>NZ_CP113836.1:0-4800000 GCF_026802195.1 Amycolatopsis cynarae | reverse complement strand
CAGGTTCACCGCGTACAGTGTCGAACCGTCCTCCGACAGTGCCAGGCCGCCGATGCTTTCCTTGCCCGGTGCGTCGGTGAACCCGGCGTCCTTGATCAGGTTGGCGGTGTCGTGCGGCGTGACCACGGCGAACGGCACCTTCGCGAACAGGGCCGGCGCGCCCCGGCCGTCGGCGGGCACGGTGTAGATCGCGTTACCGCCGTGCGGCCCGTAGAGGGTGTACCGCCGGGCGAACGCGCTCTGGAACAGCCGCCGCCGGTTCTTGTCGTAGGCCAGCCCGTAGGTGGTGCCCACCTGGGACTGCGTGGCGAGCACGGCCGGGCAGGCCACATCGTCGGGACACACACGCCGGGTGTTCCGGCCGAACGCCACCAGCGCCCGGGTGTCCTTCCCGCCCGCGCCGTTCTGGACCGGCACGAAATACCGGGAGTCCGGCAGCGTGTAGTCGGCCGCGTTCCAGACCCCGGTGATCACCGAGGCGTTCTTGCCGCCGGAGACGTCCACGAACGTGGTGAAGCTGTCGAAGTGGTTCGCCGCCGTCGAGGCGGGTGCGGCCCGCAGATAGTCGCTGTAGGAGGCCGGAACCGTGACATCGACGCGGTACTGGCCGCCGGTCAGCACGGTCGACCCCGACACCACGACCTTTCCGGTGGCGTCCGTGGTGCCGGTGACGTGATGGCCCGCAGGGTCGGAAACATCGACCTTCATGCCCCGCTGCGGCACATCCATCGCCGTGTTGATGACGCCGGTGCCGAAGAAATCCCGCAGCACCTGGACCGTCAGGGTGCCGTCGGTCGTGGAAGCACCCGCCGCCCCCGCCATCGGGCCCAGGGCGCTACCCACCAGCAGCAGACCGGACATCCCGACCCGCGCCAGCCGGCCCCCGTGTTTCCCGGCCGCACGGCCCGCGGCCCTCGCTGTTCTTCTGCCAGGTGAGCAAGACACACGCCTCGAACTGAACATCCGATCCCTGCCCCAGTGATACCAGCCGTGAAAGACATCCCGAACCGCCATAGACAACCAGAAAGCGGTACCGCTTAGGCATCGGAATCGGGTGATTTTGGGGGTGAATCGGTGGGTCTGTTAGCGTCGGGCCGCGTGCGGAGCATGAGAGTACGGCGAGGTCTCCGGCGGCGCGCGACGGGCACGCGCCGGTGGCTGCGGCCACGGTGGGTGGGGGCCGCCGTCGGTGTCGCGGTCGTCGCAGCCGTCGCGTTCCTGTTCGCTGGCAACGGTTCCGGCCCTGCCGGTCCACGCACGCTCACGCCGGAGGAGGCGAACCGGCTGGCCATCGCGAGGTTTCGCAACTACCAGGCGGGAGGCCGCGCGGTGACGATCACCGTGCCGGGTACCGGTGGCGGGCTGGTCGTCACCGGGTCCATCGACTACCGGGCCAAACTCGGCTATGGCGTGGTGCACGGCACCGGGCGCGACACGTCCAGCGACGGGCTGATCGCCTGGACGGCCACCACCGTGCTGGTCCACCCGATGGCGGACACCCCGCCGCAAGCACCGGCTTTGCCGCCCGGCACGGACTGGTACAGCCGTCCGCGGCAAGCGTCCGGCAGCGCGCTGGACACGGCGCTGGCCATCGCGCTCGGTCTCGGGAGCGACCGGCCGGACAACGCCCAGCTACTGCCCCAGAACGGCGCCGCCTGGACTGGACTGGACCAAGTGCGCGGCCATCCGGTGGACGTCATGACCGGGCCGGACGCCACCGGCAAGCCCGGTAGCGCGGGCACCGTGCGCTACTGGATCGGCCCGGACGGCACCCTGTACCGGGTCCAGGCCGCCGTGGCTTCCGAGCCGCAACCGGTGGTCATCGATTTCGACACCCAGAACTACGTTCCACCGCCGCCGATACCAGGCGCCACCCCGGGACGCTAGGGGCCAGTCAGGAAGTCTGGACCAATGCGCCCTCGGCGAGGAGTGACGCCGACGGCAGCGGGATGCCCGCGGTGTCCGGAAACGCCGGAACGGCCGGAACAGCGGTGGCGCCGGTGGTGGTGGCATTCGGGAACTGTGGCTGTGCGGCGGGGGCGGCCACGTCGGTGAACGGGATACCGCGAGGTGCCGTCGGCATGGTCCAGGTGCCGGACGGCACGGGGGACCGGTCGGAAACCGGGCAGGACGCGATCGCCGCGAGTCGATCGGGCACCGTCGCGCGCAGGTCGTTGCCTTGCAGGCAGTTACCTCGTCCTTGCGTGGCTCCGGGGAAAGTCCAGCCGACGTCGATGCCGTTGGCGGCGAAGGTGTTGTCGACGATCTGGTTGCCCTGCGGCGGTATGTCGACGGTCGCGGTGATCAGCAGTCCGGCGTTGACATTGCCGGTGATCCGGTTGCGGACGAACCGGTTGTCGCTGCCGCCGTCGATGCCGACGCCGATGCCCCACCCTCCGTCGGCCTGTTCGGGAGTCGGTGCCTGCTGGTTTTCCGCGATCAGGTTCCCGGCGACGACGGCGCCCTGCTGCGGGATCAGCTTCTCCTGGTGGTCGGAATTCGTGGTGAGTCCGACCCGGTTACCGGCGAAACGGTTTCCCACCACGTACAGGTCGCCACTGGCATTGGTGCCCTCGTAACCGACCGCGTTGAGTTCGGCGATGTTGTCCCGCACGACGATGCCGCACGGCTTGCACTGTCCGACGTAGATCCCCGAATCGGCCGAACCCGACGTGTACGTGTGCTCGATGACGCCATCCTGCGCGGAGAACGCGTAAATGCCGTAGAGCCCGTTGCGGGTCGCGGTCACGTGGGAGACCAGGAACGACCGCACGAAGGTGACGGGTTCGTTGCCGGTGTCGTAGCCTCCGGTCCGCCCCGGCGCTCCGGCGGCGGCCGCCGCCGAACCGGTGACCAGGACGCCGTTCTGCGTATTGTTTTCCACGGTCAGGTTTTCCACGGCCACTCCCGGTGCGACGACGACGACACCGTTCGGCTGCTGCAACCGCCCGTCGATGACGACCTTGTCCCGGGACTCGCCGCGAAGGGTGATCTGCGCCGTGCCGATCTTCACCGACTCGTGGTACACGCCCGGGGCGACCAGCACGAGGTCACCGGGCCGCGCGAGGGACACCGCGGCCGAAATCGTCGGGGCGTCGGACGGCACCCGGATCGTCACGTGCTCACCGGCCGGCCGCCGGCCCTGGCCCGAGCCGTCGGTCTCATTGCCACTGCCACTGTCGCAGCCGGTCAGGACGACGGTCAGGGTGCCCAGCAACGCGAGCATCGCGCGAAGAGGGAAACGAGGCATGATTCCATTTTGGCATGGTTTTCTTCGTCTTCGGTAGGGCGGATATGGCATTCTCCACATCATGCGCCCAGCAGACCATCACCCGTCGCGCCGCGCTTTTTTCGGTGTCACCGGCGCCGTGATGGCCGCCGGCCTCACCGCCGGGTGCGAACCGGGTTCCCCGCAGCCGGTCCGGCTCGATACCCCGGCGGCGGCCACTCCGGTGTCAGCGACAGGCTGGCATCAGGCGGGCATCACCCTCCCGCAACCGGCCCAGCCCAACCTGCTAGCCGTGGTGGCCGACCTGGCGGACGCCGTGCCTGCCGGTCCGTTGCTGGCCGAACTCGGCGAGGCCGTCCTCGCGCTCACCGCGGGGACCGATGCCCGGCTGCTCGGTCTGCCGCCGGGCGATCTCACCGTCACGATCGGGGTGGGCCCCCGGCTGGTACGCGGGGTCGATCCTGCCCTGCCCGGCGCGGCGGACCTCCCGGAATTCTCCCGAGAGCGGATTGACCCGCAGGCGCGCGGTGGTGACCTGCTGATCCAGATCTGCGCAAGCGATCCCTTGGTGGTACCGGTCGCCGCTGCCGCGCTCCTGGACCAGGCCGGCGGACGGATACGCGAACGCTGGCGGCAGTCCGCCCGCCGTGGCGCGAACGTTCCCGTGGATCGGGGCCTTTCCGCGCCACGAAACCTGGTCGGTTTCGTCGACGGCATCGTCGGTCCACACACGACCGTCCAGGAACAGCGAGACCTGTGGCTGGCCGGGCCCACGCCGGTGGCGGGCGGTACCATCGCCGCACTGCGACGCATGGAACTCGACGTCGCGCGGTTCGCCCGGCTTTCCGTCGCCGAACAGGAGGCGGTCTTCGGCCGGAGCCGGGCCACCGGAATCCCCCTCTCCGGCGGCACCATCACCTCGGACCCGGACCTCGGTGCCAAAACGCCGGACGGACGCTACCTCATCCCGGCGGACGCCCACGTCCGCAGAGCGCACTCCAGCGTGGTCGGTGTCGGCCTCATGCTGCGCCGCTCCTACAGCACGGATGAACCCACACCCGGCCTGCTCTTCATGAGCTTCCAGAACGAGCTGCGCACCTTCACCAACACCCTGGCGCATATGGACGGTTCCGACGCGCTGCTGCGGTTCACCACCACCACCGCCAGCGCGACCTTCCTGATACTCCCCGGTTTCGACCGGCAGCACCCGCTCGGCGCCACGCTGTTCCCCTGATCCGATCGAGCACAGTGGACAGTGTCCGGCCGGGATCCGGCGATGCCGTCACGGTCAGAGCACTCCGAGTTCGTAGGCTCGCATCAGCGCGTCTTCGCGGCTGGACGCGCCCAGCTTGCGGTAGACGCTTTTCACCTGCGTGCGGACGGTGTTGACGGACACGACGAGCGTGCGTGCGACCTGCGCGAGGGTCCCGCCCGCCTCCAGTTCGGTGAGTACCGCACGCTCGCGGTTGGTCAGTTCGACCAGGTGGACGCGTTCCGGGAACACCGGCCTGGCCAGCGCCAACCGCTGTGCCGCCTCGTCGCTCACGGGAATGTCGGCCAGGCGGAACAAGTCGTCGCGATCCGCGGGCGACAGTGAGGCGAGCGAGAGGACTTCCTCGGGTGAGCGCAGGCGGCTGAGCAGCTCCACCGAGCGGCGGGCTTCTTCCCGGTCGCCCATGCGCAGCGCGGCGATCGCCTTGAGGAGCAGCATCTGGCGGGCGTCGCGGCGTGATGTGGTTTCATGCCAGGACGTGCGCGAGGCCATCGCGCGGACCGCTTCGTATTCGCCGTTGAGCAGGCGGAGCCGGGTGGCGGGCAGCGCCAGCCAGGACGCCTGCGGCTCCGTTTCCTTGATCATCCGGAGTGCGCGGGTGGCCTGGCCGGTGGCGATCAGCAGTTCCACGTGGGCCCGTCGCATCACGCGGACGGCGGTGCCCTGATCGACCAGTGCGGGCGCGTGACTGAGCCGCAGCGTGCCGAGATGGACCAGCGATGCCGCCGGATCGCCGAGATACAGCCCGTGCCCCGATACCAGCGCCGCGACGAAGGGCCAGACTTCCAGCTGTTGGGTGCCGTCCCCGGTCGCCGCCAGGCGGTCCGCGAGGCCCGCCTCGTCGTAGCGGTCGAGCGCGTCCCAGCCCTCGGCGATCGTCCCGCCCACGGTGAGCAGGAACCGGACCCGCCGGGACGGCGACGCGAAGCCACGCATCCGGTCAAGCCACCGCCGTGCGAGGGCACCGTGCCCGAGGTGCGCGTAGATCATTGCGAGGTTCGCGGTCGCGTTGAGGGCCGTGGCCGCCGTCGCCGGTTCCACCGTCGCCTGGTCGTAGGCCTGGCGGTACAACTCGACCGCGGCCGGGAAGTCGTCCATCAGCGACCGCGTCAGACCTCGTTGCAGGGCAAGCCAGCCCGGGCGCGGTACCACGTCGACTCCGGGCAACGGGCTGAGCTGCGCCGCGCGGGCGGTGAGGCGCTGTCCCAGGTCCTCGGCCTCGGCGCACTTCCCCTGGTCGCGCAACGCGATCATCGCGGCAGTGCCGACCGTGACGAGTGTCGCCAGCGACGTCTCGCCGGCTATGTCCATGTTCGCCGCGAGCCGGGTGCCGAGGTCCATGTAGTGGCGCAGGTAGGGCCGGAGTTCGCCGATGTCCGGTGCGCTCGCCGCGTGGTAGGCGTTGATCCACGAGATCATCAGGCGCGGGCGCGCGCGCAACTCGGCCTCGGGCACCAAGCCCAGCACGAAAAGCAGCCGAGCGGCGAGTTCGCCCTCCATCGCCAGGATGTGCCGGTCGCAGAGGGCTTCGAGCGCGGCCCAGTCGCGATCCTCGGCCGCCCTGGTCAGCGCCTGCGCCAGATCGGCCAGGTGAGCGGGTTGAGCGCTGTGCGGCACCGCCTCCGCCCTCCCCGGACCAAACCGACAGATCTCACTCACAAGTATGAGGCACCGGCGCGCCGCGTGGGTGGTTCCGGAAAACATCACCCAATCGGGTAGAAGCGTTCGCTGTGGTGCGTCGGGACTTGATACCAAGAGTATTTGTCAATGGCGAAAGGGAGTCTCCACCAGGCGAAAAGAATCCGCCGATCATCGTATCGTCGTCATGGGCGCGGTGTCACGGAAAGCGGATTCGCTGGACCAAGGTCATGGGGAGTTCCTTTTCCGGTTCGATTACGGGGTGTCGACCACCTCCCGCCGGGTATGGGTGCGGCGGCCGGCGGCCTGGTCGTGTCCGGTGACCGTCAGCCTTGGAAGAAGGCGAGCATCTTCCGGGCGGCGTCCGGCGACATCAGCAGTTTCTTCATGGCCGCGGACTTCCGGGCGGCAGCGCTGGTGCGTTCGAACATCTCGCGTTCGTATTCCTTGACGGCGGTGGGGAAGTCGTCCGGGTGCGCGGCCAGCGCGAGACCGAGCAGGGCGCCGTCGAGCAGCGCCATGTTGGCGCCCTGGCCGACGGGTGGCATCAGGTGCGCGGCGTCGCCGAGCAAGGTGACGTCCGGTGTGGACGGCCAGGTCAGGCCGGCCGGGAGAGCGTAGATCGACCGCGGCACGACCGTGTTGTCGCAGGCCGCGATCAGCGCGGTGAACCGTGGGTGGAACCCGGGGAGCAGGTCGATCAGCCGCGCCCTGGCGGCGGCGGGGTCGTCGAACGGGATCCCGCTGGTGGCGAACCAGTCCTCGGCGGTGTTGTAGAAGCTGAGGCCGATGCGAACGCGGCCGTCGCCGTTGCGCTGCGCCGCCAGGGATATTCCGTCGCCGAGCACCCAGTAGTTGCCGCGCCCGACCATCGCCGCGAGGTCGGGATGCGTGCGGTCGATGTCGGGAATGCCGACCTCGACGACGTTCTGGCCGATATGCGCCGGGCAGGCGTCGGTGAGCAGCGCGCGGACCCGGGAGTTGGCGCCGTCGGCGCCGACCAGCAGGTCGTACGTCGCACTGCTGCCGTCGGCGAAGTGCAGCAGGCCGTTGTCGGCGGATTCGAACGCGTGCCCCCAGCGCACCGCGTCTTCGGGGAGGGAATCCAGCAGCAGGTTGCGCAGATCGGCGCGGTCGACCTCGGGCCGGTCGAGCGGGGCGTCGTCGGGTGTGTCCTCCCGGAGCAGCAGGGTGCCATCCGGCTCGAGAAGGCGCATGTCCTGGCCCTCGCCACGAGCGATCGCGTGGAACTGGTCGAGCAGGCCGGCCTCGCGCAGCGCGCGCTGGCCGGAGTGGATGTCGAGCATGCCGCCCTGGCCGCGCGCGTCGCGCGACGATTCACGCTCGTACACGACGGCGTCGATGCCGTTGATGTGCAGCAGCCGGGCGAGGGTCAGGCCGCCCAGTCCGGCTCCGACGATGGCGATGGTCATGGTTCCCCCTTCGATACACCACATTGCTCGATACACCGTATCGCGGCAGGCGATGTATTGTCAGGGGCATGTTGGTGTGGGAGCGGCCGGAGCCACCGGATCGACCGGTACCGGCCCCGCTGAGCCGGGAGCGGATCCTGCGAGCGGCGATCCGGCTGGCCGACGCGCACGGCCTGGAAGCGGTGTCGCTGCGCAAGGTCGCCGCTGTCCTGGAGGTCGGGCCGATGCGGCTGTACGGCTACATCGCCACCAAGGACGAGTTGCTCGACCTGATGGTCGACGCGGTCTACGCCGAGATCCGGCCGGCCGGAGCCGGTTGGCGAGAGGTCCTGCGCTCCCTGGCCGAAACCACCCGGCAAGCCGTTCACCGCCACGAATGGCTCGCCGACCTGATCGGTGGGCGGCCCCAGCTCGGGCCGAACGCGCTGGCCAGGGGGGAGGCCGTGCTGGCCGCGATGGACGGCGTCGACCTGGACATCGTGATGCCGGTGGTCGAGGCGGTCGATGCCTACGTGATCGGCGCGGTGCGGCGGGAGATCGCCGAGCGGCGAGCCGAGCGGGCCACCGGGATGGACAAGCGGCAGTGGCAGGTCGCCTTCGGGCCCTATCTGGAGCGGACCTTCGCCACTGGCCGGTTCCCCGCGCTGGCCACGGTCGTCCGCGACGCCGCCCACCTGGACGCCGACGAAACCTTCCGTACCGGCCTCGACTTCCTGCTCGACGGCATCGAAGCCCGCATCTCACGATGACGCGCGGCTGAGGCACCAGACCGGCGAGGCGAGAAGACGCAACCTCGCCATGGTGCGAAAACTGACGCGCGTACCTTCCCGGAACCAAGGATTACGGCGGCGCACTCGACGAACGGTCGCCGGAAAAACGGTTTGGCGGCTTGGCCGGAGTCCTGCCACAGTGGCGCACCATGACGAACGCCGAGCTGGTGACCGCCGCGGACGTGCGGCTCATGCAGGGGCTGGCGCAGCGCGTCACCGCCCTCTGCCCGGACCTGGTGAACAGCGACGCGTCGTTCGGTGAGCTGGCCTGGAACTGGGGCAAGGGGCATGCCGGTGAAGGCGCGAGCTGGCGGCGCCGACTGTGGTTTTCCGGCGGGGATCTGGTGGCATGGGGCTGGGCCCAGCTTCCGCGCCGGGTGCGGCGCGGCGACGGGTCGGTGAAGGACGTCACCGGCGCCTACCTGGCGTACCAGGTCCATCCCGGCCACGCCGGGCTGGTCGACGAGGTGATCGACTGGTACGACGCCACGGCGGGGAACGTCGAGCGCACGGTGCTGCCGAGTGCCGCCGACGAATTCGCACTGAAGCGATGGGCGGCGCACGGCTATGAGACCGACCAGGCCGCGCTCGGCGAAACCGGATCCTGGACCCAGCTCAACGAGCGGGATCTCACCGAGGTGGAAGAGCCGGTACTGCCGGACGGATTCCGGTTCCGCACCGCCGACGAGGCCGGGCCGGAGGCCGCGGTCCAGGCCCATCTGGACGCCTGGGCTCCCTCGACGTACTCCGCCGAGGCCTACCAGGGTGTCCGGCGAACGGAGGCCTATCGCGGCGATCTGCACGTCCTGGTGGAGGCGCCGGACGGGACGATGGCGTCCTCGGCGATCCTGTGGCTCGACGAAGCGAACAAGACCGCCGAGTTCGAGCCGGTCGGGACGCATCCGGGCTACCGGCGCCGTGGGTTGGCCCGAGCGATGCTCCTGCACGGAATGCATCGGGCGCGGGCGGCCGGAGCGACTCACGCGACGGTCGCCTGCCTCGGTGCGCCGGGGCATCCCGAAGCGCGCGGGCTGTATTACAGCGTCGGGTTCCGGGAGTTGTCGCGGGACGCCCCGCTCGTCAAAAGCCCTGTTCGATAACGGGTACTACCTCGGCCGCACCGCTCGCGCGGAGGGATCGACACCACCTTCGGGACAGCGGACCTGGTTTAGCGCCCCGGTACCGGGGCCGATTGGGGCCGGGCCGACGACGCGAGGGCCGCAGCGCGCCACCAGCGGCGCGAGGCCAGCGCGGCGAGCCCGGCCCCCGCGGTGTTGAGCAGTACGTCGTCCACAGAGGACACCCGGTCCAGTTGGAGGACGTACTGCGCGGTCTCGACCAGGACCGAGCAGCCCGCCGCGAGCGCCAGGATCCGCGGTACCGACGCCAGCGCCGCGAACCGCAGCGGGGCGAGGAACCCCAGTGCCGCGAACACCAGCAGGTTGCCGACGATCTGGACCGTCGCCGTCAGCGGCGGCGCGTCGGTGAGGATCGCGAGCAGGTCCCGCAGCGGCACCAGGCTCACCCGGCCGGGGACGGCACCGGCCCGGCTGCCCGGCAACAGGGTCATCCACACCCACGGCACCGTCCCGTAGACCATGCCGACCTCGGCGAGCGACGTGCGCCATGCCCACGCGGTCGTGGCGCCGGTGCCGCGACCGCGTGGGCGTGCCAGAGCCCATACCGTCAGCGCGGCCAGCGGCAGTGCGGCCACCGTGAGGGCCGCCACGCCGGTGAACGTGCCGAACCAGCCGTGCCACCCCTTGAGCACGCCGCCTCCTGTGTCTTGCGGTCGGCCCGCACGTCAGCCCCGGCCGGTGACGGCCTGGATCTCCCGCTCGCTCATCTCCTGCAGCGGCAGGTCGTCACTGTTACCGAGGATGACGCCGACCCAGCCGGTGTACGGGTAGATGTTCCAGTTGGCGCCGACACCGGGGTTACCACCGCCGCGCCCGAACACCCACTGGCCGTTGACGATGTGGACCGGCATCGTGTAGGCCCCGAACGACGGATAGGCGGGGGCCGGCTGGCCGTCCTGGGCACTGCCGTGGGGGATCTTGGCCCCGGTGAGCAACTCGGCGTAGGGCCGGTCCAGCACCGTGCCGTCGCCCAGCGCGTGCGCGAACCGGACCAGATCCGGCGCGGTGGCGAAGCCGCTGTCCCCGGGGGCGGCGATGAAGCAGCGGCCCGGGTTCTTGCCCGGTGCGTACAGGCTCGGGCTGCCCTTGTCCAGATTGCGGACCGCGTCCACCTGGCTGCCGTCGGCCAGCCGCATGTACGGGTGCGCGATGTGCTCGTCCGTGAGCCATTGGGGCCTGGTGTAGAACGCGGTGCCGGTCATGCCGCAGCGCCCGAAGATGTTTTCCTGGACGTAGTCCCAGTACGTCGTGCCGGTCACGGCCTCCACGATCTGTGCGCGGATGGCGACCTCGGAGCCGGCGTGGTGGCTGGGAGTGCCGGGGGCGGCCACCAGCTTCGCCTGCCGGGCCCACTGCTCGTAGTACTCGTGCACCTCTTCCCGGCTCTGGAAGATGCGTTGCACGTCTTCGTCCGGGGTGTCCATCCCGGAGGTGCCGGAAAGCACGTGATGGATGGTCACCTGTTCGGCGATGTCCTTGGCGTAGCCCGTCAGGTAGGTGCCCACCGTGTCCGACAGGCTCACCTTGCCCTGCTGCGCCAGCTGCAGGATGGCCACCGCGCCGAACGGCTTGCCCGCCGAGGCGAGGTTGAACGCGGTGCCCTCGTGGTTGGGGATCCCCTTCTCCCGGTCGGCCATGCCGTAGCTGCGGGACAGCACGGTCCGGCCCCGGTGGGACAGCAGCACCACGCCGGAGAACCTGCCCTCGGCGGCCAGCTCCGCCACGTACCGGTCGTAGGCTCCGCCGGGCAGGGTGTCCGGCGGGAGCCGGTCGTGCGGTGCGTCGGCGTCCGTGCTGGCCGGGGCGGCGTGCGCGAGCCGGGTGCCCGCCAGCGCCCCACCGGCCACCACACCGGCGGCCGCCAACCCGCCCCACCCGAGCAGCCGCCGCCGGTCGACACCACGTACGGAATCCGAGTCCATGCTCACGGTCCCTTCCTGATTGCCCTGGTTCACGCCGCCACTGAAGACGGAAGGCTGTTGCGGCGGCGTATCCGATTTTCGATACGCCCGCGATACACGGCGCGTGCATCCCTGACGGGTTTGACCCGGCTGTACCAGAGGGGAGGTGAAGAACGCCGAGAGCCAACATCTCGCTGCTCAGCCGACGGACCGCTCCAATTCTGGGCGGATGTCTCATGCGCAGGCCGCTGAAAAGGCGCTGAACGATCCTGCTGCGCGATCGGCGATCGAAAGTGACCCACAGGTGATCCAACGCCGACGGCTCTATGCGGAGAGTGCGGCCGGACTGCTGGAAGAGCTGGCTGGTCTCGGCTTCCAAGTCGAGAGCGTCGGAGAGCTCGCCCGTCGGCGCATGAACTATGGGACAGCTGTGCCTGTACTGCTCAGGTGGCTCCCGCGTGCCGCATATCTTCCATTGGCTGAAGACATCGTACGAACTCTCTCAGTCGGCTTCGCGAAGAAGCGTGTGCTGCCGGAGTTCTTGAAGCTCTTCCGCCATCCGCCCAACGTGGAAGATCCGATGCGCCCACGACTTCGGAGCCGTCCGATGGAGGAACTGACTCACCACCCGCCGGTCCAGGAGCCGCTATGCGGGCTTGACGGGCTGCCTCAGGATGGTTTTCAGTTTGGCGGGTGCTGTTCGACGCGCGTCGCTGAGGTAGATCTCGTGATGGTCGCCGTTGAAGGTGAGCCCGTTGTCGGGGAGATACCGGTTGTGGAGACGGTCCAGCGTGGGAGTTTCGTCGTCATAGGAGCCGATGTGCAGGATCTGGACGCAGGTCCCTTCGACGATGGTGCGCAGCCGGACGTCTCCGAGTGCGGCGTTCTCCTTCTTCTTCGCGGCATTCTTCCTTGTGGCCTCGTCGATGGCGGTCCGGACCATGTCCTCGGTGATCCAGTCCGGCTGGCTGATCATCATGGTCCACTCCCAGTTTTCCTTGCGCCGCGTGAGGAATACGCTGGGGTCGTCCGCTCGCCACAGGCCCTCCAACGGGCCGACTACGAAGTCTCGGCCGAGGGTCTTCTTGCTGGCGAACTTCAGCGCATACGCCACCCCGTACAAGGCTTCGACCGCGTTCGCGTAGGCAGGGGAGGTGTTCGGATCACCTCGGCCGTCGACCGCGATGTACCGCAACTCGGGCACCTCGACGACGGTGAACTCCTTCGACGGCGGTGCGTAGAGATCGTGATGGTGCTTTTTGACGTCGTACTTGTCCATCGCAAGTTCCTTTGTGAGTGTGGCCAATGTGGCCTCGGTCCAGGCGGTGTCGGCCGCGAGCATGGCCTCGCTGTAGTCGAAGATCGCGGAGGCGGACGCGGGCAGGGGTTCCTGCCGGGAACGGGTCGCCTGGACCTCCGCGAGCTGTTTTCGCAACGCTTCCAGGCGGCCGGTCAGTCCGGCCACCACGTCCGCATCCGGCAAGCCGGGACTGTTGGCCATCGCGATCAGGACGCGTGCCCTGGCGGGCGTCAGTGTCGCCAGCGCGTCGCGCGTGGCGGCAGCGCACAGTTCGCGGCCCAGTGTCGTGACACCGAAGGTGGCGCGCGACTTGCCGCCCGATGGAGCGCTGGTTGTTTCGATCAAGCCACGCTTGGCGAGCTTGTCGAGGATGTAGTAGATGGAGGAGAAGCCGAGCGTTGTCCAGGCACGCACTCCCCGCTCCTCGATGACCCTTTCCAATTCGTACCCGTGGCGCGGCTGCTCGACGAGTAGGCCGAGCACCGTCAACTCACCATCGGTCAGCGCTGAAGGCACCCAGGTATTCTAGCACTAGAATAAGGGTGGTGGAAGAGCTGCCCTGGGGTGCGGGCGGTTGCGACGGGGTGTGCGAAGTGGACAGTTCTCCGGCGTTTCGTGCCTCTGAACCGGAATTGTCCGACATGCCGTCGTCACGCGAAGCCCGTCGGCATCGGGTCCGGAACATGGCCGGCGCGGGCTGCACGCGCGGGATGCACGCTCGGCGACGCCGGAACGATGCATCGCCACCGGGTGCGCCAAACGCCTGCGGAACAGTGCACCGACGTGCCATGATCGGTGCATGCCAGCCAAGAAACCCGTGGCAGCAAAGGGTTCCGACGGGCCGAAGCCGCCGCCCAGCGGGCGCGTAGTCGCGCTGCGCGTCGCCGTAGGCTGGCTGGCGGTGGTGGTGCTCGGCGCCGGCATGGCGGTGGGGGTCGTCAGCCGCAGCACGGTGGCCACTGCGGCGGGGTTCGTGCTCGGCCTGCTGCTCGCCGCGTTGGTCGCCAGCGCGGCCATCATCATGTCCGGGCGGGTCTGGCTGTTGTTCCCGGCGTTCCTGATCACTTGCCTGTACATCGCATCCGTGTCGGTGACGTCCGCCGGCTACCTGGCCGTGCACGGCACCAGGTTCACCGCAACAGCGGTGTCCTCCGAATGCCACCGGGTCAAGGGCGGCCACGCCTGCACCGCTCGCCTGCGCCGACCGGACGGCACCATGCTGGACGACGCCCTCTCCGTGGCGGGCCGGATGGACGCCGGCCAGACCATCGACGTGGTCGAGGACCCGGCCGGCATCGTGGCGACGCATCCGGCGGATGAACTGGACCCCGGCGCGCTGACGGTCGGCGCGATCCTGCTCGGCGCCGCCGCCTTCCTGTTGGCCGGGCTGTTCGCGCTGGCGGCGTGGCTCGGCCTCCGGAAACCCTTGCCGAAGTTCCAGACCGGGCGGAACCGCACTGGCCGGACCAACCGACGTCCCCACCGGCCGGCTCGGTGACGATCCGCGCCCGGTGTTGGGATTTCGATGTGTGCGACATCCGCCGAATGCCTCGTGAACGCGCTGGTCGATCAACGGCCGATCCACAGATCTCAACCACCGCTCCGGCAGATGTGCCCTGTCCTCTTGGGAAAAATAGTCATCGATCGACTCGGTGTGGTTCAGGCTCCCGCTGCCGCCCGGGTGTCATTCCAACTTCATCCCATACCCGCCACCGCACGGGACCATCCCAGCGCCTGTGCTCCGGGTGATCGGGGAGACAGAGGTCAGGAGCGGACCGCCCACGGGTTGACGGCCAGCCGGCCGGTGTTGCCGAGGTCGATCCCGCCGCGCGGTTCGACGAGCTGGGCCGGGTACCCCGCCGCGGGGGCAACCTCCAGATACCGGCCTTCCGTCGCCGGCACTGTCGAGTCCGTCACGGTGTTGCGCCAGAGCACCCGCGCCGTCGCCTGGGCGCCGGGCCGGAGCGTCACGGGCACGGGTTGGACGTCGTAGCTGTCCGGTGCGCTGACCGGCATCGAACCGTTGCCGACCGTGACTTCCAGTGGCTTCCGATCCGCGTCCAGCACCCGAACCACCGGATAGCCGTTGGCGGTGTAGTCGCGGGTGCCGCAGTTGGTCAGGAGGATCCCGAGCGCTCGCAGGCCCATCGCGGTGTCCACCTCGCCCGAGGTGATCCTGATTCCGGGAGCCGGACAGGCCATGGGCGTGCTCACCGGGGACCCGGTGGGCGTGGCGGGGAGTGGAGCCGGGGCGGGGCCGGAACAAGCGGCAACCAAGGCCGTCCCAGCGAACAGCAGGCCAAGGCGACGGATCATCATGCGCCGAAGTTACTCGACGGCTCGATGCGCTTCCGTCCGAACGGCGCGGTGCGACTTCCGTGGTGTCATCGAATTCTCATGATCCGTGACTAGCGTCGGATACCAGGCACGGTCGCGAGATGTGGGCGCTGCCTTGACCAGAGGAGCGAGGATGGTGCAACCAGGCGGCCCCGGCACGCCGCAAGGCTGGAACGGCACGGGCAGCCCCGCGCCGGGACCGTTTCCCACGCCGCAGCCGCCCACGCAGGCCATCACTCCCATGCAGTCGTTCGGCCACCCGTACGGATATCCACCGGCCTACCCGCAACAGCACGAGACGAGCGGCTTCGCGATCGCCTCGCTCGTGCTCGGCCTGGGCTGTGGCCTGCTCGGCCTGGGCGGTGGCGCGTTCGGCCTGATCGGTGGCGCGCTGCTGTCGATCGTCTTCGGCATGGTCGCGCTCTCCCGGACCGGCCAGGGGAAGCGACCGGGCCGGGGTCTGGCGATCGGGGGCCTGGTTGCCGCCGGAGCCTGGATCGGCGCAGTGGTTCTTACCGTCGCCTCTTCGGGCAGCCATCCGGACGCGCGGAGTTCCGCTGTCCCCGGGTGCGCGACGCCGCAGGCAGGCTACGTCAACATCTGCACGATGAAGGTGGGCGAATGCCTTGACTACCCCGGCTCGACGCCGGTCCTCGCCAAGCTGACGGCCTGCGGCGAGGCGCACGACACGCAGGTCGTGGGGGCCTTCGAGGAGCCGGCCGGCCCCTATCCGGGCGAGGGCAGGTTCACCACCGACGCCACCACCCAGTGCAGGTCGATCACCAGCAAGAACGTGGACAGTTCGCTGGTCGCACCGACTGACAAGATTGGCATGTTCTACGCCGACCGCGAGACCTGGGGCCTTGGTGTCCATACCGTTTTCTGCTTCATCCAGCGCGGCGCACCGTCGACCGGTTCCGTGCTCCGCCCGGATGCCGACCTGTCCGTCCCCACCGGCGGCTGACACCGTCAGGAGCATCGTCTCGCCGATTGTGAGGAAGGGTGACTTGTGCGTCGCAGAAAAGTCGTGATCGCGGCGGGTGGTGCGGTCGAGCTGCTCCTCGTGGGTTTCGGCGTGGCCGCGGTGGTCAACGACCAATCGCCCGAGGATGTTCGACGGCCTTCGCTCGGCGAAGGCACGCATCACCAGTGGACTACTCGCTGCCGGGTCGCATTGGTGACGCGGAGTTGCGGTTGCGGCGCGCACCCGACCGGTATGGCGTGTTGACCCGCTGGCGCGTCATCGATCCGCTGCTGGTACCGGTGGTGCTCCAGACCACCGTTCCGACCTTCGACACCGCTCGCCTCGGCGATGCCGACTTACCGGCGACCAGCATGGGAGATCCTCACCCGCGCAGGGTCCTGATGTATCCCGCGGTGTACGAACTGCGCGGCCGTGCGTCGGCCAATCTCGACTTCTCGGGCGAGGCAACCGTCGCGACAGAGGTCGATGCGTCAAAACCGGTGACCTTTTTCGTGAAGTATCAGGCGAGTCCCGCCCTGCGGCAGCTTGTATTGGACAAGACCATCGAGTACATCAAGGGCTGTATGGCGGCCGGCGACTCGATGGCGCCGAACTGCCCGGTAATACTTGTCGAACGCGTTGGCTTCGCCAGGAACCTGTCCCTGACCGGGCAACCCGCACTGGAGTCAACCAATCCCCGCGGCCGTAGCGGAATCGCTGTCCGTCGGGGGATCCGTCCTGCACTCGGACGACATGGCCAACGGCAGCCTGGACGGCCGCGCCCGGAATAACGGGGATCAGGAGATAACGGATCCTCGCTGGCCCCCATGATCGTCAACTCATGATTGCCTCTCTTGATGAGAGTGATTCCGTGAAGGGCTCGCGTCATGTCCTGATTCGTTACCTGCTGCGTCGCGCTGCGAAACACGATTGAGCCGTCGTCGGCGGCGGCCACGGCCGGGTTTGACCACGCCGAGCACGGTGGCGGTGAGGTAGAGGGCGCAGGCCACGGTGGGGGCGATGATCAGTGTCGGCCCCGGCGAGTGGAGGGTGGCGAACAACGACCCGGGATCGCCCGGGCGCGCGGTGGCGGCGACGGCCTGGTCGGCCTGGGGGCGCAGTGCCAGCCAGGCTGCCGCCGCTGCCGCCGTACTGATCACCAGTTTCGCGGTTGCCCAGTGGTCGCGCCGGAACAGCCATGGCCCGAGGCGCATCAGGAGCAGCCCGGTACCGATCGAGGACAGGCTCAAGGGCAGGAGCAGGGTGTTCAGCAACAGTCGCACCGTGAGGTAGTCGGTGTGACGGTCGCCGGAATGTGTGGCGGCGTGGGTGCCCAGGGTGAGCAGCACCATGTCCAGTCCCAGCCAGCCGAGGGAGGACACCAGGTGCGCGATGAGGGTGATCCGCCGGGTTCCCCGGCTTCGTCGCGGGGCCGTCGTGGCGGTCAGGAGCGGGGCCATGCGGTCATGATGCGGATGCCGGGCGGGTGGAGGCGTCGCCCGCGGGAAGGCTTCCTGAGTACTCTCCCGGGAGTAGGCAGGGCGGTCAGCCCGCGACCCAGCCCGGGCGCACGAGGCCGGTTTCGTAGGCGAGCACGACCAGCCCCACCCGGTCGCGCACAGCGAGTTTGGTCATGGTGCGGGACACGTGGGTCTTCACCGTCAACGGGCTGACGACCAGCCGGGCGGCGATCTCGTCGTTGGACAGGCCCAGTCCCACCAGCACCAGCACTTCTCGTTCCCGTTCGGTGAGCGCGGCGAGGCCGGCGGCCGCGGCGTGCGCCGGTTTGGCGCGCCGGGCGTACTCGGCGATCAGCCTGCGGGTGACTCCGGGCGCCAGCAACGCGTCCCCGGCCGCGGCGGCGCGCACCCCACGCACGAGTTCGTCCGGTTCGCTGTTCTTGACCAGGAAACCGGCTGCCCCCAGCCGCAGCGCCTCGAACACGTACTCGTCGAGGTCGAACGTGGTCAGGATGACGACATGGGTGCCGGACAGTGCCGGATCGGCGGTGATGCGGCGCGCCGCGGCCAGCCCGTCGAGGCCGGGCATGCGGATGTCCATCAGGACCACGTCCGGCAGCAGCCGGGTCACGAGGGCGACGGCGGCCTCGCCGTCCTCGGCCTCGCCGACCACGGTGAGGTCAGGCTGGGTCTCCAGCAGCACCCGCACTCCCGCGCGCAGCAGTGCCTGGTCATCGGCGAGCACGACGCGGATGGGCGCGGCGGTCGGCTGGTGTGCGGTCACGATGCCGCATCCTCCCGGATCGGCAGAGCCGCGACGACCCGGTATCCACGGCCGGGCAGGGGCCCTGCGGTAAACGTCCCGCCGAGAGCGATGGCGCGCTCGCGCATGCCGGGCAGCCCGTTGCGGCCGCCGGGCGCCTGGGTGATCGGAGACCCCGCGCCGTCGTCGGTCACGGTCAGCTCCAGCCGGCCGGTGCGGCACGCCAGGCGTACCGCGATGCTGGTGCCGGCGCCCGCGTGCCGGATCGCGTTGGTGACCGCCTCCTGAATGATCCGGTACGCGGCCTGGTCCACGGGGGTGGGCAGTGGTGGCAGGGCGCCGTCGGTGTGCGCCTCGATGCCCAGGCCCGCCGCACGCGCCCCTTCGAACAACTCCGCGAGGTCGCCGCTGCGGGAGATCCGGGGGCTGGGGCGATGTGGCGTCAGCGCGTCGTCGGACGCGCGGAGGGTGTCGAGCACGCTGCGCAGCTCGCCCAGGGCGGAGTTCCCCGCGTCCTTGATCGCGGTCAAGGCCTGCTCGGTAGCGCGCGGATCGCGGGGCAACAGCGTGAGGCCGACATTGGCCTGGACCGTGATCAGCGCCAGCTGATGGGCCAGCACATCGTGCAGATCGCGCGCGATCCGCAGGCGTTCCTCCCCGGCACGCCGCAGGGCCTGCTCCTGGCGGGCCTGGGCTTCGGTGGCCAGCTCGGCCGCCCGCGCGCGGCGGGCCTGCCGTCGAGCCCGGACGATCTCCGCACCCGCGGCCAGCACCAGAAACCATGCGGCCAGGCCGGCCGCGGACGTCACCGTCGGCGCATGCCAGCCCGGTACCGGAACGCCGACGGCCACGAGGTATCCGGCAACCAGCACCGCATGGGCCACCCGCCGATCCCCGGAGACGACCGCGGCGACGAAGGTGATGAGCAGCGGGAAGAACACCGGCACCGGCATCACGCCGAGCACCGTGTCGGCCACATACATCAGGAACGCCGCCAGCAGGGCCGCGGTCGGCCTGACCCGCCACCAGGCAACGGCGGCGCCAGCGGCCGCGGCGACAAGACTTCCCGGTGCCCACGCCAGCCGGTGGTACGTCGCGAGTTCCGTGGCCGCGGCCACGCTGACCGCCATGACAACCGCTGCGAGCAGCACGTCGCCGCGGTGCGGCAGGGAGCGGGCAGGCCCGATTCGTCTTCCGGTCTCGGAGTCCGCGTCGGGCACAGCGATCTCGCGGCGGCGTCCCACCCGGTTCATCCTCCTCGCCGTGCTTCACGGGTGCGTCGTCCCTGAAGCGCATTCGCCGATACGCCCGGGGGAGTACAACGCCCGGAGTACGCCGAGATACTTCCGCGACGCGACGCGGCCGACCCTCCCGAGTGAGCACCATGCCTGGCATGACCGCTTCCGCATGGACACGACGAGCCCTGGTGGTGTCGGCCGCCGCCGCGCTGCTGGCCAGTTCCGCTCAGGCGACGAGCGGGGCGCACGGGCCGGATCTCGTCGAGGTCCGGGACGGCGCGCTGCGGGGTGTCGTCTCCGGCGATCACCGGACGTTTTCCGGCATTCCGTTCGCCGCACCGCCGGTGGGTGACCGCCGGTGGCGGGCTCCCGCGCCGGTCACGCACTGGCGAGGCGTGCGGGACGCCACGGAGCCCGGAAACCGCTGTCCCCAGCTCAGCCAGGGGCCGCCGGCCCAGCGGGTGGTCACCGGAAGCGAGGACTGCCTGTATCTCGACGTCACGACTCCGGCCGCGGAAGACGACGCGCATCTTCCGGTCATGGTCTGGATCCCCGGCGGCGGGTTCGTCACCGGGGCCGGCAGCGACTACGACCCGGCCAGGCTGGCCGTCACCGGCCGGGTCGTGGTGGTCACGGTGAACTACCGGCTGGGTGCACTGGGCTTCCTGGCTCACCGCGACCTGGGCGGAGGCGATGTCTGGTCCGGCAACTACGGACTGGCCGACCAGCAGATGGCCCTGCGCTGGGTCCGGGACAACATCGAAGCCTTCGGCGGCGACGCCCGCAACGTCACGCTGTTCGGCCAGTCCGCGGGAGCGTTCAGCGTGTGTGCCCAACTCGCCTCGCCGCGCGCTCACGGCCTGTTCGACAAGGCGATCGTGCAGAGCGGGCCGTGTGGAAACTCCTTCGTGTCCAAAGCGGACGCCGAGGAACGCGGCGCGGAAACCGCGGCCCGCCTCGGCTGCGCTGTCTCCGCCGACGTCGCCACGTGCCTGCGCGAGAAGCCGGCCGCCGACCTCGTCGGAGTGGAGGACGAGGAGGCCTTCGGTTCCACCGGACGGCTGCGGGACATGCCGTGGACACCGGTGGCGGGCACCCCGGTTCTGCCCGCACAGCCGCTCGACGCCCTGCGCAGCGGTGCGGCCGCGGGTATCCCGCTGGTCCAAGGCGTGACTCGCGACGAAATGCGCCCCTTCGTCGCGCTGGACAACGACGCCCAGGGGCGGCCGGTGACCCTGGCAAGCTACCCGGCGATCCTCCGGCACGTGTTCGGCGCCGACGCGGACAGGGTGCTCTCCGAATACCCCGCGGACCGGTATCCGACGCCGGGCATCGCGCTGGCGACCGTGCTGACCGACTGGGGAGCAAAGCTGGGCGCCTGCGGAGCACCGCCCGCCGACACCGCCGCCGCCCGGTATGCGCCGGTCTACGCCTACGAGTTCGGGCAGGACGACGGCGGGCGCATCGGGACCTTCCCGATGGGGGCCGCACACGGCGCGGAGTTGCCCTACCTGTTCGACGGGAGCTTCGCCGGGCCCCGTCCGGCTCCGTCCAGCCCGGCCCAGCTCGCGCTGTCCCGCACGTTGATCACCTACTGGACCACCTTCGCCAGGACTGGCGATCCTGACCGCGGCGAATGGCCCGAATACCGTCCGGGAGCGCCGATTCCGTTCCTGTCCTCGGAGGGCACGCGGCAGGTCGACTTCCTGACCGAGCATCACTGTCTCTTCTGGCGGACCGTAGACCGATGACTGTCCACTGCGGACAACAAAGCAAGAATCGAGGAGAGCTGTGCCCAGAGAAACCAAGATCTCGTCGCGCGACCGGACCGGTGCGTTGGCCGCGGCATGCTACGTGTTGTTCTTCGTCGCTTCACTGGTGCTGCCGGGCTTCCTGGGGCAGACCAGGGGCGCTTCCGTGGTCACGCCGTACTCCACCGATGCGGAGGTTGCCCGCTACCTGGCCACCGCCGGTCACGGAACCGTTCCTGTCGCGGCCTTTTGCCAAGCCATGAGCGCACTGGCGCTGCTGGTCTTCGCGGGCTTCGCCGCCGACTACGCACACCGCATCGGTCGCGGCGCCCATGCCGCGCTGGCGCGCACCGCCGGCACCGTGGCCGCCGCGTTCCTGCTGCTCTCCGCGAGCGTCCAGTGGATTCTGTCGCTTCCCGCCACCGGGAACGACTTGCCCGTCTACCGGGCCGTCATGGACCTGATCTTCATCACCGGCGCCGCCGGGCAGGTTGCCACCACGGGAATCCTGGTCGGCGCCGTCGCGGCCGCCGCCCGCGCGGCCACCAGCCTGCCCCCGTGGCTCAACTGGCTCGGCCTCGCCGTGGCTACCCTGTCGGCGCTGTCGATGCTTTCCCTGCTGTGGAAAGCCGCCACGCCCTTGCTCCCCGTCGGCCGGTACCTGGGCATGATCTGGTTCCTGGGCCTGACCGCGGTATTGTCACGCCGCTCGACACCGACCGGTGGCATCGAAGCACCTGAGGCGTGGAAATAACAGGCATACATTGCGCTCATGCACACCGTCATGATCGATGCCCACGGCACCTTCCGGCTGGAGCAGCGTCCAGAGCCGGTCGCGGGACCAGGGGCCGTGGTGGTCCGCGTGCGGGCCGCCGGGCTCAATGCCGCTGACCTGCAGCAGGCACGAGGGAATTACCCGGCGCCCCCGGGATGGCCGGCCGACGTGCCTGGCCTGGAGGTCGCCGGCGAGGTCGAGCGGGTCG
The DNA here is from genome assembly GCF_026802195.1 of Amycolatopsis cynarae. Classification (NCBI taxonomy): domain Bacteria; kingdom Bacillati; phylum Actinomycetota; class Actinomycetes; order Pseudonocardiales; family Pseudonocardiaceae; genus Amycolatopsis; species Amycolatopsis cynarae. The sequence continues at coordinate 4,777,821 of NZ_CP113836.1, read as the reverse complement.
GACCCGGTGTCACCGGGGTTGTGCCCGGGGACCGGGTGATGGCACTGATCGGCGGCGGCGGGCACGCCGAGCGGATCACGGTTCCCGCCGATCTCCTCCTGCCCGTGCCGGAGGGCGTGCCGTGGGAGGAGGCCGGCGGCTTTCCCGAGGCGTTCAGCACCGCCTGGGACACCCTGGTCACCCAGGCGGGGGTCCGCGCCGGCGACCGGGTGCTGGTCACTGGCGCGGCGGGCGGGGTGGGCACGGCCATGGTGCAGGTCGCCGCGGTCTCCGGGGCGCACACTGTGGCCAGCGTGCGTCGGCCCGAACTCCACAATCGCGTGCGGGCACTCATGCCGGATGGCCGGGTGGACGTAGTGACTCCCGACCAGGAGGCCGCGCACGCGCCCTACGACGTGATCGTGGAACTGGTCGGCGGTGAGGACTGCCTGCAGCGACTGCCTCTGCTCCGCAGCCGGGGCAAGATCCTCATCGTCGGAGTCCAGGCCGGCACCACGGCGCCGCTGCGCATGTTCGACCTCATGCTCGCCCGTGCCCAACTGATCGGCACCACCATCCGCGGGCGCTCACACGCCGAAAAGGCGCTCCTCGCCGCCACCGTACGGACGTCCGTGGTGCCTCTGCTGGCGCAGGGCCGGCTGCGGGTACCCGTCGACACGGCCTTCCCGCTCGACCGGTTCGCGGACGCCTACGCCCGCCTGGCCGGCCCGGGCAAGTTCGGCAAGGTCATCCTGCTGCCGTGACGCTTTGGTCAGTTCGTGATCCAGAATGATCGGATGGTCATGCTTGAGACTCCCCGTCTGATCCTGCGTCGCTGGCACGAGGAAGACGTGGCGCCCATGGCTGCCATCAATGCCGACCCCGAGGTCATGCGGTGGATCCGTGACGGCAGCGTCCGTGACGAACAGCAGACTCTTGACGGGGTCCAGGCGTGGGAGAGCGAGTGGGAGTCACAGGGCTTCGGCCTGTTCGCCGTGGAGATCCGGTCCACTGGCGAGCTGGCCGGGTTCACCGGCCTTTCGGTGCCCGGCTTCTTGCCGGAGGTACTGCCGGCGGTTGAGGTCGGCTGGCGGCTGGGACGTGCCCACTGGGGGCAGGGCTTGGCCACCGAGGCTGCTGTGGCCGCTGTCCGGTTCGGGTTCGAAGAGCGGGGGCTGGAGCGGATCGTCAGCATCATTCAAGTGGGCAACGACGCCTCCGGGCGGATCGCGGCCAAGCTGGGGATGCAACCGGTCCGGGAGACCGTCAATCCCACCTGCGGCCGGCGAGTGCGGGTGTTCGAGTTGTTGCGGCTCGGGGCCCGTGACCAGAACGGCCCCGGCACCCGGAAAATGGCGAGCCAATCGGGTCGAACAAGCATGCGTTCGACTTTTCCGCAAAACCCGATTGACGTGGACAGGTCTGGTGAGCCATGATGAATGCACATCAGCGAACGAAGGGGCAATCATGACGAACATGCGGAAGCGAGGGGCGCGACGCCAGTATCTGGCCGCGACGATCGCTGTCGTCTGTTCGTCGAACGACGGCCTCCAGAAGTCACTCTCCTGGCTGGAAGAGAGCCTTCTGGGCGGCGCGGGCTCCCCACCATGACAGAGAACTCGTCAGGTTGAGGGAGCCGCCCATCGGGAAACCGATCCGGGCGGCTTTCTCTGTTTAGCGCACCCTGAAAAACAATTAACTCCTATCGGCGAGCCAGCGGTGGCGCGGCGGTCTCCAAAACCGTTTTCCGGGGGTTCGACTCCTCCCGCCGGTGCTTCACGCCGCCCATTTCGCGATGGGCCGGTGCAGTTCATTGACATCTACACAGCGGAGCAAGACATTTCCCAGGCTCGCTCTGGCCGCCGCACCGGCGGCCAGAGCGAGCACCGGGTCCGGTCGCCACCGCGCGGCCGGACCCACCGGTGAAGATGGGGCTGTAGGAGCCCCACCCGGCGGTAAACCGGGCGTCCTCGTGACACAGGGGGTTCGACTCCCTCCTTCACCACTCATGCCCCCGTAGCTCAGCAGGACAGAGCGCCGCACTACGAATGCGGAGGTCCCAGGTTCGAGTCCTGGCAGGGGTACTGGCCGGTGCTCTGGGGAGCCACCGCGCACGACTTCGAACGTCACCGCGGCGGGAGCGCCGGGTGACCGTCTCGCGGCTCTAGCCCAACTGGCAGAGGCACCTGGTCGAGAACCAGTCCAGTCGGGGTTCGACTCCCCGGAGCCGCACGCGATCGATTGCCGCACAAGCTCACCTGGTCGAGCACCTGTCTCGTAAGCGGGAGGCACTGGGTTCGATTCCCAGGTGCGGCTCCACCGCCCCGCCCGGCTCGCCTGGGTGGCGGCGACGCCCCTGTAGCCCAACTGGGAGAGGCACCGCGCTCAGATCGCGGACAGTCCAGGTTCGAATCCTGGTGGGGGCACGCATCTTGGAGGGCTGGCCGAGCAGGTTCGAATCCTGCATCCTCCGCACCGCCCCGCCAACGGCGGTGACCTGGGTCGTTAGCTCAATTGCTCAGAGCCGCCGACTCCTACTCGGCAGGTTCGGGGTTCGAGTCCCCGGCGGCCCACTTCACGAGGGTCGTGGCGCGACCTGCAAAGCCGTGGTAGTCAACCGGGCTCGACTCCCGGGTGGGTTTCCGTCGATGTCCTGCTCCGCTGTGCAGATCCCCGCGCTTCGGGCCGATGCCGGCCAGCCCGCGCATACCCCACGGCCACGTGATCTTCACCGCGGGCGAGGCAGCGGCAAAACCCGGCGCGGTTCCGCCGCTCAGACGGTGACGACGATCTTGCCGAGCGGGTGCAGGCGGGCATAGTCGATCGCCGCTTCGACGCCGTCGTCGAGTGAGTACCGGCGGGCGATCGGCGTGGAGAGCCGGCCCGCGGTCGCGGCTTCGGCGACGGCCCGCGCGCCGTTGGCCTCGTCACCCGTATGCATCACGAAAGCCAGCTCCACGTCGTCGCGTTCCAGATGCCGGGGCTCCGGAGGCGGGAAGATGATCGAGATCAGCCGGCCGCCGGGGCGCAGGCTGCGTGCCGCCGCGGGCAGGCCGTCGGCGAAGAGTGCGAGGTTGAGGACGACGTCGAAGCCGGTGGGGTAGTCGTCGTAGCCGACCGTATGGTGGGCGCCGAGGCTGTGTAGCAGGTCGGTGGCCTCGGTGGTGCGGGCGGTCGCCGTGATCTCGGCGCCGGCGGTGGTCAGGACCGGGATCAGGGTCAGGCCGACCGCGCCGGTGGCGCCGATGACGAGGACGGACTCGCCGGGGTGGATCTTCGCGGTGTCCATGAGCGCCAGCGTGGTGCCGCCCGCGATCGGCAGGGACGCGGCCTGCTCCGCGCCGAGGGCGGCCGGGCGGTGGTCCAGCGCGGGCGTGTCCGCCTCGAAGACCGCGTAGTCGGCGAGGGCACCGGTGCTCAGTGACGGTCGTACGGGGTCGGCGGCGAGGCGCAGCTGGCGGGGCAAGGCCATGCCGAAGATTTCCTCGCCCACGCGGAAGCGGGTGACGCCCGGCCCGGCTTCGGTGACGGTGCCCGCGAACTCGTTGCCGAGTGTGTAGGGGAACTGCAGTTCGACCAGGTCGCGGAAGCCGCCGGCGACGACGCGCAGGTCGGTGGGGTTGATCGTCGAGGCGGCGATCTTCACCAGGATCTGGCCGGGGCCGGGGCGCGGCACAGGCAGTTCGGCGATCGTGAGTTGCTCGGGATCTCCGTAGCCGGTCGCGACGAGCGCCCGCATGGTGTTGGCTGTCATGAATTCACCGTATGGAGCAACTCATGAGCAGTCGATGCTTGGAATACTCAACTTTCTTGCTCATTTGCCTCATCTAGCATGGCCGCATGGATCTCGTTGCGGACGTGCTGGAAATCTCCGGCGTGCGGGGCACGGTCGGCGCGTGCCTGGAGGCGGGCGGGAGTTGGTCGGTCCCGGTGGCAGGCTGTAGCACGGCGGTTCTGTATGCGGTCACCGCCGGCAGCGCCTGGCTCGGTCTCGAAGACTCGTCACCACAGTGGCTGGAGCTGGCGGCGGGAGATGTGGTGCTCATGCCAGGCGGGCCGTCGCACGTGCTCGGCAGTGCGCCAGGGACAGGTACCCCGGTAGCCGATCCGGCGGTGGTGGCTCGGGCGTTCGAAGCGGGCGAGGTGATCCGCCTCGGGGCGCAGCCCGCCCGCACCCGCATCCTGACCATCAGCTACGACTGCGACCACACCGTGCGCACCCAGATCCTCGGCACGCTGCCGTCGGTGGTGCACATCCGCGGGGACCAGGGCGAGGCCGGTTTCGACGACACCGTCCGGATGCTCGGGCGAGAACTGAGCCACCCGCGGCTGGCGGGGAGGGCGGTGCTGAACAGCCTGGTCGACGTCCTGCTCGTACAACTCGTGCGGGCCTGGCTGCCCACCCAGTCCGGACAGCGCGGCACCTGGCTCGGAGTGCTGGGAGACCCGCTCGTGCACAGCGCGATGGAACATCTGCACGCCGAGCCCGCACGGCCATGGACCACGACCAGGCTGGCCTTCGCTCTCGACGTCTCCCGGGCGACCCTGTCCCGTCGGTTCTCGGCAGCCATCGGACAGAGCCCCGCCGCCTACCTGACGCAGTGGCGTATGGACCTGGCCGCGGTCCGCCTACGCAGGACGCAGGACCCGGTCGAGTCCGTAGCCGCAGCGGTCGGCTATCTGTCGGTCCCCGCCTTCAGCAGGGCTTTCGCCCGTTCCCACGGTGTGACTCCCGGGCGATACCGCACCGCGGCGCGCGACGACGGCCGCCCGTCGGCAATCCCTTGACCGGCTGTTCCTGTGCCAAGGCTCATCGAAGGGCATTCAGATAGCGATGTGTAACAAAGTCCTGTATTCGATGACCGAGTGGGCCAGCGCATCGGGCCGACAAGCTGGTTGGATTGGAAAAGGCGCGAATACTGACCGTGCCGGACAACCCCCGGGTGCTGGCCCGGTTCCGTGAACAGCGGGGTAACCACGGCGGTACCGGCTATCCGCAGATCCGACTGGTCACCCTGCTCGCGTGCGGCACCCGCACGCTGATCGGCGCGATGTTCGGCACCACCACCCTCGGGTTGATCGAGAGACGACAATTACTTGGGCGGCTCGTAACCCGGCTGTGGCTGGTACTGGGGCTGTGGCGGATATGGCGCGGCGTACGGCATCGGCGACGGCACCGGCCGCTTCGCCGACGACATCGCGATGATTCCGCAGATCGCGCTCAACAGCAGCGCGAGGAACAGGAACGGCAGCGCGATCAGCTGGCAGATGCGCCAGCTCAGCACATCCGCGACCAGCTTGCCGAGGAATGGTGCGACCACCAGGGCAAGGAGGCCGAGCGCGCCAAAGACGCCGAAGGCGGCGCCCCGCTGCCGGGGCTGCGTACGGATCAGTGCGACGGTCACGCCGATCGTCACGCCCGCGCCTAAGCCGGTCAGCGCCCGGCCGAGCCCGACGAACAGGCCGTTGGGGCTGAGCGTGAGCGCCAGTGTGCCCAGCAGCATCAGGCAGATCGCGGGCACCGCGAGCCCGGTCGGGACACGGCCGCCGAGCAGTAGCCCGAGGACCGCGCCGAGGGCGGCCGCGAGCACATACGTGACGAGGACTTCGAACAGGACTGCCTGGCTGCTGAGGCGCAGGTCGCGCTGCACCTCAGCAGCAAAGGCCCCGCCGAAAGGGTGGGCCACGGTCAGCAGGAAGAGCCCGATGAGTGCGGCGAAACCCGGCCCGAGCACCAGCCACCAGGGGCGGGCGGCGGGGGGCGGCTGCGGCGTCACGTACATGCGCACACGGTATAACGTGCCCCGGGTCACCCGGACCGTTGCGGGACTGTTTTCAGGTTCGGCCGGTATGCCGGTTCCGGGTCGACCGCGGGGCTGAGATCGACGGTGTTGACGAGGTCAAACACGCGGAGGGCGCGTACGAACTGGCCGTCGGGGAGCGCACCCGCCACGGTGCCCGGCTTCTTGCCGGAGGTACTGCCGGCGGTTGAGGTCGGCTGGCGGCTGGGACGTGCCCACTGGGGGCAGGGCTTGGCCACCGAGGCTGCTGTGGCCGCTGTCCGGTTCGGGTTCGAAGAGCGGGGGCTGGAGCGGATCGTCAGCATCATTCAAGTGGGCAACGACGCCTCCGAGCGGATCGCGGCCAAGCTGGGGATGCATCCGGTCCGGGAGACCGTCAATCCCACCTGCGGCCGGAGAGTACGAGTGTTCGAGTTGTCGTCAGACCAGTACGCCGCAATGTCGTTCAGGTCGAGGTGAAGGGGCCCGATCGTGACATTGCTCAGAACAGCGTCGCGGGCCTGAGGTTTTCCGGCTCGGGCAGCGTGTCGAGGACGGGCACCAGTGCCCGCACGTCATCATGAAAGCGGCGGGCGAGCGCCGGCGCGTCGTTGTTGTCTGGGGTGTGCACGAAGACCGTTGGCGACCGGCCCTCGCGCAACCAGCGGGCGACCACCCTGGTCCACGGCCGCCAGCCCTCGACGGTCTCCTCGACCGAGTCCCGGCCAAGGTAACGGACGATCGGTCGGTCGGTCAGCGCCCGTGTCCGCCGCGGCAGTCGCGGTTTCTTGGCCCACGCGTCCTGCTCGGCCTCACTGGTCGGCGGGTTCTGGAAGAAGACCGTGGTGTCGAACGGCACCCACTCGGCGTCCGCGGCGGCGAGTGCCCGCTCCAGCAGTGACGTCGAGCCGGCATTGGTGAAGAACCCAGCGTGGCGCACCTCCACGGCGCGTTGACGGTCGGTGGGCAGCCGGCGCAGGAAACGGCCGAGGGCGTCGACATCCGAAGGGCCGAAGGAGCTGGGCAACTGGGTCCACAGGACCGCCCGTTCGCCCAGGGGTTCGATCGCCTTCAGGAACGCCCGCATCTCGGCCTCGACACCGACGAACCGGCGCTCGTGCGTGACGACCTTGGGCAGCTTGACCACGAACCGGAAACCGGGGTCGATCTGCTGCGCCCAAGCCTCGACGGTGTTTCGGGCGGGGGTCGCGTAGAAGGTGGTGTTGCCCTCGACCGCGTTGCACCAGCCAGCGTAGGCCCGCAGGCGCTCCTTGGCCGGCAGTGACTGCGGCAGGAACCGCCCGGGCCACGCCTTGTGGGTCCACATCGCGCAGCCAACATGAAGACGTGCCACTCCACCCGCCTCCCGTCGGTAGTGAGTGAAAACTACTACCCGGGCAACCGTTTTCACTCACAGCCCGCCTTGCTTCCGCAGCAGCCCGAACGCCTTGCGGGGCAGTTGAGAGGTCTCTCGCGCCGGTTCGCTTGGGTGGCCGGCCCATCGACCACGTCTGCTGAGGGAGGGAAGTACGCCGCCCGATGCGGGATCGGACCGGATGCCGACGGTAACAGCGACACCATTCCTTGGTCTGTTCGGCGGCTGGATTCACCGGGATGGCAGTGTTTCTCCAGGCAGGTCGGGTCTGTAACGTTGACCGGCGTTGATATTGACCGCAAGCCTCGGGGGCGATAGGGCGGGACAACCGGTCGCACTCGCGGTGTTCATGGACGGGGAGCACCAGCGATGAACGCCCACAATTATGGTTGCGCTCACGCCAAACGACATGAATGCAGGTGCAAGTTATGTGCCGGAACTTTGCACAGGTGGCCAGGCTGCCTTGAGCTTGCGCTTGAGCCCACCGGTGTCAAGCGCGCCGCGTTTCGGAACGGCATTGACGCGAAATGGAACAAATCAAATGCTTCGCGAAAGCAGAAGGGGCAGGTTTCCACCAAGTCTGCGAAGGAATCGGCGACTGATTCCGGGCTCGCCGACATCATTGACTGGCTCGCACTTCACCCAGTGGTCACCGGGCAGATCGAGGCGATCGCGAACGTTCTCGGCCGCAATGTGGTCAACGAACTGGACAAGTCGTTGGATGCTGACCATCGCGACCAGCGCCGTCGGGCACTCCTGGATCATTTCTGGTGTGACCTTCTTGCTGCTTTCGCGAACGTGCTGGCCGTGTTTCAGCACCAGATCGACCAAATCCCGGGCCGTATCGCGAACGTGATCATCGTGAGACGCGATCACGGTGCCCGCCTACCCATCGACGACGCAGACATAAAGATGGCGGTTGAATCAGCATGGAAGCTGATCAGGACGGTTCCATTCGTCAAAGTTGCCTTACCCGATGTCGAAGAACCACTGCGCGCGATCCAGATGTTGGCCGTCATGATCTGCCCAGCGCCCGAGCGCCACGGTGAGGTGGTGAAGTACTGTCTCCACCCGTTGACCGGCGAGGTTCTGACGGTGTTGACCAAGCAACGTCTGGAAGCGGCTCTTCCCGCAGACTGGCTATCGTAACAGGGTTATACCTCGACAACGCCCTGAGATCACCATCCGCCCAGTGGGCACCCGCCGCATAACGGTTGGTGGTTTCCGATGAACGGCGACTCGGCTGTTACCGGGTTGGCGGCGTTGCAGGCCGACGGGTTGACCTCGAGGGGTGCAGAGTTGCCTCTCTGCGTCCGAGTTCCGCATGTTCCTGCGGGCAGGTCAGCGCCCGGTTCGCAGTTGTTTGCTTGCGCCGCGGTCGGCTCGGCCCACGTCTCCCTTGCGTCAGCCCATAGTCAGTAGCGGCACTGAACGCGGCCCGCCTCTGGGCGCGGGTCAGTGCTTTCGAGGCTGCCGGTCGGGTTCGCTGAAGTTGGCGTCGTGGCTTAGCGTGGTCGGTTACCCTCGCTGTGCCGGATGGCGATCGGACGCTGTTGGGGCGTGTGGAAGAGTTGACGCTGGACTTCTCGGTTTTACGAGGCACAGCGGAATCGCTTGAGGCACATGTCGAGCAGACTGAGGTGACCCTCGCTGAGGTTGAGCAGACTGGTGCGCAGTTGGCCGCCAGTTGGTCTGGCGACGCTCACGACGCCTTTCGTTTTGTGGCCACGGTGTCTCCAGCGCGTCAGACGATCAACGAGATGATCGATGCTGGTTTGCTGGATCAGGCGATGTCCAGAGTGGACGAGGGTGGTTTGGCACTGACCGGTGAGGGTGGTTTCCTGCCCGAGCTGGTCAAAATCGTTCTGGCGGCGCTCGTGAGTTGCCGCGCTGGAAGGGGCGCCGATGACGTGCTCGGTGCTGAACGCCTGGTTACACCTTCGATCATCCGGCCTCGTGTGTCGGACCGGGTGGCCGAAGTCGGCGACACGACTTACCTGAGCGAGGTATAGTTTACTTGTGCAGGTAAGGGGTGAGCAGGATAGGTCGTTCACGGCGACGGCTCGTCGCGCTCAGATCGTGGCGGCCACGATCGACACCATCGCCGCGCTGGGGTACGGAGAGGCGTCGTTCGTGCGGATCGCTGAGCGGGCCGGCTTGTCCAGCACCCGGCTGATCTCGTACTACTTCGCCGGCAAGCAGGAGTTGATTGAGCAGGTCATCGCCGAGGTGTACGGCACGATGGGCCGGTTCATGGCGGAGCGGATGGCCGAACAGTCCACGGCGTCGGGCGCGTTGCGGGCCTACATCGAGGGGCAGGTCGAGTTCATCGCACGTCATCGCACCGAAATGAAAGCGCTACTCAGCTGCTTCCTCAACGGCGCGGTATCCTACGACCCGGCCGAACATGAACTGGTGGCGCTCGACCCCATCGAGCGGATCCTGCGCGATGGGCAACGCGACGGAGAATTCCGCCAGTTCGAACCCCGAATCATGGCGGCGAGCATCCGACGCAGCCTGGACGGGTTGCCCATGCTACTGGAGTCGCATCCGGACCTCGATCTGGCGGCCTGCGCCGGCGAATTGGTCACCGCCTTCGATCTCGCCACCAGGAGCGCCCGGTGAATGCGCCCGCCCGGCGGGGTCGCGCCGGGCTGATGATGCTGCTGGATACGGCGGCACCCATCGGTCTGTACTACCTGCTGCACAGCCTCGGCGTGGGCGTCTTCCTCGCGTTGCTGACCAGTGCGGTGGTGCCCGGCCTGACCACGCTGGCCCAGATCGTGCGGCATCGGCGGCTGGACGGTCTCGGGGCGTTCATGGTCGGTATGACGGTGCTGTCCGCCGGGGCGGCGTTGATCAGTGGCTCGCCCCGATTCCTGCTGGCCAAGGACGGCTGGATGACCGGGATCGCCGGCCTTTGGCTGCTGGTCAGCACCAGGCGCACTCGACCCGTGGTGTTCTACTTTGCCCGCGCATTGCTGGAAGGGCGCGTCGGCCCGGCCGGCGATTCCTGGGACTATCTGTGGGATCGCCTGCCTGGTTTCCGCCGTGTCTGGCGCGTCGCCAGTGTCATCTGGGGTGTCGCGACAATCGCGGATGCGGCGCTTCGCTTCGTTATGGCCTACACCATGCCGGTCAATGCGGTGCCGGGGCTCAACGGCGCGCAGTACGCCGTGCTGTTTGTCGCACTTCAGGTGATCACCAACATCTACTACCACCGCGCCGGGCTCTACAACCCACGATCCGCGCTCTACGCGCCGATCCGTTCGGGGTGACCGGACCACGGTAAGAGCCGTAGTCGGGTCAGGACGTGTCCGGCAAGCCGAAGGGGAACCAAGATGATGGCGCTGCTACGCGCTGGCGCACGAGGGTGTCGCGTCGATGCGTCTGCTGGCAGCCGGGACACGCTATGCGCTGACGCCCCGATCTGACCAGAGGCCGATCATGCCCCGCCTAGTGGTAGGCGTGGTAGCGATCACCCACGTGGACTGGCTCATGACGCCAGGGTGCGACGGAGCGGCGAGAGCCGTCAAGGGGCAAGCCCGGAAGCGGTGATCTTGAAACTGGCCAAACCTGCAGGTCAACTCGTGTGGGGTGCCTGGGGCTCGAACCCAGAACCTTTGGATAGAAGATCAACTTCTCCTGAAGAGGCCGGGTAGTTCCGGTTATTGCCGGTGACCTGGCCTCTTTCCGGCTGCCAACGCCGGTTGGTTCGGGCGGTTTCCGGTGTCTTCTCGTCGATTAGCGGCAGTAAAGCGGCACGCGGAGCCGTCCGCTGGGGCTGAGTAGATACCGCTGCCCATGCGCGGCGATGGGTACGAGTCCTGACAGCCATCGAGGTTTGAATGATTCGACGCGTCGGGGCAGTGACCCGTACGGGTATTTTCACCGCGTGACGGACGTCGTCAACTTCAAGCGCGCCTGTTACGCAGCTGCCCGCAGCACTGGCGGCAGGGTGATCGAGTTCCACGTCGCCAATGACGTGACACCCAATTTCCACCTCGGAGTTATCGCCTATCGCGATCACACGCTCGCCGTCGCCTGCACGCGCGACTCGGCCGTGCTGGCCATTGCCGAGCCCCCGGCCATCGATTTCGTCAGTGGGGGCAGGCGGTCAGACCAGCTGACATTTGTCGATGCCCCTGAACTGCTGGCTGTGGTGGCAGGGCTGCTGCCGGGGTTTCAGGTGCTCACCAAGTCCGAGCTTGACGGCTCGTTTGATGCCGCGGCCTGGCCCCATGTCTCGTCAAAAGACATCACCTACTGGCGGCCCAGCACCCTCGGGGAAGCGCTCTTCAACTGCTGGGACTGAAGAAGGTCGCAACCTCATCATGCTGCGGTCGCCGTCACACACCACAGCGCACCGCGGCCAGAAAGGTCTCCGGAGGTTGGCCTAGCAGCGGAGTGTGAACTGGCCACTGTCCTGCGCGTTTCGCGCTGAGGTGATCTCCTCGCGGCGCGGGTTCATCCCTGCCGGGCCGGGGTGGTGCCGGTCAAGGGTTTGCCGGAGGCCGCGAAGCGCCCTTGCCCGGTGCCACCCGGTCTGGCTGCCCTTGGGCGCGCCGTGAGGAGGTCACCGGACCTGCCGTTACCTGATCTCCGAAGCGGTGCCGGGTCCAGGGCGGAGCCCCGGGTCAGTTTTTAGGGTTGTACGGCAGCGGGATGTCGTGTCGTTGCAGTGTCGCTTGGTAGTGCGTGAGCGGTCCGGTTAGCTCGTCGGCCAGGTCCTGAGCTTGGTCGATGAGTTCATGGTCGACGTGTGTGTCGTCGAGGGTGGCGATGCGGTTTGGATCTGCTGCCGGAACTCGATCGGCGTCATGGACGTGGCACAGCCAGGCGCGCGTCGACAGCAGGTCCGACCACACCGGACTGCGCGGCCAGATCCACAGGCGGCCGTTGGTCTGGTTCTTCGCCATGGCCAACCTGCTGAGCTGGAGCGCGTGGACGCCCTACATCCTGTCCGAGAACGGGCTGGGGATCTGGCACTTCCGCTTCCCGTCCCTGCTCGGCACTTCACAGCTCGCCGGCATGCTGCCCGGCGCCTATCTCGGCCCGATCCTGTCCGCGTTCCTGGTGACCGCGGCCGCCGACGGCAGGGCGGGGTTGCGCGTCTGGACCGGACGGCTGGTCAAGTTCGGCGTCAGTTGGCGTTGGTACCTCGCGGTGCTGATCAGCGTGCCCGCTGTGCTTATCATCGCCACGCTTCCGTTGACCGACGGCGACTTCCGACTGCCGCCGGTGGTCACGCTCCTGGCCTACCTGCCGGCTCTGGTGCTCCAGATGGTCACGACCGGCCTCGCGGAGGAGCCCGGCTGGCGCGACTTCGCGCTGCCCCGCATGCAGCGTCGGTACGGTCCGGTCGTCGGCACCCTCATTCTCGGTGTGCTGTGGGGCATATGGCACCTCCCGCTGTTCCTGACCGAGTGGGGCGGCTGGCCTCACGTGGACCTGCTTACGCCCGTTGAGTTCGTCGTCTCCGCCACCGCGCTCAGCTTCGTGATGACCTGGGTGTTCAACCGCACCGGCGAGAGCCTGCCGCTGGCCATGCTGGCGCACACCAGCGTCAACAACTTCTTCTCGGTCGTCGGGTCGCAGATGTTCCCGCAGCTGACCAGCAGGGACGGGATGCACGCGTTGCTGATCGGCTCCGTCGTCGTGACGATCGTGCTGTTGGTCGCGACCCGAGGTCGCCTCGGCTACCCGCCGTCCGTCGAGACAAGCGTCGCCGCTTGATCCACCGCCGCGGCCCTTGGCCGGTCTTTCCCAGCAGCAAAGGGAAAGGCCGGTCAGGTGTTGCGGCGGTCGACGTCCTTGAGGTAGTGCAGCACGGCGGTGACGCGCCGGTCCGAACGGTCGGTCGGGGCCAGGTCCAGCTTGGCGAAGACGCTCCGGATGTGCTTGTGCACGGTGCCTTCGGTGACGACGAGTCGTTCGGCGATGGCCGTGTTGCCCAGGCCTTCGGCCATCAGCGCTAGCACGTCGCGTTCCCTTGCGCTCAGCCGTTCCAGGCGCTTGTCGGGCCGGGTCCGGACCAGCAGCTGCGTGACGACTTCGGGGTCGATGGCCGTGCCGCCGCCGGCAACGCGGTGCAGCGCGTCCAGGAACTCCTCGACCCGGCCGACGCGCTCCTTGAGCAGGTAGCCGAGCCGGGTACCGCCGTTGGTGAACAGTTCCGTGGCGAAGGCCTGCTCGACGTACGCCGACAGCACGAGCACGGAGAGACCGGGCTGCCTGCGCCTGGCCTCGACGGCGGCGACGATGCCCTCGTCGGTGTGCGTCGGCGGCATGCGAACGTCCACAATGGCCGTGTCGGGCTTGTGCTCGTCAACGGCGGCGAGGAAATCCTCGGCGTTGGCCACGGTGGCCACCACGTCGACGCCCTCGGCACGCAGCAGCAACGCGAGGCCCTCGCGCAGCAGCGAGTCGTCCTCGGCAATCACGAGGCGCATGGCAGGCTCACAGTCAGAACAGTGGGGCCGCCGGCCGGGCTGCTCAGCGCGAACGTGCCGTCATGCGCCTCGACCCGGCGCCGGATGCCGGCGATCCCGGATCCGATGCGCTCGTCGGCGCCGCCTCGGCCGTCGTCGGTGATGTCGACGCACAACCGGTCGTCCCGGCGGCGGAGCTGGATGGTGGCGTGTTCGGCGTTGCTGTGTTTGGCGATGTTCGTGAGCGCCTCGGCCACCACGAAGTAGGCGGTGGCCTCGACGGAGACGGCCTGCCGGTCGGGGACGTCGGCGTCGATGCTGCAGGCAACGGGGCAGTCCGCTGCCAACGCGCTGAGGGCGTCGGGAAGGCTGCGTTCGGTCAGCACCGGCGGGAGAATACTGCGCACCACTCCGCGCAGTTCGGCCAGTGCCCGTTCGGTGGCGTCCTGGGCGCGGTCGAGTATCTGCTTGGCGCTGGCCGGGTCGCGCGCCAGCGCGCGTTGAGCGGCGCCGAGCAGCACGTTGGCGGCGACGAGCCGGTTCTGTGTCCCGTCGTGCAGCGACCGTTCGATCCGCCGCAGCTCGGTGGCGTGGGCGTCCAGCGCGGCCGCGCGGGTGGCGGTCAGCTGGACGACGCGCAGCGCGAGATCGGTCCCCCGGTCGGGCGCCAGCAGCTTGGTTCCCGGCCACGCCTGCAGCCAGTCCAGGCCGGGCATGACCACGACCGTGACGACGATCGTCGCCAGGCCGGTCAGGCCGACGAGGAGCGCTCCGGGCCAGTCGTCCACCGTCCAGAACGCGAACGACGAGCTGGCGGACGACGTGCCCTCCACCGCCTTCCACCACAGCGGAAAGGAGGTGTCGTGCACGATGTCGAGCGGCAGCGTCAGCGAGGCCAGCCCGAGTACCAGACCGAGGGTCGCGTGACAGGCGACCCAGCCCAGTTCCCGCCACACGGTGGAATCCCGCAGGGCGGCGTGCAGCGTGTCCGGCAGCGGCTCCGGGCCGATGATCTCCGGCCCTCTGCGGGACAGCCGCGCGCGTTCCCGGTCGGCGACCACGCGCAGCATCCGCAGTGTGGTGGGCGCCAGCACCATGCCGACGCCGACCAGACTCAACACCGCGGTGCCGAGCAGGAAGAACAGCGTCGCCAGAGCGAGCACCGAGGTACCAAGGCCACCGACGAGGTGATCGAGCGCGTCGAGTGCGATCCGGACTCGGGCGAGAACGTCCCAGCGGCCACGATTTGCCTGGCTCGCCATCCGCACCTCCTGTAGCGGCGACGATAGGGCACGCGCGCGGGCGGTCGCCAGGCAGTGGGCGTATTGGTACAGCCTGCCGTACCTGAGCTGTAGCGCTCGCTGGATCGCGGCCGACTGTAGTGGATTCGTAGTGTTCAGGCATGACGAACAGCACGTCCACCAAGGAGCATGCAATGACCGGCAAGAACACCACCGCCGAACGCGGTTACGTGCGCCCCGTGCTGTGGCTGCTGCTCGTGATCAGCGGCGTTGCCAACGTGGTGACGTCGGCCTCGATCCCCAACGTCCTCGTCGGGATCGGCTTCGGGCTGCTGACAATGGTGTTCGGCACGGCCCTCGTCGTGCACCATTACAGGCACCGGCGCGATTGAGCGCCGGCGTCACGTGCGTACGGCCAGCGTCTGCCTGCACCGTGCCGGCCGGTAGAGATTCGTTATTGGGTCAGGCGACCAGGCTGGTCAGGTCGCCGACTTCGTACCACACGCGACAGGGCCACCGCCGCTTCGTCGCAGTTCGGGCCGAGGGGCGACGAAGCGGCGGTGGAGGAACGGAATCACCCGTCGACGGTGTTCCTTCTCCATCGGAAACAGGGCGTGTGCCTGCTATTGCTTAGACCATTTCTAGCTCCGCAGAAGTCGGATTGCCAAGACGGTGACAGTGCCGTTGCAGAGGACCAGGACGGTGGGCACAAGCACGCTCACAACGATCACTGGCGCACCGATCGGTACGTGCGCCAGACCAGGGCCGGTCCCCAGCCCGAGCCAGCCGAGGCATGCCATGAGGACGCTCAGGTTCCAGAGCACGAGCAGGTTCCGGCGGATCGCGTTGGCCGATCCGAGTTCGAGCTGGCAGGCCGAGACGGCGATACACATCGAGATCGTGACGACGCCGGAGCACATCGCGATGAGTGCCATCGCCCCGTGGGTCCCCGCGGTCATCGCTAGCAGCGGCACCTTCGGCACCCAGGTCAGCGCGAGGTACACAACAACGCCCACGAGGGCGGCAGCCAGCGTCAACGATCCCAGCCCCAGTGGGATCGCGAGTTCGTGAATACGACGTGCCCGCGCCGGATCGATCGGGCGATTGTCTCGGCCGCGATGACGGGGCACGGCTCAGCCCCGGCGGAGCCGGCGGCGCATGACCACGGCCGTCACCCCAGCGCAGATCACGGTGACGGTCGCAACGGTGAACGCGATGACCAGCACACCGGTGCTCAGCGGGGTGGTACCACCCCTGCCGCCCGCAATGGCCCGCACGATCAAGGTGCCCAGGCCGTCCATCACCAACGCGCACAGCCACATCGCCATCATCATCGTGCGAACCCCGCCGAAAAACTGCGAGTCCAGAGACGGGGAGCTAGGGGTACGGTCGCGCGCGAAAACAACGCCGATTCCGCCGAAGAGCAGACTAATTGCCCCACCACCGAAAAAAGCCAATCCGAAATAGAAGAAAGGATGGGTGCCGGTGGGTGCCGCGAAGCCCAGCCCGATGAACACAATGATCGCGATGAGGCTCACGCTCAACGACATGGCGGCGATCCGGCCTGTGCCAGCGAGGTCTGGCGTCATTGCGCCACATGCCAGTCGGTTTTGGCCTGCATGGCGCCGGTATTGGACTTGGCCCATTGGTCGCCGAGGTCGTGCACCTTCTGGGCGATGGTGTTCTGCTCGCTGGAGATGGTGTTGGTCAGGGACTGCAGCGACAGAATCGCGGTCGCGACCAGTCCGATGGAGACACCGGCCGCCCCCAAGATCGCTGCGATCGCGGCAGGGATGCCGACTACCGTGCAAGCCGCAATGATCGCGCCGACAGCACCGACCACAAAGGTGACCAGGGCGATGACGATGGCCGTCCAGAACGATTCGATTCCGTTGCCGAGGTTGTCCAGTGAGCCGCGCAGCTGGTTGGCCAGGTCCTTCACGGAGTTCAGGCCGCTGACCTGCGCGGGCACTGCCGTCTTGTAGGCCTCGGCGCCGCGGCCCTCCCAGTCGAGATTGGTTTGCAGCTTGTCGAGGCTGATCCGTCCGGCGATGTCGCCGACGGTGTTCCCGACCATGTTGACCCAATCCGCGGCCACTTCATGTAACCGGGTCGGGCTGCCTGGCTGGTCAATCAGGTGGTTGACCCGATCGAAGAACTCCTTCACCTTCTGCCGGAGCGATTCCAGTCCATTCTCGATTGGCTGGATGAGGTCGGACAGGAAGCCCGGGACCCAGCTCAGTACGTCGTTGACCTTGTTGAAGAAGTCGTTGATCTTCTGGTCGAGCTCACGCAGTTTGTCGTTGACCTGCTGAATGGCGGGGCTCGTCACGGCATATCACCGGTCTCTTTCGTCACTGCCCGGCAGCGCGTTTGATGCGCTGCTGGTGGTCGGCCTCGGTCTGGTCGTACATGCCAGCGGCGTGCCGCAACGACCCGGCAAGGTCGCGAAAGTTCTCGCCCGCCTGCTGCAACATGTTCTGCAGCGCGCTTTGAGCCCCGGCGTAGGTGGTGTCGATTCCCTTGTCCACGCCATACATCGAGACGTCGTGGCCGGTCAGTCCCAGCGAGCCGATCGCCTGTCGCGGCCCGTCGACATCCTGGGCGGCGCCATCCCACACGCCTGCGTCGGACCGCAGTGCGTCGACCGCGGTCTTGATGTCCACCATGTCTCACCTTTCCCCTGGCGTTGAGCCGACGAGCTTCGGTCAGTCCGGTAAACCGAGTCGCCGCATCAGCCGCTGCGGATCAGCGGCCAAGTCCATCAATTCCGAAATCGCATTGCCGCTCGGCCCAGCAGCCAGCTGCTGCGGGGCACTCGTATCACGCATGGCACGCAGTACCTCAAGCAGTTCGTTCTCGATCTCGGTGTGCCGCGCCTGCCCTGCCCAGCCGGCATCGATGTCGAGCGACAGCACCTGACCGCGCTGCGCGGAGCCGTGCACGTGTTCTCCTGCGCTCTGCACGTGCACCGGGTGGTCCATCACCGCGGACATCCGCTCGGTGAACTGATCCAGCTCCGCGGAAACCGCGTCAAGCAGCCGCTGCACGTCCCGTAGGGTCAATGGTGATTGATCGAGGCCAGCCGGCGGCGGGTTCGGCGCAGCAGGTACCGCTGCGGCTGTGCTATCCATCCGTTCGACGTTGAAGGCGAGAGCGCGCATCGTCGCCGTGTTCGCCGCCACGAGCACGTTGCTATGCAACCCACGCGGGTCCACCCGGCTTCGCCATTCCGGCGTCAACCGCACCCGCGCGACCGCTGCCTGCGGCGACACCACGACGGCGACCACGCGGTCAGGGTCCTCTCCGACCAGCGTTTCCGTCGGCTCTTCGACAGGATCCGGAGGCGGCCTCCCGCTCAGTTTCTCGTACTCCCAATCCTCGGCTTCCTCGAAACCCCACCGCTGATCGTCCACGATGGCTGACCGTAGTGCACCTGCACCCACACCCGCAGCGACTTGAGCACTTTCAGTAATGACGTGGTACACGTCCAGCCAGTACGGGCCCCCAGCGCCTGCAGTGCGGGACTGCGAAACCCGACCCGTGGTTCGCACAATGACACCATTGGCGCAGTGAACCAGCTGGTCAGTTCACGGGTGGGCCGGGCGGGGCTCGAACCCGCGGCCAAGGGATTATGAGGGCTCCGGCCGAAGAGGAGCAGAGCGACTACCAGGGACGATGGGCGGCTGCAGATCTCCGTTGGGTGCGAACGGGGCAATGTTCGACCTCAGTTCGCACCCAAACTCGCACCCAAGGTCAATGCCAGGACTCGGCTACGAGGCTCCGGGCACGCTCGAGCAACTCGCGTGCCTGCTGGGTCAACCGGCCGACGCCGAGCAACTGTGCTGTGTGGCGAACAATCTCCTCATCGCTGTCCCCTGGACGATCGTCGGCGACCATCGCCATCAAGGCCGCCAGCTCGGAGGGCGGCACATGGTCCAACGAGCGCGGGCCACGTTCACGGATACGCACCTCCGGTCGCTCCGGCAACCGGTAGGTCTGTGGCTTTACACCCGCCTGGCTGAGCGGGTTGTCGCGAACCAGCACACCCGCCCGGACTGCCGCGCTGATCGCCGAGTTGAGCGTGCTGGCAATCTGTTTCCCGACCCGATGGCCCCCGGAGGCCCGTACGTACACCGCGTGGAGCCGGTCGCCGAGTATCGGGCCTTCCATCTCGACGATGGCGCGGAGCCCCGTGATCAGTTGCTCACGTGTCGCTTCAGCTACCGGCGTCACTGATCCGGTGAACTCCTGGTACTTCTCCAGAGTGCGGCCTGCGGCGGGGTGCGGTGCTGCTGCGGTTGGTTCCGGTATCTCCGGTTGCTCGGCCGGCGAGCCCGAGGCGAATTCCGGGCCAGCCGCTTGGGGTGTTGCCGACACAGGTTCGGACAAGGCCGTCACCGCTGGTTCCGTTAGCCCGCCGGCCGGATGAATGTCCAGGTCCCGCAAGGCGGCCCACAGCCCGGCGAGGGCGGCGGCAGGATCGACGTAGAAGGCCGACTCGCGGATCCGGAAGAACCGCCAGCCGCATCGTTCGAGGTCCCGCTGACGCGCGAGGTCTTCGTCGTACTTGTCCGGGCCGTGCCAGTGGTCGCCGTCGCACTCGACGGCCAGGCGCGCGTGCCCGCCGATCACCACCAAGTCGATCAGGTAACCGGCCGCCGCGTGCTGCGGGATCACCGTGTAGCCGCGGTCGATGATGCGGTTGTACACCCGCTGCTCGAACAGGGAGTCGAACGGTGACACGCGCTCGTCCTCCGGCACCAGCTCGCCGGTCGCTCCCTCCTCTTCCGAGCGGCCGCGGTTGATGACGCCGTAGCAGTAGTCCAGCAACTGGAAGCGCATGTCTTCCGGGTTGTGCAGCGTCTGCCGGTCGATCGAGTGGAACACCCACACCTGGTCCTTGGCGCGGGAGACGGCCACGTTGTACCGCTGCACGAACAGGTCCCGGGTGAGCGAGGCCAGGCGCTGGCCGGGTTCCGGTGCGGCGACCATGGACAGGAACATGACGTCGCGTTCGGAGCCCTGGAAATCGGGGGCGTCGCCGCAGCGCAGGTCCCGCTCGGTCCACTCCCGCTTGCCGATGCGCTCCAACAGCAGGTTCTCGATGTACTTGGCCTGAGTCTGTCCGAGCAGGGAGATCACGCCAAAGGTGCGGCCGGAGTAGGCCGGATCGGCGAGGCACTCCTCGATCTGGTCGACGATGGCCTCCGCCTCGACCGGGTTGATTTTGCTGGCACCGCCGCGCTGGTAACCGTCCGGCAGATACACCGCCTTGACGGGGTCCAGCCGGTCCGCACCGTACTGCCGGACGGGAATGAGCCGGATACCTTCCGGCTCATAGGCGATCCGGTTCGAAAACCCGATGATCTCCGGAACGCAGCGGCGGTGTTCGGTCAGCGTGATCAGTCCGCCGTAGCGCATTTTCGCCTCGTCGAACAGGCTGCGCGTCGGGTCCTGCCACGACTCGCGGTACCGGTCGTTCGGGATGTACTGGCCCGCGAGGTCGCGTAACTGCTGCTGATCGACACCCACCGCGGTGGGTGAAACCTGCTTGTCGTCGCCGATTACCACGATCTTCGGCGCGAGGTACTGCAGGAAGGTGGCTTCCAGCCCAGCCTGTGAGGCTTCGTCGACGATCACGACATCGAACATGCCCGGCCGGATCCGCAGCTGCTCCGCGATCCGGTACAGCGGCATGATCCACACCGGCACCGAAGGGCGGCAGCGGTCCATGGCGGCGCGGATCGCCGCCTTCTGCTGCGCCGCGTACTTGCCTGTGAGCTTGCCGCCCCGCTGCACCAGTTGCGCGTACTGAGTCAGGTCGGCACGTGCCGAGCCGCCGATGCGCTCGGGTGAGGCCGCGTGGTCCCAGGCGCGGCGCGACGCCAGCAGTTCCACCTGCTGGTGAATCCGGTCTTCGATACGGGTGATCCGCGCCTGCAAGACGTTGACGTCCTTGGCTTCCTGAGCCTGGACCCACGCACGCGTCGCCGCCCAGGTCCACGCCTCGGCGAACCATCCGAGACGATCGGCCCATGCACCCTCCGCCGGGGCCGACGCGATGGCCCGGAACAGCTCCGGTGCCGCACCCGCCAGGCGCTTTCCGAGACCGTCGCGGCGCTGGCACAGTTCGCGCACCTGGCACAACCGTGAGAATCTGCCGTGTGCCGCGCCGTACTCGTCGTGGTCGCGCTGTTCGACCGCGGCGCGCAGACGTTCCACGCAGGGTGCGGCGTGGGCCCAGCGCGCGGCCTCGGCGAGCATGTTCTGCAGTTGGCTCAGCGGTTCGCTTGCCGCGCTGTGTGCTTCCTCGGCCGTCGCGGCGTCGACGAGCGTGGCGTACGTGCGGACCGCCTGCAGATCGTTCCAGTCGGGCGCAGGAAGGCGCAGCTGCGCCAAACGCTCTTCCTCGGCCTCCAGTTCGGTGGCGAGCCGGAGGACGCGGTTCAGTTGTTCCAGTTCGGTGCGGTGCCACTGCAGGCGCTCCTGCAAGGTGTCTTCGGCGGGGATGTGCACGTCCTCCGGCCACGCGCGGTCCAGTGCCGTCAGCACCCTGACGGCCTCCACCCAGGTGGTGACCGCGTCGAGTTGCGCCGGGTTCGTCGGCGGCAGGCCGTCCACGCGCACCGCGTCGAAAAGCGGCTGTGCCTGCTTGAGCACTTTCGGGGCGAAAGTGCCGAGTTTCGGCGTGCCGTCGGCGGCAGTCTTGATCTTGCCGCCTTTGTCCAGGTGACGGTGGACTTCGCGCGCGAGCGCCGCCAGGCGGGCACTGTCGGCCTCGGGCATCTCGACCTGCGTCAACAGCCCGAGCCGGTCGACGGGACCGGCGCACTGCTCGATCAACGTCCCGATCTGGTCGCCCCGGGCCTGCCAGCCGGCGGCCCGCCCGGAGCGGACATCGCGCAACGCCGTGTCCATCCAGTCCTCGCGCCTGCTCGCGAGTGTGTCGGCCTCGTCCGCGAGTTCGTGGAGCCGCCGTTGCAGGTCCTGGCGTTGCGCGGCGGGCAGCCGGAGCACGGCGTCGAACGCGGAATGCTCCTTCAGCGATTCGTACCGCGTTCCGTCCGCCGCCGCGCTGCGCTCCGCCGCGACCAGATCCGCGAAAACGTCTGGGTCCGGCACCATGGCAGGCTCGGGCAAACGCATTCGCGCCTCGGACTCGTCCGCGGCCAGCGCGTCGTCGAGCAGGTAACCGCGCCACTCGATGATCTCGGCGGTCCGCAGCGGCGGCAGATCGTCACCGCCGACAGCCGTGTGGTCCGCTAGCCACCCGTACCGGTCCGCTTCCGTCCGCACCTGCTGGGCGATCGCGGCAAGCGTTCCGCGGTATCCGGCATGTTCTTCCTGGCGCACCTCGCGCTCACGCACGGCCACGATCTCGTGGTACAGCTCGGCTCGCTCGCGCCGGAGCCGGTCGATCTCGCCAAGGCAGCCTTCGATGACGCGAGCGTTCTCGTCGGAGTCGTGCTCGTGTGCCGCCGTCGAGATGGTCTGTACGGCGGTCTTCAGGTCGGCCATGTCCTCGCGTGACGTTCCCACGACGGCCACCGACAGCGGCTGGATCGCGGCGGGCAGCTTGTCCCGCACCTCCCGCAGCGCACGGTCCGTCTGCGCGGTGACGAGCACGCGCTTGCCCTGCGCGAGCAGGTGGGAAATCAGCGCCGCGGCCGTGTAGGTCTTGCCGGTGCCGGGTGGGCCCTGGACGAGCACCTGGGCCTTCGTGTCGACAGCTTCGATGATCTGCCGCTGCTTGTCGTTGACCGGCATCGGCAGGAACGCCGTCCCGTCGACCTGGACCAGCGCGCCGGCCTCGGTCGCCGTTTCCGCCTTCGGCAGGTGGTCGGCGTCGATGAGCGGGATCACGCCGTCCGGCACGGCCTCCGCCTCGGCGAGCTGCGCGACGATCGTGCGGAAAATCTCGACCAGTCCCCGTTGCGAGCGTTTGCGCAGGATCACCGCCGGGGCGAACGCACCTCGCGCTCCGGTCCCCGGATCGGGAAGCTCGTCGGTGTCGTCGTGGTAGACCCCGTCCCCGTCCAGGGCATGCACCAGCCGGCGGGCCAGGGGGTTCAGCTCGCTCGCGTCGAGCGGATGAGCCTGCAGTTCCCGGAGGCTGGCCCGGATTTCGTTGATGTGCTCGTTCGCCTTGAGCAGGCCGGGGTCGAGCATGTCCAACTCGACCCTGAACGGCTCCGGTGATTCGGCGGGAACGATCGACAACTGTGCCGTCTCGTCGTCGAAGTGTATGGTCAGGGGACTGGAGAACAGGTGCCTGCGCACGACCGGATGGTCCTGCGGGGACCACGCCAGCAGTCCCGTCCCGGCCACCAGCTCCAGGTCTTCGGGACTGTCCTTGGCCTTCAAGAACGCGCTGAACAGCTCGTTGTAGACGGCCCGGGCCTGGCGGTCGCGCAGCTCCTGGCCCGCCCACGCACGCCACTCGCCTGCCCAGGTCTCGTAGGCGTCCCGGATCTGTGGGTGTTCCGCGAGCGAGAGCCCGCCGCCCTCAGTTGGCGAGCCGTCCGCGTCGGTCGTGATCGCTTCGCGCAGGGTCGGTGGCCGTGACGGATCATCGAAGGGACCGGTGAGCCACGTGCTGAGTTCCGCTCCCGGCGCGGGTGGGTCCAGGCGGGGTATGCGGCCGATCGTCAGTAACGGGTCGTCCGGCGCCGCCCCTGCCTCCGGGGCGAGTGCCACGGCGGGGTGTTCCGGCAGATCGGAGAGCCAGAGCACCAACCCGTCTCGCTTGTACGCGTCGACATCGGCGACGCGATGAACCGCGGCCTTCAGTTCTTGGGCTCGCAACAGGAACTCGAACAGGTTACGGGCCTGTTCGACGACCGGGTTGTTCATGCGACCTAACTTGTTCCCTGCACGTGTCCGATGGTGATCAAGCGGTACGTCGATCGGCGCGGCCGGAGTATTACCGAGGGTTACCAAGTTGTGAGGAAGAGCGACCCGCTCCGCGGCCGTCCAGGATGCGGAGTACCTCTCGTTGTGCCTCAGGGCGACGAAGTGTCACCGGCGGGGTAAGGCGCGCACGCGCTCGAGTTCGTGTCGCGGCTCCTGCCGGCTGCCGAGCCCTATCAGGCCGGGGCGGCGACCTTCACCTTCGTCGGCACCGCCGCCGTATCAATGAGTGCGACCTGCTGAAGGCAGTGGCAGGCGGACTGTACCTGCTGGAGCTTCGGCACGACGTCGACCTACAGTCCGATCACCGGCGGCGCGGTCTTCTCGTCGGTTCCGAAGATTTCGTCGCCATCCTCGTCGAGGAGGTACTTGGTTTCGTGCTCCTCGTCACCGCCCTCGCCTTTGCCGTGCGCCCCGCCCATGCCGCCGGGCATGCCCGGACGTCCCGAGGCACCCGCCGCCCCAGCTGCGGTACCGGCGGCACCAGGCCTCGCCCCGTACATGCTTTCACCGGCGCCGGCACCGACTTGGTTGCCGGGCTGCAGCGAACCACCGGCCCCGACGCCACCGCCCGCGCCGTAGCCACTCCCGGCTGCCGCGCCGCCGCCCATGGGGCCGAAACCACCAGTAGGACCGAAACCGCTAGTGGGACTGAACGAGTTCGACTGATTGCTGGCATTGCTGCTACTCGGTGGGATGTAGCCGGAGGTGCTGGTCGAGTTGTTGTAGGAGGGCGCTGATGACGTCGGGTAGCTCGGCATAACCGAACCGACGGTCGTGTGCGGGGCCGCGGCTGGTGGCGAGTAGGCACTCGCTGCTGGTGCCCGGTAGTGGCTCGGACCACCACCGCTATCCGTCACCGACTGTCGAGGACTGCTGCTGTAATCAGTATTGCTGGTGTTGCCGCTGACCTGCGCATCCTGCGCGTCGGGCAACTGACCGTAGTCAATCTTGATGCCTTGTTGGACCGTGCTGCTCGTCTGGTGATACTGGTCGTAGATCTGCCGGTTCTGCTCCGCCAGTTGGTTGTACTGGTTGACGGCCTGCTCGGTGCTCGCGGCGGTGGGGGCTTGCATCGCCGGCGTGTGCACCGGAGTGGCCACACCTCCTGCACTGATCGCGTTGGGTGCCGCCTGTGTCGCCTACCTTGGCGCGGTGGCAACCTTCAGCACCGTCCTGGACAACGCACTCCAGGAGAAGCGGGCAAAGCTGGATCAGCTGTGCACAATGGATGGATCATTCGCCGACGGGAGCTGGCCGACTGTGGTGGCTGAAAGGATGGCCCCGGGTGGCTGGACAGCCAAGTAGTTCCCGGCGGATCGACAGGGATCCACGGCAACGGCAAATCGCGCAGGTCCGGTCGTATTGCCTGATCATGGCCGTACTGAATCTGGCCATCGTGGCGTTCATTCTCTTTGGTCCCCGATTGGCCGAAATGCTGGTCGACAGTCGGGACCCGGTCATCCTGACTCCATTCGTGTTCCAGACGTGGTTCTGCGCGGGCGTACTGATGACTCTGGCAGCGCTGTTGTTGCGAACCCGGTGGGCGCTCGCGCGGTTTCCTGATTGTCGATCAGCACGGCACACCCGCACCACCGCGTTCGTTCTGGCCGGGATCGCAGTCGTCAGCGAGATCCTCATCCAGCTCTCCGCGGGGACCCCGATCGATCTTTCCGCGTTGATCTTCACGCTCTTACTGGTGTTCATCGCTGTTGTGCTGCGGTCCGGGTTGGCGCGCGTGCTGCGATAGCCACACCGTGAGTGATATCGGCCGTACTGGCTGGTGAGGGCTGTGACTGTGGAGCGAGAACTCGCCTTCGCTTCCTGCGGCCGTGGTACGCCGTCGGCTTTGCGCACGATGCGCCCGACATAGCCGGGCGCGTTTCGGCACTGCATTGCCCTGCGTCGATCGCTTACCCGAGTGGGACCGAAGTGCCGGTTGAGCTCTTAAGGGGCCTGGGCGGGGAGCTTGGTCCTGATCTGAGCGTGCGTGATCTCAACGTGGAGCCGGACATCGACGTCCCGGGTCGCGCCACGTACCTCGACCAGTTCGGTGAACTCGTTCTTCAGAACGGTGTCGCTCCGGGTGAGAGCGTTGCGCGGGATCTGCGATTCCCGGGTGAGTGCGTGCGTGACGGGCGCGCGCCGACGTTGACCTCGTCTCTTATGGACGGTGTCGGATCCCCTCGTCGCGGAAGGCCGTTACCGCACACTCGGCTGCGCTACCCGCGTCTTCCGCGATGACGACGCTACCGGCGATCGTGATCGCCGGTTCGAGCGGGATCGCCCGAACGCGGGTGGAGTGGATCTCGGCGACCTGATCGGCGGGCAGCACCGTCCAGCTCCGCGAATCCGAGCCGACTTCGACGATCGTGTCCTGGAGCGTGCCGGTCGGCCTGCCTGTCCGCGGACACAGCCCGGTTTCGCGCAGCGCCAGGCCCATGGCGTCGTGCAACGGAGGGTCGTGCTCCCGCGCGGGCAAGCGCAGCGTGTCGCCGGCCAGTTCGGCCAGGCTGACGGCACTCCCGTCGGCGGCCGGATGATGCTTTGACACCACCGCCAGCAAGTTCTCCTGCCAAGCCGGCAACACCGTCAACCCTGGTACGGAGCCCACCCCACGGGTCAGCGCCAGGTCGAGGTCACCCTGCCGGAGAGCGTTGAGCCGGGCCTCGACCGGCAGATCGACCAGCACCACGTCGAACTCCGGCGCCCCCTCGCGCAGAGCGTCGATACCGCGTTCCAGACGAGCGGTCATGCCGGCGGCAGTGCCGATGCGCACAACCGTCGGGATTTGCTTCGCCGCTATCTGCACCTGGTTGGCCGCGGCGAGCGTGCTGCGCGCCGCATCGAGCACCCGCCGCCCGGCCGCGGTCAGCCGGACCCGCCGGGGCGACCGGTCGAGGAGCCGGACCCCGAGTTCCCGCTCCAGCCGGGCGATCTGCTGGCTGACCGCGGGCTGGGCGATGTGCAGCCGCTCGGCGGCCCGGCCGAAGTGCAGCTCGTCGGCGACGGCGACGAAATAGCGCAGCGCCCGTAACTCCATGGTTCCTACCTGGGACTGGACCAACGATAAGATCAGCTTATCGCAGCACATACGGCTTGGCGCTGGTTCGCGTGGCCGGCCGGTGCTGTAGTCGTGATCATGACCATCGAACTCGGGCCGCTCGGCGCCTACCTGACCGCCGCCGACGCGACCGCGACGGACGCCGTCGCACTGGAGGAAGCCGGCTACAGCGCGATCTGGCTGGCGGCGTCGCCGACCGCCGATCTCCTCGCGGCAGAGCGGCTGCTCGACGCCACGAACCGGATCGTGGTGGGCACCAGTGTGCTCAACGTGTGGGAGGCCGACGCGGGTACCGTCGCGGACTCCTACCACCGGATCGCGAACAAGCACGCCGAACGGCTGCTCATCGGCATCGGCGCCGGCCACCGGGAAATCAACACCGGGTACACGTCGCCGGTGGCGAAGATCGCGAGCTACCTGGACACCCTGACCGCGGCCGGCGTCCCCGCCGAGAGCGTGCTACTGGCCGCACTCGGCCCCAAGATGCTCCGGCTGGCAGCCGAGCGCGCCGCGGGCACACTCACGCTCCAGGTGACGCCCGAACACACTCGCCGCGCCCGGGAAGCCTTGGGACCGGACAAGCTGGTGGCGCCCGGCCACGGCGTGCTGCTGGACACTGACGTCGACCGGGCCCGGGAGACCGGCCGGGCCGGGCTGCGCCCCATCCTCGGTATCGCCAACTATGCCGGCAATCTCCGGCGGATCGGCTACACCGACCGCGACCTCACCGACCCGTTCAGCGACCGGTTGATCGACGCGCTCGTGCTCCATGGCGACGCGACGGCCATCGCGACAGGCATCCGCGCGGAGATCGCGGCGGGAGCGAACCACGTCGGCCTGCACGCGGTGGGTGAAGACCCGATCGGTGTTCTGCGCGCGATCGCCGCAGCAGTGCGCGAACCGGAGACGCTGCGGGCATAGCACATGGTCGGTTCGGGCAGCTACCGGTTCGTCGTCTCAGGGGCGACTCGCTGAGTCTTCCAGCGCGGCCATCCTCGGGACGGTTCCAGTTTCGGCACCGTGACGGACGACGCTGGCCGGGCTGGTCCAGCTCCGGACCTGTACCACCGCGCCGGCCGTTGGGCGACTTTCGCGGGGTTGGAACTGCTCCACTCCCACCGTGCGGCCGCGCTGAGAACCCCGTTGAGGATCGAGTGAATCTGCCGCACCGATGAGGTTGCATTTGTGCGGCCCGCACTCGGCTTCCTTGCCGTCGTGGTCGTCTTCGGTCTTGTGCTCGATCAAGCGCTTTCCATCGCCGGCCGAATGGTGCGCCCGATGTACCCCGCCAAGCGCCTCTGGGCCGTCTCGGCCGACCTGCTCCGCGTCTGACCTCTCGACGCCACAGCAAGCCGCACCGGGGCAACCTGTCGCACGCTCGGCGGCCCGCCGACGCGATCAAGCGTCAACGGGCCATCCGGCGAGGGAACATGTCCTACTGTGCTCCGAGCTCCTTGCCCGCGTCCCGGGCCGCCGCGAGCGCCTCGGCATGCATCGCCGAAGCCATGTCCTTGAAGTCGTCGAATTGCGGTAGCACGCCCACGAGCGTGAACTCGCGCGCGATCACGGTCAGTTCCACGCCCCACACGTCTTCGAGAATGCGGCGCAGGAACGGCGTCGCGTGGTCCCAGCCGTCGCGCGGCGTGCCGGGGCCGTACGCCCCGCCACGGGCCGTGGCCAGCACTGCCTTCTTGCCATCGAGGAACCGCCGGCCGTGCGCGCGCGGGTCGGTCCACACCAGGTCACAGTAGGTCTTGAAATGCTGGGAAACGCCGTAGTTGTACAGCGGCACCGCGAACAGGAACGCGTCCGCGGCGAGCAGTTCGTCGACCAGCGTCGCGGCCAGCGCGACGGCCTCCTGCTGTCGCGGGGACTGGTCGGCATGAGCGAGGTCGCGGGCGCTGACGGCGGTGCCCCACGCGTCGGCGGGGAGGACATCGAAACCGATGTCGCGTCTTGTGATCGTGTCGCCGGGGCGGGCCGCGAGCCACTCCTGTTCGACGACGTCGCTGATCTCCCGGGTTGCCGAGCCCTCCGGGCTGATGCTGGCGTCCAGGCGGAACAGAGTCATGGTCATCCTCTCTGGCTTAAAGCTTTAACTGATCATAGCAAGTTGACTTAAAGCTTTAAATGTAAGGGGATGGCTCAGTCGATCCGGACCGACCGGAGCGAGTTGCCGAGGTGGATGCGGTTGATGGCGGAGGTGGTGCTGGTGAGGTCCGTGGCGGCGCCGACGGTGAGCAACAGTGGCACGTAGTGGTCGGCGGTGGGGTGGGCGATCTGCACGCCGGGTGCCTTCGTGCGGTAGTCGGTGAGGGTGTCGACGTCGCCGCGGTGCAGTGCGTCGATCGCCCATTCGTCGAAGGCTCTGGTGTGCCCGGCGAGGGCGGGGTTCCGCAGGGCGGCGAAGCTGTGGGTCATGAAGCCGGAGCCGATGACGAGGATGCCTTCTTCGCGTAGCGGGCGCAGTCGCCGGCCGAGTGCGAGCAGGGCATCGGGGGCGAGGCTCGGCATGGACAGTTGGATGACGGGTACGTCGGCGGCCGGGTACATCGCCATCAGGGGAATGAAGGCGCCGTGGTCGAGGCCGCGGTTGACGAACTGGTGGACAGGTTCGGTGCGGCTCAGCGTGCCCGCCACGCGGTGGGCCAACTCGGTGGCGTCGGGCGTGGCGTACTCGAGGGTGTAGTAGCGCGGGTGGAAGCCGCTGAAGTCGTAGAACAGCGGCGTGCCGGCCGCCGACGCGGAAAGCGCGATCGGCGCGTCTTCCCAGTGCGCGGACACCACGACGATGGCCTTGGGCTTCGGCATGGACTGTCCCCAGGTGAACAGGTCGTCGAGCCAGCGCGGGTCGTCGAGCGTCATGGGGGAGCCGTGGCTGACGAAGAGGGCGGGCAGTGGTCCGTCCACCGGTTCCCACCTCCGCTGGGCGCGGGCCTGGGGTGGCACCCGTGCGAGCAGTTGTTCGTAGGCGTGGGCGGGCTGCACGGGAGACAGGAGGTCGTCACTGGACTTGGTCATGATGGGCCTCGGATCGGGAGTTACTTCAAGGTTTAAGTGACAGCCTAGGGCTGGTCAGTTCAACCTTCAAGTGCGCGCGGGGTGGGCTCACTTCAGGCGTGAAGCTAGGCTCGGGTCGTGGAAGGTGCTCAGGACCCGCGCTGGCTGAACGACGAGCAGCAGCACACCTGGCGGGCGCTCGTCGGCCTGATCCTCCGCCTGCCCAGCGCGCTCGACACCCAGATGCGCCGGGACGCGGGCATCAGCCACTTCGACTATCTGGTGCTGTCGACGCTGTCGATGACGCCGGGACGGATGATGCGGATGGGGGAGCTGGCCACGCAGGCCGAGGCCTCACTGCCACGCCTGTCGCAGGTGGTCGCCAAGCTCGAGAAACAGGGCTGGGTACGCCGGACGCCCGATCCCGCGGACGGTCGCTACACACTGGCGGAGCTGACCGAGGCCGGGTGGGACAAAGTCGTCGCCACCGCTCCCGGGCACGTCGACGAGGTCCAGCGACTGGTGTTCGGCGCGCTGACCAAAGCGCAGCAGCGGCAGTTGGGTGAGATCAGCCGACGCGTCACCCGTGCCATCGAGGGCGGGTGACGCGAGCGGCGGAATCGCCCCTGAGCGCTCGCAGCCTCGACGGGATGGTGGCCGCGGGCCAGTGGGTCCAGGCAGTGGTGGATACCGCGCTGCGCAGACCGATCAGTTCCTCCGCAAGCCTGGCCACATCCGCCCTGCGGCGAATTGCGGCGCGACTGGTGTAAGAGGTCCTAATAGAATGATCTTGGTGGTGTGGCTGTTGATCTTCTGGCAGGAGGTTGTGGTGGCCCGGCGTCGGCCGTGGGACGTTGAGGACGGGTTGTGGGGGTTGGTCGAGCCGTTGTTGCCCAGGGTTGAGCGGCGGTTGCGGCATCCCGGGCGTAAGCGCCTGGACGATCGGAAGGCGTTGTGCGGCATCTTGTTCGTGCTGTACACGGGTATTCCGTGGGAGTTCTGCCGCAGGAGATGGGCTACGGCTCGGGGATGACCTGCTGGCGTCGGCTGCGGGATTGGCAGGAAGCCGGGGTGTGGCAGCGGCTGCACGAGGTGCTGTTGGCCAGGCTCAACGCGTCGGGGTTGATCGATTGGTCGCGTGCGGCGGTGGACGGGTCGCCTGTGCGGGCGGCGAAGGGTGGCCCAAAAGCGGTCCGAGCCCGGTCGAGGGCGGCCGTACCGGGTCCAAGCATCATGTGATCACCGACGGCGGTGGTATCCCGCTGGCGGTGAGGCTGACCGGCGGTAACCGGCATGACGTCACCCAGCTGATGCCGCTGATCGAGGCCATCCCACCCGTCCGCGGCAAACGCGGCCGCCCACGACGGCGGCCCGACGTGGTGTTCGCCGACCGCGCCTACGACCACGACAAGTACCGCAAGCTGCTCCACGCCAAGGGAATCCAGCCGGTGATCGCCCGCTGGGGAACCCGGCACGGTTCCGGACTGGGCGTCTACCGGTGGGTGGCCGAGCAGTGCTTCGCACTGCTGCACTGGTTCCGACGCCTCCGCATCCGATGGGAGATTCGCGGCGACATCCACGAAGCCTTCCTCACCCTCGGATGCAGCCTCATCTGCTGGCGCCGACACAAGATCCACTCATTGTGTTAGGAGTTCTAAATCGTCGCGGTCGGTGATCCCCATCCAGAACCGCTCGGCATCGTCGCCAGCCCACCAGTCGTTGATCGCCATGGAGCATGCAGGCACCCGGAGGCGAGTCGCCCGAACGCGAACACACCGCGATCGGTCCGGGTAGTGCCCGCCCGAGTCCTGCCCGGCCCGGTCACGTCGAGGCGCCGTTGTCGAGCACGGTTACCGAGTCGGACGCGGTGACTCGGCCGAGCCGGATGACCTCCGGCTAGTTGGTGCCGGGGAACGGGATGCCGGCGCTGTCGCGGCTGCGCCCGCCGTCACACCCGACGACGTATCAAGCGGTCACCTGATACGGCCCACCTGGGCCGCGCACATCCACGGCCACCCCGGCTCGTCATCACTGACCCCGGCCACCTCGTGTCCGCGGCGGATCTCGGCGCCGAGTGCAGTTCCAGGATCTGCCCGGAGAAACCGCTGGTCTTCGGGGTCTCTCGCAGGCGCGGCTGCCGCTCCAGCACGAGCAGCCGCACTCCGGCCAGGCGCAGCTTGCCAGCCAGCATCAAGCCGGTCGGGCCGGCGCTCACGATGATCACGTCGACATCCATCAGGGCCGCCCCCCGCCCGGTCTGGCGTCGCATCCCCGCGAGCGGGTCGACAACACTCGCACTCACAGCTCCCATTTTCCACAGGTTCTGGGCACGGCCAGTGGTTGTGCAGCAATTCGCAGGTCTTGCCGTGCGGGGGAAGCTGACAACCTACTTTGCGACTCGGGTCAACTTCGGGAGTTTCAGGCCTACCTGGTTTGGTCGGCGAGCAGGAAGGCGATCACGCGTTCGGCGACGATGGGCGCGGTCTTGCCCTCGGGGCCGAAGTGCTGGAGCTTGTCGAGGGTTTCCAAGGTGGCGTTGGTTAGGACGCCGCACAGTGCCTCGGTCGGGACGGTGGTCCCTGGTGCGCTGCGGGCACCGCGCAGCAGCAGTGTCGGGACGGTGACGTCAGCGAACGCCGCGGGGCGACCGGGGTCGGCGGCGGCGGTCTCGGCTTCGGCCAGGTGGGCCGCGATCAACTGTGGGGCGCACGCGCGGCTGTCCCCGGTGAAGGCGAACCGCAGCACCAGGCGCAGGTACCAGACCGGCAGTGTGGTGATCGCGCGGGGCGCGACACCCCCGCCCTTGATGAAGCAGGCGAATGCGCCGTACGCGTCGCCGACGGCCAGCCGATCGCGGTAGGCGGGAATCCAGTCGGTGAGTTCGGGTTCGGTGGCCATGGCAGGCTCGTAGAGCGCGATCCGCTCGAACACGGTGGACACCCGGGCGGCCTCCAGCGCCACGCGGCCGCCGTAGCTGTGGCCGAACGCCCAGCGGGCGCCGGTGGCGGCCTGGACGGCGAGCAGGTCTTCAACCTCCTTGGCGAAGTCGTAGTCCGCGCCCTGCGCGCCGCTGGCGCCGCGCCCACGGCGGTCCATGACGTGCACCGTGCAGGAGGTGGCCAGGGCGCGGGCCAGCGGCAAATAGTCCTGCGCCTGGCGGAAACCGCCGCCGATCACGATGACGCCGGGGCCGCTGCCGATGGTCTGGTAGCTGATCTGGGTGCCGTCGACGGAGGTGACCAGGCGCGGGACGCTGATGGTCTCGGGGGTGATGGTCTTGGTCATGGCGGGCTCCTCGGGTTGTCGAGCCGTGGGCTCGGGGTTGATGAGGAGACCGTAGCAAGGTTTTATCCAAATGGTCAATCCAGATGGATAAACCGATCGGCTAGACCGGCCGGATAACATCGTCGCCATGGGAAACCGCGAAGATCTCCTCGCTGGCGCACTGCAGTGCCTCAAGGACAAGGGCTGGGCCGGCAGCACCGTCCGCGACATCGCCGCGGCTGCCGGCGTCAACCACGCCGCCATCGGCTACCACTTCGGCTCGCGGGAGGCGCTGCTCACCGAAGCGTTGATGCAGGCCATGGAGCAATGGGGCGCCGAGATCGGCCAGGCCGTGATGGCCGCGCTGACCACCGACGCATCACCGCGCGAACGGTACGAGGCGTTCTGGCGGCAGGTGATCCTCGCGCACACCAACAACCGCCGGTTGTGGCTGACCTCGATCGAGGCGGCCGTACAGGCCGAACGCAACCCTGCCATCCGCGAGCTGATGGCCAAGGGGCTGCGTGAAGGCCGCAGTGGGCTGGCCGCGAACCTGCTCGGCATCCCCGAGGACGCCCTCGGCGGCACTGCCGCGCAGACGGTCGGCGCCATCCAGATGGGCCTGATGACGGGCCTGCTGATGCAGTGGGCCCTTGATCCCGAGCAGGCGCCCGACGAGCACGACATCACCGACGGCCTGATCGGGTTGACCGCGCTGATCACCGGCACGCAACCGGCGGGGCACTGATGGCGAGCAACCCTCAGTCAGCGCACGCCCGCGCTCACAGCGTCAGAGGTCATCCTTACCGTGCTCGGTAGGTGTTCGCACCCAGGGGTGCCGGGCATGGCCTTGAGTGATTGGCCGCCCGGCGCCCGGGTCCGTCTCAGCAACGGTGTTTCCAGCGTTGTTGATCAGTAGGTTTCGGCGGCCGGCCAGCGGTCACCGAAGGTGACGGCGAGCGCGTTCAGCACGGGTTTCGTGCGCATCGCCCATCGGGCGCGCCCGGCCCCGGTCGGGTCCAGGCTGCGGGTCACAAGGTACAGGCACTTCATCGCGGCCTGCCCGGTGGGGAAATGCCCTCGCGCGCGGACCGCCCGCCGGTAGCGCGCGTTCAAGGATTCGATCGCGTTGGTCGAACACAACACTTTCCGGATCTCCGCATCGTAGGAAAGGAACGGAATGAACTCCTCCCACGCGTTGCGCCACAGCCGGATCACCGCCCGGCATTTCTTGCCCCATTTTTCCTCCAGATCATCGAGAGCGGCGAGCGCCGCATCCTGATTGGGCGCCGTGTAGATCGATTTGATGTCTTTCTTGATCGCATCCCAATGTTGCCGGGGAACGAGCCGGAACGTGTTGCGGATCAAGTGGATGATGCAGGTCTGGACAATGGTTTTGCGGCCACACCGCCGTTACCGAGTCCGGCAACCCCTTCAGGCCGTCGCAGACGAGGAAGAACACGTCGTTCACGCCACGGTTCTTCAGGTCCATCAGGACCGAGAGTCAGAACTTGGCGCCCTCGCCACCGGTGCCCGCCCACAGGCCCAGGACGTCCTTGCGCCCGTCCAGCGTGACACCGATGGCCGCGTAGACGGGCTGGTTGGCGACCTGCCCGTCACGCACCTTCACCACGATCGTGTCCACGAACACCGCGGCATACACCGCGTCCAGGGGACGGTTACGCCATTCCTCCATCTCCCCGATCACCGCATCGGTGATCCGGGAGATCGTGTCCTTCGAGATCGACGCGCCGTAGATATCGGAGAAATGTGCCGAGATTTCCCCGGTGGTCAATCCTTTCGCATACAGCGACAGCGCAACCTCATTCACGCTGCCCAGACGTCGCTGCGGCTTCTTCACGATCTCCGGTTCGAAGGTTCCCTCCCGGTCCCGCGGGACCGTGATCTCGATACCGCCGATCGCGTCCGAGATCACCGTCTTCACCCGTGACCCGTTCCGCACATTCCTCGACTCGCGACCGCTCTCGGCACGGTTTTTCTCGTGCCCGAGATGCGTGGTCATTTCCTCGTTCAACGCTGTTTCCAACACGTTCTTGGTGAACAGCTTCAACAGGCCGTCCGGGCCGGTCAGATCCAGACCCTTCTCCCAGGCCAACGCCCCCATCTCCGCGGCGGCGGCCCGCTCCGGCGACAACGATCGTCCCGACTTGTTGATCTTCTTCCGCTCTGTGCTCACAGCATCAGAGGTCATCACTCACAGTGCCCATCCCTCCGGACCTCCGTCCGGCGCGTCAGGCTGGAAACACCGTTACCGAGACAGTCCCGGTTCGATCTTGCGATCGATCTCACTGGCGTCATTGAGGAGGTGACAGGGGCTTGCTCTTGCCGCTGCGCTCAGGGCGGATGGTGGAGCAGCGCTGGCTTTCGCGAGCCAGCGCTGCTCTTGCGGCCGGAATGCGAAACCATCGTCCACGTTGTTGCGATTCTCGCTGGCTCCGGAGAGCCAGCGCTTCGGCGCCGCTCTGGTGTCCTGGATTGTCCGGGTTTGTTGAGTGTGTGCGACACCTGTCGTCAAACGATCGTTTGTCGACACCACCTGCCACGCAGCGACTCAGACATTCTCTGCGCTGTATTTCCGCGCGTTGGTCCTCACGCACTTAGCCTGCGACTCTCGACATCGCCGGGATCGGCCTGGGCGACGTGGTCTCGACGCCGGACCCGCGAGGTGTGTTGGCTGCGCTGGACGCGGGCGGCGCGAAGTGATGTCCGGTTGGTGTTAGTTCCAGCCGGTCGCGTTGCACGTCACGCTCCGGCAAACCTCACATATGTACAGGCTGCGCCGGCCATCGCCGTAGGCGCGCACATGGTGCTCGACGGATACGACATGGAACATCAGTCGGCCGCAGGAGTCGCAGGTCGGGCTGGCGTAGATGCCAAACGGCGGCCCTCCTGCGGTACCCACCACGCCGGGCGTTAGCTCGATATGGCCGTTGCGGTACTCGAGGCCCGCGTCGTACGGCCGCAGCTCCGCCCAGCCGAGCAGGTCACCCTCGTCGTCCGGAAGCAGCGTGTCGGGGTTGTCCTCATCGTTCTCGCCGAACTCTTCGGCGTCAGCGACAACCTGTTCGTTGTGGTACCGGCCATGTTCGTCGAAGCGGGCGGTGAGCGACCACTCGCACTCGTGGCGCGGGCCGACGAGGTGTACCCGCTCCGTCGGCCAGTCGGGAAGGCCCGGCACCTCGGCGAGACGGAGCGTGAGGTAGTGCCACGCGATGGGAGTCCGATCTGGGTCCCGAGCGACCGCGTGCACCGGCAGCCCGACAGGGTGGGTCGCTTGGGACACTTCGGCCATGGTGGCCGCCGGGTGTAGAAAGACCGCCCGCCGGTGCGGCGTGAACCGGTACTGCGCAGGCCCGGTCGGCGGGATCCAGATGCCACACGTCTCGTACTTGTGGCGGTCGCCGCCGTTGCGCACATGCCAGGCGACCGCATCCAGGGCAGCCGGTGTACCGATGGCGGCCAGCGCCCAGTCGACCCCGATGTCGCTCCAGCGGTCCTGTGGCACCGACATGAGACGGTCGATGCAGCGGTCGGGCGCCCCGTGCAGCAGCACGCACTGGTCGGCGAAACTCGGGCCGAACCCTTCGAGCAGCTCCAACTCGGTGAGTACGGTTTCCTGAAACGGGGCGAACCACTCCGGGTGTACCCCGGCCAGGTAGGCGAACTGGTCGCTCAGCTCCCGGCTCTTCACAGAGAATTGTTGGTTGCCGCGCACGTCATGTAGCTCGGCCACCATGACAGCGACATCGTCCAGTCCCAAAGGTCGTTGCGCTGCGCCGTCCTCGCGCTGATCAGGCACTCGTGCAGAGTACTGCCTGCGTTTCCTCTCCGCGAAACCGCCGGATTGTCCCAGTCCGCCGATCGCTTCATGAGGTGGTTCACAGGGGAGAGCGGATCGGATGGCGCTGTACGCCGCACTGTGGTAAACGGTTGCGATCCTCGCTGGCTCCGGCGAGCCAGCGCTGCCCTGGATGAGCTCGGGCAATGGCCGTTGCTCGGTGCAAACGATAGCGCCGATCTCGGATTGCGGGATGACACGCCGTTGGTCACTTCGGAACCTCCCGGCGTTTCGGCCCACGCTTGGGGTTCCGAAGGACGCTCCGATCGCTCGGCATCGGGGGCGACCCCGGCCCGCCAGGTTGTCAGCCGTGGGCCTGCCGCTTCGGCATCCGAGAGCCGAGGATCTCGGCGGCCTTCTGATCGGCAGCGGCGCCCCAGGCAGCGTAGACGCGGAGAGTCGTAGCCCCACCGCCGCCATGCCCGAGCCGACCGGCGACCGTCCGCAGGTCGACTCCAGCCGTGAGCAGCTCAGTCGCCGAGAAGTGGCGAAGCGCGTGTATGTGGGTGTTGATGCCGAGTCGGGTTGCCATCTTCTTGTAGCGGCTGGACACGGCGTCCGGTGGGTAGGGCTTCAAGACGTTGCGGCCTGAGCCGGTGAAGACGTACGACTCTTCGTCCCACGTCGAGTTCCTTGAACACGGCTTGGCAGCGCTTCTTGTGCTCGCGGAGTAGGACGGTGGTCTCGGTGTCGAGAGCGATGCGCCGCATCTGGTGGGTCTTGGTGTCCTTTTCCCGGCCAACGCCGCGCAGCGTGGTGTAGCTCTTGCGGACTTCGAGGATGCCTTTGTCCAGGTCGACACGCGCCCAGCGGAGGGCGCAGTGGTCGCGACAACCGCGACACCCGACCCGGAGCCGCACCGGTCTTCCGCCGCTGATCGCTGCGATTCTCGCCCCGAGTAAGACGCGCAGCCTCACCGACCTGGCGGCCGGTGGCGTCCGCACCGCGACCACCGTTCCCGTCTACGACAGTGTCGGCCGGGTCGTGCGGCAAACCGAATCGGGCGACGGCGTGCCGGACATCTGCACCAGCACGTCCTACGCGGAGAACCTGAACTCGTGGATTCGGAACAAGGTGTCCGAAACCATCACCTCCCAGCAGGTCTGCCCCGCACCAGGCACCACTCCCACCCCGATCCTGACCGACGCACGGACCTTCTACGACGGTCAGACCACCCTCGGCACGGTCACGGGCGCGGGAGATGCGACCCGGACCGACAGCGCCACCGCGAACAACAACGGAACCCTCACCTTCGCCACCACGGGTACCGGCACCTTCGACGCCTCCGGGCGACCCCTGACCGTCACCGACGCGCTCAATCGCACCACCTCGCTGGCCTACACCCCGGCCGACAGCGGCAACCTCACCCAAACCGTCACCACCAACTCCCTCAACCAGACCGCGACCGTCAATCTCGATCCGGCCCGCGGCCTGACCACCTCCACCATCGATATCGCCACGCATCGCACCGACGCCACCTACGACGCCCTCGGCCGCTTGACCGCGGTCTGGTTACCCGGGCATTCCATGGCGGCCAGCGATCCGGCCTCGGCGACGGCCCCCGAAGCGGTGACCACCAACACACTGGTGCGCACCTCGTCGATGAGCACCTACGTCACGTCTGTCAAGATCTACGACGCACTGGGACAGCTCAAGCAGACCCAGACCGCCGCCGAGGGCGGCGGACGCGCGGTGTCCGACAATTTCTACGACTCCCACGGTTGGTTAACCGCTTCCAACGACCGGTACAACACCGACGGCGCCCCGTCCACCACCCTGATCTCCGTCGACCCGCAAACGGTAAACAGCCGCACGATCACCACCTTCGACGCGGCCGGGCGTGCCATCGACTCGGCCGCCTACAACGGCCTCACTCTCACTTGGCACACCAAGACCGTTTACGGCGGAGACCGCACCACCGTCATCCCGCCCACCGGCGGGGTCACGACCAGCACGCTCACCGACATCCGCGGCCACACCACCGAAACCCGCCACTACACCGCGCAACCCACGGTGAACGGCAGTGTGGTGACCGGCGGTACCTATCAGGCGACCCTGCAGGCCTACACCCCGCTCGGCCAGGTCAACAAGATCACTGACGCGGATGGCAACGTCTGGACCAGTACCTACGACATGCTGGGACGCAAGATCCAGGCGACCGACCCGGGCACCGGTACCACGAGCTACACCTACGATCTCGCCGGGCAGCTGAGCACCTCGACCGACGCGCGGGGCCAGACACTGGCTTACACCTACGACAACCTCGGCCGCAAAAGCGCCGAATACTCGGGTTCCACCAGTGGTACCAAACTCGCGTCCTGGGTGTATGACACCATCCAGAAGGGCAAGCTGACCTCTTCGACCCGGTACACGCCACAAGGCAACTACCTCGTCGGTTACGGGGCATACGACGGGCAGGGCAACCCCACCAGCCAAACCGTCCAGTTGCCGGCTTCCGAGACCGGGCTCGCCGGCAACTACACCACCAAGTTTGCGTTCATCGATGCCGGTCGTATCGCCCAGGTCCTGCCCGTAACGGCCGGGGGCTTGCCCGGTGAATGGGTCAACACACACTACGACTCGCTGGGAAACATTTCGGCTGTCGATGGCTACAACGCCTACGTCGCGGCCAGCAGATACACCCCCTACAACGAACCTGCCCAGTACACATTGGGCGATCCCGGTGCGGGTTCCTCGCTCACCTATAGCCTCGATGACCAGACACGGCGGTTGACACACGTCAACTTCTCCGCCCAGACCGCCACGCCACAACTGGACGACATCACCTACAGCTACGACCCCGTCGGTAACCCGACCCGTAGCGTCGATGTGCAGGGCGCGGCAGGCGGCCCCACGCAGACGCAGTGTTACAGCTACGGCGCGCTGGACCGGTTGTCGCAGGCCTGGACGGCGACCGACAACTGTGCGGGTGCGCCCAGTGCGAGCAATGTCGGGGGTACGGCTCCGTACTGGTTGTCCTGGACCTTCAACGCCACCGGTCTGCGCACTACCCAGACCCAGCACGCCCTGCCCGGTGCCACTGGCGGTGACACGACCACCACTTACACCTATCCCGCGGCGGGGGCGGCG
Organism: Amycolatopsis cynarae; assembly: GCF_026802195.1. Classification (NCBI taxonomy): domain Bacteria; kingdom Bacillati; phylum Actinomycetota; class Actinomycetes; order Pseudonocardiales; family Pseudonocardiaceae; genus Amycolatopsis; species Amycolatopsis cynarae. The sequence goes on along the minus strand of NZ_CP113836.1, from coordinate 4,737,825 downwards.
CAGTCCAGCGCGCTGACCTCGACCGCGACCACCGGGCCCGCCGGGAACAGCGGCACCAGCTACACCTATGACGCCGTCGGCAACACCCTGACCCGTACGCTGCCCGCAGGCAACCAGACTCTGACCTGGGATGCCGAAAACTATCTCGCGACGGACACCACCCCGGCCGGCGCTACCTCCTACGTCTACGACGCCGACGGCAACCAACTCGTCCGCCACGATCCTGGGTCCACCACCCTGTTCCTCCCGATGGAGGAACTGACCTACAACAACACGAGCCAGACGATCATCGGTACCCGTTTCTACGCCATCAACGGGCAGACCATCGCCGAACGTGTCGGGGGAGCGAACCCCACCTTCCTCGCCGGTGATCCGCACGGCAGCATGCAGGTCGACTACGCATTTCCCGTCGACACCGGGACCGGTTCGGTCACCCGGCGCAGCCTCGACCCCTACGGAAACCCGCTGGGCACCATTACCACCACCGCCAATGGCACAACCACCCTCAGCGCCTGGCCGGATCAGCACGGCTTTCTCAACAAACCGCAAGACGGCAACACCGGCCTGACCGATGTGGGCGCCCGGAAATATGACCCCACCACCGGCCGGTTCATCTCCGTCGACCCGCTGCTGACCCTCTCCAACCCGCAAACCGGCAACGGCTACACCTACAGTGCCGACAACCCCCTCAGCTTCAGCGACCCCAGCGGCCTGATCGTCCAGATTGACGGCCATGCCGCCTGGATCGGGGGAGACTCCGACTACGCCCGGGCATACAACGCCGGGATCGCCCGGAGCTGGGCGTCCAGCATCGCTGCTAACCCATACTCCTTTGTCAACTGGACTAACAGCATGCCAGGTGACTATTGGGTCGAAAAGGCCAAGAGGGAGGCAGTTCTCCGGCGCGCGAACGAGGAACCACACCCACTCGTCGGCCTTAACCCCTCGGCCGAAGAATCTGCCGGAAACGGGTTTATGAATTTCCTCGGCTCTGTCGGACACTTTCTGTATAAGGCGTCCGGAGTGGAGGACATTCAAAATTCGTGCATCAACAAATTCAACTTTGTTGACTGCCTCAATGGAATCGTGACCACAGCTGGCTGGGTGATTCCCGTCTATGGTGAACTCAACGCTGGAAAAGTGGTCGTGGATGGAGCCATAGAAGGGGCCAACGCATTCCTTGAGGGTGAGCGTGCGGAAAGTGCCGCCGCGGATGCTGCCGCGAATTGCGCCAGGAACAGCTTCAACGGCGACACACCCGTGCTCATGGCCAACGGTGAGCCAAAACGCATCGATCAGGTTAAAGTCGGCGACACGATAACCAACTCGGAGCCCGACAGCCCAAGAGCAGGCCCACAAAGTCACGGCCATCCACATCACCGACACCGACCGAGACTTCGTCGACGTCACCGTCGACACGCCCGACGGCCCCAAGGCGATCACCTCAACCGCTCACCACCTGTTCTGGGACGCCACCACCCACGCCTGGGCCGCCGCCGCCGACCTCGCCCCCGGGCAACTGCTGGACACCTTGGGTAATGGTCATGTCACTGTGCGGGCGCTGCATCGGTACGCGACAACAATCCGCACCTACAACCTCACCATCGAAACTGTTCACACCTATTACGTGATCGCAGGAAATACGCCGGTGTTGGTTCACAATGCAGGCGGGCCGGGTTGCGACATCACAGCGATGGCGTCCAGTGTGGACCCGGAGAACATTAAGATGACGCAGACGGTTGCTAACCATCTTGGCGATTACCTGAAAGATGGGCGGATGGCGCGCCCCTATATGAACTCGCCATTGACGATTCAAGAGGTCATGGATGGAAGCACGCCGGTTCTCGATCCGGGCGGCGTGCCTGGCGCGCTCCGATGGGATACGCCTGGTACCTTTAGGGGATCGACTGGAACCTGGGAACTTGTGGTTAATACAGAGACGAACACAATGCTTCACTTCAACTTCGTATCGGGAGGATGACATGCTGATCTTTCCCGAACCCGGCGCTCCTGTGCGTGGGACGCTCATCTACTCGGAATCGGAATACGGCTTTAGGTTCAACGTCGCCAATCGATATGACCTGCACGAACGCATCGGAGACGCGGGCGTATCCAGTCTTTCTATCGGAACTCTGCAATTGGAGTTCGGCGTAGCATCGAGGCAGCTTCTGTTCGCATGGGGCCTTCATCCGAAGGGCCAGTGGGTCGACGCTAAGGTGGTATCGCCGGTATATGCGCCGAGTATAGTCCTTGTCGATCCAGATCTTAATTATACGGAGGGTGTATCTGTAGCGATCACCCCTGTTGGCTCCTGGATTACTGAGTATGATCGGCAAAGTGGTTGGGTTGTAGTCTCTGCGGCTCGCGGACGTGACGTTGACCTTTTTGAGATTGCTGAAGGTGTCCTATTGGGTCGGCGGGATGGCGAGCTCTCTTCGGTGTGGCTCAAGCCAGCATTTGAATAGGGCGAACATCCGGCGAGTTCGACGAGTTCGGGCGGGAGCGAGCGGGCACAGTGGGCGACGAGGCGGGCGGCGGTGTTCTTGGCGAAACGCTTGTAGCGCAGCCACTCCGGAACCGCCCGGTTGATCCGAGCCGGTCGCGCAGGATGCCTGGCGGCGATGCGTTCTTTCTGAAAATGTCGACGCTCGTTCCGGAGAACTCAGAAAGTTACGATATCGCGCGCCGTGCGCTCGCGGGACTGTCGCGGGTAAAAGTGTTTCCAGCCTGACGCGCCAGGTGAAGTTCCGGCGGGATGGGCACATGCTTTCACCGGCGCCGACACCGGCCGATTGCCGGCCTGCAGCGAACCACCGGCCCCGACGCCTGCCGTAGCCACTCCCGGCCGTCGCGCCGCCGCCCATAGGGCCGAAACCAGCGGCGGCTATGCCGCCCACAGGACCGGAGCCACCAACCCCGGACGGGCAGCGCGGTGAAATGCCGGGTCGGGGTCGATGGCTCGCTGGGTGAGGGTGAACCAGCTGGACAATTAAAGACGCTGATCAGGCAAGACGATCGGGAGGTGATCGTCCAATGTTGTGACCCGTCGGGAGTTCGTCGTCGGCCGGTGTGGTTCGGGTAGTTGCCAGGAGGCCCGCCAGCAGGCTGGTGGCCTGATCTGGAAACCGGGCGGTTCAGAAAGCCGTGTTGGAGGAAGTCGCTGAGCGTTCCGTACCTGAAGCGGAGCTTGCCGCGTCGGCTGGATGGGACTACGAGGTACTCTGCTTGCCTTGAGTGCACCCAGGATCGCGACTCGCACCCAAAGATCCACTTCGAGGATCACGGGAAAGCTGTTTCCCCAGGTCAACCCGGGTGGGCCGGGCGGGGCTCGAACCCGCGGCCAAGGGATTATGAGTGTCCTAAATCACACTGCAGGAGTAGAACCGCCAGGTACGAGTGGCGACAGTTGAATCGAAGACCGCTCGTGCGGCATGAGTCGACCGCAGTTCATGGACAGATTCATGGACAAGGTGTCAAGCTACCTCGGAGCGAGCCTCGTAAGAGTTGTGCCGCTCGGGCGCTCACGGGGGTGCGTCTGCGGCCGGCGTCCTCTGGCGCATCCGGCTATGGCATGTCCTGGGCTTCGGCGATCGGGCAGGTTCGGAACCCCAGGCGTTGCCCGACATGCCGGGAGGTTCCGAACTGGCGGACGGCGTGTCATCTCGGGATATGAGATTGGTTGTATCCTTCGAATCCCCTCAGCCGGGTCTTTCCTGGTCATGCAGGGCAGCGCTGGCTCTCCGGAGCCAGCGAGGATCGCAACCCGTATCTCCGGCATTGCCTACTCCGACGAGATCACGGCAGCGCTGGCTCTCCGGAGCCAGCGAGGATCGCAACGGGCAGGTCGCCCGCGCGCTGATGCCGTTGATCCCGGCAGCGCTGGCTCTCCGGAGCCAGCGAGGATCGCAACTGTTGTGGGTCAGTAGGTCCAGGTTGCGTAGCCGGCAGCGCTGGCTCTCCGGCGACCAGGTGCGGGCCCTCCCAGGCAGCGCTGGCTCTCCGGAGCCAGCGAGGATCGCAACTCCACAGAGCTCGGTATGAAGACGCAGGGCGCCGCGCAGCGCTGGCTCTCCGGAGCCAGCGAGGATCGCAACCTACATGGATGTCGCCATCACGGGCACGGACACCCGCGCAGCGCTGGCTCTCCGGAGCCAGCGAGGATCGCAACACGGGGGTACCTCCAGGCATGAAAAAGCCCCCGGGGCAGCGCTGGCTCTCCGGAGCCAGCGAGGATCGCAACTACGTCGGGAGCACGAAAGCGGCCGTCGAGGCGGGGCAGCGCTGGCTCTCCGGAGCCAGCGAGGATCGCAACAACCCAACCGAGACGGAATCCCTCCGGGTTGTTTTCCGCGCAGCGCTGGCTCTCCGGAGCCAGCGAGGATCGCAACACTTTTGGCAGCGCAACACGTCCCCGACGACGGTGACGCAGCGCTGGCTCTCCGGAGCCAGCGAGGATCGCAACATCCGTCAACTCAGCTAGTCGGAGCTGGCACCTTCGCAGCGCTGGCTCTCCGGAGCCAGCGAGGATCGCAACCTCCTCCATCGTTTCGAAATTGTGGATCGCCGGCACGCAGCGCTGGCTCTCCGGAGCCAGCGAGGATCGCAACTCAGGGCGTCGCCCACGACCGACCTTGAGCTGGGCGGCAGCGCTGGCTCTCCGGAGCCAGCGAGGATCGCAACCGTGGCGATCAACTTGATGATGCAAGCATGGCTTGGTGCAGCGCTGGCTCTCCGGAGCCAGCGAGGATCGCAACTGGATATCCGGCGCCGGGAGCGAGATCGCCGAGCGCACGCAGCGCTGGCTCTCCGGAGCCAGCGAGGATCGCAACGCCCAGCTGGCTGGGGTGCTGTCTGGTTCGGTGATGCAGCGCTGGCTCTCCGGAGCCAGCGAGGATCGCAACTCGCATGCGCTTGAGGCTGATGGCGAGCCAGCGACGGGCAGCGCTGGCTCTCCGGAGCCAGCGAGGATCGCAACTCCATCACGCCGACCTCGAAGTCGCCCAGCTCGATCGGGCAGCGCTGGCTCTCCGGAGCCAGCGAGGATCGCAACATGTTGACCAGCGGCAGCACAACGATCCGGCCTGCCAGCAGCGCTGGCTCTCCGGAGCCAGCGAGGATCGCAACCGTGTGTGCTTGGATTGCTGGGCCGCCCCGCTGGCTGCAGCGCTGGCTCTCCGGAGCCAGCGAGGATCGCAACCCTCGGCGGCGTGACGTGGCCCCTGACCTGAGAGGGCAGCGCTGGCTCTCCGGAGCCAGCGAGGATCGCAACACGCTCGGGGTGGATGTGGCCCGCTACGGCGAGGACGCAGCGCTGGCTCTCCGGAGCCAGCGAGGATCGCAACCGCCGTGCTGACCAGCGGTACCGGCGACATCCTGGCAGCGCTGGCTCTCCGGAGCCAGCGAGGATCGCAACCGCATGGCCGAGCTCTACTCGGCTTTCATGGACGGCGGGGCAGCGCTGGCTCTCCGGAGCCAGCGAGGATCGCAACTCCGGCACCCGCTTCGAGGGCATGACTGACTGCGCCTAGCAGCGCTGGCTCTCCGGAGCCAGCGAGGATCGCAACCACCGTGACTGAAAACGTCGCGCTCAATCTCGGCGGCAGCGCTGGCTCTCCGGAGCCAGCGAGGATCGCAACGTCAGCGCACCCGGGGCCGCCGTGGGCGGCGGATTGCAGCGCTGGCTCTCCGGAGCCAGCGAGGATCGCAACTGGCTCGACGATGCCCCCTCGCCGCGGATCTACCGGGCAGCGCTGGCTCTCCGGAGCCAGCGAGGATCGCAACGAGCGTGAGGAGTTTGTGCGCCGCCGTTTTCGGTAGCAGCGCTGGCTCTCCGGAGCCAGCGAGGATCGCAACGACAGCACCGCCGGGTCGTCGTGGCACTGCTCGAAAGCAGCGCTGGCTCTCCGCCAGTGAGGATCGCAAACCGATACGCCGTGGATCGAGAAGGTAGGACTCCGCGACAGGGTTGGCTTTCCGACACCAGCAAAGATCACACCGCCATCGTGATCGTGACCGCACCAGCTCACGCCCCCAGCGCTGGCTCTTTGGGAGCCAGCGCTGGGGGCAATGCCGCTGCGGTCACGAGGCCGGTCCAGATTTGCCGACCGGCCCGCGCGCGTAGGGGCTGTAACGATCCGCCCCCGCCAGGCGTCAGAAGTAGCACGAACGGTGATCGGTGGTGGCTCAGTTTTGTCGGTGGCCGGGTGTAGCTTGCCGTTGCCTTCCCGGGGAGGGACGACGTGAGGGGTTTTGATGTGGGCGCACAGTGCTAGCCGGCGCAGCGGTCGATGGCACCCATTGGCTGATCATGTTCGTGCTACTGCCGAGTTGGCCAGGCAGTTTGCCGACCCGTTCGGGCTCGGAGACCTCGCCGCCGCTTTGGGGCTCGTGCATGATGCGGGTAAGGCTTCGTGCACGTGGCAGAAGAAGCTTGTCGAGGTCGCTGACACGGGCAAGGCCGTGGGGGAAGACCACAAGTCTCTGGGCGCTGAACTGCTGTTTCCACGAGTGGGTGCAGCGGCTCTTGCGGTCCTGGGGCATCACGGTGGCCTGGGCCGCGTGAGGGACACCAAGCGGGTGAGCCGTGGTCCTTCCGACGCTGATGTTCTCGAACGGTTCTTCGAGGTTGTGCCGGAGGCACACAAACTCCGGCAGGGACCACAGCTGTTCCCCGAAACCTGGCTTGAAGATACTTCCCTGGCCGATATGGGAATCCGGATGGTGTTCTCGGCCCTGGTCGATGCTGACCACTTGGATACAGGCGCGCATTTCGACGACCTTCCTGGCCCCCGTGTCGCCGCACCGTCTGCCATGAACGAGTTGGTACGACGATTTGAGGCCAACCGAGCTGCCATGCTCGATGACAGGGAGCCCTCACCGGTAGACAGTATACGAGCGGATCTGTACGAGTCGGTTGTCCGTCGCGCAGCGGGAGAGCCCGGTGTATATCGGTTACCGGCACCTACCGGTTCGGGAAAGACGCTGACGAGCGCGGCGTTCGCCTTGCGTCACGCCGCGGTACACGGTAAGTCCAGGGTGATCGTGGCGGTGCCCTTCACCACTATCACGGAGCAGAACGCTGGGGTGTACCGGCGATTGCTGGGTGAGGACGTGGTCCTGGAACATCACTCCAACACCGACCTCGATGGCAATCGGCTCCGGTTGGCGGCCGAGAACTGGGACTCGCCGTTCATCGTGACCACGACCGTTCAGCTGTTCGACTCGCTGTTCGGTCGTATGCCAGCGCGATCCCGGAAGCTCCATCGGCTGGCGAACTCGGTGATCGTGCTGGATGAAGTGCAAGCACTTCCGATAGCGCTGCTGGTGCCCATCCTTGACGGGCTGAAAGTGCTGTCCCAGCACTTCAAGACAACAGTCTTGCTGGCCTCGGCGACTCAACCGGCCTTCGAGCACCTGTCGGTTTGGAAAAGTCTTCCCGTAAGACCGCTTGTCGACGATCCCGTCACCCTCTTCGACCGTTTTCGCCGGGTCCGGTACGAGTGGCGGTTGAGTCCTCAGCCCAGCCTGGAGCAGGTCGCTGACGAGATTGTCGGCGAACGGCAAGCACTGGCCGTGGTCAACACCGTGGCGCACGCCCGGCGACTGTACCGGTTGGTCGCCGAGCAGCGAGCGAAGGCTGAGGTCTTCCACCTGTCGACCCGCATGTGCCCGGCCCATCGACAGGAAGTTCTTGGCAAGGTTAAGTCGTTGCTTGACGCCGATCAACCTGTGGTTCTGGTGTCGACCCAGTTGATCGAGGCGGGTGTGGACATAGACTTTCCGACCGTGTTTCGGGCGCTGGCTCCCGCCGAGTCTCTCCAGCAGGCGGCCGGGCGAGCCAATCGCGAAGGGAAACGGCAGGAACGAGGCCGGGTTGTGGTGTTCGACGCGGCCGACTGTCCTGTTCCCAATTTCTATCGCGCTGGCGTAGCAAAGACCATGGCCTACTTCGGGCCGGAGCGCGCAGCGCCCGACGACACGACGGTGTTAGCCGAGTACTACCAAGCGCTGTATGCGGGACTTAACGTCGATCAGGCGGAGCGTGGTGCCACGATCCAAGAAAGTCGTCGGAAGCTGGATTTCTTGGCCGTGGCCGAGGGGCCGGAGAAGGACGCAGTAACCGGGCAACGCAATCGAAAACTGGCCTTCCGTATGATCGACGAAGACCAGGTGACCGTAGTGGTGCCCGGTTACCGGGAGACTGCGCGAGTGTTGGAGCTGATGGCACAGGTACGCGCCGGGGAAGGCCCGTTGCGCGATGCCTTCCGTGAGCTGCGCACCTATTCGGTGTCGATTCCACGAGTCGTGGCCGAGGACCCGGCAGTCGCTGCATTGTGCCGACCATTGGTTGCGGGTTCCCGCAGCATCTGGGAGTGGGTCGGCGACTACGACCCGCAGTTGGGCATTGATGAGGGTGACCTTGGCAAGGAGACAGTGTGGTGAGTTTGGACCTTCAGCCGTTAGCCTCGCCGCTTCTCCTGTCCGGGTACATGGGAAACCTGCTGGTCACTGGTGATGTGGTATTCTCGCGGGCTCTTTTCAGTCAGGGCTGGGATCTGAGCGGTGGTAGACGCGATCAGCCAGTCGAGGAAGACACACGTGGCCGCGAAAGACCCTCCTCCCGAGAGGACTGCGAGCGCCCAATGGGTGCCGGCGATGAAGGTGAGTACGCCAGCGGCTATCGCGACGGCAAGAGAGGCAAACAGGATAAGCGCCATGCGGAGATCGATCCCCGCATGCGAACTTCGGGAGTTGCTCATGCTCGACAAGGTCCTTTCCAGCGCGGTTTCCCCAGAACGCTCAGACTTTGTGCTGATCAGGCAGTGCACCGGGTGCCTTCGTGGCGAGCCATGACTGGCAGAGGCTCACCTCGGCTCCGAGTGAGGAGTGATCTTAGCGGCATTCCTGCAAGGGCTTGCTTCTGGGGTGCCCTGCACTCTCTCCATTGGTAGTAGACACGAAACGAACCTGCTATGGTCTTCTTGCGTGAGTCCGGGAAGGGCTCGCCGCAGGCGCTGGTCTTCTGGGGGCAGCGAGGATCGAAACGTTTCGTGTCTGTGCCATTGGAGTAGGGCTGGGCACCTTGAAGGCGCTTTCTGCTCTCCGTCGCAGCGGAGGGCAGAAAGCTGGCCAACGAGACCTCTGCCTACTCGGGCATCGATGAGGGTGACCTCGACAAGGAGACAGTGTGGTGAGTTTGGATCTGCCTCGCTCCCCATCGGGAGCACCCCCGCTCGTGGTGCAGGTTTGGGGAGAGGCGGCGTTGTTCACACGGCCGGAGCTGAAGGTGGAACGGGTGTCGTATCCGGTGATGACTCCGTCCGCGGCGATCGGTTTACTGGAGTCGATCTACTGGAAGCCTGAATTCCGTTGGCGAGTTCTTGCCATCGAGGTGCTCAACGAGATCAAGCAGTTCACGCTTCGCCGTAACGAGACAACGGACCTTGCCTCGCTCGCGGATGCGGTGAGCGGGCGCCGTCGCATCGACACCGCAGCGAACCGAGTCCAGCGTAACGCGGTTTGCCTGCGGGACGTTGCCTACCGGATTCATGCGCACGTCGAACTGAAGAAGCATGCGAACAAGCCCGAAGCGGCTTACCGGGACCAGTTCCGTCGTCGGGTGAGCCGGGGGAGTTGCTTCTCCCAACCCTACCTCGGTACCCGTGAGTTCTCCGCGTTTTTCGGTGAACCTGACGACAAGGAAACCTTGCGTCGAACTGAGGACTTGGGGATTATGCTGCACTCGGTGGACCATTCGACCACGCCGCCGTCGTTCACCTGGTTCACAGCGCGGCTGGAAGCCGGCGTCCTGCATGTGCCCGTGCAGGGCATCCCGGGTGCGGGGGTCGCCTGATGCTGCTGCAGCGACTTGTCGAGTACGCCAGCCGCGACCCTGAAGCCAAACCTTTCCATCGCAGCCGTCAGTTCCAGTGGGAGCTACGTATCGACCAACAGGGAAAGCTTCTTAGTGCACAAGTGGAGTCCCTGCTAACAAACGACATCAAAGGCAAACCGCGTGGCGCCGATCATGTCGTCCCCGCGACAGTCCGGACTGTCGGCGTCGCGCCCAACCTGGCGGCTGACGACGTGCAGTACGTGTTGGGGTGGTCGGATGCGGACACCAGGCCGGAGCGGGTTGCGCAATGTCATCAGGCCTTCGTCGACCTCATTTACAGGTGGGCCGAAAGCCCGGAGGGACGTGATGACTCGGTGGCCCAAGCCGTAGCGGCCTTCTACCGTTCGGGAGGGTTGACTTCCCTGCCCAGAGATGACAGCTGCACTGCTAAGCAAGGCGTGCTCATCACTGTGGTCGATGACAGCGGGGGCCGTGTCCCCGCATACCGTGCCCCGTCTGTGGTGCCATTCTGGTCTGGCGAAGTCGCCCAGCGAAAGGGTGGCAACGGGCAGGGGTTGTGCCTTGTCTGCGGAAAGATCCGGCCGTTGCTGGAAACCGTGCCAGGTAAGGTGCCAGGTCGCCTGGTACCAGGTGCCAGCAACGATGCTGCTCTCGTCAGCATCAACGAACGAGTCTTTGGCTACGACCTGACAACCCAGCTCGGCTGTTCCCCGATCTGTATCTCCTGCGGAGAAGCCGTATCGGCTGGCCTGGGACATGTCTTGAGTTCCTCGTATTCCACGTCATATGGTGGCCAGGACAGCAGGTTAGCTTGGTGGACAACGGAAGACGTGCCCTCGAACCCGATGCTGCCCGTGTTCGATGCGGCCCCGGAGGACGTCAACGCCTTGCTGGCTTCTCCACGCCGAGGGCGTTTTGAGGACGACGAGCTGGACGAAGCTATGTTCTGCGCTCTCACAGTCGGAGGAAATGTCGCCCGGGTGATGGTGCGTGACTGGCTGGAAATGCCCCTCGGGGAGCTGAGGGCGCACATCGTAGCCTGGTTCGCCGACCATCAGATGACGCCGCTGTTCCGTCAAGAGAACGAATATCATTCTCTCCAGAGGTTCGTCCTTGTTACTGGTCGGTGGTTGCGTAGGGAGAAGCGGTACGCGCCGATCGGCGCGAAGGGTGCGGACCGCCCCGACAACGTGCAACGTGACCTGCTTCGAGCGGCGATGCGAGGCACTCCGCTGCCGCCATCATTGCTCGCGCACCTGGTGCACCGCGTGCAGACCGATGGGCGTCTCGACACTCCGCGGGCGTCTCTCATTCGGCTGGCATTGATGCGATCCCCCCTGATGAAGGAGAACGTGATGCCCGGGCTCGACCCGAACAACACCGACCCGGCCTATGTTTCGGGCCGGATCTTCGCTGCCTTGGAAGCGCTGCAGTACGACGCCAGTGGCGGAAAGTTGAACACCACTTACGCTGACCGCTACTTCGCTGGCGCCATCACCAACCCGCGCGCCGCTCTGGTCAACGGCCGCAAGGACGCCAAGGCATGGCTCCGCAAGCTCCGCGGAAACCGTCGGGGAGCGGCGGTCAACCACGAGAAGACGCTGGACAGCTTGTTCGAATTGCTGCCCGCCGAGGCCATCCCGGCTCGGGCGAGCTTGAAACAACAGTCCCTGTTCCTGCTCGGCTACCACCACCAACGCGCACATCGCTTCGCCGCGCTCGGCGAAGCCAAGCCCACCACTGAGGAGATCCCCGCATGACCGCGCCGCACCTGGACCCGGCCGTCCGCCACGACATGGTGTTCCTGTTCGACGTCACCGACGGCAACCCCAATGGGGACCCCGACGCGGGGAACCGCCCGCGCACCGATGACGAGTCAGGCCAGGGACTCGTCACCGATGTGGCGCTCAAGCGCAAGATTCGGGACACCATGGCGCTTGCGGCCGGCGATGACCCGCGATACGGGATCTTCGTCCAGGCCGGGTATGCTCTCAACCCCCGCCTTGAGGCCTCGTACGAGGCGACCGGTCTCAAACTGGGCAGCAAGATCACTGCGGAGCAGGCCGGACAGGCCCGCGCCTGGCTGTGCGACCACTACGCCGACATCCGCCTGTTCGGAGCGGTCCTTTCGGTAGGCAAGACAGGTGCGCTGGGTCAGGTGCGCGGTCCCCTGCAGGTAAGCATGGCCCGTAGCATCGATCCGGTGTTCCCCATGGACCACGCCATCACCCGTGTCACCCAGACCAAACAGGATGACATTGACAAGGGTGAGACCACGGAGATGGGTGGCAAGTGGACTGTCCCCTACGGCCTGTACAAGGTCGAGCTGTACTACTCGGCGAACCGAGGGCAGCAGACCGGTGTCGACACCAAGGACCTCGAACTGCTCTACCGCAGCCTTGAAATGATGTTCGATCACGACCGGTCCGCCACGCGCGGCCGTCTCACTCCGCGAGGACTGTTCGTGTTCAGTCACCCCAACGCTTTCGGTGCTGCGCCTGCTCACAAGCTGACCGAACGGGTCAGCGTCGAAAGGACTCAGCCGGGCAGCGAGCAGCCTCCGCGTTCCTTCAGTGACTACGTGGTCTCAGTCGAAGACGACGGGCTTCCCGCTGGAGTAACCCTCACCAAACTCATCAGCTGAGCGAACCAGTGGACCGAGACACCAGGGGGCTCGCCGAGCAACGCAGCATTCCCATCTCGGCTCTGGAACACCACGCCTACTGCCCACGCCAAGCAGCGCTCATCCACGTCGACGGTTACTTCGAAAGCAACGTCGACACTGTGCGAGGCGACCTGGCCCACGCCGCCGTCGATCGCGGCGGCGCGGGCCAGGACCGGCGCGGTCAGCGAGTCTGGCATTCCTTGCCGGTATGGAGTCAGATGCTGGGTCTGCACGGCGTGTGCGACACCGTGCAGTTCGACAGGGATGGCCCGAAGCCTGTAGAACACAAATCCGGCGGCTACCGGCCAGGCGGGCCCGCTGACCTGCAGGTTGCTGCCCAAGTGCTGTGCCTGCGCGAGATGTTCGGCGCACCCGTGCCGTATGGCATTGTGTTCTCCGGCCGTGACCGCAAGCGTCATGACGTCATGGTGGACGAGGACTTGGAAGCTCGTGTCCGGGAAACCGCGGAGCTGGTCCGTGCTCTGCTGGAGGGTGACCGACTACCGGAGCCGGTCAACGACAAGCGCTGCAGGCGTTGCTCGCTACAGCCTGGTTGCCTGCCGGAAGCCCCTCCTGCAGCGCTGACCAGTCTGTTCGTGCCGAAACCCGAGGCTGAGTGGAATGACTGAACTGCTGCGCACGCTCTACGTCACTACCCCTGGCACAAGCCTGCACCTGGACGGGGACGCACTGCGCATAGCCCACCCGGATCGGCCTGGACGGCACCTTCTGCCACTGGTCCGACTGGATCACATCGTGGCCTGGAACGGAGTCGCCGTCTCTGACGACCTTATGCACCGTTGCGCCTCCGACGGCCGGTCGGTCACCTGGGTTACTCGCAACGGCCGATTCCTCGCACGAACCAGCGGAGCCCAGACCGGTAACCCGCTCGCACGACTTGGGCAGTTTCGCGCCTTCGAAGATCCCGCGAAGCGCCTCGCGCTGGCCTCGTCGTTCGTGGCGGGCAAGCTGCACAACTACCGGCAACTTCTTTTGCGCGCCGCGCGCGACACTTCTGCCCCTCGGCAAGCGCGGCTTCGGGAAATGGCAGAGCGGCATGCCCAAGCACTTACTGAATTGGGCCAAGCGCGACACCTGAGTGAAGTTCTGGGGATCGAAGGCCGAGCGGCACGGGACTACTTCCAAGGCCTTGACGAACTGGCACCCGGAGTCGCGACCGGCCGAAGCCGGAGACCACCCACTGATCCAGTCAACTGTTTGCTGTCCTTCGGCTACGGCATGCTCCGAGTCGCCGTTCACGGCGCGTTGGAACAAGTAGGTCTGGATCCTTTTCTCGGCTATCTTCATGGGATCCGCTCCGGTAAACCGGCCCTGGCGCTGGATCTGATGGAGGAACTTCGCCCACTCCTGGTAGACCGATTGGTACTGACACTGGTCAACCGAAAGCAACTCACGCACCGGCACACCGAGGAACTCCCGGGTGGAGCCGTCCAGTTGACCGAAGAGGGCCGAAAGTTCTTCCTGGAACAATGGACCAAAGCGCGGGAACGAACCTGGCACCACGCCAGCCTTGACCGGGAAATCCATGCCGCCCTACTGCCACTGGTCCAGGCCCGCCTGCTTGCGCGGCACCTCCGCGGCGACAGCGATGCCTACCTGCCCTGGACGGTCAACTGATGGAACTGCTCATCACCTACGATGTCGACACCACAACTCCAGAAGGGCAGCGCAGGCTCCGAAGAGTCGCCAAAATCTGCGAGGGCATCGGACACCGAGTTCAGAAGTCCGTGTTCGAGGTCGTCTGCGAGCCGCCCGAACGTCTGCGGCTTGAGGCCCGGCTCCGCGAGGTGATCGACTCCGACACGGACTCGGTGCGGATCTACCAACTCGACTACGGAACCTTCCACAAGGCCGAGCACCTGGGCGCTGCCGTCGATGCCGCTCACCGCGAAGCCTGGATCTTCTGACCGGTTCGGAACCCCAGGCGTTGCCCGAAACGCCGAGAGGTTCCTAACCGCGGCGCGGCGTGTCATCTCGAATACTGAGATTTCTGACTCTCGTTCCGTTGATTGGGAGGAGAACCCCCTGTTCAGGCAGGGCAGCGCTGGCTCTCCGGAGCCAGCGAGGATCGCAACCCCGGCGCGGTGCACGTCCGCATCGCCACCAGGGGCAGCGCTGGCTCTCCGGAGCCAGCGAGGATCGCAACTTTCGGCTACCTGCACCACGACGGCGCCGCGCCGGAGGCAGCGCTGGCTCTCCGGAGCCAGCGAGGATCGCAACCGCGGTTTGAAGCCGCTGGAGTGCGTGGATGCCCTAGCAGCGCTGGCTCTCCGGAGCCAGCGAGGATCGCAACGGTTCCACGGTCGCGTCGACGTCGGTGTCGGGCACGCAGCGCTGGCTCTCCGGAGCCAGCGAGGATCGCAACGACGTGGAGCGGTTGCTGCGCCTGCGGGGCACGGGGCAGCGCTGGCTCTCCGGAGCCAGCGAGGATCGCAACATCCACGAGCCGAGGGTCTGGGTGTTCCCAGCCCAGGCAGCGCTGGCTCTCCGGAGCCAGCGAGGATCGCAACATGACCCCCAGCTCGTAGGAAGCGATATGACCTGGTGCAGCGCTGGCTCTCCGGAGCCAGCGAGGATCGCAACGTCACCGCGCCCGGGGCCGCTGTGGACCCCCCGCCGGCAGCGCTGGCTCTCCGGAGCCAGCGAGGATCGCAACTCCTCGACGCGGTACATCGCGCTGGCCTGCAGCGGGGCAGCGCTGGCTCTCCGGAGCCAGCGAGGATCGCAACACCGTGCTGGACCGCAACTACATCCAGGAGAAGACTGCAGCGCTGGCTCTCCGGAGCCAGCGAGGATCGCAACTCCAGCGTCTCCAGGCTGGTGATCGGCGCTGGCGCCCAGGCAGCGCTGGCTCTCCGGAGCCAGCGAGGATCGCAACGTCTGCCAGCTGCTCGCGGAGCGCGGCGACCTCAGCGCAGCGCTGGCTCTCCGGAGCCAGCGAGGATCGCAACGACATCCTCGCCCTCGGCCGCGATGATCTCCGCCCCGCAGCGCTGGCTCTCCGGAGCCAGCGAGGATCGCAACCTGTCCCGCAACGGGGTCACTGCCTGGCGTGCGAAGGCAGCGCTGGCTCTCCGGAGCCAGCGAGGATCGCAACCGCGGCTCTCGGCGAGCGCTATCGCGATCGCCTTGACGGCAGCGCTGGCTCTCCGGAGCCAGCGAGGATCGCAACCCGCTCCGCGAAGCCTCCCCACACCCCGAAGTGCTCGGCAGCGCTGGCTCTCCGGAGCCAGCGAGGATCGCAACGCCTACAAGGTCGGCGGGACTGTACTGGTCAGCAAGCAGCGCTGGCTCTCCGGAGCCAGCGAGGATCGCAACCACTCGAGGTCGGCGGAAGACCACGCCACGCTCGCGCGGCAGCGCTGGCTCTCCGGAGCCAGCGAGGATCGCAACGTTGAGCCGGGCGGTTCGATCGGCGAGAAGCTCGCCGAGCAGCGCTGGCTCTCCGGAGCCAGCGAGGATCGCAACCACATCGCCGACCTCAAGGGCTTGGGCGACTGGCGGCAGCGCTGGCTCTCCGGAGCCAGCGAGGATCGCAACACCACCCGCCACCGCACCAAGCCTGAGGCCGAGGCGCAGCGCTGGCTCTCCGGAGCCAGCGAGGATCGCAACGTCGATCTGCCGTACGCGCCGACTCCTGACCAGGTGGGCAGCGCTGGCTCTCCGGAGTCAGCGAGGATCGCAACAAGGGGCACGCCGAGCCGGGGGCGCTGCGCGGTGTCGGTGCAGCGCTGGCTCTCCGGAGCCAGCGAGGATCACAACCGAAGGTTGGACCTCGCCTTGCTCGCTCAGACCCGTCGTGCGAGCTGGGCCAGGCGGCGTTGTTGCCGCACCGACCCGACGGCAGCGGCGAGCGATCGAGCGCGCTCGGCGTGAATCGCCGCCGCCGCGGGTTCGTCTTGCGCGTGCAGCGCTGTCGCGAGGTCGATACGCAGGCCGGTTTCAGCGCGTGTGAAGGTGGGGTCGAGCTCCCGGAGCGCCGAGGTCAACACGTCCGTGGCTTGGGGATTCCCGGATCGGGCGAGTGCGTGGCCTCGCCAGCGTGTGAGGTGGGTGGGGTCGAGCGCGACGAAGGGGCCGTCTCCGGGCGGCTCGGAGGGTAGGAGGTTCGCCGCTTGGTCGAAGGTGTGCAGAGCGGTCGAGCCTTGCTGGTTGGCGGCCAGGCCTTCACCGTGGGCGGCGGCGAGCCAGGCTCGTAGGGCTCGGCTGGCTGTTGCCTCTGCTTGTCGCCTTGCTTGTTCGAGCAGGTTGACGGCGGCGGCGTTGTCGTCGAGATCGAGCAGGACGAAGGCCTGTTCGGCTGTCGCATGCGCTTCATAGGCGGGAAGGCCGGATTCGCGCCCGGCTGACTTGGCTTGTTCGTAGTGTTGCCACGCTTCGGATGGTCGGCCCATGTCGAGGGCTTGCCAGCCGGCGAGTGTGCTGATTTCCGAGAGGAGAGCGGCCAGGGGAGCGCGAGTGCCGGGCGCCAGGCTGTGTGTGAAGAGCTGCGCGATCTGCCGACACTTCGCGACGACCTCGTTGTGGGTGACCGCGCCGAACTGGCGGTCCAGGCGGCGCAGCGCGTTGAGCTGGTCGTGCAACACTGCCAACACGGAGTCGTCGATGCGACGGACGAGGTTCAGCATCTGACGCAGCTCGTTCTCGGCCTCCTCGTCGGTGTCGTGTAGCGGTGCCAGTAGTCGGTCGATCTCGGTCTCGAAGATCCGTTCGAGGAGTCGCACTGTCGCGGGGCGGGGCCGTGTGGCGGAGGTGCCGTCAGGTTTCCGGCCAGCAACGAGGCGTTTCAGATTGCGCTCGCTGAGCGTTCCGCGTTCCCCGGTTTCCCGGGCGAATCGTTCGGCGTATTCGACGAACTCGGCGAGGGTTTCGCCTCGATCCCAGATTTTCTGTTCGAGCACGGTGCGTGCCGGTCGTCCGTGCTGGCGTTGCGACACGTTCAGCTCCTCCTCGCCGCGTCCTGCCGTGATATGGCCCGGTATTGGCCCCCGCTTGTCCTTCCCAACCAATGAGCTGATGAACAAGCTGATATCAAGTGTTGCACAGTCATTATGGCTGATCACAACGCCTGTCCAGTGGCGATTCCGTTGAGCCCGTCTATTCGCTGCTGGACCAGTTGGAAGGCGGGTGAGTGAAGGGAGGTGTGGCGGTATGACGCGATTGCTGCTGGCGCGGCCGGTGTCGGCCGACCGGGGGCTGCGAGCCCGTGTAGCGCACATCGTGCCGGTGCCGGAGGAGGTGCCTGGCTCGATGAGGTTGACGGCTTGTTGCGGCGCGGAGTTCGGCCCGGGGGAGTTGGAACTGCTGGACCGGGTGACCGGAATGCCGTGCGAGGGTTGCTTGAGCAGGGCACCCCGCCGTGTCGGGGCGTTGAGTCAGGCGCCGGACCCGGTCGCTGAGCGGCTCACGGTGATCGAATCGGCGGTTCGGGCGATCGGTGCGCGGGTGGAGGAACTGGCGGAGTTGCTCGCCGCGCTTGCCAGCGGTTCGGGGGAAAGGCGGTGAAAGCGGTGTCCACGGAGGCTTCGCAGGTCACGTCGTTCGATCCTGCGGCTTGCCCGCCGGGCTACCTCTACAAGCACTTGGCGGACTATCTCGCGCGACTGATCGGCCTCGGTGTCCTGGCGCCGAACACGCCGTTGCCCTCGGAGCGGCGGTTGGCCGAGCAGTTCGGGGTGTCTTTGGGGACGGCTCGGCACGCGACGCGGCTGCTCCGCAGTTGCGGTCTCCTGGTCACGATTCGTTCGAAGGGGACCTATGTGAGGCCGCTGCGTGAATCCGAGGCCTGCCCGTCGAGCGCGAACCCGGCAGAACTTGGGACAGCTGACGAAAAGGTTCCTCAGAGAGCCCTGTGAGGGCATGTTTTCGGACAGGTGGGACGGGTGCGCAGCCTCCCGTCCCACCTGTCCCAGGCGTTGTTTCTGCTGGTCAGGCGGTAGAACGACCCGTCACGCCAAGTGGGACGGCGTGACGGGTCGCTGGGACGGGTTGTGACGGGTCAGGACGAGCCGCGGTTGGCTCTCCACCCCTCGGCGGCGGCATGGATGTCGGCCGTGAGGTAGCCCCGGATCTGCCGGACTTCGCCTTCGTCACCGGCCACGCGGCGTCGGTCGGGGCGGCAGCCGAGGTCGCCCATCTGCTTCCCGAAGGCGGTAGGTTCGACGCCCAGCGCCTCGACCAGTTCGGCCGTCGGAATGAACTCGCGCACGTCGAGATCGTCCCCGAGGTAGTGGACCACCGACGCGAGCGGTTCCGGCAACTCGACCGAAGGTTCGGCGGCCGGTTGTCCGGCGCCGATGACGCGAGCCACGGCGGCCTGGTCGAGCATCGGGGTGACGGCATCCCCAGCAGCGTGCCCGGTGAGGGTTCCGGCGGCTTCCCGCAGAGCCCGGCCCCGTTGGCAGAGGGTGTTCCAGTCGTCGTTGGGCATGTAGTAGGTCCGCACGGTCACCGCGAGCGCCTCAGTGTCGCCGTCCGGGCGGAGGATGCCGACGCCCTTGTGCGTGGGGAGCAGTCGGCTGCTGTCGTAGCCTCGGGTGTTCATCTGCTCGCCGAGCACGATGTTGCTGTCGCGCCAGTCCATCACCCGCAGCGCGAACCGCGACCCGAGCACGGCGCGCAGCCCGGAGGGGATGGTCTTCGAGTCGGGGCGCTGGGTCGCGAGGATCAGCACGATCCCGGCGGCCGGTCCCTTCTTTGCCAGCCACGTGAGCAACTCGCCGATGTACTCGCCCGCGGTGAGCTTTTTCCCTTGCACCTCAACGGGAGTTCGGTCCTCCAACGGCACCTGGACCTCGTCGATGATGATCGCGGTGATCGGCATGTTCAGGCTGGTGTCGCGTGAGATGGCTGGGGTGATCTTCGATTCCGGGCACGTCTCGTCGTCGAGGTCGCGCATCCGCCGGTAGCGGCCCTGGACCTCGCCGACGAGCTCGACCAGCCAGTCCATGAGCGCGAGGACGTGTTCCGGCTCGTCGCCGGACATGAACCGGTGCGCGACCCGGGCGGCGGCGTCCCAGTCCTTCCCGGCCTTGAAGTCGGCGACGTAGAGCCGCGTCCAGGCGTCGAGGATGAGGCCGGCGGTGGCGAGCCGGGCGGCGAACGTCTTGCCCTGACGGGGAATCGCTCCAATCAACAGCGACGTCCACACCAGCGGCAGGTCGATGCGTCGGTTTCGGGCGTCGCGCCCGAACGGCACGGGCCGCCACGCGTCCCACCGTTCGACGTCGAGCAGCGGGGTGCGCAGGGGAGGGGCGGCGTAGGGGTCTTCGTCGGCAACCCACAGCGCCACCCGCCCCGCGTGCCCGCTGTTGCCGCGCACCCGTTCGACGATCAGTTGCACCTCGTCCACGGCCAGCGCCGACGCGAGCGCTTCCCGGTTCTTGATCACGTCCGCCGCCTTGCGGGTGGCGGGGAGATCGACCGTGACCGCCCAGCCGTCACCGACCCGCAGGGCACGCTCGACGAGCCGCAGGGTTTCGTCCTTGCCGATCAGCTTCGCGTCCCGGAAGGCGTCCACCAGGACCTGCGGGTCCATGGTCCACGCCAGGGTGCGAGGTCCCGCCAGCGCCGGTTTACGCCCGGGGCTGCCGTCCTTACGCCTGCCCAGGATCGCCAGCGCTGCCGAGATGACCGCCGCAGCGATCCACAGGGGACGACTGCCCCACAGGACAACGAGGACTGTGCCGACGACGACCGCGGAAGCAGCCACAGCGCCGGTCACACGCCAGCGGAACAGGGTCAGTTCACGGATTTGGATGAACTTGTCCGCCAGCTTTTCCTGGTGCTCGGCGGCGTCGCGGTAGTCGTGAACGGTCACCCAGCGACGCCACCAGCGGAACGCGGCGAGGAATCCGCGCACCACGGCACGGAGGTAGCGCCAGGGGAGCCGCAGCACTGCGGCGATCATGTCCTTCGCCACCTGCCGGGCGTAGGCCCCGTCCTTCAGAGCACGCGGCACGCGAGGTGAGCGCGTCCACCAGCGGGCGAGTCGCTGACGGCGGGTGCGGCGGCGAGGCTGCGGAAGGGTGTCGTCGACCAGTTCGGCGTCGTACACGGGCGCGGCCTTCTCCACCGCCTGTTCATCGACGTTCATGAGCGTTCCTCCTGCACTTCGGCGGAGAGAGCGGCGGCGAGCTTCGAGGACAGACCGCGCGAGCAGGACGTGACCTTCCTGATCCAGGCTGGGTTGATGGTGACGCCGGGCGTCCACGCGGCTCGCGCGTCAGCGAGGTAGTCCGCGAACAGGGTTCGCGGTTTCGGTGGTTCATGAACGCGGCCGGCGACCGTGGCGGCCTGGGTGAGCTTGTCGCGAAGGTCGGTGACCGCCTCGGCGGCGGCGAACACCAGCAGCGGCGGCACGGAGTGCAGCACCACCCCGGCCAGTGAACCGGTCGCGTAGGAGGACCAGGTGTTCATGACGTACGTCGCGGTGAGCGCGAGCCACTTCGCGCACCGCACCCACGGTCCTGTTCGGACCTGCCAGCGGGCCGTGACCTGCTCCGCGCGCAGGATCGCCAGCAGTACCAGCGAAACCGTGGGGTCGAGCAGCCATGCCGTCAGCCAGGGCAGTGACCAGGCTGCGGCGTCCCCGGCGGCGAAGTGCTGAACGTTGGCCATGGTGAACGCGAGCCCGAGCCCTATCCCGGTCCAGCACAACCGGTCCACTTCGGCGCGCACCCGCTCGACCCGCAGCGCGATCACGTCCGGGTCGGTCTGGTAGGAGCGCACCTCGGCCGCCTCGGCGGCCTCTCGTGCGAGCCGCCGGACGGGTGGCTGCCCGGCGGCAGCCACCCCTTCCCGTCGCCGGATCATCGACGGTCACCCCGCCTCCGCGTGGTGCCCAACTCGGTCACCGTCAACGCCCGGATGAGGACGTAGGCGGCGATCATGTCGGGTAGGGCGAGAGTGACGAGCCGCAAGGTGAGGTCCGAGGTGTGCGTGACGATGAGCCACTGCGCTCCGACCATGCCCGCCGTCGTGAGCAGCACCCGCCCGGCGAGCGAGACCACCCGCACACTCGACCGCGCCGCATCGGCGGCGCGTCGCGCCCGGCGAGCCCCGGAGCGCCACATCCACACCAGCACGAGAAGTCCACCGGCCCCGACCAGGATCTCCGTCGGCGTCAGGTTGATCGCCATCACTGCTCGCCTCCTTTCGCGCGTCGCCACTGCCAGATCCGGTGCACGGACTGCCGGTCGGTCTCGGCCAGAGCGCCCCACACGCCGAGCGTGTCGGCTCCACCGGTTCGAAGTTCGAGTTCCAAGCACTGGTCGATGACGGGACAGCCCGCGCAGGTCCAGGCGGCCAGCGCGCGGTCCGGTAGGGCGGGCATGTCCTCGCGGTCGAACGCCCAGAAGCACAGCCCGTCCCTGCTGACCAGCTCGGCCAGCACGTCGTCCGGCACGGGGGCGAGGCGGTCCAGCCGCTTGGCGATCTCGGCGTAGTCGTCGGGGTTCACGCCGCACCTCCGGACAGTCGGGCGATGTCCCGAGCGGTGCGGTGCTCGGCGGCGATGCGCGCGACGTCCACGCAGCCACTCGACTCGGCGGCCTCGCTGATCAGCTTCTCCAGGGCGGCCGCCGGGACGACGTAGCGGGTGCGGACCCGGACCGCGGGGAACGCGTCATCGCGGATCGCGCGGTAGAGGGTGGCGGCGTCCACGCGCAGAATGCGCGCGGCCTCTTTGACCGTGTAGAACGTCGGCTTCCCGGCATTGGGCACAGGGGTACTCATGGTGGATTTCCTTAAAGTTGGGGAATTTCCAATATCAGCTCATTTGTGAGCTGATTTCAGCTTGAAATGGGCATGTGAAAGGTTCGAACCTGCGACGCTGCGTGCTACTCGCGCCGCGGAAAGCGATCAGGCGCTAACCTCGACTCCACGGCGGAGCACGGAGGAATAGGTGACAGAGAATTGGGTGGCGGTCTCGAAGGCCATCAACGAGCGCGTCGCCGAGCTCGGCTGGAAGCAGCGGGAACTCGCCGAACGCTCCGGCGTCTCGCAGGCGATCGTGCGGGAGATCCAGCACCACACCGTCGAACGCCGACGAAGCGCCCGCACTCTGGAAGCGCTGTCCCTCGCGTTGGGCTGGCACCCCGGTCACCTCGCCGCCGTGCTGCGCGGACGTAAGCCGCTCGCACCAGGGGAAACCGGTGACGAGGTGATCGACGAGATCACCGCGCGACTGAGCGGGATCGAGGACCGGCTCGGCGACATCACCGACCGCCTCGACGTGATCACCGCGAACCTGGCGACCCTGTTGCGCGCCTCCGGTCACCGCGAGATCCGGTAGGCGCCGCCATGCGCCTATCCCGGTCGCCGCCGGTACTTGGTTTCTGTTCATGCCTCAAGGAAACGGCAGCGAACGCCCTTTCCGCAGGTGGCTCCGGTTAACGTCAATTCCATTAACTGCCATTAACCTCGCAGGTCAGCGCTGTTATCTGGGGAGGGTGCGCTGATGGTTGTGACACAGCTCCAAGCCGCTCGAAAGCAGCTCGGCTACAAGGCCGGGGAAGTGATCCGGCTGCTTCGGCAGCGCGCGCACTCGCTCGATATCCCGGTCATGACCGAGACCAGCCTGAAGACGAAACTCTCCGTGTGGGAGAACGGGCACGAACAGGTCTCCGAACCCTACCGGCGGCTGTTCCGGGAGATCTACGGCCGCACCAACGAGGAACTCGGCTTTCCCGCCGAGGAAGATGACCAGAGCAACGAGCTTCGCGCCCGGCTGAGGCTGGCGCGCACGATCGACACCACGACTGTCGAGGTGTTCCGGCAACAAGTCGACAACGCCCGGCACGTGGACCGGCGGTTCGGCGCGATCAGCCTGTTCGAGCAACTGCACAGCAACATCAAGCAGATCGAAGACCTGCTCCGCTACAGCATGATCGCCGGGCATCGCGGGCCACTGGCCGGCGTTCTGACCGAGGTGTCCACGCTTGCGGGCTGGAACGCTCTCGACCGCAACGCGTACAGCCAGGCCTGGGACCACTACGAACGTGCCAAAGCCGCAGCTCGCGAGGCAGGCTCAGCCCCGTTGCTCGCGCACGCCACCGCGGAACAGGCGTTCGTCCTCGTCGACCTCGGTGAGGTCGAACAGGCCGCCCGGCAACTCGCGCACGCCCGCGCCATCGCCGAGGGTGTGGCTTCACCCCTGCTCCGGTCCTGGCTCGCCGCCGCCCACGGCGAAGGCCTCGCCGCAACCGGACAACGCGACGAGGCCCTGCGCGCCTTCGACGCCGCGAACGCGCTACTCCCCGAGAACCCCCAGGACCCGGCCCTGCCGTTCATCTTCCTCGGCGGCTCGAACCTCGACCGCTGGCGCGGCAACGCCCTCGCCAAACTCGGTGAACCCGCCGCGATCGACCATCTCACCGACGTGCTCGCCCGCGTGCCCGGCGAGTTCACCCGCGCCAGAGTCGGCACTCTCGTCGATCTCGCCTTCGCCCACGCGGCCGCGGGAGACCGCGACGCGGCCCGGCACTACGCCCAACAGGCCCGGCGGGTCGCGTCCCAGATCAAGTCCGACCGCCAACTCCGACGGCTTAGCACCTTGATCCTGCCAGGCAACACCTCAGGCGTTGCGTGAAGCCAGGTAGTACAGCAGCGCGACCAGCGTGCCCGACCCGAGCAACTCCTGCCGCTGCGCCAGCTCGGTCACCCGCGACAGCGGCACCCACTCGACCCGGCCGACCTCCTCAGTGTCGGTCGGGTCGCCGATGTGCTTCGCCTCTCGCCACAGGTAGATGTCCATCGGCGCCGTCACCTGCCCCGGCAACGGCTCGAAGCTCACCAGATGCTCCGGCGCCCCCACCGGCTCCCAACCACTCTCCTCAGCCGCCTCGCGCGCGGCCGTGATCGCGGCTTCTTCGCCGTCGTCCACCATGCCGCCGAGCAGTTCATACCCCCACTGCTCGGTCGCGAACCGGTACCGCCACAGCATCAACGCCTCGTCCCGGTCGTTCACGATCAGCGCGATCGCGATCCGCGCCAGGTGCACCACGTGGTACTCCCAACGCTCCCCGTTCGGCGCCTGGACGTCCGTCAGCCCGACCTTGACCCACCTGTTGTCGTAGACCAGCCGTTCACCGAACGTCTGCCACGACCCATGCTCGTCAGCCACGCCGAGCAGCGTACGGCTGGTTCGGCACGGCCGTCAGGTTCGATCTTGCGATCGATCTCACTGGCGTCATCGAAGTGGTGACAGGGGTTGCTCTTCCCGCTGTGCTCGGGTCGGATGGTGGAGCAGCGCTGGCTCTGGAGAGCCAGCGCTGCCAGCGCCGCGAACAGGCCCGCGTGTCCATCGACGTTGCGATCCTCGCTGGCTCCGGAGAGCCAGCGCTGCAGCCGAGATCGCCCGCATCCGGATCGGCCAAGGCATGTTGCGATCCTCGCTGGCTCCGGAGAGCCAGCGCTGCTTTCACCCGGAGTCCAAGGCGCTGCTGTCCACCCTGGTGTTGCGATCCTCGCTGGCTCCGGAGAGCCAGCGCTGCACGCCTCGCCCCGCGGGACCGGCGGCCAGGTGCGGGTTGCGATCCTCGCTGGCTCCGGAGAGCCAGCGCTGCATCGTCGCGTTACCGCTGGCGTCAACCACCGCGGTGTTGCGATCCTCGCTGGCTCCGGAGAGCCAGCGCTGCTTTTCGTCGGCGATGTTGCCCACGTAGGGCTTGTTGTTGCGATCCTCGCTGGCTCCGGAGAGCCAGCGCTGCCCCGCTTCACGAACGAATATTTGCCGTTCTCAAAGGGTTGCGATCCTCGCTGGCTCCGGAGAGCCAGCGCTGCCATGGAATCCGCCCGCACTCGCACTGGGCGCATCGTGTTGCGATCCTCGCTGGCTCCGGAGAGCCAGCGCTGCGACTCGCTGAGGCGAGCAGAGGAGGCGCTAACCGTTGCGATCCTCGCTGGCTCCGGAGAGCCAGCGCTGCCAGCACCAGCAGCCGAAGACAGCCCGCCAACCAGCGTTGCGATCCTCGCTGGCTCCGGAGAGCCAGCGCTGCCATGGAATCCGCCCGCACTCGCACTGGGCGCATCGTGTTGCGATCCTCGCTGGCTCCGGAGAGCCAGCGCTGCGACTCGCTGAGGCGAGCAGAGGAGGCGCTAACCGTTGCGATCCTCGCTGGCTCCGGAGAGCCAGCGCTGCCAGCACCAGCAGCCGAAGACAGCCCGCCAACCAGCGTTGCGATCCTCGCTGGCTCCGGAGAGCCAGCGCTGCCAGCACCAGCAGCCGAAGACAGCCCGCCAACCAGCGTTGCGATCCTCGCTGGCTCCGGAGAGCCAGCGCTGCACGAGCATTTCACGTCGCGCTCGACCCTATGGGGCTGTTGCGATCCTCGCTGGCTCCGGAGAGCCAGCGCTGCTTCCGACGTGCCCACCCGCAACGCCGCGCGAATGTGGTTGCGATCCTCGCTGGCTCCGGAGAGCCAGCGCTGCCCTGGATGAGCTCGGGCAATGGCCGTTGCTCGGTGCAAACGATAGCGTCGATCTCGGATTGTGGGATGACACGCCGTTGGTCACTTCGGAACCTCCCGGCGTTTCGGCCCACGCTTGGGGTTCCGAAGGACGCTCCGATCGCTCGGCACCGGGGACGACCCCGGCCCGCCAGGTTGTCAGCCGTTGCCGCGGTCCTGGCGCTTCGGCATCCGAGAGCCGAGGATGTCGGCGGCCTTCTGATCGGCAGCGGCGACCCAGGCAGCGTAGACGCGGAGAGTCGTGGCCCCACCGCCGCCGTGCCCAAGCCGACCGGCGACCGTCCGCAGGTCGACTCCAGCCGTGAGCAGCTCAGTCGCCGAGAAGTGGCGTAGCGCGTGGATGTGGGTCTTGATGCCGAGCCGGGTTGCCATCTTCTTGTAGCGGCTCGACACGGCATCCGGCGGGTACGGCTCCGTTACCTTGCCGCCTGAGGCGGTGAAGACGTACGACTCTTCGTCCCACTCCCGGCCGAGCTCTTTGAACACAGCTTGACAGCGCTTCTTGTGTTCGCGGAGCAGGACGGTGGTCTCGGTGTCGAGAGCGATGCGCCGCATCTGGTGGGTCTTGGTGTCTTTTTCCCGGCCGACGCCGCGCAGCGTGGTGTAGCTCTTGCGGACTTCGAGGATGCCTTTGTCCAGGTCGATACGTGCCCAGCGGAGGGCGCAGATTTCGCCACGCCGCATGCCCGTGGTCATGGCGAGCCAGACGAGTGTGCCCCAATCCTCGTCCAGCGAGAACGCCTTTTCGACGAGCTTTGCCGCCTGCGCTGATGTGGGGGGATTGGGTTGTGGCGGGGTCTGCCGCGGGCGCTGGGCGACTTTCGCGGGGTTGGAGCTGATCCACTCCCACCGTACGGCCGCGCTGAGAACCCCGTTGAGGATCGAGTGAATCTGCCTCACCGATGAGGAAGCCATGGGCTTGCATTTGTGCGGCCTGCACTCGGCTTCCTTACAATCGTGGTCGTCTTCGGTCTTGTGTTCGATGAAGGGCTTTCCATCGCAGCGGGTCCTGCATCGGCGAAGTTGGCCGTAGAGCGTTTCCAGTATGCGCGCACTCAGCTTGTTCACCGGGACATCGCCGAGTGCGGGCCGGATGGTGCGCTCGATGTACCCGACATAGCCGTGTCGTGTTGTCGCCTGGATATCGGTATTGCGCAGCCATTCGTCGATGGCGTACCCCAGGGACACGGAAGTGCTGGCGGAGCGCTGCTGGTCGGCCTGGGCGAGGAGCTTGGTCATGGCCTTCTCGGCGCGCTTCTTCGCCGCCCGGTCCGTGCCCTTGACCGTCTCGGTGAGATAGCTGGGTTTCCCGGTCACCGGGTCCACGCCTGCATAGACCCGGACCTGCAACGAGTTGCCGCGCTGGCGGATGTTGCCGCGCCGGCGGCTCTCGGCCTCGCTGGACTGGCTCATGACGCCAGGGTGCGCCGGGGCGTGAGAGCCGTCAATGGACAAAGCCATGGACAAGCTCGAAATAAACGATCTTGAAACTCGACATAACCCCAGGTCAACCCGGGTGGGCCGGGCGGGGCTCGAACCCGCGGCCAAGGGATTATGAGTCCCCTGCTCTAACCAACTGAGCTACCGGCCCCGAGGGTGCTCGCGGTGAGCGGGCTGCCTCTTGAGGTGCAGGTCAACATACCGCACCGGTCACTGGGACCGGAGGACCGGGCGGTTGGTGCGGATGGGTGAAGGGTAGCGCCCGATAGGACCCTCGCGCAGTGTGTGCTCACCCGAATACGGTGAGTGCAGCGGCGGCGCCTGCCGCGATCGGCGACCCGGCCCAGGTCGTGCGACGGGTTCCTGGACGCGGCCGGAGAGGGGCTATGGACTTCGCCAAGAGTGTGCGGGACCGGGTGCTGGTGTGTGACGGGGCGATGGGCACGATGCTCCACGCCGCGGGCAACTCGCTGGACCGGGCCCTGTCCGAGCTGAACCTGTCCAATCCCGAGCTGGTCAGCATGGTCCACGAGGCCTATGTCGCGGCGGGGGCCGACATCCTGCTGACCAACACGTTCGGCGCCAACCGGTTGCGGTTGGCCGGGCAGGGGTGTTCCGCGGCGGTGCGGGACGTCAACCTCGCGGGGGTCCGCCTCGCCCGGCAGGCGCGGCGCGGGGCTGGGCGGCCGGTGTTCGTGGGCGGGTCCGTGTCGCCCGCGGCGAGTGTGGGCCAGCGCGGCAGCGTGCGGGCCGGTGAGCGGGCCGAGGTGATCGGTGAGCAGGTGCGGGCGCTCGCCGACGGCGGGGTGGACCTGCTGGTGCTCGAGACCTTCGGCTACCTCGACGAACTGGTCGAGGCGGTAGAGGTCGCGGCATCCCTGGCCGACGTGCCCATTCTCGCGCAGGCGACCTTCACGGAGGCCGGTGAGACGCTCGGCGGCGAGACGGTGGGGGAGGTGGCGCGGGCCCTGGAAGGCATGCCCGTCGCGGCGCTCGGCGCCAACTGCACCGCGGGGCCCCAGCACATGCTCGCCATCGTCGAGGATTTCCGCCGCCACACCGTGCTTCCGGTCAGCGCCCAGCCCAACGCCGGGCTTCCCCGCCGCCGCGGCGCCCGCTTCGAGTACATTGTGGACGGAGAGTACTTCGCTCGGTACGGCCGCCGTTACGTCGAGCAGGGCGCCTCGATCGTCGGCGGCTGCTGCGGTACCACACCGGCACACCTGCGTGCCCTGACTCTCGCGCTCGCCGACCTCCGGCCCGCCGAGCCGGTCCGCACGCAACCGGTGCGCCGCACCGTCGCCGTGCCGCGGCACGGCGTGCTCGCCCGCCATCTGGCCGAGAAGGATTTCGTGGTGGCCGCCGAGTTCACCGGCGAGACGGACGACGTGACGGGTCTGCACGAGGCCGACCTCCTCTTCGTCGGACCGGCGCTGTCCGTCAACGAGGCACTGGAGTGGGAGCGCAAGGCCGGGATCGAGACGGTCGCCACCGTCGCGGCCTGGGACAGGGCGATCGCCACCCTCCAGGCCGACCTGCTCGGCGCGCACGCCGCCGGGCTCCGGACCCTCGTGTGCGAGACCGGCGCCCCGCCGCCCCGGGGCGAGTATCCCCGCGGCGGCTGGGAGGTCGATTCCCTCGGCCTCATCGAACTGCTCGCCGGGCTCAACGCGGGGCGCGACCACAACGGCCACACCCTCGCCATCCGGACGTCGTTCCACATCGGCGCCCGCTTCAACCCGGGCGCGCACGACGTGGACGCGGAACTGGCCCGCACCCGGGCCAAGATCGCCGCGGGCGCGCACTTCCTCGTCACCAGGCCGGTCTACGAACTGGACCGGCTGACTGGGATGCTCGCCGAACTGTCCGAAGAGGACATCCCGGTGCTGGTGACCGTCTCCCCGCTGACCGGTTACGCCGAGGCCGAGTACCTCACCCACGAGGTGCCCGACGTGACGATTCCGCGCGCCGCGCTGGCCGCGCTGGAAAACACCGCTCACGGCCCGGAGACCGGGCTGGCGCTGGCCGCCGATCTGGTCGCGCGGGCCCGTGAGACGGTGCAGGGCGTGGTGATCCGGGCTCGCGGCGGAATGCCGCGCTCCCTGCTCAGGGCGTGACGCCGAACTGGTTCGCCAGATCGGTCAGCATGGCCTGCGCGCCCTGCAGGCTCACCGAGGTGAACCACGTGGTGTCGTCGACGTCGGCGACCTTGCCCTTGAGCGTGCCCCACAACGGGTTCGATTCGAACCGCGCCTTCGGGTTCTCGGCGTTCTTCGTTTCGTCCTCATAGGACGCGACGAAGACCCGGTCCGCGTCGAGCTTGGCGATGTCCTCCTGGCTGAGGTCCACCGAGATCTTGCTCCGCGTGTCGGGCTGCCCGGCGGGCCGGGCCAGTCCGGTGTCGGCCATCACGACACCGGGGAACGACGCGCTGCTGTAGAGCCGCACGGTCGGTTCGCCCTCGACGAACCGCACCACCGACACCGTGGGCTGCGTGCCCAGCTTCGCCTTGATCTCGTCCCCGATGCGCTTCGCGCGCTGCTCGTAGGCGCCGATCTTCTGTTCGGCCAGCGCTTCCTTGCCCAGCGCCCTGGCCAGCAGCCGGATGTTGTCCTTCCAGGACGCGCCGGTGGTCTGGCTGAACACGGTCGGCGCGACCTTGGCGAACTGGTCGTAGTACTTCTCGTGCCGCACCTTCGCCGAGACGATCAGGTCGGGCTTGATGTCGTAGAGCTGCTCGACGTCCGGGCTCTGCAGCGGCCCGATTTCCTTGGCGCCGTCGGCATATTTGCGGTCGTCTCCGAGGTAGCCGGGCAGTTTGTCGTAGTTGCGGTACTTGGTGTAGGCCACGACGGTGGTTTCGAGCGCGAGGGCGGCGTCGACGTAACTGGAGTCGAGTGCGGCCACGGTCTTCGGCGGCGAGTCGATCACGGTCGAGCCCATCGCGTGCTCGATGGTGCGGGGCCATCCGGCCTGCGCTGCTCCCGTCGCCGCCGGTTCGCCACTCCCGCCACCGCAGGCGGTGAGCGTGAGGGAGGCGATCGCGGTCAGTGCCAGTGTTACCCGCCGGAGTCTCGTCATCGCTCCACTCTCTTTCGGTTAGGCTTACCTAACTAGGATAGGATGATGTTCGCCCGGTCCGGAAGATCCGGTGCGGCAGGACACAGGGGGATGGCGTGACGCGGACGGCCACGGCGGCGGTGTCCCACCGCCGGACACGCCGGCTCACCGGACTGGCCGCGCTCGTCGCGCTGCTGCTCGCGATCTGCGCGGCGAGCGTGGCGATCGGCGCCAAATCCCTCCCGCCCGGCGAGGTCTGGACCGCGCTGCGCCACCCCACGGGCACCGAAGCCGACCTCATCGTCCGTTCCCTGCGCCTGCCGCGCACCGTGCTCGGCCTGCTCGCCGGGCTCGCTCTCGGCGCCGCCGGGGCGCTCATGCAGGGCCACACCCGCAACCCGCTGGCCGACCCCGGACTGCTCGGGGTCACGCACGGCGCCGCGTTCGCGGTCGTGTTCGCGGTGGTGGTGCTCGGCGTGACCAACCTCTACGGCTTCATCTGGTTCGGGTTCGCGGGCGCGCTGCTCGCCAGCGTCGCCGTCTTCCTGCTCGGCGCCGTGGGCGGCCGCGGCGCCACCCCGGTGACGCTCGCGCTGGCCGGGGCGGCGGTGAGCGCCCTGCTGCAGGGGTTCATCTCGGCCATCGTGCTCGGCGACGAGCGGGGTATGGACGTCTACCGGTTCTGGCGCATCGGCTCGATCGCCGGGCGCGACTACGCGGTGGTCGGCCAGATCGCCCCGTTCCTCGTGCTCGGCCTGCTGCTCGCGCTCGCCGGCACGACCGGCTTGAACACCCTCGCCCTCGGCGAAGACGTGGCGAGGACGCTCGGCCAGCGCGTGCTGCTCACCCGCACGCTCGGCGTGCTGGCGATCACCCTGCTGACCGGGTCCGCCGTGGCCGCCTGCGGGCCGATCGCCTTCCTCGGCCTGGTCGTACCGCATCTCGCCCGGGCGATCACCGGCCCCGACTACCGCTGGCTGGTCCCGTTTTCCGCACTGCTGGGCGCGATCCTGCTGCTGGCCGCGGACGTGGCGGGCCGCGCGCTGACCGGGGACAGCTTCGAGGTCGGCATTCTGCTGGCGCTGGCCGGTGCGCCGGTGTTCATCGTGCTCGTGCGCAGAAAGGGGCTGAGCAAGCTGTGACCGCTCGCCGCGTACTCGCCGTGGGGCCGGTGGCCTGGGTGCTGCGGCCGCGGACGCTCGTGATCGCCGCGCTCGTGGCGCTGCTGCTGGTCCTGGCCGCCGCGCTGAACATCGGGCTCGGCAGTTCGCACATCGGGGTGCTCGACGTGCTGCGGACCCTGCTCGGCGGCGGAACCCGCCGCGAACGCGGGATCATCTTCGACCTGCGCCTGCCGCGCACCCTTGCCGGTCTCCTGGTCGGCGCCGCACTCGGGTTGTCCGGGGCGGTCTTCCAGTCCGTCGCCCGCAACCCGCTGGCCAGCCCCGACATTCTCGGCATCACCTGGGGCGCCGGGGTGGGCGCGGTCGGCGCGATCGTGGCAGGCGGATACCGCGGCCAGGTCAGCGGCTGGGTGGGCGCCCTCGGCGTGCCGCTCGCGGGCCTGCTCGGCGGGCTACTGGCCGGGGTACTGCTGTACGCGCTGTCGTGGCGCCGGGGGATCGACGGCTACCGCATGGTGCTGATCGGCATCGGGTTGTGGGCCATCGGCTACAACATCGTGAACTGGCTGCTCGCCGCGGGCGACGTGAACGACGCGGCGCGCGCGACCACCTGGCTGGTCGGCAACCTCGCCGACGTGGGCTGGGATTCGGTGGGCCCGGTGCTGCTCGCCCTGGCCGTGCTGGTGCCGGCCACGCTGATGAGTGCGCGCACCATCGGCGGACTGCGGTTCGGCGACGAGACGGCGCGCGGCCTCGGCATCCGGGTCGACGGGGCGCGCGGCGCGCTGCTGCTGCTCGCCGCGGCGCTGGCTTCGGTCGCGACCGCCGCGGCCGGGCCGATCGCCTTCGTCGCGCTGGCCACCCCGCAGATCGCGGTGCGGCTGGTGCGGTCCGCGCAACCACCGCTGGTCACGTCGATGCTGCTCGGGGCGCTGCTCACGGTCGGCGCGGACCTGGCCACGCGGCTGGTCCTGCCGGGACTTCCGGTCGGGGTGCTCACCGCGATCCTCGGCGCGCCCTACCTGATCTTCCTGTTCGTCCGGAGCCGTCGGGAGGCGCGAGCGTGACGTCGCGATTGCGGGCGCAAGCCCTGAAACTGGCCTACGGCGACCGCGTCGTGGTCGACGGCCTCGACCTGGACGTCCTCGACGGCACGATCACCGCGATCATCGGGCCGAACGGCTGCGGCAAGTCCACCCTGCTGCGCGCGCTGGCCCGGCTGCTCGCACCCCGCGAGGGCGCCGTCCTGCTCGACGGCAAGCGGATCGACCGCCTGCCCACCCGCGAGGTCGCCCGGATCGTCGGCCTGCTGCCGCAGGCGCCGTCCGCGCCGGAGGGCCTCACCGTCGCCGACCTCGTCTCGCGCGGCCGTCACCCGCACCAGCGCTGGTACCGCCAGTGGTCGGCCGACGACCAGGCGGCGATCGACCGCGCGCTGCGCCTGACCGGGATGGACGAACTGGCGGACCGCGTGGTGGACCAGCTTTCCGGCGGGCAGCGCCAGCGCGCCTGGATCTCGATGACGCTGGCGCAGGAAACCGGGCTGCTGCTGCTCGACGAGCCGATCACCTACCTCGACCTCGCGCACCAGGTCGACGTGCTCGACCTGGTCTACCGCCTGCACGCCGAGCGCGGCACGACGGTGGTGATGGTGCTGCACGACCTGAACCTCGCGGCCCGCTACGCGGACACGCTCGTCGCGATGCGGGACGGGCGGATCGTGGCGCAGGGCGAGCCGGGCGCCGTGCTCACCGAACCGCTGCTGGCGGAGGTCTTCGGGCTGGCCGCGAAGGTCCTGCCCGACCCGGTGGCGGGCACCCCGCTCGTGATCCCGGTCAGCGCCCACCTCCGCGTGCCGTGAGGACACCCAACACCCCGTCCTACCGGTCCAGGCGGGGGTAGACGACCTGCTCCATGAGCAGTTGCAGCGCGGCCGCGACGGGGATGGCCACCAGGATGCCGACGAGGCCGAGCAGTACGCCGCCGATCACCGTGGCGACGATCGTGACCACCGGGGGCACCTTCACCACGCGGCCGATGACCTTCGGGATGAGGATGTAGTCCTCGACGAACCGGTACACGAGGATGTAGGCGATCGTGGCGATCGCGGCCGCGGGCGACACCGACAGCGCGACGAGGCTGACCACGATGCCCGCGCTCGTCCAGCCGATGATCGGGATGAGGTCGAGGATCGCGACGAGCAGGGCGAGCAGCACCGCGTACGGGATGCCCCACGGCACGCACCACACGAAGATCGCCAGCCCGGCGATCAGCGAGGTGAGCAGGTTGCCGAGCACGAACGCGCCGACCTTCGACAGCATTTCGTCGCCGAGCTGGGTGGCCCGGGCGCGCCGGGCGCGGGGCACGAGCCGGTAGAGCGCGATCCGGATCCGGGGCAGGTCGGCCAGGAAGTACAGGCTCAGCACGATCACCGTCAGCGTGGACACGACCGCGTCGAACACGAACCGGCCCGCGCCGAGAAGTCCCTGCGCCAGCTCCGATCCGTGCTGGCTGAGCAGCGCTTCCAGCCGCTGCTGCAGATGGAACCGGTCGTTGAGCCTGCCGAGCAGTGAGCTGTGGTCCTGCAACTGGTGGGCGAGCTGCGGCAGCTGGTCGACGAACTGGCCTGCCTCGGCGACCAGCGGCGGGATCGCGGCGGTGAGGAAACCGGCGAACACGCCGACCGCGGCCAGCGACACCGTGGTGACCGCCGC
The DNA here is from genome assembly GCF_026802195.1 of Amycolatopsis cynarae. Taxonomy (NCBI): domain Bacteria; kingdom Bacillati; phylum Actinomycetota; class Actinomycetes; order Pseudonocardiales; family Pseudonocardiaceae; genus Amycolatopsis; species Amycolatopsis cynarae. The sequence goes on along the minus strand of NZ_CP113836.1, from coordinate 4,703,476 downwards.
CCAGCGCGGCAGCTTCACCCGCGCGAGCCACCGCACGGCCGGGTCGAGCCCCACCGCGACGAAGCCGGCGACGCCGATCAGGATCAGCACGCTCTGGGCCGCCAGCACGATCTGCGCGAGCGCGTAGGTGACCGCGACCCCGGCGGCGCCGATCAGGCCGACCCGGAATGGTGATCGTCGCTGGGTGTCGTCCCCGGAATCAGGCATACCCACGATGATCGTCGAACGCGGCGGAAAGGCTGGGGGCGAGCGTCACCGCAACGAGTGACCTTGGGCCCGGTTCGACGGCCGCCGGGGCGAGCCGTGAAGGGTCCCTTCACAGTCGAATCGACTGTGAAGGGACCCCTCCCGGCGCAAGGCACGCGCCAACTACGAGCGGAGCCCGGATCCTCCGCCGATCACGATGTTCTCCCCGGTGATGAAGGCGGCCGCGTCCGAGGCGAGGAACGCCACGGTCTCGGCGATCTCTTCGCTCGTGCCGAACCTCCCGAGGGGAATGCCGTCGGCGATCGCCTCCAGCGCCTCGGGCGGCAATCCGTGCTTGTCCCAGATCCCGGTCCGGACCGCGCCGGGGCTGACGGCGTTGACCCGGATTTTCCGGGGTGCCAGTTCGAGGGCGAGCGTGGGCACCATCGACAGGAGCGCTCCCTTCGACGCCGAGGCAAGGGATCCGCCGGGGACGCCCCGGATGGCGCCGAGACCGATCGTGAAGAGGACCGATCCGCCTTCGCGCAGCAGGGGAAGAGCCTTCTGCAGGGTGAAGAACTGGCCCTTGAAGTTGACGTCGAACAGGCCGTCGAAGGTGGCTTCGTCGACCGCTTCGACCGGCAGGGCCCGCACGATCCCGGCGTTGAGGAACAGGACGTCGAGCCCACCGAAGCGGTCGCGGATCTCCTCCACGACGCGGTCGGTGTCGGCGAGTGACCGGGAGTCGGCCCGGACCACCACGATGTCTTCCGGGAGTTCCTTCCTGGCTACGGCGAGCGTGTCGGGGTTCTGCCCGGTCACGATCACCTGGTAGCCGCGCCGGTGCAGCGCTTCGGCGCTGGCCCTGCCGATTCCGCTGGTGCCACCGGTGATCAGGGCGGTGCGTGGGGACAATTTCGTCTCTCCTTCGGTCAAGCGGTGAAGTAGTGGTCTTTTTCGAGGTCGGCGAGGAGGCCCGGGTGGGTGGGCTCCCAGCCGAGCCGCTGCCGGGTCAAGGCGTTCGACGCCGGGGTGTCCAGCGAGAAGACCGCGCCGAGGAAGCCGAAGTGGGCGGCCGCCTCCTCGCTCGGAACGGAGGCCACCGGCAGGTCCAGCTGCCGTCCGATGACCTCGGCGATGTCCCGCGTCGCCACACTCTCGTCGCCGACGCCGTGCCACCGGCTGCCCGCCTCCGCGTGCTCCAGGGCCAGCCGGAACAGGTGCGCGGCGTCGAGCTGGTGCACGGCGGCCCAGCGGTTGGCGCCGTCGTCCACAAAGGCCGAAACACCCTTCTCCCGGGCGACGCCGATCAGCTGCGTGACGAAGCCGTGCTTGTCGGCCTCGCTGTGCACCGAAGGCGGCAGCCGGACCACGGAGACGCGCACGCCACGTGCAGCGAAGGACAGTGCGAGTTCTTCCGACGCGAATCGGAGCGCCGCGGGCGACCCCGGCTCGGGTGTGCTCTCCTCCGTCGCGGGACGGCCGTGGACGAGGCCGGTGGTGCCGGACGTGATGACGAAGGGCCGTCCGGATCCGGCGAGCACTTCGCCGAGGGTCTCGATGGCGCGCCGGTCCGTCTCGACGGCGGCCGCGAAGTTGGCGAAGTCGTGGACGAACGCGGTGTGGATCACGCCGTCGGCGCCCGCCGCGGCGGCCCGCAGACTGTCCAGATCCTCCAGGGCGCCGCGGTGCACCTGGGCCCCGGCAGCGGACAGCGACGCGGCGGAGGTGTCCGAGCGGGCGAGCCCGAGGACCTGATGCCCGGCGCCCGCCAACTCGCGGACGACGGCGCTCCCGACGAATCCGGTGGCGCCGGTGACGAACACACGCATGGGTTGGGGTACTCCTCGAAAAAGTGGTGGACCCGGCCTGCCCGGCCGGTGATTCCACCGTGCTCCCGCGCGGCGGCGAGCGTCCAAGTCCCGTTCCTCATCGCGCCATTCGATCCAGGCATCACCGCAGTACGATGCGGCTATGCCCGACTCGGCGGATCTCGATCTGCGCCTGGTTCGCTACTTCGTCGCCGTCGCCGAGCACCGGCATTTCGGGCGTGCGGCCGCGGCGCTGCGCGTCGCGCAACCGTCGTTGAGCAGGCAGATCCGCCGTCTCGAACACCAGATGGGCGCGCGCCTGCTCGATCGCGACCCGCAGGGCACCCGGCTCACCGAGGCCGGGGAGGTCTTCCTGCCCAGGGCCGAGGCGCTGCTGCGCTCGGCCGCCCAGGCCACGGCGCACGTCCGTGCGGCCGCGCAGCCTGGCCGGGTCACCATCGGCTACACCCCGGGCCTGATCGTCACCCCGGCCGTAAGGGAGTTGCGGCGCCGCCATCCGGACGCCGACGTGCGCGCGGTGCACGTGGCCTGGAACGAACCGCGTGAGGCGCTGTCCGGTCACCGGGTGGACGCGCTGGTGACCCGGCTGCCGCTTGCCACCGACGGGATGCACGTGACGGTCCTCTACGCCGAACCGCGGGTGCTGGTGGTGTCGGTGGACCACCGGCTGGCAGGCAGGGAGTCGGTCACCTTGGACGACATCGCGGACGAACCCCTGCCCAGGTTCCCGGATTCCGACCCGGTCCGGAGCGCCTTCTGGCGGTTGGAACCCCGGCCCGGCGGCCGCCTCGCGCCCGACGGGCCGGTCATCGAAGCACTGGAGGACAAGTTCGAGATCATCGCGTCCGGACAGGCCGTGGCCATCGCGGCGGGCAGCCACACCGGCGGCCTGCGGCGCGACCTCACCACCATCCCGATCGAGGGCGTCGAACCGAGTCAGGTCGTGCTCGTCACGCGCGCCGACGAGCGCAGCCGCCTGGTGGCCGCGTTCCGCAGGTACGCCCAGACCCTCCTCACCGGACCGGCTCTGCGCGGATAGGTTCCGCGAGGCCGGGGCGCACGGCTTGCGCCGGCCACTGGGACCGCGACGATCTCGCGCAAAAGGTCGGCCTGAACCAGAGTTCGGCAACTAAGGCGTGTATCAAAGTGGCTTGGGCAGCGGTGCGGGTAGCGGAACCTCAGACGGTTCCTGGCTGTGGGATCGCCTCCTCATGAATGCCAATTCACGAAGCGCTGGCAGTGCTGTTCCTGCCAGGAACCGCCTGAGAACCCGCGGTGGTGCAAGCCGACAGCGTGGCGCAAGCGGCTCCACCGCTTCGAGACCCGCAACCCCGCGCTGCCCTCACCGACTTCGATACACACGCTAGGCCGTGAGGGTGAGCTCGCCCAGCGAGCCGAATCTGGCGCGGACGCGGGAGCCGGGGGTGAGGGGGACGGCGTCGAGCAGGCCGCCGGTGAAGACGAGCCAGCCGGGCTCGATGGCCTGTCCCCGCATGCACAGGTCGTTGGCGGCCAGCGCGAGGGCCGCGGCGGGACTGCCCAGGACGGCCGCCCCGGTGGCGGAACCGGCGGGCCCGCCGTCGGCCTCCAGCACGCAGGTTTCCGCGCTCACGTCGATGTCCCCGGGCTCCCTTGCCACGGAACCGAGCACGTAGCCCGCCGAGGAAGCGTTGTCCGCGATCACGTCGGGGAGGGTGAACCGGAACCGGCGGAAGCGGCTGTCGATCACTTCCAGCCCGGCCCGGACCTCCGCCACCGCGGCCAGCGCGTCCTCGGGGGTCACGCCCGGGCCCGCCAGGCGTTCGCCCATGACCAGGACGATTTCCGGCTCGGCCCGGGGGTGGATGAACCGCGGCAGCGGGACGGGCTCGCCCGCCGCCAGTGCCATGGCGTCGGTGAGCCAGCCGGTCAGCGGGGTGTCGATGCCCATGGCCCGCTGTTTCGCCCTCGACGTGAGGCCGAGCTTGATCCCGGTGATGCGCTGCCCGCCGGAAAGGCGGCGCCGCAGCGTTTCGGTCTGGACGGCGTAGGCGGTCGGGACGTCGAGCCCGGGCCACTGCTCGGTGAGGGGCCCGCGGTCACGCACCTCGTGTTCGCAGTCCAGCAGGGCGGCGGCGGCACGGTCGACGTTCCAGCCGCCCTTCATCGCCCGGCCTTAGCGAGGAATTCGGTGAGCAGCCCGGCGAGCTCGTCCGGCCTTTCCTCAGGGACGAGGTGCCCGCAGCCGGGCAGGACGACGCCGTCGGCGCCGGGCGCAAGGCGGCGCACGAAGGTCAGCATGTTCTGCCCGAGGGAGCGTTCCCCGGCGACGGCCAGCACGGGGATGTTCAGCGGCTCTTCGGCGGCTTCGCGGATCTGGGCGGCGCTCAGCCAGGTGTTGGCGTAGTACGCGCAGGTGGAGCGGACGGCGTCGTCGTCACGGTAGGCCCGGACGTACACGGCGATGTCCTCGGCGCTCAGGCAGCCGGGGGTCGACCGGCTCATCTGGGCCAGGATCCAGGCGAAGAACTGTTCCTGCTTCCCGCTCAGCAGTTGCTCCGGCAGCCCCGGCGTGGCCAGGAACGGGAAGAACCACAACGGGTTCCACGCCTGGGAGAAGTTCAGCAGGTTTTCACCGCCGGCGCCCGGGATGCTCGCCTCCAGCGCGGTGAACGAGACCACGCGGTCCCGGCGGGTCGCGGCGAGGTGGTAGCCGACCGGGGTGCCCCAGTCGTGGCCGACCACGTGCACGCGCCCGGCGTCCAGCCGGTCCAGCAGGGCGGCCACGTCCGCGGCGACCGTCGCCACGTCGTAGCCGCCCGCCGGCCGTGCGGTCTCCCCCCAGCCGCGCAGGTCGGGCGCGATCACCCGGTACCGCTGGGCGAGCACCGGGATCAGGTGCCGCCACTCGTACCAGGTCTGCGGCCAGCCGTGCAGCAGGACCACCGGGTCACCACCCCCAGCGGTGACCCAATGCGTGCGCTGCCCGTTCACGTCTCCGACGTGATGTTCCACCGGCGTCCCCTCCCCGCGCGGGCCTGTCGACGGCGATTCTCCGGTGCGCGGCGCATCGCCGTCCAATACTCGCTTCGACGGCAGCCGATACCTTTGCGGTATGTCGATGGAGCTCCGGGTGTTGCGCTACGTGGTGGCGGTGGCCGACGAGGGCGGCTTCCAGGCCGCCGCGGACCGGCTGCACATGGCGCAGCCGCCGCTGAGCCGTCAGATCCGGAACCTCGAACGGGAGCTGGGAGTCACGCTGTTCGAGCGGCGGCCGACCCGGCTGACCGAGGCGGGCGCGGTGTTCGTCGAGTCCGCGCGGCGGCTGCTCGCCGACGCCGAGGCCATGGTGGAGCAGACGCGGCGGGTGCAGCCGCAGGCACCGGTGCGGCTCGGTTACGTCGCCAGCACCGCCTACGAAACGGTGCCCGCGCTGATGGAGTTCGTGCCGTCTGAATGCCCGGGGGTCGTGGTCGACGCGCGGGAGGGGTGGTCGCCGGAGCTCGAGATCGCCCTGCACGACCGCCGGCTGGACGTGGTGATCTCTCACAGTATCGAGCCGCGTGAGGGGCTCGACCGGTTCGTGCTGCGCCGGGAACCGCTGGTCGCCGTCGTCGGGGAGACGCATCGGCTGGCGGGCCGGAGCGCGGTGTCCCTGCGCGACCTGCGCGGCGAAACGTTCTGCTTCCTCAATCGCCAGCTGGCGCCCGCCTACCACGATCACGTGGTCGCGGCCCTGCACAGCACCGGCGAGACCTTCGAGACCTGGGAACATCCGGTGCCGGGGTTGCGGCAGTCCCCGTTGCGGGGCGGGGAAGGGTTCACGGTGGTGTGCCGGTCCGCCGCGGTGCGCCTGCTCGGTGCGCACGCCGCGCTGGAGCTGACCGACGAGTTGCCCCCCGTGGTGATCGAGGCGGTCTGGCGCAGCGGTGCCCTGTCCGCGGCGGCCCAGCGGTTCCTGCGGGCCGCCCGCAAGCTCTCCCACTCCCGGAGCTGGGTGCCTTAGGCCCGTGAGGGGCCCCCTCACGGTCGTATTTGCCAGGGCTCCGGCAAAGTCCGGTCGGCTCGGCGGTGCGCGGCGCCCCTTCCGTCGGGCGAGTCCCACGCTGGGGCCGGGGCGGGATGCCCTGAAGGTCGCCTTCAGAGCCATAAACGCCCTCAAGGCCACCTTGAGGGCACACCCCTGTCCCGGGAGTTCGCTGCCGTGAGGGGACCCCTCACGGCAATCGGCGCAGCCGCCGCAGGGCGCTTCAGGCCGTGAGGGTGGCGGCGATACCGCTGAGCAGGCAGTTGAGGCCGAACTCGAACCGCGTTTCCGCGTCCGGGTCCTCGGCCTCCAGGACCCTGCGTGTGAAATGCGGGTACCGGCCGGACTCGATGATCCGCGTCACGTAGCCGCCGACCGACTCACGCCATTCGTCCTCGGTCATGCCGGTGGTGCGCTGAGCCTGGAGCTCGGCGAGTTCCGCGGAGACCGAGCCGAGCACGTGGGTGGTGATCGCGCCGACGATCAGGCCGGCCGTGGTCGGGTCGTGCGTGGCTTCTTCGGCCAGGCTGAGGGCGTGATCCGACCGGGCGATCACGTTCGGGCCGAGCGCCGGGCGCTGGGAGGCCTGCTGGACCAGCCAGGGGTGCCGCAGCAGCGAGTGGCGGAAGCGGCGGGCGAAGTCCGCCAGTGCGCCGCGCCAGTCCTGGCTGCCGCGCTCGGGGATCGGTTCCTCGCCGTACACCGCGTCCACCATCAGCTCGATCAGTTCGTCCTTGCCGCGGATGTGCCGGTACAGCGAGGTGGTGCCCGAGCCGAGTTCGGTGGCGATGCGGCGCATGGACAGCGCCTCGATGCCTTCGGCGTCGGCCAGGTCGATGGCCGCCCGCACGATCTTGTCCTCGGTGAGCACGACCCGGCTGCCGCGGGGGCGCTCCCGCATCCAGACGAGCGTGGCGGGCTGTGAGCGAGGCGACAGCGAGGGGGACATGGGCACAGCGTACCTGTTGGGTACAGTGTGCCCATAGCGGGAACACCGTTCCCGATTACTGAGGGAGACCCCATGTCACCGATTCCCGTCGTGATCGCCGGAGGCGGCACCGTCGGCCTGGCCACCGCCGTGTTCCTGGGACACCACGGCGTGCCGTCGCTGGTGCTGGAACGCCGCGAGGAGCCGTCCGTGCATCCCCGTGCGCTCGGCATCAGCCCGCGCAGCCTGGAGTTCTTCCGGGAAGTGGGGCTGAGCGAGCGGATCGACGCGGCCGCCGTGCACTCGGCCGTCGCCTGGAAGGCCGACGCGCGCACCGCCGCGGAGATCGACTGGAGCCGCCGCCCGGCGACGCCCACCCCGGCGGGCCCGGCCGGGCTCAGCCCGGTCGTCGCGCGCGGCCACTACCCCCAGGACCGCTTGGACGCGGTCCTCGCCCCCGCCGCACGCGAACTCGGCGCCACGATCGAATACGGGGTCGCGGTGACCGGCGTCGAGCAGGACGACGAGGGCGTCTCGGTGACCCTGTCGGACGGGCGTGTCCTGCGCACCCGGTACCTGGTCGGCGCCGACGGCGTGCGCAGCGCCGTGCGGGAGGCGCTCGGCATTCCCACCACCGGTCCCGGCGAGATCGGCGCCCCCACCCTGAACATCCTGTTCCACGCCGATCTGGCGAGCCGGTTCGGTGCGATGCCCGCCATGACCGAGATCCGGCACCCGGACGCCCCCGGCATGCTGCTCGCGGTGGGGGAGGACCGCTGGGTGTTCCACACCGGCTACTCCACCGAGGAAGACCGGGAGCCCGAGCGCTGCGCACAGGTGATCCGCACGGCGCTCGGCGCGGACCTGCCGGTGGAGATCGTCAGTGTCCTGCCATGGCGGGCCACCGTGCGGCTGGCACGGCGATTCCGTGCCGGGCGGGCGTTCCTGGTGGGCGACGCGGCGCGCGCGGTGTCGCCGCTGGGTGCCTTCGGGCTCAACACCGGGCTCGCCGACGCGCACAACCTGGCGTGGAAACTGGCCATGGTGCTCGCCGGGCAGGCGGGGGAGCGGTTGCTGGAGAGCTACCACGAAGAGCGGCACGCGGTCGCCGAACTCGTCACCCGGCAGGCGCTGCTGCGCTGGGAAAACCCGCGCCTGCACTGGGATCCGACGGCGGTGGCCGAGCGGGCCGCCGCCGGGGCCTGGCACGCCTCGCTGGTGATCCAGGGCTACCGGTACGACTCCTCCGCGATCGCCGGGCCCGTGGCGCCGCTTCCGTCCACGGAGGACCTCGCGGCGGTGCTGGACGGCTCACCCGGCTCGCGCCTGGCGCACCGCTGGGTCGAAGCCGACGGCGCCCGCGTGTCCACTTTGGACCTCAATGCCTCGCGCTTCGCCGTACTGGCCGGACCGGACGGCCAGGACTGGTACGACGCCGCGGGCAAGGTCTCCGTCGAGCGCGGACTCGAGGTGCGCGCGGTGCGGCTGGACGCGGCCTGGGCCGCGTCGGCCGGAATCGGGACGGCCGGGGCGATGCTGGTCCGCCCCGACGGTTTCGTCGCCTGGCGCTCGCCCGGACCGGTGGCGGACCCCGCCGCCGCGCTCGGCGGGGTCCTGGCCACCGTCACCGGGAAGCCGTGAGGCTCACCCGGCGAGCCGCGGGTGCGCCGCCAGGTAGCGCGAGAACCGCTCGTCCACCTGCTCCGCGACCAGACCGAAGTCGTCCAGGGTGTAGCGGTGGGACGGGCGGGCCGCACCACGGGTGCTTTCGGCGTGCAAGGCGGTCATCGCCGCGCGGGCCTCGTCGGTGAACGGCAGCGCGAAGTGCCGGTAGACCGCCTCGAGGGTGCCGATCGGGTCGGCGACGAAGTCGTCGTAGTAGACGTCGCAGAACTGTGCCTGCTCGTGGCGCGGCCGGTCGTCGAGGAACCTTTCGGCGCCCCGGGCCCACAGTTCCAGCTGGGAGCGGCCCACCACCTCGCCCCGGAAGGCGGTCGACCACCCCGCCGACGCCTGCTCGTTGAGGCTGCACACCGAGGCGACGATCTCCCTCGGCGCCCGGTGCGTCTGGATGACCAGCGCGTCCGGATACACCGCCAGCAGCGCGTCCAGCGCGAAGAGATGACTCGGGTTCTTCAGCACCCAACGGCGGTCCGCATCCGGCATGCCGATCAGTTGGAGGTTGCGGCGGTGCCGGGAGTAGGCGTCGGTCCAGTCCTGTTTGCTCAGCCAGGCCGAGTAGGTCGGCAGGTGCGCGAGGCATTCGTAGGACACCGACTTCGCCGACTGGCGCAGCAGTTGCCAGCATTCCTCGACCTGCTCGGCCGAGGAATGGTGCACGCCGAGGAATTCCGGGTGCTCCACGTGGTGCTGCTCGTACCCGGCCTGGATGCGCTGGAACACGGGATTGTCCGCCCAGGTCTCGCGCGGCGGGCGCGGCTGCGGCACCTCGGTGAGCCAGACCTCCAGCCCCTGGTGCGCCGGATCGGCGGTGAGCAGCCGGTGCAGGGCGGTGGTGCCGGTCCGCGGCAGGCCGGTCACGAAGACCGGCCGCTCGATCGGCACCTGTGCGTAGCCCGGGTTGTTCTTCCAGGCCGCCTCACTGAGCAGGCGCGCCACCAGTGCGCCCCTCAGGAAGGCACGGTGGATCTTGTTGCCGAAGGGGGTGAGCCGCGCGTCCCGGGCGTAGGACTCCAGCAGCACGCCGAGCCCTTCGCGGTACTCGTCGTCCCCGAAATCGTCCAGCCCGCCGGTGAAGCGCGTCGCCGAGGCGTGCAGATCCTCCAGCGTCCCCACGCTGTCGCGTCCGGTCACCTGAGTCTTCCTTTCTGGGGTTCTATTCGGGCTCGAGGTCTGAGGAGGAGATCCCACAGCGAGGGACCACGTCAGGTTCCGCCACCCGCACCGCCAAGCAAACCCATTTCAAGAACGGTTAATGGTGGTATTCGCCGCCGTTGACGTCGAGACACTGGCCGGTGACGATGCGGGCCAGCGGGGAGTTGAGGAACACCACGGTGTCGGCGATCTCGTCGGGTTCGGGGAGCTTGCGCAGGTCGATGGTGGAGGCGGTCTCCTCGTAGACCTGCTCCGGGGTGATGCCGCGTTCCTTGGCCAGGTAGGCGAAGTAGAACTTCAGGTTGTCCGCCCAGATGTAGCCGGGCGCCACGGTGTTGACCCGGATCCCGCGCGGGCCCAGTTCCGTCGCCAGGCTCTGCGCCAGTGCCAGCAGACTCGCCTTCGCCATCTTGTAGGCGCCGAAGGTGCGCCGCGAATGCCGCAGCACCGCCGAATTGATCATCACCACCGAGCCGCGGCTTTCGGCCAGCGCCGGGACGAACATCCTGGTCAGCCGCAGCGCCGCCAGCACGTTGGTCTCGAACCCGGCGCGCACCGCGGCCAGCTCGACGTCCATCAGGTCCATGATGGGCGGGATGGCGAACGCGTTGTGCACCAGTGCGTCCACCCGGCCGAAAGCCTCCACTGTGGACGCCACGAGATGCCGTGCGTCAGCCTCGTCGTTGATGTCGGTGGGCACCACCACCGCGCGGCGGCCGAGCCCGGTGATCTCCTTCGCCACTTCGGTCAGCCGTGATTCCGTCCGGGAGGCGAGCACCACGTCCGCCCCGGCGTGCGCGCTCCGCAGCGCGATCGACCGGCCCAGTCCCGGGCCGATCCCGGAGACCACGACCACCTTGTCTTCGAGCAGCATCAGCCCAGCATCCTCGTCGCTACGGCGGCCTGCCGGGCCGCGATCCGGGTGGTGAACTCCTCCGCGGTGATCCGGGCCTGCTCGTAGTAGGGCAGCCGCCCGGCCAGCTCCGACACCGGCACCAGCTCCACCTCGGGACCGTCCTCGGCGGTGAGCTCACGGGACAGCCGCTGCCAGCGGATCTGCACGAACCCCCGCCGGTGGCCGGTGCGCTCCAGCCAGTTGGCCACCCCGGGGTCGCGTTCGCTGATCACGAACCGGATCTTCCCGTCGGGGTCCACCCGCGCCTGGTCGGCGGTGAGGCTGGTCTGGTGGTTGATGTAGTCCAGCGAGATGTACCACATGCTGCCGAGCTGGAGGCCCTGGTACGGCGCGTCGGACTTCGGCACCGTGACGATCATGGCCGTCTCGTCGTCGAGGTCGTAGTGCCCCACTGAGGAGAACTGCGTGCTCAGTCCGCCAGGCGTGGCCCGCGGTTCGGTCAGGGTGTTGACCGGGAGGTCGAGGTAGAACCACTTGGGGAAGGCGAGGAAGGTGTTGAGCCGCGACAGCAGCATCTTGCCCGCCACCTCGTAGCGCTTCTCCATTGTGGACAGCGTGGGCGGCGGGGGCGCGTGGCCGACGGTGTCGGCGCGGTGGATGCGGATCGTGCCGCGCCGCTCGGTGGCCCAGTCGCTGTAGACCTCCCGCACCACGAGCATCGCCGAATCCGGGCCGAGGGTGAAGTAGTTCGGGCCGGCCGGGCCGGGACCGAAGCGGATCTCGTAACCGCCGTCTTCACCGATCTCGATCTCCCGGTCGTCGAAGGCGGTGAGGCTGTCCGGGACGTCGACGGGGGAGTAGTTGCCGTTGAGCACCTGGAAGCTCAGGTCGGTGGTGGTGCCGCGCTGCCCGGTGACCACGTACTCGGCGTCCGGGCGGATGAAGGAGTGGAAGTACAGCGTGTCGGGGTTGTCCAGGCCCATCTTGCTGTAGGGGCCGGTGGACTGGACGAAGAACGGGAAGTCGCGCTCGTAGGCCCAGGCCAGGTGCAGGCAGGCCTTGACGCTGCCGGCCAGGTAGTCGTACCCCTCGATCAGGTCCTGCTCGGTCCGCACGTGCGGCGCGCCGGTGATGATCTTTTCGGCGGCTTCGACGGCTTCGGCGAACGGTCGCGTGAGCACCGGCCCTCCCTTGGTACAAATATGTACCGTGCTGGTACATTCGGATGCGAGTTAGAGTAGAACGTGTTCTAGGAGATGGCAATGCCCCCAGCCCGCCGGTCCGCCCCCGCCCAGCGGGTCGTCCGCCTGCTCGACTTCCTCGCCGCGCGGCCGGGACAACGGTTCGGCCTGTCCGAGCTGGCTCGCGAGCTGGACCTGAGCAAGCCGACCTGCCTGGGCATCCTCACCGAGCTGGTCGCCGGCGGGTACCTCGTGCGCGACCCCCGGACCGTCACCTACGGGCTGGGTCCCGCACTCGTCGCCGCGGGCCGGGCGGCGCGGGAAGGCTTCGCGGTGAGCGAGATCGCCCGCCGCCACCTGGAAGGACTCAGCGCGCGCTACCGCACCACGTGTACCGCCTCGGCGGTGGTGGGGGAGCAGATCCTGCTGCTGGAGGGCACCGGGCCCGCGCCGGTGAAGGTCGGGCAGGCCTACCCGTTCGCCCCGCCGGTGGGGCTGATGTACGTGCTGTGGGACTCCGACGCCGCCTTCGACGCCTGGCTGGCGAAACCGCCCGCGGTGCCGGTGAAACTGGACGAACAGCGGCTGCGCGAGGTGGTCGCCGAATGCCGGGAGCACGGGTACCTGGTGGAGAGCCAGACCGCGGGCGGGCGGCGGCTGTACTCCCTGCTGGCCGGGATGGCGGCCGACGACCTGCCCGCCCACGTCCGCGAACTGGTCGGCGAACTGGTGACGAGCCTGGGGGAACGCGTCTACCTCGGCGCGGAACTGGATCCCCGGCGCAGGCACGCGGTGAGCCTGCTCGCGGCACCCACCTTCGACGCCAGGGGACGGCAGGAACTGGTGCTCACGATGTACGTCGGCGAGGCCGTCACCGGCGCCGAAATCGCCCGGCGCGGCGCGGCGCTGGTCGCCACCGCCGACGCGGTCACCCGCGACTCCGGCGGCCGCCGCCCCGCCGACCGCTGACCCGCGCCGATGCTCACCCTCATCACTTGGGCGTTGGCCGTGAAGGGCCCCTTCACAGTCGATTCGACCGTGAAGGGGCTCTTCACGGCTCGCCCCAGCCCCCTCCGCCGGGGTTCTCACGGCATCAGGGGGTGGCCCAGCGGTTCGCGGTCAGGCGGAGGCTGGGCAGGTCCTTCAGCGTGTACATCAGCTCGTAGGTGCGCGTGTAGCCGGTGTGCGTGATGCGCCACCGGCCGTCCTCGCACCGCCGGTAGGTGTCTTCGTAGAACGCGGCCCCCTTGATCACCACCTGGTGCTCCGGCGAGAGCACGGTGTCCTCGAAGGCCCAGACGCCCTTCGCCGTGTCGCCGTCGATGTCGATCTCCGGCTGCCCGGCGGAATGCGTGGTGATGATGCCCGTGCCGAGTTTTTCCCGCAGGAACCCGATGATCGCTTCGCGCCCCCGCAGGCGCAGCGGCTCGCCGTAGGTCGGCGTGCCGTAGTCGGCCGTGGCCTCGGGGGCCAGTGCGTCGGCCAGTTCGTCCCACTGCTTGAGGTCCACGCAGCGGAGGTAGCGGTACTTGACGCGTTTGATGTCTTCTACTGCGACGAGGTCCATGGCAGGCAGCATCCTCCGCCCGTTGACCAACCGCAAGAACGTGTTCTACTTTACTTCGGGTGACCAGCACCTATGAGCTGTCCCATCTCGCCGCACTCGAAGCCGAGTCGGTGCACGTCTTCCGTGAGGTCGCCGCGACCTTCGAGCGTCCGGTGCTGCTGTTCTCCGGCGGCAAGGACTCGGTGGTGATGCTGCACCTGGCGCGCAAGGCCTTCTGGCCCGCCCCGCCGCCGCTGCCGGTGTTGCATGTGGACACCGGCCACAACTTCGACGAGGTGATCGGGTTCCGGGACCGGACCGCGGCCTCCTTCGGCGTCCGGCTGCTGGTGGGACGGGTCCAGGACGACATCGACGCGGGCCGCGTGGCCGAGGAGACCGGGCCCCGCGCCTCCCGCAACCGCCTGCAGACCACCACCCTGCTGCGCTGCATCCGGGAGAACGGCTTCGACGCGGTGTTCGGCGGCGCCCGGCGCGACGAGGAGAAGGCGCGCGCGAAGGAACGCGTCTTCAGCTTCCGCGACGAGTTCGGGCAGTGGGATCCGCGCAACCAGCGGCCGGAGCTGTGGAACCTCTACAACGGCAGGCACCGCAAGGGCGAGCACATCCGGGTCTTCCCGCTGTCGAACTGGACCGAGCTCGACATCTGGTCCTATATCGCCGCCGAGGACATCGAACTGCCGTCGATCTACTACGCGCACCGCCGCCCGGTCGTGCAGCGCGACGGAATGCTGCTCGCGCACACAAGGTTCCTGACCCTGCTCGACGGGGAAAAGCCTTACTCCGCAACGGTTCGCTTCCGCACCGTCGGCGACGCCACCTGCACCGGCTGCGTCGAATCGGAGGCCGCAACGCCCGAGGAGGTGGTGGCCGAAGTGGCCGCCACCCGGCTCACCGAGCGCGGCGCCACCCGCGCCGACGACCGCATTTCCGAGGCCGGCATGGAAGACCGGAAGAAGGAGGGCTACTTCTGATGGCTCAGCATTTTGCGGGACACCCGCACCCGGTCGGACGCGCGAGGCCCGCGGAGGGAAATTTGTCCCTCACGCATCCTCCTCAGCAACTTCTGCGCCTGGCCACCGCCGGCAGCGTCGACGACGGCAAGTCCACCCTGATCGGCCGCCTGCTGTTCGACTCCAAATCCCTGTTCGAGGACCAGCTCGCCGCCGTGGAGCGCGCGAGCCGCGAGCGCGGCGAGGACTACCCGAACCTCGCCCTGCTGACCGACGGCCTGCGGGCCGAGCGCGAGCAGGGCATCACCATCGACGTGGCCCACCGGTACTTCGCCACCCCGCGCCGCAAGTTCATCATCGCCGACACCCCCGGCCACACCCAGTACACCCGCAACATGGTCACCGGCGCCTCCACCGCCGACCTCGCGCTCATCCTCGTCGACGCGCGCAAGGGCGTGCTGGAACAGTCGCGGCGGCACGCCTTCCTGTCCAGCCTGCTCGGCATCCCGCACCTGGTGCTGTGCGTGAACAAGATGGACCTGGTGGACTGGTCGCAGGAACGGTTCGAGGAGATCCGGGAGGACTTCCGCCGCTTCGCGATGAAACTCGACGTGCCCGACCTGACCTTCGTGCCGCTTTCGGCGCTGCACGGCGACAACGTGGTGCACCGCGGCACCAGCATGCCGTGGTACGAGGGCACCCCGCTGCTGCACCATCTCGAACAGGTCCACATCGCCTCCGACCGCAACCTCGTCGACGCGCGCCTGCCCGTGCAGTACGTGATCCGCAGCCACAGCCAGGACTTCCGGGGCTACGCCGGGACCGTGGCGGGCGGGGTGTTCAAACCCGGTGACGAGGTGCTGGTGCTGCCGTCGGGGTTCCGCTCGACGGTACGGGCGATCTGGGCGCCGGGCGGCGAACCCGTCGCCGAGGCGTTCCCGCCCCAGGCGGTGACCCTGCAACTGGCCGACGAACTCGACATCGCCCGCGGCGATCTGCTGTGCCGCCCCGGCAACCGCCCGCACGCCGACACCGAGTTCGACGCGATGGTCTGCTGGTTTTCCGAGCGTTCCACGCTGACCCCGGGGGCGACCTACACCCTGCGGCACACCACGCGGGCCACCACCGCGGAGGTCCGGGCGCTGGAGTACCGGCTCGACATCAACACGCTGCACCGCGACGAGTCGGCCCCGGAGCTGGCGCTCAACGAGATCGGCCGGGTAAGGCTGCGCACCCGGGGGCCGGTGCTGTTCGATCCCTACCGCCGCAACCGGTCCACCGGCAGCTTCATCCTCGTCGACGACACGACGAACAACACCGTGGCGGCCGGCATGATCACCGGCCCGAGCCTGCCCGGCTCGCGGGTGGTGTGGCACGCCGCCGCGGTCGGCCGCGACGAGCGGCCCAGCCGGGGCGCGACGGTGTGGCTGACCGGGCTGTCCGGGTCGGGAAAATCCTCGGTGGCGGTCGAACTGGAGCGGCTGCTGGTGGCCGCGGGGCGGCCCGCCTACCTGCTCGACGGGGACAACCTGCGCCACGGCCTCAACGCCGATCTCGGCTTCGGCGCACGGGACCGGGCGGAGAACGTGCGCCGCGTCGGGGAGGTGGCCCGGCTGTTTGCCGATGCCGGGATCGTGGCGGTAGTGTCGCTGATCAGTCCTTACCGGGCGGACCGTGCCCGGGTGCGCACCGCGCACGCCGAGGCCGGATTGTCCTTTGTGGAGGTCTTCGTGGATACGCCGCTGGCGGTGTGCGAAGCGCGCGATCCCAAGGGCATGTACGCCAAGGCCAGGGCCGGGCAGATCAGCGGATTCACCGGGATCGACGATCCCTACGAGGCCCCGGAAAGCCCGGAGGTCGTCCTTCGCCCCGGCGACGGCGATCCCGCCACGATGGCCCGGTCGATCCTGGCCATCCTGACCGAGTCGGACAGGTGAGCACCATGGGCGTCAACCAACGGGCACAGATCCGCATGACCGGCGAGGAAATCGCCGCCTTCGTCGAACAAAGCCGGACCGCCACGATGGCCACGCTCGGCCCCGACGGCACCCCGCACCTGGTCGCGATGTGGTACGCGGTGGTGGACGGGCAGATCTGGTTCGAGACCAAGGCCAAGTCGCAGAAGGTGGTCAACCTCCGCCGCGACGACCGCATCACCTGCCTCATCGAGGACGGCCACACCTACGACCAGCTGCGGGGTGTGTCCATCGAAGGGCAGGCCGTGATCAGCGAGGACCCGGAGGACATCTGGCGGGTCGGCGTCAGCGTGTGGGAGCGCTACAACGGCCCGTACCGCGAAGAGGTCAAGCCGCTGGTGGAGATGATGATGCGCAAACGGGTCGTGGTGCGGGTGGACGCAAAGCGCACGCGGTCCTGGGACCACCGCAAGCTCGGCCTGGACCCGATGCCGCTGGCGGGCAGCACCGCCGAGTTCCTCAGCGACCCCCGCGCCTGAGGGTCAGCCGAGCAACCGGGCACGCAGGGTCTCCGCTTCCGCGCGGCCGAAGCCGTGCGCCGACAGGTACTCGAGCACCCCGCCGTAACGCTGGTCCACCTGGTCCAGGAACGCGGCCATGGTGGCCTCGCGGGGCCGGTGCTCCTCGTCGTCCGGACGCCGGGCCAGGTCCTCGGCGTAGGTCGGGGAGGCGCGCAGCCGGGTGAGGATCGCGCTGATCCGGTGCCCGGTGGCCGCGTAGTCGGCGATCACCGCGTCCCGGTGCACCCCCGCCACGGTCAGGGACAGGGCCACCACGACGCCGGTCCGGTCCTTGCCCGCCGCGCAGTGCACCAGAGCGGCGCCCTCGGCCTCGCTGATCGAGCGCAGCGCTCCGACCACGCTGTCCGGCCGGTCCTCGAGATAGCCCAGGTACAGCGCGCACATCGGGTCTTCGGGGTAGCGGGCCAGCGCCTGCTGCCGCCGCGCGAACAGCATGTCGGCGGTGACGTCGGTGGCCTCACCGGCCTCGGGCAGCACGGAGTGGTGCATGTGGCGCACCGCTTCGACCGCCCTGAGCGGCCCGGGGCCCTCGGAGACGACCTCGTGAGTGCTGCGCAGGTCCACCACCGTGCTCAGCCCGATGTCGTCGACCAGCAGTTTGATGTCCGCGGGGGTCAGCCCCTGCAGGTTGTCCGCGCGCAGCAGGATGCGTTCGGCGATCGCCGCACCGTCCACGGTGGGCAGGCCGCCGACGTCACGGGCGTTGACCGCCCCTTCGAGTTCGAGCCATGGCATGCCCCCATAGTTCACGGCGCGATCGAACCAGCCAAGGGAGCGGTCGGGGGAACCCGGTCGGTGGGCGGGGCGCCGGGGCGGCGGCTCAGCCGCAGGGTGCCGGTCAGACCGCGCCGCCGCAGCCACGGTTTCCAGGCCAGCATCCCGATGAGCGCGGCGATGAGGTGCCCGGCGACGGTCACGATCGACAGCAGGGAGCCCGGTTCGTCGGTGAGGTAGATCACCAGGATGAAGGCGAAGATCCCGGTCGCCACCCAGCGCCGGAACCGGCGTTCCACGATGGGCACGAGCGCCCCGGCGGTGGCGAAGAAGCCGTAACTCACCCCGATGTCGAGCCAGCGCGCGTCGGCGGCGGGCAGCGTGCCCGCGCTCAGCGCCGCCATCACCGGCAGTTCGGTGGCCAGGGTGGCGAGGATGTGCCCGCTGGCGAACACGGCGAACGTCCAGCCCGCCCCCACCCGCCGCTCCAGCGGCGCGACCGCGAAGGTGAAGATCACCGCGTAGGCCAGCCAGCTGGAGTCCCCGATCCACAGCCCGCTGGTGATCAGGCTGAGCACCGGCCGGTGCACCAGGTTGTGCGCGTCGGTGCTGGCCAGGGCCAGCAGCTTGGCGGCGAGCCGGTGACCCGCCAGGTGCTGCACCGCGGTGGTGACCTGGAGGAGCACCAGGTACCAGAAGGTGAACGGGGTGCTCGCCGGGGAGGGCAGGAGCACGGCGAGCCGGGTCGCCCAGCGCGGGCGGCCGTCGCGGGTGATCACTTCACGGGACACGAGGCCAGTTTGTGGTCTCATGCTGATAACGAACCATCCGCCAGCTGTGAAACCGCTTAGAAATGCCCCGGCTGGGCGAGCTCGGGCTCGGCAACGCGACCGTGAGGGGTCACCCGCCCCGGCCCTGGCAACGCGACCGTGAAGGGCCCGGGGGCTCACGGCAACAACATCCTGGGGCAGGCGAATCGCGCACCACCGGCACAAAAGCGGCCGATCGAGGCCATTCCGGGTGCGTCGCTGGCTAGGATGCCGCCACGCCAGCGACCCGAGGGCAGGTGCCGTGGAGTCCGTGCCGTCCCAGACCGCCGAAACCCCGATCGCGGACCACGGTGAACCGGCCGTGCCACCCCCGGCGTGGGCACCGGTTCTCCTCGTCGCCGCGGCGGCGGTGACGCTGCTGCTGGCCCTGTCGGGGCGGTTCGGCTATTTCGGGGACGAGCTCTACTTCCTGGTCTCCGGCAAGTACCACTTCGCCTGGGGCTACGCCGACAACCCCTGGCTGGTGCCCGCACTGGCCCGCCTGGCGGACGCGCTCTTCCCCGGCTCGGTGGTGGCACTGCGGGTGCTGCCGGCGCTGCTGACCGGCCTCGGCGTCGTACTGGCCGCGCTCCTCGCTCGCGAATTCGGCGGTGCCCGCCGGGCCCAGCTCCTGGCCGCCGGAGCCTGCGCCACCTCCGTCCAGCTGCTCGGCGCGGGGCACCTTCTGGCCACCTACCTGCTCGACCCGGTGCTGTGGACGCTGACCTGCTGGCTGCTGGTGCGCTGGGTCCGGACCCGGCGTGACCGCCTGCTGCTGTTCGCCGGGCTGGCCACCGCCGTCGCCATGCAGGTCAAGTTCCTGATCGTGTTCCTCTGGCTCGCGGTGGGGCTCGCCGCGCTGGTCACCGGGCCCCGCGAGCTGCTGCGGCGGCCCCTGCTGTGGGCCGGTGCCGCCGTCACCGCGGCGCTGACCGCGCCGACCGTGTTGTGGCAGGCGAGCCACGGCTGGCCCTACCTCGACATGCAGGCCATCGTCGCCGAGCAGGTCGACCGGTTCATGGGCGGTCCCGGCCTGCTCGTCCCGCTCGCCGTGGTGTTCGCCGGACTGCCGGTGGGCGCCTTCCTGGCCTGCCACGGCACCGGGCAGCTGCTCCGCTCGCCCCGGTACCGGTTCCTCGGGGTCGCCGCCGTGCTGGTGGCGCTGATCTTCGTGCTCACCGTCGGCCGCTACTACTACGTCTCCGGCCTGTACCCGCTGCTGTTCGGCGCCTCCGCGGCGCGCATCGAGCGGTGGCGCCCCGCCCGCTGGTGGCGCTGGGTGCCGACCTGGCCCTCGTACCTGCTCGCCGCCGCGATCGCGGTGTTCGCCGCGCTGCCGGTCCGTCCCCTGTCGACGATCACCAGCACCGACTTCGTGGCCAGCGGCAGCTACGGCTGGCCCGAGCTCACCGACACCGTCGCCGCGGCCTACCGCGCCCTGCCACCGGAAGACCGGGCGCGCGCGATCGTCATGGGCGACACCTACTGGCAGGCCAGCGCGCTCGACTTCTTCGGACGGCAACGGGGACTGCCCGCGGCGTACGGGCCGGAGCGCGGGTCCTGGTACAACGCCGAACCACCCGAGGGCGCCGGGCCGGTGCTCTACACCGGCTCCGATGCCGCCCAGCTCGGCCGGTTCTTCGGGGAGGTCCGCCAGGTCGCCACCGTGCACCTGCCGATCCGCCGCGACAACGTCAACCAGGACGTCCCGGTGTGGCTGTGCCGGGCGCCGCGGGAGCCGTGGCCGCTGCTGTGGCAGCGGATGCACCGGGCCTGACCGCCCGTCCGGTCTCCGCGGAGAGCCGCACCGCGTCCAGCAGCCGGTGCAGCCGGACGCCCGCGTCGAAGCCGGGAACGTCCTCCCCGGCCGCGAAGGCGGCGTAGAGCCCGGCCACGTTGACCGCTTCCTCGGGCAGTTCGGGGACCTCCACCGGCACCCCCCGCAGCGCGCTGATCTGCAACTGGCCGCCGAGGGGGTTTCCGGCGGCGTCGGCGCTCAACGTCAGATCGCCTTCGGTGCCCGCCAGTTCGATCCGGACTCGCGAACCGACGGCCTTGCCGTCGTGCACGTGGACCGACAGCACCGCGCCACCGGCCAGTGCGCCGTGGATCAGGAGGTGGTCCGGAGCGGTCACGCGGATCGGATCGCCCGTGTCCGTACGGTGGAACGGCCGTTGCAGCGACAGTCGTGCCGACAGTTCGGTGATCTGACCGGCCAGGTATTCGACCGCGTCGAGCACGTGACCCCCGTAGACCTCCAGGAGGCCGGCGCCCGCTCCGGAGTCGTAGGTGTAGGCCGTCCACGCCGGTACCTCGTCCTGGTTCCCCTTGCCGCGCGCCGCGTGCACGGTCACCGACGTGAGGCGGCCGAGCGTGCCGAGGAGTTCGCGGGCGCGTATGAGCGCGGGGGAGTAGCGGGCCTGCAGGCCGACGATCGTGCGCACTCCGGCCTCTCGAGCCTCCTTCGCCAGTTCTTCGGCCTCGGCTGTGGTTCGCGCCAGCGGCCATTCGCAGTACACGTCCCGGCCTTCGGACAGCGCCGCCCGCACCAGTTCCGCGTGGGCGGGCACCTTCACCGTGACCGCCACCAGATCGACCCGGCGGGCCAGATCGGCGGGATCGGTGCAGGCGTGGGGCGCGCCGAAGACCGCGGCCGCCCGCTCGGCGGTCTCCGGCCTGCTCGTGCCCACCGCGGTGAGCCGGTACCCCGGCAGCGCCCGCAGCGCCGGGATGTGGGACCGAGCCGCCCAGCCCCGGTCGGGATTCGCCCCGACGACACCCACTCTGATCTGCCCCACGAGAGCCCTCCCGAGTAGAAAACGGACGCATGAAGTCCGTTTTTTTGCTAGCGTAGCCGAATGAGCGCGGTCGAACGGCTACTGGCGGCGGACAGCCCGCGGGCGGACGCCCGCCGGAACATGCAGCGGCTGGTGGACGCGGCGCGTGCCGCGATAGCCGAGGTGGGCGTGGACGTGACCGCCCACGAGATCGCGCGCCGGGCCGGTGTCGGCATCGGCACCTTCTACCGGCGGCTCCCCTCCCGGGAAGCGCTGCTGGAAGCCGTGCTGGACGACCTGCTCGCCGAGATGACCGGCCTGGCCGACCGGGCCATGACCGAGCCCGACCCGTGGCGCGGTTTCCGCACCTTCGCCGAGGATTACGTCCGCCTCCGGGCCACCAGTTGCGGTATCAACGACGCGCTCGGCGGTTGCCCGCTCAACCTGGACGGCCCACTCGCCCGGGTCCGCGAGCGGCTGAGCGCGCTCGTCCGCCGCGCGCAGGACGCGGGGGTCTTCCGTGCCGACGTCACCTGGCAGGACGTCGCGTTCCTGCTGGCGGGCGTGCTGCCGGGGGATCACACACTGGGCCTGCCCGCGCCGGAGGGACAGTGGCGCCGGACCCTGGGTATCGCCCTCGACGGACTGCGCGAAAATCCCACGTGCCCGCCCGAGGACCTCGGTTAGCGTCGGAGGGTGCGCGAAGTCTTCGGTTCCCGGTTCGACGTTCCCCACGGCTACCTCAACACCCCCAGCATCGGCATCCCGCCGGAGGCGGCCGCCGACGCGGTGGCCGCGGCGGTGGCCCGCTGGCGCACCGGGGCGGCTTCCCCGCCGGACTTCGACGAGGCCGTGGCCGCCTCCCGGCAGGGGTTCGCCGATCTGATCGGTGTGCCCGCGGACCGGATCGCGATCGGCGCCTCCGTTTCGCAGTTGCTGGGGGCCGTCGCCGCCGGACTGCCCCGGGACGCGAAGGTGCTCACCGCGGCGGGGGAGTTCACCAGTGTCACGTTCCCCTTCGCCGCCCAGGGACTGGCCGTGACCGAGGTCCCGCTGGACCTGCTGCCCGAAGCCGTGGCGGAGCACGATCTGGTCGTCGTCAGCGCGGTCCAGTCCTCGGACGGGGCCGTGGCCGACCTCGGCGCGGTGCGGGCCGCGGCGGAGGCGGCCGGGGTGCCCGTCGCGCTCGACGTCACCCAGGCGGCGGGCTGGCTCCCCCTGGCACTGGACTGGGCCGACTGGGTGGTGGCCGCCGGATACAAGTGGCTGCTCTCCCCGCGCGGCAGCGCCTGGCTCGCCGTGCATCCCCGAGCGCTGGAGCGCGGCAAACCGGTCCACGCGGGGTGGTACGCGGGCGAGAACCCGTGGGACGCGCTGTACGGGCTTCCCCTGCGTCTGGCGGCCGGGGCGCGCCGGTTCGATCTCTCACCGGTCTGGCTGGCCCAGGTCGGGGCGGCGGCCGCGCTGCCGTATCTCGCCGCGCTGGACCGCGAGGCCGTGCACCGGCATTGCCTCGGACTGGCGGCGCGGATCCGGACCGGACTCGGCCTGCCCGCCCGGAACAGCCCGATCGTGTCCTTCGACGCCGATCCAGCCCGCCTGGCCGCGGCCGGGATCAGGGTGAGTGCCCGCGCGGGCAAGGTCCGCGTCGGCTGCCACCTGTACAACACGCACAGTGACGTAGATCGGCTTCTGGCCGCGGTGGGGTGAACCGGTCACCGGGGTCCAGTACGGTGTTCTTCCGTGGTTGGTGCCCAATTCTCCCCGGCTCGCGGCGACACCGCGCCCTTGCCGCGGATCCCCGCTGCCGCCCCGAACCGGCGCGGTTACCTGTTCAAGGGGCTCGGCCTCGTCGCCGTCGCCGTGGTGTCCGGCCTGATCTGGTGGCTCATCCGGCACGAGCCCGCCGCCCCGGCCCCGGTCGCCCAGGGACCGGCGAAGACGTTCGCCTTCACCATCGCCGAAGGGCCGGTGGCCACGACCGACTGTCCGGGCAAGTCGACCGACGACATCAAGAAGTTCTTCGGCACGCACCCCTGCCAGCAGCTCGGGAGGGCGCTGTTCACCACGACCGCGGGCGGGGCGCGCGCACTGGTGTCGGTCGCGGTGGTCACCATGCCCGACGCCGATCAGGCGCAGCAGCTCAAGACCCTGGTGGATACCGACGGCACCGGAAACGTCACCGACCTGGTGCGCGACGGCACGGCGAAGATCTCGGGCGCGCCCAAACTGTCCTCGGGCAAGTACGCTTCGCGGCTGTCCGCGACCAAGGTCGTCATCGTGCTGGCCGACTTCTTCGACGGCCACAAGGACGACACCCAGCTGGCCCGCCTCTCCTCCGAAGCGCTCGACCTCGCCCCCCAAGTCACCCGCTGACCCCTCGGGCATGAGCCGTGAAGGGTCCCTTCATGGCTCGCCCCAGCCCCAGCCCCAGCCCAGCCGGGCCGGGCCGAGGGGGCGGGTCAGTTCGGGGTGGTGGAGCCGGCGAGGGCGACGACGCTGGGGGTTTCGCCGGCGGCCTCGCGCCAGCGGGTGCCGCGGCGGGACGAGCCCACCAGCGCGTTGAGGGCGACCGTGCGCAGGGCGGTGTCGTCGGTGCGTTCGAGCACGCCGCGCCAGGCCATCGCGGCGTCGGCTTCGGCGGTCGCGACGACGCTCTTCGCCGAGGCGGCGTCGGTGACCGGCTTCGGCGTGAGGTAGGCGGGCTCGGCGCCGTCCGGGGTGGCGCCCGCCGCCGTCAGCATGCGCACGCAGGCGTCCCGCCTGCGGCGGTGCTCCGCGGCGCCGTCGTTGATGCCCGATTCGTAGTTGCCGGGCAGGAACGCGCTCACCAGCGAATAGATCCACACCGCGGCGTGCTCGGCGTCGAGTGCCTGCTGCAGCGGCGCGACCGCCTCGGCCGGGACCGGGGAGGCCGTCGGCGTCACCTGTCCCGGGTCCGTTCCCGGCCCGAGCACGTCGCCCAGTTGCTGGAGACCCGCACAGCCCGCCGCCACCGCGGCGACCAGTCCCGCTCGGTACCGGGGCAGCCCGGCGACCGCCTTCTCCGCCTGTTCCCGAGCGACGGCGAGCCGCTGCTTGAGCCCGGCCATCCCGGTTTCGGCGGGGACGAGCACCTGGACGCTGCTCTTGGGCCGGTTGAGCCGGTCCACCTCGGTCTGCAGGGCCTGGGCGTGCGCGGTGCGCGCGGTCGCCACCTGCCGCGCCAGTTCGGCCTGGCCGCCGCTGCCGGAGGCCAGCGCCTGGGCGGCGGCGGCGTCGGCGCGGGCCTGCTCGGCCAGTGGGGCGAGCGGGTCCGGCTCGTCGGAATAACCGGTCTGGCAGGCGGCGAGCGGGACGGCGAGTGCGGCCAGAGCGCTCATCCGCAGGACGTCGCGGCGGGTACAGGGGCTCACGACAGGCCATACTGCCAGGCGGGGGAGTGACCACGGGCGGTGACGGGGGCCAACAAGATAAGCTTGAACCTCATCAGAAGAACCAGAGCAAACAGGAGAGCGCCAAGGTGGCAGGAGAACTCGCCGGGCGGCTCGAGCCCATCGTGGCCGAGGCGGTCGCCGGCGCGGGTTTCGACCTCGACGCGCTCGACGTCCAGCAGGCGGGGCGCCGCAAGCTGGTCAAGGTCGTCGTCGACGCCGACGACGGCGTCGGACTCGACGAGGTGGCTGAGATCAGCCGGGCGGTGTCGGCGGTGCTGGACCGGCACGAACACCTCATCGCCGGTGCCTACACCCTCGAAGTGACCTCGCCCGGGGTGGACCGTCCGCTGACCAGGCAGCGGCACTGGCGGCGGTCGAAGTTCCGCTTGGTGCGCATCACCCCGCACGAGGGGGCGGGATTCGTCGGCCGGATAGGTTATGCGGGCCCCGACGCGGTGCGGGTGCTCGTGGCCGGGCGGATTCGCGAGGTCCGCTATGCCGACGTCGCGAAGGCCGTGATCGAGATCGAGTTCAAGCAACCGCCGGCGGAGGACCTGAAGCTGCTGGAAGACGATCTGCAGAACCTGGGAAACACTGTCTCGGAGCCGGCAGAACCCGGGACGAAGGAGGAGCCGAAGTGAACGTGGATATCGCCGCGCTACGGGCGATCGAGCGGGACAAGGACATCCCCTTCGAAACGGTGATCGAGGCCATCGAGACGGCCCTGCTCACCGCCTACAAGCACACCGAGGGCCACCAGCCGCACGCCAAGATCGACATCGACCGCAAGTCCGGGTACGTCCGGGTGCTGGCCTACAAGCTGGACGAGAACGGCGAAGTCGCCGAGGAGTGGGACGACACCCCCGAAGGCTTCGGCCGGATCGCGGCCACCACCGCCCGCCAGGTCATCCTGCAGCGCCTGCGCGACGCGGAGCACGAGAAGACCTACGGCGAGTTCTCCGCCAAGGAGGGCGAGATCATCGCCGGCGTGATCCAGCGCGACGTGCGGGCCAACGCGCGCGGCATGGTCGTGGTGCAGGTCGGCGACACCGAGGGCGTGCTGCCCCCGGGCGAGCAGGTGCCGGGGGAGTCCTACGAGCACGGCAGCCGGATCAAGGCCTTCGTGGTGGGCGTCTCGCGCGGCAGCCGTGGCCCGCAGATCACGCTCTCGCGCACGCACCCGAACCTGGTGCGCAAGCTGTTCGCGCTCGAGGTGCCGGAAATCGCCGACGGCACGGTCGAAATCGCCGCGGTGGCCCGCGAGGCGGGCCACCGGTCCAAGATCGCGGTCCGGTCCACGGTGCCCGGGGTCAACGCCAAGGGCGCCTGCATCGGCCCGGTCGGCGCCCGCGTGCGCAACGTGATGAGCGAACTGGCCGGGGAGAAGATCGACATCATCGACTACTCCGAGGACCCGGCGCGCTTCGTCGGGAATGCCCTCTCGCCCGCCAAGGTTGTATCCGTGCAGGTGGTCGACGAGCGGACGAAGACGGCACGGGTCGTCGTGCCGGACTTCCAGCTGTCGCTGGCCATCGGCAAGGAAGGCCAGAACGCCCGGCTCGCCGCGCGGCTGACCGGCTGGCGCATCGACATCCGCAGCGATGCGGCGAGCGTCGAGCCGGACGAGACGCAGCGTGCGGCAACAACCGGTTCGTCTGAGTGACAGGCCAGGGGCTAAACTCGGAGATGGTTCGAAGCCCGCATCCGGGTGGCGCGTGCGCCGGGCACCGGGAGGCACCGGTCCGGACGTGCGTGGGATGCCGGAGGCGGGCTTCGGTCGGTGAGCTGATGCGAGTGGTCGCGGAGGACGGACGGCTGGTCGTCGACGAGCGTCGGCGGCTGCCCGGCCGGGGTGCGTGGTTGCACCCCGAACCGGACTGCCTGACCAAGGCGGAGCGCCGGCGAGCGTTTCCCAGGGCGTTACGCGCCTCTGGGACACTCGACGGTGTGGCCCTGCGGCGGCACCTCGAGCGGTGCGCCGAAGGAACTACGGGCGGGGGACCATCCCCGGCCCGAACGGAATGAAGGAAGCAGGTCGACCCGTCATGAGTCAGCCGTGAAGCTGAAGCCATGAACGCGCGACGATAGGACGAGGTCAGCGGGTCCTTACCGCCTGGCTGGCCTCACCAGTTGAGGAGAGCAGTGGCAGGCAAGGCCCGCGTACACGAGCTCGCGAAAGAGCTCGGTGTTACGAGTAAAGAAGTTCTCGCCAAGCTCAAGGAGCAGGGTGAGTTCGTGAAATCCGCGTCGTCGACCGTCGAGGCCCCCGTGGCCCGCCGGTTGCGCGACGCGTTCACCGCCAAGGAAGGCCGCTCCGGCGGGCGTTCCGGCGGTCGCAAGCCGGCACCGTCGGGCAACGGGCACGGCGCCGTTCCGGCGCCCTCGAGGGCCCCGGAGCAGGCTGCGCAGGAGCGTCCGCGCCCGGCCGCGGTGCCCGGCGCCAAGCCCGGCCCACGTCCGGTCCCCGGTCCCCGGCCCCAACCCCAGGCCCCGCAGCCGCAGCCGCAGGCTCAGCAGGCCCCGCCGGTTCAGCCGGCTCCGCCGGCTCAGCCGCAGCAGCAGGCCCCGGCCGCGAAGGCACAGCCCACCCCGGCGCAGCCGCAGGCCCCGAAGCCGAGCCCGGCGGCGGGCTCGGGCGGTTCCGTGGTGCCCCCCAAGCCGCAGGGTCCCAAGCCCGGCGGCCCGAAGCCGGGCCCGCGCACGCCGCGAGTCGGCAACAACCCCTTCGGCGTCGGCTCCGGTGCTCCGGTGCCGCGTCCCCCGGCCCCGCGTCCCGGCCCGTCCGGTGACCGTGGCCCGCGTCCGGGCGGCGAGCGCCCGGCAGGCGGCGAGCGCGCCGGTGGCGAGCGCGCCGGTGGCGAGCGTCCGGCCCCGCGGCCGGGTCCCCGCCCCAGCCCCGGCAACATGCCGCCGCGCCCGAACCCGGGCATGATGCCCGGTCGCACCCAGCGGCCCGCCGGTCCCGGTGGCGCCGGCCGTGGTGGCCCCGGTGGCGGCCGCGGCGGTGCCGGTGTGGGTCGTGGCGGTCCCGGTGGCGCCGGTCGTGGCGGTCCCGGTGGCGGCGGCGGCGGTTTCCGCGGCGGCCCCGGTGGCGGCGGCGGTGGCGGTGGTTTCCGTCCCGGTGGTGCCGGCGGCGGTGCGCCCGCGGGCGGTGGCGGCGGCTTCCGTGGTGGCGGCGGCGGTCGTGGCGGCCCGGGTGGCCGTGGCGGTACCGCTGGTGCCTTCGGCCGTCCCGGTGGTCCCTCGCGCAAGGGCCGCAAGTCGAAGCGGCAGAAGCGCCAGGAGTACATGGACAACATGCAGGCGCCCAGCGTCGGCGGGGTGCGGCTGCCCAAGGGCAGCGGCGAGACCATCCGCCTGCCGCGTGGTGCCTCGCTGACCGACTTCGCGGAGAAGATCGACGCGAACCCGGCTTCGCTGGTGCAGGTGCTGTTCCACCTCGGCGAGATGGTGACGGCCACCCAGTCGGTGTCCGACGAGATCCTCGAGCTGCTCGGTTCGGAGATGAACTACACCGTCCAGGTGGTCAGCCCCGAGGAGGAGGACCGCGAGCTGCTCGAGTCCTTCGACATCACCTACGGCGAGGACAGCGGTGACGAGGAGGACCTGCAGATCCGGCCGCCGGTGGTGACCGTCATGGGTCACGTCGACCACGGTAAGACCCGCCTGCTGGACACCATCCGGAAGACGAAGGTCCGCGAGAGCGAGGCCGGTGGCATCACCCAGCACATCGGTGCCTACCAGGTCGAGACCCAGCTCGAGGGCAACAAGCGGCTGATCACCTTCATCGACACCCCGGGTCACGAGGCGTTCACCGCCATGCGTGCCCGTGGTGCGCAGTCCACCGACATCGCGGTGATCGTGGTCGCCGCCGACGACGGTGTCATGCCGCAGACGGTCGAGGCGATCAACCACGCCCAGGCGGCCAAGGTGCCGATCGTGGTCGCGGTCAACAAGATCGACAAGGAAGGTGCGAACCCGCAGAAGATCCGCCAGCAGCTCACCGAATACGGGCTGGTGGCCGAGGAGTACGGCGGCGACACGATGTTCGTCGACATCTCCGCGCGGGAGAACATCAACATCGACCAGCTGCTGGAAGCGATCCTGCTGACCGCGGACGCGACGCTGGACCTGCGGGCCAACCCGGACATGGAGGCCCAGGGTGTCGCGATCGAGGCGCACCTGGACCGCGGCCGCGGCCCGGTCGCCACGGTGCTGGTGCAACGCGGCACGCTGCGTGTCGGCGACTCGGTGGTCGCCGGCGACGCCTACGGCCGCGTGCGCCGCATGGTCGACGAGTACAACCAGGACGTCACCGAGGCCCTGCCCTCGCGTCCGGTGCAGGTCATCGGGTTCACCTCGGTGCCCGGCGCCGGTGACACCTTCCTGGTGGTGGAGGAGGACCGGGTCGCCCGGCAGATCGCCGAGCGCAGGCAGGCCCGCATCCGCAACGCGATGAACGCCGCGCGGCGGAAGAGGGTCAGCCTGGAGGACCTGGACTCCGCGCTGAAGGAGACCTCGAGCCTCAACCTGATCATCAAGGGTGACAACTCGGGTACCGTCGAGGCGCTGGAAGCCGCGCTGGTGCAGCTGGACGTCGGTCCCGACGTCGAGCTCAACGTGGTCCACCGCGGCGTCGGTGGGGTCACCGAAAGCGACATCGACCTGGCCACGGCCTCCGACGCGATCGTGCTCGGGTTCAACGTGCGGGCCCAGGGCAAGGCGACCGAGCGGGCCACCCGCGAGGGCGTCGACGTCCGGTACTACACGGTGATCTACCAGGCGATCGAGGAGATCGAGCAGGCGCTGAAGGGCATGCTCAAGCCGGAGTACGAAGAGGTCGAACTCGGCAAGGCGGATGTCCGCGAGGTCTTCAAGTCCTCGAAGTTCGGCACCATCGCCGGTTGCCTGGTCACCTCGGGCGAGATCCGGCGCAACGCCCGGGCGCGGTTGCTCCGGGACAACGTGGTGGTCGCCGAGAACCTGCCGGTCAGCTCGCTGCGGCGGTTCAAGGACGATGTCGTCGAGGTCCGGGAAGGCTACGAATGTGGTCTCACCCTCGGTTCCTACGGCGACCTCAAGGTGGGCGACGTGATCGAGACCTACGAACAGCGCGAGAAGCCGCGCGCCTGACGCCTGATCACTCCCGGGGCCGGCCCAGCATGGGCCGGCCCCGGGCTTCGCCGGGGAGTTGTCATGTTCGTAGGAGCGCTCGAGTTCGACCTGCTGCTGGGCGATGTCCGGTCGCTGAAGCAGAAGCGGTCCGTGGTGCGGCCGGTGCTCGCCGAGCTGCGCAAGCGGTTCGACGTGGCCGTCGCCGAGGCCGGGCACCTGGACCTGCATCGCCGCGCCCTGATCGGGGTGGCGGCGGTGGCCGCGGACAGCGAGCACGTCCGTGACGTGCTCGACGAGTGTGAGCGGTTCATGGTGGGGCGGCCGGAGCTGGAGCTGCTGTCCGCGCACCGCAGGCTGCTCGGACCGCACGACTGAAAGAAAGTAGGGGATGTGCGATGGCCGACCCGGCTCGCGCACGCAAACTGTCGAAGCGGATCTCGCAGATCGTGGCCTCGGCCATCGAGCACGACATCAAGGATCCGCGGCTGAACTACGTGACCATCACCGACACCAAGGTCACCGCCGACCTGCACGACGCCACCGTGTACTACACGGTGCTGGGCGAGAACCTCGAATCCGCCCCGGATTTCGCGGGTGCGGCGGCAGCGCTGGCCTCGGCTCGCGGCGTGCTGCGCACCAAGGTCGGGCAGGGCACCGGGGTGCGGTTCACCCCGACCCTGACCTTCGTCGCGGACACGGTGCCCGATGTGGCACGGCACATCGAGGATCTGCTCGCGAAGGCCCGCGAGGCCGATGCGGAGGTGGCCCGCCGGGCCACCAGCGCCCAGCACGCGGGCGACGCCGATCCTTACCGCGCTCCGCGGGAAGAGACCGAGGACGAAGAGGACGAGTGAGCACCGGGCCCCGGCGAGACTGCCGGGGCCCGATGTTTTCCGCCCTCGCCGCTGCCCGGCTCAGGGCTTCACGGCCACCATCAGGTCACGGTGGATCGCCTGGTCCACGCGATGCGCGAACTCGCCGAACGGCCCGCCCTCCCGGACCCGCAGGCCCGCCGCGGTGAGGAGGTGCGCGAGCTCTTCCCGCTTGGCGACATGCGTGTTCCACGAGATGCCGAGCGCGCCGCCGGACCGCAGCGTCCGCACCCAGGCGGGCACGGCTTCGGCGAGCAGCTCCCGGGGACTGCGCGAAAGGTCTTCGGGCCGGTGGCTGCCGTGCTGCACGCCGTACGGGGCGTCGGTCACGATGACGTCGACCGACCCGGCCTTGAGCAGTTCGGCGGCGGTGACCGTGTCGCAGTTGTAGTAGACGATCCGCCGGGCCTCGCCCGCCTTGTACTGCTCCTTGGTCAGCCCGAACGTGATCTCCAGCCGCTGGCCGAGCTTGACCTTGTTGCGCCGCAGCTGCCCGGACTCGGCGGTGTGCTTGATCCGCTTTCCGCGCAGCCAGGTCTTGATGAACCTTTCGTAGGCCTCGAAGTCCCGCCCGTCGAGCTCGAACCCGGTCGCGTCGAGCCCGTAGATCATCGCCTGGTTGAGCGTGGTTCCCCGGCCGCACAACGGATCCAGCACGTGCACCGGCCGTTCCAGGAAGGCCAGGGGGTCCGAGGCGGACAGCAGCGTCACGTTCAGCAGCAGCTTGGTGAACAGCTCGTTTGTCTTGCCGGGGTACTTCTGGATGGTCAGCAGGTCCGTGTCGAACTTGTCCAGCCCGGCGATGTCCACCGGACGGAGCAGGTCACCGGTCAGCTCGAACAGGGCGTAGCAGGAGGACAGGTTGGACAGCAGCGCGACGTCCTGTTCGGACAGACGCTCCGCGGTCGAGAAGGTCACGTAGCCGACGCCGCCGATGCGGCGCTCCCCGAGGTCGGACGGCGTGGTGCTCATGGCCTCGCCGAACACCGCCAGTTCGGCGCGCAGCAGCGAGGGAGAGGCGTCGGCGTAGACCCGGTTGGCGGCCGGATAGAGGAGGATCCCGTAGTCGAACATCGCAGGAGAGCGTAACTTGCGGCCATGAGCCCTTCTTCGCCGCTCGACCTCCTGAGCGACGCCACTGACGTCACCCTGCTCGCCCACGTCCGCCCGGACGCCGACGCCCTCGGCAGCGCACTGGCCCTCGGCCGGGCGCTCAGCCTGCGCGGCGCCACCGTGCGAGTGTCGTTCGCGATCCCGGACCGGACGCCGGAAAGCCTGCGGGGCCTCGACGTCGGCGGGCTCGTGGTGCCCGCCGACCAGGTCCCCGCCACCACGGAGCTGCTGGTCTGCCTGGACACGCCGGTTCCGGACCGCCTCGGTTCCCTCGCCGACCGCGTCGAGGCCACGAGGGCCGCCGGCGGTGCGGTGCTCGTGGTGGACCACCACGCCTCCAACACCCGCTACGGCACGCACCACATCGTCGACGTCGCCGCCGAGGCCACCGCCGTGCTCGTCCTCCAGCTCATCGACGGCCTCGGCGTCCCGCTGGACGAGCCCATGGCCAGGGCGCTCTACGCCGGTCTCGTCACCGATACCGGGGGATTCCGCCGGGCCCGCCCGTCCACGCACCGCATGGCGGCACGGCTGCTCGAAGCGGGCGTCGATCCCGATCGCATCGCCCGTGAAGTGATCGACGACCATCCGTTCGCCTGGCTGCCGATGCTGTCGAAGGTGCTCGCCACCGCACGCCTGGAACCGGGGGCCGCGCAGGGCTTCGGGCTCGTACACGCGGTGGTGACCAGGGAAGCGGCCGCCGGGGTGCGGCTGGAGGAGGTCGAGGGCGTGATCGATGTGGTGCGCTCGACCAGCGAGGCCGAGGTCGCCGCGGTGCTCAAGGAACAGGAGCCAGGGGAGTGGACGGTGTCGCTGCGGGCCGTGGGCAAGATCGACGTGTCCGTCGCGGCGCGCAGCCTCGGCGGGGGCGGGCACCGGCTGGCCGCCGGCTGCACGGGCCACGGGACGGCCGAGGAGGTCCTCGACGCGGTGCGGGCCGCACTCGCCTCGGCGCCGTTGTTGTGAGTTTTTGGTCGGTCCCTCCCGCTAACCTGCGGAGGTGCTGACCACCGTCGAACGCGTGCCCGCCCGGCGCGTGCTGGGGCTGGCCCTGCCCGCCCTGGGCGTGCTCGCCGCCGAACCGCTGTACGTGCTCGTGGACACCGCCGTCGTCGGGCACCTCGGCGCGTTGCCGCTGGCCGGGCTCGCGCTCGGCGGGGTCGTGCTGTCCCAGATCTCGACCCAGCTGACCTTCCTGTCCTACGGCACCACGGCCCGCACCGCCCGCCTGCACGGCGCGGGCCGCCGCGCCGAGGCGGTGGCCGAGGGGGTGCAGGCGACCTGGCTGGCGCTGGCGGTCGGGCTCGTACTGGTGGTCGCGGGCCAGTTGCTGGCCTGGCCGATCGCGCGGGGACTCTCCGGCAGCGACGAGATCGCCGCACAGGCCGTGTCCTGGCTGCGGATCGCGCTGTTCGGCGCGCCGCTGATCCTGGTCACCATGGCGGGCAACGGCTGGCTGCGCGGGGTGCAGGACGGGGTGCGGCCGCTGCGGTTCGTGTTGCTGGGCAACGGGATTTCCGCGGTGCTGTGCCCGGCGCTGGTGTACTGGGCGGGCTGGGGGCTGGAAGGCTCGGCGGTGGCGAACCTGGTGGCGCAGGTCGTGTCGGCGAGCCTGTTCCTGCGGGCACTGGTCGCCGAGCGGGTGTCGCTGCGGCCGCGTCCGGCGGTGATGCGCGCGCAACTCGGCCTCGGCCGGGACCTGGTGCTGCGCAGCCTCGCCTTCCAGGCGTGCTTCCTCTCCGCCGCCGCGGTCGCGGCCCGCACCTCGACCGCGGCCGTCGGGGCGCACCAGATCGTGCTGCAGCTGTGGATGTTCCTCGCGCTGGTGCTGGACTCGCTGGCCATCGCCGCGCAGTCCCTCGTCGGCGCCGCGCTCGGCTCCGGCTCGGGGCGGCAGGCGCGGGGGGTGGCCGCGCAGGTGACCGGTTACGGGCTGGTCTTCGGGTGCCTGCTGGGGGTGGTGTTCGCGGCGATGTCGGCGGTGCTGCCCGGCGCGTTCACCTCCGACGCGGGAGTGCTCGCCGAGATCCCGCACGCCTGGTGGTTCTTCGTCGCTCTGCAGCCGGTGGCCGGGGTGGTGTTCGCGCTCGACGGCGTCCTCCTCGGCGCCGGGGACGCGGCCTTCCTCCGCACCGCGACCCTGCTGTCCGCCGGAATCGGCTTTCTGCCGGTGATCTGGCTGTCGCTGGGCCTGGGCTGGGGCCTGGCCGGGATCTGGACCGGCCTGTCGCTGTTCATGGTGCTGCGGCTGATCGCCGTGGTCCTCCGCTGGCGCTCCGGCCACTGGGCCGTCCCCGGCGCCGTCCGCTAGAGCCCGTTCCACGGGGGCTGCGCGTCGCCGTGAGGGGTCCCCTCACGGCAGTTGTTCGATGGGGGAACGGCCCTTCCCGGGCTGGGGGTGTGCCCTCAAGGTGGCCTTGAGGGCGTTGATGACCCTGAAGGCGACCTTCAGGGCATCCCGCCCCGGCTCCAGCGTGGGACACACGCACCCGAGCGTGGGACTCACCCGGCGGACCCGAGCCGACCGGACTTTGCCGGACCCTGGTCGAAAACGGCTGTGAGGGATCCCCTCACGGCCCGTTCCCGGCCACAGATTGTGGAACCGTGATTTCGGCAACAGCGGTCTTTGCGGCGGTAAGGATTTCGGTTGCCGAGCGGATACAAACGTCGGGGCTGCCGTGTCCAGGGCCCGTGTCCGTACCGCGTCCGCATCCCGAAGGAGGCCTCCCTTCGTGCCGCCCGAGCACGCACCCGTGATCGGCAAGGCCAGCCGCCGGTCGTGGCTCGTCTGGTCCACCGCAGTCTTCGTCTACCTCCTCTCCGTCTTCCACCGCACCTCCTTCGGGGTGGCGGGCCTGGAAGCCGCCGGCCGCTTCCACGTCGGCGCGGCCGCGCTGGGCACCTTCACCGTCCTGCAGGTCGGCGTGTACGCCGCGATGCAGATCCCCACCGGCGTCCTCGTCGACCGCTACGGCCCGCGCCGCGTCCTGATCGCCGCGCTGCTGTTCCTCGGCCTCGGCCAGACCCTGCTGGCGCTGGCGCATTCCTACGGCCCCGGCCTGCTCGCCCGCGGCGTGCTCGGCTTCGGCGACGCGATGACCTTCGTCAGCGTCCTGCGCCTGGTCGCCGCCCACTTCCCGGCCCGCCAGTACGCCGTCGTCGCGTCGCTGACCGGGGCCGTCGGCTTCGTCGGCAACCTCGCCGCGACCATCCCGCTCACGCTGCTGCTCGCCGGGCCGGGCTGGACTCCGACCTTCCTCGCCGCGGGCCTGCTCACCGCGGTCTACTCGGTCGTGGTCGCGCTGCGCGTGCGGGACACGCCCACCGGCGCCGCCGAACCGGTGCGGGTGGACCGGCGGGCGCTGCTGGGCCAGATCGCCTCCGCCTGGCGCGTGCCCGGCACGCGGCTCGGCTTCTGGGTGCATTTCACCACCGCGTTCGGGCCCAACGTGCTCACGCTGCTGTGGGGGGTGCCGTACCTGGTGCAGGGCGAAGGGCTGCCCAAGGCCACGGCGAGCGCCCTGCTCACGGTGTTCGTCTTCGGGGCGATGTTCGGCGGTCCCCTGCTCGGCGGGGCCATCGGCCGCCGTCCAGGGCTGCGGATGCCGCTGGCGGGCGGCTACCTCGGCGGGGCCGCACTGGTGTGGGCGGTGCTGCTGGGCTGGCCGGGCACGGTGCCGGTCGCGGTGCTGGTGCCCGCGTTCGCCTTCCTGTCCCTGGGCGGACCGGCGTCGATGATCGGGTTCGCGCTGGCCAGGGACTACAACCCGCTGCGGCGGGTGGGCACCGCCACCGGTGTGGTCAACGTGGGTGGGTTCCTCGCCACCACGGTCGCCGCGCTGGCCGTCGGGGTGCTGCTGCAGGCGACCGGCGGCGACTTCCGCCTCGCACTGCTGGCCGTGGTCGCAGTGCTGGCGCTGGGCACCGGCCAGGTGCTGCGGTGGTGGCGGCGGGCCCGCCTGGCGCTGTTCGAGGCGCAGGCCCGCGGCGAGCAGGTCCCGGTGCGGATCCGGCGCCGCCGGTGGGACGCGGCGGTGCCCGAGCCCGCCCCGGCGCCCCAGGCCGCCTGAGCCACCTGCGCGGCACCCGCCGCACCGGCACGCCTTAAGGTTGCGTCTCGTGCAGAAAACGCCTCCACCGCCCGGACTTCTCGTCGTCGACAAGCCGCCGGGGATGACCTCGCACGACGTGGTCGCGCGGGTCCGCCGCATCATGGGGACGCGCAAGGTCGGGCACGCCGGCACGCTCGACCCGATGGCCACCGGTGTGCTCGTCCTCGGCATCGAGCGGGCCACCAAGCTGCTCGGCCACCTGGCGCTGGACCGCAAGACGTACCTGGCCACGTTCTCCCTCGGCGCTTCGACCACCACCGACGACGTCGAGGGCGAGCCGTTGTCCACCGCCGGGCCCGAGGCGCTCGCCGCGGTCACCGACGAGCGGATCGCCGCCGGGATCGCCGCGCTGACCGGTGAGATCGAGCAGGTGCCGAGCGCGGTGAGCGCGGTGAAGGTGGCGGGCAAGCGCGCCTACGCCAGGGTCCGTGCGGGCGAAGAAGTCGCGCTGCCGCCGCGCAGGGTCACCGTCTACCGCTTCGACCTGCTGGCCACGCGGCGCGAAGCGGACCGGATCGAGCTCGACGCGGTGGTGGAGTGCTCTTCGGGCACCTACGTCCGCGCGCTCGCCCGCGATCTCGGCAAGGCGCTCGGCGTCGGCGGGCACCTCGCCGCATTGCGCCGCACCACCGTGGGCCCGTTCACCCTCGCCACCGCGCGCACCCTCGAGCAGCTTGAGGCGGACCCTGTGCTCTCGCACGACTTGTCCTCCGCGGTGGCCACCGCCTTCCCGCGCTACGACGTGGACGCCCGCACCGCGAAGGCCGTCCAATATGGACAGCAGGTGCGCGCTTCGGGGCTGGAGGGCACCTACGGGGTGTTCGGGCCGGACGGCCGGGCGCTCGCGCTGGCGGTGGACGCGGGTGGTGTGGCCCGCTCGATCGTCGTGCTCGACCCCGCCTGAGGTCGCAGGTGCCCGCGGCGGCACCGCCACGCGAACCACGTCCGGCGTTCTCCAAGACCGGTATCACAGTGGTTTGCGTGGCGGTGCGGGTGGCGGTGCCAGTTGACGGCGTGGAGCAAGCGGCTCCGTCGCTTCGAGACCGCAACTCCGCGCTGACTCTCACCGACTTCGATACACACCCTAAGGTGGGCTCCGTGCAGAGGTGGCGTGGTCTGGAAGATCTCCCCGGCGGCTGGGGACGGTGCGTGGTCACGATCGGGGTGTTCGACGGGGTGCACCGCGGACACCAGGCCCTGATCGGCAAGACGGTGGAGATCGCCCGGTCCCGCGGGCTGCCCAGCGTGGTGCTGACCTTCGACCCGCATCCCTCCGAGGTGATCCGGCCGGGCAGCCATCCGGCGCAGCTGACGACGCTGCGCCGCAAGGCGGAGCTCGTCGAGGAACTCGGCGTCGACGTGTTCGCGGTGCTTCCGTTCACCCCGGAGCTCATGCGCGTGCCCGCGCACGAATTCGTGCACGAGATCCTGGTGGACCGGCTGCACGCGGCGGCGGTGGTGGTGGGGGAGAACTTCACCTTCGGCGCGAAGGCCGCGGGCAACGTGGCCCTGCTGAAGGAGCTCGGCCGCCGGTTCGGGTTCGTCACCTACGGGGCCGAACTGCAGGGCGCCGGGCAGGCCGTGGGCGACAAGCCGGAGATCACCTTCTCCTCGACCTACGTGCGCGCCTGCATCGACGCCGGGGACGTCGAAGCGGCCGCGGAGGCGCTCGGCAGGCCGCACCGGCTGGAAGGCATTGTTGTGCGGGGTGACGGCCGTGGCCACGATCTCGGCTACCCCACGGCGAACCTGTCCACCCCGCGGTTCGCCGCGGTGCCGGCGGACGGCGTGTACTGCTGCTGGTTCGTGCGGGCCGCCGATCCCGGACGGAGGCTGCCCGCCGCGGTCTCGGTGGGCACCAACCCGACGTTCTCCGGGCGGGAACGCACGGTCGAGGCGTTCGTGCTCGACGTCGACGAGGACTTCTACGGCCAGCACGTGGCGCTGGACTTCATCGCCCGGCTGCGCGACCAGATCCGCTTCTCCACCCCGGAAGCGCTGGTCGAGCGCATCGACGACGACGTGAAGCGCACCCGCGAGATCCTCGGCCTCACCGAGGGGTGACGACTGGCCGGAAGTGGTCGGGACCGGTTCCGCAAAACCGGCCCGCCCGGCCCGCCCGGCCTGGCAAGATGCGGGGCACCGGTGGTAGCCGGCTCCGATCGGGGAGTGAGGAGGCCTGGTGGGCGAGCCGCCCAGGACCGTTCAGCGTGGCCGATCGCGGGCGGAGGGCCCGCGCAGACTTGGGGAGCAGCCAACCGTGGATGACCACAAGATCGTCCAGCGCAACATCGCACTGCAACGGGAATGGTACGGGGAACCGCTCGGCGACCGGGTGCGCCGTCTCGTGGTGGCGTTCGACGTGTCGCAGGCTTATCTTGCGGAGGTGCTCGGGATCAGTGCTCCCATGCTGAGCCAGGTGATGAGCGGGCGGCGGGCCAAGATCGGCAACCCGGTGGTCCTCGCCCGGATGATCATGCTCGAGCGCAAGTGCCTCATCCCGGAGGTGGCGGCCGGGCACAAGGCGGCGCTGGTGGCCGCGCTCGAGGACGTCAAGGATTCGCGGCCGATGGTGGGCCGCGACAACATCCCGGTCGCCGCGGTGACCGACGACCAGCTGGTCCTGGCCGCGCTGCGCGACATCGCCGAGGACGAGGACCTCGCCGAGGCGGCCAAACGGCTCGACGAGGAGTTCCCCGCGATCGCCGACCTGCTCCGCCGCGCCGGGCTGCAGGGGTGACCATGCTGCTGTTTTCCGCTGTGCTGCTGCCGGAGGCGATCGTCGCCTCCCTGCGCTCCCATCTGGACGGCCTGCCGGACGCCGGGCCGGGGATCCGCTGGGTGGCGCCCGAACAGTGGCACATCACGCTCGGCTTCTACGGCGAGTCCGGCGATCCGGCCGAGCCCGCCTCGCGGGCGGGGTGGCTGCGCACGGCACTGGCGGGCCGGGCGGCGCCCCTGGTGCGGCTCGAAGGCGCCGGTTCCTTCTCCCACGTGCTCTACGTCGGGGTCTACAGCGAAGGCCTCGCCGAACTGGCCGCGGCGGCCGGTGCGGAGCAGGAAGAGCGGCCCTACCTGCCGCATCTGACCGTGGCGCGCACCAAGCGCATGGTGCCGCGGGAACTGGCGCACGGCTTGTCGGGCTTCGCGAGCGAGCCGTGGGAACCCGCCGAGGCGGTGCTCATGCGCAGCGACCGCACTCCCCAGGGCGCGCAGTATTCCGTAGTCGAGCGGTTTCCGCTCGTGTCCCGGCAGGCCGGGTGAGTACCTGCCTGATACCCTGGAGTACTGGGTCCGGCTGCAGTCCGTGGCGGCCGTGACCGACTCACCCGGCGCGAGAAGCGCGTCCGGGCCGCACGGCACAGACAGAGCAAGGAGAACACCCACAGTGGCGCTGTCCACCGACGAGAAGAAGTCGATCCTCTCCGAGTACGGCCTGCACGACTCGGACACCGGATCCCCCGAGGCCCAGGTCGCCCTGCTGACGAAGCGGATCGTCGGCCTCACCGAGCACCTCAAGGTGCACAAGCACGACCACCACTCGCGTCGCGGGCTGCTGCTGCTGGTCGGCCGTCGTCGCCGGCTGCTCAACTACGTGATGAAGGTGGACATCGAACGGTATCGGTCGCTGATCCAGCGACTCGGCCTCCGCCGATGACATCGCCCGAGGGGGAGTGACCACCCGGTCGCTCCCCCTCGGTCCATAAGAAGAAGCAAGCAACAAAGAGGCAGGCGACCGAGCGCGAGGACTTCTTCGCCGGTCCTCGGTAGTGGCGTCCGGGAGTGGTCCCGGGGGCTTCGATCGAAGACCGGCCTCGTTCCTCGCGCGATGCCCCGCACGGGCGGGGCGCAGATGTCGCCATACGAACGAGGAGAGTTCAACAGATGACCGACGCAGGCGGATTCACGGTGCACGAAACCGAAGCCGTCATCGACAACGGCAAGTTCGGCACCCGCACGATCCGCTTCGAGACGGGCAGGCTGGCCCGGCAGGCCGCCGGGGCCGTCGTGGCCTACCTGGACGAAGAGACCATGCTGCTGTCGGCGACCACCGCCTCCAAGCAGCCGAAGGAGCACTTCGACTTCTTCCCGCTGACGGTGGACGTCGAGGAGCGGATGTACGCCGCGGGCCGGATCCCGGGTGCGTTCTTCCGCCGCGAGGGCCGTCCCTCCACCGACGCGATCCTGACCTGCCGCCTGATCGACCGGCCGCTGCGGCCGTCGTTCGCCGACGGGCTGCGCAACGAGATCCAGATCGTGGTCACGGTGCAGAGCCTGCACCCGGACGACCCGTACGACGTGCTGGCGATCAACGCGGCTTCGGCCTCCACCCAGATCGGCGGCCTGCCGTTCTCCGGCCCGATCGGCGGCGTGCGCGTCGCGCTGATCGAGGGCCAGTGGGTGGCGTTCCCGACCTGGGCTCAGCTGGAGAAGGCCACCTTCAACATGGTGGTCGCCGGCCGCGTGGTCGGTGAGGGCGAGTCCGACGTCGCGATCATGATGGTCGAGGCGGAGGGCACCGAGCACACCCTGGACCTGATCGCCGGCGGCGCGAAGGCGCCCGACGAGCAGACCGTGGCCGAGGGCCTGGACGCGGCCAAGCCGTTCATCCGGGTGCTGTGCGAGGCGCAGCAGCGCCTCGCCGAGGTGGCCGCCAAGCCGACCGGCGAGTTCCCGCTGTTCCCGGCCTACGAGCCCGACGCCTTCGACGCGGTCGCCGCGATCGCGACCGACGACCTGGCCCGTGCGCTCACCATCGCGGGCAAGCAGGAGCGCGAAAACACCATCGACGAGGTCAAGGCCGCCGTGGTGGCCAAGGTCGGCCTCGGCGAGGGCGAGGCCTTCGAAAACCGGGACAAGGAGATCGGTGCCGCGTTCCGCGCGCTGACCAAGAAGCTGATCCGCCAGCGCATCCTGCGCGACAAGGTCCGCATCGACGGCCGTGGCCTGACCGACATCCGGCAGCTGTCCGCCGAGGTGAGCGTGGTGCCCCGGGCGCACGGTTCGGCGCTGTTCGAGCGCGGCGAGACCCAGATCCTGGGTGTCACCACGCTGAACATGCTGCGCATGGAGCAGCAGATCGACTCGCTGTCCCCGGAGACCACCAAGCGCTACCTGCACCACTACAACTTCCCGCCGTTCTCCACCGGCGAGACCGGCCGTGTCGGTTCGCCGAAGCGGCGGGAGATCGGGCACGGCATGCTCGCCGAGCGCGCGCTGGTGCCGGTGCTGCCCAAGCGGGACGAGTTCCCCTACGCGATCCGCCAGGTGTCGGAGGCGCTGGGCTCCAACGGCTCCACCTCGATGGGGTCGGTGTGCGCCTCGACCATGGCGCTGTACAACGCCGGTGTGCCGCTGAAGGCGCCGGTGGCGGGCATCGCGATGGGCCTGGTGTCCGACCAGGTCGACGGCAAGACCGAGTACGTCGCGCTGACCGACATCCTCGGTGCCGAGGACGCCTTCGGCGACATGGACTTCAAGGTCGCGGGCACCAAGGACTTCATCACCGCGCTGCAGCTGGACACCAAGCTCGACGGCATCCCGAGCGAGGTGCTGGCGGCCGCGCTGAAGCAGGCCAAGGACGCCCGCCTGACCATCCTCGAGGTGATCGCCGAGGCCATCGACGGCCCCGACGAGATGAGCCCGTACGCGCCGCGCGTGACCAGCGTGAAGATCCCGGTCGACAAGATCGGCGAGGTCATCGGGCCGAAGGGCAAGATGATCAACTCGATCACCGAGGAGACCGGCGCCGACATCTCCATCGAGGACGACGGCACGATCTACGTGGGCGCGGCCGACGGCCCGTCGGCGGAGGCGGCGATCAGCAAGATCAACGCCATCGCCAACCCGCAGCTGCCGAAGGTGGGCGAGCGGTTCCTCGGTACCGTGGTGAAGACGGCCGCGTTCGGCGCGTTCGTCTCGCTGCTGCCGGGCAAGGACGGCCTGATCCACATCTCGAAGCTGGGTAACGGCAAGCGCATCGGCAAGGTCGAGGACGTGGTCAACGTGGGCGACAAGCTCCGCGTCGAGATCGCCGACATCGACAACCGCGGCAAGATCAGCCTGGTCCTGGTCAAGGACGAGGAAGAGACCGCCGAGAAGGGCGAGACCGCCGAGAAGCAGGGCGAGGCCGGGGCGGAGAAGTCCGACACCGCTCAGTGATCCGGTAGTCCCGACGGCCCGTCCGAGCTTCGCCTCGGACGGGCCGTTCGCGGCTGCCGGCCATCCGATCCACGACATTCGCTAAAGGAACACATGGCGCGACAGATACCGGGGTACGAGCAGCCGGTGGGCAGCACGCGCACCCTGGACACCTCCGTCCGGCGGACGGTCCTGCCGGGCGGCCTCCGCGTGATCACCGAACAGGTGCCGGGAGTGCGCTCCGCCACGGTCGGCCTCTGGGTGGGCATCGGCTCCCGCGACGAGCCGGAGAGCGTGGCCGGGGCCGCGCACTACCTGGAACACCTGCTGTTCAAGGGCACCACGCACCGCAGCGCGACGCAGATCGCCGAGGAGATCGACGCGGTCGGCGGCGAGCTCAACGCGTTCACCGCCAAGGAACACACCTGCTACTACGCCCAGGTCCTCGACGAGGACCTGCCGCTGGCCATGGACCTGGTCACCGACGTGGTGTTCGAGGCACTGTGCACGGATTCCGATGTGGACACCGAGCGCAGCGTGGTCCTCGACGAGATCGCGATGCGCGACGAGGACCCGGAAGACCTGCTGCACGAGACCTTCGTCAGCACCGTGCTCGCGGGCCATCCCCTGGCGAAACCGGTGCTGGGCACCGAAGAGTCGATCACCGGGATGTTGCCCGCCGCGCTGCGGGGCTTCTACCGCCGCCGCTACCGCCTGCCGCGAATGGTCCTCGCGGTGGCGGGCAACATCGAGCACGCCCAGGTGCTCCGCCTGGTGCGCAAGGCTTTGCGGGACCGGCTGTCCGGTTCGGACACCCCGGTGGCGCCGCGGCGCGGCCGGGCGAGGATCACCGCCGAACGCAGGCTCGTGCTGCACACCGACGACACCGAGCAGGCGCACGTGATGCTCGGGATGCGCGCACCGTCCCGGCACGACGAGCGGCGTTACGCGCTCAACGTGCTCAACGCCGCGCTGGGCGGCGGGATGAGTTCCCGGCTGTTCCAGGAGATCCGCGAGCGGCGCGGCCTGGCCTACCAGGTCTACTCGTCGGTGTCCGGTTACGCCGATACCGGGCATCTGTCGGTGTACGCGGGCTGCCAGCCGGACAAGCTCGGCGAGGTGGCGAACGTGCTCCGCGATCTGCTCGGGCAGGTCGGCAAGGATGGGTTCACCGACGCCGAAGTGGCGCGCGCCAAGGGGCAGCTCCGGGGCGGGCTGGTGCTCGGCCTGGAGGACACGGCCTCCCGCATGTCGCGGATCGGCAAGCAGGAGCTCAACTTCGGGCTGTACGAAAGCGTCGACGAGACGGTCGCGCGGATCGAAGCGGTTACCACGGAACAGGTGTATG
Source organism: Amycolatopsis cynarae (assembly GCF_026802195.1). Classification (NCBI taxonomy): domain Bacteria; kingdom Bacillati; phylum Actinomycetota; class Actinomycetes; order Pseudonocardiales; family Pseudonocardiaceae; genus Amycolatopsis; species Amycolatopsis cynarae. Next base: position 4,660,221 of record NZ_CP113836.1, on the reverse strand, counting down.
ACCTGGCTCGCACCCTCTTCCGCGCCCCGGGTGGGGTGTCCGCGGGCGCGGTGGTCGGGCCGTACGCTCATGACGACGACCTGCCTGCCGATCTGCACGAGGTGATCGCTTCATGACCCGCGGCGAAAACGACCCGATCAGGGTGGGGGTGCTCGGCGCCCACGGGCAGATGGGCACCCAGGTGGTGAAGGCCGTGACGGCCGCGCCGGACATGACCCTCGCCGCCGCGATCGGCTCGGGCGGCGCGCTGTCCGAGCTCACCGACGCCGGCGCCGAGGTGGTCGTCGACTTCACGCGGCCGAACGTGGTGATGGACAACCTGCGTTTCGCCACCGAGCACGGCATCCACGCCGTGGTGGGCACGACGGGCTTCACCGGGGAGCGGCTGGACACGCTGCGCGAGTGGCTGCGGCCCCAGCCGGGGCTCGGCGTGCTGATCGCCCCGAACTTCGCGCTCGGCGCGGTGCTCGCGATGCGTTTCGCCGTCCAGGCGGCGCGCTACTACGAGTCCGTCGAGATCGTCGAACTGCACCACAACCGCAAGGCCGACGCCCCCTCCGGCACCGCCGCGCACACCGCGGCGCTGATCGGCCAGGCCCGGCGGGAGGCGGGGCTCAAACCGGGTGCCGACGCGACCACCAGCGAACTCGACGGGGCCCGCGGTGCGCTCGTCGAGGACGTGCGGGTGCATTCGGTGCGGCTGCCGGGGCTCGTCGCGCACGAGGAGATCCTCTTCGGCGCTCCCGGGGAGACCCTCACCGTCCGCCACGATTCCCTGGACCGTGTCTCGTTCATGCCCGGCGTGCTCGTCGGCGTGCGGGAAGTACTCCGGCGACCGGGCCTCACCGTGGGCCTGGAGAACGTGCTCGACCTGTGAAGGCCCGCAACGTCGCCCTGGTGATGACCGCGGCTCTCGTGGTCTACCTGGTGCTGCTCGCCGACCGGGCCGTCCAGCTGGTGAGGACCGGCAGCGCGGCCGGGATCGCCCTGGGCGTGGCCGTGCTGGTGCTGCCGCTGCTCGGGGTGTGGATGATCATCGCCACCTGGCGGTCCGGCCTGCGCATCCAGCACCTGTCGCGGCGGCTGGACGAGGAGGGCGGGCTGCCCGACGTCTCGGACCTGCCGCGGCGGCCCTCCGGCCGGGTGGACCGTGACGCCGCCGACGCGTGGTTCGAGCAACGCCGCGCCGAACTGGAGGAGCACCCCGGGGACTGGCGGCGGTGGTACCGGCTGGCCCATGCCTACGACCTCGCCGGTGACCGCCGTCGCGCCCGCGCCGCGATGCGCAAGGCCCTCGACCTCGAGGCCGCCGAGCACGCGAAGTAGCCCGTCTTTCCCGGCCCGCTGGGCGCACTCACCAGTGCAGCCAGGACGAGAACAGGGCCGGAAAGGACGCGAGCACGCTGTAGCGGACGAAGCGGCCGGCCAGCCCGGCGGCGATGAAGGTGACCAGCGGCATGGCCACCAGGCCCGCCAGCACCGTGGTCGCCATGAACGGCGGCACCCCCACCACCGAACTGACCCCGTAGGTCCCGGTCATCCAGTGCGGATGCCGGTGACAGCGTTCCCGCAGGGCGTCGAGCCTGACGCGCAGGCCCTTGGTGCGCTCGTGCCAGCGCTGCCGCCACCGCGTCGGCGGGCGTTGCCGGTGCAGGCGGTCGTGCAGCCAGGGCGGGAGCCGGATCGAGCCGCGCGCGGCGAGGTAGTACAGCAGTTTCCCGGCGACCTGGCCGATGGCCACCGCGGCCCCGACGAGGAACCACCGCGCCGTCGGCTCGGTGGCCATCAGGCCGACGACGAACACCTCGACACTGATCAGGGGCAGGAGCGCGGAGCCGAACGCCACCCCGAGCGTCAGGCAGAACCAGCCGAGCATCGCGCCTCCCCAAACCGTTGTGATGACGGTATCGGTTCGGGGCACTGGGGGCATTGGGGTTAGCCCTACTCTTCCGCTTCCTGCCGACCACCCACTGGTCACCTCCCGGCCACTTGCCGGTGGAAACCTGGCGCGGTGCGGCACAACGGCGACACCGGCGACACCACTGCGAACCTCTTCGCCGGCTTCTGCGCGGGAATCGTGCGCCGGCTGCCCTTCGGATTGGCCACCGTGATAGCGCCGAACTTCGTCGGGTTCGCGCTCATCAACGGCTTCACCTTCAGCGTGGACCTCGCGCTGCTGACCCTGGGCCGCGGGGTACTCGGGCTGCCCCTGCCCATCGCCGTCACCGCGGGCTACCTGGGCGGGTTCGGGCTGAGCTTCGTACTGAACCGGGTGTTCAACTTCCGGTCGCACGCGCCCGTCTCGGGGCAGGCCCTGCGGTACGCGATCGCCGTGGGCGTCAACTACCTCGCGTTCATCCTCGGTGCGTCCAGCGGGCTGGCGGCGCTCGGCCTGGAATATCACCTGTCCCGGGTGCTGGCCGGTACCGGCGAGGCGGTATTCATGTACTGCGTACTGCGCTGGTTCGTGTTCGGCGGTTCACGGACCGCGCCCACAGAGGGGACCCGCTCGACGAGGCTGGTGCGCAGGCAACCAAGATAGGGGCAGCCGCGTCTGTATCCGCGGTCCGTCTCTTGGCCGGGACCTGGGAGAAACGTTTTGAGATCTGTCATCTCGACCCTGAGATACGGGAGTGCCGCCGATCGCGCGCGCGTGAGTTTCGAGTTGCTGCTGGCCGTGGTGCTGTTCGGTGCGCTCGCCTACTACGCGCACGGCATCCGGAAGTGGCCCACCGACGTCGACGTGTACCGGCTCGGCGCGGACACCCTGCTCAAGGGGCATTCGATCTACACGCAACTGCCCGTGTCCACGATCGGCGGGCCGCTGCCCTACACGTACCCGCCGTTCTCGGCGATCGTGTTCGTTCCACTGGCGATCGTCCCGCCGCACATCGGGTACCCGCTGCTCACCGCGGTGACCTGCCTGGCGCTGTTCCCGATCCTGCTCGCCTACCGCAAGTCCTCGCCGGAGCTGCGCGGGCTGCTCGCGAAGCCGTGGATGGTGGTCGCGGGTGCCTGTGTGCTGGTCGTCGCGCACCCGGTCGCCAACACGATCTTCTGGGGCCAGATCAACGTCCTGCTGATGATGCTGGTGGCGCTGGACTGCCTCCACCCCAACCCGCGCTGGCCGCGGGGTGCGCTCATCGGCATCGCGGCGGCGATCAAGCTGACCCCGGCCGGATTCGTGCTGCTTTTCCTGCTGCGCCGCGACTTCCGCGCGGTGATCACCAGCTTCGTCAGCTTCCTGGTGATGACCGCGATCGCGTTCGTGCTCGCGCCCAGTGACTCCGTCAAGTACTGGACCGACCGCGTCTTCCACGCGACCGGCATGAACATCGGCCCGATCCACGCGAACGAGTCGGTGACGGCGAGCCTGGAGAAACTGGGCCTCGGCGGCCACACGCTGACCGTGGCGGGCGGGCTGGGGGTGCTCGCCGTGCTGGTGATGGCCTGGCTGGGCACCAAGCGCGCGCTCGACGACGGCAACCTCGCCCTCGCGCTCGGGGTGAACGCGGCCGGAGTGCTGCTCGTGTCGCCGATTTCGTGGTCGCACCACTGGATACTGGCGCTGCCCACCGCGGCCTTGATCCTGGTGATGGGGTACCAGCGGCACCGGTTCTGGCTGCTGTTCGCCGGCTGGGTGGCCGTGGTGATCCTCTGGCTCGCCCCGCATTACTGGGTGCCGCTGGAGTACGAGATCTGGAGTTTCCCGCAGAAGGTCGTGGGCAGCAGCTACCAGTTGCTCGCGGTGCTGTTCCTGGTCGTGATGACGGTGCGCTGGTTCCGCGGCAGGCGGCCCCGCTCAGGGCACGAGCCGGAGCTCGAGCCCGCCCGTGAGCCGGACTTCACGCAGCCGGCGCTCGCCGGTGTCGAGGGTGCGCACAGTGCCGTCGGGACGCCAGCCCGCATGCCGGAAGAAGCCCAGTGACGCCGAGTCGGACTCGGCCACCCAGCTGATCCCGCGCTCCGCGCCCCGCAGGCGCAGTCCCTCGGCGGCCGCCGCGAGCAGGCGGCCGCCGTGGCCGCGCCGCCCCCAGCGGGGCTCGACCAGCAGGGTGGCGATCAGGCCGGTGCGGTCGGCGTCGCCCGGCAGCGTGCCCGAGGCGCTGGCCACCTCCTCGTGCGGTGCGAGCCCGGCCACGCAGAACCCGACGGTGGTGTCGCCTTCGACGGCGACGTGCACCGTGGTGCCCGGAAACGCGATGGCCTCGGCCCAGCGCCGCTCGGCGGTGGAGTCCAGTTCGGCGAGTGCCCGTTCCCCCAGCAGGCCGGCATAGGCGGTGCGCCAGGTGAGGCGCTGGATGCGGGCGATCTCCGCGGCGTCCCCGGCCGCGGCGACGCGGACTTCGGCGGTCCTCATGTGCCGCAACCTACCGCTTTCCCGCCGTTCTGTCGGTGGGTGCTGGCAGCATGGGCGCGGTGGAAACGATCAGTGCAGGGGTGGCGCGGCGGATGGCGCTGGCCGCCCAGGGGTTCGACCGGCCCCGGCCCGCCGCCGTCACCCGGCGGCAGTTGCGTCAGGTGCTCTCCCGGGTCCGGCTGCTCCAGCTCGACTCGGTGAACGTGGCGGTCCGCGCGCACTACGCGCCGCTGTTCTCGCGGCTGGGCGCGTACGACCGGACACTGGTGGACGAGGCGGCCTGGGCGCACAGCACCCGCAGGCCGCGGCTGCTGGTGGAGACGTGGGCCCACGAAGCGAGCCTGATCCCGGTGGAGGACTGGCCGCTGCTGCGCTCCCGCGCCAAGCGGGCGGGCTGGTGGCGGCACTACGAACCCATCCTGCGGCGTTCCCCGGCGCTCGTGGAGGACATCCTCGCCGTGGTGACCGAGCTCGGCCCGGTCGGCGCGGGCCGCATCGAGCGCGAGGTGGTGGGGGAGTCGCAGCGGCGGCAGGGGCCGTGGTGGGACCGCTCCGACGTGAAGAAGATCTGCGAGTACCTGTTCGGCATCGGACAGCTGAGCACCGGGACTCGCCGCTCGTTCGAACGGCTCTACGACCTCACCGAGCGGGTCGTCCCGCCGGAGATCCTCAACCGGGAGGTCACGCCGGAGGAGGGGGCGCGGGAGCTGATCGCCCGTTCCGCCTCGGCACTGGGCGTGGCGACCGAACCGGACCTGCGCGACTACTACCGGCTCGGTCCCGAGGTGAGCCATCAGGCCGTCGCCACGCTGGTGGAAGAGGGGGTACTGGAACCGGTCCGCGTGCGGACCTGGCGGGCTCCCGCGTACCGCCACGCCGAGGCCAGGGCCCCGCGCCGGATCACCGGACGTGCCCTGCTGTGCCCGTTCGATCCCCTGATCTGGGAGCGGGCCCGCACCGAGCGGCTGTTCGACTTCCGCTACCGCATCGAGATCTACGTGCCCGAGGCGAAACGGGTCCACGGCTACTACGTGTACCCGTTCCTGCTGGACGGAGTGCTGGTGGCCCGCGTCGACCTCAAGGCCGACCGGGAGGCGGGCGTGCTGCGCGTGCCCGGGGCGTTCGCCGAACCCGGCGCGGACGTGCCGCGGGTGGCGGAGGAGCTGGCCGCGGAACTGGCGTTGATGGCGGACTGGCTCGGCTTGTCCGGGGTGGCGGTGGGCACGCGGGGAGAACTCGCCCCGGTGCTGAGCCGGGCGGTGGCCGCCGCCTGATCCGGCGGCCACCGCGGTTCGCTCACCGGACGGCGCGGGTGACGACGGCGTCGCCGGAGCCGCTGCGGGCGGTGATGTGCAGGGGCACCTCGCCACCGGGCGGTTCGGCGGTCACGTCGAGCTCGCTGTTCACCTTGCCGGAGTTGGAGGTCAGGTCGATCTCGGCGGCCACACCGGGCCGCACGCCGATCCGGATCTCCCCGGATCCGCTGATCAGGTCGATGCAGCCCTCGGCGGCGTCGGCGACCGAGAGGTCCCCGCTGCCGCTGCGGGCGAGGATCTCCCCGGAACAGGTGCCCAGCCACACGTCGCCGGTCCCGGTGCCCACGGTGGCCGAGCCGGCCAGGGAGGAAACCTCGACGTCCCCGCTGCTGGTGTGCAACTGGAGTCCCGACGGCACCGGGCCCAGCCGGATGGCGCCCGAGCCGGTGCGCACGACCGCGGCCCCCTCGGCCCGGTCGAGCCGGACCTCCCCGGTGCCGGTCATGATGTCGGCGCGCCCGCAGGCGCCGGTGACGGTCACGTTCGCGGAACCGGAGCGCACCGAGACGTGGCTGCCCGCGGCGGCGCGGAGGGTGACCGCGAGCGGGATGTTGCGCAGCGGCAAAGCCTTGGGTGCGCGCACGACGAGCCGGTTTCCGGTCAGTTCGATCCGGGTGTGGCGCAGGGCCTCGGCCGGAGTGGACCGCAGTTCGCTGCCCAGCTGGTCACCGAACCGTTCGCTGACCCAGCTCAGCAGGTTCGACACGCCCTCGCTCCAGGGCGCGGCGGAGTCGGGCTGGTGCCGGACCTCGACGAAGGTCTCGGAGGCTTCGGCCTCGTCAGCGGTCAGCTGGATCTCGACGCGGCCGTTGGTGAGGTTCACGTCCAGCTCGAGGGGTCCGTGCACGGGGAACGTCTGGGTGCGGATCGGGCTGTCCGGCTGCTCGGTCACGGGCTCGCTCACCCCCGCACCCAGCCGTGCAGGTGGGAACCGCCACCCTGCTCGCCGTGCTCACCGGGTTTGCCCTGGCCGCCGGCGCCGCCGGGGAAGTGCCCGCCGCGCAGGGCGCCCTGGACGGCCTGGGAGATGAACGTGTTCAGCGAGACGCCCTGGGCGGCGGCCGCCTGCTCCGCCTGGCCCTTGATCTGCTCGACCATGCGCAGCGTCATCCGGGCGATGCTGTCGCCACCCTCGCCCATCGGCGGCGGGGGCGGCGGGGGAGGAGGCGGCGGCGGTGTCGGTCCCCGGTCGTGCCCCGGCCCGCCGGCCCCGGTGACCACGACGCGGACATCACGGCCGTCGAGCCGGACGTCCACCACGTGCCCGGGCAGCTGCGTGGTCACTTCGGCGGCAAGGTCGGCGAGCGCGTTCATCAGGGCGAGCCGCACCGCCGGCTCCAATGCGGCGGAGAGCACGGCGGCGGTGCGCCGGGTCTGGTCGTCGCCCGCCGAGGCGGTGGCGGCGAGGTCGTCGCGCAACCGGCTGATGTAGGGGGTCAAGTCCATGACACCAATATGACGTCATGAATGGTGTCAGTCAAGCCGCCACGATGGTGCGCGGGGACGGTGACCGGTCCTGTCGGTCCCCCCGGTTACGCTGCTCCGGTCAGCAGTGAAGGAGTGGGGACGTGGCCGAGACGGTGTCACCGAAAGTCCAGTTGATCGCGAAGACGGAGTTCTTCCCGCCGGAGGGCGTGCCGTGGTCCACCGACGCCGACGGCGGGGAGGCGCTCGCCGAGTTCGCGGGCCGGGCGTGCTACCAGTCCTGGACGAAGCCGAATCCGAAGACGGCCACGAACGCCGGCTACATCGACCACATCATCGAGGTCGGGCACCTGTCGGTGCTCGAGCACGGCTCCGTCAGCTTCTACATCAGCGGCATTTCGCGCTCCCTGACGCACGAGCTGATCCGGCACCGGCACTTCTCGTACTCACAACTGTCCCAGCGGTACGTACCCGAGCGCGACGCCGCCTTCGTCGAGCCGGACGTGATCGCCGGGGATCCGGAACTGCACGAGAAGTTCCTGGCCGCCGCGCAGGCCAGCGTCGACGCCTACAACGCCCTGCTGGCCGGTCTCGAGGACAAGTTCGCCGACGCGCCGAGCGCGACCCTGCGCCGCAAGCAGGCCCGCCAGGCGGCCCGGTCCGTGCTGCCGAACGCCACCGAGACGCGCATCGTGGTCACCGGCAACTACCGGGCCTGGCGGCACTTCATCGCCATGCGGGCCACCGAGCACGCGGACGTGGAGATCCGCGCGCTGGCCGTGGAATGCCTGCGCCAGCTGCAGAAGGCCGCCGCGAACGTGTTCGCCGACTTCACGATCTCCACGCTGCCCGACGGCACGGAGGTCGCGTCGAGCCCCAAGGTGCTCGAGGGGTGAAGCGCCTCGCCATCGATGTCCGTCCCGGCGAGTACGCGGTCGCCAAGCTGGCGGGGGACGCGGTGGTCCCGCCGGATCTCCTCACCCCCGGCGGGGACGGCCTGGTGTCGGTGACGAGGACGGCGGACGAGGTGTCGGTGATCTCCCCGGTGGAGCTGGCCCTCGCCGGGGCCGAGATCGAGTCCGGCTGGCGGCTGCTGACCGTGCGCGGGCCGCTGGCCTTCACTCTCACCGGGATCATCGCGGCCCTGGCCAGTGAGCTGGCCGCGGCCGGGGTCGCGCTGTTCACACTGTCCACTTTCGACACCGATCACGTCCTGGTGAAGCAGGCCGACCTCGCCCGCGCCGTCGAGGCGCTGCGCGCCGCCGGCCACGAGGTCCACTGACCCCACTCGCCGGCGCTGGTGTCCCGCCTGGGACACCGGACGGCATAAGGAGTGGCGAGGGCGGGTAGGCAAGGCCACAACAACTCCTGTTACGGCAAGGCTGTACTTCGAAGTTCGGTGCACCTAAAATCTGATTTTGGTCAGGTGTCCGACTCGGTACGGAGGTGGTCTGGTGGCGCTGGCGGAAACCGTTCGCCCGGCCCTGGCCCGGGTACGGGCCGGATCCGTGCTGCTCGGGCCCGCGTTCGTCGCTGCGATCGCCTACGTCGACCCCGGCAACGTCGCCTCCAACGTCAGCGCCGGTGCCCGCTTCGGCTACCTGCTCGTCTGGGTCGTCCTGGTGGCCAACCTGATGGCGGGCCTCGTGCAGTACCTGTCCGCGAAACTCGGCCTGGTCACCGGGCTGTCGCTGCCGGAGGCGGTGCGCGACCGCCTGCCGCGCGGCGGCAGGCTGGCCTACTGGGCGCAGGCCGAACTGGTCGCCATCGCCACCGACCTGGCCGAGGTCGTCGGTGGGGCGATCGCGCTCAACCTGCTGTTCGGGCTGCCGCTGCTGGCCGGTGGCGTGGTCACCGGCGTGGTGTCGATGGGCCTGCTGGTCCTGCAGGACAAACGAGGGCAGCGCCCCTTCGAACGCGCCGTCACCGGGCTGCTGGCGATCATCGCGCTGGGCTTTCTGGCCAGTGCGTTCTTCGAACCGCCGTCCGCGCAGGGCGTCTTCAACGGGTTCGTGCCGCGCTTCCAGGGCCCCGGCAGCGTGCTCATCGCCGCCGCGATGCTCGGGGCGACCGTGATGCCGCACGCCGTCTACCTGCACTCCGGGCTCGCCCGGGACCGGCACGGGCACGCGCGCGGCCGCAGGCTCACCGGCCTGCTGCGCGCCACCCGGTTCGACGTCGGGCTGGCGATGCTGCTGGCGGGCGCGGTCAACCTGTCGATGCTGCTGCTCGCGGCGGTGAACCTGCAGGGACGGTCCGGGGTGGACTCGATCGCCGGAGCGCACGCGGCGGTGAGCCAGACGCTGGGCACCGGGGTGGCCCTGCTGTTCGCGGTCGGCCTGCTGGCCTCGGGACTGGCCTCGACCTCGGTCGGCGCCTACGCCGGTGCCATGATCATGCAGGGCCTGCTGCGCCGCCGCATCCCCATCCTGCTGCGGCGGCTGATCACCCTCGTCCCCGCGGTCGTGGTGCTGGCGCTGGGCGCGGACCCGTCGTGGGCGCTGGTGGTGTCACAGGTGGTGCTCTCGTTCGGCATCCCGTTCGCGCTCATCCCGCTGGTCCGGCTGACCAGCGATCCCGGGCTGATGGGGGAACAGGTCAACCACCGTGCCACCGCGCTGGTGGCCTGGCTGATCGCGGCGGTGATCGTCGTGCTGAACATCGTGTTGCTCTACCTCACGGTGGCCGGCTGAGCACCGGGGAACCGAAGGGCCGCCCCCGAGGTCGGAGAGGTCGGATTAGCATTCCCTCCTCCTCCGTGCACCAGGAAGGCCCCTCCCCGTGACCTCAGACCAGACCACCCAGCAGGCGAGCACTCCCGCGCCCAGGACGATCGCCGGGCGGTACGTGCTGCGGGCCGAGCTCGGCCGCGGCGGGATGGGCGTGGTGTGGCGTGCCGAGGACCGGGTGATCGGGCGCCCGGTGGCGATCAAGGAACTGCGGCTGCCGGACGGCGCCGAAGGCGCCACGTTCGGCGAGCGTGTCCTGCGGGAGGTGCGCACCGGCGGGCGGCTCAACGATCCCGCGGTGGTGACGGTGTTCGACGTGATTTCCGAACAGGGCGGCACGTTCATCGTGATGGAGCTGGTCGAGGCGCCGACGCTGGCCGAGCTGGTGCGGGCGCACGGCCCGTTGCCGCCCGCGCAGGTCGCCGCGATCGGGCGGCAGGTCCTCGGTGCGCTGCAGGCGGCGCACGCCGCCGGGATCGTGCACCGCGATGTCAAGCCCGGCAACATCATGGTCGCGCCGAACGGGCGCGTGAAGCTCACCGACTTCGGCATCGCGCAGGCCATCGACGATCCGCGCCTGACCACCAGCGGCATGATCGTCGGTTCGCCGGCCTTCATGGCGCCGGAACGCGTCGCGGGCAAGGACGCGGTGCCCGCCTCGGACCTGTGGTCGCTGGGCGCGACCCTGTTCTTCGCGGTGGAGGGGACGCTGGCCTTCGAACGCCCGACCACCGCGGCCACGCTGCACGCGATCCTGCACGAGATCCCGTACCTGACGCGCACGCGCGGCCCGCTCGCCTCGGCGATCATGGGCCTGCTGGTGGCCAGCCCGGAGGGCCGGGTCTCGGCCGCGCAGGCGGACCAGCTGCTCGGCATGGCCGCAACCGTGGAGGCGCCGCCCACTCCGCCCGCCGGGCAGGCGAGTGTCTGGACCGGTCCCGCCCCCACACTGGCCGGCCCGGTCCCGCCACCGGGGGGCAGGCGCAAGGCACTGACCAAGGCACTGACCATCACGGGTGCCCTCTTCGCGGTGGCGCTGCTGGTGACCGGACTGCTGCTGGGCAAGGCCTGGGGCACGCCGGATCCCGACCCCGCCATGCTGCCGACCTACACCTACGGAGCACAGGGGCAGATCCCCGCGCTGCGGACCGGCTCCTACACCTGCACGAAGACCCCGCTCACCCAGGGGAAGGTGCTGGGGCAGGGCGACTGGGTCGACTGCGACGACCTGCACTACACCGAGTTCTACGACGCCGCGGCCGCCTACGGGTCGAACGACTCCAAGGCGGTCAAGGCGCAGTACCCGGACAAGCTGCAGGAGTGGGCGGAGGCGCAGTGCCGGATGACGTTCTACTCCAATGCCATCCCGGCCGCGCGCCGCACCGATCTGACCTACCGCACGCTCATTCCTTCCCAGCAGGCGTGGGAAACCCAGAGCAGTTCGGACTACTCCGATACCCCGGTCCGCAAGATCTACTGCCTGCTCGCGAAGCGGGACGACACCGCCTTCGCCGGCGGGGTGGCCGCCGCACTGAAGTAGCACAACAGAAGTTCCGGTGGCCGCGAGGTGCCACCGACGATTCTCCGGCCCGGCGGGTGTGCTGCCTGCTGATCATGCCGTTTCGCCAGGTGGGCGCGGAGATCCGTACGCCGAGGAGGTACCGTCGACACCATGTCCACCCCACCTTCCGCAGCTCCCGGCAGGCCGTTCGGGCGCGTGCTCACCGCCATGGTCACCCCGTTCGACAGCGAGGGTGCGCTGGATCTGAAGCGGGCGCAGGAGCTCGCCGCGCACCTGGTGGAGCTGGGCAACGACGGTCTCGTCGTCAACGGCACCACCGGCGAGAGCCCCACCACCTCCGACGCCGAGAAGTCCGCCCTGATCCGCGCCGTGGTGGAGGCGGTCGGGGATCGCGCGACGGTCGTCGCCGGAGCGGGCACCTACGACACCGCGCACAGCGTGGAACTGGCGCGGCAGGCGGAAAAGGCCGGGGCGCACGGCCTGCTGGTGGTCACGCCGTACTACTCCCGGCCACCGCAGGCGGGGCTGTACGCGCACTTCACCACGGTCGCCGACGCCACCGAACTGCCCGTGATGCTCTACGACATCCCGCCGCGCTCGATCGTGCCGATCGAGGTCGACACGCTGCTGCGGCTCGCCGAGCACCCCCGCATCCTCGCCGTCAAGGACGCCAAGGGCGATCTGCTCGCCGGCAGCGAGGTGATCGCGAACACGCAGCTGGCCTACTACTCCGGCGACGATGCGCTGAACCTGCCGTGGCTCTCGGTCGGCGCGGCCGGGGTGGTCAGCGTGATCGGGCACGTGGTGGCGGGCCGCATCCGCGCCATGATCGACGCCTACGAAAACGGCGACACCTCCACCGCGCGCACCAACCACCGTGGCATGCTTCCGGTGTACCGGGCGATGTCCCGGGTCGGCGGCGTGGTGTTCGCCAAGACCGGGCTCCGGCTGCGCGGGCACGACGTCGGCGGCCCGAGGCTGCCGATCGTGCCGGCGACCGCGGAGCAGGTGGAGGCCATCGCCGGTGACCTGATCCAGGCGGGGGTCCCCCTTGACGACTCGCCCGCGGCGGACTGGCACAGTGCGAGGGTCGCGCAAGCGGACTCGGCGGCGGCCTACGTCACGCCGACCACTCATACCAGCGTTGGGACCATTCATAGGTGACGGTGTTACACAAGGGCGCGGCGGCCCCGCACGAGGCCGCCGGGCGCGCACAGGGGGGAACACGATGAACGGGCGATCCCCGCAACCCACAGGACCGGGGCCCCTCACCCCGCCGCCCCCGCTGCCGGACGGCGGCCTCCGGGTCGTCGCCCTCGGCGGGATCGGCGAGGTCGGGCGGAACATGACCGTCTTCGAGTACGACGGCAGGCTGCTCATCGTCGACTGCGGGGTGCTGTTCCCCGAGGACGCACAGCCCGGGGTCGACCTGATCCTGCCCGACTTCCGGGCGATCGAGGACCGGCTCGAGGACATCGACGCCCTCGTGCTCACCCACGGGCACGAGGACCACATCGGCGCGGTGCCGTTCCTGCTGCGCCTGCGCCCGGACCTGCCGGTCTACGGCTCGCGGTTCACCCTGGCGCTGCTCGACGCGAAGTGCCGCGAGCACCGGCAGCGGCCGAAGCTGGTGGAGGTGACCGAAGGGGAGCGCCGCCGGGTGGGCGCGTTCGACCTGGAGTTCTTCGCGGTCAACCACTCCATCCCGGACGCGCTGGCGGTGGCGATCCGCACCCCGGCCGGGGTCGTGCTGCACACCGGTGACATCAAGCTCGACCAGTTGCCGCTCGACGGACGGCTCACCGACCTGGCCGGATTCTCGCGGCTGGGCGACGAGGGCGTCGACCTGCTGTGCATCGACTCCACGAACGCCGAGGTGCCCGGTTTCGTCACGCCCGAGCGGGACATCGGCCCGGTGCTCGACGACGTGATCGGCCGCGTCACCCAGCGTGTGATCGTGGCCTGCTTCGCCAGCCACGTGCACCGCGTCCAGCAGGTGCTCGACGCCGCGCAGCGGCACGGCCGCCGCGTGGCGTTCGTCGGCCGGTCGATGGTGCGCAACATGGGGATCGCGGCGGACCTGGGGCTGCTGGCCATCCCGGAGGGGCTGCTGATCGACCTGGACCAGGCGGTCACGCTGCCGGAGACGAAGGTGCTGTTCGTCTCGACGGGTTCGCAGGGCGAGCCGCTGTCGGCGCTGTCGCGGATGGCGCGCGGTGAGCACCGGCAGATCTCGATCCGCGCCGGGGACACCGTGGTGCTGGCCAGTTCGCTCATCCCGGGCAACGAGACGGCGGTGTTCGGCGTGGTCAACGGCCTGGTGCGGCTCGGCGCCCACGTGGTGCACCAGGGCAACGCGAAGGTCCACGTCTCCGGGCACTCCTCGGCGGGCGAGCTGCTGTTCCTGTACAACGCGATCCGGCCGAGCAACGTGATGCCGGTGCACGGCGAATGGCGGCACCTGCGGGCCAACGGCGAGCTGGCGGTGCGCACGGGCGTGGCACCGGAGAACGTGGTGCTCGCGGAGGACGGTGTGGTGGTGGACCTGGTCGACGGCCGGGCCCGCACCACCGGCCGCGTCGAGGTCGGGCACGTCTACGTCGACGGGCTGTCCGTCGGCGATGTCGGCGAGTCGACATTGTCCGACCGGCTGGTCCTCGGCGAGGGCGGGTTCATCGCGATCACGGTGGCGGTGGACTCGACCACCGGGCGCGCGGTGAGCACCCCGACGGTGTCCGGACGCGGTTTTTCCGACGACCCCAAGGCCCTCGATGCGGTTGTTCCACTGGTCGAGATGGAGCTTTCGCGAACCGAAGCCGAGGGGATCACCGAGAGCCACCGCATCGCGCAGGCGGTGCGACGCGTGGTGGGCCGCTGGGTCGCCGAGACCTACCGGCGCCGCCCGATGATCGTCCCCACCGTCATCCCAGTGTAACCGCCGTCCAGACCGCCCAGGGCCGTGAGGAACCCCTCACGGCCCTGTTTGCGCAGGGCCCCGGGAAAGTCCGTACGGGCGTTGGCTGTGAAGGGACCCTTCACGGCCCGCCCAGCCACGGCCGTGAGGGGACCCCTCACGGCACCTCAGGGGCGCCAGGGGCTGAGGGTGTCGGTGGGGCGCGTCGGGTCGTGGAAGCGCGGCTTGTCGAGTTCGTCGCGGCGCAGCGGGATCAGGCCGTCGGTGATCGCCCGCATGATCTTCGCGTGCGCCCGGACCCCCGCGCCCGGACGCCCCGGCTCGACGTCGGACAGATCCACCGGGGCACCGAAATGCACCCTGAACGTCGGACGGCGCAGGGGCGCGGTGAGCCCCGAGCGGGCCAGCGGCAGCAGGTCGGCCGGACCCTCCACCTTCTCGGTGCCCCAGTACACCGCCTCGTGCGCGCCCCACTGGCTGATCGGGATCACCGGCACGTCCGCGGCCAGCGCCAGCCGCGCCGCCCCGGTCTTGCCGCGTTCCGGCCACAGCCCCGGATCGTGGCTGATGCGCCCCTCGGGGTAGACGATGATCGGGCTCGGCGTGGTGCGCATGGCGGCCACCGCGTCGGCGAACTGCTCGACCGCCGTGGCCTTGCCCCGGTCGACTCGCAGGTGCCCGCTCGCCCGCAGCGCCGGGCCCAGCACCGGCGCGTCCAGCAGGCCGCCCGCGAGCAGGAACCGGGGCGCGATCCCGAGCTGCTTGCACGCCGCGATGAGCACCAGCGCGTCGAACACCCCGATGTGGTTCGCGGCCATCAGCAGGGGGCGCCCGCGTAGCTTCGCCGGGATGCCGCCGGTCACCCGCAGCCGGCCCACCAGGTGGACCAGCCCGGTGTCCAGTGCCGAGAGGGTCCGCCAGATCGCCGGGGGCCTGCGACGGGGCAGCCCTCGCTCGTCGTGGTGCAGCGTGAACATGGCCAAGAGCATGTCAGACGCCGATCTTCACCGGTATGGCCTATCGGAACCCGCGGTTGTGGCGAAAGTTGGCGCGGTGCCGCGAGTGGCGCACGGGGCTGCTGGGCTTCGCCCGTTAACGTAGGAGCCATGGCAAGCGGGTCGGCGACCACCAGGCGGAACGCGACGAAACGCGCCGGCGGGACGAAACAGCCGGCGCGCAAGACGAGCACGGCGCGCAAGTCCTCATCGGCGCGGAAACCGGCTCCGGCGCGCAAGTCGGCTCCGGCGCGCAAGCCCCGTTCCGCACCGGCCCGCCGTGCCCCGGCGCGCCGCTCCTCCGGCGGCACCGTGGGCAAGGCGGTCCGCGGCGGCTGGACGCTGGTGGCGAAGGGCACGGGCACGCTCGCGCGCACCGTCGGCCGCACCCGGGAACTGGAGCCGGAGCACCGCCGTGACGGCCTGGCGCTCGGCCTGATCGCGCTCGCCCTGATCATCGCGGTGGGGGTCTGGTGGCGGGCGGCCGGCCCGGTCGGCGGCTACCTCGAACTCGCCACGAGGACGATCTTCGGTGCGGGCGCGGTCACGCTGCCGCTGGTGCTGTTCGTGATCGCGATCTCGCTGATGCGCTCGGAGCCGCGGCCGGAGGCGCGGCCGCGGATGGTGATCGGCACCCTGCTGGTGATGTTCGCCGTGCTGGGCCTGCTGCACCTGTTCAGCAGGCTTCCGGAGAGCAACGACGACAGGATGTACGCGGGCGGCGCGCTGGGCGCCTTCTCCGGCGGCCTGCTGGCCCAGGGCGTGACCAGCTGGGTCGCCGCGCCGCTGCTCATCCTGGCGCTCGGCTACGGCGTGCTGGTCTTCACCGCCACCCGGGTCCGCGACATCCCCCGCGTCCTGCGGGAGTGGGGCCTGGATCCGGAGGAGATCGACCGCCTGGTGGCCGAGCGGGAAGAGCTGGCCGGGCAGGGCGACGAGATCACCGAGACCGACACCAAACCGGTGCGCCTGCGCAGGCCCGCGCGGCGCCGCCAGGCCGGTTCCGGTGACGGCGCGGGGGAGCAGCTGGACCTCGAGGCCGCGCTGGCCGAACCGGCGGTGCCGATGCGGCCAGCCAAGCCGAAGCCGGCGGCCAAACCCGTGGAGTCCGTGCCCTCCGCGGGATCGAAGGCGCAGAAGACCGAGAAGATCGAGAAGAGCGAGAAGGCCGGGAAACCCGAGCCGCCGCTTTCGGTCACCCGCACCGTCGAGGGCGATTACCAGCTCCCGTCACCGGAGCTGCTGCAGCTCGGCGACGCGCCCAAGACGCGCAGCAAGGCCAACGACGCCATGATCGAGGCGATCAGCGGCGTGCTCGAACAGTTCAATGTGGACGCCCAGGTCACCGGGTTCACCCGCGGCCCGACGGTGACGCGGTACGAGGTCGAACTCGGCCCGGGCGTGAAGGTCGAGAAGATCACCGCGCTGACCAAGAACATCGCCTACGCGGTGGCCACCGACAACGTGCGGCTGCTCGCGCCGATCCCCGGCAAGTCCGCGGTCGGCATCGAGGTGCCCAACTCCGACCGCGAGATGGTCCGGCTCGGCGACGTGCTGCGGTCGCCGAAGGCCGCCAAGGACAACCACCCGATGGTCATCGGGCTGGGCAAGGACATTGAGGGGCATTTCGTCACCGCGAACCTGACGAAGATGCCGCACCTGCTGGTGGCCGGATCCACCGGCTCCGGTAAGTCCAGTTTCGTCAACTCGATGCTGGTGTCGCTGCTCGCGCGTGCCACGCCCGACGAGTGCCGGATGATCCTGATCGACCCGAAGATGGTCGAACTGACCCCCTACGAGGGCATTCCGCACCTGATCACGCCGATCATCACCCAGCCGAAGAAGGCCGCCGCGGCGCTGGCCTGGCTGGTGGAGGAGATGGAACAGCGGTACCAGGACATGCAGGCCCACCGGGTCCGGCACATCGACGACTTCAACCGGAAGGTGCGTTCCGGCGAAATCACCACGCCCCCCGGCAGCGAACGGGAGTACCGCCCGTACCCCTACATCATGGCGATCGTCGACGAGCTCGCCGACCTGATGATGACCGCGCCCCGGGACGTGGAGGACGCGATCGTCCGGATCACGCAGAAGGCGCGCGCCGCCGGGATCCACCTGGTGCTGGCCACCCAGCGGCCCTCGGTGGACGTGGTCACCGGCCTGATCAAGACCAACGTCCCGTCCCGGCTGGCGTTCGCCACGTCTTCGCTGACCGACTCGCGGGTCATCCTGGACCAGCCGGGGGCGGAGAAGCTGATCGGCATGGGCGACGGGCTGTACCTGCCGATGGGGGCGGGCAAGCCGATCCGCATCCAGGGCGCCTACGTCGGTGACGACGAGATCGCCGCGATCGTCGACTACACCAAGGAGCAGGCGCAGCCGGAGTACCAGGACGGGGTCACCGTCGCCAAACCCGGCGAGGCCAAGGAGATCGACCCGGACATCGGGGACGATCTGGATGTGCTGCTGCAGGCGGCCGAACTGGTGGTGACCTCGCAGTTCGGTTCCACGTCCATGTTGCAGCGCAAGCTGCGGGTGGGTTTCGCCAAGGCGGGACGGCTGATGGACCTGCTGGAAAGCCGCGGCGTGGTGGGGCCGTCGGAGGGCTCGAAGGCGCGCGACGTGCTGGTGAAGCCGGACGAACTGGACGGTGTCCTGTACCTGATCCGCGGCGGCGGGCCCGTGCCCGGGCCGGACGCGGACGGCGAGTAGCGGGCCGCGGCATTAGACCGTGAAGGGTCCCTTCAGGGTCGATTCGACGGTGAAGGGACCCTTCACGGCTCGCCGCAGGTGGACGAACCGGCCGATCAGGCGATGGGGCCGGTGCAGTGACCGGTGGCGAGGCGGACGGGTGCGGGCGCGTTGTCGGCCGTGCAGCCGGTCCGCGCGAACTTGCCGTTGCGCTCGACGTAGGTCTCCCAGTACTGCGGCGCCTGCGCGAAGTTCGGCACGAAGGTGCTCTGCTGGACGGCGGCGTCGGGCTGCCCGTCACCGTTGAGATCGCGGGTCACGGTGCCCGTGGAGGCGCCCTCGACCGTGTCCGTGACCGTGAGCCGGTCGCTCACCGCCACCGACGCGACGGCCCCCGAATGCGCCCCGTACACGTAGCCGACCGAACAGCGGGTGCTCGAGCAGGTGGCGCTCTGCACGAATTCGTACGCGTAGCCGTCGCGCCCGTGGACCTGCACGTGGTCGAGCAGGGTGTTCCCCCGCCAGAGCGCGAGCACGCTGTAAGTGCCCGTGCTCAGCCCCTCCACGCGTTTCCCGCCCGGCAACTGCTGCGAGAACGCGACATCACAGCCCTTTTCGCAGCCCGGCACCACGGTCACGGGCTGGGCCGCGGCCGCCGCGGACGGGACGGTCAGCGCGGCGGCGCCCAGCGCGCCGGCGATCCACTTGCGATACCCCCGGATCATGCATTTCTCCCAACTCTCACTGAGATGGACGTGCGGGGCCGGGCAGGGGTTGCCCCTCCTCCACAATGGACCGCCGGTTCAGAGTTCGAGGAGCATCCGGGTGTTGCCGAGTGTGTTCGGTTTGGCATAGGGAAGTTCCAGGAATTCGGCGACGCCGGGGTCGATGGATCGGCGCATCTCATCGTAGACCGGCTGCGGCACGGGCGTGCCGTGGATCTCCCGGAACCCGTGCCGGGCGAAGAACCGCGTTTCGAAGGTCAGCACGAAGATGCGCCGCAACCCCAGTTCCGTGGCGTGCTCGACGAGCCTGCCGACCAGCGCGTGCCCGATGCCGCGGCTGCGCGCCGCCCGGTCGACCGCGACCGTGCGGATCTCCGCCAGGTCCTCCCACAGCACGTGCAGGGCGCCGCAGCCGAGGATTTCGCCGCCGGAGTCGGCGACCCAGAACTCCTGCATGTCCTCGTAGAGCGTGACGAGTTCCTTCTCCAGCAGCACGCGCCCGGCGTCCGCGTCGACCAGGGCTTTGATCTTGCGGACGTCGGCGATCCGGGCGCGGCGGACCACGACCGGGGCAGGGTCATCGTGCGGCACCCGCCGACCGTATCCGGCGCGTGCCCGCGCTGTCGCGGTGGGTTCCACCACGCAGGCCGCGGCTCGTATGCTGCGAAGCGGATTTCCGACGGAGTGGGGGGCGAGTTGACGCGCGCGGGATGGGATCCGTTCTGGGAGGCCGAGCGTCAGGCATCGATGGGGCGGACCACGACGCTGGCGAGTCCGGACGGGGTGTTGTGGCTGCTGGTGCCGGGGCTCGGGTGGCAGTGGCAGCGTCCGCCCGGCCCGTGGCAGTTCGGCGCGCCGCCGATGGATCCGCAGTGGCGGGCCGGCGGGCGCGTCGTGCAGCCGGTCCCGATGCCGCAACCGCCGATGCCGCCGATGCCGCAGGCCCCGATGCCCCAGGCTCCGGCACCGCAGGCCCCGGTGCCGCCGGCCCAGCAGGCCCCGATGCCTCAGGCCCCGGTCCCGCCGCCGCTACCCCGGTCGGGCCCGTTCCCCTCGCCGCAGCCGGTGCCGCCGCCGCTGCCGCAGCAATCACCGCCGTCGGGGCCGATCGCGGTGCCGCCGCCGCTGCCGCAGTCACCGCCGTCCGGACCGGTCCCGGTCCCGCCGCCGTTGCCGCAGCAGGCCCCGAGGTCCGTACCACCGGCGGTGGCCTACGCCGTGCTGCCCAACGGGTCGGGATTCGTCAGCGGGCCCGAATCCGCCCTGGCGTATCTGGACAAGGTGATCCGGATCGTGCAGTGGGCCGAGGGCACCCGCCATCCGCCGGAGGAGCAGCAGGTGGCGGCCCCGCCGCCCGCCGTGCCGGAGCCGAACCCGCTGCTGCTGTTCACCGGCCCCGCGCGCAGCGGGCACCGCCGCCTGTGGCGGGCGGTGCGGGACGAGCTCAAGGCCCGCAACCTCACCTTCAACGCCATCACCACCTGGTCGGGACCGGAACTGGTGCAGCGCGCCGAGCGGGCCGGGCAGACCGTGAACGCCATGCTGCGCTCCGAAATGGAAGCGGTCGAGCGGGACGCGAGCCCCGGCCTGTTCTTCATCGAGGAACTGGATGTGCTGCTCGAAGGGGACGCGGCGGGCGTGGCGAAGCTCCTCGACGAGTTGGCCCACGACCAGAACAGCTGCCGCCTGGTGGTGCTCAGCGGCGGGGAAAAGGTCCTGGACAGGCTGACCGCCGAGTCGTCGCGCCTCGGCGCGCGCGTGATCGGCTACCGGATGCCGGACCTCAGCGAGCCCGCGGCCGCGACCATGCTGCTCGACGTCCTGCTGGCCGAACGCAATGCCGTGGTGTCCCCTGGCGCCCGTGAACGGCTCGGCACGCTGGTGGGCGAGCTGCGGACCGCCGACGCGCGGGAGGTCGAGGCACTGGTCGGCGCCGCCATCACCAGCGCCATCGGGCGCGGTGCGGTGGTGGGGGACCGGCCGCAGGTCGATCTGCCGGACGTGGAGCAACTGGCCGTCGCGCGCCGCGAACAGGGGCAGCCGGTCGAGGAGTTGCTGGCCGAACTCGACGCGATGATCGGGCTCGGCGCGGTGAAACAGCGGGTGCGGGCGCTGGTGGCGGAAATGGACGTGGACGCCCAGCGGCGGGCCGCCGGGATGAAGGTGGCCTCGCGCAGCAGGCATCTGGTCTTCACGGGAAACCCGGGCACGGCCAAGACCACCGTGGCCCGGCTGGTCGCCAAGATCTACCACGCGCTCGGCGTGCTGCCCAAGGGCCATGTGATCGAGGCAGGCCGCCCCGACCTGGTGTCGGAGTGGATCGGGAAGACCGCGGGCAAGACGCGCGAGGTGTGCCAGCAGGCGATGGGCGGCGTGCTGTTCATCGACGAGGCCTACAACGTCGTGCAGGACGGCGAGAGCGACCACGGCCGGGAAGCCGTGGCGGAACTGCTGGTGCAGATGGAAAACCACCGCGAGGACTTCGTGGTGTTCGCGGCGGGCTATCCCAAGGAGATGGACGAGTTCCTGGAGGCGAACCCGGGCCTGCGCTCGCGGTTCGCCGGCCGGGTGGACTTCCCCGACTACACCAACGAAGAGCTCGCCGCGATCTTCGAGCTGATCGCCAAGCAGCAGGGTTATCGGCTCGCACCGGACCTCGTCCAGGCGCTGCCGGAGGCGATCCGGCGGATCCCGAGGGGCCGCGGCTTCGCCAACGGGCGTTCGGCGCGCGGCCTGCTGGAGGCCACCATCAGCAGGCAGTCCACGCGGATCGCGACCGAGGCACCGTCCGAACCGGACGCGCTGGCCCTGCTGGTCGCCGCCGACCTGCCGCGCGAGGCCGGGGTGGGCCAGTCCGACGACGCGGGTCCGCGGCGCGGACTGGCCGACCTGCTGTCCGATTTGGACGAAATGATCGGGTTGTCCCCGGTCAAGCGGCGGGTCCGCGCGCTCGTGGACGAGACCAAGGTGGACGCGCAGCGCCGCGAGGCGGGGATGAAGGTCGCCACGCGCAGCAGGCATCTGGTGTTCACCGGCAATCCGGGCACCGCGAAGACCACGGTGGCCCGGCTGATGGGGCAGATCTACCGGGAGCTCGGCGTGCTGCCCTCGGGACACCTGGTGGAGGTGGCCCGCCCCGATCTGGTGGGCGAGGCCATCGGGATGACCGCGCCGAAGACCCGGGACGTGTGCGAGCGCGCGGTCGGCGGGGTGCTGTTCATCGACGAGGCCTACAACCTCGTCCAGGACGCCGAGAACGACTTCGGCAAGGAGGCCGTCGCGGAACTGCTGGTGCAGATGGAAAACCACCGCGACGACATGCTGGTGATCGTGGCCGGCTACCCCAGGGAGATGGACGAGTTCATGGAGTCCAACCCCGGGCTGCGCTCGCGCTTCGCCGGCCGCGTCGAGTTCCCCGACTACGACAACGGCGAGCTCGCCGCGATCTTCAAGGTCATGGCCGAGAAACAGGGGTACCGGCTCGACCCGGACATGGAGCGGGCCCTGCCGGAGGCGGTCCGGCGCATCCCGCGCGGCCGCGGCTTCGCCAACGGGCGCTCGGCACGGGGGCTGCTGGAAACCACGATCGGCAAGCAGTCCAGCAGGCTGGCGAGCGCGCCGCAGGCCGATTCCGCCGCGCTGGCCCTGCTCACCGCGGCCGACCTGCCCACCGAGTCGGGCGTGGCGGTGGCCGACGACGCGGGTCCGCGCCGCAGCCTCGAAGAGCTGATGGGCGAGCTGGACGGCATGATCGGCCTCGAACCGGTCAAGCAGCGCGTGCGCGCGCTGGTCGCCGAAACCCGGCTCGACGCCCGGCGCCGGACGGCGGGGCTGCCGGTGGGGGCGCGCAGCCGCCACCTGGTGTTCACCGGCAATCCCGGTACCGCGAAGACCACGGTGGCCCGGCTGATGGGGCAGCTCTACCGCGAACTCGGGGTACTGCCGTCCGGGCACCTGGTGGAGGTGGCCCGTCCGGACCTGGTGGGCGAGTACATCGGGCAGACCGCGCCGAAAACGCGCGAGGTGTGCGAGCGCGCCGTGGGCGGGGTGCTGTTCATCGACGAGGCCTACAACCTGGTCCAGGGCTACGCCAACGGCGCCGACTTCGGCAAGGAGGCCGTGGCGGAACTGCTGGTGCAGATGGAGAACCACCGCGAGGACATGATCGTCATCGCGGCGGGCTACCCCGGGGACATGGACCGCTTCCTCGACAGCAACGCCGGGCTGCGCTCCCGGTTCGGCGGCACCGTGGATTTCCCGGACTACACCGACTCCGAGCTCGCCGCGATCTTCACCGCGATGGCCACCAAGCAGGGCTACCGCCTGGCACCGGACCTCGCCGAGGCGCTGCCCGCGATGATGGCGGGCATCGACCGGGGCGAGGGCTTCGCCAACGGCCGGTCCGCGCGAGGGCTGCTGGAGCAGGCGATCGGCGCGCAGGCGTTGCGCCTGGCGGGGCCGGAAGTGGACCTGGAGGGCCTCGCCGACGAGGAGTTGACCCTGCTGACGATGGCCGACCTGCCCCGGCAGCTACCCTGATTGGGTGTCTTCCACCGATTCGACCGCCGCTCGACGCGTCTCGCTGCTGACCCTCGGTTGTGCCCGCAACGAGGTGGATTCCGAGGAGCTGGCCGGCCGCCTCGCGGCCGGGGGCTGGGAGCTGACCGACGATCCGGAGTCCTCCGACGTGATCGTGGTCAACACGTGCGGTTTCGTCGAATCGGCGAAGAAGGATTCGGTGGACACCCTGCTGGCGGCGGCGGACACCGGCGCGAAGGTGGTGGCGGTCGGCTGCATGGCCGAGCGGTACGGCGCGGAGCTGGCCGAGAGCCTGCCTGAGGCCGACGCGGTGCTCGGGTTCGACCACTACCCGGACCTGGCGGAGAAGCTGGGCGCGATCGTGTCCGGGCACCGGATCGCCTCGCACGTGCCCTCGGACCGGCGCACCCTCCTGCCGATCAGCCCGGTCCAGCGTCCGGCCGCGGCCGCCGCGGTCACGGTGCCCGGCCATGGCGAGACCGGCGCGGGGGAGCAGGCGGGCTGGGGGCCGCGCGTGCTGCGCAGGCGGCTGGACTCCTCCCCGGTGGCGGCGCTGAAGATCGCCTCCGGGTGCGACCGCCGCTGCTCGTTCTGCGCCATCCCGTCGTTCCGGGGTTCGTTCGTCTCCCGCCACCCCGACGAGGTCGTGGCCGAGGCCGAATGGCTGGCCGCCTCCGGGGTCAAGGAGCTCTACCTGGTCAGCGAGAACTCGACCTCCTACGGCAAGGACCTTCCCCGTGCCGAGGGCGGCACCCGGGCGCTGGAGCGGCTGCTGCCGCGGCTGGCCGCCGTCGAGGGCATCGAGCGGGTGCGGGTGTCCTACTTGCAGCCCGCGGAAACCCGGCCGGACCTGGTCCGGGTCATCGCCACCACGCCGGGTGTCGCCGACTACTTCGACCTGTCGTTCCAGCACTCCAGCGAGTCCGTGCTGCGGCGCATGCGCCGGTTCGGTTCCACCGGCTCGTTCCTGGAGCTGATCGGCCAGATCCGCGGGTATTCGCCCGCCGCGGGCATCCGCACCAACGTCATCGTCGGCTTCCCGGGTGAGACCGAGGACGACGTCGCCGAGCTGGAACGCTTCCTCACCGCGGCCCGCCTCGACGCGGTCGGGGTGTTCGGCTACTCCGACGAAGACGGCACGGAGGCCGAGACCTTCGACGGCAAGGTGGACCCCGAGCTGGTGACCGAGCGGGTCGCGAAGATCTCCGCCCTGGTCGAGGAGCTCACCGCGCAGCGCGCCGAGGAACGCGTCGGCGAAGTGGTCGACGTGCTCATCGACGAGACCGACGACGAGGTGGTGGGACGGGCGGCCCACCAGGCGCCCGAGGTCGACGGTGCCTGCGTGGTGCTCGACGGCGACGGGCTCGAGGTGGGGCAGCTGGTCCGCTGCCGCGTGGTCGACAGCGAAGGCGTGGACCTCATCGTCCGGCCGGACGCGGACTGATGAGTGCGGGCGCCGACGAGACCGCGGCCACCGGCGAAGGCGCCGGTGGCCTGCCGCGCAGACGCGTGTCCAACATCAACGTCGCCAACCTCCTGACGCTGGCCCGCCTGGTGCTGGTGCCGGTGTTCGTCGTCGCCCTGTTCGCCGGCGGCGGGCACGACACCACCTGGCGCGCGGTCGCCACGGCGCTGTTCGCCCTCGCCTCGCTGACCGACCAGGTCGACGGCTGGGTGGCCCGCCGCTACGGGCTGATCACCGATCTCGGCAAGATCGCCGACCCGATCGCGGACAAGGCGCTGACCGGCGCGGCGCTGGTCGGGCTGAGCGTGCTCGCCGAGCTGCCCTGGTGGGTGACGATCGTCATAGCGGTCCGGGAGCTCGGGGTCACCCTCCTGCGGTTCTGGGTGATCCGGTTCGGGGTGATCGCGGCCAGCCGCGGGGGCAAGGCCAAGACCCTGTCCCAGATCGCGGCGATCGTGGCCTATCTGCTGCCGCTGCCCGACGGGCTGACGGCACTACGCTGGATCCTGATGGGGCTCGCGCTGGTGCTCACCGTGGTGACCGGGGCCGACTACGTCCTGCGCGCGCTCCGGCTGCGGGCCGCGGGACTACGGGCGGTGCCGGGGGAGTGACGGGAGAAGAAGCGGCCCTCGCCCGCCCGCTGATCGCCCGGCTCACCGAGCGCGGCGAGACCGTCGCCACGGCCGAATCGCTGACCGCCGGCCTGGTCTGCGCGACGCTGACCGAGGTGCCGGGCGCCAGTGCGGTGGTCCGGGGCGGTCTGGTGGTCTACGCCACCGATCTCAAGGCCAAGCTGGCCGGGGTGGACGAGGCCCTGCTGGCCGAGCACGGCGCGGTGCACCCCGAGGTGGCCGCCCAGCTCGCGGCGGGGGCGCGGGAACGCTGCGGGGCGGACTGGGGCCTGGGCCTGACCGGGGTCGCCGGACCCGACCCGCAGGACGGAGTGACGCCCGGAACGGTGCACATCGCGCTGGCCGGTGCCGGGTCGTGCCGGGTCCGCACCCACCGGTTCGAGGGCGGCCGCGCCTCGGTCCGGACCAATTCGGTGCGGGCCGCGCTGGAGCTGCTGGGCGCCGCGCTCGGCCCTCTGGCGGCCCCCTGAGGCCCCCTGACCAGGCCATGGACGGGGCCGCCGGGGAAACAGCGCGGGAACAACGGGCTTCGCCCAGGCGTTCGCCCTTGGCGTACGGCCGTGTCAACCGCTGCGCCGAAGGGCTCGGTCTGGGTAACGTGGTCGGTATCAGGAAGGGAGGCGCGTGATGACCGTGCTGTTGCGTGAGGCGATCGGTGATCGGCTCCGTCATGCCCGCACCAACCAGCGTCGCACGCTGCGCGACATCTCCCGCGCCGCCAAGGTGAGCCTCGGTTACCTGTCCGAGGTCGAGCGGGGGCAGAAGGAAGCGTCGAGCGAGCTGCTGGCGTCCATCTGCGAGGCACTCGAACTGCCGCTCGCCGAACTGCTGCACAACGTGGCGGCCGACATCTCCGCGCTCGACCACGTCGACGTCGCGCCGATGCCCGCCGAGGCGGAGCGTCAGGAGGAGCGCGCCGACCGGTCCGAGCGCCGGGAGCCCGCAGGCCACCTCGAAGGCGGCCACCTGGTGGACGGCGTGCTCGGCAACGAAATGGCGGACCTGCGGGTTTCCACCCAGCGCAGGGGGCCTGCCCTGCGCACCACGATCAGCGCACCGAAGATGGTCGCGGCCTGACCTGGGCCCAGGGCCAGCTCCGGAAGGCCACCGTCACCGCCCGCCCGGCGCCGACGGTGGCCTTCGCCACATCCGGCGGCAGGCGGGGGAAGGTGATGACGATCCGGTGACGATCAGGGTCGTCCCTGAAATCCCCCGGGGTCGCCTGGATCACGGGGCGGTGACCTGACACGATGGAACCCACGCCGAGGTCGGGTCGTTGCTCGGGCAGGGGAGAGCGACGCCCCACATGATCTTCGGGAAAACTTGGACAGTGGGACGTAAGAAGGCAGGCGGAGCAGATGGCCAACCCGTTCGTAAAGGCCTGGAAGTACCTCATGGCGGCGTTCTCGTCGAAGATCGACGAGCACGCCGACCCGAAGGTGCAGATCCAGCAGGCCATCGAGGAGGCGCAGCGTAACCACCAGGCGCTCTCCCAGCAGGCCGCGGCAGTGATCGGGAACCAGCGCCAGCTGGAGATGAAGCTCAACCGGCAGCTCGGCGAGGTGGAGAAGCTGCAGGCCTCGGCCCGGCAGGCCCTGGTGCTGGCCGACGAGGCGCGTGCCAAGGGGGACAACGAGAAGGCCACCCAGTACGAGAACGCCGCCGAGGCCTTCGCCACCCAGCTGGTCACCGCCGAGCAGAGCATCGAGGACCTCAAGACCCTGCACGACCAGTCCCTGCAGGCGGCGGCCCAGGCCAAGCAGGCCGTGGAGCGCAACGCCACGATGCTGCAGCAGAAGCTGGCCGAGCGGACCAAGCTGCTTTCGCAGCTGGAGCAGGCCAAGATGCAGGAGAAGGTCTCGGCCTCGCTCAACCAGATGTCGGAGCTGGCGGCGCCGGGCAACACCCCTTCGCTGGACGAGGTGCGCGAGAAGATCGAGCGCCGCTACACCACCGCGCTGGGCCAGGCCGAGCTGGCGCAGAACTCCGTGCAGGGCCGGATGATGGAGGTCCAGGCGGCCACCACGCAGCTGGCCGGGCACTCGCGGCTGGAGCAGATCCGCGCCTCCCTCAAGGGCGGGCCGGTGGCGCAGGTGACCGATGGCGCCGAGGCGGCGAAGCCGGCCAGCTCGGCCGCCGACATCCAGCGCGAAATCCAGCAGCGCGTGCAGGCCGAGCAGCAGAAGAACCAGGCCTGACCGGAGGTCGTGATGGGGTCGGGCAGGCGCGACTTCGGCCAGTTCGGGGAGAAGCTCGAAAGGCATATCGAGCGGCTGCCCGACTACGCGCAACGGGCACAGGAGGCGTTCCAGCGGTACTTCCCGGCGGACCGGACGCCGGGAGCGGCGGGCTCCGCGCCGAACCCGCTGCGACGGCCCGCGCCACCGCGGCCCCCTTCGATGGCCGATGTGCCGGTTTTCGCCGAGGTCCGCGCCCGGTGGGCGCGCTGGAACGAACCGGCCGCGAAACTCCAGCGGCGCAAGCGCCGCACTTCCCGCCTGCTGACGCTGTGGATCGTGCTGACCCTCCTGAGCGGGCTGTACGCCTTCGCCCTGGGCGTGGGCCTGATCGGCGCGGGCGGGCTCGGCGCCGCCGCGGAGGGGATCGTGGGGGCGATCGTGTTCGGCGCGCTGGGCGTGCGGTCGGGCCTGCACCTGTACCGGCTGAGCCGGGTCGAGCTGCCGGCGAGCACGGCGCCACCGCCGCTGCCCTCGCCCCGTTCGGCCGCCCGTGAGCCGATGGAACGGCTGGCCGAGGGCGAATCCTCGCTCGCCGAGCTGCTGCGCCAGCTGACCGCCTCCTCCTCGGTGCCGGACGAGTCGGTCGAGGACGCACGCGAGACCGCCGCGAAGGCCGCCAAGGCACTGCGCGCCCTCGCCGCCCGCATCGAGGCGATCGAGCGTGCGCAGGCCGCCGCCCCGGCCGGGGAACGCAAGGCGCTCGCCACGGCCGTCGGCACCCTGCGGGAGCAGCTCGACGAGGGACTGGACGACTACGGCACGCTCGTCGCGGCGGCAGGCCGTGCCGTGGCGGCCAGCGGTTCCGGCCTCACCAGTTCCAAGGACGCGCTCACCGACGCCACCGACCGGCTCGCCGGCCTCGCCATCGCCCTGCACGAACTCTCCTGACCCGCCACCGGGCCCGGGGCGAGCCGTGACGGGTTCCAGCCGCGCGAGGGGGCTGCGTTCGGTTCTCGAGTGAGACCTGTGCGTAACGTGAGAGGGCTGGTGAGCGGAATATGGGGTGCTTACCGTCGGTGGGATGGACACGCTGCCCCTGCCCCCTGAACCCGAGCCCCTACCCCCGGCACCGGTGAGCGCACACCGGCAGGTCCTTGCCGCCTTCGACCGGATCGCCGAGGCCGACCGCCCGGATCTCTGGATCACCCTCCGCCCCGTGGAAGAGGTGCTCGTCGACGCCAAAGCGGTCGACGAGCGCGTCCGTGCCGGTGACGTGCTGCCCCTGGCGGGCCTGCTCGTCGCCGTCAAGGACAGCATCGATGTCGCCGGGCTGCCGACCACCGCGGGCTGTCCCGCCTACGCCTACACCCCGGACGTCAGTGCGGTCGCGATCCAGCGGCTGACCGCGGCGGGCGCGGTGGTGCTCGGCAAGACGAGCCTGGAGGAGTTCGACGGCCCGTGGGGGACCGGCCGCCCGTGTGGTCCGGGTGCGGCGGAGGAAGTGGTGGGCCTGGGCCTGGCGGGACTGGCCGTCGGCACCGGCACGGCCGGTTCCGCCCCGGCCAGCGGGGTCTTCGGACTCAAGCCGACGCTGGGCCTGGTGCCCACGACCGGTGCCGTCCCATCGATGCGGCCCTACGACTGCCTCACGGTGTTTTCCCCGAACCTGGCCGAGGGGCTGCGCGCACTGGCCGCGATGACCGGGCCCGACACCGGGGATCCGCTGAGCCGGGCGTGGCCGGAGTCGGTCCGGCTCGCCGCGGGGGAGCGGGCGAGGATCGCCGTGCCGGGTGCGGAGGGCCTGACGCCCCTGTCCGGCCCGGCGCGCGCGGGCTTCGACCGGATCGTGGCGGACCTCCTGGCGTGGGGCGCCGAGGTCGTCCCGGTGGACATCACGCCGTTCCTGGTGGCGGCGAAGCTGCTCCAGGACGGGCCGCTGGCCGCCGAGCGGCACGCGGCGATCGGGGAGTTCGTGGCGCGGGAACCCAGCGTCGGCCCGGCGGTGGCGAGGGCCGTCCTCGCGGCGAAGGAGATCCCGGCGTACCGCCTGGCGGCCGAGCAGGCGCGGCTGGCGGAGTACCGGCGTGAGGCCGCCCGGGTGCTGGACGGATTTGACGCCCTGCTGCTGCCGGCCGTGCCGGGGCAGGCGGCCCTGGCCGGGAACTTCGTGAACCTGCTCGACCTGGCCGCCGTGGCGGTCCCCGCCGGGCACGCGGGCGGCACCCCGTTCGGGGTCAGCGTGATCACGCGGGCCTTCGACGACCAGATCGCTCTCGACGTGGCCGCCTTCCTCGGCGGGGAACAGATCGGAACGCCTTACCCGCCAACGGGAATCGACCTCGTGGTGTTCGGGGCACACCTGCGCGGCCAGCCGCTCAACGGACAGTTGACCGCGCTGGGCGCCCGGTTCCGCGGTGACGTGCGCACCGCGGCCCGGTACCGGATGGTCGCCTTGCCGGTCGTCCCGCCGAAACCCGGCATCCTGCCCGCCGCCGACGGGGCCGCGATCGAAGGGGAGCGGTGGACTCTCTCGCCCGCGGCGCTCGGGCGTTTCCTGGCCGGGCTGCCCGGGCCGATGACGCTGGGCGAGATCGAACTCGAGGACGGCAGCACGGCCATCGGGTTCCAGTGCGCGGCCGGTCTCGCCGGGCAAGCCCGCGACATCACCGCCTTCGGCGGCTGGCGGGCCTACCTGCGCCACCTCACCGCGACCCGCCACTACACCCTCGCCTCCTGAGCCGCGCAGCCCGGGCTGGCGCGAGCCGTGAAGGGTCCCTCGGTCGAATCGACCGTGGAGGGGACCCTTCACGGCAGGTGCCCGGGGGCACCTGCCGTGCGTCCTCTCAGGCGGCGAGGGTGCGGTTGATCCGCCGGACCAGGCCCGGTCCCTTGAGGACCAGTCCGGTGTAGAGCTGGACCAGGCTGGCCCCGGCGTCCAGCAGCCGCTGCGCGTCCTGTCCACTCAGGACACCGCCGACCCCGATGATCGGCAGCTTCCCACCGGTCTCGGTATGCACGAACCGCACCACGTCGCGGGCGCGTGCGGTCAGGGGGCGCCCGGACAGCCCCCCGGTTTCGGCCGCCAGCGCCCGCTCGCGAACGTCGACCCCTTCCCGGGACAGCGTGGTGTTCGTGGCGATGATGCCGGAAACGCCGTGGGTTTCGCAGACTTCGAGCAGTTCGGCCAGCGCCGGGTCGGTGAGGTCGGGTGCCACCTTGACCAGCAGCGGGGTGGGCCGGCGTTCCCCGGCGAGTTCACGGGAGGTGTCCTGCAGCGTGGCGAGCAGTTCGGCCAGCGCGGACTTGTCCTGCAGGGTGCGCAGGCCCGGCGTGTTGGGGGAGCTGACGTTCACCGCGAAGTAGTCCGCGTACGGGTAGAGGGTCCGCAGCGAGGCCTGGTAGTCGGCCACGGCCTCCTCAAGCGGGACTACTTTGGACTTTCCGATGCTCACCCCGAGCGGCACGCCCGGCTTCCCGTGGGACGCCAGCCTCCGCGCCAGTGCCTCGGCGCCCGCGTTGTTGAAGCCCATCCGGTTGATCACGGCCTCGCTGCGGGGCAGCGTGAACAGACGGGGCCTCGGATTGCCCGGCTGCGCGAGCCGCGTGACCGTGCCCACCTCGACGAAACCGAAGCCCAGCGCGGGCCAGGCGGCCAGCGCGCGGCCGTCCTTGTCCATCCCGGCCGCCAGGCCGACCCGGTTCGGGAAACCCAGCCCGAACACCGTCACCGGGTCGTCCACGGCGAAGTAGCGGCGCAGCGGGGCGGCGGCACCACCCGCCCGGCCCAGCACACGCATCGTGCGCTCGTGCACCACTTCGGGGTCGTTGGAGCCCAGCCGGTAGAGCACGGGGCGGATCAGCTTCTCGTACAGCACCCGTTCATCTTCGCTCAGGCCGCGGACGCGGGCGCAGCGGACCGCGCCCGCCTGTCGGCCCGGTCACCGCCGACGCCATTCGGTGGCCAGGATGGCGTAGACGAGTTCGTCCCGCCATTCGCCCCGGATCCGCTCGTTCTCCCGCAGATGGGCTTCGCGGCGCAGGCCCAGCGCCTCCATCAGCGAGGCGGAGGCGACGTTGCGGGCGTCGCACCGGCCGAACATCCGGTGCAGCCCGAGGTCTTCGAACCCGAGCCGCATCAGTTCGGTGAGGGCCTCGGCCGCGTAGCCGCTGCCCTGGTGCCGGGGGTGCAGTGCGATGGCGACCTCGCCGTTGCCCGCCTCCCCGTCGACCCACTGCAGGGTCAGATCGCCGATGAGCTCCCCGGTTTCGACGAGTTCGATGGCGATGGCCAGGGTCTGTCCCGGCCGGGTGAGCGCGGTGCCCTGCACCTTCGTGGCGAGCAGCGCCGCGCTTTCGGTGCGCGTGCGGGGTTCGCCGTCGAGGAACCGGGTCACGTCGGGGTGGGTGTACACGGCGTGGAAGGCCGCGAGATCGTCCGGAGTGAACGGACGCAGGATCAGCCGAGCCGTCTTGATCGGATATGTGGGCTGAAGCACATCGTGCAGAGTAGACCTTCAGGCCCTGCTCCGGGTGGAGTAATCCGAAGGAAACACCGAAGTGTTAGGGACCCCCGGTGCGGCTCCGCCCGCGTCGTCAGCCGCGAGCGGCCCGAGCCGGACCACTCTCGGGGCACCGGGGGTAGGTGACTGCCTGGTATTCGCTCTCAGGCCAGTACTGTCCAGACGCGACTCCGCGCGACCGGGTCGCGGCGGGAGGCGCGAACTCCGCGGTGGGCTCACGTTCCGGGGAGCGCCGCCACGAAGCGGGTGCAGCTCGGTCCGCTAGCGGACAGCCACCTCACGAGTCCTGTAGTTCTTCAACTTCGGACCACCTCCTTTCCCGTGTAACCGCCACGCTAGGCAAGAATCCGGGGCCCGGCAACATCTTTTCGCGCCCGGCGGAACGCCCGTGGCCCACCTCACGCGGGGGCCGGGCCCCGCTGGCAGCGCGGGCAGTACCAGGTGGGCCGCCGCCGCACGTCGTCACCCTGGGTGCCCACCCGGACCGGTCCGCCGCAGCGGAAGCAGCCGGTGCGGCTCCGCTCGTAGACCCAGTTGCGGCGGCCCCGCGCGAGCTCGCCGGTGGTGCTCTGCTCGTGCCGCCACGCGTTGGCGAGCAACAGCTTCCGGGCCAGCGGCACCACCTGCGCCGGGTCCACCGCCGACACCGGTGTCCACGGGGTGACCCCGAGCAGGAAACAGATCTCGATCTTGTACAGGTTCCCGACCCCGGCCATGATCCGCTGGTCCAGCAGGGCCAGCCCGAGCTCCCGGTCCGGCTCGGCGGCCAGCGCGGCGGCGGCCCGCCGCGCGTGTTCGTCCGTCCACTGTGGATCGAGAAGGTCGGGGCCGAGGTGCCCGGTGAACCGGGACTCCTCCGCGGTGGGTACCAGCGCGAGGTCGTGCAGCCGGAAGCCGACGGCCTGGACCTCACCCGCGTCGAGGATCACCCGGGCCTGGTGCGCCGGATGCCGCCAGCGCGCCCCGGCACGGTAGATCTCCCATGCCCCGTCCATCTTCAGATGGCTGTGCAGGCTCAGCTCGCCGGAAAACCGGGTGAACAGGTGCTTGCCGACGGTGACCACGGTGAGCACGGTGTGCCCGGCGAGGTCGGCCGTGGCCAGCGCGGGATGCCGGAAGTCCGTGCGGGACAGCGTCCGACCCGACAGGGCCCCGGCGAGCTGCTTGCCCGCCAGGAAGACCGTGTCACCCTCGGGCATCAGGAGCGGATCGCGGTGATCGGCCCGGTGGTCTCCACGTCCGGCACCGCACCGGAGGCGGCCTCGGGGCCGGAGTCCATGCGGTGCCGCCCGGCCCGGTTGGAGCGCAGGATCTTGGCCAGCACCATGTTGAAGGTCAGCGCGATCTCCTGCGCACCCGGTGAATGCCATTCGTGGATCGGGCTGCACGCGCCCTGCGCCTGCTGGACCGCGAGCCGGTCCGGGATCGCGGTCGGCATGACCAGCGTGCCGAAGGACTCGCGCAGCTCGGCGATGCGGAACTGGTGCTCGTGGGAACGCGGCCGCAGCCGGTTCACCAGCACGCCCGCGGCCCGCAGATCGGGGTTGTGCTCGGTGCGGATCCGTTCGATGGCCTCCAGCGCGCGCTGGGCCCCCGCCACGGCGTACATGGTCGGCTCGGTGACCAGCAGCGCGGCGTCCGCGGCGACCAGTGCCGACATCGTCAGCCTGCCCAGCGAGGGCGGGCAGTCCAGGATCACCAGCTCGTAGGGCCGCCCCCGGGGCGGGGCCTCGTCCAGCTCGTCCAGCGCCCGGGACAGGCTCTCCAGGCGCCGTTCGTCGGGCCCGGGTTCGTTGAGCAGTTCCAGATCCTCGGAGCCGACCAGCACCTCGACGTCCTCGCTCCACACGCTGGGGGCGATCGCGCGGGCCAGCACCGAACGGTGCGGGTTTTCCAGCACGTCGGCGAGCGTGGCTTCGGTGTAGGGCGGGTCCAGCGAGGCCGTGGCGTTGCCCTGCGGGTCGAGGTCGGCCACCAGGGTCAGGGTTCCCCGGCGCATGGCCGCCGAGGCGATACCGAGCGCGACCGTGGTTTTGCCGACGCCTCCCTTGAGGCTGAGTACGGCGACCGTGTGCACGCTCCGAGGGTAGCCCGAGGGTCCAGTCCCCCCGTGCGCGCTGCCTTTCTCGGGTGCGGTACCGCGGGCGGGTGACGGGGCGTGACGGATCTGCCGGGTGCCGTCACGCGCCCGGGCCTGGGGCTTACTACGCTGTCCCACCATGCGAACGGAGATCGGGGCGGCACGGGGCTCGAGCGCGGTCTGGCGGGTCCTGGAGGACGAGCTCGCCCGGATCCGGGCGCGGGGGACGGCCGAGCCGCACGTGGTGGACGTGGGCGGCGGGACCGGCGTCTGGGCGGTACCGCTGGCGGCCGCGGGCTGCGTGGTGACCGTGGTCGAGCCCAACCAGAACGCGCTGGCCACGCTGCGCCGCCGCGCGGCGGAGCGGGAGGTCTCCGGCCGGATCACCGTGGTGGCCGACGACACCGACGCCCTGCCCGCCCGGGTGCCCCCCGCATCGGCCGATCTCGTGCTCGCGCACGGGCTGCTGGAGATCGTCGACGACCCCGCGGCGGTGGCCGCGGTGCTGGCCCGCACGGTGTCGGCCGCCGGTGCCGTGTCGGTACTGGCCGCCAACCGGTACGCGGCCGTGCTGCATCGCGCGCTGGCCGGCCGGCTGGGGGAGGCCCGGCGGCTGCTGACCGGGGCGGACGGGGTGCTGTCGGGCGAGGGCGAGACGCTCCTGCGCCGGTTCGACACCGCGGGGCTCACCGCGCTGCTGGAGGCCGCGGGACTGCGGGTCGCGCTGCTGCAGGGCGATGGCGTGGTGTCCGACTCGCTCGGGGAGGCCGAGGCCGCCGAGTTCACCGGGGACGAGCTCGCCGGGTTCGAGGCGGCGGCGTGCGGCGTCCCGACGTTGCGCGACATCGCCACCCGCCTGCACGTCCTGGCCCGCCGGGCGGAGTGAGCGGAACTGTCGGTGGGGGCGGTTAGGCTCACCGCCGATGGGACGAAACGCCGGCCTGCCCGCCGGGCACGAACGCTTCCGGGTCTCCGCGCACCACACGCCGGACGACACCGGTTGCGGTCTGCTGCACGTCGACATGGATGCCTTCTTCGCCGCGGTCGAGCTGCGCACCAGGCCGGAGCTGGCGGACAAACCGGTGATCGTCGCCGGGGCGGGGCCGCGTTCGGTGGTCACCTCGGCCAACTACCCGGCCCGGGAGTTCGGGGTGCGCGCCGCGATGCCGGTCGCGGTGGCGCGCAGGCTCTGCCCGCACGCGGTGTTCATTCCGCCGACGCACGGGCTCTACGGCGAGGTCTCCCGCGGGGTCATGGCGATCTTCCGCGAGCTGACCCCGCTGGTCGAACCGCTGAGCCTGGACGAGGCCTTCCTGGATGTCAGCGGGGCGCTGCGGCGCCTGCGCGCCACCCCGGCGGAGGTGGCGGAGCTCGTCCGGCGGCGCGTGCGGGACGAGCACGGCATCACCTGCTCCGTCGGGGTCGCGGGCGTCAAGTTCGTCGCCAAGCTCGCCTCCGGGATGGCCAAACCGGACGGTGTGGTGGTGGTGCCGGTCGCGCAGACCCTGCAGTTCCTGCATCCGCTGCCGATCTCGGCGCTGTGGGGGGTGGGCAAGCGCACCGAGGAGAGCCTGCGGCGGCTCGGGCTGGGCACGGTCGCCCAGATCGCCGCCACCCCGCCGCAGCGGCTGCGCCGGGCGGTCGGTGCGGCCGCCGCCGAACATCTGCACGCCCTGGCCAACGGACGGGACGAGCGGGGCGTGGTGGTGGACGCGCCGGACAAGTCGATCGGGGCGGAACGCACCTTCGACACCGACCAGCGCGACCCCGCGGTGCTGGAACGGGAGTTGCTGCGCCTGTCCGAGCGGGTGGCGGCGAGCCTGCGGGCGAAACAGCTCCGCGGCCGCACGGTGTCGATCAAGGTGCGCTTCGCCGACTTCAAGACGATCACCAGGGCCCGCACCCTGTCCCCGGCCACGGACGTGGCGCGCGTGATCCACACGACCGCGGTGGCCCTGCTCGCGGAGGCGGTCGCGGGTGCCGAGGTCAGGCTCATCGGGGTGCGCGTGGAAGGGCTGGCCGGGGCCGGTGAGCCCGAACAGCTCAGCTTCGAGCGCGCCGAGCCACGATGGCGTGAAGCGGAGGTCGCCGCGGACGTGGCGCGGTCGAAGTTCGGTTCGGCGGCCGTGCGGCCGGCTTCCCTGCTGCCCGGGGGACCGGTCAGAGCGCCACGGCGCTCCTCTGATCACGGTGGCGGTACGGGTAACTCCGGGATCGGGTAGTCGCGCGGGCGCGGGACTCGTATCCTGGACAGTGGCACCCCGATCGGGGTGTGCTGTATAGGGTCCAGGACGTTGCGCGGCCCGGCGCCCGCGACAGCTGTGCCGGAGGAGGAAAGATGCCACTCTCCGAGCATGAGCAGCGGCTGCTCGACCAGATCGAGCGCGAGCTCTATGCCGAGGACCCCAAGTTCGCGTCTACGGTGCGCGGTGCCCGTTTCCACCGGCCCGCCCGTCGCCGGCGAATCCAGGGGATCGCGCTGTTCGTAGTCGGGGTCGCGCTGCTGGTGGTGGGCGTGATGGTCAAGGCGCTGTGGATCGCGCAGGTGCCGCTGGCCAGCGTGTTCGGCTTCCTGGTGATGTTCCTGGGGGTGGTGCTGGCGATGATGTCGGGCCGCCATCCCGCGGGTGAGGCCCGGGGCGGCCGCGCGGGGGTGAAGTCGAAGAGCTCCTTCACCCAGCGCATGGAAGAACGCTTCCGGCAGCGGTTCGAAGACCAGTAGTCTTCCCGCCGCGATCGAGACGAACGCGGCCGGCTCCCGCCCTCACGGGCCGGGAGCCGGCCGTTTTTGCCGCCCTGCTGTTCCCGGGCGCTACCGCCCGCCCCGCCGCCGCAGCACCGAACGCGGGAACAACCGCCCCCGCCAGGACATCGGCGCGTTGCGGCGCAGGCTCTCCCGCACACCCTCGAACGCGGCCGTGAATTCCGCGTCGGTCCGGCTGCCTTCCTCGGCGTACCAGGACCGTTCGACGACGGCGACCACCGTCCGCAGGTGGTCTTGACCGGTCTCGTCCAGGTGGTGCTGGTGGGCCACCTTCTTCGCCGCCGCCCGCACCGTGTCCGAAGACGAGAGGGGCACCCCGCGGTCCGTGCATTCGTCGAGCAGTTCGGCCCAGGCGGCGTCCGCCGCGCCCGGTTCCCGCGCGTTGATCGCCCGCCGTCTCCGCCGCCGCTGGAGCTCCCGTAGGACGGCCGGGGCCAGCCCGGCCAGCATGAGCACCAGCAGGACCAGCGCCAGCGTCCAGTGGATCAGCCACGCCGCCAGCAGCACCGCGAGCAGCCACGCGCCCGCCGCGACCAGCGGTAGCCAGCGCAGCCTGCCCCGCGCGAGACGGGCCGCGAGCAGGGTCCCGACGGTCAGTGCGATCGCCAGCAGCACCAGAGCCAGCACGCCCCACCCGGTCCAGCTGCCGCCGTTACCGCCGGCCTGCTGCCCGTTGTTCCCGGAGCCGTTCTGCTGCGTGGTCGGGGCGCCGGTCGGTGCCGCGTGCGTGGTGGACACGCTCGGCACCTCCTGCTTGTCCTTCGCCGACGA
The DNA here is from genome assembly GCF_026802195.1 of Amycolatopsis cynarae. Classification (NCBI taxonomy): domain Bacteria; kingdom Bacillati; phylum Actinomycetota; class Actinomycetes; order Pseudonocardiales; family Pseudonocardiaceae; genus Amycolatopsis; species Amycolatopsis cynarae. The sequence goes on along the minus strand of NZ_CP113836.1, from coordinate 4,622,593 downwards.
GTCGTTCGCCGGGCTGCTCGACTGCAGGTACGGCGGGACGTAGCCGCGGCCGTCGGACCGCGGGGTCGGGTCGAAACCGACCCAGCCGAGCTTGCCGAAGTAGACCTCGACCCAGGCGTGGGCGTCCTGCGAGGTGATCGTCCGGTAGTCGCCCTGGGGTACCCCGGTGGTGAAGCCGACCGCGACGCGCGACGGGATCCCGAGCACGCGCAGCATGACCGCCATCGCGGAGGCGAACTGCTCGCAGAACCCGCGCTTGCCGTTGAGCAGGAAGTCGGCCAGTGCGTCCGAATCCGCGGCCGCCGCGGTCGACGTGTCGTAGGTGAAACCGTTTTCCGCGGTGAAGTAGCGCCAGAGCGCGGTGGCCTTGTCGAAGGTGGTCCCGGCATGGGCGGTGATCTGCTGGGTCAGCGCGACCACGCGCGGGTCGACCCCGCTGATCCCGGTGTAGGCCGCCGGGATGTCCGAAGGCGCCAGCCTGACCGCTTCGAGCTGGTCCTTGGTCGGCTCGGCCAGCGAGGCGACCTCGGTGTAGGCGGGCACGTGCTGCTTGCGTTCGGTGAACACCGCCCCGCTGACGGGGTCGTAGTACCAGCCGGGGCCCATGCCCTGCAGGCCGCGCAGCGCGCCGTAGGTCGGCAGCCACACATCCACCCAGTTGACCGGTTCGATCCGGATCTGGCGGGACTCCCCGGTGCCGTTGTCGCCGGTGGCGGCGGGCAGGTTCCCCTCGGCCGGGAACCCGGCGGGCATCGGCCCGTCCGGCAGGCTCCAGCCCTGGTTGGGGTGGTAGGTGTCGAGGGTGAACGCGCGCAGCAGCCGCTTGTCGTTGCCCAGGCCGCGCACGCGGAACAGGTCCACCGCGGTGCCCTGGTCGAGCATGCCGCGCAACGAGGTGAACGGGTTGACGCCGAGCCCGCCGGACCCGCCGGACTGTCCGTCGTGGCCGCTGCCGGGCAACCTGCCCACGGTGCCCACCGCGGTGATCGTCGCACCCGCGACCAGCCCCATCACCAGCGCCAGTGCCACCACCGCGACCGGGGCCGAAGCCGTGGCGGGGGAACCGCCGAGCCCCGGCGCGTCCCGGTTGCGCCAGCGGCGGTGCCGGTGGTTGCCGTCCACGGCGAGCAGCGCGGCGAAGGCCGAAGCGCCCAGCAGGAACGTCCACCACGGCAGCATCTCGTCCGACAGCGACGCCGGCACGGCGTAGACGCACAGCAGGACCAGACCGGTGGCGGCGGGGGCGGAGGCCGCCACCGCGAGGGTGTCCACCAGCACCGCGACCATGCCGATCGCGATGGTGACCAGGCACAGGATCGGGGAGGTCGCCTCGACCGGCGGCAGCGCGGTGCGGATCTGCTCGAACGCCGTGGTCAGCACGTGGTCCAGCTCGCCGAAGGCGGCCGGGCCCGGGATGATCCCCAGTATCCCGTTGCGGGTGAACACCCCGGTGATCATCAGCAGCAGCACGACGAGCTGGGCCAGGCCGACCAGCGGGATCGGGGTGCGGATCGAGCGCAGGGCGAGGCCCGTGGACGCGACCAGGACCACCACCACGGCCACGTAGGCCAGCCAGCCGGCCCCGCCGACGACCCCGGTGAGCGAGGTGGAGGCGCACAGCGTGGCCAGCCCGGCGGTGAGCGGGGCGAGGATCGAGCTGCGCCAGGCCGGGGGCCGCTGCGCGTACCGCTTCTCCGGCGTGTGCAGTTCCGGCGGCGCGGGCGGCTGGGCGCCGGCCTCGGGCAGGGTGGCGGTCATCGGCCACCGCCCAGCAGGACACCGCGGCCCGCGGTGGTGCGGCACAGCTCGGCCCACACCTGCGGCATGGTGGAGGTGGGATCGGCGATCACCACGCCCCAGCCCGCGGCCCGCAGCAGCGCCGCGGACTCCTCGGTGGCCGGGGTCCGTTCCCCGCCCGTGCCGGTGAAGGTCGGCGTGTCGAGCAGCACCGCGAGGCTGCGGCTGCTCCGGGGACGAAATCGCGCCAGTTCGCTGACGGCCTCGTTGCTCACCGTACCCAGGATGGCGATCAGCTCCTGCCCTTCGGCCGGGTCGTGCCCGGTGGTGAGGTCACGCTGGTGCGCGGGCTGCAGCACGGCGAGCGCGTCCAGGACGACGTTGTCGATGGTGCTGCTGTCGCCTTCGTGCCCCGGCGCGTCGGCGAGCACCTTCCCGTGCTCGGTGACCAGCCGGATCCGGTGACCGGCGCGCCGCATGTGCAGGCAGACGCTGGCGGCGAAGGAGATCGCCCACTCCAGGCTGGCCGCCGCCCCGGTCCCGTGGTGGGCGGCCGCACGGTGGTCGAGCAGCACCGTGGTGCCGCCGCGCCACGGCCGTTCCTCGACCCGGACCATGATCTCGTCCCGCCGCGCCGTGGAGCGCCAGTGCACCTTGCGCAGGTCGTCGCCCTGCCGGTACTGCCGGACGATCACGTCGGTCTCGCCCTGCCCGGTGTGCAGCCGCACGCTCCCGTCGTCGCCGGCGCCGAGCCCGGCACCGCCGGGCAGGCCCCACAGCTCGACCACCCGGGGCACCACGACCAGCCGGGAATGCCCGATCAGCTCGCGGTCGAACTCGCACAGGCCGAACGGGTCGGTCAGGGTGGCGCGCAGCGGGCCCACCTGCTGGATGCCGCGCAGCATCGGCTGGATCGGGTAGCGCAGCGCGACGGCGCGCCCGGCGGGCAGCCGCTCGACCACGAACCGGGGCCGCGAGCCCAGCGCATAGGGCACGCCGTCCTCCAGCAGCACCTCGCCCGCGGGCAGTTTCCCGTTGCGCCACAGGGCGAGTTCGACCTCGCCGGTGGTGCCCGCCGCGATGCGGTCCGGCAGCAGCTTCCGGCTCGCGCCGATCCGCACCCTCGCGGCCGCGAGGAACACCGCCACCAGCAGGGGCAAGCCCACCACGAACACCGCGACCCGCAGCAGGTCCCGCTCGTTGAGCACCACCGCGCAGACGGCGGCCGCCGCACCGGCGGCGAGCAGGCAGCGGCCTCGCGTGGTCAGTCCCGACAGCGACCGCAGCATGACGCCTACCGGTGGCCCTGGCCGGCCGCGGGCCCGCCCTGCGGCACCGGAACCCGGTGCAGCACCGACCGCACGAGGTCGGCGGCGGAACGGCGGGCGGCGTGGGCCTCGGTGGTCAGGACCAGCCGGTGCGCCAGCACCGGGATCGCGACCGCGTGCAGGTCGTCCGGGACCACGTAGTCCCGGCCGGAAAGCGCTGCCTGCGCGCGGGCCGCGCGCACCAGCTGCAGGGTCGCCCGCGGCGACGCGCCGAGCCGGATCTCCGGCATCTGGCGGGTGGTCGCGGCCAGCTCGACCGCGTAGCGGCGCACCTCGGGGGCGAAGTGGACGTTGCGCACGGTCTGGACCAGACGGCTCACCGTGTCGCCGTCGGAGACCGGCTTGAGGTCGGCCAGGGGGTTGTGGCCGGCGTGCTCGTCGACCATCGCCAGCTCGGCCTGCTGGTCCGGGTAGCCGATCGAGACGCGCGCGGTGAAGCGGTCGCGCTGGGCCTCGGGCAGGGCGTAGGTGCCCTCCATCTCGATCGGGTTCTGCGTGGCGATCACCATGAAGGGATCGTCGAGCCGGTAGGTCGCGGTGTCGACCGTGACCTGCTTTTCCTCCATGCACTCCAGCAGCGCCGACTGGGTCTTCGGCGAGGCCCGGTTGATCTCGTCGCCCACCACGATGTTGGCGAAGACCGGCCCGGGACGGAACTCGAAGCCGCCGGTCTGGCGGTTGTAGATGGACACGCCGGTGACGTCGCTGGGCAGCAGGTCGGGGGTGAACTGGATCCGGCTGACCGTGCAGTCGATGGAGCGCGCCAGTGCCTTGGCCAGCGAGGTCTTGCCCACCCCCGGCACGTCCTCCACCAGCAGGTGGCCCTCGGCCAGCAGCGTGACCAGTGCGATGCGCACCACCTCGGGTTTGCCGACGAGCACGCGTTCCACGTTCGCGGCGATCCGCCGCGTCGTGTCGCGCAGCTCGTCGAGGGAGACGGCGCCCCGCCCCGCGTGTCCGGCCGCCCCCGGCGGGTAGTACGGCAGCTGACCGGATGCCGCCTCGCCGGGCGTCACGGGCTGTGTCCTCGACGTCACTCGTCCTCCTGGTGCCGAAGCCCTTTGCATGCTCGAACGCGGGTGCGACCGCACGCCCCCGGAAAAAGTAGTGCGGTGGCACTGCAGTGGTTAATGCCAGTGGCGCCGAAGCGTCTCACAGCCGGGTCCGGCAGCTCCCAGCACCGCCCGGCCCGGCCCAAGTGTGTCAAACTCCCGCCGGCCCGGTGAGAGAACCCTCGCGCGTCGCGCCCGCCGTATCAAGGATGGATCCTGCGCGCGGGAGCCCGTATGCTGCGGTGCGGAGGCAGGCCGCTACGGAGAGGCGCGATGACCGACACGCAGGTGGGCGCGGGCGCGTTCGCGGTGTCCCCGGACCTCGCGGCGCAGGCGTTCCAGCAGATCACGCAGCTGCAGGACGTGGTGGGCGAGATGGTGCGGGAGGCCAGGGTGCTGGGCCGCATCGTCCCGCTGGGCGGCGGCTACGCCGAGGAGATCGGCGCCTTCATGGCGCGCTACGGCATCGACGGACCAGGCTCCGCGGCCGACCAGCTGATCCGCTTCGGGCAGGAGCTGGACAAGGTGCGCTCGGACATCACCAAGGCGCTCAAGCGCTACTCCGACGCCGACGACGAGGCCGCCGCCGGTGTCGACTGCCATGGCGGCTGAGCGGGGGCGGGCCGCGCTGCCGGTACTGCTCGCGTGCGGCCTGCTCACGGGCTGCCTGCTCGCCGGGTGCGGCGCCAAGGCTTCCCCCGCGGCGGCCCCGGGCGCCGGCCAGAGCCCGAGCCAGGGCACGAGCCCGGTCGTCCCGCCGGTCACCGCGTCGCTGACCGGTGTCGCCGCGCTGTCGCCGTGCGAGCTGATGACCCCGGCCGAGCGGTCGGCCGCCGGGCTGACGTCGGCGGGCCGGGCGAAGACCATCGGTTCCGCCCGTGCCTGTGACTGGACCGAGCCGGGCACCTTCGGCCTCACCGTGACCCTGGACGAGACGGCGGCCCTGACCGATCTGCACCCGTCGGGGGGCACCAAAACGACCGTCGGCGGGCATGCGGCGATCAAGGTGCCGGGATCCGGCGACGGGACCTGCGCGGTGCTGCTGGCGGCGGGCGGGAAGGCCACGGCGCAGGTGGACATCACCAACACGAACTTCCGGGACACCAGGCTGGCCTGCCAGCGGGCCGCCACGGTGGCGCAGCTGATCGAACCGAAACTGCCCGAGGAGCGGTGATGGAACCGATACCCGAGCCGGTGCGGCGCTACGAGTCCTACACCCACGAGGCGATGGCGGCCGAGGTCGGCGCGGGTAACGACCCGGCCGCGGCGGGCGAGCTGGGCGCAGCCTGGGCCGGTCTGGCCGAGCGCCTGCGGCAGTCGGCGGGCGTGCTGAGCCAGGTGGCCGGGCTCAGCAGGGAGCACTGGGAAGGGCAGGCGGGGGATGCGGTGCGGGCCACCCTCGCCCGGGCGGCGGACTGGTCCCGGCGGGCGGGGGACACCTCGTCCAGGCTCGCCGCCGCGGTCACCGAGCAGGCGGGCATCGCCGCGAGGGCGAGGGCCGAGATGCCGCCCCCGGTGGGCTACGACCCGGGCGCGATGATCCGCGAAGCGGTGGGCAGCGGGGACGTGCTGGCGCTGCTCGGGCTGTCGGACGCGATGGACGAGCGCCGCGCCGAGGCCGAGGCTGCCCGGCTCAAGGCCGTGGACGTGATGAACAGCCGGGACGCCGCACTGCGCGCCGCGGTGCCCGCCGTCGGGTTCGAGGCGCGGCCGGCGCGGGGGGCCTCTTGATCGAGGTGTCCGCCTCGGCGTTCGACATCCTGTGGCAGGACCTGGATTTCCGCTGCCCGCCGCCACCGCCGCTTTCGGTGCCCGGTGTCGGGGCGACCGCGCGGGAACGGGACGAAATCCGCGAGACGGTCTACGCCAACCTCGCCGCCCGGGGCCTGGCCGCGGGCGGGCGGCCGGATCCGGTGCTGCGGGAGCGGCTGACGGAACTGGCCGAGGCGCGGATGTACGTCGAATGCGAGGCACTGCCCGCCCTGGGCGACGAGACCCCGCTGCGCGCGGTGGCCGCGATCGCGGGGAAGCGCGGAGTGCTCGCCGCGCAGCCGAGCCGGACCATCGGGCTGTCTTCGCTGCGGGACGGTGAGGTCTTCTCGTCGATCGTGGGCCTGCTGGCGCCGTGGGAGCCCGGCCCCGGCTTCGGCATCAGCCTGCCCGCCGAGGTGCTCGGCGCGTCGCTGGCCGATCCCGTGTTCAGTGCGGGCGCCGGGGCCGGGTCGGCGGCCTGCGAACGGCAGCTCCGCGAGGTGCTGGCGATCCAGGCCAGGCCGGTGTCCGGCGCCGGGCAGTTCTCGGTGAGGGTTCGCGAGGGTTCGCGGCTGCGCCGGGTGGGCGGGGTGAGCTGGTTCCGCACCGACGTCGGCACCTACTTCGGCACCGTGGAACCGGGCCGCGGCGGCCGGGACTGGGTGAGTCTGCTGCCCGCCGACGCCGCCAGGGTCGCCGGCAGGCTGGCCGAGTTCGCCGCCGATCCCCGCCCCTAATCCCCAGGAAGCAGCCTCCCCACCTTCCTCCACCCGGTGCCTCTCGAGCGCCGTTTCCGGCCCCCCGGGGCCCTTCCGGACCCCTCGTCACGGGGAGGACCGGCGCTGTGGCCTTCGCGCCCCCCACCCGACCCCACCGGTTCTCACCTGCGAAAACAGTCGCGAGTTCGCTCGGAAGTGGACACTGTCGGCGTTGACTGTGGTGAAAAGTGGGGTACGGTGGTGCGCAGTGGGGCGGAAGGGAGGCCCCGGGGAGGTGGGGCCGGTGTTCCTCGGCACCCATACCCCCAAGCTGGACGACAAGGGGCGGCTCACGCTGCCCGCCAAGTTCCGGGACGCGCTGGCAGGTGGGCTGATGGTCACCAAGGGGCAAGATCATTGCCTTTATGTCTTCCCGCGCGCGGAGTTCGAGCAGATGGCCCGCAAGGTCGCCGACGCACCGTTCACCAACGAAGCGGTGCGGGCATACCAGCGCTACCTGTTCGCCGGAACGGACGAGCAACGCCCGGACGGGCAGGGGCGCATCCCGATCGCGCCGGAACTGCGCCGGTACGCCGGGCTGAGCAAGGAGTGCGTGGTCATCGGTGCCATCACCAGGCTGGAGATCTGGGACGCGCAGGCGTGGCAGACCTACCTGGAGGAGCACGAGGACAGCTACGCGAAGGCGCAGGAGGAGGTACTGCCGGGCGTCTTCTAGAGGCGCCCGGACGGCACTCACGCCGTCGGGGGGCGTGGGTTCCGGTGAGTATGGCTGGACTCGGATGCCGTGAGGCCTCTGTCCGCTCAGCGGCCCTGGTGCACCTTCCCCGGCACCAGGTTCGTGGCGGGCGGGCGGGGACCTGACGGCATCCGAGCTTGTTTGAGGGGGTTTTTCGATGGCGGAACACGTGCCCGTGCTGCTGGCGCGGGTACTCGAGCTGTTCGCACCGGCGCTGACCGGGCGCCCGGCCGTGCTGATCGACGCGACGGTCGGGCTGGGCGGGCACTCGGACGCGCTGCTGTCCGCGCATCCGCAGCTGCGGCTGATCGCGCTGGACCGGGATCCCGAGGCGCTGGCCCGGTCCCGGGAGCGGCTGGCCCGCCACGGCGACCGCGTCGAGTTCGTGCACGCGGTGTACGACCGCATCCCGCGGGTCCTCGACGATCTCGGGCTGTCCACTGTGGATGGCGTGCTGTTCGACCTCGGTGTCTCGTCGATGCAGCTCGACGTGGAAGACCGCGGTTTCGCCTACGCCAGGGACGCTCCGCTCGACATGCGGATGGACCCGACCAGCGGGCCCACCGCCGCCGACGTCCTCAACACCTACCCCCCGGGTGAGCTGGTGCGGATCCTGCGCGACTACGGCGAGGAGCGCTTCGCCCAGCGGATCGTCAAGGCGATCGTGGCCGAGCGGGACAAGGAACCCTTCACCCGCAGCGAGCGCCTGGTGCGGCTGCTCTACGACGCGGTGCCCGCGGCCAGCAGGCGGACCGGGGGACACCCGGCCAAACGGACGTTCCAGGCCCTGCGGATCGAGGTCAACGGCGAACTGGAGGTGCTGCGCCGGGCCATCCCGGCCGCGCTGGCGGCCCTGTCGGTCGGCGGCCGCATCGTGGTCGAGTCCTACCAGTCCCTGGAGGACCGGATCGTCAAGCAGGCACTGGCCGCGCTGGCGACCTCGCGCACCCCGCCGGGGCTGCCGGTGGAGCTGCCCGGGCACGGGCCGGAGCTCAAACTGCTGACCCGCGGTGCGGAGAAGGCCGGCGAGGACGAGGTCGAACACAACCCCCGCGCCGCCTCGGTCCGCCTGCGCGCCGCCGAACGCATCAAGGAAGCGAGCGCGTGATCAGCGCGCTCACTGCCCGCCCCGCCCCGCGCGGCCGCCCTCGACCGGGAGCCGCGGCGAGAATCAGGAGGACGCGCCATGACAGCGCCCGCCCGGTCCCCCCGGAACACCCCGGGCGAAGCCACCCCGCGTGAAACCCGGCGCGCCGAGCGCACCCGTACCGCAGGTCAGCGCAGCACGGCCGCCGAGCGCGCGTACGCCCGCCGTGCGCAGCGCGCCGAGGGCTCCCGCAAGGCCACCAAAACCGGGACCGGGGCCGGGAAGGCCGCGGCCCCGGCCCGGCAGCGCGGCTTCCGGCTGGGCCTGCCGAAATCCCGGGCCTCCTTCGTGCTGCTGGTGATGGTGCTGCTGGCCGCCGGGATCGCCACCACGCTGCTGCTGTCCACCCAGGCCATCGCCGACTCCTACCGCCTGGAGCAGATCCGCGAGGAGAACGCGAACCTGGCCGAGCAGTCCGAGCGGCTGCAACGCGCGGTGGGCCAGGCGGGCTCGCCCTCCTCACTGGCCGAGCGGGCCAAGGCGCTGGGCATGGTGCCCGCCGACGACCCCGCCCACCTGATGGTCCGCCCCGACGGCTCGATCGGCGTGGTCGGCGACCCGCACAAGGCCACCGCCCCGGTGACGACCCCGCCGCCGCCGCCCGCCCAGACCCAGCCGCCCGGCCAGACCCAGCCAACCGGACCGGGGCAGGGACAGCCCGATCAGGGGCAGCCCGCCGGGCAGACCCAGACCCCGTCGCCCACGACGAACGCCGCGCCCATCGAAGGGGACGTGGCGCAGGGCGACGCGCAGCAGTCGGTGGTCGCGCCGCCGCAGACGGGAGGGCAGTGATGACGGGCCGGGAGGCACGGCGCCGCGCCTACCGCGCACGGGTGCGGAAGGTGGCGGGAAGGCCGAGCGTGGCCACAGGCAAGGGCCGCTACGTGGCGGTGCGGGTGGTGCTGGTCGCGGTGCTGGTCATCGCCGGACTCCGGCTCGTGTTCGTCCAGGGGTTCCAGGCCGAAGAGCTGTCGGCCAAGGCGGAAAGCCAGCGCACCACCACCATCACCGTCCCGGCGCAACGGGGGTCCATTCTGGACCGCAACGGGGTGGAACTGGCCTTCAGCGTGGAAACCCGGGCCCTGTCGGTCAACCCGAGGCAGATGCGCCGCACCTGGGAGGAGTACGCGCAGCGCAACCCCGGGCAGGGGCAGAACTTCGCGACCAGGGCGGCGGCCGCGGCCAGGTTCATCGCGGGAAAGCTCGCCGGAAAGGTCACCGAGAAGGACCTGCTCGACGCCTTCAACAGCGACCGGGCCTTCACCTACCTGGCGAAGGACGTGGAACCGTCGGTGGCCGACGAGATCCGCAAGGAGTTCCCCGAGATCGCGACCGAGAAGCAGGCCGCCCGCGAGTACCCGGGCGACGACCTGGCCTCCAACGTGGTCGGCCTGGCGAACTGGCGCACCGAGGACCAGGACGTCTCCAAGCACAACCTGCACGGCATCGCCGGGCTCGAGATGACCCGTGACGACGACCTCGCCGGGCAGGCCGGCCAGAGGGTCGCCGACACCGCGCAGGGCAGCAACACGATCATCCCGGGCACCGAACGGGACGTGCAGCCCGCCGTCCCGGGCAACGACCTGGTGCTGACCCTGGATTCGGACGTGCAGTACATGGTGCAGCGCCAGCTCGCCGACTACGTCGCCCGTTCGCACGCCAAGGGCGGCAGCGCGGTGGTCATGGACGCCAGGACCGGGGAGATCTACGCGCTGGCCGACGACCGGACGTTCAACCCGAACGACAGGGGCACCTACACCCCCGAACTGATGAACGACCAGGCGGTGACCACGCCCTACGAACCGGGCTCGGTGAACAAGGTCGTCACCGCGACCGCGGCCATCGACCTCGGGCTCACCACACCCGACGCGGCGAACGAGGTGCCGGGCTCGCTCAAGGTGGCCGACGCGACGGTGCACGACGCGTGGGTGCACGGCACCGTCGACTACACCACGGCCGGGATCTTCGCGAAGTCGTCGAACGTGGGCACGCTGCTGCTCGCCCAGAAGGTGGGTCCGGACAAGTACGTGGACTACCTCAAGCGGTTCGGCATCGGCCAGGACACCGGGATGGGACTGCCCGGCGAGAGCCGCGGCTCCGTGCCGCCGAAGTCCAGCTGGACCGGCAGCACCTTCGGCAACCTCCCGATCGGCCAGGGGCTTTCCATGACGGTGGTGCAGATGGCCGGGATGTACCAGGCGATCGCCAACGACGGACTGCGCGTGCAGCCCCGCATCGTCAAGCAGGAGGTCAAACCGGACGGCACGGTGATCCCCGAGCCCGCGCCCGCCACGGAGCGGGTGGCCAGCCCGGAGACGGCGAAGACGGTGCGGGATATGCTGCGCGCGGTCACGCAGAGCGGCAAGGGCGGCAACAGCGGCACCGCGCCCACCGCCGCGCTGGAGGGCTACCAGATCTCCGGCAAGACCGGCACCGGCCAGCAGGTCAACCCGGTCACCAAGGCCTACAGCGACACGCTGTACAACATCACCTTCGCCGGGATCCTGCCCGCCGACAACCCGCGGTTCGTCGTCGGGATCCGGCTCGACGCGCCCGACACCACGCTGCCGGTGGGCCACTCCGCGGCACCGCTGTTCCACGACATCGCTTCCTACCTCACCCAGCGCTACCAGATCCCGCTGTCGCCCGAGCCGAGCCCGTACATCCGCCTCGTCGCCGACAGCTGATCCGGCCGGTTCACCTCCGGTCCAGCAGGGAGGCGGCTTGCCCGGCGAAGGTCGCGTCCCCCGTCGCGACGGCGCGTTCGAGCAGCGGCCGGGCGGCCGTTCGCTCGCCCCGGTCGAGCAGGATCTCGCCTGCCCGGCAGGCGGCCTCCGCGACGAGTTCCGGATCGCCGGTCCGCTCGAGGGCGTGCCGGTACCACCTCAGCGCCGCGGGCTTGTCGCCCAGCTGGTAGCACAGTTCGCCGAGATGCGCCGCCGCGAGAGGAGCGTCGCCGTGCCCGGACTCGGCGATGCGCCCGAACCAGCGCAGAGCCTCGGGCAGGTCCCGGCGCCGCTTCGCGAGGAGGCCGAGGTTGTTCCTCGCGTCGTGCGCCCGCTGCGGGTCGTCGCTGTCGGCGACCCGCAGCCACCATTCGCGCGCCGAGTCGTCGTCGCCGTCCCGGTAGGCCAGCACACCCAGGTCGTACCGGGCGGCGGTGGCGTGTTCCGTGCCGAGCCCGGCCAGTTTCAACAACGCGGCGCGGGCCGCTTGGTGGTGACCGGTCAAGCGCAGGGTCTGGGCGTGCGCGAGGATCGCATCCGGGTCTTCGCTTTCCGCGACGCCGGCCAGGGTCGCCAGGGCTGCCTCGAGGTCGCCCGCTTCTCGCTGCAGCACACCGAGAAGGGTTGTCGCCCTGGTGATCACATCGGCACGAGGCTCGGCGCCCGGGGCGGCGAACAAGTCGGACAACTGCGGGATCGGGAGCGGGTCCGCACGGGCGGTCCGGACGGCCTGGCGTAAGGCATCCATGGCCGCGGCGCGCTCCTGCGACTGGACCAGTGACTCGGCCAGGGCCAGCCAGGCCGACGCGGCGAGGCGCGGATGATCCAGCGCCACCGCCTGTTCGGCCGCGCGACGGGCCGCCGGCCGGTTTCCCAGACCGGCGTTCAGCGCGTGCAACGCCAGTGCCGCCCAGAAGCCGTGGTCCGCGTTCCAGCGCCTCAGCAACCCCGGCAGCACCGGGGGCGCGCCGGGATCCAGCAGGATCCGGCCCCATTCGAGGGGGGACCAGACGCTGTCGTCACGCACCTGAGCCGCCACGTCCTCGGTGAAGTCCAGGTTTCGCAGCAGTTCCGGGAGCTCGTGGCCGCCCGCGCTCAGCGCCCGGTGCCATGCCCCGAGCCCGGCCCGGGCGTCGTCGAGCAGAAAGGACACGAATCCGCACAGCAGCGCGGCAGGTCCGGCCACGTCGCCCTGGCTTCCGGCGGCGAGCCGCAGCGGGTTCGACGCGGCCTCCGGGGCATCCAGTGCCAGGTTCGCCCAGCCCAGCACCAGCAGGATCCGCGGCAGATCACCCGATGGCGTGCCCTCCAGCACGCGGCGGCACGTGGTGACCGCGTCCTCCGGAGCGGTGAGGAGCTGCCGAAGGGCCAGTCCCAGGCCCGCCGCCGAGGCGACCTCCGCATCGGTGGACCCCGTGAGCACCCGTAATGCCTGTTCGCCACCACGGCGATCGCCCGCGTCCCACCGGTGCAGGGCCTCCACGACAGACGTGTTCATGCAGAGCCGATCCCCTTCCCCTCACGACAGCCGGTCCGCGTGATCGAACCGTAGCGCCCGGTCACCCACCCGGGTGCCGCACCTGCTCACCGGGCCCGGCCGGGACCAGCCGAACCCGCGGCCCGGCGGCAGAAGTGCGAGGTGCGGCGGGGTGCGGTATGGGTGTCCTTCCCGCCGGTGGCGATCGGTGCGCAAGGCGCACCGGCTCGCCGCGGCCTGCCGTGCCGTCGGTAACCTTCCGGGCGTGTCGGTCAACAACCACGGGAACAACCACGGCAGCACGACGACGCCGCGGCCGGTCCCGGAAAACCCGGTCAAGGCCGCGATCGCGCCTCCACGCCCCGCGCGGATCGAGCCGGTCGGGCTCACCACCCTGGCCGCCCGCGCCGATGCCCGGCTGATCCTGCCCGCCGAGGCCGGGGAGGCCGCCGAGAGCGCCGAAGTCGCCGTCACCGGTGCCACACTGCGCGCCCAGCACGTCTTGCCGGGCGACCTGTTCGCCGCGCTGCCCGGGGCGCGGGTGCACGGTGCGGACTTCGCCGCCGAGGCGCTCGCCGCCGGCGCGGCCGCCGTGCTCACCGACGCCGAAGGCGCCGAGCGGCCCGCGGTGCGCGACGCCGCCGTCCCGGTCCTGGTGCACCCCGATCCCCGCGCCGTGCTCGGCTCGGTCGCCGCGTGGATCTACGGCGAGCCCTCGCTGCGGCTGGCGGTGCTCGGCGTGACCGGGACCTCCGGCAAGACCACCACCTCCTACCTGGTCGAGTCCGGGCTGCGTGCCGCGGGCCACACCACCGGCCTGATCGGCACCGTGGAGACCCGGATCGCGGGGGAGCGGCTGGCCAGCGCCTTCACCACGCCCGAAGCCCCGGACCTGCAGGCGCTGCTCGCGGTGATGGCGGAACAGGGCGTGACCCACGTGCCGATGGAGGTGTCGAGCCACGCGCTCGCACTGGGCCGGGTCAACGGCACCCGGTTCGCCGTCGGCGCGTTCACCAACCTCTCGCAGGACCACCTGGACTTCCACCGGGACATGGAGGAGTACTTCGCCGCCAAGTCCCTGCTGTTCGACGGCCGTTCCACCACCGAGATCGTGGTGGTGGACAGTGCCTGGGGACAGGCGCTGGTCACCCCGCACACGGTCACCGTGTCCACCGAGGCCGGGGCCGAGGCCGCCTGGACGGTGAGCGAGCTGTCGAGCACCCCGACCGGGGAGCAGGCGTTCACCCTGCACGGCCCGCGCGGGCGTTCGGCACGGGCGACGCTGCCCCTGCCGGGCACCTTCAACGTCGCCAACGCCCTGCTGGCGGCCGCGATGCTGGACGCCGCCGGGGTCGGCATGGACGACATCGTCGCGGGACTGGCCGCGGTCGAGGTCCCCGGGCGGATGGAACGGGTCTACCTCGGCCAGGACTTCGCCGCTGTGGTGGACTATGCGCACAAGCCCGCGGCCGTCGCCGAGGCACTGGACGCGCTGCGGGCCCGCACCGAGGGACGGATCATCACGGTGCTGGGCTGCGGCGGCGACCGCGACAGCGGCAAGCGCCCGCTGATGGGCGAGGCCGCGGCGCGGCGCAGCGACGTGCTGATCGTCACCGACGACAACCCCCGGTCGGAGGATCCGGCGGCCATCCGCGCCGCGATGCTGGCGGGGGCGCGCTCGGCGGGTACCGGGGGACGGGTGCTCGAAATCGGGGACCGGCGCGCGGCGATCGTCCAGGCGGTCGGGTTCGCCGGCCCGGGGGATGTGGTGCTGATCGCGGGGAAGGGACACGAAACCGGCCAGGAGGTCGCCGGTGTGGTGCATCCCTTCTCCGACCGTGACGAGCTGGCCGCCGCCATCCGGCGCCGGCTCGAAGGACAACAGGAGTAAGCACTTGATCTCGCTCAGTCTGGCGGACATCGCCGGGATCGTCGGCGGGCGGCTGCACCGCACCGACGGCAGCCCGGTGGTCACCGGCAGCGTGGAATTCGACTCGCGTGAGCTCACCCCCGGCGGCCTGTTCGTGGCGCTGCCCGGGGAGAAGGCCGACGGGCACGACTTCGCCGCGCAGGCGGTCCAGGCGGGGGCGGCCGGGGTGCTGGCGGGCAGGCCTGTCGACGCGCCCGCGGTGCTCGCGCCACCGTTGCCGCCCGGGCAGGCGCACGAGCGGTCGGTCGCGCTGGCCGGGGACCGCGACGGCACCGGCGCGGCGGTGCTGGCCGCGCTGGGGAAGCTGGCCCGCCACGTGGTGACCGAACTGGCCTCGCACGGGCTCACCGTGGTCGGGGTGACCGGTTCGTCCGGCAAGACCTCGACCAAGGACCTGATCGCGCAGCTGCTGGAACCGCTCGGGCCCACGGTGGCGCCGCCCGGTTCGTTCAACAACGAGCTGGGCCATCCGTGGACCGCGCTGCGGGCCGACGAGACCACCCGGCACCTCGTGCTCGAGATGTCCGCGCGCGGGCCCGGCCACATCGCGGAGCTGGCCGCGATCGCCCCGCCCCGGATCGGCGTGGTGCTCAACGTCGGCAGCGCCCATGTGGGGGAGTTCGGTTCCCGCGAGGGCATCGCGCAGACCAAGGGCGAGCTCGTCGAAGCGCTTCCGGAGGACGGGCTCGCCGTGCTCAACGCGGACGATCCGCTCGTCGCGGCGATGGCGTCCCGCACCCGCGCCAGGGTGGTGCGGGTCGGTGAGCACCCCGGCGCCGACGTCCGGGCCGAGGACATCACCCTCGACGAGCACGCACGCGCTTCCTTCCGCCTGGTGACCGCCGAGGGGCAGGCGCAGGTGACTCTTCCGCTGCACGGCGAGCACCACGTCGGCAACGCGCTCGCGGCCGCCGCGGTCGCGTTGGAACTCGGCTCCACGGTGTCCGAAGTGGCCGCACGCCTGTCCACTGTGGAACGCCGTTCGGCGCGGCGGATGGAGGTCACCACCCTGCCCGACGGGGTGACCGTGCTCAACGACTCCTACAACGCCAACCCCGAATCGGTGCGTGCCGCGCTCAAGGCACTGGCCTCGATGAGCAGGGGCCGTCGATCTTGGGCGGTCCTCGGTGTCATGGGCGAACTGGGTGCCGATAGCGTGAGGGCGCACGACGAGATCGGCCGGCTCGCGGTCCGGCTCAACATCAGCAGGCTCGTGGTGGTCGGTGACCAGGCCGCCGCGATGCACCAGGGAGCCAGTCACGAGGGCTCCTGGGGTGAGGAGTCGGTTCTGGTGCCCGACACCGAGGGCGCCATCGCCCTCCTCCGTGCCGAGCTGAGCCCCGGTGACGTCGTGCTGGTCAAGGCTTCCAAGGTCGCCGGGCTGTGGCGGGTGGCCGACGCCCTGATCGAGGACCGCGCCTCCGGCCGGGACTCCTCGGGCACTTCGAACGGTAAGGATGGTGTTGCGTGATCAGCATTCTGATCGCGGCGGCGATTGGTCTCCTGGTCTCCATTCTGCTCACGCCGTACCTGATCCGGGTCTTCTCCCGGCAGGGTTTCGGTCAGGAGATCCGCGAGGAAGGCCCCCAGGGCCACAAGTCCAAGCGCGGCACTCCGACCATGGGCGGGGTGGCGATCATCGTCGCGATGGTGGTCGGCTATTTCACCGCGCACCTGGTGAACTGGCTCGCCTCCGGGAGGGACGCGCCCTCGGCGTCCGGGCTGCTGGTGCTGTTTCTGGCCGTGGGCCTGGGCGTGGTCGGTTTCCTCGACGACTTCATCAAGATCCGCAAGCAGCGCAACCTCGGCCTGAACAAGACCGCGAAGCTCGTCGGCCAGCTGGTGGTGGCGGTCGCCTTCGGCGTGCTGGCGCTGCAGTTCGCCGACCGGACCGGGCTTACCCCGGCCTCGCGCAACCTCTCCTACGTCCGTGACATCGCGCTGATCACCTTCCCGTCCGTGCTGTTCGTGGTGTTCTGCTACATCGTGATCTCCGGCTGGTCGAACGCGGTGAACTTCACCGACGGCCTCGACGGCCTGGCGGGCGGCACCTCCGCCATGGTGCTGGCCACCTACGTGGTGATCTCCTTCTGGCAGGCGCGCCTGGCCTGCGTGGTCAGCCCGCAGCCCGCCTGCTACGACGTGCGGGACCCGCTGGACCTGGCCGTGGTGGCCGCGGCCGCCACCGGCGCCTGCTGCGGGTTCCTGTGGTGGAACGCCGCGCCCGCCAAGATCTTCATGGGGGACACCGGCTCGCTCGCGCTGGGCGGTCTGGTCGCCGGCCTGTCCATCACCACCCGCACCGAACTGCTGGCCATCGTCATCGGCGGCCTGTTCATGGTCGAGATGATCTCGGTGGTGCTGCAGATCGCGGTGTTCCGGACCACGCGGCGGCGGCTGTTCCGGATGGCCCCGTTCCACCACCACTTCGAACTGGCCGGGTGGGCGGAAACCACGGTGATCATCCGGTTCTGGCTGCTGGCCGCCATCTGCTGCATGTTCGGCCTCGGGCTGTTCTACAGCGAACAACTGGGCGCGGGAGGCTAGCCGGTGTTCGCCGGAACGAACGTCCTGGTGGCCGGGGCCGGGGTCACCGGCCGCTCGGCGGTGCCCGCGCTGCTCGCGCTGGGCGCGCACGTCACCGTCACCGACGGCGACGCCGCCCGGCTCGCCGAGCTGGAGGGACTGGGCGCCACCCTCGTGCCCGGGCTGGCCGAGCCGCCGGAGGGCACCGGTCTGGTGGTCACCAGCCCCGGCTGGCGGCCCTCCTCGCCCCTGCTGACCGCCGCCGCGCGCGCGGGCATCGAAGTGATCGGCGACGTCGAACTGGCCTGGCGGGTCGGGCGGACGCGGGAGCACCCGCCCACCTGGCTCGCGGTGACCGGGACCAACGGCAAGACCACCACGGTCGGGATGCTGGAGTCGATCCTGCGTGCCGCCGGCGTGCACGCCATCGCATGCGGCAATGTCGGTTTCCCCGTGCTCGACGCGGTCCAGGCCGGGTACGACTGCCTGGCCGTGGAGCTGTCCAGCTTCCAGCTGCACTGGTCGAGCACCCTCGCGCCGCACGCGTCGGTGGTGCTCAACGTCGCCGAGGACCACCTGGACTGGCACGGCAGCCTCGAGGCCTACGCCGCCGACAAGGGCAGGATCCACGCCCATGCCGCGACCGTGGTGCACAACGCCGACGACCCGTGGTCGGCGAAGCTCGCCGAGGACCACGCGCCCCGCGGTGCCCGCCGCATCGGCTTCCGCCTGGACACTCCGCACCAGGGCGAACTCGGCCTGGTCGAGGACCTGCTGATCGACCGGGCCTTCGTCGACGACCCGGCCCGGCACGCCGAGGAGCTGTGCTCGGCGCCCGAGGTCCGCCCGGCGGGCCCGCACAACCTCGCCAACGCGCTGGCCGCCGCCGCGCTGGCCCGCGCCTACGGCGTGCCCACCGCCGCGGTCGGTGATGGGCTGCGTGCCTTCCGGCCCGGTGCGCACCGCGCGGTCGAGGTGGGCGATGCGGGCGGGGTGCGCTACATAGACGATTCCAAGGCCACCAACCCGCATGCCGCGGCCGGTTCCCTGCTCGCCCACCCGGACGTGGTGTGGGTGGCCGGGGGACAGCTCAAGGGCGCGTCGGTGGAGGACCTGGTCGCCGTGGTGGGTCCCCGCCTGCGCGGTGCGGTACTGCTGGGCGTGGACGCCGAGGTGTTCGCGGGCGCTCTCGCGCGACACGCGCCGAATGTCCCCGTGCGGCGCGTCGCTTCGGGTGACGATGAGCCCATGAGAGCGGCGGTGGAGGCGGCGCGGCAACTGGCGCGCCCTGGCGACGTCGTGCTGCTGGCTCCGGCCGCGGCTTCGCTGGACATGTTCCGGGACTACGCCCACCGCGGTGACGCCTTCGCCGAAGCGGTGAGAGCGCTCTCCGGAGCGGAGGGGCAGGCCGGTGCCTGAGCGCCTGAGCCTCACCGCGGGCAGGCAGCGCGCCGGGCGGCGCCGGTGACCGGGCAGGGAGACCACGCGAGTGACCGCGGTTGAGGACAAGACCGGAACGAGCCAACGCAGGCCCCGGCGCAAGCGGCAGGACGGCCGTGCCGCCGGGGTCTACTCCGCGCTGACCGCGTGGCTGTCCCGCCCGCTGGCGGACTTCCACCTGGTGCTGGCGCTGACCGGCCTGCTCACCTCGATCGGCGTGGTGATGGTGCTCTCGGCCTCGTCGGTCGCCTCGGTCGACCCGGCCACCGGCTCCGGCGTGTACTCGCTGTTCAAAAAGCACCTGGTGTTCGTGGTCACCGGGGCGGTGGTGTTCTGGATCGGCCTGCGGCTGCCCCTGCGGCGCACCCGGGCGCTGTCCTCGACCGCGGTGCTGGTCTGCCTGCTCATGCTGGCACTGGTGCTCACCCCGCTCGGTTCGTCGGGCGGCGGGGCACAGCGGTGGTTCGTGCTGGGCGGCTTCTCCGTGCAGCCCGTCGAGTTCACCAAGGTCGCGCTCGCGCTGTGGGGCGCCCATGTCCTGGTCACCAAGTACGCGATGCTGCACCAGTGGCGGCATCTGCTGGTCCCCGTGGTGCCGGTCGCGCTGGTGATCTTCGCGCTGGTGATGGCGCAGCCGAACCTGTCCGGAACGATCACCCTCGGCGTG
Organism: Amycolatopsis cynarae; assembly: GCF_026802195.1. Taxonomy (NCBI): domain Bacteria; kingdom Bacillati; phylum Actinomycetota; class Actinomycetes; order Pseudonocardiales; family Pseudonocardiaceae; genus Amycolatopsis; species Amycolatopsis cynarae. Next base: position 4,603,356 of record NZ_CP113836.1, on the reverse strand, counting down.
GTGCTGGCCTCGCTGCTGTGGTTCGCCGGCGCGCCGAAACGGCTGTTCGCGGTGCTGTTCGCGGGCGGGGTGGCCGGGGCGGTGACGCTGGCGCTGACCGCCGGGTACCGGCAGTCGCGCGTGCTGTCGTTCCTCTCGCCCGGCTCCGACACCAGCGGCGCGGCCTACCAGGCCACGCAGGCGAAGTACGCGCTGGCCGACGGGGGCCTGTTCGGCAAGGGCCTGGGCCAGGGACCGTCCAAATGGGCCTATCTGCCCAACGTGCAGAACGACTTCATCTTCGCCGTGATCGGCGAGGAACTGGGCTTCATCGGCTGCATCGTGGTGATCGGGCTGTTCATCGGCCTGGCCATCGTGGGCCTGCGCATCGCCACCCGTAATCTGGACCCCTGGATCCGGATCGTGGCCGGCACGCTCACCGTGTTCACGGTGTCCCAGGCGGGCATCAACATCGGCTACGTGGTCGGCCTGCTGCCGGTCACCGGGGTCACGCTGCCGCTGATCTCGGCGGGCGGCACCTCGATCTGGGTCACCATGTTCCTGATGGGGCTGCTGGCCAACGCGGCCCGGCACGAGCCGGAGTCCGTCGCGGCGCTGCGCTCCCAGGGACCGGGTAAATTCGGTCGTCTGCTGCGGCTTCCCGCACCCGAGGTGTACCGGCCGCCCACCAGGCGGCGTTCCGGCGGGCGCGTGGCGACGCCGAAGCGGGCACGGCCGTCCGCACGGGGCACCCGCTCCGCCCAGCCAGCGGAGCGCCGCCGCGCGGCGCCGGACTACGGTAGACGTTCGACACGGAGAGGGACCACGTGAGCCAGGCCGTAACCGGACGAGCCCCCACCGTCGTGGTGGCGGGGGGCGGCACCGCCGGACATATCGAACCCGCGATGGCGCTGGCCGACGCGGTGAAGCGGCTGCGGCCCGACGCCACGGTCATCGCGCTGGGCACGGCGCGCGGGCTGGAGAACGAGTTGGTGCCGGCGCGCGGGTACGCGCTGGAACTGATCCCGCCGGTGCCGCTGCCGCGCAAACCCACCACGGAGCTGCTGCGGCTGCCGTTGAAGGTGCGGGACGCGGTGAAGCGGGCGCGGGAGGTGCTCGACCGGGTCGGGGCCGACGTGGTCGTCGGCTTCGGCGGTTACGTTTCCCTGCCGGCGTACCTGGCCGCGCGCGGGCGGGTGCCGATCGTGGTGCACGAGGCCAACCAGTCCCCGGGGGTGGCCAACCGGGTCGGCGCCCGGTTCGCCAGCCGGGTCGCGGTCGCGGTGCCCGGGACGCCGCTGCCGAACGCGGAGGTGGTGGGGATCCCGCTGCGGCGGTCGATCACCTCGCTGGACCGCGCCGCGCTGCGGGCGCAGGCCCGGAAGCACTTCGGGCTGGACCCGGACGCGCCGACGCTGCTGGTGTTCGGCGGCTCCCAGGGCGCGCGCTCGATCAACACCGCCGTTTCGGGCGCGGCGAAGGACTTCGCCGACGCCGGGGTGGGCGTGCTGCACGCCCACGGCCCGAAGAACACCCTGGCCGTGCAGGAGTTCCCGGGCCGGCCGCCGTACGTCCCGGTGCCCTACCTGGAGCGGATGGACCTCGCCTACGCGGCGGCCGACCTGGTGCTGTGCCGGTCGGGCGCGATGACCGCGGCGGAGGTGTCGGCGGTGGGCCTGCCCGCGGTGTTCGTCCCGCTCCCGCACGGGAACGGCGAGCAGGCGGTCAACGCCCGGCCCGCGGTGGACGCGGGCGCGGCCCTGCTGATCGACGACGCGGACCTCACCGCGGCGAAGGTGGCCGAACTGGTCATCCCCCTGGTCACCGATCCGGACCGGATCGCGAAGATGAGCGCCGCGCAGGTCGGTCTCGGCCACCGCGAAGCCGACGAGGTGCTGGCCAGGATCGTGCTGGAGGCGGCGAAATGAGCGTTCCGGAACAGCTGGGCCGGGCCCACCTGATCGGCATCGGCGGGGCGGGCATGAGCGGGATCGCGCGGATCCTGCTCGCCCGCGGCGCGCGGATCTCGGGCTCCGACGCCAAGGATTCCCGGGCCTTCCTCTCGCTGCGGGCGCAGGGCGCGCGCATCGAGATCGGGCAGCGGGCGGAGAACCTCGGCGACCCGTCGGCGGTGGTGGTCTCCACCGCGATCAAGGACAGCAACCCCGAACTGGCCGCGGCACGCGAGCGCGGGATCCCGGTGCTGCACCGGGCGCAGGCGCTGGCGCTGCTGATGGAGGGGCACCGGGTGGCCTGCATCGCCGGAACCCACGGCAAGACCTCCACCACGTCGATGCTCACCGTCGCGCTCCAGCACTGCCGGCTGGACCCGTCCTTCGCCATCGGCGGGGATCTCAACGAATCCGGCGCCAACGCCCACCACGGCGAGGGCGGCATCTTCGTCGCCGAGGCCGACGAGAGCGACGGCTCGTTCCTCACCTACTCGCCGTCCGTGGCGGTGGTGACCAACGTCGAGCCGGATCACCTCGACCACCACGGCACCCCCGAGGCCTACGCGGCGGTGTTCTCCGCGTTCGCGCGGCGGATCCGGCCGGGCGGCCTGCTGATCGTGTGCGGCGACGACCCCGCGGCGGACGCGCTGGGCGCCGAGGCGGAGGCCGCGGGCACGCGCGTGGTCCGCTACGGCCGCTCCGTGACCGGCGAGCGGGACGCGCGCGTGCTCGACTACCGGCCTGCCGAGACCGGCGGGCTGGTGCGGATTTCGCTGCTCGGCCAGGAACTGGACGTGCGGGTCGCGGTGCCCGGCGAGCACATGGCGCTCAACGCGGTGGCCGCGCTGCTGGCCGGAGCCGAACTCGGCGCCCCGGTCGACGGGCTCGTCGAGGGCCTGGCGGCCTTCGGCGGGGTGCGCCGCCGCTTCGAGTTCAAGGGTCGCTCCGGTGACGTGCGGGTGTACGACGACTACGCCCACCACCCGACCGAGGTGGCCGCCCAGCTGCGGGCGGTGCGCCAGGCCGCGGGCAGCGGCCGCGTGCTCGTGGTGTTCCAGCCGCACCTGTACTCGCGCACCAGGACCTTCGCCACGGAGTTCGCCCGCGCCCTCGGGCTGGCCGACGAGGTGGTCGTGCTCGACGTCTACGGGGCACGGGAGGAACCGGAGCCGGGGGTGACCGGCGCGCTGATCGCCGACCGCGTCGCCGGTGCCGGGGTGCACTACGAGCCCGCGTTCGACCGGGTGGTGCCGCTGGTGGCGGACCTGGTCAAACCCGGCGACCTGGTGGTCACCATGGGCGCGGGCGACGTCACCCAGCTCGGCCCCGAGATCCTCGCCGAGCTCGACCGGCGCTCCGGCGAGGACGCCCTCCGGTGAGGGCGGCGGCCTGATGGTCACGCGGGAGCGCGGGCAGCGGCGCGGACCGGCCACGCGGCGCGGCACCGGGCGGCCCGACCGGAGGCGCCCTCCCCAGCCCGCTCGTCCGAAGACCAGGGCCGCGTTGCGTCGCCGTGCGCTGCGGCGCCGGTGGGTGGCGCTGCTGACCGTGGTCACCGTGCTCGCCCTCGCGTACGTGGTGTGCTTCACCTCGCTGTTCGGGGTGCGCACCGTCGAGGTGAGCGGGGCGGCCGCCGTTCCCGTGGACCAGATCAGGGCCGCCGCCCAAGTGCCGGACCGGGCCCCGATGCTGCTGCTGAACACCGGGGAGATCGCCGGACGGGTCGCCCAGCTGCCCGGTGTGGCCTCGGTGGAGGTGAGCCGGTCGTGGCCGTCCACGGTCCTGATCACCGTCACCGAACGCGATCCGGTCGCCTTCTTCGCCGCCGCCGACGGGGTGCACCTGGTGGACGGGACCGGGCTGGACTACAAGACGGTCAAGAACCGGCCGGACAAGCTGCCCGAGCTGAGCCTGGCCCGCGTCGCGCCGGACGATCCGGTGACGCGCTCGGTGACCGCCGTGCTGCGGTCCTTGCCGCCCGAGCTGAAGACCCAGGTCGCCACGGTGCGGGCGAAGACGCCGGGGGGTGTGGAGTTCACCCTCGCCAACGGGAAGGTGGTGCGCTGGGGGAGCGCGGAGGACCCCGACCGCAAGGCGAAGGTGCTGGCCGTCCTGCTCACCCGCGAAGGCAAGACCTACGACGTGGCCAGCCCCGAACTGCCCACCATCTCCTGACCCCGAGGCTCCAGTGCCGGGAGGGGGACCCCTCACGGCGACGCGGAATCGCGGCGTTTCAGGCCAGGGCGGCGTCGAGGGTGATGGTGGTGCCGGCGAGGGCCTTGCTGACGGGGCAGGTGCGTTCGGCGGTCTTGGCCAGTTCGGCGAAGGCGTCCGCGTCGACCCCGTCGACGGTGGCGCGGAGGGTGATCGCGATGCCGCTGATCTCCAGGCCGCCACCGGTGGCCGGGCCGAGGGTGACCTCCGCCCGGACGTCGATCGCGTCGGCGACCAGGTTTTCCTTGGCCAGTACCCCGGAGAGGTTCATCGCCAGGCAGGACGAGTGCGCGGCGGCGATCAGCTCTTCGGGACTGGTCTTCCCGTCGGGGCTCTCGGTGCGCGACGGGAAGGTCACGTCGAACTCTCCGGCGCCCGACGAGACGAACGTGACGTGGCCGGTGCCGCTGCGCAGATCGCCCGTCCAGCGGGTCGTCGCGGTGCGGATCGTCATGGCTCCTCCTGGCGGGAAATCGGGCCGGCTGTCGTACCACGATGGCAGACTCCGGGCCATGACCGACGCACCCAAGCGGGTTGAGCCCGCGTTCTCCGGCGGGCAGCGGGAGCAGCTGACCGCCTTCCTCGACTACCTGCGCGGCACCGTCACGTGGAAGTGCGGGGGCCTGTCCGACGAGCAGGCGCGCCGCAGCCTGGTGCCGAGCGAACTCACCACGGTCGCCGGTCTCCTGCAGCATCTCACCTACGTCGAGGAGTACTGGTTCGGCGTGGTACTCGACGGGCGGCCCGATTCCTGGAAGGACGCGCTGGAGGAGGATCGCGATGCCGAGTTCCGCCTCGCCCTGGGCAAGCCGATGAGCGAACTGCTGGCCGGGTACGAGCGCCAGTGCGAACGGAGCCGGGAGATCACCGCGAAGCTCGCGCTGGAGGACGAGGTCCCCTTCCGCGGCGGCACGATCAACCTCCGCTGGGTGCTGATCCACCTGATCGAAGAGACCGCGCGGCACGCCGGGCACCTGGATCTGTTGCGGGAAATGACCGACGGCTTGACCGGAGAGTGATCTTCGCGGGAAAGTGGTGACCGCCAGGACCGCCGCACGGGCCGGTTCCGCCGTGTGTTCCGCTGTGCCGCCCGGTGATTTTGCACCGGGCTCGGCGACACGCGGCGTGGCTGCTGGATTCCGGCGTGCCTGATCCCTACCGTCCTGCACCAAGCTGGAAGTTGACATAACTCTAAGCCTTGAGTTTAGGTTGAGGGTTTTGGCTGGTGCCCCGTGTCGGCCGTGTCGGTTTCTGGCGAGCGGTACGAGTACTTACGATCAGGAAGGCGGACCCGATGACGCCCCCGCACAACTACCTCGCGGTGATCAAGGTCGTCGGCATCGGCGGTGGCGGCGTGAACGCCGTGAACCGCATGATCGAGGTCGGCCTCAAGGGTGTCGAGTTCATCGCGGTGAACACCGACGCGCAGGCACTGCTGATGTCCGACGCCGATGTCAAGCTCGACATCGGCCGCGAGCTGACCCGCGGTCTCGGCGCCGGGGCCAATCCCGAGGTGGGGCACAAGGCGGCCGAGGACCACCGCGAGGAGATCGAGGAGGTGCTCAAGGGCGCCGACATGGTCTTCGTGACCGCGGGTGAGGGCGGCGGCACCGGCACCGGCGGGGCGCCGGTGGTGGCCTCGATCGCCCGCAAGCTCGGCGCGCTGACCATAGGCGTGGTCACCCGGCCGTTCACCTTCGAGGGCAAGCGTCGCGGCAAGCAGGCCGAGGACGGCATCCAGGCGCTGCGCAACGAGTGCGACACGCTGATCGTCATTCCCAACGACCGGCTGCTGCAGCTCGGCGACATCGGGGTGAGCCTGATGGACGCCTTCCGCTCCGCCGACGAGGTGCTGCTCTCCGGTGTGCAGGGCATCACCGATCTGATCACCACCCCGGGTCTGATCAACCTCGACTTCGCCGACGTGAAGAGCGTGATGTCGGGGGCGGGCAGCGCGCTGATGGGCATCGGTTCGGCCCGTGGTGAGGGCCGGGCCGTGCAGGCCGCGGAGAAGGCGATCAACTCCCCGCTGCTCGAGGCTTCGATGGAGGGCGCGCACGGCGCGCTGCTGTCCATCGCGGGCGGCTCGGACCTCGGTCTGTTCGAGATCAATGAGGCCGCCTCGCTGGTGCAGGAGTCGGCCCACCCGGACGCCAACATCATCTTCGGGACGATCATCGACGACTCGCTCGGCGACGAGGTGCGGGTGACCGTGATCGCCGCCGGGTTCGACGCCGGCGCCCCCACCCACAAGAAGCTGGAGCCGCCGACGGTCGGTTCCCGGTCCACCACGGCCTCGGCCGAGGCGGGCCAGGTGCGCACCGCGCCCACGCCGTCGACGCCGCCCCCGCCCGCCTCGAACGCGTTCCCGCCGGTGACCCCGCCGCGCAGCCCGGCCCCGAGCTACCCGGCATCGCAGACGCCGTCCCTGCCGCAGCCGGGCCCGGGCAGCCGCAGCTACCCCGGTTCCCGCACCACACCGGGCGCCCTGCCCAGCCGTGCCGTCCCGGTCACCGACGACCCCACCGACGACGAGGTGGACGTCCCGCCCTTCATGCGCCGCTGACCCGCGCCACCGGCCGTCCGGCGGCGTGGGAAGGTGAAGGGGTGCGTGTCAGGCGAGTGGTGACGACCCGCGACGGCGGGGTGTCGACGGGGAAGTTCGCGTCGTTCAACCTTGGTGATCACGTCGGGGACGATCCCCGGGCCGTGGCGGCGAACCGGAAACGGCTCGCCGGGGAGCTGGGGCTGGACCGGATCGCGTGGATGGAGCAGGTGCACGGGCGCACGGTGACCGTCGTGGACGGCACCGAACGGGGCCCGGCCGAGGCCACCGACGCGCTCGTCACGGCGACCCCCGGGGTGGCCGTGGCGGTGCTGGTGGCGGACTGCGTGCCGGTGCTGCTGGGCGATCCGGAGGCCGGGGTCGTCGCGGCGGCCCACGCGGGCCGGGTCGGGGCGCGGATCGGCATCCTTCCGGCGACGGTGAAGGCGATGACCGAACTGGGTGCCGAGCCCGGTCGCATCGAGGCGCTGCTGGGGCCGTCCATCTGCGGCGAATGCTATGAGGTCCCGGCCGAGATGGCCGCTGACGTGGAGAAGCACCTGCCGGGCAGTGCCAGCCGGACCCGCAGGGGCACGCCCGGTCTGGACCTGCGTGCCGGGTTGTGGCGTCAGCTCGCCGAGGCGGGCGTGGGCAGGATCGGCGTGGACCCGCGGTGCACCGCCGAGGAGCCCAGCCTGTTCAGCTACCGGCGGGAAGGCACCACCGGCCGGATCGCGGCGGTCACCTGGACGGAGACGGAGGCCGCATGAGCGATCATGGCGAAGCCGCCGCTCATGCGGGCCGACCGGGTGCGGGTGCCCCGCAGGACACTGGTGGTCGCATGAGCGATCATGGCGAAGCCGCCGCTCATGCGGGCCGACCGGGTGCGGGTGCCCCGCAGGACACTGGAGGTCGCATGAGCGATCATGGCGAAGCCGCCGCCTGCGTGGGTGGTGAGGAGCGGAAGGCGGAACTGGCGGAGGCGCTGGCCGCGGTCGAGGCCCGGATCGAGCGGGCGTGTGCCGCTGCCGGGCGCCGCCGGGACGAAGTGCGCCTGCTCGCGGTGACGAAGACGTTCCCGGCCTCCGACGTCGCGCTGCTCACCGATCTGGGACTGACCGATTTCGCGGAGAACCGGGATCAGGAGGCAGGCCCGAAGGCCGAAGAGGTCGCGAAGCTGCGGCCGGAGGCCCGGGTGCGCTGGCATATGGTCGGCCGGTTGCAGCGGAACAAGGCACGGTCGGTGGTGCGGTGGGCCCACGAGGTGCAGTCGGTGGACTCGATCCGGCTCGCCGACGCGCTGGCCAAAGCGGTGCGGGCGCAGGGGAGGCCGCCGCTGGCCGTGTTGATCCAGGCCAGTCTCGACGCCGATCCCGCCCGCGGCGGCTGCCCGTTGTCCGAACTGGACGCCCTCGCCGGGTACATCGCCGGGGCCGGGGGGCTGGACCTGCGGGGCGTGATGGCCGTCGCGCCGCTGGGCGCCGATCCGGCCGAGGCCTTCGCCCGCCTGGCTGAAGTCGCCGGGCGGCTGCGGCGCGACCATCCCGGTGCGTCGGAGGTTTCCGCTGGTATGAGCGGTGATCTGGAGCAGGCGATCGCCCGGGGGGCGACCTGTGTGCGTGTCGGAACCGCGCTGCTCGGCGGGCGCGGTTTAGCCTCGCCCTAGCGAGATCACCCGGAGGGGCTCCATTATGGCCGGGTGAGCAGGGTGAGGGAGCGGCAGGGAGAGGCATGAGTGCGCTGCAGAAGCTGAAGGCATACTTCGGCATGATCCCGGCCGACGGGGACGGCTACGAATCCTACGACGGCTATGAGGGGGCCGGTGACTACCGGCGGGAGTACGCCGAGGACGGCTACGAAGGTTATGACGAGGAAGATCCGCCGGCGCGCTCACGGCGACGCTACCGCGCTGCCGAATACGAGGACGAGGCGGTCCGCTCACGGCCGTCCCGCGAGCCCACGGTGCACGGGGCGCTGGCCGTGGACCGGCAGCCCGAGCCCGTCGCGCGGCTGCGCCCGGTACCGGAGGCGGCGCGTGCGGCGCAGCGAGACCCGTTGAGCCGGATCACGACCCTGCACCCCACCAGCTTTCTGGACGCGCGGGCCATCGGGGAGGCCTACCGCGAGGGCGTGCCGGTGATCATCAACCTGACCGAGATGGACAACGCCGACGCCAAGCGGCTGGTGGATTTCTCGGCCGGGCTGGCCTTCGCGCTGCGGGGTTCGATGGACAAGGTGACCAACAAGGTCTTCCTGCTGTCGCCGCCGGATATCGAAGTGACCGCCGAGGACCGTCGTCGGATCGCGGAGGGCGGCCTCTTCCTTCGTCACTGAACGTGACGTTCGGACGCCCTCAGTGCACGGTCGAGTGTAATTGCCTGCTGACTCACGGTGAGACGCTACTCCATTCGGGTGAGACAGTTGGATAAATCACAGTTGGATTACGGCACCCGGACACACCGGACCCGAGGGATGTCCGGGCCACGCCGAGCGTGTGGCAGAGTGGGTGTCGTGGATGTCTTCCGGCTGGCCGTCTACTACGTGCTGTTCGTCTTCTGGCTGCTGCTCACAGTGCGTGTCGTGGTCGAACTCGTCCGTTTCTTCGCGCGCGAATGGCGGCCCGCCGGCGGGGTTGCGGTGACGCTCGAGACCATCTACACAGTGACCGACCCACCGGTCCGGCTAGTCCGGCGGATCATTCCGATGGTTCGGATTGGCGGCGCCGGACTGGACTTATCGATTATGGTGCTGCTGTTGGTTGTGTCCTTCCTGATGCAACTGGCATATCCCGGATGATCGGGGAATCCGGGAAGTCGGAGCAGGCCATGGAGTGCGTGAGGTGATCTGATGTCGTTGACCCCCGCTGACGTGCATAACGTCGCGTTCAGCAAGCCACCCATCGGCAAGCGGGGCTACAACGAGGACGAGGTGGATGCATTCCTCGACCTGGTGGAGACCGAGCTGGCACGGCTGATCGAGGACAACAACGAGCTGCGTCAGCAGGTCGAGCAGCTCGATGCCGAACTGGAGAGCACCCGGGGCGATCTCGAAGCCGCTCGCGCCGGCGCGGTGCGTGAGGAGGCCCCGCGGCGCCTGGCCCCGGTGCCGCCGCCGTCGCCCGTGGAGCAGACCCAGTCGCACGCGATGGACGCGGGCGAGCCCAACGTGCAGGCCGCCAAGGTGCTGGGCCTGGCCCAGGAGATGGCCGACCGGCTCACCGCCGAGGCCAAGACCGAGTCCGACGGCATGCTGGCCGAGGCGCGCGCCAAGTCGGAGCAACTGCTCTCCGACGCGCGGGCCAAGTCGGATTCGATGGTGAACGAGGCGCGCACGCGTGCCGAAACGATGCTCAACGACGCGAGGACCAGGGCCGAGACCCTGGAGCGTCAGGCGCGCGACAAGGCGACCTCGATGGAACGCGAGGCGCAGCGCAAGTACACCGAGACCATGAACAACCTCAACGGCGAGAAGACCACGCTGGGCAAGAAGATCGAGGAGCTGCGGACGATCGAGCGGGAGTACCGCACGCGGCTGCGGGGCTTCCTCGAATCCCAGCTGCGGGAACTCGACGACCGCGGCTCCGCGGCCCCGGCGTCGGCGACCTCCGGCGGTTCGGGCTCCGGCTCGGGCGGCGGACAGGGCTACTCCTTCGGGCCGCGCGCCGAGGCGGGCTGACCCCGCCCAGGCGCGGCCCGCGGGTCGCGCCGGGTAGCGGTTCCGGCGCTCCTGTGCGGAGGGTCGGGACCGCCCGAGGGGTTGCCCGTGCTGTAATGCACCGTGCTCTACATCGTGCTCATCCTGGTCCTGGCCGCGCTGGGGTTGCTGATCGCGGCACTGATCACCGCGAACGCGCTGTGGGCCTGGGTGTCCATCGGGCTGTCGGTGCTGGCAGGGCTGTTCCTGGTGGTGGACTACCTGCGTCGGCGCCGCCGCCGTCGCCGGCCGGAGACCGAAGAGGCCGGCGGGGACGGGGTGGGGCCGGACAAGTCCGCTCCCACCCGGACGCTGAGGCTCGGTGAGGAGGCCGGTGACGCCACTGAGGCCACTGAGGCCACCGAGATCGGCGAGGCCGGTGAGGTCACCGAAGTCACCGAGGTGAGCCCGCCCGGTGGCGAGGGTGCCGAGGCCGAGGGCAGCGATGCCGCCGAGCGCGGCGGGCCTGGCGAGTCGGCCGGGGGGCCCGGTGAGGAGCCGACGGCCCCGGAGGACGCGCAGGTGGTGGCCCGGCTGGAGACCGAGGTGGTCGTGGTCGACGAGTACCCGCGGTACCACTTCCCCGACTGTGCCTGGCTCGAGGCCCGAGCCACGATTCCCTTGGTGGTCAAGGAAGCACGGGAACTGGGCTTCACCCCGTGTGCCCGCTGCACCCCCGACGCCCGGCTCATCGCCGCTCACCGCACCGAGCCCGCCTCCTGACGAACGGAAGGGTCACGCGGCGAGCGTGACACCGAAACGGGCGTCCAGTTCGAGGGCGCCCCGATCCGTCAGGCGCACCGCCCGGTGCCCGGGTGCGCGCCGCTCGATCCAGCCCAGCCGCTCCATCGCCACCGCGAGTTCCGCCCCGAGGCCTCCGGCGAGGTGGTGGCGTTGCTCGGACCAGTCGAGGCAGAACCGCAGCAGGGGCCGTTTCCGCCGTCGCACCGCGTCGACGTCCACGCCGAGCGACCTGAACACCGGCTGCGCCTCGGGACCGAGCGTGTAGGGATGCGCCGCGAGCGGGGCGGAAAGACGATCGCCCTCCCGCCGCCGGGTGGACCGGACACCGTCGGTGGCCGCGAGCGCCCCGGCCTCCAGCAGTGCCGAGGTGACCGCGACACCCAGCCGTCCCGCCAGATGGTCGTAGCAGGTGCGGGCGAAGCGGAGCGCCTGGGCGCGCGTGCCCGCCCTGAGCGAGCGCACCGGCTGCGGCGGGGCGAACCGCGCGAGCGTCTCCATCACCTCGGCGACCTCCGGTCCGGCCAGGCGGTAGAACCGGTGCCTGCCGGACCGCTCGACGGTGACCAGGCCCGCTTCCCGCAGTTTCGCCAGATGCGCGCTCGTGCCCTGTGCGGACAGCCCGGCTTCCCCCGCCAGCACCGAGGCGGCCAGCGACCGGCCGTCCGCGAGCGCGGCCAGTACCCGCACCCGGGCCGGATCGGCGAACAGTGCGGCCGTGGCGGCGATATCGGCGTCTCCACCCGTCATGCCTCCAGGATGCCCCCGCGACACTTCCGTCCCGCTGGAAGTTTTCCCGCGGTGTGCTGGGGGCATGATCCGGCAGACCACCACCACGCGCACTGCCCTCCTGCTCACCATGTGCGCGGGCATGTTCCTGGTCCAGCTCGACGTCACCGTCGTGAACGTGGCCCTGCCCACCATCGGTGCCCGTCTCGGCGCGGACCTGCCGACCCTGCAGTGGATCGTGGCGGGCTACGCGGTCGTGCTCGCCGCGTTCCTGCTCTCCGGGGGCGCGCTCGGGGACGTCGTGGGGCACCGGCGGGTCGTGGTCGGCGGGTTCGCGCTGTTCGGTGCCGCGTCCGCGGGCTGTGCGCTGGCCCCCTCCGGACCGGTGCTCGTCTCCTTCCGCCTTCTGCAGGGGCTCGGGGCCGCGCTGCTGCTGCCCGGCACCCTGGCCGTGATCACCCGCGCCTACCCGCGGCGGCGCGAGCAGGCGCGGGCACTGGGTGTGTGGGCGGGTGTCTCGGCGCTGGCACTGGCCGGCGGGCCCGTGCTGGGCGGGCTGCTGGTGGCCGCCTGGAGCTGGCGTGTGCTGTTCTGGCTCAACGTGCCGCTGGTCGCGGTGGCGATCGCGGCCACGCTGCGTGTAGTGCCCGAGTCGCGGGAGCCCGGCCGCCGCCCCGACTTCGCGGGCGCGGTGACCGGGGCGGTCGCACTGGCCGCACTGGTGTACGCGGTGATCCAGGGCGCGGTGGCCGCCGCGGTGCTCGCGGTGGTTTCGGCGACGGCCTTCGTGCTCGCCGAGCGCCGGGCCGCGGACCCGATGCTGCCGCCCGCCCTGGTGCGCTCGCGGCAGTTCACCGGCGCGAACCTGGTGGCCGGGGCGATGAACTTCGTCGGGCTGGGCATGATCCTCGTGCTCACCCTCTACCTGCAGGGGGTGCTCGGCTACCCGCCGCTGTCCGCCGCCGTACGCCTGCTGCCCGGCTTCCTCCCGCTGTCGCTGATGGCCCCGGTGACCGGGCGGCTCACCGGGAAGTTCGGGCCGCGGCCCTTGATGATCGCGGGCCTGGCGCTGGGCGCCGTCGCCCTGCTCAACCTGCTGCGGGTCTCGCCGGACAGTGGGTACCTGACCGTGCTGCCCACCTGGTTCGGCCTCGGCCTCGGCATGGGCCTGCTGACCGCGGCGGTGGTCGCGGCGGCGGTGGGCGGGGCACCGGGGGAGTACGCGGGGGCCGCCAGCGGGGTCAACAACACCGCACGGCAGGCCTTCGGCGCGATCGGCACCGCCGTGTTCGGCGCCGTGGCGGGAGAACCCGCCCACCCGGCGGCCTTCGTGTCCGGTCTGCACACCGCAGGACTCCTCGGAGCGGCGGTGTGGGTGGCGGCCATCGCGCTGACCGTTCGCACGGTGCGATAGCCTGGAGGCCTACGGCGTCGATCCGGCCATCACCGGGGAGCCTCCGGAAGAACGGGTACCCGCCGAGGGCGGGGCGCCTCAGTAGAACCGGACGGGTGCGGCCCGTGACAGCCGTCCAATGAGCGGCCCACCTCCGGGTGGGCAAGCGGGGTGGTACCGCGGAACGTGCCCGCCGGCGCGTCTCGTCCCCGTGGGGATCACAGGATCCGTGCGAGAGCGACGAAAACCGCGAGGAGAACGCCGATGTACCCGAAGGCTCAGCTGGGCGGGCAGACGCCGGGCCAGGTGGAGTCCCAGCCGTCCTTTCCCGCCCTCGAAAAGCGGGTGCTCGAGTACTGGGAGTCCGACCGGACCTTCCAGGCCACCATCGACGCCCGTGACCCGGGCGCGCACGGGGCCAACGAGTACGTGTTCTACGACGGCCCGCCCTTCGCCAACGGCCTGCCGCACTACGGCCACCTGCTCACCGGCTACGTCAAGGACATCGTGCCGCGCTACCAGACCATGCGCGGCAAGCACGTGGAACGCCGGTTCGGCTGGGACACCCACGGCCTGCCCGCGGAGCTGGAGGCCGAGCGGCAGCTGGGCATCACCGACAAGTCGCAGATCGACGACATGGGCATCGCCGAGTTCAACCGGGCCTGCCGCGAATCGGTGCTGCGCTACACCGGCGAGTGGCAGGACTACGTCACGCGCCAGGCACGGTGGGTGGACTTCGAGCACGACTACAAGACCCTCGATCTGTCCTATATGGAATCGGTGATCTGGGCCTTCAAGCAGTTGTGGGACAAGGGCCTGGTCTACGAGGGCTACCGGGTGCTGCCCTACTGCTGGCGGGACGAGACGCCGCTGTCCAACCACGAACTGCGGATGGACGAGGACGTCTACGCCAGCAGGCAGGACCCGGCGGTCACCGTCGGGTTCCGCCTGCACGGCAGCGAGGCCCACCCCGGCCTGGTCGGCGCACACCTGCTGATCTGGACCACCACGCCGTGGACCCTGCCCTCCAACCAGGCCGCCGCGGTGCACCCGGACGTGGACTACGTGGTGGTGGAGCCGGAAACCCAGCCGGGGCGGCGTTTCGTGCTCGCCGAGGCCCGTGTCCCGGCGTACGCGCGCGAACTGGGCGAGGAGCCGAAGGTCGTCGCCCGCTACAAGGGTGCCGCGCTGGCGGGGCTGTCCTACGATCCGCCGTTCCCGTACTTCGTCGGCGCCGAGAACTCGCACCGGATCCTGCTGGCGGACTTCGTCACCACCGGCGACGGCACCGGCGTCGTGCACATGGCGCCCGCCTACGGCGAGGACGACAAGGCCGCGGCGGACGCGGCGGGCATCACCCCGGTCACCCCGGTGGACGCCAAGGGGCGCTTCGATGCCACCGTCCCGGACTACCAGGGCCGCCAGGTGTTCGAAGCCAACCCCGACATCATCCGCGACCTCAAGAACGGCACGGGCTCGGCGGCACAGCAGGGCGCGGTGCTGCTGCGGCACGAGACCTACGAGCACTCGTACCCGCACTGCTGGCGCTGCCGCAACCCGCTGATCTACCGCGCGGTGTCGTCGTGGTTCGTCAAGGTGACCGAGTTCCGCGACCGCATGGTCGAGCTGAACCAGCAGATCACCTGGTACCCCGAGCACGTCAAGGACGGCCAGTTCGGGAAGTGGCTGGAGAACGCCAGGGACTGGTCGGTCTCCCGCAACCGCTACTGGGGCACGCCGATCCCGGTGTGGATCTCGGATGACCCGGCCTACCCGCGGATCGACGTGTACGGCTCGCTGGACGAGCTGGAACGGGACTTCGGCGTGCGGCCGACGGACCTGCACCGGCCCTACATCGACGAGCTGACCCGGCCCAATCCGGACGACCCGAGCGGGAAGTCCACGATGCGCCGCATCCCCGACGTGTTCGACGTGTGGTTCGACTCGGGGTCGATGCCCTACGCCCAGGTGCACTACCCGTTCGAGAACGCGGAATGGTTCGAGCACCACTACCCGAGCGACTTCATCGTCGAGTACATCGGACAGACCCGCGGCTGGTTCTACCTGCTGCACGTGCTGGCCACCGCGCTGTTCGACCGTCCGGCGTTCCGCATGTGCGTCTCGCACGGCATCGTGCTGGGCTCCGACGGCCAGAAGATGTCCAAGTCGCTGCGGAACTACCCGGACGTCAACGAGGTGTTCGACCGCGACGGTTCCGACGCCATGCGCTGGTACCTGATGGCGAGCCCGATCCTGCGCGGCGGCAACCTCGTCGTCACCGACAAGGGCATCCGCGACGCGGTGCGCCAGGCGGTGCTGCCGCTGTGGAACTCGTACTACTTCCTCGCGCTCTACGCCAATGCCGAGGGGGTCGAGGGCCGCTGGCGGACCGACTCGAAGCACCTGCTCGACCGCTACATCCTGGCCAAGACCAACGAGCTGGTCACCGACGTCGGGGCCGCACTGGACGTCTGCGACATCGCGGGCGCGTGCACCACTGTCCGTGACTTCCTCGAGGTCCTGACGAACTGGTACGTGCGCCGTTCCCGCGAGCGGTTCTGGGCCGGGGAACGGGACGCGGTCGACACTCTGCACACCGTGCTGGAGGTGACCTGCCGGACGGTGGCGCCGCTGCTGCCGCTGACCACCGAAGCGGTGTGGCGGGGGCTGACCGGTGAGCGCTCGGTGCACCTGACCGACTGGCCCACGGTCGACGAACTGCCCGCGGACGCCCCCCTCGTGCGGGCCATGGACCGGGTCCGCCAGGTGTGCTCGTCGGCGCTGTCGCTGCGCAAGGCGAACAAGCTCCGCGTGCGGCTGCCGCTGGCACGGCTGCTGGTGGCGGCAGGCGACGCCGAGGCGCTGCGCCCGTTCGCCGACCTGATCGCCGACGAGGTCAACGTCAAGGCGGTCGAGCTGAGCACCGACGTCGCCGCGCACGGCGCCTTCGAGGTCGCGGTCAACGCGCGGGCCGCCGGGCCGCGGCTCGGCCGGGACGTGCAGAAGGTGATCAAGGCGGTGAAGGCGGGGGAATGGACGACCTCGCCGGAGGGCGCCGTGGTCGCGGCCGGGATCGAACTGCTCGACAGCGAGTACGAGCGGCGCCTGGTGGCCAAGGACGTCAAGGGCGCGACGGCGGCGGCCGAGCTGCCGGAGGGCTCCGGGCTGGTCCTGCTGGACACCGAGGTCACCGCCGAACTGGCCGCCGAAGGGCTCGCGCGCGACCTGGTGCGCGTGGTGCAGCAGGCCCGCCGCGAGGCCGGGCTGGAGGTGGCCGACCGCATCGAGCTGACCGTGGACGCCCCGGCCGACGTGGTCGAGGCGGTGCAGCCGCACGAGAAGTTCGTGGCCGGGGAGACCCTCGCGGTCTCGGTCGCCTACGGCGCGGTGGAAGGCGGTTCCGAGGGGACCGTCGGCGACGGGGTGAAGGTCTCGGTGCGGGTGGCCAAGGCGGCCTGAACCGTAACGAACCGGACAGCATGATCGATATCCCCGGTGAACGACTGGGGGGTTGATCATGCGTCCGGTGGTCCGGAAAACGGTTCTCGCCGGCGGCGCGATCGCCGTGGTCGCCATCATGGTGGCCGCGGTGCTCGTGCTGCGCGGCGGCGGGAGCGGCGATGCGGCCGGTGGCACCACGGACGTCCGGGCCACCACCGCCGCGGCCGACCCGTCCGAGGTCGCGGCCGCCTTCCTGCGGGCGTGGGCCGGAAACGACACCGGGGCGGCCGGGGCGCTGACCGACGATCCCGGTGGCGCTGCCGTCGCGTTGCAGGCCGCCTCCTCCGCGCTCGGCGGGACCGCCGTCAAGATCACGCTGCGGCAGGTTTCCGGCAGCAGCGCCACCTTCAAGGTGAGCTGGACGCTCGGCTCGTCCCGGGTGTGGACCTACGACAGCACCCTGTCGCTGGTCCGCGCCGGGGACGGCTGGAAGGTGCATTTCGTCCCGTCGTTGATCCATCCGGAACTCGGCCCCGGCGAGCGGTTCGCGGTGCACTCCTCGGGCGGGGGCACCGCGGTGGCCGACCGCGACGGCAAACCGTTGCTGACCTGGCAGTCCGACGGGGCCAAGCCCAACGGCGCCGCCGTCGCGCCCCTGCTGGCCCCCGGGATGGCCCGGGTCGCCGGGGAGGCGGCCCAGGGCTGGGCCGTGCTGCTCGAGCAGGCGGACGGCACCGAAAAAACCCTGTACAGCGAGGGACAACCGGTCCAGGGGCCGCTGGTCTCGACGCTGAGCACCGCCGTCCAGGCCGCCGCGCAGGCCGCCGTGGACGCCCAGGGTGCCCCGGCGATGCTGGTGGCGATCCAGCCCTCCACCGGAGATCTCCTCGCCGTCGCGCAGAACGGTGCGGCCGGGGGTGCCCCCACCGCGCTCAGCGGGCTCTACGCGCCCGGATCCACCTTCAAGATCGTCACCGCGGCCGCGGCACTGGAACGGGGCGCGGCCACCGCGGACACCGTCCTGC
The DNA here is from genome assembly GCF_026802195.1 of Amycolatopsis cynarae. Taxonomy (NCBI): domain Bacteria; kingdom Bacillati; phylum Actinomycetota; class Actinomycetes; order Pseudonocardiales; family Pseudonocardiaceae; genus Amycolatopsis; species Amycolatopsis cynarae. The sequence goes on along the minus strand of NZ_CP113836.1, from coordinate 4,585,644 downwards.
CCTGCCCCGGCAGCGCCCAGATCGGGCAGCGGAGGATCCCCAACGACGACGAGTTCTCCTTCGCCCCGCTGCCGCTGCACTCGGCCTTCGCGCATTCCTGCAACACCACCTTCGCCCAGCTGGCCTCGGGGCTGTCCGCCGACGCACTGGCCCGCGCGGCGGACCAGTTCGGCCTCAACGCCGACTTCACCATTCCCGGGATCGACACCGAACTGGGCAAGGTGGTCGCGGCGCGGGACTCCGCCGCCCAGGTCGAGGACGCCATCGGCCAGGGCACCGTGCAGGCCAGCCCGCTCGGGCTGGCACTGATGGCGGCCACCGTGGCCGCGGGCAAGGCGGTCACGCCGAAGCTGTGGCACGACCGCGCCACCACGGTCAACACCGGTTACCAGGGGCCGCCGGACGCCGTCGTCGGCGCGCTGCGGTCGATGATGCGCGAGGTCGTCACGAACGGCACGGCCACCGCCCTTCAGGGCAGTGGCCGGGTTTTCGGCAAGACGGGGACGGCGCAGTTCGGCGACGGCAGCGGCGCGAACGGCTGGTTCGCCGGTTACCGGGACGATGTCGCGTTCGCGGTGCTGCTGCTGGGCACCAACTCGTCCAAACCGGCGGTGGCGGCCTCGGCGTCCTTCCTGTCCCGGCTCGGCTGAATCCCCGGCCAGGCCCACCGCAGTGCCCACAAGCGCACCGTGTCGGCGACGGCCGAAACAAAGCTGCCCTACGGTAAGAGCATGAACACCCTCGCCCTGGCCGAGGTCGCCGCCGTGCTCGCCGACCAGAGCAGGGCCACGATGTGCCTGGCCCTGCTCGACGGCCGCGCCTGGACCGTGGGGGAGCTGGCCAAGGCGGCCGGGATCAGTCCGTCCACGGCGAGCGAGCACGTCACGCGGTTGCGGGACGCCGGTTTCGTCACGGGGGCCCGCCAGGGACGGCACAGCTACGTGCGGATCACCGACCCGCAGGTGGCCGAGCTCATCGAGCAGCTGGCGCAGCACGCCGAACGAAGGCCGGTGCAGGGCCTGCGCGAGTCGGTGCGGGCGCGCAGGCTGTCGTTCGCGCGCACCTGCTACGACCATCTCGCCGGTGCACTGGGGGTGGCCGTCCGCGACGGCATGCTGCGCACTGGGCTGGTCGATCTCGCTTCCGGGTTGACGCTGACCGCGCGGGGGCGCGAGGTGCTGGCGGAGCTGGGCGTGCCGGTGCCCGCGCCCCGGGACCGGCCGCTGCTGCGGGAGTGTCTGGATTGGACAGAGCGCCGTGAGCACTTCGGCGGGGCGCTGGGAGCGGCGCTGCTCGGCCACGCCGTGGCCGAGGGCTGGCTGGACCGGAAACCGCACCGCGCGATCGTCCTCCGCCGGACCGGGCCGTTCGCCCGCCTCGGTGTCGGGGAAACGGTGCTCGCCGGGGCGGTGACCGCCTGATGCGCTTCACGATCCGCGTGAAACCGGGTGCGAAACGGGATGCGGTCGGCGGGGAACACGGCGGTGCGCTGATCGTGTCGGTGAAGGCACCCGCGGTGGAGGGCAAGGCCAACGAGGCGGTGTGCAAGGTGCTGGCCAAGGCCTTGGGCGTGCGCAGCCGCGACATCGTGGTGGTACGCGGTGAACGCGCGCGCGAGAAGCTGATCGAACTGGCCGACGCGCCGCCCGGACTGGGTGAGCTGCTGGACTCCCTTCGCCGGAGCTGACCACTTCGGACGGCCGATGGCGGTCTTTCCGGCGCGCCCGGGCCGAATCCGGGACGTATTGCCGAACCCTTATCCTTGAAGGGAGGCGGGTCGGCAGGGGAGGTGCGGTGGCGGAACTTCCGGTCGTGCTGGGGCTGGGCGCGGCCGTGTTGCTGGCCTCCGTGCTCGCGGTCCGGCTCTCCACCCGGGTCGGCCTTCCCTCGCTGCTGCTCTACCTGCTGCTCGGGGTGCTGCTCGGCAAGGCCGGTTTCGGTATCCAGCTCACCGATCCCACGCTGACCCAGTCGCTCGGACTCGCCGCACTGGTGCTGATCCTCACCGAAGGCGGCCTGACCACACGCTGGTCGTCGGTCAAACCCGCGCTGGCGCAGGGAATCGCTCTGTCCACTGTGGCCGTTGGGTTGAGCGTGGCGATCACCGGGGCGGCACTGCACTGGCTGCTGGGCCTGGACTGGCGCATGGCTCTGCTGTGGGGTGCCGTGCTCGCCTCCACCGACTCGGCCGCCGTGTTCTCGGTGCTGCGCACGCTCGGCATCCGGCGGCGGCTGGTGGGCGCGCTGGAGATCGAGTCCGGCCTCAACGACGCCCCGGCCTACATCGCCGTGGTCGTGCTCGCCGAGGGTTCGCGGCTGGACTGGACGCTGCCCCTGCTGGTGGTCTACGAACTACTGGCCGGTCTCGCGGTGGGGGCGGCACTGGGCTGGCTGGGGGCGTGGGCCCTGCGGCGCGCCGCATTGCCCGCCACCGGTCTCTATCCACTCGCGACGGTCGCGATGTGCGTGGTCGCCTACGCCTGCGGCCAGTTCGCCCACGCGTCGGGACTGCTCGCCACCTACGTCGCCGCGCTGATCCTGGGCAACGCCCGCCTGCCGCACCGTTCCGACACGGTGTCCTTCGCCGAGGGCATGGGCTGGCTCGCGCAGATCGGGCTGTTCGTGCTGCTCGGCCTGTTTGCCACCCCGGAACGCCTGCTGTACGCGGTGGTGCCGGGCCTGGTGGCGGGCGCGGTGGTGCTGCTGCTCGCCCGGCCGCTGTCGGTGCTGGTGTCGCAACTGCCGTTCCGCGTTCCCTGGCGGGAGCAGGTGTTCCTGTCCTGGGCGGGACTGCGCGGGGCGGTGCCCATCGTGCTCGCCATGATCCCGCTCGCCCTCGGCCTGCCGGACGCGGAGCGGCTGGTGGACGCGGTGTTCGTGCTGGTCGTCGTGCTCACCCTGGTGCAGGGCACGACGCTGAGCAGGCTGGCGGGGGTGCTCGGCCTGTCCGCCGAGACCGAGCCGAAGGAGATCGAGGTGGACTCCGCGGCGTTGGACGAGCTCCAGGCGGCGCTGCTGCAGGTCCGCATCCAGCGGGGATCCCGGCTGCACGGCGTCTACCTCACCGAGCTGCGCCTGCCCGCGGGGGCGTCGCTGAGCCTGATCGTGCGCGACGGGAAGAGCTTCACCCCGCAGCGGACCACCCGGCTGCAGGAGGGCGACCAGTTGCTGGTGGTGGCCACCGAATCGGCGCTCGAAACCGCCGAGCGGCGGCTGCGCGCGGTGGACCGGGCGGGCCCGCTGGCGCGCTGGCGCGGCGAATCGGGCCGCTGACCGCCGTCCCACCATCCGGTCGCCGGTCGCCTCGTCCCGGCCCATTCGGCTAGGCTGCCCACAGGTCATGAGTGCCAGCGCGAAGCCCCGGCTCGCTGGCCGGCAACCCTCCTACCGCGGTGGGGTGCCCCGGGTGAGGACCTGGTCCGCCGCGCGGTGCGGCGGGCAAGCGCGGACCCCCCGGGGTCCCTGGGTCGTCCAGGAGACGTCGTGACGCTCACCGTCGGCAGCACCATCGACAGCACCGAAATCCGTGTCCGGCAGGACATCCCGGCCGTGCTGGGCACCCGCGTCCCGCTGGTGACCGGGGGAGAGACCGGCTACGCCAATCTCGACCACGCGGCCAGCGCGCCGTGCCTGGCCGCGGTCCGCGACGCCGTGGACGCCTTCCTGCCGTGGTACGCCAGTGCCCACCGCGGCGCCGGTTTCGCCTCGCAAGTGTCCACAAGGGTCTATGAGCGGGCACGGGAGGTGCTGCGGAAGTTCGCCGGCGCGCGCGACCGGGACACCGTGATCTTCACCCGCAACACCACCGACGCCCTGAACCTGTTGGCGCGCGCCCTGCCCCGGCACACCTCGGTGGTGCTGTTCGACACCGAGCACCATGCGGCGCTGCTGCCGTGGCGCGGCCCGAACGTGGTCCGCATCCCGGCGCCACGCACCCGGCTCGCGGCCGTCGCCGCGGTGGAGCGGGCGCTGGCGGGCTGCCCGGCCGGGCCGCGGCTGGTGGTGCTGACCGGCGCGTCGAACGTGACCGGGGAAACCCTGCCGGTGGCCGAGATCGCCGCGGTCGCCCGGCGGCACGGCGCCCGCACCGCACTGGACGCGGCGCAGCTCGCCCCGCACCGCCCGATCTCGCTGACCGGCCTCGACGTCGACTACGTCGTGCTGTCGGGCCACAAGCTGTACGCGCCGTTCGGGGCGGGCGCCCTGATCGGCCGCGCCGACTGGCTGCGCGCCGCCACGCCGTATCTGGCCGGTGGCGGCGCCACCAAGGCCGTCACCCGGCACGAGACCGGGGTCGGCGTCACCTGGCACACCGGCCCGGAACGGCACGAGGCCGGTTCACCCAACATCGTCGGCGTCCATGCCCTCGCGGTCGCCTGCGAGCAGCTCGGGGCGCACTGGGACGCGTTGGAGGCGCACGAGCACGCGCTGCTGGAGCGCCTGCGGGCCGGGCTGGCCGCCGTGCCGGGGCTGGCCGAACTGCGGTTGTTCGACGACGAGAGTGACCGGACCGGTACCGTGAGCTTCACCCTCGACGGCTTCGAACCGGGCTGGCTGTCGGCGGTGCTGTCGGCCGAATACGGCATCGGTGTGCGGGACGGCGCGTTCTGCGCGCACATCGCCACCCGCAGGCTGGCCGGGCAGGGCGCGCAGGCGGTGCGGGTGAGCCTGGGCCTGGGCACCACCGAAGAGCACATCGACCGGCTGGTGCTGGCGCTGCGGCAGATCGTCGCGCGGGGTGCCCGCTGGACCTACGGCCGCCCCGCCGGGCGCTGGGCGCCCGTGCCGGACCCGCGCCCGCTGCCCCCGTTCCTGGCCGGGTGAGCAGGGCGGACGGCCCGGCGTGGACAATGGTCCGGGTGAGCACCGAAAACCGATCGCAGCCCGAGACCAGCTCCGGGGAGGAACCGGCCCCGCAGGCGCCGAAGCGGCGGGTGGGTCTGCTCGCCGCCGTCGCCCTTGCGGCGGTCGCGCTCGACATCCTCACCAAGGTCCTCGTCGTGTCCAATTTGGAGGGACGGGAGCCGGTGAAGCTCCTCGGCGGCCTGGTCTACCTCCAGCTCGTCCGTAACCCCGGTGCGGCCTTCTCCATGGCCACCGGGATGACCTGGGTGCTGGCGCTGGTGGCGATCGCCGTGGTGGGCACCCTCATCTGGTTCGCCGGTCGCCTGCGCTCGGCGGGCTGGGCGGTCGGGCTCGGCCTGGTGCTCGCCGGCGCACTGGGCAACCTGATCGACCGCCTCTTCCGCGCGCCGGGCCCGCTGCGCGGGCACGTGGTCGACTTCATCTCCGTGTTCGCCCCCAACGCCGAGGCCTTCCCGGTGTTCAACGTGGCGGATTCGTGCATCTGCGTGGGCGGCGCCCTGATCGTGCTGCTGTCGGTGCTGGGCCGCGACTACGACGGAACCGTCCGGGGCCGCAAATGACGGCGCGGATGCTGCCCGTCCCCGACGGGCTCGACGGGATGCGCGTGGACGCCGGGCTCGCCAAGCTGCTGGGGCTGTCCCGGACGGTGGTGGCCGAACTCGCCGAAGCCGGTGAGGTGCTGCTCGACGGGCACCCGGCGGGCAAGTCCGACCGGCTGACCGCGGGCGGGCTGCTCGAGGTCACGCTGCCGGAGCCGGAGAACCACGTCCAGGTGGTCGCGGAGCCCGTCGAGGGCCTGCGCATCCTCCACGACGACGACGACATCGTGGTGGTGTCCAAGCCGGTCGGCGTGGCGGTGCACCCCAGCCCGGGCTGGACCGGGCCCACCGTGGTCGGCGGGCTGGCCGCCGCCGGGCTGCGCATCTCCACCTCCGGTGCCGCGGAGCGGCAGGGCGTGGTGCACCGGCTGGACGCCGGGACCACCGGGGTGATGGTGGTGGCCAAGAGCGAGCACGCCTACACCGTGCTCAAGCGCGCGTTCAAGGAACGCACCGTGGACAAGGGCTACCACGCCGTCGTGCAGGGCCATCCGGACCCGACCCGCGGCACCATCGACGCGCCGATCGACCGCCATCCCCGCCACGACTACAAGTTCGCCGTGGTCGCGGGGGGCCGTCCCAGCGTCACGCACTACGAGGTGGTCGAAGCGTTCCGCGCGGCCTCGCTGGTGGCCATCAAGCTGGAGACCGGCCGCACCCACCAGATCCGGGTGCACTTCGCCGCGGTGCGGCATCCCTGCGTGGGCGACCTCACCTACGGCGCCGATCCCGTGCTGTCGCGCAGGCTCGGCCTGTCGAGGCAGTGGCTGCACGCCCGCACCCTCGGCTTCGCGCACCCCGCCGACGGGCGGTGGGTGCAGTTCGAGGCCGACTACCCGGACGACCTCAAGCACGCACTGGACATCCTCCGCGCCGACTCCTGACCCGTACGGCCGTTGGCCGGCAGCGGCCGGACAGGGGCGGCGTTCCTCCAAGCGGGACCTGCCCCAAGGTGGCGTTGAGGGCGTTTATGACCCTCAAGGCCACCTTCAGGGCACCCAACACTGGGACGACGTACGGCCGTTGGCCGTGAAGGGGCCCTTCACGGCTCTCGCCACGGCCCCGGCCGGGGGTCAGTCGTCCAGGGACCAGGTGAGCGTGCGCTCGTCGGGTTCGGGGCGGGGGCTCCAGCGCAGCGAGACCACGCGGGTGGCTTCGGGGACCACGTAGACGGTGTGCCCCCCGGCGGTCTCGCCCGGCTGCACCCCGATCTTGTGCGGCGGCCGGGAGGTCAGGGAGACCGGGGCCTTCGTGATCGCCCTGCCCTCGGCGGTGAGCAGTTCGAGGTAGTTGTCCGGCAGGGACACGAACGGGATGGCGCCGCGGTTGGTGATCTCGGTGTGCACCACGATGGCCCGCTCGCCCTCCTCCAGCCGGTAGCCCGCGGCGGCGAACAGGAAGTCCGCCGGATCCTGCACCTCCAGCAACTGCACCGACAGCTGCTCACCCTCGAGACCCTGGGTGTTCAGCGCCTCGCCGATCCGGCCCGTCCGCCGCACCGGGCCGGACGGGGCGGCGCGCTGGTCACCGCGGGCCCAGGACGCGGTCTGCGGCGGGCCCCAGGTGCTGATCACCGGGTCGAGGGGGGCGGGTGGCTGCGGACGCTGGACGGCGGGTGGCGCCTGCGGTGCCGGTGGCCGTGCGGGCAGGGGAGCGGGGTAGCGGCCCGACGGCACGCCCTGCACCGGTTGCCCGGCCCCGTGCGCCGGATAGCGGCCCGAGGGCACGCCGTAAACCCCGGAAGGCACGCCATAGGCGCCCGACGGCACTCCCGCCACCCCTGGCCCGGGAGCGGGGGTGGGAGGCGGCGTGGGAGCCGGGGCGGGGGGAGGGGGCTGCCCGGGCCGGGACCAGCCGCCCGCGAGCGCCGCGCGCAGGCCGTTCGGATCGCTTTCCACGCCCACCAGCAGCGGCAACCCACTGCCGGAGAGCGCGACGAGCCGGTAGGCGACCTCGCGCGGGTCCATCCCGACCCGGGCCGCGAGTTCGTGTACGGCGGCCTTGCCCAGGTCGGCCAGCGCGGCGAGCAGGCGGGCATCCACGGGATCGGTCACGGCCACAACCCGGAACGCTACCGCGTGCCCCCGGGCGCGGGACTCATGTGGTGCCCGCTGGGGCGTGGCGAACCGCCGCGGCCCGGGGAAAACCCCGGCGGCAAGGCCGTCCCGCGCTCTAGGCTGGCGCCATGACCGAGGTTGCCGAACTGGCCGACGAGTTCGTGGAAGCGCTTTTCGACGCCGAACCGTTGTGGCCCGCCGTGCTGGGGATCGACTCCGACCGGGAGGGGCTCGCCGAGCTCACCGAAGCCGCGGAGGAGGAGCAGCGCGCGACGCTGCAGGAGTTCGTCCGCCGGGCCGAGGAGCTGGAGCCGGAAACGGCGCAGGACCGGGTGACCCGCGACGTACTGGTGGCCCAGGCGCGCGGCATCCTCGACCGGCTCGCCACGCACTCCGCCGAGTACACCGTGACCGACCTGTTCATCGCGCCCGCGGTCAGTCTGCTGACGATCCTGCCGATGGTCGGCGTGACCACCCCCGAGCAGGCCGAGCGGCAGCTCGGACGGCTCGCCGCGATCCCGCGGCACCTGGAGCAGGCCGCCGACCGTCATCGCGCCGGAGTGGCCGCCGGGCGGGTACCCGTGGCGCATCTGGTGGCCGCCGCGATCGCGCACCTGGACCGCTATCTCGCGGGTGCCGCAGATCCCGCCGCCGACCCGCTGCTGCGCCAGGTCCTGCCGTCCGAGGAGCTCACCGCCCGGCGTGCCGAACTGGTCGAGCACGTGGTCCGCCCGGCCTTCGCCGCCTACCGCGACGTCCTGGAACGCGAGATCGCGCCGCACGGCCGCCCGCTGGACAAGCCGGGGCTGTGCTGGCTGCCCGGGGGCGAGGAGATGTACGCCGCCGCGGCGCGCGCACACACCACGACCGACCGGACCCCCGAAGAACTGCACGAGACCGGGCTGCGCCTCATCGACGACCTCGCCCGGGAGTACGCCGAGATCGGCTCGCGGGTCTTCGGCACCAGCGCACTGCCGGAGATCTTCGAGCGCCTGCGCACCGATCCCGAACTGCGCTGGAAGGACGCCGACGAGTTGCTGGACACGGCACGGTCGGCGATCGAGCGCGCCGCCGAGGCCGCGCCGCGCTGGTTCGGCCGCATTCCGCCGCATTCGTGGGTGGTGGAGCCGGTCCCGGCCGCCGAGGCACCGGGCGCGTCCGCCGCCTACTACCTGCCGCCCGCCATGGACGGATCCCGGCCCGGCACCTACTTCGCCAACACCCACCAGGTCTCCGAACGGTTCCGGCACACCGCCGAGGTGATCGCCTTCCACGAGGCCATTCCCGGGCACCACTTCCAGCTGTCCACCCAGCTCGGGCTGACCGATCTCCCGCTGCTGCACCGGATCGGCGAGTTCAACGCCTACACCGAGGGGTGGGGGCTCTACACCGAGCGCCTCGCGCACGAGATGGGCCTGTACTCCGGCGACCTCGCCCTGCTGGGCATGCTCACCGTGGACTCGATGCGCGCGGGCAGGCTGGTGGTCGACACCGGGCTGCACGCCAAGGGCTGGAGCAGGCAGCAGGCCGTGGACTACCTCACCGAGCACACACCGATGCCGAAGGTGGAGATCGAGTCCGAGGTCGACCGCTACATCGCCTATCCGGGGCAGGCGCTGTCCTACATGGTGGGGCGCCTGGAAATCCTGCGGATCCGGCGGAAGGCCGCCGACGCGCTCGGCGAGAAGTTCGACATCCGCGCCTTCCACGACGTGGTGCTCGGCGGTGGCGCCCTGCCGATGTCGGTGCTCGACGCCGTGGTCGAGGACTGGGTGCGGAGCGTGGCTTCGTGATCGACGAGCTCGCCGAGGAGCTCCTCGGGCTCGCCTTCGAAGCGAACCCGGTGCGTGCGTCCGTCCTCGGGCTGCCCGGCGAGCACGACCGGCTGCCGGACCTCGGCCCGGAGGCCGAGCGGCGGCTGCGGGCCCGCTACCGGGAACTGGCGGAGCGCGCGGCCGGGGCCGAGGGCGACGCGGTGACGCGGCAGGTGGTGATCCAGCAGGCCCAGGCGGCGGTCGACCTGCTCGACGCGCGGCTGCCCGAGTTCCTGGTCAGCGATTCCTTCGACGCGCCCGTGCAGCGCGTGCTGCTGGAACTCCCGCTGGCGAAACCGACCGATCCGGACCGGGCCCGGGGCTTCCTCGCCCGGCTGGCCGCGCTGCCGTCCTTTGTGGACCACGTGATCGAGCGGCAGCGCGGGGAACTGGTGCCGCCGGGCTTCCTGGTGGACATGGGCATCGCCTATTTCGACCGCTTTCTGGCCGACCGGGCGGCGGGCCCGTTGCGGCTCGACGCCGACGTGCCCGGGTTCGCGGACGAGCGGGATCGGCTGCTCACCGGCATGGTCTACCAGGCGCTGCGCCGCTACCGGGACTTCCTGGCCACGGAGGTGAAACCGCGGGCCCTGCCCGCGGAACGGGCGGGACTGTGCTGGCAGCCCGGGGGTGAGCAGCGCTACCAGGGCCTGATCCGGGTGCACACCACTACCGGCCGCGGCGCACGGGAACTGCACGACACCGGCCTGGAGCTGATCGAATCGCTGGCGGAAGAGTACCGGGAACTCGGCTCGCGGGTGTTCGGCACCAGTGAACTGCCGGAGATCTTCCACCGGCTGCGGACAGACCCGGCGCTGCGCTGGACCAGCGGTGAAGAACTGCTCGCCTCGGCGAGGACGGCGATCCGTCGGGCCGAGGAGATGGCCCCCCGCTGGTTCCGCACCGTGCCGGAGCAGCGGTGCGAAGTCAGGGCCGTGCCGGAGAGCGACGCCGACGGCGGCACCATCGCGTACTACATCGAACCCGCGCTGGACGGGTCGCGCCCCGGCACCTACTATGCCAACACCTTCCAGGCGGAACAACGATTCCGGCACACGGCCGAGGCCATCGCCTACCACGAAGCCGTGCCGGGGCACCACTTCCAGATCTCGCTCGCCCAGGGGCTGTCCGGGCTCCCGCTGCTGCGCCGCATCGCCGACGTCAACGCCTTCGTCGAAGGCTGGGGCCTCTACGCGGAACGGCTCGCCGACGAGATGGGCCTGTACACCTCCGATCTGGCCAGGCTGGGCATGCTGACCCAGGACTCGATGCGGGCGGGCCGCCTGGTGGTCGACACCGGTCTGCACGCCCTGGGCTGGAGCCGTCAGCAGGCGGTGGACTACCTCACCGACCACACGCCGATGGCCCCGATGGAGATCGAGGCCGAGATCGACCGCTACGCGGGTTGCCCGGGCCAGGCGCTGTCGTACATGGTGGGGCGCCTGGAGATCCAGCGGATCCGGGGCGAGGCGGAACGGGCGCTGGGCGGGAAGTTCGACATCCGGGACTTCCACGACGTCGTGCTCGGCGGGGGCAACCTGCCGCTGTCCGTCCTCGGCACCGTGGTCGAAACCTGGACGCGCAGCCAGTCCTGACACCTCTCGCCTCGCGCAGCGGCTCGGCCGTGCGTGCAGCGGGGCCTGTTTGCTTCGAATGATTCGGAGCAGACAGGCCCCGCTCGAGCACTCCGGAAGGGGAGCGTGTCAGGGTGCTTCCTGGGGGGCGATCGCCAGCAGTGAGATGATCGCCAGGGTGCGTTGCGCGGCGTCGTTGGTGGCGAAGTCGCCCTTCGGGATCTCCTGCACCGCGCTCGCGACGGCGGTGCCGCCCGCCTGCACCGGCGCGGGCCAGGGCTGACCGGCGGGGTCGGAGGTGAACTGGTCCCAGCCCCGCTTGCGCAGCACCGGGTCGTTCAACTGTTCCCCGGCCCAGGCCGTGACGCGCGAGTAGATCGTCTTGAACACTCCCGGGTTGAAGTCGCGGCCGTAGCGCGCGATCTTGTCCGCCGAGGGGGCCTGGACGTAGCGCGCGAAGTCCAGGTAGGTCTGCCGGAAATCGGGCACGTCGACCAGGTCGAGCGCCTCCCAGAGGATCTGCTCGCCCAGGAACGCCATCGCCAGGTTGTACCCGCCGTCGAAATCGCCCTTGCCGAGGTTGACCAGGTGCCCGGTCGCGGGATCGAAGCCCACCGCCCCGCCCGCCTCGCCGGTGAACAGCCCGGCCGGGAAGGCGGCGATGTCGCGCATGCCGGTGACGATGCGGTCGCGCCACCGCGGATCGCCGGTGCGCTCCCATTCGGTCATCCAGTTGCTCACCAGCGCGTACCAGTCCGGGCCGATGCGCACCCGCGCGGGGGCGACGGTCTGCGGCGGCAGCACCTCGCGCAGCGGGTCGATGGTGCGCAGCGTTTCGTCGGCCCGCAGGGACGACCGGATCAGCTCGCCGAGCAACTCGTCGGCGGTGAGGTAGTAGCAGAACCGCTTGGTGAACGACTCTCCCACGCGCGCTTCCTTGGCGCCGTCGCCCCAGTGCACCACCGCGTGCCGCGAGCCGAGACCCGCGAAGCGACCACTATGGTGGGTGTCCACTTCGGACACGTGTTGCGTCATCGCTCTCGCGAGCCGGAAGGCGCGGGGGTCTCCCGAGCGCAGGAACGCGTACCACAGCATAGCGTCGCTGCCCAGTTCGGCGTTGTCCCAGGCGTACCCGCCCACGTCGTAACGCCATTCGTGGCGGTCGGCGTCGTAGGTGTGCATGATGTCGCCGTAGTTCCAGAAGCCGTACCACTCGCGCTGATCGACCTGCCCCGCGTAGAAGGCCACGTCCTGCGCGATCGAGTCCTCGAGCCTGGCGCGGGCGGGAGTGCCGCGGTCGGGAAGGCTCCACCGGCCGAACACGCCGGCGCCGTGGTAGGTCTGCGGGGCGGCCACGATCTGCGGGGGTGCGGTCTGCGTGGCCGAGAGCGCCGCGACGGTGTCCCGTGACGGTGTCGAAGCCATCGCCCACAATGTCATCTCCGTCGAACGCACCATGCCCTGCGGAGTGGCGAACCCGTCCTGGACGTCCTCATAGGACAGGTTCAGCCCGTGCGCGACCGAGTCGTAGGTCCGCAGGTCCATGGCCGGGGCGAGCGGCGAGTACGACCACAGGGTCACGGTGGCGATGCCGGCGGCCGCGTTCCGGACGTCGAGGGAACGGGGGAACCGCTGCCAGAAGTCCCGCATGCCGAAGCCCAGTCCGCCGCTGACACCGCCGGCGTAGCCGAAGCCCGCCGCCCGGTCGCCGCGTCCGGCGTGCTTGAGCCAGCAGGCGGTGCCGCCGGTGCGTTTCCAGACCGCGAAATGGCGTGCCGATTCCTGGAACAGCGTGAAATCGTTCCACAGCGCGAGCTGCTGGTAGCCGTCGCGGACCTGCTGGCTCCACTGGGCGACGGGCGGGGTGGCGGTGCCGTCGATCTGCGCCTTGCGCACGGCGGCTCCCGGGTCGCGCCGCAACCCGGTCAGCACGCGCACCGGTTCGCCCCACACCCCGCCCGAGGCGGTGCCGAAGCGCAGGTGCCGGTTGTGCGGCTCGTCGGTCATGGGGACGGACAGCCGCAGTCCCAGCCCCCGCACGAAGGTGTGGTTTTCGTCGGCGTCCCAAAGGAAACTGTGCACCAGCCGGATCGATTCGCCACCCTCGGCGAGGTAGATCCGCAGCGTCCACGGCAGGATCGCTGGCCCGCCCTTGTCCTGGCCGCGGTCGCGCCGGTAGCGCCCGGTCACCTTCAGCACCGCGCGGACCGGCCCGGATTGCTCGACCTCCACGTCCTCCACAATGCCCACCCACTCCTCGCGGCGCGGCGAAGCGCTGTCGGCGGCATCGTCGGGCTGGTCCTGGAGCAGGAGCACGAGCGTGCCGTCCTGCGCGGTGAGCCGCGAACCCCGGCTCAGCGCGCGGATCACCACGGGACCGCCGGTGGCGACGCGGACCTCGACGGTGCCGTTGGAGAGCGTGACCTCCGTGTCGGAGCGCTGCACGGTGACCGGCACCGCGGGCGCGGCGGGAGTGCCCGCCTGGAGCCGGAAGCTGTCCGCGCGCGGGCGGGAAGAGACGGCGTGCCCGGACCACTTCACCGAACCGTCGGGCCAGAAGGCGAGCGGCCAGGACTGGACCGGAACGGCTGTTCCATCGGCGGCGACGAGGCTGAGGGTGGTTTCCTTCGCCAGCGTGCCCTTCGGCCAGGGCACACCGAACGCGCTGCCCGTGCTGGCGGCGGGGGTGCCGTCGAGCCAGTGCAGATCGACGGGGCCGGGAGCGGCCGGGGGGACCTTGCCGTCCTCGGCGGCGGCGGTCGCCTGGCCGAGCTGGGAAAGTGCCGCGGCGGCGGCCGCGGCGGACATGCCGCCGAGGAAGCCGCGCCTGCTCAAGGGGGATTTCGGGGACATCTTTGGCCTCCGGGCGGATCGGGCGCACACCGAATTCACCCGCCCCGGATCCGGGGCGGGAAGGGAGAACGAACGGTCGGACGCGAGGACTGCCGCGGGGTCGACGGGCGGCAGTGAAGCGATTCAATCCCTCCCTCGAGAACCTTGTCAAGTGCGTACCCCGTGCGCCCCGACCTCGGAGAGTGGTTGTGGAAAGCGCTTTCCAAACCCGGGATCCTGTGGTTACCCTCGGCGGACCGGAGGCTGCCTGCGAGGCGTGGCGGGAAAGCGTGTTCCCGCAGGTCAGGCAGCTACTTTGCGTAGTGTTGCCGACAAGGGTTGACGACGTGATGGCGGCCACCTACGGTGTCTTGAACCGATTCAACGAAGATCCGGTAGCCGGCCTCGGGACGGCCGCCCTGGAAGGAGAAAGCGATGAGCGGACGGCTCTCCCGGATGGCGGTGAGAGGCCTCGTCGCGGTGATCGCGCTGGCCTCCGCCGGCGCGCTGGCGGCCTGTGGCAGCGGCAGTGGCGGCGACACGACCATCCGGTTCGTCTGGTGGGGCAACCAGGACCGGGCGAACGCCACGAAGGCGGCCGTGCAGAAGTTCATGGAGAAAAACCCCGGCATCAAGGTCGACACCGAGTACGCCGCCTACGACGCCTATTTCCAGAAGCTGTCCACGCAGGTGGCGGGCGGTGCCGCGCCGGACCTGATCCAGCTGGACCGCGCCACCCTGGGCGAATACGAACATCGGCACGCGCTGGCCGAGCTCGACTCCTACCTGGGCAAGCAGCTCGCCACCGCGAGCGTGCCGCCCGCCCTGCTCGCCGGGGGCAAGATCGACGGCAGGCAGTACGCGATCCCGGGCGGGCAGACCACGCAGATGCTGGCCTACGACCCGGACGCCTTCGCCAAGGCCGGGGTGAGCGCGCCCGCCGCCGGGCAGGGCTGGACCTGGCAGCAGTTCGGCGACGCGATGGCCAGGATCGGCGCCACCGGCACCGCGGGCACCACCGACTTCGGCTGGGCGATCGACTGGTTCGAGGTCTGGCTGCACCAGAACGGCAAGAAGCTCTACACCGACGACGGCAAGGTGGGTTTCACCGCGGCCGACCTCGAGCAGTTCTGGAACCTCACCGGCGGTCTCCGCCAGCGCGGTGCGGCGACCGCACCGGCCGCGACGACCAAAATGGACGGTTCCATGCAGAACTCGGGCATGGTGACGAAGAAGTCGGCCTCGGAAATCAACTACGACTCCAGCCTGACCGCCTACCTGTCCTCCTTCGGTCCCGGTGTCAAGGCGGCCTCGCTGCCCAGTGACGGTGCGGAGTCCGGCATGGCCGCGATGCCGCCGGTGACCTTCGCGGTGACCCAGCGGTCCGCGCACAAGGACGCCGCGGTGAAGCTGCTGGACTTCCTCACCAACGACCCCGACGCGGGCCGGATCCTCGGCACCACCAGGGGCCTGCCGCCCAACACCCAGACCCGCGACGCGGTCTGCGGGGCGGCGCAGGGCGGCGACAAGGCGGTGTGCGACTACGAGAAGTCCGTCGCCGGGCGGATCGGCTCGGCCACCGGGCTGTGGCCGAGCGGATCGGCCGCGGTCAAACGGGACTTCCAGCGCACCTACGACGACGTGATCTTCGGCCGGGTCGGTGTCGCCGACGGCGCGGCACGGGTCGTGCAGTCCGCCCAGCAGTCGTTGAGTCAGTAGCGACAGGAGCCGAAACCGATGACCTACTCCGTCCTCCTGGATCCCGAACTCGCCGCGGCGGCAGTGGATCTGCCGCCGGGCAACCTCGCCGATCCCGCCGCGGCGCGCGCGCTCAACCGCGAGCGGCACGCCGCGCGCCCGGCCTACCCCGGGCGCGACCGGCTGGAGGTGACCGAGCGGAGGCTCGACGGCGACGTACCGGTACCGGTACGGCTGTACCGGCCGCGCGGCCGCGACGGGATCCCCGCGGTGGTCTGGCTGCACGGCGGGGCCTTCATCCTCGGTGACCTCGACGCCACGGACGCGCTGTGCGCGCGGATCAGCGACGAGGCCGGCGCCCTCGTGGTCAACGTCGACTACCGGCTGGCCCCGGAGCATCCGTGCCCGGCCGGGCTCGACGATTCCGTGGCGGCGCTGGACTGGGTGGCCGCCCACGCCGGCGATCTCGGCGTGGATCCGGCCCGGATCGCGATCGCGGGGGCGAGCGCCGGCGGTTGCCTGGCCGCCGGGGTGGCGTTGAAGGCGCGTGACCGGGGCGGTCCGCCACTGGCCTTCCAGTTGCTCGTCTATCCGGTGCTGGACGACCGGTGTGCCACCGCCTCGGCGAGGGAGACCGTGCCGGCTCCCGTGTTCGACGCGCGGTCGAACGTGGTGATGTGGCGGACCTACCTGGCGGGGCGGACTCCCGACGCCTACGCCGCGCCCGCCCGGGCGGAGGACCTGTCCGGCCTGCCCCCGGCGATGATCGTGGTCGCGGAGCTGGATCCACTGCGCGACGAGGCGATCGAGTACGCGAACCGGCTGTCCGCGGCCGGGGTCGAGGTGATCCTCGAGGACGTGCCGGGGACGTTCCACGGGTTCGACGCGGTGGTGCCCGACGCTGCCGTTTCCCGCCGTGTCACGGACTTCTACGTGCGGACGCTGGCGGAAAGGCTGGCGGGGTGACGGGCGGGGCGCTGGTGGTGGGCCTGGGCTCCCGCGCCGAGTTGTGGGTCCGCGGGCTGGCCGCCCGCGGCCGCCTCGCCGCGTTCTGCGACACCACGGGGCAGCGGATGCGGGTGCACAACGAGTGGCTCACCGAGGCCGGGTATCCGCCGGTTCCGGAGTATCCGGCCGGGGATTTCCCGGACGTGCTGCGCCGGGTGCGGCCGGAGACCGTGGTCGTGTGCACGCCGGACTCCACCCATGCCGGGTATGTGGTGGCGGCGTTGGGGGCGGGCTGCGACGTCGTGGTGGAGAAGCCACTGGCCACCACGGCGGAGGATCTGCGGCGCATCTTCCTGGCCGAGCGGGCGAGCGCGGGCCGGGTCCGCGTCGGCTTCAACTACCGCTACAACCCGGTGCACGCCAAGGTCAAGGAACTGCTGGCTTCCGGCGTGATCGGCGAGATCGGATCCGTCCACTTCGAATGGTGCCTGGACACCCACCACGGGGCCGACTACTTCCGGCGCTGGCACCGGGACAAGCGCCGTTCGGGCGGCCTGCTGGTGCACAAGTCGGCGCACCACTTCGACCTGGTCTCATGGTGGCTCGACGCCGAACCGGTCCGGGTCTTCGCCGAAGGCCGCCTGTTCCACTACCGGCCGGGTACCGGGGACGGCCGGTTCGCACTGGAGCTCACCGATTCACCCCGGCTGGAGCGGCTCTACGGTGGCGCGCCCGGCGGCTACCGCCGCGACCTGAGCCCCTTCGATCCGGGAGTATCCATAGAGGACGATGTTGCGGTGGTGGCCCGGTTCCGCACCGGGGCGAGCCTGACCTACCACCTCACCGCCTACTCGCCGTGGGAGGGCTACCGGGTCTCGTTCAACGGTGCCGGGGGCAGGCTCGAACTCGTGGTGCAGGAAAGCGAGTGGGCCCGTCCGGGCAGCGCACAGGCGGCCGCCCGGCTTTCCGGCTCTCCGGACATCCCGCCGCCGGTCTCCACCGTCACCGTGCGTCCACAGTGGAACCGGCCGTACCGGGTGGAGCTGCCGCCGGTCGACGGTGCGCACGGCGGAGGGGACGTTCGGCTGCTCGCCGACGTACTCGACGAACCGGCCGCGGACCCCCTCGGCCGGGCGGCCGGGCTGCGCGACGGCATCCGCTCGGCCGTGATCGGCCTGTGCGCCAACGAAAGCATCGCCACCGGCGGGGTCGTGGACGCCGCCGCGGCACTGCGGCGGATCACCGGTGAACCGGTCGCCGCACCCGAGGGGAGACGAGGATGACCCAGTCCGTGCTGAGCCCGGCGGCGCCACCGGACCGGCGTGCCGCGACACCCGCCGCCCGCCGGAAGCGGACGCGGCGGCAGGGGGCCGCCTACGTGTTCCTGACCCCGTGGATGATCGGGGTGGCGCTGCTGACCATCGGCCCGATGCTCGCTTCGCTGTACCTGTCGTTCACCGACTACGACCTGTTCGATCCGCCGAACTGGATCGGGTTCGGCAACTACGTCACCCTGTTCACCGCCGACGACCGGTTCTGGCACGCGGTGGGGGTGACCGTCCGCTACGTGGTGCTGTCGGTGCCGTTGAAACTCGCGCTCGCACTGGCGGTGGCGATGCTGCTGAACCGCGCGCGCCGGGGCACCGGGCTGTACCGTTCGGCCTTCTACGCACCGTCGCTGCTGGGCGCGAGCGTGAGCGTCGCGCTGGTGTGGCGGGCGATGTTCGCCACGGACGGGACGGCCGATCGCCTGCTGTCGGCGCTGGGCATCCACACCGGCGGCTGGGTGGACCAGCCGCAGTACGCCCTGCTGACCGTGGTCGCGCTGGCGGTCTGGCAGTTCGGCGCACCGATGGTGATCTTCCTGGCGGGACTCAAACAGGTGCCCAGGGAACTGTACGAGGCGGCGGAACTCGACGGCGCGGGTGCGGCCCGCCGGTTCTTCTCGATCACCTTGCCGATGCTTTCGCCGGTGCTGCTGTTCAACCTGGTGCTGGAGACCATCCACGCGTTCCAGGCGTTCACCGGCGCGTTCGTGGTCAGCAGCGGGCGCGGCGGCCCGAGCGATTCGACGCTGCTGTACACGCTGTACCTGTACCAGCGCGGGTTCACCGACTTCCGGATGGGCTACGCCTCGGCGATGGCGTGGGTGCTGTTGCTCGCGGTCGGTGCCATCACGGTGCTGGTGTTCCGGAGCTCGCGCCGGTGGGTCTTCTACGGAGGGGAGGACCGATGACCGACAATCGCGCAGCGGGTTATCGGTCCGACCGGGTGCGGGTGTCCCGCAAATTACTGGAGGAGAGATGACCGACAATCGCGCAGCGGGTTATCGGTCCGACCGGGTGCGGGTGTCCCGCAGATTGTTGGAGGACCGATGACCGACAATCGCGCAGCGGGTTATCGGTCCGACCGGGTGCGGGTGTCCCGCAAATTACTGGAGGAGAGATGACGGCGATCGGCGTCCGTCGCGGCAGGCCGGTGCTGTGGCACATCCTGATGATCGCGATCCTGCTGGTGCTGCTGTATCCGATCGTGTGGCTGATCTCCACGTCGTTCAAACCGGCCGTGGAGGTGGTGTCCACTCTGGCCCTGCTGCCCCGGCATCCGACGGGCGGCAACTACGCCGAAGTGTTTTCCGGTGTCGCCGGGTACGGCGTCTGGCACTACTTCCTGAACTCGCTGCTGGTTTCCGTGGGTGCGGTGGCAGGCAACGTGATCTCGTGCTCACTGGCCGGGTATGCCTTCGGGCGGCTGCATTTCCGGGGCAGGGGACCGATGTTCGGGTTCATGATCTCCACGATCATGCTGCCTCAGCACGTCGTGCTGATCCCGCAGTACATCATCTTCCAGAAGCTGGGGATGGTGAACACGTTCTGGCCGCTGATCCTGCCGAAGTTCCTGGCCACCGACGCGTTCTTCGTCTTCCTCATGGTGCAGTTCGTCCGCGGGCTGCCCCGCGAACTCGACGAGGCGGCCACGATCGACGGGTGCGGGCCGTTGCGGACCTTCCGCTACGTGGTCGCCCCGCTGCTGCGGCCTGCCATGATCACCACCGCGATCTTCACCTTCATCTGGACCTGGAACGACTTCTTCACCCAGCTCATCTATCTCAACGATCCGTCCACTTTCACCCTTCCGCTGGCCCTGCAGACCTTTGTGGACCAGACGACGCAGTCGGCGTTCGGGCCGATGTTCGCCATGTCGGTGCTGGCGCTGGTGCCGATCGGGTTGTTCTTCCTGGCCTTCCAGCGGTTCCTGGTGGACGGGGCCGCGACCTCCGGACTGAAGGGATGAGACGGTGACCAAGGCCGTGGGGCACCCCCCGCGCGTGCGCCCGCTGGCGCTCGCGGCGGAGGTGCTGCTGATCGGGGTGTTCGTGTGCGTGACGTCGCTGCCGCTGCTGACCGCGCCGGCCGCGGCGGCCGCCGCTTCGGTGCTGCTGCGGGATCTGGTGCGCGCCGAGCGCACCCCGTCGCTGCGCCGGTACCTGCGGTTGTTCGGTTCGGCGCTGCGGGATCCGTTCGCCGTGCTGCTTCCGCTGGGCCTGCTCGCGGCCGGCGGGCTGGACGTGCTGGCGGTGCTGGGCGGGCTTCCCGGCGGCAGGCCCTTCGGCTGGCTGCTGGGCGCGGTGCTGGCCGGGCTGGTCGTGGCGGGCCTGCGCGCGGCGGTGTCGTGGGCGCCGGGACGGCGGTGGCGGGAGCTGGTTCCGGCCGGAGCCGAGGAGACGGTGCGGGACTGGCGCGGCAGCCTGATGATCGCCGTCGCGGTGGCGGTGCTCGTCGTGGTGGTCGTGCAGGCACCGGCCTTCGTGCTCATCGCACCCGGGTTGCTGGTGCTCGCCGCGGTGGCCGTGACGGGACGGCGGTAGCGGTGCGGAGGGTGGTGCTGGCCGGCGCGTCCGGCTACGGCCGGGGATACCTGCGTCAGCTCGCGGAACTGGAACGGGCCGGGCGCGTGGAACTGGCCGGGGTGTGCGAGATCGCCGAACTGGACGCGGAGGGGCGGGAGCTGGTGGGGGACCGGCCGGTGCGGGCCGATCTGCCCGCGCTGCTGGCCGAGACGCGGCCGGACGTGGGCATCGTCGCGACCCCGATTCCCACCCACGACCGGCTGGCCCGTGCGGTGCTGGACGCCGGCGCGCACCTGCTGCTGGAGAAGCCCCCGGTGCCGGCGCTGGCGCAGTGGCAGGCACTGCGCAAGACCGTCCGCGATCGGGGACTGGTGTGCCAGCTGGGTTTCCAGAGCCTCGGTTCCGAGGCGGTCGCGCGGCTGGCCGCCCTGGTGCGGGACGGGGAGCTGGGCCACCTGCGGGGCATCGGGGTCCGAGGCGCCTGGTCGCGCACGGACGCCTACTACCGGCGGGCGGCCTGGGCGGGCCGCCGCACGCTGGACGGGCAGCCGGTGGTGGACGGCGCGCTGACCAATCCGTTCGCGCATGCCGTCGCCACCGCGCTGGCGGTGGACGGCAGCACCGGCGTCGAGGACGTGGTCTCGTGTGAGCTGGAACTGTGGCGCTGCCGGGACATCGAGGCCGACGACACCTCCTGCCTGCGCCTGCGCACCCGCCACGGCACCGTGATCGTGGTCGCGGTGACGCTGTGCGCGGTGGAGGAGGCCGAGCCGGTGGTCGTGGTGCACGGAAGCCGCGGCCGGGCCGAGCTCGCCTACACCGAGGACCTGCTCACCGTCGACGGTGTGACGACCCGGTTCCCGCGGATCTCGCCGCTGGAGAACCTGCTGTCGCATTTGGACGATCCGGCGGTGCCGCTGCGGTCCGCTCTGGACGATGCGGGCGCGTTCATGCGGGTGCTGGAGGCGGTCCGGCTCGCGCCGGAGCCCGCACGGATCCCCGGCCGCTTCGTGCGGCGCGAGGGCGAGTGGGTCGGCCTGCCGGGGATCGAGGCGGTGCTCGCCCAGGCCGCCGAGCGGCTGGCGACCTTCCGCGAGCTGGGCGCCCCCTGGGCCGGGTGGCTGCCGTGAAGCGGCTGTGCCGTGAGGGGACCCCTCACGGCCGGGTGGCCGGGGTTTCAGCGGCGCGGCGTGCTTTCCCGCAGGATCACCTCGCCGCGGGTACGGCGCACGCGGGGCGCCCCCGCGGGCTCGTCGAGCAGCAGCCGCATCGCGGTCTCGCCCACGCCCTGCAGGTCGATGCGCACCGTGGTGAGCCGGGGCGTGACGTCGCGCAGCGTCGCTATGTCGTCGAATCCGGCCACCGCCATCCTTTCCGGCAACGGGAATCCGCGGTCGCGCAGGGCCGCCATCGCGCCGACGGCCATCACGTCGTTCACCGCCACCACGCACTGGACGTCGTTCTTGCGGGACAGCAACTCCTCCATCGCGCGATAGCCGCCGTCGCGGGTGAAGTCCCCGTGGACGACGTTGTCCTCCGCCAACGGCACACGGTGCCGTGCCAGCCCGGCCCGGATACCGGCCAGCCGGTCCTTCGCGGTGACCACAGTGGAGGGTCCGGCGAGCACGGCGAACCGGCGGTACCGCAGCCCCACCAGCGCCTCGGCCAGCGCCTGCGCCCCGGCGCGGTTCTCGATCACCACGGTGTCCACGTTCAGCCTGCGCTGGCTGACCGCCGCCACCCGTCCGCCACCGGCCTCGAACCGCTCGATCTCGGCGCGGAGCTCCTCGAGCGAGGACCGGTCGGTGGTCCTGCTGCCGATCAGGACGACCGCGCGGGCCCGCTGCCGCCGGAATGCCGCGACGTATTCGGCTTCCCGTTCGGGGCGGTGCCGCGTACTGGACAGCGCGACCACGAGCCCGGCCTCCTCCGCGGCGAGCATCACACCCGAGGCGACCGCCGAGAAATAGGGGTCGGTGATGTCGTGCACCACCACGCCGACCACGTTCAGATGGCCGCGCACCATGGCCTGTGCGGCCGCGTTCGGGGCGTAGTTCAGCTTTTCCGCGGTGTCCAGCACGCGTTGGCGGAGCGCGGCGCCGACGGTGCGGGTGCTGCCGTTGAGGACGCGGGAAGCGGTCGCGAGGGAAACTCCCGCGGCCCTTGCCACGTCGGACAGCGTCACATCACTGATCACGGGTGCAGCGTACGCGATCCGTTCGTGCTCTTTGCCACCAGAAACGCGCAAGGTAGTGTGGAAAGCGCTTTCCAAGAAATGAGGTTGGGATGACGAAACGGCTCGGCATCGCGATGAACGGTGTCACCGGCCGCATGGGCTACCGCCAGCACCTGGTGCGGTCCGTGCTGGCGATCCGGGAGCAGGGCGGCGTCACGCTGTCGGACGGCAGCAGGGTCGAACTCGAGCCCGTGCTCGTCGGCCGCAGCGAGGCGAAGCTCGCCGAAATCGCGCGCCGCCACGGCATCGAGCGGATTTCGACGGACCTGGCGGCCACCCTGGCCGACCCCGGGGTCGACGTCTACTTCGACGCGCAGCTGACCCGGGTCCGGCAGAAGTCGATTCTCGCCGCGATCGAGGCGGGCAAGCACATCTACACCGAAAAACCCGTCTCCGAGACCGTCGAAGAGGCGCTCGAACTGGCTCGCCGCGCCACCGCGGCCGGGGTGAAACACGGGGTGGTGCACGACAAGCTGTACCTGCCGGGCCTGCTCAAGCTGAAACGGCTGATCGACGGCGGGTTCTTCGGCCGGATCCTTTCCGTGCGCGGCGAATTCGGCTACTGGGTGTTCGAGGGCGACTGGCAGCCCGCGCAGCGCCCGTCGTGGAACTACCGTGCCGAGGACGGCGGCGGCATCGTCGTCGACATGTTCTGCCACTGGAACTACGTGCTGGAAAACCTCTTCGGCCGGGTGGAGGCGGTCACCGCCAAGGCGGTCACGCACATCCCGAGGCGCTGGGACGAGCAGGGGAAGCCGTACGACGCCACCGCGGACGACTCCGCCTACGGCATCTTCGAACTCGACGGCGGGGTCATCGCGCAGATCAACTCCTCCTGGTGCGTGCGGGTGAACCGGGACGAGCTGGTCGAGTTCCAGGTGGACGGTACCGAGGGCAGCGCGGTGGCCGGCCTGCGCAACTGCCGCGTGCAGCACCGGTCGGCCACCCCGAAACCGGTGTGGAACCCGGACCTGCCCGCCGCCTACGACTTCCGCGCCCAGTGGCAGGAGGTGCCGGACAACGAGGAGTTCGACAACGGGTTCAAGGCGCAGTGGGAGCAGTTCGTGCGCCATGTCGTCGAGGACGGCCCGCACCCGTACGACTTCCTGGCCGGTGCGCGGGGCATCCGGCTCGCCGACGCCGGGCTCCGGTCGTCCGCTTCGGGCTCCCGGGTGGCGCTGGCGGAGCTGCGGCCGTGAAGATTCCCCAGCCGGACGGCACTTTCACCGAGCACACCCCGGGCACGCCCCGGGCGTGGGCCAGACCGGCCACGCCTCCGTCCGCCCGGATCGCCTACGCGGCCGCGCACGTCGTCGCCGACCGGTTCGGCGAGAACACCCCCGGCGCGCCCGCGGCCGTCGACTGGGAGTCCACCCTCGCCTTCCGCCGCCACCTGTGCTCCTACGGTCTCGGCGTGGCCGAAGCGATGGACACCGCCCAGCGCGGGATGGGGCTGGACTGGGCGGCCACCCGGGAACTGATCCGCCGTTCGGCCGCCGAGGCCCGGGCGTGCGGCGGCCGGATCGCGGCCGGGGCGGGCACCGACCATGCGCCCGAGGCGTCCACAGTGGACGAGGTGGTGCACGCCTACCTGGAGCAGGTCGCGGTGGTCGAGGACGCGGGCGCACGGGTGATCCTGATGGCCAGCAGGCAGCTCGCCGCCGTGGCCGCCGGGCCCGGCGACTACCACGCCGTGTACGGCAGGGTGCTCGGCCAGGTCTCCGCACCGGTCATCCTGCACTGGCTCGGCCCGATGTTCGACCCGGCGCTGGAAGGGTACTGGGGCTCGGCCGGGCTGGACGCCGCCACCGAATCGTTTGTCGCACTGGTCACCGAACACGCGGCCAAAGTGGACGGTGTGAAGGTGTCGCTGCTCGACGCCGCGCACGAGGTGCGGCTGCGGCGCGCCCTGCCCGCCGGAGTGCGCCTGTACACCGGTGACGACTTCAACTACCCCGCACTCATCCGGGGCGACGAGGAAGGGCACAGCGACGCCCTGCTGGGGGTGTTCGCCGCCATCGCGCCCGCCGCGTCGGCGGCGCTGCAGGCGCTCGACGCCGGGGATCTCGCGGGCTACCGGGAGGTGCTGGAACCGACCGTGCCGCTGGCGCGCCACCTGTTCGCCGCGCCGACCTACTACTACAAGACCGGGATCGCCTTCCTCGCCTGGCTGTCGGGGCACCAGCCGGGGTTCACCATGGTCGGCGGGCTGGCCAGTGGCCGGTCGGTGGTGCACCTCGCGCAGGCCTACCGCATGGCCGACGCGCTCGGCCTGCTGCCCGACCCGGAACTGGCCGCGGACCGCATGCGGGCCTTCCTGACCGTGGCGGGGGTGGCGTGATGTCCGGCCTGGAACGGCTGTCGCTCAACCAGATGACCACGAAGCACTGGTCGCTGGCCGAGGCGGTCGACGGCTGCGTGCGGGCCGGGCTCGGCTCGATCGGCCTGTGGCGCGAGCCGGTCGCCGAGACCGGCCTGGCCGCGGCGGCCAAGCTCGTCGCCGACGCGGGACTGCGCGTGTCCTCCTTGTGCCGCGGGGGTTTCCTCACCGCGGAAGAGCCCGGCGCACGGGCCGAAGCGCTCGCGGACAACCGGCGCGCGATCGACGAGGCGGCCGCGCTGGGCGCGCCCTGCCTGGTGATGGTGGTGGGCGGCCTGCCCGCCGGTTCGAAGGACCTGCCCGGGGCGCGCGCCCGGGTACTCGACGCGCTGGGAGAGCTGGCCCCGTACGCCGGGGAGCGTGGGGTGCGGCTGGCGCTGGAGCCGCTGCACCCGATGTACTGCGCGGACCGCGCGGTGCTGTCCACGCTGCGGCAGGCGCTGGACTGGGCGGAGCGGTTCCCCGCCGGCCAGGTCGGGGTGGTCGTGGACACCTTCCACCTGTGGTGGGATCCCGAGGCGATCGGCCAGATCGCCCGCGCGGGGGACCGGATCGCCAGCTACCAGGTGTGCGACTTCCTCACCCCGCTGCCCGCGGACGTGCTGCTCGGGCGGGGGATGATGGGCGAGGGCCACGTGGACTTCCGGCCGTTCACCGAGGCGGTGCTCGCGGCGGGGTACACCGGCGACATCGAGGTGGAGCTGTTCAACGCCGAGGTGTGGGCCACGCCGGGCGACGAGGTGCTGGCGACCATGAAACAGCGGTACCTCGAACTGGTGGTGTGACGCCCGTGGGGTTCAGGGGCGACCGGCTGGGTTCGGCAGCCTTTGATGGACGGACCGGCTGGGGTGCGCGATGTGCGCTGCATCCGTGTAGGGTGAGCATCGACTAAGCGGGCGCTCACCTGTGGGAAGGCGGCAATGATGCGGATCGGCACCCAGATCTCCTACGCCGGAGGTTTCGCGGAGAGCGTGGCGGACATCGTCGAGCTCGAAAAGGCCGGGCTGGACATCGTGTTCGTGCCGGAGGCCTACTCGTTCGACGCGGTCAGCCAGCTGGGCTACCTCGCCGCCAGGACCGAACGGGTCGAGCTCGCCTCGGGCATCCTGCAGATCTACACCCGCACGCCCACCCTCACCGCGATGACCGCGGCCGGGCTCGACTTCGTCTCCGGCGGCCGGTTCACCCTCGGGATGGGCGCCTCGGGCCCCCAGGTGATCGAGGGCTTCCACGGGGTGCGCTACGACGCGCCGCTGGGCCGGACCCGGGAGATCGTGGACATCTGCCGCCAGGTGTGGCGCCGCGAGCGAGTCGTCCACGAGGGCCGCTACTACCAGATCCCGCTGCCCGCAGACAAGGGCACCGGACTGGGCAAGCCGCTGAAGCTGATCAACCAGCCGGTGCGGGAGCGCATCCCGATCGTGCTGGCCTCGCTCGGCCCGAAGAACGTGGCGATGACCGCCGAGATCGCCGAGGGCTGGGAGCCGATCTTCTTCCACCCGGAGAAGGCCGATTCCATCTGGGGTGCCTCGCTCGCCGAGGGCAAGGCCAAGCGCGACCCCTCGCTGGGTGAGCTCGACGTGGTGGTGGGCGCCCCGGTCGCGATCGGCGAGGACGTCGGCCACATGATCGACTGGATCCGCCCGATGGTGGCGCTCTACGTCGGCGGCATGGGTGCGCGCGGCAAGAACTTCTACAACGACCTGGCCTGCCGCTACGGCTACGAGGCCGAGGCCAAGAAGATCCAGGACCTGTACCTGGACGGCAAGAAGGACGAGGCCGCGGCCGCGGTGCCCGAGGACCTGCTCAAGGCGATCACGCTGATCGGCCCGGCGAGCTACGTCAAGGAGCGGCTCGCGGCCTATGCCGAGGCCGGGGTGACCACGCTGCAGGCGACCCTGCTCGAGCCGGGCGTGGAGCGCCGCGTCGAGGTGGTCAGCCAGTTGCGCGAGATGCTGGACTGACCCGGTCCACGTAGAGGAAGTCCGTCACCCGCGCCAGGCCCAGGACCTGGCGCGGCACGAACGGCATGGCCGACCGCGCCTCGTCGTGCACGACGCGCGGGGCGGTCAGTTCCTCGGTGTGGCCCCGGGTTTCGAGCTCGCAGCCCCCGGCCGCCAGCACGTTGCGCACCCAGTCGCTGCCCGGCCCGTAGGTGAGGGCGACGACGTACCCGGTGGGCGTGCCGAAGACGTTGACGGGGGTCCGGTAGACGCGCCCCGAGCGCCGCCCGCGATGCACGATCGTGCCGAATCCGGGCATCCTGCCGGTGATCAGCCTGGTCGCCCGGTTGGTGGCCACCCGGTTGAACCGGGCCACTTTTCGCGAAAGCACCATGCCGTCAGCCTGCCCGTCCGCCCGGCGGAAATCAACACGCGGTGAATTATGATGACCGTAAGGGGTGAGCCGTGAAGGGACCCTTCACAGCCACCGGCGCAGGGTTGGACGCGTAGGGGCGGGGTACGTACGGGGCGTGCCGGAACTGCCCGATGTGGAAGGGTTCCGCCGCGTGCTTGCCGGACACGCCGTGGACCGCCCCATCCGCGATGTCGTGGTCCGGGACGCGCAGGTCCTGCGCGACGTCACCCCGGACCGGGTACGGGAGACCCTGATCGGGCAACGGTTCGGCCCTCCCCGCCGTCTCGGCAAATGGCTGCTCGCCCCGGTGGCGGGACGGAACCAGACCATGCTGTTCCACTTCGGCATGACCGGGTCGCTGCGCTGGGAGGACGGCGAGCCGCATCCCCATGATCGGGTGGTCTTCGTCTTCGACGACGGAGAGCTGCGCTACCGCGACATGCGCAAGCTCCAGGGACTACGCCTCGCGGCCGACGAGGCCGCACTGGCGCGGCTGCTCGCCGGGAACGGGCCGGACGCGCTGGAGGTGTCGCAGCGGCAACTGCCGGAACTGCTCCCGGCGCGACGGCAGCTCAAGGCCGCGCTGGTGGACCAGGCGGTGCTGAGCGGGCTGGGCAACCTCCTCTCCGACGAGATCCTCTGGCAGGCCCGGCTCAACCCGCGCCGCTCGGTCGCGACCCTGGAACCCGGGGACTTCCGGCGGCTGCACGGCACGATGCGCTCGGTGCTGCGGACCTCGGTGAAGGCCGGGTGCGTCCCGCCCCGTCCGTCGTGGCTGACCGGCCGCCGCGACGAGCCGTCGGGCTCGTGCCCCCGTTGCGGGGCGACGCTGAGCCACGCGCGGCTGGGCGGCCGGGGCACCGTGTGGTGCCCGCAGTGCCAGCCCGGTTGACGAATCCCGCGAAGGCGCCTATGCCGGGGGCATGAGCGAGAAGAAGAAGCGCCCCGTCACCCCCGAGCCGCCGCTGCCCCCGGACTTCCCCCGGCTGCACCACCCCGATCTGGGCCTGGAGAACACCAAGGACGTCGACGAGCCGCCCAACCGGGACGAGGTCGAGCCGCCCGGCCGCGGCGAGACGCCACAGGAAGCCGCGATCCCCGAGCCTCCCGACTGAGCCGCGTTCTTCCTCAGGGCTGGGGTGCCGGGGCCGCCGTCCGCAGGTGCGCGGGATGGCGCCGGGCCGGGGCGCGGCCCGCCGGCTGAGTGGGCGGCGGGCCGGGATCGATCGGCGGGATCGGCAGGGTGACGGGCACCTCGGTCACGGTGCACGGGGTGCCGTGGTGGCTGATCTCCACCGACTTGCCGGACAGCAGCCGGTAGCTCGCCCGGTCGGCGTGGATCTCCACCGCGAACCTGCTGCCCCGCAGGCACATCCGGAACTCGATCCTGGCCAGTGCGGACGGGAGCCTGGGGGCGAAGCTGAGCTCGCCCTCGTGGTCCCGCATCCCGCCGAAACCGGCGACCACGCCGTGCCAGGCGCCCGCCAGCGACGCCATGTGCAGTCCATTGCGGACATTGCGATGCACGTCGTGCAGGTCGGTCAGCGCGGCTTCGCCGAGGTAGTCGTAGGCGAGGTCCAGATGCCCCACCTCGGCGGCGATCACCGCCTGCGTGCCCGCCGACAGCGAGGAGTCGCGCACGGTCCTCGCCTCGTAATAGGCGAAATTGCGCGCCTTCTCTTCCGGGGTGAACGAGTCGCCGCACATGTGCATGGCCAGCACGAGATCCGCCTGCTTCACCACCTGCTTGCGGTAGAGGTCGAAGTACGGGTAGTTGAGCAGCAGCGGGTAGGCGTCCGGCGGGGTGGCGGCGAAGTCCCAGTCGAGATGCTGGGTGAAACCCTCCGACTGCGGGTGCACGCCGCGTTCGTCGTCGTAGGGGACGTAGATCCGGTCCGCCGCTTCCCGCCAGGTGCCCGCTTCGGCCTCGGTGACGCCGAGCGCCGAGGCCACCTCCGGCATGCGCTCGCACGAGGCGGCTGCCTCCCGCAGGTTCCGGTGCGCCATCAGGTTGGTGTAGACGTTGTTGTCCGCCACCGCCGAATACTCGTCCGGGCCGGTCACCCCGTCGATCCGGAACCGGCCGTGCGAATCGAAATGCCCCAGTGAGGCCCACAGCCGGGCGGTTTCGACGAGGATTTCGGTGCCCGCCTGGCGTTCGAACTCGCGGTCCCCGGTGACGGCAAGGTAGCGGGCGGTGGCCTCGGCGATGTCGGCGCTGACGTGGAAGGCGGCCGTGCCCGCGGGCCAGTAGGCCGAGCATTCGGCGCCGTTGATGGACCGCCACGGGAAGGCCGCCCCGCGCAGCCCCAGCTGCCCGGCCCTGTCCTTCGCCTTGTCCAATGTGGAATGACGCCAGCGCAGGGCGTCGCGGGCCGCCTCGGGCACCGTGTAGGTCAGCACCGGCAGGACGAAGGTTTCGGTGTCCCAGAAGGCGTGCCCGTCGTAGCCGGGGCCGGTCAGTCCCTTGCCGGGGATCGCGCGGCTCTCCCCTCGGGCCCCGGCCTGGAGGAGGTGGAACAGCGCGAACCGGACGGCCTGCTGCAGTTCGGGATCGCCGTCGACCTCGACGTCGCCGGTCGCCCAGAAGTCGTCAAGGAAGGCGTGCTGCTCGGCGAGCAGTCCGTCCCAGCCGGTCTGCAGCGCCCCGGCCAGCGCCGCGTCGACCTGGGCCCGCAGCGCCGGGATCGACCGCTGCTGCGACCAGCCGTAGGCGAGGAACTTGGTCAGCCGCAGGCGTTTCCCGCGCGGCACGTCCACCGCGACGGTGAGCCGGGCCAGATCGTCCTCGGCGGTGATCCCGGTGCGCAGGCCGTCGGGGGCCTCGATCTGGTGGTCCATCGCGGCCGCCATCCGCAGCCCGGACCGCTTCGTCTGGTGCACCAGCACGGCGCGGTAGTCCTCCGCGAGGGAGAATTCCGCGCGCAGCGGGGCCTCCAGCGCGGCGGCCACGCGCGGGTCCTTGGTGTCCCGCTCGATGGGTTCGTTGGCCAGCAGGTCCGACTGCAGCACCAGTTGCATGTCGTCGTCCAGCGGCTCCACCTCGTAGCGCAGGGCCACCACGGCGCGCTGGGTGAACGACACCAGCCGCTGGGTGCGGACCCGGACCCGGCGGCCGGTGGGCGATTCCCATTCGGTGAGCCTGGTCAGTGTGCCGCGGCGGAAGTCCAGCACGCGCTCGTGCACGGTGGCCACCCCGTAGCGCATGTCGAAGGGCTCGTCCTCGACCAGCAGCCGGATGATCTTGCCGTCGGTCACGTTGACGATGGTCTGCCCCGCTTCGGGATAGCCGTAGCCTCCCTCGGCGTAGGGCAGTTCGTGCTCCTCGTAGAAGCCGTTGAGGTAGGTGCCGGGCAGGCCGCGTGGCTCGCCCTCCTCCAGCGTGCCGCGGATGCCGACGTGCCCGTTGGACAGCGCGAAAGCCGACTCCGTCCGCTGCAGCTGGTCGACGGCCAGGCCGCGCCAGCGCAGTTCCCACGGCGCGCATTCGTACCCGCGAACCGGCATGCTCATGGCTTTTCCCCCAGTAGTTCGGCCAGATCCTCGACCACGATGTCGGCGCCGTGCGCGCGCAGCTGCCCGGCCTGGTTCGCGCGGTCGACCCCGACCACGCAGCCGAAGCCGCCCGCCCGGCCCGCCTCCACGCCGGCCAGGGCGTCCTCGAACACGGCGGCCCGCTCCGGCGCCACCCCCAGTGCCTTGGCTCCCGCGAGGAAGGAGTCGGGCGCGGGCTTGCCGCGCAGATGATCGCGCTGGATCACGATCCCGTCGATGCGGGCCTGGACGAAGCCGCTCAGGCCCGCCGCGTCGAGTACCGCGGCCCCGTTGGCGGAGGAGGTGACCACCGCGATCGACAGGCCGGCCTCGCGGGCGGCCTCCAGGAAACGGACCGAACCCGGGTACGGCCGGACCCCGCGCTCGGCCATGATCCGCAGGACCAGTTCGTTCTTGCGCTTGCCGATGCCGTTGACGGTGGGGGCGTCCACCGGGTCGGTGGGCTCGCCCTCCGGCAGGCTGATCCCCCGGGAGGCCAGGAACTTGCGGACCCCGTCGGCGCGGGGAAGGCCGTCCACGTACTCGGCGTAGTCCTCGTCGGTGAACGGAAGGAAGCGCTCGCCGTCCCGAACGCGCAGAAACGCGTCGAAGGTCTGTTTCCAGGCTTCACGGTGCAGCGACGCCGTCCCGGTCAGTACGCCGTCGAGATCGAACAGGCAGGCGGAGATTCCGTCGGGCAACCCGATCATGCCACGCACGGTACCTGCGAACGGGCTCCGGCGCACGTATAACGCCCTATACGGCGCCCGGTGAAGGGTTGATGGGGGCGGCGGCCAGCAGGATCGCGACGTGACGGGCCGCCGCGGACAGCGGGGCCGTGTCGCGGCGGATCCGTGACAGGAGGAGGGCGCCCTGCAGGTTGTTCATGATGGCCAGGGAGAGGTCTTCGGCGTCATCGGCCGCGTAACCGCGCTGACACAACTGCTCCGTCACCTCGGTGTGCCAGCGGTGGAACGCCTTCGCGCAGGCCGCGGTCAGGCGGGGGGAGGCGTTGGCCGTCTCCAGGGTGAGCGTGGCGATCGGGCAGCCGTCGCGGTAGCCGTCGGCGGCCAGTGCCTGCCCGGCCTTGCGGTACCACCAGGCCACCGCGTCCGCCACCGACTCGTGCCGCTCGAACGCGCGGTGCAAGGTGGTCAGCACGTACTCGGCGCCGAATTCCACCGCGGCGACGCCCAGTTCCTCCTTGCCGCCGGGGAAGTGGTGGTAGGCCGAGCCCCACGGGGTGCCCGCCTCGTCCACGAGTCGCCGCCAGGACGTCGCCGTGTAGCCCTCGCGGCGGAACAGCCGCATGGCGGTGCCGATCATGCGCTCCCGAGTGCTGGGTCCGGTCACGCGGCCCAGTCTTGACTAGGACGACCGTCATAGTCAATGCTCGCGGTTAGGACAGTCGTCATAGAAGGAGTGACCCGTGACGGTCGAACACGCGGTGCGGCAGAAAACGATCAGCTGGCAGGATCCGTTGCCCAGCGCCGAACTGGCGCGGACGATGACCGGCCTGGACTACCTCACCGCGATCGCCGAGGGCCGGATTCCCGGCGCGCCCATCTCCTCCCACCTGGGCATGCGCGTCGAGAGCGTGCGCGAAGGCGAGGTGGTCTTCGCCGCCTCGCCGGACGAGTCGCTGTACAACCCGATCGGCACGGTGCACGGGGGTGTCGCGGCCACCATGCTCGACTCGGCCGTGGCCTGCGCGGTCCACTCGACACTGCCCGCCGGAGTCGGCTACACCTCGGTCGAACTGAAGATCAACTTCATCCGGGCCATCACCACGGCCTCGGGCGAGATCCGCGCACGGGGCCGCGTCGTGAAGAGCGGCTCCCGCATCGCCTTCGCCGAAGGGGAGCTGCGCGACGAGAACGACGTCCTGCTCGCCACCGCCTCCAGCACCTGCCTGGTGATCCAGCCATGAGCGTGCGTTCGCTGTGGGCCGTGCTGGAGACCCTGCACGACGTCACCTACTTCACGCCGGAGGCGAAGGCCGCGCACGAAGCCGCGGGCCTGCGTGGTTTCTGGCGCGGCTATGTGGCCACCCGTGCCGCCCCACTGGGCGAGGCGAGCCTCGGAGCGGTGACGGCGGTGTTCCACAACTTCGCGCCGTCGTTCCTGGCCCGCTCGCTGCCGTCGGTCTGGGCCCAGGTCTCCCCGGACCGGGCGCTGGCCGCCCGGCTGACCGGCGCGGTCACCGCGCTGCACACTCGTGTGCCCGAGTTCGGCGAGCAGGCGCGGACGGCCGAGGCGGCGGCGCTCCTGCGCCGGATCGTGGAGACGGGCGACTGGGACGGGCGCGCGCTGGGCCGGGCCAACGCCGTCCTGCCGTGGCCGGACGACCCGCTCGCCGCGGTGTGGCAGGGCGCCACGGCGCTGCGCGAGCACCGCGGGGACGGGCACGTCGTGACCCTGGTTTCCGAGGGCATCGGCGGGCTGGAAGCGCACGTCCTGCGCGACGCGGCCGACGGCAGCCGCGGACTCACCGCGCCCAACCGCGGCTGGACCGACGAGGAGTGGTCCGCCGCGCAGGACCGCCTCGCCGCCCGGGGCCTGGTCACTGCGGAAGGGGCACTGACCGGCGAGGGGGCGCGGCTGCGCGAGCACATCGAACGACGGACCGACGAACTCTCCGAAGCCGCGTATGGCGGCGCGACGACGGCCGAACTCGCCTGGCTGGAAGACTTCCTCCGCCCGTTCGCCCGGCGTCTGGTCCCCGGCGCGGTGCCCCTGCCCAACCCGGTCGGCGCCCCCGCCCCGTGAGGGCGGCCGTGTCGGCCCCCGCCGTGCCGTGAGGGGGCCCCTCGCGGTCGTATCAGACGCGCAGCCAGCCGACGGCCAGGCCGATGATCAGAGCCGCGACGACGAGGGCCAGCAGGATGGAGACCACGATCGTGGCGACCGGGATCACCTTCGGCGCGGTGGGTTCCCGATGGGAAACCCCCGAGGTCTGGCCCGACTCGGGCGGGGTGTCACCCGGGCTGACGCCGCCGCCGGGCTCGAGACCGGGCGTGCGGCCGGGGTCGGGGTCGGGCGGGGGAGTGGTCACGGCAGCCCCCTCCCCGCCCCGGCCGACACGTCGAAGGTGAGTCCCTCTTCCCCGGCTGAGACCCGCACGCTCGACCCCGGTCCGACATCGCCGCGCAGCATCATGGTGGACAGCCGGTTGTCCAGCTCGCGCTGGATGGTGCGGCGCATCGGCCGGGCACCGAACTCCGGCTGGTATCCCGCGCGCGCCAGCCAGCTCACCGCTTCGGGGGTGAACTCGATCGTGACGTCCTGGGCGTGCGCGCGCCGCCGCGTGTGCTCCAGCAGTAGTTCGGTGATCTGCTCCAGTTGCCGGGCGTCGAGCTTGCGGAACACGATGATCTCGTCGATCCGGTTGAGGAACTCGGGCCGGAACTGTTCCCGCAGCCGCCGCAGCAGCCGCTCCCGCAGCGGCTGTTCGGTGTCGGCCTCGCGGGCCGGCGCGAACCCGAGCGCGCCCTGCGTGCCGCTGACGATCAGCTCGGACCCGATGTTGCTGGTCATGATCAGCACGGTGTTGGTGAAGTTCACCGTGCGCCCCCGGCCGTCGGTCAGCCGCCCGTCGTCGAGCACCTGCAGCAGCACGTTGAAGATCTCCGGGTGCGCCTTCTCCACCTCGTCGAACAGCACCACGGAATAGGGCCGCCGCCGCACCGCCTCGGTGAGCTGGCCGGCCTCCTCGTAGCCGACGTAGCCGGGAGGAGCGCCGATGAGGCGGGACACGGTGTGCCGCTCGCCGTACTCGGACATGTCGATCCGGATCATCCGGTCCTCGTCGCCGAACAGCGCCTCCGCCAGTGCCCGCGCGAGTTCGGTCTTGCCCACGCCAGTGGGGCCGAGGAACAGGAAGCTCCCGAAGGGACGGTTCGGTTCGGACAGTCCGGCGCGGGAGCGGCGCACCGCCTCGGCTACCGCGGCCACCGCCTCGTCCTGCCCGATGACCCGGCCGTGCAGGTGTTCTTCGAGCCGCAGCAACCGGTCGCGTTCGGCCTCGGTGAGCTGGCTGACCGGCACCCCGGTGAGCCGCGAGACCACCTCCGCGATGTCCTCGGCGGTCACCTCCAGCGCCCCCGAGGGCCGCTCGTTCGTGTTCGCCTCGCGCAGGCGCTCGCGCAGCCCGGCGATCTGGTCGCGCAGCCGGGAAGCCCGCTCGAAATCCTCTTCGGCCACCGCCTGGTCCTTGTCCCGCGTGAGTTGTTCCAGCCGGTTTTCCAGATCCCGGACGCCGCTGGGCCGCCGTCCCGAGCGCAGCCGCACCCTGGCCCCGGCCTGGTCGATCAGGTCGATCGCCTTGTCCGGCAGGTACCGGTCGGTCAGGTACCGGTCGGACAGGTCGGCCGCCGCCACCAGCGCCTCGTCGGTGAACCGGACCTGGTGGTGCGCCTCGTAGCGGTCGCGCAGCCCGTGCAGGATGGCGACGGTGTCGTCGACGGTCGGTTCGGGCACCAGGATCGGCTGGAACCGGCGTTCCAGTGCCGGGTCGTGCTCGATGTGCTGCCGGTACTCGTCCAGTGTGGTCGCGCCGACCACGTGCAGTTCACCGCGGGCCAACGCCGGTTTCAGCATGTTGCCCGCGCCCAGCGAGCCCTCCGAGGCGCCCGCGCCGACCACGGTGTGCAGTTCGTCGATGAACACGATGAGGTCGGCGGAATGCGATCGGATCTCCTCCAGCAGGTGCGTCATCCGTTCCTCGAAGTCGCCGCGGTAGCGGGTGCCGGCCACCATGCCGGTCAGGTCGAGCTGGATCACGCGGCGGCCGGTCAGGGTGTCGGGGACGTCGCCGTCGGCGATCCGCTGCGCCAGCCCCTCCACGATGGCCGTCTTGCCGACCCCGGCCTCCCCGATCAGCACCGGATTGTTCTTGGTACGGCGGGAAAGCACCTCGATGGTCTGCTCGATCTCCTCGTCCCTGCCGACGACCGGGTCGATGCCGCCTTCGCGGGCCAGTGCGGTCAGGTCGCGGCCGTACTGGTCCAGCGTCGGGGTGTCGGTGCGCTGCCGCTGCGTGCCCTGCGCGGCACCCCGCTCCGCGGGCGGGCCCTGCAGCGACTCGGGGGTGGCGCCGGACCGCGCCAGGATGCGGCCCGCCTCCGACTGCGGGTTCACCGCGAGCGCCAGCAGCAGGTGCTGCGGCCCGATGTAGGACGAGCCGAGACTGCGGGCGATGTTGTGCGCGTCGAGCAGCGCCCGCTTGGCGCCGGGCGCGAGCGTGGCCGGGGTGCTCGGAGTGCTCGGGCGGCCGCCTTCGCCGCCGCCCAGCCGGTCGATCTCCTCGGCGATTTCCTGCGGTTTCGCCCCCGAGTTCTCCATCAGCTGACGGGTCGCCGGCATCTGCGCGGCCGCCCAGAGCAGATGCTCGGTGTCCACGTCGGTGCGGCCCTGTTCGGCCGCCTTCGTCGCCGCGTCCGAGATGAGCTCGCGGGCCTGGTTGGTCAGCAGCCGCGTGATGTCCACCGGATGCGGACGGCGTTCGGGCAGGGACTGGCCGAAGAACTGCGCCAGGAACTGGTCGAACGGGCTGGACCCCCCGGCGCCGCCGGGGAAGAAACCGGTCATGAAGACTCCTGGTCCTGGGTGTGCCGGCCGTGCACCACCGGCCGCGGGGTTCGGTGGTCGGCTACCCGTCGGTCACGACGGTGAAACGGCGCTTCAGGGCTCCTCGGTGAGCTTGTCCCGCAGGTGCTGGAGGGTTTGCGCGAGCAGCCGGGACACGTGCATCTGCGAGATGCCCACGCGCTTGGCGATCTGGGTCTGGGTCATGTTCCCGAAGAAGCGCAGCATGAGGATCGTGCGTTCCCGCTGGGGGAGCTCGCGCAGCAGCGGTTGCAGCGCTTCGTGGTTCTCCACCGATTCGATGCCGCTGTCCTCTTCGCCCAGTGTGTCGGCCAGTGAAGCGGATTCGCTTTCCTCGCCGGCGGGTTTGTCCACCGAAATCGCGTAGTAGGCGTTGCCCGCCTGCAGGCCCTCGCTGACCTCGTCGACGCTCAGGCCCAGGGCACGGGCGATCTCGGTGGGGGTGGGGGCGCGGCCCAGGCGCTGGCCGAGTTCGCCGCTGACCTGGCCGATCTGCAGGTGCAGTTCCTTCAGCCGTCGCGGCACGCGCACCGACCAGCTCGCGTCACGGAAGTGGCGGCGCACCTCGCCCATGATCGTGGGCACCGCGAAGGACAGGAAATCGGTACCGCGGTCGGGTTCGAAGCGGTCCACCGCGTTGATCAGGCCCACCCGCGCGACCTGCACCAGATCGTCGTAGGACTCGCCGCGGCCGCTGAAGCGGCGCGCGATGTGCTCGGCCACGGACAGGTATTCGGTGACCAGTTCGGTGCGCAGGCGTTCCCGCCGCGGGTCACCGGGTTCGGTGGCGGCCAGCTGGACGAACTTCGAGACTTCTTCGGTTCCCGTGTCGGCGACGGTCTCGGCGGTCCGTGACTCGCTCACCGTCGGCTGCTCCGCGCGGTCGCGATTCGGTCGTCAGGTCGCATGGTCCTGGCTACCCCGGTGACCGGTTCTTCACACCTGGTTCGCCCGACACACGCGGGGGAACCCGGTGACGGGCAACCGGAATCGACCAGGAGGTGCGGGTATGGCCGGGCAAAGCGGCCAGCGCGACGCGGCGGTCGCACAGATGCTGTCCCTGGTGATCGGGGTGGTCTACCTCGCACTGGGCATCGGAGGGTTCTTCGCGGGCGGGCAGAGGTTTCTGGGCCTGCACACCGATCCGATCCTGGATCTGGTGCGCACCGCGATCGGGCTGGTCGCGCTGGGGTGCGCCCGTCGCCGGATCTACGCCCAGGTGCTCGGGCTCGTGCTGTTCTTCGGCATGGCCGGGTTGACCGTCTACGGAGTACTGTCCACTGGCACCGGTGAGACCGAGAATCTGGAGTACGGAGTCGCCGCGCTGGGCTGGGAGGACGACACCCTGCACGGGCTGACCGCCGTCGCGGGGTTGGCGATGGGGCTGTGGCCGCAGCGAACCACCCCTGATCGTGTGAGCTCCGGTCACAAGGAGTAGCAGTGCTGCTCACGGTGTTTAACTCCTTCGCTGTCGGTGAATGACTCGAACATGAGGTGGGTGAACGAAAAGCGGCTCCGTGTGCTTGTCTGGCACGTTCACGGTTCGTGGACCGGTGCCTTCGTGCGAGGCCGTCACGAGTACCTTCTGCCGAAGCTGCCCGCGGGCGGCCCGTGGGGGCTGGGCCGGGCCGGACGGCACTGGCCGGGGCAGGCTCGCGAACTGACGCCCGACGAGCTCCGCGAGGCCGGTGCCGACGTGGTCGTGCTGCAGCGGCGCGAGGAGATCGACCTCCTCCGGCGCTGGACGGGACTGCGGGCCGGGCGGGACGTGCCCGCCGTGTTCGTGGAGCACAACACTCCGGCCGGCGACGTGCCGCGCACCCGGCACTTCCTCTGCGGCCACGACCACATCACCCTGGTGCACGTCACGCACTTCAACCGGCTGATGTGGGATTCGGGGAAGGCGCCCACCACCGTCATCGAACACGGGGTGGTGGATCCCGGCGAGCGGTACACCGGCGAGGAGCCGCGGGCCGCGGTGGTGATCAACGAGCCGGTGCGGCGGGGCCGGGCGGTCGGCACGGACCTGCTGCCCGCGTTCGCCGAGGCGGCGCCGCTGGACGTGTTCGGCATGGGCGTGGACAAGCTCGCCCTGGGCGAGCGGGTGCGGGCGCGCGGCGACCTGCCGCATCCGGACCTCCACACCGCACTCGGGCGGTGCCGCCTGTACCTGCACACCCCCCGATGGACCTCCCTCGGCCTCTCGCTGCTCGAGGCGATGCACCTGGGGATGCCGATGGTCGCGGTCGCCGGCACCGAGGTCACCCGCGCCGTGCCGCGAGAGGCCGGGTTCGTCTCCGCCGACGTCGCGGAGCTGACCCGGGGGATCCGTGAACTGATGGCCGAACCGGAGCTCGCCCACCGGATGGGGAAGTACGCACGGGAGTTCGCGCTGGCCCACTACGGTCTGGACGCCTTCCTCCGCAACTGGGACGACCTGCTGGACCGGGTCACCACCGGGTGAGGCCGACATCGGGAGGTAGTGCATGAAGATCTCGATGGTTTCCGAACACGCCAATCCACTGGCGACGCTCGGCGAAGTCGACGCGGGGGGCCAGAACGTGCACGTGGCCGAGCTGTCCTCGGCACTGTGCCGCCAGGGACACGAGGTCACCGTCTACACCAGACGGGACGACCGGCACCAGCGCGAGCGGGTCCGTACCCGGGGCGGCTACCAGGTGGTGCACGTGCCCGCGGGGCCGCCGGAACGCCTGCCGAAGGACGAGCTGCTGCCGCATATGGCGGACTTCGGCCGGTTCCTCGCCGACGAGTGGCGCCGCGAGCAGCCGGACGTGGTGCACGCGCACTTCTGGATGTCCGGACTCGCCTCGACGCTCGCCGCCCGGGAGATCAACCTGCCTGTGGTCCAGACCTTTCATGCTCTCGGGGTGGTCAAGCGCCGGTACCAGGGCGCGGCCGACACCAGCCCGCCGGAACGGGTGCAGCTGGAGCGCCTGATCGGCAAGAGCGCCACACGCGTGGCCGCCACCTGCTCGGACGAGGTGTTCGAGCTGGCCCGGCTCGGCCTGCCTCGCCCCCGGATGTCCGTGGTGCCGTGCGGGGTGGACCTGACCCGGTTCACCGCGGAGGGGCCGAAGGCGCCGCGGGGCGCGCCGCACCGGATCGTCAGCGTCGGCCGCCTGGTGCCGCGCAAGGGTTTCGCGACCGCGATCGCCGCGCTGGCCGGGGTGCCGGACACCGAACTCGTCATCGCGGGCGGGCCGGGGCAGGGCAGGCTCGCCGACGATCCCGAGGCCCGCCGCCTGCGGGAACTCTCGCGGCGCTGCGGCGTGGGCGACCGCGTGCACCTGCTCGGGCAGGTGGGCCGCGCGGAGATGCCGGAGCTCCTGCGCTCGGCCGACCTGGTGCTGTGCACCCCGTGGTACGAGCCGTTCGGCATCGTGCCGCTAGAGGCGATGGCTTCCGGCATCCCGGTCGTCGCGGCCGCCGTGGGCGGGCTGACCGACACCGTGGTCGACGGCGTCACCGGCGAACTGGTGCCGCCCCAGCGGCCCGACGTGCTCGCCACCACCCTCCGCCGCCTGCTGGACGATCCGGCGGTCCGGGAGGCCTACGGCGTCGCCGGGATGGACCGCGCGCGCTCGCGCTACTCCTGGGACCGCATCGCCACCGACATCCTGCGGGTCTACGAAAAGGCGCTGGCCGAGGCGCCCGCCTCCTCGCACGCCGCCGCCGGGCAGGCCTGAAGCGCCGCCCGCTCCGCGGCGTGATTCTCCTTCCGCACCGGGCCGGACCCTGCCGTGAGGGGTCCCCTCACAGGAAATGCGACCGTGAGGGGACCC
Organism: Amycolatopsis cynarae; assembly: GCF_026802195.1. Lineage (NCBI taxonomy): Bacteria > Bacillati > Actinomycetota > Actinomycetes > Pseudonocardiales > Pseudonocardiaceae > Amycolatopsis > Amycolatopsis cynarae. The sequence goes on along the minus strand of NZ_CP113836.1, from coordinate 4,545,488 downwards.
CTCACGGTTCTGGTTCGCGCCCGGTCCTCATAGGACGGGAGAAGAAGGAGGAGAAGAAGTACCTCCGCTCGGTTTGCCGGTACCGACGACGGGTAAGCGAGAGATCATGGGAAAAACGTTCACGCATGCCGTCGTCACCGGGGGAGCCGGGTTCCTCGGCTCGCACCTGTGCGCGTCTCTGCTGGACGACGGGATCTCGGTGACCTGTGTGGACAACCTTTGCACCGGCGAAGTCCCGGCCCTCGCCGGGCTGCTCGGCCGCCCGGGCTTCCGGTGGATCGAGGCCGACGCGAGCCGGGGACTGCCGGTCACCGGGCAGGCCGACCTGGTGCTGCACCTGGCCAGTCCCGCCTCCCCGCCCGACTACCACCGGTTGCCGCTGGAAACCTTGCGGGCCGGGGCTTTCGGCACCGAGCACGCACTGGAACTGGCCAGGGCGGGCAACGCCCGGTTCGTGCTCGCGTCCACCAGTGAGGTCTACGGCGATCCGCTCCGCCATCCCCAGCGGGAAACCTACTGGGGACACGTGAATCCGGTCGGGCCGCGGAGTGTCTACGACGAAGCGAAGCGTTACGCCGAGGCACTCACCGAGGCCCATCGCCGCGTGCACGGCACGGACACCGCGATCGCCCGGATCTTCAACACCTACGGTCCCGGCATGCGCGCCCACGACGGCAGGGCCGTGCCCACGCTGATCCACCAGGCGCTGACCGGTGCCCCGATGACGATCACCGGGGACGGCACGCAGACCCGCTCACTCTGTTATGTCGACGACACCGTGCGTGGACTGCGCGCACTGGCGGAGTCCGGTATGGCCGGTCCGGTCAACATCGGCAACCCCGAAGAAATCTCGTTACGGGAACTGGCCGGGAAAATCCGCAGCGTGACCGGGAGCGGTTCGCCGATGACGTATCTGCCGAGCCCGCAGGACGATCCGCGCCGTCGGTGCCCGGATATCACGCTGGCCCAACGGAAACTGGGCTGGTGTCCGGAAGTCGGCCTCGACGACGGCCTGGCCAGGACGGTGGCGTGGTTCTCGGCCCGTTTCAGTCCCGTTTAGACATCACTGCCCAGGGTAGCGGTAGCGGAAGAAGTGGAGGTGACCATGCGGATTCTCGGGATCAACGGGGTTTTCCACGATCCGGCGGCCGCCCTCGTGGTGGACGGCCGGGTGGTCGCCGCCGCCGAGGAGGAGCGGTTCAGCAGGCGCAAGCACGGCAAGCGCCCGGTGCCGTTTTCCACCTGGGAACTGCCGGAGCAGGCGGCGCGATGGTGCCTGGCGCAGGCCGGGCTCTCGCCCGCGGATCTCGACCTGGTCGGCTACTCCTACGATCCCGCCTTCGTCGAACCGGGGCTCGCCGGGCACGACGCGGATTGGGAAGAGCTGCGCACCCTCTACGCCCAGCGGGCCCCGCACTTTCTCCGCACCGCGCTGCCGGGCCTGGATCCCGGCGTCGTGCGGTTCGTCCGCCACCACGTCGCGCATGCGGCTTCGGCCGGACTGGCCGCACCGTTCGGCGACACCGCCGTGCTGGTGGCCGACGGCCGGGGCGAGCGTCTGTCCTTTTTGGCCGGTGAGTACCGGGACGGCAAACTGGTCGAGCTCGCCGCGCAGAGGCTGCCGCATTCCCTGGGGCTGCTCTACGAGGAGGTCACCGAGCACCTCGGGTTCGCGCGCTCCAGCGACGAGTACAAGGTGATGGCGCTGGCCTCCTACGGCGAGCCGCGGTTTCTGCCCGGCCTCGCCGGTCGCGTGGCCACCACCGGGGACGGCGGTTTCCGCACGGACCCCGTGACGTGGGAGGACTACGCGCCACGCCGCACCGCAGAGTTGCTGCCCGAACACGCGGATCTGGCGGCCAGTGTGCAGCGGCTCGTCGAAGGGGTGCTGCTGGAACTGGCGGGCTGGCTGCACGAGCAGACCGGGCAGCGCAGGCTGGTCATGGCCGGGGGCACCGCACTCAACTGCGTGGCCAACACGCGGCTGTTCGCGGAGGGACCGTTCGAGGAGATCTGGGTGCAGCCGGCGGCCGGGGACGCGGGTACCGCGCTGGGCGCGGCACTGCACCTGGCCGCGGAGTTCGGCGAGCCCGCCCAGCGGCTGTCCGGAGTGGACCTCGGGCGCGGCTTTTCCGATGAGGAGATACAGGTCTGGCTGGAACGCGCGAAGGTGCCCTACGAGCGGCCGCGCGATCTGGCCGCCACCGTGGCCGAATCCCTCGCCGCCGACGAAATCGTGGCGTGGTTCCAGGGAAGGGCCGAATACGGCCCGCGCGCGCTGGGCCACCGGTCGCTGCTGGCGCATCCGGGGCACGCGGAAAACCTCGAGCGGCTCAACGACGTCAAGGGCCGTGAGCAGTTCCGGCCCGTGGCGCCGATGGTGCCCCTCGAGCGGGCGCCGGAGATCTTCCGGCGCGGCCCGATTCCCAGTCCCTACATGCTTTTCGTGCACGAGGTGGCCGAGGCTTGGCGGCCGAGGATCCCCGCGGTGACGCATGTGGACGGTACCGCCCGGATCCAGACCGTCGACGCGGCGCGGGAACCGTTGCTGGCGAGGATGCTGGGGGAGTTCGAAGCGCGGACCGGAGTGCCGGTGGTGGTGAACACGAGCTTCAACACGGCGGGCCGCCCGATGGTCGACGATCCCCGTGACGCACTGGAGTGTTTCGGCGCCAGCCCGATCGACCTGCTGGCCATCGGCCCGTTCGTGGTGCGGAGGCCGCGGTGACGCCGCGGTATTCGGTGGTGATCCCGACGACCGGACGGCCGTCGCTGGTCACCCTGCTGTCCGGTGTGGACTCCGGGGAGGGGCCCGCGCCCGTGGAGATCATCGTGGTGGACGACCGCCGCTCCGGCCCGCCCCTGCGGCTTCCCCCGCTTTCGGCGCCCGTGCGCGTGCTGGTCTCCGGCGGGCGCGGTCCCGCCGCGGCCCGCAACACCGGCTGGCGCGCCGCACGCGGCGAGTGGATCGCCTTCCTGGACGACGACGTGCGCACTCCGCCGGACTGGCCCGCGCGCCTGGCCGCCGATCTGGACGGCCTGCCGGGCCGGGTCGGCGGTTCACAGGGCCGCATCGTGGTGCCCCCGCCCCCCGGCGGGCGCCGCCCGTCCGACGACGAACGCGGCACGGCGGGACTGGCGGCCGCGCGCTGGATCACCGCCGACATGGCCTACCGCCGCGCCGCGCTGGTCGCGGTGGGCGGTTTCGACGAGCGCTTTCCGCGTGCCTACCGGGAAGACGCGGATCTCGCGCTGCGCGTGCGGATGGCGGGCATGGAGCTGGTGCGGGGGGCCCGGATCAGCGTGCACCCCGCACGGCGGTCCGGCTTCTTCGCCAGCGTCCGCGCCCAGCGCGGCAACGCCGACGACGCGCTGCTGCGGCGGAAGTTCGGCAACGCGTGGCGCCAGCTGACCGAAGCCGGTCCGGGACGGCTGCCCTGGCACGCGGTGTCCACGGCATCGGGACTGGCGGCGCTCGGACTGGCGCTGCGCGGCAGGGGACGCGCGGCGACGAGGGCGGGCGCGGTGTGGCTGGCGCTGACCGCGGAGTTCGCACTCCGCCGCACCCTGCCCGGCCCCCGCACGCCCGAGGAGATGGCGCGCATGGCGGTGACCAGTGCGCTGATCCCGCCCGCGGCCTGCTGGGCCCGGGCCAAGGGCGAGCTCGCCGCCCGCCGCCCGCCGAGCGGTCCGGACGCGGTGCTGTTCGACCGGGACGACACGCTGATCGTCGACGAGCCCTACCTGTCGGATCCGAAGCTGGTGCGCCCGATGCCAGGTGCGGAGCGGGGACTGCGGCGGTTGCGGGCGGCGGGGGTGCCGATCGGGGTGGTGAGCAACCAGTCCGGGGTGGCCCGCGGGCTGATCACCGAACGGCAGCTGGCCGAGGTGAACGCCCGCGTGGACGAGCTGCTCGGGCCGTTCGACACCTGGCAGGTCTGCCTGCACGGCGAGGCGGACGGCTGTGCCTGCCGCAAACCGCGGCCGGGGCTGATCGAGCGGGCCGCCCGCGCGCTGGGCGCGGACCCGCGGCGGTGCGTGGTGATCGGGGACATCGGCGCCGACGTGGAAGCCGCGCTGGCCGCGGGTGCGAAGGCCATCCTGGTGCCCACCGCGCGGACCCGCCCGGAAGAGATCGAGCGGGCCCCGTACCTCGCCCGGGACCTCGACGAGGCGACCGGACTGGCACTGGGGGAGCGGGCATGGTGAAGGCACTGGTGGCGCGGCTGGACAACGCGGGTGACGTGCTGCTCACCGGCCCGTGCGTGCGGGCGGTGGCCGCGGGCGCGGACTCGGTGACCCTGCTCGCCGGCCCGCACGGCCGGGTCGCGGCCGGGCTGCTGCCCGGGGTCGACCGGGTGATCGAGTGGTGTGCCCCGTGGATCGACCCGCAACCCCCGCCGGTCACCGCCGCGCACCTGGCCGCGCTGACCGGCCGGATCGCCGCCCAGGCGTTCGACCTGGCGCTGATCAGCACGTCGTTCCACCAGTCGCCGCTGCCACTGGCGCTGCTGCTGCGCCAGTGCGGCGTGCCGTGGATCGGCGCGATCAGCGAGGACTACCCCGGTTCGCTGCTCGACCTGCGGCACCGGATCGACGGCGATCCGCCGGAGGCGGAGCGGGCGCTGTCGCTGGCCGAAGCCGCCGGGTTCCGCCTGCCGCCGGGCGACGACGGCAGGCTCGCCGTGCGCGGGCCGCTGCCCGACGTGTCGGGGCTGGTCGGCGAGCCGGGATACGTGGTGGTCCACCCGGCCGCGTCCGTCCCGGCCCGGCAGTGGCCCGCGCACCGGTGCGCGGAGGCGGTGCGGATGCTCGCCGCCGAGGGCTACCGCGTGGTGGTCACCGGCAGCGCCGCCGAGGCCGCGCTGACCGCCGAGGTCTCCGGCGGTGCCGCCCTCGACCTCGGGGGCCGGACCGGATTCCGTGAACTGGCCGCGGTACTGGCGGGCGCGCGCGTGCTGGTCGCGCCGAACACCGGTCCCGCGCATCTGGCGGCGGCCGTCGGCACGCCGGTGGTGTCGCTGTTCGCGCCCGTGGTGCCCGCCGCCCGGTGGGCACCCTACGGCGTGCCGGTCGTGCTGCTCGGCGACCAGGAGGCGCCCTGCCGCGGTACCCGTGCCCGTACCTGCCCGGTGCCTGGCCATCCCTGCCTGGCCGGGGTGCTGCCCGACGAAGTGTGCCAGGCGGTGGTGAAAGTGGGAGGTGCAGCGTGATCGAAGAGCGGTTTTCAGCCCTGACCGCCGTGCTGGAAAGGCTGGGCGCACAGGTCCCGAAGATCGAGAGCTGGGGCCGTCACCTCGCCGGGGTGCTCGACGGGGGCGGCAGGCTGCTGGCCTGCGGCAACGGCGGGAGCGCTGCCGAGGCGCAGCACCTGACCGGTGAGCTGGTCGGGCGGTTCGTCAACGACCGGCAGCCGCTGTCGGCCATCGCCCTGCACGCCGACACGTCGGCGGCGACGGCGATCGTGAACGACTACGGCGAGCACGAGGTGTTCGCCCGCCAGGTGCGCGCCCACGGCAGACCGGGGGACGTGCTGGTCGCCCTGTCGACCAGCGGGCGCAGCCAGAACGTGTGCGCCGCGGCCAAGATCGCCCAGAAGGCCGGGCTGACCACCTGGGCGCTGACCGGTCCGCTGCCCAACGCGCTCGCCGCGGTGTGCGACGACGTGATCGCGGTGGACGCGCCCCACACCGGCACGGTGCAGGAGGCACATCTGGCGGTGGTGCACGCGCTGTGCGCGGCCCTGGACGAGGCGCTGGGGGTCGCCTCGTGAGGCCGGCACTGGTCGTGATCGGCGATGCCGTGCTCGACGTGGACGTCGAGGGCACCGCCGACCGGCTCTGCCCGGAGGCGCCGGTGCCCGTGGTGGACGTGGCGGGGCAGTGGCAGCGGCCCGGGGGAGCGGGGCTGGCCGCGCGGCTGGCGGCGCGCACGGTGGGCGAGGTCGTGCTCGTCACCGCGCTCGGCCGGGACGAGGCCGGGGTACGGCTGGCGGGCCTGCTCGACGGCGAGGTCGAGTTGTGCGCGTTACCGCTGCGGGGGGAAACCCCCTGCAAGACCCGCGTCCGCGCGGGCGGGCAGCCGGTGGTGCGGCTGGACCGCGGGGGCGGTCGGGTGGCGGACGGGCCGGTCGGGGAACGGGTGGCTTCGGCGCTGAGCCGGGCTTCGGCGGTCCTGGTCGCCGACTACGGGCGCGGCGTGGTGGGCCATCCGGGGCTGCGGCGGCTGATTGCGGAGGCGGCCACGAGGGTTCCGGTGGTGTGGGATCCGCATCCGCGCGGCGGCCGCCCCGTGCCGGGGGCCCGCCTGGTCACCCCGAACGAGGCCGAGGCGGCGCGCTTCGCCGGCGGGCACGGGGAGCCGGCGGAGGTCGCGGCCGCGCTGCGCGCCGAGTGGGGCGCCGAGGTGGCGGTCACGCTCGGTTCGCGCGGCGCGGTGCTGGCGGGCGCCGAGGGGGTGCGGTCCTTCGGGGTGCCGCCCTCCGCGCGGATGCCCGCCGGCCTGCGGCCCGACACCTGCGGCGCGGGTGACCGGTTCGCCGGGGCGGTGGCGGCCGCGCTGGGCGAAGGCGCGGATCCGGCCGAGGCGGTGCGGGAGGCGGTCGAGGCCGCCGCGCGCTTCGTCGCGGCGGGCGCGGCCACGGCGGTGTCGGAACCGGTGCCGGTGCCGGAACCCGCCTACCGCGAGCCCCGGCGCGCTCCGGTAGCGCTGGAGCTCGCCGAACGGGTGCGGCGGCGGGGCGGCCGGGTCGTGGCCACCGGCGGCTGCTTCGACCTGCTGCACCCCGGGCATATCTCGTTGCTGCGGCAGGCGCGGGCCCTCGGCGATGCCCTGATCGTGTGCGTCAATTCCGATGCCTCGGTGCGGCGGCTCAAGGGCCCCGCCCGCCCGGTGGTGCCCGCGGCCGACCGGGTCCAGGTGCTGTCGGCGCTGGCGCCGGTGGACGCGGTGGCGGTGTTCGACGAGCCTTCGCCCGCCGCGCTGCTGGACCTGCTCGCCCCGGACGTCTGGGTGAAGGGCGGCGACTACGCCGGGACCGAGCTGCCCGAGGCCGAGGTGGTGCGGCGGCACGGCGGGGAAATCGTGTTCGTGCCGATCGTCGAGGGCTACTCGACGACGCGGATTCTGGAGGGAGTCCACAATGGATGATCCGGGCAGGGTGCTGGTCACCGGCGGGGCCTCCGGGCTCGGCGCGGCGGTCGTGCGGGCCGTGGCCGGGGCCGGGGGCAGGCCGCTGGTGCTCGACCGCAACCGTCCCGCCGACGGGGTGCGGCACACCGTGGCCGACCTCACCGACACGGCCGCCACGGAACGGGCGGTGACCGGGCTGGCCGAGGCCGAGGGCGGGCTCGACGCCGTGTTCACCGCGGCCGGGATCGATTTCCCCGGACCGCTCGACGGAGTGTCCACAGCGGACTGGGAGCGGGTGGTGCGGGTGAACCTGCTGGGTACCGCGGCCGTGGTGCGGGCCGCGCTGCCGTTCCTCAGGCGCTCGCGCGGCACGATGGTCACCGTCGCCTCCACGCTGGGGATCAGGGCGGTCGGCGACGCCACCGCCTACTGCGCCTCGAAATGGGGGGTGGTCGGGTTCACCCGGGCACTGGCGGCGGAAACCGCGGGGCAGGTCGGGGTGACCCTGCTGGTGCCCGGCGGTATGCACACCGCCTTCTTCGACAGCCGGGACGAGCAGTACAAACCGCCGCCGGACGCCAAGCTCAACCGGCCGGAGGACGTGGCGGAGGCGGTGCTGTTCGCCCTGTCCCAGCCTCCCGGGTGCGAGGTGCGCGAGATGGTGGTGGCCTCCTCGGAGGAGGGCTCCTGGCCGTGACCACCGTCCTGGTGCTGCGGGCGCTGGGCGTGGGCGACCTGCTGGTGGCGGTGCCCGCGCTGCGGGGGCTGCGGGCCGCCTTCGGCGGCGCGCGGATCGTGCTGGCCGCGCCCGGCGCGCTGGGGGAACTGGCCTCGCTCACCGGCGCGGTGGACGAGGTGTTGCCCACGGGCGGTCTCGGGGAGCTGGCGTGGGCGGGCGAGCCGCCCTCGGTCGCGGTCAACCTGCACGGCAGCGGTCCGGAAAGCATCACCGACCTGCTGCGCACCCGGCCGTCGCGGCTGCTCACCCACCGCCATCCGGACCATCCGGCTGTCCACGGACCGGCGTGGGAACCCCGGATGCGGGAGGCACGGCGCTGGTGCCGCCTGCTCGCCCACCACGGCATCGCGGCCGATCCGGACGACCTCGCGCTCGCCCGGCCCGCCGTGCCCAGCCCGGCCCCGGGCGCGGTGGTGGTGCATCCCGGTGCGGCCTTCGGCGCCCGCCGCTGGCCCGCGGCGCGGTTCGCCGAGGTCGCCGGTGCTCTGGCGGCGCGGGGCCGTCGCGTCGTGGTGACCGGCAGCGCCGCCGAACGCGAACTCGCCGGTTCCGTCGCGAGGCGGGCCGGTCTGGGCCCGGACGCGGTGCTGGCGGGGCGGACCGGCCTGGCCGCGCTCGCGGCGCTGGTCGCGGACGCGGCGCTGGTGGTCTGCGGCGACACCGGCGTGGGGCATCTGGCCACCGCCTACCGCACCCCGTCGGTGCTGCTCTTCGGTCCGGTGTCGCCGTCGCGCTGGGGCCCGCCGCCGGACACCGGAGACCGCCACGCGGTGCTGTGGTCCGGATGCCCCGGCGACCCCTTCGCCGACGCGCCCGGCCCGGGCCTGCTCCGGATCACCCCGGCCGACGTGCTGGAGGCCGCCGAGCTGGTGCGGCAGGAGGTGCCGCATGCCTAGCCACGCGATCGGGGTGCTCGGCGCGGGTTACGTGGGGCTGACCACCGCGGCCTGCCTCGCCCGGCTCGGCCATTCGGTGACCTGTGTGGACATCGACGAGTCGAAGGTCGCCCGGCTCCGCCGGGGCGAGGTGCCGATCGCCGAACCGGGCCTGGCGGAGCTGGTGTCCGGCCCGCGCTACACCACCGACCACCGCGAGCTGGCCTCCGCGGAGTTCGTGTTCGTCTGTGTGCCCACGCCGATGGGGGAAGGCGGCCAGGCGGATCTGAGTGGCTTCGACAGTGCCGTGGACGCGCTACGGCCGGTGCTGCGCCCCGGTACCGTGCTGGTCGTCAAGTCGACTGTCCCGATCGGGACGGCGGACAGGCTCGCCCGTGCCTGGCCGGACCATCCGGTGGTGAGCAATCCGGAGTTCCTCCGGGAAGGGCACGCCGTGGGGGACTTCCTCCACCCCGGACGGGTGGTGATCGGCAGCGACGACGGCGCGGCCGCGCGGCGCACCGCCGCGCTCTACGCCGGACTCGGCGCCCCTGTCGTGCGCACCGGCCCGGCGAGCGCGGAGCTGGCCAAGTATGCGAGCAACGCCTATCTCGCGCTGCGGCTGTCCTATGTGAACGTGCTGTCGGAGCTGTGCGAGCAGGCGGGCGCGGACGTCGGCGCCGTGACCCGGGTGATGGGACTGGACGCGCGGATCGGGCCCGCCTGCCTCGATCCCGGCCCCGGCTGGGGCGGTTCGTGCCTGCCCAAGGACACCGCGGAGCTGGCCCGTTCGGCCGCCGAGCTCGGCGTGGATCCCGCGCTGCTGCGCGCCGCGGTCGCGGTGAACGAGCGGCAACCGGGACGGGTGGCGGACAAGGTCCGCGAGGTGGTGGGCGCCGGCGGTCTCGACGGGGTTCGCCTCGGCCTGCTCGGCCTGACCTTCAAGGCCGGGACCTCGGATCTGCGGGATTCACCGGCACTGGCGGTGGCGCGGCGGCTGGCCGCCGAGGGGGCGGTGCTGACCGGCTACGACCCGGCGGTGCCCGCCGCGAGCCCCCAGGTGGCGCCGGTGCAGGCGGTGGACGACCCGAGCCTGGTCGCGAAGGGGGCGGCGGCGATCGTCGTGCTGACCGAGTGGCCCGAGTTCACCGCGCTGGACTGGGCGCAGCTCGCGGGACTGGCGGAAGGGGACGCCGTCATCGACACGCGGCGGCTGCTGGATCCGGTGAAGCTGCGGTCCTGCGGGCTGACCTGTCTGCCGCTGGGCGGGCGGTAACGAACGGAACCAGAGACTAAAGGGTGTGTATCGAAGTCGGTGAGGGCCAGCGCGGGGTCGCGGTTTCGAAGCGGCGGAGCCGCTTGCGCCACGCTGTCGGCTTGCCCAAGCCAGGTTGATACACGCTTTAACGAATGCCGACGACCGAACTGGTGGCGGTGAGTCTCAGGATCGCGGCGGGGACGCTGGGTGACAGCGGGAGGCGGGCGGCGAGGCCAGTCACCCGTAATGGGCGAGCCACCGGACGGCTGTTGCCCACCAGCGCCCAGGGCACCCGGTGGCGGGCCGCGCTGTCCTGCGCGTCGAGCAGGACTTCCAGGCCGGCGGAGCCGAGGAAGGTGACCTCGTCGAGGTCGAGTACGAAACTGCGATCGGTACTGATGCGTTCGTTGAGGCACGCTCGCAGGACGGGGGCACCGAGAGCGTCGAGTTCACCGGCCGTGCGGGCCAGCGCGATGCCGTCCCGCCGCCGCGAGATTTCGATGCGGACGTCGCTGATAGTGTGCACGGCTCTTCCGATCTGTCGGTGTGTCGAGGGGGAAGAGCGTTCGCCGTCTGGCAGATGCTCCCCGCCGGTCGAGTGCGGAAATCACTCTCCCGGCACGGCTGGTTTCTCAACCGCTACGTTCTCGACCGTACGGCCGTGACCGGGTTGCACGCAAGGCAAGAGCGGGTTAACTGCCTGCTACCACCGGTAATGCTGAACGCAATTCAAGCGATTAGCTTCGCCCACACGGTTTTCCCCCGGGCGCCGGTGGTCGTACACCCCCAATCCGCCGCCGTTTTCTCGACCAGTCGCAGTCCGAAACCCCCGCGGCGGTCGGGCTTCCTGATCCGCGCGTGGCCGGGATTGTCGTCGGAGACGGAGACGGTGAGCTCGCCTGCCAAACCGAGCTCGAGCCGCAGGTGCGGCCGGGATTCGGTGTGCTGCAAGGTGTTTTCCACCAGTTCGCTGGCCACCGTCTCGGCGTCGCTGGTCAGCGCGCCGAGCCGCCAGACGGCGCAGACCCCTTCGACGAACCGGCGCGCATGACGAGCGGCCTCGGGTGCCCGGGCCAGTGTTATCTCCGCGCGAGTGCGCATCCGGTTCTCTCCCTGCGACTGATCCTGACGGCGGTCTGATACCCGTGGCCACGGAGGGGGAAACACCGGGCACTGTCCGATGTAGACCCCGTTTCGGGGCCGGGCGGCAGGGTACCCGCCCGTTATGGATGAGCGCGCGCTGCTTCGCACGCTGACCAAGGTCGTCACCACGCTGTCGGCCGAGGAAGTGGAATTCGCGGTCGCGGGCGGTCTGGCGGTCTACGCCCGGGGCGGGCCGCCCTCCGAGCACGACGTCGACATCTTCCTGTTGGAACAGGACGTGGAAACCGCGACCAGGGCACTGGTCGCGGCGGGCATGCGCCCGGAAGACCCGCCGGAGAACTGGCTGCGGAAGGTCTACGACGGAAACGTGCTCGTCGACCTGATCTTCCGGCCCAACTACCGCGGCAACATGGCGGAACTGCTGGCGCGCGCGGAACCGCTGCGGATCGGGCCCGCGCTGGCCCCGGTGCTCGACGCCACCGACCTGATGGTCGACAAACTCCTGGTGCTCACCGCCCACCGCTGCGACTTCACCCCGCTGCTGCCGATCGCGCGCGGGTTGCGCGAGCAGATCGACTGGGACCGGGTGGCCGCCGAGACCGCCGGATCACCTTACGCGCAGGCGTTTCTCACCCTTGTCGAGGGGCTGTCGGTGGCCGAGGTGACCGCCGCCGGCGTCGGTGCTCCCGACACCGCCGAAGGGAATCGGACATGACCGGAACCGACGCGCCCCAGTACCTGGTCGCCCACGTGCGGCGGGCGCTGGCCGAGGATCCGCGGACCGCCGAACTCGGGATCCGCGTCAACGTCCGCGGCTCGCGCGTCCACCTCTCCGGAGAGGTCGCCACCGAAGAGCGGCGCGGTGATCTCGAACGGGTCCTGCACGAGCTCCTCCCGCAGGTGGAGGTGCGCAACGACGTGCGGGTGGCCGACACCCGGGAGCCGTCGAGGCGGGAGGAACTGCGGTGATCAGGATCGCCGCCGTCGGCGACGTGCATCTGGGCCAGGACGCGGCGGGCTCGCTGCGGCCCGCGCTGGAACACCTGGGGGAGCACGCCGACGTCCTGCTGCTGGCCGGTGATCTCACCCGGCACGGTGCCCTGGACGAGGCCCGGGTCGCCGCGGCCGAGTTCGGCGGCCTGGACGCGCCCGTGGTCGCCGTCCTCGGCAACCACGACCACCACGGCGACCAGGCCGACGACATCGCCAAACTCCTGGGGGACCACGGCATTCGCGTGCTCGAGGGCGACGCGGTCACCCTCGAGGTGGACGGGCGGCGGCTCGGCATCGCCGGGGTGAAGGGGTTCGGCGGCGGATTCGCCGGGAAATGCGCCAGCAATTTCGGCGAGCGGGAAATGAAGGCCTTTGTCAGTCACACGATCGAGCGAGCCGAACGGCTGCGGGAGGCACTTGCCTCACTCGACGCCGACGTGCGCATCGCGCTCACCCACTATTCACCCATTCCGGAGACCCTCCGGGGCGAACCGCCCGAGATCTACCCGTTTCTCGGGTGTTATCAACTGGGTGAGGTGATCGACGAATGCGGGGTGGACCTGGCGATCCACGGGCACGCGCATTTCGGCTGCGAACAGGGCGTGACCCCGGGCGGAGTGCGGGTGCGCAACGTTGCCCAGCCGGTCATCCGCAGCGCGTTCGCCAGCTACGGCCTCGTCCCCGGAAGCTGATCGTCTTCCGCTCCGACGTGCGGTTCCACCCCGTCGGCGTGAGAATGGGGCCTTGAAACGAGTTTGGGTTCTGCAGGACGGTGGGTAAGCCGACCGGGCACCGTGCGCGACGAAGGCGAGGGATGAGATGACCGAACTGCGCGCCCGCCCCGTAGTGGTGGGCAACCGGTACGAACTCCCGGTCCGCCACCGGCGGGGCAACGCCCTGGTGCGCCTGGCGCGCACCACCGACCACAAGGTCATCGGCGCGATGTACCTGGTGACCTCGCTGGCGTTCTTCATCATCGGCGGGGTGCTCGCCCTGCTGATGCGGGCCGAACTGGCCCGGCCCGGCCTGCAGTTCCTGTCGAACGAGCAGTACAACCAGCTGTTCACCATGCACGGCACGATCATGCTGCTGCTGTACGCCACGCCGAACGTGTTCGCGTTCGCCAACCTCGTGCTGCCGCTGCAGATCGGTTCGCCCGACGTCGCGTTCCCCCGGCTCAACGCCCTGTCGTACTGGCTGTACCTGTTCGGTGCCACGATCACGATGAGCTCGTTCATCACGCCGGGCGGCGCTCCCGACTTCGGCTGGACCGCCTACGTACCGCTGTCGGACGCGATGCACACGCCGGGGATCGGCGGGAACCTGTGGATCTTCGGCCTGGGTATCGCCGGTGTCGGCACCATCATCGGCGCCGTCAACATGATCACCACGATCGTGTGCCTGCGCTGCCCGGGCATGACCATGTGGCGGATGCCGATCTTCACCTGGAACATCCTGTTCACCAGCGTCCTGATCCTCGCGGTGTTCCCGATCCTCACCGCGGCCCTGTTCGCGCTGGGCGCCGACCGGATCATCGGCGCCCACGCCCTCGACCCGGCCAACGGCGGGGCGATCCTGTGGCAGCACCTGTTCTGGTTCTTCGGGCACCCCGAGGTCTACATCATCGCGCTGCCCTACTTCGGCATCGTCACCGAGATCGTGCCGGTGTTCTCCCGCAAACCGCTGTTCGGCTACCGACTGATGGTCTTCGCGACCCTCGGGATCACCGCGCTGTCCTTCGCGGTGTGGGCGCACCACATGTTCGCCACCGGTGCCGTGCTGCTGCCGTTCTTCTCGATGCTGACCTTCCTCATCGCGGTGCCCACGGGGATCAAGTTCTTCAACTGGATCGGCACCATGTGGAAGGGGCAGATCACCTTCGAGACCCCGATGCTGTGGTCGGTCGGGTTCATGGTGACCTTCCTGCTCGGCGGGCTGACCGGGGTGCTGCTCGCGTCGCCCCCGCTGGACTGGCACATCACCGACACCTACTTCGTGGTCGCCCACTTCCACTACGTGCTGTTCGGCACGATCGTGTTCGCCACCTTCGCCGGCGTGTACTTCTGGTTCCCGAAGATGACCGGCCGGATGCTCGACGAGCGGCTCGGCAAGTTCCACTTCTGGACCACGTTCATCGGGTTCCACACCACGTTCCTGGTGCAGCACTGGCTGGGTGACATGGGCATGCCCCGCCGCTACGCCGACTACCTCTCCACCGACGGGTTCACCCTGCTGAACACGATCTCCACCATCGGGGCGTTCATCCTGGGTGCCTCGATGCTGCCGTTCATCTACAACGTGGTGCGTAGCTACCGCTTCGGCGAACCGGTCGAGGTCGACGACCCGTGGGGCTTCGGCAACTCGCTGGAATGGGCCACCACCTGCCCGCCGCCGCGGCACAACTTCCTGGAACTGCCGCGGGTCCGGTCCGAGCGGCCCGCCTTCGAGATGCACTACCCGCACCTGGTGGAGCGCCTGCGCGCCCAGGGACACATCACGTTCACCGGTAAGGCCGTGCCCCACGCCCAGGCGAGGGAAACGCTGTCGGAGAAGGCCGCCGACGCCAGCACACCGCACGGCGGCGGCCATGCCTGAGCATTCCGGGGCCCGGTGCCCGTGACTGGGCCCCGTGATCGAGGCTCCCGTGGTTAAGGCACCCTCCGCCGGGTAGCCGTCTCCCGAACCGACGCGGAGGAGGCGACGATGACTGCGCAAACAGGACGAAGCCCGGCACCCGTGGAAGATCGCTCCATCGCCCAGCTGGTCCAGGACCTGTCGGACCAGATGCGCCGGCTGGTCCGTGACGAGCTGCGGCTGGCCACGGCGGAGCTGAAGGCGAAGGGGCGCCGCGCCGGGGTCGGCGCCGGGGTCGCCGGTGCCGCGGGTGTCATCGCCCTGCTGGGAGGCGCCACCCTCGTCGCCGCCGCCGTGCTGGCGGTGGCGCTGGTCCTGCCCGGCTGGGCCGCCGCGCTGATCATCGGCGGATTCCTGGTCCTCGTCGGCGGTATCGCGCTGCTGGTGGGCGGCAGCCAGTTGAAGTCGGCGATCCCGCCGCTGCCGAGGGAGGCCGTGGAGGGCATGGCCAAGGACATGCAGGTGATCCGCGAAGGGAGCCGCCGCCATGGCCGATCGTGAGACCTTCCCGCGCGACGTGGAAGAGGCGCGGCTCGACCTGGAGCTGACGCGGCAGGAACTCGGCCAGACGACGCAGGCACTGGCGGAGAAGGTCACCGACACCGCCCGCACCACCCAGCGCTTCGCGCTCGCCACGAGCATCGGCGTGATGGTGGGCATGGTGACGGTGCTGGTCATCCGGCAGGTCCTGAACAGGAGCCGGATCCCGGCGAAGCCTGCCCGCGCACGGTACTGGTCCGGCTGGAGGTGAGACGAGGAGTGTCACGGCATGTGGAGGTGGACACCGGGCTGTGGGAGGAGTTCCACCGGCTGGTGAACATGTCCTCCCGCGAACTGAGCGAGTGGTTGCGCACGCGTTCGGCACACCAGGACACGGAGGAACTGCCCGACCGTTCGGGCACGCCCACCGGGCAGCACGTGCTGGAGATCCTGCAGAAACGCCGGGGCGACCTGACCGCCGACGACGAGCGGACCATGCGCCGGGTGGTGGACCGGATCCACGCCGAGCGCGGGGAGGAACCGGAACCGAAGGCGGGGCAGGAAAACTGGCGTCACCGCCTGATGTCGCTGGGCCATGACCCGCTGAAAGAGGTGCGTGATGCAGCAGCGCGGAAGTGACAAGCATTCTCCCCGCGAGGACGAGGAGCTCAAGCACGAACTGGAGGGCACCATCCGGGGCAACCGGTCGAGCCGCGCCGAGGAATGGCGTGACCCCGAGCCCCCCGCCGACGACGATCCCGACGTTCCGCTCGCAGGCCCCCCGGCCTGACCCCACCCGGCCCGAGTCCGACCCGCACCGCCACGCAAACCACTTCGAACAGGCTTTAGGGTGGGGGCGTGGAGTTGGATGGGGTGGTTGAGGTCGGGTCCGAGGACGAACTCCGGGAGATAGTGGGGGCGCCGAAGCCGTCCGCGCTCCGGAAGGAACGCCCCCGGCTGCACGAGATGGACCGGCAGTGGCTGGCGGAATCGCCGTTCTGCCTGATCGCGACGGCCGGCGCCGACGGCGCCTGCGACGTCTCGCCGAAGGGCGATCCCGCCGGGTTCACGCTCGTACTCGACGACACCACCATCGCCATCCCCGACCGGCCCGGCAACCGTCGCATCGACGGGCTGCGCAACGTGCTGGCCAATCCGCACGTCGGGCTGCTCTACTTCATTCCCGGACGGGGGGACACGCTGCGCGTCAACGGCCGCGCCCGCCTGATCCGGGACGCGCCGTTCTTCGACGCGATGGCGGTGGAGGGGCACCGCCCGCCGCTGGCGCTCCTGGTGGAGGTCGAGCAGGTCTTCCACCACTGCGCCAAGGCGTTCCTGCGCTCGAAACTGTGGCGGCCGGAGACCTGGCGCCCCGAGGCGCTCCCCACCCGGGCCAAGATCGCGAAGGCTCTCGAACGCCCCGAGGATTCCCTCGAAGAACTCGAGCGGTACTACGGCCCTTCCTACGCCGACCACCTGTACGGCTAACCGGTCTCGACAGCTGATCCCGTAGTGGGGATGCCGAGAATGCCGAGGAAGGCTTTCCCCGCAGGCGTGAGGTTGACGCGGCTCCAGGCGACGTGTTCGACCCGCGCCGGCGCGTCCGTGACCTCGATCGTGGTCACGGACGCGCCGGTGAGCTGAGGCACGTACGCGGACGGGAGCATCGCGACGGCGAGTCCCGGCGCGACCAGTCGAGCGATGTAGTCCGCGGTGGTCACTTCGAAGGCGACGTCACGGCTGAGACCGGCGGCCGAGAAGGCCAGGTCGGACTGAATGCGTCCGGCCGTCCCGGCCGGGAGGTCCACGAACACCTCGGTGGCAAGCCTGCGCAGGGTGACCGCTGGTTCGGCGGCGAGGGGATGGTCCTGCGCGACCACGGCGACGAGCCGGTCGCGTCCGAGCTCGTGGGCCGCGACGCCTTCGGGGCGCGCCGTGGTCGGCAGCCCGAGGAACGCCACCTCGATGGCTCCTTGCTTGACCTGCTCGACGAGGTTCTCGCTGGCGCCCACGCGCAGGCTGATGCGCACCGCCGGGTATCGCTGCCGGAAGTCGCGCAGTGCGCCCGGGATGTCGACCGCGGCGACGGTGGGGATCAGTCCCACGGCCAGTCGTCCGCGTACCTCGCCCACGGCCGCGGCCACCTCGGCGGCGGCGCGGTCGGCGGCATCCAGGCACTGTCGCGCGGCGGGGAGGAACGCCGCCCCGGCCGGGGTGAGTCGAACCCGGCGGCTGGTGCGTTCGAACAGCTTCGCGCCCAGTTCCCGTTCCAGGCGCGCGATCTGGTGGCTCAGGGCGGACTGCACGACCCGGCATCGTTCGGCGGCGCGGGTGAAGCTGTTCGTCTCGGCGACCTCGACGACGTAACGCATCTGCTGAAGCTCCATGGATCAATGATGAATCTCGATCGATGAAATGACAACTATGTATTGGACTCATTGATCGTTTCTGGTGAGACTGAGGACATGGGAATTCCGCAAGCGCAAACGGTTTCCGGCGGGGTGGGCAGCGCGGCCACCACCGCGGACCTGTGGTTCGACCCGCGCTGCCCGTGGGCGTGGATCACCTCCCGCTGGCTGCTGGAGGTCGAACGGGTGCGACCCGTCGAAGTGCGTTTTCACGTGATGAGCCTGTCGGTGCTCAACGACGGACGGGAAGTGCCGGAGAAGTACCGGCGGGGCATGGTCGAGGGCTGGGGGCCGGTGCGTGTCTGCATCGCGGCCGAGCAGCAGCACGGTCCCGGGGTGCTGAGGGCGCTCTACCTGGCGATGGGAACCCGGATCCATCACCAGAAGGCCGGCTTGGGCCGGGACATGGTGCTCGCCGCCCTGGCCGATGCCGGTTTGCCGGCCGGACTCGCCGAGGCGGCGGACGACACCGGCTACGACGAGGCGCTGCGCGCCAGCCACCACGCCGGTCTGGACCCCGTCGGTACCGAGGTGGGCACTCCCGTGATCCACGTTCCCGGTACCGACGGCGAGCTCGTCGCGTTCTTCGGCCCGGTGGTCTCTCCCAGCCCGCGCGGCGAGGCTGCGGGACGCCTCTGGGACGGCGTCCTCGCCGTGGCGGGCACCGATGGCTTCTTCGAACTCAAACGTGCCCGTACCCGCGAAGCCCTTTTCGAATAGCGCACCTCCGTCCAGGGAGTAATGAGTGAACGTGAACGCAGACAGGACGGGTTGCGCCGGTCGTTCCGGCAAGAAGCGTGGTGCGCGGTGAAGGGAAGCCGTCCATTCCTGACCACGGGCGTGACGGCAGTGGCCCCGGCGATCTGGGGAAGCACCTACCTGGTGACCACCGAGCTGCTGCCGCCGGATCGCCCGCTGCTGGCCACCACCGTGCGGGCGCTTCCCGCGGGCCTGATCCTGCTGGCCTTCGCCCGCGTCCTGCCGACCGGAATCTGGCTATGGCGCGCCCTGGTACTCGGGACGCTCAACATCGGCGCGTTCAACTTCCTGCTGTTTGTCGCCGCCTACCGCCTGCCGGGGGGAGTGGCAGCCATGATCATGGCGGTCCAGCCGATGGTCGTCCTGATCCTGGCGGCGCTGTTCCTCGGGGACAGGGTCCGGCCAGTGCATCTGCTGGCGTGCGTCCTCGGCGTGGTCGGTGTGGTGTTGCTCGTGTTCAAGGGAACGGCGACCGTGGACGTGCCCGGTGTCCTGGCCGCGGTGACCGCGGCGGTCTGCATGGCCACCGGCATCACGCTGACCAAACTGTGGGGACGCCCGGACGGTGTGGGGCTGCTTCCCTTCACCGGCTGGCAACTCACCGCAGGCGGAGGAGTGTCGTTGCCCTTCACGCTGGCCGTCGAAGGGTTGCCGGACAAACTCAACGGCGCCAACATCCTCGGGTTCGGCTACCTCATCTCGCTGGGCGCCCTCATCAGTTATGCGATCTGGTTCCGCGGGATAGCGCGGTTGCCTGCGACGGCGGTTTCCTTCCTCGCCCTGGGCAGTCCGGTCGTCGCGACGATCCTCGGATACCTGTTCCGGCACGAGACCCTGTCGATCACGCAGCTTGCCGGAATCCTCGTGATCATCGGCGCCGTGGTGATCGCGCAAATCCGGCAGCCCGACGGACGAGCAAGCCGCCCCGGCGAGCTGGTCCCGGCAATGCCAAGCCCTGAGCACGCGACAGAGAGACAAAATGATCACACGCGATGAACACCCGCACTCGACCGCGCGGTCATGGCTGGGTGTTGCCGTCATCACGGCAAGCTTGTTCACCTTCGTCACAACCGAGCTGATGCCGGTCGGTCTGCTCACTCCGGTCGGCGACAGCCTCGGCATCTCGGTGGGCGCCGCCGGGCTGATGGTCACCTTGTACGGGGTCTCGGCCGGGTTGGGCGTACCGTTCATCGTGGCCTGGACCAGGCGCGTGAACCGGCGTGTACTCCTGTCCGGACTCCTGGCGATCTTGGCACTGGGAAACCTGATCACCGGCGTCTCGCCGAATTACCCGCTGGTGCTGACCGCGCGGCTCGTCATGGGATTCGCCAACGGGGTCTTCTGGGCGATCGGCGTGAGCATGGCGATGCGGCTGGTACCCGAACGCCACAGCAGCAGAGCGGCCGCCATCGCCCTGTCCGGCATCTCGATCGCCACGGTGGCGGGCATGCCGCTGGGGACCTATCTCGGAAACCTGACCAGTTGGCGAACCACGTTCGTCATCTGGAGCGGCCTCAGCGCGCTGGTGTGCCTTGCGGTTGCCGCGCTGATACCGTCGTTGCCGTCGCAGAACGCGGTTTCGGCCCGGGAGGTCTTCAAGCTCCCGCTGGTGAACGTGCGGCTGCGCGTTGTGATGATCACCGTGGTGCTGTACGTGCTCGGTCATTTCGGGGCCTACACGTTCGTGCGTCCTTGGCTGGAGAAGAACTCCTCCGCCACGCCCGCGTATGTGGCCTTGTCGCTGATCGTTTACGGACTCGGCGGCGCGATCGGAAACTTCATCGCCAGTCACACCGTCACCAAGAACCTGCGGGGCAGCTTCATCGCCGCCTGCGCCGGGCTCGCCGGGTCCTTGCTGTTGCTGCTCACGCTCGGCCACACTCAGGCCGGTTCGATCGTCTGCCTGGCCGTCTGGGGAGCCTCGTTCGGGGCCGCGAACCTGTGCCAGATCACCATCACGCTCGCCGCCGCCCCCGACACGTTCGAAGCCGCGATGTCGATCAACACGCTGGGATACAACACGTCCATCGCGCTCGGGGCGCTCTTCGGCGGACTGGTCGCCGACAGTCTCGGTGTCGGAGCCGTCATCTGGTTCGGGATCGCACTGACGGCGGCGTCGGTGCTCGTCACGCTCGGCACTCGCCGCAAGACCTCAAGCCCCATCCCCGAGGAGGAGCCGGCCACCAGCGGCTGACGCCGGCCGGGGGCCTGACACAGGACGTGGCCGTGAGGGATCCCCTCACGGCCACGGCCAGGGCTCAGTCGGTGCCGAGGGTGTAGACGGTGGTGGAGTGGTAGGTCTGCCCGGGCCGCAGCACGGTGCTGGGGAACTCCGGGTGGTTCGGCGAGTCGGGGAAGTGCTGGGTCTCCAATGCGAAACCGGCGCTCTGGCGGTAGATCTTCCCGCCCGTGCCCACGAGGGTGCCGGTGAGGAAGTTGCCCGAGTAGAACTGGATCCCCGGCTCGGTGGTCGACACGGTCAGCGAGCGGCCGCTGCCCGGGTCGGTCGCGCGCGCCGCCACGGTGGGCACCGGTCCGCCGCCCGAGTCCAGCACCCAGTTGTGGTCGTAGCCCTGGCCGGTGAGCAGCTGGGGATCGTTGTCGCTGATCCTCGCCCCGATCGGGACCGGCGCGCGGAAGTCGAACGGGGTGCCCTGCACCGGGGCCAGTTCACCGGTCGGGATCTGCGTGGCGTCGGTGGGGGTGTAGCGCCCGGCGTCGAGCTGCAGCCGCTGGTCGTACACCGTGCCCGAGCCCTCCCCGGCGAGGTTCCAGTACGTGTGGTTGGTGAGGTTGACGACCGTGGGCTTGTCCGTGGTGGCCCGGTAGTCGATCGACAGCCGGTTCTCGTTGTCCAGCGTGTAGGTCACCGTCGCGCGCAACGTGCCCGGATAGCCCTGGTCCCCGTCGGGACTGGTCAGGCTCAGCCGCAGCCCCGCCGTACCCCGCCCGGAGATCGCCGGGACCTCCTCGGCGCCCCACACCTTCTGGTCGAAGCCCGAGGTGCCGCCGTGCAGGCTGTTGCCGTTGTTGTTGACCGGAAGGTGGTAGGTCCGCCCGTCGAGGGTGAAGGTGCCCTTGGCGATGCGGTTGGCGTAGCGGCCGACGAGCGCGCCGAAGTACACCCCGCCCCCGGCGGCCGGGCTGTTCTTCGCGACGTAGTCGGCCAGGGTCGGGAAACCCAGCACCACGTTGGCCCGGTGGCCGTGCCGGTCGGGTACCTCCAGGGTCTGGATGATCCCGCCGTAGCTGAGGATCCGCACCCGCATGCCCCTGGCATTGCCCAGGGTGTAGCGGTAGACGGCGGTGCCGTCGGCCTGCCCGAAGTACTCCTTGCTGATGGTCGGCGGCGAGGCCGCGGATCCCGGTGCGGCGGAAGAGGTCACGCCGGACAACCCTACTGTCGCCGCGGTCAGCACGCCCACCGCGAACGCGATTTTCCCTCGCATGATCAGGCACCTCCCGGTTGTTCGAGGACGGCGATTCAGCCGTTGAGACGGTATTCCGCGTGCACGAGTTCGAGCAGTTCGGCCACGGAGGTGTCCTCCGACCGCTGGTCGAAGGTGATTTCCCCGTGCTGCAACAGGTTTACCCGGTCGCAGACGTCCACGACCTGGCTGTAGTTGTGGGCGATGAGGATGATGGCGAGATCGCCCCGCTGTTTGAGCTGCGCCAGCAGCCGCAGGATCAGCCCGCCCTCCTTGGCGCCCATCGCCGCGAGCGGTTCGTCGAGCAGCAGCAGTTTCGCGCCGTGCGAGTACACCGACCGCGCCACCGCGATCGCCTGCCGCTGCCCGCCGGAGAGCTGGCCCACCTCGGCCGTCACCGACGGGATGCTGATCCCGATCGCGTCCAGCGCCTCCCGCGCCCGGCGCTTCATTTCCCTGCGGCGCAGGAAGGGCAGCGGGCGGTGCACCAGCTCCTTGTTCAGGTGCAGGTTGAGGTACACCGGAAGATCGTTGACCAGCGCGAGATCCTGGAACACCGTTTCGATACCGAGCGAGCGGGCATGCGTCACGGACTTCAGCAGTACGGGTTCGCCCTCGAACAGCAACCGCCCGCCGTCCGGCCGGTGGTAGCCGGTGAGGATCTTGAGCAAAGTGGACTTTCCGGCCCCGTTGTCGCCGATGAGGCCCAGGATCTCGCCGCGCCGCACGGAAAGGTTGACGTCCCGCAGCGCCTGCACCGGACCGAACCGCTTGCTCACGTGCTCCGCCGCGATCAAGGGAGGTGTGTCGCTCATGACCGCCTCGGTGTTGTGCGGGGCACCCGCGCCCGGTCGGCGGTCCTGGGTAGGGGCTTCGCCAGTGTCGCTCATGACCGCCTCCGTTGACCCGGGTTCGGGGAGCCCAGTCGTTTCCGCAGCAGGGTGAGGTACACGTTCAGCAGCGCGGCCACCAGGATCGCGACACCGAGCACCACGTAGAACGCGTTCGCGCTGATGCCGGTGAGGTTGAACCCGTCGTACACCAGGCCCAGCAGCAAGGCGCCGAGGAACGCACCGATCACCGTGCCGGAACCGCCGAGCAGGGCGGTCCCGCCGATGACCGCGGCCGCCACCGCGTAGAACATCGTGTTGAACCCGCCGTTGGTCGGGTCGTAGGAGCCGACCCGGGTGCCCTGCAGGATCCCGGCGAATCCCGCCAGCCCCCCGGTGATCGCGAAGCAGATCACCTTGACCCGGCTGGTGCGGATGCCGGATTCCGCGGCGCCGACCGGGTTTCCGCCGGTCGCGCGCGTGGCCACGCCGAACCGGGTGGTGGACAGCACCACCTGCATGACGGCCACCACCACGAGCGCCCACAGGAACTCCGACCAGCCCCAGCCGCCGAACACGGCCATCACCCCGTCGTGCGGCGCGCTCACCGGCGAACCGCCCGAAACGATCAGCGACAGGCCCCACAGGAGGAAGGCCATGCCGAGCGTGGTGATGAACGACGACAGCCCGAACCACGTGTGGATCAACCCGTTCACCACCCCGATCCCGGTGCCGACCGCGACCGCGCCGATCAGCGCGGCCCACAGCGGCCAGCCGTTGTTGGCGAACAGCACCAGCACGAACGGGGCCAGCGTGAACACGAACCCTGCGGACAGGTCGATCTGCCCGCAGATCAGCACCAGCACCTCGCCCGCGCCCACGATCGCCCAGGGCGCCACGTACTGGGCGATGGTGTGGTAGTTCTCCGAGGTGGCGAACCCCGGCCCGCTGGTGAGGGCGAAGTAGACCACCGCGGCGGCCGTCACCAGCAGGATGCTCAACTCCCGGACCCGGATCAGTCCCGGCAGGAACCCGCCGCGGGCCGCGGTGGCGGCCGGGACGGCTGGCGTTTCCGTCGTGGCCATCCCCGTCACCGCGTGAGCGTGGTCGCGGCGGGCAGCGGGATCGACGCCGGCATCGGGACCAGATCCGCCTTCGGCCCGCCCTCGAAGCGGCTGTCGGCCGACAGGTACGGGCCCACGTTGTCCTTCGTGACGAACGTGAGGCCGGTGTCGGTGGCCGGGGGAGACACCAGCGTCCCGGACAGCCGGAACAGGTAGAGGTAGAGCACGGTCAGGAAACCCTGCAGGTAGGCGGACTGGTCGATGGTGAAGTCCAGTGCCCCGGAGCCGACGCCCTTGAGGGTGTCCGTAAGTGTGTCGTACCCGCCGGCGTGCACCTTGCCCTGCAGGTTCCGGGTGGCGATGAGCTGGGCGATGGAGGCGGTGCTTCCGGCGTCCACCGCGTAGATCCCCTTGGCGTCGGGGTGCCCGTCGTAGGCGGCGGTGATCGCGTTGAGTTCGTTCGCCTGCTCGGCACCGGTGTTGATGGGCAGCACGGTGACCGCGGGGGCCGCCTGCTTGAGCGCCGCGACGATGCCGTCGAGCCGGGGCTGCACGTTGTTGCCGCCGGGCTGGGAGATGCCGACCAGGATGGTGCCGGAGGTGACGTCGGCGGCGATGCGCCGCCCCATCAGGTACCCGGACTGGTAGAGGTCCTGGCCGACGTAGGTCAGCGGGTAGTTCCCCGGCGCGGTCGCGTTGTAGGCCACCACCGGGATCCCCTTGGCCAGTGCGCGTTTCGTCGGGTCGACGAAGGCGTTGCTGTCGGTCAGCGCGATCGCGATGCCGTCCGCGTTGCCGTTGATCGCGGTGGAGAACGCCGAAGCCATCTCGGCGACGTTGCCTTCGGCCGAGCCGGTCCACTGCGGTTCGGGCAGGCCGAGCAGCTTCGCCGCGTCGGCCATGCCGTTCTTCGTGGGCACGAAGAACGAGTTGGTCGTGACATGGTTGATGAAGACGAACCGCCACGCTCCGGTGGCGGGAAACGCTCCGGCACCGCCGGTGCCGGTCTTGTTCTGGACTCCGTTGCAGGCGGCCAGCAGGGCGCTCGCGGCCACCGCACCGCCACCGGCTCCGAAAACCTTCAGCAGGGTCCTGCGTGAGGCCGGGGACTGTTCGCTCATGGTCAACCACCCATCCACGTCGGCGGGGAACTCGGGTCAGGGCGCTTCAGCGTGCCTGAATCATTGGATGATTCGTCGATTCAGTCAAGGCTTGATCGCGCACCTCCTCCCTCCGGCTCCGGTGCCGCCCAGCGCCGGAGCGGCCGTATAGTCCGTGGGTATGACGCAGGAGGGGCCACTCGGCAGGCATCGCACCATCCACGGGCGGGTCGTGGAGTGGCTGGGCCGGCGCATCGTTTCGGGCGAGTTGTCCGACGGCAGCCAGTTGCCCAACGAGACAGAACTCGCCGCGCAGCTCAGGGTCAGCCGCGGCGG
This sequence comes from Amycolatopsis cynarae, assembly GCF_026802195.1. Lineage (NCBI taxonomy): Bacteria > Bacillati > Actinomycetota > Actinomycetes > Pseudonocardiales > Pseudonocardiaceae > Amycolatopsis > Amycolatopsis cynarae. The sequence continues at coordinate 4,520,349 of NZ_CP113836.1, read as the reverse complement.
GGTGCGGGAGGCGGTGAAGGCCCTGGCCGCCAAGGGCTTGGTGGAAGCCCGGCCTCGGCTGGGCACTCGAGTGCTGCCGCGCGAGCAGTGGAACCTGATGGACCGCGAGGTTCTCACCTGGCACGGTCAGCTCGGCAGGGCCGGTTTCCTCGGCGATCTGCTGGAGTTGCGGCTGATGGTCGAGCCGGGCGCGGCGAAGCTGGCGGCGGAGCGGGCCACCGACGAGCAGCTCGCGGTGCTGGAAAGCGCTTACGCCCGAATGGAGTCCCACGCACCGAAGCTGCCCGGCGCGGAGGAGGAGTTCGTCGCGGCCGATCTCGCGTTCCACCTGATCCTGTTGCGCGCCAGTGGGAACCAGCTGATCGAACAGCTCGGACGGCTGCTGGAGGCGAGCCTGCACCACGGACTCGAGGCGAGTTCCCACGCGCCCGGCGGCGTCGCCGCCACCCTGCCGCTGCACCACGCGGTGCTCGTCGCCGTCCGCGGGCACCGGCCGGTCGCCGCGTTCCGCGCAATGAAACGGCTCATCGAGACCACGACGCAGGCGGTTCGCGAAATGGTGGGGGAATAACCGTGTCCACAGTGGAGCAGATCACGGAACCCGTTGCCCAGCACGGGGAAGGGCCCGTGTGGTACGCGGGCTGGCCCGGACTGCGCTGGGTCGACATGCTGGCGGGCGACGTGCTCGAACTCGACCCCGCCACGCAGCGGGTGCGCCGCAGCCACGTCGGGGAGGTCGCGGCGGTGGTCCGGCCCTGCACGGACGGCCGCGCGCTGCTCGCGGTCGAACGCGGCTTCGCGATCGCGGACCCGTCGCTGGCGCACGTCCGTCCGCTCGTCGAGGTCTTCGGTGAGCCGGGGGTGCGGATGAACGAGGGCGGCTGCGATCCGGACGGCCGGTTCTACTGTGGATCGATGGCCTACGACGAGCGGACCGGCGCGGGCAGCCTCTACCGCCTCGATCCGGACGGCACGGTCACGACGGTGCTCACCGGTGTCACCGTCTCCAACGGTTTCGCGTTCAGCCCCGACGGGGGCACCGCCTACTACATCGACAGCCCGACCCACCGGGTCGATGCCTTCGACTACGACCCGGCTCGCGGACTGACCGGCCGTCGCACCCTGCTGCGCCTCCCCGCCGGCGGCGGGGCCCCGGACGGGATGACGGTCGACGCGGACGGACGGTTGTGGATCGCGCTGTGGGGCGGGTCGGCCGTCGGCTGCTACACCCCGGGCGGACGGCTCGAAGAGAAGGTGCCCCTGCCCGCCCGCCACGTCACCGCCTGCACGTTCGGCGGCCCGGATCTGAACGAGCTGTACATCACCACCTCCCGGCAGGGCGTGCCCGGCGGCGCGGAGCCCGAGGCCGGGGCGCTGTTCCGGTACCGTCCCGGCGTCCGCGGCCTTCCCGTGCTCCCGTTCGCCGCCCCGGCCGATCGGTGATCCGAAGTTCACGGCAGGGAATTTCCGGGTTCACAGGAAACTGTCAGAAAAGATCTGGATGATGGACTCACTGGATCGGGTGAACCTGGGGGAGGGCCGGCGTGCGCTGGAAACCTGTCGCGTGCACCGTGCTCGGGCTGGCGTCGGTGCTGGTGCTCGGCATGACGGGGTACGGCTGGACGCAACTGGAGCGGCTGTCCACCGGGATGGCCACCGCGGACGTGATCGAACCGTCGGCGCAGCTCCCGCCGGAGACCGAGTCGGTCTCGGTGCCGGAGCAGAACATCCTGCTCGTCGGGATCGACAGCCGCACCGACGTCCAGGGCAACCCGCTGCCGCAGGACCTGCTCGACCTGCTACATGCCGGGGACGCCTCCGACGGCGGTGACACCACCGACACGATGATCGTCGTGCACATCCCCGAGGGCGGGGGTGAGGCGACGGCGGTGTCCCTTCCCCGCGACTCCTATGTCGAGATCGCCGGGAACTACGGCAAACACAAGATCAACTCCGCGTACAGCTACGGCAGGAACGCGGAATGGGGCCGGCTGACCGCGCGTGGCGTGACCGGCGCCGAACGCGAACGGCTGGCGGACCAGGCCGGTGCCAGGGTGGCGATCAAGACCGTCCAGCAGTTCACCGGGCTGAGGATCAATCACTACGCGGCGGTGAACCTGGCCGGGTTCTACCAGCTCAGCCTGGCCGTGGGCGGCGTGCCGGTCTGCCTGAAGGCGCCGGTGCGGGACACCTACTCCGGTGCGAACTTCCCCGCGGGCAGGCAGGTCCTGTCCGGGGCGCAGGCGCTGGCATTCGTGCGGCAGCGCCACGGGCTGCCCGCCGGTGACCTCGACCGGATCGCCCGGCAGCAGGCCTTCCTGTCCGGCGCGGCGAAGATGGTGCTCGACGCGGGCACGCTGGCCAATCCGGTGAAGCTGAGCGCGCTGGTCACCGCGGTCCAGCAGTCGGTGCTGCTGGACCAGGGCTGGGACATCCTGCGGTTCGCCCAGCAGATGCGCACGCTCGCCGCCGGGGGGATCACCTTCAAGACCATCCCGGTGCAGTCGCTGAGCCTGCAGACTCGCTACGACGGCGACGCGGTGAAGGTGGACCCGGTGCAGGTACAGGCTTTCCTGCGCGCCCTGCTCGGCGGCCCCGGGGCCGCGGCCTCGTCCCCGTCGTCCTCGTCCTCGTCTTCCTCGTCCTCGGCCACCTCCTCGGCACCTGCCGTGGCACGGGCGGCGGAAAGCGGTGAACCACCCACCTCCACGGTGAGCTCCCTGATCTCCAGCGCGTCCGACACCGACCTCTCCGACTGCGTGAACTGACGGCTCGGGTGTTGGCCCCAGCCCCTGCGGCGGGGGTGACGGTCCTGTCGTAAGCGCTTTCCGACGAAAGATGGGTTATTAACCAACCTACTTTCGCCGGGTTTCGGGAACGGGGTGACGGGCGCGAGACTCGGGGCGTGGTCGCGCGACCCGGTCCCTGCTCCCCGACGAAGAGAGCGATCCGATGAAGCGAACCAAACTTGCCCGGGCGACCGGAGTGGCCGGCCTGGTGGCCGGTGCGGTCATGGCGGTCTGCCTCGCCCCCGCCGCTACCGCCGCTCCGCTCGCCACCCAGCCCGTGCTCACCGCAATGCAGCGGGACTTCGGCCTGACCGCTGCGCAGGTCCAGGACCGGCTTCGCCACGAGGCCGAAGCGACCGCGGTGGAACCGGCCGCGCGGGCCGCGGCCGGGGCCGCTTTCGGCGGTTCCTGGTACGACGCCGCCACCGGCAGGCTCGCCGTCGCCGTCACCGACGCGGCCAAGACGGCCGCCGTGCGGGAGGCCGGGGCGGAGGCGGTCACGGTGGCCCGCACCGAGGCCGCGCTCGACGCGGCCAAGGCCGCGATCGACGCCTTCGCGGGCCGTTCCGCCCCCAAGGAGGTCACCGGCTGGTACGTCGACGAACGGGCCAACACCGTCGTCGTCACCGTCCGCCAGGGCGCGGCGGCGAACCCGGCCGTGCAGCGCTTCCTCGACCAGGCCAGGGCGGCCGGCCCGGTGCGGGTGGACACCACCACCGCGGCTCCCCGGCTCCTGTCCGGGGACGTCATCGGCGGTGACGCCTACTACATCAACGACGCGGCCCGCTGTTCGGTGGGCTTTTCGGTCGAGGGCGGGTTCGTCTCCGCGGGCCACTGCGGCAGCGCGGGCGACTCGGTGACCGGGCCGGACGGCTCCTCGATGGGCACCTTCGCCGCCTCGTCCTTCCCCGGCAACGACTACTCCTATGTCCAGACGGACTCGAGCTGGACACCCACGTCCACTGTGGATGGTTACGGCAACGGCGACGTGACCGTCACCGGCTCGACCGCGGCCGCGGTCGGCGCCTCGGTGTGCCGGTCGGGATCCACCTCCGGCTGGCACTGCGGCACCATCCAGGCCAAGAACCAGACGGTGAACTACTCGGAAGGCACGGTCAGCGGGCTCACCCAGACCAACGCCTGCGCCGAGCCCGGCGACTCGGGCGGTTCGTGGGTCAGCGGCAGCCAGGCCCAGGGGGTCACCTCGGGGGGCTCCGGTGACTGCACCTCCGGCGGCACCACGTTCTTCCAGCCGGTGAACGAGATCCTCTCCGCCTACGGCCTGACCCTGGTCACGGGCTGAGCCGGACGCGAAAGACGGCGGGGCTCCCGGCACGCAGGCGCCGGGAGCCCCGCCCTCGCGTCGTCAGGTGGTGGCCGGGATCCAGGCGCGTTCGTGCGCGGCCATGGCGGCGCGGCGGCGCAGCCCGGCCAGGCTGTGTTTGGCGGGCACGAGGAGCGCGGTGAGCCAGGTACGCCGGTAATCCTCCAGCGCCAGGGCCACCGGGCGATGCTGGACGCAGTGCACCAGCCCCGGCGTACCGAGCCGGTGCTTCCCGACGTGCTTGCTCGCGGGCATCGTTCCTCCGTTTGGACGACTTTCCCGCCGCGACCGTACCAACGGCGGCACAGGATCGTCGTAGGCGAAGCGGCGTGTCAGCCGTATCGGTTCGATTACGGCGCGCTGCGGCGCGTGCGCGAGACGGCGGTGGGGTGCGGGCCTGGCCGGGCCTGGTTGAATGCGGCCATGCTGCGCGTGGGACTCACCGGCGGGATCGGTGCCGGCAAATCGACGGTCGCGACCAGGCTCGCCGAACACGGGGCGGTGCTGATCGACGCCGACGCACTGGCCCGGGAGGTGGTGGAGCCGGGCACCCCGGGGCTCGCCGCGCTCGCCGAGGCGTTCGGGCCGGAGATCCTGACCGCGGAAGGAACGCTGGACCGTCCCGCGCTGGCCGCGCGCGCGTTCGCCGACGAGACGTCCCGGCAGCGGCTCAACGGCATCCTGCACCCGCTGATCGGTGCGCGGACCGCGGAGCTGATGGCGGCGGCCCCGCCGGACGCGATCGTGGTGCACGACGTCCCGCTGCTGGTGGAGGGCCGCCTCGGCGCCGCCTACCACCTGGTACTGGTGGTCGACGCCCCGGTGGAAACGCGGATCCGGCGGCTGGTGGAAATCCGCGGGATGAGCGAGGACGACGCGCGGGCGCGGATCGCCGCGCAGGCGAGCGAAGAGCAGCGCCGTGCCGCGGCCGACGTGTGGCTCGACAACGGCGGCACGCCGGACCTCGTGCTGGCCGAGGTGGACCGGCTGTGGGCGGACCGGCTCGTCCCGTTCGAGGCCAACATCCGGCTGCGCCGTCCCCGCCCGCCGAAATCGCCGGTCGTCGTGCGCTACGACCCCGCGTGGCCGGTGCAGGCGGAGCGCGCGCTGGCGCGGATCCGGATGGCGGCGGGGGAGCGCGCCGTGCGCGCCGACCACATCGGCTCGACCTCGGTGCCCGGGCTGCCCGCCAAGGACCTGCTGGACCTCCAGCTCACTGTGTCCACAGTGGAGGACGCGGACGCGCTCGCCGCCGCCCTGTCCGACGCCGGGTTCCCCCGGGCCGAAGGCGAGTGGTTCGACGACCCGCAGGGCGGGGCGGAACCGTGGGTGAAGCGGTTCCACTTCGGCGCGGATCCGGGCAGGCAGGTGAACCTGCACGTGCGCACGCTCCAGACGCCCGCGTGGCGGCTTGCCCTGTTGTTCCCGGCCTGGCTGCGGGCCAGCCCCGCGGAGCGGAACGCCTATGCCGCGGTGAAGCGGAAGCTCGCCGAGGCCCACGCGAACGACGGAAACGGCGCCGGTTACGCCACCGAGAAGCAGGGCTGGGTCAACGCCGCCTTCGAACGGGCGGAAGCCTGGGCCGCGGAGACCGGCTGGACGGTCTGAGGCACGAGCACCGGCCGCGGCCCCGGGGGCGGGGGACGGACGGGGTCAGCCCCGGCAGAGGATTTCGCCGTGCAGGACGGAGAACCAGCCGTCGGGTGCCTCGCTCCACTCACGCCAGCCCTCGGAAATCCGCTTCAGGTCGGCATGGGTGGCGTAGCCGTAGGACACGGCCTGCCCGGCGATGGCCGATTCGAGGATCCGGTCGGCCCACAGCCCGCCCCACCACGCCCGTTCCTCGGCGGTGGCGTAGCACCACACCGAGGCGCTGGCGGTGATGTCGGTGAAACCGGCTTTCCGTGCCCACGACAGCAGGCGCCGCCCGGCGTCCGGTTCGCCGCCGTTGTGCCGCGCGGTGCGCCGGTACACCGACAGCCACTCGTCGAGGGCGGGGATCTCGGGATACCAGGTCATCGCCGCGTAGTCGGCGTCGCGGGCGGCCACCACACCGTCCGGAGTGCGCACCCGCCGCATCTCCCGCAGGGCGAGCACGGGATCGTGCACGTGCTGCAGCACCTGGTGGGCGTGCACGACGTCGAACCGGCCATCGGGGTGGGGGAGCGAGTGCACGTCCCCGGTGTCGAAACGCATGTTCCGCGCACCTCGCTCCGCCGCGGTGCGTTCGGCGAGCGCGAGCGCCTCGCGGGTGGGTTCGAGCGCGGTCACCTCGCCCGGCGTCACCAGGGCGGCGAGATCCGCGGTGATCGTGCCCGGGCCGGACCCGACGTCGAGGAGCGCCATCCCCGGGCGCAGGTGCGGCAGGAGGTAGGCGGCGGAGTCTTCGGCCGTGCGGACGGCGTGCGAGCGCAGCACCGCTTCGTGGTGTCCATGCGTGTAGCGGGCCATGGCCGTGACACTACTCGGTCATCCCGCATTTCGGGAGCGCAATCTCATATTGTGAGAAATCAGTGGCGGCGCCAAGTGAGTTCGATGTCCATCGTGGACAGCCACTCGTGCAGCTTGTACCCGTGCGATGCCAGGCCCTCGACGGTGTCGTAGGTGACTTCCAGGGCATGCCGTGCCTCGGCCGGGCTGATCAGGCCGGCCGACGAAGCGGCGAGCAACTCGTCGGTGTCGAGCACCTCGAGGCCCCGGCCTTCGCGCGTGATCAGGTCCAGATACCAGTCGGTGGTGCGCCAGGTGGTCCCGTCCGCTTCCACGGTCACCACGTCGAGGTAGAAGTCCTGGTCGAGCTCGTGTCCCGGGGAGAACCAGAAATCGGTCAGCCGCAGGCCGAGCCCGGGCAGCAACCACGACTCCAGGTAGTGGAACTGGGCCCGCCCGGGCGCGGGGCGCGCGAGGTACAGGCCGAAATCGGTGACGCGGTATTCCTCGACCTCCCGGACGTTCCCCTTCGGATCGGTGTTGGTTCCGGCAGCCAGGTCGAAGGTTTCGATCTTCGGCGGATGGATCGCTTCCGCGTGCTCTGTCATGGGGTCATCTTCGCCGGTTTACAGGCCGAAAACGAGTGTCACGCGGGTAGGGTGATCGCGTGCTGGACGAAGCGGTCGTCACCGACAACATCGCCCGCCTCGCCGCCCGCCTCAGTGCGCGGACCGCGGAGCTGACCGGCGACCTGGTGAAGCTGTACGCCCGCGAGCTGCCCAACCTCGTGCACGACGACGAGAGTGTGGTCAGCCTCCTTTCGGCGAGCCTGTACCAGAACATAGACACCGCTCTGCGGATCTTCCAGCACGGCATCGACCCCGCGCGGGTGGAGGCGCCGGCCGCGGCGATGGAGTACGCGCGCCGCCTCGCGCAGCGCGGTATCCCGGTCATCGACCTGATCCGCGCCTACTACCTCGGCCAGACCGCGATCCTCAACCACGCCATCGCCGTGGCACCGGAGCTGATGCCGGATCCGGTCCTGCTCGGCGCCGCGCTCGGCAAGGCGCTGACCATCACCTTCACCTTCATCGACCGGGTAACCCAGCAGGTGGTGTCGGCCTACCAGGAGGAACGCGACCGGTGGCTGCTCAACCGCAGCGCCATGCGCGCCGCCCGCGTGCGATCCCTGCTGGAGGGCGGCGGCGCCGAACTCGACGCCACGGAGGCCGCGATCGGCTACCGGTTGCGCGGCACGCACCTGGCCGTGATCGTCTGGCACGGGCTCGACCCCGCCCACGGCAACGCGCTGGGCAGCCTGGAACTGGTGGCGGGCGAAATCGCCGCCGACCTGCCCACCGCGGGGGAACCGCTGTTCGTGCCGGTCGACGAGCTGTGCGCCTGGGTGTGGTTCCCGCTGTCGGCTCCGGCGCTGCCCGGCGAGGAGCACGTCGAGCGGGTGCTCGCCAAGGCCGATCCCGCGGTGCGGCTCGTGCTGGGCGAGCCGGGGGAGGGCGTCGACGGGTTCCGCCGCAGCCACCGCCAGGCGATGCGCGTGCACGCGCTGGCCACCGCGGCCGGGGAGCACTGCGGGCGCGTCCTGACCTTCCGCGACGTGGGCGCGATCGCGCTGATGACCTCCGACCTGGCCGCGGCCCGCACCTGGGTCGCCGAAACGCTCGGCGAGCTGGCCACCGGCGACGAGCAGCACGAACGGCTTCGCGAGACGCTGCGCGTCTTCCTGGCCACCGGCAGCAGCTACACGGCGGCGGCGGGCAGGCTGACCATGCACAAGAACTCGGTGCAGTACCGCGTCCGCAAGGCGGAGGAGATCCTCGGCAGGCCGGTGGCCGAGAGCAGGCTGGACATCGAGCTCGCGCTCAAGCTGTGCCACCGGCTCGGCGGGGCGGTCCTCCTCACGCGCTAACCCGTACGGGTGGACGGCCGATCCGGCCAGCCGGGTCATCCGGCGGCGAGGGCCGTGACGGTCGGTCCATGGTGGGGCCTCCGATAGTCAAAGTCGAGACCGTTTCGGTCCTTGGCACCAGCCGACCGAGTGATCATTGGGTTCCCGGCACGAAGATTCCACGATTATTCCGGTTTAGGCTTCACGCATGGGGAACGTCATCCACGCCGAGCCGACCGAAGTCGTGGCGGTCGTCCGCCTCCGCCGAGGTGTGGTCGGAGAGTGCAAACGCGTGTGCCACATCGTGCCGATCCCCGAGTTCGGGCCCATCCCCGAGCACCTCGTCGCCCTGTGCGGCGAACTGCTCGTGCCGGGCGATGTCGAGGTGCTCGACCGCATCGGCGGGATGCCCTGCGAGGCCTGCCTGACCCGCTCCGCCCGCCGCGCCTGCCGCCGGTTGCGCTGAACTCCTGCGCCGGACCGCTGCCGGGCCGCCGGAAAATGTCGGTGGGCGGGCCTAGGCTGGTGCCGTGGCTTTCGCAACCGAACACCCCGTGCTCGCCCAGTCCGAGTTCCGCCCGGTCTCCGAGATCCCGCGCTCGGACGGCCGGTTCCGGGTCGTCAGCGATTACCGGCCCGCCGGTGACCAGCCCGCCGCGATCGACGAGCTGGAGCGGCGGCTCAGGGCGGGCGAAAAGGACGTCGTGCTGCTCGGGGCCACCGGTACCGGCAAGTCCGCCACCACGGCCTGGCTGATCGAGCGCGTGCAGCGGCCCACGCTGGTGATGGCGCCGAACAAGACGCTGGCCGCGCAGCTGGCCAACGAACTGCGCGAACTGTTCCCGCACAACGCGGTCGAGTACTTCGTCAGTTACTACGATTATTACCAGCCGGAAGCCTACGTTCCGCAGACCGACACCTACATCGAGAAGGACTCGTCGATCAACGACGACGTGGAGCGGCTGCGGCACTCCGCGACCATGAACCTGCTGTCCCGCCGGGACGTCATCGTGGTCGCCTCGGTGTCCTGCATCTACGGCCTCGGTACCCCGCAGTCCTACCTCGACCGCTCAGCCAAGCTCGAGGTGGGCACCGAGGTCGAGCGCGACGTGTTCCTCCGCGCGCTCGTCGACGTGCAGTACACCCGCAACGATATCGCCTTCGCCCGCGGCACCTTCCGCGTCCGCGGGGACACCGTCGAGATTATTCCGGCTTACGAGGAGCTGGCGATCCGCGTCGAGTTCTTCGGCGACGAGATCGACAAGCTCTACTACCTGCACCCGCTGACCGGCGAGATCGTGCGGGAGGTCGACGAGGTACGGATCTTCCCGGCCACCCACTACGTGGCGGGGCCGGAGCGGATGGAGAAGGCCATCGCCGGCATCGAGGCCGAACTGGCCGGGCAACTGGCCAAGCTGGAGAAGCAGGGCAAGCTGCTGGAGGCTCAGCGGCTTCGCATGCGCACCAGCTACGACATCGAGATGATGCGGCAGGTCGGGTTCTGCTCGGGGATCGAGAACTACTCGCGGCACGTCGACGGACGGCCCGCGGGCTCGGCACCGGCCACCCTGATCGACTACTTCCCCGAAGACTTCCTGCTGGTCATCGACGAGTCGCATGTGACGGTGCCCCAGATCGGCGGCATGTACGAGGGCGACGCCTCCCGCAAGCGCACCCTGGTGGAACACGGGTTCCGGCTGCCCAGCGCACTGGACAACCGGCCGCTGACCTGGGAGGAATTCAGCGACCGGATCGGCCAGACGGTGTACCTGTCGGCCACACCCGGCCCGTACGAGATGGGGCAGACCGGGGGCGAGTTCGTCGAGCAGGTCATCCGGCCGACCGGGCTGGTGGACCCGGAGGTGATCGTCAAGCCCACCGAGGGGCAGATCGACGATCTGGTGCACGAGATCCGGGCGCGCGCCGACCGCGACGAGCGGGTCCTGGTCACCACCCTGACCAAGAAGATGGCCGAGGACCTCACCGACTACCTGCTCGAACTCGGCATCCGGGTCCGGTACCTGCACTCCGAGGTGGACACCCTGCGCCGGGTCGAGCTGCTGCGGCAGCTGCGTTCGGGCGATTTCGACGTGCTGATCGGCATCAACCTGCTGCGGGAGGGGCTCGACCTGCCCGAGGTGTCGCTGGTGGCCATCCTCGACGCGGACAAGGAGGGCTTCCTCCGCAGCGGCACCTCGCTGATCCAGACGATCGGCCGGGCCGCCCGGAACGTCTCCGGTGAGGTCCACATGTACGCGGACAAGATCACCGACTCGATGCGGTACGCGATCGACGAGACCAACCGGCGGCGCGCCAAGCAGGTCGCCTACAACACCGAGCGGGGCCTCGACCCGCAGCCGCTGCGGAAGAAGATCGCCGACATCCTCGACCGGGTCTACTCGGAGGCGGAGGATTCCGAGCGGGAGATCGAGGTCGGCGGTTCGGGCCGCAATGTCTCCCGGGGCAAGAAGCCCGAGCAGGGTGGCGGTGGCCGGAGCTCCGGCGTGCTGGTCGATCGCGACGTCTCGTCCATGCCACGGGCGGAACTGGCGGATCTGATCCAGTCCATGACCGACCAGATGATGCAGGCCGCCCGCGACCTGCAGTTCGAACTGGCCGCCCGCCTGCGCGACGAGATCGCCGACCTCAAGAAGGAACTCCGCGGCATGGACGCCGCCGGGCTCAAATAGCCCGGGTCCCACGGCCGGCGGTGCCACGGCCGCGTGCCGCTCCGGAAGGGCCCGCCGGGCGTGGGACTCAGGGGACTCGGGTGGCGTTTTCGTCGGGTTGGAGGAGGCCGAAGAGGTTGCCCTCGGTGTCGGTACAGTAGGCCAGCCACCCGATACGGGGGATCGCGCACCGGGGCACCACGACCTTCCCCCCGGCTTGCCGTACGTGCCGGACGATGGTGTCCAGGTCGTCGACCTCGATCGTGCTGGGGTAGGCGTTGAGCGGGGCGTCCTCGTCCGGTGGCGGTCCCTGCCGTGGCACGAGTCCACCGTCGATTCCCGGCCCGTCCCCGGTACTGATGAGCCAGTACGGGGCGTTGTCCCAGCGTTCGAACGTCCAGTCGAAAACCGTGGTGTAGAACGTGATCGCACGCTCCGGATCGGTCGCGTGGATCTCGAAGTGGACCGGACGAGGCATCGGCGCCTCCTGCGGTGCAAGGAAGAGTGATGCGGGAATTTTACCGCCGTGGGCCCGGATCGCTCAGCCCGGTTCTCCGGCCCGCCGCAGGTAGGCATCGATCGCCGCGTGGGTTTCCGGAGCCGCCCAGAGCATTTCCACGTACGCGTCGTCGGCCGCCCGGTGCTCGCCGATCCGCTCGTCGAACGGCCGGTGCAGTTGCGCCTTGGTATGCGTGAACGCGCGCGGGGGCACCGCCGCCAGCCGGGTGGCGATCTCGACCGAGCGGGGCAGCACCTCGGTGTCCGCGGCGAGTCCGTCGACCAGGCCGAGGGCCAGTGCCGAGGGGCCCGCGCAGGGCCTTCCGGCCAGTACGAGCTCCGGCAGGCGGCGACTGCCGTAGGCGCATCGCAGGATTTCCATCGCGACCAGGGGAAACGGCAGGCCCGCGGCCAGGTCGGTCAGCCCGAACCGGCCGCGCTCCGCGCTCATCACGCGGCGGTCGCAGGCGGCGGCGAGCACCGCGCCGCCGGACAGCGCGTCCCCGCTGACGGCCGCGACGACGGGGCCGGGGAACCCGAACAGCGCCAGCAGTGCGTCCGACAGCGCGGGGAGGAACCGGCGGACGTAGGGTGCGCCTCCGGCCCGCAGCCGCCGCAGATCGAACCCGGCCGAGAACACCTCCGGCCGTCCGGTCAGCACCACGGCCCGGTGCCCGCCTGCCGAGAGGCCGTCGACTCGCGCCGCCAGTTCCCGGCACACCGTCTCGTCCAGCAGGTTCGCCGGGCCGCACCGCATCCTCAGCACTGCGACGGGGCCGTCGTCCTCCACGGCAATCGGTGACACGGTTCCACTGTAGGTGGTGAACGTTTCAGCTGGTGATGTCCTTGACGGCGAACCGGCGGGCGGCCAGCAGGCCGAGCACGGTCGCGTAGGCGACCGCGGACAGCACGCCCGCCGCGATGTTCGTCCAGTCGACGTCGGTGGCGATCAGGTCCATCCACGCGTAGGCGTAGTGCGTCGGCAGGTAGTTGCGCAGACTGCCCAGCGCGGTGATCTGGTCCAGGATCTGCGACAGGATCGCCGCCAGCACCGCCCCGCCGACCGCGCCCAGCGGGGCGTCGGTCGACACGCTCAGCAGCAGCGCGAGCGCCGCCACCCAGGCCAGCTGGATCACGAGGTAGCCGATCGCCGCGGCCAGCACGAGCAGGCTCCGGTCGAACGGGATCGCGTCCCCGGTCGGGCTGATCGCGTCGCCCGCCCCGTACCACAGCAGGCCGACCGCCAGGGACACCAGGGGCAGCAGCACCAGCGCCCCCAGCGACAGCAGTCCCGACGCGACCGCCTTCTGCCGCAGCACCCGGTGCCGCGGCACCGGGATCGCCAGCAGGTACTTCAGGCTCGACCACGAGGCCTCGCTCGCCACGGTGTCGCCGAAGAACAGCGCGACGATCGTGGGCAGCAGGAAGCCGCCCGCCACGAACAGCGCCAGCACCACGAAGTTCGGCGCACTCGCGGTGGCGAGGTCGACGAACCCGCCCGAGCGGCGGTTCGGGCTGGACTGCCCGACCTGGAACGCCAGCACGAGGATGAACGGCAGCACCATCACGAAGCCGAGCACCAACTGGGTGCGCCGCCGTCGCAGCTGGCGCCGCAGCTCCACCGACAGCCGGAGCGTCCGGATGGCGCGGTAGCCCGCCACCGCGCCATCCGGCCCCACCTCGTCGTGCTCGTGCCGCGCCGCTTCGGTCAGTTCGTCCAGCGCCGCCGGATCGGTGTGCACACCGTGCCCGGCGGCCCCGCCGTTCGGGGCCTGGCCTGCGCTCATGTCAGTTCGTCCTTCGTCTCGACGAGGCGGAGGAAGGCGTCTTCCAGCCGCCGCCGCGGGCCCGCCTGTTCCACCGCGATCCCGGCCCTGACCAGCGCCGCGACCGCCTCCGCCCGCGGCAGGCCGTCCAGGTCCGCGTGCACCAGATCGCCGTCGACGTCCACCTGCGACACGCCGCCGGCCGCGCGCAGGGCCGCCGCCGCCGCTTCCGCGTCGTCCACCCGGAAGGTCGCCTCGCCGCCCGCGGCGGCGATGTCGGCCACCTCGCCGGAGGCGACCAGCCTCCCGCGGTGCATGACGACCACGTGCGAGCAGGTCTGCTCGACCTCCGCCAGCAGGTGGCTCGACACCACGACGGTGCGGCCGGTGGCCGCGTAGCGCCGCAGCACCTCGCGCATCTGGTGGATCTGGGGCGGGTCGAGCCCGTTGGTCGGTTCGTCGAGCACGAGCAGCTCCGGCAGGCCGAGCATCGCCTGCGCGATCGCCAGGCGCTGCCGCATGCCCTGGCTGTACGTGCGGACCTTGCGGTGCACCGCGTCGCCGAGGCCCGCGATTTCCAGCGCCTCGGTGAAATGGGCCTTCTCGCGCGGGCGCCCGGTGGCGTCCCAGTACAGCCGCAGGTTCGCGGTGCCCGACAGGTGCGGCAGGAAACCGGAACCCTCTACAAAGGACCCGATGCGCGACAGCACCGGGGCGCCGGGGCCGACGAGGTGCCCGAACACCCTGATCTCGCCCGCGGTGGGCGTGATCAGGCCCATCAGCATCCGCAGCGTGGTGGTCTTGCCCGCGCCGTTGGGACCGAGCAGGCCCAGCACCTGGCCGCGCTCGACGCGGAAGGACAGTCCGTTCACCGCGGTGAGCCCGCCGGGATAGGACTTGGTGAGGCCGCTGATCACCAGCGGCACCGCGGCCAGCCCGGGTTCGGGCCGCCGGATGCGGCGACGGCGGCGCACCGCCGCGGCCAGCGCGATCACGGCCGCCGCGGCCAGGATCCCGGCGAGGGCCAGCAGGCTGCCCGTCGGCCACCCGGCGCCGACGGCCGTCCCGGGGATCGTCGGCACGGACAGGCCGCCGTCCAGCGCGACCTGGTAGGCGGCCGGGGCCACCGGGGTCGCATAGGCCTGGTCGGTGGTGGCGACCACGAGTTGCAGCGAGTGCCCGGACTCCACCGGGCGCACCACGCCCGGCAGGGTCACCGTGACCTCGACCGGGCTGCCGCCGCTGGGCAGTGCGACCCGGATCGGGGCGACGGCGTTGGACGGCAGGGTGCGCGTGCCGTCCGGGTTGACGTCGTAGAGCTTCACGAACAGGGTCGCGCCGGGGTTGTTCCCCGAGAGGCGCAGCCGGACCGTCGGTGACCCGGCGACCAGCAGCTGCTTGTCCAGCGGGGCCGAGGTGAACCGGGCCGACTGGCCGGGGAGGTCGATCCCGAACAGCCCGGTGACCCGGGAAGAGCCGGCCAGGCCGTTCAGCCCGGGCATCCCGCTGATGGCCGCCGGGGTCCCGCCGGGCGGGTTGACGATGTTCTGCGGCCCGCCGGACAGCGCCACCTGCTGCCGGTCCGTGCCGCCGCCGGACAGGCCCGGATACCCACCGGCTTCGACGACCCGGACCGAGGGGGCGCCGGAGGCGCGCAGCGAGCCCTGCACGTCGTAGAAGAAGCCGCCGACCGGGTTGGTGCCCTCCCCGGTGAGCTGGAACCACAGCCAGTCCGCGATCTTGGCACGGAGCTGGGGGCCCGGCGAGCCGCCGTCGTGGCCGCCCGCGTACCAGATCTGCTGCACCTTGCCGCCCGCCGCGGCGATCTGGCGGGCGTTCGCGTCGGACTGGTCGAGGCCGAACAGGGTGTCGTTCTCGCCCTGCACGAGCAGCGTGGGCACGGTGATCCGGCCGGTGACCGAGGCGGGGGAGACGCGGCGCAGCAGGTCGATGGTGTGCGTGCTCGCCTGCCCGGTGGTGGCGAGCTCGGTGTAGGCCTGGCAGATCTCGGCGGTGAACCGGCCGCACAGCGTGGACGGCGCCGGGGGCTGCTGGGCGGAGGCGGGCGGCGCGGCCCCCGCGGCCGTCGAGGACCCGCTCGCACCGGTCTGCCCGGTGCCGCCGGACTGCTGTCCCGGTTCGGGTGCCTCGCTGCCGAGGCCACCGGCGCCGGAGCCAGGAGAACCGGCCGAGAACAGCAGCCCGGCCCAGGAGCGTTTGAACACCCCGTCGCCGCCGAAGGCACCGGCGGCCGGAGTGGCCGCCTGCGGCGCCGCGGCCGCCGCGGAGTTCGGGATCAGGCCCTGGGCCAGATCGTTGTAGGTGATCTCGGGGGCGATCGCGTCGACGCGCTTGTCGTAGCCGGCGAGCAGGAGTGCGAGCGCGCCGCCGTAGGAGGCCCCGGCGACGCCGACCCTCGGGTCGCCCGGGGCGTCCTGCCGGACCTCGGGCATGGCGGCGAGGCGGTCGATCAGCGCGCGGGCGTCGGCCACCTCGAGATCTGGGTCGTCGAGCCCGATCTGCCCGGTGCTGCGGCCGAAGCCGCGCGCCGAATAGGTGAGCACGACGAACCCGCGGCGGGCCAGTTCCTGGGCGGGCCCGGCCACGCTGGTCTTGTCCGCGCCGAATCCGTGCGGCAGCAGCACCGCCGGGGCCGGGGTGCGCGCGGGCAGGTAGAGCGTGGTGTCCAGGCGCACCTGCTCGGCCGAGCCGGGCGCGGCCGGGACGGCCACGACGGCGTCCCTGGTCGCCACGGGCGGGGACTGCCTGCCGGAGCGGGCCCAGACCAGACCGGCCGCGGCGAGGACGAGCACCACGGCGGCCAGGGCGAGCCAGCGGCCACGGCGGGTGCGCGGGAGCGGGATGCGGGGCACCCCATGACGGTAGGTGACGTTTCCTGAGAACCGTCCGGCGCCCAGGACGCCACCTGGGTGATAAGGGTTACCTAAGCTGGCCATCGAATCGGACATCGGTGATGATGGTGGATAGACGTGGAGGGGAGTATTCCTTCGCGGCGGTGTCGTCAGCACGGCGGTCTTTCGGGACCCCCGGCACCGTCGGCAGGGTGGTCACCCTGCGGAAGAGACCTCCGGCTAGCTGCTGTGCGCGCTATCCGGAGGTTGTGCGTAAATGACCGTCCCCCTGTGGCTGTGGGCTTCGACCGTCGCCGGTCTGCTCGTCCTGATCGCCATCGACCTGGTGATCGTGGACCGCAAACCGCACGAGGTGACCGCCAGGGAGGCTCTCCGCTGGGTGGCGTTCTACGTCTTCTGCGCGATCCTTTTCGGGGCGGGCGTGTGGATCTTCGCCGGGCACGACCCGGGGGTGGAGTTCTTCACCGGCTACCTGACCGAGTACTCGCTGTCGGTGGACAACCTGTTCATCTTCATGATCATCATGGCCTCGTTCAAGGTGCCCGCCATCCACCAGCACCGGGTGCTGCTGGTGGGCATCCTGCTCGCGCTGGCCATGCGCAGCGTGTTCATCGCCGTCGGCGCCGCGCTGATCGCACAGTTTGTGTGGGTTTTCTTCCTCTTCGGCGGGGTGTTGCTGTGGACGGCCGTGAGCATGCTGCGCGGCAACGACGAGCACGAGGAATACCGGGAGAACGCGGTCACGCGGTGGGCTCGCAGGCTGTACCCGGTCAGCGACTCCTACGACGGGCACCGGATGTTCGTCCGCCGCGGGGGCAGGCGGATGATGACCCCGATGTTCCTGGTGATCATCGCGATCGGCAGCGCGGACCTGCTGTTCGCGGTCGACTCCATCCCGGCGATCTTCGGCATCACCCAGGAGGCCTTCCTGGTCTTCACCGCCAACGCCTTCGCGCTGATGGGCCTTCGGCAGCTGTACTTCCTGCTCGGCGGCCTGGTGAACAAGCTGGTGTACCTGTCCTACGGGCTGGCGGTGATCCTCGCGTTCATCGGCGCGAAACTGGTGTTGCACGCGCTGCACGAGTACCACGTGGTCCCGGACTGGCTGGACATCAACAACTGGGTCTCGCTCGGGGTGATCGTGGGCGTGCTGACGCTGACCACGGTGGCGAGCCTGCTCAAGGTGCGCCGGGACGCGGCGGTCGCGGAGCATTCGCCGGCGGCCTCCTGAAATCTTTTTAGCAAGGCTAATGACCTGCTAGGTTCGGGGAATGCGTCCAACCGACCTCGAACACCTGGCCGTACCCGGGATGCCGGCCCTGCACGGGGACCTGCTGCTCGCCGGGTTGTCGACTCCCCACCTGGAGGGCAACGCCTACCGCGGCGTGCTGTGGCGCGCCGGTCTCGACGGTGAGGTGAGCCGCTGGACCCACGGGGAGCGCGACAGCGCCCCGGCCATCTCCCCGGACGGCCGCTGGGTGGCGTTCCTGCGCGCGGAGACGGCGAAGGACCGTCCGCAGTTGCACGTGATACCGGCAGGCGGCGGCGACGCGCGGCGGCTCACCGCGCTGCCGCTCGGCGCCGGCGCGCCGGTGTGGGCGCCGGACTCCCGCCGGATCGCCTTCACCGCGCGGGTGCCGGAGCCCGGCCGGTACGGCTTTCCCACCGAGGGCGGCGAAAGGCTCGAACCGGCCGAGGAGGCCCCCCGGCGGATCACGCGTTTCGACTACCGGATCGACGACATCGGCTTCCTCGGCGACCGCCGGGAACGGCTGTTCGTCGTGGACACCACCGAAGATCCGGCGGTGGACCCGGTCCCGCTGACCGACGACCGCGTCGATGTCGGCGCCCCGGTCTGGCTGCCCGACGGCGAGACCGTCCTGGTCGTCGCGCTCCGGGACTGGGGCGCGGCCGAGAGCGAGGAAACCGATCTGTACGCGGTTCCCGCGGATGGGGGCGAGCCGTGGCTCGCCGTGCGCACCGCGGGCAGCGTGGACAGGGCAGGGGTGTCCCCCGACGGCCGGATCTGGTTCGTGGGCGCCGAGTTCACCTGGCCGGGTGCCGAGGCCCGCAACCCGGGCCTCTGGACGGCGACGCTGCGCGACGACCGGGAACCGGCGGTGCCGCGGCGGCTGACCGACGCCGAAACGGTGCACTGCGCCGCGGCCGCCGGTGCCCCCGTGCTGGTGGGGGACGAGGTGCTGGTGGCCGTGCTGAACCGGGGCGCGGTCGAGTTGCGCGCGGTGCCCGCCGAGGCCGAGGCGGCGCCGCTGGAGAAGCTGCGGCCGGTGGCCGGGGAGCGGGCCGCGGTGCGCGCCTTCACTGTCGACGGCGAGCGCGTCGCCGCCGTGGTGGCCACCCCCGGCAGCGCCGGTGAACTGGTGCTGATCGCCGACGGAACCCAGCGCGTGCTCACGGACTGGTCGAAACCCCTGCGCGACCAGGGACTCCGGCCGGTCGAAGAACTGACGGCGACCGCTCCGGACGGCTACGGGGTGCACGGCTGGCTGCTCCGCCCGGAGGGCGAGGGCCCGCATCCCGTGCTGCTCGTGGTGCACGGGGGTCCGTTCGCGGCCTACGACTGGGGACTGTTCGACGAGGTCCAGGTCTACGCCTCGGCCGGTTACGCGGTGGTGATGGGCAATCCGCGCGGGTCCGCCGGGTACGGCGAAAGCCACGGCCGGGCCATCGTGCACGCCCTCGGCACGGTGGACGCCGACGATCTGCTGGCGCTGCTCGACGCCGCGCTCGAAGATCCCGGTCTCGACGCCTCCCGGGTCGGGGTGATGGGTGGCTCCTACGGCGGGTTCATGACCGGCTGGCTGGCCGCCCACCACGGCGAGCGGTTCCGCGCCGCGTGGAGCGAGCGCGCGGTCAACGCGTGGGATTCCATGGTGGGCAGCTCGGACATCGGCTGGAACTTCGTCGACGCCTACATCGGCGACGACCTGACGGCCCAGCTGGACCGCAGCCCGCTCAGCCACGCGGGCCGAATCCGCATCCCGTTCCTCATCGCCCATTCCGAGCAGGACTGGCGGTGCCCGATCGAGCAGGCGCAGCGGATGTTCGTGGCGCTCAAGCACAACGGCACCCCGGTCGAGATGCTGCTCTTCCCGGGCGAAGGACACGAGCTGAGCCGCTCCGGGCGGCCCCGGCACCGGGTTCAGCGGTTCGAGGCCGTGCTCGAATGGTGGTCGCGCCACCTGTGACGGTTTCCCGCGCGCACGATCGGCCTCGTGCGCGCGGGAAAAACCCGTTGCCGCGCCGGGGGAGAATCGGGGCATGGAATGGACCGTGCGGGCCGCGGTGGCGGCCGACGCCGACCGGATCGCCGAGATCAACGTGGACGCGTGGCGGCACGCCTATCGCGGTCTCATCGCCGAGTCCACCCTCGCCGCGATAGACACCGGCGCCAGGGCGGTCCGGTGGGCGGAGACCGTGCGTGACCTCGCCGAGCCCGCCGCGCTGTTCGTGGCGGTCGGCACGGATTCCCGGATCGGGGCCTACTCGGGCGTCACGCGAGCGCGCGACGAAGGTGACCGGCGTCCCGGCCTCCGCACGGGGGAACTGACCGCGCTCTACGCCGATCCGGCGGGCTGGGGCCGCGGTGCCGGTTCCGCCGCGCATCGCGCCGCCCTGGACCACCTGGTGGCACACGGGTTCGAGCACGCGGTCCTGTGGGTGCTGGCGGGCAACGAGCGGGCGCGCCGGTTCTACGAAGCCCGCGGCTGGCGCCCCGACGAGGTCGTCAAGGACGCCGGGATCGGTGACCGCCCGGCCCCCAAGATCCGTTACTCCCGTTCGCTTCGGAAGTCCGAATAGGACTCCGGGCTCAGCTCCACAGGGTGTGCACGGCGAGGAAGGCGATCACCGAGCCGGAGAGGAGCGCCGTGCCCAGTTGACCGCGCCGCCCGGTGAGCACCCGGCCCAGTAAGGTGCCGCCACCGGCCAGGAGGAGCTGCCAGCTCGCCGACGCGAGGAACGCTGCGGTCACGAAGGCCGAGCGCTCCGTCCAGGTGTCCGCGACCCGGGCCTGGCCGCCCAGGACCACCGCGACGAAGTAGATGATCGTGGTGGGGTTGAGCAGGGTCATCGCCAGGAAGGCCGCATACGCCCGGGCCGGACTCGGTGCGTCTTCGGGGCGCGGGGGTGCCTGTGCCGCCGAAGCCCGGTACCGGCGCAGTCCACTGTGGAGGACCTGGACCGCCACCGCGAGCAGCACACCGGCCGCGATCCACCGCAGCACGCCCGCGACGGGGGCGATCATCTCGGCGAGCGGGCCGCCGCCGAACATGGCCACCAGGGCGTAGACGCCGTCCACGGTCGCGATGCCCAGAGCCGCGGCCGCGCCGACGCGCAGCGAGGTCCGCGCGGTCAACCCGACGAGATAGGCACCGATGGCGCCGACCGGGATCGCGATGCCGTAACCGGCCAGCAGCCCCGCGAGGACGACGGCGGTCACGCCAGCGGCCTGACGGGCCTCCCCGGAACGGTCGACTGTTGCTGGCCCGTAACGGAAACAGCACGGGACGGCACCACAGTCGGGGAGAGGATCGCAGTCATGGTGCGATCATCGCCGGGAGATTCCCCACGGACAAGCGATTAATGCCGCGCGGGCTCAGCGCGGGTGGGCGCGCAGTGCCCGGAGGAACCAGCCGAGCGCCGGAGCCGGACTCTCCGGGGCAGCCCAGCCGTTGACCACCGCCAGCAGCCGGAGGTAGCGCTCCCGCCGGGGATCGTTCGCGTCCCCGACCCGGGCCAGCAGCCGGCGCCGCAACTCCCTGTCGTCGGGACGGTCCAGGATCCGGGCGTACCGGGTCGTGACGGCGGTCACGACCGGACCGGCCTCCGGCGAGTCAGGGGACAGACCGGCCGCGAGGGCCGCCCGGGATTCGTCACGGACCATCGCGATGAGGTCGGGACCCGGGACCGGGGTGGCGCCGGTGGCGCACTCGGCGGTGTGGTGCTCGGCCAGGCGCCGCATGCTGTCGCGGAAGCCGCGGTCCTGGGACAACTCGGCCAGTTCGAGCCACGCCTGAACCTGCCCGGCCTCGGGGTCGTCGGGCAGCTCGGGCGTCATCGACCGCGTGATTCCCGTGAAGGCGGCGTCGTCAAGGCCGCCGAAGGTGGAGCGGAGGAAGTCCTCGATCAGGTGCCGGCGTTCGTCCTCGGAGAGCTTGGCCAACTGGTGCATGAGTTTCATCTCCTGTGATGTGGATTCGCGAGAGGCGACCGCCACGAGGACCGAGCGCCGCAGGCGCAGCAGCCGGATCTGCACGGCCAGGGCTTCGGCGTGCGCTGCCGCGACTTCGGGCAGCGAGATCTCCCGGTCCACCACCTTGCGGATCGTGGCCAGGTCCAGCCCCAGCTCCCGCAGGGTCCGCACGAGATCCAGGCGTGCGACGGCAGCGAGGTCGTAGCGGCGGTGGCCGGCGGGGCTGCGCCCGGCCGCCGGCACGATCCCGCGGTCGGAGTAGAACCGGATCGCCTTGACGGTCAGCCCCGTGCGCCGGGCCAGATCTCCGATCGAATACCACGGGGCGCCGTCCATGGCGTCACCCTCCCACCTCCCCTTGGGGGAGGGGCAAGCCCGCGGCCCACTCAGGAACGCGGGGCGCCGGTGGCCCCGGCCCAGCCGGGCAGCGGTTCGCAGGCGGATCGCCAGTGGGCGGGCAGCCCGGCCCGGCCGACGCGAGCGGCGACGATGCCGCCGACGATGGCGCAGGTGGTGTCCACGTCACCACCGGTACTGGCGGTGGTCCAGATGGCCTGTTCGTAGTCGTCCAGATGGCGGGCGGCGGCCCAGAGCGCATAGGGGACGGTGTCCCAGGCGCTGGTGTGGCGGCCGTTGCCGAGCTGGTGCACCGCGATCTTCGCCGAGGGGACGTGCGCCAGGCCGCGGGCCGCCCACACTCCGTGGCGGACCCGGCCGGGCGGTGTCATCCGCAGCACCGTGTCGAGGAACTCGCGCGGCCCGGGCGGGGCGCTACCGGCCGCGAGGGCGGTGGCGACGGCCACGGCGACCGCACCGGCGACGGCTTCGGGGTGGGCGTGCGTGACCTCGGCCGACAGCGCCGCCTGGCGGGCGGCCTCCTCGGGGTCGTCGGCGAACCAGGCGCCGACCGGGGCGACCCGCATGGCGGCCCCGTTACCCCACGAGCCCTGGCCGTCGAACAGTTCGCGGGACAGCTCGCGCCAGGCACCGCCCTGGCGGATCAGCCGCAGCAGCCGGTTCATCGCGGGCCCGTAGCCCCGGTCGAAGTCGTGATGGGCGGCGAAGGCGGCCGCCAGCGCGTCCTGATCGATGCGGTCGTGCCGCAGCAGGACGGCGACGACCGAGCAGGCCATCTCGGCGTCGTCGGTCCACTGCCAGGGCGCGGGCGGCGGGCGTCGCAGTTCCAGCGCCGTGCGGTTGGTGGGAACGAAGAACTGGGAACCGAGTGCATCCCCGAGGGCGAGGCCGTGGAGCGAGTCCAGGGCGCGAGCGCGGCGGTCGGTGGTCATGTGCTCGTCAGCATGGCACAGGAACAGGTGGTTCCGGCAGTGGCGGGACTACGGAAACCGGTCTTCATGGCCGCTGCCGTGGACGAGGACCCGGCCGTTCGCCAGGTCCGCCCGGACATCGAGGAACAGCGACGCCAGCCAGAGACCGGTGGTCAGGTGCGCGGTGACCGATCGCACCCGGAACAGGGTGTCGCCGTCGGCCAGGGCCGCGAAGGGGATCACCTGGTCGGCGGCGAACCGGTCGAGGGTGGCGCCGCCGTCGACTTCGGCGAGCAGGTGGCGGGCGGTTCTCGTACCGATCGTCTCGGCCCGCCGGTGCGGGGCGCCGACGCTGTCCGCGCCGAGCCGTATGCCGCGGTCGCGGTCGGCGAACAGCGCGAGGGCCGCCCCGGCATGCGTGGCGGTGGTTTCGCTGCGCTCGTCGATCGTGGCGTCGAACCCGTGCGCGGCGGCTACGGCGCGGGCGGCGCGCGCCATCCGGGCCGACACCTGCCGTTCGTCCAAATGGGACGACAGCGCGATGCCCCACACCGACCGGACCGGCCCGGGATGATCGAGCGTGATCGCGTGCAGGCGCTGTGGGGCCCGCGAGACGGTGAGCCGGAGGACGCCGTCCCCGGCCGGGAGATAACCGGGCCGCACCAGGTCGAGGCGCGCGTCCACGCCCATCCGGGCCAGCAGGGGCAGCACGACATGCTGGAGGTGGAAGATCGAGGGGGCGAAGTCCTGGAACAGGCCGCCGCGGATCTCCGCCTCGACGCCCCGCCCGCGGCGGGCGAGGACCGGCAGCACCGCCAGCGCCAGCGCGGTGGCCGAGCCCGCGGACCCGATGTCCCAGCGGTAGCGACCCTGGGGAGAGCGGCGATCCGGCGAGAACCCGACGGTGGTCGAGCCGACGGCGGCACCGTCGAGGGTTCCGCCGACGAGATCGCGGAGAGCTTCGACGGCGCGCACGTGCTGCGGGCGCAGGCCCGGTGGGCGGCGCCGGGCGCGCGCCTGGGTGAGGCGCACGGCGTGGCCGGTCAGCGCGGCGTAGGCGACGGCCTGGCGAACGATGCTCCCGCTCCCGGCGTGCAGAGATCCGTCGACCCGGACAACGGGTTGGTCGTCCATGGCCTCGATGGTGCGCGCCCGGCCCGGAGCTGTCAGGGGCCCTTGGGGTCCCCGTTCGGGGACCAAGTCCTCCTCCGGCCGCCGGGGGCGGGCTGCAAGGCTCGACGAAAGCGGGGAGGGTGCGGTATGACGGGGCTGCACACCGATCTTTACGAGATCCGGATGGCGGCGAGTTATCTGCGGCGCGGGATGACCGGGCCCGCGACGTTCAGCCTGTTCGCCAGGGCGCTCCCGCGCGATCGCGGATTCCTGGTGTGCGCCGGACTCGCCGACTGCCTCGACTTCCTGGCGCGGTTCCACTTCGACGACGAGGAACTGGACTATCTGCGCGAGGAACTCCGGCTGCCGGACGATGACCTCGACGCCTTGGCGAACCTGGTTTTCGACGGTGACGTGTGGGCGATTCCGGAGGGCAGCGCGGTGTTTCCGGACGAGCCGCTGCTGGAGGTCACCGCGCCGCTGCCGCAGGCCCAGCTGATGGAAACCGCGCTGCTGAACTTCGTGACCTTTTCCACCGCCGTGGCCACCAAGGCGGCCCGGTGCCGGATCGCCGCGGGCGGAGCCGAACTGGTGGACTTCTCGGCCCGCCGCACCCACGGGGTGAACGCCGCCTTCGCCGCCGCCCGGTTGTCGGCGATGGTGGGTTTCGCGGGCACGAGCCACGTGGCGTCCGCGGCCCGGTTCGGGCTGCGTCCGGTCGGCACGATGGCGCATTCCTACGTCCAGGCTTTCGCCGGCGAACGGGAGGCGTTTCGCGCCTTCGCCGAGGACTTTCCGGAAGCGGCGGTGTTCCTTGTGGACACCTACGACACCCCGGCCGGTGTGCTGACGGCCGCCGACGTCGCGAAGACGCTGGATCTGCCGGGCGAACGCGTCGGGGTGCGGCTGGACTCCGGCGATCTCGACGCCCTGTCCCGTGCGGCCAGGAAGATCCTGGACGACGAGGGCCTGCCGGACGCGCGGATCATGGCCAGCGGCGGGCTCGACGAGCATGCCATCGCCCGGCTCACCGCGGCGGGCGCCCCCATCGATTCCTATGGCGTGGGCACGAAAATGGGGGTCTCCGCCGACGCGCCCTCCCTGGACACCGCCTACAAACTCGTCGAGTACGCGGGCAGACCGCTCATGAAACGCTCGCCGGGCAAGGCCACCCTTCCCGGTCCGAAACAGGTGTACCGCGGCGAGCCCGGCGAGCCGGACGTGCTCGCCCTGCGCACCGAGCCGCCGCTCGAGGGCTACCGGCCGCTGCTCACCAGGGTCATGTGGGCCGGTGAACGAGTGGGGAGCGGGCACGAACTCTTCGATGCCCGCACACGTTTCGAGCACGACCTGGCCTGGCTCCCCGAAGCCGCGCTGCGGCTGCGCGACCCCGAACCCGTCCCCGTTCGGCGATCCGCACGGCTGGACGACCTACTGGCCCGGACACTCCGCACACTCCCGCCGCCGGGTGAGTGAGACCGTGACGAGCCTGTGTGCGCTATGAGCATTGCCAGGTGAAGGAGGCGGCCGGGAAATCGCCCGCGGCGAGGTCTTCGCGCCGGATCAGCCAGTAGAGCATCCCCGCGTCGCCCCACATCATGCCCGCGGCGGGATCGGAGTCGATCTGCGCCAGCAGCACCCAGCGTTTTCCCTCTTCTTCGGCCGCTTTCCAGCGCTGGGCTCTGTCGCCACTGTTCTCGGGGACATGGGCGAAGCCGACCTCGGTTTCGACCGGGTTCTGGATCGGGAAAGCGTAGCCGCCGAGTTGATGCATCGGTGGCTGAAACCGCTCATCCAAGGCATCACCGAAGGCCTCGCCGTTGGACCAGTCGTCCAGAAAGGCGCGGTCCTTTTCGGGCAGGTCGCGGCAGGCGTCACGGAAGACCGGGTGCGAGAAGTCCGGACCGGTGACCGTGGCCTCCGCCGCGAGCGGTACTTCCTGGTACGGGTCGACACCGCCGGGTAGTCCGCGGACCGCGACGGGTACCCCGGCGGGGACGTGGACGACCCGGGCGCCGGCGAGGGTCTCCGGATCCCAGGTCCCCACCGGGGGGACGAATTCTTCCTGACTCGTCCGGTTTCCTTCGTCGAAGTAGAAGAACAGCAGGGTTCCGGCGGACGGCAGCGCGGGATCGAGGCAACCGGCGGGAAGCCGGCCGCAGTCGATCGAGGCCACCAGGTTCAACGGCCCCTGGCCCGGCCATTCCGGCCAGGCGAAATCGCCGGGAACGGCGGGGACGCCGCCGAGACGGCCGGCGGGTGCCTCTTCCGGGCCCGCCGGGCGCAGCCGGAGCGTGGGCCGGATCAGGGCGATCCACCGCTCGGCGACGGCTTCGGGAAGGTGGGAGCGGGCGATCCGCTCCAGTTGCTCGCGAGTCGACACGGGGCGAAGAATTCCATGGCCGGACCGCGATGATCCGGCGGGCCGGTCACCACGGTGTATTGACCGTTCGTTTGGCTGATTCAAGTGCACGGTTGCCACTGGCAGCCGTGTGTATAGTGACGTCGTGTCTTCGCAGAAGGCCCGGTCGAAGCCACGCCGCTCGCCGAAGCCGCAGGAGCGGCAGCGCGATCCGGAGCGCACCCGCAAGCTCATCCTGGACGCGGCGACGGCCGAGTTCGCCGCGCACGGCTACGCGGGCGCCCGGATCAGCGCGATCGCGGCCAGGGCCGGCGTCAACCAGCAGCTGATCTCCTACTACTTCGACGGCAAGGAAGGTCTCTACCGCGCCATATCGGAAGGCTGGCGGCAGCGGGAAAGCGAACTGGTGCCACCCGGCACGCCCCTGCCGGAGCAACTCCGCCGGTATGTGCTGGAGGCGCTGGACAATCCCGAGGGCGTGCGGTTGCTGGCGTGGAGCGGTCTGGAGTACGCCGGTCCGGAGACCGACCCCGACCAGGCGCCCCGTTCGCAGCGGATGCGGGGCAGCGTCGACGAGATCCGCGCCCTGCAGGCGGCGGGGCATCTGCCGTCCGAAGTGGACCCGGCCTGTCTGACGATCATGCTGATGGCCGCCGCGATGGCGACCACCACGTTGCCGCACGTCATCGAGGGCGTCTGCGGAGCCGATCCCGGCTCCCCGGAGTTCGTGCGTCACTATGCCGACCAGATCGCCCTCGTCGCCCGGCTGCTCGGACTCGATCCCCGCTGATACGCGCGCTCAGTTCCGCGCGAGGATCCGGGCCAGCACCAGGGCCTGGCCCGCTTTCCCGTGAGGGGTCCCCTCGCAGCCGTTACGACCGTGAGGGGACCCCTCACGTCAGCGACCGAACACCGGCCGAGCCGCCGGCGAGGGTGCCCGCTGCGTCACACGAGGCGGCCGCCGCCGTCGACGTGCAGCACGGTTCCGGTGACGAACGGGCTGGTGAGCGCGAACAGCACGGCGCGCACCAGGTCTTCGGTGCTGCCGACGCGCCGCGCCGGGTTCTTCGCCGCGGTGGCGCGCAGGAACTCCTGCTTGTCCGCCCCCAGTTTGTCCCAGGCGCCGGAGTCGACGATCCCGGGCGAGATCGCGTTGACCCGCACCGGTGCCAGCTCCACGGCCAGCGCCTCCACCAGGAAGGCCAGTGCGCCGTTGGCGGTCGCCATGACCGCGCGGCCGGGTGACGGTCGCCAGGCGGCGACCCCGGAGAAGAACGTGAACGAGCCGTTCTCGGCCACCTGCCCGGCGAGATGCTTGGCGAGCAGCAGCGGCCCGATCACCTTGGCGGAGAAGGCGCGCTGCACCGCGGTGAGGTCGAGTTCGGCCACGGGGCCGTTGGCGGGCATCGCGGCGGTGGAGATCAGGTGGTCGAACCGGCCCGCCTTGGCGGCGAGCCCGGCGATCGACTCCTCGTCGGCGAGGTCGACCGGGGCCACCGTGACGGGGGAGGAGATCTCGCCCGCGGTCCATTCGAGCTTGCGCGGATCCGGCCCGGCGAGCACGAGTTCGGCGCCCTCGGCGGCGGCGGTGCGGGCGAGCAGGCGGCCGGTGTGGGAGCCGGCGCCAATGATGATCAGGCGCCGGCCGGTCAGGGAAAGAGTCATGACCCGAGCCTCCGGCCCGCAAGCCGATAAGTCCAAGTGAAGTTTCTTGGCGATGTCATAAACTATGCTCATGACAACCTTGCGGCAGCTGGAGTACCTCGTCACCGTCGTGGCCGAGGGGTCGTTCACTCGGGCGGCCGAGGTGCTGCACGTGACGCAGCCCGCACTGTCGCACCAGATCCGCGCGCTCGAACACGCCGTCGGCGGTCCGCTCCTGGAACGCCTGCCGCGCGCGGTCCGCCTCACGCCCATGGGGCGGGCGATGCTGCCGCACGCCCAGGCCGCGCTGGCCGACGCCGAGCGCGCGCGCTGCGCGGCCCGGCAGGCGGGCGGCCTCGAAGCCGGGGAACTGGAGGTGGCCACCGTCTACTCGGTCACGCTCGGGGTGCTGCCCCCGGTGCTGCGGGCCTGGCGCCGGCGCCATCCGGAGATCCAGGTGCGGCTGCACGAACACCGGCACACCGCCGAACTGGCCGAAGCGATGCTGGCGGGGGAGGCGGATCTGGCCGTCGGGCCGGTCCCGGACCAGTGGACGGGGCCGATCCGGGAACTCGGGGTGGAGGAGTTCGTCGTGGTCCTGCCCGCCACCGGTCCGCCGCCCGCGCCCCGGTTCGCCCTGCGCGAGCTGGCCGGGAGGGGCTGGGTGCACTACGCCCCGGGCAACGGGCTCGCCGAGGTCCTCGACGCGGCCTGCGCCCAGGCCGGTTTCCAGCCCAGGGTGGCCATCCGCACGGAGCAGACCGCGGCGGCACCCCTGTTGGCCGAGGCGGGGATCGGGCCCGCGCTGGTGCCGGCGAACCTGCTACCGCCGCAGTTCGACGGTCACGTGGTGCGTCCCGATCCGCCGGTGACCCGCAGGCTCGCCGCCTACACCCGGAGCAGGCCGGATGCGCTCACCGCGGCCTTCGCCGACCTGCTGAGCGAAACGATCTGCGTGCTGCCCGACCACGTCCGCGCCCGGCTCGATCAGGCGTCGTAGTCGAGGTCGAGCCGGGCACTGGCGGGGCGGAGCTGGCAGGTGAGCACGTAACCGTCGGCGAGGTCCTCTTCGGACAGTGCGTGGTTCTGCTCGTGCTCACCCCGGCCCTGGAGCAGCTTGGCCCGGCAGGTGCCGCAGGCGCCGCCGAGGCAGCCGTAGGGAACGTCCACATCGGCCCTCAACAGCGATTCCAGCACGGACTCGGCGCCGGTGCCCGACGCCGTCGCCAGGGTGCCCCGCACCGTCGCGGTGATCATGCAGGGGGTGGCCGTGGCGGCGATGGGCGGCCGGGCGGTGGCGTGGAACAGTTCGAAGTGGATGCTGGTGTGCTGTTTCCCCCGAAGCACTTCACGGGCGTTCTCGACCAGCTCCTGCGGTCCGCACAGGTACCAGCTGTCCACATCGGACAGCCGATCGGACACGAGTGTGGAGAGCCGGGCGGAGTCGATCCGGCCCGGCATGTACTCCTCGAAGCCGGTACCGGTACTGGTCTCACCGCCGGGTTCGCTCCGGAAGTGCAGGATCCGCAGGCGCCCCTCGAACCGCCGCGCGAGCATGCTCAGTTCGTCGGAGAACATCGTCGTCTCCGCCGAGCGGTTCCCGTAGAGCAGCGTGAACCGCGCGGTGCCGTGGACGGTGAGCACGGTGCTCAGCATCGAGATGACGGGGGTGATGCCGCTGCCCGCGGCGATGGCGCCGTAGTGGCGTCCCGGCGCTCCTTCGAGCGTGAACCGGCCCGCGGGCGGCAGCACCTCGAGTCGGTCACCCGCCCGCAGCCCGGTGGTCAGGAAATCCGACATCACGCCGCCGGGCACCCGCTTCACCGCGATCCGGACCACCTCCGAGGTGGCGGCGGTGCACAGCGAGTAGGTCCGGCGGATCTCCCGGCCGTCGAGCACCTTCCGCACGGTCACGTGCTGGCCGGGGGTGAACCGGAAGTGCGCGGCCAGTTCCGCGGGCACGGTGAAGCCGATCGAAACGCTGTCCGCGGTCAGCGGGCGCACCTCGGCGACCTTGAGCTCGTGGAAGGTCATCCGGTCACCGGTCGCGCCCGGCTGGTAGGAACCGGTGATCCGCCGCCACGCGCGGTATTCGGAGGGGGTCAGCTCCCGCCCCCACGCGGTGGAGATCGGCACCTCACGGTCCAAATAGGCCTCTTCGTTGCGGCGCCAGGCCTGCAGGTAGCGGTAGAACGGGATCGCCGGGTGCAGGTGGTGCACCAGGTGGTAGTTCTGGTACAGCAGCACCGGAGTCAGCAGCCACTCCAGCCCGACGCGCATCCGCGTGGCGCGGAAACGGTTCTGCGCGGCGGTTTCCGGCAGGCCGTGGTGCGGCAGCCAGTCGAACCACCAGGCGAGCACGCCGAGCCCGAGGCGTTGCGGGATCAGGTAGATCACCGCGAGCTGCCACAGGTGCCCGGTGGCGATCGCGAAGGTCACGCCCACCGTGGTGAGGACCAGCGCGGAGAACGCCTCGGCAACCTCCGCCGGGGGGCGGCGACGGGCCCTGCGCAGATAGAAACGCGCGTACCAGAAGTCGATGGTCAGCCAGCGCAACGGCCACTGCCACCACGGGCCGTGACTGGTCCAGGCGTCCGGATCGGCGTCGAGCGCTTCGTTGGTGTTGCGGTGGTGTTCCAGGTGCAGGTACCGGATCATGCCGAATCCCGCGTAGCAGGCGACGAAGGGCATCGCGAGCCTGCCCAGCACGCTGTTGACGTGCCGCGCCCGGCCTGCCGCGTGGTGGCTCGCCTCGTGGAGCACGGTGAACATGGTGAAGGTGACCAGCGTGTGCAGCGGGATCGTCAGCCAGGGAGCGGCCGAGGTGCCGAGCACCAGCCAGGTCGCCACGGCCCACCCGGTGAGGGAGGCGCCGAACAGCGCGGTCGTCGGGAGGCTGACGCGGGGCAGCGCCACTCCGGGGTCCGGGACGCCCCGGCGCACAGCCAGGGATTCCGGCTCGCTCAGCACTGGTACGCCCATCAAACCACCTTGTCCGATCGCGTGCGGCCAACCGGAGTAATGGTTGACAAAACAGCCTTGATTGTCAACCACCTTGCCCGGCCGTCCGGTCGCTGTACGCTGGCGCCCATGGGCACGCTCCGTGAACGGATCCTGGACGCCGGTGTGGAGCTGATCTGCAACCACGGCTGGGACCGGGTCACCATGTCGCAGCTCGCCCGCCGCGTCGGGGTCAGCAGGCAGATGGTGTACAAGGAGATCGGGGCCAGGGACGTGCTGGCCAAGGCCATCATCGGCAGGCACGCCGATCGCTTCCTCACCGGCGTCGTCGAACACCTGCACGCCCACGGGGCCGACGCGGCCGCGGGCATCGGGGCGGCGGTCGATTACGTACTGCGAGCCGCGGCCGACGACCCACTGCTCAAAGCCGTGCTCGCCGCCCCCCACGTGGGGGAGCAGGATCTGCTCCCCCTGCTCACCACCAACCCGGAGCCGGTGCTCGCGCGCGCGGTGGAAACCGTGCTCGTCCACGCCCGCACGCTCTACGCGGACGCGGGCCTGTCGCCGGACTGCCTGGCCACCCTCGTCGAAGTGGTCGTCCGGCTCACGCTGAGCCACCTCACCCAGCCCTCGGGGCCGATAGAACACGCGGTCGCACAGGCCACCTGGGTCGTGCGCGGGGCACTTCAGGCGCCCCCGGTCTCCTCAGCGGCGGGGGATGTTCCGTAGGTTCGACCGCGCCAGTTCGATCATCCTGCCCACCCCGCCGGTGAGCACCACCTTGCCCGCCGCCAGCGCGAAACCCCTCAACTGCGCGGTGGTGATGTGCGGCGGGATCGACAGGGCGTTCGGATCGGTGACGACATCGACCAGCGAAGGTCCCGGGTGCGCCAGCGCCTCGGCGAGCGCCTCGTGCACGTCGGCGGGATCGGTCACCCGCAGCGCGTGCAGCCCGGCGGCGCGCGCGATCGCCGCGTAGTCCACCGCGCGGTGGTCGGTCTGGTAGTCGGGCAGCCCGTCCACCAGCATTTCGAGTTTGACCATGCCCAGCGAGGAGTTGTCGAAGGTGACGATCTTGATCGGCAGGTCGTGCAGGCGGACGGTGAGCAGTTCGCCCAGCAGCATGCCCAGGCCGCCGTCGCCGGACATCGAGATCACCTGGCGGCCGGGAAAGGCGAACTGGGCGCCGATCGCGTGCGGCAGCGCGTTGGCCATGCTGCCGTGCAGGAACGAGCCGATCACCCGGCGCCTGCCGTTGGGGGTGAGGTAGCGGGCCGCCCACACGTTGCACATCCCGGTGTCCACAGTGAACACCGCATCGTCGGTGGCAAGCTGGTCGAGAACGTCGGCGACGTATTCGGGGTGAATGGGCACGTGCCGCTCGACGTTGCGGGTGTAGGCGTCCACCACGCCCTCCAGCGAACGCAGGTGTTCGGTGAGCATCCCGTCGAGGAAGGTGCGATCCGATTTCTGTTCCACCAGGGGAAGCACCGCGCGCAGGGTTTCCCGCACGTCCCCGTGCACCCCGAGCACGAGCGGCGTGCGACGGCCCAGCCGGCTCGCGTCGTGGTCGATCTGGACGGTGCGGGCCTGCGGGAGGAAGGCATCGTAGGGGAAATCGGTCCCCAGGAGTACCAGTAGTTCCGCCTCGTGCATCGCCCGGTAGCAGGCACCGTAACCGAGCAGGCCGCTCATGCCCACGTCGTAGGGATTGCCGAACTGGATCCATTCCTTGCCCCGCAAGGAATGCCCGACCGGTGCGCAGAGTCGTCCGGCCAGCCGCAGCACCTCCTCGTGGGCACCGGCGACCCCCGCCCCGCAGAACAGCATGACGGTACGGGCGCTGTTGAGCGCCCCGGCGAGCGCGCCGACCTGGCTCTCCGGCGGGACGAGGGTGCCCCGTTCGGTCACGAAATCGCCGGTACCCGTGGGATTGCCCGCCTCCCGGTGGGCGATGTCGCCCGGCAGGACGAGCACCGAGACCCCGCCGCCGGAGAGCGCGCGCTGGATGGCGACGCGCAGCACGCGCGGCATCTGACCGGCGTCGATGATCTGCTCGCAGTAGCCGCTGCAGTCCACGAACAGCCGCTCCGGATGGGTTTCCTGGAAGAAGCCGGTGCCGATCTGGCTGGACGGGATGTGCGAGGCCAGCGCCAGCACCGGCACTCCCGAGCGGTGTGCGTCGTAGAGGCCCTGCACCAGATGCGTGTTGCCGGGGCCGCAACTGCCCGCGCACACCGCGAGCCGCCCGGTCAACTGGGCCTCCGCGGCGGCCGCGAACGCCCCCGCCTCCTCGTTGCGCACGTGCACCCACTCGATGCCGCGGGTGCGGCGGATCGCGTCGACGACCGGGTTGAGGCTGTCGCCCACCACCCCGTAGATCCGCGAAACCCCGGCCTGCACGAGGACCTGCACGAACTGCTCGGCGACCGTGCGCGCCATCCCCCGCCTCCCCTCCGATCGCGATCACCTCGTGTCGATTGTGGTGGCGGCACGGCCGGGCCGCAGTGCGGGGATTTCCCGCCGTGCGCTCAGTCGGTGTGGGGGAGGTGTTCGGCGGGGATCACGCCGAAGCGTCCGGCCTGGTAGTCCTCGAAGGCCTTGACGACCTCTTCGCGCGTGTTCATCACGAACGGGCCGTACTGCACCACCGGTTCACGGATCGGCAGGCCGCCGAGGAGCAGCACCTCGAGGTCCGGTTCGGCCACCGGCTGGCGGGTGGCGGCGGCGAAGGTCAGCGCGCCTCCGGCACCGAACACCGCGAGCTGTCCTTTGTGGATCGGACGGTCGTCGGCGCCGACCGTGCCGGTGCCCGCCAGCACGTAGCCCAGCGCGTTGAAGTCCGCACGCCAGGGCACCCGCAGCCGGGCGCCGGGGCTGACCGTCGCGTGGACCAGCGTGATCGGGGTGTAGGTCGAACCGGGACCCTCGTGGCCGCCGAGTTCGCCCGCGATCACCCGCAGCAGCGCGCCCCCGTCGGAGGAGGACAGCAGTTTCGCCTGCTTGGCCCGGATGTCCTGGTAGCGGGGCGCGGTGAACTTGCTCGCCCGGGGAAGGTTGACCCACAGTTGCACACCGTGGAACAGCCCACCGGAGACCACCAGGTGCTCCGGCGGCTTCTCGATGTGCAAAATCCCGGAACCCGCGGTCATCCACTGCGTGTCGCCGTTGGTGATCAACCCGCCGCCACCGTGGGAGTCGGCGTGTTCGAACACGCCGTCGAGCATGTAGGTCACGGTCTCGAACCCTCGGTGCGGATGCCACGGCGTGCCCTTCGGCTCGCCGGGCGCGTACTCGACCTCGCCCATCTGGTCCATGTGGATGAACGGGTCGAGCACCGCGCTGGAGACGCCCGCGAAGGCGCGGCGCACCGGGAAGCCCTCGCCCTCGTAGCCGGTGGGCGCGGTGGTAACCGCGCGCACCGGGCGCTCGGCGGCGGTGGGGTCGGGTTCGGCGACTCGCGGCAGGGTCAGGACGTCGGCGGTGATGGCTGGCATCGCGATCTCCTCGGGTAGTTCGACGCTCAACATCTTCCACGCAAAACGTTACCCGGCCCGCGCGCATTCCCGGGCAGGGGGAGACGCACACGAACGTTCCGGGGAAAGCCGTGAAGGGTCCCTAATGGTCGGATCGACTGTGAAGGGACCCTTCACGGCAGACGTTGACCCAAGCGCACCAGCGTGGGACACGCCCACATCACCCAGCGACTCTGCCGGAGCCACCGGAGGTGCCGGGTCAGGCGTTCCAGTCGGCGAGGACGGCCTCGGTGTCGGCACCGGCGGGGCGCGGGGAGGTGGGCCGGGCCGCCGGGGTGCGGGAGAACCGGGGTGCGGGAGCGGCCTGGGTCACGCCGTCGAGGGTGATGACGGACTCGCGGGCGGACATGTGCGGGTGGGAGGCGACCTCGTCGAAGGACAGCACCGGGGTCACGCAGGCGTCCGTGCCGTCGAAGATCTTCGCCCACTCGTCCCGGGTCCGGCTCACGATCACCTCGGTGAACCGGGCCCGCAGGATCGGCCAGCCGGACCGGTCGCCCTGGTCGGGCAGGTCCTCGCCGTCCAGGCCCAGCCCCGCCAGGAACGCGGCGTAGAACTGCGGCTCGAGCGCGCCGACGGCGATCCAGCGGCCGTCCGCGCAGGTGTAGGTGTCGTAGTAGGGCGCACCGCCGTCCAGCAGGTTCACGCCCCGGCGGTCGCTCCAGCTCCCGGCGCCGCGGAACGCCCACATCATCTGCAGCAGCACGCTCGCGCCGTCGACCATCGCGGCGTCCACAACCTGGCCCCGGCCGGATCGCTGCCGCTCCCACAGCGCCGCGAGCACCCCGGCCACCAGCAGCATCGACCCGCCGCCGAAGTCGCCGACCAGGTTCAGCGGTGGCACCGGCCGCTCCCCGGACCGCCCGATCGCGTGCAGCGCGCCGGTGAGGGAGATGTAGTTGATGTCGTGCCCGGCCCGGTCGGCGAGCGGGCCTTCCTGGCCCCAGCCGGTCATCCGGCCGTAGACCAGGCCCGGATTGCGGTCGAGGCATTCCCGGGGTCCCACGCCGAGCCGTTCGGCGACCCCGGGCCGGTAGCCCTCCAGCAGCACGTCGGCCTTCGCCACCAGGCGCAGGACGAGCTCGCGGCCCTCGCCGGACTTGAGATCCGCGGCGACCGAGCGGCGGTTGCGCAGCAGGTGGTCGGCGTGGTCACCGGTCGGGTCGAACCCCTTGCTGGGCCGCTCCACCCGGACGACCTCGGCGCCCAGATCGGCGAGCACCATCGCCGCGTGGGGACCGGGACCGATCCCCGCCAGCTCGACCACTCGCAACCCCGTCAACGGACCCGGCATGTTCAGGACTCCCGCTTCGCATGGATGAGACCCTCCTGGGCGACGGTGGCGATGATCGTCCCGTCGCGGTGGAAGATCCGGCCTTCGGCCAGGCCCCGCAGGGTACCCACGGCCGGGCTGTTCTTCGTGAAGTACAGCCAGTCGTCGAGCCTGACCTCGTTGTGGAACCACAGCACGTGGTCGAGCGAGGTCATGTGGTCGACGTCGGTGCGGCCGGTGGGCCGCAGCAGCGCCGAAACGAAGGTCAGGTCGCTGAAGTAGGTCAGCACCGCGGCCGGGCTCACCCGGCCTTCGGTGTCTTCGCCCAGTGGCCGGAACCACAGGTCTTCGAGCAGCCGCCGGTGCGCCCGGGTTTCGGTGGTCGCGGGCCGGACGTCGAACACGTCCCCCGGCTGGAGCGGCCAGCCCGCCGGGAAGCGCCACAGGAACGGCTCGCAGTCCTCGGGGGCCGGGGCCACCGGCGCGCTCACTTGGTGGTCGGTGCCGGACCGGTCGGTGGTGAACGAGGCTTCCAGGCACAGGATCGGCTCGCCGTGCTGGATCGCGGTCACCCTGCGGCGCCGGAAGGTGCGCCCCTCCTGCAGCCGGTCCACCCGGAACACCACCTTGACCCCCGTGTCGCCGGGGCGCAGGAAGTAGGCGTGCAGGGAGTGCGGGCGGCATTCCGGGGCCGTGGTCCGCTCGGCGGCGACCAGGGCCTGGGCGCACACCTCGCCGCCGAAGAGCCGGAACCCCGGCTCGCCGGCACGGCGGCTGCGGTAGATGTCGAGTTCGACGGGTTCGAGGTCGAGCACGTCGAGCAGGGGCAGCAGGCCCGGCGCCTCGGACGGCGCCGCATCGACAGAAGAGGACATCGGCATCCTTTACTCGCCGCGCCACACCGGCGCGCGTTTTTCGGCGAACGCCCGGGCACCTTCGCGGGCGTCCGCCGAGGTGAACACCGGGCCGGCCACCTCCTGCTGCCGGGCGAACGCCTCACCCGCGGGCCACTCGGCCGAGCGGGTGATGACCTCCTTGGTCGCCTGGATCGCCAGCGGGGCGTTCGCGGTGATCCGCCCGGCGAGCTCGAGCGCGCCCGCCAGTGCCTCACCCGGCTGCGTGAGCCGGTTGACCAGTCCGTAGCGGTGCGCGTCGGCGGCGGAGAAGAAGTCGCCGGTCAGGGCGTATTCCATGGCCAGCTGCTGCGGGATCCGGCGCGGCAGCCGGAGCAGGCCGCCCGCCGCGGCCACCAGGCCCCGCTTGACCTCGGGGATGCCGAACCGGGCGTCGGAGGCGGCCACCACCAGATCGCAGGCCAGCACCAGTTCGCAGCCCCCGGCCAGCGCGTATCCCTCCACCGCCGCGATCATCGGTTTCGCCGGGGGCCGCTCGGTCATCCCGGCGAGACCGCGGCCCGGCAGCGAGCACTGCTCGCCCCGCAGGAAGGCCTTGAGGTCCATTCCGGCGGAGAACGTGCCACCGGCCCCGGTGAGGATGCCCAGCGACAGGTCCTTGCGCTCGTCGAGCAGGTCCAGCGCCGCGGCCACGCCGCGGGTCACGGACGCGTCGATGGCGTTGCGCGCGGCGGGCCGGTTGATCGTGATCACCAGGATCCGGTCGCGCTCGTCGACCAGAACGTCGTCCGCCATCGCAGTAGCTCCTTTGCCCGGGAAAGCCCTTAGCATCACTAATCTATCCGGGGCCATCGGTCAATGGCTTCGTGATCTCTTCGGCTGTGCGAGGAGGCCGACCCCGGGGCTGGAGCGAGCCGTGAAGGGTCCCCTCACGGTCGAATCGGCTGTGAAGGGACCCTTCACGGCCAACGCCCGCACCCTGTGGGGGCTTTCGGCGGAGAAAACGGGGACTTCCGTCTCTGCGGGGTCACGGCTCGGCACCTGGAGGGTGGGAGCGAGGTGATGAAGCCATGACAGAGCAGAAGGATCCGGCTCCCCGCGACGAACCGGCGAGACGCCGCCGGATCATCGGGGCCGCGGCGGCGGTCGCGGTGGTCGTCGCGGGCGCCGTCGCAGCCGTGACGCTGTGGCCTCGCGGGGATGGGCAGAACGCCACCGGGCCCGCCACCACGGTGCCGGTGCCGACCGTGGTGCCGACGGTGGTGCCGACCGTGGTGCCGTCTGTGCCCTCTACGGTCACGACGCCTTCGACGGCCGCGCCCGCGTTCGCCTACCAGCCGCTGTGGCCGTTCTCCGGGGCGGCCGACGCCGCGGCGTGGCAGGCCTCCTACCGGCAGGGCGGGCACCAGCCGTGGCACCTCGACCCGGCGCTGACCGCGCAGTCCTTCGCCCAGGGCTACCTCGGCTTCGCCGGGATCGACCAGATCACCGGCCGCCGCACCGCCGGGACCGAGGCCTGGGTCGGGGTCGGCTACCGGCTGCCGAACGGGAACCCCGCCACGGCGGCGGTGGTCCACCTGGCGAAGCTGGGCACCGGCGGCGACGCGCCCTGGGAGGTGGTCGGCACGGAGGACACCACCTTGACGGTGACCCGGCCCGGTTACGGCACGACGGTGACCTCGCCGGTCACCGTCGGGGGCGCCATCACCGGGGTCGACGAAAGCCTCCGCGTGCAGGTTCGCGAACCGCGGGGGCTGGCCGGTGAGCGCGGCGGGGTCCCGGCGGGCGGCCAACAGGCCCCCTGGGCGGTCACCGTGGGGTTCACCGCCCCGCCCGGCACCGTGCTCACCATCGCGGTGTCCACCGGTGGCCACGTGGCGGACGTGGAGCGCTTCGCGATCACGGGGGTACGGGCGGGCGGATAGCGCGAACGTCTACAGTGGAGGGAGTTCGCGCCCGCCCGCTCCTGGTGGAAGAAGCCCCCGTGACGGCCGAGCTTCCCGCTCTCGTTTCCGGTGAAAAGCGCCTTCCTTGAGCGGGGTGATTTCCCCGGTCTCGTGAGAAAGCCCTTTATCAGTAAGGAAAATTCCCGGCTCGCGACGGACGGCTGCCCCGGGGTGGCCGCCGGGGGCGCGTTTCGCTGGCTCGATCCAGCGGATTCGAATTCCGAGCTTCCGGGCACCTCCGGGAACGGTCTCCACGGAAGCGACTTGTCTGCCGCGCGGAGAACGGGGAACCTGGGCACGGGGAACGAGGACGTCCCCGGGATCAGCGTCTGCCGATCGCGGCGGGGCGCACTGTGGGGACCGTGGTTTCGGAGCTGTCACCGGCAAAGCTGCCGCGGTGACGCCCGCGAGCCGATCGAGCAGGAGCGAGGAGTGGGAGGGCGATTCGTCATGTCGGTGGCTGCCATGCCGCACGCGCGTGAGGCCGGAACTTCGGGTAGGGAACTACGAGGCCAGGCCGGCCGGCCACCAGGGGTGGCCACCGTGGTGATCGTGGACGAACAGTCCCTGGTGCGCTACGCGTTGCGCTCGCTGTTGGCGAAGCTTCCCGGGATCGAGGTCGTCGGCGAGGCCGACTCGCCCGGCGAAGCGCTCAGACAGATGCACGGGCGCAGACCGGATCTTCTGGTCACCGGGCTGGAAATGGAAAAGGTGCCCGCCGCCGCCGAACTGTGCCGGCTGGTGAAGAGAAATCCCGTCCCCACCTCGGTCATCGTGATGAGCCCGGACAGCGGGCCCGCTTCGGTGGCCGCCGCGGTCAACGCCGGTGCGGACAGTTTCGTGGACACCTCGGCCAGCTGCCGGGAGATCGTGGACGTGATCCGGTCCGCAGTGGACGGTCACCGATCGTGGGTGCTCGGCAGCAGAAAGTCTCCGTCCCGGCTGCCGCGTCCGGAATGTCACGGAGGATTCACGCGGCGTGAAAAGGAAATCCTCGGGCTCATGCTCGACCGGTTGTCCAACGAGGAAATCGCCGAGGAGCTCCACCTCGCGCCGCAGACGGTCAAGAACTACGTGAGCAGGGTGCTCCAGAAGCATTCGGTGAAAAGTCGTCGGGATTTGTTCCGCAAGCTCGGTCTTCACCGCGGTGCAAGCGCTTCGCCGGGGTACCACCAGTACCCGGCGGGGGGCTGAAAGGGTACCGCCGCGAACTGTTCCCGCCCCGGGATCACCCGTTGAATGGAAAACATCGACGCGGTGTGAAAGAGGAGAGGGAACCCATGGCAGAGCCCGTGCTGGTCAGCGACGACGGTGCCGTTCGGACGATCACGCTCTTCCGGCCCGAACAGCGCAACAGCCTGGACTACGCCACCGGGCACGAACTGCTTTGCCACGTCACCGAGGCCGCGCGGGCTCGTTCGGTCCGGGCGATCGTGCTCGGCGGGACCGAACGGGCTTTCTGCTCGGGGGATGATCTCGACGCGCTGGAGCGCCATCTCAACGGCGACGACAGCCTGCTCCCGGCCTGCCGGGAGACCGGGGACGCGTTCTACCTCCGGGTCTGCGAAGAGATTCTCGCCGCCGGAAAGCCGGTGATCGCGGCGGTTTCCGGAGTCGCGGTCGGGCCAGGCACGGAACTGGCCTGTGCCGCCGATCTGCGGGTGGGCGGCCCCGGCACCCGGCTGGGCTGCGGGCTGATCCGCGTGGGGCATTCCGGCATCTTCGCCATGCTGAGCCGGGTCGTCGGCGCCGACCGCGCCACCGAGCTGTACCTGACCGGCCGTCTGGTCGAAGCGCCCGAGGCGCTGCGTCTGGGACTGCTGCACCGGGTCGCGCCCGACGACGAGGCCGTGGCGGCCACGGCCGCCGCACTGGCGCAGGAACTGGCCGAGGGGCCGACCCGCGCCATCGCGCTGTTCAAGGAACTCAGGGAACGGTGCGAAAGCGTGCCCGCACGGCAGGCCCTGCGCCTGCAGAACCAGTTCCACCGGCGGTGCTGGGCGGAAGTGCACGACAGCGTCGAGGGGACCCGGGCCGTACTGCAACGGCGCCGGCCCCGGTTCAGCGGCCGCTGAGCCGGGCCGCGCCAGGAGAGGGACTGAGCATGCACGGAAACGGTGCTTCGACGGACGTGGTCATCAGCGGGCTGGGCTTCCTCCTGCCCGGGGCCACCGGCAAGGACGAGGCCTGGCGGGTGCTGGCGGCGGGGGATTCGCAGGTGCGGACGCTGCCCGACGAACTCCGCGGTGGCCCGGGAGCGGCGGGCCGCTGCCGGGCGGGGGCGCGGGTGACCGGCTTCGACCACCGGCGGCACCTGCCCGATCTGCCCGACAACCACGCCAAGCGGTACAGCCGGGACATCCTGATGGTGCTCGCCGCGGTCGAGCAGGCGTGCGCCGACGCCGGGGTGCGGCCCGGCGACGTCGATCCGGACCGGCTCGCGGTGATCGGCTCCTGCTCACGGGGGCCCATCGAATGGTGGTCGCAGACCTGTGCCGGCCGCGTGCCGGACCCGCGGTATCCGCCGATCGACGTGGAGGAGGCGATTTTCGCT
This sequence comes from Amycolatopsis cynarae, assembly GCF_026802195.1. Classification (NCBI taxonomy): domain Bacteria; kingdom Bacillati; phylum Actinomycetota; class Actinomycetes; order Pseudonocardiales; family Pseudonocardiaceae; genus Amycolatopsis; species Amycolatopsis cynarae. Next base: position 4,479,368 of record NZ_CP113836.1, on the reverse strand, counting down.
TCCCTGCCGGGAACCCCGGCCGCGCTGAGCGCGATCCGGCTGGGGGCCCGTGGCATGGTGACGACGCTGAGCAACGCGTGCGTGGGCGGGCACCAGGCGATCGGGCTGGGGGCGGAACTGCTTCGCGCCGGCAGCGGCGATGTGGTGGTCGCGGTCGGGTACGAGGCGCCGTTCGTGCCCGAGATGCTGCGGCTCTACTCGTCGCCGACCTCGCGGGTGCTGTCGCGGGCCGAAGGCGATCCGCGTACCACGATCAAGCCGTACGACCGTCGCCGTGACGGGTTCGCCTTCGGCGAAGGGGCGGTCGCGCTGGTGCTGGAGACGGCCGGGCACGCGCGCCGCCGCGGACGCGACCCGTACGCGCGGGTGGGGGCGGTGACGAGCCTGAGCGAGGCCGGGCACGCCACGCGGATGGACCTGTCCGGCCGCACCACGGCCGCCATGATCGCGCGGACGCTGGCCGCGTCGGGCCTGAGACCCGAAGCGCTCGGCTACCTGTGCGGGCACGGCACCGCGACGCGGTACAACGACCTGGCGGAAAGCCGGGCCATGCCGCAGGTGTTCGGCGACCGGGTGTCCGCCTGGCCGCCGCTGGGTTCGATCAAACCGATCTTCGGGCATCTGCTGGGCGGGTCGGGCGTGCTCAACTGCGCCGCGACCGCGCTGATGCTGCACCACCAGTGCCTCGCCCCCACCGCGAACTGCGTCGAGGTCGACCCCGAGTGCGATCACGACCACGTGCAGGAGGGGGCGCGGCCCACCGGACTGCGGCACGCGATGTCGCTGTCGTTCGCCATCGGTAGCCAGAGCTCGGCGATGACCCTGGAGGCGGCGTGATCGACACTGGCGGAGCCCCCGGTCACGCTGGCCGACCGGGTGCGGGTGTCCCGCAAGGCACTGGAGGCGGCGTGATCGACACTGGCGGAGCCCCCGGTCACGCTGGCCGACCGGGTGCGGGTGTCCCGCAAGGCACTGGAGGCGGCGTGATCGACACTGGCGGAGCCCCGGTCAGGCGAGCCGACCGGCCGCGCTTCTATCAGCACTTGTCAAGGATGTGCCGGGACCACCTGCGGGACGGGATGACGGTGCACGTGGCGTCGACGATGTCGCGGCCCAACGCGCTGCTCCGCGTCGCCGCGCGGACGCTGGCGGGGCGGGCCTCGTTCACGGTGAGCAGCAACGCCTTCCACGCCAACCTGCACGCCTGGACGATGGCGGGGCTGGTGCGGCACGCGATCACGGGGTTCGCCGGGGACACCTATCCGTCGTCGCGTCCCAACCCGCTCTATTCCCGCCTGCCGCAGGGAGATCCGTTCACCGTCGAGGAGTGGAGCCTGCTGACCCTGCTGCAGCGGCTGATCGCGGGGGCGGGCGGGAACCCGGTCGCGGTGACCACGTCGCTGGTGGGGACGGATCTCGAGGCCCTGCACGAAAAGCACGGGCGCAGCCGTCGGCTCACCGGGGCGGGGCGGGGTGCGGTGGTGATCCCGGCGCTGTGCCCGGACGTCACGCTGCTGCACGCCACTTTCGCCGACCGGCAGGGCAATCTCTACCTCAACGGCCCGGTAGGCGAGGGCTGGTGGGGGGCGATGGCCGCGCGGGTGGGCGTGGTCGCCACGGTCGAAATGGTCGTGGACACCCCGCCGCGCGGCGGGGTGTCGATCCCGGCGGACCGGGTGCTCGCGCTCGCCCCCTGCCCGTACGGGGCGCATCCCCAGGGCCTGCCGCCCTGGCCGGAAGGCCGGTTCGAGGGCTACCTCGACGACTACGACTTCCTGGTGGACCTGGCGCGGGCGTGTGCCACGCCGGAGGGGCGCGAGGACTGGTACCGCCGCTGGGTCACCGAGGTGCCGGGCCAGGACGCGATGATGCGCCGCCTCGGCGGGGACCGGCTGGCGCGGCTGCGCGACGGCCGGTTCCCCGCCAGCCATCCGGCGGGCGGGGAACCGACGTGGCGGGAGCGGCACGTGCTGCTGGCCGCACGGGCCATTGTGGACCGTGTGCTCGAACGCGGGTACCGCGCGATCCTGGCCGGGATCGGCACCTCGCACCTCGCCGCGTGGCTGGCCGCGGCGCAACTGCGGGAGCGGGGCTGCCCCGTGCAGCTGCACGCCGAACTCGGCCTGGTCGACCTGCAGGCCGCGCCCGGTGACGTTTTCCTGTTCTCCCAACGGCATGCGGCGCGCTGCCGGGACCACGCCGGGACGCTGGAGGTACTGGGCGCGCTGGCTTCCGGCGGCCGCGGCCGGGCACTGGCCGTGCTGTCCGCGGGCGAGATCGACGCGGGCGGGCGGATCAACAGCAGCCGGACCGCCGACGGTGCCTTCCTGGTGGGTTCGGGCGGGGCCAACGACTTCGCCAGCCACCTGGACACGCTGGTGGTCGCGGCGGCGTCACCGCGGCGGTTCGTGCCGCGCGTGGCCTTCGCCACCTGCCCCGGGCACAACGTGCACACGGTGGCGACCCAGTACGGGCGGCTGGCGCGCGGGGGAGCGGACGAACCATTCGTCCTGAGGAGCTGGCTCCCGCCGGCCGGGGATCCGGCGGCCGACCCGATCACCACGCTGCGCGAGCGGACCCGCTGGCCCGTGCTCGACACCCCGGTGGAACCGGAAAAACCCTTCAGCGACAAGGAGATCGGCACGCTGCGCGAGTTCGATCCGGAAGGAGTCTATCGATGATCCCCACCGCCGCGGCCCGACCGGCGCCGGTCGTGCTCGCCGGAGTCGGCCACGACTTCCCCGGCGACCCGGTGACCAACCGCTACTTCGAGACCGAGCACCCCGCGCTCGGGATCGACGATGCCTGGATCCGCCGCCACACCGGGGTGGGGGCGCGGCACTGGCCGCCACCGGGCAGGCACCACGTGGACATGGCGGAGCGGGCCGCCACACTGGCGATGAAGGACGCACACGTGACCGCGGACGACATCGACGTCATCGTGGCCACCACGGCGACCGCCCGTCCGCGGGTCAACCCGACCACGGCGGGCAACCGCTACTCCGACCTCGCGCTGCCCCTGCAGAAACGGCTCGGCGCGGACCGCGCCTTCGGTTTCGACGTGACCGGGGTGGCCTGCGTGGGTTTCCTGCATGCCAGCACCGTGGCGCAGGGGCTGCTCAGCAGCCTCGACGTCGGCACCGTGCTCGTGGTCTGCGCGGAAAACCCGTTGCCCATCCTGAACTTCCGTTACCGCAACGCGGCGCTGTTCGGCGGCGGGGCCGCCGCCGCGGTGTGGCGGCGGCAAGACGGACCGTCCGGTCTGGACGCCGTGGTCCTGCGGTCGGACGCCGAGCACTTCGACGCCTTCGACATCGACGACGAGGACAAGATGATGATGAAGGGGAAGGTGGTCGGGGCGATCGGCGCCGGTTTCCTCGCCGAAGCGAGCTGGGAGGCACTGCGCCGCGCGGGCCGCGGCTGGGACGAACTGGACTGGGTCATCCCGCACCAGGGCAACATCAACATGATCAACGAGGTGGTCGGGCTGCTCGATCCGCCGCGGGAACGGGTGCTGGTCAACATCGACCGCCGGGGCAACACCTCCAGCGTCAGCGTGCCGGGGTGCCTGTCCGAGAACGTCCACAACGGACGGGTCCGCCGGGGCGACCGGATTCTGGCGATGAGCGTCGGCCGGGGGTTCAGCTGGGGCGCGATGATCTTCCACTACGGACTGCCCGGCGAGCGGGCGGAAAGGGACATCCGCGCATGCTGAACCAGCGTAGTCCGTGGGCCGCCACCGGGGTGGCGCTGACCGGGTTCGGGCTCTACTACCCCCGGGACCGGATCGTCAACGAGGACTTCTCCCGCGGCGGCGACAACCCGATCGACGCCTCCGTACTGGGCACCGTCTCGGTGCGCGCCCGGCATCGCAGCAGCGAGAACGAAACCATCCCGTACATGGGCGCCGAAGCGGGCAGGCTCGCGGTCGCCGACGCCGGGCTCGCCCCGGCGGAACTCGACCTGGTGGTGCTGGCCAGCTGGACGGTGCCGCCGTTCGTCCCCGAGCACGCGCCGGAGACGGCGGCGCTGCTCGGCTGCCCGCGCACGCTGGCGTTCGACGTTTCGGGCGCCTGCACGGGATTCATCCACGCCACGGGCATCGCCGCGGCGCACCTGAACACGCTGCCGCACACCCGGCACGCGCTCGTCGTCTGCTCCGAGCAGTTCAGCCGCCGAGCGCGTCCCGGCAGCAAGGGGGAACTGGTCTGCGGGGACGCGGCCGGTGCCGTGGTGCTGTCGAAGCGTCCGGAGAATCCCGGCCTGATCGACCTGGTGCTGCGCAGTGACGGGGAACGAGCGAAGGTGGTGTCCGCCCCGGCGCCGCACGGATGGGTGCGCAGCCAGAAGGACCTGCCGGAGCACGCCGTGTCGAGCATCGTCGAGGTCAGCGGCGAACTGTTGCGGCGCAACGGTCTCGACATGGACACAGTGGACTGGGTGGTGCCGCATCCCGGCACGGACGTGGTGCACAACCGGGTCCGGGAGGCGCTCGGCGTGCCCGCGGGGAAGTTCGTGGTGAACTTCCAGGAGCGCGGCAACACCTCCAGCGCCTCGATCCCGATCGTGCTGGCCGAGGAACGGGGTGCGGGCCGGTTCCGGCCCGGTGACCTGGTGCTCAGCCCGGCCATCGGGGCCGGGTGGTACTACGGCGCCATGCTCTACCGGGTCGGGTGAGCCGTGTCCTCCGGAGACGGTGTCACGCTCGTCGTGGGCGGCAGCGGCGGGATCGGCCTGGCCACGGCCCGGGAGCTGGCCGGGGCGGGGAGGCCGGTGGTGGCCGCCGCCCGGCCGTCGCGGCGGCTGGACGAACTGGCCCGGTCGGCGCAACGGGAGGGGTGTCCACTGCGGACCCTGCCGGTCGACGTCACCTCGGCGAGCAGCGTCGCGGAACTGTTCGCCCGGCTGGACGGCACCCCGCTCACGGCCTGCGTCCACACCGCGGGGCGCAACCTGTCACGCCGGCTCCTGGTACCGCCCGAAGAGGACGGACAGGACTGGCGGACCCATCCCGAACAGGAGTGGCGTGACATCGTCGACCTGTGCCTGACCGGCACGTTCCTCGTCGGGCGCGCCGCCGCGAAGGCGTTCGCGCGGCAGGGAACCGGGGGAGTGCTGGTCACCGTCGCCAGCTCCACCTGGCCCGGCTCGTGGGGGCAGTCCGCCTACTCGGCGGCGAAGGCGGGGGTCGTCTCCCTCACCCGCAGCTGGGCGCTGGAACTCGGCGAGTACGGCATCCGCGTGGTGTGCGTCGCGCCCGGGGTGGTGGACGGGGAGGCCCTGCGCGCCAAGTGCGCGAGCCGGCCCCGGCACGCCGCCTACCTGGAACGGCTGCGCCGGCATGTCCCGCTGGGCCGGTTCGCGGCCGAGCACGAGGTCGCGGCCGCGATCGTGCACGCGATCGACAACGAATACCTGACCGGAACGGTGCTGGAGGTGCACGGTGGCGGATTTCCCGGACGAATCGACTAGAAGGTGGCTCTCCGGCCGGTTCCCCGACGGGGCGGCCGTGGTCACGGGGGCGGGCAGCGGCATCGGGCGCAGCATCGCGCTGCGGCTGGCCGGTGCGGGCGTCCCCGTCGGGCTGATCGGGCGCAACCTCGAACGGCTGCGCACCGTGGCGAAGGAGATCGACGCGGCGGGCGGGCGGGCCTGCTACTTCAGCGCCGACGTACGGGACCTGGACCGCCTGTCCACCGCGGTCGACGGCATCGAGGACCGCTTCGGCCCGGTCGCGCTCGCGGTGAACAGCGCGGCGACCGCGACCGGCCAGACCTTCCTGTGCGAGCAGACCGAACGGTCGTGGATGGCCACCGTCGACACCAACCTCAACGGAGCCTTCCGGTTCTGCCGGGTGGTGGTGCCCGGCATGATGCGGCGCCGGTCGGGGGCGATCGTGCTCGTCTCCAGCTCCGCCGGCAAGCGGGGGTCCCCCGCGACCTCGGCGTACTCGGCGTCGAAATGGGGGGTCAACGGGCTCGTCCGGTGCCTCGCCATGGAGACCGGGCCGTACCAGGTGCGGGTCAACGCGGTGTGTCCCGGCCTGACCGACACCGGCATGCTGCGCGACGAACGGCAACTGGGCGGCAGTTTCGTGGCCAGTATGCGCAGGTTCGGCGGGACACCGGAGCTCACCTGGGAGCGTTACTGGCGCAGCGCTGTGCGCAACACGAACCTGCGGCGGCTCGTGGAACCGGACGAGGTGGCCGACCTGACCGCCTTCCTGCTCAGTGACGGCGCCCGCGCCATCACCGGCGAGGCGTTCTCCGTCGACGGCGGCAGCGCCTGACCGGCGTGTCCCACGTTCCTGGGGCTGCGGGTTCGCGTGAAGGGTCCCTTCACAGCCGATATGGCTGTGAAGGGACCCTTCACGGCTCGCTGCCTACCGGCCGGAGTGAGCCGCGGCGGGCTCGGCGGGTGGGTGCTGGGGCTGCCGGTCCGGCAGCGGGCCGAGCGTGGCGATCCCGCCGCACACCCGGATCCTGGCGCCGCTGAGCAGGCTCGACCCGGGGCTCACCAGGTACGCGATGGCGGCGGCGAGGTCTTCGGGGGCCGACGACCGGCCCACCGGCACGCGGCTCATCGAGGTGCGCACGAAGGCCGGGTCCGCGGTCGCCGCCATCGGCGTGTCGACGAACCCGGGGATCACCGCGTTGACCCGGATACGGTAGCGGGCGAAGGTCGCCGCCAGATGCAGGCTGAGCTGCTCCATCGCCGCCTTGCTCGAACTGTAGCTGTACAGCCCGGGCACCAGCGCGATGGTGGCGCTCGACGACGAGACGCCCACGATGGATCCGCGGTGCGCGTTGCGCGCCCATTGCGAAGCCAGCGCTTCCGCGAGGTCCGCATAGGACAGTGCGTTGACCCGGAAGGCCCGCTCCCGCGGCCCGGGCAGGTCCGTGCGCGGATCGTCGCGGACGAGGACTCCCGCCGTGTAGACGAGATCGTGCACCGCGCCCGCCGCGCGGACCGCGATGTCGGCGAGCTCGCCCGCAGCTCCCGGCACCCCGAGGTCGGCCCGGACCGTCCACACGCGACTTCCGGAGACGGCCCGCGCCTGTTCGGCCGTCGCCTCCAGTTCGGCTTCGCGGCGGGCGGCCAGCACGAGATCGGCGCCGCGGCGCGCGAGTTCGACGGCGGTGGCGGCCCCGATCCCGCTGCTGGCGCCCGCGACGAGCACCGTGCGCCCGGCCAGCGACCAGGGCTCCTCGGGCGGGATCGTGGAGTCGTCCGCGCGGACCGAACCCGCGGGCGCGGCGGACACGAGCGTCGTCTCCAGCCCGCCGTCGAGCGGCAGGACCTCGCCGACCATGGTGTCCAGACCCGCGCTGAGCAGCAGCGTGAGCGCGTTGCGAAGGTCGGCCGCCACCACGGGGCGCCGCACGATCTGGTGGGCGAACAGGTCGGATCGGGCCTGTTCGGGCAGCGCGTGGCCCAGGAACGGCGAGTAGCCCAGCTTGATCACGTTCATCCGCACGCCGTGCCGGGCGGCCCTGGCGGCCCACTGCCGCCACCAGTGCAGGTCCGCCGCCTGCCGGGCGGCGTCCCCGGGATCGGCGGTGCCGGCGGGCACGGTGGTGAAATCGGTGACCAGCACCATGCGCCCGCCGCCCCGCGCCGCCATGCGGTCCGCCACTTCCCGCACCCGCGCCCGGTCGAGTGCGGCGGGTGGCGCGGGAGCGCCGTAGAGCGCGTTTCCCAGTTGCAGGGCGCAGAACGCGGAATCACTCGTACCGTTGCGACCGGCGTCGAGCGTGAACCCGATGCCGGACACCAGTTCCCGCAGGCACTCCCCGGCGGTGTCGTGCGGCGCGTCCACTTCGGCCCGCGACGCGCACGGCCGCAGCGAGGGGGATACCGGCTTGGTCATGGAACGGCCCCGTTTCCCTGTGAAGGTGTTGTCCCTTCCCCACGGTAGGGGGCTCTTCCCGGCCTGCCATCGGCCCGCGGGTACCCAGTGGCGGGGCCGATGGTGACCGCCGGTACCGGGTCAGGCCGGGCCCGGGCTCCACTGCGCGTGGCGCGGCATCCAGGCCGTTTCGTGCCGCCGTCGGAAGTCGGTGCCGAACCAGCCGGGGGAGAAGGCGGTCGCCCCGCCGTCGACCAGCAGGTTGGCGCCGGTGACGAACGCCGCGTCGTCCCCGGCGAGGAACGCCACCGCGGCCGCGATGTCTTCCGGCCTGCCGTTGCGCCCCAGCGGTGATTCCGCTTCGGTGTAGGCCTTCCCGCCGTCGGCGAGCATCGCGTTGGTCATCGCGGTTTCGGTCACGCCGGGCAGCACGGCGTTGGCGCGGATGTCGTACTGGCCGAGCTCGTAGGCCATCACCGTGACCATCATGCTCAGCGCCGCCTTCGCCGAGCAGTACGCGGCGAACAGCGCCACCGGGTTCACCGCCCCGCACGAGGAGGTGACCACAATGGACCCGCCACGACCGAGGGACACCATGTGCCGGGCCGCTGCCTGGCACACCGAGAACGTGCCCGTCACGTTGACGTCGAAGGTCTTCCGCCACACCGGCAGCGGGATCTCCAGGAAGGGACCGAACCGGCCCCACCCGGCGTTGGCCACGCAGATGTCCAGGCGGTCCCGCAGCGGTGATGCCGGGGAGAACAGGTCCTCCACCTGGCCGAGGTCGGTCTGGTCGCAGGCCATCCCGGTCGCTTCGCCGCCCGCCGCGGTGATCTCCTCGGCCACCTTCTTCGCGCCGTCGGCGTCGATGTCGGCGAGGACGACGGATGCTCCTTCGGCGCTCAGCCGGCGTGCGGTGGCGGCCCCGATCCCCGAGGCCGCCCCGGTGACCAGCGCGACCCGGCCCGCCAGGCGTGCCGCTGGACTGCTGTTCATCGCGTCGTTCTCCTTTCCTGTGCCGGTGTTCGGTGTTCGGTGTTCGGTGTTCTCAGTGCCGGAACTAGTGCCGGAACCAGCCGCCGTCGACGTGCACGAGCTGGCCGGTGACGTAGCGGGACTCGTCGGAGGCGAGCCACGCGACCGCGTCCGCCACCTCGTGGGGCTGTCCCGCCCGGGGCAGGGGGAGGGTGGCCACCGTCTTGTTGCGCACCTTCGCCAGGTCTCCGGTTTCGGCGATCTCGGTGTCCACGAAACCGGGGGCGACCGCGTTGGCGCGAATGCCTTCGCGCCCCAGCTCGACCGCCAGCGACCGGGTGAGCGTGAGGAGACCGCCCTTCGAGGCGTCGTAGCCGATCTGGCGGAAGAAGCCGGTCACCGCCACCGAGCAGATGTTGACGATCGCGCCGTGGCCGGAGGCGGCGAGGTGGTCCACCGCGGCCTGCGCGAGGAAGAACGGCGCGCTGAGGTTGACCGCGAGGATGCGATGCCACTGTCCGGCGGTGTACTCGCGAAAGGGAACGCGGTGCAGGATGCCCGCGTTGTTCACCAGCACGTCGAGCGCGCCCAGTTCGCCGACGGTGCCCTCGACGATCCGCCCGGCGAGGGACGGTTCGCCGATGTCTCCGGGGACCGCGACGGCGCCGCCCCCGCCTTCGCGGATTCGGTCCACTGTGGCCTGTGCGGTGGCCGCGTCGAGGTCGTTGACGGCCACGGCGGCACCGTCGGCGGCCAGCCGGGTGGCGATCGCCGCGCCGATGCCCCGTCCGGCGCCGGTCACCAGCGCGACCCGGCCGTCCAAAGAGGATCCCATCGGCGTGCCCCCGTTCAGCTCGGTTCTTCCCAGCCGAGCAGTCTCGCCGCGTTGCCGTAGAGCCAGGCCTCGCGGCAGCGCTCGTCGATGTCGAACTCGGCGGCCTCGGCGGCCAGTTGCCCGGTGGTCCGGCCGTGGATCCATTCCAGGCCGCCGAAGAGGATCTTGTGGCGGACGGTGGAGGTGCCGTGGGCGAACAGCGGTTCCCAGCCCGATCCCGGCTGCTTCATCTGGTGCGGGCGGTAGGTGGAGAACTCCAGGTACACGTTGGGGTGCCGCTGGCACAGGGCCATCATCTCGGGGATCCAGGGCCAGCCGCCGTGCCCGGCCACCAGGACCAGGCCGGGGTGGCGGACGGCGATCGCGTCGAGTTCCCGCCAGGTGCACCAGTCCATCCGCAGCCGGGAGGACAGGTTGTGGCCGGTGTGGACCCACAGCGGCAGGCCCAGTTCTTCGAGGACGTCGTAGAAGGCGTGGGCTCCCTCGGACAGCGGATCGGCGGCGGTGAGGAAATGCGACACGGCCGCGCCCCGCATACCCAGTTGTCCCGCGCAGCGCCGGATCTCCGCGATCGCACCGTCCGGATCGGACAGATCCACGCAACCCCAGCCCTCGAACAGCGTGGGGTGTTTGGCCACGAACTCGGCGACCCGGTCGTTGACCACGCCGCCGCCGCGCAGCGGACGGTAGTTGCTCAGCAGGACCTGGTGGCGCACGCCCTCACCGGCCAGCCGGGCGGCGTAGGCGTCGAGGTCGAGATCGAAGGCGCCGCCGGAGAGCAGCCAGGTGACCGCGTCCTGGGGATCGCGGCGGGCCAGTGCGGCGAATTCGCGGGGGTCCAGCCCCGCCATGCGGGACAGCCGCGGGCCGAACACGCGGAAGTAGTCTTCGGCGGTCTCGGCGAAGCCGAGCAGGTAGGCCTCCCAGCACTCCCGGTCGAGCAGCATCCCGGCCATGTCGATGACCGGCCGGGGGCCCGCTTCCGCCGCCATGTCCCCACCCCGAATCTGTACGAGCGTTCATACAGTACGTGAGTAGGTTACTGGCTCGTCCGGCGCGACGCCAGCGCACGAGAGGGCGATCGCGTCCCGCTCACCGTTTTGTCGGACCCTTGCGGCATCTTGGCCTCATGGACTGGAAACCATGGCTGACCCGGTGGAGCGAGGAGTGGATCAGCGCGGCCGAACCGGACGAACTCGACTCCGCGGTGCTGCGTGACCGCTGGCTCGGGTTCGCACCGGCGACCGAGGACGAGGTTGCCGCGGCCGAGGCGCGGCTCGGCGTGCGCCTGCCCCCCTCGTACCGGGAGTTCCTGCTGACCACGAACGGCTGGCGCGACGCGGGCGGCTTCGTGTTCCGGATGCGGGACACGTCCGACCTCGGCTGGCTGCGTGATCACGAGCCGTACTGGGAGGACTGGGAGGACCTGTGGGAGGAGGACAATCCCGATCCGGACAACGGCAACCGTTTCACCCGCGGTTTACTGCTTTCCGCCGACGCCGACGCCGGCATCCTGTTCCTCGACCCCGGTGACGTCGACGAGGCCGGGGAGTGGGCCGCATACAGCCTGTTCTCGTGGCGGGCCGAGCCGCCGGAGCGGTTCGCCTCGTTCACCGAGCTGATGGAGGACCTGTACGCCGAGTTCCACCAGTTGCGCCGGCCCGAGGGCGAGACCCGGGACTCGTGGGACGCCCGGGTCGAGCAGGCGCGGCTGGACGTGCTCGCCGGGAACACCGACGACGCCGCCGCGGTTCTGGAGCGGGCCGAGGACTTCGGGCGGGTGCGGGCCACCGTGCTTCGCGCTCAGATCCTGTTGTTCCTCGGGCTTGGAGACGAGGCCCGGCAGCTGCTGGGGCAGTTGCTGCACCCGTCGTTCCAGCCCGACGGTTTCCTCGCGGACCCGCTGTTCACCGAGGAGTTCCTGCCGTACCTGTTCCACGAGCACCTCCACGAGGCCCCTTCCTTCTCCGTGCTCGACGCGGCGATGATCGGTGAGCGACCGGAGATCACGGCAATGTTCTCCGAGCACGAGCCCCGGTTCCGCGTGGCCGGGCAGGGCTTCGTCTACGGCAATCCGGAGTTCGACGAACCGATCCGCCGTGCCCGTGCCGCGCACGCGGACGACACCGACGCGCTCTGGACGGCGATCCGGGAGGCGATGCCCCGTTGGCGGCCCCGCACGGCCGACCACGTCGCCCCGGTCGCGCTGCTCGCCGACCCGGTCCTGGCCGCTGCCCTCACCCCCGAACGGGGCCGCGAACTGCTGGCGACCAAGAGAGGAGGTGCCTGAAGTCCGGTCAGTGGGCGAGGACGGACCGCACGATCAGTTCGGCGTAGAAACGGGAGAACTCGGTGTCCGACAATGGGCCCTCGGCGTGGAACCAGCCCGCGACCCGGAAGGACATGTCCAGAAACGCCATCGCGGCGATACGGGCGGGATCGCCGTCCGGCAGTGCGGGGAGGACGAACTCGCCCGAGGCGACACCGGCGCGCAGGACGTCCTCGAAGCGGGCCCGCACCCGCAGCCGGTTCTCCCGGACCTCCTTGCGGTGGTCCTCGTCCAGCGCGCGCCACTCGTCGCCGACCGTCGCCTCCCGGCTCAGCCTCGTGTGATGCAGGACGAACACCTCCACCAGGCCGCGCAGCCGCTGCGCCGGGGGCGCGTCGGCGGGCACCGCGTCGAGGTTGCGGTCGAGCGCGGCGTGGGCCTCCATGATGATCGAGTAGAGGACGTCCTCTTTCGACTCGAAGTGGTTGTACAGCGAGCCGGAGGTCAGCCCGCAGGCCTCGGTGATGTCCCGGACCGAAGTGGCGTGGAAACCCCGCTCGTGGAACAGCCGGGTGCCCGCCTCCTGAAGCCGTTCACGGGGATGCCGATCCGATGCCACTCGTGCCCGAGCCCTGGTCCTCCCCGGCATTCTCACCCCGTCGGCGGTCGATGGCGCGTGGCGCGCGCTGGTCGGTGACGGCCTCCACGATAGCCGAGCGGGTCTATGAGCGTTCATATCGCCGAGGCGGCGGTGCGCCACCCCCGCTTCAGTCCGCCGCGCCGACCACGAAACTCACCGCGGTGCTGCAACTGCCGCCGATGTTGAGGGTGGCTGCGGTGCGCGCCCCGTCGACCTGGTACCCGCCCGCGGTGCCGGTGACCTGGCGGTGGGCGTCGAGCAGCATGCGCACCCCGGTCGCGCCCACCGGATGGCCCGCCCCGATCAGGCCGCCGGAGGGGTTGACCGGGAGGCTCCCGCCGAACTCGATCCGCCCGTCCTCGACGGCTTCCCAGGCGCGCCCGGGCTCGGTCAGCCCGAAGTGTTCGAGTGCGACGTACTCGTTGACGGTGAAGCAGTCGTGGGTCTCGATCACGTCGAGTTCGCGCGGGCCGTCGATCCCGGCGCGGCGGTAGGCGTCGGTGATCGCCTGGCGCACGTTGGGAAACAGGTGCCCGCCGTCCGCGCTGAGGGCGAGCTTCGCGGCCAGCGGGAGCGGTGCGGTGCGGTGGCCCCAGCCCCGGATGACCCCGGCCTGCGGGGCGGACCGGCGCCGTGCCCACTGCTCGGCGAACCGGCGGCTCGCCAGCAGCACCACCGCGGCGCCGTCGGTGATCCGGCCGCAGTCGCTCTTGCGGATACGGCCCGCCACCACGGGATTGACCACCTCGTCGTCGCCGAACTGCGCCGCGTCGTTGGTCCAGGCCCGGGTCTGGGCGAGCGGGTTGCGCCGGGCGTTGGCGCGGTTGATCTCCGCGATGCGGGTGAGGTAAGCCCGGTCGAGCCCGTGGCGGCGCTCCACCTCCCCGGCGATGCGGTCGAACAGGCCGGGCCAGGGAAGGACGTCGTCGCCGGTCTCCTCCCGGGTCCACGCGGCGCTGCCGAGGTGCCGAGCGGCCTGCTCACTGTGCACGTTGCGCATCAGTTCGAGCCCGGCGACCAGCGCCAGGTCGTAGCGGCCCGCTTCGATCTCGGCCATCGCCGCGAGGACCGCCGTGCTCCCGGACGCGCACGCGGCCTCGTGCCGGCTGGTGGGCAGGGAAGACCACGACGGCTGCAGCATGGGCACCATGGCGCCGAGGTGGGCCTGGGCGGCGAACAGTTCCGCCCCGAAGTTCGCCACGTGGGCGGTCTCCACCTTCTCCGGGGCCACTCCGGTGGCGTCGAGGCAACCGGCGACGGCCTCCTCGAGCATCTCGTAGAGCGCGTTGTCGCTGTCCTTGGACCAGTTCCTGGCGAAGTCCGTCTGGCTCCCGCCCAGCACGTAGACCGGTTCGCGCACGGCCCGACCTCCCGCTTATGGTAACTGTATAAACGTACGTACAGTGTCGCGCGCGGCGGGGACTTTGACAACCCGCGACGGCGGCGCGGTGTGCGCCGTCATCTCGAGGGGATGAGGGGGAAACGCGCACGCCCGGCGGTGTGGCGGTCCACATAGGATGTTCCAGCAAAGCGCGTCCAAAGCCGGCGAGAAGTGAACTTAAAGGTTCGCGACGTAGGTTCACCCCGTTTGATCTTGAAACGAAGGCGGGGGCCATGGGGCGGCGGAACACGCGAAGGCTCGGGATCCTGGGACTGCTGTGGGCGTCCTGGCCCGCGAAGCTGGTGGCGCTGGGGCTCACGGTGGCCCTGCTGGCAGGCACGGCGGGCGACGCGATCGTGGGCCTGCCCGGCAGCGCGGGCCCGGACGGGCGCGGCGGCGCCGCGCACGGACCGGGGCAGCGCTGGGGCACCGCCGCGGGCGGCGGCAGCCATGTCGAGGGCAGCGGGAAGAACCGCACCGTGCCCGCCTCGCTCAGGAGCGCCTATCCGGCGCTGACCTGGAACACCGCGCAGAACAGCGCGGAACTCGCCGCGGCACCCGAGGTTCCCCGGCACGGTTTCGACGCCGCGACCAGCAAGGAGATCCCCGAGGCCCGCGACGCCTACGACCGCACCTACACCAACACCGACGGGACCGAGACCACCGAGTTCTCCTCGGTGCCGGTCAACTACCGCACCCCGGACGGCTGGGCGCCCATCGACACCCGGCTCACCGCGGACGCCGACGGCTGGCGCAACACCGCGGACTCGGTCGGCCTGCGGTTCGCGCCCCGTGCCGATCGCGGCGAACTGGCCGCGGTCAGCACGGGCGGCGGCCGTCAGGTGTCCTTCGGGCTGTCCGGTGCCGCCGGTTCGGCCGGTGAGGTCACCGGAAGCACCGTCACCTACCGCGGGGTGCGGCCGCAAACCGACCTCGAACTGGAGTCGCGGCCCGGCGGTGTCAAGGAAACCCTCGTCCTCACCTCCCGTGACGCCCCGGCTTCCTTCGTCTTCCCGTTGCACACCAACGGCCTGACCCCGCGCCTGGACGGCGGCCAGGTGGTGCTGGCCGACGCCGCCGGCGTCACCAGGGCGGTGATCCCGGCCGGGGACATGGCCGACGCCGCGCAGGCCCGCTCCGCCGGCGTCACCTACCGGCTCGTCGACGGGCCCGCGCTCGAGGTCACCCTCGACACGGCCTGGCTGAACGATCCCGCCCGGGTCTACCCCGTGCGCGTGGACCCGACCGTGCAGGTTCCCGTGGACGGTGCCGCCGCCGACAGCGCGATGTACGTGCAGGGGTCGAGTTCCGCCTCGGGGAGCTCGCAACTGCTGGTCGGCACGGTGGACGGGCAGAACTCGGCCTCCTACCTCAGGTTCGGCGGCCTGGTGAGCAAGCTCCAGTACCACACGATCTTCGGGGCCGCGCTGTGGGCGGTGAACTACGATTCCGACTCCTGCCAGGCACGGCAGGTCAGCGTGCACCCGGTGACCTCGTCCTGGACGGCCGGTTCGGGCTACTCCTACCCGGGGCCCTCCGTGGGCGCCGCGCTGACCAGCAAGTCCTTCGCGCACGGCTACATCGCCTTCGGGCAGTCCTCGTCGGCCTGCCCCACCGCGGGGGAGGTGTTCGACCTCGGCGCCGACGGCCGCGACCTGGTCCAGCGCTGGGTCGACGGCACGCAGGCCAACTACGGCCTTTCGCTGCGGGCTTCGACGGATTCCCTGTCCGGCAAGCGGTTCACCGGGACCGGTACCGCCAACCCGCCGAAGCTCTACGTCACGCACAGCCCGTACAACGCGACCTACTCGATCCCGAACCCGGTGCCCAACCCGACCGTGCTGCAGAACCAGGACGGCAAGATCAAGGTCACCGTCACGAACAAGAGCGCGGCGGACTGGGCGGCGAGCGACTACTACCTCGCCTACCGGGCCTACAACGCCGACACGGGCGCGGCTGTGACGCAGCAGCGTTCGGCGAGCCTCACGGCGACCGTCGCCCGGGGCGGCAAGGTGACGCTGGACGCGACGATCAAGGCGCTGCCGCCCGGCAAGTACTTCCTCGACTTCACCATGGTCAAGACCGGCGGGGTGGTGTTCACCGACTACCAGGTGCCGCCCGCACGGCTGGTGCTGCAGGTCTTCGACATCCCGCCGGTGGTGCAGGAACTCTATCCGCCCAACGGTTACCAGGCCCCGACGCTGACCCCGCAGCTGTGGGCCAGGGCGCTGGACATCGACGCGCCGCCCAGTTCGAGCCTGCAGTTCAAGTTCGAGATCTGCCAGCGTGACGACGCGGGGAACCCGACCGGCTGCACCAACTCCGGGTACGGCACGAAGACGGCCTGGACGGTGCCGTCGGGAACGCTGTCCTGGAGCAGGGCCTACCTGTGGCGTACCTACGTCAAGGACGCCACCACCGAGGTCGTCTCGCCCTATTCGGCCCTGCTGGCCTGGGTGCCGCAGCCGGACGTCACCTCCCGGCTGGCGGGCGCCCCCTACGGCGAGCGGCAGCAGGAGTTCGACCCGCTGGTGGGCAACTACAGCACGGTGGCGGTGGACGCCGTGGTGGCCACGGCGGGGCCGGAGCTGACCCTGACCCGGACCTACAACAGCCTCGACCCGCGACGGGACGGGCTGTTCGGGGCCGGGTGGACCAGCCGCTACGACATGAAGCTGGTGACCGACGACGACGGTTCCGGCAACGTGGTGGTGACCTATCCGGACGGCCAGGAGGTGCGGTTCGGCAAGAACGCCGACGGCACCTATGCCGCGCCGTGGGGCCGCACAGCCTCGCTCACGGTCGACTCGACGTCCTGGAAGCTGCTCGACACCTCCGGCACCACCTACCAGTTCTCCCTGGCCGGGCGGCTGACGCGGATTACCGACAACTCCTCCCACGCGATCGTGCTGAGCTACGACACCACCACGGGCAAGCTCTCCAAGGCGCAGGTGTCCAACAGCCAGACCAACACCGCGGGCCGGTCGCTGACCTTCACCTGGACCGGGGCGCACGTCACGAACGTCAAGACCGACCCGGTCGACGGTGCGGCGCTCGCCTGGGACTACACCTACACCGGCGACCTGCTGACCAAGGTCTGCGGCCCCGGCTCGGCGTGCACGGGCTACGAGTACGCGGCCGGTTCGCACTACCGCAGCGCCGTGCTGGATTCGCGGCCGGAGTCGTACTGGCGGCTCGGCGAGGGCGACGGCACCGCGGCGGGCAGCGAGGTGACGGTCAACCTCGGCAAGGACGCGGGCACCTATTCCGGCATCACCCTCGGCACCGCGGGGCCGATCGCCGGTTCCCCGGACACGGCCGCCTCGTTCAACGGTACGACGTCCAAAGTGGACCTTCCAAAGGGGATGCTGAAGAAGGGCCGCGACGGCGCGGTCGAGCTGTGGTTCAAGAACTCGCTGACCGGTTCGGGCGGCCCGCTGCTGGGCTACCAGGACAAGGCGCTCGGGACCGCGTCCACCACCGGTGTGCCGGTGCTCTACGTCGGCACCGACGGGAAGCTGCGCGGTCAGTTCGGGACCGGGAGCATCAACCCGATCACCTCCGCCACCGCGGTGAACGACGGCAAGTGGCACCACGTGGTGCTTTCGTCCATGGGCAGCACCCAGACGCTGTACCTGGACGGCGTGAAGGTGGGCGAGCTCACCGGCAAGACCATCGACCACTCGCTGCTGACCTTCAACCAGATCGGCGCGGCCTACGCCACCACCCCGGCCTCCTGGCCCGCCTGGGGTTCGGCGGCGCAGCGTTCCTACGCCGGTGCCATCGACGAGGTCGCGTACTACACCGGACCGCTGGGTGCGGCCGCGGTCGCCGCGCACTACAAGGCCGGGACCGCCCAGGCCGACCAGCTGACCAGGGTCGCCCTGCCCAGCGGCAAGACCGCCTCCGCCGCGACCTACGACGTGGTCAAGGACCGCGTCAAGGACTACACCGACGACAACGGCGGCCGTTGGAAGATCGGCACGCCCACGGTGTACGGCGGGAGCACCGACCTGCGCCGCAGCGTCGAGGTGCTCGATCCGGCCGACCGGCCCAGCCTGTACGAGTACGACGCGATCGGGGGCTGGCTGCTGCGGCTCGGGCAGCCGCTCGGCCTCGAAACCCGCAGCGAGGACGCCCCGGGGGAGCCGGTGCCGACCTCGCCGCCGCCCACCGAAAGCTGCACCACGCCGGACGCGAACGACCCTTCGTTCTGCACCACGATCCCCGGTGACTCCGGCGGCCCGGTGTTCGTCCGCTACGACGCGGAGGGCACCAGCATCCGCTCGTTCGGCTACGACGCCGACGGCAACCTGGCCACCGTCACCGACGAAAACGGCGACACCACCTCCCTCACCTACGACAAGCGCGGCAACGTCAACTCGACGAACACCTGCCGCAGCGCGACCGAGTGCCACACCAGCTACACCACCTACCCGGCGACGGTGACCAACCTCTACGACCCGCGGAACAACCTGCCCACCGAGACCAGGGACGCGCGGTCGTCGAGCGCCACCGACACGACCTACCGCACCAGCTACACCTACCACCCCAGCGGCCAGGTGCTGACCCAGACCAATCCGGACGGCAGCTCGCTGAAGAACACCTACACCACCGGCGCCGAAGCGGCCGTGGGCGGCGGCATCCCGCCGTCGGGCCTGCTCGCCACCGCGACCGACATCCGCGGCAAGGTGACGAAGTACGAGTACTACGCCAACGGCGACCTCGCCCGGCTCACCGAACCCTCCGGGCTGGTCACCGAGTTCACCTACGACGCGATCGGCCGCAAGATCTCGGAGAAGGAGATCTCCGACAGCTTCCCCGCCGGGGTCGTCACCACCTACACCTACGACGGGATGTCGCGGCCGCTGACCCAGACCGACCCGGTGACCACGAACGCCGTGACCGGGGCCAAGCATCAGCAGCGCACGGCCAACACCTACGACGCCGACGGGAACCTGACCGCCGTCACCGTGTCGGACGTGCTCGGCAACGATCCCGCCCGCGTCACCACCACGCTCTACGACGAGCACAACCACCCGATTCTGGTGACCGACCCCGAGGGCGGCGAGCGCGTCCGCAACTACGACGTGTTCGGCAACCTCACCACCGAGATCGACCCCGGCGGCAACCGCTACGACCTGGCCTACACCGCCCGCAACAGCATCGCCGAGGTGCGGCTGCGCGACTGGCACAGCGACCCGGACGGCGCACCCGCCACCGGGACCGGCGACTACCTGGTGCTGAGGTCCTACTCCTACGACTTCGCGGGCAGGCTCGCCAGCAGGACCGACGCGATGGGCCGCCGGACCGAGTACCAGTACTACGGCGACGGGCTGCTGCACAAGGAAGTGCTCAAGAACTTCCACGACCCCGACGGCAGCACGCGCGACTTCGTGGTGCAGGACGACACCTATGACGCCGACGGCAACCTGACCACGAAGGTGACCGGCAACGGCCGCAACACCGAGCAGTACACCATCGACGTGATGGGCCGGGTTTCGTCCATGGTGGAGGATCCGGGCGGCCTCGGGCGCACCACGTCCTACAACTTCGACGCCGAAGGCAACGTCACCCGCAGCACGCTGAGCGGCAAGGCGTCCAATGTGCCCTGGATCACCTCCGCCACCCCGGAGACCAGCGAGTACGCCTACGACGACAACGGCAACCTGACCGACGCGACCGTCACCGACGGCACCACCCGGCTCACCACGCACTACGGCTACGACCAGCGCGGCCTGCGCGTCTCGGTCACCGATCCGCGCGGCGGGGACGCCTACACCACCAGGACCACCTACGACGAGGCCGGCCGTGCGGTGACGGTCACCGGCGCGCCGGTGACCGCGGAAAGCGGCGGGGGAGCGGCGAGCACGGTCAAGCCGGTCAAGACCTTCGGCTACGACACCTTCGGCGAGCAGACCGAGGTCGCCGACGAACTGGGCAACGTCGGCCGGACCACCTACGACCGCAACGGACGGCCGGTGAGCGCCGCCGATCCGGCCTACACCGCGCCCGGCGCGAGCGGCGCGATCACCCCGACCACGCTGATCTCCTACGACCGCAACGGAAATGTCGTTTCGGTCACCGATCCGCGCGGCGGGATCACCCGGCGGTCCTACGACCAGCTCAACCGGCTGGTCGGCGTCGACGAACCGGCGTCCACCAACGACGAGCGCGCGGTCACCTCCTACACCTACAGCCGCACCGGGAAGGTGCTCTCCAGCACCGACCCCACCGGGGCGCGGACCGAAGCCACCTACGACGACCTCGACCGGCAGGTCACCGACACGGTGGTGGAGCGCCGTCCGGCCGCGGCGGCCTACACCACGAAGGTGACCTACAACGACTCCGGTGACGTGCTCGCCGCGGTTTCCCCGAGCGGGGCGGTCACCAGCAACACCTACGACCTGCTGGGCAGGCTGACCAAGACGATCGACCCGAGCGGGCTGCCGGAGGAGTTCGGCTACGACTTCGCCGGACGGCAGGTCCGCGACGCCGACGGGCTGGGCCGCACCTCCCAGCAGTCCTACGACCTGTTCGGCAGGCTGGCGGCCTCGGCGGATCTCGCGCCGGACGGCACCACGCTGCGCACCACGCGGTACGGCTACGACCCGGCCGGGAACCTGACCTCGGTCACCGACCCGAACCAGACCACCCGCAGCTACACCTACGACGCGGCGAACCGGCTGGTGCGGCAGACCGAACCGGTGACCGACACCAAGTCGATCACCACCACCTTCGGGTACGACGCCGCGGGCCACCGCACCCGTTACACCGACGGCCGGGGCAACTCCACCATCACCACCTACAACAGCCTCGGCCTGCCCGAGTCGGAGATCGAACCGGCGACGGCGACCGCGCCGAACCTCGCCGACCGCACCTGGACCACCGCCTACGACGCCAACGGCAACGCCGTGGCCGAGACGGCACCGGGCGGGGTGAGTACGCAGGCCACCTACGACGCCGCGGACCGGCTCGTCACCGAGACCGGGACCGGCGCCGAGGCGGCCACGGCCACCCGGCACCTCGGCTACGACCTGGCGGGCCGCACCACCTCGATCGACGCGGTGACCGGCACGAACTACTACAGCTACGACGACCGCGGGAACCTGCTGGGCTCCGGCGGCCCCGGCGGCACCTCGTCGTTCGGCTACGACGGCGACGGGAACATGACCGTCCGCAAGGACGCCGCCGGGAACGCGACCTACGGCTACACCAACGGCAGGCTGGCCTCGATGACCGACGGGCTCACCGGCGCCACCGAAACCCTCGGCTACGACGGGGCCGGAGCGGTGAAGACCGTCTCCTACGGCGGCGGCCGGACCCGCACCTTCGGGTACGACAACCTGGGACACCTGACCTCCGACGTCCTGACGAACCAGGCGGGCCAGACGGTGTCCTCGGCGGCTTACGCCTTCGGACCCGACGACTCGCTCACCCGGGAGACCACCACGGGGACCGCGGGCGCCGGAGACTTCACCTACACCTACGACAAGGCGGGGCGGCTCACCGGCCGGACCGGCGGCGGCCAGACCACCGCCTACGGCTGGGACGACGCGGGCAACCGGGTCCAGAACGGGGCCAAGACCGCGACCTACGACGAGCGCAACCGGGTGCTCTCCGACGGCGACTACACCTACACCTACAGCACCCGGGGCACGGTCGCCTCGCGCACCAGCGCGGGGCTCACCGACCGGTTCGCCTTCGACGCCTTCGACCGGCTGATCACCGCCGCGGGCCAGAACTACGTCTACGACTCGCTGGACCGGATGGTTTCGCGCAACGGCACCGGGTTCACCTACGCCGGGCCGGACGGCGAGGTCGTCTCCGACGGGACGCAGAGCTTCGCCCGCGGCCCGGAGGACGAACTGCTCGCCACCGGCAAGGGCGACACCAAGCGACTGTCCCTTTCGGACAACCACGGCGACGTGGTCGCCGGCTTCGACCCCGCGGACACCACACTGGCGCAGCTGCCGGACTCCACAGGGTACGACCCGTTCGGCAAGGTCACCGCGAAGACCGGGGACACCGGGGCGCTGTCGTTCCAGGGCGACTGGACCGACTCGGCCACCGGGCAGGTGAACATGGGCGCCCGCTGGTACGACCCGGGCACCGGCGGATTCGTCTCCCGGGACAGCATCACCTCGGACACCGGAGAGAACGCGGTGATGGCCAACCGGTACACCTACGGCGCGGCGGACCCGCTGGACTTCACCGACCCCGACGGGCACAAGGCGGAGCCCAGCGACACGGTGCAAAGCTGCGACGGCGGCCCGAATGACGATTTCTTCGGCTGCTTCCAGTACCAGTTCTACTTCGTGTCGCTGGCCCTCGAACGACAGGCACAGGCCCAGGCGGACGCCGCGGCGCACAAGCACCGCAAGTCGGCACCGGGGGCGAACGACACCTACCCGTCGTACGCGCCGGGCCCGGCCTACCGGGGTTCGGGCGGGGGCGGAAGCTGCGGCGCCTGCTACGACCCGTACGCCGCCTACAAGCGCGCGAAGCGGATCAGTGACGCGGCCATCGCCTCGAACGCGTACCGGGCCAGGACCACCCACATGGGGGTGAGTTCCTCGGCGCGCACGCCGAACTTCTCCGGCGGCAAGATCGTGTCGTCCAGTCCCTCGGTGCCCGCTCGGGCTACGGGCGCGAAACGCAACGTGGTCGCGGACCAGAAGAAGGGCTCGGACCGCATTTACCAGGCTGTCAAACAGAAGGCGGGCCCGGTGGTGCAGAACGTGTCCGAGGCGGCACGTGGGGGCGATGCCCCGTCGGGCTCGGTGGTGCCGGTCGCGGGCGGCTCAGGCGGCTCCGGTGGCTCGGGGAGCTCTGGTGGCTCCGGTGGCCCGGGTGGTTCCGCCGCGGGCCCGGGTGGAGGAGGCGGCGGCTGGTCCTGGAGCGGCGCGCTCGACGTCGTCAAGGAACTCAGCGGGTACAACGACGCGAAGAAGTGCCTCACCAAGGGCGACTTCGGGGCGTGTGCCTGGACCGTGGTCACCGTGGCGAGCCTGGTCGCCGGTCCGGAGGCCACCGCCGCGCTGCGCGGGCTCAAGGGCGCGGCGGTGGGCCTGAAGGTGGGCAAAGACCTGCTGAAGACCGGCAAGGCGGTGCGGGACGCCCGGCGGGCGGAGGAGGCGGCCACCGCCGCCAAGGACGCGGCCAAGGCCGTGGAAAACGTCGCCTGCGCTGCCGTGGGCAACAGTTTCGCCGGCGACACCGGTGTCCTGATGGCCGACGGGAGCACGAAACCGATCTCGCAGGTGAAGATCGGGGACGAGGTGCGGGCCACCGACCCGGTCACCGGGCGGGCCGCGGCGGAGAAGGTGACCGGCGTGATCACCGGTACCGGTGAGAAGGAGCTCACCTCGGTCACGGTCGCCACCGATCAGGCCACCGGCACCGTGGTGGCGACCTCGGGGCACTCGTTCTTCGACGACGGCGAGGACCGCTGGGTGCAGGCCGCGGACCTGCGCCCGGGCGAGCGGATTCAGACAGCTTCGGGGCAGGACGGAACCGTCGTCGGCACCTCGTCGTGGTCGCGTGTGGACACCGTCTACAACCTCACGGTCGACACGCTGCACACCTTCTTCGTCACCGTCGCCGGTATCGGCCTGCTGGTGCACAACGTCGACCCCGACTGCGGCAAGAACATCGCCAAACAAGGGGCCCGGCACGCCAAGCCCAAGACCGGCGTGGTCGCGAAGGCGAAGAACGGGCTCAAGGCGGCAGGCCGGCAGGGCTGGGACTACGCGGTGAAACGCCCGATCCGCGGTGTCACCAAGGACCTCGGGAAGGCACTGGCGAAATGCATCGGAAAGCCCGGTACGGCGCTCGGGATCGGCTACGCCACCGAACACAAGACGCTGGGCCTGGCCGCCGGACTGGTCCTGCTGACCAACTGCTACTGGGACATGATCGCCGACGGCGGTAAGAAGTAGCCGGCGGAAGAGTGGTAAATCCAAAGGAGAAACACGTGTTCAGAAGACTTGGCGTGGTGGTCGCCGCCCTCGCGGCGGCGGTCACCGTGCTCGTCGCCCCGCAGGCGCCGGTGGCGCACGCGGACGCCGCGGGCGGCGGCGGGGACTTCGTGCCCCTCGCGTCGACCCCGGTCGTGTTCGACACCCGCAACGGCACCGGCGGCACCTCCGCCCCGCTGGGCGCGGGTGCCACCGCGACCTTCCCGGTGCTCGGCGTCGGCGGGATTCCCACCACCGGCGTGGGTTCGGTGCTGGCGCGCATCACCCTGCTCGGCCCCACCGCCTCCACCTGGGCGGAGCTGTGGCCCGACGGGACCTCGCGCCCGACCCTGACCATGGTGTCGGCCACCGCGGGCGAGGACCTGTCCAACACCGCCGTGGTGAAGGTCGGCGCCAACGGCAAGATCGCCGTCTACAACTCCGGCGGCAAGGCCGACATCGCGGTCGAGGTGCAGGGCTACTACAAGGCCCAGCAGGGCACCACGGGCGGCGGGCTGTTCGCGGTGCCGCACACCCGGCTGATCGACACGCGCAGCGGGCTCGGCACCACCACGGCCACCATCGCCGCCGGGGCCACGCGCACGGTGACGCTCACCGGCGGGGTGATCCCGGCCGGTGCCGCGGCGGCCCAGGTGAACCTGCTGGTGCCGTCCGCCTCGGCGGCGGGCTGGCTGAGCGCCGCCCCGTCCGGCGGTACCCAGCGCCCGGTCATGAACTACGAAACCGGTTCCACGCAACAGGGTTCGGTGCTGACGCTGCCCTCCAGCGGGCAGGTGACCTTCACCAACCGGGGCAGCGCGGCGATCAACCTCGTGGTCACCGCCGAGGGCTACTACTCGTCGAGCTCCACCCAGGGCTCGGGGCTGCGGCAGGTCGCCGGACGGCTGTTCAACACCCGGACCACCGGGGCCGGCCTGCCCATCCCCGCGAACTCCACTGTGGACGTCCAGGTCGGCGGCACCTTCGGCATGCCGACCCACGGCGTGGCCGCGGCCGCGCTGAGCCTCGTGGCGACCCCCGAGTCCGACGGCTATCTCAAGGCGTGGCCGGTCGGGGACGCCGAGCCTTCGGTGTCCATCATGGACTTCAAGGCGGGCAAGTGGCGGGCCAACGCGCTGGTGCTCAAGCCGGGCACCGACGGCAGGATCCGCATCCGCAACGGCAGTTCCGGCACCACCCATGTGATCGTGGACCTGCAGGGCTGGTTCGCCAACCCGCTGCCCGGAGTCGCGGTCGCGCAGAACACGCCCATGACCGCGATGCAGGCCGCACCGGTGGCCGGTGCCACCGTGGGCACCCTCGAATACGCCTACACCGACAACGCGGGCCGTGTGGTCTACGGGCACCAGACCGATCCGGACAACTTCGGTTCGGTGCAGTGGACGGTGATCTCCGGCAACGAGGCGTTCTCGGGCCAGCCCGCGCTGAGCCAGTTGTCCGACGGCCGCATCCAGGTCACCGCGCAGCACACCGACAGTGACGTCTGGGCGGACACCCAGACCGCCTCCGGGGCGAGCACGTGGAACCCGTGGGAGAACTTCGGCGGGTCGATGGCCGGGGCGCCGGTCACCGGCAAGCTCTCCGACGGCACCGTGATGCAGTTCGACACCGACACCGACGGAAAGCTGTGGGTCTACGCCCAGAGCGGTGCGGTGCCCTACTGGCGCGACCTCGGCGACCAGAACCTGGCCGCCTCGACGCTGTCGGTGGCGCAGGTCCGTGACGGGCTGCGGGTGTTCGGCGTCGACGGCGCCGGTGCGATCAAAACCGTCGAGTACTACAACGACGGTTCGGTGTCGCCGTGGACCGACCTGGGCGGTTCGGGCCTGTCCGGCCGGCCCGCGGTGGTGGTGCGGCCGGGTTACCTGCTGCAGGTGTTCGCCCGCGCGGCGGACGGCACGATCGTGGCCAAGCTGGCCAACTCCGACGGCTCCTGGCCCGCGGACTACCAGTCGCTGGGCGGCTTCACCTCCGCCGGCGCGCCCGCCGCGATCATGGACCCGGCCCTGGGCAGGCTCGCCGTGGTCGTGCGCGGCTCCGACAACGAGATCTACCACGTGTGGGAGACCGTGACCGGGAGCAACACCTGGGGTTCGTGGACCAAGACGATCGGCGCCACCGACCCGTCGGCGACCGACCCGACCACCTCGCCCTACACCAACTCCAACGGTCAGTCGTGGATGATCACCTTCCGTAACGTCAATGGCGCGACTCGGTTCTACGAACGGCAACTTTCGGGAATGTGAACAGTTCCGTGAGCTGGTAACGGCGACACCAAGATCACGAAAAGCGTTGACGGATGGGGCCGGGGTCCGAGGACCCCGGCCCTTTCTCCTGGGGTCCGCGGCCGCTTCGCGCGGTCGGTGCTGGAGGTGTGGCTTGATGCGTTATCAGGTGCTCGGCCCGGTCGCCGTGGCCGGCGAAGAAGGTCCGTTACGGCTCGGCGGGCCGAAGCAGCGCGCGGTGCTGGCCGCCCTGCTGCTGCATGCCAACCAGGTCGTCTCCGACGAGCAACTGTGCTCGCTGGTCTGGGGCAAGCGCGCCCCCGCCAACGTCCGCGGCCAACTGCAGATCTACATCTCCGGGCTGCGCAAGCTGCTGGGGCACGACACCATCCTGCGCCGCCCGCCCGGCTACCTGATCAAGGTCGCCCCCGGCGAGCTGGATCTCGAAGTGTTCTCCACCAGCGTGGAACAGGCCACGACGGACCTGGCGTCCGGCCAGACCGAGCGTGCCTCCGAACGGCTGCGCGGCGCGCTGGGGCTGTGGCGCGGCCCGGCACTGGGCGGGGTGGCCGAAACGCTCGCCGAGCACGAAGCACAGAGCCTTCAGGAGCGGCGGCTGTGCGCGTTCGAGCAGTTCTTCGACGCCGAACTGGCGCTGGGGCGCCCGGCCCGGCTCGTCGACGACCTGCGCAGGCTCGTCCGCGAGTACCCGTTCCGGGAAAAGCTGAGCTGGCAGTTCATGCTCGCGCTGTACCGCTCCGGCCGTGCGCCCGAGGCGCTGGCGGCCTACTCGGAGATCCGCCTGCGGCTGGCGGCCGAACTCGGCATCGATCCCGGCGGACGGCTGCAGGAACTGCACCAGCGGATCCTGCGCGGCGAGGACGGGCCCGCCGCCGGTGAACCGGAGCTGCGGGAGGCGGTCACCCCCGCCGAACTTCCGCACGACGTGGAGGATTTCGTCGGCCGCGCCGCCGAACTCGCGGCACTGGACCGGGATCTGGAGCACCTGCCCGGCGAGGGGGTGCGCGTCTGGGTGATCAGCGGGATGGCCGGGGCGGGCAAGACCGCGCTGGCGGTGCACTGGGCCCACCGGGTGCGCGCCCGCTTCCCGGACGGCCAGCTCTTCGTCGACCTGGCCGGGTTCGGCACCGGCCGCGATCACCACGGCCCGCTCCGCCCCGCGGTGGTGCTGGCCCAGGTGCTGCGCGCGCTCGGGGTGGCACCGGAACGCATCCCGGACCGCGACGACGAACTGACCCGGCTGTACCGGTCGGTGCTGGCGGGCCGGAAGATGCTGCTGGTGCTCGACGACGCCTGTTCCGCCGAGCAGGTGCGCGCGCTGCTGCCCGGGCGCTCCACCCTGGTGCTGGTGACCAGCCGCGACCGGCTGGGCGATCTGGCGGTGCGCGACGGCGCGCGCACCCTGCCGGTGCCCTCGCTCGCCGCCGCCGAGTCGCAGGCCCTGATGACCCGGCTGCTCGGCCCGCGGCGGGTGGCGGCCGAACCGGCTGCGGTCGCCGAGCTGGCGCGCCGGTGCGGCCACCTCCCGCTGGCGCTGCGCATCGCGGCGGCCGAACTCGGGACGGACTACCCGGTCGGGCTCTTCCTCGCCGAACTCGAGGACGGCGTGCTGGAGGGGCTCACCGTGGCGGGCGCCGAGCACACCTCGGTGGCCGCCGCCTTCGCTGCGTCCTACGACCGCCTGCCCCCGGAACTGAAACGACAGTTCCGGCGACTCGCGCTGATCCGGGGGGACATCACGGGCGAGGCCCTGGCCCTGCTCGAACCCGGGGCGCCCGTCGAGGCGCACCGGCGGCTGCGGGCGCTGGCCGCGGTGAACCTCGTCGAGCAGCACGGCCGCGACCGCTACCGGCTGCACGAGCTGATGCGCCCGTTCGCGCTGGCCCGGCTCGCCGCCGACGAACCGTCACCGGCGTCACTTCCGTCGTCACATGCGGGCGTGGGCGGTCGCGGAGAGGGTGTCGAACGGCAGCCGGACGGCGGTCACCATGCCCAGGTCGGCGTTGTCCTGGCGCACGGCGTCGAGTTCGCTCCCCGACAGCGCCTTGCGGAACAAGCGGAACTCGTCCAGCGAGCCGCGCAGCCGGTTGGTGCCGTCGGGTTTCGCGCCGAGCTCGAGACCGTCCGCGGTGAAGGTGTCGTCGTAGCTCAGCGATCCGGCGACGGTTGCGCTGCCTACGGTCGTGCCGTCGACGATCAGTGACAGGGTGGTTCCCGCGCGCCGGAGCGCGAGGTGGTGCCAGGCGCCGTCGCCGAAGGCGACCGAGGCGGCGGTGTCCGGCGCGGCGACTCCGGCCGCACCGGTGTCGGTCTGGATCCAGGCGTAGAGCCGGTCCTTCGACGGCTGGGCGCGCAACCACAGGGAACGCGCTGTGGAACCGGTCCCGTAGGCCCAGAGGACGACCTGGTCGGCGTCGGCCGGGGTGGCGCTGTACTTCAGCCAGGTGGTGAAGGTGAAGTCACCGGCGCCGAGCGCGGTCGACGGCGAGTAGGGCAGTTCCACGTCGTCGCTGGTGCCGTCGAAGGCCAGCGCGCTGCCGGTCTTGCCGGGGCCCAGCGCCGCCCCGCCCCGGACGTAGGCCCCGGCGCAGTGCCCGGCGTAGTCCGGAGTGGACGGACCGTCCGCGAGGCGTGCCACGTCGTGCTGCTGGGTGGTCTGGTTTTCGAACGACCACCACAGCGACGGCCGGTCGGACGGGTACGCCCCGGCCGCCTCGGCGTCGGTGAGCGCCCGCGGGTAGACGCGAACCTCGTCGAACACCCCGGTGAACACGTCGGTTCCGTCCGGTTTGGACCCCGCGCGCAGACCGAGGATGTCGGCCTTGCCCGCGGTGACCGAGCCGGTCAGGCCGGTCGCGGTCGCCGACTGGGTCCCCACGCTCAGCCGCACCTGACCGGCGCTGCGGGACAGCGCCAGCGGATGCCAGGCGCCGTCGCCGAACGCGGTGGCCCCCGAGGTGTCGGGCAGGGCCACCGCCACCTGGCCGGTGTCGGTCTGGACCCAGGCGTAGAGCCGGTCCTGCGCGGGCTGCGCCCGGACCCAGACCGACCGTTTGCCGGAACTGGCGCCGAAGGCCCACAGCAGGGCCTGGTTGGGGCTGCTCGCCGTGGCGTCGTAGCGGAACCACGTGGTGAGGGTGAAATCGCCGTCGCCGAGGTCGAGGGAGGGCACGAACGGGGTTTCCACGCCGGGATGGGACGAATCGATCTGGAGGGCGAGCGTGCCCGCGACGCGGCCGTCCACCCGCGTGCCGAGCCCGCCGAGCAGGGACCCGTCGGCGCAGTGCGCCGAGACGTCGTCGGAGATCGCGACGGTGGTACGGGAGACCGTGGCCGCCCCGTCGACCATCGCGAACGGCAGCCGCAGGACCGGCGCCGCCGTGCCGCCGGCCGAGCGCGAGAACCGGAAGTCCCGGAGGGTGCCGTGGAAGGGGTCGCCGGCGCTGCCGTCGGGCTTCGCGCCGAGCCGCAGCCCGAGCGTCCCCGCGCTGACCGAACCGCTCACCCCGCTCGCCGTGGCCGAGGCCCCGTCCACGGTGAGCCGGATCTGGCTCCCGGACCGGGTCAGCGTCAGGCTGTGGTTCGCGCCGTCGCCGAAGGCGTAGGCGGACGAGGAATCCTTGACCGCCACGGTCGCGCCGGTGTCGCCCTGGACCCAGGCCAGCACCTGGTCCTGTCCGGGCTGGGCCCGCAGCCACACCTGCGGGGCGCCGGACCCGACCCCGTACGCCCAGAACAGCACCTGGTTCGGGCTGGAGGCGGAGGCGCTGTAGGAAAACGAGGTGGTGTAGGTGAAATCGCCGCTGCCGGGATCGAGGCTGCGGCTGTAGGGGACGTCGGCGTAGTCGCCGGACCCGTCCAGGACCAGGCCCTGGTTGACGGTGGCGTTTCCGGCCAGGTAGGCGTCGTTCGCCTCCGGTGAGGCGTCGGGCGTGGTCGGCCCGGCCAGCGGTATGGGCTGGGTGGACGGTTTCCCGGTGAAGGTGCCCGGGATCCCGAGCTCGGCCGGGGTGAACCGGTTGAAGCGGATTTCGTCGGCGGAGAAGGAGACCCCGCCTTCGTAGAGCAGGCCGATCTCGCCGTCGGTCAGTTCCGCCAGGTCCGAGTAGCCCGAACGCTGGTTGGTGATCAGGCCGTGCGCCGGGGTCGTCCAGCTCACCCCGTTGTTCGTCGAGTAGCGCACCGTCATCAGCTTGCGGTCGCTCGGATCGGCGGGCCCGGAGAACAGCAGGGTGTCGCCCGGCCTGCTCTGGTAGGTCTGCTGCGGGGCCAGCACCGAACCCTGGACGCTCGGCGTGACCAGGGAGGGAACGGTGGTGAAGGCGGGCATCGTGGTGCCGCCGTCGGTGCTCACCGCCATGGCCCGGTGATCGCCGTCGGTGATCTCGTTGCGCGCGGAGGCGTAGAGCCCACCATCCGGCAGTTCGGCCACCGAGACCTCGCCCGGGCTGAGTTGACCGTCCACAAAGGAGTTCGCGGCGGCGCTCGCGTGCCAGGTGAGCCCGTGGTCGTCGCTATAGAGGACGCCCGCGTTCACCACCCCGGACCGCGGCTTCTGGTGGGCGCCGACCACGAGCCTGCCGCTGGAGAGCTGGACGCCGTGCCCGGGACCGGTGGCGAACCAGCCGTCGGTGGTGCCGTCGAAGCTCGCGGTCAGCCGCTGCGCGGTGGTCCAGGTGAGGCCGTCGTCGTCGCTGCGTTGCACCCAGGGCAGGCGGGGGCCGCCCGCGCTCGCGTCGTTGGAGGTGGAGACCAAGAAGACCGCGCCGGTGGTCCGGTCCACCACGGGGGCGGGGTTGCCGCGGGTGAACGGGGCGAAGGGATCGTCGGCGGAACCGGACAGCACGACCCGGATCGGCCCCCAGGTACGGCCGTTGTTGGTGGAGCGGCGCACCACGGTGTCGATGTCGCCGCGGTCGGCGCACGACGGGGACCTGCGGGCTTCGGCGAAGGCGAGCAGGCTGCCCTGCGCGGTCCGGACCAGCGCCGGGATCCGGAAGCAGCCGTAGCCGGCCGTGCCCGCACGGAACAGCACCTGCTCCGTACCGGCCACCGCCCCCTGGGACACCACCACGCCGCTGGCCGCGGCGTCCACCGTGGGCAGCAGGAGGCCCAGCACCAGCGCCAACACCATCGCGAACCGACGCATCATCGGTCCATCCTGGCCCCCGGCGGTAAAAATTCGCTTTCCCGCCACTAGCCACCCCCTTTTCCCGGCCGAACGTGTGCGCCCCGTCGGAAGGACCGGGGCGAGCCGTGAAGGGTCCCTTCACAGCCGAATCGCCTGTGAAGGGACCCCTCACGGCCAACGCCAAGCCCCTCACGGCCAACGCCGGGAACAGGCCCATCCGACTGGATTGGGACTTTCGGGGGATCGACAGGGCGGCCGGGGGTCACCATGATCGACCGGTCGGTGCGGACAAAGGGGTGGACGTGGCTGAACGGCCGCACGAGCAGGCACACCAGCGGGCCGGTCAGCGCGCCCGGCAGTTGCGGCGGGTGGCGGTGGCGAGCGCCATCGGCACCACCATCGAGTGGTACGACTACTTCATCTACAGCACCGCCGCCGCACTCGTGTTCGGCCACCTGTTCTTCAGCACGCTCTCGCCCGCATCGGGCACGCTGGCCTCCTTTGCCACCCTGGGGGTGGGTTTCCTCGCCCGTCCCGTGGGCGGGGTGGTGTGGGGCCATTTCGGCGACCGGGTGGGCCGCAAGGCGATGCTCGTGCTCTCGCTGGTCCTCATGGGCGTGGCGACCGTGGGCGTGGGCCTGCTGCCCACCTACGGCACGATCGGCGTGCTCGCCCCGGTCCTGTTGCTGGTGCTGCGGCTGCTGCAGGGCCTGTCCGCGGGCGGCGAGTGGGGCGGGGCCGCGCTGATGGCCGTCGAACACGCGCCCGAAGGGCGGCGAGGACGCTACGGCTCCTTCTCGCAGATCGGGGTTCCGGCCGGGCTGATCCTGGCGCAACTGGTGTTCTTCGTACTCAACGGCGTGCTCACCGAAGCCCAGTTCCGGTCCTGGGGCTGGCGGCTGCCGTTCCTGTTCAGCATCGTGCTGGTGGCCGTCGGCCTGGTGATCCGGTTGCGCATCGAGGAAAGCCCCGTGTTCGAGCGGCTGCGCCGCGAGCGGGCTCGCAGCAGGCTGCCGATGATCGAGGTGCTCCGCGAGCGCCCGCGCGAGGTGCTCGTCGCCTCGGGCAGTTTCATCGCCAACACCGCGATCGGGTACGTGTTCCTGGCCTATCTGCTGTCCTACGGCACTTCCGTGCTGAAGCTGAGCCGGGCGCTCATGCTGGTGGTGGTGATCGTGGGCAGCGTGACCTGGCTGGTCGCGATCATCGCCACCGCCGTCTGGTCGGACCGCGCCGGCCGCAAACCGGTGTACCTGGCCGGTTCGGTGCTGCTGGTGCTGTGGCCGGTGCCGTTCTTCCTGCTCGTCGACACGCGGCAGCCGTGGCTGCTGGTGGCCGCGGTGGTGGTGCTCAACGTCGGGCTCGGCGCGACCTACGGCCCGCAGTCCGCGCTCTACGCCGAGTTGTTCGAACCGCGCCACCGCTACAGCGGTGCCTCGTTCTCCTACGCGGTGGGCGCGGTGCTGGGCGGCGGCTTCGCCCCGCTCATCGCCACCGCGCTGCAGAGCTCCACCGGATCTTCGTTGTCCGTGTCGTGGTACATGGTCGCGGTCGCGCTGGTCAGCCTCGGCGCGGTGCTCGCCTTCCCGGCCACTTCGCCGGCGGCGGTCACCCGAGACTGATCGGCCGCGTCACCGGGCGTCGTAGTCCTGGCGGGCCTGTTCGACCTGCGGCAGTTTGGCGGCGGACCACTCGGCGAGCGCCGCGAACAGTGGCGCGAGGCTGCGGCCCAGGTCGCTGATCTCGTACTCGACGCGCGGGGGCACCTCCGGGTAGTAGGTGCGCCGCACCAGCCCGTCGCGTTCGAGCTGCCGCAACCGCTGGGTCAGGACCTTCGGGCTGATCGAGGTGAGGCGCCGCTCCAGTTCCACGAACCGCTGGCGCCCGAATTCGTTGAGCGCCCACAGGATCGGCGTGGTCCAGCGGCTGAAGACGAGGTCGACGACTCCGGCGATCGGACAGGCCTGCTCCGGATCCGCGCCGGTCGCGGGCCTGCGAGCTGTGTTGGTGGTCACATCTGGTCCCTTCGCCCAATACTTTCCTCTAGGTACCTACTATACCCAGACCGGTAGCTTCCTTCGAGACAGCAGAAGCACTCGAAAGGAAGACGAAATGATCGTGGTGACCGGAGGAACCGGACAGGTCGGCGGGCAGCTCGTGCGGGAACTTCTCGAGGCCG
Source organism: Amycolatopsis cynarae (assembly GCF_026802195.1). Lineage (NCBI taxonomy): Bacteria > Bacillati > Actinomycetota > Actinomycetes > Pseudonocardiales > Pseudonocardiaceae > Amycolatopsis > Amycolatopsis cynarae. The sequence goes on along the minus strand of NZ_CP113836.1, from coordinate 4,445,883 downwards.
GAGAGCCCGTGACGGCGGTGTCACGGCAGCCGGAGGCACCGGGTCTGCCCGAGGGCGCCCGCTACCACCAGGCGGACCTGTCCGATCCGGACAGCCTGCGGCCCGTGCTCGACGGGGCCGAAGCTCTTTTCCTGCTCGTCGCGGGGGATTCCCCGCAGGACATCCTCGACGCCGCGAAGGCGGGCGGGGTGCGGCGGATCGTCCTGCTGTCCTCGCAGGGCGCGGGAACCCGTCCGGAAACCTACCGCCACGCCCGCGGTCACGAAGAGGCGCTGATGGCGTCCTCTGTGGACTGGACGGTGCTGCGGCCGGGAGGTTTCGCCTCCAACACCTTCGCCTGGGCCGAGTCCGTGCGCACCCGGCGGACGGTCGAGGCGCCGTTCGGGGAGGTCGCCCTCCCGGTGATCGACCCCGCGGACATCGCCGCCGTCGCGGCCGCGGTCCTGCACGAACCGTCGCACACCGGACGTGTCTACGAGCTCACCGGGCCCGACACGATCACGCCCCGCGAGCAGGTGCGGGTGCTCGCCGAGGCGCTGGGCGAACCGGTGGAGTTCGCCGAGCAGACCCGGGCCGAGGCGCGGGCCCGGATGCTGCCCGTCATGCCCGAGGCCGTGGTGGAGGGCACGCTCGACATCCTGGGCGACCCGCTGCCCGCGGAAAGCCGGGTGAGCCCCGACGTCGAGGCTGTGCTTGGCCGCCCGCCACGGACCTACGCGGACTGGGTGGCCCGCAACCTCGCGGCGTTCCGGTGACCCTGCGCGCGCCGCTCCCCGCCGCGGCGCGGGCGTTCCTGGTCGCGCCCCGCGCGGCCACGCTGACCACCCTCCGGGGCGACGGCTCCCTGCACGCGGTCGCGGTGCGGTTCACCTGGGACGAGGACACCGGGATCGCCCGCGTGCTGACCCGCGGCTCCAGCGGGAAGGTCCGCAACCTGGCCGCCGCGCCGGGGCGGGCCGCGCTCTGCCAGGCCGAGGGCTTCCGCTGGATCACCCTGGAAGGCCCGGCCACGGTCTCCGCCGATCCGCGCCGCGTCGCCGAGGCGGCGCGGCGCTACGCCCTGCGCTACCTGGCCCTGCCCCCCGACCCGCCCGGCCGCGTCGTGATCGAAATCGCGGTCGAGCGGGTGATGCACCTCAACTGCTGAAAGTACTTTCCCAACAGACAACCCAGGAGATGAAATGCCCACTGTGGACGTTCTCGGCTCGCCGATGCACTACCGTGAACTCGGCACCGGTGTCCCGCTGGTCTTCCTGCACGGCAACCCCACCTCGTCCCACCTGTGGCGGCACGTGCTGCCCGCCGTCGGCGATGCCGGGCGCAGGCTCGCGCCGGACCTGATCGGCATGGGAGAGTCCGGCAAACCCCGCCTGGACTACACCTTCGACGACCACGCCCGTTACCTTGACGCCTGGTTCGACGCGCTCGGCCTGGACCGGGTGGTCCTCGTCGGGCACGACTGGGGCGGCGCGCTCGCCTTCGACTGGGCGGCCCGCCACCCCGGCCGCGTCCTCGGCGTGGCCTTCACCGAGGCGATCGTGAAGTCCCTGTCGTGGGAGGAGTTCCCCGAAGGCGGCCGCGAGCTGTTCCGGGCGATCAAGACTCCCGGCGTGGGCGAGGAGATGATGCTGGACCGGAACTTGTTCCTCGCGGACGGAATGGCGGGCTCCACCGCGCGCCGGGTGTCCGAAGAGGACATGGCGGCCTACCTCCGGCCCTATCCCACCAGGGAAAGCAGGATCCCGATGCTGCGGTGGGCGCGTTCGATGCCGCTCGGCGGACAACCGGCGGACGTGGTGGCCAGGATCGACGCCTACGGCCGCTGGCTGGCGGCCAGCCCGGAGGTGCCCAAGCTGCTGCTCACCTTCCGGCCGGGTCCCGGCGCGATGTACGGCCCCGGTCTTGTCGACTGGTGCGCGAGGACCATCGCGGGACTGGAGATCGACGAACACGATCTTGTCGCCGGTCACCACACGCCGGAAGACCACCCCGCGGCGATCGCCGGGAGTCTCGCCGCCTGGATGGACAGGCACGACCTCGTCAACGCGTCGTGAGGGGTCCCCTCATGGGAAACCGCGGCCCTGTCCGGCCCGGGGGTGAGCGGGACTACCCGGCCGTGAGCAGGATCTTGCCGAAGGCGCTGCCCTTCTCCATGACACGGTGCGCTTCGCCCGCCTCGGCCAGTGGCACGGTCCGGCCGACCACGGGTCGCACGGCGCCTCCGGCGACGAGCGGCCAGAGGTTTTCCCGGACCGCGGACACGATGCGCCCCTTCGACTCGACCGGCTGGGGCCGAAGCGCCAGGGAGGTGATGGTGGCGTGCTTGCGCATCAGGCGGGCGATGTCGAGCTCGGCCACGAGGCCGCCCTGGAAGCCGAGAATCACCAGACGGCCGCCGGATGCCAGCGCGTCGAGGTTGCGGTCCACATAGGACGCCCCCATGTTGTCGAGGATCACATCCGCGCCCGCGGTCTCCTCACGCAGCACCGCGGCGAAGTCCTGCTCGCGGTGGTTGACGAGGATGTCCGCCCCGAGTTGGCGGCACTGTTCCAGCCGCTCCGCCGAGCCGGCGGTGACCGCCACAGTCGCGCCGAGCGCCTTGCCCACCTGGATCGCGTGGCTGCCGATGCCCCCAGCCCCGCCGTGCACGAGCAGCACCTCGCCCTCGCGCAGACCGGCGCGCAGGACGGCGGTGCACCAGACGGTGCAGGCGGCTTCGGGCAGGGCCGCGGCGGTGACCGGATCGATCCCGTCCGGCACCGGGAGCAACTGCGCCGCGGGGACCGCGACCCGCTCGGCGTAGCCGCCACCGGCGAGCAGCGCGCACACCTTGTCCCCGATCTTCCAGCCCTCGACGCCTTCGCCCAGTTCACTGACGGTCCCGGAACATTCGAGCCCCAGGATTTCGCTCGCCCCGGGCGGTGGCGGGTAGAGCCCTTGGCGCTGCAGCACGTCCGCCCGGTTCACTGTGGTGGCGGCGACGGTGACGATCACCTCGCCCGGGCCCGGCACGGGGTCGGGAACCTCGGTCCATTCGAGCACCTCGGGGCCGCCGGGCTCCCGGATCATGATGGCACGCATGCGTTTCTCCTCCAGCAACCGTTTTCCGTCATCAGTCCACCAGTAACGCCCGCCGGGACCAAGGACGAACCGGCGTTCGCTGCGTTCACGAATCGTGATCGTGGACCCGGCCACCCGGTGGCCTCGTCCTGAACGTCCACTGGGGACGGACGTCGCGGCGGCCGTGGCGTCACCGTGCCCTCGCCCGGCACCACGAGCAGGACTCCGGTGGATAATGCGGCGGAGGCACCTTTCGTGCCTCCGGGTCCGCTAGGGTGGCCTCCGGTGTTTTCACCGCACGGCGGAACCACGGACGGCCCGGATCCGTCAGTAGGGAGATGCCGAGAGAAGGGGCCCGGATGCCGGACAGCATCGACGCCAGCGACGCGATGATCGACAACTGGACCAAGCGGCTCGAGGAGAACGCCGCGCGGTACCAGGCGCTGGCCGATCGCATGCAGGGCCAGTCGGTCACCGAGCGGTCGAAGGATGGTTCGGTCCAGGTGACCGTCGATTCGCGCGGTCTGCTGAAGAACCTGGTCATCACCGAAGCCGCCGCGGGCAAGCGGATGGCGGAGGTGTCGGCGCAGGTGATGCAGCTGGTGCAGCGCGCGCAGGCCCGGATCCCGGAGCTGCTGCAACAGGCGATGGCCGAGACCACCGGCACCGGCGACCAGGCCGCGGCGGAGATCATCCGCGAAGCGCGGAGCACGTTCCCGGAGCCGCCACCGGACCCGGAGCCCGCGGCACCGGAGCCGCCCGTCCGCCGGTTCCTGCCGGAGGACGCGGAAGAGCAGCCACCCGCGGCGCCGCGCACCCCGCAGCCGCCACAGTCGCCACGGCCACCACAACCGCCGCGGCACCGGCGCCGGGCCGACAACGACGATGACGACTTCTTCGGCGGACCGATCCTGTCCTGAGGCATGAAAAGGGGGAACCGTGGCGGACTTGGAACTCAGCACCGACCTCACCGCGCACGCGCAGCAGCTCGACGCCATCGGTGACGGGCTGCAGCAGGCCGTCGACGCGGCGAACCAGGTCAGTATGCCGACCGACGCGTACGGCATCCTCTGCCAGCCGTTCCGGATGCTGCTCGACCCGGTCGAGCAGTACGGGATCGACGCGCTGCAGAAGGCCGTCGAGGCGATGACCGCCGTCTCCGGCAACGTCCGCGAGGCCGCGGCGGCCTACGACGACTACGAGTCCGGCGTGGCCGACGGCCTGAACAAGACCGCGGGCGGTGCGTGATGGCGGAGGGAAACCCGCTGGTCGCGGAGGCGAAGAAGGACCCGAACGGGCCGGGGCCGCTGACGGCGGGCAACGGTGACTACGGCTGGGCGGGCGGCATCGGCCTCGCCGAGACGTCGATGGACGCGTTCAACGGGATCAAGGACGGGGACTGGGTTTCCGGCGGGCTGGGCATGCTCAGCCTGGCCGGTGAGATCGCGGGGGCCGCGATCGACCCGTTCGGGTACCTGATGTCGTCGGTGGCGTCGTTCCTCATGGAGCACGTGCAGCCGCTGAAGGACATGCTCGACTCCCTCGCGGGGAACCCGCCGGTGATCCAGTCCTACGCCGACACCTGGGGCAACGTCTCGAAGGCGCTGGGCGAGCGCAAGACCGACTTCGACAACGCGGTCAAGAACGGCACCACCGGCTGGACCGGTGAGGGCGCCGACGCGTACCGGAAGTCCGCCGCCGAGCACAGCGACGCGCTCAGCGGCGCGGCGACGGTGGCCGGCGCGATCGGCACGGTCACGATGCTCATGGGCCAGGTCGTCTCGTTCGTCCGGGAGACCGTGCGGCAGCTGATCGCCGACCTCGTGGGCAAGCTGATCTCCTGGGTGATGGAGGAGGTCTTCTCGCTCGGCTTCGGCACGCCGGTCGTCGTGGCGCAGGCGTCGGCCGCGATCGCCAAGTGGGGCAAGAAGATCGGGGACCTGCTCAAGAAGCTGACCGACACCATCCGCAAGGTGTCGCCGCTGCTGAGCAAGCTGGTGGACATCTTCGAGAAGATCGCGAAGGTCTTCGGCAAGGTGTTGGGCAAGGTCAGCGGCCTGCACGGGCTGAAGGTCAAGGAAGGCGGCTTCGTCCACAGGATCCCCAAGGAGGGCGGCGGCGTCCACGCCCGGCCCCACGGTGGTTCGGACGGCGAAGGTTCGCACAGCGGCGACGGGAACGGTTCGCGCGGCGGCGACGGGGACAACTCCTCCGGCGGGGACGGATCGCCGTCGCGCACCGGCAACGGCGAATCGCCGTCGCCGCGTGGTGGTGACGGTTCGCCGTCCGGGGACGGGCCCTCGGCGATTCGCTCGGACGACAGCGGTACGCCCCGCACCCGCTCCGGTGACAGCGGTTCGGCACCGACTCATGGCGGCGATGGGGCTTCTTCGCACGTGGGGGATTCGGGTTCTTCGCCGACTCGTTCGCCGTCGCATGCTGGTGACAGCGGCCCGGCACCGACTCGTGGCGGCGATGGGGCTTCTTCGCACGTGGGGGATTCGGGTTCTTCGCCGACTCGTTCGCCGTCGCATGCTGGTGACAGCGGCCCCGCACCGACTCATGCCGGAGACAACACCCCCTCGCACCGGGGTGACAGTGCGCCGTCCCGCAGCGCGGACACCAATCCGTCGCCCCCCAGGGCGGGCGACAGCAACCCGGCACCCACGCACTCCGGCTCGCCGAGCCACGCCGCCGGGGACGGGCCCGCACACTCGGGCGCGCCCGGCTCGCATGCCGGTGCTGATGCGCCGGGCTCGCGCGCCGGTGCCGACACTCTGAGCAGCGCCGCGCCGCCGCGGACCGACGGCACCACCTCCAGCGGCACCGCGCCGACCGCCCCCCGCACCGGGGACCCGGGCACCCAGTTCCCTTCGCCGCGCGGCGGGGACGGCGCCGCCGCGTCCGGCATCCCGCCGCAGGGTGGCGGCCCGACGCCGGGCGGCGGCATGCCGCCCGGCGGCGCCCCCGGTGCGGCACCCGGTGGCGCACCCGGCGGTGGTTCGCCGCGTGCCGGGGGCGGCCCCGGCTGGACCGGAACTCCGGGCAGCCCCGGCGCGCGCACCCCGGACCTCGGCGCTCCCGGCCGTCCTCGCCCGGGCGGTGACCTGCCCGAAGGGCGGCCGCGCCCGGGCGGGGACACCGCGCGCCAGCGCGTGCCGGAGACTCCCGCCCCCGCGGCCCGCGGTTTCGGCCCGGGCACGCACGGCCCGGACACCCGCCCCGGTGGTCACGGCCCGGGCGGCCGCCCGGGCGGTCCCGACGGCGGCCCCCACGGCCACGAGCCGCACGAGAACGGTCCCGGGCACCACGACACCGACGGCGCTGGGCACCATGGCGATTCCGAGCCGCTGACCCCGGACGAGGTCAACGCGCGGCACTCCGAAAGCACGCCGTCGGGCACCTCGTACCACGCGGGCGACCCGGAGATGGGCGACCTGCCGCACCGCGTGCAGCCCGACCCGCATGGCCGCTACACCGTGGACGTGCACGTCACGCCGGACGGCCACGCCCGCATCGGTGACCGGCTCTACACGCCGGAGGAGTTCGCGGACATCCTGCGCCGCAACGGCGACTACGACGGCCGCCCGATCCGGCTGATCGGCTGCGACGCGGGCTCCAACGACTTCGCCCACCGGCTCTCACGCGAGCTCGACACCGAGGTGCTGGCGCCGTCGAAGCCGGCGTGGACCGACTCGCACGGCCGCGTCTTCTCGTCGGACTACGAGATCGGCCCGGACGGCCGGATGCGACCCCGGATCCCGCCGGACGGCGAGTGGACCACCCACCACCCGGACGGTTCGGTCCACCGCGCGGGCTCCGACGGCTTCGCGCCGGACAGCCACCACGGCGATCCGCACGACGTCGACGCCGACAGCGCGCACCACCGCGGCGAGCGCTACATCGACGACGAACCGGTCGACATCGAGCACCCGGACCGGGAGCCGAAGGCGACGATGAAGGAGAAGATCAACGACGACGCCTACCGGGAGAAGTACTACGACGGGCCGAACAAGAACGGCGAGTACTCCCGCAAGAACGCCGACCAGACCGACGCCGTCGACGACCGCCTCCCGAAGATCAAGGAAGACAAGACCAAACCGGAGGGCGACCGGTTCGAACCGAAGTCCGACGACTTCGAAGAGGCGACCTACCACAAGCAGCATGAGGTCGAGCACACCGCGACGCCGCACCAGAAGGACGAAGCCCAGGACCTGATCGACCGGCGGCACGAAGCGAACCAGCGCGCGCGGGAGGCCGAGGCGGACTACCAGGACGCCAAGAAGAGCGGCACCGTCGACGAAGAGATCGAGCGCGAGCGCTCCGAGGCGCACCGCGACCGGACCGACCTCGGTGAAGAGCTCGGCGAGCACGCCGCGAGGGACGCGATCGCGGACAAGTTCCCGCCGCCGGACCACCAGATCAAGGAACTGCCCGACCCGGACATCCACGGCGACAACACCCGGCTCGGCGACAAGCCGGGCTCGGGCCGGTTCGACCAGATCTACGAGGTCACCGGTCCGGACGGGAAGCCGAAGATCGTGGTCGTCGAGGCGAAGGGGCCGAACGCCGGGCTCGGCACCCGGCAGGGGCCGACCGGCGATCCCCTCCGCTACGAGCAGGGCCACCCGAAATACGTCGACAGCATCATCGAAAACATGCGGCGCAATGGCACCGAGGCCGAGCAGAATCTCGCCGAAGACCTCGCCAGGGCGAAGCGAAAAGGGAATCTCGACTATTACGTGGCCAAGGCCAGGGTGCGCGACGAGGTCGAGCTGGATGGGGCGGGAAAACCGGTCCCGGACCCCGACAACCCCGGCCAGTCCAAGAAACGCCCCGTGTACGGTGGTTACAACCTGAAGCATTTCGACCTGTCGGCCCGGCCGCCGAAGAATCGTTAGGAGTGACGAAAGCGTGCGCACTGTTGCCCGGCACGACTTCGACGCACCGAATGCCGAACGCGCGGTGAAACGGCTCAGCGCGCGCCGGCACGAGGCGCGTGAGGACATCGAAACGGACGTGCTCGGTCCCGGTTTCGCCCTGGAACGCTCGTACAACGAGTTCGCCAGCCGGTGCGGCGCCGACCCGCGGGCGGCGGACAACGAGACCTGGCTGGCCTTCGCCCGGGCCCTGCAGGGCGGCGGCGCGCTGTTTTTGACCGCGACCCGGCGCGAGGGCGAAGAGGTCGAGTTCCGCTACGACGAAGACGTGATCCGGCGGCCGGCGACCGGGCCGACGCAGGACAGCGACGCGATGAACTGGCTCAAGACGGCGTACCTGGCCATCGTGGCGCGTGACCGGGCGCGGCTCGAACTGCTGGCCGCCGTCCCGGTCGACCTGCTGCGCGAGTCGGGCCCGCAGTACGACGAGTTCGTCTTCGACTGGGTGCGGGCGCTGCAGAGCCACGTCCGGGGCAACGGCGACCTGATCGAGACCGTGCTGGCGGCGATGCGCGGCACCGAGCCGGAGGCGCTGCGGGGTTCCACCCCGGAAGCCGTGCTGCAGCTCTACTTTCCGCCGATCGAGCTGTTCTACCTCTTCACCCAGCGGGAGGATGGCAAGTTCGCCGACGCGCTCTTCACCGCGCTGGAGCTGCACAAGCAGTACTGGACGGCCGATCCCGAACGCCCGAGGGACACCACGAGCATCGTCGCGCTGGCCCCCCTGGCCATGGCCTGCCTCGCCCACGACGCCGGGATGGCATTCGACGTCGAGTCGGACTACCTGCCCCACCACCTGCTCGTCGGGACCCGCGTCGGCGAGATCACCATCTGAGCCGGAGGGAACATGAGCCAGCCAGCGGGGCCGTTGCGGCCGGAGCAGCAGCGGGAGCTTGTCGCGCAGGTCGGGGCGGTGGTGGCGTCGCAGGTGCTGCCGGGGTGGCGGCAGTTGCGGGTCGAGTACCGCGCCGCGGGCAGGCATGTCGAGGCTGATCTGCTGGTGACCGGTGCGGACGGGGTGCCCCGGATGGTACGGCCGCATCCGGAGGCGGTGCGGTTGCTGGGGGTGTTGCGTTCGGGCATGTACCAGTCGGGCCGGGGGACCTGGCTGGGTGCCATTGTCGTGTTCGAGCCCGCGCGGCCGCCTGTCGTCGAGTTCATGGGGCCCGATCTCGAGCCGCCGTTTCGGCAGCTGCCGCCGCCGATCGGGTTCCAGGACGAGTTGCGGTTTTTCCCGCGGGCGGAGGAGCACATTCCGGCGTGGTTGCGTGAGCGTGCCGGTCTGGTCCCGGTGCCCGGCCCGACGGTTGTTGAGGGTGGGGTGCGGACGCCGCGTATCTGGGATGGTCTCGACGCGTCCGGTAAGCCGCTCATCCGTCGTCAGTCGCTCGTTCCTGGTGAGGTCGAGCGTGTGCTGGCCTATCTTGATGCGGCGCCGGTGATCCTGGCGTCGCGTAGCAGGGGGCCGGATGCGTTCGCTCCGGAGCGTGAGGATGCGGTGCCGATGAACTTCCGTACCGACGGGGCCTGGGCGTGGCCCGGTGCGGTCGCGTACTACTTGCGTGAGCACGGGGTTGCGCCGGATCCGGACCTGCTTGCCCACATCCGGTCCCGTCGTTTCACCGCACCCGCCGAAGTCCCGGAAGCCGCCAGGGACCTCGCTCTCGCCGCCATCACCGGCGAACAACCGGCAACCAGCGCGTAACCCGCTCGAGTCCCACGGCGGGGTGCGAGATTGCCGTGAAGGGACCCTTCACGGCAGCCTTTAGTGCGGGAGGGGGGAACAAAGGGCCGTAACTTTCCCCGGGAATGAGTAAAGCCCCCTGGACCTGCCGGTCAGGGGGCTTTGGGGGTGGTGCGCGATACTGGGATTGAACCAGTGACCTCTACCGTGTCAAGGTAGCGCTCTCCCGCTGAGCTAATCGCGCGAGGTGGAGACGGGATTCGAACCCGTGTATACGGCTTTGCAGGCCGCTGCCTCGCCTCTCGGCCACTCCACCGTGTGACAGGCCCGAGTAGGCCTCCCCGAGCGGACGACGGGATTCGAACCCGCGACCCTCACCTTGGCAAGGTGATGCGCTACCAGCTGCGCTACGTCCGCGTTACCTTGACTTCGTTCCGGTGTTTCCGTCCCGTCGTCGTGGTGTGGCAAAACCATATCCGACCCGGGAAACGGCGATCGCAGGGGGGTCCCCTTTTGATCGCTCCGGCGGATCAGCCCAGATCGTTGGGGATGAGATGGGTCAGCGCGTCGTCCACGTCGACCCACAGGTGCTCGTTGCCGGGGAGCACGACGTCGTAGGTGCGGTCGAGGAAGTCGGCCAGCTCCTGCGCGGAAGCTTCGAACATGGCGTGGCCCGACGGCGAGTTCAGCTCGATGAGCACCGACTCCGGGTCTTCGACCGAGGGGCGGATGCGGACATCGCCGTCGCCCGCCTCGGCCAGCAGTCCGTCGGCGAGCAGATCGCGGGCGAACACCCACTCGACCCAGCCGGCGCGCCCGGTCCGGAACGCCGCCACGACGGCGTAGGGGTCGCGCGTGTCGTAGCGCAGTTCCACCTTGACCGGCACCGCCGGAGTACGGGGGGCCAGTAGATCGAACACCGCTGTCGAGCGGAGCGTCACGTGATCGTTACGCATCGTATTACCTTTCATCTCCTTCCGCGGCCCGCTCGGCCGGGTTCTGCTGGTGTGACGCACCGGCGCCGCGATTCGCTCGCCGTCGGGGCCGGAATCACCCGGATGAGTCTCCGGCCCGTCGGGCAGGTTCGTCGCCGCACCTGTCCGGCTTCGGTGTCCGGCCACTGGCGGCCGGGCACCTACATACTGCTCGGTTTACTTCCCGAGCAACAGCATCCCTTCGACAACGCCGCAGGTGACATCGCTCGCGCTGTACCTGTCGGCAAGGCGGCTACCTCCTGGTTGTCCGCTCCGTACGCGGCTGTGTGCGCACGGTGCGGCCCAAAAGACCACCCGTTTGTCAGAGCCAAAACGGCGTCCGCTAGAGTTCTTCTCGTACCGCACGGGGGCGATTAGCTCAGCGGGAGAGCGCTTCGTTCACACCGAAGAGGTCACTGGTTCGATCCCAGTATCGCCCACCCCCCGAGAAGCCCTGGGTTTGGGTCCGTATGCCACGGAGTCCAACCCGGGGCTTTCTTTCATTGTTCCTCGGGTTCTCTCCGGCTGTCGCGAAATTGGCCTTTTCCGGCCACTGAGCAGGCCTTCACCCAGGTCTGCCTGGCCTTACTTCGAAAACCGGCGAACCGCTGAAACCGCAGGTCGGAGCGGGGTCGGCAAGATCGCGCGAACCCGTCGTCATCAGTCTGTGACCTTACGAAGTGTGTCCACCGGCACCGTGATCGCCGCCACTTGCGTAGTCGCCAGGGGGTCTTGCATGGCGGAAGGGACCGTCGGTGAGTGCCCGGCGGTCCCTTCCGCGAATCCCCCCAGTGAGGGGTATCACAAAAAAAGTGGCAGGCCGAAGGCGGGGAACAACTCCGCCCCGAACGTGGTGATTTCGCTGATCAAACCGCCCTCGACCTGCAGGACGTCGAACTTGAACGCCCGGAACCGCCCGTCGCCGGGTCGCCGCAGGTAGCTCGCCGCGGTCGGCATCCGGTTCGCCGCCGACGGCACCAGCCGCCACTCGCCCTCGGCCACCGCCCGGCCCAGCAGGGGGATGAGCGCCCGGGCCCCGGTGAACACCTCCGGGCGCGGCGGCATGGCGATCCGCAGCCCGGGCGCCGAGATCGCCACCGCGGCCTCGGCGTCGCCCCGTTCGTGCGCCTCGATGAACCGCGTCAGCACTTCGCGCTCGGCTTCGCTGGGCCCGGGAGAGACCCAGTCGGCCCGCCGGGCCGGGAGACGCTCCCGCAGCGTGGTCCGCGCCCGCTGCAGCGCGCTGTTCGCCGCGGCCACGCTGGTGCCCAGCAGCTCCGCGGTCTCCGCGGCGGAAAAGCCCAGCACGTCCCGCGCCAGGAACGCCGCCCGCTGCCTCGCGGGCAGGGCCTGGGTCGCGGTGAGGAAGGTGAGTTCGATCGTCTCCCGGCTCACCGCGGCCGTGTCCGGCCGGTCGCCGCCGTCGGACGGCTCGTCCAGCAGGCGGTCCGGATACGGCTGCAGCCACGGCATCTCCGGGAACGAGTGCGCGGGGTGGCGGGACCGGTCACGCAGCACGTCGAGGCAGACGTTCGTGGCGATCCGGTACAGCCATGCCCGCAACCGCGTCCCGCTGAACCCCGAGCGGCCGCGCCACGCGCGCAGCATCGTTTCCTGCACGGCGTCCTCGGCGTCGTCGAACGAGGCCAGCATGCGGTAGCAGTGGACGTGCAACTCGCGCCGGTACCGCTCGGTCCGGCCGGCGAAGTCGCTCACGCGCCCTTGACCTGCTGGAGCAGCCAGCCGTTGCCGTCGGGGTCGCTGAAGGTGCAGAACGTCCCGTGGTCCCGGCCCTCCGGGTCCGGCCCCGGCACCTGCGCCCCGTCCTGGAAGTGGAACAACTCACTGATGCCGACGCCGCGCCCCGCGAGTTCGCCACGGGCGGCCGCGATGTCGGTGACCACCAGGTGCAGGCCCTGCACGGTGCCCGCCGCATCGGGATTGCGCATCAGGGAGACCGAGCAGGCCGAGCCCGGCGGGGTCAGCTGCACCACCCGGAAGTCCTCGCCCGCGCGGAAGTCGATGTCGACGCCGAATCCGGCCCGGTCCGCGTAGAACGCCTTGGCCCGGTCCACGTCGGTCACGGGCAGCACGATCAGTTCCAGCTTCATGTCCATCTCAGGCTCTCCTTGCGGTGTTCGCGGTCGGTACGGAGGTAGAACGACGGCGGCGGAAAAACTCATCGGTACCGCGACGAGCGGCCCTATCCTGTGATCATGGTCACCTGGCGGGAGTTCACCGAGGCCGCGCCGCGGATCGCGGAGGTGTTCCTGCGCCGGCACGCGGCGGCGGGGAATCTGTGCCTGCTCGCCACGACCCGTTCCGACGGGTTCCCGCGGATCAGCCCCATCGAGCCGCGGGTGTTCGAAGACGAGCTGTGGCTGGTGGGCATGCCGGGGACCACCAAGTTCGCCGATCTCGCCCGTGACCCGCGCTTCTGCCTGCACACCGCCACCGAGGACGCGAAGGTCGCCGAGGGCGACGCGAAACTGTGGGGCGTGGTGCGTGATGTTCACGACACCGCGCAGCAGCGGCGGTTCGCGCAGGCCCTGTTCGACGAGACGGGGTTCGACATCCGGGGCCGCGCCTTCGACCACTTCTTCGCCGCCGACGTGGTGGGCGCCTCCTCCGTCGTGGCGGGCGCCGGTCATCTGGACATCACCATCTGGAAGCCTGGCGAGGCCGAGCGCGTGGTCCGCAAGCACTGATCCCCGCACCGGTGCGGTCACGCCGGGCTCTAGCCTGCTCGGGTGCTGAGTCTGGAACCTTCTGCCGTCGGGCGGGTCGCGCTGCTTGCCGCGCACTGTGACGATCTGGCCATCGGCGCGGGCGGGAGCCTGCTGACCCTGTGCGCCGCCTGGCCCGGGCTCGAGGTGCACGCCCTGGTGCTCACCGGGGGCGGCACCGCCCGCGAGGACGAGGAACTGGCCGCGCTGGCCGACTTCTGCGGCCCGGTCCGGCCGGAGATCACGGTGCTGGACCTGCCGGACGGCCGCCTGCCGGAACACTGGGGTGCGGTGAAGGAGGCGGTGAGCGCCCTGCGCGGGCGCGTGGCCGCCGACCTGGTGTTCGCGCCCCACCGCGGGGACCGGCACCAGGACCACCGGCTGGTCGCCGAGATCACGCCCACCGTGTTCCGGGACCAGCTCGTGCTGGGGTACGAAATCATCAAATGGGACGGGGATCTCGACCAGCCTTCGGTCTACCAGCCGCTCACGTTCGACGTTGCGCGGCGCAAGGCGGAGCTGCTGGCCAAGCACTACCCGTCGCAGCACGGCAGGGACTGGTACGACGAGGAGACCTTCCTCGGCCTGGCCCGGCTGCGCGGGGTGCAGCAGCACACCCGCTACGCCGAGGCCTTCCACGTGGACAAGCTCAGCCTCGATCTCGGCCGAGGGCGCTGAGCAGGGACCGCCACGACGGGGCCTGCGCGTCGCGGGCGCTGACCACCGTGACCGGCAGCGGCCAGTCGATCGCCAGGTCCGGGTCGTCGTAGCGGACGGCGATGTCCTCGTCCGGATCGTGCGGCCGGTCGATGCGGTAGCACACGTCGGCGGTCTCGGACAGCGCCTGGAAGCCGTGCAGCATCCCCGGCGGCACGTACAGGTGCGTGAAGGCGGTGTCGTCGAGACGGACCTGAAGACGGCGGCCGAAGGTGGGCGAATCCGGGCGGATGTCGATCACGGTGTCCAAGATCACGCCGTGGGCGCAGCGGACCAGCTTCGCCTCGCCCCGTCCGGACCGGCCGTGCAGCCCCCGGATCACGCCCCGCCGCGAGCGGGACTGCGAGTCCTGGGCCGCCTCGCCCAGGTCGACCCCGTGCTCCCGCGCGATCGCGGCGTCGAAGGTCCGGGTGAACAGCCCGCGCTCGTCGTGGTGGGGGGTGGGCCGGAACAACAGCACGCCCGCCAGTTCGGTTTCCTCTACCTGCACCTAGATTTGCTCCGTTCGTCTCGTCCCGGCCCGCCCTGTGGAGGAATCGTGCCAGCCTGCCGCGCCTGTGGTTCCCGTGCCGGGTGGCTCGTGCTCGATCTCGGCGCGCAGCCCCCCTGCGACCTGTTCCCGCCCGCGGGCGAGCCGGGACCGGATCCGGTGTTCCCGCTGCGCATGTGGCTGTGCGGTGAGTGTGCCCTGGCGCAACTCGGGGAGGATCCGGGCACCCGGGAAGAACCCGCGGGGGTGGAGCCGCGCGCACTGACCGAGCAGGCGGCCGACGCGGTGCGGCGGCTGCGGGAGGCCGGTCTCGTCCGCCCCGGCGCCACCGTCGCCGAGTATGGGAGCCCGCACGGGGGCTCGTGGCTCGGGCTGCTGCGGGCGGAGGGGATGCGGGAGGCGGAGCCCGGGGCGCCGGCGGATCTGGTGGTGGACGGCTTCGGGCTGATGCACGAGGCCCGGCAGCGGGAGGCGATGGCCGCGAGGGCGTCCCGGGTCGCCCCGGGCGGGGCCTTGGTGATGCAGTACCACTCGCTGGCCTCGATCCTCGCGCAGCGGCAGTGGAACGCCTTGCGGCACGGGCATTTCGCCTACTACTCGACCCCGGCCGCGATCACACTGGCCGCCTCGGCGGGCCTGCGTCCCGGCCGGAGCTGGACGTTCCCGCTCTACGGTGGCACCGTGCTGCTCGAACTGCGGCCCGAGCCCGGCACCGGGCCCGATCCGGCGACCACCGCCCTGCTGCGGGCGGAGGAGGCGGCCGGAGTGCGCCGTGCCGGGGCGTTCGCCCCGCTGGCACGGGAAGTGGCGGAAGGAACCGCCCGGCTGAAAGCACGCCTGGAAGCGTTTGCCGCGGCCGGGAAAAGGGTCACCGGATACGGGGCCGCTTCGCGTGCCGTTGTTTTGCTGCAGGCCGCGGGAATCGGTACCGGTTTGTTGCCGGAGATCGTGGACATATCCCGCGCCAAACAGGGCAGGCGAATGCCGGGCAGCGCCATTCCGGTGTCCGGGCCCGCGGCGCTGCGCGAGCGGAAGCCGGACGCCGTGCTGCTGTTCGTGCCCGACCTCGCCGACGAGGTCCGGGAGGCATTTCCGGAGCTGGCGGAGCCCGCCTGTGAGTGGCTGCTCGGCTGACTTCGTCGTACGGGTGACGATTTGTGGGGGATCGACTACCCACCGCGTGTAGGTTGCGCCGAGTGCCCCGCCCGGTTCACCCGGATGCCCGTAACGCGAAGGGGTGATCCACCTATAGTCACGGTGACACCCGCGGTAGCGCGCTGCGACGCGGGCGTCAGTGCGTGGAGCGGGACATCAGGCTGCGTGCAGCGGGTCACAGGGGAGCAATGGCGGTATGTCCATCGAGGAACGGCAGTCATGCCGCTTGTGCCGGTCGCGCGAGCTGGTCAGCGTGCTGGATCTGGGGGCGAGTCCGCCCTGTGAATCCTTTCTGTCCGAGTCGGAATTGACCGCACCCGAGACGACCTACGAACTGCACCTGAGGGTGTGCGCGAATTGCCACCTGGCGCAGCTCCCGCCGCTCATCGATCCGGTGGCCACCTTTACCGAATATGCCTATTTCTCGTCGTTTTCCCACTCCTGGCTGGAGCACGCGGAGACCTTCGTCGCGGACGCGGTGGACCGCCTGGGGCTGGGCGGGGACTCGTTCGTCGTCGAGGTCGCCAGCAACGACGGGTACCTGCTGCGCAACGTGGTCCGGCGCGGCATCCGGTGCCTGGGCATCGAACCTTCGGTCAATGTGGGGGACGCGGCCCGCGAGGCCGGGGTGCCGACGCTGACCGCCTTCCTCGGCCCGGAGACCGGGGCCGCGGTGCGGGCCGAGCACGGCCCGGCCGACCTCGTGGTGGCGAACAACGTCTACGCGCACGTGCCCGATCTGCTCGGTTTCACCCAGGGCCTGCGGGCGCTGGTCGCCGACGACGGCTGGGTGAGCATCGAGGTGCAGCACCTGCTCAGCCTCGTGCAGCTCAACCAGTACGACACCATCTACCACGAGCACTTCCAGTACTACACCGTCGCCACCGCCCAGCGGGCGCTGGCCACCGCGGGACTCGCGGTGGTCGACGTCGAGCGGCTGCCCACCCACGGCGGGTCGATCCGGTTGTGGGCCCGGCCGGAGGCGGTCGCGGGCGAGCCGGGGCCGCGGGTGCGCGAGACGCTGGCCGCCGAGGGCGAAGCCGGGCTGCACACCCTGGAGGGCTACCACGACTTCGCCCGCCGCGTCGGCGAAGTCCGGTTGGACCTGCTCGAGTTCCTGATCCGTGCCCGCCGCCGGGGGGAGCGCGTGGCAGGCTACGGCGCCCCGGGCAAGGGCAACACCCTGCTCAACCACTGCGGTATCCGGCCGGACCTGCTGCCGTACACAGTGGACCGCAACCCGTACAAGCACGGCCGCTACACCCCGGGCACGCGCATCCCGATCCATCCCATCGAGCGGATCGAGCAGGACCGGCCGGACTACGTGCTGGTGCTGCCGTGGAACCTGCGCGCCGAGCTGACCCGTCAGCTGTCGTTCATCGCCGACTGGGGCGGCAGGCTCGTGTTCCCGATCCCGCGGCTGGAGATCGTCCTGCCGGAGCGAGAGGTGGTCGGCCGATGAAGGTGGTCCTCTTCTGTGGCGGTTACGGGATGCGCATGCGCAACGGGCCCGCCGACGACGTGCCCAAGCCGATGCAGCTGGTGGGCCCGAGACCGCTGCTGTGGCACGTGATGCGCTACTACGCCCACTTCGGGCACCGCGACTTCGTGCTGGCGCTGGGCTACGGCGCGCGCCACATCAAGGATTTCTTCCTGACCTACACCGAAACCGCGTCGAACGACTTCGTGCTGCACAACGGGCAGGTCGAGCTGCTGTCCACCGACATCAGCGACTGGTCGATCACCTTCGTGCACACCGGGATCGAGTCACCGATCGGGGAGCGGCTGCGGCGGGTGCGCGAGTACGTCGCGGGCGAGGAGATGTTCCTGGCCAATTACGCCGACGTGCTCACCGACGCCCCGCTGGACACCATGATCGACACCTTCGCCGCCAGCGACGCGGGCGCGTCGATGATGGTCGTGCCGCCGCAGTCGAGTTTCCACTGCGTCGAGCTCGAAGGCGGGCCGGACTCCGGCGCCAGCCGGGTGCGCTCGATCAGTTCCGCCAGCAGGCTGCCGGTGTGGGAGAACGCCGGGTTCTTCGTGCTGCGCCAGGAGGTCTTCGACCACCTTCCGGAAAACGGCGACCTGGTCGAGGACGCCTGCGGCACGCTCGCGGAAAAGGGCAGGCTGCTGGCCTACCCGTACCGCGGTTTCTGGCAGCCCGCGGACACCTTCAAGGAACGCGCCGCGCTCGACGCGGCGTACGAGAGCGGCGAGCGGCCGTGGATGTTGTGGGAGAAACGGCGAACGGCGGGGACGAACGGATGAAGGTACTGCTGACCGGCCACCAGGGCTACCTCGGTTCGGTGATGGCGCCGGTGCTGCGCGCCGCCGGGCACGAGGTGTACGGGCTCGATTCGGGCCTGTTCGCCGAATGCGTGCTGGGGCCCGCGCCGGATGATCCCCCGGGTACCCGGTCCGACCTGCGCACCGTCACCGCCGGGACGCTGGCGGGCATGGACGCCGTGGTGCACCTGGCGGCGCTGTCCAACGACCCGCTCGGCTCGCTCGCCCCCGAGCTGACCTACCGGATCAACCACGAGGCCTCGGTCCGGCTCGCGAGGCTGGCCAAGGACGCCGGGGTGCGCCGGTTCCTCTACGCCTCGACGTGCTCGGTGTACGGCGCCGCGGGCGACGGACTGGTCACCGAGGACGCCCCGCTGCGCCCGGTCACCCCGTACGCGGAGTCGAAGGTGCGGGTCGAGGACGACCTGCACGCACTGGCCGATTCCGGTTTCAGCCCGGTGTACCTGCGCAACGCGACCGCGTTCGGCTTCTCGCCGCGGCTGCGGGCCGACATCGTGCTCAACAACCTGGTCGGGCACGCGGTGCTCACCGGCGAGGTCCGGGTGCTTTCCGACGGCACGCCGTGGCGGCCGCTGGTGCACGCGCTGGACATCGCCGCGGCGTTCGAGGCCGCGCTGACCGCGCCCGCCGGGGCCGTGCACGACACGGCGTTCAACGTCGGCACCGAGGTCAACAACCTGACGGTGCGCGAGATCGCCGAAGCGGTGACCACCGTGGTCGACGGCGCGAAGCTGGTGATCACCGGAGAGGCCGGGCCCGACCCCCGGTCCTATCGCGTCGATTTCTCCCGTATCCGGGATGCGCTGCCGGGCTTCGAAGCCCGTTGGACGGTCGAGGCCGGCACGCGCGAGCTCGCCGACGCCTATACCCGTCACGGGCTCACCACCGCCGACTTCGAGCAGCGGTTCACCCGGCTCGCCTGGCTGAAGGACCGGCAGAGCCGGGGAGACCTGACCGCCGACCTGACCCCGCAGCCCTTCCCAGCCGGAACCTGACCCCGTCCGGGCGTCCCTCCGGATGCCCTCGCCTCTCCCGCCCAGACCCCGCCCCGCAGAGGAACCGCGCGTGCCGATCAACGACTCCCCGCGCCCCGCCGACACCGCTTCGCCATCCGGGTACGAAAACCTCGGTGATGCCATCGCCTTCGCCGCCAGGCGCGTGCCCCGGCGCCGCCTGGAACCGGATGTGACGATCGTGGTGCCCGCCAAGAACGAGGCCGCCAACCTCCGCGAGGTGCTGCCCGAACTCCCGCCGGTCCACGAGGTGCTCGTCGTGGACGGCCACTCCGACGACGACACCCCCGCCGTGGCCCGCGAGGCGCTGCCCGGAGTGCGCGTCATCCAGCAGACCCGCCGCGGCAAGGGCAACGCCCTGGCCTGTGGTTTCCTCGCCGCCTCCGGGGACGTGATCGTCATGTTCGACGCGGACGGCTCGGCCGACCCCGCGGAGATCCCGCGGTTCGTCGACGCGCTGGTCGGCGGTGCCGACTTCGCCAAAGGCAGCCGGTTCGCCCCGGGCGGCGGCAGCCACGACATCACCGCGCTGCGGGCGGCGGGCAACTCGGGTCTCAACCGCCTGAGCAACACGCTGTTCAGCGGCGCGTTCACCGATCTCTGCTACGGCTACAACGCTTTCTGGCGCGATCTGGTGCCCATGCTTTCCCTCCCGCCGGTGTTCGCGCCGCCGGACGAGCGGATGCTGTGGGGCGACGGCTTCGAGATCGAGACCGTCATCAACTGCCGGGTCGCCGCGCTGGGCCTGTGGATCACCGAAGTGCCGAGCGTGGAACGGAAGCGCATTCACGGCGAGACCAACCTGCGCACCTTCAGCGACGGCGGGCGGGTGCTGCGCACCCTCGTCGCCGAGTGGCAGCGCGTGGGGCGGCAGCGCCGCACCCGCCGGTTCGGCCGGTTCACCCCCGCCCCGCTGCTCGACGCGGCACCGGACAGCGTCGGCGAGCCCGCATGAGCACCGAGGCCCCGACCACCTCGGTGGTGATCTGCGCCTACACCGAGCGCCGCTGGGAGGACCTGGTCGCGGCGGTGGCCTCGGTGCGGGAGCAGACCGTGCCCGCGGACGAGATCATCGTGGTGATCGACCACAACCGGGAACTGGCCGGGCGGGCCGCCGCCGGGTTCGACGGCGTCACCGTGGTGGAGAACGCGGGAAAGCGCGGTCTTTCCGGGGCCCGCAACACCGCGATCGGCCTGGCCAAGGGCGACGTGATCGCGTTTCTCGACGACGACGCGGTGGCCGAGCCCGACTGGCTCGCGCAACTGCTGGCCGGTTACCGCGACCCGCGGGTCCTCGCGGTGGGCGGTGCCGCCCGGCCGCGCTGGCCCGGCGGCAGGCGGCCCCCGCTGCTGCCCGCCCGGCACCGCGACCGCGAGGACGGGACCGGGGAACTGGACTGGGTGGTGGGCTGCACCTACACCGGTCAGCCGGTCACCGAGACACCGGTGCGGAACCTCATGGGCTGCAACATGTCCTTCCGCCGTGAGGCGTTCGCGCTCGCCGGGCTGTTCACCGAGGACCTCGGACGGGTCGGCCGCACGCCATTGGGCTGCGAGGAGACCGAGCTGTGCATCCGGCTTTCGCAGGCCTCGCCCGGCGCGCGGATCCTGTTCCGACCCCAGGCGCTGGTGCGTCACCGGGTCACCCCGGACCGGCTGACCTGGCGCTACCTGCGTCGGCGCGGTTGGGGTGAGGGCCTGTCGAAGGCACTGGTCTCCCGTTCGGTCGGCGCCGAAGAGGCGCTGTCCACCGAACGGGACTACGTGCGCAAGGTGATCAGTCTCGCCGTGCTGCGGGAATCCGTGCGCCTGCTGCGGGGCGACCGCTCGGGCGCCACGGGTGTGGTCGCGCTGGGCACCGTGGTCGGCGCGACCGCGGGCGGCTACCTGCGCGGCAAGGCCGCGCGGCGGCGGAGGCTCACCGGCACCGGCACGCCGAAGCTGGTGCACGGGCCGATCCACGTGGCCACCGTCGACGTCCGGTCCCTGCCGCGGGAGCTGACGGTGCCGCGCCGGGCGGTGGGACACTACCGCGCGGCACAGGTCCTCGTCCGCGACGGCGACCGCACCCTGGACGTGCTGCTGCTGCCGGTGCGCGACGGCGTGGTCCGGCTGGACGGGGTCACCCCGCCCGGCGCCGCCGCGCCCGCCCACACCGGCTTCGAACGGCCCCTGATCAGCGTGGTGATCCCGACCGCCCACCGCAAGCAGCAGGCGCTGGGGAGCGTGCGCGCCGCCCAGGCGGCCGGTTACCCGCGGCTGGAGATCGTCGTGGTGGACAACCTCCCCGGGCCCGACGGCGACGCGTGGCTGCGTGCCGAGGTGGAAAAGCTCGGTGCCCGCTACCTGGCCGAGCCGCGCAAGGGGGTGAGCATCGCGCGGAACACCGGCGCGAGGGCCACCTCCGGCGACTTCATCGCCTTCCTCGACGAGAACATCAGCGTCGAGAAGGGCTGGTTCGACGCGGTGGCCGAGGAGTTCGCCACCGACCCCGAGGTCGGCTGCGTGACCGCCATGGTGCTGCCCGCCAGCCTGGAAACCGACGCCGAGGTGCTGTACGAGCGGCTCAAGGGCTACAGCCACACCGTCCGCAGGCAGCGGCTGGACCGGCGCACGGTGCGCGAGGACCCGCTGTACCCGCTTTCACTGGCCCGCTACGGCCCCGGCAGCTGCACCACCTGGCGCCGCACCACCTTCGACGCCCTCGGCGGGTACGACGCGCTGCTGGGGGCCGGTACCCCGGCGATGTCGGGGGAGGACCTCGACCTGTTCGTGCGGCTGGCCAGGATGGGCGGCACGGTGGTCCACACCCCGCACGCGGTGGCGCGGCACACGCACCGGGCGGACTGGCTCGAACTGCGGGAGCAGATGCGGGGCTACGGCGTCGGCCTGTCGGCGATGCTGCTGCTTTCGGTGGTGCGGCGGCCCGTCACGGTGTTCTCGATCCTGCGCAGGCTGCCGCGCGGCGTGGCCCGTCTCGGTGCCCGCACACCGGAACTGCCGCTGTCGGACCGCGCCGCCCGTTCCCGGCTGCGGCAGCTGCGCCGCGACGAGCGCTACGGTCTGCTCGGTGGTCCCGCGGCGCTGGTCAGGGCGGCTTCCCGGCACCGGTTCGACGCCGGTTCCGGCCATCGGTAACCATGGTCGCGACCAGCAGAGAGGGGGCCGGAGTGCTCGAGCAGCTCAGAACACGGAGATTCACCGCCTACGGGTTGCTCGGAGTGTGCTTCCTCACCGTGCTGCTGGTACTGATCGGTGTCTCCACGCCCGTCCGCCTGATCCTGGTCCTGGCCTTCGTCTGCACCTCGCCGGGCTGGGCGCTGATCTCCTACGTGAACGTGCGGCACGTGTCGGTGACCTGGATCAGCGCCGTCGGCCTGTCGCTGGCGGTGAACCTGGTGCTGGCCCAGCTGATGGTCCTCACGCATGCCTGGCATCCCGAGGCCGCGGTCGTCGGGATGGCCGTGGCGAGCTCCGCGTTGCTTGTGCACCACGTGCTGCGCAGCAGGCCGCCGCGTGAGGACGGTGCGCGGTGACCCGACCCACCGAAAGCACCGAAAGCACCGACAGCACCGAGTACACCCAGAACAGCGAGAGCACGGAGCACACTGCGAGCACCGAGAGCACCGAGAGCACCGAAGCGGCCCGGTCCGCCAGGGCGAAGGGCATGTTCGCCGACGGGCTCGCGCTGTCGTTCAGCACGGCCTTCAGCGCCCTGGCGGGCATGATCGGCTGGATACTGGCCGCCCGCCTGCTGCCCGCCGCCGACGTCGGGCACACCTCCGCGTTCGTTTCGGCCATGCTGCTCATCGCCGGGGTCGCCGAACTCGGTCTCGGGCCCGCCGTCCTGCGCTGGCTTCCGCTGTCCGGACGGCACCAGCCGCAGCTGCTGCGCCGCACCTACCTCGTCGTGCTGCTGGGCGGGCTGGCCGGGGCTCTGGTGTTCCTCGCGGTGCCCTCCGGCGGGGACGTGGTTTCGCGGGTGCCCGCGGGGGCGGCGCTGTTCGTCCCGGCGACCGTGGCGTGGACGGTGTTCCAGTTCCAGGACTCCGTGCTGACCGGGCTCGGCCGGTCACGCTGGGTTCCGGTGGAGAACGGCCTGTTCAGCCTTGCGCGGCTGGTCGTGCTCGTGGTGGCGGCCCCGCTGGCCGGCGCGCTCGGGCTGCTGCTGTCGTGGATGGCGCCGACCGTGCTGGCGGTGCTCGTGGTGACCGTGCTGATCTTCCGCCGGGCCCGGCCGGCGCGGGGGGAGGGCAGGCTGCCCGACCGCCGCGAGATCCTGCGCCTGCTCGCCCCGACCTACCCGGGCACGGTCTGCGTCGTCGCGCTGTACAACTTCGTGCCGCTGGTCATGCTGCACCGCTTCGGCGCCGAGGCCAACGCCGTGTTCTTCGTGGTCTGGACCGCGATCAACGCGCTCGACCTGGCCGCGTCGGTGTTCGTCAACCCGCTCGTGGTCCGGCTCGCCGCCGAACCGGAGCACGCCCGCCACCTGGTCGGCCACACCGCGCGCAGGCTGGCGCTGGTGTTCGTGCCGCTGGTGCTGGCGGGCGGCCTGCTGGCCGGCGTGCTGCTGCTGATCTTCGGCAAGCAGTACACGCAGGGTGCGGGCCTGTTCCGCGTGCTGCTCGCCGCGCAGCTGCCGCGGCTGGTCGTGGTGCTCGGCGTCGCGGTCCACCTCGGCGCCGGACGGGGCCTGGGGGTGGCGAAGCTGCACGCGGCGACCGCCGCGCTCGCCATCGGCCTGGCGCTGGTGATGCCCAGCGAGTTCGCCTTCGGCCTGGGCATGCTGGCCGGGCAGGCGGTGCTCGCGGCCGTGGTGCTGCTGGACTTCAGGCACCGCCTCGCGGGGGCGCCCCGGTGAACGCCCCGCCCACCCGCTTCCTCGGTCCGTTCCGCCCGAACCGGCCGGTCGAGCGCTTTCCCGGCCCGAACCGGCAGATGCACTACCCGGCGCCGGCGAACACCCAGACGCGCTATATCCCCGTGGTGGGGCAGCTGGGCCAGCCGCCGAAGGCCCCGCCGTCCCGCGGCGTTGACTCGCGGCCGAGCCTGGAGCAGAACCCGCTCCCGCGCTGGTTTTCCGACCCGTTTTTGGCACCGGGCGTCGCCGCCGTCGCGGTGATCCTGTGGGTGGCCGGGCTGCATCCGGTCCCGCCGGAGTCCCTCGGCGGCCTCGGCCTGATCGCCAACGTGTCGGTGGTGACGCTGCTGGGCTATCCGCTGCTGATCGCCGCGGTCGTGCTGGAGTTGCTGCGCTTTCAGCCGCGCACCTGGTACCTGACCGCCTACACCGTGGTCGGCGTGTTCTTCGTCTACGGGTTGCAGCCGTCCGTGGAAGAGGTGGCGCGGCTGCCCACTTCGTGGCTGCACTCCGGGTTCGCCCAGTACATCGCCGACCACGGCGACGTTCTCCAGCACTACGACGCGCGCTTTTCCTGGGCCGGGTTCTTCTCGCTGATCGCCATGGTGACCAAGGCGGGCGGGGTGCCCAACGCGCTGTCGCTGATCAACTTCGCCCCGGTGGTGCTGTCCGGGCTGATGGTGCTGGGCACGCGCGCGCTGGCGGTGTCCGCGCTGGGCAACCGGCGTGCCTCGTGGATCGCGCCGTGGATCTTCCTCGTCGGCAACTGGACCGAGCAGGACTACTTCTCGCCCCAGGCCACGGCGATGGTGATGATGCTGGCCGCGCTCACCCTGACGTTCCGGCACCTGGTCCGGCCCCGGCTCACCGAACCGGTCCGGGCCCGGCTGCGCGCCCGGCTGGCCCCGCGGTCGAGCCCGAAGGCCAGGCTGGTCGCGCAGGGCTCGGTGGTGCTCATCGGGCTCGGGCTCGCCCCGACCCACCAGCTCACCCCGTTCGTGCTCGGCGGGCTGCTGCTGCTCCTGCTGCTGTTCGGCAGGCTCTGGCCGGCGTGGCTGCCGTTCGTGGTGCTGGGCGCGGCCGTGGTCTGGTTCTCGCTGGGGGCTTCGGACTTCTGGAGCGGGCAGCTGGTCAAGATGATCCTGGCGCCCATCGGTGACATCAACTCCTCGGTCGACCAGGGGTTGTTCAGCAGGCTGTCCGGCAGCATGGGGCATCTGATCGTGCTCGGCGTCCGTATGGCGGTCAGCGCGTCCGCGGCCGGGCTGGCGGCGGTGGGGATCGTCCTGATGCGCCGGGAGAAGCTGCGTTCGTGGCTGCTTCCCGCGCTGTGCGCCGCGCCGTTCGGGCTCGCCCTCGTGCAGTCCTACGGCGGCGAAGTGTTCATGCGCTGCTTCCTGTTCGCCCTGCCGCTGATGGCGCTGCCCGGGGCGATCGCGCTGGAACGCTTCCTCACCGCGGCCCGCCGGATGCGCTGGCGGGCCGGGCCCGCCCGGCTGGTCACCGTGGTGGCCGTGCCGTGGCTGGCGCTTTCGGTCGTGGCGCTGTCCACGGTGCTGGCCCGGGGCGGCAACGACGCCTACACCAGCGTGAGCGCGAGCGACGTCGCGGCCGCCGCGTGGGCGATCGAACACGCCCAGCCGGAGCAGCGGGTGGACTCGCTGGTCAACGCGGTGCCGCTGGCCTTCGAACGGGTCGGCGAGCTGAGCCAGTCCGAGGTGGACAACTACTGCACGAAGCCGCTGCCCGAAGTGGCGGAGACGGTCGCGTGCATCCAGGAGAAGGGGCCGGACTACCTGGTGATCACCGAGCCCCAGTTCGCCTACATCACCATCCTCAACGGGGCCAAGCCCGGCTTCCGCGAGCAGTTGCTGCAGGGTCTGGCGGACACCAGGATCTACCGCCTGGTATATGAGCATGACGGTGCCATGGTGCTCGCGCGGACGACCGCGGCCCTGCAGAAGGTGGAAGACGGAGACGGGGGAAATACGGGATGACGTGCCGTGAACTCGGGTGATGTGCTCACCGTGGTCACCGCGGTCCTCGGGGTGGCGCTGCTGGCCGTGCTCATCGTGCGCACCGTGCTGAAGGAACTCGCGGTGGGGCGCAGGTCGACCGATTCGGCCAGCGCCCGCACCGACCGCATCCGGGTGCTGGACCTGGTGGCCGTCGTGCTCACCGTGCTGGTCGCGATCGGAGCGGTGTGGCGGATCGTCGTCGGGCTGACGGTGTGAGTGCCGGTGTCAGCCGAACGTGAGCGAGTACGGCGGCAGCGTGCGCGCCGACCCGCCGGTGATCCGGAGTGTCGAAGACCCGGACACGTTCAGCGTGAGGGTGCGGTCCCGGCCCTCGAAGCGGACCAGGCCGCCCGGCACGTCGCGCACCACGCGGATCGAGCGGTCGCGCAGCCGCGGCGCCAGCCAGGTCCAGGCCTCGGTCAGGCTGGTGGGCCCGACCGGGGTGCCGTCACGGGGCTGGGTCCACAGCGCGGCGAAGGGCAGTTCGCCGTCGTCCTGGGGCTGCCACAGCAGCATCGCCGCGGCTCCCGCTTCGGCGGCCCTGGCCACCGCGTCCAGGCACAGCACCGCCCGGACCCGGTCGGTGCCCGCGGGGTCGCCCGGGCCGGGGGGCGCCAGGGGGTAGAACTCCGACCACCACACCGGCAGCCCGGTGAGCCCGTGGAGCCAGCGCGTCACGTCGGAGAAGACCGCGCCGGCCGCGGCCGGGCTGGTGATCAGGCCCTCGTCCCGGGTGACGGTCGAGGCGTCGGCGGCGGCGAAGTCGGCCCCGTGCTTGTGCTCGTTCCAGTACCGGACCAGTGCCAGCACCCGGGGGTCCACCGAGCCGTACGCGCCGGACAGGGGAGACGGCGGGTTCGTCGAGGCGTAGAGGGTGAACACGACGTAGGGCCCGCCGATCTCCGCGTCGGGACGCACCCGCTTCACCGCGTCGTAGACCGCGTTGTAGAAGTCGGTGAACCCGGCGGCGTCCCACGTGTTCGCCCGCTCGTCCCAGAAGCCCTTCAGTTCGTTCCAGACCTGGAAGTAGCGCACCCGCGGATAGCGCCGGGCCGCCTCGGCGGCCAGGTTGGCGAAATCCCGGTAGTGCTCCGGCAGGGGCGCGACGGTGAGGCGGTCCCAGTCGGTGGTGCCCGGCGCGCCGCCCTTCATCCAGTCCGGGGCGCAGCACAGGGTGAGGACCGGCGTGCCGCCGGTGCGCTCGATGAGGCGCATCCTGGTGTCCAGATCGGACCAGTCGTAGGTGCCGGGGGAGGGCTCGGGATTGGTCACCCCCCAGCCCATCAGGTGCTGGTTCTGCAGCAGCGGCGTCGCGCCGAGCAGGCGTTCGCCCTCGGCGCGCTGTGCGGGGGAGAGTTGCGGGTCGAGGCTGAACTGGGCGTGCGTCACGCCGAGGACCATGCCGGTTTCGCCCGGGTCGAGGCCGGATGGCGCCTTTGCGGCGCACTGGGCGAGTGTCAGCACCAGCACCGTTACGATCGCGAGGCTCCGGGCGACGCTGGTCGGCCTCCTGCGGTCGCGCCTCACGCAGGGCCCGGCCAGAGAGGGGAAGTGTTGTGAAGGGGCCTGAAATCTCGGTCTGTGTTCCCGCATACCAGGCGGAACGATACCTGGCCGAGACGCTGCGAAGTGTGCTCGCGCAGACCTTCCGCAACTTCGAACTCGTGGTCCTCGACAACGCTTCCACCGACCGGACCGCCGAGATCCTGCGCGGGTTCGACGACCCCCGGCTGCGCGTGGTCCGCAACAGCCGCGTGCTCCCGCTCGCCGAGAACTGGAACCGCGCCGTCGAGGTGTCCACCGCGCCGCTGGTGAAGCTGCTGTGCGCGGACGACGTGCTGCACCCCCGCTGCCTGGAGCGCCAGTACCCGGTGCTGGCGGGCGATCCCGGGGTCGCGCTGGTGGCCAGCAGGCGGGACCTGATCAACGAGG
This sequence comes from Amycolatopsis cynarae, assembly GCF_026802195.1. NCBI lineage: Bacteria > Bacillati > Actinomycetota > Actinomycetes > Pseudonocardiales > Pseudonocardiaceae > Amycolatopsis > Amycolatopsis cynarae. Next base: position 4,418,000 of record NZ_CP113836.1, on the reverse strand, counting down.
AGTCGCGGCTGATCAGCCGCAACCGCGGCCTGCGGGGCCTGCTCGGCCCGCACGAAAGCCAGGCGGTGATCCGCAGGATCGTGCGTCACGGCGGGAACCCGATCGGGGAGCCCGCGGTGGCGTTGTTCCGGCGCGCGCAGTTCGACGCGGTGGGCGGCTTCGACGCGCGCTGGTTCTTCCCGATGGACCTCGCGCTGTGGATCAGGCTGCTCGAGCACGGCGACTTCCACGGCATCCGCGAGTCGCTGGCCGCCTTCCGGGTGACCCGGGGCTCGCTGTCCGCGCTGGGCGACGAGTCGCTGTACGCCGAGCAGCGCTCGCTCAGCGCGGAGATCGCGAACGGCGCCGAATGGGACGTTTCGCGGGTGGATCGCCTGATGGGGGCGGCCAAGGCTCCGGCGGCCCGGCTGCGCAGGCAGGCGCTGTTCCTCATCGCCCGCGGCCAGGGCAGGCAGAACGACCTCAAGGGGCTCCGGAGCAGGCGAAGCAGTTCTTCGTACTAATCACGCACAGTAGTTGTGTGGTTCCCTGATATTCATCCTTCCGGGGGCGGTAGTTTGTCCGCCGTGAAGCGCCGGGTGATTCTCCTCAGCCTGTGTCTCGTGCTGGCCGCGGTCGCCATCGCCGCGGTGAAGATCACGTCCAGACGGTTCGAAGACCCCGGCTCGCAGGCCGGGCCCGCCACGAGCGCGCCGGAGTCCGCCGCCGTGGTGCCGCCGATGCCCCAGGCGACCGAAGCCGCGGTCGAGTACGGCTGGCAGCGCGTAGGCGGGGACGAGTTCGACGGCACCAAGGTCGACACGACGCGGTGGGAGGTCTACGACGGGACGAACTCCCGCAACGAGACCTGGAGCCCGAAGCAGTGCGCCGTCAAGGACGGCCTCCTGACCATCACCGGGCTGTCCGACCGGGCGGGCACCACCTGCGGGATCGCCTGGAAACAGGACCGGACCTACGGGCGCTGGGAGGTCCGGGCCCGGATGCCCGCCCCCGCCGACCCCGGCTACGCGCCGATCTTCCTGCTGTGGGGCGACGCCGGGAACTACCCGCACGCGGGGGAGATCGACTTCGCCGAGGAGTACGACCCCGCGCGCCAGTACATCGAGAGCTGGCTGCACGGGCCCGGCAACACCGAGGGCGGCTACTTCAAGAGCAAGCCGGTGGACCTGACCCAGTGGCACAACTTCGCTGTGGAGTGGGAGCCGGAGCGCATCACCCTCTACCTGGACGGGGTGGTGTGGGGGGTCTACGACGACCCCAAGTTCATCCCTCGCACGCCGATGCACGTGACGCTGCAGCAGAACTACACGTCCAAGGGGCCGGGGCTCCCGCTGAAGAGCTCGGTGGAGATCGACTGGATGCGGATGTACCGCTGAGTGAGATGAGCCACAGTTGAGAGCGAAATTATCAAGCGCTCAACCATGTTGGAGAGGATGAAGGCGTTCTTCACGGAAAGGGATTGTCGATGACTTCCACGGCCAGCCTCGCCGACGCGCTCGAGGTGCCTCGCGAGATCCAGGACCTGCTGTTCCGGGAGGCTCGCACCGCCAACAGCTTCAGCGACGAGCCGGTGAGCGACGAACAGCTCCAGGCGATCTACGACCTGATCAAGTGGGCGCCCACCTCGATGAACACCCAGCCGCTGCGCGCGCTGGTGATCCGCACCCCCGAAGGCAAGGAACGGCTCCTGCCGCACATGGCCGAGGGCAACCGCGCCAAGACCGCCTCCGCGCCGGTCACCGTGGTGCTCGCCGCCGACACCGACTTCCACGAGAACCTGCCGAAGACCTTCCCGCACAAGCCCGACGCGAAGGACATGTTCTCCGACGAGCAGGGCCGGGAAGGCTTCGCACGGCTGAACTCGCTGCTGCAGGTCGGCTACTTCATCATCGGCGTCCGCGCCGCCGGGCTGGCCGCCGGCCCGATGACCGGCTTCGACAACGCCGGGGTCGACAAGGAGTTCTTCGCCGAGAACAAGTGGAAGTCGCTGGTCGTGATCAACGTCGGCAAGCCCGGCGAGAACCCCTGGTTCGACCGGCTTCCCCGGCTCGACTACCACGAGGTCGTCGAGACCGTCTGACGCCCCGTCGTCTGCCAGGGCCGCGAGGAAACCCTCGCGGCCCTGTTTCGTCGTCCGGATGTTTCCGGCCGGGCACGGCCGCCCGGAAAGAGCCGGTGGGGGGCGGATAGCATCGTCACGTCACCCTTCCACCGCTCGTCACCGAGGAGCCCACCGTGAACCAGCCGTCGTCCGCCGCAGTCGCACCCGCCCCGAGCGTGGTGGTGCCGGCCGGGACCACGGCGGGGACCGCGATCCGGGAGGCGGGGCTGCCGACCAAGGGACCGGGCGCGATCGTCGTGGTCCGCGACCCCGAGGGCCGCCTGCGCGACCTGGCGTGGGCGCCGGAGACCGGCACCCAGGTCGAGCCGGTGGCCGCCGACACCGAGGACGGCCGCAGCGTCATCCGGCACTCCGCCGCGCACGTGCTCGCCCAGGCCGTGCAGCAGCAGTTCCCCGAGGCCAAGCTCGGCATCGGCCCGCCGATCAAGGACGGCTTCTACTACGACTTCCAGGTCGCCACGCCGTTCACCCCCGAAGACCTGCAGGCGCTGGAAAAGCGCATGAAGCAGATCATCAAGGGCTCGCAGCAGTTCTCCCGGCGCGTACTCGAATCGGTCGAGGCCGCCAAGGAGGAGCTCGCGGACGAGCCGTTCAAGCTCGAACTGGTCGACCTCAAGTCCGGCGACGACACCGTCGACACCTCCGAGGTGATGGAGGTCGGTGGCGGCGAGCTGACCATTTACGACAACCTCGACCCGCGCACCAAGGAACGCGTCTGGAGCGACCTGTGCCGCGGGCCGCACGTGCCCACCACCAAGTACATCCCGGCCTTCAAGCTGACCAGGGTCGCCGCGGCCTACTGGCGCGGCAGCGAGAAGAACCCGCAGTTGCAGCGAATCTACGGCACGGCGTGGGAGTCGCAGGAGGCGCAGGACGCCTACCTGGAGATGCTCGCCGAGGCCGAGCGCCGGGACCACCGCAAACTCGGGGCCGAGCTCGACCTGTTCTCCTTCCCCGAGGAGCTGGGGTCCGGGCTGCCGGTGTTCCACCCCAAGGGCGGCATCATCCGGCGCGAGCTGGAGGCCTACTCCCGGCAGAAGCACGAGGAGCACGGCTACGAGTTCGTCAACACCCCGCACATCACCAAGGGCGCGCTGTTCGAGACCTCCGGGCACCTGCCGTACTACGCGGACGGCATGTTCCCGCCGATGCACGTCGAGGGTTCCGACTACTACGTCAAGTCGATGAACTGCCCGATGCACAACCTGATCTTCCGGTCGCGCGGGCGTTCCTACCGGGAGCTGCCGCTGCGGCTGTTCGAGTTCGGGTCGGTGTACCGGTTCGAGAAGTCCGGTGTGGTGCACGGCCTGACCCGGGTGCGCGGCATGACGCAGGACGACTCGCACATCTACTGCACGAAGGAGCAGATGCAGGGCGAACTTCGCTCGCTGCTGACCTTCGTGCTCGACCTGCTGCGGGACTACGGGCTCGACGACTTCTACCTCGAACTGTCCACTCGGGACGATTCGCCGAAGTTCATCGGTGAGGACGCCGACTGGGAGGAGGCCACCGAGGCGCTGCGGCAGGCTGCCGAGGCCTCGGGGCTGCAACTCGTGCCGGACCCGGGCGGCGCGGCCTTCTACGGGCCGAAGATCTCGGTGCAGGCCAAGGACGCGATCGGCCGCACCTGGCAGATGTCCACCATTCAGGTGGACTTCAACCAGCCCAAGCGGTTCGAGCTGAGCTACCAGGCAGCGGACGGCTCGCGCCAGCAGCCGGTGATGATCCACCGGGCGCTGTTCGGGTCGATCGAGCGGTTCTTCGGGGTGCTCACCGAGCACTACGCCGGTGCCTTCCCGGCCTGGCTCGCGCCGGTCCAGGTGGTCGGCATCCCGATCGCCGACGAGCACGTCGAGCACCTGCGCGGGGTGGAGAAGGCGTTGCGGGCCAAGGGGATCCGCGCCGAGGTCGACACCAGCGACGACCGGATGCAGAAGAAGATCCGCACCCACACCACGCAGAAGGTGCCGTTCCTGCTGCTGGCGGGCGCCAAGGACGTCGAGGCCGGGGCGGTGTCGTTCCGGTTCCGCGACGGCACCCAGATCAACGAGGTGCCGATGGCCGACGCGGTGGAGGCGATCGCGGGCTGGGTCGCCCGCCGGGAGAACTCCTCGCCGACCGCCGAGGCGCTGCGGGCGGTCCTGGGGTGAGTCAGCCGGAAGTCGTGCCCCAGGACGGAGTCGGCGTACCGGATGCCCTGCAGCGGCTGTGGACCCCCCACCGGCTCGCCTACGTGCAAGGGCAGGGTCAGGCGGAAGGGGACGAGCCGGAAGGCTGCCCCTTCTGCCGCCTCATCGGCCTGCCCGACGAAGACGCGCTGATCGTCGCGCGCGGCGAGCGGGTGTGGGCGGTGCTGAACCTGTACCCGTACAACCCGGGGCACCTGATGGTGCTGCCGTACCGGCACGTGGCCGACTACACCGACCTGACCGCGGAGGAGACCGCCGAACTCGCCGGGTTCACCCAGCGGGCGATGGCGGTGATCCGCTCCGTGTCGGCCGCGCACGGGTTCAACATCGGCATGAACCAGGGCGTGATCGCGGGTGCCGGGATCGCGGCACACCTGCACCAGCACGTGGTGCCCCGCTGGGGCGGCGACGCGAACTTCATGCCGGTCGTGGGCCACACGAAGGTGCTGCCGCAGTTGCTCGGCGAGACCCGCCGCCTCCTCGCCGCCGCCTGGTCTTAAGGACTGTGTCAGGCACTTTTGCGTGGCGGTGCGGGTGGCGGTACCTGACGTGGTCCATCTCGCTGTGGGATCTCCTCCTCATGAATGCCAATTCACGAAGCGCTGGCAGTGCTGTTCTTGTGAGGAACCACGTCAGAACCCGCGGCGGTGCAAGCTGCTTGGGTGATGCAAGCGGCTTCGCCGCTGGGGAAACCTGCCTAGACACGAAATGCCCTCTCCCGGGTGGGAGAGGGCATTTTCGTACGGGGCATCAGGCCTGCAGACCGGCCTCGATGTCCAGCTCGATCTTGATCTTGTCGCTGACCACGGCGGAGGGGATGCCGGTGCCGACGCCGAACTCGGTGCGGCTGATCTCGGTCCGCGCCGAGATGCCCAGGACCTTGCTGCCCTCGGTCATGCCGTTGCCGAAACCGCCCAGCTCGGCCGCCAGGGTGACCGGCTTGGTGACGCCGTGCAGGGTCAGCTCACCATCGATGAAGTACTCGCCGTCCTCGGCCCGCACCGCGGTGGAGGTGAAGGTGATGGTGGGGAACTGCTCGACGTCCAGGAAGTCGCCGGCGCGGACGTGCGCGTCGCGCTGCTCGTTGTTCGTGTCGATGCTGGTGGCGTGGATCGTCGCGGTCACCGTGGAGTCGGTGAGCTTCTCCGCGGTGACGATGGTGGTCTCGACCTGGTCGAACCGGCCACGGACCTTGGAGACGCCGAGGTGCCGCACGGTGAAGGTGACGTCGGAGTGGGTGCCGTCGATGACCCAGGTGCCGGCGATGTAGCCGGGGATCTCGGTGGTGGGCGCGCTCATGGGGTTCTCCCTTGGTTGTCTTCGCTATCGGTTGAGCTCTCAATGACTCTAGCGGAGTCTAGTTGAGGGTTCAATCAGGGGTAGGATGGTCCGTATGTCGGGAACGAGATGGCTCGACGACGAGGAGCAGCGCGTCTGGCGCGAGTTCTCCGCGGCCGTCGACATGCTGCGCGGCCACGTCGAAGGCCAGTTGCAGCGCGACGCGGGGATGCCCCACACCTACTACGAGGTGCTGGTCGTGCTGTCCGAGGCACCGGGCCGGACGCTGCGGATGAGTGAACTGGCCGAGCGGTGCCGTTCGTCACGGAGTCGTCTTTCCCATGCGGTCGCCCGCCTGGAGGAAAACGGGTGGGTGCGCCGCCAGCACTGCCCCACGGACAAGCGCGGCTCCTTCGCCCGGCTCACCGACGAGGGCTTCGCCGCACTTCAGGCGGCCGCCCCAGGCCACGTGGAAGCGGTCCGGCAGGCGCTGTTCGACGCGCTGACCCCGGAGCAGGTGCGCGCACTGGGTGAGATCAGCAGTGCGATTCGTCACCGGCTCACTCCGCGCTGTGCCGCCGCGATGGCCGAAATGGACGCCGAGGAGTTCGCCGAGCAGCGCTGAGGCGGCACTTTCCCGCGCCTGCCGCGTCAACCGCCTGTGCGGGGTGGATAGGCTGCGCTCGAACGATGTCCGATCAAAGCTTCGAGCACACAGCACAGGTGACGTTGACAGCGATGAGCATGCCGGCCGAATTCCCCGTCCAGATCTGATGCTGAACATCTTCGCGCGCGCGTCGGTTTCCCGCGCCCTCGATCCACTCGGGCACGCGTTGTTGCGTGCCGGTGTGACTCCGAACGTGATGACGGTCCTCGGCACGGTGGGCGCGATCGGCTGCGCCCTGGGCTTCTTCCCCGCCGGGTTGCTGCTGTGGGGCACGTTCACGGTGTGGGGTTTCGCCATGCTGGACCTGCTCGACGGGGCGATCGCCCGGGCCCGCGGGCACGGCACCCCCTTCGGCGCCGCGCTGGACGCGACCTGCGACCGCCTGGTCGACGGGGCGATCTTCGGCGCGATCGCCTGGTGGGCGTTCGTGGACGCGGGCAACCTCCGTGCCGCGGGCGCGGCACTGGTCAGCCTGGTGCTGGGCCAGGTGATCTCCTACGTCAAGGCGCGGGCCGAAGCCTCCGGGCTGCGCGCGGACGGGGGCCTCATCGAGCGCGCGGAACGGCTGATCATCGCGCTGGTCGGTACGGGCCTGGAAGGGTTCCATGTGCCCTACGCCGTCGAAGCGTCGCAATGGCTGCTCGCGGTGCTGTCCGCGATCACCCTGGGGCAGCGCATGGTCGCCGTGGCCGTCTCGGCCCGGGAGGCGCATTCGTGAGCGGCCTGGGCCAGCGCGTGAGCGATCTCGGTTACGCCGCCGGATTCCGGCTCGTCGGCAAACTGCCCGCCGGGCTGGTGCAGGCGGCCTTCGCCCTGGGCGCCGATTTCGCCGTCCGCCGCAACGGGCCCGGCGTGCGGCAGCTGCGGCGGAACCTGGCCAGGGTGGTGCCGCAGGCGGGGGAGGCGGAACTCGACGAGCTCACCCGCCGGGCACTGCGGTCCTACGCGCGCTACTGGCGGGAGCTGTTCCGCCTGCCGTCGATGGACCACGACGAGGTGCGCGGCAAGGTCGACGACGCGATCACCGGCGTGGAGAACATCGACGCCGCCCTCGCCGAGGGCAACGGCGCCGTGCTCGTGCTGCCGCACTCGGGCAACTGGGACGCCTGCGGGCTCTGGCTGGTCGGGTACGCGGGCTCGTTCACCACCGTCGTCGAGCGCCTGCGTCCCGAATCGGTGTACCGGCGTTTCGTGGAGTTCCGCGAATCGCTCGGGTTCGAACTCCTGCCCGCCTCCGGCGGCGCCGGTTCGTTCCGGCTGCTGCTGCAGCGGTTGCGGGAGAACAAGGTGATCTGCCTGGTCGGCGACCGCGACCTCAACGGCTCCGGCGTCCCGGTCACCTTCTTCGGCGAGCGGACGCGGATGCCTGCCGGGGCGGCGCGCCTGGCCGCCACCACCGGGGCCGCCCTGCTGCCGGTGGGCATGTGGTTCACCGAAGACGGCTGGGGGGTCCGGGTGCATCCCCGCATCCGGGTCACCGCGCGGTCCGAGGTGCCCGCCGCGACCCAGGCCATGGCCGACATCTTCGCGGGGGACATCGCCGCCCACCCCACCGACTGGCACATGATGCAGAAGCTGTGGACGGCCGACTTCGCCGAGGCGGAGCCTGCCCTGGCCGAGGAGGCCGCGGCCGGGTGAACAGGCTGCCGCCACCCCAGAAGCTCAAGATCGGCATCGTCTGCCCCTACTCGTTCGACGTGCCCGGCGGGGTCCAGGGGCACGTCGTGGAGCTGGCCAGGGCACTGCTGGCCCGCGGGCACCAGGTGTCGGTGCTCGCGCCCGCCGACGAGGACGCCGGCCTGCCCGACTTCGTGCAGGCCGCCGGCCGTTCTCTGGCCATCCCGTACAACGGTTCCGTCGCGCGGCTGCAGTTCGGCCCGGTGTCCTACGCCCGCGTGCGGCGCTGGATCCGGGAGGGCAACTTCGACGTGCTGCACCTGCACGAGCCGACCGCCCCGAGCCTGTCGCTGCTGGCGCTGAAGGTGGCCGACGGGCCGATCGTCGCCACCTTCCACACCTCGACACCCCGTTCGCGGACCCTGGCGGCGTTCCAGCCGGTGCTGCGGCCGCTGATGGAGAAGATCACCGCGCGCATCGCCGTCTCCGCACTGGCCCGCCGGGTGCAGGTGGAGCATTCCGGTGGCGACGCGGTGGAGATCCCCAACGGGGTCGACGTGGACTTCTTCACCCGGTCCCAGCCGCTGGACGGCTATCCGCGGGCGGGCGGCACCATCGGGTTCGTGGGGCGCTACACCGAGCCCCGCAAGGGCATGGAGGTCCTGCTCGAAGCGTCGCGCCGCCTGCTGCCGGACTTCCCGGACCTGCGCCTGCTGGTGGTGGGCCGGGGTGACGAGGCGGAGCTGCACCGCGCGGCGGGCCCCGGGCTCACCCCGCACCTCGAACTGCTGGGGCAGGTCGACGATGCGACGAAGGCGCGCGCCCTGCGCAGCGTCGACGTGTACTGCGCGCCCAACCTGGGCGGCGAGAGTTTCGGCATGATCCTCACCGAGGCGATGGCCGCCGGGACGGCCGTGGTGGCCAGCGCGCTCGACTCCTTCCGCCGTGTCCTCGACGACGGCCGCGCCGGGCTGCTCACCCCGCCCGGCGATCCGGTGGCGCTGGCCGCGGCGCTCGGCGAACTGCTGGCCGATCCGGCGCGCCGCGGCTCGCTGGCGGCGGCCGCGGGCGAACGGGTGGCGATCTACGACTGGCCGGTGGTGGTGACCCAGGTGCTGCGGGTGTACGAGACGGCGGTCGCGGCGGATCCGCGCCGGGTCAGCACCGAGGAAACCGCCCCGTGAGCGTCCTGGTGTGGCTGTCCGCCCTGCTGGCCGCGGTGATCGTGCTGGGCGGGCTGTTCCTGGTGGCGACGGCGAACCGGCTCGACCGGCTGCACGTCCGCCTCGACGCCGGGTGGGCGGCGCTGGACGCGGCGCTGGCCCGGCGCGCGGTGGTGGCGCGGGCGGTGGCCGCGGGGGCACTGGAGGGCAGTGCCGCCGCCGAGGTGCGCCGGGCCGCGGACGCGGCCGAGGCCGCGCCGAGGCCCGACCGGGAGGCGGCCGAAAACGAGTTGACGAAGCTGCTCGCCACGATCGGCCGGGACGGCCTGCCCGCCGAACTGGCCGACGAACTGGCCGACGCGGAATACCGCGTCGTCATCGCGCGCCGGGTGCACAACGACGCCGTGCGCGACACCCTCGCCCTGCGCCGCCGCCGGAAGGTGCGCTACTTCAAGCTCGCCGGAACCGCCCCGCGGCCGGAATACTTCGAGATCATCGACCCCGCCCCCTGACAGGATCCCGCTGAGCGCCGTGAAGGGTCCCTTCACGGCCCAGCCCCGACCGGGTCAGGCGGCGAATTCGAAGCCGCCGTGGCGGCCGTTGCGGTCGGCGAGCAGGCCGGCGAGCACGGCGACGGCGATCTCCGGCGGGGTGCGCGAGCCGATGTTCAGCCCGATCGGCCGGTGCACCCGGCCGATCTCGGCCTCGGGCACGCCCAACTCCCGCAGCGCCGCCACGTGCGGGCCCTCCTGGCGCGGGTTGCCCATGACACCGACCCAGCGCACCGGGTGCGCGAGCACGTCGCGCAGGGCGGTGCCGAGTTCGCCGCGGTGGTGGCTGCTGACCACCACGTCGGCGGTGGCGTCGAGCGCGGGGAGGCGGTCCACCACGCCGGTCCCGGCGGGCAGGTCCAGTTCGCCGGCGCCGCCGCCGTCCGGTTCGAAGAGCAGGGTGCGGTAGCCGAGGTCGGCGCCGTACCGGAGCAGGAATCCGGCGACGGGCGTGCGGAACACCACCACCAGCGTCCGCTGTTCGGGCTCGGGTGCGGCTTCGCCGTGCGCTACCGCGCAGGCGGCATCGGTGTCGGACATGCCGCCGAGTCTGCCACCGGTCGCGCCCGCGGCCGCTCAGGTCGCCGCTTTCACCCCTTCCGGTAGCGGGTCGAACCGGGCGTGGCGGCGGGTGAAGCTCGCCGTGCCCGAGGTGAGCGAGCGCAGTTCGGTGGCGTAGCGGAGCAGTTCGGTGGCCGGCACCTCCGCCTGGATCACGGTGCGCCCGCCCGGCGCGGACGAGGTGCCGAGCACCCGCCCCCGCCGCGAGGACAGGTCGCCGAGCACCGCGCCCAGGTGCTCGTCGGGCAACTCCACCGCCACCTCGTCGAGCGGTTCCAGCAGCAGGATCCGGCCGTTGGCGGCGGCGTCCTTGAGCGCCAGCGCCCCGGCCGTCTGGAATGCCGCGTCCGAGGAGTCGACGCTGTGGGCCTTGCCGTCGACCAGGCTCACCCGGACGTCCACCACCGGATGACCGGCGGCCAGTCCGCGCTGCAACTGGGCCTTGACGCCCTTTTCCACGCTCGGGATGAACTGGTGCGGGATCGCCCCGCCGACGACGCGGTCGGCGAATTCGAAGCCCGAGCCGCGGGGCAGCGGTTCCACCTCGATGTCGCACACCGCGTACTGGCCGTGCCCGCCGGACTGCTTCACGTGCCGCCCGTGCCCCCTCGCCGGGCCCGCGAACGTCTCCCGCAGGCTGATCTTCACCGGTTCGGTGTCGACCTCCGCACCGCCCGCCCGCAGCCGCGACAGCACCACGTCGGCGTGGGCCTCGCCCATGCACCACAGCACGAGCTGGCCGGTTTCGGCGTTGCGCTCCAGACGCAGCGTGGGATCCCCGGCGACGAGACGGGAAAGGTTGCGGGCCAGCGTGTCCTCGTCACTGCGGTTGTGCGCCACGATCGCCACCGGCAGCAGCGGCTCCGGCATCGCCCACGGCTTCATCAGCAGCGGGAAGTCGGGGGAGGACACCGTGTCGCCGGTCTCCGCCGAGCCGATCTTGGTCAGCGCGCACAGGTCCCCGGCCACGCAGTACGGCACCTCGCGCAGGTGCGAGCCGAGCGGCGAGTACAGGTGCGCGACCCGCTCGTCGGCGTCGTGGTCCTCATGGCCTCGTTCGGCCAGCCCGTGCCCGGAGATGTGCACCGGGCGCTCGGGCCGCAGCGTGCCGGAAAAGACCCGCACCAGCGAGACCCGCCCGACGTAGGAGTCGACCGCGGTGCGCACCACCTCGGCGGCCAGCGGGCCGTCCGGGTCGGGGCGGAACTGGGCCGGGATCTTCCCGGCCAGTGGCTCGATCTCCGGCAGCGGATGCTCCACCGGCGAGGGGAAGGCACGTTTGATCCCGTCCAGCAGTTCGGCCAGGCCGAGGCCGGTCGCCGCGCAGACCGGGATCACCGGGTGGAAGGTGCCGCGCGCGACCGCGGTCTCCAGGTCGGCGATGAGGGTGGCCTCGGGGATCTGCTCACCGGCGAGGTAGCGGTCCATCAGGGACTCGTCCTCGCTCTCGCCGATGATCCCCTCGATCAGCTTGTTGCGCGCCTCGGTCATCCGGTCGAGGTCGCCCGGGTCGGGACGGCCCAGTACGGGCGGGTAGCCGCCGGAGTAATCGTAGAGCCGCTGCGTGATGAGCCCGACCAGCGCGGGTTCGCCGCCGCCCGCCGGCAGGTACAGCGGCAGCACACCGGAGCCGAAGGCCTCCTGGCAGGCCGCGATCTTCCCGGCCGGGTCGGCGCGGTGGTGGTCGAGCCGGGACACGACCACCGCGCGCGGCATGCCGACGGCGGCGCATTCGGCCCACAGCGCGGTGGTGGCGGCGTCCACGCCCTCCGAGGCGGACACCACGAACAGGGCCGCGTCCGCCGCACGCAACCCGGCCCTGAGCTCGCCGACGAAGTCGGCGTAACCCGGGGTGTCGATCAGGTTGATCTTCACCCCGTCCGTGAGGATCGGCGCCACGGCCAGCCCGACCGAGCGCTGTTGGCGGACGGCGGCCGGATCGTGGTCGCACACGGTGGTGCCCTCCACCACGGAACCGGCCCTGGCCACCGTGCCGGACACGGCGAGCAGGGCCTCGGTGAGCGTGGTCTTGCCGGAACCCGACGGGCCGACCAGGACGACGTTGCGTACCTGGCGGGGATCCTCCACAGCGACCGCGGCCCCGGAATCACCGGCTTTCGATTGCTTCTCGGCCATGACGCGCCTCCCCGGACGTCGTTGTCGATGGAAAGGGTGTGTGCCTTCGATCACACACCCCGACGGTGGCCTCCGGCAACCCCTCGCCGAGACCAGCGCAGCGTCCGTGCCTGCGAAGATCGGAAAAGTGGCCTTCCGAGATCGTGCCTTACTGGCCTGGGAGAGCGGTCCACCCCGACCTAGACTGGACGGTGGAAACCTCCCCCGTCGTGTGAAAGGCGTTCCCCCGTGTCCGAAGTTCAGTCCACTGGTTCCCCCGCTCCCGAGCGCGGTACCGCGGTTGTCAAGCGCGGTATGGCGGAAATGCTCAAGGGCGGTGTGATCATGGATGTGGTCACCCCCGAACAGGCCAAGATCGCCGAGGACGCGGGTGCCGTCGCGGTGATGGCCCTCGAGCGCGTGCCCGCCGACATCCGGGCCCAGGGTGGCGTCGCCCGGATGAGTGACCCGGACCTGATCGAGGGCATCATCGAAGCGGTGTCCATCCCCGTGATGGCCAAGGCCCGCATCGGCCACTTCGTCGAGGCGCAGGTCCTGCAGTCCCTCGGCGTGGACTACATCGACGAGTCCGAGGTGCTCACCCCGGCCGACTACGCCAACCACATCGACAAGTGGGCCTTCACCGTGCCCTTCGTGTGCGGCGCGACCAACCTGGGCGAGGCGCTGCGCCGGATCACCGAGGGCGCGGCGATGATCCGTTCCAAGGGGGAGGCGGGCACCGGCGACGTGTCCAACGCCACCCAGCACATGCGCAAGATCCGCGCCGAGATCCGCCGCCTTTCCTCCCTGCCCGCGGACGAGCTCTTCGTCGCGGCCAAGGAATTGCAGGCGCCGTACGAACTGGTCAGGGAGGTGGCCGAGGCGGGCAAGCTGCCGGTCGTGCTGTTCACCGCCGGTGGCATCGCCACCCCCGCCGACGCGGCGATGATGATGCAGCTCGGCGCCGAGGGCGTGTTCGTCGGCTCCGGCATCTTCAAGTCCGGCGACCCGGCCAAGCGGGCGGCGGCGATCGTGAAGGCCACCACCTTCCACGACGACCCCGACATGATCGCGAAGGTTTCGCGCGGCCTGGGCGAGGCCATGGTCGGCATCAACGTCGACGACGTCCCCGAACCGCACCGCCTGGCCGAACGCGGCTGGTGAACCCGCGGCACACGGGCCCGCACCCGCCGGAGGGGCCGGAGGGTGCGGGCTCGCCTAAAGTGGACTCTGGAGGTTAGGTGACCACGAAACAGCCGTTGATCGGTGTGCTCGCCCTGCAGGGGGACGTACGGGAGCACGCCGCGATGCTCGAAAGCGCCGGGGCACGGGTCCGGCCGGTGCGCCGGGTCGCGGAACTGGCCGAGGTGGACGGCCTGGTGCTGCCCGGCGGCGAGTCGACCACGATGTCGCGGCTGCTCGAGACGTTCGAGCTGCTCGATCCGCTCCGCGAGCGGATCGAGGCGGGCATGCCCGCCTTCGGCTCCTGCGCCGGGATGATCCTGCTGGCCCGCCAGGTGCTCGACGGGCGCCCCGACCAGCGGCAACTGGACGGCCTCGACGTCGTCGTCCGCCGCAACGCCTTCGGCAGGCAGGTCGACTCCTTTGAGGAGGACCTCGATTTCGCCGGGCTCGAGGGTGGCCCGCTGCCCGCCGTCTTCATCCGGGCACCCTGGGTGGAGAAGGCCGGGGACGGGGTGGAGATACTGGCGAGGGTGCCCGACGCCACCGCTGCTCCGGACGCGGCCGCTAGGATCGTCGCGGTCCGGCAGGGGCCGGTGCTCGCCACGGCTTTCCATCCGGAACTCACGGGGGACGAGCGCGTGCACCGCCTGTTCGTCGGCATGGTGCGCGACGCCTAGAACCAAGTAGATGGAGGAGAGATGAGCGGCCACTCCAAGTGGGCCACCACGAAGCACAAGAAGGCCGCCCTCGACGCCAAGCGTGGCAAGCTGTTCGCGAGACTGATCAAGAACATCGAGGTCGCCGCGCGGACCGGCGGGGGCGACCCTGACGGCAACCCGACGCTCTACGACGCCATCCAGAAGGCCAAGAAGAACTCGGTCCCGCAGGACAACATCGAGCGTGCCCGCAAGCGCGGCGCCGGTGAAGAGGCGGGTGGCGCCGACTGGCAGACGATCAACTACGAGGGCTACGGCCCGAACGGCGTCGCGGTGCTGATCGAGTGCCTGACCGACAACCGCAACCGCGCCGCCTCCGAGGTGCGCACGGCGCTGACCCGCAACGGCGGCTCGCTGGCCGACCCGGGCTCGGTGGCGTACCTGTTCAACCGCAAGGGCGTGGTGATCATGCCCAAGAACGAGTTGTCCGAGGACGACGTCCTGATGGCGGTTCTCGACGCGGGTGCCGAGGAGGTCAACGACCTCGGCGAGAACTTCGAGATCGTTTCCGAGGCGACGGACCTGGTGTCGGTGCGCAAGGCGCTGCAGGACGCGGGCTACGACTACGAGTCGGCGGAGGCGAGCTTCCTGCCGTCGGTGAACGTGCCACTGGACGCCGAGGGTGCGAAGAAGGTCTTCAAGCTGATCGACGCGCTCGAAGACTGCGACGACGTCCAGAACGTCTACGCGAACTTCGACGTTTCCGACGAGGTGCTCGCCGAGGTCGGCTGAGCCCGCCCCGGTTTTCCGGAAACCGAAGGCCACCGGCGACCCTCCCAGGAGGACGTCGCCGGTGGCCTTCGGTGTTCTCGCTGGCTTTTCGGGTTTTTTTCCGCGTCGCGCCTGTCGGGGCCCGTTCGGGTAGGGCACAATGTCGCGCGTGACGACCGAGACGCTCGCGCCCGAAGATCAAGAGCTGCTGGAATGGATCGTCGCCGAGGCCGAGCGCCGGGGCAACGCCGTCATCTCGGTTCCCCCTGACGACAAGGGATCCGGCTACTGCTTCACCGCCTGCGTCTGGGCGATGCACGAGGTGCCGGAGGCCGTGGTGGTCGGTCTTCCCGAGCAGATGGCGCAGGTGCTGCTCGACGCCTACGTCGACCGCGCCGCCACCGGCGACGGGTTCGAGCCGGGCAAGGTCTACGAGGACTTCTTCGAGGGGGTGCCGGTCACCTTCGAACGCGTGCATCCCGGCCACTACCCGGAATACTTCGGCAGCGCTTTCCTGGTCTATCCCGAAGGGGACTTCCCCGCGCTGCAGATCATCGTCGCCAGCGGCGAGGGCAAGTGGCCCTGGGACGAGGACGCGCCGGAGGGTTTCGCCGCCTGGCAGCCGGTGCTGACCGACAGCGGCAGGCCCGAGAGCTGGACCCCCGGCGTCGACGGCCCGTAACCAAGGGCCCCGCAGACCCTTCACGGCCAACGGTGAAAGGGACTGCGGGGGAGCGTCTGTCCATAGTGGACCGTGTGGGTCGGTCGGCGCGTCCTGCCGGGCATGGTGGCGGTGAACCGGTAGCCTCCGAACTGGTGTTCGGTTGAGGAGGCGATCAGGTGCGAGTGCTCGGTGTCGACCCCGGGCTGACGCGGTGCGGGTTCGGCGTGGTGGACGGCGGGACCGGGCGGAAGGTCAGCTGCGTGGCGGTGGACGTCGTGCGCACCCCGCTGGACGCTCCCCTGGCGAACCGCCTCCTCCAGGTTTCCGACGCGGTGGAGGACTGGCTGGACCGCTACCGTCCCGAGGCCGTCGCCGTGGAGCGCGTGTTCAGCCAGCACAACGTGCGCACCGTGATGGGCACCGCCCAGGCCGGGGGAGTGGTGGCGCTGAGCGCCGCCCGCCGTGGGCTTCCGGTCGTCTTCCACACCCCCAGCGAGGTCAAGGCCGCGGTCACCGGGTCCGGCCGTGCGGACAAGGCGCAGGTCACCGGTATGGTGACCCGGCTGCTGGGACTCGCCGAGGCGCCCAGCCCCGCCGACGCCGCGGACGCGCTGGCGCTGGCGATCTGCCATCTGTGGCGCGAGCCGATGCGGGCCCGCCTGGCCGAAGCGGAGGCGAGGGCGGCCGAACTGGCCAGGGCGCACCGGGCGCGCCTGGCGGCGGCGCAGCGGGCGGCCCAGAAGACGGCTCAGAAAACGGGGCAGCAGACGGCCCGCAGGAAGGGAACGGCACGATGATCTCGTCGGTGCGGGGAGAGGTGCTCTCCGTGGGGCTCGACCACGTGGTCGTCGAGGTGGGCGGGGTCGGCCTCGCGGTGCAGGCGACCCCGTCGACCCTGGCCATGCTGCGTCGCGGCGAGCAGGCCATGCTCCACACGGCCCTGGTGGTGCGGGAGGACTCGCTGACCCTGTTCGGTTTCGCCGAGGTGGAGGCCAGGGAGCTGTTCGGCCTGCTGCAGACGGTGTCCGGGATCGGGCCGCGGCTGGCGCTGGCCGCGCTGGCCGTGCTCGACCCGGACAAGCTGCGTACCGCGCTGGCCGAAGGCAACATCACCGTGCTCACCCAGGTGCCCGGCATCGGCCGCAAGGGCGCCGAGCGGCTCACCCTGGAACTGCGCGACAAGGTCATGGCCGGTGCTCCCGCCGGGCCGGAGGGCGCGCCGGGCGCCGGGAACGCCCTCCGCGGAGAGGTGGTGGAGGCGCTGACCGGCCTCGGGTTCGCGGCCAAGCAGGCGGAACAGGCGGTGGACAAGGTGCTCGCCGAGGGGGAGCACACCGGCACCGCGAAGGTGCTGCGCGCCGCGCTCACCCTCCTCGGCCGCAAGCGCTAAGGCGAGAGCATGCACGATGACGACATGACCGGCGACTACGGCACGGCAGAGGAAGACGACACCCTCTCCGCGTACCCGCAGAACGGCGAGCGGGATGTCGAAAAGACCCTGCGCCCGCGCAGGCTGGCCGAGTTCGTCGGCCAGCCCCGGGTCCGTGAGCAGCTCGAACTGGTGCTGGAAAGTGCCCGCCGCCGGGGGGTGCCGCCGGACCACGTCCTGCTGTCCGGGCCGCCCGGGCTGGGCAAGACCAGCCTGGCCATGATCATCGCCGCGGAGCTGGACGCCGCGATCCGGATCACTTCGGGGCCGGCACTGGAGCGCGCGGGCGACCTCGCCGCGATGCTGTCCAACCTCGCCGAGGGCGACGTGCTGTTCATCGACGAGATCCACCGCATCGCCCGGCCCGCCGAGGAGATGCTGTACCTGGCGATGGAGGACTTCCGGGTCGACGTGGTGGTCGGCAAGGGGCCCGGGGCGACCAGCATCCCGCTGGAGATCGCCCCCTTCACGCTGGTCGGCGCGACCACCCGGTCCGGGGCGCTGACCGGGCCGCTGCGGGACCGGTTCGGTTTCACCGGCCAGATGGAGTTCTACGCCGACAGCGAACTGGATCAGGTGGTGACGCGGGCCGCGGAGATCCTCGGCATCGGCATCGACCCGGCGGGCAGTGCCGAGATCGCGCGGCGCTCGCGCGGCACGCCCCGGATCGCGAACCGCCTGCTCCGGCGGGTGCGGGACTATGCTGAAGTGCGGGCCGACGGGCGGATCACGCTCGACGTCACCCGCGCCGCGCTTGCCGTGTACGACGTCGACGAGCTCGGCCTCGACCGCCTTGACCGGGCAGTGCTCACCGCGCTGGTGCAGTCCTTCGGGGGCGGACCGGTGGGGGTGTCCACCCTGGCCGTGGCGGTCGGTGAAGAACCGGCCACGGTCGAGGAAGTCTGCGAACCGTATCTGGTGCGCGCGGGTATGCTCGCGCGGACTCCACGGGGACGGGTGGCCACCGCGACCGCGTGGGAGCACCTCGGCCTGCGGCCGCCGGAGAACGCCGGCCGTGTGGATCAGTCGGCGTTGTCCGACTGAAGCCGGGTGCCGAGTCGCACCGTGGTACCTGGCACACTCGAAAGAGCACATCCGGACAAATAGGCGCACGACCCGGCGTACGCCGAATGGAGAATCATGAACCAGTCTTTGCCGCTGCTGTTACTGCTCATGCTCGTCCTGGCGGTCCCGCTGGTGCTGGGCAGCCGGAAGCAGAAGCGCCTGGCGCAGGAGCAGCAGCAACTGCTGAGCAACCTGGCCGAGGGTGACCGTGTGATGACCTCGTCCGGCCTGTACGGCACGGTGGCCGACGCCAGCGACGAAACCACGATCGACATCGAGATCGCCCCCGGCGTGGTCACCACCTGGCTGCGGCAGGCCGTGCGCGAGAAGGTGGCGCCGCCGGTCGACGAGACCGAGGAGACCGAGGACACCGACGAGGCCGCGGACGCGGTGGAGACTGCGGACGCAGGGGAGACTTCGGGCGCGGCGGACACCGTGACCGGGGCGGACACCACGGCGGCCGCCGGGAGCGAGGACGAGAAGAAGTCCGAATCTCAGGTTGCGCCGTCGCTCGAACACGGTAAGAAGTAGGTCCGACGCCGGCCCCTGGCGCCCGCACGGCGTCGGGGGCAACACGCTGCCCTTACCAGTGACCGAGTAGATTCCCGATGCTGTCAGCGGGCCCGCGACCCGAGCTCGATCCATTCCGAGGAGAACGACCACCGTGGCACCACCGGCCGGGCGGATCCGCCCGGGACGCTATCTCGGCTTCTTCGTTTTGATCGTGGTCGTGCTCTACGCGCTGGTGTTCTTCACCGGTGGCGGCAAGCCGACGCCCAAGCTGGGCATCGACCTGCAGGGCGGCACCCGCGTGACGCTCACGGCACGCACCCCGGACGGATCGGCGCCGTCGAAGGACTCGCTCAACCAGGCCCGGCAGATCATCGAACGCCGCGTCAACGGCATCGGGGTCAGCGGCACCGAGGTGATCCTCGACGGCAACAACATCGTGATCACCGTGCCCGGCGTCCAGGGCGACCAGGCGAAGAAGCTCGGGCAGACCGCGAAGCTGAACTTCCGCAAGGTCATCAACGCCCAGGCCGCGACCGCGCCGCCCGCGGCCCCGTCCCCGGGCGCCGACCAGCAGACACCGGAGCTGATCCAGAAGGCGAAGGCCACCCGGCAGGACGCCGGGCTGGTCACCGGCACCGGTGACAGCATCGCCGCCTCCGGCACCGCCTCCCAGGCGCTGGCCGCCTTCACCTGCGCCACCCAGGACCCGCTGCGCGGCAACGACGACCCGAACCTCCCGCTGCTGGCCTGCAACCAGGACGGCACCGAGAAGTACCTGCTCGGCCCGGTGTTCCTGCAGGGTTCCGAGATCGACAGCGCCGCCGCGTCGCCGCCCGCGCAGAACAAGGCGGGCTGGACGGTCGACCTGACGTTCAAGTCCGCGGGACGGCAGATCTGGGGCGACTTCACCACCAAGAACATCGGCCAGCGCGCCGCGTTCGTGCTCGACACCCAGGTGGTGTCCGCGCCGACCATCCAGAGCGCCATCGTCGACGGCAACACCCAGATCAGCGGTTCGTTCACCCAGCAGCAGACCAAGGACCTGGCGGACGTGCTCCGCTACGGTTCGCTGCCGCTGTCGTTCACCTCTTCCGACGCGACCACGGTGTCCGCGACGCTGGGCCTGGCCTCGCTGGAGGCGGGCCTGATCGCCGGCGCGATCGGCCTGCTGCTCGTGTTCGTGTACTCGCTGTTCTACTACCGGCTCCTCGGCGCGCTGACCATCGTTTCGCTGGCCCTGTCCGGCGCGATGGTCTACGCGGTGCTGGTGCTGCTGGGCCGCTGGATCGGTTTCACCCTGGACCTCGCCGGGGTCGCCGGGTTCATCATCTCGATCGGTGTCACCGCCGACTCGTTCGTGGTGTTCTTCGAACGCCTCAAGGACGAGATCCGCGAGGGCAGGACCTTCCGCTCGGCGGTGCCGCGCGGCTGGGTGCGGGCGCGCCGCACGATCCTGGCCTCCGACGCGATCCTGTTCCTGGCCTCGGCGGTGCTGTACGCGATCGCCGTGGGTGACGTGCAGGGCTTCGCCTTCACGCTCGGTCTGTCCACCGTGCTCGACCTGGTGGTGGTGTTCCTGGTGACCCATCCGCTGGTGGCACTGGCCTCGCAGTCCAAGACCCTGTCCAACCCGAAGCTCACCGGCCTCGGTGGGGTGCAGTCGGTGTCCGCCGAGCGCCGGACTGCCCGGAAGGCCGCCACCGCGGCCGCGAAGGAGGCATGAGGATGGCGAGCGCGGAAACCGGCACGCCCGCCGAGACGAAGAAGAACAGCGTCTTCCACCGGCTCTACGTCGGCACCGGCGCCTTCGACATCGTGGGCCGGCGCAAGCGCTGGTACCTGTTCTTCGGCGCGCTGGTGCTGCTGTGCATCGCTTCGATCGGGATCCGGGGGTTCAACTTCGGGATCGAGTTCGAGGGCGGCACGCAGATCCAGCTGCCCAGCGTCGGGACCCACGGCACGATCACCCCGGACGAGGTCAAGCAGGTCTTCGCCGACACCCTCGGCAAGCAGGCCGCCTCCGCGCAGACGGTGGGTGTGGGCAACTCGGCCACCGTGCAGCTGCGGGCGGAGAGCCTGCCCGAGACCGACGTCATAAAGGTCAAGCAGGCGCTGTTCGACAAGCTGCAGCCGGTCGGTTCCAACGGCCAGGCCAGCCTCCAGGCGATCAGCGACAGCGCGGTGAGCGCCTCCTGGGGCGGGGAAATCTCGCGGCAGGCCCTGATCGCGCTCGGCGTGTTCATGGTGCTGGTGACGATCTTCCTGACGTTCTACTTCGAACGCTGGATGGCGCTGGCGGCGCTGGTTTCGCTGATCCACGACATCATCGTCACCGCGGGTATCTACTCGCTGGTCGGGTTCGAGGTCACCCCGGCCACCGTGATCGGCCTGCTGACCATCCTCGCGTTCTCCCTCTACGACACCGTGGTGGTGTTCGACAAGGTCAAGGAGAACTCGCGGGGCCTGCTGGGGCTGACCAGGCGCACCTACGCCGAGACGGCGAACCTGGCGCTCAACCAGACCCTGATGCGGTCGATCAACACCTCGATCATCGCGCTGCTGCCGGTGATCGGCCTGCTCGTCGTCGGCTACCTGCTGCTCGGCTCCGGCACCCTGCAGGACCTGGCGCTGGTGCAGCTGACCGGCATGCTGGTCGGCGTGCTGTCCTCGCTGTTCCTGGCCACCCCGCTGCTGGTCGACCTGAAGATGCGGGACCCGCGCTACCAGCAGCAGGCGCAGCGTGTCCAGGCCCGGCGTGCGAACCTGGCCCGCAAGTCCGCCGAGCGCGACGCCACCGGCGGCACGGACGAGGACTTCGACGCGAGCGACGACGAGGCCCTGGAGGCCGAGCTGCGCAAGGAGAAGGCCTACGCGGCCGCGGCCAGCGTCCCCGCCCGGAACCCGAAGGCGGCCCAGCGGCGGGGCCGTCCCGCGGGGAAGCGGAAGCGCTGACATGCAACTCGACGAGGCACTGGGGCTGATCACCGAGATCCCGGACTTCCCGGAACCGGGTGTGCTGTTCCGGGACCTCTCGCCGCTGTTCGCCCACGGTGACGGGTTCGCCGCGGTGACCGACGCGCTCGCCGCCACGGTCGAACCCGACGTCGAACTGCTCGCGGCGGTCGAGGCCCGCGGGTTCATGCTGGCCGCCGCCGTGGGCTACGCCCGCGGCCTCGGGGTCGTGCTGGTGCGCAAGCCCGGCAAACTGCCCCTGGTCGCCGGCCGCGTGCACTACGACCTGGAATACGGCACGGCCGCGCTGGAGTTGCCGGACAAGGTCGTCCACGCGGGCGCCAGGGTCGCCGTGGTGGACGACGTGCTGGCCACCGGCGGCACCGTCAACGCCGCCTGCCGTCTGCTCGAAGACGCCGGAGCCACCGTCGCCGGGGTCTCCGTCGTGCTCGAACTCGCCGCCCTCGACGGCCGTTCCGCGCTGGGCGGCCGGAAGGTGAGTTCCCTCCAGCTCGCCTGAACCCGGCTCCGGGTGATCTCCGGCCGGGCGGAGCGACGCCATTCGGTCGTCACGCGTTAGGCTGGTAGTTCGAAGCTCCCCCGATCAGGCAGGAGGTGGGGGTGAGTCAGGAGTTGCACTCCGGGACGTCCCAGGACGCGCTGACGCACCAGAACGTGACACGGGCGCCGTCGGCGACACGCCGAGTGCGGGCCAGACTCGCGCGCCGCATCACGGCCCAGCGTGCCGCCTCGGTGAAGCAGGTGCTGGAGCCGCTGGCCGCGATCCACCGCGAACTCCACCCCAACGCCGACCTGAGCCTGCTGCAGCGCGCCTACGACGTGGCCGAGGAGCTGCACCGCGAGCAGCGGCGCAAGTCCGGCGATCCCTACATCACCCACCCGCTGGCGGTCGCCACGATCCTCGCCGAGCTCGGCATGGACACCATCACCCTGGTGGCCGCGCTCCTGCACGACACGGTGGAGGACACCGGCTACTCGGTGGAGCAGCTGACCGCGGACTTCGGCGAGAAGGTCGCCCAGCTCGTCGACGGGGTGACCAAGCTCGACAAGGTCAAGCTGGGCACGGCCGCGGAGGCCGAGACCATCCGCAAGATGGTGATCGCGATGGCCCGCGACCCGCGGGTGCTGGTGATCAAGCTCGCGGACCGGCTGCACAACATGCGGACCATGCGGTTCCTGCCGCCGGAGAAGCAGGCCCGCAAGGCGAGGGAGACCCTGGAGGTCCTCGCCCCGCTCGCGCACCGTCTGGGCATGGCCACGGTGAAGTGGGAGCTGGAGGACCTGGCGTTCGCGATCCTGCAGCCGAAGAAGTACGACGAGATCGTCCGGCTGGTGGCCGACCGCGCGCCCTCCCGCGACATCTACCTGCGCAAGGTGATCGACGAGCTCACCACGAGCCTGCACAGCTCCCGTATCACGGCCAAGGTCGAGGGCAGGCCCAAGCACTACTACTCGATCCACCAGAAGATGATCGTCCGCGGCCGCGACCTCGACGACATCCACGATCTGGTCGGCGTGCGGATCCTGGTCGAGGACGTGCGCGACTGCTACGCGGCGATGGGTGTGGTGCACGCGCTGTGGCAGCCGATGCCCGGCCGGTTCAAGGACTACATCGCGCAGCCGCGGTTCGGCGTGTACCAATCCCTGCACACCACGGTGATCGGTCCGGACGGCAAGCCGCTGGAGGTGCAGATCCGGACCTACGAGATGCACCACACGGCCGAGTACGGCATCGCCGCGCACTGGCGGTACAAGGAAACCAAGGGCACGCACAGCAGCAACACCGCGAACGCCGTCGACATCGACGAGATGGCGTGGATGCGGCAACTGCTCGACTGGCAGCGGGAGGCGGCGGATCCGGGCGAGTTCCTGGACAGCCTGCGGTACGAACTCGCCGCCCGCGAGATCTTCGTCTTCACCCCCAAGGGTGACGTGGTCACGCTGCCCGTCGGCGGCACCCCGGTCGACTTCGCGTACGCGGTGCACACCGAGGTCGGGCACCGGTGCATCGGCGCGCGGGTCAACGGCAGGCTGGTCGCGCTGGAGCGCAAGCTCGACAACGGCGACGTGGTGGAGATCTTCACCTCCAAGGCGGAGAACGCGGGCCCGAGCCGTGACTGGCTGAGCTTCGCGCGCTCCCCGAAAGCGCGCGCGAAGATCCGGCAGTGGTTCGCCAAGGAGCGCCGCGACGAGGCGATCGAGGCGGGCAAGGAGGCCATCACCAAGGAGGTCCGCAAGGTCGGGCTGCCCATGCAGCGCCTGGTCTCCGCGGACTCCATGGGGGCACTCGCGGCGGAGCTGCGGCATCCGGACATCAGCTCGCTCTACGCGGCCGTGGGGGAGGGCCACACCAGCGCCAAACACGTCGTGCAGCGCCTGGTGGCGCTGATCGGCGGGGTCGAGGAGGCCGAGGAGGAACTCGCCGCCCGGTCCACGCCGTCGACGGTGACGCGGCGCCGCGGTTCCAACGACGTCGGGGTGATCGTCAAGGGCGCCAGCGACGTGTGGGCCAAGCTCGCCCGCTGCTGCACCCCGGTGCCGGGGGACGAGATCCTGGGCTTCGTCACGCGGGGCGGCGGCGTCAGTGTGCACCGCACGGACTGCACCAACGCCGAGGACCTGCGCACGCAGCCGGAACGGCTGGTCGAGGTCGAGTGGGCGCC
Organism: Amycolatopsis cynarae; assembly: GCF_026802195.1. Taxonomy (NCBI): domain Bacteria; kingdom Bacillati; phylum Actinomycetota; class Actinomycetes; order Pseudonocardiales; family Pseudonocardiaceae; genus Amycolatopsis; species Amycolatopsis cynarae. The sequence goes on along the minus strand of NZ_CP113836.1, from coordinate 4,393,818 downwards.
GTCGGAGAACTCGGTGTTCCTGGTGTCCATCCAGGTCGAGGCGCTCGACCGGCACCGCCTGCTCTCCGACGTGACCAAGGTGCTGGCCGACGAAAAGGTCAACATCCTCTCCGCCTCCGTCACCACGTCGCGGGACCGGGTCGCGGTGAGCCGGTTCTCCTTCGAGATGGGCGACCCCAAGCACCTCGGGCACGTGCTCAAGGTGGTGCGCGGGGTCGAGGGTGTCTACGACGTGTACCGGGTCACGTCGGCCTCCTGAGCCTCCGGGCGCCCTCTAGTGTTTGGCGCATGGTTGAAGGGCTGGAGTTTGCGCGGGACGGCGAGGTCGGCAGGCTGGTCTTCGCCCGTCCGGAGAAGAAGAACGCCATCACCCATGGCATGTGGGCGGCGATCCCGGAGGTGGTCGCCGAGGTCGAGGCCGATCCGGCGCTCAAGGTGCTGGTGATCAGCGGGGCGGGCCAGGACTTCTCGGCGGGCGCGGACATCAGCGAGTTCCGGGACCTGCGGTCCACCGCGGACGGTGCGGCGGCCTACGACAAGGTGGTCGAGGGCGCGGTGACCGCGCTGGCCGGGATGGCCAAGCCCAGCATCGCGATGATCCGCGGCAACTGCATCGGCGGCGGCTGCCAGATCTCGGTGGCCTGCGACTTCCGCTTCGCCGAGGAGGGGGCCCGGTTCGGGATCACGCCCGCGAAACTCGGCATCGTCTACGACTTCCTGTCCACCCGCCAGCTCGTCTCGCTCATCGGCCCGGCGCACGCGCGGTACTTCCTGCTGTCCGGGCAGCTGATCGACGCCGCGCGGGCCCGCGAGATCGGGCTGGTCAACGACACCTTCGCCGCCGGATCACTGGCGGACGAGGTGGGGGCGTTCGCCGAGACCCTGTGCTCGCGCTCGCAGGCGTCGATCCGGGGCATGAACCGGATCATCGGCAAGATCCTTGCCGGGCACGGGGAAGGCGACGCCGAGGTCGAGGCGATCCGGTCGGCGGCGATCCACGGTGAGGACTACGCCGAGGGCGTGGCCGCCTTCCTGGAGCGCCGTCCCCCGCGCTTCACCCACCGCTGACCCGGCAAGGTCGCGTGGGCGTTGCCGTTGTGCCGTGAAGGCCCTTCACGGCTCGCCCCAGCCCCTCACGGCAAACAGGGCCGTGAGGGGGTTCCTCACGGCCCTGACGAGCCTAGGAAAGGCTCAGAGGTTCAGGCGTCGATGGTGGCGCCGGTGAACTTCACCGGGGTCTTCGGCGCGCCCGTGCCGTCGCTGCTCTGCGCGGCCGAGGCCGGGTCCACGCCCTCGCGCGCGACCTTGTCCAGCACCTGCAGCCCGGCATCCGAAATGGACCCGAAGACTGTGTAGTCGGGGTCGAGCTGGGCGGTGCCGTACACCATGAAGAACTGACTGCCGCCGCTGTTGGGCTGCGAGGTCTTCGCCATCGCGAGGATGCCGCGGCCGTAGGTCAGCTGCGAGAAGTTCTCGTCCGGGATGGTGTAGCCAGGACCGCCCATGCCGGTGCCGGTCGGGTCGCCGCACTGCAGCATCTGCAGGCCGTCGGTCCCCAGGCGGTGGCACGAGGTGTCGGTGTAGAAGCCCTGGTTGACCAGGCTCACGAAGCTGTTCACGGTGCACGGGGCCAGCGCCCGGTCCAGGGTCAGCGGGATGTCGCCCACCGTGGTCTTCAGGGTCACCTTCACCGTGCCCGTGGACGGCACGTTCTTGCCGTCGGGCATGGTGGCCTTCTTCTGCGCCTGCTGGTCGTTGGAGGCGGCGTAGGCGCAGTTCGTGGGGTTGGGCAGCGGGGTCGGCCGCGCGGCCTCGGTGACCCGCTGCGTCGGGATCTGGATCGCGCTGCTCGGGGCGGCGGTGCTGGACGCGGCCGCCGAGGCGGAACCGTCGTCGTGCTTCTGGGTGGCGAAGAACACCACCAGGCCGGCGACGACCACGACCACGCCCACGGTCGCCCCGACGCCGATGATCCTGCGGCGGCGGGCGCGCTCGGCACGGCGGACGAGCTGCCGTTCGAGTTTGCGCTTCGCGGCCTCACGGCGTTGCTGGTTGGTCGCCACCTGCCCCTCCAGAATCCACTCGAAGTCACCGACCGGGTGGCGGCAGTCTATGGGCACAGTCTGTGAGGACCCCGTACAGGGCCGGTTAGGGTGGGTTCGGCGGACTGACGAAAGGTGGGTTTCCGTGCTCGTGGCCGGATTCGCGACCGGTGCGTTCCGGGCGAACTGCTACCTGCTCGCGGCCGCCCGGGACCGGCCCTGCGTGATCGTGGACCCCGGGCAGGAGGCCGCCGGAAGCGTCGAGGATGCCTTGCGGGAGCACGGTCTGACCCCCGAAGCGGTGCTGGCCACGCACGGCCACCCCGACCACGTCGCCTGCGCCGGAGCGCTCGCGCGGGCGCACGGAGTGCCGTTCCGGCTCCACCCCGCCGACCACGAACTGGCCGGAACCCCGGCCGAGCCGCTCGGACCGGGGGTGATCGAGGTCGCCGGGCTGCGGATCATCGTGGACCACGTGCCGGGCCACACCGCGGGTTCGGTAGTCTTCCGCCTCCAGACCCCGGAAGGGGGCCGCCTCGCGCTCACCGGCGACACGCTGTTCGCCGGTTCGATCGGCCGGGGCGACCGGGAAACACTGGTGGAATCCTTGCGGGACAAGCTGTTGACCCTGCCCGACGACACCGTCGTCCTGCCGGGCCACGGCGGGCCCACGACGATCGGGCGGGAACGAGTGAGCAACCCTTTCCTCGGCGGCGCGGCGGTGTCGAGATGACCGAACCGGCCAAGGAACCGAAGAAGCAGGCCGAGCCGGAACGGCTGCCGCTGTATTCCGACGACGCGGCGGCCCGCCGCCGCAGGCTGCGGTCCGGCCTGGCCGGGGTACTGCTGTTCGCCGCCGCCTTCGGGGGCGTCGCGGGCCTCATCGGCGGTCAGATCGCGGGCCTGGTGGTCGCGGTGGTGGTCGGGCTGCCGCTGCTGTACGTCGTGCTGTTCAGCGTCCGCCGCCGGGTCTGGCTCGAGGGCACCGAAGTGCTCGTGCGGACCTGGCGCACCCGCCGCGTCGACATCGTCCAGGCGAACCGCATCGACCTGCTGGTCACCGACGTGCGCGGGATGCGCACGGTGAGCCTGCTGCTCAACGCCGGTCAGCACGGCCGCACCGCGAAGATCGATCTCGCGGTCTACGCCGGCACCGGCGGCCGGGAGCTCGGCGTGCTCGCCCTGCGGCGGCTCGCGAACGCCCTGATGAACAACATCGAGGCCAACGGGATGGTGTTTTCCGAGCTGCTGGTCGCCCAGCTGCGCTCCGAGGCGCGTGGCGACGGCGCCGCGGACCGGCCGCTCTACCGCCTCGCCTCGGCCGCGCCCTCGGGCCGCCTGGCGCAGCGTTTCACCATGGAGGCCGTCAACCGCTTCGTCGCCCACCTGGACTAGGACCTGTATCGACGTGGTTTGCGTGGCGGTGCGGGTGGCGGAACCTGACGTGGTCCCTCGCTGTGGGATCGCCTCCCCATGAATGCCAATTCACGAAGCGCTGGCAGTGCTGTTCTTGCGAGGAACCACGTCAGAACCCGCGGCGGTGCCGGTTGACGGCCCACAGCAAGCGGCTTCGCAGCTTATAAAACACGAGTGCTTAGAGAGGAGAGCTCAGGCGGTGCGGTGAGGGTTCGCGTCAGACACCCTCACGCGAACCACTGACGCTTGTCGAGTCCTCCTGCGCGGCGATCAGGGCGGCGAGCACGGTGGTGACCGGGACGGCGGCCACGATGCCGATGCTTCCGGCCAGGGTGCGCACGATCTCCTCGGCGATGTCCTGGGAGCCCAGGATCGCGCCCAGGCCCACACCCGAGATCGACGAGTACAGCATCACCGGCAGCGCGGCCCCGGCGTAGGCCATCACCAGGGTGTTGACCGCCGATCCGACGTGGTCGCGCCCGATCCGCAGGCCGGCGCGGTACAGCTCCCGCCAGGACAGGTTCGGGTTCGCCCGGCGCAGCTCCCACACCGAACTGGTCTGGGTGACCGTGACGTCGTCGAGAACGCCCAGCGCGCCGATCACGATGCCCGCCAGGAGCAGGCCCCGGCCGTCGATGCCGTGGCCCAGCGCGCCGATGAGCGTGGAGGTGCTGTCGTCGAGACCGGTGAGCGAGGCGGCGGCGGAGAACAGCGCCGACAGCACCCCGATCAGCGCGAGGCTGACCAGGGTGCCCAGGACCGCCACCGAGGTACGGGCCGACAGCCCGTGGGTCAGGTACAGGGCGACGAACATGATCAGCCCGGCGCCGGCGATCGCCACCAGCAGCGGGTTCTGCCCGGCGAGGATCGCGGGCAGCACGAACAGCACCAGTACGCCGAAACTCAGCACGAGCGCGCCCAGCGCGGCCAGGCCCTGCCAGCGGCCGAGCACCACCACCGCGATCGCGAACAGCGCGGCGAGCAGGGCCAGCGGCAGGCCGCGCTGGAAGTCGACCAGCTGGTAGGAGCTGGGATCGGTGGTGGCGCCGCCGTTGTAGGCCAGCACCACCTTGTCGCCCGCGGCGAACCGGGGCGTGCTCGGCTCGATCGGCACCATCAGTTTCACCGAGGAACCCCCGGCCGCCCCGTCGGTCATCGCGACCTCCACCGTGAGGCACGGTTTCTCACCCGGCTTCGGCGCGGTGCCCACCTGGACCTGCCCGGGCGCCAGGCAGGGCCCGCTGAGGGCGGTGGTGACCGTGCCGTGCACGGGGGTGCCCTGCTGGTAGGCGCTGACCGGCTTCGCCTTGCCCCACGGGTAGAGCACGAGCAGCCCGGCCACGGTGGCGGCCGCGATGGGCGCCAGCAGCCAGATCAGCAGCACCCGCACTCGCCGGGAGGCGGGCTGAGCCGGGCCGTGCCCGTGCCCGTGCCCATGGTCCTGCCTGTCACGGTGCCGTTGACGGGGCCCGGTGGCGTGGCCGGGCCGGTGGCGCGGGAGGCGATCGTCGCCGGGCTCCCGGTCGCGGACAGGGCGCCGCGGGCGCACCGGAGCCGGCTCCGCGCCGCGGGCCGGGCGTGGGCGTTCCGCCGGAATCCGCCGGATCGGGCCGGTTTCCGCGTCGGCCAGCTCGTCACGCGCCACCCGGATATGGTGCCCAGCGGGTCCTCCGGCGGTTCGGGCGGGTCCCGGTGCACGGATTTCTTCGTAAACCGGTGTAACGCGCGGGCATCTCGCACGTCTAAACCAGGAGAACTTCGTGAGGGGGTTGCTTCCGGTGTCCAGCAAGGTCGTTGAGCAGCATCAGTTCGTTTCCGTCGACGGGCGGCCGACGCCCGTGTACTCCCGGTGGTCCTATCTCGCCCGTGACCCGTATGCGGTGACGCTGGCCTTCCGCACCCGCCGGGGCGACTGGATCGAGTGGTGCTTCGCGCGGGACCTCCTGCGGGACGGGCTGACCGGGCAGGCCGGGTTGGGCGACGTGCGGGTGCGGCCCGACCTGGTGGCGCCGGGCAAGCTCCTGGTGCTCGAACTCGAGTCCCCGGACGGCTACGCCCTGGTCGAGCTGAAGCGGGCCGACGTCGAGCGGTTCCTCGCCGCGAGCGAACGGGCCGTCCCGCACGGCTCGGAGGGCGCGCTGGTCGACGTCGACGCCTTCATCCGCCAGGTCACCGAGGTCTGACCACGCCTCCCCGGTTGTGCAGCGGGGCCTGTTCGCTTCGAATCATTCGGAGCGAACAGGCCCCGCTCGAACACTCCGGTGCTACCGGTGGCTGGTCAGGAGCGGGCGTCGAGGTAGGCCGGGTCCGGCTGGGGGAGCGGGGTGTCCGGCCTGCCACCGAGGATCTGGCTGAACGCGTGGTAGTACGGCGGTGCGGCGACCGTGCCACCGAACGCGCCGTGCCCGCAGTCACCGAGGTGGACCGGCGTGCCCGGGCAGACCTCCTGCGGCGTGCGCCCGTCGGCGTAGACGAAGGACGCCAGCGCGTAGTCGTCCACGCCACCCACGAAGGCCACCGAGTAGCTGTAGTTCGTGGTCCCGGTCTTGCCGATGTCGGCGTGGTTCCAGCCCGCCTGCCGCGCCGACTGGGCCGAGGTGCCCGTCTTGGTGTCCTGGCTCAGGCCCACCATGAGGGTGTTCGCCAGCCCGGACGGCACCACCTGTTCGCAGGGCTGCTGCTTCACGGCCACCGGCGCGCCGTGCCGGTCGGTGACCGACAGGATCGGGTTCGGCGGGCACCACACACCGCCGCTCATCAGCGTCGCGGACACGTTGGCCATTTCCAGCGGGCTGACCGGGCTGTCGCCGAGGGTGAACGACAGCTTGTTCCGGAAGTACTTCGACTGCGGCTCGTTGTACCGCTCGTCGCGCGACAGCGGATTGGCCGGATCGGTGATCGGGGCGCCGCCGACCTCGTTGGTGGCCAGCGTCTTGCGCAGGCCGAGCCGCCGCGCCATGTCCAGTACCGCGGGCATGCCGACTTCGGACTCGAGGTTGACGAAGGCGACGTTCGGCGAGGTCGCCAGCCCGTCGCGCAGCGAGATCGGGTTGGGGTAGTTGGTGCCGTCGTTCGCGACCGGGTAGCAGGCCGTGTACTTGTTGGCGTCCGGCTGCGTGAAGCACTGGCTGCCGGGGTTGGGCAGGGGAGTGTTCAGGCCCGCCCTGCCCGCCTCCATCGCCGCCGCGGAGGTGAAGATCTTGAACGAGGAGCCGGCGCCGAAAACGTTGTGGGCGTCGGCGACGATGTTGGTCGAGGTCTCCCCTCGCGAGAGGTCGGTGCCGTAGTTCCGGTTCGCCACCATGGCGAGCACTTCGTGCCCCTGCTGCCCCGGCCGGACGACGGCGAAGGTGTTCGCGACCCCGTCCTGCGTGGTCGGCACGTTGGCGTTCACGGCGTTCTTCACGTCCTGGCTCACCACCGGGTCCATCGTGGTGCGGATGGTGTACCCGCCGGTTTCGAGCTGGTCGGTGGTGAAGCCCGCCTCCCGCAGGTAGGTGACCGCGTACGCGCAGAAGAAGCCGGCGTCGGGTGCGGCGCCCATGCACGTGCTCGACGGGATCCGCGGCCCTCCGTCGACCACGCCCAGCGGCGTGGCCTTGGCGATCTGCGCGTCTCGCGCGTCGAGCGTGCGGTTGGTGACCATCGCGTCGATCACCACGTTGCGCCGTTCCAGCGCCTGCTGCGGATGCGTGTAGGGGTTGTACAGGTTCGGGTTGTTGACCATCCCGGCCAGCAGTGCGGCCTGCGGCACGGTCAGCCTGTCGGGGGTGGTGCCGAAATAGGCACTGGCCGCGGCGCCGACTCCGTAGATGTTGCCGGAGAACTCCACCACGTTGAGATATCCGGTGAGGACGTCCTCTTTGGACTGAGTCTGTCCCAGTTGGACGGCGATCTTGGCTTCGCGCAGTTTGCGGGCGATGGTGTCGGCGCGGTCGGCGTACTGGGCGGCCTTGTCGTTGCGGTCCACCACGTTGATCAGGTAGTTCTTGACGTACTGCTGGGTGATCGTGGACCCGCCCTGGGTGCTGCCGCCGGAGCTGTCGTGCAGCGCCGCGCGCACCATGCCCTTGACGTCGACCCCGCCCTCGCCGAAGAACCGGCGGTCCTCCACGGACACGATGGCCGCGGTCATGGCGGGCGCGATCTGCTGATAGGTGACCGGCAGCCGGTACTGGTCGAACAGGGTGGCGATGGGAGTGCCGTTGCGATCGGTCACGGTGGTGACCAGGGGCTGCTCGGCATTGGCCAGCGAGCTGGAAATCCCCGCCACCGCGTCGCTGACCTGGTTCGACAGCATGCCCGCGCCGAGGGCGGCCGGCGCCGCCACCCCCGCCACCAGTACCCCGGCGACCGCGCAGGAACCAAGGAATCGGGACAAGTTCGAGGAAAGACGCACGGTAATCGAACATAGCCGCCCACCGGTAAGGACGGCGTTGCGGATCGGGGCATTACCACGCCGGTACTTTTCCTTGACCTTTTCCGGAAAACTCCCATCTCCGGGTAAAGAGCGCAGTGCCGCGGCCGCTCCTACCCTTGGGGCATGGAGCGGATTCGCGCGCTGCTGATCGACATCGACGGGGTCCTCACCGTGTCGTGGCACCCGCTGCCCGGCGCGGTGGACGCCGTGCAATGGCTGCGCGACAACGGGTACCCGTTCGCGTTCCTCACCAACACCACCTCCCGCACCCGGGCCTCGATCGCCGAGACGCTGTCTTCAGCCGGTTTCCCCGTCGAGACGCCCGAGGTGTTCACCGCGCCCGCCGTGGCCGCGTCCTACCTTCGTGAGCACTACCCCGGCGCACGCTGCTTCCTGCTCAACAGCGGCGACATCGCCGCCGATCTGGCCGGGGTGAACCTGGTCGGCGACGAGCCGGACGTGGTGATCGTCGGGGGTGCGGGGCCCGAGTTCGGCTATGCGGAGCTGAACCGGGTTTTCCGTTACCTGCAAGGAGGTGCCCGGCTGGTCGCGCTGCACCGCAACCTGTACTGGCGGACGGAGGAGGGGATGCGGCTCGACACGGGCGCCTTCCTGGCCGGCCTGGAGCAGGCCGCCGGGGTCGAGGCCGAGGTGGTGGGCAAGCCTTCCGGTGCCTTCTTCGCCACCGCGCTGACCGCGCTCGGGACGGACGCGGACGCCACGGCGATGGTCGGCGACGACATCGAGGCCGACGTGCTCGCCGCGCAGCGCCACGGTCTCACCGGGATACTCGTCAAGACCGGTAAATACCGTCCCGAGACGCATCGGAGCGCGCCGGAGCCCCCGGACCACGTCCTCGACGGTTTCGCCGACCTGCCCGCCTTCCTCGGCCGGTTGCCATGAGGGCCCCTAAACCCCGACGGTGGCGGTGATTTCGTCCCGCACGGCGCTGGACCCCAGCACGGCCATGGCCCAGAGCGCGCTCGCGGCGCGCAGGCCGTCCTTGCCCGCGAGTTCCGGCGGCGGTGGGTAGTGGACGGTGAGCCCGCGCTGCGCGAACGGCCGTTCGTCGAGGTATCTCGCCCCGCCCCGGCCGCACAGGTACGTGCCCGCCCCGACCGCCTCGGTGAGGTCGGCCAGCCGGGTGGACCGTTCCGTGCTGGCGGTCAGGGTGCTGCTGCGGACGACGGTGCCGTGCCAGCCGAGGCGGTCGAGCAGCGTGCGGGTGGACACCTCGGCCACGTCGGCGAGCCGGTCGGTGAGCTCGATGGCGGCGAGTACCTCTTCCACGGCGTCACGCGTGCCGGCCCAGTGCGGACCGCGCCGGTAGTACTGGCGCGTGAGCTGGGCGATGCGGCGGCGGCTGAGCGCGGGGTCGGCGAGCAGCAGTTCGTTGATCCGGCTGGCGCGGCCCGCCGGGCGGTGCACCGGAATGGTGAGCCAGCGCTGTGCGCTCGGATCGTCCAGCGCGGCGAGGCGCGTCCGGTGCTGGTAGTCGCGCGCGTTGAACTGCACGTCGTCGAGCACCACCCAGACGTCGGCCTGGAAAAGCTTCGCGAGCGTGGACAAACGTGGAAAGAAATTCGGTTGATGGACGGCGCAGGATCTTCGGTCGAATACGGCCACGGGCCGTATTCGATCACAACATGCGGCTGCGGAATCCGGCGGCCACGAGTCGCTGATACGCGGCATACACGGATGGGGGAACTTCTTGGCTGATCGCGAATCCCTGTCCGGGATACTCGATGATGCGCTGGAGATCCCCGATCATCATGTCGATGAGCTCCGTGCCGTGGTCGCATTCCTTGACATACTCGGAAAGTGAGAGCGGAACGGAGGCGCACACGGGTTCGACCTCGGGCCAGACCTTCCGTGTGGTGGCGTAGGCGCGACGCTCCATATAAGGCATCGAGACGAGCATGAGCGAATCGACCCGAATCCCGCGATCACGAAGAAGATCACGCGAAAGAGTGATGTTTTCTCCCGTATTCGTGGCGCGTGGCTCGACCAGGATCGCCTCGTCCGGGACACCGAGTTCGAGCGCGCGCTCGCGGTAGTGCACCCCTTCGCCGCGGGGGAAGGACGTGAAGGTTTCGCGGCTGTTGGCGCCGCTGAACACCACCACCGGGAACAGGCCCCGGTGGTACAACTCGGCGGCGTGCGCGGCGACGCCCAGGTCGTTGCAGCCGAGCGCGATCGCGGCCGAACAGCGCCTCGGCGTGTGGTTGAGCCGGTGATAGCGCCAGATCACCTCGGCGTCGGCCCACCCCCGGTCGATCAGATCCTGGAACATGCCGCCGGCACCGGTCCCGATCATGCCTGGCGCTCGAACGTGCGGCGGATTCCGTCGATGCTCTGCAACTGGTGGAAGAGGCCGAATTCGGCGGAAACCCGCGCGCAGTTTTCCAGCATGCTCAGCCCGTTGTGCCGGGTGGCGCGATCGGACACCAGGATGTGCGCGTGCGCGGTTTCCAGCCGCACCTTCTGCAGCGGGGTGTCGTTCACGCGGTGGGTGAGCGCGACGTCGATGGCCTGGGCGGCCGCGGTGAGGTCCCCGGCGCCCCGGTGCGCCAGCGCGAGCTTCTGGTGCGCGATCGACCAGTCCTCCGGCTCTTCCATCGTTTCGAAGTTGCGGATCGCCGGCACGATGTGCCGGGTCGCGGTCTCGTTCAGACCACGCTTGCTCAGCGCGGTGCCGACCCACAGCCGGGCCCGGATGCGGTCGTGCTCGCTCAGCCGCTCGTCCTCGGTGAGCGATTCGTACCGCCGCGCGGCCGATTCCAGCCGCCCCGCCATCTCGTCGAGGACCACGAGCTTGAGTTCGATCTGCGCGACCCGCCGGGGCGTGTCCAGTTCGGTGAAGACCCGCAGCGCCTTCCGGTAGGTCTGCTGCGCCGACAGCGGACCGTGCAGTTCGCCCTGGTCCTGCTGGACCTCGCCCAGCAGCCGCAGCGAGCGGCCGTAGAGGTGCATGCCCTGGGTGTCGTTGCTGTTGGGTTCGTACCGCCGCAGCCACCGGTCCAGCAGGGTGCGGGCGAGGGCGAACTCCTGGCGGCCCAGGCAGGCCATGGTCCGGTCGAGGTCGTCGGCCCAGGCGTCGTAGTCGTAGCCGGAAGCGGCGGGCTCCGGCGCCGGGGCCGGTTCCGCCTGGTGGAGAAGCAGATCGAAGCGCCGCCGCGCCTCCGGCTCGGCCCGGGAGAGGGCGGTGTCGAGGATGGCCTGTGTGTCCGGGCGCGGTACGGTGGCGGAGCCGCCGGACTCCCATTTGGCGACGGTGCGCGCGGCGACGCCGAGGTAGCCGGCGAAAGAGCGTACGGACAGGCGGAGCGCATGCCTGAGCAGCCGCGCCTCCCGCCCGCTCCAGTGGTGGGCGGTGGCGGCCACGTGATGCGCATCCCCGGGAACACCCACCTGGACAGGTTAACCCTTTAGGGGTGGTCCAAGTACACCGAAAGTGCAACAACAGTTCGTTTCCGTCATGTAGTCGTTCCTGCAGCCTGGAAAGCAGGCACTCGTCGCCGGGTTGACTCCTTTGTCCCGGGCCGATTCCCCGGCGCCGGGTGCCGCTCCAGCTCCCGCGCGCCGGAGCAGGGAAGGCCGGGCCGGACAGCTTTTGTCCCGAGGTCGTGACGGGCGCTTTCGCGAAGCGGTAAGGGTTTTCGACGCATACCATGAAGGGGTGAGTTCGGTTCCCGCCGTCGCGCCGCCACGCAACGCCTTCCGAGAACAGCAGTGGCGGGAGGCGCACGAGCGCTACCTCGACTGCGCGCGCCGGGTGTTCGCCGCCCTGGGCTATCCCGCCGCGACCGTGGCCGACATCGTCGAAGCGGCCAACGGCAGCCGCGCCACCTTCTACGCGCACTTCCGGGACAAGGCCGACATCGCGGCCTGCCTGTTCGAGCGCGTGCTGCCGGAGGAGGGCGGGATCTACCACCTGGGGGCGGATTTCCCGGGGCCTGCGCGGGAGCAGGTGCGGGCCTGGCTCGACAAGCACGTACTCCAGTTCTGGACGCGCTACGCGGTGGAGATCGAGGTGGTCAACCACGCGATGGCGGCCGACCCGCGCATCGCGGCGCGGCACTACCAGTGGATCGTGGACGCGGTGTGCCGTCTGGAGCCGTACCTGGCGCGGTGGCGCGGCGAGCACGAGGAGGCCGGGATCACCCGGGCCTGCCTGCTCGTGCTGCAACTGGAACGCCTCTGCTACCACTGGCTGATCCGCGGGGTCCGGCACAACCGGGAGACGGTGCTCGACATCCTGGCCGAGAACTGGTGCCGCGAACTCCGGGTGCTGGCGGAGGGCCCGTCCTGATCGTGCTCGACGGTGGCCTGGCCACCGAACTGCAGGCCCGCGGCCACGACCTGTCGGGCGGGCTGTGGTCGGCCCGGCTGCTGTCCGAGGCGCCCGGCGAGATCGCGGCCGTGCACGAGGCGTTCTTTCGCGCGGGCGCGGGGATCGCGACGACGGCGAGCTACCAGGGCAGCCTTGCCGCGTTCGCCGAGCGCGGGCTGGACGGGCCGATGCTGCTGCGGCGCAGCGTGGAACTGGCGAAGCGGGCCCGTGACCGGGTGGGCGGGGCGCGCCGGGTCGCCGCCTCGATCGGCCCGTACGGGGCGGCGCTGGCGGACGGGTCGGAGTACCGCGGCCGGTACGGGCTGAGCGTCGCCGCGCTGACGGCGTTTCACCGGCCCCGTGCGGGGATCCTGGCCGAGGCCGGTCCCGATCTGCTCGCGCTGGAGACGGTGCCCGATGTCGATGAGGCCGTGGCGATGCTCGCCGCGATCGACGGGCTGGGCATCCCCGCCTGGCTGTCCTACACCATCGACGGCGAGCGCACGCGGGCGGGACAGCCGCTGGAGGAGGCCTTCGCGGTCGCGGCGGGCCAGGAGCAGGTGATCGCCGTAGGGGTGAACTGCTGTGATCCAAGGCACGTCCCGCGGGCGCTGGAGGTGGCGCGGGAGGTGTCCGGGAAGCCCGTGATCGCCTATCCGAACAGCGGTGAACGCTGGGATCCGGTCCGCGGCGCGTGGACGGGACCGTCCCGGTTCCGGCCGGAGTCCTTGTGTGGCGCGGATTTCGCGGGCGGCTGCTGCCGCGTCCGTCCCGCGGACATCGCCGCGCTCGCCGCCGCCTGCCGCGGCTGACCGTTATCCACTGCCCGTGTCGGGTGCTAGTTCGTGAACCGTTTTTCCTTCCCCGGGCGGCGAATACCCAGGGGTAACCACCGCGCCATACCGCACCTTGTGGCAGTAGAATCGCGAGCCTGCGCGCTGAAGATCCATCACCGCGTTGTGGGACTTGACCACGAGGAGAAGTACCTGCAGTGGCATCGCCTATCGAGGCACCCGGAGTTCGCGGTGCGACCAGTTACCCGAGCATGGCGCGGATCAACGACCACTGGCTCGAGGGGTCCTGCCACGGGCAGGCGGATCGCGAGTACGCGGACCAGATCGTGGTGTGCGCACCGCACATCCCCTACCTGGTGCGCGCGTCCCGCCAGCTGGTCGGGCGCATGGTCCGCTACCTCATCGACCAGGGCGTACGGCAGTTCCTCGACCTCGGTTCCGGCATCCCGGCCGACCGGCACGTGCACGAGGTGGCGCAGGAGGCCGACCCCGGCGCCCGTGTCGTCTACGTCGACCTGGACCCGCGCGTGGCCGCCGACGGCCGCAGGCTCCTCGAAGGCAACGACCACGCCGCCTTCATCGAGGCCGACATCCGCGATCCGGACGCCATCCTGAGCCACCCCGACCTCACCCGGCTGATCGACCTGGACCAGCCGGTCGGGGTGCTGATCATCGAAACGCTGCTGTACCTGCCGGACACCGACGATCCCGCCGGGCTGGTTGCCTCCTACCTCGACAAACTGCCGTCGGGCAGCTACCTGGGCATGTCGCACTGCGGCGAGGACGAGCAGCTGCGGAAAGGGCTGAGCATCTTCAGCCGCATGTTCGGCACCCCGCCGCCGGTCACCCTGCGTGAACGTGAGGAGTTCCAGACCTTCTTCCACGGCCTGGAACTGGTGGATCCCGGGGTGGTCCAGGTGACCCTGTGGAACCCGCTCACCGAAGACGACATGGGCCGCAACCCCGAGCTGGCGCACATGTACGCCGGAATGGCCCGCAAGAACTGATCCGGCGGGCGCGGGATGCCCCGGGAGCGCCGTTCCCCCGTCGAACGACTGCCGTGAGGGGTCCCCTCACGGTCGTATCGGCTGTGAGGAGACCCCTCACAGGAAAGAACGGCAACCGCAGCCCGGTGCTTCAGGCGGCCAGGGCGACCACGGTGATCAGCACTTCCCCGAGGGTGACCACCGGCAGCGTCCGCTTCAGCATGCCCTTCGCGTCCGGCAGTTCGCCGCGCCGGACCCCGGGCAGCCGGGACCAGACCATGCCCAGGAACACCGCGTGCGCGGCAATCCCCAGCAGGCACCACGCGAGCCCGTAACGCCACCACAGGCCCCAGCCGAGCAGGACGAGCCCGGCGAGCAGGAGACCGCAGGCCAGCAGCAGGGCCCGGGCCGGGCCGTACCGCACGGTGGGCGTGCCGATGCCGCTGGCGGTGTCGGCGGCGAGATCCGGCAGCGCCCACCACACGGTCCGCCCCACGGACAGCACCGCGGCGCCGGTGAAGACCATCCACACCGCCGGTTCCGGCCAGGCGGCGACGGCGGTATAGGCCAGCAGGCAGGGCAGGCCCACGGACGCGATGCCGAACGTGACCGCCCCGGCGAGCGCGCGCTTCTTGAGCCGGACCGGTTCGACGTTGTACAGCAGCTGAGCCGCCACCGTGGCGGCGGCGAAGACCAGGGGCCACCAGTGTCCCCAGGCCAGCCCGATCACCACGGTCAGCGCCACCCCGGCGGCCATTTCGGCGTTCGCCCACGCCAGCGCACGGCCGCGGCCGACCCGGCCGGCGGCGTCGGCGAGATAGCCCTTCTCCCGGTGATGCGAGTCGGTGGGCATGTCCACGGCCACGTTGAACGCGAGCGGAGCCACGATCAGCAGCAGGTTCGCCACCACGACCAGCACGGCGGGCCCCGCGGGCAACCCGGCAGGACCGGCGGCGGGGGCGGCGAACAGACAGCCCCAGCTCGCATAGCAGACGTAGTTGACCGGCAACGGGAACTGCAACCGGTGCAGGACGGCGAAATCGGCCGCGGTCATCCGGCCCGCTAGGCCAGGCACGAGGAAACCCTCATCCGCAGCTTCGGGGACGGTGCCATCGCGTGGCCCCGCAACTGCGGCACGCCGGCCCGCGGGTTCACGCAGCGCACCTCGCGGCGGCGCAGCAGCGCGGCCACGATCATCCGGACCTCCACCTGGCCCAGCTGGCTGCCCAGGCAGTGGCGGGTGCCGCCGCCGAACGGGAAGTACACCGACGACGGGACCTTCCGGCCGAGGAAGCGCCGCGGGTCGAAGCGCTGCGGTTCGGGGAAGGAGTCCGCCCGGTGGTGGGCGAGGTGGATGCTCGGGGTGAGCACGGTGCCCGCCGCGAGCGTCTGCCCGTGGTACGGGCAGTCCCCGGTGAGGACGCGGTTCCCGGCGGCGGGCACCGGAGGCGTGATCCGCAGTGTCTCCTGCACCACCGCCTGCAGCAGCGGCACCTCGTCCGCGGCGAACCCGTCGGCGCCGGAGGCCAGTTCCGCGAGCACCTCCTGCCGGATCGTGTCGTGGCGGTCCAGCCAGTACAGCGCCCAGGCCGCGGTGGAGGCGGAGGTTTCGTGGCCGGCGAACAACAGCGAGACGATCTGGTCGCGCAGTTCGCCGTCGTCGAGGCCGGCGAACGGGCCCTGGTCCTCCAGCAGCCTGCCCGCCAGTGACTCCGGGTTCTCCCGCGCGGCCTCGCGGGCACCGCGCACCAGCAGCCGTTCCAGCTCCGGGTCCGGCAGCGGCAGGCCGCCCTTGAGGAAGCGGTAGGCCAGGGTGCGGTAGTGCGAGCCGAGCGCGCGGTCCATCCAGGTGGCGAAGGGCGTCAGCAGCGCGGCGTCGGCGTGCCCGAACACGATCCGCCCCATGATCTTCAGCGTGACGCGGCGGGTCCAGTCCGCGAGGCCGAACTCCGTTCCCTCACCCAGTTCGTCGATCTCGTCGTGCACCGTCCCGGCCACCAGCCCGCGATAGGCGGCGAGCCTGCGTCCGCGCAACGGCGCGCCCAGCACGCGCCGGTAGGCGGTGTGCCGCTCGCCCTGCTGCCACAGCAGCGACCGTTCGCCGAGCAGGGGCCGGAACGAGCGGCTGCCCGGATGGTGCAGTCCCTGGTCGGCGCGGAAGATCCGCTCGACGGCGTCCGGATGCCAGACCAGCAGGCGCCGCTGGGGCTCGGACCGCAGCTCCAGCAGCCCCTCGGCGCGGTGGGCCTGGGCGTCCATGAACGCCAGTGGACGCAGTGCCAGCCGGAGTTCGGTGCGATTCATCAGGCCGTCCGTTCGGGCTGTCCGGTTTCCCAGCGGCCGGTCAGGGCCGCCACACGCGGATTGGCGCGGGCCAGGTGCAGTGCGGCGATGGTCTCGGCCCGCACGATCCTGGCCGGGGTGTACAGATCCTTGTCGTGCCACAGGGGCGGCGTGCGGGCGAGGTCCCCGCCGAGCAGGTGGGCACAGCCGCGCGCGGCGGCGTGCTCGATTGCGGGGTCCGGGCGGCCGGCGCTGCCGCGCAGCAGGATCTGCACCGCGTAAGCGGTTTCTTCCGGCGTGCTCTCCCAGTATCCCCACGAGCCGTCTTCGCGCTGGTTGTCCAGTACCCAGTGGAGGGCCTGGCGGATCGCGGGCGTGGGCTCACCGCAGCCGGCCAGTGCGACGACGCAGCACACCGTGGCGTAGTAGGGGGAGGCGTGCCATTTGTCCGTCCAGCTGCCGTCGGCCTGCTGCTGCCCGCACAGCCACGACACCAGGCGCACCATGGCCCGCTCGATCCGCGCGGTCCGCTCCGGGTGCGCGATGAAGGCCTGCAGTACGTGCGCGTTGGTGGACACCGAGGGGGTGCGCTCCTCGGGATAGGTGCTGAAGTGATCGTCCGCCTGGAACTCCCACAGTGCGTCGATCGGTTGCGGCACACCGAGATTGGCCAGCGCGTGCAGGGCGGTGGAGGTGTCGTCGGCGTCGGGCGGCAGCCCGGCGCCCCCCGCCACGCCCGAGGAACCGCACGCCGCGCGCAGCCCGTCGACGAGCCCGGCGGGAACCGACACCGGCAGGCCCACGTCGGTGAAGGTGGCCAGCACCCAGGCGCGTTCGAAGACGTCGAGCGGGGCGGCGACCGGGACCGGCCCGCCGTGCCGGGCCTGCAGCACCTCCAGGTAGCGCACTCCGGCCTGCCGTTGCGCCGGCACCGCACCGAACCAGGCGGCGGTGGCCGCGGGAGAGCAGCCGAGACCGAACTCGCCGGGGCTCGCGAACGGCGCGCGCCGCGCCGCCGGTCCCACCACTTCCAGGGAATGCCACAGCTTTTCCGGCAGGACCTGGCCCCGGGCGACGGTTTCGCGCAGGTGGCCGAGCAGTTCGGGATAGGTGCCGGGCGGGCAGGGCAGCCGGGCCCCGGCCGGGGAAATCTCCAGCCCCGGCAAGGGGTTGTCCTCCAGCGCGGCCAGGTGGGCGTTGATCTCCGCGACCAGGTGCGGCACCAGGATCTCCACCGCCACCGTGTCGGGCAGCGTGACCGCGCGTCCTGGCGCGAGGCGCAGGAACAGCGCCCGCAGCCCGTCGCGCGCTGCGGCGGCCACCGCCGGGCTCCGGGTGCGCCGCGATTCCGAGAGCAGGGCCTCGGTGGCGCTCAGCGTCGGGAGCAGGGCGTAGTCGTAGGGTGCGCCCCAGCTGCCGTCGTCGTGCTGTTCGTCCAGCAGGTAGCGGATCCGGCCCCCGTGCCCCGCCAGCGTGGGCGCGAGCGCGACGATCCTGGCCGTTTCGTAGAGGGAAGGGGAGAAGTCCCCGTAGGGATCGGCGGACATCTCGTCGAGGAGCCGCTGCCCCTGACTCGCCAGATTCACCGGTCACTCCCGATTCAGCGACGGACGTGCCCAGCCGGCCACCGCCGCGGATCGCGGCCGCCGGGGTGGAGGGAGGCCTAAAGTATCATTACTCGCCGGTTTTGTGATCATGGTTCCTCCTTCCGGCCGAGCGGATGGCGCGGACCGGACGGGAACACTCCGGCGGCCGTCACGGGATGAATCCGTCGTTGCCCTGTGTTCATCCCGTTGAAGGAAAGAATCGTGAAGGGGCACGGGAGGCGATGGTGTTCGATCCGGAGGAGCTCTACGAGGTGGACTCCGGGCTTCCGGAGCTGAGCGGGGCGGTGCTGCTGCACCAGCTCGACGGGTTCATGGACGCCGGCATGGCGGGGCAGGTCGTCACCGGGCATCTGGTGGACCGGCTGGAGAACACCGTGGCGGCGCGCTTCGACGTCGACCGGCTGATCGACTACCGGGCCCGGCGGCCGATGATGGACTTCGCCGCCGACCACTGGGAAGGCTACGAAGCGCCGCAGCTGGCGGTGCGCCTGTTCCACGACGAGGCGGGCACCCCGTTCCTGCTGCTCGACGGTCCGGAACCGGATCGCGAGTGGGAGCGGTACGCGGCCGCGGTCCGCTCACTGGTCGAGCGGTGGGAGCTGCGGATGGTGGTGTCCTACCACGGGATTCCGATGGGCGCCCCGCACACGCGCCCGCTCGGCGTGACCGCGCACGCGACCCGGGCGGAGCTCATCGGCGACTACCAGCCGGTGCTCAACCGCCTTCAGGTGCCTGGCAGCGCGTCGGCCCTGGTCGAGCTGCGGCTCGGACAGGCCGGGCACGACGCGGCCGGTTTCGCCGCGCACGTGCCGCACTACCTGGCCCAGTCCCGGTATCCGGCGGCCGCGCTGACCCTGCTCGGCTCGATCTCGCGGCTGACCGGGCTGTCCCTGCCGGACGAGGCGCTGGTCGAATCGGCCCGCCGCACCGACGCGGAGATCGAGCGCCAGGTGGCCGAGTCCGAAGAGGTGGCGGAGGTCGTGCGCGCGCTGGAGAGGCAGTACGACGCCTTCGTCGAGACGGTGGACAAGAAGAACCTGCTCGCCGAGGAGATCACCCGGATGCCGACGGCGGAGGAACTGGGCGCGGAGTTCGAACGCTTCCTCGCCGAACAGCAGGGGGACTAACGGTCCGTGTCCCACCTTCCGGTGACACAAGCGGTCAAGGGGTGGTCAACGGGCGCGGCCGCGGCGACCGGACCGGTCCGGACCAGCGGACACCGGCGGGGGAGCCCGGGGTGTGCGGAGGCCACGACACCGCGGCCTCCGGTGAACCGGTCCTGGCGAAGGACAGCCAGGAGGCGCGCAGGAGCCGGCCGAGTGCCTCCACCTCCGGCCAGTCCGCCCCGGCCAGCATCGGCGCGCCCACCCACGCCGTCTCCTTGCCGAGCAGGAACGGCAGTTCCACGCAGTGGCACGCGCCGTAGACGGAGTCCGGGGCCGCCCAGTCGAAGCGGTAGGTGAACACGCGCCCGCCCGCCTCGGCGAGCGAGTCGGCGAACCGCAGTGAGGGCCGTTCGAACACCCAGTGGGTAGTGGTCTTCTTGACCGCCTCGACCCCGCGGCGCAGCACCGGCAGCGCCTCCAGGCGCACGATGCCCGGCTTTCCGGTGAGGAAGGTCGCCATCTCGTCGCGGGTGGTCCCGATGATCACGTCGACGTCTCGGGCGGCCTTGGCGGCACTCGGGAGCCACCGGCCCGGACCCGGCAGGGGATCGGCCGCGGTGGGGCAGAACGGCGGAACCGAGTACAGGCCGCCCGGCCCCGCCGCTCGCACGATCGCCGCCTGCTGGGCGGCGAGGATCTCTTCCACGGGTGCGGTCCGGGGATCGGCGCGCAGCGCGGCGGTGAAGTACCGGGCGATCCGGCTCGCGGTCCGGGCACCGGCGGGCTTCAACCCGAGCGGGGGGCTCTGCAGGATCGCGCGGTGGAATAGTCCGCGCGCCGCCGGCGCCGCCATCAGGCAGGCGATCGAATGGGCGCCCGCGGACTGGCCGAACACCGTCACCTGCCGGGGGTCGCCGCCGAACGCGGCGATTTCGGCGGCCACCCAGCGCAACGCGGCGATCTGGTCCAGGAGCCCGAGGTTGCCCGGGGAAACCCCGTCGAGGCGCAGGTAGCCCAGCGCGCCGAGCCGGTAGTTCACCCCGACGACCACGACGTCGCCTTCGCGGGCGAGCTTGGCGCTGTCGTAGAAGCCGAGCGAGCCGGCGCCGGTGGTGTACGCGCCGCCGTGGATCCACACCAGAACCGGGCGCCTGCCGTCGGTGCCGGGGGTGGTGACGGTGAGGTTCAGGCAGTCTTCGCTCTGCACGAGCCCGGTCCCGGGTTCGCCCATGACCGCACCGGCCCGGTACGGCGGCTGGGGACTGATCGGGCCGTGGCGGGTCGCGTCGAACACCCCGTCCCATGGCGCAACGGGTTCGGGGGGCGCGAAGCGCGCGGCACGCGCGAAGGGCACGCCCCGGAACACGGTCAGCCCGTCGGCGGTGCGTTCGCCCCGGAGCTGCCCACTGCTGATCAACACCACATCGGTCACTTTAATCCCGTAGCGGGCGGGGGAAGGGCGCGCGGTTGACCGCACGGCGGCGGCGGGTGACGCTGAAACCGCCGACGTGCGCCTGAGCGGAGGTGGGGAGATGACCGGCACCATGCGGCCCGAGGCCCTGGCGGGCACCATGCTGGACTATTCGGCCGGCTTCGGCAACGAGCACCACAGCGAGGCGGTTCCGGGAGCGCTGCCGGTGGGCCGCAACTCGCCGCAACGGGCGCCGCTGGGGCTCTACGCCGAGCAGCACAGCGCCACCGCGTTCACCGAACCGCGGGCGAGCAACCGCAGGAGCTGGGTGTACCGGATCCGGCCCTCGGCCGCGCATCCGCCGTTCCGGCCCCTCTCCCACGAGTTCCTGCGCAGCGCGCCCCTGACCGCGGGGCTGGCCGATCCGAACCGGCTGCGGTGGGACGCCCCGCCGCTGCCGGAGCACCCCGCCGACTTCGTCGACGGCCTGTTCACCGTGTGCGCCAACGGAAACGTGCTGCACCGCGCGGGTGTGGCCCTGCACTGGTACCGGGCCACGCGCTCGATGGAGGACCGGTACTTCACCGACGCCGACGGCGAGTTGCTGCTGGTGCCCGAGCTGGGCCGCCTCCTGCTGCAGACCGAGTACGGGCGGCTGCAGGTCGAACCGGGTGAGATCGCGGTGATCGGCCGGGGTGTCCGCTTCCGGGTCACCCTGCTCGACGACGCGGCCCGGGGCTATGTGTGCGAGAACTACGGCCAGCCCTTCACCCTGCCCGAACTCGGCCCGATCGGGGCCAACGGACTGGCCAGCCCGCGCGATTTCCTCTACCCGGTCGCCGCGTTCGAAGACCGCGAGGAGCCCGTGCAGGTGGTGCAGAAGTACGGCGGCGGGCTGTGGGCGGCCGACTACGACCATTCACCGCTGGATGTCGTCGCCTGGCACGGAAACCACGCGCCGTACAAGTACGACCTCGCGCGGTTCACCGTGCTCGGCACGGTCAGCTTCGACCATCCGGACCCGTCGATCTACACGGTGCTGACCTCCCCGTCGGACACCCCAGGACAGGCCAACGCCGATTTCGTGGTGTTCGCGCCGCGGTGGCTGGTGGGGGAGGACACCTTCCGCCCGCCCTGGTACCACCGCAACGTGATGAGCGAGTTCATGGGGCTGGTCAAGGGGGTTTACGACGCCAAGGCCGAGGGTTTCGTGCCGGGCGGGGCGAGCCTGCACGGGATGTGGTCGGCGCACGGCCCCGACGCGGAGACCTTCGAGCGCGCCAGCAGCCAGGAACTCGTGCCGCAGAAGATCGAGGACTCGCTGGCCTTCATGGTCGAGACCCGCTGGCCCCTGCTGGTCACGGACCAGGCGCACGAGGCGCCCCATCGGCAACCCGGCTACGACGCGGTGTGGAGTGGTCTGCGCCGCCACTTCACCGGCTGAGCTCCCTCACCGGCCCCATGCGAACGCTGCCGTGAGCCGTGAAGGGTCCCCTCACAGTCGAATCGGCTGTGAGGGGACCCTTGACGGCAGCCGTCATACGTGTTGCAGGATGCGGTCCAGTGCGCCGTGCCGCCGTTGCGCGGTGGCCAGGCTGTACAGCACGTGCGGATCGGCCTTGTCCAGCAAGGCGGCGATGGCCTCTCGCGCGGACTCGGGACGCCCGCCCAGTTGCGGGTACGCCGCGAGGTCCAGCAGGGTCTGCTCGACCGTGGTCACCCAGCCCGCCCCGAGTTCGCCGGAGTACCGCTCGATCTTCAGCCGCCGTGGGTCGCGGCGGACGAAGGACACCGTGGCATCCCGGTCGGCGAAGGACAGGCTCGGCCGGTTGCGGGTGGTCGCGACGATACCGACGCCCGGGGACCCGGGCAGCGCCTCGTGCACGTGCGCGGCCGAAAGTCCCATCAGGGCAACGGATCTGGGCCCGTCGTCGGCCGCGGCGATACCCCAGGAGGCCGCTTCGAGATCCGGCTGCCAGCCCTGCCCGATCCGGTCGCTGGGCACCAGCGCGTAATAGCCCGCGGCCAGCCGGTGCAGCACGCCGCCCCTGAGCAGGCGGGCGAGCCCGGGATCAGCTGGTGCGGGGGAATCGTCGGCCTCCGGTGCGGGGACCACGCGGACTGCGCGCCGCAACAAGGAGGGAAGCGGGTCGAACACTACCTGATGCGTCATATCCATCACCCTGGGTAGAGGGTACTGAGTATCGTCCGGAGCTGACAAGTACCCAATGGACGAACATTCCGTTACTCAGCACGGAAAAACCGGTCTCATGCCGCAGTGTGCGTTCACTGTGGCGAGTGGCCGGCGCGATCGGCGCGCACGGGGAGAACGGGCGTCCGGCGGCGGTTAAGTCCTTGCGTACCAACCGATTTCTCACCCGATCGGTGGCGTCGGGATCAGCGCTGGGTGATCGTCGCGCGGACAGGTGCCACCGCACGAGCGGATTGACATCGGAATTACCGCAAACGCTCATTTCGCCGAGTGATTTCCCTGCGCGGCAGGCCACAGTGGAATTCCGGCGTGCGGCCGGTCGCTTCCGGCTATCCGAGCGCGGCCGGATCGGTCGCGACCGAAGCCAGGCGCGCGAGGATGATCGCGGCGGCGCGGTCGTACCGGGGGTCGTCGTCGAGGAGGGCGGCGTCTTCGGCCGCGGTGCGGGCGAGAGCGTCGAGTTCGAAGGCCAGATCGGCCGGGTCGATGTCGGCGCGGACCTCTCCCAGCTTCTGGGCTTCGGCGATGGTGGCGGCGTACAGGGTCTGCCAGTCGCGGCGGGCCGAGGCGATGGCGTCGCGGACGCGCCCGGGCCGGGCGTCGAATTCGGGAGCCGCGGCGAGGAAGAAGCAGCCGCCCTCGAACACCGGTTGCCGCGCGTAGTGCATCCACGCCTCGCACAGGGCGCGGACGCGGCGTATCCCGGCGGGTGCCTTCCTGGCGGGGCGGACGACCCTGGCGGCGAAGACGTCGATCGCGGCCCGCACGGTCGCCAGTTGCAGTTCCTCCTTGGAGCCGAACTGCGCGAACACGCCACTCTTGCTCATCTCGAGTTCGGTGGCCAGGCGTCGTACGGACAGGCTCTCGAGTCCTTCCACCGAGGCGATGTTCATCGCCCGGTCCAGGATGAGCTGCCGTGACTGGAGACCGCGCAGAACCCGCTTGTCCATGACGCAAGCCTACTGGACGGGCGTCCTGCGAAGAGGAGCGAGAAAAGCGGCGTCCGGTCAGTTCGCGACTCGGCTCCGCAGAGGTCCTGACCGTCTCGGTCGGGTAGCGCTCATTGTCCGTCCTGCGGTATCGAAGGTGCCGGTAAGTGGACGACTGTACTACCTGTTCTCCCTTGTCGATCAGAGAAGGGTGATTTTCTCGTGGGAATCTGGGCAATACATATAGTACGGTCGTCCACATAGTTTGCTCCGAGTTTTGATCCGAGGAAGGGCTGACCATGCGCGCGGTGCTGCAAGAGGAGTGGGGCGATCCCGAGACGATGCGGCTGGCCGAGATCGACCGGCCGGAACCGGCCTTCGGCGAGGTCCTGGTCAGGGTGGTCGCGGCCGGAGTGAACCCGGTCGACTACTACACGGCGCGGGGACTGGCCTACAACCGGATGCTCGGCCTGCCGTTCGTCCACGGCTGGGACGTGGCCGGGGTGGTGGAGCAGGTCGGCTACGGAACCACGCGGTTCCGGCCCGGCGACCGGGTGTTCGGCATGCCGTGGTTTCCCCGCGCGGCGGGCGCCTACGCCGAGTACGTCACCGCCCCCGCCCGCCACTTCGCCCGCATGCCCGGCGAGCTGACCTTCACGCAAGCGGCCGCGCTGCCCCTGGCCGGGCTGACGGCGTGGCAGATGCTCGTCGACACGGCTCGGATCGAACCCGGTCGGCGCGTGCTGGTCACGGCCGCCGCGGGCGGGGTCGGCCACCTGGCGGTGCAGATCGCCAGGTCGTTCGGCGCCCAGGTGATCGGCACCGCCAGCGCGGCCAAGCACCCCTTCGTCAAGGCTCTCGGTGCGGACGAGGTGGTGGACTACACCACCACCGACGTCGCCACCGCGGTCCGCGATGCCGACGTCGTGATCCAGATGTTCGGCGGCGACGCGGCCCTGAAGGCGCTGGAATGCCTGCGTCCCGGCGGGATCCTGGTCAACGCCCAGGATGCCTGGACGCCCGGGATGGCCGAGCGCGCGGCGGAACTGGGTGTCCGCGCCTCCGGTTTCCTGGTCGAGCCGGACCACGCGGGGCTGGAAGCGCTGGCGGAGCTGGTCCGCAAAGACGGGCTGAAGGTGCACGTGGACAGCGAACTGCCCCTCGAACGGGCGGTCGAGGCCCATCGGCTCGTCGGGAGCGGGCGAACCACCGGCAAGGTCGTGCTGACCGTCGGCGACCCGGCCTGACCGGCCGTTCGCGACTGGGCGGGACTCGCCCGGTGCCCGTTTTGTGAGGCCATGACCGGATGGTCTGCCAGGCATTGTTTCCACCACGTTACGTCCTGTTCCCCGCCTCGTGATAGCGCCCACTAGATGACCCGATCAGCCGCCCCGCGAAGGCAACATGCCGGTAACTCGAGGAGGTTGCTGGTGATCAACACCGGGGATACGGCGTGGCTGCTGGGCTCCGCCGCGCTGGTGATGCTCATGACGCCGGGCCTGGCGCTGTTCTACGGCGGCATGGTGCGGTCGCGGAGCGTGCTGAACGTGATGATGCTGACCTTCGTCTGCCTGGCGGCGGTCGGCCTGGTGTGGCTGCTGTACGGGTATTCGCTGGCCTTCGGCAACGACGCCTTCGGCGGCCTCATCGGCAACCTCAAGCTGTCCGGCCTGCACGGGCTGGCCGGGGCCACGGTGGGGCCGGAGGGGCACAAGGTGCCGCTGCTGGCCTTCGCCGGTTTCCAGTTGATGTTCGCCGTGATCACGGTGGCCCTGCTGGTCGGCGCGGTGGCCGAGCGCGCCCGGTTCTGGCCGTGGCTGCTGTTCGTCGTGGTCTGGGTGACCCTGGTGTACCTCCCGCTGGCGCACTGGGTGTTCGCCTTCGACGCCTTCACCGGGCCCGGCACCACCGGCGGCTGGCTGGTGAACAAGCTGCACGCGCTGGACTTCGCGGGCGGCACCGCGGTCGAGGTCAACTCGGGGGCGGCCGCGGTGGCGCTCGCCTTCGTCCTCGGCGCGCGGCAGGGCTGGCCCCGGCAGGCCGTGCGCCCGCACAACCTGCCGTTCGTCATGTTCGGTGCGGGCCTGCTCTGGTTCGGCTGGTTCGGGTTCAACGCCGGTTCGGCGCTCGGTGCCTCCTCCGTGGCGGCCACCTCGTTCCTCAACACCACGATCGCGGCCGCCACGGCGGTGATCGGCTGGCTCGTCGTCGAGCAGGTGCGCGACGGCAAGCCCACCACGCTGGGCGCGGCCTCGGGCGCGGTCGCCGGCCTGGTCGGCATCACCCCGGGCTGCGCCTACGTGGAACCGCTCGGTGCCGCGGCGATCGGTGTCATCGCGGGCGTGGTGTGCTCGCTGGCCATCGGCCTGAAGTACAAGCTGCGCCTGGACGACTCGCTGGACGTGCTGGCCGTGCACGGCATCGGCGGGTTCACCGGCATGCTCCTGATCGGCCTTTTCGCCAGCACCTCGGCCAATCCCTCCGGCGCGGACGGGCTGTTCTACGGGGGCGGTTTCGACCAGTTGTGGCGGCAGGCTGTGGCCACCTTCGCGGCACTGGTTTACTCCCTCGTGGTGACCTTCGTGATCGCCTGGGTGCTGCACCGTGTTCTCGGCCTGCGAACCGGCCGCGAGGCCGAACTCGACGGGATCGACGAGGCGGAGCACGCCGAGAGCGCCTACGACCTGGCTCTGCACCCCAGCCGCCGAGCGACGGCGGCCGGTTTCGTGGAAGGAGGGCGGCCTTGAAGCTGCTGACCGCCGTCGTGCGCCCGTTCGTCGTCGACGACATCCGGGAAGCCATGGAACGACTGGCCGTGCTGGGCATGACCGTGACCGAGGCGCGCGGGTACGGCCGTCAGAAGGGCCATGTCGAGGTCTACCGCGGCGCCGAGTACCAGGTGGACTTCGTGGCGAAGGTGCGGGTCGAGGTGCTGCTCGACGACGCCCTGGTGGAAAAGGCGCTCGACGCCGTGGTGCAGGCCTGCCGGACCGGCCGCATCGGCGACGGCAAGGTGTGGGTCACCCCGGTGGACACCGTGGTGCGGGTCCGCACCGGCGAGCGCGGCGCCGACGCGATCTAGGGTTGCGGCGAGTCCCACCTCCCGGCGCTTGTGTCCCACGCCCAGGCGCTGTGGAGTCGACCAGGGAACTGGTGGACCTGATCAGGAACAACCCGGACGAGTCCGCCTTCACCGGTGGGCTGAGCGAGGACGACATCGCCCGCGCCGAAACCGAGTTGTCGGCCACGTTCCCCCCGTCCTACCGGCTCTTCCTCGCCGAGTTGGGCAGTTGCGAAGCCGGTGGAACGGAGTTGCTCGGCCTCTACCGCAGCCCGGCGTGTGGCGGCCGGCTGCTCGGCACCGTGTCGGAGACGCTCGCCGCCCGCAACGACGAGCGTTTCCCGCGGGACCTCCTCGTTATCGAGTACGACGGCATGGGTGGCCTCGTTTCGCTCGACAGCGCGCAGCGGAACGAGGCCGCCGAGTACCCGGTCGTCGTGTGGGACCCGGGTTCCGAAGCGCGTGGGGGTCCGGAACGGCTCGAGGAAGACTTCGGCACCTACGCGTTGCGCCGCTGCCGGGCAGGCCTCCGCTGACCTGACGCCGGGCCGGCCGTGCCACGTTCGGCAGTTCGTGTCCCACGCCGGGTCCTATCGGTCCGGTGGCGATCTGTGCCAGAGTCGGGGACGGCGGTGCGATTCACTCGATGACGAGGAGGAGAGCTCTTGAGCCGGTTGCGATTCGGCGCCTTCCTGGCCCCCTTCCACCCCGCGGGCGAGAACCCGACCCTGGCCCTTCAGCGTGATCTGGACCTGATCGAACACATGGACCGCCTCGGCTACGACGAGGTGTGGGTCGGCGAGCACCATTCGGCGGGCAGCGAGATCATCGCCGCCCCCGAGATCTTCCTCGCCGCGGCGGCGGAACGGACCCGCCGCATCCGGCTGGGCACCGGCGTGACCTCGCTGGCCTACCACAATCCGCTGTGGGTGGCCGACCGGATGGTCCTGCTGGATCACCTCACCCGCGGGCGGACGATGCTCGGGGTGGGCCCAGGTTCGCTGCCCACGGACTCCGCGATGATCGGCCTGACCCCCACCGACACGCGGGAACTGCTCGACGTCAACTTCGACATCGTGATGCGGTTGCTGGCGGGGGAGACGGTGACCGCGCAAACCGCCACCCACCGGCTCGTCGACGCCCGGCTGCAACTGCGCCCCTACAGCGAACCGTGCTTCGACATCGCGGTCGCGGCGGTCGCGTCGCCCACCGGCCCGCGGCTCGCCGGACGGCACGGCACGGGCCTGCTGTCCATCGGTGCGACGCTGACCAAGGAGGGGTTCGACGCGCTGGCCCACCACTGGGGCGTGGTCGAGGAGCGCGCCGCCCACTACGGGCGGCCGGTACCGGATCGCTCCGGCTGGCGCCTGGTGGGGCTGATGCACATCGCGGAGACTCGCGAGCAGGCCTACCGCGAGGTGGAGTACGGCATCGAAGAGTGGTTCCGGTACTTCCAGAAGATCGCGGCCTTCCCGCAGATGGCGGTCTCGGGCGGGAACGTGCGGGAGATGATCGACCACATCAACAACGCGGGAGTCGGCGCGATCGGCACCCCGGAGGACGCGCGGGCGCAGGTGCAGCGGTTGTGGGACCAGTCGGGCGGTTTCGGCGCCATGCTCCTGATGGCGCACGAATGGGCCGATCCGGCCGCCACGGGGCGGTCGCTGGAACTGATCGCCCAGCACGTCATGCCGCACTTCCAGGGCCACGGCACCAGCCACGCCCGGTCCACTCTGGATGCCAAGGAGCGGGCCCGCGCCTCGCGCGACAGCCACGCGCAGGCACAGTTGTCGGCGGTGGCCCACATGACGGAGAAGTACGCCAAGGAGATCGCCGACAAGCAGTGAACCGGCGGTCCCTTCACAGCCGTATCGGCGGCCGTATCGACCGTGAAGGGGCCCTTCACGGCAGCGTTCGACCCGCAGGCCCCCGGGCAAGCCCATCAGATGATGCGGTGGTGCTGGAGGTAGCGGAACACCGCGATGCCCGGCAGGACCGGCAGCCAGTAGGTCAGCAGCCGGGAGGTCAGCACCGCCGCCACCGCGATCGTCGGCTGGGTGCCGATCGCGGCCAGCCCGCCGACCATCAGCGACTCCACCGCGCCCAGCCCGCCCGGGGTCGGGATGATGTGCCCGAAGGTCTGGCCGATCACGAACACGGTCAGCACCGCCGCCACCGGGGCCTGCGCGCCGAACGCGGCCAGGCTCGTCACCAGCCCCAGCCCGGACACCGCGAGGTAGGCCGCCGCCCCGCCGAACAGCTGCACCGCACGGCGGGGCGTGCGCAGGGTCGCGGCGAGGTCCCGGGTCATCTGCAGGGCGGGCCGGATCACCTTGCGACGGCCGAACGGGGAGGCGAGCACCGCCACCGCGACGGCCACCACCCCGGCCACCGCCGCCACCACCGGCCAGGTGTGCGGGATCGACACGCCCGTGAGCAGGCCCGCGGTGCCCACGCCGAAGGCACCCACCACCGACCAGACGCCGCCGAGCACGCCGGTACCGGCGATGTTGAGCATCGCCACCCCGACCGCCCGCGAGCGGCGGATGCCCAGCCGTTCCATGAAGGCGACGTTGATCCCGAAGAAACCGACCCCGCCGGGGGTGGTGCGTCCGGTGAACGCGGCGGCCGTCTGCACGGCCGTGGTGTGCCAGAACGGCAGCCGGTCCAGGCTCGAGCCGATCACCGACACCGCGGCGAACACGATGGCGACCAGCCCGGTCACCACGGTGATCACCAGCCAGGTCCAGCTCGCCTCGTTGAGCGATTCCAGCACCGCGCGCAGGCTCGCCAGCTGGGGCAGCAGTGTGTAGATGGCGCCGCCGAACAGCAGCAGTCCCACGACGGTGGCGGGGCGGACCGGTGAGCGGAACGGCGGGATGGGCCGGTCGATCCGCTCGGCGAGGGTTTCGCGCAGGTCGGTCAGCAGGTACCGCTCGTCGCTGAGCTGCTTGCGGATCCGGCGCGGTAGCGCGAGCGGCTGCAGATAGGTCAGCGCCGCCTCCAGCGTCTCGGCGGGCAGGACCCTGGCCGCGCTCGCGACCGCCCGCTCCACCCCCGCCACCGAGGTGATCGAGACCAGCGCCTCGGCGACGTCCCCGGTGGTCCGCTTGGTGTCCGCGCCCACCTTGCCGAGGGTGAGGTTGAGCAGCCAGGGCGTGGCCGCGTCGTCGACGAGGAAGTTCTTGGCGCGCAGGTCATGGTGGGCGATCCGCGCTTCGCCGAGCCGGGCGACGAGCGCCCAGACCGAGTCGAGCAGTGCGTCGGTGATCTCGTCCGCGCCGAGGCGGGTGAGTCTGCGGCCTTCGATCTGGCGCCGGACCAGCAGCGAAGAGCCGTCCGGCGCCTGGCAGGCCAGCACGATCGGCGGCGTGCGGACCCCGCCGTGCTCGGCCAGCAGCGTGACCAGCGCTTCGTGCTCGGCCTCGTGGTACGTGCTGGACAGCGGCGGCTCGTCTTCGACCTCCAGCGACGCCAGCAACCGGCGCAGCCGGTACCAGGGACCGGCGCGGCGGTGCAGTCTCCGCACCACCTCGACGCGGAGCCGGTCCCCGGTCGCGGTGGTCACCGTGTACTGCAGCGGCCCCAGCACGTGCCCGCGCACCTGGACGATCTTCTCCGGGGCAAGGCCGGACCGCGCGAGCGCCTGGTGCACCGCGGCCGCCGAGGTCTGGCGGCCGGGTGCGCCGAGGACCAGGTGGAAGGCCGCACCCACCCCCCAGCCGAGGAACGCGCCCGCGAACACCCCGACCGGCAGGTGGTAGCCCAGGTACACGTCGGCCGCGGCGACCAGCACCACCAGCACCCAGCCCAGGTGGCGGTAGCGGGCCTTGAGGTAGGGGCCCGCGACCGAAACCATCGCCGCGGCGACCGCGGTGTGGGAGGAGGGGAACGGGAAGCCCTCCGGGCCCGGCAGCCGGATGCCTTCGAGCCCGAACAGTTCGAGCGGCACCGGCCGGTAGCCGACCAGTCCGTTGAGCACTCCGGCCAGCACCCATCCCACCGCGCCGGCCGCGACGCATTCGAGCCCGAGCCTGACCCGTTTCAGGTACAGCGCGACGGTGCCGGCCACGGCGATCCCGGGCCAGCTGCCCGCCCAGCTGAACACCCGCCACACCGCGGCCGATGCCGACGGGATCCGCTCGATCTGCTCGTAGATGGCGAGTTCGACGGGATTGACGCCCTCGCCCCTCGCCACCCACGCGCACAGCGCGACCACGGCCGCGGCGAGCAGGAGCGCGACCAGGTCGCGGGGGTGACGGCCCAGCGGCAACGACGGCGGGCGCGGCCCGGCGGTGGTGGCCAGCGGTTCAGTGGAAAGCTCGTCGCCCACTTGTCGTCCCAGCGTCGTTCGTCTTCGGCGTGATCGGCATCTCCAGTGTGGCGGCAGAAGGCGGTTCGGGCTGGGTGCGACTTCAGCCGCACGCCGGGTCCCGCGGGAGACGCTCCTCGTATGAGAAGCGCGTGCTCTCAAGGCGACCTTGAGAGCGTTTATGCCTCTCAAGGCGACCTTCAGGGCACAACAACACCGCACGAGCGTGGGACAAAAGCTCGGCCGTGTGCGGTGCCCCACGGCGCTGGCGCCTGGCGCCAGGTGGGATTATTTTAACGAAGTAGCTTTGGAGAAAACAGGAGAGGCGTGATGGCCTACGTGATCGCGGAGCCGTGCGTGGACGTGATGGACCGCGCGTGCGTGGACGAATGCCCGGTCGACTGCATCTACGTGGGCGCCCGGTCGCTGTACATCCATCCCGACGAGTGCGTCGACTGCGGTGCCTGCGAGCCGGTGTGCCCGGTGGAAGCCATCTACTACGAGGACGACCTGCCCGAGCGGTGGACCGTGCACACCGGGGACAACACGCGGTTCTTCAGTGAGCCGCTGCCGGGCCGGGACGAGGCGCTGGGCAGTCCCGGCGGGGCGGCCAAGCTCGGCGATGTCGGGGTGGACACGCCGCTGGTCGCGGCGCTGCCCCCGGCGTCCGCGTAGTTTCTACTATCGTCCTCGGCTAAACTGGCGGAATGGGTGAGATGCTGACCGATCCCGGCCAGGGGCCGGCACTCGGCGAGAGCCGGGCGCGGGTGCTCGCGGTGCTGCGCGCCGGGAGCGAGCCGGTGGGGGTGCAGGAGGTGGCCGGGCGGACCCGTCTGCATCCGAACACGGCCCGCTTCCACCTCGACGGCCTGGTCGACGCCGGACTGGCCGAGCGGGAGTCCGAGGAGCGCAGCCAGCCTGGCCGTCCGCGCACCGTCTACCGGGCGGCCGCGGCGGAGGTGCCCGCCGGGCAGCGCAGCTACCGCCTGCTCGCGGAAATGCTGACCGGGCTGGTCGCCGACGCGGTGCCGGAACCGGCGCGCGCCGCGGTCGCCGCGGGAGAGGCCTGGGGCCGCTACCTCGCCGACCGGCCCGCCCCTTCACTGAAGGTCGATGCCGAAGACGCGCTGCGCCGGCTGAGGGCCGTGCTCGCCGACGCCGGGTTCGCCCCGGGCGAGGCCGTGGACCCGGCGAATCCGGCGGCGGGCCCGGGAAACTCCCGGGATGCGGTCATCCCGTTGCACCACTGCCCGTTCCGTGAGGTGGCCGAGCGGCACCGGGACGTGGTGTGCTCGCTGCACCTGGGGCTGATGCGCGGTGTGCTGGCCGAGGTGCGATCCCCGCTGAAGGCCGGGCGGCTGGAGCCCTTCGTCGAACCCTCGCTCTGCCTGGCCCACCTGTCCCGCCGCTGACCGGCCGATCAGGCCGATCAGCCGAGGCCGTAACGAGCCGGGGGGATGCGGCCACCGGCGAGCAGGGCCGTCAGGTTCCCGGCCAGCCGGGCCAGATCGGTGCCGGGCAGTCCGGCCAGTGCGGGCAGCAGCACCGTGTGCATGACCGCGATCTGCCCCTGCAGCAGGGTCGACACCGCCCGTGCGGCGTGTGCGGCCCGTGCCGTTGTGGTGGCCGCGACGAGTTCCGAGATCCGGCGGTCGATCGACTCCTGCTGCGCACGCAGGGCCCGAACGAGCAGCCGCGTCCGCTCGTCGTTCTCGGCGGCCGTGTAGAGGATCTCGTCGGCCGCCTCCAGGTACGGGCGCAGCCTGCCGGTCGCGAAGGCGGCCAGTGCCGCGTGCGCGGCCTGGCGGACCGGCGGGTCGAGTTCGAGGTCGGCGAGCAGGGCGACCTTCGCTTCGAAGGCCAGTGCCATCCGCTCGGCCTCCTCCTGGATCGCCGCGGCCGCACGGACCTCGCGATCGTCGCTGGTGCCCCGGATGTGGACGGATGCGGAAGTCACGGGAAGTCCTCTCGACTGGGGATACACCGCCCATAGTAATTACGAATACGCTTGTTAAAAAGTGCTGTGAGGCAGGTCATTCCAGCCGGGCCAGCACGAGGCCGACCGGGATGCTCACCAGCAGCACCGCCACCAGCAGCAGGAAGACGCGGCGTGTCCGCCACAGCTCGGGACCGCCACCCCGGACGGAGGCCGCCACCAGGGCGAGGGTGAGCACGAGTGCCGCTCCGCCCGCGTCGGCCAGCGGGGTCACCCCGGCCAGCACGCCGGTGAGCACCGCGGCGTTTCCCCCGTTCCACGCGGCCAGTTCGATGCCGAGCCGCCGCCCGCCGGGCGGCGCCGGGGCGAGGAACGCCTGCCCGAGACCGAGGGCGATCTGGGCCGCGCCGGCGACCAGGACCAGGTAGGCCACCGCCCAGGCGCTGTGCATCGAAGCCATCGGAGCGGTCGCCGCCGAGGTCAGACCCCCGCCCACCACACAGGCCGCGCCGAGGGCGACGAAGGGCAGGGCCGTGCGCCAGGGTGCGGTCATAAAACCAGATTAACTAGTGGAAACGCTAACCGGCGAGCTGGATCCCGACGAACAGGCTGCCGAGCGCGGTCACCCCCGTCAGCGCGCCGAACACGGCCAGTCCCGCGGTGCTGCGCGCGCGGGCGTGCAGGAAGGCGGTGACGCCGGAGGCGGCGACCACGGCGAGCTTGACGATCAGGGTGGTGCGGTAGGCGCCGCTGTCCTTGTCCGCCTCGGCCAGTATGTTCCACACCCCGGTCGCCACCAGCACCGCGAAGGCGGGCCAGGCGACCTGGTTGAACCGGCGGGCGGCGATCTTCGGCACGCCTTCGATGCCGCGGACGGCGGGCACCAGCGCGGCGAGGGTGAGCTGGCCGCCGACCCACACGGTGGCCGCGAGCACGTGCAGGAACAGCCGGACGGTGGTCCACGAGACCTCGAGCATGCGCCGATCATCCACTCCCGCCGCCGCGGCGGCGCGGTCGGGACCTCGGTCCCTGGTCGTCCCGGCGAACCGGTGACTAAGCTGATCTCGTTTCTACTAACGTGATGGTGTAAACGAGGAGTGGCGGTGGCTGAGCACGGGCCGGGAACGACGGCGCACCGGAGCCTGCCGGTGGTGGAGCCCGCCGCCTCGCCGCGGAAGCGGCGGCATGCGGTCACGGCGGGCATCGTGTCGGCCTATCTGGTGGCGGCCGCGGTGCTCGGCTCGATGCCCGGGTTCGTCGCGATGCCCTCCTGGTTGGCGCTCCACCTGTTGGCGCTGGGTGCCGCGACCACGGCGGTCTTCGTCTACACGCGCCATTTCGCCCAGGCCCTGCTGCACGCGCGCCCCGGTCCGGAGCGCGCCGCGAGCGCGCGGCTGGTGGCGCTCAACCTCGGCGTGGCCGCCGTACTGGCCGGAGTGCCCGCGCGTCTGCCGTGGCTCGTCGCCGCCGGGGCGAGCGCGGTGGTGCTCGCGGTGCTCGGGCACGTGGCCGCGCTGGTGCGGATGGCCTCGGCCGCCGTCCTGGCCGGGCGCCTGCGCATCGCGGTGCGCTACTACATCGCCGCCGGGGCGGCGCTCGCCGTCGGTGGCACCCTCGGCGGTCTGCTCGGTACGGGCGCGATCGCCTCCGCGGCGTGGGAGCCCGCGGTCCGGCTCGCACACGCCCACCTCAACCTGCTCGGCTGGCTGGGCCTGGTCGTGCTCGGCACGCAGTTCATG
Source organism: Amycolatopsis cynarae (assembly GCF_026802195.1). Taxonomy (NCBI): domain Bacteria; kingdom Bacillati; phylum Actinomycetota; class Actinomycetes; order Pseudonocardiales; family Pseudonocardiaceae; genus Amycolatopsis; species Amycolatopsis cynarae. The sequence goes on along the minus strand of NZ_CP113836.1, from coordinate 4,359,231 downwards.
CTCTGGCCCGCCGTCCTACGCACCAGGATGGCCGAGGACGCCCCGCGCGCCGCCCGCGCGGCGCTGGTCCCGGTCACCGCGGGGCTCGCCGTGGCCGCGGCCGCGCTGCTGGCCGGTCCGTGGTGGCCACCGCTGCACTGGCTCGCCGCCGCGGGCATGGCCCTGTACACGGCGGGGGTGGTGCGGGCGCTGCTCCCCGCCGTCACGGAGATGCGGGCGAAATCGCCGAGGCAGGCCGCGCCGATGGCCCTGCTGCTCGGCCACGGCTGGCTGCTCGTGGCGCTGGTGGCCGACATCGCCGCGCTCGCCGCCGGGACCGGACCGGCCGACCGCCTGCTGGCGCACCTGCTGGTGCCGGTGCTCGCACTCGGCGTGGTGGCCCAGATCCTCACCGGGGCGCTGACCTTCCTGATTCCGGTCACCCTGGGCGGCGGGCCGGTGGGCAACCGGCGGCTGGCCTCGGCGCTGTCGTGGGCCTGGCCGGCTCGCGCCGGGCTGGGCAACCTGGGCGTGCTGCTGCTCGCGGTGCCTTCGGACGCGGCGCTGAGGGTGCCGGCCTGGGCGCTGGTGGTGCTCGGGTTCGGCTCGTTCCCGGCGCTGGTGGTCGTCGCGCTCGTGCTGTCCCGGCGGCCCGCGCGGGAACCGGGTGGCCGGTGGCACCTCGCCGGTTACGAGGCGCTCGCCGTCGGCTGTGTGGCCGTGGTGGTCGTGGCGCTCGGCCTGGTCGCGGCGGGCTGGCCCGGCCGCGGTGAGCGGCCCGCGAGCGGGCCCGCGGCGACCGCCGCCTCCGGGGTGCCGGTGGCGGTCACGCTCGACGAGTTCAGCGTCACGCCTTCGGTGATCGTGGTGCGGCCCGGCACCGATCTGGTGCTCGCGGTGCGCAACACCGGGCGGTTGAGCCATGATCTCCGCCTCGACGGCGGCCGCGGCACGCGCGGCCTCGCGCCGGGGGAGGAGCAGACCGTCGACCTGGGGACCGTCGAGCACGACGAGCAGGCCTGGTGCACCGTGCCCGGCCACCACGAGGCCGGGATGACGCTGACCATCCGCACCGCGGACTCCGCCCCCGGGCCAGGGCGATCGCCCGCCCCGGAACCGGCGCGGCAACCCTTCGACGCCGCGCTCGCGCCCGCGCCGGGCGGCACCGAGCACACGGTGACGCTGCGGGTCGAGCAGCGCACCGCGGAGGTGGCCCCGGGGGTGCGGCAGGAGGTCTGGACCTACAACGGGACGGTGCCCGGGCCGGTGCTGCACGGCCGGGTCGGGGACACCTTCACCGTCCACCTGGTCAACGGCGGCACCATGGAACATTCGCTGGACTTCCATGCCAGCCAGGTGGATCCGGGGACGGTGATGCGGCCGGTGCCGCCGGGCGGGGAGCTGGTCTACCGGTTCCGGGCGGAGCACGCCGGGATCTGGCTCTACCACTGCGGTACCGAGCCGATGATCGAGCACATGGCGATGGGCATGTACGGCGCGGTGGTGATCGATCCGCCCACTTCGGACGGTGCGGGCGGTCCCGTGGCCTCGGAGGTGTTCGTGCAGTCGGAGTTCTATCTCGGCGACGGCGGGGGAGTGCCGCAGCGGAGCCGTCTGCTGTCTTCGAACCCGGACCTGGTGGTGTTCAACGGTTACGCCGGTCAGTACCGCACCGCGCCGATCCACGTGCCCGCGGGCAAGCGGGTCCGGCTGTGGGTGCTCGACGCGGGGCCGAACGTCCCGGCCGCGTTCCACGTGGTGGGAACGCAGTTCGACACCGTCTTCAAGGAGGGGGCGTACCTGGTGACGCCGGGCGCGCCGGCCGCCGGCGCGGCGCAGGAGCTGGACCTGCAGCCGGGCGAGGGTGGTTTCGTCGAACTCACCTTCCCGCAGCCGGGGACCTATCCCTTCCTGACGCATCGGCTCGCCGATGCCGAGCGGGGCGCGATGGGCACGATCATCGCCGATCCGGCGCCCTGAACTCGCCACGGTGAACCGGGATAGTTAAGATCCCGGTTGTGCGACTGGGTGAAGGGGTCGAGTGGGGCCTGCACTGCTGCGTGACGCTGGCCTGGCTTGAGCAGGAGTGGCCGGTGCCGACCGGCAGGCTCGCCGCGTGGTTCGACCTGCCGCCGGAGTACCTCAAGAAACGGCTGCAGGCCCTGACCCGCGCGGGAATCCTCGCCTCGGTCCCGGGGGTCCGTGGCGGTTTTTCGCTCGCCCGGCCGCCGGAGCGGATCACCCTGATGGACGTCGTGGCCGCCGTGGAAGGTCCGGTGGAACCCTTTCGCTGCCAGGAGATCCGGCAGCGCGGGGTGAGCGGACTGGGGGCCGCGAGTGAATTCCGGCGCGCGTGCGGAATCGCCACCGCGATGCGGCGCGCCGAACTGGCCTGGCGCCGGGAACTGGCCGCGCAGACCATTGCCGACCTGATGGCCGCGGCCCCGGCCGCCAGCGCCGAACGCACGCGCCGCCGGTACGCCCAGATGGGCGGCTGAGCGCGGCGCTCACGGGGAGCAGACCCCTTGTCTTGTCAGGAGGATAAAGGATGACAGGGACGTGTAATATCCCGATTACCCCGCCCGCGAGGGAGCACCTAGCGCCGAAGGGCCTCGCGTCCACCCTCGTGCTCGCCCTGGGCACCTTCGCGGTGGGCACGGACGCGTTCGTCGTCGCCGGTTTCCTGCCCGCGATGGCCGCCTCACTGCGCGTTTCCGAGGCCACGGCGGGCCAGTCGTTGACCGTGTTCGCCGCCGCGTACGCGGTGGCCTCTCCCGTGCTCGCCACCCTGACCGCCCGCCTGCCGCGCCGGGCGCTGCTGGTGGGGGCGCTGCTCGTGCTGGGCGTGGCGAACGCCGCTTCGGCGCTGGCCCCGGACTATCCGGTGCTGATCGCGAGCCGGGTGCTCGCCGCGCTGGGGGCGGCCGCCTTCACCCCCAACGCCGGGGCGGTCGCCTCCTCGCTGGTGGCTCCCGCGCAGCGGGCGCGGGCGCTGGCCGTGGTCGTCGGCGGCCTGACCGTGGCGACCGCGCTGGGCGTGCCGCTGGGCAATCTGGCCGGGCGCGCACTGGACTGGCGCTCGGCGCTCGCGCTGGTCGCCGCCCTGTGCGGGGTGTGCGCCGCGGGCGTGTTCGCGATCATGCCGGTCCTGCCGGGAAACCCGCGGGTCCCGCTGCGCGACCGGCTCGCGATGCTGCGGCGGCCCGGCGTGCTCGCCGTGCTGCCGCTGACCGTGCTCGGGATGGCCGCCGCCTACACGGTCTACGCCTACAGCGTGCCCGTGCTCGGCGCGGTCGGCGTCGCCCCGCCGGGGGTGACGGCCATGCTCTTCCTGTACGGGGCCGGGGCCGTGGCCGGAAACCTCGCCTCCGGGGCCGCGACCGATCGCTGGGGTTCCGTGCGCGTCCTCGCCTGCGGTTACGCGGTGATGGCGGTGGGGCTGGCCGCGCTGGCACTGGCGGTGGCCACCGGGACGCGGTCGCCGGTGGCCACCGGGGTGCTCATGGCGGCGTGGGGCGCCAGTTCGTGGTGCCAGACGCCCGCGCAGCAGCACCGGCTGATCGCCGCCGCTCCCCGGGAGACCGCACTCGTGGTGGGGCTCAACGCCTCCGCGATCTACCTCGGCATCGGCCTGGGCACGGTGTTCGGCGGGCTGGTCCTGCCCGCCGGTATCGGCGTGGCGGCCGGGGCCGGGGCGGTGCTGGCCGTGGTGGCGCTGTCCTACCTCGGGCTGACGCGCCGCCACGCCTGATCAGCCGCCGGCGAAGCGCTGTTCGAGTTCGAGCACCTCGGGCAGGCCCATCAGATCGGTGAACTCGCCGAAGGTGGGCAGCTCGCCCAGGACGGCCGCCGGGGTCCCGTCGGCCCCCAGCGCGCCGAGCAGCGACCGGATGCCCGCGGTCGCGGCGAGCAGCGTGCCGATCGGGAACAGCACCAGGGAGAAACCGAGTTCGGCGATCCGCCGCAACGAGATCGCCGGGGTGCGCCCGCCTTCGACCCAGTTGAACACCAGGGGCGCCACCCCGGCCAGCTCCGCGGCGATCCGCTCGATGCCCTCCTCGGAGGTAGGCGCTTCGACGAACAGCGCGTCCGCGCCCGCGGAGGCGTACAGCTTCGCGCGCGCGATCGCGTCGTCGAGGCCGTGCACGGCGGCGGCGTCGGTGCGGGCTATGAGCACCAGGTCCGGGTCGCGCCGCGCCGCGGCCGCGGCCCGGATCTTGCCCGCCATCTCCTCGGCGCCGATCACCGCCTTACCGCTCATATGACCGCACTTCTTCGGCATCACCTGGTCTTCGAGGTGGAGGGCGGCCACCCCGGCCTGCTCGTAGGAGCGCACGGTGCGCACCACGTTGAGCGCGTTGCCGTAGCCCGTGTCCGCATCGGCGATCACCGGCACGTCGACCGCGGACACGAGGCGGGCGGCATGGGCGGTCATCTCGGCGCCCGAGAGCAGTCCCACGTCCGGCCGCCCGATGAGGGAGGCGGTCGTGCCGAAGCCCGTCATGTACACGGCGCCGAATCCCGCCTGTTCGATCAGGCGCGCCGACAACGCGTCGTAGGCGCCCGGGGCGACGAGAGGGTCTCCGGCCGCGAGCAGTTCGCGCAGCCGCCTCCGGGGCGGGGTGGCCGCGGCACCGAGCAGATCTCCCACAGTGAACCTCCTTGTGTCCCGCCTTTGCCCGGCAAGCCTACGAGCAGCGGGGAACCCGCCCCGCGGAAGACGGGACACCAGGAGGCGACGGTCAGGCCTTCTGCTGCATCGAGGTACGGGCGGGGTTCGCCTGCTCGGCGGCCTTCGGATCCTTTTCGCCCTGCTTGCCGCGCACGCCCTTTTCGATGCGTTCGCCGAGCGGTTTGTCGACATTGCGCCAGTAGTCGAAGGCGCGCTGCAGCACCGGTTCGCTCACCCCGTTGAGCAGGTGGCCGACGATGTTGTCGACCAGCCGGTCCCGTGCCGCGTCGTCGAGCACGTCCCGCACCAGGGTGCCCGCCTGGCCCCAGTCGTCGTCCTGCTCGCGCAGTGTGTACGCGGTACGCACCATCTCGCCGTCGGCGTACCAGCCCGCCGGTTCGCCGTAACGCTCGGTGTCCGCGCGCGGGCCGCCCTTCGAGTTCGGCGCGTACACCGGGTCGGACACGTTCTGGTAGCGCATCGGCCCGTCCTTGCTGTAACTGTGCACGGGCGAGCGCGGCGCGTTGACCGGCAGCTGCTTGTAGTTCGGCCCGATGCGGTACCGGTGCGCGTCCGGATAGGAGAACAGCCGTCCCAGCAGCATCTTGTCCGGGCTCGGCCCGATCCCCGGCACCAGATTGCTCGGTTCGAACGCGGCCTGCTCGATTTCGGTGTGGAAGTCGGCGGGATTGCGGTCCAGCGTCATGCGGCCCACTTCGACGAGCGGGTAGTCCCCGTGCGGCCACACCTTCGTCAGGTCGAAGGGGTTGAACCGGTAGGTCTTGGCGTCGTCGAAGGGCATGATCTGCATCTGCAGTGTCCAACTGGGATGGTCGCCGCGCTCGATCGCCTCGAACAGGTCCCGCATGTGGTAGTCGGTGTCCGCCGCCGCCATCTGGTCGGCCTCGTGCTGGGTGAAGAACTCGATGCCCTGATCGGTCTTGAAATGGTATTTGACCCAGAACTTCTGGCCCTTTTCGTTGACCCACAGATAGGTGTGCGAGCTGTACCCGTTCATGTGCCGCCAGGTGCGGGGAATGCCGCGGTCCCCCATCAGCCAGGTCACCTGGTGTGCCGATTCCGGTGACAGGGTCCAGAAGTCCCACTGCATGTCGTGGTCGCGCAGGTTGTTGTCGGCGCGGCGCTTCTGCGAGCGGATGAAGTGCTGGAACTTCAGCGGGTCGCGGACGAAGAACACCGGGGTGTTGTTCCCGACCATGTCGTAGTTGCCCTCGGTGGTGTAGAACTTCACCGCGAAACCGCGCGGGTCGCGCCAGGTGTCGGGGCTGCCCCGCTCCCCGGCGACGGTGGAGAACCGGATCAGCACGTCGGTGGTGGTACCGGGCTGGAACACCGCGGCCTTGGTGTAGGCACTGACGTCCCTGGTCACCTCGAACCGCCCGAAGGCGCCGCTGCCCTTGGCGTGCGGCTGCCGTTCCGGGACCCGTTCGCGGTTGAACTGGGCCATCTGTTCGATCAGGTAGTGATCCTGTAGCAGGATCGGGCCGTCCGGTCCGATGGTGAGCGAATGCTCGTCGCTTTCCACCGGAATGCCGGAATCATCGGTCGTGAACGGCTCCCACTGGGTTCGGGTCATGTCGCGTCTCCTCGAGGTGGCGATCGTCCGGCGTGGCCAGGCAATCGGGGCACAGGCCCCAGAACACGACCTCCGCCTCGTCGAGGGCGTACCCGCGTTCGTCGCTCGGCGTGAGGCAAGGCCGCTGCCCGGTCACACAGTCGACGTCCTCGGTGCGGCCGCACCGGCGGCACACGAGGTGATGGTGGTTGTCGCCGACCCGGCGTTCGAACCGGGCGGGGTGGCCCGCCGGTTCGATCCGCCGGAGAAGCCCGGCTTCCGTACACGCCGCGAGCACGTCGTAGAGGGCCTGGGTGGACACCGAGCCCAGTTGTTCGCGCACGCCCGCGCCGATGGCGTCGACCGTCGAGTGGGGATGTTCGGCCAGCCAGGCCAGAACAGCCCGCCGCGGCTTCGTCACCCGCAGACCGGCCTCACGCAACGCCTCCAGCGCCACGCCGTCCGCATCGACCGGTGGTGAAGCCATGACCCTTTCACCGTCCTACTCTTTCTGGAATCGGTCAAATAAGCGTCCCCCATTCGTGGCATACACGCAGCCGAGTGAGACGATGGTCTCGATCATCCGGGCCCGAAGGCCCGGCGGTGTCAGCACCTCGGCATCGGCACCCAGCTGGAGGAACGCGGCCAGCGCCGCCTCGGTGGATTCTATGGGCACCTTCACTGTGGTCCAGCCCTCGCCGTCGGGCGGCCCGGCCGTGGTCCTCGCCGCGGCCACCACGGCGGCCTCCACCAGTTGCGGCAGCCGTTCGAGCCCGCGCGGCGAAAGCCGCACCGTCGCCTCGTCCCGATACCGCCGCTGATCGAATCCTCGCAGGTAGGAGGCCCAGTGGGCGGCCAGATCGAAGCCTTCGGCGCGGTCGAACGGGGTGGTGAGCACCTCGGCCGCCAGGATCCGCGAGACCCGGTAGGTGCGGAACGCGGAGCCGGCCCGTGCCACCAGGTACCACTGGCCCGCCTTGAGCACCAGCCCGTGCGGGTCGACGGTGCGGGTGACCTTCTGCGGCTCTTCCCAGCGCAGGTAGCGCATCCGCACCGGAAGCCGCTCCCACACCGCGTTCGCGATCAGCGGCAGGTGCGGGGTGGCCTCCCCGTCGCGGTACCACGGGGGCGTGTCCAGGTGGAACCGCTCGGCGACCCGCCCGGCACGGTCGGCCAGTTCGGCGGGCAGCGCGGCGCGCAACTTCAGCTGGGCCGCCGTCACCGCCGCGGTCAGGCCGAGGTCGGCGGCCGCACCGGGAACGCCGGTCAGGAACAGCGACTCGGCCTCGGCGGCGGTCAGGCCGGTCAGGCGCGTGCGATAGCCGTCGAGCAGCCGGTAGCCGCCGTCGTGCCCGGGCTCGCCGTATACCGGCACGCCCGCCGCGCTGAGCGAGTCCACGTCCCGGTAGACGGTCCGGACGGAGACTTCGAGGGCCTCCGCCAGTTCCTGGGCGGTCATCCTGCCCCGGGCCTGGAGGAGCATCAGCAGGGAAACCAGGCGGCTCGCTCGCATGCTCCCAGTTTCGGTGATCTCCACTGACAGGAGACGACAGGGATGGCTCGTTAGCTTTCCCGTCATGGATTCCGACATCGACACCTTCGCGGACCGCTACGCCACCGTGTGGAACGAGCCCGACCCCGAGTTGCGACGCAAGCGCATCGCGGAACTGTGGGCCGAGGACGCCGTGGAGTGCACCCCCACCAGCGAGTACCGGGGCCACGTCGAGCTCGAACCCCGCGTCACCGCCGCGTACGAGCAGTTCGTGGCGGGCGGGCAGCACGTGTTCACCTACCCCGGCGGCGCCGTCGCGCACCACGGGGCGGTCCTGTTCCCCACCCACATGGTGCCGCCCGGCGGGGGAGACCCGGCCTGGACGGGCACCGTGTTCGTCCTCCTCGGCGAGGACGGCCGGATCACCCGCGACTACCAGTTCACCGACCCGTCCCCAGCCTGACCCCCTGACCGGCTTTGGGACGAGCCGTGAAGGGTCCCTTCACAGCACATACGACCGTGAGGGGTCCCCTCACGGCGGCCTTCGGCAGACGCTCCTCGACTGAGGAGCGGTTGCCCTCAAGGCGACCTTGAGAGCCTTTATGACCCTTAAGGCGACCTTCAGGGCACAAAACCCCGCACGAACCCTTCACGGCAACGACCGGCCCCCGCGGGTCACGGCAGGGTGAGGCCGACGAGCTTGACCAGGAAGCGGTCGATCTGCTCGACGGCGGGGGGCCAGGGCAGATCGGGCTCGTTGATCCGCTGCGCGAGCATGCCGTTGACGGCGGTGCGCAGATCCATGGTCACCGTGGCGGCGTCGTCCGCCGGTGCCTGCCCCGCGTCCATGCACCGCTGCACCGCGGCGATGGTGCGGGCGACGAGCACCTCCTTGAACGGCGTGCCGAGCCGCCGGCCGACCTTGCTCTCGTGCAGCACCTTGTACAGCCCCGGATGTTCGCGGGCCCAGTCCGCCCGGGCGAGGATGCGGGCCCGCAGTTGCGACGCCGGGTCGCCTTCGTGGGCCGCTTCGGCCTCGTCGCCGGCATGGACGAGTTCCTCGTGGCAGCGCTCCATGACGGCGAGGACGAGCGCGTCGCGATCGGGGAAGTGCAGGTAGACCGAGGTGGCGGCGATCGAGACCGCGCGGGCGACGGCGCGGAGTGACAACGCCTCGTCGTCGGCGAGTTCGTCGAGCATCCGCATCGCGGCGGACACGATTTCCTCGCGCAGGCGTTCGCCCTGGCCGCGCGCGTTGGGGCGGCGGCGGGCGGGGGCGGGCGGGGTCTGGTCCATGATCCGGCCAGTGTAGCTGGACAACAGTAGGGCTACAGCTGTAGCGTTATTAGCACTACGGCTGTAGCCCTACAAATGTTCACTTATCTGGGAGGATTCCTCGTGACCGTCGATTCCGCCATCGCTCCCGACCTCGTCGGAGAGCTGGACCCGTTGTTCGCCCAGCTGGCCAGGGCCACCACCGCGCACGCGGGCGACGTCCCCGGGCTCACCGAGCGCGAGAAGGTGTTCCTGCGACTGGTCGCGGACGTCTGCCAGGGCGCCCTCGGCCTGCCCTTCGAACTGCACGTGCGCAGCGGCCTCGCCCAGGGCGTGTCCACTTCGGACATGCGGGACCTGATCCGGTTCGTCGCCTACGACACCGGTTACCCGGCGGCACTGGGCGCACTCGCGCGGCTTGCCGAAATCGAAGAGGCGGACGGCCTGCCCCGTCCGGAGGCCGCGCTGCTGCCCGCCGCGGAGGTGAGCACCGGGCCGGACGCCACGCCGACTCCACTGCCCGCCTCCGTCCTCGCCGAAGTCACCGGGCTCGACCCGCATTTCGGAGCACATCTGGCGCTGCAGTCCCGGATGCGCTCGGGGGCCGGTTCCGGCAGCCTCAGTGTCCGCGAGCGCGCGTTCGCGACGATGAGCGTGGACGTGCACTACCAGACCCTGGAAGAGTCGTTCACCGTGCACGTCAGCCGGGCGCTGGGCGCCGGAGCGTCCCACGAGGACGTGCGGTCCGTGCTGCGGTTCGCCGCGCAGTTCGGTATCACCCGGGCCTGGCGCGCCTGGAAGGCACTCAACGCCCTCCTCGCCACCCTCGCCTGAAGACCGGCGGCGCGCCACGGACCGCGTGGCGCGCCGTCCTTTCAGGAGAAGTAGGCCTTGAACAGGATTTCGGCGATGCGGGTGGTGGTCTCGCGCCCGGTCTCCTCACCGTGCGCGACCACCCGGGTGTTGTTCATGATCGCGACCGTGTAGCGCTGTCCGGGACCGGCGAACCCCACCGAGTTCATGATCCACGAGCCGTCGTCGTTGTCGTCCGACCAGCCGTCCTTGTTGCCCGGCTGCGCCGCCGGCCCCGCGCCCCACACGCCCCACTGCTGGTCGGGGGCGACGTGCTGCAGTTCGCCCACGATGTAGTCCCGGTGCCGCGCGGGCAATTCGGTCAGCACGTAGCCGATCAGGCGGTCGAGATCGTCGGCGGTGGTGAGGATCCAGCCCCAGTGGTGCGGGTGCGCGGCGGTGAAGCGCATGTCCGTCATCCCGTAGGACGGGAAGCGGGCGCCGAACTCGTGCTCGCCGCCGTAGCGGTACCACAGCGTGGTGGCCGCGTCGTCGTCGCTGGAGTTGAGCATCCGGTGCATCAGTTCGCGATCCCCGGCGCTGAGGTGGATCGCGCCGCGGTCGTCGCGCAGCAGCAGGTCCACCACCATGGCGAGTTTCGGGGTGGAACACGCCCAGATGAGCTGACCGGCCGCGGCGTTGCGCCACACCGCGCCGGTCTGCCGGTCCCGCACCACGATGCCGGTGACCCCCGGCCGCGTCAGCGCGTAGGCCTGGGCCGCCGCGATGCGCCCGGTCAGATCCCGGTCGAATCCCGGCGCCGGGGCGGGGGTGGGGTCGGGGGCCGCGGGGGTGCTCTCGGCGGGGGGCTCAGGCGGCGGGATCGGTTCGGCGCGCGAGGTTTCTCGTGGGGTGTCTCGCGGGGATTCCGGCGCGTGAGTCGCCAGGGCGGGCGGAAGCGGGGAGGCTGAGGCGACCAGGAGCAGCGAGGACACCGCCGTCAGCGCTGCCGCGGCCCACCGCCTGCTCGCCCGGTTCATGGCGGGCAGCCTAGCGGCCGGGGCAAGCCCGCGCCGGAAGGCTCAGGCATCCCGGACGGCCAGCGCGAGACCGGCGGCGCCCAGCAGGAACACCAGCCACCCGGCCAGCACCGCCGCGGCCGTGCCTCCACCCGGCGCCGCCCCGTACAGGAAGGCCCCGGCGCGGTCGGGGAGGTAGCACGCGGCGGCGGTCACCCCGGCCAGGAGAGGGGAGACGACGAAGACGAGCCCCAGGACCGACACGAGTGCCGCGACGACCCTGCGGAGCAGCAGCGCGGCCTCGAAGCCGAACAGCCCCATCGCCACGAGATACGCGGCGGCGCCGAGCAGCGTGGGGACTCCGCATCCGGCGAAGGGACCGGCGGCCGTCACCGCGAGCAGCGCGGTCAGCGCCGCCATGGCCAGGCAGGCCAGGGTCTTCCCGGCCAGCAGCACCCTCCGGTCCGGAACGGCCAGCAGGGTGGTCCGCATCCGGCCGCCGGTGTACTCGCCCGCCCCCGCGAGAACACCGAGCAGGATCGGGCCCGCCTGGGCGTAGGCAGTGGCGGGCAGGCCCGCGGCGTGCCCGGTGCGGGCCAGTGCCACGGTCAGAACCGGCATGACCAGCACCGTCCCGGCCATCGTGCCGAGCACGGCGGGCAGGGTGCCGAGCTTGATCAGTTCCGCACGGGTCGCGGACAGCAGACGGATGATCACGTCGCCTCACGCGTCCCGCCGGGCGAACACGATCGCCGCGGCCACCAGGAGGGCGAACGTCCAGAGCGCCATCACGACGCCACCGGACACCGGGGACAGCATGTCCGGGGCCGGGTAGCCGACGGCGAACATCTGGGCCCCGGCCACGTCGGGCAGGTACCTCGCGGGCGGCAGCCACCTGGCGAGCAGGAGGGTGACCGACACCAGCGACGTGTTCGTGATCAGCACGACCATGGGGACGACCCCGCTGCGGACCAGCGTGGTGACGGCGAACGTGAGCAGCGCGGTCAGGACCCAGTACAGGATCTCGCCCGCCGCCCGCGGGGCGAGGGCGGACATGACTTCGGCCGCCGGGTGGCCATGCCGCCCCAGCAGCGACTGCGACAGAAGGATCGTCGCCGGGATGGTGACCGCCGCGAGCACCCCGCTGGTGAGCGCGACGACCAGCGCCTTCGCCGCGATCAGCGCTCCGCGCCGGGGCAGGGCGACGAGGGTGGTGATGATCTGCCTGCCACGGGCCGCGTCATCGGTGTCCCGGCTGTACTCGCTGCTGACGACGACGACACCGAGCACGATCACGCCGATGGTGCCGATGACCGTGGTGGCGAAGCCCGCGTCGAGGGTGCCGACGCGGGGGAGCGGGCCGAGGTTGCCCGAGTCGAGCTTCGCCCGCAGTGACGAGACGTTCGCCGCGGCGATCCCGAGCGTTCCGGCGAGGGACAGGCCGATCGCGACGTAGGCGGACGGCAGCGAGAAGAGCTTCCGGAACTCGGCGAAAACCACCTTCACCGTGTGCGTCCCCCGTCCGCCCCAGTGGTCAGCGCGAAGAACGCCTCCTCCAGGCCGGCGTGGCCGCCGGTGATCTCCGCGACGGTTCCCCGCGCGGCGATCCGGCCGCGATCGATCACGACCAGGTCGTCCGCGGTGGCCGCGGTCTCGCTCATGAGATGGCTGGAGAGCAGGACGGTCCGGCCTTCGGCCGCAAAGGACCGCAGGAACCGCCGCATCCACCGGATGCCTTCCGGGTCGAGGCCGTTCACCGGTTCGTCAAGGACGAGCACCTCGGGTTCGCCCAGCAGGGCGGTGGCCAGCCCGAGCCGCTGCGCCATGCCCAGGGAGAAGGTGCCCGCCCGTTTGCGGGCGGCCTCGCCCAGCCCGACCAGTTCGAGCACCTCCGGAATCCGCTTCCGGGAAATCCCGTTGCTGGCGGCCACCCACGACAGGTGGGCGCGGGCGGTGCGGGAGCGGTGCGCGCCGCCACCGTCGAGCAGGGCGCCCACGGTGCGCAGGGGACGGTCCAGTTTCCGATAGGGCTTTCCGGCGATGAGGGCGGTGCCCGCGTCGGCGAAGTCGAGGCCGAGCAGCACACGCAGGGTCGAAGACTTCCCCGCCCCGTTCGGCCCCAGGAATCCGGTCACCCGGCCGGGCAAGGCGGTGAAACCGACGTCCCGCACGACGGTTTTCCGGCCGTGGCGTTTGGTGAGTCCGCTGATTTCGATCATGGGTCCAGGGTGGGCGCGGACCCAGCCACCCACATCGGCCAAAGGTTGACAAAACCCGCGGACGGGGACCGCGCGATGGTCACCCGCCGGGCCTGAGCGTTTCCGCGAACCCCGATTCGTAGGCGAGGATGACCAGCTGGGTGCGGTCGCGGACGCCGAGCTTGGCGAACAGCCTGCTCAGGTAGGTCTTGACCGTCGCAAGGCTGAGGAACAGGTCCGCGGCGATCTCGTCGTTCGACAGGCCGCGCACGATCGCCGCGACCACGTCGCGTTCGCGGCCGGTGAGCCCGTCGAACCGGGCCCGTGCCGGTGCCCGCCGGACGCGGCGCGCGGCGAAGTCCGCGATCACGCGCCGCGTCACCTCGGGCGCGAGCATGGCGTGTCCTTCGTGGACCGTGCGGATCGCCTTGGGGATCTCGGTGACCAGGCCGTCCTTGAGCAGGAAACCGGAAGCTCCCGCCTTGAGTGCCTCGTAGACGTACTCGTCGAGGTCGAACGTGGTCAGGACGATCACCTTCGTCGAAGGCGAGGACGCGCAGATCGCCCGGGTGGCTTCGAGCCCGTCCAGCACCGGCATCCGGATGTCCATCAGCACCACCTGCGGGCGGAGCCTCGCGACCGCCTGGATCGCCTCCCGGCCATCGCGGGCCTCCCCGGCCAGCGTCAGTGCCCCGTCCCCGGCGATCAGTTCGCCGAGGGAGGCCCGGGTCAGGTCCTGGTCCTCCGCGACCAGGACGCGAATGCGCTCGCTCATCGCGCCTCCTCCGGCACCGGAATGACCGCGTGGAGCCGGAACCCGCCCTCCGGCCGGGGGCCCGCGGTGAACCGCCCGCCCAGCGACTCCACCCGCTCGCGCAGGCCCAGCAGGCCGTAGCCAGGCTCGCCGGACCGCGGCGGCGTGCCTTCGCTCGTCGCCTCGTTCACGACCTCGACCTCGATCCGGCCGCCCCCGCCGCCGACGGTGACCACGGACCGGGCTCCCGGTGCGTGCCGCGCGATGTTGACCAGCCCCTCCCGCACGATCCGGTACACGGCCAGGCCGAGGCCGGCGGGCACCACTTCGGGGCCCGCCACGTCCAGCCGGACCGGTGTCCCCGCCGCCCACGCCCGCTCGGCCAGTTCCGGGAGGTCCTGCAGGCCCGGTGCGGGGCGGTGTCCGGCGGTCTCGGCGGGCTCGGCAGCCTCGCGGACCGTACCCAGCACGCCCCGGAGATCCCCGAGCGCCGCCCTGCTCACCCGCTCGATATCCGCGAGCCTGTCCCGCATCCGCCCGGCATCGCCCGAGGCGGTCACCGCGGCGACCCCGGCGGTGACCGCGATCGTGCTCAGTGAGTGCGACACAACATCGTGCACCTCCCGCGCGAGCCGGAGGCGTTCCGCCAGCAGCGCCCTGTCCCGCTCGGCGCGGGCGGCCCGTCCGGACTCCTCGCGTGCCCGCCGCACCGCCGCACCCAGCCGCCATGTCCCGGCCAGGACGAGCAGGCTCAGCAGCGCGAACCGCAGGACGGGGGCGATCCGCGGGCTGCCGAGGAAGGTGAGGGCGAACAGCAGCGTGCCGAGCACGGCCGTGAGCACGGCGGGCGAGAAGCCGCCGCCGTGGCGGACCGCCACCGGATACAGCGTCCAGGCCGCGGCGGCGAACGGGTCGGTCGTCGCCCCCAGCAGCAACCCGGCGAGAGTCGCCGCGGCGGCGAGCGTGAACGCCGCGAGCGGCCATCGCGAGCGGACCAGCACACCCGCGACGAGTACGCAGCCCAGGCCCAGCCGCAGCGCCGGGGAAGTGGCGGCCGCCGGGCCGGACGGCCGCCAGAAGACCAGCAGGCACCCCAGCACGACGGCGGCGTCCGTCACGAACGGGGGAAGGTTTGCCGTGAGGGATCCCGTCACGGCAAAGCGGCACGGGGCGGGGAGGCGGAGCCGGGACACGGGCCGACTGTAACGCCGGTGCGGCGGTACCGGGCGTGGCTTCGGTGGCCCCGGGGCGGCGTGGCGCACAAGATGGAGGCATGGCGGAACGTCCCGGCCGCCAGCCGGTCGCCGTGCCGGAATCGGTCGGCTACATCCTCAAGCGCCTCCTGCTCGGCCGGCCCCTGATCAGCAGCAGGCTCCACAGCGAACGGCTGTCCAATCCGGTCGCCCTCGGCGTGCTGTCCCCGGACGCGATCTCGTCCTCCGCCTACGGCACCGAGGAGATCCTGATCGAGCTCCTGCCCTACGCGGGGCTGGCCGCCTTCTCCCTCGTGCTGCCGATCACCGGGGTCATCCTGTTCATCCTGATCCTGGTGACCGCGTCCTACCGCCAGGTGGTGATGACCTACACCCGCGCGGGCGGCTCGTACGTGGTGGCGCGCGAGAACTTCGGGCCGCGCTTCGCGCAGGTCGCCGCGGCGGCGCTGCTGATCGACTACGTGGTGACGGTGGCGGTGCAGTCCGCGGCGGGCACCGTCGCGGTGGTCTCGGCGATCCCCGTGCTGGGCCCCTACCACCTGGAGATCACCATCGGCGTGGTGATCCTGCTGTGCTACGCGAACCTGCGCGGGCTGCGGGAGGCGGGCCGTCCGTTCGCGGTGCCCACCTACTTCTTCGCCGGGATGGTCGTCCTGATGATCGTGGTGGGGCTGGTGCGGGACTTCGCGGGCACGCTGCCCCGGTACGACCCGGCCCAGCTGGCCGGTGCGGTCCCCGTCCAGCAGGGCAACGGGCTGGTGATGGGGGCGACCATCCTGGTGGTGCTGCGCGCGTTCGCCAACGGCGGGTCCTCGCTCACCGGTGTCGAGGCCATCTCGAACACGGTCAGCGCCTTCCGCAAACCCCAGGGCCGCAACGCCCGCACGGTGCTGACCGTGATGGCGTGCGTGCTCGGGTTCCTCGTCGGCGGCGTGTCCTATCTCGCCTCGGTCACGCACGCCACGCCCTACCAGGCGGGCTACCCGTCGGTGCTCTCCCAGGAGGCACGGGCCGTGTTCGGCCAGGGCACGGTGGGCGCGGTGTTGTTCGGGATGCTGCAACTGGCCTCGGCGCTCATCCTCTACACCGGCGCCAACACCAGCTTCAACGGATTCCCGTTCCTGGCGAGTTTCGTCGCCGAAGACCGGTTTTTGCCGCGACAGCTGACCAAGCGCGGGCACCGGCTGGTGTTCTCCAACGGCATCCTGGTGCTCACCGCGCTGTCGGTGGTGCTGCTGGTGCTGACCGGTGGTTCGGTCAACGGCCTGGTGCCCTTCTACGCCATCGGCGTGTTCACCGGCTTCGCCATCGCCGGATACGGCATGACGCGGCACCACCTCCGGGAGAAGGAGCCGGGCTGGCGGCACAGGCTCGCGGTGAACCTCAGCGCCGGCGTGCTGGCCACGGTGGTGGTGGGGATCTTCGCGGTCGCCAAGTTCACCGAGGGTGCCTGGCTGGTGGTCGTGGTGTTCCCGCTGCTGGTGTTGGTGCTGATGCGCCTCAACCGCGAGTACCGGGCCGAGGCGGCCATCCTCGACCGCGTCCGCGAGCATCCCCTCGACGCGGTCAACTACGCCTATCACAGGGTGTTCGTGCTGGTCAACAGCGCGGACCTGGCGGTGCTGGAAGCGCTGCGCTACGGGCGCAACCTGCGGGGCACGGACCTGACCGCGGTGCACTTCATGATCGACCGGGTGCACGCCGAGCGGCTCGAGCGGCGCTGGGACGAGCTGCGGATCCGGGTGCCGCTGCGGGTGATCGACTGCCCGGACCGCCGGGTCGCCCGTGCCGCGCAGACGCTGATCGCGGAGGCGGCGAGCCGCCGGGGCACCGGGGTGACGGCCCTGCTGCCGCGGCGCAGCTACACGCCGTCGCTGGGCTGGCTGCTGCACGACCGCACGGCCGATCGCATGGCCCGCGCGATCAGCCAGGTGGAACACGCCGCCGCGACGATCGTGCCCTACGACGTGAAGTCGAAGATCCACGAGGTCTACCCGCCGCGGCCCGGTGAGGAGCGGATCACCGAGGCCTTCGAACGCTTCGCCGACCAGCTGGCCGGTGAACCCCCGGAGCAGAAGGCCTTCGAGCAGCCGCGGCCGCCCGGGGACGCGGTTCCCATCACGGAAGTGCACGCCGGTACCCGCGTGACCGTGGTGGGGCGGCTGCACGAACTGCGCCTGAACCGGACCGACGCGCACACCTTCCTGGTCGGGGAGCTGACCGATGCCACCGGCAGCCTGCGGGTCGAGTTCCCCGAGCGGGCCCGCGCCGACATCGAGGTCGGCCAGCGGCTCCGGGTCACCGGCACGGCCGAGCGGGAGGACGGCGGGTTGCTGCTGCGGGATCCGCGCTACCGCGCGGTGGAAGAACAGGAAGGCGAGTAGCTTTCGGGAAAACGGGTAGGCCGCGCCGGAGAGTTTCCCGGTTTCCCGCTCCAGGGACAACGGAAAACGGAGCGAAAATGTCGGTGGTAATACGTAGACTCGGTGCCGTGAGGGTTGCTTTGTGGGGAGCATTGTGCGTCGTCGACATCGTCGTCGGCCACTGGCTCGTGGGCACGATCGCGCTGGTCCTGCTGGCCGGCGCGGCGGCTCCACATGCCCTGGGCGCGCCTCGGGGCCGCCGCGGCCGCCCGGGAACCACCCGCGATGATCAAAGCCATCGTCCGGGCACGCCGGTTTTACCGAAAATATAGAGTCCGATGAAGAGGTAGACCGCGGGCACGATCCAGCGTCCCCAGCGGTGAAGGATGGTCTGCACCCTCTTCCGGGAGACCAGCCAGGAGCCGGCCAGGCACCACAGGGCGATTCCGGCCGCGAACACGGCCAGGGTGAGCGCGAGGTCCGTGACGGTCGCCGACTGCAGGAAGGGGATGTACCCGGCGAGGTTGTCGCCGCCGTTGGCGACGGTCACCCCGATCACCCCGGCGAGCCCGGTCACGGCGGGCGGCGGCTCCTGGCCGTTCGCCCGCACCGCGGAGACCAGTTTCACCACGCCGAGCCCGAACGGGAGCAGGCCCAGCAGCCAAAGCCAGTTCCGCGGCAGCACGGCCAGTCCGCGGGCGGCCGCCAGCGAGACGGCGACGAGGATGGCGATGCCCACGTACTGCCCGGCCCAGATCTCCCACCGCCGCGGCCGACCTCCCGCCTGCGCCGAGGCGTTGAACACCGCGAGCACGACGAGGTCGTCGAGGTTCGTCGCGGCGAACAGCGCGGCGGCCGTGCCGAGGGTGGCGAAGATCCGTTCCACGGTCATCCACTATCCGGCAGGCGGGGCCGCCGGTGGCAGGCCGGGTGGGGTGCTGCTAAGCCTGATCCATGAACGGCACCGGCGGTGAGGCGCCCGCAACGGACATCGAGGCCACACGGGCGTTTTTCGGGCCCCGCGCGGCGGGCTGGGAGGACCGTTTCCCCGACGACGTGCCGGGCTACCGGCGTGCGGTCGCCGAACTCGGCCCGCCGCCCGGCGGCGCCGTCGCCGACGTCGCGTGCGGTACCGGGCGGGCACTGCCGGAGCTGCGCGCCGCGGTCGGCGAGGGCGGCACCGTACTGGGCATCGACCTGACCGCCGAGATGCTCGCCGAGGCCACCCGGCTCGGGCGGCGCGAGTCCGCCGTCCTGGTGCTGGCCGACGCGATGCGGCTACCGCTGGCGACCGGCAGCCTGGACGCCGTGTTCGCGGCCGGCCTGCTGACCCATCTCCCGGACCCGCTGCGCGGACTGGCGGAGCTGGCCAGAGTGGCCCGTGCGGGTGCCCGCCTGGCCGTGTTCCACCCCATCGGCAGGGCCGCGCTCGCCGCGCGCCGGGGGCACGCACTGCGGCCCGACGACATCCGGGCCGAGCCGCACATCCGGTCCGCGCTGGCCTCGACCGGATGGCGGTGCGACTCGGTGGACGACGGGCCGGACCGCTACCTCGCCCTCGCCACCCGCACCTGATCCCGGGGAGCGCCCGTGCTCAGTGGCCGAGCACGGTTTCGACGATCTTGACCACGACCAGGACCATCGCCGCCAGCAGGTAGCCGCGCAGGAGGCCCAGGCCGATCTTGCGGCCGGTCGACAGGGCGGGCCGGGGCAGCTCGGTCAGTGGCGGCATGCGCCACGACAGGCGCCCGGCGCGGTCCACCGGGACGGGCGCGGGACGGCCCCGGCCGCTCAGCACGCTGTAGACCGCGGCGGGCACACCCACCCCGGCGCAGCACGCCATGATCAGCAGGATCTGCCCGGCCGTGATCGACGGGAACAGCACGGCGGCCGTCAGCACGACCGACAGCGTGACCAGCACCCCGGCCACGAACGCGGTGAACACGGTGGTGGCGCGCCGGTTGACCCACGGGCCGAGCACGTCCCGGTCGGTGCACAGCAGCAGGAGGAACACGGTCGCCGACGGCAGCAGCACCCCGGCCAGGGTCTGCACCCCCTCGGTGAGCAGGCCCAGCGGCGAACCCGGGACGAGCACGATGACCGCGGCCACGGCGACCAGGCCCGCGTAGGCGGCGTAGAACCCCTTCGCGTGGCCCACCCCGCGGTGCAGCGAGTGGTTGACGCCCAGCACGTCTCCGAGGGCGTAGGCGCTCGACAGCGACACCGCGAACGCGCCGATGACCGAGGCGTCCAGCAACGCCACCGCGAACAGTGCTCCCGCCGCCCTGCCCGCCGTGGCGCGCAGGCCCTGGGCGATGCCCGCGGTGTCGGTGAAGTGACCGGCCCCGCCGGTGCCGGTGAACACGGCGGCGGTGAAGGCCATCACCGCCGCCGCGCCCACCACCACGATCACGATGCCCAGCCACAGGTCCGCCTTCTCGTACCGCAGGAACCGCGGCGTGATGCGCTTGTCGATCACGTACGACTGCTGGAAGAACAGCTGCCACGGGGCCACCGTGGTGCCCACGATGCCGATGATCAGCAGCATCAGCGCGGACATGCCCGAGGAGCCGGCGGGCAGCGACGGCACCACGAAATCGTGGGCCAGTTGCCCGGCGGGCGGGTGGGCGAGCAGCGCGATCGGGATCAGCACCAGCGAGCCGGCGCAGAAGGTGATCGCGATCCGCTCGAACCGGCGGAACGAGCCGGTGAACGCGGCCGCGACGATCACGGCGGCGGCGAGCAGTACGGAAGGGACCTTGGGCAGGCCGAGGTAACCGGTCGCCAGTGTGATGCCGATGAACTCGGTCACCAGGGTCAGCGCGTTGAGCAGGAACAGGTCGAGCACGCTGAAGGCGCCCCAGAACCGGCCGAACCGTTCGAGGATCAGGCGGGCGTGGCCCACCCCGGTCACCGCGCCGAGGCGCAGCACCATCTCCTGGTTGACGTAGAGCACCGGCACGAGCAGCAGCAGTGTCCACAGTAGATGCGTGCCGTAGTTCTGGCCCGCCTGCCCGTAGGTGGCGAACGCGCCCGCGTCGTTGTCGCCGACCATCACGATCAGGCCGGGACCGACGATCGCCAGCAGGGTCTTGAGTTTCGCCCCCGGGCCGCGGCGGACGCCGGTGTCGTCCACGCGGATGGTGCCGAGGGCGCCCCGGATGTCGCCGACGTGTGCTTCGTCGAGCACGGCGCCGGGGTTTTCGATGGTCGCGGACATGAGAAATCCACCTCCTGGGCCCGGAAGGGCCGCACAAAGGGACATCCGGGCACCGTCCGCGCACCCTTGAGCACCACCCGTCGGGCGGGCGGAAAAGGGCGCGGATCAGTACTGCCGCAAGGGTTACCGGATGCCCGGGAAAGATCGGGACGATCGGGGACAGCGACGAGGAAGGGGCCGACTTCGACCCGGACTACTGCTCCGCACGGTCCTCACCTCCATCCCGGGCTGGACGCCGGAACACTCCGGCGCCGGATTTCCTGACCACGGACCATCGTCACCGCGAAGGGACGATGCACCACTCACGTAAGAGCTTTGGCACTGCCCGGCGTGTCCCGCGCGGGGCGGGAAGCCACTTCGGGTAACCCCTTAACCCGGGGATACCTGTCCTGGTCTTGGGCGTCTCTCGACGTCGTCAGATCAGTGGCCTGTGTCCGGACAGGAGCCTCACCTAACGAGGTACCCGTCGAAACCTCGCCCAGTGTAGACCCCGGTCTCGCGGTCCTTCACTGTGAGGGCGGGCACGCCGGAACGTCCGTGCCGTTATGGGACGACTTGTTCCCTTTGGTCCGCCTGGGAAATCTCCGCCGGATGTCCGGTGTGGACCGTGGGGCGGGACGCGTGGTGGGCCCAGCCGCCGAGCAGGGCCAGCAGGGCGAGTTCGAGCCCGGCCATGATCCGTTCGACCAGTCCGGTGGCCGGGGTGGGGAAGCCACGGGAAAGCAGGACGTGCACCGCGAAGGGCACGATGAACGGCAGGAAGAACGGGACGGAGGTCAGCGCGAGCCACCGGGACCAGCGTGCGAAGCGGTGCCAGGACGGATGTGCCCGGTGCGTGCGGGCGAGGACGAGTCCGGCGACCGGGAGTGCCGCGCAGCTCACGCCGGTGGCGTAGAGGTGCAGTTTTCCGGTGAGGCTCACCGCGCCGCCCTGCGGGTCCTTGCTGAACACCGCCACCAGAGCGATCGCCACGCACCACACCGCCAGCCAGGCGGGCGCGGCCGCGCCGGCCAGGACACCGGTGCGCCGCAACGACACCAGCACCGCCACCGACCCGGCGCTGGTCAGGGTCAGCGCCAGCGCCCATGCCCAGTGGCCGGGGGTGAGCGCGTACTCGCTGAGCATCGCGGTGACCGGATCCTTGCCACCGCCCCAGTCCGGATCCAGATGCAGGACCACGAGCAGGGTGGCGGCCACGGTGAACGCGCCGTGCCCGGCCCAGGCGAGCATCCGCGCGAGCGGATCGGTGCGGACGGGGGAGGGCAGGACGGAAGCCGGGGAGGCGAGGGACATGCCCCGGCACCCTAACGCCTTGTCGCGGCCGGATCTCGGACGCCCGCCGATGGTGCGGGGTGTTTCGGGGTGAAAAGGGTTTCCCTGGGCCGGTTCGCGCCGATTCGCCCGTCCTTGTGCCTGCGTCCGAGTGGCCTGAGTGCCCCTTACTTGAAAAGGCTCACCGCCCGGGAGATGACCACGGCGAGGGTGACCAGTGAGACCGCGGACTGGCACAGCATGAGCACCTTCGCCCAGCGCGACATCGGCATCACGTCCGTGGGGCTGAACGCCGTGGCGTTGGTGAAGGACAGGTAGAAGTAGTCCAGGAAATGCGGTTCCCAGTCGGGGTGCTCGGCGGGATCCTCCATCTGCGGGAAGCGGAAGTCCGGTTTCGGCCGCTTGGCCAGCGCCCGGGCCACCGGCCCGCCCCGGTCGCATTCCCAGTACCACAGTGCGAAGGCGATCACGTTGGTCAGCCAGATCGCGCCCCCGCTGCCCAGCAGCGGCCCCGGGTCCTCCCCGGCCCGGGCGGTGAGCAGGTTGTTCACCAGCAGCACCGCCGACCAGCCGTTGGCGAGGCTGATGACCGCGATGAGTGCGATGGACAGCGGGCGCAGCCACGGATGCTCGCGGCTGATCCGCACCGGGTTCAAGGCGATCAGCACCGCCACCAGTGCCACCTCCAGGCACGGCAGGAGCCAGTGCGGATGGAAGGCGAGCCGGTCGGGCAGGACCAGTTGCAGGACCACCGCCAGTGCGATGGCGCCGGTGACCGCCCAGCGCTGCTCGCCGTTGGTCACCCGCAGCCAGGCCGGCAGCGCCTGGTTCGCCGTACCGGCCAGCTTCGCCGCCGAACCGGACACGGGGTGCCTTCCGCGGCACAGCAGCTCTTCGAGCCGGAGCAGCTCGGTGCGCAACGAATGCAGCGCGGCGAGGTGCTCATGGGTCTCGTCCTCGTGGGGCGCGTCCCTTTCCTCCGATTCCTGGGGCATTTTCCTGGTCCTCTCGCCATGGTTTCGCGGTCATCCTGGCACCGGCCGCCTGTGCTGTCGCTGTGAAGCGGTCGTCTCTCTATGAGAGACAGGTCTCCCAAAATATGGTCACCCTCGGGTTCGGCGTCCGGTTCCTGGAACCCGCGGCCCGGCCGGTGCCCCTGACCGCGGGCGGCGTGCCTCTGCGCTTCGTCGCCGAGGCGATCGGATAACCCTCCACAGTGGAGTAATCGCGCGGCGGATCCCGATTTCCCCTCATCTCATTCTCGCCAGGCCGAAAGGTCCGGTGACGGAAATCCCGTTTCACCCACTCCGGTCTCCCCGTTCCCAGAAGTCGAAGCCCGGCCCAGCCGTGCCGGGAGGCACAAGGGAAAAGCAACGGTACGGTCACGGTTGCGTTTCCCGGCCGGTTCCCCCTCCGGCGAATACGCACCGGTGACGATAGGCGGCTTTCCTGGGGTTCACGCGGTCTGCACACCGAATTCGCCCGAGCCGTCGCCGGCATCCTTTTAAGGAGAAGTCATGAGTTTCCGGAGCGTCATTGTCGCTCGAATCGTGCCAGGAAGTGAGGACAAGGTCGCCGAGGTCTTCCGCCGGACCGACGAGACGGCCCGGCCCCAGGACTTCGGTGTGATCGGGCGAAGGCTGCTTTCGCTGGACGATCTCTACATCCACGTGATCGAACGCGACCAGGACCCGAAGGTGTCCGGCAAGACCCGGGGACTGCCCGGGTTCCAGCAGGTCAGCGAGGCCATTGCCCCGTACGTGACGCCCTATCCCAGGAACTGGAAGGTGCCCTCCGACTCGGTGGCCAAGGAGTTCTACAGCTGGGCTCCCGGCAAGAAGCCGGAAGAGCCCATCGAGCACATGACCGTCATCGTCGCCCGCATCAAGCCCGGCGCGGAGTCCGAGGTGGCGCGCATCTTCGCCCACTCCGACAAGGGGCCGCTGCCGGCGCAGATGGGCGTCATCGGGCGCTGGCTGTACTCGCTCGACGACGTCTACCTGCACGTGCTGGAACGCAAGGAGGCAGCGTTCTCCGAGGCGGTGCACCACAACCAGCACAAGCCCGCCTTCAGCAAGATCATGGACGACCTCAGCCCGTACATCAGTGCCTACAACCCGGAAACCTGGCGCAGTCCGCAGGACGCGGTGGCCAAGGAGTTCTACCGCTGGCGGGCCGACGGGCGATGACCACCGCCCGGGGCACACACCTCAGGTGAGACATCCGGCATGCGCCGCGGGTGAGGCAACCGATCCCGTTCGCCGACGCCAGTGCCGGTCACGGAGAAGGAGTCGCAGAATGATGAGCACGCAACCGTTCCGCCTCGAGGACCTGATGGACATCCTCGAAGACAAGGCCGGGCTTCCGGCATCGGACCGCACCGCGGACGCGAGCCTGACGTTCACCGAGATCGGGCTGGACTCGCTGGCCTTCCTCGCCCTGCAGGCGACGCTCGAGAGCCGGTACGGGTTCGAGTTGCAGGACGAGAGCCTGCAGAACGCCACGTTCCGGGAGATCGTGGACGCGGTCAACGAGCGACTCGAGAAGGTGAAGGCGTGATGGCGGGCCACACCGACAACACGGTGCACATCGCGGCACCACTGGATCTGGTCTGGACCATGACCAACGACGTGGCCTCCTGGCCCGAGCTGTTCACCGAGTACTCCGCGGCGCAGGTCCTTTCGCGCAAGGGGAACACCGTGACCTTCCGGCTTTCGATGCATCCGGACGAGAACGGGAAGGTCTGGTCCTGGGTGTCCGAACGGACGATGTACCCGGAGGAACGCCGGGTGCTCGCGCACCGGGTGGAGAAGGGACCGTTCGAATACATGAACATCGAATGGACCTATCACGAGGAGGGCGGCGGGACCCGGATGCGCTGGGTGCAGGACTTCCACCTGCGACCGGACGCCCCCCTCGACGACGCGGCGATGACCCGGCGGATCAACGAGAACTCCAAGATCCAGATGGGCGTCATCGCGCGCAAGGTCGAACTCGCCGCGGCGCGGGTGTCATGACCACCGCGGCGCCGAAACCGGCGAACCAGGCCGACGCCGTCCGCATCGTGGCCCGCGACGGCGTCCCGCCGAACCGGCGGCGCGGAGGCGACGTCAGGACCGTGCTTTCGCCCGCCACGACCGGTGCCACCGCCGGCTTCATGGGCACCGTGACGCTCGAACCCGGCGAGGTGGTGACCGAGCACTGGCACCCGTACTCCGAGGAGTTCCTGTACTGCGTGCGGGGCACGATCACGGTGCGGCTCGACGGCAGAGCGCACACCCTGCGCGCCGACGAGGGCGTGCTCATCCCGATCGGTGTCCGCCACCGGCTGATGAACGAGTCCGGCGAGACGGCGTTCGCGGTGTTCTGCCTGGGCCCGCTCGCACCCCGCCCCGACCTCGGCCACGTCGACACCGAGCCGCTACCAGGGGAGGCGCAACGATGAACGGACGCTCGTCCGTGATCACCGGAGTCGGGGTGGTGGCTCCGGGGGGCAACGGGCGCAAGGAGTTCTGGCAGCTGATCACCAGCGGCCGGACGGCGACGCGGCGGATCTCGTTCTTCGATCCGGACCCGTTCCGCTCACAGGTGGCGGCCGAGTGCGATTTCGATCCCTTCGAGGCCGGGCTGACGCCGCAGGAGGTGAGCCGCTGCGACCGTTTCGTGCAGTTCGCCCTGGCGGCGGCGAGCGAGGCGGTCGCGGACAGCGGGCTCGAACTCGACCGGGAGTCGCTCAACCACGACCGGCTGGCCGTCGCACTGGGCAGCGCGGTCGGCGCCACCACCCGGCTGGAAAACGAGTACAAAGTGGTCTCCGACGGGGGCCGCCAGTGGCTGGTGGATCCCCGCTACGCCACCAGGTTCCTCTACGAGGCGCTGGTGCCCAGCAGCATGGCGGCGGAGGTCGCCGTGCGGCTGGGTGCCCACGGCCCGGCCGCGGTGGTCTCCACCGGATGCACCTCCGGCATCGACGCGGTCGGCTACGCCCACCAGTTGATCGAGGACGGCGACGCCGACGTGGTGATCGCCGGTGCCACCGACGCGCCGATCTCGCCGATCACGATGGCGTGTTTCGACGCGATCCGGGCGACCACGGCGTGCAACAGCGACCCCGAGCACGCCTCGCGGCCCTTCGACGCCCGGCGGGACGGGTTCGTGATGGGGGAGGGCTCGGCCGTGCTCGTCGTGGAGGAGGCCGAGCACGCCCGGCGCCGCGGCGCGCACGTGTACTGCGAGATCGCCGGATACGCCAACCGCTGCAACTCCTACCACATGACCGGTCTCCGGCCGGACGGGATCGAGATGGCCGCGGCGATCGAGGAGACCTTGCGCCAGGCCAGGATCAGCCCCGAGGAGGTCGGCTACGTCAACGCGCACGGTTCGGGCACCAAGCAGAACGACGTGCACGAGACGGCGGCGTTCAAGCGCAGCCTCGGCGAGCACGCCTACCGGGTGCCGGTCAGCTCGATCAAGTCCATGGTCGGCCACTCCCTCGGCGCGATCGGGTCGATCGAGGTGGCCGCGTGCGCGCTGGCGATCGAGTTCGGGGTGGTGCCCCCCACCGCCAACTACGAGGAGCCGGACCCGTTGTGCGACCTGGACTACGTGCCCAAGACGGCGCGGGCCGAGGCGCTGGACGTGGTGCTGTCGGTGGGCAGCGGGTTCGGCGGGTTCCAGTCCGCGATCCTGCTCGCGAAACCGGGCCGGACGTCATGACGGCCGTCGTGGTGACCGGCGCCGGTGTGATCGCGCCGAGCGGGATCGGGACGGAGGCGTACTGGAGTTCCACTGTGGACTCCGAACTGCACGTCCGGCCGATCGAGGCGTTCGACGCGAGCGGCTACGACACCACCATCGCCGGTCAGGTGCCCGGCTTCCGTTCGGAGGACTACCTCGACGACCGGCTCGCGGTGCAGACGGACCGGTGGACCTGGATGGCGCTCGCCGCCACGGATTTCGCGCTCGCCGACGCCGGGTACGACGTCGGCGAGCGGAATCCCTACCACACCGGCGTGGCCTTCGGCAGCGGCTCGGGCGGTGTCGAGTTCGGACAGCGGGAGATCCAGGCACTGTGGACACAGGGCAGGCGCGCGGTGAGCGCCTACCAGTCGATCGCCTGGTTCTACGCGGCCAACACCGGCCAGGTGTCGATCAAGAACGGCACCAAGGGGCCGTCCACCGTGCTCGTCACCGAGGGCGCGGGCGGGCTGGACAGCGTCGGCTGGGCGCGCCGGGCCATCCGCCGCGGCACCCCGGCCGTGCTGGCCGGGGGCACCGAGGCCCCGCTGTGCCCGTATTCCCTGGCCTGCCAGTCGGCGAGCGGCCGGATGACCACCAGCCGCGACCCGCGGCAGGGCTACAAACCGTTCGACGCGGCGGCCAACGGGTACGCGCCGGGTGAGGGCGGCGCCGTGCTGGTGCTGGAAGACGCCGGGGAGGCCGCGCGGCGGGGCGCCGGGAAGGTGTACGCCGAGGTGGCCGGTTACGCCGCCACACACGACGCGTACCACCACCACCGGCCTCCCGGGGACTGCGCGCAACTGGCCCGGTGCATGCGGCTGGCCATCGAGGACTCCGGGCTGTCGCCGGACGACATCGATCTCGTGATCGCCGACGGCGCGGGCAGCCCCGAGTTCGACGCGCTCGAGGTCCGCGCGATCAGGGACACCTTCGGGCCGCGGGCGGACCGGATCCCGGTGACCGCGCCGCAGGGGTTCATCGGGCGGCTGTGCGCGGGCGGATCCGCGCTGAACCTGGTCGTCGCGGCGCTGGTGATCCGGGACGGGGTGATCCCCGCGGTCGGCAATCTGAGCGACCCAGATCCCGGGTACGGCCTCGACTTCGTGCGCGAGCCGCGCCGGAAGACGGTCGAAACGGTCCTGGTCAACGCGCGCGGCTACGGGGGCTTCAACAGCTCGGTCGTGCTGAAGGTTCCGGCTTTGGCACAGGAGGTCGCATGATCGACACTGGCGGAGCCCCTGGTCGTGCGGCCGACCGGGTGCGGGTGTCCCGCAGGACACAGGAGGTCGCATGATCGACACTGGCGGAGCCCCTGGTCGTGCGGCCGACCGGGTGCGGGTGTCCCGCAGGACACAGGAGGCGGCATGATCCGGGCCATGCAGCGGGTGCGGGCGCATCCGGGATGCGAACAGGATGTGGAGCCGGCGTGGCGCACGGTCGCCGGAACGATCGGCGGGCTGGCGGGCAACCTCGCGGCGGAGTTGCTCCTGGACGCCGCCGAGCCGCGCACGTTCGTCGTGGTGACCGAATGGGCGGACGAATCCGCTTTGCGCGACCACGAAAACGGGCCGGTGGCCGCGCGCCTGGCCGAGCTTTTCCGCCCGCTGTGCGAGCCGGTGGAGGAGGGCGGCTACCGCGTGATGTCGGCCCCCGAAGGCGGCCCCGGGGCCAGGATCTGCGTGGACGTCGAGGTGACCGTGCCGTCCGTGCGGCTGGCGGAGTTCGCCCGCGGGTACGCGCAGGTCGCCGCGCGGATGCCCGGGGTGCCCGGCTACCTCCGGGAGGACCTGCTGCGCGAGCCCGGTTCCGACGTCTACCACATCTTCGCGGAGTGGGCCGGTGAAGCGGAGTTCTTCCGCTGGATCGGCGACCCGGCGCACGCGGAGGAGGAGGCGGGCCCGATCGCGCCGTTCCTCCTGGACTTCCGGCGCCGCCTGTTCCACCTCCACACCACTTCCGAAACCACGCGAGGACCCAGTACGGGCAGGGAGAGCGGGGAAGAAACCGTGCACACGACAACGGACGTACTCATCGTCGGGGCGGGGCCCGCCGGGCTGACCGCCGCCGTCGAACTGGCCCGGCGCGGCATCGACTGCCGGGTGGTGGAAAAGCGCGCGGAACCGCCCGCGCAGGCCGACAAGGCGATCGGCGTGCACTGCCGCACCATGGAGATCTGGGAGGACCAGGGCATCGTGCGCGACGCGATGGACGCCGGGATCTGGCTGACCGGCCAGATGGTGTTCGTCAACGGCGAGGAAACGCACCGGATGAGCTGGGAGCTGCCGGAACTGCCGTACGCGCATCTGGGGCTTCCGCAGTACGAGACCGAGCGGATCCTCACCGACCGGCTGGCCACGCTGGGGGTGCGCCCGCGGCGGGGGGCCGAGCTGGTCGCGTTCAGCCAGGACGACGACGGTGTGCTGGCCACGCTCGACATCGCCGGCGGCGGCAGGGAGACCGTGCGCGCGAAGTACCTCGTCGGCTGCGACGGCGCGCACAGCAAGGTGCGCGAACTGCTGGGGCTGACCTTTTCCGGCGGGCTGGGCCGGTTCCCCCAGCTGTTCATGCTCGGGGACGTGGACGTCGACTGGGACATGCCGCCGGGACACCTGCTGCGGTTCCTGCACGAGACCGGCGGCCGGATGGACAACATGCTGGTGTGCGTTCCGCTGCGGGGCGAGTCGCGGTACCGGATCGCGACGATGGCGCCGCCCCGGTTCTTCGCCCAGACCGGCGGGAAGGACGCGCCGCCCGGGTTCGCCGAGGAGCTCGCCGAGCCGACGCTGGCCGACGTGCAGACCGTGCTGGACGAGCTCGCCCCGCCCGGCACGCGCGCGTCGAACCTGCGCTGGTCTTCGGTGTTCCGGATCAGCCACGGCATCGTGGACCGCTACCGGGAGGGGCGGGTGTTCGTGGCGGGCGACGCGGCGCACCTGCATCCGCCCGCGGGCGGCCAGGGCATGAACACCGGGATCGGAGACGCGTGGAACCTGGGCTGGAAGCTGGCGCTGGCGGTGCGGGGGATCGCCGCGCCCGGCCTGCTGGACAGCTACGAGGCGGAGCGGCGCCCGGAGGGCGAGCGGATCGTCGGACGGGCGGTGCGGATGGCCTTCACCGACGAGCTGGACCGGGAGGATCTGAAACGCCAGTTCCTGGACGAGATGTCGTTGCTGCTGTCCTATGCGGACTCTCCGCTGGTCGGTGAGTCGGTCGCCCGCCCCGGCACCCTGGAGGGACCGGGGCCCGGCGAGCGCGCCCGCGACGCCAGTGGCCTGTACCGGCGCGGAGTCGGGCACCCGCTGCGGCTGCGCGACCTGACGCGCGGCACCCGCCACACCCTGCTGCTCTACGCGGACGCCTCGGCGAACGAGGCGGAGATGGCCGCCGTGGAGAAGCTGTGCGCGGACGTCCGGCAGCAGACGTGCGGGGAGATCGACGTGTACCTGGTGGCGAGCCCGGACGCGCGGGTGCCGTGGATGCTCGATCCGCCCGTGGTGCGCGACAGTGAAGGCGAGTTCCGGGCCGCCTACGGCGTCAACGGCACCGCGCTGTACCTGATCCGCCCGGACGGGCAGATCGGGTTCCGCAGCCGCCCGATCGACGCCGACGCGCTCGGGAACAACCTGCGCCGGGTGTTCGGGGGTGCGCGATGACGAAGGTGCGGACGGTGCTGGCGATGCGCGCGAAGCCGGGCTGCGAGCAGCGGTTCGAGGCGGAATGGCGGTCGGCCGCCGAACAGATCCGGGGGCTGGACGGCTGCCTGAGCCAGGACCTGGTGCGCGACGCCGACGACCCGCGCAACTACCTGATCATCAGCGAATGGGCGGACCGGGAGCGGCTGGACGCCTTCGGGCGCAGCGAGCACCGTGACCGGCTGCTGCGGGTGGTGCGGGAACTGCGCGAATCCGCGCAGCGCAACACCTACGAGGTGCTGCACACGGTGGCGAGCGAACCGGGGGTCCTCCGGTGACCGACCAGACGATTCCGGCCGTTCCCGCTGTGCCTGCTTCGGAGGTCTACACCGACTCCTTCGCCGCCGATCCGTATCCCACCTTCGCCCGCCTGCGGGAGAACAGCCCGGTGTGCCCGGTCGCCTCGCCGCGGTTCGACTCCTACCTGATCACCCGGTTCGACGATGCCAAAGCGGCGCTGACCGATCCGCGGCTGTCCAAGGACCTCTACGGCCCAGGGCAGCACTATCTGCGGATCTTCGGGCCGAACTCCGAGGCGCTCAACCGGAACATGCTCAACTCCGATCCGCCCGAGCACAGCAGGCTGCGCCGGATGATCTCGCAGGCGTTCGCGCCGCGGCGGATCGAGGCGCTGCGGCCTCGCGTGGCCCAGATCGTGGACGAACTGCTCGACCGGATCGTGCCGCAGGGCCGGGCCGAGCTGATGGAGGACTTCGCCATCCCGCTGCCGATGCGGGTGATCTGCGATCTCCTCGGCGTTCCGGGCGAGGACCAGAAGCGGGTCCTCGACTGGACGCAGGTGATCCGGACCTCGGGGTCGAGCCGGAAGCCCGAACAGGACCGGGCGGCCGTGCAGGAGGTGCAGCTCAGGCTGCACCACTACCTGGCCGGCCTGGTGAAGGCCAAACGCGCGCATCCGGCAGACGACATGATCAGCGCCCTGATCGAGGCGTGCGACCACGAAGGGAAACTGTCGGAACGGGAACTGGTCTCGACCACTTTCCTGCTGCTGTTCGCCGGGCACCAGACCACCGCGGACTTCCTCGGCAACGCGACGGTGGCGCTGCTGACCCATCCCGAGCAACTCGCCCTGTTGCGCGCCGAGCCGGATCTGCTGCCCGCGGCGATCGAGGAGCTGCTGCGGTTCGACGGCCCGCTGCCGGTGGCCAGCCCCCGGATCGCCACCGAGGACGTCGAATACGGAGGAGTGCGCATCCCCGCCGGATCGATCGTCGGCGTGGTGATCAACGCGGCGAACCACGATCCGGAGCATTTCGACGAACCGGATGAACTGGACGTCTGCCGGGAGCGGGTCGGCCACATCGGCTTCGGTCACGGTGTCCACTACTGTCTCGGGGTGTCACTCGCCAGGATGGAGGCCCGGATCGGCATCGGCGCGCTGCTGCGCCGGTTGCCGGGGCTGCGGCTCGGGGTACCCGTCGAGGAGCTGCGCAGGCTTCCGGCGGCGTCCCCGTTCCGCGGTCTGCTGGAACTGCCGGTCCGGTTCTCCGCCTGACGCCGGTGGGAGGGTCCGCACGGGCCCTCCCACCGGACCCCGTCCCCCCGCCGTTTTCCACGGGCGAATGGCGGGGTCATTCCGGTGTCATCCGGAGTTGCGGCGGCGGCTGTAGGCGCGGGCGGCGCGGGCACGGTCGCCGCAGCGGGTGGAACACCAGTGGCGGCGGCCGCGCCGGAGCAGGTAGCGGCTGCAGGGGGCGGAGCCGCAGGCGGTGAGACGGTCGCCATCGGGGGAAGTGAGCAGGTCGGCGGCGTCGGCGGCGAGGGTGGCCAGTGCGTGGTCGACGATCGCGGTGATGGGGTGCGGGGTGGCGCGGTAGGGGCCGGTCTCGTCGTCCCACTGCAGGAGCGGGGCGGTCGGAACGCGGGTCATGGCGTCGTTGATGGCCGTGACCGCGGCGGTGAGGGCGGGAAGACTTGCGGCCCGGGAGGCGAACAACGACCTGATCTGTTCGCGCAGTGAGCGCAGCTGAGCGGCGCACATCTCCCGCATGCCGGCGTCGGCAGGGGCGAGACCCCGTTCGGCCAGCCACTGATTCGCCTGCGCCGGAGTGCTCAGGAGATCGATGGTGAGCCCGCCGGGGAGCGCGATCGTGCTGTTGGCGAGGGCGAGCGAGAGGTGTTCTTCCTCGCCCTCGGCGGGCGGCAGGCCGGGGTCTCCGATCGCGGGCTCCTTCACGGTTCTCATGGTAAGTCTTGCGCACATCCATGAGAATCCGCTACCGTCACTCACGGTTCATCCGTATCTATCCGTGAGGTTCCCATGTCTTCCCTTCCCGTGACGACCGACCGGTTCCCAGTCCGCGCCTTCGGTGGCCCGACCGCGCTTTTCGAGTACGGCGGCCTGCGGTTCCTGACCGATCCGACCTTCGACGGTCCCGGTGACCAGGCCCGGCCCGGCCGCCCGGTCCTGACCAAGACCGCGCCCCCGGCCACCACCCCGGCGGAGCTCGGCCGCATCGACGTGGTCCTGCTCTCGCACGACGAGCACGCCGACAACCTCGACAGGTCCGGCCGGGCCCTGCTCGCCGACGTTCCCCTCACCCTGACCACGCCCGGCGGCGGCGAGCGCCTGGGAGGGACGGCCAAGGGCCTGGCCGACTGGGAAACCATCGCCTTGAACCGCCCCGACGGCGGCACGATCACCGTGACCGGCGTCCCCGCCCTCCACGGCCCCGGCTCCCGCGAGGAGATCGAGCCGGTCACCGGCCAGGTCGTCGGTTTCGTGCTGACCGGGCAGGGCCTGCCCACCGTTTACGTCAGCGGCGACAACGCCTCGCTCGACGCGGTCCGGGAGATCGCCGGCCGGTTCGCCCCGGTCGACACCGCCATCCTCTTCGCCGGCGCTCCCCGCTTCCCCGTTCTCTTCGACAACCAGCCGATCGTCCTGGACAGCACCCGGGCCGCCGAGGCCACCCGGATCCTCGGAGCCCGCCGGGTGGTTCCCGTCCACTACGACGGCTGGGCCCATTTCACGGAAGGTCGCGATGATCTGGTCGCGGCCTTCACCACCGCCGGGCTGGCCGACCGCCTGGACTGGGGCGGACGGAACTGATTTCCGGCATCTCGGGCGCGCCGCGCAGGCGGCTGAACGGTATTGCCGTTCGCGCCTTCGAAATCCACTGATGCGCGGGGTGCCCGGCGGTTAGAGTGACGTCCGTGACATCTGGAAGAGCGGGACGTCCGACCCTGCCGCGCACCGTTTCCTTCTGGGCGGTGGCCGTTTCCCTGGGGCTGTTGCTGTTCGCCGCGAGCACCCCGTCCCCCATGTACGTTCTGTACCAGCAGCGCTGGGGGTTCTCCCCGATCGTGCTGACGGTCGTGTTCGCCGTCTACGTGCTGTGCCTGCTGCTGGCGCTGGTGTGCACCGGGACGCTGTGTGACCACATTGGACGAAGGCCCGTCCTGTTCGCCGCGCTGCTGCTGCAGGCGGCGGCGATGGTGGTGTTCGCGGAAGCGGGCGGGGTGGGCACCCTGATCGTCGCGCGGGTGGTCCAGGGCCTGGCCACCGGCCTGGCCACGGGCGCGATGAGCGCGAGCCTGATCGACCTCCAGCCGTCCTCGCGGCCCCGGCTGGGGGCGCAGGTGGCGAGCATCGCGCCGTCACTGGGGCTCGGTGCCGGCGCGCTCGGCTCCGGCCTGCTCGTCGAACACGGCCCGTACCCGACACAGCTCATCTACTGGCTGCTCGCCGCACTGTTCGTCCTGGCCGCCGCCACGGCGCTGTTCATGCCGGAAACCGCGGAACCGGACGGCCGGTGGCTGCCCGCGCTGCGGCCGCGCGTGGTGGTGCCGGGCAGTGCCCGTTCGCTGTTCGTGGCGATCGCCCCCTCGCTGTTCGCCTTCTGGTCGCTGAGCGGGCTCTACCTTTCGCTCGGCGCTTCGGTGACGGGCACGCTGCTGCACAGCGGCAGCCACCTGACCGCCGGACTGGTGATCACGGTGCTGGCCTGTGCGGGGGCGCTCACCTCGAGCCTGACTTCGAACTGGCCCGCGGGGCGGGCGCTGCTGAGCGGTTCGGTCGCGCTGATCGCCGGGGTCGTGCTGATCCTCGACGCCGTCCACACTGGATCGGAGCTGTTGTTCTTCCTCGGCACCGCGATCGCGGGCTTCGGTTTCGGCCCGGCCTTCAGCGGGGCGTTCAAGGTGCTCACCGCCGCCTCGCCCGCCGCGGAGCGTTCCGGCGTGGTCGCGGCCATCTACGTGGTCTCCTACCTCGGCATGAGCCTGCCCGCACTGGCCGCGGGGGCCGTCGTGCGCAGCGTGGGCCTGGTGACCACGGCGACCGCCTACGGGCTGGGCATCATCGTGCTGGCGGTCATCGCGTCGGCGGCCTACCTCGGCGCGTCCCGGAGGCGGGAACCCGCGCCCGCCGCGGTGCCCGCCGCACCGCCCTGCCCGGGCACCGTCGCCCTGCACGCCAGCGCGCACCAGTGAACCCTCGGGCATGGGCCGTGGAGGGACCCCTCACAGTCGAATCGACTGTGAAGGCTCCCTTCACGGCTCGTCGCGGCCCTGACCGGGCCTAGATCAGGAAGCGGAAGGTGGGGTCGTCGGGCGACAGCTTCTGCGCCGAGATCGGGGAGGCGTCGAGGCGCGCGAGCAGGGGCGCGAGGTCCTCCGGGGCACCCAGTTCGAGGCCCACCAGTGCCGGGCCGAACTCGCGGTTGGTGCGCTTGACGTACTCGAACAGGGTGATGTCGTCGTCCGGGCCGAGCACCTCGTCCAGGAACCGGCGCAGTGCCCCCGGTTCCTGCGGGAACTCGACCAGGAAGTAGTGCTTCACCCCGCGTGAGACCAGTGCCCGTTCGATGACCTCGGCGTAGCGGCTCACGTCGTGGTTGCCACCGGAGACGACGGCGACCACGGTTTCGCCCGGCGCGACGAGGCCGGACGTGCGCAGCGCCGCGGTGGCCAGCGCCCCGGCCGGTTCCGCGATGATGCCGTCGACGTCGAACAGGTCGAGCATCTCCTCGCACAGCACGCCGGGGTCCACCTCGCGCAGGTCGATGGGATGCTCCGCCAGCACACCGTGGGTGTGGGCGCCGACCTTGCGCACCGCCGCGCCGTCCACGAAACCGTCGAGGGCGGCCAGTTCGACCGGCCGTCCGGCCGCGATCGCGGCCGCCATGCTCGCCGCGCCGCGGGGTTCGACACCCAGGACGCGGGTCGCGGGGTGGTGTTTGGCCAGCCAGGTGGTCATCCCGGCGACCAGGCCCCCACCGCCGACCGGGACGACGACCACGTCCGGGGCGGTGCCGAGTTGTTCGGCGATCTCCCGGGCGACCGTGCCCTGACCGGCGATCACGTCGGGGTGGTCGAAGGCGGGCACCATCACGGCGCCAGTGCGCTCGGCGTCCTCCCGCGCGGCGGCGAAGGCGGCGTCGTAGGTGTCGCCGCCGACGATGGTCTCCACGCGGTCGCCGCCGAGCAGCGCGATCCTGTCCCGCTTCTGGCGGGGTGTGGTGCGCGGGACGAAGATCCGGGCTCGCAGTTCGAGCGCCCGGCACGCGAACGCGACCCCCTGTGCGTGGTTCCCCGCGCTGGCGCACACGATCGGCCGGTCCCGCTGGTCCGGGTCGAGCTGGGCGAGCAGGTTGTAGGCGCCGCGCAGCTTGTAGGAGCGGACCACCTGCAGGTCCTCGCGCTTGAGCCACACGTCCGCGCCGGTGCGGGCGGAGAGCCGTTCGTGGCGCTGCAGGGGAGTGCGGGCCACGACGCCCTGCAACCGTTCGTATGCCGCGTCGACGGCAGCGGCCTCCACGCTCATGCTCTCGCCAGTCCTTCCCGGGTCGGTACTCCGTCCAGCCTAGTGAGCGGCGCCCGCCCGGCCGTCCCGTCCACCCGCCGGGGTCGGCGATGTCACTCCCACTGGCTGTGAGTTGCCGTGAGGGGACCGCTCACGGCCGTATCGACTCCGTGGTCACCTCGCGGGCGGGGCGTTGCCCGGGTACAGGGGCGGTACGTACAGCTCTCCGGGAGGCCCGGCCACCACGAGAGTGCGGGACGGGGCTCCCGCCGCGTCGACCCGGCTGCTGCTGCCCGAGCCGCGGACGTGGACCGGCGCATCGACCGGAGGCAGGAGGACCGCCATGTTGTACTTGCCGCAGAACAGTTCGAGCTGCCCGGCACCCCAGGGCGTCACGGCCTTGTTCGCCGTGCCCAGGGCGTTCCGGACTTGTTCCGGCAACTCGTCCGAGGAATCACCGTGCTCCTGGTCGTTCCGTGGCGCGGAGGCGCCGAGAGCGGTCCGGCCGGGTCCGGCCGCGCTCACCCCGCACCGGTTCCGTGACAGGTGCAGCGCAAGGTCGATGCCCGGCGCCTGCGCGACGGCGACGACGGGCAGCCCGTCGGTTGCCGGCGCGTCCGTCACGAGGCCCGGCGGCGGGCTGACCGGGGGCAGCACGAGCTGGTCCCGGGCGCTCGGATTGTGCTGGGAGCAGCCGGCGGTGAAGACAGCCGCCGCGCCGATGACCACCGCCAGCCTGTTGATCGGGTGCCTGTCCGTCATCTGCCACCTCGGTTTCGGAAAACGATTCTGTGCGGGAGGGGTGGTGCCGCCCGGAAGGTTCCGGGCGGCACCACGTGCGTTTCGACCGACTTCCTCCGGGCTGCCTACGGTGACGGCGTGCTCGGCGAAGTGGTGTTCGGGGTGAAGGGCACCCATCCCGTGCAGGCGTGGATGGGAGCCGGGTTGATCGTGCACTGGTCTTGGTAGACGTTTCCGGTGCTCGTCAGGACCGTGACATCGAGGGTGTTGCCGGTGGGCTGGCCGACGGACAAGCCGATGTCAACGGCGTTCCCGGAAGGGATGGGGCCGAGGTTGTACCACGTCCCGTTCGACGAGTCGTAGACGAAAACCGACGGTGTGCCGTTGACGTACCCGATGTACTGGGAATTGCCCTGGGTCACTGTGTCGATGCCACTGCTCGGTCCCGGAGGTCCGCTCGGGCCGGAAGGTCCGCTCGGGCCGGAGGGGCCGCTCGGGCCGGTCGGTCCGCTGGGGCCGGTCGGTCCGGTCGGACCGGTCGGTCCGGTCGGACCGGTCGGTCCGGTAGCGCCGGGAGGACCGGTCGGTCCGGGAGGTCCGCTGGGTCCGGGCGGCCCGGGAGGCCCGGGCTTACAGCACGGCTTGGGCGGTGGGAAAGTGGGCATGGGCGGCTTGGGCCTGCAGTGGTGATGCGCCCCTGGGCAATGGCAGTGCGGCGACCAGGGCAGGCACCGGCCGTCGTCCCCGCGCGGGTCGACCTGCTGTGCGGCCGCCGCCCCCGGCTGGGGGGCCTGCGCCTGCGCCCGCGGTGCGGTCCCGATCAGCACCAGGCCGACCAGTGCCGCGGAAGCGACCGCGACGAGCGCCGCCAGCCAGGTTCGCCGCCGGCCGAAAACGTGTAAGAAGGTCCGAATATTTCGTGTGATCATCTGATTCTCCGGAAGGCAGGGAGGAAATCGCTTTCACGACTCTTGTTGATCGCCTGAAAACCTTTCTGGGGGATAGTGTTTCTCTACGGACTGCATGTTTTTCCGCTTGCCGGCTCCGTGACGCCAGGGACTGCTGGGGTTCAGTCCATCTCCTGTGACAGCTGGGATCGACGTGGCTGGCGAGTCGACACTATCCGCGCCTTCGGGCGGCATCAGTTCGTCCGCTGGCCGAACACTCGAAAAGGTGGGCGGGGTTGATCTGATGGAGTAGTTTTTCCCGGCGCAACCGGGGGATTGGCGGCTACCGCGTTTAGAGTGGAATCCGGTCGCGGGGCAACGCGAAAATCTGGTGATTCCGCTGACGCCGTGGCCGGGCGTGACCGGCGGCTGCCGCCCGGGACGGCGCCGGGTCAGTCGAAGAACCGGGCCAGTTCGGCCTCGCCGGGAAAGTCCGCGGGATCGGTCAGCGGTCGCAGTTCGGCGAAGACGCCGGCGCCGTCACAGCCCACGTGCAGCGGGTTCCACAGCCGCCGTGATCCCGCGCGGCGGCAGATCCCCTTGATCGTCTGCACGTCGAGCAGGCGCACGTGCGTCGGGTCCGCGACGGCGTTGACGTAGCGCCACCAGGGGGACAGCACGAAGGCGATCCCGTCCGGCCGCAGCACCCGGTGCACCTCGTCGACCAGGGGCAGGAAGTCGACCAGGTGCTCCAGGATGTGCACGAGGAACACCCGGTCGGCCGAGCCGTCCGCGAAGGGCAGGGGAGCGGACACATCGGCCCGGACGTCGACCTCGGAGGTGAGGTGGAGGTCGATGCCGAGGTTGCCCGGATACTGCTTCTGCGCTCCGCAGCCGAGATCGAGGACCACCGGGTCCCGGCCCGCCACGCGCACCCGGTCCCACACCGCGAGCACACCGTCCAGCCGACCGATCAGCGACCGTGCCGTGTCGAGCCGGCCCGCGTCGTCGACCTCGCCGGTCAGGTGCGCGACCCCGCGGTCGAACCGCACGTCGATGCCGAGCCCGCGCACCCGGTCGTCGTACTTCCACAGTTCACGCACGGCCTGGTCGAGGAACCGGTCGCGCATCCGGAGCCGCTGCTCCGACAGGGGGACCATCCGCACCTCCCGCTCGTCCTCGCGGGGAACGTGCCCGATTCGCCGGAGGTCAAACCCGGAGGCGAGGGGGAAAGCGCTTACCGGACACCGGCTCGCGCCCATGGCGGGCGGTGGCGTCCGCCGGGGGTTAGGGTGAAGGCACTCCCGCCTCCGGAGGTGTCCCTTGACCGGCGCCGACGAGTTCGCACCCCTGCGGATCACCTACAGAACCGATGTCGCGACCACGGCCACGAACAGCCAGGAGGCCGCGAGGATCTACGACGACTGGGCCGAAGACTA
The DNA here is from genome assembly GCF_026802195.1 of Amycolatopsis cynarae. Lineage (NCBI taxonomy): Bacteria > Bacillati > Actinomycetota > Actinomycetes > Pseudonocardiales > Pseudonocardiaceae > Amycolatopsis > Amycolatopsis cynarae. The sequence goes on along the minus strand of NZ_CP113836.1, from coordinate 4,320,139 downwards.
CGAACGGCGCATCCTGAGCTACGGGTACTCCACGCCGGCCGTGGCGGCCGGGTTCTTCGGCCGTTACGTCGCACCCGGGGCCGGAGCGGTGCTCGACGCCGGGGCGGGCACCGGGATGATGGGGCAGGTCCTCGCGCCGCTGGGCTACCACGACATCACGGGCATCGACATTTCGGAGAACATGCTGAAGGTGGCCCGCGAGAAGGGGGCGTACCGGGACCTGCGGCGGATGGAACTGGGCAGGCGGCTGGATTTTCCCGACCGCACCTTCGCCGCCGTCGTGTCGACGGGCGTCTTCGCCGCCGGTCACGCCCCGCCGGAGTCCTTCACGGAACTGGTTCGCGTGAGCAGGTCCGGCGGGTGCGTGATCTTCAGCGTGCGCACCGACGTGTACGTGGAAGGCGGCTTCCGGGAAAGGCAGGACGCCTTGGAGAGGGAAGGGAAATGGCGTCTGCTGGAGACGAGTGAGCCCTTCTCGCACCTGCGGTACGAAGATCCCGGGCTCAAGGTCCGGATCTTCGCCTACCGCGTGCGGTGAGCGAGTCCCTCCAGGACGGTCCGCAGCGCGCCGGTGAACCGGTCCACCTCGGCTTCCCCGGCAGCGGTGGAAACACACCCCACCCCGCGGGGGTCGATCAGCACGCCTTCGGTGAACAGGCCGAGAAAGATCCGGTGACGGCACCCGGCGTCGGCACCGATCGTGTCCCGGTAGGCGCGCACCGGGTGTGCGACCGGGTGGATCGCGAAGAGCGAGCCGAGGCCGGTGACCTGCGCGGGAAGACCGGCCTCGGCGAAGGCGGCCCGCATCCGGTTCCGCAGGCGGGCACCCCGGGCGTTCAGGCCCCCGATCGCTTCCCCGGTGAGCACCTCGAGGGTGGCCAGGCCGCCCGCCAGGCTGACCGGGTTGGCGTTGTAACTGCCGGGATGGGGCATCCGCGGCCCGCCGCCGGAGGGGTCGAACAGGGCCATGATGTCGCCGCGGCCGCCGAAGGCGCCGAGCGGGAAGCCGCCGCCGATGAGTTTCCCGAGGCAGGTCAGGTCCGGTGACACGGCGAAGTGTTCCTGTGCGCCTCCGTGGGCGATCCGGAAGCTGACGACCTCGTCGAAGACCAGCACGATGCCGAGCCGTGCGGTGAGTTCGCGCAGCATGACGAGGTAGTCCCGGTCGGCGGGGATCATGCCGGCGGAGCCCAGGACCGGTTCCACGACGACGGCGGCGAGCTGTTCGCCGTACTGCTCGATCAGCCGCGCCGCGGCCTCCGCCTCGTTGAACGGCAGCACCACGGTGGTGCCGAGGGCGCCCGGCGTGAGACCCGGGGACGCCGGAACCGCGGCCGGGCGTACCCGGTCTCCGGCCTGCCCGGCCGGGCGGGTGCTCACCATCACGTCGTCCCAGCTGCCGTGGTAGCCGCCCTCCACTTTGGCGACCCCGGGCCGTCCGGTGAAGGCCCTGGCGGCCCGGACGGCGTACATCACCGCCTCGGTCCCGGAGTTGGTGAAGCGGACCCGTTCGACGGAGGGAATCCTGTCGCACAGCAGTTTCGCCATCCGGACTCCGAGCGCGGTGGCTCCGGGAAAGCAGGTTCCCCTGTCCAACTGGTCCCGGACGGCCTCGCGCACTCGCGGATGACCGTAGCCGAGGACCAGGGACGTGTGGTTCCCGGTGAAATCCAGCAACTCGTTGCCGTCCACATCGGATACACGGCAGCCATGGCCCTCGGACAGCACGAGGGGATACGGAAGGTGGAAGAGGGTGCTGCGCGAATCGGCGCCCGGCAGGTACCGGCTGCCTTCCAGGAAGTACTCGTGCGACGTCGGGGTGAGGCTCCGGTAGAGCCGCTCCACATCGGACCCGTCACCGGAAGAGGCCGACGACCCGGTCCAGGGTTTCGTCACGCTGCAATTCCTTCCCGTCGATTTCGAGGGCGACTCCTGCCGGGCGCAGTTTCCTGCCCCGATGCTGCCTGCGGCGTCCGCCGCCGGTGATGTTCAGCAGGATCAGGGCTCTTCGGTCGATCCCGCCGTAGCGGGCGGTCTTGATCAGGGTGGCCAGTGCGACCGCGCCCGCCGGGTCGATGTCGATTCCCTCGACCTCTTCGAACAACCGTTTCGCTTGCAGGGTCTCGAGGTTGTCGGCGGTGCGCGTGTCGCCCCCGGAGCCGGTGAGGACGTCGTAGACACCGCCCCGGACCGAGTAGGCGGGCCGCCGGTTCGACAGCACGTGCGCGGTGATCTGCCGGATCTGGTTCTTCCCGACCTCGTCGTCGATCTCCACCAGTTCCCGGCGGCGCGCCCGCCAGGACCGGTGGACCGGCACGAACGGCTGGTTCTGGCTCAGCACGAGCCTCGGGGGCCTGCGGCCGAATCGTCCGTCACGGGTGAGCCGCATCGTGGCGTCGTAGACCGCGATAGCTCCCGCTCCGCTTCCTATCGACTGGAAGTAGTAGTCGGGGATCCGCCCGATCGTTTCGACCGCGTTCAGCACCGTCGTGCCCAGCCCCTCGCGCTTCGCGATGTTCTTCACGCCCCCCTCCGCGACGAAACCGTCGATCCGCGCAACGCGGTTCGCCAGCGCGATCGCGTCGGAGTAGTCGGCGCACCCGGTCAGGGAGACGATCTTCACGCACGGGTGGAGGGCATCGGGAAACCTCAGGCAGGCGGCCCCGGCCACGGGCAGGATGATCAGGCAGGGAATGGTGTTCAGCGAACAGGCCCTGGCGAAGGCGGCGGCGGTGTTGCCCGCCGAGGCCACGACGAGAACCTGCTCCCGCGGCCGTGGGAGCCGGGAGAGGACCGGCCACACCTCCAGTTCCTTGAAGGTCGCGGTGCCGAGGGTCGCGCCCCTTTCCGGCCAGTAGCCGTTGAACGCGACCCACAGGCCGGGCAGCCCCAGTAGGCGGTTCAGCCGTTCGCTCCGATAGGTCGCGCCGCTGCCCGCGCCGGCCAGGACCCGGGTGCCGGGCAGCCAGTTGCGGTACCGGAACAGGCCTTCGATACCCACGTCTGGTTCGAAACGAGTGTTTCGGTATTCCGCGACGACGAGGGCGGGTTCGTGGCGGTTCGGGCACTCGAGGAGGAACCCGTCGTCCTCGAACAGTGCGTCACAGCCCTGACATCGCAGACGGTAGTGCTGTTCCGGCGCCGTGCGCCGGGTGTGAGCGTGCGCTGCCCCGTGGGCCATTTTCCTCCTGTCCCGACCCGTCCCGACGCTGTGTCGCGACATCGTTTCGGGCAGAATGGGAAGGGATTTTCCTGGAGTCGCCGCGGCTTCTTCCAGGATACTTATTCATCGCGACGACGCAGCGCGAGTGAGTCGCTCACCGGGAAGGCACCGGGCAGAACTTCGGCGAGAGCGGTGCGGCGATCGGGGGGAGAATCCCGGTGTGGCCGTCAACCCGCCCCAGCCCGGGGTGCGGCATCCCCGGATGGGGATGCGCACCGTCCTCACCGTGCTGGGACCCGCTCTCGCCTTCGCGATCACCACCGTGGATCCGGTGCTGCTCACCCTGAACCTCCCGGAGATCAGCCGGGGACTGCATGTCCCGCCCGCCCAGGTCGGCCTCCTGGGCAGTGCGGCGACCCTGGTCGTCGCCGCCGCGGTCCTCGCCGTGGGGAACCTGGGCGACAGCTATGGACTCAAACGCCTGCTGATCTACGGGCTGGCCGCCACCATCGTTTTCCAGCTCCTCGCCGCGCTTTCGCCGAATCACTGGTTCCTGCTCGCGATGCGTTTCGCCGACGGCTTCGCGCTGACCGCGTTGCTGGGCCTGTCACTGGCCCTGCTCACGGTGTCCGTGCCGGACGAGTTCCGGCCCACCGCGATCGGGATCTTCCTGGCCTCGCAGGCGACCCTGTACGGGATTTCGCCGCTGCTCGGGGGTTGGGTCGTCGGGGCCGCCGGGTGGCGGTGGCTGTTCGTGATCACCCCGCCGCTCGCGCTGGTGGCGCTGCTGCTGACGGCCAGATACGTCCCCGACCCGCCCCGGCGGCCCGCGCGTCCGGTCGACGTCACCGGGGTCTGCCTCTTCGGACTGGCGCTGCTGAGCCTGGTCTACGGGATCAGCGCCGCGCAGAACGGGTTCGCCTCGCCCCGCACCTGGGTGCCGCTGGTCATCGCGGCCGTCGGCTTCGCGACGTTCCTGTGGCACGAGCGGCGGGCCCGGCACCCGGCCCTGGACCTGTCGTTGTTCACCCGGAGCGACTTCGTGGCGGCGACGCTGGCGGTGCTGACGTTCAACTTCCTGGTCGCGGGGCTGGGGGTGATACTCGGGCGGTTCGGCGGGCTCATCCTCGGGCTGCCGCCGCGGGCCGTGGGGCTGCTGTACCTGCCCGGCACGGTCCTGCTCGCGGTGACCAGCGTGCTCACCGGGCGGATGGTGCTCCGGCACGGGGCCCGGCGCGTGCTGCTCACCGGGCTGCTGGTAATGATCGCGGGCGGGCTGGTGGTGGCCTTCGGTGCCTCGCCGGTGATGGCGCTGTGGCTGTTGATCCTGGCCACCTGGCTGATCAACCTCGGTTCCTTCGTGACCGCGACCCCGGCGTCGGACACGATCCTGGCGCGGGCCACCCCGGCGGACGCGGGAGCGGTGGCGGCCGTGCAGCCCACCTTCGGCATGACCGGTTACGCGCTGGGACCGACGATCTACATTCTGCTGCTGAACCTGTTCTTCCACCGGGAATGGGTGGCCGACGCGCGTACCGCGGGCGAGTCGGTGCAGCAGGCGCAGAGCGGGGTGGACGCGGTCCGCAGTTCGCTGGCGACCAGTCCCGGCACCCCGAAGTTCGACCCCAACCTGGTCCAGCAGCGGACGGGCCTGGCGCTGGATCTGGACTACACCAACGGTGTGCGGCTCACCATGCTCGTCGTCACCCTGCTGCCCGTGGCCGTCGCGATCCTGGTCTTCTTCGCGATGCCGCGGCGGCGCCGGACGCGGAAGTAGGCGCGGGCTCGGCCAGACCACCACTCGGTCTGGGGCGGGCCGTGAAGGGACCCTTCACGGTCGAATCGACTGTGAAGGGTCCCTTCACGGCAAACGCCTCACCGGAACCCGGTGAAGGGCCGAGTGCGCTGGTCAGCCGAGGCAGCCCGGTACCGGGGTCGGGCTGCAGTTCGTGGGGGTGTTGTTGCGGACATTGGTCCGGTCCAGGGTCACCGCACCACCCTCGTTGTCGATTCCGCCCGGCGCGTTGGTCGAGGCGTTGTTGTTCACGTTGCTCCTGCTGAGGAACACCGTGCTGTTGATGTTGGCGATGCCGCCGCCCGTCCCGCCGCCGAGTGCGTCGTTGGTGTTGATGTTGGAGCCGGAGGTGGTCACCCTGCCGCCCAGGATGTTGGCGATGCCACCGCCTTTGGCGCCGGTCGCGTGGTTCCGGACGACGTTGCTGCCGGTGATGCCCAGTTCGCCGTCGTTGGCGATACCGCCGCCGCCCACCGTGTCGTTCTGCCCGAACGCGGTGTTGTCCGTGATCGCGGTGCGGTCGATCGTCATGGTGCCGTCGTTGGCGATCCCGCCACCGTTTCTCGTCGCTACGTTGAACGTGAACGCGCTGTTGCGGATGTCGGCGGAGGCGCCACCGAGCACACCGATCCCTCCGGAAAAGTCGGCCCTGTTGTTCGTGACGGTGGTTCTGGTCAGGGTCAGTCTTCCGGTGAAGACCGCCAGCCCGCCGCCGAAACTGCCCGTCGCATCGCCATTTCGGATGGTGACCAGGTCGAGGGCCAGATTGGCGTTGACCGTGAAGATCCGGAACGCGAAGGCCGACGGGTCGCGTTGGATCACGCTGCCGTGGCCGAGGATGGTGAGTGGCCGGTTGACCACCAGCGGGCCGGGATTGGTGTTGTCCAGGGTGTAGACGCACCCCTGGGTCAGGCTGAGCGTGTCTCCCGCGGCGGCGGTGTTGACCGCGTTGATCAAGTCCGCGGCGTTGCACGGCACGGAGATCGTCGCCGCCTGAGCGGGAGCCGGGACGGCGGTGAGCGCCAGGAAGAAAGCGCCTGCTCCGGCGACCTTCGCAATGTTCGGGAATTTCATTGCTTTTCCTTTTCGGGGATATCGGGGTAGAAGATTTTCTGCGCAGTTTTGCCGGGCCCGCGCCGAGGTGTGGACCCACTTCAGTAAAACCGCGTTGCTCCCCGGTTGCAGCGCTCTCACGCGGAAGCATGAACAGTGGCGGCTTGGTTGCGAGCAAGCGCATCGCGAGTGGACTGCACCATGTGGGCTACTGCACGAAGGTGATCGGGTATCGCGAAGCGCCGCCGTCCAGCAGGTGGTCGTTGTGGCCCTTTAGGAACCGGTCGAAGAACGAGGCCACCACCGCCCGGTCCGCCGCCACGGCACGGTGCGGGTCGACCGTTCCGACCGCTGCGGCCAGCGTCGCGGCCGGCACGCGGCCGGCCAACTGCGGCAGCAGCGCCTCGGCGTCGGTGAAGGACGCGTGCACCGAGTCGTCCAGCGTGACGTCAGCCTTCCAGCCGCGCTGGTGCTGCCAGAACGCGGCCCACGACGGCTCGCGGTGAACGTCGCTCCCGCCGCCTGCCGAGCTGCTGCCCATCAGCAGAAACGGCCGGTCGAGCCCGTGCAGGGCGACCTCGCTCAGGTTGGTGCCGTCGGGTTTGACGGTGTACTCCATGGTGCCGTCCATGTTGATGCCGGCCTTGATCCGGGGATCGGCGAACATCATGTTCGCCGTGGTGAACCCGCCGGCGGAGTGCCCGAACATGCCGATCCGGTTCAGGTCCATGCCCCCGGACAGCCGGACCGGCAGGCTCGTCAGCCGGTTCAGCACCAGCTCGGTGTCGGCCATGCGCGCGTCCATCAGCTTCGTGAAGAACGCCAGCGTCGTGCCGTTCCGGAACGACTGGGACCAGGCCGTCAGCAACGGCCCGTTGCCGACCACGTGGCCGTCGGGGAACTGCACCGCCGGGGCATCCCCGGTGTGGTCGATGGTGACCACCACGAAGCCGTGCGAAGCGAGGTACTCGGCCAGCGACACGTTCCAGTTCCGCGGGTCCCCGGCGCCCGGCGAATACAGGACGACCGGGAAGCGGCCCGGCGCCATCGTGGCGTCCCGCACCGAGTGGGTCTTGGTCGCGGCCCAGTCCACCAGCCCGGCCGGCAGGGTGAAGTTCCTTTCGACCGCGGCACCCAACGCCGCGCCCACCGCCGCCGGAAACTGGTTCGTGAACGGGAGGCCTCCGGTGTGGACCGCCGGGTAGAAGACGCTGATCATCAGCTCGCGGTAGGGCTGGCTGGGCACCCACGGATCCGGGCGCTTGCCGTCGACGAGCCGGAAGGTCGACTCGCCGGTGGCGTAGCGGCCGCGTGGCGCAGGAAGCGTGAGCGTCAGGCCCCTCGCGGGGTTCGCTGACGCAGACAGTGTCGGCGCGTGCGAGGCGGCCAAGGCCGAAGCCGGGACTGCGGTCGAGATGACAAGACCGGAGACGACCCCGACCAGGGAAGCGGCAACGAGACGGGAGCTGCGCATAGGAGATTCCTTCAGAGGCGGCGCTGCGGTGCTGGGACACCTCGACCTTCTCAACGCGCCTCCCCACGAGCCACGGTGCCACCAGGCGTTTCACCGCTCTGGAGAACCGGACCGCAACAGGGTGGACAACCCCACCAAGCGCGCCTTTACGTGGCTCATGACACAGCCTGGAACACTTCGTCAGGTGCTCGCCTTGGTGATATGCGCTGCGGCCGCTCCCGAAGAGGAGCTGGGCGTGGAATGCCGTGTAACGAGAAAAGCGAAACTTGCGGTTCAAGCTGCGGCAGCCGGGCCGGAGTAATCAATGCGGCCCGCGTCTGCCCAAAGGGGCGGCGAACCCTGAGAATGCGAAGAAATTTCTTGCGGCTGCCGGGGCGCAAAAGGTCGAAGGTCAGCCTCGCCGGTCGTCTGGAGCCGGGGGCCAGCTTCCATACGAGCCGCGCACACCCAGCACCGGTCTTCCCGCGGTCGCCGCCGGAGAGTCGATGGCCACGTCAGCCCAGCCCGCCGCAGGCACTATCGACGATGAACCGACCGGATAGATCACGAAACCACACTGCAACGCTAAACCCACTGCTGAAGGCCTAGGGTGGCCGCCAGGTCCAGCTTGCTGCGGGCGTCCGTGTCGGGGCGCGGCAGAAAGACCACGAGGCGCAGGTCCGCGGGCTGGATTGTCAGGACGCTGGACTCGAGGGCGATCTCGCCGACCTGAGGGTGCACGACGACCTTGCGCGCACTCTGGAGGTCGCCCACGGTTGGTTGGGCCCACCACGACAGGAAGCGGGGGATACGACGCAGCTTCGTGACGAGCGCCGCCAGGGAAGGGTCGTCCGGGTAACGGCTGGTGGTTGCGCGCAGGTCGGCGACGAGAGAGCTCTCGAACGCGTCCTGTTCGGCCTTGGTCAGCCGCATTCGTCCGGGTCCCGGCCCGAACTGGGGGCCCGGCCCGAACTGGGACAGCATGAGGTTGCGGCCGTCATCGTCGGAAGAGCTCGGGTCACCGAAGGTCGCCGCGAAAAGTTCGTTCCAGTGCAACAACTGCCAGGCAGCGCTGTAGACGGCCAGCGGGTTGACGGCGAGTTGTTCCATCAGCCGGTGCAGGCTCGACGGGATCAGCTGAGGAATCCGGTCCGGTCCCGCGGCGTGGCCGGCCAGGCGCATGAGGTGTGCTTGTTCGTCGTCGGACAGCTGAAGCGCGCGGGCGATGGCCGTGCAGACCTGAGGAGAAGGGGTAAGGGAGCGACCCTGTTCCAGCCGTTCCACGTACTCGGCGGAGATTCCAGCCAGCGTCGCCAACTCGCCGCGGCGCAGGCCGGCGACGCGGCGGGGAGAGTTGTGCGGGATTCCGACGGCCTCCGGAGTCAGGCGTTCGCGCCACGCCCGCAGGACTTGCCCGAGTTCGTTCATGTCTCCATGTTCCCTCACCTCCGGCTCCAGGGTCGTACTGGCGGTACGACGAAGATCTGTGCCTTCTTGCCGGCTCGGTGCGATTGCAGGATCGACGTCATGAACACCATTGCTCAGCACTGGATCAACGGACAGTGGACCGGCTCCGGCTCGGTTCTGGAATCGATCAACCCGGCCGACGGCGCAGTCGCCGGCTCGTTCTACGACGGTGGCGAGGCAGAGGCTTCGGCCGCCGTGGACGCCGCGGCCGCCGCGTTCGCGACCACCGAATGGGCGCGCACTCCCTCGCTCCGGGCGACCGCACTCGACCGGCTGGCCGAGGCCCTCGAGGCCCGGGTGCCCGAGGTCGCGGCCATGTTGTCCCGGGAGAACGGCAAGCTGCTGGGTGAGACCACGTGGGAGGTCAGCGGTGCGGCCGGGTGGCTGCGGTACGCGGCGGCGTCCGCGCGCACCCAGAGCGCCGGGCGCGCCGCCGAGACGGCACCCGGCCAGTACACCCACTCGGTGCCCGAGCCACTCGGTGTCGCCGGGATCATTTCTCCCTGGAACTCCCCCATCATGCTGACCGTGCGGGCACTGGGCCCGGCGCTGGCCGCCGGCTGCACCGTCGTGGTCAAACTTCCGGCTCAGACGGCGCTGACCAATGAGCTTTTCGCGCAGGTGCTGGCCTCGGTCTCGGAAATTCCGGCGGGCGTGGTCAACGTGTTCACCGAGTCCGGCAACACCGGGGCCCCGTTCCTGGTCTCCTCGGACAAGGTCGACGTGATCAACTACACCGGCAGCACACCGGTCGGGCGCCGGATCGCGGCCGCGGCCGCCCCCACGCTCAAGCGGCTCGGCCTGGAACTGGGCGGCAAGGCTCCGATGGTGATCTTTCCCGACGCCGATCTGGACATGGTGATCCCGACCGTGGTGCAGGCGCTGGTGCTGATGAACGGGCAGTTCTGCTGCACCGGCTCCCGCGTACTGGTTCACCGGGACATCGCCGACCAGGTGCGCACTCGGCTTGCCAGCGCGCTCGCGCAGGTGCGGCTCGGCTCGGGCGACGACGAGAAGGCCCAGCTCGGCCCGGTGATCGACCGGGCGTCCGCCCAGCGGGTGGACGCGATCGTCGAGGAGGCCACCTCGTACGGCACGGTACTGCTGCGCGGCGGTGTGGTCACCGACGGCCCCTTGGCCGCTGGTGCGTTCTACCGGCCGAGCCTGATCGAGGTGGACCGCACCGACGTCAGGATCGTGCAGGAAGAGGTCTTCGGTCCGGTTCAGACGTTCGAGATCTTCGACGACGAGGACGACGCCGTGACCAAGGCGAACGCCACCATCTACGGTCTGGCCGCCTCGGTGTTCAGCTCGGACTCGATGAAGGCCCGCCGGATCGCCCGGCGCATCCGCACCGGCACCGTATGGATCAACACCTGGGGAGCCATCAGCGAGGACTTCGAGGAGGGCGGCGTCAAGGGCAGCGGTTACGGCTACCTGTGCGGCCCGCGAGCGATTGAGGAGTTCCAGGCCCTCAAGGTGTATGTGGAGCAGGACCACACCCAGTCCGCTCACTGATCGGCCTCGCTCTGGCCGAGACCCGACGACCCTCGGAGAGCGACTTCACCGACGACCTCCAAGCGATTGACGTGCCCACGCTCGTCATGCACGGCGACGACGATCAGATCGTTCCGGTCGCCGAATCCGCCGAGCTGACCGCCACGCTGGCCGGAAACGCGGTGCGGTGCTGAAGGTCTACCACGCCTGTCGCACGGCATGGGCACCGTAAACGCCGACCTCCTCGACTTCATCAACTGCTGACACCGGCCTCGTACCGGCAGTCAGCTCTTCAGCACACAAGAGAAACAGGGATCAACATGACCGCGACATCGAACGGCTACGTGACCGTCATCTGGGACGCGAAGGCGAAGGCCGGCAGAGAGGCCGACCTCAAAGCGTTCATCACCGCAGCCGTCACCCCCTCCCGCAACGACCCGGGCAACATCGACTACGAGGCCCACGAAGTTGAGGGGCAGCCCGGCTCGTTCGTCATCTACGAACGCTGGGAAACACGCGCCCACCTCGACTCCCACCTCGCCGCGCCCCGGATGCTGGAACTCGTCCCCCAGATGCTCGAACTGATCGACGGATCCATCGAGGACGGCATCCGTCTGCTGCGTCCGTTCCGCCCCGCCCACTAGGTGGCGGGACAACTGCACCGACCCAACGCACAAGGGAACAGAAAATGACGACCACATTGATCACCGGCGCCAACCGGGGACTCGGACACGAGGTGGCGCGCCGACTCATCGAGGCAGGCCAGAAGGTCTGGATCGCAGCCCGGGACGCCGAGATGGGCCGTAAGGCTGCCGACCGGCTCGGTGCCGACTTCGTCCAGCTGGACGTGACCGACAACGCGTCGGTCGAGGCCGCGGCCGAGACGCTGCGGGCCCAGGCCGGCCATCTGGACATCCTCATCAACAACGCCGGGATCCTCGGCGAGGTGACTGCCCCGGAGGACATGACGGCCGACCGGATACGCCACGTCTACGAGACCAACGTCTTCGGGCTGGTTCGCGTCACGCACGCGTTTCTGCCCCTGCTGCGCACGGCGACCGCCCCGTCCGTCATCAACATCACCAGCGGCCTCGGGTCGTTCACGCTGACCCAGGACCCGGAGCGTATCGAGTCGCAGTATCCACTCGCCGCCTACGGCTCCTCGAAGAGCGCGGTCACCATGCTGACCATGCAGTACGCCAAGACGATCCCCGATGTCCGCTTCAACGCAGTGGACCCTGGCCAGACCGCGACCGAGTTCACCGGCGGCCTCGGGCACGGTGTCGAGGAGGGTGCCGAGGCAGCGGTGCGCGTCGCCACTCTGGGGCCCGACACCCCCACCGGCACCGTGACCGACCGCACCGGCGTGCTCCCGTGGTGATATGTGCCGCAGCCTGGCGGGCCGTGTGACGACGCCGGACTCTCCGGCGCCGCCGGTTTCGGGTAAGTGCCCCCGGAGGGGCCGCGAGGCAGGAGACCGGGTATCTGGGGCGGCACCCTGAACAAGGGGCGGAAGATCCAGGCGTCAGATCGTGTCGTCGAGCCAGTCGAAGATGCGCGCCACCGCCAAGCGAAGAGCACCGGGGTGGCAGTGGGCGTCGCCGCCTTCCTCCTCGGTGAAGGTCAGGAGCTTCTTTGGTGCTGTGAGGTGCTGGTACAGCTTGCGCGGATCGGGCTCTTCGGTGGCGGGGTAGAGCAGGTCGGCGGCTGCTTCGCAAACCAGAACGGGGCAGGAGATCTTCTCCGCGCTTCTGTCGTAGAAGTTGTAGCGGGCGTACTCGGCCACGAAGGCTCTGTCGGTCGAGGTGCCCGTGACGTAGCGGCCATGGTCGCAGGCCCAGCGCACGGTCGGGCTCTGCGCACGGGCGTCGGCGATGATCTGGTCCAGTTCCCCGTCGTCCTAGGCTGCCGCGCGAGGCGCCAGGTAGCCGCCGAGACTGACGCCGAGCAGCGCGATGCGGGCGGGGTCGACGCCCGGGTGCTGGGTGAGGAAATCCAGGACGGGGCCGACGACGTTCTCCCAGTCCCGCCGAAAGACCAGCCCGTTCCGGTGGATGGCCGCGGGCGGCCCGGGGCCGTCGAAGGTCAGGACGTGGTAGCCGCGTTCCTGTCCGCCGACGGCGCCGAAGAAGTGCAGCTCTTCGGCGGCGCCGTCGAATCCGTTGTGCATCACCAGCGTCGGCTTCAGGCCCTCGCCTGCCGCCCGATAGAAGTAGCCGTGCAATACGGCGTCCTCATAGGGGATCTCCACGGGAGTGATACCCGGGAGGTGGGCGATGGCATCACGGAAGCAGGCGACACCGCGTTGGTAGGCGTGGTCGATGCGCGGGTCGTGGGGGTTGCCATGCAGGAAGAACTCGGCCGCCCGGTAGTAGGTGGAGGCCCGCAGCAGCCCGTCCCGCGCGCTGACGGGGTGGCTTGCACGGGCTTCGGCCTCCAGACGCTTGGCGGTGGACAGCCAGGCGTCGTGCCAGCCGTCATAGTCGCCGGAGGTGATCTGGGAGGCGGTTGCGACGACTTCACCGACGTCCGAACCACCGTAGACGGCAAGGCCGAGATTACGCAGGGTCTCGAACCAGAACTGCTGATCGTCCTGGAACATCAGCTGCTGCATCGCACCTCCCTCTCCAGGAGGGCCTGGAAGGTGCGCGGGGGCCGACCGGTGAGGCGCTGGACGGTGTCGGTGATGCGGTCCTCCGCCCCTTCAGCGATGGCACGGTCCAGGCCGGCCAGTATCGCGGCGAACTCCACCGGCATCTGCGTCGTGAGGCGATCGCGCATCTGCTCGTAGCACAGACGGCGGTGGACCACGGGACGACCGGTGACCTCGGTGACGATCGCGGCGATGTCGTCGTAGCTGAGTGCCTCCGGTCCGGTGAGGACGAGATCGGTGTTGGGGGCTTGCTCGCCGGTCAGAGCGCGGACGGCCACGGCCGCGATGTCCTCGGCGTCGACGAAGCCGACCCGGCCGCTTTCGGTGGCGGACCAGATGATGCCCTCGTCGCGGATGCTGAGAGCGTGCGCGTGCGCGCCGGTGAAGTTCTGCATGAACCACGAGGGCCGCAGTACCGCCCATTGTTCGAACAGATCGGGCAGGGCTTGATGCACCCTTCCCACCGCCGGGCCGCCCTCGGAGATGGCCGAGGAGCTCAGCAGCACCGCGCGGTGCACGCCGGCAATGCGGGCCTGATAGAGGAACGGCAGCATGGTCGTCGCGGGGTCGGAGTCGCCCACGGGCGGTATGAGGTAGACGCGGTCGACGCCGTCGAGGGCGGCCGTGTGGGTGGCGGGGTCGTACCAGTCGAAGGGGACCGGCTCGGTGCCGGCGACCGGGGTGGCCCGGCGGCTGGCGGCTTTGACGCGCTGACCCGCGGCCGTCAGCTGTGCGGCGGTGCGGCTTCCGGTGGTGCCGGTGGCGCCGATGACCAGTGTGGTGCCGGTGGTGGTCATCGGCTGCTCCCGGTGAAGTCGGTGCCGGGCTGCTGGACGGTGAGGGGGTTCCAGTAGTCGCGGTAGGAGGTGATGTGTCCGTCTCGAACGGTCACGACGGCGATGTAGGTCATGTCGAAGGGAGCGCCGCTCTCCACCAGGCGGCCGACGCCGCGCATCTCGACCACGATGGTCTGTGGATCGGTGGTCTGGTGGATCCGCAGGTCGGGGAAGTCGTGCAGGTCGATGTGGTCGGGGTAGTGGCGCATGTAGGCGGAGATGGCCTCCTTGCCCTCCAGACGCCGGGGCCAGCCGTCGGGGGCGAAGGGGAACTCTGCAACTCCGTCCTCGGCCCACAGGGCGACCCACGCGGGAATGTCCTTGTCGAGCAGCAGTCGCAGGCTGTGGCGGTACAGATCCGCCGGGGCGGTCGGTGCGGACATGGGTATCCTCCAAATCAGAGAAGCCGGACCCTGGGTCCGTTTCGACGATACGGACCCGGGGTCCGTTTTGCAAGTGAAGGAGCGGCATGCCCGAACGCCAGTCGTCTCGCAAGGACGCCATCCGCAACCGGGAGGCCGTGCTCGCGGCCGCCGACGCACTCTTCACCCGCCGCGAGAGTCCCGAGGACGTCACCATGGCCGACGTCGCGGCTGCGGCCGGCGTCGGCAAGGGCACGCTCTTCCGGGCCTTCGGCGATCGCGCCGGGTTGCTCCGCGCGCTGTACGAGGCACGGCTCGAACCGATCAGGAAGGCCATCGAGACCGGCCCGCCACCCCTGGGGCCCGCGACCCCACCGCGGGATCGCGTACCCGCCCTGCTCGATGCCGTCCTGTGCTTCAAACTCGACAACCGGCGCCTCGCGCTGGCCCTGGAGGAAGGCGGGGCCAGCAGCAGCCCGTACCGGGCGGAGCACTACGAGCGGTGGCACAGCCTGCTCCGAGCCGTACTGGAGCAGATCCCCGGCCTGACCGACAGCGACTTCACCGCCCACGCCCTTCTCGCCGCCACACGAGCCGACCTCGTCGAGCACCTGGCCGGCGAAGAGCGCGTTCCGCGGGAAAGAATGAGGACACGTTTGGCGAACTTCGTCACCAGAGTCCTGGCCTCCGGCCCACTGCAAGGGTTGACCGCCGGGGAGTGAGGGTCGGGCGAGTCCTTGATCAGCGGGGTCGAAATCCTCCCAGCGCTGCCCGTGACACCCACCGGCAAAGTCGAAAAGTTCCGCCTCCAGGAAAACCCGTTCACCGAAGGCACGCACGAGTTCCGACCGCCACCCGCTCGCGTTGCCGCGAGCCCAATCGCGAACATGGCGACGTTCATGTCCAATTTAATGACATCTTTCACGCTCACCTGCAAAGGTGCCGATGTATTCACGCGAAGGGTCGGTCACGAAATTCGGATTGCGCCGGACAAAGATAACATGGTCCTTCCCGTCGTTTTCCGGCCAAGATAAATGTGCGCTCCTGACATTGAGCGGATGGTGGGCCACCAGGACGCCACGCAGGGTGCATCGAAACCGCCTCACGCCCGCATCACGACCGTGACACAAGCGCTTCAACAGCGCTTCCAACCACGAAAAGAAGCGATAAAAAAGGGTTCCGACCTGCTGAGATGCGTCAGCGGGGGAAACATGAGCAGGGGGGCGACGTCGAGGGCCGCGGGTCCTCGCGGGCTGAGCCGAGGGATTTCTTTGCTGATTTTCGCCGTTGCCCGCGGATCGGGCGATGAGTATGAGTGCGCGCGGCACCGCGCCGCCGCACCCGGAGCAAGTCGACAACCGTCAACGTCGGGACGTGCCGAGCGTCGCGTGCGCCTGCAGAAGCATGCCGCCGACCTGATGCGTAAGCAGAGCAACCTGCTCGGTCAGGCTGAGAATGCCGACCCAGCCGATCCCCGCACTCAGGGGCTGAGGGAGCGATACAACGCGCTCGCCGAACTCGATCACCACGACGCGCAGGCGCCATCGACGGCCACCGCCGATGATCGGGGACTCCGGCGAAACCGCAGGTCAACGCTAGTGTGATTGCTGCGTGTGCCCCCGGTGAGATTCGAACTCACACTGGACGGGTTTTGAATCCGTTGCCTCTGCCAGTTGGGCTACGGGGGCGCTGGGGGCAGACTCTACGCGCACGGGCATGCGGGCCGGGCACCGGGGGTAGCCCTGCGTGACGAAGGTTTACACCGGATGGACGGTTTACACCACGTGGTGAACGCCATCTCACGAACTGGATCGTTCCGGGTAGGCTCGGATCGCGGCGAAACGCCGCGAATTCCCATTCCGTCGAGCACGCAGGAGGACCCCGGTGACCGAAGTGGCTGCCGAGGCCAACGGTGTCGCCACCGAGCCGCAGCGTCGGGTGCTCGTCGCCGAAGACGAAGCACTGATCCGGCTTGACCTCGTCGAGATGTTGCGCGAAGAGGGATACCAGGTGGTGGGCGAGGCAGGCGACGGCGAAGAGGCCATCAAGCTCGCTGCCGAACTCAAACCGGACCTGGTGATCCTGGACGTCAAGATGCCCAAGCTGGACGGCATCGAGGCGGCGGCGAAGATCACCGGCGACCGTATCGCACCCGTTGTCATACTCACCGCCTTCAGTCAGCGCGACCTTGTCGAACGCGCCCGCGACGCCGGCACCATGGCCTACCTGGTCAAGCCGTTCGCCAAGCGTGACCTGGTCCCGGCCATCGAGCTGGCGATCAGCCGGTTCGCCGAGCTGCAGGCGCTGGAGGCGGAGGTGGCCGGCCTGACCGACCGCCTGGAGACCCGCAAGGTCATCGACCGGGCCAAGGGCCTGCTGATGACCCACCAGGGGCTGTCCGAGCCGGACGCGTTCCGCTGGATCCAGCGCACCGCCATGGACCGGCGCACCACCATGAAGGCCGTCGCGCAGGCGGTGGTGGAAAGCATCGGCCAGCGCTGATCCATAACTCGCTCGGACGAGCGGAAGTCACTGATTGCTACCACCCGGCTGTTGTATTCCAACAGTCGGGTGTAAATCGTGAATGAACAATAGGTGCCACCGTCACGATGTGGAAACAACCCTGGGGTGACGCTGGGCAGCCCTCTGTCGGAACGCTACGGTCAGCGGCCAAGTCAGGTCCCCCGAAAAGGGGGAGGGCCGCCAACCCCGCGGCCACACCGGCATTGGGAGGAACGAGTGTCAAGAGCACGGCTCACCGGAGTCATCGCGCTGGCCGCGGCGGCCTCGCTTGCGCTGGGCGCATGCGCGGCGCGTGACCAGGGAAGCTCGTCGGGTACCAACACCGGCTCGGCGGCGGCGCCCTCGCAGGCCGCCGACGCGGCCAACCCCGCGGGCGACGGCAAGGCCGTCTGTTCCGGCGTGTCGCTGGCGTACGCGGGCACCATCAACGGTGCGAGCGCCGCACTGGGGCAGAACATCCTTCGGGGTGCTGATCTTGCCGTCAAGCAGCACAACAAGGCCAACCCGAACTGCCAGGTGACGCTCAAGCAGTTCGACACCGAGGGCAAGCCCGACAAGGCCCCCGGCATCGTCACCCAGGTCATCGCCGAGGCGGACATCATCGGCGTCGTGGGCCTGCCCTTCTCGGGCGAGTCGAAGGCCGCGGGCAACCTGTTCAACCAGGCCGGCCTGGTCAGCATCTCGCCGTCGGCCACGAACCCGGGCCTGGCCAACAACGGCTGGAAGACCTTCTTCCGCGGCATGGGCAACGACGCCGTGCAGGGTCCCGCCGCCGCGAAGTTCCTGACCGACACGCTCAAGGCGGGCAAGGTCTGCGTGGTCGAGGACGACTCCGACTACGGCATGGGCCTGGCCAGCCAGGTGACCCAGGCGCTGGGCGCCAAGGCCACCTGCAGCGACAAGGTCAAGACCGGCCAGACCGACTTCTCCGCGGTGGTCAACAAGATCTCCTCGGCCGGCGTCGACGCGATCTTCTACGCGGGCTACTACCCCGAGGCGGGCCCGTTCGCCCAGCAGCTCAGCGACAAGGGCGTGACCGCGAAGTTCGTCGGACCGGACGGCGTCAAGGACAACGAGTTCATCAAGGGTGCGGGCTCGGCCTCGGCCAACGCCTACTTCACCTGCCCGTGCGTCCCTGAGGACAACTTCAAGGACTTCACGGCCGCCTTCAAGCAGATCGAGGGCGCGGACCCGGGCACCTACTCGCCCGAGGGCTACGACGTCACCACGGTCATGCTGAAGGGCATCGACTCCGGCATCAAGGACCGGGCCGGCCTGCTCAACTTCGTCAAGAACTACAACGGCCAGGGCCTGACCAAGAAGTTCCACTGGAACGACAAGGGCGAGCTGTCCGACACGCCCGTGTGGAGCTACAAAGTCGAAAACGGCAAGATCGTGAACAACGGCCAGATCAGCTGAGCCTCCTGACCGTCCCGGGCATGCATGCGGCCGATCGCCGCATGCATGCCCGCTCCGTACCCGGGAATAGAGTGAACCCTTGAACCCCGTGCTGACCACTTCCCTGGTGCAGGCCGACAGCTGGATCCAATTCGATGTCCACGGCCTGGGCCAGCAGTTCTGGAACAACACCGTCGACGGCCTCGCCCAAGGCGGTATCTACGCGTTGATCGCGCTGGGCTACACCCTCGTCTACGGTGTGCTCAAACTGATCAACTTCGCCCATTCCGAAGTGTTCGTGGTGGGCGCCTTCGCCACCTGGGGCACCTTCTACCTGCTCGGTTTCCGTTCCGGTGCCACACCGGACCTGTCGCTGGTGGAGATCATCCTTTTCCTCGCGATAGCGGGTATCGCCTCGATGGCCGCTTCCGGCGGGGTCGCGGTGCTCCTGGAACGAGTGGCCTACAAGCCGCTGCGGGACCGCAACGCCCCCCGCCTGGTCTTCCTGATCACCGCGATCGGCGCCTCGTTCGCCATCCAGCAGGCGCTGATGCTGATCTTCGGCAAGAACCAGCAGCCGCAGATCCGGCTCCTCCAGCCGCAGAAGATGTTCGAAATCTTCGGGGCCGCGGTGACGAACATCCAGATCATCCTGTTCGTCGCGGCCATCCTCCTGTGGTTCGTCGCGGACTACTTCGTCAACCGGACCCGCCTGGGCCGCGGCATCCGCGCGGTGGCGCAGGATCCGGACACGGCCACCCTGATGGGCGTGAACAAGGAACGGGTCATCGTGGTGACGTTCCTCGCCGGTGGCCTGCTGGCCGGTGCGGCGGCGCTGTTCTACATGATGAAGATCCCGCAGGGCGCCATCTACAACGGCGGTTTCGTGCTCGGCATCAAGGCGTTCACCGCGGCCGTGCTCGGCGGCATCGGCAACCTGCGCGGCGCCCTGCTGGGCGGGCTGGTGCTCGGCCTGGTGGAGAACTACGGCCAGTCCCTGTTCGGCGGGGAATGGAAGGACGTCGTCGCCTTCGTGGTGCTGGTCGTCGTGCTGATGTTCCGGCCGACCGGTCTCCTCGGCGAGTCGCTCGGGAAGGCACGAGTATGACCAACATCCGTGAATGGTGGAGCAATCTCTCCCGTCCGGCGCAGTGGGCGGTGCTGATCCCGATCGCGGTGCTGATCTACGCGCTGCCGGTGCTCAACCCGCCGTTGATCTCCACCGCTCCTGGTACCGACTTCCCGACCGCGATGTTCGACGTCGCGCGCTTCGCGCTGGTCGCGGTCGGCCTGAACGTGGTGGTCGGCCAGGCCGGTCTGCTCGACCTGGGCTATGTCGGGTTCTTCGCTGTCGGCGCGTACGTGACGGCGTTGTTCACCAGCCCGAACTCCTCGCTGCACAGGCTGCCGTTCCTGTGGACGCTGCCGCTGGCGATGGCGGTCACGATGATCTTCGGCATCATCCTGGGCACGCCGACGCTGCGCCTGCGCGGTGACTACCTCGCCATCGTCACCCTCGGCTTCGGTGAGATCATCCGGCTGCTGGCCGACAACGTCACCCCGCTGCGCGGCCAGTCCGGTTTCGAACGGGTCGGCACCAACGCGGCAGGCCAGCCGTTCTTCGCCGATGCGACGCAGTGGTACTGGTTCACGGTCACCGTCATCATCGCGGTGCTGCTGCTGGTCGGGAACCTGGAACGATCCCGCGTCGGGCGCGCCTGGGTGGCCATCCGCGAGGACGAGGATGTCGCCGAGATCATGGGCGTGGCCACCTACAAGTTCAAGATCTGGGCGTTCGTCATCGGCGCCGCGATCGGCGGGCTGTCCGGAGGCATCTACGCGGGCACCTACGCGTTCGTCAACAACCAGTCCTTCGACGTGGTCACCTCGATGCTGTTCCTCGCCGCCGTGGTCCTCGGCGGCGCGGGCAACAAGGCCGGCGTAATGCTCGGCGCGGCCGTGGTGTCCTACCTGCCGGCGCGGTTCTCGCAGATCGCCGAGTGGAAATACCTGATCTTCGGCGTCGCGCTGATCATCCTGATGATCTTCCGCCCGCAGGGCCTGCTCGGCGCCCGCCAGCACCTGCTGGCCAAGGGGCGCATGGCCTACCGGCGCCTGCTCGGGCGCGGTGACCAGGTCAGCGGAGAGAGCGCCCTCGCGCCCGAGCCCGAGCCGACGGGGGTCCAGGAATGACGGAACTCAACGAGGAAGGCGGCATCGTCGCCGAGGTCGCGCACATGACCCCGGAGCAGCGTGCCGAGCACGAGGCCGAGGTCGCCGAGGTGGTCGCGCCCGATCGCGAGATCGAGGTCGAGGTCGGCGAGACGCTGCTGGAGATGCGGGACGTGACCCTGCGCTTCGGCGGCCTGACCGCACTGGACGGGGTTTCCTTCGGCATCCGCCGCGGCGAGATCCTCGGGCTGATCGGGCCCAACGGTGCCGGGAAGACCACCTGCTTCAACGCGATGACCGGCGTGTACCGGCCCACCTCGGGGCAGGTGCTGCTGGAGGGCAAGCCGCTGGCCAAGGCCTCGCGGCACAAGATCACCCAGCTCGGGGTGGCGCGGACCTTCCAGAACATCCGTCTGTTCGACGAGATGACGGCGCTGGAGAACGTGGTCGTGGGCGCGGACGCCCGGCACAAGACGAGCGTCATCGGCGCACTCCTGCGCCTGCCCCGGCACCACCAAGAGGAACGCCAGGCGGTGGAGCGCGCGATGGCGCTGCTGGAGTTCGTGGGCATCGCCGACCGGGCCGCGGACAAGGCGAAGAACCTGCCCTACGGCTACCAGCGGCGCCTGGAGATCGCGCGGGCGCTGGCCACCGAGCCGAAACTGCTGTGCCTGGACGAGCCCGCCGCCGGTTTCAACCCGGCGGAAAAGGAAGAGCTCATGGCGCTGATCCGCAAGATCCGCGCCGACGGCTACACGGTGCTGCTGATCGAACATGACATGAAACTGGTCATGGGGGTCACCGACCGCATCGTGGTGCTGGAGTTCGGGAAGAAGATCGCCGACGGGCTGCCCGCCGAGATCCGGGAGAACCCCGCGGTGATCGCGGCCTACTTGGGAGTGCCTGACGATGACGCTGCTTGAGCTTGCCGGGGTTTCCGTGCACTACGGCCGGATCCAGGCGGTGTCGGAGCTGTCGATCACGGTCGAGGAGGGCGAGATCGTCGCCCTGATCGGCGCCAACGGTGCCGGGAAGTCGACCACGATGCGGGCGATCTCCGGCATCCGGCCGGTCTCGGCGGGCCGGGTCGTCTTCGACGGCGAGGACATCACGCGCCTGCGGGGCGACCTGCGGGTGGTGCGGGGCATCTCCCAGGTGCCGGAGGGCCGCGGGGTGTTCCCGGGCATGACGGTCGCGGAGAACCTCGACATGGGCGCCTACGCCCGTAAGGACCGCAAGAACCTGCAGGAGGACCTGGACCGGGTCTTCGAGCTGTTCCCGCGCCTGCTGGAACGTCGCACGCAGGCGGGCGGGACGCTGTCGGGCGGGGAGCAGCAGATGCTGGCGATCGGGCGGGCACTGATGGCCAAGCCGAAGCTGCTGCTGCTGGACGAGCCGTCGATGGGGCTGGCGCCCCAGTTCATCCAGCAGATCTTCCGCATCATCACCGAGATCAACCGGCAGGGCACCACGGTGCTGCTGGTCGAGCAGAACGCGCAGCAGGCGCTCTCCCGCGCCCACCGCGCCTACGTGCTCGAAACGGGCCGGATCACCCGGACCGGCACCGGCCGTGAACTGCTCGCCGACACCTCCGTCAAGGAGGCCTACCTGGGCGTCGCCTGACCCCGCCCCGGACACGAACAGGGCCGTGAGGGATCCCCCTCACGGCCCTGTTCGTGGGGTGTGCCCTCAAGGTGGCCTTGAGGGCGTTTATGACTCTGAAGGCGACCTTCAGGGCATCGCGCCCCGGCCCCAGCCTGGGACTCACCCGGCTGAGTGTGGGACACGGGCGCACCAGCGTGGGACACAAGCGCCGGAGGGTGGGACTCGCCCGGCGGAAGGGGCGCCGCGCACCGCCGAGCCGACCGGATTTTGCCGGGACCCTGGCCGTATCGACCGTGAGGGGCTCCGCGGGAAAGCGCAGCCCCGCGGTTCAGGCGCGCGGGCGGTCGCGGACGATGCAGCTCAGGCGTGCGGTGCAGGTGCGGCGGCCCGCGTCGTCGGTCAGGACGATCTCGGCGGTGATGGTGCCGCGGCCGACGTGCACCGGGACGGCGGTACCGGTGACCATCCCCTCGCGCACACCGCGGTGGTGGGTGCAGGACAGTTCGAAGCCCAGGGTGATCTTGTCGGGGCCCGCGTTGAGCGCGGCCAGCATGGAGCCGAGCGATTCGGCCAGCACCGCGTTGGCGCCGCCGTGCAGCAGACCGTAGGGCTGGCGGTTGCCGTCCACCGGCATCGTGGCGACCACCCGCTCGGCGCTCGCCTCGACGAGTGTGAGGCCGATCTTGGCGTCGAGCTGCTGGTCAGCGGCAGCCAGGTCGATCCCCGCGAACTGGGCGAGGACCTCTTCTGACACGTGTTCGGTCACGCATGGCTCCTAATCCGATACGACAGGCAAAGCTGTCAGACCCTCACCCTAGACTCGCTGTCGTGAGCCCCAGCGAGAACCAATCCGTAGCGAACGCCACAGCGACCTTGGCCACCGCCGAGCAGGCGCGGCTGCTGCTGATCGACGGCCATTCGATGGCCTACCGCGCCTTCTTCGCCGTCCCCGCGGACCGGTTCCGTACCTCGACCGGGCAGGTCACCAACGCGGTCTTCGGGTTCACCTCGATGCTGATCAACCTGCTGCGCGACGAGCAGCCCACCCATCTCGCGGTGGCCTTCGACGTGTCGCGCCAGACCTTCCGCTCCGAGACCTACGCCGACTACAAGGCCACCCGCTCGGCTACTCCGGACGACTTCAAGGGCCAGGTCGACCTGGTCAAGGAGGTGCTGGGGGTGCTCGGCATCCCGGTGCTGGTCAAGGAGGGCTACGAGGCCGACGACATCATCGCCACGCTCGCCACGCAGGCGGTGGCCGAGGACTACCGGGTCCTCATCTGCACCGGCGACCGGGACGCCCTGCAGCTGGTCAACGATTCGGTCACCGTGCTGTACCCGCGCAAGGGCGTGTCCGACCTGGTCCGCTACGACCCGGCCGCGGTGGCGGAGAAGTACGGCCTGAGCCCCGAGCAGTACCCGGATTTCGCGGCCCTGCGCGGCGACCCCTCGGACAACCTGCCCGGCATTCCCGGGGTGGGGGAGAAGACCGCGACGAAGTGGATCCAGCAGTTCGGCTCGCTGGCCACCCTCATCGACCGGGTCGACGAGGTCAAGGGCAAGGTCGGTGACGCGCTGCGGGCCCATGTGGACGCGGTGCTGCTCAACCGGCACCTGACCGAACTGGTGCGCGACGTGCCGCTGGAGGCCGTGCCGGACGATCTGGCGCTGCGCCCGTGGGACCGGGACGCCGTGCACCGGCTGTTCGACGAGCTGGAGTTCCGCGTCCTGCGGGATCGCCTGTTCGCGACGCTGCAGAGCGCCGAGCCCGAGGCCGAGGAGGGCTTCGAGGTCTCCGGTGACGCGGTGCCCACCGGCGGGCTGACCGCGTGGCTGGCCGAGCACAGCGAAAGCGGCAGGCCGTTCGGCCTGTCCTTCCGCACCACGGGCTCGTCGGTGGCCGCGGACGTGCGTTCGATCGCGCTGGCCGCCCCGGACGGACAGGGCGCCTACCTCGATCCGTCCACGATGGACGAGGCGGACGAGAAGGCGCTCGCGGCCTGGCTGGCCGACCCGCAGGTAGCCAAGGCCGGGCACGCGCTGAAGCCCGCGCTGCACGCGGTGCTCCTGCGCGGCTGGTCCTTCGCCGGGCTGGCCATGGACACCGCGCTGGCGGCCTACCTGGTGCGCCCCGGCCAGCGGTCGTTCGAACTGGACGACCTCGTGCTGCGCTACCTGCAGCGTGAGCTGCGTTCCGATGGCGCCGAGGGCGACGGTCAGCTGTCGCTGCTCGACGCCGGGGACGGGGACCAGAAGCTCGTGCAGTCCGAGCTCGTCCGCGCCCGTGCGGTGGCCGAACTCGCCGGTTCGCTCACCGCCGAGCTCGGCAAGATCGGTGGCACCCGCCTGCTCGAGGAGATCGAGCTGCCCCTGCTCGAGGTGATCACCGAGCTCGAAGCAGCCGGGGTGGCCGTCGACATCGAGCAGCTCACCGAACTGGAGTCGCACTACGCGGCCCGCGTGCGGCAGGCCGAAGAGAACGCTTTCCAGGTCATCGGCAAGCAGATCAACCTCGGCTCGCCGAAGCAGCTGCAGGTGGTGCTGTTCGACGAGCTCGCCATGCCGAAGACCAAGCGCACCAAGACCGGCTACACCACCGACGCCGACGCCCTGCAGACGCTGTTCGAGAAGACCGAGCACCCGTTCCTGCAGCACCTGCTGGAGCACCGCGACGCCAGCCGTCTGCGCTCCACTGTGGAGGGTCTGATCAAGGCGATCGCCGACGACGGCCGGATCCACACCACTCTGCACCAGACCATCGCCGCCACCGGCCGGTTGTCCTCCGTGGACCCGAACCTGCAGAACATCCCGATCCGCACCGAGGAGGGCCGCCGGATCCGGGACGCCTTCGTGGTGGGCACCGGTTACGCCGAGCTGATGACGGCGGACTACAGCCAGATCGAGATGCGGATCATGGCGCACCTGTCCGGGGACGAGGCCCTGATCGAGGCCTTCCAGTCCGGGTTCGACTTCCACGCGGCCACCGCGGCGAAGGTGTTCGCGGTCGAGCCCGGGGAGGTCACCGGGGCGCAGCGGGCGAAGATCAAGGCGATGAACTACGGGCTGGCCTACGGCCTTTCCGCCTACGGGCTGTCCCAGCAGCTGCGGATCTCCACCGAGGAGGCCAAGACGCTGATGGACGACTACTTCGCCCGCTTCGGCGGGGTCCGCGACTACCTGCAGAGTGTGGTGGTGGAGGCCGGGAAGGTCGGTTACACCGAAACCATCTTCGGCCGCCGCCGTTACCTGCCCGACCTCAACAGCGACAACCGCCAGCGCCGCGAGATGGCCGAGCGGATGGCGCTCAACGCCCCGATCCAGGGCAGTGCCGCCGACATCATCAAGGTGGCGATGCTCAACGTGCACCGGGCACTGCGGCAGGAGGGCCTGGGCACCAGGCTGCTGCTGCAGGTCCACGACGAACTGGTGCTCGAGGTGGCCGAGGGGGAGCACGAGGCGGTGGAAGCGCTGGTGCGCAAGGAGATGGGCGCGGCGTGTGCACTGGCGGTGCCGCTGGAGGTCTCGGTCGGCTCCGGCCGGTCGTGGAACGATGCGGCGCACTAAGGAGGACGCGTGAGCGCGGTGCGGGTGCCCGCGGTGCCTGCTGCCGCCATCCCGCATCTGCGCCGAGCCAAGGACCACATGGACGCGCGTTTCGCCGAACCGCTCGACCTCGACCGGCTCGCCGCGGTGGCGGGCTGGTCGAGGTTCCACTTCGGCCGGTCCTTCGCCGCGCTCTACGGCGAGTCGCCCAAGGCCTACCTGACGCGCCGTCGCCTCGAGCGGGCGCAGGACCTGCTGCGTTCGGCCAACCTCACGGTGACCGAGATCTGCCTCGCGGTCGGGTTCACCAGCCTCGGCACCTTCAGCCGCCGGTTCACCGAGCTGGTGGGCGAGTCGCCTTCGGACTACCGGGCCCGGATGCGGGCGCAGGGCGCCCCTGCCGTGCCCGGATGTTTCCTCATGATGTGGACCCGGCCCAGCACATTCGGATAAGCGGTCCGGGCCGCCCGGGGCCTAGATTTTCGGCGTACCCACTGAGACGAGGGAGAACGCCATGAGCAGGGCAGGTATCACCGCACTTTCGCACACAACCGTGTACGTGCTCGACCAGGATGCGGCGAAGGAGTTCTACACCGGGAGACTCGGTTTCGAGGTGCGCGACGACCTGCGCATCGGGGACTTCCGCTGGCTGACGGTGGGCCCGGAGGGGCAGCCGGAGGTCACCCTGATCCTGATGAAGCCGGGGCCGCCCCAGCACGACCCGGAGACCGAGAAGCAGATCCGCGACCTGGTCGCGAAGGGGGCGCTGACCTCCGTGGTGTGGGCGACCGGCGACTGCCGTGCGACCTACGAGGAACTCCGGTCCCGCGGGGTGACCTTCCTGCAGGAGCCCGCCGAACGTCCCTACGGGGTCGAGGCCATGTTCCGGGACGACTCCGGGAACTGGTTCAGCCTCACCGAACGGCACGAGATGGATCTGGCCAAGCCCTGGGGCTGAACGGTGTGAACGGGGTGTTTCGGGGACGAAACACCCCGGCTGGCCTCCTGCCAATGACCTGATGGCGAGGTAGCGTGGGGGCATGACCGGCAGGAAAGCGCTGATCCTCGCGGGCACCGGAATGCTGGCTTCAGTGGCGCAAGCCCTGGTACGGGACGGGTGGACGGTGGTGCTGCCGTGCCGGCGCTACCACCCGATCGCGGTCCCCGAACCGAGACAGGGGCTGGCGGCACGTGCCGCGCTTCGCCCGCCGGGTCACCGGATCACCGGCGACGGTTCCGGCGGCCGGGCGATCTGGGTCGAGGCGCACTGGGACCAGCCCCGTGAGCTGGCCGAGAAGGCCGGTTCGGTGCTCGGCGGCCCGGCGGATCTCCTGGTCGCCTGGGTGCACGAGGAGTTCCGGGGCCCGGTGCTCGCTCAGGTGACCCGGCTACTGGCGCCGGGATGCCCGGTGGTGGAGGTGCGCGGCACGACCGGTGCGGCCGCGGTGCCCGCCGAACTGAGCGACCCGCGTCCCGCGCTGGATCAGCACCCGACCCAGCTGGTGCTGATCGGGTCGGTCTCGGAACACGGCGGGGACCGGCCGCTGTCCCACAGCGAGATCGCCGGCGGCGTGCTGGGGGCCGTCCGCCGTGCCGTCGACGGGCGGCCACCCTCACTGCACCGGATCGGGCAGACGCGTCCTCTGGTCCGCTGAGCGGCACCGCCTCAGCCAGGACGCCCGGCGACGCCGCGGACCAGGTACATCACCGAATCCCGGATGTCGGAGCGTTCGCGCTGCGGCTGGAAGACCTGCCAGTCCAGCGCCACCACGAGCAGGGTGCCGAACAGCCCGGCGGCCGCGGTGGGGATCTGCACGCCCTCCGGCAGCCGTCCGGCGTCGTCGATGCGCTGGAGCTGCTGTTTCACGATGGAGATGACCTCCTCCCGCAGCAGTGTCAGCGTTTCGTGCCACTGCCCGGGAGTCCGCCACAGCTCGCTGACGAGGATCTGGGAAAAGCCCCGGTACTCCACGACGAAGGTCAGCGCGGTGTCCACCATGGACTCCAGCGCCAGTACCGGGTCCGGCTCGTCCACGTGCCTGCGCAGCCCGTCGGCCAGCTGCCCGACCCCGTACCGCAGCAGCGCGTCGATCAGGCCGTCCTTGCTGCGGAAGTTGTAGTACACCGTGCCCTTGGCGACCCCGGCCTCGGCGGCGATGTCGTCGACGGTGAGCCCGACCAGGCCACGCGTGCCCGCGAGCCGCAGCGTCGCTTCGAACAGCCGTTGCTTCGTCGTCTCGGCGCGGGAGGTCACAGGCTCAGCTCCGGTTGCAGGGCCGACACCGTCCACACGCGACGTTTGCGGGCGGCCAGTGTGGACACCGCGATCGCGCCGGCCAGGTAGGCGCACAGTACGCCGACGTCGAGCAGGCTCTGCAGCGACGCCCCGGTGTAGAACAGGTGCCTCAGCCCGTCGACCACATAGCCCATCGGCAGCACGACGTGCAGCGGGTACAGCACGTCGGGCAGGGTCTGCCACGGAAAGGTGCCGCCCGCGCTGACCAGCTGCAGCACCAGCAGAACCAGGCCGAGGAACTTGCCGACCGCGCCGAACAGCGCGTTGAGCGCGTGCACGATCGCGGTGAAGGTGAGCGAGGCGAGGATCGCGAACCCGATCGCGGCCACCGGGTGCGCGACGTGGATGCCGACCAGCCAGGTCACCGCGCCGAACAGCACCAGCACCTGGGCGGTGCCCAGCAGCGCCGAGGCCAGCCAGCCGCCGACGGCCACGCGCAGCGGGGCGGTCCCGGCGGCCAGTGCCCGGGTGGACAGCGGCCGCAGCAGCAGGAACAGCACGAACGCACCGATCCAGGTGGCGAGCGAGATGAAGAACGGGGCGAGCCCGGCGCCGTAGGTGCCCGCGTTGGCGACCCCGGCGGACTGGACGGCCACCGGGTCGGCGATGGTGTCGGCGGTCGCGGTGCGGGTCGGGTCGTTCGGGTTCGGGATCTCGCGCAGCCCGGCGTTGAGCCCGTCGCGGAGCTGGGCGGCCCCGGTGGCCAGCTGGCTCGCGCCGGTCACCGCGCTCTTCTCCCCGTCGTCGAGTTTCGCCGCGCCTGCGGAGAGCGCGTTCGCCCCGTCGGAAGCCTGCGCGATGCCGCCCGACAGCGAGGGCGCGGCCGCGGCGAGGGCGGCCGTCCCGGTGGCGACCTGCCGCGAGCCGTCGGCGAGCTGGTTGACCTGGCCCGCGGTCTGCTGGATGCGGTTGTCCGCGTTGTCCAGTGGCGCGCGGAGTTGTCCGAGGGCGCCCAGGACCTGCTGCACCTGGGCGTCGGTGAACCCGTCGTCGTGCAACTGCTGCGTGAGCTGGTTGTTGGCGCTGTCCAGGTTGCGGCGCAGGTCCGCGGAGCTGCTCGCGAGGACGTTCGCGGCGGCCGCGAGCTGGGCGTTGCCCGCGGCGACCTGGGCGGCGCCGTCGGAGAGCCGCCGGGTGTCCTGCGGCAGGCTCGCCGTGCCCGCCTTCAGCGTGGCCAGGCCCGAGGACAGCTGGGTGCTGCCGGTGGCCAGCTGTGCGGAGCCGTCGGCGAGCTGCCGCTGGCCGTTGAGGAGCTGGCCCGCGCCGTCGGCGAGCTTGCTCGCGCCGTTGGCCGCCTCCTGCGTCTTGCCGTAGATGGTGGAAAAGCCCATCAGGAACCGGTTCGCCGCCTCGGCCCCCACCTTCTCCGCGATCGTGGTGCGGATCTGCTGGGCGACCTGGTTGGCGATCGTGTGGGACAGGTAGTTGTTGGCGTCGTTGGTGGTCAGCCGGATGGTGGCCTGCTGGGGGTTGAAGTTCCCGGTGGAGAGCAGGGCGGTGGAGAAGTCCGCGGGGATGGTGATCGCGAACGAGTAGGTGCCGTCCCGCACGCCTTGCTGCGCCTGGTCCGCACTCACCTCGTGCCAGCCGAACGTCCCGGACTTGACCACCTCGTCGGTCACCTCCCGGCCGACGTTGCGGCCGCCGCTGCCGGCGTCCTCGTTGACGATCGCCGCGGGCAGCTTGCTCAGCCTGCCGTAGGGGTCGTAGTTCGCGTAGAGGTAGAACGAGGCGTAGAGCAGGGGCACCAGGACCAGCGCGGCGACCGCGAGTTTGGGCAGCTTGCCCGCGGTGAGCCGGCGCAGCTCGTTGGCGGCGATCCGGAGGCTGGTCACTGCTGGTCTCCTTCGTGGCCGAGACGGGTAGGGGCGGCGGGCAGGGTGTCCGCGGCGGCGGTCGCGGTCAGCACGACCACGGCCAGGCCGCCTTCGGCCAGCTCCCTGGCCGGTTCCGCCCAGGTGGCGACGTCGCTGGTGTGGCGGTCCGGGGTGTCGAGGACGAGCATCCGCACCCCGCGGCGCTGCGCCGCGAGCGTGCTGAGCAGGCGGATGCGCAGCGAGGGCGGCAGCGTGTCGAAGCGGGCGTTCGCCAGTCCCGCGACGTCGTGCGCGGCGAGCCAGCGGGCCACGTCGGCCTTGCGGGCGGGCTGCCCGCCGAGGGCGAGTTCCTCCCCGGCCACGACCCGCAGCGGCAGCGCCCCGTCCGGCTCACTGATCCCGGGCGCGTCCACGACCGCGGTGACCCGGCGCAGTGCGGCGGCGCCAGGACTGCCATCGAGGCTCACCAGGCCCGTCGTGGGCCGCATCCGGCCGGTCAGCGCCAGGCCGAAGGCCGTGACACCGGCACCGGGCTCGCCGTGCACGAATCTGAGCTCGCCGTCCTCGACGGTCAGCGATGTCGGTGGCAGCACCGTGCCGTGGTGGCCCTGCACGGTGACCCGGTCGGCTCGCACCAGCACCCCGCACCCCCCTGAATTTGAACTGACTGGTCAGTGCAAAAGATAGCGCGTGCTTGATCCACTCGCAATCCGGGGCGCCGCCGTGAAGGTCCCTTCACAGCCGATTCGACCGTGAAGACATCCCTGGGTTTTGTTTGTCAAGCGGCGGTCTGCTCGTGTTGGTGGTGTGTCCAGGCGGTGGTTTCGTTGTAGGGGGTGTGGGTTTTGAGGCATCCGTGGAGGATGCCCACGAGTCGGTTGGCGAGTTGGCGTAGGGCGGCGTAGTGGGTGAGGCCGCGGGTGCGGAGTTGGTCGTAGTAGGTGCGGGCTCCGGGGGAGGCTTTCAACGCTGACTGGGCTTGGCGCATCAGGGCGTCGATGAGGCGGTCGTTGCGGACGTAGCGGGCCCGTACGGTGGTTTTGCGGCCGGAGGCGATGGTCAGGGGGCTGGTGCCGGCGTAGTTCTTACGGGCCTTGGCGTGGCGGTAGCGGTCGGGGTCGTCGCCGAACTCGGAGAGCACCCTGGCGCCGAGGATCTGTCCGAGACCGGGCTGGGACAGGTAGATCTCGGCGTCAGGGTGCCTCCCAAAATGGGTCTTCACCTCGCCCTCCAGCTCACTGATCTCGCTGGTCAGGGTCGTGATCACCGAGATCAGCGAGCGGGTGACCGCCGCGGAAGCGGCGGTCAGGACCGGGCCACGCCCCAGATGCTGGGCGCGTAGCGCCGCCCGGATCGCCTCGGCCTTGCCCGTGACGTCACGACGGCCCGCCCTGCTCAGCGCACTGGTGATCTGCGCGCGGGACAGCCTGGCCGCCCGCGCGGGATCCGGGGCTTTGGCCAGCAAGGCCAGCGCCTCGGGCGCCCCCAGGTCGGCAAACGCTTCGAGCGCGGCCGGGAAATACTCCCGCAACACCGCCTGCAACCGCAGCAGATGCCGGGTCCTGTCCCAGATCAGGGACTGATGCGCCCGGGCCAGCTGCTGCACCCCCTCGGCCAGGTCACTGTCCCCGGCAACCTCACGCAACTGGTGCCCGTCAGTGCGCACCAGATCCGCCAGCACATGCGCATCCCCGGCGTCGCTTTTCGCACCCGACACCCCCAACCGCTCCCGCGAACGCGCCGCCTGCCGCGGATTGACCGCGAACACCCGATACCCCGCCGCGACCAGCGCCGCCACCCACGGCCCCCGATCGGTCTCGATCCCGATCAACACCTGGTCCGGCTCGGCATCGGCGGGCAACCACCGCGCCAGCAACTCATGCAGCCGCGCTACCCCCTGCACTCCTTCCGGCAACCGGGCCCTGACCAGCCGCCGCCCGGACGCATCCTGGATCTCCACATCATGGTGATCACACGCCCAGTCATCACCCACGAACAACACCACGCCCTCAACCCTCCAACCACCAGTCCGTATCGAACGAGTCACCGGCAGCCACGTGGAAGAAGATCAACGGCCTAATGGTCAAGTGCTCACACCACACAGGTCGGCACGACATCCCTTCAGTGATCAACCTCTTCCACCACCAGCAGGGGCACGGTCTTCACGAAGATCTCAACAAACCCGGGACCCACAAGTGCTCACCCACCAGCAGCCACCACATCCGAGCCTGCCAAACCAGCCCGAACACACCCCATTAGGGACCCTTCACGGCTCGCCGCAGCCGCGGTCAGCGCAGCGCGGAGGCGGGCTGGACCTCCCAGTAGGTCCAGAGTGGACGGTAGCCCTGGCGGGGCCAGAACACCGAGGACAGCGGGTTCGTCGGGTTGTAGTAGAGATAGGTCCCCGTCGCGCCCCGCTGGTGGAAGTGGTGGTGCACCGCCGCCATCAGCGCCTGCCCGACGCCGCGCCCGCGGAATTCGGGCCGCGTCGCCACGGTGTTGACATACCCCCAGCGGCCGGGCGGCAGCAGCTCGGCCGCCCAGGAACCGGGCGTCGACTCGATCCAGCCGCAGTCGGCGATCGCCACGGCCACGCCGTCGCATTCGGCGAGCCAGATCGGTGCGCCCGCGGCGAGGTTCCGCTTGAGCTGCGGCGTGACCAGGCCGCTCGCCCCCGGCCGGGCGCGGTGCGTGACCAGGGCGGTGTAGTCGAAGGTCAGCGCGACCAGCGCCAGCACCTCCTCGAAATCCTCCGGCCCGGCCTGCCGGAGCGTCAGCCCGGACGGCGGCGACGACGGCGGTGGCGGTGGGGGAGGAGCCTTGCGCAGGGCCAGCACGGAGATCGGGACCATGCCGTGGGCGAGGAAGGCCCGGACGGCGGGCGCGTCCCGGCTGGGCCAGGTCACGGTGCACGCGGAGTCGGCGCCCGGCGACTCCGCGTCCATCCGGTGCCGCCAGGCGCGCAGCAGTGCGTCCATGCCCTCGGTGCCGGTCTCACCGGGGAACGGGAAGAGCTGCCACACCCTTTCCGCGGACCACAACAGGTCGAGCGCGCCGGGGTCGTGGTGGTGGGTCTGCAGAACGGCGGCCACCCGGCCGCCCCGCGCGGTGGCCGCCACCAGTGTCTCCCCCTCCGGCACGCCGGCCGGGGCCGGCAGCACCGGATCGGCCGCGGCGAACCGCGCCTGCTGCGCGGCGAGGAGTCCGGCGGCGATGGTCACCGATCGTCCCGCCGGGTGGAGAAGATCGCCGTGCCGGGGAACAGCTTGCCCCGCAAGGGGCTCCACTGCCCCCAGACGCGGGTGTGCCCCTCGGGCCACTCCGGTTCGACCAGGTCTTCGAGGAGGAAACCGGTCTTCGTCAGCGCCCGGACGTAGTCACCGATGGTGCGGTGGTATTCGACGTAGGTGGCCCGGCCCTCCGCGTCGACCTCCGTGTAGGGCGTGCGGTCGAAGTACGGCTGGGTGGCGGTCAGCCCGTTGGGCCCCGGATCGTCGGGGAAGATCCACCGCATCGGGTGGGTCACCGAGAACACCCAGCGGGCGCCCGGCCGCAGCACGCGGTGCAGTTCGTGGAAGACGGCCTCGACGGAGGCGACGAACGGGATCGCCCCGAACGCCGAGCAGGCCGCGTCCATGCTGCCGGTCGCCAGGGGCAGCTCTTCGGCCGTCGCCTGCACGAGGGGAACAGCGGGCCCGGTGCGGGCGTTGCCCTCTCTCGCATGAGCCAGCATTCCCCAGGAGAGATCCACCGCCACCGGGTGCGCCCCGGAGCGCGCGAGCCAGCGCGAGCAGGCGGCCTGGCCGCAGCCGATCTCCACGACCCGCAGCCCCCGCACGTCGCCCAGCAGGGCGGCGTCGGCTTCCCGCAGGCCTTCGGGGCACCAGACGAAGTCGGCGTCGCCGAGGAACTGCCCGTGGGTGGCCTGGTAATCGTCGGCATCGGCGTCCCACCAGGCCAGGTTGGCCGCGGTGGCTTCACGCCTGCCCACCGGCCGGTGGGCGATGCCCACCGTGCCCAGTCTGAGCTCGGCGGAGACATGCCGGTCCTGCGATCCGTCCTGCGATCCGTCCTGCACTGTCACGGTCGTATTGTTCCGCAGGCCGGTGCCGGGTTTCCGACCGGCGACCCTGATTGTGTCCCCGGGTGGCACGCGCGTACGATATCTCTAGCGCAGTGGGTTTCGCGCTACCTTCAGCTCGGTGGAGTTGCGCCGGGTGCGGGGTCGCGCACTCTTCGGTGGGACGCTCGCGGCCGTTCTTTGGGAACGAAAGCTCGGTTCTGCCGTTACCTTCCCGCCACGCGCAACAAACTGCACACCCCCTGAATCCAAGCCGTTACCGGAGCAACCCACCTAATGACCACCGACACCACCACCGTCCCGACGGCCGATGCTCAGGCCCAGCAGGTCGCCATCAACGACATCGGGTCGGAGGAAGACTTCCTCGCCGCGATCGACAAGACGATCAAGTACTTCAACGACGGCGATATCGTTGAGGGCACCATCGTCAAGGTCGACCGCGATGAGGTGCTGCTCGACATCGGGTACAAGACCGAGGGCGTGATCCCCTCGCGTGAACTGTCCATCAAGCACGATGTCGACCCCGGCGAGGTTGTCAGCGTCGGTGACGAGGTCGAGGCCCTGGTCCTCCAGAAGGAGGACAAGGAGGGCCGCCTGATCCTGTCCAAGAAGCGCGCCCAGTACGAGCGCGCCTGGGGCACGATCGAGGAGCTCAAGGAGAAGGACGAGCCGGTCCGCGGCACCGTCATCGAGGTCGTCAAGGGCGGCCTGATCCTGGACATCGGCCTGCGCGGCTTCCTGCCCGCCTCGCTGGTGGAGATGCGCCGCGTGCGCGACCTGCAGCCCTACGTGGGCCGCGAGCTCGAGGCCAAGATCATCGAGCTGGACAAGAACCGCAACAACGTGGTGCTGTCCCGCCGTGCCTACCTGGAGCAGACCCAGTCCGAGGTGCGCAGCGAGTTCCTCAACGCGCTGGCCAAGGGCCAGGTCCGCAAGGGTGTCGTCTCCTCCATCGTCAACTTCGGTGCGTTCGTGGACCTCGGCGGTGTCGACGGTCTGGTGCACGTGTCGGAGCTGTCCTGGAAGCACATCGACCACCCGAGCGAGGTCGTCGAGGTCGGCCAGGAGGTCACCGTCGAGGTGCTCGACGTGGACATGGACCGCGAGCGCGTGTCCCTGTCGCTGAAGGCCACCCAGGAAGACCCGTGGCGCCAGTTCGCCCGCACCCACGCGATCGGCCAGATCGTGCCGGGCAAGGTCACCAAGCTCGTTCCCTTCGGCGCGTTCGTCCGCGTCGAGGAGGGCATCGAGGGCCTGGTGCACATCTCCGAACTGGCCGAGCGCCACGTGGAGATCCCGGAGCAGGTCGTCCAGGTCGGTGGCGAGGTGATGGTCAAGGTCATCGACATCGACCTCGAGCGTCGCCGGATCTCGCTGTCGCTGAAGCAGGCGAACGAGGGTGTCACCCCCGACACCGAGTTCGACCCGACCCAGTACGGCATGGCGGCCGAGTACGACGAGCAGGGCAACTACATCTACCCCGAGGGCTTCGACCCCGACACTCAGGAGTGGCAGGAAGGCTTCGACAAGCAGCGTGAGGAGTGGGAGCGCCAGTACGCCGAGGCGCACGCTCGTTACGAGGCCCACATGCGGCAGGTCGCCAAGGCCGCCGAAGCCGACGCCGCCGCCGCGGCGGACGCCGCGACCGGTGTCGAGGGCGGCGAGCAGAGCAGCTACAGCTCCTCGCAGTCCGACGCGGGCCAGAAGAGCGGTGGCACCCTCGCCAGCGACGAGCAGCTCGCGGCTCTGCGCGAGAAGCTCTCCGGCGGTGCGTGATCCGCTAGCCTGACCGAACGGCCCCTGGTTCCCCGGAACCAGGGGCCGTTTCGCATCCGGCGTGTCCGACGTTCAGCGGGCGGGCGGCAAGGCGGTGTTTCAAAGCGGCGGGAGCCGCTTGCGGTGGGCTGTCAGCTTGCACCGGCGCGGGTTCTGACGTGGTTCCTCGCAAGAACAGCATCAGGTTCCGCTACCCGCACCGCCACGCAAACCACTGCCAAAACGGGCTCCAGGCTCCAGGGCTTTCTCAGGCGCGCAGGCCGGCGAGGATCGCGGTGATGCCGTCGCGGAAGATGCGGTCGTAGGAGTCGTCGCCGGGCTGGAGGAACCATCCGGGCGGTGGCGTACGGGCGCGATGGGTCAGCTCGAGGCTGATCAGGCCATGCATGGTGGTCCACACCAGATAGGCGCCCCGGGCGGCCGTGCCCGGCGGGACCGCCGGCCGGACGCGCCGGGCCAGCAGGTCGTAACTGGCGCACCGTGCCTGGAAGCGCAGATCCTTGTCGGGCTCGTAGCCGGGCACCGCGCGTTCGAACATGAACGCGTACCGGGCGGGGCTTTCCAGTGCGAACGCCCGATACGCGGCGCCGAAGGCGAGCAGGTCGGCGAGCGGATCGCCGGAGGGCGGGGGGGAGCTTCGCGAGCTCGTCCCGCAGCAGCTCGAACGTTCGCTCGTACAGGGCGTCCAGAACGCCGGTCCGGCCGCCGAAACGGGTGTAGACGCCGATCGCCGAACTGCCGGCGGCCTCGGCGAGCCCGCGAACCGTCAGGCCCGCGACGCCCTGTTCGAGCAGGACCGTGAGCGCGGCCTGCAGAAGCCGCTCTCGGCTGTGGAGCTCGGTGGGTGTGATATCGCCGTGCCGGGTGGCCATCCCGCACCCCCTTCGGGTCCTGCAGAGAACTTAGGGCATGAGGCCGCGCCGTGCCGCTCCGCCGCGCCAGGCATGATGGAGGCGTGACGAGGGAGCAGGCGGAAACGAGGCTGGTCGATCTGGAGTTCCGCGGGCGCCGCGTGCTCCGGGACCGGGCGCTGGTGATGGCGATCGTCAACCGCACCCCGGATTCCTTCTACGATCGCGGTGCTTCCTTCGACGACGTCAAGGCGCTGGCCGCGGTGGACCGGGTGGTCGCGGAGGGTGCCGACATCGTCGACGTGGGCGGCGTGAAGGCCGGCCCCGGCAGCGAGGTCACGGTGGCCGAGGAGATCCGCCGCGTGGTGCCGTTCGTGGCCGAGATCCGCGGCCGCCATCCGGGCATCGTGATCAGCGTCGACACCTGGCGGCACGAGGTTGGGCGCCTGGCCTGCGAGGCGGGGGCCGATCTGCTCAACGACACCTGGGCCGGGGCGGATCCGGAACTGGCGGAGGTGGCCGCGGAGTTCGGCGCGGGTTACGTCTGTTCGCACACCGGCGGCGCCGCGCCCCGCACCCGTCCCTTCCGGGTGCGCTATGACGATCTGCTGCCGCAGGTGGTGGAGGAGCTCACCCGCCGCGCCGAGGCCGTGGTGGCGCTGGGCGTGCCGCGGGCCGGGGTGCTGATCGATCCGACGCACGACTTCGGCAAGAACTCCTGGCACAGCCTGGCCCTGCTCCGGCACGCGGATGCGCTCGTGGCCACCGGCTGGCCCGTGCTGATGGCTCTGTCCAATAAGGATTTCATCGGGGAGACCCTCGGCGTCGCGCTGGAGGAGCGGCTCGACGGCACGCTCGCGGCCACCGCGCTCGCCGCCGCCGACGGGGCGAAGGTGTTCCGCGTGCACGAGGTCGAACAGACCCGGCGCGTGCTCGAAATGGTGGCCGCCATCCGCGGGGACCGGCCCCCCGCCCGCGCCATCCGCGGCCTCGCCTGAGCGCGCCCGGTACGGAAGCGGCCACGGCGGGTGCCGTGGCCGGGGCTCAGGACTGGTTGCCGCGGTTGAGTCCGTAAAGGACACGCTGCAGGATCTGGGAGT
This sequence comes from Amycolatopsis cynarae, assembly GCF_026802195.1. Lineage (NCBI taxonomy): Bacteria > Bacillati > Actinomycetota > Actinomycetes > Pseudonocardiales > Pseudonocardiaceae > Amycolatopsis > Amycolatopsis cynarae. The sequence continues at coordinate 4,282,698 of NZ_CP113836.1, read as the reverse complement.
CGGCGTCCATGAGCGGGACCGACGGCTCGTCCACCGGGTAGTCCGGCACGGTGTACTGGAAGTGCACCGGCGGCGGGGCCGGAGTGCGGTTGCGGGCACGCTGCGGCAGGGGGACCGCCGCCGCCGACATCCCGCTGGGCAGGGCCAGTTCCGTCCACATGTTACGGCGCCCGCCCGGCAGCGTGACGGCGTTGATCCGCGCCCCGTCCAGTTCCGGCGGCTCGCCCGGCAGGTCGTCGTCCACCTCCAGCACCAGTACGTCGCCGTGCAGGCGCAGCCGGACGGTGAGGAACCGGGGCGAACGGTGCGTGGGACCGTTCACGACCGACGCGTCGACCAGGTGGCGCACGATGCGCGTGGCCTCCCCGATCAGCGGCCGCAGCGACCATTCCGCGAGCGTGAAGCGCACGAACATCTCGGCACAGCTCACGGCACTGGGGAGCGCGACGAGCCGCAGGTCGTCGACCTGGGTGGTCTGGGCGATCACGGGTGGTCCTCCGTTTCACCGGGCGCAGGCCTCAACCGAGTGCCCGTATCTTGCCGATCCTTGCGACCGACGCGTGCACTGGGGTCAGGGGAGTGTGCGGGACAGCGTAAGGGCAGTGGTCCGGACCGCGGGGGCAACCCGCTCCACCCGGACCCGGGTGCTCCACCCGGAGATCGAGATGGCCGCACGGGCGAGACCCGAATTGTCGAGCACCGGGCTCGCGACGCACACGACGCCGGGCCCTGATTCCTCTCGGTCGTAGGCCGTTCCCTCCTCATACACCTTCGCGAGCTGCCTCCGCAGCAGGCCGGGTGCGGTGAGCGTCCGCGGCCCGATCCGGGGCAGGCCAGCAGAGATTACCGTCTCCACCACGTCCTCGGGAGAGTGCGCCAGGATTGCCTTCCCCACAGCCGTGGCGTGTGCCGGAAAGCGCCCGCCGATGCGGGAGGGCAGGGCCGGTGCGTCCGGTCCGCGCGTGATGTCCAGGTAGACCACCTCGGTGCCCTCCAGGATGGCCAGGTGCACGGTGTTGCGGGTGGCCTCGCGCAGATCGGCGAGGTACGGCCTCGCGGCGTCGGCCAGTCCGCGCTGGCCGATGGCGACCTGGCCGACCTCGAACAGTTTCAGTCCGAGCCGGACCGAACCGTCGCGCCGTTCGAGCAGTCCCTGCCGCACCAGGTGCCCGAGCAGCCGGTGCGCGGAGGATTTGGGCATGCCGGTGCGCCGGGCGAGTTCCGAGGTGCCGAGGAAGCCGTCACCGGGACGGAAGGCGGTGAACAGGGCGGTCAGGCGCGCGGCGGTCATCCCGCCGTCGTCCCGCTCAGCGGCACACATGGGTTGAGTGTGCCTCATCCCGGCGAGCATCGTAAGGGGCATGGGAAAAGTCAGTGACAAGGCGACCGCCGCGATCGTCGGCCCCGGCAACATCGGCACGGACCTGCTGGCCAAGTTGCGTCGCAGCGAGTTCGTCGACGTGCGGTACATGGTCGGCGTCGATCCCGCCTCCGACGGTCTGGCCAGGGCCGCCGCGCTCGGCCTGGAGACCTCGGCCGAGGGCGTCGACTGGCTGCTGTCCCGTGAGGAGCTGCCCGACCTGGTGTTCGAAGCGACCTCGGCGAAGGCACACCAGGCCAACGCGCCGCGCTACGCCGAGGCGGGCATCCAGGCGATCGACCTGACCCCGGCGGCGATCGGCCCGTTCACCTGTCCCGCGGTGAACCTGCCCGAGCACCTGGACGCGCCCAACCTCAACATGATCACCTGCGGCGGCCAGGCCACCATCCCGATCGTGCACGCGGTTTCCCGGGTCACGCCGGTGCCCTACGCCGAGATCGTGGCCTCGGTGTCGTCGCGGTCGGCGGGGCCGGGCACGCGGGCCAACATCGACGAGTTCACCGAGACCACCGCACACGCGATCGAGTCGGTGGGCGGCGCGGCCCGCGGCAAGGCGATCATCATCATCAACCCGGTCGAACCGCCGATGATCATGCGGGACACCGTGTTCTGCGCGATCGATCCCGGCGCCGACCGCGACGCGATCACCGGTTCCATCGAGCGCATGGTGGCCGAGGTCCAGCGCTACGTCCCCGGGTACACGCTCAAGGCCGCGCCGCAGTACGACGAGCCGCGGCCCGGCTGGAACGGCCAGGCCCGCGTCGCGGTGTTCCTGGAGGTCGCGGGCAACGGTGACTACCTGCCCGCCTACGCCGGGAATCTCGACATCATGACCGCCGCCGCCGCGCGGGTGGGCGAACTGCTGGCCGAACGAATCGTGAAAAGGGTGAAGGCATGAGCTGGGATGCTGTTGAGCGGGAAGTCCGCATCGTCGACACGAGCCTGCGGGACGGCAGCCACGCGATGGCGCACCAGTTCACCGAGGAGAACGTGCGCGACACGGTGCGGGCGCTGGACGCGGCCGGGGTGTCGCTGATCGAGGTCACCCACGGCGACGGCCTCGGCGGGTCCACCTTCAACTACGGATTCTCCCTTGTGGACGAACGGAAGCTGATCGCGGCGGCGGTGGACGAGGCGAAGCGGGCGAAGATCGCCGTGCTGCTGCTGCCCGGGCTGGGCACGGTCAGCGACCTCAAGGCGGCCGCCGATCTGGGCGCGGGTGCGGTGCGCATCGCGACGCACTGCACCGAGGCGGACGTGTCCATCCAGCACTTCAACGCGGCACGCGATCTCGGCCTGGAGACCGTGGGTTTCCTGATGCTGTCACACATGTCCACCCCGGAGGCGCTGGCCCGGCAGGGCCGGATCATGGTCGATGCCGGTTGCCAGTGTGTGTACATTGTGGACTCCGCGGGCGCGCTGATCCTCGAGGACGCCTCGGAACGGGTGGCCGCGCTGGTCGCCGAGTTCGGCGGCGAGGCCCAGGTCGGCTACCACGGGCACCAGAACCTCAGTTTCGGGGTGGCGAACTCGGTACTGGCCTACCGTGCGGGCGCACGGCAGATCGACGGTTCGCTGGTGGCGCTGGGCGCGGGGGCGGGCAACTCGCCGACCGAGGTGCTGGCGGCGGTGTTCGAGCGGCTGGGCGTGCGGACCGGGGTGGACAAGGACATCCTGATGGACGCCGCGGAGAACGTGGTCAAGCCCTACATCACGCGCCTGCCGGTGATGGACCGCTCGTCGATCGTGCAGGGTTTCGCCGGGGTGTACTCGAGCTTCCTGCTGCATGCCGAACGGGCCGCCGAACGCTACGGCGTGCCCGCCCACGAAATCCTGTACCGCGTGGGCGAGGCCCGGTACGTGGGCGGGCAGGAGGACATGATCATCGACATCGCGCTGCGACTGGCCGCCGAGCGCGAGTCCGTTTAGGACGATCAGTATCCGGCGCGGGCGAGGAGATGGACGCAGTGGCCGGTCAGCTCCTCGCGGCTCACGTTCAGTGTGCCGCCAAGGTAGCCGGTGAACAGGTTGGCCAGCGCGCCGACCAGCCCGGTCGCGGTGAGTTCGCGCTCGGCCGGGCTCATCCGCTCCGGCAGCTGTTCGCGGACCAGCGCGGCGAAGGCGGGCAGCAGGGCCACGCCGCGCGCGGACAGCGCCGGATCGGTGGTCGGGGCGAGCAGCAGTACCCGGCCCTTGCGGGGGTCGTCCACGATCAGCTCGACGAAGGCGCCGACCGCGGCGGCGGCCCGGACGGCCGGGTCGCCGTGCGGATCGGGGACGGCGTCGACGAGGGCCTGGTGGGCCTCGCCCGCGACCCGCTCGTACACGGCGAGGACGAGCTCCTCCCGGTCGGTGAAGTTTTCGTAGAAGTACCGCTCGGTGAGCTTGGCCTCGCGGCAGACGGCCCGCACGCTGACCGCCGCGCTGCCCCCCGTGCCGAGCAGTTCCAGTGCGGCGGCCAGCAACTGCTCCCGGCGGGCGGCCTTGCGGTCGGTCAGCGTCGTGCCGGCCCAGCTGCGTTTGGTCATGCTTGGTCCCCAATGTTGACTACGGGCGTTGTCAATCGTAGCGTGTGCCTCATGTCACCACAGCCTCTCGGACCCGATTCGCTGACGTGGAAGTACTTCGGCGACTGGCGCACGCTGCTGATGGCGTTGTGGGCCGGATCGATGCAGAACATGCACCCCGAACTCGGGGCCGGCGTGGAAGAGCACTCGCGCTTCTTCGAAGAACGCTGGCAGCGGCTTTTCCGTTCGCTGTACCCGATCGGCGGCGTCGTCTACGACGGGCCGCGGGCGGCCGAAACCGCCCGCACGGTGCGGGGCTACCACGACACCATCAAGGGCGTGGACAAGCACGGACGGCGCTATCACGCGCTCAACCCCGACACCTACTACTGGGCACACTCGACATTCTTCATGCTCACGCTGATCACCGCCGACCGGATGTGCGGAGGGCTCACGGAGCAGCAGAAGCGGCAACTGTTCGACGAGCACGTGCAGTGGTACCGGTTGTACGGGATGAGCCTGCGGCCCGTACCCGGTTCCTGGGAGGAGTTCCAGGAGTACTGGGACCACATGTGCGCGAACGTGCTCGAGGACAACAAGGCCACCAGGGACGTGCTCGATCTCGGCGGGCTCGACAAACCCCCGCTGCTGTCGTGGCTGCCCGGCCCGCTGTGGCGGCCGCTGCGGGTGGTCATCGCCCGCAGTTTCGTGTGGTGGACGGTCGGGCTCTACCCGGAGCCGGTCCGGGAACGGCTCGGCTTCACCTGGTCCGGCCGGAGCGAACGGCTGCACCGCCTGGTGGGACGGCTGTTCCAGTTCGCCTTCGCGCTTGTGCCGCACGATCTCCGCTACCATCCCCGCGCCAGGGCGGGCTGGCGGCGGGCCCGGGGCGAGGACGCCCCGATCGTCGAAACGCCGGCCCGCAACCTGCCCCCGCTCGCGGAGCGGAACAGTCCGGCGCACTACTCACCAATGGAGGCGACGTGAAGCTCGGCTACCACCTCGGCTACTGGTCCTCGGGGCCGCCCGCGGACGCGCTGGAGGTCATCCGGACCGCCGAAGAGCTCGGGTTCGATTCGGTCTGGACCGCCGAGGGCTACGGCTCGGACGCGCTGACCCCGCTGGCCTGGTGGGGCGCTTCGACGAGCCGCGTCAAACTGGGCACCAACATCGTCCAGATGTCCGCGCGCACCCCGACCGCGGTCGGCATGACGGCGCAGACGCTGGACCACCTTTCCGGCGGCCGGTTCATCCTCGGGCTGGGCGCCTCCGGGCCCCAGGTCGTCGAGGGCTGGTACGGGCAGCCGTATCCGCGCCCGCTGGCGCGGACCCGCGAGTACATCGACATCGTGCGAAAAGTGGTGGCGCGCAAGGAATCCGTGACCTACGACGGCGACTTCTTCCAGTTGCCGCTGCACGGCGGGACCGGGCTGGGCAAGCCGCTGAAGTCCACTTTGCACCCGCTGCGCGAGGAGATCCCGATCTACCTGGCGGCGGAGGGGCCGAAGAACGTGGCGCTGTCCGCGGAAATCTGCGATGGCTGGCTGCCGCTGTTCTTCTCGCCCAAGAGCGACGGGTTCTACCGCGCGGCGCTGGCCGAGGGCTTCGCCCGTCCCGGCGCCCGGCGCACCCCCGGCGAGTTCGAGGTGGCGGCCTCGGTGCCGGTGATCGTGCACGAGGACGTGGAGGCGGCGGCCGATCTCATCAAGCCCTCGCTGGCGCTCTACATCGGCGGTATGGGTGCGAAAACGGTGAACTTCCACCACGACGTGTTCGCGCGCATGGGCTACGAGGACGTCGCCGACAAGGTGCAGGACCTCTATCTGGCCGGGCGCAAGGCTGAGGCGACCGCGGCGATCCCGACCAGCCTGGTCGAGGACACCTCGCTGATCGGCCCGCCGGAGAAGATCCGCGACGAACTGGCGCGCTGGGAGGAAACCGTGGTCACCACGCTGCTGCTGCGGGGCGACGCGGCCACCCTGCGGAGGGTCGCTCCCATCCTCGGCTGAGCCGGATTCGCCGGTGCCGTGAAGGGTCCCTTCACAGTCGATTCGACTGTGAAGGGACCCTTCACGGCTTGCCCCAGCCCCGGCCACCGGGCTGTGCGGGCCCAACCGCAGGCCCTTCACGGCTCGCGGTTTTTGCCGTACTCTCCGGCGGAACGTGAACGTGTTTCATGTCCAGTGCTCCAAGGAGGTAGTGCGGTGACAGTGAGCCGGCGGAGAATGCTGGCGGGCGCGGCGATCGCCCCGCTGGCCATGGGCGTGTTCGGCGGCGGCGCGCAGGCCGTTGCCGCCAGCGCGGCAAACGATGCCCCGCAGGGGGACTACCTCGTCGGGGCCGGTGTCTCGGACGTGACCGGGCCCGCCGCGGAATGCGGCATGATGGGGTACTCGATGCCGCAGCAGCAGACCGCCGGCATCCACCAGCGCACCCGCGCCCGCGCCTACATCGTGGCCGACGCCTCCGGCCGCCGCGTCTGCTACGTCAACGCCGACGTCGGCGCGCTGTTCCAGTCCGTGCACCAGGGCGTGATCGCCCGGCTCCAAGCCCGCTACGGCGGGCTGTACACCGAGCAGAACACCCTCCTCAACGCCACCCACACGCACGCGGGCTGCGGCGGCTCCTCCTGGTACGCCGCCTACAACCTGTCCATCCTCGGCTTCCAGCAGCAGACCTACGACGCCCAGGTGGACGGCATCGTCGAGGCGATCGAGCGCGCGCACGACAACCTCGCCCCCGGCCGGATCACCCTGGGCCGCACCGAACTGACCGACGCGAGCGTGAACCGGTCCCGGGTCGCGTTCGAACTGAACCCGCAGGCGGACAAGGACCACTTCCCGCTGTCCATCGATCCCGCGGTCACCGTCCTGCGCTTCTCGCAGGGCGGCCGGGACATCGGGGCGATCGCCTGGTTCGCCACCCACGGCACGTCCATGACCAACGCCAACAAACTGATCAGCGGCGACAACAAGGGATACGCGGCCTACGCGTGGGAGCACGACCAGGCCGGGGTGCGCTATCTCGACGGCACCCCCGGGTTCGTGGCCTGCTTCCCGCAGACCAACTCCGGCGACATGTCCCCGAACCTCAACCTCAAGCCCGGCTCCGGCCCGACCGAGGACGAGTTCGAAAACACCCGGATCATCGGCGAGCGCCAGTTCCTCGCCGCCAAGCGCGCCTACGACGCGGCGGACGAAACGATCGGCGGCCCGCTGGACTACCGCCTGCACTATGTCGACATGTCGAAGGTGACCGTGGACGGCCGGTACACCCCCGACGGGCAGCAGCACACCACGGCGAGCGCCGCCATCGGCGTGTCCATGCTCGCCGGCAGCACCGAGGACGGGCCCGGCCTGCCGCTGCCGGAAGGCGTGAGCAACCCGTTCATCGACGCGCTTGGCGGAGTCGACTCACCGGTCGGGAAGGAACTGGCCGACGCGCAGGCGCCCAAGGTGATCGCGGTGCCCTTCGGGCAGATGAAGCCCTATCCGTGGGCACCGGAGGTGCTGCCACTGCAGATCATCCGGCTCGGGCAGCTCTACCTCGTGGGCGGGCCCGCGGAGTACACCATCGTCGCGGGCCTGCGGATCCGGCGCACGGTGGCCGCCGAACTCGGCGTTCCACTGGAGAACGTGATCATGCAGGGGTATGCGAACGCTTACAGCCAGTACGTGACCACGCCGGAGGAGTACGACTCGCAGCAGTACGAGGGCGCGTCCACCCTCTTCGGCCGCTACACGCTGCCCGCCTACCAGCAGGAGTTCGCCGGCCTCGCGGCGGCGATGCGGACCGGGGCGGCCGTCGACCACGGCCCCGTGCCGCGCGATCTTTCCCAGGATCAGCTCAACTTCCAGCCCGGCGTGGTGATGGACAGCGCGCCGCTGCTGAAGAAGTTCGGCGACGTGCTCACCGAAGCCAAGGCGAGCTACCAGCGCGGGGAGCAGGTGCTCGTCGAGTTCGTCACGGGGCACCCGAAGAACGACCTGCACCGCAACGGAACCTTCCTGGAGATCCAGCGGCTGGTGGACGGGACGTGGGTGCGCCACGCCGACGACGGCGACTGGGACACGAAGTTCCACTGGACCCGGACGGTGCTCGCCGAGTCGAAGGCGACCATCACCTGGGACATCCCGCCCGCCACCCCGGTCGGGAAGTACCGTGTGGTCCACCACGGCGACTGGAAGAGCCTGGCGGGCACGATCACCCCGTTCACCGGTACTTCGCGGGCGTTCGTGGTGTCCTGACCGCCTTTCGGTGGCCCCGGTCACGTCCGTGCCGGACGGCGGTGTCACGATTCCCCCGGCCATCGCGGGTGCACGACCACGAGGAGGATCATGGCCGCCCTGTCGGCTTCGACGAGATTCGGTTACTCCCTCGGGTCCTTCGCCACCGGTTCCTTCGGTACGGTTCCCGGCCTGCTGCTGCTGCCCTACCTGACCGACACCATGGCGGTGCCCGGCGCGGTGGCCGGGATCATCGTGCTGGTGCCCAAGGCGTGGGACGTGGTGTTCAATCCGTTCGCGGGGCGCCTGTCCGACGCGAGCCTGGCCCGGCGCGGCAGCCGCCGCCGCTTCCTGCTGGTCGGCGGGATCGGGGTGGCGGTGCTGTTCGCGGCGGTGTTCGCGCATCCCGGATTCGGCAGCACGGCCGCGGACGCGAGCTACGTGGTGCTGGCGTTCCTGTTGTGCGCCACCGCCTTCGGCATCTTCCAGGTGCCCTACAACGCGCTGCCCGCGGAGATCACCGACAACTACCACGAGCGCACGAAGCTGACCAGCTGGCGGATCGGGATCCTCGCAATAGCGATCCTGATCGCGGGCGGGGGCGCCCCGAAGATCACCAGTGCCATCGGCGGGGTGACCGGGTACCGCGTGATGGGTGTGGTGATCGGCCTGGTGATCCTGTTCGGCACCTTCGGCGTCTACCTCGGCACACGGGGAGCCCCGGTGGGTTCCCTGCGGCCCAACACGCCCGGCTGGCGGGATCTGCTGGCCACCATGAAGCAGTGGCGCTCCTTCCGCTGGCTGCTGGGTGTCTACTTCGTGCAGTCGCTCGGGCTGGGCACGCTGCTGGCCGGGGTGAACTACGCGGCCCGGTACGTGTTCGGCGACGCGGACCTGCAGACCTACCTGTTCGTGGGGTTCGTCGGTCCCGCGCTGGTGATGATGCCGGTGTGGCCGCGGCTGGGGGCCCGGTGGGGCAAGCTGTGGGGCTTCCGGTTCGCCAGCATCGTCTTCGGCCTGGGATCGCTGGGCCTGTGTGCCGCCACGGTGCTGCCGCTGGCGGTGTCGTTCGTGTTCGTGGCGCTGGCCGGGGTCGGCTACGCCGGCATCCAGGTGTTCCCGCTGGCGATCCTGCCCGATCTGATCGGCCAGGAGGAGGAGCGCACCGGAGCCACGCGCGCCGGGATCGCGGCCGGGGTCTGGACGGCTTCGGAGACGCTCGGGCTGGCGCTCGGGCCGGGGCTGTTCGGCCTGCTGCTCAGCGCGGGCGACTACGTGTCCACTGTGGACTCTTCGGCGACACAGCCCGGCAGCGCGGTGACCGCGATCCTGCTCGGATTCTCCCTGCTGCCCGGGATCCTCGTGGCTCTGGGCATTCCGCTGTTGCGGCGGACGGTACTGGAAGGCGTGTCATGACCGGCATCCTCGACGAGTTGCGCGCCCTGCGGGCGCAGGACCTGCCCACCCACGGCGGCCGGACGCTCGCCTACGTCTACGACAGCGGTCTTGCCGGGCTCGACGAGCTGGCGGCCGCCGCGCACGCACTGGCGTCGTCGGCGAACGGCCTGGACCCCACGGCCTTCCCGAGCCTGCTGCGCATGGAGAACGACCTCGTCGCCGCGGCGGCCCGGCTGCTCGGCGGCGGCGTGGGCACGGTGACCTCCGGGGGCACCGAGTCCTGCCTGCTCGCCGTGCTCGCCGCCCGGGAAGGACGGCCCGAGGTCGCGAACCCGAACATGGTGCTGCCCTCCACCGCCCATGCCGCGTTCCAGAAGGCGGCACACCTGTTCCGGGTCCGGGCGAAGACCGTACCGGTGGACGCGAAGACCTTCCGCGCCGATCCCGGGGCGATGGCGGCGGCGATCGACGATGACACCGTCCTGGTGGTGGCGAGCGCGCCGTCCTACGCGCACGGAGTGATCGACCCGATCGCGGAGATCGCGGCCGCCGCGGCGGCCCGCGGGGTGCGCATGCACGTCGACGCCTGCATCGGCGGCTGGGTGCTGCCCTACCTCCGGCGCCTCGGCCGGCCGGTGCCCGAGTTCGGGTTCGCCGTCGAAGGTGTCACGAGCATCTCGGTGGACCTGCACAAGTACGCCTACTGCCCGAAGGGCGTCTCGGTGCTGCTGCACGCCGACGCCGAGTCGCGGCGGGGCCACTACTTCTCCAGTGCCCGCTGGCCCGGGTACACGATGCTCAACACCACGCTCCAGTCCACCCGCTCCGGCGGTCCGCTGGCCGCCGCCTGGGCCGTGCTGCGCGAAATCGGCGACGACGGGTACCTCCGGCTCGCCGGGGACACCCTGGAAGCGGTCACCCGCATCCGCGAGGGCATCGGGGAGGTGGACGGGCTGGAGGTGCTCGGCGACCCGGATTCGACCCTGATCGCGGTGGGTGCGGTGAGCGACGAGTTCGACCTGTTCACCGTGGCGGACGAGATGAAGGAGCGAGGCTGGTACGTGCAGCCGCAGTTCGCCTACGAGTCCTCGCCGGTGAACCTGCACCTGACCGTCACGGCGGCCAACCGGGGCAGCGAGGCGGAGTTCCTGGGCGACCTGCGGGACGCGGTGGCGGCCGCCCGCGCCGCGGGCCCCGTCACGGTGGACCCGGAAGTCGCCGCCTTCGTCGCCGCGCTGGATCCGGACACGCTGACCGCCGGGCAGTTCGCCGGGCTGCTGGCCGCCGCCGGCCTGACCGGCGGATCGGGGCTGCCCGCGCGCATGGCCGGGATCAACGCGCTGCTCGCCGAGGCGCGGCCCGCCCTGCGCGAACGGCTGCTGCTGGAATTCCTCGGCGGGCTCTACCAGAACTGAGCGCGGGCGCGAGCGATGGTCTGCGCGACGAGTGCCGGGTCTTCGAGCGGCATCGCGTGGCTGACTCCTGGGAGGGTGGTCAGAAGGGAGTGCGGGATGCGCTCCGCCAGTGCCTTGTTGCGTGCGTGATACGGGCTGCCGAGCAGCAGCCCGTCACCGCCATCGACGCCGCTACTTCGACGAGATCATCGCTCCCTGCCGCGCGGCCGTCTACCGGATCCTGCGGCGGGGAATCGCCGCGGGAGAGATCCGCCCCGACATCGAGTTCGTCGGCGAACTGCTCGTCGCCCCCATCCTCGCCCGCGCCGGCACGGGGCGCGCTTGGTGACGCATTGGCATTAATGCGGAATCGCGATCGCGATTCCGCATGCCATTTTCTGTCCTTGTGCAGCCGCACCGGAATGCGGTATGACGCCGGTCAGGGCGGCCTCGCGGGTGAATTCCGCCGTGACGTTCTACTGTCATGGCGGCAAGAAGGCGGCGCCGCCACGCGAACCATGGCGAACCGGCATAGGTTGGGGCCATGAGCGGACCCGAGCCCGATCCGGCACTGCTGGAGATGGCGGCCAGGGTCTTCGGTTTCGCCAGGAGCGGGCAGACCGGGACCCTGATGGCCTACGTCGACGCCGGGATCCCGGTGAACCTCGGCAACGACAAGGGCGACACGCTGCTCATGCTCGCCGCCTACCACGGCCATGCGGAGACGGTGGCCGCCCTGCTCGCCCGGGGAGCCGATCCCAACCGCCTCAACGACCGGGGACAGAGTCCGCTGGCGGGCGCGGTGTTCAAGGACGAGCCCGAGGTGGTGAAGGCGCTCCTCGCCGCCGGTGCCGACCCCGAGGCGGGCAGGCCCTCCGCGGTGGACACCGCCCGCATGTTCGGCAATAGCGAGTTGCTCACACTCCTGCAACCCTGACGCGGCGGTCCGGCCCCGAGACCGGCATGCTTACCGGCATGCCCGAAGACCACTACCTCGTCGGCCTGGACCTGGCCGGCCGGCGCGTCGTCCTGGTCGGGGGCGGCACGGTCGCCCAGCGCCGCCTGCCTCGCCTGATCGGTGCGGGTGCCGCCGTCGAGCTGATCTCCCCGCACGTGACGCCCGCGGTCGGCGCCATGGCGGAGGCGGGGGAGCTGGTCTGGCATCAGCGCCGCTACGCCGAGGGCGACCTCGAAGGCGCGTGGTACGCGCTCGCCTGCACCGACGATCCCGCGGTCAACGCGGAGATCTGCGCCGAGGCCGAGCGCCGTCGCGTGTTCTGTGTCCGGGCCGACGCGGGCACGCGGGGCTCAGCGGTGACCGCCGCCGTCGGACGGCACGAAGGCATGGTCGTCGGCGTGTTGTCCGGCGGTGAGCCGCTGCGGTCGGCCGCGGTCCGGGACAACCTCGTCGAGGCACTGCGCACCGGCCTGGTCGACGACGGTGCGGTGCGCCCCGGGATCGGGGAACTGCCCGGGGTGGCGCTGGTCGGCGGCGGCCCCGGCGACCCCGAGCTGATCACGGTCAAGGGCCGCCGGCTGCTGGCGCGCGCCGACGTGGTGGTGGCCGACCGCCTTGGCCCGCGCGAACTGCTCGACGAGCTCGCCCCCGACGTCGAGATCGTGGACGCCGCCAAGATCCCCTACGGCCGTGCCGCCAGCCAGGAGTTCATCAACTCGACGTTGATCGAGAACGCGAAGGCGGGCAAGTTCGTGGTGCGGCTCAAGGGCGGTGACCCGTACCTGTTCGGCCGCGGCTTCGAGGAGCTCCTCGCCTGCGCGGAGGCCGGGGTCCCGGTCACCGTGGTCCCCGGCATCACCAGTGCCTTCGCCGTCCCGGCGGCGGCAGGCGTGCCGGTGACCCACCGTGGCGTCGCGCACGAGGTGGTCGTGGTCTCCGGCCACGTGGCCCCCGGCCATCCGAGCTCGCTGGTCGACTGGACCGCGCTCGGGCGCCTGCGCGGCACCATCGTGCTCATGATGGGCGTGGAGCGGCTCGGGGAGTTCGCCGCCGCCCTGCTCGAGGCCGGACGCCCCGGGGACACCCCGGTCGCCATCGTGCAGGACGGCACCATGCCGGCCCAGCGGATCACCCGTTCCACCTTGGATTCCGTGGCGGAGGACGCCAGGGCGGCCGGGGTACGCCCGCCCGCGGTCACCGTGATCGGCCCGGTGGCCGCGCTCGACCCGGATCCGCGTGCCTAGCCCGTCGGCCTTCGACCAGTCTCCCCGGCGTGACGGCGTCCGTTTCCGTATCGCCGGAGTCTCCGGAGTCTCCGGAGCCGCCGGAGTCGTAGCACCGCCGCGCGAACCCGATGATCGCCTCGGTCAGCCGCTGAGGGTCGAGTCGCAGTTCCACCGGGCTGCGAGCCTCGACGAACTCGGCGTGCGGCAGGTCCGCGGCGAGCGTGTCGGCGTCGCCGAACGGGTGGATCGGATCGCGCTGGTGCCCGATCACCAGCGCCGGCACACTGATCTGCCTGCGTACCGCCTTCGGCGGGGCGATCCGGCCGAACAGGACACCGTGCAGCAGCCCGGCCATCGACGCCGGGCGCTGGCTCAGCGTGTCGGTGACCACATCGACCCACTGGTTGCCGTGCGGCACCAGGCGGGCCATCGTGGCCACCCCGGAGACGCTCACCGGGACGAACCGGGCGGCGAACAGCAGGGGGGCGAAGGTGAGCAGGCCCGCCACGATCGCGTTGTCGAGCACCGGCATCTCCACGATCATGCCGTGCAGCCGTTCGGGTGCGGCGACGGCCACTTCGAGTGCCACGTTGGCCCCGAGCGAGGTGCCCCCGACCACCGCCCGCTCGATGCCGAGGTGATCCAGCAGCGCCATCACCTGCAGCCCGAAGGCGGGCATGGAATAGCGCCACGACTCGGTGGGCCGGTCGGACTCGCCGTGCCCGAGCAGGTCGAGCGTGATCACGTGGAAGCCCTCGTGGGCGAGGGCGCGTGCGAGCGGGGCGTGCATGCGGCGGGTGAGCATCAGTCCGTGCGTGAGCACGACGATCCGGTCACCGTGACCGTACTCGGTGTAGGCGAGCCGGTGTCCTTCGAAGGTGAACGATCCGGCCAGCTCCAGAAGGTGCGGGGCCATGTACCCAGCAAACCATGAGGATGGTTCAAGATGACAGCCATGAATGAAACCGCTGACCTGGTCGCCTTCACGGTCGACCGCTCCGGCCCGGTGGCCGAGGTGACCCTGCTGGGGCCGTCCAAGGGCAACGCCATGGGCCCCGATTTCTGGCGTGAGCTGCCGATTGTGTTCCGCGCACTCGACGCCGACCCGGAGGTCCGCGCGATCGTGCTGACCGGCAGCGGGCGCAACTTCTCCTACGGCCTCGACCTGCCCGCGATGATGGGTGCGTGGGGCCCGCTGCTCGGCCCGGACTCGCTGGCGGGCCCGCGCACCGCCTTCCTCAAGGAGGTCCGCAGTCTCCAGGCCAGCGTCACCGCGGTGGCCGAGTGCCGCACCCCGGTGATCGCCGCCATCTCCGGCTGGTGCATCGGCGGCGGGGTGGACCTGATCGCCGCCGCGGACGTCCGGCTGGCCAGCGCCGAGGCGAAGTTCAGCGTGCGCGAGGCGAAGGTGGCCATCGTGGCCGACATCGGCAGCCTCCAGCGCCTCGCGGGCGTGATCGGCGAGGGGCACCTGCGGGAGCTGGCCCTGACCGGTAAGGACATCGACGCCGCCCGCGCCGAACGGATCGGCCTGGTCAACGACGTCTACCCGGATCAGGAGGCGGTGCTCGCCGCGGCCCGCGCGATGGCGGCGGAGATCGCCGAGAACCCGCCGCTGGTCGTGCAGGGCATCAAGGAGGTGCTCTCGCTCAACACCGAACGCCAGGTCGCCGACGGGCTGCGCTACGTCTCGACTTGGAACGCCGCGTTCCTGCCCAGCAAGGATCTGGGGGAGGCCGTGCAGGCCTTCATGGAGCGCAGGAAGCCCGAATTCAAGGGTGAGTGAGGAGAACAGGTGAGCAACGACGCTTTCCGCCAGGCCCGCGACTACCTGCTGGCACACCGCGAGGACTACGACACCGCGTACCGGGAATTCGCCTGGCCGATGCCGGAGGAGTTCAACTGGGCGCTCGACTGGTTCGACGTGATCGCGCGCGCCCCGGAGAACGCCCAGCGGTACGCGCTGTGGATCGTCGAGGAGGACGGGTCGGAGGGGCGATGGACCTTCCCCGAACTTTCGGAACGGTCGAACCGCGTGGCGAACTGGCTACGCGGGCACGGCGTGCGCCGCGGCGACCGGCTGATCCTCATGCTGGGCAACCAGGTGGAGCTGTGGGAGACCATCCTCGCCTCGATCAAGCTCGGCGCCGTGATCATCCCGGCGTCCACCCTGCTCGGTCCGGACGACCTGCGTGACCGGGTCGAGCGCGGCGCGGCACGCCATGTCGTGGTGCGCTCGGCCGACGCACCGAAGTTCGCCGGGGTGACGGGTGATTACACGCGGATCGCGGTGGGCGAGGAGGTGCCCGGCTGGCTGTCCTTCGCCGACACCGCCACCGGCGCCACGGAGTTCACTCCGGACGGTGCCACCGCGGCCGCCGACCCGCTCCTGCTGTACTTCACCTCGGGCACCACGGCCAAGCCGAAGCTGGTGCAGCACACGCACGTCTCCTACCCGGTGGGCCATTTGTCCACTATGTACTGGATCGGCCTGGAACCGGGCGACGTGCACCTGAACATCTCCTCGCCGGGCTGGGCCAAGCACGCCTGGAGCAACGTGTTCGCGCCGTGGAACGCCGAGGCGACGGTGTTCCTGTACAACTACGACCGGTTCGACGCCACCCGGCTGATGGCGCAGATGGACCGGTGCGGGATCACCAGTTTCTGCGCGCCGCCGACGGTGTGGCGGATGCTCATCCAGGCCGACCTGACGGAACTGAAGAACCCGCCCCGCAAGGTGGTCGGGGCGGGTGAGCCGCTCAACCCGGAGGTGATCGACCAGGTCCGCAGGGCCTGGGGCGTGACCATCCGGGACGGCTTCGGCCAGACCGAGAGCAGTGTGCAGATCGCCAACACCCCGGGACAGCCGGTCAAGTCCGGTTCGATGGGGCGGCCGCTGCCCGGGTTCACGGTGGCGCTTCTCGACCCGGTCACCGGGCAGCGCAGCACCGAGGGCGAGATCTGCCTCGACCTCGCGCACCGCCCGGTCGGGCTGATGGCGGGCTACGCCGACGACGACGAGCGCACCGCGACGGCGTTCGAGGGCGGCTACTACCACACCGGTGACGTCGGCTCGATCGACGAGGACGGCTACATCACCTACGTGGGCCGCACCGACGACGTGTTCAAGGCGTCGGACTACCGGATTTCGCCGTTCGAACTGGAGAGCGTGCTCCTGGAACACGAAGCGGTGGCCGAGGCGGCCGTCGTGCCGTCGCCGGACCCGATCCGGCTGGCGGTGCCGAAGGCCTACGTCGTGCTGGCCGCGGGCCACGCCGCGGACGCGGCGACGGCCGAGAGCATCCTGGCCTTCGGCCGCGAGCACCTGGCGCCCTACAAGCGGATCCGGCGGCTGGAGTTCACCGAACTGCCCAAGACGATCTCGGGCAAGATCCGGCGGGTCGAACTGCGCGGCCGGGAACAGTCCGTTCCGGACGGCAGGCCGCCCGGTGAGTTCCGCGAGGAGGACTTCCCCTCGCTCAAGTCCTGAAGCGGACGCACTGCGCGCCGACGGGGCCCCGCACGGGTGGCGTGCGGGGCCCCTTCGCGCGCTCAGTTCGCGCCCGTCCTCTGTGGAGCATGTCGCGGCCGGTTCGCCGGTCCGCAGTCGACGGTCCCGTTCCGCACGATCACCGGGCCGGGGCGGCGGGGAAAGCGGGCCGCGGGCCAAAGCGGTTCCGCGGGCGGTCCGGGGTCACTCGGCGGCGACCACGCGGGCGTACACGGTCTTGTCGTCGAGGCTGCAGGTGGTGCCGCCCTGGGAGCTGGGCGGGCCGGACACGCACAACCAGCCGTCGACGGTGGCGCTCACCGGGCGGCCGGAGCCCGCGGGCTGCTGCCCGGCGATCCCGGCCTGGAACTTCGCCACGAGCTGGTGGGCCTGCGGGCAGCCGATGCCGGTCGCGGTGCTGTCGAGCACGCTCAGGGTCAGGCCGCTGGCCGCGGTGACGGAGCCGCAACTGCCGTCGGCCGACGCCAGGGCAGGCACGCTCGTCACGGTGGCCGCGGCGCGCCCGGCCGGGGCGGCGCCCGTCGCGGAACCGGAGGCCGGGCCCGCGGAGGTTCCGGTGAGGGCGGGCGCGGCGGTCTGCGGGGCGGGCACCGAGCACGCGGTGAGGAGCGCGGTGGCGCCCCCGGCGAGCAGCGGGCCGAGCCGCCTGACGATCATCGTTTCCTCCCTCGGACATGATCCGGCAGGGCGAGGCTACCGCTGGGCGGGGGCCGCCGCGCACCGGGCCATGGATGGTCCACAGTGGACCGCCGCGTAGGGTTGGCCCCTCCACTGGGCGGGTGAATCTCCTCGGGCGGGCTAACGTTGCCGGTTCCGCCGCCGACGTTGGCGGTGTACCTGCCCGGTGAGCCAATCCTGTCCCTCTTTCCCTTCAGAGAGCGATGAACACCGAAAGCACAAACGGAACCCAGTCCCCGGAAAACGCCGAACCGCCGACCACCCCCTGCACCGTGGTGTGGAGCCAGGGGCGCCCGTACGTCCTCGAACCGGGCGACGGCAACCCCCGCTGGGTCGGCACCGACAACCGTGGCCGCCCGCTCAAGCTGACCGGCGCCGACCTGCGCCGTCGCGGCTGGAGCCTTCACCGGGCGAGCTAGGGTGACGGGGTGATCGAGCCCCGCCCGGACAGGGCGCCCGAGGACACCACCCGCGCCCGCGGTCAGGGCACGGAGACCGGGCGCCCCGTCGACAGCAGTCCCGCCGGTGCCCTTGCCTCTGCACCGGACGGCCCGGTGGCCGGACCGGAGCAGCCCCCGCTGCTCCGGCAGGCACTCACCGTGCCCAATCTCCTGTCCCTGCTCCGCCTGGCCGGGGTGCCGGTCTTCCTGTGGCTGCTGCTGGGCCCGAAGGCCGACGGCTGGGCGCTGGCGCTGCTGGTGTTCAGCGCGCTGACCGACTGGCTCGACGGCAAACTCGCCCGATGGCTCGACCAGACGAGCAGGCTCGGCCAGCTGCTCGACCCCGCCGCCGACCGGCTCTACATCGTCGCGACCCTGGCCGCGTTCCTCCTCCGGGGCATCCTGCCCTGGTGGGTGGTGGCCGCGCTGGTGGTGCGCGAGCTGGTCGTCGGCGTGGCGATCCTGGTGTTGCGGCGCAACGGATTCGCCCCGCCCGAGGTGACCTACATCGGCAAGGGGGCGACCTTCGTGCTGATGTACGCCTTCCCGTTCCTGCTGCTGACCCAGGGCGCCGCGGCCGATTCCACGGTGGCCGCGATCGCCCGCCCGATCGCCTACGCCTTCATGACCTGGGGCGGTGTGCTGTACCTGTGGTCCGGGGCGTTGTACGTCCTGCAGACCGTCCGGGCCATCCGGGGTGCCGCCCGGACCGGCCGGATGTAAGACTTCCGCCGGAAGGTCCGCGCCGCCAGGCGGCGGACCGGCGAAGAAAGGGGACGGCGGGTGTCCGCACCAGAAGAATTGCGCTACACCGAAGAGCACGAGTGGGTGGCCACCGGCTCCGGTGACTCGGTCCGGGTCGGCATCACCGAGTACGCGCAGGACCAGCTCGGCGACGTGGTCTTCGTCGAGCTGCCCGAGGTGGGCAAGCAGCTGTCGGCGGGCGACGTGTTCGGCGAGGTCGAGTCGACCAAGAGCGTGTCCGAACTGTTCGCTCCGGTGGACGGCGAGGTGGTGGCCGTCAACGGCGCCGTGGTCGACTCCCCGGAGCTGATCAACAGCGATCCCTACGGCGAGGGCTGGCTCATCGAGATCAGGGCCGGGGACCCGTCGGCGGTGGAGGCGCTGCTCGATTCGGAGGCCTACCAGGCCCTGACGGCGGGCTGAGCCGGGCCGATCCGGGCTGATCCGGGCCGGGCGCGCGGGGGCCGGGAGGGAGCCCCGGCAGCCCCTTCGCGATCAGGCACGGTACGTTGACAGCACACGTTGCTAGGCAAAACACTTCAGTGGTGAGGAGAGCTCAGGTGAGCACGAACGACGGGCCCGGCGTTCCCCCGGAGCAGTCTCCGGAGCGGACTTCGATCTTCCGGGCCGACTTCCTGGCGGACGCGGAGGCGCAGGAGTCGGCGGCGCCGGAGCCCTCGGTCGCCGGTGTCGACGCGCTTCCGGCAGGCTCGGCCCTGCTGGTCGTCAAGCGCGGCCCGAACGCGGGGTCCCGGTTCCTGCTGGACCGGGACACCACCAGCGCGGGCAGGCACCCGGACAGCGACATCTTCCTCGACGACGTCACGGTTTCCCGGCGGCACGCGGAGTTCCGGCGGGAGGGCGGCGAATTCGTCGTCATCGACGTGGGCAGCCTCAACGGCACCTACGTCAACCGCGAGCCGGTGGACCAGGCCGTGCTCGCCGGCGGTGACGAGGTCCAGATCGGCAAGTTCCGCCTGGTCTTCCTGACCGGCCCGGGGCACGGGGGTCAGGGGGCACAGTGACGGCTGCGGGGCGGCCACAGCGCGATGCGTTGAGCATCGGGGCCGTGCTGGCGCAGCTTCGCGCCGACTTCCCCGATGTGACCATCTCCAAGATCCGGTTCCTCGAGTCGGAAGGCCTGGTCCAGCCCGGCCGGACTCCCTCGGGCTACCGGCAGTTCGCCCCGGCGGACGTGGAGCGCCTGCGGTTCGTGCTGGCCGCCCAGCGGGATCACTACCTGCCCCTGAAAGTGATCAAGGAACAGCTCGACGCCGCCGACCGCGGTGCCGGTGGCGTCGATCCCGGCGTGGGCAGGCTGCCCCGCAAGCTCGTGCCGCTCCCGGCGGGCGACGGTGAAACCCCGGGCGAAGGCCTGCCCGGTGCGGAGGATTTCGCACCGGGCAGACAGGTCCGCCTGACCCAGGAGGAACTGCTCGCCGAGGCGGGCATCGACGTGCGCACCCTGGCCGAACTCGAGCAGTACGGCCTACTTCGTCCCGGGGCCGCCGGGTTCTACGATCCGGATTCCGTCCAGATCGCCCGGACGATCCGCGCGATGACCGAGTTCGGCATCGAGCCGCGGCATCTGCGTGCCTTCCGCGCGTCGGCGGACCGGGAAGTGGGTCTGCTGGAGCAGATCGTCGCCCCGGTCTATCGTCATCGGGACGCCGACGCGAAGGCCCGCGCGGACGAAATGGTGCGGGAGCTGGCCGCGCTGTCGGTCACCCTGCACACTTTGCTGGTCAAGGCCGGTATCCGAGGTGTGACCGGCGGCTGACGACTGGTCACGCCGGATGCGCCTGGTCGGTAATGACACAGTTTCGACACTCTTGCGCGCGCCCGACATGCCGTACGGTTGGTTATGGGTTGCCGGAAACCGGATATGCGGACTCAGCACAAGGACAATTGCGAGCACAGCGCCCAGATGACGGGTAGCGTCGACCTTGTCGATGCGGGATCCTCGAAACAGCGCTGCAGCCCGCGCACAGGAGAGGGAGGCGAAGCCCGATGAGCGAGATGCGCGTCGTCGGCGTGCGGGTCGAATTGCCCGCGAATCAGCCGATCTTGTTGCTGCGGGAGACGGAGGGCGAGCGGTACCTCCCGATCTGGATCGGATCCGTGGAAGCCACGGCCATAGCCCTGGAGCAGCAGGGTGTCCGTCCCGCCCGCCCGTTGACGCACGACCTGCTCAAGGAGGTCATCGGGGCACTCGGCCGCGAACTCGAGCAGGTGGTGATCACTGATCTGCGCGAGGGCACCTTCTTCGCCGAACTCGTCTTCGACGGAGACGTCCGGGTTTCGGCCCGGCCGAGCGACTCGGTCGCCCTGGCGCTGCGCGTCGGCGTGCCGATCCACGCGGTCGATTCCGTGCTCGAGGAGGCCGGGCTGATCATCCCGGACGAGCAGGAGGACGAGGTCGAGAAGTTCCGCGAGTTCCTCGACTCGGTGTCGCCGGAGGACTTCCGCGGCGCCGACACCTGAGCACGGCCGGGTTCCGTCTCCCCGTGTCGCGAGCGCGGCACCCAAGCGCGGCACCCCGGGTTCGGAGCCGGTTCGGTCGGAACCGGCTCCGGCGTCAGCTAATGGGCCTGATCCGGCGTCGCCGCACCGGCGGGCCGGGTCGCCCGCTCGAACAGATCGGCCAGTTCGTCGCCGTAGGCCTCGAGGTCGGTCGCCGGGTCGGCCGCCAGTGCCGCCGCCGCACCGTCCACGGAGTGTGCGATCGTCCTCGCCATCACCGCGGGCGCGAACTCCCCGAACTCTCCTTCCTGCTGCCCCTGGCGCAGTTGGCGTTCCAGGCGCCCGTAGCGCATCTCCGCCTGCAGCGCGTCCATGATCGGATCCTGTCCGGCGTTGCGCCGCACCTCGTCCAGTGCCCGGACGGCGTCCGGGTGTGCGCGCACGAAGTCCGTCTCCGCGCGCAGGTGTGCGCGCAGCAGTGCGGTGCGGCCGGTGGCCTGCCCGGCGCGTTCCAGCACGAACTGCTCCTTGGCGTGGAGCAGGATGCCGAGGACGGCGTTCATCAGATCGGCCTTGGTGCCGAAGTGGTAGCTGATCATGCGGGTGCTGCTCAGCCCGGCACGGGCACGGATGCTCTCGAAGGTGGTGGCGGAGTAGCCGTGCTCGGCGAGCACGTCGATGGTGGCGGTGAGGATCTGGGCCCGCCGTGCCGCCTCGGTCACGCTCAGCCCGATCTCGGGCTGCATCTCGGCCGTTATCTGCATGAGTAAATATTAACATGGACAGGTAAAAACTGCACCTCGGGCGGAAGGCTCATGAACCGGTCGAGGTCTGCCGCGCGTCGCGTTGACCAGCGGGGCCCCCACGCTTACCGTCGAAGGCGGGAAATCGTTCCAGGTGTGATTCGTCCGGCTCGGCGCAACCTGATCGGTTTCGCCGTGCGGGGTTCCGCTCCGGTGCCCTGGTTGTTGTTTCGACCGGCCTGCCAGCCGGGCGAGGGGAGGCTTGCGTGGTCGACGAAAGGCCGGTCAAGGCGGTCGACGGGGAGCAGGGTGAACTCTTCCCTGATGCGTCCCTGCCCGACGAGCTGGTCGGATACCGGGGGCCCGCGGCCTGCCAGATCGCCGGGATCACCTACCGGCAGCTCGACTACTGGGCCCGCACGCAACTGGTCGCCCCGAGCATCCGCACCGCGCACGGGTCCGGCTCGCAGCGCCTCTACTCCTTCAAGGACATCCTCGCGCTGAAGATCGTCAAGAGGTTACTGGACACCGGGGTCTCGCTGCAGAACATCAGGGTGGCCGTCGATCATCTGCGTGCCCGCGGGATGAACGATCTCGCCAAGGTGACGCTGGTGTCCGACGGCACCACCGTCTACGAGTGCACCTCGGCCGAGGAGATCGTCGATCTCCTGCAGGGCGGCCAGGGTGTCTTCGGCATCGCGGTCAAGGTGCCGATGGCGGAGATCAGCGGCACCATCCACGAGTTCCCCGCCGAACGGGCCGACGGTGGCCAGGTCGAATCCGTGGTGTCGGACGAGTTGAGCCAGCGGCGCAATGCCCGGCGTACGGGCTGAATCGCGCTGACGGTAGGGTGAATCCCGCAGTCGCCGAAGCTGCGCGGGAGAGACCGGCCCCCACCCCGGGCCGGCGCCGAAGGAGCAACTCTTCCCCGGAACCTCACAGGCACCCGGACCGCGCGGACGAGACGCCTCTGGAAAGTGGGTCCCGGCCAGAACCCGGCGTGGTGACCCCGCCGACGGTGCAAGCCCGACAAAACACCCGGGTGAACCTCTCAGGCGCCCTTTGAGGGTCGGACAGAGTGGGGAGGCCCCGGACACGCTCACGTGTCCGGGGCCGCTGCCGTTACCGGGCCAGGTGGAATCGAAAGCGCTCTCATCCCCGGTCGGCTTGCGCGTTGCGGTGAGGGGACCCGCTCACCGCACTTGCGGCAGGGGGCCGCGGACGGGGGAGTACCTTCGGCGGCCGCGCGCGGTGAGTGGCAGGATCGGGGGCGGATCGTTCAAGACCGCGACGACGTAAGGAACGCATTCGCATGGCTGTAGTTCCCGACCTCGAACTGAACAACGGCGTCACGATCCCGCAGCTCGGTTTCGGCGTGTTCCAGGTCCCCGCCGAGGACACCGCGGAAGTGGTCCGGACCGCGCTGCGGACCGGCTACCGCAGCATCGACACCGCGGCGGCCTACCGGAACGAAACCGGTGTGGGCGCCGCGATCCGGGAGTGCGGCCTGCCCCGGGGGGAACTGTTCGTCACCACGAAGCTGTGGAACTCCGACCAGGGCTACGACTCGGCGCTGCGGGCCTTCGACGCCGGCATGGAGCGGCTCGGGCTGGACTACCTCGATCTGTACCTGATCCACTGGCCGCTGCCCGCACGTGACACCTACGTCGAGACGTGGCGGGCTTTCGGGAAACTCCTCTCCGAGGGCCGTGTCCGCGCCATCGGGGTGTCGAACTTCCAGGTCCCCCACCTGAACCGGCTCATCGACGAGACCGGTGTGGTCCCCGCGGTCAACCAGGTCGAGCTGCACCCGAACCTGGCACAGGCCGAGTTGCGCGCCTTCCACGCCGACCACGGCATCGTCACCGAGGCCTGGAGCCCCCTCGCGCAGGGCGCGCTGCTCTCGGACGAGACGATCACCGGGCTGGCCTCCCGCCACGGCAGGAGCCCGGCGCAGATCGTGCTCCGCTGGCATCTGCAGCTGGGCAACGTGGTGATCCCCAAATCGGTCACGCCGTCCCGGATCGCCGAGAACTTCGCCCTGTTCGACTTCGCACTGACGGACGAGGACATGGCGGCCATCGGCAAGCTGGACACCGGTGCCCGCATCGGCCCCGACCCGGACACCTTCAACCTCGCCTGAGCCGGCCGGAGCGGGCGGCCGGCGCCGTTTCGTATCCGCGCTCAGCCTGCGGGCTTGGCGAACGCGGACTGCTGGGCCGGTTCCCGGAGGAAGTCGCGGAACACCTGCGCGGCGCGGGCCTGCACCTCGTCCAC
This sequence comes from Amycolatopsis cynarae, assembly GCF_026802195.1. Taxonomy (NCBI): domain Bacteria; kingdom Bacillati; phylum Actinomycetota; class Actinomycetes; order Pseudonocardiales; family Pseudonocardiaceae; genus Amycolatopsis; species Amycolatopsis cynarae. The sequence continues at coordinate 4,258,752 of NZ_CP113836.1, read as the reverse complement.
GGTGGCTCCGGCCAGGCCGAGGAACGGGTAGTCGGCCGAACTGGCCGAAGCGATCGATTCGGCGGGTGAGCCGATCATGCCGGGCTTGGTGGTCTGCAGCTGGGCGATCCAGTACGAGTTCTCCGGAACCCAGGCCGCGGGCAACCCGCCGATCGAGTCGAGGCTCGCCTTGCCGGTCAGGGCGTCGAGCACGCGATCCGAAGGCGCGGCCTGCACGTCGATGTGGACGCAGTGCGAGTGCACGACGGTCTTGGCGTCGTTCCACTTCGCCGCGGCTTCGGTCACCGCCCGCTGGATGCTGGGGGTGACCAGCACCCGCATCGACGAGTCGCCGTCCGTGCAGGAGTTCGCCTGCGCCTCGGCACGGCTGTTGAGCACGCTGTTGGCCCAGCCCCAGCCGAGCAGGCCGACCACGATCAGCACGATGAACCCGCCCAGCACGATGGGCCAGGCGGCGATGCGGCGGCGGCCCGCGGCCTTGCCGACCGCGCGGTGGGTGCCGGTGAGGGTGGCCGACGAGTCTTCGGCGGGTTTGTCGACAACCCGGTGACTTCCGGTCGTGGTGCTGCGCTCGTCGGCCTGGCGGACGGGGCGGTGGCTGCCGGTGGAGGTGCGGCCGTCCGGAAGATCGGTGCGGGAGCGTTCGACGGGCGGTTCGGCGGCGCGGAAGCTGCCGGTGGTGGTGCTGCGCCCGGCGGCGGGCGGTTCGGCGGCGCGGAAGCTGCCGGTGGTGGTGCTGCGCCCGGCGACGGGCGGTTCGGCGGCGCGGAAGCTGCCGGTGGTGGTGCTGCGCCCGGCGGCGGGCGGTTCGGCGGCGCGGAAGCTGCCGGTGGTCGTGCCGCGCCCGGGCGGGGGAGCCGCGGGCCGGTCCGGTACGGCGGCGGGCCGACCGGAGGTGGGATCGGGGGTGCGAGGACCTCCGGGGGTGGCGCGCCGGTCCTCGAACGGGGGAGGAGGCGGGACGGGATAGCCGCCGGTGGGCGAGCGCCGGTCGTCGAAGGGTGGGCGATCGGGGTCGCCGCCGACGGGAGGCCGGGGGCCTTCGACCGGCCTCGACGCGGCAGGCCGGACGGCAGGCGGAAGCGGAGGTGCGCTCACGGGAGGCCTGCTGGGCGAACCAGGCCGGCCGTGATCGCGGGGCCCTGGGCGAGACGTTTGCGGCCTGTTCACCGGGCGGTGGGGCTCGAACGGTCTCTCAGGGCGGGCAGGAGCGGGATCCTCTTCGTCCCGGCTGTGACGCCCCATGGGGTGTCCCTTCGACTCTGCGTGTGCACTATCTCGGCGGCATCACCCTAACAGGGGTAAGCCGTTAGGGAAACGTGATGTTTTATCGAACTTCCCGAAACTTACGGTCACCGGCAAGAGGATCAAGAAAAGTCAACCGCCGAGTGTCGGAAGATCATGGCACCTCGCGATCAGTTCGTGGCGCAGGGGTGCGGCGCGGCGGGCGAACTCGGCCTGCTGCCGTGCGTACTCCGCCCGTCCCGACGGTGTTTCGACCGGAATCGGCGCATAACCGAAGGGGCGGAGATCGTAGGGACTGGCGCGCATATCCAGTTCACGGATCTCCACAGCCAGTTCGAAACAATCGGCCACGAGTTCCGCGGGGACGAACGGTGACAAGCGGAATGCGGCCTTGTAGAGGTCCATGTTCGCGTGCAGGCATCCCGGCTGTTCCAGTTCCGGCTGAGTGGCCCGAGTGGGCTTCGGATCGTTGAGCGGCCGCGCGGGCGGGGTGAAGAAGCGGAAGGCGTCGTAATGCCCGCAGCGCAGGGGAAGCGACTCGACCACCGCGTCCGTCCCCGCAGGCCCCAGGCGCAGCGGCACCTGGTTGTGCCGCACCTGATCCGCGTCCTGCCGGTACACCATGGCCCACTCGTGCAGCCCGAAACAGTTCAGCCTCGGCGCGCGGGCGGCCGTCGCGGTGAGCAGGGTCAGCAACTGCCGTGCCGTCTCCACGCGCTTTCCGTCGAAGGCGGCGAGGTCGAGCGCCACCCCGCCCGGCACCTCGTGGTATTCGGGGCGCTCCAGGAACCGGCGGGCCGCCTCGCCCGCGAGGACCACACCGGGGCCCGGATGCCAGCGTTCGAGCTGGGACGGCCGGTACGAGTAGTACTGGAACAGGAAGTCGTGCACCGGATGCTTCTCCCCGCGTGCCCGCCGCCGGAGGTAGGGCCCGGTCCACCGGCGCATCCGCCCGGCGTGCGCCCGTTCCCGCGCACACCACTCCGGTTCGGTCAGTACCCGCATCCGGTCATGATGGGCGACGGGCGGATCAGGCGATGACATGGGTGCCGTCGCGGACCGTGCCCACGTACTCCTCGACCAGGTCCTCCAGCGCGATCACGCCGATAGGGCGGCCGTCGGCGCCGAGCACCCGCGCCATGTGCGAGCCTTCCCGGCGCATCGCGGACAGGGCCTCGTCCAGCCGGGCCCGCAGCGTCAGATCGGTGAACGGGCGGATCTTCGCCCTGGGGACGGTGGCGGAGGGCCGGTCGCCGATCTGGTCCAGTACGTCCTTGACGTGCAGGTAGCCCGCGAGCTCCCCGGCTGGGGAGCACAGGGGATAACGGGAGAAGCCGGTCCGCGAGACCGCTCGTTCGACATCGCCCATGGTGGGTTCCGACGGCAGCGTGGTGAGCCGGTCCAGCGGCACGAAGACATCCCCCACGGTTTTCCTCGCCGAGGACAGTGTCTGGCTCAGCCGCTCGTGCTCGGACCGTTCGAGCAGCCCCTCCTGGCGGGACTCGCTCAGCAGTTCGGCCAGTTCGGCCGAGGTGTAGGCGGTCTCCAGCTCGTCCTTCGGCTGCACCCGGGCCAGGCGCAGCAACGAGTTCGCCACGAAGTTCAGCAGCCAGATGAACGGCCGCGCGAGCTTCACCCAGGCGACGTGCACCGGGACCAGCCACAGCGCGAGCCGTTCCGGTGCGGCGATGGCGAGGTTCTTCGGCACCATCTCGCCCATCAGCACGTGCAGGATCGTGATGAAGGCGAGCGCGATGGCGAACGAGATCGGGTGCACCAGCGCCTCGGGAATGTGCGCCAGCGCGAAGAAGGCGCCGAGCAGGTGCGCTACCGCGGGTTCGCCGAGGCGGCCCAGCAGCAGCGAGCAGATGGTGATGCCGAGCTGCGCCCCCGCCAGCATGAGCGACACGTGCCTGCTCGCGTTGATCACGATCCTGGCGCGCGTCTTGCCCTGGTCGAGCAGTGCCTCCAGCCGGTCGCGCCGGGAGGAGATGAGGGTGAACTCCGCGCCCACGAAGAACGCGTTGGTCAGCAGGAGCAGTACCACGAGGAAGAGGGCCAGCCAGTCGTTCACCGCCGCACCTCCTCCTGCCCGCTGCCCGTTTCGGTGGCTTCGGGTTCTGCCGCTTCTTCGCCGGCCAGCCGGTGCAGGCTCAGTTCGGCGATCCGGTGCCGGTCCATGGTCAGCACCTTCAGCCGCCAGTCCGCCACGTCGACCGTCTCGCCGCCGACCGGGATCCGGCCCAGCCGTTCCAGCACCAGGCCGGCGATCGTTTCGTAGTCGCCTTCCGGCATCCGGAACCCGGTGAGCTCGCGGACCTCGTCCGCGCGCAGCTGACCGGACACCATCCAGGTGTAGCTGTCCAGGCGCTGGGAAGCCGGCGCCTCGGCCTGGTCGTGCTCGTCGCGGACGTCGCCGATGATCTCCTCGACCACGTCTTCGAGCGTCACCAGGCCCGCCGTGCCGCCGTACTCGTCGACCACCATGGCGACCTGGAACCGGGAGTCCCGCAGCCGCGCCAGCAGTGCGTCGCCGGGCAGGGATTCGGGGACGGTCGGCACCGGCCTCATCAGCGAACCCACGCGGACGGCGTCCCGCTCATGGCCTGCCACCGTGAAGACCTGCTTGACGTGCACGGCGCCCCGCACGTCGTCGAGGTCGCCACGGCAGACCGGGAACCGGGAAAACCCGGTGCGGCGGGAGATCAGAACCAGGTCGGCGACCGTGTCGTCCTCGTCGAGCGCCTCGATCTGCACGCGGGGGGTCATCAGCTCTTCGGCGGTGCGGTCGCCGAAACGCAGCGACTTGCCGAGCAGTTCCGCGGTCGAGGTGTCGAGTGTGCCGCTCTCCGCGCTGGTCCGCACGATCGAGCCGAGCTCCTGCGGGGAGCGCGCTGAGCGCAACTCCTCCTGGGGCTCGACGCCGAACTTGCGCACCAGCCAGTTGGCACTGTTGTTGAGCAGGGTGATCAGCCAGCGGAACAGGGCCGAAAAGCGCGAGTGGTAACCCATCACGGCGCGGGCGGTGGCCAGCGGGCGGGCGACGGCGAGGTTCTTCGGCACCATCTCGCCGAGCACCATCGACACCGCCGTGGCCAGCACCAGTGCGGCGGCCACCGAGGCGCCTTCGGCGGCCGACGGGCCGAGGCCCGCGAGGGTCAGCAGCGGGCGCACCAGCCTGCCGATCAGGGGTTCGGCGAGATAACCGGTGACCAGCGTGGTCAGCGTGATCGCGACCTGGGCGCCGGAAAGCTGGAAGGAGAGCGTGGCGTGGGCCTTGCGGACCGTCTTCGAGCGGCGGTCACCGACCTGGCGCACGTTGGCGTCGATGGTGCTGCGTTCGAGCGTGGTCAGCGAGAACTCCGCGGCCACGGCGAGACCGGTCCCGGCGGTCAGCAGCAGGAACAGCAGGATCCCGCCGACGGCGAGCAGTACGTTCATGGCCGGGCACCGCCCGCCGCTGTCCGGCGCGGAACGGCGCCAGGACGAGGTCTCCGATGAGGGGAAAGGCCGGGTTCGTCACCCGGCTCGATACTGTCACCAGGTGACTGCGCGTCGCGCACGAAAGGTGTCACTCCTTGGTAAGGGTGGCTGCGGTGGCTCCCATGATACCGGCAGGCCAGGGTAGCTGAGGCTGTCCTCGGCGAACGGCCGGTCCAGCCGGTCGGCTGACTGCGCTCGAAAGCCTAGCAAGGCTAGAATCCCGTCATGTCGGTTCAGGAGCGCCGAGAACGCGAGCGTGCCCAGCGGCATCGGCTGATCATCGACACCGCCCGGGAGCTCGCCGAGACCGAAGGCTGGGAAGCCGTCACCACACGCCGCCTCGCGGAGCGCATCGAGTACAGCCAGCCGGTCCTCTACAGCCACTTCAAGGGCAAGGACGCCATTATCGAGGCGGTGGCCCTGCAGGGGTTCGAGGAGCTCGCGGCCGCCCTTCGCGCGGCGCGGGCAGGAGTGGACGGCGCCGAGGGCGAGGGGGCGGCGCTGGCTGCCGTGCTGCGCGCGTACGCCCGGTTCGCCGCCGCCAACCCGGTGCTATACGACGCCATGTTCGCGCGCGCCACCGGCCTGTCCTTCGGCCGTCCCGACACCCCGGAGCCCCTGCGCGCGGGCTTCGCCGCGCTGCTCGACGTGCTTGGCCCGGTCGCCGGTGAATGGGACCCGGGCATGTTCACCGAGGTCGCGTGGAGCGCGGTGCACGGCCTGATCACCCTCTACCGCGATGGCCGACTGCCGCCCGAGCACCAGGAGGCCCGCCTGAACCTGCTGATCGCCCAGCTCCAGGCGCGGGCCTGACCCCGGGCGCGGGAACCGCCAGAGCCGAGGGCGTTGATGACCCTTAAGGCGACCTTCAGGGCCGTGAGGGGACCCCTCACGGCACGGCTCGGGAGGAGCTCAGCGGGGTTTGCGGCCGAGGAGGGCGATCAGGCGGTCCGAGGGGGAGGCGTCCGCGGGGACCGGGACGGGCGGCGCGAAGATGCCGATACCCTGCCACTGCTCCACCTGCGGCTCCAGCGTCTCCAGCAACTGCCGGGCCACCTCGCCGGGGATCGGTTCCGGCGCGCCGAGCGCGGTGGACAGGTCCCAGCCGTGCACGGCCAGGTCGAGTGTCATCTGCCAGCCGTAGTCGGCGGCGTCCGCCTCCCCGTAGGAAAGCTGCACCCGCTTCTCCAGCGCTCCCGGGGCGGTCCAGGCCGCCCGCGCGGCCGAGGAGGCCCGTTCCCACACCGCGACGGGATCGTCGCCGAGCACGTCACCGTCGTAGCGGTCCCCGACCTCGGCCAGGGTCTGCCCGGCGAGCAGGTGCGGGGCCCAGAGTTGCTCGGACACCAGGTGGTTGACCAGGTCCCGGATGCTCCACTCGGTGCAGGGGGTCGCGTTCCCCCACTGGTCCGGCCCGATCCGGCGCACCGCGCGGTCGAACCCGCCCAGCGCCTCACCGTGCGCGTCGAGGAGCTTCATGCCTCCAATGAAGCACGAACCCGCTGATGGCGCACGCTCTCCTCGACCAGATCGAGCACCGGGCCCAGATCGTCGGCGGGCAGGCCCATGGCCAGGTGGGACACCAGGCCTTCGAGGACCAGTTCGAGGTAGGAGGTGAGCACGTCGACGTCCACGTCGTCGCGGAGGTTGCCCGCTTCGAGCTTCCGCTGCAGGCGCAGTTTGGTGGCCTGGGTGAGCAGCTGGGACCGTTCGGCCCAGCGGGCGCGGAACTCCGGGTCGGTACGCAGCCTCCGCGACACCTCCAGCCGGGTCGCGAGCCATTCCGCCGGCTGCTCACCGGCCCCGGACAGCAGATCGCGCATGACCTGCACGAGCCCCTGCGCGGCGACCACGTCGGCCATCCGGGCGGCGTCCTCCTCCGCGAGGGCGAGGAACAAGGACTCCTTGTCGCGGAAGTGGTGGAAGATCGCGCCGCGCGACAGGCCGGTCGCTTCCTCCAGCCTGCGCACCGTGGCACCCTCGTAGCCGTAGCGGGCGAAACACACCCGCGACCCGTCGAGGATCTGGCGCCGTCGCGCGTCGAGGTGATCCTGACTGACCCGTGGCATTCCCAGATCCTGTCACCCGTGGTAGTGCCTACGCAATCCGTACGTACGTATTGTGACGGTTCCCCGGCCCCGATCGGCGCCTGAAAATGTCGTACCGCGCGTGTAGCGTCCGAAGCCAGATGTTCCCACCGATTGGGGAGGTGCGAATGACTGCGGTTCGTCCTTTTTCCGAGTCTCCTGACGGTGCGGGCGGGGTCGCCGAGCTGGCCGCGAAGGTCATCTCCGATCGAGCCGCCGGCGAGGCGTACGTGGCCTCGGTGTGTTTCAAGCACGGCCCGCCCCGGCTGCTTGGAGTGGAGCTCGAGTACACCGTCCACTACGCCGAAGACCCGTCAAGACCTCTCGATCCCCGGGATCTGGCCCGTGCGCTGGGGGCACACGCTCCCCGCTCGCTCGATCCCGGCAGCCCGGGGCAGCCGCTGCCCGCCGGTTCGCCGCTCACCGTCGAACCCGGCGGCCAGGTGGAGATCTCGCCCCTGCCCCAGGCCCGGCTCGCCGATCTGGCCGAAGCCGTTTCCACTGATCTCGCCCAGCTGACCGAGCTGCTCGCCCGCGCCGGGTTCGCTCTCGGTGAAACGGGCATCGATGCCTTCCGGCGTCCGGCTCGGGTGCTCGACACCCCCCGTTACGCCACCATGGAGCGCCGTTTCCGCCCGCGAGGGCCCGCGGGGCTGACCATGATGTGCAGCACCGCGGGGCTCCAGATCTGCGTGGACAGCGGCGAGCGCTCCGCCCTCGCGCAGCGCTGGGCCGCGGTGCACGTGCTCGGCCCGCCGCTGCTGGCCCTGTTCGCCAATTCCCGGTGGCATGCCGGGCGGGACACCGGGACGGCTTCGGCGCGGTGGCTCGCCGTGCGGGAGACCGAGCGCGCCCGGACCTTCCCGACCCCGCTGTCGGACGACCCGGTCACCACCTGGGCCCGCCGGGTGATGGACACGCCGCTGCTGCTCGTCCGCCGTCCGGACGGGCCCTGGGACGTGCCCGAGGACGTCACCTTCGCCGACTGGGCGGCCGGGCGCGGGGTGGACGGGCTGCCCGGCCCGCCCACGGCGGCCGATCTGGACTACCACCTGACCACGCTGTTCCCGCCGGTCCGGGCGCACGGCTACCTCGAGGTGCGCTACCTCGACGCGCAACCGGCGCACCGGTGGCTGGAGCCGGTGGCGCTGCTGTCCGCGCTGCTCGCCCGTCCATCCACAGTGGACAGCGTGCGGGAGATCTGCGAGCCGGTGGCGGATCGCTGGGAGGAAGCGGCCCGCCGTGGCCTCGCCGATCCCGCGCTCGCCTCGGCGGCGCGGAGGGTGGTGGAGCTGGGCTGCGCGGAACTGGGGCACACCGGGCTTCCGCCCGGTCGTATCGGCGAAATCGGCGAAAGCCTGCAGGGGTTGGCACGGACGAGAGGGGAGAAGTGGTGAACGGATTGAGCGAGGCGCCGAGCCCGCTGCGGGAACTCGGCGGGGAAAGGCTGCGGGCATACGCCGCGGAGGCGCTCACGCGGGCGCGACGGCGCAGTACCGCGCTGACCGACGCGGTGGACGACGAGGATCTCGTCCGCCAGCATTCGAAGCTGATGTCGCCGCTGGTGTGGGATCTGGCCCATATCGGCAGTCAGGAAGAGCTGTGGCTGGTCCGCGATGTCGGCGGCCGCGAGCCGCTGCGGCCGGACATCGACGACCTCTACGACGCCTTCCGGCATCCGAGGGCGGATCGGCCGTCGCTGCCGCTGCTCGGGCCGTCCGAGGCCCGCGCCTACGTGGCGCAGGTGCGGGACAAGGCACTGGACGTGCTGGCGCGCGAGCCGATGGAAGGACGCCGCCTGACCGAGGCGGCCTTCGCCTTCGGCATGATCACCCAGCACGAGCAGCAGCACGACGAGACCATGCTCGCCACGCACCAGTTGCGGCAGGGCGAAGCGGTCCTGCACGCGCCGCCGGCCCCGTCCCGCCGGGCCGGGGCGCTGCCGGCCGAGGTGTTCGTGCCCGCCGGACCGTTCGTGATGGGCACGAGCGTGGAGCCGTGGGCGCTGGACAACGAGCGCCCGGCGCACGAGGTCCACGTGGACGCCTTCTACCTCGACACCACCCCGGTCACCAACGGGGCTTATCTGGAGTTCCTGGAATCCGGCGGTTACGACGAGCGCCGCTGGTGGAGCGAGGCGGGCTGGGAGTACCGCACCGCGCACGACATCACCGCGCCGCGCTTCTGGTACCGGGAGTCCGGCGGCTGGTGGCGCACGCGGTTCGGGGTGCGCGAACCGGTGCCCGCGGACCAGCCGGTGGTGCACGTGTCGTTCCACGAGGCGCAGGCCTACGCGGCGTGGGCCGGGAAACGCCTTCCCACCGAAGCGGAGTGGGAGAAGGCCGCCCGCTTCGATCCGGCCACCGGCCAGTCCCGCCGCTATCCCTGGGGCAACGAGGAACCGACCGCCGAACACGCCAACCTGGGGCAGCGGCACCTCGGCCCCGCCGCGGTCGGCGCGTACCCGGCGGGGGCTTCGGCTCTGGGCGTGCACCAGCTCATCGGCGATGTGTGGGAGTGGACCAGCACCGACTTCCACGGGTATCCGGGGTTCGCGGCCTTCCCGTACCGGGAGTACAGCGAGGTCTTCTTCGGGCCGGAGTACAAGGTGCTGCGCGGCGGTTCCTTCGGCACCGACCCTTCGGCGATCCGCGGCACCTTCCGGAACTGGGACTACCCGATCCGGCGGCAGATCTTCTCGGGGTTCCGGTGCGCACGAGACGCCCAGGTGCGCGGGTGAGCGCGGTTTCCGGCGTGGGGGAGCGGTGCCGTGTGTAGGCATCTCGCCTATCTCGGGCCGCCCCGCTCGCCCGCGGAACTGCTGTTCGACGCGCCGCATTCGCTGCGGCACCAGTCCTACGCCCCCGCCGACATGCGCGGCGGGGGCACGGTGAACGCGGACGGTTTCGGCCTGGTGTGGTACGCCGGGGACGGCACGCCGGTGCGCTACCGGCGGGTGAGTCCCTTGTGGAGTGATCACGATCTGCCGGTGCTGGCGCGCACGCTGCGGGCCGGGGCGTTCGTCGCCGCGGTGCGCAACGGGTCGATCGGCATGCCGGTCGCCGAGGCGGCCTGCGCGCCGTTCGTGGACGGGCCCTGGGCCTTCAGCCACAACGGAGTGGTGCCCGGCTGGCCCCATGCGCTCACCGGGATCGCCGCTGAGGTGCCGCTCACCGAACTGATGACCCTGGAAGCGCCGACCGATTCCGCCCTGCTGTGGGCCTGGCTGCGGGCCCGCCTGCGCGCGGGTGAGGATCCGCTCGCGGCCACGGCCGGGCTGACCGCCCGCGTCGCGGCCGAGGCGCCCGGCGCCCGGCTGAACCTCCTGCTGACCGACGGCGAGGTCGTGGTGGCCACCGCGTGGACCCACGCCCTGTCGGTCCGGCAGTCCGGCGAGGCGGTCGTCATCGCCTCGGAACCGCCCGACCCGGGACCGGAATGGCGTCCGGTGCCCGACGGGCATGCGGTGATCGCCCGGCGTGGCCGGGTGGATCTCGTCCCGCTCGACCTTCCCCCTCTCGAGATCGGAGCCTGACCCCATGAGCAAGCCGGACCTTGACGTGCACCGCGACCCGGTCGACGTCACCGGTGCCCTGCGCGACGACGTGCGCACGGGCCTGTCCGCATCGCGGAAATGGCTGCCCTCCAAGTGGTTCTACGACGCGCGGGGCAGCGCGCTGTTCGAGGAGATCACCGGCCTGCCGGAGTACTACCCGACGCGGGCCGAACGTGAGGTGCTGGGCCGGGAAGCCGCGGAGATCGCGCGGGTCACCGGCGCGCGGACGCTGGTCGAGCTGGGCTCGGGGTCGAGCGAGAAGACCCGCCTGCTCCTCGATGCCCTCCGTGAGCACGGCACGCTGCACTCCTTCGTGCCGCTGGACGTGTCCGAGGCCGCGCTGGCCGGCGCGGTCGGCGCGATCCGGGCCGAGTACCCGGGACTGGACGTGCGGGGTGTGGTGGGGGACTTCACCGAACATCTCGGCCTGCTGCCGGGGGAACCGCCGCGCCTGGTGGCCTTCCTCGGCGGCACCATCGGCAACTTCCTGCCCGGGGAGCGGGCCAAGTTCCTGCGGTCGGTGCGGGACGTGCTCACCGAGGGGGAGTGGCTGCTGCTCGGCACGGATCTGGTGAAGGACCGGGAAACGCTGGAGCGCGCCTACGACGACGCCGCCGGGGTGACCGCCGAGTTCAACCGGAACGTCCTGCGCGTGGTCAACGAGCGGCTCGGTGCCGACTTCGATCCCGACCGCTTCGCGCACGAGTCGTACTGGGACGACGGCAACGAGTGGATCGAAATGCGGCTGCGGGCGCGCGAAGCCATGACCGTGACGATCCCGGGTGCGGACATGGTGGTGCGCTTCGCCGAGGGCGAGGACATCCGCACCGAGATCTCCGCGAAGTTCCGGCAGGAAGGGGTCGCCGCCGAACTGGCGGAGAGCGGTTTCACCCTGCGGAAGTGGTGGACCGACGCGCAGGGACGGTTCGGGGTGTCCCTGGCCGAAGCCGGCCGGTGAGCAAGTGGTCGAATAGGGTGGTGAACCCGCTTTCGGCACTGGCTCGCGTCCTGGGCAGGAAGCCCTGGCTGATGAAGCTCGCGAGGGCCATCATCTGGGTGGACAAGCGGCTGTACCGCGTGTTCGGCGGCCGCGTGACCCTGGTCGGCATCGCGGGGCTGCCCTCGCTGCGGCTCACCACGGTGGGCCGCAAGAGCGGGCAGCCCCGCAGCACGAACCTTCTCTACTTCCCGCACGAGGACGGTTACGTGCTGGTCGGGTCGAACTGGGGCCGCACCCGGGATCCGGGCTGGACCTTCAACCTCCGGGCGCATCCGGAGGCGGAGATCGAGGTGAGGGGCCGGCGGATCCCGGTGCGCGCGACGCCGGTCAAGGGGGAGCGGTACGACGAGCTGTGGGGGGAGCTGCTCCGGTTCTGGCCGGGCTACGCGATGGAACAGGAAGCGGCCTGCCGGGAGCTGCCCATCTTCCTGCTCACCCGCCGCTGACGCCACGAATATCCGATTTCCTCCCGGATGGGAGGAAATCGGCGTGAACATTCGCTGAAACTCTGCGGCACGTGGTCTGGAACACGCCGTTTTGCGCCTCCGGCGCTTACGCTCCGCTCGCAGTGGTCATCCGTTCGAGCGATAGGAGCACGGTGTCGCGCGGAAGAGCGGGTGCCGGTCCCATGCCGCCGCACTCACGGTCCACCGTCCACATGCGACTGATCGTCGCCCCGTACGGACCACTGCTGCCCACTCCCAGTACAACAGGAGGACAACAGTGGACAGAGCTTTCGGCCGCCTGCGCCGTAAGCCCGTACTGCTCGGTGCCGGTGCGCTGCTGACCGCGGCCGGGGTCGCCGTGGCCGTGACCACCGCCGTCGGCGGCGCCGAGGCGCAGCCGCTGCCGCAGCACGCCGAAGGGGTGCACACCCAGACCCCGATCAAGCACGTCGTGGTGATCTTCGGCGAGAACGTCTCGTTCGACCACTACTTCGGCACCTACCCGAACGCCGCCAACAACGACGGCACGCCGTTCACGGCGGCGAAGGGCACGCCGAAGGTCGACGGGCTGACGCCGGAGCTGCTGAAGAACAACCCCAACGCCTACAACCCGAAGCGGCTCGGCCCGGCGCAGGCGATGACCTGCGACCAGGACCACAACTACGGCGCCGAGCAGAAGGCCTTCGACGGCGGCAAGATGGACAAGTTCGTCGAGTACACCGAGACGGACAAGTGCGCGGCGGGCCTGTTCGCCGAGCCCGGTCTGGTCATGGACTACTACGACGGCAACACCGTCACCGGGCTGTGGAACTACGCGCAGCACTACGCGATGAGCGACAACTCGTACAACACGACGTTCGGCCCGTCCACCCCCGGTGCGCTCAACCTGGTCTCCGGCCAGACCCACGGCGCGCAGGCGGTCACCCCCGTCACGCACCAGCCCACCACCGACTCCTACGTGGTGGCCTCGCCCGACGCGAACGGCATCGGCACCGTCATCAACGACCCGGACCCGGCCTGGGACGACTGCTCGGACAACAACCACACCAACAGCCACAACCTGGCGGCGGTGCAGGGCCGCAACATCGGTGACCTGCTCAACGAGCGCAACGTCACCTGGGGCTGGTTCCAGGGCGGCTTCCGCCCGACCGGCACCGCCAACGGGATGGCGGTGTGCGGCCAGAGCCACACCAACGTCGGCGGCGCGAAGGTGACCGACTACAGCCCGCACCACGAGCCGTTCCAGTACTACAGGTCGACGGCGAACGAGAAGCACCTGCCGCCGAGCTCGGTGGCCGCGATCGGCCGCACCGACCAGGCCAACCACCAGTACGACATCAGCGACTTCGACGCCGCGCTGCAGGCCGGGAACATGCCCGCGGTGAGCTTCTTGAAGGCGCCGATGTACCAGGACGGCCACGCCGGCTATTCGGACCCGCTGGACGAGCAGCAGTTCGTGGTCGACGAGGTCAACAAGATCCAGCACTCGAAGGACTGGGACTCCACGGCGATCGTGCTGGCCTACGACGACTCCGACGGCTGGTACGACCACGCCGCCTCGACCATCGTCAACGGCTCGCACGACGCGGCGAACGACACCGCGCTGTGCCAGGACAAGAAGTCGGAGACCGGCGGCTACGCCGACCGCTGCGGTTACGGCCCGCGCCTGCCGCTGCTGGTGATCTCGCCGTACTCGCGGACGAACTACGTCGACCACACCCGCACCGACCAGTCCTCGGTCCTGCGGTTCATCGAGGACAACTGGCACACCGGCCGGATCGGGGACGCCTCGTTCGACGAGCGGGCGGGCAGCCTCGAGCACATGCTGGACTTCGACGGCCACGGTGAGCACGGTGAGCACGGTGACCACCGGGCCCCGGCGGTCACGCTGGACCCGAAGACCGGCGCCGTCGTGCGCTGACGTTTTCCCTTCGCACCAAGGGAAAGGGAGTCCTGCCCCGGCAGGGCTCCCTTTCCCTTTCCCTACTTCCCGTGCGGATCGGCCGCGTTGAGGGTCTGGACCACCTGGTCGTAGTCGCCCCGCGCCTCGCCGTAGCGCAGGAACTTCACCTGTTCCACCTGGATCTCCTTCGCGTCGGGCCGGGTCTCGAGCAGGGTGACCACCTCGGACACGAACTCCTCCAGCGGCATCGCGAATTCGCTCTCCTCCTGGCCGGGCAGCAGCGCCGTGCGCACCGCGGGCGGCACGAGTTCCACGACCTTCACCGTCGTGTCGGCCAGTTGCAGCCGGAGTGACTCGCTGAGCATGTGGATCGCGGCCTTCGACGCGTTGTAGCTCGGGGTGATCTTGAGCGGCGTGAACGCCAGTCCCGAGGAGACGGTGACGATCGTGGCGTCCGGCCGGGCCCGCAGGTGCTCGACGAAGGCGGCGATCAGGCGGATCGGGCCGAGCAGGTTCGTCGTCACGACCGATTCGGCCGAGGCGAGGAAGGTCTCGGGCTGGTGCCAGTCCTCGACGCGCATCACGCCGGCCATCGTGATCAGGACGTTGAGGTCCGGGTACCGGGTCAGGACCTCCTTCGCGGCCGCGCCGATGCTCGCCGCGTCCGCCGTGTCGATCCGCACGGTGCCGAGGCCGGGGTGTTCGGCGGCGATCCGCTCCAGCAGTTCCGTGCGCCTGCCGCCGATGATGACGGTGTTGCCCCTGTCCTTCAGCGCGAGGGCCAAGGCCAGACCGATGCCGCTGGTGGAGCCGGGGATGAAGATCGTGTTTCCGCTGATGTCCATGCCCCCAGCATCGTCGGCGGGAGACGGGCCGGGCAGAGAAGGTTTATCGGGGGATCCGCGATCCCTGGTTCCGGCCGGGCGCGGCCGGATAATCGGTGTCATGGACCGTGTCGCATTGGCGGAGTTCCTGCGCCACCGCAGGGAGGCGCTCCGCCCCGAGGACCTGGGGCTCCCGGAGGGCGCTCGGCGCCGGGCCGCCGGACTGCGCCGTGAGGAGGTCGCGGCGCTCGCCGGGATGTCGACCGACTACTACACCCGGCTGGAGCAGCAACGCGGTCCGCGGCCGAGCGAGCAGATGCTCGCGTCGCTGGCGCGGGCGCTGCGACTGACGAAGGACGAGCGGGACTACCTGTTCCAGACGGCGGGGCACGCCGTTCCGGCGTCCGTCCCGGCCGCCACGCACGTCGCTCCCGCGCTGTTGCGCGTGCTGGACCGCCTCTCCGACACCCCGGCGCTGATCCTGTCCAACCTGGGCGAAACCCTGGTGCAGAACGAGCTGGCCGGCGCCCTGTTCGGCGACAAGTCCCATTACACGGGCCTCGCCCGCAGCGAGATCTACCGCTGGTTCACTGATCCGGCCGAACGGCTGTGCTATCCCGAGGAGGACCGCGATCGGCACAGCCGGGCGCAGGTGGCGAACCTCCGTGCCGCCTACGGGGCGATGGGCGCGCGTTCCCGCGCGGGGGAACTGGTCCGAGCACTGCAGAAGGCGAGTCCGGAGTTCGCCGCACTGTGGGAGCGGCACGAAGTCGTGCGGCGCTTCGAGGACCACAAGACGCTTCTGCATCCCGAGCTCGGGGCGATCGAGGTCGACTGCCAGGTGCTGTTCACCGAGGACCAGTCGCAGATGCTGCTCGTGCTCACCGCGCCCCCGCGCACCGAGGGCCACGAGAAGCTGCGGCTGCTCGCCGCGCTCGGGCGGGAGCGCTTCGCCGACGCCGGCGGACCGGGAACGGGCGGACCGGAACGTGGCCGTGAGAGCAGGGGCGTGCCCTCAAGGCGACCTTGAGGGCGTTTATGACCCTGAAGGCGACCTTCAGGGCACCCGACACCGTCGGGCCCCTCACGGCAAACGAAAGGCGCCGTGAGCCCGGAAGCGGGCCCACGGCGCCTTCGGCCGATCCGGGGATCAGGCGCGGGTCATCTTGCGCAGCACGTACTGCAGGATGCCGCCGTTGCGGTAGTAGTCCGCCTCACCGGGGGTGTCGATGCGGACGACCGCGTCGAACTCGACCTTCGTGCCGTCGGCCTTGGTGGCGGTGACCTTCACCGTCCGCGGGGTCTCACCCTGGTTCAGGGTGGTGATGCCCGCGATGTCGAAGGTCTCCGTGCCGTCCAGGCCCAGCGACGAGGCCGACTCGCCCGCCGGGAACTGCAGCGGGATGACGCCCATGCCGATCAGGTTCGAGCGGTGGATGCGCTCGAAGGACTCCGCGATCACCGCGCGCACGCCCAGCAGGCTGGTGCCCTTGGCGGCCCAGTCACGGGAGGAGCCCGAGCCGTACTCCTTGCCGCCCAGCACGACCAGCGGGATGCCCGCCGCCGCGTAGTTCTGCGCCGCGTCGTAGATGAACGCCTGCGGGCCGCCGTCCTGGGTGAAGTCGCGGGTGTAGCCACCCTGCACGTCGTCCAGCAGCTGGTTGCGCAGCCGGATGTTGGCGAAGGTGCCGCGGATCATCACCTCGTGGTTGCCGCGACGGGAACCGTAGGAGTTGAAGTCCTTGCGCTCCACGCCGTGCTCGGCCAGGTAGCGGCCGGCGGGGGAGTCGGCCTTGATCGCACCGGCCGGGGAGATGTGGTCGGTGGTGACCGAGTCGCCCAGCTTCGCCAGCACCCGCGCCCCGGCGATGTCCTCCACCGGCGACGGCTCGGCCTGCATGCCCTCGAAGTACGGGGGCTTGCGGACGTAGGTGGACTCGCCGTCCCAGTCGAAGGTCTTGCCCTCCGGGGTGGGCAGGGACTTCCAGCGCTCGCCGCCGTCGAAGACGTCGGCGTAGTCCTTGGCGAACATCTCCTGGGTGATCGCCGAGTCGATGGTCTGCTGGATCTCCTGCGACGTCGGCCAGATGTCGCGCAGGAACACGTCGTTGCCTTCGGTGTCCTGGCCGAGCGGCTGGGCCTCGAAGTCGAAGTCCATCGTGCCCGCCAGCGCGTAGGCGATCACCAGCGGCGGCGAGGCCAGGTAGTTCATCTTGACGTCGGGGTTGATCCGGCCCTCGAAGTTCCGGTTGCCCGACAGCACCGACACGACGGTCAGGTCGTTCTCCTGGACCGCGGCCGAGATCTCCTCGGGCAGCGGGCCGGAGTTGCCGATGCAGGTGGTGCAGCCGTAGCCGACCAGGTGGTAGCCCAGCTTCTCCAGGTACGGCCAGAGGCCGGCCTTCTCGTAGTAGTCGGTGACGACCTGCGAACCCGGGGCCATGGAGGTCTTGACCCACGGCTTGACCGACAGGCCCTTCTCCACCGCGTTGCGGGCCAGCAGCGCCGCGCCCAGCATGACCGACGGGTTGGAGGTGTTGGTGCAGGAGGTGATCGAGGCGATCACCACGGCACCGTGGTCGAGCACGAACTCGCCGCGCTCTTCGGAGGAGACCAGGACCGGCTTGCTCGGGCGCCCGGTGGAACCGTTGGCCGCGGACTCGATGTCCACGCTGTCTTCCTCGGCGAAGGACAGCGAGGGGGCGTCGCTGGCGGGGAAGCTCTCCTCGACCTTCTCGTCCACCTTGGTGTGCGGAGCCGGATGCTGCTCCTCGACGTAGTCGTGCACCGACTTGCGGAACGCGGGCTTGGCGTCGGAGAGCGCGATGCGGTCCTGCGGGCGCTTCGGGCCGGCGATCGACGGGACCACGGTGGACAGGTCCAGTTCGAGGTACTCGGAGTAGACGGCCTCGTGCGACGGGTCGTGCCAGAGGCCCTGCTCCTTGGCGTAGGCCTCGACCAGCGCGAGCTGCTCGGCCGAGCGGCCGGTCAGCTTCAGGTAGCGCAGGGTCTCCTCGTCGATCGGGAAGATCGCCGCGGTGGAGCCGAACTCGGGGCTCATGTTGCCGATGGTGGCGCGGTTGGCCAGCGGCACCGCGCCCACGCTCTCGCCGTAGAACTCGACGAACTTGCCGACCACACCGTGCTTGCGCAGCATCTCGGTGATGGTGAGCACGACGTCGGTGGCGGTGACCCCGGCCGGGATCTCACCGGTGAGCTTGAAGCCGACGACGCGCGGGATGAGCATCGACACGGGCTGGCCGAGCATCGCGGCCTCGGCCTCGATGCCGCCGACGCCCCAGCCCAGCACGCCGAGGCCGTTGACCATGGTGGTGTGCGAGTCGGTGCCGACCACGGTGTCCGGGTAGGCCTGGCCGCCGCGGGCCATGACGGTGCGCGCCAGGTACTCGATGTTGACCTGGTGCACGATGCCGGTGCCCGGCGGGACGACCTTGAACTCCTCGAAGGCGTTCTGGCCCCAGCGCAGGAACTGGTAGCGCTCGCGGTTGCGCTCGTACTCGATCTCGACGTTGCGCTCGAAGGCGTCGGCGCGGCCGAACACGTCGATGATCACCGAGTGGTCGATGACCAGTTCGGCCGGGGCCAGCGGGTTCACCTTGTCCGGGTCGCCGCCCAGGTCGGTGACCGCCTCGCGCATGGTGGCCAGGTCCACGACGCAGGGCACGCCGGTGAAGTCCTGCATGACCACGCGGGCCGGGGTGAACTGGATCTCGATCGAGGGGTCCGCGGTGGCGTCCCAGTCCGCCAGCGCGCGGATGTGCCCGGCGGTGATGTTCGCGCCGTCTTCGGTGCGCAGCAGGTTCTCGAGCAGGATCTTGAGGCTGTACGGCAGGCGCTGGGCCCCCTCCACCTTGTTCAGGCGGAACACCTCGTAGGAGGCGTCACCCACCTTCAGGGTGTCGCGGGCGCCGAAGCTGTCCTTGCTGGCTGGTGCGGTCACGTCCAACTCCATGGCTTGCCAGGCGCCTCACGTGATCCGTGCACGCGAGGGCCGTCCCGGTCAGTTCGGTTTTCGGGTTACCGGAGCGAGTCTTGCGCACGCTGTGGCGTCCGCGGACGCGGGGACGGCGCGCAGGCTCCCTGACAGCAAACAGTACGCTTGTCCTTTTTTGGCTTCAAGAGCGACACGCCCGCGTTCGGTGTGACCTCCTCCGGCGAACCCACCGGCGTGTGATGTCGCCCGGCTCGAGGCTCCGCAGCACCCTCATGCCCTGTTCGACGGCGGTGCGGATCGGGCCGAGGTAGTACTTCCCGTTCACCCGCCCGGTAATCACGCGAGGACCGCCGCGGTGAGCGCCCTGCCCCTCCTGGCCGTGATCCACCGCCGGGACGAGGGCGGGCGGCGAAAGAGTCCCTCGAACGGGGTGTTGTTGCAGGCGAGACGCAAGTTTCACGTGATGCTTGTGATACGTCTGAGGCACATGAGGCGGCAAGAGGGGCGGAGAACGTGCGGAAGTCGAGAGGCGAACGGGTGACGCGGGGCGGCTTCGCCGGGACGGTCATGGCCGGCACCGTGAGCGCGGTCGTGGTCGCCGCCGTACTGGCCGGGACCGGAGTTTCCGCCGCCGCCCCGCCCCCGCCGCCGAACCCGAGCGACGCGGAGATCAGTGCCGGGCAGGCCGACGCGAACGCCAAGGCGGGCGAGGTCGGGCAGCTGACCAATCGGCTCGCCGCCGCGGAGAGCAGGCTTTCCGCGTTGCAGGACGAGGTCGAGCTCAAGCGGGAACTGGCCAACAAGGCCCTGGTCGACCAGCGGAGGGCCCAGGACGCCTCGGCGCAGGCACAAGCCGACGCCGACGCCGCGGGCAGGGAGGCGGACGCGGCGGCCAGGGACATCGACGCCGCCCGGGCGCGGCTCGACGCCTTCATCGCGGGCAGCTTCCAGCAGGGCAGCACGATGGGCTCGATCTCGGCCTACCTCGGCTCGACCGATCCGAAGGACCTGCTCGCCCGCGCGCAGTTGCTGTCCTCGGTCACCGACAGCCAGCTCAACGCCCTCGACCTGATGCGCCAGGCCCAGACCGGCAAGGCCAACAAGGATGCCGCGGCGCGGGCCGCGCTGCGGCTGGCCCGGCAACGGCAGGCCGAGGCCGAGCAGGCCCAGCGGGCCGCCGACGCCGCGCAGGCGGCCGCGGTACGGGCGCAGCAGGACCAGGCGGCCAGCGCTGTCGGGCTGCAGGCCGACAAGGACGTCGTCGAACAGCAGCTCTACCATGCGCAGCAGCGGGTTGCGGGATTGCAGGGCCAGCGTCAGCGCTACGAGGAGTGGCTCGCCCAGAAGCAGCGTGAGGAAGAGGAGCAGGCGCGCCAGGCCGCGCTGAACGCGGGCCGAGGCCCGGGGCACGCGGCGCCGGGGCCGGCAGGCCCGGCGGATTCGGGAAGCCCGGTGGGCTCGGTCATCGAGCGGGTGATCGCCCGGGCGATGGCGCAGCTCGGTGTGCCCTACTCGTGGGGCGGCGGCAACGCCTACGGACCCACGCTCGGCATCCGCGACGGCGGGGTCGCCGACGCCTACGGCGACTACCGCAAGATCGGCTTCGACTGCTCCGGCCTGATGATCTACGCCTTCGCCGGTGTCGTCTCGCTGCCGCATTACAGCGGCTACCAGGCCGAGGCCGGGCGCAGGGTGCCGCTGTCGCAGATGCGGCGGGGTGACCTGCTGTTCTGGGGCAGCGACATCCACCACGTGGCGCTCTACCTGGGCAGCGGGATGATGATCGAGGCGCCGCAGTCCGGGATGGTGGTGCGCGTGACCCGCGTCCGCTACGGCGACATCGTCCCCTATGCCACCCGCCTGATCGACTGAGCGGGCGAGCCGTGAAGGGTCCCGGTCGAATCGACTGTGAAGGGACCCTGCACGGCCACCACCCGCGCGACGTTGCCGGGGCCACCGACCGGTAATGCACGCGTTAGCCTGGTGGGCATGCCCGCCCTTGCCGGAATCGTGCTCGCCGGCGGTGCCGCCCGCCGTCTGTCCGGGGTGGACAAACCCATGCTCGAGGTGGGCGGACTCCCGCTGCTGCACCGCGCGGTGGAGGCCCTCGCGGCCGCCTCCCCGGTGGTCGTGGTCGGCCCCCGGCGGCCGGGACTGCCCGCGGTGCGCTGGGCCCGGGAGGAACCGCCCGGCGGCGGACCGCTCGCCGCGCTCGCGGCCGGGCTGGCCGTGCTGCCGGAGACGGAACTCGTGGCGGTGCTCGCCGGTGACCTCGCCGCGATCACGGCGTCCACAGTGGACCGCCTGGTGGCGGCGGTGGGCGACGGCTCCGCTGGCGCCGTGCTGGTGGACGGCGAAGGCCGGCGGCAGTGGCTGATCGGGGTGTGGCGGGCCGTCAGGCTGAGGGCGGTTCTTCCCGCCCGGCCGGAGAACGCGTCGCTGCGCGGGGTCCTCGGCGCGCTCGACATCGTCGGCGTGCCGGAGAAACCCGGCGAGAGCGCCGATATCGATACTCCCGAGGACCTGCGAGCCACCCGCGCCGGGTGAACAGAATCCCGGCCCGAAGCTCGTCCCGAAGCTCACAGCCCTCTCACCGGGCGTGAGATTGACTACCGATACGGTCGCACGGCAGAGGCGAACGTGAGCGAGGAGGGAACCGTGACCGAGCCCGGCTACCCGGAGGGCACGAACGGGCAGCAGACCACGACCCCGGCCCGCGACGGCCAGTTGCTGGAACGCACCGTGTTCGAGGTCAAGCGGGTCATCGTCGGGCAGGACCGGCTGGTCGAGCGGTTGCTGGTCGGCCTGCTGGCCAAGGGGCACCTGCTGCTGGAGGGCGTGCCCGGCGTCGCCAAGACGCTGGCCGTGGAGACCTTCGCGCGCGTGGTCGGCGGCACGTTCTCCCGCGTCCAGTTCACCCCCGACCTCGTCCCGGCCGACATCCTCGGCACCCGGATCTACCGGCAGGGCAGCGAGCGCTTCGACGTCGAGCTCGGCCCGGTCGTGGCGAACTTCGTGCTCGCCGACGAGATCAACCGGGCGCCCGCCAAGGTGCAGTCGGCGATGCTCGAGGTGATGGCCGAGCGGCACGTGTCCCTCGGCGGCAAGACCTTCCCGATGCCCGACCCGTTCCTCGTGCTGGCCACCCAGAACCCGATCGAGAACGAGGGCGTGTACCCGCTGCCGGAGGCGCAGCGCGACCGGTTCCTGTTCAAGATCGTGGTCGACTACCCGACGGCCGAGGAAGAACGCGAGATCATCTACCGGATGGGCGTCACACCGCCCGAGCCGGACGAGATCCTCAGCCCCGGCGAGCTCGTCCGGCTGCAGGGAGTGGCGTCGAAGGTGTTCGTGCACCACGCGCTGGTCGACTACGTGGTGCGCCTCGTCCTGGCCACCCGCACCCCGGCCGAACACGGGCTGACCGACGTCGCGGGCTGGGTGTCCTACGGCGCCTCGCCCCGGGCGAGCCTAGGCATCATCGCCGCCGCGCGGGCACTCGCGCTCGTCCGCGGGCGCGACTACGTGCTGCCGCAGGACGTGGTGGACGTGGTGCCGGACGTGCTGCGGCACCGCCTGGTGCTGTCCTACGACGCGCTGGCGGACGCGGTGCCGCTGGACCACATCGTCAACCGGGTGCTGCAGACGGTGCCGCTGCCGCAGGTTTCCGCCCGGCCGCAGGGCGGCCCGGGGCAGCCGGTCCCGATGGGGGCACCGGGGCGCTAGTGGAGACCGAGAACGAGAACCGTCCTTCGTGGGCGCCGCCGGTCCTGCGGGGGGAGCGCCTCGATGCGGGGCTGCGCACGCTCGAACTCGACGTCCGGCGGCGGCTGGACGGGTTGCTGCAGGGCAATCACCTCGGGCTGGTGCCCGGGCCGGGCTCCGAGCCGGGGGAGGCCCGGCCCTACCAGCCCGGTGACGACGTCCGCCGGATGGACTGGGCGGTCACCGCCCGCACCACGGTGCCGCACATCCGGGAGACGGTGGCGGACCGGGAACTGGAGACGTGGGTGGCCGCGGACCTGTCCGCCAGCCTCGACTTCGGCACCGCCCTGTGCGAGAAGCGCGACCTGGCGGTGTGCGCGGTCGCGGCGATCGCGCATCTGACCGGGGGCGGCGGGAACCGGCTGGGCGCGGTGATGTCCAACGGGGTGGAAACGGTGCGGGTGCCCGCCCGCGGCGGGCGCGCGCACGCGCGGAGCGTGCTGCGCAAGCTCGCCGAACTGCCGCGCGCCGCCGAGGGCACCCGCGGGGACCTCACCTCGATCGTCGAACAGTTGCGCCGTCCGCCGCGGCGGCGGGGACTGGTCGTGGTGGTCTCGGACTTCTTGGGCGACACCGCCTGGCAGCGCCCGCTGCGGGCGCTGGCCGCCCGGCACGATCTGATCGCCGTCGAGGTGATCGACCCGCGCGACGTCGACCTGCCGGAGGTCGGCACGATCGTGCTCGCCGACCCGGAGACCGGACGGCAGCGCGAGGTGCACGCTTCGGCGCTGCTGCGGCGCGAGTTCGCCGCCGCCGCGCAGGCCCACCGGGATCTGGTGGCGAGGACCCTGCGCCAGTGCGGAGCCGCCCATCTGGTCCTGCGCACGGATTCGGACTGGATCGCCGACACCGTCCGGTTCGTGGTCGCGCGCAAACGACGCTGGTCTGGGGGAGCCGCGTGAGTCTGAGCGGGTTCAGTGCGCCGTGGTGGTTCCTGCTGCTGATCGTGGTGGCGGCGGTGGCCGCGGGCTATGTCGTGGCGCAGCGGATGCGCAGGCGGCGCACCCTGCGTTTTTCCAATCTGGAGCTGCTCGAACGGGTCGCACCCAAGGCGCAGGGCTGGCCCCGGCACCTGCCCGCCGCGCTGCTGATCGTGTCGCTGATCCTGCTGACCGTGGGTCTGGCGGGCCCCACCGCCGAGCAGAGGGTGCCCCGCAACCGGGCCACCGTGATGCTGGTCATCGACGTATCGCTGTCGATGGAGGCCACCGACGTCAAGCCCACCCGGATCCGGGCGGCCCAGGACGCGGCCACCGCCTTCGCCCAGGGACTCACCCCGGGGATCAACCTCGGGCTGGTGTCCTTCGCCGGTACGGCGACCGTCCTGGTGGCGCCCACCACGGAACGGCAGAACGTGGTCACCGCGATCGGCGGTCTCAAGCTCGCGCAGTCCACCGCGACCGGGGAGGGCATCTACGCCGCCCTGCAGGCCGTGCAGGGCTTTTCCGCCATGGTGGGCGGGGCCGAGGGGCCGCCGCCCGCCCGGATCGTGCTGATGAGCGACGGCAAGCAGACCGTGCCCGAGGACCTGTACGCCCCGAGGGGCGCGTTCACCGCCGCGCAGGAGGCCAAGAAGGAGCAGGTGCCGATCTCGACCATCTCGTTCGGCACCGACCACGGGACGGTGGAGATCGACGGCCGCCAGGTGCCCGTGGACGTCGACGACGGCTCGCTGCAGGAGGTGGCGCGCCTGTCGGGTGGCGACTTCTACCAGGCCGGGTCCGCCGAGCAGCTCAAGCAGGTCTACCAGGATCTCGGCGAGCAGATCGGGTACGAGCTCAAGGAAGCCGACGCGAGCAGGCCGTGGGTCATGCTCGGCACACTGGCGCTGATCGTGTCCGCCGGGACCGCCCTCGTCCTCGGCCAGCGCCTCCCCTGACGGTTGCCGGTTTGCCGGTGCCGTGACCGCGAGGGGTCCCCTCACGGTCGATATGACTGTGAAGGGACCCTTCACGGCATAAACGCCCGAAGGGTCAGGCGCCGGAGGCGAAGTCGTGCTGGCGCCAGGCTTCGTAGATCGCGATCGAGGCGGTGTTGGCCAGGTTCAGCGAACGGGAGCCGGGGCGCATCGGCAGCCGCACCTGGTCGGTGATCTGCGGTGCGGAGAGCACCTCCTCGGGCAGCCCCACCGATTCCGGGCCGAACAGCAGGACGTCCCCGGGCTGGTAGGCGACGTCGGTGTAGCGCCGCTGCGCTCGCGCGCTGAAGGCGTACACGTTCGCGGGCAGCAGGGCCTTCCACGCCGCGTCCAGGTCCGGATGCACCCGCACGTGCGCCAGATCGTGGTAGTCCAGGCCCGCGCGCTTCAACTGCTTGTCCTCCAGGACGAAACCGAGCGGTTCGACGAGGTGCAGCTCGATCCCGGTGTTGGCGGCGAGCCGGATCGCGTTGCCGGTGTTGGGCGGGATTTCGGGGTGGAAGAACAGGACCCGGAACATGGGCACCACGGTACGGGCGTCCCGGGCGCGGCCGGTGCCGAGGTTGGCGCTCAGCCGTGCAGTGCGCGGTAGGCGTTCGCCGCGCCCGGGTGCAGCGGCACGTCACCGGTGCCGATCAGGGTGCGGACGTCGAGGAACTGGGTGCCGACGGCCTGGGCGGGCACCAGCTGCCCGGCGCGCCGCACGAGCAGCTGTGTGACGTCGGAAGCCACCTCCGCCGGCAGGTCGGGACGGCACACCAGCAGGTTCGCCATCCCGATCGTGTCCACCTCGCCGCCGTGGCGGTACGCACCCGCGGGCAGCCGGACGACCTCGGAGCCGGGCACGGTGGTGCGCAGCGCGGGCAGGAACGGGGTCAGCGGCAGCAGCCTGATCCCGATCTGGTTGTCCAAATCGGACAGTACGGGCAGCGGGACGCCGCCGGAGACGAGCATCGCGTCGAGCTCGCGGGCCGCCAGCGCCCGGGCGGCGTCGGTCATGGACAGGTGCCGCACCGAGACGTCGCGCAGTCCCCGCACCAGCCGCTCGCCGAACACCGCGCCGCCGGAGCCGCTCGCGCCGAGCGAAACCGAGCGCCCGGCCAGTTCGGGGAGCGCGGTGACCGGGGAATCCGCCCGCACCGCCAGCTGCAGGTAGTTCTCGTACACCCGGCCCAGCGCCCGCAGCGGGACCGGGCGGGGGAACGGGTCACGGCCGGCGAGGGCGTCCTCGGCGATGTCGGACAACGTGATCGCCAGCTCCGCCTGCCCCGCTTCGAGCAGGATCAGGTTCGCCACGCTGGCCGGCGTGGGCATCGCGACGCAGTCCAGGCCCGGGTACGCCGTGTGCAGTTCGGCGGCCAGCAACTGCCCGAACGCGAGGTAGAAACCGGATTCCTCGCCGGTCGCGATGCGCATCCGGCCGGACGGGCCGCTCGCGGCCGGTGGCGCCGCCGCGGTCAGGCCCGCCCCCGTGGCGGCGAGTACGACCCCGGTGCGCAGCAGCGTTCGCCTCGTGATCACGCCGGAGTCCCTTCCGGGGCGCCCGGGGACGGCAGCGTGACGCGCACGACGAGGCCGTGCGGGGCGGCCGCCTCCAGCTCCAGCCGTCCGCCCCGGCCCGCCACCAGCCGCTCGGCGATCGCCAGCCCCAGGCCGGTGCCCGGCAGGCCCCGGTGCCGTTCGGCACGCCAGAACCGGTCCTGCGCCCGTGACAGCTCGGTCCCGGAGAGTCCGGGACCGTCGTCGCGGACCTCCAGCACGGGGCCGCGGGTGCGCACCCGCACCCGGGTTCCCGGCCCGGTGTACTTGATCGCGTTGTCCAGCAGCACGTCCAGGATCTGGGCGAGCTCGGCCTCCGTGCAGGCCGCCCGCCCGGGCCCGGCCGCGCACCCCAGCTCCACACCGGCGCGCCCGGCCACCGGCTCCCACAGGTGCACCTGCGCCGCGGCCACCGCGCCCACCTCGCAGGACACCTCGCCGGGGCCGCCCACCGCGAGTTCGCCCGCGCGGTGCTCGGCGCTGGCCAGCGTCAGCAGGTCGTCGAGGAGATGCTCGATGCGGTCCAGTTCGCCGACCGCGCCGGAGTAGGTGCGCTGCGCCGTTGCGGGCAGGTGCGGGCCCAGCGCGTCGATCCGCAGTCGCAGCGCGGTCATCGGATTGCGCATCTGGTGCGAGGTGTCGGCGAGCAGGCGGCGCTGCTGGTCCAGCGCCGAGGTCACGGTGTCGGACATGCGGTTGAACCCGGCGATCAGTTTGCGCAGCTCCGGCGGGCCCGCCAGCGCGGGATGCTCGGGCGGCAGCCCCGCGGTGAGCCGGCCCACGGCGCGGTCCAGGCGCCGCATCGGCCCCAGCAGCCACCGCGTGGCCACCAGCGCGAGCGCCACGCAGGCCAGCGCGACCAGCGCGGCCCCGGTGAGCACGAGCATCCAGGTGCGGGCCACGTCCGCCGCCGCGGCGTGCACCGAAGCCCGCATCACCACCGCGCCGGACACCCGCGTGCCCGTACCCGCCGGGCGCGCGAGCAGCACCGGCGCCGACGACCACGGCCGCACCACCCCGGCCGCTGGGCCGGGCTGGTTGCGCAGCACCACGTCCACCAGTGACGCCACCGCGGGATCCGAAACGCTCATTTCACCGGTTTCGACCATCGGCACCCGGCGGGCGGTGACCACCACGACCGGTTCGCCGTAGAGCTCGGTGTACCGCCGGATCTCCGCGGCCAGGGTGCCCGGTTCCCCGGTCGTGACGGCCTGGTCGGTCAGGACGGCGAACCGCTCCAGATCGGACCCGCGCGCCAGCAGCAGCTGCTGGGTGCGTTCGGTGGCGGTGACCGCCAGCAGCGGGAAGGTGAACGAAGCCGTCGCGAGCACCACGAACGCCAGCAGCACGGTCAGGACCCGGGTGCGCACTCACGCACCCAGCCGGTAGCCGAAGCCGCGGATCGTGGTCAGCAGTTCCGGGCGGCGCAGCTTCGCCCGCAACTGGGTGAGGTGCACGTCGAGCGAGCGGGAGATGGCGAGATAGGCGTCGCCCCACACCTCGTCCATCAGCTGCTGACGGCTCACCGCGGTACCCGCGCGGGCGGCCAGCACGGCGAGCACGGCGAACTCCTTGGGGGTCAGTTCGACCTCCTGCCCGCCGGCGAAGACCCGCCGCGCGTCGAGATCCACCTCCACGTCACCCACGACCACGGTCCGCGCCGCGGGCCTGGAGGCCTGGGCGGCGCGCCGGGTCACGGCGTCGATGCGGGCCAGGAGTTCGCTCAGCCGCACCGGTTTGACCAGGTAGTCGTCGGCGCCGAGGCGCAGGCCCCGCACCACCGACCGTTCGTCACCGCGGGCGGTGAGCACGATGACCGGCAGCGCGGTCACCGCCCGCAGCTTGCGCAGCACCTCGAGGCCGTCGAGATCGGGCAGGCCCAGGTCGAGCAGCACCAGTTCGGCGTCGCGGTGGGCGAGCAGGGCATCGGCGCCGCGGCGCACCCTGGACGGCGTGTGGCCGTGCGAGCCCAGCGAGTCGAGAAGCGCGTCGGCCACCCCGTCGTCGTCCTCGACCAGCAGCACCCGCACGGCCACAGCCTAAACAGCGCGGACCGGTCAGTCCTCGGGCACCATGGCCGAGTCCTTGGCGGTGTCCCGCATGCGGACGTAGACGATCAGCGAGACGAACACGCACACGGTCACGTAGTAGAAGAACCACGACTCGTGCCCGGCCTGCTTGGCCCACAGCGCCAGGTACTCGGCCGTGCCGCCGAAGACCGCCACCGCCACCGAGTACGGCAGGCCCACGCCGAGCGCGCGGATGTTGGTCGGGAACAGCTCGGCCTTCACCACCGCGCTGATCGAGGTGTACGCGGCGCTGACCCCCAGCGGCACCGTCATCAGCAGGAACGCGAAGGCCGGGTTCTTCGTGTGCGCCAGCAGCGTCAGCGAAGGCACCGTGATCAGCGTGCCGAGCACGCCGAAGGCGATCAGCATCGGGCGGCGGCCCACCCGGTCCGACAGCGCGCCCAGCACCGGCTGCAGCACCACGAACACCAGCAGGGCGAAGAAGTTGATCCAGGCCGCGGTCGGCTTGCTGATCCCGCTGGTGTTGACCATGAACTTCTGCAGGTAGGTGGTGTAGGTGTAGAAGAACAGCGTGCCGCCCATGGTCAGCCCGATCACCAGCGCGATCTCGCGCGGGTGGCGCATCAGCTCGCGCAACGTGCCGTTGGCGGCGCGCGTCTCGGCCGCCTTCGCCGCTTCGAAGCTGGCCGATTCGTCCATGCCGCGCCGCAGGTACAGCACGACGAGCGCGCCCAGCGCGCCGATCGCGAAGGCGATCCGCCAGCCCCAGCTGTCCAGCTGCGCGGTGGTGAGCACCTGCTGGAGCACGATCTGCACGGCGAGCGCGACGAGCTGGCCCGCGATGAGGGTGACGTACTGGTAGCTCGAGTAGTAGCCGCGCTTGCCTTCAGTGGCCACTTCGGACATATAGGTCGCCGAGGTCGAGTACTCACCGCCGACGGAGATGCCCTGCAGCAGGCGCGCCAGCACCAGCAGGATCGGCGCCGCGACGCCGATGCTGCGGTAACCGGGGGTGAGCGCGATCAGCAGCGAGCCGCACGCCATCAGCGAGACCGACAGCGTCAGGGCGGCGCGCCTGCCGTACCGGTCGGCGTAGCGGCCCAGCAGCCAGCCGCCCAGCGGGCGCATCAGGAAGCCGACCGCGAACACGCCCGCGGTGTTGAGCAACTGGGCGGTCGCGTCGCCCTTGGGGAAGAACGTGGCGGCGAAGTAGACACTGAACGCGGTGTAGGCGTACCAGTCGTACCACTCGATCAGGTTGCCCACCGAGCCGCGCAGGATGTTGCCGACCACCCGGTTGCGCGCCTGCGTCGCTGTCCGCCCTGACAACTGCGCTGTCATTCGAAAACTCCCTTGTCCGTGACGGGAAACAACCTCCGGTCCCGACCCGGTCCGCGGCAAGGGCGGCGGCGCAGACCTAACAGTCCCTTAGGACGGTTACTTCCGCGTAGTGGTGTCGGTGCGGCAGGCGGTGCGGTCGGCGGTTAACCTCAGCGCGGCAGCATCGAAGCGAAGACGAAGGCGAGGAACGCTACGTGGGACGGTCCGTTCTGGTCACCGGGGGCAATCGGGGCATCGGCCTGGCGATCGCCCGTGACCTCGCGGCGCAGGGGCACAGCGTCGCCGTGACGCACCGGGGTTCCGGGGCGCCGGAAGGCCTGTTCGGCGTCGAGGCCGACGTCACCGACAGTGAGCAGATCGACGCCGCCTTCAAGCAGGTCGAGGAGCACCAGGGGCCGGTCGAGGTGCTGGTGTCCAACGCCGGGATCACCGACGACACGCTCCTGATGCGGATGAGCGAGGAGCAGTTCACCCGGGTGATCGACGCGAACCTCACCGGGGCCTACCGGGTCGCCAAGCGCGCCTCGCGCGGCATGCTGCGCGCCAAGTGGGGCCGGTTCGTCTTCATCTCCTCGGTGGTCGGGCTCTCGGGCGGCGCCGGTCAGGTCAACTACGCGGCCAGCAAGGCCGGGCTGGTCGGCATGGCGCGCTCCCTGACCCGCGAACTCGGTTCGCGCAACATCACGGCCAACGTCGTCGCCCCCGGTTTCGTGGTCACCGACATGACCAACGCGCTCACCGAGGAGCAGCGGGCCGCCGCGCTGGCCCAGATCCCCGCGGGCCGCTACGGCGATCCGGCCGACATCGCCGCCGCCGTGCGGTTCCTGGCTTCCGACGAGGCGGGCTACATCAACGGCGCCGTGCTGCCGGTCGACGGCGGCCTCGGCATGGGCCACTGACACCGTTCCCCGGCGTTGCGCCGCCTGCGCACCACCCTCCAGGTTTCCCCGTTCGGCGAGAAAGGACTGGTTTTGCCCGGACTGCTCGAAGGTAAGCGGTTGCTGATCACCGGCGTCATCACCGACGCCTCCATCGCGTTCCACGCGGCCAAGCTGGCGCAGGAGCAGGGCGCCAAGGTGGTGCTCACCGGCTTCGGCCGGATGTCGCTGGTGGAGCGCATCGCCCAGCGGCTGCCCGAACCGGCCCCGGTGATCGAGCTCGACGTGCAGAACCCCGAGCACCTCGACACCCTGGCCGACCGCGTGCGCGAGCACGTCGACGGGCTGGACGGGGTGCTGCACTCGATCGCGTTCGCGCCGCAGACCTGCCTGGGCGCGCCGTTCCTGGACGCGCCGAAGGAGGACGTCTCCACCGCGGTGGAGATCTCGGCCTACTCGTTCAAGTCGCTCGCCACGGCGGTGCTGCCGCTGCTGGCGCCGGGCGCTTCGGTGGTAGGCATGGACTTCGACGCGCGCGTGGCCTGGCCCGCGTACAACTGGATGGGCGTGGCGAAGGCGGCGCTGGAGTCGGTCAACCGGTACCTGGCACGGGAACTCGGCCCGCACGGCATCCGGGTGAACCTGGTGGCGGCGGGCCCGGTCAAGACCATGGCCGCGAAGTCGATCCCCGGTTTCGGGGAACTCGAGAGCGGCTGGGGCGACCGCGCGCCGCTCGGCTGGGACGCCACCGACCCCACGCCGGTCGCCAAGACCATCTGCGCGGCGCTCTCGGACTGGATGCCCGCCACCACCGGCTCGATGATCTGGGTCGACGGCGGCGTCCACGCCCTGGGCATGTAGCTGGTTCGCAGCGGGGGACGTTTGCTCCGAATCATTCGGAGCAAACGTCCCCCGCTCCGTACCCGTCCCGGCGCACCACGAGGGCGGCGCGGGAGTGCCCGCGGCCCCGGAGGGCGTGGGCTGGGTCATAGCGGCAAGATGAGGGCCGTGAGCTACGACGCGCTGCTGTGGTTGTCCTTCGGCGGGCCCGAGGGGCCGGACGAGGTCATGCCGTTCCTGGAGAACGTGACCCGGGGGCGGGGCGTGCCGCCGGAGCGGCTGGCCGAGGTCGCCGAGCACTACCGGCACTTCGGGGGCGTCTCGCCGATCAACGGCCTCAACCGCGCGGCGATCGCCGCGGTGGAGAAGGAACTCGCCGCGCAGGGCATCGCGCTACCGGTGTACTTCGGCAACCGCAACTGGCATCCGATGGTGGAGGACACCCTCGCCCGGATGGCCGCCGACGGGGTGCGCCGCGCCCTGGTGTTCCCGACCAGCGCCTACGGCGGGTATTCGGCCTGCCGCCAGTACGACGAGGACATCCTGCGCGCCAGGGCGGCCGTCGGCGAGGGGGCGCCGGAGCTGACCAAGCTGCGCCAGTTCTTCGACCACCCGCTGTTCATCGGGGCCTTCGCCGACGCGCTGCGCGCCGCGCGCGCCGGGCTGCCCGAAGCCCGTGTCGTGTTCACCGCGCATTCGGTGCCCGACAGCGCCGACCTCGCGGCGGGCCCGCCCGGGGAGGGCGGCCGCCGCTACTCGCGGCAGATCGCCGAGGCGGCCCGCCTGGTCGCCGCCGAGGCCGGGGTGACCGAGTACGACCTGGTGTGGCAGTCCCGCTCGGGCCCGCCGCAGATCCCGTGGCTCGAACCCGACATCGTCGACCACATCGACGCCCTGCACGCCCGGGGGGAGCGCGGGGTCGTGGTGTGCCCGGTCGGGTTCGTGTCCGACCATCTCGAAGTGGTGTGGGACCTGGACAACGAGGCCGCCGAACGGGCCGCCGAACTGGGCATGGGCTTTGCCAGGGTGGCCACGCCCAACGGCGATCCGCGGTTCGCGGAACTGGTCGTGGAACTGGTGCGCGAGCACCTGTCCGGTGCCCCCGTCCGCAAGCTTTCGACGTTCACCGCGGCCGGTTGCACGGTCAACGGGGCACCGTGCGCGACCGGCTGCTGCGAACCGGTGCGCCGGCCTACTGGGGCCGCTCGGCCTGGTCGGTGAACAGCCGCACCGCCTCGTTGATCGCCGCATAGCGGGCGATCCGCACCGCGTCGCCGAGGGGACGCAGCGCGTCGGCCCGCAGCACGGCCGCCGAGGCCGACACCGCGCCGCCGGGGTCGTCGGTGTGGGCGAGTGCGAGGATCCCGCCGATTTCCTCGGCGCGCTGGAGCACGCGAAGGCTGCGGCCGGAAGTGCCCGCGGGCCAGGACAGTTTCGGCCGTGCCCGCAGCCACGCCGACAACTCGGCGCGCACCCCGGGCCGGTCCCTGGCCACGTCCAGCGCCTTCAGCGCGCCGGCGGAATCCCGGATCGCATCGGTCAGGCCGTGTTCGGCGTCGGCGAGGCCGATGTACTCCGGGGCGCCGGGAAGGTCCACTTTGTACACATGCCAGCGCATCAGGCCCTCCGCGATCGCCTGGGGCACCAGGCCGAACCCGATGCCCGGCAGCACCACCGCCTCACCGGCGCGCAGTGCGGCCGCGGTGAACGGGCCGCCCCCGCCGAGCCCGCGGACGTCACCGGGCACCGGCAGCACCAGGCGGGCGCTTCCGGCGTTCTTCGCGCGCAGCGCGGCGAGCAGCCGCACCAGCGTGGCGGGGAAATCCCCGGTGAGCGGGAGATCGAGTGCCACCGCCGAATCGGCGTCGGCCGCGACCACCTCATGGGCCTCGCCCCAGGCGAGCAGGGCGTCGAGCACGTCGTCGGGCGCCGCGGCGCCGGAAAGCCACGCCGAGGTCCATACGGTCAGGGTCGCACTGGGACAGCACACGAAGATTCAGAATACGGCAAGGCGGGCCTGGAGTTGCTCCACGTGGACGGCGCGCCCGATCCGGGGCTAGCGTCGTAGAGGTGAACCCCGTACCCGAACACCTTCCCCGCACCGTGGGGGAGTTGCGCGCGGCAGGATACACCTCCCGCGGCATCAAAACCGAGATCCACGACAACCTGCTCGCCGCACTGCGGTCCGGGCGGGACCCGTGGCCGGGCATCGTCGGGTTCTCTCGGACGGTGCTGCCGCAGCTCGAGCGCGCGCTCCTCGCCGGGCACGACGTGGTGCTGCTGGGCGAGCGCGGCCAGGGCAAGACGCGCCTGCTGCGCACCCTGGCCGG
Organism: Amycolatopsis cynarae; assembly: GCF_026802195.1. Classification (NCBI taxonomy): domain Bacteria; kingdom Bacillati; phylum Actinomycetota; class Actinomycetes; order Pseudonocardiales; family Pseudonocardiaceae; genus Amycolatopsis; species Amycolatopsis cynarae. The sequence continues at coordinate 4,225,612 of NZ_CP113836.1, read as the reverse complement.
GCTGCTCGACGAATGGACGCCGGTCATCGAGGGCGCCGAACTCGCCGAGCACCCGCTGGACCCGATCACCCCGGCCTCGATCCGCCGTGCCGCCGAACTGGGCGACGAACTGCCGGTCGCCTGGCTGCACCGCAGCCGCCGCTACACCGAGAAGCTGGCCACGCCGGACACCTCGGTCGGCGATCTGATCGGCGACGTCGACCCGGTGAAGGTCGCCGAGGGACGCAGCCTCGGCGACCCCGAGACCATCCACTTCGGACTCGTGCCGCGGGCGCACCGCGGCATCGTGGCGATCAACGAACTGCCCGACCTGGCCGAGCGGATCCAGGTGGCGCTGCTCAACGTGATGGAGGAGCGCGACATCCAGGTCCGCGGCTACACCCTGCGGCTGCCGCTGGACGTGCTGATGGTGGCCACCGCCAACCCCGAGGACTACACGAACCGCGGCCGGATCATCACCCCGCTCAAGGACCGTTTCGGCGCGGAGATCCGCACGCACTACCCGCTGGACGTGGCCGCCGAGGTCGACGTGGTGCGCCAGGAGGCGCATCTGGTGGCCGAGGTCGGCGAGCCGCTGCTGGAGGTGCTGGCCCGGTTCGTGCGCAACCTGCGGGAATCCACGGTCATCGACCAGCGCTCCGGGGTTTCGGCCCGGTTCGCGGTGGCCGCGGCGGAGACGGTGGCGGCCGCGGCGCTGCGCCGTGCCGCGATCACCGGTGAGGATCCGCCGGTCGCCCGCCCGGTCGACCTGGACGCGGTGCCCGCGGTGCTGCGCGGCAAGGTCGAGTTCGAGCCGGGGGAGGAGGGCCGGGAGAACGAGCACCTGGTGCACCTGCTTCGGCGCGCGGTGGCCGAAACCGCGCGGGACCGCTTCGGCGGCCTGAACCTGCGTCCGCTGGTGGAGGCCGTGGCCGACGGGCACCTGGTCGCCACCGGGGAGAAGGTGCCGGGCGCGGAGGTGCTGTCCGCGCTGCCGGAACTGCCGGTCCTGCACGAGGTCGCCGCCCGTGCCGACGTTTCCGCCGGTGACCCGCCGGGCCGGATCGCGGCCGCGGTGGAGCTGGCGCTGGAGTCGCTCTACCTGGCCCGCCAGCTGGCCAAGGATTCCGACGACGCGACGACGGTGTACGGGCCGTGACCGCCGTTCCCGAGGGGTATTCCTACGGGCCGTGGCACGACGGGCCGGATCCGCTGGCGCCGCCGATCGACCTGCGGGACGCGCTGGAAGAGATCGGCCGGGACGTGATGGGCGGGTCGTCGCCGCGCTCCGCGCTGGAGGAGCTGCTGCGGCGCGGGACGCCGGACACGGCCGGTCTGGACGAGCTGACCCGGCGGGTGTGGCAGCGCCGGTCCGAGATCCAGCGCAGGCACCGGCTCGACGGCACGCTGCAGGAGGTCCGGCGCCTGCTGGACGAGGCGCTGGACGCCGAGCGGCGGGCGCTGTTCCCGGACCCGTCGGACGAGGCGCGCCTGCAGGAGGCGGAGCTGGACGCCCTGCCGCCCGGGACCGCGGCGGCCGTGCGCGAGCTGGCGGACTACGAGTGGCGCTCGGGGCAGGGGCGGGAGAACTACGAGAAGATCCGGGACCTGCTCGGCCGGGAGATGCTCGAGGCCCGCTTCCAGGGCATGAAACAGGCGTTGCAGAACACCGGTCCCGAGGACGTCGAGCGGATCAACCGGATGCTCTCCGACCTCAACGCGCTGCTCGACGCGCACGCCCGCGGGGCCTCCGACATCGGTGAGCGGTTCGACGAGTTCATGCGCCGCCACGGGGAGTTCTTCCCGGAAAACCCGCGCAACGTCGAGGAACTGATCGACGCATTGGCCGCCCGGTCCGCCGCCGCCCAGCGGATGCTGAACTCGATGAGCGAACAGCAGCGGGCGGAGCTGGCCGGCCTCGCGCAGCAGGCGTTCGGTGATCCCCGCATCGCCGAACAGCTGGCGGGCCTGGACGCGCGGCTGCGCGCGATGCGGCCGGGCGAGGACTGGACCTCCTCGGCCCGCTTCCGGGGCCAGGATCCGCTCGGGCTGGGCGAAGGCGCCCAGGCGATGGCCGATCTGGCGGAGCTGGACGCGCTGGCCGAACAGCTCGCGCAGTCCTATCCGGGCGCGCGGCTGGAGGACATCGACCTGGAGGCACTGCAGCGCCAGCTCGGCGACGACGCCGGGGTGGACGCCCGCAGACTGGCCGAGCTGGAGCGGGAACTGCGCCGCCAGGGCCTGTTCGAGCGGGCGCCGGACGGGTCGCTTCGCCTGTCCCCCAAGGCCTTGCGGCGTCTGGGCGAGACGGCGCTCGCGGACGTGGTGCACGCGCTGCGCGGTAGGTCGGGGCAGCGCGAGCAGGAGTCGGCGGGCGCGGCGGGCGAACCGACCGGGGCCAGCAGGCCCTGGCAGTTCGGGGACATGCAGCCGTGGGAGGTCTCCCGCACGGTCCGCAACGCCGTGCTGCGCACCGCCTCGGCCGGCGGGGGCCGGGTCCGGCTCGATGTGTCCGATGTGGAGGTCGTGGAGACCGAGCACCGGTCCCGGGCCGCGGTGGCGCTGCTGGTCGACACGTCGTGGTCGATGGTGCAGGAGGGCCGCTGGCTGCCCATGAAACGCACCGCGCTCGCCCTGCACCAGCTGATTTCGACGCGCTTCCGCAACGACGCGCTGCAACTGATCACCTTCGGCCGCTACGCGGCGGCGGTGGAACTGGAGGAACTGGTCGGCCTCGAAGGCGTCTGGGAACAGGGCACGAACGCGCATCACGCCCTGCTGCTCGCGGGGCGGCACCTGCGCCGCCACCCCGACGCGCAGCCGGTGGTGCTGATGGTGACCGACGGCGAGCCGACCGCGCACCTGGAACCGGACGGCGAAGCGGTGTTCGACTACCCGCCGCAGCCGCGGACCCTGTACCGCACGGTGTCCGAAGTGGACCGCCTGGCGAAGCTGGGTGCTTCGGTGACGGTGTTCCGGCTCGGTGACGATCCGCGCCTGGAGGCCTTCGTGGACCTCATCGCCCGGCGGTCCGGCGGGCGCGTCGTCGCCCCCGGTCTCGACGGTCTCGGCGCCGCCGTGGTGGGCGACTACCTCCGCACCCGCCGCCGCTGAACCGGCGGCGGGGCGCGCCGGGTCAGCGCGGGGTGACCGAGATCCGGGCGCCCCGGCCGGGAACCAGGGTGATGTGCCGCGGCCGGGCGGGTTCCGGGCGGGCGCGGTCGGGGGAGAGCCGGTACCGCGACAGGATCGCCTGGAGCACGATCGTGGCTTCCAGCAAGGAGAAACCCGCGCCAAGACAGCGCCGGACGCCCCCGCCGAACGGAAACCAGGTGCCGGTGGCCGGTCCGCTGCCGAGGAACCGTTCCGGCCGGAACGCCTGCGGATCGGGGTGGTGCGCCGGATCCCCGTGCACCAGCGCGATCGAGGGCATCACGGTGAATCCGGCCGGGATGCGGTAACCGCCGATCTCGACGTCACGGGTGAGCCTGCGGGCGACCTCGGAAATCACCGGGTGCAGCCGCATCGCCTCCTTCGCGACGGCTTCGAGGTACTTCTCGTCGCCGCTGTCGGCCGCCTGGCTCGCGCGAGCCAGCCGCACCGGGTCGCGGGCCAGTTCGTGGCAGGACCACGCCAGCGTGGTCGCGGTGGTCTCGTGCCCGGCCAGCAGCAGGGTGATCAGCTGGTCGCGCAGCTCGGCGTCGGAGAGGCGGTCGTCCTCGGCGGGCACGGTCAGCAGGCGCGACAGCACGTCCGTGCGCTCGGGGAGGTCGGTCGCGGTGCGGCGCTCGGCGATTTCGGCGAACAGCAGTTCGTCGACGCGGCGCTGCCTGAGCATCGACCGCCGCCACGGGCCGAACCGCTGGAGTTTCTCGTTGTGCCAGCCGAACAGGTCGAGCACGCCGATGTCGACCAGATCGGTGAGCAGGCGGCGCAGCTCGTCGAGGCGGGGTCCTTCGGCGACCCCGAACACGACCCGGAGGATGATCTCCAGGGTGAGGGCCTGCATCCGGTCGTGCAGGCGGAACACGCGGCCGGTGGGCCAGCGGTCCACCTCCCGCTCCGCCAGTCCGGTGATCATGTCCCGGTAACCGCGCAACGCGGCGCCGTGGAAGGCGGGCATGAGCAGCTTGCGGGCACGCAGGTGCACGTCTTCGTCGGTGAGCAGGACCGAATGCTCGCCCATGATCGGCTTGAGGATGACGTTGCCCTCGCCGGCGTGGAAGGTGGTGGCCGGGCCGCTGAACACGGTCCTGATGTGCTCGACGTCGGCCAGTTGCACCACCGAGCGTTCGGGGTAGAGGTTCAGCCGGATCACGTCGCCGTAGCGGCGGCGCAGCAGGGGCAGCAGGACGTGGCGGAAGTTGCCGAACAGCACGGTCTGCACGCCGCTGGGCAGCCGGGGACCGGGCGGCAGGGGTGCGGTTCGGCGCGGTGCGGCGACGGGCGCGGTACCGGTGGACATGCGGCGACCCCTCCTCGACCGTGAGAGCAACGTCTCTTTTTATACGCGCGTATAAGTCGCCTGTCCACTCCGGGACTCCCGCAGCCCCCTTGCCGGGGCCCTGGCCCTTACGCTGAGGGGGTGGGCCATCGGGAACAGTTGCTCGCGGCCGCCCGGCGTCTGCTCGAGGACAAGGGCTACGCGCACATCACGGCGCGCGATCTGGTCGCCGCGTCGGGGACCAACCTGCACTCCATCGGCTACCACTTCGGTTCCAAGGCGGGGCTGCTCAACGCCGCGATCGGCGAGGTCTTCGAGGAGTGGACCGAAAAGCTGGCGCAGATCGCGATGGCCGACCCGGCCGCCACCCCGGTCGAGCGCGGGCGCCGCGCCTGGGCGGCGATGCTCGACAGCCTGCCTTCGACCCGTGAACTCCTGCTGTCCTATGTGGAGGCTCTTGCGCAGGCCGAACGCACCGTTTCACTGCGGGAGCAGTTCGCCGAGCAGTACCGCCGCTGCCGCCGCAGGGTCGCGGCCCTGGTCGCGGAATCGCTCGGCGACGGCACTTCGCCGGAGGATCCGCGCTGCCAGGCGGTGGCCAGCTTCGTGATCGCCATCTGCGACGGCCTCTCGGTGCAGTGGCTGCTCGATCCCGGCGGCGCCCCCACCTCCGCCGAGCTGTCCGAGGGGCTCGCCGCGATGTGGTCGGCCTCCTTCCCCGGGACCGCTTCCTGACCTGCCCCGTCCCACCGGGCGGGAGCAATGGTGGCCGCGCCGCTTAGGGTTGGGGGTATGCAGACTTGGTCATCGGTCGCCCTGCCCCGCGTGTCGGGGATTCCGCGGGCCCCGCGATTGTTCGACACGTCCACCGGGCAGGTCCGCCCGACCGCACCGGGCCGCACGGCGCGGATGTACGTCTGCGGGATCACCCCCTACGACGCCACCCACCTCGGCCACGCCGCCACCTACCTGGCATTCGACCTGGTGAACCGGTTGTGGCGGGACAACGGGCACGACGTGCACTACGTGCAGAACGTGACCGACATCGACGAACCGCTGCTGGAGCGCGCCGAACGCGACCACGACGACTGGGTCGTGCTCGCCCTGCGCGAAACCGCGCTGTTCCGCGAGGACATGGAGGCGCTGCGGGTGCTGCCGCCGCGCGAGTTCGTCGGCGCGGTGGAGAGCATTCCCGAAATCGTCGAGGTGATCGCGAAGCTGCTGGGCGACGGGGCCGCCTACCGGGCCGACGACCCGGCCTACCCCGACATCTACTTCGCTCGCGGTGCCACCGGCCGCTTCGGCTACGAGTCGAACTACGACGAGGCGACCATGATGCGGTTCTTCGCCGAGCGGGGCGGCGACCCGGACCGGCCGGGCAAGCGCGATCCGCTGGACGCGCTGCTGTGGCGCTGCGCGCGGCCCGGTGAGCCCTCGTGGGAATCCGAGCTCGGCGCGGGGCGGCCCGGCTGGCACATCGAATGCAGCGCGATCGCGGTCAACCGGCTCGGCATGGCCTTCGACGTGCAGGGCGGCGGGTCGGACCTGATCTTCCCGCACCACGAGTACAGCGCCGCGCACGCCGAGGCGCTTTCCGGCACGCACCCGTTCGCACGGCACTACGTGCACGCCGGGATGATCGCCCTCGACGGCGAGAAGATGTCGAAGTCGCGCGGGAACCTCGTGTTCGTCTCGCGGCTGCGCGCCGACGGCGTGGATCCGGGCGCGATCCGGCTCGCGCTGTTCGCCGGGCACTACCGCAGCGACCGGGCGTGGACGCCGGATCTGCTGACCGAGGCGCAGGCGCGGCTGGCCCGCTGGCGGGCGGCGGTGGCGCTGCCGTCGGCTCCCGCGGCGGAAGACACCGTGGCCCGCCTGCGGGACCACCTCGCCGACGACCTCGACACGCCCAATGCGCTGCGCGCCATCGACGCCTGGGCGTCGGAGGCCCTTCAGGGGCACGGCACCGACATCGCGGCACCCGAGCTCGTCCGCACCGCCGTCGACGCCCTCCTCGGCATCGAGCTCTGACCCGCGCCACCGCCACCGGGCCTCGGTGGGTGGCTGCGCCATGATCACCCACCGAGGCCTCGGGTCTCCGCCCGCACCACTTCTCCCCGGTGCAGGCGGAGGACGGGGTGATCCCATCCGCGGCGCAGCCAGCGGTCGTGCGAGGCGACGACGACGGCGCCCGGTGCGCTGTCGAGGGCGTCGAACAACTCCTCGGCGAGGGTCAGCGAGAGGTGGTTCGTCGGCTCGTCGAGCAGGAGCACGTCCGGTGGCCGCGCCACCAGGATCGCGAGGGCGAGCCGCCGCCGCTGGCCGACCGAAAGGAGTCCGGCGGGCCGGTCCAGTTCGGCGGGCGGAAGCAGGCCGAGGCTGTCCAGCGGCACGGCCCCGGGCCCGGCGGCTTCGGCGTAGAGCAGGCGGGGGCTCTTACCCGGGTCGGGCAGGGTGACGTCCTGTTCCAGCAGTCCGGCGCGCAGGCCGCGGCGGCGGTGCACCGCGCCGCCCGCCGGTTCGAGCCGCCCGGCGAGGACCGACAGCAGCGTCGACTTGCCCGCGCCGTTGCCGCCGGCCACCAGCAACCGCCCCGAGCCGGTCAGCTCCAGGCGTCCGATGTGGAGTCTCCCGGGCACGCGCACGTCGCGGAGCGTCAGTGCGGGTTCGTCTTCGCCCGCCGCCCGCGTCAGTGCCGGTGCGGAAAACCGCAGCGGGGCGGGCGGTCGCGGGACCTGCGACCGGGTCAGCTCGTCGAGGCGCTGCTGCGCGTTGCGCACCCGGCGGGAGATCTGCTTCTGGACCCGTCCGCTCTTGAAGTCGTAGAGCATCTTCGCGTTGTCCCGGGGTGCCCGGTCGTGCGCCACCCGGCGGGCGGTCACCTCGACGGATTGGGCCAGCTGCTTCAGTTCCGCCTGTTCGGCGGCGTACCGCTGCTCCCAGCGGGCCCGCTCGGCACGCTTGTGCCGCAGGTACTCGGTGTAGGCGCCGCCGTAGCGGGTGGGTCCGCCCAGCGCCGGGTCGAGGTCGACGATGTCGGTGCACACCGCGTCGAGGAACACGCGGTCGTGCGAGGACAACACGACGATCCCGTTCAGCCGCGCGAGGTGCCGTTCGAGGAATTCCAGGCCGGAGTCGTCCAGGTGGTTGGTCGGCTCGTCGAGCAGCAGCGTGCCCGGCTGCCGGATCAGCAGGGCGGCCAGCCCGAGCCGCGACCGCTGCCCGCCGGACAGCGTGCCGAGCCTCCGGCCCGGATCGAGGCCACCGAGGCCCAGCCCGGCCAGGACGAGCGCGGCACGGCGATCGGCGTCCCACAGGTCGTGGGCCTGGGCCCACTCGAGCGCCCGGCCGTACTCGTCGGCCGCCGCCGGGTCGCTCTCCAGCCGCCCGGCGAGTTCGTCCAGCCGCCGCGCCACGGCCCGGATCCCGGCGAGGGCGTCGTCGAGCACCCCGGCGAGCGTGGCCGAACCGGGGAAGGGCAGTTCCTGCGCCAGGAAACCCAGGTCCTCCCCGCGCTCGACCGTGCCGGCCAGTGGCTCTTCGAGCCCGGCGAGCAGCCGCAGCAGGGTGGATTTGCCCGCGCCGTTCTCCCCGACCAGGCCCAGCCGCCGACCGGGACTCGCGGTCAGCGACAGGCCGTCGAAGACGACGCGATCGCCGTAGGAGAAGACGAGATCGGTTACTCGCATGAAGACGCACCCACTCGTGGAAGAGAAGTGAGCCCCGCCGGGCGGTGCGCCGCGGACGCGGGGAGGGAGTGCGCGTCAGTTCTTCATGATGCGACCAGGTTAGCGGCCTTCTCCAGCGCCGCAATCGTTTTTCCGGCCGCCGAGTCGTTACGGTGGAACGGTGCCCAGTCTCTTCGCCACCAGCGACCTCCACGTGACCCACCGGGGCAATCCCGAGATCGTCGAGACGATCCGGCCCGAATCGCCCGACGACTGGCTACTGGTCGCCGGGGACGTCGCGGACCAGGTCGGTTCGATCAGGGACACGCTGGCGATGCTGCGGGAGCGGTTCGCCAAAGTCGCCTGGGTGCCGGGCAACCACGACCTGTGGACCACCGGACGGGACACCGTCGCGCTCCGCGGGCAGGACCGCTACCTCCACCTCGTCGACCGCTGCCGCGAGATCGACGTGCTCACCCCCGAGGACCCGTACCCGGTGTGGGAGCACGGTGAGCGGCCGTTGACGGTGGCCCCGCTGTTCGTGCTCTACGACTACAGCTGGCGCACGCCGGAGGCCGAGGACGTGCCGCTGGCCCAGGCGCTGGCGCAGGCGCGGGAGGCGGGCGTGGTGTGCACCGACGAGTACTTCCTGCACCCCGACCCGCATCCGAGCAGGCAGGACTGGTGCGCCCAGCGCCTGAAGTACACCGAGGAGAGGCTCGCGGCGATCCCGGAGGACCACGGGACCGTCCTGCTGTCGCACTGGCCGCTGCACCGGCATCCGACCGCCCCGCTGTACTGGCCCGAATTCGCGCTGTGGTGCGGCACGACCCGCACCGAGGACTGGCACGTGCGGTACCGGGCCGAGGCCGCCGTGTTCGGCCACCTGCACATCCCCAGGACCACGTACGCGGACGGCGTGCGCTTCGAGGAGGTCTCGCTGGGTTACCCGCGTGAGTGGCGCAAGCGGGCCCGCGGACCGGTGGCGCTACGCAGGATCCTGTGACGGGGGCCGGATCACGGCAAGCGCGACGGGCGGCACCAGCACCGCCGCGGCGACCAGGAAGGCCAGGCTCGGCCCGGCGTGGTAGAGGCCGGTGAACACGGCCGGGGAGGCCGACATGCCGAGGAACCGCAGCGCCGTCACCACGGAGATGGCGCCGCTTCGGCCCTGCGTGCCGCCCCCGAGCACGAGGGTGTTGATCCCGACCAGGATCAGCTGCCCGCACACCCCGGCCAGCGCCCACGCCGCGGCCACCACGGGCAGCGACGCGGTCAGCCCGATCGAGCCGATCGCGACCGCGCCGAGCAGCAGCCCGGCCGTGACCGCCAGGCGCGGGCCGAACCGGTCGGAAGCCGCGCCCACCAGGCGAGCGGTGGTGAACCCGGCGAAACCGAAGGCGGTGAGCACCAGGCCCCGCATGCCGGGGCTGAGCGCGAACAGGTCCTCCAGCCGGAACGCCACCAGGAACGGCAGTCCCGCCAGGCAGGCCCAGGCCAGGAACACCACGAGGCCGTACCACAGCACGTCGCGCCGCCAGGCGTCCCGCAGCCGGGCCACCTCGGCCGACCGGCCGTGGTCGGGGGGCAGCGGGCTCGCCGCCAGGACCGCCGCCACCGCGGCGATGCCGGCGAAAGCCCAGCGCCAGGAGCTCTCCGCCGCGATCCCGCCGACCAGCGGCGCCGAGGTCTGCCCGATGGCCTGCATCGCGCCGAAGGTGCCCAGCGACCGCCCCAGCCGCTGCCTGGGGGTGATCTCGGCGAGCTTGGTCAGCAGCAGCGGCGTGGTGAACGCGTTCGCCACGCCCTGCAGGCCCCGGCTCGCCTGGAACAGCCAGAACCAGGGGGCGAGGGCGGCGAGCGCCGCCACCAGCACGTAGCCGAGGTAGGCGAGCCGGATCGTGCGGACCGGGCCCCAGCGGGCGCCCAGCGTCCCGGACACCAGCATCACCACCGCGAACGGCAGCAGGTAGGCGGTCAGCGACGTGGCGGCCGTGCCCTGGGTGACCCCGAAGGCGGCGCTGAGTTCGGGCAGCATCGAGGACACCACACCGCCCCCGAACGGGCCGAGCAGGCCGCCGATGTAGAGCGCGGCCAGTGCACCACGGGATCTCACCGAGGCGCCGACCCGGGGCCTTCCTGTCCGGGACGGCGCCGCCGGAGGTAGCGCTCGAACTCCGCGGCGATCTTGTCGCCGCTGGACTCGTCGACGGAGATCTCCTCTTCGGCGTCGCCCCGCTCTTCGAGGGTCCGCACGTACTCGCTGATCTCCTCGTCCTCCTCGGCCATCTCGCTGACCGTGCGCTGCCACTCCTCGGCCTGCTCGGGCAGGGCGCCCAGCGGCACCTCCACGTCGAGCACGTCCTCGAGCTTGTGCAGCAGCGCCAGGGTCGCCTTGGGCGACGGCGGCTGCGAGACGTAGTGGGGCACCGCGGCCCAGATCGAGATCGCCGGGATGCCCGACTGCACGCAGAGGTCCTGCAGGATGCCCACGATGCCGGTCGGGCCCTGGTAGCGGCTGCGCTCCAGACCGAACCGGGCGGCCGCCTCCGCGTCGTAGGCGGTGCCGGTGACCGGCACCGGCCGCGTGTGCGGAGTGTCGGCGAGCAGTGCGCCCAGCGTGACCACGGTTTCCACGTCGAGGGCTTCGATGTGTTCGAGGATCTCCTCGCAGAAGGCGCGCCACCGCATGTTGGGCTCCGGGCCCTGCATCAGCACCACGTCCCGGTCGTAGCCGGGAGGACGGCAGACGGACAGCCGCGTGGTCGGCCATTCGACGCGCCGCGTGACCCCGTCCACCATGCGGACGGTCGGACGGCTCACCTGAAAGTCGTAGTAGTCGTCGGGGTTCAGCTCCGCCAGCGGCTTCGCGTCCCAGCTCAGCTGGAGGTGCTCCAGCGCCGTACTGGCGGCGTCACCTGCGTCGTTCCACCCCTCGAATGCCACGACCATGACCGGTCGCGACGACTCCGCAGAGTCATCGGACGGACCATGGGACTGCTCGATCGCGTCGGCTGGGTCACTCACCCGACCAGCCTACGACCCGGGCACGAGCGGGGAGACCGTAGCCTGGACGACATGCCGGATCACCTTTCGTCGCCACTGCTGGATGCCCTCGCCACCCGTGTCGTCGTGGCCGACGGAGCGATGGGGACCGCACTGCAGGCCCATGACCTCTCCCTGGACGATTTCGCCGGGTTGGAGGGGTGCAACGAGATTCTCAACGTGACCCGGCCGGACGTGGTCCGGGGCATCCACCGCGGCTACCTGGAGGCCGGTGCGGACGCGGTGGAGACCAACACCTTCGGCGCCAATTGGGCGAACCTGGCCGAGTACGGCATCGAGGACCGGATCTTCGAACTGTCCGAGGCGGGGGCGCGGCTGGCGCGGGAGACCGCGGACGAGTTCTCGGCGGCCGGGCGGCCCCGGTTCGTGCTGGGTTCGGTGGGCCCGGGCACCAAGCTGCCGACGCTGGGGCACGCGCCCTACGCCCGGCTGCGGGACGCGTATTTCGAGCAGGTCCGGGGCCTGCTGGCGGGCGGTGCCGACGCGGTGATCGTGGAAACCACCCAGGACATCCTGCAGACCAAGGCGGCCGTCGTGGCGGCGCACCGGGCGATGGAACGCGAGGGCCGCCGGGTCCCGGTGATCGCGTCCCTGACCGTGGAGACCACCGGCACGATGCTGCTGGGGACCGAGGTGGGGGCGGCGCTGGCGGCGCTGGAGCCGCTGGGCATCGACCTGATCGGCCTCAACTGCGCGACCGGTCCCGCCGAGATGAGCGAGCACCTGCGCACGCTGTCGCGTTCGGCGAGGGTGCCGCTGTCGGTCATGCCGAACGCCGGCCTGCCCGAACTGGGGCCGGACGGGGCGGTGTACCCGCTGTCCCCGGAGGGCCTGGCCGAGGCGCTGTCGGGCTTCGTGCGCGAGTTCGGGGTGGGCCTGGTCGGCGGCTGCTGCGGAACCACCGACGAGCACATCCGGCAACTCGCCGAGGCGGTGCGCGAGACCTCGCGCGCCGAGCGGAGCCCGCGCCCGGAGCCCGGGCTGTCCTCGCTGTACCAGGCGGTGCCGTTCGAACAGGACGCGTCGGTGCTGATGATCGGTGAGCGCACCAACGCCAACGGGTCGAAGAAGTTCCGCGAGGCGATGCTCGAAGGCCGTTACGAGGACTGCGTGGAGATCGCCCGGGAGCAGACCCGCGACGGCGCGCACTTGCTCGACCTGTGCGTGGACTACGTGGGCCGCGACGGGGCCCGCGACATGGCGGAGCTGGCCGGGCGGCTGGCCACCGCGTCCACCCTGCCGATCATGCTGGACTCGACCGAACCCGAGGTGCTGCGGGCGGGCCTGGAGCACCTGGGCGGGCGGTGCGCGGTCAACTCGGTGAACTACGAGGACGGCGCGGGCCCGGATTCGCGGTTCCAGAAGGTGATGCGGCTGGTGCGCGAGCACGGCGCCGCCGTGGTCGCGCTGTGTATCGACGAGGAGGGCCAGGCCCGCACGGCGGAGTGGAAGGTCCGGGTCGCCACGCGGCTGATCGAGGACCTGACCACCAACTGGGGCATGTCCGTTTCGGACATCATCGTGGACTGCCTGACCTTCCCGGTCTCCACCGGGCAGGAGGAGGTCCGGCGCGACGCGCTGGAGACCATCGAGGCGATCCGCGAGCTCAAGCGGCGCTATCCCGAGGTCCAGACCACGCTCGGGGTGTCCAATGTGTCCTTCGGGCTGAACGCGGCGGCCCGCCAGGTGCTGAACTCGGTGTTCCTGCACGAATGCGTCCAGGCGGGGCTGTCCACCGCGATCGTGCACGCCTCGAAGATCCTGCCGATGGCGCGCATCCCCGAGGAGCAGCGCCAGGTCGCCCTCGACCTGGTCTACGACCGGCGGCGGGAGGGCTATGACCCGCTGCAGAAGCTGATGGAGCTCTTCGAAGGCGTTTCCGCGGCCTCCAGCAAGGCTTCCCGCGCCGAGGAACTGGCCGGACTGCCGCTGTTCGAGCGGCTGGAACGCCGGATCGTGGACGGCGAGCGCAACGGACTGGAAGCCGATCTGGACGAGGCGATGACGCAGCGGCCGCCGCTGGAGATCATCAACGAAACCCTGCTGGCGGGCATGAAGACCGTCGGTGAGCTGTTCGGTTCCGGCCAGATGCAGCTGCCGTTCGTGCTGCAGTCGGCCGAAGTGATGAAAACCGCCGTCGCCTACCTGGAACCGCACATGGAAAAGGATTCCTCGGGCGGAAAGGGCCGGATCGTGCTCGCCACCGTGAAGGGCGACGTGCACGACATCGGCAAGAACCTGGTGGACATCATCCTGTCCAACAACGGCTACGAGGTGGTCAACCTCGGGATCAAGCAGCCGGTCACCGCGATCCTGGACGCGGCCGGAGAGACCGGGGCCGACGCGATCGGCATGTCCGGCCTGCTGGTGAAGTCCACGGTGATCATGAAGGAGAACCTCGAGGAGATGAACTCCCGCGGGGTCGCGCAGCGGTGGCCGGTGCTGCTCGGCGGGGCCGCGCTGACGCGCACCTACGTGGAGAACGACCTGTCCGACATCTACCAGGGCGAGGTGCACTACGCGCGGGACGCGTTCGAGGGCCTGCACCTGATGGACCAGATCATGGCCGCCCGCCGCGGGGAGGCCCCCGCGGCGGACCCGGAGGCCGAGGCCAAGCGCGCCGAGCGCAAGGCGCGCCGGGAGCGGTCGCTGCGCATCGCCGAGGCGCGCAAGGCCCGCCAGGAGCCCGAGGAGATCCCGGCCCGTTCCGACGTGGCCACCGACGTGCCCCTGCCCACGCCGCCGTTCTGGGGAACCCGGGTGGTCAAGGGCATTCCGGTCGCCGAGTATTCGGCCTATCTCGACGAGCGCGCCACCTTCCTCGGCCAGTGGGGCCTGCGCGGCGCCAAGGGCGGCCAGGGACCCACCTACGAGGAACTTGTCGAGACCGAGGGGCGGCCGCGCCTGCGCTACTGGCTGGAGCGGCTGGCCACCGACGGCGTGCTGCAGCACGCCGCCGTCGTCTACGGCTACTTCCCCTGTGTGGCCGAGGGAAACGACCTCGTGGTGCTCTCCGAACCCCGCCCCGGCGCCCCGGAGCACTGCCGGTTCACCTTCCCCCGCCAGAAACGCGACCGGCACCTGTGCCTTGCCGACTTCTACCGGCCCCGCGAGGCGGCGCTCGAAGCCGGTGAGGTGGACGTGCTGCCGCTGACCCTGGTCACCATGGGTGCGCCGATCGCCGACTACGCGAACGAACTGTTCGCCGCCAACGCCTACCGCGACTACCTGGAGGTGCACGGCCTCGGCGTGCAGCTGACCGAGGCGCTCGCCGAGTACTGGCACCGCCGGGTACGCCAGGAACTCCACTTCGCCTCCGGGAACTCGCTGGCCGACGAGGATCCCCAGGCGATCGAGGAGTACTTCAAGCTGGGCTACCGCGGCGCCCGCTTCTCCCTGGGCTACGGCGCCTGTCCCGACATCGAGGACCGCACCAAGATCGTCGAACTGCTCGAACCGGGCCGCATCGGGGTCAAGCTTTCCGAGGAGTACCAGCTCCATCCCGAGCAGTCCACCGACGCCATCGTCTGCCACCACCCCGAAGCCAAGTACTTCAACACGTGAGGGAAGGGAACACCTTGACTGGACCGTCCACACAGGACGGATTGGCGGCCGTGCTCTGGGACATGGACGGCACGCTGGTCGATTCGGAAAAACTGTGGGACGTCGCGCTGTACGAGGCGGCGGAATGGCTCGGCGGCAGGCTCACCGAACAGCAGCGGCTGACCCTGGTGGGGTCGAACATGACCGCCACCGCGAGCTATCTGCTCGAGGTCACCGGGCGGCCGGTGACGCCGGAGGGGATCGCCGCCACCGGCGACTGGATCCGGGACCGGACCGCGCGGCTGTTCGCCGACACGCTGCCCTGGCGTCCCGGGGCGCGCGAGGCGCTGGAGGCGGTCCGTTCGGCGGGCCTGCCCACCGCGCTGGTCACCTCGACGGAACGCTCGCTGACCGAACTGGCGCTGCGCACCATCGGCCGCGAGTTCTTCGACGTCGAGGTGTGCGGCGACGAGGTGGACGGGCTGAACAAGCCGCATCCCGAGCCCTACCTGAAGGCGGCGCGCCTGCTCGGAGTCGACCCGGCCCGCTGCCTGGCCGTGGAGGACTCCCACCCCGGCACCGCTTCGGCCGTCGCGGCCGGCTGCGTCGTGCTGGTGGTGCCCAACGACGTGCCGGTCGAACCGGGGGAGCGGCGCGTCCTCCGCTCCTCGCTGATCGGCTTGGACGCCTCCGCGCTCGCGGAGATCTTCGCGCGGTGACCGGCGGTGTGGCGCGGCGCACTTTCCCCGCCCGGCCCGATGATCGGGACGCGGCGGGGAGCGGGCCGGATCGACGGCGCCCGGTGGCGGATGGAAGTATCTACAGACCGTGAAGACCTTCGATGAGCTGTTCGCCGAGCTGACCGAGCGTGCGAAGACCCGGCCCGCCGGCTCGGGTACCGTCGCCGCGCTCGACGCGGGCGTGCACGCACAGGGCAAGAAGGTGCTCGAGGAGGCCGGCGAGGTCTGGATCGCGGCGGAGCACGAATCGGACGAGCGGCTCGCGGAGGAGATCTCCCAGCTGCTGTACCGGGTACAGGTACTCATGCTCGGCCGCGGGCTGAGCACCGAGGACGTTTACCGCTACTTGTAAGAACGGGAGTGAAGGGCATGCTGCGGGTTGCGGTGCCGAACAAGGGAGCGCTGGCCGGTCCGGCGGCGGAGATGCTCGGCGAGGCCGGGTACCGACAGCGACATGACCGCGATCTGACCGTCCTCGACCATGTCAACGAGGTCGAGTTCTTCTTCCTGCGGCCCAAGGACATCCCGATCTACGTGGGCAACGGCGAGCTCGACCTGGGCATCACCGGCCGCGATCTGGCGATCGACTCGAGGGCCCAGGTGGAGGAGACCCTCGCGCTGGGCTTCGGTGCCTCCACCTTCCGCTACGCAGCGCCCGCCGGGCAGGACTGGAAGCCCGCCGACCTGGCGGGCAGGCGGGTGGCCACCTCGTTCCCGAACCTGGTCACCGACGACCTCGCCACCCACGGCGTGGAGGCCGAGGTCATCCGGCTCGACGGGGCGGTGGAGATCTCGGTGCAGCTCGGTGTGGCCGACGCCATCGCGGACGTGGTGGAGACCGGCCGCTCGCTGCGCCAGCACAACCTGGTGGCCTTCGGCGACCCGATCTGCGTGTCGGAGGCGGTTCTCGTCCAGCGGGCCGGTTCCGCGCCCGACAAGGCGAAGTCGCAGCTCACCGCCCGCCTGCAGGGCGTGGTGTTCGCGCAGCAGTACATGATGCTCGACTACGACTGCCCCCGCACGCTGCTCGAAAAGGCCGTCGCGATCACCCCGGGCCTCGAATCGCCCACCGTCGCCCCCCTCGCCGACCCCGGCTGGGTCGCGGTGCGGGCCATGGTGCCGCGCAAGAAGGTCAACCACATCATGGACGAGCTGGCCGAAATCGGCGCGAAGGCCGTACTGGCCTCCGACATCCGCTCCTGCCGGTTGTAGGTCTGCCTACTGCTTCGGTTTCTTGGGAAGCAGGTCGTAGAGGCGTTTGCGGGTGCCCGTGTCGTTGGCGTCGCGGGCGCGCGCCACTTCGGTGATGAAGTCCTCGAAGACGAACTCGTCCGCGACCGGCACCACGGCCGGTGCCGGCCGCTGGATGCTGTAGTCGTCGAGG
The DNA here is from genome assembly GCF_026802195.1 of Amycolatopsis cynarae. Classification (NCBI taxonomy): domain Bacteria; kingdom Bacillati; phylum Actinomycetota; class Actinomycetes; order Pseudonocardiales; family Pseudonocardiaceae; genus Amycolatopsis; species Amycolatopsis cynarae. Next base: position 4,208,788 of record NZ_CP113836.1, on the reverse strand, counting down.
ACCGCGGCGATCTGCCGGAACGCCACCGCCTGCGTGGTTTCCGGCGCGAACGTGGTCACCGGCACCCCGTGCGCGGCCGCCTCGTTCATCACCACCCCGAGCGGGACGTGCGGCAGCAGCGGGTAGCCGAAGCTCTGCAACTCGTTGAGCGCGGCGGCCGCATAGCTCGACATCGGCCTGCGGTACAGGCCCGGCACCACCCCGAAGTACGGGATGGGATCGCGGTTCACCGCCTGCTGCACGAAGGCCAGCTGGTCGTTGAGCAGCCGCAACGCGCGGATGCTGGTGCGGTCCGGCTGCACCGGCACCAGGATGCCGTGCGTGGCCGCCAGCGCGTTGTTGGTCAGTAAATCCAGGGCGGGCGGGCAGTCGATGATCACGTGATCGTAGTTGGCGAACTGGATCACCCGCGCCAGCTGCCAGCCCGGGACCCGGAAGTTGTCCAGACGCCGGATCAGGTCGAACATGCCGGGGGCGGTGGGGATCACGTCGAACGCCCCGCCCGGCCCGATGTTGCTGCGGGGATGGGGGACGACCAGCTCCTCGACCGGCCCCTTCCACGCCTTGGTCAGCGCCTTGGCCAGGCTCGGCGCCTCCGCGGGCAGTTCGGGGAGGCCGAGCATCTCGGTCGTGGCATGCCCCTGTGGATCGAGATCGATGAGCAGCACCCGGCGCCCGCGCTCGGCGAGCGCGGCCGCCGTGCCCACACTCAGCGCGGTCTTGCCGACGCCGCCTTTCTGGTTGACCACCGAGGTGATCTGCACTCGAGCGCTCCCAGGTGTCCGTCGTTCTGGCCAAGGTTAGTGGATCTCGGGCAGGCTGCGGGAGAGGTCCCCTGCGTGTTTTCCCTACCCGGACGGCAGGCGGCGCTTCAGCGCTCCCGCACCATCAGCGCCTGCGCACCCCGCGCCACCGCTCCGCCGAGATCGCGAAGGGTACTCGTGGCCACGCCGACGCCGTCAGGGCCGATCACGGTGGCGGCGTCCAGCCCGATCCACTCGCCCTCCGGCACGCGCTGGACGTGCACCGTCAGTTCGCTGTTGATGAACCACCACCGGCGCGGATCGAGGAAGTTCGAGATCCCGCTGCCCGAATCGGCGACGGTGAACAACCGCTGCAGCGGACTGGGTTCCTCCCCGGCCACCAGTGGTACCCGCTGCCGCACCCACACCGCGGCGGGGCCGGGACCGGTCACCGAACCGGAGACGGTGCGCCACTCCATCGCGGTCAGATAGCCGGTATGCCAGCCTTCCGGCCATCCCGAGGGGCCGCACTCCTGTGGGGAAGGCCAGTCCGCCGGGGTGGGGGTGGCCAGTGTGCCGGTGTCGGAGGCGATCACCCGCCACGCCGAGGCCCTGGCCACCGCGCGCCCGTCGGTGACGAGTTCGGCGGTGACCAGTTCGACCGACCGGCCCGGTCGTTCCACCTTGGCCTGCACGGAAAACTCGGCCAGCGGTGCCGGTCCGAGTATCTCCACGGTCACCCGCGACAGCCTGCCGGGCCAGCTGAGCGGAAGCCGTTCCAGTGCACGGACCAGCAGGGCCGACGGCGGGCCGAAATGCTGGGCGTTGGGCGACCACGGCCCGGCGGTGTGCTCCGTGGCCAGGAAACGGTCCTCGCCGCGGGGAAGGTAAAAAGCGCTTTCGGTCATGTCAGTCCGCTCGGTCCAAGGGGGTTTCGTCGCCTGCGTCCGGTTCCGGCCAGCCCGGGTAGGGCGGCGGGGTCCCGCCGAAGGACGGGCACAGCGCCTGGTGGGCGCACCAGTCGCACAACCTGCCGGGATTGGGCCGGAAATCCCCCGTCCGCCCGGCCCGCAGGATCGCTTCCCAGATCGCCTCCAGCGTCCGCTCGAAGCGCCGCAGTTCGGGTTCGTCCGGCGTGTAGGCCAGGGACTGCCCGTCGGTGAGGTACATCAGCTTGAGCTGGCGGGGCACGATGCCGCGCAGGCGCCACAGCACCACCGCGTAGAACTTCATCTGGAACATCGCCTTGGCCTCGCCGATCTCCCTCGGCGCGGCCCCGGTCTTGTAGTCCACCACCCGGATTTCGCCGGTGGGGGCGACATCCAGCCGGTCGACGTAGCCGCGCAGGAGCACACCGGAGCCGAGCTCGATTTCCACGTGCAGCTCGCACGCCTCCGGTTCCAGCCGCCGCGGGTCTTCCAGCGCGAAGTAGCTGTCCAGCAGTTTTTCCGCGCTGGACAGCCAGGACCGAACCTGCTCCTCGTCTTCCCCGGCGAACAGCTCGGCCCATTCCGGGCGCTGGTCCGACAGCTGCGACCAGGCCGGGGCAAGCAGTTCCCTGGCACGGGCGGGCAGCCGTTCGGGCCCCGGAAGCGCGAACAGCCGCTCCAGCACGGAATGCACCAGCGTGCCGCGCAACTGCGCCTTCGTGGGTACTTCGGGCAAGCGGTCCACCGCGCGGAAGCGGTAGAGCAGCGGGCACTGCTTGAAATCGCTCGCCCGCGACGGCGACAGCGCCGGGCGCCGCACCTCGCGCCGGTTACCGGCCTGCTCGTCTGCCGCTGCCGTGGTTGCCATGCGTGCACCCTATGGCAGCGCACCGACAGTTCCCCCGCCCCCGCGCCGCCGGTGTCACGTCCGTCCCACATCGCGCGCTCTACCCTTGCTCGTATGGCCGCGACCAGCGAGCACCACCCCAGCCGGGCGAGGCGGTACGTCACCACCGCCGACGGCGGCCTCCTGCTGTTCCGCGTGCAGGAGGTCCCGGTCGTGCTCGCGCCCTCGTGGTGGATCGGCTCGCTCGCGGTGATCGTGCTCTACGAGCCGATGGTCAGCCGTCTGCTGCCCGAGGCGGGCACGCTGACCTCGTGGCTGCTGTCGGCGGCCTTCGCGGTGCTGCTCGGCCTGTCGGTGCTGGCCCACGAGCTCGGGCACTGCGTGGTCGCGCTGCGGCTGGGCATCCCGGTGCGGCGGCTGCGGCTGTTCCTGCTCGGCGGACTGTCCGAAGTGGCGAGAACGCCGAAGCGGCCGCGCCAGGAGGGGCTGGTCGCGGGCGCCGGACCGGTCGTCTCGCTCGCGCTCGCCGCGCTGTGCGGCCTGCTGCTGCTCGCCGTGCCGGGGCAGAGCGCGGCCTGGCTGCTGGTCGCCGAGTGCGCGGTGGCCAACGTCGCCGTCGGCGTGTTCAACCTCCTGCCGGGGCTGCCGCTCGACGGCGGGCGTCTGCTGCGCGCGGGCGTGTGGGCGCTGACCGGACGGCGGGCCGGGGGTACCAGGGCCGCGGTGTTCGGCGGCGGCCTGGTCGCCGCGGGACTGCTGGTCTGGGCGATCTTCGGGCTGGCCGACGGCAGTCAGGACAAGTGGCTGCGGCTGGGCGTGTGCGTGGTCACCGCCTGGTTCGTGGCGATGGGCGCGGGCGGTGAACTGGCCGCGGAAACCAGCCGGAGCTGGCCGGAGGGGCTGCGCCTGGCCGATCTGGTCCGGCCCGTGCTGCAACTTCCCGCGGAGAGCCCCGTATCCGACGCGCTGGCCGCTTCGGCCGGGCGCGGAGTGGTGCTGGTCCGGGCCGACGGGGTGGCGGCGGGCCTGCTCGACGAGACCGAGGCCGAGCGGCTGGCGGCCACCTCCCCGCACGCGCCCGCGGAACTGGCCGCCCAGCCGATCCGGGCCGAAACCGTGCTCATCGCCTCCGAGCCGGGCGAGGACATCGCCGAACGGGTCCGCGAGACACCCGCCTGGCAGTTCCTCGTGGTGGACGACGAGGGCCGCCCCTCGGGGGTGCTGCGCCGGGAGGACCTGCGCGTCGCGCTCGCGCGCCGTCCCCGCTGAAGGACTCCGCTCGTGATCTGCGAAGATCGGTCGCTGCCGGTTTTTCGAAAGCGTGGAGGTTCAGTGTCGGTAAGCGGGCCGTTCAGACCCGGGGACAGGGTGCGGTTGACCGATCCGAAGGGCCGGCACTACACCATCGTGCTGACCGAGGGTGAGGAGTACCACACGCATCGTGGGGCACTCAAGCACGACGACCTGATCGGCAGGCCCGAAGGCTCGGTGATCGCTTCCGCGGGCGGGACCTCGTACCTCGCGATGCGCCCGCTGCTGGCCGACTACGTACTGTCGATGCCCCGTGGCGCTCAGGTGATCTACCCGAAGGACGCCGCCCAGATCGTGATGTGGGGCGACATCTTCCCCGGGGCGCGGGTGCTGGAGGCCGGTGCGGGCTCGGGTGCGCTCACCTGCTCACTGCTGCGCGCGGTGGGGCCGCAGGGCACGGTCACCTCCTACGAGGTCCGGGAGGACCACGCCGAGCACGCGGTGCGCAACGTCGAAAAGTTCTTCCACGGCAAGCCGGAGAACTGGACGCTGACCGTGGCCGACCTCGCCACGCACACCGGCGAGGTCGACCGGGTGGTCCTCGACATGCTCGCCCCGTGGGACGTGCTGCCCGTCGTGCACCGGAACCTGGTGCCGGGCGGGGTGCTGGTGGTCTACGTCGCGACCGTCACCCAGCTGTCCCGGGTGACCGAGGCGCTGCGGGAGCAGCAGGGGTGGACCGAGCCGGAGTCGTGGGAGACGCTCATGCGGCCCTGGCACGTGGTCGGCCTGGCGGTGCGGCCGGAGCACCGCATGGTGGCGCACACGGCCTTCCTGCTGACCACCCGCAGGCTCGCCGACGGCGTGACCCCGCCGCGCCCGCAACGCCGCCCCAGCAAGGGCTGACCACCCCCCGGCCCCGGCCCGGCCGTGGGGGCCGGGTCAGTTCTCGGCGTCGCTGGCGTAGCACCAGCTAGCGGCCGTGCGGCGGAGGGCGAAGGCGAAGTCCTTGGTGCCGCGGGGGCCGGTGACCCGCGCGGGGACCAGCATCAGGTCTCCCTGGGCCCGCGGCGAGCCGGTGATCTCCATGGTGACCCCCTGGTGGGGCGACGGCTTGGGCGACACCTCCGGGCAGGTCAGCGTCTCCAACGCGGAGGCGTCGCCGTTGTTGTACGCATCGGCCACGGCCTTGGCGACGTCGAGGGCGCCGCTCGCCGCCGCAGCCGAGGACGGTGCGCCGGACGGCGGCGTGGCCGATGCTCCCTGTGCGGGCTGCGGGGCCTGCGAGGCGGCTGTCACCGGGGTGCCGTTGCCGTCCTTGCCGCCGGTGAGGAGCACCGTGGCGGTGACGCCACCCCCGATCAGGACCACCCCGGCCACGACGAGCCCGGCGATCGGCCCAGTCTTCTTCCGCTGGGGTGCAGGGCCGTCCGGGCCCCCGGGGGGAAATCCGCCCCCGGGGGGAAACCCGCCCCCGGGGTGGCCGTACGGACCCGGCGCGCCCCACGGCCCGGGCTGATGCGGTGGCTGGTTCACGGGGTCGTCCCTTCCCCTCGCAAAACGGTCACGACACGTCGAGGCACCACTGCGAGTTCTGCAGCTTGAGCTGGATGTTGTCGTTTTCCGGCCCCTTGCTCGAGGTCGCCGTCATCGGGACGGTGGCCGTCGTGCCGGTGATCGTCGGGTCTCCGGTGACGGTGACGTGGTAGTCCGACGGCAGGGTCTTCCACTTCTGCCTGCCGTTTTCGATCTGCGCGTCGGTGGGACGGGTGCACATCAGCCCCACGAACTTGTCGATGTCGCGCGCGTTGAACGCGTCGGCGAAGGCCTGGGCGACCCCCTTGGCGCCGGCGGCCGAGCCACCGGAGCTCTGGGTGCTGCTCCGCCTGGGGGAGGAGGCCGGGGTGCCGGGGGCGGCCAGGGTGCTGCCGGCGGGGGCGGAGGTCGAGCCGCCGGGCGCGCCCTGGGCGGTCCCGCCCGAGCTGTTCTTCGAGTTGCCGGTCAGCAGGATCAGGGCGGTGACCCCGCCGCCGATCAGGACCACCGCGGCGATGGCGATCCCGACGATCAGGCCGGTTTTCTTCTTCTTCGGCGGCATGTCGGGAGTGCCGCCCGGGTAGGCGCCCCACTGCTGGTCGGGCTGGCCGTACGGCCCGGGCTGCTGGCCGAAACCACCCTGCTGCTGGGGGCCGCCGGGGAAAGCGCCCGGCTGGGGCTGCGAGCCGCCGGGAGGAAAGCCCGCGCCGGGATAGGGCTGGCCGGGTTGTCCAGGCTGGCCGGGTTGTCCCGGTTGTCCGGGCTGTCCAGGTTGGCCGTACGGTCCGGGCTGGCCGTACGGGCCGGTCGGCGGGTACGTCATGAGCGGGTTCCCCCTCGGAGGTCGGTGAAATGCCCACCTTTGACGCACGGGAACGCAGTCCGGTTCGCGGGAAGGCAGAATTCAGGGCCTGTTTCGGTTGCGGTGACGCCAGGGATCGTAGCGGCGCGCTCCGGTGCTGATCGTCCAGCATCTCCGGTGCCCGCGGGCACGGTCCGGGGAAGAGACCCATACGACCTTCCCGGCGGACACCGCTCCCCTCCGGTTTGAGCACGGTCCGAGGGGGAAGCCGTACGTGAACGTCCCGTAAAGGCTCGGTTGGGTGGTCGTGACATGGGTGGAGAGCGCACAACCCGCTCGGCCGCGCTGTGTTCACCGATACTTACGGAACGTAGCTTTCCCGCCGGTTCACCTGGCACCGTGACGGGCGCTTGCGTTCGGCGTTCGTTCGTGCATCCGGTGCGACGCGCCAATCCTGTGATGCGGATAGGCCTTTTCATGTCGGTGATCGCCGGTACCGTGGATGAAAAGCACTCCGAGGAGGTGCCGACATGCAACACGACCTTCCCGGAGGTCGGCATGAAGAAGCCGACCCTTCAGAGACGACTGGAGCTGGAACGACGTCCGACGAGCAGGCGCGGCAGCTACGTTTCCTCGAGGAGGAAGTCGCACTGCTGCGGAGGAAACTGACCGATTCACCCCGACAGAACCGTGTGCTGGAACAGCGTCTCGCGGAGGCGTCCGAACGGGTTGCCCAGCTCACCGAGCGGAACAGCAAGCTGGTCGAGACCTTGCGGGAGGCCCGCGGTCAGCTCCTCGCACTCCGCGAGGAGGTCGACCGCCTCGCCCAGCCGCCCAGCGGGTACGGCGTGTTCGTCCAGGCCTACGAGGACAACACGGTCGACGTGTTCACCGCGGGCCGCAAGATGCGGGTCTCGGTGTCCCCCGCGGTGGAGATCGAGTCGCTGCGGCGCGGCCAGGCGCTGCGGCTGAACGAGGCCCTCACCGTGGTGGAAGGCGGCGACTTCGAGCGCACGGGCGAGGTCTGCGCCCTGCGCGAGGTGCTCGCCCCGGTCACCGAGGGCGGCACCGCCCGCGCGCTGGTCGTGGGGCACGCCGACGAGGAACGGGTGGTCTGGCTGTCGGATCCCCTGGCCGAGGAGCCCCTCAAGCCGGGTGACTCCCTGCTCGTCGACTCGAAGGCGGGCTACGCCTACGAGCGGGTGCCCAAGGCCGAGGTCGAGGATCTCGTGCTGGAAGAGGTGCCCGACGTCCGCTACGAGGACATCGGGGGCCTGAGCAGGCAGATCGAGCAGATCCGGGACGCTGTCGAACTGCCGTTCCTGCACGCCGACCTCTACCGCGAGTACGAGTTGCGGCCGCCGAAGGGTGTGCTGCTCTACGGCCCGCCCGGCTGCGGGAAGACGCTGATCGCCAAGGCGGTGGCGAATTCGCTGGCCAAGAAGGTGGCGGAGGCCCGCGGGGACGCCGGCGCCGCCGAGGCGAAGTCGTACTTCCTCAACATCAAGGGCCCGGAGCTGCTGAACAAGTTCGTCGGGGAGACCGAGCGGAGCATCCGCCTGATCTTCCAGCGGGCCAGGGAGAAGGCCTCCGACGGCACGCCCGTGATCGTCTTCTTCGACGAGATGGAGTCGATCTTCCGCACCCGGGGCAGCGGCGTGTCCTCGGACGTGGAAACCACGATCGTGCCGCAGTTGCTGTCGGAGATCGACGGTGTGGAGGGGCTCGAGAACGTCATCGTGATCGGTGCCTCCAACCGGGAGGACATGATCGACCCGGCGATCCTGCGGCCGGGCCGGCTCGACGTGAAGATCAAGATCGAGCGTCCGGACGCCGAGGGTGCCAAGGACATCTTCTCCAAGTACCTCACCTCCGGCCTGCCGATCCACGCCGACGACCTCGCCGAGTTCGGCGGGGACAGCAAGGCCACGATCGACGCGATGATCCAGCACACCGTCGAGCGCATGTACGAGGAGACGGACGAGAACCGCTTCCTCGAGGTCACCTACGCCAACGGGGACAAGGAGATCCTCTACTTCCGGGACTTCAACTCGGGCGCGATGATCCAGAACATCGTGGACCGGGCGAAGAAGTCGGCGATCAAGTCGGTGCTGGAGACCAAGCAGCCCGGTCTGCGGGTGCAGCACCTGCTCGACGCGATCGTGGACGAGTTCGCGGAGAACGAGGACCTGCCCAACACCACCAACCCGGACGACTGGGCCCGGATCTCCGGCAAGAAGGGCGAACGGATCGTCTACATCCGCACGCTCGTCACCGGCAAGAACCAGGATTCCGGCCGCGTGATCGACACCGCGACCAACACCGGCCAGTACCTCTAGGCCGTCCGCGGAGCAGGGCCGCCGGTCACCGCGGTGACCGGCGGCCCTTTCGTGTGCCGGGAAAACCGTCACCGGCAGGTGTATAACGGCCTATACTGCGCGGTGTGAGCGAGCCTGACTTCATGCCCGAACCGCTGCGCCCCCGGGCGCCGATCACCGAAGCGGACGTCCTGGCCTGGCTGGAGGAGACGGCGCGGGCCGTGCAGTCCGGCCGGGTGGACGCCGACGGCCTCATCGCCGTCCTGGGTGAGCTGAGGCGGGCTTCCGCCGCCTGTGCCGATGCCTCGGACTGGGCCCTGCTGGCCGCCCGTGAACAGGGGGCGAGCCTGCGGCAGATCGCGCCCGTCTTCGGCAAGGGCTATGTCCGGGCGCCCGCGGCCCGGCTGGAAAAGCTGCACCGCCAGGCGCTCGACTCGCAGCAGTGGCTGGAAATCCTGCGCCGGAGGGCGGAAGGCGTATAACGTCCTCCGTGAGACATAGCCGATGCTTATGTCTCACGGAGACGCCACCGCACAGAAGGGACCACTCCGCTGCGCATCGGACTCGGCTTGGCCGCGCTGGGGCGGCCCGCCTACATCAACCTCGGCCGGGTGGAGGAACTGCCCGCGGACCGCGACGTGGCCGCGATGCGGCGCGCCACCCATGCCGTGCTGGACGCCGCCTACCGGGCGGGGATCCGCTGGATCGACGTCGCGCGTTCCTACGGGCGGGCCGAGGAGTTCCTCGCCGCGTGGCTGGCCGAACGCGGCCACCGGGACCTGGTGATCTCCAGCAAGTGGGGCTACACCTATGTGGGCGGCTGGCGGCTCGACGCCACGATGCACGAGGTCAAGGAGCATTCCGCCGGCGGGTTCTCCCGGCAGTGGTCGGAAAGCAGGCAGCTGCTGGGTTCGGCGATCGACCTCTACCAGGTGCATTCCCTGACCCTGGACAGCCCGCTGTTCACCGACGAGCCGCTGCTGCGCGCGCTGGCCGCACTGACCGACGACGGCGTGCGGGTCGGTTTCTCCACCTCCGGCCCGCACCAGGCGGCGGTGATCCGCCGCGCGTTCGAACTGGAGGTCGCCGGGAAACCGGTGTTCACCTCGGTCCAGTCCACCTGGAACCTGCTCGAACCTTCGGCGGGCCGCGCGCTCGCCGAGGCCCACGCCGCGGGGAACCTGGTGCTGGTCAAGGAAACGCTGGCCAATGGCAGGCTGGTGGTGAACCCGCCCCCGATCCTGGCCCGCATCGCGGCCCGCCACGGCGTCGGTCCCGACGCGGTGGCGATCGCCGCGGTGCTGGCCCGCCCCTGGGCGGACCGCGTCCTCACCGGCCCGGCCAGCCCCGCGCAACTGGCCGCCAATCTGGCCGCGACCAGGGTGAACCTCCTCGAAGGGGAACTGCGCGCCCTGGCCACGCTGGCCGAGCAGCCCGGCGAGTACTGGGGACGGCGGTCCTCATTGCATTGGCGCTGAACGGTTCGGTTAGTCTCGGCGCCCAAGGTCGGATCACGAAGGGGAAAATTCGGTGCGTCAGGGAAGGTTCGTGGTCCTGGCTGCGGTTGCGCTGACCGGACTCGCCGGTTGTGCCAATCGCCCCAACAACCTCGAGACCTACTACGACAGTACGGCGCCGGCCACCGATTCGGTGCATGCCTCGGCGGCCGCCTCGTCGTCCGCGCCGGTCTCGGCGGCGGCCGTGGACCCCGCTGCCGCCGCCCGCGAGGCGATCGCCGACGAGGTCGCCTCCGCGGTGCTGACCAAGGACGATCTCGCGAAGGAGGGCGTGCACGCGGCGGCCAGCCGCGCCGACAACGCCGCGTGCTTCAACGCGGTGCCCGCCGGCGATCCGCGCGGGTCGACCTGGGTCTACGGCAGCGGCGCCTCCCTGACCCAGCTGGTCACCGGTTATCTCGACCGTCCCGCCACCGACGTGCTCGCCCAGGTGCAGTGCGACGGCACGAAGCTGAACATCCAGCTGCCCCCCGGGGCGACCGCGGTGCACGCCTGGTGCCAGGGCGCCACCTGCACTGTGTTGCTCGCCGCCGGGCATGTGCTGTCCGGGCTGCAGGTCACCGCGAGCACCGCCGCCCGGGCCACCGACGCGGTCAAGAGCGTGACCCCGCTGGCCGCGAAGAAACTTCCCACCGGCTGAAGCCGGAGCCTCAAGGCCACCTTGAGGGCACGGCCCCGGACCGAGTAAGCGCATTCCCGGAAGGGAGACGCCGTAGCCCCGGGCGCCGTCACCTGAACGGACCAGATCGCGGTGGCCGTGTGCTCGCCTCGTCATCTCTGGTGGTGACGCGCGTCACGTGGTCTCCGCGGTCGTTCCCGGCCCTCTCATGGCTCCTTCGAGTGTCCCATCCGTGATCTTCCTGCCCCGGTCCCTTCCTGCGCAATCGGCCCGACTACCCGTAGGCTTGGGGTATGCGGCGGATCATGGGAACCGAGGTCGAGTACGGCATCGCGGTGCCGGGCGACGCGACCGCGAACCCGGTGCTGACCTCGACACAGGTGGTGCTGGCCTACGCGGCTGCGGCCGACATCCCGCGCGCACGGCGCGCCAGATGGGACTACGAGGTGGAATCGCCGCTGCGCGACGCGCGCGGGTTCGACCTGGCGGGCCCCGGCGGCTCCGGCCACGATCCCGACGTCGAGGACCTCGGCGCGGCCAACGTCATCCTGACCAACGGCGCCCGGCTCTACGTCGACCACGCCCACCCCGAGTACTCCGCGCCCGAGGTCACCAACGCGCGCGACGCGGTGATCTGGGACAAGGCGGGCGAGCGGGTGATGGAGGAGGCCGCGCTCAAGGCCGCGACCGTGCCCGGGCAGCCGCAGCTGCAGCTGTACAAGAACAACGTGGACGGCAAGGGTGCCAGCTACGGCACCCACGAGAACTACCTGATGTCCCGGTCGACCCCGTTCACCTCGGTCATCGCCGGGCTCACCCCGTTCTTCGTCTCCCGCCAGGTGGTCACCGGTTCGGGCCGGGTGGGCATCGGCCCGCAGGGGGAGGAGGCCGGCTTCCAGCTGTCCCAGCGTGCCGACTACATCGAGGTCGAGGTCGGCCTGGAGACCACCCTCAAGCGCGGCATCATCAACACGCGCGACGAGCCGCACGCCGACGCGGACAAGTACCGCAGGCTGCACGTGATCGTCGGGGACGCGAACCTCGCCGAGTACTCGACCTACCTCAAGCTCGGCTCCACCGCGCTGGTGCTCGACATGATCGAGGCCGGGCAGCGGTTCGACGACCTCAAGCTCGACGAGCCGGTGCGCGCGGTGCACCAGATCAGCCACGACCCGACGCTGAAGACCAAGGTGGCGCTGGCCAACGGGCGCAAGTACACCGGCCTCGACCTCCAGTTCGCTTACCACGAACTCGCCTCGGCCTTCCTCGAGCGCGAGGGCGGGGACGCGCAGTCCAAGGAGGTCCTGCGGGTGTGGGGCGAGATCCTGGACGCGCTGGCGCGTGATCCCGCCGAATGCGCCGACCGGCTCGACTGGCCCGCCAAGCTGCGGCTGCTCGAGGGCTACCGCAACCGTGACCAGCTCGGCTGGGCGGCGCCCCGGCTGCACCTGGTCGACCTGCAGTACTCCGACGTACGGCTGGACAAGGGCCTCTACAACCGCCTGGTCACCCGGGGGTCGATGAAGCGCCTGGTGACCGAGGAGGAGGTCCAGGCGGCCATCACGAACCCGCCGCTGGACACCAGGGCCTACTTCCGCGGCCGCACCCTGGAGAAGTACGCGACCTCCATCGCCGCCGCCTCCTGGGATTCGGTCATCTTCGACGTGGGCAAGGAATCGCTGGTCCGCATCCCCACCCTGGAGCCGTTGCGCGGCACGAAGGCCCACGTCGGCAAGCTGCTGGACGAGGCGGACACGGCCGAGGAACTGGTGGAGGCGCTCACCACCGCCGACTAACCGTGTCCATGACCATCCCGATTGTCATGGTCACTGGGTAGGCTAGAACCAACAGCTCACCGGGAGGCGAGATGGCACAGGAAAAGATCGAAAAGCACGGCGGCGGCGACTCCGACGAAGAGCTCGAGGGTGCGGCCCCAGCCGGTCAGGAGCGCCGGGAGAAGCTCGGCGAGGACGTCGACACGATCCTGGACGAAATCGACGACGTGCTGGAGGAGAACGCTGAGGACTTCGTCCGCGCGTACGTGCAAAAGGGCGGCGAGTAGCCCGGCGGGTCCGGCCCACTAGGCTCCACCTCCGAAATCCGACCCCCGCCCACCTTCGTTGATGGGAATCACGAGCACGTATGGAACGCACCTCGGGCTCCTCGGGTTCTTCGCTGCCCGCAGCCTATTTCTCGACCACGACCTCCTCTTTCGCCGAGTTCCTCCGGATGCAGGCCCCCGACCTGCTTCCGGGCCGCTCTGCCGCCGGTGCGCCATCCCGTGAGGTGGACGCACCGCACGGCACCACGATCGTCGCGGTCACCTTCGCCGGCGGTGTCCTGATCGCCGGCGACCGCCGCGCGACCTCGGGGAACCTCATCGCGTCGCGGGACATGGAGAAGGTCCACGTCACCGACGACTATTCGGCGGTGGGCATCGCCGGCACCGCGGGCATCGCGCTCGAGCTCGTCCGGCTCTACACCGTCGAACTGGCCCACTACGAGAAGATCGAGGGCGTGCCGCTCTCGCTGGACGGCAAGACCAACAAGCTCGCAGGCATGGTCAAGGGCAACCTCGACGCGGCCATGGCGGGGCTGGCGGTGCTGCCGCTGTTCGTCGGCTACGACACCGAGGCGGAGGACCCGAAGCGCGCGGGCCGGATCGTGTCCTACGACGTCACCGGGGGCCGGTACGAGGAGCGCGCGGGGTACCACGCGATCGGTTCCGGCTCGCTGTTCGCCAAGTCTTCGCTGAAGAAGCTGTACGACCCCGACGCGGACGCCGAGGCCGCGGTGCGCACCGCCGTCGAGGCGCTCTACGACGCGGCCGACGACGACACCGCCACCGGCGGGCCCGACCTGGTCCGGCGGATCTTCCCGACGGTCATCACCATCACCGGTGAGCACGGTGCGGTGCCGCTGGCCGAGGAGCAGGCCTCCGCGGTGGCCCAGGCCGTGGTGACCGGCCGGTCCGAGCGGGCCGCTCAGGGCCGTAGCTGACCGACCCCACCGATCCCACCGCCCAGTCCCACGTTCCACCGAGCGCTTTGGAGCACAAGCCGTGACGTTGCCGCTGTACGCCTCACCCGAGCAGTTGATGCGCGAGCGTTCGGAGCTCGCTCGCAAGGGCATCGCGCGCGGGCGCAGTGTGGTCGTGCTCAAGTACCGCAACGGGGTGCTGTTCGTCGCCGAGAACCCGTCGACCACGCTGCACAAGTTCTCCGAGATCTACGACCGGATCGGATTCGCCGCGGTCGGCCGGTACAGCGAGTTCGAAAACCTGCGGGTGGCCGGTATCCGGCACGCCGACCTCAAGGGCTACCAGTACGACCGCCGCGACGTCAGCGCGCGGGCGCTGGCCAACGCCTACGCGGCCACGCTGGGCAGCATCTTCACCGAGCAGCTCAAGCCCTACGAGGTGGAGATCTGCGTCGCCGAGGTCGGGGCCAGCCCGGCCGAGGACCAGCTCTACCGGCTCACCTACGACGGTTCGATCTTCGACGAGCCGCAGTTCGTGGTGATGGGCGGCCAGACCGAACCGATCGTGAACAAGCTCAAGGAAGAGTTCGAAGAGGATTTCGAGCTGGAGCAGGCGCTGCCGATGGCGGTCAAGACGCTGCGCTCGACCTCGCCGCACAACGGTGACGGCGGGCCCGTCAAGCTCGAAGTCGCCGTGCTGGACCGCACCCGTCCGCGTCGCGCCTTCCGCCGGATCACCGGCGAAGCCCTGGAGGCGTTGCTGCCCGCTCCCGAGCCGGAGCCCGCCGACGAAGGCGGGGAGAAGCCGGCCGACCAGGAAGGGTCCGGCACCCAGAACAGCTGACAGCCCCGCGCAGCCCCGGCGACGGACTTTGCCGTGAAGGGCCCCTTCACAGTCGATACGACCGTGAAGGGGCCCTTCACGGCTGCACTGCGGACTCGCTCACGGCCGGTCGCGGTGGTGGCCGCGCGAAGGGCGGCCGGGTGGCGGCGGGACAGGGCCGCCGGGGCCCGCCGTGGGGGGCGGTCCGGCGGAGGGGCCGGCGGCGGGCGGTGTGAAGCGCTGGTCGGCGAACATCAGCAGGGAGGGCAGCGCGGCACGGGCCGTGTGCCAGGTGTGGTTGAAGCCGTGCTCGATGTGTACCACGGCTTCCTGGCCGCGGGCCTCGAAGGCGGCCGCGATGGTCTTGGCGGTGTCCACGTCGGTCGGGGCACCGGTGCCCACCGCCAGCATCACCGCGACCGGGTGCGCGAAGGGCATGGTCGGCAGGTAGTCGTGCGGCGTGTTCGCCTCGATCAGGTTCCGGTCGCCGTGTAGCAGGTCCTGGTCGTCGCCGAGCGTGTCGTAGGGCAGGGCGATCAGCAGCGAACCGAACTGGTCCACGTGGTGCAGGCCGATGTTGAGCGCGCAGTAGCCGCCACCGGACATGCCGCCGAGCGCCCGCTCGCCGCGGTCGGCCACGGTGCGGTAGCGCTGGTCGATCGTGGGCACCACGGTCTGTGCGAGGTAGGACTCCAGCTGTGGCCCGCCGGGCACGTTCAGGCACTCCCAGTCGCGGCTGGGCTGGCCCGCGGTCATGTCCACGCTGACCACGATCGCCGGGGCGATGGCGTGGTCGGCGTAGAGCATGCGCAGCGTGGTGGGCGCGTCGCCCGAGGTGAGCCAGTCCTCCGGCCCGCCGTACGGGTAGCCGTGGATCAGATACACCACGGGGTAGCGCCGTTGCGCGTTCTCGGGCTGGGCGTAGCCAGGCGGGAGCAGCACGAAGGTGTGCCCGGACGGGATGGCGTGCGGCGGGTCGGGCAGTTCGACCTGCTCGATGTGCAGGTCGTCGGGACGGTCGCCGCCCCGGTCGTGGACCTGCCGGGGCCCGCTGCCCTCCTCGGGCCCGTTGCGCCCGTCGTCCAGCAGCCGTCCCATCGCCGCGATCGGCCCGGAGGCCCGCTGGAGCAGGCGGCCCAGATCGTGGGCCGTGCGGACGTAGCCGACGTAGGTGTTGACGCCGGTCACCGCGGCGAGCAGGAAGCAGACGAGCGCGGCGATCCCGGCCCGGCGCCCGATCCTGCGCCGGTGCCGGAAGAACACCGCCACCGCCAGCAGCGCCACCGACCAGCCCGCGAAGGTCCACCAGATCACCGGCGACTCGAGCGGGCCGAGTTCCCGCACGTGGCGGGCCACGTCTTCCGGGATGACCGGGTCACCCACACGTGCGAGAGGGGCCGCGCCGCACCACGACGCGCCCTGCTGCAGGCAGTTGTGCGCAGCCTCGAACACCACGTCCCCTGTCGTCGTGAACCCCCAGGTGGCAGGGACTCCCGTCATCATCCAACACCGTCAAGAAACCGCCATGGCCGGGTCAAGGATGCTTTGACCACGCCGGGCGAGCGAAGCCGGGTCGAGCCGCCGCCCGAACGGCGCACCGCACACCCCGCGAAAACGCCTAGCATTGAGAGATGCAGCGGCGGATTTTTGGCATCGAGACCGAGTTCGGCGTCACCTGCACCTTTCACGGGCAGCGCCGGCTCTCCCCGGACGAGGTTGCCCGATACCTGTTCCGGCGGGTGGTGTCGTGGGGGCGCTCGTCGAACGTGTTCCTCTCCAACGGCTCACGCCTGTACCTGGACGTGGGTTCCCATCCCGAGTACGCCACCGCGGAGTGCGACGACCTGGTCCAGCTGGTCACGCACGACAAGGCGGGCGAGCGGATCCTCGAGGACCTGCTCGTGGACGCGGAGCGCCGGCTGGCCGACGAGGGCATAGGCGGCGATATCTTCCTGTTCAAGAACAACACCGACTCGGCAGGCAACTCCTACGGCTGCCACGAGAACTACCTGGTGACCCGCGCCGGCGAGTTCTCCCGCATCGCCGACGTACTGCTGCCGTTCCTGGTGACCCGTCAGCTGATCTGCGGCGCGGGCAAGGTGCTGCAGACCCCTCGCGGCGCGGTGTACTGCCTGTCGCAGCGTGCCGAGCACATCTGGGAAGGGGTCTCCAGCGCGACCACCCGGTCCCGGCCGATCATCAACACCCGGGACGAGCCGCACGCCGACGCCGAGCGGTACCGGCGCCTGCACGTCATCGTCGGGGACTCGAACATGGCCGAGCCCACCACCCTGCTCAAGATCGGCACCGCGAACCTGGTGCTGGAGATGATCGAGCAGGGGGTGCAGTTCCGGGACTTCACCCTGGACAACCCGATCCGGGCGATCCGCGAGATCAGCCACGACCTGACCGGTCGCAGGCCGGTGCGGCTGGCGGGCGGGCGCGAGGCCTCGGCGCTGGACATCCAGCGCGAGTACTACGGCCGGGCGGTCCAGCACGTGAAGGCCAACGATTCGGGCCCGACCGCGCAGCGCGTCATCGAGCTGTGGGGCCGCGCCCTGGACGCGGTCGAGCAGCAGGACTTCAGCAAGATCGACACCGAGATCGACTGGGCGATCAAGCACCGGCTGGTCGAGCGCTACAAGGCCAAGCACAATCTCGACCTGTCCAGCCCTCGGGTGGCCCAGCTCGACCTCGCCTACCACGACATCCGGCGGGGCCGAGGCATCTTCGACCTGCTGCAGCGCAAGGGCCTGGTCCGGCGGATCACCGACGACGGCGAAATCGAGCTGGCCAAGGACACGCCGCCGCAGACCACCCGGGCGAAGCTGCGGGGTGACTTCATCGCGGCGGCCCAGGCCGCGGGCCGTGACTTCACGGTGGACTGGGTGCACCTGAAGCTGAACGACCAGGCGCAGCGCACCGTGCTGTGCAAGGACCCGTTCCGGGCCGTCGACGAGCGGGTCGACCGCCTGATCGGTTCGCTGTGACGGGCCGGGGCCGCACCGCCCGGCGGCGTGCGGCCCCGGTCCGCGGACCGGCACCGGTTCACCTCTTTCGGGTGAGGAGTCGGTCAGGAGTTCGAATTTCCGGCGTGTATTGCGGCCACCCGCGCATCGGCGCGCCGGGGGCGGGCTAGGGTGTTCGCGTGTCCACCGCCCGCGCCGAACGCCTGGTCAACCTGGTGCTCGCCCTGCTGTCCACCCGGCAGTACCTCACCGCCGACCGGATTCGCGGCATCGTGCCCGGGTATGCGGACGCGGCCAGCGACGAAGCGTTCTCGCGGATGTTCGAGCGGGACAAGACCGAACTGCGGGAGCTGGGGATCCCGCTGGAAATCGGCCGCAATTCGGTCTTCGACGGCATCGACGGCTACCGCATCGCCCGGCGCGACTACGAACTCGGCGAGATCGAGCTGGCGCCGGACGAGGCGGCCGCGGTCGGGCTGGCGGTGCGGCTGTGGGATTCGCCCGAACTGACCGGGCAGGCCCAGGGCGCACTGGTGAAACTGCGGGCCGCCGGGGTGGAGGTTGATCACGGAGCGCCGCCGCTGGTCGAGTCGCGCGTCCGCACCGAGCCGGCGTTCTCCCCGTTGCTGGCCGCGGTCCAGCAACGGCAGGCGGTCCGGTTCGACTACCGCCGTTCCGGTTCCGCGGAGCGGCTGACCCGCATCCTCGAACCCTGGGGTGTGGTGTCGTGGCGGGCCCGCTGGTACGTCGTCGGGCACGACCGCGACCGCCGGGCCACCCGCTGCTTCCGGCTTTCGCGCATCGTCGGGGAGGTGCGCACGGTGGGCCGTCCCGGCGAGGTCGAGCGGCCCGAGGAGGTCAATCTGCTGGAATTCGTCGCGGGCAGCAGCCAGTCGGACGCGGAGCAGTCACCGGTGGCCACGGCGAAGCTGTGGATCGCCGACCGGCGCGCGGCCGGGGTGCGGCGGCGCGCCCGCCTGACCGGCAGGCTGACCGTCGACGGCGTGGCCGGGGACCTCGCCGAACTGGAGCTGTACTACCCGGAGAGCGCGGCGGACTGGATCGCCGGGCACGGGCCCGACGTGCTGGTGCTGGAGCCCGACGTGCTGGCCAAGGCGGTCCGGGAACGGCTGTCGGCGGTGGCCTGCGAGGAGGCCCGCCGATGAGCTCCGCGGACCGCATGCCCCGCCTGCTGGCGCTGGTGCCGTATCTGCTGGCCCGGCCGGGTATCAGGATCGACGACGCCGCTCGCGACTTCGGCGTGGCCCCCAAGCAGCTGCGCCGGGATCTGGAACTGCTGTGGATGTGCGGCCTCCCGGGGTACGGGCCGGGCGATCTGATCGATCTGTCCTTCGAGGGCGAGACCGTCACGGTGACCTTCGACGCGGGCATGAACCGGCCGCTGCGGCTGACCGGTGCCGAGGCCACCACGCTGCTGGTGGCGCTGCGGGCGCTGGCCGAAACCCCCGGGGTGCTCGACACCGACGCCGTGCGCCGCGCGATCGCCAAGATCGAGACGGCCGCCGGGCAGGCCCAGCCCTCGGGCGTGGTGGTGGGGCTCGGAGTTCGTGAGGGCAAGACCACCGCACACACCCGTGAGGTGGTGCAGCGGGCGCTGAGGGACGGCCGAGCGCTGCGCATCCGCTACTACACCGCGTCCCGCGACGAGATCACCGAGCGCACCGTCGACCCGATGCGGCTGCTCATCGTGCAGGCCGTGGGCTATCTGGAGGCGTGGTGCCGCCGCGCCGAAGGGGTGCGGCTGTTCCGTCTCGACCGCATCGACGACGTACGGGTGCTCGACGAGGCCGCCTCGCCGCCGCCCACGGCACGCCCCACCGATCTGTCCGACGGCGTGTTCGCCGCCCGGCCGGGGCAGTCCGTGGCCGAACTCGTGCTCGAACCGGACGCGCGGTGGGTGGCCGAGTACTACCCGTGCGAGGAGCTCGACGAGCTGGAGGGCGGCCGCCTGCGCATCCGGATGCGCTACTGGGACGAGTGGTGGATGGAGCGGCTGGTGCTGAGCCTGGGCGGCGACGCGAGGGTGGAATCACCGCCGCACCTGGCGGAGAGCGTTCGTCGCCGTGCGGCCGACGCACTGGCCCGGGCTCGTCACCTTCCGTCCACCTTGGGCCAGTAGGGTGACGGCGTGTGGTACACGCTGAGCATCGCGCTCGTCGTAGCCGCGATCGTGATCCTGGTCGCGCTGGTTCTGGCGACGGTCAGGGGCTTGCGCCGATTCCTTTCGGCCGCAAGCATGGTCAGAACGGGGACGAACGACCGTCTGGGCCTGCTCAAGGCCCGCGGCGCGGCCGTCCGCGTGGCTGTTCGGCAGCGCCGGCCAGTGCCGGAGAACCAGTAGTATTGGGCAGGAAAGAGATAGGAGGCCACTCATGCTGAACGGGTTGCAGCCGTGGCACTTGATCGTTTTGGTGCTGATCGTGGTGCTGCTGTTCGGTGCCAAGCGGCTTCCCGACGCCGCCCGCTCCATCGGCAAGTCCATGAAGATCTTCAAGGCCGAGACCAAGGATCTGCGGGACGGTGACTCCGCCGAGAGCCACGACGCCAGGCAGCTGCCCGCCTCCACCGTCCAGCCGCAGAACACCGACCAGCAGGTCGCGGAGCTGCAGCGTCAGCTGGACGAGCTGAAGAAGCAGCAAGAGCAGTCGCAGAAGCACGCCAGCTGAGCCGGACGGGATTCCACTAGTGGCGGAGTCCGCCCCCCAAGACCGCCGGACCCGGCGGCGCAAGCGCAGCCGTCGGCACAATCCCGACGGCACGATGACGCTGATCGAGCACATCTACGAGTTCCGGCGGCGTCTCGGCTATGCGCTCCTGGCGCTCCTCGCCGGGGGCATCTTCGGGTTCATCTGGTTCCAGACGCGGCTGGGCCCGATCGAATCGCTCGGGCAGCTGATGAACAGCCCGTATTGCGGTATCCCGGCGGACCGGCTGCTGCCCGGCACGATCGGCCCGGACGGCAGCTGCCGCCTGCTGCAGACGGCGCCGTTCGAAGGCATCATGATCCAGCTCAAGGTGGGGCTGGCCGCCGGTGCCGTGGTCACCTCGCCGTTGTGGCTGTACCAGATCTGGGCCTTCATCGCGCCCGGCCTGTACTCGAAGGAACGCAGGTACGCGCTGACCTTCGTCGGGTTCGCGAGCATCCTGTTCGCGGCCGGCGCGCTGCTGGCCTACCTGCTGGTGCCGCACGCGTTCCAGATGCTGATGAACTTCGGCGGCGACTTCTTCACCACGGCACTGACGGCGGACAAGTACATCTCGTTCGTGCTGTCCCTGCTGGTGATCTTCGGGGTGAGCTTCGAACTGCCGCTGCTGGTGGTGATGCTCAACTTCGCGGGCGTGCTGAAGTACGCGCAGCTGAAGAAGTGGCGGCGCGGGATCATCTTCATGCTGTTCGTCTTCGCCGCGTTCGCCACGCCCGGCTCGGACCCGTTCTCGATGATCGGGCTGGCCGGGGCGCTCACCGTGCTGTTCGAGATCGCCATCCAGATCGCCAGGGTGCACGACCGGCGCAAGGAAGCGAAGCGGGTGGACGAGGGCTGGGCCGACCTGCCCGACGACCAGCCCGCGCCGTTCGAGTACGAGCCGAGCCGGGTCGACGACCAGCCCGCCGCGACGACCAGCACCGACGACATCACCTAGAAACCGTGACATGAAGCGGCGGAGCATTTAGGCGTTAGCGTGCGCGCGGTGTTGGCGGTACACCACGGTTCCGGCGGGGGCGCCGCGGAGCGGCTCAAGGGCGTGGTGGCCGCCCGGCTGCGTGAGCGGGTGGACCGGCTGGAGCTGTGGACCGGCGACCCGGCCGGTGCGGCGGGCGGGGATCTGCTGGTCGTGCTGGGCGGTGACGGTGCCGTCCACCAGGCGGTGCAGGTCTGTGCGGGCACCGGCACCGCGCTGGCGGTGCTGCCTGCCGGGGGCGGCAACGACTTCGCCCGGGCGCTGGGCGTTCCGCTGGATCCCCTGCGTGCCCTCGACACGCTCCTCGACGCGCTGGCCTCCGGGCGCCGCCGCCTGCTGGACCTGGGCCGGGCCGACGGGCGCTGGTTCGCCACCGTGCTGTGTGCCGGGTTCGACGCCGCGGTGGCCCGTCTCGCGGCCGCGCTGCGCTGGCCCACCGGGCCGCGCCGCTACGACGTCGCGGTGGTGGGGGAGCTGGCGCGGTTCCGGCCGAAGCCGGTCGCCCTGTCGTTCGACGGCGACCGGTGGGAACTGGAGGCCACGCTGGTCGCGGTGGGCAACACGGGCTACTACGGTGGCGGGATCCCGGTCTGCCCCGCGGCGAATCCCGGTGACGGCCTGTTCGACATCACCGTGGTCGGCCGCGCGAGCCGGGCCGACCTGATCCGCCTGCTGCCGAGGCTGCGCACCGGGGCGCACCTGGCGCATCCCGCCGTCCGGACCGTCCGGGCGCGGGAGGTCCTCATCGAGGGCAACGACTGGCCGGTGGTCGCCGACGGGGAGCCCGCGGGGACCGTTCCGGTGTCCGTGCGGTGCGTGCCCGGGGCGCTGACGGTCGTGCTGTGATCGGGGATACCCCACCCGATGCGCGGGCGGGCCGCGATGTGACACCCTGGCGGGGTGGCCGCTAGCCCTTCTCCCTCCCCGGCCGAGGCCTACCAGGCTTCGCGGCGCCGTGGGAAATACCGACAACTGACCCGGTTCGCGGCGGAAGCGTCGTTCGTGTTCGACGACTTCCAGGTGCGCGGCTGCGAGGCACTGGAAGACGGCCACGGCGTACTGGTCTGCGCCCCCACCGGGGCGGGCAAGACCGTCGTCGGCGAGTTCGCCGTGCACCTGGCGCTCGCCGAGGGCCGCAAGTGCTTCTACACCACGCCGATCAAGGCGCTGTCGAACCAGAAGTACAACGACCTGATCGACCGCTACGGCCCCGCCGCCGTCGGTCTGCTCACCGGCGACACCGCCATCAACGGCAACGCGCAGATCGTGGTGATGACCACCGAGGTGCTGCGCAACATGCTCTACGCGGGGTCTTCGGCGCTGAACGACCTCGGGTACGTGGTGATGGACGAGATCCACTACCTGGCGGACCGGTTCCGGGGCGCGGTGTGGGAAGAGGTCATCCTGCACCTGCCGGAGTACGTGCGCGTGGTGGGCCTGTCCGCGACCGTGAGCAACGCCGAAGAGTTCGGCGAATGGCTGGTCGAAGTGCGCGGGGACACCACCGTGGTGGTGGACGAGCACCGCCCGGTGCCGTTGTGGCAGCACATGCTGGTCGGCAACCGGCTGCTCGACCTGTTCGCCACCGAGCCCGGTCATGCCGAGCCGCGGATCAACCCGGGCCTGCTGCGGCGGGCCGAGGAGGTCGGCCGGATGCACGCACCGGCCGGGCTGCGGGGGAGGAGCCGCAGCCAGTACCGGGGTTCTTCGGGGCCGAGGTTCCGGCCGCCGTCCCGCGTGGACATGATCACCCGGCTGGACGCGGCCGGCCTGCTGCCCGCGATCGTGTTCATCTTCTCGCGCGCGGGATGCGACGCGGCGGTCTCCCAGTGCACCCGCGCGGGGCTGCGTCTGAACACCCCCGAGGAGAGCGCGGAGGTCCGGCGCATCATCGCCCAGCACACCGGCGACCTCCCGGAGGGCGATCTCGGCGTGCTCGGGTACTGGGAGTGGCGGGAGGCACTGGAAAGCGGCATCGCGAGTCACCACGCGGGCCTGCTGCCCGCGTTCAAGGAGACGGTCGAGGACCTGTTCGTCCGCGGTCTGGTGAAGGTCGTGTTCGCGACCGAGACACTGGCGCTGGGGATCAACATGCCTGCCCGCACGGTGGTGCTGGAACGGCTGGTCAAGTACAACGGCGAAGCGCACGTCGACCTGACCCCGGGGGAGTACACCCAGCTGACCGGGCGCGCCGGGCGGCGCGGGATCGACGTGGAGGGGCACGCGGTCGTCGTCTGGCAGCCGGGCGTGGACCCGAAGCAGGTGGGCGGGCTGGCCTCGACCCGGACCTATCCGCTGCGCTCGTCCTTCCGGCCCGGCTACAACATGGCCATCAACCTCGTCGCCCAGCTCGGTCCGGACCAGGCGCGCGAGCTGCTGGAGCAGTCGTTCGCGCAGTTCCAGGCCGACCGGTCGGTGGTGGGCCTGGCCCGCCGGATCGAGAAGAACAAGGAGGCGCTGGCGGGCTACGCCGAGGCGATCACCGGCGACTTCGACGAGATGCTGTCCTACGTGGCGCTGCGCAGGCAGATCTCCGACCGGGAGAAGGCGCTCGCGCGCCAGAACACCGCCTCGCGGCGGGCCAGCACCGCCGAGTCGCTGGAGAAGCTGCGCAAGGGCGACGTGATCGCGGTGCCGCAGGGCCGCCGCGCGGGGCTGGCCGTGGTGGTGGATCCCGGGCTCGACCCGATCCGGGAACCGCGGCCGGTGGTGGTCACCGAGGACCGGTGGTCCGGTCCGCTGTCGCTGTCGGACTTCCCGGCCCCGGTGGAGCCGCTGGGCCACATCCGGCTGCCCAAGCACGTCGAGCTGCGCTCGCCGAAGACCCGGCGCGACATCGCGTCCACGCTGCGGAACGCGGGGATCGCGCTGCCGTCGCGGCAGCGCAGGCGCACGGGTGCCAACGACGATCCGGAGCTGATCGCGCTGCAGCGCGAGTTGCGGGCGCACCCGTGCCACGGCCTGGCCGAGCGGGAGGCGAACCTGCGCTGGGTGGAGCGGTACCAGCGGCTCAAGGCGGAGACCGACCAGCTGGAACGCAAGGTGGCGGCGACGACGCATTCGCTGGCCCGGGCCTTCGACCGCATCCGGGACCTGCTCGACGAGCGCGGTTACCTCGGCAAGGGTGAAAACCGCGTCACCGAGCACGGGGAGGTGCTTTCGCGGATCTACAGCGAGTCGGACCTGCTGGCGGCCGAATGCATCCGGCACGGGGTCTGGGAGGGGCTCAGCCCGGCCGAACTCGCCGCGATCGTGTCGACGCTGGTCTTCGAGGCGCGCCGGGACGCGGCGGGCGAGCCGAGGCTGCCCTCGGGCGCGGTGCCGCGCGCCTGGCAGGACACCGTCCGGCTGTGGACGGACCTCGCCGACGACGAGCGCAGGCACCGGCTCGACCGCACCCGCGAGCCCGACGCCGGGTTCGCCTGGCCGGTGTACCGGTGGGCCAGGGGCGAGTCGCTGGAACAGGTGCTGACCACCGCGGAGGCCAACGGGCAGGAACTGTCCGCGGGCGACTTCGTGCGCTGGTCGCGGCAGGTGATCGACCTGCTGGACCAGATCCGCACCGTGCTCGGCCGCGGGCACCAGGTGGGCGCGGCCGCCGCGAAGGCCGTGCAGGCACTGCGCCGTGGGGTGGTGGCCGCCGGCGTCGAGTGAACTTTCGGCGCGGTTGTGATTGGATCGCGCACAGCGAGACGGGCTGGAGGAGAATTGCCATGAGCACGCCGTACGGCGGTAACGAGCCACCCCAGTGGGGGCAGGCGCCCCAGCCTCAGCAGTCGCCGGGATACGGGCAGCAGCCACCGCCGTCGCCGCAGTACGGCCAGCAATACGGGCAGCAGCCGCCGGGATTCGGCCAGCCCACTCAGCAGCAGCCCTACCCGCAGCAGTACGGCCAGCATCCGCAGCAGCAGTTCGCGGGGCAGCAGCCCGGCCCGTTCGGGCAGCCGGAGCCCGCCCGCAAGGGCGGGAACGTGCTGTGGATCGTGATCGGGGCGCTCGTGGTGGTGGTCGCCACACTGGGGATCACCGGGTTCGTCACGCCCGCCTTCTTCGTGTCGCACGTCCTGGACGCCACCGCGGTCCAGAACGGCGTCAAGGACATGCTGAGCCAGTACGGGACGCCCGCGGACTCGGTGTCCTGCCCGCCGGACCAGCCGGTCAAGGCGGGCACCACCTTCACCTGCACCGCCACCATCGGCGGCCAGCAGCAGAAGGTGCTCGTCACCGTCAAGGACAAGGACGGCAACTACCAGGTCGGCATGGCCGGGCAATAAAGCGTTCGACTCCGGGGCGGGGCTCGGCCACGATCGGGCCGTGAGCGACTACACCGTACGCACCCTGCGGCCCGAAGAGACCCGCGCGGCGAGCCTGGTCTTCCGCGGCGCGATGCACCTGCCGCCGATCAAGGACGAGGACTGGGCGGTCGCGCAGCGGCTGTACCAGCCGGAGCGCACCTTCGGGGTCTTCGACACCGAGCTGATCGGCACCGCCCGCTCGTTCGACGCCGAGTTCGTGGTGCCGGGCGGGCGCCGGGTGCCGCTGGGCGCGGTGACCGCCGTGGGCGTGCGGTCCGACCGGGTGCGGCGCGGCGTGCTCAGCAGGCTGATGCGGGCCCAGCTCACCGATCTTGCCGACCGGGGGACGACGCTGGCGGGCCTGTACGCCAGCGAGGCGGTGATCTACGGGCGCTTCGGCTACGGCCCGGCCACGACCGAGCAGAGCTTCGAAGTGGACCGGCGCCGCGCGGTGCTGCGGGCGGAAGTACCGGCCGGTGGCGAGCTCGAGCTGGTGGGGCCGGACGCGTTTGCCGAGCGGATGCCCCAGGTGTACGCGGCGATCGCCCCGTCACGGCCGGGGATGATGACCCGGCCGTCCCACTGGTGGCCGCTGGCCGAACTGCACCGGCGCTGGACCGAGAACCCCGTGGTCATGGTCGTCCACCATGGACCGTCCGGCCCGGACGGGTACGTGATCTACCAGGTGGACCGCAAGCACTGGAACCAGCCGTCCACTTTGGAGGTTCTGGAGCTGGTGACCGCGAGTGACGCGGCCTGCGGCGGCCTGTGGCGGTACCTGCTGGGGGTCGATCTGGTCGACACGATCAAGCTGCCGGGACGGCCCCTCGACGAGTTCGCGCCGCTGCTGTTCACCGACCCGCGCCGGTGCGCGCGGACCGAGGGCGGTGACGGGCTCTGGCTCCGCCTCGTCGACGTGCCCGCGGCGCTCGCGGCCCGCACCTACGAGGGCGAGCCGGTGGTGGTCGAGGTCGCCGACCCGGTACTGGAGGACAACTCCGGCCGCTACCGGATCTCGCCGGGCGGAGTGGAGCGCACCGACCGGCCCGCCGAGCTGCGGCTGGACGTGGACGCACTGGCCATGCTCTACCTGGGCGCCTGGCGTGCCTCGGCGCTGGCCACCGCGGGCCGCGTCCGCGCCGCGGACGAGAGCGCGCTCACGCGGGCGGATCGCTTGTTCGCCACGGAAACCCCGGCCTGGTGTGGTACACACTTCTGACCACATCGGACGGACTGCCGGGGGTGAGGCGGTGCTACCGCGGGCCCGCACCTGCGTCGCGCTCGCTTCCGGCGCGCTGTTGCTCACCGGATGCGGGAACGGCGGGCACACGCCGGGGTTCTCGTCCGGCTCCTCCGAGGCCGCCGCGCCGCCGGTCCGCGTCTTCGACGCGGACGCGGTGCAGGCCGGGGTCCGCCATCTGCTGACCCAGTCCTACGGGCTCACCGGGGTCGGCACGGTGCGCTGCCCCTCGGGACAGGTGGTGCAGGCCGGGATCTCGTTCGCCTGTGTGGTCGAGGTGAACGGCTCGCGCAGGACCGTCACGCTGACCGTGCGGGACGCGGACGGGACCTACGCCGTTTCGGCTCCGCAACCCTGAAGCCGCCCGGCGGAAAACCGCTTGGGCGGGCGGGGCGGGCACGGCAGTATCGGGTGCCATGAGCGAATTCGCGGTGCGCCCGCTGGCCGAGGGGGAACAGCGGCCTGCCTTCGACGTCCTCAGCCAGTCCCTGCACGGCCCGGTGTCGACCGACGAGCGGTGGGCCAAGCGTGCCGAAGGCTTCCCCGCCGAGCGCAAGTTCGGTGCCTTCGAAGGCGGGACGGTGATCGGCGTGACCAGCTCGATCGCCACCGGGCTCACCGTGCCCGGCGGAGCCACCCTGCCGTCGGCGGCTGTGGACGGGGTCGGGGTCCGGGCCGATCACACCCGGCGCGGCGTGCTCACCGCGTTGATGGCCGAGCAACTGGCCGACTGCGCCGCCCGAGGGGAGGTGCTGGCGCATCTGCACGCGAGCGAAACCACGATCTACGGCCGGTTCGGCTATGCCGTCGCCACCCGCGGCAAGACGCTGCGGATCCTCAAGGGACGGGCCCGTTTCCGGGACGACGCACCCTCCGGCGGCCGGGTGCGGCTCGTCGGCACCGACGCCGCGAAGAAGCTGATTCCGGAGCTTTACGAGCGCATCGCGCCGCACCGGCCCGGCATGATGATCCGCCCGCCGGTGTGGTGGAACTGGGCACGGGACGGCCTCGTCGGCGAGAACTTCGTGGCGGTCCACACCGGACCGGACGGCGACGACGGTTTTGTGCTCTACCACCCGCAGGACCGGCGGAGTTTCGAGCAGCCGGAGGCCGGTGCCGCGCTGGTGGTGCGCGACCTGCACGCCGCGAACCCCGGGGCGCTGGCCGGGCTGTGGCGGTTCCTGTGCCGGGTCGACCTGGTCGGCGAGGTCCGCGCGCCGGACCGCCCGCTCGACGACCCCATCGGGCTGATGCTCACCGATCCTCGCGCCTGCGAGGTCCTCGGCCTGGAAGACAGCACCTGGCTTCGGCTGGTGGACGTGCCCGCCGCGCTGGCCGCGCGCACCTACCGTCCGGCCGCCCCGGTGGTGCTCGAGGTGACCGATCCGCTGCTGCCCGCCAACAGCGGCCGCTACCGGGTCGCGCCGGAGGGCGCGACCCGCACCGAGGAGCCGGCCGGGCTGGCCCTCGGGGTGGACACCCTGGCGATGATCTACCTCGGGGACCGGGCGCCGAGCCTGCTGGCCGCCCTGAACCGGATCGAGGTGCGCGACCCCGCGGCCCTGCCCGAGGCCGACGCCCTCTTCGCCACCGCGACCGCACCCTGGTGCGGCACCCCCTTCTGAGGCGCCGCACCAGGGACGGTTTCAGGTCTTACGCCGCGGACAGGGCTTCGCGGAGCTTCACCCTGGCGCCGGTGCGCAGGACCGCGTTGCGGTAGACGCGGCCGGACAGCCAGATCAGTGCCGGGATGAGCAGGGCGACCAGCAGCACCGACAGGGCGGCCTCCCAGCCGGGCACGCCGCCCATGGCCAGGCGCATCGGCATCAGGGTGGGGGCGAACACCGGGATCAGCGACAGCACCTCGATCAGTTTGCTGCCCGGGTTCGCGGGCAGGATGGAGATACCGAGGACGTACCCGACGATGACGAACATCAGCGCCGGGGTGACCACGCCGCCCACGTCTTCCTGGCGCGAGACCAGCGCACCCAGCCCGGCGAAGACGATCGAGTACATCAGGAACCCGAGCAGGTACCACACGACCAGCCAGAGCACCGTGCCCGCCGCGGCGGTCACCGAGATCGTGAGCACCCCCGTGGCCAGGCCCGCGACGACGCCGATCACCCCGATCACCACCATCTGCAGCAGGCCGACGGCGCCGATGCCGAGGACCTTGCCCGCCAGCAACTGCCACGGACGGACGGTGGACAGCAGCAGCTCCACGACCCGGCTGGTCTTCTCCTCGACCACGCCCTGGGCCACCATCTGCCCGTTCATCAGCAGGGACAGGTAGATCAGCACCCCGGCCACCAGGCCCAGCGTGAGCTGCTGGCCGTCGTATTCCCGGGGTTTGCTCAGCGCCTGCACGTCCACCCCGGCGGCCGCCATGGCCGCGGTGACCTTCACCGGATCCCCGTGCAGTGCGGTGATCTGCCGGTCGAGCGCCAGCTGCCCGGCCAGCACGGTGAGCGCGGTGCGCAGGTTCTGGTCGAGTTTCTCGTCCACCACCACGTGCACGCCGGTGCCGTCCCCGGTGAGCAGTGCGTCGAGCTTGCCCGCCCGCACCTGGTCCCGGCCCTCGGTTTCGTCGCCCACCTGCCGGGTCTCCACGGTGAGCCCGACCGCCTTCGCCCCGGCCTGCAGCGGTGCGGCGAGTGCGGCGTTCGGGGCGGTGAAGCCGACGGTCGTGGTGGACATACTGCCCGCCAGCAGTTTCATGATCACGGTGAAGGCCACGAGGAGGAGCACCAGCACCAGCGTGCTGATGACGTAGGCCTTCGAGCGCAGCCTGGTGCGGATCTCCCGGCCCGCGACCAGGCCGATTCCTTGCCAGTGACCGAAATCGGTGCTCATCGTGCGCCTCCTGCGCTCTCGGGGGCCTTCGGGCCTTCGTGCACCGCGGTCCGGAACAGCTCCGTCAGCGACGGCAGGCGGCGGGCGAACTCGTGCACCGGCCCGGTGGCCAGCGCGGTCTTGAGGACGGCCTGGTCGTCGGCGCCCTCGTCCAGTTCCAGTTCGGTGCGCGAGCCGTTGCGGGCCAGCACCCGCACCCCGGGCAGGCCCGCGGTCCAGCCGTCGGGTGCCGACGGCGCGTCCACGACGAGCCGGACCGCTCCGCCCGCGCGCAGCTCGTCCACCGAACCGCGGGCGATCATCCGCCCGGCGCGGACGATGCCGACGCGGTCGCACAGCCGCTCGACCAGATCCAGCTGGTGACTGGAGAACACCACCGGGACGCCTTCGGCGGCCTTCTCCCGCAGGACCTCGCTCATCACGTCCACCGCCACCGGGTCGAGGCCGGAGAACGGCTCGTCCAGCACGAGTATCCGCGGATCGTGGACGAGGGCGGCGGCGAGCTGGACCCGCTGCTGGTTGCCCAGGCTGAGTTTCTGGACCTCGTCGTCGCGGCGTCCGGCGATGCCGAGCCGTTCGGTCCACGCCTCGGCCGAACGCCGGGCCGCGGCGGCCGTCATGCCGTGCAGCCGCGCCAGGTAGGCCAGTTGCTCGCCCACCTTCATCTTCGGGTACAGCCCGCGCTCTTCGGGCATGTAGCCGATCAGCCGCCGCGTGCCGAGCGTGACGGGCGCGCCGTCCCAGCGCACCGCGCCCGCGTCGGCGGCCAGTACCCCCAGCACGATCCGCATCGTGGTGGTCTTCCCGGCACCGTTGCTGCCCACGAAGCCGAACAGCTCCCCGGCCCGGACGTCGAATGTCATGTCCTGCAAGGCGATGAGCTCGCCGTACCGCTTGGAGATCCCGTCGATCTCCAGCAGCCGATCGGGCATGCCGTGCTCCCCTCAGTGACGAAAAATGTGATATCACTATGCTACCTTGAACTCGTCGGGGCAAGCAGGATGTCCGAGAAAGGACCATCGATGACCGAAACCGTCGTTGCGATGCCGGAACCGCGGACCCGGGAGCGCGTCGTCCACGCCGCGCCCGGGTTCCTCATGTTCTTCGCCGGGGTGGTACTGATCCTCGCCGGCATCGGGGTGGTCGTGGCCGCCGCCGTTCGTGGCTCCGGCTGGCTCGGCGGCGCCGGGCTGGCCATGCTGCTCGTCGGGGTGGCGATCATGCCGGGCCTCACCGCGGTCGCGCCCGGCGAGGCGCGCGTGGTGCAGTTGCTCGGCCGCTACACCGGCACGCTGCGCAAGGACGGCCTGCAGTGGGTCAACCCGTTCGCCGTGCGGCGCCGCGTGTCCACCCGCATCCGCAACCACGAAACCGGCGTCGCCAAGGTCAACGACGCCGACGGCAACCCGATCGAAATGGCCGCCGTGGTGGTCTGGCAGGTCGAGGACACCGCGCAGGCACTGTTCGAAGTGGACAACTTCGTCGCGTTCGTGGCCATCCAGACCGAAACGGCGGTCCGGCACATCGCCAACGCCTACCCGTACGACACCCAGGAGCCGGGCAAGCTTTCCCTGCGGGACAACGCCGAGGAGATCACCGAGAAGCTGAGCGAGGAGATCGGCGCGCGGGTGGCCTCGGCCGGGGTGAAGGTGATCGAATCGCGGATCACGCACCTGGCCTACGCCCCGGAGATCGCGCAGGCCATGCTGCGGCGCCAGCAGGCGGGTGCGGTGGTCGCCGCGCGCCAGCGGATCGTCGAAGGGGCCGTCGGGATGGTCGAGATGGCGCTCGACCGGCTGGCCGAGCACGAGGTGGTCGACCTGGACGAGGAGCGGAAGGCGGCGATGGTCAGCAACCTGCTCGTGGTGCTCGTCGGCGACCGGGACACCCAGCCCGTGGTGAACACCGGAACCCTCTACGCCTGACCCGTGGCCACCGAGCGGAAGAAGATCCTCCTGCGGCTCGACCCGGCCGTGCACGACGCGCTGGCCCGGTGGGCGGGAGACGAACTGCGCAGCACCAACGCGCAGATCGAGTTCCTGCTGCGCCGGGCACTGGCCGAGGCCGGGCGGCTGCCCCGTGACGTCGGGCGGATTCGCCCGCCCGGCAGGCCCCGTAAATCCGAAGACGGAGAAGACAGTGCGGACCAGGCAAACAAGGCAGACCGTGCAGACAGTCCGGACAGGGAAAGCGATGGCTGAGTCGTCCTCGTCGTCCTCGTCGTCCTCGTCGTTGTCGTCGTTGTCGTTGCCGGCGAAGATGTTCCTGCTGACCTACGATCCTCGACGGGACCGCTTCACCGCGCGCGCCGAACTCGGCTACCTGCTGCGCGCGGCCGCGCTGGCCGACCTCGTCCTGCGGGGGCATCTGGCCGACGAGTCGGGCAAGGCGTGGCCCGTGAAACCCTTCACCGGCGCCGATCCGGTGCTGGGCGAACTGTGGGGGCGGATCACCGGCGCGCGGCCGCGCTCGTGGCGGCGCCAGCTGGGGCCGGGCCGCCGGCAGACCCTCCGTTCCGTGCGCGACCAGCTGGCCGACGCCGGCCTGATCGGACTGGAACCGCGGCGCGCGCTCGGCCTGATCCCCTACTCGAAAGTAACCGTGCGTGACCAGGCATCGGTCCGCTCGCTGGGGGAGCGGGTCGGCCGGGCGATCCGCGGCGACGAGCCCGCCGTCCGGGTGGCGCCGGACTGCGCCGCGCTGGCCGCCCTCGCCGCGTCCGCCGGGCTGCGGGTGGTGCTGAAGCTGGGGGAGCGGCGCCGGTACCGTCAACGGCTCGCCGAGCTGGCCCGCCCGATCGAGCCGATCTGCACCGCTCTGCGCAGGGCCGTCGAGCTCCAGCAGGCTGCCTCGTCCGGGAGCTGATGAAGGTTATTTTCCTGCGGTGAACCCCGGTTGCGGGTGGGAAACTACCGGGACAGGGCGGCGAGCAGTCGCTGCGCCGAACCGCCCAGGTTCCACCGCCGTGTGAGCTCGGCCACCCGCTCCGGATCGGCGGGCCCGCCGGGCACTTCGTCCGGCCCGGACAGGGTCACCGGCGCGTCGGCGGCCACGCGCACCACGCGCGGCGCCACGGACAGGTAGTCCTCGGCGGCGGTGAGCTTCAGGCGCATCTTGAGCGGTAGCTCGCCGCTGCCCGATTCCGCCGCCTCCAGCAGCGCTTCCACCGAGCCGAACCGGCTGATCAGCTTCGCCGCGGTCTTCTCGCCGATACCCGCGACCCCGGGCAGGCCGTCGGACGGGTCGCCGCGCAGCACCGCCATGTCGGCGTAGGCCGGGCCCGCGGAGTCCTTCGGCAGCGCGTACCGTTCGGCGATCTCGCCGGGCCCGAGCACCTCGGCCTTCGCCCAGCCCTTGCCCACGTAGATCACCGACGCCGGGGTGGGCACGTCACGGACGAGCTGGAACAGGTCGCGGTCCCCGGTGATCACCTCGACCGGCGAGGCCGCCTCCCGTGCGGTGAGCGTGCCGATCACGTCGTCGGCCTCGTAACCGGGGGCTTCGGCGGTGGCCAGACCGACCGCCTCCAGCAGTTCCAGGATGACCGGGATCTGCGGGGTGAGGGTGTCCGGCACCTCTTCGGCGTTCGCGTCCGGGTCGGCCACCCGGTGCGCCTTGTAGCTGGGCAGCAGCTCGACCCGGAAGGCCGGCCGCCAGTCGGCGTCCAGACAGGCGACCAGGCGTGACGGGCGGCGGTCGGTGAGGATCCGCGCCAGCGTGTCGGCGAACCCGCGCACCGCGTTGACCGGGGTGCCGTCCGGGGCGGTCATCGACTCGGGCAGCGCGTAGAACGAGCGGAAGTACAGGCTCGCGGAGTCCAGCAGGGCTAGCGTCACGCACCCAGCCTGCCAGACCCGCCCGTGCCTCTACACCTGGGCAGCGCCGTGAGGGGACCCCTCACGGCGTCGCGGCGCGTCAGGGCAGAGGCGGGGCGCCTGCCTTCGCGCGGTTGGCCGTCATGATGTGCTGGATGAGGGTGACCAGCACCAGCTTGGTCGATTCGCGATCCCGGGCGTCGCACAGCAGCACCGGCACGTTCTGGTCCACCTCCAGCGCGCTGCGCACCTCCTCGGTGCCGTAGCGGTAAGCGTTGTCGAAGCAGTTCACGCCCACCACGAACGGCAGCCCGCGCCGCTCGAAGAAGTCGACCGCGGGGAAGCAGCTTTCCAGCCGCCGCGTGTCGGCGAGCACCACCGCGCCCAGCGCGCCGAGCGCCAGTTCGTCCCACATGAACCAGAACCGGTCCTGTCCCGGCGTGCCGAACAGGTACAGGATGAGTTCGGGGCTGATCGTGATGCGGCCGAAGTCCAGCGCCACCGTGGTGGTGGTCTTGCGCTCCACGCCCGACAGATCGTCGATGCCGGTGGAGGCGACGGTGAGGGCCTCCTCGGTGCGCAGCGGCGGCACCTCGCTGACCGAGCCGACCATGGTGGTCTTGCCGACGCCGAACCCGCCCGCGACGAGCAGCTTCAGCGTCTTCGCGTTGAGGTTGCGCCGGTGCGGGTTCCCGCCGCGCACGCTGGGGTGGGAGAGATCGCCTCGAACTGAAGAGTGCACGTTTCGAGCCGCCAATCAGAGTCTGCGGATGCCATCGAGCACCGCCTGGAGGATGCGTTCGTCGGGGGCCGCCGAGACGGAGGTCGCGCTGCGGAAGATGACGTGCCCCTGCTCGATCAGGTCCGCGAGCAGGACCTTCACGATGGGCAGGGGCAGTTCCAGGTAGGCGGCGACCTCGGCCACGGACAGCGGTTGCTGGCACAGGCGCACGACCCGGGCGTACTCCGGCGGCATGGTGGCCGCGTCGGCGACCGAGGTCAGTGCGACCACGAGGGTGAGCAGGTCGAGTCCGATGTTCTCGGACCGGGTCCGCCCGCCGGTGACGGTGTAGGGCCGGATCAGGGGCCCGGCGGCGTCATCGAACCACGCCTCGTCGGAAGTCGTCATTGGCCACTTTGGTGCTCAACCCTGGGCGCCGCGGTGAGGACCGCACCGACGCGCTTGACCATCATGTTCATCGCGTACGCGACCATCCCCATGTCCGCCTCTTCGGTGGTGAGCAGCGCGAGGCACGCGCCGTACCCCGCCGCCGTCACGAAGAGGAACGCGTGGTCCATCTCCACCACGGTCTGGCGCACGTGGCCGCCGCCGAAATGCCTGCCGGTGCCCTTCGCCAGGCTCTGGAACGCCGACGCGACGGCCGACAGGTGCTCGCCGTCCTCTTCGGACAGATTGGTGGACCGGCCGATGAGCAATCCGTCGGCGGACAGCACGACGGCTCGGTCGGCGCCGGCGACCTGCTGCAGCAGGTCGTCGAGCAACCAGTCCAGCTCGTTGACTCCTGGATTGGTCATCATCTGCGCTCTCCCAAGAAATCGGTGGCGTCTAGGTCCTGCTCGCGGGCACGGCGCGTGCCTGACTGGAACGCGGAGAGCCTGCTCCGGGCCTGGTTGGGATCTTCCACCGGGACCTCGGCGGCCTCCGTCGAAGCTTCGTTCGCGAGCAGTTGTGGGGCCAGGTTCTGCTGCCGCCTGCGGTGGGGCAGGGGCGGCCGGTCCGGTGACATCGGGCCTCCTGGCTGCGGGGCCCGGTTCTCCCCGGCCCGGGTTTCGTGCTGCGGCGGGCGCGAGTGCTGCGGTCGCGCCTGCGGGGTGTGCCCGTGGCGGGCGGCGGGCTGGAACATGTCGTTCCGGCTGGCCGGTTCGGCCGGCGCGGGGCCGTCCGGGGCGGTACCCGAGAGGGTACCGCGTCGCGGCGCCTCCGTGCGGGGTGCGTCCGCCTGCGTCCGTCGCTGCGGCAGGCTGGGATGGTCGCCGCTGAGCGGCTGCTGGGCAGGCACCGCGGCCATCGCGGCCACCGTGGTCGTCGCAGTGGTCGCGGCCACCGCTTCGTCGGCCTCGTCCTCGGGCTGCGGCACCGCGGTGAGCAGTTCGGAGCGGACGAGCACGATGGCACGGGTACCACCGTAGGCGGACCGGCGCAGGGTCACGGTGAGGCCGTGCCGCGAGGCCAGCCGCGCGACCACGAACAGGCCGAGCCGGGGTTCCGCGGAAAGCGCCATCATGCCGAAGTCCGGCGGCTTCTGCAGCATCGCGTTGAGTTCGTCGGACTGGTCCGGCTCGATGCCGAGGCCCTGGTCCTCGATCTCGATCACCACACCGCGGCCGACCTGGTCGGCCCAGATCTCCACGCGCGAGTTCGGCGGGGAGAACGACGTGGCGTTGTCGATCAGCTCGGCGAGCAGGTGGATCAGGTCGGCGACCACCGGGCCGTTCACCGCGACCGCGGGCATCCGGCCGACGTTGACCCGCGCGTAGTCCTCGGTTTCGGCGGTGGCGCCGCGGATGAGGTCGGTGAGCGCGACCGGGTTGCGCCACTGGCGGCCCGGGCGCTCCCCGCCGAGGATGATCAGGTTCTCTGCGTTGCGGCGGGCGCGGGTGGACAGGTGGTCGAGCCGGAACAGCAGGTCCAGCTGGTCCGGGTCCTCCTGCTTGCGCTCCGCCTCGTCCAGCGTCTTGAGCTGCCGGTGGACCAGCACCTGGCTGCGGTGGGCGATGTTGAGGAAGACCTTGTTGGTGCCTTCCCGGGTCTTGGCCTCGTCCACCGCGGCCGCGACCGCGGTCTGCTGCGCCTTGTTGAACGCCTCGGCCACCTGGCCGATCTCGTCCCGCCCGTGTTCGAGGACGGCGACCTCGGTGGACAGGTCCACCTCCTCGCCGTTGCGGACGCGTTCGACGAGGTCGGGGAGCTGGACTTCGGCGATGTCCAGCGTCTCCCGCCGCAGCCGCCGCAGCCGCTGGACCAGCCTGGTCGACAGCCGCCAGGCGAACAGCGACACCGCGAAGGAGATCAGCAGCGTGGCCACCCCGGCCACGATCGCGGTGACCAGCATCTGGTTACCGGTGTCGATCTCGGACTGTGTGGCGTTGGAACTCTGCTGGATGTAGAGGTTCATCAGGGTGCCCGCGACCTGGTTCGCCGCGTCGCGCCACTGCTGCTGCGGCACCGGCAGGGTGACGTGGTTGCCGCCCAGGATCGAGTTCTCGACCTTGGTGAGCGTGGCCCAGGCCGGACTGGCGAGCAGCGCGTCGTAGGCGGACTTGACCGCCGGGATCATCTCGCGGGACTGGCTTTCGAAACCGGCGTGGTAGGCGCCGACGACGCCGACGTAGGCGCGGAACTCGTCGTCGGTCAGCCCGCCGCCCGCGAGCCCGGCGGCGGCGAGCGCGTCACCGCGCGCCATCGCGTCGGCACCGACGAACAGCGGCATCGCCGAGACCCGCAGGTAGGCGGCTTCGGCGTCGGGGGCGCGTTCGGCGACCCCGTTGAGCGCCTCGGTGTACTCGTCGATGATCTGGTTGTAGAAGGCGAAGGCGTCCATCACCGCGGCCTGGCCGGAGTCGACCTTGCCGCGGAAGCCCTGCAGCTGCGCCACGTTGGCGGCGGTCTTTTCGATGGCGGCCTTGACCCGGTCGGGCGCCAGGTCGTACATGTCGCCCAGCACCTTGGACATCTGGGCGGCGGTGGCGTCGGTCTTGGTCCTGGCCTGCAGCAGTTGCGAGTGCACCGTGCCGCGGGTGGACAGATCCGTCAGGGTGAGCTGTCGTTCCACACGGACGGCGGCGAAGAACTGAGCGCCGGGAACGGCGGCGTCGTGCACCTTGCCGATGAACGTACGTGCCGCGACGGCCTGGTAGACCAGGTAACTGGTGAGGGCGACGCCGGAGACCAGCAGGGCGATGCTGGGCACCAGGGCGATCGCGAGCACCCGGGACCGGATCGAGACACGTCCGGTACGCGGTCTGAATGTCTTCTTCAAGGCTCGTGAGGGCCTTCCCGCACTCGTTGTAACTGGCTAGGGCCCCCGCGCCCGGTGGACAGGTCACGCGGAGGAGTCTGAGCGGCTCTTCCAGCGCCCAGGCAGATTAGTCATCGCGGCAACTGTGAGTCAACATTGCGTTTACCATCACCCGAATGTGTCGCACAACACGTCGGGTGGCGATTTTCCAACATCACTGGATTCGTCGCCGGATGAGCACTTTTTCCTCGACTTTTGTGCTCACACGACGAACTCGTACCACCTGGCGCGAAGGCCCGACGACAACTACTGAGAGTGACACCGCTGCTGAGGGGGCCAGGCTTGGTGAACCGGCGCGAGGGCGCCCAACCGGCCGAGCACCCGGGGTCAGGAGAGGAGGGCGTCGGCGAGGGCGGTGAAGCTGTCGACCTTCAGGTCGGCGGTGATGTCGGCGGCCTGGTCGGCCGCTCGGTGCGGGCCCTTTTCGCGGGGGCGCTCCACGAAGGCGGTCCGCAGGCCGGCCGCCGCGGCGCCCTCGAGATCCCACCCGTGCGCGGCGACCATCAGCACCTGGGAGGGCGCCACGTCGAGCAGGCTCGCGGCCGTCCGGTACACCTTCGCGTCCGGCTTGTACGTCTGGGCCAGCTCCGCGGACAGGATGCAGTCGAAGGGCAGCTCCGCCGCCTTGACCAGGTGGGTCAGCAGGGCGAACCCGCCGTTGGACAGTGCCGCCAGCACGTAGCGGGAGCGCAGCCGGCCCAGTCCTTCGGCGACGTCGTCCCACGCGGGCAGCCGGTGCCACGCGCGCACCAGCCGTGCTCGCGCGGCCTCGCCGACGGCATCGGAGAGGCCGCGTTCGGTCAGGATGTCGTCCAGCGACTCGCGGTGCAGCGTGTCGAGGTAGGCCCAGTCGCGCTCGTGCTCGCGGACACGGGCCATCGAGGGCAGGTACCGGTCGCGCCAGTCCAGGGCGAACCCGCCGGGGTCCGCGTCGACGCCCAGGCCCGCGAAGATCTCGCGCGCCTGCTCGGTGACGACGGTGTACCAGTCCACCGTCGTGCCGAAGATGTCGAAGGCCAGCACCTCGGTGTCCATCGCCGCCCCGCATTCCGTCAAGATCGCTGGGCCTTCAGTGAAGCAGGTCAGGCCGCGGTCGCGCCAATGCGGACGCCGAGGACCACGGGATCGCCGGCGATCACCGCGCCGCTGAAGTCCGGTCCCGGCGTGACGTCGTCGTAGGGGAAGGCGTAGCCGCGGTTGTCCGGCAGCTTCGAGTGCACGATGCGGGCGTAGTGGTTGGTCACCGCGTTCTGGTAGAAGCGGGCCGGATCCTCGCCGTCCGGCTGGTTCGGGTTGTCCAGCAGGGTGGTGCGGTTGAGCGCCGCGGCCAGCCGCGGGACGATCGCCCGCCGCGCGTCGCTGCTGCCCGCCGGAATCGCGAACGGCCCGCTGTCGCAGCTCCACACGTCCGCGGTGGAGGGCTTGGCGAAGCTCTCGCCGTTGCCGAAGACGAGCAGTCCGTCGCGGACCCGCCCGGTGAAACTGCCCAGCGCCGGGTTCTGGCTGTCCACCACCAGGTCCTGGCCGCTGTAGCGCTGCCAGACCTGGTCGAGGTAGCCGTCGAGGTAACCGCTGAACGCCTCCGGCCGGTGGTGGGCGCTGAGCACGCGCAGGACCCGGCCGTCCGGCCCGTTCTGGACGAGCTGCGCCCAGTTCGCCCCCTGGGCCGTCAGCTCGGCGGCGATCGGGGCCACCGAGCCGGAGGGCAGCCCCGCCACGGTCCGGGTGCCGGACGAGGCGGTGGTCAGCGACAGGCCCAGCGGCAGCCCGGCGAAGTCGACGTAGCTGATGTTGGCGTAGAGCTGGATGTCGTCGAAGGTGAACTCGGCGAAGGACCAGTTCCGGGTGAAGTTGGGGTCGCTGGTGTTGAGGAAGCTGGGGTGCACCAGGGCCGGTCCCGGGTTGAGGAAGAAGTCGAGCGGTTCGCCGGTGCTCACGTAGATCCGCGCGCCCGCCATCTTCGGCACGCTCACCTGGCGTCCGGCGCCGACCGCGAGGGCGCAGTCCTCCGGCAGCGGGGTGAGCGTCGACGCCGGCGAGGCGGGGTAGTACGGCGTGCCGTCCGCCTTGAGCAGGACCAGCCTGCCGTCCGGGGCGGTACCGGTGACGGTGGCGTAGACCGAGGCCGATCCGGCCTCGTTGACCAGGTTCAGGGTGAACGTGTCCGGCGTGGCCGCCTCGGCGCGCACTGGTCTGGAGAACAGGGCGCTCCCCGTGAGGGCGGCGGAAAGGCCCAGGAACGAGCGACGGGTAAGCACCGGGAATCCCTCCTCGACTAGGGAAATCCCGAAGCTAGCGACGGCTTCGGCCGGCCGTCAACGGACCAGGGGGGACACCGCCTGAATGGTCTAGTCCATTCTGCGGGTGTGTCCGGAGTGGCGCCGGGCGGCGTGGGGATCGCCCGCCGCGCCCGGCGCCACCAGGGGAAGTGCCGTGAGGGGGTCCCGCACGGCGGATACGGCCGTGCGGGGGTCCCTCACGGCACATCGGCTCTTGGGTGG
Organism: Amycolatopsis cynarae; assembly: GCF_026802195.1. Lineage (NCBI taxonomy): Bacteria > Bacillati > Actinomycetota > Actinomycetes > Pseudonocardiales > Pseudonocardiaceae > Amycolatopsis > Amycolatopsis cynarae. Next base: position 4,169,009 of record NZ_CP113836.1, on the reverse strand, counting down.
CCGACGCCTCAGATGATTCCTTCGCGCAGCGCGTAGGCGACGGCATGCGTCCGGTTGCGCAGTCCCAGCCGGGACAGCAGCCCGTGCAGGATGTTCTTCACCGTCCGCTCCGAGTAGGTCATCGCCGCGGCGATCTCCGCGGTGTCGAGACCGTTCGCGAGCAGTCGCAGCACCTCGGTCTCGCGCCGGGACAGGCCGCTCAGCGTCAGGTCGCGGGGCGCGAGGACCTCCTGCTGCAGGCGCGACAGCCCCCGCAGCAACGAACCGAGCTGCTCGGCGGGCAGATCGCCCCGGCCCTGGTGCGCGTCGGCGATCGCCCGCAGCAGGCGCGCGGTGGTCGCCTCCGCCCTGGGCACCAGCACCAGCAGTCCGTGCTCGATGGCCGCCCACAGCTGGGCGGGCCGGGTCTGGTCGGTGACCAGCACCAGGCGGGCGTCCGGCGCCTTCTCCGCGATCTCGCGGAGTTCGGGGCCGAGGTCGGACACCGCCACCACCACGTCGGGGCCGGCCTCGTCCTGCGCGTCCACCAGGTGCAGCCCCGGTTTCTCCCGCAGTTCGCTGATCAGGCCGGCACGGACGAACGGATCGGTGGCCACGAGCGAAACCCGGACGGCCGGACGGCGGACCGGCACGGCGTGCAGCTTCGGCCTGCCGTCCTGGGCGGCAGGATCCGCCCACGCACTACGCGAAGACATGCGCACAGCAAACCGAACCTGGCCCCCCAGGGCGAGGCGAAACGACCGGCAGCTTTTCGCGGCGGCAGTTCTGCCGGTTGAATGGACGGTGGTGAACGACGGATGTTTCAACGAAACGGGGTTCGGCGCACTGCTGCTCCGGCACCGGCAGGCGGCCGGGCTGACCCAGGCCGAGCTGGCGGAGCGGTCGGGCGTGAGCGTCCGTGCGCTGCGCGAGCTGGAACGCGGCCGTGCCCAGGCCGCGCAGCGGCGATCGGCCGAGGCGCTGGCCGACGCCCTCGGACTGGACGGTGAACAGCGAAAACGCTTTCTCGGTGCGGGTCACGAGGGCCGCAGGCGAGGGTCTCGGACGGAGGGCTGCGCCGATACGGCCCGATGCCCGCTGCCTCCGGCCGTGCCCGATCTGCTGGGCCGGGACGCGGAACTCGCGCGGCTGCGGGCCGAGGCCGCCGCGGACGCGCCGGGCGGGGTGGTGGTGTCGATCGTCGGGCATCCCGGGGTGGGCAAGACCACACTGGCCGTCTCCGCCGCCCACGAACTCGCGTCCCAGTATCCGGACGGTTCCCTCGCCGTCGACCTGCGCGGCACCGACGACCGGCCGCTGAGCCCGCGCGCGGCGCTGGAACAGATGCTGGGGGCGCTCGGACTGCCCGCAGGGCAGATCCCGGCCGCCGAACCGGAACAGTCCCGGCTGTTCCGGTCCCTGCTGGCCGGGCGGCGGGTGCTGGTGCTGCTGGACAACGCGGCCGACGAGGCGCAGGTGCGGCCCCTGATCGCGGCCGCACCCGGCTGTCTGACCCTGATCACCTGCCGCCGCGCCCTCGCCGGGCTCGAAACGGCCCGCTGGGTGTGGCTGGACCCGCTGGAGGCGCCGGCCGCGGCCGACCTGCTGTCCGCCATCGTCGGCCCCGACCGGGTGCTGGCCGAACCGGAGGCGGCGACCGAACTGGTCGCGCTGTGCGGGAACCTGCCGCTGGCGGTCCGCATCGCGGGCAACCGGCTGGCCACCCGGCCGAACTGGTCCATCGCCTATCTCGCCGGTCAGTTGCGCGACGAGCGCACCCGGCTCAGTTCCCTGTCCGCCGGGGACCTCCAGGTCCGCTCGGCGTTCGAAATGTCCTACCGGCTCCTGTCGCCGTCCGCCCGGCGGGTGTTCCGGCGGCTCGCCGCCATTCCCGGTTCGGGGTTCGGACCGGAACTGGCCGGGGTGGCGGCCGGGATGACCGCGGCGGAGGTCCAGGTCCGGCTGGACGAACTGGTCGACGTGAACCTCGTCCAGGCCGCGGTGATCCCGGGCCGCTACCAGTTCCATGACCTGCTGCGCATCTTCGCCGGGGAACGGCTGGAGGCCGAGGAGGAGGCGGCGCAACGGTCCGCACGGTCCGAGGAGTTGCTGTCCTACCTTCTGCGCACCGCGACCATCGCGGGCAGGGCGTTCGATCCGCCGGTGCTCACCGCGCACCCGTTCGCTTCGCTCGACGAGGCGGCCGAGTGGCTTTACCGGGAGGCGTCGAACTGGCGGGCCGCCCAGCGCCGGGCGGCGGCGGCGGGCAGGCACCGCGAAGTGGTCGACCTGGCCACCGCCATGCACTGGTACTCCGACGGCCGGACGCAGCAGCAGCCCTGGGACGAGATCTTCGCGCTCGGGGTCGAATCGGCGCGGGCGCTGGGCAGCCGCCGGGAAGAGGCGGCACTGCTGAACTTCCTCGGCTGGGCCCGGTACTTCTGCCTCGATGACAACGAGGGCGGGCGGGCCGCCCACGAGGCGGCGCTGGCGCTGGCGGTCGAGATCGGCGACCGGACCGAACAGGCCTGGGCGAGCGCCTCCCTCGGCTCGGTGCTGACGCGGATGGGCAGGCCGGAGGAGGCGCTCGAACACGCGCGGCGGGCCGTGGACCTGTCCGGCGACCTGCCGTTCTGGCTCGGGCAGGGCTCCATCCGCAACGTCCTCGGCACGATTCTGCGGGTGCTCGGGCGGCCCGGAGAGGCGCTCGAGGTGCATCGCGGTCTGCTGGCCGACATCGAGAAGCACTACGACGAGGCGCATCCGTTCGCCCGCCGGTTCTTCCATTCCGCGACACTGCAGTGCATCGGGCTGGCACAGAACGAGACCGGGGACTGGCCGCGCGCGGCGGAGACCTTCCGGCAGGCCAGGGAGCTGTTCGGTGAGGGCGGCAACGCGCTGGAGGAGGCCGACGCCGCGCTGAACGAGGGGCGGGCCCGGCGCGAGGCGGGCCAGTACGAGGCCGCGGCCGAATGCCTCCGGGCGGCGCTTCGCGGGTTCACCGGGGTGACCGCGCGGTGGGCGCGGGCGCGGGCACTGGCCGAGCTGTCCACAGTGCACTCCCTGACCGGGGACGCGGCCGCCGCCGGGCGCTACCGCGACGAGGCGCTGGCGCTGTGCGAGGAACTCGGCACCCCCCAGGCGAGGGCGCTCGCCTGCGAACTGGCCTGATGCCCTGAGTCTCCGGTTGTGCAGCGAGTCTCTGGTTGTGCAGCGGGGCCTGTTTGCTCCGAATCATTCGGAGCAAACAGGCCCCGCTCGAACCGCGTCGGGGATCGGCGCGGCCGATGGGGGAGAAAGTCCTCTGCCTTGATGACGAACGCCAGCGGCCCCGCCCGTGCCCGGCTCGTAGCTTTCTCCCCAGATACCGCCGGGCGCGAGGGGAGTGAGGTGCGATGGCCGGGAATTCCACGGGGCCGATCGTGGTGGGTGTGGACGGTTCTCTCGCGGCGCTGCACGCGGTGCGGTGGGCGGCGGCCGAGGCCGCGCAGCGGCACCGCGGGCTTCGGCTGGTGCACGCCACCGACGACGTGTCGGTCGACTATCCCCGGCCGGCGCCGACCACCGCCGATCTGCACCACGTGCTGCGGATGCGGGGCCAGCACCTGCTGCGCACGGCGCGCGACGCCGCGGTGGAGGTCGCGCCCGGGCTCGATCCGCAACTCGAACTCAGCCACAGCGGCGCCGCCGCCACCCTCGTGGGGGAATCCGCGGCGGCGAGCCTGCTGGTGCTGGCCACCGCGGGGTTGCGGCCGCTCGGACGGGTCTTCGCCGGTTCGGTGTCGATTTCGGCGGTGGCGCACGCGCACTGCCCGGTCGCGCTGATCCGGGGGCACGTCGCCGAGGAGTCGCCGCCGGCCACCGGTCCGGTCGTGGTCGGTGTCGACGGCTCGCCGTCCAGTGAGGAGGCCATCGGCGTCGCCTTCGAGGAGGCCGCCTGGCGGGGCACCGCCCTCGTCGCGGTCCACGCCTGGGACGACAGCTTCCTGGCCGAGGTGTTCGAGGAGGGCCGCTGGAAGCTCGACCGGGAGGCGGTCGAAGAGCACGAACGGGAGCTTCTCGCGCAGCGCCTCGCGGGCTGGCAGGAAAAGTACCCCGACGTGCCGGTGGAGCGGGTCGTGGTGGCCGGGCGCCCGGCCGAACGGCTGCTCGACCTCGCCGATCACGCCCAGCTGATGGTGGTCGGCAGCCGGGGCCGCGGGGGATTCGCCGGGATGCTGCTCGGCTCCACCAGCCAGGCGGTGATGTCCTACGCGCTGTGCCCCGTCCTCGTCGCCCGCCACCACCGGTGACGGAGCACGCGATGGACGGCCTGCTGGTCGCGGACCTGATGACCCACCCGGTCGTCACGGTGTCCCCGATGACCCCGTTCAAGCATCTGGTCGCGGTACTGGCCGAGTACCGGATCGGATCGGTCCCGGTGATCGACTCCTACGGGCGGCCGATCGGCGTGGTCTCCGAAACCGACCTGCTGGCCAAGGAGGAGCAGCGCGGGGTGCTCAAACCGCCGTCCCTGCTGGCCAGCGGCCGCCGCTGGCGGCACTGGGACAAGGCCCGCGGCACCACAGCCGACGACGTGATGACGCGGGAGGTGCAGACCATCCGGCGCGACGAGTCCGTCTCGGCCGCCGCGCGGCGGCTCGTCGACGACGACGTGCGCCGCCTCTACGTGGTGGACGGTTCCGGACGGCTGGTGGGCGTGCTCGCGCGACGGGACGTGCTGCACGTGTTCCTGCGCGACGACGACGAACTGCGGGCCGAGATCGAGCGGGCGGTGTGGCGCTGCGTCGGCGACGAGCCGGACCAGGAACCGGCGCGGGTCAACGTGCGGGTGGTGGACGGCGAGGTCACCCTCACCGGCAAGGTGCGGCGCCGCAGCCAGGCCCGGCGCGCCGCGGAAGTGGTCGAGGCGATTCCCGGCGTGGTCGCCGTCTACAACGAGTTCCGGTTCGCCGAGGACGACGTCGTGGCGGGCTGAGCGCCCGCCGGTGCTCGCCGGTCGCCCGTGCTCGCCCCCTCACCGTCCGCACGGGCGTTGGCCGTGAAGGGACCCTTCACGGCTCGCCCCGGTCCCCACTCAGGCGGGCTGCGCCCCGGCGAGGGCCAGTTGCCGCCCGGTGAGGATCTCCACGTGGATCCGCAGGTAATGCGGCCGCTCGCCCAGCGGCCAGGGCCGCCGCCGGGGATCGGTCAGCATGACCACCTCGTCGATGTCGGTGACCGGCTCCACCCAGCCCACCGCGACCACGCTCCAGCCCATCCGGGCCTCGGGGTCGACGTCGTCCGCCTCGAAGGCGACCACCTCGCCGTTCAACCTGCTCATCGCCCCGTGGCGGGTGGTCCGCACGATGATCTCGCCGCCGCGGTACAGGAAGTTCACCGGACGGATCGCCGGCAGCGCCCCTTCGGAGAACACCAGCCTGCCGACGGGGACCGAGGACAGCAGCGTCTCGCATTCGGCGCGCGAAAGCGATCGCAGTTCCTTCATCGCGCCAGTCTCGCGCCCGCCCCTTTCCCCCGGTGAGGGTAGTAAGTCCCCAAAGCCGGGGACGCTCGGCCGCTGCCTCCCGCGCCCGCCGTTCGTAGCGTGTTGATCAGGAAATCGCGAGGAGAGAACACGATGCGGGCACAGGACATCATGAGCAGGCCGGTGGTCACGGTGACCCCGGAAACGCCGGCCAAGCGGGCCGCGGAACTGCTGTCGAGCCACGGGTTCACCGCCCTGCCGGTGACCGACGACGACGATCTTCTCGTCGGGATCGTGACCGAAGCCGACCTGATCGGCGACCGGATCCCGCCCGACCCCCGTGCCCGCGACCGTGCCCACCCGCCCGCGGGCGACACCGTGGGCGACGTGATGACCAGCCCGGCGACCGGGATGAGCCCGGGCTGCGACGTGGCCGAGCTGAGCCGGGCGCTGCTGGACTCGCGCATCCGCGCGATGCCCATTGTGGACGGTGGCAGGGTGGTCGGGATCGTCACCCGCGGGGACATCGTCCGCACCTTCGCCCGCGACGACGCGGAGATCGCCGCGGACGTGCGGCGGCACCTGTCCATCTACGGCGGCCCGGACCGCTGGCAGGTCGAGTGCAAGGACGGGGTCGTGCGCATCCTCGACGAATTCGACAACGCGACGGACCGGCACGTGGCGACCGTGCTGGCCGAAGCGGTACCGGGAGTGGTCAGCGCCGAGACGCTGGCCGGGAACAGGGAATGAGACCGATGACTGACGTGAGCAGTGCCGTGACGGGTGCGATCGTGGTGGGCGTGGACGGTTCGGAGCCCGCCGCACAGGCAGTACGCTGGGCGGCGCGCGAAGCCGCGCTGCGCCACCTGCCGCTGCACCTGGTATACGGGTTCGACCCGATGTTCGGCTACTACGGCGGCGGGCTGCCCGCGCCGCAGAGCCTGTTCGACGAGCTGGAGGCCTTCGCGCAGGGCAAGCTCACCGAGGCGGCCGACCTCGCCCGCGAAATCGGGCCGGAGCTGCGGATCACCACTTCGCGGCCCAACCAGCCGCCCATCCCGGTGCTGCTGGAACTGGGCAAGAAGGCCGAGATGATCGCGCTGGGCGCCTCCGGGCGCGGCGGGTTCACCGGGATGCTCGCCGGCTCGACCACGATCGCGGTGGCCGCGCACGCCGCCTGCCCGGTGGCCGTGGTGCGCACGCGCGACGACGGCACGGTGCCCGCCGACGGCCCCGTGGTCGTCGGGGTGGACGGCAGCCGTACCAGCGAGCGGGCACTGGGCGTGGCGTTCGACGAAGCGTCCTGGCGGGGCGTGCCGCTGATCGCGGTGCACTCGTGGAGCGACGTCGACTACCTGACCAGCGTGCCGGTCGAATACGCGCTGCTCGAACAGGAACCGCCCGACGAGGAGCAGCGGCGCGTGCTGGCCGAAAGCCTGGCCGGCTGGCAGGACAAGTACCCGGACGTGCAGGTGGAGCGCGTGGTGGTGAAGGACCGGCCGCGGCGCCAGCTGCTCGAATGGGCGGGCAAGGCGCAACTGGTCGTGGCGGGCAGCCGGGGCCGCGGCGGGTTCACTGGCATGCTGCTCGGCTCGACCAGCCAGGCGCTGATCCACCACGCCGGCTGCCCGGTGCTGATCGTGCGCCCGGAGCAGGCCGGATGAGCGTGCCCGCGCGGACCCGGCCCGCGGCGCTCACCGCGGTCGAACTGTCCCAAGTGGACGCGCAGTGGCGGGCCGCGAACTACCTGACGGTGGGCCAGATCTACCTGATGGACAACCCGCTGCTCGCCGAAGGGCTGCGCGCCGAGCACGTCAAGCCGCGCCTGCTCGGCCACTGGGGCACCTCGCCGGGACTGAACTTCGTCTACGCCCACCTGAACCGGCTGATCGTGGCCCAGGACCTGGACATGATGTTCGTGACCGGGCCCGGCCACGGCGGCCCGGCCCTGCTCGCGAACACCTGGCTGGAGGGCAGCTACCCCGAGGTGGCGCCGGAGGCTTCCGCCGACGCCGAGGGGATGCGGGTGCTCTTCCGCGAGTTCTCCTTCCCGGGCGGGGTGCCGAGCCACGTGGCGCCGGAAGTGCCCGGCTCCATCCACGAAGGCGGCGAGCTCGGCTACTCGCTGGCACACGCCTTCGGCGCCGCCTTCGACAACCCGGACCTCATCGTGGCCTGTGTCGTCGGCGACGGTGAGGCCGAAACGGGGCCACTGGCGACCAGCTGGCACGCCAACAAGTTCCTCAACCCGGCGCGCGACGGGGTGGTGCTGCCGATCCTGCACCTCAACGGGTTCAAGATCGCCAATCCGACCGTGCTGGCGCGCATCTCCCCCGAGGAGCTGGACCAGCTGCTGCGCGGCTACGGCTACGCGCCCCACTACGTGGAGGGCGACGAACCCGAGCGCATGCACCAGCTGATGGCCGCCACCCTCGACGAGGTGCTCGCCGAGATCCGGCGGATCAAGGACAATCCCGACGGGCAGCGGCCGCGCTGGCCGATGATCGTGCTGCGCACACCGAAGGGCTGGACCGGTCCGTCCGAAGTGGATGGACGCAAGGTGGAAGGGACCTGGCGCGCGCACCAGGTTCCGCTGCCCGCAGTCCGCGAGCACCCGCACCACCTGCGGGCACTCGACGCGTGGCTGCGCTCGTACCGGCCCGAGGAGCTGTTCGACCCGACGGGGGCGCCGAAACCCGAGGTGACCGCGCTCATCCCGCGCGGCGCCCGGCGCATGGGCGCCAACCCGCACGCCAACGGCGGGCTGCTGCTCCAGCCGCTGCGGCTGCCCGACCCGGCCGCGCACGCGGTCGCCGTCCCGCGCCCCGGCACCACCAGCGCCGAACCCACCCGTGTGCTCGGCGAGTACCTGCGGGAGGTGTTCGAACTCAACGACACCCACCGCAACTTCCGCCTGTTCGGCCCCGACGAGACGGCATCCAACCGGCTCGACGCGGTGTACGAGGCCACCGGCAAGGACTGGCAGGCCGTCATCGAACCGGTCGACGAGCACCTCACCCGGGACGGGCGCGTGCTCGAGGTGCTTTCGGAACACCTGTGCCAGGGCTGGCTGGAGGGCTACCTGCTGACCGGGCGGCACGGGCTGTTCTCGTGCTACGAGGCCTTCGTGCACATCGTCGACTCCATGGTCAACCAGCACATCAAATGGCTGCGGGTGAGCAGGGAGATCCCGTGGCGCCGTCCGATCGCCTCACTGAACTACCTGCTCACCTCGCACGTCTGGCGGCAGGACCACAACGGGTTCTCGCACCAGGACCCCGGTTTCATCGACCACGTGGCGAACAAGAGCTCCGAGGTGGTGCGCGTCTACCTGCCCCCGGACACCAACACCCTGCTCGCCGTGGCCGAGCACTGCCTGCGCAGCCGCGACTATGTCAACGTGATCGTGGCGGGCAAGAACGACAGCCCCAACTGGCTCGACACCGAACAGGCGGCACTGCACTGCGCCCGGGGGGCGAGCATCTGGGAATGGGCGAGCCTGCACCCGGAGCGCGAACCCGACGTGGTGCTCGCCTGCGCCGGCGACGCACCCACCACGGAGGTGCTCGCCGCGGTCACCCTGCTGAGGCGGTACCTGCCGGAGCTGGCCGTGCGGGTGGTCAACGTGGTCGACCTGATGCGGCTGCAGCCGGACACCGAGCATCCCCACGGGATGAGCGATCGGGAGTTCGACGCGCTGTTCACCACCGACCGGCCGATCATCTTCGCCTACCACGGCTACCCCTGGCTGATCCACCGGCTGGCCTACCGCCGCACCAACCACGGCGATCTGCACGTGCGCGGGTACAAGGAGCGCGGCACCACCACCACGCCGTTCGACATGCGGGTGCTCAACGACATGGACCGGTTCCAGCTGGTCATCGACGTGATCGACCGCGTGCCCGGGCTGATCCGCAGCGCCGGGAGCGTGCGGCAGGCGATGACCGAGACCCGGGAGCGGCACCGCCGCTGGATCGTCGAACACGGCGAAGACCTCCCCGAGATCCGCGACTGGTCCTGGACCGCCTGAGGGACTGGGAAAAGCCGTGAAGGGTCCCTTCACAGTCGTATCGACTGTGAAGGGACCCTTCACGGCCAACACTCAGGCGGCGGAAGGGGGGATCCGGGCCGCGGAAGGGGGGACTCGCGGGGAGAGGGTGACGACGGGCAGGGCCGGGAAGTCGGCCGGGCGGTGGGTGACGATGACGGCGGGGCGGCCGCCGGTCAGTTCCGCCAGATCGGCGGCGAGCGCGCTCGCCGTGGGGCCGTCGAGATGCGCGGTCGGCTCGTCCAGCAGCAGGAACGGGCGGTCCGACAGCAGCGCCCTCGCCACGCCGAGGCGCTGCCGTTCCCCGCCGGAGACTCCCGTGCCGTGCGCGCCCAGCGGCGTGTCCAGCCCCTCGGGCAGCCCGGCCAGCCAGTCGCCGAGCCGGGCCTGCTCCAGGCAGCGCACCAGTTGCCCGTCCGTGGCCCGGGGCCGGGCGAGCAGCAGGTTCTCCCGCAGCGTGCTGTCGAACAGGTGGGTGGCGGGCCCGCACCACCCCAGCTGCTCTCGCACCGCGTCGCCCGGGCAGGACAGCGTGTCGACGCCGTCGATCCGGACGTGCCCCGCGGAGGGGTCGAGATAGCGCATGATCGCCGCGAGGGTGCTGCTCTTGCCCGAGCCCGATGGTCCACACAGGACGGTCGCGCGGGGGCCCGCGGCGAGGTTCACCCCGCGTACCGCGTCCTCCGCCGCACCCGGCCACCGCACGGCGAGGCCGCTGGTGGCCAGCGTGGCGGCGGGCACCGGGACCGCGCGGGGCCGCGCCGGTTCGCTGCTCGGCGTCGCGGTCGCGTCCAGTTCGCTCAGGCGGCGGGCGCTGTGCCGCGCGCTCAGGAACCGTTGTGCCGCTTCGGGAAGCGCGGCGACGAGCTCGGTCGCGGCCAGCGGGGTGAGGGCGAGCACGGCGAGTGCGGGGCCCGGCAGGCGGCCGGCCGCCAGCGCGGCGATCCCGGCCGCGAGGCAACCGATCATGGTCGCCCCGATCGCGAGCGTGCCCACCCCGGCGCCAAGGCCGCGCGCCGCGGCAGAGCGGCTCAGTGCGCGGGTCAACTCGGCCGAGACGCCGCGGAGCGCCTCGTGGCGGCGGCGCGCGGCACCGAAGGCGATCAGATCCGGTGCCGCCTCCAGGATTTCCACCGTGCGGGAGCCGACCTCGGCGCGCAGCGCGGTGGTGTCGCGTTCGGCCTTGCGGGCCGCGAGCGCGGACAGGGCGGGCGCGAGCAGTCCGGCGCAGGCGAGGCCGCCCAGCACGACCACACCGGCCTCCGGCAGGAGCGCGCCGAGCGCACCCGCCATCCCGAGGCCCACCAGCCCGGTCGAGACCGCGGGCACCAGTACCCGGACCAGCACGTCCTGCTGGCTGTCCACATCGGACACCACGCGAGTGAGCAGGTCGCCCCTGCGCAGGTGCTCGGTGATCGCCGGGCCCAGCCGCACCAGCGTGGACCACACCCGGACCCGCATCCCGGCCAGCGCGCGCAGCGCGACGTCGTGGGACAGCAGGCGTTCGGCGTACCGGAGCACGCCCTTGGCCACGCCGAAGGCGCGCACGGCGACGATCGCGACCGTCAGGGACAACACGGGCGGGTGCAGGGCGGCCGCCGAGATCAGCCACGCCGAGGTGGCGGTGAGCGCCACCGCGCTGCCCAGGGCGCCCGCCCCGGCGAGGCAGGCCAGCGCCAGCCGCCCGCGGTAGGGCCGCACCGCCGAGCGCAACCACCTCTCGGACCGGTTCCGGCCGTAGTGAACATCCCTTGCTCCACTCGCCGCCTCCTCCGGCGCCGGTGCGGCGGGTGCGGGAGGAGGCGGCGCGACGGCCGGGCGGGGGTGCGCGGGCGGTGCGGGCAGGCTGACGACTTCGTCGCAGACCCGCAGTACCGCTTCGCGGTGGGTGACGATGACCGCGGTACGGCCCCGGAGCAGGGCGGGCAGGCGGTCGAGGATGGCGGCCTCGGTGTCCGCGTCGACCCCTTCGGTGGGCTCGTCGAGCAGCAGCAGGGGCCGGTCGAGCAGCAGCGCCCTGGCCAGCGCCACCCGCCGTTGCTGCCCGGTCGACAGCCCGGCCCCGAGCTCGCCCACCGGGGTGCCCAGCGGCACGTCGAGCCCGGCGGCCTCGGCCGCGCGCGCGACCTCGTGCGCGCTCGCCGCGGGGCGGCCGAGCCGGATGTTGGCCGCCACCGTCCCGGCGAGCAGGCGTGGCCGCTGCGGGACCCACGCGACGCGTTCCCGCCAGGCCGTTCCGTCCAGTTCGGCGAGGTCGACGCCGTCCACGTAGACCTGGCCGGAATCGGGCGGGTACCAGCCGAGCAGCAGGTCGAGCAGGGTGGACTTGCCCGCCCCGCTGGGCCCGGTGACGCCGAGGACCCGACCGGGTTCGATGCGCAGGCTCACCCCGTCCAGCACGGGCGCCGAGCGTCCCCGCACGGTGACACCGCGCAGCCGCAGCGGGACGCGGGACGGGTCGGGCGCCGGGGCGCGGTGCGGTCGCGCGCCCGGTTCCTCGTCGAGCAGGGCGAAGATCTCGTTCGCGGCGGCCACGCCTTCGGCGCTGTCGTGGAACCGGGCGCCGACCGCCCGCAGCGGCAGGTACACCTCGGGCGCGAGCACCAGCACCACCAGTGCGGTGGACAGGTCAAGGCCGCCGTCCAGCAGCCGCAGCCCGACCGACACCGCGATCACCGCGACCGACAGCGTGGCGAGCAGTTCCAGCGCCAGCGCGGACAGGAACGCCACCCGCAGCGTCCGCATGGTCCGCACGCGGTAGCGTTCGGTGATCTCGCGCAGGCTCCGGCGCTGCGCACGGGCGCGGCCGAACGCGGTGAGCACGGACAGTCCGGCGACCAGGTCGAGGAAGTGGTTGCCCAGCACCGCCAGCGTGCGCCACTGCTTGCCGACCTCGCGTTGCGTGTACCGCCCGATGAGGATCATGAACAGCGGGATGAGCGGCACGGTGACCGCGACGATGACCGCCGAGATCCAGTCGGCCCACAGGATCCGCGCCGCGACCACCGCGGGCACCACCGCGGCGACGAGCAGCTGCGGCAGGTAGCGGGCGAAGTACCCGTCGAGCCGGTCCACGCCGCGGGTGGCGAGGGTGGCCAGTTCGGCGGGGGAGCGCCCGGGGACGCGGCTCGGCCCGCTGCCGAGCGCGTGGCCGATCACCGCGGCCCGCAACTGGGCCAGCACCGTGGCCGACGCCCGGTGCGCCGCCGTCTCCGACAGCCACGCCACGACGGCGCGGCCCGCCACGACGAGGGCGAGCAGGCCCAGCGGCACCGACAGCCCGGCCAGTCCGGTGCCGCCGAGGAAGGCCCGGGTGATGGCGGTGGCCAGCAGGCCGGACTGGACGAGCACGAGTAGCGCGGTGGCCACGCCGAGCGCCGCGCACACGAGAACGAACGGCCGGGCGGCCCGCGCGTGACGCAGCAGCCGCGGGTCGAGCGGCTTCATGCGCTGAGCTTTTCGGTCGGCGGCCGGGCCGGTGCGCTCACCCGCTTGCGGAACACCCAGTACGTCCAGGCCTGGTAGGCCAGCACGATGGGGGTGAACACCGCCGCGATCCAGGTCATCACGGTCAGGGTGTAAGGCCCGGACGAGGCGTTGGTGGTGGTCAGGCTGTAGGCCGGGTCCGTGGTCGAGGGCATCACGTCCGGGTAGAGCGAACCGAACAGGGTGGCGGTGACGGCCACGATGGCCACCGCGGTGAACAGGAACGCCCAGCCCTCACGGCCGCGGACGGAGGCGGCCACCCCGGCGACGAGGCCCGCCGCGGCCACCGCGAGCGGCGCCCACGTCCAGCCCTTGCCGTGCGCCAGCTGGGTCCAGACCAGAAACGCCGCGCCGAGCACGATCGCGACGGCGCCGAGGGAGAAGCTCAGCCTGCGGGCGCGCTCGCGCACCTCGCCGCCGGTCTTCAGCGCGAGGAACACCGCGCCGTGCAGGGCGAACACCGCGAGCGTGGTGAGCCCGCCGAGGATGGCGTAGGGGTTGAGCAGGGTGAGGAAGTTGCCGGTGTACTGGTGCTGCGCGTTGATCGGCACGCCGCCGACGATGTTGCCGAAGGCCACGCCCCACAGCAGCGAGGGCAGCGCCGAACCGATCACGATCACGATGTCCCAGCCCCGCCGCCAGCGGTCGGTGTCGACCTTGCCGCGGAACTCGAACGCCACCCCGCGCACGATCAGCGCCGCCAGGATCAGCAGCAGGGCGATGTAGAAACCGGAGAACAGGGTCGCGTACCAGACCGGGAAGGCGGCGAAGGTCGCGCCGCCCGCGGTGATGAGCCAGACCTCGTTGCCGTCCCACACCGGACCGATCGTGTTGATCATGACCCGGCGGTCGGTGTTGGTCCGCCCGAGCACCGGCAGCAGCATGCCGACCCCGAAGTCGAAGCCCTCCAGCACGAAATAGCCGGTCCACAGCACCGCGATCAGCAGGAACCACACATCGGTGAGGGCCATGAGCGCTCCTAGTACACCAGGACCGGGGGCTTCTCGATGTCCTTTTCGGACTCCGGCGCGGGCGGGGCGGGCGGCGGCGGGCCCGCCTTGGCGAACCGCGCCATCAGCAGGAAGTCGATCACCGCGAGCACCCCGTAGAGCACGGTGAACCCGATCAGGGAGGCGAGCACCGTGCCGGGGCCGACGAGCGGGGACACCCCGTTCGCGGTCTTGAGCACGCCGTAGACCACCCACGGCTGGCGGCCCATCTCGGTGAACACCCAGCCCAGCGCGTTGGCCAGGAACGGCAGCACCAGCGCCGCCAGCGCCGCTCGGTAGAACCAGGCCGAGCGCGGGATCCGGCCCCTGCGGAACACCCACAGCCCCACCAGCGCCAGCAGCCCCATCAGCAGCCCGAAGCCGATCATCAGCCGGAACGACCAGTAGGTGACCGGGATGTTGGGTGCGTAGTGGTCCGGCCCGAACCGCGCCGTTTCGGCGGCCTGCACGTCGTTGATGCCCTCGACGGTGCCGTCCCAGTGGGTGGTGGCCATGAACGAGAGCAGCCCGGGGATGCGCAGGCTCCACACCTCCTTCGACCCGTCGAGCGAGCCGATGGTGAACACGGAGAACGACGCGGGCGCCACGGTCCGGTAGAGCGCTTCGGCCGCCGCCATCTTCATCGGCTGCTGTTCGGTCATGATGCGGGCCTGGATGTCCCCGGTGACCGCCACGCCGATGCCGGCCACCAGGATGGTCACCAGCCCCAGCCGCATCGACGGCCGGAACACCTCGGGCGCGTTGCCGCGCCGCAGATGCCAGGCGCTGACCGCGACGAGCAGCACCCCGGCGGTGACGAACACCGCGGTCAGGGTGTGGAAGATGGCGCCGAAGGCGGTGGAGTTGCCCAGCAGGGCCCAGAAGTCGCGCATTTCGGCCCGCCCGGTCCGCGGGTTGACCACCGAGCCCACCGGATGCTGCATCCACGAGTTGGCCACCAGGATGAACCCGGCCGAGAGCATGGTGCCGAGCGCGGCGAGCCAGATCGTGGCCAGGTGCACCTTCTTCGGCAGCCGGTCCCAGCCGAAGATCCACAGACCGATGAAGGTGGATTCCAGGAAGAAGGTGAGCAGCGCCTCCATGGCCAGCGGGGCGCCGAAGATGTCGCCGACGAAGGCGCTGTAGTTGGCCCAGTTCATACCGAACTGGAATTCCAGCACGATCCCGGTGACCACGCCGAGCGCGAAGTTGATCAGGAACAGCTTGCCCCAGAACTTGGTCATCCGCAGGTAGGGCTCCTTGCCGGTGCGCACCCAGGCCGTCTGCATGCCCGCGACCAGGCTGGCCAGGCCGATCGTCAGCGGCACGAAGATGAAGTGGTACACGGTGGTGATCCCGAACTGCCACCGCGCCAGATCGAGTGCGTTCATCCGGCTCCTCCCGGGCGAGACGACCATCACAGCGTCTCTGGCGGCCGTCGCGTCGAGCGAGGGCACTTGGTCACCGAGCGGCGGGGACCCCGGTCACCGGCATTGGGGAAGTACGGCCGCGTCGGCGCGGCCCGGATCGGCGGTTTGCTGAGTGACGGCAAGGCCATCCGGGGACGAGAGGAGAAGTCGGATGACGTCGTTGTTACCGCGGCCGAGGGGTGCCTTCCCGAGTCTGTCGGAGTGGTTCGAGGGCACGTGGCCGTTCGGTGAACACAACATGGTCCGCATCGAGGAGTCCATGAAGGACGGTAAGTACACCGTCCGCGCAGAACTGCCGGGGTTCGACCCGGACAAGGGTATCCACGTGACGACCGAGGCCGGGATGCTGACCATCTCCGCCGAGCGCGAGGCCAGGACCGAGGAGCAGGGGCGGAGCGAATTCCGTTACGGCTCCTTCAGCCGGACCGTGTCCCTGCCCCAGGGCGCGGACACCTCGAAGATCGACGCGAAGTACAAGGACGGGATCCTCGAGGTCACCGTGCCGTACGCGGAGGAGAAGTCGGGCAAGCAGGTCGAGATCAAGGTCGCCAAGAGCTGACCTGCCGTCACGGTGCGGGCGCGCGAGCGGCGCGCCCGCATCACGCTGCGAAAGGACGATCATGGGGCCCGACCACGGGTCGAGCGCGGTACTCGCCGACGGCGAGGTGGTGCTGATCCGGCCGCTGCGCCCGGCCGACACCGACGCCGTGCTGGCACTGCACCGCGGCCTCGGCGACCGGGACCGGTATCTGCGTTTCTTCGGCGCCCCGGGCCAGCTGGGGGAGCTGGCGCGGCGGATCGCCGCCGAACCCGGACCCACCCACGGCGCGGTGGGCGCGTTCCGCCGGGACAGGCTGGTGGGCGTGGCGCACTTCGAGGTGGCGGGGGAGCCGACGGAAGCCGAACTGGCGCTCGCGGTGGACGGCCGCGCGCAGGCCCACGGGGTCGGCACGCTGCTGCTGGAACACCTGACTTCGATGGCGCGGCAGCGGGGGATCCGGCGGTTCGTCGGCGAGGTGCTGGCCGAGAACACCCGCATGGTCCGGGTCTTCGCCGACCTGGGGCTGCCGTACAAGATGCCCCCCGGGGGCCCGGAGCGGCAGTTCGTGCTGTCGCTGGAACCCGGTGAGGACTACTGGGCGGCACTGGAGGAGCGGGAGCGCGTCGCGGACGTGGAGAGCCTCAGCTCGGTGCTGCGGCCGGCCTCGGTCGCCGTGGTCGGCGCGGGCAGGCACCCCGGGTCCGTGGGGCACGCGGTGCTGGCGAACCTGCTGGCAGGTGGGTACGCGGGACGGCTGTTTGCGGTGAACCCGCATGCCACCGAGATCCGCGGGGTGCCGTGCGCGCCCTCGGTGGCCCAGCTGCCGGACACCCCGGAACTCGCGGTGGTGTGCGTGCCCGCCGCCGCGGTGCCCGCGGTGGTCGAGCAGTGCGGGCAGCGCGGGGTGCGGGCGGTGGTGGTGATCTCCGCGGGGCTGACCGGCACCGAACTGGGTCCCCGGGTGGTCGCCTCTGCGCGCCGCTACGGAATGCGCGTGGTCGGTCCGAACTGCGTGGGGGTGGCCAATCCCGACCCGGCGACCCGGCTCAACGCCACCTTCGTCCCGGGGGAGGTGCCGCCGGGCGGGGTGGGCCTGGTCAGCCAGTCCGGCGGTTTCGGCATCGCGCTGCTGGAATCCCTGCGGGGACTGGGGATCGGGCTGTCCAGCCTGGTGTCCACGGGGGACAAGTACGACGTGAGCGGCAACGACCTGCTGCTGTGGTGGCAGCGGGACCCGGCCACCGAGATCGCGGTGCTGTACCTGGAGTCCTTCGGCAATCCGCGCAAGTTCGGCAGGCTGGCCAGGACGCTGGCGCGCACCAAGCCGGTGCTGGCGATCCGCACGGGCGACACCGAGATCGCGCGGCGCGCGGCGGCCTCGCACACGGCGGCCGCCGCGACCCCCGCGGTCACCCGGGACGCGCTGTACGAGCAGGCGGGGGTGATCGCCGTGGACACGATCAGCGAACTGGTCGACACCGTCGCCGCCCTGTCGTGGCAGCCGCTTCCCGCGGGCAACCGCGTGGCGGTGATCAGCAACGCCGGGGGTGCCGGCGTGCTGGCCGCGGACGCGTGCGCCCGGCACGGGCTGGAACTGCCGGAGCTGGCCGGGTCGACCACCGCCGCGCTGCGCGCCGTCCTGCCCGCGCAGGCGTCGGTGCGCAACCCGGTGGACACCACCGCCGGAGTGGACGCCGCCCTGTTCGGTACCTGCCTCGACATCGTGCTGGCCGACAAGGGGATCGACGCGGTCATCGCGGCCGGGGTGCCCACCGCGCTCGGGGAGCCGATCACGGCCGTGGCGCCGAAGGCCCGGCATTCGGGTAAGCCGCTGCTCGCGGTGCGCCTCGGCCAGCTCGGGCATGTCACCCCGCTGCCGGACGACCAGGGCCCGGCGACCGCGAGCTACACCGACCCCGCCGACGCGGCGGCCGCGCTCGGGCACATCGCCCGCTACGCGCAGTGGCGCGCCCGCCCCGCGGGCACGCTGCCCGTACTGTCCGATGTGGACGCACCGGCGGCACTCGCGGCGGTCCGCGGGTACCTGGCGGCGGGGCGGCGCTGGCTGACCCCGACCGAGACCGCGCACCTGCTGGGCTGTTTCGGGATTCCTATGGTCCAGACCTCTTACGCGACCGACGAGGACAGCGCGGCGGCGGCGTTCGCCGGGCTGGACCATCCGGTGGCGATGAAGGTGGACGCGGCCGGGGTGCTGCACAAGAGCGCTCAGGGCGGAGTCGCGCTCGGCGTGGCCGACGAGGCGGCCGTGCGCGAGGTGGTGCGCGGGTGGCGGCACCGGTTCGGGGCGGGCTTCCAGGGGGCGGTGCTCCAGCCGATGGCCGCACCGGGCCGCGAACTGCTCGTTGGGATCCACTCCGATCCGGTGTTCGGCCCGCTGGTGGTCTTCGGCCTCGGCGGCACCGACACCGATCTGGTGGCCGACCGGGCGGCGCGCCTGGCCCCGCTCACCGACAGCGACGCGGATCGGCTGATGGCGGGCCTGCGCTGCTCCCGTGACCTGTTCGGGCCCGGCAGGCTCGACCGTGAGGGCATCCGCGACGTCCTGCTGCGCGTGAGCCGCCTCGCCGAACTGCTGCCGGAGGTGGCCGAACTCGACCTGAACCCCCTCGTCGCCTCCGCGGACGGCTGCCTGGTGCTCGATGCCCGGATCCGGGTCGAGCCCCGCACCCCGGACGACCCGTTCCTCCGCCGCCTCAAGACCTGAGGAGAACCATGCGCATCCTGACCCTCAACCCGGGGTCGTCCACGATGAAGGCGGCACTGATCGAAGACGGGGTCACGCGGCACGCCGAAACCTGGGCGGCCGCCGACGCCGTGGCCGACGAAAGCGCCGTCCACGACGCGATCGGGCGCTGGGGCCGTCCCGACGCGGTGGCCGTGCGGTTCGTGCACGGCGGATCGCGGCCGGGGCCGGTGTTCGCGGACGAGGAGGTGCTGCGGGCACTGGACCGGCTGGGTTCGCTCGCCCCGCTGCACCAGCCGCTGTCGGTCGACGTGACCCGGCTGGTGCTGGCCTCGCTGCCGGACCTGCCGGTGGTGGCCTGCTTCGACACCTCGTTCCACAATGGACTGCCCGAGGCGGCGAAGCGGTATGCGCTGCCGCGCGCGTGGACCCGGCAGAACCGCCTGCGCCGCTACGGGTTCCACGGGCTTTCCTGCGGCTACACCGCCCGGCGGGCCGCGGAACTGCTCGGGGTGGACGAGACGGAACCGCGGCTGGTGTGCTGCCACCTCGGTTCGGGTGTCTCGGTCACCGCCATCCGGGGCGGGGCGAGCGTGGACACGTCGATGGGGTTCACCCCGATCGAGGGCGCCGTCATGGCGACCCGGTCCGGTTCGGTCGACCCGGGCCTGCTGCTGTACGTGCTGGGCACCGGGGAGGTCGACCTCGACGGCATGGTGGACGCGCTGTACCACCGGTCGGGGCTGGCCGGGATGACGGGGACCAGCGGCGACATGCGGGAGGTGCTCGCGGCGCGGGCCGCGGGCGACGAGGCCGCCCGCACGGCGATCGGGGTGTACGCGCACCGGCTGCGGCGCGAGATCGGGGCGGCGGCGATGAGCCTGGACCGGCTGGACGCGCTCGTGTTCACCGGCGGGGTCGCCGAGCACCAGCCGGAACTGGTCGGCGAGGTGGCGGAGGGACTGGGGGTGCTGGGCGTGCGGACCGCCCCGGACCGCCTGGCCGGCCGCGGCGACCGGCTCGTCAGCCCGCGGGGCGCCCCCGTCGCGGTGCTCGTGCTGACCGCTCGCGAAGATCTCGAACTGGCCCGGCAAGCCGAGCGCCTCCTCGCCTCCTGCCGCACCCCCACCTAACCGCGAAGCCCGGACGTTCCTCGGAACAGGGTGTGCCCTCAAGGTGACCTTGAGGGCGTTTGTGACCCTGAAGGCGACCTTCAGGGCGCCCAGCACCGGCCGCAAGCGCCAAAACGGCCGTGAGGGGGTCCCTCACGGCCTCGGCTGCGGAGTGGGTCAGGCGGACTGGCGGGTGAGGCCGGCGGCGGCCAGCAGCGCGGTGAGTTCGCTGATCGGGATGCCCCGCCCGCGCGGCGCCGGGACGACGACCGGGGTGGGCGCCTCGGGCCGGGGCAGCACCTCGCCGGCCTCGAGCCCCAGCATGTCCAGCAGTTCGGTCAGCTCACCGGCGTCGCGGGCGCACGCCGCCACCGCGCGCACCGCACGGGCACGCCGCTCCGGCTCGGGAAGCTCGGTCCGGGCCGCGGGCGAAGAGATGTTCATCGGTTTTCCTCCCTGAAGTCGATGTCCATGATCGCTGCCGGAACCGCCGCGGGGCGCCGGTCGAAGGTCCCCAGGGGTGAGGACGTTGCGCTCCGCGATGGACCCTGGCGCCGGTGACGTTCGGCCCTTCTCCGCGACGACTCGCGCCGATCAAGGTTGTCGGCATGATGGCCTCGCCGGGAGAACTGGACATCGCACTGCGCGCCGTGGCACGGCTGCCGCTGCCCCCCGAGGGCGGGCGGCTGGAGTTCGGGCCCGGCTGCGTGCACGTCGTGCCCGGGCACGACGACCGCGCCGCCCGGATCTACACGGGAGCCGCGATCTTCGTTCTCGCGCTCGCGTTGCGGGTGCAGGGCTGTTCGGCCCACGTGCGGCTCGGCGGGTCGCCGTCGCGCCCCGCGACGATCTTCTTCACCCGCCCGCGCCCGCCGATGCCCCGGGACCGCCGCCTGGCCGCGGCGCTCGAAGCGCCCGCGCCCGCCGCGCGGCTGACCGGCGTGACCCGCGCGGAACTGGAGCGGGCCGCCGCGGTGGAAGGGGCACGACTGCGCTTCACCGGGCGTGACCGTGCCGTGCTGAGCACGCGCGGGAACGGCCCGGCCGATCAGCTGGCGGCCGGGATGGCGCTGGCCCGGGTGCTGCTGAGCGCCGCCTCCCGGGGCGTGCCGGTCCGGTTCCTGCCCGCCGGTGCCGAGGACGGGTGCGCCCAGGCCGTGCTGGTGCTCGGCCGGGCGGCGCGGGCATGAGCGCAGCGGGCCCGCGCCTGCTGCCCGGACTGGCGCAGTTCCGGGGATACCGGAGAAGCTGGCTGCGGCCCGACCTGCTCGCCGGGGTCACCGTCGCGGCCTATCTGATCCCGCAGGTCATGGCCTACGCCGAGATCGCCGGGCTGCCCCCGGTGGTGGGCCTGTGGACCGCGCTCGGCCCGCTGGCGATCTACCCGCTGATCGGGTCGAGCCGCCAGCTGTCGGTGGGCCCGGAATCCACGACGGCGCTGCTGACCGCCACCGCCGTCGCGCCCCTCGCCGCCGGGGACCCCGGGCGCTACGCCGCCCTCGCGGCGATGCTCGCGCTGATGGTCGGCGGGCTGTGCCTGCTGGGCGGTCTCGTGCGGTTCGGGGTGCTCGCCGACCTGCTGTCGAGACCGGTGCTCGTCGGCTACCTCGCGGGCATCGCGGTGATCATGATCGTGAGCCAGCTGGGCAAGCTGACCGGGGTGCCGGTGACCGGGGAGAACCTTTTCACGCAACTGCGGTCATGGCTGTCCGGCCTGTCCGGCTTCCACGGGCCCACGCTGGCGCTGGGGGCCGCGGTGCTGGCCTTCCTGCTGATCGGCTCGCGGCTCGCGCCGAAGCTGCCCGTCCCGCTGATCGGCATGCTGCTGGCGGCCGGGGCGGTCGCGGTGTTCGATCTGACGCGTACCGGGATCGCGGTCGTCGGCGCCGTGCCCGCCGGCCTGCCGGCTCCGGCGCTGCCGCGGGTGGGCGCGCCCGACCTGCCGTCACTGCTGCTCCCGGCGGTGGGGATTGCGATCGTCGGGTTCTCCGACGTGGTGCTCACCGCCCGCGCCTTCGCGGCGCGCCGGGGCGAGACCGTCGACGCCGACCGGGAACTCCGGGCACTGGGCGCGAACAACCTGCTCACCGGGCTGTTCCGCGGGTTCCCGGTCAGCTGCAGCGGCAGCCGGACGGTGATCGGGGAGGCACTGGGCAGCCGCACCCAGCTGTATTCGCTGGTGGCACTGGCCACCGTGGTGGTGGCGCTGTTCGCGGCGGGACCGGTGCTGGCCGCGTTCCCGCTGGCGGCGCTGGGGGCCGTGGTGGTGTACGCGGCACTGCGGCTGATCGACCTGGGCGAGTTCCGCCGGATCGCGGCGTTCCGGCGCAGTGAACTGGTGCTGGCGCTGGCGACCACGGTGAGCGTGCTCGGGCTCGGGGTGCTCTACGGCGTGCTCGCCGCGATCGCACTGTCCGTTTTGGACCTGCTGCGGCGGATGGCGCGGCCGCACGCCGCGGTGCTCGGATACGCGCCCGGGGTGCCGGGCATGCACGACGTGGGGGACTACCCGGGTTCGGTGAAGGTGCCGGGACTGGTGGTCTACCGGTACGACGCGCCGCTGTGCTTCGCCAACGCGGAGGACTTCCGGCGCCGCGCGCTGGAAGCGGTGGCGCCGGACACGGAATGGTTCCTGCTCAACGCCGAGGCGAACATCGAAATCGACGTGACCGCGCTGGACGCGCTCGGCCGGTTGCGCACCGAGCTGGGGCGGCGGGGGATCACCTTCGCCATGGCCAGGGTGAAACGGGAACTCCTGCACCAGCTCGAAGCCGGGGGAGCGGCGGCGGAGATCGGCGAGGACAGGCTGTTCCCGACGCTGCCCTCGGCGGTGGCCGGCTACGTCCGGGACTACCAGGCACGGCACGGGCGGCCACCGGAGGGGATCACCCCCGGTGTGCTGCCGCCCGGTCCGGCGGCCTTCTGAGCGCGGTCAGCGCAGCCGGTGCGTCGACTCGGTGGTGATGACCACGACCGGGCAGTGCGCGTGCCGCACGCACTGCGTCGCCACGCTGCCCACGAGCAGCTCGCCCAGCGGACGTGCCCCGTGTGAGCCGACCACGAGCAGGTCGGCGGTGGCGGACTCCTTGATCAGCTCGGTGGCCGGGTCCCCGATGGCCACCACCTCGGTGGGCGGTGGCGCCTGCCCTTCCTGTCCCGCGGCCTTCGTGACCGTGCTGTGCAGCAGGGTCGCGTAGTCCTCGTCCTGCTCCACCGGGCGGCGGCCGTGCGGCTGGATCGCGTAGGACGTGCCGGGCAGCAGGTCCTCCCTGGCCCGCACGAGTACCGCGCGCACCCGGTCGTGCCCGGCGGCCTCCTGCAGAGCCCATCGCAGGGCCGCCTCGCTCTGGACCGATCCGTCGACCCCGACCACGATCGTGCGCTGGCTTGTCATGGTTTCCTCCCTGTCCGGCGCCCCATTCGGCATCCCGTCCGACTCCGGGGAGTCTGCGTGGCCGCATCCCGCGGTCACCAGGGCACAAAGCCTTCCCGGAGGGGACTTCAGGCTCTCGAATCCCCTGCAACGGCGGGGAAAAACTGAACTCGCGCCGAGAGCGCGGCAGCGCCGGGAGGAATGCGATGAACGTCGTCAAGGGATTGTCGGAGATCCGCGTCGCGGATGATGTCTCGGCCGGGGGCAAGGGGGCCAACCTCGGGGAACTCGCCGCGGCGGGCTTCCCGGTGCCCGGCGGGTTCGTCGTGCTGCGCGAAGGCTACTGGGCGGCGATGGACTACGGCGGAGTGCGGGAGGAACTCGCCCGCCTGCACGCGGCCACCCTCACCGTCGGCGACGATCCCGACCGGCTGGCCGACAACTGCCGCCGGATGCAGGACATGGTGCGGAAGGTGACGTTGTCGCCGGAGTTGCGCGAGGCCGTGCTCGAAGCCTATGCGGCGCTGGGGCCGGACGTGACGGTCGCGGTGCGGTCCTCGGCCACGGGCGAGGACAGCGCGGACGCCTCGTTCGCCGGCATGAACGCCAGTTTCACCAACGTCAGCGGCGAGGCCGCGGTGCTGGAGCGCCTCGTCGACTGCTGGGCCTCGGCCTTCTCCCCCCGGGTGGTGACCTATCGCGCCGAGCGCGGGTTCGCCGGTGAGCCCGCGATCGCGGTGGTGGTGCAGCAGATGGTCGAGGTCGAGCGGGCCGGGGTGATCTTCACCGCCGATCCGCGCACCGGCGACCGGCACCGCCTGATCGTCGAGGCGGTGTTCGGACAAGGCGAAACACTCGTTTCAGGGGCGGTGGAGCCGGACTCCTATATGGTCGCCAAGCAGGACCTGCGGCTGGAGCAGGTCCGGGTGGGGGACAAGAAGTACAAGATCGTGCACGGCGCCAGCGGCAGCGACAGCCGCGTCGAACTGCCCGAGCCCGCCGCCCGGCGGCGGGTGCTCGATTCGGCGACGGTGCTGGAACTGGCCCGGCTGGCGATCCGCGTCGAGGACCACTACGGCGTTCCCCAGGACCTCGAATGGGCCATCGACTCCGGTGGGACGATCTACCTGGTCCAGACCAGACCGATCACCACGCTGAAGACGGGGACCGCCGAAGGGTCCACAACGGAATCCGCGGTGGAGGTGCTGGTGCGGGGACTGGCGGCCTCGCCGGGAACGGCGAGCGGGACCGTCCGCGTGCTGACCTCGCCCGAGCAGGGAAAGCAGTTGCGCGGCGGGGAGGTCCTGGTCGCGCCGATGACCAATCCGGACTGGGTGCCCACGATCCGCCGCGCGGCCGCGCTGGTCACCGACGGCGGCGGGATGACCTGCCACGCCGCCATCGTGGCCAGGGAACTGGGCGTGCCGTGCGTGGTCGGGACCGAGACCGCGACGAGCGCGCTCACCGACGGCCAGGAGGTCACCGTGGACGGGGCGGCCGGGGAGGTCCGTGCCGGTGCGGTGAAGAAGGCGGCGGCACGGACCGAGCCGGTGACCGCGCCCGCCCCGGCCGCGCCCGAAGCGCTCGCGACCCGGGTCTACGTCAACCTCGCGATGCCGGAACAGGCCGAGCACGCGGCGGCGCTGCCGGTGGACGGGGTGGGCCTGCTGCGGGCGGAGTTCATGCTCACCGAGGCGCTGGGCGGGCGGCACCCGCGGGATCTGCTCGAGCACGGCGAAGAGCGGTCCTTTGTGGACTCCATGGCGGAGTACCTGCTGCGGATCACCAAACCGTTCGCGCCGCGCCCGGTGGTCTACCGCACCACCGACCTGCGCAGCAACGAGTTCCGCGGGCTGGGGGGCGGGGCGGCCTACGAGCCGCAGGAGGACAACCCGATGATCGGCTACCGTGGGTGCTACCGCTACGTCCGCCAGCCGGACCTGTTCGCACTGGAACTGGAGGTGCTGGCGCGGGTGCGGGAGCAGACGCCCAACCTGCACCTGATGATCCCGTTCGTGCGCACCCGCTGGGAACTG
Organism: Amycolatopsis cynarae; assembly: GCF_026802195.1. Classification (NCBI taxonomy): domain Bacteria; kingdom Bacillati; phylum Actinomycetota; class Actinomycetes; order Pseudonocardiales; family Pseudonocardiaceae; genus Amycolatopsis; species Amycolatopsis cynarae. Next base: position 4,143,844 of record NZ_CP113836.1, on the reverse strand, counting down.
GAAGAGTGCCTGCGGCTGGTCGACGCCAGTCCGCTCGGCCGCCAGCGCGGGCTGCACCGGTGGGTCATGGCCGAGGTGCCCTCCGTGCTGTACTGGCTGCCGTCGTATGTCGGGCTGGGCGTCGACGGCGTGTCGATCGGCAGCAACGACCTGACCCAGCTGATGCTCGGCGTGGACCGGGATTCGCGGGAGTGCGCCGAACTGTTCGACGAGTCCGACCCGGCGGTGCTGGACGCCATCGGCACCATCGTGTCCAAGGCCCGTTCGCTCGGCATCACGTCGTCGCTGTGCGGGCAGGCGCCCTCCAACCGCCCGGAGTTCGCCGACCACCTGGTGCGGCTCGGCATCACGTCGATCTCGGTCAACCCGGATGCCGTGGCCGCGGCCCGCTCCGTCATCGCCTCCGCCGAACGGCGCCTGCTCCTCGAAGCCGCACACCGGGCCTGACTCCCCGCGGCTCGGAGTGTTCGAGCGGGGCCTGTTTGCTCCGAATGATTCGCAGCGAACAGGCCCCGCTCGAACACTCCGGCGCGGTCGCTCAGGGGGTTCAGGGGGTGCCGGTGGCGGGGGTGCACCAGCCGTCGGCGAAGCGGGCGAGCAGGTCGCGCCAGCTCACCATGCCCACCACGGTGCCGTCCTCGACGACGGGCAGGCAGCGCTGGTGCGATTCGACCATCGCCGTGGTCACCTCGCCCAGGTCCATCCCCGCGGCCACGGCCGGTGCGGGGGAACGCATGATCTGGCGGACCACGCGGGCCCGCAGCCCGGCGATCGCGCCGTCCTCGGGGGTGGGGGCCGCCAGCATGAAGCGGGCCCGGAGCAAATCGGCCTCGGTCACCAGCCCCACCAGCCTGCCCGCCGCGGCGAACACCGGCAGCGTGGTGAATCCGCGGTCCATCATCAGCTTGGCGGCCTCTTCCAGGGTGGCTTCGGCCGTGACGCCGATGACCGGTGTGCTCATGATGTCCCGTACTCGCATGAGGCGAGCATGTTCCGCGTCACGCGGTGCCGGACAGGGCCGAAGGGCCTCGCCCGGGTGTGCGAGTGTCCACAGCGCCCTGCCAGGTCCTTCGGCGCACTCCACCGGAAGCGGAACCCGGGCGCAGCCGGGGTCCTCGGCCTCGCCCGCCGGTGACCAAGGGCCCTTCGCCCGCCGCCGCCGCATCGTGATGCTCGGTGGCGGAACCGAGTTCAGGGCAGGAGGCCGGTGGTGATGAGCGGGATCCGATGGTGGCGGCTACCGCACGCGGGCGGAAATCCGCTGGTCCGGACGGCGGACCGGGTGGAAAGCGTGCTGCTGCTGGTCGTGGTGCTGCTCGCGTTGCTGGCGGTGCCGGTGGCGGCTTCGCTGGGGTCGGACAGCTACGGCAGGCAGAAGCAGACCGCCGAGGCCGAGTCCGCCACCCGCCAGCCCGCCACCGCCGTCCTGCTCTCCGACGCCCCCGCCGAAACGGTCGGCCCGCACGGGGTTCCGGTGTCCGCCACGGTCGCGGTCCCGGCCTCCTGGCAGGTGGCGGGCGGCGCGCGGAGCGGGATGGTGACGGCCCCGCGCGGAACGCCCGCCGGGGCCACCGTGCCGATCTGGCTGGACACCCGGGGCACGCCCACCGCCCCGCCGGCGCCGCCGGAAGCCGCCGTCATGACGGGGATCGCCACCGGCGTGCTCACCTGGACCGCGTTCGCGGCCGGGCTCGCCATGGTGTTCGGCGCGCTCCGCCGTCTGCTGGACCGGGGACGGTACGCCCGCTGGGAACGCGAGTGGGCCCGTCTGGACCACCGCAGCTACTCGTGAGGAGAAACGATGAGGGCGCGAGACATCATGAGCCACCCGGTGATCACGGCGAAGCCGGAGACACCGGTGAAGACCGCGGAACTCCTGCTGTCGCAGCACGGCTACACCGCACTGCCCGTGGTCGACGACGACGGCGCCCTTGTGGGGATCGTCAGCGAGGAGGACTTCGTCGCCGACCGCTTCCCCCAGGAGCCGAGGAAACCGGCCCGCACCGTGGGGGAGGTGATGACCTCCCCGGCGGCCGCGGTGGACGTGAACGCCGGGGCGCGGCAACTGGCGCGCATGATGGTCGAGCGGCACATGCGCAGCGTGCCGGTGACCGACCGCGGGCGACTGGCCGGGATCGTCACGCGGCACGACTTCCTGCGGGTGCTCGCCCGGCCCGACCAGGTGCTCGCGCGGGACGTGGAGCAGCGGCTGGCGGTCTTCGGCGGCCCGGAGCGGTGGGTGGTGGACGTCCGCGACGGCGAGGCGACGATCATTGACCGGTACGACAGCCCGAAGGATCGCGAGGTCGCGGTGATCCTCGCCGAAGGGGTGCCGGGCATCGTCCGCGCCCGCTCCTACGCGGGGGAAATCGAACGACAGGAGGAGCAAGCATGAGCGCGCCGATCGTGGTGGGCATCGACGGTTCGCCGGGGTCACGCCGGGCCGTGTTGTGGGGGGCCGACGAGGCGGCGCGCCGCCGGATGCCGCTGACCCTGGTGCACGCCTTCGGCATCCCGGACGCCTTCTACGGCGAGACGATGCCGCCCAAGGACTGGCTGGACATCCGGCAGGCGGAGTCCCGCTCGCTGCTGCGCGAGGCGGCGGAGCTGGCCGGGCGGGTGCACCCGGAGCTGGAGATCGACACCGAGTCCACTGTGGATGCTCCGATCCCGTTCCTGCTCGGCTGGTCCGAGCGGGCGAAGCTGCTCGTGCTGGGCTGCGCGGGCCGGGGCGAGTTCGGCGACCTGCTGCTCGGCTCGACGGCGGCGTCGGTTTCGGCGCGCTCGCGGTGCCCGCTGGTGGTGGTCCGCGGAAAGGAGCGCGGCGCGGCCGCGGTGGACGATCCGGTCGTGGTCGGCGTGGACGGAAGCCCGGAGTCCGAGGCCGCGATCGAGCTGGCCTTCGAGGAGGCTTCGCTGCGCAAGGCGCCGCTGGTGGCGGTGCACACCTGGAGTGACGCCGACACCCGGCAGGTCTTCTCCGCGGCGCGTGCCGAATTCAGCTTCGAGCCGCTGCGCGAGTCGGAGACGCGCGTGCTGGCCGAGGCGCTGGCGGGCTGGGAGGAGAAGTACCCGGAGGTCGGCGTGCGGCGGGTGGTCGCGCAGGACCGGCCGCGGCACGAACTGCTCGAATGGAGCACGAAGGCGCAGCTGATGGTGGTCGGCAGCCGTGGCCGCGGCGGGTTCCGCGGTCTGCTGCTCGGCTCCACCAGCCACGCGCTCCTGGAACACGCCGAGTGCCCCGTGCTCCTCGTCCGCTCCGCCTGACCCGCCCCACCCCGCCCGGCCCGGCCTGGGCCGTGGGCCGTGGTCCCTTCACAGTCGATACGACTGTGAAGGGACCCTTCACGGCTCGCCCCAGGGGAAGGGCGGGGTCAGGCGGTGCCGGTGTCGTACGTCGCGCGGTGGGCGAGCACCTCGTCCATGTGCATCTCGGCCCAGGTCTTGAGGCTCCGCATCGTGTGCTGCAGTGAAAGACCGAGGTCGGTCAGCTCGTAGGAGACCGTGACGGGCACGGTCGCGGTCACGGTGCGGGTGACGAGACCGTCGCGCTCCAAGGAGCGCAGCGTCTGGGTGAGCATCTTCTGGCTGACCCCGGCCAGCAGGCGGGCCAGTTCGGAGTAGCGCATCGACCGGGGCTCACCGGCGCAGTGGGTGCCCGCCTGGTGCGAGCCGTCGCCGCCCAGGGCGGCCAGGACCAGCGTGACCCATTTGTCGGAGATCCGGTCGAGCAGTTTGCGGCTGGGACACGCCGCCAGGAAGGCGTCGTATTCCGCCTTGGTCTGCGCCCTCTTCTGGGCCGCCGTCATGGTTGCCATTCCCTCGCTCCTCTAACCCGTGGGGGTGTTACGCACTTCCAAGTGCCTACTTCCCGCCAGGAAGCTACCCACCAATACTGATGCAGCGAACCGCTGGGCACCAGTACCCGGCGCATCAGGAAAGGCAAGGCATGGGCACGCTTCCCACCTCACTTCCCGGCGGCACCTGGACCCTGGGCGACCTGAGGGTCACCCGGTTCGGCTACGGCGCCATGCAGCTCGCCGGTCCCGGGGTCATGGGGCCGCCCGCGGACCATGACGGCGCACTTGCCGTCCTCCGCGAGGCCGTCGGCCTCGGCATCACCCACATCGACACCGCCGACGCCTACGGGCCGCGCGTCACCAACCAGCTGATCCGCCAAGCGCTGCACCCCTACCCCGAGTCGCTGCACATCGTGACCAAGGTCGGCGCGATCCGGGACCGGCAGGGCGGCTGGCCCCCGGCCCGGAAGCCGGAGGACCTGCGCCGGGCCGTCCGCGAGAACCTCGAAACCCTCGGTCTCGAGGTGCTCGACCTGGTCAACCTCCGGCTCGGCAACGCCGAGGGACCGCAGCCCGAGCCGGTCGCCGAGGCGTTCGAGACGCTCGTCGAACTCCAGCAGCAGGGCCTGATCCGGCACCTCGGCGTGAGCAACGCGACGGCGGAGCAGGTCGCCGAGGCGCAGGCGATCGCGCCGATCGTCTGCGTGCAGAACATGTACAACCTCGCGCACCGCCACGACGACGAGCTGATCGACAGGCTCGCCGAAGAGGGCATCGCCTACGTGCCCTTCTTCCCGCTCGGCGGCTTCAGCCCGCTGCAGTCCTCGGTGCTGTCGGCCGTGGCCGCACGCTTGGATGCGACGCCGATGTCCGTCGCACTGGCCTGGCTGCTGCGGCGGTCGCCGAACATCCTGCTCATTCCCGGCACCTCGTCGGTGGCGCACCTGCGCGAGAACGTCGAGGGCGCGGGACTGCAGCTCTCCGGCGAGGAGCTCTCCGAGCTGGACAGGATCGGCCTCTAGCCAGTACCGGGGCGGAAGGACTTTCGGCGGTCCGGCGGGGCGGAAAGACCCTGCTCCCCCAGAGCGGGCGGGCGCACGCTGGAGGCCGGAGGTGGGATCGTGAGCAGTCTCGGAGTGGCGATCGTGCGCCAGTACGAACGGGGGGTGGTGTTCCGGCTGGGGCGGATCCGCGTGGTCCGGGAGCCCGGCTTGCGGTTCATGATCCCGATCGTGGACCGGATGCGGAAGGTCAGCCTGCGCACGGTGACCATGCCCATCCCGTCCCAGCAGATCATCACCAGGGACAACGTGTCCATCGGGGTGGCCGCGGTCGCCTACTTCCGGCGGGTCGACCCGGTGCGCTCGATCGTGGCGATCGAGAACGTGGAGTCGGCGATCAACCAGATCGCGCAGACCACCGTCCGCAACGTGGTCGGCCGGTCCACATTGGACCGGGTGCTGTCGGAGACCGAGACGCTCAACGAGGCGATCAAGACCATCCTCGACCGGACCAGCGAAACCTGGGGTGTCCTGGTGGAGATGGTCGAGCTCAAGGACATCGAGCTGCCGCAGTCGATGCAGCGCGCGATGGCCCGCGAAGCCGAGGCGGAGCGCGAGAAGCGCGGCAAGATCATCGCAGCGGAGGGGGAGGCGCTCTCGGCGGACAAGCTCGCCGAGGCCGCCGACGTGATGGCCCGGCATCCGATCGCCCTGCAGCTGCGCAATCTGCAGGTGCTGTCGGAGATCGCGATCGAGCGCAACTCCACGATCATCTTCCCGGCCCAGCTGATGGACAGCTTCACGGCACTGAACTCCTTCGTCAGCAGGGAAAGCAGCGCGACGGCCGACCGGGCCGAGCCGGTGCTGCCCCGCATGGCCGGTTAGGACGGCGGCGATGCGTGCCGAGCCCGGGGACTGGATCCTCATCCGGGGGCGCACCGTCGACCTGCCCTGGCAGCGCGGCCGGATCCTCGAGGTGCGGTCGCCGGACGGGTCCCCGCCGTACCTGGTGCGCTGGGTGGCCGACGACCGCGTTTCGCTGCTCTTCCCCGGGCCGGACGCCACCGTGCTCAGTGCCGAGGAACTCGCCGCCGCCGACGAGCGCGACCGTGCGCGGCTCGCCGCGCTGCGGCAGGCGATCGGCGCGCGGAAACCGGTGACCAAGGGCCCTTCACCCCCGGCGCCGACCGGCTGAAGCTGGAAGCAGCCAGCCCGGCAGGAAGGACGTGCGATGGCCGCGGAGGGTTCGACGGGGCCGAGGGGTCCGATCGTCGTCGGTGTGGACGGCTCGCAGACCAGTGTCGCCGCGCTGCGCTGGGCCATGGCCGAGGCCGGACCGACGGGCCGCGAAGTGGTCGCCGTGACGGCCTGGACCCACCCGCCTCCCGGCGAGTCCGGTGCCCCCGCCGACCCGGTGGAGGAGGTCGCCGCCGCCCACCGCCGCGATCTCGACGCGCTGGTGCGCAAGACCGCCCGCCCCGGTGTCGCCGTCCGGGCCGAAGCGGTCGAAGGCGAGGCGAAGGATGTGCTGCTGGACCGGGCGCGAGGCGCCTCGCTGCTGGTGCTCGGCAGCCACGGGCACGGCATGATGCTGCGCGCGCTGGTCGGCTCGGTGTGCGGGTACTGCCTGCACCACGCGACCTGCCCGGTGGTGATCGTGCCCGCCCGGCCGGGCGATCCGGACGCCGGGGCCGGACCCGCCCTGGCCACCGCCGAATACCTTCCGGGGTCGATCGTATGACGCACACCCTCGTCGGCCCCCATCGTCCCGTGCGCGCACAGGACAGTCTCTGGCTGCACCTGGACCGCCCGTCGAACCGGCTGCTCATCACCTCCGTGGTGTGGACCGAGCAGCCGATCGACCCCGACCGGCTGCGGGAGGTGGTGGCCGACCGCGTGCTCGCCCGCTTCCCGGTGTTCCTGCAGCGCCCGGTGCCCCACCACACGCCGGGGCGGCCCCTGGTGTGGGAGACGGATCCGGATTTCGACCTCGGCCGGCACTTCCGGGTGCACGACCTGCCCCCGCCCGGCGACACCCCGCAGCTGCAGGAGTTCGTCGCCGCCGAACGCAGCCGCCCGTTCGACGAACACCACCCGCTGTGGGTGATCCACCTGCTGCGGGGCTACCGCGGGGGCAGCGCCTTCGTGATGCGTTCGCACCACGCGATGGCCGACGGGATCCGGCTCACCCAGGTCATGTTCAGCATGTTCGACCCCGTCGAGGAGGAACCCGCGGGGCCCGCCGCGCGGGTCGGCGGCATGGCGCCGCACCACGAGCCGACGGCCCACCCCGCGGCCCGGTTCGCGGCGGCCACCCTGCGCGGTGTCGACCAGCTGGGCCTTCGGCTCGACGAGGCCGCCCGCCGCCTCGGGCCGCTCGCGCAGGCCGTGGTGGCGCTGCCCGCCCTGGGCACCTCGGCGGTGGTCGGCGCGGCGGGCGCCGCCGTGGATCTGGCCACTTCCGTCCTGCCGCCGGGACCGCGGCGGCTGGTTGACGCCGTGTCCAACACGGGCGTGACGGTCTGGCACAGCGCGGGCAGCGTGGCGAAGCTGTTCGGTTTCAAGGGCAGCGGACGGGCCTGGGAGGGCGAACCCGGGGAGGAGAAGACGGCCGCCTGGGGCGATCCGGTGCCGCTGAGCACGATCAGCCGCATCAGCCGCGCGACCGGGACCACGGTGAACGACGTGTGCACCGCGCTGGTCGCCGGTGCCATGGACCGCTACCTGGCCCGCGACCGCCCTGCCCGGCGGATCCCGCGCGACATGACCTGGATGCTGCCGGTCAGCCTGTCCCGGTTCGACGCGCAACTCCCGCCGACGCTGGGCAACCACTTCTCGCTGGTACTGGCGCACCTCCCGATGGGCCGGGGTGGTTTCCACGAACGGCTCGCCGAGGTGCACCGGCGGGTGCTGCGCATCCGCGACTCCTACGAGCCGGTGCTCACCCTGGTCCTGCAACAGCTGGTGAGCCAGAGCCCGCCCGCGGTCGCCGCGGCGCTGATCCGCTACTTCACCGACAAGGCGGTGGGGGTGCTGACGAACGTGCCCGGGCCGCGGTCACCGATGGCGGTGGCCGGGGCGAAGGTGGCGGGCGTGGTCGGCTGGGCACCGTGCAGCGGACGGCAGGCGATCACCGTGTGCATCTTCAGCTACGCGGGCCAGGTGTTCTTCGGGTTCGGCACCGATCGCACGCTCCTGCCGGATCCCGAACGGCTGGTGGCCGCGCTGGAGGCGGAGGTCGAAGAGGCCAAGGCGCTGGCCGAGCGCAGCGTGATCCCGCTGCGGCGGGCGACGCGGGCGAAGCCGGCATGACCACCGTCCCGCCGCGGGAGGAACCGGTCGTCGTCGGTGTGGACGGCTCCGACAGCGCACTGGACGCGGTCCGGTGGGGCGCCACGGAGTCGGTGCGGCGGAGGCTCCCGCTGCGGCTGCTGCATGTGTGCTCGGTGCCCAGCCTCGGCCGGGACTGGCTGCGGGAGGCGGCGGCCGCCGCCGCGGCGACCGAACCGGGGCTGGCGGTGGAAACCTCCCTGCAGGTGGGTGATCCGCGGCGGAACCTCGTCGCCGAGTCGGCACACGCCTCGATGCTGGTGCTCGGCTGGCGCGGCCTGGGCTCCGGGCTGCAGCCGCTGCTCGGTTCGGTGGCGCAGCAGCTCGCCGCCCACGCGCGGGCACCGGTCGTGGTGGCCCGCGGCAGGTTGTCGGGGGAGGGGCCGGTGGTGGCCGGGGTGGCCGGGCTGTCGGAGGCGGCGCTGGCGTTCGCTTTCGACGAGGCCGACCTGCGTGGCACCGCGGTCGTCGCGGTGCACGTGGCCGACGACCCCGGGCCCACCGAGGAACGGGCACTGGCGCTCAGGCTGCGCGAGTGGGAGGGGAAGTTCCCGGGCGTGGACGTCGAAGCGGTGGTGCTGAGCGGAAAACCCTCGGCCGGGCTGCTGGAGTACGGCGCGGCCGCGCAGCTCATCGTGGTCGGCACCCGCGGCCGCGGCGCGCTGGCCGGTCTGCTGCTCGGTTCCACCAGCCAGGCCCTGCTGCGGCACTCGCCCTGCCCCGTCGCCGTCGCCCACGAACCCCCGGCCCCTGACCGGCCCACTCCCGTTTGCCCGGAGCTGTGAAGGGCCCCCTCACGGCCGCCGCTGGCGCACCTGATCGGCGGGTGACGGCGGGCACGGCACGATGGCGGGGTGCAGGTACCCCCCGAGGACCGGGCGCTGCGCCCGATCGACCTGGCCCGGCTCACCGGTTTGTCGACACAGCAGATCCGCAACTACGCGGATGCCGGTGTCCTGCCCCCGGCGCCGCGCGCCCCGTCCGGCTACCGCCGTTTCGACGCGACACACCGGGAGGCGCTGCTCGCCTTCCGGGCGCTGGCGAAGGGGTTCGGCATCGACACCGCACGGGCGGTGATGCGGGCCGTGCACGAGGGGGACCTCCCCGGAGCCCTCGCCCTCGCCGACGCCGCTCACGCCGCTCTGCACGACGAGAGGACCTCGCTGAGGGCCGCCGGGGAGGCGCTCGAAGCGATCGCGGCGGGGGAGCCGGACACCTCGGCCCTGCCCCGCGCGACCGTCCGGATCGGCGAGGTGGCCTCGCTGCTCGGTGTCCGCACCTCGGCGCTGCGCGTCTGGGAATCGGTCGGGCTGCTGCGGCCGGAGCGGGACTCCGGCACCGGATACCGCCGCTACCGGCCCGCGGACGTGCGGGACGCGCGCATGATCAGGATGCTGCGGCAGGGGCACTACCGGTTGCCGCAGATCCGGTTCATCCTCGACGGGCTGCGCCGGGAGGGCAGCGGTGAGGCGCTGCGGGAGGCCATCGCGCGCCGCCAGGCCGACCTCGACCGCCGGTCCCTGGCCATGCTCGAAGGCGCGGCCCGCCTCCACCACTACCTCGATCACCGAGGCTCGCCGCGCGGGTGACCTTCTGCTCTTGCCAGTACCGCCGCGCACCCCGCACGGTGGGCGCAACACCCGGGCGAGGAGGTTCGATGCCGGTATCGCCGGATCGCGAGGCGAAGGCGGCGAGGGCGGAGGGCGACGCCCCGGCTCCGCGTCCCGAACTGCTGCTCGTCGAAGACGACGACGCGATCGCGGAACCGCTGGCCGAGGGCCTGTCGTACGCGGGATTCGGGGTGCGCCGCGTGTCCTCGGGCGACGAGGCGCTGCAGGCCCCTCCGGCGGACCTGGTCCTGCTGGACCTCGGCCTGCCCGATGTGGACGGCAACGAGGTCTGCCGCCGGTTGCGGGCCAAGAGCGCGGCGCCGGTCATCGTGGTCACCGCGCGGGGCGAGGAACTGGACCGGGTGCTGCTGCTGGAACTGGGCGCGGACGACTACGTGGTCAAGCCGTTCGGGTTCCGGGAACTGGTGGCCCGCATCCACGCGGTGCTGCGGCGCTCGGGCCGGGAGGCCGCGGCGCCGCGCGAAGAGCTTTCCGTCGGCGCGCTGCGCATCGACCTGCGGGCCCGGCGGGTCTGGCTCGGGGAGCGGGAACTCGAGCTCACCGGCAAGGAGTTCGACCTGCTCAGCTACCTCGCGGCCGAGCCGGGAACCGTACGGCGGCGCGAGGACATCATCGCCGAGGTGTGGGACGAGAACTGGTGGGGCCCGACGAAGACCCTGGACGTGCACATCGCAGGCCTGCGCAGGAAACTCGGTGATCCCGGCTGGATCAGCACGCTGCGCGGGGTGGGGTACCGCCTGAACGAGCCGGCATGACCCGGTGGCTCCTGCTGTCGTACCTGACGATCACCGTGCTGGTGCTGACGGTGCTGGTACTGCCGCTGGGGCTCGGCTTCGCCAACCACGAAGGCGACGTGCTGCTCGGGGACATCCAGCGCGACGCCTACGACGTGGCGTCGATGGTGGAGGACAACCTGGAAGCCGGGACCAAACCGGCCATCGACCCGCTGCTCGCGCACTACGCGGCCGCGGGCGGGCGGATCGTGGTCGTGGACGGGCACGCGAAGGCGGTCGCCGACTCCGACAGTCCCGCGGGCTCGTCACAGGACTTCTCGGCCCAGCCGGAGATCCAGGCCGCGCTGCGCGGCGAACGGGGCCAGGGGATGCACTGGTCGGACGCGCTGCGCCGGAACCTGATGTACGTCGCGCTCCCGGTCAGCTCGGGAGGAGTGGTGCACGGCGCGGTGCGGATCAGCTACCCGACCACGGAACTGGACCGGCGGGTGCGGACGTACTGGCTGGAGCTCGCCCTGCTTTCCGCCGGGCTGCTGGCCGGGGTGGCGGCGGCGGGATTCCTGCTGGCGCGCTGGGTGACACGGCCGGTGCGGTCCCTGCAGGAGGCCGCACGGCAACTCGGCCAGGGACGGCTCGGGACGCGCGTGGCGACCGGTCCGGCGCCGCCGGAGCTGCGGTCCCTCGGCGACACGATGAACCTCATGGCGGGCCGGTTGCAGCGGCTGATGGATGCGCAGCGGCTGTTCCTGGCCGATGCCGCGCACCAGTTGCGGAGCCCGCTGACCGCGCTGCGGCTCAGGCTGGAGACGCTGGAACCGGCACTGCCGCCCGGGCAGCGGCCGAAGCTGGACGCGGCGGTGGCGGAGACCGCCCGGCTGGGGCGTCTGGTCGAATCGCTGCTGGTGCTGGCCCGCGCCGAGGTCGCCACGAGCGAGCCGGAGCCGGTCGACGCGGCCGGGGTCGCCCGGGACCGGGTCGGCGCGTGGTGGGATGCCGCCGCCGAAGAGCGGGTCGAGTTGGAACTCGGCACGGCGCCCTGCCCGGCGGCGCTGGCGGTGCCCGGCAGTCTCGAACAGATCCTGGACAACCTGGTGTCGAACGCGATCACCGCCTCGCCCCCCGGCGGGGTGGTGCGGCTGCGGGTCGGGCCGGACGGGCCGCGGGCGGTTCTGCTGCGCGTGATCGACCAGGGGCCGGGGCTGTCCGAGCAGGAGCGTGCCCGTGCCTTCGAACCGTTCTGGCGGGCGCGCACCGCGCGGTCCGGGGGAGGCTTCGGGCTGGGGCTGGCGATCTCGCGCCGGCTCGCCGAATCCGCCGGGGGAACGGTCACCCTCGTGCCGGGACCCGGTGGCACGGGACTGGAGGCGAGGGTGCGGCTGGCCACGGCCGAGCCGGACGAAAATGATTTAACCTTTGGCTAATCTTCGCCGAACCGGCCGCTGGCCCGCCCCACCGTAGGGTCGGAGACAGGTCCGGGTGGCCGACTCCCCCCGCAGGCCACCCGGACCCCCCTCCCCGACACCTGGGAGGTCGTCACGCGGTGCCGAACCGCGACCGGTGCCCCCGATCACCGTCGCGATGAGCCGCTGACGACGCCCAGCGCGCCGCCGGTACCCCGAGCCTGGCGGAGCGGCTGCCGTGAAGGGTCCCTTCACAGTCGATACGACTGTGAAGGGACCCTAATGGGGTGTGTTCGGGCTGGTTTGGCAGGCTCGGATGTGGTGGCTGCTGGTGGGTGAGCACTTGTGGGTCCCGGGTTTGTTGAGATCTTCGTGAAGACCGTGCCCCTGCTGGTGGTGGAAGAGGTTGATCACTGAAGGGATGTCGTGCCGACCTGTGTGGTGTGAGCACTTGACCATTAGGCCGTTGATCTTCTTCCACGTGGCTGCCGGTGACTCGTTCGATACGGACTGGTGGTTGGAGGGTTGAGGGCGTGGTGTTGTTCGTGGGTGATGACTGGGCGTGTGATCACCATGATGTGGAGATCCAGGATGCGTCCGGGCGGCGGCTGGTCAGGGCCCGGTTGCCGGAAGGAGTGCAGGGGGTAGCGCGGCTGCATGAGTTGCTGGCGCGGTGGTTGCCCGCCGATGCCGAGCCGGACCAGGTGTTGATCGGGATCGAGACCGATCGGGGGCCGTGGGTGGCGGCGCTGGTCGCGGCGGGGTATCGGGTGTTCGCGGTCAATCCGCGGCAGGCGGCGCGTTCGCGGGAGCGGTTGGGGGTGTCGGGTGCGAAAAGCGACGCCGGGGATGCGCATGTGCTGGCGGATCTGGTGCGCACTGACGGGCACCAGTTGCGTGAGGTTGCCGGGGACAGTGACCTGGCCGAGGGGGTGCAGCAGCTGGCCCGGGCGCATCAGTCCCTGATCTGGGACAGGACCCGGCATCTGCTGCGGTTGCAGGCGGTGTTGCGGGAGTATTTCCCGGCCGCGCTCGAAGCGTTTGCCGACCTGGGGGCGCCCGAGGCGCTGGCCTTGCTGGCCAAAGCCCCGGATCCCGCGCGGGCGGCCAGGCTGTCCCGCGCGCAGATCACCAGTGCGCTGAGCAGGGCGGGCCGTCGTGACGTCACGGGCAAGGCCGAGGCGATCCGGGCGGCGCTACGCGCCCAGCATCTGGGGCGTGGCCCGGTCCTGACCGCCGCTTCCGCGGCGGTCACCCGCTCGCTGATCTCGGTGATCACGACCCTGACCAGCGAGATCAGTGAGCTGGAGGGCGAGGTGAAGACCCATTTTGGGAGGCACCCTGACGCCGAGATCTACCTGTCCCAGCCCGGTCTCGGACAGATCCTCGGCGCCAGGGTGCTCTCCGAGTTCGGCGACGACCCCGACCGCTACCGCCACGCCAAGGCCCGTAAGAACTACGCCGGCACCAGCCCCCTGACCATCGCCTCCGGCCGCAAAACCACCGTACGGGCCCGCTACGTCCGCAACGACCGCCTCATCGACGCCCTGATGCGCCAAGCCCAGTCAGCGTTGAAAGCCTCCCCCGGAGCCCGCACCTACTACGACCAACTCCGCACCCGCGGCCTCACCCACTACGCCGCCCTACGCCAACTCGCCAACCGACTCGTGGGCATCCTCCACGGATGCCTCAAAACCCACACCCCCTACAACGAAACCACCGCCTGGACACACCACCAACACGAGCAGACCGCCGCTTGACAAACAAAACCCAGGGATGTCTTCACGGCTTCTCGTGCTTGAAGGGGACGCGTCAACAAAGTGCGCTAGGCTGCGGAAATGGCACCTGCGCGCTGGCTCGACGAGCAGGAAGCGCGGCTGTGGCGGGCCCACCTCGGCCTCGGCCGCGAGCTCCAGCGGGCCTTCGAACGGCAACTCGAACGCGACGCCGGGCTGACCGCCGCGGAGTACGCCGTCCTGGTACCGCTGTCCGAAGCGCCGGAAGGGCTGCTCCGCATGCGCGAGCTCGGCCGTATCGCGGGCTGGGACCGCAGCCGCCTGTCCCATCAGGTCCGGCGCATGGAAAAACGCGGCCTGGTCGCGCGCGAGGAGTGCGAGGAGGACGCGCGCGGCGCGATGGTGCGGCTGACCGGACAGGGGCGGGCGGCCATCGAGGCCGCCGCGCCCGAACACGTCGAAACGGTCCGCCGCTACTTCTTCGATCTGCTCTCCGAACCGGAGCGCAGGACCCTGGCCGTGATCTACGAGCGGCTGCTAGAGCGTCTCGCGCGCGACGCCGGTTGAACGCCTCCTCAGCCGAGTTCGGTGTCCAGCCACTTCAGGATCGCGGGCTCGACCGGACGGGCGATGTCGGCGTACTCCGGGTGTTTGCGCAGGTAGGCGGCGACCAGGGGGCAGACCGGCACGGCCGTCCTGCCGGATTCGCGGACGTCGGTGAGCGCCTGGCCGACCAGCACGCCGCTCAGCCCCCGGCCACCGAAGGCTTCGGCGATTTCGGTGTGGTAGAAGACCCGCTGCTCGCCGCGGTCGCGATAGGCGGTGAAGCCCGCGAGCTCGCCGTCCACCCGGATTTCGTAGCGGTTTTCGGCGTCCGCCCGGCGGACGGTGATGGCGGCGTCTGCGGTTTCGGTCATCGGTGCCTCTCCTGCGGGGTGTCGTGGTTTGGAACGGGGTTGCGGCGAGGGGTGATCCTGCCGTTCGGGAGTTTCGGCGCGGGCAGCCGCTTCGGGCTGCCCCGGTAGCCCTCGACCCGGCCGAACTGCTCGGAGCCCTCCTCCCAGGCCTGCCGGAACTCCGCGATCTCCTCGTGGCTGCGGCCCAGGAAGTTCCACCACATCACGATCGCCTCGGTGAACGGTGTCCCGCCGAGCACCAGCATCCTGGCCGGTTCGTCGCCCGGGTTCGCCAGTTCCAGCCGCGCCGGGCCGGCCCCGGCGTAACCGAGTTCGGCGGGTGCGAGGCCGGTGCCCGCGACGGTGACCGCCCCGGTGCCGAGAAGGATCCCGTGTTCGAACGACGGGTCGACGTCCAGGGTCAGCGTCGTGTGCGGGTCGAGGGTGAGTTCGGCGCCCAGCAGCGGGGTGAAGGTCTCCACCGGGGAGGTGGAGCCGGCGAGCGTGCCGAGGAACACCCGTGCGGCGCCGCCCGGCAGGGGCGTGCGCGGGGGCGCGTAGTGGCGGAACGCCCGGGCGGTGCGGCGGTGCTCGTCCGGCAGCGCGATCCACAGCTGCACGCCGTGCAGGACCGTGGTGTCCTTAGTGGACACTTCGGAATGGCAGATCCCGTGGCCGCCCGTCATCAGGTTCAGCTCGCCGGGGCGGACGAGTGCGTGCGAACCCAGGCTGTCGCGGTGCTCGATCTCGCCGCTGAACAGCCAGCTGGCCGTCTGCAGTCCGGTGTGGGGGTGCGGGGCGACGTCCATCCCGCCGGTCATCGACACGTCCTCGGGACCGTAGTGGTCGGCGAAGCACCACGCGCCGATCAGGGAGCGCTCGCGCTGCGGCAGCGTCCGGCGCACCTTCATCGCGCGCGGGCCGCCGAGCGGCACCTCCCGGGCGGTGAGCACGGACACGTGCGGACCTTCGCCGTCCGTTTCGTCCCGGCAGGTCAGCTCCTCCGGCGCCGCTTCGGTGTTGCTCATGGTCCCGCCGTCCCGCCTCGATTGCTGTCGTGTCAACATCCACTGGGGACGATACTATCCCCTTCGCTCCGGAAAGAGGGAGACAGCGGATGGACACCGAGGCCCGGCGGGAGCACGTCTTCCTGGACAAGCAGAACCCCGAGGCGTACGAGGCGCTGTTCCAGGTCGCGAAGACCGTCCGCGCGACCGCACAGGAGGCCGGGCTCGACCGGCGGCTCATCGAGCTGATCAACCTGCGCGTCTCGCAGATCAACGCCTGTTCCTACTGTCTCGACCTGCACACCAGGGCGGCGCTCAAGGCGGGCGAAACCGCCCAGCGGTTGTCGGTGCTGCCCGCCTGGCGCGAGGCCGGCCTGTTCTCCCCTCGCGAGCAGGCGGCGCTGGCCGTGGCCGAGGCGGTCACCGGACTGCCCGCCCCGCACCTCCGCGAGCAGGAGTTCGCCCGGGCCCGCGAGCACCTCACCGACGAGGAGTTCGGCGCGGTGAGCTGGGTGGCGCTCACGATCGGCACCTTCAACCGGCTGTCGATCGTGAGCGGCCACCGGCCGCGGCCGTCCTGACCAAGCGATCGGCGTTTCCCCGGTTCAGAGGGTTGCGCTGGGGTCGAACCGGTTGGCGCTGATCTCCGCGGCGATCGTGTCGAGGTGGACCGGGCGCATCGCGTTGACGTCGAGCCCCACGTTGAGCTGGCGTCCCCGCGTCCGCCACTCGCTGTGCACGTGGCCGTGCAGCAGCCACAGCCCCAGGTCGGGCAGGCGGTACTGCGAGGCGCGGTCCTCGCCGGTGTGGTCGCCCTCGTACGGGAAGTGGCACAGCAGCACGTTGCGGCCCGCGATGCGGCGACGTGCGTACGCCTGCACGGTGGCGAAGTGCTCCAGCCACGCGCGCTGATGCCTGTGCGCCTGGCGCAGCCCCGGCCACGGTTCGTCGTGGTTGCCGGTGACGAGGTGGATCTCGCCGTGGAGCTGCCGCAGGGTGCCGGCGAACCGCGCGAGCCGGCCCATGCCGACGTCGCCGAGGTGCCACACCTGGTCGCCCGGACGCACCGTGGCGTTCCACCGCTCGACCACGTGGGCGTCGTGCTCGGCCGGTGAGGGGAACCCCCGCAGGCCCGCGACAAGCGCGTGGTCGAAGTGTGTGTCCGAGGTGAACCACACGCTCACGGCCACTCCTCCTCGCGGTAGTCGGCATGGTCGCCGGTGTCCATGGTGCCCTGCCGGTGCGGGGCGGCCAGGAGCAGGCCGGTCACATGCTCATCCGGCCCATCATGGCCTTGACCGCGGCGGGCAGCACCACGAACGGCCGCATCATGTCGTTGTCCTCGTGTTCCAGGATGTGGCAGTGGTAGAGGTAGCGGCCGGTGGCTCCGCCGAACCGGGCCGCGATGGTGACCTGTTCACCGGGGTTGACCCGGATGGTGTCCTTCCAGCCCTGCTCGTTCGCGTCGAGCACGCCGGTCCCGGTGAAGGCCACCGGCTTGGCCGTACCGCCCTGGGCCGGATCGAAGCCCGAGGTGTCGTAGCGGTCCCGGGCCAGCGCCTGGAAGGACACCAGGTGCACGTGGAACGGGTGGGTGTCGCCGGTCAGGTTGAGGATGTGCCAGACCTCCCAGCCGTCCAGCGTGACGAACCAGTTGACCGTGTCCTCCAGGGAGGCGGCCTGGCGGCGGTAGGTGACGGGGGAGGTGGCGCCCGGCCCCGTCACCTGGATGATCCCGTCGGTCACGCTGCCCGTGGGGGCTCCCTGCCCGGCGGGCAGTTCGGCGAGCTCCCACAGTTCCAGCATGTCCCGCTCGACGAGGGCGACCGTGCGGTGCTCGTGGGGCGGCAAGGTGTCGTGGCCGAGGCGGGTGAACGAAGGGCTGAGCTTCGGCGGCAGCACCACCGGGCGCCGTTCGGGCCCGCGCGCCACCCGGAACTGCAGTACGTCCGGCTCGGTCAGCCGGTGGTCGGGGTCGGGGTCCGGCACCCCGGGCGGCAGGTCTGCCGCCGGCGGCGCCCCGTCGAAGGGGGCGGCCGCGGTGTTGACCAGCCGCAGGGAACGCCCCGCCAGCGCGGCGAAGTCGACGAGCAGGTCGGCCCGCTCGGCCGGGGCGAGCGTCAGCCCGGTCGCGGGCAGCGGGACGGGGGCGGGCAGCAGGCCGCCGTCGGTCCCGATCTGCCGGATAGCCTCCGAAACCGGCCTGCCCTGCTCGTCGATCAGCAGCAGGCGGTAGACCCGGGCGTTGGCGGCGTTGAGCAGGCGCAGGCGGTACGGCCTCGGCTCGACCTCCGCATAGGGCCAGATGGTGCCGTTGACCAGGGTGAACGGGGCGAAGAACTCGCTGGTGCCCTGCTCGGTCTTGTGCAGGAGCCTGCCGGTGAGGCGTCCGCGGCCGTCGGTGCCGAGATTGCGGTCGAACAGCATCAGCGGCAGCTCGTACCGGCCGGCGGGCAGACCGAGCCGGTCCTCCTCCTCGTCCCGGACGACGTAGAGCCCGGCCAGGCCGCTCAGCACGTTCAGCCGCGTGATGCCCATCGCGTGGTCGTGGTACCACAGCAGGCTCGCGCGCTGGTCGTTGCCGTAGTCGGCCACCTGGGACTGGCCGGTCAGCGCGCAGTTCTCGGTCCAGCCGTCGCTGCCGGCGATCGTCCGCCCGCCGTGCAGGTGCACCACCGTCCACGGCGGCAGCGCGGCCACGTGCGGATCCACCGTGCCCCCGCTGGTGCCAGGCTCGTTCTGCGAGTACTCGGGCCCGATGACGGCCGTCACCGGGTACTGGCCGGTGATCTCGTTGCGCCAGTCGATCCGCACCGGCTGCCCGCGCCGCACCTCGATCGTCGGCCCCGGCAGGTGACCGGCATAGGTCCAGGCCGGTGTCGAAGGCAGTTCCGAGTGCAGGCTGACGCGGGTGGCCCGCATCGGGATGGTCAGCCGGGACAGGCCGGATGCGCCGCCGGGCCGTGGCCGGACCACGGGCGGGACGCGCAGCGGATCGGCGAACTTGGTCAAGGACATGGTTTCCCCCAGTGTTTTTCCGGCTTCGCTCCGGGCGAAGCCCCCCGTGGACAGGAGCCCCGGCGGGGACCGCAGATACGGCGGGAGCGGGCTGGACCGGTCAGGACGCCACGAGCAGCACCCACACCGGGCCCGCCGCGACCGGCAGCGCCTGGCCGTCGCCGGTGGTGAAGGTGGTGGCGGAGCCCGCGGCGGGACGGGACCAGGTAGCCGCGAAACTCATGCCGTCGCGCAGCACGGTCGCGGTACCGCTGCCCACCGTTTCCGCCACCGGCGTCACTCCGCCGCCGGTGTCCTCCGGGAACGGCTCGGGGTGGGTGGCCACCCGCTGCACGATGACGGTGCCCGCGGCCAGCTGACCGGCCTCCGTGGAGGTGAACGGGCTGCCGTCCTGCCAGATCAGCCAGTGCCCCGCCTGCCAGCGGAACGAGAAGGTGGCCGCACCGTAGGCGACCGTGCGCTCGGTGACGGGAACGCCCCCGCCGGGAGCGCCGCCGGGAGGGAACAGGGAGGCGGGCGTGCGGGCGCTGGTCGTGGGCAGCGCGTCCGCGCGCGCGAAGAGGTTGTGCGGCGCGGAGCGGGACGCGTCGCGGTAGTAGGCGCCCCGGGTGTCCGCGGGGGAGGCGTTGACCACGGTGTCCGTCAGCGGCGGGCTGTGCAGGGCCTGCACGATCTGCGGGACCGCGCCGGAGTAGGCGAACACCGGTTTTCCGTACTGGGCCAGCAGGTCGTAGTCGGTTTCCCGGGCGCTGCGGACGGGGCCGGCCACGGAGGGGCGGCGGGTGGAGAACACCGCGGCGAGCCGGGTGAGGCCGCCCTCCATGGGTTCCACGTAGACGACGTCGGCCGAGCCCAGCCCCGTCGCGGGCCGCGCCGGGGCGATGTCGTCGATCTTGACGATGAGGACGTCGCCGGTGGCGCTCGGGCCCGGCGTGGGGCCCGGCGCCGGGCCGGGGCCCGCGACCTCCGGCGGCTTCGGGCGGGTCACCACGACGGCGACCACCACGGCGAGCACGAGCGCCGCGGCGACCGCGACCAGCCAGAGCATCCGCCTGCCCCGCACGGTGACCACCTCCGCTCTGAGACCCGCTCGTCTGCGATTGTCGGCACCGGGCCGGGGAAGCGCGACCGTGGCGTGCCGTCAGGGGGGCAGCGTTCGGGCGTCGGCCGTGACGGGGCCGGTTAGGATCGACTGCGACGGTGCGGGTCGGGCGGGTGAAGGATGGCGGGTCAACAAGAGCCGGGCACCGAGCGGCGCAACGACCATTTCATGCGCTCGGTCGAGCGCACGATGGCGGTGCTGCGGGCGTTCTCGCCGTCGGAGCCGGAAATGAGCTTGACGGAAGTGGCCACCGCCGCGCACCTGGACCGCTCCGGCGCGCGTCGCATCCTGCTCACCCTCGCCGACCTCGGCTACGTGCGGCACGACGGGCGCCGCTTCGCGCTCACCTCGCAGGTGCTGGAGTTCGGCTACGCCTATCTGTCCCGCCGCTCCCTGCCCCAGATCGCCGAGCCGCATCTGCGGCGCCTCGCCGGGAAACTGCGGGAGATGACGGCGATGGCGGTCCTGGAGGGCGACGACATCCGTTACGTGGCGCAGGCACCCAGCCCGAAGCTGCTGTCCGTGGCGATCCCGGTCGGCAGCAGGCTTCCGGCGCACGCGACGTCGATGGGCAAGGTGCTGCTCGCGGCGCTGCCCCCGGAGCACCTCGCGGCCCGGGTCAGGGGGATGAAGCTCGACCGGTTGACCCGGCACACCATCACCAGCACCGCGGACCTGCTCGCCGACCTGGCCAAGGTGCGCAGGCAGGGATACGTGATCTCCGACAGCGAACTGGAGGAAGGGTTGCGCGGCGTTGCGGCACCGGTCCGCGACGAAAGCGGCGTGATCTTCGCGGCGGTCAACGTTTCCCTCGACGCGCACCAGGCGTCACCGGAGGACGTGCGCCGCGAGGTCGTGCCGCTGCTGCTGGCCACCGCGGCCAGGATCGAAGCGGACCTCAGGCTCAAACCCGGACCGGTCTGAAAGCGCGCCGGGACGTTCGCTGGGCGAGCGCCGGGGTCGCCCAGCGAACCGCGGGTGACCCGGTTCACCAGGCGGACCCGAGGCGTGTTTGGCGAGGTCGGCGCGGCGGCGCGCGATCATGTGCCGGTGTTCACCGGGTGGCAACGTGGTTTTTCCTTGCGTTTCCCGCTTTTAGGATCGCCGTCACAGTGTGACCTGGGTTCCGTCGAAGCAAGGAGGCTTGGATGACCGGACGGATCCGGAACCGCGACCTGGCCCGTAAGGTCGTGGACGCCGAAGAGGCCGCCTCGCTGATCCGCAACGGCGACAACGTCGGGATGAGCGGATTCACCGGCGCCGGCTATCCCAAGGAGGTACCGGGGGCGCTCGCGAAGCGGGTCGCCAAGGCCGGTGTCGAGGGAACCCCGATGAAGCTCGGGCTGTGGACCGGCGCGTCCACCGCACCCGAACTGGACGGCGTGCTGGCCGAAGTGGACGGCATCGACCTCCGGATGCCCTACCAGTCCGATCCGGTCACCCGGGACAAGATCAACCGCGGCAGCCTCGACTACACCGACATCCACCTTTCGCACGTCGCGCAACGGGTGTGGCAGGGCTTCTTCGGCAAGCTCGATGTCGCCGTCGTCGAGGTGAGCGGGATCACCGAGGAGGGGCTGCTGATCCCGTCGACGTCCGTGGGCAACAACAAGACGTGGCTCGACCAGGCGGACCGGGTGATCCTCGAGGTCAACTCGTGGCAGAGCACCAGCCTGGAGGGGATGCACGACATCTACTACGGCACGGCGCTCCCGCCCGAGCGGCGGCCGATCCCGATCATGGGTCCGGGCGACCGGATCGGCTCGGCCTACCTGCACTGCCCGCCGGAGAAGGTGGTGGCGGTGGTGGAGACCGACTCTCCCGACCGCAACACCCATTTCACTCCGCCCAACTCCGACTCGCGGCGCATCGCGGGTCACCTGCTCGACTTCCTGGAACTGGAGGTGCGGGCCGGGCGCCTGCCGAAGAACCTGCTGCCGCTGCAGTCCGGGGTCGGCAACATCGCCAACGCGGTGCTCGCCGGGCTGCAGGACGGGCCGTTCGACGAACTGACCGCCTACACCGAGGTCATCCAGGAGAGCATGCTCGACCTGATCGACTCGGGCCGGATGCGCAGGGCGTCGGCGACCGCGGTGTCGCTGAGCCCCGCCGCGATGGACCGGTTCAACGCGAGGATGGCCGACTACCGCGACCGGATCGTGTTGCGGCCGCAGGAGATCAGCAACCACCCCGAGGTGATCCGGCGGCTGGGCTGCCTGGCGATGAACGGCATCATCGAGGCCGACATCTACGGCAACATCAACTCGACGCACCTGATGGGCAGCCGGATCCAGAACGGGATCGGCGGTTCGGGCGACTTCGCCCGCAACTCCTACCTTTCGATGTTCATGACGCCTTCGCTGGCCAAGAACGGCGCGATCTCCACGATCGTGCCCATGGTGTCGCATGTGGACCACACCGAGCACGACGTGGACGTGGTGGTGACCGAGCAGGGCCTGGCGGACCTGCGCGGGCTGGCGCCGCGGCGCCGGGCCGAGCTGATCATCGAGCGGTGTGCGCACCCCGACTACCGTCCGGCCCTGCGGGACTACTTCGAGCGCGCGCAGCGCTCGTCGTTCGGCGCGCAGACCCCGCACCTGCTGTCCGAGGCGCTGTCCTGGCACGAAAACTACGTCCGCACCGGCTCCATGCGCGGTTGAGTCCCACGCTCGTGCGCTTGAGCGTGGGACACGAGCGGGTCAGATGAGGGCGGCGGGGTCGGCGTAGAGCTGGGCCAGCAGGGCGGAGCAGGCGGCCATGGCCTGCACGTCGGCGCCGAAGCGCGTCACCTCGACCAGGTCGGTGCCGGGCAACGTGGTGGTGGCGGCGAACCCGGCCAGCAGGTCGGGCAGGAAGTCCGGCGCGCCGGTGACGGCCTGGCCGCCCAGGACGACGCGGGCCGGGTCGAGCACGTCGCGCAGGATGCCCACCGCCCTGCCCAGCGCGTGCGCCCTCGCCCGGAGCAGGCGGATCGCCCCGGCGTGGCCCGCCGCAGCCTCCTCGTGCAGGCGCCCGATCGACGGCTCGACGATGATGCCTTCCCGCACGGCCCGCGCCACCACGGTCTCCTCGGCCACGGTCGCTTCGAGGCAGCCGGTCCGCCCGCAGGAGCACGGGACCGGCCCGCCCACGCCGAGGTGCGCGATGCTGCCCGAACCGTGGGGACCGCGGTGCGGCCGCCCGTGCACGGCCACCGCGATGCCCACCACCTGCCGGGCGTAGAAGTACAGCAGGCTTTCGCTGTGGTGGGCGGTGCCGAAGAGCAGTTCGGCGGTGGCCATCGCGGACACATGTCCTTCCAGTCGAACCGGCAGCCCGGTTTCCCGGGTCAGCGCCGTCCGCACCGGTGCCTCCCGCCAGCCGAGACGGTCGTGATCGACCGTGCCGGTTTCGTCGTCGACCCGGCCGCCGGTGGCGAAGCCCAGCCCGGCCACCCGGCGGCCGGGCCAGTCCGACAGGAACGCCCGGACCGCGGTGCCGATCCGCTCGAGGGCCTTCGGGGCGGGGCCGCCGGGGGTCGGGAACCGGGTCGCGGCCAGCAGGCGTCCGCGCAACGTCGCCAGCGCGATCGTCGTGGTCGTCACGCCCACGTGCACCCCGCACGCGGCCAGCACGTCGTCGTCGACCTCCACCAGCAGGCTCGGCCTGCCCACCCCGCCCGCACGCCGCGGATCCGGCGCCTCCCTGAGCAGCCGCAGCCCGGTCAGCCGGGTGACTACCCGGCTGACCGTGGGAATGCTCAATGCCGTCTCGCGGCCGATGTCCCCCCGCGAGAGCGGGCCCGCGGCGAGCACGGTGGTCAGCACGGCGGCCTCGTTGGCCGCCCGGACATCGCCAGCCTTCCGCACACCGACCTCGTTTCCCCGTCCGAAATGATTTCGACGAGAAATAAAGACGATCGCGCGGCCACTGTCAACGACGTCCACCACGCGGTCGTCTTTCTTTCAGTCTGACGAAAAGCGCGGGCGTTCCGGGATGCGGACGCAATTGACCCCGTGCCGGGCCGTCGGCAGGATCCTGGGCGGATATTCCCTCATTCCCCTCGCGCCGACGGCGGGAGAAATTCGTGTCGTTTTCCGCGACGGGTTCGAAGCTGCCCGGACCTTTGTGGACGATTCCGCCCGTTACGCCGCCGGCCTCGACACCGCCAGAGGATGACCGCCATGCCCGTCACACTGCACTGGTTCCTGCCCACCTCCGGTGACGGCCGGACCGTCGTGGAACGGTTCCACGCCAATCGTTCCCAGGGACCGTCCGCACAGCGGGAGGCCGATATCGACTACCTCGCGCTGATCGCGGGGGCGGCGGAGCGGCTCGGGTTCGACGCGGTGCTGACCCCGACCGGAACCTGGTGCGAGGACGCCTGGCTCACCACCGCGGCGCTCATCCGCGAGACCCGGCGCCTGAAGTTCCTGGTCGCCTTCCGGCCCGGCCTGATCTCACCCACCCTGGCCGCGCAGATGGCCGCCACCTATCAGCGGATCTCGGGAGGCCGCCTGCTGCTCAACGTCGTCACCGGCGGCGACGCGGTGGAGCAGCGGCGCTTCGGCGACTGGCACGATCACGACCGGCGTTACGCCCGTACCGACGAGTTCCTCACGATCGTGCGCGGGGTTTTCAGCGGCCGCCCGTTCGACTTCGCGGGGGAGCACCTGCGGGTCGAGGGGGCGACCGTGCTCGGCGTGCCCGACCCGGTGCCGCCGCTGTACTTCGGCGGCTCGTCCCCCGCGGCCCTCCCGGTCGCCGCACGCCACGCGGACGTGTACCTGACCTGGGGCGAGCCGCCCGCGCAGGTGGCGGAGAAGATCGGCCGGGTGCGGCGGCTCGCCGAGGAGGCGGGCCGCACCGTGCGGTTCGGCATCCGGCTGCACACCCTTTCCCGCGACACCTCGGAAGAGGCCTGGGCGGAGGCGGGGAAACTCCTGGACGCGCTGAGCCCCGAACAGGTGCGGCAGGCGCAGCAGCAGCTCGCTGCCAGCGAGTCCGTCGGGCAGCAGCGCATGGTCGCGCTGCACGGCGGCGCGCTCGGCAACGGCGTGCGTGGACTGGAGATTCACCCGAACCTGTGGGCGGGGGTCGGTCTGGTGCGCGGGGGCGCGGGCACCGCGCTGGTCGGCAGCCACGTGGAAGTGGCCGACCTGATCGAGGAATACCACGCGCTCGGCATCGAGGAATTCGTCCTCTCCGGCTACCCGCATCTGGAGGAGGCGTACTGGTTCGGCGAAGGCGTGCGACCGGAACTGGCCCGCCGCGGACTGCTCGGCGGGGCGGAGCCTGCGCTGCTTCCTTACCCTGACCGGAAAAACGGTCATAACGCCCATCGGTGAACGGGGGTAACGAAGTGGTGTCGAAGTGAAACGGATGGGCAATTCGCCCCGATCTTCACCGCGATCCGGCGTACTGCCGGAGACACTGAGGGGATCACGAATGTCTGAACCGTCTCCCGTGCCGTTGCCTGCCGCGCCGGGGCCGCTGCGGCCGGTGGCCGGGTTCGGCGCCGCCGCGAGCGTCCTGATCGCGCTGGTCGCCGCCGTCAACCTGGCGCTGAGCTGGTCCGTCTGGCATACGCTTGGCGTGGTACGGAATTACGCCACGCGCAAGGCCGTCGCCGCGGATCTGGCGGCAGCCGACCGGCTGACCAGCACGCTAACCATCCTGGCGGCGGGGCTGCTCGTGTTGGCCGGCGTCGTCTTCCTGCTGTGGCTGTGGCATGCCCGGCTCAATGCGGAAGCCCTTTCGCCCGTCCGCCACCGGCGCGCCCGGGGCTGGGTGATAGGCGCCTGGTTCTGTCCGGGGGTGAATCTGCGGTTCCCGCATTAGATCGTCACCGATATCTGGCGCACCAGCCGCCCCGGTGCCCCCGCCACCACCGAGATCGCCGACCTGCAGGGAAGTCGTCTGGTGAACTGGTGGTGGACCCTGGTCCTGATCTCCCTCGTCGCGGAGCGGCTGATCTTCCGCGGTGAACTCGCCAACGCCACCTCACTCGAGGAGTTCAGCAACGGCGCGCGTGACTTCACCGCCGCCAGCCTCGTCAGCGCCGCCTCGGCCGTGCTGATCATCCTCGTCATCCGCCGGATCAACGACTGGCAGCGGATGGCGCGGGAGGCGGTTCCCCCGCAGCCGGTGCCGGGAGTCTGAGCCGTTCCGGCGTGTCGGGGCCGGTGTCGCCGGCCCCGGCACGGGCGCGTGACAGACTCGCGGCGATGTACACGCCGTCCGACCTCGCCGACCTGCTCGAATGCGAGCACCGCAGCATCCTCGACCAGGCGGCCGCCGCCGGACTGCCGGGCGCACCCCGGCCGGACGCCGGGCCCGATCAACTCGCCGCCAAGCACGGGCGGGCGCACGAGGAGGCCACGCTCACGCGGTTGCGCCGCGAAAGCCGCGCGGTGATCGAGATCGGCGACCGCGACCCGGAGATCGCGGCGCGCGCGACCGCCGAGGCGCTCGCGTCCGGTGCCCCGGTGATCTACCAGGCCGTCTTCCACGACGGTGAGTTCTCCGGCCGCGCCGACTTCCTGGTGCGCGACGCCCAGGGCCGCTACGAGGTGTACGACACCAAGCTCGCCCGCCACGCGAAACCGGCCGCCGTCGTGCAGTTGACCGCCTATGCCGACGCCCTGCGGCGGGCGGGCGTGCCCACGGGGCCGCGCATGCACCTGCTGCTCGGCGACGGCAGCACGCGCTCGCTGCGCGTCGACGACTTCCTGCCGCTGCTCGACCGGCTGCGGACCCGGCTGCGGGAACGCCGTCCGGGTGTGCCGGAGCGATGGTGGGCCGACGAACGCCCGGCCTGTCAGGGATGCCGCTACGCCCGGCACTGCGCCGAGGGGCGCGAAGCCGACCGGGACCTGTCGCTGGTCGCGGGCCTGCGCTCGGACCAGCGCCGCAAGCTCGCCGCGGCCGGGCTGGGCACGATCGACGCGCTCGCCGCCGCGACGGCCGAGGACCGGCCCCGCGACCTGTCCGAGACCTCGTTCGCCACGCTGCGCGCACAGGCCGCCCTCCAGGTCCGCCAGGACACCACCGGGGAAATCGCCTACGAGATCATCGATCCGGCCGCCCTCGCCGAGTTGCCCGCCCCCGCGCCGGGGGACGTGTTCTTCGACATGGAGGGCGATCCCTTCGCCCTGGGCGGGACCGGGCTGGAGTACCTGTTCGGCGCGGTCACCGCCGACGGCGGGGTGCGGTTCACCCCGTTCTGGGCGCACGACCGCGCCGGCGAGAAACGCGCCTTCGAGGAGTTCGTCGACTTCGCCACGGCCCGGCTCGCCGTCCACCCCGGCTCGCACGTCTACCACTACGCGCCCTACGAGTCGACCGCGATCAAGCGGCTCGCCGCGATCCACGGCACCCGCGAGGAAGCCGTGGACGACCTGCTGCGCAGCGGCGCCCTCGTCGACCTGTATGCCGTGGTGCGCAAGGCTTTGCGAGTCTCGCAGCGCTCGTACTCGATCAAATACCTGGAACCGCTGTACATGCCGGAGGCGCGCGAAGGCGACGTGAAGACGGCGGTGTCCAGCATCGAGGCCTACGAGGAGTACCTCACCTTGGCGCAGGCCGGGGACACCGGCCGCGCCGAAGGCGTCCTGCGCGGTATCGCCGACTACAACGAGTACGACTGCGTCTCCACCCTGCGGTTGTTCGAATTCCTGCACAAGGTCAGGGCCGAGGCGGGGATCGACCCAGGGCCGTCCGCGCGGGAGTCCGAAGTGGACGATGTGGGTGCGTTGATGCTCCGCACCGAGGAGGAACTCGCCGCCGAGCGGCGGGCCGAGCGTGCCGCCAGGATCGCCGCACTGGTCGACCCGCTGCTCGACGGGTTGCCGGGTGACCCGGGGGAGTTCACCGACGACGACCGCGCCCGTGCGCTGCTGGCCGCGTCGGTCGGCTATCACCGGCGGGAAACGAATCCGGCGTGGTGGGAGTACTTCCGGCAGCTCGCCGCGCCGCTCGGCGATCTGGAAGCCGACACCACCTGTGCCGTGCCGGTCTCCGTGCGTGCGGAGGACTGGGTCCCGCCGTCGGGGCGCGCCCGCAAGGCGCGGCGCAAGCTGGTCCTCGCCTGCGACCCGGACCGGCCCCACCCGTTCACCGCCGGCGACACCGTGCGATTGCGGTACGCCTCGGGCGCGCGCGACGCCAAGGTGGTCGCCGCCTCGGCCGTCGAGCTCACCCTGGAAGAAAGTTGCCGCCCCGGCGAGGAAAGCGCGGAACGGCCCGCGGCGGTGCTGCCGGGCAGCCCGGTGCTGCCCACGCCGAAGGACGAGGCCGTCGCCGACCTCGCGCGGCTGGTGGTGGACGGGCTGCCGTCGCTGCCCGGGCACCCCGGCATCGACCTGCTGCGCCGGTCGGGCCCGCGGCTGAGGGGCGGGCGCGCCCTGCCGGAGCCGGGGGAGGACCTGGTGGCGACCGTGATCGAAGCCGTGGAGCTGCTCGACGGTTCGACGCTGGCCGTGCAGGGCCCGCCGGGGGCGGGCAAGACCTATCTCGCCGGGAAGCTGATCGCCCGCCTGGTGCGGGCGGGCAAGACCGTCGCGGTCACCTCCACCAGCCACAAGGCGGTCGAAAACGTGTTGTCGGCCGCGAAGACGAACGCGCCCGGGCTGCCCTGCGCGAAACGCGCCAGGCAGGCGCCGGATCCCGCGCTGCCCTGGGAACAGCCGAAGAGCAATCCCGCACTGGTGAAATGGCGCGAGGAGCACGACGGCGGGCATCTGGTCGGCGGTACCGCATGGACCTTCGCCAACGCCGCGATGCGGGACAACCCCTTCGACGTGCTGATCATCGACGAGGCGGGGCAGTTCGCCCTCGCCGACGCGCTCGCGGTTTCCCTGTGCGCCAGAAACCTCGTGCTGCTGGGCGATCCGCAGCAACTGCCGCAGGTCGTGCAGGGCACCCATCCGGCGGGGGCCGAGGCCTCCGCGCTGGGGCACCTGATCGGCGAGGCCGATATCATCCCGCCGCATCTCGGTTACTTCCTCGACGAGACCCGCCGCATGCACCCGGCAGTGTGCGAGCCGGTGTCGGAGCTGTCCTACGCCGGGCGCCTGCACGCCCACCCGTCCGCCGCCCAGCGCGCGATCGACGGCGTCCCCGCCGGGCTGTACCGGTCCGAAGTGGACCATCGCGGCAACACCACGCGTTCGGTGGAGGAGGCCGAAGCGGTCACGCGGATCGTGACGGACCTGCACGGCCGGGCCTGGCGCGACCACGAGACGACCCGTCCCCTCGTCGACGGGGACATCCTGGTGGTGGCGCCCTACAACCTGCAGGCCAGGGTGGTGAGCAGGGCGCTGGAGAAGGCGGGGTTCCCCGGGGTGCGCGTGGGCACGGTCGACCGGTTCCAGGGCCAGGAAGCGCCGGTGGTGATCGTGACGATGACCTCGTCCTCGGCGCTCGACCTGCCGCGCGGCCTGGACTTCCTGCTCTCGCGCAACCGGCTCAACGTGGCACTGTCCCGGGCGCAGGCGGTCGCGGTCCTGGTGTGCTCGCCGCGGCTGGTCGAGGCGGACATCCGGACGGTGGAGCAGATGCGGCTGGTGTCCGGGATGATCGGGCTGCTGGCGCGGTCCCGTCCCGCTTGAGGTCGGGGGCGCCCCGCGTGACCCGAAGAACCTGTGGACCGAACCGCACGCCGACAACGAGAACTCCTACCGCAAGGACTCCGTCGAGAACGCGGTGAAAAAAGCCGTCTGCGCGCACCAGGTCACGCTCTCCGCCGCCCAGCACGCCCTGTTCACCAACTGGACCACCGCCGAATCCGTTCTCGGTATCGGCTGACGGCCCGGTCGGCATGGTAGCGTCGCCGCGTGCAGCGGGAACCGCCGACGATGAGGATCAGCTGGATCTGCCTGGCCGTGGTCAGTGCCGGGATCCTCGGGTTCGGGCTGGTGGTCGCGGTGGCGCCGCCGGCTGGGGACGCGTTGCTGTATCGCACGGATGCGCTGGCCACGGCAGGCCTGGGCCTGTTCGGCGGGCTGATCACCCTGGTGCCGTTCCGCCGGTGCGAGCGGTGGGCGTGGTTCGTGCTGTGGTTCTATCCGCTGTTCTGGCTCGCGCACCTCGTGTTCAGGCTCCCGCCGGGCACTGACCACGTCCACCAGGTCGTGTTCATCGCGTTATCGCTGGCCGGGCTGCTGCTGCCCAAGCGGGAGTTCTTCCGCCAGATGCCCATCAGCGTACGGCGGGTGTGGTGAAGCCGGCTCTTCCCAGATGAGGGTGTAGCTGGTTGACGAGCGTTTGTGACAAGTTGGACGCGTCCGGTCACGCGGTGCGCGCGTCGTAGTCTTCGCGGCGGGCGAGGACCTCGTCCATGTGGGTCTGCGCGGAAACTCGCGGTGCGGTTGCTGCCCGGTCCGAACTGGACAGGACGCGGGAAAGCGTTGCCGCAATGGGCAGCCGGTTCGGCCGGGTTGACTGTCGCAAATGGACAGCGGCTTCGGTCCTCGCAGTGTCGCCGCGCGACAACACGTTCTGTCGGGCCGGGCGCGGCAACACGCGCTGCCGGCCCGGCGCTGCAGATCAACTGTCGGCGGTCGCGGTCCTGGTGTGCTCGCCGCGGCTGGTCGAGGCGGACATCCGGACGGTGGAGCAGATGCCGCTGGTGTCCGGGATGATCGGGCTGCTGGCGCGGTCCCGTCCCTGGTCGCACCACAATTCCGGGTCGATCGGGCTCCAGGGGCCCGGTGTGCGGGACCCCTCGGGGTGCGGTCATGATCACCGTATGACGAAACCCGGCCGGCGGATGGGGCAGGCTACCGGATACCTGATCGGCATCCTGTTCGGCCTCGTCTTCGTCGAGGTGAACGCGCGCGGGTTGCCAGGTCCCTGGCCACTGGTGGTCCGGATCGCGGGCGTGGTGATCGCGGTGGCGCTGTTCCTCGCCGTCCGCGGCGGCCCCGGGCCGGCGGACGGCGGCGGCTTCACCCCGGGCCGCGGGTACTGGCTCGTGGTGGCGGCCGAGGCGCTCGCCCTGTTCGGCGGCCTGTTCGTGATCAATGGGGTGCTGCGGCACCCCCAGGTGGCGGTCGCGTGGATCGCCGTGGTGGTCGGCGTGCACTTCTTCGCGCTCGCGGCCGTCTTCCGGCTCAACCGGTTCCACGGGCTCGGGGCGGTGCTGACCGTGCTCGGCCTGGCCGGGTTCGTCCTCGCCGCGCTCGGCGCCTCAGCGGCCACGGTGGGGGTCGTCTCGGGTGTGCTGTCCGGCCTGGCGCTGTTCACGACGGTCGGGGTTTCCCTGTCGCGCGGGCGATCCGCCTGACCGGATCGTCCGTTGTGGACTTTTTGCCGGGGCCGGGTTTCCCCGCGTCGCGGCGTGGCGCGCGGATCCGGCCCGGCCCGGCTCGGATGATGAGCGAGTGATCATCCGGCGTACCACCCTCGCGGCGGCGGCACTGGCCGTGCTGACGCTGACCGCCTGCCACCCCTCCACCACCGCCAGCGGCGGCGCGCCCGCCAGCGCCGGGTCCGCCGTCCTGGCCGCGGACGACCCGAACGCGCCGATGCCCGCGGCGGGCACCTGCAAGGAGGGCAGCCGGGACGGCCAGCCCCTGCCGGATCCCGCGTGCACCCCCGGGGCGGTCAACCCGGCGGTGACGCAGGCGAACATCGGGGACACCGTCTGCAAGTCCGGCTGGACGAAGACGGTGCGCCCGCCGACCTCGAAGACCAACCGGATGAAGGCCGCCTCGGCGCGGTCCTACGGACTGCCGGACGGCGCGCAGGGCGAATACGACCACCTGGTGAGCCTCGAACTCGGCGGGGGGCCCGACGACCCCCGCAACCTGTGGGTGGAGCCGGGCACGATCCCGAATCCCAAGGACGCGGTGGAGAACAAGCTGCACGACGCCGTCTGCTCGGGCCTGATCCCGCTGGCCACCGCGCAGAAGGCGATCGCAGGCGACTGGGTGACCGCCTACGACGACGCCGGACTGCGCGTGGTGAACGGCAAGGTGTGCCTGCGCGACAACCCCTCCCGCTGCGCCACCCGCGGCGGCGACGGCACCGGGGAGTAGCGCGGCTCGACCCTGCCGGGGCCAGGGGCGTGCCCTCAAGGTGGCCTTGAGGGCATTGATGACCCTGAAGGCGACCTTCAGGGCACCCCGCCCCGGCCCGAGCGTGGGACTCGGCCGGCGGACCCGAGCCGACGGGACTTTGCCGAGGCCCTGGCCCTATTTGCTGTGAGGGGACCCCTCACGGCAATCCCCTGTGGAAGGCGGAGCGCGGGGTTCAGGGGGCGAGGCCACACCCCGCGGGGTTGAGGATTCGCTTCGTGGATGCCGGGTACCGGTCGAGCAGTGCGGCGGGCCGGATGGGGCGGGCGGTGAACCCGCCGCCGCAGTTGGGGCACACGCCGTGCAGCCGGACGTCGACACAGGTGCGGCAGAATGTGCACTCGAAGGTGCAGATCATCGCATCGGGCGAATCGGGCGGCAGGTCGGCGTCGCAGCATTCGCAGTTGGGCCTGATTTCGAGCACGGAAGGAACCGTACCGCCGCTGCGCCGTCCGTTCACCGGTTCGGCCGTAAAGGAGGTGGACAAGCGTCATGGTGACTCGCAGGAACATCCTCATCACGGGGGCCAGTTCGGGACTCGGCGAAGGGATGGCCAGGCAGTTCGCCGCGCGCGGCCGGAACCTGGCGCTGTGCGCGCGACGGCTGGACAGGCTCACCGCGCTGCGTGACCAGCTCCTCGCCGCGCATCCGGGGATCACCGTGTCCGTGCGCGCGCTGGACGTGAACGACCATCCGCGGGTCTTCGAGGTGGTCAAGGCGCTGGACGAGGAACTGGGCGGGCTCGACCGGGTGATCGTCAACGCCGGGCTGGGCAAGGGACAGCCGATCGGCACCGGCCGGTTCGACGCGAACCTGCAGACCGCGAACACCAACTTCACCGCGGCGCTCGCCCAGTGCGAGGCGGCCATGGAGCTCTTCCGCGCCCGCAACGCCGGGCACCTGGTGGTGATCTCCTCGATGAGCGCGATGCGCGGGCTGCCGC
This sequence comes from Amycolatopsis cynarae, assembly GCF_026802195.1. Classification (NCBI taxonomy): domain Bacteria; kingdom Bacillati; phylum Actinomycetota; class Actinomycetes; order Pseudonocardiales; family Pseudonocardiaceae; genus Amycolatopsis; species Amycolatopsis cynarae. The sequence goes on along the minus strand of NZ_CP113836.1, from coordinate 4,111,187 downwards.
GCAATCTCACCACCTACGCGGCCAGCAAGGCGGGCGTCGCCGCGCTCGCCGAAGGCATCCGTGCCGACGTGCTGCGCAAGCCCATCACGGTCACCACGATCTACCCGGGCTACATCGCCACCGAGATGACCGGCCGCGCCGGGCGGACACCCCTGCTGGCCCCGGCGGAGAAGGCGATTCCGCTGCTGGTCAGGGCGATCGAACGGGAACCCGCCGAGGCGAAGGTCCCGGCATGGCCGTGGGTGCCGCTCGGTTTCCTCCTGCGGCACCTGCCGCTGGGCGTCGTCGCGAAGATGGGCTGAAGCGCTTTCCGGCACCGCCTGTGATCGGCGACCCGCTTTCTTGCCCTCTGTCGCATTCGATCCGTAAGGTGAACGGGCCGTGGTGCTCGGGAAGACCGGTGGGAAACCGGCGCGGCCCTCGCCACTGTGAAAACGGGAAGTTCCCGGCCCATGCCCCTGCGGGCAGCCACTGGACGCGCGAGCGTTCGGGAAGGCGGACCGGAAGCGTCGACCCGTCAGCCAGGAGACCGGCCACGGCACGTAGTGACCATCCACGAGGTGCTGGAAGGCGGTCTTTCGATGAGCACGTCCCCCTCCCTGTCCTGGCGCCGCCAGGACACCTACCGGACCGGCGGGCTGCTGCTGGTGGTGCTGTTGCTGCACGGGGCGGCGTTCGGCATCCTGGCCCTGCTGGTCGTGCCGCGCCACTACGCCGTGGGCACCCAGGTGTTCGGGTTCGGTCTCGGGGTGACCGCCTACACCCTGGGCATGCGGCACGCCTTCGACGCCGATCACATCGCCGCGATCGACAACACCACGCGCAAGCTGATGGCCGAGGGGAAGCGCCCGCTGTCGGTCGGGTTCTGGTTCGCCCTCGGCCACGCGAGCGTGGTCGTCGTCCTCGCGGTGCTGGTCGCGCTCGGCGCGCAGGGCGCGATGCGCTGGGCCGACGACTCCTCGGGCCTGCACCGGGTGCTCAGCACGATCTCCACCACCGCCTCCGGCGGGTTCCTCTACCTGATCGGGATCCTCAACCTCGTCGCGCTGATCGGCATCGGGCGCGTCTTCCGCGAACTTCGCCGGGGCCGGTTCGACGAGGCCGAGCTCGAGGCCCGGCTCGACTCGCGAGGGTTTCTGGCCCGTGTCCTGGGCAGGCTGACCCGGTCCATCCGGCGTCCCGGCCAGATGTACCTGGTCGGCCTGCTGTTCGGGATCGGGTTCGACACCGCCACCGAGGTGCTGCTGCTCGCGCTGGCCGGTTCCTCGGGCGCCGCCGGACTGCCCTGGTACGCGGTCGTGTGCCTGCCGCTGCTGTTCGCGGCGGGGATGAGCCTGTTCGACACGCTCGACGGCACGTTCATGAACTTCGCCTACCACTGGGCCTTCGCCAATCCGGTGCGCAAGGTCTACTACAACCTCACCATCACGGGGTTGTCCGTCGTGGTGGCGCTGGTGGTGGGGACGATCGAACTGGTCGGAGTGGCGAAGGCGGACCTGGGCTGGTCCAGCCCGGTCACCGACTGGATCGCGGGGCTGGACCTGGGCAACGTGGGATACCTCGTCGTCGGGCTGTTCGTCGTGGTGTGGGTGGTCGCGATCACCTACTGGCGCGTCGCCCGCGTCGAACACCGCTGGGGCGGCGAGACTTCCGCCTGAGCCAGGGTTTCCCGCAGCGGCACGTGGAGCTGGGCCGGTGCGACGACCACCGAGTCGGCGCCGGGCCGCCACGGGCCGCCCGCCACGTCCGTGACGAGCGCGCCCGCCTCGCGAGCGATCAGGGTCGCGCCGAGCAGGTTGCCGTCGTCGTGGCCGTACTGCCAGAACCCGTCGACGCGGCCGGAGGCAACGTCGGCGATCTGCCAGGAGGTGGGTCCCAGGTTGCGCACGGCTCCGGCGACGGGGAGGACCGCCGACAGCCCGGCCCCGGCGCGGGCGACGGCACCGAGGTCGTTCGCGGCGAAGGGGGGATGGCTGTTCGCGAGCAGGGTGGCGGCGAGTTCGGTCCTTTCCGACGGGCGGATCGGCACTCCGTTCCGGGTCGCGCCCGCGCCCTCGGCGGCGCGGTAGGTCTCGTCGAACGCGGGGCTGTGCAGCACGGACGCCACGGACCGGCCGTGCCGGACCAGGGTGAGGCTGACGCACCAGTGCGGCAGGCCCTGCAGGTACTGGACGGCCCCGTCGACGGCGTCGACCACCCACTGTTCGCCCGGCCCGGTGCCGGGTCCGAACTCGCCCGCCCAAGCCGCCTCGGGGCGAAGCGCGGTCAGCAGCGGTTTGATCACCGCGACGGTTTCGTCGTCGACCTCGGTGAACACGGTCCGCAGTTCGTCGAAGGTGCGGGCACGGGGCGGACGGGGCCTCGCCAGGAGCAGGCGGCCCGCACGCAGGGCGGCTTCGGTCATGCTGTCGAGCAGATCCGGCATGGCTGGTCTCCTTCATCGGGTGGGAAAGCCGTGACCAGGATGCGGCTCGCCGAGCGATCGGACCCGCTTCTGCGGCTCACCTCGGCGAAAAGTGCGCCGATCAGCGCGAACTCTGGATGAACTTGCTCGGTGAACGGATCATCGTGAAGGATCTGGTCATGGACGAGGTGGATCTGCGCCTGATCGCCGCCCTGCAGTGCGACGGCCGGGCGAGCACCGAGCGGATCGCCCGGGTGCTGGGCCTGAACGCGCGTGTGGTCCGGCGCAGGCTGCGCGCGCTGCTCGGCGACGGTGTCGTCAGGGTGGTGGCCGCGCCACCGCCGGAGCGGGTGCCCGCCGCGATGTCGCTGCGCGTCAAGGTGCTGCGCGGCAGGCTCGACGCCGTCGCGGCGGGGCTGGCGGCGCGGGAGGACATCCCGTTCGTCGACGTGTCGGCCGCGGGCGACGAGATCCTGGCCGTGCTGGTGGGCGGCGCCCAGCCGGGCGATCACCTGGTCTTCCGCCGGCTCCCGGCGACCACCGCGGTGACCTCCGTGGAGGCGTCCACGATCCTGCACGTGTTCGCGGCCGCCACCGACTGGCGCCTGGATGTGCTCACCGAGGCGGAGCGACGGGTCCTCGAACCCGGGAGCCGGTTCGTGGACCGCGAACTCGACAAGATCGACAACGCCGTGCTCGCCGCTCTCGGCGAGGACGCGCGGCTGCCGGCGAGCACCATCGCGGCGCGCGTGGGAGAGCCGGAATCCACCGTTCGCCGCCGGCTGCTCACCCTGCGTGCCGAGCGCCAGTTCGTCACCGAAGCCTTCGTCGAACCTCGGCGGCTGGGCCTGTCGGTGGACGCGAACCTCCTCGTGCAGGTGCCGCCCGGCCGCCTCGACCAGGCGGGCCGGGCGCTGGCCCGCCATCCCGCGGTGCACGGCGCGTTCGCCGTCACCGGCTCCTACAACCTGCACGTCGCCGTCTGGATGCGCGACCTCGAAGAGCTCTACCGGTTCGTCACCGCCGACCTTGCCGGGCTCGGCGCCACCGCGGCCGAGACCGTCCTGGTCGGCCGCGCGGTCAAACGTCCCGGTAAGCCCGGGCTTCTCCCGGCCGCACGGTAGTCGGGTATTCGGCCGGATCTTCCGCCGAATTGCGCGGTAATGCGGGGAATGGGGCGGAAGATCGCGGCGCGATGTGAGATCAAAAAAGGTGAACAAATAGTACAAGATCCGTCACAGCCATCCGTTTCGCCGTCGACGAGGGGTCTGACCTGGCTTTCGATCATCTTGAGGGACTTGTGTCACTATCGTCACCGACGGTCAGAAAATGGCGCTGAACTGCGTCTTCGGCGCGATGTGCCGATATCTGCGAACCGGGCCTTCCTGTGGGGCTTGTCACCGTCCGGTGATATCTCCGTTTTGTTTTCGTAATCTGAGGAAAGGGCCTTGCGGTGATCCCCCGATCCCGTTCCCCGACCGGCCCTTCGCCGGCCCGGACCCCGACCGGGGCCGGCGACCTCGGCACTCCAAGGAGTTTCCCCTCGTGGGATTGCACAGCCTGAACACGGCCCGGCACCTTCCCTGGTGCGCGGCGGTCTCCCGTCGTCTCGGGCGCCTCGGCGCCCGGACCTCCGTTTCGGCGGGCCTGGTGGCGGTTTCGATCGCCGGGGCCGCCAGTCCGCTGGCGTTCGCCGGCACCGGCGGTGACGCCGCCTCCCCGGCGCGGGAGGTGAAGGCCGTTGCGGCGGCCTCTTCCGAGGGGCCGGAACTCGGCTCCCCGAAGGACTGGCGCGGTCCGTCCGTGCGGTACGGCGTGGACGGCCTGGGGGGCGAACCCGCACCGTCCGGTGGCGGCGGTGAGGAGCACGCGGCCGCACCCCAGGAACCGGCCCAGGACGCACAGCCCGAGACCCGGCCCGACCAGACCGGCGACGAGATGGCCGGGTGGATCAACGAATCCCTCAAGATCATGCAGGGGCAGGGCGTCCCGATCGCCAAGGAGGACGCTCCCGGGATCCGCAAGGTGATCGAGAAGGAGTCGGGTGGCGACCCGCACGCCGTGAACCAGTGGGACAGCAACGCACGGGCCGGTCATCCGTCGAAGGGGCTGATGCAGACCGTCGACTCGACCTTCCAGGCGTACAAGCTGTCGGGCCACGACGACATCTATGATCCGGTCGACAACATCATCGCCGGGGTCCGGTACACGATCAACCGCTACGGCGGTTTCTCCAGCCACCCCGGGCTGAGGTCCCTGAACAGCGGCAGCGGCTACCGCGGGTATTGAGGTGGGGCACCGGTTGCCGAAGGGCGGATGGCTTCGCCGCAGCGCGTCCGGGGGTGGGCCGCAGGATCAGTTGCGACAAGGTCTGTGGCCGCAAGGCGAACCGGGCCGCTTTGCGGCGGGGCGAGAACAAGGCGGTGATTTCGCAGCGGCGGGATCAGCTCGCAAACCGGCTCCGTGAGGATCAGCCGGTTGTCGGCCCCCGTCGTCTGGGCGATCGCAATCCGCTAGGACAAGGTCCGGCTCCTCTGCCAAGGCAGCAAAGAAGTCGTCGAAACGACCATGCCCCAAAACGGCTCAGGCGGCGGTGGTGAGGGGTTCGGGTTCGCTACGGTAGGTGCGACCGGCCGGGGTAGTGATCTCCAGCGTCCCCGTTTCGGTCATCCGGTGGTGCCAACCGGGTTCGTCCTTCAGTCGGTGGTCGCGGCGGCACAGGCCGCAGAGATTGGTGCTGTCGGTGCCGCCGCCCTGGGCCCAGGGTTGGACGTGGTCGAGGTCGCAGGCCTGGACCGGTCGGTGGCAGCCGGGTATTCGGCATTCCCGGTCTCGTACCTGGACCAGTTCTTTGGTGGCGGCGGACGGCCCGGTAGCGGTGGCGCCCGATGTCGATGGGTGTGCCGGTCAAGGGGTCGGTGATGACCCGCCGGATGGTGGCATTGGCGGCGATCTCCCGCGCGAGTTGGGCGGGGATGGGTCCGTGTCCGGCGAGTTCGGCTTCGTTGCGCAGCCCGGTCCAGGTCAGGAAATCCAGGTATACGAACACTTCCGCCCTCGGCGGTTCCACCTCGCAGGCGACGCCGAGGCATAGATCGGAGAACACGTCCGCCCGCAGTTCGTCCAGGGTGCGTTCCTCACCCCTGCTGCGCAGCCCCCGGGCGACGCGATCGATTCGGGTGTAGATGGTGGCGGCGATCTCCTCGGGGAGATAGGCGTACAGGGTGGCCATCCCGTCGTCTTCGTGGCACAGCTGAACCTTGCGGGACCGCTCCCGCTCCTCACGCCGCCGCGCGTGCCCGTCGGGATCAACGCGGGCGACGGTCCGGTTCACCAGGCGCCGCACCGACGTCGCATCCCGAGTCGTGATCTTCCCCGCCACCCGGGCATCGACTTCCCGGGCTTGGCCGTCGGTCGGGACCGAGGTTTGATCGGCCACCTTCGCCGCCCGATACGGATCCAGCTCACCCCGCCGCATCGCCCCAAACGTTCCAGGCAACCGCCGCGCCAGATCCCGGGCCAGTGACACCTGCCCCTCCGCTTGACGCGCGCCGTAATGCAGTTCGAGGGCGACCTCCTTCGCCACCGAATCCGCATCCCCCAACGTCGCCATCACGGCCAGCTTCACCGCCTGGCAAACATTCGAACATGCCTCGGCGGCGGCCAGCAGTGATAGCTTGCCATCGCGGTCCAGGTCGGCGATGCGGTCGTACAGTTCCGGATCGGGCCCGGAAAACCCCCAGTTTTCGGTCACCCCAAAATTCTACCGGCGACAAACCGGCAACAGTATCACACAATTAGGGAAGAGTTTGTTGTCCTGTGGCAGGCGACCGGATCATGGGTGGCCCTCTGGTGAAGACGACCCGAACTCTGTCCCGTCGAAGTCCGATCTTTTCGACACGTCAGCGGGCACTCAGAGTAGCTGCAAACGATTGGAGAAGTGCTTGCAGTGCAAGCACTTCTCCGGGTGTCCCGGACGCGGCTAACCCATTGCGAGTTAATTCCCGAAGAGGTGTTGTTGGATCATCGTCGCGGTCTTTTCGGGCAAAAACGAATATGGGAGACTCGGGCGCGTCGTCAGACACGGATGATTCCCGGCAAGGAGGATCTTCATGCGAAAAGCAGTCACCCGGGCGGTCGTCCTGGCCACCCTGTCCGCCGCGGCGGCCCTGCCGATGGCGAGTGTCGCGAGCGCCGCGGCGGCCGAAAGCAGCGCACCGCAGGTGATCACGGTGGCTCACCAGCAGCCGTCCCAGCCTCATCGTCCGGATAATCGTGATCGAGATCGTGGCGGGGGGCATGATCGGGATCGTGGCCGGGATCACCGGGATCGTGACCATCGGGATCACCGGGATCGTGACCATCGGGATCACCGGAACCACGACCGGAATCACGACCGGAACCAGCACCAGGGCCAGGGCCCGCACGGCCGTCGGTAACCCCCGCCCCCGGCCTGCCCCTGGTCACTGTCCACTCAGGACAGCGGGATTGCCCGCTCCCGGGCTTGCGGGAGCGGGCAGCCGGGGTGCTCAGTGGAAGTTGAACGTCGCGTCCGCCGTCGCCGAGCCCGGGCACAGGAAGCTGCCGCCGGACTTGGAAATGGTGACGCCGGAGGCTGAGTAGTTCCGCGTCGTGCCCTGGCGCTGTGCGGTCAGGCCGTTCGCCGAGTACTGGCAGGACACGCCGAGGGTCTGCACGGTGACGCTGATGAGGTCGGCGGTCGCGGTGCCCGCCGTGTCGTTGAAGCTGATCGTCGGGTTGTTGTTCAGCGACACGGTGACGCTGCCGGAGCAGCTGAGGTTGCCGCCCGGCGGGTTGACGGTGGTCCGGTCCAGGGTCAGCGTGCTCGGCGGGTTGGCGCTGATGCTGGCATTGGTCCAGCTGCAGGTGCTGCCCGAGGCCGTGATCGAGCCGTCGAGTTTCTGGTCGGCGGCGGACGCGATGCCGGTGGCCATGCCGGAGACGAGAATGGCGCCGGTGAGCACGCCGGTGATCTTCAGGGGGAGCCGTGTCACTGTAGACCTCCGTTGGTTTCAGTGTTACCGGCAGGTGAACTGCCGGGGGCTCGTTAAGAAAATCATTCACGTTTATCAACTTCAACCCGCCATTGGTTGGACGGCGGGGGTGAGGTGATCGTTGCGCAGAGCTAGCAGGTGACTGGACAGGTGTCCGGGAGTGGGTCTTGATCGCGCGCTTCGGGCGGGAAGGAGGTTTTTCCTTCTGTCGTTGGGTTTCCGCGATCTTCCTGCCTGTGGTGATCCAGATCCGGTCTTCCTGCGGTTACCTCGCAAACCGGTCCTGAGTGGACTGAGAGCGCTTTCACCAAACCTGACACGGTCACCGATCTTGGTGGGGAACCGGCATCCGGGCCGGAGGGACCGTCCCGTGCGGTTTTTTCCCGGATGATGCCGGTATTCCCGGCCGGGTGGGCGTACCGGGCCCGGTCACCGGTTGGGACCAGCCGTCACCCCCGCTTGGCCGAGCCCGCGTTACTGCCCGCGCACGCCCGGCCCGGTTCCTTCCTGCGGGGAAGCCTCCCGGGCGCGAAGCGCCGCCACGGCGCGGACGCACCAGGCACGGGTCTCCCGCTCGAACTGCCGCCCCCGCAGACAGGTCAGGTAGGGGCCGATCCGTTCGCCCTCGCGCAGGAACGTCTCCTCGTCGCGGTCACCGCGCATCCGGCGCAGCAGTCTGTCGAACACGATGATCTTGGCCTCGGCGACGCGGGCCCGCTCCCGAAGCTGCTTCACCACGGCACCGGCGGTGACCGCGTCCACGGCCTGGACCTTGACCAGCAGATCGTCGCGGATGAACGACGGTTTCGCCGGGGCGAGCGCGAACCGTTCCAGTTCGGCCAGTCCCGCCTCGGTCACCGTGAACAACCGTTTGGCGGGGCGGCTTTCCTGGACGACCCGGCGGCCGGCGACCAGGCCCTCCTTCTCGAGTTTGGACAGCTCGAGGTAGAGCTGCTGGGGCAGGGCGTGCCAGAAGTTCGCCACCCCCGCGTCGAACGCCTTCGCCAGCTGGTACCCGCTGTACTCGCCATCCAGCAGTGCGGCGAGCACGGCATGTCGTAGAGCCATCGCCTCAGCCTTCTCCGCCCGCCTTCCCTGCTCGAGGGCGGCCGCTTATAGTCAATTTTAAGATTAGTCACATCGTTGAGTGAGGACGAGCCATGGCGAGCACCGTCGAGCGTTTCCGCGCGGCTGTCGAGCAGCGCGACCGGGCCGCACTGGAGGGCCTGTTCGCCCCCGGCGTGCGCTTCTTCAGCCCGGTGAAGTTCACCCCGTTCGAGGGGCTGCCGACCGTCCTCGGCGTCTTCGGCGTGCTGCTCACGCGCGTGTTCGACGAGTTCCGCTACGTCGGCGAGATGGCCGGGACCGTCGAACTCGACAACGGTGAGCCCGCCATGTCGCACCTGCTGGTGTTCCGTGCCGTGGTCGGGGGCAAGCAGGTGCACGGCATCGATCTGATCCAGCTGGACGAGGCGGGCCTGATCAAGGAGTTCACCGTGATGGTCCGCCCCCAGCGCGCGCTGACCGCGCTCAGCGACGCGGTACTGGCCGGCCTCGTCGCCGAAGGGCTGGTGCCGCCCGCCGGGTGACCTCGGGCCGTGCCCCGCGCCGGATCCGGGGCCGATCCGGGTCGGGGGTTGCCGCCGTCCTGATCGGGACCCGTCAGGCTCGGGTGTCCTGCCCGAGACCCGGGCCCGGCCGGCCGGGGTACGGGATCTGCCAGACGAGCACCGTCCCGCCGCCGGGCCGCGGGGTGATTGTGCAGGTTCCGCCCAGCCGCACCGCCCGCTCGGTCATGTCGGCCAGCCCGCTGCCGTGGGCGCCCTCGGGAATGCCGGTCCCGTCGTCTTCGACGCGGGCGAGGAGGTGATCGGGCCGCAGGTCGACGGTGACGGCCACCTGCCGTGCCCCCGCATGCCGGGCCACATTGGACACCGCTTCCCGCAGCACGGCCAGCAGGTGGTCGGCGGTCTCCTCGTCCAGTGCCGAGTCGAGGTGGGTGTCGAGCCGCGAGGTGGTGCCGAAGCCGACCGACTCGGCCGCGGTGTCGATCAGCTCCTGGACCCGCAGCCGGAGGGACCGGCGCTGGGGCTCCGGCGGCTGGATCGTCATTACCGCGGCCTGTGCCTGCCGGATGGCGTCGTCGAGTTCCTTCACGATGTGGCGCACGCGGCGCGCGACGGCTTCCCGCTGAACGACCTTCAGGACGGCGGTGAGTTCCATGCTGAGGCCGAAGAGCCGGTTGACCACCTCGGCGGCGAGGTCCGTGGCGATGCGTTCCCGCTCCTCCACCACCAGCAACTGCTCGGCCTCGGCGCGGCGCCTGCCCAGTTCCAGTGCGAGGGAGGCCTGCGCGGCGAACGGTTCGAGGACGTGGACCACGGTGCTGTCGAAGGTCTCGTGGCCTGGGTGCCTCACCACCGCCAGCACGCCGAGGATCTGCCCGGCATGACCGAGCGGGACGGCCAGTGCCGCCCCCACCGAGACCTCCGGCGGCAACCCCAGCCGTGTCGCGATCTCCGCGGAGTCCGTGCTCATCACGGATCGCCCCGTGTGGAAGACCCGCACCGACAGGCTGCCGGGATCGTCCGTGAGCGACAGGTGCAGATCCCCGAAGACCTCGGCGTAGGCCCCGGACACCGCCGCGGTGAGCAGGCTGCCCCCCGCCGCGTCGGGCACCAGCACGACGGCGCTGTCGGCCGTGACGATCTCGCGTGCCCGGGTGGCGATCAGATGCAGGACCTCGCCCGCGGGCAGATCGGCGAGCAGTGCGGTCCGGATGTCCGCGGCGGCCGAGAGCCGCTCGTTGGCCTGGGCGAGTTCGCGGTTGCGGGCATAGATCTCGGCCTGCGCCGCCGCGAGCTCGGCCCGGTTCGGGACGGCGGTCCTGCCCAGCTCGGAGAGAAAGCCCGTGACCTCCTCGACTCGGTGCAGGATCAGCCGCACCGAACCGTCCTCGCCGAGCACGGGGGCATTGAGCGGGCTCCAGTAGCGGTGCTCGATCACCCCGGGCCGTTCCGCCACCTCGACGCTGTAGCGCACCAGCGCCATGGTGTGCCGCTGCCCGGTCGCCACCACCCGCTCCAGCGACGTGCGCAGGGCACGGGCGCCCTGGGGGTCCTCGGGGTTGTCGGGGAAGGCCTCGAACACCTCCCGGCCGATCAGCTCTTCCCGTGACCGGCCCGCCACCTTCAGGTAGGCGTCGTTGACGGCGAGGAACACGAAGCCGGGGGACAGGACCGCGGTGGGGGAGGGGCTCGCCAGGAACACCGCCTCGTAGTCGATTCGCGGCTCCATGACCCGATCGTGCCCCAGCGCGCCGGTTCCCGCCCGGTCGGTCGTGCTCGACACCGTCGTGCTTGACACCGCCCGGGAAAGGCCGCAGGCTGTGCGCTCGTGAACCTGTCAGACAGGCAGACAGCCGAACCGGTCATCCGGCGGGTGGGCGCCGGGGAAGCGGTCCTGGCCCACCTGCGCGGCGCCATCGAGCGCGGGGACTACGCCGTCGGCGCCCGGCTCCCGTCCGAAGCCGACCTGGGACGGGAGTTCGACGTCAGCCGCTCGGTCGTGCGCGAGGCTCTGCGCGCCTTGCAGGCACTCGGGCTGACGGTGTCCCGCTCCGGCAAGGGCACCTTCGTCGTCGCCTCCGAGCCGTCCGGCAGCCTCCGGTTCGGCTCCTACTCGGCACGGGACCTCATCGAGGTCCGCCGGCATGTCGAGGTGCCCGCGGCGGGGTATGCCGCGCGGCGGCACGGCCCCGGCGACGTGGACGTGCTGACCGGCCTGCTGCAGCGGATGGACCGGGAAACCGACAACAGGGCGTGGGTCGCGCTGGACTCGCTGTTCCACATCGCCGTCGCCACCGCCTCCGGCAACCCCGTGTTCGGCAAGGTCATCGAGGAGATCCGGGACGCGCTCGCCCGCCAGTCCGGCTTCCTCAACGAACTCGGCGGCCGCAGGAAGTCCTCCGACGCCGAGCACCGGCGCATCGCGGACGCGATCATTGCCGGTTCGCCGGAGGCGGCCACCCGGGCCATGACCGACCACCTCGACCGGGTGGCGCACACCCTGGGCGAGCTCGTCGGCGAGGCGAAGGTGGCCGGATGACGCCCGCGCACGTTCCCCTCGTCCACCTGATGCGCGACGGTCTCGTCGAAGGGGTCCACCACGGCTCGGTGGTCGTGCTCGGCCCCGACGGGTCCGTTCGTTTCGCCGCCGGGGACGTCACCACGCCGCTCTACCCGCGTTCGGCCGCGAAGCCGATGCAGGCGCTGGCCATGACACGCCTGGGGCTGTCCCTGCCGCCCGAGTTGCTCGCGCTGGCCGCCGCGAGCCATTCCGGCGAGGCGTTCCACCTCGCCGCCGCACGGCGGATCCTGGCCTCGTGCGGGCTGTCGGAGGAAGACCTGAGGAACCCGGCGGCGCATCCCCACGACCCGGAGGAACGGGACGCCTGGCTCCGCCGCGGCAGCCCGGCCCGCAGGCTGGCGCACAACTGTTCCGGCAAGCACGCCGCGATGCTGTGCACCACCGTCCTCAGAGGATGGTCCACAAGCGACTACCGCGATCCTGGCCACCCGCTGCAGCGCGCGATCGCGGCCACCGTGGAGGAACTGACCGGGGAACCCGTCGCGCACACCGCGGTCGACGGCTGCGGCACCCCGCTGTTCGCCGTGACGCTGCGAGGACTGGCCGCCGCGGTCGGCCGCGTTGCCCGGACGCCGGTGGGCGAGGCCATGCGAGCGCATCCGGAGATGGTGGGCGGCTCCCGACGGGACGTGACCCGCCTGATGCGCGCGGTGCCGGGCCTGCTGGTCAAGGACGGCTTCGAGGCGGTCGGAGTGGCCGCGCTGCCCGACGGCACCGCGATCGCGCTCAAGATCGCCGACGGGACCGACCGCGCGCGGCTGCCCGTCACGCTGGCGGCGCTGCGGTGGGCCGGAGTGGCGGAGGAGTTGCTCGCCCCGTTCGACACCCCGGCGCTGGTCGTGACGGGCGGACTCGCACCACAACCGGCCATGACCTGACCCCGGCGTCCCACGTCGCGCGGGGGTCGCCCTCAGGTGTGCGCGACGACCCGCGCGAGCCGCGCCAAGGTCTCGTCGAGCTGCCTGTCGACCTCCTCGGCGGCCTGCCCGCCGTGGTTCGCCGGATGGTCGCCGTGAAAGGACAGGTGCAGGGTGGCGTGGCTTCGGCCCTGCTCCGCGGAGGCGACCTGAAGCCAGCCGCTGTACTCGTCACTGCCGCGCAGGCCCCACTCCAGGCGCAGCTGATCGGGGCTTTCCCCGAGCACGCCCGGTTCGGGGTGGTGGTTGACCTCGGCGGTCACCGCGGGCGGCCGCGTGGGACGCACCGTGATGTTGCCCGGCAGCCACTGGTCGAACAGTTCCGCGTCCGACGCGGCCGCGTACACCTCTTCGGCCGGGGCGGGCATCGCCCGTTCTCGCTCGAATTCGGCCATGCCGGAGGAGTACCCGGCGCCCGCCGGTCCATGCGGTTCCGATCGGGCGATCCCCTTGTCCTCGTCCTCGTCCTCGTCCTCGTGCCGTGAAGGGGCGGGATGCCCTGAAGGTGGCCTTCAGGGTCATAAACGCCCTCAAGGCCACCTTGAGGGCAGGCCTCTGGTCCCAGGAGTGCCGTTCCGGAGCCGGGCGGGCGGAGGGCGTGCGGGGTATACAGGGGAGGCCGGACGAGGAGTTGGGCGCTGGTGGCTCTCGCTGTCTGTCTGCTGTTCGACGGCCGGTCCGAGCGCGCGCTGCGGAACCTGTGGGACCGGCTGGAGGGCAGGGGTGTGCCCACGCTGCGGTCCCACACGCACGGACTGCACCATCCACACCTGTCCTACGTGGTCCTGCGGGACTGGGAGCTGGAGCCGGTGCGCGCGGCGATGGACGGTGTGCCCGGGCATGACCCGTTCGAGATCACCTTCGACGCCCTCGGCGCGTTCCCGCGGGGACGCGCGTGTCTCATCCCCGCCGTGCGCGCCGACCTGGTGCCCCGGCAGGAACTGGTGGTGGAGACGGTGCGCGCCGCAGGGGCCGGAGTGCACAAGCACTACGAGATCGGGCGGTGGCTGCCGCATTCGTCGCTCGCGCCCCGGGTACGGGCCGGGCAACTGCCGGTGCTCGCCGAAACGATCTATTCGGTCCTGCCGCTCACGGTGCGGGTGAACCGGGCCGCCCTCATCGACAGTTCCACCGGGCGGCTGTGGCCGCTGCCCACGCTGCCGTGAGTGTCAGGATCCCGTCAAAACACCGGGCGGGGCCGCCCAGGGCGTGGCAAGAAACGGCCGCGAAGGGCGTCCCGGCGCGTGCACTGGAGGCATGCGCAGGACAACCACGCCGGTGCCGGGCGGATTCGGCTTCCCGCTGGGGTTCGCGGTGACGATGCTGGTCGCGCTGGCCGCGGTCGCGGCGGGTGCGGTGGAACGTCCGTGGGTGATGCTCGCGGTGCTCGCGGTGGCGCTCGCCGCCGTGGCCGTGCTGACCACCCCCGCGGCCGCGCTGGGTACCGCGGTGTTCGCCTGGTGCCTGTACGACGGGTTCGTCCTCGGCCGCGCCGGGGACCTGGTGTTCACCCCGGCCTCGGGCCGGGCGGCACTGGTCCTGGCCGGGGTCGCGATCGTCGTGCCGGTCGCCGCGGCCGCGGCCAGGGCGGTCCACCGGGTCCTGACGGCGCGCCGAGCCGGTGGGTGGCCGGTTCGGCCGCCTTGCCGGTCCCGTTCGCTGCCGCGCCGCCCCCACGCGGCCGCCACCGAACTTCCCGGGCATGGGGGACACCGTAGGGGCGGGTGATGGCATTTCGATGAAATCCGCGGGGCCGGCTGTCTCCCGCCAGGGGCGGAGAACGGTCCGGACCGGGGGAGGATGGCGTGCGGGAGCGCCTTTCCCTACGGTGAAGCCGTGTTGGAGAGGGTCGTGGACTGGGTCCGGGTCCGGCTGGGCGCCAGCCTCGCGCGCGCCGGGATAACGCTTCCCTGGTGGGTCGCCGTCTGCACCAACGGGATCAGCCTGGCGCTGGCGGGAACCGCGATCGGCCAGCGGCACGCCCTGCTGCCGCCGGTCCTGCTCGTGGCCTCTGGTGTGCTCGCCGCCTTCTCGATGCTGCTGTGGCTGTTCACCGCCAGGATCGCGCCGCCGTGGCTCAGGTCGGCGACGGTGATCGCGGCGATGGCGATCCTGTTGCTGCGCCCGGTGGAGCCGGACTTCGCCTCGGTCCTGCTGGTGGTGCTGGCCGCCGAAGAGGCGGCGATCTCCGGGCCGGTCGTGGTGATCTCGGTGGGGGTGGTCAGCCTCGCGGTGCTGGCCGCCGCGGGCTGGTGGGGCGGGGAGCAGGGGGTGCCGCTGTACATGGTGGCGGTGCTGCTCGGGCTCAGCGCCGGCCGCATGCTGCGGTGGTACGTCCGGGCGCTGGACGCCGAGAGGGACAAGCAGGACGCCGTGCGGGACCAGGCGATCCTGGCCGAGCGGCAGCGGATCGCCCGGGAGGTGCACGACGTGGTCGGCCATTCGCTCAGCATCACGCTGCTGCACCTGACCGGCGCCCGCCGCGCGTTGCAGGAGGACCAGGACATCGACGAGGCGGTCGACGGGCTCACCGAGGCGGAGCGGATCGGGCGGGCGGCGATGGCCGACATCCGGCGGGCGGTGGGCCTGCTGGCCGGAGCGCCGACGAGTACCCGGCCGCTGCCCGGCGCCGGTGACATCGCCGATCTCGTCCAGCGCACCAGGGCCGCCGGGCTGAACGTGCGTTACGAACAGGAAGGGGATCTGGAGCAGGTGGGCGCCTCGGCGGGGCTCGGGCTGTACCGCATCGTGCAGGAGTCGCTGGCCAACATCGCCAAGCACGCGCCGGAAGCGGTGGCGGAGGTGGGGCTCCGGGCCGGACCGGACGGCATCCGGTTGTCCGTCCGCAATGGTCTGCGGCCGGAGGCGCCCCGCGGCGCCGGGAGCGGGCTGCCGGGCATGCACGCGCGGGCCGAACAACTGGGCGCCGAGTTGCGCGCCGGACCCCAGGGCGATCATTGGCTGGTGGAGGTGACGGTGCCGGGGGTGCCGGCTCCGGTGGCGGGCCGGGCGGTGACGCGATGACCGAGCCCGCCGAAGGGGAGATCCGGGTGCTGCTGGTCGACGACCAGGAACTGGTCCGGTCCGGGCTGCGCCGCATCCTCCGGCGGCGCGACGGGTTCGTGATCACGGGCGAGTGTGGCGACGGGGACGAGGTGCCCGCGGCGCTGGCCGCGGTGGCGGCCGACGTGGTCGTGATGGATCTGCGGATGAAGCGCGTCGACGGGATCGAGGCGACCCGCCGGCTGCGCCAGGCCGGGGACCGGCCGCCGGTGCTCGCGTTGACCACCTTCGACGACGACGAGTTGCTGGCGGGGGCGCTGCGGGCGGGCGCGGCGGGGTACGTGCTGAAGGATTCCTCGGCGGAGGACCTGATCCGCGCGGTGCGGGTGGTCGCCACGGGCGGCGCGTGGCTGGACGCTTCGGTGACCGCGCGAGTGCTCACGGCCTACCGCAGTTCGACGGGCGACCGGCGCAGCGGCCCGCCGCCCGGGGTGCTCACCCCGCGCGAGTTCGACGTGCTGCGCGCGGTCGGGCGCGGACTGAGCAACACGGAGATCGCGACCGCGCTGGTCATCTCCGAGGTGACGGTGAAGACCCACGTCGGGCGGATCTTCGCCAAGCTCGGCCTGCGGGACCGGGCCGCCGCCATCGTCTACGCCTTCGACCACGGGGTGGTGACCCCCGGCGAGGGGCAGGACCTGCTCGTCCACCGCGGGGAACCCGAACCGCCGGTGCCGGTGCCGACCCCGGTCCCGGCGACGGCACCGGCACCGGGACCGCCGTGGCGGGCCGCGGTGACCGGACCCGGGGCGCGGCTGTACCTGTCGGTGCTGGGCCCGCCGGCTGCGTGGCGTGACGGCAGGCCACTGGATCTGGGCCCGGTGCGCCAGCAGGCGCTGCTGGCCGCCCTGCTCCTGCGCCCGGGGGTGACCGTGAGCAAGCGGGAACTGCTCGACGGGATCTGGGAGTTCGACGCCCCGGCCGGGAACGTGGTGCCGGTGTACGTGTACCGGCTGCGCCAGTGCCTGCGGACGGCGGACGGCGAACCGGCGCTGATCACCCGCGACCGCGGCGGTTACCGGTTCGCGGGCGACGGCGTCGAGGTGGACGCGGTGCGGCTGGAGGAGTTCGCGGCCCAGGCCAGTGCGGCCGATCGGGAGGGGGACCTGGCGGCCGCGGTCGAGGCGCGGTCACGGGCGCTGGAGCTGTTCCGGGGCGAGCCGCTGGCCGGGTTGCCGGGCCCGTTCGCGGCGAGCCAGCGGGCGCGGCTGGCCGAACGGAGGATGTCGCTGTGGCTGGAGAAACTGGACGGGCAGCTGCGGCTCGGCAGGCACTCCGACGCGGTGGGCCCCCTGTCCGCGCTGAGCGAGGCGAACCCGCACAGCGAGCCGGTCGCCGCGCTGCTGATGCGCGCGTTCTACGCGGGCGGGCGGCAGGCCGACGCGCTCGCGGTGTACGGCCGCATCCGGGACGAACTGGTCACCGAGCTCGGCGTGGAACCCGGGCAGGAGCTGCGGCGCGTCCACCAGGCGGTGCTGCGGGACGATTCGGCGAGCCTGGGCCTCGCCCCGTCGTGGGGTGCCGCCGGGCGATGAATTCCCGATGAAAGGGTGATGACAGCGCACCGGGGAGGTGCCTTCGATGGGGTGGATCTTCCCGGCCCGGTGTGCCTGGGGAGCTGGGGGAAGCGCTTCACCGCGTTCACTCCGCCGAAGGAGGCGGGCCGGTTGTCCCCGGGCCGCCGGCGGGGGCAGCGATTAGTCTCTCGCTGATCTCCTTTCCAGCCGCCGCACCCGGCGGAGCAAGCACCCGCGGCCCGGGCACCGATCGTGCCCGGGCCACGGCTTTGTTCCTCACGAACACCGCCTTCGGGCGGCCGGGTCGGACAGGTGGGTGCGGACGGCGCGCTCGACGAGGATCGGCACGAAGGTCTGCACCCGCGCATCGGCGAAGCGGGCGCGCTCGGCGGCGACGAGTTCGTGCACCTTCTCGGCGGGCAGTCGCAGTTCCCGCACCAGACGCCGCTCCACCGCGTGGAACTGGGCGTCCAGCGGGTGGGTGCCGGTGCGGCCAGGGGCGGTGTCCGTCTCGGTGTCCATGGCCTGCCTGCCTTCGGGGAGATCGCTCCGGTCACCGCCAGCGTGCGCGCGGTGCCGCGGCGCTCGACAGGGCACAACGTCCCCGGCCCGTGCCGGAACGGAAAAAGGGGCACGAGGTCCTGGACAGGGCGGGGCTTTGGTCCGCCCCGCGCGGTGCGGGGTCGCGAAGGTGACGAAAGGCCCCAAGCCGCCGCCTCGGGTCCTTCGGCCCTGTCCCGGCCCGCCCCGGGCGTCCTAGGAAGAGGGCAGGCCGAAGGAGGAGGCAGCACCGTGACTTCACCGCAGTCCGGCCCGGCCAGCGGGATCCGGGTAGCCACGGACGGGAACGTCCCGTCGAGGGCGGCCGAGTACGCCCGCGAGAAGGTGGGGGCGGTGATCCACCTGGCGCACCGCCCGGTCCTGTCCGCGCGGGTCCGGCTCAGCCGACACGGCGATCCCGCCCGCCCGCGGCCGGTGGTGGCGCAGGCCAACCTCGACGTCAACGGCAGGCTCGTCCGGGCACAGGCCGACGGCGAAAGCGCCCGGGAGGCCATCGACCGCCTCGAAGCGCGCCTGCGGCACCGGCTGGAACGCAGCGCCGCGAACTGGGAGGCCCGCCGCGGCGCGATCCCGTCCACCGCGCCCCACGAATGGCGCCACCAGTCGGAACCGGCCCACCGGCCGCGGTGGTTCCCCCGCCCGGCCGGCGAACGGGAGATCGTGCGGCACAAGGCGTTCGCGCTCCGCGTCTGCTCCCTCGACGAGGCGGCGGACGACATGGACCTGCTCGACTATGACTTCCACCTGTTCACCGAGGCGGGCACCGGCCGGGACAGCGTCCTGTACCGCGCGGGGCCGACGGGCTACCGGCTGGCGCAAGCGACCCCGCCGCGGGCCGGTGAGCTCGAGGTCTTCGAGCTCCCGGTGACCATCAGCGAGCAGCCGGCGCCCGTGCTGACCACCGAGGAGGCGGTCTCCCGCCTCGATCTGCTCGGCCTGCCGTTCCTGTTCTTCCAGGACGCCGAGCGGGGCCGGGGCGCGGTGCTCTACCACCGCTACGACGGCCACTACGGGCTCCTCAGCCCGGCAGACTCGCCGTGAGCGGCCGGGCGAAACCGTCCGAAAAGGACCTTCTGCGGGTGGTGCTCGCCCACGGCGGCTGCGATCCGCGCGTGGGCGCCGCGCTGCGCCGCACACCCCGTGCCTGGTTCGTGCCCGCGGACCGGGTCGCGGACGCCTACCGGGACGAACCCCTGCCGATCGGCCACGGCCAGGTGACCACCCAGCCCTCGCTGTCGGCCACCATGATCACCGGCCTGGCGCTGACCGGCACCGAACACGTGCTCGAGGTCGGCACCGGCCTGGGCTTCCAGACCGCCCTGCTGGCCAGGCTCGCCCGCGACGTGGTCAGCGTCGAACTCTGGGCCGACCTGAGCGAGCAGGCCCGGCGGAATCTGGACCGGCTGGGCGTCGGCAACGTCGAACTGTTCGTCGGCGACGGCAGCGAGGGTGTCGGAGAGCGGGCCCCCTTCGATGCCGTTCTCGTGTCCGCGGCCTTCCCGGAAGTGCCCGCCCCGCTGATCGAGCAACTGAAACCCGGTGGCCGCCTGGTGCAACCCATCGGACCCGGCGGCCGGGAAGAGGTCGTGCTCTTCCGCCGCGTCGCCGACGGGCTCGAGCGCCGCCGGACGCTGATCCTGGCCCACTTCGTGCGGCTGTACGGCCGCCACGGATTCGACCGTCCCGCCGAGGACCGCTGATCCGCCTCCGCCCGGTGGCGCGCTGTTCACCACCGCCTCGCCCGCCGTTCGTGGACACCCGGTGCCGTCTTCGCTTCACTGACCCGGACACGTTCGGTGATCAAGGGAGTGGAGGTCTCGGTGGGCGGAGTGGCTCGGCGGACGTTTCTGGCGGGTACCGGCGCGGTCGCGCTGACCGGTGCGGCGGCACTGACCGGGGCGGCGCCGGTCGCGACGGCGGCGGGCGGCACGATCGCCGACGTCCGGCACATCGTCGTGCTGATGCAGGAGAACCGCAGCTTCGACCACTATTTCGGGACGCTGAAAGGGGTACGGGGATTCGCCGACCGCAGCACCATCCTGCTCGGCGGCGGGTACTCGGTGTTCAACCAGCCCAACGGGCTGGGCCGCCAGTACCCGTTCCCGCTGCGCGGTTCCGGCAGCGACGCGGAAACGCTCGCGCAGTGCCAGGGCGACATCGCGCACGCCTGGTCGGACCAGCACGCCGCGTGGAACAACGGCAAGATGGACAACTGGATGGCGGCCAAGAACTACAAGATCGGCTGCCTGGGTTACCTGGACCGGACCGACCTGCCGTTCCACTACGCGCTGGCCGACGCCTACACCATCTGCGACGCCTACCACAGCTCGGGGCTGACCGCGACGGGCCCGAACCGCACCTTCCTGTGGAGCGGGATGATCGACGCGGACGGGGCCTACGGGAAACCGGCCTCCGACGGGGGATCGGAGTCGGGGCTGACCTGGCAGACCTATGCCGAGGTGCTGCAGAACGCGGGCATCAGCTGGCGCGTCTACCAGAACGCGAGCGACAACTTCGGCGACAACGGGCTGGCCTACTTCCAGCAGTTCGCCAACGCCAAGCCCGGATCTCCCTTGTACGACAACGGAATGTCCAGCGTCCCCGCGACGACGGGCAGCACACCCGGCGACATCCTGGCCGCGATCAAGGCCGACGTGGTGGGCGGGACGCTGCCGCAGGTGTCGTGGGTGGTGACCGACCAGATCACCAGCGAGCACCCGATCGGCCCGCCGGTCAACGGCGAGCGTTTCGTCAACGGCGTGCTGCAGGCCCTCGCCGCCGACCCCGACACGCTCAACAGCACCGTCGTATTCCTCAACTACGACGAAAACGACGGCTTCTTCGACCACGTTCCGCCGCCTTCGCCCGCGGCGGGCACCGCGGGCGAGTTCGTCAGCGGCACCCCGGTCGGGCTCGGCTTCCGGGTGCCGATGATCGTGGTCTCGCCGTGGACGCGCGGCGGCTGGGTCGATTCGGAGGTCTTCGACCACACTTCGGTCATCCGGTTCATCGAAACCTGGTCGCGCGCGATCGGGAAGCCGGCCGACTGCCGGTTCATCAGCGCCTGGCGCCGTGCCGTGTGCGGCGACCTCACCTCCGCCTTCGACTTCGCCAACCCCGTCTACGGGCTGCCGTCGCTGCCCACCCCCGGCGCGGCGATCTCCGGAGCCACCTGCTCGCCGCTGCCGAACCCCTCGCCGGGCACGAACGCGCTGCCGCCCCAGGAAGCGGGCACCAAACCGGCCAGGCCGCTGCCGTACCAGACCAACGCTTCGGTCTCGTCGTGGTACTACGGCTCGAACGGGGTCATCCAGCTCAACATCACGATGACCAACGAAAGCCCGCTGGCCACCAAGGCGGCCCATTTCGCGGTCTACGCCAACGCCTACCGCTCCGGCGGTCCCTGGCAGTACACCGTGCCCGCCTACGACGCGTCTTCGGGTGCGAACGGATCGGTCACCGACTTCTTCAACTGCGGCACCAATTTCGGCGGCGGAAACTACGATTTCACGGTGGTCGGGCCGAACCGGTTCCTGCGGCGGCTGCGGGGCAACGCCACGGGAGCCACCAAGAACGTCGAGGCCCGCTCCCGGATCGCGGTCACGTCCAGCACCGGCAAACTGGCCCTGTGGCTGGATTTCGTCAACGGATCCGGTTCGGCGCAGACCTTCACCGTCACCTCGAACAACTACCGCGGCGACGGGCCGTGGACCTACAGCGTGGCCGCCGGGCAGACGGTGAGCGACTATTTCAACGCGGTCGCCTACACCGGCGGCTGGTACGACTTCACGGTCACCGTCTCCGGCGACAGCGGCTGGTCCCGCCGCTTCGCCGGGCACATCGAGACCGGGACGCCCAGCATCACCGGCTGAGCAACCGGGCTCGCCGTCTTCGGTTGTGCAGCGGGGCCTCTTTGCTCCGAATCATTCGGAGCGACGAGGCCCCGCTCAAATCCTCAGGCCCGCCCGCCAGTGCGGTCTGGACCAGTGCCAGCGCGGCGAGCACGGCCGTCGTGCCGCGCAGGAGCAGGAACGGCCAGCGGCGGCGGGGAACGGGATCTGCTGTCACGTCGACCTTCTTTCGGATTCGGATGGTCGAAGACGATGCCGCCCACCGCGGCCCCCCGTCGTCGGGCGGGAGAGGGGTTTCACCGCTACCACCCGCGGTGTAGGGCACCCGGGGATACCACGGGGGAAGCAGGCCGCCGCTACCACGCTCGCCCGACGCCCCCGTGCGCGCGGATCGCCTACTGTGGGCGGATGCGCAAGGAAGTCGGGCGCGATCTGGCGCTCGCGGCCGGGCTCGCCGTGCTGGTGCCGGTCGGCGCCGTCACCGCCCCGCCGGGCCGCACCGGTCTCGACCTGCTGGGAGTGTCCCTGCTGGTGCTCGCGGCACTCGTACTGGTCCTGCGTCGTGCGGCACCGCTGCCGGTGCTGGCGGTCACCACGTTGTGCCTCGCCGCCTACCTGCTCCGCGGCTACCCCGGAGTGGTCGCCGCGGTGCCGGAGATGTTCGCGCTCCACGCCGCGGTGAAAACGGGGCACCGCCCCATCGCGGGCCTGGCCGTGCTGGCCGCCCTCGCCGCGGGCTTCGGCGGCGATCTGGCCTTCGGCAGCAGCGGTGAGCAGCCCCCCGAGGTGTTCCAGCGCTGGTTCCTGCTGGTCGGCTGGCTGGTCGCGGCGAGTGTGGCGGGGGAGTTGTCCCGGCAGCGCGGGCTCAACCTGGCCCAGGCGCAACGGCGGGCCGAGGACGCCGAACGGACCCGTGAGGAGACCGCCCGCCGCCGCGCGGACGCGGAGCGCGTGCGCATCGCCCGTGAACTCCACGATTCGCTCACCCACTGCATCTCGATCGTGAAGGTGCAGGCCGGGGTGGCGGTGCACCTGGCACGCAAGCGGAACGAGCCGGTGCCCGAGGCGCTGCTGGCCATCCAGCAGGCCAGTGGCGAGGCGATGCGGGAACTGCGGTCCACCCTGGAGGTGCTGCGGGACGACGCCCCCCGGCCCCGGGGCCTGGACCGGCTGGACGCCCTGCTGGCCGAGGTCCGGGAGGCGGGACTGCCGGTTCAGCTGGTGGTCGGCGGGCAGCCTCGGCCGCTGCCCGCTCCGGTGGACCTGGCCGCGTACCGCATCGTCCAGGAGTCGCTGACCAACATCGCCCGGCACGCGGGGACCGCCACGGCCTCGGTCCGGCTCGAATACCGGGAGGACGAAGTGGACATTTCGGTGGCGGACGACGGAGAGGGCACGCGGGGCCGGGACTTCGTGCCGGGTGTGGGACTGCTGGGGATGCGCGAACGGGTCGGCGACCTCGGCGGTTCGCTTCGGGCCGGGCCGCGCCCGGAGGGCGGTTTCGCCGTCCACGCCACGATTCCGGCGGGGGCGGGCGCGTGATCCGGGTCCTGCTGGCCGACGACCAGGCCCTCATCCGGGGCGGGTTCCGTGCGCTGCTCGACGCCGAAGACGACCTCGAAGTGGTCGCCGAAGCGGCCGACGGCGGCGAGGCGGTCGACCTGGCCGCGCGGCACCGCCCGGACGTCGCGCTGATCGACATCCAGATGCCCGTCCTCGACGGCATCGAAGCGACGCGGCGGATCGCCGAGAACCCGGACCTGGCCGGGGTGCACGTGGTGATCCTGACCAACTACGGGTTCGACGAGTACGTGTACAACGCCCTGCGGGCCGGGGCGGGCGGGTTCCTGGTCAAGGACACCGAACCGGCCGATCTGCTGCACGGGGTCCGCGTCGCCGCGCGGGGAGACGCGTTGCTGTCCCCGGCGATCACGCGACGCCTGATCCGTGAGTACGTTTCCGTGCCGCCGAGCGGTGCCTCGTCCTCCGCGCTGCCCGTACTGACCAACCGGGAGCGCGAGGTGGTGGCACTGGCCGCCCGTGGACTGTCCAATGAGGACATCGCGGCGCGGCTGGTGATCAGCCACGCCACGGCCAAGACCCACATCAGCCGTGCGATGACGAAGCTGCGGGCCCGCGATCGTGCCCAGCTCGTGGTGTACGCCTACGAGTCGGGGCTGGTCAGCCCGCCTGCCCCGGAGGGGTCGCCTGGCGGTCGATGGCGTCGATGAGCTCCCGGAGTGCGGGCAGGGCCGCGGTGAGCAGGTGCTGCCAGCCCGGATGCAGATCCGCGAGCGCCGCGCCCAGGATCCCGGCGTTCGCCGACTGCCACCGCCGGACCGCGTCCTCGCCGGTCGCGGTCAGGTTCAGGTGCACCGTGCGGCGGTCGCCGCCGCTGGTACCGGTCACCAGTCCGCGCGTGCGCAGGCCGTTGACCAGGGTGGTGACCGAGTTCGGCGCGAGGTTCAGCACGCGCGCGAGCCGGCTGGGCTGCGCACCCGGGTTTTCCGCCAGGCAGGACAGCAGTTCCAGTTGGGCCACCGACAGCGGGTTACCCGGATCGGCGGCGCGGGCCGCCCGCCGCATCGCGCGGCGCAGCCGGGCGACCACGTCGGCCAGTTCGGTGTCCGCGGTGCCGGTCACGCGGCCTCGCCCCGGCGCCCGCCGCCCGCGAATCCGGTGACCCCCGCGACCGCACCGGCCAGCGCGAGCACGGCCAGCGCCGCCGCGGGCCCGGCTTCGGCGCCTCCGCCGTGCAGGGCCAGCGTCACCAGGGCCACGCCGAACGCGGTGCCCAGGCCCCGTGCCATGTTCACCAGACCACCTCCGGTCGCCGACGAGCGGGCCGGGATCGCCGCCATGATCGACGAGTTGTTCGCCGGGATGAACACCCCGAGACCGATCCCCACGACGAACAGTAGCGGTCCGGCGAGCACGGGGGAGTGCGGCGCCACGGCCAGTGCGGAGCAGGAGAGCACGCAGAGCACGGCACCGAGCGTGGTGCGGTGGTGCGTGCTCAGCCTCGCCGGGAGGGCGCGGTCCGCGAACACGGCGGCCAGTCCGAACCCCGCGGGCAGCCCCGTCAGCACGAGTCCCGCGAACCCGCGCGTCCCCAGAACCTGCGGAAACAG
The DNA here is from genome assembly GCF_026802195.1 of Amycolatopsis cynarae. NCBI lineage: Bacteria > Bacillati > Actinomycetota > Actinomycetes > Pseudonocardiales > Pseudonocardiaceae > Amycolatopsis > Amycolatopsis cynarae. The sequence continues at coordinate 4,086,579 of NZ_CP113836.1, read as the reverse complement.
CGCCAGCGGCCCGAAAAGCACCAGATAACCGCACAGCGCCCCGAGCAGTCCCCGAGACACCGCGGCGGGCCGCAGCATGGTCAGGTCCACCAGCGGATCGGCCACCCGCCGCTCGTGCCGTGCGAAGACGGCGGCGGCCAGCATCGCGACGAGCGCCAGCGCGCCGGTGGCGGCGAGGGACAGGCGCAGGCCGGAAAACCCGGAGAGCGCCAGCAGGAACGCCGTCGAGGCCAGTGCCAGCAGGAGGAGTCCCGCGCCGTCGAACCGGCCGAGGGGATGCCGCTGCCGGGTGCGGGGCAGCAGGTAGCGGCCCGCGACCAGGCCGGCGATCCCGACCGGCAGGTTCACCAGGAACACCCAGCGCCAGCCGAGCGTGCTCACCAGCAGCCCGCCCAGCGCGGGCCCCAGGGCCAGGCCGAGCGCCTGCGCCGCCGCCTGCACGCCCAGTGCCGCCCGCGCCTTTTCCTTCGGCACGCTGCCGACGACCAGCGCCACGCTGTTCGCCTGCAGCATCGCGGCCCCGACGGCCTGGAGCGCGCGGAACCCGGTCAGCCAGCCCAGACCGGGCGTCAGCCCGCAGGCCACCGAGGCCATGGTGAAGACGCCGAAACCGTGGCCGTACATGAGTTTGCGCCCGGCGGCGTCCGCCACCCGGCCCGCGGGGGCGAGCAGCGCCACCAGCGCGAGCAGGTAGGCCAGCGACACCCATTGGACGGCCGCCAGCGGCGCGCCGAACTCGTGCTGGAGCGCGGGGAAGGTGAGCGTCACGATGCTCGCGTCCAGTTGCCCCATGAACGCGCCGAAGCACACGGTGGCCACCGCGAACCAGCCCGCGTTCCGGTGCTCGCGGACTGCGCGTGGTCGTGCCCTCTCCACCAGCTTCACCTAATTCATTCTCACACAGAACTATCCGCGCTCCAAGCTGTGCCAGAGCGGCCCCGGCAGAGTCCGGTCTGCTCGGCGGTGCGCCGCACACAGCGGCCCACGGGTAGTTCTGGGACAGAGGGGAAGTGGCGGGGAGGGAGGTGACGGAGAGTGCGCGGCTGTTCGGTTGCGGTTATGTCATCGGCTTGCCATCCGATGGAAAGATTCCGGCCATGGTCGATACCGATGATGTTTGTCGATCACCGTCAGGCTCCGGCCCCGTGATGTCCTTCGCCCTGCCCTCGGAGAGGCGCGCGCAGCGCCGCCGGCGGTATTCGGCCCGCGAGATCGCCCTGGGGGTGGCGTTCTGCGTGCCCGCGCTGGCCGGCCTCGGCACCTTCGTGATCTTCCCGCTGTTCCAGGCCGTCTTCCTGTCCACCCGCGGCACCGACATCAACGGCAATCCCTCGCGGTCGGTCGGCGCCGCGAACTTCGCCGAACTGTTCACCCCCGCCTTCGGCGAGGTGCTCCTGCACACGCTGGTGTTCACCGTGTTCGTGGTGGTGGCCGGACTGGTGCTGCCGCTGGCGCTGGCGGTGCCACTGGCCCAGCGCCTGCCCGGAATGCGGCTGCTGCGGACCCTGTTCACCCTGCCGTTCGCGTACTCGGCGTCGGCCTCGGCCGTGGTGTGGCTGCTGATGCTGGACCCGTCGATGTCCCCGGTGAACTGGCTGCTCCGCCTGGCCGGGATCGCGTCGCCCGGCTGGACCACCGAATCGCCGTGGGCGCTGCTGACCGTGGCGTGGGCGACCGTGTGGGTGGTGGCCGGGTTCAACCTGCTCGTGCTCGGTGCGGGGCTGGCCGGAGTGGACGACGAGGTGCTGGAGGCGGCACGCCTGGACGGAGCCACCGGGATGCGCAACTTCGTCAGCGTGGTGCTGCCGATGATCTCGCCGAGCGTGTTCTTCGTGGTGGTCACCACCACGCTCACCGCGCTGCAGGCGCTGGGCCAGGTGCAGGTGATGACCGACGGCGGGCCGAACGGGAGCACGAGCACGCTGGTCTTCGCCATCTTCCACAACGCGTTCGAAAACGGGAACAACGACTACGGCCTGGCCAGCGCGCAGGGCCTGGTGCTGCTGCTGATGGGGATCGTGCTGGCGGCGATCCAGTTCGGTGTGGTGGAAAGGCGGGTGCACTACCGGTGAGCCAGGTCATCGATCGTCCCCAGGCGGGCACGGGCACGCCCGGCCCCGCCACCCGCGGGCGGCGCAGGCCGCTCAACCAGCCGAGCGGCCGGGTTCGCCTGCTCACCTACCTGTGGCTGATCCCCGCGGCGGTCGTGCTGCTGTTCCCGGTGCTGCTCACCGTCGTGGGCGGGTTCCTGCCCGAGGGGCAACTGGTCCGGCAGCCGCCCGGCCTGTTCAACGGCGTCTACACCCTCGGCAACTACGTCGCCGCCTGGCAGGAGACCGTGGTGCCGCTGGTGCCCGCGTTCTTCAACTCGCTGTTCGTCGGCCTGGTCATCATGATCGCGCACCTGGTGACCTCGTGCCTGGCGGCCTACGCGCTGGTGTTCGTGCGCATGCCGTTGCGGCAACCGGTGTTCTGGCTGTTCCTGGCCACGATCATGGTGCCCTACGAGGCGATCGTCGTGCCCAACGCGCTGTTCGTGCGCAGCCTCGGCGTGGAGAACAGCCAGTGGAGCCTGGTGCTGCCGTTTCTGGCCAACGGGTTCGGCGTGTTCCTGATGCGCCAGGCGTTCCGGCAGTTCCCGGCCGAGCTGGCCGACGCCGCGCGGATCGACGGCTGCGGGCACCTGCGGTTCCTGGCCGGCATCGTGCTGCCCTCGGTGCGGCCTTCGCTGACCGCGCTGGCGGTTTGGTCGTTCCTGCAGGGCTGGAACATGTATTTCTGGCCGCTGATCATCTCCTCGTCGAACAACTCGATGAACACCCTGCAGACCGCGGTCTTCGCGTTGAAGGCCAACGGAAACGGTACCCAGCAGGCACTCGTCCTCGCCGGGGTCACCATCACCCTGATCCCCACCCTGCTCCTGGTGATCTTCGGGCAGCGGTGGCTCGTGCGCGGGTTCATGGCGGGAGCCGTGAAGTAACCCGGACGGCACCCTCCACTGTGGAAGGAAGGAACGACAGTGCGGAATTCCCTGCGCCGAGGCCTCGGCGCGCTCGCGCTCGTGCTGGCCGCGGCCACCGCCGCGACGGCCTGTTCGACGGCCGCGAACTCCGGCGGCGGCTCGCCGGACACCGTGACCGCGCCCGGCGCCGACGCCCTCAACGGCAAGGGCGAGGTGGACATCACCTTCTGGCACGCGATGAGCGGCACCAACGGGCAGACGCTGCAGCGGCTGGTGGACCAGTTCAACCAGCAGAACCAGGGCCGGATCAAGGTCACGCTGAACTACAAGGGCCAGTACGACACCGCGCTGGCGGCGTACAAGAACGCCTCCGCGCAGCAGCGGCCCGACCTGATGCAGATGTACGACATCGGCACCCGGTACATGATCGACTCCAAGACGGTCGTGCCGATGCAGTCGTTCATCGACGTCGACCACTACGACGTGTCGGACATCCAGCCGAACATCGCCGGGTACTACACCGTCGACAAGAAGCTGTACTCGATGCCGTTCAACACCTCGATGCCGCTGCTGTACGTCAACCGCGAGGCCTTCACCAAGGCCGGTCTCGACCCGGACAAGCCGCCGGCGACGTTGGACGAGATCACCGCGGCCGCCCGCAAGATCAAGGAGACGCCGGGGGAGACCGTGCAGTACGGTTTCGGCGCCACCCTCTACGGCTGGTTTGTCGAGCAGTGGAACGCCGTCGCCGACCAGGCCCTGTGCGACGCCGACAACGGCCGCACCGGCCGGGTGTCCAAAGTGAACCTCGCCAACGACACCACCGTGAAGCTGGTGCAGTGGTGGCAGCAGATGGTCGGCGAGGGCCTGGCCATGAAGCTGGACAGCAACACCGACAACGGGGACAACGCGTTCAACTCCGGCACCGTCGCGATGGCACTGGAGTCCACCGGTTCGCTGGGCGGTTTCGTCAAGGGCGCCGCCGCGGCGAAGAACCCGTTCACCGTGAGCACCGGCTTCTACCCGAAGGTCGGCGCGGGTGACACCGGAGGCCCGATCATCGGCGGCGCCTCGCTGTGGGTGATGCACAAGGACGACACCGCCAAGGAGCGGGCCGCGTGGGAGCTGGTGCGCTACCTGGCCAGCGCGCAGACGCAGGTCGCCTGGCACACCTCGACCGGCTACTTCCCGATCAGCAAGGCCGCCCTCACCGATCCGGCGGACCAGCAGTGGGTCGGCCAGAAGCCGCAGTTCGCCACCGCGATCAGGCAGTTGCAGGGCACCAAGCTGACCTACGCCACGCAGGGGTGCTCGGTCGGGGAGATGCCGGACATCCGCAAGGACGTGGAGAACGCGCTGCAGGCGGCGGTGCTGCAGGGGCAGGACGCGAAACAGGCGCTGGGCACCGCGACCGACACCGCGAACAAGCAGATCGCCGACTACAACTCCAAGCTCGGCGGCTGATCTTCCCGCTCCGCGGGACTCCCCAGGCCACCACCACGGCCCCCCGTGGTGGTGGCCTTTCCCTTTCCCCGCACACCGGACTCGAACCCGACACAGCCTTGACCGGGGTCGGGGCGACCCCATTAGGGACCCTTCCCGTGTTGGGTGCCCTGAAGGTCGTCTTCAGGGTCATAAACGCCCTCAAGACCACCTTGAGGGCACGACCCTTCACAGGAAAGAAGGCCGGGGTCCCGGCAAAGTCCGGCGCCCTGAGGACACCTCCACCCAAACCGAGCGTGGAACTCATCCGCCGGAGGGTGGGACACAAGCGCCGACGGCAGGCAGGGGGAGCCGCCGGGAGCGCAGCTTGACGGTGCGGACGGTGGGCCGGTTTAATGGCAGGCGTGTCGCGTGTCCTTGATCAGTCGAACGGTCTCGGCCATGGAGGCACCGTAAAATTCCGGGGAGTGATCGTGAGCATCGACATCACGCGTCTGTTCTGACGCCTTCCCGCATCCGGTTCCGGCCGTTCTGGCCGTGACCGGCTTTTCCTTTCTCACCGTGTGATTCGCGGCCCGGCCGACGCGGCCCGGCCGCCGGTTCACGCTGCCGTTTTCCCGTCATCCGTGAGGAGTTTCTTCTTGCCCGAAAACCGTAATCCCCATATGCGTCAGGCCCCTCGAGTAAGCGGCTTCAACCAATCCGTGATCGACGAGTTTCGCGCCCATTCCGGCCGGGTCGGCGGGCCGTTCGCCGGGGGCGACCTGTTGCTGCTCACCACGGTGGGCGCCCGGTCCGGTCTCGAACAGACCTCGCCGCTGGCCTATGTCCGCGACGGCGACCGGCTGCTGGTGGTCGGCTCCGCCGGAGGTTCCCCGCGGCATCCCGCGTGGTACCACAACCTGCTCGCCCACCCGATGGCCCGGGTGGAACTCGGGGGCGAAACCTTCGGCGCCATCGGCGTTCCGGCCGAAGGTGCCGAGCGTGACCGGCTGTTCGCCCTGATAGTGGAGCGGGCCCCCGGGTTCGCCGACTACCAGGCCAAAGTGGACCGTGCGCTGCCCGTCGTGATACTCGAGCGCGCCCACACCGAATCCGGCGAGGCCCGTACCCTCGGCGCCAAACTCGTCGAGATCCACGGCTGGTTGCGCGGTCAGCTCGCCCGGGTCCGCGCCGAGGCCGACACCTACTTCGCCGACCGGGACGACGGTGCCTCACCGGCCGCGCTCGGTTTGCGGATCCGCCAGCACTGCCTGGCCTTCTGCGAGTCGCTGCGCTTCCACCACGAGGGGGAGGACGCGGTGATGCTGCCCGACCTGGAGCGGGCGCATCCCCAGTTGCGGGAGGTGATCGGGCGTCTGCGCGACGAGCATCGCACGGTGGCGCGGATCCGCGGTGAACTGGAGGGTTTGCTGGCGGGGGTGGGTACCGCCGATCCGGAGCGGTTCCGGACGGAACTGGACCGCATGTCCCGCGAGCTGGAGGCGCACCTGGACTACGAAGAGGAGGAGCTGATCCCGGTGCTGGACGCGGTCCCGTTCCCGCCCGCGGCGGGTTGACCGTCTACTATGGACCGTCGGGAAGGGTGATCCACAGCAGGAGGTAGATCAGGAACTGCGGCCCGGGCAGCAGGCAGGACAGCACGGCCAGCAACCGGACCGTGCCGGGCTGCCAGCCCAGCCGTTCGGCGATCCCGCCGCACACGCCCGCGATCACGCGGTTCTCCCGGGACCTGGTCAGGCGCTTCGTTGGTGTGGTCATGGATCCACTGTGCCGGAGCCGGGGCGGGCCCGCATCGGGGATTCCCCGGAGATCCAAGCCTCAGGGGTGTTCGGAGATCAGTACGGCGTGGGTGCCGGGCTCCAGTGCCTGGAACACGTGGGGCACGTCGCCGGGGTAGGCGAGGTAGTCGCCGGGGAAGAGTTCGACCGGTTCCCCGGCGACGCCCGCCATCGCCCTCCCCGCGGCGAGCACGAGGTGTTCGACCACACCGGGCAGGTGGGGTGCGGATTCCCTGCGGGGACCGGGCTCGGCCGTGACGCGGTAGACGTCGCGGCGGACGTGTGGCGGGCAGGCGGCCAGCAGGGTGGCGGTGTAGTCGGCCCCCTCGGCGGGCACGGCGGGGCCTTCCCCGGCGCGGATCAGCCTGCTGGCCGTGCCCGGCGGGTCGACCAGCCGGGAGAACGGGACGCCGAGCGCGGTGCCCAGCGCCCACAGCGTTTCCACACTCGGGTTCCCGGTGCCGGACTCGAGTTGGGACAGCGTGGACTTGGCCACCTCCGCGCGGCGGGCCAGTTCGGTGAGCGACAGCCCGGCGCGGGCGCGTTCGCGCCGCAGCGCGGCGGCGATGAGGTCGAGCGGGGCCTTGCGCGGCATGGTCCGTTCCCTCCTGGGGGTTGACGACGTCGTTCATTATACCGAACGATATGTTCGGTACGTCGAACGAATGTCGGAGGAACGATGCACCATCTCGGGATACTCGCGCACAGCGCCGAAGGGGCGGCTCTGTGTTTTCGCCGCTTCTGCCAGGAGGGTTTCCGCGAACTGGGCCCGCACGACCACCCGGACGTCACGCTCGACCTCATCCCGCTCGCCCGGAGCATGCCGGCGTGGGACGCCGGCGACCACCGGGCGGTCCGGGAGATCCTCGCCGGGAGCGCGCGGCGCCTGGCCGCCGCCGGAGCCGCCTTCTTCGTCTGCCCCGACAACACCGCGCACCTCGCGCTCGAACTCCCCGGGGAGGATCTCGCGCTGCCCGGCCTGCACCTTCCGGACGTGGTGGCGGCCCGCGCGGAACGGGAGGGATACCGGCGGGTCGGCGTGCTCGGCACCCGGTACCTGATGGACGGCCCCGTCTACCCGGAGGCGTTCGCGCGGCGGGGGATCACCGCGGTGCTGCCCGGGCCGGAGGACCGCGCGATGATCGACCGGGTCATCTTCGGGGAACTGCTGGACGGCGTGGTCCGGGAGGAATCCAGGGCCGCCTATGCCCGCGTCATCGGGGAACTGGCCGAGCGCGGCTGTGACGCGGTGGCGCTGGTGTGCACCGAGATCCCGCTTCTGGTCACGCCCGGTGTCTCGCCGCTGCCCACACTCGATTCCCCCCGGCTGCTGGCCCGCGCGGCCTTCGAAGTGGCCACCGGTACGGCGCCGATGCCGCGCTGGCGGGGAGGGCCACCGGAGCTCGCTCGCTGAATGGTCCAGTCCAAAGCCTTGACGGACGCAGTGGTCTAGTCCACATTACGAAGAGCGCAACTCCCGTCACACGAGGAGGACCAGTGCACCGTCAAAGGATCGCCTCAGTCGTTGCGGCCGCGGCGGTGGCCGCGGGCGCCGCTCTCGCCATCGCAGGCCATTCGGCGGCTTCGGCCGCGGCCGGAACAGCCCTGAGCAGCAACTGGTACGCGTCGGCGCCGTACCTGATGCCCCAGAGCAACAACCCGCCGGATCCGGTCGCGGTGATGGCCGCGACCGGCCAGAAGGCCTTCCAGCTGGCCTTCATCCTCGCGCCGAGCGGCGGCGGGTGCACTCCTACCTGGGACGGCACCTCCGCCGTCTCTTCGGACACCGCGGTCGCCGGTGTCATCGACCGGATCCGGGCGGCGGGCGGCGACGTTTCGGTGTCCGTCGGCGGCTACGGCGGCACGAAACTGGGGCAGACCTGCGCGAACCCGGCCGACACCGCCGCCGCCTACCAACAGGTGATCGACCGGTACGGGCTGCGGGCCATCGACTTCGACCTGGAGGAGCCGGAGTACGAAAACGACGCCGCGATGACCAACGAACTGGGGGCGGCGCAGATCCTGCAGCGGAACAACCCCGGGCTGTTCGTGTCGGTGACCATGCCGGGCACCTCCGCCGGGACGGGCTGGTTCGGCACCCAGTTGCTGGACAAGGCCAAGGGGCTGGGCTTCACCCCGGACAACTTCTCGATCATGCCCTTCGACGGCGGGTTCTCCGGAGCCGCCAGCCAGACCGCCGCGCTGGAGGCGTTCCACACCCTGCTGATGAACCACCTCGGCTGGGACAGCGCCACCGCGTACGCGCACGAGGGATTTTCCGGCATGAACGGCAAATCCGACGCCGCGGAGTACTTCTACCAGTCGGACTTCCAGACCGTGCTGGACTACGCCACCGGCCACGGCCTCGGCCGGTTCACCTTCTGGTCGGTCAACCGCGACCGGGCCTGCGGGGCGAGCGCGGACAACGGAATCTGCAGCAACGTGCCGCAGAACGACTGGGACTTCACGAAGTTCACCGCGCGGTTCGCGGGCGCCACCCCGCCGGTGACCACCCCGCCGGTGACCACCCCGCCCACGACCACGCCACCGGGTAACAGCTGCGCGGCCGCGCCCTGGAACGCGACCACGGCCTACACCGGAGGGGCGGTGGTGTCCTACAACGGGCACAGCTGGACGGCCAAGTGGTGGACCTACGGCGACATCCCCGGCGGTGCGGCCGGGGTATGGACCGACAACGGCGCCTGCTGACCCAGGACCTGTAAAGCTGTGGGATCTCCTCCTCATGAATGCCAATTCACCGTGTTGAACGCTGTCGGAGCTGGCAGTGTCGTTTCTGCGAGGAACCACGTCAGAACCCGCGCCGGTGCAAGCTGACGGCCCACAGCAAGCGGCTCCGCCGCTTTGAAAGACGCTAGGGAAAAGGGGTGCGGGCAGGACCGCGCCCCTTTTCCCTTAGGCTGCCCCGCGTGGGTTTCACCTTGGCGGACCTGACCCGGACCGAACGGCGGCTCGTCGACACGGTGCTGGGCGGCAGGCAGCTCGATCTGACCGGTGCCGCGGAGCAGACCATCCGGGGCTCGGTGGTCCGGGCGCTGCTCCTCGACGGTTTTCCCTGGCCCGGCGGCGGTGCGCCGGATCCGCGCGGCATCCGGTTGCGGGGTGCCCTGATCGACGGTGGTCTCGACCTCAGCGACGTGGAGAGCAGTCTTCCGCTGCACCTGCTGGACTGCCGGACCGGCGAAACGATACGGCTGACGGGCAGTCGACTGTCCACTGTGGACCTTTCGGGGCTGGTGGGCACGAACGTCGTGGCCTACGAAGCGAAGATCGAACGCAGCGTGATGCTGGCCAGGGTCCGGCTCGACAGTGACAGCCCGGAGGGCACGGTCAACTTCGGCGGGGCAGCCATCGGCAGCGTGCTCGACCTGTCGGGGGCGCACCTGACCAACACCCATCCCGACGGCCCCGCCTTCCACGGCAACAACCTGACGACCGGGGCAGGACTGTTCCTCAGCGACGGGTTCCGCGCCGAGGGCGGGGGACCGCGCGGCACGATCCGGCTCTCCGGGGCGGTGCTGGGCAGCCAGCTCAACCTCACCGCGGCGTGGCTGGTCAACCCGGCGGGACCGGCCCTGGTGGCGGACTACCTGCGCACCGGCAGCAACCTCATGCTCAACCGCGGCTTCCACGCCGAGGGGCATCACGACACGGGCACCCTGCGGTTCGTCGGGGCACGGATCGGCGGCAGGCTCGTCTGCGACGGCGGGCACGCCTTCACCGCGGAGCCGGGACAGCTCGTGCTCAACGCTTCGGAGGTGAGCGTGGCCGGGGACCTGCTGCTGCCCCTGTCGTTCACTCCCGGACTGGTCCGGCTGGACGGCCTGACCTACCACGGCCTCCCGCGGAAGGCGAGTCTGGACGAGTGGCTGGAGCTGCTCTCCCTGCGTACCACGCACTACACCAGTCAGCCGTACTTCCAGCTGGCGGCCGCGCATCGCGCCGCCGGGCACGAGCGCGACGTCCGGCGGATCCACCTCGCGCGGGAGCGGGATCTGCTGCGGCGGGGCAAACTGGGCCTTCGCGGCCGGGTGTGGCATCGCCTCACCGGGCTCACCGTCGGCTACGGGTACCGGCCCGCGATGGCACTGCTGTGGTGGCTGGGGGTGCTGGTGGTGTCCGTGCTGCTGATCGCCGGGGTCGCGGGCCCGGCGGGGCTCGTGGTCCGTGCCGGTGCTTCCGGGACCTGTGCGCTGGTGGACCAGATCGGGCTGGCGCTGGACAGTGCGGCGCCACTGGTGAAGACGGACGCGCTGCAGCGATGCCGGCTCGACACCGGTGTCCCCGGCGGGCAGTTCGTGGTGGCCGCGACCTGGGTGCTGCAGGCGCTGGCCTGGGCGTTCGTCACCCTGTTCGTCGCCGGTTTCACCGGACTGGTGCGCAAGCCCGCCTGAGCGGGAGCCCCGGTGCCGGGGCTCCCGCTCCCGGTCGTCAGCGGCCGAACTTCGCGATGGCCGCCGGGGTGACCGGGGTGAAGAAGTTGACGAGGTTGCCGTCGGGGTCGCGGAAGAGCAGCGACCGGTTGCCCCAGGGCATCGTGGTCGGTTCGGTGACGAAGTCGGTGACCACGCCCGCCAGGTTCCGGTAAACGCTGTCCACGTCGTCGACCAGGAACTCGAGGATCACGCTGTGGTTGTCGGCCGGGCGGGAGGAGCCGGGCGCGAACAGTGGCACAGTGCGGGTGCCGGCGATGGCGAGGGTGGCGTGGGGGGTGTTGAGCTCGGCGAAGTCCTCGGTGAACCAGGTCGCCGTCACCCCGGTGGCCTTCTCGTAGAACTCGACGAGGCGTGCGACGTCGCCGGTGATGATCCGGATCGAGACGAAGTCCATGGTGTTCTCCCTGCGGTCGTGGAGTCTGGGTACTTCGCACGCTAGAACAAATAGTGGACAGAACAGGTCCAGTATTCGCGGTAGGCTCGGATCATGTCCCGCCCCACCGGCCGCGTGCTCACCCTCCTGGAGCTGTTGCAGTCGGGCGGCACCCGGACGATGGCCGAACTCGCCGACCGGCTCGGCGTCGACGGCCGCACCGTGCGGCGGTACGTGAACCAGCTGATCGACCTCGACGTGCCCGTCGAGGCGGTGCGCGGCCGCTACGGCGGTTACCGCCTCGCTCACGGCTTCCGCTTGCCGCCGCTCATGCTCAGCGACGACGAGGCGCTCGCGGTGCTGCTTGGCCTGGTCGCCGGGCGTCGCACGGGGTTGGTGACGACGGTGGAAACCGCGAGCGAGACCGCGGCGGCCAAGATCCGGCGCGTGCTGCCCGAGCGACTCGCCCGGCGGCTCGACACGCTCCTGGAATCCCTCGCCTTCACGAAACCGGCCGGGGAGTTCCCCACGCCGGATGCCGGAGTCCTGCTGACCATCGCCGACGCGGTGCGCCATCGCCGGCCGGTCTCGATCAGGTACACCGACCGCGGCGGCAGGCGCAGCGAGCGCACGCTGCACTCGTTCGGGATCGTCGCCCATTCGGGCCGCTGGTACGTCACCGGCACGGATCCCGAACTCGGCGAGGACCGGACCTTCCGGCTCGACCGCATCACCGACGCGAGGACCCTGCCCGGCTCGTTCGAGGCACCCGCCGGGCAGGACCCGGCGCAGCGCGTGCTGTCCGGGTTCGCCACGGCCGCGTACCGGCACGAGGTGATCTTGCGCGTCCACGGGACCGTCGAGGGGATCCGGGGCGTGCTCCCCGCCAGCGTGGCGAGCGTGGAGCCCGCGACCGACGCGGATGCCGACGAAGAAGCTGATCCCGCGGCCGATTCCGCGGTCGATCCGGCGGGCGGGCGCTGGCTGCGCGTCCGGCTGCGGGCGGAGCGGCTGGACTGGTTGCCTTCGGTCCTCGCCTCCCTCGACCGGCCGTTCGTCATCGAGCGCCCCGGCGAACTGCGCGACCTCGTCATCGCCTTCGCCGACCGCCTCGCGACCCGCGCCCGCCGGACCTGACCGGCGAGCCACCGCGAGGAGGTCGCCGGGTACAGGCTCTAGGGTGCGGGCATGACGCCTGCCGCCCTCAAGAAGCTGTGCCTGAGTTTTCCCGGTGCCCGCGAGGAGTTTCCGTTCGACGAGGGCACCAGTGTGTTCAAGGTCGCCGGGAAGATCTTCGCCCTCAGCCGCCTGACGGGCAAACCGCTGTCGGTGAGCCTGAAGTGCGAGCCGGATCTGGCCGTGCAACTGCGGACGGCGTATCCGGCGATCACCGGCGGCTACCACCTCAACAAGCGGCACTGGAACACCGTGGTGATCGACGGCTCGGTTCCGGACCGGCTCCTGCGCGAGATGGTCGAAGATTCCTACGACCTCGTCGTCGCGGGACTGCCCCGCCGTGAACAGGAGAAGCTCCACTGGGTGGCGTTGAGCCGTGAAGAGACCGGCCATCCGGAAGGTCACACCGGTGTTCCTCTGTGACAGGAAAGTGCCTTCTTCCGCTCCTGGCTCCAGTGACAGATCATGGCTTCTGTTACAGAAAGTGCCCTAAGGAGCAAGTCATGAGTGCCACCTTCGACGACGCGACCCGCGCCCTGCTCGACGAGCGGACCTTCGCCACGCTCGCCACGGCAGGCCCCGGCGGCGCACCGCACGCTTCGGTGATCTGGGTGCTGCGGGAGGGCGACACGCTGCTGTTCTCTTCGGCGGGGGGCCGCCAGAAGGTCCGCAACATCGCCGCCGACCCGAGGGTCAGCGTGACCGTCTTCGACGCCGCGAACCCGTACCACTCGGTGGAGATCCGGGGGATCGCCGAACTGGAGGACGACCCGGACAAGAAGCTTCCGTCACGGCTGTCGCACAAGTACCTCGGCGGGGAAGCGCCCCCGGAGCCGGACGAGATCCGCCGCGTGGTCATCCGCGTCACCCCGACGAAGATCAACGCCTTCTCGGTGTGAGCTAGGCTCGCCGCGTGGGTATCGAGGAGTTGTTGTCGGAGTACCGGCCCGCGGACGCCGCGGAGGCCGGGGACGTGGTCATGCTCCGCGCGCTGGTGGCGGCGGAGCCGGACCCGTGGCAGCGCTCCCTTCCCTTGCACGCCACCGCTTCCGCGCTCGTCGTGCACCCGGAAAGCCGCCGTGTGCTGCTGCGATGGCACCGCCGCCAGCAGACCTGGCTGCAGATCGGCGGGCACGCGGACCCCGGCGAGCGTGATCCCCTCGGTGTCGCCCTGCGCGAGGGCCGGGAAGAGACCGGCCTGACGGATCTGGTGCCCTGGCCGGAGGCCGGTCTCGTGCACGTGGTGGTGGTCCCGGTGCCCGCCAGTGACACCGAACCCGCGCACGAACACGCCGACCTGCGATTCGTCCTCGCCACCGCTGAGCCCGCCGCGGCGCGCCCGGAAAAGCCCGACGCGCCGCTGCGGTGGGTCACCGTCCCCGAGGCCCGCGAGCTGACCAGTGAGGACAACGTGCGGGAAACGCTTTCCCGGGTCCAGGTGCGTTTCCCGAGCTGAGGCTCAGGCGAGAGCGGCGTCGATCGCGGCGAGCAGGCGTGCCTTCGGCTGGGCCCCCACGATCACCTGCCGCGGCTGCCCGTCGGAGAAGAGGATCATCGTGGGCACGGCCATCACCTGGTAGTCGCGGGCCACGTCCGGGTTCTCGTCCGAGTTGATCTTGCGGACGGCCAGGCTGCCCGCCCGCTCCCGGGCGATCTCGTCGAGTACCGGGTTGAGCATCCGGCACGGGCCGCACCACTCCGCCCAGAACTCCAGCAGGACGGGGGTGGAGTGGGCGAGTACTTCACGCTCGAAGGTTTCGCTGGTCACGCTGGTGACCTCGGCGGCGACAGCCGGTCCGGTGGCGGGGGGCATCACAACTCCTCACGGGGGGAGACCTTGCACGGGTGCGGCTGGCGTGCAATCGCCTGTTCCAGCTTGGCCAGCAGGCCCGCGCGGATCGCGCCGAGCCGGTCGAGGCAGGCGTCGACCTCGGCGAGCCTGCGCTCGTAGACCTCGAGGGAATCGGCACAGGAATCGCCGCTTTCGTGCCCCGAGCGCAGACACGCCACGAACGGGCGCGTGTCGTCGAGGCTGAGTCCGAACCCCTGCAAGGTCAGGATCTCGTTGACCATGCGGAGGTGACTCTCGTCGTACTCCCGGTAGCCGTTGGCCGACCTCGGTGCCTCGAGCAGGCCCTGTGCCTCGTAGAACCGCAGGGCCCGGGTCGTCGTTCCGGTCCGCCGGGCCAGTTCACCGATCCGCATGGAGCCGAGCCTAAACATTGACGCCGACGTCAAGGCAAGCGTTCAAGGCAGGCTCAGTCGAGGTGCCCGTTCGCGGTGACGGTGAGGAAGCGGATGGGCAGTTCGAGAAGTTCGACCGGCCCGTGCGGGCCCTCCCCGTCGAAGACCAGCGAATCGCCGGGACGCATCTCGTAGCGGGCCCGGCCGTGGCCGTACACCATCACGCCCTCCAGCACGTAGAGGAACTCGGTGCCCGGATGCTGGAAGAGCGGGAAGACCTCGCTGGCCTCGGTGAGGGTGACCAGCAGCGGTTCGATGCGCTTGTGCTCGCCGTGCAGCGCGCCCAGGAGCTGGTACAGGTGCCCGACGTCGCTGCCGCGACGCACGATCTGCGAGCCCCGGCCCGCCGGGGTGAACACCGCCTCCCGTTCGGCGTCGACCCCCCGGAACAGGGCGGTGACCGGCACGTCGAGCGTCTCGGCCAGCCTCGACAGCGTGGACAGGCTGCACGAGGTCTGCGCGTTTTCGATCTTGGACAGCATGGCCTTGGACATGCCGGTTCGGCGGGCGAGTTCGGTCATCGACACACCCTTGGCGAGGCGGAACTCCCGCACCCGCTGGGCGATGATCTGTTCCAGCGCACCGCTGGGGTGCTCGTCGGGGGCGGCCCGCTCTGGTCGCGACACCCGGACAGAATACTCAGCGGTCCGGGCGCGTCCCGCCGCGCCGTGCGGACAGGGCGCCGGGAAGCCGAGTGAAGGGGACGACGATGAGCACCGTGGCCGACCTGCGCCGCATCGCGCTGGCGCTGCCCGGGGTGACCGAGGGCACACACTTCCGGATGGTGGCCTTCCGGGTCCGGGACAAGGGCTTCGCCGGCGTGGACAAGGACGGGTACGTGCAACTCGCGCTGGGCGAGGAGGAAGCCACCGCCGTCGTGGCGGAGGACCCCGCCGTCTTCGGCGAGGTCACCCGCGGAACCCGGCGCCTGGGCGTGCGGTTCGACCCGGCGAAGGTGGACGAGCGGCGCCTCACCGCACTCGTCGAGCTGTCCTGGCGCCACACTCGCTGAATTCGACACGTTGCGCCCTCAAGGTGACCTTGAGGGCGTTTATGCCCCTGAAGGCGACCTTCAGGGGCATCCCACCCGGCCAAACAGGGGACTCAAGCGGCTGAGCGTGCGACTCTCGCTGGGGAAGGCGGGACGATCACGTGCTCGTAGAGCGCGTCCAGTGCGCCGGCCGGGCCAGCGTCTCCGGGATCCGCGTGGACTGGTCACCGCGGGCCGCGTCGAGTTGCGCCTGCGTGAGGAACAGGGTGCTGCTCAGATCGGCCCCCCGCAGGTCCGCGCCCCGGAGGTCGGCGCCGGTGAGATCGGCCAGCCGCAGGACGGCCCCCCGCAGGTCGGCGCCCAGCAGGCGGGTGCCGCGCAGGTTGGCGGCGGTGAGGTCGGCCTTGCGGAAGTCGCGGCCGATGAGGTCCTCACCGCGGAGGTTGACCTTCTCCTGTTTCCCGCGCACCAGTTCGCTCGCCCGGACCAGCAGCGCGTTCACCTTCCGGCGGTGCGCGGCGACGTCGACGGCCAGGAGCGCGCCGGGTTCGCCGAGGGTAAGCTGTTCCGTCTCGGCGAACGCCCGTTCCAGTCCAGTGTGGACCTCGGCGGCGCCGGGGAGGTTCGCCGCGTGGTGCAGGTACCACAGCAGCTCGTGCAGGTCGCGCACGACCGGGAAGACCGCGAACATCCGTTCCGCTTCCTCCGGGGCCTGCCGCCAGTCCCGGCCGCCGAAGGTCACCTGTGCGACCTTCTGCCCGGCACCGAAGCAGTCGTAGACGGTGCAGCCGGGGAAACCGCGCTCGCGCAGCCGGTCGTGGATGGAACAGCGGAAGTCCGGGCGCAGGTTGGTGCAGGGCGTGCCCGGCGGCTTGTCGGCCGCGAAGTCCGAGGAGGCCGAAAACGCCGGCACCACACAGCACAGGGCGAAGCAGCGGGAACAGTCGGCGCGCAGGTCGTCGCGGGTCTTTCCGGGCACGGGAACGATTATGGCCGTCGGCCTCCGGCCCGTCGCGGGTCGGCCTTCACCGGGCGGGTTTCCCGCTATCGTGCCGGGGACGGGTGACGACGAGGAGGGGTGAGTGGCCGGGGAACAGGGTGTAGCGCTGGTGACGGGTGCTTCGCGCGGACTGGGGGCGGTGATCGCGCGGGCACTGGCCGCCGACGGGCGGCCGGTGGCGGTCAACTACCGGTCCGACGCCGCCGGGGCCTCGGTGGTGGTCGGCAAGATCCGCGCCGCGGGCGGGACGGCGGAGTCCTTCGCCGCCGACGTCACCGACGAGGAGGCCGTGCCCGCCTTGGTCGCCGAGGTCGAGGCACGCCTCGGCCCGGTCGACGTCCTGGTGGTCAACGCGACCGGCCCGCACGGCGAGATCGCGGTCGAGGAGCTGACCTGGCGGGCGCACCTGGACCAGCTCGAGTTCTTCGTCAAGAGTCCGACCCTGCTGCTGCAGGCCGTCCTGCCGGGGATGAAGGCCCACCGCGGCGGCCGGATCATCCAGATCGGCTCGGACATCTTCGAACGCGGCCTGCCGCGGTGGTCGGCCTACGGCGCGGCCAAGGGTGCGCAGATCGGGCTCACCCGCAGCTGGGCCCGCGAGCTCGGCCCGTGGGGCATCACGGTGAACCTCGTGGCCCCGGGGTGGATCCCGGTCGAACGGCACGAGGGCGTGCCGGAGGAGAGTCGCGCCGAGTATGTCGCGGATGTCCCCTTGGGACGGTTCGGGCGGCCCGACGAGATCGCGGCGGCGGTCTGCTTCCTCGCGTCGGAGCGCGCGAGTTTCGTCAATGGCGAACGCATCACGGTCAACGGCGGTCATACGATCGACTGACCGCCGGAAAGCCCGTAGGGTTTCGCCGTGAGCTTGCCCATTCTCTTGACCGTCGACGACGATCCGGCCGTGTCTCGTTCGGTGGCACGGGATCTGCGCCGCCGCTACGGACAGGACTACCGCGTGGTCCGTGCCGGCTCGGGGGCCGACGCGCTGGACGCCCTGCGGGAGATCAAACTCCGCGGGGACGCCGTCGCGGCGATCCTCGCCGACTACCGGATGCCGAACATGGACGGCATCACCTTCCTGGAGCAGGCGATGGACCTGTTCCCGCACGCCCGCCGTGCGCTGCTGACCGCCTACGCCGACACCGACGCCGCGATCCAGGCGATCAACGTGGTCGACGTCGACCACTACCTGCTCAAGCCGTGGGATCCGCCGGAGGAGAAGCTCTACCCGGTGGTCGACGCGCTGGTCGAGGCGTGGCGCGTGGCGGGAGACCGGCCGGTCGCCGAGACGAAGGTGGTCGGGCACCGCTGGTCGCAGCCCTCCTACCAGGTGCGGGACTTCCTGGCCCGCAACTCGGTGCCCTACCGCTGGTATTCCGCGGGCGAACCGGAGGCGCAGCGGCTGCTGGAGGCGGCGGACGCCACCGCCGCCGACATCCCGGTGCTGGTGACCCCGGACGGGACGGTGCTGCGCAAACCCTCTGGCGAGGAGATCGCCGACGCCGTCGGCCTGTCCACGCGCCCGGCGGAGGCGTTCTACGACCTGGTGGTGGTGGGCGGTGGTCCGGCCGGTCTCGGTGCCGCGGTCTACGGCGCTTCGGAGGGCCTGCGCACGGTGCTCGTCGAGCGCAAGGCCACGGGAGGCCAGGCGGGGCAGAGCTCCCGGATCGAGAACTACCTCGGGTTCCCCGACGGGGTTTCCGGGGCGCAGCTGACCGACCGCGCCCGGCGGCAGGCGCAGAAGTTCGGCGCCGAGGTGCTGACCGCGCGCGACGTGGTGGGCCTTCAGGTGCGCGGCTCCGCCCGGGTGATCACCTTCGGCGACGGCACCGAGATCGCCTCCCACGCGGTGGTGCTCGCCAGCGGCGTGTCCTACCGGGCGCTGGAGGCCGAAGGCGTCGCCGAACTCACCGGGCGCGGCGTCTACTACGGCTCGGCGGCCACGGAGGCGCCGGAGTGCGAGGACCGGCACGTCTACATCGTCGGCGGCGCCAACTCCGCGGGCCAGGCGGCGGTGTTCTTCTCCCGCTACGCCAGGGACGTCACCCTCGTCGTGCGGGGCGAGTCACTGCAGGCGTCGATGTCGCACTATCTGATCGAGCAGCTCGAAGCGATCGACAACGTGCACGTCCGCACGCACACCACGGTGGTCCGCGCCCACGGCGAGGAGCACCTGGAACAGCTGACCCTGTGTGACGGGCAGGGGCATTTCGAGACCGTGCCAGCCAGCCACCTGTTCGTCTTCATCGGCGCGGCCCCGCGCACCGACTGGCTGGGCGACGCCGTGGTGCGGGACGAGCACGGTTTCGTCCGCACAGGCCCTGATCTACTCGTCGACGGGCGCCGCCCGCCGGGGTGGCCGCTGGATCGGGATCCCTACCATCTGGAGTCGTCGATCCCGGGCGTGTTCGTGGCCGGAGACGTGCGGTCCCAGTCGGTGAAGCGGGTCGCCTCGGCCGTCGGCGAAGGGGCCATGGCCGTTACGCTCGTGCATCGTTACCTGGAGGCCCGATGATCGACAATCGCGCAGCTGATCATCGGGCCGACCGGGTGCGGGTGTCCCGCAAGACACTGGAGAAGCGATGAGTGAGGCTGCCGAGACGAGGCCGACCCGCGAGTCCCTGCGGGAACTGTTCCTGTTCGCCGAACTGTCCGACGCCCAGCTCGACTGGATCCTCGAGCACGCGGTCGTCGAGCATTACCAGGGTGGCACGCGGATCGTCCGTGAAGGCGATCCGGCGACCTGCTTCTACGTCCTGCTCTCCGGTGCCCTGCGGATGACCAAACAGGACGGCGCCGGCGGTGAGGTCGAGATGCTGCGCTCGGACCAGCGCGGCGCGTACTGCGGTGCCACGCAGTTCTTCTACGCGCAGAACCAGCAGTTCTACGCGGCCAGCGTGGACGCGGTGAGCGAACTGACCTTCCTCGCCTTGCCCGCCAAGGAGTTCGCCGAGCGGTTCCGCAGCTGGTTCCCGATGGCGACGCACCTGCTGCAGGGCTCGTACCTGGGCTGGCGCAACACCGACGCGCTCATCGGCGCGCGGCGGCGTCTGCTCGCGCTGGGGGAGTTGTCGGCGGGCCTGACCCACGAGCTCAACAATCCCGCCGCCGCGGCCGTGCGCGCCACGGCGGCCCTGCGGGAGCGGGTCGCGGGGATGCGCCACAAGCTCGCCGCCCTGGCGAAGAAGGACATCGACCCGGATCTGCTGGAACAGTTGATCGACGTGCAGGAGAGCCTGGTCAAGCAGGTGACCTCGGCCCCGCAGCTGACCGCGATGCAGCAGGCCGACCGCGAGGACGAGATCTCCGACTGGCTCACCGGCCACGGGCTGGAGCAGGGCTGGGACCTGGCACCGATCTTCGTGGCCGCCGGGCTCACCGCGGACAGCCTCGACCAGGTGCTCGACTCGGTGGGCGAGTCGCTCATCGACGGCGCGGTGCGCTGGCTGGCCTACGCGCTGGAGACCGAGATGCTGATGGGCGAGATCGAGGATTCGACGACCCGGATCTCGGCGCTGGTGGGCGCGGCGAAGCAGTACTCCCAGATGGACCGCGCGCCGCACCAGTGGATCGACGTGCACGAGGGCCTGGATTCCACTCTGGTCATGCTCGGCGGCAAGATCGGGGACGGGATCGAGGTCGTCAAGGACTACGACCGTTCGCTGCCGTCCGTGCCCGCCTATGCCGGAGAGCTCAACCAGGTCTGGACCAATCTGATCGACAACGCGGTGGGCGCCATGGAGGGGCACGGCAGGCTCACCGTGCGCACGGGGATGTCCGGCGACCGGTTGCTGGTGGAGATCGGCGACACCGGCCCCGGGATCACCGCCGAGCACCGGCAGCGGATCTTCGAGCCGTTCTTCACCACCAAGCCCGTCGGCAAGGGCACGGGGCTCGGCCTCGACATCTCGTGGCGGATCGTGGTGGGGCGCCACCAGGGCGATCTGCGCGTCGAGTCCGAGCCCGGCGACACCCGGTTTCAGGTCCTGCTTCCGTTGACCGAGGGGGCGGCGGAGTGAAGGCCGAGCTTGCCCGCCAGGCGTTCCAGGTAGGCGCGGACCTCCTCTTCGGACCGGTCGGGTAGCCCGAACACCACCTCGGTGACCCCGAGGTCCTCCCAGGCGGCGAGGGCTTCGGGGTCCGGTTTGCCCGCCAAAACCACGATTTCGGGGCTGCCGTCGCGGCCCGCCTGGTCCCACTGCTCGTGCAGCCGCCGGATCTTCGGCGGCAGATCGGCTTCCACGGGCGTGGTGAGCCAGCCGTCCGCCGAGCGCGCGATCCAGGCGAAGTTCTTGCCGGTACCGGCGGCGCCGAGCAGCACGGGTACCGCGCCCACGGGTTTCGGCCAGGCCCAGGACGGTCCGAAACGGACGAACTCGCCTTCGTAGGCGGCCTCTTCCTCGGTCCACAGTGCCCGCATCGAGGCCAGGTACTCGCGCAGCATGGTGCGGCGGCGGCCCGGCGGCACCCCATGGTCGGTCATCTCGTCGACGTTCCAGCCGAATCCCACGCCGAGGGTGACCCGGCCGCCGGAGAGGTGGTCGAGGGAGGCGATCGTCTTCGCCAGCGTGATCGGGTCGTGCTCGACCGGCAGGGCGACCGCGGTGGACAGCCGGATGGTGCTGGTCACCGAGGCGGCGGTGGCCAGCGCGACCCAGGGGTCGAGGGTGCGCAGGTACCGGTCGTCGGGCAGGGTCGCGTCGCCGGTGCGGGGATGCGCGGATTCGCGCCTGACCGGGATGTGGGTGTGTTCGGGCACGCTGAAGGACGTGAACCCGGCAGCCTCGGCCGCCTGGGCGGCGGCGGCCGGGGAGATGCCGCGATCGCTGGTGAACAACACGATGCCAAACCGCACGGAAAACCTCCTCGCCATCCCTCCAGTAGAACACGTTCTACTCCCGCGCGTGAAGGCCCCGCGCGGACAGCGCGGTCCCGTGAGGGGTCCCCTCACGGGAACCGGCGCGAGCCCCGCGCGCCGTCAGTGGTTTCGGGCACAGAGGGTGCGTCAAACGGTGCGGCGGTGGCGATACTCGACGGATCATGACCGTCGAACCGCTGACCCTGCTCTTCCTCCTGTTCGCCGGAATCGGTGCCGGACTGACCGGGTCGATCGCGGGACTGGCCTCGCTGGTGTCCTATCCCGCCCTGCTGGCGGTCGGGCTCGCCCCCGTGACGGCCAACGTCACCAACACCGTCGCCCTGCTCGGCACCACCGTCGGCGCGGCGGCGGGTTCTCGCCCCGAACTGGCCGGGCAGCGCGCCCGGCTCAAGGCGCTGTGCGTGATCACCGCGACCGGTGGGGCCGTCGGCGCGGCGCTGCTGCTGCTCACCCCTTCCGGCGCGTTCACCGCGATCGTGCCCTTCCTCATCGCCGGCGCTTCGGTGCTGCTGTTCCTCGGACCGCGCCTGCGGAGGCTGTCCACGCGGACCGAGGCGCACGGGCTCGGCCCGGCCGCGGGCCTCGCCGCGTTCGCCGTCGCGGTGTACGGCGGCTACTTCGGGGCCGCGGCGGGCGTGCTGATGCTGGCGCTGCTGTCGACGGTCTGGGCCCAGTCGCTGGCCCGCTCCAACGCGGCGAAGAACATCGCCACCGGCGCGGCCAACTTCATCGCCGCCGTCGTGTTCGCCTTCACCGGCAAGGTGGACTGGGCCGCCGCCGCGGTGCTGTGCCTCGGTTCCGTCGCCGGTTCCTGGATCGGGCCCGCGATCGTGCGCAGGCTGCCCGCCACACCGTTGCGCGTCGCGATCGGGCTGGCCGGTCTCGGCCTGGCGGCCACACTGGCCTGGCGATCTTTCCACTCCTGAAAAACCGGCCCCAGAGAACAAAAACCACCCACCGGGACGTACGGTGGCCGATGAAGGCATGATCTGGCGAGTAGCCGGAGTTGGAGGCCAGATTGAGTATCGTCGGCACCAGGGTGGTCCGGATCGAGGACCAGAAGCTGATCACGACGGGCGGTACCTACGTCGAGGATCTGCGTGAAGAGGCGCTCACCGGCGCCGTGCACGCGATGTTCGTGCGCAGCCCCATCGCGCACGCGCGGATCACCTCGATCGACACCTCCGCGGCGCTGGAGGCGCCCGGAGTGGTGGCGGTGTACACCGCCACCGATCTCGACCTCGCCCCGAGGGCGGTCCCTCCCGTCAGCGAGCCGTGGCTCGCCGGTGAGGTGGTGCGCTACGTCGGGGAACCGGTCGCGCTGGTGCTCACCGAGCACCGGTACCAGCTCGACGACGCGGCCGAGCTGATCGACATCGACTACGACCCGCTGGACGCGGTCGCCAGCATCGACGCGGCGCTCTCGGACGAGACGCTGCTCTTCCCGGACCACGGCAGCAACCTCGTGCAGGTGCACGGCGCCACGCTCGATGAGCACGCGTTCGACGGCTGCGAGGTCGTGGTCTCACAGACCATCGTCAACCAGCGGGTCGCGCCCGCGCCGCTGGAGGTGCGCGGGGCGGCGTGCGCGTGGGGGGACGACGGCAGGCTGACGGTCTGGCTGTCCACCCAGAACGCGCAGATCGGCCGCACCGCCATCGCCGCCGGACTGGGGGTGGACAAGGCACTGGTCCGCGTGATCACCCCCGACGTGGGAGGCGGTTTCGGGGCGAAGATCGGCGCGGATCCCGAGCCGGTGGTGCTCGGCTGGGCGTCGAAGCGGTGCGGACGGCCGGTCCGCTGGGCGGAGACCCGCAGCGAGAACCTCACCAGCATGACCCACGGCCGGGCCCAGCAGAACACGATCACCCTCGGCGGGCGCCGGGACGGCACGATCGAGGTGGTGCGGCTGGAGGTCGTGCAGGACGCGGGCGCCTATCCGCGCGCGACGTTCCTGCCGACGCTGACCGAGCTGATGGCGTCCGGGGTGTACCACTTCCCGAAGGTGGAGGCGGCCAGCCGCGCCGTGGTCACCACGACGACGCCGATCGCGGCCTACCGCGGCGCGGGCAGGCCGGAGGCCACCGCGGCGATCGAGCGGGGGATCGACCTCTTCGCGGCCGAAATCGGGCTCGACCCGGCCGAGGTCCGGCGGATCAACTTCATCCGCCCCGAGGAGTTCCCCTACCGGACTCCCACCGGTGCGAACTACGACAGCGGCCAGTACGAGCAGGCACTGGACAAGGTGCTCGAAGCCGCGGGCTACGACGAGCTGCGGGCCGAGCAGCGCCGCCGCCGCGAAGCGGGCGAGAAGGTCGCGCTCGGCTTGGGAATCGCCAGCTACGTCGAGATCACCGGTGGCGACAACGGCGGCGAGAGCGGCCGGGTGGACATCAACCCGGACGGCTCGGTGACCGCCTACACCGGCAGTTCCCCGCACGGGCAGGGGCTGGACACCTCGCTGGCGATGCTGCTGTCCGACCAGCTCGGCATCCCGATGGAGAAGATCACCATCCGCCACGGCGACACCGACGAGGTGCCCAAGGCGATCGGCACCTTCGGGTCCCGTTCGCTGCAGCTGGGCGGCTCCGCGGTGCGCAGGGCCGCCGACAACGTGATCGCCCAGGCCCGCGAGATCGCCGCGGACCTGCTGGAGGCCTCGCCCGACGACCTCGAGCTGAACGCGGACGAGGGCGTGTGGCAGGTCAAGGGCGCCCCGTCCAGCGGCACGATCAGCTGGGCGCAGCTCGCCGCGCACGCCGAAGAGGGGGCGTTGTCCTCCGACGTGTGGTTCGGTGACGGCGCCCCGACCTTCCCCTTCGGGTCCCACCTCGCGGTGGTCGAAGTGGACACCGAAACGGGCAAGGTGACGGTCAAGCGGATCATCGCCGCCGACGACGCCGGACCGGTGATCAACCCGCTGACGTTCCGGGGCCAGCGGCACGGCGGGCTGGGCCAGGGCATCGGGCAGGCGCTGCTCGAGGTCATGAACTACGACCCCGACGGCAACCCCACCACGGCCACGCTGGCCGACTACTCGTTCATCACGGCCACCGAGCTGCCGGACTTCGAACTGGTCGACTCGGTCACCCCGACCACCCTGAACCCCCTGGGGGTCAAGGGCATCGGCGAGGCCGCGACCATCGGCTCGACCCCCGCGGTGCACAACGCGGTGGTGGATGCCCTGGCGCACCTCGGGGTGCGCCATCTCGACATGCCGACGACCCCGCTGCGAGTGTGGGAAGCGCTGGCGGAAGCGAAAGGTGAACTCAAGTGAAGGTCACGATCGAGGTCAACGGGCGCACCGTGTCCGAGGAGGTCGAGGACCGCACCCTGCTGGTGCACTTCCTGCGGGAGACCGCGGGGCTGACCGCGACCAACATCGGGTGTGACACCACCTCCTGCGGCGCCTGCACCGTCCTGCTCGACGGCGAATCGGTGAAGTCCTGCACCGTGCTCGCGGCGCAGGCCGACGGGCACCAGGTCACCACGCTGGAGGGGCTGAACGGCGAGGACGGCGAGTTGCACCCGGTGCA
Organism: Amycolatopsis cynarae; assembly: GCF_026802195.1. NCBI lineage: Bacteria > Bacillati > Actinomycetota > Actinomycetes > Pseudonocardiales > Pseudonocardiaceae > Amycolatopsis > Amycolatopsis cynarae. Next base: position 4,061,740 of record NZ_CP113836.1, on the reverse strand, counting down.
GCGCGCGTTCCGCGAACAGCACGGCCTGCAGTGCGGGTTCTGCACCCCGGGCATGATCATGGCCTCGGTTTCGCTGCTGAAGCACAACCCGAAGCCGACGCGCGAGGAGGTCCGGGTCGGGCTGGAGGGGAACCTGTGCCGCTGCACGGGTTACCACAACATCGTCAGCGCCGTGATCGACGCGTCGGGGCAGGAGGTCGACCGGTGATCCCCGCACAGTTCACCTACCGTCGTGCGTCCACTGTGGACGAAGCGCTGGCACTGCTGGGCGAGCACGGCGACGACGCGAAGCTGCTGGCGGGCGGGCATTCGCTGCTGCCGCTGATGAAACTGCGGCTCGCCGTCCCCGAGGTGCTGGTCGACATCGCCCCGATCGACGAGCTGCGCTACGTCCGGCTCGAAGGCGACACGGTCGCCATCGGCGCGCTGTCGCGTTACCACGACCTGAACCACGACGGCGTGCTGCGCGAGCACGCGCCCTTGCTGGCGCACGTCGCGGGCGTGGTGGGCGACCAGCAGGTGCGGCACCGCGGCACGATCGGCGGCTCGCTGGCCCACGCGGACGCGGCGGCCGACCTGCCCGCCGCGATCCTGGCCGCCGACGGCGTCCTGGTGGCCCGCGGTCCGTCCGGGCAGCGGGAGATCCCGGCCGCAGAGTTCTTCCTCGGGCCGTTCACCACGCCGCTCGAACCGGACGAACTGCTCACGGAAATCCGGGTGCCCGCGCGGGCCGGGGTCGGCTGGGGCTTCGAGAAGTTCACCCGCCGGGCCATCGACTGGGCCATCGCCGGGGTCGCCGTGGTGGGCGGGGCGGTCGGCCTGATCAACATGGCGGGCACCCCCGTCCGGGCCACGGCCACCGAGGAGGCGCTGGCCGGCGGAGCGTCGATCGCGGACGCGGCGGCGCTGGCCGCCGAGGGCACCAGCCCGGTGAGCGAACCGCACGCCACCGCCGAGTACCGGGCGCACCTGGCCCGCGTCCTCACCGCCCGTGCCCTGGAAACCGCCGCCTAAGGGGCGTTGGCCGTGAAGGGTCCCTTCACAGCCGATTTGGCCGTGAAGGGTCCCTGCACGACTCACCCCAACCCCTCCCACGGGGGGTCAGGGCAGGGCCGGGTTGAAGAGGACGCCGTAGGCCTTCGCGGCGGCGACGGCTTCGCCCAGTTGGTGCGCCGGGATGGCCACCCAGCCCTGCCCGGCTCCGGCGCCCCGGACCAGTTCGTCGGTGGAGGTGTAGGCGAGCACCATCAACCGGCCTTCCGGATCCCGCTGCAGTTCGAGTTCGACCTGGTCGCCGGCCGCGCGCATCGGGCGGGAGGCGAGGTAGAGCACCGACGGTGGTCCGGGCACGGTGCCGGCGTTGCCGGTGCCGCCCGGTCCGGGATAGCGATGGCCTTCCGGGGGTGCCACGTCCAGGCCCACCAGGTTGGCGTCCATCGCGGCCGCCAGGCGGCTCAGCTCGTCACGGGACAGCCTGGTCCAGGGCTGCCCGGAGCCACAGGCGGCGGTGAGGACCTCGAGCGAGGAGAAGGCGAGCAGGATGCGGTCACCGCGCCTGCTCGCCCAGATCTCGATCCCGGGTGCGGTGGGGGCGTGGGCGGGCAGGGTCAGCACGAACACCCGCTCCGGCAGCCGGTCCGCCAGCTCATCCGCGGAGAGGAAGCCTCCGGCCCGCCATCCGTTCATCGCACCCGCCTCCGTCGCCGAACTCGTGCCTTTCCGGATGCGGACTGTAGTGCGCCCGGGTCAGGCCTGCTTGATGGCCGAGATCTCGAACTCCAGGACCACCTTGTCGCCGACCAGCACGCCGCCGGTCTCCAGCGCGGCGTTCCAGGTGATGCCGAAGTCCTTCCGGTTGATCGTGGCCGAACCCTCGAAGCCGATCCGGGTGTTGCCGAACGGGTCCTGTGCGCTGCCCTCGTAGGTCAACGGCACGGTCACCGGGCGGGTGACGCCGCGGATGGTGAGCTCACCGGTCACGTCGAACGTGTCGTCGCCGGTCTGCTCGATCTTCGTCGACCGGAAGGTGATCTCCGGGTACTCGTCCATCTTCAGGAAGTCGTTGCTGCGCAGGTGGGCATCGCGGTCGGCGTTGCGGGTGTCGATGCTGGTGGCCTTGATGGTCACCGTGGCGCCCGACTGCTCCGGGTGGTCGCCGTCGATCCTGGCGGTCCCGGTGAACTCGTTGAACGCGCCGCGCACCTTGGTGATCATCGCGTGCCGGGCGACGAAGCCGAGACGAGTGTGGGCGGGGTCCAGCTCGTAGGTGCCGGTCAGCCGGGGGTACTCGGTGGTGGCGGTCATGGGGACCTCCTTGCTGGTTGATGTGTCATCTACTCACCTACAACATGGATGATGTATCAACTATTCCGCGTACACTGCGGAGGTGACGACCCAGCCCCGGTGGCTCACCGAGCCCGAACAGCGTGCCTGGCGCGGCTATATCGCGATGCAGGCCCAGCTCACCGCCCGCCTCAACCGGCAACTGCAGGCCGATTCCGAGCTGTCCTACTCCGATTTCGCGGTGCTGGTCGCGCTGACCGACGTGCCCGACGGGCGAGTCCGGATCTTCGAACTGGCGCGGGAGCTGCAGTGGGAGAAGAGCCGGCTGTCCCACCACCTGGCCCGGATGCAGAAACGGGGGCTCGTCGCCCGCGAAGAGTGCCGATCCGATGCGCGCGGCGCCTTCGTCGTGCTCACCTCCGCCGGGAGCGAGGCCATCGAGGGCGCCGCGCCGAAGCACGTGGAAACCGTCCGGCGGCTGGTCTTCGACGCCCTGACCCCCGAACAGGTGGAGACCCTGGCCGCCCTCTCGGACCGGGTCCTCGAGCGCCTTGCGGCCGAGGAACGCTAGGCGGTCGGCTCCGCCGCGTGCGGGGCCCACGCCGGGCGGCGTCAGTCGCCGCGGCCTTCGTTGGCCTCGTGGACGAGCCATTGCGCGATGTCGTGGAGCTTGCGGTTGGCGCGCTGCGAGGCCTGCACCAGCAGGCCGAAAGCGCGGTCGGCGTCGACGTGGTGACGCTCCATCAGGATGCCCTTGGCCATCGAGATGGTGTCGCGGGTGTTGAGCGCGTGCCTGAGCTGTTCCTGCCGCCGGGAGCCGGCGAGCGCCACCGCCGCGTGCGCGGCGAACAGGTCCGTCACCTGTTCGGCGCCGGTGTCGAAGGCATCCGTCGCGGTCGAGAACAGGTTCAGCGCACCCAGGTTGGTCGAGCTGGTGAACAGGCGGATGCCGAGCATGGACCGGATGCCGAGCCCGGCGGCCGCGAGACCGTACTTGGGCCAGCGGGGATCGCGGCCGATGTCGCCGGTGCGGTAGACGGTCTCGTCGAACACCGCGTCGAGGCAGGGACCCTCCTGGAGTTCCTGCTGGAGCTCGTCCAAGCGGGCCACGAGTTCACTGGTGGGCGCCACCGAGCGGATCCGGCCCGATTCCAGCAGGCAGACCCCGGCGAACTCGGTGCCCGGCACCGTGGCGGCGACCGCGCGCACGATGTGTTCCACGGTGCGCGTGACACTCGGTTCGGGCTCGAGGGTGCGGACCACGGAGCTCAGGACCTCGGTCAGCGCCATGCCATCGGGGCCGGGGTGCTCGGCCGGGGGTGCCGTCTGCTCCGTCATGTCCTCCAGTCTTGCCCAATGCGGTGGGTCCCGCCAGGTCGTTCCGGCGAGGGGTTTCACCGTCGGCCACCGCGGGTATACCGACAGGCACCGCTCGTCGAGCGGCCGATGGAGGTGCGCGATGGGAAGCGAATTCCCTTGCGGGGAACGTATCGTGTGGCGGCGCCTTGCCGGCCGGGACGAGCTCGGGTGGGTCCGGGACGTGGTGTGTGGACTGCTCTCCGACTGCGAGCCGGAGACGGTGGTGAGCGTGCTGATGTTCGTCGACGAACTGTGCGTGGGGGCATTCGAGCTGGGAGCCGAGCCGGTGACGGTGTGCTTCCTGCGGGCAGGCGATCCGCACTACCTGCGGCTGGACGTCAGCGCCGCCGAACTGCTCACGCCCCACCGCCCCGGTTTCGTGCGCGGCGAGGGGCAGGACTCCTCCGCCTGGGGCATCATCCGCGAGGAGCACGGCATGACCGCGTGGGCGTATCTGGCCCTGCCCGCGCCCGGCCGCGCGGGCGGGCGCTGGTCGCGCCTGCTCACCGCCGAGCCGCGCGACCCATCGCTCAACTAGCACCTGCGGCGGTGCGTGGCACACCGTCGAACACCGTGGCGCTCAACCGCCCGGCAGGGTCGATTTTCCCTTCAGCGCGGCGAAGTGCTCGCCGAAGATCCGCCGTGCGCGGCGCTGCATCTGGCTGCGCCCGGCCTCGTCCGATCCGGCCAGCAGGCCGGTACCCGCCACGAGTGTGCCCAGGACGTTGATCTCGTACCGCAGGTCGAGTCCCTCGGGCAGTTCGCCGTCCTCGATGGCCTCGGCCAGGTGCCGGGCCACGTGGTCGGCCCATTCCCGGTACCCCTCCAGGAAACTCCCGCCCCGGACCTGCCCGGGGGCCTGTGACCAGAACGCGAGCCACACCTGCCAGCAGCGGAACCGGACCTCGTCGAGCGGCAGCAGGGCGAGCGTGGCGCGTTCGGCCGCGGCCAGCCCGCGACGGCCCTCGATCGCGGCCAGTACCCGCTCGGTGGCGATCGTGCTGTTGTGCCGCAGGACCGCGGCCATCAGTTCGGCCTTGTCCTCGAAGTAGTGCGTCACGGCGCCGGTTGTGACACCGGCTTCGGCGGCCACCGCGCGCAGCGTGGTCGCCGCCGGGCCGCGGAGGGCGACCAGCCGCCACGCGGCCTCCACGAGCTGTTCCCGTGACTGGGGATCGCGTACCCGCCGTGACATCGTGTCCCACCTTTTTCATAACCCTTGTTACGTAACCCATGATACGTAACACTCGTTCTGACGATCGGAGTAGATCGAGAGGGAGCAAGTATGAACCTTGCGGCGGAATGCGCGGCCGAGGCCGCCCAGCTGACGGTGCCCGGGCTGTTGCGGCGCAACGCCGAGTCGTATCCCGGCGCGGGAGCGCTGACCGCGGGGACGCGGACGCTGAGCTGGGCGGAACTGCGCGAACAGGTCGCCGGGATGGCCCGTGGGCTCCAGGCCCTCGGACTGGCCCCGGGAGAGCGGCTGCTGATCATGATGGGCGGCCGGTTCGAGCACTGGATCGCCGATCTGGCCGCCGCCCACGTGCAGGCCATCTCGTGCACCGCCTACCACACGCTCAGCCCCGAACAGATCGCCTACGTGGCGCGGCATTCCGCCGCGTCCGTGGTCGTGCTGGAGGGGGCGGGCGAACTCGAGCGGTGGGGGCAGGCGCTGGCCGGTACCCCGTCGATCCGCCACGTCGTGGTGGTCGACGACGTGCCGCTGCCGGACGACGAGCGCTTCCTGTCCTGGGAGCGGCTGCGGGAACGGGGCGCGCGCCTGCACGAGCAGGACCCGGCCGTGCTGGAGAAGCTGACCGACGCCATCGAGCCGCACCAGCCCGTCGCGATGATGTACACCTCGGGCACCACCGGCGATCCGAAGGCGGTGGTCCTCAGCCACTACAACGTGCTGTACGAGGCCGTGGCGCTCAACCGCGCCGTCCCCGTGGACAAGCACCAGCCCGCCATCGCCTATCTGCCGCTCGCGCACATCGCCGAGCGCGAGCTGGCCATCTACCGGGCGCTGTACGAGGCCACCCACATCTACATCTGCGCGGATCCGGGGCAGGTCGTGGGCACCCTCGCTGCGGTCCGGCCGACGTCGTTCTTCGGCGTGCCGCGGGTGTGGGAGAAGATCGCGGGCGGCCTGAGGGCCGCGCTCGCGTCGATGCCCGAAGGCGATCGGGCCGGGGCGCTGCCGGTGATCGTGCACCAGCTCGGGCTGGACCAGATCACCTGGCCGGTCAGCGGATCCGCCCCGCTGCCCGCACCGGTTCGCGAGTTCCTCGCCTCCGCCGGGATCGACGTGCTCGAGGTGTGGGGGATGAGCGAGACCACCGGGTGCGCCACGGCCAACACCCCGGGCGACGCCAAGCCCGGCACGGTCGGCAGGCCGCTGCCCGGGGTGGAGGTGCGGATCGCCGAAGACGGCGAGATCTTCGTCCGCGGGCCGATCGTGTTCCTCGGCTACCTGCAGCCCGACGGCACGGTCCGGAAGGAAACCGACGAGGACGGATGGCTGGCCACCGGTGACATCGGCACCCTCGACGAGGACGGCTTCCTCACCATCACCGACCGCAAGAAGGAACTGCTCATCACCTCGAGCGGGAAGAACGTCGCCCCCACCAAGATCGAGGGGCTGCTCCGCGCCCACCCGCTGGTGGGGTACGCGCTCGCGGTGGGGGACAACCGGCCCTACCTGACGGCGCTGATCACGCTCGACGAGGAGACCGCGCCGGGCTGGGCCGCGGCGCGGGGAATCACCGGGCCGGCGGCCGGACTCGCCGCGCATCCGGCCGTCCGCGCCGAACTCGACGCGCTCGTGGAGGAGGTCAACGGCAAACTGGCCCGGGCCGAGCAGATCAAGAGGTACCGGGTGCTGCCCTCGGCGTGGTCACCGGAGACCGGTGAGCTCACGCCCACCCTGAAACTGCGCCGGCGGATCATCCACGACCGCTACTCGCCCGACATCGCCGCCCTCTACGACTGACTGTCCCGCCGGGGTGCCGCACTTCACGGGAAGTGCGGCACCCGCCGAGGCGGTCAGGCGGTGGGGGTGCGGCGCTTCAGCAGTGCCGGGTCGATGCCGGACGGGGGCGGCGGGGCGCCCAGGTCCTCCGGCGTCTGGCCGACGGGGTATGTGGGATAGCTGCGGGTCGCGCCCGGGCGGAGCAGCTTCGACCGGCGGCGGCGGGGGAGCGGCCGCACGGCGATGGCCCGGGCCCGCAGCGCCCCCCGGACCGCCTTGCCCAGCCAGCGGGGTGCGGGACGGAAACCGAACGCCTCCAGCATCAGCGGATCCAGCAGGCTGCGGGCACCGGCGGAGACCAGCGGGCGCAGCGGCGAGGGGAACCACGAACAGAACAGGTCCAGCGTGTAGGTGCCGATCCGGTGGTTGTCCGCGGAATACCGGAAATGCCGGAGCTCGTAGTCCAGTTTCCACCGGCGGAACTCCGCGAAGCCACCGGGAATGTCCTTGATCCCCATCCGGCGGCCGACCTCGCGGAAATAGTGGTAGGCGGCGAGCCGCTCGTTTTCGTGCAGCCTGCGCCAACCCCACCGGTCGATCCAGTCGATCGGGTCGTAGACGAAAGTGGACAGCACGTAGAGCATGTCGTCGTTACTGATCCGGTAACGGCCGTGCATCCGGTTCACCACACCGAGGGCGGCCCGGCCGCGAGGTGAGTCGTAGCCGTGTTCCGCCAGTTCCGCCATGAGGAGCGCGGTGTCGTCGTAACGACGCTGCGGGCGGTGTTCGAATTCACCGGTCGCGGCCAGCAACTGGGAGATGCTGGGCACGCAGTAGGTCCGGAACAGCGCGAATTCCAGTGCCCGCTGGTAGTCCCAGGGGAATTCGAAACCGATCGATATCCGGTAGATCTCCTGGTGATCCCGCACGGGATCGAGCCGTTCGATCCGGCGGAGCCAGTATCCGCTCATCGACACCTCCTCGTGTGCTCTGATTATCGTATATGAGTTATCGAAGGAATAGAATTCCACCGGCGGTCGATCCCACCGCCGATTTCCGCTGGATGTGGTGTTCCTGCGCGATTCGAGGGCAGAGGTGGACCGACGGCGAAGCGGCGGTGCGCATCAGGCGCGGCCAGGGATCCTCGGTGCGGGTGGAGTGGTCCCGGACACCCCGGCGGCCACCACGGAGTGGGCGATCCGCGGGGCGAGCACCTGCCCGGCGAACAGGGACGTGCGGAAGTCGCCCAACTACCGCCAGGCGGGAGTCCCCCGCCGGATCGCCGTGCTCACCGGATGATTCTTCCCCCGCCTTGCCGGGGCGCTGCCGTCCATTCCGGACGGCAGGAGCCGCGGGGCACGAGCGCGAACGGGTACCGGCCCGGGGTGGCCGACATCAGCACCTGCTCGGTCACGCCCTGGTAGCGGCCCAGCGGCGTGTCCGCGGTGAACGTCTCGGGATCGAGGTAGGCGTGCAGTTCGCCGGTGCCGGCGATCTCGCGGGCGTAGCCGGGGTCGAACACGCCCAGGCTCAGGATCCACAGCGCCGCCCGGGTGAGCGAGACGTGCACGCGGTAGCTGCCGCCCCGCTCGGCACGCCGGATCAGCGCCGCCACGATGCCCGCGGTCAGCAGCCACGAAACGATGTAGTCGTTGACCACGAGGATCGGCGGCAGCGCCGGGCCGCGCTCGCCGCCTTCGAGGTGCATCATGCCGACCAGGCTGCCCGCGGTCTGGTCGAAGCCCACGCGCCCGGCCCACGGGCCGCGCTCGCCGTTGAGCGAGGCGGTGGCGTGCACGATCCCGGGCCGGATCGCGGCCGCCTCCTCGGCCGACAGGCCGATTCTGGCCAGATATCCTGGCCGCCGGTTGGCGAAGAACACGTCGGCACCGGCCAGCAGCGCGCCGATCCGGCCGCCGTCGCGGTGCGGGTCCACCGTGGCCGAGCGCACCCCCACGTTGGCGCTGAGATAGGTCACGTCGTGCTCGAGTTCGTCGGGGCGCCACAGGTTCAGCACGTCCGCGCCGTGCAGGGCGAGCGCCCGGCCCACCCCGGCCCCGGCGATCACGTGCCCCATGCCCAGTGCCCGCAGGCCCGACAGCGGATTGCCGCCGCCCGAGGGCAGCGGCTCGGGTTCGCTGTCGCCGATCCTGGTGATCTCCACCAGCGGCATCTCCGCCAGCACCTCGCGATAGTGCTCTTCGCCGAGCAGTTCCTCGGCGGTGCGCAGCATCGGCAGCACGGTCCCGGCCTCGGCCCCCGCCTGTTCGAGGTCCCGGCCCCGCCAGCGGGCGATCGCCGCGGCCACCGCCTCGCCATCCTCGGGCACGCCGAGCAGCCGCTGGGCGGCGAGCTTGATCCGGGGGTAGGGGTTGAGCGGCATCATCCACCGGTCGTCGGCGGTGCGGTAGAAGCGGAAACCCAGCGCCTGGCTCGCGTTGGCGGCCGTGTTGCCGGGATAACCGTTGAGCAGCTCCCATTTGCGGTCGTAGAACGGGCACAGCCGGTGCGGTGCCACCCGCAGGTCCGCCACGATGTCCTGGCCCTCGCCGCCGCGCAGCCGCCACAGCTTGGCCAGCGCGGCGGATTTCGCGGCCAGCGCGATCGCGGCCGCGCCCCCGAGCCGCAGCGTGCTGGGCACCACCGGGTCCGCGCCGAGGAAGGTGATGGTGCCGCCGGTCTCGTCCGGGCTCATGCCGATCCCCGCGAGCACCTCGGTGAGTTCGGCGTGCGCGTCGAACGCGTCGTCCGACGCCGGGTTCGCCACCGCCTTGGCCACCCGCTCAGTCAGCGACATCGCCGTTTTCCCTCCTCGTCAGCAGTTCCTCGGGAATGAGCACGTGCTTGGCGCGCAGGTATTCGCCGACCGCCTTGCCGACCTGGTCCACCCGCAGGTTCGAGGAGCCGCCGGTCCCGAGCAGCCCGCGCAGCACGAAGTGCACGGCCTTCAGCCGGGGGAACTCGTGCCGCACGACCGGCAGGTCCTTGACCTCCGGCACCAGCCTGCGAAGCTCCGCTGTGGACAGGTGATCGCGCAGCCACGGCCAGGCGCGTTCGTCGGGCACCCAGATCCCCACGTTCGCGTTGCCGCCCTTGTCCCCGCTGCGGGCGTAGGCGACCGAACCGAGCGGCGCGCGCCGCAGCGGGCCGGTGTCCTCGGCGGGTCCCGGTTCCGGATGCACCGGCTGGGCCACCGTCGCGGTCTCGGACGGGGGTGCGATGTCGAGCACGCGGCCGTCGGCGAACACCACCCGGTGCCCGACGGCCGCCATCGGCAGCAGCGCGGGCCAGTAGTCGATGCGCGGGCGGGGAGAGCCGCCGAAGGCGGCGCCGCCGTCGTGGTAGAAGCCGGGAATGCTCTGCAGGTACAGGCTCAGCAGCCGCTGGGCGAGGTTCAGTTCGGTCAGTGCTTCGCGCTCGCGGGAGGTGGCCATCACCCGCAGGGCCACTGTCGCGTCCCACTGCGTCTCCGGGTCGGTGGCCGCGGTGCCGATCCGGGTGATCTCCAGCGCGTCCACCCCCTCGGGCAGTTCGCGGGAGATCTGCGCGCGCAGCAGTTCGATCTTGGCGTCGACGTCCGGGGCGGTGACGTAGACGGTGTTGACGGTGCTGAAGCCGAGTTGCCCGAACACCGCGACCTTTGTGGACGGTGGAGGCGGTGAGCCGGTCGCGCCGGAAAGGGCGACCCGGTCCTTGCCCGCCGCCGTGACGCGGACGGTGTCCAGATGCACCGTGACGTCCGGGTTGAGATAGCGCGGACCCTGGATTTCGTAGACGAGCTGGGCGGTCACCGTGTCCACGGTGACCTCGCCGCCGTCGCGGGCATGCTTGGTGATCACGCTGCCGCCGTCGGCGGCGATCTCGGCGATCGGGAAGCCCGGCAGCAGCATGTTCGCGATCCGGGTGAACCCGGAGAAGTTCCCGCCCACCGCCTGCGGGCCGCATTCGATGATGTGCCCGGCGGTCACCGCGCCCGCCAGCGCGTCCCAGTCGTCCCAGGCCCAGTCATGCCACCAGGCCGCGGGGCCCGCGGTCAGCGACGCGTCGGTGACCCGGCCGCAGACCACGATGTCGGCGCCCTCGGCCAGCGCGGTGGCGATGCCCCGGCCGCCGAGGTAGGCGTTCGCCGCCAGCGGCACCACGCCCCACGACGACAGGGGAGCGCCCGTGTCGAGGTTTTCCAGCGCGTGCCCGGCCTGTGCGTACTCGGGCAGCCGGGAGAGCACGTTGTCGCCCTCGACGCAGGCCACCGTGAGCCCGGCCCCGGCCGCTTCGATGCGTTCGCGCAGCGCGGCCGCCAGCCCCGCCGGGTGGAAGCCGCCCGCGTTGGTCACCACCTTCATGCCCCGTGCGGCCAGTGCGGGCAGGTGCGGAGTGATCTGGTCCAGGAAGTACTCGACGTAGCCGCGGGAAGGGTCCGCGCGGTGGCGGGAGGCCAGGGCGGCGAGGGTGACCTCGGCGAGGTAGTCGCCGACCAGGACGTCGACCGGGTCGCCCGCCATGACCTCGTCCACGGCGGTGTAGCGGTCGCCGAGATAGCCGGAGAAGTTGGCGATGCGGATCGGGCGGGACATCCTCGGCACCTCACTGCGGTCGCGGAAGTTTCCCCGACCATACCGTGGTTTCCGCTCTTGAACGAGCGCTCAGTAAGTCCCGGCCGGATTCAGCGGGTCCCGCCCGGGCGGGGCCGGGCGCGCCGGGATCCGGGCTGGGCACCCACGGTCATCAGCGCGATGGCGACATAGCGGGCGGCGAGCTTTTCGGGCCGCAGCGGGCCGTCGTCGCGGAACCAGGTGGCGACGGCCTGGCACATGCCCAGCAGGGCCCGGCTCGTTTCCGCGGGCTCCGCGACGGTGAAGACCTTCGCCCGCACGCCGTCGGTGATGATGCCGGTGAGCAGGTTCTCCAGCTTCTTGCGGGTGGCCGCGTAGTGCTTGCGGTTGGCGGGCTGCAGGTAGCGCAGCTCGGAGTCCAGCGCCGCCAGCCGGACCCGGTGCGTCATGTGCAGCACGACCGCCTCGATGACGTTGGCGAACCGCACCTCGGGCCGGTCACCGCCCTCTTCCGCGGCCGCGAACGCGCGGGAGGCCACGTCGTTGGTCGCCGTTTCCAGCAGGGCGACGAGGATGGCTTCCTTGTTCTCGTAGTAGTAGTACAGCGCGGGCACGGTGACGCCGACGCGGCGGGCTATGTCGCGCACGGCCGTGCCGTGGAAACCCTGCTCGTAGAAGGCATCCAGGGCGTGCGTCAGGATGGGCGGCAGGTCCAGTGGCTCGTAGTGGCGCCAGTCCTGCCCGGCCGCCTTGCCCACCGTCCTGCCTGCCGCCACGGCCCACACCCATCGTCAGACCCGGAAAAACCTACGTCCACAGGCTACACCACCGGTCCTTACTTACCGATCGTTAAAGCACGGCGGCGAGGGTCAGACCAGGTCCGCCACCTTGACGAAGATCTCCGTCGCCAGTTCGACCAGACCGGCCTCGTCCACCCGCAGGGTGCCGTCCAGCCACGAGGTGAGTGCCTGGGCGAGCCCGCCGACCAGCATCTGGGCGATGAGTTCCACCCGGGTGCTCTCGCCGAGGCCGTAGAACTCGCGTGCCTGCAGGCCGAGCAGGTGCACGAACCAGCGGGTGGATTCGACGCGGCGCTGCGCCAGCACGGTGTGTCCGAGGGCAGGGGAGAACAGCAGGCGGCCCCGCCGGGGGTCCTCGGCGATCTTGCGCACCAGGTTCCGCAGGCCCGCTTGGGTCCGGGCGCGGGCGTCCCCGGGCGTGGCGCGGACGGCGGCGAGGGTGCTGGTGGCGATGTCGGTGACCACGTGGTCGTGGACGGCGATCGCGAGCGCGTCCCGGTCGGCGAAGTTCTCGTAGAAGTACCGTGCGGCGAGGCCGGCTTCGCGGCAGACACCGCGCACGGTGAACTCCTGCGGACCGTCGGCCGCGCCGAGCAGGTTCAGGCCCGCTTCGACCAGCTGGGCGCGGCGCCCGGCCTGGCGGTCTTCACCCGCGACACCGCCGTAGGTCCGCAGGGGTGCCGAAGGTGCCTCCGGGGTCGTGTCCATGCCCACCATCTTGACAGGCGGTACGGCCTGGCGTTGCATATCTGCTAACGGCTGTGATCAGATGTGCTCAGGCGTGAGGGGACGGACAATGACGGTCGCGGATTCTCGCTCGGCGAAACTGGACGAAACGATGCTCGGCGCGGGCCTGCTGGCGGGCGCGGCCAACGTGATCATGCAGCTGGCGCATCCGGGCGTCGGCTACGGCGTGGTGGAAAGCCGGGTGGCGAGCGGACGGCTGTTCGATCATCCCGTCAAGCGCACCCGCACCACCCTCACCTATCTCGCGGTGGCCGTGCTCGGCACCGACGAGGAGCGCAAGGCCTACCGCAAGGCGGTGAACAAGCAGCACGCGCAGGTGCGCTCCACCGCATCCAGTCCCGTGCGGTACAACGCCTTCGACCCCGAACTCCAGTTGTGGGTCGCCGCCTGCCTGTACCGGGGCTTCGAGGACACCTGCACCGTGTTCCTCGGCCCGTTCGACGAACAGACCCTCGAAGAGGTCTACCGCGCCTCGGCCACCCTCGGCACCACCCTTCAGGTGCGCGAGGAGATGTGGCCCGCCGACCGGGCGGCCTTCGAGGAGTACTGGCACGCCGCGCTGGAGAAGGTCTCGATCGACGACACGGTGCGCGAGCACCTGTACGACATCGCGACCCTGAAGTTCCTGCCCGCGCCCGTGCGCGCCCCCTTCGCGCACTTCAACCTCTTCGTGACCACGGGTTTCCTGCCGCCGCGCTTCCGGGAGGAGATGCGGCTGTCCTGGTCGCCGCGGCGGCAGGAGCGGTTCGACCGGCTCATGCGGGTGATCGGGACGGCGGCCCGGAACTCGCCCCGGGTGGTGCGGGAGTTCCCGTACAACTTCTACCTCTGGGACCTGCGGCGCCGCCTCGCCGCAGGCCGCCCCCTGGTCTAGCCGCGGTCTTGCCGTGTAAGCGGCGGGCCGTTCGATCCGGTGCCGGTCATGGCCGCTGCCAGTGTGCGGCGAATGCGCGGGCGGGGTTGTCGGTGAAGATCGCGGATGCGATGTCCGGGCCTAGTTCGCGTTCGATCCGAGGTCGTAGGCCGCCGAGCAGGAACGGTATGCCTGGGCCGTCGGCAGCTGACCTGGCCGCGGGGGTGACGGTGTCGCCGCCGAGGAGGATCTGTTCGGCGTGGCCGGTGTCGGCGAGTGCGGCGAGGCTGTCCAGCAAGTGCGAGTCGGCGGCGTGGTGCACCCGGGACGGGCCGTCGAATGCAAGGAAGACACCCGCTTCAGCGGCCTGCTGGTGGATTCTCGGGTCGGGGAATCGATGGAGGTGCCCAAGGATTACCCGCTGTGCGGGAACGCCCTGCGTGTCACACAGAAAGTGGAGTACGTCCGGTGCGGCGGTCCCGGCTTCCAGGTGGACGCCGATGGGTGCGTCGGTGGCGTGATGCGCTTCGGCCGCGGCGGTCATGACGTGCCGGGCATGGTCGTCGAGCCTGTGGTACGCCCCGGCCACCTTGATCATTCCTGCCCTTACCCGGCCTTCGGTCAGCTCGCGGATGAACAGTCCGGCCAGCCCGTCGTAAACGCGCTCCAACCCGCCCCGGGCGTAGTGCCTGGCCTGGTGCATTCCGGTCGCGGAAATGATGTGGACGCCCGACCGCCGGGACAGACCGGGCAAGTCTTCGGTTCGTGGTCCCATTCCCCAGGGCGTCCATTGCACTACCGCGCGCCCGCCGAGCGCGGCGAAGGCGGTCAACTCGGCAAGCGCGGCTTCGTCGTCGTCCAGTTCCTGTCCCGGCAACGCCGGGGTGCGGACGAACAGGTGGTCGTGGGCATCGCAGACTCCCAGTTCCTCGGGCGCGATGTCCCCGAGCACGGTCCGAATCACGGCCGTCATCGCGCGGCCTCCTGTTCCCTGTCGGCGAGCGCGGTCGCGGCAATACGGAGCCCAGCCAGCGCCTTGGGCACGCCGATATAGGGAGCCAGGTGGACGAAGACCTCGACGACTTGCTGATGGGTCATGCCGACCCGCAACGAGGTCTTGACGTGACCGGCAAGCTGGGGGTCCACCCCGCCCAGCGCGGTCAGTGCCGCCAGGTTGACCAGTTGCCGGTCGCGTAGCGACAACCCCTCGCGCAGGTAGGTGCCACCAAACAGGGTAGTGATGATCCAGTCGGCGAAACCCGGGGCGAGCTGCTCAAGACCGGGCAGTGTCGCCTGCTGCGTCCCCGCGTCCTGGAGTACGTCCAGCACCCGGTATCCCTCATCGCGGTCCAGCCGTGCCGGCGTCAGCTGCTCGGACAAGTTGTGGCTTCTCGTCACGGTCGTGTCCCCACTTTCGGCTCTTGTAACGCGTTGGGCGTTACCAAACTAGCGTACGTAACGCTCGAAGCGTTACACTCTTTTCATGGTCAAGGAGGACGCGCTCGCGTTCCGCTTCGACTGCGGCACCACTTGGTTGAACCTGCTTGCCACCAAGGGCCGTACGTTCAGCGCGAACCCCGTCGAGCGGCTCGCCACGCCCGGACGGCTCACCGAATGGCTGAAACAGTGCGAACTCAACCCGGTTCGGCCTCCCGATCACGACGACTTACGCCAGGCGCAGACGGTGCGGGAGACGCTGCGCGTCATCGCACTGGCCACCGTGGACGAGGAGCCGCCACCTGCCGGCGCCGTGGCGGATCTGGCCGCGTTCCTAGCCGAACACGATGACCCGATCCAGCTGACCGCGGACGACCGATTGCGACGCAAACCACCAGCGACGACCGCGGTCGCCCTCGCCCGGATCGGCCGTCAGGCGGTGGACCAACTGACCGGCGCCGACCGGCTCGCGCTGAAGAGCTGCCCGGAATACGACTGCCGGGGTGTCTTCACCGACCCGCCGGGCCGGCGGCGCTGGTGCCCGTCCCCGGCGTGCGCCAGTCGAGGCAGGGTCCGCGCACTCCGCGCCCGCCGCAGTGCCGCCACCCCCGGCCCGACGAATCCGCAGGATGCTTCAGGTCAAGAAGCAAGCCCCGGCTCGTGACCCGTGAGCGTTCGTGAAGTTTCCCCGAGAATCCACCCGAGGTTTTCGGTAGTGCCTGTCCGGGATCACTCGAAGCGGCTGGGGTCTCCGGCGCCGTAGCGGACGATTTCCGGTTCGGTGTCGGAGAAGTCGATGACCGTGGTGGGTTCGGTGCCGCACTCGCCGGAGTCGATCACCGCGTCGAGCACGTGGTCGAGTTCGTCCTTGATCATCCAGCCCTGGGTCAGCGGTTCCTCGTGGTCGGGCAGCAGCAGCGTGCTCGACACCAGGGGTTCCCCGAGCGCGTCGAGCAGCGCCTGCACCACCACGTGGTCGGGGATGCGCACGCCCACCGTCTTCTTCTTCGGGTTGAGCAGGCGCCGCGGCACCTCGCGAGTGGCGGGGAGGATGAACGTGTAGCTGCCGGGGGTGGCGGCCTTGATCGCGCGGAACACGGCGTTGTTGATCACGACGAACTGGCCGAGCTGGGCGAAGTCCCGGCACACCAGGGTGAAGTGGTGGCGCTCGTCGAGATGGCGGATGCTCCGGATCCGGTCCAGCCCGTCCTTGTTCCCCAGCTGGCAGCCGAGCGCGAAGCACGAGTCCGTCGGGTAGGCGATCAGGCCGCCCTCGCGCACGATGCCGACCACCTGATCGATCGAGCGCCGCTGCGGATTGTCCGGATGCACGTCGAAGTACTTCGCCATGGGCCGAGCTTAGAGGCCCGGACCGGGCAGGGCCCGACGGCGCCTTCGCGGCGGTGAGTCCCACGCTCGCGCGTTTGTGTCCCACCCTCGCGGCGCGAGTATGGGACTCGCGCGGCCTTTCAGGAGGAGGGCGTGCCCGGTCCGGTGAGGGCCCGTTTCGCCAGTTCGTCACCGCGTGCCGCGGCGCGCTGGTACCAGCGCTGGCCCTCGGCGAAGTTCCCGAGGTGCCAGTGCAGCGCGCCGAGGTTCACCTCCGCCGCGAGGTGCCCGGCCGCCAGCGCGCGGTGGTACCAGTGTTCTGCCTTCTGGGCCTCGCCGCGGTCCTGCAACAGCGTGCCGAGGTTGAGCATCGCCTCCGGCAGGCCGCGTGCGGCGGCCCGGCGGTACCACGGTTCGGCTTCGGCCGGTCTGCCGCGCTGCTCCAGCAGCACCGCCAGGCCGAACTCGGCGACCCCGCTGTCTCCCGACTCCGCCGCCCGGGTGAACCAGCTTTCGGCGGCGTCGAGATCCCCCTGGTTCCAGAGGTTGCGGGCCAGTTCCAGCGCCGCCTCCGTGTCCCCGGTCTCCGCGGCGAGGCTGCGCAGCGCATCGATCTCCGAGCGCTGCTCGGCGGCGTCGCCGGTCGGCGCCAGCAGGCCCATCAGGCGCACCGCGGCCGGATCGCCGGACAGGGCGACCTGCCGCAGCAGCGCGGTGCCGCGCCGCCGGTCGCCGTGCAGGATCTCGAGCACGGCCTCCTTGCGCAGGCCGTCGGGATCGCCGCTGCCCGCCGCCCGCCGGTAGGCCGACCGGGCCTCGCTGATCCGGCCCTGCTGTGCGAGCAGGCCGCCCAGGTTGATCAGGCCCTTGGGGTCGCCCGCCTCGCCGGCGCTGCGATACCAGCGCTCGGCGGTCTCGGTGTCACGGCGGCGTTCGGCCAGGGTGCCGAGGCTGGTCATGGCCCAGCTGTTCCCGGCGTCGGCGGCGCGGCGGTACCAGTGTTCCGCCGAGGACTCGTCGCCGCGTGCCTGCTCCGCGCGGCCGAGGGCGAGCAGCGCATGCGGGTTGCCGGTGCCTGCCAAGGCGGACCACACCCGCATCGCGTCCTCGTGCCGCCCGGCGCGGGCCGCGGCGCGCGCCAGCCGGAACGACTGGTCGGCACCGAGCCCGCGCATCTCCAGTAGCCACCGCCACACCGGTTCCGGCACCGGAGGGGCCGCCTCGTCGAGAATGGTCCGGTCCACCAGATAGTCGAAGGGGCGGAAGTGGTTCCGGCCCGACGGCCGCAGCGCGGGCCCGGCGCCGTGCACCGGGGTGGCCGCCCAGACGAGCCCGCCGCCGGGGTCGGTCCCGCCGCGGGCGCGGAAGTCGCCGGACAGGTAGACGCCGTGCAACCGGGCCAGCCACTCGAAGGGGATGTCCTCGGCGAACCCGGCGCGGCGCAGGTCGACCGCGGCGCTGACCAGGGCGGCACCCGGTTCGTTCGCCCCCGACCGTCCGGCGTGCCAGCGCGCGAGTGCGGCCGGTCCCGCGCACAGGTACTCGGCGAAACCCTCCGCGCTGTCCAGGGCCGCGCCGATCCGCGGATCGTCGCGATACCCCGCCGCGGTGGCGCGTTCCGTCTGGTCCAGGTGCCGGTCGAGCCGGACCGGCGGGGCTCCGGCGAGCACCGGGCGCGCCTTCGGGTTTTCGGAACCGAGTGCGCCGCGCGCCTCGGTCCGCAGGGTGGCCAGCAGTACCGCACCGGCGCGTTTCGCCGGCCGCAGTGCGGCCAGCAGCGGCTCGTCGTGGCTTTCCGTGGTCAGGTACCGGTCGAGATCGTCGAGCCAGACGACGGTGTTCGCGAGCGCCGAGGGGTGGGCCGCGAGTTCGCGGAGCGCGGCGGTGTCCCGGGGGAGCAGCACCCGCTGCCAGCCGAGTTTCCGGGCGTTGCGGCAGATCGCCTCCACCGCGGTGCGGCTCTTGCCGCTGGCCGAATCCCCTTCGAGGAGCACGAGCCCGCCGCGCGGCAGCGCACCGTCCAGTTCGGCGTCGGCGGTGCGCGGCAGGTACGGGGGCAGCGGGGCGAGGCCGGGGACCGCGCGGGCCGGATGCACGCCGAGCCGGACCGGGTCGAGTTCGTGCACCGGGAGCACCTGCACCGCCCCTGTCGCACGCAGCGCGTCGAGGACGTCGGGAGGAGGCGCCTCCTCGCGGGGAGCGGAACCGCGACGCTCGCGGAGGAGGACGGAAGCCGCGAGGCCCCCGGCCGCCACGACGACGAGCGTCCAGCCCAGCGCGGCGGGCAGCACCCCGAGCAGGGTGAGGATCGCGGTGAGCACGGCGAGGACGACCACCAGCGCCCCACCGAGCAGCAGCTTCGTTCTGTTTCCCGAGTCGACCGGCATCGCGGCCTACTCTCCCACAACCGCTTCCGCCGATGGGGGAGTGCCGTGAAGGGGCGGCGGCCGTGAGGGGTCCCCTCACGGGAAAATCCCCAGGGTTCCGGCAAAGTCCGGCCGGAACGGCGGTGCCGGGGACGGCCTTGAGCGGGGCCGGTGATTCGTACATACTGTTGGTATGTCAGCTGTCCCCGCAACGCCGCGAGGTGCGCATGTCCTCTGAAGTCCTCCCCGATGCCACCGGCCGTATCGCGGTCTCCGCCTCCGCCGAGCGCGTGTACGAGTTGGTCAGCGACCCCGGTGCGCTCGCCGGGTGCGCCGAGGAATACAGCGGGTACCGCTGGCTCGGCGGCGCCACCTCGGCCGGGGTGGGCGCGCGTTTCCGGGGCACCAACAAGCGCGGGCTGCGCCGCTGGAACACGGTGTCCACCATCACCGACGCAGTGCCGGGAAAGCGTTTCGCCTTCGAGGTCTCCTCGTTCGGCATCCCCGTCTCACGGTGGCAGTACGACCTGGAGCCCGACGGCGACGGGTGTGTGGTCGTCGAGAGCACCTGGGACCGCCGGCCCGCCTGGTTCCGTTCGCCCAGTTCGCTGGTCACCGGTGTCTGGCAGCGTGCGGACCACAACCGGGCCAACATCGAGGCCACCCTGCGGCGCCTCAAGTCCGCAGCCGAGCGCTAGCCTTTCGCCGCGGGACACAGGGTGTCCCGCAGGACGATCAACCGTTCCGGTGCCACCTGGGTGATCGAGGCATTGCCGACCTCGCTGCGCGGCACCGGTTCGCCGCACAGCGGGTCGGCCGCGGTGGTGGCGACGCGGACCGGCCCGCCGTGGGCGATGAGGATCAGCTTGCCGGGCCGCCGGACCACGTAGTCCGCCAGCACCCCGTGCACCCGCAGGTAGAGCCCGGTGATGCTTTCCCCGCCCGGCGGCCGCTCATCGGGCCGCCGCCAGAGTCGTTCGATCAGGTCGCGGACGGTGCCCCCGTCCTCGGGTTCGTCGAAGGCCCGGCCCTCCAGCTCGCCGAGGTACTGCTCGCGCAGCAACGGGTCCTCGGCCAGTGGCAGGCCCAGCGTGCCGGCGATGATCTCGGCCGTCTCCCTGGCGCGGGGCAGATCGCTGGTAAAGACGGCGCCGGCGTCCGGGTGTTCCCGCGCGAGCCGCGCCGCGGTCCTGGCCGCCTGTGCGCGCCCCCGTTCCGTCAGACCCCCGGCGGCGGGGGACTGCCCCTGCACACGGCCGGCCAGGTTCCACTCGCTTTCGCCGTGCCGCACCAAAAGCAGCGTGCCCATCAGTACTGCAGACGCGGGTCGTCGTAGTTCTTGAACTCGATCACGTTGTTGGACGGATCGGCCAGGAAGATCGTGCGGTGCTGCTCGGCGGTGCCCTCGAACCGGATCGACGGGCCCGACAGGGTGCGCAGCTTCCGGAACTCGACCAGCCGCACCAGCCGGTCGAAGTCCTCCGCCCGCGCGAAGCTCACCCCGAAGTGCCGGGGATAGGCCACCGCCTCCGCGGGCACGTCCTCGCACAGGTGGCACACCAGCTGGTCGCCGAAGAAGTCGAAGGTGACCCGGTCGTCGTAGCGGCGGGCCAGTTTCGCACCGAGGCCGAAGACGTAGAACTCGACCGCCTCGTCCAGGTCCCGGGCCGGGATCGCGACGTGGCAGGCATCGTGGGTGGATCGCATTGCACTCCTTTTCGGACGGTCAGGCCACGGAGATCGTGCGTGGCTGGGGAAGTTCTCCGGCCGCGGGGACCAGCTGGAGCAGGGTGTCGCCGCGCAGGCCGCGCCGCAGCGTTTCCACCGCGAGCACGTCGGACGGGGCGACGTTGCCGAGGTTCACCGAAGGCCCCAGCGCGCGGATCAGTTCGACCTGCAACTGTTTGGTGGGCGCTTCGAACAGCAGCCGCTCCGGGGCTACGGCGGCGAGTACCGCGGCGAGCACGTCGTCGCGCAACTGCCCGTCGGGCCGCGCCATGCCGCTGCGGCCGCTTTCCCGCGTCTCGGTGATCACCAGTTCGGCCCCCGCGTCGAGGTCCTGGCGGATGGCTTCGACCCAGTCGGCGGGCTTCAGGCGCGCGGAGCGTTCGGCGTCCTTGTACCCGACCTCGGACAGCACGGGCCGGTAGCGCGTCATCCTGCGGACGTAACCGGCCTTTTCGGACTGTTCCAACGGGATGCTGCCGTTGGACACCTCGATGTGGGTGGCGCCGGTGGAGTCCACCAGGGCGAGGAACTCGTCGAGCCTGCCGCGCCACAGGTGGTGCTCGAACAGCGTGCCGCCGAAGTAGAACCCGATCCCGGCCTCGCGCAGCACGGCGATCTTGCGGTCCAGATCACGGGTGACCAGCGCGGTGCCCCAGCCGAACTTGACCAGATCGACGAACTGCCCGTGGCTGGCGACGATGTCGGTGAACAGGCCGGTCGGCAGGCCGGGGTCGATCATCATGGTGGTGCGGCTCATCGCGTTCCTCCTGATTCGGCGAGCGATTCGGCGAGCGATCCGGTGCGCACCGCCTCGCGGGGCGGTGGGGCGGGTCGTGACCAGGTCCGGCCGGTGAGTGCGAGGCTGGCCGGGGTGCGCCGGGCCAGCGCGGTGACCAGTCCGGAAGCGAGGTAGAGCGCCGGTGCCAGCACCAGCACGAGCACGGCGAGTACCGCCGCGTTCGGCACGGTCTGCGCGTAGCCGGTCAGGCCGAGGCTGCCGGCGGCGAGCAGCGCGCCCTGCAGGAGCAGGGGATGGCCGAGGTAGATGCCGAACGAGGCGTCGGAGGCGGCGGTGACCAGCCGCTCGCCCCGGCGTCCCGAGTCCTGCCAAGCCAGCCCGGCGGCGAGGAAGGCCCCTGCGATGGCGAAGCTTTCCACCACGACGGCGGGCTGGAACACCATGCTCGCCCGCAACGGCGGCTGCCCGGCCACGAACATCTGGATCACGAACACGTTCATCGCCGCACCGATCGCCGCGGCGCAGCCGAGGGCCACGACGCGGGTGTGCCGCCGCGTCCAGGCCACCAGCCGGTCGCGGTGCCAGGCGGCGATCGCCCCGGCCAGCACGTACCCGAGATAGCTCGGCAGCAGGGCGTCCGGCGACCGCACCCAGCCGGACAGCGGGCCCAGCGGCCACTGCCACTGCACGGCCGCCGCGAACGCCAGTTGGAACAGCACGGCCGCGGCCAGCAGCGGGCCGTGCCTTCCGGCGGTGGCCCGCAGCAGCCGGAGCACCAGCGGGAACACCAGGTAGATCTGCAGGGAGACGAGTAGGAAGTACAGGTGGTAGCGCGCGGTTCCGGTGAGCACGTCGGTGACCAGTGCGCTGCCGGAGAACGGTTTTCCGTCGGCGAAGAAGTACAGGACCGTCCACAGCAGATACGGCACCGCCACCAGCAGCAAGCGGCGCCGCCAGAACCGCGGCCAGTGCACCCTTTTCCGTCCGGTGGAGTAGGTCAGCACGAAGGCGGTCAGCAGGAAGAAGATCTCACGGCTGGTGTGGAAGACGGTGCCCAGCAGTCCCATCAGGACGGTCGGCGGGACCGGGGCGAGGGCCAGTACGTGCGTGCCGATGACCAGGCCCACGGTCAGCACCCGGATCAGGTCCACGTAGTGCAGGTGCCCTCCGCGGGCCGTCACCGCACGCCTGCCGGCTCGGCCCGCAGCGCGCGCCGCAGCACCTTGCCGGTCGGGCCGAGGGGCAGGGCGTCGGTCAGCTCGATCACGGTAGGCCGCTGGTAGCGGGCCAGCCGGGTTTCGCACCACGCGCGCACCGAATCCTCGAGTCCGCCGGTGTCGTGGTGGCGGGGGATGACGAACGCGACCGGCACCTGCCCGAGCCGTTCGTGCGGGGCACCGACCACCGCGGCCGCGGCGATGCCGGGGTGGTCGAGCAGGACGTTTTCCACCGCCTGCGGGTGGATCTTCTCGCCCCCGCGGTTGATCACGTCGTCCATGCGCCCGGCGAGCCGGAGGAAACCGTCTCCGTCGAGTACGCCGACGTCCCCGGTGGGCAGCCAGCCGGAGCCGTCGCGGGCCGGGCGGGTGCGTTCCGGGCCGCTCTCGGACGGTTCGAGGTACTCGGCGAGGACGTTCGGTCCGCGCAGCAGCACCTGGCCCTCCTCACCGGGGCGGGCCGGGGTGCCGTCCGGCAAGGCGACGGTCAGCTCCACCCCGACGGGCAGGCCGACCGAGCCGGGGCGGCGCGCGGCGGGGTCCAGCGGGTTCGCGGTGATCTGCCCGGCCGCTTCGGACATGCCGTAGGTCTCCAGCACGCCGATCCCGGTCCGCTCGGTGAACGCCAGCGCGGTCGCGGGCGGCAGGGGGGCCGAGGCGGAGCGGGCGAACCGGACCGGCCCGGCCAGCCGCGCCGGTGGGGCGGGACACCGGGCCAGCGAGGCCAGCACCGCCGGGACGGCGTTCAGCCAGGTGGGGGAGAAGCGCTCCACACGGGACCAGTACTCGCCGGCGTCGAACCGCGCGTCGATCACCAGCGAGGCCCCGCTGACCACGGTGGCCAGCAGGCCCATCACCTGCGCGTTGACGTGGAACAGCGGCAGCGGGGTGTAACCGCGGTCGGCGCGGGTGAAGCCGTGGTGGCGCGCGACGCGGGAAGCGGCGTGCAGCAGTTGCGCCTCGCTCAGCGGGATCCCCTTCGGCCGCCCGGTGGTCCCGGAACTGGTCAGCAGCACCGCGGGGCGGCACGGGACGCCGGTGCTCGGACGAAGCGCGGTGCCGCCCAGGAGGCGCCGGGGCAGGCCCAGCCCGGCTTGCCAGGTTTCCAGGCCGGGCTGGGACACCTCACCGGGGCGATCGGTGACGAGCACGTCGATCCTGAGCCGGGCGAGGGCGGCGGACACCTCGGCGGCAGGCAGCCGCGGGTCGACCGGCACCACGGTCAGCCCGGCCGACAGGCAGCCGAGGTAGGCGGCGGTGAACGCGAGCGGGTCGGCGATCACCAGGCCCACCCTGCTGACCGGCCGGACACCGCGCCGCCAGGCTAGGGCGTGCTCGGCCAGCGCGCCCCAGCTCAGCTCGCGACCGTCCTCACCGGACAGGAACGCGGCCGTGCCCGGCCGTTCCCTGGCTCTCACGGACAACAGCCGTGCCACACTCACCGCGATTCCTTCTGGCCGATTTTTCTCGAACACGGATGTGAGTCTGGTGAGCTTTCCTAGGAGCCCGCTGGCAGGTTGATGAGAGCCAGCTGAGAACAGCCGCGTTCACACGTTTTTCGCACGTTCGGGGAGGCAGACTGGGAGCCATGAATTCACGGCGCCGGTGCCCGGCCTCGGAGTTCGGGGAGTCCCTGCGACGGTTCTGGCCCCTGCTGGGCGTGCTGGTGTTCGCGGTCGCCTGCGCCGGGCCGGTGACGCCCGGCCGGGTGCGGCCGGTGGCGGGCTCGTCCCCCTCGGGCGCACCGGCCGCCACGGCGGTGACGGGCCGGGAAACCACCACGACCGTTCGCCGCGAACTCACCGTGTCCGGAATGTCCCGTGGATACTGGGCAATCGGCCCGGCCCACCGCAAACCAGGCCTTCCGCTGCTGGTCGTGCTGCACGGCCGCGGGGTCACCGCACAGCAGGAGTCGGCGCGCACCGGGTTCCTCGGCTACGCCGAGCGCGGGCTCGCGGATCTCGTCTATCCGGTGGGGGTGGGTGAATCGTGGAACGCGGGCGGCGGCTGCTGCGGTCCGGCCGGGAAACAGGGCGTTCCCGATCTTGCCTTTCTCGCCGAGGCGGTCCGGGACGCCGCGAAGTATTTCGAAAGCGATTCACGTCGGATTTATCTCGTCGGCTACAGCAACGGGGCGAAACTCGCGTTTGCGGAAGTCTGTGCGCAACCGGGCATCTTCGCCGCGATGGCCACTTATGGCGCGGTTCCGCTGACCGGATGCGCCGCGGCGAAGCCGCTCCCGGCACTGCTCGGCGCCGGGAGCGAGGACCCGCTGGTGCGCACCGAGCACAACGCGCCCAGCGCCGCCGCCGCGCTGCGGGACGCCGTGGCGCACTGGCGTGCCGTCAACGGTTGCGACGGTCCCGGCACCACCACCGCCCGGGGCCCGCTCGAGCTGACCGGCTGGACCGGTTGCCGCACCGGCGCCGACGTCACCGCCGCACTGTGGACGGGACTCACCCACCGCTGGCCCGCCACCGCTCCCGTCACCGCGCCGTTCACCACCGCCGTCGGCTCCGAGGCCGACGCAGCCACCGTGATGTGGGACTTCCTCATCCGCCACGCGCTGGCGTGATGGCCCTCAGCGGGCGTCGAACAGGGCGCTGACCGACTCTCCATTGTGGATCCTTCGCATCGCCTCGGCGAGGGCGGGGGCGATGGACAGCACGGTCAGTTTCGGCTCCGGCGCCTCCGGCCGCACCGGGACGGTGTTGGTGCACACGATCTCCGCGACGTCCGGCTGCCCGGCGATGCGCTCCAGCGCGCCCGCCGCGAACAGGCCGTGCGTGCAGGCCACCCGGATCGAGCCCACCCCGATCTCGCGCAGCCGGTCCAGCAGTTCCAGCACCGTGCTGCCCTTGGCGATCTCGTCGTCGAGCACGATGACATCCCGTCCCGCCACGTCGCCGATGACCGAGCTGATGGTGACCCTGTCGTCGAAGCGCTCCTTCGCCCCGGCGGCGACCGGCACGCCGAGCAGCCGCGCGAAGTGCGAGGCGGGCTTGGCGTAGCCGAGATCGGGGGAGACCACCGTGGTGGCGGACAGGTCGTAGCGCGCGAAGTGCCGGGCCAGCTCCCGCAAGGCGTGCAGGTGGTCGACGGGGACGCTGAAGAAGCCGTGCACCTGGGGCGAGTGCAGGGCCATCGCGAGCACGCGGCCGGCTCCGGCGGTCACCATCAGGTCCGCCACGAGCCGCCCGGCGATGGAGATCCGCGGGGCGTCCTTCTTGTCGGAGCGGGCGTAGGCGTAATGCGGGAGCACCACGGTGGTCCTGGCCGCGGACGCACCCCGCGCGGCGTCGAGCATCAGCAGCAGTTCGACCAGGTTCTCCTGGACGGGCGCGATGACGGGCTGGACCAGGAAGACGTCGCGTTCCCGGCAGTTGGCCCGCAACTGCACCTCCAGGCAGTCGTTGGCGAAGCGCCGGGTGCGGACCGGGTGCAGTTCGACGCCGAGGTGGGTGCAGATCTCGGCGGCGAGTCCGGGGTGGGCACTTCCGCTGAAGACGGCGATCTCCCGCACGCTCTGCGATGCTACCGGCCCGGCGTCACCCCCGCCGGTCGTCCGCGCGCACCCACAGCCTGCTGCCCTCCGGATCGGTGGTGGCCAGCAGCACTTCGCCCGGCAGCGGCGCCAGGCAGGCTTCGGCCGCGCCCACCGGTAACGGGAGGTCCTGCCAGCCGGTGCAGTCCCGTCCGAGCACCGCCAGGCGGGCCCGGTCGTCGACGCGCAGCACCGCGAACACGCGGGTGTCCCGCAGCAGCAGCTGGGAGAACTCGACCAGCTTCGATTCCGGACCCGGCTGCCCGGCGCCGATCACCCCGTGCGGGTCCACCGGCCAGCACAGCGCCCGCGACCGGGCGCCCGCGGTGGCGCCGCCGAGCACGCACCCCTGACCGTCGCAGGCGACGCGCTGGGCCATCGAGGACGCCCCGGGCGGTGGCACCGGCAGCCGTCGCCACGCCTGTCCGTCGGGAGAGGCCCACGCCAGCGGGGTCAGCAGGCCCTCGCGCTCGTCGTAGCCCGCCATGAGGAATCCGAGGGGGCCCGGCGCGGCCTGCACGGCACTGGTCTGTTCCCCCGGTGCGGAGGACAGCGCCGGGTCGTCGGCGTTCCGCTGCCAGCGCGTCCCGTCCGCGGAGGTCCACACCGCGGCCCCCGAGCGTCCGATGGCGTTTTCCCACTGGCCCACCAGCAGGCCGGTCCCGGGCAGCGCGGCCGCGCTGGTCACCGCGACCGCGTGCGGTCCGCCGAACAGTTCGAACGCCTGGGGATGCTCGGCCAGGCCCGCGTCCCCGCCGCTCCACACCGTCATGCGCGGACTGCCGTGTGCGCCGCCGAAGGCCTGCCCGAGCACCGTCCACCGGTCCCCGGCGACCCCCACCGAGGCCAGCTCGGCCTGGAAGGCGTACGCGCTGTGCGGTGCCACCGGCACCGGCCGCCAGTACCGCCCGTCGGCGGTGGTCCACGCGGCCGGGGCGCGGCCCTCGCTCCCGGGCACCGAGCCGAGCACGAGCACTCCGGCGGCGAGCGGCGCCATCGCCAGCACCCGCGCGTCCGGGGCCGGGAGCGGCAGTTCGCGCCAGTCCGCGCTCACGACACCGGTAGGGCCGGGTGCGGAACAGGCGAGGAGCACCAACAGTGATGCCAGCCACAATCGCCGCATCCGATCACTGTGCCAGATCCCCCACCCGGCGGGGGTGGTCCGGCTGGGGTATTCCTGTGGAGTGATACCCGTCCACGACGTGAACCCGCTGCGCCGCACGCCCTGGGTCACCTACGCACTGGTGGCGGCGAACGTGGTGGTGTTCCTGGCGATGCCCGCGGCCGCGCACACCGCGGTGGGGAACACCAACCTCGCCCAGCTGTGCGACCTGCAGGCCTTCTTCGAACGCTGGGGCGCGGTGCCGTGGGAGATGGTCCGCAACCAGGTGCCCGCGCTCGTGCCCACCGGCCACGCGGTCGCCACCCCGCAGGGGGCGGCCTGCCTGGCCGGGCCGCCGTCGTACACCAAGATCCCGGCCGTCTCGGTGCTCACCGCGATGTTCCTGCACGGCAGCTGGACGCACCTGCTCGGCAACATGCTGTTCCTGGCGATCTTCGGCAACAACATCGAAGACCGCCTTGGCCCGGTGCGGTTCCTGCTGTTCTACCTCGTGTGCGGCTACGTCGCGGGATACGGTTTCGCGCTGACGGACCCGTCCTCCTCCGATCCGCTGGTGGGCGCCTCCGGGGCGATCGCGGGGGTGCTCGGCGCCTACCTCGTGCTCTTTCCCCGGGCACGGGTGTGGGGCCTGATCCCGGTCCTGTTCTTCCTGCCGCTGCGGGTCCCGGCGTGGCTCATGCTGGGGATGTGGTTCGTCCTGCAGGCCTTCTACGCCGCGGGCTACGGCACGGCGGAGGCCGGGTCGGTGGCCTACGCCGCGCACGTGATCGGGTTCGTGGCTGGTGGCCTGCTCGGGCTCACGATGCGCGGGCCGCGCCGCCGCCGCGCGATCTCACCGCGCCCCTAAGCAGCCAGGCGAGTCCGCACTCGCGCGCCCTTGGCCGGGACCCTTCACGGCCGAATCGACCAGGGCTCCGGCAAAGTCGTGTCGCTCCGCCGCGCGAGTCCCACCCTCGTGCGCTTGTGTCCCACCTTCGGTGGCCTGAGTTCCACGTTCGGTCCGCGTGAGCAGGACATCGGGCTGGCGCCGCAATCTTGGCGTTCTTTCCCGTGAGGGGACCCCTCACGGGAGTCGTTCGACCGGGGAACGGCACTCCGGGGACCAGGGGTGTGCCCTCAAGGTGGCCTTGAGGGCGTTGATGACCCTGAAGGCGACCTTCAACCCCGCCCCGGCCCCCAGCGTGGGACTCACCCGCCTAAGCGTGGGACATGGGCGCACCAGCGTGGGACACAAGCGCCGGAGGGTGGGACTCGCCCCCGGCGGATCCGAGCCGACCAGACTTTGCCGGGACCACGGCCGAATCGGCTGTGAAGGGCCCCTTCACGGCTCGCCCCCGCCCCAGTCGGGGACTTCGCCGGGGCCCTAACGGGGACGGTGTTCTTCCACCCGGACGGCCATTTCCGCCTCCCCGGACCCCCGCAGCCCCGCGATCACTCCGTCGATGTCGGCCGCCGGGCGGTTCTGGCTGAGCTTGAACTTGGCCTCGATCCGGTTGATGGTGATTTCGACCCCCACGATCGCCCGCAGTTGCCCGGCGAAGAACTTCTCCGGTGCGTCGTCGACCGACCACGGATCCGGCCGGCCCGCTTCGTGGTGCTCGGTGAGGCGCCGGACCAGGGCGGCGACCCAGCCGGGGTCGTCGTGCACGGTCATGCTGCCGTACACGTGCGCGGTCAGGTAGTTCCACGTGGGCACGACACGTCCGTGCTCGGCCTTGGAGGCATACCAGGACGGCGTGACGTAGGAGTCGGGACCGCGCACGATCACCAGGGCTTCGCCGAGCACGGGCAGGCTCCAGTGTTCGTTGTTGCGGGCGAAGTGTCCCAGCAGGGCGCCCCGTTCCCGGTCGTAGAGGAACGGCAGCATCGTGGCGACGAGCCCGTCGGGCGTGGCCGTGATCAGGTCGGCTGCGCCGTGGTGGGCCAGGAGTTCCTGGACCGCTTCGTCGTCGGGCGCGAAGTGAGCGGGAACGTACATCCCCCGATCTTCGCCTGGCGGGGGGTGCCGGCGAAAGGTCCGTTCCACCGTTGCCCGGACGACACCCCGGTGCGGCCGGAGTGTCAGGGCATGCGGCCCACTCCGGCGAGGCCGACCGAAAACGCCGGGTTCTCCCCGGGCCGCAGGTCCGGGTTGCGCCAGGACTGCGTGTAGTCGATGCCCGGTTCGACCAGTTCCAGCCCGCCGAACAGGGCGGCGAACTCCTCCCTGGTGCGCGTGACGAAGTCCGGGGTGGAGGTCTTGCTGTAGTGCGCGCAGAAGGCGAGTGTGGAGTCCCGGACCCGCTTCTGCGCGGGGTCGGCGGGGTCGAGACCGTCGACGGTCGCGTGCGAGAGCGCGACGAGACTGCCCGGTGCCAGCAGGGAGTAGTACTCGCTCAGGGTCCGCTCGGGATCCTTCTCCGGGGGCACGAAATGCACCAGCGCGACGACCAGCAGGCATACCGGGCGGCGGAAGTCGATCAGCCGCCGGGTGTCTTCCGCCTCGACGATGGTGTCCGGCTGGTAGAAGTCCCCGCCCACCATGGCCGCCGTCGGGTTGTCCGCGAGCATGGCCGTCCCGTGCGCGATCGCGACCGCCTCGTTGTCGGCGTAGACCACGGTGGCCTCGGGATTCGCGGCCCGCACCAGTTCGTGAACCGGTGACACGGTGGGGATCCCCGAGCCGATGTCGAGGAACTGGTCGATCCCCTGCGCGAGCGCGTACGCCACGGCTCTGGTCATGAACTGCCGGTTGTGCTGGGCGACTTCGCGGGCGTGGGGCAGCAGTTTCAGTGCCTGGCGGCCGAACTCCCGGTCGATGGCGTAGTTGTTGGTGCCACCGAGGTACCAGTCGTAGACCCGGGACACGTTGGGGTGGTCCAGATCCACCCCGGGGACGGTCCAGGCCGGGCCGGTGAGGTCGGGTTCGGTTTCGCGTTCGGTCAACGGAAGTACCCCATGTCGTCGTCAGCCGTGGGCGTCACCCTATCCAGGGGAAGGACGTGCCGGAACCCCGCTGAGGGAAATTCTCCGTGATCACGGACATGGGGAGAGTCGTTTTCTCAGCTGTTCGCGGGCGCGGTGCTCACCTCGCGTTTCCGCCGCGTGAGCCGGGCAGGCACGTCGAAGCCCACCAGCAGCGCGGTCACCAGGGTGAGCCCGCAGGCCAGCCACACCAGGGCCGGGCCGAGGCCGATGTGCGCGGCCACCTGGGCACCGGCCAGCGGCGCGACCGCGCCGCCGAGGGCGCCGACGTTGTAGGTGAAGCCGAGGCTCGCGGCGCGGATCCGCACCGGGAAGTGGTCGCCGAGGTATTTGGGCAGCAGGCCGGAAATGCCGGAACCGGTGGCCTGCAGGGCGAAGAGCAGACCCCACACGGCGACGATGCCGCCACCGGGACCGAGGGCGAACACCGGGAAGACGAACAGCAGGGACAGCACCAGCCCGCCGACGTAGGCCGCCCGCGTGCCGAACCGGTCGCCGGCGATCCCGGCGAGGCAGGAGCCGAGGGCGTAGCCGAGACCGGCCCAGGTCAGCGCGTTGGCCACCTGCCCGGCGTTGTAGTGCAGTTCCGTCTTGAGGTAGGTGGGCAGCAGCGACTGGATCGGCCACGAGTACAGGAAGGCGCAGAACACGGTGGCCATCAGGCCGAGCGCGGTGGGCCAGGACCGCCCGCCCAGTTGCCCGGCGAACACGGCGAAACCCGCCACGCTCAGGGCGATGCAGAGCGGGTACCACCCGCCGGCGTGCCCGGAGAAGACGAGCACGAGGCAGACCGCGACCACCACCGTGATCACCGCATTGGCCCCGGCCCACCTCCCGTGCAGCAGGGCGCTCGCGCTGGTCCTGGCCTCGCCGCGGGCCACCTGGTCGGTCCAGTCCGGTGCCTCGGGCAGCGCCCGGCGCAGCCACAGTGCGACCACCACCGGCAGGATGCCGAGCCAGAACAGCCACCGCCAGCCGAAGGACGGCACGACGGCCTCGTAGGCGCGGGCGGCCAGGATGGTGCCGACGGGGTAGGCGGAGAGCAGGAACCCGCTGGCCCGGTTGCGGAGCGAGGCGGGCCAGCTCTCCATCACGTAGGTGCTGCTGGAGCCGTATTCCCCGGCCATGCCGATGCCGACGAGGGCCCGGAAGGCGAACAGCGACCAGTAATTCCAGGCGAACCCGCACAGCGCGGTGCCGGTCGCGTAGCAGAGAATGCTCAGGATCATGGCGGGACGCCTGCCGAACCGGTCGCCGAAGGCGCCGAGCGCGAGCCCGCCGAACCACCGGGACACGAACGCCGCCGAGACCAGCGTCGCGGCCGAAGCCAGCGAGAGGTGGAACTCGGTGCGGATTTCGGTCAGGACCAGCGTGATGATCACGAAGTCGAACCCGTCGAGCAGGTAGCCGGTCCAGGCCGCACCGAACGCCTTCCAGGCGTCGCGACCGACTTGCCGGTACCAGCGGGTGCGCTGGGGGGAGGTGTTCATCTGCACCTCTTCGTCGAGGAACCATCGTTCGGGGGAAGTCATAGGACGTTGGACGTCCTATGATGTGGGGGACGGTAGCTCACAGTGTGAAGCGAGGGCAAGAGTGCGCACCACCCGCAGCCAGGAACTGGTCGACGCCATCATCGAGCTCATCGACCGGCGCGGGCTGCGCCCGGGCGACCCGCTCCCACCCGAACCACGCCTGATGGAGGAGTTCGACGCCGCGCGCAACTCGGTGCGCGAGGCCCTGCGCACCCTGCAGGCCCTGGGCATCGTGGAGATCCGGCACGGCTACGGCACCTTCGTCGGCGACGCGAGCATGACCACGCTGAGCCCGTCGCTGCTCTTCCGCACCCGGGCCCGGTCGCAGGACGACCTGCGGGGCCTGCGCGATCTGCTGGAGGTGCGCCAGATCCTGGAAACCGAACTGGCCAGGAAGGTCGTCGGCGACGCCGGCCTGCTGGCCGACCTGGCCGGCTGCATCGAGCGGATGCGGGATCCCGCCACCGCCGCGGCGGCCGACCGGCAGTTCCACGAGCGGATCTGCGTGGCCGCGGGCAACGAACTCGCGCTGGAGCTCACCCGGTTGTTCTGGGACGTCTACCGCCAGTCCGAATCACTGGTCGGCACGCCGTCGAACGCCGGTTCACTGGTCGCCAAGCACCAGAAGATCGTGGACGCGATCAGCTCCTGCGACCAGGAGGCGGTCCGGCGCGCGGTCAGCGACCATTTCGACGAGATCCGGCACCGCATCGCGGCGGGCTGACCCCCGCCGGCCGGAGCGGGCGGGGGCCGAGCGGGAGGGTCAGAGGCTTCCGACGGCCGGCTTCGCGCCGGCGACGATGTCCGAAGCCAGCGGGGCGATCGCGCCGATGATCTGGTCCACGGTCTCGCCGGGAACCCCCGCGTCCGCGAGCGATTCGGCCAGCAGTTGCGCCACCCGGTCGAACGCCTTCTGGTCGATGCCGCGGCCGCGGTGCGCTTCCTGCATGCTCAGGCCGTCGTAGAGGTCGGGGCCGCCGAGTGCGGCGGCGAAGAACTCGACCTGTCTTCCCTTGAGCCTGCTCATGTTCGAACCCGTGAAGTACGGGGCCAGTTCGTCGTCGGCCAGCACGCGGACGTAGAAGTCGTCGACGACCGAGATCAGCGCTTCCTGTCCGCCGATCTGCTCATAGATGCTGGTCATAATCACCTTTCTGCGGGGGTGGGGAGAGGTGTTCGGGCAGGCGGGCGAGCTTGTCGACCTCCTGCGCGAACGCGTCCGAGGCGGCGTGGAGCTGGACCTGCACGGCGTGGCAGAAGGCACGCAGCCACGCCATCCGGCGTTCCAGTTCCTCGACGTCCGCGGCGTGGTTGGCGCCGGAATCGGCGCGGTACTGCCGGACGGCTTCGGCCGCCGCGGCTTCGGCGCGCTGCTGGGCTTCTTCGAGCAGGGCGTCCGCCTGGCGCCGGGCGTCCCCGGTGAGCTGACGGCAGTGGGCTTCGGCCTGCGCGATGTAGGCCTCCGCCTGGAGTTGCGCTTCGGACAGCATCTGCACGGCCATCATGTCCACCTGGGGCTTCTGGGGTGCGGAGTCGATGTTCTCGCCGCGGCTGCGGTACCAGTCGCGGAGGCGGTCGATCTCGGCGCGCAGGCGGGCGTTCTCCGCTTCCCCGGCCGCGATCTCCTCCGCGATCCGGCGCTGGAACAGCTCGACCTCGTTCGGGTCGACACCGCGCCGGCCGAGGGGTGACTTGCTGAAGGTGATGCTGCGGACCTGTTCCGGCGTGAGGCCCCGCCGGAGTCCGGGTTGCCGCTGATCGTTGGCCTGCAGTGTCATGCTGGAAAGTCCTTATCCCCTCTTCAGAACGCTCTGCACGTTCTCCGTCGGGCCCTGGTATCCGGAGAACTCCTCACAATGGATGCGTTCGGCGTCGATGCCGGCCGCCAGCACCATGTCGCGGGTGTCCGCGACCATCTCGGGTGAGCCGCAGACGTAGATCTCGTGCCCGTGCCACGGCCCGTGGCCCAGCGCGACCTGCCCGGCGAGACCGCGGGGCCCGGTGAAGCGGGGATCGTGGGACACGGCCGGGATCACGCGGACCCGCGGGACCGCCTGCGCGAAGGCCTGCAGGGAAGGCATGTCGTACAGCTCGTGCGCGCGGCGGGCGCCGACGAACAGGTGTGCCGTGCGGTGGAACCCTTCCTCGGCCACCTGGCCGAGCAGCGCCTTCAGCGGCGCGAGGCCGGTGCCGCCCGCGATGAGCACGATGTCCTGCTTGTGGTCCAGGGTCAGGCGGGCGCCCACCGGGGCGCCGAGCCGGAGCACGTCACCGGGCTGGATCGCCTGGACCAGTGCCGCGCTGACCGCACCGCCGTCGACCATCCGGACGTGGAACTCGATGACGCCGTCGTTGCGCGGGACGTTGGCGGGGGAGTAGTACCGCCAGATCCTCGGCCGCAGATGGGTTTCCACCGACACGCTCTGGCCGGGTGCGTAGTGCAGCGGGTGATCGGTCCGCACGGTGAGCACGGCGATCTCGGCCGTGCGCCGCTCGTGCCGGATGACCTCGGCGTTCCACCACGGCGGAGTGCTCTGCGTGCTGTCCCGCGCCGCGGTGGTCATCACCTCGGCGACCAGGGTGTAGGCGGCGGTCCAGTCGGCCGCGAGTTCCGGCGTCCATTCCTGGCCGAGGAAATGCGCCAGGGTGGTCAGCAGGGCCTGGCCCACCGCCGGGTAATGCTCCGGGGTGACGGCGAATTTCCGGTGGTCACGGCCCAGTTGCTGGAGAAAGGGCATCGCCTGGTCCAAATCGTCCACATGCGCGACGATCCGGCCGAGTGCGCTGACCAGTTTGTCCCGCTGGGCGGACATCCCGGCCGGAAACATTTCACGAACCGCGGGGTAGGTCAGAAACAAAGTCGAATAGAAGAAGAGTGGGACCTGACCACCGAACCGGGTCACACTTTCCCAGCTCTCCTTCAGTCTTGCCGTGTCCACCGCTCAGCGCACTCCCCGCGGTGAGCGGGATCCCGGACCGCGCGGTATCCCCATGATGACGCTTCCTCTCTGGCCGGGCGGAAAATGACGGGCCGAACAATAGCCCAGTGACAACCGGACGAAGCCGATAGACCATTCGGCCTAGTGAAGTGCCCCGCTTGCGGCAGCTTAATTCGTTCGTGATGTGTGTTCAAGGGGGCACGCGGGCGGAATCGGTGACGATTTCCCGGCCGGTCGCACGGTGCTGCTCACTGTCCGTGCAAGTCGAAATGCCGGAGAGTAGTTTACGCTAAAAGAATAAAACGAACATGAAATCGTCCGCGGCCCCTGCTACCGATAGCGGCTCCGTTCCGCTCGGTGATGCACCGCACACTTCCCGCAGTTCGTGTCCCACGCTGGTGCTGCCGCGAGGGGTCCCCTCACGGGAAAGAACGCCAGGGCTTCGGGCGGGGGTCAGCGGCCTGCGGCGTAGCCCTGCATGCCGCGAGGGTTCGCGGCGGCGGAGAGGATGCCCGTTTCCGGGTCCCGGGCCACCGCGCACAACCGCCCCTCCGACCACGGGTCGCCCACGGTGACCCGGTGCCCCCGGCGCCGGAGCCCGGCGATCACCCCCTCGCCGATCCGCGATTCCACCGTGACCGCGCCGGGGTCCATGGCGCGCGGGTAGAACGACCCCGGGAAGCTG
The DNA here is from genome assembly GCF_026802195.1 of Amycolatopsis cynarae. Classification (NCBI taxonomy): domain Bacteria; kingdom Bacillati; phylum Actinomycetota; class Actinomycetes; order Pseudonocardiales; family Pseudonocardiaceae; genus Amycolatopsis; species Amycolatopsis cynarae. The sequence continues at coordinate 4,026,571 of NZ_CP113836.1, read as the reverse complement.
TCCGTGTGCCAGTTCGGGGCGTCGATGGCGCCCTGCAGGTCCGGTCCGCCGCGGACCGGTTCGCGCAGGGCGACGGCGAGGAAGAAATGGGCGTTCCACTGGTCCTGCTGGTCTCCGCCGGGCGTGCCGAACGCCAGCACCGCCTGCCCGTCCCGCAGCGCCAGCGACGGGGTGAGCGTGGTGCGGGGCCGCTTGCCGGGGACGAGCGAGTTGGGCAGCCCCTCGTCGAGCCAGCACATCTGCAGGCGGGTCCCGAGCGGGAAGCCGAGTCCGGGCACCACCGGGTTCGACTGGAGCCAGCCACCGCTGGGGGTGGCGGCGATCAGGTTGCCCCACCGGTCCACCACGTCGAGGTGGCAGGTGTCCCCGCGGGTCGACCCGTCCCGCGCGACCGTGGGCTCGCCGGCGCCGGCGCCCGCGGGAGCCGTCGGCGAGACGCCTGAAACGACGAGTTCAGCCTGCCTGCTCAGCCGCGGAGTCCGCCCTCCGGGGCGCCCCGGGCGCAGTTCATGGGAGGCTCGCTCGCCGATGAGGGCCCGCCGCTCCGCGTTGTAACCGGGCGACAACAGCGCTTCCAGTGGGACGTCGGTGCTGTCGCCGTACCAGGCCTCCCGGTCGGCCATCGCGAGCTTCGTGCCCTCGATGAGGGTGTGGTAGTAGCCCGGGGTGGCGTAGTCCGCGGGGCCGAGGTCGTCCGGCAGCAGGGCGAGTTGCTGCAGGAACACCGGTCCCTGGCTCCACAGCCCGGGTTTGGCGATGGTCCAGCCCCGCCAGGTGAACGTGGCGGGTTCCTCGTAGCTCGCGGAAAACGAGGCGAGGTCGTCGGCGGTGAGGGTGCCCGCGTGCCGTTCCCCCGTCGTGTCCGTTGTGGACAGCGCGGCGGCTTTGGCGAGCGCTTCCGCGATGAAGCCTTCGCGCCAGACGCGCCGGGCCGCCTCGATCTGCGCTTCCCGGTCCGGGCCCGAACTCTCGGCCTCGGCGATCAGACGCCGCCAGGTTCCGGCGAGCGCCGGGTTCTTCAGCAGGGCTCCCGGTGCCGGGGACCGGCCGTGCGGCAGGTAGATCTCCGCTGAACTGGTCCATTCGGTCTCGAACAGTTCGCGCACCGCCTCCACGGTCGTGCCGATCCGTTCCACGGCGGGGTGGCCGTGCTCGGCGTACTCGATCGCGTAGCGCAGGACGTCGGCCAGTCGCCGGGTTCCGTGGTCCCGGAGCAGGAGCATCCAGGCGTCGAACGCGCCGGGGACCGCCGCGGCGAGCGGTCCGGTGCCGGGCACCAGATCCAGTCCCAGCGAGGTGTAGTGAGCCACGGTGGCGCCTGCCGGGGCCGGTCCCTGTCCGCACAGGACCGCCGGGGTGCCGCCCGCCGGGGCGAGGATGATCGGCACCTCCCCGGCGGGGCCGTTGAGGTGGGGTTCGACCACGTGCAGCACGAACGCGGCGGCGACCGCCGCGTCGAAGGCGTTGCCGCCGTCTTCGAGGACGGACATCGCCGTGGCGGAGGCGAGCCAGTGGGTGGACGACACCATGCCGAAGGTGCCCTGCAGCGTGGGACGGGTGGTGAACACGTTCGTGAGTATCGCCGGGGAGGGTGGCTGGCGTCCAAGACCTGCCCGGGTCCCGGACGTCGGCCGCCGGGGACCGCGGTTGTTACCGGAACGTGAACTGCGGCGCGTTCTTGATCGGTCAAGTCCTCTTCCCCGCACCCTGGTCGGGGACGTATGTTGTCGGCCACAACATTCGAATGTTGTGCACGACAACATTTCCTCCAGACCTGCTCACAAGGGGACGCAATGAAGCGGAGTAAGACCCTTGCCCTGCTCGCGGCGGGCGCCGGCGTCACGCTGGCCTTGACCGCCTGCGGGGCGAACAGCTCGAACGGCTCCGGCAACGGCGGCACGAACGCCGGAGGCAGCGGCTCCGGGCCGAAGGTCGGCGTGATCCTGCCGGAGACCGCGACCTCAGCCCGCTGGGCGGGTTTCGACCAGCCGATGCTGCAGGCCGCGCTGACCAAGGCGGGCCTCAACCCGATCATCGAGAACGCCCAGGGCGACAACCAGAAGTTCTCGCAGTACGCGGACAACATGCTCAGCCAGGGCGTGAAGGTCCTCATCATCGCCGCCCCCGACGGCGACGTGGGCGCCACCGTGGAGCGCAAGGCCAAGCAGCAGGGCGTGCCCGTCATCGACTACGACCGGCTCAACCTCGGCGGCAGCGCCGACTACTACGTCAGCTTCGACAACACCCGGGTCGGCGAACTCCAGGGCACCGCGCTCAAGGACGCGCTGGCGGGCAAGCCCGGCGCCCAGGTGATCGAGATCGAAGGATCGCCCACCGACAACAACGCCACCCTGTTCCACAACGGGCAGGAGAACATCGTCGGACCGCTCTACGCGTCCGGCGCGCTGAAGAAGGTCGCCAGCCAGGCCATCGACGGCTGGGACAACCAGAAGGGCGGCAACACCTTCGAGCAGTTGCTGTCGGCCAACGGCGGCAAGGTGGACGGCGTGCTCGCTTCCAACGACGGCCTCGCCGGTGCCATCATCACCGTGCTGCAGAAGAACGGCCTGGCGGGCAAGGTCCCGGTGACCGGGCAGGACGCCAGCGCCGCGGGCCTCAAGGCCATCCTGCAGGGCACCCAGTACTCGACGGTGTTCAAGCCGATCCAGCAGGAGGCCGACGCCGCCGCGCAGCTGGCCGCCGCGCTGATCAAGAACGACACCGCGACCGCCGACGGCATCGCCAAGGTGACCGCGAACGACCCCAAGGGCAACCGTACGGTGAAGTCCGTGCTGCTCACGCCGCAGTCGGTCACCAAGCAGAACGTCAAGATCGTGGTCGACCAGGGCTACGTCAAGGCCAGTGACATCTGCACCGACGACGCCGCCGCGGTCTGCGCCCAGCTCGGAATTTCGTAAGACAACCGCACCGCACGGGATGCCGGCCCGGTCCAGCGCCGGACGGCATCCCGCGCAGTGCCCCCGACGATGTGGAGGTTCCCGCGGTGAACGAGCCGATCCTCGCGCTGCGCGGTGTGAACAAGAGTTTCGGACCCGTCCACGTACTGCACGACGTGGATCTGTCGGTGCGGCCGGGTGAGGTGACCGCGCTCGTCGGCGACAACGGCGCCGGGAAGTCGACGCTGGTCAAGTGCATCGCCGGGATCCACGGGGTGGACAGCGGCGAGGTCCTCTTCGAGGGCAACCCGGTGCACATCCACAATCCCCGCGAGGCGGCGGCCCTGGGCATCGAGGTCGTCTACCAGGACCTCGCGCTCGCCGACAACCTGGACATCGTGCAGAACATGTTCCTGGGCCGGGAGCGCACCAAGGCGGGCCTGCTCGACGAGGCGTCCATGGAACTGGCCGCCCGCAAGACCCTGGCCTCGCTGTCGGTGCGCACCGTCAAGTCCGTGCGCACCCCCGTTTCGGCGCTGTCCGGCGGGCAGCGGCAGACCGTCGCCATCGCGAAGGCCGTGCTGTGGAACAGCAAGGTGGTGCTGCTCGACGAGCCCACCGCCGCACTGGGTGTGGCGCAGACCCGCCAGGTGCTCGACCTGGTGCGCCGCCTTGCCGAGCAGGGCCTGGGCGTAGTGCTGATCAGCCACAACATGAACGACGTGTTCGAGGTGGCCGACCGCATCGCGGTCCTCTACCTCGGCAGGCTGGCCGCGGATGTCGCGACCAAGGACGTCACCAACAACCAGGTGGTCGAGCTGATCACCGCCGGCCGGTCGGGCGATCTCGGCCTGGCCCGGCCCGAAGTCGCGGCCGTGTAGGCGAGGAAGAGACATGACTGAAACACCGACCAAGGCCGGGAAGCCCGGCGAGCCCTCGGCAGCCGAAAGCGCGATCGCGGACTTCGGCATCGACACCACTTCCCGCAGCACAGCCGAGGCGATCGGCGACTACTTCCGCCGTCTGCGCGGCGGTGAGCTCGGCGCGGTGCCAGCGCTGCTCGGCCTGCTGGTGCTCGTGCTGGTCTTCACCGGCCTGTCCGACACCTTCCTGACGCTGAACAACATCGCCAACCTGTTCGCGCAGGGCGGCGGCCAGACCATCATCGCGATGGGCATCGTCCCGGTCCTGCTGCTCGGCGAGATCGACCTGTCGGCGGGGACCGCCTCCGGTGTGGCGGCCTCGGTGCTGGCGCTGCACTTCACCCAGCACGGCAACCTGCTGGGTGCCATGGGCGACACGATGTTCTTCGGCTTCGTGATCGCGGCGGCGGTCTCGGCGCTGCTGTGCGGCCTGATGCGGATCTGGATCGGCATGGCGCTGTCCCTGGTCGCGATGCTGATCTTCCTGCTGGGCGTGGCGCCCAACGCCTGGGTCGAGATGCTGCTGGCGGTCTGCGTGGGCGCCGTGATCGGCGGGATCACCGGCGCGCTGGTGTCCAAGATCGGCATCCCGTCGTTCGTGGTGACGCTGGCGCTGTTCATCGCCTGGTACGGCGTGGTGCTGGCGCTGGTCGGGGAGGGCGGCACCATCCCCATCCGCGACAGCCAGGTGCTCTTCGACGTGGCCAACGGCAACCTGAACGTGCTGGGCAGCTGGATCCTGTTCGTGGTGGCCGGCGGTGGTTACGCGGTCGTGGTGCTGTTCCGCCATTTCTCGCGGCTCCGCAACGGCCTGGTCGCCCAGCCCACCACGCTGATCTCGATCAAGGTGGGCGCCGTGGTGGTGCTCGGCGCGGTGGCCACCTACCTGCTCACGCTCAACCGGTCGCCCAATCCGGACCGCACCACCATCCAGGGCGTGCCCTACGTGGTGCCGATCATCCTGGTGCTGCTGGTGGTGGGCACCTTCGTGCTCGACCGCACGCGGTACGGGCGGCACGTGTACGCGGTCGGCGGCAACCGGGAAGCGGCGCGGCGCGCGGGCGTCAAGGTGGACAAGATCCGGATGAGCGTGTTCGTCATCTGCTCGGCGGTGGCCGCCATCGGCGCGATCGTCTACAGCTCCAAGGTCGGTTCGGTGGACGGCAACGCGGGCAACGGCAACACCCTGCTGTTCGCGGTGGGCGCGGCGGTGATCGGCGGTACCTCGCTGTTCGGCGGGCGCGGCCGGATGCGGGACGCGGTCATCGGCGGCCTGGTGCTCACGACCGTCCAGAATGGTCTGGGCCTGCTCGGGTACAAGGCGGCCACAGTGAACATCATCACCGGGCTCGTGCTGCTGGTGGCCGCTACTGTGGACGCACTGTCCCGCAAGCGCGCCGCGGTAGCGCGCTGACGTCGGCCCGTGGCCCGGTGAGCAGAGCAGGAGCAGGGAAACCGAGGTGACGAGCACACCGACAGCCGGGGCTCGCCCGGACGACGTTCGTCGCCACAACCGTGCCGCCCTGCTGCGCCGGTTGCACGTCGACGGGCCCTCCACCCGGGCCAGCCTGGCCACCACGCTCGGGTTGAACCGCAGCACCATCAAGGCACTGGTGGACGGCCTGGCCGAGGACGGCGTGGTCGAAGAACGGGTGCCCGCCCAGCGCAGCGGGGCGGGCCGCCCGTCGCTGCTGGTGCTGCCGCAGCCGCAGGCGGCGGTGGTGCTGGCCATCGACATCCGGGTGGACCGGGCGGCGATGGCGCTGGTCGGCATCGGCGGTCAGATCCTCGGCCGGGACAGCTGGCGCCTGCGGGCGGGCAACCGGGAACCGGTCGAGGTGTTCACCCGGATCGTGGACTACTTCGCCCCGCTGGTCGCCGAGCAGCACGTCGCTCCGGTCGCGATCGGGCTGTCGGTGCCCGGCGTGGTCCGCCACACCGACGGCTTCGTGCACGAGGCGCCGAACCTGCACTGGACCGACGTCCCGTTCGGCGGCTGGCTGTCCCACTCGCTGAAACTGCCCGTTCACGTGGGCAATGACGCGGAGCTCGGCGCGCTCGCCGAGCACCTGCGCGGCGCCGCCCGCAACGCCGAGGACGTGGTCTACATCAGTGCGGACGTCGGCGTCGGCGGCGGGGTGATCTCCAACGGGGTGTCCATGCGCGGCGCGGGCGGCCACCACATCGGCGAGGTCGGGCACATGGTGGTGCGGCCCCGCGGGCGGCGCTGCTACTGCGGTTCCTACGGCTGCTGGGAGACCGAGGTGGGGGAGCGGGCCCTGTGCCGGGCGCTGGGGCTCGACGAGGAGTCGCCGATGGGCACCATCGTGGCCGAACTGCGGACCGTGACGGCAGGCGGCGACGAGGCACTGGCCCGGCTGGACGAGTTCGCCGAGTGGCTCGCGCTCGGCCTGGGCAACGTGGTAAATCTGCTGTGCCCGCAGCTCGTCGTCCTCGGGGACCTGTTCACCGCGCTGCCCCCGGTACTGGTCGAACGGGTCGAGCAGGTGGTGCGGGAGCGCAGCCTGGTCAGCCGTGCCGTGGGCGGCACCCGCGTGGTGACCTCTTCACTCGGTTCCGACGCGAAGCTGCTGGGCGCCGCCGAACTGGCCTTCGAAACCGTGCTCGCCGACTGGTGAGCCCCGGCGCACCCGCGGTTTCAGAGTTCGAGGGTGGCTTCGGCGGCGCAGGCCGCCCGGCAGGGCCATGGCTGGTCGCAGGCACGGCACCGCGTGCCGCCGCGAAGGTGGCGGGCCAGGGTCTGGACCGCGGTGTGCCGGTAGTGCTCCAGCAACTCTTCCCAGGAATCCCCGGACCGGGGTACGGGTCTTTCGCCGGTGTCCTCCGGCAGGCCCTTCAAGGGACTTTCCGACATGCGCTCTGACGTGCGCTCCGGCATGCGCTCTGACACTGCAATCACGACCTTTCGGCTGTCCCGGAGGGTTGGTCGGGGACTGGGACGCCGTGACGACATCGTAGAGCCGGGCGGCCACGCGCGGTGGTGGAATTCACAGAACATAACCCTTTCGGCGGTTAGGGAAGGTACCGGCGGGCACCCTTCGCCGGTGTTCACCGTGTACACCCTGGCCGAACTGGCCGAGCTGCTCAGCACGGAAAAGACGCTGTATGTGCGGTACTCGTCCGGTCCGGAGGCGGACGCGCAGCGGCAGAGCACGGATCACGAGAGCGGCCTGCCCCTGCCGGGGATTCCGGCGAACTCGCTGAACCCGCCCCGATGGTGGACGCTGCCCGCGGAGGACTGGCTGGCCCGGCGCGTCTGCCAGTACCTGCGGGAACTGCGCGAAGGCGCGCGGCCCTGGGCGCTGACCGGCCGGGAGGTCGACTTCGGGCCCGACAACGAGCCCCTGCTCGACGACGTTCACCCCGTCGCGTGGCTGGCTCCCGCTCTCTTGCACGAGGCGCGGGAGCGGTACCAGGGCAACCTCGACGCGGGCCGGGCCACGCACTGACCCCGGCCCTCCGCTCAGCCGCCCGCCATCGCGCCCACGACGAGGAACGGCTCGTGCCCGCTGACCACCGGTGCGGGCAGGGGCGTGTCCGGTGGCTCGTGGGAGAGGTCCTCTTCGCAGGCGAAGAACCGGACGAAGGCCCGGCGTTTCCTGCTGGTCCGGTCCCGGATCGTGCCCCGCAGCATCGGGTATCGCGCCTCCAGCGCGTCGAGCACCGCCTGGAGGGTGACTTCCCCGTCGAGTTCGAGGCGGACCTCACCGTCGATCCGGGCCAGGATCCGCAGGTGAGCCGGCAGCACGACCCGGATCATGGCAGCGTCTGCACCTCCACCGACAGCACGGCGGGCAGGTCCCGCACGATCGGCGCCCACGTGTTCCCGGCGTCGGGGGAGGCGTAGACCTGGCCGCCGGTGGTGCCGAAGTACACACCGCAGTCGTCCAGGGAATCCACCGCCATCGCGTCACGCAGGACGTTCACGTAGCAGTCACGCTGGGGCAGGCCCTCGGTGAGCGGTTCCCATTCCTCGCCGCCGCTGCGGCTGCGGTACACGCGCAGCCTGCCTTCGGGCGGGAAGTGCTCGTGGTCGCTCTTGATGGGCACCACGTAGACGGTGTCCGGATCGTGGGCGTGCACGTCGATGGCGAAGCCGAAGTCGGTGGGCAGGTCCCCGCTGATTTCCCGCCAGTGCTCCCCGGCGTCGTCGGAGCGCATCACGTCCCAGTGTTTCTGCATGTAGAGCGTGTCCGGGCGGGCCGGGTGCTGCGCGAGCCGGTGGACGCAGTGCCCGACCTCGGCGTCGGGATCCGGGATGCCCTGGGAGCGAAGGCCCTGGTTGATCGGCTGCCAGGTCTTGCCGGTGTCGTCGCTGCGGAAGGCGCCGGCGGCGGAGATGGCCACGAAGATCCGCGCGGGATCGGCCGGGTCCAGCTTGATCGTGTGCAGGCACATGCCCCCGGCCCCGGGCTGCCAGTGCGGCCCGGAGCCGTGGTTGCGCAGGCCCGGCAGTTCCTGCCAGGACGCGCCGCCGTCGACGGACCGGAACAGCGCGGCGTCCTCCACCCCCGCGTACACCAGATCCGGATCGGCCGGGGAGGGCTCGAAGTGCCACACCCGCGCGAATTCCCAGGGATGCGGCGTGCCGTCGTACCACTGGTGCGTGCCCGGCTGCCCCTCGTAGGTGAACTCGTTGCCCATGGGCCGCCAGGTGCGGCCGCCGTCGTCGGAGCGCTGGACGACCTGGCCGAACCAGGAGTTGGACTGCGAGGCGAACAACCGGTCCGGATCGGCCGGGGAGCCGGTGACGTGGTAGATCTCCCAGCCGCCGAAGTGGGGGCCGCTGATCTCCCACTCGCGGCGCTTGCCGTCCGAGGTCAGCACGAAGGCGCCCTTGCGCGTGCCGACCAGTACCCGTACGCCGGTCATCGCCACTCCTTTCGGAAACCTCCCCCCAACCTAGGCACCGCCCGGCAGGCCGTCTTCTCCAATCTTGCGCTTTCGGGGAGTCCGGGGGCGGGTATCCGGGCCGCATGCGTACCTCGCCGGACGTGGGGTGGTGACGGGATGACCGCCGGGCATCGCGCCCTTCCGCGCACCGCGGGCCTGAGGATCGAGGCCTGGGGGCCGACCAGGGAGGACTGCCTGGCCGAGGCGGCCCTGGCACTGGTGGAAAGCTTCGCCGTCGTCACCGGCCGGGCGCCCACCCGCACCATCAGCGCGGACCTGCTGGTCGGCACCGGGGAGGAGGCGCTGATCGCGCTGCTCGACGAGATCATCTACCGGCTCGACACCGAGGACGTGCTTCCGGTCGGGGTGCGGGTGCTGTGGAGTGACACCGGGGTCGAGGCGCGGCTGGCGGTGGTGGACCGGCGGGAGGCCGAGATCACCGGCCCGGCGCCGAAGGCGGTGGCGTGGCACGGCCTTCGCTTCGCCGAGGACGAGGCGGGCATCTGGCGCTGCCTCGCCACCATCGACCTGTGAAGCCGTGCCACGCCTCCCGTCACGTCACCGCGCTGGAGCCCGCGTCAGCCGACGGGGCCTTCGGCGAGGGTGACGGTGGCGCTGCGCTCGCGGCCGGCCTGGTTGAGCCAGCCCACACCGACCTTGTCGCCCGGGTGGAAGCGATCCATCAGGCCGGTCAGCGTGGAGGCCGAGTCGACGGCATGGCCGTCGAAGGTGGTGAGCGTGTCGCCCACGGCGATTCCCGCGTGTGCGGCCGGGCCGCCCGCGACGACCTGCTGGATCACCGCGCCCGAGATGGAGTCGCTGATCGCGACGCCGAGGAAGGCCGACTTCCCGAGGTGCACCGTTTCCGACGCCGCCCCGGACACGATCTGCCGGGCGACGCTCAGCGCCTGGTTGATGGGGATGGCATAGCCGATGCCGCCGCCTTCGCCGCCGGGCCCGCCGGTGGCGGCGGCGGTGGTCATGCCGATCACCCTGCCGGTGCCGCCTGCCAGCGCCCCGCCCGAGTCACCGGACTGGATGTTGGCGCTGACCTGGATCAGCCCGTTGAGCTGTTCGGTGTTGCCGGTGGACTCGTCGAGGGCGCTGACCGACTGGTTCAGTGCGCTCACCTTGCCGGGAGCGGGGACCGGCGTGCCCCCGGCGCCGCCCGCGTTGCCGAGCGCCACGATGGAGTCCCCGACCGCGACCCGGGACGAGTCGCCGAGGGGGACGGTGGCCAGCCCGGACGCGCCGTCCAGCCTGAGCACGGCGACGTCGCGGGTGCGGTCGTAGCCGATGACCGTGGCCCCGTAGGTCCTGCCGTTGCCCACGTCGGTCGCCCGGATGCTGGTGGCCCCGGCGACCACGTGGTTGTTGGTGAGTACTTCGCCGTTCGGGGTCAGCACCATGCCGGTACCCGCGGCCTGCTGGCCCCGGTAGCCGAGGGTGGTGTTGATGTTCACCAGGCCCGGATTGACCTTGTTGGCGATCGCCTGGGTGCTCAGCGGCGCCGCGACCTGCTGACCGGTGCCGCTGTGCTGCGCGAGGCTCAGCTGGGCATGGCCGGGAACGGACTGGGGCGTCGCGGCGACGAGGAAGGCGAATCCGAGCAGCACGGTCGCCAGGACCGCACCGAGCACGAGACCGAGCGTCCGGAGCGGCCGGGGCGAACCCGGCCGTGAGGGCGGCTGGTAATAGCTCATGGTTCCAGTGAACGCCCCACGGCCCGAAACCGCCTGCGCAGCTTTCGTGAAGCGGCCGGGAAGCGTCTTGGTCGTCACGCTGGGCTGTGGTGGCCGTACGCAGGGCACGAGGAGGGAGCACCACATTCGCTTCTCCGCGCCTGACGATCCGGACCGGACCCTTCACCCGGATGGGAGAAGTGAGGGGCGGCGGAGGGCGACGTCATGGTCCACGCCACTGCCGTCCGGGGACCCGATCGGGGATCTCTGTGGCGTGGGAGGGGGAGCGGGGCCGCGTCGCGCTACCACAAGGGGATTCGCGCCCGAAGCCTGTTCCGGCGTCCGGCCGCGACGCCGGTTTCACCGCGGAACACGAACGCACCCGGCAAGGGTGGCTTTTCCCGGCCCCCGGTTCTTCTTCTGGTGAGTGCGAGGCGTAGCACGAGCATCACGCCACCCTCGGCGCAGCAAAAACTCCTGTGACAATCGGCACATCAACGCACGGCGCCCCGCAGCCGCAGGGGACCCGCTCGCTCATTGTCTTGCTGTTAATAGTAAGTTCAGTACATACTGAACTTGCTGAACAAGGGCGAAGGGTGGTTCGGGTGGCGGAGCAGCGGGTGCTCGAGTGGGTCGAACGCATGGCGATGTTCTGCGCGGAGGAGTACGGGGTGCCGCCGATTGCCGGGCGGATCCTGGGCTGGCTGATGATCTGCGACCCGCCGGAGCAGTCCGCGGGACAGATCGCGGCAGCGATCGGCGCGAGCAAGGCATCGCTGGCCACGAACATGCGGCTACTGACGGACGCGAAGTTCGTGCGCCGGCGCAGCCGTCCCGGCGAGCGGACCCACTACTACCGGGTGGACGACGACGCCTGGGAGACCGTGATCCGCCGGCGTCTTGCCGGTCTGGTCGACTTCCGCGACCTCGCCGCCGACGGCATGGCACTGGCGGGGGCCGGCAGCGATCGCGCCGAACGGCTGAGGGTGGCGCACGACGTCTATGACTGGATGATCAGGCTCTTCGCGGAAACGCCGCGTCCTTCGGCGGGGAGGAAGCAATGACAACACCGGGCAACGACAACACGGCACTGGTCGCCGGTGGCGGTATCGGCGGGCTCGCCGCGGCGATCGGTCTGCGCCGGGCGGGGTGGACGGTCACCGTGCTGGAACGCGCACCCGGACTCCGTGAAGCCGGTGCGGGCTGGTCGTTCGCGCCGAACGCGGTGCGCGCGGCGGACGCGCTGGGCGTCGGTGAGGGGTTCCGGGCGGTCTCGGTGCCGACCGAGGCAGGCGCCACGCTGCGCACCCCGGACGGCGGCTACCTGATGCGGTTCCGGCCAGGGCGGGACACCCCGCTGCTGGCCAACCACCGCGCCGACCTGCTGGGCGTGCTGGCCGGGCACCTGCCTGACGACGTGGTGCGCACCGCCGCCGAGGTGACCGGCGTCGAGCAGTCCGATCGTGGAGTGACCGTGCGCTACCACACTCCGGCCGGGCCGCGTACGGCCCGGGCCGACCTGCTCGTCGGGGCGGACGGGATGCGCAGTGCGGTGCGCCGCTCGGTCTGGCCGGACACACCGGCGCCGGTCTTCCAGCGGATCCTGTGCTGGCGCGGGGTGACCGAACCGGGGGCGGTGCGGCCGGACAACGGATTCCGTGGGTTCCAGACCTGGGGACGCGGCGCGAGGTTCGGCGCGCACCCGCTGGCCGGGGAGCGGGTGTTCTGGTTCCTCACGGTCCGGCAGGACCAGCCCGGCGTGCGCTACGGCGAGGACCTCGCCGAGGTCCGCCGCCGGGTCGGGGACTGGCACGACCCGGTCCCGGCCCTGCTCGCCGCGACCCCGGCCGGTTCCGTGCTCCGCCACGACATCTTCGACCTCGAACCGCTACCGTCCTACGTGGACGGACGGGTCGCGCTGCTCGGCGACGCGGCCCACGCGATGACCCCGTTCCTCGCACAGGGCGCCTGCCAGGCACTGGAGGACGCGACCGTCCTCGCCGCCGAACTCACCCACGCCACCGACATCCCCACCGCACTGGCCCGCTACGACCGGGCCCGGCGTCCCCGCAGCCAGGCGGTGTGGCGCACCGCCCGGCAGGACCCGAAAATCAGCCTGTCCACCAACCCGCTCACGTATGGCCTGATGACCCGCCTCACCCGGCTGGCGGGTGGCGCTGTCGCCGCCCGCAAGGCCGCCCGCCTCTGGGACTGGACCCCACCCGCGAGACCCTGTTTTGGAAGTGGTTTGCGTGGCGGTGCGGGTGGCGGAACCTGACGGGGTCCCTCGCTGTGAGATCGCCTCCTCATGAATGCCAATTCACGAAGCGCTGGCGGTGCTGTTCTTGCGAGGAACCACGTCAGAACCCGCAGCGGTGCCGCTTGGCGGCCCACAGCAAGCGGCTCCGCCGCTTGGGAGACATCACCTAGCCGTGGTGCGGGTCAGACGGCGCCGAAGCGGCGGACGTAGCGGCGCTGCCAGAGGGTCTCCACGGCGCGCGGCGAGTAGTGCTCGCGGACGTAGGCGACGGCCTCGCTCGCCGGGACGCCGTCGAGCACGGCGATGCAGGCCAGTGCCGTGCCGGTGCGCCCGTTGCCGCCCTCGCACGCGACCTCGACGCGCTCGCTCGCGCAGCGCTCCCACGCCTCACCGAACGCGACGGCCGCGGCGCCGCGATCGGCCGGGAGCCGGAAGTCGGGCCAGCGCACCCACCGGTACTCCCATTCGACCTCCGGCGGCCGGCGCCCGAGCAGGTAGAGCGCGAAGGCCGGCCGCTGGCCTTCGGGGAACGGCTTGCGCAGCCCCCGGCCGCGGACCAGCCTGCCCGAAGGCAGCCGCAACAGTCCCGTGGTGCCCGGTTCCCAGGTGTGCGCCACGGCCGACTCAGGAGAACGAAGCCAGGTAGGCGTCCGTCTTCTCCGCCTCGAAGAACCAGTCCTGCATCGAGGCCGGGTCGTTGAAGCCGTGCGCGAAGCGGTTGGCCACCGCCTCGTTGGTCTGCGCGGTCTGCAGGATCCTCATGACGGATTCGGACGGAGGCAGCAGCATCGTGTTGGTCAGCCGGGTGACGTGCTGGGCGTAGTTCCAGTAGCGCTCGAACGTCCCGTGCATCCACTCGCGGTCGAACGGCCGGTCTCCATGCGCCAGAATACTGTCCAAATAGGACTGCGCGCATTTGGTCGCGTTGTTCGCGCCCTGCCCGGTCACCGGGTCGTTGGCCACCACCACGTCCGCCATGCCGAGCACGAACGTGCCCGACGGCAGCTCGCCCACCGGACGCCGCACGACGGGCGGGTAGCCGCCGCTGAGCACGCCCCGGCGGTCGGTGAGCTCGGCGTCCTTGAAACGCTCGTACTCCCACGGCGCGAACTGGCGGAACAGTTCCTTCTGCCGCCGCAACTGCTCTTCGGGTGACGGGCGGTCGACCGCGATGTCGAGCGGTCCGCCGGGGATCGCGGACAGGTAGAGGATGTCGCACGGCCCGGTGTGGGTGTACCCCGGCATGTGGATCATCTCGCCGAGTCCGGGCAGGACGTTCAACCAGACGTTGACCGAGCCCGGGTACTCGGGCCGTGGCACCAGACCGTCCACATAGCACACCGCCAGTGAACGCTGCTTCTGCGTGAAGGGCGACCGGGAGGGATCCCGGTCGAAGAGCTGCACCAGTTCGCCCTTGCCCGCCGCGACGATGGTCAGCTCGTACATCGAGGCCAGCGAGTTCAGGTCCGCCGTGGTCACCCCGTGCGTGATCACCTTGCCGCCCCGCTCCTCGAGCAGTTCCAGCCAGGCGGCCATCTTCACGCGCTGGTCCACCGACTGCGCGGGACCTTCTTCCCACAGGCCCCGCCAGTCGAGCACCCGGTTGCCCTCGCCGTCGCCCAGGCTGAAGCCCTGGTGGGTGATCTGCGGGGCCACGTCCTGCCAGAGGTCGAGCCCGTGCCGGCGTTCGATCGCCATGGACATGGCGAACATGCACTGGGTGGAGGTGACGTAGCCGTCGCGGATCTCGTCCGGGGTGCGCGCCGACATCAGCGTGACGTCGTAGTCGTGGTCGCGCAGGGTCAAGGCGAGCTGGAGACCGGACTGGCCCGCGCCGATGATCAGGATCTTACGCATTCGCGCGAACCCTTCCGACTTCACTGACTTCGGCGAGTGACAGGGTGTGCGTGACCAGCTCCCGCAGGGCGGCCACGGTGGAGGCCTTCTCGCGCGCGTCGCAGGTGATCAGCGGGATCTCCGGCCGCAGCGCGAGTGCTTCGCGCACCTCGTCCAGATCGTGGGTCAGCTGCCCGTCGAACAGGTTGACCGCCACGATGAACGGCAGGTCAGAGTCGTTTTCGAAATAGTTGATGGCGGCGAACGACTGGTCCAGCCTGCGGGTGTCCACCAGTACGATCGCGCCCAGCGCGCCGCGCGAGAGGTCGTCCCACAGGAACCAGAACCGCGCCTGGCCGGGCGTGCCGAACAGGTACAGCATGAGGTCGGAGTACAGCGAGATCCGGCCGAAGTCCATGGCGACCGTGGTCGTGGTCTTCGCGGCGTCGGGAGGCAGGTCGTCGACCCCTTCGCTCGCCTCGGTCATCCAGGCCTCGGTGTTGAGCGGGGGAACCTCGGACACCGAGCCGACGAACGTCGTCTTGCCGACCCCGAAACCGCCGGCCACCACGATCTTCGCCGAGATCGTCAGCTGGCCGGGATCAGACGGGGAGCTGCTTGAGTCCATTGAGGATCCTCTCCAGCACGTTCCGATCGTGGTGATAGGCGTGCGCCGTGGGGTGGATGAAAACCGCGCCCTGCGCCGCGAGGTCGCTGACCAAAACCCGCACGACGCCGAGCGGGATCGACAGCATCGACGACAGTTCGGCGATCGACACCTGCGAGCGCGCCCGCTCGTAGAGCGCCTTGGACTCGGGCATGAGCTTCTCGCTCAGCACCGGGTCGTACCGGGGCACCGAGATCAGCGTCTCCACCAGCAGCTGGTGGCGGCCCCGGGTGCGGCCGCCGGTGAGCGTGTACGGACGGATTCGCTTGCTGCGCGGCTTCATCACCGGCTGGCCCCGCCCGGGATCCTGGGACATGTCATCACTTCCTTGTCGCGCTAGCCGATCGGGCGGCGGGCGGTGAGCACGCGGCGCAGGTCCGCGCGCGCCTCTGGGGTGAGCGCATGCCCGGCGTGGGTGACGAACTGGGTCATCTCGTAGGCGACGACCTTCATGTCGCATTCCGGGCTGGTCAGCACGGCGAGGCCCGCCCCGGTGTCGATGCCCATGAACAGGAAGTACCCGTGGGTCAGCCGGATGATGATCTCCTCGCAGCCGCCCTTGTCGAACAGGGCCGCGCTGTTGCCCGCGAGGCTGAGCAGGCCGCTGGCGATTGCCGCGAGCTGCTCGCTTTCCACCGTGTTCATCGCCTCGGAAGCGGTGAGCGGGAAACCGTCGGAGGACATGATCAGGGCGTGGCTGACGCCGTGCACCTTCCGGACGAAATCGTTGATCAGCCAGGAGAAGTCCTGGCCCGCGGGGCGGAGGTGTTCGTCCGTCACTGCTGCTGTCCCTCGGTGTCGTGCGGCGAAGATTCGCCGTCGCGCTGGGCTTTCTGGTCTTCCCGCGCCGCCCGTTCGCCCTCGGAGAAGGCACCGAGATCGGCGAGCAGCTTGTCGTGCCCGGCCTTGCGGCCGGTGCCCGGCGCGGAGCTCCCGGTGGTCTTCGCCGGGCCTGCCGGGGCGTGTCCGTTGGGGCTTTTGATGCTCTGCGAGACGCGACGGGGCAGGCCGCTGCTGGTGGTGCCGCCGACCACCGGTTCGCTGGGCGTGTGCCGCACGGCGCGGGGCACCGGCGGTTCGGCGGACGCGGTGCGGCGGGGCAGGGGGCCCGCCGCCGGGCGCGACGGGGTGTCCGGGACGGCCCGGGCGGGCTTTTCGCCCGTGGGCGGGAAGAACACGGTCTGCGCGCCCGACCAGTTCGCCTCCGGCAGTTCGCTGACCAGTGCGGCGGGCAGCAGGACGGAGGCGGTGGTGCCGTGCGGGACGCGGCGGTCGAGCCAGGCGCGGATGCCGTGCCGCGCGGCGAGCCTGCGCACCACGGCCAGCCCCATGTGCCGCACCGCGGCGTCGTCGAGCACGGGTTCGTCGGACAGGCGCTTGTTCAGCTCGCTGAGGCGGTCGGCGGGCAGCCCGATGCCCTCGTCCTCGATGCGGACGAGCACGCTGCCCTGTTCGGTCAGGTGGGCGCTGACGCGGACCGGCGCGTCGGGCGGTGAGGACTTCGTCGCGTTGTCGAGCAGTTCGGCCAGCAGGCGGCTGAGGTCTTCGCCGGCGAACCCGACCACCCCAAGCGCTACCACCCGGCCGATGGTGACCCGCGCGTAGTGGTCGATGGAGGACATACCGGCGCGGACGAGGTCCACCAGGGACAAAGTGTCCGAAGTGGAGTCATTCGCGTCGCGGCCGGCCAGCACCCGCAGGTTCTCCGCGTTGCGGCGCAGGCGGGTGGCGAGGTGGTCGAGACGGTAGAGTTCGGCCAGCCGTTCGGTGTCCTCTTCCTTGGCTTCCATCTCCTCCAGCTGGGACAGCAGGGAGTCGACCAGGTTGAGGTCGCGCAGGGCGACGTTCGCGCAGATCGCGGCCAGTGTTTCGGTCTGCGGAACCAGTGGTTCGGTCGCTGCCGGCACCGGCCCGGACGGGTCCGCGGCGGGTACGGGCGGGGGTAAGGGGACGGGGACTCGCGGAGGCCGTGGCGGTGGCTGCGGGGTGGCGAGGAACTGGGCGGCCGCCTCCCGGGAGCGGCCCAGTAGCGCTCTCGACCGGATGAGCAGTTCTCGCGCCCGCGTCGCCATCTACCACTGCCTTCTCGTCGCGTACGGGTTCTTCGACCACCGTTGCGGGGCTCGCGGCCTCCGCTCCGGCTGCGCCATGCAACCAGACTCGGGCGTTCGTGTCCACCCTGGTCCGATCATGTTCCGACGGCCGGATGACCGGGGCGGCGAAAGCGTTTTCCAGCCGCCCCGGTGCATCCTACGACAGCCGGACGTCGTGCCGGTTGCGGACACCGTCCGCCACCCGCACCTGCCTGCGCGAGGGCGACCAGCTCGCGGCGACGACGGTGTAGGTGCCGGGGTCGAGGTCGTGGAACGCGTAGCGGCCGCGGTCGTCGGCGGTGCCGGTGCGGACCACGTTTCCCCCGGTGTCGAGCAGGGTCACGGTGACCGCGGGGCGGGAACCCTCCGGCAGGCGCACCGTGCCGTGGATGACGGCGCCGTCGGCGAGTTCCACGTCCTGGCGGGAGGAAGCGGTCGCGCCGGTGGTGACGGCGAGCGCGGTGGGCCGGTAGCCGGGCGCGTTCACCGCGAGGGTGTAGGTGCCCGCGGGAAGGCCGGGCAGGGTGTAGTCGCCGCCGGGACCCGACAGCCGCGAGCCGATCACCTCGCCGCGCGGGTCGGTGACGGTCACCGCGGCACCCATGATCGGAACGCCCGTTTCGGAGCTCCGGACCACGCCGTGGAGCCCGCCCGTGCCGCGCAGTGCGACCTCGATCCGCACCGGCGCGTCCGCGACGTTCACCGTGGCGGCCTCGGGCTGGTGTCCCGCCGCCGAGGCGATCAGCACGTAGGTACCGCGCGCCGGGGCGTGCAGGGCGAACCCGCCGTCCTCGCCCGCCGCGGTCCGGCCCGCCTGCTGGCCGTCCGCGTCGACGAGGGTGACGGCCGAACCGGGGACCGGGGTGCCTGCCTCGTCGCGGACCCGCCCGGTGATCTCGGTCCCGGGCCGTTCCTGCCGGGGAATCGCGCCGGTCATGACGCCGCGTCCGCACGGGCGCCGGGGGCGAGGTCCACGTCCACCGTGGCGGATTCGCCGGAGGACAGGTCCACCTGCCGCACCGCGGGTTCATACAGGCTCGTCACCACGGTGTACTCGCCGGGTTCCAGGTCCCGCAGCTCGTACCGGCCGTCCGCACCGGTGACCGCGGTGGCGACCGTGCGGCCGCCGCCGTCGGCGAGGGTGACGGTGGCGTTGGCCAGCGGCGCCTCGTCCGGGCCGGTGACCGTGCCGTAGAGCACGCCCGCCGCCTCGACCAGCAGCTCGACCACGGCGGGTTCGGCACCGCCGGTGAGCACGGTGACCGCGCGGGGATGGTGGTTCTCGACGTTCGCGGTGACCACCACCTCGCCCGCGGGCAGGCCGCTCAGCAGGAAGGTGCCGTCACCGGCGGTGGTGGCCTGGCCGACCAGCCTGCCTTCGGCGTCGGTGGCGAGCACGACCGTCCCGGCGAGCGGCACGCCGCCGGTGCGGCGCACGGCACCGGCCACGACACCCCCGCCCGGCACGACGAAATCGTGCACGGCGCCGAACGCGGTGACGGTGACCGAGGCGGCGGCGGGCTGGAAGCCCGGGGCGGTCACGATCAGCGTGTAGGTGCCCGCTGCCAGTCCGTCGATCCGGTAGGTGCCGGATTCGTCGGCGCGGGCCCGCCCGGCCTGCAGGCCCTCTTCCCCGGTCACGGTGACCACCGCGCCGGGCACGGGCGACCCGCCGGGGGTGCGCAGCCTGCCGCTGACCGCGCCGGGCTGCCGCTGGTGGCTCGCCCCGTGGCGGTCGGTGTCGTTCGCCGTGCCGTTCGCCGTGCCGACCGTGGCGACGGACTCGGTGCCGACGAGCTCACCGGCTTCGGCCGCCAGTTCCGCGCCCACGGTTTCCCGGGAGGCGGGAGCGGTGGCGGCCGGGACGTGGGCCCTGGCGAACCACGACGCGAGCGCCGCGACGAGGCAGACGATGATCGCGAACCAGAAGGCCGCGGTGAGGCCGTTGGAGAACGGTTCGCTGATCAGGTTGGGGAAGAAGCTGCGGCCGGTGAGGAAGGAGGCCTGGTCGGGACGCAACTGGTGCAGCACCGGGCCGAGCAGCTGTTCGATCGGGTTGTAGCCGAGGAACGCCGCGAACAGCACCGCGACCGGGGGCAGTTGCGCGACCGCGTTCGCGTTGGCCGCGGGCACCCCGTGCGCGGTCAGGCCCTGCGCCATCGCCGAGGGCAGGTGGTCGGCGAGACCGGCGATCATCAGGCTGAAGAACAGCCCGATGGACAGCACCATCGCCGAGTTCTGGAAGGTCGCCGTCATGCCCGCGCCGGCGCCACGCGCGTTGGCGGGCAGGCTGTTCATCACTTCGGCCCGGTTGGGCGAGGCGAACATGCCCATGCCGAGCCCGTTGAGCAGCAGGATCGCGGCGAAGGCCCAGTAGTCGAAGTTCACCGGCAGCACTTCCAGCAGGATGAAGCTGGCCGCGGTGACCAGCATGCCGGTCATCGCCAGCACCCGCCCGCCCATCCGGTCGGACAGCACGCCCGAGGTGGGGGCCGAGATGAGGAAGCCGACGGTCATCGGCAGCATGTAGATGCCCGCCCACAGCGGGGTCTGTTCGAAGCTGTAGCCGTGCTGCGGCAGCCAGATGCCCTGCAGCCAGATGATCAGGATGAACTGCAGGCCGCCGCGGCCCAGCGAGGCGAGCAGGTTCGCCAGGTTGCCGAAGGTGAACGCGCCGATCCGGAACAGCCCGAGGTTGAACAGCGGGTTGGGCACCCTGAGCTCGATCGCCACGAAGATCGCCAGCACCACCGCGCCGCCGATCAGGCAGGACAGCACGAAGGGGCTCGTCCAGCCCATGGTGTGCCCGCCGTAGGGCTGGATGCCGTAGGTGATGCCGACCAGCACCGCGATCAGGCCGACGGCGAAGGTGAGGTTGCCCCACCAGTCCATCTTGGCGCGGTGGCGCTCGCTGGTGTCGTGCAGCTTGAGGTAGGCCCAGACGGTGCCGAAAATGCCGAAGGGCACCGAAACCAGGAACACCAGCCGCCAGTCGACCGGGCCCAGCAGACCGCCGATGACCAGCCCGAGGAAGGAGCCCGCGATCGCGGCGACCCCGTTGATGCCCAGTGCCATGCCGCGCTGGCGGACGGGGAAGGCGTCGGTGAGGATCGCGCTGGAGTTGGCCATCAGGAACGCGCCGCCGATGCCCTGCACGATCCGCCAGGCGATCATCCAGACCGCCGCGGCCCCGCCGTCCATCCAGGTGAGCGCGAGCAGCACCGAGGACAGGGCGAAGATCGCGAAGCCGAGGTTGTACATGCGGACCCGGCCGTACATGTCGCCGAGCCTGCCGAAGCCGACCACCAGCACCGCGGTGACGACCAGGAAGCCCATCATCATCCACAGCAGGTAGCTGGTGTTGCCCGACTCCAGCGGGTTGATGTGGATGCCGCGGAAGATGTCCGGCAGCGCGATCAGCACGATCGACGAGTTGATGGTGGCCATCAGCATGCCGAGGGTCGTGTTCGACAGCGCGATCCACTTGTAGCGCGGCCCCAGTTCCTCCACCGACCAGGTGCGCTGGTGGCGCCGATGGGGTTTGACCGGGGCGTCCACCGTCTGCTGGGCAGACTCCACTTCCACCACTCCAAAGACTGCCAGGGGAAAATTAGTTGACCTATGCTAACTGAATTTCGCCCCGCTGGGCGACCTGCCGGTCACTCGGATGTAGGTGATCCAGCCCACGGAGGGTGATGATCCCCGCGGGTTCTGGCACCAACGGGTGGGTAACCGCTCCGCGAGCGCCCTTCGCGGGGGAGTGCGCGTCGCTTCGGTCACGGCCGATACGAGGCGTCTCTACCGTGGACGCATGACCGGATCCGCACAACCGCTCCCGGCGGCCGCCTTCGCCGCACTGCACCAGGGATCCCGCCCGCTGCTGCTGCCCAACGCCTGGGACCACGCCTCGGCCGCCGCCCTGGCCGCGGAGGGCTTCCCCGCCGTCGGCACCACCAGCCTCGGGGTCGCCGCGGCCGCGGGCCTGCCCGACGGCACCGGCGCCACCCGGGCCGAGACCCTGGAACTGGCCCGGAAACTGTCCGGGCTGCCCTGCCTGATCACCGTGGACATCGAAAGCGGGTTTTCCGGCGATCCCGGCGAGGTCGCCGACCTGGCCGCACGGCTGGCGGCGCTGGGCATCGCTGGGATCAACCTCGAAGACGAGGCCGGCGACATCGGCCACCAGCAGGAACTCATCGCCGCCGCCAAGACCAGCGGCCTGTTCGTCAACGCCCGCACCGACACGCACTGGCTGCGGCCCGCGGGTATGGATCACGACCGGGAGGCGCTGCGGCGGGTGAAGTCCTATGCGGACGCCGGGGCGGACGGGGTGTTCGTGCCCGGCCTGGCCGAGGAAGGCGTGATCGCCTCGCTTGTGGAAGCGGTGGAGGTCCCGCTGAACATCCTGTACTCGCCGTCCGGGCCGGACCTGCGCCGCCTCACCGCACTGGGGGTGCGGCGAGTCAGCCTCGGGTCCCTGCTGTTCCGGGCCGCGCTCGGCGCCGCCGTGAAGACGGCGAAGGCGGTCGCCGCCGGAGAACCCGTCCCGCCGGGGATTCCGGGCTACGACGAGGTGCAGGCGCTGGCCGCCCGGGCGTAGGCCGGGGCAGGGCAGAGACGGGCAGCGCCGGGCGGGGCAGGCGCTCCGGCGGGAGGATGAAGCCGGGAAGGGGAGTGCGCATGCTGCCCAAGGCGGAACTGCACGTCCACATCGAGGGCACCCTGGAGCCCGGGCTGCTGGTGCGGCTCGCGGCCCGCAACGGGGTGACCCTGCCCGCCGCGGGCACGAGGGGGCGGACGGACCGCTACCGCTTCACCGGCCTCCAGTCGTTCCTGGACCTGTACTACGCGAACCTGCCGGTGTTGCGGACCGAGGAGGACTTCCACGATCTGGCGCGGGCGTATCTGGTCCGGGCGGCGTCGGCGGGGGTCCGCCGCGCCGAGATCTTCTTCGATCCGCAGGCGCACCTGGCCAACGGGGTCCCGCTGGAGGTGGTGTTCGCGGGACTGTCGGCGGCGGTGGAGGAGTCCGCGGAGGTGTCGGCCGAGTTGATCCTCTGCTTTCTGCGTGATCTCGGTGCCCAGGCGGCGGAGGAGATGCTGCGGGCGGCGATGCCGTTCCGGGAGCGGTTCACCGGGGTCGGGCTGGACTCGGCCGAGGCGGGATTTCCCCCGTCGTTGTTCCGGGAGGTGTTCCGGAGGGCGGCGGCGGAGGGACTGCACCGGGTCGCGCATGCCGGTGAGGAGGGCGGCCCGGACTACGTGTGGGAGGCGCTGGACGTGCTGGGTGCCGAGCGCATCGACCACGGCATCCGCGCGATGGAAGACCCGGTGCTGGTGGGGAGGCTGCGCGACGAGCGCATCCCGCTCACCGTCTGCCCGCTGTCCAATGTGGCCCTGAACGTGGTGCCCTCCCTCGCCGCGCACCCACTGCCCGCGATGCTCGAAGAGGGGCTGCTGGTGAGTGTCCACAGCGACGACCCGGCCTACTTCGGCGGCTACGCCGACGACAACTTCGCCGCCGTCCAGCGGGAGTTCGGGCTGGACGAAGACGCGCTGGCCCTGCTGGCACGCAACTCCTTCGACTCCTGCTTCGCGTCCGAAAAGGACCGTGAGCGCTGGAAGGCGGGGCTGTCCGGCGCCCGGTGAGCCCTGGCGGGCCGGTCCTCATCTCGCCGTGGCGTGCACGAACTGGCTGCGCGGATGCTGCTGTTCGCCGGTCGCCACCACCTGCCGCCGGAAGGGCAGTGACAGCAGCCAGTCCGCCGCGATACGGGCCTTGCGGTGCGCCGTGGGCATCGTGGCCAGGTGGTAGCCCCGGTGCAGCGCCCACGCCGGGAAGCCCCGCAGTTTCACGCCGTAGATCTGTGCGACCCCCTGGTAGAGGCCGAGGCTGGCGACCGAGCCCGCGTTCGCGTGCCGGTACCGCACCAGCGGCTCGCCGCGCAGCGACGCGAGCACGTTCTTCGCCAGCCGCGTCGCCTGCCGGGAGGCGTGCTGGGCCGAAGGCGGGCACGTCGCATCCGGATCCTTTTTGGACAGGTCGGGAATGGCGGCGGCGTCGCCCGCGGCGAACACCCAGGGGCTGTCCCTGACCTCGAGGGTGGCCGAGCAGATCACCCGGCCGCGGTTGTCCAGCGGCAGGTCGGTGCCGGCGAGCATCGGGTTCGGCCGCACCCCGGCCGTCCACACCAGGGTGTCCGCGTCGAACTCGGTGCCGTCGCCGAGCACGATGTGCCCGTGTTCGGCCGACTTCAGCGTCGTGCCGAGGTGGGGTTCGAACCCGCGCGACCGGAGCACCTCGAGGGTGTAGGCCGCCAGTTGCGGGCTGACCTCCGGCATGATCCGGTCCATCGCTTCGACCAGCACCCAGCGCAGTTCGTGCCTGCCGATCGAATACGACGGCAGGGCCTGCCGCGTCATGTCCTCCAGTTCGGCCATCGCCTCCACACCGGCGTAGCCGCCGCCGACGAAGACGAAGGTGAGCAGCCGCCGCCGCAGCTCGGGATCCATCGTGCTGTCGGCCTGGTCGAGCCGCGACAGCACGTGGTTGCGCAGGTAGATGGCCTCTTCGAGGGTTTTGAATCCGATGCCGTGCTCGGCGAGGCCGGGGATCGGCAGCGTCTTGGACACCGAGCCCACCGCCACGACGAGCACGTCGTAGCCCACCTGCTCGACGTGGCCGCCCGCGACCCGCATCGTCACGGTCCGCTCGGTGCGGTCGATCCCGGTCACCTCGGCGGCGACCACGCGGCAGCCCGGCAGAACCTCGCGCAGCGGGACCACCACGTGCCGGGGTTCCACCGAACCGGCCGCCGCCTCGGCGAGGAACGGCTGGTAGGTCATGTAGGAGCGCGGGTCGATCACCACGACGTCCGCTTCGCCCGGCTCGAGGTGCTTGCGCAGGTAGTGGGCCGCCTTGGCACCGACATAGCCCCCGCCCACGATCACGATGCGTACCGGATCAGGCATGGTCGTGCTCCTCCTCGTCCAACTGGTCTTCCGGGTAGCCCAGGCCCCGCTGCTGCTCGGCCACGTCCCCAGGGTCGGCCTCGGCGGGCAGCCCCGGCCGGACGCCGGTGGGCACCTCCGCGGCGATTTCCTGGCGTTGTTCGAGGACGTCCGGCACGGGCTGGAGCGGGTCGACGGGCAGGGTGGCGTCCTCGTCGAGGGCCTCGCGCAGGGATTCGTCGGGGTGGGTCACCTGGTCACTCCTTCCGGCCGAGATCGGCGACGGACTTCCGGACGGCCTCGGCCACGTCGGGGTGGCCGAGGGGCAGCGGGGCGGGAATGCGGTCCCGCGCGCCGCCTTCGCTGTGGGCGATCACGCGCACGTCGACGCCCGACCGCGCCAGCGCTGCGCGCCGGGGCGCGGAGTCCTGTTCCCAGTACTCGTCGGCGGTGGCGCCGTCGCCCGCTTCCACATATCCCGAGGCGGCGGGGTCGACCAGCAGAACCGCCCGGACGGCCTCGGGGTGGCGCTCGGCGAGGCCGAGCGCGGCTTCGCCGAACGGGCCACTGGCCACCAGGTGCACCGGACGCCCGCCCACGGGTGGATCGGCGAGGATCTCGTCGGCCTCGCTGAGGCCGCCGTCGGCGGGCATGCGGCACCAGACGATGCGCCAGCGGTCGGCGAAGGGCCGCCAGGTCGCGGGCAGCCCGTCGTGCTTCGCCGCGCCCGCCGGGTCGAGTACCAGCACGATCGGCCCGTCCGGGGTACCTTCGGTGACGGCGGGCGGGCCTGCGGCCCGCACCGGGTCGGGGGAGTAGTCCATGGCCGCTCCTTTCCTCGGTGTCCGGCTACCCGGGGGCGCGCCCACTACACGCGATCTTGTTCGGATGGAGGGGAGAACCATGCGAGAGAACCGCTTTTCGGTCGTTGATCCGCACGAGGTCGCCGGCGACAGCGAGGCCGTACGGGCCGAGCGCCGGCGGGCGGTGCGGGCGGTGGCGTCCTCGGCGATGAACGCCGACGACTGCGCGCTGCTGCTGGATGCGCTGGGCCTCAGGCCCGCCGAGGGTGTGACCACCGTCCCGGCCCCGCGCCACCGCCGCTGATCCCTCTCCCGGAGGGTTCGCGGTGTGGCCTCCGCCACAAGCGCTGGGCGGGAAGCGGGGTTCGTGCTCGGGTGGCGGGTGAGACACCCACGGTAGGCACCGGCGACCCGTAAAGGACTGTCATGGCTCTCGGCGAAATCCCGCTTCGTACCCTGTCCGGCGAACCCGCGACCCTCGGCGGTCTCGGCCGCAAGGCCCTGCTCGTGGTGAACGTGGCTTCACGCTGCGGGCTGACCCCGCAGTACGAGGGCCTCGAACGCCTGCAGGAACGCTACGGCGACAAGGGGTTTTCCGTGGCAGGGTTCCCGTGCAACCAGTTCGCCGGGCAGGAGCCGGGAACCCCTGAGGAGATCGCCGAGTTCTGCTCGGCCACCTACGGCGTCACCTTTCCGCTGTTCGACAAGATCGAGGTGAACGGGCCGGGGCGGCACCCGCTGTACGCGGAGCTGGTCAAGGCCCCCGACGCGGACGGCGAGGCGGGCGACGTCCAGTGGAACTTCGAGAAGTTCCTGGTGGACCCGGACGGTCACGTGGTGGCCCGCTTCCGCCCGCGCACCGATCCCGAGTCGCCCGAGCTGTGCTCGGCACTCGAGGCCATCCTGCCGTAGGGCCTGTGTCCCTCGGCGGGCCCTGAGCGTGGCCGGCGGGGGGTCAGAAGCGGCGCTTGGCCTCGCTGGCGGCCGGGCCGCCCGCCAGCTTGTCCAGCAGGCCGATGAGCTGTTCCTGCTCGTCCTTGGACAGTGACTTCGCCCAGGCCTGCTCGCGCTCGTTGTGCGCCTCGTACGCGGTGGTGATGGCCTCGTACCCGGCTCCGGTGAGGCTCAGCAGCACCGCCCGCCGGTCGTGCGCGGACGGCGTGCGGGAGACGAGGCCGTCCCGCTCGAGGGTGTTGACGAGGGCGGAGACCGCGGCCCGGCTCATCCCGGACAACTGGGCCACGCGCTTGGCCTCCATCGGGCCCGCCAGCCACAGCACGAACAGCACGCGGAAGCCGCCCCAGCTCCAGCCGCGGGGCCGGTGCACGGTGGATTCCCAGTCGTAGACGAGCGCGCTGGTCAGCCGGTGGAGCGTGAGGCCGAGGCGCATCGCCACCGGGTCGACCGCGGGGAGTTCCGCGGTGGTCTTGGCGACCGCGTAGTCCACGAACGTGAGGTAGTCGAGGTCCTCGGAGGCCACCGGTTCTGCGGGCATGAGCCCAGGCTAGGCCCAGCCGGAAAGTCCCCGGAACGACCATGGGTCCGTCACGTTTGTGTCATAGGCTTTCCTTCCGGGGTGAGCTGGGTTACCCTTTTGGCGGCTTAATAATCAAACCTTTGATCACAGGGAGGTGATCGCGGTGTCCCAGAAGGCATTCGCGTCGTCGGCGGATCTCGGGGAAAAGCAGCAGACGCTGGAGGTGCTCGCCGACGGGGTGTACGCGCTGACCGCGGAGGGCGACCCGAACGTCGGCGCCATCGAGGGCGAGGACTTCCTGGTCTGCTTCGAGGCGCTGGCCACTCCGGTCGCGGCGGGGGAGTGGCTGGCCAAGCTGCGTGAGCACACCGACAAGCCGGTCCGCTACCTGGTCCTTTCGCACTACCACGCGGTGCGCGTGCTGGGGGCCGCCGCCTTCGACGCCGAGGTGATCGTCGCGCACGAGAACACCCGTGCCCTGGTGGCCGAGCGCGGCAAGGAGGACTGGGCCAGCGAGTTCGGCCGCATGCCGCGCCTGGCCAAGGGCGCCGACTCCGTGCCCGGCCTGACCTGGCCCACCCTCACCTTCTCCGACCGGCTGACCATCGACCTCGGCGGCGACCGCGGCGACCTCGTCCTCCAGTACTGCGGCCGCGGGCACACCGAGGGTGACATCGTCGCCTGGCTGCCCCGGCAGCGGATCCTCTACGCCGGTGACCTGGTCGAGGCCGAGGCCGCGCTCTACACCGGTGACGCGTTCCACCGCGACTGGTCCTCGTCCACTTTGGACCGGATTCGGGAGTTCGGCGCCGAGACGCTGATCGGCGGCCGGGGCGGAGTGACGCGGGGCCGCGACGCGGTGGACGCCGCGATCGAGCAGACCCGCGACTTCCTCCGCGTGATGATCCGCGAGGTCGGTGCCGTCCAGGAAGCGGGCGGCACGCTCAAGGAGGCGTTCGAGCGCACCCACGCCGCGCTCGCCCCGCGTTACGGCCAGTGGCCCATCTTCGAGCACTGCCTGCCCTTCGACGTTTCCCGGCTGTGGGACGAGCTGTCCGGCATCGAGCGCCCGGTGATCTGGACGGCCGAGCGCGACCGCGAAGTGTGGGACCAGTTGCAGGACTGACGGCCGACCCGAGGACAGGGAGGAAGCTGTGCAAAGCGGCACAGTGGCAGTGGTGGGCAACGGGCCGGTCGGGCAGACCGCGGCGCTGCTGCTCGCGAAATGGGGCATCCGCGTGGTCCTGCTGGACGGCAGGCCGGAGCGGGATCCGATCGGCTCGAAGGCGATCTGCCAGCAGCGCGACGTGCTCGACGTGTGGGAGGCGGTCGGGGCGGGCAGGCGGATCGCCGGCGAGGGCGTCACCTGGACCACCGCCAGGACCTTCTACCGCGACCGGGAGCTGTTCGCCTACAGCCTGGCCGATCCGGGGCGCTCGGCGTTCCCGCCGTTCGTCAACATCTCGCAGGCCCGCACCGAGCAGATCCTCGATGAGCTGATCGCCGACCGGCCGCTGATCGACGTCCGCTGGGGCCACCACGTGACCGGCATCGACCAGGACGGCGACGGCGTGACGCTGCACTGCGAAGGCAGGCCGCCGGTCCGCGCCGACTACGCCATCGCCTGCGCCGGGGCGAAGGGCGACGAGGTGCGCCGGATGCTGGGGGTCTCCTTCGACGGGCACTCGTTCGACGACCGGTTCCTCATCTGCGACATCCGCGCCCACCTGCCCGGCTGGGCCGAGGAGCGGCGGTTCTACTTCGATCCCGAATGGAACCCGGGCAGGCAGGTGCTCATCCACCCCTGCCCGGACTCCACCTTCCGCATCGACTGGCAGGTGCCCGGCGGCTACGACCTCGAGGCCGAGGAGCGCAGCGGGGCACTGGACGCGCGGATCCGCGCGATCGTGGGCGAGCGCCCTTACGAGATCGTGTGGAAGTCGGTGTACCGGTTCCATTCGCGGGTGGTGGACCGGATGCGGGTGGGCCGGGTGCTGCTGGCGGGGGACTGCGCGCACCTGGTGTCGCCGTTCGGCGCGCGAGGGCTGAACTCGGGCGTCGGCGACGCGGAGAACGCGGCGTGGAAACTCGCCTTCGTGCTCCGCGGCTGGGCGAGCGACCGGCTGCTCGACACCTACCACGAGGAACGGCACGCCGCGGCGCGGGAGAACCTCGAGGTCACCACGGCGACGATGAACTTCCTGGTGCCGCAGGACGAGGAGCAGCGCAGGCGGAGGCTGGAGCTGCTCGAGGCCGCCCAGCGGGACCAGGCCGCCGCGGCGAACGTCGATTCGGGGCGGCTCTGCGAACCGTTCTGGTACGTCGCCTCGTCGCTGACCACACCGGACTCCTCGCGTCCGTTCGCGGGCAGGCCCCCGCGGGGCCACGTGCCGTCGCCGGGGCCCGGGATCCTCGTCCCCGACGTGCCGGTGTCGGCGCCGGGATGCGCGCGGTTGCGGGAGCTGGCGCGGGACGGGTTCCTGGTGCTGGCCGCCCCGGGTGCCCCGGCCGGGGAGCCGGTGGTGGCCGGGGTCCCGGTCAGGACCGTGGAGCTGGCGGGGATCGACGTGACCGGGGTCCTCGGCGACTCCCTCGGCGCGCGGCCCGGCGAGCTGTGGGTGATCCGCCCGGACGCGCACGTGGCCGGGGTGGCCACCGACCCGGCCGGGGCCACCGCGATCCTGAGCCGCGCCCTCGGCGAACCCGCCCCGCTCGCCGCCGCCCCCTGACGTGCCCCCTCCACCCCCTCACGGCCTCGGCCTGTGCGCCGCGCCGCCACGGCTCGCGGCCGGGGCCGTGAGGCCAGGTGCCGTGACGGGTCCCCTCAGAGCCGATACGACCGTGAGGGGACCCCGCCCGGCAGTCGTTCGACCGGGGAACGGCATTCCTAGGGCCAGGGGTGTGCCCTCAAGGTGGCCTTGAGGGCGTTGATGCCCCTGAAGGCGACCTTCAGGGCATCCCGCCCCCGGGGGGCACCTCACGGCCACGGCCTGTGCGCCGCGCCGCCACGGCTCGCGGCCGGGGTCGATATCCTTGATCCGGTGTGTGACTTCCGGCCCCGGAGGCTGTTCCTCCCTCGGCGCACCGTGACCGGCTGATGCAGCCGGCGGTCGCCATCCTCAGCCTGGTCGTGGTGGTCCTGCTCGTCACCGGGCTCGCCCGGCGCTTCGACTGGTCGCCACCCCTCTTGCTGGTCCTGGCCGGCGTCGGGGCCTCGTTCATCCCGATCGTGCCCGACTACCACCTCGACCCCGAACTGGTGCTGGTCGGGCTGCTCCCGCCCCTGCTGTACTCCACCGCGGTCCGCACCTCGCTGGTCGAAATCCGGGCGAACCGCATGCCGATCGCGCTGCTGTCGGTCGGGCTGGTCGTGTTCACCACGCTCGTGGTGGGCCTGGTGGCCTGGCTGGCGATCCCCGGGCTGCCGCTGGCAGCGGGGTTCGCGCTCGGTGCGGTCGTGGCGCCGCCGGACGCGGTGGCCGCCACGGTGGTCGCCCGCCGGGTCGGCATGCCACGGCGGATCGTGCGCATCCTCGAAGGGGAAAGCCTGCTCAACGACGCCACCGCGCTGGTCGCCCTGCGCACCGCGATCGCCGCGATCGCGGGCTCGGTGGCGCTGTGGCAGGTCGGTCTGGACTTCCTGCTCGCCGCGGCGGGCGGCACCGTGGTGGGACTGGCGATCGGCTGGGGCGCGGGCCTGCTGCGACGCAGGCTGGTGGACCCGGTGCTGGACACCGCGTGGTCGTTCGTGATCCCGTTCGTGGCCTACCTGCCCGCCGAAGCGATCCACGGTTCGGGCGTGCTCGCCGTCGTGGTCGCCGGCCTGATGGTCGGCCAGCAGACCCCGCGCCTGCTGTCGGGTCCGTCGCGGCTCGCCGGCCTGCTCAACTGGCGCACCATCCAGTTCCTGCTGGAGAACACGGTCTTCCTGCTGATCGGGCTGCAACTGCGGCGGCTGCTGGGCGAGGCGGCGCGCAGCGACCTGTCGACGCTGGCGATCGCGGCGATCTGCGCGGCCGTGCTGGCGGCCACGATCGCCGCCAGGCTGGTGTGGATGTTCGCGGCCGGGCTGCTCCGGCGGTTCACCAGGACGTGGGAGGTGCCGTGGCGCTACTCGGCCGTGCTGGGCTGGGCGGGTATGCGCGGAGTGGTCACGCTGGCGGCGGCCTTCGTGCTGCCCGCGGACACGCCCGAGCGCGCGGTGCTGGTGCTCGCCGCGTTCGTCGTGGTGGCGGGCACGCTGATGATCCAGGGCACCACGCTGCCCCGGCTCGTGCGCTGGCTGGAACTGCCGGGGCCGGACCCGGGCGAGGACGCGCTGCAGCAGGCCGCGCTGCTGCACGACATGACGCAGGCGGGCCTGGACCGGCTGGAGGCGGCGCGCCGCCCCAGCGATCCGGCGGACGTGATCGACCGGCTGCGGGACAAGCAGGCGTACCGCTCCGACTCCGCCTGGGAGCGCCTGGGCGCGGGCAGCAGCCTCGAGGAGACGCCGAGCGCGGCCTACCGGCGCCTTCGCTCAGAGATGCTCGAGGCCGAGCGCGAGGTGCTGCTCAAGGCTCGTGACCAGGCCACGGTCGACGACGAGGTGCTGCTCAGCGTGCTGGAGACTCTCGACATCGAGGAGTCGATGCTGACCTCGTCCGCGGGCGGCGTCGAGTCGACGGGCCGGGAGCTGTACACCCCCGAGAACACCGCGGGTTCCTGCGAGCACCTCGACCAGGCCGGTGACGCCCGGTCCGAGGAGACCGGCTGCGAGGACTGCCTGCGCGAGGGCACCACCTGGGTGCACCTGCGGTTGTGCCTGGAATGCGGGCACGTCGGCTGCTGCGACTCCTCGCCGCGCCGCCACGCCACCCAGCACTTCCACGACACCCGCCATCCGGTGATGCGCAGCTTCGAGCCGGGGGAGAACTGGCGGTGGTGCTTCGTGCACCGCATCGTGGGCTGAACCCCGGGCCGGGCGCCGGGATTTGACAGTCGGTCGAACGCGTGTTCGACTGAGGTCATGAGGTGGGAAAGCCAACGCGCCGGAACCGACGCGCAGCAGGCGCTGATCGGGCTCGACGGGCTGGTGCGCTCGGTGCGTGCGCCGGAGTTCGCCGGCCTCACCTTCCACGAGGTCCGGGCCCGCTCGGTGCTCAACCGCGTGCCCGGTGGCTCGCGGGTGCCGTTCCGCTGGACGGTGAACCCGTACCGCGGCTGCTCCCACGCGTGCACCTACTGTTTCGCCCGCAACACCCACACCTATCTCGATTTCGACGCCGGCCGGGACTTCGACACCCAGGTCGTGGTCAAGATCAACGCGCCGGAGGTGCTCGCGGCCCAGCTGCACAGGCCGGGCTGGACGCGGGAGCACGTGGCGATGGGCACCAACACCGATCCCTATCAGCGTGCCGAGGGCCGGTACCGGCTGATGCCCGGCATCATCCGCGCCTTCGCCGGCTCCGGCACCCCGTTTTCCGTGCTCACGAAGGGCACCACGCTCGCCCGTGATCTGCCGCTCCTGCGGTCGGTGTCGGCGGAGGTGGACGTCGGGCTGGGCGTGTCGATCGCGGTGCTGGACCGCGCACTGCAGCACCGCCTCGAGCCGGGCACACCGAGCCCGAAGGCGCGGCTGGAGCTCGTGCGCCGGATCCGCGACGCCGGCCTGGATTGTTCCGTGATGGTCGCGCCCGTGCTGCCCGGGCTGACCGACTCCTCCGGGCAACTGGACGAACTGCTCGCCGCGATCGCCGCCGCCGGGGCGACCGGCGCCACCGTGCTCGCGCTGCACCTGCGCCCGGGTGCCCGCGAGTGGTACGGGCGGTGGCTGGCGCGCGAGCATCCGGAGCTGGTCCCGCGCTACCGGGAGCTGTACGCCGGCGGCAGCTACGCGGGGGGCCGCTACCGCCGCACGTTGGCCGCGCGTGTCGCGCCCTTGCTGCGACGGCACGGATTGGGCGGGCACACCGGATCCGCGCACCGGCCGCCCGCCGGGTCCGGGGCCGCCGTGCCTGTTCCGCCGCCCGCGGCCGGGCAGCTGACGCTGCTCTGACCGCGGCAGCGAAACCTGGTGGCGGGCACCTGGGGGGTATTCGTTAGCCTTGACCGACAGCAAAACCCCTGCTAGCCATCGTGCGTTCCGCGCCTTTTAAGGAGAGCAACCGCAGTGCTTCGCACCCACGACGCCGGCACCCTGCGTGCCGAGCACGCCGGCCAGATCGTCACGCTCACCGGGTGGGTCGCCCGGCGGCGCGATCACGGTGGGGTGATCTTCATCGATCTGCGGGACGCCAGCGGGGTGGCGCAGGTCGTCTTCCGCGAGGGCGAGATGGCCGAGCGCGCGCACCACCTGCGCGCCGAGTTCTGCGTCCGGGTCGTCGGGGAGGTCTCCCGGCGGCCAGAGGGCAACGAGAACACCGAGATCCCCACCGGCGAGATCGAGGTCCTGGCCACCGGACTCGAGGTGCTGGCCGAATCCGCGCCGCTGCCGTTCCCCATCGACGACCGGGTCGACGCCGGCGAGGAGGTGCGGCTCAAGTACCGCTACCTCGACCTGCGCCGCAGCGGCCCGGCCCGGGCCATGCGCCTGCGCAGCGAGGCCAACCGCGTGGCCCGCGAGGTGCTGCACGCCCGCGACTTCGTCGAGGTGGAGACCCCGACGATGACGCGCTCCACCCCCGAGGGCGCCCGCGACTTCGTCGTCCCGGCCCGCCTGAAGCCCGGCTCGTGGTACGCGCTGCCGCAGTCGCCGCAGCTGTTCAAGCAGCTGCTGATGGTCGGCGGCCTCGAGCGGTACTACCAGATCGCCCGCTGCTACCGGGACGAGGACTTCCGCGCCGACCGCCAGCCGGAGTTCACCCAGCTCGACATCGAGATGAGCTTCGTCGAGCAGGACGACGTGATCGCCATCGGCGAGGAGATCGTCGCCGCGCTGTGGCGGCTCATCGGGCACGAGGTGTCCCTGCCGATCCCGCGGATGACCTTCGCCGACGCGATGGCCAAGTACGGCACGGACAAGCCGGACCTGCGCTTCGGACTGGAGCTCACCGAGCTCACCGAGTTCTTCGCCGACACCCCCTTCCGGGTCTTCCAGGCACCGTACGTCGGCGCCGTGGTGATGCCGGGCGGCGGCAGCCAGCCGCGCCGCCAGCTCGACGCCTGGCAGGAGTGGGCCAAGCAGCGCGGCGCGAAGGGCCTGGCCTACGTGCTGATCGCCGAGGACGGCACCCTGTCCGGCCCGGTCGCCAAGAACATCTCGGAGAAGGAGCGGGAGAACCTCGCGGAGGCCGTCGGCGCGAAGCCGGGCGACTGCGTGTTCTTCGCCGCGGGCTCGGCGAGCCACGCCCGGGCGACCCTCGGTGCGGCGCGGGTGGAGATCGGCCACCGCCTCGGCCTGATCGACGAGAACGCGTGGTCCTTCGTCTGGGTCGTGGACGCGCCGCTGTTCGAGCTCGCGGAGGAGACCGACGACGTGGCGGTCGGCTCCGGCCGGTGGACCGCGGTGCACCACGCGTTCACCTCGCCCACCCCCGAGTGGATCGACAAGTTCGAGACCGACCCGGGCAGCGCGCTGGCCTACGCCTACGACATCGTCTGCAACGGCAACGAGATCGGCGGCGGCTCGATCCGTATCCACCGGGGCGACGTGCAGAAGCGGGTCTTCGAGGTGATGGGCCTGTCCGAGGAGGAGGCACAGGAGAAGTTCGGCTTCCTGCTCGACGCCTTCCAGTTCGGCGCGCCACCGCACGGCGGCATCGCCTTCGGCTGGGACCGGATCACCATGCTGCTGGCCGGTGCCGAGTCGCTGCGCGACGTGATCGCCTTCCCGAAGACCGGCGGCGGCTACGACCCGCTGACCGGCGCGCCCGCGCCGATCACCGACCAGCAGCGCAGGGAGGCCGGTATCGACTTCCGGCCGAAGCCGGTCAAGCCGCAGGCCCAGGGGTAGGCCCCGCCGATGCTGCACCTGCGGGTGATCTGCCCGCCGGAGTGCACCCCACGGGCCATCGCGGTGCTGCGTGACCAGCCGGGCGCGGCGCACCTGCTGGTGCACCGCGGCGCGGCGGTCACGCCCCCGGGGGACCTGATCGAGGCCGACCTCGCTCGCGAGGCGGCGGACGAGGTGGTCGAGGCCCTGTGCGAGCTGGGCCTGGACCGCGTCGGCGGCATCACGCTGGAGACGCTCGACACGGCGCTGTCGGATGCGGCCGACGAGGCCGAGCGGGAGGCGCCGGGCGAGGGCGCGGACGCGGTGGTGTGGCAGGAACTGGTGTCGCGCACCGGGGAGGAGTCCCGGCTCAACGTCACTTTCCAGGCCTTCCTCACCATCGCGTGCCTGCTCGCCTCGATCGGCGCGGTCACCAACTCGCCGGTGACGATCGTGGGTGCCATGGTGGTCGGCCCCGAGTTCGGCCCGCTGGCCGCGATCGCGGTCGGGCTGGTGCTGCGGCGGTGGGACCTGGTGCGCCGGGCAGGCACCGCACTGGCCGTCGGGTTCCCGCTGGCGATGGTGGTGACCGCGGGCGCGACGCTGCTCAGTGAGCTCGCCGGGCTGCTCGACACCGGGCAGCTGCGCAGCGGGCACCAGGAGGTCGATTTCGTCTACCAGGTCGGCTGGTATTCGCTGATCGTGGCGCTGCTCGCCGGCGCCGCCGGGATGCTGGCGATGACCTCGGCGAAATCGGCCGCGCTGGTCGGCGTGTTCATCTCGGTCACCACCGTGCCCGCCGCCGGGTACGCCGCCGTGGCGGCCATCACCGGCGACTGGTCGCGGTCGCTGGAGTCGGTCGCGCAGCTGGCGGTGAATCTGGTGGGCATCGTGATCGCGGCAGCGGGAGTACTGGCGATCCGCCGTCGGGGGCAACGGGGGCGCGCCAACGGCCGACCGCTGCCCGCGGGCTGAAATCGTTCTGGTGACGTGCGTGTGACCGCTAGTAGGGTCGAAGGCGATGACGCTCGACACTTCTCAAGAGGGCAGACATGAGGGTGCCTACGGCGGTGCCGGATCGCCGGCATCGACGGCCGGTGACACCCCGCCCGGGGAGCGGGCCGTGATCGGTGCGGTCGCGGCCGGCGAGGCCGTGCTCGCCCGCCGCTTCGGCAGCGCCATCAAGCTGGTCGATCCGGAGCTGCTGCCCGGCAGCGGCCCGGCCACCGTGGTGCGCGCCCGGATCGCCTCCTCGCCGTTCGGGCTTCCCCGCACCCTCGTGATCAAGCACTATCCCGATCCCGCGCCGAGCGGGCAACCGGACCCCTTCGCACAGGAGGCGGTCAGTTACCAGCTGTTCACCGCGCTGCCCCCGGAGGACCGGATGTGCCCGGAACTGCTGGCGCACGACCCGGCGGCGCGCGTGCTGGTGATCGACGACCTCGGCCGGGCGCCGACCCTGCGCGACAAGCTGCGCGGCAGCGACGCGCGGGCCGCGGAGCGGTCGCTGCTGTCCTGGGCGCGTTCCCTGGGGCGCATGCATGCCACCACGGCCGGGCGTGAGGCCGATTTCGACGCGCTGTTGCGGCGCGTGGGCGGCCCGGTCCAGCAGGAGGACGGCACTCCCGCGGCGGCGTGTGCCCAGCTGCCGTCACTGCTGTCCGAGACGGTGGGGGTGGAGACGCCGGAGGAGGTCCGGCACTACGCGGAGCAGGCCTGCGCACGGGCGCGGTCCCTGGCCTACCGCGCGTTCAGCCCGGTGGACCTCAGCCCCGAAAACAACCTGGTGACCAGCCACGGGGTGCGGTTCCTCGACTTCGAGCGGGGCCGGGTCCGCAACGCCCTGATCGACGCGGCACACCTGCGCGTGCCCTTCGCCTCGAGTGCCCATCCGGGCGCGCTGCCCGCGGGGATGAGCGAGGCGATGGTCGCCGCGTGGCGGGCCGAGATCGCCGGGGTGTGGCCCGGTCTTGCCGACAACGACGTGCTGTCCGCGCATCTGCTCGACCACCAGCTGCTGCTGGTCTGGGTGAACACGTGGAGCGCGCTGGCGGGCGGGTCCGAGGAACCGGCCGCGCTGGTGACCTGGTGGCGGAACCTGCACGCGTACGCCGAGCGGCAGGGCAGTGCGCGCCTCGCCGCGCATGCGCGGGAGACCGCCGCCGCGCTGGACGCGCGGTTCGGCCCCGGCCTGGAACTGCCGCTGTACCCGGCGTTCCAGTAGTTCGCTGGAAGATCTCTGCTTCGTTACCCCGCGCTCACCGCCGATGCGGATGCGTGCCCGAAGGTCTAGTCGTGACCGCGGTGAGCGAACAGAGTCGGCAGGCCCAGCCCGCGCCGCGCCGGGTGCGGCGGCTGGCCGTGCTCGGTGATTCCACGGCCGTCGGGCTCGGCGATCCGGTGCCGGGCCGCGGCTGGCGGGGCGTGGGGCCGTTCGTGGCCTCCGCGCTTGGTGTCGGCCCGGACGGTTACCTCAACCTGGCCTTCACCGGCGCCCGGATGCGCTGTGTGCGGGACACGCAACTGCCGGCGGCGCTCGCGCACGCCCCCGACGTCGTGGTGGTGATCGTCGGGATGAACGACACCCTGCGGTCGGACTTCGACCCGGCGGCCCTGGCCGCCGATCTCGAGCACGTGGTGACCGCACTGGCTGCGGCGGGCGCGGTGGTGGTGCCGGTGCGGTACCACGACCACGGGCGCGTGTTCCGGTTGCCGGGGCCGCTGTACCGGGCGCTCAAGGACCGGATCGAGGCGCTGAACGGCGGCATCGACCAGGTGGTCGCCCGGCACGAGGTGCCCTGCCTGGATCTGGCCGCGGTGCCGGGCGCTTACGAGCTGTCCGCGTGGAGCGTGGACCGGCTGCACCCGTCGGAACTGGGGCACCGGCTGCTGGCGCGCGGGCTGACGGAGGTGCTGGCGCGGCGCGGGATCGAACTGGTGGAGCCGGTCAGCCTGGTGTGTTCCGGCGGGGTGCGGCCGCGCACCGTGGACCACCTCGCTTGGCTTGTGGTGAAAGGGATTCCGTGGCTGTGGCGGCGTGGTCGTGATCTGGTTCCCCACGCGGCGCGGATTCTGCTGGAGTCCGCGCGGGAGGGCCGCCGTGCGCGGCGGTTCGCGGCGGAGCCGGAGGTCGCACCCGGTGCGGAGGCCGGGCCCGTGCGCTGAGGCGCCCCTTGGCCTCCGCGAACCCGTCGGCCCCGGCCATTACGGTGGAGTGGTGCAGCAGGACGAACTTTTCACGGTGAACCCCGAGGTGGCGCCGCCGGAGGGCACGGAGGCGCCCCGGGAACAGCCGCTGCCGCCCGGTGCCCCGCTCGCCGTGCGCATGCGGCCCCGGTCCCTGGACGAGGTGGTCGGGCAGCAGCACCTGCTGGGGGAGGGCGCCCCGCTGCGCCGGCTCGTCGAGGGCGCGGCGCCCGCCTCGGTGCTGCTCTACGGCCCGCCCGGCACCGGCAAGACCACTCTGGCCAACCTGGTGTCCACCGCGACCGGGCGCCGGTTCGTGGCGCTGTCGGCTTTGTCGGCCGGGGTGAAGGAGGTACGCGGCGTCATCGAGGAGGCCCGGCGCCGTCGCCTGTACCACGCGGAGAACACCGTGCTGTTCATCGACGAGGTGCACCGGTTCTCCAAGACCCAGCAGGACGCCCTGCTCGGGGCGGTGGAGGACCGGACGGTGCTGCTCGTGGCCGCCACCACGGAGAACCCGTCGTTCTCGGTGGTCTCGCCACTGCTGTCGCGTTCGCTGGTGCTGCAACTGCGGCCGCTCACCGACGACGACATCCGCGAGCTGATCGAGCGCGCGCTCGCGGACGAGCGGGGGCTCGGCGGGCGGCTGGAGTTGACCGAAGAGGCCCGTGCGCACCTGGTCCGGCTCGCCTCGGGGGATGCCCGCCGGGCACTGACCGCGCTCGAAGCGGCCGCCGACGCCGCGGCCGCCACCGAGCACCGCACCATCGGCCTGGCCATCGTCGAGTCCACTGTGGACAAGGCTGCGGTGCGCTACGACCGCGACGGCGACCAGCACTACGACGTCGTCAGCGCGTTCATCAAAAGCATCCGCGGGTCCGATGTGGACGCCGCGCTGCACTACCTGGCCCGCATGATCGAAGCGGGGGAGGATCCGCGGTTCATCGCGCGGCGCCTGGTCGTGCACGCCAGCGAGGACGTCGGGATGGCCGATCCGACCGCACTGCAGTCGGCGGTCGCCGCCGCGCACGCGGTGCAGTTCATCGGCATGCCGGAGGGCAGGCTCGCGCTGGCACAGGCCACCGTGCACCTGGCCACCGCGCCGAAGTCCAACGCGATCGTCGCGGGCATCGACGCGGCGCTGGCCGACGTGCGCTCCGGGCGCATCGGCACGGTGCCGCCGCACCTGCGCGACGGGCACTACGCGGGCGCCGCGAAGCTCGGCAACGCGCAGGGCTACCGCTACCCCCACGACGTGCCGGAGGGCGTGCTGGCGCAGCAGTACCCGCCGGACGAGCTGGTGGGGCGGGACTACTACCAGCCCACCCAGCGCGGCGTGGAGCGGACCCTCGCCGAGCGGGTGCCCCGCCTCCGCCGCACCATCCGCGGCCGGTAGAGCCTGTGTCGGAGTGGTCGCCGCTTGGAAACACAACCTGATTCAAGCCCGCTTTCGGCGTCGAAGCGCCCGGCGATCCGGGCGCTTCGACGCCGAAGGGGCGCGGCTCAGCCGGTGACGCCGGGGCGTCCGTTCTCCACCCGCCCGGTCAGGCCGCGGTGGAAGGCCGGGTCGGCATCGGTGGTCACCTCGACGTCGTACCAGCCGCGTTCGGTGGGCCAGGCCACCACGGCGGAGCGGCCCGCCGCGACCTGCACCACCCGCGTCGTGGGCGCGTAGCGCTTCGACGCCAGCCGGACGGTCATCGGCTTGGTCCCGGCGTTGACGACGGTGAGTTCGAGCCCGGACCGCACGAACCGCGTCCGGACGTCGAGATTCGCACCGGCCGCCTTGCCGCGCAGCTCCCACCACGCCCGGTTCGGGCCCTGCACCGATACCCGGTAGGAACCGGTGAGGATCGGCAGCCGCACGGTGTGCTCGCCGGACACGTCGTGGTGCGCGGGCTCGATCAGCTCACCGGCGTACGGGTAGATCGCGAAATGGGACGAGGCGCGTCCCTCGTTGCGGAGCGTGAGGGCCAGCAGGCCGTCCTGAACCAGCCCGGACACCGACGGCTGGTACGGCAGCGCCCTGGCGGGCCGCGTGCCGGGCTCGGCGGCGGGCATCGCCTGCTGTTCGGGCGCCTGCGGGTGCCAGCGGGCGATCGGGGACGGCACCGGACCGGGCTGGGAAAGCCGCGGTGGCCTGCCCGCGTGCCGGAAGTCGAACGCGCCCGTCAGATCGCCTGCCACCGCCCGCCGCCACCGGCTGATGTTCGGCTCCACGACCCCCGTCCACCGCTCCAGCAGGCGCAGGACCGACGTGTGGTCGTAGACGGTGGAGTCGACGAACCCGCCGATGGTCCACGGCGAGACCACGGTCATCGGCACGCGCGGGCCGAAGCCGAGCGGCTGGCCCGCGAAGTGGTCGTCGTCCTCCACCGCGGCGGGCGGGACCGGCGGCGGGACGTGGTCGAAGTAGCCGTCGTTCTCGTCGAAGTTGATCAGCAGCACGGTCTTCGACCAGGTGTGCGGGTCCGAGGCGATCGCGTCCAGCACGTCATAGACGAGCCTCGCGCTGCCCACCGGGGTGGACGAGCCGGGGTGCTCGGAGTCGGCGGCGGAGGGCACCAGCCAGCTGACCGCGGGCAGGCGGCGCGCGGCGATGTCGGCCCGCAGCCTGCTCACCAGCGTGCCCGGCTCGCTGCGGTACATCGCGCGGTCGAACAGGCTCCGTTCGGCCGGGCTGAGCAGGGCGCGTCCGGCGTCGAGCTGGCGGAGCAGCTTCTGCTGCTCCTCGGCGGTGCGGCCGAAGAGCTTGTCGTAGAACTCCTCCGTGGTGCGGAAACCACCCTCCACCGAGGCCAGCATCTTCTTGCCGATCTTCTTGAACGGCTTGAAGTACTCGACCGCGTTGTCGGTGAAGTTGTCCCACTCCTGGTAGATCTGCCAGCCGACGCCGGCCTGCTCCAGCCGTTCCGGATAGGTCGTCCAGTCGTAGCCGGGGTGGTCGTAGCTGTAGGCCGCGTTGGTGACGGCGCGCAGGCCGGTCAGCGGTTCGCGGCCGACGGTACCGGTCCACAGGAAGTTCCGGTTCGGGTTGGTGGACCCGAAGATCGAGCAGTGGTAGGCGTCGCACAGGGTGAAGGTGTCGGCGAGTTCGTACTGCAGCGGGATGTCGGTGCGGTCGTAGAAGGTCATGGTGGCCGCGCCCTTCGCCGCGATCCACCCGTCGTTCCAGCCCCGGGCCCAGGCCGCGCCGGTGCCGGTCCAGCTGTGGTCGAGCGCGCCGAGGTACTGGATGTCGCCGGGGCCGCGGCCCTCCCGGCGGGCCTCTTCGCGCAGGGAGAACGGCAGCACACTGCCGCCGCCCGGCTTGGGCTGGGCGAACACCGGCCCGCCGCCGCGCAGATCCAGGGGGTGCGCGTCACCGAAACCGCGCGCGCCCCGCAACGAGCCGAAGTAGTGGTCGAACGAGCGGTTCTCCTGCATCAGGACGATGACGTGTTCGACCGCGTCCAGGCCGCCGGCGGGCATGGGCTGGGCCATCGCGGCGTGCAGGGACGGGGGGAGCAGGGAGCCGGCGAGCGCGGCGCCGGAGACGCCCAGCAGGCGTCGTCGGGAAAGTCGGGGCATGGGCGAACGATCGCCGGGAAAAGCGAACACCACCTGAACGCGGCCCGCCCGGGAAACCGAACATCCGGGGGCGAACCGCCCGGATCGGCGCACCGGGATTGCCCGCGGCCCGCCCGGGGTACCTGCCGTGCGGGAACGGACCAGGGGCGAGGAGCAGCGATGAACGAGCCAAGGACGAAGGACACGGTGGCCGTGCTCGGGACCGGGATCATGGGGCGGCCGATGGCCGAGAACCTGCTCGCCGCCGGGTTCGGGGTGCGGGTGTTCAACCGCAGCCGGGACAAGGCCGAGCCGCTGGCCGGGCAGGGGGCGCAGGTGTGCGAAACCCCGGAAGAGGCGGTGCGGGGCGCCGCCTTCGTGCTCACCATGCTCGCCGACGGCCCCACCGTCGAGCAGGTCATGAAGAAGGCGGGCAGCGCGGCACGGGGCGGCACGGTGTGGCTGCAGATGAGCACGGTCGGCCTGGAGTGGACGGCCCGGCTCGCGGAACTCGCCGAGCGCGACGGGCTGTCCTTCGTGGACGCTCCGGTGCTGGGCACGAAACAACCGGCCGAAGAGGGGAAGCTGGTCGTGCTGGCCTCCGGCCCGGAGCAGCTGCGCCACCGGTGCGCCCCGGTGTTCGACGCCGTGGGCTCCCGCACGATGTGGATCGGGCCCGCCGGGGCGGGCAGCAGGCTCAAGCTCGTCGCGAACGCCTGGGTGCTGGCGCTGACCAACGCGACCGCGGAGAGCGTGGGCCTGGCCGAGGCGCTCGGCCTGGACCCGAAGTTGTTCCTCGAAGCGATCGGCGGTGGCAGCCTGGACGTGCCGTACGCGCATCTCAAGGGCGGCGCGATGATCGACAGGAAGTTCCCGCTGAGCTTCGCGATCAAGCACGCCGCCAAGGACGCCAGGCTGGTGCTGGAGGCCGGGAACGGCAAGGTCGACCTGGCCAGTGCGCGCGCGGCGCTGGCCCATCTGGAGGCCGCCGCGGAGGCCGGATACGCCGAGGAGGACATGGCCGCCCTCTACTACGGCGCGCGCTGAGAGGCCGTTCCAAGCCAAGATCGCCCACCGGGCGGGCCGGAACGGCCCCGCGCGGCGACACACGGTAGCCTGACCGGCATTCAGCCGCTGGA
Source organism: Amycolatopsis cynarae (assembly GCF_026802195.1). NCBI lineage: Bacteria > Bacillati > Actinomycetota > Actinomycetes > Pseudonocardiales > Pseudonocardiaceae > Amycolatopsis > Amycolatopsis cynarae. Next base: position 3,984,282 of record NZ_CP113836.1, on the reverse strand, counting down.
CAAAGAGGAGGGACCGTGTCGGCAGGGCAGATCGCCGCACTGATCGCCGCGGGTGCATTCGTGCTGCTGGTGCTGCTGCTCGCGATCCCGCTGCTCAAGCTGGGCCGGACACTGGACGAGGCCACGATCGCGATCCGCAAGGCGCACGAGAACGCCGACCCGTTGCTGATCGGGGCGAACGACACGATCACCCACGTCAACGCCCAGCTCGAACGGGTGGACGGGATCACCGCGAACGCCCAGGCGGTCACGGGCAACGTGTCGGCGCTGTCGTCGGTGTTCACCGCGACACTGGGCAGCCCGCTGGTCAAGACGGCGGCGTTCTCCTACGGGGTGAGCAAGGCCATCCGCGCCCGCCGCAAGGCCAAGGCCGGTGCGGACGGCAGGCACTCGCGTCGCGGCCGGAGGGGCGCCAAGTCATGAAGCGGCTATTCTGGCTGGGGGTGGGTGTCGCGGCCGGAGTCGCGGCGACCCGCAAGGCGAGCAGAACCGCTCGCCAGGCCACACCCGCCGGGTTGGCCTCGAACCTCGGCGACGCCTTGCAGGAGCTGGCGGGCGCCATCGGCTCGTTCGGGGCGGACATCCGCGCCGGGATGAGCGAGCGCGAGCAGGAGTTACGCGAGATGGTGGAACAGCGGTCCGGAGTGCCCGCGAAGCGGGCCGAGGGCAGGCACACCGCCCGGACCCGTCCGGCGCGAGCGCGCCGGGCGGAGAGCTGACGCGGGCGCGTCGCGCTCTCCGCCGTTGCCGCACTCCGAACCCAAGGCGCGGCGCTCGCGCGCCTGCCGCCCTCCCCCAAGGAAAGATCCAGTGGAAACACACGAAATCAACAAGCGCTTCCTCGACCACTTCGAAAGCCGCGGCCACACCCCCGTCCCCAGCGCGTCCCTGATCCTCGACGACCCGACGCTGCTGTTCGTCAACGCGGGCATGGTGCAGTTCAAGCCGTACTTCCTCGGTGAGGTCCCGCCCCCGTACCCGCGGGCCACCAGCATCCAGAAGTGCGTGCGCACCGGTGACATCGACGAGGTCGGCAAGACCACCCGGCACAACACGTTCTTCCAGATGGCCGGGAACTTCTCCTTCGGCGACTACTTCAAGGAAGGCGCCATCGAGCACGCCTGGGAGCTGATCACCAAGTCCCAGGCCGACGGCGGGTTCGGCTTCGACCCGGACCGCATCTGGGTGACCGTGTACGAGGACGACTCCGAGGCCGCGGGACTGTGGCGCAAGGTCGCCGGCATCCCGTCGGAGCGCATCCAGGCGCGCGGCATGGAGGACAACTTCTGGTCGATGGGCGTGCCCGGGCCGTGCGGGCCGAGCTCGGAGATCTACTACGACCGCGGCGCCAAGTTCGGCCGCGACGGCGGCCCCGTGGTCGACGAGGACCGGTACCTGGAGATCTGGAACCTGGTCTTCATGCAGAACATCCGTGGTGAGGGCCACGGCAAGCGGGACTTCCCCGTCGTGGGCGAGCTGCCCGCGAAGAACATCGACACCGGCATGGGTGTCGAGCGCGTCGCGTACCTGCTGCAGGGCGTGGAGAACGTCTACGAGACCGACCTGGTGCGGCCGGTCATCGGCAAGGCCGAGGAGTTCTCCGGCCGCCGCTACGGGGCCGACCACGCCGACGACGTCCGCTTCCGGGTCATCGCCGACCACGCCCGCTCCGGCGTGATGCTGATCGGCGACGGCGTGACCCCGGGCAACGAGGCGCGCGGGTACGTGCTGCGCCGCCTGCTGCGCCGCATCGTCCGCTCGGTGCGCCTGCTCGGCGTGCACGAGCCGGTGCTGCCGGAGTTCGCGAAGGTGGTCCGCGACGCGATGGCCCCTTCGTATCCGGAGATCGCCCGCGACTTCGACCGGATCAGCGAGGTCATGCGGGTCGAGGAGGAGGCGTTCCTCGCCACCCTGACCAGCGGTTCGAAGATCTTCGACCTGGCCGCGGAGGAGACGAAGAAGTCCGGCGGCACGATACTGGCCGGCGACAAGGCGTTCCAGCTGCACGACACCTACGGCTTCCCGATCGACCTGACCCTGGAGATGGCCGAGGAGCAGGGCCTGTCGGTGGACGAGGGGGGCTTCCGCACCCTCATGGAGGAGCAGCGGCAGCGCGCCAAGGCCGACGCGGCCGCCCGCAAGAAGGGCCACGGTGACCTGTCGGTCTACCGGCAGCTGCTGGAGCGGCACGGCGAGACCGGCTTCCTCGGCTACACGGATCTGCAGGCCGACGCCAAGGTCCTCGCGCTGCTCAAGGACGGTGCCGCGGTCAGCAGCGTCAAGGTGGGCGACAAGGCCGAGCTGATCCTCGACCGCACCCCCTTCTACGCCGAAAGCGGTGGCCAGGTCGCCGACACCGGTGTGCTGATCTCCTCGGGTGGCGAGGCGAAGGTCTACGACGTCCAGAAGATCGTGCCGGGCCTGTGGGTGCACCGCGTCGAGGTGACCTCCGGCGAGATCGGGGTCGACACGGCCGTGACGGGATCGGTCGACGCGTACCGCCGTGCCGCCATCGCCCGCTCGCACTCGGCGACCCACCTGGTGCACGCCGCGGTGCGCGGCGCCTACGGCCGCCGTGCCGCGCAGGCTGGTTCGCTCAACTCGCCGGGCCGCATGCGGTTCGACTTCACCACTCCCGGCCCGGTCTCCGCCGACCTCCTCACCGAGGTCGAGGAGGAGGTCAACGACTACCTGCTGACCAACGTCGAGGTGGAGACCTACGTCACCACCAAGGACAAGGCGCTCGAACTCGGCGCGGTCGCGCTGTTCGGCGAGAAGTACGGCAACGACGTCCGGGTGGTCGACATGGGCGACTACTCCCGTGAGCTCTGCGGTGGCACCCACGTCGGCCGGATCGGCGAGCTGGGCCTGGTGAAGCTGGTCGGCGACTCCTCGATCGGCTCGGGGGTGCACCGGGTCGAGGCGCTGGTCGGTCAGGACGCGCTCAAGCACGTCCGCAAGGAGCAGCTGCTGGTCTCGCAACTGGCGAGCACGCTCAAGGTGCCCACCGGCGAGCTGCCCGCCCGCGTCGACGACGTGCTCGCGCGGTTGCGCAACGCGGAGAAGGAGATCGAGCAGCTGCGCACGCAGCAGGTGCTCGGCTCGGCCGGTTCGCTGGCGGACAAGGCCCAGGACGTGGACGGTGTCGCGCTGGTCGCGGAGCGGGTGGACGGCGAGGTCGACGCCAACGGCCTGCGTGCGCTCGCCATGGAGGTGCGCAACCGCCTTGGCGCGCGTCCCGGTGTGGTGGCGCTGTTCGCGCCCCAGGGTGAGAAGGTCGCCTTCGTGGTGGCCACCACCGCCGCCGCACGGGAGAAGGGCTTCGCGGCGGGCAAGCTGGTGCCGGCCTTCGGCCCGGCCGTGGGCGGCCGCGGCGGCGGCAAGCCGGACATGGCCCAGGGCGGCGGCACCAACCCCGCGGGTGTCGATCAGGCCATCGGCGCGCTCCGCGACGCCCTCACGCGAGGGTGACCCAGCGTGAGGCCGACCGGCCCGGGGAGCACGATCCCGGAGCCGGTCGCCGTCTTGCCGTCGACGTGGGTTCCGTCCGCGTCGGTGTCGCGCTCAGCGATCCCGCCCCGATGCTCGCGACCCCACTGGTTACCCTGTCGCGTGATGCGCGCAGCGACAGTGACTTGGATTCGCTTGCCGGGCTCGTCGCCGAACACGAGGTGGTGGAGGTGATCGTCGGGTTGCCCAGGACGCTCGCGGGCCGCCACGGGACGGCCGCGGAGATCGCGGTCGACTACGCCGACCGGCTCGCCGGACGGATCGCGCCGGTTCCGGTGCGGCTGACGGATGAACGCTTGACCACGGTCAGCGCTGCCCGCATGCTCTCTCAGCGAGGCGTCAAGGGACGCAAGCAGCGCGCGGTGGTCGATCAGGCCGCCGCGGTGGAGATCCTGCAGGGCTGGCTGGACGGCCGCTCCGCCTACCTGGCTCGGGAGGGCCGTTCGTGAGTCGTGAGCTTCCCCCGCCGCTTCCCCCGCGCGGTGGTGGCGGCCGCCGTCGTGCTCAGGTGCCGCCGCCGGTGCCGCCGCGTCCGGCGGGGCCGCGCCACGCCCGGGCCGAGGAGCCGCCACCGCCGCCGGTGCGGCGCCCGCCCGCGACGCGGCCCCCGTCACCGGATCATGGTCTGGACCTGTTCGAAGACCGGGCGCAGCCTCCCCGCAGGCCCGAACCGCCCCGCAGGCCCGAACCGCCCCGGATGCCGCCGCCCGCACCACGGCGGAGGCTGGTTCCGGTGGACGACACCCCCACGGACGTGATCCCGGTCGATCGCGAGCCCGAGCCGGCCTTCCAGTCGGGTTATCAGTCCGGCTACCAATCCGGTTACCGGTCCGGCTATCAGGCGCCGGTTCGCGGGGAGGGCGGAGGCTATCCCGAAGGCGCTTACCCCGAGGACGCCCACCAGACCGGTCACGAGGAGGCGGCGTACGCCGGCGAGCCCTACGAGCAGGACGGCTACGACGAGTACGACGACCACGAGTACGACGGGCACGACTACGACGGGCACGAGTACGACGAGCACGAGTACGAGGAGGACCTGGCCGAGGAGGAGCGGGCCGAACCCGAGTACATCGACCCGCCGGACGACGCCGATCCGCCGAAGCGGCGCCGGGGCGGGGACAAGAAGCGCCGTCCCAAGGTGTTCCGCTGGGTCGCCGCGCTCGCGGTGATCGCCGTCATCGGCGGCGGCGCCTGGTACGGCATCCAGGCGATCTTCGGCTACGCCGATTTCAGCGGCGACGGCGAGTCAGACGTGGTGATCCAGGTCGCCGACGGCGACTCGACCAACGCGATCGGCGCCGAGCTGACCAACGCGGGGGTGGTCGCGAGCGCGAAGGCGTTCGTCAAGGCCAGCGCGGGCAACGCGAAGGTGCTGAGCCTGCAACCCGGCTACTACGTGGTGAAGACCAAGATGTCCGGCGCCGCCGCGGTCGCCAAGCTGACCGCGTCCGACGCGCGCGTGGGCGAGCTCCAGATCCGGGCGGGCACCCAGCTCGACGACGTCACCCAGCCCGACGGCAAGGTCACCCCCGGCGCGTTCACCCTGCTGTCGAAGGCGTCCTGCGCGACCTTGAACGGGCAGAGCACCTGCCTGTCCACCGACGATCTCCGCAAGGCGGCCGCTTCGGCCGATCTCGCGGCCATGGGCGTGCCGGATTGGGCGGCGAGCCGTGCGCCCAAGAGCGGCGACGCCCGCCGGGTCGAGGGGCTGATCGCCCCCGGCGTGTACGACGTCAAGCCAGGCTGGAGTGCCGCCGATCTGCTCGGCTACGTGCTCAAGAGTTCGGCGACGAAGATCCAGGCCGCCGGGCTGGGCCCGTCCTCGGCGTTCCAGGGGCAGAATCCGTACCAGCTCCTGGAGATCGCCTCGCTGATCGAACGCGAAGGCGTGACCCAGGACTTCACCAAGATCTCGCGGGTGCTGTACAACCGGCTGGCCCAGCACTGGAGGCTGGGCCTGGACTCGACGGTGAACTACCTGCTGGACAAGCCGGTGGTGACGACCACGGACGACGACCGCGACCGGCCGGGGGTGTACAACACCTACTCCTTCTTCGGACTGCCGCCGACCCCGATCGGGGCCCCGAGTCCCGACGCGATCAAGGCTGCCCTGCAACCCGCCGACGGCGACTGGATGTTCTTCGTCAAATGCGAGAAGAACGGGTTGTCCTGTTTCGCCACGACGATGACCGAACACAGCAGGAACATCGATCTGGCGAAGGAGCGCGGTGCCTACTAAAGCCGCCGTGCTCGGCAAGCCCGTGTCCCATTCGCTGTCCCCGGTTCTGCACCGCAGCGCCTACCTGGCCCTCGGGTTGGCGGACTGGACCTATGACCGGATCGAGGTCGACGAGGTCGGCCTGCCCGCGCTGATCAAGCGCCTCGGCCCGGACTGGGTAGGCTTCTCGGTGACCATGCCCGGCAAGCGGGCCGCACTCGAATTCGCCACCGAAGCGTCCCCGCGCGCGCTCGCCGTCGGGGCGGCCAACACCCTGGTGCGGCGGGAGAACGGCTGGTTCGCCGACTGCACGGACGTCGACGGTGTAGTGGGCGCGCTCCGGTCGGCTGGAGGATTCACCGCGCCGCCGCCAGGGGCTGCCGGAGTGGTGCTCGGTGCCGGTGGCACGGCGGCGGCCACCGTGGTCGCCCTTGCCGCGCTCGGCCTGTCCCGGGTGCGCCTGGTGGTGCGGGACCCCGCGCGGGCGGGGGAGACGGTGGCGGCGGCTCGCCGGGCCGGGCTCGAAACCGAGGTGCTCACCTGGTCGGAGGTGGATTTCGGCCAGGTGGCCGCGGAGGCCGCGGTGCTGGTCAGCACGGTGCCCGCGGAGGCGGTCGCCGGGCAGGCGTCCCGGCTCGCGGCCGCGCCGTGCGTGCTCGACGTCATCTACCACCCGTGGCCCACCCCGTTGGCGCAGGCGCTGCTCGACCGGGGTGTCCCCGTGGCCACCGGGCTGGACATGCTGCTGCACCAGGCTTTCGGGCAGGTGGAGCTGTTCACCGGGCGGCAAGCGCCGCGGGAGGCGATGCGGGACGCGCTGCGCGACGCGACCGGGAACGTGCTGCCGCTGCCGCTCGGTTGAGGCGGTGACCGGGGTACCGTTCGTCGCGTGAAGATTGTCATCCTCGACGACTACCAGAACGTCGCACTGAGCTTCGCGGACTGGGACTCCCTCGGTGCCGAGATCGAAGTGATCACCTCCCCGGTCGGCGACTCCGGCGAGCTGGTGCGCCGGCTCGCCGGGGCGGAGGTCGTCGTCGCGATGCGGGAGCGCACCCGGTTCCCCGAGGAGTTGCTGGTCCGGCTGCCCGATCTCAAGCTGCTGGTGAGCACCGGACGCCGCAACGCCGCCATCGACCTGAAGGCGGCCGATCGCCTGGGCATCCTGGTGTGCGGGACCGGCTACTTCCCGCACCCGACCGCGGAGCACACCTGGGCGCTGATCCTCGCGGCGGTGCGTCACCTGGACGTCGAACTGCCCGCGATGCGGACGGGCGGGTGGCAGAGCACCGTCGGAGTGGGGCTGCACGGGCGGACGCTCGGCCTGCTCGGACTGGGTCAGCTCGGTGCGCGGGTGGCGAAGGTCGGCCAGGCGTTCGGGATGGAAACCATTGCCTGGAGCCAGAACCTGACCGCCGAACACGCGGCGGAGCACGGCGTCACCGCGGTGTCCAAAGAGGACCTTTTCGCCCGGTCGGATGTGCTGTCGGTGCACCTGGTCCTCAGCCGCCGCACCCGCGGCCTGGTCGGCGCCGCGGAACTGGCGCTGATGAAGCCGGACGCGCTGCTGGTCAACACCTCGCGCGGCCCCATCGTGGACGAAGCCGCGTTGCTGGCCGCGTTGCGGGACAGGACGATCGGCGGGGCGGCCCTGGACGTCTTCGACGTCGAGCCGCTGCCCGCCGACCACCCGTTGCGCACGCTGCCGAACGCGGTCCTCACCCCGCACCTGGGCTACGTCACCCGGGAGGTGTACGAGGTCTTCTACCGGGACGCGGTCGAGGACATCGCCTCCTACCAGGCGGGCGAGCCGGTGCGCGTGATGACTATCTGACGATCGTCCCGCCGGTGGAGATCCGGCTCCTGACGTTGTCGGAGAAGGACTGGATCTCGGCGTAGACGCCGTAGTAGTCCGGTTCGGCGCAGCCCTGGCCCCAGCTCACGATGCCGACCTCCACCCAGGTGCCCGCGGTGGTCTGCTTCACCATCGGGCCGCCCGAATCGCCCTGGCAGGTGTCCACGCCGCCCTGCGGATAGCCCGCGCAGAGCTCGTAGGCCGGGTGCAGGCTGCTGCCGTAGGACTGCTGGCAGGTCGAGTCGGGCACGAACGGCACCGTGGCGTACCGCAGGTAGCGCGACTGGGGGCCGCCTTCGTAGGTCGCACCCCAGCCCATGATGGTGAAGGTGCCGCTGTTGAGCGAGGTGTCGCCCTGGGCGGCGAAGGGCAGCGTCGGTGCGGAGGGGGCCGACGCCAACTCGATCAGCGCCCAGTCCTGCGCGCCCGTGGAGGCGTACTGCGGGCTGCGGTAGACGTAGGTCGACCGGATCGACTGCCCGCCGCTGCCCTGCAGGTCCACCTTGCCGAGGGTGGCGGTGATGGTGGTGGTGGTCCCGGTGCCGCTGACGCAGTGGGCGGCGGTCAGCACGACGCGCGAGGCGACGAGCGCGCCGCCGCAGCCCATGGACAGCCGGACCATCCAGGGAAACTGGCCCTGCGCCGCGGTCGTGCCCCCGACCACGAAGGGGGTGGCGCTGCTGCGGGCGGGCGCGGCCTGCGCGCTGCCCGTGACGACCGCGGACAGTGCGGTGGCGAAGGCGACCGCGGCGAGCAGACCACGGCGCAGAGTGCTGGCGAGTGACATCGCTTTTCCGTTCGCTCGAAGAACTGGAAACGTTTTCCGGACCCGGGGGCACCGGGATACCGGATCGCGCTTTCGGTACGCGACGCGGAAAAGCTAGCGCCGGGAAACCCCGACGAAAGTCGTGGAACCACCAATAATCGGACAATAAGCCCCGAATGGGCTACGCCATGAGTTCGGTGAGCACGGCGTCGGTGAACGGGGGCCACACCTCGGCGGCCCAGGGGCCGAAGTCGCGGTCGGTCAGCGCGACGCAGGCGGCCGCGGCATCGGGGTCCACCCACAGGAAGGTGCCCGACTGGCCGAAATGCCCGAAGGTGGCGGGCGAGCTGTGCGTTCCGGTCCAGTGTGGACTCTTGTGGTCCCGGATCTCGAAGCCCAGGCCCCAGTCGTTCGGCTTCTGGTGCCCGAAGCCGGGAAGCACCCCGTTCAGTCCGGGGAAGGCCACGGTGGTGGCTTCCGCCAGCGTCGACGGATCGAGCAGCGAGGGCCGCTGCAGCTCGGCGGCGAAGGAGATCAGGTCGTCCACGCAGGACACCGCGCCCGACGCGGGCGAGCCGGCGAGTTTCGTGCCGGTCATGCGCAGCGGCGTGAAGAGCGCCTCGGTCTGGTAGCCGGTGAAGGGAATGCCGGAGTGTTCGGCGAGCGCGTCGGCGAGCTGCTCGAAACCGGCGTTGGAGTACAGCCGCCGGGTGCCCGGCTGGGCGACGACCTTGTGCTCGCCGAAGGCGAGGCCCGCCGTGTGCGCCAGCAGGTGCCGGATCGTCGAGCCCTCCGGGCCCGCCGGGGTGTCCAGTTCCACGACGCCCTCTTCGATGGCGATGAGCGCGGTGTAGGCGGTCAGCAGTTTCGTCACCGACGCGAGCCGGTAGGGCCGGGCCCCGTCGCCGTGCCGTCCGAGCACGGAGCCGTCCGCGCCCACCACCGCCACCGAAACGTTGCCCACCGGCCACTGCTCTGCCAAACGCACGCTGTCCACCCGGACACCCTACGGCCCGGCCTGGGACGGGCGGCACGCGCTCGCGCCGCCCGCCCCAGCCGAGGCGGGACCGTCAGGCGGAGGTATCGCCCGCGTCGCCGCCTTCGTCCTCACGGCCGGGCGTGCGCAGGTTCCACTTCGTGATCACCCACTTGAACCCGAAGTAGTAGATCGCCGCGTAGACCAGGCCGATCGGGATCAGCAGCCACGCCTTGCTCGCCGCGGTCGCCCCCGAGTTGAGCGCGAAGTCGATCGCCCCCGCGGAGAAGGAGAACCCGAGGTGGATGCCCAGCGCGTTGCACACCGCCAGCGAGACGCCGGTCAACACCGCGTGCGCGAGGTAGAGCGGCCAGGCCACGAACATGAACGCGAACTCGATCGGCTCGGTCACGCCGGTGAGGAACGAGGTGAACGCGGCGGCGATCATGATGCCGCCGACCACCTTCTTCTGTTCCGGGCGGGCCGTCTTCCAGATCGCCAGAGCCGCGGCGGGCAGGGCGAACATGAAGATCGGGAAGAAGCCCGTGGTGAACGCGCCCGCGTTCGGGTCCCCCGCGAAGAAGTTGGTGATGTCACCGCCCTTGAAGATGAACCACACCGGGACGTTGATCAGCTGGTGCAGGCCGACCGGCAGCAGCAGCCGGTTGAGCAGTCCGTACACGCCGCCGCCCGCGACGGCGTTGCCTGTCACCGCGTCGCCGAGGTGGTTGATGGCGCTGTCCACCGCAGGGAAGATCAGGCCGAACACCACGCCGAGGAGCAGCAGCACCGCGGAGTTGATGATCGGCACGAACCGCCGTCCGCCGAAGAAGGCGAGGTAGGGCGGGAGCTTCACCCGGTGGAAGCGCTGCCACAGCACAGCGGTGACCAGGCCGACGACGATGCCGCCGAGCACGCTGAAGGGCCATTTGATGGGCTGCAGGTACCAGCCCTCCTTGAAGCCCTGCAGCCCGCTGATCGGCGCGAACACCTGCACGACCTTGTTGAACACCACGAAGCCGACGACCGCGGCGACGCCGGTGGAGCCGTCGCCCTTGCGGGCGAAGCCGACCGCGATGCCCACGGCGAACAGCAGCGGCAGCCAGTCGAACAGCCCGCCGCCCGCCGCGGCCAGCACGGCCGCGACCTTCTTGGTGGCGTCCCACCGGCCCAGCATGTCGTCCTGGCCGAGCCTGCTCAGCAGGCCGGCGGCGGGCAGGGTGGCGATCGGCAGCATCAGGCTGCGGCCGAATCGCTGCAACCCGGCGACGCCTTTGCCCTTGCCCTTCGTTCCTTCCGCGGTGGTGGTACTCACGGCATACCTCCGTGTTCGGCGGGGACTTTCCGGTCCAGTTGCACGGTCACCTGGTACCGGTCGCCCCGGTACCAGGAGGTGATGTCCTCGACCGGCGCTCCCCGCGTGGTGGAGATCCGGCGGAAGACCAGGAGCGGGTCACCGGTGCGGATGCCAAGCAGCCGCGCGGTGTCCCGGTCCGCCGCCTCGGCCCAGACGGTCTGCCTGGCGTCGTCGAAGCGGAGGTCGTGATGGTGGGCGAGGAGCTCGTACAGCGACCCGGTGAGGTCGAGGTCGAGCAGGCCGGGCAGGTGGCCCGGGTGGTACCAGCCGCGCTCGAGCGCCAGCGGAATGCCGTCCGCGCGGCGCAGGCGGACCAGGCGGTAGGCGGGCCGGTCCGGCGCGAGCGCGAGCGCCCGCGCGGTGGACGGCGGCGGGACCTCCTCGCCCCGGTGCAGCACGTCGGTGCTGGGCACGAGCCCCCGGCGGCGCATGTCACCGGTGAATGACATGAGGTAGAGCTGCAGGTCCATCCGGGGCGAAACGGTGAAGGTCCCCTTGCCGCGGACCCGGGTGAGCACCCCCTCGTCGACGAGCTTCCCGATCGCCGAGCGGACGGTGAGCCGGGAGACCCGGTAGCGCTGCGCGAGTTCCCGTTCCGAGGGGATGGGGGAACCGGGCGGCAGTTCGCGCTCGATCGCGCGGCGCAGGATTTCCCGCAACTGCGCGTGTTTCGGCACCGGGCCGTCGACCACCTTCCCGGTGGTCACCTCAGACGCGGCCAGTTTCGCCACCCCCGTCGATTCCGGTCCGGTCTCGGGGGCTCGCCCCCGTCGCCGAAGATTGGTACGTTCCGGTCTAGACCATTTCTTGATGGGGCAGGATGCTCCGGTGTCGGTCGGGGTGTCAACCGCCGTTACGGGTTCGTGTTCGGATCAGCAGGAAGGGAGGCCGTCGTGGCAGACGAAAGGCCGGAGAAGATCCTCGCCGCGCTCGGCGGTGCCGGGAACATCATCGATATCGAAGGCTGCATCACGCGGCTGAGGTGTGAGCTGGAGGACGGTTCCGTGGTGGACGAGGCCGCGCTGAAGAAGGCCGGCGCGCTGGGGGTGATGAAGATGGGTTCGGTGGTCCAGGTCGTGGTGGGCCCGGAGGCGGACACCATCGCCGGCGACATCCAGGACCTGCTGTGAGCGCCGGGGTGGCCAGCCCGGTGGCGGGCAAGGTGGTGGCGATGGGCGACGTGCCGGACCCGGTGTTCGCCCAGCAACTGGTCGGCCCGGGCGTGGCGATCGAGCCCGAGGGCGGTCCGCAGGAGGCCCTCGCTCCGATCGACGGCACGGTGGTCACGCTGCACCCGCACGCGTTCGTCGTCGCCGGGGCGGACGGCAAGGGGGTGCTGGTGCACCTGGGCATCGACACGGTCAAGCAGAAGGGCGAGGGGTTCACCCCGCACGTGGTCCAGGGCGAGTCGGTGCGGGCGGGCCAGCCGCTGATCGGCTGGAACCCGGATTCGGTGCGCGCGGCGGGCTACTCGGCCGTGGTGCCGGTGGTGGCGCTCGACGCGGCGGAGACCGCGCTGTCGGAGATGCTCACCGACGGCGAGGCCGCCGCCGGTGAGCGGCTGTTCGTGTGGGAGTAGGGATGTCCGGGCCCGCGCCGGAACCACTCGGTGCGGGCCCGGACGTCACGCGGTGACGACTTTGCCGCCGTCCACCTTCACCGGGATCGCGGGCAGCGGCCGGCGGGCGGGGCCGTGTTCCACCGCGCCCGTCATCGCGTTGAACACCGAGCCGTGACACGGGCAGTCGAGCTTGTCTCCGCTCGGTTTGACGATGCAGCCTTGATGGGTGCAGGTGGCGCTGAAACAGACCGCGGTGGTGTCGGTCGGGCGGGCGACGACGGCCTCCTTCTCGTCGATGGTGACGGACTTGGCCTGGCCCACCGGGATGTCGGACAGCGATGCCACCGTGATGCCCGCGGGCACCGAGCCGGGTCCCGAAGGGGTGGCAGCGCGGGGGATGTCCGTGCCCGGGCCGGGGCCGCAGGCCACGAGCGCGACCGCACCGGTGGCCACGGCCGCCCCGGTGGTCAGCGCGGTACGCCGGGTGGGAAGTTCAGCAGTCATGCCCAGGAATACGAGACACCGTGCGGCCCGGTTCGATCTCACCGCGGAGTGAACCGGATCGAGTGGCTTCTCGTGCCCAACGGTGGGAGGGTTCCGGCGACGGAAGGAGGCCACCGTGGCGTGGGCGCTGCGCGTTCTGGTGGTGCCGGGCCTGCTCGGCTCGGCCTGGGTCCACTACCACCTGTGGTCTCGGGAGGGCTTCTCCGATATCCCCACGATCGGCCCGTTGTTCCTGGTCAACGCGGTGGCCGGGGTGCTGATCGCGGTGGCGGTCCTGCTGTGGCGGCACTGGCTGCCGGTGCTGGCCGCGATCGGTTTCGGCGCCGTCACCCTGGCCGCGTACCTCGTTTCGCTGACGCCGAACGGCCTGCTCGGGGTGCACGAGGAGTTCCGGACGGCGGCCGAGGTCTGGGGCGTGGTGACCGAGGCGGGCTGTGTCGTGTTCGGCCTCGCGCTGCTGGTCGTCCAGCGGCGAGCGGGGGCTCGCCGGACATGAAGGAGGCCGCGGAAGACCAGTTGATGCGGACGCTGCACGACGAGCACGCGGCGGCCCTGTGGTCCTATGCGCTCCGGCTGACCGGTGGGCACCGTGCCCGCGCCGAAGACCTCGTTCAGGAGACCCTGCTGCGAGCCTGGAAGCACCCTCGGGTGCTCGACCAGTCCCAGGGCTCGGCCCGTGCCTGGCTTTTCACCGTCGCGCGGCGTATCGCGATCGACGGCTGGCGCTCGGCCGCGGCCCGGACGGAGGTGAGCACGGATGCGCCGCCGGAACTGCCGCTGCCGGACGACACCGAGCGTGCCCTGCAGGGCTGGCTCGTCGCCGAAGCGCTCGGCGCGCTGTCGCCGGCTCATCGCGAGGTGCTGGGCCTGTGCTACTTCGAGGGCTACTCGGTGGCCGAGGCGGCCCAGCGGCTGGGCATCCCGCCCGGGACGGTGAAGTCCAGGACGCACTACGCCCTGCGCGCCCTGCGGCTGGCGCTGGAGGAACGGGGGGTGACCTCGTGACCGGCCGGGCCGATCCGTTCCGCACCTACGACGCGGCCTATGTGCTCGGGGCACTGTCACCGGCCGACCGCGCGGCCTTCGAGGAGCATCTGGACGACTGCGCGGACTGCGCCCGTTCGGTCCGGGAACTGGCGGGACTGCCCGGGCTGCTGGCGCAGGTCACGCCGGAACTGGTGGCGGAGCAGCCGCCCGCGGGGCTGCTGCCCTCGGTGCTGCGCCGCGTGCGGCGCCTGCGGCTGCGCCGGACCCTGGTGACCGGCGGCGTCGGCCTCGTGGCCGCCGCGGCGGTCCTGACGGCGATCCTGCTGCCGCCGGGCGAGGGCGGGTCCTCCGGGACCGCCATGACCCCGCTCGGCGCGTTCCCGGTCCAGGCCACGGCGGCGGTCGCGCCGGTCTCCGGCGGTTCGCGGGTGGACATGTCGTGCCAGTACCACGGGGCGGGCCGCGGCGCCGACTACCTGCTGGTCGCGGTGCGGCGGGACGGCACCGAGGCCCAGCTCGCCACCTGGTGGGCCGACCCGGAGCGCACCGCGAAACTGTCGCTCGACACGGCCCTGCCCGCCGACGACATCCAGGCACTGGAGATCCGCACCCGCTCCGGCCTGCCCCTCCTGCGCTGGCACCCCTGAAGGTCACGAGCGACTGCCGTGAGGGGTCCCCTGACGGTCGTATCGGCTGTGAGGGGACCCCTCACGGCAGCGCCCGGCAGGGTCGGCAGGGCCGCGCCCGTGCCGCTGCGCCGTTCAGGGGAAGTCTCGGGGGGTAGGCGATGAACGGTCCGTTCATCGCCCATCGCGTTTGCGGCGCCGGGCGAGGTGCGGGCAGGGTGATGCCCATGACCTGGGGAATCTTGCCGATCTTCGCCATGGCCGGGGCTGCCGCCGGCCTGTTCACCGCCTTCGTGCTGACGAGGGCGGCCGTTCCCGCGCCGGTCCCGCGAGGGCCCGTCGCCGCGGGCACGGCGCTGCTGTGGCTGGTGGTGGCCTGGCGCTGGTGGGCCGGCGCGTGGCCACCGTGGTGGCTGCCCGTGCCCCTGGCGGTCACCACGGTGGCCGTCCCGCTGGTGGCGGCCGATCTGCGCCACCGGCGCCTGCCGGACGTGCTCACCCTGCCGTCGTACCCCTTGCTGGGGATCGTGCTCGGCCTCGCGGCCGTACTGGGGCCGGGAACCGGGCTCGCCGGGCGCGCGGTGGCCGCGGCTACCGTGTTCGGAGGCCTCCATCTGCTCGCGCATACGCTGGCCCGGGGCTCGCTGGGCGCGGGTGATGTGAAGCTCTCGGGTGTGCTCGGCGCGGTGCTCGGGGCGGTGAGCTGGACGGCGCTGGTGGTGGCGGCGGTGCTGGCCGCGGTGCTCACGGCCGTGCTCGCCCTGAGCAGGCGCTGGCACGGGGGAGTCCCGCACGGGCCCGGGCTGCTCGCCGCGACCTGGCTGGTGAGTGTGTTCCCCGCCGCGGAGGGCCAGGTCGGCATGGGCACTTGAACCGCGCGAGGCGCGACGTGACAGGATCGTCGGGTGTTGCGCTGGATAACCGCTGGTGAATCGCATGGACCCGCACTGGCTGCCGTGCTGGAAGGGATGGTGGCCGGAGTCGAGGTCACCACGGCCGAAGTGAGCGAGCAGCTCGCCCGGCGCCGTCTCGGATTCGGCCGGAGCCCGCGAATGGGCTTCGAGACCGACCATATCGACTTTCTCGGCGGCGTCCGGCACGGTGTCACCCAGGGCGGCCCCATCGCGATCCAGATCGAGAACGCGGAATGGCCCAAGTGGGAGAAGGTCATGGCGGCCGACCCGGTGGACCCGGCCGAGCTGGCCGGCCTCGCCCGGAACGAGCCCCTGACCCGTCCCCGGCCCGGCCACGCCGACCTTCCCGGCATGCAGAAGTACGGCTTCACCGACGCGCGTCCCGTCCTGGAGCGGGCGAGCGCCCGGGAGACCGCCTCACGGACCGCGCTCGGCACCGTCGCCCGTGCCTTCCTGCGCCAGTTGCTCGGTGTGGAGATCGTCAGCCACGTCGTGTCCATCGGCCGGGCGGAGGCGCCCGAGGGGCCGCTGCCGGGGCCGGAGGATCTCGCCGCCATCGACGAAAGCCCGGTGCGTGCGTTCGGCCAGGAGGCCACCGACGCCATGGTGGCCGAAGTGGACGCGGTGCGGAAGGCCGGTGACACCGTCGGCGGTGTCATCGAGGTCATCGCCTACGGACTGCCGCCGGGGCTCGGTTCGCACGTGCACTGGGACCGTCGCCTCGACGCGCGGCTGGCCGGGGCGCTGATGGGTGTGCAGGCGATGAAGGGGGTCGAGGTCGGCGACGGCTTCACCACCGCGCATCGCTGGGGCAGCCAGGCGCACGACGAAATCGACCGCGGCTCCGGCCCGGTCGGGGTGACCCGCCGTTCCAACCGGGCCGGTGGCCTGGAGGGCGGCATCACCAACGGGGAGCCGGTGCGCGTCCGCGTGGCCATGAAGCCGATCTCCACCGTCCCCAAGGCACTGTCCACTGTGGATGTCGTGACGGGCGAGCCCGCGGTGGCGATCCACCAGCGCTCCGACGTCTGTGCCGTGCCGAGGGCCGGGGTCGTGCTGGAGTCGGTGGTCGCGCTCGTACTCGCCGACGCCGCACTGGAGAAGTTCGGGGGCGACTCGCTGGCCGAGGCCAAGCGCAACGCCGAGGGATACCTCAAGGCTCTGGAGGAGCGGTGGTGAAACCCTGCCTGGTCGTGGTCGGACCGCCGGGCTCGGGCAAGAGCACGGTGGGGCCGCTGCTGGCCGAGCAGCTGGGAGCGGCCTTCCGCGACTCCGACGACGACATCGTCGCCCGCGCCGGGCGCTCGATCTCCGACATCTTCGCCACCGAAGGCGAGCCGTTCTTCCGCGAACTGGAGGAGCAGGTGATCGCCGAGGCGCTCGCCGAACACGACGGCGTGCTGTCCGTGGGTGGCGGTGCGGTGCTGGCGCCCGGCACCCGCGAGCGGCTGCGCGGGCATTTCGTCGTCTTCCTCAACGTCGGCTTCGCCACCGGCGTGCACCGGGTCGGCCTGTCCACGGCCCGCCCGCTGCTGGCCGGGGTCAACCCCCGTGCCACCTACCGCACCCTGCTCGAACAGCGGCTGCCGGTCTACCGGGAGGTCGCGAGTCTCGAGGTGCCGACCGACGACCGCACCCCTGCCGAGATCGTCGCCCTGATCACGGCCGGGCTGAACGAGAACCTGGAGAAAACGCAGTGACCGATCCGGTGCGGGTCACGGTGCACACCGCCCGGCCCTACGACGTCGTCATCGGCCGCGGCCTGCTCGGCGAACTGACCGAGGCGCTGGCCGGTGCCTCCAAGGTCGCGCTGATCCACCCGCCCACGCTGACCGCGACGGCCGAGGCGATCCGCGACGAACTGGCGTCGGCGGGCCTGGACGCGCATCGCGTCGAGATCCCGGACGCCGAGGACGGCAAGGCCCTTTCGGTGGCCGGATTCTGCTGGGAGGTGCTCGGGCGGATCGGCCTCGACCGGCAGGGCGTCGTGGTCGGGCTCGGCGGGGGTGCGGTGACCGACCTCGCCGGGTTCGTCGCGGGCACCTGGATGCGGGGTGTGCGCCTGGTGAACGTGCCCACCACGCTGCTCGGCATGGTGGACGCGGCCGTCGGCGGCAAGACCGGGATCAACACCGACGCGGGAAAGAACCTCGTCGGCGTGTTCCACGAACCCAGCGCCGTGCTGGCCGACCTCGCCACCCTGGAGACCCTGCCGTCCCACGAACTGGTCGCGGGCATGGCCGAGGTCGTCAAGGCCGGGTTCATCGCCGACCCGGTGATCCTCGACCTCATCGAGGCCGACCCGGCCGCCGCGGTCGACCCGCGCGGCGAGGTCCTCGGTGAGCTGGTCCGCCGGTCGGTGCAGGTCAAGGCCGATGTGGTGGCGGCCGATCTGCGCGAGTCCGACCTGCGCGAGATCCTCAACTACGGCCACACCCTCGGGCACGCGATCGAACGCCGCGAACGGTACCGCTGGCGGCACGGCGCGGCGGTGAGCGTCGGCCTGGTGTTCGCCGCCGAACTCGCGCGGCTGGCCGGACGGCTCGACGACGAAACGGCGGCGCGGCATGCCTCCGTACTGAAGCTGCTGGGCCTGCCCACCACCTACGACGCGGACGCCCTGCCGCAACTGATCGAAACCATGCGCGGCGACAAGAAGACCCGCTCGGGCATGCTGCGGTTCGTGGTGCTCGACGGACTGGCCAAGCCCGGCCGCCTGGAAGGACCCGATCCGGCGCTGCTGGCGGCGGCGTACTCGGTGGTCGCCCGCGAGGAGTCGGGCGGGAGCGTCCTGCTGTGAAGGTGTTCGTGCTCAACGGGCCCAACCTGGGCCGCCTCGGGAAACGCGAACCCTCGGTCTACGGCTCCACCACCCATGCCGACCTCGCCGAACTGTGCGTCCGCACGGGCAAGGAACTCGGCCTCGAGGTCGAGGTGCGGCAGACCGACCACGAGGGCGAGATGGTCGGCTGGCTGCACGAGGCGGCCGACGGCGGCCATCCCGTGGTGCTCAACGCCGGTGCCTGGACCCACTACTCGATCGCGGTGCGCGACGCCGCCGCGCAACTGAGCGCACCGCTGATCGAGGTCCACATTTCCAACGTGCACAAGCGGGAACAGTTCCGGCACCACAGCGTGCTCTCCGACATCGCGACCGCGGTGCTCGCCGGATTCGGCGTCGCCGGGTACCCGCTCGCCCTGCGCTGGCTGGCGGAGCAACAGCGGTGAAGGTCCCCGCGCTGCGGACCGAGCGTCTTCTCCTGCGCGGGCTCACACCTGCCGACACGGACGCGGTGATCGGTCTCTTCGCCGACCCCGAAACCAGCCGGTACTTCGCCGCCGACTTCAGCGACCCGGAACAGGCGCGGGCGACGGTCGAGTGGCGCCTCGCCTACGAGGGGCCGGAAGGGCTGGGGCATTGGGTCCTGGAACACGACGGCGTCGTGGTGGGACTCGTGCATCTGCGCGATTCCGGTGAGCTGCCAGGCGATGCGATGGAGATCGGGTACTACCTTGATCCCGCCTATGGCGGGAAGGGACTGGCCACCGAGGCGGTGGCCGCCCTGCTCGGCCACGGCTTCGGAACACTGGGCCTGCCCGCGATTTGGGCACTGATCCATGAGTCCAATGTGGCCAGCCGCAATTTGGCCGAACGACTGGGTTTTCTCGATGTGGGCGGCAGAACGCATTACGGCGCCGAGCACCGGGTGTATGTGGCGCTGCCGGGCGAGCGGGGCAGGCTGCACCACGTCGAGTTGTGGGTGGCGGATCTCGGCCGGGCCGAGGCAAGTCTCGGCTGGCTGCTGACCGAACTCGGGTGGCACGAGTACCAGCGCTGGCCGCACGGGGTGAGCTGGCGGCTCGGCAGCGCCTACGTGGTGGTGGAGTCCTCACCCGCCCTGACCGCGAACGAACACGACCGGCTCCGGCCCGGCCTGAACCACCTGGCGTTGCACGCCGGTTCGGCTGAGCAGGTCGACGCACTGGCGGAAGCCGCGCTCACCCACGGCTGGCGGCCCCTGTTCGCCGACCGGTACCCGCACGCGGGCGGGCGGGCGCATTACGCCGCCTATCTGGAAAACGACGACGGGTTCGAAGTCGAGTTGGTGGCGCGCACCGGCGGCGCCGGACCGGCGGATTGAGCACAGTCCGCCGAGTGCCCACCGGACACGGGGCGTCGATCTCTACACTGAGTGCTGCCATCGACTGTGGGGGAGAGAGGGGCACCGGTTCATGCGCTCGTTCGGCCGGCGATTCGGAGCCCTTCTGCTCGCCGGGATTCTGGGTGCGGCCGTCCTCTCCGGGTGCAGTTCCGGTACCACGCGGACCCAGGCCGAGGGCAGTGGTGACGGCGGGCTCGGCGGCGGGAAACCGTCGGCCGCGCCGCGTTCGGCCACCCCGAGCGATGTGGCGCTGAAAACCGGGCAGCCCAGGGAAAGCGGCGGCGTGGTCGCGGCCGGTGGCCCCGGTGCGCCGTACAACTACGGGCCCACCGTGATGATCGACGGTGGCCGGACCCGGATGTGGTGGTGCAGCCAGTATCCCAACGCCGGCCCGCCCGGTGACGACATCATCTACGGCGAGGCCGCTTCCGCGGACGGCCCGTTCACCGGCCCGGGAGGCGGTGTGCCGCCCGCGGTCCTGTCGGGAAACCCCGGCCAGTTCGACGGTGCGCACACCTGCGATCCGTCGGTGGTGAAGGTCAACGGGACCTACTACCTGTATTACACGGGAGCGGCGGGGGATCACGCGCTCGGCAACGCGATCGGACTGGCGACCAGTGCCGACGGCATCACCTGGACCCGTTCGCCGGGACCGATCGTGACCCCGTCGCACGACGTGCACCGGGACAACCTCTACGGGGTGGGGCAACCGTCGGTGGTGTTTCTCGACGGCTGGTTCTACCTGATGTTCACCGACACCACCGGCCGTGCCGCGGGCTGGAACGGCGCCGGTCAGTTCGTCTTGCGCGCCAAGGATCCCAGCTTCAGTTCCGATGTGGAAGCATTGGGGGACAAGGGTTTCGCCGCGGTGTCCGGTAACGCCGTGCCGCGCACCACCTCGGTGGTGGATGCCTTCAGCGCCGATCTGATGTGGGTGGACGCGCTGAACGCCTTCGCCATCGCGCACGAGACGCAGGACGGCACCACGATCACCTTCCGGAACCGTGATTTCACCGGCAGCCCCTACCAGCCGATTGTGCTGCCCGGGGCCTGGCGGGAGGGGCCGGGTCTGGTGCGGACCCCCGACGGGCACGCGCCGGTGGCGGCGGACGATCCGTGTGGCCGGGTGCCGATCGACCTGGTGCGGGCGACCGTGCTGGGGGAGGCGGGGGCGCCCACGGACCTGCGTCACTTCGGGGTCGACCTGACCGGGGTGGACGGCTGCACCGAACCGGCCAGGGCGCTGACGCTGCTCGACGGGTTCGCGATGCCGTCCCCGGTGCGCACGATGGATCTGGTGGTGGCGGGCCAGGTGGTGCGGATCGACCGCCGCTCGGTCGCCGGGCAACTGGCCCGGCACGTGCTGGACGGCCGGGTGCCGGTCCTCGACCGGATTCCGGTCGCGGCCACCCTCGCCACCGGCGCCCGCGCGGTGACCGCCGACGGTCTCGGCCTGGGTCTGCTGCTCAGCGACGGCCGCCTCTGGCCGGCCCACCCGGGCTCGATCGCCGCTCTCAACGCCTCGACGGTGCAGACCGTCAGCCCCACCCAGTGGCGGACCTATCCCCGTGGCCCCGTCCTCGGTCCTTGAGAAGCGGATCGAGGGCGTTCGCGTGGCGGAGCGGGACGCCGCCGGTCAGGCGCGGGGGCGCGGGCTGGGTTTGCCCGCCCTCGCCACCGGAGCGGATCCCGCCGTGGGGGCGGCGGATTCCGCCGGGGTGGCGCGCGGCGGGGTGAGCCGGCTGCCCGCGAGGATGCCGAGCCCGGCGGGGATCAGGACCAGCAGCGCGGTGAACGCGGCGCCACCGGTGAGCGCGGGCCACAGTTCCCCGGTGCCGGTCTGGTCGACGAACAGGGCGCGCCCGATGACGTAGAGCACCCCGGAGGCGGGTCCGGCCAGCAGGGCCGCGATCAGCCAGGTCCGTCCGGGCTCTTCCCGGCGCCGCCAGGAGTCCACCGAACTCCACAGCACGGCCGCGCCGACCAGCAGGGCGATCACCACGATCCGCGTGGTGGTCAGGCCGGTGGGTTCGTAGACCGTCGCCTTCGCGAGGGCGGTGTCGGCCACGGCGTGCAACAGCGCCATGCCGAGACCGCGGAGCAACCAGGGCCGCATCGCCTCACTGTAGGGCACCGCCCGTGCGAAGTCCCGACCCTAGTAGGTCGTGTTTCCTAGGCGGCGGAGCCGCTTGCGGTGGGCCGTCAACCGGCACCGGCGCGGGTTCTGACGTGGCTCCTCGCAAGAACAGCACTGCCAGCGACTCCTCTGATTGGCATTCATGAGGAGGAGATCCCACAGCGAGGGACTACGTCAGGTTCCGCCACCCGCACCGCCACACAAACCACTTGGATACAGGTCTTGGCGGCACTTCCGCCCCTAAGCTGACGGGGTGCCCGCACAACATCTTTCCCGCCGGGAATCCCTTCGCGGCCTGGTCCAAGAGGCCGGGCTGGACGCGCTGCTCGTCACCGATCTGCGCAACATCCGCTATCTGACCGGTTTCACCGGGTCCAACGCGGCGCTGCTGGTGCACGCCTCCTCCGAGGAACGCACCGTGTTCTGCACCGATGGCCGCTACACCACCCAGGCGGCGGCCGAGGTGCCCGATCTGGAGCCGGTCGTGGACCGGGACAGTGCGGCGGCTCTGGTAAAACGGGCCGGCGATCGGCCTGCTTCCTACCGTCGCACGGGGTTCGAGAGCCAGCATGTCGACGTCGAGCAGTACCACCGCCTTGCCGGGCTCACCGGCGGGACGGAGCTGGTGCGGGCGCCGGGGCTGGTGGAGCGGCTCCGGCTGGTCAAGGACGAGGGTGAGGTCGAGTCGCTGCGGATGGCCTGTGCCGCGGCAGACCGGGCGCTGGCCGATCTGCTCGAGCACGGCGGGATCCGGCCGGGCCGCACCGAGCGTGAGGTGGCGCGGGAGCTGGAGGACCGGATGCTGGACTACGGCTCCGCCGGGCCCGCGTTCGACACCATCGTCGCGGCGGGCGCCCACTCGGCGATCCCGCACCACCGGCCCACGGACGCGGTGCTGGCGCGCGGCGACTTCGTGAAACTGGACTTCGGGGCCACTGTGGACGGCTACCACTCGGACATGACCCGTACCGTGGTGCTGTCCGGGCCCGCCGAATGGCAGCGTGAGCTGTACGAGCTGGTGTTCCGCGCGCAGGCGGCGGGGGTGGCGCGGGCGCTGCCCGGCACCGGGCTGACCGAGGTCGACCGGGCGTCGCGCCAGGTGATCGAGCAGGCCGGTCACGGTGGCGAGTTCCCGCACGGCCTCGGGCACGGCGTCGGACTGGAGATCCACGAGGCACCGAGGCTCGCCAAGACCGGCGAAGGTACACTATCGGTCGGTATGACGGTCACCGTCGAGCCAGGTGTCTATCTCGCCGGCCGCGGTGGCGTGCGCATTGAGGACACGCTGGTCGTGCGGGACACCGCTCCCGAACTCCTCACCCTGAGCAGCAAGGAACTCGTGGTCGTCTAGGCATCGCCCGGGCGGCCGTGAACGGACAACAGGAGAACTGGACTACCCGTGGCCACCACCAACGACCTGAAGAACGGCCTGGTGCTCAACCTCGACGGCCAGCTTTGGTCCGTCGTGAACTTCCAGCACGTCAAGCCGGGTAAGGGCGGCGCCTTCGTGCGCACCACCCTCAAGCATGTGCTGTCCGGCAAGGTGGTGGACAAGACGTTCAACGCCGGCACCAAGGTCGAGACCGCGACCGTCGACCGGCGCACCATGACCTACCTGTACAGCGACGGCAGCGACTTCGTCTTCATGGACGGCGAGACCTACGAGCAGATCTCCGTGCCCGGCGAGACCGTCGGCGACGCGAGGAACTACCTGCTGGAGAACACCGAGGTGCAGGTCGCGATGCACGAGGGCGTCGCACTGTACGTCGAGCTGCCCACCTCGGTGGAGCTGGTCATCCAGCACACCGACCCGGGTCTGCAGGGCGACCGCTCCACCGGCGGCACCAAGCCGGCCACGCTGGAGACGGGCGCGGAGATCCAGGTGCCGCTGTTCGTCGGCACCGGCGAGAAGGTCAAGGTGGACACCCGTGACGGGCGTTACCTCGGCCGCGTCTCGAACTGACGGGCCGAATGAACGTCAGGACCATGACCGTGCGGGTGGCCGGCGCCCTCGCCGGCGCCCCGGCATCCGGAGGCGAGCGGTGAGCTCTCCCGCAGATTCGACCAGGCGCGGCGGCTCGCTGGGCCGCCGCGCGTTGCGCAGGCGTGCCGTCGAAATGCTCTACGAGGCCGCGCAACGAGAGATCGATCCGGTGACGCTGCTGGCGAGCCGGGTCGGTTCCACCGAGGTCGACCCGATCGGTGACTACACGATCGCGCTCGTCGAAGGCGTCACGGCGCACCGGGAGCGGATCGACGAACTGCTGTCCGAACACGCGCAGGGCTGGACGCTGGACCGCATGCCGCCGGTCGATCTCGCGGTGCTGCGCGTGGGCGTCTACGAGTTGCTGTGGGCCGCGGACGTGCCGGACCCGGTGGCCATCGACGAGGCCGTCGGCCTGGCGAAGGAACTGTCGACCGACGATTCGCCGCGGTTCGTCAACGGTGTGCTCGGCCGCATCGGCAACATCGCCGACCGGCTGCGCGCCGTGCTGTAGAGCGCGGGGCCCGGAAGCCTCTGGGGGCCTCCCATCGCGGGCGGGCGGTGGGAGGCCGGCGGGCCCGCCTCAGTCTTCCTTCGCCGGCCGTGCCTCGGGAGGCAGGACGCCCCAGTCGATGAGCTGCTCGGTCAGCTCGCCGGGGGTCATGTCGTAGATGATCGCGAGGGAGCGCAGGTCCTCGGTGCGGATGGACAGGACCTTGCCGTTGTAGTCGCCGCGCTGGCTCTGGATCGTCGCCGCGTACCGGGCGAGCGGCCCGACCTTCTCGGCGGGCAACTGCTGCAGCCGCTCCAGGTTGATCACGATCTTCGTCGCGGGCTCGGCACCGGAGGGCACCCGTCCTTCGGGGAGCAGTTCGACAACCGGAACCCCGTAGAAGTCGGCCAGTTCGGCCAGCTTCTGGACGGTCACCGCGCGGTCGCCGCGCTCGTAGGATCCGACCACGACCGCCTTCCAGCGCCCGCCGGACTTCTGCTCGACCCCGTGCAGGGACAGGCCCTGCTGCTGGCGGATCCCGCGGAGCTTCGCCCCGAGCGCCTTGGCGTAATCGCCCATCTGGTGGTTCTCCGTTTCCTCGCCCAGTCGGTCGGGAGGACCGCCGGGGCACTGCCGAGTTTGAATACTCAGAGTAATGGTTACGCATTGTCGTCACTAGGTCAAGCAAATGCTGCAATCGGGCGGGGGCATACCACCCGTCGTGTGTGAACTGGACGCCCTGTTATTGTCGAGTGGATTTCCTGCGAAGCAGGAGGTCGGCATCCTTTAAGGACCCGTCCGGTGAGGCGGGGAAGGAGTCCGTTGTGACGTCACGCCCTCGCGGCGCGACGGATCCGGGTGGTGAGCGGGAACTGCTCTCCGCCGGTGATGTCGCGCGCACGATCGCCCGGATGGCCCATCAGGTCATCGAGAAGACCGCCCTCGGTGCGGACTCGGGCGCACTCCCCGTGCTCCTCGGGATTCCCACCCGGGGCAGCAGCCTGGCCACCCGTCTCGCGGAGCGGATCGCCGAGTTCACCGGTGTCGCCCCGCCCACGGGCACCCTGGACATCACGCTCTACCGCGACGACCTGCGCCGCCGTCCGACGCGGCCGCTGGCCTCGACGAAGGTGCCCGGGACCGGGATCGACGACCGGGTCGTGATCCTGGTCGACGACGTGCTCTTCTCCGGCCGCACGGTCCGGGCCGCCCTCGACGCGCTGCGCGATCTGGGCCGCCCGCGCGCGGTGCAGCTCGCGGTGCTCGTGGACCGCGGCCACCGCGAGTTCCCGATCCGCGCCGACTACGTGGGCAAGAACGTGCCCACCTCGCGCGCCGAAGAAGTCCTGGTGCTGCTGTCCGAAGTGGATGGGCAGGACGGCGTCCTGCTCCGCGACTCCACCGCGAAGAAGACTGGGGAGAGTTGAGTGAAGCACCTGCTGGCCACCGAGGGCCTTGACCCGGAGCTGGCGACCGCCGTGCTGGACACCGCGGACGGTCTGAAGGAGACCCTGCTCGGCCGTGAGGTGCGCAAGCTGCCGACCCTGCGCGGGCGCACCGTGATCACGCTGTTCTACGAGAACTCGACCCGCACGCGGGTGTCGTTCGAGATCGCGGGCAAGTGGATGAGCGCGGACGTGGTGAACGTCTCCGCGAGCGGATCTTCGGTGAGCAAGGGCGAATCGCTGCGCGACACCGCGCTGACCCTGGCCGCCGCCGGTGCCGACTGCGTGATCATCCGCCATCCCGCCTCGGGGGCGGCGCACCGGCTCGCCGGCTGGCTCGCCGAGGCCGGTACCGCGGTCGTCAACGCCGGGGACGGGATGCACGAGCACCCGACCCAGGCGCTGCTGGACGCGGCCACCCTGCGGGAGCGGCTGGGCGGACTGCGCGACCGCCGGATCGCCATCGTCGGCGACGTGCTGCACAGCAGGGTCGCCCGGTCGAACATCCACCTGCTCACCGCGCTCGGCGCCGAGGTGGTGCTGATCGCCCCACCGACACTGCTGCCCGCCGGGGTCGAGGCGCTGCCGGTGACGGTGTCCCACGAACTCGACGCGGAACTGCCCGCGGCCGACGCGGTGATGATGCTGCGGGTGCAGGCCGAACGCATGCACGGCGGGTTCTTCCCGTCGGCCAGGGAGTACTCGATCGCCTACGGCCTCAACGAGAAGCGGTTGAAACTGCTGCCCGCGCACGGGGTGGTCCTGCACCCCGGGCCGATGCTGCGGGGGATGGAGATCGCCTCGGCCGTGGCCGACGCCCCCGCCTCCGCGATCACCGAGCAGGTCCGCAACGGGGTGCACGTGCGCATGGCCGTGCTGTACCACCTGCTGGCCTCGGAGACAGAAGGAACGGCATGAGCGACCAGATCCTGATCAGGGGTGCCCGGCTCTACGGCGAGGGCATCGGAGTGGACGTGCTGGTCGCCGACGGGATCATCGCGCATATCGGCGAGGCCGGTGCGGTCGAGCCCGAAGGGGACACCGAGATCATCGAGGCGGCGGGCCAGGTACTGCTGCCCGGTTTCGTCGACCTGCACACCCACCTGCGTGAGCCCGGGCGCGAGGACACCGAGACGATCGCCACCGGCTCGGCCGCCGCGGCGCTCGGCGGGTACACCGCGGTGTTCGCGATGGCCAACACCGATCCGGTCGCCGACAACGCGGTCGTGGTCGAGCACGTGTGGCGGCGGGGCCGGGAGGCCGGGCTGGTCGACGTGCACCCGGTCGGCGCGGTGACGGTGGGCCTGAAGGGCGAGCGGCTGGCCGAACTGGGCACGATGGCCAGGTCCGCGGCCGGGGTGCGGATGTTTTCCGACGACGGACACTGCGTGGCCGACCCGCTGATCATGCGGCGGGCGCTGGAGTACTCCACCGCGCTGGGTGCGGTCATCGCGCAGCACGCCGAGGAGCCGCGGCTGACGGTCGGGGCGCAGGCGCACGAGGGGGAGCGTGCCTCCCGCCTCGGTTACGCCGGCTGGCCCGCTGCCGCGGAGGAGTCGATCGTCGCCCGCGACTGCCTGTTGGCCCAGCACGCGCGGGCCCGCCTGCACGTCTGCCACGTGTCCACCGCGGGCACCGCCGACGTGCTGCGCTGGGCCAAGGGCAGGCCGGGCGGAGCCGGGATCTCCGCCGAGGTGACCCCGCACCACCTGCTGCTGACCGACGAGCGGCTGGAGACCTACGACCCGGTCAACAAGGTCAACCCGCCGCTGCGCGCCGAAAGCGACGCACTCCGCCTCCGGGAGGCGCTGGCCGAAGGGGTCATCGACTGCGTGGCCACCGACCACGCGCCGCACGCCGTGCAGGACAAGGACTGCGAGTGGGCCCAGGCCCGGCCGGGCATGCTCGGCCTGCAGACCGCGTTGTCCGTGGTGGCGGAGACGATGGTCCGCCCCGGGCTGCTGGACTGGCGCGGGGTGGCCAGGGTGATGAGCGAACGGCCCGCCGAGATCGCCGGGCTGGCGGACCAGGGCAGGCCGCTGGTCGCCGGGGAACCGGCGAACCTGGTGCTCGTCGACCCGGACGCGGAGTGGACGGTGCGCGGGGCGGAACTGGCCAGTATCGCGGCGAACACGCCGTACGAGGGGATGCGGCTGCCCGCCGTGGTGACCCTCACGCTGCTGCGCGGGCGCATCACGGCGCGCGAAGGGAAAATCGGCTGATGGAACGATGGTTGCTGACCCTGGCCGTCCTGGCCTGCCTGCTGCTCGCCCTGTGGGGCATGCGCGTGGGCTGGCGACGGCGGGCCCGCTCGCAGAGCGTCCTGGTGCCGCCGTTCCCCACGGTTCCGGACGAGCCGGGGGAGCCGCTGCTGGAGACGGCGGGCCTGTACGTGAGCACCACGACCGCGGGCAACTGGCAGGACCGGATCGTCACCCGCGGCATGGGCCTGCGGGGCCGGGCGGTGCTGCGCCGCTACCCCGGCGGGATCGAGGTCGACCGGGCCGGGGCGCCGGGGTTCTGGATCCCGGCGGACTCGCTGACCGGGGTCCGGCGCGCGAGCGCGATCGCCGGGAAGGTGATGGGGACCGACAGCCTGCTGGTGTTCACCTGGCGGCTGGGCGGGGTCGAACTGGACACCGGATTCCGCGGCGACGACCTCGAGGTCTATCCACAGTGGACGGAAAGCGTGCAGAACGAGATCAAGGGAGGTGCCCAGTGAGCGGGAAGACACCGGCGGCGCTGGTACTGGAAGACGGCCGGGTGTTCCGTGGCTGGGCGTACGGGGCGCAGGGGACGACCCTGGGCGAAGCGGTGTTCTGCACCGGCATGACCGGCTACCAGGAGACCCTGACCGATCCCTCCTACCACCGTCAGATCGTGGTGCAGACGGCGCCGCAGATCGGCAACACCGGGTGGAACGACGAGGACGACGAATCGTCGAAGATCTGGGTTTCCGGTTACGTGGTGCGGGATCCGGCCCGGATCCCGTCGAACTGGCGCTCCCGCCGGTCCCTGGACGAAGAACTGGCGCGCCAGGGCGTGGTGGGCATCTCCGGGGTGGACACCCGTGCGCTGACCCGGCACCTGCGCGAGCAGGGCGCGATGCGGGCCGGGGTGTTCTCCGGCGACGGGCTCGCCGGGGACGACGCGATGCGCGAGAAGGTGCTGGCGAGCCCGCCGATGAAGGGCGCCGACCTGGCCGGTGAGGTCACCACGGCCCAGCCGTACGTCATCGCGGCGCAGGGGGAGCGCCGCTACCGCGTGGCCGCGCTGGACCTGGGCATCAAGTCGAACACGCCGCGGCAGATGAGCCGCCGCGGGATCGAGGTGCACGTGCTGCCCGCCGGCAGCACGGTCGAGGACCTGCTCGGCATCGAGCCGGACGGGGTGTTCCTGTCGAACGGCCCCGGGGACCCGGAGACCCAGGCGCACGCGATCGCGCTGACCGGGGAAATCCTGCGCCGCGAGATCCCGCTGTTCGGCATCTGCTTCGGCAACCAGATCCTCGGCCGGGCGCTGGGCCTGGACACCTACAAGATGCGGTACGGGCACCGGGGCATCAACATCCCGGTGATCGACGTGGAGACCGGACGGGTCGCCATCACCGCGCAGAACCACGGGTTCGCGCTGACCGGTGAGGCCGGGCGGACCTTCGACTCGCCGTTCGGCACCGCCCGCGTCAGCCACTACTGCCCCAACGACGGCACCGTCGAGGGGCTGCGGTGCAGCGACGTGCCCGCGTTCTCGGTGCAGTACCACCCCGAAGCGGCGGCCGGTCCGCACGACGCCAACCCCCTGTTCGACGAGTTCGTCACTCTGATGGAAAAGAAGAGCTCCCGCTGATGCCGAAACGTACTGATATCCAACACGTGCTCGTCATCGGGTCGGGCCCGATCGTCATCGGCCAGGCGGCCGAGTTCGACTACTCGGGCACCCAGGCCTGCCGTGTGCTGCGTGCCGAGGGGCTGCGGGTCAGCCTGGTCAACTCCAACCCGGCCACGATCATGACGGACCCGGAGTTCGCCGACGCCACCTACATCGAGCCGGTCACGCCGGATTTCGTGGAGAAGGTCATCGCCCGCGAGAAGGAGCTGGGCCGTCCGGTCGACGCGCTCCTGGCCACGCTCGGCGGGCAGACCGCGCTGAACACCGCCGTGGCGCTGCACGAGCGCGGGGTGCTCGAGCGCTACGGGGTCGAGCTGATCGGTGCCGACATCGACGCGATCCAGCGCGGTGAGGACCGGCAGAAGTTCAAGGACATCGTGCGGGCGATCGGCGCGGAAGTGCCGCGCAGCCGGGTCTGCCACACCATGGACGAGGTGCGCGAGACGGTGGCCGAGCTCGGCCTGCCGGTGGTCATCCGGCCCTCGTTCACCATGGGCGGTCTCGGTTCCGGCATGGCGCACACCGGCGAGGAGCTGGAGCGGCTCGCGTCCACCGGGCTGGCGGAGTCGCCGGTCACCGAGGTGCTCATCGAGGAGAGCGTCCTCGGCTGGAAGGAATACGAGCTCGAACTGATGCGGGACCGCCACGACAACGTCGTGGTGATCTGCTCGATCGAGAACGTCGACGCGATGGGCGTGCACACCGGGGACTCGGTCACCGTCGCCCCCGCGATGACCCTGACCGACCGCGAGTACCAGCACATGCGCGACGTCGGCATCGCGGTGCTGCGCGAGGTCGGCGTGGACACCGGTGGCTGCAACATCCAGTTCGCGATCAACCCGGACGACGGGCGCATGGTCGTGATCGAGATGAACCCGCGGGTGTCGCGGTCTTCGGCGCTGGCGTCGAAGGCGACCGGCTTCCCGATCGCCAAGATCGCCGCGAAGCTGGCCATCGGCTACACCCTCGACGAGATCCGCAACGACATCACCGGGGAGACCCCGGCGTCCTTCGAGCCGACGCTGGACTACGTGGTGGTCAAGGTGCCGCGGTTCGCCTTCGAAAAGTTCCCCGGCGCGGACCCGACGCTGACCACGACGATGAAGAGCGTCGGCGAGGCGATGGCGCTGGGCCGCAGCTTCCCCGAGGCGCTCGGCAAGGCGATGCGCTCCATCGACACCAAGGCGGCCGGGTTCTGGACCCGTCCCGACCCGGAGGGCGCCACCCTCGAGTCGACGCTGGCGGACCTGCGCACCCCGCACGACGCCCGCCTGTACGCGGTGGAGCGTGCGCTGCGGCTGGGTGCCACCGTGGAGCAGGTGCACGAGGCCAGCGGGATCGACCCGTGGTTCATCGACCAGATCGCGCTGATCGGCGAGGTCGGCGCCGCGGTGCGGGACGCGCCGGTGCTGACCGAGGCGCTGCTGCGGGAGGCCAAGCGCACCGGGCTGTCGGACCAGCAGATCGCCGCGCTGCGGCCGGAACTGGCCGGTGAGGGCGGGGTCCGCTCGCTGCGGCACCGCCTGGGCGTGCGCCCGGTGTTCAAGACCGTGGACACCTGCGCCGCCGAGTTCGCGGCCAAGACGCCCTACCACTACTCGGCCTACGAGTACGACGCCGGGACCGCGGAATCCGAGATCACCCCGCAGCCGGACAAGCCGAAGGTGCTCATCCTCGGATCGGGCCCGAACCGGATCGGGCAGGGCATCGAGTTCGACTACTCGTGCGTGCACGCGGCCATCGCGCTGCGCGAGGCCGGGTTCGAGGCCGTCATGGTCAACTGCAACCCGGAGACGGTGTCCACCGACTACGACACCTCCGACCGCCTGTACTTCGAGCCGCTCACCTTCGAGGACGTGCTCGAGGTGGTCCACGCGGAGCAGGCCTCCGGCACGGTGGCCGGGGTGATCGTGCAGCTGGGCGGGCAGACCCCGCTCGGGCTGGCGCAGCGGCTGGCCGACGCGGGCGTGCCGATCGTGGGCACCCCGCCGGAGGCGATCGACCTCGCCGAGGACCGCGGCGCCTTCGGGGAGGTGCTCGGCGACGCCGGGCTGCCCGCCCCGGCCTACGGCACCGCGACCTCCTTCGAAGGCGCGAAGCGGATCGCCGACGAGATCGGCTACCCGGTGCTGGTGCGGCCCTCGTACGTGCTGGGCGGCCGCGGGATGGAGATCGTCTACGACGAGGCTTCGCTGGCCGGCTACATCCGGCGGGCCACCGAGGTCAGCCCGGAGCACCCGGTGCTGGTGGACCGGTTCCTCGACGACGCGATCGAGATCGACGTCGACGCGCTGTTCGACGGCGAGGAGCTGTACCTCGGCGGCGTGATGGAGCACATCGAGGAGGCCGGGATCCACTCCGGCGACTCCTCGTGCGCGCTGCCGCCGATCACCCTGGGCCGCCTCGACATCGAGACGGTGCGCGCCTCCACCGAGGCGATCGCGCGGGGTGTCGGGGTGCGGGGCCTGCTCAACGTGCAGTACGCGCTCAAGGACGACGTGCTCTACGTGCTGGAGGCGAATCCTCGGGCGAGCCGCACGGTGCCGTTCGTGTCCAAGGCGACCGGGGTGCCGCTGGCGAAGGCCGCTTCGCTGGTCATGACCGGCTCGACGATCAAGCAGCTGCGGGCCGCCGGGGTGCTGCCCGCCGAGGGTGACGGCGGCGCGCTGCCCGCCGACGCCCCGGTGGCGGTGAAGGAGGCCGTGCTGCCCTTCCACCGGTTCCGCACGCCGGAGGGCATGGGCGTGGATTCGCTGCTCGGGCCGGAGATGAAGTCGACCGGTGAGGTCATGGGGGTGGACACCTCCTTCGGCAAGGCCTTCGCCAAGTCGCAGGCCGGGGCCTACGGTTCGCTGCCGACCTCGGGCCGGGTGTTCGTGTCGGTGGCCAACCGGGACAAGCGGGCGCTGGTGTTCCCGGTGAAGCGGCTGGCCGACCTCGGGTTCGAGATCCTCGCGACCTCGGGTACCGCGGAGGTGCTGCGCCGCAACGGCGTGGCCTGCACGGTGGTGCGCAAGCACACCGAGAACGGGCCGGAAGCGGTGCCGGGGCCCAACATCGTCGACGTGATCCTCGACGGCGCCGTGGACATGGTGATCAACACCCCGTACGGCAACAGCGGACCGCGGATCGACGGCTACGAGATCCGGACGGCGGCGGTGTCGCGGGACATCCCGTGCATCACCACGGTGCAGGGCGCGGCCGCGGCTGTGCACGGCATCGAGGCGCTCATCCGCGGGGACATCGGGGTGCGCTCGCTGCAGGACCTGCAGGCCGCCCTGCGGGCCGGGGAGTGAGGCGCACGGGCGCGTCCGCGCTGCGCCGAAAGGAGTCACGATGACTGAACCGTTCGGGCGCAGGCTCGCCGAGCGGACGGCGGAGCGCGGAGCTCTGTGCGCGGGGATCGACCCGCACCCGGGGTTGCTGGACGCGTGGGGTCTGCCACGGTCGGTGTCCGGTCTCGAGAAGTTCGCCCTGGGCGCGGTGGAGGTGCTCGCCGCGGAGGCGGCGGTGATCAAGCCGCAGTCGGCCTTTTTCGAGGCCTACGGGGCCGCTGGGGTCGCCGTTCTGGCCCGGGTGATCAACTACGCCCGCCAGGGGGGTGCGCTCGTCCTGCTGGACGTGAAGCGGGGAGACATCGGTTCCACCATGGGCGCCTACACCGCCGCGTATCTGGACGGTGACAGCGAGCTCGCGGCCGACGCGGTGACGGTGTCGCCGTACCTGGGCTTCGGCTCGCTGGTCCCGGCGATCGAAACCGCGCGGGCGGCGGGCCGGGGCGTGTTCGTGCTCGCGCGCACTTCGAACCCGGAGGCGTGGCAGTTGCAGAATGCCTTGCTGCCCAACGGAAAGACCGTCGCGCAGTCCATTGTGGATGAGGCGGCGGCGGTGAACCGGGGTGTGGCGCCGCTCGGGGACGTCGGTGTGGTGGTCGGGGCCACCGTCGCGCCCGGCGAACTCGACCTGGACGCGCTCAACGGACCCGTGCTGGCCCCGGGTTTCGGGGCGCAGGGCGCCACCGTGGGTGATCTTCGCAGGCTGTTCGGCACGGCGCTGCGGGGCGTGCTCCCGGCATCCTCCAGGGACCTCCTGCGGCATGGGCCGGACCCCGCCGCGCTGCGGGCGGCCGTGCGGAGGATCCAGGCTTCGATCAGTGAATGAGCGTTAATATCAGGCCCCGCAATCGGAACTGACCAGCCACCCCCGCATTGTGGCCGGTGGCCGGGGGTGGGTACCGTCGCGTCACCCACCCGGAATTTTGAGTAC
Organism: Amycolatopsis cynarae; assembly: GCF_026802195.1. Lineage (NCBI taxonomy): Bacteria > Bacillati > Actinomycetota > Actinomycetes > Pseudonocardiales > Pseudonocardiaceae > Amycolatopsis > Amycolatopsis cynarae. Next base: position 3,950,632 of record NZ_CP113836.1, on the reverse strand, counting down.
TACGGAGGAAAACGTGGCACTTCCCCAGCTGACCGAGGAACAGCGCAAGGCGGCGCTGGAGAAGGCCGCTGCCGCTCGTCGTGCCCGCGCGGAGCTGAAGGAACGCCTCAAGCGGGGCGGTACCACCCTGACTGATGTGCTCAAGCAGGCCGACGAGGACGAGGTTCTCGGCAAGATGAAGGTTTCCGCTTTGCTGGAGGCGCTTCCGGGCGTCGGCAAGGTGCGCGCTCAGCAGACCATGGAGCGCCTGGAAATCGCGCCGAGCCGGCGGCTTCGCGGCCTCGGCGACCGGCAGCGCAAGGCGCTGCTGGCCGAGTTCAGCGGCGAGTGAGCGACACAGGTAACCACGTGGCAGCGGCCGGGGACACCGGCCGTGCGACACACGGTGAGCCGGTTCCGGGACGTTCGTCCCGGCGTCGGCTCACCGTCGTCTCGGGACCGTCCGGGGTCGGCAAGTCCAGCGTGGTCTCAGAGTTGCGACGGCTGGATCCGGACATCTACTTCAGCGTTTCGGTGACCACCCGGGCCCCCCGGCCCGGCGAGGTCGACGGGGCGCACTACCACTTCATCGACCGCGCGATGTTCGACAAGATGGTCGCCGCGGGAGAGTTGCTCGAGCACGCGGAGTTCGCGGGAAACTGCTATGGCACCCCGCGCGAGCCCGTCGAGCGGGCGCTGGCCGAGGGCAGGCAGGCGGTACTGGAGATCGAGCTGCAGGGCGCCCGGCAGGTCCGGGCGGCGATGCCCGAGGCCCGGCTGGTGATGCTGATGCCGCCCTCGTGGGAGGAGCTCGTCGGCAGGCTCACCGGCCGCGGCACCGAGGAGGAGGCCGCGGTCAAGGCGCGGCTGGCCGAGGCGGAGCGCGAACTGGCGGCGGCGGGGGAGTTCGACGTGCGTGTCGTCAACGCCGACGTGCGGACCGCGGCCGGGCAGTTGTTAGACTTGATGAACACGGACTTCGAATCGATTCGGGAGCATCACGAGTGACTTCAGCGCTGGGTACTGCCCATGGCGAAGAGTTGGAAGGCATCACCAACCCGCCGATCGACGATCTGCTGGCGAAGGTCAGTTCCAAGTACGCGCTGGTGATCTACGCCGCCAAGCGTGCCCGTCAGATCAACGACTACTACGCGCAGCTGGGCGAGGGTCTGCTGGAGTACGTCGGCCCGCTGGTCGAGCCGGGACCCCGCGAGAAGCCGCTGTCGATCGCGCTGCGCGAGATCCACGGCGGTCTGCTCGAGCACACCGAAGGTGAGTGAGCGGCCCCGGGTCGTCCTGGGCGTGGGCGGCGGCATCGCCGCCTACAAGGCCTGCGAGGTGCTGCGCCGGCTGACCGAATCGGGTCACGACGTGCGGGTGGTGCCCACCGCCGCCGCGCTGAACTTCGTCGGCGCGGCCACCTTCGAGGCGCTCTCCGGGCATCCCGTGCACACCGGCGTGTTCACCGAGGTGCCCGAGGTCCAGCACGTCCGCGTCGGCAAGGAGGCGGATCTGGTGCTGGTGGTGCCCGCCACCGCCGATCTGCTGGCCCGCGCGGCGCACGGGCTGGCCGACGACCTGCTGACCAACACCCTGCTCACCGCGCGGTGCCCGGTCGCGTTCTTCCCGGCCATGCACACCGAGATGTGGGAACACCCCGCGACCCGCGACAACGTGGCGCTGCTGCGCTCGCGCGGTGTGGTGGTGGCCGAACCGGCTTCCGGCAGGCTGACCGGCGTGGACACCGGCAAGGGCAGGCTGCCCGACCCGGCCGAGATCGCCGACCTGGCGCGCCTGCTGCTCGCGCGGCCCGACGCGCTGCCCCGCGACCTGCACGGGCTGCGGGTGGTGGTGTCCGCCGGTGGCACGCGCGAGCCGCTCGACCCGGTCCGCTACCTGGGCAACCGGTCCTCGGGCAAGCAGGGCTACGCGCTGGCCAGGGTGGCCGCCCAGCGGGGCGCCGAGGTCGTCCTGGTCGCCGCGCACACGGCGGCCCTGCCCGAACCCGCCGGAGTTGATCTTCGTCACGTGTCCACCGCGCTGGAGATGCGCGACGCAGTGCTGGAGGCGGCCCAGGCCGCCGACGTCGTGGTGATGGCCGCCGCGGTGGCCGATTTCCGGCCCGCGGCCCGGGTGGAACACAAGATCAAGAAATCGGAGGACCGGCCCGATCCGGAGATTTCGCTCGTGCGAAATCCGGACATCCTCGCCGAGCTGGTCGAAAACCGGAAACCCGACCAGGTCGTCGTGGGTTTCGCCGCCGAAACCGGCGACGAACAAGGTAGCGTGCTGGATCACGCCCGCGCGAAGCTCCGGCGCAAGGGCTGTGACCTGCTGGTGGTCAACGCGGTCGGTGACGGCCGCGCGTTCGAGGTCGAGGACAACGCGGGCTGGCTGCTGGCGGCCGACGGCACGGAGCGGGCCATTCCGCTCGGGTCGAAGGCGCAGCTCGCGGCCACAGTGTGGGATGCCGTGTCGGAGTACGGCAAGCGTTGACCGGCCGTTGAGAATTTCTCGTACGCTGGACGGGACACCGTCGGCCATGCCGCCGCGGTGCCGCCGGAACACCGGCGTCAGAGTTTGATGGGATGTGACGAGCGTCGTGACCGAAACGACCCGCAGGTTGTTCACCTCCGAGTCCGTGACGGAGGGGCACCCGGACAAGATCTGCGACGCCATCAGCGACTCCATTCTGGACGCGCTGCTGGCGAAGGACCCCCGCAGCCGGGTCGCGGTCGAAACACTCATCACCACCGGCCAGGTGCACGTCGCCGGCGAGGTGACGACCGAGGCCTACGCCGACATCCCGACGATCGTGCGGGAGAAGATCCTCGAGATCGGGTACGACTCCTCCGCCAAGGGCTTCGACGGCAACTCCTGCGGGGTGAACGTCGCGATCGGGTCCCAGTCGCCCGACATCGCGCAGGGCGTGGACACCGCCTACGAGACCCGGCTCGAGAACGCGCTGGACGAGATCGACCGCCAGGGCGCGGGCGACCAGGGCCTGATGTTCGGCTACGCCTGCTCGGACACCCCCGAGCTGATGCCGCTGCCGATCGCGCTGGCGCACCGCCTGTCGCAGCGGCTCACCAGGGTCCGCAAGGAGGGCGTGCTGCCCTACCTGCGCCCGGACGGCAAGACCCAGGTCACCATCGAGTACGCCGGGGACCAGCCCGTCCGGCTGGACACCGTGGTCGTGTCCACCCAGCACGCCGAGGGCATCGACCTGGAGACGATGCTCGGCGTCGACGTGCGCGAGCACGTCGTCGCACCGGAGCTGGCGGGCCTCGGCCTCGAGACGGAAGACCTCCGGCTCCTGGTGAACCCCACCGGCCGGTTCGTGATCGGCGGCCCGATGGGGGACGCGGGCCTGACCGGCCGCAAGATCATCGTCGACACCTACGGCGGCATGGCCCGCCACGGCGGCGGCGCCTTCTCCGGCAAGGACCCGTCCAAGGTGGACCGTTCGGCGGCCTACGCGATGCGCTGGGTGGCCAAGAACGTGGTGTCCGCGGGGCTGGCGTCCCGGGTGGAGGTCCAGGTCGCGTACGCGATCGGCAAGGCCACGCCCGTGGGGCTGTTCGTGGAGACCTTCGGCACCGAGACGGTGGACCCGGTCAAGATCCAGTCCGCCATCACCGAGGTGTTCGACCTGCGCCCGGCCGCGATCATCCGCGACCTCGACCTGCTGCGCCCGATCTACACGCCCACCGCGGCCTACGGTCACTTCGGACGGCCGGAGCTGAACCTGCCGTGGGAGAACACCGACCGTGCCGCCGACCTGCGCAGTGCCGCCGGCGCCTGACCCGGTCCGCCGTGGCGGTCCGGACTGTCGGGGCCTTCTGGTAGAGATCAGCGGGTGACCGGCCCCCAGACTCCGCCCCTGTGGGACCTCCCCAAGGCGAAGCGCGCCGCGGGGAGGCCCGCTGCCGCCCGCAAGGGGCAGCAGCGGCCGGCCGAGCGCGATCCGATCGCCCGGATCGTGGTGGACGTGCCGCTCGCGCACCTGGACCGCACCTTCGACTACCAGGTGCCCGCGCAGCTGGACGAGGCGGCGGTGCCCGGATGCCGGGTGCGGGTGCGGTTCGCGGGGCAGCTCGTCGACGGGTTCCTGCTCGAACGCGCCGCCACCACCGGGCACACCGGCAGGCTGGCCTTCCTGGAGCGGGTCGTCTCCAGTGAACCGGTGCTCGGGCCGTCGCTGGCGTCGCTCGCCCGTACCGTCGCCGAACGCTACGGCGGCACCCTGATCGACGTGCTGCGCCTGGCCATCCCGCCCCGTCACGCCAAGGCCGAGGCCGAGCCCGCGGGCCCGCCCGCACCGGCGCCGCCCGTGCCCGCGACCACCGGCTGGGGCCGCTACCAGCGCGGAACGGCCTTCCTGGACGCGCTGCGCGGGCAGCGGCAGGCCCACGCCGTCTGGCAGGCGCTGCCGGGGGAGGACTGGCCGTCCCGGCTGGCGGAGGCCGCCGCGACGGTGGCCTCGGGCGGGCGCGGTGCGGTGCTGGTGGTGCCGGACCAGCGGGACCTCGTGCGCCTGCACGCCGCGTGCGCGCGCCTGGCCGGGGAGGGCGCCGTGGTGGCCTTGTCGGCCGACGTGGGGCCCGCCGAGCGCTATCGCCGGTGGCTCGCCGTCGCCCGGGGGCTGTCCCGCATCGTGGTGGGCACCCGGGCGGCGATGTTCGCCCCGGTCGCCGACCCCGGGCTGTTCGTGGTCTGGGACGACGGCGACGATCTGCACGTCGATCCCCATATGCCCTATCCGCAGGTGCGTGACGTGCTGACGCTGCGGGCCCACGCCGAGCGGGCTTCGCTCGTGGTCGCCGGGTACGCCCGCACCGCCGAAGCCCAGCTGCTCGTCGAGTCCGGCTGGGCCCACGCGGTGATCGCCTCCTGGGACGAGCTGCGCAGGGCCGCACCCCGCGTCACCCCCGTCGGGGAGGACTTCGACGTGGCCCGGGACGAGGCGGCGCGGGCCGCCCGCCTGCCCGCGGTGGCCTTCGAGGCCGCCCGGCAGGCCCTGTCCGCCGGGGCCCCGGTGCTGGTCCAGGTGCCCCGGCGCGGGTATGTCCCGGCGCTGGCCTGCGCCCGGTGCCGCACCCCCGCGCACTGCCGCCGCTGCGCGGGGCCGCTGGCGTTGTCCGGTGGTGCGGGGCGCCCGCCGAGCTGCCGCTGGTGCGGTGCCCCCGACGGCGGCTTCCGCTGCGTGGCCTGCGGTTCGACCCGGCTGCGGGCGATGGTCGTCGGCTCCCAGCGCACCGCCGAGGAGCTGGGACGGGCCTTCCCCGGTGTCCCGGTGCGGACCTCGGGGGCACGGGAGGTGCTGGCCACCGTGCCCGGGAAACCGGCGCTGGTGGTGTGCACGCCGGGCGCCGAACCGGTGGCCGAGGGCGGTTACGGTGCCGCCCTGCTCCTGGACGGCTGGGCGCTGCTGGGCAGGCAGGACCTGCGGGCCGCGGAGGAGACCCTGCGCCGCTGGCTGGCCGCGGCGGCGCTGGTGCGGCCGTCGGCCGCGGGCGGCCGCGTCGTGGTCGGCGCGGAGGCGGGGCTCACCCCCGTGCAGGCCCTCGTCCGCTGGGATCCCGCCTGGCACGCCGAACGCGAACTGGCCGAGCGCGCCGGACTCGCCTTCCCGCCCGCGGTACGCATGGCGAGCGTGGAGGGCACGCCCGGGGCGGTGGCGGCGCTGCTGGAGGAACTGGTGCTGCCCGATTCCGGGGAACTGCTCGGTCCCGTTCCGGTGGGGCGGGCCGACGAGGAGGGCCGGACCGAGCGGGAACGCATGCTCATCCGGGTGCCGCGCTCCGACGGCCGCGCCCTGGCCACCGCACTGGCCACCGCCCAGGCCCAGCGCGTCGCCCGCAAGGAGGCCGATCCCGTCCGCATCCAGCTCGACCCCCTGGAGATCATCTAGGAAGTGTTCTGGCAGGGACTTGCGTGGCGGTGCAGGTAGCGGAACCTCAGGCGTCTTCTCGCTGTGGGATCGCCTCCTCATGAATGCCAAACCACGTCGGCGCTGTCCTCACGAGAAGACGCCTGAGAACCCGCGGCGGCGCAAGCGGCTTCGCCGCTTTCGAAGAACCGGCTGGTCCTGCCAGGCGTCTCTCAGGGCACGGGTGATCGGGGCGGCGGGAGGGTGCCCATAGACTGGACGGCAATGTTCACCCAGTCCTTTACCCAGCCCGAACCCGCCGAGGTGCCTTGATGCGCCTGGTGTTCGCCGGCACCCCGGAACCCGCGGTGCCGTCACTGCAAGCCCTGCTCGACTCGCCGCGGCACGAGGTGGTCGCGGTCGTCACCCGTCCCGACGCGCCCGCGGGGCGGGGCCGGAAGCTGCTGCGCTCGCCCGTCGGCGCGCTCGCCGACGACCACGGGATCGAGGTGCTGACCCCGGCCAAGGCCGGGGAAGCCGAGTTCCTGGACCGGCTGCGCGAACTGGCGCCCGATGCCTGCCCGGTGGTCGCCTACGGCGCGCTGCTGCCGCAGCGTACGCTCGACATCCCGCGCCAAGGCTGGGTGAACCTGCACTTCTCGTTGCTGCCGGCGTGGCGTGGCGCGGCTCCGGTGCAGGCGTCGATCCGGGCCGGTGACGAGATCACCGGCGCCTCCACCTTCCGGATCGTCCGCGAGCTAGACGCCGGGCCCGTCTACGGGGTGGTGACCGAGCCGATCGGCGCGGGCGACACCGCCGGAGCGCTGCTGGACCGCCTCGCGGTCAGCGGCGCCCGGCTGCTGGTATCCACAATGGACGGTATCGAGGACGGCACGCTCGTCCCGGTGCCGCAGCCCGCTGACGGCATCACCTACGCGCCGAAGGTCACCGTGGACGACGCCCGGATCTCCTTCGCCGATCCGGCGGCCGCCGTCGACCGGCACGTGCGGGCGGTGACCCCGGAGCCCGGCGCCTGGGCGCTGTTCCGGGAGGAACGGTTCAAGCTCGGGCCGGTGACCGTGGTGGACGGCCCGGACCTGGCGCCGGGGGAACTGCTGGTCGAGCGCAGGCGCGTGCTCGCGGGCACCGCGACCAAACCGGTGTCGCTGGGTGAAGTGCAGGCGCAGGGCAAGAAACGGATGGCGGCCACCGACTGGGCGCGCGGGACGAGAATCGAACAAGGGGAACGCCTGGTATGAGCCCGGAACGTGAACGCAGGCCGTCTCGGCCGCAACGGGGCAGGCCCGCCCCGCGCAAGCAGGGCCCGCGGCGGCCGCCGGCCCCGGAAGACCCGGCGCGCCGGGTCGCCCTCGATGTGCTGCACGCGGTGCGCGAGCGGGACGCCTACGCCAACCTCGTGCTGCCGGATCTGTTGCGGCAGCGCCGGATCAGCGGCCGGGACGCCGCGCTCGCCACGGAGCTGACCTACGGCGCGTCGCGGGCGCAGGGGCTGCTGGACGCCGTGATCGAAGCCTGCATCGACCGCCCGTTGTCCAAAGTGGATGGGACGGTGCTGGACTGCCTCCGGCTGGGTGCCTACCAGCTGCTGCGCACCCGGGTGCCCGAGCACGCCGCGGTCGACGCGATGGTGAACCTGGCCCGTGCCGACGCGGGTTCCCATGTCGCGGGTTTCGTCAACGCCGTGCTGCGCAAGGTGTCCGAAAAGGACGAGGCGGCCTGGCTGGAGGAGCTCACGCCGGACCGTGACAGCGATCCGATCGGGCACCTCGCGATGCGGACCGCGCACCCGCGCTGGATCGCCCGCGCCTTCGCCGAAGCACTGGGGGACAAGGGGACCGAGCTGCAGGCGGCGCTGGAGGCCGACGACGCCCGGCCCGAGGTACACCTGGTCGCCCGGCCCGGGGAGATCAGCGCGGACGAACTGGCCGCCATCACCGGCGGCGACGTGGCGCCGTACTCGCCCTACGGCGTGCACCTCCCGGCCGGTGCCGGGGACCCCGGGGATTCCGAGCCCGTCAAGGAGAAGCTCGCCGCCGTCCAGGACGAGGGCAGTCAGCTGTGCGCCGTCGCCCTCACCCGGGTCCCGCTGCAGGGGAGCGACGAGCGGTGGCTCGACCTGTGCGCCGGGCCCGGTGGCAAGGCCGCGCTGCTCGGCGCGCTCGCCGGGCTGTCCGGGGCGCGGGTCGACGCCGTCGAGCAGGCCCCGCACCGGGCGCGCCTGGTCGAGAAGGCCACCGAAGGACTTCCCGTGACCGTGCGGGTGGCCGACGGGCGCGATCCCGGGCTGGAGCCCGGCTACGACCGCATCCTCGTCGACGCGCCCTGCAGCGGGCTCGGCGCGCTGCGGCGGCGGCCGGAGGCCCGCTGGCGTCGCAAGCCTTCCGACGTGTCGGACCTGACGAAGCTGCAGAGCCAGCTGCTGGCTTCGGCGTTCGAACTGCTCCGGCCCGGCGGCGTGGTGGCCTACGTGGTGTGTTCCCCGCACCTCGCCGAGACCGAGGGCGTCATCGGCGACGCGGCCCGGCGCGCCAAGGCGGAGATCCTCGACGCGCGCGAGTTCTTCCCCGGCGTTCCGCAGCTGGGGGACGGCCCGTACGTGCAGCTGTGGCCGCACCGGCACGGGACCGACGCGATGTTCTGCGCGGTGCTGCGACGGCCCGAGTGAGGGTCCTCGGCCTGGTGGCGAGCTCGTGCGGGGGCGTGGAATCCCGGTTCCGCACCGAGCTCGCCGAACCCGCCGCCCGGCTGGGGTGGCGCCTGGCGATCACGCTGACGCCCACCGCGGCGCGCTGGCTGGACGACGCCGGAGAGTTGCCGAAGCTCCAGGCACTGACCGATCTCGAGGTGCGCAGCGAGCCGCGGCTGCCCGGCCGTCCGCGGCCGCATCCCGATCCGGAGGCGTTCCTGTTCGCGCCCGCGAGCGCGAACTCGGTGGCCAAGCTCGCGCTCGGCATCGCCGACAACCAGGCGCTGACCGTGCTCGGGGACGTGCTCGGCGATCCCGCGGTCCCCATCGCGGTGGCCTACCAGGTGCGCCCGGCCCGGGCCGGGCACCCGGCCTGGCCCCGGCACCTGGAGGCCCTCGCCTCCGCCGGGGTCCGCCTGCACGCCCTCGGAGAGGCGTGGCGCGACGCCCTGCTCACCCTGCCCGGCGCTGGCCCCGAACCCGGCCCGGGGACCGCCTTCTACACTGCGTAACCGTGGCCCACCGACCTCTTATCGCGCCGAGCATCCTGTCCGCCGACTTCGCCCGCCTGGGCGAGGAGATCCAGGCCGTGGCCGGAACCGGCGACACGCGTGCCGACTGGGTGCACGTCGACGTGATGGACGCGCACTTCGTCCCCAACCTGACCCTGGGCCTTCCGGTCGTGCAGTCCCTGCTCAAGGCGACCGATCTGCCCCTGGACTGCCACCTGATGATCGAGGACCCCGACCGCTGGGCCCCGGCGTACGCCGAGGCGGGCGCCTACAACGTGACGGTCCACGTCGAGGCCGCGCACGACCCGGTCATGCTCGCCAAGAACCTGCGTGCCGCCGGGGCCAAGGCGGGCCTGTCCGTCAAACCGGGCACCCCGCTGGAAGACCACCTGGAAACGCTCAAGCACTACGACACCCTGCTGGTGATGTCGGTCGAGCCGGGATTCGGCGGCCAGTCGTTCATCCCCGAGGTGCTGGACAAGGTCCGCACCGCCCGCAGGCTGGTGGACACCGGGCACCTCAAGGTGCTGGTGGAGATCGACGGCGGGATCAACGCCGACACCATCGAGGCCGCCGCCGAGGCCGGTGTCGACTGCTTCGTCGCCGGGTCGGCCGTCTACGGCGCCCAGGACCCCGGCAAGGCCGTGGCCGCCCTGCGCGAACGCGCGGCCCGGGCCCAGGCCCAGTGATTCCGACCGCAGGACAGGAGACTCCCGTGTTCACCGGCATCGTCGAAGAGCTGGGTGAGATCACCCACGTCGAGCAGTTGCCCAGCGCCGCCCGGCTCACCGTCCGTGGCCCCCTCGTCACCTCCGACGCCGGGCACGGCGATTCCATCGCGGTCAGTGGGGTGTGCCTCACGGTGGTCGAGGTGTCCGGCGACGAGTTCACCGTGGATGTGGTGGACGAGACACTGCGCCGTTCGCGCCTGGCGAAGATCGCGCCGGGCGACCGGGTCAACCTGGAGCGTGCCACGGCCGTCGGCGACCGCCTCGGCGGGCACATCATGCAGGGCCACGTGGACGGCACGGGCCGCTTTCTCTCTCGTGACGAGAACGGCCTGACCCGGTTCGCGCTGCCCTCCGGGCTGGCCCGTTACGTGGTGGAGAAGGGCTCGATCGCGGTGGACGGCATCTCGCTGACCGTCGCGAGTGTGACGAACGACGAGTTCACGGTGGCGCTGATTCCGACCACACTGGAGTTGACGACGCTGGGCCTGGCCGAACCGGGCGATCCGGTCAACCTCGAAGTCGACGTGCTCGCCAAGTACGTGGAGAAGCTGGCCGCTCCGCACCTGGCCCGGCTCGCAGAGCACAATGGGTTGAAGACCGGCGGGGTACAGGAGGACGCATGAGCATTCGGTCCGACCGGGTGCGGGTGCCCCGCAAGACACAGGAGGACGCGTGACTGCAGGGACGCCGTGCGGGGCCAGGATGCCGGTGGACACCGCGGGGATCGAGCGGGCGATCGCCGACATCGCGGCCGGGCGCCCCGTGGTCGTGGTCGACGACGAGGACCGGGAGAACGAAGGCGACCTCATCTTCGCCGCCGAGAAGGCCACGCCGGAGCTCATGGCCTTCATGGTGCGCTACACCTCCGGTTACGTGTGCGCCGCGCTGACCGAACAGGACTGCGCGCGACTGGACCTGCCGCCGATGTACCACACGAACCAGGACGTGCGCGGGACCGCGTACGCGGTGACCGTGGACGCGGCCGAGGGGGTCAGCACCGGGATTTCGGCCGCGGACCGCGCGCACACCGTGCGCCTGCTGGCCGATCCGGATTCGAAGCCGGTGGACTTCCGCCGTCCCGGGCACGTGGTGCCGCTGCGGGCGAAGGAGGGCGGCGTGCTGCGGCGCCCCGGGCACACGGAGGCCTCGGTCGATCTGGCCCGCCTCGCCGGACTGCACCCGGCGGGCGTGCTCTGCGAGATCGTGTCGCAGAAGGACGAGGGCGACATGGCCCGCCGCGACGAGCTGGAAGTGTTCGCCGCGGACCACGACCTGCAGATCATCACGATCGCCGATCTGATCGCCTACCGCCGCCGCCACGAGAAGCAGGTCGAGCGGGTGGCCGAGGCACGGATCCCGCTGGCGGCGGGCACGTTCCGCGCTGTGGGCTACGACAGCCTGCTGGACGGGATCGAGCACGTCGCGTTCGTCTACGGCGAGATCGGCGACGGTGAGGACATCCTGGTCCGCGTGCACTCCGAGTGCCTGACCGGTGACGTGTTCGGCTCGCTGCGGTGCGACTGCGGTCCGCAGCTGGACGCGGCGCTCAAGGCCGTGGCCGCCGAGGGGCGCGGGGTGGTGCTCTACATCCGGGGTCACGAGGGCCGGGGCATCGGGCTGCTGCACAAGCTGCAGGCCTACCAGCTGCAGGATCTGGGCGCGGACACCGTCGACGCGAACCTCGCGCTGGGGGTTCCCGCCGACGCCCGGGACTACGGCACGGGCGCGCAGATCCTCTGCGATCTCGGGGTGCGGTCGATGCGCCTGCTGACCAACAACCCCGCCAAGCGCGTGGGGCTCGAGGGGTACGGCCTCGAGGTGACGGGGCGGGTGCCGCTGCCGATCTCGCCGAACCCGGAGAACCTGCGCTATCTGCGGACCAAGCGCGACCGCATGGGCCACGACCTGGCCAACCTGGAGGAGTTCGACCAGGTGGGGGCCGAGCTGGACGAGGCGCCGAGCGGGAACGGGAACGGAGCGGCGCGGTGAGCGGCGAAGGACGCCCGGACGTCGGGATCGACCTGAGCGAGTGCGAGGGCCTGCGGCTGGCCATCGTGGCGACCCGGTGGCACGCCAAGATCACCGACACCCTGCTGGCCCGGGCGCTCGCCACGGCCGGTGAGGCGAAGCTGAAGGAAGAGCCGACCGTGGTGCGGGTCGCCGGCGCGGTGGAACTGCCCGTCGTCGCGCAGGCGCTGGCCCGCACGCACGACGCGGTGGTCGCCCTCGGCGTGGTGATCCGCGGCGGCACCCCGCATTTCGAGTACGTGTGCGACGCGGTGACCGCGGGGCTGACCCGGGTGGCACTGGACGAGGGCACCCCGGTCGGCAACGGGGTGCTCACCTGCGACACCGAGCAGCAGGCGCTGGACCGGGCCGGGCTGCCGGGTTCGGCGGAGGACAAGGGCCGCGAGGCGACGCAGGCCGCACTGGACACCGCGCTCGTGCTGAGGTCGCTGCGCCAGCCGTGGACCGAACGAGGTTTCGTGTGAAGACCATGACCGCCAAGGACACTTCAGAAGTGCTCGTGATCCGCCCGAAGCGCGCCACCTGGATGGCCGTGGTGCTGTCGGTGGTGCTGTTCGCCGTGTTCGTCGTCGTGTCGGTACTGCTGCGCGGCTCCCGCACCGGCGTCATCTTCGCGGTGTCGGACCAGATCGCGATGGTGGGCATCGGGGTGGTCCTCGCCGGCGGGGCGCTGCTGTTCGCCACGCCCCGCGTGCGGGCGGACGCCGAGGGCATCGAGGTGCGCAACATCTTGCTGCTGAACAAGAAGCTCGCCTGGCACGAGGTGCTGTCGGTGAGCTTCCCCGACGGCGCCTCGTTCGCCCGCCTCGAACTGCCGGACTTCGAGTACCAGGGCATGCTGGCCATCCAGGCCGTGGACCGCGAACACGCGGTGCGGTCCGTGCGCGCCCTGCGCCGCCTGCACAAACAAGCCTGGGCCGACCGCTGACCCACGCCACTCATCGGTAGAGCTGTCTTCGGTTGTGCAGCAGGGCCTCCTCGAACGCTCAGCGGGAGAGGTCGACGACGACGGGGGCGTGGTCGGAGGCACCCTTGCCCTTGCGTTCCTCGCGGTCGACGTAGGCGTCGGTGACCGCGGCGGCGAACGCCGCGTCGGCGTAGACCAGGTCGATGCGCATCCCGTTGTTCTTCGGGAAGGCCAGCTGGCGGTAGTCCCAGTAGGTGTAGGGCCGGTCGTACTTCAGCGGCCGCGGCACGACGTCGGTGAGTCCCGCGTCGCGCAGCACGGCCAGTGCCTTCCGCTCGGCGTCGGTGACGTGCGTGGCGCCCTCGAACAGGCTGATGTCCCACACGTCGTCGTCGGTGGGCGCGATGTTGAAGTCGCCCAGTACCGCGAGCGGCCGCTCCGCCGAGGTCTCCGCCACGACGGTGGCGCGCAGTGCCTCCAGCCAGCGCAGTTTGTACGCGTAGTGCGGGTGCTCGGGTTCACGGCCGTTCGGCACGTACACCGACCACACGCGCACGCCCCCGCAGGTCGCGCCGATCGCGCGCGGTTCGGTCTCGTTCTCGTACGCGGGTTCGTCGAGCAGCCCGCGGCGGACGTCGCCGAGCCCGACGCGCGAGAGGATCGCCACGCCGTTCCAGCGGCCCAGCCCGTAGGCGGCCACCTCGTAGCCGAGCGCGGTCACTTCGCCGTGCGGGAACGCCTCGGTGGCGCACTTGAGTTCCTGCAGGCACAGCACGTCGGGCTGGGCGGAACCGAGCCAGGCGAGCAGCCGCGGGAGCCGGGCGGCGACCGAGTTGACGTTCCAGGTGGCGATGCGCATGGGCCTGAGAATGGCACACCGTCCACGCCGATGACGGAGGGGTTGCCGGGACTGTCGGGGGTGAGCCATAGGCTTGTGCCGTGGCTGACCCGTCCACCTACCGACCCGCACCCGGGAGCATCCCCGACGAACCCGGTGTGTACAAGTTCCGCGACGCGACGAAGCGGGTCATCTACGTCGGCAAGGCGAAGAGCCTCCGCAGCCGGCTGAACTCCTACTTCGCCGATCTGGCCGGCCTGCATCCCCGCACCCGCCAGATGGTGACCACGGCGGCGAGTGTCGAATGGACGGTCGTCTCCACCGAGGTCGAGGCGCTCCAGCTGGAGTACAACTGGATCAAGGAGTTCGATCCGCGGTTCAACGTCCGCTACCGCGACGACAAGTCCTATCCGGTGCTGGCGGTGACGGTGAACGAGGAGTTCCCCCGCCTGCACGTCTACCGCGGCCCACGCAAGAAGGGCGTCCGCTACTTCGGCCCGTACGCCCACGCCTGGGCCATCCGGGAGACGCTGGACCTGCTGCTGCGGGTGTTCCCGGCGCGCACCTGCTCCACCGGCGTGTTCCGGAGGCACGGCCAGATCGGGCGGCCGTGCCTGCTCGGCTACATCGACAAGTGCTCGGCGCCGTGCGTGGGCAGGGTGTCGGCGGAGGAGCATCGCGAAATCGTCGGCGACTTCTGCGATTTCCTCGCCGGGCGGACCGACGCGATGGTCCGCAGGCTGGAGCGGGAGATGGCCGAGGCGGCCGAGCAGCTCGAGTTCGAGAAGGCGGCGCGTCTGCGCGACGACATCGGGGCCCTGCGCCGCGCGATGGAGAAGCAGGCCGTGGTGCTCGGCGACGGCACGGACGCCGACGTGGTCGCCTTCGCCCACGACGAGCTGGAAGCGGCCGTGCAGGTGTTCCACGTCCGCGGCGGGCGGGTGCGCGGCCAGCGCGGCTGGGTGATCGACAAGGTCGAGGAGATGGACGTGCCCGCGCTCGTCGAGCAGTTCCTCGCCCAGTTCTACGGCGAGCAGGTGGAGCAGGCCGAGCAGACCGCGGACGCCGGATCGCCGGTGCCCCGCGAGGTGCTCGTGCCCGAACTGCCCGCCGACGCGGAGGCGCTCACCGAATGGCTGTCCGGGCTGCGGGGTTCCCGGGTGCAGCTGCGGGTGCCGCAGCGCGGGGACAAGCGCGCGCTGGCCGAGACCGTGCAGCGCAACGCGGAGGAGGCGTTCGCGCAGCACAAACTGCGCCGCGCGGGCGATCTGACCGCCCGTTCCGCGGCGCTGGCGGAGCTGCAGGAGCAGCTCGGACTGGACACCGCGCCGCTGCGGATCGAATGCGTCGACATCAGCCACATCCAGGGCAGCGACGTGGTCGCCTCCCTGGTGGTGTTCGAGGACGGGGTGCCCCGCAAGTCGGAGTACCGCCGCTTCGCGCTGCGGGAGGCCGCCGAAGAGGGAGACGTGGCGTCCATCGCCGAGGTCGTGCGCCGCCGCTTTCACCGCTATCTCAAGGAAAACACGGCCGCCGCGGCGGACGGGCAGGACGGGGGCGCCGAGGGTGCCGAGAGCGGCGAGGCCGTCGAGCCGCCCGCCGGGACGCCCGGTATCGACCCGGAGACGGGGCGGCCCCGCAAGTTCGCCTATCCGCCGAACCTGCTGGTGGTCGACGGGGCGGGCCCGCAGGCCACCGCGGCGGCGGACGTGCTGGCCGAGCTCGGCATCACCGATGTCGCGGTGGTGGGGCTGGCCAAGCGGCTGGAGGAGGTGTGGCTGCCGGCCGATCCGGACCCGGTGATCCTGCCGCGCACCTCGGAGGCGTTGTACCTGTTGCAGCGGGTGCGCGACGAGGCGCACCGCTTCGCGATCCGGTACCACCGGGAGAAGCGTTCGAAGCGGCTGCAGGTGTCCGTATTGGACGGTGTGCCGGGCCTGGGGCAGACGCGCCGGTCCGCGCTCATCAAGCACTTCGGGTCGGTGAAGAAGCTCAAACTGGCCGGGGTGGAAGAGATCGCGGCGGTGCCGGGAGTGGGGAAACGCACCGCGGAAGCGGTGTTCGCGGCACTGCGGGGCGAGGACGGGAAGGCAGGGGAGAGGAAGACATGAGCACAAGCGAAGGGGGCCGCGTGTCGGGGATGGAGGTCGCGGTCGTCACCGGGCTGTCCGGGGCGGGCCGCAGCACCGCGGCGAAATGCCTGGAGGATCTCGGCTGGTTCGTGGTGGACAACCTGCCGCCGGAGCTGATCGAGACGATGGTCGAACTGGGTGCGCAGGCCCGGGGCGCCATCACGAAGGTCGCGGTGGTGATGGACGTGCGCTCGCGCGCCTTCACCGAGGACCTCGCCTCGGTGATCAAGGACCTGGACGCGCGGGGGTACAAGCCGCGGGTGCTGTTCCTGGAGGCCACGGACGCGGTGCTGGTGCGCCGGTTCGAGCACGTGCGCCGCGGTCACCCGATGCAGGGCGACGGCAGGCTCGCCGACGGCATCACCTCCGAGCGCGCGCTGCTCGCCCCGCTGCGCGAAGAGGCCGACCTGGTGCTGGACACCTCGGCCCTGTCGGTACACGACCTGCGCGCCAAGATCGAGGACGCGTTCGGCTCCGAATCGGCCACGCGCACCCGCGTCACCGTGCTGTCCTTCGGCTACAAGTACGGCCTGCCGATGGACGCGGACCTGGTGATGGACGTGCGGTTCCTGCCGAACCCGTTCTGGATCCCGGAGCTGCGCGACCACACCGGTCTCGATTCCGACGTGCGCAACTACGTGCTCTCCCAGGAGGGTGCGGAGGAGTTCCTCGACCGCTACCACCAGTTGCTGCGCCTGATCGGGGCGGGCTACCGGCGGGAGGGCAAGCGGTACCTCACGCTCGCGGTCGGCTGCACCGGCGGCAAGCACCGCAGCGTGGCGATCTCCGAGGAACTGGCCCGGCTGTTGTCCAATGAGGACGGAATGGCGGTCAAGGTGATCCACCGGGATCTGGGTCGCGAGTGAGCCTGGGCAGACCCTTGCGCGCGGTCGCCCTCGGGGGCGGCCACGGACTCCACGCGACGCTGGGCGCGTTGCGCCGGATCACCCCGGACGTCACGGCGGTGGTCACGGTCGCCGATGACGGCGGTTCCTCCGGCAGGCTGCGCCGCGAGCTCGGGCTGTTGCCGCCCGGTGACCTGCGGCAGGCGCTCGCGGCGCTGGCCGGTACCGGCGACGGCGGCCCGCTGTGGGCGGAGGTGTTCCAGCACCGGTTCGGCGGCAGCGGCGCGCTGACCGGGCACGCGGTGGGCAATCTGCTGCTGGCCGGGCTGTTCGAGGTGCTGGGTGATCCGGTGGCGGCGCTGGAGGAGGCGGGCAGGCTGCTCGGCGTCTCGGGCCGGGTGCTGCCCATGTCGGCGGAGCCGCTGGACATCGAGGCCGAGGTGGCGGGCCTGAGCGACGACGGCGAGAGCCATGTCATCCGCGGCCAGGTCGCGATCGCCAGCACGCCGGGGCAGGTGCGCCGGATCCGCCTGCACACCCCCCGGCGGCCCGGCGGGGTGCCCGCCGCCTGCGCCGAGGCGGTGGAGGCGGTGCTCGGCGCCGACGTGGTCTTCCTGGGCCCCGGTTCGTGGTTCACGAGTGTGCTGCCGCACCTGCTGGTGCCCCAGTTGCACGACGCGCTGGTGGCCACCGGGGCGATGCGGATGGTGGTGCTCAACCTCATCCCCCAACCGGGTGAGACGGCGGGGTTCTCCCCGGAGCGGCACCTGGACGTACTCTTCCAGCACGCGCCCGGGTTGCGACTGGACGTGGTGATCGCCGATCGCGCGTCGGTGCCGATGCCGGCCCGGTTGCGCGCCGCGGCGGCGGAACTGGGGGCGCGAGCGCTGCTGGCCGACGTGGCTGACCCGAACGTGGCGGGTTTACACGATCCGGATGCGCTGGCGGACTGTGTGCGGGAAGCTCTCGGACGCCGCTGGGAAGCGGTGGGCCGGGACGGTGAAGAGAGCAGGGAGGGACCATGGCGATGACCGCCGCGGTCAAGGACGAACTCAGCCGGCTGCAGATCACCAAGATCGGGCCGCGGCGGGCCGAGGTCGCCTCGATGTTGCGGTTCGCGGGCGGACTGCACATCGTGGGCGGGCGGGTCGTCGTGGAGGCCGAACTGGACACCGGGTCGGTGGCCCGGCGGCTGCGCAAGGAGATCCACGAGCTCTACGGGCACCATTCGGACGTCCACGTGCTCTCCGCCAGCGGCCTGCGCAAGACCACGCGGTACCTGGTGCGCGTCGTGCAGGACGGTGAGGGCCTGGCCCGGCAGACCGGCCTGATCGACAACCGGGGGCGCCCGGTGCGGGGCCTGCCCGCGGCGGTGGTGTCCGGCGGGGTCGCCGACGCCGAAGCCGCCTGGCGCGGGGCCTTCCTCGCGCACGGTTCGCTCACCGAGCCGGGCCGTTCCTCCTCGCTGGAGGTGACCTGTCCCGGTCCGGAGGCCGCGCTCGCCCTCGTGGGCGCCGCGCGGCGGCTGGGCATCCAGGCGAAGTCCCGTGAGGTGCGCGGTGCGGACCGGGTGGTGGTGCGCGACGGCGACGCGATCGGCGCGCTGCTGACGCGGCTCGGCGCGCACGCCAGCGTGCTGCAGTGGGAAGAACGCCGGATGCGCCGCGAAGTGCGGGCCACCGCCAACCGGCTGGCGAACTTCGACGACGCGAACCTGCGCCGCTCGGCCCGTGCCGCGGTCGCCGCGGCGGCCCGGGTGGAGCGGGCGATGGAGATCCTCGGCGACACGGCCCCGGATCACCTGCTGGCGGCCGGGAAGCTGCGCCTGTCGAACCGGCAGGCCTCGCTGGAGGAACTGGGCCAGCTGTCCGACCCGCCGATGACGAAGGACGCGGTCGCCGGCCGGATCCGCCGCCTGCTGGCGATGGCCGACAAGCGCGCGAAGGACCTCGGCATCCCGGACACCGAATCCGCCGTGACCGCCGAAATGCTCGCCGAAGAAGCCTAGGACCCCCACGGCCAATCCCGATCAGGGCTGCGGACGCTGCCGTGAGGGGTCCCCTCACGGTCGGCTGTGAGGGGACCCCTCACAGGAAATCATTTCAGCAGCGGGGCCAGGGTCGCGGTGATGGCGGTGAGTGTGGCGGTGGCCGCGGACAGCGAACTGCCTTCGGGAGCGTGCGTCAGCACCACCACGACGTAGCGGTCGCCGGTGCCCACCAGTCCGCTGGTGTGCGCGTCCACCCCGCCCTGCCCGGCGGCCCAGCCCTGTTTGACCGCCCACGGCTCGTGCAGCGCCGACGGAATGCCGAAGAACTGGTCGGTCCCGTCGGCGGCGACGCGGGCGGCTCCGCGCAGCGGGTCGAGGATCAGGGCGCGCCGGTCGGCGGGCAGGCCGCAGACATGGCGGTAGAGGGTGACCATGTCGTCGGCGCTGATCCGGGTGTCGCCCCAGCGCCGGTCGACGGTCGGGGGCCGGGTGTCGTGCAGCCCGAGGGCCTGGGCCATGCGCGTGACGATCTGCCCGCCCCCGCCGGAATCCCACAGCTGCTGGGCGATGCCGTCGTCGCTGTAGGCCAGCATCCGGCTCATCCGGGGACTCGGCCGCGCCGGGGTGACCACCCCGCGGTCGAGCAGGTCGAGGGCGATCAGCAGTTTGACCAGCGAGGCCGACCGGAATCGCGCGGCGGCGTTGTCACCGCGCACCGTCCGGCCGGTGGTGCGGTCGAACACCACGATGGCGCGGGCCGAGGCGTTCGCGGCGACCTCGCCGGTGTCGCCGTCCGGGGAACGAACCAGCAGGAACGAGGTCACCAGCGCGGCGGCGGTCACCAGGACGGCGACGGCGCCCACCCAGACGGCGCCGCGGCGGTTCCTACGGTGGGGTACGGCAAGCTGTGTCCGATGATCGAGCATGACCGTCAGCGTCGGGGCCGGGGTTTCGCGTTTCACCGCGGTCTTGTCATGGTTTTGCTACAAGCCGCAGGGACCCGGTGAACGACCGACATAATGGGCCGGTGCCGAACGTGCTGTTGATCGAAGACGACCCCGCGGTCGGTGAGGGGCTGGCACTGGGGCTGCGGCGGCACGGTCACCGCGTCGAGGTGGCCGTGGACGGGGAGCGGGGGCTGACCGCGTTCGCCGCCAGGCACCCGGACATCGTGCTGCTGGACCTGATGCTGCCCGGAATCGACGGATTCGAGGTGTGCCGCCGGATCCGGGCCGCGGGCGGCGTTCCGATCATCATGCTGACCGCGCGGGGCGACGACATCGACGTGGTCGGGGGGCTGGAGGCCGGGGCCGACGACTACGTGGTCAAGCCCGCGCAGCCGCGTGTGCTCGACGCACGGATCAAGGCGGTGCTGCGGCGCGGCACCCCCGGCCAGGAACGGCAGCGGGAGTCCCACGGCGCGCTGGTGATCGACAGGGCCGCGCTCGAAGTGTCCAAAGGCGACACTCCGGTGGCACTGACCCCGACCGAACTCCGCCTGCTGCTGGAGCTTTCCCGCACGCCGGGCCGGGTGTTCAGCAGGCAGCAGCTGCTGGAACTGGTGTGGGACCACGACTTCCTCGGCGATTCGCGGCTGGTCGACGCCTGTGTCCAGCGGCTGCGGGCCAAGATCGAGGACCGGCCGTCCACGCCGGTGTACGTGCGCACCGTGCGCGGCTTCGGCTACCGGTTCGGTCCCGTGTGATCCGGCGCCTGCTGGCCCGCCTCCTGGGCGTCCGGGTGCGCCTGCTGCTGATCGTCACGTTCGTCGCCCTGCTCGCCACGATCGGGGCGACCGGCGCCAACTACGTCGACGCGCGCCGCACCGTGCTCGCCGCCGCACAGGACCAGGCGATGCGGAAGCTGCGGGACGACGTCGACGCACTGGCTCCCGCCATCCCGATGCCACCGGACCAGGCGGCGCTGGACGAGCTCGTCCGGTCGGTGCCCGGGGCCGCAGGGGCCTTCTATGGCAATGTCGTTTCGCGGTACGGCAGGCCGGGCACCGTCCCCGCCGAACTGCGGGCGGCGGTGCACGCCGGATCGGAAATGCGGTTCCAGCGGGTGGTGAGCGACGGCTGGCCCGCCCTGTGGGTGGGGATGCCGGTGCTGACCGTGGACGCTTCGTTCCACCGGCACCCGTCGGGGCTGGAGGTCTACGCGTGGTACGACTTGAACCAGCCGTCCGCGCAGATCCAGGCCTTCACCGAGAACGGCTGGCGCACCGCCGCGGTGGCGGTGCCGATCGCGGTGCTCATCGCCTGGCTCGCCGCGAGTGCGGTGCTGCGGCCGGTGCGGCGCCTGCGGGACGCCGCACGGCGGCTGGCCGAGGGGGAGTTGTCCGTGCGGCTGCCCGCCAGGGGGAACGACGAACTGGCCGAACTGGTGCGCACGTTCAACCACGCCGCCGCCCGCCTGGAGGTTTCGGTGGGGGAGTTGCGGCGCATGGAGGCCGACGCGCGCCGGTTCGTCGCCGACGTCTCGCACGAGCTGAGAACCCCGCTGGCGGCGATGACGGCGGTGAACGAGGTGCTCGACGACGCCGCGCTCGCCGGGGACACGGGCACCGCCGCGCGCCTGGTCAGCTCCGAAACCCGCAAACTCGCCCGGCTGGTCGAGGATCTGATCGAAATCTCCCGGTTCGACTCCGGCGCCGCGCGGCTCGACCGCCGCCCCACCGATCTCGCGGAACTGGTCTCGGCGAGCCTGCGGGCACGCGGGTTCACCGGGCAGGTGGAGACCGGGCTGCCCGCCGGGATCATCGCCGAGGTCGATCCGCGCCGGATCGACGTGGTGGTGGCCAATCTGGTCGGCAACGCGCTGCGGCACGGTGAGCCGCCCGTGCTCGTCCGCCTCGGCGAGGCGGGGGGACTGGCGGTGCTCACCGTCGTGGACCACGGCCCGGGACTGTCCGAGGACGTGCTGCCCCACGTGTTCAGCCGGTTCTACAAGGCGGATGCGGCACGGACCCGGTCCGAAGGCAGCGGTCTCGGGTTGTCGATCGCGCTGAAGAACGCCGAGCTGCACGGCGGACGTCTCGAGGCGGGCAACGAACCCGGAGCCGGTGCGCGGTTCGTCCTGACCCTCCCGAAGACGGCGGCGAAGACGGGGGAGCCGTGAAACGACTGCTGGCGTTGCTGATTTCACTGCTCGCGCTCAGTGGATGCGGAGTGCGGCCGACCGGCGTGGTCGCGGCGGGGGAGCCCGCCGTGGGCGTCGGAACCGGCCCCGCGCTGTACTTCGTCGTGGCGGGGCGGGTGCGGCCGGTGACCCGGCCGCTCGGCTATCTCGGCGATCCGGCCACCGCGCTGCGGCTGCTCGCCGAGGGGCCCACGCCGGGAGAGGCCGCGGCCGGGTCCGGCACGGCCTTGCCACCGCATCTCGGACTTTCGGTGCTCGGTTTCCGGGAGGGCTACGTGACCGTGTGGATTTCCCCGATGTCGGCGAGTGATCCCTTTGTGCTGTCGGAGACGGCGATCGAGCAGGTCGTGTGCACGACGATCACGGCGTTCGTGCGGACCGGAACCGGCGGGAGCGGGGTGATGGTGCAGCTGACCGGAACCCAGCAGCTGGCCGCGACCCGGCCGCTGGCCTGTACCGCCATCGGGCAGTGAGCCGATGTAGAGGCGGTGTTACGTAGGACACCAGTCCTGCCGTATCTCGTAACCTAGCGGTTTCATGGCGGCGTGATTGGTGAAACCCGACCCACAGACTCTGGGCCTTGGCCGTGTCCGGTTCGGGGAAGGGGATAGGCATGCGTACCAACAGGGCGAACGAGGCGGCGGAACTCAAGGTCTCCGCCGACGTGGGCCGCTGGCTCCCCCGGCGCAGCAGCCAGGCCGCCGACTGGGAGGCCGGCGACCTGCTCGACATCAAGCGCGGCACCACCGTCAGCGTGGTCATCCCGGCCCGGGACGAGGAGAAGACGGTCGGTGACATCGTTCGCACCGTGCGCCACGACCTGATGGAAACGGTGCCGCTGGTGGACGAACTGCTCGTGGTGGACTCCCGCTCCCAGGACGCGACGGCGAGGGTCGCGGCGGAGGCGGGAGCGACGGTCGTCGCCCAGGATTCGGTGCTGCCCATGCTGTCCGGCATGACGGGCAAGGGCGAGGCGCTGTGGAAGGGGCTCGCGGCCACCACCGGCGACCTCGTGGTCTTCGTCGACGGCGACCTCTACGACTTCACCAGCGACTACGTGACGGGGCTGCTGGGCCCGCTGCTGACCGACGAGTCCGTGGCCTACGTCAAGGGCTTCTACCACCGTCCGCTGGTCGGTTCGTCGGGCACGGACGCCGACGGCGGTGGCCGCGTGACCGAACTCGTGGCGCGCCCGCTGCTGAACATGTACTGGCCGGAACTCGCCGGGTTCGTGCAGCCGCTCGCCGGTGAGTACGCGGGCAGGCGCGAGGTGCTGGAAAGCATTCCGTTCGTGGTGAACTACGGCGTGGAGATCGGCCATCTGATCGACATCCTCGAGTCGCGGGGACTGGACGCACTGGCGCAGGTGGATCTGGGCAAACGGACCCACCGCCACCAGAGCACCCAGGCGCTGGGGCGGATGGCGGGGCAGATCATGCTCACCCTGTTCGACCGGCTCGAACGCTATGGGCGGCTGATTTCGGCGCAGCCGCCCGCGACCCTGCTGGCCCAGTTCCAGCGGGGCGAATCGGGGCACGGGGTGAGCCGGGAAATGGTGCTGACCGATCTGGCGTGCCAGCAGCGGCCCCCGCTGTCGGGCCTGCGGGCGGCCGACGGCAGCGGACGGCGCCGCGAGATCGCCTGAGAGACGGTGCGCGTTGCCGTGAGGGGTCCCGTCACAGCCGTATCGATGCCCTAGTCGGCGAGGCCGCCCAGGGCGATCACCTTGGTGATCCGGGCGCGCACCAGGTACTCGCCCGGCACGGCGTTGCGCTTGCCGAACTCCTCGCCGCGGTCGGCGCCCATGTACCGGGCGCCGATCTCGGTCGAGAACGGCAGCATCTCGTCGAGGTCCTCGTGCAGGGTGGCGACCGCGGTGAACTGCACGAAGGCGTAAGGCGGTTCCTGCTCGTCGACGACGAGCGAGAGCCGCGGGTCGCGGCGGAGGATGCGGCCCTTGACCGTGTCCCGCCCGGTGTTGAAGACCAGTTCGTCGCCGTCGGCGGTTTCGTTGAGCACGAACCAGATCGGTGTGACGTGCGGGGATCCGTCCGCCCGCGTGAGCCCGAGCTTGCCGGTGCGGGTTCCGGTGCCCGCGAACTCCCACCACTGTGCCCTGGTCATCTCGTACATGCGCCCCAAGGTAGTCGATCACCGTTCCGGGCCCGTGCGAAGATGGGGCCATGGCGGGCGGTCCGAGTGTTGACGAGGGGGTGCGCACCCTGCTGCTGCTCATGCCGCGCCTGGTCGGGCGGGCCAAGCGGTTGCCGGTGCCGGAAAGCCTGCGCTCGTTCTCGCTCGCCCCGAGGCACCTTTCGTTGCTGGCCTACCTGCTGTTCGACGGTCCGCTCGCGGTGAACGAGCTGGCCGCGCGGCTGGAGGTGGCGCCGACGACGGTGAGCCTGATGGTCGGCGACCTCAGCCGCAGCGGCATCCTGGAACGCCACGAGGACGAGGCGGACCGGCGCCGCACCATCGTGAGCATCGCCGGCCGCTACCGGGCCGACGTCGAAGCCTGGCTGGCCCATGGTGCCCGTGCCTGGCAGAAGGTGCTCGCGCCGCTCACCCCGGAGCAGCGCCGGATGTTCATCGACACCCTCGAAGCCTACGAGCGCGAGTTCGAAGACGCGGTACCCGATCGGGGCGGACCGCGCGGGGGCTAGTCTGGCCCGTCGTGCGAGATGCGGAGCTGATCAGCGGCGGCCTGGTGGACGAAGGTCTGGCGAGGCGGCTCAAGGCGCTCGCCTGCACCGCGCCCCTGCACGATCTGGACGCGCGCAAGGCGAAGCTGGACTGGGCCGACGCGACGGTCTACCAGATGGCGGAGATCGCGCTGCACACGATCGACCAGGTCACCATCGCGATGGACTTCGACACCGGCGCCGGTCACGACGACGTGGTGCGGCGCTTGCGGCCGTTCATCGCCGCGCAGGCGCCGGACCGCGGCACCGAGGAGCACCTGCGGGTGGCGCGGTGGGTGCTGGACAACCTGATCAACGTGGGCACCACCGACCGCGGTTTCCGCCGCGTGTACGGCAGCGTCGACGCCTCGGGCACCTACCGGCGCCATGCGTTCGACTTCAAGCTGCTGGTCGAACTGGCCGCCCCGGACGGCGAGGTGTACCTGCGGGCCAGTGACGAGGCGATCAACGTGCTGGTCGGGGCGCTGGACACCGACGTCGAATCGGCGCAGATCGCGGCCGAGGTCAAACTGGAGAACCTGATCAGCCGCGGCAGGCTGGCCGACGCCAAGCTCGCCGCCGAGCAGGCCCGCTACCGCACCGTGCAGTACGGGGAAACGCTGCGCGCCAAGCTGGAGGCCACCCGCCGCGACGTGCGCTCGGTGGACTGGGCCGAGGAAATGCCGGAACTGCTGGACTCCGCGCTCGCGCACATCGAGTCCCGGTTCCGCGCCGAAAACGCCATCCTGCGCAACATCACCAAGGCCAGGGACGAGGCCGAGGACGTCGGCCACAAGCGCCGCGCGGCCGAACTGGTGGACATCGTCAGCGACTGCATCGGCAGGCACACCCGCCTGCAGGCGCGGCTGCAGGCGGCGGGGGCGGTCTTCCGCGCCGAGCAGGACCGCCAGCAGTTCTCCGGCCCGCCCCGCCGGGCCACGCTGGACCTGTTCGGGCAGTTGCTGGTGCCGTCGCTGGAGCTGCCGCTGGCCACCGCGGCCGGTCCGGTGGAGCGCTTCTTCCACGGGGTGGCCGGGGTGAGCGTGCCGGCTGTGCCCGCACTGCCGTCGCTGGTGTCGCTGCTGCTGCGGCCGGCGCCCGAGCGGGACCAGCTCGTCGGCGAAGTGCCCGAACCCCAGCTCGTGCCGGCGGAAAACCCCGGCTACTACAGTGATGCGCACTGGCGGCGCGCCGACGAACTGCTCGACCTGCCGGAGGTGCCCCGGCGCCTGTCCGGGCTGCTGGCCGAGGCGCGCGAGAGCGATCCGCGGCTGGCCCGCCTGGTCGCGCTGCGGGCACTGCACTCCTATAGTCCTGAGATCGGCGCGGCGCTCCGGCAGGGGGAAGACCGCGCGCTGCTGGCCGTGGACGACGGGACGCCGCTGGCCGACGAGGAGTTCGGCGGGGCGGACCTGCTGCTGGTGACGGCACGGATCAACGCCCCGGACGCCGGGGCGGAGGGGGAAGTATGAGCAGGCCGGTGAGCACCGGCGACGGGGAGTCCGCGGCCCGGCTGATCGCGTTCGGCCTGCGGCCCAAGCAGTTGCCTTCGCGCGACGTGGTCTATGCCGATCTGGTCCGCCGTTACCGCGAGGACAGCGCCTTCAAGCAGATGACCCATTCGGTGGCGGCCGGGCTCGGGCTGCTGGTGCTGGACGTCAACGCGCAGGCGGGTGCGGTGCTCGCGGCCACCGACGAGTCGGTGTTCGAGATCAGGATGGACACCTACGCGCGGCAGAGCAAGATCCGCGAGCGCCGTGAGACCGAGAAGGTGCTGCACGGCCTGGTCCACCTGGCCACCGCGGCACTGGCCTACCCGCGGCCCGACGATCTGGCCAACGACACCTACGTCGGCCGGGTCAGCGTCGAGCAGGTCGACGGCGTGGTGCGGGAGGCGTGCCGGATCCTGGACGAGCGGGCTTCGAAGGCGGAGCGCAACAACGATCCGCTCTCCGACGCGCCGGAGCTGGAACAGGCGTGGCGGGCCTACGCGCGCCGCCCCGCCGTGGCGGCGACGAAGGACGGCAGGCTCGCCTCCGACACCACGCGGGGGATGGTTTCCCGCGCGCTGCGTTTCCTTGCCGAGCAAGGTTTCCTGGTCCAGGCCGGCACCGAGCAGGGCGGAACCTACCGGACCACGGGGCGCTACCAGGTGCAGGTGCGGGAACTGGCCGCGGACAGCGCCTTCGAGGAACTGCTGGCGCTGGGCGTGGTGGCGGTGCCCGAATCCGGGGGGACGCTTCGTCCGTCCCTTCCGGACACTCTTTGAACCGGGGGACGGGGTAGCGATGTACGAGCTTTCACGGGTGCGCCTGCATTCGGTCGGTCCGGCCGGGGCGCGGTACCAGGACGTGATGCTGGACTTCTCCGGGGTGGGGCCGGTGGTCGCCGCGCCCGCGCAGGACGCGTTGTTCGGCGCCGGGATCCACGCCGCCGGGCAGGGCCTGCCGCGGCGCCCGTCCCCGGCGAGCGTGCTGTTCCTGGAAAACGGCGGCGGGAAGTCCGTCCTGATCAAACTGATCTTCTCCGTGATGCTGCCGGGACGTCGGCAGGTGGTGGGCACGACGAACACGCGTGTGCTGGAGAAGTTCGTCGGCGCCAAGGATGTCGCCCACGTGGTGCTGGAATGGCAGCACACCGGGTCGGGGCAGCGCGTGATCACCGGCAAGGTGTCCCAGTGGCGCGGGCACGTGCTGTCGCAGGATCCGGCGAACCTCGTCGACGCGTGGTACTGCTTCCGGCCCAGCGTGGACACGCACCTGGAGTCGCTGCCGTTCACCGCCGAGGGCAGGCTCTTGACGATGTCGGGCTTCCAGGAACGGCTGGCCCGGGCCCATCGCGACGAGCCGGAGCTGGAGCTGTCGTGGACGCGGCGGCAGCACGAGTGGACCGAGCGGCTCGACGCGCTCGGGCTGGACACCGAACTGTTCCGCTACCAGCGCGCGATGAACGCGGGCGAGGGCGAGGCGGCCGACGCGTTCGCCTTCGGCTCCGACGAAGCCTTCGTGGAATTCCTGCTGCGGGCGGTGCTCTCCGAGGACGATCCGCGGGATCTCGCCGAGGTCGTCAAGACCTACGCGGACAATCTCGGCCAGCGCGGGGACCTGCTGGCGGAACGGGATTTCGTGGCGGGCGCGCTGGATCTGCTCGGACCGCTGAGCGAGGAGGAGTCGTTCGCGGCGGCCTCCCGGAAGCTCGCCGGGGCGGCGCGCGACGAGGCACGGCGGTTCGCGGCCTCGGTGCTGGCCCGCCACGATCTGGAGTCCGGCCGCCTCGCCGGGCTGTCGTCCTATGTGGACGAAGCGCGCGACGCGGAGCGGCTCGCCGAAGGGGATCATCGCAGGCTCGCCGCGGTGGTCACCGAACTGCGGCGCGTGGTGGCCGAACTCCGCCTCGCCGAGGCGACCGGCGAAAAGGCGCGGCTGGACGGTGAACTGGCCGGGGCCAGGGCGAGCGCGCAGGCGTGGCGGGAGACCACGACGGTGCTGGCGCAGGTCAACGCCGCGCGCAAGGCCGCGGACATCCGGCGCCTGGTGGGGCAGCGGGAGGAACGGGCGAAACCCGCGCTCGAAGCGAGGAACGCCGCCGCGCACGCGCTGGCCCGCGGCCTGCTCGCTCTGGCCCGGCAGGCCGGGGAACAGGCCGCCGCCGCCGAGGAGCGCGCGGCCGCCGCGCTGGCCGGGGCGGCCGAGGCGCAGGCCCGCCGGGACGAGGCGACCGGCACCGCGGCCCGCCACCGCGCGGAGGAGTCGCAGCTGAGCGCCCGCATCGGCGAGGTGCGGGCCGAGGTGGCCCAGGCGGTCCGCGAGGGCCTGCTCACCGATGGGACCCAGGTCGCGGAGGCGGCGCGGGAGGCGGCGGCGCTGAGCGAGCGGGCGGCGCGGGAGCTCGCCGCCCGGGAAGCGGAGCGGGAAAGCGTCGCGGAGGAACTGTCCGAGGCGCAGTCGGTGCTGTACGGGGCCCGGCAGCGGATGTCCGAGGCAGGGGCCTTGGCCGACCGCACGGCCGCCGAACTCGCCCGGGCACATCGCCGCACCGACAGCCTCGCGGCTCATCCGCGGCTGCTCGAACTGCTCGGCGGCGACAGCGTCCGGCTCGAAACCGACACCCCGGCGCTGCTGAAGCGGTTGCGGGAGGCGAGGGCCGCGGCCGAACGGGAGCGGACCGCGCTGCGGGTGGCGGATTCGGCCGACGAGCGGTCGCTCGCCGCGCTCGGCAGCGGTGGACTGCTGCCCGCACCGCCCGAGGTGCAGGCCGCGCTCGAGGTCCTGGAGGAGGCCGGGATCACCGCGTGGTCCGGCTGGCGCTATCTGTCCACACTGGACCCCGAACTGCGGGAGCGCGTGCTGGCGCGGCGGCCGCACCTGGTGGGCGGCGTGCTGGTCAACGAGGCCGCGCAGGTGCCGAGGGCACGGGAGGCGCTGGCCGCGGCGCGGCTGCTACCGGGCGTGGTGCTGCCCGTCGCCACCACACAGGCGGTGCGCGGTGACCAAGCCGCGCCGGGGGTGGAGTTCCTGGTCCCGCCGAACCCGGCGATGTACGACGAAGAGGCCGCCGAAGCCGAGCGTCGCGCGATCCTGGCCCGGAGTGCCCGCAGGCGGAAGCAGTTCGACGCGCTGTCCGGGGCGATCGACGACGATGCGGCACTGGAGTGGAAACTCGCCGCCTGGCGGGAGGACTATCCGGTCGGCGCCCTCGGTTCGCTGGCCGAGCAGGCCGAAGACGCGGCGGGGGAACTCGCCGAAGCGCGAGCCGCGGCGGAAGCGGCCGAACGCGCGCTCGGGGAACTGACCGGGCGCCGTGAGCGCCTGCGCGAGGCGGTACCCGCGGCCCGTGCCCTGGCGCGGGAAACGGAGGAGCGCGCGCGAAGGCTGGCCGCGCTCGCCGGGCGGGTCGCCAGGATTCCACAGTGGACCGAGGAGATCGAGCGGGTCCGCGAGATCGTGGCGCGGGCGGTGGCCGAGGCCGGGCAGGCGGCCTCCCGTGCCGAGCGGTTCCGGGAGGAAGCCGCCGAGGAACAGCGCACGGCCGACGGGCATCGCCGGACCGTCAGCAGTGCCAGGGCCGAGCTCGCGGAGGTGCCCGGCGGCGGCTCGGTGTCCGAAGAGGACGGTGTGCCCGCCGAACCGGTGGACGCGTTGCGCCGTGCCTTCGCCTCCGCCGTCGATGCCTACGCGAAGGTCGAGGTCGGCGGCGACCTGCGGGCCGAACTGGACCAGGCGGAGTCGGCGGAAGCCGCGACACGGGCGGCACTGGAGGCGCTGGAGCCCGCGGTGCGCGAGGAGGCGGCGCGCCTGCTGGAGACCCCGGACGGTTCCGACGCCGCCGCGCGCGCGGCCGCCCAGGCCAGGGCGGGCCGGGTGGTGGCCGCGCTGGAGGCCGAGCACGGCGGGGCGATCGGACGGGTCGCCACCTGCAGGGCGGAGCTGGACCAGCTGCCCCGGCAGGGCGCCTCCCTCGAGGTGCGGCCGCGCGACATCGGGCACGGCCGCGAACTCATCGACGAGGCGGTCCAGGAGGCGAGTGCCGCCGCCCGCGCCTGCGAACGGGCGCAGGCCCGGCGCGCCGAGGCCGAGCGGGCCGTGGAATCGGCGAAGGAAGCCGCCGCCGGGTTCGGCATGCTCGCCGAATCCCTGCGGCACCTCGCGGGCGAGACGGCGGGCGAGACCGTGTTCGACGGCGCTGTCGAGGCCGCGCAGGCCCGCCACCGCAAGCTGACCGCCGCCCTCGCCGACGCGGAAACCGCCGTGGACCACGCGGAGAAGCGGGTACGGGCCGCCGCGGACGCGCTCGCCCAGTACGCCACGGACAAGCGGTTCGAGAAGCTGTCCAGCCCGGTCCGCCAGCAGATCATCTCGGTGCGGCGCGACAGCCTGCCCGCCTCGGCGGCGGAGTGGGCGGCGGCGCTGAAACCGCGCCTGCGCACCCTCACCGACGACCTGGCGCAGATCGACCGCCACCGCCGCAGCATCGTGGCGCGCCTGCAGGGCCTGGTCGAAGGCGGGCTGCGGATGCTGCGCTCGGCGCAGCGGCTGTCGCGGCTGCCCGAGGGGCTCGGCGACTGGTCGGGCCAGGAGTTCCTGCGCATCCGGTTCGCCGACCCCGACGAGACGGAGCTGGCGGAGGCGCTGGGGCAGGTCGTGGACGAGGCGGCCGCGGGCCGGACCGCCGACGGCCGCGAGGTCAAGCGGGACGGGATGACCCTGGTGCTGCGCGGAGTGCGGGCCGCCGTGCCCAGGGGGTTCCGGGTCGACATGCTCAAACCGGACTCGGTGCTGCGGACCGAGCGGCAGCGCGTGTCGGAGATCCGTGACGTGTTCTCGGGCGGCCAGCAGCTGACCGCCGCGATCATCCTCTACTGCACGCTCGCCGCGCTGCGGGCGAACAACCGGGGCCGGATGCGCAACCCGCATTCCGGGGTGCTGTTCCTGGACAACCCGATCGGCCGGGCCTCGGCGGGCTACCTGCTCGAACTGCAGCGGGTGGTCGCCGAGGCGCTGGGGGTGCAGCTGATCTACACCACGGGGCTGTTCGACGCGGGCGCGCTGTCGGAGTTCCCGCTGATCATCCGGCTCCGCAACGACGCCGACCTGCGGGCGGGCCGCAAGTACCTGTCGGTGGAGACGACCGTCCGCCGGGAGCTCGACGAACTGCCGCCCCCCGACGGCACCTCGTACCTTTCGGCCACCCGCCTGTTCACCAGGGCATCGGAGACGGCGTGACGGCGGCGCAGGAGTGCGGTCAGCTTCCGCGGATGGCGGACTGGTAGGCGGCCAGCGCGGCGGGGTCGTCGATGCTGCCGTGGTGGTGGAACTGCGACCACCGGCCGTCGTCGTACCGGAAGTAGCGGCTGGTGCGGATGGACAGCGGCACCGCGGGGGAGCCGCCGACGGAGTATTCGCCGGTTTCGCGGCCGGCGAAGACGGCGTGCCGGTCGTCGGCGTACTCGACGATGTCCCCGAAGGTGACGGTGACCCGCGCCGGGCCGTGGAAGACGCGGTCGTAGAGCTCGGTGATCGGCTCGCCGCCGCGCAGGATCCCGCCGAGCGGATTGTTCAGCTGCGCGAGCGGGTCCTTCGTCCACACCTGGGCGAAGGCGTCGAGATCGCGGTGGTTGAACGCGTAGTAGAACGATTCGAGGGCGGCGAGCGCGCCGTCGAGGCCGGGGGAGGTGGTCTCGGCGAGGCGGTTGCGGGAGCCGGGGCCGAAGGACAGGTCGAGCAGGCGGGTCATGACGTGCTCCTTCACGGGTACAGTGTTCGATGGAGGTCGACCAGATGAGTGTACGACAGCAATCAAACACAGCGCGAGAGCGGACCTACGACAACGCCCGGGCGCGCGGGCTGACCCATGTGCACCCCCGGGACGTCCCGCTCCAGGACGCGCTGACCGCGGTCGCCGACCCCGTGCGGCGCGCCATCCTTCGCGAGCTCGCGGGACTGCCGGACTGGACCAAGGCCTGCGGCACCTTCGACCTGCCGGTGACCAAGGCGACCCGCAGCCACCACTTCGCCGTCCTGCGCGCCGCGGGGCTCGTCGAGCAGCGCGACGAAGGGGCCCGCCGCCTCAACCGCCTCCGCCGCCCCGAATTCGACGAGGCCTTCCCCGGCCTGCTCGACCTGATCCTGGCCGAACGGCCCTAGAAGCCGATGCCGGAAACCATGGAAGAGTTGGCCGCGCGACTTGTCTCGCTGGGCTGGGCGACGCGGAAAACCCTGGTGGGGTGCTCGCCGGAGGAAGTCGACGAAGTCCGACGGGTCCAGCAGGTCGAGCGTCTGCCCTCCCAGTATGAACAGTTTCTGCTGACCATGGGAAAGCGCGCGGGTGTTTTTCTGCGCGGAAGCTCGTTCTTCTACCGTGAGATCGTGGAGATCGCCGACGAGGTTTCCGATTTTCTGGAGGAAAGCAACGTCACCCATCTGATGTCACCCGGGTCGGTTTTCGTGGGCATGCACCAGGGATACGAGCTCTACTGGCTCGAGCCCGGGCAGCCCTCGGGGCGGCTCAATTTCCACCTGGAGGGAGAAGAAGTCATACGCAGGAGTTGGCCGACGCTGCTCGATTTTCTCGCGGGCAAGGTCGAGGAGGAGAAGCAAATCATCGAGTGGTCGCTTCGGTTTCGCTAGTCCTTGCGGCCGGTGAGGGCGAGCCCGGCGCCGAGTCCGATCATCACCATGCCGCCGGTGCCACCGATGAGTTCGAGCCGCCGGGGGGAGCGGGCGAACCAGGTGCGGGCGGCCCCGGCGACCAGGGCCCACGCGCTGTCGGACAGCACCGCGATGACCGGCAGGCACACGCCAAGGATCATGATCTGCACCGGTACCCGCCCGGCCGCCGGGACGACGAACTGCGGGAGCACCGCGGCGAGGAACACGATCGACTTCGGGTTGGCGAACCCGACCACGAACCCGTCGCGCAGCACCGCGGGCACCCGCCCGGGGCCGGCCGGGGCGCTCACGGCGAAGGCATCGGTGAGCCTGCGGCGATGCCGCACCGCCTGCACGCCGAGGTAGACCAGATAGGCCGCCCCCGCGAGCTTGATCACGGTGAACACCGCCGCCGAGGTCTGGACCAGTGCCCCCAGCCCGAAGGCCACCGCCACCACCTGCGTGTACACCCCGGCGGCGTTGCCGAGCACGGTGAGCAGCGCGTCGCGCCGCCCGACCGTGAGCGCGCGGCTGATGGTGAACAGCACGCTCGGCCCGGGCACGACCACCATGACGAACACGAGCGCGGCGAACGCCACGAAGTGACTCGGGGAGACCATGCCCGGGACCCTAGCCCTCCCGCCCGAGCCGGTGGAACTCCTTTCACCACCGCCCCGCGTTTGCCGTGAGGGGTCCCCTCACGGCCCTATCGACCAGGGCCCCGGCAAAGTCCGGTCGGCTCGGGTCCGCCGGGCGAGTCCCACGGTGGTGCGCCCGTGTCCCACGCTTAGACGGGTGTGGTCCCGCGGTGGGGCCGGGGCGGGGTGCCCTGAAGGTCGCCTTCAGGGTCATAAACGCCCTCAAGGCCACCTTGAGGGCACGCCCCTTGGTCCCGCGAGTGCCGCTCCCCCGTCAAACGACTGCCGTGAGGGGCCCCTCACGGCCGCGTGGACGCCAGAGCGCAGGGTGTTCGGGCCGGTTATGTCGGGGGGTGTTGGTAGGAAGATCGCGTGACGCCCCGAATCGACGCCGCCGAGCGGCGGGCGCGCCTGATGGCGCGCCATCACCTCGCCACCCCGGCGGCGAGCCCCGAACAGGTCGCGGAAAGCCTGGTCGCGCTGCATGCCACCGATCCGGCGACCGTGCACCTGTCCGCGGCAGTGCGCCTGGCCGAGCCCGAGACGGTCGAGCGCGCCCTCTACGAGGACCGGGTGCTGCTGCGCATGCTCGGCATGCGCCGCACCGTGTTCGTCGTGCCCGCCACGCTCGCCCCGGTCGTGCAGGCCGCCTGCGCCGGCGATATCGCGCAGCGTGAGCGGAAACGGCTCGTCCAGCACCTGGGCACGGCGGGGCTCGATACCGACCTGTCCGGGTGGCTGGCCGAAGTGGAGGAGGGGGCCTATGCCGCGCTGCGCGCCCTGGGCACGGCACATGCCGAGGAGATCGCCGCCGCCGAGCCCCGGCTGCGCACGCAGATCGTGATGGCCGAGGGCAAGCCCTACGAGGCGAGGCCCTTCATCACCAACCGGGTGCTGTTCCTGCTCGCCGCGAGCGGCCGGATCGTGCGGGGCAGGCCGCGCGGTTCCTGGCTGTCCACGCAGTACGCGTGGGCCACGGCCGAGCACTGGATCGACGGCGGCCTCCCCGTACTGGCGCCGGACACCGCGCGCGCCGAACTGGCGCGGCGCTGGCTGCGGGTCTTCGGGCCGGCGACGGTGGAGGACCTCAAGTGGTGGACGGGCTGGACGGCGGGCCAGGTGCGCAAGGCGCTGACGGCGGTCGGCCCGGCCGAGGTGGACCTGGACGGCACGCCGGGCATCGCGCTGCCGGACGATCCCGGCCCCGTACCGGCGTCCGAGCCGTCGGCGGCACTGCTGCCCGCGCTCGATCCGACCCCGATGGGGTGGCTCCACCGCGACTGGTATCTCGGGGACCATCAGGGCGCTCTGTTCGACCGCACCGGCAACATCGGGCCGACGGTGTGGTGGGACGGCCGGATAGTGGGCGGCTGGGCGCAGCGGTCCGACGGCGAGATCGTCCACCGTCTGCTCGAAGACGTCGGCCGTGCCGCGGAAACGGCCATCGCGGCGGAAAGTGCCCGCCTGCAGGATTGGCTGGGAACGCGGCGGGTTACCCCCAAGTTCCGGACACCGCTGGAAAAAGGGCTCGTTTCTTGATCGATTCCCCCCATGGCGGGACAGGGGGTGGCCAGGTGGCGGACATCTCGTTGGTCCATGCCGATCGGCCCAGGCCAGCACGCTAGGGTGGCCGGGAGCCCGAAGATGTGTTGTCCCGGCCGAAGGCCGGGACGGACCCGAGGAGAGAAGAGTAGTGACGGTTCGCGTAGGTGTGAACGGCTTCGGTCGGATCGGCCGTAACTTCTTCCGCGCGGTGCAGGCCGCCGGTCACGACATCGAGGTGGTCGCCTTCAACGACCTCGGTGACGTCGCGACGATGGCGCAACTGCTCAAGTACGACAGCATCCTGGGCCGCTACCCCGAAGAGGTGACCGTCAGCGACGAGGGCATCGTCGTGGGCGGCAAGACGATCAAGGCGCTGGCCGAGCGCGACCCGGCCAACCTCCCGTGGGGCGACCTGGGCGTCGACGTGGTCGTCGAGTCGACCGGTTTCTTCACCAACGCCGACGCGGCCAAGGCCCACATCGCGGGCGGCGCCAAGAAGGTGATCATCTCCGCGCCCGCCAAGGGTGAGGACCTGACCGTCGTGCTGGGTGTCAACGACAAGCTCTACGACGGCTCGCAGACGATCATCTCGAACGCGTCCTGCACCACCAACTGCCTCGGCCCGCTGGCCAAGGTGCTGCACGAGGCCTTCGGTATCGAAAAGGGCCTGATGACCACCATCCACGCCTACACGCAGGACCAGAACCTGCAGGACGGCCCGCACAAGGACCCGCGCCGCGCCCGCGCCGCCGCGCTGAACGTCGTGCCGACCTCCACCGGTGCCGCGAAGGCGATCGGGCTGGTGCTGCCGGAGCTCAACGGCAAGCTGGACGGCTACTCGCTGCGCGTGCCCGTGCCCACCGGCTCGATCACGGACCTGACCGTCAACCTGACGAAGAAGGCCACCGTCGAGGAGATCAACGCCGCGTACCAGGCCGCCGCGGAGGGCCCGCTCAAGGGCATCCTGCGCTACAGCGAGGACCCGATCGTCTCCAGCGACATCGTCAACGACCCGGCCTCGTGCATCTACGACGCGCCGCTGACCAAGGTCATCGACGACCAGGTGAAGGTGTTCGGCTGGTACGACAACGAGTGGGGCTACTCGAACCGCCTCGCGGACCTGGTGACGCTCGTCGGCTCGAAGCTGTCCTGACGAACATGACCGTGAAGACTCTGGAAGACCTGCTCGCCGAGGGGGTCGCCGGTCGCCGGGTGCTGGTGCGCTCGGACCTCAACGTCCCCCTCGACGGCACCACCATCACCGACGACGGCCGGGTCCGGGCCGCGCTGCCCACCATCCGGCGCCTGGCCGAGGCCGGCGCCAAGGTGGTCGTCGCGGCCCACCTGGGCAGGCCCAAGGGCGCGCCGGAGCCGAAGTACTCGCTCGCCCCGGTCGCCGCGCGGCTCGGTGAGCTGCTGGGCGCCGAGGTGCGCCTCGCCGGTGACGTCGTCGGCGAGCAGGCGAAGTCCGTGACCGGTTCCCTGGCCGACGGTGCGGTCGCCCTGCTGGAGAACGTGCGGTTCGACCCGCGCGAGACGAGCAAGGTGGAGGCCGAGCGCGCCGAACTGGCGGCGGAGTTCGCCGCGCTGCTCGGCGAGGGTGGCGCGTTCGTGTCCGACGGATTCGGTGTGGTGCACCGCAAGCAGGCCTCGGTCTACGACGTGGCCCGGGTGCTGCCCGCCTACGCGGGTGGTCTCGTGCTCGCCGAGCTCGAGGTGCTGAGCAGGCTCACCGGCGACCCGCAGCGCCCGTACGTGGTGGTGCTCGGCGGGTCGAAGGTGTCGGACAAGCTGGCGGTGATCGAGGCCCTGCTGCCGAAGGTCGACAAGTTGCTCATCGGCGGGGGAATGGCCTTCACCTTCCTCTCCGCCCAGGGGCACGACGTCGGCGCTTCGCTGCTGGAGGCCGATTTCGTCGGCACCGCCCGCAAGCTGCTCGACGAGCACGGTGACAAGATCGTCGTCCCGGTCGACGTCGTCGTGGCCGACAGGTTCGCGGCGGACGCGGCCACCGACACGGTGGGCGCGGAGGCCATCCCGGCGGGCTGGATGGGCCTGGACATCGGTCCGCGCACCGTCGAGCTGTTCGCGGCCGAGGTGGCGGGCGCGAAGACGGTGTTCTGGAACGGGCCCGCGGGAGTGTTCGAGCTGGCTCCGTTCGCGGCGGGTACCCGGGGCGTGGCGCAGGCCATCGCCGACTCCGGCGCGTTCAGCGTGGTCGGCGGTGGCGACTCGGCCGCCGCGGTCCGCCTGCTCGGGCTGCCCGAGGACGGGTTCTCGCACATCTCGACCGGTGGCGGCGCCTCCCTGGAGTACCTGGAGGGCAAGGAACTGCCCGGCGTCGCGGTGCTGGGAGAGGGAGACTGATGGCGCGCAAGCCGCTGATCGCCGGCAACTGGAAGATGAACCTCAACCACCTCGAGGCCATCGCCCTGGTGCAGAAGATCGCGTTCTCCCTGCCGGAGAAGTACTACGCCAAGGTGGATGTGGCGGTCCTGCCGCCGTTCACCGACATCCGCAGCATCCAGACCCTGGTCGACGGGGACAAGCTGCTGCTGACCTACGGGGCGCAGGACCTCTCGCCGCACGATTCCGGTGCCTACACCGGCGACGTGTCGGGGCCGATGCTGGCCAAGCTCGGGTGTTCGTACGTGACCGTCGGGCACTCCGAGCGGCGCGAGTACCACCACGAGGACGACGAGCTGGTCAACAAGAAGGTCAAGGCCGCCATCAAGCACGGGATCAAGCCGATCCTGTGCGTGGGTGAGCAGCAGGAGGTGCGCGACTCCGGTGCGCACCTCGGCCACTGCACCAGCCAGTTGCTCGCCGGGCTCAAGGGCCTCAAGGCCGAGCAGGTCGCCGAGCACGTGGTGGTCGCCTACGAACCGGTGTGGGCGATCGGCACCGGCAAGGTCGCCACTCCCGCCGACGCCGAAGAGGTGTGCAAGGCGCTGAGGGGTGCTCTGGCGGAGAAGTACGGCACCGAGGTGGCCGAGGCGGTCCGCGTGCTCTACGGCGGTTCGGTCAAGTCGGGCAACGTCGCCGAACTGGTGGCCTGCGAGAACATCGACGGCGGGCTGGTCGGCGGGGCGAGCCTGCAGGCCGACGAGTTCACCAAGCTGTGCGCACTGGCCGCCGGGGGACCGCTGCCGTAACTCTTGCGGGCGACGAGTAGTCTGGCAATCTCAGACCGTCACACGATCAGGCAGGTCTTCGCGGTAACGTACGATCGGGCCAAGTCGGCCCGTCGTGCGTGACCCGAGAACGTAGAGGATGAGATGAAGCTGTTCCTGCAAATCCTGTTGATCGCGTCCAGCGTGCTGCTGGTCATCGCGGTCCTGCTGCACCGCGGACGTGGTGGCGGGTTGTCCTCGCTGTTCGGCGGTGGCATGCAGTCGAGTCTCGCGGGGTCGAGCGTGGCCGAGAAGAACCTCGACCGCATCACCCTGTTCCTCGGTGCTGTCTGGTTGATCAGCATCGTGGGCCTCGGCCTGCTGCTGAAGGTCTGAGTGCAGGGCGTGCCTATGGGGGGTGCGCCGCCGATAACACTGTGAGGATTCATGGTTGGCGGTAACGCGATTCGAGGCACCAGGGTCGGTGCCGGTCCTTCCGGCGAGTCCGAGCGCGGTGAGTCCGCGCCCCGGCGCCGGGTTTCCTACTGGTGTGCCAACGGGCACGAATCGCGTCCCTCGTTCGCGATGGACGCGGAGATCCCGGAGGAGTGGGACTGCCCCCGTTGCGGACTTCCCGGCGGCCAGGACGCCAAGAACCCGCCGGCGGCACCACGGACCGAGCCCTACAAGACCCATCTGGCCTACGTGAAGGAGCGGCGCAGCGACGCCGATGGTGAGGCGATCCTCGCCGAGGCGCTCGAGCGTCTGCGCCAGCGGCGCCAGATCATCTGACACGCACGTCCCAGACGGGGGCCGGGCCCACAAGGCCCGGCCCCCGTTGCCGTTTCCCGGTCTCCTGCGGGCAACCAGGCGGCCGCGCGGGGGAGCAGCGCCCTCAGGCGTGCAGGGGATAGCTGGCCCGGACCCGGAACCCGCCATCCTCGGTCGGACTGGTTTCGAAGCTGCCGCCGAGCAGCCGCGCCCGCTCGGCCAGTCCGGTCAGGCCGTGCCCACCGGACGGCAGCGGGGTCACCGGCCGCCGGGGGCCGTCGTTGCGGACCTCCAGGTCGAGGGAGCCGTCCGTGCCGACGATGTAGACCTTCGCGGCGGCGCCGGGCGCGTGCTTGCGGACGTTGGTGAGGCATTCCTGCACGGTGCGGTAGGCGGCCGCGGACACCTTCGCGGGCAGGTGCTCGGGTACGCCGTCCACGGTGAGCTGGACGGGGACCTCGCAGCCCTGGACGAGCTGGTCGAGCTCGCCGATACCCGGCTGGGGGCCGTCGTCCGCCGCACCCGAGCGCAGCACACCGACCAGGGACCGCAGTTCCTCCAGGGTGCGCGTGGACAGCTGGCGGATCACCTTCGCGGTCTCCTGCGCGCGTTCCGAATCGGGAGTGGCCGCGAGAACCCCGGCCTGCATGGCGATCAGCGTGATGTCGTGCGAAACCACGTCGTGCATTTCACGGGCCAGCCGGGCGCGTTCCTCGGCACGGACGGCGTCGGCGTGCAACGTGCGTTCCCGATCGCGGCTGGCGGCGAGCTCGCCCAGTTTCTGGGAAAGCTGGGCCCGGGCACCGATGAGCAGGCCGATGGCGATGGGCATTCCCGCCACGAGCACGCCGTAGATCCCGTCGAGGACGTGTTCGCGCCAGCTGAGGGTGGCGAAATCGGACAGCGGCCACTGGATGAACCGGCAGGCCCAGACCAGGGCCGCACCCACCCACACCTGCCAGTGCGTCTGCTTGCGGGTGGCGAGCATGCCCAGCGCGATCATCGCGGCCAGCTGGGACCAGCCGGTGAGGAAGCCCGGCACCGTGCCCAGCACGACCAGGAACGGCAGCCACCGGCGGGCGGCCAGCGCGAGACAGGCGAACGCCGACAGGTAGATGGAGTACGGTTCGGCCTTTTCCGGGACGACGAGCCAGACGTCGAGCGCCGCGAGCAGGATGGCGGCCGCGTCGATGGCTAGCGGTGCCCAGGTTTCCCGCCGGAGCAGTACGCGCGGGCGGGAACCGGTTCTCCGCCGCGTGCGCTCGGCCGTTCCGGTGCCGGCGCCGGCGCTCGGGCCGCCGACCGAAATCCCTATGGAGAGTCCCTCAGTGCTCATGTCGTTGGACCTCACTCGTCTCGTGGACTTGACGGTGAGATGCACGAGACGCCCGATCGGGACGCGGGAAACCGAAAAAATGTGCGGATGCTAACGACGAAGCGTGTGATGGGGGTAAATTCCGTGCATTCTCAAGACTTTCGTCGGAAAGCGCGGTGCCGTGCGGGCGCACCCGCACGGCACCGCGCCCGTCATCAGGCCGTCGGGGGCAGGTAGACGTTCGACAGCTTGCCCGCCGCGGTCCGGTCGATCAGCCACAGCGTGCGTCGCCGTCCGCGGGCACCCGCGACCGGGAGCTGCACCTCGCCGGCGCCGGCCAGTGCCAGCGCCACCGCATCGGCCTTGGCCGCCCCGGTGGTCAGCAGCCAGACGTCGTGTCCCTGCCGAAGGGCGGGCAGGGTCAGCGAGATCCTGGTCGGCGGAGGCTTCGGCGAGTTGCGCACCGCGATCACCGACCGCTGGGTCTCGTACACCGCGGGCGATTCCGGGAAGATCGACGCGGTGTGCCCCTCGCCGCCGAGGCCGAGCAGCACGATGTCGAATCCCGGCACTTCGCCGTGGTCCTCGGGCCGGGCGTGGCGGGCCAGAACCCGGGCGTAGGCCTCCGCCGCCGCGTCCGGATCGTCGCCGAATTCCCCGTCCGAGGCCGGCATCGCGTGCACCCGCTCCGGGGCGACGGGCACGTGGTCGAGCAGCGCTTCGCGGGCCTGCTTTTCGTTGCGCTCGTCGTCGTCCGCGCGCACGAACCGCTCGTCACCCCAGTACAGGTCCAGCCGGGACCAGTCCACCGCATCCCGTGCCGGGGAGCGGTGCAGCTGTTCCAGCACCGCGATCCCGGTGGTGCCGCCGGTGAGCACCAGGGAAGCGCTTCCCTTGGCGGCCTGCAGATCCACCAGCCTGGTCACCAGCCGGGCGGCGGCCGCCGCGGCCAGCAGTTCCGGGTTGGCGTAGACGACCACCTCGGTCGCGCTCACGAGGCGGCTGCCTTCGCCGGCTTCTTCCCGTTGCTCTTGGCCTTGGGCTTGCCGGGGCTCTTGGCGGCGCCCGCGCTCAGCTTGTCCAGACCATGCAGCGCGGCCTCGTAGACCTCGTCCGGGTCGAGCCGCCGCAGCTCCTCGATGAGACAGTCCTTGGTGCTGCGGCGGTGCAGCGCGATGCGCCGCGTCGGCTGGCCGGGCTGGGTGAGCGTGCCGACCTTGCCATCCGGCCGGTACAGCTCCACCGCACCCG
Source organism: Amycolatopsis cynarae (assembly GCF_026802195.1). Classification (NCBI taxonomy): domain Bacteria; kingdom Bacillati; phylum Actinomycetota; class Actinomycetes; order Pseudonocardiales; family Pseudonocardiaceae; genus Amycolatopsis; species Amycolatopsis cynarae. The sequence goes on along the minus strand of NZ_CP113836.1, from coordinate 3,909,489 downwards.
AGCGACGCTCCAGCGACACGGACACGATTCCTTGCGCCGTACTGGTTTTCACCCGCTTCACCGGCACCCGCAGGTACTCGGCGAGCCAGCCCGCCAGCAGCTCGGTGGAGGGCGAATCCGCTTCGCCGGTCACCGTGGCGGCGGTGATCTTCTCGTACGGCGGCAGATCCAGCGCGGCCACCAGCTGGGCACGCCAGTTGGTCAACCGCGTCCAGGCCAGATCCGTGTCACCCTCCACATAGGACTTGCGGCGGGTGGCCAGTGCTCTTATCGGGCTGCGCTCGGCCGCCGAGTCGGTGATCCGGCGCTGCGCCAGCTGGCCGATCGGGTCCTGCGCCGGAGCCTTCGGTCCCGCGCTGGGCCACCAGGTGACGATCGGCGCGTCCGGCAGCAGCAGCGGCACCACCGCACTCTGGCCCTGGGCCGCGAGCGGGCCGTACAGCCGCAGGATCACCACCTCGCTGGCACCGGCATCACCGCCGACCCGGATCTGGCCGTCGATGCGCGGAGCCGCCGTGCGGGAACCCCGCGCGACCACGATCACCCGGCACGGGTGCTCGCGGCTGGCCTCGTTGGCGGCGTCGATGTGCGCCTCCAGATGCTCGCCGTCGTCATCGACGATCACCAGGGTGAGCACGCGGCCGAGCGCGACCGCACCACCACGTTCCCGCAACTCCACCAGCTTGCGGTTGACCTGAGAGGTCGTGGTCGAGGGCAAATCGATGATCACGGTCGCCTCCAGTGCTTGTGCGGGGCACCCGCACCCGGTCGGCGACCGTGGCCGGGGCTGCGCAAAGTGTGGCTCACGGTCGCCTCCAGTTCCGCCCGCTGCGCTGCAGCACTTCATCGGCCGAAGCGGGCCCCCAGCTGCCGGGTGCATACGGCTCGGGAGCGCCCTGCTTGGCCCAGTACTCCAGGACCGGGTCCAGGATCTGCCAGGACAGTTCGACTTCCTCGTTCACCGGGAACAGCGAGGGCTCGCCGAGGAGCACGTCCAGGATGAGCCGCTCGTAGGCCTCGGGGGAGGACTCGGTGAAGGCGTGGCCGTACCCGAAGTCCATCGTGACGTCCCGGACCTCCATCGTGGTGCCCGGCACCTTCGACCCGAACCGCATGGTCACGCCCTCGTCCGGCTGGACGCGGATCACCAGTGCGTTCTGCCCCAGCTCCTCGGTGGAGGTGCGGTCGAAGGGCAGGTGCGGGGCCCGCTTGAACATCACGGCGATCTCGGTGACGCGGCGCCCCAGGCGCTTGCCGGTGCGCAGGTAGAACGGCACCCCGGCCCACCGGCGGTTCTGCACCTCGAGGGTGACCGCGGCGTAGGTCTCGGTGATCGAGTCCTTGGCGAACCCGGCCTCCTGCAACAGGCCCGGCACCTTCTTGCCGCCCTGCCAGCCGCCCGCGTACTGCCCGCGGGCGGTCGTCTGGTCGAAGGGATGGCACGGTTTCGTGGCCGACAGCACCTTGATCTTCTCCGCGCGCAGGGCGCGCGGCTCGAACGACAGCGGCTCCTCCATCGCGGTGAAGGCCAGCAGCTGCAGGAGGTGGTTCTGGATCACGTCGCGTGCCGCGCCGATACCGTCGTAGTAGCCGGCCCGGCCGCCGAGGCCGATGTCCTCGGCCATGGTGATCTGCACGTGGTCGACGTAGTTGGAGTTCCAGATCGGCTCGAACATCTGGTTGGCGAAGCGCAGCGCCAGGATGTTCTGCACCGTCTCCTTCCCCAGGTAGTGGTCGATGCGGAACACCGACTCCTCGGGGAAGACGTCGTTGACGATGGTGTTGAGTTCCTTGGCGCTGGCCAGGTCGTGCCCGAACGGCTTTTCGATGACCACCCGGCGCCACGACTGGTCGTCGCTCTGCGCGAGACCGGAGCGGGCCAGCTGCTTGGTCACCACCGGGAACGCGCTGGGCGGGATCGACAGGTAGAACGCGGTGTTGCCCCCGGTGCCGCGTTCGGCGTCGAGGTCCCGCACGGTCTGCGCGAGCCGGTCGAAGGCGTCGTCGTCGTCGAAGGTGCCCTGCACGAAACGGATGCCTTCGGCGAGCCGGTTCCACACCGACTCGCGAAAGGGGGTGCGGGCGTGCTCGGCGACCGCGTCGTGCACCAGCTGCCCGAAGTCCTCGTTCTCCCAGTCCCGCCGGGCGAACCCGATCAGCGAGAACCCCGCGGGCAGCAGGCCCCGGTTGGCCAGGTCGTAGATCGCGGGCATGAGTTTCTTGCGGGACAGGTCGCCGGTAACCCCGAAGATCACCATGCTGGACGGGCCCGCGATGCGCGGCAGGCGTTTGTCGCGCGGATCGCGCAGCGGGTTGCTCCAGTCGGTCATCGGTCCCCCACCTCCTGGATCGCCTGAATCGCCCGGACGAGCTGGGCCAGGCCGGCGGCCCGGTCCGTGAGGTGCAGACGCAGCACCGGCCTGCCGCGCCCGGTGAGTACCTGCCCGTCGCCGAGCGCCTGCGCGTGCTGCAGCGTGCCCAGGGTGTACGGGCGGTCCGGGACGTCGAGGTCGTGCTCGGCGGCACCGGTGATCTGCAGGAAGATGCCGTTCTGATGCCCGCCCTTGTGGTACTGCCCGGTCGAGTGCAGGAACCGCGGCCCCCAGCCGAAGGTGGTCTGCAGTCCGGTGCGCCGCGCCAGCTCGCTGCGCAGCAGCGAAGCGGAGGCGTCGTCGAGCCGGTCCAGGTAGGCCTGCACGGCCAGGTAGCCGTGTTCCGGCGCGGTGGCGAAGAACTCGGTGAGCACGTCGGTGAGCGTGCCCTCGCCGGACACCCCGGCGGGTGCGAAGACCTCCACCGCGCCGTCCACAGTGGACGGCGTCTCGCCGCCGCCGAGCGCGGCGGGGTTGTCCAGCAGCGACCGGGCGGCCGCCTTGGCGGCCTCCACGTCGGGCTGGTCGAACGGGTTGATCCCCAGCAGCCTGCCCGCGATCGCGGTGGCGAACTCCCACAACAGGAACTGGGCCCCGAGCGAACCGGAGGTGGCGATTTTCGCCGCGCCCGTGGCCGGGCCGACGGCGACCGGGGTCGCGTCGGCACCGGCGTCGGCGAAACCGGGCGCGTCGGCGCTCTCGACGGCGACCGGCAGCAGGCCGGTGCCCTGCTTGCCGGTGGACTCGGCGATGAGCTGTTCGGCCCAGTCGGGGAAGCCGGGCAGCGAGTCCAGGCCGCCCGAGTCGGTCGTCGCCAGTACGACCTTCTCGGCACCGTTGGCGTGTGCGGCGCCCCAGGCCGCGGCGAGCCGCAGCGCCGGGTTGTCCGCGTCGTCACCGCCCAGCACCTGGGCCGCGGCGGCGGCCTGGTCGAGCAGGCGGGCCACATCGGCGCCCGCCAGCCCCGCCGGGACCAGCCCGAACGCGGTGAGCGCCGAGTAGCGGCCGCCGACGTGCGGGTCGGCCAGGAACACCTTGCGGTAGCCCTCGTTCTCGGCCAGCTGCGCCAGCGGCGAACCCGGGTCGGTGACCACGACGATCCGCCTCGCCGCGTCGACACCGGCCTCCGCGAAGGCCTTCGCGAAGATGCGGCGGTGGCTGTCGGTCTCCACCGTGCCGCCGGACTTCGACGACACCACCAGCACGGTGCGGGTGAGATCACCGGCGAGGGCGTCGGCGACCTGGCCGGGGTCGGTGGTGTCGAGCACGGTCAGTGCCTCGCCCTCGGTCCTGGTGATCACCTCGGGCGCCAGCGACGAGCCGCCCATACCGGCCAGCACGACGCGGTCCACGCCTTCGCCGCGCAGTTCCTCGCGCAGCGCCTCGATTTCCCCGATCAACGGACGCGAGCTCTTGTGGAGCGTGGTCCAGGACAGCCGGATGGACGCTTCGGGCTCCGCCGCGGGACCCCACAGCGTGGGGTCTCCGGCGGCGAGCTTCGAGGCGATCTGGTCCGAGACCAGCTTGTCCACCAGCGGTGCGGCCTGGGCCGCGAGCTGCCCATCGGGGATGGTGACGGCAAGCCCGCTGGTTTCGTCCCCCATCATGTCAGTTCTCAGCCTTCCCGAGCTGCGCCTCGACGGTGTCGAGCAGCTCTTGCCAGGACTTCTCGAACTTCTCCACGCCCTCGTCCTCGAGGGTGCGGAACACGTCGGCGACATCCACCCCGACCGCGGACAGCTGGTCGAAGACCGCCTGTGCCTGCGCCTCGGTGCCGCTGACCCTGTCGCCCTCGATCTCCGCGTGATCGGCGGCGGCGAAGAGTGTCTTCTCCGGCATCGTGTTGACCGTGCCCGCCACCACGAGCTGGTCGACGTAGCGGGTGTCGGAGTAGGCCGGGTCCTTCACGCCGGTGGAGGCCCACAGCGGGCGCTGCGGGTTGGCTCCGGCGGCCTTGAGCGCGGCCCAGCGCTCCGACGCGAAGAGCTCCAGGTAGGTGGCATAGGCCAGGCGTGCGTTCGCGATCGCCGCCTCACCCCGCAGCACCTTCGCCTCGGCGGTGCCGATCGCGTCGAGCCGCTTGTCGACCTCGGTGTCCACACGGGACACGAAGAAGGAGGCGACGGACTCGATCGAGTGCAGGTCGTGGCCGTTGGCCTTGGCCTGCTCCAGGCCCGCGAAGAAGGCCTCGATCACCGCGCGGTAGCGCTGAGGGGAGAAGATCAGCGTGACGTTGACGCTGATGCCCTCGGCGAGCGTGCGGGTGATCGCGGGCAGGCCTTCCTCGGTGGCCGGGATCTTGATGAAGATGTTCGGCCGGTCCACCGTCTTCCACAGGTCCTGCGCCTCGGCCGCGGTCTTCTCCGCGTCCTTGGCCAGCCGCGGGTCGACCTCGATGGAGACGCGGCCGTCCACCCCGTTGCTCGCGCGGTAGACATCGCGGAACAGGTCCGCCGCGTTGCGCACGTCGGTGGTGGTCAGCTCGCGCACGGTGGCCGACAGGCCGGCGCCGCGGGCGGCGAGCTCACGGACCTGCTCGTCGTAGGCCTCGCCCTGGGACAGGGCGTTGGCGAAGATCGTCGGGTTGGTGGTGACACCCACGACGTGGCGGTCCCGGATGAGCTCGGCGAGGTTGCCCGAGTTCAGCCGGTCCCGTGACAGGTCGTCGAGCCAGATGGACACGCCGGCCTCGGACAGCGCGGCGAGCCGGTCGGTGGTGCCGTTTCCGGTTTCGCTCATGACTGTGATCCCCTCTGTGGTCAGGAGTTCTTGCTCTTGGCGAGCGAGCTGCGCGCGGCGGCGACCACGGCGTCGGCGGTGAACCCGAACTCGCGGAACAGGGTCTGGTAGTCGGCGGAGGCGCCGAAGTGCTCGATCGAGACGATCTCACCGGCGTCGCCGACGAAGCGGTGCCACGGCTGGGCCACGCCGGCCTCGACCGAGACGCGGGCCTTGACGTCGGAGGGCAGCACCGATTCCCGGTACGCCTCGTCCTGCGCGTCGAACCACTCCACGCACGGCATCGAGACCACGCGGGTCGGCACGCCGTCGGCCTGCAGGGCCTCGCGGGCCGCGACGGCCAGCTGGACCTCCGAGCCGGTGGCGATGAGAATCACCTCGGGCTTGCCGGCGGCACCGCCCTCGGCCTCGGCCAGCACGTACCCACCCTTGGCCACGCCCTCGGCCGAGGTGCCCTCGAGGATCGGCACGTTCTGGCGGGTCAGCGCCAGGCCCGACGGGTGCTCGGTGTCCTCCAGCACGGCCTTCCAGGCGGCGGCGGTCTCGTTGGCGTCCGCGGGCCGGACCACGTTCAGGCCCGGGATCGCGCGCAGCGAGGCCAGTTGCTCGATCGGCTGGTGCGTCGGGCCGTCCTCGCCGAGACCGATCGAGTCGTGCGTCCAGACGTAGGTGACCGGCAGCTTCATCAGCGCGGCCAGCCGCACCGGCGGGCGCATGTAGTCGCTGAAGATGAGGAAGGTCGCACCGTAGGGCCGGGTGCCGCCGTGCAGCGCGATGCCGTTGAGGATCGAGCCCATCGCGTGCTCGCGGACACCGAAGTGCAGCGTGCGGCCGTAGGGGTTGGCCCGCCACATCTCCGTGGAAGCCTTTTCCGGGCCGAAGGAGTCGGCGCCCTTCATCGTGGTGTTGTTGCTCTCGGCCAGGTCGGCCGAACCGCCCCACAGCTCCGGCAGCGCGTCGGCCAGGGCGGAGAGCACCTCGCCGGAGGCCTTGCGGGTGGCGATGCCCTTGGCGTCGGGCTCCCAGGACGGCAGCCCGTCCGCCCAGCCATCGGGCAGGGTGCGGGTGGCCAGCCGGTCGGCCAGCGCCTTGCGCTCCGGGTTGGCCGTGGCCCACGCGTCGTAGCGCTCCTGCCATTCGGCGCGCCACTGCTTGCCGCGGTCGACCGCCTGGCGGGTGTGGGCCAGCACCTCGTCGTCGACCTCGAAGTCCTTCTCCGGGTCGAAACCGAGGATCTTCTTGACCGCGGCCACCTCTTCGGCGCCCAGCGCGGCACCATGCGACTTGCCGGTGTTCATCTTCGTCGGCGCCGGGTAGCCGATCACGGTGCGCAGGAGGATGAAGGACGGGCGCGGGTCGGCCTTGGCCGCCGCGATCGCCTCCTGGATCGCCACCACGTCCTCGCCGCCCTCGACGGTCTGCACGTGCCAGCCGTAGGCCTCGTACCGCTTCGCGGTGTCCTCGGACAGCGCGATGGTGGTGTCGTCCTCGATGGAGATCTTGTTGTCGTCGTAGAAGACGATGAGGTTGCCCAGCTCCTGGCGGCCCGCGATGGAGGAGGCCTCGGAGGTGACGCCCTCTTCGATGTCGCCGTCGGAAGCGATCACGTAGATGTGGTGGTCGAAGATGCTCTCGCCGGGCGCGGCCGCGGGGTCGAGCAGGCCGCGCTCGCGGCGGGCGGCCATCGCCATGCCGACCGCGTTGGCCAGGCCCTGGCCCAGCGGGCCGGTGGTGGTCTCCACGCCCTTGGTGTGGCGGTACTCGGGGTGGCCCGGGGTCTTGGAGCCCCACTTGCGCAGCTGCTTGAGGTCCTCGAGTTCGAGTCCGTAGCCGGAGAGGAAGAGCTGGATGTAGAGCGTCAGGCTGCTGTGCCCGGCGGAGAGGACGAACCGGTCGCGCGCGGGCCACTCGGGGTCACTGGGGTCGTGACGCATCTCGCGCTGGAACAGCGTGTAGGCCAGCGGGGCCAGGCTCATCGCGGTGCCGGGATGCCCGCTGCCGCAGTTCTCGACCGCGTCCGCGGCCAGCACCCGGACGGTGTCCACGGCGCGGGTGTCGAGATCGGTCCAGCCGGCGGGCACGTTCCGCCGGAGCAGAGGGTTGTTCTCGCTGATAGAGGCGGTTTCGGACACTGAACTCGGACTCCCCGGTGCTTGTCGTTGGTCGTTTTCGTCACTCGGCTTGCGCGCGCCTGCAGGCTACCCCTTGTCTCAATCGATCACGAAGGCGCAATATTCCTGCTCGGGGCCCTGCGCGCAGCCACGATCGGGTCCCTCGGCAGGCAGCCTAGTGGGTGACTACCCGCCGGGTCGAAACCCGACACTTACCGTGGCCGGACGGCGAGATCGGCAACCCCAGGCGCGCTGCGGCCCGCGGCCGTGACTACCATCGGTCGAGGTGTCGCGCCTTGGTGCCGACCCGATTTGGATCCGACCCAGGGAGCGAAATGTCGTTGGTGGACGCTGCGCACGGCCGCAGTGACAGCACCAGCGCTGTGGACCCGAGCGGCGGACGGCCCGGCACGCTCCCGCAGCGCCTTCTCGGCCGCGCGGGTGCCTACCTCGCGTTGACGAAACCGCAGGTCATCGAGCTGTTGCTGGTGACGACCATTCCGGCGATGTTCCTTGCCGGGCGGACGATTCCGTCGCCGTGGCTGATGCTGGCCACGCTGATCGGTGGTTCCATGGCCGCGGGCAGCGCGAACGCGCTGAACTGTGTGATCGACGCGGACATCGACAAGGTGATGAACCGCACCAAGCGCCGGCCGCTGGTCCGTGACTCCGTTCCGCGGCGCAACGCGCTCGTGTTCGGCATCGTGCTGGGCATCGCGTCGTTCGCGATGATGTACTTCACGGTCAATCTGCTTTCGGCGATCCTCGCGATCGCCACGATCCTGTTCTACATCTTCGTCTACACCTTCGGCCTGAAGCGGCGGACGGCGCAGAACGTGGTGTGGGGCGGGGCCGCGGGCTGCATGCCGACCGTGATCGGCTGGTCCGCGGTCACCGGCACCGTGCAGTGGCCCGCCTTCGTGATGTTCGGTGTGATCTTCTTCTGGACCCCGCCGCACACCTGGGCACTGGCCATGCGGTACCGGGAGGACTACGAGCGGGCCGGCGTGCCGATGCTGCCGGTCGTGGCCACCCCCCAGCACGTGGCGCGGCAGATCCTCATCTACTCGTGGGTCATGGTCGGCTGGAGCCTGCTGCTGGTGCCCGCGACGAGCTGGCTCTACGCCGGTTTCGCGGTGCTGGCCGGTACCTGGTTCCTCTTCTACGCGCACCGGCTCTACCGCCAGGTCAAGCGCGGGGTGGCGACCAAGCCGATGGCCCTGTTCCACCGCTCGAACACGTACCTGATGATCGTGTTCTGCGCGCTGGCCGTGGACTCGGCGTTCGGCTTCCCCGCCTTCGGCCTGCCGTTCTAGTTCTTCGCACGATCCGGCGGGTGGCCGGCGGCGCGGGAATTCCCCGACGGGTTCCCGCGTTGGGCAACAGTCACCAGATCATTCCGGATGCGAAAGTGGGTTGCGTCTTGTCCGTGTCCCCGGAACGGGAACCAGACAACAGCACCGACCTGGCGGGGGAACAGGACTACGTGTCTCTCCTGTACCGCAGGCTCGACGCCGAGCGGGAATCCGCGCAGCGGCGCCTGACCGAAGTGCTGGGGCAGGCCGGGGGACCGCCGCAGGCCCGCACCGAGCGGGACGTGGCCACGACCCTGTACTCGGAGCGGCTCGCCCAGCTCAGCTCGGTGGAACAGGGACTGTGCTTCGGCCGCCTCGACTTCCACGAGGACGAGACCGTCTACGTCGGCAGGCTGGGGCTGTTCGACGAAGACGGCGACTACGAACCGCTGCTCATCGACTGGCGCGCCCCCGCCGCGCGGCCGTTCTACCTGGCCACCGCCGCCTCCCCGGAGGGAGTGCGGCGGCGCAGGCACATCCGCACCCTCAGCCGCAGGGTGGTCGGCCTTGACGACGAGATCCTGGACCTGCGGGCCGCCGACCAGGGCCACGACCTGGGGCTGGCGGGCGAGGCGGCGCTGCTGGCCGCGCTGGAGCGCCGCCGGACCGGTGAGATGAGCGACATCGTCGCCACCATCCAGGCCGAGCAGGACCGGATCATCCGCGACGAGCTCGGCGGTGTGCTCGTGGTCCAGGGCGGCCCGGGCACCGGCAAGACGGCCGTGGCCCTGCATCGCGCCGCGTACCTGCTCTACACCTACCGCCAGCAGCTCGCCACGCGCGGCGTGCTCGTGGTGGGCCCGAACAGCACTTTCCTGCGCTACATCGGGCAGGTGCTCCCGTCGCTCGGGGAGACCGGCGTGCTGCTGGCCACGGTGGGACAGTTGTTCCCCGGTGTGCGGGCCAGGGGAGCCGACAGCCGCGAGGCCGCCGAGGTCAAGGGCCGGCTGGTGATGACCCGGGTGCTGGCCGCCGCGGTCGCCGACCGCCAGCGGGTGCCCGAAGACGTGCTCGAGGTGGAGTTCGACGACGGAGTGCTCCAGCTGGACCGGGCGACCTGCGAGCGGGCCCGCGCCAAGGCACGCGGGACCCTGCGGCCGCACAACGTCGCCCGCCGCGTGTTCTTCGAAGAGCTGCTCGGCGTGCTGGCGGAGCGGGCGGCGAGCCGGTTCGAGGTCGACCTGTTCGACGGCGTGCCGGAAATCCCCCTCAAGGAGGGGGAAAACGCGGACACGCCGGTGCTCGATCCCGGGGACCGGGCGGAGATCCGGGCCGAGCTGGCCGCCTCGGCGACCGTCCGCGAGGCGCTGGACTCCCTGTGGCCGAAGATCACCCCGCAGCGCCTGCTGCGCGAGTTGTTCTCCGCGCCGGAGCGGCTGGAGTCCGCGGCGGGCGGCCTCCTCGCCGAGGAGGAGTGGGCGCATCTGGTGCGTCCCGCCGCCGAGCGGTGGACGTCCGCGGACGTGCCGCTGCTCGACGAGCTGGCCGAGCTGCTCGGCGAGGACGACAGCGACGCTCGCGCCGCTAGGGCGCGGCGCGAGCGTGAGGAACGGGCCTACGCCGAGGGCGTGCTCGACATCCTCGAACAGGACGAGGAGATCATCGACGAGGAAATCCTCCGGGTGAGCGACATTCTCGACGCCGAACTGTTCGCCGAACGCCAGCAGCGCCGCAGCGAGCTGACCGCCGCGCAGCGGGCGGCGGCCGACCGTCGCTGGACCTTCGGGCACGTGATCGTCGACGAGGCACAGGAGCTGTCGCCGATGGACTGGCGGCTGCTCATGCGGCGCTGTCCCAGCCGGTCGATGACCCTGGTCGGCGACGTCGCGCAAACCGGTGCGGCGGCGGGCGCCTCCTCGTGGCACGAGATGCTCGCCCCCTATGTCGAGGACCGCTGGCGCCTGCGGGAACTGACCGTCAACTACCGCACTCCGGCCGAGATCATGCGGCTGGCCGCGGCCGCTCTCGCCGAGGTGGACCCGGGGCTGCGGGCGCCCTCCTCGGTCCGGGAGACCGGGGTCGAGCCGTGGCAGCGCAAGCTGCCCGAGGAGGGGGTCGCGGGGCTGGCCGCCCAGGAGCTGGCCGCGGTCGACGGCGGCACGCTCGCCGTGCTGTGCCCGGACTCCCGGCTGGACCGGGTGCGGCAGCAGTTGCCCGAGGACGAACGGCTGTCCGTGCTGACCGTCGGCGAGGCGAAGGGACTGGAGTTCGACGGGGTGCTCGTGGTGGCGCCCGAGGAGATCGTGGCGGCCTCCCCGCGGGGCTGGAACGACCTGTACGTCGCGCTCACCCGGGCGACGCAGCGGCTCGGTGTCGTCTACACCGAGCATGCGCTGCCGACTCTCGTGGGTGCCGGATAAGGACAGGTCAACCGGCGGTTAAGGTGTCGCCATGCGTAATGCTGGCAAGATCGTGCTCGTGGTGGCAGCCGCGCTGGGGCTCGCCGCCTGCTCCAACGGCCAGGAGCCCTCGTCCTACCCTCCCGGCAACGGACCCACCTATCCGGCGCCGAACCCGGCGGGAGCCTCCTCGGCGTCCTCGGTGGCCGCCGCGCCGACCACCCAGCAGCATGAGTGCACCGTGGACGACATCAAGGTCACCGGGGACTACGGCAGCAAGCCGACCGTCACCATCCCGGACACCTGCACCGCGCCGACGAAGCTGCTGACCAAGGACCTCAAGGCCGGTAGCGGAGCCGACGCGAAGGCCGGCAGTGCGCTGCAGATGAACTACGACCTCTACACCTGGTCGGACAAGAAGGACCAGCAGAACTCGTTCGGTTCGCAGCCGTTCTCGTTCACCCTCGGCCAGGGCACCGTCATCCCCGGCTGGGACCAGGGCCTGGTGGGCATCAAGCAGGGCGGCCGCCGCCTGCTGGTCGTGCCGCCGCAGCTGGGCTACGGCGCCAGCGGGCAGCAGACCATCAAGCCGAACGAGACACTCGTGTTCGTCGTCGACGCGGTCGGCGTCACCGGCTGACGCGTCCCCGCAGATGGACGTCCGGGGCGCGCTCGCGGTGGTCACCGGCGCTTCGTCGGGGATCGGGGCGGCGACCGCGCTCCGGCTGCACGAGGCCGGGGCGCGGCTCGTGCTGCACGGGCGCGACCCCGGCAGGCTCGCCGCGCTGGCGGGGCGCACCGGCGGTGCCACGCTCACCGCGGACTTCGCCGACCCGGCGGCCGTGCCCGCCGCCGCCGAGGAGATCACCCGCCGCTTCGGCGAGGTGGACATCCTGGTCAACAACGCCGGGATCGGCTGGGCGGGTCCCTTCCCCGAGATGACCGCGGCGGACGTGCGGCGGATCGTCGAGGTGAACCTGCTCACGCCGATGGAGCTGACCCGGGCGCTGCTGCCGTCCCTGCGTGCCCGCCCGCGGTCCTCGGTGATGTTCGTGACCTCGATCGCCGGGCGCACCGGGGTCGCGGGCGAGGCGGTCTATTCCGGCGTCAAGGCCGGGGTCGACGCCTTCGCGGAAAGTCTCCGGTTCGAGCTGGCGGATACCGCCGTGCACGTCGGCGTGGTCGTCCCCGGGGTGGTGGACACCGCGTTCTTCACCCGCCGCGGACGGCCCTACCAGCGCAGCAGCCCGCGTCCCGTGCCCGCGGACCGGGTGGCGCTGGCGGTGCTGCGGTCGCTGCGCGAGGGCCGCGCCGAGGCGTACGTGCCCGGCTGGCTGCGGCTGCCCGTCGCGGTCCGGGGCCTGATGCCCTCGCTCTACCGCACGCTCGCCACCCGCTTCGGTGGCTCCTGACCCGCTGGAAGTGCCGTCCCCGCGGCCGCGGTGCCATGATCGCGGTGTGGCGAGGCGAGACACCGGCCGGATCCCGGCCTCGGACGCGTTCTTCCTGCACGTGGAGACCCCGTGGGCGCCGCAGCACGTCGGCGGCCTGATCATGCTCGACACCTCGGGCCAGGACGGCCCGCCCACCCGTGAGCAGCTGCGGGCCAAGATCGTCGCGGCGCTGCCGGGACTGCCCGGTTTCCGCTGGCGCCTGGCACCACCGACCCGCTGGCGGCCCCTGCGCTGGATCGCCCATACCGCGATCGACTGGGCATGGCACGTGCCGGAGTTCGATCTGCGCCGTCCCGACGGGCGGCCCGGCGGGATGCCGGCGCTGCACCGGCTGGTCGCGGAGCTGGCCGGGCAGCCGCTGCCGAGGGATCGCCCGCTGTGGCGGCTGTGTGTGGTGACCGGCATCGAGGAACACGTGGCCGCGGTGATCTCCCTGGTGCACCATTCGGTGGCCGACGGCATCGGCACGATCAACCTGATGCTGAGCATGTTCGACTCGCCGGACCTGACCTCGGCGATGGGCGACATGGCCCGGCCGGGGCGCCTGCGCCAGGTGCTCGGTGGCGCCGTGGGCCTGGCGCAACTGGCCTTCGACCGGCGGCCCCGGGGCAGGCTCGCGGTGAGCGGGACGGCCGGGCGGACCTTCGGCACCCTGGCACTGGACCTGGACGAGGTGCGGGAGCTGGCGCGGCGCCGCGGGGTCCGGGTGACCGACCTGCTGCTGGCCGGGACGGCCGGTGCGCTGCGCCGCCTGGCGAAGGGACCGCTGCCGTCGAAGCTGCTGGTGTCGGTACCGCTGATGGCGGCCGAACCGAGGGCGGGACGGGCCGGGAACGTGACCGCGGCGGTGATGGTCGAGGTGCCGCTGGGGGAAATGCCCGAGGCGCAGCGCCTCGCGGCGGTGGCGAAGGCGAGCACCCGGCTGCGGACCGGGACGCGGGTGATCGCCTCCCGCTTCGTCATGCACGCCCTGGGCCGCCTGATGCCGCCGGTCCTGCACTCCTGGTTCGCGCGCACCGTCTACGGGGGCCGGTTCTTCCACGGGATCGCCTCGAACATGCCGGGCGCCACCTGGCAGGTCGCCATGAACGGCTATCCGCTCATCACCGCGTACCCGATCATCCCGCTGGCGCCGGGCACCCCCTTCGTGGTCGGCGTGCTCGGCTGGCACGGGGTGTTTTCGATGACCCTGGCCGCCGACCCGGCCTTCCTCGATGACGCCGAGCCCTTCCTCAAGGAGTTCCGCCGGATCCTCGACGAGCTGTCCTAGCCGGGTTCCTCACGGCACAACGCCGGTCCCCCCGGCAAAACCGCCGGGGTGGTGTTCACCGGGCCGGGGAGGGGTCGCCCCAGGCCAGTGCCAGGGTGAGACGGCGGCGGTTGTCCGGATCGTCGAGCCGCTCGCCGAACAGTTCGCGCAGCTGGCTGAGCCGGTAGCGCACGGTCTGCGGGTGGATGTGCAGCTCCTCGGCCACCGCCCGCCGGTCGCCCAGGTGCCGCAGCCAGGACGCGAGGGTCTCGCACAGGCGCTGCCGGGTCACCGGGCCCAGCGCGTCCAGCGGGGCCAGGCACTGGGTGCGGAACGCGTCCAGCAGCCGGGGATCGCGGTGCACGATGATCGAATCCAGGTGCTCGTCGACGAACACCGGATCGTCGCCCAGCACACCCGCGTGCCGCAGCTGGGCGGCGACCTCGGCGACCCGCATGCTGGCGGGCAGGTTCTCCAGCGGCACCGCGTGCCCGACCACGGCCCCGGCGCCCCGCAGGGCGACCGACAGCCGCTGCCGCCGCTGGGGTCCGTTCGGATCGGGGATGATCGCGCACACCGTCCGCTGCCGCCGCACGTGCAGGCACGAGTGGTCGAGCCGGGCCAGCAGCGCGGTGCCGACCGGATTGTCGGGTTCGACCAGGACGACCGCGGCCTCCCGCGGCAGCGGCCAGTCCACCCGGGCGGCGGCGGCGCGGATCGCGGCGGTGTCGGACCGGTCGGAGAGCAGCATGCCGCCCAGTTCGTCGCGCAGCCTTTCCCGCGCGGCGGCGGCCTCGGACTGTTCGAGCACGTACCCGCGTGCCGACGCCGAGGACAACTGGTCCACGAAGATGAAGACCGCCTCCGCGAGGGAGGCGAACACGTCGGGGGAGACGCCGACTTCGAGCGCGACCTCGGCCACATGGTGCCAGGCAACCCTGGCGCCGATCTGGTAGGCCGACAGCAGGCTGGTCAGGTCGCGGCCCTGCTGCCACTGCGCCCGGCCGATCTCCTCGAACACCGACTGCTCGCCGAGCTGGTCCGGCTGCTGGTCGGGGGCCTCCGACAGCTCCGACAACTCGGTGATGTCCCATTTGGCCATCCGCACCAGACGGTGCAGGAAGATGCTCGCCGCGACCAGGACCTCGTCCCGCTCGGTCACGATGAAGTCCGCGTAGTCGGGCCAGTCGTGGCGCAGCAGCCGGGTGACGTCGTCGAGCATGCGGGGCAGCCGGTCGGCCGTGGCCGAGGCCAGTTCTTCCAGTTTCGACTCGCTCGGGTCGGCTCTCTTTTCCACGCTCTCCGGCGCCCTCCTGCCCGTAGTCCGCAGTCGTCCTTCGATCGGGTCAATACTGTTCGCTCGTGACAACCGGGGCTCGCCGTTTTTTGTTTCCCGCGTGAAGAATCCCGGCCGTCCCTGGTTGGATTATGGGCGAATGAGGCCAGCACCGACAGGTGACGACACGGTCGAGGGGCCTGGACTACCCCGGATCCCACCCCGGATGGTGGCCACGACCGGCGCAGCCCTCGAGGAAAAGAAACGCGCGGAAAACTTTCCGGTAGCGTTGCGGATACTCCCGCGTGACCTTCGGCGCGATCTCGGCGCGGTGTATGACGTCGTGCGCGTTATCGATGATTTGGGGGATGAGTCGGCAGGCGACGCGACCGCCGCGCTGCTACGGTTCCGGAAGGACCTCGCTCGCGCCTGGGAAGGTGCCCCGCAGGAGCCGGTCCTGCGCCGTCTCGTGCCCACGATCCGGGCGAGGCGGCTGGACCGGGAACCCTTCGACCGGCTGGTGCTCGCCAACCTGCAGGACCAGCGCATCACCCGCTATGCCACCCAGGCCGAACTGGAGGCCTACTGTGCACTGTCCGCGAATCCGGTCGGCCGGATCGTGCTGCGGATCTTCGGGGCCGAGTCGGCTGATTCCTCGGCGGCCGCGCGCGCGTCCGACCTGGTCTGCACCGCGCTCCAGCTTCTCGAGCACTGCCAGGACGTCGCGGAGGACCGGCGCAAGGGCCGGATCTACCTCCCCCAAGAGGATTTGAAAGCGTTTTCCGTCCCGGAGGAGGACCTCGACGCCGTCTCGGCGAGCCGAGGACTGCGGGGAGTCGTGGCGGCGCAGACCGGAAAAGCACAGGATCAGCTGAGACAGGGAGCGGTACTGGTGTCGCAGGTGCACGGCTGGGCCCGGCCCGCCATCTCCGGTTACGTCGCCGGCGGTCTGGCGACCGCGGACGCGCTCCGCCGTGCCCGATGGGATGTCCTGTCCGCCACGCCGCGGCCACGCAAGCGGGACGTCCTGCGCCATCTGGCCGTGCTGATGGTGTGGGGTGGGCGCCGGTGACCACGGTCGAAGAGGCGTATCGCGCCTGCGAAGAGATCACCAGGACCGAGGCCCGCAACTTCTTCTACGGAATCCGTCTCCTCACCAGGCCGCGCCGGGCCGCGCTGTGCGCGGTCTACGCGCTGGCACGCCGGATCGACGACATCGGCGACGGCGACCTTCCGGTCGAGCAGAAGTCCGGACGGCTGGAGGAGGTCCGCAAATCCCTGGCCGCACTCCAGGAATCGGCCGATCCGGTGCTGGTCGCCCTCGCCGACGCCGCCCGCAGGTTCCCGATTCCGCTCGGTGCTTTCGACGAACTGCTCGACGGGGTGTGGATGGACGTCGAAGGGCGGCGTTACGCCACCTTCGACGAGCTGACCACGTACTGCCGCTGCGTCGCGGGTTCCATCGGACGCCTGTGCCTGGGCGTGTTCGGGCACCGGCCCGATCCCGAGGCTCCCCGCTATTCGGACGCGCTCGGCATCGCGTTGCAGCAGACCAACATCCTGCGCGACATCCGCGAAGACCTCGGCAACGGCCGGGTGTACCTGCCGCAGGAGGACCTCGACGCGTTCGGCGTCGAACTGGCCCTCGACGCCCGGGGCCGGCTGATCGACCGGGACGGAGCGCTGAGCGAGCTCATCCGGTTCAGCGCGGCACGGGCCCGGGCGTGGTACGCCGACGGGTTGCGTCTCGCGCCGCTGCTGGACCGCCGCAGCGCGGCCTGCTGCCAGGCCATGGCGGGTATCTACCGCAGGCTCACCGACCGCATCGCGGAACGGCCCGAGGCCGTGTTCGAGCGGAGGCTGTCCTTGTCCGGACGGGAAAAACTGGGGGTCGCGGCGCGGGCGCTGTCGGGGCGGGCGGCGTGAGAACCCGGGTGGCGGTGATCGGCGGCGGGCTCGCGGGCATCACCGCGGCCCTGGGGTGCGCCGACGCCGGCCTGGACGTGACGCTGCTCGAATCCCGCGGCCATCTCGGCGGGCTGACGCACTCCTTCCGCCGCGGCGGGCTGGCGGTGGACAACGGCCAGCACGTGTTCCTGCGGTGCTGCACCTCCTACCGCCGCCTGCTGGACCGGCTGGGCGTGACCGGCAAGGTGTACCTGCAGCCGAGGCTGGCGATCCAGGTTCGCTCGCCCCGGTTGCCCGCACCCGTGTGGCTGCGCCGCAACGGCCTCCCCGCGCCCTGGCACCTGGCGGACTCCGTGCTGAAGTACCGGCCGCTGCCGCTTCTGGACCGGATGCGCTTCGCCGGTGCGGCACTGGCCCTGCGGAGGGTCGATCCGGTGTCGGCGGCTTCGGACCGGCGGTCCTTCGGTGGCTGGCTGTCCGAGCACGGGCAGAGCGAGCAGGCCGTGCGGAAGCTGTGGGACCTGGTCGGCATCGCCACGCTGAACGCGCCCGCCACCGGCGCCTCGCTCGGGCTGGCCGCGACGGTGTTCCAGCTCGGCCTGCTGACCGAGGCCGACGCGGCCGACATCGGCTGGTCGACGGTGCCGCTGCGGGAACTGCACGGCGACCCGGCGGCGGAGCGGCTGGCCGCGGCCGGGGCCAGGGTGCTGACCGGCGCGAAGGTCACCGGGCTGGTGCCCGGCGGCGGCACCTGGCGGATCGCGGCCTCCACCGGCGCGCTGGAGGCCGACCGGGTGGTGCTGGCGGTGCCCCCGCCGGTGGCCGCGCGGCTGCTGCCGCCCGGCAGCGTGACCCTGCCCGCGGGCTGGCACGACGCTCTCGGCAGCTCGCCGATCGTCAACGCGCACGTCGTGTTCGACCGGCGGGTGCTGGACGAACCGTTCTTCGCCGCGGTCGACTCCCCGGTGCAGTGGGTGTTCGACCGGACCGCACCCTCCGGTGTGGACGGTGGGCAGTACCTGGCCGTCTCGTTGTCGGCGGCCGACGAGTTCATCGACCTCCCGGTGGCCGAGATCCGCCGCCGGATGGTCCCCGCCCTGCGGCGGCTCCTGCCGTCGTCGGCCGGGGCGTCCGTCCGCGACTTCTTCGTCACCAGGGAGCGGCACGCCACGTTCCGGCCGGCGCCGGGATGCGCGGCGCTGCGCCCGGCGGCCGTCACCGCGGCCGAGGGCGTCGTGCTCGCCGGAGCGTGGACCGCCACCGGGTGGCCCGCGACCATGGAAGGCGCCGCGCGCAGCGGGGAAGCGGCCACCCAAGCCCTACTCGGCAGCATCCCGGGGGTGCCGGGCAGATCGGAAGGGATACCCGCATGACCGCTGTTCTCGATGCTCTCCACCAGGGCAGGCAGGCGATCATGCCCGCGATGCGGGCGGCCCTGGAGCGGCTGGATCCGACCAGCCGGTCGATCGCCTACTACCACCTCGGCTGGACCGACTTGGACGGCAAGCCCACCGCGGGCGGAGGCAAGGCGGTGCGCCCGGCGCTCGCGCTGCTGTCCGCCCAAGCGGCCGGGGCCTGCCCGGAAACTGGCCTGCCCGGCGCGGTCGCCGTCGAACTGGTGCACAACTTCTCGCTGCTGCACGACGATCTGATGGACGGCGACACCGAACGGCGGCACCGGCCGACGGTGTGGGCGGTGCGCGGCGCGGCCAGTGCGATCCTGACCGGCGACGCGATGCTGTCCCTGGCGCAGGAGGTGCTGCTCGACGGGGAAGGACCGGGCGCGGTGGCCGCCGCGCGCCTGCTCGCCGAGGCCACCAACGAACTGATCCGCGGGCAGGTGCTCGACGTCGCGTTCGAACAGCGCAACGACGTCACGCTCGACGAATGCCTGGACATGGCCGCGGGCAAGACCGGGGCGCTGCTGTCGGCGAGCACGGCGATCGGTGCCGTGCTGGCGTGCGCACCACAGGAGACCGTCGAAGCCCTCGCCGGGTTCGGGGCCGATCTCGGGCTGGCCTTCCAGCTCGTCGACGACGTGCTCGGCATCTGGGGCGAGCCCGAGGTCACCGGCAAGCCGGTCCACTCGGACCTGCGTGCGCGCAAGAAGAGCCTGCCGGTCACCTACGCGGTTACCCACGGCGGGGCGCTCGGCCGGGAACTGGCGGAGTGGCTCGCCCGTCCGGGCACTCCGGGCGAGGATTCCGTGCGGCGCGCCGCGGAGCTGGTCGAGGGCGCCGGGGGCCGGACGTGGGCTCTCGACGAGGCCTACCGGCGGATGGCCGCCGGGCAACGCAAGCTCGAAGACGCCGCCATAGCCGACCGCGCCCGCGAGGAACTGCTGTCGCTGGCCCGGTTCATCGTCACCAGGGAGGCTTGATGACGTCCACGACCGAGCCCGTCCACCGCCCCGGACCGCTCGCGGCCGAGGCCGGCGCCGCCCTCGGCCGGGCGGTGGCGCACCTGAAGGCCGCGCAGGAACCCGGCGGCTGGTGGAAGGGCGAGCTGGAAACCAACGTCACCCAGGACGCCGAGGACCTGCTGCTGCGGGAGTTCCTCGGCATCCGCACCGCACGGGAGACCGAGGAGGCCGCGCGGTGGATCCGCTCGCAGCAGCGGCCCGACGGCACCTGGGCCAATTTCTACGGCGGCCCCGGAGACCTGTCCACCACCGTCGAAGCCTGGGTGGCGCTGCGGCTGGCCGGGGATGCGCCGGAGGAGCCGCACATGGCGGCGGCGGCGAAGTTCGTGCTCGCGCAGGGCGGGGTCGAACGCAGCCGGGTGTTCACCCGCATCTGGCTGGCGCTGTTCGGCCTGTGGTCGTGGGACGAACTGCCGAACATGCCACCCGAGCTGATCTTCCTGCCCTCGTGGTTCCCGCTCAACGTCTACGACTGGGCCTGCTGGGCGCGCCAGACCGTGGTGCCGCTGACCGTGGTCGCCACGCTCCGGCCGGTGCGGCCGCTGCCGTTCGGCATCGACGAGCTGCGGACCGGGCTGCGGCTCCGCACGAAGGTCAGGCCGTGGACCTGGCCGGGGGCCTTCCACTACCTCGACAAGGCCCTGCACACCTACGCGAAGCTGCCGGTGAAACCCCTGCGAGGCCTGGCGATGCGTCAGGCGGCGGAGTGGATCCTGGCCCGCCAGGAGGCCGACGGCTCGTGGGGAGGAATCCAGCCGCCGTGGGTGTATTCGCTGCTGGCGCTGCACCTGCTGGGCTATCCGTTCGAGCATCCGGCGATGCGGGCCGGGTTGACGGGCCTGGACGGTTTCGTCATCCGTGAGCACACCGGGCAGGGCTGGGTGCGCAGGCTGGAGGCCTGCCAGTCACCGGTGTGGGACACCGGCCTGGCGCTCACCGCGCTGGCCGACGCCGGGGTCCCCGCGGACGATCCGGCCGTGCTCAAGGCGGCGGACTGGCTGCTGGGCGAGGAGATCCGGCAGCGAGGGGACTGGTCGGTCAGGCGCCCCGCCACCCCGCCGGGCGGGTGGGCCTTCGAGTTCGCCAACGACATCTACCCCGACACCGACGACACCGCCGAAGTGGTGCTCGCCCTGCGGCGCACCGCGCACCCGGACCAGCCGCGACTGAAGGACGCGATCGAGCGCGCGATCACCTGGCTGCTGGGCATGCAGTCCGCCGACGGCGGCTGGGGTGCCTTCGACGCCGACAACACGCGGACGGTCACCACGCAACTGCCGTTCTGCGATTTCGGCGCGGTGATCGACCCGCCCTCGGCCGACGTCACCGCGCACGTGGTGGAGATGCTCGCCGCGGAGGGGCTGGCGGGCACCACCGAATGCCGCAGGGGAGTGGCGTGGCTGCTCGGCGCGCAGGAGGAGGACGGCTCGTGGTTCGGCCGGTGGGGCGCCAACCACGTCTACGGCACCGGGGCCGTGGTCCCCGCGCTGGTCGCGGCGGGGGTACCGGCGGGTGTTCCGGCGATCCGCCGCGCCGTGAACTGGCTGGCCGCCCACCAGAATCCCGACGGCGGCTGGGGCGAGGACCTGCGGTCCTATCGCGATCGGTCCTGGATCGGCAAGGGCACCTCGACCGCTTCCCAGACCGCGTGGGCCCTGCTGGCCCTGCTCGCCGCCGGTGAACACGAATCGTCCACTGTGGAGCGCGGGGTGCGGTGGCTGCTGGAGACCCAGCGGCCCGAGGGCGGCTGGGACGAGCCGCAGTTCACCGGGACCGGCTTCCCCGGCGACTTCTACATCAACTACCACCTCTACCGCCTGGTCTTCCCGATCTCCGCGCTGGGCCGGTACGTGGGGGCACGATGAACGGTGTGGTGTGTGCGCCGATGTACCTGGAGGCCGCCGCGGTGCGGGTTCCCGGGCTGCGGGTGCTGCACACGGGAATGGGACCGCGCCGCGCCGCCGAATCCGCCCGCCGCTTCGGCGGCGACACCGCGGTGCTCGTCGCCGGGGTCGCCGGCGGGCTGACCGGGCGGGTGCGGCCGGGCGATCTGGTGGTCGCCACCGAGATCGACGGACCAGGGGGGCCGGTGCGGCTGCCCTCGGCGCACCTGCTGGCCGGTGCGCTGCGCCGCCTCGGCCTGACCGTCCATACCGGACCGATCGCTTCCTCGGACACCCTGGTGGAGGGAGCGGACCGGGCACGGCTGGCCGTCGGCGGTGCGCTCGCGGTCGACATGGAGTCCGCACAGTTCGCCGGGGTCCCGGGCCCACTGGCCGTGGTCCGTGCCATCGTGGACACCCCGGACCGTCCACTGTGGCGCCCGGGAACCGTGCTGCGCGGCATCGCCGGGCTGCGCTCCCTGCATGCGGCGGCGCCGGTGCTGCGGGAATGGTGCGAGGCCACGGGCAGCGGCGAGGTCCTGCTCGCCAGTCCGCGGTCGTTCTGCGCCGGTGTGGACCGCGCGATCGAGATCGTGGAACGGGCGTTGCAACGGTACGGCGCCCCGGTCTACGTGCGGCGCCAGATCGTGCACAACGTGCATGTGGTGCGGCGGCTGGAAGGCCTGGGTGCGGTGTTCGTGCAGGAGATCGAGGACGTGCCGCCCGGGGCCACCACCGTGCTGGCCGCCCACGGGGTCGCTCCCTCGGTGCGCCAGGCCGCCGCGGCGAAGGAACTCCAGGTGATCGACGCGACCTGCCCGCTGGTCACCAAGGTGCACAACGAGGTTCGCCGCTATTCGGCCCGCGGTGACACGGTGTTCCTCATCGGCCACGCCGACCACGAAGAGGTCGAGGGCACCGTGGGCGAGGCACCCGGGCAGGTCGTCGTCGTCGAGGACGCGGCCGCCGCCGCCCATGTGCAGCCCCGCGACCCGGGCAAGGTGGCGTACGCGATGCAGACCACCCTCGCCGTCGACGAGGCCGAAGAGATCGCCACGGTGCTGCGTGAGCGGTTCCCGGCGATGCAGGCGCCCCGGCGCGACGACATCTGCTACGCCACGACGAACCGCCAGCGGGCCGTGCGGGCCGTGGCCGGGGAGGCCGACCTCGTCCTGGTCGTCGGCTCCGCCAACTCGTCCAACTCCAAGCGGCTGGTCGAGGTGGCCAGGCGGCAGGGCGCGCCCGCCCATCTGGTCGACGATGTGTCCGAAGTGGACCTGCGATGGCTGGCCGGGGCGCGGCGGATCGGGATCACCGCGGGTGCGTCGGCGCCGCCGCACCTGGTGGAGGAGCTGACCCGATGCCTGAGCGGTCTCGGCCGGACCCGCGTCCGGGACAGCCAGGTGGCCGACGAAGACATCCGTTTCACGTTACCGCGAGAGGTGGGGTAAGCCATGGCCATGCCACTGCGGCAGTCCGTCCGGCTGGGGGCCTTCCTGGCGAAGCAGAAACTGCTGCGCCGGGACAAGTACGCGATCCTCGTCGAACTGGAACCGCTGTTCGCGTGCAACCTCAAATGCGGCGGGTGCGGGAAGATCCAGCAGCCGGCGCACCTGCTCAAACAGCGGATGCCGGTGCAGCAGGCGATCGGCGCGGTGGAGGAGAGCGGGGCGCCGATGGTCTCCATCGCCGGGGGTGAGCCGCTGATGCACCCGCAGATCGACGAGATCACCCGGATCCTGCTGGAGCGCCACAAGATCGTGTTCCTGTGCACGAACGCGCTGCTGCTGCCCAAGCACCTCCACCGGTTCAAGCCGCACCGCAACTTCGCGTGGATGGTGCACATCGACGGCCTCGAGGACAAGCACGACGCGTCGGTGCGCAAGGAAGGCGGGTTCCAGGCCGCGATCGACGCGATCAAGCTGGCGAAGGACGCCGGGTTCCGGGTGATGACCAACACCACGTTCTTCAACACCGACGCCCCACAGGACGTCATCGACGTGCTCGACTACCTCAACGACGTGGTGGGCGTGGACAACATGCAGCTCTCACCGGGTTACGCCTACGAGAAGGCACCGGACCAGGAGCACTTCCTCGGTGTGCAGCAGACGCGCGAGCTGTTCGCGAAGGCGTTCGCCGGGGGCAGGCGGAAGAAGTGGCGGCTCAACCACTCGCCGGTGTTCCTGGACTTCCTGGAGGGCAAGCGCGACCTGGAATGCACCCCGTGGGGCATCCCGTCCTACTCGCTGCTGGGCTGGCAGCGGCCGTGCTACCTCCTCGACGACGGGTACGCCAAGACCTGGCGCGAGCTGATCGAGGAGACCGACTGGGACGCCTTCGGCCGCGGCAAGGACCCGCGCTGCGCCAACTGCATGGCGCACTGCGGCTACGAGCCCACCGCGGTCATCGCCACCACGGGCTCGCTGAAGGAGACCCTCCGCGCCGCCGCCGGCGCCTGAGGCCTGAGGCCTGAGGCCGTGAAGGGTCCCTTCACCGTCGGTTCGACCAAGGGACCCTTCACGGCTCGCCACAGCCCCGGGATGGCCGGGAGAGTCCAGGTCAGGGGATGAGCAGGAGTTTGCCGGTGGTGCGGCGGCCCTGCAGGTCCTCGTGCGCCCGCCGGGCGTCGGCCAGGGGGTAGCGGCCGCCGATGCGGACGGTGAGGGTGCCGCCCGTCACGGCGTCGAAGAGCTCCCGGGCCCGCCAGTCCAGCTCCTCCCGGGTGCGGACGTAGTGGGCGGCCGTGGGCCGGGTGAGGTACAGGGAGCCGCCGGAGTTGAGGCGCTGCGGGTCGAAGGGCGGCACCGGGCCGCTCGCCGCGCCGAACAGCGCGAGCACGCCCCGGATGCGCAGGCTCGCGAGGCTGCCGTCGAAGGTGTTCTTCCCGACCCCGTCGTAGACGACGGCGACCCCTTCGCCGCCGGTCAGGTCGCGGGTGGCCTGGGCGAAGTCCACCTGGTCGTAGCGGATCACGTCGTCGGCACCGGCCTCGCGCGCGAGCTTCTCCTTCTCTTCGCTGGACACCGTGCCGATCACCCGTGCGCCGCGGGCCTTGGCCAGCTGCACCAGCAGCAGCCCCACCCCGCCCGCCGCGGCGTGCACCAGGATGTCGTCGCCCTCCTTCACCTCGTAGGTGGAGCGCACGAGGTAGTGCGCGGTGATGCCCTGCAACAGCAGCGCGGCCGCCGTCTCGTCCGGGACGCCCTCCGGCACCGGCACCGCGATCCTGGCCGGGATGCGGGCCTGCTGCGCGTACCCGCCGAGCTGCCCCTGCCAGGCGACCCGGTCCCCGGGACGGAACCCGGTCACGTCGGGGCCGACGGCCGCCACCGTCCCGGCGCCCTCCATGCCCAGGGTGGAGGGAAGTTCCAGCTGGTAGATGCCGCTGCGGTGGTAGGTGTCGATGTAGTTCACGCCCGCCGCGGCCACGTCGACGAGCAGTTCCCCGGGGCCGGGATCGCCGATCTCGACCTCGCCGGCCTTGAGCACTTCCGGGCCGCCGGTCTGGTGGATCTGCACTGCCGTGGGCATGGGACCTCCTCGGATCATGACTGCCGTTCCCCCGTACCAAGTCTCACAGTCGGTGAGATGTTCCGCTCCCACGGCTTAAGATGCGCGAGTGGCTGAAGAGACCGAGAAGATCAAGGCACCCACCGCCGCGCAGCTGAACGCGGCCCGGCGTTTCGTCGCCGAGCACGGCAAGCCGTCCAAGGCGGTCGTGGAGAACATCGGCCGGGCCGGGGCCCGTGTCGTGCTGGTCGGCGCCGACGGCGCACTGGGCGACGTATTGGTGCCCGCGCCTGCGACCGGCGAGGCGCTCGTCGAGGCGGTGGCCGACCTCGAACCCGCCGAATGGGACGCCGAGACCGTCAACGCCACCAGGATCGGCCCGGAGCACCGGCGCCGGATGGCGGGCCCGCGCGCCCGTCGCTGAGGCCGTTGCGCCCGCGGTCAGGCCGTCTTGACGCGCCTGGCCGCGAGCCGCTCCGCCCGGGGCCAGCGCACGTCCCGGGCCCAGTGCAGCTTCTCGAAGATCCAGATCACCCGCGCCGACACGTCGATCTGGCCGCGCAGCACCCCGTGCCGGGCGCAGGTCGGGTCGGCGTGGTGCGAGTTGTGCCAGGATTCGCCCATGGACAGGATCGCCAGCGGCCAGAAGTTCGTCGCCCGGTCCCGGCTGGTGAACGGCCGCGCGCCCATCAGGTGGCAGATCGAGTTGACCGACCAGGTCACGTGGTGCAGGAAGGCGACGCGCACCAGCCCCGCCCAGAAGAAGGCGGTCACCGCGCCCTGCCACGACCAGCTCAGCAGCCCGCCGAGCAGGGCGGGCAGGCCGAGGCTGAGCGTGATCCACAGCCAGAAGTACCGGTTGACCAGGCGCAGATCGCGGTCGGCGACCAGATCCGGGGCGAACCGGTCGTAGTTGGTGACCTCGCGGCGGAACATCCAGCCCATGTGCGCGTGCCAGAACCCGCGGGCCAGTGCCAGCGGTGTGGTGCCGAACAGCCAGGGGGAGTGCGGGTCGCCGTCGCGGTCGGCGAACGCGTGGTGGCGGCGGTGACTGGCCACCCAGAAGATCACCGAGCCCTGCACCGCCATGCTGCCGGCGATGGCGAGGGCCACCCGCAGCGGCCGCCGGGCCTTGAAGGCGCCGTGCGTGAAGTAGCGGTGGTAGCCCACGGTGACGCCGAGTGTGGCCACCACGTAGAACACGGCGGCCAGCGTCAGGTCGAGCCAGGACAGTCCCCAGCCCCAGGCCAGGGGCAGGGCGGCGAGCAGGGCCGCGAACGGGATCAGCAGGAACGCCTTGAGCACGATCATCTGCCCCGCCGGCCGGTGATGGGAGATCAGCGGTTTGGCGCCGGCTCGGACGTCGGTGGCACTCATGGGGCGGGGACCTCACTGCGGGCCGCGGGTGAAACCGGACAATTCCACCCTGGGTACGCGCAGCGTAGCGGGCCGTCCTGTCGAGGACGCCGCCGCCGCGTTACCGCCACATGACCGGCAGGAGACCTCCTGGTCCGCCGCGGACTCAGCGGGCGGGGGTGAGTTCCCCGGATTCGCGCGGGGCGGGAGTGGCCGACACCGGCGCACCGCGGTCGCGGGAGCCGCACCACAGGGCGGCGGTCGCGATGATCACCAGCGCCGAACCGAGCACGTGCAGTGCCACCAGCACCTCCGGCACGCCCAGTGCGTACTGGACGGAGCCGAGCAGGCCCTGCGCGAGCGCCACGGCCCAGACGGCTCCGTAGCGCCGCCACACCTCAGCCGGGACGGGACCGCGCATCAGCGCCAGGCCGAAGGTCGCCAGCACGACCAGGTAGGCCACGAGCAGCCCGCCGTGGATCTGGGCGAGCGTCTCGATGGGGGCCTGGAAGCGGTGGGTGCCGGGGTCGCCGCCGTGCGGACCGGCGCCGCTGACCATGGTGCCCGCGGCGAGCACCAGCCACATCACCACGACGAGCGGCAGGAGCAGCTTCCGGGCGAGCGGGGGGACGACCGGACGGGGTGGTTCGTCGCCTTCGTTGAACGCGCGCAGCAGCAGGACCGCGAGCCAGACCAGGGGGGTGGAGACCAGGAAATGGATGGCCACCGTCCACCATTCGAGCTTCGCGAGCACCGTCATCCCGCCGACCACGGCCTGCAGGACGATGCCGCCGGGCAGTGTCCAGGCCAGCTTGACCAGTCGGCGCCGGGACGGGTGGTCGAGCACGATGCGCCAGGCCGCGAGCACGGCCACGACCGCGGCGACGAAGAGCACGAAGGTGAGCAGGCGGTTGCCGAACTCGATCCACTGGGTGATCGTCTGGTACTGGGCGTGGTCGACGGGCACCATGCTGCCCGGCTGGCACTGGGGCCAGGTGGAGCAGCCGAGTCCGGAGCCGGTGACGCGGACGACGGAACCGGTCACGCCGATCCCGGCCTGGGTCACCACCGCCGCCACGCCGATGGCCCGCTGGACCGTGCGCGACGGATAGGGCAGGCGTTCGACGTAGGGCGTTAGGAACACACGCCGATGGTAGGCCCGGTCCGGTTCAGGTCAGCCGGGTGGTGCGGGTGGCGATGACGCCCGCCACAACACCCCAGCCGAGCAGCACTGCGACGGGCTCCAGCCCGAGGGTGCCGTCGACCAGTGCTTGGCGCAGGCCCTCGGCGAGCGCGCCGGAGGGCAGCAGTTCGACAAGAGTGGCCGCGCCGGAGGGCAGCGCGGACGGGGCGAGCAGGATCCCTCCGGCCAGCAGCAGCGCGAACCACACGATGTTGGCCAGGGCGAGCACCACCTCGGCCCGCAGCGCGCCGCCGAGCAGCACGCCGAGCGCGCCGAAGCTGAGCGTGCCCAGCACCAGCAGCAGGACGGCCTCGGCCACGCCGGCGCCGGACGGGGTCCAGCCGAGGAACGCGGCGACGATGCCGAGGACGACCACCTGCACCGCGACCACCACCAGCGCCGAAACGATGCGCCCGGCGACCAGCAGCCAGCGGGGCAGTGCGGTGGCGGACAGGCGCTTGAGCACGCCGTAGCGGCGGTCGAAGCCCAGCGCGATGGCCTGGCCGGTGAAGGCGGAGGACATCACCGCCAGCGCGAGGATCCTCGGCGTGATCCAGTCCACTTTGGACACCGAACCGAGGTTGCCGGTGGGCAGGACGTCCAGCACGGTGAGGCCGACCAATAGGGCCAGCGGGATGAGCAGGGTGAGCAGGATCTGCTCGCCGTTGCGCAGGGTGAGGCTCGTCTCGACCTTCGCGTGGGCGAGCAGCATCCGCCCGCGACGGCCGGTGCCGGGCTTGGGGGTGAAGGTGCCGGGGGCGAAGGTGGTCACGAGCGCAGCTCCCGTCCGGTCAGCTCCAGGAAGACCTCTTCCAGGTCACGCCTGCCCACGTGCAGCTCCTCGGCCAGTACGCCCTGTTGCGCACACCACGAGGTGACGGTGGACACCACCTGCGGATCGACCCGGCCGAGTACCCGGTAGCTGCCCGCCACGAGCTCCTCCACCTGGTAGCCCTCGGGCAGCGCGGCGGACAGCAGTGCGGTGTCCAGCCCGGCGCGCGCCTTGAAGCGCAGCTGCGCGGCGTCGCCGTCCTCCGCGGTCAGTGCGCTGGGCGTGCCCTCGGCGATGACCCGGCCGCCGTCGACGATCACCACGTCGTCGGCCAGCGCCTCGGCCTCCTCCATCAGGTGTGTGGTGAGCAGCACGCTCACCCCGTCGGCGCGCAGCGCGCCGAGCAGATCCCACACCAGGCGCCGGGCCTGCGGGTCCATGCCCGCGGTCGGCTCGTCGAGGAAGACCAGTTCCGGGCGTCCCACCAGGGCGCAGGCCAGGGAAAGCCGCTGCTGCTGGCCGCCGGAGAGCCGCTTGAACGGGGTGCGGCGGGCGGCGGTCAGGCCGAGGACGTCGAGCAGCCACGCGGGGTCGAGCGGGTCCGCGGCGCAGGCGGCGACCAGGCCCAGCATCTCCCCGGCCCGGACGCCGGGGTAGGCCCCGCCGCCCTGGGGCATCACGCCGATGCGGGGTTTGAGGGCGGCGCCGTCCCGAGCCGGGTCGAGCCCGAGCACGCGGACGGTGCCGGCGTCCGGGCGCAGGAAGCCTTCGCAGATCTCCACCGTGGTGGTCTTGCCCGCTCCGTTGGGCCCGAGCAGGGCCAGCAGCCGGCCGCGGTCCATCTTGAGGTCCAGGCCGTCGACGGCGGTCTTCGAGCCGTATCTCTTCACCAGTCCGGTGATCTCGACGGCAGGGGTGCTCACGACCGACAAGCCTACGACGCCGTTCCGGCGAGCGGCGCGGGCCTGGTCCGGTCGCGGCGCAGCAACGAGGGCGCTGTGCGGCGCACCACAAGCAAAGCGACCAAAACCACCACGATTCCGGCGGCGTAGGCCTGCAGCGGCACGAACGAACGACCGTTGAAGCTGCTGCCCGGCGGACCGGCCAGGAAGGCGAGCACCGCGCTCAACACCGTCGCCGCCACCCGGAAGCGGGAGGTCCCGGCGGCCGCGGCGAGCGGGATGACCGCCCACAGCAGCCACCAGGGCTGCATCGCGACGTGCAGCATCATGAACGCGCCGAGCGAGACGCCGAGGCCGATGATGGGCCGGCAGCGCCAGCGGAAGCTGTCCCACAGGAACTTCACCGTGATGAGCCCGGCGACCAGCGTGCCCGCCAGCTGGATGATCGACACCAGGGAATCGGTGTGGTTGCCGAGACCCAGCGCGATGCCGAGCACGCCGCCGAGGTTGGCCAGTTCGGCGGTGGGGGAGATCCAGCTGCGGACCAGGCCGGGGGTGCCCAGCGCGCCGACCCAGCCGAAGCCGAGGCCGGTGCCGTAGCAGACCGCGACCATCACCACCGCGAACACGCCGGTCATCAGGGCGCCCGCGCGCAGCAGGTCCGCGATGCGGCCGTGCCAGCGCCGCGCGATCACCACCCCGAAGAAGCCCAGCGCGATCAGCGCGTTGATCTTCACCGCGGCGCCGAGGGTGATGACGGTCGCGCCGAGCACGATGAACAGCAGTTCGCCCCGCGCGAGCGGGGGCGGGGTGTCACCGGCCACGCGGACCGGTAGCCGCCGGATGCCCAGTTCGAGCCCGGCGAGCATGAGGCCGATGCCGAGCGCCTCGTTGTGCGCGCCCGCCACCAGGTGGAACAGCACCAGGGGGTTGGCCGCGCCGAGCCACAGCGCGGTCGCGGGCTCGACCCCGAACCGGCGGGCCAGCCGCGGCAGTGCCCAGATGATCAGCACCACCCCGGCCAGCGCCATCGCCCGCTGCAGCAGCACCCCGGCCACGATGTTGTCGCCGACCACACCGGAGATCAGGCTGCCCAGCTTGAGGAACAGCGGGCCGTAGGGGGCGGGCGTTTCGCGCCACATGTTGGACACGCCGCTGGTCAGCGGGTCGCCGACGCCGAGGGCCTGCGCCGGGCCGAGGGAGTACGGGTCCATCCCGCGGTGCACGATCTCGCTCTGCGCCAGGTAGCTGTAGACGTCGCGGGAGAACAGCGGCGGGATGACCATCAGCGGGGTCAGCCACATCACCAGCGTGCGGGTCAGCTGCGGTCTGCTGGCCAGCCGGGCGCGCCCCGGACGGGCGAATCTGCCGAGCATCAGCCAGGCGAGCACCATCATGCCCATCCCGGTGAACGCCATCGCCAGCGAAACGGTGGGGATGCGGGCGAACAGCCTCAGGACGGGGATGTCCTGCACGGGGTTGAGCACCGGTGCGGCCCCCGCGCCCAGCGAGCCGAGCGCGAGGAACAGGGCGCCCACCGTGCCCAGCCTGCGCACCACGTCCAGGGCCCGCAGCTCCGCGGGTTCCAGTGCGCCGGCCTCGGGCGGCCGCACGGGCGACACGACAGGTCGCTCTTCGGTCTCCGGCTCGCCAATTGCCACCTTGGAAGGGTATCGACAAGCGCGGACCCGTGACGCGAGTCACTGCCGATTGATCTCTCTTTGCCCTCGGCGCCGAAATACGACACACTTATGTTGTGAAAAAGAGCGGCGCATCACGACAGCCGGACGGCGAGCCACGCCGTCCGGAGGTCACGGTGCCCGCACAGCTGAGCACCGAGGGCCGGACCAGGCACGCCGTGGCGCGGTTGCTGCTGGAGGACGGGCCGATGACCGCCGTGGTGGTCGCGGACCGGCTGGGCATCAGCCCGACGGCGGTCCGCCGCCACCTTGACGCCCTGCTGGCCGACGGCGAGGCCGAGACCAGGGACGCGCCCCGGCGCGGCCCGCGCGGTCGCGGCCGTCCGGCGAAGCTCTTCCTGCTCACCGAGGCGGGGCGGGCCCGGTTCGGCCACGCCTACGACGACCTGGCCGTCTCGGCCATCCGGTTCCTCGCCGAGCACGCGGGCGAGGACGCGGTCCGGGCCTTCGCCGAACGGCGGGTCGCCTCCCTGGTGGAGCCGCACCGGTCGGCGGTGACCGCCTCCGGTGAGCCCGCTCGCCGCGCCGAGGCCCTCGCCGCGGCCCTGACCAGGGAGGGTTACGCTGCGTCGACCCGCCAGGTCGGCAGCGGTGAGCAGCTGTGCCAGCACCACTGCCCGGTCGCCCACGTCGCAGCCGAGTTCCCGCAGCTGTGCGAGGCCGAGACCGAGGCGTTCGCCGAGTTGCTGGGCACGCACGTGCAGCGCCTGGCGACGATCGCGCGTGGTGACGCCGCGTGCACCACCCACGTCCCCGCGGAGAGCCCGCAGGGTCACCCACGAACTCCGGATGGAGGGACCAGCGCATGACTGCCGCTGCCGAGCAGCGCACTCCCACCACAGCTCCGCTGACCCAGGAAGAGACCATCGACTCCCTGGGCAACTACGCGTTCGGCTGGGCCGATTCGGATGCGGCGGGAGCCAGCGCCCGGCGTGGACTGAACGAGGATGTCGTGCGCGACATCTCCGCGAAGAAGTCCGAGCCGGACTGGATGCTCGAAACGCGCCTGAAGGCGCTGAAGCTCTTCGGGCGCAAGCCGATGCCGAACTGGGGCGCCGACCTCTCGGGCATCGACTTCGACAACATCAAGTACTTCGTCCGCTCCACCGAGAAGCAGGCGGCCAGCTGGGACGAACTGCCCGCCGACATCAAGAACACCTACGACAAGCTGGGCATCCCGGAGGCGGAGAAGCAGCGGCTGATCGCGGGGGTGGCGGCCCAGTACGAGTCCGAGGTCGTCTACCACAAGATCCGTGAGGACCTCGAGGCCCAGGGCGTGGTGTTCCTGGACACCGACACCGGCCTGCGTGAGCACCCGGAGCTGTTCAAGGAGTACTTCGGCTCGGTCATCCCGGCCGGGGACAACAAGTTCTCCGCGCTCAACACCGCGGTGTGGTCGGGCGGCTCGTTCATCTACGTGCCGCCGGGCGTGCACGTGGACATCCCGCTGCAGGCCTACTTCCGGATCAACACCGAGAACATGGGCCAGTTCGAGCGGACGCTGATCATCGTCGACGAAGGCGCCTACGTCCACTACGTGGAAGGCTGCACCGCGCCGATCTACAAGTCCGACTCGCTGCACTCGGCCGTGGTCGAGATCATCGTGAAGAAGGGCGGCCGCTGCCGCTACACGACGATCCAGAACTGGTCGAACAACGTCTACAACCTGGTCACCAAGCGCGCCAAGGCCGAAGAGGGCGCGACCATGGAGTGGATCGACGGCAACATCGGCTCCAAGGTCACCATGAAGTACCCCTCGGTCTTCCTGATGGGCGAGCACGCCAAGGGCGAGGTGCTGTCCGTGGCCTTCGCCGGCGAAGGCCAGCACCAGGACGCCGGGGCGAAGATGGAGCACCTGGCGCCGCACACCTCCTCGACCATCGTGTCGAAGTCGGTGGCGCGGGGCGGCGGCCGCACCTCCTACCGCGGCCTGGTGCGCGTGGCCAAGCGGGCGCACCACTCGCGCTCGACGGTGAAGTGCGACGCGCTGCTGGTGGACAACATCTCGCGCTCGGACACCTACCCCTACGTCGACATCCGCAACGACGACGTGTCCATGGGGCACGAGGCGACGGTGTCGAAGGTGAGCGAGGACCAGCTGTTCTACCTGATGTCGCGGGGTCTCACCGAGGACGAGGCGATGGCCATGGTGGTGCGCGGGTTCGTCGAGCCCATCGCGCGCGAGCTGCCCATGGAGTACGCGCTCGAACTGAACCGCCTGATCGAACTGCAGATGGAAGGAGCCGTCGGCTGACATGACGGTGGCTGACAAAACCTCCAACGTCGCTGCGGCAGGGGAGGCCGTCGTTCCGGCGGCCTCCCGCGCCGAGCGCTTCACCGGGTACGACGTCGAGGCCTTCGAGGTCCCGACGGGCCGCGAGGAGAACTGGCGGTTCACCCCGATGAAGCGGCTGCGCGGGCTGCACGACGGCACCGCCACCGCCACCGGGGAGATCAAGGTCGAGTCCGACGCCGCCCCCGAGGTCCGGGTGGAGACCGTAGGCCGGGACGACGAGCGGCTGGGGCAGGCGGGCGTACCGGGCGACCGGGTCGCCGCACAGGCCTACAGCTCGTTCACCTCGGCGACGGTGGTCACCGTGGGGAAGGAGACCAGGGCCTCCAAGCCCACGGTGCTCCGGCTGACCGGGCCCGGTGAGGGCGCGGTCGCCTACGGTCACGTCCAGGTGCGCGCCGAGGCCTACGCCGAGGCGGCGGTCGTGCTCGACCACACCGGGTCCGGCACCTACGCCGACAACGTCGAGTTCCTGCTCGGCGAGGGCGCGAAGCTGACCGTGGTCAGCGTGCAGGACTGGGCCGACGACGCGGTGCACGTCTCCGAACAGCACCTCAAGCTCGGCAAGGACGCCACGCTGAGGCACATCGTGGTGACCCTCGGCGGTGACCTCGTGCGCGTGTCGCCCACCGCGACGTTCGCCGACAAGGGCGGCGACCTGGAGCTGCTGGGCCTGTACTTCGCCGACGCGGGGCAGCACCAGGAACACCGGCTCTTCGTCGACCACGCGGTGCCGAACTGCCGCTCGAACGTCATGTACAAGGGCGCGCTGCAGGGCGACGACGCGCACACCGTCTGGATCGGCGACGTGCTCATCCGCGCCGCCGCCGAAGGCACCGACACCTACGAGCTCAACCGGAACCTGGTGCTGACCTCGGGAGCGCGCGCCGACTCGGTGCCGAACCTGGAGATCGAGACCGGCGAGATCGCCGGCGCCGGGCACGCGAGCGCGACGGGAAGATTCGACGACGAGCAGTTGTTCTACCTGCAGTCGCGCGGGATCGAGGAGGAGACGGCGCGGCGGCTGGTCGTCCGCGGCTTCTTCCACGAGATCCTCACCAAGATCGACATCCCGGAGGTGCGCGAGCGCCTGCAGGCCGCGATCGAAGCCGAACTGGAAGCCGTCGGCCGCTGAGCCGCCGCTGAGCCGAACCGCCCCTCCCGCCACACGAAGGACAAGAACCACAGACATGGCCACACTGGAAATCAAGGATCTGCACGCCGGGGTCAAAACCGACGACGGCGGCGACTCGTTCAAGGAGATCCTCAAGGGTGTCAACCTGACGATCCGTTCCGGCGAGACCCACGCGATCATGGGTCCCAACGGTTCGGGCAAGTCCACGCTGTCCTACGCCATCGCCGGGCACCCCAAGTACGAGGTGACCTCCGGCGAGGTGCTGCTCGACGGCGAGAACGTGCTCGACATGACGGTGGACGAGCGGGCACGCGCGGGTCTGTTCCTCGCCATGCAGTACCCGGTCGAGGTGCCCGGTGTGTCGATGTCGAACTTCCTGCGCACCGCGGTGACCGCGGTCCGCGGTGAGGCGCCGAAGGTGCGGCACTGGGTCAAGGAAGTCAAGGAAGAGATGGGCAAGCTGGAGATCGCGCCCGAGTTCGCCGAGCGGAGCGTGAACGAAGGCTTCTCCGGCGGCGAGAAGAAGCGGCACGAGATCCTGCAGCTGGCCCTGCTCAAGCCGAAGATCGCGATCCTGGACGAGACCGACTCGGGCCTGGACGTGGACGCGCTGCGCGTGGTGTCCCAAGGGGTCAACGACTACAAGGCGGGCAACGACGTCGGCGTCATGCTGATCACGCACTACACCCGGATCCTGCGCCACATCACGCCCGACTTCGTGCACGTCTTCGCCGACGGCCGGGTCGTCGAGTCCGGCGGCAAGGAACTGGCGGAAGAACTCGAGGAAAACGGGTACGTCAAGTACGTCGGCACCCCCGCCGTCTGACGCGATCCGTCTTTCCACTGGCACGTGAGAGAGGAGTTGGCGCGATGACCACCACGAGCTCGGACGCCAACACGACGGCTACAGCTCTGGACGTCGCCGCGGTGCGCGCCGACTTCCCGATCCTGTCGCGCACGGTCCGTGACGGGAAACCGTTGGTGTACCTGGATTCCGGGGCGACATCGCAGCGGCCGAGGCAGGTGCTGGACGCCGAGCGCCGATTCCTGGAGACCTCGAACGCGGCGGTGCACCGCGGTGCGCACCAACTGGCCGAGGAGGCCACGGACGCCTACGAGTACGCGCGCAAGCGCACCGCGGAGTTCGTCGGCGCCGACCCGGGCGAGCTGGTGTTCGTCAAGAATGCCACCGAGGGCATCAACCTGGTCGCCTACGCGATGAGCAACGCGGCCACCGATACGTCGAACGCCGCCGAGTCCTTTGTCGTCGGCCCCGGCGACGAGATCGTCATCACCGCCATGGAGCACCACGCGAACCTGGTGCCGTGGCAGCAGCTGTGCCAGCGCACCGGGGCGACGCTGCGCTGGTTCGGGCTGACCGGCGACTTCCGGCTGGATCTGTCCGAACTGGACGAACTGGTGAACGAGCGCACGAAGCTCGTCGCGTTCGCGCACCAGTCCAATGTGCTCGGCACGATCAACCCGGTCGGGCCGATCGTGAAGCGGGCCAAGGAGGTCGGGGCGCTCACCCTGCTCGACGCCTGCCAGTCGGTGCCGCACATGCCGGTCGACTTCCACGCGCTGGGCGTGGACTTCGCGGTGTTCTCCGGGCACAAGATGCTGGCCCCGTCCGGGATCGGCGTGCTCTACGGCCGGCGGCCGCTGCTGGAGGCCATGCCGCCGTTCCTGACCGGTGGCTCCATGATCGAGCTGGTCACCATGGAGCGGACCACCTTCGCCCCGCCGCCGCAGAAGTTCGAGGCCGGGGTGCCGATGACCTCCCAGGCGGTCGGTCTGGGTGCGGCGGTGGACTACCTGACCGCGATCGGCATGGACCGCATCGCCGCGCACGAGCACGTCCTCACCGAGGCCGCGCTGGCCGGGCTGTCGAAGATCCCCGGTGTGCGGATCATCGGCCCGGCCGAGGCGACCGACCGCGGCGCCACCATCGCGTTCGTGATCGACGGGGTGCACCCGCACGACGCGGGGCAGGTGCTGGACAGCCTGGGCATCGCGGTGCGGGTCGGGCACCACTGCGCCTGGCCGCTGCACCGGGCTTGCCAGATCCCGGCGACCGTGCGGGCCAGCTTCTACCTGTACAACGATCTGTCCGAAGTGGACGCCCTGGTCGACGGGGTCCGTGAGGCGCAGCGGTTCTTCGGGGTGGCGGAATGAACCTGGAAAGCATGTACCAGGACATCATCCTGGACCACTACAAGAACCCGCACGGCCGCGGCCTGCGGGAGCCCTACGACGCCGAGTCGTTCCAGGTGAACCCGACCTGCGGGGACGAGATCACCCTGCGGCTCAAGGTGGACGACGGCAAGGTGACGGACGTGTCCTACGAGGGCCAGGGCTGCTCGATCAGCCAGGCCTCGGCGTCGGTGCTGACCGATCTGGTCACCGGCCACGCGGTGGACGAGGCGTTGCACACCATGGACGTGTTCGTGGAACTGATGCAGGGCCGCGGGCAGGTCGAGCCGGACGAGGACGTGCTGGAGGACGGCGTGGCCTTCGCCGGCGTCGCGAAGTACCCGGCGCGCGTGAAGTGCGCGCTGCTGGGCTGGATGGCGTTCAAGGACGCGCTGGTCCGTGCCGAGAAGGGAGCCGAGGCATGAGCGAGGAGACGCAGACCCGCGAGGGGCGCACCGCGGCCGACCTGCCCGAGCAGGCCCAGCCGCCAGCCGCCGAGGTGGCGAAGATCGAGGACATCGAAGAGGCCCTGCGCGACGTGGTCGACCCGGAACTGGGGATCAACGTGGTGGACCTCGGCCTGGTGTACGACATCCGCGTCGAGGCGGACAACACGGTGACGCTGGACATGACGCTGACTTCGGCGGCGTGCCCGCTCACCGACGTGATCGAGGACCAGACCGCCTCGGTGCTGGTCGGGAACGCCGGGCTGGTCAAGGACTTCCGCATCAACTGGGTGTGGATGCCGCCGTGGGGGCCGGAGAAGATCACCGAGGACGGCCGGGAGCAGCTCCGGGCCCTCGGTTTCACCGTGTGAAGACCACTTCTCAAGTGGGTGCTGTGCAGGCCCCTCGCGGACGCTCCGCGAGGGGCCTGCACGTTTCCCGGGTACTTTCTCGCCGTATAACGACCTATACCCGACCCCGTACTTTCGGCGGTGGTGACCGACATCCGCCTCTCGCTACCTTGCTGGTAAATCACCAACGGCAAGGAACTGGGGGCAGGACATGGATCGCAGGCGGGTGTTCGCGGGCATGCTGGTGGCGGCGACGGCGCTGGGCACGCAACTCGGCACCGGTTCCACCGCACAGGCCGCGACGGTCACCACGCTCTACTACAGCTCCTCGGGGGCACCGGACTACGTGGCCCAGATCGACCAGGCCGCGGCGAACTGGAACCACGCCGTCACCGACGTGCGGCTGGTGCCGGGGTCCGGGGCGACCATCGTGTTCTACGAGACCAACGACGGCCAGGGGTCGTACACCACCACCGACGGCCACGGGCGCGGGCAGATCTACCTCGACCAGCAGCAGGTCGCCGAAGGATACTCGGTCACCCGCATCGCCGCGCACGAACTGGGCCACAACCTGGGGCTGGCCGACGACTACTCCGGACCGTGCTCGGAGCTGATGTCGGGACACGGGCCCGGCACCTCCTGCACCAACGCCGTCCCCGACGCGCAGGAAGCGGCCGAGGTCCAGCAGAACTTCGCCGCGGGGTTCGCGGCGGCATCCCCGGCGCTCACGCGCCTCGTGCGCTGAGATCGGGTGCGGCGCGGACTCACGCGGGGTGGTCGACGAGAGTGTGGCGGCCCCGGCCGCGCAGCACCTCCACCCGGTCGGTGCCGGGGCGGCCCAGCACCCAACTCGACCCCGGCACGGCCTTGGCCTGCTTCTTCAGCGGAGCCAGCAGCCGCGAAGCCTCGCGGTAGGAGGCGATCGACGAGGTGGCGCAGACCAGCGTCGCCAGCGACACGGTCACCGGCATGCCCTCGGCCGACCATGGGGTGTCCAGCAGGGCGGCGGCCACGCCGCTGATCTCGTCCACGTCGCAGGCCACCAGGAAGTCATCGCCCCCGACATGGCCCACGGTCAGGTGTGGCAGCCGCGAGGCCAGGTCGGTGAGCGTCCGGCCGAGCGCGCGGATCAGGTCGTCCCCGGCGGCGAAGCCGCAGCTGTCGTTGACCGACTTGAACGCATCGACGTCCAGCCAGGCGATCACGAAGGCTTCGCGGCAGGCGATCCTGCGGTCGATGTCGCGGGCGAGGGTGTCGCTGCCGGGCAGGCGGGTCAGCGGGTTGAGCGCGGCGGCTGCTTCGACCTTCGCCTCGGCCACACCGCGCACCACCTCCGTCACCAGCACCACGCCGAGGCACCGGCC
This sequence comes from Amycolatopsis cynarae, assembly GCF_026802195.1. Taxonomy (NCBI): domain Bacteria; kingdom Bacillati; phylum Actinomycetota; class Actinomycetes; order Pseudonocardiales; family Pseudonocardiaceae; genus Amycolatopsis; species Amycolatopsis cynarae. The sequence continues at coordinate 3,871,177 of NZ_CP113836.1, read as the reverse complement.
GTGGTCGTCGACCACCACCACGTCGTCGCCGGTGCGGCTCCAGTCCGCGTCGGTGACCAGCTCGAGCAGTTCGAACGCGCCGGCGTCGGCGTGGATGACGTGCGGCGAGTCGGCCAGGCGGCTGGCGGGGCGCCGTGCGTGCAGCGCGTGCCCGTAGGGTCCGGTCACCGAGACCAGGAACCGCGTCCGGTCGATTGACCATTGTGGACGGTTGTGCTCGTCCACCCCGACGATGCCCGAAGGGGCGTCGCCGTCCACGAGGACGTGGCGGACGTCGTCGCACGTCGCGTCCTCGGGCAGGGTGGAGGCCGGGCGCAGGAAGTCACGCACCCTGGGCATGGTGATCGGCCCCGTCAGCAGCCGCTCGCCTTCCTCGGGTTTCGCGGGGGTGAGCAGGTGGGTCTTCGGCCTGCCGTCGGCCGCCGGGGCGAACAGGTTGCCCTGTGCGATGCGGACCCCGAGCTTGCGCACGGCACTCAGCTGCGCCTCGGTCTCCAGCCCGGTGGCGACCAGGCGCGCGTCCGTGCGCGAGGTGTAGTGCACCAGGGATTCCACGACGGCGACCGACGCGGCGTCGTGCGGCAGGGCGCTCATCAGGCTGCGGTCGAGCTTGAGCACGTCCGCGGGGGCGGCCGCGAGCAGGGAGAACGGCAGGTCCGCGCGTCCGAGGCCGTCCAGTGCCAGCCGGAACCCCAGCTCGCTGAGCCGGTGCAGTCCGGCGAGCAGTTGCTCCGGCCACACCTGGACGAACGGCGGGCCGATCTCCAGTACGACCTCGCGGGGCCGGCGGCCGACGCGGGCGAGCGCGTCCAGCAGCGGGTCGAAGGCCGATTCGGGGGCGGCCGCGGTGGGGGCGGTCAGGTTGAGGTGCAGGGGGAGCAGCGTTTCGTAGTCGGCCTCGGTGCGCGCGGCCTGGACCGCCAGCGCGACGTCCACCTCGGCGAGCCGGCGTTCCCGGCGGGCGAGGTCGAGCAGCTCGTGCACCGAGCCCTTCCCCGGCCGGGCCAGCGCCTCGAGCGCGACGATGCCACCGGTGTGCAGGCTGTACAACGGCTGGAAGGCGAAGCGGACCGCGCTCATTGCTGCATACACGCCCAGATCTTCGCCGGTCAGGGCGGGTTTTCTCCAGACATGTCGACTGATGTTCATCCTGGGTCCGTCCCCATGACCCCAACGGCCTAGTGGCAGCCCGCCAGCCGTGCGCGCAGGCGCCACGGGGCGGCGCGGAACAGAGCCGTCATCGCCGCCACCGTCCCGGTCACGTCCGTGCGGCCCGAGGTGTAGGCGCGCTGCAGTTCGCTGGGCAGGCCGAAGAACAGTTCGAAGAACTCCGGAAGCCGGTCGCCGGGCATCTCGCGCAGGGCACGCAGCCCGAACCGGCGCAGCGTGTGCACGGTCCGTGCCGCCGCGGGCCAGAGGACGTGCCGTGCCGCCCGCACCGCCTGCGCGGGGCCGGACCGCAGCTCTTCGGCGAGCGCAGCGGCCACGGCGGGCGCCAGGCGGAGCGAGTCGGCCAGTGAATATCCCGTGGCCGGGTGGATCAGGCCCGCGGCCGCCCCGAACGCGAGGCCGCGGGGACGCAGCGGGTCGAGCGTGATGCGCACCAGCTCCTCGTCGCCCTCGGGCGCGGCACCGGCCCGGAGCAGCCGGGACTGGAGGCGTCCGGCGAGCAGATCGGGGCCCAGTCCCGGCCTGCGGGCCAGGCAGGTCTCCTCGAGCAGGACGCGTCCGCCGCCGACGGGGACCGCGTACAGGAAGGTCGGCTCGCGGGCCGGGGCCGACCAGTCCATGAACACCGCGGTGTCGGAGGGCACCAGCCGCTCGGCCTCCCGGGCCGCGACGACGAGCCCGTAGGCCGTCTGCTGGGTGCCGAGGCCAGGACGGCGTCCGCCGGTGGCGTCCACCAGCACCCGGCCGGCCACGATCCCGCCGCCCGCCAGGTGCGCCTTGCCCGCGCTGGCACCGGCCACCCGCCCGGGGATCACCCGCACTCCGCCGTGGGCCAGCCACCGCCGCAGCCCGTCGTTGTCGGCGATCAGGTACCGGCGGCCGAGCCAGTGCTCCGAGGTGCCCACCCCGAGTGTGCGGGACGGTGCCGCCGCGATCGCCGCGGCGGGCAGGCCGGGCACCTCGTCCCGCCAGAGGCCGTAGGTGTTGGACCAGGGGGCTTCCGGCGCCGGGGCGATCAGGGCCGTCTCCAGGCCCTCACGGGCGCACGCGGAGGCCAGTGCCCACCCGGCGGGCCCCGCGCCCGCGACAACCACGTCCATCACCGGATCCCCGCTTCCCGTACGGATACGGTTACCCCCATGGAACGCGATCCCCGGGCACTGCGCAGGGACGAGCCCCCCGGCGGTGTGGCCGGCTGGCCGGACCTCGCCGACAACCCGTTCCGAGCCGACCGCGAGCGGATCGTGGTGTCGCCGTTCTTCGCGCGGCTGGGCGGAGTGACGCAGGTGGTCAGCGCGGCCGGGTCCGGCCTGCTGCACAACCGCCTCACGCACAGCCTCAAGGTGGCACAGGTGGCCAGGGCCGTCGCCGAGCGGCTACTCGCCTCGCCGGGCACGGCCGAGCTGACCGCCAAACTCGGCGGGCTCGACCCGGACGTGGCCGAGGCGGCCGCGCTCGCCCACGATCTGGGCCATCCGCCGTTCGGGCATCTCGGCGAGGGAGTGCTCGACCGCATCGCGCGCCACCGGTTCGGGCTCGCGGACGGCTTCGAGGGCAACGCGCAGTCCTTCCGCATCCTGACCACCACCGACGTGCGCGGCCCCTCGGTGGTCGGCCTCGACCTGACCGCCGCGGTCCGCGCGGCCGTGCTCAAGTATCCGTGGGCCCGGCTGCACTGGCCCCAGCCGCATCCGGCGGCGATGCCGAATCCGCCGCGCGGGGCCGCCGAACCCGCCGACCTCCCGGGCACCGGGTCGAGCAAGTTTTCCGCCTACAGCACCGAGTTGGACGATCTGCTGCAGGCGCGGGCGCCGTTCGCCGGGCGGCTCGAGGACTGGCAGCAGACCGTCGAGGCCTCGGTGATGGACACCGCCGACGACATCGCCTACGCCATCCACGACCTGCAGGACTTCCACCGCATCGGGGTCCTGCAGTACGCCCCGGTGGCCGCCGAGCTGGGCTCCTGGCTTGCGCATGCCCTGGATCTGGCCGCGCTCGACGCCGCGGAACTGGCCGCGGAGGCCCGGCGGCCGGGCCGGTCGCTGGAGCTGCTGCGCCGCCGGATGCACGTCCGCGACGCGTGGATCGTCGACGACGCCGCCTTCGCGCAGGCCGTTTCCCGGGTGCGTGCCGAGCTCGTCGACGGGCTGCTGGCCAGCGGGTTCGACGGGTCGATCGAGGCCGAGCAGACCACCGCGGCCTTCTCCGCGCACTGGACGTCGCGGCTGGTGGGCGGGGTGGTGGTGCTCGAGGAGCCGGGCAGCCGGTCGGGGCATGTCGCGCTGCGCCAGGAGCAGTGGCACGAGGTGCAGGTGCTCAAGTTCGTGCACCGCCAGTTCGTGCTGTTGCGGCCGGAACTGGCGCTGCACCAGCGGGGGCAGGCGAGCCTGCTGACCACGCTGGTCGACGCGCTCGACGCGTGGCTGGGGGACCGCGACGAGGCGTCCCGGCTGCCCCGGCGGCTCCACGACCTCGTCGAACTCGCGCACGCCGAGTACGCCCGGCTGGTCGCCGACGCGCCCGAACTGCTGGTCGGGGCCACCGGGGAGCCGGTGAGCGGGGTGGACGCGGTGCGGGGGCTGGCCCGCGGCCGCGCCGTGATCGATTTCGTGGCTTCGCTGACCGACAAGCAGGCGGTGTCGCTGCTCGACGCGCTTTCGGGCCGGTCGTCGCAGCCCTGGTCGGATTCGTTCGTGCTGTGAGCAAGGTCCGGACGGCGGCAGGCGGGGGCCGCGTGGTGGAGGTGGCGCCGGAGCGGCTGGCGGGCTGGTTCGACCGGTTCGCCGCGCGCAACGACGGCATCCGGGAGACGGCCGCCACGGAGGACGAGGTCGTGGTGACCGCGGGCAACGGCACCACCGCGACGGTGGCGGTGCCCTTCCCGCCCCTGCCGGGCGGCGGCCCGCCGACGGTCCGCCTGGTGCTGCACGCCAAACGGCCGCGCCGGGTCGGCCTCCTGCTGGTGCGGTTGGGTGCGCACAGCGTCGGGGTCGCGGAAGGCGGCGAGGTGACCGTGTCGCGCACCGACCGGCACCACGTGCACGGGCGGTCCGCCGCGGGCGGCTGGTCGCAGCAGCGGTTCGCGCGGCGCCGCGAGGGGCAGGCGCGCCAGGCCCTGCGCGAGGCCGCCGACGACGCGCTCGAGGTGCTCGGTCCCCGGCTGTCCGAACTCGACGCCGTGGTGCTCGGCGGTGACCGGCGGGCACTGGACGAGCTGCGCGCGGACCGGCGGCTGGAACCGGTGTTTTCCCTTGCGCTGCCCCGGATCCTGGACATCTCGGAGCCGAGGCGGGCGGTGCTGGACGAGGCGGCGGAACGGGCGAGGGCGGTGGAGATCGTGGTCAGGCAGGGGTGACCCGGCGCCGCCCACTACACTGGCTTCGTGGATGTTCTCCTGGAGTAGCCGCGCGGGCCGTGTGAGCGCACCGCCGCTGGCCGTCGTCGCAGCCCCCTCGTCCACCCCCGTCCCCGGGAGTTCTCTTGATCACGGCCACCGGCCTGGAACTGCGCGCCGGTTCGCGCATCCTGCTCGCCGACACCACCCTCCGCATCCAGCCCGGCGATCGCATCGGGCTCGTCGGGCGCAACGGCGCGGGCAAGACCACGACGCTGAAGGTGCTCGCGGGGGAGGGCCAGCCCTACGCGGGCGAGGTCCGTCACGCCAGCGAGATCGGTTACCTGCCGCAGGATCCCCGGGAGGGCGATCTCTCGGTCACCGCGAAGGACCGCGTGCTGTCGGCGCGCGGCCTCGACGCCCTGCTGCGCGACATGGAGAAGGCGCAGACCGCCATGTCCGAGCTCGTCGACGAAGCGGCGCGGGACAAGGCGGTCCGCCGCTACGGCAGGCTGGAGGAGCGGTTCGCCGCGCTCGGGGGATACGCCGCCGAGAGCGAGGCGGCCCGGATCTGCGCGAATCTCGGCCTGGCCGAGCGGGTCCTCGCGCAGCCGCTGAGCACCCTCTCCGGCGGCCAGCGGCGCCGCGTGGAACTCGCGCGCATCCTGTTCGCCGCTTCCGACGCCGGAGCCACCGGCCGGTCGGACACCATCCTGCTGCTCGACGAGCCGACGAACCACCTGGACGCCGACTCGATCAACTGGCTGCGCGGCTTCCTCAAGGCGCACGACGGCGGGCTCGTGGTGATCAGCCACGACGTCGAACTGCTCGACGAGGTGGTCAACAAGGTGTGGTTCCTCGACGCGACGCGCGGCGAGCTCGACCACTACAACATGAACTGGCAGCGTTACCTGGAGGCGCGGGCGACCGACGAGAAGCGCCGCCGCCGGGAACGCGCGAACGCGGAGAAGAAGGCCGCCGCGCTGCAGCAGCAGGCTGCGAAGCTGGGGGCGAAGGCCACCAAGGCGGTCGCCGCGAAGAACATGGCCCGCCGCGCCGAGCAGATGCTGGCGAATCTCGACGAGACGCGGCACGCGGACAAGGTGGCGCACATCAAGTTCCCCGCGCCCGCCCCGTGCGGCCGCACCCCGCTCACCGCCACGGATCTGTCCAAATCGTACGGTTCGCTGGAGATCTTCACCGGCGTGGACCTCGCCATCGACCGCGGTTCCAAGGTCGTGGTGCTGGGGCTCAACGGCGCGGGCAAGACGACGCTGCTGCGCCTGCTGGGCGGGATGGAGAAGGCGGACATCGGGGAAGTCGTTCCCGGGCACGGTCTGCGCCTGGGCTACTACGCGCAGGAGCACGAAACGCTGGATCACGAGGCGAGCGTGTGGGAGAACATCCGGCACCTCGCCCCGGACACCGGTGCCCAGGAACTGCGGAACCTGCTGGGCTCCTTCCTGTTCACCGGGGAGCAGCTCGACCAGCCCGCGGGCACCCTGTCCGGCGGTGAGAAGACCCGGCTGGCGCTGGCCGGCCTGGTGTCCAGTGCGGCGAACGTGCTGCTGCTGGACGAGCCGACCAACAACCTGGACCCGGCCAGCCGCGCGCAGGTGCTCGACGCGCTGCGCAGTTACACCGGCGCGGTCGTGCTCGTCACGCACGACCCGGGCGCGGTCGAGGCACTGGAACCCGAGCGGGTGATCCTGCTGCCGGACGGGACCGAAGACCACTGGTCCGCGGATTACCTGGAACTCGTGCAGTTGGCATGAGGTAAACAAAGCCGCCCGAGTCTTTAGTTGAGTTAGACAACCATACTTACGGCCCAAAATTACCGCTCAGCGGCAGGGTTTTTCGCTCCTCGTCTGGCAATCCGGCGCGCCGTGTTCGATCATTGCGTGTGCAGGGCCTGACGGGCTCCGAAACACTGTCGTGGAGGAAGGCGGGATGACGTGGCTGACCTGAAGAAGGGCGCGCGGATCACCGGGAACACGCGTGACAAGCTGGCCGCTGACCTGAAGAAGAAATACGAGAAGGGTGCCAGTATTCGCGCCCTCGCGGAGTCGACCGGACGCTCGTACGGTTTTGTGCACCGCGTACTTTCCGAATCGGGTGTGCAGTTGCGCGGGCGCGGTGGCGCTACCCGCGTGAAGAAGAAGTAAAACCCGGCACGGAAGCCGGTACGGCTTCCGCCCGGCGAAAACACAGCATCGCACCGAGCAGCACGAGCGGGTACACGAGATACCCGTACCGGGTGGCCGGCGTGAGGAGTGTGAACGCGCCCAGCCCGGCCGCGATCGCGAGCATGGCCGCCGAGCCGGTGGCAGGCGGACGGCGCACCAGCCAGACGAGTATCGCCACCGCCGCCGCGCCGAGCAGCAGGAAGGCGCTCGCCTTCCCGGCCGGGCCCGTGCTCGCGAGCAGGTAGCCGGGAAGCGGGCTGGCCGCCGGAGAGGTCACCACCCCGAGGCCCGCCGGGAACTTCAGCACGTGCTCGACGAAGGCGCCCGGGTCGACCAGCAGCACGGGCACGTTGAGCAGTGCCACCGCGGCCAGGAAGGCGGCGGCGAAGCGGGCCAGCGCCCGCCCGCCGAGCCGGGTCAGGACCAGCAAGGCGAGCACCACCAGTGCCGGTGCCACGATGAGCTTCGCGCTGACCACCAGCCCGAGCATGATCGCGGAGGCGACCGGGCGGTCCGTCGCGGCCAGTGCGCCGGCGACCAGCAGCAGGCCGAGGATCGCCAGGTCCGGCCCAGCCACCGACCAGGTGAGCGCGGTCAGCGGGCAGGCCATCGCGAGCTGGGCCGCGCGGACCGGCACGCGCGGCCGGCCCAGGAGGCGGAGCGTGAGCCAGACGCACACGACCGCGGTGACCGCGAACACCAGGCGGGCGTCGGTCAGCGCGTTCCCGGCGGCCGTGCCGCCGAACAGCGCCCGCGGCAGGCCGAACAGCGCCATCACCGGCCCGTAGGGGGTGTAGTCGTTGACCACCGGGGGCCTGCCGAGCGCGGTGACGTCCACATAGGGCGTGCCGTGGTGCAGCAGCAGGCTCGCGGAGCGCTCGATCACCCAGACCTCGGGTTGTGCCGCCCAGGAGAACGGGGTGATCAGCCAGTCCACCCCGGTCAGCCTCCGCACCACCAGCACCGCCAGCGGCACCAGCAGGGCGAAGACGCCGATCGCGGCGAGCCCGGCCCGGCGTGACCGCAGGAAGTGCGTCCGCTTCCCCGGTTCCCGATGCCGGGTGAGCAGCCAGCCCGTGTGCAGCGCGGCCAGGCCGTACCCGGCCGAGGCGAAGGCGCCCCACATCCGGAATCCGTAGAACTCCGCCGTGAAGGCCGTGGCCACCGCATAGGCCAGGCAGGCCAGGTAGAAGGCCAGGTCCAGCGCCAGCGGGTGAGGAGTGAACCCGGCCCGGCCCAGGGTGCGGGCGCGGGCGGGGTTCGGCGCGTCGACACCCATGGTCAGCAAGATTACCCAGCCCCTGCCGCGGGTCGGGAGAGGCCGGGCAGAATCGGGCGGGCCCGGCGGGAAGCTTCTCCTCCGGCCCGGCGTTGTCCAGGGCATCGGGGCCAGATACTTAAAGTAATGTCGAGCTTTCGGGTAGTGGGTGGAGGGCGATGTGGACAACAGTTGGTCGTTGCTGAGCTCGGCGATGCGCAGCGCGAACGCGCCGCGGGGCCTGGCGGCCGGGACGGTGAAGCGGGTCACGCGGTTTGCCCGCCCGTACTGGGCGAGCCTCGTGGTGTTCCTGGTACTGACGGTGATCTCCGCGGTGATCGCGGTGACGACCCCGCTGCTGGCCGGGAAGGTGGTCGACGCGATCATCGCCGGGCACGAGGCGGGCCTGGTGATCGGGCTGGCCGTGGTGGTCGCCCTGCTCGCCGTCGCCGACGCGGGTCTCGGCCTGGCCGAGCGCTGGCAGTCCGCCCGGATCGGGGAGGGGCTCATCCTGGACCTGCGGCGCGCGGTGTTCGAACACGTGCAGCGGATGCCCGTGGCGTTCTTCACCCGCACCCGCACCGGCGCGCTGGTCAGCCGCCTCAACAACGACGTGATCGGGGCGCAGCGCACGTTCACCGCGACGCTGTCCGGTCTGGTCACCAACGTGATCCAGCTGGTGCTCTCGCTCGCCGTGATGATGACGCTGTCCTGGCAGGTCACCGTGGTGGCACTGGTGCTGCTGCCGGTGTTCGTGCTGCCCGCCCGCCGCATCGGGCGGCGCATGGCCGATCTGCAGCGCGAGTCCGCACAGCTCAACGCCGGGATGACCACCCAGATGACCGAGCGCTTCTCGGCGCCGGGTGCCACCCTGGTCAAACTGTTCGGGCATCCGGAGACCGAGGTCGCGGAGTTCGGCCGCCGCGCCGGCCGCGTGCGCGACATCGGGGTGCGCACGGCGATGCTCACCCGGTGGTTCATGACCAGCCTGACCCTGGTCTCGGCGCTGGCACAGGCGCTCGTCTACGGCCTCGGCGGCTGGCTGGCGATCCGCGGGCAGCTCGCCCCGGGCACCGTGGTCGCGCTGGCCCTTTTGCTGACCCGGCTCTACAGCCCGCTGACCGCGCTGGCGAACCTGCGGGTGGACGTGATGACGGCGCTGGTGTCCTTCGAGCGGATCTTCGAGGTGCTCGATCTCAAGCCGATGATCACCGAGAAGCCGGACGCCGGGACGGTGCCCGGCGGGGGTGTCTCCGTCGAGTTCACCGACGTGCGGTTCGGCTACCCCGCCGCGGACAGGTTCTCGCTGGCCTCGCTGGAGGAAGTGTCCACGTTGGACACCCGGGGTGGGGAGGAGGTGCTGCACGGAATCAGTTTCCGCGCCGAGCCGGGGCAGATGGTGGCGCTCGTCGGCTCCTCCGGTGCGGGCAAGTCCACGATCGCTTCGCTGCTGCCGAGGCTCTACGACGCCGATTCCGGCACCATCCGCCTTGGCGGCGTGGACGTGCGCGACCTGAGCTTCGCGGCGATCCGCGAGACCGTCGGCGTGGTCACCCAGGACGGGCATCTGTTCCACGACACCATCCGGGCCAACCTCGAGTACGCGCGGCCCGGCGTGAGCGACGAGGAGATCTGGGGCGCACTGGAACAGGCCCGGCTCGACGAGCTCGTGCGCGGCCTGCCCGACGGGCTCGACACGGTGGTGGGGGAGCGCGGGTACCGGCTCTCCGGCGGCGAGCGGCAGCGGCTGACCATCGCCCGCCTCCTGCTCGCACAGCCGCGGGTGATCGTGCTGGACGAGGCCACCGCGCACCTGGACTCCGCCTCGGAGGTGGCGGTCGGCGAGGCGCTCACGCACGCGCTGACCGGCCGCACCGCACTGGTCATCGCGCACCGGCTGTCCACCGTGCGCGCGGCCGACCAGATCCTCGTGGTGGAGGCCGGCGAGATCGTCGAGCGCGGCACGCACGAGGAGCTGCTCGCCGCGGACGGGCGCTACGCCGAGCTCTACCGGACGCAGTTCGACGACGAGCCCGCCGCCGCGGCGTGACCCGTCACGCCAGGGCGGGGATGCGAGGGCGGTAGCGCGCCAGCAGGGCGGCGTTGGCCTCGTCGCCGCCGGGGACGTTCGAACTGCGCCACAACGGCACGGTGACGTTCCCGGCCTCCTCGGCCAGCGACACCAGCGCGGCCAGCACCGAGTTCCACAGGAAGGCGTTCAATACGGTCGACAACGCGGCCGTGCGCGGGTTGTCCGCGGGGAAGCTGGCGTCACCGGGACGGACACCGGTGTCGAGCACGACGCTCGCCGCGTCGATCAGGGTGCCCTCCGACCGCCGGGGCGCGGCGGCCACCGACGTGCGGGAGGTCACCGCGATCACCGGCGTGCCGGCCTCGCGGGCGGCGCGCGCGAGCTCCACCGGGTACGGGTTGACCCCGGAGTTGGAGAACACCACCAGCAGGTCGTCCGGGCCGGGCCCGGCGGCGGCCAGTACCTGTGCCGCGAGCCCGGGGCGTCGTTCGGCGCCGGTGCTGGCCTCGGCGCCGTGCAGCGGCAGCAGTTCGGGGTGGTAGAGCGGGTAGACGCAGGCCAGGCCGCCCGCGCGGTAGAAGGTCTCGGCCACCGCGGCCAGCGAATGACCCGCCCCGGCGGTGTAGACGAGCCCGTCCCGTGTCAGCGTGGTCAGCAGCAGCGCGGCCGTCTGGGAAACCGGCTCCTCGTTGCCCGTGGCGGCGTTCCGTATGGCTTCAGTCACCAGATCGACGATCACCTCGCCGACCTTATCGGGAAGAATCGTCCGGCGTGGGCGTTGCTCTTCCTGTGATCCAGCGAAAACCGTCGTTGTCCTCGTGGCCCGCCCGCGGTCCGGTGCGGGCGGTGGCCCTGGTGCTGCACGGCGGCGCCGAGGCGGGGCTGTCCGGAGTGAGACCCTGGAACACCGCGTACCTGCGGATGGTTCCCCTGGCCAAGGCGGTCCACCGGGCCGGGACGGGGCACGGGGTGGAGGTGCGCCTGCTGCGCAACCGCGTCCGGGGCTGGAACGAGCCCGCACTGCATCCGGTGGTGGACGCGCGCTGGGCGCTGGCCCGGATCCGCCGGGAACGGCCCGAGGTGCCGGTCTTCCTGCTGGGCCACTCGATGGGCGGGCGGGTCGCGCTGCGCGTGGCCGACGATCCCGCCGTCACCGCGGTCTGCGCCCTGGCCCCCTGGACGCCCCCCGGCGAACCCGTGGCGCCGGTGACCGGCCGCACGGTGGTGATCGTGCACGGCAGCCAGGACCGGATCACCCGCCCCGCCGAGTCCTACCGCTACGCGCAGCGGGCCCGGTACACGGCGGACAGGCTCGCCCGGTTCGAGCTGATGCTGGAGGGACACGCGATGCTCGCCCGGCCCGGCACCTGGAACCGACTGGTGTCCGAGTTCACCCTCGACGCGGCCGGGGTGCGGCAGGCCGGAGTCTGGGGGAAGCCGCCCGACCAGCGTCTGCGCCTGCGGCGCTAGGTAGGCGCAACCGGACCGGGGAGCCGGGCGTCCCCTTCGGGACGCCTTGCGGTTCACTAGGGGCCGCGCAGGCCGGAGATCGGGGACGGGTGAGGGCAGCATGAGCTACGGCGGTGACTACGGCGGTTACCCTGGGCAACCGCGTCAGCAGCCACGAGGACCACGGCAGCACCAGGGCGCCCAGATGCTGCCGATCCCGGGGCGGGAAGCCCCGCCGCGACGGCAGCCGCCGCCCCGGCAGGCGCCGCCCCGTCCGGCCGGGCCGCCGCCCCAGGCGCCCGGGGACGGACCGCCCGCCGCCCGGGCCCCTCGCCGGGGAAAGCGGCGTTTCGGCCCGGGCAAGATCCTGCTCAGCCTGCTGCTGGTCTTCGTGCTGTTCCTCGCCGGGGTGTGGATCTACCTGGAGACCTCGATCAACCGGGTGGACGCGATCAAGGACTACTCGGGGCGGCCCGCCGCGGCCTCGGGCACCAACTGGCTCATCGTCGGCTCCGACAGCCGGGACGGGCTGAGCCAGGAGCAGGAGGCGCGACTGGCCACCGGCGACACCGAGGCGGCGGGCGCGGGCACCCGCACCGACACCATCATGGTCGCGCACCTGCCGGACAACAGCACCAAGCCGACGCTGGTCAGCCTGCCCCGCGACTCCCAGGTCACCATTCCGGGGCACGGCAAGAACAAGATCAACGCGGCGTTCTCGCTCGGCGGGCCCACGCTGCTCGTCCAGACCGTGGAGCTGGCCACCGGTCTGCACATCGACCACTACGCCGAGATCGGCTTCGGCGGCTTCGCCAACATCGTGGACGCGATCGGCGGTGTCGACATGTGCATCGACAAGGAGATGCACGACGACTACACCAACATCAGCATTCCGGCGGGCTGCCAGAAGCTCGACGGCCCGCACGCGCTGGGCTTCGTGCGGATGCGGCACAGCGCCGCCACCCCGCGGTCGGACCTCGACCGGGTGGAGAACCAGCGCAAGTTCATCGGCGCGCTGGTCAGCCAGATCGCCACGCCCGGCACGCTGCTGAACCCGTTCGACTTCTTCCCGCTGCTCTCGGCCGCCCCCGGCGCGCTGACCATGGACTCCGGCGACCACCTGAACAACCTGGTGGGCCTGGCGTTCGCGCTGCGGGGCATCTCCGACGGCGGGGTGGTCACCACCACCGTGCCGGTGACCTCCGGATCGGCCGAGAACTGGGACAAGACCAAGACGAAGCAGCTGTTCGACGCCTTGCGGGGCGACACCGCGGTGCCCGACAGCGCGATCATGAACTGACCCTGGGGTACCCAACACCGGCCCGAGCGTGGAACTCGCGCAAACGCCCGCAAAATGCCGTGCGCGGGAGCGGGGTGGCAGGGCACGATCGGGGCATGGAGCCCTCGACGACGCTGACCGACGGTGAAGTACGGCTGCGGCGGTGGCGGGTGAAGGACGCCGTCGTGCTGCACCGCGCCGTCAACGAGTCCCTCGACCACCTCGCGCCGTGGATGCCGTGGGCGGTCGACGGCTACAGCGAGGCGGACGCGATCGCCTATCTCCGGCTCTGCCAGGAACGCTGGCGCACCGGCGAGGCCTTCGACTACGCCCTGGTGGGCGCGGAGGAGGAAATCCTCGGCTCGGCCAGCCTGATGGCGCGGCTCGCGCCGGGCGCACTGGAGATCGGGTACTGGATCGGCCAACCGCATACCGGGCGCGGCCTGGCCACCCGTGCCTCCGCGCTGCTCGCCGCGGAGGCGTTCCGGATCGGCGCCCGCTCCGTCGAGATCCACCACGACCAGGCCAACGTCCGCAGCGGGAAGATCCCCGAGCGGCTCGGCTTCACGCGGATCGGCACGGTCCCGCCGAAGCTGCCCGGCGGGACCGCGAGCACCGGGGTGCTCGTGGTGTGGCGCAAGACCGTGCCCGGCGCAGGGGAATGAACCCGGCCGTTCAGCCCGTGTACCGCTCGATGAGGTCGTCCACCTCGTCGCCGGTGGCCGAGTCGGTGACGAACGGGCCGCGCGCGGCGATGACGCCGTGCCCGCGCAGCAGTTCGGCCTGCGCGGTGGTGCGGACCCCGTCGGCGCCGACCCGCAGGCCCAGTTCCCGGGCCCGGGCGACCAGCTGATCCAGATGCCGCACCGCGGCCGCGTCGGGGTTGTCGCCGAGCGCGTCCACGACCGGGCCGGTGAGAATGATCTGCCGCACTTTCAGCCCCTGCCGGGGAATGAGCTCCAGATCGGCCGAACCGGTGACCGCGAGCACCATCTTCGCGCCGAGATCGGTCAGGACCGACAGAGACTCCAGAACCTCACCGCGGGGATCGTGCAACGACGGCGAGTCGGTGCACAGCCGCAGCGCCCCGGCAGGCAACCGGTAGCGGTCCAGGAGCTCCTTGACCGCGCCCACCAGCTCCGGGTCGACCGCCAGCCGGCCGGGGAGCCGGATGCAGATGTCGGGCGCCGCCTCGCCGTGACGCTCCCGCCAGCGGGCGGCGGCGGCCAGCGACTCGGTGAGCAGCCAGTTGCCGAGCTGGACCGTCATGCCGGTGGTGTCGGCCAGCGGGTAGAACTCCTCGGAGCCGAGTTCGCCGAACTCGGGATGGTTCCAGCGCAGCCCGGCGTTGACCGCGGCCAGCCCGCCGGACGGGCCGAGCTTCACCATCGGCTGGTAGACCAGCTCGAAATGGCCGTTTTCCAGGGCGCCGCCGATTTCGGCGCCCAGCCGGTAGCGCGCCCGGTCCCTGACGTCGAGATCGGGGTCGAACAGCATCCACTGGGCCTTGCCCGCCGCCTTGGCCCGGTGCAGGGCGAGCTCCGCGGCACGCAGCAGATCCTCCGGGCCACCGTCGGCGACGTCGCGCACCACGATCCCGGCGCTGGCGCTCACACCGATCCCGTGATCGTCGACGTACATGGGCTCGCGCAGTTCGTCCAGGGCCCGCTGCACCTGGGTGATCACCTCCTGCGCGGTGAGCCTGCCACGCAACAGGACGGCGAACCCGTCGCCGGAAAGCCGGGCGATCAGCGGATCGTGGCTGGTGAAGACCTCGCGGAGGCGGCGGGCGATGCGGCGCAGCACCTTGTCGCCGACGCCGGCGCCGAGCCCGTCGTTGATCACCTTGAACCCGTCGATGTCGAGGTAGACCAGGGCGATCTGGTCGCGGGCCGAGGGGCCGAGTGCGCCTTCGAGCAGCGTGTTGAACCGGGAGGCGTTGGACAGTCCGGTGAGCGGGTCGTGGATGCTCTGGTGGCGCAGGGTCTCCTGCAGCTGGTGCACCTCGTTCGCGTCCAGGACCATCAGCACCGGGTAGGCGGCGCCGGGCCGGTCGCCGGGTAGCACGGCGAGGGTGATGTCCGCCCAGGTGCCGACGTCGTCGGCATGGGCGAGTTGCACCCGCTGCCGATAGGGTTCCGACCCGGCCTCGTCCACCTCGTCCAGGCCGTCGAGCAGGGCGTGGCGATCCTTGGGGCCGTAGCCGAGGTCGGCCAGGTCGCGTCCGCGCAGATCATCGGTCTTGCAGCCGAGGAAGGCGCCGAGCGCGGCGTTGGCCTCGACGATCTCCCCGTTCGGGTCGGCGAGGGCGATACCGATGGGGGAGGCCGAGTACAACGCGGAGAACCGGCGCAACGCGGCGTCCCGCGCGGCCTCGGCCCGGGCGGCGGCATCGCGCGCCACCCCGGCGACGAGTTCTTCGAGCTGCGCGGGGGAAAGCGATACCCCATCCGTGTCGGCCCACCGCGCTGTCCACCGCTGGACGACCTCCACCAACCCTGGTGCGTCGCCAGGTTCCGGCACGCTTCCACCCCTTACCGAACGAACGATGTCCAGGTCAGCCGCGGTAAGGGGCGGTCGACCACCCCTCAGCGACTCCTGCCGACCCGGGTCATGTCACGGCACCATTTCGGGTCGAACCTGTCCATCGGCTGAATGAGTGGTGATCAGTATAGATGTGGTCACTGTTTGTGAACGATCCGGCTACCGCGGCGCAGCGGGGCGAGGCGCACCGGTAGCCCGTCCACGGGAACCGGCAGTGACACGTAGTCCCATCGCATCCGGTAGTCCCGCGGCACCGACCAGCGGTAGGCCCGGAGCATCTCGTGCAGCACCGCCTTGACCTCGTAGGTGCCGAAGTGCAGGCCGATGCACTTGTGCGCGCCGCCCCCGAAGGGCATCCAGGCGTAGCGGTGCGACTTGTCCTCCCGGCGGCCCTCGGCGAACCGTTCCGGATCGAACCGGCGTGGCTGGGTCCAGTGCTGGGGCGAGAAGTGGTTCGCGTTGGGCGAAACGCTCACCAGCGTGCCCGCCGGGATGTAGTGGCCGAGCACGTCGACGTCCTTGACCGCCTTGCGCGGCAGCGACGGCACCGGCGCGGTCAGCCGGAGCGACTCCTTGATCACCAGGTCCAGGGTGCGCAGCCCGTCCAGCGCGGCCAGATCCGGCGCCTCGTCGCCGAGCGCGAGCGATTCCTCGCGGGCCCGCTCCTGCCACTCCGGGTGCTTGGCCAGGTGGTAGGCCGCCGCGGTGCTGGTGATCGTGGTGGTGTCGTGCGCGGCCATCATCAGGAAGATCATGTGGTTGATGACGTCCTCGTCGCCGAACCGCTCGCCGTCGTCCCCGGTGGCAAGGCACAGTGCGGAGAACAGGTCGTCGCCCGGCGCCCGGCGTTTGGCCGGGAGGTTCTCCGCGAAATAGCGTTCGAGCAGCCTGCGGCCGTTCAGGCCCGCCGCCCACCGTCCGCCCGGGACGGGGAACCGCACCAGCGCGGTCGCCGCGCGCACCGAGTCGACGAAGGCCCGGTTGATCTGTTCGGCGTTGCGGCCACTGGGCATGTCCATGAACACCCGGGTCGCCACGTCCAGGGTGAGGCGCTTGAGCGCCCAGTACAACCGCGGTTTCGGCCGGGCACCCCACTCCGCGATGCCCTGGCGCAGCACCGGTCCGAACTGCCGCGCGTACCCGGCCAGCCGCTCGCGGGTGAACGCCTCCTGCATGATCCGCCGGTGCAGCAGGTGTTCCTCGAAGTCCAGCAGCATCAGCCCGCGGTGGAAGAAGCGTTCGATGAAGAACTTCCAGCCCTCCTGCGAGAACGCCTTGTCCTTGTTGACCAGGGCGATCTGCGTGGCTTCCGGGCCGGCCAGCACCGCGATCCGCTGCCCGAACGCGCCCATCCAGGACACCGGGCCGTAGGTTTCGTACCGGTGCAGCGCGAACTCCAGGCCGAACCGCATCGACTCCAGCGAGTGGCCGACCAGCGGGGCGCCGGCGTCGCCGAGGACAGGGGCGAGGCCGCTGCCGGGCGGCGGGGAGGCCAACTCCCGCACCGGCCAGCGCTGGTGGAGCAGCCGCCGATCCACCGCCCGCGGCAGCGGAATCGCGGTCAGCGGTGGTACCCGCTCGCGGATCGTGCCGCTCACCCTGCCGATCGCACCGGTCACGATGCCTCCTCGCAACGTTTCCTGCTCCCCGACACTTTCCCGCATTCGGCGCGGCGAGGGAAGCCCCCGGCGCCGCGGCTCGGGCGCTGCCGTGCGCTGTGAGGGGTCCCCTCACAGCCGTTACGACCAGGGTCCCGGCAGTCGCTCGACGGGGGAACGGCACTCCTGGGACCGGGGGTGTGCCCTCAAGGTGGCCTTGAGGGCGTTGATGACTCTGAAGGCGACCTTCAGAGCATCCCGCCCCGGCCCCAGCGTGGGACTCGCCCGGCGGACCCGAGCCGACCGGACTTTGCCGGTCCCCTCACGGGAGCGCCGCGGACCGGTCAGTCCCAGTCGAGGGAGGCACCCGACTGGTAGTCGATGACCCGGGTCTCGAAGAAGTTCTTCTCCTTCTTCAGATCCATCGCCTCCGACATCCAGGGGAACGGGTTCTCAGCCTCCCCGAAGATCGGGTCCAGGCCGATCTGCTGCGCGCGCCGGTCGGTGATGAAACGCAGGTACTGCCCGCACAGCCCGGCCGACAGGCCCAGCATGCCGCGCGGCATCGTGTCCCGCGCGTAGGCCACCTCCAGCGCGCAGGCCTCGGTCAGCATTCCGCGCACCTCCTGCTGGAACTCCGGCGTCCACAGGTGCGGGTTCTCCAGCTTGATCTGGTTGATGCAGTCGATGCCGAAGTTCAGGTGGATCGACTCGTCCCGCAGGATGTACTGGTACTGCTCGGCGATGCCGACCATTTTGTTGCGGCGGCCCAGGGAGAGGATCTGCGCGAAGCCGGTGTAGAACCACATTCCTTCGAACACCACGTAGAAGGCGATCAGATCCCGCAGGAAGTCCTGGTCGGCCTCCGGCGTCCCGGTCTCGAAGTCCGGGTCGTCGAGGTTGCGCGTGTAGCGCAGTGCCCAGGCGTCCTTGTCGGTGATCGAGGGGACCTCGCGGTACATGTTGAACAGCTCGCCCTCGACCAGGCCGAGACTTTCGCAGATGTACTGGAAGGTGTGAGTGTGCACGGCCTCCTCGAAGGCCTGCCGCAGCAGGTACTGGCGGCACTCCGGGTTGGTGATCTGCCGGTACACCGCCAGCACCAGGTTGTTCGCCACCAGCGACTCGGCGGTGGCGAAGAAGCCGAGGTTGCGCTTGACCATGCGGCGCTCGTCCTCGGTCAGCCCGTCCGTGGACTTCCACAGCGCGATGTCGGCCTGCATCGCCACCTCGGTCGGCATCCAGTGGTTGCTGCACGCCGCGAGGTACTTTTCCCACGCCCAGTGGTACTTCAGCGGCAGCAACTGGTTCACGTCGGCACGGGCGTTGATCATCGCCTTGTCGTCCACCGACACGCGGGCGCCCGCGCGGTCGATCGAGCCGAGGCCGGCGGCGGTTGCGGTGTTGGTCATCGGTTTTCCTTTACTGGCAGGCTTCGCAGTCAGGGTCGTCGATCCGGCAGGCCGCGGCCTCGGCGCCGAGCATCGCGAGCGGGCCGGGGACCGACGAAGGGGACGGTGCGACAGGGGAGACAATGCCGGCGGGCACGGTGCTGGTGCCTCCAGTGCCGGCGGGCACGGTGCTGGTGCCTCCAGTGCCGGCGGGCACGGCGTTGAGTTTGCCGTCGGTGCCCCGCAACGTGCTCTTCTCCACGCTGGTCGCCGCCCGGGCCCGCAGGTAGTAGGTGGTCTTGAGGCCCTTGTGCCAGGCGTACCGGTACAGCTCGTCCAGTTTGCGGCCGCTGGGCGCGTCGATGTAGAGGTTGAGCGACTGGGCCTGGTCGATCCACTTCTGCCGTCGCGAGGCCGCGTCGACCAGCCACCGGCTCTCGATCTCGAAAGCCGTGGCGTACAGGCGCTTCAGATCCGCGGGCACCCGGTCGATCGCGCCGAGGCTGCCGTCGAAGTACTTCAGGTCCGAGACCATCACCTCGTCCCACAGCCCGCGCTCCTTCAGGCTGCGCACCAGATGCGGGTTGATCACGGTGAAGTCGCCGGACATGTTCGACTTGACGAACAGGTTCTGGAACAGCGGTTCGATGGACTGCCCGACCCCGCAGATGTTGGAGATCGTGGCCGTGGGCGCGATCGCCATCACGTTCGAGTTGCGCATCCCGGTGGTGCGCACCCGCTCCCGCAGCGCATCCCAGTCCAAAGTGGACGTGAGGTCGACGTCGAGCGCGTCGCCGTGACGGGCGTCGGCGAGCAGGCGCAGCGAGTCGATCGGCAGGATTCCCCGGCTCCACAGGGATCCCTCGAACGAGGCGTAGCGCCCGCGCTCCGCCGCCAGGTCGACCGACGCGGAGATCGCGAAATAGCTGATGTGCTCCATGCTGCGGTCGGCGAACTCGACGGCCGCGTCGGAGGCCACCGGAACGCCCAGTTCGAACAGCGCGTCCTGGTATCCCATCAGGCCGAGCCCGACCGGCCGGTGGCGCAGGTTCGACCGGCTCGCCTCGGGGATGGTGTAGAAGTTGATGTCGATCACGTTGTCGAGCATCCGCACGGCCGTCTTCACGGTGCGCTCCAGCCGCGCCAGGTCCAGACCCTCGCCGGTCACGTGCCGCGCCAGGTTGACGGAACCGAGGTTGCAGACCGCGACCTCGTCGGCGCTGGTGTTGAGCGTGATCTCGGTGCACAGGTTCGACGAGTGCACCACGCCCACGTGCTGCTGGGGTGAACGCAGGTTGCACGGATCCTTGAAGGTGATCCACGGGTGGCCCGTTTCGAACAGCATGGTCAGCATCCGCCGCCACAGCTCCACCGCGCGGACCCGGCGGAACACCTTGACCTCCCCGCGGTCGGCGGCGGCTTCGTAGGCGCGGTAGGCCTCGGCGAAGGCGTTGCCGTACAGCTCGTGCAGATCCGGCGTCTCGTCGGGGGAGAACAGCGTCCACTCCGCGTCGGCCTCCACCCGGCGCAGGAACTCGTCGGGCACCCAGTTCGCGGTGTTCATGTCATGGGTGCGGCGCCGGTCGTCCCCGGTGTTCTTGCGCAGGTCGAGGAATTCCTCGATGTCGATGTGCCAGGTCTCCAGGTACGCGCACGCGGCACCCTTGCGCTTGCCGCCCTGGTTCACCGCGACCGCGGTGTCGTTGGCGATCTTGAGGAACGGGACGACGCCCTGCGAGGCCCCGTTCGTGCCCTTGATGTGCGCGCCGAGGCCGCGCACCGGGGTCCAGTCGTTGCCCAGCCCGCCCGAGTACTTCGCGAGCAGCGCGTTGTTCTTGTAGGACTGGAAGATCGACGCCAGGTCATCCTCGACCGTGGTCAGGAAGCAGGACGACAGCTGGGCCCGGGTGGTGCCGGAGTTGAACAGCGTCGGGGTGGAGGCCATGAACGCGAACGACGAGAGCAGTTCGTAGAACTCGATCGCCCGTCCTTCCCGGTCGTCCTCGCGGATCGCCAGTCCCATCGCGACCCGCATGAAGAAGGCCTGGGGGAGTTCGAACCGGGTACCGCCGTGGTGCAGGAAGTAGCGGTCGTACAGCGTTTGCAGGCCCAGGAAGGTGAAGTCCGGATCCCGTTCGGGGCGCAGGGCCGCGGTGATCTTCCCGAGGTCGAAGGTGGCCAGCTCGGGGTCGACGAGTTCGAGTTCGATCGCCCGGTGCAGATAGTCCCGGAAGTAGCCGGGGTAGGCGTCGGCCATCTCGTCCTGGCTCGCCTGGCGCGGAGTTCCGGCCAGGTAGCTCAGCGCCTCGCCGCGCAGTTTGTCCAGCAGCAGACGGGCGGTGACGTACGAGTAGCCAGGTTCCTTCTCCACCAGGGTGCGGGCCGCCATGATCTGCGCGGTGGCCAGTTCCCCGGCGGTGATCCCGTCGTAGAGGTTGCGGCGGGTCTCGGCCAGCACCGGTTCGGCGGAGGCGCCCTCGATCCCGGCGACCGCTTCGCCGACCACGTGCGCCACGCGGGTCCAGTCCAGCGGCCGCAGGGTGCCGTCGGAATCCTTGACGTGCCAGGAGGTTTCCGGCTCGGCCGGCTGGGCGGAGCCGTGCTCCTCACGGTGGAGCACGGAGGCACGCGCCACCTCGTGGTGGCCGCCGCGCATCAGGGCCAGTTCCACCAGATCCTGGATCTGCTCGGTCCGCACCACCGATTCGTGGTTCGCGTGCCGCGACAGCGAGTTCTCCACCTGGGCGGTCAGCTCGGCGACCAGGTGGGGCAGGCGGGACGAGGCAGCGGCTTCACGGCCTTCGCCGCCTTCGACGGCGAGGAAGGCCTTGGTCAGCGCGACCGAGATCTTGCTCGCGTCGAACGGGGACACGCTGCCATCCCGCCGGAGGACCCGCAGTGCGGTGCCCGCGGGCGGGCGAGTGGTCTTCACGGACATGCGTCACTCCAAAAAAGGGCGCGGTGAATCGGCACGGCGGCTGGTGCCGGCGTGCTGGGGGCAAGGCTGTACCGGGCGCCCAGCGATCACCCCGGGCCGGGCGCTTCCGATGATCAGAGACTACATGTAGGGGTGTCACCGTGCACGCACCCCAATATCCGGGCGTGTTGGCCGGATGTGCTATCCCTTTCGCCAGCCATGGACCGCGCCTCGCGCCCCGGCGCCCTGCGCGCGAGGGTGGGACACAAGTGCATGAAGGTGGGACACAAGCGCGTGAGGGTGGGACTCGCCAGGGGGCCGTGCCGTGAGGGGGCGCTCACGGCACGGCGGGGGCGAAGTGTGCCGGGGTCAGTCGCGGGTGAAGCGGTTCCAGACCTTGCCTGCGGCGCCGGAGACGGCTTCGCCGACGTCGCCGAGCACCTTCACGATCGGATCGGCGGAGGTGGTGAAGGAGTCCTTGTACGACCGGGCGGCGGCCTTGACGTCCTCCGTCCAGTCCGCGGTGGGGGCGTCGTCCTCCCGGCGCGGGTACTCGCCCGCCAGCAGAGCGCGGTAGTCCTCGCTCGCCGCCCAGCGCTGCAGCTGCGCGGCGCGGACCACCGCGAGCGGGTGGGTCATGTCCTCGACGTAGCGCAGCTTGTGCAGGCTGTCGCGGATGTCGTCCACCGACTCGTACTCGCGGGCCTGTTCGAGGAACGACGCGGTGTCCACGGTCGCGGGGTCGAGACCGCCGGCGAGCAGGACGTGGACCCGGAGCGCGGCCGCGGGGTCCTGCCCGCACAGCAGGCCCGCGCGGTCGCAGGACAGTTCCGACTTGCGGAACCACTCTTTCAGCGCCGCGATGATGACGCGCAGGCCCAGCGCACTGACGGGCATGAACGACAGGGACAGCTGGAGGTTGATCAGCCGGATCAGCATGGTGCGGTACACCGCGTGCCCGGACAGCACGTGTCCCATCTCGTGGCCGATGACGAACCGCAGGCCCTCCCGGTCCAGCAGCTCCACCGCCGCGGTGGACAGCAGGATGAACGGCTCGTCCATGCCGATGGTCATCGCGCGCACCTCGGGGTCGCGCATGACGAACAGGTTCGGCACGGTTTCGAGATCGAGGACCTCGGCGCACTCGTGCCGCAGCCGGTCGAGTTCCGGGTACTGACGCGGGCCGACGCGGATCGCCGAGGCAAGCGCCATCAGGCGTTCCCCGCGTTCGCTGAACGCGCCGGACACGGCCTTGAGCACCTGCGCGAAACCGGGTACCGCCCGCAGGGTCGCCAGTGCGCCCCGGTCGGCCGGATGCTCGTAGGCCCGCGGGCTGATGCCGGGGAAACGCACCAGCGCCCGGGAGATCTCGTTGTTGGTCACCTTCTCCAGATCGTTTCCGGGGCCGATCCGTTTCAGCCGTGTGGCGCTGCGAGTCCGCGCACGTGGCTCACGCTGCCGCAGTCGAATTCCAGTTGCCGTTGCCGTTGTGCGGCGAAGGCGCGGCCGAGGGAGGCCCGGTCGGAGGTGGACAGCGTGCGCCGCAACCCGTTGAGCAGCAGCCGCTCCTCGGCGCGGATATGGGTGGCGACCACCGTTTCGAGCTGCTCCAGCGCCTTGTCGAACTCCGCGCCCCCGGTCGATTCGGTTTCCAGCAAGGAAAGCAGCGCGCCCGCGAATCCCGTGCCCTCGTCGCGGCCGTCGGCGACGGAGGGGCGGACGACCCGCTCGGTCGCCGTTTCGTGCGCGATCAGCAGCGCGGACAGTTCCGCGCGGGCTTCCCCGCGCTCGGATTCGGCATTGCGCAGGTCCCGGAACAGCTGCTCGATCCGGCGGTGGTCGTCGAGGATCATCTCGACGATGTCGGTGCCCGGCCCGGACGGCTTGCCCAGGGGACGCGTCCAGCCGAAGGTGAGTTCGACCGCGTGCTGCCAGTGCGCGTACTCCGATTCCCGCCGTGCCGGGTCCATCGAGGGCAGCCACTGGGCGGCCCGGTGCCAGTTGCGGCGCAGGCCCTCCAGGTCCGGCCAGTACCCGACCGACAGCCCGGCCGCGTAGGCCGCCCCGAGCGAGACGGTTTCGGCGACCATCGGCCGCACCACCGGCACGTCCAGCACGTCGGCCACGAACTGCATGAGCAGGTTGTCCGCGGTCATCCCGCCGTCCACCTTCAAGGTGGACAACCGGAGGCCGGAATCGGCGTTCATCGCGTCGACCACCTCGCGCGTCTGCCAGCCGGTGGCCTCCAGGACCGCGCGGGCCAGGTGGCCCTTGGTGATGTAGGAGGTCAGTCCGGCGATCACGCCCCGCGCCTCGCTGTGCCAGTGCGGGGCGAACAGGCCGGAAAAGGCGGGCACGATGTAGCAGCCGCCGTTGTCCTCCACGGTGCGCGCGAGCGTTTCGATCTCCGGTGCGCTGCCGATGAGTTCGAGGCCGTCGCGGAACCACTGCACGAGCGAACCGGTGACCGCGATCGAGCCCTCGAGCGCGTACACGGCCGGTTCGCCGCCGATCTTGAAACCGACGGTGGTGAGCAGCCCGTGCGTCGAATGCGCCGGGGTGCCGCCGGTGTTGAGCAGGAGGAAGCTGCCGGTGCCGTAGGTGCATTTCGCCTCGCCAGGGGCGAAGCAGGTCTGGCCGAACAGCGCCGCCTGCTGGTCGCCGAGTGCCGCCGCGATGCGGATGCCGGGCACCACCGTCGTGGTGGTGCCGTAGACCTCGGTGGAGGAGCGGATTTCGGGCAGCATCCGGCGGGGCACGTCGAAGAACGCGAGCAGCTCGTCGTCCCAGGACAGCGTGCGCAGGTTCATCAGCATGGTGCGGCTGGCGTTGGTCACGTCGGTCACGTGCACGCCGCCGTCCGGGCCGCCGGTGAGGTTCCAGATGAGCCAGCTCTCCATCGTGCCGAACAGCACGTCACCGCGTTCGGCGCGCTCGCGCAGGCCCGGGGTGCGGTCGAGCAGCCAGCGGATCTTGGGGGCGGAGAAGTACGTCGCGAGGGGGAGCCCGGACAGGTGCCGGACCCGTTCGGCGCCCGGCGTGCGGGCGAGCTGCTCGGTCAGCGCGTCGGTGCGGGTGTCCTGCCACACCACCGCCCGGCTCACCGGGGCTCCGGTGTGCCGGTCCCACAGCACCGTCGTCTCGCGCTGGTTGGCGATGCCGAGCCCGACCACCTGCTGTGCGCTCGCCCCGGCCTGCGCCAGCGCCTGCGGCACGATCCGGCCGAGGTTGCGCCAGATCTCCGAGGCGTCGTGCTCGACCCAGCCCGGGCGGGGAAAGTGCTGCTGGTGCTCGCGCTGCACCACCGACACCAGCCGTCCCTGTGCGTCGAACAGGATGCACCGGGTGGAGGTGGTGCCCTGGTCGATGGACATCACGTAACGCTGAACCATGGTCCTCGCTCCGTCTCGGCTTCGTTGCCTGCGGTCACTACCGGGACGCCCCGAGATCCCGGGACACGGCGCGTGCGGCGTCGCGCACCTGGTTGAGCAGCCGGGGATCGGGTTCCCCAGCGGAGTCGCAGAGGCGTTCCGCGGGGCCGGACACCCCGATCGCGCCCACCACGATGCCGCCGTGGCCGCGGATGGGGGCGGCGATCCCGGCCTCGCCCGGAACCATCTCGCCGTTTTCGCCGGCCCAGCCCGCTTCGCGCACCTTCGCCAGCGCACGTTTGAGCAGGACCGGCGACACCAGGGTGCGCCGGGTGTAGGTCTCGGGTTCGGTGCGGCGCAGTGAGGACAGGAGATCGGCGTCGTAGGCGAGCAGGATCTTCCCCAGTGCGGTCGCGTGCAGGGGCAGCAGGGTGCCGACGTCGAGCGTCTGCAGCGAGTCGTCGGGGCGGAAGACGTGGTGCACCACCAGGACGCGGCCCTCCAGCGGCGCGCCGATCCGCACCGCCTCGCCGCTGCGGGCGGCGAGCGCGTCCGCCCAGTTGATCGCGCGGGAGCGCAACTCGTTCACGTCGAGGTAGCTGGTGCCCAGGTGGAGCAGTGCGGCGCCGAGCTGGTACTTGCCGGTGTCGTGGTCCTGCTCGACGAAACCGACGCCCTGCAGGGTGCGCAGGATGCCGTGCGCGGTGCCCTTGGCCAGTTCCAGTGATTCGGCGATTTCACCCACCCCGAGACGGCCGGAACCGCGCGCGAGCAGGCGCAGGATCGCGGCGGCGCGTTCGATGGACTGGATGGGGCCGGGCACGCTGGAACCCTAACCCGGCCATCCCGGGTTCGACAATGTCGAACCCCGTCCCGGAGCCGTTCGACAATGCCGACCGCGCTTTGTTGACGTTGCCCGGGGCCGACCATAGCGTCCTTGCACCAGTAGTGGGACGAAATGTCCTTTGTGGAGGATGCAATGGCGCGAAACCTCAAGGCCATGGGGCTGCCCGGCGAACTCGCCGCGGAGTTCCTCGGCACGTTGATCCTGATCCTGTTCGGCTGCGGCGTGGTGGCGCAGGTCGTGGCCGGCGGCATCGGCGACCACGACAGCATCACATGGGCGTGGGGACTCGGTGTGACGCTGGGCGTCTACGTGGCGTCGCGGATCAGCGGGGCCCACCTCAACCCGGCGGTGACCATCGCACTGGCGGTGTTCAAGGGCTTTTCCTGGCGCAAGGTCGCCCCGTACGCGCTCGCGCAGACCGCGGGCGCGTTCATCGCGGCACTGCTCGTGCGCTGGAACTACACCGAGGTGCTCAACGCGAAGGACCCCGGGCTGACCATCAAGACGCAGGGCGTGTTCTCCACGCTGCCGGGTAACGGGACACTGCCGGTGAGCGACTGGGGCGCCTTCCGCGACCAGATCATCGGCACCGCGATCCTCGTCCTGCTGATCCTGGCCATCACCGACCTGCGCAACACCGCGCCCGCGGCCAACATGGCCCCGCTGATCGTGGGCTTCGCCGTGGTCGCCATCGGCATGGCGTGGGGCACCGACGCCGGTTACGCGATCAACCCCGCCCGTGACTTCGGGCCGCGGCTGGCCTCCTGGCTCACCGGGTACGACACCGCCTTCACCGACCAGTACGGCTCCCCCTACTGGTGGATCCCGATCGTCGCCCCGGTTCTGGGCGGCCTGATCGGCGCCGGTCTGTACAAGCTGTTCATCGAGCGGTTCCTGCCGAAGGACGCGCCGGAGCCCACGCCCGCGGTGAGCAGCAGCCCCGAACTCGAAGCCGCCTGATCCGGCCGTCCCGGCCAATCCCCGTTTCCCGCAGCAAAGGAGCTTGCCATGCCCGATTTCGTCGGAGCCGTGGACCAGGGAACCACGAGCACCCGCTTCATGATCTTCGACCACGGTGGCAACGAGGTGGCGCGCCACCAGCTGGAGCACGAGCAGATCCTGCCCAAGCCGGGCTGGGTCGAGCACAATCCCACCGAGATCTGGGAACGCACCCGCTCGGTGATCGAGACCGCGCTGAACAAGGCCAATCTGCGCGCGGGCGACCTGGCCGCACTGGGCATCACCAACCAGCGCGAGACCACCGTGGTGTGGAACCGGCGGACCGGCCGCCCCTACTGCAACGCCATCGTGTGGCAGGACACCCGGACGGACCGCATCGCCTCGGCACTGGAACGCGACGGGCGCGGCGACGTCATCCGCCGCAAGGCAGGCCTGCCCCCGGCGACCTACTTCTCCGGCGGGAAACTGCAGTGGATCCTGGAAAACGTCGAGGGGGTGCGCGAGGACGCCGAGAAGGGGGAGGCGATCTTCGGCACCACCGACACCTGGCTGCTGTGGCATCTCACCGGGGGTGTGGACGGCGGGGTGCACGCCACCGATCCGACCAATGCCAGCCGCACCATGCTGATGAACCTGGAAACCCTGTCGTGGGACGAGGAACTTCTGTCCTTTTTCGACATTCCGAGGTCGATGCTGCCGGAGATCCGGCCTTCGTCCAATCCGGACACCTTCGGCGTCACCCGGGCGAACGGGCCACTGGGCGGCGAGGTGCCGCTGACCGGTGACCTCGGCGACCAGCAGGCGGCCACGGTCGGGCAGGTGTGCTTCCGGCCCGGCGAGGCGAAGAACACCTACGGCACCGGGAACTTCCTGCTGCTCAACACCGGGCACGAGCTCGTGCGCTCGAAGGCGGGCCTGCTGACGACGCTGTGCTACCAGTTCGGCAACGACAAGCCGGTGTACGCGCTGGAAGGCTCCATCGCGGTCACCGGTTCGGCGGTGCAGTGGCTGCGCGACCAGCTCGGCATCATCAGCGGTGCCTCGCAGAGCGAGGCACTGGCCCGTGAGGTGGAGGACAACGGCGGCATCTACTTCGTGCCCGCGTTCTCCGGCCTGTTCGCGCCGTACTGGCGTTCCGATGCCCGCGGCGCGATCGTCGGCCTGACCCGCGCCACCACCAACGCCCACCTGGCCCGCGCGACGCTGGAGGCGATCTGCTACCAGAGCCGCGACGTGGTGGAGGCGATGGAGGCCGACTCCGGCGTCACGCTGGACGTGCTGCGGGTGGACGGCGGGGTCACCGCGAACGAGCTGTGCATGCAGCTGCAGGCCGACGTGCTCGGCGTGCCGGTGTCGAAGCCGGTGGTCGCCGAGACCACCGCGCTCGGTGCCGCCTACGCCGCCGGTCTGGCCACCGGGTTCTGGGCCTCCACCGAAGAACTCGAACGGAACTGGAACGAGGACAAGCGCTGGCAGCCGTCGTGGACGGAGGAGCAGCGCACCAAGGGATACGCGGGATGGAAGAAGGCGGTCGGCCGGACCCTCGACTGGGTCGACGTCGACTGACATCCCGCCCCGAACAGCAAGGAGAACAGCCATGTCATCCGTACCGCTTTCCCCGGGCTACCGGGCCGAGTCGCTGCGCCGGGCCCGGAGCGAGGAAGTCGACGTCCTGGTCGTCGGCGGGGGAGTGACCGGCGCGGGAGCGGCACTCGACGCCGCTTCGCGCGGGTTGTCCGTCGTGCTCGTGGAGGCCCGCGACTTCGCCGCGGGCACGTCGAGCCGGTCGAGCAAACTGATCCACGGCGGGCTGCGGTACCTGGAACAGCTGGACTTCAAGCTGGTGCGGGAGGCGCTCAAGGAGCGGGGCCTGCTGGTCACCCGGCTGGCCCCGCACCTGGTGCGCCCGGTGAAGTTCCTCCTGCCCCTGCAGCACCGGGTATGGGAACGCGGCTACATCGGGGCGGGCGTGCTGCTCTACGACACGCTCGGTGGGGCGCGCGCCCTGCCCCGGCATCGCCACCTCAGCCGCCAGGGGGCGCTGGCCGAGGCGCCGGGGCTGAGCGAACACGCGCTGATCGGCGCGATCCAATACCACGACGCCCAGGTGGACGACGCCCGGCACACCATGATGGTCGCGCGGACCGCCGCCGGGCACGGCGCGTCGGTGCTGACCCGGGTGCGGATGACGAGCCTGCTGCGGGAGGGTGGCCGCGTGCGCGGTGCGCGGGTGCGGGACACCGAAAGCGGCGAGGAGTTCGAGATCCGGGCCCGGGCCGTGCTCGCGGCGACCGGGGTGTGGAGCGACGACATGGCCGAGGCGGCGGGGATCCCCGCGCCGTTCACGGTCCGCGCGTCCAAGGGCGTGCACCTGGTCGTGCCGCGCGCGAAGATCGACCTGCACACGGGCCTGATCCTGCGGACCGAAAAGAGTGTGCTGTTCGTGATCCCGTGGGAAACGCACTGGATCGTCGGCACCACCGACACGCCCTGGGACCTCGACCGCGACCACCCGGCCGCCAGCCGGGCCGACGTCGACTACATCCTGGAGCACGTCAACCGCGTGCTGCGCACCCCGCTGACGCACGACGACATCGAGGGCGTGTACGCCGGGTTGCGGCCGCTGCTGGCCGCGAAGGCCGCGGAGACCACGAAACTGTCGCGCGAGCACGCGGTGGCCCGTCCGGTGCCCGGCCTGTCGATCGTGGCGGGCGGGAAGTACACCACCTACCGGGTGATGGCCAAGGACGCGGTGGACATGGCGGCCCGCGATCTCGGGCGCCCGGTGCCGCCGTCACGCACGGAGGAGGAGCCGATCCTCGGCGCGGTGGGCTACCACTCGCTGTGGGAGCGGCGCCGCGCGCTGGCGGAGCGGGCCGGGCTGGCGCCGGAACGCGTGGTCCACCTGCTGCGCCGCTACGGCAGCGCGATCCAGGATCTGCTGGACGCGATCGCCCAGCGGCCGGAGCTCGGCGAGCCGATCCCCGGTGCCGAGGACTACCTCAAGGCGGAAGCCGTCTACGCCGTTTCGCACGAGGGTGCCCTGCACCTGGAGGACGTGCTCACGCGGCGGACCCGGATCTCGATCGAGCAGGCCGGCCGCGGGGTCGAGGCGGCGCCGGTGGTGGCCGGGCTGATCGCGCCGCTGCTCGGCTGGGACGAGGAGACCCGGCAGCGCGAGGTGCACACCTACCTCGAACGCGTGCGGGCGGAGCGGGCGGCGCAGGAGCAGCCCGACGACGAGGCGGCCAACGCCAGCCGCCTGGCCGCCCCGGACCTGCTGCCCGCCACCTGAACCCGGCGGCACGACGCCGTACTCCCGGGTGCGTTTTCGGTCGTGCGCGGGGATGGGGGCGAGCCGTGGAGGGAGCGGCTCGCCCCCGAGTATCGAATGGTGACCCGGTGCAACCCTCCCTACGATGACCGGCATGGACGTCACGCCGGTGCGATCTGCTCGTGGCGGCCTCGTGCTGTCGACGCTGGCGGCCGGCCAGTTCCTGATGACCCTGGACACGTCGGTACTCAACGTGTCGATCGCGAAGGTCGCCGAGGATCTGGGCACCACCGTCACCGGGATCCAGACCGCCATCACGCTCTACACCCTGGTGATGGCGATGTTCATGGTCACCGGCGGCAAGCTGGGGGCCCTGATCGGGCGGCGGCGGGCCTTCGCGCTCGGCTGCGTGGTCTACGGGTGCGGCTCGCTGACCACCTCACTGGCGCCCGACCTCGCGGTGCTCATCGTCGGGTGGTCGGTGCTGGAAGGGCTGGGCGCGGTACTGATCATGCCCGCGATCGTCGCGCTGGTCGCCGCCAACTTCGGCCGTGACCAGCGGCCCCGCGCCTACGGGTTGATCGCCGCTGCGGGTGCGATGGCGGTCGCCGTCGGCCCGCTCGTCGGCGGGCTGGTCACCACCTACTTCTCGTGGCGCTGGGTGTTCGCCGCGGAGGTGCTCCTCGTGCTCGGCATTCTTGTGTTCGCCCGCCGCATGGCCGAGTCGGCACCGGAACGGAACCCGTCGCTGGACCTGGTGGGCACGGTGCTCTCCGCCGCGGGACTCGGCCTTGTGGTGTACGCGATCCTGCGGACGAGCACCTGGGGCTGGGTGCTTCCGAAGGCGGGCGCGCCCAGCCTCTTCGGCCTGTCGATCAGCCTGTGGCTGATCCTGGCCGGGTTACTGGTACTGCGGCTCTTCCTGGGCTGGCAGCACCACCGGATCAAACGGGGCCGCGAGCCGCTCACCGACCCGGCCCTGTTCGGGAATGCCGAGCTCAGGACCGGGCTGATCGTCTTCTTCTTCCAGTTCCTGCTGCAGGCCGGTCTTTTCTTCGTCGTTCCGCTGTTCCTGTCCGTCGCTTTGGGACTGTCCGCGCTGGACACCGGCGTGCGGTTGCTGCCGCTGTCGGTCGCGCTGCTGGTGGCCGCGGCGGGTATTCCGAAGGTGTGGCCGGAGGTCTCGCCGCGGCGTGTCGTGCGGCTGGGGTTGACCACCCTGCTCGCCGCGCTCGTGATCTTCCTGGCGGCGCTCGAACTCGGGGCCGGGCCGGAGATCACCACCGTGCCGATGCTGCTGGCCGGTTTCGGTATCGGTGCGCTGGCCTCGCAACTGGGCAGCGTCACCGTCTCGGCGGTGCCGGACGAGCGGACGAGCGAGGTCGGCGGGCTGCAGAACACCGCCACCAACCTCGGCGCTTCCGTCGGGACCGCGCTCGCCGGTTCGGTGCTCATCGCGGCGCTGACGACCTCGTTCCTGCAGGGCATCGCACAGAACCCGGCGGTGCCCCCACAGGTGAGCGCGCAAGCCGAGGTCTCGCTTGTCAGCGGGGCCGCGTTCCTCTCCGACGCGACCCTGGGCAGCAGGCTGGCGGCGGCGGGAGTGCCGGACCGGACGGCCGCCGCGATCGTCGCGGAGAACGAGAAGTCGCGCATCCAGGCGCTGCGGGCGTCGATCGCGGTGCTCACCCTCGCCGCCGTGCTCTCGATCTTCTTCACCCGCCGCGTCCCGGCCGTCCAGCCCGGCCGCTCCCCGGCCTGAGCGAGCCGTTCTCAGGCGCGGATCTCGGTTTCGGCGACGGTCCAGGCCCGGGCCTGCTCACTGATCGTCACGCCGAGGCCGGGTCTGCCGGACAGGTGCATGCGGCCGCCGCTGATTTCGAGATGCTCGTTGAACAGCGGGTCGAGCCATTCGAAATGCTCCACCCACCCTTCGCGAGGGTAGGCGGCCGCGAGGTGCACGTGGATCTCCATCGCGAAGTGCGGGGCGAGTTGCAGGTGGTGGTGCTCGGCCAGCGCCATCACCTTGAGGAACTGGGTGATCCCGCCGACCCGCGGGGCGTCGGGCTGGACGATGTCGGCGCCGCGGGCGCGGATCAGTTCGGCGTGTTCGGCCGCGCTGGCCAGCATTTCGCCGGTGGCGATCGAGGTGTCGAAGGTGGCGGCGAGCATCGCGTGGCCTTCGAAGTCGTAGGCGTCCAGCGGTTCCTCGATCCACACCAGGCCGAGCGGTTCGAAGGCACGGCACATGCGGCGGGCGGCCGGGCGGTCCCACTGCTGGTTCGCGTCGACCATCAGCGCGACGCCGTCGCCGATCTTCTCCCGGACCGCGGTGACCCGGGCCAGGTCGGTGGCGTGGTCCGGGTGCCCCACCTTGATCTTGATCCCGCCGATGCCGCCCGCCACGGATTCCGCGGCGCGCTCCAGCACCTCTTCGATCGGGGAGTGCAGGAACCCGCCCGAGGTGTTGTAGCAGCGCACCGAGTCGCGGTGGCTGCCGAGCAGTTTGGCCAGGGGCAGCCCGGCCCGCTTGGCCTTGAGGTCCCACAGCGCGATGTCGAAGGCCGCGATCGCCTGCACCGACAGGCCGCCGCGGCCCACGGACGCCCCCGCCCACACCAGTTTGTCCCAGATCTTGGCGATATCGCTGGGATCCTCACCGAGCAGCACCGGGGCGATCTCCCGGGCGTGGGCGAACTGGCCGGGACCGCCGGCGCGCTTCGAGTAGCTGAAGCCGATGCCTTCGGCGCCCGCGGCCGTGGTGATCTCCGCGAACAGCATGGCGACTTCGGTCATCGGCTTCTGGCGGCCGGTGAGCACCTTCGCGTCGCTGATCGGTGTGGCCAGCGGCAGGGTGACCGACGAGATCCTGACGCGGGTGATCTCGTCGAGGGTGGCCGGGGTGGTCATCGAGGGGTCTCCGTTCACGCGATCTTGTTGACGAGGCCGGTCAGTTCGGCGAGTTCGGCGTCGGTGAGGCCGGTCAGCGGCGGCCGGACCGGCCCGGCGGGCCGGTTCACCGCGGCCAGCCCGGCCTTGATGATCGACACCGCGTAGCCCTTGTGCCGGTCGCGCAGGTCCAGGTAGGGGAGCAGGAACTCCCGCAGGTGCCGCTGCACCGTCCCGCGGTCGTTCGCGCGCACGGCGCGGTAGAACTCCAGGGCGAACTCGGGCACGAAGTTGAAGATCGCCGACGAGTAGGTGGTCGCGCCGAGCGCCTGGTAGGCGGGCGCGAAGGTCTCGGCCGTGGGCAGGCCGCCGATGTAGGTGAGCCGGTCGCCGAGCCGCGCCACGATCCGGGTCATCGTCTCGATGTTGCCGACCCCGTCCTTGAACCCGACGAGGTTCGGGCACCGCTCGGCCATCCTGGCCACGGTGACGTCGCCGCAGGCGGCGTTGGCGCGGTTGTAGAAGACCACGCCGAGGCTGGTCGCGCCGCACACGGCGGCCACGTGCTCGATCAGCCCGTCCTGCCCGGCCTCGGTCAGGTAGGGCGGGAAGAGCAGGATGCCGTCGGCTCCGGCGGCCTCGGCCGCCCTGGCCTGTTCGACCGCGGTCGCCGTGCCCGCCGAGGCCGGGGCGAGCACCGGCACGCGGCCGTCCACTTCGGACACGGCGGCGCGCACCACCCGGTCGATTTCGGCGGTGGTCAGCGAGAAACCCTCGCCGGTACCGCCCGCGGCGAACAGGCCCGCCACCTCGTACCGCGACAACCAGGCGAGGTGGTCTCGGTAGGCGGCTTCGTCGAAGGACAGGTCGGCACGGAAATGCGTGACGGGAAAGGACAGCAGCCCGCGGCCGAGCGCCGGGCCCAGGTCCGCGGCGGGCAGGTGTGACACGGTTTCTCCTTCTCGGACAATCGGGGGAATCAGCTGGGGGGAAGCGAGCCGAGCAGGCCGACGACCCGGCGCAGCGCGGGATTGAGCAACTCCCGCCGCCACACCGCGTGCAGCAGGACCGGCCCGGCGGCCGCGCCGTCGAGCGGGCGGAACCGCACGCCGTCGGGGTGCAGGTGGGTCGCGGTCTCGGGGACCAGCGCGAGCCCCCGGCCCGCCGCGACCAGCGACAGCATGGTGTGCACCTGCGTGAGCTGGTGGGCCGGGGCGTAGGACACCCCGGCGAGGACGCGGGCCACCAGGTCGGCGAAGTAGCCCGCCTGTCCCGGGGTGTAGAGCAGCAGCGTTTCCTCGCCCAGTTCCCGCACCGGCAGCGGGCCGTCCGCCCCGGCCAGCCGGTGCCCCTCGGGCAGTGCGAGCACGAGCGGTTCGCTGTGCACCAGCCGTGAGCCGAACTCGGTCCCGTCCACCGGGGGCCGGGCCAGCGCCAGGTCCAGCCGCCCGCTGCGCAGGTTCTCCAGCTGCTGCGAACTGACCATTTCGCTCAGCACGAACTCGACCCCGGGCAGGGCCCGCTCCAGGTGGTTGAGGAACCGCCCGAGGAAGCGGAAGCCGGACGCGGCGGTGAACCCGATCCGGACGATGCCGGTCTGCCCGGACCCGGCCAGCCGCGCCGTGCCCGGTGCCGCCTCCGCCAGCGCCAGCAGCCGCCGCGCCTCGACGAGGAAGGCCTCGCCCGCCGCGGTCAGTTCCACCCGCCGCTGGGTCCGGTCGAACAGCACCACCCCGATCTCGCGTTCGAGCTTCTGGATCTGGCGGCTCAGCGGCGGTTGCGTCATCCTCAACCGCTCCGCGGCCCGGCGGAAGTTGCCTTCCTCCGCGACGACCACGAAGCCCAGCACCTGCTCGAGAGACAGCATGGGACCCGGATGGTACCCGGCGGGGCGCCCGCTCACCGTTCATCGAACCGGATGCGCTGGATCGGCCCCATCACGGCCAGTGCGAGGACGGCGAGCAGGCCGTGCGCGGCCACGAACCACAGCGCGACGGCGAACGAACCGGTCGCCTGCACGGTGTAGCCGATGACGATCGGGGTGACGATGCCCGCGATGTTGCCGAACGCGTTCATCGTCGAGGATACGAAACTGGTCGCCTCCGGGGGCGCGATGTCGGTGGTGATGGCCCAGCCGAGCGAGCCGAGGCCCTTGCCGAAGAAGGCCAGCGTCATGATCGCGACGATCAGTGCGCTGCTGTCGGTGAAGGTGCACAGCGCGATGCTGGTGGCCAGTGCCATGCCGAGGATCGAGGGCAGTTTGCGGGCCAGCGTCAGCGACCGGCCGCGCCGCAGCAGGGTGTCGGAGAAGAAGCCGCCGGCCAGGCCGCCGAGAAAGCCGCACAGCGCGGGCAGTGCCGCCACGAAGCCGACCTGGAGCAGGGACAGGCCGCGGCCCTTGACCAGGTAGACGGGGAACCAGGTGATGAAGAAGTAGGTCAGCGCGTTCACCGCGTACTGGGAGAGGTAGACGCCCCACAGCGCACGGGTGCCGAAGATCCGGGCGATCCTGCGCCGGCCGAGCGGCGCACGGCTGTGCTCGCCGCGGCTCTTGCCCGGCTCGAGGTCGACGAGCCCGCCGCCGGAGACGATCGCGTCGAGCTCGGCCGGGGTGACGCGGCGGTGGCCGGCGGGCGAGTCCATCCAGCGCAGCCACAGCACGGTCAGCGCCAGGCCCAGCACGCCGAGCAGCACGAACACCCAGCGCCAGCCGAACTCGTGGGTCACCCAGCCCATCACCGGGGCGAACAGGGCGGTGGCGAAGTACTGGGCGGAGTTGAAGACCGCGGTGGCGCGGCCGCGTTCGGCCGTCGGGAACCAGGTGGTGGCGATGCGGGCGTTGGCCGGGAACGCGGGCGATTCGAACACGCCAAGCAGCAGCCGGAGCGCGAACACCAGGATGAGGGCCACCAGCACCGGCGTGGTGATCAGCCCGACCAGGCTGACCGCGGCCGTCACCAGCGTCCACAGGCCCAGGCTGAGCGCGTAGATCCGGCGGGCGCCGAAACGGTCCAGCAGCAGGCCACCGGGCAGCTGGGCGAGGACGTAGGCCCAGCTGAAGGCCGAAAAGACGTAGCCGAGCTGGACCGTGCTGAAGCCGAGTTCCCTCTGCAGGCTGCTGCCGGTGATCGACAGGCTGCTGCGGTCGGCGTAGTTGACCGACGTGATGACGAAGATGAGCGCCAGCACGAGATAGCGGGTGGGAATCCGGCGGCGCGCCTGCCGGGCGCCGGTGGTGACGGGCTTCGAAGCCGTTTCGGCGTCAGACATCGATGTCCTCCTGGTACGCCAAGACTGCGGGCGGTGGCGACAGGAAACCTAGGACGCTGCGGAAATACCCGTCCAACACTGTTTCGGCATAAGGTGATGCTCCCGTGGTATCGGCCTGTGCGGGTATCGGACGATGCACGGAAGGTCTTGGACGGGTATCGGACGGGCCGTCTACCGTCGTCAGGGGAAACCATGGCGAGTCGAAGGAGGACTTCGTGCCCAGCGTCGGAGAACCGTCCGGACGGATGCTCATCGGCGCCCAGTGGGTGACCGGCACGGGGCCGGAGGTCCGGTCGTGGGATCCGCGCACCGGGGAGCCGCTGGACCCCGCCTACCACTACGGCGGCGACGAGGAGGTGGCGCGGGCCGCTTCGCTGGCCGAAGCGGCGTTCGGCCCTTACCGCGCCACGGATTCCGCGACCCGGGCGCGTTTCCTGGACCGCATCGCGGAGGAGATCACGGCGCGCGGCGACGCGATCGTCCAGCGGGCGCACCGGGAAACCGCTCTCCCGCCCGCCCGGCTCACCGGCGAGGTCGCCCGTACCACCGGCCAGCTGAGGCTGTTCGGCGAGACGCTGCGCGAGGGCAGCTGGCAGGGCGCGCGGATCGATCCCGCCCTTCCCGGCCGGACCCCGTTGCCCCGTCCCGACCTCCGCCAGCGCCGGATCGGGCTCGGCCCCGTCGCGGTGTTCGGCGCGAGCAACTTCCCGCTCGCCTTCTCGGTGGCGGGCGGTGACACCGCCTCCGCGCTGGCCGCCGGCTGTCCCGTCGTGGTCAAGGCGCACGACGCGCACCTGGGCACTTCCGAACTCGTCGCGGCCGCCGTCCGCGCCGCCGTGGAAGCCTGCGAACTGCCCGAAGGCGTGTTCTCCCTGCTCGTCGGGGACGGGCCGGAGCTGGGCACGCGGCTGGTCACCGATCCGCGCATCCGGGCCGTCGGGTTCACCGGATCCCGTGCCGCCGGACTGGCGCTGGTGCGGGCCGCCGCGGCGCGGCCGCAACCGATCCCGGTGTACGCCGAAATGAGCAGCGTGAACCCCGTCGTCGTGCTCCCGGGAGCGCTCGCAGCCCGGGCCGGGCGGCTCGGCGCGGACTTCGTGGCGTCACTGACCCTGGGGGCCGGGCAGTTCTGCACCAACCCGGGGCTGGTGCTGGTCCTCGACGGCCCCGGTCTCGACGAATTCCTCGCCGCGGCCGCCAAGGCCGTCGCGGCGAACGGCGGGGCCACCATGCTCACCACCGGCATCGCCCGCGGCTACGCCGAGCGCCGGGACGGGATCGCCGGACGCCCCGGGGTCACCGAACTGGCCCGCGGCGCCTCCGGTGAGGGTGCCGCGTGCGGTGCGGCCGCACTGTTCACTGTGGACGCCGCCGCCTTCCTCGCCGATCCGGCACTGCACGAGGAGGTCTTCGGCGCGACCTCGGTGGTGATCCGGTGCTCCGGCACCGAGGAGCTGACCACGGTGCTCCGCGGCCTGGAAGGCCAGCTCACCGCCACCGTGCACGCCGAACCGGAGGACCACGCACTGGCCGCCGCACTGCTGCCGCTGCTGGAGCTGCGGGCCGGGCGCATCCTGGTCAACGGCTGGCCGACGGGCGTCGAGGTCGGGCACGCGATGGTGCACGGCGGTCCCTTCCCCGCCACCTCCGATGCCCGCACCACGTCGGTCGGTTCGCTTGCGATCGAGCGTTTCCTGCGGCCCGTCGCCTACCAGGACGTGCCCGCCGCACTGCTGCCGCCGGTGCTGCGCGACGGCAACCCCGAAGGGGTCTGGCGCCGGGTGGACGGCACCCTCACCCGCGACTGAGGGGCCTCTCGATCGCTTCGAGAGGGCTCGCCCGCCGCGCCGGGGTCACGACCGGACGACCCGCACGCCGGACACCTCCAGCAGGCCGTCCAGGTGCACGCGGCCCTTCGCCTGGCGCGGATCCACGGTGAGCCCGTCACGGCGCGCGAGGGCGAGGATGCGTGCCGCCAGCGGCAGCACCATGTGGCGTCCCCAGCAGCGTTCGGTCGCGTGGCCGAACGGGAGGTAGCCGGGGTGGGTGTCCGGGTCCAGCGCGGCCCAGCGCTCGGGACGGAACTCGTCGGGGGCCTCCCACAGGGCGGGGTCGCGGTGGCTGAGCAGCGGCAGGAGCAGGACGTCGTCCCGCGGCCCGATCCGGCCGTCGACCGCGGTGAACTCCGGTGAGTGACGGCGCAGGATGTTCCAGGACGGCGGAAGAAGCCGGAGGGTTTCGTTGAGGAGGTACTCGTCGGGCACGTCCCCGGCGAACGGCGCGCCGAGCCACAGTGCGTTGGTGACCAGCGCGGCGACCGTGAAACAGACCGGGCCCGCGACCCGCCGGTAGAGGTACATCGCGAAGCGGCGGTCGGCGAAGTTGTCCGCTTCGAGCACGAGCCGCGCGAGGGAGGAGAGCGCGACTTCGGGCGCGGGCCTGCCGAACAGCGCCGCTGCCCAGGTGACGGCCGACCAGGTGAGCTTCGGGGTGAGCTCGAGGCGGCGGTCGACCAGCATCCGGAACCGCAGGCGTTCCGAGCCGAACACCAGATCGCGCAGGTAGTTGTGCGGAACCTGCGGCCAGCTCCCGGTGAGATCCGGCTCGCCCGGCGGTTTCCCGAGCGCGGCACGGACATCGGCGCCGACCGCCCGCATCAGCGTGGCCGATTCGGTCTTGGTGATGTGGCGGCCCAGTACGGGTTTGAACGTGGGGCGCTCTTCCGCGTTCGCACGACGGCTGCGCAGGAGCCGGTCCATCAACCCGGCACCGGCGACCCCGACCGTGTCGGGTTCCAGGCGGAACAGGGATTCGCCGCGATATCGGCGGAAAAGGTCCGCGATCCGCGGGGCGAAGACGATCTCGCGTGATTTCCTGGCGGCGGCGGAAACGGTCATGCCCATACTCCCGGAAATTCGGGCCCGGTCCGGCGGCGGACTTCGCCGGACCGGACCCTGTAGGCGCTTACCCGATCAGATCCAGCCGTACCAGGCGTAGGACTTCAGGCTCTTCTGCGGCAGCATCCTCTTGACCAGTCGGACGAACTTCACCGTGACCTCCGATTTCTCGTGGAATGGAACAGCCGGTGGTGACGGGCCGGGCGATACCGGCCCTCGGCGAGGGTAACCGCGCCGGTGGTTTCCCGGTCAAGCCCAGGGCGGGCCCGTTGCCCGGCCGGTTCGAGGTTTCGGTTCGCGTTGTTCTGTACCCGGTCTGAACCATTGCCGCGATTGGGGTCACCGGGTAGGCTTTTCACCCGGTGAAAATCGGACACCGCGGTTTCGGGTCGTCTTCAGCCGCCGGTGCTTTCGCGGACCTTCAAGGCGAACGGGGTCTGGATGTACTGCCCGGGCGCCGAGGCCTCACCGGCGATCCGACGGCAGACGAGGTCGATGGCGGCTTCGGCCAGCGCGGCCTTGTCCGGGGCGATGGTGGTGAGCGTCGGGGTGCAGAACGCGCTTTCCTCGTTGTTGTCGAACCCGGCGATCGCGACGTCCTCCGGAATCCGCAGGCCGCATTCGGTGGCCGCCCGCAGCGCGCCGATCGCGAGGAGGTCGTTGAAGCAGAACACCGCGTCCGGCGGCGTGGGCAGGGCCAGCAGGGCCCGCATCGCGGCCGCGCCGTCGGCCCGGTGGTACTTCTCCGCCGGAGCGACCAGTTCGTCCTCATAGGACAGACCGGTCTCGGCGAGCGCCGCCCGGTACCCGGCCATCCGCTGGTCGCTGGTGCCGCGCGCCGCGTTGAGGCCGATCGCCGCGATGCGGCGGCGGCCGAGGCCGGCCAGATGGCGCACGGCGGTGCGCGCGGCGAGCACGTTGTCGATGGCCACGCGGTCGATCGGCACGTCGACCGCGTGCTCGCCGAGCATCACCAGCGGGATCCCGCCGGACGGGTCGGGGAAATCCGCCGCCTCCAGTGCCTCCGGATGCACCAGCGCCCCGTCCACCAGATGCGGGCCGAGCGAGGCCAGGGTGTCGCGCTCCCGGTCTCGTGTCCCTTGTGTCTGTTCGATGAGGACGGCCCACCCGCGCTTCTGAGCCGCGGTGAGGACCAGTCCGGCCAGTTCGCCGAAGTACGGGATGTTCAGCTCGGGCACCATCAGTGCCAGGAAGCCGGTACGGCCGCGGCGCAGGTTGCGGGCGCCGAGGTTCGGGCGGTAGCCGGTGGTGGCGAGCGCCTCTTCCACGCGCCTGCGGTTCTCCGGCTTGACGAAGGCGTAGCCGTTCACCACGTTCGACACGGTCTTCACCGACACCCCGGCGAGCCTCGCGACGTCTTTCAGGGTCACGGCCACGAGCGGTCCCTTCACCTCGAACTGCTCCGATCGTACCTTCGACCGGCGGCTTTACAACGTTGTTCCAACGATGTAAAACTGGTTTCAGCTTCCGAAGTGACCTGAGTCACTCCGGCGAGTGGGTCATCGACGTCGCTGCCCCGAGGAGTAGTCGTGCCCCTGTCCGTCCGTCGTCCTGGTCCCCGTGCCGCGCTGATCGCCGCGGCCTCGTCCGTACTCCTGCTCGCCGCGTGCACCAGCCGCGAGCAGTCCGCCACCCCGTCCACCGGAGGCGGCGGCCCGGCCGCCTCGGCGGCTTCCGCGGCTTCCGCCGCCCCCGCCGGCGACGGCTGCACGCTCACCAGAACCGGTTATCCGAAGATCGATCCGAAGACCGCGATAGTCGGTTTCTCCCAGTCCGAAAAGGAGGCCAACCCGTTCCGGATCGCCGAGACGCAGTCGATCCGCGACGAGGCCGCGGCGCTCGGCATCCCGGCGGACCACCTGCTGGTCACCAACGCCCAGAGCGATCTCAACAAGCAGATCGGCGACATCAAGTCGCTGCTGGACCGCGGTGCCCAGCTGCTCATCGTCGCGCCACTGAACTCCGACGGCCTGCAGCCCGCACTCGACGCGGCGAAGGCGAAGAAGGTTCCCGTGGTCACGATCGACCGCAAGGTCACTTCGCAGCCGTGTACCGACTACCTGACCTTCATCGGCTCCGACTTCGTCCAGCAGGGCAGGCGGGCCGCCGCCGAGCTCGTGCGGGTCACCGGCGGGACCGGCAAGGTCGCGATCCTGCTCGGCTCTTCGGGCAACAATGTCACCACAGACCGGACCCAGGGTTTCAAGGACGAACTGGCGAAGACTCCGGGACTGACCGTGGTCGCCGAGCAGACCGGCGAGTTCGACCGGTCCAAGGGGCAGGCCGTGATGGAACAGCTCATCCAGAGCCATCCCGATCTCACCGCGGTCTATGCGGAGAACGACGAAATGGGCGTCGGCGCGGTCAACGCGCTGCGCACCGCGGGCAAGAC
The DNA here is from genome assembly GCF_026802195.1 of Amycolatopsis cynarae. Classification (NCBI taxonomy): domain Bacteria; kingdom Bacillati; phylum Actinomycetota; class Actinomycetes; order Pseudonocardiales; family Pseudonocardiaceae; genus Amycolatopsis; species Amycolatopsis cynarae. The sequence continues at coordinate 3,830,098 of NZ_CP113836.1, read as the reverse complement.
CCCGGGCAAGGACGTCAAGATCGTCTCCATCGACGGTACGCGCAACGCGGTCCAGCTCATCGCGGACGGCAGCTACAACGCCGTCATCGAGTCGAACCCGCGTTTCGGACGGCTCGCCTTCCAGACGCTGCGGCAGTTCGCCGACGGCCTGCCGGTTCCCGCGAGCATCGTGATCAGTGACGATTCCTACGACGAGACCAATGCGGCGCAGAAGGCCGGGAACGCGTACTGATGACCGCCGCCACCGACACCGGTCCCGCCTCCGAAGGGCCCGCGATGACGACGAGACCGGTCCTTGAAGTCCGCGGCGTCACCAAGAGGTTCCCGGGAACGCTCGCGCTCGACGACGTCGCCTTCACGCTCCGGCCCGGCGAAGTGCACGCGCTGGTGGGGGAGAACGGGGCCGGGAAGTCCACCTTGATCAAGGTGCTCACCGGGGTCCACCGGCCGGACGAGGGCGAAATCCGCTATCTCGGCGAGCCGGTCGCCTTCCGGCGGCCGGACGAGGCGCAGCGCGCCGGGATCTCGACCATCTACCAGGAGGTCAACCTCGTTCCGTTGATGAGCATCGCCGCGAACGTCTTCCTCGGGCGCGAACCCCGGACGAAGACCGGTCTCGTGGACCGGAAGGCGATGCAGGCCGCGGCCGCCGGACTGCTCGCCGGCTTCGGTATCACCGGCGACGTCCGCCGTCCGTTGCACTCGCTGGGTGTCGGCGCGCAGCAGATGGTGGCGCTGGCCCGCGCCGTCTCCACCGACGCCAGGGTCGTCATCATGGACGAGCCGACCTCGTCACTGGAACCGCGTGAAGCGGAGAAGCTGTTCGAGGTGCTGGACCGGCTGCACCGCCAGGGCATCGCGGTGGTGTATGTCAGCCACCGCATGGACGAGCTCTACCGGTTGTGCGACAGCGTGACCGTGCTTCGCGACGGCCATGTCGTCCACAGTGGACCGCTGCCCGGCCTGCCGCGGATCGAACTGGTCTCGCTCATGCTGGGCCGAGAGATCCGCCGGATTCGCGAGGAAGGGGTCACCGGTGACGGAAAGGAGCACGAGGTCGGCGGGGAACCGTTGCTGCGGGCCGAAAACCTGACCGGGATGCGCCGCCTGCGCGGTGTCTCGCTGAGCATCCGGCCCGGCGAGGTGGTGGGACTGGCGGGACTGCTCGGCTCGGGCCGGAGCGAGACGGCACGGGCGATCATCGGGGCCTTCCCGCTGGACGACGGGACGGTACTGCTCGCCGGGAGACCGGTGAAGCGCGGTCGTGTGGCGGCGGCCGTGCGGGCCGGAATCGGACTGCTGGCCGAAGACCGCAAGGCCGACGGGATCATCCCGCACCTGTCGGTCCGGGAGAACATCGTCCTGGCCGCACTGCCGCGGCTCTCCCGGTTCGGGCTGGTCAGCAGGTCCCGCCAGGACCGGATCGTGCGGATCTTCATGGACCGGCTGCGGATCAAGGCCGCGAGCCCGGAACAGAAGGCCGCCGAACTCTCCGGCGGCAACCAGCAGAAGGTCCTGCTCGCGCGGTGGCTGGCCACCGGGCCGAAGGTCCTGCTGCTGGACGAGCCGACGCGCGGGATCGACGTCGGCGCCAAGGCCGAGGTCCAGGCCCTGATCGGCGAACTCGCCAGGGAAGGACTCGGCGTGCTGCTGATCTCGTCGGAGCTGGAGGAACTGATCGACGGCGCGGACCGGGTGGTCGTGCTCGCCGACGGTGCGGTGGCGGGGGAGCTGACCGGGGAGGCGATCACCGAGGAGAACGTCCTGGCCGCCATCGCGGCCGAGTCCGCGGGAGGGGGACACGATGGCGACGGCCACGTTCACCACGCCTGACCGCGTCCGGGTCACCGCCTGGCTTCAGCAGTACGGCGTCTACCTCGCCGTGGGTGTGCTGCTGCTGTTCAACGCCCTGTTCACGGCGAACTTCCTGTCCGCCGCCAACTTCCGTACCCAGCTGGTGCAGGCGGCGCCCGTGTGCATCGTCGCGCTCGGGATGGCGCTGGTGATCGGTACCGAGGGCATCGACCTGTCGGTCGGGTCGGTGATGGCGCTGACGGCCGCGCTCGTCCCGCTCTACCTCGGTGCCGGACCGGCGGCGGCGATCGCCGCCGCACTCGCCGCCGGTGTCCTTTCCGGACTGTTCAGCGGTTTCCTGGTCGCGTTCCTGGGCATCCAGCCGATCATCGCCACGCTCGCGCTGCTCGTCGGCGGCCGCGGGCTGGCACTGGTCCTCGCCCACGGGCAGCTCCTCGGGCTGCACAACCCCACGTTCCTGGCGCTGGGCACCGGCGACGTCCTCGGCGTCCCCGTCATGGTGCTCGTCGCGGGCGTGCTGGCCGTGCTGGCCGGACTTCTCGTGCAGCGGACGGCTTTCGGCCGCAGGCTGGTCGCGATCGGCGGCAACCGCGCGGCGAGCGCCCTCGCCGGGCTCCCGGTCCGGCGCGTACTGCTCACCGTGTACGCGCTTTCCGGTGGGCTGGCCGCGATCGCCGGGGTACTGGCGACCGCGCGGCTGGGCGCCGGCGACCCCAGCGACCTCGGTCAGCTGATGGAGCTGTCCGCGATCACCGCCGTCGTCGTCGGCGGCACGCCCCTGACCGGCGGCCGGGTCCGCGTGCTTGGCACCGTCTTCGGCGCCCTGCTCATGCAACTCGTGCACGCCACGCTCATCAAGCACGATCTTCCGGACTCGGCGGCACAGATGGCTCAGGCGGCCATCATCGTCGTCGCGGTCTACCTCGCCCGCGAACGGAGCGGCCGATGACCGCCACCGCCACACCGACGGGCCGCGACACCACCCGCACCACCAGTCGCAACGCCGCCGTCGCCGGACTGCTGCAACGGCAGGGTGCCGCCGTGGTGCTCGTGCTCGGCGCCGTCGTCGCCTGGCTGTCCTTCCCGCACTTCGGGTCGGCCGACAACCTGCGCGATCTGGCGCTGCAGAGTTCGTTCCTCGCGATCATCGCGCTCGGCATGACCTTCGTGATCATCTCCGGCGGCATCGACCTGTCCGTGGGTTCGGTGTACGCGCTCGGCGGGGTGCTCGCCGCGTACGGCAGCCAGTACGGCACGATCGTAGCGATCGTCCTGCCACTCGCGGTGTGCTCGCTGATCGGCCTGGTCAACGGCCTGCTCATCGCGCGCACCGGGATGGCCCCGTTCATCGTGACACTCGCGACGCTGCTGTTCGCCCGCGGCCTCCTGCTCGCCATCACCGGCGAGGGGGCCGACACCTACCGGGTCGAGGGCGGCTCGCCGTTCCTCCAGCTGGGACAGGGGAAACTGCTCGGCATCGGCGTCCCGGTGTATCTCGCGCTGGTCCTGTTCGGACTCGGCTCCGTCCTGTTGCGACGCACCGCCTTCGGGCATTCCGTGTTCGCGATCGGCGGCGCCGAGCAGTCCGCGCTGCTCATGGGACTGCCCGTGGCGCGCACCAAGATCAAGCTGTATGTGCTCAGCGCCGCCCTCGCCTCCTTCGCGGGCGTGCTGACCGCGGCCTACCTGCGCTCCGGGGTCACCGTGATCGGGGTGGGCACCGAACTCGACGCGATTTCGGTGGTCGTCATCGGCGGGACGCTGCTCGTCGGCGGCGCCGGAACCATCGCCGGCACGCTCGTCGGCGTCCTGCTGCGGACCCTCATCCAGAACGTCATCAACCAGATCGGCACCCTCGACGCCAACTACCAGACCGTGGTGAGCGGGGCCTTCCTGCTCGTCGTGGTGGTGATCCAGCGTCTGCTCGCCCGCACCCGGGGGTAACCCCTGGTCGGGTGCCTTCCTTGCCCGTATCACGTGGAGGAGGTCATTCATGTCCCGTGCCCGCTGGACGGCGATGCTGTTCGCCTTCGTCGTCGCGCTCCTCGGCTTCGCGGTCCCCGCCGCGCATGCCGGGGACACCCCGCAATGGCATCGGCTCACGCCGCCCCTGAGCACGCCCTGGACCGCCGACGTCTCGCCGTCGAACGCCCTGCCCGAGTACCCGCGGCCGCAACTGACCCGGCAGAAGTGGCAGAACCTCAACGGTGTCTGGGAATTCGCCAAGGCAGGGCCGGGGGATGCCGCGCCCGTCGGCCGCGCTCTCCCCGAACGCATCCTCGTGCCCTATCCGGTGGAATCCGCGCTGTCCGGGATCATGCGGCACGAGACGCAGATGTGGTACCGGCGCGGTTTCCAGGTACCGCGCGACTGGCAGAGCGGCCGGGGGCAGCGGTTGCTCCTGCACTTCCAGGCCGTGGACTACGAGGCGACGATCATCGTCAACGGCAGGACCGTGGCGCACCACACCGGTGGCTACGACTCGTTCACCGTCGACGTCACCGACGCGCTGACCACCGGCCGGGACCAGGAACTGATCGTCGGCGTCACCGATCCCAACGACCAGGGCGGGCAGCCCCTGGGCAAGCAGCGGTCGCCCGGTGACGGCATCTTCTACACCCCGACCTCGGGCATCTGGCAGACCGTGTGGATGGAGCCGGTCACGCCCGCCCACATCGACCGCCTCGACATCGTTCCCGATGCCGCGAGCGGTTCCGTCACGGTGACCGCCCAGGTCGGCGGCCCCGTCCGCCAGCACGTCGAAGTCATCGCCCGCGACCACGGCACCGTCGTCGGCCACGCGGGCGGGGACGCGAACCAGCCGCTGAAACTGAGCATCCGCAATCCGCACCTGTGGTCGCCGGACGACCCGTTCCTGTACGACCTCCAGGTCCGGCTCTCCGGCGGTGACGAGGCCGGATCCTATTTCGGCCTGCGCTCGATCGGAGTGGGCAGGACCGCCGACGGGCGGGAACGGATGCTGCTCAACGGGAAGTTCGTGATGCAGATCGGTCCACTGGACCAGGGGTTCTGGCCCGACGGCATCTACACCGCGCCCACCGACGCGGCGCTGAAGTCCGACCTCGAGCAGGAGAAGGCGCTCGGGTTCAACATGGTGCGCAAGCACATCAAGGTCGAACCGGACCGCTGGTACTACTACGCGGACAAGCTCGGCCTGATGGTGTGGCAGGACATGCCCGCGATGAAGGACGACGTCGAGCCCGGCCCGGCGGCCCGGGTGAACTTCGAGTCCGAACTCCACCGGATGATCGACCAGCACCGCAGCTTCCCGTCGATCGTCACCTGGGTGCCGTTCAACGAGGGCTGGGGCGACTACGAAGTCGGCCGGATCGCCGACGAGGTCAAGGCCTGGGACCCGAGCAGGCTGGTGGACGCGGAGTCGGGAGTGAACTGCTGCCGGTCCGAACCGGACAGCGGCAGGGGCGACCTCTACGACGACCACACCTACACCGGCCCCGGAACTCCCGTCCAGGCGGGAACGCGGGCCGCCGTCGACGGTGAGTACGGCGGGCTGGGGCTCAAAGTGGACGGTCACCAGTTCGATCCGTCGGGCAGTTTCGCCTACGAGATGGAGCCGGACAGCGCGACGCTGACCCGCCGTTACGCGGAACTCCAGCAACGGCTGAAGCTGGTCGCACAGCGCTGCGGGGTGTCCGCCGGGGTCTACACGCAGACCACCGACGTCGAAAAGGAGGTCAACGGATTCCTCACCTACGACCGGCAGGTGCAGAAGATGGACTTCGCGGCGGTACGGGCGGCGAACCTGGACGTGATCAACGGCGTCACGGGTGCGGTCCAGGCCGGGCCCGTGGCGGCTTCCGGCACGCCGGGCATCGACGGCATCGCCGCGTATCCGTTCGACGAGAACGCGGGCACGGTCGCCAAGGACGTCGTCGGCGGCCATGATGCGACGCTCGTCGGCGGTGCGTCGTGGACGACGGGGGAGAGCGGATCGGCGCTGGCCACCAACGGTTCCGGCCAGTTCGCCGACACCGGCGCGGCCCTGCTCGACACCGAGGGCAGCTACAGCGTGGCGGCCTGGGTGAAGTTCACCGCGCCCGGCGACGGGTTCCAGACCGTGGTGAGCCAGGACGGCGGGGACCACAGCGCGTTCTTCCTGCAGTACTCGGGCGCCGACCACCGGCTGGCGTTCAGCGTCGTGGGCGCCAGGGCCCTGGCACCGGTGGCGCCCGAAGCGAACCGGTGGTACCACCTCGTCGGCGTCCGTGACGCGGTTTCGGGCACGTTGAAGCTCTACGTCGACGGGCAGCCGGTGGCGACGAAGTCCGTCTGCCTCGGTGAGGCGGCGACCGGGCACACCGTGATCGGCCGCGGCCAGTACGGGGGTAACCCGGTCGACTACGTCGACGGCGCGGTGGACCAAGTGCACCTCTACGACCGGGCACTGTCCGACGCCGAGGTGTCCACTTTGTACTCCAGCGGCAGGTGAGCCGGGGCAGGGCCGTGAGGGACGCCCTCACGGCCCTGCCGCGGCGTTTGCGTCCGGTTGTGTCCCACCCTCCGGTGGCTCGGGCTTGACCTGGAGCGCGCTCCAGCAGCTACGGTGGCCGTGAAGAACCAGCCACACGTGAGGAATCGTTTCATGGAGCTCGGCTTCCACATCCCCATTTTCGACATCGAGGGCGGTACCGCCGCCATCGCCGGTGAACTCGCCAGGGTCGGCGCCGCGGCGGAGGAGTCCGGGGCGACCTGGTTGTCGTTCATGGACCACTACTTCCAGATCGAGCCGACCGGGTTTCCCGCCGAGGCGAACATGCTGGAGGGCTACACCACGCTCGGCTACCTCGCCGCGCACACCTCCACAATGGACCTCAGCCTCCTCGTCTCGGGGGTGACCTACCGGCACCCGGGTCTGCTCGCCAAGATCGTCACCACACTCGACGTGCTGTCCGGTGGGCGGGCCGTGCTCGGCCTCGGCGCCGCGTGGTACGAGCGCGAGCACCGTGGCCTCGGCGTGCCGTTCCCCCCGCTGGCCGAACGATTCGAGCGTCTGGAGGAGACGCTGCGCATCTGCGCGCAGATGTGGGATCCGGAGAACAACGGCCCGTTCGAGGGCAAGCACTACCAGTTGGCCGAGACGCTGTGCTCACCGCAGCCGATCAAGCGGCCCAGGGTGCTCATCGGCGGTGGCGGGGAGCAGAAGACGCTGCGGCTGGTCGCCCGCTACGGCGACGCCTGCAACCTCTTCGGCACCTCGCCCGCGGACGTCGAGCACAAACTCGACGTGTTGCGGCGGCACTGCGACGAGGTGGGCCGGGACTACGACGAGATCCGCAAGACCATCACGCCCAACAACCCCCGGCCGACCCCGGACAAGCGTGACGAGTTCGTCCGCGCCATGGCCGACTACGCCAAGCTCGGCGTGCACGCCGTGATGATCACTCCCATCACCCGTACCCCGGCGGCGTGGATCGAGGAAATGGCACCGGCCGTCCCGCAACTCGCCGAACTCGGGTAGCCCACGCCGATCCGGCCGGAGTGGCGGATTTCGGGCTTGCGGCATCGGATCGGCCCATGTCGGGAGAACCTGACGCGGGCGCGCGATCAATTTTTTCCGTGCGACTATCGGTTCGCTCGTTCGAAATGATCCCTGATAGTGTCAGCTGTGCCATGAGGACGACGGGATGGCCACCCTGTACGCGTATCTTCGGGCGGAGAGCGCCGCGACGATCTACACCCGTGTGGATCGGCGTTCGAGGTTGGCCGCCACCGCTACCGGCCATCCGCCGCCACCAAAGACCTGGTCCAGGTACGAGACCGGGAATGCCGGATGCCGGGGTGCCATCGTCCGGTTCAGGCCTGCGATCTGGACCGTGTCGAACCCTGGGCTGGGGGCGGTGGCACCGACAGCACCAACCTTTGTGGCCTGTGCCGCCGCGATCACCGGCTCAAGGACGAGCCCGGTTGGCACCACCGCATGACCGACAGCGGCGTTCTGGAGATCACCACCCCGGCCGGTCGCACCTACCGCAGCGAACCCGAACCCCTCACCACCGCCGCCTGAGTCGCAGCTCCAGCGCGGGGTGAGTAATGTGGGGCGCGTGTCGAGTCCCGAGGCATCCAGGGTGGGGGCTTTCGGTCACCCCGTCAGCCCCCTGAACCACTGAATCACTGAATCACCGGTCCCGTCCGCCGCCTGTCGTGGCGGCTGACGGGAGTGACGGGTCGCTGACCGGGGTGACGAGACGTCTCAACCGTTCTCTGCTCACCTCGGAGTCGTTCGATGCCCTTTTCCCTGTTCCTGCTTGCCGTGGCGGTGTTCGCCATGGGCACTTCGGAGTTCATGCTCGCCGGCCTGCTGCCGGACATCGCCGCGGACCTCGCCGTCCCGATCGCCACGGCGGGGCTGCTGGTGCCTGCCTTCGCCCTCGGCATGATCGTGGGCGCCCCGCTCATGGCGGCGCTCGCGCGCCCGTGGCCGCGGCGGTCCGGCCTGGTGTGTTTCCTGGTCCTGTTCGTGGGCGCCCACGCCGTCGGTGCGAGCACCGGAACCTTCGGCGTGCTGTTCACCACCCGGATCGTCGCGGCGCTCGCCTACGCCGGGTTCCTCGCCATCGCCCTCACCGCCGCCGCTGATCTCGTCCCCGCGGACCGCAGGGGCCGCGCATTGGCGGTCCTGCTGGGCGGCACCACGGCCGCCATGATCGCCGGGGTCCCGGCCGGTGCGCTGCTGGGGACGCTGCTCGACTGGCGCGCCACGTTCGGTGTGGTCGCGCTCCTCTGCCTGCCCTGCGTTTTCGTTGTGCTGAAGGGGATTCCCGCCACGGCGGGCCTGCCCGGGGCGGCGGGAATCCCGGATCTGCGCCGGGAACTGGGCGCGCTCCGGCGACCGCGGCTGATCGCGGTTCTGCTGCTCGGCGCGCTGGTCAACGCCGCCACCTTCGGCACCTTCACGTTCCTGGCGCCGATCGTGACCGGGGTGGCCCTGCTCGGTCCACTGTGGATACCGGTGGTGCTGGTGCTGTTCGGCCTGGGATCCTTCGCCGGTGTCACCGCCGCCGGCCGGGCTTCCGACCGGCGCCCCGGCCTCGTGCTCGCGGTGGGGGGACCGTTGCTGCTCACGGGCTGGATCGTCCTCGGCCTCGCCGCCGCCGAACCAGCGGCCTTGCTGGTGCTGTCCTTCTCCCAGGGCGCGCTGTCCTTCGCCGTGGGCGGCACGCTGATCACCGGCGTGCTTTACGAGGCCGCGGAGGCGCCCACCATGGCGGGCTCGTACGCCACGGCCGCTCTCAACGTCGGAGCCGCCGGGGGGCCGGTCCTAGCCGCGGCGACACTGGGCACCGGGCTGGCCCAGCGGGGGCCTGTGTGGGCCAGCGCCCTTCTCGTCGCGGGCGCGCTGTTCCTGGCGCTTCCACTCCGGCGAGGCCTCCGGCGCGAACTCCCGTTTGGCCTCGCCCAGGACGGGTAGGTCCTCCGGCGATGCGAGACGGGGCGGCGCAGTCGGCGGCCCGCGAAGGGCGGCCGGGGACCGGGAGCGAGACCGGTCCCCGGCCGACGCGGGCGGACTACCGGCTGGTGGCACTGTGCGTACTCGCCGTGCTCGCCGCGTACGCGGTGCGGGCCGCCGGGCTCTTCGAAGTGGTGGTGTTCCTGCTCAGTGCGGTGGCGCTGGCTCTGCTCGCGCGGCTGGTGGGACGCGGGGTCGAGGCACTGGGCGACCGGCTCGGCGCGACACTGACCGGAGTCGTGCAGAGCGCGCTCGGTAACCTCCCCGAGTTGTTCGTGGGGATTTTCGCGCTGCGTGCCGGGCTGATCGGCGTGGTGCAGGCGGCGATCGTCGGCTCGATCCTGGCGAACGTGCTGCTCGTGCTGGGCCTGGCCTTCACGGTCGGCGCTCTGCGCCGCGGGCCGCTGAAATTCGCCACGGGACCGGCACGCATGCTGAGCCTGATGCTCGTGCTGTCGGTCGCGGCGATGCTGGTGCCCGCGCTCACCGCACTGCTGCACACCCCCGCGCTCGGTCACGAGGCGATGCTTTCCCGGATCGTCTCGGTGATCCTGCTCGTGCTGTTCGGGCTGTCGCTGGCCACCCCGGCCCTGCGGGAGCCCTCCGGCGCGGAGCCGGCCAGGGCCCGGCCACCGGAATGGCCGCTGCCGGTCGCGCTCGGGGTGCTGGCCGTGGCCGGAGCCGGAGCCGCGCTCGTCTCGGACTGGTTCGTCGAGGGGCTGCAGCCGGCGATGGACTCGCTGCACATTTCGCAGACCTTCGCCGGACTGGTGATCGTCGCGATCGCGGGCAACGCGGTGGAGAACGTGGTGGGCATCCAGCTCGCGGCCGCGGGCCGGGCCGAATACGCGCTGTCGGTGATCCTGCAGAGCCCACTGCAGATCGCACTGGTCCTCGCACCGGTGCTGGTGCTCATCGCGCCCCTGCTCGGCGCGGCGGCGTTCACCCTGGTCCTGCCGCCGCTGCTGATCGCCGCGCTCGTGCTCGCCGTGGTGATCACGGTGCTGGTCGTGCTCGACGGCGAGGGCACGTGGTTCGAGGGGCTGGCGCTGGTTTCGCTCTACGCCATCATCGCGACCGCCTTCTGGTGGGGCTGAGGCGGCGGTATGAACCCGCGGCGGAGCGGGTATGCCGTACCGGACGACGCAGGAAGGAGGGCAAACATGGCGAAGACCCGGCAAGGGAAACAGACGCTTACGGAGTCCGAACTCGAGGACATGAAGGTGGACGAACTCCGGGCCAAGGCACGGGAGATCGGGCTCAGCGGAACCTCGCACATGCACAAGGGCGACCTGGTGAAGGCCCTCGCCGAGGCGGGTGGCCGGGAAACGAAGGGAGCCCCCACGCCGCGCAGCGAGGGCAGTCACGGCGGTGGTGCGCGACCGGGCTCGGAGGAGACGAAATCGGTCAAGTACGCACAGGAGATCTCCTCCCCCGAGGAGGAGCCCGAACGCGAGGGCCGCAGCCTGGTCACCACCAACCACGACGTCATCCGCGGGTGGGCCGAGCGGCGGGACGCGCAGCCCGCCACGGTGCCGGGCACCGAGCACGGCGGCAGGCCGGGCGTGCTGCGGTTCGACTTTCCCGGCTACGGCGGGAAGGACCTGCAGCACATCGGCTGGGACGAGTGGTTCGAGACCTTCGATCAGCGGGGCCTGAACTTCATCTACCAGGAAGAACGCACCGACGGCACGCAGAGCAACTTCTTCCGCCTGGAGAACCCGGACCGCGAGGACGCCTAGGTGAACCGGCCGCGCGGCCGGTCGTCCGAAGTGGACGCCCGGCCGCGCGGCCGGGCTCAACCAGGGATCGGACGCCGGGTGACTGTCCTGACCGGTGTCAGGCGCGGTGGCCGGGTTCGAGATCGCGGACGTCCTGGAACGTCAGCAGCCCGTCGCCGCGATGGCCCAGCTGCACCGAGGTGGGCCGCAGCAGGAATCCCACGTGGTCGCCGGTGTCGTGCCGTTCGAGGACGTGCCCGACGAACAGCGCGGCCACCTCGTCCAGCAGCGGCACCCCGGCCGGGCCGGGACGCCACGAGCACTGCGCGAACTTGTCCGTGTCGTGCCCGGTCCGCGCGCCGAACAGTTCCGCCAGCGCGGCGGCGTCCCGGTCGAGCACGTGCACGGCGAGGACCGGCGCGTCGCGGGCGACCCCGTAGGTGCGGTTGTTCTTCGACAGCCACACCATGAAACGGGGCGGGGCGATGCTGCACTGCGTGGCGAAGCCGACCAGGCATCCCGCCGGGCCCGCGTCACCGGCGGCGGTGACCACGAACATCGGGTAGTCCAGGCTCCCGGCCAGGGTGTTGAAGTCCTCTTCGGCGATGTCGGGCATGACCGGGAGGTACCCGTGCGCCAGCGGAAAACGCGCCGGGCCGCCGGATTCCCCCGGCGGCCCTGCGTTTCCGGTCAGGACGCCAGCAGCGAGGCGACGGCGGTGACCACGGCGAGCGCGACGCTCAGCCCGCCCCAGGCCAGTCCCGTGCGCTGCCACGGGCGACCGGCGTCGAGCGAGTACCGGCCGGGACCGGTGAAGGCGAGGGCCAGCGCGAGTCCGCCGACCACGATCGGGAAGCCCGAGGTGCTCAGGGGCGCGCTCGACACCGCGCTGAACGCGTTGATCATCACGCCCATCGCCATCGCGGCACCGAGGGGAGTGAGCAGGCCGAACATCAGCAGCAGGCCGCCGACGAGCTCACTGGCCCCGCCGAGGATCGCGAAGAACAGCGCGGGGTGGTAGCCCATCTGCGCGAACGCGGCCTCGGTGCCGGACAGGCCGCTGCCCCCGAACGCGCCGAAGAGCTTCTGTGCGCCGAACACGGCGAGTACCCCGAACGGGATGACGCGGGCCAGCAGCAGGCCCAGATCGAGTGGGCTGGGAGCGGTCCGGGTGGCGGGGCGGGTGGCCGTACCGGAGGTGGCCGTCGACATGATTCTCCTTCTCCTTCATGGGTTTTGCGGTGGCAGGGGTCAGACGCGGGAAGTGCTTCGAAGGCCGCGTCCACGATGCGGGGCCGGATCTCGGGCCGGTGGCCGGTGATGACGGGAAAGCCCTTCCGGCGCCAGGCGGAACAGGGGTTCTTCCGGCGTGGGAGTCTCCGGCCTTTTCGGGGAGGTCAGCCCGGCAGCCGGACGCGGATGGCCCCGGCGAGTTCGCCCACCCCGTGCTCCTTGAGCACGCCGTAGTGGTCGCCGGTCAGCTCGACCACCACCGCGGGAGCGGCGGAGTAGCCGGACCTGCCTTCGATGAACGAGTAGTCGTCGCCGGTGGCCTTGAAGATCGTGACCGGTGCGTTCAGGCGCCGCCGCACCAGTTCACGGAAGCTGTACTCGAACTCGTAGGTCCGGCCCACGATCCGCGTGATCCGGCGGATCATCTGCTCGTCCAGCGCGGGGTTGTGCTCGTGGACGAAGGCGGTGAAGGTGTCCTCGTCGGTCACCTCGGCCAGGCACCGTGCCACCTCCGGCCCGGCGATCGTTCCGGTGAAGACGGACAGCAGGATGGTCAGGTACACGGGGTTGGCGAAGGACGCCGTCCGGTCGTGAGCGGAACCGGTGCCGTGGACCTTGGGGCTGCCCGGGCAGATCAGCAGGAGGTGCTCGACACGCTCCCCCAGCTGTTCCAGCTGCCATGCGGCTTCGAAGGCGACCCTGGCCCCGAAGGAGTAGCCCCACAGCCGGTAGGGGCCGGACGGCCGGATCCGCCGGATCTCGCCCACGTCGGCGGCGGCCATGTCCCGGATCGTGGCGTAGGGCTCCTCCCCGGGGTTGATGCCGCGCGCCTGCACGCCGTAGAACGGGCCGCCGAGTGCGGTGGCGGCGGCGAGCCCGCGCAGGTTCATCGGGTAGCCGCCGAGGCCGGGCCAGCAGAACACCGGCGTCCCGGGCTCGCCCGCCCCGTGCAGCGGCACCAGCCGCGAAGAGGTCTCCCCCGCCCCGTGCCCGATCCGGTCCGCGAGATCGGCCAGCTTCGGGTGTTCGAAGAGCACCTGCAGCGGCATCCGTGTGCCGAAGGCTTCGTTGATCCGGTTCACCAGCATGACCGCGATGAGGGAGTTGCCACCGGAGGCGAAGAAGTCGTCCTCTGTGGACACCCGGTCGTACTTCAGCGCGGTGCCCCACAGTCCGGCGAGCCGTCGTTCGGTTTCGGTGGCCGGGGCGACGTGGGGGGTGTCCGTGCGGGCCGCGCGCACCAGGGGGGAGGCGGCCAGTGCGGTGCGATCGACCTTGCCGTTCGCGCTCAGGGGAAGCTCGTCGAGCACCAGCACCTGGTTGGGGATCATGTAGTCGGGCAGCAGCCGCCCCAGGTCGTCGCGGATCAGCTCCGCCGGGCCCTGCATGTGCACCGCGTCCTCGTGCATGCCCTCGCTGCGGATCTGTTCGTCGCTGACCCGCCCGCCGAGGAAGAAGTACGACGCGCCAGGGGCGATCCCGGCGCCGGAGAGGATCGCGTCGAGCCGCCGCGCGGCGGGCAGCGGGTGACCGGTCTTGGAACTGTAGCCCGAGGACATGAAGCCCAGCCCCAGGCCGTTGCGCTGGAGGTGGTGCAGTTTCGCGCCGAGGCAGAGGTAGTCCAGCCAGGGCTCGGTGGCGCGGCCGACCGCCGCGATGCCGAAGCTCGCCCGGTCGTACACGCGCTGGTTGATGGCGATCACGTCGCGCCGTCGCACGACTTCGTCCGCGACGCGGGCGAAGTCCCCTTCCGCCCAGCGGTACAGGCCCGCGGGCAGTCCGGCCACCCGGCCGGGGTGGGCCTGCACGTAGAGCTCCAACGGGTCGTGCCGAGGGGTGTTCGTGCCGGGGCGGATCCCGAAAGTGCCGAGGTAGTGGTCCTCGGCGGCGATCTCCAGATTGTCCTTTTCGGACGGGAAATGGCCCTGGGGAACGATTTCGAGCCCGTACCCGGGCAGGATCTCCTCGAACACACCGAGCATGTGCCCGGCTTCGAACTCCAGCACCTCGACGATGTTGTTCTTGTACACCGGTTCGATCGCCGAGTGCCTGCCCGCGAAGTGGACCGACAGTTTCGCGTTCGGACCAGCTTCCCGGTCCGCGATGCGCACCAGGCTGTGGTCGACGGGGTGGTAGTAGTAGACACCCGCCGCGAGGCCCGCCACGCCCGAGACCTCGAGGTACAACTGGGTCGCGTAGAGGGCGCCGGGGGAGGCGTAGGCGTACTTCGGCAACAGCCGCTGCTCGCTGTGGAACTGACCGAACCAGCGCAGGATCTCTCCGAGCCCGGTGAGCGTCAGCTCTTCCAGTGCGCGGGATCGCCCGCGCCCGGGCCGGTACCCGAGCAGGGCCCGCAGATCGTCCACAGTGACCTCGCCGCCCTCGTAGAACCGGTAGGTCTTGCGGGCGAAGGTTTCGCGGCGCTGGCGCTCGGTCTCCTGCCGTCCCGGCAGCGGCAGCACCGGCTTCCCGTCCAGCTGCGCGGCATCGCGGACACCCGGATTGGACAGCTGCGCCTTGACCTGGAGCTTGCTCTGCTTGGACTGGTGGTGCGCGCCGTGGCTGCCCTGGTCCATCAGGGCCGCTTCCTTCGGGTTCAGTTCGACGCAGGCCACCAGGTTGTCGAAGCCGGTGCGGGTGTCGCCGGTGACGAGCACCGCCGCCCGCTTGACCCAGGTGTGTTCCTCGATGGCCAGCCCGATCTCGTCGAGTTCGACGCGGTAGCCGCGCAGCTTGACCTGGTTGTCCGCCCGGCCGGCGAACTGGATGCTGCCGTCCGGGTTCCAGTGGGCGAGGTCCCCGGTGCGGTAGAGCCGGTCGGTGGGCACGAACGGCGAGCGGACGAAGCGCTCCGCGGTCTGCTCAGGCCGGCCGAGGTAGCCCCGGGCCAGTTGCGTACCGCCGATGTAGAGCTCGCCGATCTCGCCGATGTCCGCGGGCGAGAGTTCGTCGTCCAGGATGAAGCACTGGGTGTTGTCCACCGGTACCCCGATCGGGATCGACCCGGCGCCGTCCTCGATGGCTTCGGGATCGACCAGGTAGGCGGTGGCGTTGATGGTGCACTCGGTCGGTCCGTAGAGGTTGATCAGGCAGGCCCCGGGCATCTCGGCGACGAACTGCCGCGCCAGCGGGCGGGAAAGGGCTTCGCCACCGGAGAAGACGCGGCGCAGCGTGGTGCAGGTGCCGAGCTTTTCGGTGTCCAGCAGCGCCTGCAGCAGGGTCGGCACGCACTGGAGCGTGGTGACGCCGTGGCGGGCGATGGTTTCGACGAGGGCATCCGGGTCCCGGTAGATGCCGGGGGCACCCATGACGACGTGGGCGCCGAAGGCGGGCGCGAGGATCTCCCACTGCGCCGCGTCGAAGCTCATCGGAGTCTTCTGCAGGATCACGGTGTCACTGCCCAGATGCCCCACCGTGTGCAGCCAGCGCAGCTGCGAAACGATGCTGCGGTGTTCGATCATCACTCCCTTGGGGCGGCCGGTGCTGCCGGAGGTGTAGATGACGTAGGCGAGATCCTCCGCGGACGGGGCCGCGCTCACGGCCGGTTCGCACCCCTGTGCGTCGCCCGGCGTCACGATGCGCGTCCCGGGCGCGGCGATCGCGGCCAGCCTGCCGGCGAGATGGGGCTGGGTGACCACGGTGGTGGTGCCGCTGTCTTCGAGCATGTACCGGAGGCGCTCTTCGGGATAGTCGGGTGAAAGCGGCAGATACGCGGCCCCGGCGGAGAGGATTCCCCACACACCGGTCATCGTCTCCGGCGACGGTTCGACGTAGAGGCCGACGCATTCGCCGGTCGTCACGCCGCGCTCGCGCAGGAAGGCGCCGAGCCGGAGCGCGGACCGTTCGAGTTCGGCGTAGCTCAAGCGCGTTTCACCACAGGTGAGCGCGATGGCGCCGGGCTGCGCCAGCACCTGGCGCCGGAGCAGGTCGGGCAGGACGGTGACGGTGCCGGTGCGGGCCGGGGTGGGTTCGGGGGAGCGGAGCCGGGTCGTTTCCACTGGATTCCTCTGTCTTCCTCGTGGGCGAGTTGTCCGGTCAGGAGGCGTGGGTGCTCAGCCGCGCGCGGTCGGGGCGCTCGCGGACCGCGCGCGGCGTCCGGGGCTGGGCCAGCGCGACCGCGGCGAGCACGGCCACCGCACCGGCCGTCTGCCACGGCGACCACCGCTCGCCGAGCACGAGCCAGCCGAGCACGGTGGCGGTCAGCGGGCTGGCGAAACCCAGGAACGAGACGGTGAGCGCGGGCAGCCGTTCGATACCGCGGAACCAGAGCGCATAGGCGAACAGCGATCCGACGATGCTCAGGTAGGCGAAACCGGCGAGGTTCCTGCCGGTGAGGTGGCCGGGAACGCCTTCCACCGCGAGAAAGGCCGGTACCAGGGCGAGTCCGCCGACGGTCAGCTGCCAGCCGGTGAAGGCGGCCACGCCCACGCCTTCCGGACGGCCCCAGCGTTTGGTCAGCACGATGCCCGAGGCCATGCAGAGGGCGGCACCGAGTCCACTGAGGACACCGGCGGTGTCCAGGCCGGCGTCCGGCCGCAGTACCAGCAGCGCGATCCCGCCCGTGCCGAGCAGGCACGAGGCGGCCTGCGGGGTGCGGATCCGTTCCCCCAGCAGCAGCGCGGACAACAGGAGCACCAGCATCGGCTGCACGGACACCACCAGTGCGGCCAGTCCGCCGGGCAGGTGGTAGGCGGCGGCGAACAGCAACGAGAAGAAGCCGCCGATGTTGAGGATGCCGAGCACTGCGGCCCGCCACCACCACCGGCCGCGGGGCAGGGTGCGGGTCACGGCCAGCAGGACCAGGCCGGCGGGCAGGGCCCGCACCGCGGAGGCGAGCAGTGGCCGGTCCGGCGGCAGGAACTGGGTGGTGACCAGGTAGGTGCTGCCCCAGATCGCGGGGGCCAGCGCGGTCAGCGCCGTGTCGGTGGCGGTCTTGCGGCGTGCGGTTGCGGGACCAGGGCGGGGTGGAGCGGGCATCGTTTTCCCCGTGTCGTCGGTAAGAGGGATTTTCGATCCGGCTGCTGAAAGGGCCGTCTCATCGTTGATGGGGCCCGCGGCCGGTTCAAGCAACATCCGGTGAACCGGACTCCAACGAGGGGTGGCCGCGCGCGCGGGCGGCCGGGAAAGGGAAAAGCTTCAGCCTAAGCCGGTGTTTCGCGGCCGCTCAAGCGAATGACGGGTGAACAATGCGTGCGCTGCGCCGGATGGAGCAGGGAAAACGCCCGCTCTGCCCGCTTCCGGTGCCGAACGGCCGAAATCGTGTGCTCTGGTTGCGAGCGTGGGATCGCTCCCGCCCCCGGGAGCGGGCCTGCGAGGGTGCCCCGGTGATCGTCGCCACTTGCCCCGCCGGCCCGCCGGTGCCCGTTTCCGGGGCAACCGAACGTTCACGCGACGTCCGGACGGAGGTTGCCCGCTTCTTGGTTCCCGCTGTTTCCATTGCCTACCGTGAC
Organism: Amycolatopsis cynarae; assembly: GCF_026802195.1. Classification (NCBI taxonomy): domain Bacteria; kingdom Bacillati; phylum Actinomycetota; class Actinomycetes; order Pseudonocardiales; family Pseudonocardiaceae; genus Amycolatopsis; species Amycolatopsis cynarae. Next base: position 3,812,390 of record NZ_CP113836.1, on the reverse strand, counting down.
GACGCGAATACGGGATCGGCTCGTGCTGGGGCCGATGCGGGCGGTGCCCGGACGGCTCCCGGTGCACAAGCAGGGGTGGGCCTGGGAACTGAAGTCCGCGGGGGTGCGGGCGCTGGCCGCCTTCGACGACGGTGGAGTGACCCTGCTGGGCCCCGGTGGGCGGCCGGTCGCCGCGGCCCGGCCCGCTCTCGCCGCGATGGCGCGCCCGCTGGCCGGACGGCGGATGGTGCTCGACGGGGTGATCCCTGGCCCGCCGGGCCGGGGCCGGGCGCCGGTGTCGTACCGGGCCTTCGACATCCTGTGCCTTGATGGGCAGGACCTCACCGGCGAGTCGTACCTGCTGCGGCGGAAACTGCTGGCCAGCCTCGCGCTCGACCGGCTGCCGGGGATGGAGGTGCCGCCCAGCTACCGGGACCTGTCCGCGACGCAGCTGGCGCAGCTGGCCAGGGAGCATGGCGTCGAGGGCATCGTCGGCAAGCGGCTCGCCTCCCCGTACCGGCTGGGCCGGGAGTCGGAGGACTGGATCGAGCTCGTGCTCCTGCGCGGTTGTGAAGCCGTCATCGGCGGCTGGCTTCCCGAGCGCGGCGGCGGAGAGGACCGGCTCGGCTCGGTGCTGCTCGGCGTGTACGACCAGGACCGGCGGCTGGTCTACATAGGACGGGTGAGCACGGGGTTCACCCAGGCCTCCCGCCGGGCCGTCCGGGCCGTCCTGCGAGAACTCGCGCGGGACGAGTGCCCGTTCGGCACGCCGCCTCCGGCGGGGGAGAGCCGGTTCGCCCGGTGGGTGCGCCCGACACTGGTGGCGGAGGTCGGCTACCGGGCGATCGGCGCGGGCGGCCGCCTCGAACGGCCCTCGTGGCGAGGCCTCCGCACCGACATCGACCCGCACGATCCGGTGTGGCGTGGGTCGCTGCGGCTGCAGCTGGATAACCTACCGAACGTTCAGAAAGTGCGCTAGCCTGGCCGCCATGGCTGACGAAAGCAGGAACGACGAGGTTCTCCTGGCCCGCCAGGACGCGGTCGCCACGGTGACACTGCTCCGCCCGGCGCTCACCGCCGCGGTCAAGGTGGCGCTGCGCGAGGCGCTGTCGGAAGTGGCGCGCGACGAGGGTGTGCGGGCGGTGGTCCTCACCGGAACCGGCAAGGCCTTCTGCGTCGGGCAGGACCTGGCCGAGCACGCCGAGGCGCTGCGCGCCGGACCGGCGGCCGCCTTCGCCACCATCGACGAGCACTACAACCCCATCGTCACCACACTGGCGACCATGCCGAAGCCGGTCATCGCGGCGATCAACGGCACCTGCGTCGGCGCGGGGCTGGGCTTCGCGCTCGCCTGCGACGTCCGCGTGACCGCGGAGACGGCCCGCTTCGGCACGGCGTTCACCGGCATCGGGCTGACCTGCGACTCGGGTCTGTCGGCAACGCTCGCGAGAGCCGTGGGCACGGCGCGGGCTGCCGAACTGATCCTGCTCGGTTCGCCGTTCACGGCCGCGCAGGCCGCGGAATGGGGCATCGCGGGGCGCGTCGTGCCCGCCGCGGAGGTGGCCGCGACCGCTGCCGGTCTCGCCGCGGCGCTGGCCGCCGGACCGACGCTGGCCTACGCCGAGGCGAAGCGGGCGCTGGCGGCGGCGTTCCCGCTGGAGGACGTGCTGCGCCGCGAGGGTGAGGCGCAGACGCGCCTCGGCGGCAGCGAGGACCACCGCAATGCCGTCGATGCCTTCCTCGCCAAGGAGAAGCCGGTGTTCACCGGTCGCTGAGCCCCCGCGCCACGCGGAACTTCTCCAGCAGTTCCCACGACACACCGGGATCGGCGGCGAGCTGACGGCGGGCCAGGGCGAGCAGGGAAACCTCGCCGCCCGGCACGCCGTCGAGCCCGTCCCTGGTCAGTTCGTCGGTGAACACCTGCCCGACCGTGGCGCAGAACAACAGATAGCTCGCCACCTGATGGCGCAGGGCGTCCAGCGCCGGGTCCCCCACCTCACCGATCAGGTCGGCCGCGAGGGCGGCGAGTTCGTCCATTCCGGGAAAGGACGGGATCGCGATGATCCGGGCTATCAAGGCCGAGCGGGCGCGAGAGCTCTCGAGAGTGGCGGCGGCGCCGCGGAAGGCGTGGGCCTTGCGTGCCAGGTCCTGCCGCAGCAGGGCCGTGGTGACCGGGCCCAGGGTGGGCCGGTCGAAATCGCGGGCCACGTCGAGCAGCGCTACGGTGTAGCGGCCCAGATCGCGGGGCAGACCGCCGGACAGGCAGTGGCACAGCGCGCAGAACTGAACCGGAAGCGCCAGTATCCGCCGGCTGATCCACGTCCAGCTTTCCTCGGCGGTGAAGTTCTCCAGGCGGATCATCTCGGTGAACGCGCTGTCGAAGGCGTCGCGGGCCGGGATCCCGCGCCGCTCGAACGCGATGATCGCGTCGTCGGAGACCGACACCAGGAACAGGCAGCCCCGCACGTCGAAGATGCCCTTGATGTCGTTGACCAGCTCCTGCGCGTGCTCCGGGGAGGCGATCTTGTCGAGTTCGTCGATCGCCACGATCAGGCGCTGGGCCACCTCGGCGCGGGTGAGCACTTCGGCCGCGAACTCGGCGAAAGCCCGGAACTGGTCGACCACCTCGGGATAGGTGAGCTGCTGCTCCGCGCTCTGCGACGAGGAGGTCCAGCCCGCCTCGTTCTGGAACGGCAGGGCGAATTTTCCCGACCAGCCCGTGGTGAAGGTCTGCAGGAACCGGATGTGCCGCAGTTCCCGCGTGGCGACCGCCTGCAGTTCGCGCAGCCGGAGATCCGCGGGCGGGCGGCTGCCGCCGGCCCTCCTCCCGAGCAGCCGGCGCAGGACGAACACGCCGAGCAGCACGAGGTCGCGGGCGAGTCCCAGCGCCACCAGCGCCCCCGCGGCCAGCACCCCGATCCGTCCCGCGGAGAGAAGGGGCACTTCCTCCCAGGCCGACGACGGCAAGCCCGCCAGCAGGCGGCGCAGCCCGGCGGCGAAGGCGGCGGGCCCGCCCCAGGACCACATGCCGAGAAGCGCCACGACGGCGATCGCGCTCGCGTGGCCGAGCGCCCGGCGCAACGCGTGACGCGCCCGTTCCCGCTGCCGCACCGGCCCCGTCACGCGCGCGAAGGCAGGACGGCGCTCTCCGGCTTCTCCGCCCTCGCCCGCGACGCGGTGCAGGACTTCCTTGCACAGCAGAGCATGCAGGTACAGAACGAAGTCGCGGGCGTCGTAGCGGGCGGGGGCGGAGGCGATGACCGTCAGTGGCCCCGGGCCGCGCGGTTCCCCGAGCACACCGGACGCGACGTGCCGCAGCGCGGTGGTCTTGCCGACCCCGCGATGCCCCGCGAGCGCGATGGCGCCGGTGTCCGAGCGGGCGACCGCATGCCACAGCTGGGCCCGCCCGGCCGTGATCACCGGTGCCGTCCCCGTCTGTTCCGAGTACAGGTCGCGCACTCCCCGGAAGGTCAGTTCGGTGCCGTAGTGCGGGTCTCGCTCGGTCCGGACGATCCTGCGCAGTTCGGGGAGGACGATGCCGTCCACCGCGAAGCTCTGCCAGAGCCGGGCGGCGCTCCCGGACACGACGAGGTCGACCGCCTGGCGCAGCGGCAGGACCCGGCGGTGAGCCCACCGCCCCGCGGTGAGCACGACGGCGGCATAACCGGCGAGGCCCAGCAGCGCGGGCCACAGCGGCATCGCCGGCCACGCGCCGAAAAGCAGCAGGTGGTATCCGAGGACCACGCCGAGGGCGATCGTCAGCACACCCATTTCCCGGCGCCCGGGCCGGGCGATTTCGGTGGTCACCACCATGGTCTGTTCCGGGTCGCGGAGGAACGTCTCGCGCTCGTCACGCAACCGGGCCGGGATCACCCCGTCGGCCACGGCCAGTTCCCGGATCTCGTCCTCCCCGATGAGTTCCTCGTCGAGTGCCTGGCGGAGTTCCTCGTCCTCCAGCGCCTGGAGGATCAGGTGGGCCAGTTCCCGTTCCGCCGCTCCCGGGTGCTCGGTGCCGTCCATCACGGAGGTCGAGGGTAGGACAGGAGACGGTGCCCGCGGCGGGAAACGGGACAGTTCGCCTGCCGGTGGTGCGGCCGTTCTTTCCGGTGCGTGGGGCACCCGCTCCGAGCGGCCCGGTTTTGTCGGACTCCGCTGATACGATCCGCCGGTCCGTGGAGGTCAGGGGCGAGGAGGGTCAGCGGTGGGGGATTCGGTACGCCGGTTCGGGATGGACGACCGGCCGGGAGTGCTGCTGCTCCACCCGTGGTGGGGTGTGACGGCGGCGGTCGTCGAGTGGGCCGAAAGCCTCGCCGAGGCGGGCCGCCGGGTGCTGGTGCCGGACCTGTACGGCGGGAAGATCGCCACGACGATCGAAGAGGCCGAGGCCGCCCGCGACGGTATGGACACCGAGTCGGCCTTGCGGTTGATCGGCGCCTGCGCGGACGAACTCACGGCGGCGGAGCGTCCGTGGACGGCGATGGGCTTCTCCCTCGGCGCGGACTTCGCGTGCTCCCTCACCGCACGCGGCCAGGCCGGCCCGGACGAGCTGATCCTGTTCTACGGCGGGGCGCCCCCCCGGGGCGAAGCGACCCGCACCCGCGTGGTGCACCTGCACGTGGCGCCCGGCGACGAGTACTTCCCGGAGGAGGACCTGGCCGCCACCGAGAGCGGTTTCCGCGCCGCCGGGGCTGAGGTGCGTACGTATCGCTACAACGCCGGGCACTGGTTCGCCGAACGGGATTCGCCCGCGTTCGACGCCGCGGCCTTCGCCCTGGCGCGAACCCGCGTCCTCGACCGCCTGCGCGCGTGGCTTCCCTGAGGACCTTTCTGCCGCACCTGCGGTCTTTCGCCTTTCACACCGGCTCGACCCGGAACACCGCGATCCGTTCCGCGGCGGCGGCGACGCCGTCGGGGGTGGGGGATTCGGCCAGGCCGGTGGTCACGTATCGCCTGCCCACACTGGGCGGGCTGGTCCGTACCACCTCGCGCAGCAGGGGCGGCCGCTCCTCGACCGGCACCTCCACCAGACGGACCGTCTTCGACCGCCGTCCCCGGGTGAGGACGGCGGTGTCCGCCGCGCGGGCGTTGGCCACCCAGGCGGCCTTCGGGAACGCCTGGATGAGGTAGCGCCCGCCGGTGAGGGACAGGACGGCGAGCGGGAACGTGCGGGGCTCGCCGGAGCGGCGGCCCGGCACGGTGAGCAGATACATCGGCCCGAACGCGATCCCGACCCGCTGGAGGCCAGTGATCATCTTGTTGATGCGGTTGACCTTGCGCCGGTAGCTCTGTGCTTCTTGCTGTGCCATGAGCCCACCGTACTCCAGTTACTATGAAACTCATAATATCTTGGATGGATATCATGTCGGGGCGGTCGTGGGCCGCCCCGGCGGCGTGCCGGGGCATGCGATCATCGGGCATGCCCAACCTGAGCGAGGCCGGCGAGCCGGAGCTGAACAGCGGGGTCCTTCCCGGCAATGTCCGCGCCGACGACTGGGTCATGTTCGCCCTGTCCGTACTGTCGGTGGGCCTGCTCGGGTACGTGCTGTTCGGCCAGCCGGACCACGAGACGGTGTGGTGGATCTTCGCCGCGGATTCCGCCGTCTGCGCGGTGTTCCTCGGGGACTTCCTGTGGCGGTGGCGTAAACGCGGGTGGGCGCGGGGTTTCCTGGTCCGCAACTGGTACGAGCTGTTCGCGATGATCCCGGTCACGAACCCGGCGCTGATCGGGCACCGGTTCGTCCTCGCGATGCTGCTGCTGGTGCGCATCGGCCGGGCGATCGACCGCACGGTGGGGGAGCAGTTCACCTATCGCCTGGTGGACAAGCTGTCCGATCCGATCGTGCGGGCGGTGAAGAAGCCGGTCACCATCGCGGTGCTCGACGAGGTGGTCAAGGTGCTCGAAACGGGCAATTATCCGGAGAATCTGGCCAGATCGCTCACCGCGCACCGGGCGGAGCTCATGGCCATCATCACCGAGAAGCTGTCCGAGGATCCTCAACTGGGCAAGCTCCGGCGGCTGCCCTTCCACGGCGAGATGGTGCGCGCCGTGGTCGACACCTCGTTCCGCGTGCTGCTCGAAGTGCTGCTCGACCCGCGGGTCGACGAGTTCTTCTCTTCGGTGGTGCGGGAGAACCGGGAACAGATCCGCCGGGCGGTGCAACTCGGCATGCACGAAACCGAGGACGAGGCGTACGACGGACTGCTGCGCGTGCGCACCCAGCGGACCGCCGTGCACGAGTTCGACCGGCACCACCCCGAGGAGGCGCCGGAGCCGAAGGGGTAGCCGTCAGAGTGCGAGGTCGACCAGATAGACGATGGCGAACGCGGCGGCGAGCGCCCGGCGCCGCCGCCCGGCGAGGGCGGCGCAACCGGTGCCGAACCACAGGACGTCCAGGGCGCCGCGGGGGAAACCGTGCAGCGGGAGGGACGCTCGGGGCGCGGCGAAGAGCCCCCAGGCGATGGCGAGCAGCAAGGGCACGCCGAGGCCGGCGAGCCAGCGCACAGGCCATGGTTTCCGAAGGGTGAAACCCCAGTATCCGGTGGCGGCGTACACCGACAGTTCCAGCAGCAGGGACAGCACCATCCCCGCGTCGGTGGCCACTGTGGACATCATGCGGCGGCAGGGGCGGGAGCGGCCGTGCGGTCCGCGCGGGCGAGCCACCAGGCCGAACCGAGGTGGAGCATGGCCGCCGCGGCCGCGCCGGCCGTCATCCCGGAGTTGTGGTGCGCAAGGCCGATGGCGGAGTCTCCGGCCTGAACGACGCCCGCGAGGACGAGTGCCGGCTTGAGGGCACGATGGCGCGTGGCGAGCAGCCACAGCACGGCGAGGCCGAGCGGAACCGCTCGTGCGACGTAGGCCTGGGTGTAGATGCCGGAGAGGGCGTTCCCGCTCGCCCCGGGCAGTGCGAGTTCCGGCTTGATCAGGCCGGCCACGGCCGAGCCCACGGAGAGGGCGGCGCCGAGAGCGTTGGCGATGGCGAGGGTGCGGAACCCTTTGGCGGACTTCGCGGCCATTCGTTCTCTCCTGGAATCGTTCTAGCGTCGAATGATTGACTGAGACTAGCATTCTCGGCGTGAAGGATGTCAAGGGTCTTCCGCTGACCGGCACGATCGCGTTCCGGCTCGGCGTGCTCGGCGCCACCGCCAACGCGGCGGTCGCGGAGCGTTTCGAGAAGCACGCACTGACGCTCAAGCACGTCGGCCTGCTGGCCGTGCTCGACGAGGGAGGTGGCGCATCGCAGCAGGAAATCGCCCAGCGGATGCGGGTCGCGCCCAGCCTGGTGGTCACGCTCGCGGACCAGTTGGCCGGGCTGGGGGCGATCGTCCGCGAGCGGGACCCCCGTGACCGGCGGCGTCAGGTCCTGTCGCTGACCGGGGACGGGCGGGCCCTGCTCAAGAGCTGTGTCGCGGCGGCGCACGCCGTCGACGCCGAGCTGACCGCCGCGCTCACGCGCGAACAGCGCGAGGGATTGCGCACTGCGCTGCGGATTCTGGCCGGGGGCAACGGTTTTCCGGTTCCCGAGGAGTCGCGTGTGGACTGAGATGGCGGACTGGATGCGGCGCAGGATCGCCGAAACCCGGTCGAGGTCGGCCGGGGCCCGTGCCTCGCGACGAGTTCGATCGTCGCGAGGCACGGGCCCGTCGGCCGCGCTCAGCCTTGGCGAGACTTGAAGCGCGGGTCCCGCTTGTTGATCACGAAGACCTGGCCGTGCCGCCGGACGACCTGAGCGCCGGGCTTCCGCTTGAGCGAACGAAGCGAGTTACGGACCTTCATCGATGCCTCCTTGGTGCTGGTTCCGGGTGTCGGCGGGCTGCTCACCGCTCACCGGGCCGACCTGCTGACGCTCGATCTCCTCGTCGTCAGCGGTCCTCCCGGAACTCGACGTGCCGACGGGCGACCGGGTCGTACTTGCGCAGCACCATCCGGTCGGGGTCGTTGCGGCGGTTCTTGCGGGTCACATAGGTGTAGCCGGTTCCGGCGGTGGAGCGGACCTTGACGATCGGCCTTGCGGCGTTTCGAGCCATGTCGGAGTTTCATCCCTTCCGTGCGCGGTTCGGCCACCACGGCGCCACCTCCCACGCTGGTGACTGGCCTACGGTGGACCCGTCTTCACTCGTTGCTAACGATAGTCATTTTCGTTTTATTTCGCGCGCGGGGGGGCACTGCCGTGTGGTTGATGGGGGTCTTGACCCTTGAGGCTAATTCAATTAGCTTTTAGCTACACAGATTAGCCAACTGGGAGGATCAAGATGACCGAGTTCCTGGAGCGCGACGGAGAGCGGATCGCCTACGAGGTCGCCGGCGAGGGGCCGCTGGTCGTGCTCTCCCACGGCATGGGCGACCGCCGCCAGGCGTTCCGCTTCCTTGCTCCCCGCCTGGTCGCCGCGGGTTTCCGGGTGGCGAACGCCGACCTACGGGGCCAGGGGGAGTCGAGCACCGGATGGAGCTCCTACACCCGCACCGACGTCGCCGAAGACCTGCTGGCCCTGATCCGGCGGCTGGGCGGTCCGGCCGCGATCGTCGGGCATTCGTTCTCCGGCGGCGCCGCGACGATCGCGGCGGCGAAGGAACCCGGACTGGTCAGTGCGGTGGTCGAGATCGGCTCGTTCACCCGGGCGCAGCGGTTGAACCTCGGCGGGCTGCTCCGCAACGGCAGGTACCGCAAGGGACTGAGGCTGGTGACGGTCGGTGCCATGGGCAGCCTCGGCCACTGGGTCCGCTACCTCGACCACGCCTATCCGGGGACCAGGCCGGCCGACTACGCCGAGGCGATCGCGGCGCTGCGGACCAGCCTGGGCGAGCCCGGCCGGATGGCCGTGCTGAAGAAGATGGCGACCGCGAAACCCACCGACGCCGGAGCGCAACTGGCGAACGTGCGCTGCCCGGCGCTGATCGTCATGGGCACGCTCGACCCCGACTGGACCGACCCCCTCGCCGAAGCGGCGGGCATCGTCGCCGAACTGCCTGCCGGGCTCGGACAGGTGTGCGCGATCGAGGGCGCCGGTCACTACCCGCACACCCAGTTCCCCGACGAGATCGCCGCGGCCGTGGTGCCCTTCCTCAGCGAGCACGCCATGTCCGCTTCGGACCGGTGAGCCGGGTGGCGAGGAAGCGTCTGACCTTCGACGACGTCGTCCGTGCCGGTGCCGAGCTGGTCGACGAGGTGGGCTACCGCGAGCTCACCATGGGGCTGCTCGCCGAGCGGCTGGGTATCCGCACTCCTTCGCTTTACAAGCACGTCGACGGCCTGGCGGACCTGCAGCGCCGCATCGCCGTGCTGGCCGTGTCCGAACTCGGTGACGAGATCCGCGACCGGATGCAGGGAAAGGCCGGCCGCGACGCGCTCGCCGCGCTGGCGGAGGCCTTCCGGTTCTACGCGACGGCGCATCCCGGCCGGTACACGGCCACGATCAGCACCGACTTCGCGGGGCCCGAAGACGAACTCTTCCGGGCCAGCTCGCGGGTGGTCGGTTCCGTCGAGGCGATGCTGAGCAGTTACGACCTCGAGCCGGGACAGCTGGATCACGCCATGCGCACGATCCGCTGCACCTTGCACGGCTTCGCGACGCTGCAGGCTTCCCGGGCGTTCCGGTGGAGCGGCGATCCGGAGGAGAGCTTCGACTGGATGATCCGGTTCCTCGACGAGGGCCTCAGGCGGATGAAATGACCGGGGGGATCGCGGCGCCGCTCACTCCGCGGCCCACTCGGTGAGCCGGGTGCCGAGGCCGCGCACCTCGGCGCGCAGTTCTTCCGGGCCGTCGATGACGAAGGGGTAGCCGAGCCAGGCCAGCACCCCGGCCGCCCAGTCGAGGCGGTTGGCCCGCAGCACGAGCCGCACCCCGTCGGCGGTCTCGGTCAGCGTCGCGATGCCGGGCGGGACACGGCGGCGCACCTCCTCGATCCCGGCGCGCAGCCGCACGGACACCTCGTGCGGGTAGGGCACCCCGGCCAGTCCCGACAGCACCCGCGACACCGGATCGAAGTCCGGGGGCGGGTCGAACCGGCCCGGGGCGGGGGTGGCGGAGCCGATGCGGTCGAGGCGGAAGGTGCGGACCTCGCCACGGGACGCGTCGGCGCCCGTGGTGTACCACCGTCCTGAATGGAACACCAGGCCGTAGGGGTGGAGGACCCGTTCGCTCGGTGTGCCGCGCCAACTGGTGTAGGTGATGGTGACCGGTTGCCCGCGCCGCGCGCCTTCGGCCAGGGTGAGCAGGACGTCCGTGCCCGGCGGGGCGACGGCGCGCGGCGGTGAGGTGAACCCGGCGGTGTCGAGCAGCGCGGCCAGCCGGCGTCCCAGCGCGGCGGGCAGCACGCGGCGCACCTTGGCGGAGGCGCTTTCCGCGGCGGTCGTGACCAGCCCGGCCTGCTTTCCCGCGAGCAGCCCGAGCAGCACCGCGAGGGCTTCGTCGTCGGTGAACATCAGGGGCGGCAGTTTGTAGCCGGGTGCGAGCCGGTAGCCGCCGTAGCGCCCGCGCCGTGCCTCGACGGGAACGCCGAGGTCGCTCAGATGCCCGGCGTAGCGGCGGACCGTGCGTTCGTCGACACCGAGCCGGGTGGCGAGATCGGGCACCGTGCGGGTGCCCCCGGCCTGCAGGATCTCCAGCAGGGCGAGCACGCGGGCGGTCGGTCGGTTCACGATGGAGTCCTTTTCCCCGAAAGCGGGCGGGTTCTGCCCGGTATTGACCTTACGGTCGGGGTATGACGAAAACCTACGTACTCATTCCCGGAATGTGGCTCGGCGCCTGGGCCTGGCGGGGAGTGACCGAAGATCTGCGGGCCCGGGGGCACGAGGTGCACCCGCTCAGCCTGACCGGCCTGGGGGAGCGGGTGCACCTGGCCCGGCCCGAGACCGACCTGGAGGTGCACGTCGAGGACGTGCTCAACCTGATGCGCTTCGAGGATCTGCACGACGTCGTCCTGGTCGGCCACAGCTACGCCGGTGCCGTGGTCATCACCTCGGTGGCGGACCGGGCACCGGAGCGGGTGAAGAAGCTGGTGTTCGTCGACACCGGCCCGCTGCCCGACGGCACCGCCCAGGCGGAGTTCGGCTCGCCGGAAGAGCAGGCACGCAACGCCGAACTGGTGGCCTCGGCCGGTGAGGGCTGGAAACTGCCGCCGCCCCCGTGGGCCCAGGTCGCGGCGGCCGTGCCCGATCTCGATCCGGCGATGCTGAAGGCGCTCGAGGAACGGACCGTGCCGCATCCGTGGGCTTCGGCGACTTCACCCGTGCACCTCACCGGTGCCTGGGAAAAGCTGCCGCGGCTGGGCATCCTCTCCAGCTTCACCGCCGAACAGGCGCGCGCGATGGCGGCGATGCCGCTGTTCCGGCACATGGCCGACGAGCAGTGGGAGTTCGCCGAACTGCCGACGTGGCACTGGCCGATGCTGGACAAGCCCGCCGAACTCGCCCGCATCCTGGACCAGCAGGGCTGACCCTGCCCGGCGCCCTGAAGGTGGCCTTCAGGGTCATAAACGCCCTCAAGGCCACCTTGAGGGCACGACCCTGCGAACCCCTCACGGCCTCGTTCGTGGCTGCAGCGTTCCCCGGTCACGCAGTGCCCGCAGGATCTCCTCGGCCGCCTGTTCCGGCGATACCGCGGTGGTGTCCACTCGGATGTCGGGGTCGGGCGGTGGCTCGTACGGTGAGCTGATGCCGGTGAAGTCCGCGAGTCCGCCAGTGCGTGCCTTGCGGTAGAGGCCCTTCGGGTCGCGTTGTTCGGCGACGGCCAGCGGCACGTCGACGTGGACCTCGCAGAACTCGTCCGGTGCGACCAGCGACCGTGCTCTGGCCCGCTCCGCGAGGAACGGCGAGATCAGCGACACCAGCACGACCAGGCCGGCGTCGACCATCAGCGCGGCCACCTCGGCCGCTCTGCGCACGTTCTCCACCCGGTCCGCGGCGCTGAACCCGAGGTCGGCGTTGAGGCCGTGCCGCAGGTTGTCGCCGTCCACCAGGTAGGTGTGGACGCCGTGGGCGTACAGCTTGCGTTCGACGAGGTTCGCGATGGTCGACTTGCCGGCGCCGGACAGGCCCGTGAACCAGATGACGCAGGGGCGGTGCGGGTGCAGCAGGGTGCGCGCCGTCTTGTCGATGTCCAGGTCCTGCCAGTGCACCTCGGCGGATTGCGCACTGGGCTCCTCGACCATCCCGGCGCCCACGGTGAGTCCGGTCAGCCGGTCGATCAGGATGAACCCGCCGGTGCCGTGACAGCGGGCGTAGCGGTCGAAGCCGGCCGCCGTCTCGAGTTCGACCTCGGCGAGCGCGATCTCGTTGAGCGCCAGTTCGGCGGCGGGCAGCCGCTCGCCGGTGTCCACGTCCACCCGGTGGTGCAGCGTGGTGACGCGCGCGCCCGCGCGCAGCGTGCCGATCTTGAGCAGGTACTGGCGGCCCGGCAGCATCGGTTCCTCGGCCATCCACACGATCCGGGCGGTGAACCGGCGCCCGGAGTGTGCGCGGTCGTCCGCCGCGCAGAGCAGGTCGCCTCGGCTGACGTCGATGTCGTCGGCGAGTACCAGGGTCACCGCTTCGCCGGTGCCCGCGGCGGTCGCTTCACGCCCGGCCGACAGAATCCGGGTGACGCGCGACCGCGACCCGGACGGCAGCACCGCCACCTCGTCGCCCACCTCGATCCGTCCGCCGCAGATCGAGCCGGAGTAGCCGCGGAAGTCCGGGTCCGGCCGTTCGACCCGCTGTACCGGCAGCCGCAGCGGCCCCTCGCCCACCCGCTGGACCGGCATGTCCTCCAGCAGTCGCAACAGCGGTTTCCCGGGGTACCAAGGCAGGTGTTCGCTCGGCCGCACGATGTTGTCGCCGTGCAGCGCCGAAACCGGTACCGCGGACACGTCCTCGATACCCAGGTCCGCCGCCAGTTCCGCGTACTCGGCGCTGATGCCGTCGAACACGTCCTGCGCGTACCCGGCCAGGTCGAGCTTGTTCACCGCGAGCACCACGCGCCGGATGCCGACCAGAGACACGAGGCGGGTGTGCCTGCGGGTCTGGGTGAGCACGCCCTTGCGCGCGTCCACCAGGATCACCGCCACGTCCGAAGTGGACGCCGCGGTCACCATGTTGCGGGTGTACTGCACGTGGCCGGGGGAGTCGGCCACCACGAAGTGCCGCCGCGGTGTGGTGAGGAACCGGTAGGCCACGTCGATCGTGATGCCCTGTTCCCTCTCGGCCTCCAGGCCGTCCACCAGCAGAGCGAAGTCCAGCTCGCCGCCCCGGGTGCCGAACCGCGACGAGTCCGCGGCCAGCGTCGTGAGCTGGTCGGCGAACAGCGCACGGGACTCGTACAGCAGTCGCCCGATCAGTGTGCTCTTGCCGTCGTCCACGCTGCCGCAGGTGACCAGCCGCAGCCGGTCCGCTTCGGCGTGCGCGCGCAGGAACTCGAGCACGTCGGCGCTGTCGTCCTTGCCGGTGTCGGTCAGCATCAGAAGTACCCTTCGCGCTTCTTGCGCTCCATGGAGCCCGCGGTGTCGTGGTCGATCACCCGGCCGGCACGCTCGGACGTGGTGGCGGCCGCCAGTTCGGCGATGATCGCCGCGACGGTGTCGGCGGCGCTCTCCACCGCCGCCGTCAACGGGTAGCAGCCGAGCGTGCGGAATCGCACCTTGGTCGGCACGGGCCGTTCACCGGGCGCCAACGGCATCCGGTCGTCGTCGACCATGATCAGGCCGCCGTCGCGTCGCACCACCGGGCGTTCCGCCGCGAAGTACAGGGGCACCACGGGGATGGCCTCCAGGTGCACGTACGCCCAGACGTCCAGCTCCGTCCAGTTCGACAACGGGAAGACGCGCACCGTCTCGCCCGGTCCGGTGCGCGCGTTGTAGAGCTGCCACAGCTCCGGCCGCTGCCGCTTGGGGTCCCAGGTGTGCCCGGCCGAGCGGAGGGAGAAGACCCGCTCCTTCGCCCGCGACTTCTCCTCGTCCCGCCGGGCACCGCCGAAGGCGAGGTCGAACCGGTGCTCGTCCAGCGCCTGCTTGAGCCCCTCGGTCTTCCACAGCCGGGTGTGCAGTTCCGAGCCGTGGGTGAACGGGTTGATGCCTCGGCTTACGCACTCCGGGTTCTGGTGCACCAGCAGTCGCAGCCCGTACTCCTCCGCCACCCGGTCCCGGAAGTCGATCATCTCCCGGAACTTCCACGTGGTGTCGACGTGCAGCAGCGGGAACGGCACCGGTCCGGGGTGGAAAGCCTTGCGCGCCAAGTGCAACAGCACCGAACTGTCCTTGCCGACCGAGTACAGCAGCACGGGGTTCTCCGACTCCGCCACCGCCTCGCGGAAGATGTGGATGCTCTCGGCCTCCAGGCGGCGCAAGTGGCTCAGCACGGCTCGGCCCCGGCGAGCTGCGTTGTCGGTTCGTGGTCGCCCACGGTCAGGTCTCCTCCCAGCTGGCCGGCAATCCGGTCAAGATGTCCGCGCCGCGTGCGCCGGGCAGCGAGTCCGCGATGCCGTGTGTTTCCCCGTTCGCGCCTGCCGGTCCACTTCGGTGCGCTCGATGCCCGCCGCTTACGGGATAGTGGTCTGTACCAGATTGGCGTGATCACCCCGCGCCCGCACCGGTTCCCCAGCGGCCATGTCCAGACAAGCATTGAAACTATCTGTTCGGTAACCGAGGTGTCAACGTGGCTTCGCTGGTCCGGTCGAACCAGTTGGCCCGTGCGCCGAACGGCCCACTTCGCAAGTAGTAGTCCATTGTGCTGAATGAGATCCCCGGGTGCGGGTAGTATGCGAAAGGATCGGTTTTTCGGTAAATGGGGGACGCAATGGAAACGGGGTCGATCCGGTGTTGTCGCTGACGGCAGCCGGGATGCTCGTCGGATTTCTGGTCGGGATGAGCGGGGTGGGCGGCGGCGCTGTGCTCACGCCGGTTCTGGTGCTGGTGTTCGGGCTCTCGCCGACGGCCGCGGTGTCCAGCGATCTGCTCGTCGCCGCTTGCATGAAGCTCACGGGCAGCGTGGTGCACCAGCGGCGCGGCGACGTGCACTGGCCGATCGTCGGCTGGCTGTCGCTCGGCGGCGTTCCGGCCAGTCTCCTCGGCCCGGTGGTGATCCACTACATGGGCACGACACCGGTGGTGCAGCGGGTCCTCAACATCCTGTTGGGCGTCATCCTGCTCGCCGTCGCCGCCGTGATGGTGGTGGCGCTGTCGAAATGGGACCCGCGCGGGCAGTGGGGGCCGCGGCAGGTTCCCGTGCGCCGGGTGCCGACGCTGCTGCTCGGCGCCGTGACCGGGTTGCTCGTCGGTTTCACATCCGTCGGGTCCGGTTCGGCCGTGGCCGCATCTCTGCTGCTCGCATACCCCGCGCTACGCATGTCGGCGATCGTCGCGACCGACATCGTCCAGGCGCTGCCGATCGTCGTCACCGCGGCGATCGGCCACCTGCTGATCGGCGACTTCCACCTGTCGGTGGCCTGGCCGCTGCTGCTCGGCAGCGTGCCCGCGGTCGTGGTCGGCAGCCTGCTGGCCGGCCGGATCCCCGCGCGGTTCCTGCGCGGCGTGCTGGCGGTGCTGCTCGCGGCGACCGGCACCACCCTGCTCACCCGCGACCCGGCGCTCATCGCCTCGACCGCGGTCGTCGCCGCCACCACCGCCCTGATCGGCTCCCGATGGCGCGCCGGCCAGGCCGCCGCTGAGGAATCCACGCCGGCCTCGGCGGCGGCATCGGAAGAGAACGGCGTCACCGGCGGGTGACGCCCGCCGCGCCTTCCGCGGGCCGCGGGCGCTGGTCCGGCCGCTGCCGAAGGCACGTTCGATATCCGGCCGAAAACGGTGTCTGCCATCATTTCACGCGACCTTTCCGTGATTAATCCGAAATCGATGGCGGCGCGATGGCGGGCAATTGGTGCGGACGCTGGTCTCGGTCATTTGGACTAGTCCACTGCGGCACCTGCCCCCTGCGGTACTGCCCTTTCATGGATACCATGGCGAAACGTAAGGTTCGAAGATCGCACACCGTCGGCTGGGGGCAGCGTGACGAAGAAAGTGCCGATCCCTCGCGAGGGCGGCAACGAGGTGAACGATCAGCTGCGGTACCGGGCGCTGGGCCCGCTGAGCGTGCAGCGAGCGGGCCGCGAGGTCGAATTGGGCTGGGCCAAGCAGCAGTCCGTGCTGGCGACACTGCTGGTCGAAATGAACCGGCCGGTGCCGATGGCGACGATCATCGAGGCGGTGTGGCACGGACGGCAGATGCCCCGGGACGCGCGCAACGCGGTCCAGACCTATGTCAGCAGGCTGCGCCGTCTGCTAGAACCGGCCCGTGGCGTGGGCCGGCCGTACAGAGTGCTGGTCTCCACCGGCTCGGGGTATCTGCTGCGGGGTGACCCGGCGCTGGTGGACCTGGAAATGTTCGAGCGGCATCTTGTCGCCGCGCGGAAGCGCCACCAGCACGGCGACCTGCCTGCCGCCTGGTCGCAACTGGACCTGGCGTTCCAACTGTGGCAAGGCCATCCGTTCACCGGGCTCGACGGACCCGTGGTGGAGGCCCAGCGACGAAGGTTCGCCGACTTGCAGTTGACCGCCAAGGAGTTGCGCGCGCAGATCCACATCGACCGCGGCCGGACGACCGAGGCGATCGCCGAACTCACGGATCTGGTGGCGCTGCACCCCGGCCGGGAACACCTGTCGGCACTGCTCATGCTGGCGCTCTACCGCGCCAGCCGGCAGGCCGAGGCGCTGGCGGTCTTCCAGGACGTCCGCCGCAGGCTCGCCGACGAGCTGGGCATCGATCCCGGCCCGGAACTGCGGGAACTGCACGAGCGGATCCTGCGCGGCGACGTGGGGATGGCCAGATCCACCTTGATCAAGCGGTTCGTCCGGCGCAACGATCTCCCCGCCGACGTCATCGATTTCACCGGCAGGCGGCAGGAAGTAGTGCGCGTGCTCGGCGACCTGCCGTCCGCCTCGACGGGCGCCTCGACGGGCGCGGCCACGGTCCAGGTCATCGACGGCATGGCGGGGGTCGGCAAAACGGCCTTGGCCGTGCACCTGGCGCACCGGCTCGCGTGGAACTACCCCGACGCCCAGCTCTATCTCGACCTTCACGGCCACACCTACGGCCGCCGCCCGGTCGATCCGTCGACGGCCTTGGAAGACCTGCTGCGTGCGCTCAGCGTGCCCGCCGCGGCCATTCCGGACGGTCTGGACGGGAGAGCCGCGCTGTGGCGCGCCGAACTCGCCAGCCGCCGGGTCCTGGTGGTGCTGGACAACGCCTCTGACACCACTCAGGTACGGCCGCTGCTGCCGGGCACGGCCCGGTGCCTGGCACTGGTCACCAGCCGCCATCGCCTGGCGGAACTCGAAGGCGCCGGGCACCTGTCCCTGGACGTGCTGTCCCCGCCACAGGCTTCCGCGCTGTTCGCTCGCATCGTCGGCGAGGATCGCGCGGGCACCGAAAGGGACGCCGTCCAGGAGGTGGTGCGTCTCTGCGGGTACCTTCCGCTGGCGGTCAGGAGCGCCGCGGTCAAGCTGCGCAACCGTCCGGTGTGGACGATCGGCTACCTGGCCGACCGGCTCCGCGAGGGGAAACGGCGGCTGGCCGAACTCACCGCGGGCGATCGAGGGGTGACCGCCGCGTTCGGCGTCTCGTACCGCAATCTCACCCGGGAGCAGCAGCGGATGTTCCGGCTCCTGGGCACCTGCCCCTGCCGCGACTTCGACACCAGCACCGCCGCCGGGCTGGCCGGTGTCGGCCTCGAGACCGCCGGGGCGCTGCTCGAGGACCTCGTGGACGCGCACATGCTGCAGGAACTGGTACCCGGTCGCTACCGGTTCCTGGAGCTCATGCGGCAGTACGCCGCTTCCCTCGGATGCGGGGTCGAGCCCGAGGGCGGCCAGGAGGCCGTCCTCGTCCTCGGCCCGTATCCGACGCCGTCCACCTCCTGCCCGCCCTGAGACGCCCGGGCGCCACGGCGTCACAAAAGGCACATCGCGTCGTGGCCGGGAAACAGCTTGCCCACGGTGTGGGCGAAGCAGCTGGCCAGGTTCCCCAGCTGCAGGCGCACCGCCTCGTTCATCGCGGCCACGATCGACGCGCGCTCCTGCTCGAGCCATGCGCGGGGCTCACGCAGCAACTCGTTGAGGTAGTCACGATCCCAGTGCCACAGCGGCGACACGTCGGCGAGGACGAGCGGGGCATCGCCGACGTCGCGCCGGTGCGCCTCTTCGGTGAGCGCGAGCCAGCCACCGAGCACGCGTTCACTGGCGGCCCGCAACTGCGTGCGGGTCTCCTCGCGGAAGGCGTGCTCACGGGCGTGCAACCACAGCAGCTCGTGCAACCGGTACCGCGCGGTGAACCTGCCGGAACCGACGTCCAGCAGCTGGGCGTCGACGAGTTGCTCGAGCAGGTCCTCGGCATGGTCCAGATCGGTGTTGAGCAGGGCGGCGGCCACCCACGGCTCGAAGTTCGCGGAATCGAGCAGGCCCAGCCTGCGATACAGCAACGCCGCGTTCGGCCTCAGCAGGCGATAGCTGGGTTCGAAGCTGTTGCGCAGATCGTTGTCCGCATCCAGCTCGTCCAGCCGGCGCCGATGATCCTTCAGCCGGCTCACCAGGTGTTTGACCGTCCAATGTGGCTTCCTGGCCAGCCTGGTCGCGGAGATCCGCAGTGCGAGCGGCAGGTGGCCGCACAGCTTACCGAGTTCGGCCACACTTTCCGGCTCGCTGGCCGGCCTGCTGTCGCCGATGGCGACGTCCAGCAGTTCCACGGCCTCGCGCTCGGCCATGACGCCGAGGCGGACCTGGGTCGTGCCGTGCCCGCCGAGCAGCCTGCCGACCTCGCTGCGTCCGGTGGCCACCACGCAGCACCGGCTGCTGCCCGGCAGCAGCGGAAGGATCTGTTCGGGGCCGCGGACATTGTCCAGGACCACCAGGACGCGCCGTCGGTCGAGAAGGCTGCGGTAGAGGGCCACGCGCTCAGGGAGTTCGTCCGGGATCCGCTCATCCGGGACCCCGAGGGTCCGCAGGAAAACTTCGAGCACCGCGTGCGGTTCGCGAGGTTGGACATGCTCGTCGTAGCCGTTGAGGTCGGCGAAGAGCTGACCGTCCGGGAACCGGTGCGCCACGCGATGCGCCCAGTGCAGGGTCAGGACGGTCTTGCCCACGCCGGCCGCACCCATCACGACGCCGACGGCCGGCGCGTTCCCGGTCTCGGCTGACAGCAGCCCGTCGAGGATCTGCAACTCCTGGCCCCGCCCGATGAAACCGGGAAGGTCCGGCGGGAGCTGCGCAGGGGTCAGCGCGTCGCCGAACTGGATGCCGAGGTGCGGTAGCAGGGCGAGCGACGGGTCGTCGGCCAGGATCGCGTTGTGCAGTTCCTGCAGCGCCCGCCCGGGCTCGATGCCGATTTCCCGGACGAGGTGATCGCGTCCGGTGCGGAAGGTTTCCAGCGCCTCGGCCCGCCGGCCGGCCCGGTACTGCGCGAGCATCAGTTGCGCGCGGACCTGTTCGCGCAGCGGATGTTCCTGGACCATCGCCGCGAGCTCGCTGATCAGGGGGCCGTGCTGGCCCTGTTCGAGCTGCAACGCCGTCCGCATCTCGTAGGCGGTCAGGCGCTCTTCCTCCAGCCGTGCGGCCTCGCTCTCCACCGGGTACCCGGTCACGCCGGTCAGCGCCGGTCCGGACCACAGGCTCAGTGCCCGGCCCAGCAGGTCGGTGGCCTCGGCGATCTGCCCGCGTTCCACCGCGAGGTGCGCGGCCTGCACCGCGGCGGTGAATTCGACCGCGTCGATACGATGCTCGGCCGAGCGCAGCACGTAGCCGGAAGCCGCGGTGACGATCACCTCCCCGGGATAGCCCGCGGCCTTGAACGCCTTGCGCAGAGCGGCGATGCAGATCGCGACCTGCGTCCGTCCGGTGGCCGGCGGGCTCCCGTTCCAGACCGCCTCGATCAGGCTGTCCACCGAAATCACCCGATCCGCGGACAGCAGGAGCATGGCCAGGATGGTCCGCTGCCGTGGACTGCCCACCACCACCGGACGGTCGCCGACCCTGGCCTCGAGCGCGCCTAAAAGAAAGAACTCCAATTGGATCGACATTCTTGGTTCCCCAGTTTTTCGGCTTCAACGGGTTTCGTCGCACCGCTTTCTCTTCACCGGCCGGTGGTGGGAGGGCTCCCTTCCGCCGCGAAGGAGCTAGCCATGCGTGCCAGCGCTTCGGGTAGCGGGATCCGCGCGGACCACCCGGTCGCGGTGCGGAAGGCCGAGGGATCGGCCACGAAGTCCACCAGGTCGCCGGCGATCGACTCCTCGGGTGGTGCCACGCACTCCACCGGGACCGGCGGTTTTCCGGTCAGTTCCGCCACCGCGGCGGCGATGGAGGTGAACAGGTCGCGCACGGTGACGGCTCGTCCGGTACCGATCAGCCAGTGCTGCCCGGCCAGCGTGTCCGCGTGGTCGAGCGCGGCGACGAACGCGCGCGCCACGTCGTCCACGCAGATCGGATCGCGCCGGACAGTGCCGTCGTGCCACATGGTGAGCGGCTGGCCGGCGAGCGCGCGGCGCATCATGGTGGCGACCACCCCGCGGTCGAGCGAGCCCGGCACGGCGCCCTGGGTGAACAGGGTGCCCAGCCTGAGTGTGCAGCCGCGGACCACTCCCGCGGTGGTGGCGGCTTCCAGCGCACGTTCGGCCGCCAGCTTGTGACGGTCGTATTCGGTGATCGGCCGGTCGGGTTCGCTGCCGTCGAGCAACGGCGTGGACGGCTTGCCCACCTGCGAGGTCGACCCGGCGAACACCACGGCGGGCGGCGTGGCGGCCTCCTGTGCCCGGAGCACCTCGATCAGGTCGCGCATCAAGCCCAGGTTCACGCGTTCGGCGGCGCGGTCGTTCTCCGCCGACCGCCATTGCCCCGCTCCGGTGGTGTGCGCGACGAGATGCACCACCGCGTCGGCACCCGAAACCGCGCGCGCGAGTTCGCCCGGCTCGGTGAGGTCGGCGCGGTGGACCTCCACTTCGGCCCGGGGGGCGGCGGGCACCACCGGTTCCCGCCGCCCGACCAGCCTGAGTCGTCCCGGGCGCGCCGCGAGTTCCCTGGTGATCGCGGTACCGAGCAGGCCCGAGGCGCCGAGCACGACGGTCCTGCGCTCGTCCGCGCTAGCCGATCGCATTCAGGTTCCTCGTCAGTTCCTGGCACTGCCGGTAGTCCGGCAGGAGGCCGGCCGCCAGTGCTTCGGCCAAGGTGGGCGCGACCGTGTCGCGTTCGGACATGATCGGGTCGATGTCGGTGGGAATCGGCAGCCCGAGCTCCGGGTCCAGGGCGGACACCGCCAGTTCCCACTCCGGCACGTAGCTCTGCGAGACCAGGTAGTTCATCACCGTGTCGTCCTCGAGCGCGATGAAGGCGTGTCCGACGCCGAGGGGGAAGTAGGACGCGCGGAAGGACTCCTGGTCCATCAGCACGCTGTCCCACCGCCCGAACGTCGGTGAGCCGACCCGGAGGTCGACCACGATGTCGATCGCCCGCCCGCGCACGCAGCAGACGTATTTGGCGCCGCCTGGCGGGGTGACGGTGAAATGGACCCCGCGCACCACTCCGCGCCGGGACTTGCTGACGTTCGTCTGCGTCACCGGGAACAACGGCCTGCCCACCGCGGCGACGAAGGCTTCCTCCTGAAACGGCGAGACGAAATACCCGCGGTCGTCGGGATAGGCCTTGGCGGTGAATTCGACAGCGCCCTCGACGGCGAGTTCGCGTACCTGCATGGGAATCTCCTTGGTCACAGGACGGCCTGTGCGCACGCGAGCAGCGTGCGCGCCTCGATGTTCACGTAGTGCCCGTGCCGCAGCAGCGTCATGAGCTGGCGCAGGCTCACCCACCGGAAGTTGTCGGCCACGTCCACGGGGAAGTCCTCGCCCACCTCGATCACCTGGTAGCGCGTCGTGGCGTGGTAGAAGCGACCGCCTTCCTCGGAGAGCGTCGCGTCGTATCGCGGGCGGCCCAGCCCGCCGAGCGCGATTTCCTTCAGCAGCGGATGGCCGACCGAGGAAGGGTCCTCACCGGGCAGCAGCTGAACCGTGGGTCCCATCTCGACCATGTCCAGCAGGCCGATCTCCGGCCGGGCCTGCACCAGCAGGTGCGGCACGCCGTTGATCCGGGACAGCACGAAGGCCGCCAGGCCGGGCCCGTACGGCGCGAGCAGCGGCTGTCGCCACGTCGTGACCTCCCGGTTCCCGGCCGCGACCCGGACCCCGATGATCCGGAAGTGCCGGCCGTCGGGGTCGGCGATCTCGTCCTCGGTGCGCCGCCACCCGGACACGTCGCGCAGCGGGACCAGGCGGGTGCTCCAGTCGCAGCGGGTCTTCGCCTCGATCAGCCAGCTCAGGATCTCGCCGAGGCCGTGCAGCGCCCGGTCGTCCTCCCGGTCGTCGTCGTGGTCGTGGGGAGCGATGGCGTCCCCGGGCGGTATGCAGGACAACACGGTGCGGGCGTCCATGTTGACGAGGTTGTCGACCCGGAGCAGGTCGTAGACCAGGGGCAGCGGTATCCACCGGTAGTCGTCGGTGACCGGGACCTCTCCGGCGACGTGCACGACCATGTTGCGGTTGCGCTTGCGCCAGTACCACGAGCCCTGCTCGGACTGGATGACGTCGACGAGCACTTCCCCCCGGTCCGCGCCCAGGAAATGCTCCAGATACCGGGTCCGGTGGCCCCGGTGCACCTGGGTGTAGTTGCTGCGAGTGGCCTGCACGGTCGGGGACAGCTGCAGCGTGTTGATGTTGCCGGGCTCCATCTTCGCCTGCATGAGGCAGTGCAGCACCCCGTCGAGGGTCTTGACCACGATGCCGAGCAGGCCGATTTCCGGCTGGTTGATCACCGGCTGGGTGCGCAGGGCCACCCCGCCGGTCTCGGCTTGGAGCCCTTCGATGGTGAAGAACCGGCCGCTGGCATGGCTGAGGTTCCCGGTCGAGAGGTCGAAGCTCCACGGATCGAGGTCGGCGAAGGGCACCTTGGTCACTTCGAAGGTTCCGCTGCGGTGCCGCTGGGTCCACCAGCGCTGGAACTCCTCGGCGTCGGCCAGCACTTCGTCCCGCACGGGCCGGACCACATCGCCCGGCGATCTCCTTGTTCGCTCGGTCACGCCCACTTCCTTCACATCGTCGCGAGGACATCGAGCAGCGCGTCGATGACCTTGTCCTGGTCACCGCGCGACAGGGACGGGTACATCGGCAACGAGAAGATCTGCTCCGCCGACCGTTCGGTCACCGGCAGCGCGCCCTGGCGGTAACCGAGATGGGCGAAACCCTTCTGGCGGTGCACCGGCCACGGGTAGCTGATCGACAGCGAAATGCCGCGCTCGCGCAGCGCCGCGAGGATCTGGTCGCGTGCCGGGTGGTGGACGACGTAGAGGTAGTACACGTGGCTGTTGCCCTCGGCGATCCGGGGCAGGACAAGGTCGGTGCCGGCCAGCGCCTCGGCGTAGCGCGCCGCGATCGCCTGGCGTGCCTGGATGTAGGCGTCCAGTCTGCGCAGTTTCCGGCGCAGGATCTCCGCCTGCACCTCGTCCAGCCTGCTGTTGTACGCGGGTGTCTGAACGACGTGGTACACCTGCTCCATGCCGTAGTAGCGCAGCCTGCGGAGATTTCCGTCCACCTGCGCGTCGCCGGTGATCGTCGCACCACCGTCGCCGTAGGCGCCGAGGACCTTCGTGGGGTAGAAGGAGAAGGCCGCGGCCTTACCCATCGTTCCGGCGAGCCTGCCCCGGTAGCGTGCGCCGTGAGCTTGGGCGCAGTCCTCGAGAACGGTCAACCCGTGCTTTTCGGCGATCGCGGTCAACGCGTCCATGTCGGCGCACTGGCCGTACAGGTGCACGGGCAGCAGGCACCGGGTCCGGTCGGTGATCGCCGCCTCCACCTGTCCGACGTCCATCAGGCAGGTGTCGTCGTGAACGTCCACGAACACCGGGGTCGCGCCGACCGCGTCGATGGCCACGACGGTCGGCGCCGCCGTGTTCGAAACGGTGATGACCTCGTCGCCCGGACCCACCCCGAGCGCGCGCAGGCCCAGCACGATCGCGTTGGTCCCGTTGTCGACACCGACACAGTGAGAAATGCCGTGATAGGCGGCGAACTCCTCTTCGAATTGCTTCACACTCGGTCCGAGCACGAGTTTGCCGGAACGGAAGACGGTGTCCACCGCGTCCAGTATGTCGTCCCGTTCCTGTTCGTATTCGTCCAGATATCCCCACACCAGCTGGGTCATAGCAAACTCACCTCCACAGGGCGGCGGCGCACACCCGGCTGCCGGGCAAACCGGCGCGTGCGCTACCCCAGACGTCCGCATCCTGATTTTTTTCAGCCTGACACAAAACGTAGCTTTCACCAGACGAATGCCGGTGTCATGCCGCCTTAGTGGCTGGTCAGCGGGCCGGCAAGCCCGTGGGCCGAGCCGCGATATGCAGACGAAAAGGGCACGCCATAGCGTCGTCGACGGTCGTGAAGCGCGCGCCGATCGCGCCCAGGCGAGCGACAGAGGGGGCAAAATGACCGATCCGGTCGACTTCCGTGTCCTTGGGCCGCTCGACGTGCGGGTGGGCGGCAGGCCCGTCGCGGTGAAGGCGCACCGCGAACGGGCCACGCTGGCCGCGTTGCTGTTTCATCCCAACGAAATCGTGTCGACGGGCAGGTTGGCCGCCGCGGTGTGGGACGACGACCTGCCGGCGAACCCGGCCAACCAGATCGCGATCTGCGTGCTCGCGCTGCGCAGAAGGCTGCGGGCGGCGGGAGCCCCGCGCGAGTTCATCATCACCCGGTCACCGGGCTACCTCATCCGGCTCGAGCCGGGGCAGCTGGACACCCTGCGGGTGGAGTCCCACCTCGCGCGCGTACGGGACGCGGAGGCCAGGGGAGAGCGGGAGGAGGCACTGGCTCAGCTGCGTTCGGCCCTGCGGTGCTGGCGCGGGCCGGTGCTGCCCGGACTGGGCGGCCGGTCGCTCGCGCCGGAGATCGTGCGCTGGGAGGAACGCCGGGTGGAGTTGCTCGAACAGTGCGTGCAACGGGACCTGGACCTTGGCCGGCATCGGGCGGTCATCGGCGAACTGACCGCGATGGTCGCCGACCGGGGCATGCGGGAGCGGCCCCGCGAACAGCTGATGATCGCACTCTACCGGTCCGGCCGCCGCACCCAGGCGCTCAGCGTCTACCAGGTCACCAGGAAGCTGTTCCTGACGGAACTGGGCATCGAGCCGAGCGCGCGCCTGTGCAGGCTGCGCGACGCGATCCGCGACGGCACGCTGGGCATGGCACCCGGCCTTGCCGACGCGCCGTGAGGGGGCCCCTCACGGCACCGCGGCCGCGCGAGTGGTCCCCCTGGCGGAGACCCTAGGCGCGGGCGAGACGGGTGACTTCGGATACCGAGGGCAGCACGCGCGGAGCGGGCATGTGGTCGCGGATCCACGCTGGCACCGTGCGCAGGGAGTAGAAGCGGCGCAGCCAGCGGTTGTTGCCGTCGTATCGCGGGGTGAAGGCCGACCGGCCGTGGGCGGCCACGTGGTTGTCGATGAGGATGAGGTCGCCCGGTTCCAGCATGATCTCCCGGCAACTGGCGTCGAGCGCGGCGGACAGCTCCCGCAGCGCGGCCTTGCCCCGGGAATCGTACGAGTAGGTGTTGTGCGCGTCGAACCGCATGAGAAGGCCGTCGTCCTCGCCGGAGATCACCGGATGGGGCGGGCTGGACGGGCGCTCTCCCGCACTACCGCGCGTGAAGGAGGTGGGGTAGAGGCTGTGGAAGACGGGGCTTCGAAGGATCGCGATGGTCTCCGCGGACAACCCTTCCGCGGCCTCGCGCACCGACGACAACCGCGACGCGCCGAGGCCGGCGCGATCCTGGCGCAGGCACAGGAGGCCGAGGAAGTCCGGGCGCAGCGGATGGTGCGCGTTCTCGGTGTGGAAACCGAGGTTGCGGGCGCCGGTGTTCTCGATGCGGGTTTCCTCGCCCCGCACCGGATGTACCTCGTGAATCAGGGTGCCGCCCTTTTCGTCGGCGTAGCCGACCGGTGAGCCGAGCAGTCCGGCCACCAGCAGGAGAAATCCGCTGGTGCTGTGTTCTGTGAGGAAACCCGTGGTGTAGGAGTCCGGGGTGGGGGGCAGCGCGTCGATCGGGATACCCCGGATCACCGCGAAACCGCGGCGGCCGGAATCCTCGGCGAAGCGCGAGACGAAGGCCGCGAGGCCGGCCGGGACGCCCTCGACGGCGATCGCGGTGTCCTGCGGCGCGGAGTCGAACCTGCAGGCCAGATCGGCGGCCGGCCGGTGGAAGGCGCGCCGCTCCTCGACGGTCAGCGGGTAGCTGGGCATTTCGGTGGCGCTCAACGGCACGACGACCTCCAGGAGATACCGGACAACGGCGAAAGTTGTGTCGAAGACGCTAGCGGAGGCGAATTTTGAATCCATTTTGCTGATTGGCCGGACGGTGCCGGGGACGGAGTCGACCTCGATACTTCCGGCGGAACGGGGTAAATCGCGACGAAAAGATCCCGAAAACTCCTCCGACCTGATCCGGTTCGGCCCCGGAGCCCGGCGCGGACGGCCAGAGCGCGCCGATAACGTGGTGAAACCGTTGCGGTCTAACGTTCTCTCGGGTGTCTGACAGGGCGAACTGGAGTCTGCACGATGGATGATCAGGCGGGTCGGATGCTCGCGGGACGGAACGAAACGGCGCACCGGAATGCCGGGGAGCCGCTCCCCGGACACATCGAGCGGCAGGTCCGCCGCGATCCCGGCCGCGTGGCGGTGGTCTGCGGTACGGAAAGCCTTTCCTACGGTGAGCTGAACGTCCGGGCGAACCGGCTCGCCCACGCGCTCATCGCGCGCGGCGCCGGCCCGGAGAAGGTCGTGTCGGTGTGCCTGCCGCGGTCGGTGGAACTGGTCGTGGCGATGGTGGCCGTGCTCAAGGCGGGCGCGGCGTACCTGCCGATCGACCCGGACTATCCGCCGGAGCGGATCGCCTTCATGCACGAGGACGTGCGCGTGGTGGCGCGGATCGACGAGCGCACCTTCGACGAGCCGGCGGGCTACCCGGAAACCGATCCGACCGACGCGGACCGGAGCGCTCCCCTGACCGCCGCCCACCCGGCCTACGTCATCTACACCTCGGGTTCGACCGGACGGCCGAAGGGCGTCGTCGTGCCGCACCACGGTGTCGTCGGCTACCTGGCGCACCTGCACGAGTGCACGGGGCTCGGCCCCGGGGACACCGTGCTGAACCTCGCCTCGGTGTCCTTCGACCCCTCCGTGCGCGACATCTTCGGGCCGTTGACGGCGGGTGCGACGCTGGCCATGGTGCCGCCCGAGGAGGCGAAGGACCCCCGGGCGCTGCTCACCGCGGTGAACCGGCACCGGGTGACCGTGCTGCCCGCGCTGGTGCCGACGATGCTCAGCGCGCTCGCCGACGCGGCCGAGGCCACCGGAACAGCCCCGTCACCCTGGCTGCGGGTGGGCCTGGTGAGCGGCGAGGAACTGACCCTGGCACACACCCGGCGCGCCGGCGCGGTGGGCGCTGCCTGGAAGCTGATCAACCAATACGGCCCCACCGAATGCACGATGGTCGCGACCTGGCACCCGGTCGACGGGGAACGGGGGCCCCGGATCCCGATCGGCAGGCCGATTCCGAACGCCCGGTGCGCCGTGCTCGACGAACGGTTGCGGCCGGTGGCGCCGGGCACCGTGGGGGAGCTGTACCTGGGCGGCGACGAGATCGCCCGCGGCTACGCGGGCCGTCCTGCCCTGACCGCCGAACGCTTCGTGGCCGACCCCCATGGGGTGCCCGGTTCCCGCATGTACCGTACGGGCGACCTCGCACGGCAGCGGGCCGACGGTGCGCTGGAATTCCACGGCCGGATCGATGACCAGGTGAAACTGCGGGGCAACCGGGTCGAGCTCGGCGAGATCCAGGCAGTGCTGGCGGAGGTTCCCGGTGTGGCGCAGGCAGCCGTCACCGTGCGCGAGGACCGGCCCGGCGACCAGCGGCTCGTCGGCTACCTGGTCGGGAACTTCGAACCGGCACGGTTGCGCGCGTACCTGGGTGAGCGGCTGCCCGCCTACATGATCCCGTCGGCGTTCGTCGCGCTGGACGCGCTTCCGTTGTCGCCGAACGGAAAGCTCGACAGGAAGCGGCTGCCCGCACCGGAGATCACCGGCACCGGGCGGGCGCCGGAGTCGGAGCGGGAACGGATCCTGTGCGAGCTGTTCGCCGACGTGCTGGGAGCCGGGCAGGTCGGCGCGGACGACGACTTCTTCGCGCTGGGTGGCCATTCCCTGCTGGTGTTCCGCCTGATCAGCCGCATCCGGTCGGCCCTGGGTGTCGAAGTGCGGCCGCAAGCGGTGTTCGAGGCACCGTCGCCCGCCGCGCTGCTGGACCGGCTCGAGGGCGAAAGCCGCGCGCGCCGGCCGATCAGCCGGGCGAAGCGGCCGGAGCTGGTGCCGCTTTCGCTCGCGCAGCGCAGGTTGTGGTTCCTGCACCGGTTTCACGGGCCGAATCCGGCCTACAACGTCGTCTGGGCGGTGCGGATCTCGGGCGAACTGGACCGGGCGGCGCTGAGCAGCGCGCTCGGCGATGTGCTGGCCCGCCACGAATCCTTGCGCACGGTGTTCTTCGAACGTGACGGCGAGCCCTACCAGCTGGTTCTGGGCATGGAAAGCACCCGTCCTGAGTTGTCCATTCTAGACGTGGACGAGGCCGGGCTGGACGGAGCGGTCGCCGCGGCCGCCGCCCAGACCTTCGACCTCGCCGTCGACATCCCGTTGCGGGTGACCCTGTTCTCGCTGGGCGAGCTCGAGCAGGTGCTGCTGGTGGTCATGCACCACATCGCCGCCGATGGCGGTTCGATCGTTCCTCTGGTACGCGATCTGTCGGCGGCGTATACGGCACGCCGGGCCGGGCGGCAGCCCGGCCTGCCGGCGCCTCGCATCCAGTACGCGGATTTCGCACTGTGGCAGCGAGAGCATCTCGGCGGGACGGACGGGGACGACCCGGGCCCGGTCGCCGGGCAGCTGGAGTACTGGCGGCGCACGCTCGACGGCTCTCCCGAGCTGCTGGAACTACCCACCGACCGGCCACGTCCCGCGGAAGCGGGTTACCAGGGCGACCGCGTCCGTTTCACCTTGGACGGCGTGGCATACCGGCAATTGCTCGGACTGGCCAGGGAAACGGGCACGACGGTGTTCATGGTCGTGCACGCGGCGCTCGCGGCGCTGCTGACCCGGTTGGGATCGGGTACGGACATCCCGGTCGGCACCGTGCTCGCCGGTCGCGACGACGAGACGCTCGACGACGTCATCGGGTTCTTCGTGAACACGGTGGTCCTTCGCACCGACACCTCGGGCGATCCGAGCTTCCGTGTGTTGCTGCGACGGGTGCGGGAGACCGACCTGGCCGCATACGCCCATCAGGACGTCCCCTTCGAACGGCTGGTGGAAGCGCTCAACCCGGCGCGGTCGGTGTCCCACACCCCACTGTTCCAGGTGATTCTCACCTATGACAGCGGCGCCGACGTCCGGCCGGACTTTTCCGGGCTGTCCGCCGAACCCTATCTCGCGGGCTCGCGCACGACGAAGTTCGATCTGTCCTTCTTCGTCTGGGAGACCGCCTCCGCCATCGAGGGCTATCTCGACTACGCGACCGATCTGTTCGACGCCGTGACGGCCGAGGAACTCGTGGCCCGCCTGGTGCGTCTGCTGTGCGGGGCGCTGGCGGAGCCGGACGCGCCGATCAGCCGGCTGGACCTGCTCTCCGTCGCCGAACGGCACGAGGTGCTGGTGGCGTGCAACGAAACCGGCATCGACGTGCCCGACGCCGTGCTGCCGCAGCTGTTCGCCACTCAGGTGCGCCGGGCGCCCGGCGCCTCCGCGGTGGTGTTCGAGGACGAGACCCTGACCTACGCCGAACTCGACGCCCGCGCGAACAGGCTGGCCAGGATGCTGGTGCGGGCCGGAGTCGGGCCGGAGCGGTTCGTCGCGGTCGCGCTGCCGAAATCGACCGATCTCGTGGTGGCCATGCTGGCGGTGCTCAAGGCGGGCGCGGCCTACCTGGCCGTCGACCTGAGCTATCCGCGGGAGCGGATCGCGTTCACGCTCACCGACCTCGATCCGGTGCTGGTACTCACCAGTACCGAGGCCGCCGGTGCGCTCCCGGTCGACGGAAACCTCGTCGTGCTGGACGATCCGCATACGGTGGCGGTGCTCGGCGCGCTGCCGAGCGAAGACGTCACCGACGACGAGCGCACCCATGCCCTGCGGCCGCACAACCCGGCATTCGCGATCTACACCTCGGGTTCGACCGGACGCCCGAAGGGAGTCGTTGTCGAGCACCATTCGCTGAACCATTACCTGGCCTGGGCGCGTGACGCCTACCCCGGCGTCGCCGGGCGTGCGCTGGTGCACTCATCGGTGTCGTTCGACCTGACGGTGACCGGGTTGTACGCCACCCTGACCGCCGGCGGGTGCGTCCACTTGATCGACCTCGACGAGAACGCCGCGCGCAAGAACCCGGCGCGGCCCACCTTCGTCAAGGCGACACCGAGCCATCTGCCGCTGCTGATCGCCCTGCCAGGGCGGTTCTCGCCCACCGAGCAGCTCGTGCTCGGCGGTGAGCCGCTGCTCGGCGAGGTGCTCGACGAATGGCGGGCCAAGCATCCGGACGTCACCGTCCTCAACGAGTACGGCCCGACCGAGACGACCGTCGGGTGCATGGACTGCCGGATCCTGCCGGGTGAGACGGTACCCCCCGGGGTGGTGACCCTCGGCTACCCGAGCTGGAACACGCAGATGTATGTGCTGGACGCGGCGCTGCAACCGGTGCCACCGGGCGTGGCGGGCGAGATCTACATCGCCGGTGAGCTCGTCACCCGCGGCTACCACCGGCGGCCCGCGCTGACCGCCGCGCGCTACGTGGCCAACCCCTTCGGTCCGCCGGGCTCGCGCATGTACCGCTCCGGCGACCTGGCCCGGCGGTCCCGCGACGGCAGGCTGGAATTCCTCGCGAGGGTCGACGACCAGGTGAAGGTCCGGGGTTTCCGGATCGAGCTCGGTGAGATCGAGGCTGTGCTCGGCCAGGATCAGGCGGTGGCGCACGTCGCGGTGATCGTGCGCGAGGACCGGCCCGGCGACCGGCGACTGGTCGCCTACTTCGTCCCGGCGGAACGCACCCCGGCGGCGGCGGTCGACACGGCGGCGCTGCGCGCCCGCTGTGCGCGGTATCTGCCGGAATACATGGTGCCGTCGGCGTTCGTGGCGATGGACGTGCTGCCGCTGACGCCGAACCGGAAACTGGACCGGCGGTCGCTGCCGGTTCCGGTGTATGAGGGTGACAGCTCGGCCCGCGCGCCGCGCTCCGCACAGGAAGAGATCCTGTGCGGGTTGTTCGCCGAGGCGCTCGGAGTACCGGCGGTGGGCATCGACGACAACTTCTTCGCGCTGGGCGGGCATTCCCTGCTCGCTGTCCGGCTGATCAGCCGGATCCGCTCCACCTTCGACGCGGAGCTGTCCCTGCGGGTGCTGTTCGAGTCGCCCACCGTGGTGTCTCTCGTCGAACACCTCAGCCACGCCGAGAAGGCCCGGCCCGCCTTGCGGAGCATGCCGCGGCCGGAGGAGATCGGCTGAGTCCGGCCCACTTGGTGGTGTGTTCCACGCTCGGGCCGGTGTTGGGTGCCCTGAAGGTCGCCTTCAGGGTCGTAAACGCCCTCAAGGTCGCCTTGAGGGCACACCCTTGACACGAACAGCGCTGAATCCCTGTCGGGCGCTGCCGTGAGGGCACCTCAGGTAAGCCGAGCGTAAACTCACCCGCCCCACTGTGGGACACAAACGCCGGAAGGTGGGACACGAGCGCACGAGCGTGGGACTCACCCTCGCATGGGCCGACTTCGCCGGGGCCCTGGTCGAATCGACTGTGAAGGGCCCCTTCACGGCCAACGGCCAACGGCCAAGGGCGCGCCCGGGCTCAGGTCGGCAGTGACTCCGCGGGCAGCTCGTCCGGCTGGAGCACGTCCTCGCCGTAGAGGTCGCGCAGCCAGTTGCTCTGGTAGACGGTGTCGAGGTACCGCTCACCGAGGTCGGGCGCGATGGCGACGGCGGTGGCGCCTCTCGCGTCGTTTTCGGCGAGCCAGCGCATCGCACCGCTGATCACCGTGCCGGTCGAGCCACCGAACAAGAACCCCCGCCTGGCCAGCCGGTGACACGCGCGGATCGTGTCGGGCTCGGACACGTGCACCACATCGTCCACAAAGGATTCATCGAGGATCGCGGGGCGGACGTTGGTGCCCAGTCCCGGGATCATGCGCCGCGCCGGCGGGCCGCCGAAGGTCTGCGAGCCCACGGCGTCCACCGCGACGATGCGGACCGGCCGGTGCCATTCGCGCAGGAAACGCGCGCAGCCCATCAGCGTCCCGGTGGTACCGGCGCCGACGAACAGCACGTCGAGATCCGGGAACTGGCGGACGATGGCCGGGGCGGTGGAGGTGTAGTGCGCGGCCCAGTTGCCCGGGTTGGCGTACTGGTTGAGCCAGAGATAGCGGCTGTCGGAGGCGCAAAGCGCCCGGATGTAGCTCAGGCGTGCCGCCAGGAAACCGCCCTCGGCCTCCGGTTCGGTGATGATGTGCACGCGGGTGCCCAGTGCCTCCATCAGGCGCCGCGTGGAGAGATTGCAGCGAGAGTCGGTCACGCAGACGAATTCGTAGCCACGGCTTGCCGCGACGACACTCAGCGCGACGCCGAGATTCCCGGAAGAGGACTCGACCAGCAGCCGCCCCGGGACCAGTGCCTTGGCACGCTCGGCGGCGGTGACCATCCGCACGGCGGCCTTGAGCTTGACCGAACCCGCGAAGTTGAACCCCTCGCACTTGAGGTACAGCGAGGTGCCGAACACGGGTTCCAGGTCGACGTAGAGGTCCTCCTCGTTGAATTCGTGCGGAGCGGAAATGACCGGCACGGTGGCACTCCTCCTGCGACGGCGGATCGAGCGGGGTCTGCGGCGGGGTGCGCGGGCGAACGGGGGAGAAACACCGGCCGTGTCGCGTGCGCGCGAGCCTTCAGCCGTACCGCCGCAGCTCGTGGAAGAAGCCCTCGACGACCGGCAGCTCCCCGTGGTGGCTGACCTCGTCGTAGACGAAGCGGCCCACGGCCAGGTCGAGGACACCGAGCCCGAACGGCGAGAACACCAGCGGGTGGCCGGCGGGCGGGGAAACGCGGCCCGCCAGCACCTCGGGCAACGTGCCGAGCAGGAATTCGCGGCCGCCGGAGGCCTGCTCGGCCAGGTGGGCGGACGTGCCCGCCTTGAGGCAGTGCTCGACGTCGTCGACGATGTTCACGGCGTCGAGGATGATCTCCGGCGAGAGGTCTCGCAGGGACAGGTGGAGCACGAGCGGGTTGTGCTCGAACCAGCCGGGGTCGGTGATGTGGGGGACCGCGGCGACGGTGGCGAAGACGATCAGGTCGCTGGAGCGGATCAATTCCGCCGCGCTCGCGTGCACCGTGACCTTGCCCGGCGCCTCCGACCGCGTGAGGTACGAGCGGAAACCCTCGGCGTGCTCGGCCGAGACGTCGTGAATGCCGACTTCGTCGAAGGACCAGCCCGTCGCGGTGAGGTAGCGATGCACGTAGCGGGCGATCAGCCCCGTCCCGCAGAAGCCGATCGTCCTCGGCCGGGAGCGGGTCCGGGTCAGCCGGTCGGCGGCCAGTGCCGCCGACGCCGCCGTCCTGGTCGCGCTGATGA
The DNA here is from genome assembly GCF_026802195.1 of Amycolatopsis cynarae. Classification (NCBI taxonomy): domain Bacteria; kingdom Bacillati; phylum Actinomycetota; class Actinomycetes; order Pseudonocardiales; family Pseudonocardiaceae; genus Amycolatopsis; species Amycolatopsis cynarae. The sequence goes on along the minus strand of NZ_CP113836.1, from coordinate 3,778,714 downwards.
TCGAGCTTTCCAGGCAGGCGAACGGATATCCGGTTTCCGGGTCGTTGAGGATCAGCACGGCCGAGGCGCGCGGGATCCCGGCGGCCACGTTCTCCGGGAAGCTGGAGATCCACTTCAGGCCGTCGACCGCCGCCGGCCCGCCCAGCGCGGCGGGCAGCGCGATGATCCGTGCCGACGGCCGGTCGGGAAAGCGCAGGAAGTACGACGGCGGGTTGACCGTGTCGCCGGTGCCGTGCAACCGGTAGGTCTCCTCGACGAGGTCGACGATCCGCCGTTCGCGGCCGCGGAGCGCGTCGGCTACCTGCGTACCCGGGATCACGGCGAAGGAGGGCACGCTGGCTTCTGACATGACTGGGACTCCCTCAGATCGATGGGGCGGCCAGGGGATCGGCGCGGTCGGCCAGCCGCACCGGCTCGGCCATGGCGACGACGATCTCGCGGTTTCCCGTATACGGCTGCGTGCTGTGGCTCGTCTGGATGTTGTCGGTGATCATCACGTCGCCGGCCCGCCACCGGTGGCTGACCGTGTGCTCGTCGTACACGCCGTTGATCGCCGTCACCGCCTCCTCGGGAACGGGCGTGCCGTCGCCGAAACGCGTCGTGAAGGGCAGCGAATCGGCTCCGTAGACGTCGACCAGGTAGGTCCGGATCTCGGGGGCCATCGTCCATTCGTTGAGGAAGGCGATCTGGTTGAACCAGCAGCGGGCGCCGGTCACCGGATGCCGCACGACCGCGGGGCGCAGTTGCCGGGTCCGCAGGACGCCGTCCCCCCGCCACTCGAAGTCGATCGCGTTGGCGCGGCAGTACGCTTCGACGGCCCCGCGATCACTGGTACCGAACGCCTCGGCCACCGAGACGCCGACGTCACCGTTGTAGGTGCGCTCGAGCAGCCATCCGTCGCGCTCGAACCGCTCAACCAGATCCCGGGGCAGCGCCGCCAGCACCGAGGCCGAGTCGGCGATGGCGGTCGCGCCGCCCGTGCCGGGTGCGGTGACACAGGCGAAGATCATCAAAGCGGGGAATTCGAGCGCGTAGCTCAGCTCGTGGTGCATGCACATGGGCTGGTCGGGCGGCCACTTCGACGAGGAGTACACCCCCTCGGCGTGGCGGTCGCGCGGGGCGAAGGGCTCCCGTTCGGCCATCAGCGGGACCGGGAGCGACTGGCACAGCTTGACCGCGTCGCCGCGCTCCCGGGGTTCGAGCCCGCGCACGACGACAGCGCCGTGCCTGGTGACGGCCTCGCGCAGCTCCGCCCAGGGCGCCCCGGTATGCCAGCCTGCGGATACTTCGAGAACCGGCACTTCGGTCAGCGATGGGGACGGCATCACACCCGCCTTTCCGACTCGGATGCTTCCCGGCACCGCTGTTCCAGCACCGTGGCCAGGTCGGCGAGAACCGGGTGGTCGGTCATGTCCTTCGGTGAGACCAGCCGGTCGAGCAAGATCGCGAGGCGCACCGCCGACAGCGACGTGCCGCCCCGCTCGAAGAAATGGTCCGACCAGCCGATGTCGTCGACCGGGATGCTGAGGACCTGCGACCAGGCCAGCGCGAGCTGCCGCTGGGCGGGAGTGCCCGCCCCGGCCTCTCGGGGGGTGCCGAGCCGGAAGAGGTCCGCGGCGAGCCGGACGAGCGCCTTCCGGTCGATCTTGCCGTTCGCGGTCAACGGCAGGCGGTCGCGGCGATGGAAGGCGGCCGGGATCATGTACGCGGGCAGCGTCCGGCTCAGGACGGCCCGGAGCTCGTCGGCGGTCGTCTCCGTGTCGGAGCGGTAGAAGGCCACCAGCTGCCGGGTGCCGTCGGCGCGTTCGGCGACCACGACAGCGCCCGCTCGCACCCCGGGCACGAGCAGGAGGGCGTTTTCGACCTCGCCCGGTTCGATCCGGAAGCCGCGGATCTTGACCTGGCTGTCGGCCCGGCCGAGGAACTCGAGTTTGAAGTCGGGCAGCCACCGGCCGAGGTCGCCGCTGCGGTACAGCCGCTGCCCGGGGTAATGCGGATCGGTGCCGAAGGCCAGCCGGGTGCGCTCGGCATCGTTGATGTACCCGCGGCCGACACAGACGCCGGAGAAGACGATTTCGCCCGCCGCGCCGAGCGGAACGGGCTGGAGGCTCTCGTCGACGAGGTAGATCCGCACGTTGGCCACGGGCGGGCCGAGCGGAACCCGGTCCTGTGCGGGGACCTGGTACATGATCTCGTGGTTGGTGTCGTCGGAGGTCTCGGTGAGCCCGTAGGCGTTGATCAGCCCGATTCCCGGTACGGTGGCGAACCAGCGGCGCACCAGTTCCTTCTTGATCTCCTCACCGGTCACCAGCACATGGCGCAGGGACCCCAGCGGGCGGTGGTGCTTCTCCAGGAACGAGACGATGACGTCCAAATAGGACGGGACGACCTGGAGCACGGTGACCCGCTCCCGGACGAGGTGCTCGATCAGGCCCTCGACGTCCAGGATCAGCTCCTCCCCGACGATCACCGTCCGGCCACCCATGAGCGGGCCGCAGACCAACTGCCACAGAGAGATGTCGAAACACTGCGGCGCGGTCTGGGCCACCACGTCCGAGGCGCCGATCCCGACGTCGTCCGCCTTGGCGTAGAGGTGGTTGAGCAGCCCCGCGTGCTCGCACATCGCGCCCTTCGGCTCTCCGGTGGAGCCTGAGGTGAAGTAGATGTAGGCGAGTTGGCCGGGCTCGACCCGCACGTGGGGATCGCCCTCCGGTCCGTCCCCGGTGTACAGGTCGCTGATGACCATCGTGGCGACGTCCCCGGCATCGCGCAGGGCGCGGCCGGAACCCGGTTCGGTGAGGGCGAGGCGGCAGCCGGAGCGGGTCAGCATCGTCGCGATGCGGTCCGCCGGGAATCGCGGCTCGATCGGGAGGTAGGCGGCGCCGGCCTTGAACACGGCGAGGACCGCGGCGAACCAGTCCAGGTTGCGTTCGGTCATCACCGCGACGACGTCTTCGCGGACGGTGCCCCTGGCGAGCAGCGCCCACGCGATGCGGTTGGCGCGGCGGTTCAGCTCACGGTAGGTGAGCCGCGCGTCGCCGTGGACGGCGACGATCGCGTCCGGCTGCTCGCGCACGCGTTCTTCGAACAGTTCGTGGAAGGCGCGGTCCGGCCGCTTGCGCCGCGGTCCGGCGAGTGCTTCGAGCTGGAAGGCGATTTCCTCTTCGGAGAGCAGCTTCGCCCGTCCGTGCCGGGCATCGGGGTCGGCGGTGATCAGGTCCAGGGCGCTGCGGTGGTATCCGGCGATCCGGCCGGCGTAGTCGTCGTCGATCAGCTCGGACCGGTAGCGCAGCCGGAGCCTGTTGGAAGCCCGCTCGAACCGGATCGCCAGCACCACACCCGCGGGCAGCGCATCCGGCCAGTGCCGGTCGCCGACCGGGTCGAGTGTCGTCTCGAAGGTGGGCGGTTCCTCCGACTCGCTCGGTTCGGCCCGATCCAGGTGGGCGATCAGCTCGCGCCATGAGCCGTCGCGGACGGTGAGGTCCAGCGCGGCGGCGTCTTCCCGCCCGGGGGCCAGGTACCCGGTCACGATGCGCTGTTCGCCGGTGAGCACGGCGAGCACCTTCGTGTGCGCGGCCAGCACCAGCACGTGCGGCGGGACACCCAGGCGTCCGGCCGTGGCCGCCAGCGTGGTGGCGAAATCGTCCGGCATCGCCGTCTCGTGCTCGTGTATCCCCTCGGCGGGAACGGCGGCCCAGCGCGGGATGGTGCCGAATGTGGGCTTCATCGGACGCTCAGCCGCGAGACGCCGAGTCCATGAGCTCGGCAAGGCTCTTCGGGCGCAGGTCGGTCCAGTTCCGCCCGACGTGGTCGACGCACGAGGCGCGGGTGTCCTCACCGTGCACTTCACAGGGATTCGTCATGAACTGGCTCCTTCTCACCGATACTCCCGGTCGAGGTTAGGGGGACCGATTATCGCTGGGATATTGGTTTCATTGCCCGGCGCGCGAAACTCCGGAGGCGAATACCCGATGTCCGCCGCCGGCTCGACCAGAGCGGAAAACACAAACGGTCAGCGTGCGTTCTGCCCGAGTACGATTTCGGTCAGGGCGGCGACCACCGCGTGCGGCGGTGGGCTCAGGTAGAAATGACCGCCCGGGAACAGGTGCAGATCGAACCCGGACCGCGTGTGCTGATCCCATTCCCGGACGTCCTCGACCGATGTGGTCGGATCCTCCTCGCCGAGGAGCGCGGTGATCGGGACGGACACCGTCGCGCCCGGTACGGGCCGGTATTCCTCGTGTGCCTTGACATCGGCGCGCATCGCGGGCAGCACGAGCTCGGTGAGGTCGGGGTCGTCCAGCACACCAACGTCGGTTCCGCCCAGCGAACGCATTTCTTCGAGCAGCGCGTTGTCGTTGTTCCAACTCGGCTGCCCGCCCCGTGTCCGGCCGGGCGCGCCCCGGGCCGAGACGATCAGCCGCACCGGACGGGGCCCTCCGTCGAGCTCCAGTCTCCTGGCCACCTCGAACGCCACGATCGCGCCCATGCTGTGCCCGAACAGGACCAGAGGCTGCGGCGGTACCGCCCTGGTCGCGCGGTACATCAGGTCGCTGAGGGGACCTATGGCGTCGAGGCACGGCTCGGCCAGGCGGTCCTGGCGTCCCGGATACTGCGCGGCCAGCACCGTCACGTCCGGGGCGAGCGCATCGGCCAGTGGCGCGAAGAAACTCGCCGATCCACCGGCGTGCGGGAAGCACAGCAGGGTCGTGGTCCCGTGCGAGGGCGCCGCCCCGAACCGGCGGAGCGACCCGGTGGGCTCATCGATGATGTGTGTCATGATCACCTTCCGTGCTCGTGCCCCGGAACCCGTGGTGAGGCGGCCCGACACTACGGTGCGCTGTTTTCCCGTCGTTATCATCGCGTTGGACAGCGAAGTGGAGATTTGCTCGTCTGGAGGTGATAACAGTGCGAAATCGGAAACAATTAGTATCATCGGCGCTAAGTGGAGTTGAGACGTTTTGTCCGGCGCACGGTTGAGTTCGATTGGATCGACATCATGCCAGCCAACCATCAATCCATCCGAATCGACGACCTGCGGAACCCCGTGCTCACCGACGCCGTGCGTCGGACGATTGATGACGCGGAACGCAATCCGGTCGACCTGACGGAGGACGCGGTACTGTCCTACGCGCGACAGTTGACCGGGCTCGCCGACTTCGGCCCCGACACGTTTCGCGCCGGTCTGCGCAGTCAGCTCGCGGGCACGACCGGAACACCGTTGGACCGTGCCGAGATGTTCCGCTCGGTCGTGCGCAATCTGGTGATCCGGTTGCGGTTCTACGATCTCCTCGGCCGGCATCCGGAAATCCTCGACCGGAAGATCGAAAAACCGATCATCATCGTGGGGCCGTCACGTTCGGGAACCACCTACCTCCAGGGCACGATCGCCGCGGATTCCCGGCTTCGGTCGCTTCGGCTGCGCGAAGCGGCCGAACCGTTTCTCCCGGACGGCGCCGCGCCGGCGGCCGACAATGGCGTGATGTGGTCCGTCTCGGACGACGGGCAGAACAAGTCGAGCATAGTGCTGCCGGGGGTGCGCACCGACCTGCTGCCCCACCTGGCCAGCATACTTCAACTCGGTCCCGACGACGTGGCGCAGGAAAACATGTTGATGGACTCCAATTTCCCCATCGACGACGAGGACCAGGCGCCGCACTACGCCTATATGGCGACCATGCTCAAGGCGTTGCAGTGGCAGCGCGGGCCGGATCGCTGGGTGCTCAAGGCGCCGATGCACTGCCAGTACATTCCTCTGCTGCTGGCCAATTTTCCCGACGCCACGTTCGTCATGCCCCACCGCGACCCGGTGGCCATGGTCCAGTCGCTCGCCACGATGTTCGCGTACGCGGCGCGACTACGGTCGTCCGAAGTGGATGTCGAATCGATTTTCGCCGCGGCGACCGATCGCATCGAGGGCATGATCCGGGCCAGGATGCGCGACCGTTCGCTCATCGCGGACGACCACGTCGTCGACGTGCTCTTCCACGAATTCACCACCGACCAGCTGTCCGCGGTGCGGGAAATCTACGCCGCCGCCGGGCTGACACCGACCGATGAGCTGAGCGAAAACATCGCCGCGTTCAACGCCGAGCACCGCCGTTATCGGAGGCAGCGGATCGTCCACGACCTGCGAGCCGACTTCGGGGTTGAGCCGGGGGAGCTCCGCGAGCGATTCGACTTCTACTACCAGCGTCATCCGGTGCGGATCGAGGTCCGGTAGGGGCTGAGCCCCTCTGTGTCCCACGCGGCCGCGCGACACTGCTGTGAGGGGTCCCCTCACAGCAAATACGACCGTGAGGGGACCCCTCACGGCAATCCGTCGACAGGGGAACGGCACTCCCGGGACCAGAGGCGTGCCCTCAAGGGGCCTTGAGGGCGTTTATGACCCTGAAGGCGACCTTCAGGGCACCCCGCCACGCCCCTGGCCGCCCGCCTTGGCGGCTGAGTCACGGCTCGCACAGGCTTGCCAGCCTGGGTACGACCTCGGCCGGGGTTGGCATGGCGGAGATCTCCGCCTGAACCTGCCCGGCGGCCGAGCGCAACGCATCATCGGTGACCAGTCGGCGCACCAGGGCGGTGTCGACCTCCTCGATCCTGGCCGAGATGCCGACGCCGCGGTTGTGCACCGCCCTGGCGTTGATGCCGTTGTCCGCGCCGGTGGCCAGCACGAGTTGCGGGACACCGGCTTCCAGCGCGGTCAATGTGGTACCGCCACCACCGTGGTGGATCAGCGCGGTACAGGTGGGCACCAGGGCCGACAGCGGTACCCAGCCGAAAACCCGGGCGTTGCGCGGGATCGCGCCGAGCGCGTCGGCGTCCACATCGCCGAGCGCGAGGACCAACTCGACGTCCAGGTCCGCCGCCGCGGCCAGGATCGAAGCCGCCAGTTCCAGCCGCCAGGCGCCGGAACCCGAGCCCAGCGTGACGCCGATCCGAGGGCGGTCCGGTGTGGCGACCGGCGGCGCCAACCAGGCGGGCAGCTGCGCACCGCCGCTGTAGGGAACGTGGCGCATCGGCCAGCCACCGGGCGATCCGTCGATCATGCTGGGCGGGCAGGAATCGGTGCCGGCGCGCCGCTCGGGTAGGCCGGTGGCGCCGAAGTCGGCGAACACCTCTTTCATGTGCTGGTACATCAGGACCGAAAGGCGCTCGCTTCGGCCGAAACCTTCGCGACACTCGACCGAGGGCACGCCGAGCACTGCCGCCGCCACCAGCGCACCGCCGTACAACGACGAGTGCACCACCAGGTCGGGCCGCCATGCGCGGGCCAGGTCGACGAGCACGTCGGTGAACTCGGCGGATCTCTCGGCGAAGAACGGCACCGCCTCCTCGAGGGAGTCCAGCCCGGCGTCACCCCGCTCGCGCAGTTTGGCATGGAGACCAGGATTTGATTCGGCCAGCTTCTCGGCCGACTTCGTCAGCGCTTCCGGCCGGTCCTGTCCCAGCTCGACCTCCACGACGGGAAGCCCCGCCCTTTCCACGGCCAGACCGCCCAACGCGGTGCCGAACAGCACCTCGTGCCCGGCCGCGCGCAGTGCCCACGCCAGCGGCACCATCGGATAGGCATGGCCGACTGCCGGGATAGGGAGGAAGAGAACACGCATCGTCCTGGTCATCCTTTCTTTCGCGCACATCCGATGCCAGCGACCGGTGGGTGCGGTTCAGACGCGGCGGGCGTACCGCATGACGGTCAACGGGCCGAAGACCGCGGTCGTACCGAGGATCCAGAAAACGGTACCGGTCACCGGAATCAGGGCATCGGTGCCGGCCATGAGGGCACGACAGGCGTCGCACACCAGCGTCACCGGATTGACCTCGGCGAAAACGCGCAACCAACCCGGCATGGTGTCGAGCGGAACGAACATCGAGCTGCCGAACTGCAAGGGGATCATCCACATCGAGGCGGCCGTCTGAACGGATTGCGGTCGCCGCAGCATCAGGCCGATGAACGCCGACACCCAGGACAGCGCCATGCCGAGACCCACCATGAGCAGCATCGAAGCGAGTACGGCCAAGGGGCCGCCGGACGCCCGGAAGCCGATGGCGAACCCGAACGCGAACATCAGGACCAGGACGATGACCATGCGGCAGACATCGGCGGCGATCCGTCCGATCAGCACCGATGAACGCGCGATGGGAAACGAGCGGAACCGGTCCATCATCCCGGAGGTGAAGTCCAGGTTCAGCCATATTCCGGTCAGCCTGGACGCGACGGCAACGGTTTGGAAAGTGATGCCCGGCAGCACGTATTCCTTGTAGTCGATTCGGCCATTGCCGATCGCGCCGCCGAAAACGTAGATCAGGACGATCCCGAACAGCATCGGGAAGACGGCCGTGGAAACCAGCTGCATCGGCGAACCCCGCATGTGCAGGAGATTGCGCCGACAGATCGCCAAGGACTGGCGGAGCACCCGTCGGGGATCAGTCGTCGACCTGCCCGGGGTCATGATGGGCAGGTCGGTCTGCAAAGGTCCCATCCGATTCCTCGCCAGCCTTCCGCCTTGTCTCGGTGTTCGGTGTGCGCCCGGTGAGGGCGAGGAAAACCTCGTCCAGTCCGGGGGTGTGCGTATCGACGCTGACCAGCGGCAGACCGGTTTCGCCCAGCGTCCGGACCGCCCTGGTGAGCTGGTCGTCGTGGCTGATCGTCAGCGAAACCAGGCCGGTTTTTTCGTCGGTTCTGACCATTCCGAGCCCGGCGTCGGTGAACGCCGACGCCACCGCGTTCGGCGGCACCGAGGGTGCCGGCCGGACCCGCAGCACGGTCCCGCCGACCTTGGCGCACAGCTCCGCGATCGGACCGTTGGCGACTACGGCACCGTCGTCCATGACCGCCACGTGGTCGGCCAGTTCCTCGGCCTCCGTCATGTACTGGGTGGTCAGCAGCACGGTGGTGCCCTGTGCGACCAGTTCCCGCGCGATGTCCCACAGCCCGTTGCGGCTGTGGGGATCGAGCCCGGTCGTCGGTTCGTCGAGGTAGAGCACCTTCGGCCGGCCGAGGAGGCTGGCGGCCAAGTCCAGCCGCCGCCGGAGTCCACCGGAATAGGTGGACACGAGCCGGCCGGCCACCCTGGTCAGTTCCAGCCGCTCGAGCAACTCGTCCACTCTCGCCCATGCCGCGCGCCGCGGAAGGTCCAGTAGCCGGGCGAACAGGTACAGGTTCTCGCGTCCGGAGATGTCGATGTCCACCATGGAGTACTGGCCGGTGAGACCCATCGATTCGCGGACGAGGTCCGGCCGTTCGCTGATCTCGTGGCCGGCGACCCACGCCCGCCCCGCGTCCGGCGGCACCAGGGTGGCCAGCATGCGAATCATGGTGGTCTTGCCGGCCCCGTTCGGACCCAGCAGGCCCAGTACGGTGCCGGCAGGCACCTCGAGGTCGACGCCGTTCACGGCACGGACGTCACCGAAGTGTTTCACCAGCCCCTGGACTTCGATCGCGGCGGTCATCGGCGTCCCCGTTGTGCGGCGATACCGGGATCGAACGCCGCCGGCATCGGATCAAGTTCGACGGGCAGGTGCAGATAGCCCTGGGTGAGATTGCTGCGCAGCCATTCCGGCGGGCCGGTGAGAGTGATCGAGTGCACCTGCTCGACGAGCACCCGCAACAACGCGGTGAGGCCGGCGCGTGCCAGTGCCGCGCCAAGGCAGTGGTGCGGCCCGTTGCCGAAGCCGAGATGCCTGTTCGACGGCCGGTCCAGCAGGAACCGCTGCGGTTGCGGGAACACTCGTTCGTCCCGGTTGGCGGCGGGCAGCCAGGCCACCACCGGGCTTCCGGCCGGCAGGACCCGCCCGGAGATCTCGACATCCTCCGTGGCGACCCGCAGCACGTGCATGGCCGGTGACGTCCACCGGATCACTTCTTCGACGACCGTCCGGATCAGCGCGGGATCCGCCCGCAGCCGGTCCAGCGCGTCGGGAACGGTGCTCAACGCGTGAAAGCACCCGGTGATCGAATGCCGGGTCGTCTCGTTGCCGCCGATCAATACGTTGTCGCAGTTGAACAACACGTCCTGGACGCTGAGCCGGCCGTCGGACAACAGCGTGCTCACCAGATCGTCGCCGGGGGCGGATCGCCGCCGTTCCACGAGTTCGTAAAAATACATCAGAATTTCGGAATGCGCCTCACTGGGCGTCATTTTGTCGAACGTCCCGTCGCTGCCACCGAAAGCGTGGTTGGTCAGTTCGACGAGTCGCTCCCGGTCATTCGGCGGCACGCCGAGTATCTCGCAGACCACCGCGGCGGGCAGTCTCGGCCCGACGGTCATGGCGACGTCGACCCGGCCTGTTCGGAGGGCGTCGGAAACGCATTTCCGGACCTCGGTGTCGATGAACTGATCCAACGTGGTCGCGTTCGTCCGGGACAGGAACGGCGTTATCAGCCGCCGGAGACGGGTGTGGTGGTCGCCATCGGTGACCACCAGCATCCTGCCGCCTGCGCGGTCCGGAGTCTCGGCGTCGAACCCGATCATCATTCCGTACTCGGAGGTGAACGGTGCCGATGGCGCGAGAACCGCGCGGCACGCCTCATGGGAGAACACCGACCAGAAGCCGTGCGGTGAGCTGCCCGGTTCACTCCATACCGGCTCGTCGGCGGCCGCATAATCCCGCCACATCGCGAAGCGGGCGTCCGTTCGGTACAGATCCGGATTTCCGAGATCCGATACGTACTCCCGAGCAGCACGTGCTCGCCGAGGACTGGTAAGGTCTTCGTCCTCGAACGGGTTCGTCATCGCTCGGCTCCTTTGCTCAGGCCCTGCGCCAAGGTTAGGTATTCCACTTATCGCCGAGTTATCGGGCGAAGTTCCCCGCCGCTGATTTCCCACCCCGCCGGATCCGCGGGGCCGAATGGTCCTGATCACTTTTCCAGCAGTAATGGGTTCAGCGCCGCGCAGACCTCGGCGACCGGTCCGGGGTCCATCAGCTCCTCGTGCCGGCAATCCACCGTGGTGATCACCCGGATCGATCCGTCCACGCGGGACTCCCAGCTCTCCGGGGTCTCCCAGGGTTTGCGGCCACGGTTGACGACCACCAGCTGCATGTCGCCGGCAAAGCGCTCCGGCTCCTCGGCCAGCAGGCCCCGCACGTTGCCGACCATGACGTCCAGGACCCGGGACCGTTCGGCGACGGACAGGTAGTGCAACTCGCTGCGGCCCCGTCCGAGGTAGCCGACGACCTGGGCACGCAGGCCCTCGAGGTCCGGCCGCGGCGCGTCCTTGTCGCCGTAGTACTCGGCGTATCCGGCGAACATGGTGGCCAGCACGTAGTGTTCGTCGTGCCGTCCGACGCGCGCGGGCTCCGGCGGATACGCGTCCAGGTTCCCCAGCAGGCCCACTCGCTGACCGGCCCGTTGCAGAGCCAGGGCGACCGGCTGTACGAGGTTGCCCCCGAAGGACCAGCCGAGCAGGTGATAGGGGCCCTCCGGCTGGATGCCGCGGATGGTGTCGGCGAGCTCGGCGGCGATCCCGGCGAGGCCGTCCGGCAGCGGGCGCTCCCCGGCCAGGCCCTTGGATTGCAGCGCGTACACCGGGATCCGAGGATCAAGCGCGCTCAGCAGGTTGACATACCGCCAGCTCATCCCGGTGATCTGGGGCAGGCAGAACAACGCGGGCAGGTCGCCCTGGGCGCGCAGCGGCAGCACCCGGCCGAACACGTCCAGTTCGCCGGCCGTGCGATCCAGCAGCGCGGCGACGGCGGCCGGGGTCGGCGCATCCACCACCGCGCGGGCGGTCAGGTCGACGGACAGCGCCGAGCGCACCCGCGCGGCCAACCGGGCGCACAGCGGGGGATTGCCGCCCCGCTCGAAGAAATCGTCTTCCGGGTCGACCTCGGGCACCCCGAGCACTTCGGCGAACAGCCGGCACAGCACGTATTCCCGCACGCTTCTCGGCGCCCGGCCGACCGGCCGCACGTCGGCGGGCGGCGCGGGCAGCCGGGCCGGGTCCAGCTGTCCGCCGGGGGTCAACGGCAACTCGGCCAGGGTCACGAACGCCGAGGGCACCATGTACCCGGGGAGCCGGCCGGCGAGATACTCGCGCAGCTCATCCGCCGATGCCGGCTCGCCGGACGGCACCACGTAGGCGACCAGCCTGCGCTCGCCTGAACGGCTCTCGCGCGCCACCACCGCCGCTGCGGCGACTCGGTCGTGCCGCCGCAGCGCCGCTTCGACCTCGCCGAGTTCCACCCGGAAGCCACGGATCCTGACCTGATCGTCCACGCGCCCCACCAGATCCAGCCGCCACCGCGCGGCCTCCGCCTCCGGCCCGGCGTCCCGCCGCCACCGCGCGAGATCCCCGGTGCGGTACAGGCGTGCGCCCGGCGGACCGAACGGGTTGGCCACGAAGCGTTCGGCGGTCAGCGCGGACCGGCCGAGATAGCCGCGGGCAAGGCCGGAGCCCGCGATGTACAGCTCCCCGGTCACTCCCGGCGGCACCGGACGCAGCGCCGCGTCCAGCACGTAGGTCCGTGCGCCGTGGATCGGGCGGCCGATGCCGGGGGACCGGTCGCCGGGCCGGCACCGCGCGAAGGTCACGTCCACGGTCGCCTCGGTCTGCCGGTAGGCGTTGACCACCAGCCGGTCCCGCGCCCAGTGGTCGATCAGCTTCTCGGGGCAGGGCTCGGCGCCGGTGATCCAGGCACGCAGATGCGGCAGCGACACCGGGGGCACGCCGAGCATCGCCGACGGCGGCACGTGCACGTGGGTGATGCGCAGCCGGTCCAGCTCGCGGGCAAGGTCCGCGCCGGCCGGCTGACGCGGCGGCACCACCAGGCAGGCTCCGGAAAGCAGGGCCAGGGTCAGCTCGGCGACCGACTCGTCGACGCCGGGGGAGGCGAACTGGAGCACCCTGGACTCGGGCGTGATCCGGTAGTGCGCGCGCTGGTGGGCGGCGAGGCCGGAAAGCCCTTCGTGGGTCACCACGACCCCGCGCGAGCTCCTGGCGGTGCCGGACGGGTACATCACGTAGGCGGGGTGTCCGGGCCGTAGTGGCGCGCTGCGAACCGCGTCGGCCGGCTCGGTGGCGGGCAGCCCGGTCAGGTCGAGATCGTCCAGCTCGACGATCTTGGCGCCTCCGGGGGCCGGTCCCTCGACGGACCGGGTGGTCAGCACCACCGCCGGAGCGAGGTCGGCGAGCAGGTGGTCGAACCGCGTGGCGGGATCGTCCGGGTCGACCGGCGCGTACGCGGCCCCAGCCTTGGTGACGGCCAGTACGGCCACCACGAGTTCGGCGGACCGGCGCAAGGCCAGCGCGACCACGTCTTCCGGCCCGACGCCGAGGCCGATCAGGTAGTGCGCCAGCCGGTTGGCGCGCGCGTTTAACTCGGCGTAGCTGACCGTCACTCCGCCGTCCTCGACCGCCGGGCGGTCGGGAGTCCTCGCGGCCTGGGCGGCGAACAGGGCGGCCAAGCTGGCAGGCGGCTCGGCCTCGGCGTCGTCGCCACCGGCCACCAGTTGGCGGCGCTCCGCCGCGGACAGCAGGTCGAGCCCGCCGAGGTGGATGTCCGGATTGTCGGCGACCTGCGCCAGCAGCCGCACCAGCCGGTCCGCGATGGCCTGCGCGGTTTCGGCGTCGAACAGGTCGGTGGCGTAGTCCAGCGTGCCGCGGATCCCGTTCGGTGCCCCGTCCGTGAACCGCTCGGCCACGGTGAAGGACAGGTCGAGCCTGGCGACGCCGATGCCGAAGTCCTCGGCCACCACGCGCAGGCCGGGCATCTCCAGCGCCGGCCCTTCGTTGTTCTGGAACACCAGCATCACCTGGTACAGCGAGTGCTGCGCGGCGGATCGCGCCGGGTTGGCCATCGCCACCACGCGCTGGAACGGCACATCCTGGTGGGCGAACGCCGCCAGGTCGGCCTGCCGGACCCGGCCCACCAGATCCCGGAAGCTGGGCTCGCCCGAAGTGTCCGTGCGCAGCACCAGGGTGTTCACGAAGAACCCGACCAGCTCGTCCAGCACCTGGTCGTTCCGGCCCGCGACAACCGTGCACAGCCGCACATCGGTACCCGCGCCCAGCCAGGTGAGCAGGCCGGCGATCGCCGCGTGCACCACCATGAACATGCTGGACTGGCTGCCGCGCGCGAGGTCGGCCAGGCGGCGGTGCACGGCGGCGTCCACCTCGAAGGCCACCGAATCGCCCCGGTAGCTCGGCGCTGCCGGGCGCGGCCGGTCGGTGGGCAGGTCGAGCTGGCTGGGCAGCCCGGCGAGGTACTGCCGCCAGAACTCCAGCTGGGTGCTGACCAGACTGTCCGGATCGGACTCCGATCCCAGCAGTTCCCGTTGCCACAGCGTGTAGTCCGCGTAGTGCACCGGCAGTTCCGGCCAGTCGGGGCGTCGTCCGGCGCGACGCGCGGTGTAGGCGGTGACCAGGTCACGGCTCAGCGGCCCGGCGGACCAGCCATCGCTGGCGATGTGATGGGCCACCATCAACAGCACGTGCTCGCGCGGGCCGGTGGCGAATACCCAGGCCCGCATCGGCAACTCGGTGGCCAGGTCGAACGGGGTGGTCGCGGCCCGCAGCATCGCCTCGGCCAGCTCGTCGTCCGCGACCTCGGCGAACTCGACCACCGGGCGCGTCTGGGCCGGCGGCAGCACGCGCTGGTATGGCATGCCGTCCACCTCGACGAACAGCGTGCGCAGGCTCTCGTGCCTGCCCACCACGTCGCCGAGCGCGGCCACCAGTGCCGCCTGATCGAGCTCGCCGGTCAGCCGCACCGCCATCGGCAGGTTGTAGTTGGCGCTGGGGCCCTCGACCTGGTGCGTGAACCACAGCCGCTGCTGGGCGAAGGACAACGGGAGCCGTTCCGGCCTTGCCGCCCGCCGCAGCGCCGGCCTGGCCAGGTCCGCCTCATCCAGCTTCGCCACCAGACCGGCGACGGTCGGCGCCTCGAAGACCGCCCGCACCGGCAGTTCCACGCCGAACACGGCCCGCACGCGGGACAGCAACCGGACGGCGCTGAGCGAGTGCCCGCCGATGGCGAAGAAGTTCTCGTCCGGCCCGACCCGTTCCCGGTTGAGCACATCGGCGATCAGGCCGCACAGGATCTCCCCTCGCGGATCCCGTGGCCGGGACGCGGGTGCCGCGTCGCCGGTCCGGGCCGGGGCGGATTCCCGGGCCAGGTCACCGAACAGCGCGACCCGGTCGGCCTCCTCCAGGGTGACCGGCCGTCCCAGCGGGGTGTCCGCCGCGTGGACCAGCCGGCGCAACGCGCGCGCGAACGCGTCCGCGACCCAGTGCGCCGTGGCGTCGTCGAACAGGTCCTGCCGGTACTCCAGCACGGCCTGCAGACGGTCGCCGGTCAGCCGGGCCGCCAACCGCAGCGGGTAGTGCGCGGCGTCGTCGCCGGTGATCCCGGTCAGCCGCACCCGCGGGGTGATCTGCCGCGCGGACAGGTCGACAGGGTAGTTCTCGAACACCACGAACGTGTCGAACAGGGTGGCCAGGCCGGTCTGCCGGGTGACGTCGGTCAGCCGGAGGTGCTGGTGCGCCATCAGCCGGGACTGCTCGTCCGCGAGCCGGGCCAGGTTGTCCGCGGCGGTCGCCTCGGGCCGCAGCCGGACCCGCACCGGCACGGTGTTGAGGAACATCCCGACCATGTTCCGCACGTTGTCGATCTCCGGCGGGCGGCCGGACACGAGGGTGCCGAACACCACGTCGTCGCGCCCGGTGACGGCGGCGAGCACGCTCGCCCACGCCGCCTGCACCACGGTGTTCGCGGTCAGGCCGGTGGACAGGACGAGCTGCCGGAGTTGCGCGCCCACCTCCGGGTCCGGCCGGACGTCGATCTGCGCGGGCAGCTCGGAGCCGAGGCCCGTGCCCGGAGCCACCAGCGTCGGCCGGTCCGTTCCGGCCAGGGCCACCTGCCACACCCGCAGCGAATCCGCGGGGTCCTGTTCGGACACCCAGGTCAGGAAGTCGCGGTAGGGAGTGACCCTCGGCAGCCCGGCCGGGTCACCACCGCTGGCGTAGAGCGCGAACAGGTCGTCGATCAGCACCGCCAGTGACCAGCCGTCGACCAGGATGTGGTGGTTGGTCAGCACCAGCCGGTACTCGTCGGTGGCGATCTTGACCAGGGTGAACCGCAGCAGCGGCGGTCGCTTGAGGTCGAACCGGGCCACCCGGTCGGCGGCCAGCAGCTTGCCGAGTTCCTCGTCCCGCCGGTCGGCATCGAGGCCGGAGAAGTCCACTTCGGACCAGTCGAGCGGGACCTCGCGGTAGATCACCTGGATCGGCTCGCCCGTCTTGCGCAGCCGGAAACCGGATCGCAGCACCGGATACCGCTGGACCAGGCCGGCCGCGGCCGTCCGGAGCACTTCGGGCTCCAGGCCACCGGCCAGTGCGAGCACGCACTGCGCCTGGTAGACGTCGACCCCGTCCTCGTCGTAGATGGCGTGGAAGAACATGCCCTCCTGCAACGGCGTGAGCGGCAGCACGTCCTCAAGCTTGGTCACTCCAGAGCCCCCTGTTCGGCTTCCAGTTCAGCTTCCAGTTCGTCGATTTCGGCCTGCGCGAGGGCGATCGTCAGCTCCGACGGGGTGAGGCCGCCCGCGCTCGGATCCACCGCGTGCCGGGCCAGCGCCCGCAGCGCGTCGAACCAGGCCTCGGCCAGCTCGGCCACGTCCGGCTCGGCCAGCAGTGCCCCGGGCCACGCCCAGGTCACCGAGAGGCTGGGCCCGTCCGGTCCGTCCACCGCAGCCGCGTTGATCTCCAGGACGTGCGGCACGGCTTGGGCGGGGTCGAGGACCGGGGGTTTGCCGATGTCGTCCACCTGGCCCCAGTCCTCACCGGCAGTGTCACCGGAGCTGACGCCGAACCGGCCGGTGTAGTTGAACCCCAGCTGCGGAACCGGGAGGCCGGCGAGTGCCGACGCGGTCTCCGGGTTCAGATAGCGCAGCAGGCCGAACCCGATGCCATGGCCGGGTATGGCGCGCAGCTGTTCCTGGACCGCCCTGAGCGCGCGGCCGATCGCCGGCCCGCCCGCACTGATCTCCTGCCAGTCGGCCGGGCCGGGATCCAGGCGCACCGGGTACATGCTGGTGAACCAGCCCACCGTGCGGGACAGGTCGGCCCCGGGCACCACGTCCTGGCGGCCGTGGCCCTCCAGATCGAGCAGTACCGCACCGCCGGTCCGGTTCCGCCACTGGGTGACCGCGAGCGCCAGCCCGGTGAGCAGCACGTCGTTGACCCCGGCGCGGAACGCCGCCGGTGCCGTGGTCAGCAGCGGCGCGGTGTGCTCGACCGGCAGCGTGGTGGACAGGTAGCGCAGAGTGCCGGCGACATCCACCGCCGGGTCGAGAGCCCGCGTGCCCAGCGGCGGCTCGGCCCCGGCCAGCAACCGCTGCCAGGTGCCGAGCTCGGCCACCCGGTCCGGCCGGTGGGACTCCTTGGCCAGCCCTCGGGCCCACCTCCGGGCCGAGGTCGGCACCGGAGCCAGCAGCGGCGTGCCGCCGGCCGCCGCTTGCCGCCAGGCCAGTGCCAGGTCCGGCAGGAGGATCCGCCAGGACACCACATCGACGGACAGGTGATGCACGACCAGCAGCAGCCGTCCGGGCCGGTCCGGGCCCAGGTCGAACCACACCGCCTGCAGCGGTAGGCCGTCGCGCGGGGCCAGCCGGTCCCGTGCGGCCCCGGCCTCGGCCGCGGTCGTCGCGGCGATCTCCTCGTCGGTCGCCCCGGCGAGGTCGACCCGGGTCAGCAGGTCGGCGACCGCGGGCTCACCCACCGGCCGGACGATGAAGCTCCACTGGCCATCCGGTGCGACGGTGAGCCGCTGGCGCAACGACTCGTGGTGGTCGACCACCGCCCGCAGCGCCGTTTCGAGGTCTTCGGGCCGGATGCCGCGCGGCAGGCGCACCGCGGCGGACTGGTTGAAGCCGTCGTAGTGGTCGGTGAGCTCGCGCAGCCAGCCCATGATCGGCATCGGGCCGAACTCGCCGTCGGCGTCGTCGTCCGGTTCGGCCGCCGGTGGTTCGTCCCAGGTGGCCACCGCGGCCAGCGCGGCCGGGGTGCGCAGGTCGACGACCTCCCGCACCGTCAGGGCGAGACCGGCGCGACGTGCGGCGCCGACGAGTTCGATGGAGATGATGCTGTCGCCGCCGAGGGTGAAGAAGTCCTGGTCGGAATTGACGTGGGACAGGTTGAGCACCTCGGCGAACAGAGCGCAGAGGAGTTCCTCGCGGGCGTCGCGCGGGCCGTCGGCCACGTCGAGCTCGACCTCGTTGACGGGCGCGGGCAGCCCGGCCCGGTCCAGCTTGCCGTTGGGGGTCACCGGCAGCGCGTCCAGCGCCACGAACGCCGAGGGCACCATGTACTCGGGGAGCCGGGCTGCGACATGCCGGCGCAACTCGTCCGCCGGAGCCGGCTCGCCGCTCGGCACGACGTAGGCCACCAACCGGCGGTCTCCCGGCCGGTCCTCCCGCACGATCACCGCGACCTGCCCCGCCGCGGGATGCCGCAGCAGGACCGCCTCGATCTCGCCCAGTTCGATGCGGAACCCCCGCACCTTCACCTGCGCGTCCGTCCGCCCGGCGAACACCAGCTCCCCCTGCTGGTTCCGCCGCGCCAGATCCCCGGTCCGGTACAGCCGCGTGCCCGGCGGGCCGAACGGAGACGCGACAAACCGCTCCGCGGTCAACGCCGCCCGCCCCAGGTAGCCGCGGGCCAACCCCGGGCCCGCCACGTACAACTCGCCGACGACGCCCGGTGGCACCGGACGCAACCACTTGTCCAGCACGAACACCCGTGCGCCCACGATCGGACGGCCGATCGGCACCACCGCGTCCCCCGGCGGCAACGGCTCGCTCGTCGTCACGACGACCGTCGCCTCCGTCGGGCCGTACACGTTGACCATCCGCCGGCCGGGAGCCCACCGCGCCACCAGCTCCGGCGGACACGCGTCACCCCCCACCACCAGGGTCATCCCCGGCGGCAACGCACCTTCCGGCAACGTCCCCAGCGCCACCGGCGGCATCATCACGTGCGTCACCCCCCGTGCCGCCACCACCTGGGCCAACCCGGCCAGGCCCGCTTCCGCCAGGACCAGACACCCTCCACAAAGGAGGGTTCCGTAGATCTCGGCGGCCGCCACGTCGAAGCTGAGCGAGGCGAACTGCAGCAGACGGCTGCCGCGGTCGATGGCGAACCGCTCGCTCTGCCCGGCGACCAGGTTCCCGATGCCGCGATGGCTGACCACCACGCCCTTGGGCCGCCCGGTCGAACCGGACGTGTAAATGACCCACGCCGGCGAGTCGACACCGAGCGGCGCCAACCGCTCGCCGTCCAGCACGGGTGCGTCCGAGAGCCCGGCCACCGCACCCGACACCGCCGGGTCGTCGACCACCACCGGGGGAGTGGCCCCCGGCAGCCGGTCCGCCAGCTGTCGCGTGGTCACCACGCACACGGGTGCGGAGTCGGCGACCATGAACTCGAGCCGGTCGGCCGGGTAACCCGGATCCAACGGCACGTAAGCTCCCCCGGCCTTGTGCACCGCCAGCAACGCGACCACGAGCTCCGTCGACCGCGGCAGCATCACCCCGGCCAGCCGCTCCGGCCCCACGCCCAAGGACACCAGGTACCGGGCCAGCCTGTTCGCCCGCGCCTCCAACTCCGCGTACGACAGGGACCCGGCGTCGGAGACCACGGCCTCGTCCGCGCCCCGCAGTGCCGCCTGCCTCGCGAACAGCTCGGAAGTCACCACACTCGGCTCGTTCACCGCAACGTCCCCAGTTCTTCTTCCAGTTCGTCGATCTCGCCCTGATCCAGCGCCAGTGACAGATCCGAGGGGGTGTGGCCCCCGGCGGCCAGGCTCTCGACATGCCGGACCAGCCCGCGCAGCGCGGTCAGCCATGCCTCGGCCAGCTCACGGACTTCGTCTTCGGCCAGCAACGCCTCCGGCCACAACCAGTCGGCCACCAGGTGCAGACCATCGACGTCGCGCCTCGCCGCGGCATTGATTTCGAGGACGTGCGCAACCGGTTGCTCCGCGTCCCGGTGCGCGGGCAGGGGGATGTCCGAGACCTGCTCCCAGTCGGCGGGTTCGGCGTGATCACCCGATACCGAGCCGAACCGTCCGAGATAGTTGAACGAAAGTTGGGGACCGGGAAGCGCCGCGAGCACCGGCGCGGTCTCCTCGTTGAGGTAGCGCAGCAAGCCGTAGCCGATACCGTTGTCCGGCTGCACCCGGAGCTGCTCCTTGACCGCCTTGAGCGCCTGGCCGACGGCCGGGCCACCGGCCCGCACCTCTTGCCAGTCCACCCGTCCCGGATCGAGCCGTACCGGATAGAGGCTGGTGAACCACCCCACGGTCCGGGTGAGATCCAGGCCGGGAACGATGTCCTCGCGACCGTGCCCCTCCAGGTCGAGCACGACCTCGCTGCCGGAGCGCGGCCTTCCTCCCCGGCAGTGGTTGACCGCGAGTGCGAGTCCGGTCAGCAGCACGTCATTGATGCCGCCGTGGAACGCGGCGGGCACCGCGGTCAGCAATGCGCCAGTCTGCTCGGCCGGCAAGCTCACCGAGAGGGACCGGACGGTCCGCGCGACATCGACCGCCGGGTTCAGAGGACGGCTGCCCAGGTTCGGATCGGCCGGCGCCAGCGCCCGTTGCCACAACTCGAGTTCGCGGACCCGGCTCGGTCGACGAGCCTCTTCGGCCAGCGCCAACGCCCAGGTCGGCATCGAGGTCAGCACCGGTTCGACGACGGGGGTTTCACCCGCCACCGCGCTCCGCCAGGCCGATGCCAGGTCCGACAGCAGGATCCGCCACGACACCGCGTCCACGGCCAGGTGGTGGAGAACCAGCAGCAGCCGGCCGGCACGGTCCTCGCCGAAATCGAACCACACCGCTTGGCACATCACACCGTCCACCGGCCGTAGCCGCAGCCGCGCCGCTTCGCCTTCCGCCGTGAGCACGGCGGCAAGTTGTTCACCGGCCAGCCCGTGGACATCCACCCGGGACAGCACATCCCCGGCCGAACTCCGCCCGGAGGCCGCCAGGCTCCAGCGGCCCTCCGCCGAGACGGTCAACTGCGACCGCAGCGATCCATGGCGGTCGAGCACCGCCTGCAGGGCGGTCCGCAGCTCACCGATCCGAGCGCCCTCGGGCACCCGAACGGCCACCGACTGGTTGTAGCCGTCGAACGGTCCGTCGAGTTCCCGCAACCACGCGATGATCGGTGTCGGATCCATCGCGCGGTGGTTCTCGTCGTGGCCGGCCCGGCCGGACTCCCCACTGGTCGCCACGGAGGCGAGTGCCTCGACCGTGCGGTGCAGGAAGACATCGCGGACGGTCAGTCCCAGCCCCGCGCGCCGGGCACCCGCGACCAGTTCGATGGACAGGATGCTGTCGCCACCGAGCCGGAAGAAGTCCTGTCCGGGATGGGCCTCGGCCAACCCCAGTACCTCGGCGAAAATGCGGCAGAGGGTCTCCTCGTGGTGCCCGCGCGGCCGCCGGCCCGCACCGGTGTCGGTTTCCGGTGCCGGAAGCGCGGCATGGTCGATCTTCCCGTTCGGCGTCACCGGCAATGCCTCCAGCCGCACGAACGCCGAAGGCACGAGGTAGTCCGGCAGCAGGCCCTCCACCCGCTCGCGCAGCGCGGCCGGATCGGCACTGGTGACCACATAGGCCACGATCCGCCGGTGCCCCGGCCGGTCCTCCCGTACCACCACCACGGCGCGGGTCACATCCGGCAACGCGGTGAGCACCGCCTCGATCTCACCCGGCTCGATGCGGAACCCCCGCACCTTCACCTGCCGGTCGGCCCGGCCGGCGAATTCGAGCTGCCCCTGGGAGTTCCAGCGGGCCAGATCCCCGGTCCGGTACATCCGCCTACCGGCACCGGCGAACGGACACGCCACGAAACGCTGCGCGGTCAACGCGGGCCGCGCGAGGTAGCCACGCGCCAGTCCGGCACCGGTCACATACAGTTCTCCCACCACACCCGGAGCCACCGGACGGAGCGAAGCATCCAGGACGAATGCCCGGGTGTTCACGATCGGCCGGCCGATCGGGGGTGCGACCGCCGCCGACAACGGCGCGCTCATCGTCGCGCACACCGTCGTCTCGGTCGGGCCGTACGCGTTGATCATCCGGCGGTCCGGCGAGAACCGGGCCACCAACTCCGGTGCGCACGCCTCCCCGGCGACCACCAGGGTCATCCCGGCAGGCAATCCCTCCCCGGACATCGCGGCCAGCGCGGTCGGCGGCAACGTCGCATGTGTCACCCGTTGGCGAGACAGCAGTTCCGCCAGTGGTTCTCCCGGAGCCAGCCGGGATGCCGGAGCCACGACAAGGCAGCCACCGGACAGCACCGCCATGCAGATTTCCCATCCGGCCGCGTCGAAACTCAGTGATGCGAACTGCAAGACCCGGCTGCCCGGCCCTACCCCGAGCCGCTCGATCTGGGCGGCGACCAGGCTGGCGATCCCGCGATGCGGCACCACGACGCCCTTGGGCCGACCCGTCGAACCCGACGTGTAGATCACCCAGGCCGGGGAATCGACGCCCAGCGGAGCGAGCCGATCGCCATCGCCGAGATCGGTATCCGGCAACCCGGCGATCGCGGCCGCGGTGGCGGCCTCGTCCACCGGCACGACCGTGCCCGGTGCCGACGGCAACCGCTCCGCGATCGCCCTGGTCGTCAGCACGCACGACGGCACCGAATCCGTGAGGATGTATTCGATCCGGTCCGGCGGATAGTCGGGATCGACCGGCAGGTAGGCCGCCCCGGCCTTGTGCACCGCCAGCACCGCCACGATCATCTCCCTCGATCGCGGCAGGGCCACCGCCACCCGGCTTTCCGGTCCGACCCCGCATCCCACCAGGTACCGCGCCAGCCGGTTGGCCCGCGCGTCCAACTCCCGGTACGACACGGTCTCGTCCTCGAACACCACCGCCGGGTCATCCGGTCTCCGCGCGACCTGTCCGGCGAACAACATCGGAATCGTCGCCGCCGGTAACGCCCGGTCCGTCGCGTTGTAGTCCGTCAGCAACCGGTGACGCTCCTGGTCGGACAGCACCTCCACCTCGCTCAACCGGCGATCGGGAGCCGCCACGACCGCCGACAGCAACCGTGTCAGGCGCGCGGCGACCTGTGCGACCGAACCGCGGTCGAACAGGTCGACCGCGAACTGGAGGACCCCATCGATGCCGGCGGGGCGGCCTTGCGCGGTGCGCGTCTCCTCCAGTCCGAACTGGAGGTCCAGTTTCGCCCCGCCGGAACCGAAATCGGCGATGTCGACCTGGAGCCCGTCCAGTTCCCACTTCTCGTCGGTACCACTGGAATAGGCCAGACTGATCTGGAACAGCGGGTGGTGAGCCAGCGAGTGCTCCGGTTGGAGCACCTCGACCAGCCGGTCGAACGGCACATCCTGGTTGGCGTAGGCGGCTATGTTCGCCTTCCGGACCCGGGTCAGCAGTTCGGCGAAGGTCGGATCGCCCGAGGTGTCGTTGCGGAGCACCAGGTTGTTGGCGAAGAAGCCGACGAGATCATCCAGTGCGCTGTCGGCCCGGCCCGCCACCGGGCTGCCGATCAGGATGTCGGTGCCGGCGCCCAGTTTGGTCAGCAGAGCGGCGATTGCGGCCTGCGCGACCATGAACATCGTGACATCGTGGCTGCGGGCGAGTTCCACCATGGCGGCATGGGTCGCGGCGTCCACCGTGAACCGCACATCATCGCCCCGGTGCGTCGGCACGGCCGGATGAGGCCGGTCCGTCGGCAGGGAAATCAACTGCGGGGAGTCGGCCAGGGTGCGCCGCCAGAACTCCACCTGCCGGCCGATCGCGCTGTGCGGGTCGTCTTCCCCGCCCAGAATCTCCCGCTCCCACAGGGTGTAGTCGACGTACTGCACGGGCAGACCGGTCCAGGACGGCGCGTGACCGGCCCGCCGGGCGGCGTAGGCGGAAGCGAGATCCCGGCTCAACGGCCGCAGGGACAGGCCGTCCACGGCGATGTGGTGTGCCAGCAGCAGCAACACGTACTGGTTCTCGCCGAGCGGGAACAGGAATGCCCTGATCGGAATTTCGGTGGCCAGATCGAAGGCGTAGTTCGCCGCCTCGTGCACGGCGGCCTGCAGTCCGCCCGGGCCGACATCGACGACCGAGAACTCCGGACGCGCTTCGCCGACGTCGAGAACGCTTTGGTAAGCGACTCCGTCATGCTCGGGAAACATCGTGCGCAGCACTTCGTGCCGGTGCACCACATCGGTCAGTGCCGCTTCGAGCGCCGCCTGGTCAAGGTTGCCGGACAGGCGCAGCGCTATCGGCATGTTGTAGGTCGGGCTCGGGCCTTCCAGCTTGTGCAGGAACCACAGTCGGCGCTGGCCGAACGACAGCGGGACGTATCGCGGACGCTCGACGGGCACCAGTGCGGCGCGGCCGGCGTCGGCGCCGTCGAGCTGAGCCGCCAACCGCGCCACCGTCGCGGCCTCGAATATCGACCACACCGGCATCTCCCGCTGGAACACCGTCCGGATCCTGCTGGCCAGCCTGATCGCCAGGATGGAGTGCCCACCGAGGTCGAAGAACCCGTCGTCGATTCCCACCGAGTCCAGCCCCAGCACCTCGGCGAACAACCCGCACAGAATCTCTTCGGCGGGGGACCGCGGCGCCCGGGAAGCGGCTGATCCGGCGAGCGCCGGCGCGGGCAGTGCGCGGCGGTCGATCTTTCCGTTCGTCGTCAACGGCATTTCGTCCAGCACGGTCACCGCGGCCGGCACCATGTATTCTGGCAACCAGTGCCGCAGGTACGACCGCAGCGACCGGCCCAGCGCATCGGCCTGGTACGGCCTGGCCGGATCGTTCCCGTACTCCGCGAGCGGCCGGCTTCCGGCCACGAGGGGATACCCGATCCCCACCGCGCCAACGCCGTTCGACGGGTCGCGGGTGAAAACGGCCTCGATACTGCCGTCTTCTGCGCCGGGGGACCAGGCTACGCCGGTGACGAATCCGTTCCGGCTGCCCAGGTCGTACAACGCATCCGGGTCGACCGATGCCGTCGGCGACGCCGGTGTTCGCTCGTCGACGGCGGCCAGCGCGGCCAGTTCGGGAAGCAGGCGGGCATTGGGCATGCCGGTCACCCGAACCGCCCCTGCGCCGGACGCGACCAGGTGGGCTTCCAGCGCCCCGAGATCGGCCACGTCGGCGCCCCACCGCAGTTCCCGTGGCTCGTCCGCCGACTCGGCTCCGGAGCCGCTGCGCAACACGACGTCGTACCGGTAGCGGCTCAGCTCGTTCGGTGCCACACCGCGCTTGACGCCGATCTCCACCGACGGCACGTCGGGGAGCACCTGACCCAGGGCCGGAAAGAACTCCGGATCGATCAGCAGTTCCTTTTCCCGCCGCACGGCCTGTGCCACGGATCGCTGCCACTGCGCCGGATCCTCGTCCGGATGACGGAGCACCTCGATGGCCGCGCGGAAGCACCGCAGCAGACGGTGGTTGCGCACATCTCCGACGAACACCGCGCCGCCCGGGACCACCAGGCTCAGGGCCTGTCGCAGCACGGATACGAGATAGTCCACGTTCGGGAAGTACTGCACCACCGAATTGATGACGATGGTGTCGAAGAACTCGGCGGGCAGGCCATCGAAGCAGTCGGCGGGTTGCGTTCGCAACACGACCCGGTCCGTCAGATCCGGGTTTTCCGCGATGATCTCCTCCAGCGCCGCCACGGCGACGGGCGAGAAATCCGTTGCCCAGTAGGCCTCGCTGTCCGGAGCCAATTTCGACAGCAGCAGACCGGACCCCACGCCGATCTCCAGGATGCGCCGTGGCCGCAGTCCCCGGATTCGCGTTACCGTCGTGTCCCGCCACGCACGCATTTCGGAAAGCGGGATCGGCGCGTCGTCGTAGCTGCTTCGCCACACCGAGAAGCTTTCGCTGAAATCTCCGGATTTCGCTTCTTCCTCGTACGCGGAGTCGTAAACCTGTTGCCAGTCGTCAACCTGCTGCCGTACGACCCCGTCGTCGTCGGGCGATTGCGACCGGTCCAGCGGGGTGACGTAGGCGATCAGTTGCTGCTGTCCGGTGGCGACCACGGCGGCCCGCGCGACATCGGGATGGCGCGAAAGCACGCTCTCGATCTCGCCGAGCTCCACGCGGAACCCGCGAAGTTTGATCTGGTGGTCGACCCGGCCGACGAATTCCAGCTCGCCGTTCCGGTTCCAGCGGGCGACGTCACCTGTTCGGTACATCCGCGTCCCCGGCCTGCCGAAGGGGTTCGCGACGAATCGCTCGGCGCTGAGCTTCGGCTGTCCGAGATAGCCGCGGGCCAGGCCGTCACCGGCGAGGTACAGTTCGCCCGCGACCCCGATCGGCGCCGGACGCAACTCGCCGTCCAGCACGTGCACCTGGGTGTTCGCGATCGGACGACCGATCGGCGGGGTGCGTTCGTCGTCGGGCACCGCCGCGATCGTGGACCAGATCGTGGTTTCCGTCGGGCCGAACAGGTTGGTGACCGCGCCCGACCGCTCGCGCATCCGGACGGCCAGCCCCGCGGGCAGTGCTTCGCCGCCGACCAGCATCCGCACGTCCCGGAACGCGTCCGCCGTCGTGCCCAGCAGCACCTGCCACATCGTCGGCGTGGCCTGCACGACCGTGCAACCGCGAGTGGCGGCGAGGTTGGCCAGTGCCATCGGATCGCGGACCGTCTTCTCCTGCGCGAGGACCACCTGGGCGCCGTGGACCAGCGGCAGGTACAGCTCCAGCGCCGCGATGTCGAAGGCGACCGTGGTCACCGCCAGCAGGCGGTCGGCGGGAGTCAGACCGCACGGCTCGCGCATCGCGGTGAGGAAGTTCGTCAGGTTCGCGTGCGTGACCACGACACCCTTCGGCACGCCGGTCGATCCGGACGTGTAGATGACGTAGGCCGGATGCTCGACCGTCAACGGCCGGACACGGTCACCGTCGTCGATGTTCGTGGCCGCCTGCCGCGCCAGTCGCGCGGTAGTGCCCGGGTGGTCCAGCACCAGGCGGGTGCCCGGATATTCCGGTAGCACGTCAGCGGTGTCCGTGGTGGTCACCATC
Organism: Amycolatopsis cynarae; assembly: GCF_026802195.1. NCBI lineage: Bacteria > Bacillati > Actinomycetota > Actinomycetes > Pseudonocardiales > Pseudonocardiaceae > Amycolatopsis > Amycolatopsis cynarae. The sequence continues at coordinate 3,751,699 of NZ_CP113836.1, read as the reverse complement.
AGGACGGGTCCGGCGTCGCCGAGGATGTAGCCGAGACGGTCAGCGGGATATTCGGGGTCGAGCGGAAGATACGTGCCACCGGCCTTCAGCACGGCCAGCAGGGTGACCAGCAACGCGGGTGAGCGGGTCATCAGGACGGCCACGATCGACTCGGGTCCGACACCGGACTCGATCAGCACCCGCGCCAGCCGGTTCGCCCGGACATTCAGTTCCTCGTAGCTCAACTCCGCATCGCCGCAGGCGACGGCGATCGCGCCGGGATCGTCTCGCACCCGGGCTTCGAACATCTCCGGCATGGTCTCGGGGGGAACTTCGGCCGCCGTGTCGTTCCAGGCGACCAACTGACCGCGTTCGGCCGGCAGCAGCACATCATGGGCGCCGATGGGGCGATCGGGATCGGCCAGCAGGGCACTCAGCCATCCGGTCCAGCGAGCCGCGAGGTGCTCCGCCGTCGCACGATCGAACACATCGGTGCTGTACTCGATCACACCGGTGATTCCCGCGGGAGCGCCCTCGGAGTTCCGCTGTTCGTTCAGCAGGAAGAACAGGTCGAACTTGGCGGTGCGGGTGTTGATGTCCGTGGTGGTCACGTCGAGGCCGGGCAGCTCGAAATCCGTGTCCGAATAGGGGAAAAGCCCGAGCATGACTTGGAACAGCGGGTGATGTGCGGCAGAGCGGGCGGGGTTGAGGATCTCGACCAGGCGCTCGAACGGCAGATCCTGGTGCGCGTAGGCGGCGAGGTCGGTCGTGCGCACCCGGTCGAGCAACTCCCGGAAAGTCGGCTCGCCGGAGGTGTCCGTCCGCAGTACCAGGCTGTTCACGAAGAATCCGACCAGGTCGGTCAGCGCGTCATCGGTCCGTCCGGCAGCAGGACTGCCCAGTGGAATGTCCGTACCGGCGCCGAGCCGCGTCAGCAGGGACGCCAGGGCGGCTTGCAGGACCATGAAGACGGTGACACCACTCGAACGCGCCATCGCGATCGCGGCGCGGTGGCCGTCCGCGGACAGCGCCACCTCGACCCGGTCACCGCGATAGGACGTCACTGTCGGTCGTGGACGGTCGTACGGCAGGTTCAGCTGTTCCGGGATTCCGCGCAGTTCCGTGCGCCAGAACTCCACCTGGGTGCTCGCCGTGCTCGACGCGTCCGATTCTTCGCCCAGCAGTTCCCGCTGCCACAACGTGTAGTCCGCGTACTGCACCGGGAGTGGCTCCCACTCCGGTGCCTTCCCGGCGCATCGCGCCTCGTACGCCGACGCCAGGTCCCGCACCAGGGGTTTCATCGACGAACCGTCCGCGGCGATGTGGTGCAGCGCCAGCACCAACGCGCAGTCTTCCGGTGCCGTGACGAGCAGTTCGGCTCGCAGGGGAATCTCGGTCGCCAGATCGAACGAGTACCGGGCCGCGCGTTCGATGGCGTCGGTGAGCTGCGCCGCGCTCACGTCGGAAACCACCGGTTCGACCGAAACCCGGTCCACCACCCGCTGGCGGCCGACGCCGTCGACCTCGGGATAGATCGTGCGCAACGTTTCGTGCCGGGCGACCACATCCCGCAGTGCCGAGGTCAGCGCCTCGCGGTTCAGCACGCCCCGCAGCCGCAGGCAGAACGAAATGTTGTACGTCGGACTCGGCCCTTCCAGTTGGTGGAGGAACCACAGTCGCTGTTGCGCGAACGACAGGGGCACCACCTCGGCGCGCGCGGACGGCCGCAACGGGGGCTGCGGTGGCGCGGTGGCGGCATCCAGGCGCGCGGCCAGCCCGGCCGCGGTCGGGGTCTCGAACACCGCACGCACCGGGAGTTCCACACCCAGTACCGACCGGACCCGGCTGATCAGCCGGGTCACCAGCAGCGAATGCCCACCCAGGTCGAAGAAGCCGTCCTCGACTCCCACCGAGTCCAGCCCGAGTACTTCGGCGAACAGCCCGCACAGGATCTCCTCCCGCGCGCTCCGGTTGGCCTGGCCGGCCGATCCGGTGCCGAGCACCGGCGCCGGCAGCGCGGCACGGTCGAGCTTTCCGTTGGAGTTCAACGGCAGTTCCGCCAGGACCACCATCGCCTGGGGGACCAGGTATCCGGGCAGGCCCTCCGCAAGGTACCGCCGGACCTCGGTCACCTCCGGGCGCCGGTCACCCGCGGGCACCAGATAGGCGGCCAGCATCCGGTCGCCGGGCCGGTCTTCCCTGGCCACCACCGCCGCCTGGGCGATATCGGGATGAGCGGCCAACGCGGTCTCGATCTCCCCGGGTTCGATGCGCAGTCCCCGCATCTTGATCTGCTGGTCGGCCCGGCCCAGGTACTCCAGCAGGCCGGTGCGGTTCCACCGCACCAGATCGCCGGTCCGGTACATCCGCTCACCCGGCCGCCCGTAGGGGGCGGCGACAAAGCGTTCCGCGGTCAGGGCCTGCCGCCGGAGGTAGCCGCGTGCCAGACCGACGCCGGCCACGTACAGCTCACCGGCGACACCGGGTGGCACCGGACGCAGCCGGTCGTCCAGTACGTACGCCCGGATGTTGTCCGCGGGCCTGCCGATCGGCACCGGACCCTCCACCAGGGCCGACGGGTCCAGTTCGTGCGAGGCCGCGATGACGGTGACTTCGGTCGGGCCGTAGGCGTTGACCAGTCGCGTGTCCGGGCAGTGCCGCTGTACCCGCGCCATCGCCGACGGGGAAGCGGCCTCGCCACCGCACAGGATCTCCCTGACCGGTGCGAGGATTTCCGGTGCCTGCTCGGCGACCAGGTTGAACAGCGAGGTGGTCAGCAGTGCGGACGTGATCCGGTATCCGGCGATCATGGCGGCCAGCGCGGTGACGTCGAAGTCGGCCTCCGGTGCCACGACCACTTCGTGACCGGCCAGCAACGGCCCCCAGATCTCCCAGGTGGCGGCGTCGAAAGCGTGCGAGGAATGCAGCAGTACCCGGTGATCGCCGCCGTGCTGCCAACCCCGGTCCGCTGCCAGCCTGACCACGCCGGCATGGGTGACGCCGACTCCCTTGGGGGTGCCGGTCGAACCCGAGGTGTACATGATGTAGGCGAGGTTTTCGCCGGTCAGCGGCAGGCACAGGTCCGTACCGGCCAGTCCGTCGAGCGGCTGTCCGCCCACCTGCAGGACCGTCGCTTCGTGGTCGAACCGATGCCCTGCCGAGCCGCGATCGGTGATCAGCACGGACGCGCCGGTCTCGCGCAGCATCAGACTCATCCTGGCCGGGGGGTAGCTCGCATGCAGCGGCACGTAGGCGCCACCCGCCTTGACCACCGCGATCATGGCCACCACCAGGTCGGCGGAACGTTCCATCGACACCGCCACCGGGGCGTCGGGTCCGACGCCGAGATCGGCCAGCCGGTGGGCGAGCCGGTTCGCGCGGGTGTTGAGTTCGGCGTAGGACAGGGTGCCGTCCCGGTCCGTCAACGCGGGCGCCTGCGGGTTGCGCCGCACCTGTTGCTCGAACAGTGCCGCCACGTCGAGAGGGGGAACCGGGCGCTCGGTGTCGTTCCAGTCGACGAGAATCCGCTGCCGTTCGGCCGCATCGAGCAGGTCGAGTTCACCGATGGCCCGGTCCGGGTCGGCGACGGCCGAGGCCAGCACGCGCGTCAACCGGGCGGCCAGGTCGGCCGCGGTCGCCCGGTCGAACAGATCCTCGGCGTACTCGAGCGTGCCTTCGATGCCCGCCGCCTCCCCGTCGTCCGTCAGCGTCTCCTCCACGGAGAACGACAGGTCGAACTTGGCCACCCCGGATACCGGCGTCGGCAGGATCCCGGCACGGAGCCCGTGCAGATCGACCCGGTCGGCGCTGGCGTTCTGCAGTACCAGCATCACCTGGAACAGCGGGTGGCTGGCGAGGCTGCGGGTCGGGTTCAGCACCTCGACCACGCGCTCGAACGGCACATCCTGGTTGGCATAGGCGTCGAGGTCGACGCTGCGCACCCTGGCCAGCAGATCGCGGAAGCTGGGATCGCCCGAGGTGTCGGTGCGCAGCACCAGGGTGTTCACGAAGAACCCGACCAGGTCCTCCATGGCCTCGTCGGACCGGCCGGCGACCACGGTGCCGATCGGGACATCCGTGCCGGCACCCAGCCGGGTCAGCAGCACCGCGAGCGCGGCCTGCACGACCATGAAGACGGTGGTTCCGGTATCCCTGGCCAGCCGCACCATCGCACGGTGCGCCGCAGCATCCAGGTGCAGCCCGACCTTGTCGCCGCGATAGGAGGCGACAGCGGGACGCGGCCGGTCCGTGGGCAGTTCCAGCAGTTGCGGCGCACCCCGCAGAAACGCGCGCCACTGTGCCAACTGCTGGCTGATGATGCTGTCAGGCTCGGTCTCGGAACCCAGGACGTCCCGCTGCCACAGGGCGTAGTCCGAGTACTGCACGGGAAGATCGCTCCACTGTGGACTTTCCTGCCGGCAGCGGGCCGCGTACGCGGTGGACAGGTCCTGAAGCAACGGCCGCGTGGACCAGCCGTCGGCGATGATGTGGTGCATCACGACCAGCAGCACGTGCTCCTGCGCGCCGAGCGTGAGTAGCCGCAGCCGCAGCGGAACCTCGGCGTCGATGTGGAAGGGCTGCGCGACGGCCTCGGCGATGGCCGCGTCCAGGCCGTCCGGAGCGGCGTCGACCACCGGCAGGGTCACCGGCGCGTCGGCGGGGGCCAGCACTCGCTGGTAGGGCTCGCCGTCCCGTTCGGGGAACTTCGTCCGCAACGACTCGTGCCGCGCGATCACGTCGCCCAGGGCGGCCACCAGCGCCACCCGGTCCAGCGGGCCGGACATCCGCACCGCCAGCGGCACGTTGTAGGTGGGGCTCGGCCCCTCCAACCGGCTCAGGAACCACAGCCGCTGCTGGGCGAAGGACAGCGGGATCATGAGACCTCCTCGGGCCTTGGCATCCGGCGCAGTGCCGGCCGCGCTGCCCTGGTCCCGGCCGGTTGGCCGGTGAGGGCGGCGACGGTCGCCGATTCGAACAGGGAGCGCAGCGCCGGCACGACGCCGGAGGTGGCACGGATCCGGCCGATCAGCCGGACGGCGGGCAACGGGTGGCCGCCGGGCGGGAAGAAGTTGTCGTCGATCGTGATGTGCGGGACGCCCAGCGCCTGCGCGAACCTCTCGCAGCGGATCTCCTCGCGGGCCGAGCGGGGAGCCCGGCCCCGCGGCTGCGAGGCACCGGGGCCGGCACCTGCCGCCGGTACGGGGTTTCCCACGGGCGGCACCATTGTGGACTCAGTCGCGCGACGCCGAGTCCATGAACTCGACGAGGCTCCTCGGGCGCATATCGGTCCAGGTTCGCTCGATGTAGTCCAGGCACGCCTGGCGGGTGTCCCCGCCGTGCTTGACCGTCCAGCCGTCCGGCACGTCCAAAAAGGACGGCCACAGCGAATGTTGGTTCTCGTCGTTGACCAGCACCAGGTAGGTGCCGTCTTCGTCCTCGAACGGATTGGTCATCACCGCACTCCTCGGCTCCTCGGCTCGATATCCTGGGCCGAGGCTATGGATTTCACTTATCGCCGAGTTATCGGGCGCGCCGCAGGTCAGAGGGCGGCCGTGCTGCCGTGAGGGACGCCCTCAAGGCGACCTTGAGGGCGTTTATGACCCTGAAGGCGGCCTTCAGGGCTCTAGTCGTCGTGGTCGTCCTGGTCGGCGTGCTTGCCGCGGCGTGCGACGTACACGAGCACGGCGACGATCGCGAGCGGGCCGAGGAAGACGGCGAGTTCGTCCCAGCCGCCCTCGTGGGCCTCGATCACGGGCAGGGTCGCCGTCGCGGCGAGCAGTGAGCTCATGGTCTCGTCCTCTCCTGGCCGGCGGGGAACCGCTTGCCCCTTCGCCGTACCTCCCTCTAACATCTGTGACCAACGGTAACAGTTACTTCCGGTAGCACAATCTTCCGGCCGGATGTCCCAGGAAGGTCCGCATCGTGTTCGTGGCCCAGGAACCCAGTCCGCCCGCCGGTGGTGCCGCCTTCGGGCAGATCGTCATCGCGGCCGCCATGTTCGTGGCGATCTTCCTGCCCCTGGCGGTGTTCGTGATCCGCGAGCGGGCCGGGCGGCCGACCCTGCTCGGCAGGCTGGCCGACTTCTCCGCGCGGGTGTCCGGGCTGCCGCGCTGGGCCGCCCTGCCCATGGCGATCGCGTTCCTTTCCGGGATGTCGGCGCTGATCGGCGTCTACTGGGACGTGCCGATCCACATGGAGCTCGGCCGCGACGAGGGGCCGCTGGCCAACCCCTCGCACTATCCGATCTACTTCGGACTGATGGGCATCTTCGCCGGCGGCGTACTCAGCGCCGCGCTCGCCAAGGGACGCCTGCCCGCGCGGACCATCGCGTTCGGGCCCGGCTGGCGGGTGCCGATGGGCAGCGTCCAGATGATGGCCACGGGACTGGTCGGCGTCGCCGGGTTCCCGCTCGACGACGTGTGGCACCGGCTGTTCGGGCAGGACGTCACGGAATGGGGTCCCACCCATGTGCTGATGATCGGGGGCGGGGTCGGGGTGGTGATCGGCCTGCAGCTGCTGCTCGCGGAGTCCCGGCAGACGGGTGCGGACGGGCCGCTGGTCCGGCTGCTCGGTCCGGTACTGGCCGGGGCCTGGATGATGGGAGCGTCGGCGTTCCTGATGGAGTTCGACCTGGGGGTGCCGCAGTTCCCGATGCTCGCCCAGGTGGTACTGGTCGGCCTGATCGGCGGCTGGACCCTGCTCTACGGAAGGCTTTCCTGGGGACCGGGCGGTGCCCTCCTCGTCGTCGCCGTGCTACTGGTGAGCCGGGCCGTCTTCGCGATCGTGCCCCTGGTCGCCGGGCTGCACGTCGCACTGCCGTTGCCGTACGTCACGGAGGCCGTGGTGATCGAGGCCGTCGCGCTGCTGCTGCGCGGGCGGCGGGGCTACCCGCTCGCCGTGGCCGCCGGGCTCGCCAGTGGCGTGCTCGGCCTGGCCGGGGAATGGGCCTTCTCCCAGTGGTTGATGCCGGACCCCTGGCCACTGTCGCATGCGGGCACTTTCCTCGCCTTCGGTGCCGCGGCGTCGGTGGCTGGTGCGCTGATCGGGACCTGGCAGTACGGGCGGGTGGAGGCGATCGCGCTGGGTCGTGAAGGCGGCGGTGCCCGGCACTGGGGAGGGCTGGCCGGTGCACTGGGCGCGGTCGCGCTGATGGCCGCGATCACCGTCCCGGCCGCGCCGCCGCCGGGATTCACCGCGACCGTCCAACTCGCCGACACCGCGCCGGGGCTGCCCGTCGCGCACCCGCGGGGCACGGCCGAACCCCGCTGGGTCACCGCGACGATCACCTTCAACCGGCCGGACCTGACCGCTGATCCGCTGTGGCTGACCGGTTTCTCCTGGCAGGGCGGGGACTTCTACTCCGCGCCGCTGGAGCGGCTGCCGGACGGCCGGTACCGCACCACGCGGCCGCTGCCGGTGTTCGGCCAGTGGAAGACGGGGATCCGGATCCACGTGGCGAACCGCATGATGGCGCTGGCCCCGCTCTACGCGCCCGCCGACCCGGCCGCGGCCGCCCCGGCCGTTCCCGCGGCATCGGGGGCGCACGAGTTCCTCGCGGAGATTAAGTTCCTGCAGCGGGAGCGCAAGACCGGAACTCCGCTGGTGCTGTGGACGGTGGCCTACGCCGTCGTCGGGTCCCTGTTCGCGGGCATGTGGGTGCTGTTCGCCTGGCTCTACACCGCCGCGGCGCGCGGCGCGCGCCGAACGGCGGCGACGCGGCGCAATGCCAGCGAGGTGCCGTGAGGGGTCCCCTCACGGTCAATACGGCCAGGGTTCCCTTCACAGGAAAGCAGGCCAGGGTCCCGGCAAAAGTCCGGTCGGCTCGGGTCCGCCGGGCGAGTCCCACGCTGGGGCCGGGGCGGGATGCCCTGAAGGTGGCCTTCAGGGTCATAAACGCCCTCAAGGCCACCTTGAGGGCACGCCCCTGGCCCCAACACGTGACGGTTCGTTCCCCTGTCGAAGGACTGCCGTGAGGGGTCGGCGGTTTAAAGTGGTCGGCGCAACGGGGTTGTGTGTGGAGAGTACGTGGGTGAGGGCTTCGGTGGGGGTGTCCCAGCCCAGTGTTTTGCGGGGGCGGCCGTTGAGTTGGTGGGCGACGGTGGCGAGGTCGGTGCCTTTGGGAAAGTATTGGCGGAGCAGACCGTTGGTGTTTTCGTTGGTGCCGCGTTGCCAGGGGCTGTGGGGGTCGCAGAAGTAGACAGGGTGATGTCGGTGTGCAGGGCCATTTCGGTGCCGCGGTCCCAGGTCAGGGAGCGGCGTAGTTGGGTGGGCAGGGTGTGAATGGTGGCAAAAGTCCGGCGCCGTGCGGGCACCGGCCCCGGACCGAGCGTGGGACACAGGCGCGCCAGGGTCACTGGCTCGCGGGACGCCAGCCGAGTGCCGGGCCGAGGCGGGTGGCGAGGTCGGTGAGGATCTGCACGTAGTCCTCGTGCTCGAAGGTGAACGGCAGCGCGAAGGCCACCTCGTGGGCCTCCCGGAACGCCGCGTGGGCGTGGAGCCGCTCCGCGAGCTCGTCGGACGGGCCCACCAGATCCGGGGCGAACAGCATCCGCGCCGGTCCCTGCGGCGCCGTTGTCCGAGGTGTCCTTTTCCGGGCGTATTCCGCGTATTTCGCTCGCTGGGCCGGGGAGGCCGAGTCGGTGGGGATCACGACGAGTCCCTGGGAGACGCGGGCGGCCTCGCCGTCGGGGTGATGCGCCCGGAACGTCCGGATGTGCGACAGCTGGATCGCGGCGAAATCGGGGGAATTCCGGGCGTCTTCGGCCTTCACCACGCTGCTGGTGAGGAAGTTCATCCCGTGCTCGCCCGCCCAGCGCGCCGAGGCCAGGCTTCCGCCCCCGTACCACAGGCGCCGTCCCAGGCCGGGCGAGTGGGGCTGCACGCGGTCGGAGAACACTTCGAAGCCCTCGGTGCCGCGGAAGGCGGTCACCGGCTCGCCCCGCACGAAGTCCAGCAGGCGCTTCACCCGGTCGTAGCCGAAGTCCTCGGCGTCCGCGGTGCCGGGATAGAGCGCCGACTTGACCTCGTCGTAGTGCAGGGGCGGACCGGTGCTCACCCCGGGGTTGAGCCTGCCGCCGGACAGGATGTCCACTGTGGCCAGATCCTCGGCCAGCCGGAGCGGGTTCTCCCAGCCCAGCGGGATCACCGCGGTGCCGAGCTCGATCCGGCTCGTGCGCTGCGTGGCCGCGGCCAGCACCGCGACGGGGGAAGAGATGCCGTACTGCAGGTGCCGGTGCCGGACCCAGGCGCTGTCGAAACCGAGCCGCTCGCCCAGTTCGATGATGCCGAGCGTGGACTCGTGACCGGCGCGGGGGTCGCGCTCGTCGAAGGTTCCGATGGTCAGAAAGCCCAGCTTCCGCAGGGGCTGCGAGGATGGCGGCACGGGCGGATTCTGCCAGCGGGACACCACGGCAGGCGCCTTGTTCCAGCGGTTGGGAAGCACCGGAGTTCACCCGGGCACCACCGGGGCACCGCTACACTGCCGCGGTGCCTTCCCGATCCGGCCCGGCCGGGCCGCGAATCCTCGTGGTCGAGGATGCCGAGGCGATCCGCGTCGCGGTGGAAACCGCCCTCGGTTCCGCCGGGTTCACCGTGCGGGCGCTGGCCGACGGAACGAACCTGGAGGCCGAGCTGTCCCGGTTCCGTCCCGATCTCATCGTGCTCGACGTGCTGCTTCCCGGTCGCGACGGCTTCGCACTGCTGCGCGTGATCCGGCGGCGCTGCCGGGCCGGGGTCGTGATGCTGACCGCCCGCGACGGCGTCGAGGACCGGTTGCGCGGGCTCGGTGACGGCGCCGACGACTACGTGGTGAAACCCTTCGTGCTGGCCGAACTCGTCGCACGGGTGGCGGCAGTGTTGCGACGCACCGGGCGCACCAGGCCCGCCGTCGAGGTCGGCGACCTCGTGGTGGACGTCGAGGCGGGGATGGCGCTCCACGGCGGGACCCCGGTCGAGCTGACCGCCACCGAATGGAAGCTGCTCAGCTATCTTGCCGGGCACCGGGACCGGGTGGTGAGCAAGACCCAGATCCTGACCGCGGTGTGGGGTTACGAGGACTACGACCCCAACCTCGTCGAGGTCAATGTCAGCACGCTGCGCAGGAAGCTCGAAGCGCACGGGCCGCGGGTGGTGCACACCGTGCGCGGCCAGGGTTACGTCCTGCGCGGGGGCCGCCCTTGACCGGCCTGCGCACGGCCTCGCTGTACCGGCGCGTGACCGTCACCGCGCTGGGGGTGCTGGTGGTGGTGCTGGTGATCGTCGGGTTCGTGGTGGACGCGGTGTTCCGCGCCCAGGCCGAGCAGGACGTCAACCGGGTGCTGGCCGGGCGGGTCCAGCTCGCCCAGCAACTGGCCAAACAGAACGTGAACCCGCCGACCCTGCTGCTGCGGGTCGAGACGCGGGGCGTGCGGGGATGGCTCACCCTGCCCGACGGCACCTCCCTCGGCGTCGAGGACGACGCGCCCGACACCCGCCTCAAGCAGGTGCGGGCCACGCTGTCCGGGCCTGCCCGGATCAACGGCGCGAAGCTGACCCTGGTCGCCGACGACTCCCTCATCGCCGGAACCGAACGGACACTGCGGAACCTGCTGCTGATCACCGGACTGGGCGCGGTGGTGGTCACCGCGCTCGCGCTGCTCGCCGGGGTCCGGCTCGCACTGTCCCCTTTGGACGCGATGACGCGGCTGGCGCGTTCGATCGTCTCGGGTGGCCGGGGCGGGCGGCTGGCCCCGGCCCGGCCCGGGACCGAACTCGGCCGCACCGCCGCGGCCTTCGACGCCGCGCTCGACGCGCTCGAAGGTGCGGAGCAGGCCGCCCGCGATTCCGAAGAGCGAACCCGGCGTTTCGTGGCCGACGCGGCGCATGAACTGCGGACCCCGCTGGCCGGGATCCAGGCCGCTGCCGAGGCGGTGCTGCAACTGCCCCCGGACGCCGATGCCGGGCAGGCCGAACGCCTGCAGCTGCTGCTGGTCCGGGAATCGCGGCGGGCCGGGAAGCTGGTGGGCGACCTGCTGGAACTGGCCCGGCTCGACGCCGGTGTCCAGCCCGCGCGCGAACCCGTGTCGCTGCTCGCCCTCGCCACGGCCCAGGCCGACCGGGTCCGGCTGCTGGCACCGGAGGTGACCGCCGCGGTCCGCGGCGAGGACGCCCGGGTACTCGGCGACGCCGATCAGCTCACCCAGATCCTGGCCAACCTGGTCGACAACGCCCTGCGGGCCCAGGCCGGGCACGGCACGCTCACGCTGACCGTCCACAGTGACGGGTTCACCGTCTCGGACACCGGCCCCGGCGTCCCGCCGAGTGAGCGGGAACGGATCTTCGACCGTCTCGTCCGCCTCGACCAGTCCCGGGACCGCAGTGGCGGCGGATCGGGCCTGGGCCTGGCCATCGCCCGGGGCTTCGCCCGGGCCCACGGCGGCGAACTGCGATGCGGCGAGGCCGCCGGGGGCGGCGCCGAGTTCACGCTCAGCGGACTCACCCCGGCCCCGGCCCCGGCCGAGACGCCCTGACCCACGCCCGCCGGGGCTTCTTCAAGCCGGGCGCGGCGCCTCAGGGCAGCAGCCCGTCCAACCGTCCACTGTGGTCAGGGAGGACCTTTCCCGCGTCGGTGCCGAGCACGCCCTCCAGCAGGGTCGCGTAGACGTCGCGGAAGTCCGTGGTCTCCTTGAGATCGCCGTTGTCCAGGTCGGTCAGGCTCGGCTCGGCACCGTGGAATCCGCCCCGTACCCCGTTGCCCAGCACGAACACCGGGCCCGCGGTGCCGTGATCGGTGCCCTCACTGGCATTGGCCGCCACCCGCCTGCCGAACTCGGAGTACACCAGCACCACGGCCTGCCTGCCCCGATCGGTCCGGCCGAGGCGCTGCGCGAACGGGGTCAGCGCGTCGTCGAGTTCGGCGAGCAGGCGCTGCTGCGTGCCCCGCTCGTCCGCGTGCGTGTCGAAACCACCGAGCGAGACCGAATACACGCGGGTGGGCACCCCGGCTTCGATGAGCCCGGCGACGAGGTCGAGTTGCGCGGCGAGCGCCCCCTTCTGGTGCTTGCCCTTCGGGTCCCGCGCCACGGTCTTGCCGAGCACCTGTTCCGCGCGGTAGAGGTCGGCCACCGAGCGGGCCGCCCTCGCCTGCCAGACGCCTTCACCGGGGTCGGCGGTGGCCAGTCCCTGGAAGGACTTCCCGAGCGCACCGGAGGGCAGCTTGAGCCCGCTCACCGGCAGCGAGGCCGCGGCGGTCCTGGCCCCGGCGAGCATCGGGGGCAGCACCGGTTCCACCGAGACCGCGCGCAGCGGGTCGGCGCCGGAGGCGTCGAGCCAGCGCCCGAGCCAGCCGGTGGGCACCGAGCTCTCCGGGGAGGCGGTCTGCCAGATCGCCATCGAGCGGAAGTGGCTGTGGTCCGGTTTCGGGTAGCCCACCCCGCGGACGATCGCGAGTTCCTTGTTGTCCCACAGGCCCTTCAGCCCCTTCATGCCGGGGTTGAGTCCGAGCCCTTCGCCGAGGTCGAGCACCTCTTCCGGCTTGTACGCCAGTTCCGGGCGCGCGTCCTGGTAGGCGTGTTCGCTCGCCGGGACGACCGTGTTGAGCCCGTCGTTGCCGCCGTAGAGCGTCACCACGACCAGCACGCCCGCGTTCGGGTCAAGCGGGTTGTGCTGGGCCGCGTCCAGCAACTGCGTCCAGTCGACCTGCGTCGCCCCGGCGGCGAGCGCCCCGGCCGCGGTGACCCCGCTGGCGATCAGGAAGCGGCGCCGTGTCAGCTTGTTCATTTCCTACCCGCTCACCACGTACTCGGGGGCACAAGCGGCCACAGTGGACAGTTGCTTCGGATCGTGTGCGACCCCGGCGAGCGCGGTGCGGGTGCGGGCGGACCAGCCGTCCACACCGAGCAGGTCACCGACCGCGGCCACCCGGTCCGCCGCCCTCGCCACCGCGTCCAGGTTCGCGTGGGCGGCCACCAGTTGCGCGAGGTGCAGCCGGGACAGCCCGGCCGAGGTGGTCAGCCAGGCGCCGCCGGCGGGCCAGCCGCCCACGCTCGGGGGCTCGAACGGGACCTGGCCCATTCCGCGCAACCCGGTCAGCAGTGCGGCCCTGTCCTTCTCCGGCAGGGTGCCGGGGCGAACCCCGAGCGCACGCATCAACCCGGCGAGCCATTCGACCGGCTGCTTCACCAGTGACGCGGCCGGGTCCCGGAACGCGTCCTCACCGGCGATCGCCACCAGCAGTGCCCTGATGTCCCGGTTGCTGCCGTAGGCGGCGACGAGGCGGTTGAGCACATCGGGCGGCGGCGGGTCGGGGGAGACCAGCCGGAACCACAGCCGCCCGGCGATGAACGGCGCGGACTGCGGCCTGCTCAACACCAGGTCCACAAAGGACCCAGCGTCGAAGTTTCCCGTGGTGCCGAGGATGTTCTTGGGCCTGTCGTCGTGGTGCTTGCGGTCGAAACGCGCGGTGGGCTCGTCCCGCTTGGCGCTCCACCCGGTCAGTGCGCGCGCCGCCTCGCGGACGTCGGCTTCGGTGTAGTTGCCCACCCCGAGGGTGAACAGCTCCATGAACTCGCGCGCCAGGTTCTCGTTCGGCCTGCCCGCCCTGTTGCTGTTGCCGTCCAGCCACAGCAGCATCGCGGGATCGACGACCATCGCCTGGGCCAGCGGGGTGAAGCCGCCGAGGCCGAGCGTGCGCAGGGTCTGGTTCTGCGCGAGCATCAGCTGGGGACTGCGCACCTTCTGCTCACTGGTGGCGAAATGCCCGTGCCAGAACCAGGTGACCCGCTCGGGGAGCGGGTCGTCGGCGGCCACCATGCGGTCCAGCCACCACAGGACCGCCTGCGTGGCCTGCGCCTGGAGTTGCCGTGCCGCCGCCGCCCGTGCCGTCTTGTCCCGTTTGTCCGGCTCCCGGGGCGGGGTGCCCGGCTGCGGGATCGGGGTCGCGTCGGCTCCGGCGTCGCGACCCGGGGTGAACAGCCGGTTGAGCGTCTCGGTGAAGCCCCGGTCGAGGTCGCCGGGGCGCGGCCCGAAGCCGAACCGGTCGTGCAGCCGGCGCACCGCCGCGCGCTCAGAGATCACCGCCATGCCCCCATGATCGCCGGGCGCGGGCGGCGTGGCCAGGGGTCGCGGGGCGCCTTAAGCGGATCCTCAGGCGATCACCGTGGGCCGGTCGCCGTCCAGGAGCAGCTGCGGGACCTGACGGAACGTCCAGCCCTGCCCGGAGCGGACGAACACCCACACGACGTCGAACCGGTCCCCGGGCCACGATCCGGGCGGGGCGGGGGAAACCAGGCCCAGTCCGTCCGCGATGGCCGGAATGTCCTCGTGCTGCCAGGAAACCAGGGTGGGGCCGTGCCGGACGGCGAGCTCCGCGGCCAACGCCGCCTCGCCCCCCTTGGCGTGGGACGTGATCACGGTCAGGCCCAGCCGCGCGGCCAGCGCCGAGACCGTCTGCAATGGACGCTGCTCCTTGTCGCCGTCGGGTGCCGCCGCGTACACCGCGGCGGGTCGGGCGAGCCCGGCGCGGACCGGTGCGTCCCCGGCAGGGGCGAACAGTCCGGCCAGTGCCCCGGCGCGGGTCCATCCCCGCACGGTGAGTGAGCCTTCGCTGCGCACCCCGTCGGCGGTGATCCCGTAGGGGGCCGAGGTTCCGGCCGGCTTCTCGGCATGCCGCACGATCATGACCACGTCGTCGCCCGCGTGGACCGGCTCCGGGGCGGGGGCCGGTGCTTCCGCCTTTCCCCGGCCGGTCCCGGCTCCGCAGCCGGTCACGACCGGCAGGCTCGCCAGTCCGGTCAGGCCGAGCACCCGGCGACGCGATGCCGTCCTGGCCGTCGTCTTCCACGTCATTGTGGCGACGCTACCGGAACGCGCTTCAGCGGCCGCGCCGGAAGACCGTCCGGGCGAAACGGTCATAATGCTCGAAGGGGGTGGAATTGTGGCCTCCGGTATTGGTCTGTTCGGCCGTATTCCGCGCGAGAACGGCGCCCCGGGAACCCCGGAACGGTAATGCTCGTCGGAGGAAAAGAGGTCCGGTCCGCACATCATGGGGGCGCAGGATGACGAACGAGGGTTATACGGTCGAAACCGGTGAGCTGAGCTCGCACGCGCAGGCGGTGCAGCGGATCGCGGGGGAGCTGGGACAGGCGCTGTCGGCCGCCGAACAGGTCACGATGGGGATCCAGGCCTACGGGATGATCTGCGGCCCGTTGTTCGTGCCGATCGTGCTGGCGGTGTCCGCGCCCGGGCTGGTGACCCTGGGGTTGTCGCAGCAGGCGATCGGTTCGATTTCGGATGCGGTGACCAAGGCGGTGTCGAGTTACGAATCGACCGAACAGGCGCACGCGCAGGCGCTGAAGGCATTGGGTGAGGAGTTGCGATGAGCAACCCTCTGGTCGCCGCGAAGCAGGATTCGACCACCTGGCATTCCGGGATCAACGTGCTCGACGATGCCGCCGGCGTGTACGACGGGGTGCAGTCGGGGAGCTGGATCGAGGGAGGTATCGCCGCCTTCGGGACCGGCATGGACCTGCTGACCATGGCGATGAACCCGGTCGGCACGTTGATCTCCTACGGACTGAACTGGTTGATCGAGCACGTTCAGCCCTTGCAGGACGCGCTCAACCAGCTGGCCGGTGACGCCGACCAGATCGCCGCCTATTCGCAGACGTGGAAGAACGTCGCGCAGGCGGTGCAGAAGTCGGCGAAGGAGCTCACCGACACCGTCACCAGGGACACCGCGCACTGGACCGGTCAGGCGGCCGACACCTACCGGGCGCAGCTGAAGAACAAGATCGATCACCTCGGCGCGGCGGCGACGTGTGCCGAGACGATCGGCACCGTGGTGCAGATCGTCGGCGTCATCACCGGCGCCGTGCGCGGCATGGTCCGCGACATGGTCACCCAGGCGGTGGGGGATTTCATCCAGGACGCGCTGGAAGAGGTCTGTTCGCTGGGGCTGGGCACGCCGGTGGTGGTGGCGCAGGTGGTGGAGCAGGTTTCGGCGTGGATCGAGAAGATCGGGGCGCTGCTCAAGAAGCTCATCAATTCGGTCGAGGCGCTGCGGCCGATGATGAGCAAACTGGAGGAGATCTTCGCCGCGATCAAGAAGGTCATGAACGCCCTCCACGGCCACGGCGGCGAGGAACCCCACCTGCGCGCCGGGGACGACAGCACCCACGTCTCCTCCGCGGGCGACGAACCGCACACCGGCACCGGCGACGGCACCAGGCCGAGCGGCACCGACGAACCTTCGGCGGGGTCGTCGGCCTCCGACGGTACGACGGGCTCGTCCTCGCCGGACGAGCCCTCTTCGGGCGGCACCTCCACCCAGCCTTCGGGGAGTTCCGACCCGCCGAAGGTGGAAAACAGCGAGCCGCCCAGGACTTCGAAGACCAGTGCCGAGACACCGGCCACGGACGACCCCATCGATCTGACCACCGGCCGGGTGTTCCTGGATCAGGTCGACGTGGAACTGCCCGGGACCCTGCCGTTGGTGCTCAGCCGGTCGCATCGCTCGGATCATGCCTACGGCCGCTGGTTCGGGCCCACCTGGTCGTCCACTGTGGACCAGAAGATCGAGGTCGCCGGGGACGTGGTGCATTTCGTCGCGGCCGACGGCATGCTGCTCACCTATCCCGTTCCGGCCGCCGGGGAGCCGGTGCTGCCCGTGCACGGTACCCCGTGGCCGCTGGCGCGGGCCGGGGACGGCGGTTTCACCGTGACCAACCGCAAGCTCGGCCGTACCCTGCATTTCGCGGCCGGTGGCGGGGACCGCCTGCCGATCAGTGCGATCAGCGACCGGAACGGAAACCGGATCGACTTCCGGTACGAAGCGAGCGGCCTGCTTGCCGAAATCACGCACTCCGCGGGCTACCGCGTTCTCGTGACGACCGAGGACGGCCTGATCAGCGAACTCCGTCTGGCGAACCCGGAAGGCCGGGACATCCGCCTCAAGCGATACCGGTACGACGCCGGCCGCAGGCTCGTCGAGGTCGTCAATTCCTCGGGCAGGCCGGTCCGTTTCGACTACGACCCGGCGGGCAGGCTCACCGGCTGGGAAGACACGAACGGAATGTGGTACCGCTACCGCTACGACGGGCTCGGCAGATGCATCGAGGCCCGCGGTGCGGGGGGATTCCTGGACTGCACGCTGGAGTTCGACGAGCGGAACCGCACCACCCGGCGAACCGATTCCCTCGGCCACACCACCACTTATCAGCTGAACGAACAGTTCCAGATAGTCCGGGAAATCGATCCGCTCGGCGCGGAGACGGTTTCGGATTGGGACCGGCACAACCGGCTGCTGTCCAGAACCGACCCGCTGGGGAACACCTTCCGTTACCGTTATGACGAGGACGGCAACCTCACCGCCATCGAGCGGCCTGACGGCACGCGCGCCCACGCCGAATACAACGGACAGGGCCTGCCGGTCGGCATCGTGGCGCCGGGCGGGGCGCGGTGGCGCCAGGAATACGACGACCGCGGCAACCGCACCGCCGCCGTGGATCCGGCCGGAGCGGTCACCCGCTACGCCTACGACGAGCGCGGCTGCCTCGTTTCGTCCACGAACGCGCTGGGGCAGACCACCCGGATCGACAACGACCGCGCCGGGCTCCCGGTTGCCGTGACCGCACCCGACGGTGCCGTGACGCGGTATCGCCGCGACGTGTTCGGGCGGGTGACCGCGATCATCGACCCGCTCGGCGGAATGACGCGGTTCGGGTGGACGGTCGAGGGCAAGCCGCTGTCCCGCACGCTCCCCGACGGCGCGACGGAACGCTGGTCGTATGACGGTGAGGGCAACACGCTCAGCCACATCGACCCGCTGGGAAACACCACTCGCGTCGAGGTCAATCATTTCGACCTCCCCGTCGCGGAGACCGGCCCCGACGGTTCGCGGCTGGAGTTCCGTTACGACACCGAGTTGCGCAGGGTCGCCGTGGTCGATTCCCGCGGGCTGACCTGGCGCTACCGCTACGACGCGGCCGGGAACCTGGTCGAGCAAACCGACTTCAACGGCAGGAAGCTCCGCTACGGCTACGACGCCGCGCGCCGGATCGCCGAATACACGAACGGCAACGGCGAGGTCACCGTCTTCCGGCGCGATGCCCTCGGAAACGTTCGTGAGGAACACTGCGAGGGTTCGGTCACCACCTTCGCCTACGACGCGGACGGCCGCCTGGTTCGGGCGGCGAACGCCGACGCCGACGTCCTGCTGCAACGGGACGTGCTGGGACGCGTGGTGGCCGAGACGGTCAACGGCCGCACCGTCGAGTCGGCCTACGACGTGCTCGGCCGCCGGATCCGCCGCCGCACGCCTTCCGGCACCGAGAGCACCTGGGAATACGGCTCGAACGGCAGGCCGTCGAGCCTGGTCGCCGCCGGGCGGCGGATGCGCTTCGGCTACGACAGGGCCGGCCGTGAAACCCGTCGCCTGCTCGGTTCGGTCGCACTGACCCAGATCTGGGATGCCAACCACCGGCTGCGCGCGCAATCGGTCACCACCTCCGGCGCACCCGGTGGCCGGGAGCGAGGCGAGCGGGTTCTGCAGCGCCGGTCGTACCGGTATCGCGCCGATGGACGGGTCACCCGGAGCGTCGACCAGCTGGCGGGTGCCCGCGAGTACGGTCTGGACGCGAACGGCCGCGTCGCCTCCGTACTGGGCGACGGCTGGGAGGAACGCTATGCCTACGACGCGGCGGGAAACCTCGTGCTGGCCAGCTGGCCCGCGCTGGGGGACGATCCGGACGCCGCCGCCCAGGGCGAACGCGAATACGCGGGTGCCCTGCTCCGGCGCGCGGGGAAGGTGAGTTACCGGCACGACCGTGAAGGCAGAGTCGTGTGCCGCGAGGTCGCGCGGCCGGACGGCGAGGGGCGGGCCTGGCACTACACCTGGGATCCGAAGGGCCGGATGACCGCGGCGGACACTCCGGAGGGGCAGCACTGGCGCTACCGGTACGACGCGCTGGGCCGCCGGATCGCCAAGGAAAGGCTGGCGCAGGACCGGGTCACGGTGCTGGAACGGGTCGAGTTCACCTGGGATGGCAACGTGCTCGCCGAGCAGCTGCGCGAGGGCGGGACGACCACCTGGGAGCTGGAACCGGGGAGTTTCACCCCGATGCTCCAGTTCGAGCGGAAGTTCGCGGGCGACGGCGAGCGGGATCGCGTCGACGAAGCCTTCTACGCGATCGTCGCCGACCTGAGCGGCTCTCCCGCGGAACTGGTCACCCCCGACGGAATCCTGGCCGGACGCGCGACGGCCAGTCTGTGGGGTGTCCGGTCCGCGGTCGGTCCGGCGGAATGCGACCTTCGGTTTCCTGGCCAGTACCACGATTCCGAGACCGGGCTTCACTACAATTTCCATCGTTACTACGAACCCGCCACGGCGCGATATCAGAGCAGTGATCCGCTCGGGCTGGCCCCGTCGCCGAATCCGTACGCCTACGTGTCCAACCCGATCTGGCAGATCGACCCGTTCGGGCTCTATCCGCAGAACAATCCGGACGCCCCGCCCGGCAAGAAGGTTCTCTACCACGGTTCCAAGGACTTCGAGGGTGACCAGTTCTCGCTGAACAAGGCGGTCGACGGCAAGCGGGAGTACACGCCGGAAGGCGGGGTCTACCTGACCGACGACTTCCAGCGCGCGGCCACCCAGTACGGGGTCGGCGGCAAGATCGTCAGGGTCGAGGTGCCCGAGGACTTCGCCGATTCGGTCCGGCAGCTCGGCGGACCGGGCCGGAACCAGCCGGAATACTTCGTCAACACCCCGGAAGGAATTCAGCTGATCAACGAGGGTATAACTGACGTCGTTCCGACGAACGAAGCGATCATGCGTTTCTTCTCCGGAAACTTCTGACGCGGTCGGGAAAGGGTAGGATGAGGGTCTCCGAGGAAGCACTGGCTTACGAGATATTCGGGCCGTTGTGGGGTCTCGTGCACCTGGGTGCGGCCGCGAGCATGCCGCCGGGCGGACCGGGCGAGTTCAGGGTGGCCGACTTCGCGCGTTCCCGCGGCGGTGAACTCGATCGCATTCTCGGTCTCGTGGCGCGGATCGGCGGCCTGTCCCCGGCCGTGCTCGACATCTTCCGGAACCGGGCCATCTGGGTGAGCGCCGCGGACACGACGGTGGCCGATATCGTCGGATACCTGGCGATCCACTCGGGCTACATCGAGGACTTCCCGCCGGACCTGGCGGATCCGGAGGTGCTCGGGCGTGTCGTGGCGGTGGGCGGGGACTTGCAGCTGGCGAGCCTGCTTCATGCCCTGGTGGGTGCCGCGGTCACGCAGGCCGCGGAGCTGACCGGCGAGTTGGCACCGGCCATCGTGGAGGTCGTCCGGCTGGCGGGTGTGCTGGCCGGGCCGGATCACGTGACGGCGCCGTCGCAGACCCTGCGCCTGTGGCGCGCGGCCCTGCTCCCGGGCGTCCTGCGCCCCGATTCCCCGTCGCCCGCGGAGATCAAGGCAGGCTTCCGGCGATACGCGCACGTGCTGGGCCGCCTGGCTGCCTGACACTCCCGGGCTCCCCACCGTTCGGCGTTGGCCGTGAAGGCCCCTTCACGGCTCGCCCCGGCCCTGTTCAGGGTCCCCTCAGGGGAAGTGCCCGCGGGGTCCCGGCGGGGGAGTGCCGGGCGCGGGTCCGGGTACCCGGACCCCGGGAGGGGACGGCACGAGGTGAGGAGAGCGGGCATGACGGCGGGTAGCGGTGACGAGGTGGCCGCCGAACTGGGCGGGCGGATCGGCGAGCTGGCGCGCCGGGAGTTGCGGATCGCGCTGGGCGAGACGAAACGGAAGATGAAGGAGGGCGGCGTGGCCACCGGTCTCGCCGCGATGGCCGTGGTGCTGGCGCTCTACGGGGGCGGACTGATGCTGCGGGGCGCGGTGCTGCTGCTGGCGAAGGTGCTGCCGGAGTGGCTGGCCACCCTGGTCGTGGGCATGGTCGTTTCCCTCGCCGCCGCCGGGGCGGGGATGCTCGGGCTCGCCCGGATGCGTTCGGCGGTCCCGCCCGTGCCTGAGCAGGCCACGGCGGAGACCGCCGAGGCGCTCGGCGCGGCCCTCGAGGCCCGCAATACCGGCGAGCGCCGCTAAGGCCTGTATCAACCTGGCTTGGGTAGCGGTGCGGGTGGCGGAACCTCAGGCGGTCCCTGGTTGCGGGATCTCCTCCTATTGAATGACGCGAAATCCGGTTGACCAACGCCGTCGACTTCGATACACCGCCTAACCTTGGTCAGGGCAATCGTTGTGAGAAGCATGTATCGCCCGCGGGGCGGGTAGTAGGGGTAGGTGTCTTCCCGCCGCACCCGCCTGCCGCCCCGGGAGCCCGCAATCCCGGCACCCGACGACGTCGACGCGATGACCGATGCCGTGCTGACCGCGTCACGGCTGCTGGTGGCGATATCGGCGCGGTCGATCGCGTCGGTGGACGAGTCGATCACCCTCTCGCAGTTCCGCCTGCTGGTGGTGCTCTTCGCGCGCGGGCCGCTGAAGCCCACGGCGCTCGCCGAGGCGCTCGGGGTGAACCCGTCGACGACGACGCGCATGGTGGACCGGCTGGTCGCGGCGAACTTGGTGACGCGCGAGGCCAACCCGGACTCACGGCGGGAACTGGTGGTGAAGCTGACCGGCGACGGGACGCGGGCGGTACGGGAGGTGATGCGGCGGCGGCGCACCGAGGTCGCCCGGATCGTTGACCGGATGCCGGGCGGGACGCGCCGGGGCCTGGTGCGCGCGCTCACCGCGTTCGCCGAGGCGAGCGGTGACCTCTCGATCGGGGGGCAGGCCGGGACGCGGTGGCTGTGAGGCCGGGTTCACGTCCGTTCCCGCAGCCGTTCGCGCTGCGGGACCACCGTGTACTTCGGATCGTTCGCCGAGGCCTTGCCGGCGTGGAAGATTCCCCAGCGGGTGGCGGCCGAGGAGGCCAGCAGCGCGGCACCGGAGAGCACCCGGACGACCCGTCGGCGCCTGCCGCACAGTGCGCCGAGCATCCCGGCCACGGACAGGATCTCGCCCGTCCGCAGGTAGCGGCCGGACCGGCCGGACCGGTAGGGCTCGGCCACCATGCCGAGCCGCTTCTCCATCCGGGTGAACGCGGCCAGTTCGAGCGCGGCGCCGAGCACGGCGAGGTTGCGCGCGGGCTGGTGTTCGCCTTCCGGCGCGGCGATCAGGCTCAGCCCGCCGGCGGCCGCGGCGCCCGAGCCGACGAACACGTAGGGCATCTCCCGATAGCCGTCGTGCCAGGCCGGGACGGCGGTGTCGCTGACCAGGGCACCGGTGTAGGCGGCGACGGCGGGGCCCAGCAACGCGGAACCGGCCGTGGCGGCGGCGCCGGTGCGAGGCATCCTGCCGGTCACCGCGGACAACGCCGACGCGCCCGCCAGCGGCGCGTAGGCGGCCAGCAGCCACGATCCGACGTTCATCGGGGAACTCGGTTTGACCACCCGCAGCATGTGCAGGAACCGGGCGGGCCGCCCCAGGTCGTGGACGAGCCCGGCGAGTGAGAGCGCGATGCCGCCGAACGCGCCGGTCTTGGCCACCAGCGCCAGGCGGTGGCGGCCGGTGGCCTGCGCCCCGGCGGCGAGCACCGAGGAGGCCCCGGCGAGGCCGCCGAGGAAGAGGTAACCGGGAATGTCCGGGGAATGCCAGACCGGGGCCTTGAGCACGGGTTTGCCGTAGTAGGAGGTGAAACGGGCGTCGGGCACCATCGGCAACTCGCCGCGGCGCCGTCGCCGTCCGGCCGCCACCCCGGTCATGGCTTCCCGGCCGGGCCGGGGGTTGTCCTGGTCGCGGGTCACCGTCGCCTCCCGAGCATCGTGCCGGCGAAGGCCGCGAGCGCCCCGGCCGCCAGCGACACCGCCGCCCCGGCCACGTGCCGCCACATCGCGGGCAGGTCGCGCGTGGTGACCACGGGGTCGGGCGGCAGTCCGTAGACCTCCGGCTCGTCGAGCAGGAGGAAGAACGCCCCGTCGCCTCCGACCCCGTCGCCGGGGTCCTCGCCGTAGAGGCGCGCGTCCGCGACACCGGCCTCGTGCAGCAGCCCGAGCCGGTCGCGGGCGCGCTCGCGGAGCTCGTCCAGCGGTCCGAACTGGATGGAGTCGGTGGGGCAGGCCTTCGCGCACGCCGGTTCCATGCCCACGCCCAGCCGGTCGTAGCACAGCGTGCACTTCCACACCCGGCCGTCGCCCTCGCGCTGGTCGATCACGCCGTACGGGCACGCGGGCACGCAGTAGCCGCAGCCGTTGCAGATGTCCTCCTGCACCACCACCGTCCCGAACTCGGTGCGGAACAGCGAACCGGTCGGGCAGACGTCGAGGCAGGCCGCGTGCGTGCAGTGCTTGCACACGTCGGAGGCCATCAGCCAGCGGAACCGGTCGCCGGGGCCGGCCGCCTGGGCGGGCGGGGCGGCGGAGCCGTTCCCGGCCATCGCCAGCACGTCGATGTCGTGGTGCAGGCCGGGATCCTGCCGCGCGATCGGCTTGCGCTGCTCGATGAAGGCCACGTGCCGCCAGGTGTCCGCGCCGAGCCCGCCGGTGTTGTCGTAGGACATCCCGGTGAGCGTGAGCCCGTCGTCCGGAATGGCGTTCCACTCCTTGCACGCCACCTCGCACGCCTTGCAGCCGATGCAGACGGTGGTGTCGGTGAAGAAACCCAGGCGGGGCGGGCGGTCGGAGTAGCCCAGATCCGGTTCGGCGCTCATGTCAACTCTCCCGTCCGGTCTCGTCGGTGATGCCCGCCCGCCGCTGGTACTCCCGCACCAGCTCCACCCGCGCAGGCCCGCGCGGACGCCGTCCCGGGCGGATATCGCAGGTCAGGGCCTTGACCTCCTGGATGTGCACGTTGGGGTCCAGGGCCAGCGAGGTCAGCTCGTTGGCCGCGTCGCCCCGGGAAAGCCCGTTGGGCCCCCAGTGGTAGGGGACGCCGACCTGGTGCACCGTGCGGCCCTGCACGGTCAGCGGGGTGATCCGGTCGGTGACCAGCACCCTCGCCTCGATCGCGGTCCGCGCGGTGACGATGGTCGCCCAGCCCAGGTGCGTCAGCCCGCGCTCGGCCGCGAGTTCCGGGGAGACCTCGCAGAACAGTTCGGGCTGGAGCTCCGAGAGGTAGGGCAGCCAGCGGCTCATCCCGCCCGCGGTGTGGTGCTCGGTGAGCCGGTAGGTGGTCAGCGGGTACGGGAACACCTCCGCCCCCGGTTCCCGGCCGCTGGGCTGGAACCGGTTGTCCCGGTGCCTGAGCATCTGCCGGACCGGGTTGCGCTGCTGCGGGTAGAGCAGGTTGGTGAACGGCGATTCCTGCGGTTCGTAGTGCGTGGGCAGGGGCCCGTCGACCAGCCCGGCGGGGGCGAACAGCCAGGCCTTGCCGTCGGCCTGCATGACGAAGGCGTCGGTGCCGGAGAGCGCCTCCGGGCCGGTGCTGCCCTCGGGCGGCCGGAAGTCCGGCGGTTTCGTCACCTTGAAGTCGGGCACGTCGTGGCCGGTCCACTTGCCCTTTTCGGCGTCCCACCACACCAGTGCCTTGCGCTCGCTCCAGGGTTCGCCGCCGGGGTCGGCGGAGGCCCGGTTGTAGAGGATGCGGCGGTTCGCCGGCCACGCCCAGCCCCATTCGGGCGCCACCCAGTTCTGTTCGTTGCCGGGCTTGCGCCGGGCGGACTGGTTCACACCGCCCGAGTAGACCCCGCAGTAGATCCAGCATCCGCAGGCGGTGGAGCCGTCCGGTTTCAGCTGTTCGTAGCTGCTCAGCGGTTCGGCCTCGGCGTTCCAGCCGTTGATCTCGGCGAGCACGGCTTCGGCGTCGGGCTCGGCGATCTCACCCTTGGTGGGGTAGTCCCAGGTCAGCTCCAGCACCGGCCGGTCGCGCTCGCGCTGACGGTCCGAAGTGGACTCCTTCAGGGCGGCCGCGAACAGCTTCTCCCGGATCTTCCTGCCCAGATGGAAGGCGAACCACAGGTCGCTGCGCGCGTCGCCGGGCGGTTCGACGGCTTGGTGGTGCCACTGGAGCATTCGCTGGGTGTTGGTGAAACTGCCGTCCTTTTCGGTGTGCGCGGCGGCGGGGAGGAAGAACACCTCGGTGGCGATGTCCTCGGTGCGCAGTTCGCCCGTTTCGATTTCGGGCCCGTCCTTCCACCAGGTCGCGCTTTCGATCAGGGAGAAGTCGCGTACGACCAGCCAGTCCAGGTTCGCCATCCCCAGGCGCTGCATCTTCGCGTTCGCCGAGCCGACCGCGGGGTTCTCGCCCAGCAGGAAGTATCCGCTGCACCGGCCCTCGAGTTGCGCGAGCACCGTTTCGTAGGTGCTGTGGCTCCCGGTGAGCCGGGGCAGGTAGTCGAAGCAGAAGTCGTTGTCGGGGCGGGCCGCCGGACCCCACCAGGCCTTGAGCAGGCTGATCAGGTAGGAGCGCATGTTGCCCCAGTAGCCCTTCTTCGTGCCCTCGGCTTCGACGAAGGCGTCCAGGCCCTCGTTGGCGTGCGCGTGCGGCATCGGGAGGTAGCCGGGCAGCAGGTTGAACAGGGTCGGGATGTCGGTGGAGCCCTGGATGCTGGCGTGGCCGCGCAGCGCGAGGATGCCCCCGCCGGGACGGCCGATGTTGCCGAGCAGGGCCTGCAGGATCGCCGCGGTGCGGATGTACTGCACGCCCACGCTGTGCTGGGTCCAGCCGACCGCGTAGGCGAAGGCGGTGGTCCGGTCGCGGCCCGAGTTCTCGGTGACCAGGCGGCAGACCTGGCGGAAGGTGTCCTGCGGCACGCCGCAGATCTCCTCGACCATCTCCGGCGTGTAGCGCGCGTAGTGCCGTTTGAGGATCTGGAACACGCAGCGCGGGTGTTGCAGGGTCTCGTCGGTCCGCGGTTCGGCGCCGACCTCGGCGCCGCCGGAACCGTGCGCCTCGCCCCGGGCGGCCTCGCGCACGGACGCGCCGCCGCGGGTGCGCTCCTGCCATTCCTGGTCGCGGTGGCCGGACGCGGCCTGCACTTCCGCCCCCTCGTAGCGCCAGGTGCGGTGGTCGTAGGTCCGGTTCTCGCGGTCCAGCCCGGAGAAGACCCCGTCGAGGTCCTCGGTGTCGGCGAACTCCTCACCGATGATGGTGGCCGCGTTGGTGTAAGCGACGACGTATTCGCGGAAGTACTTCTCCTCCTCGAGCACGTGGCGGACGAGCCCGCCCAGGAAGACGATGTCGGTGCCGGCCCGCAACGGGACGTGGAGGTCGGCCAGCGCGCTGGTGCGCGTGAAGCGGGGGTCGACGTGGATGAGCTTCGCGCCGCGGGCCTTGGCCTCCATCACCCACTGGAATCCCACCGGATGGCATTCGGCCATGTTGGAGCCCTCGATGACGATGCAGTCGGCATTGGCCAGGTCCTGCTGGAAGGTCGTCGCGCCACCGCGGCCGAAGGAGGTCCACAGACTGGGAACCGTGGAGGAGTGTCAAACGCGGGCCTGGTTCTCGATCTGGATCGCGCCCAGTGCGGTGAACAGCTTTTTCAGCAGGTAGTTCTCTTCGTTGTCCAGGGTGGCGCCGCCGAGGCTGGCGATCCCCAGCGTGCGCCGGGTGCGGACGCCCCCGGCGTCCCATTCCCAGCCCTTGGCGCGGGCGGCGATGGTCCGTTCCGCGATCATGTCCATCGCCGTGGCGAGATCGAGCGGCTCCCAGTCCGTGCCGTGTGGACGGCGGTAGAGCACCCGGTGCTCGCGGGCCGCGCCGGTGGTCAGCTGCAGGCTCGCGGCCCCCTTCGGGCACAACCTTCCGCGACTGACCGGCGACGACGGGTCGCCCTCGATCTGGGTGACCTTGCCCTGCCGGACGTAGACGTTCTGGCCGCAGCCCACGGCACAGTAGGGACAGACCGACTTGACGACCTTGTCGGCCTCGACGGTGCGCGGAGCGAGGGTCCTGCTGTGCTCGCTCTTGGCGGCGGCGCCGCGGCCGGTCGCGTCCCCGTCCCGGAACTGCCGGTACACCGGCCAGCCCTCGATCCACCGCGGTACGGCCATTCGTGACACCTCCGTTTCACCCGTCGCCGTCTACCCGGATCCGCCGCCGTCAACCGTCCACTTCGGCCGCCGCCCGCATCTGGGTGTCGGCGCGTACCCGTTCGGCGATCCAGTCGTGCACCTTGGCGCTGCTCGCCGGGTTC
Organism: Amycolatopsis cynarae; assembly: GCF_026802195.1. NCBI lineage: Bacteria > Bacillati > Actinomycetota > Actinomycetes > Pseudonocardiales > Pseudonocardiaceae > Amycolatopsis > Amycolatopsis cynarae. The sequence goes on along the minus strand of NZ_CP113836.1, from coordinate 3,724,629 downwards.
TCGTGCGGCGGGTTCGCCAGATCCTGGCTTCGCAGCCGCAGCCCGCGCCGCCGCCGTTCCTCTGGCGAGGGGGCGTCGCTTCCGTCGGCGGGCAGCCCGGTGGCGATCAGGTAGGCCTGCCCGGCCGGGACACCGAGCCGCCGCCCGATCTCCGGGTAGTCCAGGCCCTGCTCCAGCAGGCGGTGAACCTGTTCGGTCGTCGGCATGCCTTCTCCGTGGTGGTCGCCCGGTCCTGGTCACCAGTGTTTCCCCGATACCCGCCCACGGCAAAAGGGACGTCGCGTTTCCCCTTCCTCGGGAAAATTCTTGCCCAGGGCAAGGTTTTCCGCGCCTACCCGGCGGGTAGGCGCTGGAGGGACCCGTTCGCCTGCTGAGGAGGACCAGATGAAGGTCGCGGACTACGTGCTGGACCGGCTTCGCCAGTGGGGTGTGCACCGTGTGTTCGCCTACCCCGGCGACGGCATCAACGGCATGCTGGGGGCGTTCGAGCGGGCGCAGGGGGACCCCGAGTTCATCCAGCCCCGGCACGAGGAGATGGGCGCGTTCATGGCCTGCGCCCACGCCAAGTTCACCGGTGAGGTCGGCTGCTGCATGGCGACCTCCGGTCCGGGGGCGGTGCACCTGCTCAACGGTCTCTACGACGCCAAGCTCGACCACCAGCCGGTGGTCGCGATCGTGGGGCAGCAGAAGCGGATTTCGCAGGGCGCGCACTACCAGCAGGAGATCGCGCTGGACAACCTGTTCTCCGACGTGTCGGAGTTCGTGCAGGTGTGCATGCATCCCGCCCAGGTGCGGCACGTCATCGACCGCGCCTTCAAGACCGCGCTCACCGAGCGCGGAGTCGCCACCATCATCATCCCGGAGGACATCCAGGAGGAGAAGGCGGTGCCCTCGCCGCCGAAGACCCACGGCGCGGTGTACTCCAGTGTCGGCTGGAGCCAGCCTCGACTGCTGCCGGACGAGGCCGAGCTGAGGCGGGCCGCGGACGTGCTCAACGAGGGCAGGAAGGTCGCGATGCTGGTCGGGCAGGGCGCGGCGCACGCCACCGCAGAGGTGGTGGAGGCGGCGGAGAAACTCGGTGCGGGTGTGGCCAAGGCACTGCTCGGGCGCGAGGTGCTCCCGGACGACCTGCCCTTCGTCACCGGCCCCGTCGGCCTGCTCGGGTCCAAGGCCAGCGACGACATGCTGATGAACTGCGACACGCTGTTCATGATCGGGTCGAGCTTCCCCTACGCCGAATGGCTGCCGGACGAGGGCAGTGCGCGCGGGGTGGAGATCGACATCGACGGCCGGATGATCGGCATCCGCTACCCGATGGAGGCCCACCTCGTCGGTGACGCCAAGGAGACGCTCAAGGCGCTGCTTCCCTTGCTGGAGACCAAACAGGACCGCGGCTGGCGCGAGAAGATCGAGCGCGACGTCCGTACCTGGGACCGCGTCCTCGCCGACCGCGCGGGCCAGCATTTCGACGGCAAGATCAACCCGCAGGCCGTCGCGCACGTGCTGTCCCCGAAGCTGCCCGACGGGTGCATCCTCACCGCGGATTCCGGCTCGGCCACGAACTGGTGGGCCCGCCAGCTGAAACTGCGGGCGGGCATGCGCGCCTCGCTGTCGGGGACGCTGGCCACGATGGGGCCGGGGGTGCCGTACGCGATCGCGGCGAAGTTCGCCTTCCCGGACCGGCCGGTGATCGCCTTCGTCGGCGACGGTGCCTTCCAGATGAACGGCATGAACGAGATGATCACCGTGCGCCGGTACGCCGACCGGCTCGGTGGTTCCCCGCCGCTGGTGTTCGCGGTGTTCAACAACCAGGACCTCAACCAGGTCACCTGGGAGCAGCGCGCGATGGGCGGCTTCCCGAAGTTCCCGGGCTCACAGGACATTCCCGACATCCCGTACGCGCGCTACGCGGAACTGGTCGGGCTGCGCGGGATCTACTGCGAGGAACCGGACGGGATCGGCGCCGCCTGGGACGAGGCGCTGCACGGGTCCGGACCGGTGGTGGTGGAGTTCAAGGTGGACGCCGAGATCCCGCCGATCCCGCCGCACATCATGTACGAGCAGGGCAAGAAGGCGGCCAAGGCCGAGCTGAAGGAACCGGAAAAGGCCGGGCTGGCGGTGCGGGGCTTCCGGCAGAAGCTCGTGGAGTTCTACGAGCAGTTGCCCGGTCGCGACTCGGCATCCCGGTGAGGGCGGCGAAGCCATGACGCTGAAGCCGACACACACGCGGGGCCTGCGCGAGAACCGTTTTCTCAACGTCCCGGCCAAGTCCGCTCCGGAGATCCCGGGCCCGCCGCGGGGCAGGCAGCGGCTCGACGTGCGGGAACTGGAAAGGGAACTGGCGGCCGCCGTGTCGGGCGAGGTGCGGTTCGACCGCGGCTCACGGGCGCTCTACGCCAACGATGCCTCCAACTTCCGTCAGGTGCCGATCGGTGTGGTGGTCCCGAAAACACTCGACGACGTGGTCGCCACCCACCGGATCTGCCACCATTTCGGGGCGCCGATCCTCAGCCGCGGCGGCGGAACCAGCCTGTCCGGCGAGACGGTGAACTACGCCGTCGTGATCGACCACTCCAAGTACCTCACGCGGGTCGAGGAGATCGACGCCGAGCAGCGCCTGGTCACCTGCGAGAACGGCGTGATCAACGAGGATCTCAACCGGCAGACCGGGAAACACAACCTCGTGTTCGGGCCGGACCCGTCCTCGCACTCCCGGTGCACCATCGGCGGCAACGTCGGCAACAACTCGTGCGGGATCCACTCCGTACAGTCCCAGTTGTACGGTCCGGGGCCCCGCACCGCGGACAATGTGGACGCACTGGAGGTCGTCACCTACGACGGCGAGCGGTTCTGGGTGGGCGTGAACGAGGAACCGGACCTGGACCGCATCATCGCCGAAGGCGGCCGCAAGGGCGAGATCTACGCCGCGCTGCGCGATCTCCGCGACCGCTACGCGGACCGGATCCGGGCCGGTTACCCGTCGGTGGAGACCATGCCGCGGCGGGTGTCCGGGTACAACCTGGACGAACTGCTGCCCGAAAAGGGCTTCAACGTGGCGCGGGCGGTCACCGGCACGGAAGGCACCTGCGTCAGCGTGCTGCGGGCCCGGCTCAAGCTCACTCCCGCGATGCTCGCGCGCACCCTGGTCGTGGTCGGCTTCGACGACCTGGCCGAGGCCGCCGACGAGACCAACGAGATCATCGCGAACTGGGGGCCGATCGGGCTGGAGGTGCTCGACCGCCGCCTCATCGACGACCAGCAGGAACTGGCCATGAACACCGAGGACCTGGCGGAACTGCCGTACCGCCAGGGCGATGCCTGGCTGCTGGTCCAGTTCGGCGCGGACGAGGGTGAGGTGTCCCTGCGCCGCGCCGAAGAGTTCACCTCCTGGCTGCGGCGCAAGAAGCACTACGCGCCGGAACGGATGCTGATCGCGCGCAGCACCCAGGAAGGCGGCAGTGCCGAGCACCTGTGGCGGATCCGGGAGGGAGGGCTCGGCGCGACCGCGTTCGCCGCGGGCCGGGACCACTGGCCCGGATGGGAGGACTCCGCGGTGCCGCCGGCCCGCATCGGCGAGTACGTGCGGGAACTGCGGGGCCTGATGAACGCGCACGGGTTGCGCGGCGCGATGTACGGCCATCTCGCCCAGGGGTGCATCCACTCGCGGATCGACTTCGACCTCAAGACGCGGCAAGGGGTCCTGGCCTACCGCCGGTTCCTGGAAGAGGCGGCCGATCTGGTCACCTCCTTCGGCGGGTCGCTGTCCGGTGAGCACGGAGACGGACAGCAGCGCGCGGAACTGCTGGACCGCCAGTACGGGCCGGAACTGGTGCGGGCGATGCGCGAGTTCAAGCTGATCTGGGACCCGCGCGCCAAGATGAACCCGGGCAAGGTGGTCGACGCCTACCGGCTGGACGAGAACCTCCGGCTGGGCCCCGACTACAACCCTCCCCGGCCGAAGACCGCCTTCACCTACCGGCAGGACGGCGGCGACTTCGCGCACGCCATGCTGCGGTGCGTGGGGGTGGGGAAATGCCGGGTGCCGCATGCCGAACAGACCATGTGCCCGAGCTACCAGGTCACGAAGGAGGAGAAGCACACCACCCGCGGGCGGGCCCGGCTGCTGTTCGAGATGCTGCGCGGCGAGGTGATCACCGACGGCTGGCAGTCGCGGGAGGTGGCCGAGGCGCTCGACCTCTGCCTGGCGTGCAAGGGATGCACCAACGACTGTCCGGTCAATGTGGACATGCCCACCTACAAGGCCGAGTTCCGGCACCACCACTACCGGTCGTGGCGGCGGTGGCGGCCCCGGCACGCGTACGCCTTCGGCTTCATCGACCAGGTGGCGCGGCTGGCGGTCCGGCTGCCCGAACTGGTCAACGCGGTCACCCAGACCCCCGGCCTGGCGCATCTGGCCCGGTTCGCCGCCGGGATCGACCAGCGGCGGCCACTCCCGGAGTTCGCGCCGATGACGCTGCAGGAGTGGTTCCGCCGCCGGGGTGGCACGGCCAACAAGACGGGCAGGGCCGTCGTGGTGTTCCCCGACACCTTCAACAACCACCTGCATACCGACGTCGGTGTCGCCTGCGTCGAGGCGCTCGAAGCGGCGGGGTGGCGCGTGATCATGCCCGAGACGCACGTCTGCTGCGGCCGCCCGCTCTACGACTACGGCTTCCTCGGCATGGCCGAGCGCTACCTGCGGCGGGTGCTGGACCAGCTGCGCGTCCACGTCCGTGAGGACACCCCCGTGGTGGGCATGGAACCCAGCTGTGTGGCGGTGTTCAAGGACGAGCTGACCAAGATGCTGCCGCACGACAACGACGCCCGAAGGCTCGCCGCCAACGTCCACCACTTCGCCGAGTTCTTCCAGACCTACGGCATCGAACCGCCGAAGCTGACCGGGCGGGCCCTGCTGTGGGGCCACTGCCACCACCGGGCGACCGGCGGGATGAAGTCCGAGCAGCAGTTGCTGGAGAAGGCGGGGCTGGAAGTGGAAAGCCTGACCGGTGGTTGCTGCGGCCTGGCCGGTTCGTGGGGCTTCGAAGACGGCAAGTACGGGATTTCGATGGACTGCGGCGAACAGGCGCTGCTGCCCGCCGTCCGGTCCGCCGATCCGGCGACGCTGGTGGTGGCGAACGGGTTCTCGTGCAAGACGCAGATCGCCGACGCCGGGACCGGGCGCACCGCGCTGCACAGCGGGCAGGTGCTGGCCATGGCGGACGGGAAGGCCGGCCCGCCCGGCAAACCGCGGCCGCCGCTGCCCCGGCGGCTCGCCCGCACGGCGGGCCCGGTGCTCGCCGCGGCACTGGCCGCCCTCGGCGGCGCCACGATCCTGCGCACCCGCCGCTGACCCGCCCCCGCGAGTCCCACCCTCGTGCGGTTGTGTCCCACGTTCGGCAACCTGAGTTCCACCTCCGATTTGCGGAGGTTTGCGGAGGGTGCGACACAAGCGGGGAGTCAGTCGTCGGGGTGGCGTTTCCGGCCGAGCAGCCAGACGGTGACCGCGGTGACCGCCGTGAACACCCGGCCCCGGGGCCGCTCGGGCTTGGGGGACGGTGCGGCGGCGGTGCGGGAGGGGGGCCGTGAGACCGTCCGCACCGGGGTACCCGGGTAGGCCAGCCGCGCCGCGTCGGCCGCCGCCTGACGGGACGGGTAGTGCTTGGTGCTCACCAGCACCAGCGGCTCCTTCGCCTCCGGATGCTCGACGTAGCGCCATTTCCACCGCGGGCCGGGCTCGGCCCAGCACTCCAGGCGCGCCGGGACCGGTTCCGCCGCGCCCCCCTGCGGGCGGGATCGGCGGGCCGCCGCCCTGAGGTCGGCCCTGGTGATCTCGCCGAAGCCGCCCCGGGTGTGGCGGGCCGCCTTGGCCAGGAAGTAGGCGAGGAGCCCGGCGAGCCACGGCAGGGTCAGGATCAGGGCGCGGAACGCGTACACGACGGAGGTGATCGGCACCAGCAGCGTCCGGGCGATCACGTCGTCGGCGGCGGCCACGACGAGCAGGACGTAGAAGCACAGCAGCCCCACCCCGATGCCCAGCCGGGCGGGGTGGTCGCGCGGCCGGTCGAGCAGCTGGTGATCGGCCCGGTCGCCGGTGCACCACCGCTCCAGCAGCGGCCACACGTACAGCAGCAGGAAGGTCAGCGCGCCCAGGACGACACCGGGGAAGAACGGCGAGGGCACCAGGTAGCCGAAGATCCGGAACCCGGCCGAGGGGAACAACCGCAGCGCGCCCTCCTCCCACGCCACGTACCAGTCGGGCTGGGCCGGAACGGTGGCGCTCGCCGGGTTGAACGGCCCGTACAGCCACACCGGGTTTATCTGGAACAGCCCGCCGAGTCCGAAAAGGACGGCGAGCACCGCCAGGAACAGCGCGAGCGTGCGGACGGTGTAGGCGGGCCAGAGCCGGGAGCCGACCACGTTGCGTTCCCGCCGTCCCGGCGCCGGGAACTGGGTGTGCTTCTGCCGGATCAGGATCAGCATGTGCGCGGTGATCAGGACCGCCAGCAGCGCGGGCACCAGGAACACGTGCGCGACGAACATCCTCGGCACGGTCTGGTCGGCCGGGAACTCGCCGCCGAAGAGCAGGAACGCCAGCCACGCCCCGACCAGCGGCACCGACTGGGTCACCGAGTACGCGATGCGCAGCCCGGTCCCGGACAGCAGGTCGTCCGGCATCGAATAGCCGGTGAACCCGTTGAGCAGCGCCAGGGCCAGCATGGTCACGCCGATCAGCCAGTTCACCACGCGGGGCCTGCGGAACGCGCCGGTGAAGAAGATCCGGCACAGGTGCAGCACGATCGCGGCGATGAACACCAGCGCCGCCCAGTGGTGGGTCTGCCGGATCAGCAGCCCGGCGCGCACGTCCTGGCTCAGCGAGATCGCCGAGGCGTAGGCGGCCGAGGTGAGTTTGCCGTTCATCGGCTCGAAACTGCCGCGGTAGACCGTTTGCGCCGTGCTGGGATCGAAGAACAGCGCCACGAAGGTGCCCGTGAGCACGAGGACGACGAACGAGTACAGCGCGATCTCCCCGAACATGAACGTCCAGTGATCGGGGAAGATCTTCTCGAACGCCTTGCGCAGGAACGGCGCGAGGCGCAGGCGGGAGTCGGCGGCGGTCACCACCCTGCGCACGGTCATGGCCTGCTCCAGTACCCGGGCCCTGGCGGGGAGGTGAAGTCGCCGGAGGCCCGCAGGTAGCCGTCGGCGTCGACGAAGATCGGCAGGCCGGGCAGCGGCCGCGACGCCGGGCCTGCGACCGGCCGCGCCGCCCGCAGCAGGTTGAACACCGACTGGTGGCACGGGCACAGGACCTGCCCGGTGCCCTCCAGGTACAGCGCGACGGCGCACCCGGCGTGGGTGCACAGCAGGGAGTACGCCACGATCCCGCCGACCTGCCCGCCCGGCGGCGGGTCCTGCAGCCGCGCCGGGTCGAGCCGGACGAGGAAGGCGGGCGCGTCCCCGGCGTCGGGGTGGTGCTCGGGGTAGACGATCTCGATGGACTGCGCGGACACGTCCTCGGGGCGGACCGGGCGGCCGCTGCGGTCGATCAGGCGCACTCCACCGGCCCGCCACGGCGTCTCGGCCAGTGCCTTGGGGGGAAGCGCGCCGCCCTGGGGCTGCAGCAGCGAGCGCAGCGGGAACAGCAGGGCCACCGTGATCGTGCCCCCGGCGAGGCCGAACAGGCGGACCAGCCACCGTCGCCGCCGGGGCCGTCCGAGGTCGACGAGGTGGTCGACCACCTCGCTGCGTTCCACCTCGGGCGAGGAGAACCCTTCGTGCTCCTCCACGTGGCCACCCGAGGGCAGCAGCCGGATCGCCCACAGCCCCAGTCCCGTCGCGAGCCCGCCGAAGGCGACGGCGAGCGAAGCGCCCTCGAACCGGGTCTGGCCGCCGAGCACGAAGAACACCGCGAAGGCGATCCCGCCGAGTGCGGCGAGGGCGAAGGAGGCGAAGATCGCCCACTCCGTCTGGCGTGTCCTCTGTGGTCCGGTGGTCACTGGGCCCTGCTTCCCAGGCGCCGCACCACGAGCACCACCAGCAGCAGGCCGAGGCCCCAGCCGACCGCGCCCTCGGTGATCGGGCCGATGCGGCCCAGCGACAGGCCGCCGGGATCGGGATTGCCCTGTTTCCCCTGCAGGTAGCCGAGGTAGGCGATGATGCCGTTGAGCTCGTCGTCGGGCAGTTGTCCCTGGGTGAAGGCGGGCATCAGGAGCGGACCCACCCGCACGGCCTCCGCGATCTGGGTGGGCGTGGCCTGGAACAACGCGGGTGCGACCTGTCCGCCGGTCAGCGGGCCGCCCACCCCGGTGCTCGAATGGCAGGCGGCGCAGTTGGCGAGGTAGGCCTCCTGCCCGGTGCGCAGGTCGCCGGGCCCGACCTGCGGGATCGGGGGGCCGCCGGGGCCGAAGCCCGCGACGTAGGCGACCAGGGCCTGGATGTCGGCGGGCCCGAACTTGGCGTCCTGGTGCTGGGGTTCGGCCTGTTCGGTGCGCAGCGGCATCCGCCCGGTGCTCAGCTGGAAGTCCACCGAGGCGGGGCCGGTGCCGACCAGCGACGGGCCGCGCTGCGTGCCCTGCCCGGCCGGACCGTGGCAGCTCGCGCAGTTCTGCTGGTACAGCTCGCGTCCGCGGTCGGGCGCGGGCTGCGCGAGGCCGGGGCCCGCCGCCTTCATGGTTCCGGCGTCGCCGCTCGCGGTGAGCGCGGGTACCAGCAGGAGGAACCCGAGTACCGCGACGGCGGCGAGCAGGCGGCGCGACCGGCGACCGCGGTGCCGGGCCAGGTACACGTTTCCCCCTTTCATTTCAGGGTGAACAGGTAGGCCGCGATGTCGCGGGCGTCCAGCGGGCTCACCCCGAGGTTCGGCATGGCGGTGCCGGGTTCGACCCCGCGCGGATCGCGGATCCAGCGCTGGAGGTTGTCGCCGTTGTTGGGGAGTTCGCCCGCGATGTAGGAGCGGGCCCCGAAACGGGTCAGCGGCGGCCCGACCAGACCGGTGGCACCGGAGACGCCGGGCACCGTGTGGCAGGACCCGCAGCCGTACTGCTGGATCAGCTGCGCGCCGCGGGCGGGGGAGCCGAGCGGCACCTCGGGGGGAGGGGCGGGGGCGGCCGCCGAGCAGGCGGCCAGCGCGCCCGCCGCGGCGACGCCGCCCAAGCTGGTCCAGACCTTTCGCGGGCGGCGCATCAGCCCGTCACCTCCTCGGCCGGTGGCGGGGCGAGGTCGCGGTCGCCCGGTGTCCGGCGCTCCTGCCGGGACAGCCACCCCGCGAACAGGGCGAGGGCGAGCACGCCGTCCACCACGTCCATCGGAATCCACATCGCCAGCCCGGCCCGCTGCTGGTCGGCCAGCGGGTCGCCCTCGGCGAGCACTCCGGCGGGGTAGAGCGGGGCGGGGGCCAGCGTCAGCACGGCGCCCAGCGCCGCGGCCGCCATCCCGGTGGCGAACAGGAGCAGGAAGGCGGCGGGCCCGGCCAGCCGGTGCCGTCCCGGGGCCAGCACGGCCGACCACAGCAGCCACGCGGCGAGCACGAAACTCGCGTGCTCGGCCGCGTGCACGGCCGGGTGCTCGAGCGCGGACAGGTACGGTGCGGGCAGATGCCAGAACCACAGCACCGCGACCTGGAAGGTGCCGACGACGATGCCCCGGTGCAGAGGGCCCCGCAGCCAGCGGCCCACGGCGCCGGCCCGCAGGCGGGACCAGGACAGCCGGGCGCGCCGGGGCAGCGCCAGCGACAGCGGCAGCCCGGCCGCCCCCGCCGCCAGCAGCGGTCCCGCCACCACGAGCAGGATCATGTGCTGGCTCATGTGGCCGGTGAACGAGTCCTCGGCGAACCGGTGCACCGGCGGGCTCTGCGCCACCACGACGGCGGCGATCCCGCCCGCGAACGCCGCTGCGCGGGCGGCGCGCACGGCGGATCCGCGGCCGCCGCGCCGCCACAGTTCCTGCACGCCACGGCCGTAGGCCGCGGCGAGCCCGGCGAGCACGAGGACACCGGCCAGCTCCCACCAGCGTTCGGCGTCACCGCCGGCGGTGGCGTGCGCCAGCGGCAGGGCGGGTGAGGTCAGGACCGGCACTGCGGGATCACCACCACTGCGACGCCGTCGAAGGCGATGATCGCCACGAACAGCAGGTTGGCCCAGATGCCCACGGTGGCCAGCAGCCTCGTGCGGTCCCGCCGGGTGCCGTCGGGCCGTCCCTCCTCGACGGCCGTGCCGCTCGTGCGGTGCCGGACGAGCAGGGCCGTGCCGAGTGCGGCGAGCGCGATCACGCCGGGGATGACCACCATCAGCGTGATCACCACGTACAGCGGGGTACCGGAGATTTCGTGGTGCCCGGCGAAGCACGCCAGCTCGTCGGTGCTCCAGGCGGCCGCAAGATGCAGCGCCCAGGCGATCGCACCGCCCAGCACGGCGAACCACAGCAGCAGCCCGCCGCGGTGGTGCGCCTTCGGGGAGACGGCCGGTGCGGTCATCACAGCCGCTCCGACAGGTAGATGGTGAACAGGATGCCCGCCCACACGATGTCGACGAAATGCCAGTAGATCGCGGTCAGCCGGACGCGTTCGTGCCGCCGGTAGCCGAAACTGCCGCGCAGGGCCGCCGCGAGCAGCCACGCCACCATGAGCAGGCCGATGGTCACGTGCAGGCCGTGGAAACCGGTGATGGTGTAGAACAGCGAGCCGTAGACGTTGGTCGTGAAGGTGTACTTCTGCAGGTCGCTGGCGTACTCCAGGCCCTGGACGGTCAGGAACGACAGGCCCATCAGCAAGGTGGCGAGCAGGCCGAGCCGCAGGCGCCAGCGCTGCCCCTTGCGGATGCCGCGCTCGGCCCAGATCACCGGCAGGCTGCTCGGCAGCAGGACCGCGGTCATGATCAGCGGCCGTTCCAGTTCCGGTTTTTCGATGCCGCCGGGCGGCCACTGGGCGGGATGCTGGAAGCGCAGGTAGAAGAAACTGCCGAGCAGCACGGCGAACAGCGTCGCCTCGGTCAGCACGAACAGCACCATGCCCCACCAGGCCGGGGTCCGGCCGGAGGGCATCTCCGTGGTCAGCGCCTGCGGGCTGGTGCTCTCCCTGGCGGCTTCGAGCGCGGACATCAGTACGTCACACCTGCCTCCTGCGGGGTTCGTTCCGGTGGCCACAGCCAAGCGGCGATGGTGACGAAGGCGATGCCCGCCCCGACGCCCGCCACCCAGTAGACGGACAGCAGCAGCCCGACGACCCCGATGAGCAGGCCCACCGCGACGACGAACGGTTTGAGCGACTCCTCGGCCATTTCCTGGGCCTTGTCGTAGCTTCCGTCGAGTTCGGTGGTGGTCGCCGCCATGCGGCCCCCGGCCAGCGTGCGGTCCTCGCCCGCGCGGTGCAGCGAGGCGGCGGTGCGCTCGTCCCAGTTGGGGTGCAGGCTGTGCACCGCCGGGATGACCGCGAAGTTGAAGTGCGGCGGCGGCGAGGGCATCGTCCACTCCAGAGTGTCGCCGCCCCACGGATCCGGCGGTGCCTTCTCCCCGCGGCGCATCGCGTACCACAGTCCGCCCAGCACCAGCAGCAGCCCGAGCGCGAGCACCGCCACCCCGATCGAGGACGCGAGGTTCCAGCCGTTCCAGCCCATGCCGTCCGGGTAGGTGGCGATCCGCCGCGGCATGCCGAGCAGGCCCGAGACGTGCATCGGGAAGAAGGTCAGGTTCATCCCGACGAACACCAGCGCGAACGCCCAGCGGCCCAGGCCCTCGTGGTACATCCGCCCGGTGATCTTCGGGAACCAGAAGTAGAGCCCGGCGAGGATCGGGAACACCGCGCCGCCGAAGAGCACGTAGTGGAAGTGGGCGACCACGAAGTAGGAGTCGGTGACCTGCTGGTCGAAGGCGACGAGCGCGAACATCACGCCGGTGAACCCGCCGAGGACGAACACGAAGATGAACCCCATGACGAACAGCATCGGCACCCGCAGCACGATCTTGCCCAGCCACATCGTGGCCAGCCACGCGAAGATCTGGATGCCCGACGGGATGGTGATCAGCAGGCTGGCGGCGCTGAAGAAGCTCATCGACAGCTGGGGCAGGCCGGTGGCGAACATGTGGTGCACCCACACGCCGAAGGCGACGATCGCGGTGGTCACGATGGACAGCACCACCAGCGGGTAGGCGGCGATGCCGCGGCGGCTGAACACCGGGATGATCGCGGAGACGATGCCCAGCGCGGGCATCACGATGATGTAGACGTCCGGATGCCCGAACAGCCAGAACAGGTGCTGCCAAAGCAGGACGTTCCCGCCGGTGCCCGGATCGAAGAAGTGCGCGCCGAAGCGGCGGGAGAGGAACAGCAGTCCATTGGCGACATTGAGTGGCGGCAGGGCGAACAGCACCATGAACGAGGTCGCCACCAGCGCCCAGACGAAGATCGGCACCCGGTTCAGTGACATGCCCGGGGCCCGCAGCTTGAACGCGGTCACGACGAAGTTGATCGCGCCCGCCGTGGTCGAGACGCCGAGGAACAGCAGGCCGAGGGAGTACACGTCGAGGCCGAGCCCGAGGGAATACGGTTTCGTGGTCAGCGGCACGTAGGCGAACCAGCCCCCGTCGGGCCCGTTCCCCGCGGCCAGGCTGGAGAACATCACCAGCCCGGCGAACAGGAAAACCCAGTAGCCGAACGCGTTCAGCCGCGGGAAGGCCATGTCGCGGGTGCCGAGCATGAGCGGGAAGAGGAAGTTGCCGAAGCCGAACAGCATGGGCGTGGCGAACAGGAAGATCATCGCCGTGCCGTGCATGGTGAACAGCTGGTTGTACTCCTCGAAGGACAGGAAGTGCTCGCGGGGCCGGGCCAGCTGGGCCCGCAGCGCGGCCGCGTCGAGTCCGGAAAGGACGAAGAAACCGGCGGCGGTGACCAGGTAGCGCCGTCCGATGCGCTTGTGGTCCACGGTGCTGAACCAGGTACGCAGCGAAGGGCGCTCACCCCAGTGCTGCTCCAGCTGCTTCTCCAGCGCGGCGTGGTCCACCACGCCGGGGCCCGGGGAGGGCTGCTGGGCGACGGACATTCTCGTCCTCCTCGGAAAACAAGCGCTGGGCCGGTTATTTCAACGACTGCAGGTAGGCGATCACGTCGGGCAGGTCCGTCGCGGGCACCGGCTGCGGGGGCATGGCGTTGCCGGGTTTGAGGGTTTGGGAGTTCGCTATCCAGCCGCCCATTGAGCCGGGGGTGTTCGGGGCGGCGCCCGCGCCGATGCTCCACCGCGAGCCGATGGCGGACAGGTCGGGACCGACCTTCCCGTTCGCCGCGGTGCCGCGGATCGTGTGGCAGGAGGCGCACCCGACCTGTTCGAAGACCTGCAGCCCCCGCTGCGCGGCGGCGTTGGCGGGGGCCGGGGCGGGGGCGGCCGTGCGCACGAGCCACGCGTCGTACTCCGGTGCCGGCTGCGCCACCACCACGAACTCCATGTTCGCGTGCTGCATCCCGCAGTACTCGGCGCACAGGCCGCGGAAGTCGCCGGGCCGGTCGGCCCGGATCCAGGTGGTGTTCGTCCGGCCCGCGATCAGGTCGGTCTTGGGCATCAGTTCGGGCACCCAGAAGCTGTGCAGGACGTCGTCGGTGGACAGGCGCACCTGGACCGGGGTGCCGACCGGAATGTGGATTTCGTTGGCGGTCACCGCGCCGGTGCCCGGATAGCGCACCTCCCACCACCACTGGTGCCCGACCACGTCCACCGTGACCGGGGCCGGGCCCGCCGCGGCCGCGGGAGGCTCCCGCAGCGAGCCGAGGTCGCTCAGCCCGGCCGCGTAGGTTCCGACGAGCACCAGGAACGGCAGGACCACCCCCATCACCACGACGAACCCGGTGGCGTCGCCGCCGTGGACCGCCCCGCCCCGTTTGCGGCGCAGGACCGCCCAGCCGAGCAGGGTCAGCACGATGACGAAGACCACGACGGAGATCCAGAACAGCAGCCACCACAGCCCGGCGATCCGGCGGGCACCGGGACCCGCCGGATCGAGTGCGTTGGACGAACCGCCCGAACAGCCCGCCAGGGCCAGGACCGGCAGGAGCACCGGCCAGAGACGGGCAGGAGGGAGCGCCTTCAAGACAGGCACCTTCCCGGCATCCGCTTCTCCTCCCGGTCGGACGGCAGCGCGCGGCTACCACCTGCTTGCCCGGGGCAAACCTTGTCACGCGAAGGGTGCTCGGTGGAGTGACATCTGTTTCGCCCTGAGGGTGAGGGGGAATGCGCTGCTCGGTCTGTTGCCCCGGCGGCGAGGAGGAGCCATGAATCCCGATGACCAGGTCCGCGGCGCGGAAGGAGCTCTCCGGCGCGCCCTAGGCTGGGCCGCGGCCGGGCTCGGCGGGGCGGCGCTGTTCGCCGGGCTCGCGGTCGCGCCGCCCGACGCGGTGCAGGGACAGGCCGCGCGGCTGATGTACGTGCACGTGCCCGCCGCCTGGACGGCTTACCTGGCCTTCGCGGTGACCGTCCTCAGTGGAATCGCCTTTCTGCGGGGGCGCGACCCGCGGTGGGACCGCCGCGCCCAGGCCGCGGCCGAACTCGGGGTCGGGCTGACCGCGCTGACCCTCGCGCTCGGCAGCCTGTGGGGCCGGGTGAGCTGGGGAGTGTGGTGGGCCTGGGATCCCCGGGTGGTGAGCACCGCGCTGCTGCTGCTCGTCTACGCCGGGTACCTCGCCGCGCGGCGGGCGTGCGCCGATCCGCGCACCGCGGCCCGCCGCTCCGCCTTCGCCGGAATCGGCGGGTTCGCCCTGGTGCCCCTGGTGCACTTCTCCGTGGTGTGGTGGCGCTCGCTGCACCAGCCCGCCACCCTGCTGGCGCCGGATCCGCACCCCCCGATCGACCCGGTGATGCTCGCGGCACTGTCCCTGGCCGTCGCCGCGTTCACCGCCGCCGCGGCGTGGCTCTTCCTGCGGCGGGTCGCGATCCTGGAGCGTTCCGCCCGGCCGTCCCGCCGGGTGCCGGTGCTGACCGGGGCCGGGCGATGACCGGCTGGGCGGCCGTGCTCGCCGGGTTCGCGCTGACCGGGCTCACCCTGGCGGCCTTCTGGTGGTGGACCAGCCCGGCGCGGGAACGCCGGGAGCGCCGGTGAGCGGGACGCCCGAACCGCGGCGTCGGCGCCGTGCCGTGCTGCTCCTGGTCTCGATCTCCCTCGCCGGTCTCGCCCTCCTGGTGGTCGCCGGGCTGCAGGGGACCCTCGTCTACTACCGCACGCCGAGCGAGGCCGGCGCCGCGAACGCCGCCGGGCAGCGGATGAGGCTGGAGGGAGAGGTGGTTCCCGGTTCGGTCGGCGCCACGGGCGAACTGACCCGGTTCCGCCTGTCCGACGGCAGGCACCAGGTGCCCGTCGTGGTGCGCGGCGCCCTGCCCGACACCTTCCGGGAGGGGCAGGACGCCGTGGTGGAGGGCGTACTCGGCGGCGACGGCACCCTGCGCTCGGACCGGATCGCGGTCAAGCACTCCAACGAATACCGGGCCGCGGAGCTCCGGTGATCGGGCCGCTCGGGCACGCCTGCCTCGCCGCCGGGATGGTCGCCGCCCTGTGCACCGCATTGCTGTGGCTGCGGGTCGCGCTGTCGGGCCGCGGAACGGCCCCGGCGCGGGCCGCCGGGTGCATCACCTTCGGGGCGGGCGCGGCGGCGAACGGGCTGCTGGTGTGGGCGCTGGTGGCGCACGACTTCGGCGTCGGGTACGTGGCCGCCAACGGCGGCCGGGACGTGCCGCTCTACTTCACCGTCACCAGCCTGTGGGCCGCACTCGACGGTTCGCTGCTGCTGTGGCTGCTGATCACCGGGGCGTTCGGGGCGCTGCTGGCGTGGCGGATACCCGCCCGCCCGGCGCCGCTGCACGCGTACGCGGCGACCGTGCTGAGCGTGGTCGCGGTGTTCTTCTTCGCCCTCACCTCCTTCGCCGCCGACCCGTTCCGTCCGGTGAGTCCCGTGCCCGCGGACGGGCCCGGCCCGAACCCACTGCTGCGGGAGCACGCCGCGATGGGGCTTCACCCGCCGCTGCTGTACGCCGGCTACATCGGCATGATCGTGCCGTTCGCCTACGGGGTCGCCGCGCTGATCACCGGCACCGCGGGCCGGGAGTGGCTGTCGGTGACGCGCCGCTGGGCGCTGGCGGCCTGGACCTTCCTCACGGCGGGCATCGTGCTGGGCGCGTGGTGGTCTTATGCCGTGCTCGGCTGGGGCGGGTACTGGGCGTGGGACCCTGTGGAAAACGCTTCCCTGCTGCCGTGGCTGACCGCGACGGCCGCCCTGCACCTGACCCTGCCGCACCGCCGGGCCGGGCTCACCGGCTGGGCGGTGACCCTCTACTCGTCGACCTTCCTGCTGGTCCTGCTGGGCACCTTCCTCACCCGGTCCGGCGCGGTGGCCAGCGTGCACAGCTTCACCGCGTCCCCGCTGGGGCCGATGCTGCTCGGGTTCGTCCTGCTCGTGGCGGCCGTGGTGACCGGTCTGCTGATCCGGCGGGCGGGCACCTTCGGCGGAGCCCCGGCCGCGGCTCCGCTGTCGCGGGAGCGCGTCCTGCTCGCCAACGGCGTGGTGTTCGCGGTGCTGACGGCGGTCGTGCTCACCGGGACCGTGTTCCCGTTGCTGGCGCAGGGCCTGACCGGCCGCAGGCTGTCGGTGGGGCCGGGGTACTTCGACCGCACCGCGGTCCCGATCGCACTGGCGGCCCTGCTGCTGATGGGCGCGGGGCCGCTGGTGCGTCCCCGCGCCGACTCGCCGGGTGCCCTGTGCCACCGGCTGGCCGTGCCCGTGCTCGCGGCACTGGCGGCGATCGCCGTGACCGGCCTGCTCGCCCGTCCCGGGGTGCCCGCACTGATCGCCTTCGGCGCGGCCGCGTTCGTGCTGGCCGGGCTGGGCCGGGTCGTCGCCGTCGAGGTGCGGGCCGTGTGGAGCACCGGCCGCCCGGTGCTGCCCGCGCTCCTGCGCCGAAGGCGGTGGGGCGGCCTGCTGGCGCATGCCGGGATCGCCGTGGCGATCGTGGGCATCGCGGCTTCCGGCGCCGGCACCGTGCACACGGAGGCCGAACTCGCGGTCGGCCAGTCCGTCACCGTGGACGGCGTGACCGCCACGCTCACCGGCGTGGCTCGTGCGGCGGGTGCCGACCGCATGACCGCGTCGGCCCGTTTCCGGCTCGACCGCCGGGGTTCGGCGCTCGGCTCCGCCGAGGCCGCCCTGCACTACTACCGGGCGCGCGACACCACGGTGAGCGTCCCCGCGATCCGCTCCCGTCCGGAAGGCGACGTCTACCTCACCGTCACCGGAGTCGCCGCCGACGGGCAGCACGCCACCGTCCGCCTGTCGGTCGATCCCCTGGTCGGCCTGCTGTGGGCGGGCGGCGCGATCACCGCCCTCGGCGGGCTGCTGTCATTGATCCGCCCGAAGACGGGGCCGGGGGTCCCGCTGCCGCCCCGGGTGCCGTCTTCCGAGGCGAGCGCGGCATGAGCGGCGGGCGGCGATGGTGGTTCGCACCGGCCGGGGTGGTCCTGGTCGTGCTCGGCTTCGTGCTGGCCCGCGGCCTGGATTCCCCGTCGCCGGGCTCGGGCTCCTCGGGGCTTCCGGTCACCTCGACCGGGGACGAACCCGCGCCCGCCCTGACCGGCCGCACCTTCGACGGCGCCCCGTTCGACCTCGCCGCGCTGCGCGGGCAGGTGGTCGTGGTGAACGTGTGGGCGTCGTGGTGCGGGCCCTGCAGGCAGGAGCTCCCGGCGCTCGCGGAGCAGGCTCGCCGCCGCGAGGGTTCCGGCATCCGGATCGTCGGGCTGGCCATGCGCGACGACCTGACGGCGGCGCGGCGCCTGCTGGCCGAAACGGGCGCGAGCGGCCTGATCTCCGTGCTCGATCCCGACGGGACACAGGCCGTGCGATGGGGGGTGAAGGGCGTGCCCGAGACCTTCGTGGTGGACCCCGCCGGGCACATCCGGGTCCACGCGGTCGGCCCGGTGACCGGCCAGTGGCTCGACGACACGCTCGGTGCGGTGAGCAGGCCGTGAGCGCGCGGCGGCTGCTGCTGGTGGCGTTGCTGCTCGTCTGCGGGGCCGCCGCCGGGGTGGCACTGTGGCGTTCGGGTGCCGGGGGTGACGACCCCGTGGCGCGGCTCGCCGCCGAACTCCGCTGCCCGGCCTGCCAGGGCGAGACCGTGGCGGACTCCCACTCGCCCGTGGCGGACGCGATGCGCGCCGAGATCGGCCGTCAGCTGGCTTCGGGACGCACGCCCGAGCAGGTCGAAGACTTCTTCGTGCGGCGCTACGGGCCCGAGGTGCTCGCCGATCCGTCGCCCGGCGGGGCGGGGGCACTGCTGTGGGTCCTGCCCGGGGCCGTGCTGGCCGGGGTGCTGGCGCTGGGGTTCCGGACGGTCCGCCGGCGGCGTCCGGCGGCGGCCGTGCCCGTCGCAAACGGCGTGCCGTGGCTGAAGCGGTATGCGTGGGGCATCACCGCGGCGGCACTGGTGGCGCTGGTCTGCGGGGTCGCGCTCGCGGCGGGAAAGCTCGCCGGTGGCGAGGCCCCGGCCGCCGCGCAACCGGTCGATCCGGTGGCCACGCAGGTGGCGATCGGTGAGACCCTCGAAGCACAGGGCCGGTTCGCGGCGGCGGCGCAGGCCTACCAGGTGGCGTGGAAACTCCGGCCCGACGCCGCGGTGCTGTTGCGCCTGGCGTTCGCCCAGCTCCGGGCGGGGCAGCCCGCGGAGGCCGGACGGTCGGCGGGGCAGGCGCTCACCGAGCGGCCCGGCGACGAGAACGCCCTGCTGGTGCTGGGACTCGCCCAGCGGGCCGGGCACGATCCGGCGGCGCGGCAGACCCTCGAACACTTCCTGGCCCTCGCCCCCGGACATCCCGCCGCCGCCGAAGTGCGCCGCCTGCTGGCGGATTAGCCGGGCCTCGCGCTCGTTGATCTTGCTAGTTGTTTCAGTCTAGACTGAAACAACTAGCAACAACCGCGCCGAGGCGAGGCAGCCGAGGAGGATGTGCGATGCCGGGTCAGGACGGCCAGGATGAGATGCTGCGGTGGGTCGAGCAGGTGGCCACGTTCTGCGTGGAGGAGTGGGCGCTGCCACCGATCACCGGGCGCATCCTCGGCCTACTGATGATCTGCGACCCGCCCGAATGTTCCGCGGGCCGGATCGCCGAGGCCATCCAGGCCAGCCGTGCCTCGCTGACCTCGAACATGCGTTTCCTCACCACCATCGGCCTCATCCGCAAGGTCCGCGTCCCGGGTGACCGCACCACCTACTACCGCATCGAGGACGACGCCTGGCACAAGGTCGTCCAGCGCAAGCTCGACAGCCTCGGCGCGTTCGGTGGTATCGCCGACGAGGGCGTGAAACTCCTTGGCGGAGCAGGACCCCGCACCGAACGCATCCGCGCGGCCCAGCAAGCCCTGACCTGGCTGCGGGACATCGCGGCCCGCAATCCACTGGAAAGGTAAGGACCTCTCGTGCACCGTGTGCGACTGGAGCTGGACCCGCTCCGGGAGACCCTGCTGCTCACTCTCTACGCGAGGGCGCTGGACGCCAGGCTTGCCCACCCGATTCTCGGTGACACCCACTCCGCCGGTATCGCCGAGGCGATCGACTACGACTTCGCCAGGCTCAACGTCAAACCCGGCATCGTCTGCAGCACCGCCCTGCGGGCCAAGAAACTCGACGACGCGGTCCGGACGTTTGTCGCCGGGCACCCCGGCGCTGTCGTGCTCGACCTCGGTTGCGGGCTCGACACACGGATGCTCCGCTGCGACCCACCTGCGGGAGTCGACTGGTACGACGTGGACTTCCCCGACGTCGTCGAACTGCGGCCCCGGTTCCTCCCGGAGCGGTCGCACCGCATCGGCGCCGATCTGACCGAACCCGGCTGGCTCGACCCGCTGCCCCGCGACCGTCCGGCCATGATCGTCGCCGAGGGCCTGCTGCCGTTCCTGCCCGGTGACACCTTCCAGCGGATGACCCGGCAGCTGACCGCGCACTTCGACACCGGTGAACTCGTTTTCAACGGCTACACCCGTTTCGCCGCCTGGTCGATGAAATACCATCCGACGATCAAGGCCATCGGCGTCACGGCCGCGCAAGGTTTCGACGACGCTCGTGAGCCCGAGACCTGGCAGGCCGGGCTGACTCTGATCTACGAGCAACTCCTCGCGCGCGCCCCGGAGGTCGCCGCCTTTCCCCGGCCACTGCGCGCGGCCGCCCGGCTGATGAGCCACAGCGCCGCCCTGTCCCGGCAAGGCGCCCGCATACTCCGCTACCGGTTCTGATCCCGGCAGCACCACGGCCACCCCGGTGTGACCTGCCCGGCGGCGTTGCCCTCCACGGCCGGGAAATTGTGCTGCGGTTCGGTATTCGGCTCCGTTACGCTTTCCTGATGCCGGACCGCATCATGTACGTCCAGTTGAAGACCGGGTACGACCTTGATCGTGGTCCCTCCTGGGTCGGGTGGGTTCGCTTCTCGAAGACGTGGAAGACCGCGTATTTTCACGGTCGCACGCTTCGCCGGTGGCCCGGAATGTTTGACGCCAACTTCTTCGATATCGACACGGGCGAGGAATTCTGGCTTTCCGGCCCCAAGCGAGATCGGACCGACGGCCGCTACAGCCGTCAACAGCCCGAGGTCGACGAAGATGCGCGTGAGGCTTACGAGGCCTTCCTCCAAGGTGAATCACTGCCGGGAAGAGAACGCGGATAGCCGAGATCGCGTCTTCGGCGGAGGCGCGGTGGTGGACTTTTCGCCGGTACACAGCGGCGCCATGGGAAGCCTCCTCGGCAGTGGGCAAGGGCAGGCTTGGTGCGTGCCGCTGTATCGCGCCGGCGACCTGCTTGCGGTCGCACGAGCCGCCGTGCACCACCATCTCCGCGGCCAACACCCACGACAGCCACGCACTCAGACTCCTGGTCAACGCGCTCCCCGTCATCCGCTCCCGCCGTGGACCACGACGACGGAAACCGGCCAAGCTCCACGCCGACAAGGCCTACGACATCCCCGCCCTGCGCGACTGGCTCCGCCAGCGCCAGATCATCCCGCGCATCGCCCGCAAAGGCATCGAATGCAACGACAAACTCGCCAAATGAGACTCGCTCTTACCGAGCGTTTCGCCGCCACAGTCCAGCCTCGGTCCACTCGGTGAAAGCTCGATACGCGGTCGCACGCTCACCCCGAACGACGACGGCCTGGATATGGGTCTGTAACAGGGTCGGTGTTTTCGGGCGTTGTTGGTTAGTACTTCTCGGTGCTCGGCCAGCGGTCACCGAACGTGTTCGCAAAGGCGTTCAACGCGGGTTTCCACCGCATCGTCCACCGTGCTTGCCCCTTGCCGGTCGGGGCCAGCGACCGGGTGACGAGGTAGAGACACTTCAACGCGGCCTGCTCCGTGGGGAAGTGACCTCGTGCCCGCACCGCCTTACGATACCGTGCATTCAACGATTCGATAGCGTTCGTGGAGCACAACACGCTCCGAATTTCGGGATAGTCCAAAAATGGAGTGAACTTCTCCCACGCGTTACGCCACAGCCGGATCATGGCGGAATACCGGCCACCCCACTTCTCCTCCAACCCGTCCAGCGCAACCTCGGCAGCCGTGACCGTCGCTGCCGCATACTCCGCGACCACACTGTCCGTGATCCGCGAAACGGTCTCCTTCGACACCGAAGCACCATAGATCTCGGCGAAATGCGCCGCAATCTCGCCCGTTGTCAACCCTTTCGCATACAACGACAACACGATCTCATCGACACTCCCGAGCCGACGCTGCCGCTTTTTCGCGATCGCCGGCTCGAATGTGCCCTCACGATCCCGCGGCACCGCCACCTCCATCGGCCCGACAGACCCTCCGAGATCACCGTTTTGACGCGGCTGCCGGATACTCCACTGTGCGAATCTGCGTTCGAAAATCCCTGATCGTGTGATGCTATTGACGTTGCGTCGCGGATAGGATGGTGACGTGACCGAAAACTGGGGGTTTTCCGGGCCCAAGCTGGAACTGTACGAACGGATCGCCGACCTCGACCGGGATGATGTGTTGTCGCTGATCGCGGCGGCTGAGGCGTGTTCGAATGCGTGTCAGGCGGTGAAGCTGGCCGCGGTGGTGGCGTTGGGGGATGCGGATTCGGTGGCGAAGGAGGTCGCTCTCGAATTGCATTACGGTGCGCGTCAGGCGGAGGGTCAGGTGTCGCTGGCCCGGGATCTGGTGCGGCGCTTGCCTTCGACGTTCGAGGCGATGAAGCGCGGTGAGCTGGATGCGTACCGGGCGTCGAAGGTGGCCGATCAAACCTCGGTCTTGACCGATGACCAGGCACGAGAGGTGGATGCGCGGGTGGCAGGGAAGATCGCTACCCGGGATGCGACGTCGGTGCGGCGCCTGGTGAACAGGACCGTCGCCCGGGTTGATCCGGATGGATACGCGCGGCGGTGCGAGGAGCGGAAGCGGTCCCGTAATGTTCAGTTGTGTCACGAGGATGAGGGCATGGCGACCCTGTATGCGTATCTTCCGGCCGAGATCGCCGCCACCATCTATACCCGAGTCGATCGCGTGGCGCGGGGGCTGCGGAGCCGGGGTGAGGAACGCACTCTGGATGAGTTGCGGGCGGACGTGTTCTCCGACCTGTGCCTTGGTGTCGCGCGGCCGGTGGAGCCGCCGCGGGCGGAGGTGTTCGTGTATCTGGATTTCCTGACCTGGGCCGGGCTGCGCAACGAACCTGCCGAACTGGCCGGACACGGCCCCATCCCCGCCCAACTGGCCCGCCAGATCGCCGCGAATGCCACGATCCGGCGGGTCATCACCGACCCCATGACCGGCACCCCGATCGACGTCGGACGTCACCGCTATCGGCCACCCGCCGCCACCAAAGAACTGGTCCAGGTACGCGACCGGGAATGCCGGGTGCCGGGGTGCCACCGGCCGGTCCAGGCCTGCGACCTCGACCACGTCGAACCCTGGGCACAAGGCGGCGGCACGGACAGCGGCAACCTCTGCGGCCTGTGCCGCAGAGATCACCGCCTCAAGGACGAACCGGGCTGGCATCATCGCATGAGCGAAACAGGCGTTCTGGAGATCACCACTCCGGCCGGTCGCACCTACCGCAGCGGACCAGAACCCCTCACCACTGCCGCCTGAGTCTCCGGAACCATAGCCGGACGCACTGGGTAGTCAGGGCTCTCGCCTGTGGTGCCGGTAGTGAGCAGCACGTGCTTTCCCAGCACCTCATCTCCGAAGGCGAAGTCCAGTACGTTCGGTGCCGGTGCCAGGCGATTCGGCTGCTGGTCGGCGGGAGGGCCAGCGCAACGGCCGGCACCTCACTCGAATCGCCGCTTTGTCAGGCTGAGGCGAGCAACGAAGAGTGAGTACCGCGGTTCACGTCGCTGGGGGAGCCGGTGCGAACTGTGGACTCAGGCGTTACACCTCGCCCTCGCCGCGCGCGGCGAGGGCTTCGCCGAGTTCGTCGGAATGGTTCAGGGTGCGCACCAGGAACGGGACGGCGAAACCGGTGACGGAGCGTTCCGCGCCTCGCGCCTTCGCGGCTTCCCGGACCTCTTCGGCGATCGCGGACAGCGCGGTGACCGCCCGCACGGTCAGCCCCGCCAGCAGGCCGAGCCGCTCGGGGCGGACCCCGAACCGGCACAGCGGGCGGGCGGCCCGTTCGATGGCGGCCACCAGGTCCTCGACGCGCGTGGTGATCGTGAACAGGTTCGCCGCGGCCAGTGTCGCGACGAGCCGCAGGCAGACCACCAGCGCGGTGAGCCAGCCCTGCAGCCAGGACTGGAAGGCGAACAGGACCAGCGCGACCGTGCCGATCGCCCGCAGCGCCCGCCAGGACCGGCGCACCGGCACCCGGGCGAGCGCGTACCCGCCGAGGACGGCGAGCCCGATGCCCCCGAGACAGAAGGGGGAGCGCACCGCGAACACGGTCGCGGTGATCAGAAGCAGCACCAGCAACTTCAGGCCCGCCCGGGCCCGGTGCACCGGGCTGGAGCCCGGTTCGTAACCTCCGCTGTTCATTCGAGGAGCTTCCGGTAGTGGCGCACCGCCGGTCCGGGCTCGTCGTCGGCGACGACCCGGCCTTCGTCCAGGACGATCACCCGCTCGAACCCGGCCAGCAGTTCCAGATCGTGGGTGACCAGCACGATCTGCTGCGGCAGGCCTTCCAGCCGCTGCGCGAACTGCCGCTTGTGGCGCAGGTCCAGCAGCGTCGTCGGCTCGTCGCACACGAGCACGGCGGGGTCGAGCACGAGCATCGAGCACAGCGCGAGCAGTTGTTTCTGGCCGCCGGAGAGCTGGTGGGCCGGGTGGTCGGCGTGCCCGCCGAGCCCGAACTCCGACAGCAGCGCGACCGCCCTGTCCCGCCGTTCCTCTTTGGACAGACCACTGCGGCGCAGGGAGAAGGCGACGTCCTCGGCGGCGGTGGGCATGACGATCTGGCTGTCCGGGTTGCTGAAGACGAACCCGACGCGGCGGCGCACGGTGCGTCCGTCCCGCGCCGGATCGAGGCCGTCGACCAGCACCCGCCCGGTGTCCGGGTGGACGAGACCATTGATCGTCCTGGCCAAGGTGGACTTCCCGGAGCCGTTCGCCCCGACGAAGCCGACGCGTCGTTCCGGCAGCTTCAAGGTGATGCCGGAGAGCACCACCCGGTCGCCGTAGCGGTGCCCCACCCCTTCGAACTCGATCATCCGACCGCCTCCCACAGTGCCGCCACACCGAGACCGCCACCGGAGGACAGGGCGCTCAGGCCGGTCGCGGCCGCACGCCTGCGGACGAGTGTGGTGAACAGCCGCACCACGAGGACCGCGCCGGAGGCGCCCCACGGGTGGCCGAGCGCGATCGCTCCGCCGTCCGGGCTGACCGTCTCCTCGTCGAGGCCAACGGCGTCCAGGCAGGCGAGGGCCTGCCCGGCGAAGGCTTCGTTGAACTCCACCACCTCCGGCTTGCGATCCAGGACCCGCCGCATCGCGGGCACCGCGCCCAGCCCCAGCCGGTTCGGGTCGACGCCCGAGGTCGCCGAGGCGATCAGGCGCATCCCGGGCACGCCCAGCCGCCGCCGGGTCGCTTCACTGGTGACGAGCACGACCGCGGCGCCGTCGTTGATACCGCAGGAGTTGGCCGCGGTCGCGGTGCCGTTCTCACCGAAGGCGGGGCGGAAACGGGCCAGACGGTCCACAGTGAACCCTTCGCGGGGCCGTTCGTCCCGGTCGAGCCCGCCGAGGGGCACCAGTTCGGCGGCGAAACGACCGTTCCGTTGCGCGGCGACAGCGCGCGCGTGACTGCGCGCCGCGAAGGCGTCCTGCCGTTCCCGTGCGATCCCGGCCTCAGCGGCGACGAGATCCGCGGCGGGCCCCATGTCGGGATCGCCGATCCCGGCGGGGGCGAACGGCGCCCGCGTGTACGGGCGGGGCGGTTCGGTCGGCGAATCCGGCCGGTGGAAGCGGTAAGGCGCGGTCGACGCGCTCTCCACGCCGCCCGCCAGGTAGGCCTCGCCCTCGCCGGCGCGGACCAGCGCGGCGGCCAGGGTGATCGCGGCCAGACCGCTGGCGCACTGCCGGTCGACGGTCATTCCCGGCACGGTCTCGCCGAGGCCGGCGCGCAGCGCGGCCACCCGGGCCGGATTGCCGCCGGGGCCGAAGACATTGCCCAGCAGGACGTCGTCGACAGTGTCCAAACCGACAGTGTCCAAACCGGCACCGTCCAAACCGGCGTCGTCGAGCACCGCCCGCAGCACCGGCGCGGCGAGCCGGTCGGCCTCGAACCGCCGCAGCCCGCCGCCCGCCGTCCCGATCGGGGTGCGCCGGGCCGCGATGACCACGGGGGTGCGGTCCTCGCTCATGTCAGCGGTTCCGCGGCGAGCGTGCCGTCCCGGAGCATTTCCCCGATCGCGGCGCGCGCGGGCTTGCCGGAGGCGGTGCGGGGGAGTTCCTTCACGGCAAGCCACCGGCGGGGCCGCTTGCCCGGCGCCAGGTTCTCCCTGGCCGCCGCCCGCAGCGCGCTCAGCGAAACCGGCGTTTCGTCTGGCTCGACCACGGCGGTCACCAGGGAACCCAGCGCGGCGTGCGGGGTACCGGCGACCACGACGTCGCCGACGCCCGGGACCTCGCGCAGGACGCGTTCGACCTCTTCGGCCGGAACCAGCCCGCCTCCGCTGGACAGCATCGATCCCGCCCGGCCGTGCACCACCAGTCCGCCCTTGCCGTCGAGTTCGGCGCGATCATCCACAGTGGACCATCGTGGGGCGGGGGACAGGACGCCGCCGGTGAGGCGGCCGCGGCACGACAGCGGGGAATCGACCCAGAGGATCCCGTCCCGGATGTCGAGGCCCACTCCCGGTACCGGGCGCAGCCGCCCGTCGCCCCGGTCGAGCGCGATCAGGGAGTGCTCCGCCGAACCGTAGTAGGCGATCAGCCCGGCATCGGTCAGCACCTCGGCCATCCGGGCGCGAAGCACGGGGTCCAGGTGCCCGCCGCCGCAGACGACCGCCTCCAGCGTGCACTCCCGCCCGGGATGCCGGGCCAGCACGGCGAGCAGGCCCGCGAGCATCGCCGGAACCAGGTGGACCGACGCGGCCCCGGCGGCCGCCCGTGCCGCCGTCTCCGGATCCCACCGGGGCAGCAGGCGCACGCGCTGCCCGCACCACAGCGCGTGCAGCGCACCGAAGAGGAAGAGCGACGAACTCAGCGGACCGGGGATCAGGACCGGTCCCGGCAGCGGGCCGAGCGCGGCGAAGCTGTCCAGCCACGAGTCGCGGGTGCGGATCAGGACCTTGGGGCGCCCGCTGCTGCCGGAGGTCGTGGCCAGGTAGAAGGCGGTGCGCCCGGTCCCGGCCGGGGTGACGCGGGCGGTCGTCGCCTCGGGTACCCCCGTCACCACCAGATCCGGTGCCGCATCGGCGAGTACGGCCCTTCGTTCGCGTTCCGACCAGCCCGGCTCGACCACCAGCACCGCCGCGCCCAGCAGGTCCCCGCCGAGGAACCATGGCAACACCTCCGGCGAGTCCACCGCGATCCGCGAACCCTCGCTGATCCCGCGCTCCGCCAGCCAGGCGGCCGCCCCGTGGGCCCGGGCCAGCAGCTCGGGCGGCACGGTGCCGGAGCCTGTGATCGGAGGTGTCGCGGGCATCAGCCTGCGCGCTTCGCGCCGGCGGGCAACCGGCCCGGCAGCGCGCGGTGGAGCACCGAGGCGAGCAGCGACACCACCACGACCTTGGCCGCGTCCCCGGGCACGAACACCAGCGTCTGCACCAGGGCGGCGTGGAAATTGCCCAGGTAGGCGGCGAGGAACGGGACCCCGAGCAGGTAGCAGGAGAGCAGGCCCGCGGCGTTCGCCAGCAGCAGGGTAGGCAGGCCGGTGCGCTTGAGCCGGGTCACCAGCAGGCCGGAGACGAAGGCGGATAGGAGGAAACCGAAGAGGAACCCGCCGCTCGGGCCGAGGAACGGCGCGGGCCCGCCCCGGCCGCCGGACAGCAGCGGCAGCCCGATCGCGGTCAGCGCGAGGAACAGCGCCACCGACGCCGTCGCGCGCCGCGCCCCCAGCAGCGACCCCGCCAGCAGCGGCCCGGCGTTCTGCAGCACGACCGGCACGCTGCCGCCGCCCACGTAGAAGCCCGGGAACAGGCCGAGTACGGCGATGAGGGCGGCGAACACCACGGTCCGCGCGAGGTCGGCCGCGGGCAGCGCACCACCCGGGCGGGGCCGGTCGCCGGAAACCTTCGTGTTCTCCACATCCACGACCGGCAATCCTAGCCAGCCGCCGGGGCCGCGGACGGTGACCTGCGTCGCCCCCGGGCCCGGGTTCAGCTCATCCGCCGCCTCGCGAAGGCCAGGGCGACGGCGGTGGTGGCGATCCAGAGCGCCTGCGCCACCGACATCACGATGGCGAAGACCAGTCCCGCCGTGCCGAAGACGGCGGCGATGCCCGCGACGGCGAACAGGGCGGCGATGACCAGTGCGGCGCGGCCGAAGACCGGGCGCAGCAGGGGCGAACCGGACAGTGCCAGCCCGATCGCGGCGAACAGCAGCGGGGCGGGGGCGAGGGGGAAGATGCGGGCGAACACCCCGTTGCTCAGCGCGAAGGCGGTCGCCACGGTGGCGCGATCACCGGTGTGCGCGGCCATCGGCACCGCCTCCAGCAGCGCGGCTTCGATCGTGACCACGGCCAGCAGGAGGGCGCAGCCGACGAGGGCGGCCGCTCCGGCCAACCGGTGCCGTGCGCCGCTGAGCTGCAGCAGGACCAGGAAGAACACGATGCTCAGCAGGGCGCCGGTGACCTGCAGCCACCCTCCGGCGTAGAAGAGTGTTTCGTGGCCGAGGGCGTAGCCCAGCAGCTGGTCGGGGCTTTCCCCGGCGGAAGGCCACGCGGTGAATGCCGGGGTGGTGAAGTAGAGCACCAGCAGGAGCGGTCCGAGTATCCCGGCGGCCGCTCCGAGCCCGGCCAGCCGGGCCGGAGAGGTTCGTGGTGGTGCGCCGGGTTCCGGCGAGGCGGCGGAAGTGGCTGAGATGGGGTCGGGGGTAGGTCTGCCCATGGCTCTCAACTCCAAAATCGAGCAGCTCGAAATTCGAGTACACTGCTCGCATGGGTCCGTTGTCAATCCCCGGAAGCACCCGGCACCGCGCTCTCGTGGAAAAGGTGATGTCCGAGCTCCGAGCGCTGTCCACCGTGCAGGACCGGCTCGACCAGTACGCGGCACAGCGGTTCGGCCTCAACCGCACCGACCTCCGGGCCCTCGACCTGGTCGGGCAGGCGGAGGTGCTCTCCCCGACCGCGCTCGCGGAGGCGCTGGGCTTGTCCACGGGCGCCACCAGTACGGTGCTGGACCGGCTGGAGGCGGCGGGTTACGTGCGGCGGGAACCCGACCCCGTCCACCGCCGCCGCACCGTCGTCCGGATGGCGCCCCGCGCACACGAGATGTCCGAAGCCGTCTTCGGCCCTGTCCTCCGCGGCACCCTCGACCAGGCCGCCGCCCAGCCGGACGCGGCACTGACCGCCGTCGCGGATTTCCTGGCCGGGCACCGCGAACTCCTGAACCGCTGTCTTGCCGCGGCAAGGGAAGACGACGGATCCTAACGGGTCAGGACGCCGGTGAGCCGCACATCGGTCACCGATCGTCCTATGTGGACGGTGTAGTCGCCGGGCGGAGTGGTCCAGCGGCCCGTGTCCGGATCCCAGACCTCCAGGGCACGGCCGGGGATCCGGAGGGTCACCCGCCGTTGTTCCCCAGGCCCGGCGCAGACCCTGCCGAAGGCCGCGAGCCAGCGGACCGGACGGTCCGGCCCGCCCGCCGGGGCGGACAGGTACACCTGCACGACCTCGGATCCGTGGCGC
Organism: Amycolatopsis cynarae; assembly: GCF_026802195.1. Taxonomy (NCBI): domain Bacteria; kingdom Bacillati; phylum Actinomycetota; class Actinomycetes; order Pseudonocardiales; family Pseudonocardiaceae; genus Amycolatopsis; species Amycolatopsis cynarae. The sequence goes on along the minus strand of NZ_CP113836.1, from coordinate 3,695,342 downwards.
GGGCCGGTGTTGCGGACGGTCAGGCTCACCACGCCGTCCTGCCCGGCGACCAGGTCCCGGTACTCCCAGTCGGTCCAGCCCAGTCCGTGCCCGAAGGGGGCAGCGGGGGTGACCCCGGCACGCAGGTAGGCGCGATGACCGACGTGGAGGCCTTCGCGGTAGGGGAGGGTCCCGTCGGGCTCCGGGGTCACCGGCGGCACGAGCCGCTCGTCGGCGGGCAGGGTCCAGGGCAGGCGGCCCGCCGGTTCGGTGCGGCCGGTGAGCACGTCGGCCAGGGCGTGCCCCGCCTCCTGCCCGGGCAACCAGGACCAGACCACCGTCCGGGCGCGCTCCAGCCACGGCAGCAGGACCGGGGCGCCCGCGTTGACCACGACGACGGTGTCGGGCCGGGCTTCGAGCACCGCTTCCGCCAGCGCGTCCTGGTCGCCGGGCAGGGCCAGGGTCCGCCGGTCCCAGCCTTCGGACTCGGTCTCCGGGGTGGTACCCACGATCAGGACGGGCAGTTCCGCCCACCGCGCGGCGGCCAGTGCCGTGGCGAGCAGTTCCGCTGCGCCCGGCGCGGGCGGGCCGTGACGCAGCACGACCCGGACCACGTCGCCGAACTCAGCGGACCGCAGGCGCTGGCTTTCCACCACCACGGACACCGTCACCGGGGCGTCACCGACGGAGAGGGACACGCCGTGGCCCGGTGGATGAGTGGTGGAGGAGTCGAGGACCGCGGCCGTGCCGTCGGCCTCCTCGGTGCTCGCGGAGACGAGGGACCCGTCCACGACCACCCGGTGCCGTCCGACGAGGCCGACCTCGAGCCGGTGCTCACCCGGCTCCGTCAGACGAATCTCGCACGAGAGCCGCAGGGTCTCGGCCGCCTCGGGGATCGCGCGCAGCGTCGGGTCCCAGCGGGCCGCCTGCTCGGTCCGGACTTCCCGGCCCTCACGGTCGAGGAAGACGAGCCGAACCGGGCCCGCCAGGCGGTCCTGGTCCAGTTCGGGGAGCAGACTGCCCGCGTCCGCCCCGGGCTCGACGCGGATGTCGGTGTAGGGAAGGGCGTTGTGCAGCCCCTCGGCGAAACCGACGGTGCGATGCGCGTCGACGTGGGAGCTGCCACCGCCCTGCAGGAACCCCTCGGCCGCGTTGGGCCCGATCAGCGCGAGGCGGCGGAGATCCGGGGTGGGGCCGTGGGGAAGGCGTCCGCGCGCCGCAGCACCACCATCGACGAGGCCGCCAGCTTCCGCAGTTCGTCGGCGGGCTCCGGAGCGGGACCCGGCGCGGTGGGCTCCTCGAAGCCGCCGACCAGGGAAGCCAGCCGCAGCACCCGCTCCACCTTCTCGTCGAGGACGTGCTCCGGGACCCGCCCGTCGCGGACCGCGTCGAGCAGGCCCTCGGACCAGGGACTGGTGGGGCCCGGCATGGCCAGGTCCAGCCCCGCGAGCGCCGGTTCGACCACCGAGGTCGTCGCGGCCCAGTCGGAGACCACGACCCCGTCGAAACCCCACTCCCGTTTGAGGATCCCGGTGAGCAGCCGGTGGTGCGACCCCGCCGGTGCCCGCTCGGTCCCGTCGTCCAGCCCCGAGTAGGCGGACATCACCGTCCGCACTCCCGCCTCGCGAACCAGGTGCTCGAAGGGGGCGAGGTAGACCTCGCGCAGGGCCCGCTCCCCGACCTGCGCGAAGTAGGAGGTGCGCGCGGTTTCCGAGTCGTTGGCGGCGAAGTGCTTGGCGCAGGCGGCGATGCCGCCTTCCTGCAGCGCGGTGACCAGCGCCGCGGCCAGCCGCGCGATGAGCAGCGGATCCTCGGAGAAATACTCGAAATGCCGTCCCGCGAGGGGCGTCCGTTGCAGGTTCACCACCGGAGCGAGCACGACGTCCACCCCGGCGGCGCGGGCTTCGGCGGCGAGGATGGCGCCCGCGCGGCGCAGCGCGTCCTCGTCCCAGGTCGCGGCGAGTGCGCTGGGCGCGGGCAGCGCGGCGGTGGTCCAGCCGGGGATCTCGCCGGTGCCGCGGACACCGGCGGGACCGTCGGAGAACACCAGCGCGCGCAGGCCGACGCGGGGGAGCGGATGCAGCCGCCACGGGGTGGCACCGGTGAGCAGCCGCACCTTCTCGGCCAGGGTGAGGCTTTCCACCGGGGTGCTCACCGGGCGTTCGCCTTCGCGTTCTCGGTGACGAAAACGGGGACACCGAAGCGCGCGAAGCGGTCGGCGGCCTTGGGGCTGCGCCACAGGCCCTCGTCGGCGCTTTTGGGGAGCCCGCTGCTGGTCACAGCTCCGGCAGCCGTTGGCGCAGGCCGATGAGCCCGGCCAGCGGGTCGCCCGCGGCCCGCACCCGGTCGCCGACCGTGCGCAGCGTCCAGCGGTCGGGCCGCAGGTCCTCGTCGTCGAGTTCGTCCCAGGTGATCGGGACGGACACCGGGGCCCCCGGCGCCGGTCGCACGCTGAACGGGGCGACCAGGGTCTTGTTGATGGCGTTCTGCGTGTAGTCGAGGCGGGCGCGGCCGCGGCGCCGGTCCTTGTACCACTGCCAGCTGACCAGTTCGGGCACGATCCGGCCCACCACCCGCGAGACCTTCTCGACCCAGGCGCGGGTGTCGGCGAAGGTGTAGCCGGGGGCGATCGGAACCCAGATCTGGATGCCGCGCCTGCCGGTGACCTTCGGCATGCCGGCCACCGCGAGGTGTTCCAGTGCCGCCCGGTAGAGCCGCGCGAGCTCTGCCACCTCCTCGAAACGGGTGTCCGGGCCGGGGTCGATGTCGATCAGCGCCCAGGTCGGCTGGTGCACGTCCGGGAGCCGCGAGGTCCACGGGTGCAGTTCCACGCCGGCGAAATTGGCCATCCAGGCCAGGGCGGGCACGCTGTCGAGAACCGCGTAGCACCGGGTTTCGCCGGGGTCGGCCTCCGTGTTGTGCCACCGGTTGAGCCAGTCCGGGGCGTGGCCCGGCACCTCCTTGTGCCAGAAACCGGGATGGTGCACGCCGTCGGGGTAGCGGTGCACGTTCACCGGCCGGCCGGTGAGATAGGGCAGCAGGTACGGGGCGATCCGGGTGTAGTACCGGATGAGATCGCGCTTGGTGACCGGCGGTTCGGTGTCCGTGCCGGGGAAGAGCACCTTGTTCGCGTTGGTGACGCGGAGGCGGCGGCCGCCGACGGCCCAGGTCCCCTCGTCCTCGATCGCGTTGAGACCGGTGAGCTCCTCGGCCGGGACTTCGTGCGGTGTCCTGCTCGTCCGTCGTGGGCTCACCGCTCACTGGTACCCCGGCGTCACCGTTCCAACCGGTTCGAGCCCGCCCTGGGCAGGGGGGCGTTCCAGCCGCGCCAGATGGCCAGCAGCCTGGCGAGGACGGTGACCGCGGCGGCGACGGCGGTCACCGGCCCGGTGGGCCAGTGCAGGGCATGTCCGGCGACGACGATCACCGCGCCGAGCAGTGCGGCGAGGGCGTAGATCTCCCGGCGGAGCACCAGGGGGATCTGCCGGAGCAGAAGGTCGCGCAACGCCCCTCCGCCGATCCCGGTCGTCATCCCGATCAGACAGGCCGTGTACCCCGGCGTACCGAGATCGAGGGCGGTGGCGGTGCCCGCCGTGGCGAACAGGCCGAGCCCGGTGGCGTCGGCGACCAGCACCGCCTTCCGCAGCCGGGAGACCAGCGGGTGGAACGCGAACACCACGAGCGCGGTCGCCGCGCCGACCACCAGGTACGGCCAGCTCACCAGTGCGGCGGGCGGCTGCACGCCGAGCAGCACGTCCCGGATGATCCCGCCGCCCAGTGCCGTCGTCAGTCCCAGCACCACCACGCCGAACACGTCCAGCTCCGCGCGCACGGCGGCGAGGGAGCCCGAGGCGGCGAAGGCCATCAGGCCGACGATTTCCAGCACGGTGAGCATGGCGGGACTCCAGGGCGGACGCGGGGGCGGCGGGGCCCGCAGGGTAACCCGCGGCGGGATGAAACCCCTGGTTCAGGGCTGCCGCTCACGAGGTCTGCCCGCGCCGACGTGCCCGGCCTCGCTGAATCGAGGGACCGGTGAGTTTCGCACCCACGCCCGGTCTATCCGGTGTGCGGGTGCGACACCGGTATCCGCACGGCTCGAGGAGTGAGGAGAGAGGCCGACATGACCAGCAGACCACTGCCTCCCGTGACCGACGAAGCCACCTGGCGGCGGCGGCTCGGCGAACTGCGCGCCCGGGAGAAGGCCGCGACCAGGGAGCTGGATGCCATCGCCGCGCAGCGGCGGCGGCTGCCCATGGTGCGGCTGCCCGAGTACACCCTGCAGGGGCCCGCCGGGCCCGTCCGGCTCGCCGACGTCTTCGACGGGAAGTCCCAGCTGATCGTCTACCACCACATGTGGCAACCCGGCCAGGAGTGGCAGTGCCCGGGCTGTACCGGTTTCACCGCCCAGTTCTGGAAACTGGAATTCCTCGACGACTACGACGCCCGCTTCGTCATCGTCACGCAGGGGACGATCGAGGAGGCACTGGCGTACAAGAGGCGAGTCGGCAATGCGATGGACTGGTATTCGACGGCAGGCAGTTCCTTCGGCGCCGACATGGGCGCGCCCGAGGGAGGCGGGTTCGCGGTCAACGTGTTCCTGCGCGACGGCGACACCGTCTACCGGACGTGGCACACCGACGGCCGTGGCGTCGAGCAGTTGAGCCACACCTTCCCCCTGATCGACCTGCTGCCCTACGGCAGGCAGGAGGAGTGGCAGGACGTCCCGGCGGGCTGGCCGCAGGCGCCGGCGTATAGCCACTGGTGGAGTTCCGAGCGCTACGCCCGGTACGGCGTGGGAAACTGAGCCGCGTCCGGTCCGGGTTCCCCTGGATCCGTGTGTTCCAGGAGGGGGTTCTCGTGGCCGTGGCCATCCCGATCGGTCGCCGCAGGCTGGTCGCCGCGCTGCTGACGCTCACCGCGGTGACCGGACTGATCGACGCGGTGAGCTATCTCGGGCTGGGCCGGGTCTTCGTCGCGAACATGACGGGCAACGTGGTCTTCCTCGGGTTCGCGCTGCAGCCGGGGGCGGGCGTGTGGGCCTTGGCTTCCGTGGTGGCGATCGGCGGGTTCCTGCTGGGCGCGCTGCTCGGCGGCCGGCTCGGTGCGCGGCTCGCCACCCGGCCCCGGACCTGGTTGACCACGGCCTTCGCCACCGAGACCGGAGTGCTCGCGGTGGTGGCCGTGCTGGGCGGTTCCGGAGTGCTGGCCTACCGCGGTGACCGGGCGCTGCTCACGGTGGCCGTGCTCGCGGTCGCACTGGGCGTGCAGAACTCCACCGTCCGGCGGCTCGCCGCCCCCGACCTCACCACGACGGTCCTCACGCTCACGCTGACCGGGCTCGCGGCCGACAGCGTCCTCGCGGGTGGCACCGGCTCGAAACCTCACCGGCGGCTGGGCTCCGTCGCGGCGATGCTCGGCGGGGCAGCGGTGGGGGCGTTGCTGCTGCGGGTGGGCATCACCGTCGTGATCGCGGTGTCCGCGGCGCTGGTCGCCGCCGTGACGGCCGCCTTCGCCCTCGCCGCGCGGGAACACCGGCCCGGGCCCGCGCCGCTCCGGCAGGCACAGGACGAGAGTGCGGCCTGACGGCCTTCGGTGCCCTCGTGCCCCGAGCCGGTCGCGGTGCGGTCAGCCGGACAGCCCGGCCAGGTGCGCCACCTGGTCCTGATGGTCGAGTTCGCCGAGACTGACCAGCAGTTCGCCGTCTTTGGTCCGGATGTCCAGGTGGGTCCGGCGCACCAGGTGATCGGCCTGCCCGACCCGGGTGCTCGTCGTCCGTTTCGTCGCGTCGATCTCGGTCCAGGCGTAAGGGCGCAGCCGTCCGGCTCCCGCCAGCACGAAGCCGCGTTCGAAGCAGTACATCCTGGGAGCGGTTTCCCGCACCTTGCCGTTGCGCCGCCAGAACCAGAACGAGGAGCAGAGCGCGAGCCCGATCACGGCGAATCCGGCCACGACCGCCGGAAGAGCCCCACGGCCGAAGGAAAACACCGCCGCGGCCACCAGGCCCAGCACGAGCGGCGCGAAGACGGCGAGGCAGCCGTTGTCGAACCGGGCGAGCACCGGCGTGACGACGGGGGAGCCGTAGCCGTGCCGTTCGGCGAGGAGCGCGGCCTGTTCGTCGGGTGGCCAGGTCCGAGCGGGGTCCCCAGTGTCCTCCATCCGTTGATTATCGGCACCGGCCGACGGACTGTCCATGGCCAGGGGACCGGCTTGCGGGCGGGGGCGGCGATTATTGAGCGCTCGATAAGGAGAGATGAGCGTCACGCCGGTACCTGCCCGTGTTTCAGTAATCTGTGACGGCATCGCCGGAGAGAGAGGAATTGCCGTTATGGTGCGGACGCGGTTCTGTGAGGTCTTCGGGGTGGAGTTCCCCATCGTGCAGGGCGGAATGCAGTGGGTGGGGCGGGCCGAACTGGTCTCGGCGGTGGCGAACGCGGGGGGCCTGGGGTTTCTGACGGCGTTGACCCAGCCGACCCCGGAGGATCTGGCGAAGGAGATCGCGCGGTGCCGGGAGCTGACGGACAAGCCGTTCGGGGTGAACCTGACGATTCTGCCTTCGATCACGCCGCCGCCGTATGCGGAGTACCGGGACGTGATCATCTCGTCCGGGGTGCCGGTCGTGGAGACGGCGGGTTTCAACCCGGCCGAGCACCTGCCCGCGTTCCGGGCGGCGGGAGTGAAGGTGCTGCACAAGTGCACCAGCGTGCGGCACGCGGTGAAGGCCCAGGCACTGGGCGTGGACGGGATCTCCATCGACGGCTTCGAGTGCGCGGGGCATCCGGGTGAGGACGATATCCCCGGGCTGGTCCTGATCCCGGCGGCGGCGGAGAAGATCACCATCCCGATGATCGCTTCGGGTGGTTTCGGTGACGCTCGGGGACTGGTGGCGGCGCTGGCGCTGGGGGCGGACGGGATCAACATGGGTACCCGGTTCCTGGCCACCGCGGAGGCGCCGGTGCACGACAACGTGAAGCGGCGGTTGGTGGAGGCCACCGAGCGCGACACGGAGCTGATCTTCCGTCCGCTGCGCAACACGGCACGGGTGGCGGGCAACTCGGTCAGCCGCAGCGTGGTGGAGATCCTCGCCGGGGGCGGGAAGTTCGAGGACGTGCGGGACCTGGTCGCCGGGGCGCGGGGCCGCAAGGTCTTCGAGGAGGGCGACCTGGAACTGGGCATCTGGAGCGCCGGAATGGTGCAGGGCCTCATCCACGACATCCCCACGGTGGCCGAGCTCATCGACCGCATCGTCACCGAAGCCCGCGAAATCATCACCGGCCGCCTCGCCACCGTCCTGAACTGAAACCGACCGCGCTCAGGCGCCCGCCGGTGCCCCCCGCAGGGCTGTCCGTTGCCGTGAGGGCCCCTCACGGCAACGCCCAAAGGGGGCGGCGTTCCTGGGGGCAGGGGGCGTGCCCTCAAGGTGGCCTTGAGAGCGTTTATGACCCTGAAGGCGACCTTCAGGGCGCCCCGCGAGGGTGGGACACGAACTGCGGAAGGTGTGCCGTGCTCCGCCGAGCGGACCGGACTTTGCCGGAGCCCTGGCAAGTACGGCCGTGAAGGGTCCCTCACGGTCGAATCGACTGTGAAGCGGCCCTTCACGGCCAACGGCCAACGGCCGCGCGGGCCGGGGGCTGGTCAGGTCCGGGGGGCGATCCACAGTGCCGAGGAGTGCGCGAGCAGTGTCCCGTCGGCCGAGTACAGCGCGGAGCCGCCGAAGTACTTGCGGCCCTCATGGCCGCTGAGCCACCCCGCGCACACCACCGGTTCCCCGGCGGGGACGGGCGCGAGCAGCCAGGACGACATGCGGCCGAGCAGCATCGACGGCAGGCCGTCGAGCAGCATGGCGGCCAGCCCGCTCGGGCAGTCCAGCGCGGCCCACACGAACTCCGGGGTCACCGCGCCGTCCGCCCCGGCGAGATCGGGCGCCGGGGTCCACACGTCGGCGACGAGATCGGTGCCGGGCACGGGCCCGGGGATGATCCGCAGCCCGTCCCCGGGCTCCCGGCCGCAACCGCAGGCGAAACAGGTCGGGAACGGGTGGCGTGCCGCGCTGCGCAGCGGGCTGGCCTCGCCGCACTTCGCCGCCAGTTCGAGCTCGGGCGGCTCCGGGACGGCCACCGGCTCCGCTCCGGCGGCCCGGGCCTCACCGATGAGGCCGGAGTCGTCGGTGAGCGCCACCGAACCGTCTTCCGCGCGCGCCAGGCGCAGCGGCACCCCCAGCGGCGGCGGCCGCCGCAAGGTCACCTCGGCGGGGCCGTCGACGGCCCTGGCCAGCAGGCCGGCGACGTAGCCGCCGTGCCCCGAGGTGGCGGGCCCGTTGAACCTGGGGTCGATCACCACGTGCTCACTCATCTCGTGACCGTCGCAAGTGTCTGCTCACCCAGGCAAGCCGCGACCCGTTCCGGGGGGCGAAAATCACAGTCCGTGGTCATTACCGGCGGCAGGTCGTTCGTTCGTGTGTTGTGCCTTCCGGCCCGGTCACTACGATCGTCGTGACGGTCGCGCGAGGAGGCGGGGCCGGTCACGGGGTGCATGTGGGAGGAGCAGTGACGCTCGGGAGCGTGTTCACCGGCGAGGAAGCCTCGCTGCGCCCGGAGATCGCCGTGTCCTGGCGCCGCTCGCGCCTGCACGGGCTGACCCCGGAACTGGACCCGGCCCGCGTCTCGATCACCGAGGTCGACCATTCCAGCCGGCTGATGACGGCGGGCCGTGCCGTGCTCGACGAGCTGAGCAGGCAGCTGGAGGGCACCCAGTTCTGCGTCCTGCTCGCCGACCGCGACTGCCGCATCGTCTACCGCTGGTTCGGGGACCGCCGTCTCCAGCAGCAGATCGAGGGCATCGGCGCGGTGCTGGGCTCCCAGTTCGGTGAGGGCCGGATCGGCACCAACGCCCTGGGCACCCCCTACGAGTCCGGCAAGGCGGTGGAGATCCACGGCGGCGAGCATTTCGTCGAGGCGCTCAAGCGGTTCAGCTGTTACGGCCATCCGATCCGTCACCCCCTCACCGGGCGCATCGAGGGCGTCCTCGACATCACCGGCATCGGCGAGATCGGCAATCCGCTGTTCGGCCCGCTGGTCAGCCGCGCGGTGGTCGACATCCAGCAGCGCATCGTCGAGGGTGCCCGGGTGGCCGAACGCCGCCTGTTCCTGGCCTTCCAGGAGGCCACGCACCGCCGCTCCGCCCCGGTCGCCGTGCTCGGCGGCGACATCGTGCTCGCCAACCGCAGTTGCGCCGACCAGCTCCGGCCCGCCGACCCCGCACTGCTGCGCACCCTGCTGCCGAGGGTGCCACGCCGCGGCACCCTCACGACGAGCCTGGCCGTGCCCGGCGGCGGAAGCGTCGAGGTGATCGCAGAGCGGGTCGAGGGAACGCCCGACGGCGCGGTGTTCCAGGTGACCCGCCGGGCCCCCGCCCACCACGACCACCCCGCCCACGACGCCCCGCCGCCGGACCCGGTGGCGGCCAGGACCCTGTTCGTCACCGGCGAGCCGGGCACCGGCCGTTCCACCGCGGTCGCCGGGTTCGCCGGAGACGACCCGATGGTGGTGCTGGACGCCGCGTCCGCGCTGACCGAGGAGCCGGGCCGGTGGGCCGGGCGCCTGGCCACCCTCGCCGCGAAGGACGGCACCGTGGTCGTCCTCGACGACATCCACCTCGTGCCCGAGGGCCTGGCCGTCCTCGTGCGCGAAACCCTGGACCGGGGCCCGGCGGCCCGGCTCGCCATGACGGCCTGCCCCGCGGACCGGCTCCCGCCCGCCGTGGCCGGGCTGGCCGCCCGGTGCGACCGCACCCTGGCACTGGCCCCGTTGCGGGACCGCCTGGCCGAACTGCCCGCACTGGCCGAGGCGATGATGGCGGCCGAACGCCCGGGCAGGCCCGTGCGGTTCACCGGCCAGGTCCTGGAGGCGCTCGGCGCCCAGCCCTGGCCCGGCAACCTGCGGGAACTGCGGGCGGTGGTGGCCGGGATCGCGCGGCAGCCGTGCGGCGGCGTGATCGACATGGACCGGCTGCCGCCCCGGTACCGGGCCAGCGCGAAGGTCCGGCGGCTCGGCGGCCGGGAGCTCGCCGAACGCAACGCGATCATCACCGCGCTCTACGCCCACGACGGCAACAAGCTGCGCGCCGCCCGCGAACTGGGCATCAGCCGGACCACCCTCTACCGCCGCATGCAGGCGCTCGAGATCGCCGACGAGTGTTCAGTTCTGTAACAGTCGGGCGGCCGCCCACCGGGTGAGGATGACCTCCATCACACAGACGTGAGGAGGCAACAAGGTGACGGCGACGGTCCAGTTTCACTTGCACACGGCGGTGGCCGAGTTCCTGTCCGGTCCGCACGGGCTGCTGATCGGGGGTGAATGGGTTCCGGCCGCGTCCGGGCGGACCTTCCCGACCTACGACCCCGCGACCGGGGAGAAGATCACCGAGGTTGCGCACGGCGAGGCCGAGGACGTCGACCGCGCGGTGGCCGCGGCCCGCAGGGCCTTCGAGGAGGGCCCGTGGGCACGGATGAAGCCGAACGAGCGCGAGCGGCTCATCTGGCGCGTCGGCGACCTGCTCTCCGAACGTGCCGAGATCTTCGGCCAGCTCGAAGCGCTGGACAACGGCAAGTCCGCGATGATCGCGCAGGTGGTGGACACCGAGTGGGCGGCCGACGTGTTCCGCTACTACGCCGGGTGGGCCACCAAGATCGAGGGCAGCACGGTCAACGTGTCGATGCCGTTCGTGCCCGACGGCCAGTTCCACGCCTACACGCTGCGCGAGCCGGTCGGCGTCTGCGGGCAGATCATCCCGTGGAACTTCCCGCTGCTGATGGCCTCCTGGAAGATCGCGCCGGCGCTGGCCGCGGGCAACACCGTGGTGCTCAAGCCCGCCGAGCAGACCCCGCTGACCGCGCTGCTGCTGGGGCAGTTGTTCGAGGAGGCCGGATTCCCGCCCGGCGTGGTCAACATCGTCACCGGCTTCGGCGACGCCGGTGCCGCGATCGCCGCGCACGACGGTGTCGACAAGGTCGCCTTCACCGGGTCCACCGAGGTGGGCAAGAAGATCGTCGAGGCGGCCAAGGGCAACCTGAAGAAGGTGTCGCTGGAACTGGGCGGCAAGAGCCCCAACGTGGTCTTCGCCGACGCCGACTTCGACATCGCGGTGCCCGGCTCGGTCAACGCGTGGCTGTTCAACCACGGCCAGTGCTGCGTGGCGGGCACCCGCCTGTTCGTCGAGGACAAGATCTTCGACGAGTTCACCCAGGCGGTCGCCGAGGCCGCCGCCCAGGTCAAGATCGGCCCCGGCCTCGACCCGTCCACGCAGCTGGGCCCGATGGTGTCGCAGGAGCAGTTCGACCGCGTTTCCCGCTACCTCAGCGAAGGCCTCGCCGACGGCGCCCGCGCGCTGACCGGCGGCAAACCGTGGGGCGAGCGGGGCTACTTCATCGAGCCGACCGTGTTCGTCGACGTGCGGCCCGAGTTCAGCATCGTCCGCGAGGAGATCTTCGGCCCGGTCGTGGCCGCGCTGCCGTTCAACGCCGAGCAGGGCGTGGAGGCCGCCGCGAACAACAGCGAGTACGGGCTCGCGGCCGGGGTGTGGACGCGCGACGTGTCGAAGGCGCACCGCACGGCCAAGGCGCTCAAGGCCGGATCGGTGTGGGTCAACCAGTACAACGGCTTCGACACCGCGATGCCCTTCGGCGGCTACAAGCAGTCCGGCTGGGGCCGCGAGCTCGGCGCCGCCGCGCTGGACCTCTACACCCAGACCAAGGCCGTCAACATCGCGCTCTGACGAGCACCCGAAAACCCTTACGGAACAAAGGAGTTTCCCGTGAAGACCAAGGCAGCCGTGGTGTACGAGGCCGGCAAGCCCATCGAGGTGGTCGAACTCGACCTCGACGGTCCCCGCGAGGGCGAGGTGCTCATCCGCTACACCCACGCCGGTCTGTGCCATTCGGACGTCCACATCGCCCACGGCGACCTGGAGGCCCGCCTGCCGATGGTGCTCGGGCACGAGGGCGCGGGCATCATCGAGGAGGTCGGGCCGGGCGTCACCCGGGTCAAGCCCGGTGACCACGTGGTCTGCTCGTTCATCCCGAACTGCGGGGTGTGCCGCTGGTGCGCCACCGGCCAGCAGGCCATCTGCGACATGGGCGCCACCATCCTGGAGGGCTACCTGCCCGGCGGGCGTTTCCCGTTCACCGGGCCCGGCCCGGTCTCCGAGTACGGCGCGATGTGCATGCTCGGCACGTTCAGCCAGTACTCGACCATCCACCAGAACTCCGTGGTCAAGGTCGACGACGACCTTCCGCTGGACAAGGCGGTCCTGGTCGGCTGCGGGGTGCCGACCGGCTGGGGCTCGGCGGTCAACGCGGCCGACGTCAGGCCGGGGGAGACGGTGATCGTCTCCGGGGTGGGCGGCATCGGCATCAACGCGGTGCAGGGCGCGCGCTACGCCGGCGCGAAGAACGTCATCGCGCTGGACCCGCTGGAGAACAAGCGCGAGAAGGCGATGGAGCTCGGCGCGACCCACGCCGTGGCCACCGCCGAGGAGGCCGCCGCGCTCGCGCAGTCGTTCACCAACGGCAACGGCGCGGACAAGACGATCGTCACCGCGGGCATCGTCACCGAGGAGATCGTCACCGGCGCGTTCAACGCCACCGGCAAGGGCGGCACGATCGTGCTGACCGGGCTGAACAAGCTGGCGGTGAACAACATCCAACTTCCCGGGTCGATCCTGACCCTGTTCAAGAAGACCGTGAAGGGAAGCCTGTTCGGCGACTGCAACCCGACCACCGACATCCCGAAGATCCTCGGCCTGTACCAGAGCGGGGATCTCAAGCTGGACGAGATCATCACCCGCACCTACACGCTCGACGAGATCAACCAGGGCTACGACGACCTGCTGGAGGGCAGGAACGTGCGCGGCGTCCTGGTGCACGACGCGGTATGAGCGGCGCTTCCGCCCAGGGGCCGGGGCCCGTCCCCGGCCCCTGGGCCCGCTCCGCCGGGCTGGCCGGGGAGGTGGTCGGCCGGAAGCGGGAGATCGAACTCCTGCTGGCCGGACTGGACTGCGGAGCCCACGTCCTGCTGGAAGGACCGCCCGGTACCGGCAAGACGACCCTGCTGCGCGCGCTGGCCGGGCGAAGCGGCGTGCCGTTCGTGTTCGTCGAAGGCAATGCCGAACTGACCCCGGCCCGGCTGGTCGGGCAGTTCGACCCGTCACGGGTACTGGCCTCCGGCTACGGGCCGGAGACCTTTGTGGACGGTCCGCTGATCGAGGCGCTGCGCTCGGGCGGGCTGCTCTACGTCGAGGAGATCAACCGGATTCCGGAGGAGACCCTCAACGTGCTCATCACCGTGATGTCCGAAGGGGAACTGCACGTGCCCCGGCTGGGGCCGGTCAAGGCGGCCGACGGGTTCCGGTTCGTCGCCGCGATGAACCCGTTCGACGCCATCGGCACCGCCCGGATCTCCGCCGCCGTCTACGACCGGGTGTGCCGGATCGCGATGGGGTACCAGGATCCGGCCGAGGAGTCGGACATCGTGGCGCGGCGGGCACCGATGGTTCCCGGTGCCTGGCGGGAGCGCGTGGTGGAACTGGTGCGCCGCACCCGTTCGCATCCCGACGTGCGGATCGGGTCGTCGGTGCGGGGAGCGATCGACGTGGTGCGGCTGGCGGTGTCGCTCGCCCGGATCCGCGGCGGCGAACCGACCGGCTGGCGCATCGGGTACGACGCCGCTTCGGTCGCGCTGTCCGGCCGCATCGCGCTGCAGGACGCGAGCGAGCGCACCGCCGAGTCCGTGATCGACGAGCTGTACGTCGCTGTCTTCGGTGCCGAACCATCCGAAGAGGACAGTTCCGGGGACGAGGACCGGGGCGGGGGTGGCGCGCCGGGGGAAGCCTGAGCCCGCCACCGGCGGGCACCCCCTCCTCGGCGCCACCGCGGCGCCCGGCCCGGGCGCAGGGTCGGCCGAGCACGCCCAGGGCCACCCTGGCCCGGCATCGCCGCTTCGCCGAAGTCTCCCCCGAAGTGGGGGTGCTGGACGAGGACGCGTTCGCCAAGCTGTTGCGGGAAGAACCGGACCTCGCCGTGACGATGCTGGTCGAGATGGGTTCGGCCACCGACGAACGGCTGCGGGCCGCGGCGCGGGCGCTGGCCCGGCGCATGATGCTCGACGTCGCGCGGCGGGGCGTGGCCCGCGGCCGGGGGATCGGCAGGCTGCGCAGGCTCCCCGCCCGGCACGGCGGGGAGCTGGACCTCGATGCGTCGCTGCCCGCGCTCCTCGAGGCGCGGGCCGCGGGGCGGCCGCCGCACCTCGACGACCTGATCGCCCGGGACTGGGCACGCCCGGAACTGGCGCTGTGCCTGGTGATCGACGCCAGCGGCTCGATGACCGGCGCCCGGCTGGCCGCCGCGGCGCTCACCGCGGCGGCCTGCGCCTGGCGCGCGCCCGCCGAGCACGCCATCGTGTCGTTCGCGCGCCGGGCCGACGTGCTCCGTCCACTGTGCTCGGTCCGGCCGCCCGGTGCCGTGGTGGACACCATCCTCGCGCTGCGCGGCCACGGGGTGACCGCACTGGCCACCGCGCTGCGCACGGCCCGGGAACAACTCGCGCCCTCCCGGGCCGCCCGCAAGGCGGTGGTGCTGCTGTCGGACTGCCGCGCCACCGACGACGAAGACCCGGTGCCGGCCGCGCGGGCCTGCCCGGAACTGCTCATCCTGGCACCCGGCGACGATCACGACGAGGCCGCGCACCTGGCCTCGCGTGCCGGAGCGCGCTGGCTGCCACTGACCGGAGCGGCCGGGGCGCCGGCCGCGCTCGCCGCCCTGCTGGACGGCACCACAGGAAGGGACCATCCGTGACGACCGCTTCGTACGCCTCCGGCATCTCCGACGTGCCGCTGCTGGGCGAGACCATCGGCGACAACTTCGATCGCGCCGCCTCCACCGACCCCGAGCGGGAGGCGCTGGTCGAGGTGGCCACCGGCCGCCGGTGGACCTACGGGCAGCTGAGGGCCGACGTCGACGCACTGGCGCTCGGCCTCCTCGCCGCCGGGGTGGCCAAGGGCGACCGGGTGGGGATCTGGGCGCCCAACCGTGCCGAATGGACACTGACCCAGTACGCCACGGCCAAGATCGGCGCGATCCTGGTGACGATCAACCCCGCCTATCGCACGCACGAACTGGAATACGTGCTCAACCAGGCCGGGATCTCGGTGCTGATTTCGGCACCGGCGTTCAAGAGCTCGGACTACCGCTCGATGATCGCCGAGGTGACCGGCCGGTGTGGACGGTTGCGGGAGGTGGTGATCCTCGGGGATCCGGCGTGGGACCGGCTGCTGGAGACCGGCCGGGAAGGCGATCCGGCGCTGCTGTCCCGCGCGCAGGCGGCGCTGTCCCCGGACGATCCGATCAACATCCAGTACACCTCGGGCACCACGGGTTTCCCGAAGGGCGCGACCCTTTCGCACCACAACATCCTCAACAACGGGTTCTTCGTCGGCGAGCTGTGCCGGTACACCGAACAGGACCGGGTCTGCCTCCCGGTGCCGTTCTACCACTGCTTCGGCATGGTGATGGGCAACCTCGCGTGCACCTCGCACGGCTGCACCATGGTCATCCCCGCCGAGGGCTTCGATCCGAAAGCGACACTCGAAGCCGTCGCCGCCGAACGCTGCACCTCGCTGTACGGCGTGCCGACCATGTTCATCGCCGAGCTCGCCGAGCCAGGGCTGGATTCCTACGACCTGTCGTCGCTGCGCACCGGGATCATGGCGGGCTCGCCCTGCCCGGTCGAGGTGATGAAGCAGGTCGTGTCCCGGATGGGCATGGAAGAGGTCACCATCTGCTACGGCATGACCGAAACCTCGCCGGTGTCGCTGCAGACACGGGTCGAGGACTCGCTCGAACTGCGCGTGTCCACCGTCGGGCGGGTGCATCCGCACCTGGAGGTCAAGATCGTCGACCCGGCGACCGGCCGGACCGTTCCGCGCGGCACGCCGGGCGAGCTGTGCACGCGGGGGTACTCGGTGATGCTGGGGTACTGGAACGAGCCGGAGAAGACCGCCGAGGTCATCGACGCGGCACGGTGGATGCACACCGGGGACGTCGGCGTGATGGACTCCGAGGGCTACGTGACGATCACCGGGCGGATCAAGGACATGGTGATCCGCGGCGGCGAGAACATCTACCCACGGGAGATCGAGGAATTCCTCTACACCCACCCCGACGTCCTCGACGCGCAGGTGATCGGCGTGCCGGACGAGCGCTACGGGGAGGAGTTGTGCGCCTGGGTCCGGTTGCGTTCGGGTGCGGCGGCGCTGACCGCCGAATCCGTCCGCGCCTTCGCCGCCGGGAAGCTCGCGCACTACAAGATCCCGCGCTATGTGCTTGTCGTGGACGAGTTCCCGATGACCGTGACCGGGAAGGTCCGCAAGGTCGAGATGCGGGAGGCGTCGGTGACCCTGCTCGGCCTGGACCACTGAGCCTGGAGGGGTGCCGCGCGCGTCAAGGCCGCCTGGGGGACCCGCGCCGGGACGGTTCCTGTGAAGGGATCCTTCACGGACAACGGGGGCCAGGCGCGGGGGCCGATCAGGTGCACCGGTGCGGGGGAGTGCGGTGGGGTCCCGTACCAGGAAAAGCAGGCGAATCCGGTCCTCTCGGGTGTCAATGTCCAACCTCAGGGAGAGGTAGTTCATGGTCGCCACAAGGATGAGACGCGTCGGCATGCTGACGCTGGCCACGGCCGCGTTGGGCGGTGGCCTGGTGTTCGGGGCGGGAACGGCGTCGGCGGCGACGCCGTTCACCTGTACGGGCCAGGTGTTCCTGGCCCAGAGCGTCGGCAACGGCACACAGCTCTACAGCGGGGCCTTCGGCGCGGGGGCGATCGGCTTCTCCGCCGTCGGCCCGGTCACGTCCACCTACTACAACGCGATCGGGTACAACCCGGCGGACAACTACATCTACGGTATCCGGGCCGACAACCTCGCCCTCTGGCGGATCGACGCCACCGGTGCCGTCACCGGCTACGGCCCGGTGACGGGCCTGCCCGCGAAGGGAACGGTCATCGGCGGGACCGCCTTCGCGGGGCTCAACGTCGGTACCTTCGGGCCCGACGGCTATCTGTACGCGATGCAGGGCACGGTCCCCCGGATGTGGGCGATCGACGTCACGACGAACAAGGTGGTCAGGACGATCAACCTGACCACGTCCCCCGGCGTCGCGGACATGGTGTACTCCAACGGGTACTACTGGGGAGCGGACATCAACGGCCGGATTGTCCGGATCAATCCGAACACCGGCGGCGTCGAAGCCTTCGCGAGTGCCGTTCCGGGGGGCGGCTACGGTGGCATGTTCACCTACGGCAACGGTGACATCGGGTTCTACAACAATGCCGGGACGCTGTACCGGGTGGCGATCACGAACGCGGGCACCGCGTCGCCGACCTTCCAGGTCATCTCCACCCAGGCCGGTCCCGCTTCGTCCGGTAACGACGCCACGTCCTGTATCGCGCCGGCGACCGACCTGGGTATCACGAAGGCGGTTTCCCCCACATCCGACGAGAATGCCCCGCTCCCGGCCGGCACCACGGTGACCTACACGCTGATCGTGCACAACAACGGCCCGGCGAAATCGTCGGGGTACTCGGTGAGCGATCAGCTTCCCGCGGGCCTGTCGAACGTGACGACGAGTACGCCAGGGTGCACCATCACGGGCAGCGCGCTGAGCTGCACCGGTGGTGCACTCGCCGTGGGCGCGGACGCCGTGATCACCCTCACCGGGGTGGCGGACGGTTCGGCGACCGCGTTGACCAACAGCGCGAGCGTGCGGGGCAACGAGGCGGATCCGAACCCGGCGAACGACACCTCGAACGAGGTGGTGACCGTGGTGGACGTTCCGTTGGTCTCGGGGGCCGCCGCGGCGGGCGTCTTCGGTGTGGCCGGTCTCGGTTTCGGCCTGCGCCGCCGCTCCCGCCGCAAGGCCGCCGCGGCCTGACCACCTGACCTCGGGGGCGGGCCGTGAAGGGGCCCTTCACGGCCCACCTCAGAACCGCGGGAGGGGCCTGAGCGGGTAGGCCGGTGCGGGGGAGTTCCTTCAGGTGGCGATCAGGAAAGGCGGCCGGAGCGGGTCTTCTCGGTGTCAGTGTCCACCTCGGAGAGAGGTAGTTCATGGTCGCCACAAGGATGAGACGCGTCGGCATGCTGACGCTGGCCACGGCCGCGTTGGGCGGTGGCCTGGTGTTCGGGGCGGGAACGGCGTCGGCGGCGACGCCGTTCACCTGTACGGGCCAGGTGTTCCTGGCCCAGAGCGTCGGCAACGGCACACAGCTCTACACCGGAGCCTTCGGTGCCGGAGCGATCGGGTTCACCGCCGTCGGCCCGGTCACCTCGACCTGGTACAACGCGATCGGGTACAACCCGGCGGACAACTACATCTACGGTATCCGAAGCGACTCGCACAGTGCCTTGTGGCGTATCGACGCCACCGGCACCGTCACCGGCTACGGCCCGGTGACGGGCCTGCCGCAGCCGGGGACCGTCATCGATGGAGCCACCCTCGGCGGTATGAACGTCGGTGGCTTCGGCCCCGACGGGTATCTGTATGTAACGGCGAGCAACATCCCGCGGATGTGGGCGATCGACGTCGCGAAGAACACGGTGGTCAGGACGATCACCCTGACCGCGGCATCGAACGTGTCCGACATGGTGTACTCCAACGGGTACTTCTGGGGCGCGGACACCAACGGCGGGGTGGTGCGGATGAACCCGAACACCGGCGGCGTGGAGACCTTCGCGGGGGTCCTGCCCGCGGGCGGGTACGGCGGTGTGTTCACCTACGGCAACGGCGATATCGGGTTCTACGACAACGCCGGGAAGCTGATCAGGGTGGCGATCACGAACGCGGCGACGGCCTCACCCACGTTCCAGATCATCTCCACCCAGGCCGGTCCTTCCTCGGGCGGAAACGACGCGACTTCGTGCGTCGCGCCGGCGACGGATCTGAGTATCACGAAGGTGGCCGACCCGTCGTACCCGGCGAACGGTCCGGTTCCGGTCGGTACGAAGGTGACCTACACGTTGACGGTGCACAACAACGGTCCATCGAATTCGTCGGGGTATTCGGTGAGGGATCAGCTTCCGGCGGGGTTGTCGAACGTGACGACGAGTTCGCCGGGGTGCACTGTGACCGGTAGCACGCTGAGTTGCACCGGCGGCGCGCTCACCGCGGGCGCGGACGCGACGATCACCGTGTCCGGAGTGGCTGACGGGACCGCGGCCACGCTGACCAACACCGCGAGCGTGCGCGGCAACGAGGCCGACCCGAATCCGACGAACGACACGTCGAACCAGGTCGTGACCGTGGTGGACGTTCCGCTGGTGCCGGCGGCCGCCGCGGGCGTCTTCGGTTTGGCCGGTCTCGGTTTCGGCCTGCGCCGCCGCTCCCGCCGCAAGGCAACCCTGAGCGCCTGATCGGCCCCGGTGCGGGCGGGGGAGGGCCGCCCGCACCGGCTTCCCGGTCGCTTGGCGGCGGGCGTCATGCCGCTCCTGAGCGCTGTCTCAGAATCGGTATGAAACGGTTTCTTCGGCCAGAACGTCACGATCCCGCGTTCAGCGGACGAAGGAATGCACCCATGAGCACGGTAAGCGCGGTACCACCCCCAGGCACGCGACCGCGAGCGCCCGGTCGCCTGCGGCTGGCGGTCTGCTGGGTCACGATCATGTCCTGTGTGCCCTACCTGCTGCTCAAGGTGTTGTGGCTGTCGGGGTATTCGGCCGGTGCCGCCGATGCCGGGGGCGCGGCGGAGCTTTTGGACATGAGGCACCTCGTGGGCGATGTCGTGACCGCGGGGATGGAGATCGCCGCGGTGGGGCTGGTCCTGGCATTGACCTACCCCTGGGGGCACCGGTTGCCCGTGGTGGTCGTGGCCGGACCGATCTGGCTGGCGGCCGGGCTGCTGGCACCAATCGCGATCGGGCTGCCCCTGGGGCTGCTGGCCCAGACGTTCACCGGAGGGAGCCCGGCCCCGGCAGGCAACGGGCTCCAAGGCTGGGTCTACGTTCTCGTCTACGGAGGGTTCGCCGTACAGGCGGTCGGCTTGCCCACGGCGTTCGTTGGTCATGCCCGAGACCGTTGGCCCGGGGTGTTCCGGATGCGCATGGCACAGTTGCGGGCCGCCTCCGGTGATCGTCGGCTCGCGGTGATCACCGCCGTCATCGCGGCCGGGTACGGGGCGATCCTGGCCGTGTGGTCGGTGACCGCGCCGCGCTGGGGTGGACCGGCGGGCTTCGACACCGTCGCACAGAGAACGGCGTTGCTCGCGACCGGCCTGCTCGTCCTGTCCGGCGCCATCGCCGTTCCGGCGTTGCTGCGGCGGCGAGGAGACCGTCCCGTCGTGGTGCCCTTGGTCGTCGCGTGGATTGGCACCGGCGTGACGGTCACCGCCGGGCCCACCCACATCGCGCTCGGCAACCACGGGAACGTCAGTTCCGTGCTGGTGTCCGTCTCGCTGGTGTCGGTCCTGTCCGGGCTGCTGCTCACGCGTTACATGATCCGCGTGCTGCCGCACCGCACACCAGGCACGTGAGGTCCCAGGCGCGGACTCACCCCGCGACGCCGGCGGTGGTGAAGGCGTCGGCGGGCATGGGCCGGTGCAGGCGCCAGGTGATCGCGATCGGCCGTTCTCCTCGATGCTCCACATAGGACGCCGCGCCCAGGCACAGGAAGGGGGCGGCACCCAGGTCGTCGGTGCGCGTCTCGCGGACGAACAGCACCACGTGGCTGTCCAGCTCCCGGTGCCGCAGGTACCGCTGGCCGGTGGACGAGTCGGTCGACGTGGCGTTCTGCGACTCCCAGTGGAACAGCTCCCGGCTGATCGCGTAGTCCCGGTACATCGTGGACGGTGAGAAGTCCTTCTCGCTCTTGCGCAGATTGATCAGCAAGGCATCGGTCTTCGCGCTCTCGCACCACGCCACGCCGGAAACGTGGTTGGCGGGCGCCCGCTCCAGTCCGGCGTACCCGAGTGCGGCCAGGATCTCTTCGCGCCGGTACCGGGCATGGGCCGCCAGCGGGATGTGCTGCAGCCCGGCGCCGAGCGGGCGGGGTACGTGGCGTGCCCGATCCAGGCCGAGCGCGACGAGTTCGGTGAGTTCGGCGCAGACGGCCGGGTGGCGGCGAAGGCGTTCCAGCGCCGCCTGGTACGAGGGAAAGCCGCCCTTCTTGGGCCACAATGTGAACAGAAGCATGCGTGCCAGCCGCTGGTCGCGGTCGTCGAGCTTGTCGTACCGCGGCCCATCGGCGTCGGCCAGGCGCCGGTACGCCTCGACCCGCTCGGGGTCGTCGGCATGAGCGAAGCAAGCCATCCGCCGTAGCAGCGCGTCCTCGTCCGGGCCGCTGGGCAGCGTGGGAAAGCCGGCCTCCCGGCGCAGCTTCGTCCATGATCCGTTGCCACGGTAGACGTCGGTCAGGTCGCGTTCGGCGGCGTGCAGGTAGTGGGCCAGCGGCAGGTCCCCGTGGGAACGCATATCCGCGACGAGTTGTGTTCGGCCGAACTTCAGCTGGACACTGAGGTTGTCCAGCACGGTCTCCTGCGCCACTCGATCCAGTACGATCTGCGAACCGGCGGGCAGGAACGGGAAGCCCTGCTCGACCTGCCGCCGCAGCCCCCGGTGGCTGGTCCCGGTCAGCGCCCGGTACCGCAGGTCGAATCGGAACTCCTTGCGGTGATGACCGATGAAGTCGAGCACCGTCAGCACGGCCTTGCCCGGCGCCCGCCGCAGCCCGCGGCCGAGTTGCTGCAGGAAGATCGTGGCGCTGTCGGTCGGGCGCAGGAACAGGACCGTGTCGACCTCGGGAATGTCGAGGCCTTCGTTGAACAGGTCGGCCGCGAACAGGACGCTCACCTCACCCGCCCGGAGTGCGGTGATGGCGCTTTCCCGGTCGGCGGGCCGGGTGAAACCGGACACGGCACGAGCGGGTATCCCGGCTTCGCGGAACACGCGTGCCATGTACTCGGCGTGGTTCACCGACACACAGAATCCGAGGGCGCGGATGCGGCCCGGATCGCTGACCTTTTCCTGCAACTGCCTGAGGATCTTGGCGGCCCGGGCGTCGTTGCCGGTGTAGAGGTTGTCGAGCCCGGCCACGTCGTAGGCGCCCCGTTTCCAGGCGACGTCGGAAAGGTCGATGTCATCGGCCACGCCGAAGTAATGGAACGGCACCAGCAGGTCGGCGGACAGTGCGTCCCACAGCGGAAGCTCGTAGGCCGAGCGTCCGCCGAAGAGATCTCGGACATCACGGCCGTCTCCTCGCTGGGGTGTCGCGGTGAGGCCGAGCAGTTCCTTCGGACGCAGGTGGTCGAGAATCCGTTGATATGTAGGGGCCTGGGCGTGATGGAACTCGTCGACGACCACGACGTCGAAATGGTCGGGCGGCAGCCGCTCCACGCCATAGGCCGACAACGCCTGGACGCTGGCGAAGACGTGATGCCAGCGCTCGGGGCGTGTACCCGCAACGTAGGTCTCACCGAACGAAGCGTCGGCCAGCGTCTCGCGATACACCCGGAGCGACTGCTGCAGGATCTCCTTGCGGTGTGCGACGAACAGCAGGCTCAGATCACCCTGTGCGCTCAGACGGCGGTAGTCGAGTGCGGCGATCACGGTCTTACCGGTGCCGGTCGCGGCGACGACGAGATTGCGGTGACGCCCGTGGACCAGGCGTTCGGAGTCGAGCGCGTCCAGGATCTCCTGCTGGTGGGGCAGGGCTCGCACCTCCAGCCCGGCGAGGCTGATCGCTGTGGTCGTGCCGCCTCGGCCGCCCGCCTGGGCGAGGGCCTGATCGAGCCGTTCGGCATCGCGGTCCGGGTCGTACGGCAGGAAAGCGGGGGACTCCCAGTACGTGTCGAAGGTGGCTTCGAACTTGCGCAGCAGTTCGGGGGTCGCGACGCCGGACAGTCGCACGTTCCACTCGAGCCCGTCCAGTAAGGCCGAGCGGGAAAGGTTCGAGCTGCCGACGAAAGCGGTGTCGTAGCCGGAGTTACGGCGGAACAACCAGGCCTTCGCGTGCAGCCGGGTGGACTGGGTCTCGTAGTTGACGCGCACTTCGGCGCCAAAGCGGGAGACGAGCCGGTCGAGTGCGCGGCGTTCGGTGGCGCCGACGTAGGTCGTGGTCAGCACCCGGAAGGGCACCCCTCGCCGTTGGAGATCGGCCAGCGCGTCTTCCAGGACGCGCAGACCGTGCCAGCGGATGAAAGCGCACAGCAGATCGACCCGGTCCGCGCTGGCTAGTTCGGCCCGCAGTTCGGCCGCCAGCGCGGGCTCCTCCTTGGCATTGGTGAGCAGTGCGGCCTGAGACAACGGGGTGACCGGCCGGACCGGCGAGGCCTGGCCGGGTTCGCGCTGGTCGGTCAGTGCGATCAGCTGCTGCAGCGTGTCGGTGAGAGTGTCTTCGCCGGCTTCGAGTTGGGTGAGCAGGCGGTTGGCCAGTTCGATCCGCCGCGACTGGTCCGGCTCGGCCGTGATGGTCCGGCGCACCACCTCCGCGATGTGCGCGGCAATGACTTCCGGCGCCTCGGCCTCGCCGACCTGGGCGAAGTCCGGGCGGAGCCGATCGCGGACGACGGCGAGCCTGCGCTCGAGCCGGGGAGTGCGGACTGCTTCATAGATTCCGTCGGGCAGCGGCTCCATGACGGCTACCTTGCCACACGGCACCGGGGTGGCGCCGCGAGATCGCGGTGCACACCCCGGTGTCCGGGGCTCAGGCTTGTTCCCGTGCCCTCAGTTCCCGGCGCAGCAGCTTGCCGGTGGCGGTTTTCGGGATCTCGTCGAGGAATTCCACCTGGCGCGGATACTTGTAGGCCGCCATCCGGGCCTTGCAGAACGCGATGAGCTCCTCGGCGGTGGCCGTCTTGCCGGGCCGGAGGCTGACGAAGGCCTTCACCGTCTCGCCGCGGTAGACGTCCGGCACGCCCACGACGGCGGCCTCACGCACCGCCTCGTGCTCGTACAGAACGTCTTCGACTTCACGGGGCCAGACCTTGTAGCCGCCCGCGTTGATCTGGTCCTTCTTGCGGTCGACGATGTAGAACCAGCCCGCTTCGTCCATGTAGCCCACGTCGCCGGTGTGCAGCGCGCCGCCGGGGATGGCCTTCGCGGTCTCCTCGGGCTTGTTCCAGTAGCCCGCCACCACCTGCGGCCCGCTGGTGACGATCTCGCCGATTTCGCCGGGCGGCAGTTCGGTGCCGTCCTCGCCGACGATCCGCACCATCGTGTTGAACACCGGGACACCGACCGACAGTGCGCCCGACGCGTCGTCCACCGGGGCGTCGGCCTGGTAGGGCACGCCGTGCGACGGGGAGGTCGTCTCGGTCAGGCCGTAGATGTTGTGGATGTAGCGGCCGAAGGCGGCGGAGAAGGCCTTCACGGTGGACGGCGGGATCGGCGCGCCGCCCGACCAGATCTTCGTCAGGCTCTCCAGCGCCTCGCGTTCGGCGTTCGGGGCGTTCATCAGTGCGATGAACACCGTGATCGAGCCGACGGTGAACGTCGGGCGCTGTTCGCGGATGACGTCGATCGCCAGCGAGGGCTCGAACCGGTGGAACAGCACCAGCGGCGCGCCCAGCAGCAGCGACAGTCCGATGTGGCCGATCAGCCCGGTGATGTGGAACAGCGGTGCCACGCCGAGCACCGCGTCCCCCGGGCCGAGGCCGAACCATTCCCGGCAGGTCTGGCTGTTGAACGTGACGTTGCCGTGGGTGTTCATCGCGCCCTTGGGCGGGCCCGTGGTGCCCGAGGTGTAGGTGAGGAAGGCGACGTCGTCCGCGGTGTAGGACACCGGAGGCGGTGTCCGGCCCGCGAAGCGGGCCAGCATTTCCGCGAGGTCGGTCGTGTCCGGCAGTTCGATCCGCTCCGAGCCCGCGAAGGCCCGGGGATCGTCACGCGTCTGGTACTCCAGTTCGGACGTGGTGAGCACGGTGCGGACCCCGGTGCCCGCCAGCACCTTCGACGCGACATCGCGGTAAAGGCTTTGCAGGCACACGAGAACTCGCGCACCGGAGTCGTTGAGCAGCAGCTCCAGTTCGCGCTCGCGGTTCATCGGGTTCACCGAAACGGCGATTCCGCCCGCCTTCCAGGTCCCGATCAGCCCGATCAGGAACTGCGGCACGTTCTGCAGGTACAGCGCGACGCGGTCGCCCCGCTGGAACCCGGTGTCGAGCAGGCCCGCGGCGAAGGCGTCGGTCAGGGCGTCGAGTTCGGCGTAGGTGATCCGGCCGTCGAAGTAGCGGATCGCGTCGGTGTCCGGACTGCGTTCGGCGGAGGCGCGGAACAGGGCCAGCGCGTCGGTGAACTCCGGCGTGATCTCGGCAGGCTGCCCTTCCGGATACCGGGCCAGCCAGGGCTTGTCGTCGTAGGCGCTCATGGCTTCAGCGGATGGCGACGGGGTTGACCGGCGCGCCGGTGCCGTTGACGACCTTCAGCGGGGCCGCCGCGTACAGGAAGCTCCACCGCCCGTCGGCGGCGCACGCCTCGGCGAGGTCGTCCAGCCAGGCGATCTCGGTCAGCGTGACACCCAGGTTCCGCATCAGCGCGCAGTGCAGCGGCAGCGCGACGCCGGTGTCCGGTTCGTTGGTGACCTCGTTGGCGATCGTGTCGGTGACCAGGTTCGGGATCTCCTTGTCCCGGAACCATTCCACCAGGTCGCGGGAATAGGTCAGGCCGGGCTCGCAGAAGCCTTCGTAGAACTTTTCCGGATCGTTCAGGTCGTACCAGTACTTCAGCCAGCCCGTCCGGATGCACAGGATGTCGTGCGGCTCGATGGTCACGCCCTGCGCCCGTGCGGCCTCTTCGAGGTCGTTGTGGTCGAACGTTTCGCCCTTGTCGAGCCACTGCTTGCCGCGGTGCCGTGCCATGTCGATCAGCACACCGCGCCCGACCACGCCCTTTTCGGCGATCGGGAGCACGGAGGCCTTGTGCATCCCGCCGACCGTGGAGCGCGCGTCGTAGCCGTTCCAGAGTTTGCCGTCGTACCAGACGTGCCCGAGCGCGTCGTACTGCGTCGAACCCTGCAGGAAGATCAGCGCGGTGTCGTCGGCGTAGTGCAGGCCACCGGGGAAGGACGGGGCGGCGGTGGTGTCCCAAGTGGATTCGTCGAGCACGTTCTGCCGCTGGATGCCCTCACGGCCGGGCCACAGCGGGTCGCCGGGGCCGTCGGTGCGGCCCATGTGGATCTGGAGGGTGAACACCTGCCCCGAGCGGACGTGCCGGACGCCGCGCAGCACTTCCTTGGCGTCGAGGTAGTTCAGGCAGCCCAGTTCGTCATCGGGACCCCATTTGCCCCAGTTGGTGGGCGCGTCTTCTCCCAGCAGTTCGCGCATGGCGGGGGCGTCGGTTGCCTCGGACATCATTGTCTCCTTTGCACGTGAACCGGCCGAGCGTTCGAACGGTGACGTGTTTGGGAGTGTTGCCGATCATTGTTGCCCCGTCAATAACCGCTTCTGGACGAACACGGCGGACCAATGTTTAGATCTGCCAAACACTGGTGAGTGAAGGGTCGGTGCGGTGACGAGGAGCCAGGCAGCGGGGCCTGTGGACGAGAACGTGGGCGCGCAGGTGCGCGCGGCCCGCACGGCCCGCGGGCTGAGCCTGCGCAGCCTCGCCCGCGCGCTCGGGATCAGTCCCGCCACGCTCAGCCAGATCGAGAACGGCCGGACGGGACTGAGTGTGCAGCGGTTGCGCGGCATCGCCGACGCGCTGGAGCTGACCGTGCCGCAGATCCTGGACATCGACCTCACCCGGGAGGCGGACGTGCTCCCGCAGGCCGGGCCTCCGGCGCCGCCGGAGGCGGGGGAGTGGCGCGCCTACGGCCACCTGGAGCTGGAACCGGTGCTCCGGGGGGCGCTCGACGAGTTCCTGGCGATCGGTTACCACGGTGCCACCGTGCGCGGCATCGCCGCACGCTGCGGCCTGTCGGTGGCCGGGATCTACCACTACCACGCGAGCAAACAGGACATGCTGCTGGCGCTGCTCGACGTCGCGATGACCGAACTGCTGTGGCGGGCCGCCGCGGCCCGGGCGGAGGGGACGGATCCGGTGGAGAGGTTCGGCCTCCTCGTCGAGAACCTCGCGCTGTTCCACACGCATCGCCGCGAGCTCGGGTTCCTCGGCGCCAGCGAGATGCGCAGCCTCGCCCCGGACAACCGGCGCAGGATCGCCGGCCTGCGGATAGCCCAGCAGCGCATGCTCGACGAGGAGGCCGCCGCCGCGGCGAAGGAGGGCCGGTTCCGCACCGGGCACCCGCGCGAGGCCGCGCGGGCGGTGGCCACCATGTGCACCGCGATGACGAGCTGGTGGCGGCCCGACGGTCCGCTCACCGCGGAGCGGATCGCCGAGCGCTACGTCGCCTTCGCCCTCGACCTCATGCGCTACACCCCGGGGCGCGTCCCGTGAGGGGTCCCCTCACGGCAACCCGCAACCTCCTTTTGCCGGCCCGTCACCCCCGCCGAAGGGACCCTTCACGGCCAACGCCCGACAGGTGCGTTGGCCGTGCTGAACGAACCGGGGACCGAAAGGATGTCAGGATTTGGTAAGCACCGGAGGTGTTCCGCAACCGTCTACGATGGACCTACCGTCTGTGGTGTGCTTGTGAGAGAACGATTTTCCGTGACGGTGACCAGCCGGCTGGGGTTGGCGTTGGCGGTCACCTTCACGGTCTGCTTCGTCACGGGGCTGATCAGCCATCTGATCCAGCACCCGCCGTCGTGGTTCGCGTGGCCGAGTCGCCCAGCCGGGCTGTACCGGGTGACCCAGGGTCTCCACGTGATCAGCGGAATCGCGTCGATTCCCTTGCTGCTGGCCAAGTTGTGGAACGTCTACCCGAAGCTGTTCGAGCGGCCGGTCGTCCGTTCGCTCGCGCACGCGCTCGAACGCGGCTCGATCCTCGTGTTGGTGGCGTCGGGCGTGTTCGAGCTGATCACCGGCTTGTTCAACGTGGCACAGAACTATCCGTGGAACTTCTATTTCCCGCAGGTCCACTATGCGCTCGCGTGGGTGGCGATCGGCTCGGTCGTCGTGCACATCGCGGTCAAACTGCCGCTCATCGCCGAAGGGCTGTCCCGGCGCAAGCCCGGTGGTGATGCCCAGGACGCCGGGGACCGGCCGCGTTCGCTGTCGCGGCGCGCGTTTCTCGGTGCCACCGCCGCGGTGAGCGGGGTCGCCGTGGTGGCCACCGCGGGCGCGACCGTGCCGTGGCTGCGCCCGGTGTCGCTGCTGTCCTGGCGTGGCAGCGACGGAAAGCAGGGGGTACCGGTCAACCGCACCGCGTCCGGCGCGGCCGTCATCGGCGAGGCCACCTCACCGGACTGGCGGCTGGAAGTGGCCACCCGCAGCGGCGTGACCCGGTTCTCGCTGGACGATCTGAGGCGCATGCCGCAGACCACCGCCGAGTTGCCCATCGCCTGCGTGGAGGGCTGGAGCCAGCAGGCCACCTGGAGCGGGGTCGCGCTGCCGGACCTGCTGCGCGCGGTGGGCGCCGAACCGGGCTCGGTGGTCGCGGTGACCTCGTTGGAGAAGAACGGGATCTACGCGGCGAGCGAACTGCCCGCAACGCACACGACGGATCCGCTCACCCTGCTCGCGTTGCGGCTCGACGGCCAGGTACTCGATCTGGACCACGGCTACCCGTGCCGGCTCATCGCGCCCAACCGCCCCGGCGTGTTGCAGACCAAGTGGGTGTCGCGGCTGGAGGTGCGATGAAGCTCGCGAGGGTGATCCTGCTGGCGGCCGGGCTGGCAGGCCTTGCCTGGGGCGCGGTCCTGCTGATCCAGTGGGCCATTCCACAGCCGGACCAGGCGCTCGTGGCGGCCGGGTGGTTGATCGGCGGTCCTGTTCTGCACGACGCGGTGATCGCGCCGGTCTGCGGGCTGGTCGGCCTGGCCGTGGCGCGCCTGGCGCCACGGCACTGGCGCGCGCCGCTGACGATCGGGCTCGTCGTCAGCGCGATCCTCGCTCTGCTGGCGGTGCCGCTGCTGTGGCGGGCGTTCGGGGCCCCGTCACAACCCGGCCTGCACGACCGGAACGTGCTGCCCGGCCTTCTCATCGCACTGGCCGTCGTGTGGGGCCTCGTGGTGGTCGCCGGGGTGCTCCGCACCGTGCGGTCCTCCCGGTCTTGACAGCAGCCACCCGGGCCATGTCCAACAGCGGTTCGGTCGGGGCGGTGACAGCGTGGAAGGCGGTGGAAGGCGACAGCAGCCTATGGGTAATCAAGGCTGGATCAGCTCGTGGTGGTGGGCTGGTCGAGTGCGGCTACCAGGTGGCCGAGGTCGCGGCGGTGCGAGCCCGCGTTCCACACGGTTCGTCGTACCAGGCGGGGCTGCCGGAGCGGGGGAAGCCGACCCGGTCGAGTTCGTTCAACGCCTCCGGCCGGATGCCGCCGGATCCGGCCAGTCCCTCGGCGCGCTCTGCCGCGAGCAGGACATCCAGGGGCTCTTCGACGACCAGCATCGCGTCGAACTCCTGCCCGAGGGGGCGTTCCCGGATCAGCCCCAGGTCGAGGTCTTCGGCGCAGAGCCGCGACCTGTTCGGTGGTGGACAGGTGCCGTGCCTGGACCCGAGTCCCGGGATGGGCCACGGCCAGGTCGAGCAGCGCCTCGGACAGCAGGTCGGCGGGAAGTTCCCACGGGATGCCGATCCGCAGCGCGGTCGCACTCTCCCCGTGCGGGCGGACATCGAGCCGTGAAGGGTCCCTTCACAGTCGAATCGACTGTTGCCGCGCAGGCCGGTGAGCACACCCGCGGCCAACGCCGACCGGTGCCGGGGTCTTCTCACGGTGTGCGGGTCAGGAATCGAGCCAGGGGAGGTAGGCGGGCAGGTCCTTGCCGACCTCGAGGGTGAACTTCGGTGGCCGCTTCTCGAAGAACGACACGACACCCTCGACGGAGTCGGCGTGCGCGGGCAGGCCCGCGATGAGCTTCGAGTCCAGTTCGTGCACCGGGAGCGGGGAGTCGAGTCCGGACATCCGGTACAGCAGTTGCCGGGTGACGGCGACCGACACCGGCGCGGTGCTGGTGACGATCTCGCGGGCCAACTCGTAGGCCTTGCCGAGCAGTTCGTCCGGTTCGTACACGCGCTGCACCAGCCCGGCGGCCTTGGCCTCCTCGGCGCCGAACAGACGTCCGCTGATCATCCAGTCTAGTGCGGTGCCCATCCCGACCAGCCGGGGCAGGAACCAGGCCGAAGCACCTTCGGGGAAGATGCCGCGGCGGGTGAACACGAACCCGAACCTGGCGTCGGTGGCGGCGAGCCGGTAGTCGGCGGAGAGCGTGATGGTGATGCCCGCGCCCACGGCGGCGCCCCGGAGCGCGGCGATGACGGGCTTGTTCATCAGGAAGATCCGCTTCGCGCACCGGCCCGCGGGTTCCTGCCACGGCCCGTCCGGCTCGCCGTCGAAGTCGAAGCCGCCCTGTGACAGGTCCGCGCCGACGCAGAAGTGGTCCCCGGCGCCGGTGAACACCACGACGCGGACCTCCTCGTCGGAGTCGGCGCGGCCGAACGCGTCGGCGAGCTCGTCCGACATGCGCACCGTGTAGCCGTTGCGGGCCTGCGGCCGGTTGAGGGTGATCGTCGCGATCCGGTCTTCGACGGTGTAGGTGATCTCGGCGTACTCGGCCACTCCTGCTCCTTGTCCTGTGGTTGCTGCGTTCGTCCCAAAAAAAACAATCAAGCGCGCTTGATTTTTCTTCACGGCGGTGCCACCCTCGCTTGCAAGCGCGCGAGGAGGCGACTGCTGTGGTGGATCTTGGACCGATCTTGGGGGATCTGGCGGCCGAAAGCCAGTCCCTGGACGAGTTGGTCGCGGCCCCGGACACGGACTGGTCCCGGCCGACACCGGCCAAGGGGTGGACGATCGCGCACCAGATCGGGCATCTGGCCTGGACGGACGCGAAGGCGCTGATCGCCGTGCGCACCCCCGGTGAGTTCGACCGCGAGGTGCGCCAGGCGCTGGCCGCCGGTGACGACTACGTGGCCAGGGGAGCCGAGGAAGAGGCGCGCAGGCCGCGCGAGGAGCTGCTCGCCCAGTGGCGCACGGGCCGGGCGGAGCTGGCCGATGCGCTGGCCAAGGCGCCGGAGGGCGCGAAGTTTCCCTGGTACGGCCCGCCGATGAGCGCGGCCTCGATGGTGACCGCCCGCCTGATGGAGACCTGGGCCCACGCGCAGGACGTGGTGGACGCGCTGGGCCTCACCCGCGAGCCGACCGGCCGCATCCGCCATATCACGCGGTTCGGGGTGCGCACCCGCGACTTCGCCTTTTCCCTGCACTCGCTCGCCCCGCCCGCCGAGGAGTTCCGGGTGGAACTGCGCTCACCCGAGGGTGAGGTGTGGGCCTTCGGCCCTGAGGACGCCGCGCAGCGGTTGACCGGCAGCGCGCTCGACTTCTGCCTGGTCGTCACGCAGCGTCGCCACCCGGCCGACACCGATCTGGTGGCCGTGGGCGAGGACGTGGCGAAATGGCTGGAGATCGCCCAGGCCTTCGCCGGCCCGCCCGGCGGCGGGCGGAAGGCGGGGCAGTTCGCGTGAGCACCCCGGGAATCCTGCGCATCGGCAACGCCTCCGGCTTCTACGGCGACCGCTTCGCCGCGATGCGGGAAATGCTCACCGGCGGCCCGCTGGACGTGCTGACCGGCGACTACCTGGCCGAGCTGACCATGCTGATCCTCGGCCGCGACCGGCTCAAGGACCCGGCCCGGGGCTACGCCAAGACCTTCCTGCGCCAGCTGGAAGAAAACCTCGGTCTGGCCAAGGACCGGGGCGTCAGGATCGTCACGAACGCGGGCGGGCTCAACCCCGCCGGGCTCGCCGACGCCGTCCGCGCACTGGCGGGCAAGCTCGGCCTCGACGTGGCCGTGGCCCATGTCGAAGGCGACGACCTGCTGCCCAGGGCCGCCGAACTGGGCCTGGGCAGGCCGCTGACCGCCAACGCCTACCTCGGTGCCTGGGGCATCGCGGACTGCCTCCGCGCCGGGGCCGACGTGGTGGTGACCGGCCGGGTCACCGACGCCTCGCTGGTGGTGGGGCCGGCCGCGGCGCACTTCGGCTGGGGCCGTGACGACTACGACGTACTGGCGGGCGCCGTGGTCGCCGGGCACGTGCTGGAGTGCGGCGCCCAGGCGACCGGCGGCAACTACGCGTTCTTCACCGAGCACGAGCTGGGCCACCCCGGTTTCCCGATCGCGGAGATCGAGGCCGACGGGTCGAGCGTGATCACCAAGCACGAGGGCACCGGTGGCGCCGTCACCACCGGCACGGTCACCGCCCAGTTGCTGTACGAGATCGGCGGCGCCCGCTACGCCGGGCCCGATGTGACCACCCGCTTCGACACCGTCCACCTGGCACAGGCGGGGCGCGACCGGGTGCGGATCAGCGGGACGAAGGGGGAACCACCCCCGCCGTCGCTGAAGGTCTGCCTCAACGCCCTGGGCGGGTTCCGGAACGAAACCACCTTCGTGCTCACCGGGCTGGACATCGAGGCCAAGGCGGCGCTGGTCCGGGAGCAGCTCGAACGGGCGCTGGGCGAGCACCGGCCCGCCGAGATCCGCTGGAGGCTGGCCCGCACCGACCACGAGGACGCCGACACCGAGCAGCGCGCGAGCGCGCTGCTGCACTGCGCGGTCAAGGACGCCGATCCGAAGGTCGCGGGCCGGGCGTTCAGCGGCGCGGCCGTGGAACTCGCCCTCGCCAGCTACCCCGGCTTCCACGTGACGGCCCCGCCGTCGGATGCCTCGCCCTACGGCGTGTACACGGCATCCTTCGTGGACGCCCACGAGGTGCCGCACATCGCGGTACTGCCCGACGGGACGAAGGTGGAGATCGCGCCCGCCCCCGAGACCGCCGAACTGTCCGAAGTGGAGGAACCGCCGCTGCCGGAGCCCTATCGCGGCCCGGTGCGGCATGCGCCCCTGGGTGAGCTGTTCGGCGCCCGCAGCGGGGACAAGGGCGGCGACGCCAACCTTGGTGTCTGGGCTCGCGACGACGAGGCCTGGCGGTGGCTGGCCCACCGGCTGACCGTCGAGGAGTTCCGCCGCCTGCTTCCGGAAACGGCCGGGCTGCCGGTGCGCCGCCATCTGCTGCCCAACCTGCGTTCGGTCAACTTCGTGGTGAGTGGCCTGCTGGGCGAGGGAGTGGCCTCGCAGGCCAGGTTCGACCCGCAGGCCAAGGCGCTCGGCGAATGGTTGCGCGCGCGGTACGCGGACATCCCGGAGGGCACGGCATGACGGAAACTCCGGAACGCGCCGCGCTGCGGGAAACCGTGCGCCGGTTCGTCGAAGCCGAGGTGCTGCCGCATCTCGACGACTGGGAGCGGGCGGGGGAACTGCCCCGCGCACTGCACGCCAAGGCCGGTGCGATCGGACTGCTCGGAGTGTCCTTCCCGGAAGGCGCCGGAGGGGGCGGCGGGGACTTCCTCGACGCGCTCACCGTCGCCGAGGAGATCCTCTACGCGGGCGGTTCCGGCGGCCTGATCGCTTCCCTGCTCACCTGCGGGATCGCGCTGCCGCACCTGGTCGCCGCCGGGGACCCGGAGCAGATCGAGCGGTGGGTGCGGCCCACGCTGGCGGGCGAGCTGATCGGCGCGCTGGCCGTCACCGAGCCCGACGGCGGTTCCGACGTCGCGTCGATCCGTACCACCGCCCGCCGCGAGGGCGAGCACTACGTGGTCAACGGCGCCAAGATCTTCATCACCTCCGGCTGCCGTGCCGACTTCGTCACCACCGCGGTGCGCACGGGCGGGCCCGGCGCGCACGGGCTGTCGCTGCTGGTCATCGAGCGGGGCACGCCAGGTTTCACCGTGACCCGCAGGCTGGAGAAGATGGGCTGGCACTGCTCGGACACCGCCGAGCTGTCCTATGTGGATGTCCGGGTGCCGGTGGCGAACCTCGTCGGGCCGGAGAACGGCGGGTTCGCCCAGATCGCGACCCAGTTCGTCACCGAGCGGCTTTCGCTGGCCGTCCAGGCCTACGCGACCGCGCAGCGGGCGCTGGACCTCACGCTCGGCTGGTGCCGGTTGCGCGAGACCTTCGGCCGTCCGCTGATCAGCAGGCAACTGGTGCAGCACAAGCTCACCGACATGGCCCGCCGGATCGACGTGGCCCGGGTCTACACCCGGCACGTCGCGCAGCGGTACGTGGCCGGGGACGACTGCGTCGCCGAGGCCTGCTTCGCCAAGAACTCCGCGGTGGAGACCGCCGAGTGGGTGGTGAACGAGGCGGTACAACTGCACGGCGGCCTCGGGTACCTGCGGGAGTCCGAAGTGGAGCGTCACTACCGGGATGTCCGCATCCTCGGCATCGGCGGGGGCACGAACGAGATCCTCACCGGTCTCGCGGCGAAACGATTGGGGTACACGGCTTGAGTGTCATCAGGTCCGGAGTGGACGCCGCGGGCGCGGAGTTCGCGGCCAACCGGGAGGCTATGCTGGCCAAGCTCGCCGAACTGGAGGCGGAGCACGCCAAGGCGGTCGCCGGGGGCGGGGAGAAGTACGTCGAGCGGCACCGCAAACGCGGCAAGCTGCTCGCCCGCGAGCGCATCGAACTGCTGCTCGACGAGGATTCCCCGTTCCTCGAACTGTCGCCGCTGGCCGCCTGGGGGACGAACTACCACGTCGGCGGCAGCGTGATCACCGGCATCGGGGTGGTCGAGGGCGTCGAATGCATGATCGTCGCGAACGACCCGACGGTGAAGGGAGGCGCGAGCAACCCCTCCAGCCTCAAGAAGGGCCTGCGCGCGGCGGAGATCGCGGCCGAAAACCGGCTCCCCACGATCAACCTCGTCGAGTCCGGCGGAGCCGACCTCCCCACCCAGAAGGAGATCTTCATCCCGGGCGGGCGGACCTTCCGCAACCTCACCGCGGCCTCGGCCGAGCGCAGGCCCACGGTCGCGCTGGTGTTCGGCAACTCCACGGCCGGAGGCGCCTACCTGCCAGGCATGTCCGACTACGTGGTGATGGTCAGGGAACGGGCGAAGGTGTTCCTCGGCGGCCCGCCGCTGGTGAAGATGGCCACGGGAGAGGAATCCGACGACGAGTCACTGGGCGGCGCCGAGATGCACGCCCGCCGCTCCGGCCTGGCCGACTACCTCGCCGTGGACGAACAGGACGCGATCCGGCTCGGCCGCGCCATCGTGAAACGGCTGAACTGGCGCAAACTGGGGCCCTCGCCGAAACCCGAGTACGAGGAACCGCGCTACGACGCCGAAGAGCTGCTCGGCATCGTGCCGGGCGATCTGAAGATCCCGTTCGACCCGCGCGAGGTGATCGCCAGGATCGTCGACGGTTCCGATTTCGACGAGTTCAAACCGCTGTACGGGACCAGCCTGGTCACCGGCTGGGCCGACCTGCACGGTTACCCGGTCGGCATCCTCGCCAACGCGCAGGGCGTGCTGTTCAGCGAGGAGTCGCAGAAGGCCACCCAGTTCATCCAGCTGGCCAACCAGACCGACACCCCGCTGATCTTCCTGCACAACACCACCGGCTACATGGTGGGCAAGGAATACGAGCAGGCGGGCATCATCAAGCACGGTTCGATGATGATCAATGCGGTGTCGAACTCCAAGGTGCCGCACATCTCGGTGCTCATGGGCGCCTCCTACGGCGCCGGGCACTACGGTATGTGCGGCCGGGCCTACGGTCCCCGGTTCCTCTACGCCTGGCCGAGCGCGAAGTCCGCGGTGATGGGCCCGCAGCAGCTCGCCGGTGTGCTCTCGATCGTCGCCCGCGCCTCGGCGGCGGGCCGCGGACAGCCCTACGACGAGGAGGCCGACAAGGCGATGCGGGCGATGGTGGAACAGCAGATCGAGGCGGAGTCGATGCCGATGTTCCTGTCCGGCATGCTCTACGACGACGGCATCATCGATCCGCGGGACACCAGGACCGTGCTGGGGATGAGCCTTTCCGCGATCCACAATGGACCGATCAGGGGCGCCGAGGGCTTCGGCGTCTTCCGGATGTGATGGACGTGATCAAGAATCTGCTGGTCGCCAACCGGGGCGAGATCGCACTGCGGGTGTTCCGCACCTGTGCCGAACTGGGCATCGCGCGGGCCGCGGTGTTCTCCGACGCCGACGCGGATGCGCCGCACGTGGCCGGGGCGGACGCCGCGGTCCGCCTGCCGGGCACCGCGCCCTCCGACACCTACCTGCGCGCGGACCTGCTGGTCGCGGCGGCGCGGGCGACCGGGGCCGACGCGGTGCATCCTGGTTACGGCTTCCTATCCGAAAACGCCGCCTTCGCCCGCGCGGTGCTCGACGCGGGACTGACCTGGATCGGCCCGCCGCCCGAGGCCATCGAGGCGATGGGGTCCAAAGTGGAGGCCAAACGGCTGATGGCCGGTGCCGGGGTGCCGGTGCTGGCCGAACTGGACCCGGCGAAGGTCACCGAGGCCGATCTCCCGGTGCTGGTGAAGGCCTCGGCCGGGGGCGGCGGCCGGGGCATGCGCGTGGTCCGCGAACTCGGCGAGCTGGCCGGCGCCGTGCGCAGCGCCTCGGCCGAGGCCGCCTCGGCCTTCGGCGATCCGACCGTGTTCTGCGAGCGGTACCTGGAAACCGGCAGGCATATCGAGGTGCAGGTGCTCGCCGACGAGCACGGCACGGTCTGGGCGGTCGGGGAGCGGGAGTGCTCGATCCAGCGACGGCACCAGAAGGTCCTGGAGGAGGCGCCCTCGCCGCTGGTGGACGACGCGATGCGCGAAGAGCTGTTCGACGCGGCGCGCAAGGCCGCCAAGGCGATCGGGTACGTCGGCGCCGGTACCGTCGAGTTCCTGGCGACCTCCGGCGGTGAGTTCTTCTTCCTCGAGATGAACACGCGCCTGCAGGTCGAGCACCCGGTCACCGAGCTGGTCACCGGGCTCGACCTGGTGGCCGAGCAGATCCGCGTCGCGGAGGGGCATCCGCTGCCCGCCGATCCTCCACAGTGGACCGGTCATGCGATCGAAGCGCGGCTCTACGCGGAGGACCCGGCCGCCGGGTGGCAACCGCAGACCGGCACGCTGCACCGGTTCGAGGTGCCCGGCGACGTGCGGGTCGACACCGGGGTGGCCGCCGGGTCGGTGATCGGCGTCGCCTACGACCCGATGCTGGCGAAGGTCATCGCCTGGGCACCGGACCGCGCCGGGGCGGCGCGCAAGCTGGCCACCGCGCTCGCCGGTGCGCGCATCCACGGCGTGCGCACCAACCGCGATCTGCTGGTCAACGTGCTGCGCCACGACGCGTTCCTCGCCGGGGACATCGACACTGCCTTCTTCGACCGGCACGGACTGGACGTGCTGGCCCGCCCGCTCGGTGACGAGCGGCTCGCCGCGGCCGCCGCGGCCTTCGCCGACGCGGCAGCCAACCGCACCGGGCATCGCCTGCCCAGCGGCTGGCGCAATCTGCCGTCGGCGCCGCAACGCAAGCGTTACGCCGTGGGCGAGGCCGAGTACGAAATCGCCTACTCCTTCGGGCGGGACGGGGCCCGGGTGGTCGGCGGGGTGGACGGCACCGACGTCGCCCTCGTGCACGCCACCCCGGACCACGTGGTGCTCGACGTCGGCGGCGTGCGCCGCGCCTTCGACGTCGGCCGCTACCCGGGCCTGGTGTGCGTCGGCCCGGTCAGCCTGACCCCGCTGCCGCGGTTCACCGAACCGGGCGCCGCGCTCGCGGCAGGCTCACTGGTGGCCCCGATGCCCGGCACGGTGTTGCGGGTCGCGGTGCAGGCGGGGGACACGGTCGCGGCAGGGGATCCCTTGCTGTGGCTGGAAGCAATGAAGATGGAACACCGGATCAGCGCACCGGCCGACGGCGTGGTCGACCAGCTTCCGGTGTCCGTGGGGCAGCAGGTGGAAGTGGGGGCCGTGCTCGCGGTCGTCACCACGTCGGCAAAGGAGACCGCATGAGCTTCACCGAATCCGAAGAGCGGCTGGCGCTGCGCAAGGCCGTCGGCGAACTGGCCCGCAGCTACGGCCACGAGTACTACCTCAAGCTCGCCCGCTCCGGCGGGCACACGACTGATCTGTGGAACGAGGCTGGGCGGCTGGGCTACCTCGGTGTCGCGGTGCCGGAGGAGTACGGCGGCGGCGGTGCGGGGATCGGCGACCTCGCCGCGGTGTGCGAGGAGTTCTGCGCCGCGGGCACACCGATGCTGCTGATGGTGGTGTCTCCGGCCATCTGCGCGACGGTGATCGCGCGCTACGGCACCGACGAGCAGAAGAGCCGCTGGCTGCCCCGGTTCGCCACCGGCGAGGTGCGGATGTCCTTCGCCATCACCGAACCCGACGCCGGGTCGAACTCGCACCGGATCACCACCACCGCCCACCGCGACGGCGGCGACTGGATCCTCAACGGGCGCAAGGTGTTCATCTCCGGGGTGGACGAAGCCGAGGCGGTGCTCGTGGTCGGCCGCACCGAGGACGCCAGGACCGGAAAGCTGAAGCCGGCCCTGTTCATCGTGCCCACCGACGCGCCCGGCTTCGAGTACCGGCAGATCGAAATGGATCTGGTCTCGGCCGACAAGCAGTTCGGGCTGTTCCTGGACGACGTGCGGCTGCCCGCCGACGCCCTGGTCGGCTCGGAGGACGCGGCGCTGGCACAGCTGTTCGCCGGGTTGAACCCGGAGCGGATCATGGGCGCGTCCTTCTCCCTCGGCGTCGCGCGCTACGCGCTGGACAAGGGGGTGGACTACGCCCGGCAGCGCAGCGTGTGGGGTGCGCCGATCGGCAGCCACCAGGGCCTGGCGCACCCGCTGGCCCAGGTGAAGATCGAACTGGAACTGGCGAAGCTGATGACGCAGAAGGCCGCCGCCCTCTACGACTCCGGTGACGACTTCGGCGCGGGCGAGGCGGCGAACATGGCCAAGTACGCCGCGGCCGAGGTGGCGATCAAGGCCGTGGACACCGCGGTCCAGGTTCACGGGGGTAACGGTCTGGCTTCGGAGTACGGCCTGGGTACGCTGCTCGCGGCGGTCCGGGTCGGCCGGATCGCCCCGGTGAGCCGGGAGATGGTGCTGAACTTCGTCGCACAGCACAGCCTCGGCCTCCCGAAGTCCTATTAGGAGCAGGGCATTCGGGGAGGAGCGCAACCCCTAGCTAGGAGTGCTTTGACCACGCCAGCGCGAGAACCGCAGCAGGAACGCAGCCGGACCACCCGGCGGCGGCTGATCGAAGCCGCCGTCGAGTGTCTCGGCGATCTCGGCTGGAGTGGAACGACGGTGGCGGTGGTCGCGCAGCGGGCCGGGGTTTCCCGCGGCGCGGCCCAGCACCACTTCCGCACCAGGGAGGATCTGGTGACGGCGGCCGTCGAGTACCTGAGCGAGGTGCAGATGAGCCTCCTGCGCGACTACGCGGACACCCTTCCCGCGGGGGGATCCCGCATCGAACCCGTCGTCGACATGCTGCTCAACCTCTACGCCGGGCCGATGTTCCGCGCCGCGCTGCACCTGTGGGTCGCGGCCTCCACGGACGAGGCCCTGAAGTCGGTGCTCGTGCCGCTGGAGGCCCGCGTCGGCCGGGAGGCGCACCGCCTCGCACTGGAACTGCTCGGCGTGCGCGAATCCCACCCGGGGGTGCGGGAACTCGTCCAGGCCACCTTGGACCTCGCACGGGGGCTGGGGCTGGCCAACCTGCTCACCGACGACACCCGGCGTCGGCGCAACATCGTGCGTCAGTGGGCGCGCGTGCTGGGGGACGCGCTGCCGGAACCCGGGCCGATGCCCGTACGCCTCGCGGGAGCCGAAGCCACCCGCCCGGCCTCGCCCTGAGGGGCTGGCAAGGTCCGGCCGGTGCGAGGCTGAGTCCCATCCTCGTGCGCTTGTGTCCCACGCTGGTGCCCGGCCCTGGCCGGGCGCTCACCCAGCCCGAAGGGAGACCTCGAGCCGCTGAAGGTGGGACACACCCCTGACCAGGGCTGGGGTTAGCCGTTCACGGCACGCCGCAGGCGAGCTAGGGAGTGTCGGCGCCGATGTCTTCGAACCAGAGGTCCGGGTGCCGGGCGATGAACTCCGTCATGAGCGCGATGCACGCGGGGTCGTCGAGGACGGTGATCCGGGTGCCGTGCTCGGCGAGCCAGTCGTGGCCGCCGGAGAAGGTCCTGGCCTCGCCGATGACCACGTGGGAGATGCCGAACTGCCGGACCAGTCCACTGCAGTACCAGCAGGGGGAGAGCGTGGTCACCATCACGGTGTCGCGGTAGTGCCTGCGGCGGCCCGCGTTGCGGAAGGCCGCGGTTTCGGCGTGCATCGACGGGTCGTCGTCCTGCACCCGGCGGTTGTGCCCGCGCCCGAGCAGTTCACCGTCCACTGTGAACAGCGCTGCTCCGATCGGGACCCCGCCCTCCGCGCGGCCCGCCAGTGCTTCGGCGCGGGCGACGTCGAGCAGGTGACTGGGGTCGAAGGTTCCCATCGCCCCACCCTAACCCGCTCACCCCCGGTGTCCCAGTGTCTCAGCGTGACGTGTTCAGGGCTTCCCGATGTGCTCGCGCCGTGGCCATGAGGCCGTCGAGTGCGTCGCGAGTGCGGACGAGGTCGGCGATGTGCCGGGAGAGCCGGTCGCGCTCGGCCGCCATCCGCTCCAGAGCGGCGTCGGCGGTCTCGGTGCTCGGCGCGTCGACGCACGGCAGAAGGTCGGCAATGGTGCGGCTGGACAGGCCCGCGGCGTACAGCCGCTGGATGAACGCCACCCGCTCGACCGCGTAGTCGGTGTACTGCCGCTGCCCGCTCGCGCTGCGGACACTGGACAGCAACCCCTGCTCTTCGTAGTACCGCACCGAGCGGACACTGACCCCGGCCCGTGCGGCGAGTTCCCCGATGCGCATCCGTCCTCCGGCTGTGACCCGCGCCATCAAACCTTGCCTCTGACGTCAATGTCAGGTTTTAGCGTAGCAGCGTGCCCAGGAACCTGGTGGGCGGATTGCGAAGGAGTTTTGACGTGACAAGCCTTTTCGCCGGATACCGGCTCGGCGGCCTCGCGCTGCCCAACCGCGTGGTGATGGCCCCGATGACGCGGGTCCGGGCGGCCGCCGGCGGTCTGGCGACGCCCTCGATGGCGGCCTACTACGCCCAGCGGGCGACCGCCGGGCTGATCGTGTCGGAGGGCGTGCAGCCGAGCCTGATCGGGCAGTCGAACCCGGGGACGCCGGGCCTGCACACCGACGAGCAGGTCGCCTCGTGGCGTCCGGTGACCGACGCCGTGCACGTCAACGGCGGGCGGATCTTCGCCCAGATCATGCACGGCGGGCGGGTCTCGCATCCCGCCACCACCGGCCTGCAGCCGGTGGGGCCATCGGCCGTCGCGGCCGCCGGCGACGTGTTCACCCCGGCCGGACCGCAGCCCGCGCCGGTCCCGCGTGCCCTGGACACCGCCGAGGTGCCCGAGCATGTCCAGTCCTACGCCGAGGCCGCCCGGCGCGCCATCGACGCCGGTTTCGACGGCGTGGAACTGCACGGCGCCAACGGCTACCTGATCTCGCAGTTCCTGTCCTCGAACGCCAACCTGCGCACGGACCGCTACGGGGGTTCGGTGGCCAACCGCATCCGGTTCGCCGTCGAGGCGGTTGCCGCGACCGCCGGCGCGGTCGGCGGGGCCAGGACCGGTATCCGCCTCTCCCCGGGCGGGACGTTCTGGGGCGTCGAGGAAAACGACGTCCCCGAGCTGTACGCCGCGCTGCTGGGCGAACTGGCCCGTCTGGACCTCGCCTACGTGCACCTCGAAGCCACCGCCGACGAGGACGTGCTGCTCGGCCTGCGCCGGGCGTGGCCGGGCACGCTGATCATGAACCCGGTGCTGCCGATGGGGCCGAAGCAGGCCGACCGGGCCGGGGCCGACCACTGGCTGGGGCTCGGAGCGGACCTCATCAGCTTCGGGCGCGCCTTCATCGCCAACCCCGATCTCGTCGAGCGCCTGCGGGCCGGGCACCCGCTCGCCCCCGTCGACGAGACCACCTACTACCAGGGCGGCGACGCGGGCTATCTCACCTACCCCGCCTACCAGCACACGGCCTGACCCCACCGGGCCGTGCTCCCGGAGCCGTGAAGGGTCCCTTCACAGTCGATACGACTGTGAAGGGCCTTCACGGCATAACGCCCGAGGTCACGCGGTCAGGACGGTGACGCCTTCCCGTTCGATCTCGGCGGCCACCGCCGGGTCGATCCCGCTGTCGGTGATGAAGGTGTCCACAACGGACAGTTCGGCGAACCGGGCGAAATGGTCGTTGCCCACCTTGGTGTGGTCGGCGAGCAGGACCACGCGGCGGGCACCGGCGATCGAGGCGCGCTTGACCATCGCCTCCGCCGGGTCCGGGGTGGTGAGACCGCGCTCGACGGAGAGGCCGTTGGTCGCCATGAAGGCCACCTCGACGAAGGTCTCGCTCAGCGCGTGCAGGGCCCAGGAGTCGACCGACGCGAGCGTGCGGGCCCGCAGCCTGCCGCCGACCAGCATCACCGTGAGGCTGGGGCGCTTGGACAGGGTCAGGGCGATGTTCACCGAGTTCGTGACGACCGTGAGGTCGCAGTCGATCGGCAGGGCCTCGGCCAGGTGCGCGGTGGTCGTCCCGGCGTCGAGCAGGATCGCGCCTTCCGACGGCAGTTCGGCGAGCGCGGCCTTGCCGATGCGCTTCTTCTCCGCCGTCATGACGCTTTCGCGGGTGGTGAACGCCGGTTCGAAACCCAGCCGTTCGATGGGGATCGCCCCGCCGTGCACGCGGCGGAGCGATCCGTGGCGCTCCAGGGTGGTGAGGTCGCGGCGGATGGTTTCGGTGGTCACCGCGAACTCGCCCGCGAGTTCGGCCACGTCCACCCGGCCGCGCGAGCGGGCCCGCTCGAGGATCAGCTGCTGACGCTCTTCCGCGTACATCGCGAACCCCGCCCATGTCGTTCTGTGTTGCTGGTGATGTCAGTTTATGTGGGATCACCTGCGGAAGGCAACGCAGGGTGGTCGTCCGGTCTCGACCGCCGCGCCTGGTACGTGTTCTGCGATATGGCTTTGTGTTGGTTCTTCGGCTTCGGGGGTGCCAGTAGTTCTGCCTGCTACGGCGGCAAACCTGGGGCTTGATGGGGGCGGAGGGTGCTCACGTGACCAAAGTGAGACTTGTAAACGCAGGCGAACGCAGGCAATATCACTCAAACCAAAGTGGTCCTCGGCGGAGGTGTGCGGAACGTGTTCGTGACCCTGACGGCGAACCCGAGCGTCGACCGGACGGTCGAGGTCGACCGGATCATCCGGGGCGGCCTTCACCGGGCCACGGGCGCGCGCGTCCAGCCGGGCGGCAAGGGCATCAACGTCGCGCGCGCACTGGTGCGCAACGGGTTCAAGGCCCGCGCCGTGGTCCCCGCCGGAGGACCCGAGGGCGACCAGCTGATCACCCTGCTGCGGGACTACAACATCGACGTGGTCCGGGTCCGGACCGCGGAGCCGGTGCGCAGCAACGTCAGCCTCGTCGAACCGGACGCGACCGTGACGAAGGTGAACGAGAGCGGCCCGCACCTGTCCGGCCGGGAGCTGGAGGCACTCTGCGACGCCCTGTTGTCCCATGTGGACGACGCGGAATGGGTGGTGGCGGCGGGAAGTCTGCCGCCGGGCG
Source organism: Amycolatopsis cynarae (assembly GCF_026802195.1). Lineage (NCBI taxonomy): Bacteria > Bacillati > Actinomycetota > Actinomycetes > Pseudonocardiales > Pseudonocardiaceae > Amycolatopsis > Amycolatopsis cynarae. The sequence goes on along the minus strand of NZ_CP113836.1, from coordinate 3,651,797 downwards.
CCGGCGAGGACTTCTACGCGGAGCTGATCGCGCGGCTGGCCCCGACCGGCGTCAAGGTCGCCGTCGACACCAGCGGCCCGGCCTTCCGGACCTCGGTGAAGGCCGGGCCCGCGCTGGTCAAGCCGAACCTCGACGAACTCGAGGAAGCGGTCGGCCGTCCGCTCGACACCGTCCGGGACGTCGTCGACGCCGCACAGGAAGTCCGCGCGCTCGGCGCGGGAACCGTTCTCGCCAGTCTGGGCGGCAAGGGGGCCGTACTGGTGGAGGATGCGGGTGTCTGGCACGCCACCGCCTCGGCCGAGCCGCGCAGTTCGGTCGGCGCCGGCGACGCGATGCTCGCCGGTTTCCTGGCGGCAGGGGGGAGTGGTCCGCAGGCGCTGGCCACCGCCGTCGCCTGGGGTGCGGCCGCGGTGTCGCTCCCCGGGAGCACGATGCCGGGTCCCGAAGACGTGGGGGCCCGGCGGGTCCGGGTGGACCCGCGTCCGAAGTGGACTGAGAAGGTCCGCGAATAGCGTTGCGGCGCAAGGCGAGCCGCATCGGCCCGCTCACCGCCATCGGCTGATGGCGATCCCCTCACCACCCCCTCCAGAAAAGGAAGCCAACGATGACTACCACTACGGAGCGCGAAGAGGAAGCCACGCCCTCGAGGGCGGAACGCGCGCGGGTCGCGATCCAGCGGTTCGGCGGCCAGCTCGCCGGTATGGTCATGCCGAACATCGGTGCGTTCATCGCCTGGGGCCTGATCACCGCGCTGTTCATCCCCAGCGGCTGGACGCCCAACGCGCACGTGGCCGTGCTGGTCGACCCGATCATCAACTTCCTGCTGCCGGTCCTGATCGGCTACACCGGTGGCCGGATGGTCCACGGCCAGCGCGGTGCGGTCGTGGGCGCGGTGGCCACGGTCGGCATCGCCGTCGGTGCGTCGATCCCGATGTTCCTCGGCGCGATGATCGTCGGTCCGCTGGGCGGCTTCCTGATCAAACTGTGGGACGAGAAGGTCGGCAGCCGGACCGCGCCGGGCTTCAAGATGCTCGTCGACAACTTCAGCGCCGGCATCATCGGCGGCCTCATGGCCGTGCTGGGCAACCTGGGCATCGGCCCGGTGGTGCAGGGCATCACCAAGGCGCTCGGCAGCGGTGTGCAGGCCCTGATCGACGCCCACCTGCTGCCGCTGGTCTCGATCCTGGTCGAGCCGGCCAAGGTGCTTTTCCTCAACAACGCGATCAACCACGGCGTGCTCAGCCCGCTGGGGGTGGCCGCCGCCCTCCACGACGGCAAGGCGATCGAGTTCCTCATCGAGCCGAACCCGGGGCCCGGCCTCGGCATCCTGCTGGCTCTGACGTTCTTCGGCGCCCGCACCGCGCGCGCCACCGCGCCGGGCGCCATCGTCATCCAGTTCCTCGGCGGCATCCACGAGATCTACTTCCCGTACATCCTGGCGACCCCGCGCCTGATCCTCGCCGCGATCGCCGGTGGCGCCTCCGGTGTCGCCGTGTTCAGCCTGACCGGCGCGGGACTGACGGCGACGCCCTCGCCGGGCAGCATCATCGCGGTCCTCGCGGTGACGCCGAAGGGCGGCTATTTCGGCGTCGTCGCCGGTGTCGTCGTAGCGGCCGCGGTCGCGTTCATCGTCGCGGCGGCACTGCTCAAGTTCGGCCGGGACGCCCGGCGGGAAGAACGCGCCGCGGCCGTCGCGGCCGGTGGCCCGGTGGCATGACGATCATCGCCGATCGAAGGAAGGGAACACGGGAATGAGCAGCATCGAAGGCACCGAAGTCAGGAAGGTCATCATCGCCTGCGACGCCGGCATGGGCAGCAGCGTGATGGTGGCGTCCCAGCTGGCCAAGCGGCTGAAGCCCTACTCCGTCAAGGTGGAGCACACGCCGGTCAACGAGATTCCGGCCGACGCCCAGGTCGTGCTGTGCCAGAGCACACTGGTGAGCCGGGCCCGCAAGGCCAACTCCTCGGCCGTGATCCTGGGCTTCCAGAGTTTCCTCGGCGACCCGGTGTTCGACCGGGTCGAGCAGGCGATCCGGGACGGCGGTTCCCTTGCCGACTGACGCCGCCATCCTCAGCGCCGGATCGGTGCTCATCGGCTGTACCGCCCCCGACCGGGAGGACGCGATCACCCAGGTCGGCCGCAAACTCCTCGCGCTGGGGGCGGTGGAGCCGGAGTACCTGGACGCGATGCACGAACGTGAGCGCTCCGTCTCGACCTACGTCGGCGAAGGGGTCGCGATTCCGCACGGTACCGACGAGTCCCGCCGGTTCGTGAAGCGGACCGCACTGGCGGTCCTCCAGTTCCCGGACGGGGTCGACTGGGACGGCAACGATGTCCGGCTCTGTGTCGGCATCGCGGCCAAGGGATCGGAGCAGGTCGGGATCCTCTCGTCGCTGGCCCGGATCCTGATGGACGGCGAGCGGGCCCGGCAGCTGCGTGAAGCACCGGACGCCGACACGATCCTGCGAGTGTTGAACGAAATGGACGAGGAGTTCCCCTCATGAAGGTGGCACGTTTCTACGCGCCGGGCGACCTGCGGGTCGAAGACGCCGACGAACCGGCGCCGGGCCCGGACGAGATCAAGATCCGGGTGCACAACACGTCGACGTGCGGCACGGACCTGAAGATCTTCCGGCACGGGCACCACCACATCGACCCGCCGCGCGTGATCGGCCACGAGATCGCCGGTGAGGTCGTCGAAGCGGGTTCGGACGTCTCCGGATGGGTGCCGGGCGACCGGGTCCAGGTCATCGCCGCGATCCCGTGCGGCGAGTGCCGCCAGTGCCGCCGCGGCTTCCCGACGATCTGCCCCAACCAGCTTTCGATGGGCTACCACTTCGACGGCGGGTTCGCGGAGTACATGATCGTCCCGCACCGGGTGCTGCGCGTCGACGGGGTCAACCGGATCCCGGACGGGGTCAGCTACGCGGAGGCCTCGGTCGCCGAGCCGCTCGCGTGCGTCCTCAATGGACAGACCTTCGCCCAGGTCGGCGACGGCGACGTCGTCGTGGTCGTCGGGGCGGGCCCGATCGGCTGCCTGCACGTGCGGCTGGCGCGGGCCAGGGGTGCCTCCGCGGTCTACCTGGTCGAGCTGAACCGGCGCCGCCTCGACATGGCGGCCGGCCTGGTCAAGCCGGACGCCGCGATCTGCGGCGCCGAGGTCGACCCGGTGGCCGCGATCCTCGAGCTCACCGGTGGCGACGGCGCCGACGTGGTCATCACGGCCGCGGCGGCGGGCAAGGCGCAGGAGGACGCGCTGAAGATGACCGCGCGCCGCGGCCGGATCAGCTTCTTCGGCGGCCTGCCGAAGGACAACCCGATCATCGCGTGCGATTCCAACCTGGTGCACTACCGTGAGCTGACCATCTACGGCGCGAACGGGTCCAGTCCGGAGCACAACCGCCAGGCGCTCGAGCTGATCTCGACGGGCAAGGTCCGGGTCGAGGACCTGATCACCCACCACCTGCCGCTGCCGGAGGTGCTGCGCGCGATCGACATCGTCAGCAGTGGCGAAGCGATCAAGGTGACCATCGAGCCGGGTGCGACCGGCGCCGCCTGAGCGAGGGACCCGGACGAGGAGGTGACCAGAGGTGGCTGACGAACTGCGCGGAAACCCGGCGAGCCCCGGCACGGCCGCCGGGCCGGTGGTGCGGCTGACCCCTCCTCCCGTGCTGCCGGAGGCCTGGGACGTCCCGGCGGCACCGGAAGAGGAGCTGGCGGCCGCGTCCGAAGCGCTCGACACGGCGGTGGCGGACCTGGAACAGCGCGCCGCTTCGGTGACCGGCGAGTCGAAGTCCATCATGGACACCCAGATCGCCATGGCACGGGATCCTTCCCTGCGGACGGGGATCCGGGCGGCGGTGCACAACGGCAGGCCGGCGGCGTGGGCGATCCACGACGCGTTCGGCAGGCACATCGCGGCACTGGAGAGCCTCGGCGGCTACCTCGGGGACCGGGCGGCCGACCTGATCGACATCCGGGACCGGGCGATCGCCGCCGCACTGGGCCTCGCCCCGCCGGGCATCCCCGCGGTGGACGGGGCGTTCGTGCTGGTCGGCCAGGACATCGCCCCGGCCGACACGGTGCTGCTCGACCCGGCGAAGGTGGTCGGCATCGTCACGGAGAAGGGCGGGCCGACCAGTCACACGGCGATCGTCGCCCGGGCGCTGGGCATCCCCGCCGTGGTCGGCTGCGCTGGTGCCGCGGGCCTGGCGGACGGGCAGACGGTCGCCCTCGACGGCACCCGCGGCACGGTGATCGTCGACCCGAGCGAGGACCACGTCCGCCGGATCGCGGCGGATTCCGCCGCGCTGAGCGAAAAACTCGCCCGGCACCGCGGCCCCGGCGCCACCGCGGACGGCCATCCGGTCAAGCTGCTGCTCAACGTCGGCGGCGCGGGCGGGGCGGCCGCGGCCGCCGCGGCCGACGCCGAAGGGGTCGGGCTGTTCCGCACCGAGTTCCTGTTCCTGGACCGGACGGAAGCCCCGACGATCAAGGAGCAGCGGGCCGCCTACGGGGCCGTGCTGCGCGGCTTCGCCGGCCGTCCCGTCGTGATCCGCACGCTGGACGCCGGTGCCGACAAGTTCGTGCCGTTCGCGAACACCGGCGACGAGCCGAACCCGGCGCTCGGCGTCCGCGGCTACCGCGTCGGCGTGCGCAATCCGGAGCTGCTCACCGCGCAGCTGGAGGCCATCAGCCTGGCGGCCGCCGACCACGACGCGGACGTGCGGGTGATGGCCCCGATGATCGCGACGCCGGCGGAGGCCGCGGCGTTCTGCGAGCTCGCCCGGTCGTACGGGATCGGTTCGGCAGGCGTGATGATCGAGGTACCCGCGGCGGCCATCCGGGCCGCGGACATCCTGGCGGAGGCCGACTTCGTCAGCATCGGCACCAACGACCTCTCGCAGTACACCTACGCCGCGGACCGGCTGCTGGGCGAGCTGGGGGAGCTGCTGGATCCCTGGCAGCCGGCGTTGCTGGCGCTCGTGGCGAACGTCGCCGCGGCGGCGCGCGACGCCGGCAAGAACGCCGGCATCTGCGGCGAGGCGGCCAGCGACCCCGGCCTGGCGCCGGTGTTCGCCGGCCTGGGGATCGGCAGCCTGTCGATGTCGGTGTCCGCCGTCCCCGCGGTGCGCGCCGCGCTGAAGGACTACACGGCCGGGCAGTGCGCGATCCTGGCCCGCGAAGTGCTGTCCGCGCCCGACGCGCCGACGGCGCGGAAGATCGCGGAGGAGTTTCCGGCCGATTAGAAATCGCGCGGCCGTTCCGTAAGGCCGCCCGGAATCGCATTTCACAAAATCACGACACCAGCCGCGCGTTTTCGCGAGAGGGGAATTTCTCGATGTCCAGTAGGAAAGTGGTGATCGGCTCGCCCGTCGGGCTGCACGCCCGGCCGGCGAAGCTGCTCGCGGACCTCGCGGGGCGCCAGCCGGTACCGGTGAAGATCGGCCGGAGCGAGGAGGGGCTGGTGGACGCCGCCAGCATTCTGGCGGTGATGGCACTCGGCGTCCGCGGCGGCGAAGAGGTGCTGCTGACGGCGGAAGGCGAAGGCGCGGAGGAAGCGGTGACCGAGATCGCGGCACTGCTGGCCCGCGATCTCGACTCCGCCGGGCAGCAGGCCGGCTGACCTCGCCTCCCGCGGGCACTTTCCGTGAGGGGAACGGCACTCCTGGGACCGGGGGTGTGCCCTCAAGGTGGCCTTGAGGGCGTTTATGACCCTGAAGGCGACCTTCAGGGCATCCCGCCCCGGCCCCAGGGTGGGACAGCGCTCGGGTCTAAGCGGGCAGGTGGTGGAAGAACGTGCGGACGTCTTCGGCTAGGAGGTCGGGCTCCTCCATGGCCGCGAAGTGGCCGCCGCGGTCGAACTCCGTCCAGTGCACGAGCGGGAAGCGCCGCTCGGCGAGGGACCGGATGGGCGGCGAGATCTCCTTGGGGAACACCGCCACCCCCAGCGGCACCGGCAGGGGTTCCTGGCGGACCCACACCATCGTCGGTTCCTTGTACAGGCGGGCGGAGGAGCCCGCGGTGCCGGTCAGCCAGTAGATCATCACGTTGGTCAGCAGCTGGTCGCGGTCCACCGCGCCCTCGGGCAGTTCCGGGGTGTCGGTCCAGCGCTGGAAGCAGTCCACGATCCACGCCAGCTGTCCCACCGGCGAGTCGTGCAGCGCGTAGGCCAGGGTCTGCGGGCGGGTGGACTGGATCTTCATGTACCCGGACAGCTCACGCAGGTACCGTTCGCGGCCGCCCAGCCGCTGCCGGTCCCGCTCGCTCAGGTCCGCCACCTCGGCCGGGTCCCCGCTGGGGACGGTGGACAGCATGTTGACGTGCACCCCGGCGACCTCCTCGGGTGCGGCGCGGCCGAGTTCGAGGGAGATCAGCGAGCCCCAGTCGCCGCCCTGGGCGCCGTAGCGGCGGTAGCCGAGCCGGCGCATCAGCTCGGCCCAGGCCCGGGCGATGCGCTCGACGTTCCAGCCGGTCTCGGTGGTGGGCCCGGAAAAGCCGTAGCCCGGGATCGACGGGAGCACCAGGTGGAAGTCCCGCGACAGCGGCTCGATCAGTTCGAGGAACTCGGCCACCGAGCCCGGCCAGCCGTGCGTGATGATCAGCGGCAGGGCGTCCTCGCGGGCGGAACGGACGTGCAGGAAGTGGATCTCCTGCCCGTCGATCCGGGTGGTGAACTGCGGAAACGTGTTCAACCGCCGTTCGTGGCGGCGCCAGTCGTAGGAGTGCTGCCAGTACTCGGTCAGGTCCCGCAGGTACCCCAGCGGGACGCCGTAGTCCCAGCCGGTCCCCGGCAGCTGGTCGGGCCAGCGCGTCAGGTCCAGCCGGGCGTGCAGATCGTCCAGCTGGGACTGCGGGATGTCGACGCGGAAGGGTGCGATCAGGCTCATGAACCGACCGTAGGGCCGCCTGCGGCCGGAAACCGTCCTCAATCGCGGCACTTTTCCGGGGGGAGGAGGTTACCGACCGCTTAGTATGTGGGGTAGCGTGTCCGTCGTGGCAAGGACGCTGTGCGGAACGTCAGACGGTGGCGCCGAGCATGCGCAGCACCAGGTCGCCGTACTCGCGGCCCAGCACCTTGGGCGTCTTGCCGGTGCGGCTGCTGTACCAGCGCGCCACGTCCACCCCGAGCGAGAGCACCGCGCGCGCCGCCGTGCGCAGGTCGGTCACGGTGAACACGCCCTCCTCGACGCCGTCGGCGATCACGTCGCGCACCAGGTGCTCGATGCGGCGGCGCAGGTCGGCGACCTCGGCGTACTCCTTCTCCGGCAGCGCCTGCAGCTCGTACTGCACCACGCGGGCCACGGTGTGCCGCCGCGCGTGCCAGGCGACGAAGTCCTCGACGATGCCGCGCATGCGCTCCTTGGCGCCGCCACCTCCGGTGGCGACGCTCTCTACGAGTTTGAGCGTCTGCTCGTGCCCGCTGTGACTGATCGCGAACAGCAGGGCCGCCTTGGACGGGAAGTGGACGTACAGCGCCGCGGGACTCATCCCCGCGGCGGCCGCGATGTCGCGGGTCGTGGTCGCGTGGTAGCCGCGGTCGGCGAAGGACTCGACGGCGGCCAGCATCAGCCGGCGGGCCGCGTCCGGCTGCACGTTCGGCCAGAGTTCGGCGGACAGCGAGGTGGTCATCGCGAGATCCTCCCAGGATCGGGCCGCTTCGTGGCGGACTTGACACGGCGGTCCGGCTGCCCACAGTGTAAGCGGGCGCTTAGCACTGTGGTCCTCCGGCGCGGGCCGAGTCTTCACGACTGCCGGGACGGCAGCCGGGTAACCCAACGGATCGGACAGGAGAGAGCAGAGTGAACTCGTTCAAAGACCGCGTGGCGATCGTGACCGGGGCCAGCCGTGGCATCGGTCTCGGCATCGCCCGCGAACTGGTGCAGCGCGGGGCGAAGGTGTGCATCACCGCCCGCAAGCCGGAGCCCCTGGCCGAGGCCGTGAACGAGCTGGGCGGCCCCGGTGTGGCCATCGCCGTGCCGGGCAAGGCCGACGACCCCGCCCACCAGGACGAGGCCGTCGCCAAGACCATCGAGGCGTTCGGGCGCCTGGACATGCTGGTCAACAACACCGGCATCAACCCCGTCTACGGCCCCACCCTCGACATCGACCCCGAGGCCGCCGCCAAGATCCTCGCCGTGAACGTGCTGGCTCCGCTGGCGTGGACCAAGCGGGCGCGCGACGCCTGGATGGGCGAACACGGCGGTTCCGTGGTCAACGTCGCCTCGATCGCCGGGCTGCGGGCCTCGCCGGGCATCGGCATGTACGGCGTGAGCAAGGCGGCCCTGATCCGCCTGACCCAGGAGCTCGCCGTCGACCTCGGGCCGAAGATCCGGGTCAACGCGGTCGCCCCCGCCGTGGTCAAGACCAAGTTCGCCACCGCGCTCTACGAAGGCCGTGAGGAGCAGGTCGCCGCGGCCTACCCGCTCAAGCGGCTCGGGATGCCCGAGGACATCGCCGGCGCGGTCGCCTTCCTGCTGTCCGACGACGCGGGCTGGGTGACCGGGCAGACGATCGTGCTCGACGGCGGCGTCACCCTCGGCGGTGGCCTGTGAACCTCGACGGTGCCGGGGTCGTGATCACCGGCGGTGGCGGCGGGATCGGCGGGGCGCTCGCGCGGCGCTTCGCCGCCGCGGGAGCCCGGCTGGTCGTCGCCGACCTCGACGGGGACGCGGCGGCCAGGGTGGCCGCCGAGGTCGGCGGCGTGCCCGTCGCCGGGGATGCCGCCTCCGAGGAGGGCGTCGAGCGGCTGATCGCGGCCGCGAAGGCCGAGCTCGGCGCGATCGACCTGTTCTGCGCCAACGCCGGAATCGCGCCGTCCGGCGGGCCGGAGGCCCCGGAGGAGACCTGGGCGCGCGCGTGGGACATCAACGTCATGGCGCACGTGCGGGCGGCCCGGCTGCTGCTGCCGGACTGGCTCGAGGCCGGGCGCGGGCACTTCCTCGCCACCGTGTCCGCGGCGGGCCTGCTCACCAGCCTCGGCTCGGCGCCGTACGCGGTGACCAAACACGGTGCGCTCGCGTTCGCCGAATGGCTGTCGGCCACCTACCGGCACCGCGGGATCACCGTGCAGGCGGTCTGCCCGCAGGGCGTGCGGACCGCCATGCTCGCCGAAAGCGGCCCCGGCGGTCAGCTGATCATGGGTCCGTCGGCGATCGAACCCGGGCAGGTGGCCGACGAGGTGATGAAGGCGTTCGAGGACGGGCGCTTCCTGATCCTGCCGCACCCCGAGGTCGCCGGTTTCTACGCGACCAGGGCCACCGACACCGACCGGTGGCTCGGCGGCATGAACAAACTGCAGCAGAAGGTCGAGCAGCTCCCCGCGCAGTGAGCCGGTTCGCTCGACTGCCGTGAAGGGTCCCTTCACAGTCGTATCGACTGTGAAGGGACCTTCACGGCCGCCCTCAGGCCCTCACGGCACTGCGCGGGTCGCGGGGGCGGGGGCCGGGTCGTCGTCGAGGTGCAGGCGCAGCATCGCCAGCCGCGACCACGACGGCGGACGGCCCGAGGCGGATACCGCCACCATCACCGCGAACGCCAGCGGCACCGCCCACAGGGCCGGGCGCGCCACCAGCACCCCGGCCCAGCCGCCGGGAACGGGACCGGACAGGGCCAGCAGGATCGACCCGGACACGGCCACCAGCCCGGTCAGCACCCCGGCGATCGCCCCGGGCGCGGTCAGCCGCGGCCACCAGATGCCCAGCACCAGCAGCGGGCAGAAGGTGGCCGCGGCCACGGTGAAGGCCGAGGTCACCAGCACGTCGGCGTCCAGGCGGGCGGCGGGCAGCGCGAGCAGCACCACCCCGGCTGCGGCCAGCAGCACGCTGGTCCGCAGGGTGCGCAGACCGCCGGAGCCCAGGTCGTGCGCGAACGCGCCGGACACCACCAGCAGCAGGCCCAGCGAGGTGGCCAGGAAGGCGGAGAACGCGCCCGCGGTGAGCAGCGCGGTGAACGCCGAACCCACCCAGCCGGAGTCCACTTGGCTCGGCAGCGCCACCACGGCGGTGTCGGTGGCGCCGGTCAGGTACAGCTGCGGCACCAGCACCTTGCCCAGCAGCCCGTAGACGCCCGGTACCAGGTAGAACACGCTCAGCAGGCCGATGGTGATCGCCGCGGTGCGCCGCGCGGCCCGGCCGTCCGGGCTGGTGTGGAACCGCATGATCACATGCGGCAGCCCCATCGTGCCGAGCACGGTCGCGGCGAGCACGGACAGTGTGCCCAGCAGCGGATGGCCGCTGCCGCCCGCGTCCAGCAGGGGCCGCTCCCAGCCGGGCGCGCCCGGCAGGCGGCCGCCGTTCGCCTGCGGCACCGGTGCCCCCGCGAGGAACAGCACATGCTGCCCGGAACCCATTTCCCGCTCGCCCGGCGGCAGGACGTGGACGGTGCCGTCGCCGTCCCGCACCGGGGTGGGCTCCGACAGCCGGAGGGTGACGTTCACTTCGAAGGTGACCTCGGTGTCCTTCGGGAAGTGGGAGAACTCCACGGGGTGCACCGCTTCGTACCGGACCGCGGGGCCGACCTGCAGCACCAGCCACACCACCGGCACCACGAGCAGCACCAGTTTCAGCAGGAACTGGAAGGCCTGCACGTAGGTCGCCGCCCGCATCCCGCCGAGCGCGAGGGTCACGCTGACCGCGGTGCCCGCGATCACCACCCCCACCCAGTACGGGGTGCCGCTGACCATGCTGAGCACCAGGCCCGCGGTGCGGAACTGCGGGACGAGGTAGAGCACCCCGATCACCAGCACGGTGATCGCGGTGAGCCGCCGCAGCGCGGGTGAAGCCAGCCGCGCCTCGGCGAAGTCGGGCACGGTGAGCGCCCCGGAACGGCGCATCGGGGCCGCGACGAGGGCGAGCATCGCCAGGTACCCGGCGGTGAACCCGACCGTGTACCAGAGCGCGCCCACGCCGTCCTTGACCACCATCCCCGCCACGCCGAGGAACGACGCGGCCGAAAGGTATTCGCCGGACACGGCCGCGGAGTTGAGCACAGGGGAGATCCGGCGGGAGGCCACCAGGAAGTCCGAGGTGGTGCGCAGCGCCGCCACCCCGCGCACCCCGATGAGCAGGGTCGCCAGCACCACCGGCAGGACCGCGAGCGCGGCGATCACCGCCGGTCCTCGATCCGCTCCGCGCGGCGCAACTGCCACCAGCCCAGCGAAACCATGGCCGGGAACGGCGCGACGCCGAGCAGTACCCAGGACACCGGCAGGCCCAGCAGGCGCATCCGGTCGAGACCGGGCCACAGGGTGAAGGCCACCGGGAGCCCGAGCAGCAGCGCGGTCAGTGCCGCCAGCGTGACCGCGGCGAGAACCCGCTGACGCCGGTAGAGCTCCAGGGCGCGGCTCGTCTCCGCCGCGTCGAGCCGCCGCGCCCGCCAGGGCCGCCCGGAGCGGCGGTGCAGGTGGGCCAGACGCGTCTGCGGGCTGGTGACGGCCACCCTCCGGGGCCTGCTCACCGGCCCAGCTCGCCGCGCTGCGCCGCGCGCAGCAGTCGTTCCCGCAGCTCGCGGGCGTGCCGCCGGCTCACCGGGACGTCCCCGGCGCCGGTGTGGGCGAGCACCCCGCCCACCGAGTCGCTGCGCAGTTCCCGCACCGCGTGCAGGGCGACCAGGAATCCCCGGTGGACCCGGACGAATCCGCTGGGCTCCCAGTACTGCTCCAGCCGTGCCATCGGCATCCGCACCTCGTGGGTCCCGCCGAGCGTGTGCAGCCGCACGTAGTCGCCGCGCGCCTCGACGAACTGGACGTCGTCGCGGCGGACGTACCGCGTGCGGCCGCCTCCGTCCACCGCCAGTGCGGGCAGGCTGTCCACCGGGGGCGCGGGTGCGGCGGGGAGGACTCCCGAGGTCTCCGCGCGCAGGGCCTGCACCATCCGGTTCACCTTGGTCAGCGCGGCGGCGAGCCGCTCCGCCCTGATCGGTTTGAGCACGTAGTCGACGGCGCCGAGGCCGAAGGCGGTGACCGCGTGCCGATCGTAGGCGGTGACGAACACGATCACCGGGGGAGTGGCCAGTTTGGACAGCAGCGAGGCCAGTTCCAGCCCGTCCAGCCCCGGCATCGCGATGTCCAGGAAGGCCGCGTCGAACCGGCCCGCCTGCAGGCTCCTGACCGCGCCGAGCGGATCCCCGACCGCGGTCACCTCGGCGACCTCCGGCGCGGCGGACAGCATCCGGGTCAGCTCGTCGAGGGCGGGCGGGACGTCGTCCACGGCGAGTACGCGCAGGCCGCTCACGGCATCACTCCCGGCTGGAACCGGGGCACCCGCACGACGACCTTCGTGCCCGCGCCCATGGCCGTCTCCACCACGAGGCCGAACCACGGTCCGTACACGGTTCGCAGCCGACGGTCCACATTGGCCAGTCCGACGCTGCCGGGGCTGCCCCGCCCGGCGAGGATCGCGGCGGCGTGTTCCGGGTCCATGCCCACCCCGTCGTCCTCGACCGTGATCACGCAGTCGTTTCCTTCGGCTTCCCCGCGCACCAGCACGGTCCCGGTACCCGACCGCGGTTCGATGCCGTGCCGGATCGCGTTCTCCACCAGCGGTTCCAGCACCAGGTACGGCACCGCGACCGCGAGCACCTCGGGGGCGACCCGCACCTGCACCTGCAGCCGGCGGCCGAGCACCGCCTTCTGCAGGGCCAGATAGGTCTCGATCGCGTGGAACTCCTCCGCCAGCATCGTGTACTCGCTGTGGCGGGCGAGGCTGTGCCGGGTGTAGTCGGCGAAGTCCAGCATCAGTTCCCGGGCGCGGTCCGGTTCGGAGGTCACCAGCGAGGCGATGACGGTGAGCGCGTTGTAGACGAAGTGCGGGGACATTTCCGCCGACAGCGCCCGCAGTTCCGCCTGGGCCGCGTGGTCGGCCGAGGCCTCCAGCTTGCCGCGTTCCAACGCGTCCGCCACGAGGGCCGCGACCTCCCGCGCCGCTGCCGTTCGCACCGGCCCGGCCACCAGCAGCACTCCGGCGAGCTCGTCCCGGACCGGCAGGGGCAGTGCGAGCAGCGGAGGTTTCCCCTGCGGTGCCTCGGTTCGCAACACGTCCTGCACGAGGGAGGCGGCCTCCGGGCCCGGGGCAGGGGAACCGGACCACGTCACGGCACCGCCGAGGTCGGCGAACCCGGCCGCGTCGGCGCCGAGCAGGCGGCGGATCCGGCGCAGGGCCCGGCGGGCGGCGGGGGAGCCGATACCGGGCCGGACGTCGGAAGCCAGCCGCCGGGCCGCCGCGAGCGTACCCGCCGGGTCCGGTCTGGCCTGCAGCATGCACAACCCCATCACCGTCGACGGAAAGGATGGTTCGGAATTGTAGGTCGACGTTCGTCGACCACTCGTCCCGGGATTGCTACCACCCGTCGTGCGGACGGTGACCCGGGGCACATCCGGCCCCTATCGTCCCGACCCGCGACGAGTGAACAGGAGCGGCATGAGCAACGAGGCACAGTCGAATCCGGAGTCGAACGGACTGTCGAACCTGCTGTCCGAAGACCGGTCCTTCCCGCCGAGTGAGGTGTTCGCGGCGGGGGCGAATGCGGATGCGGGGTGGTATTCGCGGGCGGAGGCGGATCGGGATGCGTTCTGGGGGGAGCAGGCGCGGCGGTTGTCGTGGGAGACGGATTTCTCGCGGGTGGTGGATTGGTCGGGTGCGCCGTTTGCGAAGTGGTTCGTGGGCGGGAAGTTGAATGTGGCTTACAACTGTGTGGATCGGCATGTGGAGGCCGGGCACGGTGATCAGGTGGCGATCCACTGGGTGGGGGAGCCGGGTGATACGCGGGATATCACGTATGGGCAGTTGAAGGATGAGGTGTGCCGGGCGGCGAACGCGTTGGTGTCGTTGGGGGTGGGGTCGGGGGATCGGGTGGCGATCCAGTTGCCGATGATCCCGGAAGCGATCGTGGCGATGCTGGCGTGTGCGCGGATCGGGGCGTTGCACAGTGTGGTGTTCGGTGGGTTTTCCCCGGCGGCGTTGCGGTCGCGGGTCGATGATGCCCAGGCGCGGGTGGTGATCACCTCGGATGGGCAGTTCCGGCGGGGTAAGGCCGCGCCGATGAAGGCGAATGTGGATGAGGCGCTGGCGGGTGCGGAGTCGGTGCGCACGGTGGTGGTGGTGCGGCGTACCGGTGATGAGGTGCCGATGGATCCGGCGCGGGATGTGTGGTGGCACGAGCTGGTCGAGGGCCAGCCGGTGCAGCACACGCCGGAGGCGTTTGATGCCGAGCATCCGTTGTTCATCCTCTACACCAGTGGGACGACGGGGAAGCCGAAGGGGATCCTGCACACCTCGGGTGGGTATCTGACGCAGGTGGCCTACACCCATCATGTGGTGTTCGACCACAAGCCCGGGCAGGACGTGTACTGGTGCACCGCGGATATCGGGTGGGTGACCGGGCACTCCTACATCGTGTACGGGCCGTTGGCCAACCGGGCCACGCAGGTGGTGTACGAGGGCACGCCGAACACCCCGCACGAGGGGCGGCACTGGGAGATCATCCAGAACTACAAGGTGTCGATCTACTACACGGCGCCGACGCTGATCCGCACGTTCATGAAGTGGGGTGAGCAGATCCCCGCCGGGTACGACCTGTCGAGTCTGCGGGTGCTGGGGTCGGTGGGTGAGCCGATCAACCCGGAGGCGTGGATGTGGTACCGCGAGCACATCGGGGCCGGGAAGACCCCGATCGTGGACACCTGGTGGCAGACCGAGACCGGGGCGATCATGATTTCCCCGCTGCCCGGGGTGACCGCCACCAAACCCGGTTCCGCGCAGAAACCCCTGCCCGGGATCTCGGCCAAGGTCGTCGACGACACCGGTACCGAGGTCGGCCCCGGTGGCGGGGGCTACCTCGTGCTGGACAAGCCCTGGCCCGCCATGCTGCGCGGTATCTGGGGCGACGAACAGCGCTACCGCGAAACCTACTGGTCCCGCTTCGCCGAGCAGGGCTACTACTTCGCCGGGGACGGCGCCAAGTACGACGCCGATGGCGACATCTGGCTTTTGGGGCGGGTGGACGACGTGATGAACGTGTCCGGGCACCGCATCTCCACCACCGAGGTGGAATCCGCGCTGGTGTCCCACCCCACCGTGGCCGAGGCCGCCGTGGTCGGCGCGACCGATCCCACCACCGGGCAGGGCATCGTCGCGTTCGTCATCCTGCGCGGCAACGCCGCCGAAACCGGTGAGCAGGCCGTGCAGGAACTGCGCAACCACGTGGCCAAGGAAATCGGGCCCATCGCCAAACCCCGCCAGATCATGATCGTGCCCGAACTCCCCAAAACCCGCTCCGGC
Organism: Amycolatopsis cynarae; assembly: GCF_026802195.1. NCBI lineage: Bacteria > Bacillati > Actinomycetota > Actinomycetes > Pseudonocardiales > Pseudonocardiaceae > Amycolatopsis > Amycolatopsis cynarae. The sequence continues at coordinate 3,636,518 of NZ_CP113836.1, read as the reverse complement.
AAGATCATGCGCCGCCTCCTGCGCGACGTCGCCGAAAACCGCCAGATCGGCGACGTCACCACCCTCGCCGACAGCGCCGTCATGGACCTCATCTCCCAAGGCCTCAAAACCGGCAAAACCGAAGACTGACCCCCAACCGAAACCGAATCCGTCCATCCCGACAACGAAGTATGGGAGCGAAAATAATGACCGCAGTGGAAGAAATCCGGGAGACCGTGAGCGTTCCGGCGGCGGCCGTCGCCGACCCTGGCGCGCACATCGCGGACCCGGGGCCGCTGGGCCTGGCCGGGTTCGCGGCCACCACGTTCGTGCTGAGCTCGATCAATGCGGGGGTGGTGCCGAAGGCGATCGAGCCGGTGGTGCTGCCGCTGGCACTGTTCTTCGGCGGGTTCGCGCAGTTGCTCGCCGGGATGTGGGAGTTCCGCAAGAACAACACCTTCGGGGCCACCGCGTTCACCGCCTACGGGTCGTTCTGGCTCGCCTTCGCCTTCTACGTCTGGCAGTTCGCCGGGAAGATCCCGGCCGCGCAGGCGGCGACCGCCACCGGGATGTTCCTGCTGGTGTTCACCGTGTTCACCGCCTACATGACGATCGCCTCGCTGCGCACCTCGGTGGCGCTGGTCGCGGTGTTCTCCGTGCTGCTGCTGACGTTCGTGTGCCTCACGGCGGGCGAATTCTCCGGTGCGGCCGGGGTGGGCAAGCTCGGTGGCTGGCTGGGCCTGGCCACCGCGGTGCTGGCCTGGTACGCCTCCTTCGCCGGGGTGCTCAACGGCACCTTCAAGAAGACGGTGCTGCCGGTCGGGCCGCTGAGCGGCCGCTGATCCGCGACAGCCCCAGCCCCACCGCCGCCAGCAGGCAGGCACCCGCGGCGGTGAGGTAGGCCCGGTGGTAGCCGGGCAGGACGGCCGTGCTGGTGGCGCTCACCGCCACCAGCACGGCCACACCGACGCTCGCGCCGATCTGCTGCGCGGTCACGTTGACGGCCCCGGCGATCCCGTGCCGCGCGGGCTCGACGCCGGTGAGGGCGGCGGCGGTCATGGCGGGAAAGACGAGCCCCGTACCGAGCCCCATCACCACCAGTCCCGGCAGCATCGCCGTGGCGTACCCACTCCGCGGGCCGGTCGCGGCCCACAGTGCGATGCCCGCGCCGAGCAGGGCGAGCCCGGCGATCAGGAGCGGCCACGGCCCGGTCCGCGCGAGCAGGCGCCCGGTGAGGAACGTGGTGACGAGGAAGATCGTCGCCGACAGGGGAAGCACGGCGAACCCGGAGGCCACCGGGGAATAGCCCAGCACCGACTGGAAGTACAGCGGAGCGAAGAATTGCAGGCCGACCGCGGTGGTGTGGTTGAGGAAGGCGGCGATCCCGCCGGCCCGCACCGCAGCGGACCGGAACAGCGCCAGGGGCAGCAGGGGATGGCGCACGCGGCGTTCCCGCCGGACGAAGAACGCGAACAGCGGCAGGGCCACCGCCGACGGCGCGATCGCAGCCGGGTCGTGCCACCCGGCCTGCCCGGCGCGGGTCACCCCGAACACGGCGAGCACCAGCGCGCCGGTCACCGCCGCGGCACCGAGGAGATCGAGCGGTTGCCGCACACGGACGCCCGGCGGCAGCGCCGAGGGCGAGAGGGCGGCGAGGACCGCGCCCGAGGCGGCCAGCAGCAGCAGGACCGAGCGCCAGCCGAGCGCCTGGGTCAGCACACCGCCGAGCACGAACCCGCCGCTGCCCGCCGCCGCGCCCACCGCCGCGTAGGCGCCGAAGGCGCGCGCCCTGGCCGGTCCCGCCGGGAACACCTCGGCGATCAGCGCCAGCGCCGAGGGGCCCGACAGGGCGGCACCGAGCCCCTGCAGCGCCCGTGCGGCGATGAGGACCTCTTGCGCCGGGGCGAGCGCCCCGGCGAGCGCGGCGGCGGCGAACAGGCCGATTCCGGCCAGGAACACCGGTTTCCGTCCGAACACGTCGGCGGCCCGGCCGCCGAAGAGCAGGAATCCGGCGAAGCCGAGGGCGTAGGAGGTCATCACCCACTGCAGTGCGGTGCCGTCGAGGGAAAAGCGCGTTCCGATCGCGGGCAGCGCCGCGTTCATCACGTTGAGACCGCCGATGTCGAGGCCGAGCGAGCCGGTCAGCACCGCCAGCGCGACCCGGTCGCCTGCGTTTCTGGTCAAGGGTTCTTTCCCTTTTCAGCGCGGGAGATCCGCGTGTGCTTCGAGATGGCGGGCGATTTCGGCGGGGTCTTCCAGCGGCAGCGGGTAGATCAGCAGGCGGTCGACGCCGAGTGCGGCGTAGGAGCGGGCAGCCGCGTGGTCCACAGTGGACGACATCGGCATGAAGGTCACCTCGAGCCTGCCCAGCCGCGCCGGGCGCTCCACTTCGGACGCCGCCTTGGCCAGGCCGTCGAGCGCGGCCTGCGCGTCCGCGGGGGAGGACCCGTTGCCGATCCAGCCGTGTCCGCGTGCCACGGCTCGCCGGTAGGCCGCCGGGCTGTGCCCGCCGACCACGATGCGGGGCCCGCCGTCGCGGACCGGCCGCGGATGGGCGTCGATCCCGGCGAACGAAACATGCGTCCCGGTGAAGGCGGGCCGCTCGTCGAGCCACAGCGAGGCCATCGCGTCGAGGTGCTCGTCGGTGCGGCGGCCGCGTTCGCTCATCGGCACGCCGAGCGCGGCGAGTTCCGGTTCCAGGTAGCCCGCGCCGATCCCGAGGTGCACGCGGCCGCCGGACAGCACGTCCAGGCTGGCCACCTGCTTCGCCAGCACGAGGGGGTTGCGCTGGGGGAGGATGACGATCCCGGTGCCCAGCAGCATCCGCTCGGTCACCGCGGCCACGTAGGCGAGGTGCACCAGCGGATCGAGGATCGGATCGGTGGGGTCCATGGGGGTGTCCGGGGTGCTGGGGCTGGGCAGCACCACATGCTCGCCCGCCCACCACGAGTCGTAGCCCAATTCCTCAGCGCGCCGCGCCAGCTGGGCGGTGTGGCCGGGCGCGAGAGGGGCCTTGGCGTTCAGTCCGAAGACTCCGAGTTCCATGTGGGCGATCTTCGGGGCGGTCCGGGGCTGCCGTCCAAGACCTGTTGTTATAACCTTTGGTTATGGACATCCGGGTCCAGGACCTGCGGTACTTCGTGGCGGTCGCGGACGAACTGAGCTTCACCAGGGCCGCCGAGGCGCTGTTCGTGTCCCAGCCCGCACTGAGCAAGCAGATCCGGCGCCTGGAGGCGGCGCTGGGGGCGCGCCTGTTCGACCGGGACCGGCGCACCGTCGCGCTCACCGAGGCGGGAGCGGTGCTGCTTCCCCGTGCCCGGCAGATGGTGGGGACCTGGCGCGGTGCCGAGGCGGAGATCGCCGCACTGTCCGCCAGCCGCCGGACCACGCTCACCGTGGGGTTCCAGACCAGGATCGGCCGCGGGCTGATCCCGGCCATCACCACCCGGATGCGCCAGGCGCTGCCGGACTGGCGGCTGGTGTTCCGGCAGGTGCCCTGGCACGATCCCACGGTCGGCCTCGCCGGCGGCGACACCGACGTGGCGATCGCCTGGCTGCCCGTGCCCGACGGCGGTGCCTACGCCTGGAAGGTGGTCAGCACCGAGGAGCGCTGGGTGGCGCTGCCGGGCGGGCACCGGCTCGCGGAGCGGGACGTGGTGCCGTTTGGCGAACTGGAGGCGGAACCGTTCCTCGCGCTGCCCGTTTCGGCCGGGCCGATGCGCGACTTCTGGCTCGCCGCCGCGCAGCGGAAGGCACCGCCCCGGATCGCCGCGGAGGCCGGAACGGCCGAGGAAGCGCTGGAAGGGGTCGCCGCCGGTCTCGGCGTCACGCTCATCGCGGCGGGGAACGCGGAGATCTACCGCCGGGACGACGTGGTGTGTCGTCCGGTCGGGGGCCTGCCGCCGAGCCGGCTCGCCGTCGTGTGGCGCGCCGTCGACGAGCGCCCCGCGGTACGCCTGTTCGCCGAGGCCTGTGTGCGCTGCCTGTGCGCGTGAGCAGCGCCGGGCTCGCTTATGCTGGGCCGATGGTCCGTGACCCGTCCGAGGATTCCGTGCCCCGCCGCCTGCTGTCGGCGGCCACGAAGCTGTTCGCCCAGCGGGGCTTCGACCGGACCTCGGTGCAGGAGATCGTGTCGGCCGCCGGGGTGACCAAGGGGGCGATGTACCACTACTTCGGCTCCAAGGACGACCTGCTGTCGGAGATCTACGGGCGGGTGCTGCGCCTGCAGACCGAGCAACTGGAGAAGGTGGCCGCGACCGAGGCGCCGGTGCGGGAGCGGCTGCGGCAGGCCGCGACCGACGTGGTCACCAGCACGATCGAGAACCTCGACGACACGACGATCTTCCTGCAGTCAATGCACCAGCTCAGCCCGGACAAGCAGAACGCGGTGCGTTCCGAGCGGCGCCGCTACCACGAACGGTTCCGTTCGCTGATCGAGGAGGGGCAGCGGGAAGGGCAGTTCCGCACCGACAAGCCCGCCGACATCGTGGTCGACTTCTTCTTCGGCTCGGTGCACCACCTGGGTTCGTGGTACCGCAGCAGCGGCCGTCTTTCCGCGCGGCAGGTGGGGGAGCACTACGCCGATCTGCTTCTCGACGCCCTCCGTCCCTGACTTTTCGAGGATCACCGGCCTCGCCGTGCTCGACGATCTGGCCGCCGACCTCGTGCGCACCGAGCCCGCGAGCCTCGTCGGCCCGTCCTGGGAGCTGACCGACCGAGACGACGCGATGCGCCAGGCACAGCGGGTTACCGCGCCCGCCCGGTCCTTGGCTCGCTCGGTGTAGACCACCCGGAGCAGCGCCCGGTCCGCGATCCGCTCGACCTGACCCGACCCCTGGGTCTCGACTTCGGCCATACCGCACAGCAAACCCGATTCCGGTGGCCGTGGCAACGAAACCGGCCCCTGGTCCAGGCGAGCGCGCTGGTCAGCGGCGGCGGCCTTCCCGCAGCATTCCGATGGCCTGCGCGATCCGCCGCTGCCGCGTCTCGGCCTTCTTCGCGTCTTCGACCCAGAGCGTGTAGGCCCGCTTCTGGCTGTAGGACAAGCTGCCGAAGAATTCCTTGGCCGTGTCGTCCCCGTCGAGGGCCTGCGCGAAGTCGGCCGGCACGGTCACTTCGCGCGGTTCGGAGTCGAGTTCCAGCTCGACCTCGACCTGGTCTCCCGCCGCGATACCGGCGCCTGCGCGATGTTCGGCGCTGACCGGCAGCATGTACTCACCGCCCATCGGTGCGACCGTGCTGGGGTAGCTGTGCCCGTTGATGGTGACGCGAACGGCCGGACGGCGGGAACCGAGGGAGGCCACGACCTCCTCTGGCACGGGGATCCCCGTCGCGGTCTTGCCGTTCAGTCTGAGCTCGGCACGGAATTTCATGATTTCTCCCGGAAGAACTCGGTCAGGATCGGCGCGAGCGGCCGTGGTTTCACCATGTGGTTCTGGCCCGGCAGGACACGAAGCCGGGCATCGGGAAGGGCCGCCGCGACGGCCTCCACCGCGTTGCGCATCCACTGTGGACTCTTGCCGCCGACGGCGGCCAGCGCTGGTGCCTTGATCGAGGCGAACTTCTCGGCCGGCAGCGCGTGACCTCGCTGCCCCTCCGCCATGATCGTGAGGTCGTACGGGAGGGTGTGCGCGACGGCCTTCAGCTTCGACCACACCGGAAACAGCGACATCACCGCGACCATGAAGGCGGGCGCCCCGACCTGCTTCATGAAGAGCTTGACCGCCTCACCCCGGCGTCCCGCGGCGACCGCCGCTTCGACCCGGGCGGCGTGGTCGGCGGGCACCGGCGGGCGGCTGTCGTCCACGATGAACGGCGGTTCGTACACGGCCAGCCTGGTGATGCCCGGGATGCGGGCCGCCGCCTCGAGAGCGAGACCCGCGCCGGAGGAGGTCCCGTACAGCGAAACCGCGCCGCCGGCCTCCTCGACCAGGGCTTCGAGGTCTTCGACCTCGCGCTCGACGGCATACGGCGGCGTATCGCCGCTTTCGCCCCGGCCCCGGCGGTCGTAGGTGTACACGGTGAAGGCGGTTTTCAGCTGTTCCGCCAGCGGCCCGCTCGGGCCGAACGCCCGGTGGCACAGCGCTCCGTCGACCAGGATCACCGCCGGCCCGGTGCCCGACTTGGCATACGCGATGGCCGTGCCATCGCGGGAAGTCACCGTGTGCATGGTCCCTCCAGCTGTTCAGGGCCTGGACAGTACTATCATCAGTACTAGACCGTCTAGTACTACCACGAAGGAGGCCCCGGTGCCCGAGGACACGAGCCGGTCGGGCCGCAAACGCCAGGCGATCGTCGAGGCGGCCACGGCGCTTTTCCTGGACAAGGGCTATCAGGGCACGAGCATGGACGAGATCGCCTCCGCGGCCGCCGTGTCCAAGCAGACGGTCTACAAGCACTTCGCGGACAAGGAACGGCTGTTCAGCGCCATCATCCTCGGCACGCTCACCGCGGTCGCCGAGCCGTTCGCGGCCGAGATCCGCGCGCTCACCGAGACCGAGGACGTGGAGAAGGACCTGGGCGAACTGGCCCGCAGCTATGTCGCGGCGGTGCTGCAGCCGCGGGTCGTCCAGCTCCGGCGCCTGATCATCAGCGAGGCCGGGCGGCTGCCCGCGCTGGCCCGCGCCTACTACGAGCGGGCCCCGGAGCGGACGCTGCGCGGGCTGGCGGACTGCTTCGAGCACCTGGCCGGGCGGGGCCTGCTGAGGGTCGACGAACCGCCGGTCGCCGCCGAACACTTCGCGTTCCTCATCCTGGGCAGGTTGCTGGACAAGGCGTTGTTCTCCGGGCTAACGGAACCGTTCCCGAAGGCGGAACTTGACCGCTCCGCCGAGGCCGGAGTCCGCGTCTTCCTCGCCGCCTACCGGCCGCGCTGACGCCGCCTCGCCTTGGCCAGGCCGTCCGGGCGGCCGCCTGTCAGTGCCAGCGGAAACGACCACTGGCTTCGACGTGCTGTCCCGTCAGCCAGGCGCCTTCAGGTGAGGCGAACATGGCCACAACCCCGGCGACGTCGGCAGGCTCGGCGATGCGGCCATCGGCGGTGTCCCTCACCACGCCCGCGATCAGTTTCTCATTGCGGCGCGCTTCGGCGTTCGCGTCCGTCGCGGTCCAGCCCGGAGAGACGGCGTTGACCGTGATGCCACGCTCGCCGAATTCGGCAGCCGCGATCGTGGTCAGCGTGTTCACCGCTGCTTTCGCCATGGAATACACGGGTGCGCCCGGGGCCGGGCGGACGGCGAACGCGGACGATATGTTGATCACCCGGCCGCCGTCGCGGAGCCTGCTCGACGCCGCCTGAAGCAGGAAGAACGGGGCGCGGGTGTTCACGGCGATGATCTCGTCGAACATCTCCGGGGATGTCGTCGCCAAGGTTCCCGATCCCGCGCTGCCGACATTGTTGACCAGGATGTCCAGGCCGGTTCCACCGGTCTTCGCGGTCAGTTCCCGATCCAGTTTCTCGAACAGCGCACCGGCCTCCTCGGCCCGTTCCAGTTGGGCGCGGATCGGGAGCGCGGTGGCACCGGCGGCCTCGACATCCTTGGCCGATTCTTCGGCTGCCGCGCTGTCCGAGTGGAAGGTGAACGCGACGAGGGCGCAGCCCTCCTGGGCCAGGCGCAGCGCGATGCCGCGACCGATGCCCCGCGACCCGCCTGTGACCAGTGCGATCTTGCCGTCCAGCTTCCCGGCCATACCGCTCACCTCGTTGTCGTGGGGGTGGACACTCCGACCGTAGCACAATCTTTGGAGCCAAACATCGCTTTCAATGTTCTAAGGCAGAGGTAAGCTCGATGCCGTGACTGCTGGTGCATCCTTCGAAGATCGCGACGCTGCCCGTGACGCCGTCGACACCGTCATGGAGCATTGGCTGTCGCTGCGTCCCGACCTCGACTTCACGCCGTTCGCGGTCATGATCCGGCTCGCCCGGCTGCGAGGAATCGTCGAGGCCGAGGTCGACGCGAATCTGCGGGCACACGGTGTCCGTACCCCGGACTTCGCCGCACTGGTCACCCTGATGCGGATCGGTGGGGAGGGCGGCGTCGGCCAGCACCGGCTCGCCGACGAACTCGGCCTCACTCCCGGGACGGTCAGTGTCCGCATCGACCGCCTGGTGCAGACCGGGCTGGCGGAACGGGGCCCGGATCCCACGTCCAAACGGCGCACACTCATCGTCCCGACACCAGCGGGCCGGGACCTGTTCGAGCGCGTCCTACCCAGCCACCTCTTTACCGAGGACCGGCTGCTCGCGGCGCTGTCCGACGGGGAACGAGCCCAGCTCACGGACCTGCTCCGCAAGCTGCTGGTCGAGTTCGAACCGCGCCAACCCGCCACCGTCAGCCGCGCCGGCCTGAATCTGGCCCCGGCGCACGAGACGATCAGCAAACGGGCGGCTGTCGGACTCGACCCGGCACCGGGGCTTCTGGTGCGCACGGTCGAGCCGGGCTCGCCCGCCGACCACGCCGGTCTGAGAGCCGGAGATGTCCTGGTGGACGCCTGTGGACGTGACCTGCGCTCCCGAAGCCGACTCGATGCCATCCTGCGCGAGTACGCAGCGCAGCCGATAGAACTGACCGCGCTGCGTGGGGAAGGAAAGGTGGTGATTCGGCTGGCCCTCGCCGCTCCACAGGAGAGCGAGAGACACAAGGAAAAGGACAGTTCGTAGCGCGCGTACACCCGCAGTCCGTTGCAGACCACCGGCTCCGTCTCGTCGAACTCGTCGTAACCCCGTTGCCCTCAGTCGAGGCAGAACTCGTTGCCCTCGATGTCCAGCATCGGAATGCACGACTCATTACCATCATCCGCATACAGCGTTTGCACGTGTACCGCGCCGAGCGGGATCAGTCGTGCGCATTCGGCCTCAAGCGCGGCGAGGCGCTCTTCGCCCACGAGACCGGTGCCGACCCGCACGTCAAGATGCACCCGGTTCTTGGCGGCCTTGCCTTCAGGGACGCGCTGGAAGTACAGCCGCGGGCCCACGCCGGAGGGATCAATGCAGGCGAACCATGAATCCCGCTGCTCAGGTGGCTGCGAGCGCTTGTAATCGTCCCAAGTGGCAAATCCCTCCGGTGGCGGAGGCACGACGTACCCCAGCACCTCGCACCAGAAACGAGCGAGGCGCTCAGGTTCCGCGCAGTCGAAGGTGACCTGGAACTTCTTGATCGACGTCACCGGTCCACCCTATGCGGTCCAGTGCGCCCTGTTCCATCGCTTTGAAAAGGTAACGACGATGCGGCGCCTCGTCGGTAGTCCTGCCGGGTAGCTGCTACTTCGTGGTCTTGTCGAGGGTGCCGCTGACGTAGCGCATGGCGCCCATGCCCATGTCGTCGTCCTTGAGGGGTGGAAGGTCGTTGGCGGCGAACAGGTCTGCGATGCTGATTCCGTTCACCGCCCAGCCGCGGTCGATCAGGTAGGGCGCCGCTTCGTTGCGCTCGCCGAAATAGCGCAGCCTCGCCATGCCGGGATCGAAACCGTGCGCACGCCAGCGTTCGGAGATGCGGTGCAGGCCCTCCTTGGTCCTGTCCTCGTCGCCCGGTTGCGGGTTGGGCCTGCTTTCGGTGGCCACCCGGCTTCCCGGTGCGCTGAGCTCGGTGATGGTGTCCAGCAGGCGGTCCTGCGCGTCGGGCGGCAGGTAGCCCAGCAGCCCTTCGGCGCTCCACGCGGTCGGCAGGGCCGGGTCGAATCCGGCGGTGCGCAGTGCGGCGGGCCAATCGTCGCGCAGATCGACCGCGGCCACTCTCCGGTCGGCGGTGGGGGCGGCGCCCAACCCGGCCAGTGTGCGGGTCTTGAATTCGATGACTCGCGGCTGGTCGACCTCATACACCACGGTCCCGGGGGGCCAGGGCAGCCGGTACGCGCGGGAATCCAGCCCCGAGGCCAGGATCACGGCCTGCGTGATGCCCGCGTTCGCCGCATCGAGGAAGAACTCGTCGTAGAACTTGGTACGCACCTTGGCCACGTCGACCCATATCTGCTCGACCAAGCCGTCGGGGGGCATTTCGCCGGTCGCCAGCCGGGTGAGGAGGTCGACGCCGACCGCCCGGACGAGCGGTTCGGCGAACGGGTCGTCGATGAGCGGACGATCCGCCCGGGTCGCTATCGCCCGGGCCGCCGCGGCCGCGGTGGCGGTCGCGCCGACGCTGGATGCCAGGTCCCAGGTGTCTCCGTCGTACCTGGCGGAAGTCGTGTTCTGCTCCTTGCCGTCCATCGGTTCACCCGCGCCGGGCGTGGATGAGCCAATGTGCCGCGCTGTACAGCACACCTCGGTCGGTCAGGTGGCCGGCGATGTCGGCCCTGAGGGTGTCGAGGGCGCGGGCGCGGGATTCGGCGTCGAGTTGCCCGAAGGCCGAGGCGAACTGGTGGGCGAGGAAGTCGAAGGCGTCATCGACATCGCGGCCGTAGTACATCGGGACGGTCAGACTGGTCATCTCGACGTCGACGAAGCCCGCTCCGCCCAGCAACCGGCGCACTCGGCCGGGGTCGCTCAGCGAGAACGGCGTGGGAGCCCCGGGTGGTGGCGGTGGCAGTTCCCGATCGCCGGAGGCGATGGCACGGAACGTGCCGATGCCTTCATTGCGGTCGAGCGGCTGCCAGGTCAGCTGCACGAACCGGCCGCCCGGCTTCAGGGCGCGCGCGATGTTGGCGAACGCCGCCTGGTGGTTACCGAAGAACATCGTGCCGTGCCGGCTGACGGCGACGTCGAAGCGCGACTCACCGAAGTCGTGGACCTGCGCATCCGCTTGGACGAACGTCGCGTTGGCCAACTGGTCCTTCGCGGCCAGTGTGCGCGCGAGGTCCAGCATTGCCGACGACAGGTCGACGCCCAGCGCCGAACCTTCACTCGCGATGCGCGCCGCGTCGCGAGTGACCTGGCCACTGCCGCATCCGATGTCCAGTACCACCGAATCCCGCTGGAGCCCGGCTGCCTTCACCAGCTCACCGTGGTAGCCCGCGATGCCCTGGTCGAAGCGTTCGGCGCGCTCGGCCCAGAACGCTCCACCGGCGCCGTCCCAGGAGCGGAACTGATCGGCGTTGGACGAGTCGACAACCGGAATGTCGGTCACGGTCTTTCTCCCCCCCGAAATCGGGGGCCGAGTGTACCCGGCCACCCGGCGAGAGGTGATCGATTTCCGGGTTTGCCCGGGAGACGCTCAACCCTCGAGGGACACCGCGACGAAACCGGCCCCTGACCCGGTGGGGGTCAGGGGCCGGTGTCCGTGCCGGATCAGGCGGGCAGGTCGACCAGGGTGGCCAGGGCGGCGCGGTGCCTTCCCGGCGTGCCCAGGGCGAGCTCGTCGCTCTTGGCGCGCTTGAGGTACAGGTGCGCCGGGTGCTCCCAGGTCATGCCGATCCCGCCGTGCAGCTGGATCGCCTCCTCGGCCGCGTGCACCGCGATCCCCGCGCAGGTGGACTGGGCCACCGCGACCGCGACCGGGACGTCCTCGTCACCGGTGGCCAGGGTGTCGGCGGCGTAGCGTGCCGTTGCTCTGGCCGAGACCAGCTCCAGGTACAGATCGGCCAGCCGGTGCTTGAGCGCCTGAAACGACCCGACCGGGCGGCCGAACTGGTAGCGCTGCTTGACGTAGGCCACCGTCTCGTCGAGGCACCATTGCGCCACGCCGAGCTGTTCGGAGGCCAGCAGCCCGGCACCGGCCGTCAGCGCGTGCTCCAGCGCGGCCGCGGCACGGTCCGGGCCGGCCAGCAGCCGCCCCGGCGTGCCGTCGAGGGTGACCTCGCCGAGCCTGCGGGTCAGGTCCAGCGGCGTCACCTCGGTGACGGTGACGGCCGAGGCGTCCACGGCGTAGAGCCCCGGGCCCTGGGGACCGGTCGCCGGGACGATCAGCACGTCGGCGGCGGTGACGTCCGCGACGACGGTGACCGTGCCGGTGAGCGAGCCGTCTTCGGCCCGCACGGACGACGGGAACTCCGCGCCCGGCCAGGTGGTCAGCGGCACCGCGAGGGCACCGATCGCCTCACCCGAGGCGAGCCGGCGCAGCAGATCGGCCACGGTGGACTGACCCGTGTCACAGGCCAGCAGCGCCGACGTGGCGAGCACCGCGCTGCCGAGGAACGGCACCGGCACCACGGCGCGGCCGATCTCCTCCAGCACGACGGCCACTTCGCGCGCCGAAGCGCCCTGACCGCCGAGCTCCTCGGGGACGAGCAGGCCGGCGAGTCCCAGTTCCGCGGCGAGGGTGCGCCACAGCTTCAGGTCGTAGGGCTCGCCGCTTTCGGTGCGGGCCAGAACCGCGGCCGGGGAAGCCTGATCGGCGAACAGATCGCGCACACTGGCGCGAAGGTCCTCTTCGACCTCTGAGTACAGCAGATCGGTCACCGCGGCAGGTCCTTCCAGGCAACGTCCTTGTCGACGCGGGGTTCGGAGGGCAGGCCGAGCACGCGCTCGGAGATGATGTTGCGCAGCACCTCGGAAGTGCCGCCCTCGATCGAGTTGCCCTTGGCCCGCAGGTAGCGGTAGCCGGCCTCGCGGCCGATCATGTCCACCTTCTCCGGCCTGCGCATCGTCCAGTCGTCGTAGCGCAGGCCGTCCTCGCCGCCCAGTTCGACCTCGAGCCCGGTCAGCGCCTGCTGAAGCCGGGCGAACGCCAGCTTCATCGCCGAGCCCTCGGGGCCGGGCTGCCCGGCCGCCATCTGCTGGCGCAGGCGCGTCGCGGCCAGCCGCATGGCCTCCGCTTCCGCCCAGTGGCGGACCAGCCGGTCGTGCAGATCGGGGGTGCGCAACTCCGGACGCTCGCGCCAGGTCTTCGCCACCATCCCGATCAACCCGCCCTCGCGGGGCATGGCGTGGCCGCCGATGGCGACCCGCTCGTTCATGAGCGTGGTCTGGGCGACCTTCCAGCCCTCGCCGACCGCGCCGAGCCGGTTGGCGTCGGGGATCCGCACCCCGGACAGGAAGACCTCGTTGAACTCGGCCTCACCGGTGAGCTGGCGCAGCGGGCGCACGTCCACACCCGGGTCGGTCATGTCGCACACGAAGTAGGTCATGCCCTGGTGCTTGGGCACGTCCGGATCGGTGCGGGTGACCAGGATGGCGAAGCGGGCGATGTGCGCGACCGAGGTCCACACCTTCTGCCCGTTGACGATCCAGTCGTCGCCGTCACGCACCGCGCGGGTGCCCAGCGCCGCCAGGTCGGAACCGGCACCCGGCTCGCTGAACAGCTGGCACCACACCTCCTCACCGGTCCACAGTGGACGGAGGTAGCGCTTCTTCTGCTCCTCGGTACCGAAGCGCAGGATGGTCGGGGCCGCCATGCCCAGCCCGATGCCGATCCGGCGCGGGTTGTTGTCGGGGGCGCCCGCCTTCTCGAACTCGGCGTCCACCACGGGCTGCAGTTCCCGGGGAGCGTCCAGCCCGCCGAGGCCCGCCGGGTAGTGCACCCAGGCCAGCCCCGCGTCGAACCGGGCGCGCAGGAACTCCAGCCGGTCCGTGGTCTTCGGGTCGTGTGCCGCGAGGAACTCGCGCACCTTCCCCCGCAGCTCTTCGGCGGATGTCATCGCGCCTCCTTGTACTTCTTCAGCTCACGGCGGGCCATCGACCGCTTGTGCACCTCGTCCGGGCCGTCGGCGAAGCGCAGCGTCCGGGCCGCCACCCACAGCTCGGCGAGCGGGAAGTCCTGGCTGATCCCGCCGGCGCCGTGTGCCTGGATGGCCTTGTCGAGAATCCATTCCACAGTGGACGGAGTGGCGATCTTGATGGCCTGGATCTCGGTGTGCGCGCCGCGGTTGCCGACGGTGTCCATCAGCCAGGCGGTCTTGAGCACCAGCAGCCGCAGCTGTTCGAGCTTGACCCGGGATTCGGCGATCCAGTCCTGCACCACGCCCTGCTCGGCGATCGGCTTGCCGAAGGCGGTCCGGTTCAGCGCGCGGCGGCACAGCAGTTCCAGGCCGCGCTCGGCCATGCCGATCAGGCGCATGCAGTGGTGGATGCGGCCCGGGCCGAGTCGGGCCTGGGCGATGGCGAACCCGGCGCCCTCCTCGACGAGCAGGTTTTCCGCCGGGACGCGCACGTTGTCGAAGATGACCTCGGCGTGCCCGCCGTGCCAGCCGTCGGTGTAACCGAAGACGGTCATGCCGCGCTTGACGGTCAGGCCGGGGGTGTCGCGCGGGACCAGGATCTGGCTCTGCTGCCGGTGCGGCTCGGCGTCCGGGTCCGTCTTGCCCATCACGATGAAGATCTTGCAGTTCGGGTCCATCGCGCCGGTGATGAACCACTTGCGCCCGTTGATGACGTAGGAGTCGCCGTCGCGCTTGATGCTGGTGCAGATGTTGCTCGCGTCGGAAGAGGCCACGTCCGGTTCGGTCATGGCGAACGCCGAGCGGATCTCCCCGTCCAGCAGCGGCTGCAGCCACTGCTTGCGCTGCTGCTCGGTGCCGAACTCGGCCAGCACCTCCATGTTGCCCGTGTCCGGCGCGGCGCAGTTCAGCGCGATCGGTGCCAGGTGCGGGCTGCGGCCGGTGATCTCCGCCAGCGGCGCGTACTGCAGGTTCGTCAGGCCCGCGCCGTGCTCCCCGGGCAGGAAGAAGTTCCACAGCCCGCGCTTGCGCGCTTCGGCCTTGAGCTGCTCCACCACCGGCGGCGGGGCCCACTCGTTCTCACGCTCGGCGAGCTGCTCCTCGAACACCGCTTCCGCGGGGTAGACGTGCTCGTCCATGAATTCCAGGAGCTTCGCGCGAAGCTCCTCTGTCTTGGCGTCGAAGGCGAAGTCCATCCTCAACTCCATTGTCTCGTGGGCTGCGGACTGCCGTAGGGGGATTCCTTACGGTGCCAGGTCTTTCAGGGTTTCGTTGCCGAGCTGCACCAGCGGTTCGACCGCGGCCCCGATCTGTTCGAAGCCGGCGCCGACCGTCTTGCCCTGCGTGAAGCGGTAGTAGATGCCTTCCAGGATCACCGCGAGCTTGAAGAAGGCGAAGGCCACGTACCAGTTCAGGGCGGAGACGTCCCGGCCCGAGCGCGCGGCGTAGCGCGCCACTACCTCGTCCGTGCCGGGGTACCCGGGTGCGGAGCTGACGTTGGACACCACGTCGAGGTTGATCCGGCTTCGCTCGGCGTAGGCGACCATCAGCGCCAGGTCGGTGAGCGGGTCGCCCAGCGTCGACATCTCCCAGTCGAGCACCGCGGTGATGCGGTCGTTCGCGTCGACCAGCACGTTGTCGAGGCGGTAGTCGCCGTGCACGATCGCGGCCGGGCCGGATTCCGGCAGCGCCCGGGTCAGCCCCTCGTGCAGCAGGTCGATCCCCGCGATGTCCCGGCTCCGGGAGGAGTCCAGCTGCTTCTTCCAGCGGCGCACCTGCCGTTCCAGGAATCCTTCGGGACGGCCGAAATCGGCCAGCCCGACCGCCGCCGGGTCCACCGCGTGCAGGTCGACGAGGGTGTCGACGAGCGCGTCGGCGATCGCCCTGGTCCGCTCCGGGCCGAGCGCGGTCAGCTCGGCCTCGCTGCGGTACGGGGTGCCGGTGACGAACTCCATCACGTAGAACGGTGCGCCGATCACCTCGGTGTCCTGGCAGAGCGTGATCGTGGCGGGCACGGGGACGTTCGTCCCGTGCAGGGCCTTGATCACGCGGTGCTCCCGCACCATGTCGTGCGCGGTGGGCAGGACGTGCCCCAGCGGCGGGCGGCGGACCACCCACCGCGAGGTGCCGTCGCTGACGATGTAGGTGAGATTGGACCGGCCGCCCTCCACCACGTCGCCAGTGAGGGGGCCCTTGACCAGGCCGGGGGCCTGCTCGTCCAGGTGTGCGCGCAGCCGGGCCAGATCCAGGCCCGGCGGGTCTTGATGGCTCACGGAGGCCTCCTCAACTCAGTACCGACCAGTCGGTATGTCCCACGGTAGCGGCAGCGGGCCGCCGGTCCCTCACCGGGTCAGCCCAGCATGCGGGTGACGAACTCGGCGATGCACGCCGGCTTCGTCTCGCCTTCGATTTCGATCGTCCAGCGGGTGACCGCCTGCTTGCCGCCCGGCACGTCGGTCAGCTCCAGCAGCTCCCCGCCGCCCCGGATCCGCGAACCCACCTTCACCGGGGACGGGAACCGCACCTTGTTGAGCCCGTAGTTGATGCCCATGGTGAGGTTTTCGACCCGGTAGGTGCGGGCGGCCAGCGCCGGGATCAGTGACAGGGTGAGGAACCCGTGCGCGATCGGCGCGCCGAACGGGCCCTGCTTGGCCTTTTCCACGTCGACGTGGATCCACTGGTGGTCGTCGGTGGCGTCGGCGAAGGTGTTGACCTGCTCCTGCGTGACCGTGTACCACTCGCTGTACCCGAGGTGTTCGCCGACGGCCCCGGCGAACTCCTCCAGCCCGTTGAAGACGCGCATCTCAGTCCTTCGGTCCGCCGGCGACGTAGATGACCTGGCCGGACACGAACCCGGCGCCCTCGCTCACCAGGAACGACACCGTGTTGGCGATGTCCTCCGGCTTGCCGACCCGGTTCACCGGGATCTGCGCGGCGGCGGCCTTCTTGAAGTCCTCGAACGGCACGCCGAGGCGCTCGGCGGTGGCCGCGGTCATGTCGGTCTCGATGAAGCCCGGGGCGATCGCGTTGGCGGTGACGCCGAACCTGCCGAGCTCGATGGCCAGGGTCTTGGTGAAGCCCTGCATGCCGGCCTTGGCCGCGGAGTAGTTGACCTGGCCCCGGTTGCCCAGCGCGGAGGTGCTGGACAGGTTGACGATCCGGCCCCACTTCTGGGCGGTCATGTGCTGCTGCACCGCGCGGGTCATCAGGAAGGAGCCCCGCAGGTGCACGCTGAGGACCGAGTCCCAGTCCTCGTCGGTCATCTTGAAGATCAGGTTGTCGCGGGTGATCCCGGCGTTGTTGACCAGCACGGTCGGCGGGCCGAGCTTCTCGGCGACCTTCGCGACCGCGGACTCGACCTGATCGGTCTTGCTGACGTCCAGTCCGACCCCGATCGCCTTGCCGCCCTCGGCGACGATCGCCTCGGCGCCCTTGGTGACGCCGGTTTCGTCCAGGTCGAGCAGCCCGACCGCGAAACCGTCCGCGGCCAGCTTGCGGGCGACGGCGGCACCGATGCCCCGGCCGGCGCCGGTCACGATCGCGACCCGGGAGTGGGATTCGGTCACAGTGCTGTTCCTCCTCGGCATTGAGTTGCACAGAGTCGAGCGCTCCTAAGCGAGCGCTTAGAAAGCTACCGCCAACGACCGGCGCTGTGGCGCGATGTGGCTCATGTCACGCTTGTGAGCGTAGTAGTGGCACCGCCAGCGTGGCGACCGAGAGCAGTTCGGTGACGGCCAGCAGCCGTTCCACCAGGCCGAGCGGGAGGACCGCCCACCAGGGGCCCGCCGAGGCCGGGGTCAGCACCGCCGCGCCGATGATCACCCCGAACCAGGCGAGGGAGGCGGCACCGAGCAGGCGGGCCGTCCGGCGCCACGCGCCGGCCCGGGGGAAGACCTGCCCGGTGGCGGCGAGGATCGCCACCGGGAGACAGAGGAAGCCTGCCACGCTCGCGATGCGGTGCACCGTGCCACCGGCACTCGGGCCCATCGCCCAGTTCGTCTTCGGGAACGCGACGATCACCAGCAGGCTCACCGTCCACACGGTGGCGAGCAGAGTGGCCGCCGACAGCGCGCGCAGTGTCCCGTGCAGCAGATGGACGACGAAGAGCAGCGCCGAGCCGAGGGCCACCAGGATCACCGCCACGTCGAAGTACGCCTTGTTCGCGGTCAGTCCGTATTCGCTGATGGTCAGCCGGATCGCGCTGAGCCGGCTCGTCGGCGGCAGGAACTGCAGCAGCAGGATCAGCGCCGCCCCCGCGGCGAGCGCGGCCAGCCCCGTCATGCCGAGGATGGCCGGTACCCGGCTGCGGCGGGTGGGCGGCGCCGCGGCCGTCCCGTCGAGGGTCGCGCTCATGAGCCCGACCCTAGATGGTTGATCTTGAGAATCCCTGAGAATCAGGAAGCGCTTCCGGGGACGTCCGTGCCGAGTGCCCGGTCCGTCGCCGCGATCACGCGGCCCAGCACCTTGTGCAGCGCTTCGAGCTCGGCCACGTCCATGCCCAGCTTCGCCACGACCTGGTACGGGATCTTCTCGGCCTCCTTGCGCAACTCGCGCCCGGCGGCGGTGAGATCCACGCTCAACGCGCGCTCGTCGGCCCGGTTGCGGGTCCTCGTGACGTAGCCGAGGCTCTCCAGCCGTTTGAGCAGCGGGGAGAGCGTGGCGGGCTCGGCGCGCAGTGCCTGGCACAGGTCCTTCACCGTGCGCGGCGCCCGCTCCCACAGCGCCAGCAGGACAAGGTACTGCGGGTGCGTCAGGCCGTGGGGTTTGAGCAGGGGCCGGTAGATCGCGATGACGCTGCGCGAGGCCACGGACAGGGCGAAGCACACCTGCCGGTCCAGCGCGAGCGGATCTTCGCCGAGATCGACCGTGGTCACCGGTGCCTCCACTGGATTAATTAGTGCACTAACTATTAGTCTGCTGTCATGAGCCTACGACGACGGCCGAATCCCCTGCAGTGGATCTGGTACGCCCTGGGGGGCAGGCTGCCCGAGTGGTACCGGGAATGGGTGCTGCACGACACCACCTCCCGCTTCTGGGTCTGGCGCCATGCGGCCCGCAGCACCGTCCTCGTCGGCCCGCTGATGGCGGTCTGGCTGCTGCTGCCCGGGCCGCTTCTGCTGCGCCTGGCCCTGGTCCTGATGGCCGCACTGGTCGGC
This sequence comes from Amycolatopsis cynarae, assembly GCF_026802195.1. Taxonomy (NCBI): domain Bacteria; kingdom Bacillati; phylum Actinomycetota; class Actinomycetes; order Pseudonocardiales; family Pseudonocardiaceae; genus Amycolatopsis; species Amycolatopsis cynarae. The sequence continues at coordinate 3,617,859 of NZ_CP113836.1, read as the reverse complement.
TACTTCTACTCGTTCGTCTACATGGAGGAGGCCGCGGAGAACCGGCTCAAGAAGCACGGTTACCCCGCCGGGACCGGCAAGAAGATCCGGGGGCAGGCCCACGCCGAGGAGGACCGGCTGGCGCTGGAACGCTACATCGCCCAGTACCGCACCCCGCAGGAGTAGCGGGAGCTGTGAGGGGACCCCTCACGGCTCCCGTGCCGGGGCTGGCGAGGTGCCCTCAAGGTGGCCTTGGGGGCGTTTATGACCCTGAAGGCCACCTTGAGGGCACCCCTCAGGGGTCCCGGCGCTGTCTTTGACGGTGGGCGGCGAGGCCGGGACACCAGCCGTTCCGGGTGGTGCTCCGGCGGGGCCGCCCGGCGGGCGGGGCGAGGTGGCCGTGCAGGTGCCAGCGCTCACCGTCGTAGGCCCAGTGGAGGAACTCCTCCTCCCAGGGCCGGTTCAGCAGTTCCCGGCGTTCGGCGAGTTCGGCCTGCGTGGCCAGGAATTCGCGGAGTGCGGGCAGCAGTTTCCGGAGCACGCCCCCAGCCTGCGCCCGGCCGCACCGCACGACGAGTGGCAGTTCTGCCCGCGGTCGTCAAATTACCGCCAAGGCAGTCGGCGGCGGAGATGGCCTCGGGTCCGGGCCCAGGCCACGAACGCGCGCGCGTCCTCCCCGGCGCGGGTGTCCGTCCTTTTCGGATGCTCGCGCGCGTACTCGTCGAACACCGCGGGGAACTTCTCGCCGAGCGCGCGGCAGGCCCTCGGTTCCAGCTTGGCCACCACCCGGCGCCGCTTCGCCCGCAGGGCGGCGGTTTCGAGGGCGAGCCGCGCGGGGTCGAAACCGGGCGGGGCGGGGCCGTCCGCCAGCAAGGCCCGCAGCAGGGCGGACTGGGCCGCGGCGAGCCGGTCCCGCTGCGGGCCGGTCACGATTTCCCCGCCGCGTCACGGATCGCCGCGAGTTCGGCCGCGAACACGCTGTCGCCCGGGTAGTCGTCGTCCCATTCCAGCAGTACGCCGGGCGGGTGGGCCCGCGCGGCCAGTTCGCGCAGCAGGTCCAGTACGGGCGCGGGAACCGGATGGGTGTGCGTGTCGTGATAGACGCCGTGGCGTTCCACACCGCCGGCGACGTGCGCGTAGGCGAGGCGGTCGAGCGGCAGTTCGTCGAGCAGCCGCACCGGATCGCCACCGAGGTTGCGCGCGTTGGCGTAGAGGTTCGCCACGTCCACCAGCAGCAGGCAGCCGGTCTGTTCGGTCAGCTCCCGGAGGAACTGCGCCTCGGTCAGTTCGGCGTCCGGCCAGGTCAGCAGGGCCGCGATGTTCTCCAGGGCCAGCGGGACCGGCAGATCCTGTTGCACCGCCCTGACGTTGGCCACCAGAACGTCCAGCGCGTCCCTGGTGCGGGGGAGCGGCATCAGGTGCCCGGAGTCCAGGTCGCCCGCGCGCACGAAGCAGACGTGATCGCTCACCAGCGGGGCGCCCAGCACCTCGGCCAGCGCGGCGAGATGGCCGACTCGATGCGGCGCGACGGGTTCCGCGCCGCCCAGGGACAGCGACACGGCATGGGGGAGCACCGGCACGCGTCCGGCCATCTGCCGCAGGGGTTCCGGCAGGTGGGCCGGGTGGAGGTTTTCCGCGACGACCTCGACGAAATCCGGCCGCAGGCGCTCCACGGTCACGTCGAGCTCGGGGCGCCAGCCCAGCCCCACCCCGAGCTCCCGGGACTCAGCCGCCACAGCCACCGCCGCCGCAACCACCACCGCAACTGCTGCCGGAGGAACCGCAGGAAGAGCCGCTTCCGTCCGACGAGGAGCTCCCGGACGACGAAGTGCCCCCGATACCGGTTGGTGGGAGGTGAAACAGCGCCGTCTTGATCACCGTGTCCGGGTACGCGGCCAGCCCGCTGAGCACGACCGGGCCGACCGCACCGGACAGGGCGGGAAGCAGGACCGGAGTCGGGCCGGGCCGGAAAGTGGCCTGGCGAGCCTTCAGACCGGCCCGGGTGTGCCGCAGGCTCGGCCGGCGAAGCAGGGAGAAGAGCACGGCCCCGGTGACCAGCAGGAAGATGACGAGGAAGTCGACCGGTCGGTGGAGCCGGATTCCGTTGACCAGCCGGGCCACTCCCACCGCCGCCACCGCGAACACGGGCGAAGCGGTGAACAGGGCGTCGAGACGGCTGCGCACGAGGAGGCCGCGCCGGGCGAGTGAAGCTTCGGCGGCCCGGACCTCCCGGCGGCGGCCGGCCTCCGTGCGGGTCTTGGTCACCGAAAGACCCTGCTGCGCGGAGACCACTTCGAACACCGCGCGTTCCACGGGATCGGTGGGAAGCGCACTGCCGATGGGAAGCAGGAACTCGAACGATCGCGCTCGCAACCGTTCCTGGCTGATCAGGGAGGCGATGGCGCTGTCCACCACCCGCTCCGGCCCGCCGATGAGGTAAGCGGTTTCCCACAGCGACAGCGGTTGCTGCCCGGCGCGCACCCGCCGCCACGGCTTGCGCCTGCGAAGCAGGGCCGTGAGCACGAGCGCGACGACGAGGGAAACGGCGTAGACACCGAGAAAGGCCGGTCCGGACAGGCCCCACGGTTCCATGCGTCCCCCTTTCCGGGGAAAGGCTACCGCGCGGATCGGGCACTCCCGCGGGGAATGCCCGATCCGCCCGTACCGCTAGAACTCGTCCCGCCCGGTGAACTGCTCTTCGAGCAGCTCGGCGGAGCCGGTGACCAGCTCCAGCGGATCGGTGAACTCGTTGAGGTCGAGGTTGACCAGCGGCAGCGAATGCCGCAGCACCAGGTAGTCGCCCATCACCACGGCCCCGCCGACCACCGTGGTGTGCCCGATCTCGGCCAGCACGGTGCGCAGGTCCACGTCGTCGGCCTTGGCGAACGGCGTGGCGATCTGCACCCATTCCTCGCGTTTGTCGAGGACCTCCCGGGCGATGACCACCATCTGGGTGCGTTCTTCTTCGTCCACGTCGTCCCGGAACCGGACCCGGATTCTGATCTCCTCCGGCTCGTCCCGCACCACACGATAGGACTTCCTGATGAACGTCTGAAGTTCACGCCAGGTCGTCACTCGGTCCCCTTTCCGCAAGAAGTCGATGATCATCAGCAGTGAAGCACACCAGGGGCGTGCGTGGGCCCCGCGCGCACCGGGTATCCGGCCCGGGTGCGCGACCGGCCACCCACCAGTGCGGTGTCGCTGTTCACCGCGATCGGCACGACCCTGATCCTCGCGGTCGGCGTCGTGGGGCTGGCCCTGCGCCACGCGGCGCTCGGCTACTGGCTGCTGTGGTGCGTGGCCCTCGTCGCGGGCGTGGCGGTCAACGCCTGGGCCTACTTCATCACGCGGGGCGGCCGCTAGGGAGCGACTTTTTCTGCCGAGTGTCGAGCTGGGGCGCGGGTCAAGTGAGCCTGCGCCGGACCCACCAGAAGGCCAGTGCCACGAACGCGACCGCCGGCACCGTGTAGACACCCGCCTCGATCAACTGGAACAGCCAGAACCGGCCGGATGGCTGGACCTGGAAGAGCCGGGTGAGCCCAGCCTCGCGCAAGGCCTGCTGCGCTTCCAGGCTCAGCCCCGGTGACGGGGGGATGCCTGCCAGCGACAGGCCTTCCTCGTACCCGTGCAGGATTCCGGCTCGGTCGCGGAAGAAGCTCTTGCCGGTGATCAGTTCTCCACTGTGTGTCTGCTCCACCAGCAATGGAGTGAGGTAATGGGGCCGCAGGAAGTTCTTCACCGTCACCAGCACCAGCAGGAAACCGGCGAGCGCCACGGCCATCCCCGGCAGGGTCCGCCGGAACACCGCGCCGCCGGCCAGCCCGAGCGCGAACGCGAACAGGCAGCCTGCCGGGAAGGACACCAGACCGAAGTCGAAGGTGGCCCACCACCCTTCCGTTTTCAGGGCCGGTGCGAACCACCAGGCGTAGCCCGCGGCGAAAGCGATGCCATAGACGAGGACGAACGCGACGGCGACCAGGAGCTTCACACCCAGCCAGTTCGTGCGCGTGATGCCCTGCGTCCAGGCGTAGCGGAACGTGTGGTGCTCCAGTTCCTGCGCGACCAGGGGGGCGCCGAGGAACATCCCGGCCACTGCCGGCAGGAGGCTGAACAGCATCCCTGCGTCATACCGCGCGAAGTAGACCAGAGGTGGCCAGCCACCACACTCCGTGCTTCCCGTGCCGGAGAAACAGTTCCGGAGAGCGGTCGTGGGCACTGTGCTGCGCATGCCGATGCCCATGGCGACGTAGCCGCCCGCGAGCACGAGGAAGACCGCGCCGATGCCGAGGAGCTTGAGGCGATCCTGCCGCCACGCCAGCCAGATCATGCCGCTGCCTCCCTCCACCCGGCTGGTTGCGCGGGTGCCGCGAGGTAGTGACGGACGAGTCGGTCGATACCCGCCGGCCGCTCCCGCCATCCCGCCGGAAGCGGGCCGCGGCCTCGGCACAACAGCCGGGCCGTGCCGTGTTCCTCATGCCGGGACAGCACCTCGCGGCCGGCCTCGACGTCGACCACACCGGAGGAAGGCCCTTGCAGCAGCCGGTGGTCGTGGAGCAGGTCGTCGAGATCACCGGCGAGGCGGACCTGGCCCCGGTTGAGCACGACGAGGTAGTCGCACAGCCGTTCCAGTTCGGAGACGATGTGCGAGGACAGCACGATGGTGCAGTCCCGGGTGGCCTTGGCGCCCATCAGCGCGGACATGACCTCGTTGCGCGCCAGTGGATCCAGGCTCGCCACGGGTTCGTCGAGTATCAGCAGTTCCGGGCGGGTGGCCAGGGCCAGCGCGAGCGCGACCTGGGCACGCTGCCCGCCGGAAAGCCCATCGATCCTGCGGTCGAGGGGGATACCGAGCTCGTCCAGCCGATCCCGCGCGTCATGGGCGTACCAGTGCTGGTTGAGCCTGCGTCCGGCTTCGAGCATGTCGGCCACGCGGAAGGTGTCGTAGAGGGAGTGGCGCTGGTCCAGATAGGCCACCCGGCTGGACGCGACGTGCGGCCCGACCGGTTCGCCGAGCAGCCTCAGCTCGCCGGTGGTGGGCCGCAGCAAGCCTGCCATCAGGTTGATCAGCGTGGACTTTCCCGCTCCGTTGGGGCCCACCAGCCCGACCACACGCCCGGCACCGATCTCGAACGTGCAGTCGCGAAGCCCCCAGGTGCGGCCGTAGCGCTTGCCCAGGTCGTGGGCAACGATCGCCGGTTCGTTCACTTAGTCTCCTCACGGAAGTCGTGGAGCACGGTGGACAGGAGCGCGTCGATTTCGCCGGTGTCGAGGCCGGCCCGCCGAGCCTCGGTGAGCCACGCTTCGAGCCCGGCGCGCAACTCGGCCCGTTTGGCCTGATCGGACTTCGTCATCGCGCGGCGCTCGCCGATGATGAACGTGCCCTGCCCGGCCCGCCCTTTCGCCAGCCCTCGATGGTCGAGTTCGCGATAGGCCTTCAGCACCGTGTTGGGGTTGATCACCAGTCGCTCGGCGACCTCCTTGACGGTGGGCAGCCGGGCGCCCACCCGCAGTTCGCCGAGCCGCACGGCCCGCTCCACCTGGTGCACCAACTGGAGGTAGGGCGGAACCCCGGATCCGCTCTCGAACCGGAACTCGAACACTTGGTCTCCGTAACCCCATTAACCTATGAACCTAGGTTAATGGAGTGTGGATGGCGCTTGGCCTTGGGGGGCCTGCCGGGCCCGGCCCCCGAAGTGGCGTCCGGTCCAGCGGTGACGCCCGGCGGTCACCTCGTCCCGGGATGCTGGTACCAGAAGGCGGTGGTGGCCAGTTCCGCGCCGGTCAGTACCCGGTAGCGGCCCCCCGAGCGCCAGCCGAGGGCCTGGAGGGTCACCCGCAGGTCCTGTTCGAAGGTGATGGGATCGGGCAGATGCCAGCGGTAGAGGCCGAAACGCTGGCGCGGCCGGTAGATCGCCTCCGCGGGCTGCACCTGGGGCAGGCCGAGGTAGCGCGTGGAGTAGGCGCCGTAGCGGCCGCCGAGGTCGAAGTTCCAGGCGCCGCCGAAGTAGTCCTCGGTGCCGGTCCCGCAGATCGTCGGGAACTCCCCGTCCCCGTCGAGATAGAACTTGATCTCGCCTTCACCCCACCAGTCCGGCGCCTGGGGGCACAGGGCGAGGTAGGTGCCCGCGTAGTGCCCGCGGCCCCGCACCCCGTCCAGGATGGTGTGCACCCCGCTCTCCCCGACCGGGTCGCTGCGGCGCCAGGCCGCGTGCAGGTACGCCGCTTCGTCCGGAAGCTCCTGCTGCTGGTAGGTGACCTGGTAGTAGACGGGCACCACGGTGTCCCCGGCGTTGGCCAGGGTGACCCGCGCCCGGCGGCGGAACGGCATCGGCCAGTAGCTGTTGAAGCCCCCGGCGGGCAGGACCGCGACGGTCGCGGAGTCGACCAGGGCGAGCTCGCCCCAGCCGTTGCAGAAGAAATCACCCAGTGGCACGTCGACCGCGGGTCTGCGGTCGTCGTCCCAGTACAGCCGCAGCACCATTTCACGGAGTCGGCGCAGGTCGGTGGTGAGCCAGAAGTGCCGGATGATGCCCGGACCCTCGAGATCGGCCAGGGTCGCGGTGGAACCGGCGGGCAGGTCGATCGACGGGGAGACCTTCCAGCCGAGCCCCAGCTCGCGCGCGGCGAGCGCCCCGGTGCCGGTCGTGGCGCGCCCGCCTCCGCCCTTCGCCCCGGTGAAGTTCTCCGGGCTCACCGAGCGGGTGACGCCGGGGCCGAGCCGCCAGATCTCCTCCATGCCAGGCGATTATCCGCGCCTCGCCGCTGCCGTGGCGGCCGTGTTTTCACCCGGCGGGCCGGTTTCGCCCCGCCCGGGGCGGATACTCCCCAGGCCGCCCGGCCGGAGGGAGAGGCAAGAGTGACGGACCGTCGCAGAGGCCCGAGGTGGCCGAGGAAATGGCCGATCCAGCCCATGTCCCGTGCGGTGTGGGCGTCGCAGGAACCCACCTACCGGCAGGCTTCCCCTGCCCTGATCGAGGCCGCCGCGAAACGCGCGCAGGCTCGCCCGTCGGGGAACTGGTTCGCCTTCGCCGCCTCGGCACATGTCCGCCGGGACCGGCCGTTCGGTACCCGGGTGGCGGGCCGGGAACTGGTGGCCTGGCGCGACCGGCGCGGCGGACTGGTGGTCGGTCCCGGGCAGTGCCCGCATCTCGGGGCTCCGCTCGCGCGGGGACGGGTGGTCTGCGACGCGCTGGTCTGCCGCTGGCACGGGCTGGCGGTGGACGCCTCGGGCGGAACGGGCTGGGAACCGCTGCCCGGGCACGACGACGGGGTGCTGGTGTGGGTGCGGTTGGACGGCCCCGGGACCGAAACGCCCCTGCCCCGGCCCGTGCTCGGGGCGCGCCCCGCCCCGGCGGGCAGCGTGGCCGCGGTGACCACGCTGACCGGGGTCTGCGAGCCGGGCGACATCGTGGCCAACCGGCTCGACCCGTGGCACGGGGCCTGGTTCCACCCCTATTCGTTCGCACGCCTCGACGTGGTGAGCGCGCCAGCGATGGATGCCACCGCCGAAGACGACCGGTTCGTGGTGGACGTGACCTTCCGGGTCGGCCCCCGGCTCGGGGTGCCCGTGCGGGCCGAGTTCCGCTGCCCCGATCCGCGGACGGTGACCATGCGCATCGTCTCCGGCGAGGGAGCGGGCAGCGTGGTCGAAACCCATGCCACCCCGCTCGGCCCGGGTCCCGACGGCAGGCCCCGCACCGCCGTGCTGGAGGCCACCATCGCCACCTCCGGACGCACCGGGTTCGCGCTCGCCCGCCGCGCCGCGCCCGTGCTGCGGCCCCTGATGCGCCGCGCCGCGTCGCGGCTGTGGCGCGACGACCTCGCCTACGCCGAACGCCGCTACGCGCTGCGGGAGTCGCGGTCGGAATGGGGCCACACGTAGGGCAGATCGGGCGGCACACCGGGGAACCAGCGCCCGTAGTAGTCCGGGTCCTTGCGCATCAGCGCCGACTGGTGGCTGCGGTGGAACGCGAGATCCCCCAGCCAGTTCGGCAGATCCCCGGTCTCGGCCAGTTCCGGTTCGGTGCGGATCAGGCTGTGGCCGCGGGCCCGTGAGTAATCGCGCCGCAGGGTGTCCTCGCAGGTGTCGGCGCGGCCCTCGCGCCGCCAGACCTCGCACACGATGAGGCCGTACCGCGTCAGCGCCTCCTCGTAACCGGCCCACATGCGCACCGCCGGATGGTGGCGCCAGCCGTAACTGGGCACCGTGAGCGCCCGCAGGATCTGCAGCGCCTCCACGCGCTGCCTGCCAAGGCGCAGCGGGTCGAGCACCGACGCCGAGGCCGCGAAATCGGGATAGGGCAGGAACGTCTGCATGGTCAGCCCAGCCGGGCGAGGGCGCGCAGGGCGCGGGTGCGGCCGTGGGTGGGCACCGTGGTCAGGGCGTGCCCGGCGACGCCCCACCCGGCGAGCAGGTGGTTGGCCGCGAGCCGCCCGGTGACCGCGGCGCGTTCCATCAGCGCCACCGGCAGGTCGACCCGGATCCCGTCCCCGGCCAGGGCCAGGCCGGGGACCGGTCCGGCGATCTCCGGCCGCCAGAAGAACGTGCCCGGGGCGAACAGGGGGCAGTCGGCCCGCCATTCGGCGCGGTCGTCCAGGATCCGTGCCCGCCGGGTCTCCGGGTACACCTCGTGCAGGCGTGCCAGCAGCCGGTCGCCGGTCGTGTCCGGTTCGCTCACGGCGTAGGCGTGCACCTCCACCACCGAACCGCCCGAGCGGTGCGCCCAGGCGGCCGCGTCCCGGTCGTACCGGTCGAGCACACTGATGTTGTCCAGCGGTGGCATCCCGCCGGTGGCGAGGAAGGCGGGCCGGTCCTCCCGCACCGGCCGGTCCAGCCACAGCCTCCGCACCAAAAACGGCGGTGCGTTCTCCTGCCGGGCGATGCGCTCCCGCCATTCGGGCGGGCCGAGCGGCGAGCCGGCGACCAGGGCGCGCAGGCCCGCGGGATCCAGCGCCAGCACCACGCCGTCGGCCGGGTAGGCCCGGTCCGCGTGCACCACGAAACCCTTGCCGTGGCGCTCCACGGCGGTGACCGCGGTCGCCGGATGCGCGACGGTGCCCAGCCGGGCGAGCCGGTCGGCCAGCGGGGCCCACAGCAGGTGGAACGGCGCGGTCGGCACGTCGAACAGCAGCCCCTCGGCGGAGCCGAGGAAGTACAGGTGGAACATCAGCGCGAGTTCGCCCGCCGAGAGCCGGCGCGGCGGGGCGAAGAAACTGCGCGAGAACACGTCGAACGCCAGATGCCGGGCCGCCTCGGGAAACCGGACGCGGGCCAGGAACTCCTCGGCATCGACCGCGTCGAGCAGGCGGTAGATGCCGGGCACGGTCACGTCCAGCAGGGGCAGCGCCGCGCGAGGGTCGACCCGCAGCAGGTCGGTCACCGTGAACGTGGGGCTGCGCAGGACGAAACCGGCGGCGTTCCACGGCGGGGTGCGCGGCAGGCCGCGAAAGGTGTCCACCCGGCCGTCCGGGCCGGCCAGCGGGTAGTCCGGAAGCGGCCGCAGTTCGGCGCCCGCGCGGGCCAGCAGTGCCCGCAGCGTGTAGTACTGCCGGAAGAAGGCGTGGAACCCGCGGCTCATCCCGGTCGTGCCGCCGTCGGTGAGCGTGACCGTCCAGCCCCCGGCCCGGCCACCCCAGTAGGGCCGCCGCTCGAACAGGTCGACGGCCACCCCGCGTTCGGCCAGCGTGGTCGCCGCGGACAGCCCGGCGATACCGCCGCCGATCACCGCCACCCGCCGTCCTTCTTCGGCGCGCGGCCGCCCCGCGGGGGCGGGATGCCGCTCCCTCAGCCGGTCCCTCCCCAGCCCGTTCACGAGCGGGGGCTCCTGTGTCCTGCGGGACACCCGCACCCGGTCGGCCTGCACGAACAGGGGCTTCGCCAGTTTCGTTCATGCGGCCTCCGCGCCCGGAACGTGTGCGTGATGCCCCGCTGCCACCCCGGCATCGTGCGGGCGGTGACGTCGCCGAATCCGGCCCGCCCCAGCCGGGCGGCGAAGGCCGTGGCGCCGTCGAAAGCGGTCACGCTGCGCCACAGGTACCGGTACAACTCCGCGTCGCCCGATACCACGCGGCCCAGCGGGATGATCACCGACCAGCACACCGCGTGCCAGGTCAGGCGCGCGGCCAGGCCGCCCGACAGGCTGTAGTCGTGCACCACCAGCACCCCGCCCGGCCGCAGCAGCTCGCGGAACGCGGCGAGCGCGGCGTCCGGTTCGGGCAGGTTGCGGACCAGGTAGGCGGCGAACACCGCGTCGAACGGTTCCTCCCCGGCGAGGTCGGCCTCCTCGATGCGGCTGTGCACGAACCGCACGCTCTCCGGCCAGTGCTTGCGGCGTGCCTCGGCGAGCATGCCCGCCGAGGCGTCCACCGCGACGATCCGCGCGCGCGGCGCGGCGGCGAGCACGGCGGCGGTGGAGGCGCCAGTGCCGCAGCCCGCGTCGAGCACCCGCCGCGCGCCGAAGGGGATCGCGCCGGCCGAACGGCGCAGTTGCGCGTGGTAACCCGGGTTGAACCCGACCAGCCGGTCGTAGCTGTCCGCGCCGCGGTCGAACGCGGCAGGCACGCTCATGCGGCCCGGCCTGGCGCCTGGCGGCCCGCCCGCACCCACAGCAGCAGCGTCAGGGTGATCAGGCTGAAGCCGAACAGGTAGTCCTCCACCGGAATGTCGAAGGGGAAGCGCAGCCCGGTCAGCTCCGCGTGGTCGTACCGGACGATGGGGGAGGACAGCTTCGTCAGCCAGCCGTCCGCGCCGATCTGGAAGGCGAAGACGATGACCATCGTGATCCAGTAGCCGGGGCGGCGGAACAGGCCGGTGCGCAGCCACAGCAGTTCCAGCGCCACCACCACGGGCACCGACGCCACCGCGGGCAGCGTGTAACCGAGTTCGGTCATCGGCGTGCCCTGCCGAGCAGGCGTTCGACCGTCTCGAACGACAGCAGCCCGCACAGCGGGATGACCAGGAAGAACAGCGCCTCCTCCAGCGGCAGGCCGAACGGCAGGCGCACGCCGAGCAGGTAGCGCGGGTCGTAGTCCCAGACGCCATTGACCACCGCGAGGACATCCCAGACTCCGAAGACGGCGGCCGCGGGCAGCACGGCGCGTGCCAGCCGGGCCGGCTGGCGGTACACGCGGGAGCCGGACAGCTCCAGCGGTAGCGTCACGGCGAGGCAGGCGCCGAGCAGGAACAGGTACTGCCAGTGATCCATCGCCTCCACCCTCCCGGCTGTAGTCGGCGACAGAGGTACTGCCCGCATCGGGCCCCGCGGAAACACCGTGCCGCCTCCGCCGGGATGACATCCACCGGCCGTGTTTCGCACCGGTGCCGTTCACCCGTGGTTCGCCGACGGGGACAAGGCTGTGCCGGGCATCGAACGGACCGGTACCAAGCGGCCTTCGACCGGCCCGGATTTCCCCACCGGTTCGACGGGTAAGGAGCAGTAAGTGCGCAGACGGCATCGGTCCGGCCTGGCCGCGGCGGCGGCCGTGGCGGTGGCCGCGAGCCTGGGAGCGGCGGCCCCGGCCACCGCCGCCGCGGAGGGGTACACCTTCGCGGTCATCGGCGACATCCCCTACGGCGCGACCCAGATCGCGAACTTCCCGAAGGTGGTCGCGCAGATCAACGCCGACCCGGCCGTGCAGTGGGTCGACCACCTCGGTGACATCAAGAACGGGTCCACGGTCTGCAGCGACGAGTACTTCCAGCAGATCAAGGGTGATTTCGACCAGTTCGCCGACCCGCTGGTCTACACCGTCGGCGACAACGAGTGGACCGACTGCCACCGGCCGAACAACGGCGGCTACAACCCGCTGGAGCGGCTGGCGAAGATCCGCCAGGTGTTCTTCCCGCAGCCCGGCCGCACCCTCGGGCAGCACGCCGCTCGCGTGCAGACCCAGGCCGCGCAGGGGATTCCGGAGAACGTCCGGTGGGAGCGCGCGGACGTCGCGTTCGCCGCGGTGGACGTGGTGGGCAGCAACGACAGCCTCGCCCCGTGGACCGGGCAGACCGCGCCCACGCCCGAGCAGGCCGCCGAGGTGCTGGCCCGCACGTCCGCGGTGATCCAGGAAATCCACGACACCTTCGCCGACGCGCGGCGCCACCACGACCGCGCCGTCACGGTGCTCATGCAGGCCGACATGTTCGACCCGACCGTCACCAACCCGTCGTTCGCCGACTACTACGGCTTCCAGCCGATCGTCGCGGCACTGGCCCGGGAGGCGGCCGGGTTCGACGGCCCCGTGTACCTGTTCAACGGCGACAGCCACGTCTACAACAGCGACCAGCCGCTGGCCGCCGGGTCGAAGTGGCTGTCGTTCTACGGGATCACCAGCCCGGTGCCGAACCTTTCCCGGGTGACCGTGGACGGCTCCACGGGAGTGAACAACTACCTGCGCGTCTCGGTGCAGGAGCGCGGGCCGCAGGTGCTGACCTGGACCCGCGTCCCGTTCAGCTTCTGAGCCGCGCCGTGAAGGTGTGTCCGCGGTCGGTGCTGTGGAGGGCACGGGCATGATGGCCGAATCGACTGTGAAGGGACCCTTCACGGCCAACGCCGGGGCGAGCCGTCGTCAGGCTTCTTCGTGGTCCCAGGGGCGGCCGCCGAGGATGGCCAGGTGGAGGCGGACCAGGGTGTCCTCGAGGTCGGTCAGCCGCGTTTGTCCACTGTGTACCGCGGCGCGGACCAGTTCGGTGGTGGCACCCACCGCGGCGAGGTAGGCCTCCTGGGGCACGGCGGGGACCCGCGGATCGGCGGCCAGTGCGCGCTGGTGCCACACCTCGTTCAGCCGGGCGAAGCGGCGCTGCGCCTCGACCAGCCGGGCCAGCGCCCGCGGCCCGGCGCTGGGGAACTCCAGGTAGAACACGCGCGTGAACTCGGGTTCGCCGGTGAGGAACCGCAGGAACGCCCGGCAGGCCACCCGCAGCGCCTCGGCGGGCGCGGTCTCCCTGGGCAGGGCGCCGGTTTCGGCGGTGATCCGGTCGATGAGCACGCGGCGGCCGTAGCGCGTCGCGGCGAGCAGGCATTCGTCCTTGTCCGCGAAGTGGGCGTAGAAGGCGGCGCGGGAAACCTTCGCCCGGGACACCACGTCGGCGACGGTGACGCGCAGGTATCCGCTCTCGGCCGACGCGGCGATGATCGCGCGGATGAGGCGTTCCCGCTGGGCGGCGCGGACGGCGTCGGCGGGCAGGCTCGCGCGCCCGCGCGGCAGGCCCGGTTCCTGCTCGTGGGTCCGGGCCAGCGATCCCTCTTGCTTCATGGTCCCCTCGCTTCTAAAGTACTGCCTCGTACGTATGAAACACCCACGCTTCACCGCCGTCCCGGCAGAGCGTAACCCCTGTTCAGGCGGGGGTGGCCGGGCCGCACCGCCGGAAGGCATTCAGGTTCTCGACGTAGCGAGCCGAATGGAGAAGGATGAGTTTCAATCTCGCCACCATGCTCAGGCAGTCCCGGCTGAGCGATCCCGGCAAGGCGCTCTGCCATTTCGGCGATCTGACCTTCAGTTACGCGCAGGTCGACGAGATCTCCGGCCGGGTAGCGGCGAGCCTGCGCGGGCTCGGGCTCGAACCCGGCGACAAGGTGGCCGTGCAACTGCCCAACGTGCCGCAGTTCCTGTTCACCTACTTCGGCATCCTCAAGGCCGGACTGGTGATGGTGCCGCTCAACCCGCTGCTGCGCGCCGCGGAAATCTCCTACCATCTCCAGGATTCCGACGCCCGCCTGCTGGTGACCTTCAGCGGGTTCGCGGAGGAGGCGCTCAAGGCGGCGTCCGAAGTGGACGGCGTGGCGACCTATCTGGTCACCCCGCCGGGGGAGACCGCGGTGCCCGAGGGTGCCCGCCACTACGACGAGCTCTACCGGGCCGAGGACACCGGCGACCTCGAACCCACCAACGCCGACGACACCGCGGTGCTGCTCTACACCAGCGGAACCACCGGACGGCCCAAGGGGGCGGAGCTGACCCATTTCCAGCTCTACATGAACTGCACGGTCGGCGGCGAGCTGTTCGGCTTCAACCCCGCCGACGTCGGCATCGCCGTGCTGCCGCTGTTCCACGTCTTCGGCCTGTCGAGCGTGCTCAACGTCGCCATCCGCTACGGCGGCACGCTCGTGCTCGTGCCGCGGTTCGAGGCGGGCCCGGTCCTCGACGCGATCGAACGGCACCGGGCGACCATCTTCTCCGGCGTGCCCACCATGTACTTCGGCCTGCTGCGCGAAGACCTTTCCAACCGCGACCTTTCCTCCCTGCGCGTGGGCATTTCGGGCGGTGCGGCGATTCCGGGTGAAACCATCCGCGAGTTCGAAGAACGCGTGCCCGGGGTGGTGATCCTGGAGGGCTACGGCCTTTCGGAGACGGCGAGCACCACCACCTTCAACATCAGTGCCGAGCAGCGCAAGGTGCTGTCCATCGGCAAACCCCTGTGGGGCGTGGAAGTCCGGATCGTGGACGAGGAGGACCGGCCGCTGCCGCCCGGCCCCGAGCACGTCGGCGAGATCGTGATCCGCGGCCACAACGTGATGAAGGGCTACTACAAGCGGCCCGAAGCCACCGCCGAGGCGTTCCGGGGAGGCTGGTTCCACACCGGCGACCTCGCCTACGCCGACGAGGACGGCTATCTGTTCATTGTGGACCGCAAGAAGGACCTGATCATCCGCGGCGGCTACAACGTCTATCCGCGTGAGATCGAGGAAGTGCTCTACACCCACCCCTCCGTCGACGAGGCCGCCGTCATCGGCAGGCCCGACGAGAAGTTCGGTGAGGAGGTCGTGGCCGTCGTCAGCGCGAAGGCCGGGACCGAGGTGGCCGAAGAGGAGATCATCGCCTACTGCCGGGAACGGCTGGCGGCCTACAAGTACCCCCGCGAGATCCGCCTGGTTCCCGAACTGCCCAAGGGCCCGACCGGCAAGATCCTGAAGAAGGAGCTGCGCACCTCATGAGCGAAGTGTCCACGGTCCGCGGCCCGGTCGCCGCCGCCGCTCTCGGCCGCACCTACATGCACGAACACATCTTCACCCTCACCGCGGACGTGCAGCAGAACTATCCCGACGAGTGGGGCGACGAGCAGGCGCGCCTCGACGACGCCGTCGAGAAGCTGAGCGCACTGGCCGCACAGGGTGTCCAGACCATTGTGGACCCCACCGTGGTGGGGCTGGGCCGCTACATACCGCGCATCGCCAAGATCGCCGAACGGGTGCCGCAGCTCAACATCGTGGTGGCCACGGGGATCTACACCTACGACAGCGCCCCGTTCTTCTTCGAGTACCGCCCCCCGATGCCCGGTCACCCGGACCCCATGACGGAGATGTTCGTCCGCGACATCACCGAGGGCATCGCCGGTACCGGGGTGCGGGCCGGGATGCTCAAGTGCGCCATCGACCACCACGGCTTGACGCCCGGCGTGGAGCGCGTGATGCGCGCGGTCGCCCAGGCCCACCTGCGGACCGGCATCCCGGTCACGGTGCACACCCATCCCGGGTCGAGGGCGGGCCTGGAGGTCAAGCGGGTCCTGTGCGACGAAGAGGGCGTCGACCCGCGCCGGGTGGTGCTCGGGCATTCCGGTGACACCACCGACTGCGACCACCTGGCCGAACTCGCCGAAGCCGGGTTCGTGCTGGGCATGGACCGGTTCGGCATCAACCTGGAGACGACCTTCGAGGCCCGCGCCGACACCCTCGTCGAGATGTGCCGGCGCGGGTACGCCGAGAGCATGGTGCTGTCGCAGGACGCGTCGTGCTACATCGACTGGGTCGACCCGCTCCTGCTGGAGCAGCTCCCGCAGTGGCACTACCTGCACATCGGTGACGACGTGCTGCCGTACGTGCGGGAGCGCGGCGTCACCGAGAAGCAGATCGAAACGATGCTCGTCCACGTGCCCCGGCGGGTGCTGGAACCGTCAGAACCGGCTGGGGCGTAGCAGGGCGTCGACACCGCCGTCGATGACGAACTGGGCACCGTGGACGAACCCGGCGCGCGGGCTCATCAGGTAGGCGATGAGCGAGGCGACCTCCTCCGGCCGCCCGTGCCGCGGGATCGGGGCGACGAACTCCCGGATCGCCTGCCCGTACCGGGGATCGGCCTCCCCGGCCCGGAGCAGCGGGGTTTCCACCGAGCCGGGAGCGACGGTGTTGACGCGGACGCCGGCGGCCCCCCATTCGGGGACCCGCCGGCGCACCGCGACCGTCAACGCGTTCTTCGACGCGGCGTAGGCGTACTGGCCCCGGTACTCGCCCGCGGCCGCCACCGCGGCGTCCACTGCGTCCACTTCGGGCTCGTCCCCGCTTTGCACGAGCGGGGCGAGCGGGTTCTCGTCCCAGGTGACGTGGGTCGAGGCGACCGAGGACACCACCACGGCGGCGGGGTCTTTTCCCCTGCGCAGCGCGGGAAACAGCCCGTCGAGCAGCGCGACGGTGCCGAAGTAGTTGACCCCGGCGATCAGGCCGGGATCGTCGACCTGCGGACCCAGCCCGGCGCAGGCGACGAAACCGTCGAGCACCCCGTCGCACCGGGAGAGCACGCCGTCCACGGCCTGCTCGCGGCCTTCCGGAGTGCTGAGGTCGGCGATGACTTCCGCGTCGCGAAGGTCCACCCCGATGATCCCGGCGCCGGAGCGCCGCAGCTCTTCGGCGGTGGCGGCGCCGATTCCCGACGCGGAGCCGGTGATCGCGATGGTGGGCATCAGTGCCTCCCGGGTTCGGCGAGCACGCAGTGCGTGCCGCGGTAGATGGTGGGCATGCATTTGTTGCAGTGGACGCACAGCGACCGCGCCGCCGGGTCGGCCTGGATACGCCGCGGCAGGTCGGGTTCGCGCAGCAGGGCGCGCGCCATGGCGACGAAGGCGAAACCCTCGGCCATCGCCAGGTCCATGGTCTCCTTGCGGGTGATCCCGCCGAGCAGGATCAGCGGCAGCTTCAGCGCGGCGCGGAACTGCAGCGCGCGGTCGAGCAGGAACGCCTCCTGGTAAGGGTAGCTGCGCAGAAACCGCCCGCCCGCCAGCCGGATGCCCAGGCGCAGCGGCTGGGGGAACTGCGCGGCGAACTCGCGGACCGGGGCGTCCCCGGTGAACAGGTACAGGGGGTTGAGCAGCGAGCTGCCCGCGGTGAGTTCGAGTGCGTCCACCGAACCGTCGGCTTCCAGCCACCGCGCGACCTGGATGCTCTCGTCCAGCCAGAAACCGCCGGGCACCCCGTCGTCCATGTTGAGCTTGGCGGTGATGGCGATCCGGTCGCCCACCGCGTCCCGCACCGCGCGGGCGACGCCGAGCGCGAGCCGCGCCCGGTTGGCGAGGCTCCCGCCGTAGCCGTCCTTGCGGCGGTTGAGCTTCGGGCTCAGGAATGAGCTGATCAGGTAGTTGTGGCCGAAATGCAGTTCCACGGCGTCGAACCCGGCCTCGGCGGCGGTGCGGGCGGCCTCGGCGTGCGCGGCGGTGATGCGCTCCAGATCGGCGGTGGTGGCGGCCTTGATCATCCTCAGGCTCAGTGGGCTCGGCATCGCCGTCGGCGCCAGCGCGGGCAGCCGGTTGGACGCCCCGTTGGCGACCGGGCCCGCGTGGCCGAGTTGGGCGCTGACCGCGGCTCCCTCGGCGTGCACCGCGTCGGTGAGCCGCCGCAACCCCGGCACCGCCTCGGGCCGCATCCAGATCTGGTGCCGGTCGGTGCGGCCCTCGGGTGCGACCGCGCAGTAGGCGACGGTGGTCATGCCGACCCCGCCGCGCGCCGGGCGCAGGTGGTACTCGATCAGCTCGTCGGTGACCAGCGCGTCCGGGGTGGCGCCTTCGAAGGTGGCGGCCTTGATGATGCGGTTGCGCAGTTCGAGCGGCCCGAGCCGCGCCGGGGCGAAGACGTCGGGCGCGCTCATGCGGCGGCCAGCCCGGCGATCACGAACCCGCGGAGCGTGCCGAGCGGCAGGGGGCTGGTGCGCGGGGTGCGGGCCAGCGGGTCGCCGAAGAACTGCAGCACCAACTGGAAGGCCAGGCTCCAGCGCTCGGTGGCTTCCCGCTCGCTCAGTCCGGGCCGGGCGGCCCGCAGCAGTTCCGTCCAGGAACGCAGGCCGAACCACCGCGAGGTCCATTCGAGCCGGTGGCCGCCGAGCACGACCCTGGCCAGCAGGTGCAGGCGCAGCCGCCCGACCGGGTCGGCGGCGAGTTCGCCCAGCGGGCCGAGGATCACGTCGACCAGTTCGGGCACGCAGGGCACCCGGCCGTCCCGCCGCCGCCGTTCGAGGAGGTCCAGCGCGTCCTGCCAGATCGGGGCCAGCCGGTCCTCCAGCAGGGCCGCCACCAGCGCGTCCTTGGAACCGAAGTGGTAGTGCACGGCGGCCGGGTTCATCCCGGCCGCGGTGTTGATCGCCCGGACGGACACGGCGTCGTAGCCCGATTCGAGCAGGAGGCGTTCGGCCACGGTCAGCAGCCGTGCCCGGGTCGACTCCGACTCCGATACCGCCTCCACGGTCGTGCTTTCGCTCATGCCCCGAGTACAGCGCATCTCCCGCCGGGATTCAAGCAACGATTCAAACAGTGATTGAAGACCGAGGGTCACCGCGGTGCGGGACCTTCTTCTCTCGGCGGACGGCCCCGGCGGCGGACAGACTCGTCGGCGGTGGGGACAGGAGGCGGTGATGAATCAGGCGACGAACCACGACCCGGACTACGAGCCGGAATTCCGGCCGGAGGCCGACCAGGGCCGCACGATCGAGGTGCGGGTCTTCCGCGACGACGAACTGGTGCAGCGTGAGCTCTGCGAATCGGAGGAGCAGGCCGCCGAGGTGGTCGAGGCGTGGGCGGAGGTCGACGGGGTCACCACGGAGGTCGACGACCTGTCGTTCCACCACCGTCCCGGTGACCTGCTCGAACCCGAGCCCGCCGAAGAGCCCGACGAGGACTATCCCGCCGAGCCCCGCGCGTGAGCTTTCCGCCGACCTCTACCGCGTGTTCGCCGTGGTCGTGGTGGTGGCCGGGCACTGGCTGGCCGCTTCGATCACCTTCCGGAACGGCCGTTTCGGCGACGACGCGGTGCTGGCCGGCCTGCCGCCGGCCCGCTGGCTGACGCTGTTCTTCCAGGTCATCCCGATCCTGTTCCTGGTCGCCGGATACGCCTGCGCCGCCTCCTTGACCCGGTGGGGCGGCGACTGGCGGCCCTGGCTGCGGCGCCGGGCCCTCGGCGTGTTCGGGCCCGCCACGCTGTACGTGGCGGTGGTGACGGCCGGGGTGGCCGCCGCCGTCGTGTCGCATGTGGACGCCCGGCAACTCGCCTACGGCGCGGGCGCGGTGTCGCTGCACCTGTGGTTCCTGCCGCTGTACCTGATCCTGGTGGCCCTTTCCCCGCTGCTGCTCGCGGCCCAGCGCCGCTGGGGCCTGGCCGTACCGGGCTCGCTGGCCGCGGCCGTGGTGGTGGCCGCGATGATCCCCGCAGTGGCGCCCGCGAACTTCGTGTTCGGCTGGGCGGCGGTGTACCAGTGCGGCATCGCCTGGTTCACCGGGGAACTGCGCGGGCGCCGGGCGTGGTGGCTCGCGGGGGCGGGCGCAGTGGCCCTCACCGGACTGCTCGCCTCCGGCCGGTATCCGCTGAGCATGGTGGGTGTGCCGGGGCAGGCCGTGCGGAACACCTCTCCACCGACCCCCGCGCTGCTCGCGTTCGGCCTGGCGCAGGCCGGTCTCCTGGTGGGCGCCGCCCCGGCCGTCACGGCCTGGCTGCGGAGGTCGAGGATCCGGGGCGGCCTCGCGCGGCTGAACACCCTGGCGATGGCGCTGTACCTGTGGCACATGGTTCCGGTCGTGCTGGTCGCGCCGGTGGTGTACCCGCCGGGGCTGTTCCCGCAACCGCCGCTCGGTTCGGCGTTCTGGTGGTGGACCCGCCCGGCCTGGCTCGCGATCCTGGCGGTGGTGATGGCTATCCTGCTGGTGCCACTGGGCCTGCTGCGGCCCCACCTCGCCCGGTGGCGCGGTTTTCCCTTGCCCGTCGGGGAAACCCGGCTCACCCCGGTGCTTCTCGCCGGTGTCGCGCTCGCGGTGGGGGCGCTGCTCGTGCTCGCGATCGGGGGATTCGCCCCCGGGGGAGCGTTGCCACTGGCGACTTTGGGGCTCTACTTCGCCGGAGTGGCGCTGACCGCCCTGCACGGCCGTGATCTGCTACGGTGACGCCATGCAGCGTGCCGCCAGCACTACGACGCCGGAGAGTGTCCCGGCGCGCTGACCGTTGTCATCGAAAGCCCCGGGGCGGGTGCCCCGGGGCTTTTTCGTGTGGTCACCCGTCTCGCGTGAACGAGAGGAGACCACCGTGCACGATCACCGCAAGCTCGGCCGGGAGCTGGGCCTGTTCGGCAGCGATCCGCTGATCGGCGCCGGACTGCCGTACTGGCTGCCCGACGGCGCCGTCGTCCGCCACACCCTCGAGGAGTACATCCGCGAAGAGGAACGCCGTGCCGGCTACCGGCATGTGTACTCACCGGTGCTGGGAAAGCGGGAACTGTACGAGATTTCCGGCCACTGGTCGCACTACCGGGACGACATGTTCCCGCCGATGGAGCTCGGGCGAGAGCAGGTCGTGCTGCGGCCGAGCCTGTGCCCGCACCACGCGCTGATCTACCGTTCGCGCGACCACAGCTACCGTGAACTGCCGCTGAGAATGGCGGAACTGGGCGGAATGTACCGCGCGGAACTGTCCGGTGTGCTCGGCGGGCTGAGCAGGGTACGCGGGATCCATCTCAACGACGCCCACATCTTCTGCACCCTGGAGCAGGCGGCGGGCGAGGCCGCCGCGGCGCTGGCGATGATCGGCCGCGCGTACGCCGCGATGGGCATCCGGGCCGCACGGTACCGGCTTTCACTGCCAGGTCCCGGCGGGAAGTACGTCGAGGCACCGGAAATGTGGCCGCGTGCGGCCGCGCTGCTCACCGAGGTGCTCGATGCGTCCGGTGTGGACTACGAGGCCGCACCGGGCGAGGCGGCCTTCTACGGACCGAAGATCGACGTGCAGGTGGCGGACGGCGCGGGACGGGAGGCGACCCTGTCCACCGTGCAGATCGACTTCCACCAGCCCGAACGCTTCGATCTGCGCTACCTCGGGCCGGACGGCGCGCGGCACCGCCCGGTCATGGTGCACCGCAGCATCGTCGGGAGCGTGGAACGCGCGGTGGCCCACCTGATCGAGGAGCACGGCGGGGCCTTCCCGGCCTGGCTCGCGCCGGTCCAGCTGGTGGTCCTGCCGATCTCCGACGACGAGTCGGACCTGGCGGCGGATTTCGTGCGGCGGGCGAGCGGGCTCGGGCTCCGGGCGGAGCTCGCCGGACCGGAGCGGGGCAGCCTCGGCGCCCGGATCCGGTCGGCCCGGCTCGTGCCGTACCAGGCGGTGATCGGCGCGCGGGAAGCCGCGGCGGACCAGGTCGCGCTGCGGCTCCGCGACGGACGGAGGCTCGACGCCCGGCCCGGCACCGAGGTCCTGGCCACCCTCGCCGCCCTCGTCGCCGCCCGCTCCACCGCCCTCTGGCCTGAGTGAGCCCCACCTTCCGCGCTTCGTGTCCCACCCTCAAGCGCCTGTGTCCCACCCTCAAGCGCCTGTGTCGAGGGGTCCCCTCACGGCCGTATCGACCGTGAGGGGACCTCTCACGGCGCCGCATTTAAGGGCTGGGCGTGAGCGGAGGCTGGGTGGGAACACCTGGTGCGTGGAGACCACCCGGCCCGCGGTGCTGACCTTCGGCCACGGAACGGCGGGCGCCGCCGAACTGGCCCGGTTGCTGACCGGGGCCGGGGTCCGGTGCGTCGTGGACGTGCGCAGCGTGCCGGGCAGCCGCCGCAATCCGGACGCCGGGCGGGAGGCGCTGCAGCGGTGGCTTCCGGGTGCGGGCCTCGGCTACCGGTGGGACCGGCGGCTCGGCGGCTGGCGCAGGCCGCAGCCGGACAGTCCGGACACCGCCTTGCGCCACCGTTCCTTCCTCGGCTATGCCGGGCACATGAGGTCGCCGGATTTCCTGGTCGCGATCGGAGAACTGCTCGCCGGCGCCGCGGAGCGCCCCACCGCCGTGATGTGTGCGGAGTCGCTGTGGTGGCGCTGCCACCGCAAGATGATCGCCGACTTCCTGGTACTGGCCACCGGCACCGAGGTGCGCCACCTGCTGCACGACGGAAGCGTGCACGTGCACCGGCCCAGTCCCGAAGCACGCCTGGACGAGCGGACCGGTCTGCTCGTCTACGACGTGCGCCCGGAGCCGATCTCGTGACGGGGCGGTCCACGGCCGGGGTGGTGCGCGACCTCGATCCCGGGGTGTTCGCCTTCGTGATGGCGACCGGCATCGTGTCCTTCGCCGCCTCCGTGCTGCGCCTGACGGTGGTGTCGGCGGCGCTGTTCGTGCTCGCGTCCGCCGGGTATGTGCTCCTGCTCGCCGCCTCCGCCTGGCGGTTCGCGCGGTGGCGGGGCCATTTCCTCGCCGACGCGGTGAGTCCGCGCGGGTTCGCGCTGCTCACCTTCGTCGCCGCCTCCGCGGTCCTGGCCGGCCGGTTCGCACTGGCCGGGGCCGCGGGGGTGTGGGCGGTGCTGCTCGCCCTCGGCGCCCTCGGCTGGCTCGTGCTCGGCTACGGGATCCCGCTGGGCCTGATCGCCGATCCCGGCCGCAGGCGGCGCCGCTGGGGCCTCGACCTGGTCGACGGCACCTGGTTTCTGTGGGTGGTGGGCGTCCAGTCGCTCGCCGTCGCCGCGCTGGAGGAGTCCCGCGCGCCCGCGGCGCTCACGGCGGGGGCACTGGTGTGCTGGGCGATCGGGCTCGTGCTGTACCTCCTGCTGGCCGCGCTGGGCCTGGCCCGCCTGCTCACCCGCCCGGTCACCCCCGCCGAGCTGACCGCGCCGTACTGGGTGTTCATGGGTGCCGGGGCCATCAGCGTGCTCGCCGGCGCACGGCTGCTGGCCTTCCCCGAACCCGCCCGCCTGGTCCCGCACGCGCTCGTGGCCGGGGTTTCGCTGCTGCTGTGGTCGTTCTGCACCTGGCTGATCCCGCTGCTGGTCGCGCTGGGCGTGTGGCGTCATCGGGGCGGCGGGGTGCCGCTGCGGTACGACGGGGAGCTGTGGAGCATGGTCTTCCCGGTCGGGATGCACGCCGTCGCCACCGGGCAGCTGGGCCACGCCACCGCGACCGGCTGGCTGGTCGCGCTCGGCCGGGGCGAGGCGTGGGCGGCGCTGGCGGTGTGGACGCTGGTGTTCCTGGGCATGGTCCGGGCCTGGGGTGTCGACCGGGCAGGCAAGGGAGCCCGCCCCGGCAGAAGTGCCGGGGCGGGCTCCGGTGATGCCGGTGCTAGGAGGACTTGGGGGAGAGGGTGACGTCGATGGTGTTGCCGGGGCCGGTGGCGAGCGCGCTGATCAGGTTGTTGAGCGGGCCGCAGCCGGTGAGCGGGGCGATGTCGTAGGTGCCGGACAGCTTGCCGCCGTTGAGCGGGTCGAAACCGGCGCCCGAGGTGAGCTTGATGTCGGAGGGCGAGGAGGAGCGGCAGTTCGGCGACTTGCTGATCGGGAAGCCGAACAGCTTGATCACCGGCAGCTTGATGGTGGTCTTGCTGTCGGAGGCGAGCACCCCGCCCGAAAGCGTGCCCGTGGTCTTGCCCTCCTGCTGGAAGGCCACGTTCGCGGTGACCGGGATGAACCAGAACAGCGAGGCCCGCATCCGCGTCGGGTCGAGGTTCAGGTCGGCGGTGAACGCGCCGGTCGCCAGGTCGAGGTCGGCCGCGATGCCGCCGGAGAGCGGCACCTTCGCGTTGAGCGTCTTCAGCGTGGACGATCCGCGAAGGCCGTAGCTGTACTGGATTCCGCCGCCACCGGGCGCGCTGGTGGAGGTGGTGGGCTGGGTGGTCGGTGGCTGGGTGGTGGGCGGCTCGGTCGTGGTGGGCTGGGTGGTGGGCGGCTCGGAGGTGGTGGGCTGGGTGGTCGGTGGCTGGGTGGTGGGCGGGGTGCTGGTGGGCGCGTCGGCGATCTGGATCGTCGCCAGGGTGTTGTTCTGGCCCGCCACCTGCGTGCACTGCGAGTCGAAGGTGCCGAGGCCGGTGTCGGTGCCGTCGGCCTTCTTCGGGTGCAGGGTCAGCTTGATGTCGCCGACGGTGATCGTGGCGGTGCCCGCCTTGGTGAAGGTCAGCGACGGCGCGCTGCCGGTGGCGGTGACCTGGAACGAGCCCGAGGAGGGCACCGGGGTCGGCGGGATGGTCGCGGGCACGGTGACGGGCACGGTGCCTTCGGGCGCGTTGACCGTGGAGGCGGCCGCCGCGCTGCCCTCCACGGTGGCCGCGCCGACCAGGGACAGGCCCTGGGTGGCGGTGGACGGCACCGTGGAGACGGTCTTGACGTCGAACGCGGGGGTGGGCTGGCCGACGGTCGCGGTGGCGGGGATGTCGGCGCTGAGGGCGATCTGCAGCGTCTGGGTCCCGATCAGGGGGAACGGGCAGCTGTAGTTGAGCGTGAGCGAAGCCGGTGCGGCCGCGCCCGTCCCGGCCCCCGCCAGCAGGGCGGTGACCGCCGTGCCGGCGACCACCGCCGAGGAACTGGCGGCCGCGATCACTTTTCTCATTCTCTTGCGATTGTTCACTCTGCTCCTCCGGGAGTATCTGCGGTGATACTTCGAACCGCGTGAGGAAATGGCGGAATCGAATGTCCTACCGGCGGGTAAGGTAGCTTTGTGAAAAGTGCGGCCGCAAGGCTTTCCGGAGGGGGCGGCGGGAAGTTGTCACCGGTTCACAGGGCGGGTATCGGCCGGATTGGCATGCGGGGGCTAATGTTGGCGGGAGCATCGGGATGGTCCCTCTTCCGCGCGAAACACCCGCAGCGTTGTTGACCTCGTGCCAGGAACCTCCGTAGCTTCGTCGGATGCCTGACTGCGTGACCCTCGAGCTCGTCGTCGATCACCCGAGGTCTGCCGTCTGGGAAGCGCTCACCGATTTGGAGCTCTACCCCCGGTTCTTCCGGGGGGTGGGCGTCTGCGAGCGCAAGGACGACGGCGGCACCGGGCAGTGGTACCGCCTGCGGGCGAACGTGTGCGGGCCGCCCGCCGAGCACACCCTGCGGGTCCTGCTCAACCGCCGCGGCGAGCAGTTCGTCCTCGACAGCGAACCCAACACGGCCGGCTGCGTCTCGGTCCAGCTCGCCGACGCCGAGAACGGCGGCACGGCGCTGCGGTGCATCTTCTTCCGCCCCGACGGCGGTTTCCGGCGCAGTGTGGCCGAAATCCGGCAGTGGGCGCGCGACGGGCTGGAGCGCCTCGGCCGCCACCTGGCCGGTGAGCCCGAACCGCTGCCGTCGCCACGCCCGCCGACCACGCTGCAGATCGCGAACACGCTGGTCACCGCCGGGGTGATCACGCCGGGACGACCCGACCGGCTGATCCGGCAACTGGCCGCGCTCAACCGCTGGGGCGCCACGCTGGCCGGCGGCTACACCGCGGCCGCCGCCCGCTCCCCGCACGAGACGGCCGTGACCGACGACGGCGGTACCCGGTGGAGCTTCCAGGAACTGTCCCGGCTGGCCGACCGGCTCGGCGGGCTGCTGGGCAAGCTCGGCGCGGGCGAGGGGGCGCCGGTGGCGCTGCTCGCGCGCAACCACGCCCGGTTCGTGCTGACCCTGCTGGCCTGCGGCAAGATCGGCGCCGATGTCGTGCTGCTCAACACCGGTCTCGCCGAACCGCAGGTCATCGACGCCGTGCTCCGGCACGAGGTGAGGGTGCTCATCGCCGACGACGAGTTCGCCGGGGTACTGCGCGCGCTGCCCGCCGACGCCGTCGTGGTGAGCACCGATGAGCTGGGCAACCTCATCGAGGACGCACCCCAGGTGCGGCTCGCGCCGCCGTCCCGTCCGGGCAGGCTGGTGGTTCTCACCTCGGGGACCACGGGGGCGCCGAAGGGCGCGCGCAGACCCACCCCGAAGGGGCTCTCCACGGCCGTTTCGCTGCTGTCGCGCATTCCGCTGCGGGCCGGGGAGCGGATGCTCGTGGCCGCCCCGCTGTTCCACGCGTGGGGACTGTCGGCACTGCAGGTGGGCATGCCCCTGCGCGCGAACCTGGTGCTGCAGCGGCGCTTCGACGCCGAAGCGTGCCTGCGGGCGGTGGCCGAGCACCGGTGCACGTCGATGTTCGTGGTCCCGGTCATGCTGCAGCGCATCCTCAACCTCCCCGAAGAGGTGCGCGCCCGCTACGACACCTCCAGCCTGCGCGTTGTGGCGAGCAGCGGTGCGGCGCTGCCGGGTGCGCTGGTCACCGCCTTCCAGGACGCCTTCGGTGACGTCCTCTACAACTTCTACGGCTCGACCGAGGTCTCCGCCGCCGCCGTGGCCACGCCCGCGGACCTGCGTGCCGCGCCCACCACCGCGGGCCACCCGCCGCTGGGCACCACGCTGGCGATCCTCGGCCCGGAGGGGGAGCGCCTTCCGCCGGGCGAGGTGGGCTGGATCCACGTCGGCAACGACATGCTCTTCGACGGCTACACCGACGGCAGCCGCCGGGACGTGCGGCACGATCTGATGGACACCGGGGACCGGGGCTACCTGGACGCGGACGGGCGGCTGTTCATCTCCGGCCGCGCGGACGACATGATCATCTCCGGGGGAGAGAACGTGTTCCCGAGAGCGGTCGAGGAGGCGCTGGCTTCGTTGCCGGAGGTGGAGGATTCCGCCGTGGTGGGCGTGCCGGACACCGAGTACGGGCAGCGGCTGGTCGCCTTCGTGGTGGCCCGGCCCGGTGCCGCGCTCGACGCCGACGAGGTGCGGGAACACGTCCGGCGGCGGGTCGCGCGGTTCGCGGTGCCCCGCGACGTGGTGTTCGTGGCGGACCTGCCGCGCACCCAGACCGGCAAGGTGCTCAAGCGGGTGCTGCTGGAAAGCGGCTGGTACGCGGGCGGCACCATCACCCCCTGAGCCCCGGCCGTGGTGCCGTGAAGGGTTCCTTCACGGCCCGCTCCGGCCCTCCGGTGAGGAACGCCTCACGGCGGCTCTTTCTCGTCCCGAGGTGACAGAAAACCGCCTGCCGAATTCGGAGGTGAATGACAAAATCCGCGTGGGCCGATTCCGGGATGACAGTGGGCGGCACGCTTTTCACGCATCGCCGTGACAAGAAGAACCCGATTTCCGGACCGCCTCGGAAAGGCATTGCCGGGGCCGGACAGGCGTGGGTAACGTCGCCGCCGTCCGCTTTCCCCTCACCCGCCGGGAATCACTTGATGAAGCCGTCCGGTGCCTTTCGCGTCCTGCGTGCGACCGCCGCCGCGGTGGGTGCGGTGACCGCGGCCGCCGTGCTGCCCGCGGCGAACGCCGCGCCCGTCACCGGCTCACCGGCGGGCACGGCCACCGCGACCGGCAACACCGCGAACACCGCCGCGGCCCAGCCCGGCGGGCCGTTGCTGACCGCGAAGTTCCTCGTCGACGGGACCTCCCGGATCGCCAAGCTCGGCTCGGATCTGGTGCTGCGGCAGGGCACCTTCGACGCCGGCCTGTACCAGGGCGACGGCACCACGATCCGCATCGAAGGGGATCTCTCGCTGCCCGCCACCCCCGGGTACTTCCTCGCCTTCCGGTTCATGCCGGTCACCAGCCGGGTCGCGCTGCCGCAGGACGGGAAGGCCACCGGCACCGCCGACATCAGCGGAGGACTGTTTACACCGAAGATCGACGTGACGGTCCGGGTGTACCTGGTGCTCAGCGAGGTCGCCGAGGACGGGCAGCCCATCGCGGTCGGCCCGGACTGCCGCACCCGTTCGCCGCTGGTGATCCCGATGCGCGGGCAGACCGCGCTGACCCCAGGGGCGAAGTCCACCATCGAGTCCACTTTCGACATCCCGCCGTTCACCGGCTGCGGCGTCGGCGAGGACCTGGACCCGCTGATGACCGGCCTGATCTCCGGCCCCGGCAACACGATGAAGACCACGCTCACCACGGTCGGGATCGGCTGATGGGCGCGGGAATCTCCTTCGGGCGCGGGGCCGCCGCCCAGTTCGGCCAGTTGTGCGCCCTCGGTGCCGACGTGCTGGTGGCGATGTTCCGGCGGCCCGTGCAGTGGCGCGAGTTCGTGCGCCAGTTCTGGTTCGTGGCCAGCGTGTCGATCCTGCCCGCCGCGCTCGTGTCCATCCCGTTCGGCGCGGTGATCACCCTGCAGCTCGGCTCGCTGACCAGCCAGCTCGGCGCCGAGGCGTTCAACGGCGCGGCCAGCGTGCTCGCGGTGATCCAGCAGGCCAGCCCCATCGTGACCACGCTGGTCGTGGCCGGCGCGGGCGGATCGGCGATCTGCGCCGAACTCGGCTCCCGCACCATCCGCGAGGAGATCGACGCGATGGAGGTGCTCGGGGTCTCGGCGGTGCACCGGCTGGTGGTGCCGAGGGTGCTCGCCGCGACCGTGGTCGCGGTGCTGCTCAACGGGATGGTCGGCTTCGTCGGGGTGAGCGGCGGCTACGTGTTCAACGTGCTCGTGCAGGGCGGTACGCCGGGTGCGTTCCTGGCCAGCTTCTCCTCCCTGGCCCAGCTCCCGGACCTGTGGATCGGCGAGATCAAGGCGGTCGCGTTCGGCTTCCTCGCCGGGCTGGTCGCCTCCTACCGCGGCCTGCACCCCAAGGGCGGCGCCAAGGGGGTCGGCGACGTGGTGAACCAGTCCGTGGTGATCACCTTCCTGCTGCTGTTCTTCGTCAACTTCGTGTTCAGCGTGATCTACCTGCGGCTCGTCCCGGCGAAGGGAGCCTGAGTTGACCACCGTCGGCGGCAAGCACCGGCTGCTCAACGCCCAGCGGCCGATGAACGCCCTGGCGCGGCTGGGCGACCAGCTCGCGTTCTTCCTCCGCGCGCTGGCCTGGACCCCGAGGACCCTCACCCGCTATTCGCGCGAGGTGGTGCGGCTGCTGGCCGAGGTCGCCTTCGGCAGCGGCGCGCTCGCCGTCATCGGCGGCACCATCGGCGTGATGGTGGGCCTGTGCGTGTTCACCGGGACCGTGGTGGGGCTGCAGGGTTTTTCGGCGCTCGACCAGATCGGCACCTCGGCGTTCGCGGGCTTTCTGTCCGCCTACTTCAACACCCGCGAGATCGCACCGCTGGTCGCCGCGCTCGCGCTGTCTTCGACGGTGGGCTCCGGGTTCACCGCGCAACTGGGTGCGATGCGGATCTCCGAGGAGATCGACGCGCTCGAGGTGATGGCCGTGCGCAGCATGCCCTACCTGGTCACCACCCGGATCATCGCCGGGCTCGTCGCGATCGTGCCGCTGTACGTGGTCGGGCTGCTCACCTCCTACCTCGCCGCCCGCACCACCACGGTGTTCGTCTACGGCCAGTCCCCGGGCACCTACGACCACTACTTCAGCCTGTTCCTGCCGCCGGGGGACGTCGTGTGGTCGTTCGTGAAGGTGTTCGTGTTCAGTGTCGCGATCATCCTCACCCACTGCTTCTACGGCTACCGCGCCAGTGGCGGCCCGGCCGGGGTCGGGGTCGCGGTGGGCCGTTCGGTGCGGACCTCGATCGTCGTGGTCAGCATCCTCGACTTCTTCCTCAGCCTGGTGATCTGGGGTGCCACCACGACCGTGCGGGTGGCCGGATGAGCGAGCGCGGCAGGCGGTGGCGCTACCAGGCGCTGGGGCTGGTGTTCCTGGTCGTGCTGGCGGTGCTCGGCTGGCTCGCGGTGGCCGGCTACCAGAAGAGGTTCACCCCGGTGGTCTCCGTGGTGCTCCTGGCCGACCGGGCGGGCACCCAGCTCAAGGCCAACGCGGACGTGAAGGTGCGCGGGGTGCTGGTCGGTTCGGTGCGCGAGGTGAAGGTCCAGCCGGGCGGGGTCGAGGTCGGCCTCGCACTGGATCCGGGCCAGGCGGCCGGGATCCCCGGCAACGTCTCGGCCCGTCTGCTGCCGAAAACCCTGTTCGGGCAACGGTATGTGAGCCTCGTGCTGCCGGAGCGGCCCAGCGGGCCGATCGCCGCGGGCACGGTGATCCGGCAGGACCACAGCAGGCCCGCGGTGGAGGTGGAACAGGCGTTGCGGGACCTGTTGCCGGTGCTGCAGGCCGTCCAGCCGCAGAAACTCGCCGGCACGCTGGGGGCGATCGCGCAGGCGCTCGACGGGCGGGGAAGGCCGCTCGGCGAGACACTGGTGACGCTCAAGGACTACCTCGCGCAGCTCAACCCCGAGCTGCCCCAGTTGCGCGGCGCGATTTCGAAACTGGCCGATACCGCGCAGGCCTACACGGCGGCGGCACCGGACATCGTGGACGCCCTGGACGACCTGCGCACCACGGCGGGCACGCTCACCCGGCAGCGCGGCGACCTCGCGGACCTGTTCGCCTCGGTCACCGCAACGGCGAACGACGCCACCCGTTTCCTCGACGACAGCGGCCACACCCTGGTCGCGTTGTCCTCGGAGAGCCTGCCCACGCTGCGCCTGTTCGCCGAGTACGCCCCCGAATTCCCCTGCCTGGCCGAGGCCGCGGCCGGGCTGAAGCCCAAAGTGGACAAGGTGCTCGGCGCCGGGACGGCCGAACCGGGCCTGCACGTGGAGATCAAGGTCCGGCAGCCGCCCAAGGGACCCGCCGTCCCGCCCGGCGGAAGCGGTCCGCGGTGCGCGTCCGGCGGGTCCCCGGCCCCCGCGGGCAGCCCGGCCGGACAACAGCTGATCGCGGAGCTGCTGGCGGGCGCCGAAGGCGTGACGCCGCAGGAGATCCCGGGCTGGGCGGGACTGCTCGCCGGGCCCGTGCTGAGGGGAACGGAGGTGACGCTGCGATGAGAGGGAGACTGACCGGCCCGCTGCTCAAGGGGCTCGCGTTCACGGTGGTGGCCGTGCTCGCGACGGTGGTGCTCGGGCTCACCATCGCCAACGACTCCGGCGGCGAGACCAGCACCTACCGTGCCCGCTTCACCGACGTCACCTCGCTGAACCCCGGGGACGACATCCGGATGGCGGGGGTGCGGATCGGGCAGGTGGAGCGCATCCGGCTGGTGGACCGGCGCCTGGCCGAGGTCACCTTCACGGTGGACCGGGGCCGCCGGATCTCCGCCACCGCCCAGGCCACCGTCAAGTACCGCAACCTCATCGGCCAGCGCTACATCGCGCTGGAACAGGGCCGCGCCCCGCTCTCCGGC
Source organism: Amycolatopsis cynarae (assembly GCF_026802195.1). Taxonomy (NCBI): domain Bacteria; kingdom Bacillati; phylum Actinomycetota; class Actinomycetes; order Pseudonocardiales; family Pseudonocardiaceae; genus Amycolatopsis; species Amycolatopsis cynarae. The sequence continues at coordinate 3,586,837 of NZ_CP113836.1, read as the reverse complement.
GGCATCCTGCCGGAAGGCGGGCTGATCCCCCTCGAGCGCACGCATCCGGCCCTGGACCTGACCGCGGTGTTCGACGGGTTCAAACCCCTGTTCCAGGCCCTGTCCCCGGCCGACGTCAACCAACTCGCGGGAGAGATCGTGCAAGTACTGCAGGGGGAGGGCGGCACGGTCGACGACCTGGTCCGGCACACCGCCTCCCTGACCACCGGACTGGCGGGCCAGGACCAGGTGATCGGGGAGGTGATCGGCAATCTCAACACCGTCCTCGACCGGGTCGACGCCCAGGACGGCAGGCTTTCCCAGCTGTTGCAGGTCACCCAGCAACTGGTCTCGGGACTGGCCGCCAACGCCAAGCCGCTCGGGGAGGCGATCGACGGGATCGGCCGGATGACCGGCAGCACCGCCGATCTCCTCCGCGACGGCCGCGCCCCGCTGCGGGCCGACATCGACGCACTGGGCACTCTGTCGGCGACCCTGGCCGACAACACCCCCGAATTCGAAAAGTTCCTCGGCCACCTGCCCGCCAAGTACGAGGCGATCGGCCGCATCGCCTCCTACGGCTCGTGGCTCAACTTCTACCTGTGCTCGGTGTCCTCCGACGCCGCTCCCGCTCCCGGCGGCGCTCCGGCCGGGGTTCCGCTGACCGATGCGCGGTGCCGCCGATGAGGTCGTTCCGTTCCCGCAGCCCGGTCCGGATCGGACTGGTCTCCGGTGTCCTGCTGCTGATCGCCGCCCTGCTCACGCTGTTCTGGGACGACCTGCCCGGCCTCGGCGGTACCACCTACACCGCGGAGTTCGGCGAGGCGGCCGGATTGAAGGCCGGTGACGAGGTCCGCATCGCCGGGACGAAGGCGGGCAAGGTGACCAGGGTGGCGCTGGCGGGCGACCACGTCGAGGTCAGCTTCCGCGTCGACGACGCGTGGGTCGGCGACCAGACGGTGGCCGCCATCCACCTGAAGACGGTGCTGGGGGCGAAGGACCTCGCGCTCGATCCGCGCGGCGACCACGACCAGGACCCGGCCCAGCCGATTCCCCGCGCCCGGACCGTCACCCCCTACGACGTCACCGACGCGTTCGGGGATCTGGCCACCACCGTCGACCAGCTGGACACGAGCAAGCTCGCCGACGCCTTCCGCGCCCTGTCCCAGACCTTCGACGCCACCACCCCCGAGGACGTGCGCGGTGCGCTGAACGGACTCGCGTCGCTGTCGCGGACCATCTCGTCCCGCGACACGCAGTTGAAGCAACTGCTCGCCAGCACCGCGAAGGTGAGCGGTGTGCTCGCCCAGCGCACCGACCAGGTGGCGCAGCTGATCAGCGACGGAACCGTGCTGCTGGGCGAGTTCCAGCGCCGCCGCGAGGCGATCGGCAGCCTGCTGGAGGGCACGCGCAGCCTGGCGCAGCAGGTGAAGGGGCTGATCGACGACAACTCCGCGCGGCTCGCCCCGGCACTGGAACAGCTGGACCGGGTCACCGATGTGCTGCAGCGCAACCAGAACACGCTCGACCGCAGCCTGAGCCTGGCGGGGCCGTTCTACCGCCTCGTCGGTGACGCCATCGGCAACGGCGCGTGGATCGACACCTACGTGTGCGGGCTCGTCACCACCGGCGCGACGGGCTGCATGCCCCCGAAACCGGGAGGAGGGCACTGATGAAGATCCTCCGGCACCCGCGGCGGTCCCGGCTCGCCGCGCTGGCCGCCATCGTGGTGCTGCTGGCCGCCGCGGCCGTGGTCGTCGTGCACGGCACGGCACGCACCCGCCATTTCACCGCCTACTTCACCACCGCGGTCGGGATCTACGCCGGTTCCGAGGTCCGCATCCTCGGGGTCCCGGTGGGCAGCGTGGACAAGGTCGAACCGCAGGGGCAGCAGGTGCGGGTGGAGCTGTCGGTCGACGCGCAGGTGCCGGTCCCGGCGGGCGCCGGGGCGCTGGTGGTCACCCCCAGCCTGGTCAGCGACCGGTATGTGCAGCTCAGTCCCGCCTACACGGGCGGGCCGGAACTGGCCGGGGGTTCGGTGATCCCGGTGGCGCGCACCGCCGTGCCGGTCGAGATCGACCAGCTGTTCCGCAGCCTCGACCGGCTCACCACCGCGCTCGGCCCGGACGGCGCCAACCGCGCCGGCGCGCTGAACGACCTGCTGGGCAGCCTGGCGAAGGACCTGACGGGCAACGGGCAGCAGTTCGGCGACGCCGTCCGGCAACTCGGGCAGGCCGCGGTCACCCTGCGCGATTCCCAGGGCGACGTCTTCTCCACCGTGGACAACATCGGCAGGTTCACGGCCATGCTGGCCGCCCACGACGACCAGATCGGCCGGTTCGCCGACCTGCTGGCGCAGGTCTCGGGCTACCTGGCGGGGGAGCGGGACACCTTCGGCGGCGCGCTGGACGAACTGGCGGGCGCACTGGGGCAGATCCAGGGTTTCGTGCGGGACAACCGGGCGCGGGTGAAATCCAATGTGGACAAACTGCTGGGCACCGCGCAGACGCTGGCGCGGCAGCGGGATTCGCTGTCGGAGGCGCTGAGCAGGGCGCCGGTGGCGATGAACCGCCTGCTGGCCGCCTACGATCCGGCCGTCGCGACCGTCAACACCCGCGCCGACCTCAACGAGTTCAGCATGGGCCCACCCGTCCTGCCGCTGCCGGGCGGGGGGAGCAACTGATGCGCCGCCGTTTCGCCCGCCGGGCACTGTCGCTGGCAGCGCTGTGTTCCCTCACCACGGGCTGTTCCTTCGGCGGCCTGTATTCCACGCCGCTGCCCGGCGGGGCGGAGCTGGGTGAGCACCCCTACCACGTCACGGCCGAATTCCGCGACGTGCTCGATCTGGTGCCCCAGTCGGCGGTGCAGGTCGACGATGTGCCGGTCGGGCGGGTCGAACGGATCGGGCTGTCGGACGACGGCCGCACCGCCGAGGTCACGCTCACCGTCAACGGGGACGTGCGGCTGCCCGCGAACGCGACCGCCGAACTGCGCCAGAGCAGCCTGCTGGGGGAGAAGTTCGTCGAACTCGCCGCCCCGGGCGACGAGCAGCCCGAGGGGACACTCGGCGACGGGGCGCGGATCCCGCTGGTGCGCACCAACCGCAATCCGCAGATCGAAGAGGTCCTCGGCGCGCTGTCGATGCTCCTCAACGGGGGCGGGGTGGGCCAGTTGCAGCAGATCAGCCGCGAACTCGGCACCGCGCTCGGCGGGCGCGAGCCCGATGTCCGCGCGCTGCTGTCCGAATTGGACACCTTCACCGCCGGGTTGGACCAGCACCGGGACGAGATCACCCGGGCGCTGCGGAACATCGACCGGTTGTCCGGATCGCTGGCCGGGCGCTCGGACGAGATCGCCGGGGTGCTGGCCGACCTAGGCCCGGGGATCGAAGTGCTGGCCCGGCAGCGGGACCAGCTGGTCGGCATGGTGAACGCGGTGGGCGGGCTGTCCTCGGTGGCCACCGACACCGTCACGCGCAGCAAGGACGATCTGCTCGCCGACCTGCGTGCACTGGAACCGACGTTGCGCAAGCTCAACGACGCCGGGCGGAAGCTGCCGGAGGCGATGGAGCTGCTGCTGACCTTCCCGTTCACCGACTCCGCCCTCGACGCCGTCAAGGGCGACTACCTCAACCTCTATCTGGACTACCACGCCCGTACCGGGCCGCCGCTGCCGCTGGGAGGTGGCTGATGATCACCCGGAAGATCCGTGTCCAGGTCGTGGTGTTCGCGCTGATCGCACTGACCGGGGTCAGCTACGTCGGCGCCCGCTACGCCGGGCTCGACCGCTGGCTGGGCGCGGGCGGATACGTGGTCCGCGCCGAGCTGGCTGAAGCGGGCGGGCTGTTCACCAATGCGGAGGTGACCTACCAGGGTGTGCCGATCGGCCGCGTCGGCCCGCTGCACCTGACCGGCAGCGGGATCGAAGCGGAGCTGCGGATCGACGCCGGCGCCCCACCCGTGCCCGCCGATCTCGACGCCGTGGTGACGAACCGGTCCGCCGTGGGCGAGCAGTACCTCGACCTGCGGCCGCGGCGCTCCGGCGCGCCCTACCTGACCGGCGGCTCGGTGATCGCGCAGGCCCGCAGCGCCCTTCCGCTGCCCAACGAGCAACTGGTGGTGGACCTGGACCGGCTGGTCTCCTCCGTGCCCCGGGAGGACCTGCGGACCGTGGTGGACGAGCTGTACCAGGCCACGCGGGACACCGGTCCGAGCCTGCAGGCGCTGCTCGACGCCACCACGAGCTTTACGCGCGAGGCGGCCGATCACCTGCCGCAGACGAAGCAACTGATCAACGACGCGAACACCGTGCTGGCCACCCAGGCCGCCAACGCCCAGGCCATCGCCTCTTTTGGCGCCGACGCGAAACGGATCGCCGCCACGCTCAAGGCCGCCGACGGCGACGTGTCCACCATCCTGTCGTCGGCACCGGCCGCGGCCGGGCAGATCGACGCCCTGCTGCGGGAGACCGGGCCGAACCTGTCCGCGCTGCTGGCGAACCTGCTCACCACCTCGCAGGTGTTCCTAGCCCGCCGGGACGGGGTGGAGCGGCTCCTCGTGGCCGCCCCCCAGGCGGTCTCCGTCGGCGAGAGCGTGATCGGCGGCGACAAGGCCGGATTCGGCCTGGTGACGACGTTCTTCGACCCGTTGCCCTGCACCGACGGCTACCAGGGCACCCGCTACCGCAACGGACTGGACACCGCACCGGCCCCGCTCAACACCGGTGCGGGCTGCCGCCACTGACTCCTGACGCCACTGACTCCACCGCAACCCCGGACACCCCGAAGGAGACCGAAGATGAGACCCCGCCCGCTCGCCGCCGCGCTGGCCGGATTCGCCGCGCTCACCCTCGCCGCCTGCTCGTCCCACCAGGACGCCTCCGGCGGTGCTCCCGCCGCTGGGGCCGCCGGGGTCAACAGCGCCGCGGTGACCTGGTCCGATCACGTGTGCGAGGTGGTGCGGGCCGGCGGGGTGAAACTGTCGCAACTGCCCGCCGTCGACCCGTCCGCGCCCGCCAGGGCGAAGGACAGCCTGGTGACCTACCTGGGTTCGCTGTCGGAGGCACTGACCGAACTGGCGGGCGGAATCCAGCGCGAGGGCGTGCCGCCGGTGCACGACGGCCAGGCCACGCTCGAGCGCGCGATGAGCACCCTCGACGCCAGCAAGTCCTCGGTGGAGACCGCGAAGGCGAAGCTGGCCGCCGCCGCGGTGACCGACCAGGCCACCTTCGAGCAGGCGGTTCGCGAGGCGAGCACGGCCTTCCAGCGGCTCGGCACCACGGACGGCCCCACCAAGGACCTCAAGGACAACCCCGAACTCGCCCAGGCGTTCACCCAGGCCCCCAACTGCCGCAACCTCGACACCGCCTAGCCTTTATCGAAGTGGTTTGCGTGGCGGTGCGGGTGGCGGAACCTCAGGGGCCTTCTCACTCCGGGATCGCCTCCTCATGAATGCCGATTCACCACGTCGGCGCTGTCCTCGTGAGAAGGCCCCTGAGAACCCGCGGCGGTGCAAGCTGAGTGGCGCAGGCGCAAGCGGCTCCGCCACTCAGGAAACGCAACCCCCGCTGGAAGGCATCCCTCACGGCCAAGGCAGTGAGGCGCTCAGGGGGTGAGCAGGCGTTGTGCGCGCAGGGCGATCTCCAGGTTCGACCGGCTTTCCGGATCGTTGAGCCGGTCGCCGAACAGCTCCTCCAGTTGCCGCATCCGGTACCGCACGGTCTGCGGGTGCACCCCGAGCCGTTCGGCCATGTCGGGGGCGGTACCGCTGGACTGGAGCCAGGCCAGCAGGGTCCGGCCGAGCCGCTCCCGCTGCTTTTCGGTGCGATCGGCCAGCGGCGCCAGGCAGCGGCGGATCAGCTCCCGGATCAGGAACTCGTCGGAGAGCAGCCACAACTCGGTCAGATGGTCGGTGGCCCGCACGACCGGTCCCGCCTCGATCACCGAGCGGGAAGCCAGTTCCATGGTCCGCCGGGCCCAGTGCAGCGACACCGCGGCGTCGGTGAACGGTACCGACGGACCGAGGGCGGCGCGCCAGCCTCGCAACGCGGCCTCCAGGTAGCCCGCGGGCAGCAGGCTCTCCTCGGCCAGCAGACAGGGCTGCTTGCCCTCGAGGTCCATCAGGATCTCGCTGTCCAGTTCGGGCGGTTCGAGCTGGTGCTGGTCGTCGCGCGGTTCCAGGGCCACCGCGATGATCCGGTCCGGGATCCGCCAGCCGGTGGTGGCGGCCAGCGCGGCGATCGCCTTCGGGGAGGCCGGCGGGTCCGCCAGCGCCAGTTCGAGCAGCTGCCGCCGCTGCCGCACCCTGGTGCCCGCGGCCCTGGCCTGCGCGGCGGCGTAGCCCTGCAGGGAGAGCGCGGAGATCTCGTCCACATAGGAGAAGATCGCCTCCGCGCCGACGCACAGGAATTCGGTGGACAGGCCCAGCGTCTGGCTCACCCCGGCGATGTAGCGCCACGCCACCCGGCCGCCGACCCGGTAGGCCGTCTGCAACTGGTTGAGGGACCGGCCTTCGGAGAACTCCACCTTGCCCAGATGGCGGAAGACGCTCATCCAGCCCTCCTGCGGGGCGGACGGGTTGCCGAGGTTGTCCAGGCAGTGCCGCACGGCCTGCTGGATCCCCTGCATGATCGTCTTGCCGAACGGTCCCTCCAGCGGGCGCGCGTACTCGGGCACCGCGAGCTGGACTTCGCGCAGGATCTCCCCGGCCATCGCGTCGGCGTGCGGCCGGAACGCGCGAGCGAGTTCCCGGGGCAGCGAGGCCCACAGCCTGCTGGCCCGGCCGATGGGGGCGCCGAGGACGGTTTCCGGCCGCCGTGGCTCGGGCGGGTACCGCCTCGGGTGGGAACCCGTGTCCCGTCGGGCGTCGGGACGCGGGACAGGTCTGCGCGCCGGGCGCGCGGTACCGGCATCGGTGACCATCTTTACCTCTGATCGCAACGAAAACGGGCGGCGCTGCCGTCGCAGCAGATCACTTTTTCCTGGCCGGGTCTTCCCGGGAGCAACAACATGGCACCTGGTCTCCGCCTTGGCAAGGATCTTGTGCGGGCTCGGAGCAGGGCGAACGTGCGATCGGCGCAACGCACCGCAGTGCGGTGACACCTTTGCGCCCCGGCTTTCGTCCCCGCCTGACAACTCTCACGTCCCGCCCGCCGCGGCGAGTAGTTCCGCGCGCAGCGCCAGGAGCATGCCGAACCGCTCGTCGGGGTCGTCCAGCCGGCCGCCGAGGAGTTCCCGCAACTGGTGCAGCCGTGCCCGCACCGTCTGGGGGTGCACCCGCAGACGTCGGGCGATCTCCGGTGCGCCGCCGCGGGTTTCCAGCCAGGCCAGCAGGGTCTGGCCGAGCCGCTCCCGCTGCCGGTCACCGAGCGAGTCCAGCGGGTGCAGCGCGCGGCGGCGCAGCTCGGTGGCGAGGAACTCCTCGCCGAGCAGCCACACCTCGGCCAGGTGGTCGGCACACCACAGGATGGGCGCGTCGGACTCGGGCGGGGGGAGCAGGCACAGCGCGCGGCGTGCCAGGCGGTGCGCGGCCGGGATGTCGGCGAGGGGGACGGTCGGGGACACCGCCGCCCGCCAGCCGTTCCAGCGCCCCGACAACGGCAGCAACTGCCCCCGGGGCCGGGTGGTGAGCAGGCACGGGGTGCTGCTTTCCAGGTCGACGAGCACGTCGTCGTCGAGCAGTTCGACGGGGAAGTCCGCGGTGCCGCAGGAGCCTTCCAGCGCGACCACCGCGGCCTGCTCCGGCAAGGGCCAGCCCGCGCCCCGCGACATGCCGTCCAGCGCGCCGGGTGCGGTCGGCGCGTCCGACAGCAGCAGTTCGAGCAGCTGCTTGCGGCGCCGCTCGATGGTGCCGCCGGCCAGGGCCTGGGTTTCGCTGTAGCCCTCCAGCGCGGTGGCCGACAGCTCCTCCACGTAGGCGAAGATGATCTCCGCGGAGTGGGCCAGCACCTGCGGCGAGGCGCCCGCTCGCCGCAGGACGGGGGCCACGTACTGCCACGCGACCCTGGCCCCGATGCGGGCGGCGGCCTGCAGCGAGTCGAGGCTGCGGCCTTCGAGGTACTCCAGGCGCCCGCGGGTGCGGAACATCTCCACCCATTCGTTGTGCACGATGCCGGGATTGCCGATGCTGTCGATCACGTGGCGCACTGCCTCCTCGAAACCCTCCGAGAAGACCTTGCCGAAGGTCCCGGTCAGCGGCCGGGAATAGGCGGGGACGGAGCGCTGCACCTCGTGCATGATCGCGGCCGCGATGCGGCCGGCGTGGGGGCGCAGCTCCACGGAGAGCCAGCGCGGGCCGGACGCGAGCAGTTCGGCGTTGCGGTTGCGGACCAGGGCCTGACCACCTTTCGTCACCGTGGGAGATCGTCGATGTTACGACGGTTCGCCATGGTGGTGAACGAGGAAAGCGCTATCAGGAATCGATGAGCGCGGAAATTGTCAGGCGCCGACGAATTCCGGTGCGGCCCGGTCGTTTTGTGGTTCACACCCGCGCGGCAACGGTCCCCGCGCTATTCGAGGCCGTCGCGCCCGGCCCATTCCAGCAGCGTGTCCAGTGAGTACACCGCCTCGTCGATACCCGCCTGCAGGTCCGAGAGGCGGGCGAACCGGCCGGGCACCGTGGCGATGGTGCAGTCGCCGGGTTCGACGTCGTCGATCTCGTCCCAGGTGATCGGGGTGGACACGGTCGCCTCCGGCACGCCGCGCACCGAATAGGCGGCGGCGAGGGTGTGGTCGCGGGTGTTCTGGTTGAAGTCCACGAACACCAGGGCCGGATCGCGGTCCTTGCGCCACCACGTGGTGGTCACGTCGCGCGGGGCCCGGCGTTCGACCTCGCGCGCGAAGGCGAGCGCGGCCCGCCGCACCTCCGTGAAACCCCAGCGCGGCTCGATCCGCACGGAGATGTGCAGGCCGCGGCCCCCGGAGGTCTTGGGCCAGCCGGTCGCGCCCAGTTCGCCGAGGACCTCCCTGGCCACCTGAGCGACCCGTCGTACCCGGTCGAATCCGCAGTCGGGACCCGGATCGAGGTCGATGCGCCATTCGTCGGGCCGTTCCGTGTCGGCCCGCCGCGAGTTCCAGGGGTGGAACTCGACGGTGGACATCTGCACCGCCCAGATCACGGCGGCCAGTTCGGTCACGCACAACTCGTCGGCATGGCGGTGGTAGCGGGGGAAGTGCACCCGCACGGTCTCCAGCCACGGCGGAGCACCCTGCGGGATCCGTTTCTGGTGCACCTTTTCCCCGGTGACACCGGACGGGTAGCGGTGCAGCATGCACGGCCGGTCCCGCAGGGCACGCACGATGCCCTCGCCGACCGACAGGTAGTAGTGCGCGAGGTCGAGCTTGGTTTCGCCGCGGGCCGGGAAATAGACCCGGTCCGGATGCGTGATCCGGACCGTGCGATCGCCGACCTCGAGCTCCACCGCGGAATCCTGGGCCATGGACCGAACCTAGCGCCGGCGGCTCCTTCCGGCGCGCGAAACGCGGCGGCGGGTCAGCCGGCCAGTGCCAGCAGGGACCGGCGCTGCTCGGGTTCGCGAAGCCGGGCCAGCGCTTCTTCCTCCAGCCGCCGTGCCTGCGCCCGCGTCACGCCGGCGTGCTCGGCGGTGTCCTTGAGCGTGCGCTCGCGGCCGTCGTAGAGCCCGTAGCGCAGGGTCAGGACCTTCTTCGCCAGCGGCGGAAGGCTGTCGAGCACCTCGGCCAGCCGTGCCGCCGAGGCCTGCCGCTCGATCGCCTCGCCCACCGGGTCGGCTTCGATGTCGCCGAGCAGTTCGCCCAGATCGGTGTCACCGTCGTCGCCGACGGGCGTGTCCAGGCTCGCCGCGACCCGGCCGACGTCCCGCAGCTCGGTCACGCGCGCGACCGGCAGGGACGCCGCCTCCGCGAGCTCCGCCACCGTCGGCTCGTGGTCGAGGTCCCGCCGCAGGGCGGCCTCCACCCGCTCGAGCTTGAGCAGCTGGTCGTTGGTGTGCTCCGGCAGGCGGATGGTGCGTCCGCCGAAGGCCACGCCGCGCTGGATCGCCTGCCGGATCCACCACATCGCGTAGGTCGAGAACTTGTAGCCCTTGGTGTAGTCGAACTTCTCCACCGCGTGGATCAGGCCGAGGTTGCCTTCCTGGATCAAATCGCCCAGCGGCAGCATGTGGTCGCGCCGTTTCCGGGCCGCGGCCACCACCAGGCGCAGGTTGGCCTGGATCATGTGACTGCGTGCCCGTTCGCCGTCGCGCACCACCGCGGCCAGGTCGCGCCGGTCCCTGGCAGGTTCCTGCTCACCGGCGTCGGCCCGCCGCAGCAGTTCCGCGGCGTAGACACCGGCCTCGATGCGCTTGGCGAGCTCGACCTCTTCGGTGGCCGAAAGAAGCGGGATGGTGCCGATAGCATTGAGGTAGCTGCCCACGGCGTCCGGCTCACCGGTCCGCGGCTGCGCCCGCCGGGAGGGCGCGGTAGTGGTGACTTTCGACAATGGTTTTCACCCCCGTTGAGGATCTGCCTGGTTCAACGGTGAGTGGGGTGGTGGCATTCCGTCGCATCGGTCACGTTCCGCGAGCATGCCCGCCCGCCGGCCCTTGTTCGTCCTGGTCGCCGTCCGCCGGTCGCCACGGACCGTCGCGATTTCACCAAGAACGGGTGAGAAGCGCTGGCCGTGAGGGGTCCCCTCACGGTCGTAACGGCAGCCGATACGACCGTGCAGGGGACCCCTCACGGCTCGCCGTGGCCTGCCCGGGCGGGGGGCCTATTCGCGCCCTCGCACGATGGTCGGCTCGAATTCGGCGTCGTCCCACAGCCGTTGTTCCGGCAGTGACTCGCCGTCGGAGCCTTCACGCTGGGTCTCCAGCACGTCGGAATCGGTAGGCCGGACGGTTTCCATGATCACTCCTTTGCGCGCGCGGAATGCCTGCGCGAGGGGTTTCCGGGTTACCGCTTGGAAAACTCCCCGCTTTGGGGGGTGAACCGCCACCCGGGCTGGTTGCGCGAAGTGAGATCACCATTAGGCTGCACCTGCGCGGTTGAGCCCACAGCCGTCCCTCGGCAGTACCGTTTCCCGTGCCGGCCGGCTTACCCAGAAGGGGGCAGCTGCCATGAGCCGCGAAGAGTTCCGTCCCACCGGTCCGGTGCCTGGGCAGCGCCCGTCGACCGGCGCGCTGGGCCTGCGGGTGCGGCGGCCGAACCCCGGCCAGGCCGTGCTCGAGGTCTCGGGCGAGCTCGACATGGCCACCGCGCCGCAACTCGCTCGCGCCCTGGACGAGCTGCGGTCCTCGCCGGACCGCGTGATCATGGTTGATCTCGCCGGTGTCGGGTTCCTGGGTTCGTCGGGCCTGGCGGTACTGGTCAACCTGCATCGCGAACTCGAACCCGGGCGCCTCCTGCGCATCGTGGCGCCTTCGCGCGACGCGTACCGGGCCTTCGCCGTGACCGGGCTGGCGGGCGAACTGCCGCTCTACCGCAGCTACGAAGACGCCCTCGCCACCCTGTGATCAGCGCTTGCCGCGCCCCGTGATCGTGTCGCGCAGCCGGTCCGCGACGGCCGCCATCCTGCCCAGGGTCTTCTGCACCCGGGCGCTGGACGGGGTTTCCGGATGCGGCCGGGTCGGCGCCCTGTCCTTCGCTGCGGCCATCTTTTCGCCCAGCTCCTCCAGCCGGGAGGAGTCCACCGCGGCGACCACCTTCGGCCACACCTCGTCCTGTTCGAAGGCGATGTGCCTGCGCCCGTCCCGCACGATCCGGGCGGCCATCTCGTCGAAGTCGGACTGCCCGGGTTCGGCCTTGCCGAGCGCGTCCAGTACTTGCTTGGCCGCGTACTCCTGGTCCTCGGCCCGCGCGGCCAGCTCCGCCCCGCCGGGCACCGATTCACGCACCATCGGCCAGAAGTACTGCTCTTCTATCGCCTCGTGCCGGGACTCCGCGATGACCAGCCTGGTCACCAGGCTCTTGCGGGCCCGCAACGCTTCCTCGCTCGCCCCGCCCGCCACCGTGGGAGCCGACTCGAGCCGGTCGAGCATCTCCAGTACCTGCCGGTGATCGTCACGCAGCAGCGTGATCGCGTCCATGACCAGGATCTCCCTCATCCCGACTGCGGGTCCACGTCGTTGTGCGGGTCGCCGGTCGACGTGCCCTGTTCGCCGCGCCGCACCTGTCGCTGCTCCTCCGGCGACTCACTGTCGTCCGGGCGTCGCCTACGGTCACCGGTCGCCTCGTCCTCGGAAGACGTCATGGCCTCCGCCTACCCGGCCGGGGCGACGCGCAAACGGGCGCGGTCGGCGGTGGCCTTCTTCGGCGCCGGTGCCGGCCTGCCGCTCGCCCGGCTGAAACGGCCGTTCCGGCCTACGCTGGCGATACGTGGTGACGGGCGTCACTCACGTCCGCCGCCGCCCCCGGTTCAGTGACGAAACGAGGTGGCTGCATCCATGACCGGAAACAAGGCCGTGGCCTACGTAGGAAAGGGCTCGGTCGAGGTACAGGACATCGACTATCCGACCTTCAAACTGACTGACGGGCCCGGAGTGAACCAGGCCAATGTCGGCCGCGAATGTCACCACGGCGTGATCCTCAAGAACGTGGCGACCAACATCTGCGGCAGCGACCAGCACATGGTGCGGGGTCGCACCACCGCGCCGGAGGGGCTGATCCTGGGACACGAGATCACCGGTGAAGTGGTCGAGGTCGGCCGGGACGTCGAGTTCATCAAGCAGGGCGACCTCGTCTCGGTGCCGTTCAACATCGCCTGCGGGCGGTGCCGCAACTGCAAGGAGGGCAAGACCGGGATCTGCCTGAACGTCAACCCGGACCGGCCGGGCTCGGCGTACGGGTACGTCGACATGGGCGGCTGGGTCGGCGGGCAGGCCGAGTACGTGATGGTGCCCTACGCGGACTGGAACCTGCTGAAGTTCCCCGACAAGGAACAGGCGATGGAGAAGATCCTGGACCTGGCGATGCTGTCGGACATCTTCCCCACCGGGTTCCACGGCTGCGTTTCCGCCGGGGTCACCGTCGGGTCCACCGTCTACGTCGCGGGAGCGGGTCCGGTGGGCCTGGCCGCGGCGGCTTCGGCCCAGCTGCTCGGCGCGGCCGTGGTCATCGTCGGTGACCTCAACGGCGACCGGCTCGCGCAGGCCCGCAGTTTCGGCTGCGAGACCGTCGACGTGTCGCAGGGCGACCCCAAGGACCAGCTCGAACAGATCCTCGGTGTGCCCGAGGTGGACTGCGGTGTGGACGCGGTCGGCTTCGAGGCCCGCGGGCACGGACGCGAAGCGGGCACGGAGAAACCGGCCACGGTGCTCAACTCGCTGATGGACGTCACCCGGGCCGGCGGGGCACTGGGCATCCCGGGCCTCTACGTCACCGGTGACCCCGGAGCGGCCGACGAGGCCGCGCGCGTGGGTTCGCTGTCCATCCGGATCGGCCTCGGCTGGGCGAAATCGCACGAGTTCACCACCGGCCAGTGCCCGGTGATGCGCTATCACCGCCGCCTCATGATGGCCATTCTCAACGATCGGGTGCAGATCGCGAAGGCCGTCAACGCCACCCCGATCCCGCTGTCGGAGGCGCCGCGCGGATACCACGAATTCGACGTGGGGGCCGCCCGGAAGTACGTTCTCGACCCGCACAACATGCTGCACACCTCCTCCTGAGGCCCGGCCGCCCGGCCGGTGCCGTGAAGGGTCCTTTCACGGCCGATTCGACCGTGAAAGGACCCTTCACGGCTGCGCCCTTTTCCGCGTGCCTGCGAAAGCGGGTCGTGCATTAGGGTGTCCGGACGGATCCGCGCGGCGGACGCGCACAGGGGCGGAGGTTCGATTCGTGACGGACGGAGAAGAGCGCGAAATACGCAGCCGGGACGAAACCGGCCGCCAGACCCGTTCCGCCGAAGGGCGGCGGCGCCGCCGGAAGCGGATCTGGCGGCGGGTGCGGCGCACGCTGTACGTGCTGGCCGGGCTGGCCGTGCTCGGCCCGGTGGTGGCCTTCGTCATCACCTACTTCCTGGTCAGCGTGCCCGATCCGAACGCGCTCGCGGCGAGTGAGAACCAGCCGGTGACCCTGTACTACGCCGACGGCTCGATGCTCTACGCCCGGTCCGGCCCGGCGAGCCACCAGCTCGTCACCTGGGACCAGATCCCGCAGGCGATGAAGAACGCGCAGATGGCCGCCGAGGACGAGACGTTCATGACGAACTCGGGGTTCGACCTGAAGGCCATCGCGCGCACCGTGTGGAACCGGCTGACCGGTGGTACCGGGGGTGGTTCGACCATCGGGCAGGAATACGTCAAGAACGCCACGGGCAACGATTCGCCGACGCTGAGGCGCAAGTTCGTCGAAATGGTCGAGTCGTACAAGATGACCCGGACCTATTCGAAGGAGGACATCCTCACCGCCTATCTCAACACCGTCTATTTCGGGCGAAGCGCCTACGGGGTGCAGGCCGCGGCGCACGCGTACTTCGACGAGGACGTCAGCAAGCTGACCACCGAGCAGTCCGCGCTGCTGGCCGGTCTGGTGCAGCTGCCGGGCCAGGCGAACAACGAGGCGTACCAGCACAAGCGGTTCACCTACGTGATGGGGCGGTTGCTGGCCAATCACTGGATCACGCAGGCCGAGCACGACTCGGCGCAGTTCCCCACGCCGGTCCCGGACGGGGCGAACGGCGGATCGAGCCTGTCCGACCGCCAGTTCATCGTCTCCCAGGTGTTCGCGGAACTGGCGCAGCACGGTTACAACGAGGAGCAGCTGACCACCTCGGGGGCGAAGATCTACACCACGATCCGGCCGGACGCGCAGGCCGACGCCGAGGCCTCGGTGGGCAAGATCATGGCCGCGGACAAGGAGTATCCGGACGAGGGGGCGGCGCTGGTCTCGGCCGATCCCGTGACCGGGGAGGTCCTTGCCTACTACGGCGGGGACGGTTCGACCACCTACGACCTGGCGACCACTCCACAGCAGCCGGGTTCGTCGTTCAAACCGTATGTCCTGGCGGCCGGGTTGCGTGCCGATCCGCAGAACATCGGCCTGGACACCGTTTACGACGGCAGCGACAACCAGGTCATCGCCGGGCAGCTGGTGCACAACTCCGACGGGGAGGGTTCGCCGCACATCACGGTCAAGGACGCGATGACCGAGTCGGTGAACACGGTGTTCTACCGGATGGGGGCGCAGGTCGGGGTCGAGGCGGTGCGCCAGGCGGCGTGGGACGCGGGGATCCCGCGCCAGATCACGCCCGCGCTCGGCGTGCCGTTCGACTCACTGCAGAACGACGACGTCACCACCGGCAAGGGGACCGGCACCACGGAACTGGGCATTTCGATCGGCCAGTACCCGGTGCGGCCGCTGGACCAGGCCCAGGGCTACGCCACCTTCGCCTCGGGCGGCCAGTACGTGCCGCTGCACCTGGTCTCCAGGGTGACCGGTGCCGACGGCGGCCAGCTCTACGGGTTCACCACCCCGCCCAGGCCGGCGTTCGACTCCGATCCCGCGACCAACGCCGCCATCGCGGGCACGGTGACCGAGTCGTTGAGCGACGTCGCATCGTCCTCCGGGGACGGCCTGGCGGGGGACCGGCCCGTCGCGGCGAAGACGGGCACGGCGCAGCTGGGCAACACCGGGCACAACTCCGAAGCGTGGATGGTGGGTTACACCCCGCAGATCGTCACCGCCGTGTGGTTCGGCAACAAGAAACAACCCGCGGCGATCTACGGCAACTACCACAACGGGAAGGGCAAGGAACACGGCTACGACGTCTACGGGCGCGAGGAACCCGGCTACATCTGGCAGGCCTTCATGGACGCCTACCTCAACGGGAAGCCGGTGACGCAGTTTCCCGAGGTGTCCCTGATCACCGGGGTGGCCCCGAGCACCACACCGTCGCCGACGACCACGAGCGACACCCCCGAGCCGACCAGTGACCTGCCCTCGCCGACCTCGGAGCCGCCGAGCTCGAGCCGGGAACGCCCGACGTTCAGCTGGCCGCAGTGGCCCACGCCGCCGACCTGCCTGCCCGACTGCCCGACCCCGGTCAGCCCGACCAGCACGAGCCGCCACCGCCCGGTGCACGGGTAGGGCGTGGTGGGGGAAGTGGTGTGCGCGGCCGTGACCGCTCAGGTGCCGAGGGGGAGCCGGTGCAGGCTCAGCGTTCCGTCGGCCGGGCCGCCGCCGGTCCAGGCGCCGGTGGCGGCCGTCCAGGTCTGCCCGTCGAAGGCGATCCGGTCGATCCCGAAGCGGACCGCGTTCGCCACCAGCCACGAGGCCAGGCTCCAGCCCTGACCGCGCTCGTGCGCCCCGCTCAGCGCGCTGGTGCCGAGCTCGGCGGCCGCGGTGGCGGCCAGGTCGGTGGCCGAGGGGGTCAGCACCAGGTTGTGGCAGGTGAGCGCGGCGGGGGTCTCGCCGGTCAGCGCGCCGGCGAGGGCGCGGGCTTCGGCTTCCCACTGCGCATAGGCCCCGGGGGCGGCGGACCGCTGCACGAGCTGGGCCGCCTGTGTCACGGTCAGCTGCGCCCAGTTCGGCTGCGCGCGCAGACGGCGGAAGAACGATTCCGAGGCGTGGACCGGGTCGGTGACCTGGGCGTAGGTGCCCCAGCCCTGGCTGGGGCGCTGCTGGAACAGCCCCGCGGAGTCGAGGTCGCCGCCGGTGAGGTTGCGCAGCTTGGACTCCTGGAACGCGGTGGCGAGCGCGACCGTGACGGCATGGTTGGGCATGCCGCTGCGCAGCCCGACCCCGGCGATGGTGGCCGCGTTCTGGGCCTGGTCCGGGCCCAGCGCCCAGTGGTCCGCGTTGTCCGCGCTCGCCACCGTGCAGCCCGGTGCCGGGGGACGGCGCGTGCTCAGCACGAGCCAGACCGTGCCCCCGGCGACCACCGCCAGCACCAGCACCACGAGACCCCAACGGGGAATGCGCACCAGGCCCCTCCTCCTCGTCGCCACGGTCATAGCCAGCTAACCCGAGATGCCTGAGATCAGGCTGTGGAAACGACCGAACCGTACGGGAAGGCACCGGCGATCAGGGCAGGCGGATGCCGCGCACCACCCCGTTCTGGTCGCCGACCACCAGGGTGTCACCGGCGATCACGGGACGGCTGAAGGTGTAGACGAGACTGTGCTGCAGGCGGCCCTGCGGCACGCCGTCGGCGAGCCGGACCCCGAGCAGCTTGCCGTCCACGGACAGCGCCCAGACCGTCCCCCGGTCCACGACCACACCCGCGTTGAACACGCGCGCCCCGAGGCCGGCCTGCCAGACGACGGTGCCGGTGGCGAGGTCGACCCGGCTCAGCACACCCCATTCGGTGGTGAGCAGCAGGGTCCCGTCGCCCACCACGACGGCCGGGGCATACATCGTGCTGCCCGCCCTCGTCCACTTCACCGCCCCGGTGGCGGCGTCGAGGGCGGTCGTGCCGGACACGGTGGCCACGACGACCGGGCCCGCGCCGAGCGCGACGACCGTGTCCCAGCCGCCGTAGAGCGCGACGCGGTGCCGCGTGCCGGTGGCCATCTGGTACGTCCAGACCGGCGCACCGGTCCGGGCGTCATAGGCGCGCGCGTACCCGTCGTCGGCGGTGGTGTACACACGCTGTCCGTCCCAGGCGGCCTGACCGGAGGAGAACCCGCGCCCGGGCACGGACCACACCACGCGCCCGTCGGCCGCGCCGAGCGCGAACAGCGACCCGCCCGCCGAGAAGACCACCGCGTCCCCGGCGGCGACGGGGGCGCTGAGCACGGGCGCGCCCGCGTCGAAGTCCCACACGGGACGTCCGGTCCCGGCGTCGAGCGCGCGCAGGTGGTGATCGGCCGAAGGCACGAAGACCAGTTCCCGAGCGGTGTCCACGGCCGGACGCCGGTAGACGGGCCCGGTGCGGGCACGCCACCGGGGCCTGCCGTCGGCGCGCAGGGCGACGACCTCCCCGCCGGTGCCCGCGGCGACCGTGAGGCCGCGTTCCGGGTCGAGCAGTGCGATGCCGCCCTGGACCGCGCCGGGCAACCGGTATTCCCAGCGCGGCACCGGGTCGGCGGCCGTGCCCGGCACCGTGAACAGCGCGACCTGCTCCCACCAGGTGCCATCGGGGGCCGAGACGCGGACCTGCAGGCGCTGACGTCCCGGTGCCAGGGCCGAGACGTCCACCGATCCGGACCACCCCTCCGGCCCGCCGGTGAGGTTCTGCCATCCGGCGCTGCCGGTCTCCCCGAACAGCGTCTGCGGGTAGGGACGTGCGGCGACGGCGGCGGGGGCGGCGTCCGGGGCCGCCCGGACCGTGACCGGTTCGACACCGCGAAGGCGATGCTGGTGAGCGGGCACTCGGTCACCGAAACCGCGCAGGGCAGCGGGTTCGGCAGCGCCGAATCGCTGCGGCGGAGCTTCCTCCGCCACGTGGGGGTGTCGCCGCGCGGGTACCAGCAGCGGTTCCGGACCTCGCGGCGCTGAGGCAGCCCGAGAGGCCGGGTGGCGGAAGCCACCTAGCGGAGGAATCGGACGATGGTGTCGATCAGCACGAACGGCGGCTGCTGGACGGCCGGGATGTCGGGCGTGACCGGGTAGGTCCGTTCCTGGAAGATCACCGGCGCGGATGCCTGCAGGGCGAGCCGGGGCGGATCGCCCTGCAGGGTCACCGACAGGGCGGTGTGGTCGACGAGGCGGGCGACCGTCGAGCCGTGCGGGGCGGGGTGGGCGAACCGGGCCCCGGAGCCGAGGTAGAAGGCCTCGGCTCCGGGGTCGGCTTCCCGCCAGCCCGCGTCGGCCCCGGCGACCTGCCGGGGGTCCCGGGCGGCTTCGTGCAACGCCTCGACCACCAGGCGGATCGCCTCCGGCACCGGTACCTCGAGGTTGATCGGCTGGGTCGTCTCGTAGAGGGTGAACCGGGTGAGGCCGGGGCGTGGTGGCAGCAGGAACAGGTGCACCACCCCGGGATCCCGCGCCGCCTGCATCGACCGCACGAGCTCACCCAGCACCAGACCGCGAAACCGGGCCGCCCGGCCCTCGTCGAAGCCGGCCAGCACCGTGGTCAGCGTCCTCGTTCGCGGCCGGTCCGTGTCGCCCCCGGCGAGGGGCTGTTCTCGATCCGGCACGGCGAGAAGTCTCGCGCAGCGGTACCGGGGCAGGTCAGGTGGGGTCGGGTCAGTGCTGGGTTTCGCCCGCAACGGGTGTTTCGCTCCCGGCGGAGTCACGCCTGCGGCGCACCCGCGGCGATGATCGCTCCCGGCCGGGGGCAGGCGCCCTCGGCGCCCTCGGCGGCGGGGCGGTTCCCGTGCGCGGAGCGGCGTACCGGAGGAGCGCGCGAGCCCTTCCGGCTTGCGGGAAAGGCGATTCAAACCACCTCTTCCGGCGCTTCTGGAAGTCCTTAAAGGACAATCTTGCGCGTCGCACTCAAAAGTGCTTCATAGCAGGGTTTTCTAGGCGATACGTCCACAAAGGACAGTAGTTTTGATGGCGCCCCGATCGTGCGTCACCCCGCTGAGTGGACCATTCCCCGTTGCCTCGGTTTCCGGATGCGTTGCGGCCGTGCACGGTGTGGTCTTTGTTGCGCTTGCGTTTTTCGGGGCTGCTGCGGCTCCGTTGGCAATTCAGGGAAGGATGAGAATGGACAAACCAGGTACCCGGGCCCAGTGCGTGGCCTGGACGAGGAGGAAGCGGGCGCCGGTGCGGGGAATGGCGACCCTGGGTATTGCGGTGGCCGCCACGCTGGGGCTGGCCTGGCCCGCGGCGGCCGACACCATCGCCGGTGGCGGCGCCGGGACCACCGGGACCACCACCGTCGGCGCGGCCCGGCCGAACCACCCGCTGGGTGCCCTCGCGAACGAGAACCCGGCCATCGGCCAGTCGATGCCGCAGGCCATGCCGTCTGCGGGCCAGGCGCAGGGAGCGGTGCGAGTACCGGCTGCCTCGGCGCTCCGGCCCGGTTCGGCGCTCCGGCCCGGTGCCATTCGGCCGGGCGGGTCGGCCCTGCCGGGCGGTGTGATGCAACCGTCGGGCCTGCCAGGCCTGTCGGGCCTGCCAGGTGTGCCGGGTCTGCCGGGCGTGCCGGGCGCGTCGGGTCTGCCGGGCACGTCGGGGGTGCCGGGTCTGCCGGGGGCGCCGGGTCTGCCAGGCCTGTCGGGCCTGCCAGGTGTGCCGGGTCTGCCGGGCACGTCGGGCCTGCCGGGCGCGCCAGGTGTACCGGGCCTGCCGGGCACGTCGGGCGCGCCAGGTGTACCGGGCCTGCCGGGCACGTCGGGCGCGCCAGGTGTACCGGGCCTGCCGGGCACGTCGGGCCTGCCAGGTGCGCCGGGCGTGCCGGGTGGTGTGATCCAGCCGGGCGTGCCCGGTCTTCCCGGTACCGGCCTGCAGCCCGCCGAAACGGTCCAGCCGGGCGTGCCGGGCGCTGGCCTGCAGCCCGCCGAGACGGTCCAGCCGACCGCGGCGAGTGTCCCGAGCGCGGCGAGTGTCCCGACCGCGGCGACTGTCCCGGCCGCAGCGCTCCCGACCGCGGCAAACGTGCCCGGTGTGTCGGGTGCACAACCGGCCGCGGCGAGCCTGTCGCTCGGCCTGGCCGCGACCTTGGGTGTGTTGCTCGGCTGAGCCGCACTCCGTGAAACGGTCCGGCCTGCGGGTCACCGTTCGTTGGCCCGCCTGCCGGAACGACGCGGGTGGTACCGGGTCCGCCACAGCCCGGTGCCACCCGCGGGCAACACCGGTGCGGGGAACCCGTCGTCCCCGCACCGGTCATCCTCTGGTGTTCCTCAGTAGTGAAGGCCACCGTCGCGGCGCCCCCGCCGGGACGGTGGTCTTCACGCCATCCCTGCCGCGCCCGGGCTTTTGGCGATACCCGACAAAAGCGGGGCCCCAGGACGTAGCGTGCCCGACGAAGCGTTACCCGCCGGTATGAGGCATGTTGGACCTGGGTAGGCGACGATCCGCGACCAGGAGAGTCGCCTTTTTGGTGTCGTACGAGTCTTGTGAGGCCTGTCCAGTGTTCGGTCGTGTCGCCATCGTCAACCGGGGTGAAGCCGCCATGCGGCTGATCCATGCCGTCGGGGAGCTCAACGCGGAGGGCGGCCCGCGGATCGAGACTGTCGCGCTCTACACCGACGCCGACAGCACCGCCACCTTCGTCCGTGAGGCCGACCACGCCTACTGCCTCGGTCCCGCCGCCGCCCGGCCCTATCTCGACCTCGGGGTGCTGGAGCGCGCGCTGACCGAGACGAAGGCGGACGCGGTCTGGGTGGGCTGGGGTTTCGTCGCCGAGGACCCCGCCTTCGCCGAACTGTGCGACAAGCTGGGGGTGACCTTCATCGGGCCCAGCGCCGAGGCGATGCGCAAGCTCGGTGACAAGATCGGCGCGAAGCTGATCGCCGAGGAGGTCGGCGTCCCGGTCGCCCCGTGGAGCCGCGGGGCGGTGGCCGACGTCGACGCGGCCCTCGCGTCGGCGCGCGAGATCGGCTACCCGCTGATGCTCAAGGCCACCGCGGGCGGTGGCGGGCGCGGCATCCGCGTCGTGCGCTCGGAGGACGAACTGCGGGAGGCCTTCGAACGCACCAGCCTGGAGGCCGAGCGCGCCTTCGGCAGCGGCGTGGTCTTCCTCGAGCGCCTGGTGACCGGCGCCCGCCACGTGGAGGTCCAGATCATCGCCGACGGGCAGGGCACCGCCTGGGCGCTCGGTGTGCGGGACTGCTCGGTGCAGCGCCGCAATCAGAAGGTGATCGAGGAGTCGTCCTCGCCGGTGCTGGGGCCCGAGCAGGCGCGCGAGCTCAAGGCCGCCGCCGAACGGCTCGCGCTGGCCGTGGACTACCGCGGGGCGGGCACCGTCGAATTCCTGTACCACCCGGGCGAGCGGCTGTTCGCCTTCCTCGAGGTCAACACCCGGCTCCAGGTGGAGCACCCGATCACCGAGGAGACCACCGACTTCGACCTGGTCAAGGCCCAGTTGCAGGTGGCAGCGGGCACTCCGCTCGCCGGGGCCGCGCCCGCCGAGAACGGGCACGCGGTCGAGGCGCGGCTCAACGCCGAAGACCCGGACCGGGACTTCGCCCCGGCCCCGGGCCGCATCGTGCTGCTCGACCTGCCCGCCGGGCCCGGTATCCGCGTCGACACCGGCGTCAGCGAGGGTGACACAATCCCCGCCGACTTCGACTCGATGATCGCCAAGATCATCGCCTACGGCCGCACCCGGGACGAGGCGCTCGCCCGGCTCCGCCGCGCGCTGGCCCAGACCACCGTCCTCATCGAGGGTGGCACCACCAACAAGAGCTTCCTGCTCGACCTGCTCGACCAGCCCGAGGTGATCAGCGGCGAGGCCGACACCGGCTGGATCGACCGCGTCCGCGCCGACGGCAGGCTGGTGCAGACCCGGCACTCCGGCGTCGCGCTGGCCGCCGCCGGGATCGCGGCCTACGAGGACGAGGAAGAGGTCGAGCGGCAGCGCCTGCTCTCCACCGCGCACGGTGGCCGCCCGCAGGTGCAGCACGAGGTCGGCCGCGCGATCGAACTGAAGCTGCGGGGCGCGGGCTACCGCGTCACCGTCGCGCGCACCGGCCCCGGCCGGTTCCGGATCGGGATCACCTCCGGAGACCGGCTCGACGAGATCGACGCCACCGTGGAGCGGTTCGGCCCGCACACCGGCCAGATCACCGTGAACGGCACCCGGTTCCGGCTGGTGTCCGGCGCGCACGGGCCGATCCAGCTGGTCGAGGTGGACGGCGTCACGCACCGCGTCAGCCGGGACGAGGGCGGCACGATGCGCTCGCCCGCCCCGGCGCTGGTGGTGGCCACCCCGCTCGCCGTGGGCGACGAGGTCGAGGCCGGGGCCCCGGTGCTGGTGCTGGAAAGCATGAAGATGGAGACCGTACTGCGGGCCCCGTTCAAGGCCCGCCTGCGCGAATGCCTGGTCTCGGTGGGCAGCCAGGTGGAGACCGGCGCGCCGCTGCTGCGGCTGGAGCCGCTCGGAGACGGCGACGGCGCGGCGGCGGAGGCCGCCGAGGCCGGGGTGGATCTCGCCCTGCCGCCCGCGCCCGCCGACGGCGAGCCGGAGCAGCGCCTGGCGCGGGGTCTGGAGGACCTGCGCAGCCTCCTGCTCGGGTTCGACGTCGACCCGCGGGACGAGGGCCGCGCGCTCGCCGGGTACCTCGGCGCCCGCGACGAGCTCACCCGCCGCCCGCTGGAGGAGGAGGTCGGGCTGCTGCAGGTGTTCGCCGACCTGGCCGAGCTGAGCCGCAACCGGCCCGCGGGCGAGGAGTCCAAGGCCGACACCCGGGTGCACAGCCCGCGCGAGTTCTTCCACACCTACCTGCGGAGCCTGGACGTGGAACGGGCCGGGCTCACGGCCACCTTCCAGCAGCGCCTGTCGCGGGTGCTCGCGCACTACGGGGTCACCGAACTGGAGCGGACCCCGGCGCTGGAGGAGGCGGTCTTCCGGATCTTCCTCGCCCAGCAGCGGCTGGCCTCCGACGTCACCGTGATCAGTGCGCTGCTGCAGCGCTGGCTCACCGAGCCGCCGCCCGGCAGCAGCCTGCGCGAGGTCACCGGGTACGCGCTGGAACACCTGATCCTGGCCACCCAGCGCCGTTTCCCGGTGGTGGCCGACCTCGCGCGCAGCGTGGTGTTCCGCTGGTTCGCGCAGCCGATGCTGCGGCGCAACCGCGCCGAGGTCTACGCCCGCGTCCGTGCGCACCTGCGCCACCTCGACGCGCACCCGGACGCCGGAGACCGCGCCGAGCGCATCGCCGACATGGTGGCCAGCCCCGAACCGCTGGTCCGGCTGCTCGGCCAGCGCATCGGCAGGCCCGGGGCGGATCCCTGCCCGCTGCTGGAGGTGCTGAGCCGCCGCTACTACGCCAACCGCGGCTCGGTCGGCGCCCGCTGCTTCCAGGCCGGGCAGCGCCCGTTCTTCACCGCCGGCTACGACCTCGACGGCGCGCGTTTCCAGTTGCTGGCCACCGCCGGGCGGTTCGCCGAACTGGGCGCGCTGCTGACCGCGGTCGCCGAAGCGGCCGCCGGCGGTGACGGCGAAGCGGTGGCCGGCGGTGACGGCGAAGCGGTGGCCGACGTCTACCTCGACTGGCGCGACCAGCCCGCCGCGCCCGAGACGATGGCCGCCCGTCTCGGCGAGGTGCTGGCCGCGGTGGACCTGCCCGCCCGGCTGAAGCGGGTGACCACGACGGTCGCCGGCAGCAGCGGCACCGCCATGCACCACCACTTCACCTTCGAGCGTGGCGAGCACGGGTTCAGCGAGGATGTGCTCATCCGCGGCCTGCACCCGATGATCGCGCGCCGCCTGGAACTGCAGCGGTTGAGCAACTTCGACCGCACCCGGCTGCCTTCGGCCGACGAGGACGTCTACCTGTTCCGCTGCGTGGCGCCGAAGAACCCGGCCGACGAACGGCTCGTCGCGATGGCCCAGGTCCGCGACCTCACCCCGCTGCGCGACACCGAAGGAAGGCTGATCGCGCTGCCCGCGGTGGAAGGCGCGCTCGAAGCCTGTCTCGACGCGATCCGCAAGGTCCAGGCCCAGCGGCCGGCGAAGAAGCGGCTGGACAGCAACCGGGTCTTCCTCTACGTGTGGCCGCCGAGCGAACTGGCCATGTCCGAACTCAGGACCGTGGCGCAGCGGGTGCTGCCCACCACGGCGGGCGCCGGGCTGGAGGAGGTCCTGTTCCTGGGCCGCCAGCGTGACCGTGAGACCGGCGAACTGCGCGAGGTCGCGGTGCGGATCTCCTACCAGGCGGGCGCCGGGGTCCGGGTCGAGGTCACCGAACCGACCACCGAGCTGATCCAGCCGCTGGACGACTACGGGCAGAAGGTGCTCAGCGCCCGCCGCCGCGACACCGTCTACCCCTACGAGCTCACCGAAATGCTGGCCGGGCCGCACGGCTCGTTCGTCGAGCACGACCTCGACGACACGGGCGCGCTGGTGCCGGTCGACCGGCCGAAGGGACGGAACAAGGCGGGCATCGTGGCCGGGGTCGTGCGCACGCCCACCGAGCGGCACCCCGAGGGCGTGGTCCGCGTGGTGCTCTTCGGCGACCCCACCAAGGCCCTGGGCGCGCTTTCCGAGCCGGAATGCTCCCGGGTGATCGCCGCGCTCGATCTGGCCGAGCGGATGCGGGTGCCACTGGAGTGGTTCGCGCTGTCGGCGGGCGCCCGGATCGCGATGGACTCCGGCACCGAGAACATGGACTGGGTGGCCGCCGCGCTCAAGCGCATCGTGCACTTCACCCAGGACGGCGGCGAGATCAACATCGTGGTCGCCGGGATCACCGTCGGTGCCCAGCCGTACTGGAACGCCGAGGCCACCATGCTGATGCACACCAAGGGCATCCTCGTCATGACGCCCGATTCGGCCATGGTGCTCACCGGCAAGCAGTCGCTGGACTTCTCCGGCGGTGTGTCCGCCGAGGACAACTTCGGTATCGGCGGCTACGACCGGGTGATGGGACCCAACGGCCAGGCCCAGTACTGGGCGCCCGACCTCGCCGGTGCCCGTGACGTGCTGATGCAGCACTACGACCACACCTACATCGCGCCGGGCGAGTCGGCGCCGCGCCGGGCCGCGACCAGCGACCCGGCCGACCGCGACATCTCGCCCTACCCGCACGCGGTGACCGGGACGGACTTCACCACCGTCGGCGAGATCTTCGCGCGGGAGACCAACCCCGACCGCAAGAAGGCCTTCGACATCCGCACGGTGATGCGGGCGGTGGCCGACCAGGACCACCCGATCCTGGAACGCTGGGCGGGCATGGCGGACGCGGAGACCGCGGTGGTGCAGGACGTGCACCTGGGCGGCTGGCCGGTGTGCCTGCTCGGGATCGAGTCGCGGTCGGTGCCGCGCCGCGGTTTCCCGCCCACCGACGGGCCCGACACCTACACCGCGGGCACGCTGTTCCCGCGTTCTTCGAAGAAGGCGGCGCGCGCGATCAACGCGGCCAGCGGGAACCGCCCGCTGGTGGTGCTGGCGAACCTGTCGGGCTTCGACGGTTCGCCGGAATCGATGCGGGAGCTGCAACTGGAGTACGGCGCGGAGATCGGCAGGGCGATCGTGAACTTCCGCGGCCCGATCGTGTTCTGTGTGATCTCCCGGTACCACGGCGGGGCGTTCGTGGTGTTCTCCAAGGCGCTCAACCCGGACATGACCGTGCTGGCCGTGGACGGCTCGTTCGCCTCGGTGATCGGCGGCGCCCCCGCCGCGGCCGTGGTCTTCGCCGGTGAGGTCAACAGCCGCACCGCGAACGATCCCCGGGTGGCCGAGCTGGAGACGCGGCTGCGGTCGGTGCCCGACGGGGAGCGGGCGGCCCTGGTGACCGAACTGGCCGAGGTGCGCACCTCGGTGCGGGCCGAGAAGCTCAGCGAGGTGGCGGCCGAGTTCGACGGCGTGCACAGCATCCAGCGTGCCGTGCAGGTCGGCTCGGTGGACGCCATCGTCAGCGCCGCCGAACTCCGCCCGCGCATCATCGAAACCATCGAGCGGCACTACTCCTGACAGGGGCGTGAAGGGGCCCTTCGCGGTCGATTCGGCCGTGAAGGGCCCCTTCAAAGTCGGTCCTTGCCTGGGCGGGTCCCACGCCTCCGGCGTTTGTGTCCCACGTTCGGCAGCCCGAGTGCCACGTTCGGCCCTTGCGAGGGCGCAGGGCTGCGCGGTGCTGTGAGGGGGCCCCTCACAGCCGTATCGACCGTGAGAGGCCCCTCACGGCACCCAGCCCCGCCTGAGCGGGCAACTCACCTGCACGAGGGTGGGACTCACCTGCCTGAAGGTGGGACACAAGCGCACGAGGGTGGGACTCGCCCGGTGGGCGCGCCGTACACCGCGGGCGGACTTTGCCGGGCCCCTCAGCGCAACCGGTGGCCTCGCCCGCTCTTCACGTCTCCCGTGCTTGCAGGACGACCTCGACAAGGAGGTCGAGCACCTGCTCCGGATGCGTGCGCTCCGGGTCGGCGAGCCAGGCCAGCGCGAGGCCGTCGAAGGTGACCGCCACGAATTCGGCGATCGCCGCGGCCCGTCGCGGTTCGACTCCGACGAGGGCGGGGGCGAGTGAACGAGCGGCCATTTCGCGATAGCCGCGGTACTGGAGACGGGCCAGCTCCCGCATCGACGGGTTGCGCAGAGCGAGTGCGGTGAGCTCGTAGTACCCGAGCTGGATCCCCGGATCGTCGCCGGACACCTCGGCCCACGCGGCATCCAGCGCCGCCCGCAGCTCCTCGGCCGTGGTGCCGCCCTGCGGCCGGTCGGTCATCGCGACCGCCTTCTCCAGGCGCGTGACGATCTCGCGGACGACGTCTTCGAGAAGTTCGTTCTTGCCGGCGAACCAGTAGTGGACGGTGCCGAGCGGAACCCCGGCCTCCTCGGCGATCTTGCGTGTGGTGGCGGCGGCGACGCCCTCGCGGCCGATGACCCGGATGGCCGCCGCGACGAGCTCCTCACTGGTGGCGCGTTGGGTACGGCGCCGCCTGCTCGGCGATGGCAAGGGCTCGACGGGCTGCGCGTTCATGGCCTCAGTCTGGCACAGGAACCCGGTCGACAGGTCATTCGACCAGGCAATTTGGACGCTTGACCAAAGAGTCTGGTCAAACGACCAAATGTCCGCGTATGCTCGCCGGACTTCATTCGGGGGCGAACGCCAGACAGAAAGGCAGAGGCCTATGGCTACCGGTCGGCAACGGAATACCTCCGACGGCACCGCCGAGGAGACAACGACAGGAGGGGGCCGGGCGCGCCGTGTCCTGTCCACTCGCCGGGTGGTGTTCCTCGTCATCGCCGCGGCGGCCCCGATGGCGGCCATCGCGGGCAACGCGCCGCTGGCGATGGTTCGCGGCAACGGAATCTCGCTGCCCGCCGCGTACGTCGTGGCCGCCGTGGTTCTGCTGTGTTTCGCAGCGGGCTACTCGGCGATGAGCAAGCGCGTCGTGAACAACGGCGCGTTCTACGTGTTCGTCGCCCGCGGGCTCGGCAAACCGGCCGGCATCGCGACAGGCTACGTCGCGGCACTGGGCTACCTGTCGCTCACGGTCGGGATGGCCGCGGTGTTCGGGTACTTCACCTCGCTGGTCTTCGCACAGTCCGGTGTGGACATCCCGTGGGGAGTGTTCACCGCGATCGGTGTCGTCGTCGTGGCGGCGTTCGGGCATCGCAGCGCGGACGTGTCGGCACGTTTCCTCGGCATCCTCATGGCGCTGGAATTCGCGGTCCTCTTTGTGCTCGATGTCCTCGTCGTCGGGCACCAAGGCACCGCCGCGTTCCCGCCGGAATCCTTCTCGGCAGGCCAGTTGTTCGGTGGCTCGCTCGGCATCGCGCTGATGTTCGCCTTCACGAGTTTCGTGGGCTTCGAGTCCGCGGCGCTCTACGGCGAGGAGACCGAGGAGCCCGCACGCAGCATTCCGCGCGCGCTCTACATCTCGGTGATCTCGATAGCCGTCTTCTACGTGCTCACCGCGTGGATCGTCATCGGCGGAGCGGGCGGCACCGCGGCGCCGGAGCGAGCCCGCAAGGACCTGGGGAACCTGGTCTTCACGCTCGCCCAGCAGTACGGCGGGAGCGCACTGCTCGACGCGTCTGCGGTGCTGCTGTGCACCAGCGTCCTCGCTTCGTGGATCGCGTTGCACAACGCCGCGAGCCGGTACCTGTTCGCGCTTGGCTGGGAGCAGGTGGCCCCGCGACCGCTCGGCCGCTACCACCCGGCGCACCGGAGCCCCCACGTCGCCAGCGCCCTCGTCACCGCGGTCACGGTCGGCGTCGTCGGCGTCATGGGCCTCGCCGGTGCGGACCCCTACGAGGTCATCGCCTCGGCGGTGGTCGGCATGGGGACGCTGTCGATCGTGCTCGTCCAGGCGTTCACCGCACTGTCGGTCATGGTGTTCCTCCGCGGCCGTGGTGACCGGCGGCCGTTCTCCGGCGTCATCGCCCCGGTCGTCGGCGCACTCGGGCTCGGCACGGCGTTCGTCCTGGCGTCCGTGCACTACGCGGCCTTGACGGGCACGGACAACGTCCTCGTCAACGCCGTCCCGCTGCTCATCGCCGTTACCGCCGTCGCCGGTGTCGTCGCCGCGCTGCGGTTGCGGGCCCGGCGCCCGCTCGCCTACACCCAGCTGGCCGGAACGACCAACCGGCACCGTCCGGACCTTCGCCGTGCGGACGAACGGCCGGCCTACACCCGGCGCTACTGCATCGTCGGCGCCGGGCCCTCCGGGATGATCATGGCCCGCACCCTGCTGCGTGAGGGCGTCCCCTTCGACTGGTACGAGCGCAACCCGGATTTCGGCGGGATCTGGGACCCCGGCCACGAGGGCAGCCCGATGTACGAGAGCTGCCACTTCATCAGCTCCAAGTACACCAGCGGCTTCTACGGCGCGCCGATGCCGCCGCACTTTCCGGACTATCCCGGCTGGCGCGAGATCCGCGACTACATCAGGGACTTCGGCCGCCAGTACGACCTGTACCGGCACGTTCGCTTCGGCACGGAGGTGACCTCCGCCGAACCGGTCGACGGCGACCGGTGGCGGGTGACGCTGTCCGACGGGACCGTCCGCGAATACGACGGGCTCATCTGCTGCCCCGGCGTCACCTGGCACCCCAACCAGGTCGCGTTGCCCGGACAGGACACCTTCACCGGCACGGTCCGGCACTCGGCCACCTTCCGCGACGGCCTGGAATTCCGCGGCAGGCGAGTGCTCATCGTCGGGGCCGGCAACTCGGGGGTCGACATCGCCTGCGACGCCGCGCGGCACGCGGACGCGGCGTACCTGTCGGTCCGGCGCGGCTACCGGTTCGTGCCCAAGCACATCGCCGGGCTGCCGACCGACGCCCTGCTCACCGGCAAGCTCGACCCGCCGAAGGGACTCGTGCTGTCCAGTGACGTCAACGCGATGCTCGACGCGTTCGTCGGCGACCTGACCCGGCTCGGGCTGCCCGCACCCGACCACGACGCGCTGGCCAGCCACCCGATCATGAACACCCAGGTCCTGCACCACCTCGCGCACGGCGACCTCGTCGCCAAGCCGGACGTCGTACGCCTGACCGCGACCGGCGTCGTGTTCGCCGACGGCAGCGAGGCCGAGGTCGACGAGATCATCCTCGCCACCGGCTACGAATACCGGATGCCCTTCCTCGACCCGGGACTGCTGCAGTGGAAACACGGCCACCCGCAGCTGTATCTCAACATCTTCTCCCGCGAGCTGGACTCGTTGTACGTGCTGGGATTCGTCGAATTCGCGGACGCGGCGTACAAGCGGTTCGAAGAAATGGCACAACTCATCCTGATCGACATCAATGCGCGCGAGACGGGCGTCCGGAAGGCCGAACTCACGCAGCTCAAGCGCACCGACACCCCCGACCTGCGCGGCGGCGTCAAGTACGTCGACAGCCCCCGCCACACCAACTACGTCGAACGCTCCACGTACATGGCCTACCTCGCGCAGTTGCGCGACCGGTTCGGCTGGCACGACGTCGACGACCACACCTACGACGACCTGCGCGCCGGCGCGGCATCCTCGCCCGCCGCAGTGGAGCCCCCGAAGGAGACCAGCCATGTCTGACCGTTCCTCCCTGGCGCTCGTCACCGGCGCCGCCGGTGGAATCGGCGAGGTCGTCTGCGGCCGGCTCGCCGCCCGCGGCCACACCCTGCTGTGCGTCGAACGCGACCAGGCGCTCGCCGAAAAGGCCGTCACCGCGGCCGGCTCGGATACCGCCCCGGTCGCCTGCGACTTGTCCAACCGCGAGTCCGTGGCGGCGCTCTGCGCCCGGATCGAAGACGAGTGGGCCGACGACCTGGAACTGGTGTTCCTCAACGCCGGGGTGATCGTCCCCGGCGACGCGGCCGACTCCTCGGCGGCGCAACTGCGGCTGCAGCTCGACGTCATGCTCTGCTCCGTCGTCGAGATCGCGGCCTCCGCCGCCCGCGCGATGAAGACGCGCGGACGGGGGCACATCATCGCCACCGTCTCGATGGGCGGGATCCTCGCACTGCCCGGATCGGCGGCCTACTCCGCGGCCAAGGCGGGCCTGCGCGCCTACCTCGCGGCGCTGAGCACCGAACTGCGCGGGACCGGCGTCGCGGTCAGCGGGATCTACCCCAGCGCCGTCGACACCCCCATGCTGCTCCATGAAGCGACCCACGACGGCAGCCTGCTCAACTTCTTCGGAAAGGTGAGCACGCCCGACGACGTGGCGGACGTCTTCGAGCGCGCGGTCCGCAAGCGCAGGCTCGAACACTTCCTCCCCTACAGCGATTCGATCCTTTGCCGGATCCTCCAGTCCTTCCCCTGGCTCGTCCCGCCGATTCTCGGACCGGCCGAGGCCATCGGACGACGCGGACGGGCGAAATAC
The DNA here is from genome assembly GCF_026802195.1 of Amycolatopsis cynarae. Lineage (NCBI taxonomy): Bacteria > Bacillati > Actinomycetota > Actinomycetes > Pseudonocardiales > Pseudonocardiaceae > Amycolatopsis > Amycolatopsis cynarae. Next base: position 3,555,602 of record NZ_CP113836.1, on the reverse strand, counting down.
CTCAAGCGCAAGGGCATCCCGCGAAGATGAGCCGGAGGCCCACCGCGGTGCTCCCGGAGTCGCGGGTGCGTTTCGCGGGTACCTGGAGGCAGGGCCGGGGACCGCGCGGCGAGGGGAGGGATCGTGCCCGAGACTCGTCCGATCCTGCGCGAGGTGCTCAGCGTCGCCCGGCGGCCCCGCTGGCGGCTGGTGATCGACTGGGTGCTGGCCGGGGCCGGGCTGGGCATCGCCTGCTGGCAACTGGCGCCAACCCTGGCCGCGGCGCCCGACCTGCGCGTCAGCCTCGCCCAGCTGCACTGGTTCTGGGTCGCCGTCACGGCGGTGCTGGCGACCCTGTCGCTGGTGGCCTACGGCGAGCTGCATCGCCGCATGCTGGTGACGGGGGGCGCGCACCTGTCGGTCCCGGCCGTCCAGGCGATCAACTTCATCGGCAATTCCCTGGCCCAGACCGTGCCCTCGGCCGGATCGGCGGCGGGTGCCGCCTACACGGTGGCCGCGTTGCGGTTCCGGGGCGTGGACACCGGGCTGTCGCTGTGGGCCACCACGATGGCGGCCCTGTTCTCGGCATCGGTCCTGGTGCTCGCGGGGCCGCTGGTGCTGGCGTTCGACGGCCTGATGCCCTTCGCGGCCGCGGTGCCGCTCTCGGTGGCGGTCGCGGTGCTGGCCTGGGCGCTGTGGGAACTGGTGCAGCGGCCCAGGACGCTGCACTGGATCGCCGACCGCACCGTGGCGGTGGCACGCCACCTGCCGGTCGTGCGCACCGCGAGCTGGGTGGCGCGCCAGTCCACCGCGGCCCAGGAGGTGTCCGACCGGATCGCCCGGCTCCGGCCGAACGCCCGGCAATGGTGGTCCTTCTTCGTGGTCACCGTGCTCACCTGGGGCGCGGACTACCTGGCGGTCGCGACCTCGGTCGCGGCCACCGGGGAGCACGTCCCGTGGCCGCAGGTCGCGCTCGGCTACCTCGCCGTCCAGGCCAGTATCGGACTGGAACTGACCCCGGCCGGCGCCGGTCCCGCCGAGGCGGGCCTGCTCGCCGCGCTGACCGCGGGCGGGGTTCCCAGCGGGTCCGCCGCGATCGCCGTGGTGCTCTACCGGGTGTTCACCTGGCTCGGGCTGGCGGCCGCCGGGTGGATCGTGTTCGCCGTGACGGCCCGCAAGCGGGTCCGGACGGAAGCACCGCTACCGCGGATGCTCGGCCGGGCCGTGACGGGAACGGCGGGGACGGCGCAACCGGCGGTCGAGCCACCAGCCGGCCTCCAGCAGCAGGGCGGCGGACCCGGCGGCGGCGACGGCGGTGAGCATGGCCGTGCCGTCGAAGGGGTCGAGGGCGAAGAAGTCCCGGCCGAAGGGCACCACCAGCACGAGGACGAAGGCCACGGCCATGGCGGCGACCAGGACGGCCTTCCACCAGCGCAGCGGCCGCGCCACCAGGAACAGCGCCCACAGCGCGACCAGGAATAGCGTCGTGGTCGCCGCGGTGCGGTTGACGACGTCGCTCGCCCGCCCTTCGGCGAGGACCGCCGCGTAGCAGGAGAAGGTGGCCACGGCGGCGACGGTGCCCACCGGGACCGCCAGGCGCAGGACCCGGGGGATGAACCCGGGCCGCGCGCGCTCGGTGTTGGGGGCCAGTGCGAGGAAGAACGCCGGGATGCCGATGGTGAGCGTGCCGATCAGGGTCAGGTGCCGGGGCAGGAACGGGAACGGCAGGTGCGCCACGCCGACCGCCAGCGCCAGCAGCAGCGAGTACACCGTCTTGAGCAGGAACAGGCCCGCGACGCGCTCGATGTTGCCGATCACGCGGCGTCCCTCGGCCACCACGTGGGGCAGGGTGGCGAAGGCGTTGTCCAGCAACACGATCTGCGCGACGGCGCGGCTGGCGGGACTGCCCGAGCCCATCGCCACCCCGATGTCGGCGTCCTTGAGGGCGAGCACGTCGTTGACCCCGTCCCCGGTCATCGCGACGGTGTGGCCGCTCGACTGGAGCGCGTGCACCATCGCCCGTTTCTGGTGCGGGGAGACGCGTCCGAAAACGCTCGCCCGGGACAGTTCCCGGGCCAGCGGGGCCGGTTCGACGGGCAGTTCGCGGGCGTCGACGGGGTCCGGGGCGCCGGGCAGGCCCAGCGCCCCGGCGACGGCCCCTGCCGAGCGGGCGCTGTCACCGGACAGGATCTTGACCGAAACCTGTTGTGCGGCGAAGAAAGCCAGGGTGGCCGCGGCATCGGGCCGCAGGCGCTGTTCGAGCACGACGAGCGCGGCCGGGATCACCGGGCCCGGCGCTTGTGGGGAGTCCACGGGCATCCCGGCACGGGCCAGCAGGAGGACGCGCAGGCCCTGGGCGGAAAGGCGGTCCGCCTCGGCCACGGCCGGATCGCCGGGGGCGAGCAGGACATCGGGTGCGCCGAGGACCCAGTCGCCGTGGCCGCCGAAGCTCACGCCGCTCCACTTGGCCGCCGACGAGAAGGCCGCCGAGGCCGTCACCGGCCAGTCCGGGGCCCGGGGGAAGGCGTCGGCGATCGCGCGCAAGCTCGCGTTGGGGCGCGGATCCGCGGCGGCGAGCGCGGCCAGCACCGGCGAGAGCCCGGACAGGGGCGCGGAGGTGGTGCCGGGCGCCGCCGCGCAGACCCGCCCGACCCGCATCCCGGTCTCGGTGAGGGTGCCGGTCTTGTCGGTGCAGACCGTGTCGACCCGTGCCAGCCCCTCCAGCGCGGGAAGCTCCTGCACCAGGCACCGGCGGCGGCCCAGCCGGATCACCCCGGCCGCGAACGCGATGCTGGTCAGCAGCACCAGCCCCTCGGGCACCAGCGGAACCAGCGCGGCCACCGTGCCCCGCACCGTCTCGACGGGCCCCTGGTGGGCCCTCAGCTGCCCGTAAACCGTCACCGCCGCGGCCGGGACGAACAGCCAGGTGATCCAGCGGAGGATCCGGTCGATCCCCGCGCGCAACTCGGAACGGGTGAGCGCGAAGCGGCTCGCCTGCTCGGCGAGTTCGTTGGCGTAGGCGGCGTTGCCCACCTTCGTGGCCCGGTACCGTCCGGTGCCCGCGACCACGAAGCTGCCGGAACGGACCGGCTCGCCCGGCTTCCTGGCCACCGGGTCCGGCTCGCCGCTGAGCAGCGATTCGTCCACCGCCAGTCCCGAACCGGCCAGCACGACGCCGTCCACCACGAGCTGATCGCCGGGGCCGAGGTCGAGCACGTCGTCCAGGACGATCCGCTCGGCGGGAACCTCGGTGACCTCGCCGTCGCGCACCACGCGCGGCCGTGCCTCGCCCAGGATCGCCAGCCGGTCCAGCGTGCGCTTGGCCCGCAGTTCCTGCACGATCCCGATCCCGGTGTTGACAAGGATGATGAAGCCGAAGAGCGCGTCCTGCGGCGGGCCGATCACCAGGATGATCGCGAACAGGGTGCCGATGATCGCGTTGAAGCGGGTGAACACGTTCGCCCGCACGATGTCCGCGGCGCTGCGGCTGCCGCGGCGGACGACGGTGTTGGCCTGCCCGCGTTCGGCGCGTTCCTGGGCCTCGGCCGCCGACAGGCCCGAGGTGGCGAGGGTGCCCGGCCCGTCCACGGCCTGCTTCACGGCCGTACGGTCGCCGTGCGGGTCGCGGTGTTCCACAGGATCGAGCCGTGCTGGAAGTCGCTGCGCCTGCCCTCGGGGACGGTGTATTCGTCGCTCACGGGCAGGCCGAGCCTGCTGTCGGGGCCGCCGAGCTGCAGGTACTGGCCGAGGATCGCGCCGTTGATCTCGTGCGCCCCGGTCGCGGGCGAAAAGTAGACGATCCCGCCCTGGAAGGTGCCCGCCCGGCCGCCGGTGACGGCGTACTCGTCGGTGGTGGGATAGCCGAGGAAACCCTTTTCCCAGTTCAGGTCGGCCCACTTGGCCCTGATGGCGCCGTGGACCTCGTGGGCCCCGGTCGCCGGGGTGTAGTAGATCGACCCGCCCTGGAAGTGGTTGTAGCGGCCGACCCCGTCCGGTGCCGGGGTCTCGTCCGTGGTGGGGTAGCGCAGCACGCCCCGTTCCCAGCCCAGTGCCGCCCACCTGCTGCGGATGACGTTGTGCACCTCGTGGGCTCCCGTGGCGGGGCTGTAGTAGATCGACCCGTCCTGGAAGTGGTTGAACCGCCCGCCGCCCTCCGCGGCGGTTTCGTCGGTGGTGGGGTAGTGCAGCAAGCCGCGTTCCGAGCCGAGCGTGGCCCACTTGTCGCGGATGATGCCGTGCACCTCGTGGGCCCCGGTGGCGGGGGAGAAGTAGATCGAACCCGCGACGAAGTGGTTCAGCCGTCCGCCGTCGGCGGCCTCGGTCTCGTCGGTCACCGGATAGGACAGGAACGAGTCCGGCCCGCCCAGCGTGAAGTACTTGGCGCCGATCGCGCCGTGCACCTCGTGCGCGCCGAGGTCTTCGCGCCAGAAGATCCGCCCGCCCTGGTACCACTGTTCCGCGCCGTGGGACGGGGCGGCGGCCAGTTCGGCGCTGCCGGGGGTCCCGACCGGCGAATGCTCGGCGCCCAGGTCGGCGTACTTGCGGCCGATGACCCCGCGAGTCACCGACAGACTGGGATCGGCGAAGCCGTAGCCCATGCTGCGCAAGGTGTTGATGACCGCTCCGAGCGCGGCGACATCGGTGGAGTTGTCGCTCAGGTGCATCCGGATCGTGGCGCCGGGGACGGTGTACTGGCGGACCCTGGCCAGGATCGCGTCGATGCTCGTGCCCTGGTCCCCGGTGGTGTCGAAGGTCCAGTCGTAGTTGACGTAGTAGCCGTGCCGGGCCAGATCGCGGTTGACCCCAGGGTCGAGGTAGCCGTCCCGGTAGGGCGTGCGGAACCAGCCCGCCGAGGAGAAGCCGAGCCGGTTGAACACCGCCTCGGCGCGGTCCATTTCGGACCATCGCTGCGCCTGGTCCTGCATCGTCAGATAGGGGTGGTCGTAGGTCGCGTTGATCAGCTTGTGCCCGGCGCCGAGCAGCGCCCTGGTCTGGTCGGGGAACTTCTCGGCGTACCGCCCGGTGAGCGCGAACCCGGCGGTGATCTTGTTGTCCCGCAGCATGTTCAGCACCGCGTTCGTGTCGCCGGGGCTCCACCAGTCCGCGTCGAAGGTCAGCGTCACCACCTTGGCGGTGGTGTCGTAGGCGCGGGTGAACACCGCGGCCGTCTCGGGCGGGGCGCCGGCCGCGCGGGCGGCCGGCGCGAGTCCGCTGGCCAGGAGCAGCGCCGTGGCCAGCACGCCCAGCCGCCTGCCGTTCCGGCGGGCGGACCGGCGCCGGAACGGCGGGACCGTCTCCGTCATCGCGTTCACGGCATCCAGGGTGACCGAGCGTGGCCGCGCGGAGACAGGTGCCGAAAGTCCCATCGCGGGCGACGAAAGTCCCTGCCCCCGTTCATGCGTCCGTTTCGGAGGAGTTCCCCTGGACACGGTCGCGGATGACGACGACCGGGCAGTGCGCGTGCTGCACGCAGTGCTGTCCCACCGAGCCGAGCAGCGCGCCCGCGAACCCGCCGTGCCCGCGGCTGCCCACCACCAGCAGATCCGCGCCCTCGGCCGCCGACAGCAGCACCGAGGCGGTGATGCCCTCGCGGACCGCCGGGTGCACCGTCACGGTGGGCGCGGCGCCGAGCACCTCGGTCAGGGTGTCGGCCAGCGCCCGCGAAGCCAGCGTTTCCAGGTCGACGTCGACCGACGGGGCCCAGCCGTAGGCGCTGGGGTAGTGCCAGGCGAACACCGCCTCCACCTCCGCGCCGGTCAGTTCCGCCTGCCGGACCGCCCAGCGCAGCGCCTGCTTCGACGAGGGGGATCCGTCGACCCCGACCACGATCCGGGGCACCGACTCCACTGTGGACACTTCAACCTCCCGTGTTCCGGCCTCGGCCCGCCTTGGGCCCGGCCGAGGAAGACGGTGCCAGCCCGGCCTCGCCCCGGCCGGGGGATTTGGTCGCCTGCCCGGAGGACTTCCGCCCCTGTGGTCTTCCCGCCGGGCGGCCTTGTCTGGGGAAGGGCCGGGGACACCGGCCGCAGGACGAGAGGACGAGACATGACCGACAGCGACTTCGCGCCGGTGCAGGGCGGCCCTCCGGTCGTGGTGGGGGTGGACGGGTCGGCGACCAGTGCCGCGGCCCTGCGCTGGGCCGTCGCCGAGGCGGCCGCCACGGGACGCGTCGTGCGCGCGGTGGCGGCCTGGACCTACGTCCCCGCGGTCGATCCCGGTGGCGTGGTGGCGCCGATCGACGAGGTCGCGGCGATGCACGGGCGTGCCCTGGACGATTTCGTCCGGGAGACCGTGGGCGAGCGGCCCGGCGCACCGGTGCGCGCCGACCTGGTCGAGGGCGATCCCGCGGACGCGCTGGTGAAGGCTTCGGCGGAGGCATCGCTGCTGGTACTGGGCAGTCACGGCCGGGGGCGGCTGCTGAGTGCGCTGCTCGGCTCGGTCAGCGCGCAGTGCCTGCGGCGGGCCGCCTGCCCCGTGGTGATCATCTCGCCCGAGGTGGCCGGGGAGAAGCACGAGCACGGCACCGGCCTGCGGGCCGCCGCCGAGACCCCCGGCCCGCTCCTCTGACAGGCGGGTGAGTTCCCCCGCTCGGTCTGGGGGTGGTGTTCTTTGCCGTGAGACCTTGCCGGGACCCCTGGCCGTGAAGGGCCCCTTCATGGTCAACCCCGGTCCCTACCGGAGGCGGTAGCCGGTTTCGGTGGAGAAGTCGGCGGTGAGGGTGAACCGGTCGCCGCGGACCAGGGTGTGCCGCCACTCGACCGGCCGGTCGCCCGCCCGGCCCAGCCGGTTGATCGAGAACGCCGCCGTGCCCGGGGAGCAGCGCAACAGCGCGCGTTCGGCCGGGGTGGGCATGACGACGTGGATCTCCTCGTGGCCCTGTTCCGGCCGGATGCCGGTGCGGGCGGCGAGTTCGGCATAGAGGCCGGTGTGGGTGAAGTCGACGCCGAGCAGTGGTGCGGCGAAGTCGGCGGGGAGCCACACGCGGTCCAGTGCCAGGGGCTGGGTCCCGGCCAGCCGGATCCGGTCGAGGTAGAGCAGCGGGGTGGACCCGTCCAGGTCCAGCCGGTCGGCGATGACCGCGTCGGCCCGGATGTCGAGGGTGCGCACGATGCTGTGCTGGCTCAGGCCCGAGGCTTCCACCGAGGCGAACAGGCTGTAGAGCGCGCCGAGCGGCTGGCTGATCTCGGTGGTGGGGGCCACCCTGGGCTGGCGCCCCCGTTCGGCCACCACCACGCCTTCCTCGCGCAGCTGGCGCAGGGCCTGGCGCACGGTGTGCCTGCTCACGCCGTATTCCTCGACCAGGGCGAGCTCGCCGGGGAAGCGGTCGGCGAATTCCCCGGCTTCCAGCCGTTCCCGCAACTGGTGCTGCAGCTGCTGCCACAGGGGCCGGGGACCGGACCGGTCGAGCGGTCGTGTCGCCATGCTTCCTCCTTCGCCTGGCGACAGTAGCCGGTACCCCGGCCGCCCGGATGTCCGTACATTACGGTGGTTAAATGTCCGGACATTTGACGGCGTGAAGGGGGACGCGAGATGGGGGTACGGACGGCGGGGGTGGCACTGAAGGACCGCAGGGCGGTCCAGGTCCTGCCCGGGCTGGCGGTGGCGTTCACGGTGGCGGGGATCGCGACCGTGCTGGGGCGGCTCGTGCCCCTGGTCGGCGGACCGGTGTTCGGGATCGTGGCGGGAACGGCCGCCGCCGCGCTGCTCCCGGGCCTGCGCGCGGCCTGCTGGGCGCCGGGTTACCAGGTGGCGGCCAAACCCGTTCTCCAGCTGTCCATCGTCGTGCTCGGTACCGGGCTGTCGCTACGCGAGGTGGTCCGGGTGGGAGGTGGCTCTCTGCCGGTGATGCTCGGCACGCTCGCCGTGGCCCTGCTCGGCGCCTGGGCGCTGGGCAGGCTGCTCGGGGTCGGGGGCGACGCGCGAACCCTGATCGGCGTGGGCACCGGCATCTGCGGCGCGTCGGCGATCGCGGCCACGACCGCGGTGATCGGGGCCGCCGAAACCGAAGTGGCCTACGCGGTCGGCACCATCTTCACCTTCAACATCGCCGCGGTGCTGCTGTTCCCGCCGCTTGGTCACCTGCTGGGGATGAGCCCGCACGCCTTCGGCCTGTGGAGCGGAACGGCGATCAACGACACGTCTTCGGTGGTGGCGGCCGCGTTCGCCTACGGCGGCGACGCCGGTGCCTACGGCATCGTGGTGAAACTGACCAGGACCCTGATGATCATCCCGATCGTGCTGGTGCTGGCGCTGCTCTCGGCGCGCCGCCGGGCCGGCGGCCCGGCGCGGCTGCGGGAGATGCCGTGGCGCCGCATCGTGCCGGTGTTCCTGGTGGGGTTCGTCGTCGCGGCGGGCCTGGACAGCGCCGGGCTCATCCCGCCCGGCTGGCATCCCGCGCTGTCGGGGCTGGGCACCTTCCTGATCACCGCGGCGCTGGCGGGGATCGGCTTGTCGCTGCGCCCGGCGGATCTGCGGCGGGCGGGGCCGCGACCGTTGGTACTGGGTGGGCTGCTGTGGGTGGCGGTGGCCGCTTCGAGCCTGGGATTGCAGGCGGTGACGGGCACTCTCTGACGTCGTCCGGATACCCAGCGAGGTATGAGCTTTCATACCCCTGGGGGTAGTTGCGTGCGGCCGGACGCCCTGTCTACCCTGGACTGGGAGATACCCCAGTGGGTATGGGAGGTCGGATGGTTCAGGAGGTCGGCGTGCCGGAGCGAACTCGCGAGCTTCCCCGGGGCGAACGCATTTACGTCGTCTGCCCGAGTGGTAACCGGAGCCGGAGGGCGGCCTCGTGGCTCGCCGCGGCGGGGCTCGACGCGTGGTCGGTCGCCGGCGGCACCGGTGCCCGGGTGCCGGCCGGGCGGCCGGTCGTCCACGGCCCGCACGGGAACGCGGCGTGAAGGAGTGAGCACAATGCCGGAGATCGTGGCGATCGACACGCCCTCACTGGGGGACCGCAGCTACCTCGTCCACGACGGTGAGGTCGCGTTCGTGGTCGACCCCCAGCGGGACATCGACCGCGTGCTGACCCTGCTCGAGGACCGGGGGGTCCGGTTGGAGCACGTCTTCGAAACCCATGTCCACAACGACTACGTGACCGGCGGTCTCGCGCTGGCGCGGGCGGTGGGGGCCGTCTACCACGTCAACGCCGCCGACCAGGTGGCCTTCGAGTACACGCCGATCGAACCGGGCGACGAGGTCGCCGTGGGCTCCACGATGCGGGTGCGTGCGATGGACACCCCGGGCCACACGTTCACCCACCTCGCCTACGTGCTCGAGGCGCCGGACGAGACACCGGCCGTGTTCACCGGCGGCTCCCTGCTGTTCGGTTCGACCGGCAGGCCGGACCTGCTCGGCCCGGCCCATACCGGCGAACTGGTGCACGCCCAGTACGCCTCGGCGCGGCGCCTGGCCGCCGAGCTACCCGACGAAACGCGCATTTACCCGACACACGGCTTCGGCAGCTTCTGCGCGTCCACCCCCACGCAGGGCGAGGAATCCACGATCGGCAGGGAAAAGCGGATCAACCCGGCGCTCACCGGGGACGAGCGGTCCTATGTGGACGAGCTGCTGTCCGGGCTGGACGCCTACCCGGCCTACTACGCGCACATGGGCCCGGCCAATGCGGCGGGACCGGACGCGCCCGACCTGACGCCGCCGCAGCGCGCGGAGGCCGACGAGCTCCGGCGCCGCATCGAGGCGGGGGAGTGGGTGGTCGACCTTCGTCACCGCACCGCCTTCGCCGCCGGGCACGTGGGCGGTTCGCTCAACTTCGGTCTCGACCTCACCTTCGCCACCTACCTCGGCTGGCTCATCCCGTGGGGCACCCCGCTGACGCTGCTCGGCGAAACGGCGGAGCAGGTCGGAAAGGCCCAGCGTGAGCTGGTCCGCATCGGCATCGACCGCCTCGAGGCGGCCGCCACCGGATCGCCGCGCGAGTGGGCGGGCGGCCGTCCGCTCGGCTCGTTCCCGACGGCGCGCTTCGGCGACCTGGCCCAGGTCCGCCACCACCGGCCGGTGGTCGTCCTGGACGTGCGCCGCAACCAGGAATGGCACACCCGGCATATCGAGGGCGCGGTGCACATCCCGTTGCACGAGCTGCTCGAGCGCCTGCACGAGGTGCCGGACGGTGAGGTGTGGGTGCACTGCCATTCCGGGTACCGGGCCTCGATCGCGGCGTCGGTGCTCGCCGCGGCGGGGCGGCAGGTGGTGGCCGTCGACGACGACTACGACGAGGCTTCTTCCGTCGGGCTCCCGATGGCCGAGGGACGGGCGATCCTGTCATGACGCTTCTGCTCGCGTTACCCGTGGGCGTGCTCATCGGGCTCAGCCTCGGTGCGCTCGGTGCGGGCGGTTCCATCCTCACCGTTCCCGCACTGGTCTACCTGCTCGGGCAGGACCCGCACGCGGCCACGACCATGTCGCTGGTCATCGTCGGGGTGTCCGCGCTCACCGGCGTGTTCGCGCACCGGCGCGCCGGGCGGGTCCGGCTCGGTCAGGGCCTGGCGTTCGGGCTGCTCGGCTCGGTGGGTTCGGTGGCCGGTGCCAAGGCCAGCGGGCTGGTCAGTCCCACCGTCCTGCTGCTCGGCTTCTCCGGCCTGATGGTCCTGGCCGCGGTCGCGATGCTCGCGCGGCGGCGCAAACGGCCGGAACCCACGCCGTCCACCGGTGGCGGCGGTGATGTCGCCGGTGTCGGTGGCGACGGTGATGTCGCCACGATCACCCGGCCGAAGGCGGGCGTGGCCCGTTCGGTGAAGGTGGTGGTCGCGGCCACCGTGGTGGGCCTGCTGACCGGGTTCTTCGGAGTCGGCGGCGGGTTCGTGGTGGTCCCCGCGCTGGTGCTCGCGCTGGGTTTCGACGGGGCCACGGCGGTGGGCACCTCGCTGGTGGTGATCGCGCTGAACAGCGCCGTCGCGCTGTCGTCGCGGCTGCTCACTCAGACCACGGCGGTGAACTGGCCCCTGCTCGGCCTGTTCGTCGCCGCGGCGATGGCCGGGGTGCTGCTGGGCAACCGGGTCGCTTCCCGCGTCTCCCCGGATCGGCTCACCACCGCGTTCGGGATCATGCTCGTGCTGATCGCGGGTTACAGCGCGGTGCAGAGCATCACCCAGCTGGTGTGAAGTTCGGCTACCGTGGTCGTACCCTGGGGGGTAACAGGAGGAGGTTGTCGTGAAACTCGAGGCTGACGAGCTGTCCGACGTGGTGGTCCGGCTGCGGCGCGCACAGGGGCAGATCGGCGGGATCATCCAGATGATCGAGTCCGGCCGCGACTGCAAGGATGTGATCACCCAGCTCGCGGCCGCGAGCCGGGCACTGGACCGGGCCGGGTTCAAGATCATCGCGACCGGGCTGGACAAGTGCGTCTCCGCGGACCGGGAAGGCTCGCCCGATGCCGCGGCCGACCGGGCCCAGCTCGAAAAACTGTTCCTCACCCTGGCCTGACCGCGGTGCTGTGAAGGGCCCCTTCACGGTCGGATCGACCGTGAAGGGGCCCTTCACGGCTCGCGCGCAAAAAAAGCGCTCCGCGCCTTGGACGGGCACGGAGCGCTTTCGGCTGAGGGGTCAGCGGAGGCCGAAGGGGTGACCGCCGCCCGCCTGCTGCTGCGGCTGCGTTCCGCAGGAGCAGCGCTGGGAGACCGGGACATCGCCGAGCACCTGCTCGACGTGCTGCCCGCATCCCTGGTAGGTCGGCTTCTTGCACTGGGGGCATTCGACTCGCTGGCACATGGCGCTCTACCTCCGTTGAGCTTCGGGAACATCGCCAGTATACCCCCAGGGGTACCTGGTGCGGCAAGTCAGGGGCGGCGTGAGCGCGCGACGAGCTGTGTGGCGTCGAGCTCTCCCATGAGGACGGACAGGGCGGTCTTCCAGCGGCGCAGCAGCACCTCGCGAGAGCCGAGGTTGCTGGTCAGGATCGTGGACATGCTCAGCCCGGTGAGCATGTCCAGGGTGAACTGGACCAGTGTGGGCAGGCGCGGATCGACCGCTTCGGCGCCGACCACGGAAAGCATGCTCTCGTGGATCCGGGAGAACAGTTCCCGCTCCACCGGGACCAGCGCGTCCCGCAGTTCCGGCTCGCTCCGGGCGGCCACCCACAGTTCCAGTGCCGCGAAGAACATCGGGCTGTTCAGATCGCGCCAGGCCAGGTCGACCAGTGCGGCCAGCCGGCCGGTGTCGCTGGGGATCAGCTTCAGTTCGCGCTCGAACTGCTCGACCCGCCGGTCCGAGATGTGCTTGATGGCCGCGACCATGATGTCGACCCGGGTGGGAAAATGGTGCAGCAGGGTGCCGCGGGCGACGCCCGCCCGGTCCTGGACCTCGCCGACCGTCGTCGCCGCGTAGCCGCGCTCCAGCAGTGACTCGACCGCGGCATCGAGGATGCGGGTGCGGGTCGCCGTCCGGCGCTCCTCCTGCGTTCGTCGGGGTGCCTTCAGTTCCGCCACCCGGATACCGTACGAGTGAACTGTTCTTCGGTCAATTCTGGGCCTTGCGTAACGCCTGCTTCTTACGGCAGGCTTGCGCCCGCAACAAACAGTCCAATTAGACGGTAACTGCGAAGGTGGGTCCGGATGAGCACCCCGAAACCCTCGAAACACGGGCTCGCGCGCGCTCGTGCCCAGCTGCGCGGGCTGGGGCAGCTCGCGCGGACCGTGGCCGCGAACCCGGAGTTGCGGCGAGAGGTGATCCGCGGGCTCCTGCACCGTGCCGGGCCTGCCGCACCGGCCGCCCCCGCGGCACCGGCCGCGCAAGCCGGGCCGGCCCACACCCCGCCCGCCGGGCTCGCCGCCTTCTCCAGCACCGCGCGGGCGAGCAAGCCCGTACCGGCCACCGTCGAACAGACCGTCGCGTTCCTGACCGAGCCGGCGCGGTTCCCGGAGTGGATGACCCTGCACAGCGGCTGGCGCGGCGAACCGCCCGAGCGGGCGGAAGCGGGCCTGCGCTTCACCCAGCAGGCCAAGATCATGGGCATTCCCGCGGACCTGCGCTGGACCGTGGCCGAGGCCGGCGAAGACGGCTTGGAGCTGCGGGGGACCGGCCCGATGGGGCTCACCTTCGGCTTCTGGCTCACCGTGCGCCCCCACTCCGGCGGCGCCGAGGTGTTCTTCGACGCGGGCCTCGACGGCCAGCCGGTCAAGGGACCGATGGGCGCCTCGGTCGTGCGCAGCCTCAGCGAAGAACTCGACGCCTCGCTCACCAAGCTCGCCGACGTGCTCGGCAGGAACGCCCACACCAGGCCCCGGCGCAAGCCCGTGCTGCACCGCGCTTCGGGCCGGACGCTCGACCCGGCCACGCCGGTGCTGGTCGGCGCCGGCCAGTTCGTGCAGCGGGAGCCGGGCACGCTCGACCCGGTCGCGCTGTCGGTCAAGGCGCTGCGGCGTGCGGCCGAGGACAGCGGGGCGGGCGAAGGACTGCTGGCCGCCGCCGACGCGGTGTACTCGGTGGCCAGCGCCTCCTGGACCTACCGGGACCAGTCCGCCCTGGTGGCACGGGAGGTCGGGGCGCGGCCGAAGGAGACCGTGCAGTCGAGCAGGTTCGGCGGGGACGGCGCGCAACTGCTCATCAACGCCGCGGCCGAAGCCATCGCCTCCGGCGAGGCCGAGGTGGTGCTGGTGACCGGCGCGGAAGCCGGGGCGAGCCTGGCGGCGGCCCAGAAGCAGGGGGTGCGGCTGGACTGGCCCGTCCAGGACGAAGGCATCGCGCCGACGCGGGTGCTCGGGATCGACAAGGTCGCGAACAACCCCGCCGAAGCGGGAGTCGGCCTGGGCGCGCCGATCTACATGTACGCGCTCATCGAATCCGCCGTGCGGGCGAGCCTGGACCGGGATCCGGCCGCGCACCAGCGGGCGATCGGGGAACTGTGGTCGAGGTTTTCCTCGGTGGCCTCGGCCAACCGCCACGCCTGGCAGCCGACGGCGCTCTCCGCCGAGGCGATCGCCCATCCCTCGGCGGACAACCGGATGGTTTCGGCGCCCTACACGAAACTGCTGTGCGCGAACCTCCAGGTCGATCTGGCCAGCGGGTTGATCCTGTGCAGCGTGGCGGCCGCGGAGGCGGCGGGCGTGCCGCAGGACAGGTGGGTCTTCCCGCACGCCGGGGCCTCCGGGCACGACGAGTGGTTCGTCTCGGAACGGGCGTCGCTGGCGGCCTCGCCCGCGATCCGGGCCATCGGGCGGGCGGCGCTCGGCCATGCCGGAGTGTCCATCGAGGACGTCAAGGAGGTGGACCTGTATTCGTGCTTCCCGTCCGCGGTGCAGATCGCGGCGCGTGAGCTCGGCCTGCCCACCGACGATCCGGCGCGGCCGCTGACGGTGACCGGCGGTCTGACCTTCGCCGGGGGGCCCGGCAACAACTACGGCAGCCACGCCGTCGCCGTGCTCGTGCAGCGGTTGCGCGGCGAGCCGGGCGCGTTCGGGCTGTCCACTTCGCTGGGCTGGTACGCCACGAAACACTCGATCGGCGTCTACTCCACGACCCCGCCCCAACGGCCGTTCCGGCATCTGCACCCGATCGTCGAGAACCCGCCCTCCCGCCCGGTCCGCACCGACCACGCCGGGCCGGGCGTGCTGGAGGCCTACACCGTTCCCTACGACCGCGACGGGAAGCCGGAAGCCGCGGTGCTGAGCGTGCTCATCCCCGATGGTGCGCGGGTGCTCCTGCGCAGCACCCAGCCCGAAATTCTCGAAGCGCTCACCGGTACGGACGACCCGGTGGGGCGGCCGGTCGAAGTGGCCGCCGACGGCACCGTCACCTTCACCGGAACGGACCGGCGGTCCCTGCCCGCACCGCCACCGGCGCCGGTGCTCGTGGAGCGCCGCGGCCCGGTCACCGTGATCACGCTCAACCGGCCGGAGGTCCGCAACGCGGTCAACCTGGCCATGGCCCAGGCGCTGGAACGGGCCATCGACGCGTTCGAGGCCGATCCGGACGCCCAGGTCGCGGTGCTCACCGGGGCGGGCGGTTCCTTCTGCTCGGGCATGGACCTCAAGGGTGCGGCCCGCGGGGAGTTCCCGATGACCGAGAAGCGCGGCCCGCTGGGCCTGACGGCCAAGCCGCCGGTGAAACCGTTGATCGCGGCCGTGGAAGGGCACGCACTGGCCGGAGGCTGCGAGCTGGCACTGGTGGCCGATCTGATCGTGGCGGCCGAGGACGCGCAGTTCGGTATCCCCGAGCCCAAGCGCGGGCTGGCGGCGGCGGCCGGTGGTGTGCTGCGGCTGCGGGAACGCCTGCCGCGCAACATCGCCATGGAACTCGCGCTCACCGGCGATCCGATGCCCGCGGCGCGCCTGGCCGAACTCGGGCTGGTCAACGCGCTCGCCCCGGCCGGGAAGGTGCTCGACGCCGCGCTCGACCTCGCCGGGCGGATCGCGGCCAACGCGCCGGTCAGCGTCCGCGTCAGCAAACGGATCGTCGACGAGGCATTGGACTGGACCACCGAGGAGGCCTTCCGGCGGCAGGGAGACATCGCCTCGGCCGCCGTGCTGTCCGAGGACGCCACCGAAGGGGTTCTCGCCTTCACCGAAAAACGCCCGCCCGTCTGGAAAGGACGCTGAGCGCATGCACGAGCTCGACACCCCGGAACGCAAGGCACTGCGCGAAAGCACGCGCCGCTTCGTCGAGCGGGAGGTGGCCGGGAACCTCGCGGACTGGGAGCGCGACGGCGCGCTGCCGCGGGAACTGCACCGCAAGGCCGCCGAAGCGGGACTGCTCGGGGTGAACTTCCCCGAGGAGGTGGGCGGGCAGGGCGGCAACGAGCTCGACGCGCTCGTCGCCGGGGAAGCCTGGTTCGAGGCGGGTGGCTCCTCCGGCGCGCATTCGGCGTTGTTCACCCACGGCATCGCCCTGCCGCACATGGTGGCCGCGGGGAACGAGGACCTGATCGAACGTTTCGTCCGGCCCACCCTGGCCGGGGAGAAGATCGGCTCGCTGGGCATCACCGAACCCGACGCCGGGTCCGACGTGGCTTCGATCCGCACCACCGCGGTGCGCGACGGCGACGACTACGTCGTCAACGGGGCGAAGATGTTCATCACCTCCGGCACCCGCGCCGATTTCGTCACCACCGCGGTGCGCACCGGCGGCCCCGGTTTCGGGGGCGTGAGCCTGCTGGTGATCGAAACCGGCACCCCGGGCTTCGAGGTCTCGCGCCGGCTCGACAAGATGGGCTGGCTCTGCTCGGACACCGCCGAACTGTCCTTCACGGACTGCCGGGTGCCCGCCCGCAACCTGGTCGGCGCGGAAAACGGCGGGTTCGGCCTGATCATGCAGGCCTTCGTCAGCGAGCGGATCGGGGTCGCCCTGCACGCCTACGGCGTGGCCTCGCGCTGCCTGGACCTGACCGTGGCTTACACCAGGCAGCGCAGCACCTTCGGCAAGCCGCTGATCGACCGCCAGGTGGTGCGGCACCGGCTGGTGGAGATGTACCAGCGGGTCGAGCTGGCGCGGACGTACGTGCGCACCGTCGCCGTCCGCCACGCCTCCGGGCAGCCGCAGTTCGCCGAGGTCTGCGTGGCGAAGAACGCCGCGGTGGCCGCCTGCAAGTACGTCGTCGACCAGGCGGTGCAACTCCACGGCGGAATGGGGTACATGCGGGAGAGCGAGGTCGAACGGCACTACCGGGACGCGCGGATCCTCGGGATCGGCGGGGGCGCCGACGAGATCATGAGCGATCTGGCCGCCAAGCTGCTCGGCTACCACGCCTGACGGGAGACGGTGATGTTACGGCAGTGGGGTTTTCTCGCGCGGCGCGCGGCCGACGAGGCCGCCTACGTGGCGCTGTGTGCGCGCAGCGGGCTGCTCGGCCTGGAGACGCCGGGCCGGATCGCGCGGATGGCGGGCGCGTTCGGCCGGTTCGGCACGGTGGCCGCGCTGCCGGTGATCGCCGGGATCCGGTACGCCGAGCGCACGGCGGTGATCGACGAGCGGGGCACGCTGAGCTTCGCCGAACTCGACGCCAGAACCAACGCGCTGGCCAACGCCTGGCGTGCCCGGGGCCTGCGGCCGGGGGAGGGGGTGGCGATCCTGGCCCGCAACCACCGCGGTTTCCTGGAATCGGTGTTCGCGGCGGCCAAGTGCGGGGCCCGGATCGTGCTGCTCAACACCGACTTCGCGGGCCCTCAGATCCGGGAGGTCGCGCTGCGCGAGGGCACCGAACTGCTGGTGTACGACGAGGAGTACGCCGGGATGCTGGCCGGTGTCGAACCGCCGAGGGGCCGGTTCCGCGCCTGGGCGGACAGTCCCGGCGAGGACACTCTCGACGCGCTGATCGCGGGGGCCTCCCGTGAGGCGCCGCCCGATCCGGGCCGGGCGCCCAAGGTGATCCTGCTGACCAGCGGGACCACCGGGAAGCCGAAGGGCGCGCCGCGGGCGGAGCCGAAGTCGCTGGCCCCGGTCGGTGCGCTGCTGTCGAAGGTGCCGTTCCGGACGCGCGAGGTGACCGAATGCTGCGCGCCGATGTTCCACACGCTCGGCTTCGCCCACGCGCTGCTGGCCGTGCTGCTGGGCTCGACCCTGGTGATCCGGCGCCGGTTCGATCCCGCGGCCACGCTGGAAAGCCTGGACCGGAACCGGGCCACCGCCCTGATCGTGGTGCCGGTGATGCTGCACCGGATGCTCGAACTGGACGAGGAAGCCTTTCGCGGCAAGGACCTTTCCTCGTTGCGGATCATCTTCGTGGCGGGGGCGCAGCTGGGGGCCCGGCTGTGCGAGCGGGCCATGGCGCGGTTCGGTCCCGTGCTCTACAACCTCTACGGTTCCACCGAAGTCGCCTACGCCACGATCGCCACCCCGGACGACCTCGCCGCCGAACCGGGTTGCGTGGGCGGCGTCGTGCGCGGGGCCAGGGTGAAGGTGCTGGACGAACGCGGCCGGGAACTGCCGCCGGGGCGCACCGGGCGGATCTTCGTGGGCAACACCCTGCAGTTCGAGGGCTACACCGGCGGCGGCACCAAGGAGGTGATCGACGGGCTGATGTCGTCGGGCGATGTCGGCCATTTCGACGCGCACGGCAGGCTGTTCATCGACGGCCGGGACGACGAGATGATCGTCTCCGGCGGGGAGAACGTGTTCCCGAACGAGGTGGAGGAACTGCTCGCCCGGCACGAGTCCATTGTGGAGGTTTCCGCGATCGGGGTGGCGGACGAGGTCTTCGGGCAGCGGCTGCGGGCCTTCGTGGTGCGGCGGGAGGAGGGCTCCCTCAGCGAGGACGACGTCAAGGACTACGTGAAGGCGAACCTGGCGCGGTACAAGGTGCCGCGGGACGTGGTGTTCCTGGAGCGGTTGCCGCGCAACCCGACGGGAAAGGTCCTCAAACGCGAACTCGCGCGCTGGGAAGTCTCGGGCGAGGACAACGGGAGTTAGCACCGGCTTCGCCGCTCACTCCTCGTCCCCGGCAGCGCGGCCGGACCTCGTCCGCGCTGCCGGGCTCCCGGTACTTCTTCACGCGCCCGCGGCTTTGCCAGCGCCCTCGGGGATCACGCGCCGAATGCTCCGTCGATGTCCAGGCTGGAGCCGGTGATGTAGGCGGCTTCGGGCGGTCCACTGCCATGACTCCGAGCATGTTCGCCGCATCGGGCCCGCCGGCCGGGTTGGCGTCGGTGTCGATCGGGCCGGGCTGGATGTTGTTGATGGTGATTCCGCGTGGTGCCAGCTCACGCGCGAGCCCGCGGGTCAGGCTCGCCAGCGTGCCCTTGGTCAGTGCGTGGACCGATTGGCCAGGGAACGGTGTGCGGTCGGCGTTGATGCTGCCGATGTTGATGATCCGCCCGCCGTCGCCCAGGTGTGCCAGCGCCTCGCGGATGGCGACGATCGCGGACCGTACGTTGATCGTCAGCATCGCGTCGATCTCGTCCATCTTCAGTTCGGTGATCGGGCCGAAGCTGCCGACGGCGGCGTTGTTGACCAGGATGTCCAGGCTGCCGAAGCGGTCGACGGTCTGCGCGACGGCGGCCTCGACGTCCTGCTCGTGCCTGCTGTCGGCGTGGATCGGGTGCGCGATGCCCCCCGCCGCGACGGCCGCGGCGGCCACTGCCTCCGCGCGCTCACCGGAACGGGCATAGGTGAACGCCACCCGCGCGCCGTGATCACGAATGACGGCTTCGCGGACGGCACGCCAGCACGAACCATGCCACGCCGCGCACCACCAGGAACGCCATGCCGCCCACGACGACGAGGGTGAAGTCCGGCAGCGTCTGGAACGCCACGTCCAGCGGCAGCCAGCCGCCGTAGCTGAGCATGCCGACCCCGACGAACACCTCCGCGTACAGCGCGGCAGCCGCCACCACGTGCCCCACCAGCGGGCGCACCGCCACGCGGCCGAAACCCCGGTCCCGCAGGAGATCCGGCAGCCGCCGCGCGCGGCGAACCTGCCTGCGGGTGGCTAGCGCCATCGCGACGAGGACTAGGAGCGCGACCGAGTCGATGACGCCGTAGGTCGTCAGGAAGGTGCTGCCGGTCTCCGGAGCGGGCGCGCCCGCGAGGACTGCGAGGGTGTTGTGGAAGGGCGCGCCGTTGTCCAGGAGCACGGGGTTGCGCGAGGTGAGCACCACCAGACCCAGGCGGCTGTCGGGAAGATAGCCCATGTTGGCGTGGTAGCGGGTCAGGTCGCCGTCGTGCTGCACGACCGGCCGCCCGTTCAGGGTCCCGGTGCCCCAGCCGAATCCATAGTGGTCGATGCCGTCGATCGCCTGGTCCGAGCCGACCGGGACGGCCGGACTGTGCATCAGCCGCAGGCTCTCCGGGGACAGCGGCCTGGCGCCCCGGTAGTCGCCGGTCAGCTGGAACGTCAGGTAGTGGCCGAGGTCCTCGGCCGTGGAGACCAGGTAGCCGTCGGGCAGCGCACCGCGGAACTCCGGCGTCTCCATCGGCACGTTCAGTCCGAACAGCACCGAGGACCCCTCGACCAGGCCGGCGCGGCGCGCGTCGGCGAGGCTGGTGAAGCTCCTGGTCATCCCGAGCGGGGCGAAGATGTGCTCCTTGACGTAGCCGGCGTAGTCCTGGCCGGAGACCCGCTTGACCATCAGCCCCAGCGTCGCGTAGTTCTTGTTGCAGTAGTGGAAGATCTCGCCGGGGCGGGACACCGGAACCACGCCGGCCAGCGCGCGGACGCGCTGCTCCAGGGTGGTCTCCGGCTCGTAGAGGTCCACGGTGCCCGCCTCGGTCGGCAGGCCGCTGGTCTGGTTGAGCAGTTGCCGCACCGTGATCGGGTCGTGGGATCCCGCGGTGCGGAACCACGGGAGGTAGGTGGTGATCGGGGCGTCCAGGCCGACCTTGCCGGCTTCGACGAGCTGCATCACCGCCATCGCGGTGAACGACTTGCTCAGCGAGCCCAGCAGGAACGGCGACTGCGGCGTCACGCCGGAGCCGACCGCGCCGGTCGTCACGGTGCCGTTTCCGGACACCACCGCGTAGGAGGCCGACGGCAGGTGGGCGGCCGCCAGTTCGTCTCGCAGGTGGGCCACCGCGGTGTCCACCGGCCCGGACTTCGGCTGTGCCGAGGCCGGGGCGGCGAACACCGCGAGAGCCGCTGCCATGACCGCGATCGCCGCCGCTGCCGGCCGAATCCGCCGAGCCATCCCACACTCCTCCGTGTGTCGAGTTGATCATCACAGAGCCTGGCGAAGCGACCGGTCCCGCACCATGAAGCTGACCGGTGGACGGGGGTAGGGCTGGCCCCAGCACGCCCGCAGCCCGCGCTAACCATCGCCGCGGCCGGGGCGAGAGTCTTCCGTCCGCGAGGTCCGTCGCCCGAGGCGGAACAGTTCCGCGACCGCGCGGACGAGTTCCGCCCGCTGGCTGGGCCGAGTTCCCCGCAGGACGATCAGGAGAGCGAGCAGCCGGGCGGCCGCGCGGACCGCAGCGCACCCAATGCCTCCGAAAACAGCGAAATCACTGACCAGCCCCATGACAGTCTCCGGTGCTCAGGGCACGACGTGGGCACGTGCCGCAAACCGGAGGTCTCTTCCGTCAGCTCCAGGGGCGCTTACCGTGGCAATTCGATCAACAAGACGTGTCCGGCATCGTCTCGGAGAGGGCCACCTGGCGGATCGGAGCTGGTCGGCCGCTACGCCGCCCAACAGGAAGTGCGGTTGCCGCAGGCCCAGCAGCGCGAAAGCGTGGGCCCCGCGGGCAGCGGTCGGGGCACGGTCAGGGAGCCTTGCGGGACAGGTGGTGGGCCTCCTCCAGCAGGAGGCGGCCGAGTTCGGGTTGCCGGTCGGGGCGGAACCGCGGTTCGATCCCGGTCAGGGTCAGCGCCCACGCCGGTGAGCCCGCGGAATCGAAGACCGCGGCCGCCATGCCCCAGCTGCCCTCGACGATCAGGCCGGGATTGAGCGACCAGCCGTGTTCGCGCGTGGCGGCCAGCCGGGCGCGGACGGCCTCGGGGGAGTGGGATCGGCCCCACTGCTCCGTCAGGTCGTGAGCATCGAGGTAGGCGTCGATCTCGCGGGCGGGGAGATAGGCGAGCACCGCGATGCCCGCCGAGACCACCCCGAGCGGGAACCGGGCGCCCTCGAAGAGCACGAAGGACCGGATCGGGAAGCTGCCGTCCTCGCGCAGCAGCACGACCGTCTCGTCCCCGCGCCGTGCCGAGAAGAAGGCACTTTCGCCGGTGGCCTGGGCCAGCCGGTGGACGCTGCCGCGGGCCTCGTTCGTCAGGTCGTACCGGGGCGAGGCGGCGGCGCCGAGCAGGTACAACTCGGGGCCGAGGAACCAGCGGCCCGAGCGCGTGTCCCGGTCGACGAAGCCCTCGCGGGCCAGCGACTCCAGCAGGCGGTGGGCGGTCGCGCGGGGGAGACCGGTGTCGCGCGCGAGTGCGGTGGTGGTGGCGCCGGAGACGGCCTGCTGCGACAGCGCGCGCAGCAGGCGGCCGACCCGGCCGACCACATGGGGAACTTCGCTCACGGGTACCGATCGTAGCGCCCACTCAGTGAACGTCCGATGTCCGATCGTCCAGCTGACGAGAGATCCCGGAGACGGCAACACCGCTTCCTTGACGCGGTTTCGGGGTGCGGCGTGTACTCCTCACGCCTGCCCATGCACCGGACACAACGAGGAGTTCTTGGATGAGCAAGCTTCGTCCCGACGCCCGTGAGGCGTTGCGCGAGACCTTGCGCGACGGCATGACCATCGCCGTCGGCGGCTTCGGCCTGTGCGGCATCCCGGCCGACCTGATCGAGGTCGTGGCCGAGTCGGGGGTCACCGGCCTGACCGTGGTTTCGAACAACATGGGCGTCGACGGCAAGGGGCTGGGCCTGCTGCTGGAGAACCAGCAGGTGGCCAAAGTCGTGGCCTCGTACGTGGGCGAGAACAAGCTTTTCGCGCAGCAGTACCTCGACGGCGACGTCGAGGTCGAGTTCGCCCCGCAGGGCACGCTGGCCGAGCGCCTGCGGGCGGGCGGGTCCGGGATCGCCGCGTTCTACACCCGCACCGGCGTGGGCACGCCGGTCGCCGAGGGCAAGCCGACCGAGGTCTTCGACGGGCAGACCTACCTGCTCGAACGCGGGATCGTCGCCGACCTGGCGCTGGTGCACGCGCACACCGCCGACCGCGAGGGCAATCTGCGCTACCGCTACACGGCCCGCAACTTCAACCCCCTCGTGGCGATGTGCGGGCGGGTCACCGTCGCCGAGGCCGAGCACGTCCTCGACGGGTTCCTCGACCCCGACGACGTGATGACCCCGGGCATCTTCGTCAACCGGCTCGTGGCCGCCCGCCCGCGGGTCAAGGACATCGAGCAGCGCACCGTCCGCGCGCGTCAGGAGGCGTGAGTCATGGCTTGGAACCGAAACGAAATGGCCGCGGTCGCCGCGCTGGAACTCCGGGACGGCGACTACGTCAACCTCGGCATCGGCATCCCCACCCTGGTGGCGAACTTCCTGCCGGACGGGGTGAACGTCTTCCTGCAGAGCGAGAACGGCCTGCTGGGCATCGGACCGTTCCCGTACGAAGGGGAGGAGGACGCCGACCTCATCAACGCCGGCAAGCAGACCGTCACCGTGCTGCCCGGCGCGAGCTTCTTCGACTCGGCCACCTCGTTCGCGATGATCCGCGGCGGGCACGTGGACATCGCCATCCTCGGCGCGCTGCAGGTCGCCGCCAACGGCGACCTCGCCAACTGGACGGTGCCCGGCAAACTGGTCAAGGGCATGGGCGGCGCGATGGACCTGGTGGCGGGCACCCGCCGCGTCGTGGTGCTCACCGACCACGTCGCCAAGGACGGCTCGCCCAAGATCGTCGAACGCTGCGAGCTGCCGCTGACCGGGGCGGGTGTGGTCGACCGCATCATCACCGACCTCGCCGTCCTCGACGTGACACCCGGCGGCCTGGAACTGGTCCGGCTCGCCCCCGGCGTCACCCTCGACGAGGTGCGCGGCAAGACCGGTACCCCCGTCCACACCACCACCGTCGCCGTATAACGACCTATACGCCGCCGCGCTTTCGAGTCCGAGGGCCGTGAGGGGTCCCCTCACGGCCGTATCGGCTGTGAGGGGACCCCTCACGGGAAGCGGCCCCGGCGCTCGGCGGCGGGGCGGCGCGGCGGGTCAGCCAGCGAGGGTGGCCGACCACTCCTCGACGGTGCTCACCTCGGCCTGCCTGGCGAACACCTTGTCCACCAGGACCCGGTGGACCTCGGGATCCGGGTCGTAGCAGCCATCGGACAGCACCGTGAGCCGGTAGTCGAGGTCGGCGGCCTGGCGCAGCGTGGACAGCACGACCCCGCCCGTGGCGATCCCGCTCAGCACGAGGTGGTCGAGGTCGGCGGCCCGCAGCACCAGCTCCAGGTCGCTGCCGGTGAAGGCGCTCACCCGCTTCTTCGTCACCACGGTCTCCCCGGGAAGGGGCTCGACGGCCGGGTGGATCGCGGAACCGGGGTCGCCTTCGACGAACGCGCCGGGCGGCAGTGCCCCGAAGTTCTTGTTGCGCGGGGCGCATTCGGGATGACCGGCGCGGAAACCGAGAACCACGTGGACGACGGGGATCCCGGCCGCGCGGGCGGCCTTGACCGCCCCGGCGAGCCGTGCGGGATACCCGTCGTCCTGGACGCGGGCCACGATGGCCTGCTGGACGTCCATCACGAGCAGTGCGGTGCCGGGCATGGGCATTCCTTTCTCAGAGGGTTGTGTCACGGCCGGACGGAAGTGGTGGCGGCCCCGGTCGCGGCGCCCACCCGGGCGAGCGCCCGATCCGCGGCGGTCACCAGGAGGAACAGCACGGCGGTGCCGAGCATGAACCAGGACAGGTGGTGCAGCCCCGTCGTGTCGGCCCTGCGGGCGAGCAACGCGCCGTTGGCGGCGGAGGCGACGATGGCGCCCAGGTAGCCGAAGGTGCGCAGCAGGCCCGACGAGGAGCCGATGCGCTCCGGATCCGCTTGGTGGTACACGGAGTTCTGCAGGGCGAGGCTGTTCAGTCCCTGGGGAACGCCGAACACCACGGCGACGACGAGGAGCAGCCAGAACGGGCTGGCCGGGCCCAGGGTGAGCAGCAGGACGCAGGCGGCGATCTGCCCCAGCGCGCCCACCAGCAGTTTGCCGCGCACCTGGGCACGCCGCCCCGTGGTGACCGAGACGAGGATCCCCACGGCGAACAACGGCAGTTGCGCGAGCCCGGCCTGGGCGGCGGAAAGGCCGCGACCCTGCTCCATCCACTGCGTGTAGCCGTAGAGGAAGGCGTAACCCACCACGTAGGCGAGCAGCGCACGCAGGTAGGTCAGGACCAGGGGCAGGTTCCCCCGGAGCAGCCGCAGATCGATGAACGGCGACGCCGCCCGCAGTTCCCTCGCCACGAATCCGGCTCCGGCGGCCGGCATGGCGGCGAGCAGGTACCAGTGAGCGGGGTCCGCGTGCATCAGGAACAGCAGCAGGGACACCAGGGCGGCCGCGAACAGGGCCATACCGGCAAGGTCCAGACCACTGCGAGTGCTTTCGCCGGCCGGTCCGGGCGCCTTCGGCAGGCGCAGCGCACCCAGGACCAGGCCGAGCGCCGCGAGCGGAATGTTCAGCGCGAGCGTGGCGCGCCAGCCGCCGAAACCGATGAGGAGCCCACCGAGGCTGGGCCCGATCACCGCGATCGTCTGGGTGGCGACGGCCACCGCCGTGAGTACCCCGGCGGGGCTGTCGCGCCCGGTGCGGCGGGCTTCGCTGCGGATGAGGTACATCGCGGACGGATATCCGGCGCAGGTGCCGAATCCGAGCAGCACGCGTGCCGCGATCAGCGCCCCGAGGCCGGGGGCCAGCATCCCGGTGATCCCGGCGAGCCCGGTCAGCGCGGTGCCGGCGAGGAACAGGCGGCGGGGCCCGTAGAGGTCGACCAGCCTGCCCACGACCGGCTGCCCGATGGCGGTGGCCAGGTACAGCGCCGAAATGAGCCACGCCGTCTGCGACGGGGGCGCGCCGAACGCCACCCCGATCGGCACCAGCGCCACCGAGATGATCGAGGAGTTGACCGGGTTCAGGATCGACCCCACGATCATCGGCGCGAGCAGCTTCCGGTCGAAGCCGTCCCCGGGGGAGACTCGGCTCGGCGTCATGCCTCGGTCAGTCTTTCCAGGAGCGCCATCGCCTTCAGCAGGGTCTGCCGCTCCCGTTCGGTGTAGCGGTCGTGCAGCGCGCGGGCCAGCCACTCCTCGCCCGCGCGGCGCTTGTCTTCGAGCAAGGCGTGCCCGGCTTCGCTCACCGACACCAGTTGCCTGCGGCCGTCCTGCGGGTCCGCGCGCCGCTGGATCAGCCCTCGCTCGTCCAGCGCGTTCAGGGTGCTCGTTATGGACTGGTGCCGCACCCCTTCCGCCTCCGCGAGTTCGCTCGCCGACGCCGGTCCCTCCTTGTCCAGCCTGCTCAGCGCGGAGGTCTGGGAGGGAGTCAATCCCTCGTTGTCGTAGGTGCGCTTGAACCGCCGTCGCAGCCTGCCCACCGTGATCCGCAGTTCGCGTGCGCCCTGCACGGCCGACTCGGCCACCGTCTCTTCCATGACCACCCACCTCACAGTTCTGCAGCCCAAACTGTACAGGCTTGGCTGCGCAGCTTTGACTGTATCAGAGACGCGGACCAGTCGACCGACCGATGCGTCCGGCCCGGCGGCGCGCCCAGGATGGTCGGCGCCGGGGGCGTACCGACGAGGAGGGTGCCGAATGTCGCGAACCGTGGCCGACGACTTGGTGGCGGTGCTGGTCCAGGCCGGGGTCCGCCGGGTGTACGGGCTGGTCGGGGACAGCCTCAACGCGCTCAGCGACGCGATCCGGCGCAGCGGGGGCGCCGTCAACGGCGGGCTGGACTGGGTCCACGTGCACAACGAGGAAGCCGCCGCCTTCGCCGCCTCCGCGGAGGCGCAGCTGACCGGGCGGCTGGCGGTGTGCGCGGGCAGTTGCGGGCCCGGCAACACACACCTCATCCAGGGCGTCATGGACGCGCACCGGTCGGGTGCGCCGGTGCTGGCGCTGGCCTCGCACATCGCGAGCAGGCAGATCGGCACCGGGTTCTTCCAGGAGACCAAGCCCGAAGCCCTCTTCGCGCAGGCCAGCCACTACTGCGAACTCGTCTCCCAGCCCGCGCAGCTGACCCGCGTGGCCCGCCTCGCCATCCAGAACGCCGTGGGCCGTGCGGGGGCGGGCGTGCTCGTACTGCCCGGTGACCTGCTGGCCGCGGACTCACCGGGCCCCGTGCCGCCCAGCGCGGCCCCCGCCGCCCGCCCGCTCCCGGCGCCCCGCGAGGACGAGGTCGACGAACTGGCCGCGCGCATCAACGCCGCGGGCACGGTCGCCATCTTCGCGGGCATCGGGTGTGCCGGGGCGCGGGAGGAGGTGCTGGCGCTGGCGGAGCGGATCAACGCCCCGATCGGGCACACCCTGCGGGGCAAGGACGTCCTCCAGCACGACAACCCCTACGACGTCGGCATGACCGGGCTGCTCGGGTACGGCGCCTGCTACCGGGCCCTGCACGAGGCCGACCTGGTTCTGCTGCTGGGCACCGACTTCCCCTACGACGAGTTCCTGCCCGGGCGCGACACCGTGCAGATCGACCTCGACCCGGCCCGGTTGGGCCGTCGCACGCCGCTGGTCCAGGGCATCGCCGCGGACGTCGCACTGACCCTGCGCGCCGTACTGCCCAAAATCGACCAGTGCTCGGACCGCACCTTCCTCGACGAGATGCTGCGGCAAACCCGGCGAAGCATCGAGCGCACGGTCAAGCCCTACAGCCACGACGTGCTCCGGCTGCGGCCGATCCACCCCGAGTACGTCGCCTCGGTGGTCGACGAGCTCGCCGACGACGACGCGGTGTTCACCGTGGACACCGGGATGTGCTGCACCTGGGCGGCCCGCTACCTCACGCCGAACGGCAGGCGGCGCATCCTCGGCTCCTTCGTGCACGGCTCGATGGCCAACGCGCTGCCCATGGCGATCGGTGCCCAGGTGGCCCAGCCCGGCAGGCAGGTCGTCTCCTTGTCCGGGGACGGCGGCCTCGCCATGCTGCTCGGTGAGCTGCTCACCGTGAAGACGCACCGGCTGCCGGTGAAGGTGGTGACCTTCAACAACTCCAGTCTCGGCATGGTGCGGCTGGAGATGATGGTCGCCGGCGACCCGCCGTTCGAAACCGATCACGACGAGGTGGACTACGCGGCGCTGGCGGCCGCGGCGGGCTTCCACACACGGCGGGTCACCGATCCGGCCGAGTTGCCCGCGGCGGCCGCCGCGGTGCTCGGCCACCAGGGGCCCGCCCTGCTGGACGTGGTCACCACGGCGGACGCGCTGGAGGTGCCCACCCATCTCACCGTGGCGGAGGCCAAGGGGTTCGCCCTGTCCCTCGGCAAGACCGTGCTGAACGGGGGCCTGGGGCAGGTGCTCGCGCTCGCCCGCACCAACCTGCGCAACATCCCGCGGCCGTAGGCGGTTGTCGGTGAAGTCCTTCTTTCAGCCCTGGCTTCGCGAAGACCGCAGCAGCTCCTCCAGGGTCCGGGTGGCCGGCGAGCTCCCGTCCGCCCGGACGTAGGCGCCGATGGTGAGCGAGAGTTCCCGTTCCGCCAGCCGCAGCGCGGTAGCGTCACCGAGATCCCTGGCGAACGACCCGGGGACGATCGCGATGCCGAGACCGGCCACGGCGAACCGCACCATTTCCGGGATCTGGCCGAGTTCGAAGGCGATCTCGCGCTGGACGCCCTGGATGCGGAACGCCTCGTCCACCCGCTTGCGCAGCTCGGTGCGGGCGCGGAACTCGATGAACGGCCCGGAGGCGGCGAGTTCGGTGAGCCCCGCGCGCTTGCGGCGGGCCAGGGGGTGGTGCCCGCCGACCACGGCGACGGCGGGTTCGGCGGGCAGCAGCGGGTGGAATTCGACGTGATCGGGGCAGGGTTCCAGGGTGCGCGCGGCCAGCGCCAGGTCGAGCTCCCCGGCGGCCACCATGGCCACCATTTCGTGCCCCGGCCCGGTGACCGTGACCAGCTTGACCTCCGGGTAACGCCGGTGGTAGGCGCCGAGCACGCCGACGAGATCGAGCAGATGGCTCGCGGTCTGCGTGGCGCCGATGCCGAGCCTGCCCCGGTGCAGCCCGCTGATCGCTTCGACCTCCTCCTTGGCCAGGCGCACGTCGGCCAGGATGCGCCGGGCGATCGGCAGCAGCGCCTCCCCGGCCTGGGTGATCCGCACGGCCCGGGTCGTGCGTTCGAAGAGCCGTTCGCCGAGTTCCTCTTCGAGCCGCGCGAGCCGGTGGCTCAGCGCGGACTGCACGACCCCGCAGCGGCGGGCGGCTTCGGTGAAGCTGTGCGATTCGGCCAGTGAAACGACGTATTCGAGCTGTCGCAGTTCCATGGTTTCCCTTGGTCGGTCCGGAATGGACCACACACTAATCTCCAGCGTTCATCGGTGCGATGAAACCAAGTCGTGGCTGAACTGGATGTCATACTCGGGCCCGGCCCCGGCGGTGCCGGGCCGGGACCGGAAGGGGTGTGCGTTGCCGGGTGCTGACCGACTGATCGGCCGCGACGCCGAGCGAAGGCTGCTGGCCGGATACGCGTGCGGCACCGCGGGACAGCCGCGGTCGGTACTGCTGCTGGGCGCGGCCGGGCTGGGGAAGTCGGCCCTGCTCGCGGACTGCGCCGAAGGCGCCCGCCGGGCCGGGATGACGGTGCTGTCGGCCTGGGGGACCGGCATCCGGTGCGGGCAGCCCTTCGCCGGGCTGCACGAACTGCTGCACCCCGTGGTGCCGTGCCAGGAACGGCTGCGGCAGGAGGAGGCGCGGGCGCTCGCCGTGGCGCTGGGCGAAGGCCCGCCCGGGGCCGTGCCCGCCCCACTCGTGCTGCGGACGGCCGTGCTCAACCTGCTGCGGGTCGCGTCCCGCCGGGCCCCGGTGCTGCTCGCCGTGGACGACGCCGATCTGCTGGACCGGGACTCCTTCGACGTGATCGCCTTCGTGCAGCGGCAGCTGACCGGGGAGGCGATCGCCGTGGCGCTGACCGTCTCGGGGCCGGTGGCCCCGGCGGGGCTGAGCCCGGCGATCCCCACGATCACCCTCACCCCGCTCCGGGAGGCCGCCGCGGCCGCGGTGCTGGACGCCCAGCCCGCGGCGCCGACCGGGCCGGACCGGTTCGGCGTGCTTCGGGAGGCCGCCGGGAATCCGCTGGCGATCGTCGAACTGTGCCGCGCCGTCGCGGAAGGGAGCGGGGCGGCGCTGTCCACCTTCGCCACTCCGCAGTCGGAGCGCATCAGGGCGATGTTCGCCGCGCGCTTGGGCCGCCTCCCGGAACTGACGCGCAGGCTCGTGCTCCTCGCCGCCGCCGGACCGGGGACCGAGCCGGTCACCGCGCTGCTGGGGGCCGCGGGCGAGAAGGCCACGCTCGCCGACTGGGTGCCCGCCGAGGAGGCCGGGCTGGTGACCGTGGTGGGTGGGCGGGTGAGCTTCCGCCATCCACTGGTCCGTGCCGCCGCCTACCACCACGCGAGCGCCACGGCGCGGCGGCAGGCGCATCTGGACCTGGCGCTGCAGGCGGCCGACGACCCGAGGCGGCGCGCGTGGCATCTGACCGGCGCCGCGCTCGGCCCGGATCCGGCGGCCGCGCAGGCACTGGAGGAGGCCGCCGATCAGGCCTGGCGGAAGGGGGCGTACTTCGAAGCGGCCCGGGCGTTCCAGCGAGCCGCGGACTGCAGCGAAGCGCCCGCGGAGCGCGCCCGCCGCCTCGTGCTCGCGCTGAAGCTGGTGAACGGACTCGGCGACCCCGCGTGGGCGCAGCAACTCCACGCACAGGTGCGGGAGGCGACCGACGACCCGGAGTTGCTCGCCGTGGCGGGCAACTCCGCCGTCCACGCGCTGTTCCTGGACACCCGGCAGTGTGCCGCCTTCGCGATCGTCTCCGCCCTGCTGGGCCGTGAGCGGGCCTGCCGCCGGTCGGCGCTGCCGGTGGCCACCCTCGGCGCCGCGATCGTCCACGAGTCCGGTCTGGCGTCCCACCGCAAGGAACTCGCCCGGCTGATGGACCACGTCGCGGCGGACACCGCGATGGGCCCTGCGATGGGCACTGGGGTGGGCGCGGACGCGGTCGATCCGGTACTGCCGCCGTACCTCGGCGCGGACGCGTCGGAACCGCTGGCGGATTTCGTGCGGGCCGTGCTCGAACCGGGCCGCCCCGCGGGGGAGATCCTGCACGGCCGCCACGACCGGTTGCGGCGCCGCGCCGGGCTGCCGCCGATGACGCGGCTGGCGATCGGGAGCATCGCCTGGTTCGCCGACGATCCGCGGACCTGCGTCGAGCAGCTCGGCACGGCGTTCACCGAACTGAAGGACGCCGGTGCCGCCGGGGTGTTCATCGACTCGTTCCCCACCATGATCAACGCCCTGATCGGTTCGGGGCTGTGGTCGCGCGCGGAGGCCTTCCTGGAGGAGGCGGACACGGTGGTCACCCGGACCCGAGCCCGCCGCCTCCGGGTCCAGACCGAGGCGCTGCGCGCCCTGCTGCGCGCGCTGCGGGGCGAGCAGGTCGACGCCGCGGCGCTGCACGGTCCACAGTGGTCAGCGGTGGACCTCGCCGAAAACCGCGCGTCGCACGCCTATCTGCTGCTGGCGAGCGGCGCGGCGGCGACGGCCGCCGGCGACCACGAGAACGCCTACCGGTACCTGGCGCAGTTGTTCGGCGGCGGCACCGGCCTCCTGCACTACTTCCTGTCGCCCCGTGCGGTCGCCGACCTCGCCATCGCCGCCCAGCGGACCGGCGAGCACGACCGGGCGCGCGAGATCATCGCGCTGGTACGCGAGGACCTGGGAGACAGGCAGACCCAGCGCACCAGGATCCTGCTCCACACCGCGGAGGCCCTCGTCGGCGAGCCGCGCGAGGCCGAGCACCACTTCCTGCTCGCGGTGGTCAATCCGGCCGGCGAGCAGTGGCCGCTCGACCGCGCGAAGGCCCGCCTGCACTACGGCGAATGGCTGCGCCGCAACCGCAGGCCGCTGGAGGCCCGCCCGCTGCTGGCGACCGCGCTGGAGACCTTCACCCGCATCGGCGCCGCGGGCCTCGCCGAGCACGCGCGGGCCGAACTGCGCGCCAGCGGGGTGGCCAGGGTGCGCCCGTCGGAGGACCCGATGGCCGGGCTGACGGCACAGCAGCAGCACATCGCCCGGCTCGCCGCGCAGGGGCTGCGCAACCGCGAGATCGCGGAAAAGCTCTACCTCTCCCCGCGCACCGTCGGTTCCCACCTGTACAACGTCTACGCCAAACTCGGCGTCACCGGGCGGCACCAGTTGCGCGACCTGCTGGAGCGGGCCCGCGTGCCGTGAGCGATCACGCTTCGGCCACGCGGGCGGCCCGCCGCTCGGTCGTCCAGTAGAGCAGTCCGAGAACGGGCAGGATGGCGGCGAGGATGCTCACCGCGGTCCAGCCCGCCGCGTGGAAGGCGATCGACCCCACCTGCGAGCCGAGCGCTCCGCCGAGGAAGAAGGTGGCGATGAAGACGCTGTTGAGCCGCGCCCGCGCGGCGGGATCCAGCCCGTAGATGGTGTGCTGCCCCAGGATCAGCGTGGTCTGCACCGCCATGTCGATCAGGATCGCGGCCAGGGCCAGCAGGACGACGCTGTGCTGCCCGAACCCGGCCAGTGCGGCCCCCGCGGCCGCCACGGCGAAGGCGGCGCCGGTGATTCCACGGGTCAGGTTCCGGTCGGCCCAGTGCCCGGCCAGCGGCGCCACGGCCGCCCCGGCCGCGCCGACCAGCGCGAACAGGCCGACCCCCGTCTCCGAGTAGCCGAAGCCTTCTCCCGTGAGGACGAACGACACCGTCGTCCAGAAGGCGCTGAACGCGCCGAACATCGTGGCCTGGTACAGCCCGCGCCGCACCAGGGACGGATGCGTGCGCACCAGGCGCACCGTGGAGGCGAGGACGGCGTGGTAGGGCAGGCGGGTGGTGGCGGCGTGCGCGGGCAGGGCCGCCCACAGCGCCACGGCGAGGAGCACGGTCAGCCCGGCCGAGCCGAGGTAGACCACGCGCCATCCGGCGAGGTCGGAGACGAACGCGCTGATCGTGCGGGACAGCAGGATCCCGGTGAGCAGCCCGCTCATCACCCGCCCGACGATCCGCCCCCTGGCCTGGTCGTCCGCCAGGCTCGCGGCCAGCGGGACCACGATCTGCGCGACCACCGACGTCGCCCCGCTGACCAGTGAGGCGGCGAGCAGCACGGGGAACGCCGTCGCCGTGCCCGCCACGACGAGCGCGACCGTGGTGACCGCGAGCAGCGCGATGATCAGGCCGCGCTTTTCGAGCCGGTCGCCGAGCGGCACCAGGAACAGCATGCCCAGCACATAGCCGATCTGGGTGAGGGTGATCAGCGTGCCGGCGGCCGCGGTGCCCAGGCCGAACAGGGCGCCGATCGAAGCGAGCAGGGGCTGGGCGTAGTAGAGGTTCGCGACGGTCAGGCCGGCGGTGACGGCGAGGAGGGCGACGAGCCAGCCCGGCAGGCCGGAGGCGGATCGCGCCGAGGGCGTGCCGGTGGTACCGGGCTCGGTGGGAGCGGACATGGAAGTCCTTTCCGGACAAGGGTTTGCGGGAGGGGGGAACGGCGACGCCGGCGCTCCGAGCCGAGTAACGCTTTCCCGGCGCCATACCTTCCCCGCCGGGCCCGGCGGGGATCTGACACTGTCCTAAATGGACACAGGGGTCACCGGTGGGCTGCCGGACGTTGCCGTGAGGGGTCCCCGCACGGGAAAGAGCGCCAGGGTCCCGGCTGAGCCAGGACGGCTTCGTCTATCGCGCGGGCAGGTCCGGGTGCAGCGCGTCGCGCAGGAATTCCCCGGCCTGCCGGGTGGCCGCGACGGCGGCGTGCGTGTCCCGCAGGGCGTTGAGCATCACGAAGTCGTGGATGATCCCCTGGTACCGCACCGCGGTGACCGGCACACCCGCCGCGCGCAGCTTGGCCGCGTAGGCTTCGCCCTCGTCGCGGAGCACGTCGGCCTCACCCACGATGACCAGCGCCTCCGGCAGTCCCGCCAGGTCGTCCAGTCCGGCGCGCAGCGGCGACGCGGTGATCTCGGCCCGCTGGGCCGGGTCGGTGGTGTACTGGTCCCAGAACCACTTCATCCCGTCGCGGCCGAGGAAGTACCCGGTGGCGAACTGCTCGTAGGAAGCGGTGTCGAAATGGGCGTCGGTCACCGGGTAGAACAGCACCTGCGCGGCCAGGGCGGGTCCCTTGCGCCGCTTGGCCATGAGCGTGATCGCCGCGGTCATGTTGCCGCCGACGGAGTCCCCGGCCACCGCGATGCGGGTGCCGTCGAGCCCGTGCCCGGCCCCGGCGGAGGCGATCCACTCCAGCGCCGCGTAGATCTCTTCGATGGCCGTGGGGTATTTGGCCTCGGGGGAGAGGCTGTAGTCGACGAACACCGTGGCGGCCCGGGCCCGCACGGTCAGTTCCCGGACCAGCCGGTTGTGGGTGTGCGCGTTGCCGAAGACCCAGCCCGCGCCGTGGGTGTAGAGGAGCACCGGCAGCGGCCCCGGGACGCCGACGGGCCGGAAGATCCGCACCGACACCGAACCGGACGGGCCGCCGGGGAGGGTGAGGTCCTCGACCTCGGCGTCGGGCACCTCGACGTCGCCGGACTGCACCTCGTCGACGGTCTTGCGGCCCTCGGCCGGGCCGAGGTCGTAGAGGAACGGGGGTTTCGCGGTGGCCTCCGCGAAGGCCTGGGCGGCCTCTTCCAGGACCGGGATCGCTTCGGGCACGGAACGCTCCTTCGCACGGGATGACGAGCCGACACGGCCAGTCTCGGCGGGCCGGGGCCGTCGTGTCATCGGTCGGTCGACTGGTGCGGTGCGATCCGCCATGGCGTGCCGCAGGAAGGCCCCGCCCTGGCGGATCGCGGCGCGGGCCGTGGCGGTGTCCCGCAGTGCGGCGAGGGAGACGAAGTCGTGCACGGTGCCGAGATAACGGGTGCAGGTGACGTCGGCGCCCGCGGCTTCCAGCCGCCGCGCGTAGGCCTCGCCTTCGTCGCGGGTGACATCGGCCTCGGCCGTGATCACCAGGGTGGGCGGGAGGTGCGCGAGCTCGGTCCGCGGTGTTCTCAACGGTGAAACGGTCGGTTCGTCCCAGTCCCGTGGATCGGCGTACTGGCGCCAATGCCACTCCGCCGCGCCGTGCGTGAGCAGATAGCCGTTGGCGAACCGGTGGTGGGACACGGTGTCGCACCGGGCATCGGTGAACGGGTAGTACAGCACCTGCGCGCCGAGGGAGGGCGAGCCGCGCCGGTGCGCGAGGAGGGCCAGCGCCGCGGCCAGGTTCGCCCCGGCGCAGTCACCGGCGACGGCGAGCCGTTCCGGGGCGATGCCCAGCTCCTGGGCATGGGCCGCGGCCCACGTCAGCACGGCGTAGGCCTCTTCCAGCGCCACCGGGTACCGCGCTTCCGGTGTGCGGCTGTATTCCGGCACCAGGAAAACCGCGCCGCTGACGGCGGCGAGGTCACGGACGAGCCGGGCGTGGGTCACCGCGTCGCCGAGCATCCAGCGCCCGCCGTGGAGGTAGAGCACCGCCGGAGCGGGCTGCCGCACCCCCGGCGGCCGGTGGATCCGGAACCCGGCCAGTCCCGAGCGGGCGGCCGGGATCACCCGGAACTCCGCGGTGTCCTCCGGCGCCCCGTCCTCCTGCCATTCCCGCAGCGCGGCGCGGGCGTCGTCCGCGCCGAGCTGGTGGAGCTGGGGCGGATCGGCCGTCGCCCTGGCCAGCCGGGCCGCCGCCGGGTCCAGGACGACGAACGGGGGTTCGCCCCCAGGTGTTCGCACGACGCCCCCTCTCGCGATCGGCCGGAGGGTCCGGCCGCCGCCCACCACCAGTGTGGGGGAGGGGGCCCGCGGACGCACCAGGCGCCTCACAACACCGTTTCGCCGTACATCTCGCCGAGGGGGTCGGAGATCAGCTCGATCCGGGCGCCGTCGGGGTCGCGGAAGTACACCGACACCTCGCTGTGCACCACGTGCTCGACGCCGGCCTGGCCGAGTTTGTCCTTCAGCCTTCGCCAGCGGGCGGGCTCCACCGAGATCGCCACGTGGCGGAGACCGCCCAGCACTTCCGCGTAGGGACCGATGTCCAGGCCGGGGAAGTCGAAGAAGGCGAGCAGGTTGCCGTTGCCGATGTCGAAGAAGAAGTGCGACGACCCGGGGTAGTCGCGGTTCTCGATGAGCTCGGTGAGCGGGAACTCCAGCAGGTCCTGGTAGAACCGGATGGTCCGCTCGACGTCGCCCGAGATCAGGGCCGTGTGGTGGAGTCCGCGCGCGCTGGAGCGGGGCCGCTCGGCTGCCGGGCGCAGATGCGCGTCCCGGATCCGCCTGCGGTTCCCGGCGAGTGCGGTGAGATCGGGGGTGGTCATGGTCTCGTCCTCTCAGCCGAGGGTGGCGTGCATTTCCCAGACCAGGATCTCGGCGGGTTCGACCGCCGTCACCCGGTGCCCGCCGGTCGCGCTGAAGCGCACGGCGTCGCCCGTGGCGAGCACCCCGGCGCCTTCCAGTTCCACACTGCCCCGGGGTACGAACAGGTGCAGCAGCGGCGCGTCGGGCAGTTGGACGTGCTGCCCGGGCTCCAGGCGTGCGGCGTGCAGCCCGGCGTACCGGTTGCGGATGCGGATCGCGGCGATGCCCTCGTGCGCGGGCAGGCCCGAGGCGACCGGCACCAGCTCGCCGGCGAGCAGTTCGTGGTCGATCTCCTGCTGGTCGTAACCCGGCTCGATCCCCGCCTCGTCGGGCACGACCCACATCTGGACGAAGTGGACGGGATCGCTGTGCCGGTCGCCCGCCAGCCGCCACGAGTCGTTCTTCTCCGAGTGCAGGATCCCGGTGCCGGCACTCATCCGCTGGGCCAGGCCGGGGTAGATCACGCCGGAATGCCCCTCGGAGTCCTGGTGCACCAGCGATCCCTGCAGCACCCAGGTGACGATCTCCATGTCGCGGTGCGGATGGGTCTCGAACCCGGTCCCCGGCTGCACGATGTCGTCGTTGTTGACCAGGAGCAGTCCGTGGTGGGTGTTGTCCGGGTCGTGGTGGCCGCCGAAGGAGAACGAATGCTTCGAATCGAGCCAGTCGATCCGGGTGCCCTTGCGCTCGGCCGCCCGGCGGATGTCCACCTGCGGGCGTAGCTGTGTGGTGCTCACCGGTACCGCCTCCAATTTGGTTGACGTGTCATCTGCCTGTTGGAACCAGGGCGCCCCCCGGTCTATTCCGCGCACGCGACCGGTCGCCCGGCTGATGCGTCCCGCGATCGGGTGGGCAAGACTGTGCGGACCGGCCAAGGCACGCCGGGGGAACGAGGAGAGAGCAGATGGCCGAAGACACCGGAATCGACGTCACCGCGCCCCCGAGCGGCACCGGGTGCGCGGAATGCCTGGCCTCGGACGGATGGTGGGTGCACCTGCGGCGGTGCGCGCAGTGCGGCCACATCGGCTGCTGCGACACGTCGCCCTCGCAGCACGCGAGCGCCCACGCCGAAGCCACCGGGCATCCGCTCATCCGGAGCTTCGAACCGGGGGAGGACTGGTTCTACAGCTACGTCACCCAGGAGATGTACGAAGGCCCGGCCCTCGCGCCCCCGCAGCACCGCCCGGTGGACCAGCCGGTGCCCGGGCCCGCGGGGCGGGTGCCAGCCGACTGGCAGGACCACCTCCACTGAGCACGCCCCGCCCCGCCGAACAGGTCTACAGGGAGGCGTAGAGGGCCTCGACCAGGGCGGTCTTCCTGGGATCGTCGGCGATGTGGGGGCCCATCCTGTTCATCACGTAGCCGAGGCAGACCTGCGCCTCCGGGTCGGCCAGGCCGCAGGAACCGCCGAAGCCGTCGTGCCCGACGGCGCGTGGATTGGGGCCGTAGGAACGGTTTTCACCGCTGAGCCAGAGTCCCAGGCCGAGTTCGGTCTTGTGCGGGAAACCGGCCCCGAGGATGAGGTCGCGGCAGGCACCCTGCCCCTCGCGGACCCGTTCGGTGGCTTCGGGGGAAAGGATGCGCCGTCCGTCGCACCGGCCGTTGCCGGCGAAGATCCCGTACAGCGCGGCGATCGCGCGCGCCGTGCCGTGGCCGTTGGCGGCAGGGAGCCGGGCGGCGCGCCACCGCGGGCTGTTGGCTTCGGCCGCGCGCACCACGGGATTGGCCAGCGCGGCGACGGCGACCGGGGGAAGCTCGGTCAGCAAGGCCGAACTGCCCGCCGTGCCCTCCGCGTGGATCAGCCTGGCCGCCCGGCCCGCCTCCGCTTCGGGCAGTCCGATGCCGAAGTCGAGATCCAGCGGCCCGGTGACCTCGCGGCGCAGGAACTCCTCCAGCGGCCGCCCGGTGATCCGCCGCACGAGCTCGCCGACCAGGAAACCGAAGGTCAGGGCGTGATACCCCTGCCGCGTACCGGGTTCCCACCAGGGCTCCATGGCGGCGAGCCGGGCCGTGGTCAGCTCCCAGTCGTAGAGGTCGGCGACACTCTGCGGCTCGCGCAGGCCGGCGAGGCCCGCCCGGTGGGAGAGCACGAACCGCACGGGGAGCCTTTCCTTGCCACCTGCGGCGAACTCCGGCCAGTACCGCGCGACCGGGGCGTCGAAGTCGAGCAGGCCGCGGTCGGCGAGGAGGTGCGCGCACAGCGCGGTCACTCCCTTGGTGGTCGACCACACGGTGACCACGGTGTCCCGTTCCCACCGCCGGGTCCGGCCGGGATCGGCCCAGCCGCCCCACAGATCCACCACGGTCTTCCCGTCCGCCCGCACCGCCACCGCCGCGCCGAGTTCGCCGCGGTCGGAGAAGTTGGCTTCGAAGGCCGCCCGCACCGGGGCGAACCGGGCGTCGCAGTGACCTTCGACCGGCGGTGCGGGGGAAACGGAGTGCGCCATCGCGGCCTCCCTCGGTCGCTGGGAAACACCACCGAACGTAGGGACCGGCGGCAGGCGCGGGGAAGGTGAGTCAACCGCCCGGGTGGTTCCGTACCGCGAAACGCCGGGTTGCGCTCAGGCGTCCACCAGGCCCAGGCGGATCAGGCTCTCGGCCGTCTCGACGATGGTCGTCTCCGGATCGCGCGGCATCCAGCCCAGGACCGTTCGGGCCCGTTCGGTGCGCACTACGGGAATCAGGCCCAGCCTGCCTGCCGCTTCCCGCAGGGCGGGATTATCGCGGGCCGCCGCACGCACCTCGTCCGCGGTCAGTTCCCGGGTGGGCACCTTCGCCGCGGCGTCGCCGAGCTTGGCCGCCAGGACCCGCGCGATCCGCAGGAAGCTGAAGGTCTCGCCGCTGTCGGCGAGGAAGCGGTGCCCGGCCGCCGCGGGGTGGGTCATCGCCCGGATGTGCAGGTCGGCCACGTCACGCACGTCCACCACGCCGAAATGCAGCGGAGGCACCGCGGGCATGGCACCTTCCAGCATCGCCTTCACCAGGCCGGGGGAGGTCGACACGGGTGGCCCGAGCAAGGGGCCGAAGATGCCGGTCGGGTTGATCACGGTCAGCTCCAGTCCCCGGCCCGCATGCTCCACGAAGTCCCAGGCGGCTCGTTCCGCGATGGTCTTCGACCGGACGTAGGGCGTGTTGCCTTCGTCGGCGGGGTCGGTCCAGTCCGACTCGTCGTATTCGCCGCCGGGCTTCCTGCGGTAGCCCACGGCGGCGAACGAGGAGGTCAGCACCACCCGCCGCGCACCGTGGTCGCGGGCGGCCCGCAGGACCCGGATCGCGCCGTCCCGGGCGGGGACGATCAGGTCGTCGTCGCGTTCGGGCTGGGCGGGCGGGAACGGCGAGGCGACGTGGAGGACCAGGGCGCAGCCGGAGACCGCCTCGGCCCAGCCCGCGTCGGCGGACAGCTCGGCGGTCACGACATCCAGCCGGTCGTCGTGGCCGGTGGCGGCCGCCAGCGCACGGACGGTCGCCCTGCGAGCCGGGGAGCGGACGGTGGTGCGGACCCGGTATCCTGCGCGCAACAGCCGCTGAACCAGGTGGGAACCGAGGTAACCACTGCCGCCGGTGACCAGTACGCTGTCCATTGTGGAGCTCATGCTTTCCTTCCAGGCGGGGTTTTTCAGTTCATCTCGGTCAACAGCGACCGGATCTCGGTGAGGGTGCGGTGCTCGGCCCCGGCGTCCCCGCGTTCGCGGGCTTCCCAGAGGTCTGCCTTGAGTTCCAGGTAGCGTCTGCGCGTCCGCATGCGTTCGATCTCCCCGTCGAGCCGTTCGGCGTTGCGACGGAACAGCTCGTGCAAGCTCGGCGCGTCGGGTCCTTGAAGGTGCCGGAGGTAGTCGCGCAGGTCCCGCACGCTCATCCCGCTGGAACGCAGGCAGCCCAGTGCCTCGATCCGCTCCACGGCGGCTGGCGGGTAGCGCCGGTGGCCGCTGCTTTCGTCGCGGCCCACCGGGTCGATGAGGCCGATCTTTTCGTAGTAGCGCAGGGTCGGTTCCGGCAGGCCGCTGCGCCTGGACACCTCGTGGATCGTCAGCGCGTCTGTCATGGGTCCAGTCTCGGATACTTGAAGCGCTTCAAGTCAAATCATCGGATCTTCTCGCCGTGAACCTCGAGATTCGGTCCTTGGGTGCGACAGGATGCCGAGAAAGATCCGATGTATTCTGCCTTCAGGATGAGGGAAGGAACGGCATGCCGGAGATCGCGCTGCACACGGAGTTGAAGCCCGGCGCCGAACTCGACTACGAGGCGGTGCACGAGAGTATCCCCGCCGACGTGGCGGCCGCGCTCGCCGGCAGCGGCGTCCGGGACTGGCGCATCTGGCGTGACGGCACGCACCTGTTCCACCTCGTCGACGTCGAGGACTACGCCGCGATGCGCCACGCGCTGCGCGAGCATCCCGCCAACGTGCGCTGGCAGGCGACGGTGGGGCCGCTGCACGCCACCCCCGACGACTATTCGGGCACCGACGACGGCCTCCGCTTCGTCTGGAGCCTGTCCGGCCAGCTCGCCCGGAAAGGGGACTGACCGCCGTGTCGGTGACCGACGACGCCATCGAGGCGATCAAGCAGATGATCGTGGACGGCGAGCTGAAGCCGGGCGACCGCCTGCCGCGTGAGCCCGACCTCGCCGAACGGCTCGGCCTGTCGCGTAATTCCCTGCGCGAGGCCGTGCGCGCGCTGTCACTGATCCAGGTGCTGGACGTCCGCCGCGGCGACGGCACCTACGTGACGAGCCTGGAACCGTCGCTGCTGATGGACGCGATGGGCTTCGTCGTGGACTTCCACCGTGACGACACCGTGCTCCAGTTCCTCGAAGCACGGCGCGTGCTCGAGCCCGCCGCCGTCGAACTGGCCGCGCAGCGGATGTCCACAGAGGACATCGAGGGGCTCGCGGAACTGCTCGACTCGCTGGGCGAGCGGCCCACGGTCGACGAACTGGTGCAAAACGACCTCGAGTTCCACCGCAGGATCGCCGCCGGATCCGGAAATCCGGTGCTGTCGTCGCTGGTGGAGAGCGTGTCCGGCCGGACGCAGCGGGCACGGACCTGGCGGGGCATCACGCAGGAAGGCGTGGTGGAGCGGACGCTGACCGAGCATCGCGCAATCCAGCAGGCGCTGGCGGCGCGCCAGCCCGACGTCGCGCGGGCGTGGGCGACCGTCCACATCGTCGGCGTCGAGCAATGGCTTCGCCAGACCCTCGTCGAACGCACCTGACATCCCGGTTGAAGGGCCCCGGCAAAGTCCGGTCGGCTCGGGTCCGCCGGGCGAGTCCCACGCTGGGGCCGGGGCGGGATGCCCTGAAGGTCGCCTTCAGGGGCATCAACGCCCTCAAGGCCACCTTGAGGGCACGCCCCCGGTCCCGGGAGTGCCGTTCCCCTGTCGAGCGGCTGCCGTGAGGGGTCCCCTCAGAGTCGTATCGGCTGTGAGGGGACCCCTCACAGCTCGCAGCCCGGTGCCCGGCACCGGGGCAGGCCGGAAAGGTGCCCGCGCCCGGTGCCGTCGCCGGTCACTGGCCGGGAGGTCGCAGGCGGAGGTCCTGCATGCCGCCGTCCACCGCGATCCCGACGCCCGAGGTGGACGTGGCGAGCGGGCTCGCGAGGTAGACGACGGCGTGCGCGATCTCCCCGGGGGACACGAGCCTCCCGTGGGGCTGCCGGGCTTCCAGCGCGGCGCGTTCGGCCGCGGGGTCCTCGGCCCGTTCGAGCAGCCTGCCGATCCACGGGGTGTCGGCGGTTCCCGGGTTCACGCAGTTGACACGGATGCCCTCGCGCAGGTGGTCCGCGGCCATCGCCCGAGGCAAGGCGAGCACACCGCCCTTCGACGCGCTGTAGAGCGCTCGCTGAGGCAGCCCCGCGGTCGCGGCGATCGACCCGATGTTGACGATCGCCGCGGCCCGCGACCGCCGCAGGTGCGGCAGCGCCGCCCGGCTCGTGCGCACCACGCCGAGCAGGTTGACGTCGAGCACCCGCAGCCACTCGGCGTCGTCGTTGTCGGCGACCGTGCCCTGTGCGCCGATGCCCGCGTTGTTCACCAGGATGTCGAGTCCGCCGAAACGTCCGATGACTGTGTCGATGGCCTGCCGGACCGACGCGTCGTCCGTGACGTCGGCCCGGACTCCGAGCACACCCTCGGTCTCGGGGACCGGTTGCAGGTCGAGCGCCGCGACACGGGCGCCCCGCTCCCGCAGCGCCGCCACCACGGCCGCCCCGATGCCCGAAGCCCCGCCGGTCACCGCGGCCACCAGCCCGTCGAATTCTGCCATCACCGCACTCCCGCCTTGACGAACTCCTGACGCTGCCTGCCCAGGCCTTCGATTTCCAGCTCCACCACGTCCCCCGGCCTGAGGTAGGGGTACTTCCCGGACAGGGCCACGCCCTGCGGGGTGCCGGTCAGGATCACGTCGCCGGGTTCGAGCGCGAGGTACTGGCTGAGATGCCACACCAGGTACTCGACGCCGAAGATCATGTCCGCGGTGGTGGAGTCCTGGCGGGGTTCGCCGTTGACCCAGCTCCGCAGCCGGAGACGGGTGTGGTCCACCTCGTCGGGCGTGACCAGCCACGGGCCCAGCGGGCTGAACCCGGGTGAGCACTTGCCCTTGCTCCACTGGCCGCCGGAATCGGCGAGCTGGAACTGCCGTTCGGAGACGTCGTTGGCGACGACGAAACCCGCCACGTGCGCAAGACTGTCCGAAGTGGACTCCAGGTACAGTGCCCGCCTGCCGATCACGACCCCGAGTTCGACCTCCCAGTCCGTCCGCTCGCTGCCCGGCGGGATCGTCACCGGATCGCCGGGGCCACCGGCGGTGTTGGGGGTCTTGAGGAACAG
Organism: Amycolatopsis cynarae; assembly: GCF_026802195.1. NCBI lineage: Bacteria > Bacillati > Actinomycetota > Actinomycetes > Pseudonocardiales > Pseudonocardiaceae > Amycolatopsis > Amycolatopsis cynarae. Next base: position 3,512,951 of record NZ_CP113836.1, on the reverse strand, counting down.
GATCGGCACTTCGGGCGGGGCGGAACCGGATTCCGCGGCGTGTTCGGCGTAGTTCATCCCGATGCACAGCAGGGCGCCGGGCCGGGCGATCGGCGATCCGGCGCGCAGGGAAGCCGCGTCGGCCACCTCCGGCAGTCCGCCCGCTTCGAGCGCGGCACGCGCGGTGGCGATGCCGCCGGAGGCGAGGAAGTCGCCGTCGATGTCGGCGGCCAGTCCGGAAAGGTCGTAGGTCTTGCCGTCGTGGACGACGACGGGACGTTCCTGGCCGGCGGGTCCCAGCCGGGCGAGCTTCACTGCTGTCTCCTCACGCAAGTGATCGGGTGTCTGACTCGGAATGCTAGGCAAAAGTGCACCAGGATGCGAGCCTTGACGGGCATACATCGGATGTCTATCGTCCCTCTGGCACAGACCGGAAAAGGGAGAGTGTTCGTGGCCCGCATCATCGCCCTGCAGACGCACGACGTGCGTTTTCCCACCTCGAGGACGTTGGACGGCTCCGACGCCATGAACCCGGACCCGGACTACTCGGCCGCCTATCTCCGCCTGGTCACCGACGCGGGCGACGGCCTGGAGGGACACGGCTTCGTCTTCACCATCGGCCGCGGCAACGACGTCCAGGTCGCCGCGCTGCGGGCGCTGGAAGGCCACCTCGTCGGCCGTGACGTCGAGCGGACGCTGGCCGATCTCGGCGGGATGTGGCGCGAACTGGTGCACGATTCCCAGCTGCGCTGGCTCGGCCCCGAGAAGGGGATCATGCACATGGCCATCGGCGCGGCGATTACCGCGCTATGGGATCTGCGCGCCAAGCGCGAGGGCAAACCGCTGTGGCGGCTGCTGGCGTCGCTGACACCGGAGGAGATCGTCGATCTGGTGGACTTCCGGTACCTCACCGACGCGCTCACCCGCGACGAGGCGCTGGAGATCCTCCGCGCCGCGCAACCGGGACGGGCCGAGCGCGAGGAACAGTTGCTGGCGCGGGGTTTTCCCGCCTACACCACCACGCCCGGCTGGCTCGGCTACGACGACGGCAAGCTCGCCCGCCTGTGCCGGGAGGCGGTCGCCGACGGGTTCACGCAGATCAAGCTGAAGGTCGGAGCCGATCTGGAGGCCGACATCCGCAGGCTCGGCATCGCGCGGGAGGTGTGCGGGCCGGACATCCGCATCGCCGTGGACGCCAACCAGCGCTGGGATGTCGGCGAGGCGATCCGGTGGATGGAGGCCCTACGCCCGTTCGGCATCGCCTGGATCGAGGAGCCCACCAGCCCGGACGACGTGCTCGGGCACGCCGCGATCGCCAGGGCCGTCGCGCCGATCCCGGTCGCCACCGGGGAGCACGCCGCGAACCGCGTGCTGTTCAAGCAGTTCCTGCAGGCCGGTGCGCTGTCGGTGCTCCAGTTGGACGCGACGCGGGTGGCCGGGGTCAACGAGAACATCGCGATCCTGTTGCTGGCGGCCAAGTTCGGGGTGCCGGTGTGCCCGCACGCCGGGGGAGTCGGGCTGTGCGAGGCCGTGCAGCACCTGTCGATGTTCGACTACGTGGCGGTGTCGGGCAGCACCGACAACCGCATGATCGAGTACGTCGACCACCTTCATGAGCACTTCGTGACCCCGGTGGAGGTCCACAAGGGACGGTACTTCCCGCCGGAGGCGCCGGGCGCGGGCACCGAGATGCACGCGGCGTCCATCGCGGAGTACACGCATGTCTGACCTGTTACCGGGACGGTTCGCCCTCGGCACCGCGAACCTCGGCAACCTCTACGCGCCGATGAGCGACGAGCAGGCGCACGCGGTGCTGGAAGCCGCCTGGGAGGCCGGGGTCCGCTACTTCGACACCGCACCGCACTACGGGCTCGGGTTGTCCGAACGGCGGCTCGGGACGTTCCTGTCGACGAAACCGCGGGACGAGTTCGTCGTGTCCACCAAGGCCGGAAGGCTGCTCGTGCCCGATCCCGCCGGCGCCGCCGGACTGGACCTGGCGCACCTGTTCCACGTGCCCGCCGCGCACCGGCGGGTCTGGGACTTCTCCGCCGACGGGGTGCGGCGCAGCCTCGACGCCTCGCTGGCCAACCTGGGACTCGACCGGGTCGACCTCCTCTACCTGCACGATCCCGAGGAGTACGACCTCGGCAAGGCGCTGGAGGAAGGGCTTCCGGCCCTGGCCGGGCTGCGGGACGCCGGTGTCGTGTCCGCGATCGGGATCGGCTCGAAATCGGCGCCCGCACTGGCCGCCGGGGCCCGCAGCGGCCTGCTCGACGTGCTGATGGTCGCGGGCCGGTTCACCCTGCTCGATCAGGAAGCGCTCGACGAGATGCTCCCCGAATGCCGCGCCCGCGGGCTGGACGTGGCCGCCGCGGGCGTGTTCAACTCGGGCCTGCTGGCCACCCCGTCCCCGTCGGAAACGGCGCGCTACGAGTACGGCGCGGTGCCGCCCGGGATCCTCGTCCGGGCTCGCGAGATCGCCGCCGTCTGCGCGGAGTTCGCCGTCGACCTGCCCACCGCGGCCCTGCACTACCCGCTGCGGGAGGCGGTGGTGGCCACGGTGGTCGCTGGTGCCGCCAACCCGGAGGAGGTGCGACAGAACGCGAGGCGGCTGGACCGCCCGGTACCGGGCGAACTGTGGACGACACTGCGAGAAAAGGGACTGATCCGGCAATGACGACGGAGCAGACGGAGCAGACGGAGCAGACGGAGCGGGTGGTGGACGCCCACCTCCACCTGTGGGACCTGTCGGTGAGCGACTATTCCTGGCTGCCGCCCGGCGGCCCGTTGCACACCACGTTCACCGCGGAGCGGGCGCGGGCGGAGCTGGACGCGGCGGGTGTCGCCGCGGCGATCCTGGTGCAGGCCGAGGATTCCGAGGCCGACACCGAGTTCATGCTGGGCCAGGCCCGGCGGCACGACTGGATCGCCGGTGTCGTCGGCTGGGCGCGCTTGGAGGATCCCACCACCGCGGAACGGCAACTCGACCGCTGGCGGGAGGGCACGACCGCGTTGTGCGGCGTACGGCACCTGGTGCACGACGATCCGCGGGACGAGTTCCTCGCCCTGCCCGGGGTCCGCCGGTCGCTGGCCCTGCTGGCGGAGGCCGGCCTGCCCTTCGACGTGCCGGACGCGTGGCCGCGTCACCTGGCGGGCGTCGCCGGGCTGGCCGCCGCGCTGCCCGGCCTGACGATCGTGGTGGACCATCTCGGGAAACCGCCCCGCGACCGGGATTCCTTCGCCGCCTGGCGGGAAACGCTGCGCACGGTGGCGGAGCGGCCCAACACCGTGGCGAAGCTTTCGGGCCTGCAGGTTCGGGGTGAACCGTTCACTGTGGACGCCGTGCGGCCCGCGGTGGAGACGGCGTTCGAGCTCTTCGGGCCCCAGCGCCTGATGTACGGCGGGGACTGGCCGATGACCGAGCCCTTCGGTGGTTACGGGCAGGCGTGGTCGGTCCTGTCGCGCCTTCTCGGCGAGCTGTCCGGGGCCGAGCGGGCCCGCGTCCTGTCCGGTACCGCGAGCGCGGTCTACGGCGTGGCTTCGCCGGCCCCGGAGCGTGTGCGGTGACCGGGGCCGGGACGGGCGGCGAGGTGCTGCTCGAAGTCGAAGGGGTGAACAAGAGCTTCCCCGGGGTGCGGGCCCTGCACGACATGCGGCTCGAACTGCGCTCGGGCGAAGTGCTGGCGCTGGTGGGCGAGAACGGCGCGGGCAAGTCCACGCTGATGAAGCTGCTGTCGGGCATCCACACCCCCGACTCGGGCAGTTTCCGGCTCGGCGGTCGGCCGTACGAGCCGTCCGGTCCGCGCCACGCACTGGAAACCGGGATCAGCATCATCCACCAGGAGTTCAACCTGGTGCCGCATCTGACCGTGGCCCAGAACATCTTCATCGGCCGGGAACCGCGGCGCGCCCGGGTGCTGCTCGACGAGCGCAGGCTCAACGCCGACGCCGGCGAGCTGCTGGACCGGTTGCACCTGCCGCTGGACCCGCGCGCGGTGGCCGGGGAGCTCAGCGTCGCCCACCAGCAGATGGTCGAGATCGCCAAGGCGCTGTCCCACCGGCCCCGGGTGCTGATCATGGACGAGCCGACCGCCGCGCTCAACGACGTCGAGGTCGCCACCCTGCACGAGCTGATCCGGCGGTTCACCGGCCCGGGCACCGGGGTCATCTACATCTCGCACCGGATGGAGGAGATCAAGCGGATCGCCGACCGGGTCACCGTGATCCGCGACGGTGAGTACATCGGCACGCGGGAGATGGCCGGGGTGAGCACGCCGGAGATCATCGCGCTCATGGTGGGCAGGGCGATCGACACCGAGGCCCGGCCTCAGGACGTGCGAGCCGACCGCGAAGTCGTACTGAGTGTGCAAGGACTGAGCACCAAGACGCTGCTCAAGGACGTGTCGTTCGACCTGCGGCACGGGGAGATCCTCGGCTTCGCCGGGCTGATGGGGGCGGGCCGCACGGAGGTGGCGAGGGCGCTGGTCGGCGCCGACCGTGCCACCGGGGGCAGCCTCACCCTGCACGGCAGGCCGGTGCGCATCGGCAATCCGGCGGACGCGGCGAAGCTCGGCATCGGCTACCTCTCGGAGGACCGCAAGCGGTACGGCCTGCTGCTGGAGCAGGACGTGAAGGCCAACATCGTGCTGTCCGCGCTGCGGGATTCCTTCACCAGGGCCGGTTTCGTCGCCGACCGTGCACTGCGGGCCACCGCCGAGCGCTACGTCGGCACCCTGCGCATCAAGACTCCCTCGGTGGACCAGACCGCCAAGAACCTGTCCGGGGGCAACCAGCAGAAGGTGGTCATCGCCAAGTGGCTGGCCAAGGACTGCGACGTCCTCATCTTCGACGAACCGACCCGCGGGATCGACGTCGGTGCGAAGGAGGAGATCTACCAGCTGCTGGGCGAACTGGCCGCCCAGGGCAAGTCGATCATCATGATCTCCTCGGAACTGCCGGAGATCCTGCGGATGTCGCACCGGGTCGTGGTGATGAGCGAGGGCAGGGTCACCCGCGTGCTCCCGGCCGCGGAAGCGACCCAGGAAACGATCATGCACTACGCCACCGTGCGGCCGGACGAGCTTCCCGGTGACGGCGAGGACCAGGAACAGAAGGCGGGACGGCCATGACAGCGGTGAAGACCACGGCGGGGCAGCGTCGGCAGGAGGCGGGCTGGACGGCGGCGATCAAGGGCAGGCTGCAGCAACTGCTGGCCTTCGCGAGCCTGATCGTGATCTACGCGTTCTTCTCGTTCGCGAGCCCGTTCTTCTTCTCCTACGGCAACTTCATGGCCATCCTGTTCTCCACGGTGGTCATCGGGACGCTGGCGATCGGCACCACCTTCGTCATCATCACATCGGGCATCGACCTGTCCATCGGGACGGGGATGGCGCTGTGCGCGGTGATGTCCGGGGTGTTCCTGGTGAACATCCACCTGCCGCTGGCGCTCGGCGTGCCGCTGGCGATCCTGTTCGGCGGTTTCATGGGGCTGGTCAACGGGATCACCATCGCGGTGCTGCGGATCCCGCCGTTCATCGCGACGCTGGCGATGATGCTGGTCGCCGAGGGGCTCGCGCTGGTGCTCTCGCACAGCACCCCGATCTACTTCAACGATGTGGCGGGCTACACCGACCTCTCGATCGGCAACCTGATCCCGAACGTGCCGAACGCGGTGCTGATCCTGCTGGTGGTCGCGATCATCGCGGGTGTGCTGCTGACCAAGAGCGTTCTGGGCCGCTACACCTATTCCATCGGCAGCAACGAGGAAGCGACGGCGCTGTCGGGCATCGACGTCCGCAAGTGGAAGATCGCCGTCTACGCGTTCGCCGGGCTGTTCACCGGGCTCGCCGGGGTGCTGATCTCGGCCCGGCTGGGCTCGGCGCAGCCGGCCACCGGCATGGGATACGAGTTGCAGGCGATCGCCGCCGTGGTGATCGGCGGGACCTCGCTGTCCGGGGGCAAGGGCTCCATCATCGGCACCCTGATCGGCGCGCTGATCATCTCGGTGCTCAACAACGGCCTGCAGATCATGTCGATTCCCCAGGAATGGCAGAACGTCATCCTGGGCTGCGTGATCCTGGTGGCCGTCTACATGGACCGCATCCGGAAAAAGGAAGCGTGAACCAGAACAAAGGAGATCTGGTAATGAAGATGCGCAAGATCGCCGCGGCGGTCACCGGGGCCGCGATGGCAGTGGTGCTGACCGCCTGCGGGCAGGGCGGCGGCGCCGGTTCCGGTTCCGCCGCGGGCAACCCGCTCATCGCGATCGTCTCGAAGGGCTTCCAGCACCAGTTCTGGCAAGCGGTGAAGAAGGGTGCCGAGGACGAGGCCGCCGCCAAGGGCGCCCGGGTCACTTTCGTCGGCCCGGCCACGGAAAAGGACGTCGAGCAGCAGGTCAACATGCTGACCAACGAACTGGCGAAATCGCCGCAGGCACTGGGGTTCGCCGCGCTGGACTCCAAGTCGGCCGCCCCGCTGCTGCAGCAGGCGAAGGCGCAGAAGATCCCGGTCGTCGCCTTCGACTCCGGTGTGGACAGTGACGTGCCGGTCACCACCGTGGCCACCGACAACAAGGCGGCGGCCGCGGAGGCCGCCAAGCACGTGGCCCAGCAGCTCGGCGGTCAGGGCAAGGTGGCCATGGTGGTGCACGACCAGACCAGCCTGTCCGGCAAGGACCGGCGGGACGGATTCCTGGACTGGATGCGCCGGAACGCGCCGGGCATTACCGTCCTGCCCCCGCAGTACGGTGGCGGCGACCAGCTGGAGTCGGCCAACATCACCAAGTCGATCCTGCAGGCGAATCCCGATCTCAAGGGCATCTACGCGTCGAACGAGGGTTCGGCGATCGGGGTCATCAAGGGTGTGCAGGAAAGCGGCCGGAGCGGCATCACCATCGCCGGTTTCGACTCGGGCAAGGCGCAGATCGACGCGATCAACGGCGGAGTGGAGTCCGGTGCGGTCACGCAGGACCCGGTCGACATGGGCCGCCAGCTCGTCGACGCGGCGTTGAAGGCGATCAAGGGCGAGCAACTGCCCAAGCGCATCGACACCGCCTTCTACTGGTACGACAAGAGCAACATCAACGATCCGAAGATCCAGGGCGCGCTGTACCAGTGAGCCGTGCCGGGTGCGTCACCCTTCCGGCGGCGCACCCGGCCCTCACTTCAGGCGCGGGATCGGCCGGTGCCCACCCGTTTTCCGCGAGGCGTGCAGGGTGAGCGCGAGGCACAGCAGGTTGCAGGCCAAAAACAGCAACGGGAAGTCGAGCAGTGCGGCACCCGTGGCCACCAGTGCGAGACCCGCGACGGCGAGCGCCAGCCGCAGCGCCGCCGTGTTGAACCGGCGCCGCGGCTCGCCCCGGCCGAGGCTGGCCGCGAGCGCGGGATCGCTCTGGGCGAGGCTGCGCTCCAGCATGTCGAGTTCGCGTCGTTCCCCGGGAGTGAGCATCCTTGCCTCCCCGTCCGGGCGGGTCGAGCAGGGGAATTCCCCGTCTCATCGAGGCTAATCACTCACCGCCGCGGCTTGTAGAGGCCGGTGGTGGGGGAAATGCCAGGCGTTCCTCGCTCAGCACGCTTCCCCAGAGGCCACCACGCGATGCTACAACCCTTGGCACGGGCAACGCGCCGAAATCAGCAGAGGCGCTCGCCGCGAGCCCGGTCCATCAGGCGCACGACGTCTATGCGGTGTCCATGCTGGTCTATGACGAACTCGACGATCCCCGCCCCCCGACCGTGACCAGTGTTCGGCTTCGCGATGCGGGGAACGAGATCAGCCGGCGCTTCGTGGACACCTGTGTCCACACGGCCAGGCACCTGCACACCGATGGTCACATCCGGAACAGCTTCGGCCGCCCGATACCGGTACTCGTCCACTACGACACCATCGCGGCTCAAACCGAAGCGGCCAACCCGCCCGGCCTCCCAGACGACTTCGTCGCCTGGGTCCACGCTCAGTAGGCATTCGGACAGGGGCGATGGCGCCTGCCGGCGGACTCCGGCCGAGGCGATCGCTGTGACGCAGCTCACTAAGGTTAGACGATACAACCTTTGATTATTTCTGGTGTTCCCGTCGCTCTCCGTCTACCGTGTCCGCACTAGTGAAACCTTGGATCGTTGCCGTCCGGTGGCGATCCGACCGCGAACTCCCAAAGACGGGAAGGGATTTTCGATGACGCAAACCCCTGAAGCCGGATCGCCGCCGGGCACGACGGCCCCGGCGCCCGCCGCGGGCACGAGCCCCGCACAGCTGCGCCGCGTGATCGGCGCGAGCCTCGTCGGCACGACGATCGAGTGGTACGACTTTTTCATTTACGCCTCCGCCGCCGGGCTGGTGTTCGGCAAGTTCTTCTTCCCGACGCTGGACGGGACCGCGGCCCTGCTCGCCTCGTTCGCCACGCTCGGCGTCAGCTTCGTCGCCCGCCCGCTCGGCGGCATCATCGCCGGGCACCTCGGCGACCGGCTGGGGCGCAAGGCCGTCCTGGTCGCCACCCTGCTGCTGATGGGCATTTCGACGATCGGAGTGGGCCTGCTGCCGGGCTACAAGTCCATCGGCGTCGCCGCGCCCGCGCTGCTGGTGGTGCTGCGTCTGCTGCAGGGCCTGTCCGCGGGCGGCGAATGGGGCGGCGCGGCCCTGATGTCGGTCGAGCACGCGCCCGCCGGACGCCGCGGTTTCTTCGGCTCGTTCCCGCAGATCGGCGTCCCGATCGGGCTCCTGCTGGCCAACCTGGTGTTCTTCACCGTCTCGTCGTTCACCACCAGCGAGCAGTTCGCCGCCTGGGGCTGGCGGATCCCGTTCCTGCTCAGCGTCGTCCTGATCGCGGTCGGGTTCTTCGTGCGGTCCCGTGTCGGGGAGAGCCCCGTGTTCAGCGAACTGCGCCGCCGCCGGGCCCAGCACAGCGCCCCGCTGGCGCAGCTGATGCGCACCAGCCGGCGCGAACTCGTGGTCGCGATCGGACTGTTCATCGCCAACAACATGGTCGGCTACATCCTGATCGCCTTCATCAACTCCTACGGCACCCGCACGCTGAAGCTGTCGAGCGCCACCATGCTGTTCGTCGGCATGGTCGGCGCGGTGGGCTGGGGCGTGTTCACCCTGCTCGCCGGTGTCTGGTGCGACCGGTGGGGCCGCCGCCGCACCTACCTGGTCGGCGTCCTGGCCATGGCGGCGTGGACGTTCCCGTTCTTCCTGCTCTTCGACACGCGTTCGGTGCCGCTGCTGCTGGTCGCCGTGCTCGTGCTGTCCTTCGGCCTCGGCCTGACCTACGGGCCGCAGGCGGCGACCTACGCGGAGTTGTTCCCGGCGGCCGTCCGCTACAGCGGCGTCTCCTTCGCCTACGCCTTCGGGGCCATCCTCGGTGGCGGGTTCGCGCCGATGGTGGCCACTTGGCTGATCGGGGTGACCGGTACCGCGCTGTCGGTGTCGGCGTACATGCTGCTGGCGTGCCTGGTGACCCTGGCCGCGGTGCTCGCCCTGCGGGAACGGCCCGTCGCCGAGCGGGAAGCGTTCGTCACCGGTACCGACTGACCCCGCCCGGGGCCGCACTCCGACGGCGAAGTGCGGCCCCGGCATCCGGCTCACACCACCTGGGCCAGGAACTTGTTCGCCTCCGCCTGCCGGGGGTAGTCCGCGGGCTCGGCGACGCACACCGGGCACCAGTGGCCCGCGGTGAGGATCAGGCGCGGGCTGCCGCGGAAGGCGTGGCCGTCCGCGCACTTCCAGTCCAGGGGAGTGGTGTAGGGCTCGGGGGGCAGTGCGGCGGAGACCAGGGCACCGCCGCGGAAGTCCGCCGCGGCGGCCAGGTCGTCGAGCGTCCAGGACGCCGGGTCCTTGGCCTCGTCGTAGCCGTGGTCCAGAAAGGACGGTGTCTTCGAGGGCCGGGGCGGGGAGAAGGTGGACCAGTCCCCGATGACCGCCCATTCCTCCCGTGAGCCGAAGAACGCGCGGATATGCGCCTCGTCGTCCGTTTCGATCCAGCTCATCGTGCCGCGCGGCCTGCGCACGAGCGGCGCCATGACGAACCGTTTCACCAGCCACGCCGGAACCCGGCCCGCCAGCCGCAGGCTCCCCGGCGCCTCGGCCGCCGCCCGGGCGAGCGCTTCGCCGAAGGTGTCGGAGCGGAAGGGGACGAGCTCTTCGAGCCGGTCGGAATCGGTGTACCACTGGCCGTGGAAGTTCCTGGTGGCGAACCAGTCGCGGGCGAAGAACCGGCGCACGTCCCGTACGCCCAGCGCACCCAGCAGGCGCACCTGGAATTCCCAGTTGGTCAGGCGCCACTCCTCGCCGCCGCCGATGTTGTAGACGCCGCCCCAGAACTGCTCCGGCACCCCGTCCTCGCACGCGTTGACCAGCAGCCGGGCCGAATCGCCCACCGACGCCCATTCCATGACCCCCGCCAGCGGGGTGTGCGTCATGATCGGGTCGCGGATCCCGAGCAGGCCGGGGTGGAAGATGCCGGTCTGCCGCAGCCACGCCCAGCGGCGCAGCCCGGAGTCGACGAGCGCCCGCTCGGCTTCGATCTTGCTCTGCGCGTAGACGTCGAACTCCGAAGCCTTGACGGGATCGCCGATCCGCCCCCAGTGGTGCGGCGGATTGCGATCGCCGGTCTCGGCGATCGACCCGATCATGACGACCCCGACCGCGTCCGGATCGGGCCTGGCGCTTACCGCGCGGAGGATGTTGCGCGCACCGCCGACGTTGACCGCGCGGGTGAGTCCGGGATGGTCGTCGGCGAACGGGGAGACGACGGCGCCGACGTGCACCACGTAGTCCGCGTCCCGGACGCAGCGCTCCACCGGCTCGTAGTCGGTGAGGTCGCCGAACACGAAAGTGGCCCGGCCGCCGAATTCGGCGACGACCGGATGTCCGCTTTCGGTGGGCAGCACCAGCGCCACCACCTCGAACCGGTCCGACCGTGCGACGAACTCGCGCAGCGCCTCGCGTCCCCAGTTCCCGGTCGCTCCGGTGAGGAACACCTTCCTGCGCCTGGTGGCCATGGGGCTCTCCGTTCGATCGGCGGTGCTCTCGCGGGAACGCTCTCCGGAACACGGCGACAATACAACAACTGTCGATAACTGGACGAGTGTTGAGAAAACCCGGAGATATCGGGCAGGATGGGCCGGTGACCTACGTCGACCCCCGGGTGGCGCGCTCGCAGCAGGCGTTCCGGGCGGCGCTGCTGAGTCTCGCCGCCGGCGAACAGGAGCGGGTGAGCGTCACGAAGGTGTGCACCCGGGCCGGGTTGAACCGCACGACCTTCTACCTGCACTACACCGATGTCGACGATCTGCTGGCCGACACGCTGGAGGATCTCGCCGGGCGGGCCGTCGTCCACTGGCGTGCCGACCTGGCGGGCCAGCCTGGGGAGCGCTTCGCCGAACTGGCCCGCCAGTCGTTGCTGTCCTACCTCGAACACGTCGAGAGCCATCGCGCGCTGTATCGCTGGGCGCTGGGGGAGCAGGGCAGCTCGACGGCGGTGCTGCGGGTGCTGGGAGGCTGCGCCGACGCGGTCGTCGCCGCGCTGGCGGCCTCTCCTGGAGCGGAGAGGGCCGGGACCGACGGGCTCCGGTTGTCCGCTTTCCTGGCCGGCGCGATGGTCGGCGTCCTCGCCCACTGGGTGGCGGAAGCGGAGCCGGAGCCGCCGGGGGTTCTGATGGAGTGGTTGTGGGCCGAGTTGACGGCGCACTCCCGCGAGCGCGTGGTCCGCGCTCGCTGAAGCCGGGTTCAGGCCGGGTTCAGGCCAAGGCGCGCCAGGTCTCGGTCAGTGCGGACCGGAACTGGGCCTCCTGCTGTGTGGTGAGCGGGGCGACCAGCTGCCGCTCCAGATCCGCGATGGCCCGGGCGTAGTCCGCCAGCAGCTTCCGTCCGGCGTCGCTGAGGTGGATGAGCAGTTCGCGACGGTTGGCCGGGTTGCGCTCGCGGTAGACCAGCCCGCGGTCCTGAAGTCCCCGCACCATGTCGGCCATCGACTGTGCGGTGACGAACGAGTTGCGGGCCAGCTGTGCGGCGGGGACGCCGTCGTGCTGTTCGAGCACGGTCAGCGCGGTGTACTGGAGCGCGGTGATGCCCGCGGGCTTGAGCAGCTCTTCCAGGTGTGCGCGGACGACGAGTTCCAGCCGCTTGATCGCGTAGAGCAGGGAGGCCGGGTGCCGGGACAACTGCCGTCTCCCGGTGGGTTTCGGTTTCGGTGCGGCCATCAAGACAACCTACGACATTGACAGGAAACCTGTCGTTCATGGAGAGTGGTGCCCGTCAGGTTTCCCCTCTTTTCCGGTCGCCGTTCCCACCCTCCTCGAACTCCCGCTCACGGAGAAGGAGCCGGCATGAGTCTCGACCTCGACACGATCGTCGCCATCGACGTGCACACCCACGCCGAGACCGACGGATGCGGCCACTACGCGCTGCCCGACGAGTTCAGGGCCGCCGCCGGGGCCTACTTCGGCACCCAGGGCGGACCGCCCGACCTGCACCAGCTGGCCGACCACTACCGGCAGCGCCGGATGGCGGCGGTGGTGTTCACCGTCGACGCCGAAGCGGCGCTGGGCCACCCGCGCCTGCGCAACGAGGACATCGCGGCGGCCGCCGCGGAGCACTCCGACGTGCTCATCCCGTTCGGCAGCATCGATCCCGCCAAGGGCAGGGCCGGGGTGGCCGAAGCGCGCCGCCTGGTCACCGAGCACGGGGTGCGCGGGTTCAAGTTCCACCCGAACGTCCAGGCGTTCTTCCCGGACGACCGCGCCGCCTACCCACTTTACGAGGCGATCAGCGAACTCGGGGTCCCCGCGCTGTTCCACTCCGGACAGACGGGAATCGGTGCGGGGCTGCCGGGTGGCGGGGGCATCCGGCTGAAGTACTCCAACCCGATGCACCTCGACGACGTGGCCGCCGACTTCCCGGACCTGACCATCATCATCGCGCACCCGTCCTTTCCCTGGCAGGACGAGGCGCTCGCGGTCGCGACGCACAAGCCCAACGTCTACATCGATCTGTCCGGCTGGTCGCCGAAGTACTTCCCGCCCCAGCTGGTCCGCTACGCCAACACCCTCCTCAAGCACAAGGTGCTGTTCGGATCGGACTTCCCCCTGATCACCCCCGATCGGTGGCTGAAGGACTTCGCCGGGCTCGACATCAAGGACGAGGTGCGCCCGCTCATCCTGCGCGAGAACGCCATCCGGGCACTTGGGCTGGCGACATGACCGACATCGGAGTCGGTTCGTGGCCACGGCGGCGCGCCCGCATGGACCCCGGCGCCGTCGCCCTCGTCCAGGGCGACCGCAGGATCACCTATGGCGGTCTGGCCCGGCGTACGGCGGCGCTGGCCGCCGCCCTGTCCGGGCTGGGCGTGCGCAAGGGCGATCGGGTCGCCTATCTCGGGCCGAACGCCATCGCCACCTTCGAAGCCTTCTTCGCCACCACCAGCCTCGGTGCGATCCACGTCGCGCTCAACGCGCGGCTCACCGCACCCGAACTTTCCTTTCTGCTGGACGATTCCGGGGCGCGCGTGCTCTTTCTCGCCCCGGAAACGGAGGCCGAGGGACTCGCCGCGGTGGAAGCGAGCACCACTCGGCCCCGGGTCGTGCGGCTGGCCGCGGAGTACGAGCGCCTCGTCGACGAGCAGGCGGGCCGGAAACCTCCGCCGGTGGAGGTCGCCCTGGACGATCCGGCGCTGATCCTCTACACGTCGGGAACCACCGGCAGGCCCAAGGGCGCCGTGCTGACGCACGGCAACATCACCTGGAACACGCTCAACCAGTTCGCGCACTTCGCCCTCGGCCACGACGACGTGGCGCTGTGTTCGGCACCGCTGTTCCACGTGCTGGGGCTCGGTCAGATCACCCTGCCCACCCTGTACGCGGGCGGGACGGTGGTGGTCATCGCCAAGTTCGACCCCGGCGACTTCCTCGCCACCATCGAGCGGGAGCGGGCCACGGCGTTCCCGCTGGCGCCCACCATGCTGCAGATGCTGTGCGATCACCCGGCGTGGGAGAAAACGGATCTCGCTTCGGTCCGGCTGGTCGTCTTCGGCGGTTCCCCGGTGCTGGAACGGGTCGCGAAGAGCTGGCTGGACCGGGGAATCCAGGCGCTGCAAGGGTATGGCATGACCGAGGCGGCCCCGGGCGTGTTCATGGCGCTGGGGCGCGGCGCGCGGGAGAGGCCCACCTCGGCCGGCGTGCCGCACTTCTTCGTCGAGGTCGCGCTTCTGATGCCGGACGGGCGGATCGTGACCGGGCCGGGGCAGGGTGAGCTGCTGGTGAAGGGGCCCAACGTGTTCTCCGGCTACTGGAACCGGCCGGAGGCCACGGCCGACGCGTTCGTCGACGGCTGGTTCCGCACCGGCGACGTGGTGCGCCTCGGTGAGGACGGATGGGCGCAGATCGTCGACCGGGTCAAGGACCTGATCATCTCCGGCGGTGAAAACGTCTACCCCGCCGAAGTCGAGGCGGCCATCCGGGAACTCGACGCGGTGGAGGACTGCGCCGTCGTCGCCGTCCCCGATGCCCAGTGGGGCGAGACCGGCATGGCGTTCGTGGTCACCCGGCCCGCCCGCCGCCTCGGCGAGGAGGAGATCCGCACGCACCTGCGGCACCGCCTCGCGAAGTACAAGATCCCCCGCTATTTCACCTTCTGTCCCGCCCTGCCGCGCAACGCCACCGGGAAGATCCAGCGCCGCGTGCTGCGCGAGCGGGCCGAGACCCTCCGGCTGAACGACGACCTCTCCTGAAGGCGTGCTGTGAGGGGACCCCTCACGGCAGTCGTTCGGCAGGGGAACGGCACTCCTGGGGCCAGGGCGTGCCCGCCCCGGCCCCAGCGTAGGACTCGCCCGGGGGACACGAGGGACACCGGGCGCAGGTGGCTGCCGGGGGCACCTGCGCCCGGTGTCCGGGGAAGGCGGGGCCGGAACGTGCATTTCCGGCCCCGCGGAGGCGGGCGGTGTCGGAGCCTGCGCCTCGTGACCGAGTCAAGGCAACGAAGCCGCTTTCCGCATCCCGGCGGGCCGCTCCCGGCACCGGAACCACCCCACTGCGTGACCCTCTGAAGTGGTTTGGACACGAAAGTGGTCCAGTTGGGCTGGTCGGGGCGTCCCGGCGTCAGCGGTTCGTCAAGACGGCCGGGGTGGGTGTCAAGAAAACGTCGGGGACCCCCGATCGGGTGAGCCGCGCGCGCATGCTCGACCGGCGTGGCCGCCAGCGGGGCGGCCGCCGGGGAAGAAAACGGAGGCGGCGCATCCATGCCAGATGTGCTGTACGTGGTGCTCCTGATCGGCCTTTTCGGGGTACTGGCGCTGATTCTGCGCGGATTGGAACGGTTGTGAGCGGTACCGGTGTCGTCGCGAACGCCGTCGGCGGCGTGGTCGCGCTGCTGCTGATCGGCTACCTGTTCTACGCCCTGATCCGGCCGGAGCGATTCTGATGGGCGATACCTGGGCAGGCCTGCTGCAGGCCGCCATCCTGGTCGCGGCACTGGCGGTCGTTCACCGGCCGTTCGGCGCCTGTCTGGCCCACACGTTCACCAGTGAGAAGCACTGGCGCGTCGAACGGGCCGTGTACCGGCTGGTGCGAGTGGACCCCGGATCGCAGCAGCGGTGGACCACCTATGCGGTGGGCACGCTGTCCTTCGGTCTGGTCTCGGCACTGCTGCTGTACCTGCTGCAGCGGATCCAGCCGCTGCTGCCCTTCGACTTCGGGCGCACCATCCCGCCCGGCATGGCGTTCAACACCGCGGCCAGCTTCGCCACCAACACCGACTGGCAGTCCTATGTGCCCGAGTCGGTGATGGGGCACGCGGTGCAGATGCTGGGCCTGACGGTGCAGAACTTCGTGTCGGCGGGGATGGGCCTCGCGGTGGCGATCGCGCTGATCCGGGCGTTCGTGCGCGACCAGACCGACCGGCTGGGCAACTTCTGGGTCGACCTGACCCGCGCCACCGTGCGGATCCTGCTGCCCGTCGCCTTCGTGTCCGCGATCGTGCTGGTCGCACTGGGCGTCACGATGAGCCTGCGCGAAAACGTTCCGGTGACCGCACTGGACGGCACCCGGCATTCGATCGCGGTGGCACCGGCGGCGAGCCAGGAGGCCATCAAGGAGCTGGGCACCAACGGCGGCGGGATCTTCAACGCCAACTCGGCGCATCCGTTCGAGAACCCCGGCGCGTGGTCGAACCTGATCGAGATGTTCCTGATCCTGCTCATCCCGGTCTCGCTGACCCGCGCCTTCGGGCTCATGGTGGGCAGCAGGCGGCAGGGTCACGTCCTGCTGTCGGTGATGGCCGTGCTGTGGACCGGGGTGCTCGCCGTGACCTGGTGGGCCGAGGCGCATCCGAACGGTCCCGCCTCGCTGCTGGCGGGCGGCGCCACCGAAGGCAAGGAGACCCGCTTCGGGATTCCGGGTTCGAGCCTGTTCGCCACGAGTACCACCGGCACCTCCACCGGCGCGGTGAACTCGATGCACGACAGCTACACCGGGCTGGGCGGCGCGGGCCCGCTGTTCCAGATGATGCTCGGCGAGATTTCGCCGGGCGGGGTGGGGACGGGCCTCTACGGCATCCTCGTGATGGCGATCATCGCGGTGTTCCTGGCCGGGCTGATGGTCGGGCGCACCCCCGAATACCTGGGCAAGAAACTGGGGCGGCGTGAGGTCACCTTCGCCGCGCTCGCGATGCTGACCATGCCGGTGCTGGTACTGGCGGGGACCGGGCTCGCGCTGGCCCTGCCCTCGGTCACCGGCGGGGCGTTCGGCAACTCCGGCGCGCACGGACTGTCCGAAGTGCTCTACGCCTACACCTCGGCCTCGAACAACAACGGCAGCGCCTTCGGCGGGCTGACCGCCACCAGCGACTTCTACCAGTCCACTTTGGGTGCGGCGATGCTGCTGGGCCGGTTCGTCCCCATCCTGGCCACGCTCGGCCTTGCCGGTGCGCTGGTGCGGCAGAAGAAGATCCCGGTCACCGCGGGCACCCTGCCCACCACCGGCCCGCTGTTCGCGTCGATGCTCGGCGGCACGGTCATCCTGGTCGCCGCGCTCACCTTCGTCCCGGCTCTGGCCCTCGGCCCCATCGCGGAGGCGCTGGCATGACCACCACCCAGGATCAGGATCGCCTCGACCGGACCGTCGGCGAGCAGCGGGAAAGACATGCCTCGAACACCGGCAGGGTCGCCGCCGGGGTCTTCAGCCCCCGGCAACTGCTGGTCGCGCTGCCGGACGCGCTGCGCAAGCTGAACCCGCGGCACCAGGTGCGCAACCCGGTCATGTTCGTGGTGTGGGCGGGGTCGCTGCTCACCACGGTGTTCGCGTTCACCGGCCCGAGCGTGTTCACCATCGCGGTGGCGGCCTGGCTGTGGTTCACCGTGCTGTTCGCGAACCTCGCCGAGGCCGTGGCCGAAGGCCGCGGCAAGGCCCAGGCTGAGACGTTGCGCCGTACCCGGACCGAAACCGTCGCGCGGCGCCTGCGGCGGGACGGCACCGAGGAGCGGGTGTCCGGAGCGGACCTGCGTGTCGGGGACCATGTCGTGGTCGAAGCGGGGGAGGTGATCCCGGGCGACGGCGACGTGGCCGAGGGCATCGCCACCGTGGACGAATCGGCCATCACCGGCGAATCCGCGCCGGTGATCCGCGAATCCGGCGGAGACCGCTCCGCGGTGACCGGGGGGACCACTGTGTTGTCGGACCGGATCGTGGTCCGCATCGGCACCAGGCCGGGAGAGTCCTTTGTGGACCGGATGATCGCGCTCGTGGAGGGCGCGGACCGGCAGAAGACGCCCAACGAGATCGCGTTGAACATCCTGCTCGCGGTGCTGACCGTGATCTTCCTGTTCGCGGTGGTGGCGCTGCAGCCGATGGCGGGCTATTCGGGTGCCACGCAGTCGGTGATCGTGCTGACCGCGTTGCTGGTCTGCCTGATCCCGACCACCATCGGGGCGCTGCTGTCGGCGATCGGCATCGCCGGGATGGACCGGCTGGTGCAGCGCAACGTGCTGGCCATGTCGGGCCGGGCGGTGGAGGCGGCCGGGGACGTGGACACCCTGCTGCTGGACAAGACGGGCACCATCACCTACGGAAACCGCCAGGCCACCCGGCTGCACCCGGTCGCTCCCTCGACGACGGGGGAGCTGGCCGCGGCCGCGCGCCTGTCCAGCCTCGCCGACGGCACCCCGGAAGGGCGCAGCATCGTCGAGCTCTGCACCCGGGAGCACGGGCCGGACGGCGGGAGCGGTGCGCACGAAAAGGGCGCGGAGTTCGTGCCCTTCACCGCGCAGACCCGGATGAGCGGGGTCGACCTCGACGGCCGCCGGATCCGCAAGGGGGCGTCCGGCGCGGTCCGGGACTGGGTCACCGGGCTGGGCGGCACGATCCCGCCCGAAGTCGGCCGCGTCGCCGACGAGATCGGGCAGCGGGGCGGCACTCCGCTGGTGGTCGCCGAGGTCTCCGGCGGCGTCGCGGTCGTGCACGGCGTGATCGAGCTGTCCGACGTGGTGAAGAAGGGCATGCGGGAGCGGTTCGCCGAACTCCGGTCGATGGGCATCCGCACGGTGATGATCACCGGGGACAACCCGTTGACCGCCAGGGCGATCGCGGCGCAGGCCGGGGTGGACGATTTCCTGGCCGAAGCCCGGCCCGAGGACAAGATGGCCCTGATCCGGGCCGAGCAGGAGGGCGGCAAGCTGGTCGCGATGACCGGGGACGGCACCAACGACGCCCCCGCGCTCGCCCAGGCCGACGTCGGGGTCGCGATGAACACCGGCACGATGGCGGCCAAGGAGGCGGGCAACATGGTCGACCTCGACTCCGATCCCACCAAGCTGATCGAGATCGTCGAGATCGGCAAGCAGTTGCTGATCACCCGCGGTGCGCTGACCACCTTCTCCCTCGCCAACGACCTCGCGAAGTACTTCGCGATCCTGCCGGCGATGTTCGTGGCCATCCATCCGCAACTCGGTGCGCTCGACATCATGCGCCTGCACTCGCCGCAGTCGGCGATCCTGTCCGCGGTGATCTTCAACGCCCTGGTCATCGTCGCGCTGATCCCGCTCGCCCTGCGCGGCGTGCGGTACCGGCCCACCGGCGCCCGCGGGCTGTTGCGCCGGAATCTGCTGGTCTACGGCCTCGGCGGCGTCGTGGTGCCCTTCGCCGGGATCTGGCTCATCGACCTCGTCGTCCGTCTCGTCCCAGGAATCGGGTGACCGCCATGAAGTGGTTCTCCGCCGCACTGCGGCAGGCTGGGGCCGGGCTGCGCCTCCTGCTGGTGCTGACCGTGCTCACCGGTGTCGTCTACCCGCTGGCCGTCTGGGGGGTGTCCCGGCTGCCCGGGCTGCACGAGGCGGCCGAAGGCTCGATCGTGTCCGTGGACGGGCGGGCCGTCGGATCGCCCGAGATCGGGGTCGACCTCACCGCCTCCGACCCCGCTCGCGACCCGTGGTTCCACACCCGCCCCTCGGCGCTGGCCGCCGATCCGCTCGGGCCCGGCGACCCGTCCATCTCGGGCGGGTCCAACCTCGCCGCGGACAACCCCAAGCTGGCCGGACTGGTGCGGGAGCGGAAGGCCGCGATCGCGGCCAGGGAAGGAGTCTCGCCGGACCGGGTGCCCGCGGACGCGGTGACGGCTTCGGCCTCCGGGCTGGACCCGGACATCAGCCCCGCCTACGCCTACCTTCAGGTGCCGCGGGTGGCCAGGGTGAACGGCCTGACCGAGCAGCAGGTCCGCCGGATCGTCGACGAGCGGGTGCGCGGCCGGGCGCTGGGCGTGCTCGGCGAACCCGCGGTCGGCGTGCTCGAGCTGAACCTGGCGGTCCACCGGCTGACCCACCCGTGAACACCGCCGGAGCCCCGGCCGACACGACTGTGAGGGGTCCCCTCACGGGAAAGAACGGCAGAGCCCGGCAGAAGCCCGGAACCCTGTCACCGGCGCGGTCACAGGTTGCGGTCGTCGGTAGACGGTTCGTAGAGGCGGTTGGCGCTCTCGCCGAGGAATTCCCGACGCGAGGCGAGGTCGGCGAGCATCTCGTCGATCAGGTCGACCGCCTCTCCGGGATGTCCGGCCTGCCACCGGGCGAGCACCTCGAGCGCGATGTCCTTCAGCCCGTCCGGCCACTGCAACCACGACAGGTCCGCCAGCGGCGTGCTCGCCGCGTCATCCTGGCGATCCATGGCGACCTCCTCGTCGTGCCTGCCGACCCTGGAGTTCCCCACCGTCCGGTGGATTACTCGGGCGGTCCCGGCTCGGTAGGTTGTGGGCATGGCCGACGAAACCTCCACGGCGCATCGTTATGCCCGGTTCGCCCGGTTCGAGGCGGTGGGCCGTTCGCCGTTGTACCAGCGGCTGGCCGAGGGGGTGGCGGCGGATCCGGAGCTGATCGCGCTGCTGGACACCCTGCCCCCGCCGAAACGGCAGCCCAACCTGCTGCTGGCGGCGGTCCGGTTGCGCCACGGTGTCGCCCGGGACTACGCGCAGTTCCGGGAATGGGTGCTCGACGACCCGGAGCGGGTGCTCGAAGTGGTCCGGACCAGGGCGACGCAGACCAACGAGGCGGCACGGGTCGCGGCGATGCTCCCCGTCCTCGCGGCCATCGAAGGCCCGATCGCGCTGGTCGAGGCCGGGGCTTCGGCCGGTCTTTGCCTTTACCCCGACCGGTTCCGCTACGACTTCGGCGGTCACGAGATCGGGCCGGAGGGCAGTCCGGTGCGGTTGCGGTGCCGGGTCGAGGGACCGGTTCCGTCGCCGAAGCGTGTGCCGGAGGTCATCTGGCGAGCCGGTCTGGACACCAACCCGCTGGACGTGCGGCGCGAAGAGGACCTGAACTGGCTGAGGGCGCTGGTGTGGCCGGAACAGTGTGATCGCCGGGAGCGCTTGGACGCGGTGGCGGAGATCGCGCGGGAGGAGCCGCCATTGCTGGTGGCCGGGGACCTGCGCGAAGACCTGGACGGGTTGCTGGCCCAGGCGCCGACCGGGGCCACGCTCGTGCTGTTCCACACCTCGGTGCTGTGCTACCTGCCCGCGCAGGACAGGGACCGTTTCCACCGCAAGGCCCGGGAACTGGACGGTGTGTGGATCTCGCAGGAGGGCACTGGGGTGTTCCCGGGGATCGACGAAAAGCTGCCGGTGGAGCCGCCCGCGGGCCGGGCGTTGTCCGTGCTCGCGGTCTCGGGTGAGCCGGTGGCGTTCAGCGAACTGCACGGCGGCTGGGTGCACTGGCTGGGGTGAACGGTCACGCTCCCCGCTGTGGCACGCTGCTGTGCCATGATCACCGCTGAGCCCGGGGAGACCCCGGAGGTCCGGGCGGCCGCGGCGGAACGGTTGACGTTCTTCGCCGACGCCGTCATCGCCATCGCCGTGACGCTGCTGGCGCTGGAACTGCCCGTCCCGTCCGGCGCCACCAACGCCGACCTGCTGCATTCCGCCTACGAGCATCGTCAGGAGTACCTGGCCTTCGTCATCAGCTTCCTGGTGATCAGCGTGCAGTGGCGCAGTCACCACCAGACCTTCCGGCACGTCGCGGTCGTCAGCCCCCGGCTGACCGGGCTGACCCTGGGCTGGCTGTTCCTGCAGGTGATCACGCCCTTCGCGACCAAGGTCATCACCGGCGACGGGGGCTTCCAGTTCCGGTTCGGTTTCTACGCACTGGTGGAAGCGGCGGCGTTCGTGATGTTCGTGCTGATGGTGCGGGAGATTCGCCGGTCCCGGCTATATCGCGAAGGCACCCCGCCGGAGGCACTTTCCCGTCCGGCCAGGGGCGCGGGCATGATGGCGGCCGCGTTCGGGATCTCGATCCCGTTGTCGTTCGTCACCGGATGGGCCTATGTGGCCTGGATCGTGCCCCGTGCGCTGGCCTCGATCCTGTTCCGCAGGCGGAAGAACCGGTCACCGGAAACCGGATCCACGGCGACGGGAGAGTGAAGCCTGTCCACAAAGGACATCCCGCTCCATCACTTCCTCCGGACTCCGCTTCGTGTCCCGGGAAACACCGTGCGCGGTTTCCGTCGTGAGGTTGCCCATAAAAGGAAACGATTCGGTCACGCCCGGCGCAGAATATGCCGGAGCGGCCCGGCGAAGAGGGCCGGAAAGGGAGTTGATGATGAGCGACGGGTTGAAGTCCCCGGCACCCGACGCCAAGGCGATGCGTGATCGGGTCGAGGCCGTCCTGTGGCGCTGGCTGGCCGGCGACAAACTGACCGATCACGAGCAGTTGATCGTCGACATGCGCCTTCACCGCGGCGGCTGCGCCACCTGCCGCTAGAGACTGTTTCGCAGTGGTTTGCGTAGCGGTGCAAGCGGCGTCGGCCGCTTGCACCGCTTACGACGCTTGCACCGCCGCGGCGAAGGCTCGGCTCACGCGGTACCGAGAATGCCGCGCAGCGCGGTCGCGAGTGTCTCTTGTGGATCAGCGGTGACGCCTTCCGCCCGCCAGGCCACATAGCCATCGGGCCGCACCAGGAGTGCACCGTCCGCGGGCAGTCCGGACCTGACCGGCCATTTCCCGTCGACGTCGGTCAGCTCCACGCCCATCCGGTACGCCGTCATCGGCACGGACCCGGCGGCGGCGGCCGCGTGCCATGCGTCTCCGGACGCGCCGGTGAGCAGGACGAACGACGTGTCGAGCAGGTCGTGCAGGGCGAGACGTTCGCCGTCGCGCTCCACCCACAGGTGCGGCGCCCGCATGCCGGGCAGGGCGGCGGTGTCCAGGGTTTCCCCGAACACGGTGTCGTGCGGGGCGCCGAGCACCGCCGAAGACCGGTAGCGCTGGCCGAGGATGCAGATCTCGTCGTCGACGTCGGCGAGCTCACGCCCGCCGCCGAACCGCGCCTCCTGTCGCCGCAGCGTCAGGTCCGCCAGCGCCAGTGCCACGGGGCGGCGCTCCGCCTCGTAGCTGTCCAGCAGGGCGGGCCCCGCCTGACCCCGCAGCACCGCGGCGAGTTTCCACGCGAGGTTGTGCGCGTCCTGCACGGCCGAATTGGCTCCCATCGCCCCCGCCGGAGGCCAGACGTGGGCGGCGTCGCCCACCAGGAAGACCCGGCCCTGCCGGTAGGTTTCCGCCACGCCCACCGCCTCCTGCCAGCCGCCGACGTCGACGATCCGCACGGGCAGGTCGGGGATCCCGGCCGCCGCCCTGACCGCCCGCTCACAGCGTTCGACGGTGACGGAATCGACGGGTTCGGCCTCGGGGTCGTGCGCGAGGGCGAGGCACCACCGGCCGGGAACCGCGGTGGAGACGAACCCGCCGAAGCCGATCTCCGGATTGCGGATGATCCAGAACAGCGCGCGCTGCCGGACGACGGCGGAAAGGTCGGCCTCGAAGAGGATGCTCAGCAGGGGCTGCGTCACGCGGTAGCCAGGACGGGCGATGCCCAGCCGCTCCCTGATGGCGCTCCGGTTGCCGTCCGCGGCGATGAGGTAGTCGGCGCGCAAGCTCCGCCGGGTACCGCTGGCGTGGTCCTCGACGACGGCGCTGACGCCGTCGGAATCGGCTTCGAAGGACACCAGGGAGGTGCCAAAGCGCTGGTCTGCGCCCTTGGCGACGGCGGCGGAGGCCAGGATCGGCTCGACCGCGTTCTGGTCGGCCATCACCAACTGCCCGGCGCTGTGCTCGGGGTAGGACTTGGGTGCCTCCTTGTCGAACAGCCACTGCCAGTCCTGGTCGGCGAGCGTCCCGCACATCGCCACCCCGTTGTCCTGCTCGAACGGCTCACCCGCCCGTGTCACCTCGCCGTCCAGGCCCAGCGCCCGGTAGATCTCCAGGGTCCGGACGTTGATCCCGCGGGCCCTGCCCTGCATGGGCGGACCGGGGTGGCGGTCCACGAGCAGGGACCGCACACCGTGGTGGGCGAGGAACAGCGAGGCCGCGAGTCCCGCGTAACCGCCGCCCACGATCAGGACCGGTACTCGTTCTTCATTCGTCGTCATCAGGGTTCTCCTCGAAGGTGGCCGCGAACGCACGCAGCTCGGTGTGGGTCCAGGTCAGGCGTCCGGTGCGCAGGTCGTCCACGACACCGTTCAGCCAGGTCAGTTCGGCGGTGAGCACGGCCTGCCGGTATTCCTCCTCGAGCAGGAACAGACGCGCGAGGCGGGGTTCGGTGGCCGTTCCCGGGGATCCGGTGAGGTCCGCCCACGCGGTGGCCAGCGTGGCTTCCACGTCGGCGAGCCTGCCGCGGATCAGCTCCGTCCGTGCCTGGAGGTGGGTGCGGGCCTGCTCCGGGGAGAGCTGGGCGAGCACCGAGATCGCGGCGACGAACTCCGGGAATTCCTCGGTCGCGCGGAGGGCTTCACCGAGCCATACCGCGACCGTCTCCCGGCCCTGATCGGTGATCTCGTAGACGGTCCGCTCGGGCCGCCGTTCCGCGCGCTCGGTGTCCCGGACCCGGATGAGCTCCGCCCGGAGCAACCGGTCGATGGCCTGGTAGACGCTGGCCCGCTGCCGGATGTTGACCACCCGGTCCTTGCCGTGCCGGAGCAGTGTCTTCTGCAGGCCATAGGCGTGCATCGGCTCCTCGGCGAGCATGCCCAGCAGGAGCAGGCCCAGGATGGAACGCCGTGGTGCTTTCATAGTCATGACCTTACTAGTTAAGACATGACTAATGCAAGATCAATGCGAGGGCAGCAGGCCGGTGGGCCGGGAGGTGGACCACTCCAGCAGCAGGAGCGTGGCGTCGTCCTGCAACTGCCCGTGCTGGTGTTCGAGCACGGCGTGGATGATGCGGCGGACCGTCTCGGGCGCGGTGAGCCCGGCGGCCTCGTGACGTTCGGTGAGGTCGACAAGGCGGTCGAGGCCGAAGAACCGCCGGTCCGGACTCCGGGCTTCGGTGATCCCGTCGCTGTAGAGCAGCAGCCGGTCGCCGGGCTCCAGGTGCATCGTGCCCAGCCCGGTGGCCGGCGACCGGCGGGGCACGCCCAGGGGCGGCCGCGGCGCCGGGTGGGCGACCTTGACCGCGCTCCCGCTGCGGAGCAGGACCGGAGGCGGGTGACCCGCCAGCAGGTAGTGCAGGGTGCCGGTGGCCAGGTCGAGGGTGGCCAGCACCGCAGTGGTGAACCCCTTGAGCGGGGCATGCCCGGCCAGCGCCGCGTCGGCCGCGTCGGTGATGGCCTCCAGCCCGGCACCGCCGCGCCGGGCATTGCGGGTGGCGGCGAGCGCGGTGGTGGTGAGCAGCCCCGCGTGCAGGTCGTGGCCGGTCGAATCGAACACCGCGAGGTAGGCGAGGTGATCGTCCACAGCGTAGTCGTAGCCGTCCCCGCCCACCTGGTCGTAGGGCTCCATGACCACCGAGATGACCAGGCCGGGGTGGGCGAAGGTCCTCGGCGGCAGCAACTGCCAGAGCAGTTCGCTGGACACGCTGTAGGGTGCCGTCCGGCGCACCCGGTGGAACAGGTCGCCGGAGGCGAGTTTGCCCGCGATCAGGTGCCCGGTCAGCATGCCCAGGATCCGGCACCGCGCCCGCAGGTCCGGGTCCTCCGGATCGGCCCCGGCGGGCAGGCGGAACCGGGCGGCGCCGAGGCGCTCCGTCCCGTCGATCACCGGCACCCACAGCACCGCGCCGCCGTGCTCCTGCGGAGAGGCGACGAGCTGGGAGAACCGGAACGCCCGCCCGGCCAGGCTGCCGTCCACGTCGAGCTCCTCGCCGCCGGTCACCGGGCGCAGCACATGTTGCTGGATGTCGGCCAGGTAGAGAGTGACGTCCAGGCCGACGCGGGAGCACGCGGAAGCGAGGACCCCCACCAGTTCACCCGCCGTCGTCAGGTTCGCGTCCTCGATGATTTCGGCGAACACCTCGTACCACGCGTCCTCGGCCATGGATCTCACGGTAAGGACCCGGCACCCTCCGGCGCCCGTTGATCACGGCCCCGTTCCGGGCCGCTGCCGCTCAGCAACCCGGACGGGCATCGGCCAGTGCCCGCCGGGCGGCGGCGCGGGCGGCGTTGAAGCCCAGCCAGCCGTCGGTGCCGGGGTCGAGCCGCCTGCTCATCTCCCACAGCACAGGGCAGCGCAGTGTCCCGGGGAGCCCGTCGAGCGCGGGGACGACGTCCTCGGACAACCCGGACAGGTAGCCCAGGTCGACGAGCCCGGTCTGCTGCCAGCGCGCGACGTTCTCCTTCGCGATGATGCCTTCCGGGTCGGCCAGCGCGAGACCGAGAACCGCGGCGAGGCAGGTGGCGGGGATCGCGCGGGGCAGCCAGTCCCACTTCATCCGCACCCCGGCCGCGATCACCAGCAGGTACACCACGCCCAGCCACAGTTCGGCGGTCTCGACACCCAGCCGCAGCACGGTGAAGCCGTACGCCCGCTGGTAGGACCACATCCTCGTCAGCGCCGATGCCACGACGACCAGCGTGAGCACGGACAGCGAACCGAGCAGCACGCGCATCCAGAGGCGGCAGGCCCGCTCGGCGTGATCCGCCTCCACCACGACCACCGCGATGACCAGCAGGGTCAGCGCGGTCACCATCAGCAGCTGCCAGAAGCCGCTGCGCGCGTACTGGGCGTAGGTCAGGCCGGCGGTGCGGAGCACGGTGTCGGCCCCGCCGAACAGCACGGCGAGCTGGTTGACCACGAACGCGGCGAACAGCAGCACGAGCAGGGCGAGCGGCACCGCCCATTCCAGCAAGCGAAGCCTGGGTTTCGTCTTCGCGGCGGGGGGTGCGGGGGGAGGGGCGACCAGCAGGTGCGCGGCCGCCGCCGTGCCGGTGCCGGCCACGGCGAACAGGAACACCCAGCCGAACACCGACGGACCGTCGACGGTGGGCATCGCGTGAGACAGCAGGCCGGCGAAGGTCGGGTCGGCGTCCGCGAACAGCGCCCCGAACAGCGCGACCAGCACCAGCCCGGCCACCACGGAGAGGAACAGCCGCGCGGGCACGCCCCCGGCCCGCCCGCGCAGGGCGGCGGTCCCCCGCGCCAGCCACGGCAGGTCGGCGAGCACGGTGCGCGGCACCGCGATCGCGTCGCGCAGCACCCGGCCCGCGGACCGTCCGCCGGTCACCGCGAGCGATCCGGCCACGCAGGCCCCGAGTACACAAAGGACGAAAAGCCAGTTCGCGGCGCGCAGGGTGCCCACCGCGAGCAGGGCCAGCGCCAGCAGGGTCCAGCCGGTACCGGCCCTGCGCCGGGTGCGCAGTGGTCCCGGCCTGTCCCCGCGGTCACCGCTGCGAGCCGCGACGGCGACCCCGCCCGCGATGCCCGCGCCGGTGAGCAGCCAGCCGAGGCCGGGCCGGTCCAGCGGGGCGGTCGCGGCGGCGAACAGACCGGCGAGGGCGCCCGCCGCGAGGATCACGGGAGGCGCGGCCGCGCGCCTTCGCGCGAGTTCGGTGGGCCTTGAAGCAAGGTCCGGTGTGGCCGGTCCGGTGAGGGTTTCGCTCATGGAACGCTCCCAGGGCGTGCGTCAGCGGCACCCGGCGGCGGTCGCCGCGGGCGGGGGAGGGGAAGGTGGGTCAGGCGGAGGCGGGCAGGCTCACGCGGATGCGCGAGCCCGGCGCGCCGGGCGGGGGATCGACCACGGCGATGGTGCCGCCGTGCAGGTCGACCACCCAGCGGGCGATGGCCAGTCCCAGGCCGGTGCCGCCGTCCGTGCCGCCTTCACCCGCGGCCCGGCGGCCGCGGCCGAACCGCTCGAACACACGTTCACGGTCGGCGGGGGCGATCCCGGGGCCCTGGTCGTGGACTTCGAGGACCAGCCCGGACCAGCCCGTCCGCCGGTCCGTGCCGGACGGCGTTGTCGACCAGGTTGACCACCACCTGGTGCAGGCGCTCCTGATCGGCGAAGACCTTCGCGCCGGGCGGCGTGACGGAGACGTCGAAGGTGACGGCGCGGCCGCCGGCCGCCGAGGCCACCTCGGCCTCGGCGACCGCCTCGGCCAGCAGCGGCGCCAGCGGGAACCAGGCGCGCCGCAGGGGCAGCACGCCCGCGTCGATCCGGGACAGGTCCAGTAGTTCGGTGACCAGCCTGCCGAGCCGCTCGGTCTGCGTGAGCGCGGTCTGCAGGGTCGCCGGATCGGGCTCGGCGACCCCGTCCACTACGTTCTCCAGCACCGCGCGCAGGGCGGTGATCGGGGTCCGCAGTTCGTGGGACACGTTCGCCACCAGTTCCCGGCGCTGCCGGTCGGCCGCGGCCAGATCGGCCGCCATCTGGTTGAAGGCCGCGGCGAGCATGCCGACCTCGTCGCGGGCGGTCGCGCGGACGCGGCGTTCGTAGTCGCCCCTGGCCATCGACTGCGCGGCCACCGTCATCTCCCGCAGCGGCCGGGTCATGCCGTGGGCGAGCACCTGCGAGGACAGCAGCGCGACGATGATCGCGGTGAGCGAGGTCCGCGGCGGCAGCCAGCCGATCTGCCACCAGAAGAAGGCGAGCCCGGCCGTCCCGGAGGCGACCACCAGGATGCCGATCTTCAGCTTGATCGAGCGCACCGGGTCCAGGGGCCGCGGCAGCAGGTCCAGCACCGCCCGCACGGTCATTTCGGCACCTCCAGCGCGTAGCCGACGCCGTGCACCGTGCGGATGAGATCGGCACCCAGCTTGTGCCGCAGCGCACGCACGTGGCTGTCCACGGTGCGGGCGCCCGCCTGGTCGGGCCACTGCCACACCTCGGCCAGCAGCCGCTCGCGGGGCTGGACCGCGCGGGGCCGCCCTGCCAGGTACACCAGCAGTTCGAACTCGGTCGGCGTCAGGTGCGCCTCGGTGCCCGCGCGGTGGACGCGGTGTTCGGCCAGGTCGATCTCCAGGTCGCCGAGCACGATCCGCGAGGCCGACTCCTCGTCCCTCGCCTGCGCGGCGCGGCTGACCCGGCGCAGGAGCGCGTGCACCCTGGCCGCCAGTTCGCGAAGGGAAAACGGTTTCGTCAGGTAGTCGTCCGCGCCCACCGCGAGCCCGACCAAGAGGTCGTTCTCGTCGTCACGGGCGGTCAGCATCAGCACCGGCACCGGGCGGCGCGCCTGGATCCGGCGGCACACTTCGAGGCCGTCGAACCCGGGCAGCATGACGTCGAGGACCACCAGATCCGGGTCGCGCGCCTCGGCCGCCGCCACCGCGGACGGGCCGTCGTGGGCCAGTTCGACGAGAAAGCCCTCCATCCGCAGCCGCGCGGCCACCGACTCGGCGATCGTCGGTTCGTCCTCCACGACCAGCACCCTGCGTCGTTCTTCCAGCACGAACGCCACTCTAGGCAGGTTCGATGGAGATCTTTTTCCCGGATTGTGAAGATTCCGTGCAGGTGTCGCGGTCGTTTCGCGGCCGCGGGAACGGCCGGGCCGGGACGGGCGCCCGTCCCGGCCCGGCCCGGTGGGTCAGACGATGCGGTAGAAGTTGGCGTAGTGGTCGGGGGTGTACCAGACCACGCCGGTGGTCACGTCGCGCACGATCCGCTCGGCGTCCCGTGAGGCCCCCTTCGGCCGCGGGTTGACGTCGTACTCGTAGAAGGTGTCCCCGGAGGGCAACTGGCCCTCACGGTTGTAGAACCGGCCGCCGGTGTAGTTGTACTCCCCGTAGGGCCAGGCGTACCAGCCCGACGAGCGCGGGAAGCCGAGTTCGCTCCAGCCGTCGTAGGCGGTCATCGCCGCCGAACAGCCGGACACCGAACAGCTGTTGTAGACCGCGGCCTGGGCCGGGGTGACCAGGACCGTGGTGCCGAGCGCGAACACCAGGGCGAGGACCGACAGGAACTTCCGCAACACGGGCGAACCTCCGCGAATCGGGATCAGGACCCCGCCATCGTGGAGGACAGTCGTTCACGGGGACAACCCGCGGAACGTGAACTTCCGACTTTCGTCAGGTATCCGGAAAGCGCTCTCGTCAGAACTCGTCGGTCTTCGCGAGATCCCGTTCCAGGGCATCGGCCCGGGCGGCGACGGACAGGAGGGGACGCTCGAACTCCTCCCGGAGGTTCACGTCGTGCAGCGGCACGACGTGTTTGATCAGCGCCACCCCGTCCACCACGGCCGCGCCGCCGACCGTGTCGCCGCCGGCGAGTTCGAGCAGCCTCCGCAGGTCGATCCGGTCGGCCCAGCCGACCGGGGACGAGATCTCCACGCAGGCGGCCCCGTCGAGGTCGGGCAGGTAGTGCACGGTGACCTGCTGGCTGCGCCCGCCTTCGGTGCCGAGCAGGAACCGCAGCCAGCCGTCGGACTCCTCGAGCACCTCCCAGCGCACCCGCACGTAATTGGTCACATCGGTCCAGATGGTCACCTTGCCGCCTCTCGCCTGCCGGTTCCGGCGCCAGCTTAACCAATCTCCCGACCGTCCCTTGTGGTCCGGCGGCCGCCGCGCGGTCAGCGGCCGGGGAGCGGGAAGCCCAGCGCGTCCGCCGCCGGCCCGGGCACGGGGGCGGACCAGCGTTCGAGGACGTGCCGGTCGGCCGCCAGCGACCGGATTTCCGCCCGGTCGAGGTAGAGCGTCCCGCCGAGGTGGTCGGTTTCGTGCTGCACGATGCGGGCGGGCCAGCCCCGCACCTCCTCGTCGAGCTCCCGTCCCGTCTCGTCCTGGCCGGTGAGCCGGACCGTGTGGTGGCGGGCGGTGACGGCCTGCCAGCCGGGCACGCTCAGGCAGCCTTCGTAGAACGCGGCGAGACGTGCGCCCATGGCTTCGTAGCGGGGATTGACCAGCACCCGGAACGGTTGCGGGCCGCGTTCCCTGGCACGCAGGGCTTCCTCCGTGGTGCCGGGCCGGACCCGGGCCGGGTCCTCCATGACCGCGAGCCGGAGGGGCACACCGATCTGGGGTGCGGCGAGCCCGACCCCGGGTGCCTGGTTCATCGTCGCGCGCATCAACCGGATCAGCCCGTGGAACCGCTCGCCGTCGAGCTGACCGTCGTAGGGGATCGCGGGGGTGCGGAGCACGGGATCCCCCGCGGTGACGATGGGGGCGGGCGCGGGCCGGGCGAGCAGGGCGTCGACGAGATCGACGAGATCGCCGGGCGTGGGGTGCGGGGACATGCCCGGCATTGTCCCCCACCGGCCCGCGCCGGGCGCCGGAGACGGCTTGCGTCCACTGTGGACGCGCCAGGCCGTCTCCGGCGGTGCCGTCACGGCACGAGCACCAGCCGGATCGGGTCGCCGATCTTCTTCTCCAGGCGGGTGACGGCCTCGGCCGCCTCGGCCAGGGGGAGGTGCGCGGTGATCGACGGGGCCAGGTCGAGCCTGCCCGCCGCGGTCAGGCGGATCAGCTGTTCGACGTGCTCCGGCCGGGATCCGTAGTGCCCGCGCACCTGGTTGCGCAGGTAGCTGAACCGCGTGCCGCCGGTGATGGTGAGCGGATGCGGGGTGAGCCCGGCGAGCACGAGCACGCCGTCGCGGCCGAGCGCGGCGGCCGCCTGCTCGCGCACCGCCGGGACGCCCGCGAAGTCGAAGGCCACGTCGAGCCCGCGCCCGGAGGTGGCCCGGGCGACGGCTTCGGCGAAGCCCGCGTCGGTGGGATCGAGGGCCAGGTCGGCCCCGGCGGCGAGGGCGCGGTCACGGGCGGTGGCCAGCGGGTCGATGGCGATCACGGGTTCCGCCCCGGCCAGGCGGGCGAGCCGGATGCCGTGCACGCCCAGGCCACCGGCTCCCCACACGCCGACCGACTGCGCCGGCCGGACCCCGCCGGTCTCGACCACGGCGGCGTAGGGGGTGGACACCGCGTCCGGGATGATCGCGGCCTGGTCGAAGGGCAGCGCGTCGGGAATCCGCGCGAGGGTGTCCTCGCGGGCGATCGCGTACTGGGCCCAGCCGCCGTCGTAGTCCACCCCGCGGGTGAGCGGCTGGCGGCACGGGCGCCGCCGCACGCAGTCTTCGCAGGTCCCGCAGGCCTGCCCGGCCTGCAGCGCGACGCGCGTGCCGGGTGCCCACTCCCCGGCGAGGCCGGGGCCGGCGGTGTGGACGACCCCGGAGACCTCGTGCCCGAGGGTGACCGCCTCGCGCGGGCGGAACGGCTTGATCGTGCCGTCGATCAGGTGGACGTCGGACAGGCACACCCCGGCCGCCTTGACCTCGATCAGGACCTCCCCGGGGCCCGGTTCCGGGATCGGCACCTCTTCCACGGCGAAGGTTCCGGTGTCGTAGTGGAGGCGTCCGGCGAGCATGGTGGACATTCTGTGGTGAACCTCGTTTCGGTGTCGGTTTCGGGAGTGGGAGTCGGGAAGGGTCAAGCGGCGTAGACGTCTTCGACGTAGCGGCCGCTCGTGATCATCTCGTCCAGCCAGGCGTCGGCGCTGGGGCCGTTCGGGCCGTGCGCGGCGCGGATCGCCTGGAACGCCGCGCGCACTCCGGGCGCCATGTACCGGCCATCGCCGCACACGTAGACCTTCGCACCCGCGGTCAGCAACTGCCACACTTCGGCGGCCTCGGCGGCGATGCGGTCCTGCACGAAGCGGCGGCCGTTCACCGGGGACTCGCTGAAGGCGGGACGGAGCGAGACCGCGCCGGCTCGTTCGGCCTCGTGTAGTTCCTCCGCGTGGAGGAAGTCGGCCTCCGGCGCGTCGCAGCCGAAGTAGCACAGGGCCGGGGCGAGCCGGGCACCGTTTTCCACGAGCGCGCGACGGTCGGCGATGGCGCCGCGGAAGGGGGCCAGACCGGTCCCGGCGGCGATCATGATCACCGGGGTGTGCTCGTCGTGCGCGATGCGGAAGGCCTCGCGGCACGGCTGGACCCGGGCGAGCACCGTGTCACCGGGCCGCACCGCGTTGAGATACCCCGAGCCCGTGCCGCGGAAGGTGCCGCGTCCCGACCGGGCGGGCGCCCGCAGCAGCGACACCATCAGGTCGGCGTGCCGGGGCCCGGCCGCGGGCGAGGAGGAGATCGAGTAGTGCCGCGGCCGAATCGGGGGCAGCAGGTCCAGCAGGACGGGCCAGGTGAGGGCCTCGCGCAGGGCGGGATGGTCCTCGACGACGTCGAGCAGGGTGCGTTCGTCCGGCCGCTCCGCCAGCGCCCGCAACGCTTCGCGCTCGGGCGGGCAGGGGTTGAGCCCGGCGAGGGTGCGCAACTGCCCGGCGGTGGGCCGGTCCTGCAGATCGACGTGCCGGGTGAACAACTCCCGCACCGTCACCGGCCGGTCGACGGCGAGACCGTCACGGCGGGCGCGGGTGGGGACGATGCCGAGGACGGTGCCGGGATCGACGCCCAGCACACGGGCCGCCCGCTCGACGAGAGCGGGATCGTTGGCCGGGAGCACGGTGAGGTGGTCCGCGGTGCGGTAGGTGACGCCGTCGGGCAGGGCCAGCCGGACGAAGCGCTTGACCCGCGGATAGGCCGGGTCGGTCAGGCTCGCCACCTCGGTGACGGTCATCGGGACCATTCCGTGGCGGGCGGCCGCCGCGTCGAGCGGGCCCCCGGTGATCTCGGTGACGGTGTACGCGGCGTCGTCCCGCGGCTCGGGGGCCGCTCCCGCGGTGGCGGGATCACCGGCGTGCTCCAGCAGTGCGGTGCGCAGCCGCTCGGTGAAGGAGCCGACCGCCCCGGTCAGGTCACCGGAGGCGTCCCCCTCGGCGCGATCGAGCAGGCGCGTGCCGCCGAGGGCGGCGAGCCGCTCGTCGATGAGGGTGGGAATGCGCTGGTAGGTGGCCGACCAGTTCCGGTCCCCGACGCCCAGCACGGCGTAGGTGACTCCGTCGGCCGCGCCCGGCTCGGCCTCGCCGAGCCATCGCACGAAGGCGGCCGCGTCATCGGTGGGCTGCCCGTTGTAGGAGGCGGCGGTGATGACGACCGGACAGTCGGTGGGCAGGGCGCCGAGGTGGTCGTCGAGCGGCGCGACGGTGGTTTCGCAGCCGAGTTCCTCCGCGGCGTCGGCGAGCCGCTGCGAGAAGTCGCGGCAGGTGCCGTAGTTCGAGCCGTGCAGCAGCAGCACGCCCGTGCCCTGGCGGACGCGGGTGGGCAGGCCGCTGTCCGGTTCGGGTGCCGTGGCCGACGGTGCGGTGGTGGCCGGGGAGACGGTGCGGTCGGCGGCGGTGCGCCGGACGAGCCCGAGGGTGAAGCCATCCGGCTTGATGGTCAGGGACTGCTTGACGTGCAGGCGGTAATCGGCGTGATCGACCAGCCGGTAGCGGTGCACCAGCATCCCGAGCAGCATCGTCGCCTCGTGCAGCGCGAATTGCCGCCCGATGCAGGCCCGTTCGCCGGTGCCGAAGGGCTTGAAGGCGTGGGGTGAGCGCGCCGCCTCCGCTTCCGGGGTGAACCGGGCGGGGTCGAACAGTTCGGGGTTGTCGCCCCACACCGGGTCGCGGTGCAGCATCGGGGTGATCACGCTGACGGACTGCCCGGCCCGCACCGGGATGCGCCCGCCGAGCAGCGTGTCCTGGCGCGCTTCGCGGCCGAAGCCGGGGGCGGCGGGCCACAGGCGCAGCGTTTCGTTGAGCACCTGCCGCGTGTAGCGGAGGCGGCCGACGTCCTCGTACGACGGTTCCGGGTCGGCGGTGTCGCCCCACAGCGCGTCGACCTCCGCCCGCACCTGCTGCAGGACGGCCGGGTGCTGGGTGAGGTGGTGCAGGGCGAAGGCCAGGGTGCCGGAGGTCGTCTCGTGCCCGGCGATCAGGAAGGTGATCACCTGGTTGCGGATGTTCTCCCGGTCCAGCGTCGTGCCGTCGGCGGGGTGGACGGCTTCGAGCATCAGCCCGAGGAGGTCTTCGGCCGGGCCGCCGGAGCGGGCCCCGCCCGCCGTGCGCGCCGTGATGACCTCGTCCACGACGGAGTTCAGGAACGCGGCGTCGGCGCGGAAGGCTTCGTCGACTTCGCCGTAGTCGACGCCGGGTACGCGGAAGAGCCGGTGCATGGCCCAGTCGAGGCAGCGCACCATGGCCTCGACGAAGGGATGCGGTGCGTCGCCTTCGAAGGAGCCGAAGTCGAACCCGAACCCGGCCAGGCCGATGGTGTCCAGGGTCATGCGGGTCATGTCGCCGGGCACGTCCACCGGCGTCCCGTCCGCCGCGTGGCGGTCCCACGCGGCGATCAGCCGCCGGGCCACGCGCAGCATCACCGGGTGGTAGGTGCGCATCGAACCGAGGGCGAAGGCCGGCATGAGGATGTCGTGGGCCTTGGCCCAGTTCGGTTCGTCGTTGAGGGCGGTGAACAGCCCGTCGCCGGCGAATTCGCGGACGTTGTGCAGCGCCGGGGTGATGGCCTTGGTGAACCGCTGTTCGTCGGCCAGTTCGGTGACCAGGTCCAGGCCGCTGACGAAGAGGATCTCGTGGCCGTGGCGGCGTTGCACGAAGGCGGGCCCGAGCAGGCGGGCTTGTTCCATCAGCCGCAGGACGGGTGCGCCCGCCGGGGGGAGCTCGGAGATGTCGATGACGGGGATGCCGTCGCGAGTCTCGCCATGGGGCGAAACGAGCGTTTCGGTCATCGGAATTCTCCCTGGGGAGTAGGTGGTGTTGGGACCGTCGCCGTGGCGGCGGGTTTCCTCCACCCTTCCGCCGCGCCGGGGGCCGCACCGGCAGCGCCACTACAGGAACGTGTAGCGTTCACCTCGGCTTCGGACTTGTGCCCTCACACCCGATGCGGTAGGGCCGCGAAATCCGGGAAGAGGAAGAGCCCATGGCGGGGAACGGACGGCGCCCGGAAGACGAGGCGGTCTTCTGGCGCAACCGGACGGTCGCCCTGTTCGACCGGATGCCCATGCCCGTCGCGTTCTGCGACGCCCACGGCACGATCCTGTCCGCGAACTCCGCCATGGCCGCCGAATGGGGCGTGCTGCCCGGCAGGCTCGAGGGGCGCTCCGTCCTCGAGTTGTTCCACCCCACCACCGGACTGCACCCCATCGCCGAAGCCGTGCGGTTGCGCCGCAGGTCCCGCTATCCCGTCGAGGTTTCCTGGACCGGCGGTTCCGGTGCCGAACGCCACGGGGAGATGACGGTCGACGTGGTCAGCGACACCCCGGGCGCCCCGCTGCACCTCCTGCTTCTGCTGCGTGTCCTGGACGAACCCGGGCCCGCACCCGCGCCCGAGGGCGGCCGGACCGGCGTGAACGAGCGGGAAGCGCGCATCCTGGCCCTGGCCGCGGGCGGGTCCACCACCGCCCAGATCGCTTCCGCCCTCGGCCTGACCGTCGACGGTGTCAATTACCATTTCGGGCGACTTTCCCGGCGCTGGGGGGTGACCGGCAAACCGGCGCTGGTCGCCCGGGCCTACGTCGCGGGCGTGCTGGACCCGGCCGCCTGGCCGCCCGAACCCGCGGATCCCGCGCCCTGACCTTTCGGCACGCCGCCAACGGCAGGTGGGGTCCTTCGGCCCTGGCACCCCGGCCCGCCGATGGGGTGGACTCTTCACGGACTGGTTCTTCGGATTCTCGAGGCGGACGGCCGGCGGTTTCGCCGGGTGTCCGGGGTGGGAGGGTGCCGGTGGTCTACGCGTGGGACAGAGCGTGGGACAGACCGCCGGCCCGGCGCCGGTCCCGCCCTCCCGCCGGGAACCATCCGGTCGTGGTGCTCGTGGACGGGCGAGCGGTGGCCGTGGTCTCCACGTATTTCGTCTCCGCCGCGCTGCGCTTGCACAGCCTCGCGGAGCTGACCGAATTCCGCTGCCCGCGCTGTGACCGGCACCAGGAATGCGCCTTGCTCGGCAGCGCGGGTGAGGAGTTGCTGTGCCCCGGCTGTTTCGGCCAGTGCGGGGTGGATGGGAAAGCGCTTGCCCGAACCGAAGGGCTGTGAGTTCCTTCACCGCCGCCGCATCCGGTTCGGCGGCCGCTATTACCGTGGCGGGAGGGAACGGGGAATCCCCTGCGGTGGGGACGGCGCTTGTGGACGCCACCGCGGGACACCAGACTTGGTTCGCCGCGTCGAGTCGCGGCATGAAGGGGAATCGGGGAGTGATGACGACAACTCTGGCCTCGCCGCAGGACCGTCTGTCGCGATTGGACCGGCGGATGCGGCGGCTTGAGGCCAGGCTCGCGGGCGGGCAGGATCTGGTGGGACCCGAGGTCCTGCACGACTGGGTCGAACAGGCCCGGTCGAAGTTCGACGGAGCCGCCGTCACCGACTTCGTACCGGTGCTGATCGAGCGCGAGGTGCGGCGGCGGCTGCGGGCCACCCAGGGCGAGGTGGACCTGGTGGCCTGGGCCCGCGAGACCGCGCAACGCCTGCTGGCCACCGAACTGTCGCGGAGGTGGGCGCACACGCAAGGGGTGGCACGCCAGGCCGCCGCGGTCGCCCCGGCGCTGCCGCCGCGGGACCGGCCGGTGCTGGTGGCTTCGGCGTGGCTGCACGACATCGGCTACGCCGCCGAACTGGCCGAAACCGGGATGCACCAGCTGGATGGGGCCGCTTTCCTGCTGCGGCAGGGGATACCGCGGCGGATCTGCGCGCTGGTGGCCCACCACGCCGGGGCGTCCGCCGTGGCGGACCTGATCGGCCTGTCCGGGCGGCTCGCCGGATACGCCGACGAGCACACCGCCGTACGGGACGCGTTGTGGTACTGCGACATGACGACCAGCCCGGACGGCGAGCCGGTCTCGTTCACGAAGCGGATGGCGGAACTGCGGGCCCGGCGCGGCCCGGACGATCCGGTGGTGCGGGCGCTGGCGGCCAACGAGAAGGAACGGGCGGCCGCGGTCCGTCGCACCGAGAAACTGCTGGCCGCCGCGGCGGCCTGAGTCCGCGCCTTGTGTCCCACCCTCCGGCACTTGTGTCCCACGCTTGGGGTGCGTTTCAAAGCGGCGGAGCCGCTTGCCGTGGGCTGTCAGCTGGCACCACCGCGGGTTCTGACGTGGTTCCTCGCGAGGAAAGCTCCGACGTGGTGAATTGGCATTCATGAGGAGGAGATCCCACAGCGAGGGACCACGTCAGGTTCCGCCACCCGCACCGCCACGCAAACCACTTCGATACAGGTCCTAGGCGAGTGAGTTGCCCCTTTCGGTCGTCTGGGGCGCCCTCAAGGCCAACCTTGAGGGCGCCCCAGACGTACCGTGCGTCAGCCGGAGACGCTGTCCCGGCCGTCTTCGAGGTGGCCGACATAGCGGCGGGACCAGGAGCGGTCCCCGGCGAGGGTGACCGACAGGTCGTACCACCCGTGGGCGGTCGCGAGCGGGTCCACCACGTGCGTCGAGCGGCCGCGCGGGGGCACGCGGTAGGTCCGGGCGCGTTCGCTCGAGTAGTTGTTCGGCGCGACGGTGAACGTCACCGGTTCCGTGCCGTCGTTGACCAGTTCGAGCATCAGCCGCGGCCTCGGGCCGAACCCGCCCCGGTAGTACTCCGCCTTCACCTGCGCCGTCTTCCCGGCGGCGGTGAGGTCACCGGTGAAGTGCCGCAGGAAGCGGTTCGGGCCCACCACGGTGAGGTCGTAGGCACCGGAGGTGATCGCGACCGAACCGGGCACGGCCTCCCGCGACGGCTCGACCGTGTACTGCCCCGGGAACTTGGCCGGGTAGTCGGCCAGCGACGGGGCGGGCGCGGCGTTGTCGTAGACGGAGAAGTGGCTGGCCTTGCGGACATGCGGTCCGGCGTTGCCGAAGGACAGGTTCGCCCGCACCGATCCGTCCGCCCCGAAGGTGAACCCGTCGAGGTTCGCGTTGGGCTGGTAGGGCAGCGCGCGGGCAGGCCGGGCGCCCGGCTCCTGCCTCGGCATCTGGTTGCTCGTCGCCGGCGGGTGGTAGGAGCCGCCCTGCGGGTCGCCGAGCACCGTGGTCGCCGGGAGTTCCGGCAGGCCGTACACGGGGGAGTCGAAGTCGAAGGCGCCGGTCAGGTCGCCGCAGACGCCGCGCCGCCAGGCACTGATGTTGGGGCAGACCGCCGGGGTGCCCAGCGCCTCGGTCCACTTCTCGAGGAACTGGATCACCGAGGTGTGGTCGGAGACCTCGGAGGTGACCCAGCCGCCGCGCGTCCACGGCGAGATCAGCAGCAGCGGCACACGGAAGCCGAGGCCGACCGGCATGGGCTCCTTGACGCCGTAGCTGGTGAGGGTTCCCGAGGCCTCGTAGTAGAACTCGTCCTTGGTCCCCGGGGCGGGCACGGGCGGCGGCACGTGGTCGAACTGCCCGTCGTTCTCGTCGTAGTTGATGACCACCAGGGTGGAGTTGAACACCTCGGGATCGGCGTTGAGCGCCTGCAGTACGCCGTTGACGAAGTAGGCGCCGTCGTTCGGTGCGCCGTCCGGGTGCTCGGAGAAGGCCTGGTTGGTGACCACCCACGACACCTGGGGGAGCCGGCCCGCGAGCACGTCCGCCCTGATGGCGTTGGCCAGGTTGTCGGCGTTGCCGGTGATCCCGGTGACCGGCTCGGGGACGGTGGCCACGCCGTTGTCGTAGAGCACGTTGCCCGGGGCCGGCGTGCCGCCCTGCTCCGGGTCGTACTTGGCGAAGGAGGCGAAGTACTCCAGGCCGTTGTCGCCGTAGTTGTCGGAACCCTGGTAGACCCGCCAGGAGACACCGGCCTTCTGCAGGGTCTCGGCGTAGGACTCCCAGAGCAGGTTCCGGCCGATCTCGTCGCCACCGCTGTAGGCCACGAAGTCGCTGTACTTCTTCTGCGCGTCGATCGTGCCGCTCCACAGGTAGGTCCGGTTCGGACCGGTGGCGCTGAGCACCGAGCAGTGGTAGGCGTCGCCGACGGTGTAGGCGTCGGCGAGGGCGTAGTGGAACGGGATGTCGTCGCGGTTGAGGTAGCCCAGCGTCGTCGGTCCGTGCTTGGCGAACACCCAGCCGTTCATCAGGCCGCCGTACCAGGCGCCGTGCTGGTCGTCCCAGCTGTGCGCGGTGCCGCCGTAGCCCTGGGCCCCGGTTTCCGCGCTCGGCGGCTGGTGCCCGGCGGGGTAGGCCGTGGCCGGGGCGTCGCTCAGGCGCCAGGGGTACTGCGTGCCCGTGACCGGCGTGCCGGGCGCGGAGGTGGGCTGCTGGAACACCGACAGTCCGCCGGGCAGCGTGATGGTCGACCGGTCGGCGAAACCGCGAACGCCCCTGAGGGAGCCGAAATAGTGGTCGAAACTGCGGTTTTCCTGCATCAGGATCACCACGTGCCTGATGTCGCGGAGATCCCCGTGACGCTCGTGCCTGCGCTCCTGCTCGGGGGAGGCCTGGGCGTCGGCGCCGGGCAGTGCGGCGCCCACCGCGGCGCCGGTCACCGCCGCCGCGGCGCCGAGGAAACCTCTTCGGGACAGATCGGACATGGACTGTACCTTCCGTGTGGTGGACCGACCGCCAGACGGTAGGTCCACCGGGCACTGTCCGGGCTAACGCGAGCTGAACGGCGGCCGACGCGGGCACGAATCATGAACTATCTTCACAATTCCCCCGAAACGCCCGTCTCATTCCACTGTGGACACATGCCACGCCGGTGCTGGGAAGCGTGGGGACGAGGCTGTGAGGGGTCCCCTCACGGCAGTCGTTAGGACAGGGGAACGGCACTGCTGGGACCGGGGGCGTGCCCTCAAGGTGGGCTTGAGGGCGTTGATGCCCCTGAAGGCGACCTTCAGGGCATCCCGCCCCGGCCCCGAGCGTGGGACTCGCCGGCGGACCCGAGCCGACCGGACTTTGCCGGGGCACTGGCCGTATTGGCCGTGAGGGGGCCCCTCACGGCAAGGCAGCCGCGAGGGGCACCGGGCCTACTCCTCGAGGGTGATGGCCAGTGCGGGGCAGACGGTGGCCGCGTGGCGGACGTCCTCCGCCTGCCCGACGGGCGGATTGGTGTTCAGCAGCACGACGATGCCGTCCTCCTCGCGCTGGTCGAACACCTCGGCGGCGGCGACCACGCACTGGCCGGAGGCGACGCACTTGTCCTGATCGATGGTGACCTTCATGGGAACCTTTCCGGGAAGCGGTGGACGTCACCAGGTGACGGGGAGTTCGTAGACGCCGTAGACGGATCCGTCGTGCTTGAACGGGATCCGCTCGACGTCCGTGGCGAGGCGCAGCGTGGGGATGCGCCGGTAGAGCGTGCTGTAGACGACGTGCAGTTCGAGCCGGGCCAGCGGCTGGCCGAGGCATTGGTGCACGCCGAAACCGAACGCGACGTGGTGGCGGGCGTCGCGCGTGAGATCGAGACGGCCGGGGTCGGGGAAGGCTTCCGGGTCGCGGTTGCCGAGGTCGGCGGCCACGATGATCCCCTCGCCCGCCCGGATGGTCTGCCCGGCGACGTCGATGTCCTCCCGGGCGACGCGGCGCCTGCCATTGTGCGTGATCGTCAGGTAGCGCAGCAGTTCCTCCACGGCGGAGGTGACCACCCTGGGGTCGTCGCTGTCGCGGAGCAGCGCCAGCTGGCCGGGGTGTTCGAGCAGGGCCAAAGTGCCCAGCGCGATCATGTTCGCGGTGGTCTCGTGACCGGCGATGAGCAACAGCACACCCATCTGTGCCGCGTCCTGCCGGGTCAGTTCCCCGGCCCTGATGCGACCGGCGAGTCCGGACAGCAGGTCCTCGCCGGGGTCGGCGAGTTTCTCGCCCAGGAGACGGTCGAGGTATTCGGTCAGCGCGACGGAGGCGGCCATCCGCTGTTCCGGCGTTGCGCCGCGCTTGATGATGATCTTGCTGTTGCGCTGGAAGAAATCGTGGTCGGCATAGGGCACCCCGAGCAGCGCGCAGATCACCAGCGAGGGCACCGGCAGCGCGAACTCTTCGACCAGGTCGGCCGGTTTCGGCCCGGCGAGCAGGGCTTCGATGCGCTCGTCGACGATCTTCTGCACGGCCGGGCGCAGGTTCTGGACTCGTTTGATCGTGAAGGGAGCGGTCACCATGCGCCGCAGGCGGGCGTGCCCCGGATCGTCCATCAGGATGAAGCTGATGCCCGGTCCGCCCGGCCGCACCGGCACCGGCGACGGGTAGCCGGGCCGGTGGACGTCGGCGCTGACCCGGGGATCGGACAGCAGGGCGCGGCCTTCGGCGTAGCGGGTCACCAGCCAGGGGGTGCTGCCGTCCCACAGGCGGACCCGGGTGAGCGGTCCCTCCCGCAGCTTCGCCAGGCCCTCCGGCGGCGGGTCGAAGGGGCAGCCTGCCGCCCGGGCCATCGGGAAGTCCGGGAGTCCGGTGGGATCGAGGGTGCTGGTCATCGGTTCCTCCTCGTGGTCAAGGGGTTTGCGTGGGCAGGGGCGGTGCGCCGCCGATCTCCCCGCGGCGCTGGCGGGCCTGTTTCGGCATCTTCCAGCCGAGGACGCCGGTGACCACCCCGTCGCGGTGGTACCGCGCGACGAACCGGCGCCGTGCCGGGTCACCGTCCACAATGGTTGTTTCGGCCCCGGCGGGAAGCACGCCGTGTACCTGGATCCTGGCATCGAACTGGTCGGTCCAGAAGTAGGGCACGGGTGTGTAGGGCCGGTCCTCGCCGAGGATGGCGCCCGCGACCGCGATGGCCTGCTCCGTGGCGTTCGTGCGGTTTTCCAGCCGCAGCAGCGTGCCGAGCCGCTCGTGGTACCAGCGGGCGATGTCCCCGGCGGCGTAGATTCCTTCCGCCGCACGGCATCGGGAGTCGCACACCACGCCGTCGTCCAGCCGCAGTCCGCTGTCTTCGAGCCATTCGGTGGCCGGGGTGGCGCCGATGGCCACCACGACCAAGTCGGCGGGCAGCACCTCGCCGGTGTCGAGCCGGACGCCGGTGACCCGTCCGTCGCCCGAGGTCAGGCCGGTGACCCCGCTGCCGAGCCGCAGCCGGACCCCCTGCTCGCGGTGCAGTTCGGCGAGCAGGTCCGACACGAGCGGCCCGACCTGGCCCGCCAGCGGCGCCCGCTGGGGCCCGGTCATGGTGACGTCCAGACCCAGGGTGCGGGCGGTGGCGGCGATTTCGCTGCCGAGCACGCCTTCCCCGACGACCACGAGCCGCGAGGACGCCGTCAGGGCGGCCCGCAGGGCGAGCGCGTCGTCGAGCGTGCGCAGCACGTGCACCCCGGCCAGCCCGGCCTGACCGGGCAGCCGCCGGGGCCGCAGGCCGGTGGCCACCACGACCGTCTCGGCGGACAGGACCCGCCCGGACGCGGTGGTCACGGTGCGGGACGCCGCGTCGAGCGAGGTGGCGGGGTCGCCGAGAACGAACTCGGCGTCCAAAACGGACAGAGCGTCGGCCGTGCGCAGCCGGGCGCGTTCCGGCTCCCAGGTGCCGGAAAGGACCTCTTTGGACAGTGGCGGCCGGTCGTAGGGCTGGTGCGGCTCCTCGCCCAGCACCGTCACCCGGCCCGAGTAGCCCTTGCGGCGCAAGGCTTCCACCGTGGTCAGCCCGGCCGCGGAGGCGCCCACCACGAGGACGCCTTCGGTAGTGCTCACGCATCCTCGCTCAACGCGATGGCGGCGGCGGGGCAGACACTGGCGGCCTCGCGCACCGCGGGGTGCAGTGCGGGCGCCGGTCCGGCGTCGAGCAGGATCACGATCCCGTCCTCGTCGCGCTGGTCGAAGACCTCGGGCGCGAGCAGCACGCACTGCCCGGCGCCGCAGCATTTCTCTTCGTCCACGGTCACTTTCATCGTCGGTCCTCCCAGGGAAACGGTCACGGACCCTCCGTGACCGGGGCGAGCCACAGGCCGGTGATCGCGTCGATCAGGCCGGTGGCCGCGTCGTGCCAGCCGGCCCGGGCCGTGGGGGCGCCGTCGGCCAGCGCCCGTTCGCGTTCGGCGGGCACGTGCACCATCAACTGGCGTGCCATGTCGTTGCGCTCGGCCCGCACCTCGGGTGGCAGGTCGGGCAGGCAGGGCCTGAGCCCTTCGACGGCGTGCACGAGCGACGGCGAGCCGAGCGACTCCTCGGCCATGACCGCGCGCAGCACGGGATCGGTCATCACCTGTGCCGAAAACCGCGCGAACCAGCTGGGGGTGCCGAGGGCGTCCAGGTGCTCGGCGGTCGGGCGCACCAGGCAGGCCACCCAGTCCCGGATCCGGCGGGAACCCCGCACCTGGGCGATCATCCGCTCCCGGATCCGGTCGATCTCCCGGCTGTGCCCGCGCACGATCGCGCGGACCAGGTCGGTCCTGCCGCCGAAGTGGTAGCCGACGGCCGCGGTGTTGCCCTGCCCCGCCGCTTCGCTGATCTGGCGGTTCGACACCGCGTACACCCCGCGTTCGGCGAACAGCCGTTCCGCCGTGGTGAGGATGAGCTCGCGGGTCGTCGCGCCGCGCTCGGCCCGCGCGGTCACCACCGCACCGGGACCTCGCGGAGCCCTCCGACGGCCAGTCCCTCGAGCCGGTGCAGCTCCTCGACGCCGACAGCCAGTTCGAGCGAGGGGAGCCTGCGCAGCAGCACGTCGAGCACGGCTTGGAGTTCGGTGCGGGCCAGCGCCTGGCCGAGGCACGAGTGCGCGCCCGCCCCGAAGGCGAGATGGGGATTCGGGGTGCGGGCGAGGTTCATCTCGCCGGCACCGTCGAAGGCGCGTTCGTCCCGGTTGGCGGACCCCATGCTGCACACCAGCGTCGTGCCCCCGGCGAATCGAGTACCGGCCACCTCGGCTTCCTCGGGGATGTAGCGCGGCATGCCGAACCCGGCGTTCGCGTCGAAACGCAGCGCCTCCTCCACCGCGCTGCGCACCAGCGACCGGTCCTCGACCAGGCTTTCCCAGCGACGCCGGTCGGCCAGCAGCAGGGCGACCATCTTGCCGATCATGTTCGCGGTCGTCTCGTGCCCGGCCACCAGCAGGGCCTGGCCGGTGGCCACCAGTTCGGTTTCGGACATCGGATCCTCGCCGTGGGCCAGCTCGCTGAGCAGGTCGTCGCCCGGTTCGGCACGCTTCTCCGCGACGAGGGCCGACATGTACGCGACGAACTCCGACTGGGCCTGCTGCACCTCTTCGTCGGTGTAGCGGGTCAGGTTGAGCAGCGTGTCCGACCAGTGGGCGAACCGGTTCCGGTCGGACTCGGGAACACCGAGCATCGTGCAGATCACCCAGACCGGGAGCGGAAAGCCCAGCGCGGCCTTCAGGTTCGCGGGAGCGCCCTGCGCCAGCATCTCGTCGATCAGCTGATCGGCCATGGCTTCGATGCCGGGGCGCAGGGCGGCCATCCGCTTGGCCGTGAAC
This sequence comes from Amycolatopsis cynarae, assembly GCF_026802195.1. NCBI lineage: Bacteria > Bacillati > Actinomycetota > Actinomycetes > Pseudonocardiales > Pseudonocardiaceae > Amycolatopsis > Amycolatopsis cynarae. Next base: position 3,468,141 of record NZ_CP113836.1, on the reverse strand, counting down.
CACCGGGAGATCCGCCGCCGCCACCGGAGGTGCTCCTCGCCGGACTGCGGCAGCGCGGTGGCCATCTCGCTGTTGAACACCCCGCCGGACTTGTTCGCGGAGATGCGGGCGGCATCCGGGGAGCTCCGGGTGAACCGCGGATCGGAGAGGACCTGCCGGACGTCGTCGTACCGCGTGAGCAGCGTCGCCTCGTCCCCGCTGGGAAGCGTCACCGTCGCGACCGGGTATCGCTGCCGCAGTTCGGCCCACTCCGCGGGCGGCTCCAGCGCGCCGGGGCTGGGAATCGGGTAGGCGAGCTTGTGCGCGCCCTCGTCGTGGCTCACCGCACATCCTCCTCGAACTAGGTCCTGATTCTGTGACCAGCTAACCGGGCCCGAGACCCTAAGTCAAGCGATTGATTTAAGTGCTGGGACTGTGGCCGTGAAGGGTCCCTTCACAGCCGATTCGACCGTGAAGGGGGCCTTCACGGCACACCCTGGGCTGGTTAGTTCGCCCCGGTGACCGGGGCGAGCCAGAGACCGGTGATGGCGTCGACGAGGCCGCTGCTGGCATCCCGCCAGGTGGCGCGCGGCGTGGGCGTGCCCTCGGCGAGGGCCCGCTCACGTTCGGCGCACATGTGGACCATCAGCTGACGGGCCATGTCACCGCGCTCGGCGCGGACCTCGGACGGCAGGTCGGGCAGGCAGCGGTCGAGCCCGGCGACGACCTCGTGGAGCGAGGGGGAGCCGAGCGACTCCTCGGTCATGATCCGGCGGAACCCCGGATCGGTCATCACCTGTGCGCCGAAGCGGGCGTACCAGGTGGGATTGCCCAGCGCGGCGAGGTGTTCGGTGAAGGGGCGGATCAGGCAGCCGACCCAGTCGCGGATGTCGGTGGACCCGGCGCACCGGGCGACCATCTCCTGGCGCAGCCGCTCGATCGGTTCGGCGTGCCGCCGCACGATGGCGCGGACGAGATCGGCCTTGGTGCCGAAGTGATAGCCGACGGCGGTGTTGTTGCCCTGGCCCGCCGCCTCGCTGATCTGGCGATTGGAGACGGCGAACAGGCCGTGCTCGGCGAAGAGCCGTTCGGCGGTGGTGAGGATGGCGTCCCGGGTGGCGCTGACCCGCTCCGCCCGGGTGGTCCTGCCGGTCGCGGTGCCGATCATGACCTCCTCGCCTGACGATCCGGATCCGGTTCCGTGACGCATGGTACGCGTCGCCGTGAGGGGCCCCGCACGGTCGATAGGGCCAGGGCCTCGGCAAAGTCCGGTCGGCTCGGGTTCGCCGGGTGAGTCCCACGCTCGGGCCGGGGCGGGATGCCCTGGAGGTCGCCTTCAGGGTCATCAACGCCCTCAAGGCCACCTTGGGGGCACGCCCCAGGTCCCAGGTAGTGCCGGCCGGGGAGGGCGGGCGGGGCCGGGAGGCGTTTGACCACTGTCCAAGGCTTGGCTACCCTGGCGGACGGATACCCCCATAGGTATAGAGCCCGGAGCGAGTGCGACCCGCCGCCCGGCGGGGTGTCCGCGAGTACCCGTCCCCACTTTTTGCGAGGCCATCATCACTACCATCGACTCTTCCGCGCGACGTACGGAAAACCTCGGGCCCGCGGGCCTCGGTGAGCTGATGCGGGGCGAGAACGCTCCGCGGCTGCTGGACGTGCGATCCCCGGGCGAGTTCCAGACCGTCCACATCCCCGGCTCGTACAACGTGCCGCTCGACACGCTGCGCGAGCACCGCGCCGAACTGCTGCACCACCTGGACCACGAGGTCGTGCTCATCTGCCGCTCCGGCAACCGCGCCGCACAGGCACGGAAGGCCCTGGCCGAAGCCGGGCTGGAGAACCTGCGCGTTCTCGAGGGCGGAATCCTCGCCTGGGAGGCGGCGGGCCTGAGTGTCGTGCGCGGCAAGCCCCGCTGGGACCTCGAACGCCAGGTGCGGCTCGTGGCCGGTTCCCTGGTGCTGGTCACCGGGCTGGTCGGCCTGGTCGTCCCGGGCGCGCACCTGATCGGTACCGCGGTCGGTGCCGGGCTCGTCTTCGCGGCGGTCAGCAACACCTGTGCCATGGGCATGATGCTGTCCAAGCTCCCCTACAACCGCGGTCCGCGGACGGACATCAAGACCGTCATCGCGTCGCTCACCGACGAGCGGCCCTGATGGCACGGCGGTGACGGCCGCGCCGGGGCGCGCGGGCGTCACCGCCGTGCGCCGGGGGTATCGGCCGATGCGCGATCGGTGTTGGACGTGCGTCGCGCGGCTGCCCTAGCGTCGGCACCGCCCGCGCCGCCGAGTGCCGGGCCCGACGCGCGGAGGAAGGTCCATGCCCGGTACCCCCCGAGTCACCGCGATGCGTGTCGTCCCCGTCGCCGGCGAGGACAGCATGCTGCTCAACCTCAGCGGAGCCCACGGACCCTTCTTCACCCGGAACCTGGTGATCCTCACCGATTCCGACGGGCGCACCGGAGTGGGCGAGGTCCCCGGTGGCGAGCGCATCCGCGGCACCCTCGAAGAAGCCAGGGAACTGGTGCTCGGCCGTCCGGTGAGCGCCTTCCACGCCGTGCTCGGCTCGGTCCGGTCGCGGTTCGCCGACCGGGACGCCGGCGGCCGGGGCGGGCAGACCTTCGACCTGCGGATCACCGTCCACGCGGTGACCGCGATCGAGGCCGCCCTGCTCGACCTGCTCGGGCAGTACCTGGAAGTGCCGGTCGCGGACCTGCTCGGCGACGGCAGGCAGCGTGACCGGGTCCCGGTGCTGGGATACCTGTTCTATCTCGGTGATCGCACGCGCACCGGCCTGCCCTACCGCGACGAAAGCGGCAGTGCGGACGAGTGGTTCCGCGTCCGCGGCGAGGAGGCGCTCACCCCCGAAGCCGTGGTCCGCCTGGCTGAAGCCGCCGAAGCGAAATACGGGTTCCGCGACTTCAAGCTCAAGGGCGGTGTGCTGCCCGCCGGGCAGGAGGCCGAAGCGGTGCGTGCCCTCGCCCGGCGTTTCCCGGGCGCCCGCATCACGCTCGACCCCAACGGTTGCTGGCCGCTGGCGGAGGCGGTGCGGATCGGCCGCTCGCTGCGGGAGGTGCTGGCCTACGCGGAGGATCCGTGCGGTCCGGAGGGCGGCTACTCGGGCCGGGAGACCATGGCGGAGTTCCGGCGGGCCACCGGCCTGCCCACCGCCACCAACATGATCGCCACGGACTGGCGGGAACTCGGGCACGCCGTGCGCGCCCAGGCGGTCGACATCCCGCTCGCCGACCCGCACTTCTGGACGCTCCACGGTGCGGTGCGGGTGGCCCAGCTCTGCGCGGCGTGGGGCCTGACCTGGGGTTCGCACTCCAACAACCACTTCGACGTCTCGCTCGCCATGTTCACCCACGCCGCCGCCGCGGCACCCGGCGAGATCACCGCGATCGACACCCACTGGATCTGGCAGGACGGGCAGCGCCTGACGAAGCGGCCGCTTCAGATCCGCGGTGGCGAGATCGCGCTGCCCCGGCGGCCCGGCCTCGGCGTCGACCTGGACCCGGACCGGGTCGAACTCGCGCACGAGCGTTACCTGCGGCACGGGCTCGGGGCGCGCGACGACACGGTCGCCATGCGCCGCCTGGTGCCGGACTGGACCTTCGATCCGAAACGCCCCTGCCTGGACCGGTAGCCATGCGGGCAGGTGCCCGCACCGGCGGGCGCCGCCATGGCAAGGTTGGGGCGTGCGGGACGTGAAGGGGGCACTGGCGTGGCAGGCGGCGCTGGTGGCGGGTGTGTGCGTGGCGGCAGACGCCGGGATCTTCCTGATCGCGGGACCGCCGCTGGACGACTGGCGCGTGTGGACGGTGTTCGCCGCCACCGTGTTCGTCGACGCCGCACTGGCCGGTCCGGCGCGCTTGTCCGGGTGGGTCGCCCTCGCGCACGCGGTGGTCCTGATCCTGGGCCCGCTGCTGCTTCCCGGGGGCCACACCAGGCGCAACATGGACAACGCGGGTGTGCTGATAGCCGGGTACCGGGCGGGCGCGTGGCTGCGCCCGGGGCAGGCCGCGGTGGCGGTCGCGGCACTGGTCTCGGCGCTCGTGGCCTGCCACCTGATCGCCGGGAACGTGCCGGACTGGCGGCTGCTGGTGCTGAACGCGCTCACCAGCGGTCTGCTGCCGTGGCTGGTCGGCCGGTACACCACGGCGCGGCGCGGTTACATCGCCGACGTGGAACGGCGTGAGGCCGAGGCGGTCCGGCGCGCGGTCGCCGAGGAACGCAGCGCCATCGCGCGCGATCTCCATGACGTGATCTCCCACCACGTCAGCGCGATCGGGGTGCACGCGGGGGCCGCGCGGCTCGGCCTGGCCGAACGGGACACCCCGGTGTGGCGGTCGCTTTCCGCCGTCGAGTCCGCGACGAGGGCGGCCATGGCCGATCTGCGCCGCCTGCTGGACCTGCTGCACGGGCAGGACGCGGACGCGCGCCGCCAGCCCGGACTGGAAAACCTCGGTGCGCTGCTCGACGGGTTGCCCGCGCGGCTGACGGTCGAGGGGAAGCGGCGGGATCTGCCCGGCTCGATGGACATCGCGCTGTACCGGGTGGCGCAGGAAGCGCTGACCAACGCCCTGCGCCACGGTGACGGCGGTACCGTCGAGGTCGAACTCGTCTACCGGGAGGCCGAAGTCGTGCTCACCGTCACGAACGCGGTGAGGCAGCACGGCAGGCGGACCGGCGAGCCGCACCACGGTCTCGCGGGCATTTTCAAACGCGTCGCCCTCTACGGTGGCCGCCTCAGCTACGGCCCCGATGGGCCGCTGTGGCGACTGAGCGCGGCGTTTCCCGTCCCACTGGAGGCCGCGTGAACGCTACTGGCGAAGCCCTGTTCGCGTGGGCCGACCGGGTGCGGGTGTCCTGCAGATCACTGGAGGCCGCGTGAACGATACTGGCGAAGCCCTGTTCGCGTGGGCCGACCGGGTGCGGGTGTCCCGCAGATCACTGGAGGCCGCGTGAACGATACTGGCGAAGCCCTGTTCGCGTGGGCCGACCGGGTGCGGGTGTCCGGCAGATCACTGGAGGCCGCGTGAACGATACTGGCGAAGCCCTGTTCGCGTGGGCCGACCGGGTGCGGGTGTCCCGCAGATCACTGAAGGCCGCGTGAACGATACTGCCGAAGCCGGGCTGACCGTTCTTCTCGCCGATGACCACGCGCTGTTCCGCTCGGGCCTGCGCGCGGTGCTGGACACCCAGGCGGATCTCACGTGCGTGGCGGAGGTGGCCGACGGGCGGGCCGCGGTGAGCGAGGCGGGCAGGCTGCGTCCGGATGTGGCCGTGCTCGACGTGCGGATGCCCAAGCTCGACGGCCTCGCGGCGACGGAGGCGATCCTCGCTCAGCCGGGCAACCGGACCAAGGTGCTGGTGCTGACCACCTACGATTCGGACGACTACGTCTACCGCGCGCTGCGGGCCGGGGCGAGTGGTTTCCTGCTCAAGAGCCTGCCCCCGGAGGAAATGCTTTCCGCGGTGCGGGTCGCGGCGCGCGGTGGTGCGCTCATCGACCCGTCGGTGACGCGCAGGCTCGTGGCCCGGTTCGCGGCCGGCATCGAGCCGCCGGAGGAGCCGCCCGAGGTGAGCAGGCTGACCTCGCGTGAGCGCGAGGTGCTGCTGCTGGTCGCGAACGCGTTCAGCAACGCGGAAATCGCCGCGGAACTGCGGGTCGGCGAGGAGACGGTCAAAACGCACGTTTCACGGGTGCTGGCGAAGCTCGGCCTTCGCGACCGGGTGCACGCGGTCGCCTACGCCTACCGGCACGGCCTCGTCCGGCCCTGACTCACCGGCCCGCGGTCACGGCCCTGAGCTCGTCGAGTGACTCCTGGATGTGTCCCGTCAGGTCGTTCCGGCCGTCGCTGGTGAGCCAGCGCTCGAACGCCACCCGGAAGACCGCCATTCCCGCTTCGGCGGTCAGGCTCGCGGTGAGATCGGCTACTCCGCGCTCGCGCAGGGCCCCGGCGAACGCCGAACCGAGGGAGGCGAGCTTGATCAGTTCCCGCTCACGCAGTTCCGCGTTGGCCTCGATGACGGCCTGCCGCTGCCGCGAGAATTCGCGGTCCGGGATGGCGCCGCCGATCGCGGTCAGCGCCGCGGCCGCCGCCTCGATCGGGGCCGCGGAATCGGGCGCTTCGGCGATGGCGCGCACAAGAAGTTCCCGCAGGGCTTCCGTGCCCGTGAACAGCACCTCCCGCTTGTCGGAGAAGTGCCGGAAGAACGTGCGTTCGGTGAGCCCGGCCCGCTGGGCGATCTCGGCCACCGTGGTCTGGTCGAACCCGCGTTCGCCGTAGAGCTCCAGCGCCGCCTGCTGGAGCCTGCCGCGCGCGTTCGGTTCCCATCGACCCATGGACCGATCCTAGATGACGACAGCATCTGCCATCGTCGGTCGGTGGTGCCGATCCGCGCCGTCCTGCCTTCTTGCCCGTGAGGGTCCCCTCACCGCGGCGTCCGGCAGGAGCTCGTAGGTCCCTAGGGGATGCCTCCCTCTCGTGGGGGATGGCGGTTCCCTCTTCGCGGTGACGCGGGCGGGCGGCGGACCCGGTTAACGTCCGTGCCGATGGGGATCCGGGGTTTTCGCGGGGCGCTGGTGGCGCTGGCCGGCGCGCTCGTACTGAGCGTGTGCGGCGCGGTGCCCGCCTTCGCCGACGGGGCGCCGAGCGGGAGCGATCTGTCCGTCGCGCAGACGCTCGGCGACCGGGAGTTGACCGTGGTGATCCGGCGCGCCGAACCGGTGCCCGGTCCGCTGCGGGTCGAAGTCGTCTCGCACGCCGGGGGCGCACCCGGGGTGCTGAACCTGCGCGCGACCGCGACGCAGGGCAAGGGGAGCAGCAGCGCTTCGCTCACACTGGGCGGGGTGCCGGGTTCCTATGCCGCCACCCTCGGCGTGGACCAGCCCGGGCCGTGGGAGCTGTCCGTCGACGACGGCCAGGAGGTCGCGCGCATCCCGTTCCTCGTGCCCGCCCGGGTGGTCGCCCCCTGGGAGAGGGCGGCCTACGGCGGATTCGTGGCCGCCGGGGCGCTGCTGCTCGTCGCCTTGGCGGCCGCGGTGCGCGCACGGCGCTCATGGATCGCACTGGTGCCCGGCGCGGCGATGGTGGCCGCACTCTCGGTCGCGGTCACGGCCGCCCTCCTGTCGGCGGGCACGCCCCAGCCGCCGCAGCCCGGCAGTCAGCTCGATCCCACCGTCGACACCGTGACCGACCCCTACCGCGTACTGTCCACAACGGACTTCTCGCGGCCGCCGGTGACGCTGTCCGTCGCAGGTGACGCCGCCGCGGGCCGGGCGGTCGATCTGGACCTCGCGTTCTCGGACGCGGCGACCGGACGGCCGGTGGACGATCTGCTGGTGCGGGACGACGCGCTCGTCCACCTGGTCGTCGTCGGTCCGTCCGGACAGCTGTGGCACCTGCATCCGTACCGCGTCGCGGCCGGCGGCTACCGGGTTCGCCTGCGCCCGCCCGAACCCGGTGAATACGCCCTGGCGGCCGAGGTGGCCCGGCGCGGCGGGGGAGTCCAGCTCGTCCGGTCCGCCCTCGAGGTCCGGGCGGGGGTCCCGGCGCCGTCTCCGGAGACCACCGCGGCCACGGTCCGGACCGTGGTGGAAGGCGCGGGGAGCCCGAGCACGATCACCGCGCGCCTGGCCGAAGCGGGCGACCTCCAGCCGTGGCTGGGCATGCTCGGTCATCTGATCGTCGTCGGCCCGCTGCCCGAGGGCGCCCCGGTGAGCGCCGCCGCGCTGTCGGCACCGGTCTGGGGGCACGCCCACGCGATGCTCCCGCCGTTGCCCGGTCCGGCCGGCGGCCCGCCCGACGAGACGGTCGCGGCCTACGGGCCGGACCTGTCGTTCACGTACACCTTCCCGCTGCCCGGCCGGTACCGGCTGTGGATCCAGGCCGAGCGCGGTTTCTCGGTGCGGACGGTGCCGGTGACCATCGACGTGCCCATGAAGGGAGCCGGGGGATGACCCGTCGCCGAATGTTCGTCCTGGCCCCGCTGGTGCTGGCCGCCGCGATCGTGGTCTGGCTGTGCCTGCCCTCCGCCGATGCCGGGACCGTGGTGCAACAGGCCGCCGGACGGATCTACCAGGTGCGGCTGAGCGTGGAAGATCCGCGCGTGGGCGTGAACGCGCTGAGCCTCGAAGTCACACCGTCCTCAGTGGAGGAAGTCCGGGTGGAACCGGTGATGCCGCAGATGGGACACGCCCTCGCGCCGGTGCCGGCGACCGTGTCCGGCCCCGGCAGCTACCGGGCCGAGGCGACCCTCCCGATGTCCGGTCAGTGGGAGCTCACGCTCGTGCTGGAAGGTCCACTCGGGACGGAACAACTCGTGATTCCGTTACTGGTCAAGGGATAGGAGGAGGATGGATCTGACCGTGGACCGGGTGGCCCGCACCGGAGCCGCCCGGGCGAGAGGGATGCCCTCGGCACTGACCGTGCTCGGTGGCACGGTGATTTCACTGATCGGGCTCACCTGGGACGTGCAGTGGCACAGCGATGTCGGCCCGGACACGTTCTTCACCGTGCCGCACCTGTTCCTGTACTCGGGCAGCGCGATCTCCGGGATCGCCAGCCTGGTCATGGTGCTCGCCGCCACCGCGGCCCAGCGCCGCGGGAGTACCCCGGACCCGGCGATCGGCGGGCGGGCGGTGCGCACGCTCGGGATCTTCGCCGCGCCGCTCGGCTATCTGGTGTCCGGGACAGGGGCCGCCTCGTTCCTCCTGTACGGGCTGTGGGACCAGTGGTGGCACGGGCTCTACGGATTCGACGCGGTGATCAACTCCCCGCCCCACATCGGCCTGCTGCTGTCGATCTCGATCACCATGGTCGGGACCGTGATGGTGTTCGCCGCCGCGCGGCAGTGGCGCTGGGGCCGGGCCGGCACGCTGGCCGCGCTGTCGGTGCTGCTCGCCTTCAGCACCGTGACCGTGCTCGGCCTGCAGGACCTCAACGGAGTGGTGAGCTGGATCGACGCGGGCACCGGGTTCCTGTCGGTGCTGATCGTGCTGATCGCTGCCGGGTTCCTCGGCAGGCCCGGGGGAGCGCTCGTCACCGCGTTCGGTCTCGCCGTGATCCAGGCGGTGTTCTGGTGGTTTTCGCCGTGGGCCGCGCGCGCCTACGCGGGAGCGGTCGGGCTGCCGGTGCGCGACTACGTCCGGGAGATACCGGAAATGCCGTCCCTGATGCCGATGTGCCTGCTCGTGGTGGCCGCGGTGGTCGAGGGTCTGCTGTGGTGGGTCCGGTCCCGCCCACCGGCGATGCGGTGGGCGGCGGTGCTCGCGGGCGGGGCCGGGGCGCTGATCGTCGCGGTCTGCGCCCCGTTCCAGTCCGCCTGGGTGACCGGCAGGCACCTTCCGGAAGCGACGCCGGTCCTCGCCACCGCGGTGGCTGGTGCCGTGCTCGGCCTGCTGGCCGGGTTCCTCGGCCACCGCTTCGGCCGGATGCTCCGGCTGCTCTCCCCGGCGGAAGGACGGTGAGCATGCTCAAGAGAATCCTGGTGCTGTTCGCGGTGCTCGGGCTGACCGCGACGGCGGCCCCCGAGGCGTCGGCCTACGAGCCGGTGAACATCGTGCACACCGAACGGGTGCAGGTGGGTCCGTACGGGATGACGGTCGGGTTCAGCGTGTGGCCCCTGCGGGCGATGCAGTCGCTGGACTTCACCTTCATCCCGGACGGCGGGATCGACGGCAAGACGGGCACGCTCGCCCAGATCAGCCCCGTGGGCGGGATGACGAGGATGCAGCCGCTGGCCCGCCATCCGCGCAAGCGCGACGTGTGGGGCCTGGACGTGCGCTCGCTGAAGTCCGCGGGCGAGTGGACCTTCCGGTTCCGGATCGACGGCCCGCAGGGCAGTGGTACCGGCGAACTGCGCGGCCTCACGGTGCTCGGCCAGCCCGGCCCGCCGATGGCGCTGAGCTGGTCGATCAGCATCCTGCCGCTGATCGCACTGGTGGCGTTCCTGGTGATCGCGTGGCGGCGGACGCGGTCCCGGCTTGTCGCAGCGGACGCGGCGGTCTGAGCCGCGCGGTGCCGGGCCCCGCCCAGGGCGGGGCCCGGCACGCTTTTCTCGTGAGGACTACAGGCCCGCGCCGCCGGTGGCGTCGAGGACGCGGCCGGTGACCCAGCGGGCGTCCTCGGAAGCGAGGAAGGCTACGACGGCGGCGACGTCCTCCGGCTGCCCGACGCGCCCGAGCGCGGCGAGGGAGGCGGCATGGCGTTCGGCCTCCGGATTGCCCCGCAGCCATCCGGCGTTGACGTCGGTGTCGATGATGCCCGGGGCGACGGAGTTCGCGGTGATACCGCGCGGTCCCAGTTCCTTCGCGAGGTTGAGCGTGAAGGTGTCCAAGGCGCCCTTCGTGGCCCCGTAGGCGATGATTTCGGGCATCGCGAGGCGGGCCGCGCCGCTGGAGATGTTGATGATGCGCCCGCCATCGCGCAACCGCTTCAGGCCGTGCTGCACGACGAAGAACGGGGCGCGCACGTTCACCGCGAAAACCTCGTCGAACCCGTCTTCGGTGAGCGAGGCCAGGTCCGAGCTCCGCCCGATCCCGGCGTTGTTCACGATGATGTCGACCCCGCCTTCCGGCGCGTGCTCGGTCACCGCCGCGTCGAACGCGGACCACAGTGCCGCGGCGTCGCCGTGGTGACCGAGTGGGGCGTGCAGGGCGAACGCGCGCCCGCCGTCCTTGCGGATCCGCGCGACGACCTCGTCGGCGGCGGCTCGCTCGCGGGCGTAGCCGATGGCGACGAGGGCGCCGTCGGCGCCGAGCCGTTCCGCGATCGCCCTCCCGATGCCCCGGCTGGCCCCGGTGACCAGCGCGATCCTGCCGTCGAGGGAGTTCCTGCCCATGGTCGTCGACCACCTTCCTATTTTTTGAGCGATAACTCAAGAAATAGGCTAGCACGACTTCTTGAGTGAGCGCTCTAGAATGTGGGGCATGGGCGAGACGCGTGCGGGGCGGGGACGGCCGAGGGGGTTCGACCGTGAAGCCGCGCTGGCCGCGGCGACCAGGCTGTTCTGGGAGCGCGGCTACGAGGCCACCTCGGTCAGCGAGCTGACCGGGGCGATGGGCATCAAACCGGGCAGCCTGTATGCGACCTTCAAGGACAAGCGGTCGCTGTTCGAAGAGGTGGTGCGCGCCTACGGCCGTTCACCCGTCGGTGCGTTCATCGGCGTGGCGCTGGAGGAGGAGGCGACCGCCTATCGCGCCTTCGCCCGCATCCTGGGCGAAGCGGCGCGCAACTACGCGGACCCGGCGCATCCGGCGGGCTGCCTGACCATCAGCGCCGCCACGAACGTCGCCGCCCAGGATGCCGAGGTCGAAGCCTTACTCCGGGAAATCCGCAACAGCAACCTCGCCGTGTTCGAGGCGCGTCTCCGGGCGGCGCGGCGTGCGGGGGAGTTGCCCGGTGACGCCGATCCGGCGGTGCTCGCCGCGTACTTCGCCGCCGTCATCCAGGGGATGTCGCAACGGGCCAGGGACGGTGCCCCGCCCGCGGAGCTGGCGGCGACTGCGGAACTCGCGCTGAAGGCGTGGCCTTCCCATCGGGATTAGTCCACTGTAGACGGTTTTCCGATGCTGTCGCCGGGGTTCGGAGTACTCGCCGGTAGGGCAGGAAAACCCTTGCCCGGCAAGTGTTGCCCGCCGCGGCGGGGTCGGGGATCACCCGCACCGGCTGAGCGTGCAGGGCCGCCCGTTCGGGCGTCCGCTTCCGGTTGTGGCCTGCGAGCGGGACCGTTTACGGTGAAGGAATTCCGACCTTTCCCACCACGCGAGGAAGTGACTGCGATGACGCGGTTTTCGGATCCACCGGACACTGTGGACGCGGTCTTCGAGCGCCGGGTGGGACCGGTGGCCGGGCTGGCCGGGCAGGCGGGCGACGTGGCCGCGGCCTGCCACACGATGGCCCTGCGGTTCCATCGCGGCGGCAAGCTGGTGGTGTTCGGCAACGGCGGCCCCAGCACCGACGCCCAGCACGTCGCGGTGGAGTTCGTGCACCCGGTGATCGTGGGCAAACGGGCGCTGCCGGCGATCTCGCTCACCTCCGACGTGGCGACGCTGACCGGCGTCGCCAACCGCGCCGGCCTGGAGGAGGTCTTCGCCCACCAGATCCGGTTCCTCGCCGAACCGCCCGACATCGCGCTCGGCATCTCCACCGATGGTGAGTGTGAAAACGTGGTGCGCGGCCTGCGCGCCGCCCGCGAACTGGGCATGGCCACGATCGCGCTGACCGGCGGCGACGGCGGGCGCATCGGCCGCGAGCCGGGACTGGGGCACGTGCTCGTGGCGCGCTCGGCCGATCCGCTCGTGGTGAAGGAAGTCCACGTCACCACCTATCACATCCTTTGGGAGCTGGTACACGTGTTCTTCGAGCAACCGGGGCTGCTCGGTCCGGGCGTGGTGGCGTGATGGACGTCCCGGAGTGCCACGACGAGGTCTGCATCACCTGTTCGGACGCCGCGGTCGAGGTCACGGTGCTCGAACTCCGGCCGGACGGGCTCGCCCTGGTCGACACCGGGTCCGGTCACGAAGAGGTGAGCGTCGCCCTGGTCCGCGCCCACGTCGGGGACACCGTCCTGGTGCACGCCGGCGAGGCGATCGCGCTCGTGGGTGACCGGGACTCCGCCCCGGGGGCCGCAGGGGCGGCGTCATGACCAACCGCCAGGCCGGGCCCGGCGCCGACATGACCGCGCTCTACCCGTTCCTCTACGCCGACAGCACGAACCTCGACAAGGTGCTCGACGAGGTGCGTTCATCCACAGTGGACAAGGCGAGGGAGATCACCGAGCTGCGCCGCGACGTGCTGGAGCGCGATGGCGAGCGGCTCGCCGCGTGCGCACAGCGCATGGCCGTCGCGTTCTCCGCGGGCGGCAGGCTCCTGGCCTTCGGCAACGGCGGCAGTTCGACCGACGCCCAGGACCTGGCGGGCCTGTTCCTCGGCCCGCCGCACCCGCAGGCCCGGCCCCTGCCCGCCTTCGGGCTGACCAACGACATCGCGGTGGTCACCGCGCTGTCCAACGACGTCGGATTCGACGTGGTGTTCGCCCGGCAGATCGGGGCCTTCGGCCGTGCCGGGGACATCGCGGTCGGGCTTTCCACCAGCGGCAACTCCGAGAACCTCCTGCGGGCGTTCTCCGAGGCCAGCCGCCGCGGCCTGCTCACCATCGGGATCTCCGGCTATGCCGGGGGAAAGATGGCCGAGCTGGACTCCATCGATTACCTGTTCGTGGTGCCTTCGCCGTCCGTGCACCGGATCCAGGAGGCGCAAACCACGATTTATCACGCGCTGTGGGAACTGACCCTCGGCGCGCTGGCGGCCCAGGAAGCGGGCCAGGCTGACGCGGGCGGACGACCCTTGCGAAGGTGATCAGGCATGACAACGGCAACCGAATCCCGGCAACCGGTGCCGGGCGGAGAAGAAAAGCCGATCCACATCCTGTGGATCAACGCGGGCCTGTCCTGTGACGGGGATTCGGTGGCGCTCACCGCCGCCACCCAGCCGAGCATCGAGGAAATCGTGCTCGGTGCCCTGCCGGGCCTGCCGAAGGTGGCGGTGCACTGGCCGCTGATCGACTTCGAATGCGGGCCGGACAAGGGCGCCGACACCTTCATCGAATGGTGGTACAAGGCCGACCGCGGTGAGCTGGATCCGTTCGTGCTGGTGATCGAGGGCTCGATCCCGAACGAGGCGATCAAGAAGGAAGGGTACTGGTCCGGGTTCGGCAACGATCCCGAGACCGGGCAGCCGCGAACCACCAGCGAGTGGCTGGACCGCCTGGCGCCCAAGGCACTGGCCGTGATGGCCGCGGGCACCTGCGCCACCTACGGCGGTATCCACGCCATGGAGGGCAATGCGACCGGCGCCATGGGCGTGCCCGACTACCTGGGCTGGGACTGGAAGTCCAGCGCGGGCATCCCGATCATCTGCGTGCCGGGCTGCCCGATCCTGCCGGACAACTTCTCCGAGACCCTGCTTTACCTGCTGTACCAGGCGGCGGGGCAGGCACCGATGATCCCGCTCGACGAACACCTGCGGCCGACGTGGCTCTTCGGCGCGACCGTGCACGAGAACTGCGACCGCGCGGGCTACTACGAGCAGGGCCAGTTCGCCGAGGAGTACGGCTCGCCGCAGTGCCTGGTCAAGATCGGGTGCTGGGGTCCGGTGGTCAAGTGCAACGTGCCCAAACGGGGCTGGATCAACGGCATCGGCGGCTGCCCGAACGTGGGTGGAATCTGCATCGGCTGCACGATGCCCGGATTCCCCGACAAGTTCATGCCGTTCATGGACGAGCCGCCCGGGGCGCACCTGTCCTCGGCGATGAGCAGGGCCTACGGATCGGTGATCCGGCGGCTGCGGACCTACACCGAGAAGACCACCGACACCGAACCCAAGTGGCGCACCAAGGGGCGGAAGCTGCTGACCGGCTACCGCGCCCCGTGGTGAGCGCCGCGCCCGGACCGTAGCGAAAGGTATTCCAGCGATGGTTACTGCGGCACAACGCAAGAGCGGCGGCACCACCAAGACGGACCTGGTGGAGATGGCCTGGGACCCGATCACCAGGATCGTGGGCAGCCTCGGCATCTACACCAAGATCGACTGGGCCCAGAAACGGGTCGTCGAGTGCCACAGCACGTCTTCGGTCTTCCGCGGCTACAGCATCTTCATGAAGGGCAAGGATCCGCGGGACGCGCATTTCATCACCAGCCGGATCTGCGGGATCTGCGGCGACAACCACGCCACCTGCTCGGTCTACACCCAGAACATGGCCTACGGCGTCCGCCCGCCGCACCTCGGCGAATGGATCATCAACCTCGGCGAGGCCGCCGAGTACATGTTCGACCACAACATCTTCCAGGAGAACCTGGTCGGGGTGGACTACTGCGAGAAGATGGTCGGCGAGACCAACCCCGGCGTGCTCGAACAGGCCAACCGCACCGAGGCGCCGCACGCGGAACAGCACGGCTACCGCACCATCGGCGACATCATGCGCTCGCTCAACCCGCTGGAGGGCGAGTTCTACCGGGAGGCACTGCAGGTCTCGCGCCTGACCCGGGAGATGTTCTGCCTGATGGAGGGCCGCCACGTGCATCCGTCCACTTTGTACCCCGGTGGCGTGGGCACGGTGGCCACCGTGCAGCTGTTCACCGACTACCTGACCCGGCTGATGAAGTACGTCGAGTTCATGAAGCGGGTCGTGCCGATGCACGACGACCTGTTCGACTTCTTCTACCAGGCCCTGCCCGGCTACGAGGAGGTCGGCAGGCGCCGGATCCTGCTCGGCTGCTGGGGCACCCTCAACGATCCCGACCACTGCGACTTCACCTACGAGAACATGGCGGACTGGGGCCGCAAGATGTTCGTCACGCCGGGGATCGTGGTGGACGGGCGTCTGGTCACCAACAGCCTGCTCGACATCAACCTGGGCATCCGGATCCTGCTCGGCAGCTCCTACTACCAGGACTGGACCAGCGAGGAACCGTTCGTCACGCATGATCCGCTGGGCAACCCGGTGGATCCGCGGCATCCGTGGAACCAGCACACCATTCCGCAGCCGCAGAAGCGGGACTTCGACGACAAGTACTCCTGGGTGATGTCGCCGCGCTGGTTCGACGGCACCGACCACCTGCCGCTGGACACCGGCGGCGGGCCGCTGGCCCGGCTGTGGTCCACCGCGCTGTCCGGGCTGGTCGACACCGGGTACGTCAAAGCGACCGGGCACAGCGTGCAGATCAACCTGCCGCGCACGGTCACCAAGCCCGAGACGACCTTCGAGTGGAAGATCCCCCAGTGGAGCAACGCGCTGGAGCGCAACCGCGCCCGCACCTACTTCCAGGCCTACTGCGCGGCGATGGCGCTGCACTTCTGCGAGAAGGCGCTGGCCGAGATCCGCGCCGGCCACACCAAGACCTGGGAGCCGTTCACCGTGCCCGAGGAGGGCGTGAGCTGCGGGTTCACCGAGGCGGTGCGCGGGGTGCTGTCCCACCACATGGTGATCAAGGGCGGCAAGATCGCCAACTACCACCCGTACCCGCCGACGCCGTGGAACGCCAGTGTCCGGGACAGCTACGGCACCCCGGGCCCGTACGAGGACGCGGTGCAGAACACGCCGATCTTCGAGGAGAACACGCAGGAGAACTTCAAGGGGATCGACATCATGCGCACGGTCCGCAGCTTCGATCCGTGCCTGCCCTGCGGTGTGCACATGTACACCGGCGGCGGCCGGACGCTGCAGCGCATCCACACCCCGCACGCGTTCACCCCCGCGGGCTGAGCCATGGACGTCCACGAGGCCGGTGAGCGGATCGAAGGAATACTGTCCGAACTGGACAGCTCGGCCGATCCCGGGGTCCGCGAGCGCGCCGGCGAACTGGTGCGCACCCTGCTCGAGTTCCACGGTGCGGCGCTGGCCCGCATGACGGAACTCTTGGCGGACTCCGGTGAAGTGCTCGCGGCGCTGGCCTCCGACGAACTGGTGGGCGGGCTGCTGGTGCTGCACGGCCTGCACCCGGTCGAGGTGGACGAGCGGGTGACGGCCGCCCTCGAGCACGTACGGCCGTACCTGGGATCGCACGCCGGGGACGTCGAACTCCTCGGCATCGAGACCGGCGGCGAAGGAGAGGGCGTGGCCCGCCTCCGGCTCACCGGTACCTGCGACGGATGCCCGTCGTCGGCGGAAACGGTGAAACAGGCGATCGAGCGTGCGATCCGGGCCGCCGCACCCGAGATCGGCGCGATCGAGGTGGAGGGCATGGTGCCCGCCGGGGCCGCCGCCGGGCGAAGGCTGCTCCCGGTGGTCACGCTCGACTGCCCGGTTCCGCGGGAAGCGTCGTGAGCAGCCCGCTGCTGCGGTTCCGGCGCAGGCCGCGGCCTGTGCCGGGGCGGCAGTGCGAGCTCTGCGCCGAGCCCGCGGGCCCCGGGCACGGGCACGTGATCGATCTGGAATCGCGGACGATCAAGTGCGCCTGCCGCGGTTGCGCCCTGCTGTTCACCAGGCCGGGGGCCGGCGGCGGCCGGTTCCGGACGGTACCCGGGCGCTACCGGCACCTCCCCTCGTTCCCCGCCGGGGAGCGGCTGTGGGAGGCGGTGGCCATCCCGGTGCGGATGGCGTTCTTCTTCACCAACTCTCGTCTGGGCCGGACCACCGCCTTCTATCCGGGCCCGGCCGGGGCGGCGGAGTCGCTGTTGCCGATCGAGGAGGGAGATCACCTGCTGGCCGGGGCCACCGCCGTCCTCGGCAGCCCCGAACCCGATGTGGAGGCGGTACTGGTCAACCGGGCCGGGGAGGGGTTCGAAGCGTTTCTGGTGCCGATCGACGCCTGCTACGAGCTGGTGGGGCTGGCCAAGCTGCACTGGCGCGGATTCGACGGCGGAGCCGAGGCGTGGCAGGCGATCGACGGGTTCTTCGACAAGCTGCGTCAGCGCAGCAGATCCGGGGAGGCCGACGATGGCTGAACTGTCCTTCGACTGCCTGCGGGTGACGCCCCTGCGTCACGCCGCGGCGCCCACACTGGTGTTCCGTCTGCGCGTCACGGATCCCACGTGCACGCCGGTCCACGCGATCGCGCTGCGCTGCCAGCTCCGCATCGAACCGCAGCGGCGCGGATACGCGCCGGAAGAGGCGGAACTGCTGACCGGTCTGTTCGGCGAACGCTCACGCTGGGGGGAGACGCTCAAGCCGATGCAGTTCGCCACCGCCTCGGTGCTGGTGCCCGGGTTCACCGGCAGCTGCGAGGTGGACCTGCCGGTGCCGTGCACCTACGACCTGGAGGTCGCGGCGGGCAAGTACTTCCACGCGCTGCGCGGCGGCGAGGTGCCGCTCGTGCTGTTGTTCTCCGGGACCGTGTTCGGCAAGGGGGAACGGGGCCTGTGGGTCGAGCAGGTGCCCTGGCACCACGAAGCCCGGCACCGGATGCCGGTGCCGGTGTGGCGGGAGCTGATGGAGCAGTACTTCCCGGGGTCGGCCTGGGTCCGCCTGCACCGCGACACCGTGGACGCCCTGCTGCGCTTCAAGTCCCGGAACGCGATTCCCACCTGGGACGCGGCGATGGAGCGGCTGCTCGCCGCGGTACCGGCGGCCGAAACCGGTGAAGTCCCGGCCGCGAGCACGGACCGGGTGCGGGTGGGCGTGTCGAACAAGCCACCGGAGGCATCGTGACCAGCGTGTTCGACCAGGCGAAGGCGATCGGCGATGCCGTGCTGTACGAGGGCTACCTGCTCTACCCGTACCGCGCGTCGGCGGCCAAGAACCGGGTGCGCTGGCAGTTCGGCGTCCTCATGCCACCGGCCTACGCGTCGCCGGATCGCGGCGAGCACGCGCAAGCGTGCACGGAAATGCTGCTGGAGCCCGGCAAGGGCGCCGCCGTGCACATCCGGTTGCGCTTCCTGCAGGTCCAGGAACGGGCCGTGTACCAGCGGCAGGACGACGGCCGCTACCGGCCGGTGCCGTCGCTGGCCGTGGGCGCGACGACCTTCACCAGTTGGGACGAGGCCGTGGAGCGCGAGGTGGACGCCGTGCTTCCGGTGTCGGAACTGCTGGCGGGCCCGGTCGAGGTCCCGGTTTCGGTGGAGGGCACGGAGAAGGCCGACGAGGTGCCGGGTGGACGCCTCGTGCGCCGCACCCGCCCCGTCACGGGGCTGCTGCGGGCCCGCGCCGAACCGCTCGGCGGTCCCTACGGGGGTGTCCGGCTGCGGGTGGAGGTGGTCAACACCGGCCGGTGGCACACCGAGGAACCGTGCCGTCAGGACGCGCTGCGCCGGGCGCTGCTCGCCGCACACCTGGTGGTCGCCGTCAGCAGCGGGCGTTTCCTGTCGCTGCTGGATCCGCCGGAATGGGCCGCGCCTGCCGCCAAGGCGTGCCGCAACGAGCGGCTCTGGCCGGTCCTGCTCGGTGAGCCGGGCCGTGACGACGCGATGCTCGCCTCGCCGATCATCCTCTACGACTACCCGGCCGTCGCCGCGGAGAGCCAGGGGGAGCTCTACGACGGCACGGAGATCGACGAGATCCTCACCCTGCGCACCATGACGCTGACCGACGAGGAGAAGCGGGAGGTGCGGGCCACCGACGAGCGGGTGCGCACCCTCGTCGACCGGATCGACGCGATGCCGCCGGAACTGCTGGAGCGGCTGCACGGCACGGTGCGCTACCTGCGGTCGGTCACCGGGGAGGAGCCCGCCGCGGCACCGGAATCCCGGACCGTGCTGGTGGGCGGGACGGTCGTTCCGGTGGGGGCCCGCGTCCGACTGCGGCCCGGAACGCGCCGCGCCGACGCCCAGGACATGTTCCTCGACGGCCGCACGGCCACCGTCCGCGCGGTGCTGTCCGACGTGGACGGTACGACGCACGTCGCGGTCACCGTGGACGACGATCCGGCGGCCGAGATGCAGCACGCCCAGGGCCGGTACCGCTATTTCGCTCCCGAGGAACTGGAGCCCCTGCCCGAGCGGGAGGGGAGCGCATGAGCGGGCAGGAGCGCGTGCTGGTGGCCGGGGTCGGCAACATCTTCCTCGGCGACGACGGTTTCGGCGTGGAGGTCGCGCAGCGGCTGGCGCGCGAGGCGGGACAGCACCTGCCCCCGGGCGTTCGCGTGGCCGACTACGGGATCCGGGGCCTGCACCTGGCCTACGAACTGCTGTACGGCTACGACCGCGTGATCCTCGTCGATGCCGTGAAGCGCGGTGGTGAACCCGGCACTCTCTACGTGATCGAGGCGGCCGAGGACGGTCTCGACGCCCCGGCCGGGGCCGTGGACGCCCATGGCATGGCGCCGGAGGCGGTGCTGCGGCTGCGCCGCATGCTCGGCGGTGACGGCTTTCCGGTCCTGGTGGTCGGTTGCGAGCCGGCCACCGTCGCCGAGGGCGTCGGGCTCAGCCCCGCCGTGGCCCAGGCCGTGCCCCGCGCGATCGAACTGGTCACCGGCCTGCTGGCCGGGGGCGAGGTTGAAGACCCCAAACCCGTGGAATCGGAGGTATGAGATGGTCAAGCGCATCGTGGTGATCGCCGTGCTGGCGGCGCTGGCCGGGCTGGTGGTCAAGAACATCGGCCCGGATGTCCGGCGCTACCTGCGGATGCGGCGGATGTGAGGCGCGGCCATGTGCCTTGGCATCCCCGGGGAGATCATCGAGCTCGACCAGGACCGCCCGGACCTGGCGAAGGTGGCGGTGAGCGGCGTCAAGCGGCTGATCAACATCGGCCTGCTCGCCGACGATCCGCCCGGGCCGGGCGACTGGATCCTCATCCACGTCGGCTTCGCTCTGTCCAAAATAGACGAAGAAGAGGCCAGATCGGCACTGGAGTTCCTGGAAAGCATCGGGCAGGCCTACGAAGACGAGCTGGCCGCCCTCAAGGACTCCCGGATCGGCTAGCCGGTCCCCGTCGACCCCGCCCACCCAAGCGACCCTCGAAACAGGCTCCAGGAGGCCGAATGAAATTCGTCGACGAGTTCCGCGACTCGCAGACGGCGCGGGCCCTGTCCGCGAAGATCGCCGCCCTGTGCGAGCCGGGGCGGCAGTACAAGTTCATGGAGGTGTGCGGCGGGCACACGCACACCATCTACAAGCACGGCCTGGAGGACTACCTCCCGGAATGCATCACCCTCGTGCACGGACCCGGTTGCCCGGTGTGCGTGATCCCGATGGGCCGCGTGGACGACGCGATCCACATCGCGCGCCAGAGCGGGGTGCTGATGACCTCGTTCGGGGACATGATGCGGGTACCCGGCAGTGGCGGGAACTTCTTCGACTCCAACGCCGAGGGCACCTCGATCCGCATGGTCTACTCGCCGCTCGACGCGCTCAAGATCGCCCGGCAGAACCCGGAACTGCACGTGGTGTTCATGGCCATCGGATTCGAGACCACGGCCCCGTCGACGGCGATGACGGTGTTGCGGGCGGCGGCCGAGAAGGTGCCGAACTTCTCGGTGTTCTGCAACCACGTCACGATCGTGCCCGCCATCAAGGCGATCCTCGACTCGCCGGATCTGCGGCTCGACGGCTTCCTCGGTCCCGGCCACGTCTCCACCGTGATCGGCTGCCGCCCGTACGAGTTCATCGCCCGCGACTACGGCAAGCCGGTGGTCGTGGCCGGTTTCGAACCGCTGGACATCCTGCAGTCGATCCACCAGCTGATGCTGCAGTTGCACGAGGGCCGCGCCGAGGTGGAAAACCAGTACAAGCGCGTGGTGCCCTGGCAGGGCAACGCGGTCGCGCTGCGCGCGATCGGCGAGGTGATGGAGCTGCGGCCGTATTTCGAATGGCGGGGCCTGGGTTTCATCTCGCATTCGGCGATGCGGATGCGGGAGACCTACGCGGCCTTCGACGCCGAGCGGATCTTCGACATCCCCGGGGTGCGGGTCGCCGACCCGAAGGCCTGCCAGTGCGGCGAGGTGCTCAAGGGCGTGCTGAAACCGTGGGAGTGCAAGGTGTTCGGCACCGCGTGCACCCCCGAGACCCCCATCGGCACCTGCATGGTCTCGCCCGAGGGGGCCTGTGCGGCGTACTACAACTTCGGCCGGTTCAGCCGTCAGCGGGTCCGGGAGGCGAGCCGGGCATGAGCACGGGGGAAGACACCGGAACCCTCGCCGAGCGGGAACAGCGGGTGCTGGACCGCATCGACCAGGCGCGCCGCCGCCGGCCGAAGGTGCGGGAGGAACGCATCACCCTGTCCCACGGCGCCGGCGGGAAGGCGACCCAGACACTGATCGACGCGGTCTTCCTCGACGCGTTCCGCAACCCCTTGCTGGAACCGCTGGAGGACGCCACACGCTTCACCGTCGAGGGCGCGAGGCTCGCGCTGACCACCGATTCGTTCGTGGTGTCGCCCCTGTTCTTCCCGGGCGGGAACATCGGCGACCTCGCGGTCAACGGCACGGTGAACGACCTGGCCGTCGCCGGGGCACGCCCGCTCTACCTGACCGCGGGATTCATCCTCGAAGAGGGATTCCCGGTCGCCGACCTGAACCGGATCGTGCGGGCCATGGCCACCGCCGCGGCCCGCGCCGGAGTCCAGGTGGTCACCGGGGACACGAAGGTCGTCCAGCGCGGGAAGGCCGACGGCTGCTATGTCAACACCGCCGGGGTGGGGGTGCTCGAACATCCCGGCAGGCTGGGTGTGGCCACCGTCCGGCCCGGGGACGCCGTCCTGGTGACCGGGCCGATCGGCGAGCACGGGGTCACCGTCATGCTCGCCCGCGGCGAACTGGACCTCGACGCCGATCTTTCCTCCGACACCGCGCCGCTCAACGGGCTCGTCTCCGACCTGCTGGCCGTCGTGCCCGGGGTGCGGGCGCTGCGCGACGCCACCCGCGGCGGAGTGGCCACGATCCTCAACGAGGTGGCCAAGGCCGCCGAGGTGTCGGTGGTGGTGGACGAAGCGGCGGTGCCGGTGAGCGACCCGGTCCGGGGTGCGGCCGAACTGCTCGGCATCGACCCGCTCTACGTCGCGTGCGAGGGCCGCGCCGTGGTCGTCGTCGACGGCGAACAGGCCGGCGAAGCGCTCTCCGTGCTGCGGGCGCACCCGCTGGGCGCCGGTGCGGCGATCATCGGCCGCATCGCCGCGGAACCCCCCGGGCTGGTGCTGCTCAACACCGTCTTCGGCGGAACCCGCATCGTCGACCTGCTCGTCGGCGATCCGCTGCCCAGGATCTGCTGACCATGCACGAGCTGTCGATCACCCAGAGCGTCGTGGAGGCCATCGCCGAGCGGATGGGCGAGGCCGAGGTCACCGCGGTGTGCCTGGAGATCGGGCGACTGTCCGGGGTGGTCCCGGACGCGGTGCGGTTCTGCTTCGACGTGGTGTGCGCCGGCACCCGTCTGGAAGGGGCGCGGCTCGACATCGTCGAGCCGGAAGGCCGGGCGAGGTGCCGGGCCTGCGGCGAGGAGTTCGGGATGCCCGACCCGATCCCGCTGTGCCCGTGCGGTTCGGCGGATGTGGAGATCGTCGGGGGACGGCAGTTGCGCATCAAGTCCGTGGAGGTGGTCTGAATGTGTGCCACATGTGGATGTTCCGACGAGGCCGGGGTGCGGATCGACGGGCTGGCCCAGCCCCACGCCCACGAACACGGTGGTGATCACGAGCACGAGCACCCCCACGGGCACGGTCACGGTCACGAGAGCCGCACCGTGCTGCTGGAGCAGGACGTGCTGGCCAAGAACGATCTGTTCGCGCGGCGCAACCGGTCGTGGCTGCACGAGCAGGACGTGCTGGCGGTCAACCTGATGAGCGCACCGGGCGCGGGCAAGACCACGCTGCTCGAACGCACGGTGCGCACCCTCGCCGCGGAGGGCCCGGTGTGCGTGGTGGAGGGCGACCAGGAGACCCGGCTCGACGCCGACCGCGTCCGTTCGGCGGGCGCGCCCGTCGTCCAGGTCAACACCGGGGCGGGCTGCCACCTCGACGCCGCCATGCTGCGCCGCGCGCTCGACACCCTCGACCCACCCGCGGGCGCGGTACTGTTCGTCGAGAACGTCGGCAACCTGGTCTGCCCCGCCCTGTTCGACCTCGGCGAGCACTACCGGGTCGTCCTGCTGTCGGTCACCGAGGGCCAGGACAAACCGCTCAAGTACCCGCACATGTTCACCGGCGCGGATCTGGTCGTGGTCAACAAGATCGACCTGCTGCCGCATGTGGATTTCCGGTTCGAAGCCTTCGAACACGACGTGCGGTCGATCAATCCGCGCGTGGAGATCCTGTCCCTGTCCGCGACCCGGGGTACCGGCCTGCCCGCCTGGTTCCAGTGGCTGCGCGGCCACCGGGCCCCTTCCCGGCACCTGACCGCTGAAGTGGAGGGAACACCATGAACGACAAGGAAGAAAAGCACCACGGCTGGGCACCCGACGTCGGTCACGGAAGCGAAGACGCCCAGGAAGCCCGGCGCAAGGCGATGGACACCCCCTCGGAGGAAAAGGGCGAGGGCAGGGAGGTGTCCGAAGAGGAACGCCGCGGAGTGGGTTCGGCCGAGACCGAGCCGGGCTCACCCGCCGGTGCCGGGGAAAGCGTCACGCGGCGCCCGGAGGACCGGGGCGGTGAGAAGGGCACCGAGGGAACCAAGGGCCCGGCGCAACGCCCCTACGGCCGCACCGAAAGCGACACCGGAGTGGGCGAGGAGGGCAAGGCCACCGAGGGGCCGGACCTGCCCAGCGGCGACCAGGGCGGCTGACGCCGTTGGCGCCATTCGCGCGGATCTGGTGCCCTCAAGGTGGCCGTGAGGGCGTTTATGACCCTCAAAGCGACCTTCAGGGCCTCCACCCCTCAGGCGCGGGGCTCGTGGGCGGCGATGACCGCCTGCCCGAGGCTCAGGCCGCCGTCGTTGCACGGCACGCGGGAGTGGGTCAGTACCCGGAAACCGGCTTCGGTCAGCGCCTCGACGCTGCCCCGCAGGAGCAGCAGGTTCTGGAACACCCCGCCGGACAGCGCCACCGTGCCCACCCCCGTGGCCTCCCGCAGCGCCTTGCACGCCTCGGTGATCAGGCGCACGACGCTGCGGTGGAAGCGGGCCGCGACCAGCGGTGCCGGGACACCGGCGGCCTGATCGTCCACAACGGACCGGACGAGGTCCGCGCCGGACAGCAGGATCGGGTCCTCGCCGTGCAGGCGCACGGGATAGGTGCCGCGCTCGAGCGGATCGGCCAGCTGTTCGAGCTCGATCGCCGCCTGTCCCTCGTAGCCGATCTCGTCGCGTACCCCGAGGATCGCGGCGACCGCGTCGAACAGCCGCCCGGCACTGGAGGTCAACGGCGCTTGCGTGCCGCCCCGCGCCAGCGAAACCACCGCCTGCCACTCGGCCGCGTGCCGCTCGCGCAGGGCGGGTGCGGAAACGCCCGCGGCGGTCAGGTAGGCCGCGGCCATCCGCCAGGGGCGGCGGATCGCGGCCGTCCCGCCGGGCATCGGCACGGGCTCAAGATGCGCCAGGCGCCGGAAACCGGTGAAATCGGCGAGCAGGATCTCCCCGCCCCACAGCGTGCCGTCGGTGCCGTACCCGAGGCCGTCGAACGCCACTCCCAGCACCGGTCCCGCCTCGCCGTTGTCCGCCAGGCAGGACGCGATGTGCGCGTGGTGGTGCTGCACGCCGACCAGTTCGGCCCCGGTCCGGTCGAGTGCGTACTTCGTGGACAGGTATTCGGGGTGCAGGTCGTGCGCCACCACCCGGGGGGTGATGTCGAACAACCGCCGGAAGTGTTCGATCCCTTCGGTGTAGGACCGCAGCGTCTCGTAGTTCTCCAGGTCGCCGATATGGTGGGAGACGAACGCGTGCCGGTTCTTGGCCAGGCAGAAGGTGTTCTTCAGCTCGGCCCCGCAGGCGAGCACGGGCCGCGGGAACGGCGTGCGCACCGTGATCGGCTCCGGTACGTAGCCGCGCGAGCGGCGAACGAGCTGCTCGCGCCCCCCGAACGTGCGGACCACCGAATCGTCGGTCCGCACGTGGATGGCGCGGTCGTGGGTGAGGAACGCGTCGGCGATCCCGGAAAGCCGCGTCAGCGCCTCGGTGTCGAGGTGGACGATCGGCTCGTCGGAGATGTTCCCGCTGGTCAGGACGATTGCGCGGCCGAAGTCCGCGAGCAGGAGGTGGTGCAGGGGCGTGTAGGGCAGCATCACCCCGAGCTGCCGGTTCCCCGGCGCGACCGCCGCGGCGACCGGTGCGCCGGGGCGGCGGGGGAGCAGCACGATGGGCCTTCTCCTGCCGGTCAGCAGATCCGCCGCGCAACTGTCCACTTCGCACAGTTTCCGTGCATCGTCCACTCCGGACACCATCACCGCGAACGGCTTGTCCTCCCGGTGTTTGCGGTCCCGCAGTGCCGAGGTGGCCGCCTCGTCCGCGGCATCGCAGGCGAGGTGGTAACCACCGAGTCCCTTGATTGCGACGATCCGCCCCCGTCGCAGGAGGTCCACCGTGGCGGACAACGGGTCCGCGGCCGGCGAGGTGCCGATCAGCCGCAGCGAGGGGCCGCAGGCCGGGCAGCACACGGGCTGTGCGTGAAACCGCCGGTTCGCCGGGTCGTGATACTCGCGAGCGCAGTCGCCGCACATCGGGAACGGGGCCATCGTGGTCCGCGGCCGGTCGTAGGGCACTCCGCGCACGATGGTGAAGCGCGGGCCGCAGTGGGTGCAGTTGACGAACGGGTACCGGTACCGGCGGTCGGCGGGGTCGGCCAGTTCGGCCAGGCAGGCGTGGCAGGGGGCGCTGTCCGCCGAGACCAGCGTGTTCGCCTCACCCCCCGGCGGCGAGGGCAGGATGACGAACTCGTCGTCGGAAGTACCGTCGAGAGGCGGTAGTTCCGTTGCCGTGAGGGATTCGATCACGGCGAGGGGCGGGCACTGCGACCGCGTCGCGGTGAGGAACACCTCGACCGCATCCCGTTCGCCTTCGACTTCGGCGAACACGCCCGCCGTGTCGTTGCCGACGTGTCCCGACAGGCCCAGGCTGCGGGCCAGGCCGTGCACGAAGGGCCGGAAGCCCACGCCCTGGACGATGCCCTCGACGCGCACCGCCACCCGGACCCGCTGGTTCATGGAGCCAGTGTCGGCCCGCCGCGGAGCGGGCCGCCAACCCAAACCGGCGGTTCACACCACGAGGCGATAGTGGGTGGTGATCGTGCCGCCGGCGCCCAGGACGTGGAAGGCGAGGGCGGGGGGCTGCCCGCGGTCGAGGTCGGTGCCGGTCTCCCACGGCAGGCGGAGGGTGGACACGACGCCGGGTGCGACCAGCAGGGGCAGGCCCGCGAAGGTACCGGCCGCGGCGGAATGGGCGTGGCCGACAGCCAGGCCGGTAACGTCCTCCCGCCCGGCTCGTCCCGGACGCCGGAACGGGAAGGAGTGGTTGGGGCAGTGAGGAGTCTGCGGCGTGGTCGGTGATGTCGCCGGTGAGCAGGATCGCGTCCACCGGCCGGCGCAGCCGGTCGAGGAAGGCGAGCACGCGCTCCGCCCGCTCCGTGACGTGCGGTTCGCCGTCGAGGTGGAGGTCACTGCTGTGGGCCAGGATCATCCCTGGACTCTGCCACAGACCGGGCGAGGGGAACAGGACGGTGGCCGCACCGTCCGCAGTGGACGGTGCGGCCGGGCCGGCTACTTCGTGACGGCCGAGACGCGGGCGAGCAGCTCCGTCTCGCCCAGCGCCTGCGCGATCGCGTGCAGGTCGGGGCTGCGGGTGGAGCCGGTCACCGCGATGCGGATCAGCTGGGAGGCCTCACGGATCGAGCCGGGGTAGGCCTCCGGGTTCTTCTTGAACTCCTTGGCGTTGCGCGCGAAGCCGTGCTGGGCGGCCAGGTCGCGGATCTGGCCGAACCACTCCTGGCCGTCCGCCTCGTGCCGGTAGCCCCGGACGAAGTCCGCGGCGAAGGTGCGGGCCAGCTCGGGAGCGAGGCCCAGCTCGGCGATCCGGTCGTCGGTCGCCCCGTGCAGCGGGTGGAACAGCTGCGGGAAGAAGAACCCGTAGACCGTCCGGAAGTCGGACCACTTCTTGAGGTCCTTGCGCGGGTTCTCCACGCCCTCGCGCTCGACCGCGAGCGCCCGCAGCGCGAGGTCGTGTTCGGCATCGAGGACCCCGGCCAGCTCCGGATCGTGCTCGGCGGCCCAGGCACGCACCGCGTCCAGGATCTGCTGCCCGGACAGCGTCGCGATGTGGTCGGCGCTGATGTCGTCGAGCTTGACCAGGTCGACCAGCGGCCCCGCCACGCCGAACTCGGACAGCCGGATCGGCTCCTCGAGCGCTTCGGCCAGGGGCAGTTCGGCGAGCCGGCCGTTGGCCAGTCCGCGCAGGTAGTAGAGCACCGCCTGCGCGGGATAGCCGGCGTCGATGTAGTAGTCGACCCCGGCCTCCGGGTCCTTGCGCTTGGACAGCTTGCGCTTGCTGCCGCCCTCCTGCTTCATCAGCGGGGCGATGTGGGCGTAGGTGACGGGCTCGAAGCCCAGCGCGTCGAACAACTGCTGGTGGATCGGCACCGACGAGATCCACTCGTCCCCGCGGACGACCAGGTTGATCCGCATCAGGTGGTCGTCGACGGCGTGCGCGAAGTGGTAGGTGGGCAGGCGGGGGCTCTGCTCCGAGCTCTTCAGGATGACGACGTCGTTGCGGTTGGTCTCGTGCTCGAGCTTGCCGCGGATCGCGTCGGTGAACCGGGCGCGCTGCGTGGTGACCTCGGGCGCGCGGAAGCGCACCACGTACGGCGCCTGCTCGTTGAGTTTGGCCTCCACGTCGGCGGGGTCGGCGTCGCGCCAGATCGCCCACCGGCCGTAGTAACCGGTCGGGAGTTTGGTGGCGCGCTGGCGCGCGGTGATCTCGTCGAGCTCTTCCTTGGTGGCGAAGCAGAGGTACGCGCGGTCCTGGTAGAGCAGTTCGCGCACGTAGGTGAGGTAGATCCGCTCGCGCTCGGACTGGTGGTAGGGCCCGTAGCCGCCACCGGTGCGGGAGTCCTCGTCGGGGGAGAGGCCGAAGTAGGTGAACGCGCGGTGGAACTGCTCCAGGGCGCCCTCGACCTCGCGGGCCTGGTCGGTGTCCTCGACCCGCACCAGGTACCTGCCGCCGGAGCGCTGGGCGAGGTCCCGGTCGATCATCGCGACGTAGACACCGCCGATGTGCATCGAACCGGTGGGGGAGGGGCCGAACCGGGTGACCACGGCGCCCTCCGGGAGGGACCGCGGAGGGTAGCGCTCTTCCCAGTGTTCGGGACCGGGCAGGTCCGCGGGGAACAGACTGTCGATGACGGCGCGGTCGAGCATCTCGGGGTCCGGTCTCCAGGTTCGCGAGTCGAAGGGCTGTTGATACGCAACGTTACCAACGTCGTGGCCGCGGGGCCGCGCCGGACGGTGCGAATGTATAACGACCTATACGGTGTGGCGGGGAACTGCTTGAGCCCGCGGTGGCCACCATGCATGATCGGGGTCCGCCCGAACGGAAGAACTGCAAGGAGCGACATGACTTCGAACGACGCCGTCGTCGTGGTGGCCACGATCCAGGCCGCCGAAGGCAGCGAGGACAAGGTGGAACAGGCGATCCGCGCCGCGATCCCCGCCGTCCACGCCGAACCCGGCTGCCTCAAATACGCCCTGCACCGGGACCTCCGTTCGCCGGGTACCTTCGTGATGATCGAGAAGTGGGCCTCGGCCGAGGCGCTCGGCGTGCACGGCAAGGGGGCCGCGCTGCGCGAACTCGGCGCGGCACTCGACGGCCTGCTGAGCAAGCCGCTGTCGGTGCAGACCCTCGCCGCGCTGCCCGAGGGCGACGGCGACCTCGGCCGCGTCTGAGGCTGTAGGGGCCACATCCCAGCCCGGGGTGATAAAGCCGTGAGTGGTTTCCTCAGGACTGCCGGGTGCCGATCACGGCGGTGGCGTCGAGCTCGGCGGAGGTGACCACACGGGCGAGGAGCCCGGCCCCGGCGAGGGTTTCGACGGCCCCCGGAGCCTGACGGCGGCTCGTTTCCACCAGCAGGTGGCCGCCCGGCGCGAGCCAGCCCGGTGCCGCGGCGGCGACCCGGCGCAGTACGGCGAGCCCGTCGGTACCGCCGTCGAGCGCGAGCCGGGGTTCGTGGTCGCGCGCTTCCGGGGGCATGAGTGCGATTTCCTCCGTGGGCACGTACGGCACGTTCGACAGCAGGATGCCGATCCGCCCCCGGAGCCGGGGTGGCAACGCTTCGAACAGGTCGCCCTGGTGGGCGTGCCCGCCGAAGGGGGCGACGTTGCGGCTCGCGCACCGCACGGCGGCGGGTTCGAGGTCCGCGGCGTGGAGTTCGGCCTCGCCCAGCAGGGAGGCGACGGCCACGCCGAGGGCCCCCGAGCCGCAGCACAGGTCGACCACGACGGCCCCGGGAGCGGCGAGGGCCGCCGCCTCGCGGACGAGGAGTTCGCTGCGCTGCCGCGGCACGAACACGCCGGGTTCCACCGCGATGCGCAGACCACAGAAACCGGCCCAGCCCAGCACGTGTTCGAGGGGGTCGCCCGCCACCCGGCGGGCCACCATCGCGGCGAGCTCGCCGGCATCGCGGGCTTCGGACAGCAGCAGCCTTGCCTCGTCTTCGGCGAAGACACAGCCCGCGGCGCGGAGCCTGCGCACCACAACGGATTCGGTATCGGGGGAAACGGAAGCTGACATCGAGCGCCTTTCGTCGATCCGACGGGCGCTCCGCTCGAAAAACCTACGCCGTTCCGCGACGAGGTGAGAGCGCCCGGTTCGCACTTGCGGTAATGGGGCTCACCTCCCAGGTCGGTGCGGTCAGGACGGGGAAACTCTACCCCAAGCGCTGTCGCGCTGAGTGACCGGGGTGCGGCGGTACGAGGTGGCGGCGGCCGGGCTGTGGGATGAAACACCTGTCCCGGTGCGGGAGTTGCCCCCGGTGCCGCCACGGCGCGGGGTGTGGCCTGTGAGGGGCTGGGCCTGGGGATTCCCCGTGGGAGTGTGCCCGGTGTGCGCGCGATCGTGGGTCCACCGGCCGGGTGGGCATCACCGGGCGCCGGTGACGTTGTGACCTTGTGCCCTGCTGCCCGGAGCCGGTAACGGGCAGTGTGGACCTACCCCGATTCGAAAGCTTTTCTGTGAGGCCCCCGCATGAACGCCGTCGACCGTGATGCCGCCCTCGAGCCGAAGGAATGCCTGCGCCTGCTGCGGACCGTCTCCCTCGGCCGTGTGGTGTTCACCGAATCCGCCCTGCCCGCCGTCCGTCCGGTGACCTTCGTGGCGCCGGACGGCGAGGTGGTCATCCCGGCGGGCGGGGCTTCGTGGGGGGCGAAGCTGGACGGCACCGTGGTGGCCTTCGAGGTCGAGGACATCGATCAGGCCACCCGTGAGGGCTGGAGCGTGGTCGTGGTGGGCCGGGCGCGGCTGGTGACCGATCCCGCGTCGCTGCAGGGGTTTCCGCCCGCGGGGGAGCGGCCCTGGGCGCCCGCGGCCGAGCGGTTGCTCCTGACGATCGACATCGAGCACCTCACCGGGCGCCGGATGGCGCTGGTGCGGCCCCTCGGCACGGGTGACCGGCGGGCGCCGATGGTGGTCGCGGAGACGGACGCCGGTTAGGGCGTGCGGCCGCGCCGTATCCGGCGTTCGAGCCTCCGCATCCGCGCCTCGAAGCGCTCCATCGCGAGCAGGAGCAGCATCAGCAGAAGCGGGAAACCGAGCGCGAGCCACATGCCCGGCGGGTACCCGTTCCTTCGCCGACGGTAAACGGCGCCCCGGTAGCGATTCGGTTGCGAACCGGGCACCGGCCGCTGTTCGTCCATAATAGACAGTCTATTGTGGATTCTCGACCGTGTCCCTGCCGGATCGCCGCCGCTCCCGCAGCCATTCGCTCAGCACGGCCGCCTGGCTGTGGTCGACGTCGCGGGTGGCGGTGAGCAGGGTCAGGTCGCGCTCGCGCGCGATCTCGAGCAGATGCCGTGCCGCCCGCTGCCGGTCCGGTTCGCGCAACTCGGCGAGGTAGCGGCGGCGGAACTCGGCGAACCGTTCCGGTTCGTGGCCGTACCAGCGGCGCAGTTCGGTCGAGGGCGCGACGTCTCGCAGCCACTCCTCGAGGTGGGCGTCTTCCTTGCGCAGTCCGCGCGGCCACACCCGGTCGACCAGTACCCTCGCGCCGTCGGAGGGTGCCTCGTCGTACACCCGGTGATACCCGATCTTCCCGCTCATCGCTCCCTCCGGTCTCCTGTCCTGCCTCCAGCATGGCGCGTCGCACCGCTGTGCGCAGGGATTTGTACGTGGCTTGTACGGCCGCCGGTCAAGCTGTCCGCCCCAAGTGCTCTTGATCATGGAGGACGGACATGGCGATGCGGTCGAGGACCCTCAAGCGCGTGGCGGCGGCGATCGCGATGACGGCCGCCGCCGTGCTGGCCGGGGCCGCGCCGGCGCTGGCGGCCGCCGGCACCGTGCACACCGATTCCGGGCTCCCGCTGACCGTGCGGGCGAAGCCGAGCACCTCGGCTTCGGCCGTGGGCAGTGTGGCGAACGGGACGGCGGTCACCATCGGCTGCCAGGCCAACGGCGAGACCGTCACCGGGAAGTACGGCACCAGCGACATCTGGGACTACCTCCCGGCGAGCAACGGCTACGTCAGCGACACCTACGTCTACACCGGCTCGGACGGCCGGGTGGCGCCGGACTGCGCGGGCACCACGCAGTCGTGCTCCACCGCGGGCACCGGGGATCCGCACACCTGCGCGGAGGCGGTGACGTGGGCGAAGGCGCATGTGCACACCACCTACGACGCGGACTACTACGACTACTGCGATCGCATCAACGCCTGGGCCTACGGTTTCAGCGCCAGCGGCTCCACCACCGCCTACGTGCACTGGACCCAGATCCCGTCCGCGTACAAGCATCCGGGCGACACCGAGGTGCCCGCGGGCGGGCTGGCCTTCTTCAGCAACGGAGGGGCCGGTCACACCATGATCTCCCTTGGCGGCGGCCAGTTCCTGTCGAACGACATCCACGGCGCGGGGACCTACACGCAGACCACCATCGCCGAGATCAAGAGCAAGTGGGGGCAGACCTACCTGGGCTGGGCGCAGCCCTGGTTCAAGGTGAACCACTGACCTGATCGGGGCGGCCTCACCGCACCGTAGGTGAACCTCAGGGGACCGGGGAAGACGGGCCCCGGCCGCGCGGCGGCCGGGGCCCGTTCGTTGTTGCGCGCTCAATCGCTTGCGGGACAAGGATTTTCCGGTCCCGGAGTGGACGGTGGATTAGGCAAACCTGACAAAAACACCGTTTGGGGCAAGGGCGTACTGTCGCGCCGTGCGTAAGAAATTCTCGTTCGCCTCGCGGCTGGGCGCCACCGTGGTGTCGCTCGGCCTGCTCGCCGGAGTCACCGCCTGCGGATCATCGGATTCGGCCGCGCCCGCGGCGGGCACCTCCCCGGTCGCCGCGACCGACGCGTGGGTCAAGGCCACCGGAACCGACGGCACCACCGCGTCGATGACCGGTGCCTTCATGAATCTCCGCAACAGCGGCGGCTCCGCGGTGACCGTGATCTCCGCCACCACCGACGTCGCGGACAAGGTGGAGATCCATGAAACGGTGAACTCGCCGTCCGGGATGGCGATGCAGCCCAAGCAGGGCGGCCTGCCGATCCCCGCCGGTGCTTCGGTGACGCTCAAGCCCGGCGGTGACCACATCATGCTGATGGGCCTGAAGCGGACCCTGGCCGCCGGGGACGAGGTGAAGCTCACCCTCACGTTCGACCACGGCGATCCGCTCACCGTCACCGCGCCGGTGAAGCCGTTCACCGGGGCCAACGAGAGCTACCACAACCATGCCACTCCCTCCGGAAACTGAGTCGCACCAGTCCACCCGGCTCAGCCGGAGGCGGCTGTTCGGTTACACGGCGGCCGGTGTCGGCGGCGCGCTCGCCGGGGCGGGGGCGGTCTCGGCCGCCACCGCGCTCGGCGGGGAACCGCCGGCGGACGCGGTGGGCCGCCGCACCGTCGCCTTCCACGGCGCGCATCAGGCGGGCGTGACCACGCCCGCCCAGGCCCGCGCCGTGTTCGTCGGGTTCGGGCTGCGCCAGGGGATCGACGCGGCGGCGGTGGGCAGGCTGATGCGGTTGTGGACGCAGGACGCGGCCGCGCTGACCGCGGGCAGGGCGGCCACCGCCGATCCGGCGCCCGCGCTCGCGGAGCGTCCGGCCGGGCTGACCGTCACCTTCGGCTTCGGCCCCGGCCTGTTCACCGCGATCGGCAGGCCGGAGGCGGTGCCCGCCGGGTTCGTGCCCGCGCCGGAGTTCACCATCGACCGGCTCGACGCCCGTTGGACCGGGGGCGATCTGCTGGTGCAGGTCTGTGCCGATGACAGCCTCGCGGTCGCGCACGCGGTCCGGGTGCTGGTGGTCGGCGCGCGCCCGTTCGCGTCCGTGCGGTGGCAGCAGTCCGGTTTCCTGCCGCACGCCGGGGTCGCCCCGGGCGCCACGCCGCGCAATCTCATGGGCCAGGTGGACGGGACCGCCAACCCGGCGCCGGAGAACGGGCTCGACGAGGTGGTCTGGTCGGCCGACGGCTGGCTGGCCGGGGGCACCACGATGATCCTGCGGCGGATCCGGATGGATCTGGACACCTGGGACCGGGTGGCGCCGGAGAGCCAGGAGCGGGCGATCGGGCGGCGGCTGTCGGACGGTGCCCCCCTGTCGGGTGGGGCCGAGCGGGACACGCCGGACTACGCGGTGCGGGATCACCACGGCAAGCTGGTGATTCCCGCCGACGCGCATGTGCGCCGCGCGAGCGAGCAGGCCAACGGGCCCGGCAGCGGCCGGATCCTGCGCCGTGGCTACAGCTACGACGACGGGGTGGATGCCACCGGGCAGGCCGACTGCGGCCTGCTGTTCGCCGCCTACCAGGCGCGGTTCGACAGCCAGTTCCTTCCCATCCAGCGGCGGCTGGCCGAGCTGGACGCGCTCAACGCGTGGACCACCCCGATCGGTTCGGCCGTGTTCGCCATCCCGCCCGGTTGCCAGGAGGGCGGCTGGATCGGGCAGGGCCTGCTGGGCTGACGCTCCTTTGTGGAGGGTCAGCCCAGCCGGCTGCCCGGCGTCCAGGCCCGGACGAGGTCGAGCAGGCCGGGAAAGCGCGCGTCGAGGTCCTCGGTCCGGACCTCGCTGCGCCGTTCGAGTCCGTACTGCCGCTGCCGCGTGACGCCCGCCTCGCGCAGGAGCTTGAAGTGGTGCGTCAAGGTGGACTTGGGCCGGTCGATGCCGAACCAGCCGCAGGGGCGGTCCGTCTCCGGTGATTCCAGCAGGAGCTTGCGGACGATGCCCAGGCGCAGCGGGTCGCTCAGCGCCCCGAGCACCACCTCGAGCCGGAGGTCCTCCCTTGCGGGCTCGGCGAGCGGGGCGGGCCGTGCCGCCCGAACGGCCGGGGTCATCGAAAGCCTCCCGAGATCACACACTCCGTAGTACGAGTCCGATCGTACTACGGGCTTGGTTCGACTATTGTCGTAGCAGTACGAGAAAAGTCGAACTAGGGGGTCTCATGAAGGTGTGGCTCGCCGCCTGGCCGGTGATGGCGGTGTTCGTCCTGTCCAACGCGCCCACCCCGCTGTATGTCCTCTGGCAACGGTCCCTGGGCTTCTCCTCCGGTGTGCTCACGGCCGTTTTCGCCTGCTACATCGCGGGACTGCTCGGGGCGCTCCTCGTCGCCGGAGTGGTCTCGGACCGGATCGGCCGCAAGCCCGTGTTGCTGCCGGCCATCGCGCTGGCGATGCTCGCCTGCGTGCTCTTCGCGACCGCGGCCTCGGTGATCGTGCTCGCCCTGGCCCGGCTGCTCGCCGGGATCGCCGTCGGAGCCACGGTCTCCGCCGGGATGGCGGCGGTGACCGACGTCGCCGGTCCGGAGCGGAAGAGGACCGCGGCGCTGGCTTCCTCCGCGGCGATGGTGCTGGGCGCGGGCTCGGGGCCGTTGCTGGCCGGGGTGCTGTCCCAGACTCTGCCCGGGCCCACGGTCGTCCCCTTCGCCGTGGACGCCGTCCTGCTCGCCTCGGCCTTCGCCGTCGTCGCGCGGTTGCCGCTCGCCCGGCCCGCCACCGGCTCCGGCCCCAGGGTGTGGCTCAGGATCCCGTCGGTGGACCCACGCGGGCGCACGGCGGTACTGCTGGGCATCGCGGTGTTCGCTCCGGGGATCACCTCGACCTCGTTCGTGCTGGCACTGGGGCCTTCGGTGCTGGCGCAACTGCTGGGCGCCGGCAACCGGATCGTCGCCGGAACGCTGGCCTTCGTGATGTTCCTCGCCGCCACCGGTGTGCAGTTCGCGGTCCGGCGCCTGGGGGTCCGCGCCATCCTGACGGTCGGTGCACTGTCCACTGTGGCCGGAATGGTCATGCTGGTGCTGTCGGTGCGGCTCGCGTCGGTGCCCTTGCTCGCGGTGGCCGCGGTGCTCGCCGGAAGCGGGCAGGGGATGGGCCAGTTCGGCGGGCTGACCCTGATCAGCGCGAGCGTGCCCTCCACGCGGCTGGCCGAGGCCAACGCCGCGCAGAACATCGGCGGCTACCTCCCTGCCGCGGTCCTCCCGCTGGCGGCGGGTTTCCTCAGCGACGCCGCCGGGCTGCCCACCGGCACCACGGTGTTCGCCGCCGTGGTGGCCACGGCGGCACTCGCGGGTGCCGCCGTGGTCTCCGTGAAGGGCCGGGCCGCGGAAACGGCGCCGCTCCTCAGCCCCGCCGAGGCCGGGTGAGGGTGAACTGGTCGATCGGAGTGGTGGTGCCGTACGGCCCGGTCACCGCGTGATAGGTCACCGTCATGGTCGTGTTCCCGCCGGGACGGCCGGGATCGACGTCGAAGGAGGCGAAACCGTAGGAGTGGTCCGGGTCCCGGAAGGCCGACCAGGGCGCGTCCTCCAGCACGTAGATCGGCGGGCGCTTGCCGGTCGTGGCATCCGCCTTGCCGACGCCGGTGATCACCCGGCACTGGGCGGGGGAGAAGAACAACCGGTTCGACGGCGCGGAGGTGCCACCGCCGCCGATCACCATGTGCACCGTGCCGCGGCTGGTGTCGACCACGTCCGTGCGCGTGTCCACCGGGTTGGGCGTGCGGGTGTCGGTCGGCAACTGGCCGCGGATCGGGTGCGAGCGCTCGTAGTGGTGCTCGTGCCCGCACACCACCAGGTCGACGCCGTACCGGTCGAACAGGGGGATCCAGCTCTCCCGGATGCCGAGATCGGCACCGTTGAACTTGTCCACCGTGGAAATCGCGACCTGGTGCATGCACACCACGATCCAGTCGATGTCCGGATTGGACCGTGACCGCGCGAGTTCGGCCTCCAGCCAGCGCTGCTGCGCGCCCCCGGAATAGCCGTGCACGTAGGAGTTCCCGCCGTCCTGGTAGGCGATGTCGTCGTTGTTCAGGCTGATCACGCGCACCGCGCCGGCGGTGAAGGCGTACCAGAGTCCCTTGAGTTCGGCGTCGGCACCGGAATCGGGCACGGAGAAGTAGGTCTGGTAGGCCCCGTAGCCGATCGGGCCGTTGCCCAGTTCGTTCTCGTGGTTGCCCGCGGCGGGCATCCACGGCCGGTACCGGGCGGAGCGGGTGTTGTTGGTGAACCAGTCCGACCAGGTCCGGATCCGGTCGGTGGACAGGTTGGCGTAGCACAGGTCGCCGTTGACGAGGTTGAACAGCGGCGCCGCCGCTTCCACCGCCGCCGTCACGTCGCCCGCGAACGGCGAACCGAGGTTGTCGTTGACGTAGGTGGTGCCCGACAGCTTGCCCAGCGTCGGAGTGCCCTGGTCGCCGAAGCTGGTGAACCGGAACGGCGCACGGCCGCGCGGTGCGGTGCGGACCGTGCCCAGTTCGGGGGCGGCCCCGCCGTGCTGTGCGGCGTAGACGTAGTCGGTGTCCGGGCGCAGGTTCGCCAGCCGGGCGTGGTGCACCCGCACCTCGGTGCCGGACTTGGCGTCGCGGTAGGTGGTGGTGTCCGCGTCCACGCTGTGGCCGAACCCGCCGTCGATGCTGCCGAGCAGCACGCGCGGCCGGGACACCGCTTCGGTCGTGTGCCAGGAGACCACGACCTCGCGGGAGGCGTCCGAACCGAACTGGAGGTGCAGGCCGGCCACGGGCGGGGCGCCCAGGGTGCCGGGCCGCTGCCACAGCAGGGGTGACGCGGCGGCCGCCCCGGGCGTGCCCAGCAGGACGGCGCCGCCGACACCGGCGGTGAACAGACCGCGCCTGCTGAGGGCCGGGGATCCATCGGAAGCTGTCATGGTCTGCAGATCCTCAGCCCCGCACGTGAACAGCCCCACCAGCGCGGGATGAACAGCAACCGACACCGGGCGCCTCCACCGTCCCGCTTTGGCGTTCGATGTCTGTTCTGTCCTGTTAGGACGCCGAGATCCACTGACGGAGGGTGTCAGTGGATCGGGCCTACGCTCCGGGCATGACGAGCACTGGCACACAGGCGAGCGCGTTCGACTTCCTCGCCGGCACCTGGGATGTGCGCAACCGCTGGCTGACCGATTTCCTCGACGAGACGAGCGGCTGGGAGGAGTTCCCGGCCGTGAGCCGCGGTACGCGGCACTTCGACGGTGCGGCGAGCTTCGACGAAATCGAGTTCCCCACTAAGGGATTCGCCGGCCTGACACTGCGCCTGTACGACCCGGCCCGCGACGAGTGGTCCCTGTACTGGGCCAGCAGGCGCACCGGCACCCTGTTTCCGCCCGTAGTGGGCCGGTTCGAGGGGGAGCGTGGAGAGTTCTACGGGGACGACACCCATGCCGGGCGGCCCGTTCGGGCCCGCTTCGTGTGGTCGGGGATCACCGCGCGCACCGCACGGTGGGAACAGGCGTTTTCCACCGACGGCGGGCTCACCTGGACCACCAACTGGATCATGGAGTTCACCCGGCGCTGACGGTCACGGGGTGGGTTCCGGCCCACGCGGGCCGAGCGTGGCCAGCCCGGCGACGAGCAGCAGGGCGGCCAGACCGAGGAACCCGGCCTCCGGGGAGAGGCTCGCCGCGAGCGCGCCGGTCACCAGCGGGCCGCCCGCGTCGCCGAGTTCACGGCCGACTTCGGCCGCGCCCATCGTCTGTCCGAGCCGTTCGGGCGGGGTGGACGCGGCGAGGTGGGCGAAGGCGACCGGCGTGGCCAGGCCGACTCCGGCGCCGAGGAGGACCGCTGCCGCGAGAATCCCCACTACACCGGGGATGAAGGCGGCCGTAACCAGCCCGCCCGCGGCGAGCACGAGGCCGCCGGTCATGCCCGCGGCCGCGGTCAGATGCGCGCGGTCCAGGGCACGTCCCGCCCAGGGCTGCACGAGGGCGGAACACAGGGCGAGCACCGACACCGCGGCTCCGGTGACGACCGCGTTGAGCCCGGCCGCCGCCCCGGCGACGGGCAGGAAGCCGACCCCCACGGCGAGCGCCGCGGTGGTCGCGGCCAGGGTGACGGTGGGGCGCAGGAACCCGGGACGGCCCAGGCGCCGGACGAGGTCGAGCACGGTCTGGCGGGTGCGGGGCAGCGGCGGCGCGGCGGGGACGGCGAGCAGGGCCCAGGGGGTGACGGCCAGGGCCAGCGCGGCGAGGGTGCCGAACAACAGGGGAAACCCGCCCGCCGTGACCAGGGCCCCGCCGAGCAGCGGACCCAGCGTGTAGCCGATGCTCTTCCACGCCCCGTACCCGCCGAAGGCGCGGCCGTGCCGTTTCGGCGGGGAAAGCCGGGCGACGAGTGCTCCGGCCGCGGGGGAGAACGCCGCGGCCGCCGCACCCTGTCCGAGCCGGGCCAGTCCCACCAAGGCGGGATTTCCCGCCAGCACGAACGCCGCCGAGGCGAGCGCGAAGGCGAACAGGCCGCCCAGCAGCAGCGGCCGCGGGCCGATCCGATCGGCCAGCGAGCCGAACACCGGTTTCAGCACCACCTCGGCCCCGTCGTACACCGCGAGCAGCACGCCCAGCGTGAGCAGGGAGGCGTGCTCCTCGCGGGTGTAGGCGCCCAGGCTGGCCGCGATGCTGTGCGCGCCGAACGCGGTGACGAACCCCGCCGCGTACAGCGGCCACACCGTCCGCTGCGTTTCCATCAGTCCGCCGCCGATGCCCTGTCCCCGGCGGCGGTGAGCACCGGCCGCAGCGGGGTGTGTTCGGCGCGGTCGACCAGCCCCACCAGCGTGCGCCGCAGGAGGAGGAAACCGAGCAGCACCACGGCCGCGCCCAGCAGCAGCCCGGCGAGCACGTCCTGCGGATAGTGCGCGGCGATGTAGACGCGCGAGAAGGCCATCAGGAGCGCGGCCACCGTGCCGATCCAGCCGAGCGTCCGGTTCACCAGGAACCCTCCCGCGGTCACCGCCCCGGCCATCACCGCGTGATCGCTCGGGAAGGACGGATCGATGTTGGGATGGGCCAGGACGAGGATGCCGCTCAGGGCGGAGTACGGGCGCGGTTCGCCCACCGCGGCCGAAAGCGGCTGGTTGAGCCCGAGCGCGAGGAGCATCCCCAGCGGGGCCCAGAGCGCCGCCGCCATCCGCGCCGGGTCCGCCTGCCGCCGCGCCGACCACCATCCGGCCAGCAGCAGCGCCGCGAACAGTGCGATCCCGTACGTGGCGTAACCGAAAACGGCCCCGTGCAGCCAGGCGGTCGCCTTGGCGAAGTCGTTGACGGTCAGGAACAGGCGTGTGTCGAGGTTCATTTCCGGTCCAGGGGTTCGGCCGCAGGGGAGGTCACATCTGGTGCAGGGCTTGGAAAACCTGCTCGGTGTAGCCGGCCAGCCGCTGCGCGCAGCGCTCGAGCCACTGCTCCGCTTCGGCCGCCGACGGCGCGCCGAACACGTCACGCGCCTTCAGGTCGCGGTGCCACCGGCGCAGCCGTTCGAGGCTCTGTTCCTCTTCCTCGAGTTCGGCCAGAGTGAACTTGGCGGTGCGGATTTCCTTGTCGATCTCGGCCTCGAACTTGCCGCAGTCGGCCAGGAACTCCGTCCACTCCTCCTGCCGCTCCGCGGTGAACAACTGCTCCAGCCGGGTGGCATCCCTGTCGTCGCGACCGGCCGCGTCCAGCACGACCACTTCGCCCGAGCCGCGCTGGGCCAGTTCGGTCACCCGCGCCACCCCGGCGGTGAATCCGGGCACGTCCGGCACGGCCCAGATGCCCTGGCCCAGCGACAGCGCGCCGACGCGGCGCAGTTCCCGCCACACCGCCACCCGATGCCGCGAGGGTTCGGCGGGCACCCGCACCACCAGCACCAGCCACCGGTCATGTTTCCCGTCGGTCACACGGCTGAATGTAGCAACTGTTACTTCCAGTGCTGTATCCGGTGCTATTCAAGCCGGAAAAGGGGGCTCCGCCCGATTATGCTCCGGGGATGGGTACCGAAACCCTGGTGACAGCGGGGAGTTTCACCCCTGGGCAGATCGCCGTAACGGCGGTTGTCACCGGAGTCGTCGCGTTCGCCGCGGCGCTGTGGCGCCTGCCACGGGGGGCGTGGGCAGACCGGGTGGCCGTCGGCGTCCTCGCGGGAGCCTCGGTGTTCCTGTGGCGGATTTCGGCGAACATGCCCGAACTCAACAGCGACGGCCTGCCGGGTTTTTCCGCCGCGGACTGGCTCGCTCCGGTGATGACCTACCTTTTCCTCTCCGTTTACGCCGACCTTCGCGTCCCTGCTGACGCCCCGCGCTACCGCCAGACGCGCGCTCTGGCGGTGATCGCGAGTCTCGTCGTCGACGTGGTCACTCTCTGAGGTGTTCCTCCGGTGGGCTGGACGAGGAGAGTTTGTATACATAGTATCCAGAGCATGCAAGTAGCGACGGTGTACGACCGGGTGCGTGAGCTGATCGTTTCCGGCGTGTACCCGCCGGGCAGGCCGGTCCTCGAGCAGGACCTGTCGGAACGGCTCGAAGTCAGCCGGACGCCGGTGCGGGAGGCTCTGCGGAGGCTGGAAAGCGACGGCCTGGTGCGGGGTGCGCGGCGCGGGGTGACTGTGGTGGAACTGGACCGGAAGGCGCTGCGCGACGCCTATCAGGTCCGGGCTTCCCTGGAGGGCCTGACCGCGGAACTGGCCGCGGCCCGTCAGCGGGCGGGGGAGTTGCCCCCTGCCGAGCTGACCCGTCTCGTGGCCTGCGCCGACCGGGCGGACCAGGCGAGCAAGGCCGGTGACCTCAGCGAGGGGATCCGGCACAATCGCGCCTTCCACCGGGCGATCGCGCTGCTGGCAGGCAACCCGCTCGCGCTGGATCTGCTCGACCGGGTGTGGGACCAGATCATCGTGTCCACGCGTGCGGTACTGACCGAGCCCGAGGGGCCGGGCAGGGCGGACGGCGAACACCGCGCCCTGATCGCCGCCATCACCGAGGGCCGTCCGCAAGCAGCCGCCGCGAGCGCTCGCGACCACATCGCCGCCACGGCCCGTGCCGTGCTCGGCCCGAACGAAGGGGAAGCACCGTGAACAAGGAACACCAGTATGAGGTCACGGTGACGTGGACCGGCGACACCGGCAGCGGCACCTCGTCCTATCGCGCCTACCGCCGGGACCACGACGTCCGGACCGGCGACAAGCCCGTCATCGAGGCCAGCTCCGATCCGGCCTTCGACGGCGACCCGCGACGGTGGAACCCTGAGGACCTGCTGGTCGCCTCGCTGTCCCAGTGCCACATGCTGACCTACCTCGCCCTGTGCGCCCGCAACGGTGTGGTGGTCACCGGTTACCGGGACACCGCGCGGGGCACGATGCGCGAAACCGCCGGCCACAGCGGGCATTTCACCGAGGTGGTGCTGGCGCCGGTGGTGACGGTGACCGAGGCCGCGATGGTGGACAAGGCGACGGCACTGCACCACGACGCGCACGAAACCTGCTTCGTGGCGAATTCGGTGAACTTCCCGGTGCGGGCCGTGCCCGAAGTCCGCCTTCCCTGACCCGGGAAGCCGGACTTCGGGACCTCACCAGGGGTTGTTGTCGTCGTCCTCTTCGGGCGCCGGCGCCGCCTTCCCCGTGGCCGGGGGCTCGTCCTCGCCTTCGTCCGGTTCCTCGTCCGTCTCGAGGTCGGGGAACCGGACGCGGAGGTTGTCCACCATCATCGCGTGCGTCTGCGGGTCCTCGTCGCCGATTTCCTCGGTCAGCACCTCGCCGACCCGGTCGGCGATCCTGGCCTGCGCCCGCCGCATGGTGGTGAGGATCTGCGCGGACAACTCGTCCAGCGGCATGCTCCGGGCACGCCCGGTGAGCACCAGATCGGTGATGCTGCCGTCCGCGCGTACCGTGACCCGCACCGAGCCGTCACTGTTGGCCGAGGACAGCCGGATCTCCTCGGTGCGCTCCTGCGCGGCGCGGTAGCGGTCGGCCTTGGCCGCCAGTCCCTCCGCCCAGGCGTCGATGCTCGCCGCAGCCTGCTCCGGGTCGCGCATCAGGCCGTCGAGTCCTCCTGCCGTCATGCTTCCGTCTCCCGGGCGAGCACGCCGATCCGGAAGTGCGGGTTCCTGGTCGGCGTCGACGGCGTGGTGTCGTCTTCCCGCAGCTGCGCTTCGAAGGGAGCGGCGTTGGTCTGGTCCTGTTCGTCGTAGCTGCCCGCCGCCGTCCGGACGTTGTCCGCGGTGGTCTTCATGCCGTCCACCGCGGCCTTGAGCGCGTCGGTGGCGTTGTCCTGCGTGATGGCCCGCACGATGGGCGGCAGGAATGCGCACAGCACACCGTAGGCCTCGTCGTCCATCGCCACCTGATTCGCCGCCGCGACCGCGGTGTCGAGCCGGTCCACCAGACCGTCGAGATGGC
Source organism: Amycolatopsis cynarae (assembly GCF_026802195.1). Taxonomy (NCBI): domain Bacteria; kingdom Bacillati; phylum Actinomycetota; class Actinomycetes; order Pseudonocardiales; family Pseudonocardiaceae; genus Amycolatopsis; species Amycolatopsis cynarae. The sequence continues at coordinate 3,425,027 of NZ_CP113836.1, read as the reverse complement.
TGGCATGCGCGCGTAGTTCGTCGGGTACCACCGTGAACGACATCGCGCCCCCCTTTCCTTCACTGCCGATTTTCTGGGCTTGCTCAGTAGACCTCGGAGATCAGCCGTTGCACGGCGCCGGCCGTCTGGGCGCTGGTCGCCGGGCTGTAGCGAGCGGTCATCGTACCGCTCTGATCGGTACTGGTCTCGACCAGATAACGCCCGTCTTCGGTGTCGAGCCAGGTGAGCGGAGTGCCCGTCCGGCGCTCCCCGTGGCGGGTGCGGCCGGTGGCCACGAAGTAGCCTCCGCCGAGGCGGGGCGCGGAAAGGACCTCGGTCAGCAGTTCCTCGTCGTTGGCCCTGAAGCCGCGCGGGGCGGTTCCGGGCTCGACGAGTTCCCCGACCTGCAGGGAACCGAACGCCTCGGTCTCCTCCTCGTCGAACTCCTCCTCGGCCTGACGGCGGGCCGCCATGGCGGACAACTCCCGGGTCGCCTCCTGACGCACGGTGAGCGGCCCGCCCGGGGCGGCCGGGGTTTGGGGCAGGGCGCTGACGAGGACGTCCACCAGTTCGTCGTCGGGGAACAGCACCCAGCGCAGGACGTTCTCCTCGTCCAGTTGCGCGATGAGCAGTGCCTGGGCGCCGTCGGTGACGGCCAGCAGCGCGATGTCGCCGGTGCGCTTGTCCGTGCCGCTGACGGCGACCGAGAGATGGTGCCGTCCCAGTAGTTCGAAGGCGAGTCTGACCTGGCTGTGCAGCTCGCCGGAGACGGACAGCCCCCGCTCCTCCATCGCCAGGTACACCTGCTTGCCAAGCCTGGCGTACCGCACCGGATCCAGCGTGGTGTTGCCGATGCGGAGGGGGAACTGGCGGACGTCGACATCCATCGCGCGGCCGAGGATGCTGGCCTCGACGGTGTCCAGTGTGAAGTCGAACCGATTCGCCATCGGCGGAGAGGTTACCTTCCTGCTACCCGGAGCGCCTGCGGGGCCTTCCGGTCACGGTGTCCGAAAAGGACTGATCGGGTCCGCGCGCGGATGCGGGCCGCGGACAGGATCACTATCCCGCCCCGCGGCGGGTGCGGGCCACCTGGGGGTGCGCCCGAGGCGCCGTGGTGTTGGGCACAGAGCGGAAAGAATGTCCGACCGGACCGTCGATGAGGGCATTTTCGGGCAAACGCCGGGACGGTTGGTGCGGGGCGGCGGCGACCTGGCGGAGCAGGGAAAGCCGGCTGGCGGTGCGGGCGATGTCGCGGGCGAGATCCGGGCCCGCGAGCACCTCGCCGAGCGGGACCGGTCCGGCCAGCACCAGCGGCAGCTCCCGGTCGCACAGGATGTCGATCAGATTGACGAACCGCTGGCGCGTCCCGGGCGGCGATCGCGTGCGAGCGCAGCGGCACCAGCGTCGCTTCGGCCTCCGCTGGGGGCACCAGGCCGAGCCCGGCGAGGTGCCGGTCGTCGCCGGGAGAGGCGAACATCCCGGCGGCGAAACCCGCTTTCCCGGCACCACCGGAACGGCGGTAGTCCCGGGGACCGGCCACCTCGAAGACGTCCAGATGAGTCTCGAGCAACTGGATACCCGGCAGGAATCGGTCGTGGAACAGCGGATCGGGCAGGAGCCCGGACGGTGGGTAGTTCGAGGTGCAGACCAGTACCACGCCGCGGGCGAACAGGTCCCGGAGCAGGTGGGTGGCGTGCATGGCGTCGCCGACGTCGTGCACGTGGAACTCGTCGAAGCACAGCAGGCGGCAGCCCGCGAGCAGGTCCGACACCGCGTGGGCGATCGCGTCGTGCTCGTCCCGGTGCCGCCGGACGGCGAGATGCAGCGAGCGGAAGAAGTCGTGGAAGTGCACGCGTTTCTTCGCGGGCCCGGGGACGGCGGCGAAGAACGTGTCGAGCAGCCAGGTCTTACCCCGGCCCACCGGTCCCCACAGGAACAGTCCCCGCGTCCCCTTGGGGGCTGCGCCCGGCCAGGTCCGCGGCCAGGGCGGCGAGCCTTGCGGCGGCGGCGGTCTGGGCTTCGTCCAGGGTGAAACCCGCACCCGCCGCCCGCGCCGGAAACTCCTCGCAGCACGGCCGCCGCTCCGTCGCGCTCGCCATGGTGATCAAACTAGACCGGCCGGGCCGGTGCCCCCACTGAATGAGACGAGGTTCGCTCGGGCAGCTTTCGAGGGACTTCCGGACGATCTTGATCTTGGCCCGTGTCGTTCACCTGGGTGAGGCGCTGCTGTCCCCTGGCGTTCAACAGCCGGTGCTGTACTCACGCGCACCAGTCATCTTTCCCTGGGGACAAGGCAGACATTGACACAAATCGATCAGCCCGGCGGCGCGGACCCGATCGCCGAGTTCACCGCCGAGCTGGAACAGATCAAGGCCAAGGCCGAAGAGGTACAGGAGCTCGTCCGGACCGCGTCGGCGACCGTGCGGTCCCCGGACGGCGCGGTGACGGTGACCGTGGGCGCGACCGGAGCGCTGACGAACATCGCCTTCGGGCCCCGCGCCTACCAGCGGCCGCCGGAAGCGCTTTCCGGCCTGGTGATGCAAACGCTCGGCGCCGCGCAGAAGCAGGTCGCCACCCAGGTTTCGGGGGCCTTCGGTGGCCTGGTCGGCGAGAATTCGGCCGCGATGGAGGTCCTGGAGGAGTTTCTGCCGCGCGATCCCGAAGACGGTGACGACGGCACCGACTCCGAAGCGGCTTCCTTCGCCCGGCCGACCGCGCCCGAGGACGTTCGCCCCGCCCCCGCTCCGCGGCCGGTCGCCCCGCCGCCCCCGCCCGCCGCGCCGCAGGAACCCCCGCGGCCGCCGCGCCGTCCCACCACGCGTCCGCCCTTGGACGAGGACGACGACTTCACCAATCCCTGGTAGCAGAGAGGAATCCGGTGGCCCAGAACGGTTACCAGGTCGACCCGCAGGAGCTGGGCAAGTTCGCCGGCTACCTGAAGGGCACCACCGCCCCCGCTGTGGAGCAGGCGTCGAGCGGAGTGCACGACGCCAACGGCTTCGACAACAGTGCCTTCGGCATCTTCGCCGCGCAACTGCTGGCGGTCCCCGCCCGGATTGCGATGGGGGTGGTCGGCGACCAGCTGTCGAAGCTGTCGAAGGAGATGACCGACGCGGCCGACCGCACGCAGACGGCCGCCGACACCTACACCCAGCACGACCAGAACGTCGCCGCCGATCTGGGCACCTTCAAGGCGGAGGTCTGAACTGATGGCCGTGCTCGATGTGACGTCCTCGAACGCGACCAGCGGCGCCGGCGTCGTCGACAGCTGGAACAGCGTCGCGAAGGCGTGCGAAGAGATCAAGACCGCCCACGGTGGGGACCGGGCAGCGCTGGCCGTGGAAATCGGGGTGGGCGTCGCCAGTGGCGTCCTCGACACGATCGCCTTCGTGATGGACCCGCTGGCCAAGCTCATCGCCGCCGGTCTCGGCTGGCTGATCGAACACGTGTCGTTCCTGCGCTGGCCACTGGACCAGATCGCGGGCAACCCCGACCAGATCAAGGTCATCTCCGACCGCCTGCACAGCATCGCCGAGGACCTGCGGAACACGGGCGCCGATCTCGACACCGCACTGGGCTCGATGATCACCCAGTGGCAGGGGGCGGGCTACGAGAGCTTCCGCGGCGAAATGGACGGCCACAAGGCGCACATCGACGCCCGGGCCAAGTCGGTCGACATCTCGGGCTACGTGGTCGAGACCACCATGGCGCTGATCTCGGCGGTGCGGAACCTGTTCCGTGACATCATCACCACCCTGCTCGGCGACATCATCTCGACCATGCTCATGGCGCTGGCACTCGCGGTGCCCACCTTCGGTGCCTCGGTGGCGGTCGGGACGACGAAGGTGGTGGTCGAGAGCACCGTCCAAACCGCCTCGCTATCGGCCAAACTGGCGAAGGTCGGTGCCTTCGCCAGCCGGGTCGCCGGCCGCCTCAAGCAGCTCGCGACCATGGGCAAGGAGGACGACGCGATCAGCCTGAACTCGGTGCGGCATCCCGAGGGCGGGGGAGCGAGCACCCACGGCGGACCCACCACGAACACGCACGCCGGCGACGACGTGACGACGACCCGCCCCGGCGACAACCATTCGGGTAATCAGCATCCGGCGGATAACGAGTCGGGTAATCAGCATCCGTCGGATAACGAGTCGGGTAATCAGCATCCGTCGGATAACGAGTCGGGTAATCAGCATCCGTCGGATAACGAGTCGGGTAATCAGCATCCGTCGGATAACGAGTCGGGTAATCAGCACCCGGCGGATAACGAGTCGGGTAATCAGCATCCGTCGGACAATCCGCCTCCGGCTCGTCCGAACGACGAGGGCGGCGGCAGTTCCGGCAACTCCACGAGGCCGGACGAGGAGGACCCCTTCCAGACGTGGCTCGCCGCGGACAACCACTTCAACGGCTCCGGGGCGGCGTCGCACGACACCCCATCGGTGACGCATCCCGGCGACTCCCCGACGGCTCAGCCGCATCCCAACGGTGAGAATCCGGGGAACCAGCACACCCCCGACAACGGCGGAGGCTCGCAGCACCCTGCCGACAACCCGTCCACCAACGATGGCTCGCACCAGGGCGACAACGCCGGTAACGGTCACCAGGGCGACAACGCCGGTAACGGTCACCAGGGCGACAACGCGGGTAACGGCCACGAAGGTGACAACGCAGGTAATGGTCACCACGGGGACAACGCCGGTAATGGCCACCAGGGTGACAACGCGGGTAATGGTCACCACGGGGACAACGCGGGTGACGGTCACCAGGGGGAGGCTCAGCCGAAGCCCGACCCGAAGTCGGGACTGAAGGACTACGACGTCTCCGTCTTGAAGAAGCACGAGCAGTGGCTCAAGGACACCTTCGGCAAGGAGACGACCGACAAGGCGAAGTTCGTGGACACCTGGGTCAAGAAGCACGAGCCCGACCTCTACCCGGTGGTCAAGGGGCTGGCCGACGCGAAGAGCAGCAAGAACTGGATCGGCTGGATCAGCAAGGACATCGTCAACGTCGACAAGCAGCTGACCGACATCCAGAGCCGGGCCGAGGAGGCCTGGAACAAGTCCGACGAGAAGTGGCGGGAGACCCACCCCGATCCCACCACGCTCTGACGGTTCGCGAAGAGGGGCCGCGGGAAAATTCCCGTGGCCCCTTTTCTTGTGTTTGTAGATAGAACGTGTCTTGTGGGCGTTTCCCCGGTCCGGTTGGCTGGTCTCATCCGGTTCCACGATCGGGGAGGCGATGATGGCCCTGGGAATCGATGTCTACAACCGGTATCAGGATGTGCGGGACTGGCACGCCGTGCGTGCGCACGGTGTGCGGTTCGTCTGGGTCAAGCTCACCGACGGCGGCGGACTGCCCGGCGGCGGCCGCAATCCCGGCGACGCCGAGGTCGCCGGCGCGAAGGCGGCCGGTATTCCGGTCGGCGGTTACCACTACGCGCAGAAGGCCCCCTCGCCGGAGCGTCAGGCCGAAATCTTCCTCGGCGAGGTCCGCAGGCTCGGTGCCACCGATCTGGTGCCGATGCTGGATCTTGAAGCACCCTTCGTCCCGGACGCGGCGGCGAAGGAGTTCGCCCTCCGGTTCTGCCGCCGGGTCGAACAACTCGGGCTCCGGCCCGGCGTCTACCTGAACAACGCCTTCGCCAAGGCGCTGCGGCCCGACCGCTGGGGCATCACCGGCCTGGCGATCTGGCTGGCCCGCTACGGGGCCAGGCCGGATCCGGCCGCGGGCCGCTACGACGTGCACCAGTTCGCCAGTGACGGCCGGGTGCCGGGAATCGTCGCCGAGGGCGTCGATCTGAACGAGTCCTATACCGACAACCATTTCGCGGGCGGAAGCCCCTCGGCACCAGGAGGATTCGAGGACATGGCCTTCGACAGCGTGTTCAAGACCAGGTACGGCCAGGATCTGCGGGTCGACGACTTCATGGCCTGGCTCGATTTCCGCGTCAACGAGATCTACAGTGCCCTGTTCGATCCGAAGCAGCAGTCGCGTATTCCGGGCGACACCGGCAAAACCTGTCTCAACGACGCGACGATGGACACCGTGGCCAGGGTGACCATCACCGAACAGAACGTCAACGAGCTCAAGGCCGTGGTGGAAAAACTCGCCGCCGACGTCGCGGAACTCAAAAACCGCGCCGGATGATCCCGCCCGGGAGCCCGGACATCCGCGTGGTGTCCGGGCTCCCGTTTCCCGGCGGCTCAGGCCGAAACCGGTGAGTGGGCCGCCGTGTCACGCGGGCCCGGACGGTCCCCCTCCGGGACCAGACAGAGATCGGGATTCTCGGACAGCACCGCGACCATGGCCGCGCGCGTGCCCACCCCGAGTTTGGTGAAGATCCGCCGCATATGGGCGGAAACCGTGTACAGACTGATGTCGAGCACGCTCGCGATCGCCCGGTTGGTATAGCCCAGGCCCACCATCCGGGCGATCTCGTTCTCCCGCGGGCTGAGGGCCTCATGGGCCGGCGCGGCCACCGGCACCAGCAGGCACCGCAGACCCAGTTCGCGGCAGTCCAGCAAGGGACGGCGGCCGTCGCGGTCCGGGCCGACCAGTTCGGACACCCGCCGCACGAGCGCGCGCACCAGGTTCTGTACGACCTCGTCGGCGAACGGTTCGTCCGCGGTTTCCGGCGGGCGCGGTCGCGGTATGCCGCGCCGCCGCGCCGTGGAGTGCCGTATGCCCGCTGTGGGCGCGGAAAGCTCCGGCAGTGCCGACCTCGCCTGTGTTTCGGCCGCAGTGGCCATCTCACGACCTCCCCAGTTGCTCAGTGAGACCTGTCCAGCAAACCGACAAACCGTGCGTTGCGCATCGTCGATTTGAGTGACATCGACGCTGTCTACCCCTTCCGTGTCTCGGCCGGACGTGTGACTACCGGCGTCCGCGGCCGTGGAGTGGACTGTCGGGCGAAGTGCTCACCGACGCGCGGCGCCGGGAGCTCACCCCACTGAGCTTCGACGAATTCACGCAGGAGGAACGTCATGAGCCGTCGCTACCCAGCCGTGGAGGGCGAGCTGGAGGATGAGCTGACCCGGGAACTCGAGGACGAACTCGAAGACGAGCTGGAGGCCCGGCTGCCCGGGCGTGCCGGCGAGCTGGAGGACGAGTTCGAGGACGAGGATTTGCACGAGGACGAGCTGGAGGCCCAGTTGTCCGGCCTCGCCGGGGAACTGGAGGACGAACTCGAGGACGAGTTCGAAGACGAATATGAAGACGAGGGCGAGCTCGAGGACGAATTCGAAGATCTCGTGCGGGAACTGGAGGCCGAGTTCGAATTCGAAACGGAGGACGAGGACGAGGATTTCGCCGATCCGGTGCGCCGCGTTTATCCGGATGCCGAGCTGATGGCGAAGCTGGCCTTCGAGGCGGAGAGCGCCGAAACCGAGGAGGAGGCCGAGGCCTTCCTCGGCGCGCTGGCCCCGCTGGTGCTGCGCGCGGCCGTGCCGCTCGCCCGCCGGTATGCGCCGAAGATCATCCGGGGCGCGGTCAACCTCGGCAAACGGCTCTGGCGCAGCCCTGCCACGCGGCGGGTGGTCCGCCAGGTGCCGAAGATCCTCGGCCGCACCCTGCGCACCCTCGGCCACCGGTACGCGGCGGGAAAGCCGATCAACAGCCGCGTCATCTCCCGCACCCTCGTCGGGCATACGGTGAACGCCGCCGATCACGCGCGCTCCCGCCGCCGCTCGGCCCAGCAGGCCCGCCGCCCGTCCGTGCGCTCCGCCCGCCGCGGGACACGGTCGCGCCGGGGCGGCACGAGGGTGACCAGGGCACGGCACGCCCGCCGGGCACCGCAGCGCAAGCGCGGCCGTGGCCGTGCCCGCCGTCGCTGACCGCTCCGCCGGGCCCGCGGCCGCGTCCGGACGGCCCGGACGGCCCGGAGCCCGGCGGGCGCGGTCCACCCTCACCGGCGGTGCGCCGCTGGTACTGCCCACCGCCGAAGGCCAGCTGCGCACCTGGCTGCTGAGCCAGGCGACCAATGTGGAGCGTCACCTGGCGGCGTTGCGGCCGTTCCGCTGGTCGGAGTTCGGGGATCCGGCAACCGGGCCGAGCCGGGCACACCTGATCGCGGTCAACGAGACCATGGCCACCCTGCGACGTCCGCTGCTCGCCGCGACCAGGCAGGTCCGGGCGACGGCGGAGGCCGCCGCCGAGCGGCCGGCACCCCAGCGGCTGGAGGCGATGCTGGCGGCCAAGACCCGGGCACAGCACTGGGTGCGGGCCACCGAACGGGTGTGGGACTTCTACCTGGAACTGTTCAACCAGCGCCAGGGGGCGTTCGCGCCATGGCTGGTCGCCTGCGACCGCATCGCGCTGGACTGCTACCAGTACGCCTACCTCGGCCTCGGGCGCTGGCGGCCGGTGCCCACCCCGCCGCCGTTCTGCTATCTGGACACCGGAGCCGGGCCCGCCACCTCACGCCGTGGCATCCCGTTGCGGCGCCTGGCCAACCGGATCAACCCGTTCCCGCTGATCCAGTTGCCCTATCACCGGCTGGTCAACCCCTGGACGCTGGGCGCGGTGCTGCACGAGGTCAGCCACAACCTGCAGAACGACCTCGGCCTGGCCCGGGCCGTCCCCCTGCAGGTCGCGGCGCGGCTGACCGAGGCGGGCCTGCCGCGTCGGGTGGTGTCGGTCTGGGTGCGGTGGAACCGGGAGACCTTCGCCGACCTCGCGGGGCTGCTGCTGGGCGGGCCGCAGGTGGTCGGATCGCTGTTCGACGTGATCGGGCGGACCGCCCGGGAGTCGACGGCCTTCTCGCCCGGCGCGGTGCACCCGGTACCGTACCTGCGGGCCAAGCTGTCACTGGAACTGTTGCGCCGTATGGGTTTTTCCGAGCACACCCGCGCCTACGCCGACCTCTGGCGCAGGCTGTACCCCCGTGCGGATCTCGCGGGCGCCCCACCCGCGCTCGCCGCCACCGCGGGCACCGCGATCCCGCTCGTCGTGGACGCCATGTGCTTCACCTCGTTCCCGTCGCTGGGGCACCGGGCGCTGGCCCGCGTCCTGCGGTTCGAACCGAAGGAACAGGCGATGATCGAAGAGGCCGCGGAACGGCTCGCCCGCGGCGTGGCCCCCGGGGTGGTTCCCGAACGGTTTCTCATCGGCGCCGTCCGCTTCGCACTGGAACGGCGCATGGCCCCGCCCGAACGGCTGGCGCGCTACTTCCGGGAAGAACTGGGAAGGAGGTCGCGATGACGCTCCGGGACGAGTTCGAGGTGCTGGGCACCGAAATCCGTGAACTGGCCCGCGCCTGGCGGGCGCTCGAGGTCAGCGTGGTGGAGGACCGCCCGCCCGGGGACGGACTGGCGGTGTCGGACCGGCTGGCCGAGGCGGTCACCGAGGGCGTCGCCGACCTGGCCCCCGCGGTGGAGGTGGTGGGGCGGCGGTGCACCGCGCGATCCCTGCACACCACCGCGGCGGCGCTGCTGCGTTCGCGGCGCCGCATCGAGGACGACTTCCGGTCGCACCTCGCGATGAGCGCACTGGTGCGGTCGGTGCGGGGGTGCGACCACCAGTGGCGCGGGTGGGCCCGCAGCGTCTCCCGCGGCGCGGACCGGTGCGCGGAATCCCAGTGCGGCGCCGAGGACGCGATGCTGCGGTGCTGGCGGGAAGCAGTGGAACTGGCCGAACTCGACAAGTGTGGGGCATCCCGATGACGAACAACGACGACCGGGGCGCGGCACTGCCGCGGCCCCAGGACATCGACACCGCCTACCCGCTGGTCACCACCGGGGCGGCGCCGTCCGCACCGGCCGATCCGGGGCAGCGGGCCGCGCAGGCGATCAGCGACGTGCTGGGCTGGAAGTGGCGCGACGGGGACACCAAGGGTTTCCAGGCGGCGCTGGCGGGCAGCTTCACCCTCGCCGAGGTACAGGGACACACCGAGGCGACCTGGACCCCGCGCGGGTACGCGATCCAGGCCGATCTCGGCGCGGTCACCGGCGGGCAGGCCTCGCTGGCGGCGCGTGCCCGCAGCGCGGTGAAGGACGCGGTGGCGCTGCTCGACTCGCTGCGGGCACTGCGGACCACGGCGGACCCCGACAACGCCGAAGGGTTCCGCGCCCTCGTCCGCCACGAGCTGGAACAGATCAGGGCGGAACTGGAGAGCCCGATGGTGCGGGTGCCGCGGGTCGACCAGCTGTTCGCCCTGCTGCTGGGCACGAACGCGCACCCGGCCTCGGTCGCCGGTGGTGCCGGGACCGGCACCGATCCCGACACCGTCGGCGGGCACCTCGGGGGCCTGCGCGACGAGTTCGGCCTGACCGGGGGGCAGGTCAACACCCTCGAAGAGGAACGCGTCCAGACCTCGTTCATCACGCTGGTGGACTGGGTGGTGTCGCTGTACCGGGGCTGGCTCGACGCCCGTGACCGGATCGACCCGTTCGCCCAGCCCACCGGCGGGCGCTCGCCGTTCTTCGGCCCCGCGGTGGTGGCCCTGTCGCAACTGCTGTCCGCGGCGGCCGCGCAGACCGATGAGGTCGTCGCGGAACTGGCTTCGGTGGGGGTCGGCAGGCAGGAACTGGAGGTGCTGCGGGTGCCGGTCCCGGCAGGCGGGTCGATGTCGCTCGGCGGACTGCTCCGGTGGGTGGGGGAGTTCGCGGCCACCGAGGGCCGCCAGCTGATCGAATCGGCGGGCAAGGAAGGGGTGAGCACGGCCTTCCTCCAGGTGGCCGAGCGGTTGCAGCAGTGCGTCGGGAACCTGCCGCGGCCCGCCGGGGACGCCGCCGACGTGCCCGGCAACTACCGCGCGACCCTGCCGCCCGGGTTCTTCAGCTTCCGCGTGCAGCGAGCCGTCGACGAACTGGACGATCTCCTGCAGGAGGTGGTGCGGATCGCCCGGCCGATCCGGCAGGACCCCGGCCCCGGCTATCCCACGGCGCCGGTCACCGGCAGGCCCGCCCCTGTCCCGCCGGTCATCGTCCCGCCGGTTCCCGCGGCGCCGGTGACGTCCGCCCCGGCCCCGCGTGGGACGCCCACCGTGCCACCGGTGTCGGCGCTGCGGGAGGAAGGAAGCCCGGCGGCGGAGGAGGTCCTGGCCCAAGGCCCGCCGCAGCGCACCGACGACCCCCCGGCGCGGGCCCGGGCGCCGCGCAAGCGGCCGGGCGGGGCCGACCCTTCGACGGCGAAGTAGGGGAGAGACGCAGATGGCCACCGAAAAGGAATACCGGGAACTGTTCGACCGCGTCGCCGCGCTGCGCCGCGAGGTCGCGGGCAAGCTGTCGAACGAACTGGGCAGCGATCCACGCCTCGGGGACGCGGTCCTCAAACAGCTCGACGACATGCTCTTCGCCGTGGAGACCGAGCAGCGCACCAGTCCTGCCCCCGCGGACGGCGGGCTCGGGCAACTCGTCGGCATCGGGGACGGTGCGGCCAGGGAACTCGGCCAGACCCGCATGCCACCAGGGGTCGACGTCTACGACGAAACCGTCGCCTCGGAACGGGTGATCGCGGTCGGCGACCTGTACTACCTGTACCAGCACGAGCGGATCGGCGTGTTCCGCGTGGTGCAGAAACTGCAGGAACTGTTCCAGCGCGGGGCGATCCGGCTGTCCGACGGGCCCGGGGCGTTCGGTCTCTACCGTTTCGACCGGCGCGATGTGCTGCGCTACACCCGCCGGGACCGGATCAGCGCCTACCGCAGGGTACTCGGCTACGGGCGTGGTCTCGGCTCCGCGAACGCTCGCCCCAATACCGATTTCCACCAGCTGTTCGTGCAGTTCACCAATCAGGTGGCGCTGTTCTGGCGCGACAAGCGGATCTCCGACGTGATCCGCGAGCGGGCCTACGACCCGAGCTTCGGCAGTGTCGCCGTGGTCCGCCGCAGTGGTCTGGACCTCCGCAACAACCTGAAGTTCACCTCCTACGGCCACCTCAACGTGCTGCGGGTCGAGGTCATGCAGTTGCTGACCGAGGCCTTCCAGATCCTCGGCGCGGAGGATGTGCTCGACCTGTTCGGCGCCACGAACGCGTGGGACACCGTGGACGAGGTGCTGATCCGCTACTTCGACGAGCGGCTGGTCACCTCCCCGCGGCAGCGCATGGCGGTCACCGGGCGCGCGGTGCTGCGGTGGCTGGCGGCCCCGCACATCCTGGAAACCACCCGCTCGGAATTCGAAACCCTGCTGCTGGAGATCGCCGAACCCGCCGAGGAGTGGATCACTTCGGCGCAATCGCTGCGCGTGGCCGACCGCAGCACTTCCCCGCGGGTGCTGCCCGCGGACCGGCACCGGCCCGCCGGGGTGGCCGTGCCCGAGCGGGTGGTGCGCCGCAACGGGCACCGGAAAGGACCGGTGGGCACCCTGACCTGAGCACGCCGTGCGCGGAGCGTGGCCTGGGTTGGGCCATCGGCGGGCTGTTGCCGGGCATCCGTGTGACCGGTGCTGACAGCGCCCGCCCCCGGCGCACATCGTGGACCCATGGTGGCGACCGACGTGCCGGGGGAGCACGGAGCCCTCGGCGCACTGGCGGGCTGGTTGCTGATCCAGTGCCGCCCCGCCCAGGCCGGGATCGCGGCCGAGGTCGCGGCCGCGTACGACGCGGGTCTGGTGCTCACCGGGAAGGAGCCGGAACCGGCGGTACGCGGCCTGCGGAGGGCGGGATTCACCGGGCCGGTGCTGTGCGACGCGGACCGGTACTCCGGCCCCGGCCGGAGGAACGCCTCCCGCGGGATCCGGCCCGGCTGGTGTCGCCGTCAGCAGGACCTGGGACTGGTGGCGCTCACCGACTCCGGGTATCTGGAGGCCCGCGACCTGCAGGGCCTGCGGACGATCCTGCGCGCCGCGGCACGCCAGCCGCCGCCCGTCCTGGCGATGCTGCCTCTGGCCGCTCGATGGTTCGCCACCACGGCCGTCGTCGGGGCGCTGGTCCGGGAGATCGGCGTGCACGGCGTCCCGGTGGCGGTGGCCATCGAGAGCCGGGGGGACCCGTTCGCCGTCCAGTACGTCGTCCGGAACTTCCTGCACCTGCTGCGCGAATCCCCGGTTCCGGTGGTGCTGTTGCGCTCGGACGTCGGCGCCCTTGGCGCGCTGTGCCACGGCGCGCTCGCGGCGGCGATCGGCACGGTCAGCGCATTGCGCCACCTATATCCGGTGATACGGGGACAGGGGGGCCGGGTACCCCGGGGCGCCGCCTTCGTGACCCCGCTGCTGGCCTACCACGCACTGGACACGCTCGACGAGGCCATCGGCGCCTTGCCGGAGTCCGACCACCTGTGGCGCTGTGAATGCCCCGTCTGCGACGGCCGCACCCCCGCCGCACTGGCCGGGCTGCCGGACGAAACCGCCGCGGCCTTCCGGCATTCCCTGCACGCCCAGTTCCGCCTGCGCGCCGACCTGCTGCGCCCGAAGGCGACCAGGGAAGCGCTCGCGAGCACGTGGCACGAACACTGCAGTCACGCGCTTTCCCTCCACCAGGAACTGGCCGGACGGCTGCCGCACCGCAGGCCTCCCGCCGCGCTGGCGTCCTGGCTGGCCGCCTCCACCGACCCGATCCGCGACGGCGCGCCGATCCCGCGCCAGGAAGCACCCACTGCCGCACGTCCGCCTTCCCGGCCCCAAGATTCCCCCAAGAACCTCGCGCGAGACTGAGCGCACCGGGCAGGCTGGTGGCGTGAAGGAGGATGCGCACGTGGTGGTGCGGCAGTGGTCCGAGCGGACCTTGGCGGAGGCCCTCGGGCGGGAGCACCGGGACGACCCCGTGCGATCGGGCACCGGCGGGCCCGCAGGCAACGCCCGGCTGACCGCGTGGACCGGTCTCGTGCTGCTGGTGCTGTTCGCCGTCGAACTCGGCACCCTGCTCAGCGTCGGGCGTTTCCTGAGCTGGCATGTCGTGGTCGGCGTGCTGCTGGTGCCCCCGGCCCTGCTCAAGACCGCCTCCACCGGCTGGCGCATCGTGCGCTACTACACCGGTGATCGCGCCTACCGCCAGGCCGGGCCCCCTCCCATGCCGTTGCGGTTGCTGGGGCCGCTGGTCGTGCTGTTCACGCTGGCCGTGCTCGGGACCGGGCTCGCCCTCGTCTTCCTCGGCCCGGACGCGAGCCGCACGCCGCTGCTGGCCGTGCTCGGGCAGCGCGTCGACGCGGTGCGCCTGCACCAGGCGACATTCCTGGTCTGGGCGGTGGTGACCGGACTGCACACGCTCGCCCGGATCGTTCCCGCCGTGCGGCTCACCTTCGGCGCGGGGAAAACCCGCCTCCGTATCCCGGGCCGCGTTTCGCGGGCCGTCACGCTGCCGGCGACGCTGCTCGTGGCCGCGGTCGCCGCGACGCTGGTGCTCGGCGCCTCGGGTGCGTGGCTCACCGGGGGCCTGCACCGCCCGGACCACCACCGTGCGAGCACACTCAACCGCACCACTCCGTAAGACGCTTCCCACGCCTCGCTGCTGCCGTGAGGGGTCCCCTCACGGCTCGCCGCGGGTTCTCAGGAGCTTTGCAGGAGGGCGGTGGTGGCCCTGCGCGCGTAGGCCAGCACAGCCGTGTGCTCGTCACCGGCGTCGATCCGCCGTACACAGGCGTCCACAAGGGACTGCAGCACCGCCTGCACCAGCCGGGGCTGCCCGGGGTCCAGTTCGGACACGATGCCGTCGAGCAGGCTGGCCAGCGAGGTGTGCAGCTCCCGGACGCGATCCAGTCCCGAAGCCGACAGCGCGCCCCGCGCGAGGGCGACCCGGTGGCCGTGCGTGCCCTTCGCCGCCTGGTCGAGGTTGGCCACCACATAGGCGACGGCCCGCGCCACGGGATCGCGCTGTGCTTCCACGGCGCGGGTGACGGCCTCGATCCAGGCCGGGAACTCGCGGGTCACGATGAGCTCGACGAGTTCGTCGATGGAGGAGAAGTACCGGTAGATGCTGTTGCGGGCGAGCCCGGCGCGACGGGCCACCGCACCCGCGGTGAGTGCCGCGACACCGTCTTCGGCGAGGATCGCTTCGGCCGCGGCGATGAGCTGGCCGAGCCGCTGCTCGCGCTGTTCGCGCACACTTCCCGCGGTGATCTTCGGCATCGGTTCCTCGTGACAGGCTCCCGGCGGGGGCGCCCCGCCGGGAACGGGCTTGGTTTGCTACGTTGCCGTCATCTTAGAGACAGACCTGTCGCCAAGTAGGTGCGGGCCGAGCCGGCTGGCGGCGGGCCCGGGAAAAGGAAAGCGCATGAAGAAGAGCTACTGGGCCGCCCTGGTCTACCTGGTGCTCGGCCTGGCGGGCGGTTTCTACTACCGGGAGCTGACCAAGGCCCACAACTTCACCGGCGAGACCCAGCTCTCCGTGGTGCACACCCACCTGCTGGCCCTGGGCATGCTGCTGTTCCTGATCGTGCTGGCGCTCGACGTCACCCTCAAGATCTCGCAGGCTCCGGCCTTCAAGGTGTTCTTCTGGACCTACAACGCCGGTCTCGCGCTGACGGTGGCGATGATGCTGGTCCACGGCACGCTGACGGTGCTGGGCAAGGAGTCCGGCGCGGCGATCGCCGGGATCGCCGGTCTCGGCCACATCGGGCTGACCGTCGGCCTCGCCTTCCTCTTCGTGGCCATCGGCAAGGCCCTGCCGAAGCCGCAGAAGGAGACGGAGAAGCCGGTCGAGGAACCGGCCGAGGCCTGATCCGGCGTCAGCGCTGCCCGTAGCCGCGGAGCTTGCCGACCACGTGCTCGATCTCGGCGGCCGGGAGCAGGCGCGGCGTGTCCGCCGACCGGGCGAGCAGCCAGAGGTGGCACACCCACTCCAGCTGTTCCGCCCGGTGGTACGCCGAGCCGAGCGTGTCGCCGTAGGTGATCGTGCCGTGGTTGGCGAGCAGGCAGCCGCGGCGCCCCTCGAGCGCGGCGAGCATGGATTCGGCGAGTTCGGTGGTGCCATAGGTGGCGTATCGCGCGGTCCGCACGCTGGGGCCGACGACGGCCAGGAGGTAATGGATCGGCGGTACCTCGTCGACCACGGTGGACACCGCGGTCGCGTGCACGGAATGCGTGTGCACCACCGCGCGCACCGGCGCGCCGTCCGGGTCCTCGGCGCGGCCGTAGACGGCGAGGTGCATCGGGAGTTCGCTGGTCGGCAGCAGCTCTCCGTCCACAGTGGACCCGTCGAGGGCCACCACGGGGATGTCCTGCGGACGCAGGCAGGCGTAGTCCACCCCGGTCGGGGTCACCGCCACCAGTTCCCCCGAACGCGCGGAGATGTTGCCCGACGTGCCCACCACCAGCCTGTCGGCACTCATCCGGCGCGCGTACTCGCACACCGCGACGCGCTCTTCCGCCAGGATCACGGTCTCACCCTTCTCGAGATCGGCTCCACGGTACGGCAGCGGCCGTGCCGTCCGCGTTTCCCGGCCGCCGCTCAGCCGCCGTGCTTGTGGCCGCCGCGGCCCTTCCCGGGAGGAGGGGGAACCGGCGCCGGGGGGTTGGAGACCGGGGCGGGCCCCGGAGGGGGCGCCGCCGCCGTGGCCGACGAAGAACTGGTCGGCGGTGCGGTGGTCGTGGTGCTGGTGAGCAGGGTGTCGGAGACGATCAGCGGGGTGGTCCCGGTGGTGCTCAGGGTCAGCTGGTGGGTCTCGTCGATGATCCTGCCGTCGGGTGTGCGCAGTTCGAGGCCGACGGTGACGGTGGTGGCCCCGGCGGCCTGCGGAGGCGAAGTGAGGGTGAGGGTGTCGATGCCCGCCCAGTAGCTCCGGTAGGCGTCCTTGCCCTGCGCCTGCAGTGCCGGGCCGAGGTAGGTCCAGGCGGCGTCGGGTTCGCTGGGCAGCAGTTCGTAGTAGGCCGAGACGATCCGCGTCAGCGCGGAGTCCGCCGCCGTCGGCCCCGTGGTGGGTGCCGCCGTGGCGGTTCCGGACGGGGCGGATGAGGACGGGGCGCTGAGCTGGCCCGCCAGGATGGCGACCGCCAGGCCCGCCGCGAGCACGGCGCCGCCGGGCACGAGGTAGCGGCGGTAGCGTTCCCACCAGACCGGCAGGCCGGAGCCGGGAGCGGTTTCCGCGGAGACGGCCCGGGCGTCCAGGCGTGTGCCGCCCCCGGCGGTCTGGATTTCGGGCACCGGTCCGGTCGCGGTGCTCTCGGCGGCCGGCGGCAGCACCGGCTGCGTGCGCCCGCTGGCGGGGTCGAGGGTCGCGGGATCGAGCGGGCGCCCGTCGGCGACCGCCGACAGCGCGACGGTGAGCTGGCCCGCCGTCGGGCGCGCCTCGGGATCGGGGCGCATCATCGCGATCAGCACCGGTCTCAGCGGTCCGGCCTGCCGGGGCGGCTCGAAGTCCGCGGCCGCGACCCGGCGCAGCACCGTCAGCGGTTCCTCGCCGTCCTCACCGAAGGCGGGCACACCTTCGACCGCGGTGTAGAGCGTCGAGCCGAGCGAGAAGATGTCCGATTCGGGGCTGGGCTGGTGGCCGCGCGCGATTTCCGGCGCGAGGTAGGCGGGCGTGCCCGCGACGACCCCGGAGCGCGAGATCGTGACGTCGCCCGGGGCCTGGGAGATGCCGAAGTCGGCGATCTTGATCGTGCCGTCGTCGCCGACCAGGATGTTGCCCGGTTTGACGTCGCGGTGCACGATCCCGGCCGCGTGCGCCGCGGCCAGCGCGGAGGCCGCCTGCGTGCCCAGCCGGGCGACCGTGCGCGGCGACAGCGCGCCCTGCTCGGCCAGCACCGTGGCGAGGCTGCGGGACGGCACGTACTCCATGACCAGCATGGGCTGCCCGTTGTGCTCGGTGACGTCGTGCACGGTGACCACGTGCGGGTGCCGCAGCCGCGCGGCGATACGGCCCTCGCGCAGCGCCCGCGCGCGGGTTTCGCGGTCCTGGGCGGGATCCGGTGTGGACGGCCACAACTGCTTGACCGCCACGGGGCGCTGCAGGCGCTCGTCGTCGGCCAGCCACACCACGCCCATCGCCCCCGCGCCGAGGCGGTGCTGCAGCCGGTACCGGCCGGCGAGTACCGAGTCCGCTGCTTCCTCCGGCGCGGCCGGTGCCTGATCTGTCCGTGGCTGGGTCACCCGATCAGGTTATGTGTCCGCCGGTGGGCCCGCTCACTCGCCTTCCGGTTCCGGCGGGCGGACCGCGGCCGCCTCGGCGTTGAGCTGGATCGTTCGCAGTGTGGCGCGCAGCACGTGCCGGGCGAGCGGCCGGACCAGCCGCCAGTAGCGGAGGAACCGCCGCCGTGACGCGAGATCCGTGGTCACCGTGCGGCACTGGTAGCTCAGCAGCGTGGCGTCGTTGCCGTAGGACTGCACCGAGAAATTGGCCGCCATCTTGCCCCAGCCGGGCTCGGAAAACCCGGCGAACTCCTCGCGCGGCACGTCGCGCCAGACGATGGCGGGCCGCCAGAACTTCCCCACCGCGCCGAAGGCGATCTCCTGGCCTTCCCGCTCGCCGAGGAGCAGCCAGCCGCGCAGGCCGATGCCCTCGGACAGGACGAGTTCCGGCGGGTCCGGTGCGGCCCCGCCCGACAGGCGGGACGGCAGGTCCCGGACCCAGAAGGCGGCGGTGAGCAGGGGAGTGCGCACGGTGAGGAAGTCCAGGTTCCGTGCCGCTTCGAAGGTGGTGGCCCGGTCCGCGTACACCACCGCGTGTTCGGCGATCATCGCGTCGAAGGTCGGGACCGCGGACTCGATGAGCATGCGGTCGTCGGCTGTGCCCATGCCTCCACGGTCGGACGGCGCCGTCCGGGCGGGCAAGGGCCCGCGGTCCCCTCCGGCGGGGACCAGAGTCGTCCTACAGGTCCGCGATCGCCTTGCACGACGGGGTGCCGAGATTCTGGACGAACCCGGCGATCTCGGCCTGGAGCCGGATCAGGTCGGTGGTCGCCTGGTCGGCCCGGTTGTCGAAGAGCACGTGCCGGCCGTGCAGCCCGGCCAGTTCGGTGTTGAGCGCCGCGATCTGCCGCAGGTTCCGCACGAGGGCGGCCCCCTCGGCGGGCGCGCCGGGAAGCGCGGCCAGCACGGTCACCGTGGCGTTCTGCACCCCGGCGGCCCACTCGCCGTCCAGTGCCGCCTGGTCGTCCGAATCGCCCGACTGCGCCACCGGCGACCGCCCTTTCCGAGAGAACGCGCTCTGACAGGCGTTTTCCGCCTGCTCGGCCCAAGCCTGGCCGCCGGTGGCCACCTGGCTGGGCGGCGAGGGCAGGCCCCCGGGCAGAGCCGGATTCCGGTGCGGGCCGGTGACGTTCCCGCAGCCGCCGACGGTCACGGCGAACAGAGCCAGGGCCAGCGGGCGGCGCACCCTCATCGCACTCCCCGTTCCGTGGCGCGGCGGTGTGGTCGTGCCCGCGACCCTGCCGCGGGGGCGTCACCACGGCGTCAAGTGCCTCATCGGTGCCGGGTGGCCGACGGCGAGGGCGAGGCCCCCTCGGGAGCAGCGGGCGAGGTGCGCCGTCGCCGGGCCGGGGCGGTGCCCGCGGCCAGTGCGATGCCGGCGACGCCCAAGGCGGCGGCCGTCCAGGCCGCGGTGGTGTAGCCAGAGCCGGTGGGAACGAAGTGCCCCGGCACGGTGTAGGCGGCGAGGACCAGGCCGCCGAGTGCACTGCCGAGGGAGAAACCCATCGAGCGGACCACCTGGTTGACGCTCATCGCGGCGGCGGTCTCTTCGGCCGGGGTGACGGCGAGGATCGCCTGGGGCATGGCCGCGGAGAAGCAGCCGACGCCGAAACCGAGCACCCCCATGGCCACGATGGGCCAGGCCACGCCGGAGGTCCTGGTAATGGCGAACAGGACGCAGGCGGCGACCACCACGACCCCGCCCGCGGCGAGCAGCGCGAAGGGGCCCACCCGCTGCCGCAGCCGCGGGACCACGCGCCCGGCGGCGAAGCCCAGGACGGAGAACGGCACCAGCACCAGCCCGGCTTCGACCTCGGTGAGCCCGTACCCGTAACCGGACTGGGGCGGGGTCTGCACGTAGCGGGTGATCAGCGTGAACAGCAGGTACATGGCAATGCCGGACACCCCCATGACGAGGTTCGCGGCGGCCACCGCAGGGTGCCGCAACGCCGCCGGATCGACCAGCGGCCGGGGCACCCGCAGCTCCACCACGACCCAGCAGGCCAGCAGGGCGAGGCCCGCGGCCAGGATCAGCCCGGCCAGCAGCGGCCTGCCGGTCCACAGGCCGCTCTGGCTGGTGACCACCAGCACGGCCACCAGTCCGAGCGAAAGCAGGAGGGCGCCGAACCAGTCCACGGTTTCCCCGACCGGCGCGTCGGCGCTGTCGCGGGGCAGGGCGGCGATGGCCGTGACCAGCGCCGCGGCGGTGATCACCACACCGAGCAGGTAAGCGGCCCGCACACCGCCCACCTGCGCCAGCAACCCGGCGACCGGGTAGCCCACGCCGATGCCCGCCGTGGAGGCCACCGACAGCATCGCGATCGTGGCAGGGGCACGTTCACCGAGATGACGGCGGGCGGTGGCCATCATCAACGCGGTCAGCCCCAGCCCGGCGCCCTGCGCGGCCCGCCCGGCCAGCAGCACCGCGAACGGCGCGGGCACCACCGTCGCCACGCTGCCCGCCGTCACCGTGGCGAGCGTGGCCAGGACCACCTCCCGCCGTCGCCGGGCCGAACCCAGCCTGCCCAGCAGCGGGGTGGCCACCGCCCCGGACAGCAGCGCGATCGTCAGGGTCCACTGCGCGGCCGTCAGCGACAACCCGTAGTCCTGGGCCACGGCGGTGATCAGCGGTGCGCCCAGGCTGCCGATGACGGCGACGACCAGCGCGATGAACACCAGGGCCGCCACCAGGCGGGTGCCGTGGACACCCCCGGCGGCCTGGCCGGATCCGGGCGCCGGGGAGGAGGTCATCGGTTGTTCTCCTCGGTCAGGTGGTCGAACAGTCCGGCCTGGATGCGGGTGCGGATGCCGCGCGCCCACTCCGCGTCCACCTCGTCGACCTCCAGCGCGGCCGCGGTGTTGAGCAACATGCCGTAGGCCAGGAAGGTCTTGACCGCCACCGGGGGCAGCGCGCTGCGCTCGGCCGTGACCGCCCACATCCGGGCCATCTGCTCGCGCACGACCGTGCGGACCTCGGGGTCCCCGCAGGCGGCGAAGGCCTGCAACTGCACCAGAAGCCCGGTCCGGTCGGCCAGCGCGCGGTCGTAGAACAGGCCCATCGCGGCGAGGGGATTTTCCGTGTCCTGCTCCGCGGCCTGGTCCATGCCCTCGACCAGCCGCCCGAACGCCTGCCGCACGACCTGCAGGAACAACGCCTTCTTCGAGCCGAACAACCGGAACACGTAGGTCTGCGTGATTCCCGCGCGCCGCGCCAGCGTCTCGGTCGACGTCCCGTGCAACCCGGCTCGCGCGAACTCCTCCGCCGCCAGCTCCAGCAGCTGCTCCCGCCGCTGCTGCCCCGACATCCGGGCGGCCCCGCTGATCTTCATGACGGCCAGGTTAGCAGGTAGTAACTACCAGGTACTAACTACGAAGTGGGCGGCCGGGGCGAGGTGCCCCGGCCGTCCACTCGTTCGGCTGCTCACCGCTAGGGCGTTGTGCCTAAGCGGCGGAGCCGATTGCGGTGGGCCGTCAACCGGCACCGCCACGCAAACCACGTCGACACAGGTTCTAGCCCTGGGCGGGGTGGCTGCCGTCGGTGATGCCGCTGCGGAACCGGCGCAGCCGGAGGCTGTTGGACACCACGAACACCGACGAGAACGCCATCGCGATGCCGGCGATCATCGGGTTGAGCAGGCCCAGCGCGGCGAGCGGAAGGGCGGCGACGTTGTAGGCGAAGGCCCAGAACAGGTTGCCCTTGATCGTCGCCAGCGTGCGCCGGGACAGCCGGATCGCGTCGGCCGCGGCCCGCAGGTCGCCCCGGACCAGGGTCAGATCGCTGGCTTCGATCGCGACGTCGGTCCCGGTGCCCATGGCCAGGCCGAGGTCGGCCTGGGCGAGCGCGGCGGCGTCGTTCACGCCGTCGCCGACCATCGCGACCCGGCGGCCCTCCCGTTGCAGCCGGGTGACCACGTCCACCTTGTCCTTGGGCAGGACTTCGGCGATGACCTCCTCGATGCCCGCCTCCGCGGCGACCGCCCGCGCGGCGGCCTCGTTGTCCCCGGTGAGCAGGATCGGCGTCAGCCCCAGGGCCCGCAGGTCCCGTACCGCCTGCGCCGAGGTCGGCTTGAGCGTGTCGGCCACGACGAGCACCCCCCGCGCCCGCCCGTCCCAGGCCACGAGCACCGCGGTCCGGCCGAGGCTTTCGGCCTCGTTCTTCGCCGCGACGAGCGCTTCGCCGGGGTGGACGCTCCACTGTTCCAGCAGGGCGAGGCGGCCCACCAGCACGGCCCTGCCTTCGACGAGGCCCTGCACCCCGAGTCCTTCGCTGTTGCGGAACTCGGCGACGGCGGGAAGTGCGCCGGTCCGGCCGGCCGCGGTGGCGATGGCCCTGGCGATCGGATGCTCGGAGGCGCTCTCCAGGGCACCGGCCAGGCGCAGCACCTCGGCTTCGTCCTCGCCTTCGGCGGTGTGCACCGCGACCAGGCTCATCCTGCCGGTGGTGACGGTCCCGGTCTTGTCCAGGACGACGGTGTCGATGCCCCGGGTGGATTCGAGCACCTCCGGGCCCTTGATCAGGATGCCCAGCTGCGCCCCCCGGCCGGTCCCGACCAGCAGCGCGGTCGGTGTGGCGAGCCCGAGCGCACACGGGCAGGCGATGATCAGCACGGCCACGGCTGCGGTGAAGGCGGCGGCGGTGCCCGCGCCCGCGGCGAGCCAGGCCACCAGTGTGCCCAGGGCCAGCACGATCACGATCGGGACGAACACCGCCGACACGCGGTCGGCCAGGCGCTGCACGGCGGCTTTCCCGTTCTGCGCGTCCTCGACCAGCCTGGCCATCTGCGCGAGCTGGGTGTCGGCGCCGACTCGGGTGGCCCGCACGACCAGGCGGCCCCCGGCGTTGACCGTCGCGCCCACCACGGTGTCGCCGGGGCGCACCTCGACCGGCACGGACTCGCCGGTGAGCATGCTCGCGTCGACCGCGGAACTGCCGTCGACCACGATCCCGTCGGTGGCGACCTTCTCCCCGGGACGCACGACGAACTCGTCGTCCACGCGCAGGGTCTCCACCGGTACGCGCACTTCACGGCCGTCCCGCAGGACGGCGACATCCTTGGCACCCAGCTCCAGCAAAGCCCGCAGGGCGGCACCCGCCCGGCGCTTGGAGCGGGCTTCGAAGTAGCGGCCCGCGAGGATCGCCGCGGTCACCCCGGTGGCGACCTCCAGGTAGATCGCCGAGCCGCTGCTGCCGCGCGCCGCGATCAGCTCGAACCCGTGGCGCATCCCGGGCATGCCCGCCATGCCGAAGAACAGCGCGTAGACCGACCAGCCGAACGCCGCACCCACGCCGAGCGAGATCAGCGTGTCCATGGTGGCGCTGCCGTGCCGCAGGTTGGTCCAGGCGGCCTTGTGGAACGGCCACGCACCCCACACCACGACCGGGGCGGCGAGGGTGAGGGAGAGCCACTGCCAGTTGGTGAACTGCCAGGCCGGGATCATCGCCAGTGCGATCACGGGCACGGCCAGCGCCACCGAGGTGATCAGCCGCTGCCGCAGCGAGCGCGTCGGATCCTCCGGCTCGGCGGGGGAACTTTCCTGCCGGGGAGGCGCGGGCAGCTCGGCCGTGTAGCCCGCCGCCTCGACCACCTTGACGAGCTGTTCGGGCGTGGTGCCGTCCGGGTAGCTGACCTTGGCCTTCTCGGTGGCGAAGTTGACGGTCGCTCTCACGCCGTCGACCTTGTTGAGCTTGCGCTCGATCCGCGCGGCACAGGAGGCGCAGGTCATGCCCCCGATCGACAGCTCCACCTGTTGCGCGGTCTCACCGCGGGCCTGCTGGGTCACCGGACTCATGGGGTGCCTCTTTCCTTGTGGGGGTGAGAAAACGGGGCCGCCCGGCACGGTGGCCGTGCCGGGCGGCCGGGGTCAGGCGACGAGCTGGTAGCCGGCCTCGGTCACCGCCGCGGCGACCTTCTCCGCGGGGACGGGTTCGGCGCTGGTGATGGTCACCCGTCCGCTGGCGAGGTCGACATCGACGTTCTGCACGCCGGGGAGCTCACCGACCTCTTCGGTCACCGACGCGACGCAGTGGCCGCACGTCATGCCCTTGACCGTGTAGGTGGCTTCCGTCATCTGTGGTCCCTCCTCGATTCCACGGCCGTCTGCCGTACGGCTCATTTATACCCAATGGGGGTAGGGGGTAACAAGAGTGATCGTGAAGTTTCCCCGACCTGCTTCGACGCGGACTGTGGTGGAACCCGGAACGGCAGCCTCATACGGCATAGGGGTATGGGGCGAGCCGTGAAGGGTCCCTTCGCGGTCGATTCGACTGTGAAGGGACCCTTCACGGCCAACGCCGTGTGGGGCCCCGGCGCGATCCGGGGATGCGGCCGGTCAGCCGAGGGCGGTCATCACGGGCAGGTAGAGGCGGTCCCGGTCGCCAGGGAGGAGGCGGTCGCCGAGGACCATCATCGCGTTGCCGTCGTTGGGGCGGAGGCCGCGTGCGGCCGCCCACGACCGCAGTGCCGTGCGGGACTCGGCGAGATCAAGGCGGACGGTCGTGCCGGTCTCGCGGGCGAGATCGGTGATGAGCGCGCGGGCGTCTTCGTCGGAGGCGGCGGCGAGCGGGCCGATCGCGATGCCGTCGCGGGCGGGCAGGGCGGCGGCGTAGCCGGTGATCCGCCCGTCCCGGTCGATCACCCGCACCTGGTGGGCGTACTTGTCCACCTGGGCGAGCAGGCTTTCCCGGTCGGCGCCGAACACCTCGGCGTCCAGCCGCAGGATGCCGTCGCGGTCGCCGGGTCCGGCCACCCTGCTCCCTTCCGGCACGTTCTCCGGCGCGAACGGGCCCGTGTAGGTGTACAAGGTGCCGGTGGTGCGGAAGCCGAGCCTGGCGTAAAGGGGCCGGCCGTACGGGGTCGCGTACAGGAACACCGTCGCGTCGCCGGCCTGGTGCAGCGCATGCCGCATCAGGGCGGTGCCCAGGCCCTGCCGCCCGTACCGCGAGTGCACCAGCATGGTGCCGATCGCGGCGAGTCCGGGTCCGTACCGGGTCAGCAGCACCACTCCGGCCAGGTCCCCGCGCTCACCGTCCACTCCGAACACTTCACCCGCGCCCAGCAGGAACGTCCACCGGTGTTCCGGGTAGAACCAGCCCCGGTCCTCGGTGAGGGCGACCAGGCTGGGCAGATCGGCTTCGGTCACGGTGCGGATCGCCGGCATGTCCCCATTCTGCCAAGCCCTCACGGCAGTGATTTCCCGCCGGGTCAAGCGGCACCGGATCGGTCCAGGCTCAGGCCGCGGAGCAGGGGCAGGTACACCTCGTCGACGAGTTCGGCGGCGATTTCCCGGGAAACGGGGGAGCGGCACTGGAACGCTTCCTGCCGGACCAGGTCGAGGGGGAGCAGGGCGATGCGCGGCGTGAGCCGCAACGGCGGCAGTTCCCCGCGGGCGGCCGCGCGCGCGACGATGGTGTCCATCGCCTTCCGTACGGGGGAGTTCTTCATCTGCTCCTGGAGTACGGCGAGGATCTCGGGATGCCGGAAGGTCTCGCCCATCACCCCGGCGATCATCTCGCTCATCATGGTGTCCACCCGGCGCGCGATCCGGCCGAACAGCGCGATCAGGTCGCCGCGGAGCTCGCCGGTGTCCGGCACACCCTGCTGCACCGGCATCTGGCGGCTCCAGGCGGCCAGGACGAGTTCCGCGCGGCTGGCCCAGCGGCGGTAGAGCACCGACTTGCTGGTGCCCGCGCGGGCGGCGACGGCCTCGATGGTGAGCGCGTTGTAGCCGGTTTCGCGCAGTTCCGCCCAGGCCGCGTCGAGAATGGCCTGTTCGAGCTCGGCGCCCCGGCGGCGGGACCTGGTCTCGGTCACCCGGCTCCTTAAAAGACGTTGCGTTTCTTATCGGAGGAGTCTAGCGTATCCTCCGTAGATACGGACCGTTTCTTAACTTACCGTTTCCTTACTGTCTGGGGGGCTTCTTGCTCAGCCGTCTGCTGATGACCCATCTGCGCCCGTACCGGGGCGAGCTGACCGCCGTGGTGGTGCTGCAGCTCATCGGTACGGTCGCTTCGCTGTACCTGCCGAGCCTCAACGCCGACATCATCGACCTCGGTGTCGTGCGCGGGGACACCGGTTACATCCTCTCCACCGGCGGCTGGATGCTCGCCGTCACCCTGCTGCAGATCGTGTGTTCGGTCGGTGCCGTCTACTTCGGCGCCCGGGCCGCGATGGGGTTCGGCCGGGACGTGCGGGCCGCCGTCTTCCACCGCGTGGGCGACTTCTCCGCCCGCGAGGTCGGCCGGTTCGGCGCTCCGTCGCTGATCACGCGCACCACCAACGACGTGCAGCAGGTGCAGCTGCTGGTGGTAATGGTCTGCACCATGCTCGTCGCCGCACCGATCATGTGCGTGGCGGGCATCATCCTGGCGCTGAAGGAGGACGTCGGCCTGTCCTGGCTGCTGCTGGTCTGCGTGCCGGCGCTGCTGATCGCGATCGGCGCGATCGTGTCGCGGATGGTGCCGCAGTTCCGGCGGATGCAGGAAAGGATCGACCAGGTCAACCGCGTGCTGCGGGAGCAGCTGTCGGGGATCCGGGTGGTCCGCGCCTTCGTCCGCGAGCCCGCGGAGACGCGGCGGTTCGCCGAAGCCAACGGGTCGCTGACCGATGCGGCGTTCCGGGTGGGCCGGTGGCAGGCCCTGATCTTCCCGACCGTGCTGTTCATCCTGAACGCCTCCAGCGTCGCCGTGCTGTGGTTCGGCGCGAAGCGGGTGGACGCGGGGCAGATGCAGATCGGCGCGCTGACCGCCTTTCTGAACTACCTGTTGCAGATCCTGATGTCGGTGATGATGGCCACCTTCATCTCGATCATGATCCCGCGTGCGGCGGTCTGCGCGGAGCGGATCAAGGAGGTGCTCGACACCGAGTCGTCGGTGAAACCGCCCGTCACCCCGGTGCGGGAGTTGCGTGCGCAGGCCGAACTGGAGTTCCGGGACGTCGGGTTCCGCTACCCGGGTGCGGCTGACCCGGTGCTGCAGGGCATTTCCTTCCGCGCCGGGGCGGGCCGGACCACCGCGATCATCGGGAGCACCGGTTCGGGCAAGAGCACTCTGCTGTCGCTGATCCCCCGGCTCATCGACGTGACCGAAGGCAGCGTGCTCGTCGACGGCGTCGACGTGCGCGAGCTCGACCCGGACCTGCTGTGGAGCCGGATCGGCCTGGTGCCGCAGCGGCCCTACCTGTTCACCGGAACCGTGGCGAGCAATCTGCGTTACGGGAATCCGGACGCCACCGACGAAGAGCTGTGGCGGGCGCTGGAGGTCGCGCAGGCCCGGGACTTCGTGGAAGAGATGCCGGGCGGGCTCGAGGCGCCGATCGTGCAGGGCGGCACGAACGTTTCGGGCGGGCAGCGGCAGCGGCTTTCGATCGCGCGGGCCTTGGTGCGGCGGCCGGAGATCTACCTGTTCGACGACTCGTTTTCCGCGCTCGACCTGGCCACCGACGCGGCGCTGCGGGCCGCGCTGCGGCCGCACACGCGGGACGCGGCGGTGATCGTGGTCGCCCAGCGGGTGTCCACGATCGTCGACGCCGACCAGATCATCGTGCTGGACGACGGTGCCGTCACCGGCATCGGCACGCATACGTCGTTGCTGGCCGAATGCCCTACTTACAGAGAAATTGTGGAATCGCAGATGTCCATTCAGGAGGCCGCGTGAGCGACAATCGGCGAAGCCGGCTCGCGTGGGCCGACCGGGTGCGGGTGTCCCGCAAGACACAGGAGGCCGCGTGAGCGACAATCGGCGAAGCCGGCTCGCGTGGGCCGACCGGGTGCGGGTGTCCCGCAAGACACAGGAGGCCGCGTGAGTACGACGACGACGGCCCAGCGGCCGCAGGCGTCGCCGCTGGGGCGCGGCATGCCGGGAATGGGCATGCCGGTGGGCAAGGCGAAGACCTTCAAGCCGTCTGCGAAGCGGCTGGCGGCGCGGCTGCGGCCGGAACGCGCCAAGTTCGCGGCGGTGGTCGCGCTGGGCGTGCTCAGTGTCGCCTGCACGGTCGCGGGCCCGAAACTGCTCGGGCAGGTCACCGACATCATCTTCACCGGTGTGCTCGGCCGGATGCGGCACCCCCAGGGCGCGGGGATCGATTTCGGCGCGCTGGCCACGGTGCTCGGCTGGGCGATCGGCCTGTACGTGGTGGCGTCGCTGTTCGGCTGGCTGCAGGGAATGCTGCTCAACGGTGTGGTGCAGCGGGTGGTGTTCCGGTTGCGGGCCGAAGTGGAGGAGAAACTGCACCGGCTTCCGTTGCGCTACTTCGACGGACAGCCTCGCGGTGAGCTGCTTTCCCGGGTCACCAACGACATCGACAACATCTCCACCACCGTGCAGCAGACGCTGAGCCAGCTGCTCACCTCCCTGCTGAGTGTGATCGGTGTGCTGGCGATGATGCTGACCATTTCACCGTTGCTGTCGCTGATCGCGCTGGCGGTGATCCCGCTGTCGGTGCTGGTGACCGGACAGGTCGGGAAGCGCTCGCAGAAACTGTTCGTGGCGCAGTGGAAGCACACCGGTGCGCTGAACGCGCAGATCGAGGAGTCCTTCACCGGGCATCAGCTGGTGAAGGTGTTCGGGCGGCAGCGCGAGTCGGAGGAGGAGTTCCGGCGCCGTAACGACGACCTGTTCGGTGCCGCGCTGGGCGCCCAGTTCGTCTCCGGGTTGATCATGCCGGCGATGATGTTCCTGTCGAACATCAGCTACGTCGTGGTCGCGGTGGTCGGCGGGCTGCGCATCACCTCGGGCGGGATGAGCCTGGGCGAGGTGCAGGCGTTCATCCAGTACTCGCGCCAGTTCACCCAGCCGCTGACCCAGGTGGCTTCGATGGCGAACCTGATGCAGTCCGGGGTCGCCTCGGCCGAACGGGTCTTCGAACTGCTGGACGCCGAGGAGGAGGAACCCGGCGTCGAGGTCAGCGAGCGGCCCGCCGGCGGCGAGTCCCGCGGCCGGGTCGAGTTCGAGGACGTGAGCTTCTCGTACCGGCCGGAGCAGCCGCTGATCCAGCACCTGTCGCTGGTGGCGGAGCCGGGGCGGACGGTCGCGATCGTCGGGCCCACCGGTGCCGGGAAGACCACCCTGGTCAACCTGCTCATGCGGTTCTACGAGCTGGACGCGGGCCGGATCACCCTGGACGGGGTGGACATCACCCGGATGCGGCGCGAGGACCTGCGGTCGCGGATCGGCATGGTGCTGCAGGACACCTGGCTGTTCGGCGGCACGATCCGCGACAACATCGCCTACGGCAAGCCGGGAGCGACGGACGAAGAGGTCGTCGCGGCGGCGAAGGCGGCCTTCGTGGACCGGTTCGTGCGCACCTTGCCCGACGGTTACGACACGGTGATCGACGAGGAGGGCAGCAACGTCAGCGCCGGCGAGAAGCAGCTGCTGACGATCGCGCGGGCGTTCCTGGCCGAACCGTCGCTGCTGATCCTCGACGAGGCGACCAGCTCGGTCGACACCCGCACCGAAGCCCTGGTGCAGCGGGCGATGGCCGCGCTGCGCACGGCCCGCACCAGCTTCGTCATCGCGCACCGGCTGTCCACCATCCGGGATGCCGATCTGATCCTGGTGATGGAGGCGGGCCGCATCGTCGAACAGGGCACGCACGACGAACTGCTCGAGGCACGGGGCGCCTACCACCGCCTCTACGCGGCCCAGTTCGCCCACGCCTGACGGGAGCTGCCGGGGCGGCCGTGCAGCGGGGCCTGTTTGCTCCGAATCATTCGGAGCAAACAGGCCCCGCTCACCCACTCCGGGGCTATTCCAGGGCGCCGGACTGGGTCAGGAGGGACTGGTACCAGGCGTCCCACGGGTGGTTGGTGGCCGGGTAGTTCGCGAGCGGGGTGGTGGCGAGGCCCGCCGAGTCGAAGTCCCAGCCGCGCACCACGTGCCCTTCCTGGCGCGCGGTGGTGATGAACGAGCCGTGGCTGGCCGGGGCGGCGTAGAAAAGGGCGCCTTCGCGCAGTTCGGCGCTGTCGCCGTCCTGGTACTCGTCGAACGCCGTCTGCCGGTAGCGGATCCGGTCCCCGGCCACGGCGGCGGTGGAGTACCGCAACGTCTCGGCGGGCGCGGCCCCGTCCGCGCCGGTCCACACCGAGACGCCTCCCGAACTCGCCTTGTCGTAGCGGCTGTCGGTGGTCTTCGCGTTCCCGGTCCAGGTCACCGTTCCCGCGGCGGTGTCCAGCCGCCCCTGCCACTGCCAGTTCTGGTCGTTGCTCTGGCTGCGGTGGATCTGACGCAGGCTCGTCCCGGCCGGATCGGTGAAGGCGACCGTCGGCAGCACCCCGTTGTCGTACTGGTGACTGGCCGAGAAGGTGATCTCGCCGTCCGCTCCCAGCCGCCCGGTGTGGTACCACAGCGTGGCGGCGCTTTCGGACTGGTGCACCTCGACCAGATCGCCGTTGTCATTGAGCGCCACCGCCGGGGTCTGCCCGGTGTCGTAGCGGCCGTGGCGCAGCCAGGTGATCTTCCCGTCCGTGCCCAGCCGTCCGGTCCAGTACCAGAGGGTGCCGTGGCCGGAGTCGTGCACTTCGACGACCTGGCCTCGGCTGTTCACCGCGATCGCGGGGTGGTAGCCGGTGTCACGGCGGTAGGCCGCGCGGCTGGTGGCGTCGCCCGAGAGCAGGGTCAGCACCCGGCCCCGCAGGGAACCGGTCGTGGGAAGGCCGTCCGGATGGTCGGTGGCGGGGACCAGGTTCGCGCCGAATGCGCTTTCCAGTTCATCGTCGAGCGCGGCGAGGTTGCCCGCCGCGTACGAGGAGTTGTCCGTGAGGTCGTCCTTGATGTCGAGCATGACGACGATCGGCGCGTGCCCCGGATGCGCGCCGGACCAGGCGTGCACGGTGCCCAGCCAGTCGCGCAGGGCGTTCGACGCCGGGTTTCCCGTGTGGTCGACGAGATCACCGGGGGAGCTGTGGCCGATTCCGTAGTCGTGCCGGGTGCCGTAGTCGTTGTCGTGGATGTCGAACTCGAGAAAGCGCACGCCGTGATCGAGCTGGTAGGTCACCGGGCCCTTGGCGCCGTCGACGTTCCCGGAGTAGCTGTTGTGCGTCGCGGCGAACACCGCGGACGCGAACGGGACGTCGGCGGCGGTGCTGCCCGCGGCCGGGGCGGACCCGGCGGACAGCAGCGCGGCGACACCCAGCACGGTGCCCGCGGCGGCGGACAGTCTTCTCCTGGCACGGATCATGGCGGCCCCTTCGCTGAAGCGATCACTGCCGTCGCAGCTTCTCACCGGCCGCCGCACCTGGTGGGGAGTTCCGCGAATCCTTCACGGAACTCTCCACGGTCGTTCATCCGAAGGGCTCAGCGCAGCGGGATACCGAGTGCGCGGCCCTCCTCGCGCAAGGCGTCGCGCGCGTCGGGATGGGCCACGTGGTCGACGATCTCCTGGGCCTGGGCGGCCGAGTCCTGTCCCCAGATCGTCGCGGTGCCCTGCTCGCTCACGATGAAGCTGTGCTGGAAGGAGGTGACCGGGCCGTCCAGCCGTCCGACCACGGTGGACACCCCGGCCTTCGGATGCCAGGACGGCAGCGCGATCACCGCGCGGCCGCCGGGGGAGTGCAGCGCGCCGACCACGAAATCGGTCTGCCCGCCGAAACCGGAGTAGATCGCGCCGTGTACGCGGCTGGCGTTGGCCTGCGCGAACAGGTCGACCTGCAGCGCCGCGTTGACCGAGACCAGGCTGGGCTGCCGGGCGATCAGGCCGGGGTCGTTGGTCTTTTCGGTGCGCAGCAGGCGGACCCGCTGGTTGCGGTCCACCCAGTCGTAGAGCTCGGGGCTGCCGAAGACGAACGAGGCGGTCACCGGGAGGCCGGGGTCGAGCGCCCCCGCCTTTTCCAGCGCCAGCACCCCGTCGCTGAACATCTCCGACCAGATCGCCAGCCCGCGCCGTCCGGTGAGCGCGGCCAGGGTCGCGTCGGGCACCGCCCCGATGCCCAGCTGCAGACCGGCCCCGTCGGGCACCAGCTCGGCCACCCGCGCCCCGATGGCCCGGGACACCTCGCCGGACGGGCGCAGCACAGGGCTGGGCAGCGGCTCGTCCACCTCGATCGCGTAGTCGATCTCGTGCGAGGACAGCACGGCGTCGCCGTAGGTGAAGGGCATGCGCGGGTTGAGCTGGGCGACGACGAGGCCGCCCCGGGCCCGCGCCGCCTCGATTGCGGCGGGCAGGATGTTGACCTCGGTGCCGAGCGAAACCGTGCCGTCCACCACGGGGGAGGTGTGGACCAGCACGATGTCGGGCGGCAGCGCCCCGCGCAGGAGCTGAGGCACCAGTGACAGCCGTGACGGGAAGTACCGCAGGGTGGGCCTGCCCCGCATCCCGGCCCCGACGAACGGTGTCTCGAGGACCACTCCTTCGCGGTCCGGTATCCCCGGCTGCGCGTTGAGCATGAACAGGCGGTACTCGGCGAGCGCGCCGTCGAGGATCGCCAGGGCACGCGCCGGGGTCGCGAA
This sequence comes from Amycolatopsis cynarae, assembly GCF_026802195.1. Lineage (NCBI taxonomy): Bacteria > Bacillati > Actinomycetota > Actinomycetes > Pseudonocardiales > Pseudonocardiaceae > Amycolatopsis > Amycolatopsis cynarae. Next base: position 3,392,605 of record NZ_CP113836.1, on the reverse strand, counting down.
GTTGCCGCCCGCCACCACGCGCGGCACCCCGGGGTGACCGGAGAGCAAGGCGGCGAGCCGGGATTCGGGGATGATCCGCACGGCGTCATTCTTCCCGGCGATCGGTGCCGCCGTGTCGGGTGGGGCGCTCCGGGTACCCCGGCGGCATGAGCGAGGTGGAGACGGTGGTGGTCGGCGCCGGGCTGGCCGGGCTGACCTGCGCGCTGCAACTGGCCGGCCACCGGAGGGAGGTGCTGCTGCTGGAGGCCCGGGACGTGGCGGGCGGGCGGACGTCGTCCTGGGAGGAGCGGGGGATGCCGGTGGATTCCGGTCTGCACCGCGTGCTCGGTTGCGGCACCGAACTGCCGCGGTTGCTGCGCCGGGCAGGGATGAGCCTGGACGAGGTGGTGTACTGGGAGGACGAGCTGGAGTTCCGCACCCCGGGCGGGACCAGGGCGGTGCTGGGGGCCTCGCCGCTGTACAACCCGTTGAGGACGCTGCTCGGGCCGCTCGTCTCGTGGGACCTGCTCGCCCCGTGGGATCTCGCCTCGCTGGTGCCGTTCCTCACCGCCGGTGTCGCCCGGTACCTCGCCGACCCGGACGGGCTGGACCGGTTCTCCCTGTCCGCGTTCGCCCGCCGGTGGCGGGTCACCGACACCGCCGTGGGGAACCTGCTGGTGCCGGCCTCGGCCGGGGTGTTCTTCCTGCCGCCCAGCCGGTACTCGGCGGCGAACTTCTTCGGCCTGCTCGTGCCCGCGCTGCCCGGCATCCACCGCACCCGGGTCGGTGCCTTCCGGGGCGGGATGACCGAGGTGCTGGCCGACCCGCTGGTCGCGGCGATCCGCGCCCGGGGCGGCGAGGTGCGCACCGGGACGGAGGTGCTCGGCGTGCGGATGGATCTGGGCGCGGCGGCCCCCGAGGTGACCGGGGTGGACACCGCGGCCGGGACGGTCGGCGCGCGGCACGTGGTGGTCGCGACCGATCCGGGCAACGCCCAGCGCCTGCTGGCGCCGCTGGCGCGGCACCCGTGGTTCCGGCGGTTGCTGTCCGCGCCCACCACCCCCGCGGTCACCGTCCAGTTCGAGCTGGACCGCCCCGCCCTTCCGGTGGACCGCACCACTTTCGGGCCGGGCACTGTGCTCGCCGCCTTCAGCGAGCAGTCGCGCACCACCTTCCCGCACGCCGAGGGCAGGCTGTCGGTGATACTGGAGGAGCCGGAGCGGTTCCTGGCCGCGTCCGAAGACGAGATCGCGAAAACGGTGATCGCGGACGCGGCGCGGATCGGGCTCGACCTCGACCGCCACCTGTTGAGGCACCGCGTGGTCCGGTACCCGCACGACTTCCTGTCGCTCGAACCCGGGCACCTCGCCGACCGCCCGTCCCAGCACACCCCGGTGCGGGGACTGGTGCTCGCCGGCGACTACACCCGTCAGCGCTGGCTGTCCACTATGGAGGGTGCGGTGCTCTCGGGTGAGCTGGCGTTCCAGGAACTGGAGCAGACATGAAGATCGTGGTCACGGGGGCGACGGGGAACGTGGGCACGGCCCTGCTCAGGGCCCTGCACGGCAGGCGCTGGACGGTGACCGGAGTGGCCCGGCGGCGTCCCGCCACGGACCGGCCACCGTTCTCGTCGGCCCGGTGGATCTCCTGCGACATCGGGACCGAGGACGCGGTGAAGACGCTGACCGCGGCCTTCACCGGTGCCGACGCGGTGGTGCACCTGGCGTGGGCCATCCATCCCCGCTCCGGCGATCCGCCGATGCACCGGACGAACGTGCTGGGCACGGCGCACGTCCTGCGGGCCGTGGCCGCCGCGGGGGTGCCGCGGCTGGTGTGCGCTTCGTCGGTCGCCGCCTACGCACCCGCGCACCGCTGGGAGCGGGTGCGAGAGGACTGGCCGCGCACGGGAGTGCCGGGGAGCGCCTACAGCGCGGGGAAGTCCACGCTCGAAGCCCAGCTCGACGCGTTCGCCGCCCACCACCCGGAGACGAGAGTGGCCCGCATCAGGCCATGCGGGATCGCCTACGGCGACGCCGGTGCCGAGTTCTCGGGCATGATGCTGGGCCCCTGGCTTCCCCGGTTCCTGATCGGCAGCCGCTGGCTGCCGGTCCCGCTCTGGCCGGGATTCCGGGTGCAGATCGTGCACGCCGAGGACGTCGCCACCGCGATTTCGCTGATCCTCCGGCACGAGGCCGCCGGCGCGTTCAACCTGGCGGCCGAGCCGGTCCTCGGCGCGAAGGAGCTCGGCGAGATCCTCGGCGGCCTCCGGCTCCCGGTGCCGCTGGGCGTGCTGACGCCGGCCGCCTGGCTGGGCTGGCGGCTCGGTCTGACCCCGCTGCATCCGGCCTGGCTGGTGCTCGCCGACCGCGTTCCGCTGCTGGACACCGCGCGGGCGCGCGAGGAACTGGGCTGGTCCCCGCGCCACGACGCGGCGGCGGCGCTGGAGGAACTGCTCGCCGGGATGCGCCAGGACCGGACGGTGGCCACCGGCCCGCTCGCCCCGCCCCGCGGGCTGAGCCTGCCTGGGCGGCCCACGCACCAGAGCCAGGCGTGCTGACCCTTCCGGTGACAGCGGTCCTCGGCGGAAGACAGATCCGGCCCGGCGGGCCGGGCGTCAGGCGGGGAGGACGGCCAGGTCCAGCGCCGCGAGCCGGGCCGGATCGGCGATCACCTCGTAGGCCGCGATCCGGTCGCCCTCGACGGCGACGGTGAGGGCGAGCCGCAACCTGCCGTGGGGAGCCACCACGATGCCGACCGAGCCGTTCACCAGCGCCGCTTCGGCGAAGCGGGCCCGCTTGCCGAACACGAGGGTCTCTTCCGCGACCACCCGGGCGCCCCGGCTTTCCACCGCCGCCCCGGGGGGCAGTGCGGCCGCGTCGGCACGGCGCACCACATCGGGGGCCAGCACCGCGAGCAGGGCGCCGAGGTCGCCGCCCCGGGAGGCGGTGAGGAAGGCGTCCACCACGGCGCGGTGCCGCGCCAGCTCCACCGCCGGGACGGCGGGCGTGCCGCGGACGCGATGCCGGGCGCGGCTGGCGAGCTTCTTGGCCGCGACCTCGGTGCGGTCGACGATGCGGGCGATCCGGTCGAAGGGCACGGAGAACAGGTCGTGCAGCACGAACGCGACCCGTTCGGCGGGCGCCAGCGTGCCGAGCACGACGAGCAGGGCCCTGCCCACGGACTCGGCCATCAGCGCCTACTGCTCGGGATCGGCGCCGCCCCCGCCCGGGAAATCCGGTTCGGGCAGCTCGGGAACCGGGTCCTCGGGGCGGGCCTTGCGGGCCCGGAGCAGGTCGAGGCAGATGCGGGAGATCACCGTAGTGAGCCAGCCGGTGAGGTTCTCGACGTCGCCGACGTCGGTGCGCTGCAGGCGCAGCCAGGTCTCCTGCACCGCGTCCTCGGCCTCGGCCGGCGAGCCGAGCATCCGGTAGGCGACGGCCCGCAGGCGCGGGCGTTCCGCCTCGAACCGCACCGCGGGCCCGTCGTGCTCGTCCATCGGTCACCTTTCCTCGTCGTGCTCCGTCACCCTGTTCGACGGACGGGAACCCACCGAAGTGACCGGGAGTACGACCATGATCGACCTCGACGGCGGCCTGCTGCACCTCGACTGCGCCGCCAGCGCCCGCACCGACTCGGTGTCGAGGCAGCTGACCGGGCTGTTCGCCCGGATCTGGCGGGAACGGACAGGAGCGGGCGGATACCGGTACCGCGACCTGGCCGCGGACCCGGTGCCCCTCCTGGGGGCCGCCTACGTCTCCCTCGGACAGCGCGTCGAGCGGCACGGTGCGATGCCGCTGCCGCCCGAACGGGTGGCCGGGATGGCGCAGAGCGAGCGCGAGCGGCGGGAGTGGGCACTGACCCTGCCGCTGGTCACCGACCTGCGGACCGCGGGCACGGTCCTGCTCGGCGTGCCGATGTACAACCTCACGGTGCCCGCCGCGTTCAAGGCGTGGATCGACCGCGTCTCCTTTCCGGGGATGTACACCGACCCCGGGACCGGAGAGAGCCTGCTGAGGGACACGAAGATCGTCGTGGTGATGGCCCAGGGCGGCGCCTACGGGCCGGGAACCCCGCGCGAGGGGTACGACTTCCAGACCCCGTACCTGCGTGCGTACTTCGGCAGGCTCGGCGTGGCCGGGGAGAACCTGCACCTCGTGCGGGCGGAGATGACCCGGGCCGACGACGTGCCGGAACTGGCTTCGTTCCGCGAGTACCGGGACCGGTCGCTGGCCGAGGCGCACGCCGCCGTGGAGCACCTTGCCGCCGGGCTCTGCCCGGCGGCAAGGTGAGTTCCCGCGCTCAGTAGAGGAAGTCGGAGACGCATTCCTGACCGTTGAGCGGCTGAGTGAACACGTAGGCGCTGTCCTTGAGCTTCTTTCCGGCCACAGTGCCGTCCAGTTCCGCCGAACCGACCCCTTCGGCCGCGCGCACGGTCTTGACGGTGAGCTGGGTGCCCTGCACTGCCGCCGTTTTCACGTACGACTCGGTCTCCGCTCGTGACTGTGCTCTTTCTCCCCCCTCGCACACCATTGCCATCGCCCCGGCGTTGTCGCCGGTGTCGAGCTTGTCGATGAACGCCTGGACCTCGGCGACGACGACGTCCTTGGACGGAGCGCCGCCGGAACGGGACGACGGGGTGCGCGTCGCCGAAGGTGCTCCCGAAGACCGCGACGGCGCGGGCGACGGCGAAGTGGCCGCCGCCTGCGCCCCGCCGCCCGAGCTGCCGCCGAGAAAGAAGCCCGGTTGCCAGAAGCCGGTGATCCCGAGGGCCGCCAGCACCACGACGAGCGCGACCGAAAGCCCGATCCACAGTCCCTTCCTGCCGCCGGCCGGCGGCTGTGGGCCGGATTGGGGGCCGGACTGGGGGCCGTAGTACGGCCCCTGGCCGGGGGCTCCGGGAGGCATGGGTTGCTGCGGGAAGCCGCCCCAGTGGGGGCCGGAACCCGGCTGTCCCGGCTGCGGGGGATAGGTCATCGGGGTGCCTTTCATCTGTTGATACGCGCGTTTCGACGCAACGGCACCCCGGCCGGTTTCCCCGTTCCCCCACCGTTTCCGGGCAGTTTCCGGGCAGTTTCCGGGCGTCTCCGGACAATCAGCCCTTGACGCACACCACCTGCTTGAGCTGGGCCACCACCTCGACCAGGTCGGTCTGCGCGGCGATCACCGACTCGATGTCCTTGTAGGCGGCCGGGATCTCGTCCACCACGGCCTCGTCCTTGCGGCACTCCACCCCGCTGGTCTGCGCCGCCAGATCCGCCGCGGTGAAGGTCTTGCGGGCCTTCGTCCGCGACATCCGCCGCCCGGCGCCGTGCGAGGCCGAGTGGAACGAGTGTTCGCTGCCGAGCCCGCGCACGATGTAGGAACCGGTCCCCATGCTGCCCGGGATGATGCCGAGGTCGCCCCGGCCCGCCCGGATCGCGCCCTTGCGGGTCACCAGCACGTCCACACCGTCGTAGGTCTCCTCGGCGACGTAGTTGTGGTGGCAGGAGATCGGCTCGTCGAACCGCGTCCCCGGAATGGTCTCGGCCACCGCGTGGCGCACCAGTGCGAGCATCGTGGCGCGGTTGCGCGCGGCGTAGTCCTGCGCCCAGAACAGGTCCCGCCGGTAGGCCTCCATCTCGGGCGTGCCCGCCAGGAACACGGCGAGATCGCGGTCGGGCAGGTCGGCGTTGTGCGGCAGGCGCCGCGCGAGGTCGATGTGCCGCTTGGCCAGTTCGTTGCCGATGCCCCGGGAGCCGGAGTGCAGCATGAGCCAGACCCGGCCGGTGTCGGGACCGCTCTGTTCGAGGCAGACCTCGATGAAGTGGTTGCCGCCGCCGAGGGTGCCGAGCTGCGCCCTGGCCCGCTCGCGCAGCTTCTGCACCCCGTCGTGCAGACCGGTGAACGCCGACCAGAACCCGTCCCAGCCACCGAGGCCCGGCACCCGGGCCGGGGCGACCGGGTTGCGGTGCATCGCGAACCCGACCGGCACCGCCGACTCGATCCGGCGCCGCAGCGGCCCGAGATCGTCGGGAAGATCCTCGGCGGTCAGCGAGGTGCGCACCGCGCTCATGCCGCACCCGATGTCCACGCCGACGGCGGCGGGCGAGACGGCGTCGCGCATCGCGATCACGCTGCCCACGGTGGCACCCTTGCCGTAGTGCACGTCCGGCATCACCGCCAGCCCGTGCACCCACGGCAGGTTCGCCACGTTGTGCAGCTGGCGCAGCGCGGCGTCCTCCACCGAAGCCGGGTCCGCCCACATCCGGATCGGTACGCGGGCACCTTCTACCGCGGTGAACATCTTTTCGTCCCTTCTTCGTCTGCGGGCACCAGCATCCTGTGGGGACCGTCCGGCGATCAACCGGATTACCGCGGGCACACACAGCGTGTCCGGTGATACGCCCGATCCGCCTGGCGGAACACGGTGCGGAACCGGCGGACGAGGTGCTGTCGGCGCGGATGTGCGCACTGCTGGGCGAATTCACCGGTGGCGGGCCGCACGGGAAGGTGGCCTGGACCTCTGCGGGAGGAGAGGGTGAAAACCCTCACCCGTCCACCATGTGGGACAGTGGTGAATTTCCTTCGCGTTAACCTAGAGTCCCCTTGGCCCGTCACACGACCACCTTGGGGAACCCTTGTCCGCCAGCCTGCCGGTGAACGCCGTGCCCGCGCCAGCCGCGGCGTCCGGCCTGCGCGCCCTGCTGCGCGGCCTGCGCCGCGACCGCTGGGCGCAGGCCAGCGCCGCCGTGATCGTGCTCTTCGCGCTCGCCGCGGTCGCCGCGCCGCTGCTGTCGGCGCTGGAGGGCCAGGATCCCTACACCTACCACACCGAACTGCTCGACCGCGCGAACGGAACCGGGGCCGGGGTGCTCGGCGGGATCTCCGGGGACCACTGGTTCGGGGTGGAACCGCTCACCGGCCGCGACCTGTTCGCGATCGTCGTCCACGGCGCGCGGACCTCGTTCCTGATCGGCCTGGCGGCCACGCTGGTCTCGGCCGTGATCGGGGTGCTGCTCGGCGCGGCGGCAGGCTACCTCGGCGGGCGCTGGGACACGGTGGTGAGCCGGGCGACCGACGTCCTGCTCGGCTTCCCGCAGCTGATCTTCATGATTTCGCTGGGCGCCGTGGCGCCCGCCGCGATTCCCCGGCCCGTGCTGCTGATCGTGGTGATCGGACTGTTCGGGTGGCCCCGCGTGGCCCGCGTGATCCGGGCGCAGACGCTGAGCCTGCGCGACCGCGACTTCGTCAGGGCCGCCAAGGCACTCGGCGCGGGCCCCGGCCACGTGTTCCGGCGCGAACTCCTGCCGAACCTGTGGGCACCGGTCATCGTGCTCGCCACGGTCAGCATCCCGGAGAAGATCGGCATGGAGGCCGCGCTGTCCTTCCTCGGCGTCGGCATCGCCCCGCCCACCCCGAGCTGGGGACGGTCGATCAGCGACGCGATCGGCTGGGTGAAGACCGATCCGATGTTCCTGATCTTCCCCGGGGCCGCGCTGTTCGTGGCCACCCTGGCGTTCAACCTGCTCGGCGACGGGCTGCGCGACGTCCTCGACCCGAAGACGGGGGTGCGCCGCTGATGCGCCTGCTCCGGTTCACCGGTGCGCGCCTGCTCGGCATGCTCGCGGTGCTGCTGCTGATCAGCCTGGGCACCTTCGCGGTGTTCTACCTGCTGCCGACCGATCCCGCGCGCATGTCCTGCGGAAAGCCGTGCACCCCCGACAACCTCGCGATCGCCCGCTCGTTCATGGGCTTCGACAAACCCTGGATCCAGCAGTACCTCGACTTCCTCGGCGGGATCTTCACCGGCCGCACCTTCGGCACCGGGACGACCGCGATCGTCTGCTCGGCGCCCTGTTTCGGCTATTCCTTCCAGCAGAACGAACCGGTGCTGGCCCTGATCGGGGACCGGCTGCCGGTGACGGCCTCGCTCGCGCTGGGCGCGGCGGTGCTGTGGCTGGTGTCTGGAGTGGCCATCGGGGTGCTTTCGGCGCTCAAGCGGGGCAGCTTCCTCGACCGTCTCGCGATGACCATCACCCTGGCCGGGGTGTCCGCACCCGCGTATCTGGTGGGCCTGCTCGGCATCCTGCTGTTCGGGTTCACGCTCGACGTCGTGCCGGTGGGCGGATACGTGCCGCTGGCGGTCAGCCCGGTGGACTGGGCGTGGCACCTGGTGCTGCCCTGGCTGGTGCTGGCGTTCATCAACGCCGCGATCTACGCCCGCCTCGCCCGTGGCCAGATGCTGGAGACGCTCGGTGAGGACTTCATCCGCACCGCCCGCGCGGTCGGCCTGCCGGAGCGCACCGTGATCGGGCGCTACGCCCTGCGTCCGGTGCTGCTGCCGGTGGTCACCGTGTTCGCGGTGGACCTCGGCGGACTGCTCGGCGGGGCGGTGATCACCGAGCGGGTGTTCGCGCTGCCGGGGCTGGGCGGGCTGATGGTCGACGCGGTGCACCAGATCGACCTGCCGCTGCTGATGGGCGTCAGCCTGTTCGCCGCCTTCTTCGTCGTCCTGGCCAACTTCGCCGTGGATGTGCTGTACGGGCTGCTCGATCCGCGCGCCCGGCTCACCTGAGAAAGGGAACTCGATGGACCGCAGAGGCTTCTTCCGGATGATCGGGGCCACCGCCGCGATGACGGGCGCGGGCTCGCTGCTGGCCGCCTGCAACGCCAACGAACGGGCGGGCGGCGGGCAGCAGGCCGTGGTAGCGGCGGGCGGCACGCTGTACGTGCTTTCCGACACCACCTCCTTGCACCTGGACCCGGCGAAGAGCCAGGGCTTGGCGATCACCTCGCTGGGCCTGCTGTTCCGCAGGCTCACCGCGTGGCAGACCTCTCCGGACGGGCCGGCCACCGTGGTGCCGGACCTCGCCACCGACACCGGGCGCGCCAGCGCCGACGGCAAGACGTGGACCTACACCCTCAAGGACGGGCTGGCCTACGCGGACGGCACGCCGATCGTCGCGGCCGACATCAAGTACGGCATCGAGCGGTCGTTCGCCCCGGCGTTCTCCGGCGGCCTCGGCTACCACAAGGCGCTGCTGGCCGGTGCCGAGTCCTACCGCGGCCCGTTCGAGGGCGGGGACCTCGCCTCGATCGAGACGCCCGACGACAAGACGATCGTGTTCCACCTCAACCGGTCCTACGGGGACTGGCCGTGGCTGGCGAGCATGCCCGCCTTCGCGCCCGTGCCCCGCGGCAAGGGGACCGACGCCACCTACGACACCCAGCCGGTGGCCTCCGGCCCGTACCAGGTCACGAAGTACGCCAAGGGCGTCGAGGTCCGCCTGGGCCGCAATCCGCACTGGGACCCCAAAACCGACGTGGCGCGCACCGGCCTGCCGGAGGAGATCGTGTTCCAGCTCGGCCAGGACGCCTCGGTGATTTCCCAGCGGCTGATCGCCGACTCCGGCAACGACGCCTACGCCTTCGGCTCGGCCTTCGTCGCCCCGGCCCAGCTCGCGCAGCTCCAGGGCAACCCGGCGGTGAAGCCGCGGGTGGTCACCTCGAAGTCCGGCGCGCTCGCCTACCTGGCGCTCAACACCCGCCGCGGCCCGCTGGCGAACCCCCGGGTGCGGCAGGCCTTCCAGTACGCGGTGGACAAGCAGGCCTACCAGATCGCGACCGCGGGCAGCGCAGACCTCGCGGGCCCCGTCGCGACCACCCTGATCACCGAGGGCATCGCCGGACGCGAGGTGTTCGACCTCTACCCGGCACCGCCCACCGGGGACGTGGCCAAGGCGAAGGAACTGCTGGCGGCCGCGGGCTATCCCAACGGTCTGGACAATTTGGACTTCCCGGTGTCCACATCGAACAACATGGCGGACAAGGCGCAGGCGATCCAGGCGGCGCTGGTGCGCGCCGGGATCCACACCACCCTGCGGCCGCTGGACGAGGATGCCTGGGAGGCGGTGGTCACCGGCAACGACGGGTCCTACGACCTCACGCTCGGTTCGTGGCAGCCGGACTTCCCCAGCGCCAACGCCAACATCCAGCCGCTGTTCGGCTCCTCGGAGATCGGTAACGGAGGCTACAACCTGTCCCGGTACTCGGCGCCCGAGGTGGACGCGCTGATCGCCCAGGCGCAGGGGACGCTGGACCAGGCCGCCGCCGGGAAACTGTGGGCGCAGGCCGACCGCCGGATCCTGCAGGACTCGCCGGTGGTGCCGCTCATCTACACTCGCAACTCGTTCCTGCACGGTTCGAAGGTCGGCGATTTCACCATCGGGGAGTTCCCCGCCTACCCGAACTACCTCCGGATCGGGTTGGCGAAGTAGCCCATGCCGGAGCCGTTGCTGTCCCTGACCGGGGTTTCCCTCGCCTTCTCCGGCGTCCAGGTCGTGCGGAACGTTGGTTTCGACGTGGCGCCGGGGGAGGTGGTGGCGCTGGTCGGCGAGTCCGGGTCGGGCAAGTCGGTGACCGTGATGTCGCTGCTGGGCCTGCTGCCGGGCACGGTGACCGTCACCGGATCGGCCGTCCTGAAAGGACGGAACCTGTACAAGCTCGCACCGGAGGAGCTGCGGGCGGTGCGGGGCGGCGAGATCGGCATGGTGTTCCAGGAACCGATGAGCGCGCTCAACCCGGTCCTGCGGGTCGGCACCCAGCTCGTCGACGCGGTCAGGGCGCACCGGAAGGTGACCAGGGCGAAGGCCCGGGAGCGGGCGCGGGAACTGCTCGGGCTCGTGGAACTCGAGCCGGGCCGGACGCTGCGTGCCTATCCGCACGAGCTTTCCGGCGGTCAGCTGCAGCGGGTGGTGATCGCGATGGCACTGGCCGGTGATCCCGCGCTGCTGGTCGCCGACGAGCCGACGACCGCGCTCGACGTGACCGTCCAGGCGGCCGTCCTCGACCTGCTGCGGCGGCTGCGTGACCGGCTGGGCACCGCTATCCTGCTGGTGACGCACGACATGGGGGTGGTGGCGGATCTCGCCGACCGCGTGGTCGTGCTCCGGAACGGCGAGGTGGTGGAGCACGGCGCGGTGGACCGCCTGTTCGCGGCGCCGGCGGCGGAGTACACGCGGCAGCTGATGGATTCTGTGCTGTCACTGGGAAGCGGTACCGCGGCCGGCAGTGGCACCCCTCCCGCGCGGGAGCCGCTGGTGTCGGTGCGGGACCTGCGGGTGACCTACCGGGGCCGCCCGCCGGTGCGGGCGGTGGACGGGGTGAGCCTGGACATCGCGCCGGGTGAGGTGCTGGGCCTGGTCGGCGAGTCCGGTTCGGGCAAGAGCACGATCTCCGCCGCGTTGCTCGGCCTGGCCCCGATCTCCGGGGGAGTGGTGACCGTGGACGGCGTCGATCTGGCGACCGCGGCGAAACGGGCCCGCCTTCGGGTGCGGCGCGGGATCGGGGTGGTGTTCCAAAACCCTGGTTCCGCGCTGAACCCGCGGGCGAGTATCGGGGCGAGCATCGCCGAACCCCTGGAGCTGCACGGGTACCCGGGTGACCGGCGGGCCAGGGTGGCGGAACTGCTGGACGCGGTCAGGCTCGACCCGTCCTGGGCGCTCCGGTATCCGCACGAGCTGTCCGGCGGGCAGCGCCAGCGCGTCGGCATCGCCCGGGCGCTGGCGCTGAAACCGCGGTTGCTCGTCGCCGACGAGCCCACCAGCGCGCTGGACGTCTCGGTGCAGGCCGCCGTGCTGGACCTGCTCGGCGAACTGCAGCGCGAACTGTCCTTCGCCTGCCTGTTCGTCAGCCACGACCTGGCGGTCGTCGAGCGGATCGCCGACCGGGTCGCGGTGCTGCACCAGGGAAGGATCGTCGAACAGGGCGGCGTCGCGAGCGTGCTCGGCAATCCGCGCGAGCCCTACACACAACGGCTCATCGCCGCGGCGCCGGTCGCCGATCCGGCCCTGCAGGCCCACCGCCGGGAAGCCTGGCGCGCCCTGCCCGCCTGAGCAGGGCAGGGCGCCCTGGCCCAGCGACGGCCGTGAAGGGGCCCTTCACGGCCGATACGACTGTGAAGGGCCCCTTCACGGCACGGCACCGTGCTCAGTGGCGCAAGGCCTTGCGGGCCAGCCGGTTGCCGAGGAACTGCGCAGCCTGGACCAGCACGATGATGGTGATCACCGCGAGCCAGGTCACCGCCCAGTTGAACCGGTGGTAGCCGTAGGTGATGGCGAAGTCGCCCAGTCCGCCGCCCCCGACCGCGCCGGCCACCGCCGTCATGTCGACGACGGCGACGAACACGAACGTGTAGCCCAGGATCAGCGGCCCCAGTGCCTCCGGCACCAGCAGGGTCCCGATGATCCGCCACGGGCCCGCCCCCATCGCGCGGGCCGCCTCGATCACCCCGGGATCGATGGTCACCAGGTTCTGCTCCACGATGCGGGAAATGCCGAAGGTGGCCGCCACGACGAGCGCGAACGTGGCCGCACCGGTGCCGAGCTGGGTGCCCACCACTGCGATGGTCAGCGGCCCGATCGCGGTGATGAAGATGATGAACGGGATCGGCCGGATGATGTTCACCGCGAGGTTGAGCGCGGTGAACACGAACCGGTTGGCCAGGATCCCGCCGGGCCGAGTGGTGTACAGCAGCACGCCCAGCAGCAGCCCGAGGAAGCCGCCGATGATCAGCGTCGCGATCGCCATCCACAGGGTCTGGCCGATCGCGTCGAGGAACACCGGGCCCAGCGTGGACCAGTCGATGCTCATGCCGGGATCTCCTCGATTTCGGTGGTGTCGCGCAGTTCCGCGATCAGGGCGTCCACAGCGGACGGTTCCCCGATCAGCTCGAGGGTGAGCCCGCCGAAGGACCGGCCGGACAGGGCCGTGATGCCGCCGTAGACGATTTCGAACCGGACTCCGTGGCGTCCGAGCGCGTCGGAGAGCACGGCGCCGAGGCCTCCGCCGTCCTGGACGCGCGCCGAAACCAGCCGTCCGCCGTGCCGCGCGCGGATGCGGCCGAGATCATCGCCCCGCGGGGCTTCCCGCACGAGGGTGCCGGCGAACCGTTGCGCGGTCCCGGTCTTCGGCGCGGAGAACACGTCGTAGGTGCTGCCGTGCTCGACCACCTTGCCGCCGTCGAGCACGGCCACGTGGTCGGCGATCTCCCGCACCACGTCCATCTCGTGCGTGATGACCACGATGGTCACCCCGAGTTCGGTGTTGACCCGTTTGAGCAGGCGCAGCACCTCGCCCGTGGTGTCGGGATCCAGCGCGCTGGTCGCCTCGTCGGCCAGCAGGATCTTCGGGTTGGTAGCCAGCGCGCGGGCGATGCCCACCCGCTGCTTCTGCCCGCCGGAGAGCTGGTCGGGATAGTTCCACGCCTTGTCCGCGATGCCGACGAAGCCGAGCAGTTCCGCCACGCGGCTCCGGCGCTGCTCGCGCTTCCACCCGGCGATCTTGAGCGGGTAGGCGACGTTGCCGAACACGGTGCGGGACGCCAGCAGGTTGAACTGCTGGAAGACCATGCCGATCCCGGCCCGCACCTGCCGCAGCTGCCGCTCCTTGAGCGTGCCGAGGTCGACCCCGTCGATCAGCACCCGGCCGGAGGTCACCGGCTCGAGCGCGTTGATCAGCCGCACCAGGGTGCTCTTGCCCGCACCCGAGTACCCGATGATCCCGAAGATCTGGCCCGCCTCGATGCGAAGGTCGACGTCGTCGACGGCGGTGACGGTCCGCCCGCCGCCGGTGAACGTCTTGGTGACGTGCTGGAACTCGATGAGCGGCGCCCCGGTCATTTCTTGGCGGCCCGGACGGTGTCTTCCAGGCGGGAAAGGATCTTCGCCAGCTCGGCCTGGGAGCGGTCCACCAGCACGGCGGTGTTCTTGGACTGAGCCTCGACCTTGTCGCTCACGCGCGGATCGCGGTAGAGCGCGGCGAGCTTGAGGTAGACCGGGTTGTCCTTGTCCTGGGCGCGGCTGACGAACGCGTTGATGTAGGGCTCCGCCGAGGGGTTCTTCGGGTCGTCGTTGAACAGCGCCTTCGACGGGTCGAGACCGGCGTCCAGGGCGAAGTTGTTGTTGACGATCGCGGCGTCCACCGAGGGCAGCGCGGCCACCGTCTGGGAGGCGTCCACCGGGGTCACCGCCACCTTCGAGGCGGCGGGATCGATCTCGGCCGGGGTGGACAGCACGGTGCCGCCGCCGCGCAGGCTGATCAGCCCGGCCGACTGCAGCACGAGCAGGGCCCGCGCCTGGTTGGTGGGGTCGTTGGGGATCGCGACCCTGCCCCCGGCCGGGATCTCGGCGAGGGCCGCGTGCCTGCGCGAATACAGGCTCAGCGGCACCACGTAGGTCGAGCCGATGGGGGTCAGGGTGTCGCCTTTGGACACGTTGTAGTTGGCGAGGAACAGGATGTGCTGGAACAGGTTGAGGTCGAGCTGGCCCTGCGACAGCGCGGGGTTGGCCTGCGTGTAGTCGCTGAAGTTGACCAGCTTCACGTCGATGCCCTCGCCGGCGGCCAGTTCCGTGAAGCTCTTCCAGTAGTCGGCGCTTGCGTCGGTCACTCCAATGCGGACGGTCGTCCGGCCCGCGGTGTCGGCGGACCCGCCGCCGGAGTTGACCACGACGAGCACCACCGCGAGCACGGCGACGATCACCACGGCGGCGATGCCGAGGAAGAACCCCTTGCCGCGGCCCGGCTTTTCGGGCAGCGCCGCTTCCGGATCAGGGGTGTTGGGCGAAGACATGAGACCTCTCAGGGGGACCGAAGGAGATGACGGCCACGCGGATCGCGGCGGCCCGGTCATCCTGCAGCACGTGCGCGGTCCGGGGCATCTCGTTTCACAGGGCGGACCGAGACGGCTGGAATTTGCCCTGCGGCCGCGGATTGTGCTAGCGGAGGACGACGGTTTTCCCCGCCCAGCAAGGAGTTCCGTGTGACCTATCCCTCTGTGGTCTGGTCCTCGGAGTGACTGGAGACACGCACCGTGTGCTCGATGAGGCGCGTGGCGTGCTCGACGAACCGTTCGCGGTCCACCGGCAACTGGCCGTCGAGCCAGGCGGCGAAGAGCACGCCGAGGCCCGCGCCGAGCACCGTGCCGGTGAGGATCTCGTCCACGGGGTCGGCCTTCTCGTCCGTCACCAGGCTCATCAGCAGGATGGTGGCCTCGGTGCCGCGCCGCGTCAGGACCGGCTCCCGTACCGCCTCGATCACCAGGATGCGCGCGTCGGCCGGGTGGTGGGCGAAGTAGTCCAGCAACCCGGACACGCCGGCGCGGGCCCGCGCGCGCAGGCCGCTGATGCCGGCCGGGATCGCTTCGCGTAGTGCGGCGATGACCCGGACGGCGCTGCGGTCGTAGGTGGCGGTCAGCAGCGCGTCCCGGCCCTCGAACTCCTCGTAGAAGTAGCGCTCGGTCAGCTTCGCCGTCCGGCAGGTGGCGCGGACGGTGACCGCGGTCACGCCCTCGGTGCCGAGGAGTTCGGCGGCGGCGTCGAGCAGCCTGGTCCGGCGCTGCTCGCGCCGTTCGGCGGCCGAGACGCCCTTCCAGTCCTGCTTCGCCGGGGTACGCATGGCCCCATTCTGCCCGCTAAGGCCTGTATCGAAGCGTGGCGGTGCGGGTGGCGGAACCTGACGCGGTCCTTCGCTGTGGGATCGCCTCCTCATGAATGCCAATTCACGAAGCGCTGGCAGTGCTGTTCTTGCGAGGAACCACGTCAAAACCCGCGGCGGTGCCAGCTGACGACCCGCCGCAAGCGGCTCCGCCGCTTCTGGCAAGCGAAACGGGACTCACGCCGATCGCCGCAGCCGACTGTGACGGCACCCTCGCGGGCTTGTCAGCGCGACTTTGGACAGCGTATGTTGTCCAAAACGGAGGTGGTCATGCGGAGTCGCAGGCTGGGGATGACGATCCGGCGCCGGATCGGCGGGCTGGACCCGGTACGGGAGGCCCAGGAGGTGGCCAGGCTCAGCCTGCAGATCCTGCATGGGCAGCCGATGCTGGTGCACGCCCTGTTCTCGGTGGCGTTCGCGCGGCAGGTGGCGATCCCGTCGATCGCCCGGGTGCTGTGGCGGCGGGGCAAGGGCGACATCATCGTCGACACCGCCCGGCGCAATGACGACACGATCGTGTTCTTCGGCCAGTTCCTGGAATGGGACCTCGCCTCGGCCGACGCCCGCCGGTGGATCGAGCGGATGAACGCGATCCACGCGCACTTCCCGATTGCCAACGACGAATCCCTCTACACGCTGGCCACCCTGGCCCTGGAACCGCAGCGGTTGGCGGCCCTGGTCGGTACCTCACCGTTCTCCGAAGCCGAACGGGAAGGCCACTGGCGGTTCTGGTCGGCGGTGGCGCGGGCCCAGGGCATCACCGGCATCCCGGAGAGCCGGGCCGTCCTGCGGACCTGGATGACCGGGTACGAGGCGAGCCGCTACGCGCCGAGCGAAGGCGGGCGCGCGGTCACCGGAGCGCTGGTGGAGGACTTCGCCCGGCGCTGGTTCCCGCCCGCGCTGCGTCCACTGGGGCCCCAGGTCTTCTCGTCGCTGTGCACACCGGACCTGCGGCGCGTGCACGGCCTCGCGGAACCGTCGCCGGTGGTGGCCGCGGCGACCCACGCCGCCGCCCGGACCTACTTCCGGCTTACCCCGGTGCGGCTCGTGCCGCCGGACCGTTCGTTCGTGACCGAGTTCGGCACCCGCCGCCACGGCCACCGGGACCCCGCCGAGGTGGGCTACCGGCGGGTGGCGCGACCGGCCGGACCGGCGGGATCGCCGACCGAGGCGGTGAGCGCCGTGGCGAACACCGACCAGCCCAGGTAGGGCGCGAGCAGGGCGGCGGCCGCGCGATCACGGCGTGCCACGACGGCGATCTCCGCGGCGAGGGCGCCGTCGAGGGCGGCCACCACGGCGAGCGCCGCGGTGCGGTCGCGCGCGGCGAAGAAGGCGGGTGTCCAGGCCGCGTTGAGGGCGAGCTGCGCGAGATGCAGGCCCAGCGCCTTCCGGCCGGCGCGCCGGGTCCACAACCGCCAGCCCGCCACCCCGATCGCCGTGTAGAGCACTGTCCACACCGGACCGAAGACCCCCGGGGGCGGCGCCCAGGCCGGTTTGGCCAGCCGCCGGTAGATCTCCGGGGCCCGGCGTGCGGCCAGCGAGCCGATCGCGGCGGCGGCGAGCGTCGGACCGGCGGCGAACGCCAGGCCCCTCGCGGAATGTGCGTCCATGGTCCGACGCTACCGCCGTGCCGGGGCCGCGACGGGCCGTCGTGTCCACCGATCGTGGAGAACCCGTCCGCCGACGAGTTTTCGTCGTACCCGGGGTCTACCTTCCGTCAGTACCGACTAGGAGAGGTGGACGATGGGCAGGCTGTACGACCTTCTGCAGGGTTACGTCGACGACGGCACCGTGCCGGGCGCGGTGGCTCTGGTGGCGCATGGGGACCGGGTCGAGGTGGCCGCGGCCGGTGCGGCGGGCACCGGGGACGCGCCGCCGATGCGACGGGACTCGATCTTTCGCATCGCCTCGATCACGAAGCCCATCACGGCCGCGGCGGTGATGATGCTGATCGACGAGGGCCGGGTGGCGGTGGACGAGGAGATCGCACGATGGCTGCCGGAACTGGCCTCCCCGGTCGTCGTGCGCACGCCCTCGAGCCCGGTCGACGACGTGGTACCGGCGGTCCGGCCGATCACGGTGGGCGATCTGCTCACCTTCCGCGCGGGGTACGGCTTTCCCGCGAACTTCTCGCTGCCCGCGGTCCAGCCGCTGCTGGCGCTGGTCCAGGAACAGAACCTCCGGCCGCAGCGGATACCGGCCACGGACGGCTGGCTCGCGCGGCTGGCGGCCATTCCCCTGCTGCACCAGCCGGGCGAGGCGTGGCTGTACAACACCTGTTCGGACCTGTTGGGCGTGCTGATCGAACGGGTGTCGGGGCAGCCCTTGCCGGAGTTTCTGGCCGAGCGCCTGTTCGAGCCGCTCGGCATGGCCGACACCGGTTTCTGGGTGCCGGAGGACCGTCGCGATCGCCTCACCAGCTCCTACGCCCCCGGCCCCGATGGTGGGCTGGATCTGCTCGACACCCCGGACGGGCAGTGGAGCTCACCGCCGGCCTTCGCCTCGGGGGCTGGTGGTCTGGTGTCCACCGCCGAAGACTGGTTCGCCTTCGGCCGGATGCTGCTGGGCGGCGGCACTTTCCGGGGCCGCAGGCTGCTGTCGGCCGAGTCGGTGCGCCTGATGACCACCGATCACCTCACCGCGGCCCAGCGCGCGGCGAGCACCCTGTTCCTGGAAGGCCAGGGCTGGGGTTTCGGCGGGTCGGTGGACATCGCGGCCAGCGACCCGTGGACCGTGCCCGGCCGGTACGGCTGGGTCGGCGGATCGGGGACGGCCGCGCACGTCGTGCCCGCCACCGGCACGGTCACCGTTCTGCTGACCCAGCGGCAGATGAGCGGGCCCACCCCGCCGGAGATGATGCGGGACTTCTGGCGCTACGCGGCCGGGTCCTGACGACCGCATTTCTTCATGCTATTCGGGTCCGGCGCCGGATGGTTGATTACGAGGGAACTCGGTCACGCCAATTGAACCCTTGCCAAAATACCCAGGGTTATCGTAATGCGGTCCGTGTGAGTGAACGGCCGAGGGGTTGACTTGATGTTCACCCGGTCGGATGCTTGACGTGTGATACCGGCCTGCTTTCGGCGCATCGAGCCGGTTTCACGAAGGAAATTGTGAAATCGCCGAATTCTCCCTCGAGTTCGAATCATCTGTTTGGGAAAGGGTGTGTTGTAATGCGCGCGAAACGGTCCATGGCATTGTTCGCCGGTTCGCTGGCCGTGGCCGGAATGCTGTCGCTCGCCCCTGCGGCGATACCCGAGGCCAGGGCGGCGGACCACGTTTCCACCGTGGCCGCCGGATATCCGGGGCCACCGCGCTGGACCGATTACTCACGGGGCTACGAAGCCGGCGCGCGCGACGGCAGGCGGGAAGCGGTGGAGGCGGCCCGGGACGCCAATTGCCTGGGCAGGGGTTCGGGGCGCTATGGCCGCGGTCCCAGCTGGAGAGAAACCGAGTACGACAGGGGCTACCAGGACGGTTACCGCAACACCTACGACTCGACACTCCGGATTCTCTGCCACCGCTGAGCCAGGGGAAGCCGGCCCTGTGGGGAAAGGCACCGTGTTTTCCCGCTCTCGCGCGAAAACACGGTGCCCCGCCGGGTTTCGGCTCAGTCGGCCGCGCCGAAGTCGCGGCCCTTCGTCTCCCGGCTGGTCACCACGGCCAGCACGGTGACCGCCATGGTGATCATCAGGTAGGCGATGACGGTGCCCACCCCGAACCGGTCGATGAGCCACACCGCGATCAGCGGGGCCGGCGCCCCGGCGATGATCGACGAGCCCTGGAACACCAGCGACGAACCGGCGTAGCGGTGCTTGGTCGGGAACAGCTCGGTGATCCACGCGGCCTCGGTGCCCGCCAGCATCCCGTGGAAGAAGGCGCCCACGCCGACGCCGATCCAGAGCAGTGGCAGGGTGCCGGTGTGCACCAGGGCGAAGAACGCCGGTGCCCACGCGATCAGCACCACGGCGGGCACCAGCATCGCCGGCTTGCGGCCGACGCGGTCCGACCAGGCACCGCCGAGGATCATGCCGGCGAACTGGAACACCGAAGCGAAGGTCACCGCCAGCACGACGTCTCCGCGGGTGTAGCCGAAGCCGCGGCTGGCGTAGGCGATGACGAACACCGTGTAGACGTAGAACGCCACGTTCTCGCCGAGCCGCATCCCCAGGCCGTGCAGCACGGCGCGCGGCTTGGCGAGGGCGGCGAGGATGGGGGAGCGCTCGCTGCCCCGGGCCCGCTGTTCGGCGTGTTCCTGGGCCGCGCGGAACACCGGGGACTCCTCGACGCTGCGGCGCAGCCAGAAGCCGACCAGCAGCAGGGGAACGGCGAACAGGAAGGCGACCCGCCAGCCCCAGGTGTCGAAGGCCTTGCCGGGAAACGCCGAGGTCAGCACCGTCACCAGGACGGTGGCGAGCACGGTGCCGAGCGGGGCGCCCGCCTGCGGCCACGACGCCCAGAACCCGCGGCGCCGGGGTTCGCCGTATTCACTGACCATCAGCACGGCGGCGCCGAACTCCCCGCCGAGGGCAAAGCCCTGGACCATCCGCAACACCACCAGCGCCACGGTGGCCCCGATGCCGATCTGGTGGTAGGTCGGCAGCAGGCCGATCGCCGCGGTCGCCGTGCCGAGCAGTGTGAAGGTCACCACGAGCATCGGCTTGCGGCCGAAGCGGTCGCCGAGATGCCCGAACACGATGCCGCCGAGCGGCCGGGCGACGAAGCCGAGACCCTGTGTCGCCAGCGCGAGGAGCAGTTTCGCGACGCCGTTGCTGCCGGGGAAGAACAGCGGGCCGAGCACGGTCGCGGCGAGGATGCCGTAGATCGCGAAGTCGTACCATTCGAGGACGGCTCCGGCCATGCTGCCGGCCAGCACGCGTTTGAAGCCGGCCGGGGCCGTGGCCCGGGTGCCGGAGGGCACCACTCGGTCCACCGTTGACGCCATTGTCAGGTCCTTTCTGTGTTTTTCTCAGAGGCCGAGGGTCAGCCGGTCACCGGTGGCCCGGGAACAGCAGGTCATCATGCGGTTGTGAACGGCCCGTTCCGCCTTGGTGAGCACGCGGTCGCGGTGGTCGACCTCTCCGGCGAGCACCGTCACCTGGCACGAACCGCACAGTCCTTCCTCGCAGTCGCTGGCGATCTCGACGCCCGCCTCGCGCAGCGCGCCGAGCACCGTGTTTCCCGCGGGCACCCGGATCGTCCGGCCGGAATCGGCGAGTTCCACGTCGAACTCGTGCTCCCCGTCGGGGTCCAGCGGGCCCGTCGCCGCCGTGAAGTGCTCGACGCGCAGGCTGTCCTCCGGCCAGTGCCGGGTTGCGGTGTCCAAAGCGGACAGCAGGCGTTCGGGACCGCACGCGTAGACCAGGGTGCCGGGCACCGGGGTGGCGAGCAGGCGTTCGACGTCCAGCCGGGTCCCTTCCGAACCGATGTGCGGGACCAGCCGGTCTCCGTGCGTGCGCTCCAGTCGCGCCAGCAGGGCCATGGCGGTGCGATCCCGGCCGCAGTAGTGGATTTCGTAGTCCCCGCCCGCGGCACGGACGTGGTCGGCCATGGCCGCGATGGGCGTGATCCCGATGCCTCCGGCGACGAACACGTAGCGCCGCGCGCCGGGATCGAGCCGGAAGTGGTTGCGCGGGCCGCGCAGGTTCAGCGTGTCGCCCGGTGCGAGTTCGTCGTGGATGTAGCGCGAGCCGCCGCGGCCCGCGCCTTCCCGGAGCACGGCGACCTCGTAGGCGCTGTCGCCGGGATCGCCGCACAGCGAGTACTGGCGGGACAGGCCGCCCACTTCGAGGTCGACGTGCGCTCCGGGAGACCACTGCGGCAGCGGCCGCCCCGCCGGATCGGCCAGCCGGAGGCGGACCACCCCTTCGGCTTCGCGGGTGATCCCTTCGACGACGACCCGGCGGGGGAGGGCCCGTTTTGGCGGCTCGCCGATCCGCACCGGACGCCGCCGGAGCAGCACCGCCGGGTCCGTGCGTTCCGGGTTGGCGGCGGGATCCCACCGGACCCACAGGTGGTCCGGACCACGGAAGGAGGTGTTAGGCAGGTAGGTGATCTGCTGGTCCGGAACCAGTTCCAGGTGCGGGAGCCGCCGGGTCAGCTCTTCGAGGAAGATCTGGAGTTCCATGCGGGCCAGGTTCTTTCCCATGCACTGGTGGCTGCCGTAGCCGAAGGTCAGGTGGTCGGCGGCGTTGTCCCGGTGCAGGTCGAACTCGTCGGCGTGCTCGAAGTGCCGTTCGTCGTGGTTGGCCGAGGCGTTGACGATCAGCAGCTTCGCGCCCCGGGGGATCGGCACGCCGCCAACCTCGGTGTCGGCGGTGGCCAGGCGCCGCCAGGCCGCGACGGAACCGTTGTGGCGCAGGCATTCCTCGACCGCGTACGGGATCAGGGACGGGTCGGCGCAGATCTCCTCCCACACCGTCCGGTTCTCCAGGAGGACCTTCACCGCGTTGGCGGCGGCGTTGGCGGTGGTCTCGTGCGCGGCGACGATGCCGGCCATCATCATCGAGTGCAGGTAGGAGTCGGTGATCACCTCGGGCATCTCCCGCTGCAGGCGGATGCTGTAGGGCATCCAGCCCGGGCCGGAGGGGTCGCGGCGGATCTTGTCCAGCACGGTGCCCGCGAACTGCCAGAACTTCCCGACCGCCTCGGCCACCGCGACCTGCTCGTCGCGTGAGGGCCGGCCCCAGGTGTTGACCGTGTGCGCGATCGAATACTTCCGCAGGGTGGCCATGTCCTCCTCCGGCACGCCGAGGAAGTGCAGCGCGACGGTGAGGGTGACCTCCCAGAACATGTCGTCGACCAGGTCCGCCTTTCCCGCGTCGGCGAACGAGTCGACGTATTCGCGCGCCAGCCGCCGGACCATCGGCTCGTGGTGGGCGAGCCGGGCCGGGGTGAACGGGTCGATGAGCGCGCGGCGGCGGGCCATGTGGGCGGGCTCGTCCTCGTTCACGAGGGTGCGGTCCATCGCGTAGCCGTATCGCGCGAGGGTTTCGGTGGCCTCTTCGCAGACCGGGGTGATCTTCTCCAGGGCGATCGAGGGGGAGAACAGCACATTGTCCCGGAAGACGGCCTTGACGTCTTCGTACCGCGTGACCACCCAGTAGCCGAGTTCCGGGCTGTAGAACACCGGTTCGCCGTCACGGGACCAGCGCAGTGAACCGGCCGGGTCGGCCTGGTAGGCCTCGCCGAACGGATCGAACGCGGCCGCCCCCGAGACCGGCGCCGTCATCGGGCATGCGGCCGCCGCCGCTCCCGAATGATCGATCGGGCACGACCCTGTGCTCATCTCTCCACCGCCTCCACCTGTGATTTTACTAATAACGCACATGCTGTCTCTGTTAGCGAACAGCGGTGAGGTTAGGTGGAGGCCCCGAGGGCGTCAAGAGGTCGATGCCAGGACGTTAGGAGAGCGCGCGGCCCGGTGCGTACGGCTGACCGGGGGCTGGGCGAGCCGTGAAGGGCCCCTTCACGGTCGATTCGGCTGTGAAGGGACCCTTCACGGCCAGCGCCCGGCACCCGAGGGCAGGACTCGGCCGGGCGTCAGAGGAGGCGTTCGAGTTGCCGGGCGGTGCGCGTGACGGCTTCGGCGGCGGCAGAGGTGTCCAGGCCGTCGATCGCGACGACCCCGACGCTGCGTTCCACGGCGGGGGACAACCCGGCGGGCAGCCTCAACCCGGCGGACACCCCGACCGCTCCGCGCTCCAGCTGGCCGCGGGTGAGGCTGTAGCCGTCGCGGCGGGCCTGCCGGACCGGTTCGGGGTCGTCGGGCCGCTCCGCACGGGTGGCGAGGATGGCGATCCCCGCCGCGCCGAGGGAGAGGGGGTGGCGGCTGCCGACGCGGTACCCGACGGTGAGGACGCTGTCGTCGGGCTCGCTCACCATCATCACCACGGCTTCCTCACCCTCGGCGGCGGACAGGAACGCGGTCGCGTGCGTCTCGTTGGCGAGGGCGTGCAGGATCGGCCGCACGTCGCGGCTGAACTGCGGTTCGAACCGCGATGCCAGCACGGCGACCCCCACGGCGAGCCGGACCCGGCCGTCCTCCGTGCGCGCCACCAGCAGGTGCGACTCCAGCGTGGACACGATGCGGTAGCAGATGGCGCGGTGGACGTCGAGTTCGCGGGCCAGATCCGCGATCGAGATGCCCTCGGAGGCGTGCGAGATGACGTCGAGGGCCCGCAGCCCCCGGTCCAGCGTCTGCAGTGTGCTCATCCCGCCCCCTTTCCCGCGCCGGCGGAGCCGACGGCGCCGACCTTACTGGGCGGCCGCCGTCGGCGCGGGGTGCGCCTCAGTTGTGCACGGCACTGCCCGCCTGCCAGTCGGCCCAGCTGAGCTCCCAGTCGCCGTAGGTGTCCCAGAGCGGCAGGGCCGGGCCGCCGGAGTTGGTCACCTCGACCACGTCGCCCAGCCCGAACTGGTTGAAGAACGCCTGCGCGTTCTGCGGGCTGAGGTTGATGCAGCCGTGCGAGACGTTCGAACTGCCCTGCTGGTTCACGGTGTTGGGGTTCTCGTGCACGAACTCGCCGTCGTTGGAGATGCGTTCCGCCCAGTACTCGGTGGAACGGTAGGCGCCGGGCGCGGGCGGGCACACGCCGTAGGTGCAGGAGTCCATGATCACCTGCTGCTGCTTGTCGGAGATCACGTGCGGGCCGACGTGGGTGGGCGTGGCGTCCTTGCCGAGGCTGATCGGCATCGTCCCGACCACGGCTCCGTTGTGCAGCAACTGCATCTGGTCGGTGTTCCCGTCGGCCTTGGCGATCCAGGAATCGTGGATCTGGTAGGTGACCGAGCGGTCGGTCTTGCCGTACACCCCGCCGCCGAGGTCGACTCCGTAGAGGTTCACGTCGAGCTTGACGGTCGTTCCGGCCTGCCAGTAGCTCTGCGGCCGGTAGTGCACGGTCTTGTTGTCGATCCAGTGCCACGCGCCCTGCTGCGGCGGCGTCGAGGTGACGGTCAGCGCCTTCTCGGCGGCCGCCCGGTTGGTGATGGCGTGGTCGAAGGACACCCCGATGATCTGGCCCACGCCGAAGGTCAGGCCCGCGGACGGGGGTGCGGGGATGACCGCGGGATAGGTCTGCGCGGCCGGGGTCAGGGTCTTGACCGTGGCCTTCTGTTCGACCGGTTTGCCGTCGGCGCCCGTGGCCTCGGCCACCACGGTGTAGGCCGTTGCGTACCCGAGCGGTTCGCTGGAGCTCCAAGTCGAGCCGTCCGCGGCGAGCGCGCCCTTGACCGCGTTGCCCTTGGCGGCGTTGGTCACGGTGACCGTGGTGAGCTTGCCGCCGTTCACCTTCACCGTGATCGGCGTCTTGGGGTTGAAGTCGGTGCTCCCCGCGCCGTCGATGCTCACCTGCGCGGCGGCAGCGGCGGCGGCCGTGCCGGTCGCGATACTGGGCGGGGAGGCGCTGTCGGGGGATGACGAGCAGGCGCCGGCCAGTAACGTCACCGAAGCCAGCGCGGCCACTACGGCCACACCCCACGGGCGCTGACGGGTCACGGTCGGTCGGACGGGCATGCGGTTCCTCTTCTTCTGTGCCGGCACGCTGGTTCAGACGT
The DNA here is from genome assembly GCF_026802195.1 of Amycolatopsis cynarae. Classification (NCBI taxonomy): domain Bacteria; kingdom Bacillati; phylum Actinomycetota; class Actinomycetes; order Pseudonocardiales; family Pseudonocardiaceae; genus Amycolatopsis; species Amycolatopsis cynarae. Next base: position 3,367,600 of record NZ_CP113836.1, on the reverse strand, counting down.
GTCCGGGGGCCTCGACGTTGCGTGTGTTTCCGGATGTGCCCACGGGAAAAGGAAGACACACCCGCCTCTCCCCATCCGATACCCGGGCGATGCGGGGGTTTTCCGGCTTTTGTCGGTTTTCCGGGTGTCCGGCGGGAGTGGTCTGTCCATTGTGGCGGGTCGGGTGCCCGGCCCGCGGGCAGGGGATCATCGCCTGCGACGGGAGCAGTGGGCCGAACCGGGCACCGGAGGCGGAAACGGTCAGGGGCGGGCGAGCCAGGCCCGGCACAGCCACCAGGCGTCGACGGCGCCGAAGGCGGTGCCGGGGTCGATGCCGGTGATCCCGGCGAACCGCAGGACCCGGTTGCGCACGGTGTTGGGGTGGACGAACTGCCGTTCGGCGGCCCGGTTGGTGTCGCCGCCCGCCTCCACCCAGGCGCACACCGCGCGGGCCACCGGTTCGGCGTTCGCGCCGAGGGTGGCCCACGCCTGCCGGTGCTTCTCGAGCAGTGCCGCGGCCAGATCAGCCCGGTCCACGATCGCGGCGAGCACGGGCACCTCCGCGATGTGCACGAGACCGGCCCGCGCGGTCGCTTCCGCGGCGGTGAGCGCGGCCAGGGCGAGGCGGCGGGTGCCGGTGAGCTCCTCCGGCTCGGCGGGGCCCGCCAGCCCGACGAGGGTTCCGTCCGGGACGGACCGCGGTGACGGTGCCTGCCCGAGCACGGCGACCAGCAGGCCGTCGACGACGGCGGAGGGCGACGGGCGGTGGCGTTCGGCCAGTGCGCGGCGCACCGCCGCGGCTCCGCCCGGGCGGGCGACGGCGACCCAGAGCCCGCCGGTGACCGGCAGTCCCGCCTCGGCGGCGGCGAGCGCGGCGGCCGAACCGCCGTCGAGGAGCCGCCGCAGCAGTGCCACGTCGCGGTCCCTGGCCGGGGCCTGGTCCGCGTTCGCCGCGCGATGGGCCGCGATGAGCCTGCCGCGCACCGCCTCGGCCCAGTCGTCGTAGAGCTCCCGCGCGTCGAGCAGGAGTTCCGGGCCGACCCCGTCCGCCGCGGCCGCTTCGCGGGCCCGCGACCAGATCGCGCGCTCGGCGACGTGGATCGCCCGCAGCACCGCCTCGATGGGCACTCCCTGGTGTGCCCGGGTGACGGCGAGATCCTCCACGAACGACAGTTCCGCCCCGGTGGGGCCGCGCCGGGCCGCCAGCGCCCGGGCGGCCGCGGCGAGCAGCGCGCGGGTGTGCCCGGCGATGTCGGCGGGGGTGAGCACCGCCACCTCGGGCACCAGCGTCCGCACACCGGCCACCGACACCGCCAGCAGATCCTCTTCGCCGACCACCCGCTCGATGAGGTCGACCACCCTGCGCCATGCGTCCACGCGGCGATGCTGCCCGGCGCCTTGTATCTCGCCACAACCGGGTGGGGCATTCGCGTGATCCGGGACAGAGGTCCGGGGGAGAAATGCCCCTACCGTTGGCAGCTACCACAACGACCGTCGCGGCGACGAAGCCGGAGCAACGACCGGCACGCGCGCCGTCCCGTCCCGAGGGAAAGCCCATGCCACCCGCCTGCCGTGCCGCCGTGATCGGCGCCGGGCCCGCCGGCCTCACCGCGACCAAAGCCCTGCTCGACGCGGGCGTCGAGGTCGTCACCTACGAGAAGGGGGACCGGCCCGGCGGGCTGTGGGTGCGCGACCACACCGGCGGGAAGTCCCCGGCCTACGCCTCGCTGCACCTGAACACCAGCCGCGGCCGCACCGAATTCGCCGACTACCCGATGCCCGCCCACTGGCCGGACTACCCGTCGGCGGATCTCGTCGCCGGGTATCTCGCCGCCTACGCGGACACGTTCGGCCTGACACCGCACCTCCGGTTCGGGCGGACGGTGACGTCGGTGGAGCGGGAGGACGCCGGGCGGGCGTGGACGGTGCGGACCGCGGCGGGGGAGAGCGAGACGTTCGACGCCGTCCTCGTCGCGAACGGCCACAACTGGGATCCCCGCCTGCCCGAACCCGCCTACCCGGGCACGTTCACCGGAACCCAGATGCACGCCCACGACTACGCCTCGGCGGAGATCTTCCGCGACCGGCGGGTGCTCGTCGTGGGCATGGGCAACTCCGCCATGGACATCGCGGTGGACGCCTCCCATCCGGCGCGGGGCCCGGTCCTGCTGTCGGCCCGGCACGGCGTCCACATCGTGCCGAAATACCTGTTCGGCCGTCCCTCCGACGCGACCGGGGGCGCACTGGCGGCGCTGCCGTGGCGGGTGCGCCAGCGCGTCGCCGAGACGCTGCTGCGCCTGGCCGTGGGCAGGCCGGAGCGGTACGGCCTGCCCGCGCCCGCGGGCGGGCTGTTCCAGAACCACCCGACGATCAGCGACACCATCCTCCACCGGCTCACCCACGGCGAGATCGCCGCGCGGCCGGGGATCGCGCGTTTCGACGGCTCGCGCGTGGTGTTCACCGACGGCACGGCCGACGAGGTCGACCTGATCGTGTGGGCCACCGGTTACCGGGTGGTCGTCCCGTTCCTCGACGAGCGCTGGACGGGCGGGGACCCGGAGCGGTTGCCGCTGTACAAACGGGTTTTCCACCTTCAGGACCCGAGCCTGCTCTTCCTCGGGCTGATGCAGTCCACGGGGGCCGCCTTGCCCGTCGTCGAGGCGCAGGCGAAGCTCGCCGCCGCCTACCTGTCCGGCGCCTACGGCCTGCCGGACGGGCCGGAGCAGCGGCGGGCCGTCACCGCGGCGCTGCGCGCCGCCACCGCCCGCTGGGGGGACCGGCGCCCGATGATGCGCATCGACTTCGACGCCTACGTCGCCGATCTGCCTCGCGAGATCAAGGCCGGGCGGGCCCGGCTCGCGCGCGGCACCTCCCGGCCCTTCACCCCGACTCGCCACGAACGGACCACCGCATGAGCCCCGCCAAGTCCCCCCTTTCCGCGCTGCTGGGCGGTCACCGCGATCCCCGCGGTCTCCGCGTGCTCGTCACCGGCGCCTCCGGCACCTTCGGCCGGGCGATCTGCGCGCGCCTGGCCGCGCTCGGCGCGCACGTCGCCGGGATCGACCTCGCCCCGTCTCCTGAGGATCCGGTGGAGGTCCTGGCCTGCGACATCACCGACGACGAGGCGGTCCCCGCGGTCGTGGCGCGGGCGATCGCCTCGCTCGGCGGTCTCGACGTGCTGATCAACAACGCCGGGATCGGCGGTCCGGCGCCCGCCGAACTGCCCCCGGGGGCGGAGGTGCGCCGCCAGATGGACATCAACCTGCTCGGGGCGTGGCGGGTCACCGCCGCCTGCCTCGGTGACCTGATCGCCTCGCGGGGCCGGGTCGTCATGCTCGCTTCGCGCATGGCGGTGATGCAGTTGCCCCTGGCGGCCGCCTACGGCGCGTCGAAGCGGGCCCTCGTCGCCTACGCCGACGCGCTGCGGGTCGAGGTCGGCACGCACGTGAGCGTCACCTGCGTCTACCCCTCCGCCGTGCGTAGCCCGATCCACGACTCGACCGCCGCGGCCGGGCTGTCCCTGGAAGGCATGAGCCGGTACGAACCGCTGGAGGGAGTGGTGGACACGGTGCTCGCGGCCGTGCTGCGCCGCCGGGCGCGGCGGGACCTGACGACGACCCGTCGCGGCGCCGTCGAGTTCTTCCTCGCGCGGCACCTGCCGGGGGTGACGGACCGGATCATCGCGCGCACCCTCGCGCAACGGGCCCGTTCGGGTGCTTTCGCCGGGGCCGACCTGGCTTCCGGCGTCGTGGCCCGCCACTCCGTGCCGCATGCGGACGCGTGATCGCATGCCCGGTCCTCTGACGGCGGAGCACTCCGCCCCGGTGCGCGCCGGTGCCCGGGATCTCGCCGCCTACGCCACCGGTTCGCTGGGGATGGGGGTGTGGGTCACCGTCCCCGGCCTGCTCCTGCTCTACTTCCTGACGCACACCCTCGGCGTTTCCCCCTTCCTGGCCGGGCTGACCCTGCTCGTGCCGAAGATCGCCGACGCGGTCGCCCACCCCCTCCTCGGGGCGTTGTCGGACCGGCAGGCGCGGGCCGCCGGGCACCGCCGGGGCCTGCTCCGCTGGGGCCTGCTGCTCCCGGTCGCGCTCGTCGCGATGTTCTCGGTGCCCGCGCCGCTGACCGGATTCACCGCCGCGCTGTGGGTGGCTGCCTGGTTCGTCGCCGGGAACCTGCTGTTCGCCTCGTTCCAGGTGCCGTACCTGGCCACCCCGGCGGACCTGCGGATCGGCTACCACGAACGCACGCGCGTGTTCCTGGTGCGGATGCTGGTGCTGACGGCCGGGCTGCTCGGCGCGGGGGTGGTCGCCCCGGCCCTGGTGGCGTCGGGCGGCCGGGCCGGGTACACCCGGATGGCGGTGCTGCTGGCGGTGGTCATGGTGTTCTCGGGCCTGATCGCCCTCGGCGGGGTGCGCGGGCTCACCGTGCGCTGCGGTTTCCGGCCTCCCAGCCTCGGCCATTCCGGTCTGGCCGGTATCCGGTCCGCCTGGCGGGACCGCGACTTCCGGGCGCTGGTGCTGTCGTACCTGTGCACGGTGACCACCACGCACCTCTTCCTCGCGGCGCTGCCCTTCTACGCCGAATACGTGCGGCACGACGGCCGGTCGACCGCGGGGTTCATGGCGGGTTTCCTCGCCCCGGCGCTCGTCGCGGGCCCGGCGTGGCGGTGGTTGTCGCGCCGGATCGGCAAGCAGCGCGCTCTCCTGGCCGCGCAGGCCGTGTTCGTGGCCGGGTGCCTCGCCCTGCTCGCCGGGGACCGGCTCGGGGCGGGGTTCACCGCCGGTGTCGTGGTGGTGCTGGGGGTCGCGTTCGCCGGGCTGCAGTTGCTGGCCTTCTCGATGGTGCCGGACGCGGTGGCGGCGGCCCGCGGACGCGGGAGCGCGGCGGCCGGTGCCTACACCGGGGTGTGGACGGCGACCGAAGCCACCGGGACGGCGATCGGTCCCTACCTGTACTCCGCGGTGCTCGCGTTCGGCGGTTTCGTGTCCACGACCGGCGGGCAGGGCGCGGGCCAGTCCCCGGCGGCGCTGACGGCGGTGCTCGTCGGCTTTACCGCGGTTCCGGCGGTGCTGATGGTGGTGGCGTGGCTGTTCCAGAGCCGATACCGGCTGGACCGGCACGCCACCGAACTCGCCTGACGCCGCGCGGCAATACCCCGGAGGGTATTTGACGAATCGAGCGGATTCTGGTTACCTGGGTGTCGGAGGTACCCCTAGGGGTATGAGACGCATCGACCGGGAGGATCCGTGTTCTTCGCCCAGTACTACCTGGACTGCCTGTCCCAGGCGTCCTACCTCGTCGCCGACGAGACCACGGGCAGGGCCGTGGTCGTCGACCCGCGCCGCGACGTCTCGGAGTACCTCGCCGAGGCCGAGGAGCGGGGCTTCACCATCGAGGCCGTCATCAACACCCACTTCCACGCCGACTTCCTCGCCGGGCACCTAGAACTGGCCGCGCGGACCGGCGCCTGGATCGGCTACGGGCAGCGGGCCGACGCCGAGTACCCGATCCGCAAACTCGCCGACGGCGAGCGCATCAGCCTCGGCGACGTGACGCTGCAGATCATGGAGACCCCCGGGCACACCCCCGAGTCCATCAGCATCCTGGTCTACGAGCACGCCGGCGACGAGGTGGCCTACGGGGTGCTCACCGGGGACGCGCTGTTCATCGGCGACGTCGGCAGGCCCGACCTGCTCGCCTCGGTCGGGGTCACCGCCGACGAACTGGGCCGCATGCTCTACGACAGCGTGCAGCACAAGCTGATGGCCCTGCCCGACGACGTGCGGGTCTTCCCCGCGCACGGCGCGGGTTCCGCCTGCGGCAAGAACCTGTCCACCGAGCGGCAGTCCACCATCGGCATGCAGCGGCTGACCAACTACGCGTGCGCGCCGATGAGCGAGGACGAGTTCGTCGCGGTGGTGACCGCGGGGCAGCCCGTGGCACCGGGTTACTTCGTCTACGACGCGACGCTCAACCGCAAGGAGCACGAACTGTTCGACCCGGCGGCCGCGGCGGGCCCGCTGACCCCCGGCGAGCTGCTCGACCGGCGGGCCGCCGGTGCCGTCGTCGTGGACGGCCGCGACCCGCAGGAGTTCGCCGCCGGGCACCTGCGCGGCTCGGTCAACGTGCCCGCGGACGGGCGGTTCGCCGAGCAGGCGGGCACCGTGGTGCGGCCCGGCGAGGAGGTCGTCGTGATCGCCCCCGCGGGACGGGAAGAGGAGCTGGTCACGCGTTTGGCGCGCATCGGGTTCGACCGTGTCGCGGGCTACCTGCGCGACGCGGAGGCGGCCCTGCCCGGACTGGCGGACGAGATGACGCCGGCCAGCCGGGTCACCGCGGACCGGCTCCGCGCCGAGCTCGACGGCGAGCGGCCGCCCGCGGTGGTCGACGTGCGGAGCGCCGCCGAGCGCGAGGAGGGCCGCATCGAGGGTTCGGTGCACATCCCCCTGGCCGAGCTGCGCGACCGGATCGGCGAGATCCCCGCGGACCGGCCCGTGGTCGTGCACTGCGCGGGCGGCCTGCGGTCCTCCATCGGGGCGAGCCTGCTCCGCCACCAGGGGCTGGCCGACGTGTCGGACCTGCTGGGCGGGTACGGCGCCTGGCTGCTGCTCCCCGAAACCGCCACCCGGCGGTGAACGGTGCCGGGTCCGGTTCGGGGCCGGGCCCGGCATTCTCAGGGGCCCTTCACGGCACTGCCGCGGCGGTGCGCCGCAGGCCCTGAGCAGCTACCAGGATTTGGCCTGCTGGAGGAGATGGTCCCGGACCAGCAGCACCTGGGCGCTCGCCCGCGCTCCCGCGCGCTGGGCGAGAAAACCGGTGTTGAGGGGCGGGTCCTCCGGTTCCAGCAGGGTCACGAGTGTGCCGGAGACCAGGTCGTCGTCGCACAGGTACCGGGGCAGGACGCTGAATCCGGCGCCCGCGGCCACGGCCGCCCGCACCGCACGGAGGTCCGGCACCACCACGGCGGCCTGGGTGTCCAGCCGAGTGCCGAAGACGTGCCGCCAGTACCGCCGCGCGATCGGCAGGTCCTCGGCGTAGGTGATCAACGGGACCGTCCGGAGCGGCCCGGGATCGCGCGCGGAGAGCGCGCCGAGGCGCGCCGCCCACGCGGGCGCGGCCACCAGCACGAACTCCTCGTCCATCAGCGGGGTGGCGAGGATGCTGCGGCCCCGGGGCCGGATCGCGGACACGACGAGATCGAACTGCCCGGCACGCAGGCCCTCGAGCAGGTCGTCGGCCAGGCCCGGGGTGACGCGCAGGCGCAGCCCCCCGGCCACGAGTGGGGCGAGCGCGGGCAGGACGCGCACGCCGAGCAGTTCGGCCGGCCCGCCGAGGTGTACCGGCTCGGGCAGCACGTCGTCGTCCGCCGGACCGTCCGCCGCCCGGCCCCGCCCGGCGACGGCGGCGAGCCGGTCGAGTGGCACCGCGATCTCGGCGGCCAGCTCGTCCGCCACCGTGGTCGCCGCCACCCCCCGAGGCAGCCGTTCGAACAGGGGCCGCCCGAGCTGCTCCTCCAGTGCGCGGATCTGCCCGGTGACGGCGGGCTGGGACAGGCCGAGCAGCCGGGCCGCCGCGGTGAACGAACCGGCGCGGTGGACCGCGAGGAAGGTGCGCAGCAGCATCAGGTCCAGCGCACCACTCCCATCACTATTCTTATGGGGCATAGCGCCGATCCTATTGGTCAGCGTATGGGAACGCGCCTAGCGTGGGAGCCATGGCAAGGATTCTGTTCGTGATGACCGGGGCCGATCACTGGACCCTGAACGATGGCACGCGCCACCCCACCGGCTTCTGGGCCGAGGAGTTCGCCGTGCCGTACCGGGCCTTCACCGAGGCGGGGCACGAGGTCGTCGTCGCCACCCCGGGCGGTGTCGAGCCGGTCGTCGACCGCGGCAGCCTCGCGCCCGAGGTGAACGGCGGGCCGGAAGGCGCCGCCGAGATCGCCGGGCTGCTGGACTCGGCGGCCCCGCTGCACCATCCCGTCAAACTCGAGGACGCCGACCTCACGGGCTTCGACGCGGTGTACTACCCCGGCGGGCACGGTCCGATGGAGGACCTGGCCGTCAACGCGGACTCCGCCCGGGTACTGACCGAGGTCCTGCGATCCGGCAGGCCGCTCGGCGTGGTCTGCCACGGCCCGGCGGCGCTGCTCGCCACCGAAGGCGAGGGCGGGTCGCCCTTCGCGGGCTACCGCCTGACCGGGTTCACCAATGACGAGGAGCGGCAGGCGGGGCTGGCGGACAAGGCCCCGTGGCTGCTGCAGGACCGGCTGGTCGCGCTCGGCGCCGAGTTCGACGAAGGGCAGCCGTGGGCGCCCAACGTGGTCGTCGACCGCAACCTCTACACCGGCCAGAACCCGGCCTCGTCCGCGCCGCTGGCCGCCGAACTGCTCAAGGCACTGGGCTGACACCGGTTCCCCGCACTCCCGGGGCGGGGCCTTCGCCCCGGGGGTGAGGGGCTTTCGTCCCTGCCGGGCTTGCCGCCGTCTCGAACATGCTGGCGGAATGACGGTTCGGGACGAGGTGGAACTGGAAAATCCCCAGGAGCCGCTCGACCGCGTGTTCCGGGACCTGCGCACGCGGCGGGAAGGGCTGACCGCGCGGGAAGCCGCGCGGCGGCTGCTCGTCTACGGGCCGAACGAGCTGACCCGCAGGCGCGGCGGGGGCTGGGGACGGGAACTGCTGGGCCAGTTCACCCATCCGCTGGCGCTGCTGCTGTGGCTGGCCGCGGTGCTCGCCGCGGTGTCCGGTTCCCTCGCGCTCGGGTTGGCGATCGTCGCGGTGATCGTGCTCAACGCGATCTTCGCCTTCGTGCAGGAACGGCAGGCGGAACGCGCGGTGGAGGCGCTCGCGGTCTACCTGGCGGCCAAGTCGAAGGTCCTGCGTGACGGGACCCGTGTGCTCGTCGAGGCGCGGGAGCTGGTGCCGGGGGACGTGCTGCTCCTCGAAGAAGGGGACCGCGTCCCGGCCGATGCGCGGCTGATCAGCGGGGGCGTCGAGGTGGACCTGTCCACGCTGACCGGGGAATCGATGCCCGCCTACCGGGCCGCGGACCTCCTCGACGGGACCGGGCCGCTGCTGCAGGCGCGGGACCTGCTGTTCAGCGGCACGAGCTGCACGGCCGGTGAGGCGCGAGCGGTGGTGTTCGCCACTGGCATGCACACCGAACTCGGCCGGATCGCGGCGCTGTCCCAGCGCGTCGGCCGCGAAGAAAGCCCGCTGGAGCGGCAGGTCAAGCGGGTGGCGTGGCTGATCGCCGCGGTGGCGGTGGGGGCGGGCGTGGCCTTCCTGCCGATCGGCGCGCTGGTGGCGGGGCTGCCGCTGGCCGACGCGTTCAACTTCGCGATCGGCCTGCTGGTGGCGAACGTGCCCGAGGGCCTGCTCCCGACGATCACCCTGGCGCTCGCCGTCGGGGTGCGGGTACTGGCGCGGGGCGGGGCGGTGGTCAAACGCCTGTCCGCGGTCGAGACCCTCGGCAGCACCGCCGTCATCTGCACGGACAAGACCGGCACCCTCACCCAGAACCGCATGCGGGTCACCGACGCCTGGACCTGCGCGGGGCCGGTCGCGCTGGATCAGCCCGCCGCGATCCCGGCCGTCACGCGGCTGGCCGCCGCGATGGCGGAGTGCAACAACGCCGACCTCGATTCCGGCGATCCGACCGAGGTCGCGCTGATGCGCGCGTCGGGGACGCTGGGGGTGGTGGTGACGCCGCGGGAGCGTGAGCGGCACCGGCTGCGGCAGTTCCACTTCGACCCGGCGCTGCGCCTGATGTCCACCGTCGACACCGAAGGGGACCGCCGGGTGGTGAACGCCAAGGGCGGCCCCGAGGTGGTGCTGTCCCGCGCCACCCGGATCCTCACCCCGGAAGGGCGCAGCCGTGCCCTGACCGAGCAGGACAGGGCCGACTTCATCGGGATCACCCGCGGCTACGCGGCGCGGGGCCTGCGACTGCTCGCCATCGCGGGCCGGGAACTCGGTGACGGCGAGCCCGTTCCGGCGCGGCGGGAGGACGCCGAACGGGACCTGGTGCTCTACGGCGTCGTCGCGATGTTCGACCCGCCCCGGCCGGAGGTGGCCGGCGCGGTGGCCCGCTGCCACACCGCGGGGATCCGGCTGATCGTGGTGACCGGCGACCACCCGCTGACCGCGACCGAGATCGCGCGGCAGGTCGGGATCGCCAGGGAGGACACCACGGTGCTCACCGGCGAGCAGCTGGAGAAGCTGAGCGAGGCCGAACTGGACCGGCTCTTGCGCGCCCACCGCGAGCTGATCTTCGCGCGGAGCTCGCCCGAGGTGAAGCTGCGGATCGCCGACGCGCTGCGGGCAGAAGGCAACGTGGTGGCCATGACGGGCGACGGGGTCAACGACGCGCCCGCGCTCCGCCGCGCCGACATCGGGGTGGCGATGGGGGTGGCGGGTACGGACGTGGCGCGCGAGGCGTCGACGATGGTGCTCACGGACGACAACTTCGCCACCATCGTCACGGCGGTCCAGGCGGGCCGTCAGGTCTTCGACAACGTGCGCAAGTTCATCGTCTACATCTTCGCGCACGCCATGCCAGAGGTGATCCCGTTCCTGCTGTTCGCGATCTCCGGCGGGAAGATTCCGCTGCCGCTGACCGTGCTGCAGATCCTCGCCATCGACCTCGGCACCGAGACGCTGCCCGCGCTGGCACTCGGGCGGGAACCGGCCGAACCCGGCCTGATGGACCGCCCGCCGCGGCGCCGAGGGGAGAACGTGATCGACGCGGGAATGCTGGGCCGGGCCTGGGGCCTGCTCGGTGTCACCTCGGCCGTGCTCGTGCTCGGCGGGTTCTTCTTCACCCTGCTCTCCGGCGGGTGGCGGCTGGGTGCCCCGGTGGAGGACGGGGCCGCCCTGCACCACGTTTGGGTGCAGGCCACCACGATGACCTTCCTCGGGATCGTGGCGTGCCAGATCGGCACCGCCTTCGCCTCGCGGACGCAACTGGCGTCGCTGCGGGCGATCGGCCCGTTCAGCAACCGGCTGTTGCTGTGGGGGATCGCGTTCGAGCTGGCCTTCGCCGCGCTGGTGGTGACCGTGCCGCCCCTGCAGTACGTGTTCGGCACGGCGGTGCCCTCGTGGCAGCAACTGCTGATCCTGCTGCCGTTCCCGGTCGTCGTGTGGGGGCTCGACGAGCTGTGGCGGTGGTCCCTTCGCCACCGCCACGCCCGCGCCGCTACTTGACCAGCGGCACGTCGAAGTTCGCGGCCGGGATGTTCTGCCCGTCCGAAGTGGACAATGCGGGCCGTTTGAGGCGCAGCGTCAGCTTCGGGCTGTCCTTCTGGTAGTCGTCGAAGGCCACCCAGCCGCTGCCGGACTTGCCGGTGTCGAGGGCGCCGCTGCCGGGAAACGGGGTGTAGCCCGCGGCCGCCATCGCCTTGTCCAGGTCGTCGCCGTCGCTCACGGTGTTCTCGGTGCCGTCGGCCGTGACCAGTTCCAGCGAGGTGGTCTGGAAACCGGCGTAGTACTTGGTGCCCGCGGTCGCGCTGAGCTGGACCAGGACGAGCTCGCCGCTGGAGGCGCCGGACATGCTCGCCGGGAACGGGAAGTCCCGGACCACGGCCTGGGCCACCACGTGGTCGCCCAGCACCGGGTCGTCCAGGGTGCCGTTGACCGCGATCTTGCCGCCGGAGGCGGCCGGGCCGGCGCTGGAAGCGGCGGCCGCGGACGAGGATCCGGTGGCGGAGGCCGGGGTGGCCGCGGCGGTGCCGGTGGCACCGGTGGCGGAGGCCGGGGTGGGTGCGGAGCCGCCTCCGCACCCGGTCAGCGTGAGGGTGGCCGTCAGGGCGCCGAGCGCCGCGAGGGACGGAATCCTGCGCATGAACTCATTCCTGGAGTGTGTCGATCTTGGCTGCGGCCCGCACCTTTCCATGATCGCCCCGCCATGGTCAACTCGGTGATCCCGGACGATAACGTCCGAAATGGACGGTCCGGATCGACCGTGGCGTTCCGGAACTTTCCGCGCTACAGGGGGAGGAACCGGACCGTCCAGGAGGCCGGTGCCGCGGTGAGGGTGTACTCCGGCAGCACGCCGGGGCCGCACGAGGCGGTGCCGAGCCCGTGCTGGGCGAGATCGAGGTTGACCCAGATCACGGCGCCGGGGACGAGATCGGTGGGATGCCGGGCGGCGTCGAGGTCCTCGCTCGTCCAGCGGCGGACGGTCAGGTCGAACACCGGCGCGCCCTCGATCCGCAGCCCGCCGTCCCCGCCACGCAGTTCGGCCCAGCGCACCTGCCTGCGGTTGCCGTTCTCCTGCGGCATCGGGTAGGGCGTCTGCCACTCCTCGACGGTGCGGCGGTAACGCCCGATGCGCATCGCCTGGCAGCTGTCGGCGTAGGCCTCGCCGGGGCCGCCGCCGAACCACTCGACCTCGCCGAGACCGGCCGGGACCGCCATCCGCAGCCCCATCCGGGGCAGCGGCGCCGTCCATTCGCCGTCCGGGCGGACCTCGACCCGGAGGAGCAGGGCCGGACCGTCCCCCGCCCAGTGGTAGGTGGCGAACAGGCCCAGGTCGGTGGCGGCCGGGGCGACCCGCGTCCGGACCACGAGCCCGCCGTCCGACCACTCCTGCCCGATGACCCGGTGCGTCACGCGGTGCAGGCCGAGTGCCCGCCAGCGGGACTCCACCGCGTCGGCGTTGGTGGTGCGGTCGTTGTCGGTGGGTGCCCGCCACACGTCCAGCCGGGGACCGCGGACCCGCAGCCCGCCCAGCCGGACCAGGGTGCCGGAATCGTCGAAGTCGTCCCGGTCCAGCGGGGCGGGCCTGCGCGGCTCGGTCCGGCGCGCGGCGACCCGGTGCTGGGTGAACGCGACCTCGTGCCCGGCGGCCGCCCACGCGGTGTCCCCGGCCAGTTCCGCCCGCACCGTCAGCCAGCTTTCCCCGGCCACCGGGGGCAGGACGGGCAACTCCACCGCCACCGACCCCTGGGGCGGCACGTCTTCCGCCCGCAGTACCCCCTCGGCCACCGGCTCGCCTTCGGTTTCCAGAGACCACCGGAAACGCAGGTGAGCGGTGCCGGTGAAGTCGTGGAGGTTGGTCACCGTCAGGCGGGTGCCCTCCACCGCCAGCCGGACTGGGGCGAACACCGCCTTGAGTTCGGTCAGGCCGGGGGAGGGGGTACGGTCGGGGAACACCAGCCCGTCCAGGACGAAGTTCCCGTCGTGCAGCGGCTCGCCGAAATCCCCGCCGTAGGCGAAGAACTCGCGCCCGTCGGGGGTGTGCCGCCGGATGCCGTGGTCGATCCACTCCCACACGAACCCGCCCTGGCAGCGGGGATACCGTTCGAACAGCCGCTGGTACTCCAGCAGCCCGCCGGGGCCGTTGCCCATCGCGTGCGCGTATTCGCAGAGCAGGAACGGCAGTCCGCGGCGGTGCGCGTCGGCGGACGGGTCGGCGGTGGGCGGCTCTTCGTACCGCCCGATCGCCTCGACCTCGGCGTGCGTGGCGTACATCCTGCTGTAGACGTCCACGTGCCGGGAGTCCCCGTCGCCCTCGTAGTGCACCGGGCGGCCCGGATCGCGCTCGTGCACCCAGCCCGCCATGGCGGCGAGGTTGCCGCCGGTGCCGGCTTCGTTGCCCAGCGACCAGAGGACGACCGACGGGTGGTTCTTGTCGCGTTCCACCGTGCGGCACATCCGGTCCAGCATCGCCGGGCGCCACCGCGGATCGTCGCTGGGATTGCGGCGCCAGCCCGCGACCGTGAAGCCGTGGGTTTCCAGATCGCATTCGGCGAGGACGTACAGGCCGTATTCGTCGCACAGGTCCAGGAAATCCGGATGCGGCGGGTAGTGGCTGGTGCGGACCGCGTTGACGTTGTGCCGCTTCATCATCAGCACGTCGGCCAGCATGTCGTCCGCGGTGACCGCGCGGCCGCGGCCGGGGTTCCATTCGTGCCGGTTGACCCCGCGCAGCAGGATCCGCCTGCCGTTGACGGTGAGCAGGCCGTCGCGCACGGCCACCGTGCGAAAGCCGATGCGCAGCGGAATCCGCTCACCCGCGGTGCTCAGGGTGCCGTGGTAGAGCCGGGGGAGCTCGGCCGACCACGGGTGGACGGAAGGGATCCGGCAGGGCTGTCCGGCGGGCACTCCGGACAGCCCCAGCTCCGGGACCGACAGCGTTGCCGGAACGTCGGTTTCGACGCGGAGCGTGCCGCCGCCGGTGGTGTGGTCGTAGTCCGCGTGCACGAAGAAGTCGCCGACGGAGCCGGGTGGCCGGGCGATGAGGGTGACGTCGCGGAAGATCCCGGACAACCACCACATGTCCTGGTCTTCCAGGTAACTGGCGGGGGAGAACTGGTGGACCCGCACGGCGAGCACGTTGCCGTGCGGGCGCAGCAGCGGGCCGGCGTCGAATTCGGTGGTGAGCCTGCTGCCGGTGGACCAGCCGAGTTCGGTTCCGTTGAGCCACACCGTGAACGCGGAATCCACGCCGCGGAACCGGAGTACCGCCTCGCCCTCCGGCCAGCCGGGGGGAAGGTCGAACCGGCGGCGGTATTCGCCGGTGGGGTTCTCGTCCGGGACGAACGGCGGGTCGAGCGGGAAGGGGTAGCGGACGTTGGTGTAGGCCGGGCTGCCGTGTCCTTGCAGCTGCCAGTGCCCGGGTACCTCCAGCCGGGACCAGCCCCCGTCGTCGAAACCGGGTTCCGCGAACCCGGGGGTCGCGTGGCCGGGCCGGTCCGCCAGGTGGAAACGCCATGTCCCGTCGAGGGAGAGCGCGGGCGCGTCCGAAGGGGCGTCCGCGCGCGGGGCGCGCCGTCCGGCACCGGGATCGGTGCTGGTCAGCGGGGCCGGTGCGGCGGCGGTGCCGCGCCCGGCTTCGTGCTCTGGCGCCACGGGATGGCCTCCTCGGAACGTTATCGTGCGATCGCGGATCCGGACATCCCACGTTATTCCTCTTCCGGTGTCCGGCGAAAGATCCCTTGACCGGGGGCGCGACGGGATCTAGCCTACGCCAGGGCGTAGGACGTCCTACGTCGTACTTCCAGCACTGTTCGGTCGACGAAGACCGAGTCAGGAGACGCGATGTCAGCCAGCCCGAAGCGATCCGGCCTGACGCTCAACCGCCGCGACCTGCTGCGCTACACCGGCCTGCTGGGTGCGGCCGCCGGGCTCTCCTCGGCGCTCGCGGCCTGCGGCGGGCCCAGTTCCACCAACAGCGGCAACACCAAGGGATCGCTCACCGCCGTGATCGGCTACGGCAACAACCAGACCTGGGACCCGCTCCAGACGGCCTCCGCCTTCTCCATGGCGGCCATCCTGCACTGCTACGAGTCCCTCGTGGAGGGCGATCCGATCACGCGCGAGCCGTATCCCGGTCTCGCCAAGGCGTTGCCCGCCGACCTGAAGAGCACGACGCTGGCCTTCGAACTCCGCGACGGTGCCCAGTGGCACGACGGGCAGCCCGTCACTGCCGACGACGTGGTCTTCACCTACCAGCGCGCGCTGGACCCGAAGGAGAACGTGCTCATCCGCAGCTTCTTCTCCCTGTGGCTGGACAGCGTGCGGAAGACGGGCGAGCACAGCGTGGAGTTCCGGCTGAAGTTCCCGTTCCCCTATGCGCTGCAACGGATCCAGACCTGCAAGATCGTGCCGAAGCACGTGTTCGACGGGAAGTGGGATCTGGCCAAGAACGGCACCGTCGTCGGCTCCGGGCCCTACCGGGTCACCGAACAGGCACCGCTGAGCCACACGTCGTTCGCCCGGTTCGACGCCTACAACGGCCCGCGGCCCGCCGCGTACCAGACCATGCTGTGGAAGTCCATTGTGGATGCCGCACCGCGGGTGGCGGAGATCTCCGGTGCCAGTCCCGACGCGCAGATCGTGGAGAACATCCCGCCCGCCAACGCCGATCAGCTGCGGGCCGACGGCCGGACGGTCGAGTTCGCCGAGGGTGGCAACAACCTGTTCCTGCTGTTCAACACCCGGCACGCGCCGTTCGGCGACAAACTGGTGCGGCAGGCGCTGCACTACGCGATCGACCGGCAGAAGCTGGTGCAGATCGGGCTCAAGGGCGCCGGCACGCCGGGAACCTCGTTCATCAACCCGAAACTGGACTCCGGGGCCGCCGCCACCGGCAGCTTCGCCTACGACCCCGGCAAGGCCAGGGATCTGCTGCGCCAGGCCGGGGTGACGAACCTGTCGATCGAGCTGTGGACGACGAACACCTCGCTGGTCACCAGCTGCGTGACGGTGATCAAGGAGGGCTGGGACGCCATCGGCGTGGCCACCACGCTGCAGCAGCAGGACACCAAGGCGCTGTTCTCCAAACTGGACGGTGGCGCCGACTTCCCGGTGATCGCCACGACGAACAACCCGATGCAGTTCGGCAACGACCCCGACCTGCTCACCCGCTACTACTACGACTCATCGTCGATCCTCGCCACCACCTACGCGCGATGGCAGGGGCCGGAGGCCGACGCGCTTTACGCCCTGCAGGACCAGGCCGCCAGGGAACAGGACGAGACGAAACGCGCCGCGCTCACCCGGCAGGTGCTGGAGATGATCGCGGACCAGGCGGTGATCTTCCCCGTGGCCTTCACCCAGCTGGGCACCGCCTGGAATCCGCGGAAGATCTCCGGCGTGCGCGCACAGGGCTACCCAGGCATCAACCTCAACACGGCCAAACCGGCGTAGAGGCTGTTTTGGAAATGGTTTGTGTGGCGGTGCGGGTGGCGGAACCTGACGTGGTCCCTCGCTTGGGATCTCCTCCTCACGAATGCCAATTCGCTGTGTTGAACGCTGTCGGAGCTGGCAGTGTCGTTTCTGCGAGGAACCACGTCAGAACCCGCGGCGGTGCCAGCTGACAGCCCACCGCAAGCGGCTCCGCCGCTTAGAAGCACCCCTGAGCCCAGCCCCTTTCCGGAGAGGACTTTCCGCGTGATCGTCGTCGTGCGCATGCTGGTGCGCCGCGTCCTGTCCCTGATCCCGCTGCTGCTCGGTGTCGTGCTGTTCGTCTTCGTCGTCATGCGGTTCTCCCCGACGGACCCGGCGATGGCCGCCTTCGACGGCGGCAACGCGACGCAGGCGCAGCTGGAGAAGTTCCGCCAGGACAACGGGCTCGACGACCCGTTGCCCGTGCAGTACGGCCGTTTCGTCTGGCGGCTGCTGCACGGCGACTTCGGCACCAGTGTCATCACCAAGCAGCCGGTGTCCGACAGCATCGCCACCGCCCTGCCGCTCACCGTGCAGCTGACCCTGCTCGGCCTGTTCATCGCGATCGTGCTGGCGCTGGTCTTCGGCCTGACCGCCGCGCTGTTCCGCGACCGCTGGCCGGATCACCTGATCCGCCTGGTCTCGCTCGGCGGCGTCGCCGCACCGGCGTTCTGGGTCGCGCTGCTGCTGATCGAATGGCTGGCCGTGGGCGGCGGCCTGTTCCCCACGAGCGGATACGTGAACATGAACGATTCCTTCGGCGGCTGGCTGCAGTCGCTGGCCCTGCCCGCGATCTCGTTGTCGCTGCCGGTCGCCGCGCAGCTCACCCGGATCGTGCGCACCTCGATGGTGGAGGAGCTGGACCGGGACTACGTGCGCACGGCGCGCGGCGGCGGGCTGCCGCCGCTCGTGGTGGTCGGGCGCAACGTGCTGCGCAACGCGCTGATCAACCCGCTGACGGTGCTCGGCCTGCGGGTCGGCTACCTCCTGGGCGGCGCGGTGGTCATCGAAACGATCTTCGCGCTGCCCGGGATGGGCCGGAACCTGATCGAGGCGGTCAAGGACGGGGACGCCTCGAAGGTGCAGGGCTTCGTGATCACGATCGCGGTGGGGTTCGTCCTGGTGAACCTGATCGTGGACGTGCTGTACCTGGTCGCGAACCCCCGGCTGAGGAGCCGGTCGTGAGGCGCCGCCGCCTCGTGGAGAGGCTGAGCAGGCCGGGCATCTCCTTCCGGAGGCTGACCCCGGCTTCGCGGATCGCGCTCGGCGTCCTGGTGGTCCTGGTGCTGGCCGCGGTCCTGGGCAGGCTGGTGGCCACCCACGATCCGGACGCGCTGAGCACCGACACCTCGGGTCCCGGCGGCGCGCACTGGTTCGGCACCGACTCCAGCGGCCGCGACATCTTCTCGCGGCTGGTGTACGGCACGCGGTGGTCGCTGGCGATCGGCCTCGGCGCGGTCGCCTTCGCCCTGGTCTGCGGTGCACTGATCGGCTCGCTCGCCGCGACCACCCGCCGCTGGGTGGACGAGGTGGTGATGCGCGTGCTCGACGTGGTGATGGCCTTCCCCGGCATCGCGCTGGCCGCGGTACTGGTCGCGGTGTTCGGCCACGCCGTCCCGGTGCTGATCCTGGCCATCGGGTTCGTCAACATCCCGGCGATCGCCCGGGTGGTGCGCGCCAACGTGCTCGCCCAGTACAGCGAGGACTACGTCGCGGCCGAGCGGATCATCGGCGCGAAACGGTGGTTCATCCTCGGCCGCCACGTGGCCGTCAACTGCGCCGCGCCGATCCTGGTGTTCTGCACCGTCATGGTGGCCGACGCGATCGTGTTCGAGGCCTCGCTGTCCTTCATCGGCGCGGGGATCCAGCCGCCGAACCCCTCGTGGGGATCGGTGCTGGCCGACGGCAAGGACCTGGTGCTGACCGGCGGCTGGTGGGCCACCCTGTTCCCCGGCCTGCTGATCCTGATCACCGTGCTCGCGCTCAACGTGCTGGCGGAAGGGATTTCCGACGCGCTCGCCGCGCCTTCGGGACGCGGCACGGCCGCGAAGGCCGAAGAAGCGCTGCCCGCCGAGGAGGCCGCGGCACCGGCCGAGGAACACGAAACGGTCGTGCCGCTGCCCGGACTGCTTCGGACGGGCGAGCGGCTGGCGCGCCGGGCCCGCGAACTCGACGACGCGCCCACGGTGCTCGAAGTGGACCGGCTGGCGATCTCCTTCCCCGATCGCCACCACGGGGTCGACGTCGTCGACGACGTGTCGTTCACCGTCCGGGCCGGTGAGGTGCTCGGGCTGATCGGCGAATCGGGCTGCGGCAAGTCGCTGACCGCGCTGTCGGTGCTGGGCCTGCAGCCGGCGACCGCGAGGGTGTCCGGGGCGATCCGGTTCGGCGGCGAAG
Organism: Amycolatopsis cynarae; assembly: GCF_026802195.1. Classification (NCBI taxonomy): domain Bacteria; kingdom Bacillati; phylum Actinomycetota; class Actinomycetes; order Pseudonocardiales; family Pseudonocardiaceae; genus Amycolatopsis; species Amycolatopsis cynarae. The sequence continues at coordinate 3,348,548 of NZ_CP113836.1, read as the reverse complement.
ACCTGCTGGCGATGCGGCCGCGGCAGCTCAGGCGGCATCTCGGGCGCGACCTCGCGATGATCTACCAGGACGCGCTGAGCTCGCTCAACCCGGCCATGACGATCCGTGCCCAGCTCCGGCAGTTCACCCGGCGCGGCGGCACCCGCACCCCGGCCGAACTGCTGGAACTGGTCAACCTCGATCCGGACCGGACCCTGCGCGCCTACCCGCACGAACTGTCCGGCGGGCAGCGCCAGCGGGTCCTGATCGCGATGGCGCTCTCGCGCGACCCGAAGCTGATCGTGGCCGACGAGCCGACCACGGCGCTCGACGTGACCGTGCAGGCCCAGGTCATGGCCCTGCTCTCGCGGCTGAAGGACGAACTGGGCTTCGCGCTGATCCTCGTTTCGCACGATCTGGCGCTGGTGTCGGAGGTGGCGGACCGGGTCGTGGTGCTCTACGGCGGGCAGGTCGCGGAGGCGGGCACGGCCGCACAGGTGATCGGCTCGCCGTCGCACCACTACACCCGGGGCCTGCTCGGCGCCGTGCTGTCGCTGGAGGAGAACGACGCGACCCTGGCGCGCATCAAGGGCACGGTGGGGGCGCCCGCGGACTTCCCGCCCGGCTGCCGGTTCTCCGACCGCTGCCCGGCGGCGCGCCCGGTCTGCCGCACCGAGCCGCCCGCCCCCGAGGGCGAGGCCACCGGGCACCTGGTGCGCTGCCACTTCCCGGTGCGGGCCGCGGATCTCGGTGCGAAGGCCGGGGAAGGGGTGCCGGCATGACGGAGAAGCTCATCGAACTGGACGGCGTGCACGTCGTGCACCGGGTGCGTTCCCGCGGCCTGTTCGGACACGACAACGTCTACGCGCTCACCGACGCCTCGCTCGCCGTGGCCCCCGGGGAGACCGTGGGCGTGGTCGGGGAATCGGGCTGCGGAAAGTCCACTTTGGCCAAGGTACTGGTCGGGTTGCAGCGTCCCACGCGCGGAACCTTGCGCTACCGCGGGACGCCGCTGTGGGAGATGACCGCGGAGCGCCGGGCGCGCGAGTTCGGTGCGCAGGTGGGCATGGTGTTCCAGGATCCGGCGACGGCGCTCAACCGCCGCCTGCCGGTGGCCCGGATCATCGCCGACCCGCTCGACGTGCACCGGGTGGGCACCCCCGCGCAGCGCCGAGCCCGGGTCCGGGAGCTGATGGCACTGGTGGGGTTGCCGGGCGCGGCCGCCGACGCGGTCCCGGGGCAGTTGTCCGGCGGGCAGCGCCAGCGCGTGGCCATCGCGCGGGCGCTGGCGCTGCGGCCTTCCCTGCTCATCGCCGACGAACCGACCTCCGCGCTCGACGTGTCGGTGCGGGCGCAGATCCTCGACCTCCTCGGCCGTCTGCGCCGGGAACTCGGCCTGGCCATGGTGTTCGTGTCCCACGACATCCAGACCGTGCGCGCCATGAGCGACCGGATCGTCACCATGTACCTGGGGCGGATCGTGGAACAGGCACCGGCCGCGGCGCTCGCCGCCGGGCCCCGCCACCCCTACACCAGGGCACTGTTCTCCGCCACGCCGAGCCTGCTGCACCCCGCCGAGCCCATCGTGCTGACCGGTCCCGTGCCCTCGGCCACCGCTCCGCCCAGCGGCTGCGCGTTCCGCACCCGGTGCCCCAGGGCGGATGCGGACTGCGCACTGGAACCACCCCCACTGTCCATTGCCGACGAGGCAGTGGACGAATCAGGCCGCCACGGCTACCGCTGCTACCACCCGGAGACCCCGGGCACGGGCGGCGCGGCGGGCGGCACCACCGAAAGCGAGGAAACCGGAGTGACCGTTTCATGACCGCAACGCCGTTGTCCGGCATCATCCCGCCGCTGTGCACCCCCTTCCGCGACGACTTCGGCATCGACACCGATTCCCTGCGCCGCGCCATCGACTTCCAGCTCGAGGCGGGCGTGCACGGCCTGTTCATCCTCGGGTCCTCCAGCGAGGTGGCCTTCCTGCCCGACGCGCAGCGCCGGACGGTCATCGAAACCACGGTGTCGCATGTGGACGGCCGCGTCCCGGTGCTGGCCGGGTGCATCGACATGACCACCCTCCGGGTGGCCGAGCACGTCAGGGTGGCCGAAAAGGCGGGCGCCGACGCGGTCGTGGTGACCGCCCCCTACTACACGCGGACCCACGTCGCCGAGATCGAGCGCCACTACCGGTTGCTGCGGGAACGCACCGGTCTGCCGATCCTCGCCTACGACATCCCGGTGGCCGTGCACTCGCACCTGGACCGCGAGCTGGTGCTGCGCCTGGCCGAGGAGGAGGTGATCGCCGGGCTCAAGGACTCCAGCGGGGACGAGGCGGGGTTCCGGTATGTCCTGCAGGGCAGGCGGGAGCGCGGCCTCGGCTCCTTCGCCGTGTTCACCGGCTCGGAACTGCTCGTCGACTGGGCACTGGAACTCGGTGCCGACGGTGCGGTCCCCGGACTGGCCAATGTGGACCCCGAAGGGTATGTCGCCATCCACCGGCACGTCCGGTCGGGAGATCTCGCCGCCGCCAGGGCGGAGCAGGAGCGCCTGCTGAAGCTGTTCACCATCGTCGACGTCGCCCCGCCGAACCGGATGGGGCGCGGCTCGGCGGCGCTCGGTGCGTTCAAGGCGGCCATGAAGATGCGCGGGGTTATCGCGAACGCCGTGCTGGCGCCCCCGCAGCTGCCGCTGTCGGAGGACGAACTCGCACGGATCGGCGAGAAGCTCGCCGAGGCCGGGATCGGGGAGGAGGAGCTGGCGTGAACCGTTCGATGCGCACCCCGCTGAGGCTGGCGCTGGCGCTGGTGACGACGGCCGCCGCGATGGTCCCGCTGTCCGCGGGGGCGAGCGCCACCACGGCCGCCACCGCGGGGCACCTCGACCAGACCGTGCTGTTCAAGGCGAGCCAGGACCCCGGCTACAGCTGCTTCCGGATCCCGGCGATCACGCGCACCACCCGCGGCACGCTGCTCGCCTTCGCCGAGGGCCGCGTGGACAACTGCGGTGACGCCGGGGACATCGACGTCGTGTTGAAGCGGTCGGTGGACGGCGGGAAGACGTGGACGCCGATGAGCGTGGTCAACGCCGGCGACGGCGACACCCATGGCAACCCCGTCCCGATCGTGGACCGGGCCACCGGGCGCATCCTGCTGATCACCACCTACAACGCCGGGCGGACCGACAACAAGGGCTGCGCCGCGCCCTGCCCGCGCACGCCGCACGAGCAGTACAGCGACGACGACGGCCTCACCTGGTCGGCGCCGCGGGACCTCAGCGCCGAGGCGTCGCTGCCCTCGTGGGACTACTGGTATGCCTCCGGCCCGGGCCATGCCCTCCAACTGACCCATGGCCCGCACGCCGGTCGCCTCGTGTTCGGCGTCAACGCGGAAACCAGCAACGGGACCCAGCCGATCGCCAACCACGGCGCGCTGGTCTACAGCGACGATCACGGGGCGAGCTGGCACATCGGCGCCGTGGACACCTTCCCGTTCCCGGCGGGCGGGACGTTCACGCAGAAGCCGTCCGAGCTGAGCCTGACCGAACTGGCCGACGGGTCGATCTACGCGGCCGGGCGCGAGCAGAGCGGCACCGATCTCGGCAACCGCGACTACGCGATCAGCCGGGACGGCGGGGAGAGTTTCAGCACCCCGTTCACCACCATTCCCGACCTGGTGACGCCGATGGTGCAGGGCTCGGTGCTGAGGCTGCACCGGGAAGGGCGCGGCGACCGGATCCTGTTCTCCTCGCCCGCGGACACCGACCGGCGGCGCTGGATGAGCATCCGGTCCTCCTACGACGGCGGCCGCACCTGGGAGGACGCCGAGCAGGGCACGAGGATCACCTCGGACTGGTCGGGCTACTCCGACCTGGTGCAGCTGTCCGATCCGTCCACACAGGACGCCGAGATCGGGCTGCTCTACGAGGGCGGCGCGGTCGACGCGCGGGACGAGATCCGGTTCGCCCGGTTCGACGAGCAGTACCTGGGGTGGCGGAACTCCGCCGGTCCGCGCACCCCGGACGTGTCCGGGCGGCATTCCGACGGGCGCGTGCTCGGCGGTGCCGTGCTCACCGAAGGGCGGTTCGGGTCCGCACTGGACCTCGACGGTGCCGACGACTTCGTCCGGGTGCCCTACGACAGCGCCCAGCCGCCCGGCGACGGCGACTTCACCTGGAGTGCCTGGTTCCGTTACGGCGCCACGAAGGGCAACCAGGTGCTGATCTGGCTCGGCGGCATGGGCACCACCGCGCCCCAGGCGTGGCTGCGGGGCGAACCCGCCAACAACCGCCTGATCGCCAGCCTCACCACACCGCAGGGCACGGCGTCGATCACCACGGCCGGGGCGTACGACGACCAGGCGTGGCACCACGTGGCACTGGAACGGTCGGCCGGGCGGCTGGCGATGTGGGTGGACGGCGTGCCCGCCGCCTCGGGAGCGTCGCCCGCCGGATCGGTCAGCCAGACCGTCTCGTTCCAGATCCAGCTGGGCGAGCGGCTCGACGGCGCCTACCACCTCGACGGCTCGCTGGACGAGGTGCGCCTGTATTCGCGGGCGCTCGGCACCGGCGAGCTGGACCGGGTCCGCACCGCCAACGACGATGTCCGGGCCGGTGAGGTGCTGCGGCTGCCGTTCGACCGGATTCTGCCCGGCCAGGAAGGGAACGACGAATGAAAACGGCCTTCACCGCGGTCGCGGTCTGCGCGCTGAGTGTGCTCACCGCGCCCGTGGCGTCCAGCACTCCCGGCCGCTGCACGGTTTCGGTGCCCTACACCGCGGGCACCGGCGGCTACGCCAGCTACCGGATCCCCGCGGTGATCAAGGCGGCCGACGGTTCGGTGCTCGCCTTCGCCGAGGGCCGCCACGGCGGCACCGCCGACTCCGGTGACATCGACGTGGTCCTCCGGAGGTCCGCCGACGGCGGCTGCACCTGGTCGCCGGTGCAGGTGGTCGCCGACGGAGACGGGAACACCCGGGGCAACCCGGCGCCCGCGCTGGACCCGGTGACCGGGCGGATCGTGCTGGTCACCTCGTACAACTCGGGGGCGGCCACCGAGAAGCAGATCATGCAGGGCACGGTGACGCCGGAGCAGTCGCGCCGTGTGTTCGTGCAGACCAGTGACGACAACGGCGGGACCTTCGGTGCGCCGCGCGAGATCACCGCGGAGACCAAACTGGACGGTTGGCGCTGGTACGCCACGATGCGGCCAGTGGTGCTGCACGGCGGGCCGCACGCCGGGCCGCACGCCGGGCCGCACGCCGGGCGGATCGTGGTGCCCGCCAATCATTCGATCGCCCCGCCCGCCGGTTCGGCCGATCTGGGCACCGAAGCGAAATACTACGGCGGCCATGACATCTACAGCGACGATCACGGAGTGACCTGGCACATCGGATACGTCGACGACAATCCCGACGGGTACGTCAACGTCAACGAGACGACGGTGGCGCAACTGGAAGACGGCAGGCTGTACTTCAACGCGCGGGACCAGAACGGCACCGCCCCCGGCAACCGCGCGGATGCCTACTCCAGCGACGGCGGCACCACGCTGGACGCGCCGTTCGCGCCGCAGGACACCCTCGCCGGACCGGTGGTGGCGGGCAGCGTGCTCCAGCCCGGCGAGCGACACGCGCCGCTGCTCTACGCGGGACCGGCTGATCCGTCGGCGCGGGCCGCGATGACGATTCGCGCGAGCGTGGACGACGGCGTCACCTGGACCGCCGTCCATGCGGTGTCCGGCCTGCCCGCCGCCTACTCCGACCTCGTGCAGGCCGACGCGAACACGATCGGCCTGCTCTACGAGACCGGCACGGCGAGCCCCTACGAAACCATCACCTTCCGCCGCCTGCCCCTGTCCGGCTTGCGCCCCTGAACTCTTTACGGACCACCCGCCGCCTGGCGGTGCGGGAGCAGTCTGCGTGGCGGGTCAGGGCGCGGGCATCGGCCACAGAAACTGGTCACGCGGCTGCGGCGTGATTACGCGTGAAATCACTCCGCACTTGACTCAGGCGGCGGTGGTGAGGGGTTCGGGTTGGCTGCGGTAGGTGCGACCGGCCGGGGTGGTGATCTCCAGAACGCCGGTTTCGGTCATGCGATGGTGCCAGCCGGGTTCGTCCTTGAGGCGGTGGTCTCTGCATAGGCCGCAGAGGTTGCCGCTGTGGGTGTCGCCGCCCTGGGCCCAGGGGTCGACGTGGTCGAGGTCGCAGGCCTGGACCGGCCGGTGACAGCCGGGTACGCGGCATTCCCGGTCGCGTACCTGGACCAGGTCTTTGGTGGCGGCGGACGGCCGGTAGCGGTGGCGCCCGACGTCGATCGGGGTGCCGGTCATGGGGTCGGTGATGACCCTCCGGATCGTGGCATTCGCGGCGATCTGGCGGGCCAGTTGGGCGGGGATGGGTCCGTGTCCGGCCAGTTCGGCGGGTTCGTTACGCAGCCCGGTCCAGGTCAGGAAATCCAGATACACGAACACTTCCGCCCGCGGCGGCTCCACCGGCCGCGCGACACCAAGGCACAGGTCGGAGAACACGTCCGCCCGCAACTCATCCAGGGTGCGTTCCTCACCCCGGCTCCGTAGCCCCCGCGCCACGCGATCGGCTCGGGTATAGATGGTGGCGGCGATCCCGGCGGGGAGATAGGCGTACAGGGTGGCCATCCCCTCGTCCTCATGGCACAACTGAACCTTGCGCCCCCGCCTCCGCTCCTCACAGCGCCGCGCATACCCGTCCGGATCGATACGGGCGACGGTCCTGTTCACCAGACGGCGCACCGACGTGGCATCCCGGGTAGCGATCTTCCCTGCCACCAGGGCATCCACCTCCCTCGCCTGCTCGTCGGTGAGGACCGAGGTCTGGTCGGCCATCTTCGACGCCCGATACGGATCCACCGCACCCCGCCGCATCGCCTCAAAAGTCGCGGGCAACCGCTGCGCCAGGTCCCGGGCCAGTGACACCTGTCCCTCCGCCTGACGCGCACCGTAATGCAATTCGAGAGCGACCTCCTTCGCCACCGAATCGGAATCACCCAACGCCGCCACCGCAGCCAGTTTCACCGCCTGACACGCATTCGAACACACCTCGGCCGCCGTGATCAGCGACAACACATCATCCCGGTCGAGGTCGGCGATGCGGTCGTACAATTCAGGATCGGGCCCGGAAAACCCCCAGTTCTCGGTCACCTCACAATCCTATCGGCGACACAACGCCAACAGTGTCACACGATCAGTGATATTTCGAACGATTATTCGTAGATCTGCCCGAACCGAAGCTGATCGTTTGACCTGTCCGAGAGCGTGATGTTCGGGTAGTCGTTCGTAGTTGCGGACACAGCGGCGGCGCTGAGTCGATCACCGCAGCAGCCGATCGCGCAACCCGCCCAACACATTCCGGCGGAGGTGATGCGGCAAGATAGCAACGAACTCCTGGTACAGCGACGACCCGACACCGGACTGGATTTGCGAAGATCAAGTACACGAACCAGAGGCTCTACGTGATCACCTATTCTGCCACGCTCGATGTGCCACGCGCGTTGGCCCAGTACCTGGCCCGGTTGCTGCTGCTCGAGCGGGTTGCGTTGGGCACGCGGCGCGGTCGCCGGGTGCTGGGTGTGTTCAGCCACGCGGTGCTGGTGCTGCGATGGTTCCGCGAGTCCACGCCGGTCGCGCGCCTGGCCCGCGATAGTGGGATCGGGATCTCGACGTGCTATCGGTACCTGCACGAGGGCATCGATGTGCTGGCAGCGCAAGCGCCGGATCTTTCCGAGGTGCTCCGGCAACGACTTGCCCGCGGGGACAGTCACGTGAATTGTCGTTGCCTGCCCGTACGATCCCGCGGCATGACCGAACTCGCGCGGCGGCTGGCGCTGATGCTCACCGGTCCGGCGCCGGACGATTCCCGGTTCACCGGGGAACCGGTGGACCTGCGGCAGGTGGGGGACGAGGAGTTGGGTGCGCTGCTGGCGCTGGCTCGCCGGACGCGCCCGGGGCGGCAGGGTCCGGGACCGGCGGCCACCCTCGCCATGGAGATTTCCTTCGCGGTCCGGGAACGATCCCCGGTGTTGTCCGCATCGGCCTGCACGGAGCTGTTCGTGGCCCTCGCGGCGGACGAAGAGCCGCGGCGACGGCAGCAACTGGCGGCGTGGGCGTTCCTGCGCTGCGCCGAGCCGGACCTGCCCGGCCTTGCCGCTCCCGCCGCGGTCCTGGCGCGCGAACCCGGAAATTCCCCTCTGGCCCAGGCGGCGCTGGCTAAGCTGGCCGGGGAGCAGGTCGAGCGAGAGGTGATGGCGGCGCTGCGTGACCGGTTCGCCGAGGCGTCACTGGTGCTCGCCGAACTCGAAGTCCTGGCCGGTCTGAGTGCCCGCGAATGCGCACTGGCCGCCGAGGGGCACCGCTTCGCCGTGTCCCCGGAGCTGGCGCCGTTGCCCGACCGCGCCGACCGGCTCGCGGCGATCGGGGAGTACGCCGCCTTTTCCCGTACCGCCCTCGAGGCTGCCGACGCCCGGGTGGCCGGAATCCAGGCCGGGCGGGTGCCCTACCGGCCGGAGAAGGCGTTCACCGGCGAAGAGGCCGATGTGGTGTGGCGTGCCGCGACGGTCGCGCTGTTCCGGGACGAACCATGGTCCGGGAAACTGCTGATGCGCCTGCTGCCGGGGGTCGCGGTGGCGCCCACGGCGGCGAAGACGGTGCCTTCCCAGTCGGCGTGCCTGGCGCTGGCGCGGGCGGTGGAGACCTGGCCGACCCCCGAAGCGGTCGCCGCGTTGCGGCAGGCGAAACGCGTGGTGCGTCATGCCGGGCTCGCGAAGAAGCTCGACCGGCTGGTGCGCGCCGCGGGGAAGAACCTGGCGGGCCGCCCCTCACTCGCCCTGCGGCTGCCCGGCCCCGGCACGCCCACCCGCGCGCAGCTGAACACCGTGGCCCGGGCACTCGAAGGCGGCTACGTGCTGGGCACCCGGTACCGCTACGACGAATGGGCCGGGCTGGTCGCGGGGCCGGTGGGGCCGTTGCTGCGGCGGCTGGTCTGGGACATCGAAGCGGCACCTGGGCAATGGCTGAGCGTGCTTCCGGGGCCGGACGGCACATTGACCACTGTGGACGGTGAGTCCGTGCCGGTTCCGTCAGGGGAAACGGCGGTGCGGTTGTGGCATCCGTGCGAGGTGCCGGGGCGAGAACTCGAAGCGTGGCGGGACCGCATCGTCGCCCTGCGGCTGGAACAGCCGTTCCGGCAGGTGTTCCGCGAGCACTACCAGGCCGGCGACGGCGAGCTGTTCGCCGGGCACGTGGTCGCGCTCCGGCCGCTGCTGGGCCTGGCCGTGCGCGAGGGATGGCGGGTGGACCGGCTCGACGGCGAGCTCACCCGGGAGTTCGGTTCGTGGCAACTGGTGCTGGCGGTGGGCGGGCCCCTGATCCCCGGAGCGGACGGGTTCGGCGACGTCGGCCCCGTGCGGCTACGGCACCGGGAACCGTACGGCCTGCGGCCAGCGGCGTTCACCGAGGCCCCGGGGGTGCTGGTCTCCGAGGGGCTGCGTGCCGTGGACCTCCTGGTCGGCGTGGCGGCCTTCGGTCTCGAAGACGACCCCGGGCTGCGCCGCGACCGGCGGCGATGGGAACAGCTGACCGCGCTCGCCGAGCGGCCGTTGCGCGAAGGGGCGCGCCTGCGGCGAGCTGCGCTGGAACGTGTTCTCACCGGGCTGCCCGTGTCGTTCGGCCCGCGCCATGTCCACATCGGACCGTTCGCGGTACACCTGGCCACCGCGCGGGTGACCCGTGACGGTGAGCCCGTCGCGGTGGAGCCGCAGGAGGGTGAAACCGCGGTCCCGCTGCCGTGGCTGCCCTACGACGAGCGGCTGCTCGAACGCATCGTGCACGCCGTGGTCACCGTGGCAGGAAAGGTGGGAAGTTCGGCATTGTGGTCACCCGGCTGAGCCGGTGACGATGGGGGCGTGCCCACGACCAGCGTGCTCGTCGTCCTGTTCGACCAGGTGCAGAGCCTGGACGTGACCGGACCGATGGAGGTGTTCACCGGCGCCAACACCTGGCAGGCGGCACACGGGCGCCCCCCGGCGTACCGGGTGGTCACCGGCAGCCTCGGCGGGGGACCGGTCCGCACCTCCAGTGGCCTGCTGATCAGCCCCGAGATCGACCTCGCCGCGGCGGGCGAGGCCGATCTCGTGCTCGTGCCGGGCGGGCCCGGCAGCCTGGCTCCGGACCCCGGCCTCGTCGCCTGGCTCGGCCGGTTCGCGCCGACGGCGCGAACACTCGTCTCGGTGTGCACCGGGGCGTTCCTCCTGGCCGAGGCCGGGCTGCTGGCCGGACGGCGGGTGACCACGCACTGGGCGCACTCGGAGACCCTGGCCCGGCGGTTCCCGGAGGTGGACGTCGACAGCGAGCCGATCTTCGTCCGCGACGGGAACGTCTCGACCTCCGCCGGGGTCACCGCCGGGCTCGATCTCGCCCTCGCACTGGTGGAGGACGATCTGGGCCGCGACGCGGCACTGGCGATCGCCCGGCATCTGGTGGTGTTCCTGCGGCGGCCGGGCGGGCAGGCGCAGTTCAGCGTCCAGCTGGCCACCCAGGTCGCCCGGCGGGCGCCGCTGCGCGAAGTGCAGCAGTGGATCTCGGAGCACCCCGGGGCGGATCTGTCCGTCGAGGCCCTGGCCCGGCGCGCCCGCCTTTCGCCCCGGCAGTTCGCCCGGGCCTTCGCCGCCGAAGTGGGGATGACGCCGGGCCGCTACGTCGACCGGGTGCGGCTCGAGGCGGCGCGGCGCCGCCTCGAGGACAGCAGGGACAGCGTGGAGGAGACGGCGCGTGCCTGCGGATACGGCACACCCGAGGCCCTGCGGCGGGCCTTCCTGCGGACGCTCGGCGTGGGCCCGCTCGAGTACCGGCGGCGGTTCCAGCCCGGTCCGCCCCTCGGAACGCGCCGGAACGAAACGGAAGACGACAGGGAGAACCATGCAGATCGCGATCGTGCTGTACGACCAGATGACCGCGCTGGACGCGGTCGGCCCCTACGAAATGCTGGCACCGCTGCCGGGGGCGGAGGTGGTGTTCGTCGCTGAGCGGACCGGCCCCGTCCGCAACGACATCGGCTCCCTGGCCCTCACTGCGGATGCCGCCCTGGCCGACGTGCCCAGACCGGACATCGTGCTGGTCCCGGGCAGCCCCAGGCCGACCGCGCAGATGACCGGCGGCCCCCTGTCCCGGTGGCTGCGCGCCGTCGACGAAACCAGCACGTGGACGACGTCGGTGTGCACCGGCTCGCTCATCCTCGCCGCCGCCGGGCTGCTCCGGGGACGGCGGGCCACGTCGCACTGGCTCGCGCTGGACCAGCTACCGGGATGGGGCGTCGAGCCGGCGAGGGAGCGGGTCGTGTTCGACGGCAAGTACGTCACCGCCGCCGGGGTCTCGTCGGGCATCGACATGGCACTGCGCCTGGCCGCCCGGATCGCGGGCGAGAAGGTGGCCCAGCTGATCCAGCTCGGCACCGAGTACGACCCGCAGCCGCCCTTCGACGCCGGTTCACCGGAGAAGGCCCCCGACGGCATGGCGGCGATGCTTCGTGCCGACAGCCGTTTCGTACTCGTAGGGCCGTCGCCCGCGCCGTGAGGCCCACGCGCCGTGGGGCGCGCGGAACCTCAGGGCCGGGGCCAGGGCGGGAGGGCGGCCGGGTAGTCGCGGCTGACCCGCAGCGGGAACTTCGCCTGCCGCTTCTCCAGGAAGGCGGTGACGCCCTCAGCGGCGTCACCGCCCGCGCCGAGCTCGTACATCGCCTTCGAATCCAGCCGGTGTGCTTCCCACGGCGTGGGGGAACCGAGCATCCCCCACATCAGCTGCCGTGCGACCGCGACCGACACCCCCGAGGTGTTGTCCGCGATCTCCCGCGCGATCGCCCGCGCGGCGGGCAGGAGTTCCGCGTCGGGGACGACCCGGGAGACCAGCCCTCCCGCCCTGGCTTCGGCGGCCCCGAACACCCGGCCGGTGGCGACCCACTCCATCGCCTGGGAGATGCCCACGACGCGCGGCAGGAACCACGAGGAGGCCGCCTCGGGCACGATGCCGCGCCGCGCGAAGACGAATCCGAACCGGGCGGATTCGGCCGCGATCCGGATGTCCATCGGCAGCGTCATCGTGACACCGACCCCCACGGCGGCGCCGTTGATCGCCCCGATCACCGGTTTGCGGGCCGCCGCGATGCGCAGCGACACGGTGCCGCCGCCGTCGCGCGGGACGCCGTCGATCTCGCCGAAGCTCGCGCGCGCCTCGTCGACCGCCTCGCCGTGGTCGAACGTGCCCGCGCCGCGGCCGAGATCGGCGCCGGCGCAGAAGGCCCGGCCCGCGCCGGTCACGATCACCACCCGGACGCCGTCGTCGCCGTCCGCCGCGTCGAACGCGTCCGCCAGTTCCTTCGCCATGCGGGCGGTGAACGCGTTGAGCCGGTCCGGGCGGTGCAAGGTGATCGTCGCGACACCGTCCTCGACGGCGTAGAGGATCTCTTCGTATTCCGTCATCGGACTCATTTCACGGCCCACCGTCCGGTGTAGACGGCGTCGGACTTGGTGAGGAAGGCGCGGAACGCCGCCGGGGCGTCCTCCGTGGCGAAGTTGACCGCCTGCGCCCGGGCTTCGTTCTCGAGCGCCTCACGCAGGGTCGAGTCCGCGCCCTGGTGCAGCAGGGATTTCGACTGGGCGAGCGCGACCGGGGGCAGTGCGGCGAGCCGCCTCGCCAGCCCAGCGACGAAGGTGTCCAGTTCGGACTCGGGCTTCACCCAGGTAACGAGGCCGAGGCGGGCCGCCTCCTCGGCGTCGAGGAACTCGGCGAGCAGCGCCAGCCGTTTCGCCTGCTGCATCCCGACGAGTTTCGGCAGCAGCCAGGAGCCGCCGAAATCGAGGGAAAGACCGCGCTGGGCGAAGATCTGGCTGAACCGGGCACTCGGGGTGGCCACCACGAGGTCGCAGCCGAGCGCGAGGTTCCAGCCCGCGCCGACGGCGACCCCGTCGACCTTCGCGATCGTCGGTTTGTCCAGTTCGTGCAGGCTGAGCGCGATCTCGTTGATCCACCGCATCCTGGCCAGGGGATGCTGCCCCTCGCGGTCACCGCTCAGATCCGCCCCCGCGCAGAAGTCGCCGCCGGCCCCGGTGACCACGACGACCCGCACCTCCGGATCGCCGCCCACGGCCCGGATCGCCTCGTGCAGCCCGGCCCAGGTCTCCGCGTCGAGCGCGTTCTTGCGGTGCGGCCGGTTCAGCGTGATCGTCGCGACCGCGCCGTCGGCCGAGACCAGCACCGTGCCGGTCATGCCGGCTCCAGGTCGAGGAGGCGGGCGAGCCGGGCCAGCTGCCGGTCCGCCGTGCCCAGCAGCAGTTCGCTGGTCTTGGCGCGCTTGTAGTACAGGTGTGCGTCGTGTTCCCAGGTGTAGCCGATGCCGCCGTGCAACTGGACGCCGTCCGCGGCGGCCTGGAAGTACGCGGGCCCGGCGTAGGCCTGGGTGGTGGCGGCCGCCAGCGGCAGCCCCTCGGGATCGTGGTCGGCGGTCCAGACGGCGTGCCGCAGCAGGGATTCCGCCTGTTCACACGCGCAGTACAGGTCCGCGAGCCGGTGCTTGACGCCCTGGTAGGACCCGATGGCGCGGCCGAACTGCACCCGCACCTTCGCGTACTCGTTCGTCATCTCCAGCACCCGCCCCATGCCGCCGACCTGCTCGGCGGCGAGCGCGACCGCCGCGAGGTCCCGCACCCGGTCGAGGATCGCGGGCGCATCCGCGAGCCTGCGGGCGGGCGTGGCGGAGAACTCGAGCCGCGCGATCCGGCGGGTCGGGTCGAGCGTGCGCAGCGTCGTGCGCGTGAATCCCTCGGTGACGGCGAACCAGGCACCGGTGTAGACCAGCACCACGTCCGCGATGTCGCCGGAGATCACCAGTGGGGCGTGGCCGTCGAGCACCCAGCCACCGCCGGTTTCGCGCGCCGTGGCGGGCACGGGCCCCCAGGTTTCGGACACCGCCACCGTGCCGATGGTTTCCCCGGAGGCGAGCCGGGACACCAGTTCGTGGTCGCCTGCCGCCTGCGCCGCGTCGACCGCGAGCACGGCCGAAGCGAAGAACGGCACCGGCGCCAGCGTCCGGCCCAGTTCTTCGAGCACGATCGCCCGCTCGGCGTGCCCCGCGCCCGCGCCACCGTGTTCCTCCGGCACCACCAGCCCGGCGAGGCCGAGTTCGCCGGTGATGCGCTGCCACAGCTCGCGGTCGTAGCCCTGCGGGCTGTCCATGATCTCGCGGACCCGGGCGCTCCCGGCGTGGTCCGCCAGGAGTTTCCGCACCGTGGCGCGGAGTTGCCGCTGTTCGTCGTCCAGCACCAGCCGCATGTCGCGTCTCCCTTCTCAGCCCTGCGTGCCGACGCGCAGGTGACGGAACGGGATGTCGCGGTCGGCCGCGGGCTCCCTCGGCAGGCCGAGGATCCGGTCCCCGATGATGTTCCGCTGGATCTGGTTGGTGCCGCCCGCGATGCTCGACGACGGCGTGGCGTTGATCGCCACCGCGAGTTCCTCTCCCGCCGTGGAGGCGGGATCCCAGGCGGCGGCGTGCATTCCGGCGATGAGCCCGGCGACCCGCGTGGCGCGCCACAGCAGTTCGGCACCGGACAGTTTCGCCACCGAGCCGCGGGCCCCGGGCGGCGAACCGGCGTCGGCCTCCTGCCGCAGCCGCGCGTTGAACAGCGAAAGGGCCCGCTCGGCGGCGTAGAGCGCGGCGAGTTCGGCCCGCACGAGGGGATCGTCGAGGCGCCCGAGTTCGCGGGCCAGCGCGACGAGGTTGCGGTAGGCCAGCGGGTCGTAGCGGCGCCGCACCGACCCGCCGATGGACACGCGCTCGTGCCCGAGCATGGTCACCGCGGCCGCCCAGCCGCCGCCGACACCGCCGAGCACCGCGTCCGCGGGCAGGCGCACCCCGTCGAAGTAGACCTCGTTGAACGGCGCCCGCCCGGTCATGTCCCGCAGCGGGCGCACGGTGACCCCGGGCGCGTGCATGTCCACGATGAACATGGTCAGGCCCTTGTGCTTGGGCTGGTCCGGGTCGGTCCGGGCGAGCAGGGCGCCGTAGTCGGCGTGCTGCGCGCCGGAGGTCCAGACCTTCTGCCCGTTGATCACCCAGCCTTCGCCGTCGCGTTCGGCGCGGGTCTGCAGGCTCGCCACGTCCGATCCGGCGCCCGGCTCGGAGAACAGCTGGCACCAGACCTCCTCGCCCCTGAGCAGGGGGGGCACGTACCGCGCCTTCTGTTCGTGGGTGCCGAGGTCGACGAGGGTGGGGCCGCACATGCCCATGCTGATCATGAACACACCGGTGGGCAGATCGTAGGCCGCGGCCTCCTCGTGGAAGATCTGCTGTTCGGCCGCGGTGAGCCCTCCTCCGCCGTACTCGGCGGGCCAGGTGATGCCGGCGAACCCCGCGTCGTAGAGGGCGGCCTGGAACCGCTTGGCCGTCTTGAGCATTTCCGGCACCGGGGCCTGCGGGTCGGTCTCCGGCACGTTCGCCGCGAGCCAGTCGCGCACGCGGGTGCGGAACGAGGGTTCTTCGCCGTTGGTCACAGTGACTCCAGGATGGTCGCGTTGGCCTGACCGCCGCCTTCACACATGGTCTGCAGCCCGTAGCGGATGCCCGAAGCGCGCATCTGGTGCACGAGCGTGGTCATCAGCCGGGCCCCGCTGCCGCCGAGCGGATGCCCGAGCGCGATCGCCCCGCCGTTGCGGTTGAGCGATTTGGGATCGGCACCGGTCTCGGCGAGCCACGCCATCGGCACCGGAGCGAAGGCCTCGTTCACCTCGAACAGTCCGATGTCCGAAATAGACAGTCCGCTGCGCTGGAGTGCCTTGCGGGTGGCCGGGATCGGGGCGGTGAGCATGATGACCGGATCGTCACCGGCCAGCACGGCGGTGTGGACCCTGGCCAGCGGCCGCAGGCCGAGCTCGGCGGCCTTCTCGCTGGTCGTCATCAGCAGCGCCGCGCTGCCGTCGCTGATCTGCGAGCTGTTGCCCGCGGTGATCACGCCGTCTTCGCGGAACGCCGGTTTCAGCGCCGCGAGCTTGTCCAGGGTGCCGCCGCGCCGCACGCCCTCGTCGGCCGAGACGACGGTGCCCTCGGGGGTCGTCACCGGCACGATCTCCTCGTCGAAGGCGCCGGAATCCTGGGCTGCGGCGGCCTTTTCGTGGGAGGCGAGGCTGAACTCGTCCACCTGGTTGCGGGTGAAGCCCCAGCGCTCGACGATCATCTCCGCCCCGATGCCCTGGTTGGGCCGCACCCCGCCGTAGCGGGCGAGGTACCGCTCGCCGAGCGGATTCGCGCCCTGCGAGGAAAAGCCCATCGGCACGCGGCTCATCGACTCCACCCCGCCGGCGACCACCACGTCGTACTGCCCGGCGATCAGCCCGGCGGCGGCGAAGTGCACCGACTGCTGCGAGGAGCCGCACTGCCGGTCGATGGTCACCCCGGTCACCGATTCCGGCCACCCCGCGGCGAGTACCGCGGTGCGCGCGATGTCCCCGGTCTGCTCACCGGCCTGGCCGACACAGCCCCAGATCACGTCGTCGATCACGGCGGGGTCGATGCCGGTGCGCTCGACGAGCCCGGTCAGTACCTGGGCGGACAGCTCGGCCGGATGGATCCCGGACAGCCCTCCGTTGCGTTTGCCGACGGGGCTGCGCACCGCCGCCACGATGACCGCGTCTCGCACGGTTCCTCCTCAGTGGTTGGAAATCTCTTCACGCGACCGGGGCCGCGTACCGTTCGATCAATCGCCGCTTCACCAGTTTCCCGGTGGGGGTGCGGGGAAGTTCGTCCACGAAGTCGATGCTGCGCGGCGCCTTGTAGTGCGCGATCCGCCCGCGCACGTAGTCCAGGAGTTCGGCCGCCAACTCCGCTCCGGCGGCGACGCCGGGCGCGGGCTGCACGACCGCCTTGACCGCCTCGCCCATCTCGGGGTCGGGGACCCCGATCACGGCCACGTCGAGCACCGCCGGGTGCAGGGCGAGCGCGTCCTCGACCTCCTGCGGGTAGATGTTCACCCCGCCGGAGATGATCATGAACGCCTTGCGGTCGGTGAGGTAGAGGTAGCCCTCCTCGTCGAGATAGCCGAGGTCGCCGGTGGTGGTCCAGGACGGATGCCGGGGGTGCTGCGCCTCGCGCGTCTTGTCGGGGTCGCCGAGGTAGCTGAACGGCGTCTCCTCGCGTTCGAAGTAGACGGTCCCGACCTGGCCTGCGGGCAGTTCGTTGCCTTCGTCGTCGCAGATGCGCAGCACGCCCAGCGCGGCGCGGCCGACCGAGCCCGGGTGGGCCAGCCAGTCCTGGGGCCCGATGAAGGTCATCCCGTTGCCCTCGGTGGAGCTGTAGTACTCGAACAGCACCGGGCCCCACCAGTCGATCATCGCGCGCTTCACCTCGACCGGGCAGGGCGCGGCGGCGTGCACCGCGACGCGATGGCTCGACAGGTCGTAGCGGGTGCGTGCCGCTTCGGGAAGTTTGAGCATCCGGACGAACATCGTCGGCACCCACTGGCTGTGCGTGACCCGGTAACGCTCGATCGCGCGCAGCGCGGCTTCCGGGTCGAACCGCTCCATCATCACCAGGGTGCCGCCGAGCCGGTGCACGGAGGCGCCGAACCGCAGCGGTGCCGCGTGGTAGACCGGGGCGGGGGAGAGGTAGACGGTGTCCTCGCCGAACCCGTAGAGCATCTTGAGGATCGGGCTGAGCGTGTCGCCCGGCTCGTCGACCTGGCGATCCTCCAGTTCGACCTTGATTCCCTTGGGGCGCCCCGTGGTGCCGGAGGAGTACAGCAGGTCCGCGCCGGCGGGCTGGTCCGCGGGCCGCTCCGGCGAGGCCGCGGCGAGCACAGAGTCGAAATCCTGGTAGCCCTCGACGGGACCGCCGTAGGCGAGAAGGAGTTGCACGTCCGGCACCAGCCCAGCGACCTCGCGGGCGAGCTCGTCCAGCACGGCGGAGACCACGAGCACCTTCGCCCCGGAGTCGGCGACGATGTAGGCGACCTCCGCCGCGGACAGGTGGCTGTTGACCGCGGCGAGGTAACGGCCGGAGCGGACGGCGGCCCAGTACACCTCGTAGGCGCGCGGCGAGTTGTCGGTCAGCAACGCGATCACCTCGCCCCGGCCCAGCCCGGCGGCGGTGAGCGCGTTGGCCAGGCGCGTGGAGCGTTCGTCGAGGTCACGATAGGTGAGCCGGTCCCCGGTGCCCGCCATGATCAGCGCGGGGCGGTCCGGATCGGTGTCGGCGTAAGTACCCGGATACATGCGGCTCCTCCTTGAACCCTTCGGTCGGCTTCGAGCGTGGCAAGTCACACCCGGAACAGTCAACACCGACTGTTTTGCCGTCGCGGCGTTACGCTGACGCGGTGACCGGAACCGAGACGGCGCCGC
This sequence comes from Amycolatopsis cynarae, assembly GCF_026802195.1. Taxonomy (NCBI): domain Bacteria; kingdom Bacillati; phylum Actinomycetota; class Actinomycetes; order Pseudonocardiales; family Pseudonocardiaceae; genus Amycolatopsis; species Amycolatopsis cynarae. The sequence continues at coordinate 3,330,166 of NZ_CP113836.1, read as the reverse complement.
GTCGGCGTGAGGAGCGCACGGCGGACAGCCGTGCCCTGATCCTCGACGCCGCCGTCGACTGCCTGGTCGAACTCGGCTACTCCGGCGCCTCGACACTGGCCATCCAGGCCAAGGCGGGCGTTTCGCGCGGACGCCTGCTGCACCACTTCCCGTCGCGGGACGGCCTGCTCGTGGCGGCCGTCCAGCATCTGGCCAGCGTCCGGCTCCGCCAGACCGAGCAGCGCCTCGCCGAGGCGCTGGCGGGCGAGCCCGACGGCCCGCGCCGCGTCGACCGGTGCATCGAACTGCTGTGGAGCACCTTCGGTGAGCCGCATTTCTGGGCCGCCATCGAACTGTGGACCGCGGCCCGCACCAACCCCGCACTGGCCGCGGCGCTGCGGCCGGCGGAGCGGGCGCTGCGGGAGTCGATCCGCGAGGTGACCGACCGGATCTGGGGCCCCGTGGTGTGCGCCCACCCGCGCTTCCCCCAGCTGCGGGAGGTGCTGTTCACCAGCATGCGCGGCGCCGCGATGCCCTACGCGTTCGAAGACCGCCCCCCGGCCACCGACCCCCATGTCGCCCTCTGGAAGTCCCTCGCCCACCACCTGCTCTACGGCCAGGGACCGGAACGCGCGTTCTACGGCTGACCGGCGCGTCAGCGGGGGGCCATCCGGATGGCGCCGTCGAGGCGGATCACCTCGCCGTTGAGCATCGGGTTGGCCACGATGTGCGCGGCCAGCGCACCGAACTCGTCGGGGTCGCCGAGCCGCTTCGGGTGCGGCACCTGCTCGCCGAGCGACTTCTTGACCTCCTCCGGCGCGCCCGCGAGCAGGGGCGTGTCGAACAGTCCCGGCGCGATGGTGACCACGCGGATGAGGTGGCCGGCGAGGTCACGGGCGATCGGCAGGGTCATGCCCACGACACCGCCCTTGGACGCGGAATAGGCGGCCTGCCCGATCTGGCCGTCGAACGCGGCGACCGAGGCGGTGTTGACGATGACGCCGCGCTCTTCGCCGACCGGCTCGTGCCGCAGCATCCGTTCCGCGGCCAGCCGGATCACGTTGAAGGTGCCGATCAGGTTGATGTTCACGATCCGCGTGAAGTCGGGGAGCGGGAACGGGCCCTTCTTGCCGACCACGCGCTGCGCGTTGCCGGTGCCCGCGCAGTTGACCACCGCCCGCAGCGGACCGGCCGCGTCGGCGACGTCGAGCGCCCCGGCGACCTGCTCCTCGCTGGTCACGTCGGCGGGGGCGAAATGCGCGCCGTCGCCCAGTTCCTTGGCCACGCGCTCGCCCGCGGAGGACGGCAGATCCAGCAGCACCACGGTGGCGCCCGCACCGAGCAGCCGCCGTGCGGTGGCGAGTCCCAGTCCCGACGCCCCGCCGGTGATCAGTGCGACCCCGCCTGCGATGTCCATCCGTCCTCCTCGTTGAGCCCACAGGTGCCGAAGACTTTTACAGTCAACGTTGACTGTTTCTACGGTACGGCTCTAAGTTGACGCAAGTAATCGCCGTCACACCAGCGTCGAGGTGGCCGATGCCAGCACCAACCGAGATCCCGCGCCTGCTCGGCCGGGGGATGACCATGGGGGACCAGCTCGCCCGGCACGCGCGGACCTCTCCGGAGCAGGCGGCCTTCACCTTCGGCGAGCTCCGCCGCAGCTACCGGGAGTTCGACGGGCGGGTCAGCAGGCTCGCCAACGCGCTGCGCGAACGCGGGGTGGGCTACGGCGACCGCGTCGTGGTGCTCGGGCTGAACACCCTGGAAGTGCTCGAGACCTACTTCGCGTCGACCCGGCTCGGCGCGATCTGCGTCCCGGTGAACTTCCGGCTCGTCGCCGACGAAGTGGCCTACGTGCTCGAAGACAGCGGCGCGAGCGCGATCGTCGTGCACGGCCCGCTCGCCGCGCTGATGGCGAAGGCGCGCGAGAAGGCCGGGCACACCGGGCCCTGGCTGGTGTTCGGCCGCGAACACGAGGGCGCCGAGGACGGTGCGGAAGACTACGAGGCCGCCCTCGCCGCGGCATCGCCGGAGTTCGACGAGCTGACGGTGGACGAGCAGGACCCCGCGTTCATCATGTACACCTCGGGCACCACCGGGCGCCCGAAGGGGGCCGTGCTCACCCACCACAACCTGCTGATGCACGCGTTCAGCAACATGGCGCATCTCGGTGCCGGGCCGGAGGACAAGGTCTGGCTCGCCGCGGCACCGCTGTTCCACATCGCCGGACTGTCCGGCCTGCTGCCCAACCTCCTGGTCGGCGGCCGGACCGTGCTGCTGCCGTCGGGGCAGTTCGATCCGGTGGCGGTGCTGGACCTGCTGGAACGGGAACGGGTGTCCTCGTGCTTCCTGGTCCCGGCGCAGTGGCAGGCGATCTGCGCGGTGCCGGGTATCGGCCGGCGGGACCTGTCGGCCCTGCGGCGGATCTCCTGGGGCGCCGCCCCGGCCTCGACCACCCTGCTGCGCACCCTGATCGCGAGCTTCCCCCAGGCCGAGGTCACCACCGCGTTCGGCCAGACCGAGTGCAGCCCCATCACGACGCTGCTGCGCGGCGAGGACTCGATCCGCAAGATCGGCTCGGTCGGCACGCCGCTGCTCAACGTCGAGGTCCGCGTGGTCGACGACGACATGAACGACGTGAAGCCCGGTGAGGTCGGGGAGATCGTCTACCGCAGTCCGATGGTGATGAAGGAGTACTGGAACAAGCCCGCGGAGACCGCCGAGGCGTTCCGGGGCGGCTGGTTCCACTCGGGCGACCTGGTGCGCCAGGACGAGGACGGCTACTACTACGTGGTCGACCGCAAGAAGGACATGATCATCTCGGGTGGGGAGAACATCTACTGCGCCGAGGTCGAGAACGTGCTCGCCGCGCATCCCAAGATCGGCGAGGTGGCGCTGATCGCGATGCCGGACGAGAAGTGGGGGGAGACGCCGCTGGCGGTGATCAGCCCCCGCGAGGCGGGCGATCCGCCGACGGCGGCGGATCTGGAGGCCTGGTGCACCGAACGCCTGGCCCGCTACAAGCGCCCGCGCCGCATCGCGATCGTGCCCGCGCTGCCCCGCAATCCCAGCGGTAAGGTGCTGAAGACGCAGCTTCGCGCGGACCGGGACGCGGGGAAGCTGCCGATCCAGTCGGCCTGACCGGCTCTCCCGCCGGGGAGCGCCCGCGGTTCGGCGGGAATCAAATCGGTCCCACCGGCGTTGACAGGGGCAGAATACCCCGGCAGGTACCTATCAGGAGGGCTGAAATGGCGACGGTGGAGCTGACGAAGGAGAACTTCGACGAGAAGGTCGGCACCTCCGGCATGGTGCTGGTGGACTTCTGGGCCTCCTGGTGCGGCCCCTGTCGCATGTTCGCCCCTGTGTTCGAGGGTGCCTCCGAGCGGCACCCGGACCTCACGTTCGGGAAGGTGGACACCGAGGCGCAGCAGGAACTCGCCGGTGCGTTCGGCATCTCCTCGATTCCGACGCTGATGATCGTGCGGGACGGCGTGGTGCTCTACGCCCAGCCCGGCGCGCTGCCGGAACCGGCCCTGGAGGAGCTCATCGGCAAGGCCCGTGAGGTCGACATGGACGAGGTGCGGCGAGAGCTGGCCCAGCAGCAGTGACCCCGCCGGCCTTGGCCGGCTTTCTCTTCGACAGGGGCGCGGCGTCCTCCCGGACGCCGCGCCCCTGTTTTTCGCGCCCGTGTCCCGGTTCGGGACTTGCCGTGAAGGGTCCCTTCACAGTCGATTTGACCGTGAAGACCCTTCACGGCTCTCCCAGGCCCGGGCAGGACCCCGCATGGCGGCGCTCCGGTTCGTGTCACGCCCACAGTAGAACCCGGTTCTAGGACTGGCGCCAGCCTCGCCCGGCGGTTGGATGCCGAACCGAGATCCTTGGCCGGATTTTTGAGTCTGGGCAAGGGGAGATTCGCGCTGTACTCTTCGCCGCAAACCGAATCAGATTCGGACAACGGGTCCGCGTGGCCCGCACTGCAACGAGGCGGTGGTGTCAGGAATGGCCGATGGTTCTCCCTTGCTGCGCGCGGAGGAGCTGAGCGTTTCGTTCGGCGGACTTCGGGTGCTCGACCGGGTTTCGGTGGCCGTGCCACGCGGTGCCGTGCTCGGGGTGATCGGCCCGAACGGGGCCGGGAAGACCACTCTGTTCAACACGATCTGCGGTTTCGTCCGGCCCGGCGCCGGTTCCCTCACCTTCGACGGTCACTCGCTGCGCGGGATCGGCCCGCACCGCCTGACCCGGCTGGGGATCGCGCGCACGCTGCAGGGCCTCGGCCTGTTCCCCGGCCTGAGCGTGCTGGACAACGTGATCGCGGGCGCGTCGCATCGCGCTCGCGGCGGGGTGGCCGGTGCGCTGCTCGCCGCGCCGTGGGCGCAGCGGCACGACCGGCGCCTGCGCGCGGAGGCGATGACCATGCTCGAGCGGCTGGGCATCGCCGCCGAGGCGGACCGGATCTGTGGTGGTCTTCCTTATGGGACAAGGAAAAGAGTGGCACTCGCGCGGGCACTGGTGAGCGCGCCGAAGCTGCTGATGCTGGACGAGCCCGCGGCCGGGCTGTCCGCGGGGGAGACCGCGGAGCTGGCCGAACTGGTGCTGGGCCTGCGCGGCGACACCACGATCATGCTGGTGGAGCACCACATGGATTTCGTGATGCGGCTGTGCGATCAGCTGGTGGTACTGGACTTCGGGCAGGTGATCGCGCGGGGGACCCCGGAACAGATCCGGGCCGATCCCGCGGTCCAGCGCGCCTACCTCGGCGAGCCGGTGGAGGTGGCCGGTGCTTGAGGTCAGTGGCCTGGTCGCCGGATACGGTCCGGTGCGCGCGCTGGACGGGGTCGACCTGACCGTGGCGGAAGGATCGATCACCGCGGTGCTGGGGGTCAACGGCGCGGGCAAGACCACCCTGTTGCGCACGATCAGCGGCCTGGTGGCGGCGAAGGCGGGCACGGTACGGCTGGCCGGGCGCGACATCACGCGCGCCGCTCCCGAAGACCTGGTCCGCCAGGGGATCGCGCACGTGCCCGAGGGGCGCGGCGTGATCGTCGAACTGACCGTCGAGGAGAACCTGAAACTCGGCGGTCTGTGGCTTCGCGACCGCCAGTGGCTGAAAACCGGGGTGGCGCGGATGTTCTCGCTGTTCCCGGCGCTCGAACAGCGGCGACGGCGGCGGGCGGAAACGCTGTCCGGCGGGGAACGCCAGATGCTCGCCATCGGGCGTGCGCTGATGAGCCGCCCCCGGCTGCTGCTGCTCGACGAGCCGTCGCTCGGCCTCGCCCCGCGCACGGCGGCGCAGATCGTGGCGACGCTGGAATCCCTGCGTGCCGAAACGGGCCTGACCCTGCTGCTGGTCGAGCAGAACGCCGGGACCGCACTGTCGGTGGCGGACCGGGCGGTGGTGCTCAATCTCGGCCGGAAGGTGGCCGACGACACGGCCGCGAGCCTGGCGGCCGACGACCGTGTACGACGCGCCTACCTGGAGATGTGATGGGCCGATTCCTGGATTTGACGCTGTCGGGGCTGACCAGTGGTGCGGTCTACGCCGCCGTGGCGCTGGCACTGGTGCTGATCTGGCGGTCCACCCGGATCGTCAACTTCGCCCAGGGCGGGATGCTGATGGTCACCACGTCCCTGGCCGGCACCGTCCTCGGCCACGGCGGTTCGTACTGGCTCGCGCTGGCGGTGGCGGTCGCGGGCGGGCTGGTGCTGGGCGCGGTGGTGGAACGGGTGCTCGTTCGGCCGGTCGAGAAGCGCTCGCCGCTGGACGCGGTGGTGGTGACCTTCGGTCTGCTCGTGCTGCTGCAGGGCCTGGCGGGCATGCTGTTCGGGGGCACGCCCCGGTCCTACCCGCCGGCGTTCTCCATCGCGGGGTTCCGCGTCGCCGGGCACCAGTTGTTGTTCTCTCCCAACGATGTGTGGGTGATCCTGGTGGTACTGGGGATCATGGCGGCGCTGGCGCTGGTGTTCCGGCACACGTCGCTGGGGCTGAAGATGCGCGCGGCGGCGTTCGCCCCGGAGGTGGCGCGCCTGCTGGGGGTGCGGGTGGGCCGCATGCTGACCGTGGGCTGGGCGCTGGCGGCGGTGGTGGGCGCGGTGGCGGGCGTGCTGATCGCGCCGAGCACCTTCGTCAGCCCGACGGCCTTCGACGCGACCCTCGTCTTCGGGTTCACGGCCGCGGTGATCGGCGGGCTGGACAGCCCGCCGGGCGCGGTGATCGGCGGGCTGTTCCTCGGCCTGGTGCTCGGCTACGTGTCGGGTTATTTCGGTTCGGACATCGTCACTCTGGGAGCTCTGGTCGTGTTGATCGTCGTACTCATGGTGCGCCCCAACGGTTTGTTCGGTCACGGCGTGCGGAGGCGGGTATGACCGCGGCGATCGAACGGCCCGGCGGGGCCCGGCAGGGCAACGCGGTGGCACGGCTGTGGCGGGAGTCCACTTTGGTCCGTCACCTGGTCTGGTCCCTGCTGGGGCTGCTCGGCTACTACGTGCTTTCGGTTTCGCTGGACGCCTTCGCGAACCTCCAGCTGGCGCAGATCGCCTACCTGGCGATCGCGACCGCGGGACTGACCGTGCTGTCCGGCCTCAGTGGACAGATCTCGCTGGGGCACGGCGCGTTCGTCGCGGTGGGCGCCTACACCTCGGCGCTCCTGCTGCAGCACCAGCAGTGGCCGACGGCCGTGGTGCTCGTCGCGGCGGTCGTGGTGACCGCGGCGCTGGGCGCACTGGTCGGGGTGGCCGCCGCGCGGTTGCGCGGGCCCTACCTGGCGGGGGCCACGCTCGCGCTCGCCGTCGGGTTGCCCGCGCTGGCCGACTACCACGGCCTGCGGGCGGTGCTCGGTGGCGCGAACGGCCTGATCGTCACGTCACCGCCCCCGCCGGCGGCGCTGGGGGAGTCCTTCCCGGTGGAGCGGTGGCAGTCCTGGATTGCCGGGTTGTGCCTGGTGGTGACCCTGTTCCTGCTGGCGAACCTGATCCGCAGCCCGCTGGGGCGGGCCATGCGCTACGTCCGTGAGGACGAGGACGCCGCGGCCCTGTCGGGGGTTTCGGTGGCACGGACGCAGATCCTGGCCTTTTCGGTGAGCGCGGGCTGCGCCGGACTGGCGGGCGGGCTGTTCGCGCTGGTCAACAACCTGGCCGCGCCCGGGGCGTTCACGCTGACCCTGTCGCTGTCGCTGCTTACCGCGGCGGTGCTCGGCGGGCTGGGCAGCCTCGCCGGTGCGGTGTACGGCGCGGTGATCGTGACCCTGCTGCCCAACTGGTCCACCGAACTCGCGCAGGCGGCGAACCTGCCGAGGGAGATCTACGCCAACGTGCCGCTGGTGCTCTACGGCGTGGTGCTGATGGTGGTGATCGTGCTGTTCCCCGGCGGCATCCAGTCCGGCGTCCGCCGGGTGGGCCGCCTTCTCCGTACCGCTGTTCGACGATGAATCACTGTGAGGAGAGAAAATTGGCCGCTTGGAGACGGACGCGCGTGACGGTCGCGCTGGCCGCGGCGATCGCACTGACGGCAGGTGGGTGCGCCGGCAGCGGGGGCGGGAACACACCGGGGGTGACCGACACGACGGTCACCGTCGGCGGGACACTGCCGCTGACCGGTCCCGCCGCACCGGGGTACAGCGAACAGGGCCCGGCCGCGAAGGCGTTCTTCGACTACGTCAACGCCGCGGGTGGGATCAACGGTCGCAAGATCACCTTCAAGTACGTCGACGACGGGTACAACCCGGCGCAGACGGTGACGCTGACCAAGCAACTGGTGTTGCAGGACAACGTGTTCGCGATGCTCGGCTCGCTGGGCACGCCGACGCACACGAAGGTGGTGGACTTCCTCAACAGCTCCCGCGTGCCCGACCTGTTCGTGGCCTCGGGCTGCACCTGCTGGGACTCGCCGCAGCAGCATCCCTACACCTACGGCTGGCAGCCGGACTACACGGTGGAGGGCAAGATCCTCGGTGACTACGTGAAGAAGACCTTCGCCGGGAAGAAGATTGCCTACTTCTACCAGGACGACGACTTCGGGCACGACGGCATGAAGGGTCTGGACAAGTTCGTCGACCAGTCCCAGGTGGTGTCGCGGCAGCCGTACCAGCCGGGTAACACCGACATCGGCCCCCAGGTGGCGGCGATCGCGCGTTCGGGCGCGGACGTGGTGGTGCTGGAGAGCATCCCGGCCTACACCGCGCTGTTCAAGCTCGGCGCGCTGAAGCTGGGCTACAACCCGAAACTGGTGGCCTCGAGCGTGGGGGCCGATCCGACGACGGTGTCGGGACTGCTGGAAAGCTTCGCCAAGAAGGCGGGGAGCGCGGTGCGCGGGTCCGACCTCATCGAGGGCCTGGTCACCAGTGCCTACCTGCCCGCCACCGACGATGTGGGCAACTCGTGGACCGCGCTGTTCAAGAAGATCCACGACCAGTACATCCCGGACATCCCCTTCGACGGCAACGTGGTCTACGCGATGTCCTATGCCTACACCTTCGTGCAGGCGTTGCAGGCGGCCGGTAAGACGCCGACGCGGCAGAGCCTGATCGACGCGCTGAACAAGGGCGGGTTCACCGGACCCGGTCTGGTGCCCTTCCGGTATAGCGCTTCCTCGCACGCGGGTTTCACCGGCGGCCAGATCGCGATCGTCCAAGGTGGACGGCAGGTGGCGCAGGGCAGTGCGCTGACGACGGATGACGGGGACTCCGCGGTGGTGCCGTACTCGGTGGTCCAGCCCACGGCGCCCGCCAACGGGATCCCGGGGGCGTGAACGACGTGGGGGCGGGCGGCCGCGGTGCGGTGCCCGCCCCCACGCACCGGAAGCGGCCCTGTCCGTCGCGGTTCCTCACATCGGGCAGAATCGGGGTATGGGTGACGTGGTGGGGAGCAGGCGGGCGCAGATCACGCGTGCGGCGCTGCTGGAGGCGGCACGCGAGGTGTTCACGGCCTCGGGATACGACGACGCCACCATGCTCGACATCGCCGAGCGGGCGGGGGCCAGCATCGGCAGTCTGTACCACCACTTCGCCGCCAAGTCCGATCTGTACATCACCCTTTACCAGGAGTATCAGCGGCGGCAGCAGCACCGCTCCGCCCGCGCGGTGAAGGCCGCGCTGGCGAAGGGGGAGGGCGACGCCCTTCGCCTGTTCGTCGTCGGGACCGGGGCCTATCTCGAGGGCTGCTGGGAGGAGCGGGACCTGGCGAAGGTGTTTCTGTCCGGGGGCGGGCCCGCGGGGTTCGGGGTGCTGACGCGCCAGCGGTTCCGCGACTGGTTGCAGGCCAACTCGGTGCTGCTCAACGGTCCTTCGCGGCCGCTGAGCGAGGTGCTGGTGCTGTGCCTGACGGCGATGGCCACCGAAGCGGGCCGCGAGGTGGCCATCGCGCCGACGCGGGTCCGGGCACGGAGGATGATCGCCGAGGTCCTGGAGCTGATGGGGCGCCTCTACCCCGCGGCCGAGGCCAGTGTATAACGACCTATACGGCGCCGCTCAGGGCCGCCGCCAGGCGGTCCGATACGGTAACCCCGTCCGTGCAGGCGAGCTAGAGGAATGATCATGGGGGAGCGCATCCCAAAGGTGACGGTCGTCGTCCCGACCTACAACGAGCGGGACAACCTGCCCCGGCTCGCCGGCATGCTGGCCGCGCTCGAGGTGCCCGATCTGCACGTGCTCGTCGTGGACGACAACTCGCCGGACGGCACCGGCGAGGTGGCCGACAAGCTGGCGGCCGATTCGCCGGAGACCTTCGGCGTGCTGCACCGGACCGAAAAGGACGGTCTCGGCCGGGCCTACGTCGCCGGTATCACCCGGGCGCTGGAGGAGGGGGCCGACATCGTCATCCAGATGGACGCCGACCTCTCGCACCCGGCCGAGGCGATCCCGCGCATGGTCGCCGAACTGTCCACCTCGGACGCGGGGGTCGTGCTCGGGTCCCGGTATGTGCCCGGTGGCTCGGTGGCGGGGGAGTGGCCCTGGCACCGGCGTGCCCTGTCGGCGTGGGCGAACCTCTACGTCAACACGATCCTGCGGCTGCGGGTGAAGGACGCGACCGCGGGTTTCAAGGCCTGGCGGGCCGAAACCCTGCGCAAGATCGACCTCTCGGCGATCCAGAGCAGCGGGTACGCCTTCCAGGTGGAGATGAACTACCGCGCGGTGCGCTGCGGAACGCGGATCGCGGAGATCCCGATCCGCTTCGACGAGCGAACCGAAGGTGAGTCGAAGATGAGCCTGGGCGTGCAGCTGGAGTCCGCGGTGCTGCCGTGGAAGCTGCTCTTCGGCATCTCGAACTCGCGCTAGCCGGACTCGGCCGGGCCCTCATGCGGCACGGCGTCGCCGCTTCGGATCGGCGAGGACGGCCGCGCCGTAGCCCGTGTCCTCGGGATTGATGTCGATGCCGGGTGCCACGACGCTGTCGATGCGGTCGAGTACCGCGGGCTCCAGGGTGATGTCCGCGGCACTCAGCGCTCCCCGCAGGTGCTCGGCGGTGCGGGGGCCGATGACCGCCGCGGAGACCGCGGGGTGGGTGGTGACGAACGCCAGCGCCAGCTGGATCAGCGTCAGGCCGGCTTCCTTGGCGATTCCGGCGAGTTCGGTGGCGGCGTCGAGCTTGGCCTTGTTGCCCGGGATGTCCAGGTCGTAGTGGGCCAACGTGGTCGAGAAGGACATCGTCCGGGTGCGGTGGCTGGACAGGCTGGCCGCGTCCCGCCGCCAGCGGCCGGACAGCCAGCCCCCGGCCAGCGGGCTCCAGGCGAGCACTCCCATCCGGTATGTCTCGCACGTGGGCAGCACGTCGGCCTCGACGCCCCGGGCCAGCAGGGAGTACGGAGGCTGTTCGCAGACGAAGCGTTCACGCTGCCGTCGCTCGGCGGTCCACTGCGCCTGCACGATCGTCGAGGGGGAGAACGTCGAGGATCCCGCGTAGCGGATCTTTCCCGCGCGGACGAGGTCGGTCAGCGCGCCCAGGGTCTCGTCGAGGTCGGTGGCCGGATCAGGCCGGTGCACCTGGTAGAGGTCGATGTGGTCGGTGTCCAGGCGGCGCAGGCTCTCCTCGCAGGCCCGGACGATCCAGCGCCGTGAGGCGCCGCGTTCGTTGCGACCGGGGCCCATCGGACTGGACACCTTGGTGGCCAGGACGACTTCGTCGCGCCGTCCGGCGATGGCCTTCCCGACGATGACCTCGGACTCGCCGTCCGAGTACACGTCGGCCGTGTCGATGATGTTGACGCCCGCGTCGAGTGCGGTGCGGATGATGGCGGTCGCCTCGTCGTGGTCGGGGTTCCCCCACCTGCCGAACATCATCGAGCCCAGGCACAGCGAGCTGATCTGGACTCCGGTACTTCCCAGCGTGCGGTACTGCATGGTGTGGACGGCCCTTCTGCGGACGTGGCGGCGGGACGGAAACGGCCGGTGGGTCACCTGCTATCGTCCCGATTAGCGGAGTCGGCTCCGCTTGGTGCCGTAACGATAGACGGAGCCGACTCCGGATAGCAAGTGGCAAGGAAGGCGCACATGACCGATCCGTCCGTCCGGCCCACGCGGGCCGACGCGCGAGCCAACGAGGACAAGCTGCTCGCGGCGGCCGCCCAGGCTTTCGCCCGGGACGGCGCGGCCGCGACCCTGAAGCAGATCGCCAAGGACGCGGGGGTCGGGATCGGCACCCTGTACCGGCGCTTCCCGACGCGGGAGCAGCTGGTCGACGCCACCTACCGCTACGAGACCTCCCGTCTCGCCGGCCGGGCTTCGGCGCTGCTCGGTGAGCTGCCCGCCGACCGGGCTCTCAGGTCATGGATGTCCGAGGTGCTGGACTACCTTGTCGCCAAGCACGGCATGGCCGACACGCTCAAGTCGCTCCTGCGCAGCGACGCGCAGCTGAGCTCGCAGACGCGCGAGCAGCTGACCGGTGCGGTCGAGGAGTTCCGTCTCGCCGGGATCACCCAGGGGGTGATCCGGCAGGACGTGCCCTCCAGCGACATCCTTGCGGCTCTGGCGGGCGTCACTCTCGTAACCGGAGCCGTCCCTCAGCGCGAGCAAGCGGAGCGGTTGCTCGACCTGCTGATGGACGGCATCACCTGCTCGAAGACCTGGCGTGACCGTCGGCAGAAAGGTGTATAACGACCTATACAGCGCGGGTTGTTACGGCCAGACCTGCCCGTGGCAGGTCTGGCCGAAGGCCATCAAAAGAGCCTGCACCGGAAGCGAAGGGGCCGAGTTTCCGTAGGTGGCGGCCAGGACCTGGCGTTCGTCGCCGGGCAACCGGTCCAGCCGGATCCGCGGGTCCCGGCTGGCCAGGAGGGCAAGTCCGGGCAGGGTGCTGACGCCGAGTCCCGCCGCGACCAGGGACTGGACCGCGACGTAGTCGTCGGTCTCGAAAGCGATCTCGGGCGTGAACCCGGCTTGGCGGCAGGCGTCGAGCAGATGGGTGCGGCAGCGGGGGCAGCCGGCGATCCATCGTTCCCCGGCGTAGGTGGCCAGCGCCTCGCGGGGGCCGTCCCAGTTCCGCTCGCGCGGTGTCACGAGGTACCGGGGTTCGGTCAGCAGGGTGGTCGTCCGGATGGCGCGCCGGTCCGCGGCCGGGGTTACACCGTGCTCGAAGATCAGGGCGAGGTCGACGTCGCCGTTGCGCAGGGCGGTGAGGGCTTCCGGTGGCTCGGCCTCGGTGAGGGCCAGTTCGATGCCGGGGTGGTCGGTCGCCAGGCGGGCCGCCGCGGGCGGCACGACGGTGGCCAGTGCCGAGGGGAAGGCGGCAAGCCGCACGCGTCCCGCGCGCAGACCGGCGTGTGCGGCCAGTTCCGCGTGGACCGATTCGACCTGGCCGAGGATCTCCTCGGCACGGGTGGCGAGCAGACGCCCGGCCTCGGTCAGGCGAATGCCCCGTCCGGCGCGCTGGAGCAGGGGCAGGCCGGCCTCGGCTTCGAGCCGGGCGAGGTGATGGCTGACCGAGGGCTGGGCGTAGTGCAGCGCTTCGGCCGCGGCCGTGACCGAGCCGGTGCGGGCCACCGCCACCAGCACGCGGAGCCGGTTCAGATCCACGGCGCGAAGCATAGACGGATTCGATGGAATCTTCGAATACCGGCATTGGACTGATGAATCGGAGCGTGTGAGCCTGGGAGCATGCTTTCCCTCCCCACGATGACCGACGTGCTGCGGGCACGGCGATTGCTCGCCACCGAACTGACGCCCACGCCGCTGCGGGCCTGTCCCGCGCTCGGTCCCGGTGTGCTGATCAAGCACGAGAATCTGCACCCGACCGGCGCGTTCAAGGTGCGCGGCGGTCTCAACCTGCTCGCCGGGCTCGACGGACCGGGCGTGGTCGGCTACTCGACCGGCAACCACGCGCAGTCGCTCGCCCATGCCGCCGCGCGGTACGGAATGCCCTGCACGATCGTGATGCCGGAGCGTCCGAACCCGGCCAAGGCGGCGGCGGTGCGGGCACTCGGCGCGGAACTGGTCGAGTACGGAGCGACGTTCGACGACGCGCGGGAGCATGCCCAGCGCCTCGCGAAGGACCGCGGTCTGCGGCTGGTGAGTGCGGCCGACGAACCGGCGCTCATCGCGGGCGTGGCGACGGCGTACCTGGAGGTCTTCGAGGCGGATCCGGACGTCGAGGCGATCGTGGTTCCGGTGGGCGGCGGATCGGGTGCGGCGGCGGCCTGCCTGGTGGCGGCGGCGGTCGCGCCCGGGTGCGAGATCTTCGCGGTGCAGTCGTCGGCCTCGCCCGCGGCTCACGATTCGTGGCGTGCCGGGACTCCGGTGCACCGTCCGAACGAGACGGTGGTGGAGGGTCTGGCGACCGGTTCGGGATTCGCCCTGACCCAGGAACTGCTGCGGGACCGGCTGGCCGATTTCCTGCTCGTGTCCGACGAGGAGATCGCCCGGGCGCAGGCGAGGCTGTTGCGGGAGGCCCACGTCCTCGCGGAAGGTGCCGGGGCCGCGCCGCTCGCTGCGCTCGACGGGTACCGGGACCGGTTCGCGGGGCGGAAGGTGGTGCTGATGTGCACGGGTGGCAACGCCAGTCCGGCCGAGATCCGGGCCGCGGCAACGGCGGAACCGAGGCCATGACGGCCGCGGTGCGCCGTGAGGGGTCCCCTCACGGTCGAAAGTGACTGTGAGGGGACCCCTCACGGCTGGCGCCGGGATGGGCGTGCGGGTCAGCTCGCCGCCTGGTCGAACGTGCCTGCCTGGTAGGAACCGCCCTTGGTCCGGGTGATCACCAGGAGGCGGTTGGCGGCGTTGATCATGGCGACCAGGTAGACGAGTGCGGCGATCTGGTCGTCGTCGTAGTGCTTGCACACCTCGGCCCAGGTCTCGTCGGACACACCGTGGTGGGCGTCGGCGAGCCGGGTGCCCTCCTCGGCGAGCGCCAGCGCGGCCTGCTCGGCCTCGGTGAACACAGTGGACTCGCGCCAGGCGGCGACCAGGTTGACGCGCACCGCGGGCTCACCGGCGGCCGCCAGTTCCTTGGTGTGGGCGTCGACGCAGAAGCCGCAGCCGTTGATCTGGCTGGCGCGCAGCTCGACCATCTCGATCACCGACTTCGGCAGCGACGACTGCATGATCGCCGCGCTGGTGGTGGCGAACCGCTTGCCGATCTTGGCGCCGAGCTCGTTGGCGTTGAGGTTGAAACGGGGTTCCATGACTCGTCCTTTCTCGTGGTGCTCGGTTGAGCGACCACAAGACGACGGCGCCCTTGATCGCGTAACACCGGCCCGTTGTGACGTACGCCGCTACCGTTGCGTGTTATGCGGCGGCGGGTTCCGGCGTCAGGTGGGGGAAGCAGCCGAGAGGAAACAGGAGCTACCCATGGACGGCACGGCGCGGATGACTTCCGGCGATCGCGGTGGTCGGCCGGACCCCGCCACGGAGGCGTTCGTCGCCCATCGCAATCTGCTGTTCACCGTTGCTTACGAGATGCTCGGCTCGGCCGCCGATGCCGAGGACGTCCTGCAGGAAACCTGGTTGCGGTGGACCGGTGTGGACCTGGCCGGCGTGCGGGATCAGCGCGCGTACCTGGTCCGGATCACCACCCGTCAGGCGCTGGACCGGCTGCGCGCACTCGGCCGCCGCAAGGAGTCCTACGTCGGTCCGTGGCTGCCGGAACCCCTGTTGACGGCACCCGACGTGGCCGCCGATGTGGAGCTGGCCGAGCACGTTTCGCTGGCGATGCTGCTGGTTCTGGAAACCCTCGCGCCGGTCGAGCGTGCGGTGTTCGTGCTGCGGGAGGTCTTCGATCTGGGTTATGAGGAGATCGCCGAGGCGGTCGGGAAAAGCCCTGCCGCGGTCCGCCAGCTGGCGTACCGGGCGCGGGCGCACGTGGCCGCGCGACGGCCGCGCGGGGTGGTTTCCGCGGACGAGACCCGGGACGCGCTCGCGGCTTTCCGGCGGGCGGTCGAAACCGGCGATTTGCGGGATCTGCTCGACGTCCTCGCCCCGGATGTGGTGTTCCTGGGTGATGGTGGGGGTCTCGCGCGGGCCGCGCTGGCGCCCGTGGCCGGGGCCGATGCGGTGGCCGGTCTGCTCGCCAGCGGGTTGGCGAACCTCGCCGCGGGGTCGCTGCAGACGGCGCAGGTCAACGGCTACCCGGCGCTGATCCTGCGGTTCGGTGGCGAGGTTGACACCGTGCTGGCGGTGCGCGTCGATGACGGCCTCATCACCGGGATCTACTCGGTGCGCAATCCGCAGAAGCTGTCGCGTTTGCGGCGCGAGGTCATGCTGCGCCGCTGAACCCCGGACGGGGGTCAGGCGGCGAGCGTCGCGGCCCATTCGGCCACGGCGTCGAAGTCTTCCTCGCGCAGGCCCTCGGACGGCGACACGGTGTGCAGGAGGGTCGGCACACCGTGTCGGGCCGCTTGGAACTCGGCCAGTTGGTGGGGGAACAGGTCGAAGTCGTCGTCGAACCAGGCCAGCGGGCGTCCTCGCGCGTACTGCGCGACCGCTCCGAACTTCCACGAGGTGACGTTCCGGAAGTGGATCACCGGTAGTTCCGGCAGTCCGATCCGTGGTCCGATCCACTGGTTCGCGTCGTCCTCCCAGGTGGTGCACCACACCACTTCGAGTCCGGTGGTCTTCGCGAGCCGCAGCAGCCGGGGCCCGTGGTCCTGGTGCAGCCAGAGCGGTTCCGGTCCGTTCCCGGACAGCGGGTTCACCGGGTACTGGCGGTATCCGGCCGCCTGTTTGGCCGCGTCGGTGCCCGCGTAGGGGCTCAGCGGGCCGTCGACGTCGAGCAGCAGCAGGCCAGGTGTGCTCGCCGGGGACCGTCCAGGCGCCGCTCCAGCGCGGAGAACCATGCGTGACAGCGTACCTCCGCTCGCCGGGGTGACGCGTTTCGCGACGTGAAGTGGTTGGCGCACAAGGACTTCGGACGTGGGCGCTGGTTCCGATGGTGGCGTAACGGTTCCCGGGTGGGCTAGGTTGTACGGCGATGACTACCGGGACGGCATTGCGCCACACACGGATCGGTGACCCGGTGCTCTTCTGAGCGCCGTACGGGCCGGTGCGGGCCCGCTGTTCGATCGAGGATCCTGCGCTGCCGCGCGGGCTCCACCTCCGTCGTGTTGATCACACGCTTACACATCAACCACGACAGGAGGATTCATGCCCACCAAGACCCTGCGGATTCCCACCGCGGACGGCGAGGCCGACGCTTTTGCCGCGTTTCCCGGCGATGGGGCGCGGCATCCGGGAGTGCTGCTGTATGCGGACGCGTTCGGCCTGCGGCCCGAGCTGGAGGGGAGGGCCCGCGAACTGGCCGCGCACGGGTATTACGTGCTCGTCCCCAACCTCTACTACCGGCAAGGCCCGGCGCCGGTGATCGAGCTTCCCGAGCACATCGGGGAAGCGATCCGGCCCGTGGTCATCGCCGAGTTGATGCCCTTGATCGAGGCGCACACCACCGAACACATCCTGCGCGACGCCGATGCCTACCTCAGGTTTCTCACCGCCCGGTCCGAGGTCGGTGCGGGACCGGTCGCTGTGATCGGCTATTGCCTCGGCGCCGCGTTGGCGCTGCGCACCGCGGCGGCCCACCCCGGCCTGGTGGCCGCCGTCGCCGGGTTCCACCCTGGTTTCCTGGTCACCGGTGCGCCGGACAGTCCGCATCGCCTCGTCTCCGAGCTGACCGCCGAAGTCCATCTCGGCCTCTCCGAAAACGATATGCGGCCGGAGGCCGTCGTCGAGCTCAACCAGGCTCTGGATGCCGCGGGCGTGCGCTACACCACCGAGGTCTATCCCGGCACGATCCACGGCTACACCATGTCCGACACCGACGCTTTCAACGCTTCGGCATTGCAGCGCCATTGGGACCGCCTGCTGCGTCTTCTCGACCGGACCCTGTCTTCCGCGCGGTGCGGGGAAGATCGTTGACGGCTCGGCCGATGGATAGGGTGGCGCGTGGCCAAGAAGCGCGCTTCGCTGAAGAACCGGCTGGCCCGGCACCAGACCGCGCGGGATGTCGGTGTGGTGACCGCGGCGCTGCGACCGGCGGACGGGGACCGCTCACTGGCGGAGGTGTGCTGGGACGTCCTGAACCCGGTGTGCCGCTTGGTGGTCTCGGATGCCGACGAATTGGCCCAATGCCTCACCGTGCGGTTCCACTCGGCTCAGGCCACCGGATGGGTCGCCGGCATCCTCGGTGCCGGGCTCGCCTACCCATCCCGCGCCGACCCGCTCGCCGATCCGGATCTTCGGGCCCTCGAAGAAGAGGTGATCGACGCGCTCGGACCGGACGCGCTGTGGTGCGCCAGCGGCGACTATGAGCAGTCTGCCTTGCACGGGCGCCAGTTGCGCGGCTGGAACCCGGTCACCCGCGCGACCTTCGATCTGGTGGTCGCCGTGCGGGGGAACGGGCTCGACCTGGTGCTGGCGCGGACCGACGAGGACTGAGATCGACGCCCCGGGCCTTCAGAGCACGAGGTCTTCGTGGCCGAGGAGGTCGAGGCTGCGTCGCCAGAGTTCCTGGCGGGCGGCGGGGTCGTAGGCCTGGGCGTTGGCCCTGGTTTCGCGCTTGCGGTCGAAGAACCGGCCGGTGGTGCCGGTGAGCGTTTCGTCGGTGACGAGCCGGTGGGTGGCGGCCACGCCCTCGTCGAGACTGTCCATTGTGTACCCGATTTCGGAGAGGACGATCTTGGTGGGCATGAAGGTCGCGGGGTGGAGGCTGTTGACGGTGACTTCGCCGGCGGGCAGGCGTCCGGCGAGTTCGAAGCCGGACATGATCTGTGCGAGTTTGCTCTGGCCGTAGGCGCGGGTGCCGCTGTAGTCGCGCTCGATCATCAGGTCGGTGAAGTCGAGCGGATGTTGTCCGATGGAGGCGACGTTGACGATGCGGGCCGGGGCCGAGCGGCGCAGCAGTGGCAGCAGTTCGAGGGTCAGCAGGAATCCGGCGAGGTAGTTGACCGCGAACCGGAGTTCGTGGCCGTCGGCGCTGGTCTGGCGGGTCCGGCTCTCCGGGAGGCCGGACCCGATGCCGGCGTTGCTGACGAACACGTCGAGCCGGTCGGTCAGGTCGCGGATCTGCGCGGCGAGCTGTCGTACCTGGTTCAGGTCGGCGAGATCGCCGACGGCGGTTTGCGGCCGCTCACCGGTGGCGTGCTGGAGGGCGTCGGCGGTCGCGTCGAGTTTCCCGGGATCGCGGCCGTGCAGGATCAGGGGTGTGCCTTGGGTGGCGAGTCGTTCGGCGAGCGCGCGGCCGAGGCCGTCGGTGGCGCCGGTGATGAAGATCGTCATGGGGTGCTCCGTTCGTCGGGGCCTGTCGGGGCGAGCAGGCCGAGGAGGGTGTCGATGAGGTGGGAATCGAGGGGTTCCCGCGTGGCGAGGAGCCGATACCAGGTCATGCCGAAGACGATTTCCGGGATGGCCTTCGCCGGGGGGCTGGGTGGCAGGTCGCCGCGGTCGCGGGCGCGTTCGACGAGCACCGCCAGCGCGTCGCGGCGCCGTTGGAGGAACTTCTCGCGGAAGCGTCGCCCGAAGTCCTCGTCGAGTTGCGCCTGTGCCATCAGGGCGCGCAGGGCGTGGATCACCGGCTGTCTGCGGCCGAGGGCCAGGCTCGCTTCGAGGAAGTCGTGCAGGTCCTGGCGGTAGACGCCGGTGTCGGGGATGGGGACGTAGAGGTCCGCCTTGGTCGCCAGCGCGTCGAGGAGTACGTCGGCCTTCGACGGCCACCAGCGGTAGATCGTCTGCTTTCCCGCGCCGGAGCGGGCGGCGATGCCTTCGATGGTCAGGCCCGCGTAGCCGAGTTCGGCGGTGAGTTCGTAGGCGGCGGTGAGGATGGCCATGCGGCTTGCTTCGCTGCGGTGGCGCCCGGGGCGCGCGGGAACTGGTTGGTCGCTCATCGGGACCCATGCTAGCGTAAAGCGAACCGAGACGTCTCGGTTCGAATTACTTCCTGGGAGAGGCAACACCATGAGCGAGAAGACCGCCCTGATCGTCGGGGGTACTTCGGGGATCGGGCTGGCCACCGCGCGCCGCCTGCAGGAGCGGGGCGCCACCGTGCACATCGCGGGGCGCGGCAAGGAACGGCTCGACGGCCTGGCCGCCACCGACCCGGGCCTGATCGGACATCAGGCCGACGGCGGCGATCCTGCGGCGATCACGGCCCTCGCCGAGCGCATCGGCACCATCGACTGGCTCGTCGTCACGCTCAGCGGGAGCGAAGGCGTCGGCCCGATCGCGGAGCTGGACCTCGGCATGCTCCGCCGTGCCTTCGACGCCAAGTTCTGGGCACATCTGACCACCATCCAGGCGGCGCTGCCGCACCTCGCCCCGGCGGGTTCGATCACGCTGGTCGGGGCCGTCACGGCACGGGCGGGCATGCCGGGGACCGCCGGTATCGCCGCGATCAACGGCGCGGTCGAGGCACTGGTGAAGCCGCTGGCGGTGGAACTCGCGCCGATCCGCGTCAACGGGGTGTCGCCCGGGCTGGTCGACACCCCGTGGTGGAGCGGCATGCCCGAGGACGCGCGCCGGGAGTACTTCGCCCAGGCCGCGCAGGCTCTGCCCGCGCGGCGGGTGGCCACGGCCGAGGACATCGCCGAGGTGGTGGTGCTGGCGGCGACGAACGGGGGCACGACCGGCACCGTCATCGAAGCCGACGGGGGCGCACGCCTGGTCTCGCTGGGCTGATCAGCCCTCGGTGTGCGCAGCGGGGCCTGTTTGCTTCGAATGATTCGAAGCAAACAGGCCCCGCTCACACGCTCCGGAGCGGGGGAAAGCGGTCAGGAAGCCAGGTAGCCGGCGGTGGCGGCGGGCTGGCGCTTCCGGCGGAGCCAGACGCGGCGGGAGCCGTCGGCGTAGAGCCTGACGGTGGACAGCTCCCACCCGGCGAACTCGGCGTGGATGGACAACTGGGTGGCGGCCGCACGGCGGGACAGACCCGGTGGTAGCTGCAGCCGTCGGTACTCCCAGTCTTCGTCGACCACCGCCTCCTGTGGCTTCATGGCTGGATCACCTGGATCCCTTCTCCCGTTGCCGAGCCGACGAGCACCCGGGAGGTCCGCTCGTCGACGGTCACCGAGTTCGGTTGACGCACGGTGGGGAAACGGTACTTCTCGACCGGCTCGCCGCCCCGCACGTCGAAGCCCACGACCTCGTTGCGCTCGGTCAGGGTGACCCAGGCCAGCGCGCGTGAGGGGTCGTAGGCGATGCCGTAGATCCCGCCGGGAACCGGGTAGAGCTGGCGCAGCAGCAGCGGGCTGGTGGAGAAGGCGAGCAGCGCGCCGCCCCGGGTGTCGGTCACCAGCACGCGCCCGAACGAGTCGGCCACGGCGTTGGTGGCGCCGTCACCGGCGCGCAGCCCGGAACCGACCTGCCCGTTCGCCACGTCCAGCGAGAACACGGCCGTGCGCAGCCGGTCGAGCACGAGCGTGTCCGTCCCGGAGCGCACCACCTGATCGGCACTGTAGAGCCCGCCGCTGATCGTCTTGGTCACCGTGTCGCCGTGGACGACGTCGACGGCCTTGCGGTCGCGGACGGCCACGAGCGTGTCGCCGTCGGTGGCGACCGCGTCGGCGGGCTGGCCGGGCACGGCGACTTCGGCCGCGTGCCCGTCCGGGCCGATCCGGTCGACGACGCCCTTGCCGGGGATGGCCGCGAGTACCTGGCCGGCGGCGAAGCTCAGCCGTTCGACGGTGCCGGAGACGGGCACCCGGGCCGGGGACGCGGTGAGGTCGTCCAGGCGGTAGAGCAGCACCGAAGCGGGCTGGTCCACGGCTACGGCAAGGGTGCGGCTCGCCGCGTCGGTGGCCATCGCGGTCACCGGGGAGGCCGCCACCACCGTGCCTGCCGGAGGGGTGGCGGGCACCGGGGAGACGGCGGCTGCGGCCGCCACCGGGTTGGCCACGATCTGCAGTTCGTCACCGCCCTTGCCGGTGTCGGACGTGCAGCCGGAAGCCAGTAGCGCACACGCCAGTGGCATCGTGACCCACACGGCGGACCTCCGCACACGACCTCCGGACCTGTCGTTGAGCCCCAGCATCCTCCACAATGCCCGCCACGTCACCTTGCTGTCACCTGCTTGTCATTTGGGCCACCGCTCCGGGTAACCGAACTGGATCGCACTGACGTCGTCGAGTGCGGCCTTGATGGCGTCGGGGAGGGTGATGTCCTCCGCGGCGAGCGAGCCGGTCAGCTGCCCGGTGTCGCGGGCGCCGACCACCGGCGCCACCACCCCGGGCCGGTCGCGCACCCAGGCCAGTGCCACGGCGAGCGGAGAGGTGCCGAGACCGTCGGCCGCGGTCGTCACGGCCTCGACGATGCGGGCGGCCCGGTCGGTGCGGTGCTGTTCGACGTAGCCCGCGTAGGCCGGTGACGCGCCGCGCGAGTCGGCGGGCGTGCCGGTGCGGTACTTGCCCGTGAGCACCCCGCGTCCCAGCGGGGCCCAGGGCAGGATGCCGATGCCGTGATGCCGGGCGGCGGGCAGCACCTCCCGCTCCACCCCGCGTTCGACCAGCGAGTATTCGACCTGGGTGGACACCAGGGAGGTCCCGGCGGCCGCGGTCGCGAGTTGCCAGCCCGAGTAGTTGGAGACCCCGGTGTAGCGGACCTTGCCCGAGCGCACCGCGTAGTCCAGGGCGGACAGCGTCTCCGCCAGCGGGACGCTGTCGTCCCACGCGTGCAGCTGCCACAGGTCGATGTGGTCCACCCCGAGGCGCCGCAGCGAGCCGTCCAGCGCCGATAGCAGCGCGCCCCGCGAGGCGCCGCCCCCGAACGGGCCGTCGTTGCGCCGCGCCACGGCCTTGGTCGCGATGACCACCTCTTCGCGCGGGATGACGTCGCCGAGCAGGGAACCGAGGATGCGCTCCCCGTCGCCGTCGGCGTAGATGTCGGCGGTGTCGACCAGGGTGCCGCCGGCGTCCACGAACGCGACCAGCTGGCTCGCCGCCTCGTCGGCGTCGGTCTCGCTGCCCCAGCTCATGGTGCCCAGCGCCATCCTGGAGACGCGGAGTCCCGAGCTGCCGAGCTGTCGCTTCTCCATGGGGACAGAGAGTAACTGTGCCGCCCTCGGGGCCGTTTCAGGGCCGGTGCGCAGGGGCGCCCGAGGGGCCATCGACGTCATCGATACCCTCTCGGATCGTGCAAATCCGACAGAACCCGGCGGTGCCGGGACACGACAGGGCCCGGTGATCATGGGCTGGTTCGAAGCCATCGTCCTGGGCCTGGTGCAGGGCCTGACCGAGTTCCTGCCGATCTCCTCCAGCGCGCACCTGCGCATCACGGCGGCGCTCGCGGGGTGGGGGGATCCCGGTGCCGCCTTCACCGCGGTCATCCAGATCGGCACCGAGCTCGCGGTGATCCTCTACTTCGGGCGCAAGATCGGCCACATTCTGCGCGCCTGGTTCTTCTCGCTTTACCGGCGGGAGTGGCGGCAGGACCCGGACGCCAGGATGGGCTGGCTGGTGATCATCGGTTCGGTGCCCATCGTGGTGCTGGGACTGCTGTTCCAGGACGCCATCCACCACACCTTCCGCGACCTGCGGCTCACCGCGACCGTGCTGATCGTGTTCGGGCTGATCCTGCTGCTGGCCGACCGGATCGGTGCGAAGAAGCGCACCCTCGAGCACCTGACCGTGCCGCACGGCATCGGCTTCGGCCTGGCCCAGGCCCTCGCCCTGGTCCCGGGTGTGTCGCGTTCGGGCGGCACCGTGAGCGCGGGCCTGCTGCTCGGTTACACGCGCGCCGACGCCGCCGAGTACTCGTTCCTGCTGGCGATGCCCGCGGTGTTCGGCTCCGGCCTGTACGAGGTGAGCAAGATCGGCGAGGGCACCGGCCCCGAGTGGGGGCCGACGATCCTGGCCACGCTGGTGTCCTTCGGCGTGGGCTACCTGGTCATCTCGTGGCTCATGCGCTACATCAAGACGAACAGCTTCCTGCCGTTCGTGATCTACCGGCTCGCGCTGGGCGGGCTGCTGTTCGCGCTCATCGCCACCGGAACGCTCGATCCGAACGCGGGTCCCGACCTCTGACGGGCCGCTGACGGGCCGCTGCGTGGCGGCGTGGCCGCGCGCCGGTCCCCGGCCGGGACCGGCGCGCGGCTACCCTCGGGGCGTGGCTACCGTGATCCTTCTCCGGCACGGCCGCTCGACCGCCAACGGGTCGGGTGTGCTGGCCGGCCGGTCCCCCAAGGTGGGACTCGACGACACCGGACGTACCCAGGCCAAGGCCCTGCCCGCACGGCTGGCCGGCGTGCCGCTGGCCGAGGCGGTCGTGTCGCCGATGCTGCGCTGCAAGCAGACAGTGGCGCCACTGCTGGACGAGCTCGGCCTCGGCCGCGCGATCGAACCGCGGCTGTCCGAAGTGGACTACGGCGACTGGACCGGCCGTGAACTCAGGACGCTGGTGAAGGAACCGCTGTGGCGGGTGGTGCAGGCGCACCCGTCGGCGGCGGTGTTCCCCGGCGGTGAGGGCCTGGCCGCGATGCAGGCCCGTGCGGTGGCGGCCGTCCGCGAGCACGACGCCCGGATCACCGCCGAGCACGGCGACCACGCGGTGTGGCTGCTGTGCAGTCACGGCGACGTGCTCAAGGCGATCCTGTCCGACGCGCTCGGCCAGCACCTCGACTCCTTCCAGCGGATCGTGGTCGATCCGGCCTCGGTTTCGGTGATCCGCTACACCGAGACCCGCCCGTTCGTGCTCCGCCTCAACGACCACGGCGACGACTTCTCCGGAATCGTGCCGGAAAAGCCCAAGCGCGGTAGGAAGAAGGCATCCTCCGACGCGCAGGTCGGGGGTTCGACCGGACAGAAGGGCCGCCTGTGACCACCCAGTTGACACCGGACAATCCGTTCGCCGCACCGAGCGAGCTGCCCTACGCGCTGCCGCCGTTCGACCGCATCGCCGACGAGCACTTCGAGCCGGCGTTCGAGGTGGGACTGGCCGAGCACGCGGCGGAGATCGAGTCGATCGCCACCAACCCGGAACCACCGTCGTTCGACAACACGATCGTGGCCATGGAGCGGTCCGGCAGGCTGCTGGGCCGCGTGTCGGCGGTGTTTTTCAACCTGACCTCTTCGGACACCAGCCCCTACCGGCAGGAGCTGCAGGCGAAGATGGCGCCGAAGCTGGCCGCCCACCGCGACGCGATCCACCTGAACCCGAAGCTGTTCGCCCGCGTGGAGGAGCTGTTCCGGCGGCGGGAGGAACTCGGCCTCGATCCGGAGTCGGCCTGGCTGCTGGAGCGGGTGCACACCGACTTCCAGCGGGCGGGCGCCGGGCTGCCGGAGGCGGACCAGCGCCGGCTGCGGGTGCTCAACGAGGAACTGTCCACCTTGAGCACCCGCTTCCAGGAGAACCTGCTCAACGACACGAACGAACTGGCCGTGCTCGTCGACGACCGCGCCGAACTGGCCGGGCTGTCGGAGGACGCGATCGCCGCCGCGGGCGAAGCGGCCGCCTCCCGCGGCGAGACCGGCAAGTACCTGCTGACGCTGAGCCTGCCCACCAGCCAGCCGTTGCTGGCCTCGCTGGAGAACCGGGGTCTGCGGGAACGGCTGTTCCGCGCTTCGGAATCGCGGGGCGCGCGGGGCAACGAGTACGACAACCGGGAACTGCTGTCCCGCATCGCCACCCTCCGGGCCGAACGGGCCGCGCTGCTCGGGTACGCGAACCACGCCGCCTACGTCATCGCGGACGAGACCGCCCGCACCTCCGAAGCCGCGCTCGGCCTGCTGGAACGGCTCGCCCCGGCCGCGGTGGCCAACGCCCGCCGCGACGCCGAGGAGCTGCAGCGCTATCTCGAACAGGACTTCCCGGGCGCCACGCTGGAGCCGTGGGACTGGGCCTTCTACGGCGAGCGGGTTCGCAAGGCCCGCTACGACATCGACGAGGCCACCCTGCGGCCGTACTTCGAACTCGGCCGCGTCCTCCGTGACGGCGTGTTCTTCGCGGCGAACCAGCTCTACGGGCTCACCTTCACCGAACGCCACGACCTGCCCAAGTACCACCCCGAGGTGCGCGTGTTCGAGGTGTTCGACGCCGACGGCGGCCCGTTGGGGCTGTTCCTCGGCGACTACTACACGCGCGACTCCAAGCGCGGCGGTGCGTGGATGAACACCTTCGTGGACCAGTCGGAACTGCTGGGCGAACGGCCGGTGGTGGTGAACAACCTCAACATCGTCCGTCCGCCGGAGGGCGAGCCGACGCTGCTCACCTTCGACGAGGTGGTGACGGCCTTCCACGAGTTCGGGCACGCCCTGCACGCGCTGCTGTCCGCCGTGCGCCACCCCACGTTCGCGGGCACGAACGTGCCTCGTGACTTCGTGGAGTACCCGTCGCAGGTCAACGAGATGTGGATGCTGTGGCCCGAGGTGCTGGCGAACTACGCCAAACACCACGAGACGGGTGAGCCGCTGCCGTCGCGGCTGGTGGACCGGCTCCAGGAGGCCGCGCGCTACGGACAGGGGTACTCCACGACGGAGTATCTGGCGGCCGCGCTGCTCGACCAGGCGTGGCACGGCCTCGCCCCGGGCACCGGGATCGGGGATGTGGCGAGCTTCGAGTCGGCCGCGCTGGAGCGCGCGGGAGTGGCGCTGCGCGAAGTGCCGCCGCGCTACCGCAGCACCTACTTCGCGCACATCTTCAGCGGCGGCTACTCGGCGGGCTACTACTCCTACATCTGGAGCGAGGTGCTCGACGCCGACACCGTGGAATGGTTCCGGGAGAACGGCGGGCTCCGGCGCGCCAACGGCGACCACTTCCGGCGCACGCTGCTCGGCCGCGGCGGGAGCGTCGACTCGATGACGGCCTTCCGCGAGTTCCGCGGCCGCGACCCCGAGATCGGCCCGCTCCTGGCACGCCGGGGCCTCACCGGCGCCTGACCGGCGGCCCCACCGGCTCCCCGCGGCCCGCCGGCGTGGCCGTGAAGGGTCCCTTCACAGTCGAATCGACCGTGAAGGGACCCTTCACGGCACCGGATCAGATCAGGCCGAGGCTCCGGACCGCGTCGCGCTCCTCGGAGAGCTCGGCGACCGAGGCGTCGATGCGGGTGCGGGAGAACTCGTTGAGCTCCAGGCCCTGCACGATCTCGTACTTGCCGTTCTTGGTGGTGACCGGGAACGAAGAGATCAAGCCCTCCGGCACGCCGTAGGAGCCGTCGGACGGCACGGCCATGGAGGTCCAGTCACCCTCGGCGGTGCCGTTGACCCAGGTGTGGACGTGGTCGATCGCGGCGGAGGCGGCCGACGCGGCCGAGGACGCGCCCCGGGCCTCGATGATCGCGGCGCCGCGCTTGGCGACGGTGGGGATGAAGTCCTCGGCGAGCCAGGTCTCGTCGTTGACGGCCTCGGCGGCGTTCTTGCCCGCGACCTCCGCGTGGAAGACGTCCGGGTACTGGGTGGCCGAGTGGTTGCCCCAGATGGTCATCTTCTTGATGTCGGCGACGGAGACGCCGAGCTTCTTGGCCAGCTGCGCGAGCGCGCGGTTGTGGTCGAGGCGGGTCATCGCGGTGAACCGCTCGGCGGGCACGTCGGGCGCGTGCTGCTGGGCGATGAGCGCGTTGGTGTTGGCCGGGTTGCCCACCACCAGCACCTTGATGTCGTCGGCCGCACCGGCGTTGATCGCCTCGCCCTGCGGCTTGAAGATGCCGCCGTTGGCCTCGAGCAGGTCACCGCGCTCCATGCCCTTCGTGCGCGGACGGGCGCCCACCAGCAGCGCGACGTTCGCACCCTCGAAGGCCTGCTTCGGGTTGTCGAAGATGTCGGTGCCGGCCAGCAGCGGGAACGCCCCGTCTTCCAGTTCCATCGCGGTGCCCTCGGCCGCCTTGACCGCCTGCGGGATCTCCAGCAACCGCAGCTTCACCGGGGTGTCCGGGCCGAGCAGCTGACCGGACGCGATGCGGAACAGCAGCGCGTAGCCGATCTGGCCGGCGGCGCCGGTGACGGTGACGTTGACGGGGGCTTGGGTCATTGCGTACTCCTGCGGACGGGTTCCGTTGTGCGCGAGCCCTCACCTGCCTCGGCCCGGCGGGGGGCGGCAAGCTCGGCGTCGCTTGTGTTCGTGATGCTATCCGTCCCCGCCGAAACCGACCGGGTGCGTCGCCTCACGTTCGCCTGAACCGATTCCGTGGACCGGACGCCGAACACCCGCCCCAGTGCGATGACGGCCTCGTCCAGCCTACTCAGGCTCAACAGGACGGACCGGGCCTGCGCGCTGTCCTCCCGGGTGGTCACCGAGGTTTCGCCACCGCGGTCGAGGCGGCGCTGCGTGCCGTTTCCGACCGCCTCCAGCAGGATCCCGATATTGCTGATCAGGCGGCCGGTGAGAGTGGTGAGCCGGTCGTCGGCCGACAGCAGGCCGGGCTCGGCGCGGGCGGCCACATGGCGGGCCCGGAAGGAGATCCGGTCCAAAGTGGTGAGTACGTAGGAGCCGTAGTCGCGACGGCTGTTCACGCTCATCGGATGCGTCAGCGGCTCCACCGTGGTCCGGACCTGTTCGACGGAGCGGTCGAGCTCACGCGAGAGTTCGATCACGTTCACGTTCTCCCG
This sequence comes from Amycolatopsis cynarae, assembly GCF_026802195.1. NCBI lineage: Bacteria > Bacillati > Actinomycetota > Actinomycetes > Pseudonocardiales > Pseudonocardiaceae > Amycolatopsis > Amycolatopsis cynarae. The sequence goes on along the minus strand of NZ_CP113836.1, from coordinate 3,302,250 downwards.
GCCGGTCAGCAGCGACTCGGCCGCCTCGAGGAAGTCTCGCAGGTCCGCCAGCACCGACTCCAGGTCCGAGCGCAGCACCGTGCGCGTGCGCACCGGCACCACCGCGATCGCGGCCAGGATGCCCGCGATGGCGCCGATCGCGGTCTCGGCCACCCGCAGCCACAGCACCTCCAGGGTGAACGCGCCCAGCAGGCTGTAGAGCAGGCCGAGCATGCAGGTGACGAAGAAGGACACCACCACCTGGGAGACGCGCGCGGTGTAGACCACGCAGAACACGCAGGCCAGGATCAGCAGCACGGTGGCGGTGACGTTGCCGGTGACCAGCAGCGCGAGCAGCATCCCGCCGAAGATCCCGACGAGGGTGCCCGAGACCCGCCGCATGCCCTTCACCAGGGTGGCGCCCGCGGTGGAGGTGTTGAGGAACACCACGAACACCGTCAGCACGGCCCAGTACCAGCGCTGCGGCGAAACCAGCTCACCGCCGAGCATGGCCAGGCCGCCGCCGATCATCGCCTGGATGGCGCTGCGGGTCTGGTTGTCGTAGGCGACGAGCCGCTTCTTCGCGGGCGGTTCGGGCTCCGGGATCTGGGCCTCCGCGGAGTAGTCGTGCACGGCGATCCGCTGGGCGTTGACGTCGGCCAGCGCGAGTTCGGCGATGGCGCGCCGCAGGTCGTCGCCAGGGCCGCGCCGGTCGAGTCGGCTGCCGGAGACGAGCATCCTGCTGAACTCGTCGGTGTCGCTGATCACCGGCAGCTCCTGCGGGTCGTGCTCGATGAGCGATTCGAAGCGCAGCAGCCTGCCGATCAGTTCGTCGCGGACCTCGTCGGGCAGTTCTTCGGTACTGGTGCGGCGCGTGGTGATGGACAGCCACTTCGCGGCCAGTTCGACCTCGATCGCGCGGCGGCGCAGCAGGTCGGACGCGGGCGGGTCGAGGACCTCGCCGATCGCGTCCTCGATCATCAGGACCGCCTCGTGCAACCGGGAGTCGGCGCGCAGCAGCTGCTGCCGCCGCCATTCGGTGCCGCCACCGGCAAGGTACGCCGCCGCGGCCCTGGCCACCGCGGAGAGCCGGGCGCGGAAGGCCTTGCGGATCCGCAGCAGCTCGCGATCCGGATCGTGGCGCAGCACCCCGAACCGGACGAAACCGTTCGCGCAGAGGCCGATGAGGAGCGCGAGCAGGTATCCGGGCAGCTGGGCGGGCTGGATCCGCAGGAACATGGCGAAGAAGAACATGAAGAAGGCCAGCGCGCCGAGGGCGTTGCCGCGCGGGGCGAAGCGCTGTGCGTAGACCGCCAGGAAGATCAGCACGATGAACAGCAGGTTGTCCAGGGGCGGCGCCGCCTGGCCGAACGCGGCGCAGGTCATCGACAGCGCCCCCGAGCAGAACGCCAGCACCAGGGTCACCACCTGTGCCCGAGGTGCCCGGTCGTTGACCGTGAAGGCCGCCTGCATGGCCGCGACCGCGGCGACCATGATCGTCGGGATCGTCCTGCCCGCGGCGAGCAGGACGACGATCGACAGGCCGATGCCGAACACCGCCAGCAGGGCGCGGCGCAACCGCAGCAGGCCGGGGTCGGCGGCCACCAGCCGGTCGCGCAGCCGGTCCCACATCAGCAGGAGACGCTCCATCATCGCTCTCCGGCCAGCAGTTCCCACTGGGCGAGGCAGGCGCGCCTGCCCGCCGCCGAACCGACCCGCAACCGGTAGTGGGCGAAGGCGGCGGGGCGGGCGAGCGCGAACGGGCGGGTCTGGCGCCGCCACGGGAAGACCTCGCCGTCGCGCTCGTCCAGTACTTCCCAGCGGTGGCCGTCGGTGGAGCCTTCCAGTGTCCAGGAACTCGGTGCGCCGCCGGTGCCGGAGGTGAGGGTGTAGATCTCCACCGGCCTCGGCGGACCCTCGGCCGTGTACTCCACGACCGGGGTCGCGGTGCGGAAGGTGACCTGGGTGCGGCTCGTGTCGTCGAACAGTGCCGTCACCGCGGTGCCGTCGGAGGAGCGGGCCTGGGCCGGGACCAGGTCGGTCAGCGGACGCGGGGGTCGCCCGTCCGCGGTGAGCGACGGCGGTTCCGTGCCCCATCGGGACGGGGTTTCCGACAGGTGGAACTCCAGCGTCGCGCCCGCGGTCAGCCTGTGGTGGGCGATCCAGGCCTGCTCGTGCGGTACTCCGTCGACCCGCAGGTCCTCGACGTAGGGACCGTCCCCGGTGGTGGTGATGATCACGTGCCTCCCGTTCTCCAGCCGGATCCGCGCCTGGCCGAACAGCGGCGCGCCGAGTACGTAGCCGGGGCTCGCGCTGCCGAGGGCGAGCGGGTACAGCCCCAGCGAAGCGAAGACGTACCAGGCGGACATTTCACCGTTGTCCTCGTCGCCCGGATAGCCCTGGCCGATCTCGCTGCCCAGGTAGCAGCGGGTCAGCACCTCCCGCACCACGGCCTGCGCCTTCGCCGGGGCACCGGCGTGGAGGTAGAGGAACGGGATGTGGTGCGAAGGCTGGTTGGAATGGCCGTACTGGCCCATCCGCATGTCGCGCGCCTCCGTCATCTCGTGGATGATGCCCCCGTAGGAGCCCGGACGGCGGCCCGTTTCCGGGGTGGCGAAAAACGTGTCCAACAGGGACTCCAGGGCGGCCGGGCCGCCGTGCAGGGCGGCCAGGCCCGCGCCGTCGTGCGGGACGGCGAACGCGGTGTTCCAGCCGTTGGTTTCGGTGTAGTCGTATCCCCAGACCGCCGGGTCGTAGGCCGAGGGGTCCCAGCGCCACCGGCCGTCGGCGTGCCGCCCCTGGAAGAAGCCGATGCGCCGGTCGAAATGGTGCACGTAGCGCAGCGCCCGGTCCCGGAGGTAGCGGGCCTCGTCCGGATGCCCGAGTGCGTCGGCCAACCCGGCGAGGCCGAAGTCGTTGACGCACGACTCCAGCGCCCACGACAGGCCCTCCGGGGTGGACAGCGGGGTGTAGCCGAGGAAGATCGACTCGTGCAGGCCCTTGCGGCCCACGGCGCGGTTCGGCGGGGCGACCGTCGCGTTGCGCAGCGCCGCCCGGTAGGCGGTCCCGGCGTCGAAGTTCCGCACGCCCTTGAGATAGGCGTCGGCGAACGCGACGTCGGAACTCGTGCCGGTCATCAGGTCCGCGTAGCCGGGAGAGGACCAGCGGGAGATCCAGCCACCCTCGCGGAACTGCTGCACGAACCCTTCGATCAGCTCCCCGCAGCGGGACGGCGCCAGCAGCGCGTAGGCGGGCCAGACCGTGCGGTAGGTGTCCCAGAACCCGTGGTTGACCGACATCGGCCCGCCAGTGACCTTCGCCCCGGTGCGGGTACGGGTGCTGAGCCGCAGCCGCCGGACGACCGGGCTGGCGTGGCGACGGCCGCCGGGGGTCTCTTCGTGCGCGGAGTTCGGGTAGAGGAACAGCCGGTACAGGCCCGAGTAGAAGGTGGTGAGCTGGTCCTCGGTGGCCCCGGTCAGCTCGACCCGCCCGAGCAGGTCCTGCCAGGCGGCGCGGGCCCGGTCCGCGACCTGGTCGAAGGTCGTGCCCGCCGGGATCTCCTCCTCGAGGTTGCGGCGGGCCTGCGCGAGACTGATCAGCGAGGTGGCGATCCGTAACCGCACGGTGGACCCCGGGAACCGCAGACCGCGGCCCCGGCGGCGCCCGGGTTCGTCGAAGGTTCCGTACACGAACATCCGGCGGGCCCCCACCGACAGGCGGCTGGCCACGCTGCTGTGTCCGGTGACGATCCCGTGACGCGGGTCGAGCCGGACCCCGCCGCGGCGGCAGCCGAACCGCACCTCGGCCGCGCCCGGGAACCCGAACTCGAACAGGGCGCCGTGGTCGGTCGGCGCCAGATCCACCCTGATCCCGCAGTCGAAGCGCACCCCGTAGTGATGGGGCCGGTCGATCTCGTGCTCGTGCCCGAAGGCCAGCGCCCGCCCGTCACCGGGCATCACCTGCCAGCTGTGCCGGTCGCCCATCCAGGGGCTCGGCTGGTGGCTGACCGCGAAGGCGGCCAGTTCGGGCCGGTTCGCCGCGTTGTTGCGGCGGTGGTACTCGTACAGCCAGTTCGTCGAGGCCGCGTCGGTGACCGGGGTCCAGAAGTTGAACCCGTTCGGCACCGCGGTCGCCGGGAAGGTGTTGCCTCGCGAGAACTCCGCGCTGGAGTGCGTCCCCCTGGTGGTGCGCACGTGGTCCACCGGCTCCCGGCGCCGCGGCGGCCGCTCCGCGACACGCACGTCGTCGACCCAGCCGGTACCCTCGCCGGACACCACGAGCAGGATCGCGCGGACCAGGCGCCCGGCGGGCAGCGGCCGCCGCACCAGGTTCCACTGGTCGAGGTAGAGCGACCTGGGATCGGGCGGGCCGGTCAACCCGCCACCGTCGTCGAACTCGACATCGAGCGCGACGAGGGTGCTGCGGTAGGTGGGTTCCTCGTCCGACTCGGGAAAGACCACATAGGACAGTTCGGTGTGCTCGGTCACCGGGATATCCACCTCGAACAGCCGGTGGACCCCTGGTTTCGTGTAGCGCAGGGCCCGCAGCCCGGTGAATCCGGCACCGGTGCGGGCGGTGGGCGAGCGGACGGGCCCGGTGCCGATCCCGACGTCACCGCCCGGTAACGGATCCCCCTCTTCGAAGGAGGAGAAGAACCGGTCGCCGCTCACCCTCCCACCGTAACCGTGACGGGCTCGCCTGAGCGCGAACAACGGCCGCGACTTTGCCGAGGCCGTGGCCTTCTTTCCCGTGAGGGGTCCCCTCACGGCCGATACGACCGTGGGGGGACCCCCTCACAGCACCCAACACGCGCACGGGCGTGGGACTCGCCCGGCGGGGTCAGTTCGCCAGGAATTCCACCTCCGAGAGGGTGGCCGGACCGCCGGTGAACTCCAGGCGGTAGGTGGTGTAGTGGCCGGGCTGCGCCACGCGGAACGGCCGGGTCTGGTCACGCCAGGTGAAACCCTGGTTCTGGCGAGCGTCCAGCACCGTCCAGTTCACCCCGTCGTTCGAGCCCTTGAGCACCCAGCCCGTGGGGTCGGAGCCGGTGCCCTTGCCCGAGGTGAGCGTGTAGTAGGTGACCGGATCCGCCGCGGCGCTGAGCTGGTACTGCACCGCCGACGCCGTCGCCTCGGTGGCCGTGGTGTTGTCGAACAGCGCCGCGTCGCTGGCGGTGCCCTTGCCCGGACCGGTGACGTCGGTCAGCGGCGTCGGCACCGCGTCGCCCTGGGTGATCGACTTCGGGGCGTCGCCCGTGCCGGTGCCCCAGTTCGACGGGTTCGGCCCCAGGTCGAAGTCCAGCCGTCCGCCGCGGGCGAGCAGATCGTGCGGCAGCGAGGTCGAGGTCCACGGCCTGCCGTTGACCCGCAGTCCCTGCACGTACACGTTCCTGGCGCTGTTCTTCGGCGCGTTGATCACCAGGTCACGGCCGTTGCCGAGGTGCACGGTCGCCTTCGTGAACAGCGGCGAGCCGATCGCGTAGTCCGGGCTGCCCATCTGCAACGGGTAGAAGCCGAGCGCGCTGAAGATGTACCACGCCGACATCTCGCCGTTGTCCTCGTCACCGGGGTAGCCCTGGCCGAGTTCGCTGCCGACGTAGAGCCGGGAAAGCGCTTCGCGCACCTTGGCCTGCGTCTTCGACGGCTGCCCCGCATAGTCGTACATGTACAGGATGTGGTGCGAGGGCTGGTTGGAATGCCCGTACTGGCCCATCCGCACGTCCCGGGCCTCGCGCATCTCGTGGATGGCCCCGCCGTAGGAGCCGGGGAAGTTCGCCGTCTCCGGGGTGGCGAAGAACTGGTCGAGCTTGTTCGCCAGCTGCTGCTTGCCGCCGTAGAGATCGGCCAGGCCCTGCCCGTCCTGCGGCACGGTGAAGGCCATGTTCCAGCCGTCGGTCTCCGTGTAGTCGCCGCCCCACACGCGCGGGTCGTACTTCGAGGCGGGCAGGCGGAAGCTGCCGTCGGGGTTGCGGCCCTGGAAGAAGCCGACGCCCGGGTCGAACATCTTCACGTAGTTCTGGGCGCGGTTGAGGAAATAGGTGTAGTTGTCCTCGTACTCCTGTTTGCGCGGATCGTTCGGTGCGGCCTCCTCGGCGAGCTTCTTCGACAGGTTCGCGATGCCGAAGTCGTTGACGTAGCCCTCCATCGCCCACGACATGCCCTCGCCGGTGGTGGTCGGGGTGTAGCCGAGGAAGATCGAGGTGTCCAGGCCCTTGCGGCCGACGCTGTCGTTCGGCGGGGTCACGGTCGCGTTCTTGATCGCCGCGTCGTAGGCCGAGCGGATGTCGAAGTTCCGCACGCCCTTGAGGTAGGCGTCGGCGAACGCGACGTCCGAACTCGTGCCGGTCATCAGATTGGCGTAGCCGGGCGAGGACCAGCGGGAGATCCAGCCGCCGTCGCGGTACTGCTGGACGAACCCGTCGATCATCTTCCCCGCCATGTCCGGCGAGAGCAGGGTGTAGGCGGGCCACGTGGTGCGATAGGTGTCCCAGAACCCGTTGTTCACGTACAACTGGCCGTCCACGACCTGCTGGGTGAACGGGCTGAAGTAGGCGTACTTCGGCTGCCGCGCGGTACCGACGTTCTCCGAACCGGAGTTCGGGTAGAGGAACAGGCGGTACAGGTTCGAGTACAGCGTGGTCAGCTGGTCCCGGCTGGCGCCTTCCACCTCGATCACGCCGAGGGTGCGGTCCCAGGCGGCGCGTGCGGCGTCGCGCACCGACTCGAAGGTCTTGTCCGGCGCGATCTCCAGCGCGAGGTTCTTCTTGGCCTGGTCGAGGCTGATCAGCGAGGTCGCGATGCGCATGGTGACGGTCCTGCTGTCGAACCTGAGGTAGCCGCGCACGTTGTCCCGGCCCTCACCCGGCAGCATGCTCCCAGCGCGAACGGGCTGGTCGAACGTGGCGTACACGTACAGCCGTCCCGCGCCCGCGGACAGCCCGCTCTTGACGTCGGAGTACCCGCTGATCGAGTTCGTCGCGGGATCCAGCGTGAGCCCGCCGTTGTTGTTCACGTTGTCGAAGACCAGGCTCGCGTCCTGGCCGGGGAAGCCGAACCGGAACATCGCCGCGTGGTCGGTGGGCGCGATCTCCCCGGTGACGCCGTTGGTGAACCGAACCCCGTAGTAGTACGGGCGGGCGGTCTCGTCCTCGTGCCGGAACGCCAGCGCCCGCGCGGCGCGGTTGCCGTCGGGCACCCCCGCGGCGGCCGAGGGCATGATCTGGAAGGTCTGCCGGTCACCCATCCACGGGCTCGGCTCGTGACTGAGCCCGAACGCCTGCAGCGTCGGCAGGTTCTGCGCGTTGTTCGCCTCCTGGTAGCGGTAGAGCCAGCTGTCCGAGCCGGCGTCGGTGACCGGGGTCCAGAAGTTGAAGCCGTGCGGCACCGCGGTCGCGGGGAAGTTGTTGCCCCGGGAGAACGTGCCGTTGGCGTTGGTGCCGCGCGTGGTCAGCACCCGGTCGGCCAGGTGCGGCGCGGGCGACGCGGTGGCGGGGGCGATGCCGATGTCGTCGACCCAGCCGTTGAAGGTGGCCGGACCCGCCGGGTTGTCGTAGCCGAGCAGGATCCTCGCGATGGTCTTGCCCTTGGCCACGCGGCCGATCTCCGAGCGGATCAGGTTCCACTGGTTGGTGTAGAGCGCCTTGCCCGCCCCCTGGCCCTGCGGCGAGAGCGTGAACCCGTACTGGTCGGTGGCGCCGAGCTCGCTGAGGTAGGTGCCGTCGGTGAAGGCCAGGTCCACCGCGACGTTCGTGCTCGGGTAGCTCAGGTCGCCGGTGACGAACTCGGGGAAGATCTTGTAGGACAGCTCGGTGCGCTCGGTCACCGGCAGCCGCACGTCGTAGATCTTGTTGTAGGAGTATCCGTGGCCCTGCGCGGTCTGGGTGCCGCCGTAGTGCAGGGCGCGCAGGCCGGTGTAACCGGCCCGGGACTTGTTGGTGTAGCCGCCCACCGGCCCGCTGTCGGGATAGCTGCGCATGTTCGGCAGCGGCGGTGGTGCCGGTTCGTCGTTGGCCAGCAGCAGTTCCGAGAACTGCAGCAGGGGCGCCCCGCTGTTGGCGGTGATGTTCATCCGGTAGTACCGGTAGGTCGCCGGTGCCGCCAGCCGGAAGTTCAGGGTCTGGAACCGGTTCGGGAAGGACTGCCCGCTTTGCTGGTCGATCGTGGTCCAGGTCTGGCCGTCGGCCGAACCCTGCAGGGTCCAGTCCTTCGGGTCGCGGGTGGGGGCGTCGTTGGCCGACGTGACCGCGTAATGCGTGATCGCGGTCGGTTCGGTCAGGGCGAACTGCACCCAGCCGGTGGGGGAGAAGGCCAGCCACTTCGTTTCGGGCTTGCCGTCGATGAGGTTGAGCGCGACTTCGCCGGCGCCGGTGTTCTCGTCGCTGGCGGTCACGTCGGTGACCTTGCCCCGGATGTCGCCGGGGATGGCCGAACCGTTGGCGCCGTTGACCCCGGAGGTCTTCGGCTGCCCGTCCGGGCCGGTCTCCACGGTGTCCACCCAGCTGGGCGGCGGATCGGTCGTTTCGAAGGAAGAGGAGAAACTCGTTTCGGCGGCGTTCGCCGACGGTGCGGCCAGCAAACCCGCCGCCAGCACGACGGCGGACAGCAGCACCGACACTCCGTTGGTTCGGACCATGCAGCGAAGCTCAACCCGTGATCGCCACCACCGTCAAGGATTCCGCTTGATCCTGACCGAAACCGGACAACGCTCGACGACGCCGACAACAGCGGTGACCATTGCTCGTGGTCACTTGCCGGGGCCGGGCCACCTGCACGTACTCCATCGCCCGGCATCGCCGGGGCGGTGCCGGGCGTTCTGCCACTTCATCCTCGGGTGGGTGTCTCCCGGCGCCGGACCTGGCACCGGGAGACACCCGCCCCGGACATGGTGCACGGGGCGGACACGATCGTGCCCCACGATTCCTGTGCAGGCGAGTCGCGCAACGACGACTGAACTAGCTGGTGGTCACGACTTCCTTGCGTCGTCCGAGCAGCCAGGCGCCGGAGCCGAGCACCGCTGCCGCGAGTCCGACAGGCCAGGACATCATGGGCACGACCTGGACAGTTGTGTCAGCCGGGGGGTTGAGCCCGACCACGGTGATGTTGCCGGGACCGTTGGTGTAGTTGCCGTCATGGGCCGCCGTGACGTTCAGGGTGACGGTGCAGGAGGCCATACCAAGGTCGAGGTTGCCCGTCACCGAGATCGACGAGCTGCCGTTCGGTGCGGTGACCACACCGCTTGGGCAGTTCGTGCCGGCTGCGCCCGCGACGACCATTCCCAAAGGCAAGGTGTCGGTGAAGGACCAGCCGTTCTTGGCCGCCAGTTCGCTGGTGTTGGTGATCGTGAAGGTCAGCGGCACTGCCTGACCGGGCTGGGCCCTGCTCAGGTCGAAGGACTTGTCCAGCTGTGGTGTGGCATCCATGAGCTTGACGTTGTCGAAGGCGTGGTCGTTGCCGCCACCGGAGGGCTGGTTGTTGACCAGCTGGAGACCGGCGGAGTCACCGGCGTACAGGGTCGCGCCCGCGTAGAAGGTGCCGACGTCGATGTCGCCGGGGCCGGGAGCGAGGCCGATTCCAGGGACTGTGACCGGGTGCAGAACCGGGCTACCACAGGGATCGATCTGTACGCCCAGAGGCGATGGCGTGCCGGCAGTGTCCAGTAGGTTCCAGTACAAGAACGGATGTGCGGCCTGGCAGCCCTCGACCGCGACGTCATAGCTCAGCAGGAGAAAACGATTCTTCCCCGGCAGCGCGATGTTCTGCCCCGCTTGGAAACCGGTCTGGAACTCGACTTTGGGGGCACCTGGATCAACAGCCACACCGTCATGTCCCGTGGCGGCCGTGATCGCGTAGTTTCCGGCTGGGTTCGCCGAACTGCCACCCAGCGCGTACGCGATCTGTTGTGAGCCATTCCAGGTCAAGGGACCGCAGTCCGACATCGACGTCGGGCCGGGGGCGTTGGGATCCTGGCCGAAGGACGTGACCAAGCCGTTGCAGTTGCTCAGCCAAGCCGGATCCGCGAAGTAGCTTTGACCGTTCGCGCCGGTGTACTGGTTGAGCCGGAGGATGGGGGCGGGTGAGGCGACGTTCTGGAAATCCTCCAGGTAGATCGTGCTGGGGGCTTGGGGCGTGCCAGGAGTGCCAGGAGAGGCACCGGCCAGTGGAAATCCAGCGCCGACCGCGACCGCCGCGCCCGCCGTGACGACAGCAGCGGTCCGGCGGGCGGCCCGGAAGCGTCTCCCCCCGCGCGCCGGGAGCTTTTCTTGTCTTGGGGACATTGCACTCCTTGGTGAGGTGGCCCTCGCTCGGTCCGGAAACCAGTGCAGGGCGCTACGGACCGGCGTATGCCGGACCGGATGTAGGAACACCCGGTGCTTCCTGGACTCGGGGAGGGGTGCTGTTCCTCACGCGGGCCGCGCGATCTCCTCAGTTCGGGGGACTCGCAGCCGCTGCACCGCATCGTCGTGTTCGGGTGTCGCGATCCGCAGGACGAACACGGTGGCGGCCCGCAGCCATGCGGAAATCCGGGGCCGCAGTGGGGACAGCGGTCGGTGCTCAACCAAGATCCGCTGTCCGCGGAAGAGGTTGCCGGTCCGGGCTGTGTCAGGTACTTCAGCAGTGGGTGAGGAAGTGGTGCAGCACCCGGGTGCCGAAGCGCAGGCCGTCCAGCGGGACCCGCTCGTCCACCCCGTGCGCCATGGCGCGGTACGGGAAGCCCTCCGGCAGCCACAGCGGGGCGAAACCGTAGCAGTCGATCCCCAGCGGGGTGAAGGCCTTCGCGTCGGTGCCGCCGCCGAGGCAGTACGGGACGACCACGGCCTGAGGATCCTCCGCGAGCAGCGCCTGCTCCATCGCGGTGAACCACGGCGAATCCACCGGCGCCTGCACCGGTGGCTGGTGCGCGACGAACTCCCGCTCCACGCCGGGCCCGAGGAGCCGGTCGAGCTCGGCGAACAGCGCGTCCTCGGTGCCGGGCAGGACCCGCGTGTCCACCTGTGCGCGCGCCACGCTCGGGATCACGTTCACCTTGTACCCGGCTTCGAGCATGGTCGGCGTGGTGCTGTTGCGGACGGTGTTCTCGGCCAGCGAGGCGGCCGGGCCGAGGTGCGCCAGCGATCCATCCACATCGGACAGATCGATGGGGACGCCGAGGGCCTTCCCGGTCCGGACGAGGAAGGCCTCGACGGTCGGTGTCAGGTGGACGGGCCAGCGGTGGGTGGCGATCCGGTTCAGCGCGGCGACCAGCCGCACCACGGCGTTCTCGTCGTTGCGCCGTGAACCGTGCCCGGCACGGCCCCGGGCAGTCAGCCGGAGATGGGCCGTGCCCCGTTCGGCCGTGCCCACCGGGTAGAGCCGCACGGTCCGCCCGTCCGCCGCGGGCACGTGGTAGGTGTACCCGCCGGACTCGCTGATCGCCGCGGCGCAGCCGTCGAACTCCGCGCGGTGCTCGGTGGCCAGCCAGTGCGCCCCGAAGATCCCGCGGTCCTCCTCGTCGGCGACGAAGGCGAGCACGAGGTCGCGGCGCGGGCGCAGCCCGGCGGCCACCGCGGCGAGCACCATCGCGCAGAAGTCCTTCATGTCCACCGCACCGCGGCCCCACAGGAACCCGTCGCGGATCTCCCCGGCGAAGGGCGGCACCGACCAGTCCGCCGCGTCCGCGGGCACCACGTCGAGGTGGCCCTGCACGAGCAGCGCGGGCAGCGACGGGTCCCGGCCCGGGATGCGGGCCAGGACGTTGGCCCTGCGGTGGGCGGATTCGAGGATCTTCGCCTCGATCCCGGCGGCGGAGAGCACCGTGGCGACGTACTCCGCCGCGTCACGCTCACCCGCCGAGGTGTCCGGATCACCGGTGTTGGTGGTGTCGAACCGAAGCAGCGCGGCACACAGTTCGACCACGTCCGGCCCGGTGGTGCCCTCAGCCATAGATCCCCTGTACCGCGCCCGCGGCGATCGCCGTGACCACCTTGAACGCCTTCATCGCCTCGGTCATGTCGGGTGCGGTGAAACCGACCCGGCGGACCCCGATCTGTTCGACGGTGGGGACCACCGCCGTGGCCTGCGCGAGATGGCTCGCGTCGAACTCGACCTCGATCCGGTGCGGGGCGGTCACCGGCGCGGCCCGCAACGCCCGTTCCATGCCTCGCTCGGCCGCTTCCCGGATCGCGATCGCGGTGCGCTCCGGCGGGGTGCAGATCGCCGCGTACCGGCTCACGCACTCCTTCACCGCCACACGCACCGCGTCGGGCGCGTATTCGGCGGCGTCGTCGCAGGTTTCGTCGTCACCGGTGACCAACAGTACCGGCACGCCGTACTCCGCGGCGAGCGCCGCGTTGAGCCTGCCCTCGCTCGCGGCCACCCCGTCCAGCCACACCCCGGTGACCTGGTTTTCCAGGTAGGTGTGCGAGAGCACCCCGTCGAACCCGGCCCCGGCGTGGTAGCCGAGGAAGACGACCCCGTCCACGCCCGAGTCGATGCCCTGCATCATCGACAGCGGCTTGTGCCTGCCCGTCAGCAGGCGCGCCCGCACGTCGAGGTCCTCCAGCAGCAGATTGCGCTGCGAGGAGTGGGCCTCGTTCACCAGGACGTCCGTGGCGCCGCCGGAGTGCAGGCCAGCGATGGCGGCGTTGACGTCGCCGGTGAACAGGCGGCGGAAGCGCTGCCACTGCTCCGTTCCCGGCACCACGTCGTCGGTCCAGGTGACGCCGGTGGCGCCCTCCATGTCCGCCGAGATCAGGATGCGCATGGTCCAGACCTTACGTTACGGCTCGGAAACTAACGAAGATGGTCGTTGACTTGACGGGCGCCAAGGTGGTTACTTTTCCGCTTCGAGAGCTTTCAGAGAGGTGGACGCAAGTGGCGATCAGTTCCCCGAGACGGTGGCGGCCTGCCGCCGCCGTGCTGGCCGCGGTTCTGGCGGTGGGTCCCTTCGCACCCCAGGCACAGGCGCAGACCGGCGGCGGCAAGGTGCTGCGGGTGGCGCTCGTGCAGGAGGTCGACCACCTCAACCCGTTCCTCGCCTCCTTCGCCTCGAGCACCATGATCGGCCGCATGGCCTGGGAGTTCCTCACCCTGCCCTCGGCCGAGGACAACACGCCGAGCCCCGGCCTGGCCACCTCGTGGAAGGCCTCCGACGACAAGCTGACCTGGACCTACACCATCCGGCAGGGGATGAAGTGGTCCGACGGGCAGCCGGTCACCGCCAAGGACGCCGCCTACACCTTCAACCGCATCATGAGCGACCCGAAGGCGCAGGAGGCCAACGGCACCTACGTCGAGAACTTCGCCTCCGTCACCGCGCCCGACGACGCGACCCTGGTGATCAGGACCAAGGCGCCGCAAGCGAGCATGAACGCCCTCGACGTGCCCATCGTGCCCGAGCACGTCTGGTCCCCGATCGGCGACATGAACGACCCGAAGACCGACACCGTGCCCGTCGTGGGCGTCGGCGACGGGCCCTTCCTGATCAGCGAATACCGCCCGAACGAGCTGGTGCGGCTCAAGGCCAACCCGGACTACTGGCGCGGCCGCTCCAAGGTCGACGAGCTGCAGTTCATCAGCTACAAGAACGCCGACGCCGCGGTCAACGCCCTCAAGAACAACGAGGTCGACCTGGTCAACCGGCTCACCGCCACCCAGTTCAACGCCCTGCAGGGCCAGTCCGGGATCACCACCAGCAAGGCCAACGGCCGCCGCTACCGCGACCTGCTGATCAACCCCGGCGCGCAGAACGCCGCGCACCAGCCGATCGGCGACGGCAACCCGGCGCTCAAGGACGTCCGCGTCCGCCAGGCCATCGCCCGCGCCCTCGACCCGCAGGTGCTCATCGACAAGGTCATGGGCGGCAACGCGCAGCTCGGCGGCGGCATCGTCCCGGCATCCTTCCCCGCCTACCACTGGGACCCCAGTGACGGCGAGCGGCTCAAGTACGACCCGGCGGCCGCCAACGCCGCACTCGACGCGGCCGGCTACCCGAAGGGGCCGGACGGCATGCGCCCGTTGACCCTGAGGCTGCTGGGCAAGGCCAGCGAGGACTTCTCCCAGCGTGCTTCGGACTACGTGGTGAGCTGGCTGGGCGCGGTCGGCATCAAGGCCACCAAGCAGCTCGTGTCGGACAACGAGGTCTCCGACCGGACCAACCGCGGCAACTACGACCTGGCCTTCTCCGGCTGGGGCACCAGCCCCGACCCCGACTACGTGCTGGGCAAGCAGACCTGCTCGGCGCTGCCCGCCACGGCAGGCAGTAGCAGCAGCAGCGCGTTCTTCTGCGACCCGCAGTTCGACAGCCTCTACCAGCAGGAGAGCACCGAACTGGACCAGGCCAAGCGCGCCGAACTGGTGAAGCAGGCCCAGGCCCGCTACTACAGCCAGGTGCCCAGTTTCGTCCTGGAGTACGACAACCCGCTGGAGGCCTACCGCTCCGACCGCTGGGCGAGCTTCCCGAAGCAGCCCGCGAACACCGGCACGATCATGGAGCAGAGCGGCTACTGGTCCTACTACGGCGCCGTTCCGGCCGGTGAGTCCTCCGCCGGGGGCGGTGGCCTGTCCGCCGGCGCCTGGCTCGGGATCGGCGCGGGTGCGGTGATCGTGCTGGCAGTGGCCGGGACCGCGGTGGCACGGCGGAAGAAGTCCGCCGACGACCAGGAGTGAGCGTGACGGAAGCACTCGCCGGTGCCGGGCTCGCCGGGCCCGCCGGAGGCGCCGACCCCGACGAACGGCGGGCGGGCACCGGCACGGCCCGGTTCCTGCTCGGCAAGCTCGGCGGAGCGGTGGCCAGCCTGTTCCTCGTGGTGACGCTGGGGTTCGTGCTGTTCCGCACGATCCCCGGCGACCCCGTCGCCACGCTCACCCGGGACCGCCCGACCAAGCCCGAACAGCTCGCGCAGCTGAGGGAACGGCTCGGCGTGGACAAACCGGTCATCCAGCAGTTCCTGGACTACCTGGGCGGCCTGTTCCGCGGTGATCTCGGCAGCTCCTACGCCTACAACCGGCCGGTGGCCGATCTCATCGCGGAACGGTTCTGGCCCACGCTGCTCCTGGTCGGCACGGCCACGGTCCTGGCCGTGGCGATCGGGATGTGGCTGGGCGTGCGCGCGGCCTGGCGCCGGGACAGCCTGTTCGACCGCACCCAGACCGGGATCGCGCTGACCCTGTGGTCGGTGCCACAGTTCTGGCTCGGGCTGCTGCTGCTCATCGCCACGCACGGGCTGTTCCCGAGCGGGGGGATGCGTTCCCCGAACGCCGGGACCGGTTTCCTCGGCCAGACGCTGGACGTGGCCTACCACCTCGTCCTGCCGTGCCTGACCCTGCTCGCCGTGCTCTACGCCCAGTACATGCTGGTCATGCGGTCGTCGCTGCTCGGCGAGATGGACGCCGAATACCTGACCACGGCAAGGGCCAAGGGCCTGCGCGACGACCTGGTGCGCCGCCACCACGCGGTCCCGAACGCGCTGCTGCCCACGGTGACGCTGGTGTTCCTGCAGTTCGGCATGGTGGTTTCGGGCACCGTCACGGTCGAAACGGTGTTTTCATGGCCGGGGCTGGGCCTGCTCACCTACCAGGCGCTGAACGTGCCGGATCTTCCCTTGCTGCAAGGAGTCTTCGTGGTGCTGGCCGGCTCGGTCATCGTGATGAACCTGATCGCGGAACTGCTCTACCGCGTGCTCGACCCCCGGGTGCGGGCGCAATGAGCACCGCGATCGCCTGGCAGCGCCGCCGCGCGGCGGCGGGCCGTGTGTGGCGGGAGTTCGCCGCCAACCGGGGCGGGCTGGCCGGTCTCGGCGTGCTGGCGGTGATCGTCGTGCTGGCCGTGCTGGCCCCGGTGATCACCGATCCGGCAGGCCTGGACGTGGTCAACGCGCCGGGGAGGCCCCTGCAGCCGCCGAGCGGGCAGTTCCTGCTGGGCACCGACGTGGACGGCCGCTCGGTGCTGCTGCTGACCCTGTGGGGCGCCCGCGTGTCGCTGCTGGTCGGGTTCGCCGCGACGATCCTGTCCGTGTTCATCGGCACGCTCGTCGGGCTCGCCGCCGGGCACTTCGGCCGCTGGGTGGCGGCGGTGCTGCTGCGGTTCACCGACTTCTTCCTGGTCCTGCCCTCGCTGGTGCTCGCGATCGCGCTGTCCGCGGTCCTGCCGCAGGGCGTGGCCACGATCATCCTCGCGGTGGGCGTGACCTCGTGGCCCACCACCGCCCGCCTCGTGCGGGCCCAGACCCTGACCATCGAAAGCAGGCCCTACATCGAGCGCGCGAAGGCGCTCGGCGGCGGGCACGCGCACGTCATCGGAAAGCACGTGCTGCCGGGGGTGCTGCCGATCGTGCTGGCCAACACCACGCTGGTGGTCGGCAACTCGATCATCGCGGAGTCCACGCTGTCGTTCCTCGGCCTCGGCGACCCCAGCCAGGTGTCGTGGGGGTCCATGTTGCAGCGCGCGCTCGGTTCGGGTGCGGTGACCTCGGGTGCCTGGTGGTACCTGCTGCCGCCGGGGCTGGCGATCGTGGTGATCGTGCTGTGCTTCACCCTCGTCGGCCGGGCGCTGGAGACGGTGCTCAACCCGCGGCTAAGGAGGCGTGATGGGTGACAATCGCGCAGCCAGCCATCGACGCCGACCGGGTGCGGGTGTCCCGCAAGACACCAGGGGAGAATCGTGACCGCGTTGCTCGAACTGAAGAACCTGGGCGTCACCTACCGCACCGGAAGCGGTGAGGTGGCCGCGGTCCGGGACGTCAACCTGCGCCTGGAGCCGGGCGAGACGCTCGGCGTGGCGGGGGAGTCGGGCTCGGGCAAGTCCACCGTCGCGATGAGCGTGCTGCGGCTGCTGCCGAAGTCGGCCCGCGTCAGCGGCGAGATCCTGCTCGACGGCGAGGACGTCGCCGCCATGCGCTGGGGCAGGCTGCGGGCGGTGCGGTGGGCGGAGGCGTCCGTGGTGTTCCAGGGGGCCATGCACGCGCTGAACCCGGTGCGCAAGATCGGGATGCAGATCGCCGAACCGATCCGGCTGCACGCGGGCAAGAGCCTCGGCGACGCCGAGGTCGACGCCAGGGTCGCCGAACTGCTCGACCAGGTCGACCTCCCACCCGCCAGGGCCGCGGCGTACCCGCACGAGCTTTCCGGCGGGCAGAAGCAGCGCGTGATGATCGCGATGGCGCTGGCCTGCCGCCCCCGGCTGATCATCGCCGACGAGCCGACCACCGCGCTCGACGTGATCGTGCAGGCCCAGGTGCTCGACCTGATGCGCAAGCTGGTCGCCGAACAGCACCTCGGCCTGATCATGATCAGCCATGACCTGTCGGTGCTCGCCTCGACCTGCTCCCGCATCGCCGTGATGTACCGGGGCGAACTCGTCGAGCACGGCCCCAGCGCGAACGTGATGGCCGAACCGCGGCACGACCACACCCGGGCACTGGCCGCGGCCTTCCCCACGGTCGGCGACCCGGTGTCCCGGTTCGCCCCCGCGACCAGCACCCCGTTGCCGCCGGAACCGGAGGCCCCCGCCGAGAAGGACGTGCTGCTGTCCGCACACGATCTCCGGGTCGCCTTCACCGACCGCAAGGGCGCGAAGATCCAGGCCGTGGCCGGGGTCGACCTCGAGGTCCGGCGCAACGAGATCGTGGCGCTGGTCGGGCAGTCCGGCTCCGGCAAGACCACGCTCGCCCGCACCCTGCTCGGCCTGCAGAAACCGACTTCGGGTTCGGTGCGGTTCAACGGCGAGCCGGTGCCGTCCTCCGGGGCGGGCCTACGGGCGTACCGGCGGCAGGTGCAGCTGGTGCTGCAGGACCCGACCAGCGCGCTGAACCCCCGGCACACGGTGTACGAGGCGGTCGCCGAGGGCCCGCGCATCCACCGGCTGCCCGGGGACGAGCGGGAAATCGTGACGGCCGCGCTGGAGGCCGCCGAACTGCGCCCGGCCGAGGATTTCCTGACCCGGCTCCCGCACGAGCTCTCGGGCGGCCAGCGGCAGCGCGTGGTGATCGCGGGCGCGCTCGCGCTGCGCCCCAGCGTCGTGGTCGCCGACGAACCGGTGGCCTCGCTGGACGCCTCGGTGCGCGGCGAGATCCTCGGCCTGCTGCTGCGGCTGCGCCGTGAACTCGGGCTCGCCGGGCTGGTCATCACCCACGACCTCGGCCTGGCCTGGAACATCGCCGACCGCGTCGCCGTGATGTATCGCGGCGAACTGGTCGAGGTGGGTACGGTCGAGGAAGTACTGCTCGACCCGCGACACGACTACACGAAGTCACTGCTCGCCGCGCTCCCGGGCGGGGTGAGCAGGGCCCACATACCGTCCTCCACGAACTGAGTCAAGGAAAACAGCCGCCACCGAGAAACCGTCTCAGCGCGGTGTGTAATCTTCCAGATCGAAATGGCGACCACTACTGATCCCGCGCCGGACGCCCCCTCACTGGGCCAGGACCCCGGAACGCCCGCCGAGGCGTCTCCGGCGGTGGACGGCGTCCGCGGCGGTTCCCCGTTTCCCTACCGCACCATCGCGATGGGGACCATCGGCAGTCTGCTGCTGCTTCTCGGCGCGCTGGGTGCCGCCGGGATCCTGATCCGCGACCCGGTCATCGGCGCCGGACCGCTGTCCTGGCTGCGCTACGGGCACGGCCGGATGCTGGCGAACGCCGTGCTCTACGGCGGGTTCGCGCTCGTCGTGTGGGCCTGGGTGCGGCTGGGCCGGTACATGCTGGCCGGCCGGATCGGCAGCAAACCCATCCTGGTCGCGGCCGCGTGCTGGATGGGCCCGCTGATCATCTCGCCGCCGCTGTTCACTCGCGACGTGTTCTCCTACCTCGGCCAGGGCGCCCAGTTGCTGCACGGGCTCAACCCGTACGCGCACGGCCCCGCCGAGCTGACGATCCTGCCGAACGTGGTGCAGAACGTGCACCCGGTGTGGCAGACCACGCCCGCCCCCTACGGTCCGCTGTTCCTGCTGGTCGCCAAGGGAATCGTGGCGGTGACCGGGGACAACGTGATCGCCGGCGTGATCGTCACCCGCCTGGTGCTGCTGGTCGGCCTCGGCGCGATGGTCTGGGCGCTGCCGCGCCTGGTGCGCCATCTCGGCGGCAAGGTGCCGATCGCGATGTGGCTGGCGGTGGCCAGCCCGATGACGGTGATCCACCTGGTCGGCGGCCCGCACAACGACCTGCTGATGATCGGTGCTCTCACCGTCGGTGTGCTCGCGGCGCTGGAGCGCAAGCACGTGCTCGCGGTCGCGCTGGTCACCGTCGGCATGCTGATCAAGCCGACCGCGGCGATCGCGCTGCCGTTCCTGGTCTGGGTGTGGGTCAACCACCTGCCCGGTGACAACCGGATGCGCAACCTGGTCAAGGCCGGGGCGGCCTCGCTCGGCATCTTCGCCGTGGTGTTCGTGGCGGGCACCTGGGTTTCGCTCGGCTCGGTGAACCTGGGCTGGGTCACCGGTCTGAAGGCGCCTCAGCTGGTGACGAACTGGCTCAACCCGTCGACCGGGATCGGCCAGATCGTCTACACCGTGGTGCACCTCGTGGTGAACGTGCCGGAGTCGCCGTTCGTCACCGTCGCCCGCCTGTTCTCGTGGCTGGCACTCGCGGTGTTCTTCGTGCGCCAGTGGTGGAAGGCCCGCTTCGGCGGCAACGAGGCGATCTTCCGGATGGCGATGACCCTGCTGGCCACCGCGATCCTCGCTCCGCCGACCCTGCCCTGGTACCTGACCTGGGGCTTCGTCGTGGCCGCCGCCTTCCCGTGGCGGCGGCGCCACCTGGCGATCGTGGTCGCCGTGGCGATCTTCCTGGTGATGGCGTACTACCCGACCGGAGAGCAGGCGCTCTACGACTGGTGGTTCGTCGCGGTGACCATCGCGTTCGGCCTGTACGCGGCCGCGTCCCTGCTGCGCCCGGATCCGCTGGGCCTGGTCGGCGCGTGGCAGCGGCAGCGGGCGGGCAGCGCGGCCGCCTCCACGGGCACGGTGGCCGAGGGTGGGCAGGTCCCCGCGCGATGACGCCTCGCCGGGACCGGGACACGCCGACCTTCACGGAGCGCGCCCGCCGGCAACAGCTCATCGACAGCACCATCGGGCTGATCTCGACACGCGGATACCCGGCGACCTCGCTAGCGGCCATCGCCGAGGACGCCGGGATCTCCAAGGCGGCGGTGCTCTACCACTTCTCGTCCAAGGACGAGCTCACCCAGGCCGCGCTCACGTACGTGCTGGACCGCTTCACCCGCTTCGTCCGCGAGCGGGTGGACAACGCCCCGGACCCGCGCGCGGCCGTGCTCGCCTCGATGCGCGGCATGATCGAGTACCAGCGGGACAACCGCAGCCACGTCCGAGTGATCACGGAAATGCTGCTCGACGACAAGGGCGGCACCCAGCTGAAGACGCCGGGGCAGCACGACGTCGGGCGGCGCTGGCAGACGCTGGCGGAACTGCTCGTGGCCGGGCAGCGGGCCGGGCAGTTCCGCGAGTTCGACCCGCAGGTCGTGGCACTGGCCATCGGCGGCGCCATCGACAACGTCGTCTCGCACTGGCTCGTCCATCCCGACCTCGACCTGGACCGCGCGGCCGACGAGCTGGAGGAGTTCACCCGCCGCGCGATCGACCGGTGAGGACTCAGCGGCGGGCGAAGCCGGGGGCGTGTTCCGGGCGGACGCCGATCCCGCCCAGGTAGGCGGTCACGCCGCGCAGGAACGGCATCCGCCGCACCAGCCGAAGCGGCACCGGCAGGCGATCACCGCGCAGCGTGCCCTCCAACGCGGGCCGCAGCAGCATCTCGTGCTCGCCACGCTGGGACCGCTGGGTGACCACCATGGGCAGCCACCGCCGCTTCTGCACCCGTGCCAGGTCCGCGGCGGTGACGGTGCCGTTCCGCAGCGGCCGCGCGAGGATCCGGGCGGCGGCGACCGCGTCCTGCACCGCCAGGTTGACGCCCACCCCGCCCACGGGAGACATGGTGTGGGCCGCGTCGCCGAGGCACAGGAGGCCTTCGGTGTACCAGCGCGGCATGCGCCCCATCCGCACTTCGAGGAGCTTCACGTCCGCCCAGGACGTGATGGCGGCGGTGACCGTTTCGTCCCAGTCGAACAGTTCGCCGAGGCGTTCGCGGAACCAGCCGATGT
This sequence comes from Amycolatopsis cynarae, assembly GCF_026802195.1. Lineage (NCBI taxonomy): Bacteria > Bacillati > Actinomycetota > Actinomycetes > Pseudonocardiales > Pseudonocardiaceae > Amycolatopsis > Amycolatopsis cynarae. The sequence goes on along the minus strand of NZ_CP113836.1, from coordinate 3,281,188 downwards.
CCCGGGCGCGGAGTTGCCCGTCCACTCCCTTCCCGATCAGGTAGGAGGTCTGGAAGTAGTCGCCCCGGTCCATGGTCACCGCCGCCTGGCCTGCCGTGAACCGGGCGAACACCCGCCCGTCCTTGAGTGCGTCGCGCCGTGCCGGGACACGGGCCTGCCAGACGTCCATCGGCACGTCGAACTCGGTGAACGCGAGCCCGGCCTCCCGCCGGACCAGGGAGTCGCGGCCGTCGCAGGCGACGACGAGGTCGGCGGTGAGCTCGCCGTCGGCACCGTGTTCGTCCACGTACCGCACGCCGGTGACCCGGCCGCCCGACGTGAGCAGGCCGGTCACCGCGGTGTTCATCCGCAACGTGAACAGCGACTCTTCGGCGGCCGCGTCGGCGAGCAGCGTGAGGAAGTCCCACTGCGGAACCATCGCGATGTAGCGGTACTTGCCCGGGATGCGCCGGAAGTCGGCCGCTACGACCGTCGTATCCCCGATCAGCATGCGCATCTCCTCGAGCCGGCGAGCCGGGAGCACCGCGAACCGGTCGGCGAGACCGAGTTCGTCGAGCAGGCGGAGGGTCGAGGGGTGCACGGTGTCGCCCCGGAAGTCCCGGAGGAAGTCGCCGTGCTTCTCCAGGACGGTGACCGCGATCCCGGCCCTGGCCAGCAGCAGGCCGAGCATCATTCCGGCGGGCCCGCCGCCCACGACACAACAGGTGGTCCGTTCCATGACCCCACTCTAACCGGCCGGTCAGCGTTCTGACCGAGCGGTTAGCTTCCCGGCGGGCAGGGATCACCGCCTGGCGAATTCGCGTATTCAACTGTCGCGGGTTCTTGCTGGTCGTGGCCGTGAGTGATCACCGGGGACATACGTCATGCGGTGTCATCAAGATTTCATCAACGACCGCTACTTTGCGTGTGCCGATGTGTCGTCGGTGCTTCCTAGGTTGGATTGGGGCAATCGTGACCGGACCGGAGTGGCGGCAGCAGCAGCCGTTCGCGCAGGCCCCACCCAATGTCGGGGGGGCCGCGCGCCCAGCATGGCGGCGTCGGAAGGCGGTGTTGCTGGGCGGCGCCGGGCTGGTGGTGGCGCTGGTGGCCGGGCTGATCGTCTGGGTGTCGCTGCCGAATGGCTCCGCGGACCCCGCCGGTGCTGCGGCGTCCGCTTCAGGTGCGCCGCCGGCCGAGGTCGGGGCGGCAGCGGCGGACGCGCTGCAGGCGTGGCCGGCGGTACAGCTGACGGTGTCCTACCAGCCTGGCGTTTACGGCGAGCAGGACCCGCCGGTGACCGAGGCCGACCTGACGGTCACCGCGGACGGACAGGCCGCGGGGACGCTGCGGGAGCCGGAGGCCGGGTCGGCGGACGCCGCCTGGTCCGGGGGGCAGTTGTACCTGCAGGGCGATCCCGAGTTCTGGGCGCAGCAGGATCCGCAGTACGCCGACGTCCTGACCTCCGCCGGCCGATGGGTGAAGCCGGAGAAACGCTCGGGCTACTACATGTTGGACAGCTTCGGGGTGGACGCGGGCACGATCACCCCCAAGGCGCTGGCCGAGCTGGTGCGTCAGGTCACCTCCGCCCCGGACGTGCAGCGGGACGGGCCCTGGCAGACCCCGGACGGGCACCCGGCCACGGCATACACGGCACGCGGGTGGACAGTGCTGATCGGCGACGAGGCACCGCACGCCGTGCTGGCCTTGGGCGGGAACCCGCACGCGAGCGACGGCCCGGTCCGCCCCGCCGCCTGGCGCCCGGCCGGGCCGATGGTGGCGGGCCCCGCGGTCTACCGGCCGTTGCAGGCCGACGACCCGGACGGCAACGACACCGGACCCTACGTGTCGATGGCGCCTCGGCAGGCCACGCAGGACAAGGCCGACGCCACACGTTCTGCGGTCGCCTCCGCCTCCGCCGAGGCCGTGACCGACGACGGAGCCGGCCGGCTAGGGGGCCAGCGGGCATCAAGTGGGCCGGAGTTCGAGATCAACGAGCTGACCCCGTCGTTGTGCACCAGCCCGACCTGCACGCACACCATCGAGGTCACCAACTCCGGCGCGCAGGCGGCCGACGCGACCCTCTATACCAACGACCCCGGCGACCCTGGCGCGCCGTCGCCGCTGGGCACCCTCGCGCCGGGCCAGTCCAAGCAGGTGACCTTCTCTCACGCCAACCTGGCGCCGGCGACGGGCGGGACGGTGAACTACACAGTGAACGTGTGGGTGTACTCCTCGGCGCTGTATGGCCCCGACCCCGACGTCGCCGAGCGGCTGCGGGCCCGGGGCCTGCAGCCCGACAAGCAATCCGAGCTGAGCAGTATCGACGTACCGCTGCGGCCCGCGGCCACCCGCCTGCTGGATGCGATGACCAAAGACACGCCGACGTCGGGCTCGGACGCCGAGAAGGTCAACGCCTCCGCGTTGAAGGCCCTCAACAGCGCGAACCGGAGCGGCCAGTTGCCGCTGTGGGAGAAGATCGTCGACTCCGGCAGGCTGCAGAACCCCGGCGATCTGCGCAGGCGGGTCAGCGATGCCGGAGCGCCCGGCCAACTCGGCAAACGCCGCCAGTTGGAGCACCTCGTGCACCTTCTCCAAACCGACCCGACCGCACGAGTCTGGTACGACGGGAACTACACCGCCGACGACGGCAAGCAGTACCACGCCGATGCGATCTATACCAGCACCCAAGACGGCAAGCCGGTCAAGCGCTGCGTCCAGGTCAAGGCCCTGAAGAGCCTGGGCAGCCTGGGGTCCAACGTGCGCGATGGGGCCCAGCAGCTCAACGGCCAGAAAACAGGATCCGACGAGAACTGCCCGCCGGGTTTCGAGCGCGTCCTGGTGATCGAGCTGGAGCCCTCCGTCGGGCCGGCAATGATGTATGGGGGCATCCGTCCCGCCGTGGAGGCATTCCTCAAAGGCAAGAAGAGCCAGCAAGCCCGCCAGAATCTCTGCGGCCCCAACAGGACCAGCCTCGTGGACCGTCTGGTGATCGTCAACGCCGCCGGAACCCACGAGTGGACCGATCTGGGCAAGACCCTCGGGATCCCCTGCTGACCTGACGCCGAACTCCGGCCCCGCGACGTTGCGGGCGAAGTCGGCCGCGTCCAACATCCTGGTTTCGTTGCGCCGCAACCCGAAGGCGTAGGCGGTCTTGAACAGCGTCGTGTCTCGGAACGCCGGCAGCCAGGCCTTGTGGCCGAACGCGCGGATGCGCGCCACGGGTCGGCCTCGATGACCTGGACGTGCTCGGCGGTGTTCCACTCATGCACGACCTGGATCGGGTGCGTGCCGAACCGCTCCTCGCACGTGGCGGTCCACTCGTAGGCGGGGTGGCCAGGAAAGCGCTGACGTAGTGGGAGAACGCCCGGACAGGCCAGGTTGCGGGCCAGCTGCTGATTGGCGAACGCGCCGGCATCGCCGCGAACACCTGCTCCTCCGGCCTCAGCAGCGACACTCCGCCCACCAGCTGCAGGCTCGCCGCCCCGGTGCCACACCCATCGGCTTTGGCCGACCAGCGATAATGGTGCGGCGGTGAGGCCACTGGCTAGACTGCGGGTGGCGTCCCGGGACGCCACCGGTCCGCGGACAGGGCTGAGCCCACCCGGTTGCGTGCGCGGCATCGGTATGGCCCTGTACCTCCTTTCAGCCCGGCGTAGCGGACCGCGGGCCATGGAAGGAGGTCGCCATGGCGACCGATCCTCTTCCCGAGGACCCCAGCCTCGAACAGCTGCGCAAGCAGGCGAAGGACCTACGCGACCAGGCCAGGGCCGGCGCGTCGGAGGCGCTGGGCCTCGTGGGCACCCATCACCCGGATGGGCCGCACCCGCCGTCACTGGCCGGCGCGCAACTGGTCGTGGCCCGCCGTCACGGGTTCTCGTCGTGGGCCACGCTCAAGCGACACGTCGAGACCATCCAGCGCTACCGCCGTGTCCCCGATCAGGTCGGCACAGCGGGTTCGCCCGCCGATCAGTTCCCGTTGCTGGCCTGCCTGCGCTACGGTCACGACGACAATCCGGCCCGCTGGCACCGAGCCGCCGAACTGCTCGCCGCGCACCCCGAACTCACCAACGCCTCGGTCCACGCGGCGGCGGCCGCGGCCGACACCGACGCGCTCGCCGCCCTGCTGGCCGCGGATCCGACGCTGGCCGCGACCGAAGGCGGGCCGTTCGGGTGGGAGCCGATCCTGTATCTCGCGTACGCCCGGCACCATCCCGACATCGGCGCGGACGCGATCGTCCGGGCCGCTCGCGTGTTGCTCGACCACGGCGCCGACCCGAACGCCGGCTATCTCTGGCACGGCCTGCCCTCGCCCTTCACCGCCCTGACCGGTGCCCTGGGCGGCGGCGACGGCGGGCAGCCCGCCCACCCGCAGGCCGACGCGTTGGCCCGCACGCTGCTGGCCGCGGGCGCCGACCCCAACGACGCCCAGGCGCTGTACAACCGGCAGTCCGACCCCGCCGACCACCACCTGGTCCTGCTGCTCGACCACGGCCTTGGCCATGGCGACGGCGGTCCGTGGCGGGCCCGGCTGGGCAGCGCGATCCCGTCGCCCGCCGAGCTGATCGCCGACCAGTTGTGGTGGGCGATCACCCACGACCTGACCGGCCGGGTACGGCTGCTCGCCGAGCACGGCGCAGACCCACGTGCTCCGTTCCGATTCCCCGACGACCGCCCGGTGTACCTGCGGGCCTGGCACGGCACCACACCAGCACGGCTGGCCGCGGTATGCGGCAGCACACAGGTGCTGGCGTACCTGGCCGCGCACGGCGCTTCCTCCCCGCCGGCCGAGGGGGCCGACGGGCTCGTCGCGGCTGCCCTGGCCGGCAACCACGCCACCGTGGACCGGCTGCGGGAGAACGCCGCTGGGGCACGCCGGCAGCGGCCCGGGCTGATCGTGTGGGCAGCCGCCCGCCGTGCCTGGCACGCTGTCCCGCTGCTGGTGGAACTCGGATTCGACGTCAACGCGCTGGGCCGTGCCGACGTCCCGCTGGAACAGGAATGGCAGACCGCGCTGCACCAGGCTGCGGCGGCTGACGACCTGCCCGGCGTCCGCCTGCTGGTCGGTCTGGGCGCCGACCCGAACATCCGCGACGCCCGGTTCGGCGACACACCACTGGGCTGGGCCGAGCACCTCCACCACGCGGACGTCGCCGAGTTCCTCCGGCCACTGACGGTGGTGTGAATCCACGGCCGGACGCGAACGTGCCAGCGGGAGTACGGAGATGCCAGTGCGCCCAGGAACAGTAGGCCGCGATCGGAGAACGGGAGCAGCGACGGCACGACCGGCGACCGAAGGACCCGTCAGGACGCGGACCAGCTCCGCCACCGGTACACCTCGGTGCGGACCACCGGTCCTTGCGGTATGCGATCCCGGTACTGGGGGTACTTCGCGCACAGTGCGTCCAGCGGTCCGGCGCGCCCGGCGGGTTCGGTCAGGATCGACGCCTGCCCGTCGGCCCGGACCCACCACAGGTGCGTCCAGTCCTCGTCGAAGAAGTCCACCAGGAAGGCGACCGCCGGATTGGCCCGGATGTTGCGCAACCGGCGCAGATCACCGTGGCGTTTGGGCTTGTGGTCGACGGCGAACACGACCGCGCCGTCGTGCACCGCGAAGGTGACCGGCACCAGGTGCGGCACACCGTCCGTGCCCGCGGTGGCCAGCCGCGCCACCCGCGCCGCCGCGAACCGTGCGCGGGCCTCCGCCTCCGGAAACTCCATGCCCGCAGGTTAGAGCCGCGGGTTGCCGGGCGGCGACCCCTTCCTGGTCCTGTTCCTGATCGTGCGGGAACGGACGACGGGCACAGCGCCCTGCTTGGCGTCAATCAATTTACGATAACGCGAGAAAGGCCATGAAATACCGCTTCGTGCAACGAGACGGATACCTCAGAATTCATCGTTTTCTCCTCCTGTCACGGAATAATGGGCCCGGTACGGTCGTATTTATGGAATGGAGTTTTCGGACGGCCGAAGAGCTTGCAGCTGCCTTGCGTGGCGGTGAGGTGAGCTCGGTGGAACTGACCGACGAGGCAATCGCTCGTATCGAGCGGTACGACAAGGCGGTCAACGCGATCTGCGTGCCGGACTTCGACCGTGCGCGGGCCGCCGCACGCCGTGCCGACCAGGCACGCGCCCGCGGCGAGGACCGGCCGCTGCTCGGTATTCCGGTGACGGTCAAGGAGTCCTACAACATCGCGGGGCTGCCCACGACCTGGGGCATGCCGCCGCACCGGAACTCTGTGCCGGCCGAGGACGCGGTCCAGGTTTCGCGGCTCAAGGCCGCGGGCTCGGTGGTGCTCGGTAAGACCAATGTGCCGTTGGGGCTGCAAGACATCCAGAGCTTCAACGAAATCTACGGCACCACCAACAACCCCTGGAATCACAGTCGCACCTCGGGCGGGTCCTCCGGCGGGTCGGCGGCGGCGCTGGCGTGCGGATTCGGCGCGCTGTCCATCGGCTCCGACCTCGCCGGCTCGCTGCGCACCCCCGCGCATTTCTGCGGCGTTTACGCACACAAGCCGACACTCGGGCTGGCGGCGAACCGCGGTATGGTCCCGCCGTCCCAGCCGGCGTTGCCGGTCGACCTGGACCTCGCCGTGGTCGGGCCGATGGCGCGCAGCGCCCGCGACCTCACGCTCCTGCTCGACGTGATGGCCGGGCCGGATCCGCTGACTTTCGGTGTGGCGCACCGTTTGGCACTGCCGCCCGCTCGCCATGAGCGGCTCGGCGACTTCCGGGTCCTGGTCCTCGACGAGCATCCGCTCATTCCGACCGGATCCGCCGTGAGGGCGGGCGTGAACCGGGTCGCCGACGCGCTCGTCGACGGCGGCGCACGGGTCGAACGGCACAGTCCACTGCTGCCGGATCTCACCGAAGCGGCGCGGCTCTACATGCAGTTGCTGATTTCGGGCTCCGTTGCGCGTTTTCCCATCGAATCGCTCGAGCAACTGCGGACCCGCGTCGCCGGAATGAGCGCGGACGACCAGAGTCTCGACGCTACGCGGCTGCGCGCCATGGTGTTCAGCCACCGAGACTGGATGGAGGCGAACAACCGTCGCGAGGCCCACCGCCACGGCTGGCGGCAACTGTTCGCCGAGTTCGATGCCGTGGTGTGCCCGATCACGCCCACCCCCGCGTTCCCGCACGACCACAACCCCAATCCGTTGGAGCGGCGCATCGACATCGACGGCGTCGAGTACCCGTACTTCGACCAGCTTGTCTGGGCCGGTCTGGCCACCATGCCCGGCCTGCCCGCCACCGCCGTACCCACGGGCCGGTCACCCGAGGGCCTGCCGGTGGGAGTGCAGCTCATCGGTCCGATGTTCGAGGATCGCACCCCGCTGAGGCTGGCCGAACTGCTCGAGCAGAGGATCGGCGGCTTCCGGACACCTCGTTAGGCCCTGCCGACCCTGCCGGGCGCTGCCGTGAGGGGTCCTCTCACGGTCGATACGGCCGCCGATACGGCTGTGAGAGGACCCCTCACAGGCACCGCGTGCTCACTTCGGTGTGACGGTGAGGTGCAGGGTGGTGGCGTCGAGGACGGCCTCGCCGCCGAGCGGAAGGGTGGCGGCGCCCGGTAGGTGGCCGAAGCGCAGGTCCCACAGGATCGGCACACCGAGCGGGCAGAGCCGGTCCAGCATGACGGCGCGCACCGCCTCCGGCTCGCCACAGCCGGTCCACGAGCCGAGCGCGATCCCGGCCACGCCGTCGAACCAGCCTGCCCGCAGCAACTGGGTCAGCATCCGGTCGAGCCGGTACGGCTGTTCCTCGACGTCTTCCAGCACAACGATCGCGCCCGCCGCCCCGCGCTGCTCCGGCGTGCCGAGCCCGGCGGCGAGCAGGCTGAGGTTCCCGCCGGTGAGCGGGCCGCGGGCGATGCCCGGCGAGAGCGCCTCGGCTGCGGGCAGCACGACCGGGGTGGCGGGGCCGAACAACATCCGCCGCAGCCCTTCGCTCGCCTCTTCGTCCCAGAAGGTCCCGGCGGGCATGGGGGAGAACAGGGTCGGCCAGCTCAGGTGCGTGGCGATCGCCTGGTGCAGAGCGGTGATGTCGCTGGACCCGGCGAACGGTTTCGGGCCGGCCGCCCGCAGCGCGGACCAGTCCACCAGGTCGAGCATGCGCTGCGTGCCGTAGCCGCCCCGGGCGGCGATCACCGCCGCGACGCCGGGATCCAGCCAGGCGGCCTGGAAGTCCGCGGCCCGGCGCTCGTCACCGTCGGCGAGATACGGCGGCACGGTGCCGGTGCCGGTGCCGGGAGTCGGCGGCCTCCGCACGACCAGCCCCCAGGCTTCCAGCGCCGCGACCGCCCGGTCGAGCACCTCGGACGGCACCGGCCCGGCGGGGGTGACCAGTGCGACCGTGTCGCCCGGTTCGAGCCGCCTCACCGGTGCAGGTCCAGCCGCGGCACACCCGGTGTCGCGAAACCGAACACCTGGCCGTAGAAGGACAGCTCCGCCTCCAGCGCCGCGATCATCGTGCTCGCCTTGCGGAAGCCGTGCTGCTCGCCATCGAAGGTCAGGTATGCGTATGGAATTCCCTTGCCCCGCAAGGATTTCACGAACCGGTCGGCCTGGTCCGGCGGGCAGATCTGGTCGTCGAGGCCCTGCAGGAACAGCACCGGCCCGGTGAGGTCCTGCGCGTGGGTGAGCGGCGAACGCGCGACGTAGCGCTCCCGTGCCTCGGGCAGCGGGCCGACCAGGCCGTCGAGGTAGCGCGATTCGAAGTCGTGGGTCTCCCCGCCGTCCCCGGTCCAGCCCGCCAGGTCGAGGATCGGGTACTTGACCGTCCCGGCGCGGAACACCCGTTCCGTGGTCATCGCGGCGGCCGAGGTGAACCCGCCCGCGCTCCCGCCGCGGATCGCCAGGCGCGCCGGGTCGGCGATGCCCTCGGCGACGAGCGCTTCGGCGACCGTCACGCAGTCCCGCACGTCGACCACGCCCCACTGCTCGCGCAGCCGTTCGCGGTACTCGCGGCCGTACCCGGTGGAGCCACCGTAGTTCACCGCCACAACTCCGATACCCCTGCTGGTGAAGTAGGCGAAGTCCAGGTCGGCCACGGGGAAGTTCCGTCCGGTCGGTCCCCCGTGGACGTGCACCAGATACGGCGGCAGTTCCCCTTCCGGGGCGGCGTGATCGGGGTTGGCCGGCGGGTAGAGGTAGGCGGGGATCCGCTCTCCGCCGGTGCCGGTGAACACGCGCTCCACCGGCACCGGGAGGTAGGCCACGGGCACTTCGGGGGCCTCGGTGAGCGGTGTGACGGTGCCGGACCGCGGATCCACCCGGACCACGGCGCCTTCCCGATCGGGCCCCGCGGCGATGCCCACCACGTCACCGTCGTGCACGGCGAGGGCGGCGGCCCACTCGGTCAGTTCCGGGGCGAGACCGGCGATGGTGCGCGCGTTCTCGTCCAGGACGGCGAGGCGTCCCGAGTCCAGCACGGCGTAGCGGCCTTCGCCCAGCGGTGCGAACCAGCGCGAGCCGATCTTCCACAGCGCACCGCCGAGTTCGCGTTCCGCCGGTGCCAGCTCCGTCACCTGCCCGTCGAGCGTGATCCGGTGCAGGTTCCACCAGCCCCGCGGGTCCAGCAGGGCGAGCAGCGAGCCGGAGGACTCCCATTCGAGCTGGCAGACCGACACACCGGCACCTCCGGCCAGCACCCGGTGCGGGCCGAACGCGCCGTCGGCGCCCACCTCGGCGACGCAGAGTTCGGTTTCGTCCCAAGGCATCGCGGGATGGTTCCAGCCGAGCCACGCCGCGTGCCGCCCGTCGGGAGACAGTTGCGGCGCGGTCAGGAAATGGTGGCTGGCCGCGAGCGGCTTCGGCTGCTCCCCGGTCAGTTCGACCAGGTCGCGGCGGATGTCCACGCGGCGGGGGCCGATGCTGGTTTCCCGCACCGCCCACACCGTGCCGCCGCGCCCCGGACGCAGATCGCCGTAGCGCACCCCCTGGGGCGCCGAGGGTTCCGGCGTGACCGGCGCGATGTCACCGCTGGCCGGATCGCGGCGGTAGACGCGCTGATCGTCCCAGTTGGTGAAATACAGCGCGCCCCCGGCCACCACCCAGGGGCGCCCGCCGTACTCGTGCACCCGGTTGCGCGCGTTCCACGGCGCGGGCAGCATCTCCTCGCCGTTGCGCAGCAGGGTCAGGCGGCCGCCTTCGGCGGGCCGGGCCTCGGCCCACCACACTTCGCCGTCGACGACGTCCAGCCACTGCGCACCGCCTCCCGCCGCCGCCACGTCCGCGGCGGCGATCGGTGAGGTCCAGGTTCCGTACGGCAGAATTTCGGGCACACACCGCACTCTAGCCGTCTCGGACCGCTACGTGACGGGCTCCACGGGAGCAACATCAGGGGCGGCGGGTGCCGATCATGGAACGGTGGCCTAGGGTCGAGGGTGCCATGGCTCGCGTAATCCACGTCTTCCGCCAACCCGACCGGTTCATCGCAGGAACCGTCGGGGAACCCGGCGATCGCACTTTCTACCTGCAGGCGTCCGAGGACGTCCGCACCATCAGCGTGACCATCGAGAAGCAGCAGGTCGCGGTGCTTGCCGAACGTCTCGGTGCACTGCTCGAGGAGATCGCCAGCCGGTTCGGCGCCGATGTGCCCGAAATCGTGCCCGGCGAACTCGTCGACGTAGACCCGCTCCGGGTGCCGGTCGAGGAGGAGTTCCGCGTCGGCACGATGGGCCTGGGCTGGGACGCCGAAAGCAAGGCCGTGGTCATCGAACTGCTCGCCATCACCGAAGGCGAGGTCGACGAGACGGTCGTGCTCGACGACACCGAGGAGGGGCCGGACGCCGTCCGCGTGTTCCTCACCCCGGCCGCCGCCCGCGCCTTCGTCGAGCGCGCGGAACGGGTCGTCAACGCCGGTCGCAAGCCCTGCCCGCTGTGCGGCGAGCCACTGGACCCCGCCGGCCACATCTGCCCGAGGCAGAATGGGTATCGGCGTGAAACCGACCTGACCGAGGAATAGGCATCCGTGGCCGAAGATCTCCACCCCACCGATCCGGCCGCCAGACAGCTCATCGAGCGGGGGCGGCTCGAGGTCGAGGGCCGGCTCGTGGACGCGTCGAACGTGACGCTGTTCTGCTCGATCGAGCTCGACGGTGTTCGCGCGAACGCGGTCTACAAGCCGGTCTCCGGTGAACGTCCCCTGTGGGACTTCCCCGACGGGACCCTCGCCGGGCGCGAAGTGGCGACGTACCTGTTGTCGGCGGCTTCGGGGATCGGCAGCATCCCACCCACCGTGCTGCGGGAGGGACCGTTCGGCGAGGGCATGGTGCAACTGTGGGTCGAGACCTCCGACGAGGAGCTGATCGACGTGCGGCCCCCCGCCGAGGTGCCCGAGGGCTGGCGGATCGTGCTGCACGCCCATGACCGGCTCGGGGAGCCCGCCGTGCTCACCCACGCCGACCACCCCGGCATCCGGGACCTCGCGATACTGGACATCATTGCCAACAACACCGACCGCAAGGGCGGTCACGTGCTGTGCGGGGCGGACGGGCAGGTGTACGGGGTGGACCACGGGATCTGCCTGCACGCCGAGCCGAAACTGCGCACGGTGCTGTGGGGCTGGATCGGTGACCCGCTGCCGGAGGACGCGGTGGACAAGCTTCGTGCCCTGCCGGAGAAGCTCAGCGGCGCGCTAGGCGAGGAGCTCTCCGCGCATCTGACGGGGCCGGAGATCCGCGCGATCGCCCATCGGGCCGAGCGGCTGCTGGCGGCCGGGGTCTTCCCCGAGCCCGGCGACGACTGGCGCGCCATCCCCTGGCCCCTGTTCTGACCGTGGGACTCAGACGGCGACCTTGTCGTTGGTGGAGTCGTAGGCGGTGCGCGCCTGTGCGATGGAACCGCGGTGCCGTTCGGCCCAGTCGAGCAGACCGGTGAGCGAGGCGTAGAGCTCGCGGGCCATGTCGGTGAGCGTGTACTCGACCCGCGGCGGGACGGTCGGGTACACGGTGCGGATCAGCAGCCCGTCACGTTCGAGTTTGCGCAGGTTGAGGGTCAGCATGCGACGGCTGATCCCTTCGACGGCCCGCTCCAGTTCGGTGAAGCGCACCGGCCCGTGGGCCGCGGCCACCAGGATGCCGATGCTCCACTTGCCCGCGACATGGTCCAGCACCTCCATGATGGGGCAGGCTTCGGTGATCTCCGCGTTCGGCGTTCCGCATTCCGACATGCTCGCCTCCTTGGTCCGGGCCCCTATGTTACGGCCAGGACCCCCTGTTACAAACCGTTTCCCCTGACCCCTCACGGCGCAGGGGTCGGCCATCCCCGGCCCCAGCCGGAGTCGTCCAGGTCACGTGCGGCGCGGTGGCGAGACCCGGACCTGGACGGTTACCTCCGTGTGCCACTGGGACACGGAAGTGCCTTCTTCCGCTCACCTCGACAGGAACAGATCATGGGCACTGTTACAAATCGTGCTCCTTTGGAGGTCAGAGGTGTCCCAGGCCGTATCCACGCTCGCCCGCTCCCGCCTGCTCGCGCTGGCGGTGCTGTGCGCCCAGACCCTCATGATCGTGCTGGACCAGACGATCGTGAACGTCGCATTGCCCTCCATCCAGCAGGACCTCGGGTTCAGCCCGTCGAGCCTGGCGTGGGTGATCAACGCCTACGGGATCGCCTTCGGCGGGCTGCTCCTGCTGACCGGCAGGCTGGGTGATCTCATCGGCCGCCGCCGGGTGTTCCTGCTCGGCATGATCGTGTTCACCGCGGCCTCGCTGCTGTGCGGCGTGGCCTGGAACGCCGAAGTCCTGGTGGTCGCCCGGTTCGTCCAGGGCATCGGCGGCGCCGCCTCCTCCGCGGTGGCGCTGGGCATGGTGGTGGCGCTGTTCCCCGAACCCGGGGAGCGGGCCAAGGCGATCGGCGCGTTCAGCTTCGTCCAGGCGGCGGGCGGGTCGATCGGCACCGTCGTCGGCGGGGTGCTGACACAGGCGGTCAGCTGGCACTGGATCTTCCTGATCAACCTGCCGATCGGCGTGGCGGCCGTCGCGGTGGCACTGCGGGTGCTGGCGGCCGACCGCGGCGTGGGACTGGCGGCGGGTGCCGACGTGCCGGGCGGCGTGCTCATCACCGCGGGGCTCATGCTCCTGGTCTACACCATCGTCGAGGTCGACGGGCACGGCTGGACTTCCGCGCACACCCTCGGCTTCGGCGCCGTCGCGATCGTCCTGGTCGTCGCGTTCCTGGTGCGGCAGGCCCGCGCGGAACACCCCCTGCTGCCGCTGCGGATCTTCCGGTCCCGCACGCTCAGCGGCGCCAACCTGGTGCTCATGCTGCTGATCGCGGCGATGTTCGCGTTCCAGTACCACATCGTGCTGTATCTGCGGCAGGTGCTGGGCCTGTCCGCCCAGGGCACCGGGCTGGCGATGCTGCCGGCGGCCGCGTCGATCGCGGTGATCTCCCTGGTCGCCTCGGCTCGCGTGACCGCCAGGTTCGGCGAGCGACCGGTGCTGCTGGGCGGCCTCGTGCTGATCGCCGCTGGTGTGGCACTGCTGGCCGTGATCCGGGCGGACGGCAGCTACGTGGCCGACGTGCTGCCCGCGCTGCTCGCGCTGGGCATCGGCTTCGGCTTCGCCATGCCGGCGTTGATGACGCTGGGCATGCGCGACGCCCGCCCCGAGGACACCGGGCTCGCGTCCGGCCTGTTCAACACCACCCAGCAGGTCGGGGGAGCGCTGGGGCTGTCGGTGCTGGCGGTGCTCGCCGCCACCCGCACCGACGGGCTTGCGGCCTCGGGTGTGCCGCGGGCGGTCGCGCTGACCGCCGGTTACCGCCTGAACTTCGGGGTCGCCCTGGGCCTGGTGGCCGCCGCGGGTGTGCTGGCCGCGGTCACCTTCGCCACTCGGCGTGGCGCCGAGACGGAGGCCTGAGTGCGGCGCTACCGTGCCCGCTCGTGCACTCCCACAGCTATCACGACGTCCTGTCCGGCCGGAAGAAACGCCGGATTCCCGAGATCGCGGCCGAGCCGGGGCTCGTCGTCGAAGAGCCGGGAAGCGGATTCTGCGGGGCGGTGATCAGGCTCGAACACGGCAACGTGGTGCTCGAAGACCGGCGGGGTGCGCAGCGGGTGTTCCCGCTGGCCCCCGCCGGTTTCCTGCTGGAAGGCAAGCCGGTGACCCTGGTGCCGCCCAGGGCGGCCGCCCGGCCCGCGCCGGCGCGGTCGGCCTCGGGTTCGGTACGGGTGGCGGGCCTGCGGGCCCGGACCGCCCGCGACTCGCGCATCTGGGTCGAAGGCAAGCACGACGCCGAACTCGTCGAGCGCGTGTGGGGGCACGACCTGCGCGTCGAGGGCGTGGTCGTCGAACCGCTCGACGGTGTCGACGTGCTGGCCGGGCGGATCGCGGAGTTCGGCACCGGCCAGGGACGCAGGCTCGGTGTCCTGGTCGACCACCTCGTGCCCGGCAGCAAGGAGTCGCGGCTGGTGGCGGCGATCCACGACGAGCACGTGCTGGTCACCGGGCACCCGTACATCGACATCTGGCAGGCGGTGAAGCCCTCCGCCGTCGGCATCGGGGGGTGGCCGGAGGTGCCGCGCGGGATGCCGTGGAAGGAAGGGGTCTGCGCCGCACTGGGCTGGGGCGAACCCTACGAAGGGTGGCAGCGGGTGCTCGGCGCGGTGAGCAGCTTCCGCGACCTGGAGACGCCGCTGATCGGCGCGGTCGAGCGTCTGATCGACTTCGTGACCGTCACGGAAGCCTGACCGAAGGCCGGGTGGAGATCAGATCGGGCGCTTCGGTGGCTCCGACCGGTCACTTTCTGCCACGATGAGCCCATGACACCGGCACTGATCTGGCTGATCGCGGGAGTCGTGCTGATGGCCGCCGAGGTGATCTCCGGCGACCTGGTGTTGCTGATGCTCGGTGTCGGGGCGCTGGTGGCGGCCGGTTCGGCGGCACTCACCGGCAACGCCGTGATCGACGTGATCGTGTTCGCGGTGGCCTCGGCGGGCCTGCTGTGGCTGGCCCGGCCCGCGCTCAAGCGCCGGTTCCTGCACACTCCGGTGGTCCGGACCGGGATCGAGGCGCTGGTCGGCAAGCACGGGGTGGTCCTGTCCGCCGTGGACAACGAGGGCGGCCGGATCAAGCTCGACGGGGACGTCTGGTCAGCTCGCAGCTTCATCGAAGGTCAGCGGATCGAGCCCGGCACGAAGGTGACCGTGGTAGAGATAGCGGGCGCCACGGCCGTGGTGTCCCCGGAGCCGTAACCACTCTGGACGACGGGAGAGATCTTGGGAACCGCAGCGATCATAGTTGTCGCGGTCATCGCCCTGTTCGTGATCATCACCATCGCGAAGGCGATCATGGTGGTCCCGCAGGCGCAGTCGGCGGTGATCGAACGGCTGGGCAGATTCCGCACGGTCGCCTCGCCGGGACTGAACTTCCTCGTGCCGTTCCTCGACAAGGTGCGCGCCCGGATCGACCTGCGGGAGCAGGTCGTGTCCTTCCCGCCGCAACCGGTGATCACCGAGGACAACCTGACCGTCTCCATCGACACGGTGGTCTACTTCCAGGTCACCGACTCGCGGGCCGCTGTCTACGAGATCTCGAACTACATCGTCGGTGTCGAGCAGTTGACCACCACCACGCTGCGGAACGTGGTCGGTGGCATGACGCTGGAGCAGGCGCTGACCTCGCGCGACCAGATCAACAGCCAGTTGCGCGGGGTGCTCGACGAAGCCACCGGACGCTGGGGTATCCGGGTGGCGCGGGTCGAGCTCAAGGCGATCGACCCGCCGCCGTCGATCCAGGACTCGATGGAAAAGCAGATGCGCGCCGACCGGGAGAAGCGCGCGATGATCCTCAATGCCGAAGGCCAGCGGGAGGCCGCGATCAAGACGGCGGAGGGGCAGAAGCAGTCGCAGATCCTGGCGGCCGAAGGGCAGAAGCAGGCGACGATCATGGCCGCGGAGGCGGACCGGCAGTCCCGCATCCTCCGTGCCCAGGGTGAACGCGCCGCCCGCTACCTGCAGGCACAGGGTCAGGCGAAGGCCATCGAGAAGGTGTTCGCCGCGGTCAAGGCCGGGCGTCCGACGCCGGAGGTGCTGGCCTACCAGTACCTGCAGACGCTGCCGCAGATGGCGCAGGGCGACGCGAACAAGGTCTGGCTGGTCCCCAGCGACTACGGTCGCGCGCTGGAGGGCTTCGCGCGGGCGTTCGGCAAGCAGGGCGAGGACGGCGTGTTCCGCTACGAGCAGCCGAGCGGGGAAGCGGTCGAGCCGCCGTCGTTCGACGACGAAGAGGTGGCGAGCTGGTTCGACACCTCCACGGACCCCCGCATCGCGGAAGCGGTGCGGGAGGCCGAGAAGGTGGCACGCCAGGAGGTGCCGGGCCCGCTCGGCACGACCACCCCGTCCGTCCCGAAGGCGGCCGACATCCTGCGTGGCACGCCGGAACCGCCGTCCGCGCCGGACGAGGCGCAGGAACCGCCGAGCCCGCCCGCGCCGCCTCAGGCGTCGAGCACCCCGCCGCCCGCGGCCCCGTCGGCACCGCCGACCCCGCCGGTCCCGCCGTCACGGCCGCAGAGCGGCGGCCCGGCCACCGGGCCGCAGGCCGGTCTGCCGCTGCGGCAGCCCGGACAGCACTACACGACCCCGCCGATCAGCCCGTATCCGAGTCAGCAGCCGCAGACCCCGCCCCAGCCTCCCCAGCAGGGACCCCACGGCCCGCAGGGTCCACAAGGGCCACAGCCGCCGCAGGGACCGGGGCCGCTTCCGCGGTAGCAAAGGCGGTAGGCACGAAGACGGCGAGTGCCGCCCCCAGCACAAAGGGGGCGGCACTCGCCGTCTTTTCCGTGTCAGGCGCGCAGATATGTGGCGTCGTCGGTGATGTCGGCCCGGGACCGGTCGGCGATGGCCGCGCCGCACAGCACTGTCACCACCGAGGCGAGCACGATGTAGACCGAGATCGAGTACGGCGTGCCCGTCGCGTGCAGCAGCCAGGTCGCCAGCAGCGGAGCCGGACCACCGGCGAACACCGACGCGAGCTGGTAACCCAGGCCCGCGCCGCCGTAGCGCAGGTGCGTCGGGAAGCTTTCGCCGATGAAGGCGGCCTGCGGCCCGTACTGCATGGCGTGCGGGATCATCGACACGACCACCGCGAGGAAGATCGGCACGTATCCGCCGCCTTTGAGCACCGCGAAGTACGGGAACGCCAGCAGCCCGGTCAGCACCGCGCCGGTGAGGTACACGCGTTTGCGGCCGATGCGGTCGGACAATTGCGAGAAGAACGGGATGGTGACCAGTTCGAGCGCGGCCGCGACGAGCACGGCGTTGAGCACGAACGTCTTCGAATAGTGGTGTTCGGCCACCACATAGACCAGCACATAGCTGGTGAACAGGTAGAACGGCATCTGCTCGCTGAACCGCAGCCCCGCCGAGAGCAGGATCTCGCGCCAGTGATGCCGCACCGCGTCCACCACCGGCTGCCGCGAGGTGCGCCGCTGCGCCACGACCGCGGCGAACATCGGTGTTTCGAGGATGCGCAGCCGGATCACCAGGCCGATCCCGACCAGCACCAGGCTGAGCAGGAACGGAATCCGCCAGCCCCACGAGGTGAACGCCGCGTCGGAGAGCACGAAGGACAGCAGCGTCATCCCGCCGGTGCCCAGCACCAGGCCGACGGGCACCCCGATCTGCGCGAAACTGCCGAGGAGGCCGCGTTTGCGCTGGTCGCCCCATTCCATCGCGAGCAGCACCGAACCGCTCCACTCACCGCCGATGGCCACCCCCTGGATGAGCCGCAGCGCGACCAGGATCAGCGGCGCGGCGATGCCGAGGGTGTTCGCGCCGGGGAGCACGCCGACCAGGCCGGAGGCGATCCCCATCAGCAGCAGGGTGATCACCAGGGTGACCTTGCGGCCCACCCGGTCGCCCCAGTATCCGAAGATCGCCGCACCGACGGGCCGGGCCGCGAACCCGACCGCGTAGGTGGCGAAGGACTGCATGGCCCCCGCGTAACTGCTCGACGCGGGGAAGAACAGGTGCGGGAAGATCAGCGCCGCGGCCGTGTTGTAGAGGAAGAAGTCGTACCACTCGATGGTGGTGCCGATGGCGCTGGCCACCGCCGCCCGCCGCACCTGTGTCCGTTGTTCGGTCTTTCCTGCCTGGATGACCTTGTTCGCTTCGTTGCGTCCAAGAACCATGTGCCACGCCTCCTGTGACTGCCGTCACCTTTCTCATAACCTTCGTTCACGGATCGGGTGATGTCCAGGGAGGGCGGGAAATGATTTCCCTACCATCGGCGGGGTGCTGGAAGAGAAACCACTGCGGGCCGATGCCCGGCGGAACAGGGCCAAGGTGCTGGCCGCGGCGGAAGCGGTGTTCACCGCCAAGGGGATGAGCGCCCCGACCGAGGAGGTCGCGAAGGCGGCCGGGGTGGGCGTGGGCACCCTCTTCCGGCATTTCCCGACCAAGGAGGCGCTTCTGGAGGCGGTGCTCCAGGAGCACCTGCGCCGGTTCGCCGCGGAGGCCGTCCGGTGGGCCGGGGTGGACGACCCGGGCAACGCCTTCTTCGCCTTCCTGAAGCAATGGGTGGAGATGGCGGCGACCAAGAACGCCTACACCGACGCGCTGGCGGCCGCGGGCACCCGGGCGCCGGAGGCCGCCGGGGTGCGGGACGAGGTCGTCGGCGCGTTGCGCACCCTGCTCACGCGCGCCCAGGACGCCGGCACCGTGCGGTCCGATGTCGGCGTCACCGAGCTGATCGCGTTGATGGTCGGCACCTCCCGCGGCGCCGAGCACCTTGGCGGTGACCCGGCGCTGCGACAGCGCATGCTGGAGATCGTGTTCGACGGGCTGCGGCCGTCGCCGCGGTGAGCGCTCAGGCCCGGTTTTCCACCGGGGCGAGCGCGGGACGTTTCGGGGAGAGGGTGTCGCCGGAGGATTCCCCGCGCAGGCGCCGCTTGATCCACGGCAGGGCGTGTTCCTTCGCCCACCGCAGGTTTTCGGCGCGCTGCTGACGCGGCGGCACGGCGGGCCGCGGCCCCAGCGCGGCAGGCGAAAGCTCGTGCGGCACGCCGAGCAGATCGAGCACGGCGATGGCGATCTCGTTGTGGCCCAGGGCGTTCAGGTGCAGCCGGTCGGCCGACCACAGCCGCCGGTCGCGCAGCGCGCGCATGGCCCACATGTCCACCACGAGCGCGCCGTGCCGGGCGGCGATGACGCGGGTGTGCTCGTTGTAGATGGCGGTGCGGCCGCGCATCCGGCGGAACAGCGGGTCTTCAACGCCGTCGACGCCGGTGAACAGCACGACGGTGGCCCCGGTCGCGGCCAGGCGGCCCACCGCGCGGTCGTATTCGTCGGCGAGCGTGTCGATGTCGACCTTGGGGCGCATCAGATCGTTGCCGCCGGCGTAGAGGGTGATCAGGTCGGGTTCGAGCGCGAGGGCCGGTTCGAGCTGTTCGGCCAGCACCTGTCCCAGCAGACGCCCCCGGATCGCGAGGTTGGCGTAGGAGAACTCCGGCTCACGGAGGGCGAGTTGTTCGGCGACCCGGTCGGCCCATCCGCGCACGCCGTTCGGACGGGTGGGATCTTCGTCGCCGACTCCCTCGGTGAAGGAATCGCCGAGGGACACTAAGCGCTTGCTCATGTCCCTCACTGTAGGCGGACAGCCGGGGTGATCCACCTCGCACCCGCCGGGGCGGGCAGCAGGGGGCGCCGAGAATCGGGCGGATACGGCTGAACCCGGTCAGCTGTCGAGCGGGCCTCAGCTGCGCACGGCGCCGGTCAGCGGGGCCAGCACGCGCCATCCCATCGTCTCGTACAGGGCCCGGCCTTCCGGGGTCGCGACCAGCACACCTGCCGTGGCCCCCTGTCCGGCGGCGAGGTCGGCGAGCGTGCGCATCACCAGGCGTCCCAGGCCGCGGCGTTGATGAGCGGGACTGGTCTCGACCTGGTCCACGACGAAGGCCGGGCCGGTGATGGCGGCCTGGCCTCGCGCGGCGAAAGCACCGTCCTCGGTGCGGACCAGGGCGCGCGCGACGCCGGCCCGGGTCCAGGTGTCCAGCCGGTAGCCGTCCGCAGGTGCCGGTGGAGCCCCGGCCTTGGCGGCGGTCGGTGGGGCGGCCATCAGGAAGCCGGGCCCGCCGGCCAGGGACCAGCCGGGCGCGAGCCAGGGTTCGAGCATTTCCGGCGGTACGGGCGCTTTCAGCCATACACCGGGGGCGGTCGTGCTCTCGGTGATCTTGCGGGCGGCCGTTTCGTCGGCGGCGGACAGTACGTGCCGCAGGACGTGCCCGGGGAGGCCGACGTCGACGGTGAAGCCCCAGGGAGCGGGGACGGGGTCGGCCGCGCCGCGTGAAACGGCCCAGCCGTGGATCCACGCGTGGAGGGCCTCGGTCGTGGTCATGAAAGGCAAAACGCCCCCCGGTGCGGAGACTGATGGGGATGTGGAGATAGCGATGATCATGATAGAGGCTCGGTCGCCGGTGGGTGCCGGCGCGGACCGGGACTCCGAGCAGAATGGTGATCATGACAAGACGAGGTGTGGTGCTCGGCGGTGGCGGTGTCGCAGGAATCGCCTGGGAGACGGGAATTCTGCTTGGTTTGGCCGAGGCGGGCGTATCGCTGCTCGCGGCGGAGAAGTTCGTCGGCACGTCGGCGGGTGCCACCGTCGCCGCCCAGATCACCGGGCCCCTGAGCCTGTCCGAACTGTACCGGCGGCAGATCGATCCGGCCCTGCAGGTGCCGGAGCTGCCCGCCGCGCTGGACCCGGAGGCCGTGATGGCCCTGTGGGGCCAGGCCTACGAGGCCGCGGAGGGCCCGGAGGATCTGCGCCGACGGCTCGGCGCCATGGCGCTGGCCGCGCCGACGGTGCCCGAAGCCGAACGCCGTGCCGTCATCGAAGCGCGGCTGCCCGGCCACGAATGGCCCGAGCGCGATCTCGAGATCGTCGCGGTGGACGCCCATTCCGGCGAGACTCGCGTCTTCGACCGCCGTTCCGGAGTGAACCTCGTCGACGCGGTCGCGGCGAGTTGCGCGGTGCCCGGGACCTGGCCGCCGCACACCGTCGGCGACCGGCGCTACGTCGACGGCGGGGTGCGCTCGGCCGAGAACGCCGACCTCGCCGCCGGATGCGACCGCGTGGTGGTCTTCCAGGTGATGGAACTGCCGGGCAGCACCGACCTCGACGAGCAGGTCGCGTTGCTGCGCGAGCGGGGTTCACGGGTGCTGGTGGTACGGCCCGACGAGGCCTCGAGGGAGGCCATCGGACCGAACCTGCTCGATCCCGCCGTCCGCGCGGCCTCGGCCGGGGCCGGGTACGAACAGGGGCGGCGGGAGGCGGCGGCCCTGGCGGAGTTCTGGGGCTGATCCCCATCCCCGAGCCCGCACCGGAAATGCGTTTGACCCCTTTCCCGTGGTCCACAATGATGGGTGCACAAGATCCGATGGGAGACGGCATGAAGCATCAGCGTGAGCGCGCCGAAGCCATTTCGCCGCGCCCTGCCGTCGGCGGTTTCCGCCGCGGGCAGGAGCGGCTGATGCGTCGGCTGCAACCGGTCTGACCAGGGGATTCCTTCGATCGAGGAGCCGCCCTCCGGGAGACCGGTCAGGGCGGCTTTCTTTTTCGCGCCGGACGGGAACGAGGGGAAAAATCGTTTCTCCGGTTCGGTGCGCAGTTCGGTAAACGGGTGCGAGGGAGACGGGAACCCACCTGATTTGGGATCAGGAGACACCGCGTTCGACTCGCGGGCACCCGACAGCGGCGCCAGACGTTCGCCTTCCCGCGCGGAACGGCGGACCATGGCCGTGTGCCCTTGGTACGACAACAGTGAAGGGAGGTGCGTGATCGTGGGTGTCCTCGTGCTCAACGCGTCCTACGAGCCACTGCACGTCGTCTCCGTCCCGCACGCGATACGGATGCTCGTGCGGAAGGTGGCGGAGATCCAGGAGGCCGAGGACGGCCGCCCGTTCGGCCTGTTCCCGCGCCCGAAGATCGTGCGCCTCGTCCGCTATGTCGTGATGAAGTGGCGGTACACCCATCCTCCCCGGTGGTCGCGGCGAGGGGTGCTCCTGCGCGACGGGTACCGGTGCGCCTACTGCGGGCACCGGGCCGACACGGTCGACCACATCGTCCCGGTGTCCCGGGGCGGTGAACGGGCTTCGTGGCTGAACACGGTGGCCGCCTGCGGGGGCAGCGCCCGCAGTTGCAATGCCCGGAAGGCCGACCGGCTGCCGGAGGAGGCCGGTATGCGGTTGCGGGTCACGCCCCGCGTACCGGACTGGCACGAACTGCAGACGGGCGCGATCGCCGCACCGGCCGCGTGACGGGGAGAATGACCGAATGCTTTCCGATCTTCGCGTGTGTTTCGTCGGCGACTCGTTCGTCGCGGGCGTGGGGGACCCCGATCATCTCGGCTGGACGGGCCGGGTCGCCGCCCGCACCCATCGCTCCGGGCGGCCGCTGACCACCTACAACCTCGGGATCCGCCGCAACACCAGCGACGACGTGCTCGGTCGCTGGCGTGCGGAATGCCTGCCCCGGTTCCCGGACGGCTGCACGGGCGCGATCGCGCTTTCCTTCGGGGTCAACGACACCATGGTCGAAAACGGCGGGCGGCGGGTCCCCGCCGACCGCTCCGCGGCCAACCTCGCCACCCTGCTCGGTGAGATGTCCTCCGCGACCGGGCCGGTGCTGGTCATCGGCCCGGTCCCGGTCGCGGACGAGGCCCACAACCAGCGGACCGCGGACCTCAACGAGACCTTCCGGCACGTCTGCGCGGTCCGGGAAGTGTCCTATGTGGACGTTTTCGAGCCCCTGTTGGCCAGTGCGGCGTGGAGGCGCGACGTGGAGGCCGGCGACGGCGCCCATCCCGCCGACACCGGTTACGCCGTCCTCGCGGACCTTGTCTGGCCGCGATGGTCGGCCTGGGTGAGCGAATCCCTCGCCGGTTGATCGGTTGATCGCGCCGAGCCGTGAAGGGTCCCTTCACGGCCAACATCCACGCGGCCGTTATCGGTGGGAAAGGTGAGCGGTATTTGCTTTCGTCGGGACTTTGGTCCCTTTTCCGCCGGACAGGGGCAGATCCGTCAACCGCAGCGCGCGAACCACTCCCCGGTTGTCCCCGCTGAGGATGCGCAGCGAAATTCCCCGCTGCCGTGCCAGCAGATCCGCCCGCACCAGTGCGGACAGGCCCGCCGTGCCGAGGAAGTCCACTCCGGACAGGTCGACCACGAGTGCGCGGAGGGTTCCGCGGAGCCGCGAGGTGAGCAGTTCCTCGAGGCGTGGGGCGCTGAGCCGATCCACTTCGCCGCCGATCACCACGATCGCCAACCCGGGTCGTGGCCGCCGGACGCGGACCCGCATCGGCGGGGAGACGACCTCCGGCCGGGCCTCCGTGGCGGTACGGGGCCGGGGAAAGGCGAATTCGGTGAGGGGGTGGGAAAACGGTTCTGCAGCCGTCACGGTTGCCTCCATCTGCCACCGGAGACGGGACGACGAGAAACGCTGGCGCGAAAGAGGCCCGCCGACTCGTCATGGGTGACACGTTCTGTACATCGACGACGGCTACTCGGCTGAACCGCTACTCGATAGTGTAAAGGAAATCACAGAAAACTGCTATCAGCTCCGTAATCGAGCGTCCTTTCGCCCCACTATCCAGCTTCACCCTTTCGGGGTGAGTCACAACCAGCCGCGGTGCAGGCCCACGGAGAGTTCGTGCGCGGCGGAGTTGCGGATGTTGTCCTCGTCGTGCAGGTATCCCTCGGTGGTGGACAACGCCGCGTGCCCCAGGTCCCGCTGGACCTGGCGGGGCGGGACACCCCGTTCGATGGCGTGTGTGGCGTAGGAGTGACGCGCCGAGTGCGGATGGATACGGCCGGACAGCGGGGCCAGGTGGGTGGCGATGAACGCGGCCTGCGAACTCGTCAGGAGCTCTCGCAGCCAGGCCTGCCGCGGGGCGGGCGTACCTGGGGCGGGCGCGAACGTGGCACACAGGCGGCGCAGCACCGCGGTGACGTGCGAGACGTGCACGCGCCGCCCGGTGCTGGTGACGAACAGGGGTTCGGCGGGGGCGGGCCCGACCTGTCCGCGCAGCGCCGGCACGGCCGGGGGGAGGCGCTGCTCCAGGTAGGCGTCGAGGGCGTCGGCGACGGGAGCGGCGAGTGCCACTTCGCGGTCCTTCGCGCCCTTGCCGTGGACCCGCAGGATCCCGATGGCGCCCGGCACCGGCCTGCGGTAGTCCGTCAGGTGGGTGCCGACCAGTTCCTCGGCGCGGACGCCGGTGCCGATCAGGATCTCCACCATCGCCCGGTCCCGCCGTCCGTCCCGCCGGTGCTCGGCCAGCAGGTGGGCCGCCAGCAACAGCGCCCGGCAGGCCTCGAACGACCAGCGGGCCGTGGCCGACGGGGTGCCGGAAGCGCGGTTGAGATGCTGGGTCCGGCGGTCCACCAGCGCGGCCGGGTTCTGCTCCGCGAGCCCCTCCCGGATCAGGTACTTCCGGTAGAAGGCGGAGACCGCGGACAGCATCCGGCCGCGCGTGGCGTCGCTGTACCCGGCGCGCGCCAGCTCGTCCAGCCATCGTTCGACGTGCTCCACGCGGATTTCGGCGAACGAGCCGAACCCGTTGGCCAGGCACCAGGGGAACCACTCCAGTCCCGTGGGCTGCGCCCGGCGGCGGCCCCGGCGGCGGGTGGGATCCGGCGGGACGTAGCCGGGCACCCACTCCAGCGGGATCCCCAGGTCGGTGGCGTAGGCGACGCGGGTGTTCAGCGAGGTGTAGATCCGCAGGAATTCGGCAAGCCGTTCCTGTCCGCTCTTTCCCGTGCCGTCCGCCGAGGGCACCAGGGCCAGGGTCACGCGGGCTCCTTTCCACCGTGTCGCCGCTCTTTCTTAGCGGGTCGGGTGGCTTCCGGCGAGGCGGGCCCCGGTTACCCCCGGGCCCGCGCGGCCTCCAAGCGGGCGGCGTGCCCGGGAAGGTGTTCGGCGGCGCGCAGCCGGACCAGTTCCCGCCAGGGCAGCTTCGTGCCGGGTGCGGGCCGGCCCTCGCGGTCGACGAGGCGGAGTTCCACGGGCTCGCCGACGGCGTGCCCGGGAATCGTCCTGACCGCGGCGACGAAGTCGTCCCCGTTGCGGCGCAGGAGTTCCCTGCGCTCGGCGGGCGTGGTCGAGGCGATCAGCGCGCCGAGGTTCCGCGCGTCCATGGCCTCGCGGTTGTCGACGACGGCGGGCAGGCCGAGCAGCAGATCGCGGGCCGCCCCGGCGAGGATCCGGTCGCTGAGGGCGATGTGGCCGACGGTCCAGTCGACCGACGCCCGGGTGTCGGCAGGGAGCGCGCCGGTGTCGCCGAGGGCCTCGGCGGCGGCGAACAGCCTGCGGTAGGCGGATTCGAGTTCGGTGGTTTCCACGGTTTGTCTCCCAGGTGTTCAGTGGTGGGCGGCGGCCGCGGTGTGCCGGTGGGCCCGGGTCAGCAGGAGGAGCATCAGCAGGCAGAGCGCGGCGACGGCGACCGCGAAGTACTGCACCGCGGTGAGGAGTCCGGCGGTGGTGGCGAGGAAGCCGACCCCGATGACGGGCACGCCGACCCCGAGGTAGAGCACCACGTAGAAGCTGGACACCACCTCGGCGTGCCGGTTCGCCGGGGCGGCCTGGTTGGTCGCGGTGAGCCCGCCGAGGAAGGCCAGTCCCTGGCCGGTACCCGCGATCACGATCGCCACGATGAGCAGCGTGAGCGACGAGACGCCGCCCGCGATGGCCAGGAGCGCGAGCCCGGTGGCGAGCAGGGGAAGCCCGGCGAGTTCCAGTTGACGGGCCGGTCGGCCGTAGCCCGCGAGTTGTGCGAGCGCGGAGCACGCGAGCATCAGGGCGACCAGCGCCCCGGCGAGGAACAGGTTCCGGCTTCCGGACAGGGTGGCGACGTAGGTCGGGATGAGGGTCAGGAACAGCCCGACCACCGCGAACGCGAGGAATCCGGTCGTTCCGCTGGTCGCGAAGACCGGGCCCATCCCGTCGGGGATTTCCGGGCGACGGGGACGCCAGCGGGTCCTGACCCGTGTCTCCGGCAGCGTGCTGATCACCGCGGCGGCCGGGACCAGCAGCGCGATCTCCGCCACGAAGGGCAGGACATAGGGCTCGGGAGCGTACTGCGCGAGCAGGCCGCCGAGCGCCGGGCCGAGGCCGAGGCCGCCGACGGAGGCCACAGTGGACACCAGTGCGGCCCGGCGGCGGTTGCCCGCCGGTTCGAGTTCGGTCAGCGCCGCCGTCAGCGGTCCCGAAGCCGCGCCGAGTGCGAGGCCCTGGAGGATACGCGCGGCGAAAAGCCACCCGGTGCTCGTGGCCAGGGCGAACAGCAGCGATCCCAGCGCGGCGAGCGCCATCGCCGGCAGCACGACCCGGCGGCGGCCGATCGCGTCCGACAGGGGACCCGCCACCAGGAGCGAGGGGATCAGCACCGCCACGTACACGGCGAAGACCAGGGTGACGACCACCGGCGGGAACCCGAACTTCGTGGCGTAGCCCCGGTACAGCGGCGTCGGCAGATTGGTGCCGGTCAGCAGGATCAACAGTGCGTAGGCGGTGCCCCAGAACCGCAGGCGGGCGCGGGGTGCGGTGGTTCTTCGATCGGGCATGGAGCCCCCTCTCGTTCATGTTCGACTTTTCCGAACATAGCAGATGTTCGGGGAAGTTGAACATGTTTGGGTATCCTGGGGGTATGGCAAGCCGTACCGCAACCGACCTGGTGCACCCGGACCGCGACGACATCCGCTTCACCGCCGTGATGGCCGCGTTCGGCGACCCGGTCCGGCTGGCGATCGTCGCGCGGCTCGCGGACGCCGAAGGCGACGGTCAGCTGGCCTGCACGACCTTCGCGCTCCCCGTCAGCAAGTCCACGCAGAGCGGGCACTTCCGGGTGCTGCGCGAAGCGGGCGTGATCCGGCAGCGCGACGAGGGAACCCGCCGCTTGAACTCGCTGCGGCGGGGCGATCTCGACGCCCGGTTCCCCGGCCTGCTCGACCTCGCCGTCCCGGAAGGACGGGCGATCATGGCCGAGTGGGCGTCCGCGCGACCTTCAGCGTCGCGCTGAGCAGGTCCACCACCGTCGAGCGCGGTGCGGCACGGAGCAGAACCAGCGCCGTGGGCAGGAGGATCGGGCGCCGCGGCGGCACGAAGGCGACGGCGTCCGAGCCGGTGCGGGCGATGTGAGCAGGCAGCAGCGTCCAGCAGTGTCCGGCGGCCACCGGCCCGAGCAGCACGTCCTGGGCGTTGACCACGGTGGGGCCCGGGCGCGGCACGAACCCGGCCGCCTTGCAGGCGGCGGTGACCAGGTCGAAGGCTTCCGGGTTTTCGTCACGGGCGGGCCGCGCCAGCGGGAGGCTCGCGAGCGAAACGAGATCGTCCGCGGTGCCCGCCCGCTCGGCGGGCACCGCCAGCAGCATCGGATCGTCCCAGAGGCGGTGGACGGCCAGGCGGGGATGCTCCGGTGGGGCCGACACGAACGACGCGTCGAGATCGCCGGCGAGGACGGCGGCCAGCTTGTCCGGCGCCGACCGGGTCGTCGTCAGCCGCACGACCGCTCCGGGACGGCGGGCCCGGAACTCGGTGAGGATGTCCTCGAGGCGCTTGCCGAGGCCGGGACTGCTGCCGAGCCGGAGCACCCCCGCGGTGCCCGCGGCGAGATCGGCCGCCGCCTCCGCGGCCCGGTCCATCTCGCGCAGCGCGCGGCGTGCGTGCGGAAGGAAGGCTTCGCCCTCGGGGGTGAGCCTGGCCTGCCGGTGCGACCGGTCGAACAGGGTGAGCCCCAGTTCCCGTTCCAGGCTCGCGATCTGTTTGCTCACGGCCGACTGGACGATGTGCAGGCGCTCGGCCGCCCGGCCGAAATGCCCCAGCTCGGCGACCGTGACGAAGTAGCTCAACTGGCGGACCTCCACGCCACCACCTCCTCCGATTCCGTCCGGAGATTGTTCCAGCGCCGGATCGGTTCTTGATCACCCCTACGCGCCAACGGTCCACTGGGGAACGTGAAAAGGGAAGAAAACCCTGGTGGCGAAGCGAATCAGGGTCGTTGGAGAGCGTTTTCCGTTTGTCTGCTGGCCGGGTTCATGACCCTGCTCGACGTCAGCATCGTCAATGTGGCGCTGCCGTCCCTGCGGTCCGGTCTTGGCATGTCCCCGTCCGCGCTGTCCTGGGTGGTCGCGGGCTACACCCTCGCCTTCGGGCTGGCGCTGATCCCCGCGGGCAGGCTGGGGGACGGTTTCGGGCGTCGCCGCCTGTTCCTGTTCGGCTTGGCGGTGTTCACCGCGGCGAGTGCCGCGTGCGGGTTCGCGGGCTCCTCCGCCTCGCTGCTCGCCGCCCGGCTGGTGCAGGGCCTGGCGGGCGGGGTGCTGACCCCACAGGTGGTCGGGCTGATGCAGCAGTTGTTCCGCGGCCGCGAACGCGGCACCGCCTCCGGCGGGTACGCCGCGATGGTCGCGGCGGCCACGGCGATCGGCCCCGTGCTGGGCGGTCTGCTGATCCAGGCGGCGGGGAATCCCGGGGGCTGGCGCTGGGTGTTCTTCGTCAACCTGCCCCTCGGCGCCGTGGCGCTCGTCCTCGGCTCGTGGGTGCTTCCCCGGGACCGGCCGCGGGGCCCGGCACCCCGCGTCGACCTGGCCGGAGTGGTCCTGCTGGGTGCGGGCATCGCCGCGATCATCCTGCCGCTGGGCGACGCCGGACGGCCCGGCGGATCGGGACGGTGGTATCTGCTCGCGGCCGGGGCGGCGCTGCTCGCCGCGTTCGTGGCCCGGGAACGGCACCACCCCCGGCCCCTGGTCGATCTCGGCCTGTTCCGGCGGCGCTCCTACGCGTTCGGCGCGCTCGTCGCGTTACCGTACTTCGCCGGCTACTCGGGCATCCCGTTCGTGGTCTCGCTGTACTTCCAGCAGGGTCTCGGCTGGTCTGCGGCGGCTGCCGGGGCCGCGGGAATACCCTTCGCCGCCGGATCGGCGATCAGTGCGGCGCTGTCCGGGCGCGCCGTCCACCGGTTCGGCCGCCTGCTGGTCCTGGCGGGCACGGCCGCCGCCGGGGCCGGGATCGCCGGCGCGGCCGCGGCGGTCCAGGAGGGCGGCCCGCACCGGTGGCTGTTCGTGCTCGGGCCGCTGCTGCTCGCCGGGGCGGGCAGCGGGGCGGTGATCGGCCCGAACCTCACCCTCGCGCTCCGGTCGGTCCCGCTGTCCGAGGGCAGCACCGCGGGGGCCGTCCTGCAGACGGGGCAACGTCTCGGGTCGGCGATCGGCCTCGCCGTCACCGGGGCGTTGTTCTTCGGCACGGTGGCTTCCGGCGGCGATTTCGCGCGTGCCACCCGCGAAAGCCTCGGCGGTTCGGCCGTTTTCGTCGCCCTCGCCCTGCTGGTGTCGGCCGTCGACCTGGCCGGCGCCCGCCGTCGATCGGCGGCGGGCAAGGAAAACCGGCCGCAGGAGGCCGGGTGGCGGCTTCCGTTTCAGGGCACGGCGGCCTGCCCGCACCGCCCCGCAAACCACTTCGGTACAGGTCTAGCGCCTGCCTCGGAAGGTGCGCCGCAGGTCCTCGACCCACCGGTCCGGGATCTCCCACGGGATGAAGTGCCCGCCCTCGTCGTGTGCGGTGAGGTTGACGTGGTTGTACCACTCGGCGCGGTCACTTTCGAGGAAATTGCGCACTCGCCCGTCGGTGCTGACCCCGGGCGGGTTTTCGTGGCCGACGAAGGTGATGCCCGTGGGGGCTTCGACGACCGGCCACCGGTCGTGGGAGGGGGTCCACGGGTACCGGTTGTTGTTGGCGTAGGTGCGGATCGAGGTGCCGATCGAGTTCGTCACCCAGAAGATCATCGCGTGGGTGAGTAGATCGTCCTTCGTGAAAACGCTTTCGATGTCGCCGCCGTGGTCGCTCCAGGCGATCCAACGCTGCAGTATCCAGGCGAGCATCCCGGCGGGTGAGTCGGACAGTCCGAAGGCGAGCGTGCTCGGCTCCAGCACGTGCGCGGCCAGGTGGACGGCGAAACGCTTCTCCAACTCGACGATGCGAGCGCGGACTTCCTCGGGAAGACCGGCGGGAATGGGCCTGCCGCCACTGACGTCCCAGGCCCGCTCGCCGTGGAACAGGGTGAGCTTCTGGCCCGAACCGATGTGGATCGCATACAGCTCATCGGCGTACTTGTGCCCGAGCTGACCGGTGACCAGCGCGCCGACGTCGCATCCGGCGGCCGCGTACCTGTCGTAGCCGAGGGTCTCGGTCATCAGCGAGTGCCAGAGATCGGCGACCTTCCAGAAGTTCATGTCCGGGCGGTGGGGAAGTGGCGACGAGAAACCGAACCCGGGAAAGGACGGGACGATCACGTCGAAGGCGTCGGCGGGATCGCCGCCGAAGGCGGCGGGGTCGGCCAGCGGATCGATCACTTTGGACCAGTGCCAGAAGGTCCACGGCCAGCCGTGGGTGAGGATGAGGGGCACCGCGGCCGGACCGGTGCCGGGTTTGCGCAGGAAGTGCACGGGGACGCCGTCGACCTCGACCCGGTAGTGCTCGT
The DNA here is from genome assembly GCF_026802195.1 of Amycolatopsis cynarae. Taxonomy (NCBI): domain Bacteria; kingdom Bacillati; phylum Actinomycetota; class Actinomycetes; order Pseudonocardiales; family Pseudonocardiaceae; genus Amycolatopsis; species Amycolatopsis cynarae. The sequence goes on along the minus strand of NZ_CP113836.1, from coordinate 3,250,742 downwards.
AGGCGTTGATCGCGGCCTCGGCCCTGCGCCAGTCGTAGGAGGCGCGCCAGTACTCGACGAGTTCCTGCAGGTAGGTGCGGTTCACGCCGTAGTAGGAGTCCTCGTTGCCCGCGTCGTCGGGCCAGCGCGTCAGCGCCAGCCGCTGCCGCAGGTCGTCGAGTACGTCTTCGCGCACGTGGATCGGCGCTGGTTCCAACGGGAACGGCCGTGGCGTCGGGGGCATGTGCTGTCTTCCTTGTCCAGGTTGTGTTTCCAAAGCGGCGGGCCGTCAGCGCGCCGGCACGGAAACCACTTCCACTACAGGTCAGTCGTGCTGCTCACGGGGTTGCTCCCGGTGGAGTTCGACCACACGGGCCAGTGCGGGCAGGGCCGCCGCGATGGCGGACCGTTCGGCCGGGGTGAGCCTGGCGGTGAGTTCCGCGAGATGTGCCGTCCGCTCGGCCCGCCGCCCGTCGACGATCGCGGCCCCGGCCGGGGTGATGCGCACGAGCACGGCGCGGCCGTCCGATGGGTCCGGCCTGCGCTCCACCAGTCCCTCACGCTCCAGTTTGGTCACCAGTTGCGTGATCGCCGACTGGGTGACCTGTTCGCTGGCGGTCAGGTCACCAAGGCGCTTGGGGCCTTGCCCGGCCAGTGTGTGGAGCACCGACAGCGTGGTGAAGCTCAGCCTCCGTACGGACGGCAGGCGGATGGACATCCGCGTGAAGTTCTCCATCACGGCGGTCAACTCGGCGACGCTCAGTTCCGCGTCGGGCGAAGGCTGGGGCACGCCCTCAGGTATATCAGAGACTTATTTAAGTTTCTAATGGTTTTTCGCTCCGGCGCCGTGATGCGCTGAACCATGGACACAGGCTGGGCGTGCTCAGCTTGCGGTGTCGAGGCTGAGGATCGTGCGCAGTTCGCTGTGGGCACGTTCGTGAGCGAAGGCGGGGAAACCAAGGGCGGTCGCGGTGCGCTCGGCGAGAGTGCGATACAGCCGCGTCGTCGCGAGGAGCGCCCGCGTCGCTTCCCTGGTGGCGAGACCGGCCCAGCACTGTTCAAGTGCGTGCTGGGTGTCGGCGTCCATCCAGCGCCGCATTCTCGCTCCCTGGTAGCGGGTGTCGAAGTCCGGCCCGTGCCGGGTGCGGTGGTCCCACTCGATCATCCGCAGCAGTTCGGCCTTGAGGTCCTGATCCCGCACCTTGGCCGACCACGGTTCGTCGCGCACGATCGCCTTGGCCTGCATCAAGGCCGCCGCCCATGCCCAGTTGACCGACTCGTCGAACTCCTCGGCCGAGGGTGGCTTCACAGAGTGCTCGGTGAACGATGCCGTGGTGGCTGCTCCGTCCTTGTCCAGCAGCAACTCGAACGGCTGCGAGTACACGCGGCCGTGAAGCCGCTGCGCGGGGAGCAGGGTGAAGTCGATCTTGCCGCCCGCGTAGTAGATCAGGCGGGTCGGATTGCCGTCGCCGTCCTCCAGGCGCTCGACGACCAGCACCTCCCCGAGTCCGGACCACCAGGATTCGTCGGCCAGCAGCGCCGGGACTTCGGTGGTGAACACCTCGATGTCCCGGTCGGAGAGCGGGTGCGCGGTGCCGGTGCCTGCGGCGGCCGATCCCGTCAGCACGAGCGCCCGCACCTCAGGACGGCTCGATCCCCATTCCGCCAGAGCATCGAGAGCGCGCGGGTAATCCACCTTCCCATCCTTTCACCGCCGTGACCGTCGCATCGAGGTATGGATCTGGCGGGTGAGCGCAGGCGTGGAAGATCTCGTTGGGGCTGGGTTCCCATGCCATGACCGGCCGGATGTGGTCCGTCAGCGAGTTCCGCTTCGACCAGGTGATCCATCGGGGCGATGCCCGACGAGACCCGCTATTTCATCACCGGCTTTCTGGCCGGGACGCAACCGGGCTGCCCCATCGACGACCGAGGTGACATCGATGAGGCCGACTGGGCCGCCTGGTTGTCAGCCACGCGACGGCTCCGGCGCACCGGCCAGTGGAACGGCCGTTGGGGGATGTGCCAGGAGTGCGGTTATGTCCTGCTTCCGGACAACCCCGCCGACCACTGCGCCGGACACTCGCCCCAGGCTGCCGGTTGGGCCAGGCCGAAAAGCTGAACCGGAACCGAAATCGGGTGCGGACGGGCAGGCGCATCGACCAGACTGCCCGTCATGACGCGCGAGCACTGGGACACCGTCGAGGCGATAATGGCGGCGAAGCGACGGCTGATCGACCGGATGCCCGGCTGGGAAACACCGGCGGCCTACGGGGTCACCCTCGTGCCCGGGTCGAGTACGGACCCCGCCGATGTGCACTTCCCAGTGGTCAACGTGCCGGTCCACGAGTTGCCGTCGCTCGTCTTGGCCCTGTTGACCGGGCGCCGGGGCGGATCGGGCACCTACGAACTGGCACGGTCCGAACTCGAGGCCGCTGTGGCGCTGCTGGCTCCGGCCGAGGCGGCCCTGATGTACAACCACCCCAACCTGGCCTCGTGGCGGGAGATCGCACGTGACTGGGCCGAGGACCCGGCGGGCCGCGTGTTCGCCGTCTTCATCGGGGATTTCGCGGATCGCGTGACGAGCCCGTACGACCTCGCTCTTCGGCGCCAGATCGAGTCGGGTCAGCGTTCGCCCGAAGTGTTCATCACCGGACAGCGATGACTACCGGATGACGTCATGCCGCCTCCGAATCCCTGACAGGCCCGACCTTCGTCGGCGAGGCAGCGGCAGAACTCCTCGAATGCGGTACGAGCCCCTCGCTGCGGAGCCCTTCGCGGCTATCGGGGCGAGCAAAGAAGCGCGTGGTCGGCGCGACCAGGGGCTGAGTACGCCGGTCAGGCCAGTGCGGTCATGTGGTCAGGGTGGTGGGTGGCGACGTCGTGGGCGGCTTGGACGAAGGTGGCGACGGCTGCGGATCGCGAGGTCTCCGGCCAGGCGACCATGACCGCGCTGGGGCTGAGGCCGGTGACCGGCCGGTAAGCGATGTCCGGGCGCTGGTGCCGCTCGGTGGTGGAGCGTGCCAGGAACGCCACCGCCTGCCCCAGCGCGACCACCTCCAGGAGTTGCTCGACGCTGGCCACGAGCGGCCCCTCAAGAGTGTCGGCCGGCGCCAAGCCTGTGTGGCCATCGCCTGCTTCCGCGCCGTCGTATCCGGTGTAGTAGGCGATGGTGGAGGGGGCGGCCCCCTTCCAGCGCGGGATCGGTTCGCCCTTGAGGTCGGTCAGCCGCAGTCGCCGGCGTCCGGCCAGGCGGTGCGCGGCGGGGAGGACGGCCAGTCGCGGCTCGACCACGAGTGTCTGGGAATCCAGCCCCTGACCGTCGAACGGGCTGCGCAGCAGCGCTACGTCGGCACGGCCGTCCCGCAGCATGGCGATCGGCTCTCCGCTGCCGCCGACGACGACTTCAGGCGGCGGCAGATGCGAACCCTTTCCCCGGTAGGCGGCGAGGATCTCCCGCAGCAGCCCGGCATCGCCTCCCGGTTTGACCGCCACGACGAGCTGGGGTGTCGGCTGACCGGCCCGGCGTGCTCGCCGGGCCGCCGCGTGCACCGCGTCGACCGCGATCCGGGCCTGGTCGAGCAGCACCTGACCGGCGTTGGTCAGCCTCACCTGCCGGGTGGTGCGCTCCAGCAGGCGTACCCCGAGCCGGGACTCCAGCTGAGCGATCGCCTTCGACAGCGGGGGCTGCGCCATCCCCAGGCGTTGCGCGGCCCGGCTGAAGTTCAGTTCCTCGGCGACCGCGATGAAGTACCTCAGCTCCCGCACCTCTAGCTCACTCATATCTGCGGACTCTAGATCCAGAGTCTTTTGGTCTTTCCCTGCCGCCCGTGGGTGAGGGGAGGCTGAGTGCCATGACGACTTCGCAGAAGACTGCTCTGATCACCGGCGCGAACAAGGGCATCGGCAGGGAAACGGCGCGCAGGCTCGCAGCCCTCGGCATCACCGTGCTGATCGGCGCCCGCAACGCCGAGCGTGGCGAGGCAGCGGCCGATGAGCTTCGCGCCGACGGCGCCGACGTACGGTTCGTTCCGCTGGACGTCACCGACGAGATCTCGGTCCAGGCCGCCGCCCAGCACATCGACGCCATGTTCGGCCGCCTCGACATCCTCGTCAACAACGCCGCGATCGCCGCCGGACCGCAAAAACCGAGTGAAACCCCAGCCGCCACCGTCCGGCAGGTATACGAGACCAACGTGTTCGGCGTCATCGCGGTGACCCACGCCATGCTCCCCCTGCTTCGCCGCTCCGCCGCCGCACGCATCGTCAACATGTCCAGCGAACTCGGCTCCCTCACCCACCTGGCCGACCCGGGCAGCCCGTGGTCCGCCTACTCCTCGGTCCTCCTCCCTTACTGCACCTCGAAGAGCGCGCTGAACGCGATCACCGTGCTCTACGCCAAGGAACTGCGCGCCGAAGGGATCCTGGTCAACGCGGTGAGTCCCGGCTACTGCGCGACCGACCTCAACCGCCATGCCGGGATACGCACGGCGGAGGAGGGCGCGGCCGCGGCGGTTGACCTGGCGACGGCGGGCGAGGACGGCCCGACGGGCGCCTTTTTGGCCGAGGACGGGCGGATTCCCTGGTGAGGACGGGCACGAGGTGACCACTCATCGCGTGGAGTCAGCATCAAGGGCTGGGCCGCGGGTCAGCTGGTGGTTTCCATCGCCATTGTGTGCTCGTCGTGTTCACGCAGGACCCGGGTCGCTCCGCCTTGACCTTCCAGTCGAGTCGAGGGTTTACCGTCGGTGAGTGAGCACCATGCGGATCTCCCAGCTCGCCGAACGCTCCGGCGTTCCGGCCACCACGCTGCGGTTTTACGAGGCTGCTGGGCTGTTGCCCGCCGACCGGTCTCCATCCGGCTACCGCCTCTACGGGGAGGATGCCATCGAACGCCTGGCGTTCATCGGCGCGGCCAAACACCTCGGGCTGCCCTTGGAGGAAGTCTCGGAACTGCTGGCCGTGTGGGAGTCCGGCGCCTGCGCGGAGGTGAAGGCCGACCTGCGACCGCGCATCGCCGCTCGAATCGCGGATGCCGAAGCGCGGGCCGCGGAACTGTCGGCGTTCACCGTCACCCTGCACAGGGCCCTGGAACACCTGGACGCCCTGCCCGATCGGTCCGGCCGCTGCGATCCGGAATGCGGTTTCCCCACTTCCGCTGCTCCCGCCCGGCCGGTCGACGTGGCTGTGCTGCCCGGCCGCCGGGCCGCCGAACGGGAAACCGAGCGATGGCGGAGCGCCCCGGTGGCCTGCTCCCTGGACGGCGACGGCCTCGCCGAGCGCACCGCCCAGTGGCGGCGGTTGGTCGACGGCGCCGTAGGGCGGGAGACCGGCGAGGGCGTTCATCTCACCCTGCCCGCGGACCGGGCCGGGGCCATCGCGGCACTGGCCGTCGCCGAACAGCAGTGCTGTCCGTTCTTCGACTTCCGTCTCCACCTCGACGGATCCGTACTGCACCTTCAGGTGCGTGCCCCCTCCGACGGGGCAGCCTTGCTCACCGAGCTCTTCGGGTCAGTCGTCTGAACAGCCCGTCGCCTCTCGTTCGCTCCCACTGCCCGTCAGATGGCCGGGTCGATCGCCCGGGGCGTGGTCGCCGACGGCTACCGGCCCGACCGGTCCGACGTCATCGGCGCCCTGGTCTGCCTCGCCGGTATGGCCGTCATCATGTACGCGCCCCACGGCCACTGACCCAGGTGCCGGAAGCAGTAGCGTGCATACGAACTTGTTCGTAACGAACACGTTCGTTATGCTCTGGGTATGACAGCGCAGCCCGGAAACCCGATCAGTCGCCGCGAGCGCCCGGCGAAACCGGCTCTGACTCGCGAGGGGATCGTCGCGACAGCGGTCGCGGTGATGCGTGCCGAGGGGCTGGAGAAGGTGACGATGCGGCGCCTGGCACAGGAGCTGGACACCGGTCCGGCCTCGCTTTACGTGTACGTGTCCAACACGGCCGAGTTGCACGCGGCGGTGTTGGACGAGCTGCTCGGCGAGGTCGACCTGGACCCGGCCGAGCGCGGGGGAGACTGGCGCGAACGACTGGTGGAAGTGCTCACCTCCTACACCAAGGTGCTCTTCGAGCATCCGGGGCTTGCGCGCTCGGCGCTGACCGCACGCCCCAGCGGTGAGCACTACCTGCGGCTGCTGGAGAGCCTGCTGGCCCTGCTGGACAAGGGCGGCGTGCCGCCGGTGCAGGCTGCCTGGGGTGTCGACGTGCTCCTGCAGTTCGCCACGGCCACCGCGGCCGAGCACTCCACCTGCGGGCAGTCGGCCGACGCCGAGGCAGAGTGGGATGCCCTGACCCGCGCCTTGCACGGGGCGTCCGAGAACACCCATCCCCACGTGCACGCCCTGGCGGGAAGCCTGCTGGCCGGCTCCCCGCAGGCCCGCCTGACCTGGTGCTTCCAGATGCTGATCAACGGCATGGCACGCACCCCCGTCACCGGCTGCTGACCCCACCGCGGCACGCCACCACAAAGGAGCACCATGATCAGCCCCACTTCCCACTGTCCGATCGCGATCGTCGGCGCCGGACTCGGCGGCCTCACCCTGGCCAGGGTGCTGCACGTCAACGGCCTCGAAGCCACCGTGTTCGACCTTGAGGCGTCTCCCGAAGCCCGCGTGCAGGGCGGCATGCTCGACATCCACGAGGACTCCGGCCAGGTCGCGCTGCGCGCAGCCGGCCTGTACGAGCAGTTCCGTGCGCTGGTCCATCCCGGCGGTGAGGCGATGCGCATCGCCGACCAGCAGGGCAGGATCCGCCTGGCGGCGGAAGACGACGGCACCGGCGGGCGTCCCGAGGTGGACCGCGGGCAACTGCGCGACCTGCTGCTGAACTCGTTGCCGGCGAGCAGTGTCCGCTGGGGCAGGAAGGCGACCGGCGTCCGGGCGCTGGGCGGCCGCCATCACGAGGTGATCTTCGCCGACGGCACGACGATCACCACCGACCTGCTGGTCGGCGCGGACGGTGCGTGGTCACGCATCCGTCCCCTGGTCTCCGGCGCCGTCCCCGCCTACACCGGCATCTCGTTCGTCGAGACCGACCTGCTGGCGGCGGACACGCGTCATGCGGCGAGCGCTGCCCTGGTCGGCGAGGGCTTCTTCATCTGCCTCGGCAACCACAAGGGCTTCCTCGCGCACCGCGAAACCGACGGCAGCCTCCACGTCTACACCGCGCTCAAGGCCGACGACGGCTGGCTCGACAGCATCGACTTCACCGATCCGGAAAGGGCGAAGAAGGCTGTCCTCACACAGTTCGAGGGCTGGGGCGAGTCCCTGCGCGCGCTGGTCGCCGACGCCGACGGCCCCCTGGTGCCGCGCCGGATCCACGCCTTGCCCGTCGGGCACCGCTGGGACCGGGTCCCCGGTGTGACCCTCCTGGGCGACGCCGCGCACCTGATGTCCCCCTTCGCCGGAGAGGGCGCCAACCTCGCCCTGCTCGACGCCGCCGAGCTCGGCCAAGCGATCGCCGCCAACCCCGGCGACACCGAGTCCGCATTGGACGTCTACGAGCAGGCACTTTTCCCTCGAGGTGAAGCGTCCGCCGCCGAGTCCGCCGCCAATTTGGCGCTGATGTTCGGTGACAACGCCCTCCAGGGCCTGCTCGAACAGTTCGCCTAGCGGGCACGTGCGGGGTTGAGCACGAACGCGGCGACACCGATCAGGAACATCGTCGGCACCACCACCCAAGCCTCCCGGATCGCGATGACCATGACGACCGACAAGATCACGATCGCCGATGCGCCGGTAAGGAGCGCAAGGTGCGGGCGCTGATCGGAGATGCGGCCGCCGATGGACAGACCGACGAAGGCGCCCGCAACAGCCCACCAAAAAGGACGGCCGCGTACTGATCCCGCTGTCCCGGCATCAGGGAGAACCACGCGCCTACAAGATGGCCATCCGCGCACGACGAACAGCACCACCTGCGGATCCATGCGGCCTCTGCACTTCAACAAGCAGGACTGGGAGCTGGTGTTCGGTGCCGGTGTGGAGCAGCAAAAAAGGCAAGGGGTGATCATTACTCCTTGCCACTACCAACATATAGCGGGTACCGGGCCTTGCCACAAGACCCCGGTCATACCCCACAATTCGCCTTCGACGCCGGAACGTACGGAAAATGGGGGGCTGCGGAATGCGCGTGGTGCTGGTGACCTACGGGTCGCGCGGGGACGTCGAGCCGATGACGGGGCTGGCGCTGCGGCTGGCGGCCCTCGGCGCCGAGGTGCGGATGTGCGCACCGCCGGACTTCGCGAAGCTGCTCGACAGTGTCGACCTGCCGCTGAGTCCCGTCGGCTGGCCGATCCGCGCGTTGGCGACAGGGGCGGTCCCCGGCAAGGCGCAGGCGGGCCTGTCCGGCATCGCCGCCGAACTGACCGCCATGGCCTACGAGGCGGTCGCCGGGGTGGCCGAGGGCTGCGCCGCGGTGGTGGCCACCGGGTCGCTCCCGGCCCTGGCCGGAGCGCGGGCGGCGGCCGAGAAGCTGGGCGTGCCGTACGTGTTCACGTCCATGTCCCCGTGCTACCTGCCGTCGCCGCACCACCCGCCCCGCCCCTGGCCGGGCCAGGTGATCCCCGCCGAGATGACCGGCAACCGGGAGCTGTGGGACCTCCACGCCGAGCACATGAACACGATGTTCGGTGAGACGGTCAACACCCACCGGGCCTCGATCGGCCTGCCGCCGGTGGACCACATCCGCGACCATGTCTTCACCGGTCACCCGTTCCTGGCGGCCGACCCGGTACTGGGCCCGTGGCAGGAGACGCCGGAGCTCGCCGTGGCACAGACCGGCGCATGGATCCGGCCGGACGAGCGCCCGCTCCCGGCCGACCTGGAGGCGTTCCTGGCCGCCGGTGCGGAGCCGGTGTACGTGGGCTTCGGCAGCATGCCGATGCGAGGCGCGAACACGCAGGAGGTCTCCCGGGCCGTCATCGAGGCGGTCCGGACGCAGGGGCGTCGCGTCCTGCTCGGGAGCGGCTGGGCCGGCCTGACGACCGACGACCGGGACGACTGCTTCGTCGTCGGCGAGGTCAACCAGCAGGTGCTGTTCCGCCGGGTGGCCGCGGTCGTGCACCACGGCGGCGCGGGCACCACGACGACGGCGGCCCGCGCCGGGGCGCCGCAGGTGATCGTGCCCCAGGTCGCGGACCAGCCGTATTGGGCGGACCGGGTCACCGAGCTGGGCATCGGCACGGGACACCACGGTCCGACGCCGACCGCCGGGTCCCTGTCGGCCGCACTCGAGACCGCGCTGGCCCCCGAGACCGGCGCCCGCGCCGCCGCCGTGGCCGAGACGGTCCGTACCGACGGGGCGGAACTGGCCGCGAAACTTCTGCTCGACATGATCGGCCGGAGGGGACGCGGGTAGGCGGCCCGAGCGGAGTCCCGGAAAACGGTGTTTCCGGGGTTGTCGAACCACTGAACCGGATCGTCGCAGGGGAGACGCCAGGACATGAAGACGCCACCATCGCCTTCCGGAGCGCGGACTGCCGGATCATCCGTCCGGATCGGCGCTCTCGTTCCGCTGAGCCGGCCCGGCTGGGCCGAGGCAGGCCAACACCTGCTCGCCGGACTCGAGTTGGCCGTTCGCGAAGTCAATGACGCCGGCGGGATCGTCGGAAGACCACTCGAACTGATGGTCCGTGACACCGCCGCAGCCGATCCACAGAGGGCCACTGCGGCCGTGGATGAGTTGGCTCGCCTGGGCGTGGCTGCCTTGGCGGGGGAGTATCACAGCGTCGTCGCTCGCGCCGTCGCCGCCAGGGCCGACGCCCTCGGCTTGCCGTTCCTCTGTTCGTCGGCGGTTCTCGACGCGCTCACCGAACAGCCGACGGAGTGGGTCGCGCGCCTCGCCCCGGCGCAATCCCACGGTTGGCGGATCTATGCGGACTTCCTCCTCGGCGCGGGCCACAGTCGAATCGCCGTGGCAGCCGAGCCGAGTGTCTATTGGGCATCCGGGGCCCGCATTCTGCGGGACTACCTCGCTCCGCACGGCGGCACCGTCATCGAACTCGACATGCGTGGGCTCACCCCCACCGCCGTGTGCGACGCGCTCGCCGACAATCATGCGACAGCCCTCCTTCTTCTGGTCGGTCACCCGGAACCGGCAGTGTCGATCGTGAAGTCCGTCCGCCGCGACCGGCGCCTCGACGAGGTCATGATCGGTGCTCCCGCCGGGCAACCGGAGTTCGCCGAATGGGCGGCGTTGCTGGGCGAGGACAGTGTCGCGATCCCGTTCCTGCGTTACCTGCCCGAACGTCTCAGCCCACTCGGTGCACGAGTCGAGACGGCCCTCCGTGAGCGGCTGGCCGAAGCGCCTTCCTTCGTCGCCTTCGAGGGCTACGACACGGTCGCAGTCCTCGCCGATGTGCTGCGTTCTCACGGCGCGGACCGGGCGCGCATCGCCGAGTCCTGGCCGCACGTTGCCGTCGAAGGCACTCGCGGGGAGATCCGGTTCTCCCGCAGACCAGGCATCGACGTTTGGCAGTGGGCTTGGGCGCCGGTCCAGGTCGTTGACCGAGATCCGGCCGAACCCGATCGCCTTCGGATCCTTCACACCGGCTGAGCGGGAGAAGAGCTCCGGCTACCTGGTGCCTTGGCGGTCGTTGACGAGTCCTCGCCCGTGCTCACGCCTTCGCGGGAACCATGTCGGCGGCGGGCGTTTCGCGTTCCACCGCGGCTGCGGGTGCCGCCGTGGCCCGGATCAGCACCGTGGCGAGGACCGCCATCACCAGGATGATGCCGAGCGCTATCCAGGCGGCCAGCTCGGCGGCGGAGGCGTAGGCCGCTCGGCCCGGGTGGTCGCCGAGCTTGGCGAAGAAGAGGGCGCCCACGACGGCGACGCCGGTCACGCTGGCGAACTGCTGCGTGGTGGAGAGCATGCCCGAGGCGATACCGGCCTGGGCGGGCTTGACAGCGGCCAACGGGGCGCCGATCAGCGACGGCAGGATGAGGCCGTTGCCGATGCCCATCAGCGCGGTGGAGACCAGCAGCACGGCCTGGGCGATCTCACCGCCCTGGACCTGCAGGCCGACCGCGGCGATCAGGACGCTGACGGCGGTGATCAGCGAGCCGAAGGTCAACACCCGCAGACCGTACTTGGCGACCAGGCCTTTTCCGGACAGCGAGGCGGCCATCGCGAGCACAGCGGTGGGAGCGAAGGTCAGGCCCGCGTCCAGCGCGCTGAACCGGAGCCCGGACTGTAGCAGCAGACTGAGGCAGAACAGGTAGCTGGTGAAGAAGGCCATGAACGCCGCGTTGATGGCCAGCCCGGTGTTGAAGACCTTGCTGCGGAACAGGGTCAGGTCCAGCAGCGGCTGGCCGCCGGTGCGCGCCACCCGGCGCTCCCACAGCAGTGCGGCGGTCATCGCCGGGACCGAGGCCACCAGCAGGACCCACGCCCACACCGGCCAGCCCGTCTGGCGGCCCAGGACCAGCGGCACCAGCGCCAGCGCGAGAGAACCGGAAATGCCGAGGACACCGATGCCGTCCAGGCTCGGCCGCCGTTCCGACGAGGTGGCGGGCAGCAGGCGCAACGCGAAGGCGAGGACGGTGAAGCCGACCGGGACGTTGACGAAGAAGATCACCCGCCAGCCGAGGCCGAACAGGTTGGACACCAGCATCAGGCCGCCCAGGACCTGGCCGCAGATGCCGCTCAGGCCGCCGGTCACGCCGAACCAGAGGAGGGCGCGCGGGCGCTGCTCGGGCGTGAACGCGGCCATGATCAGAGCGAGCACCTGCGGCACCATGGCGGCCGCGGTCAGACCCTGCAGCATCCGGAAGATCACCAGCTCCGTCGAGTTCTGCGCGAGGCCGCACAGCACGGAGGCGACGGTGAAGCTCGTCATCCCCAGCAGGAACATGCGCCGGAAGCCGAACAGGTCGCCCAGGCGCCCGCCGAGCACGAGTCCGGCCGCGTAGGTGAAGACGTAGGCGCCGACGACCAGCTCCAGCGCCGCCTCCCCGGCGCCGAGGTCCGCCTGGAGCGACGGGATGGCCACGTTCACGACGTTGCCGTCGAAGCCGTACATGAAGAAGGCGGCCAGGATCACCGGCAGCATCAGCCATCGCCGGTCGTTGGTGGTGCTCATCCCACTCCCCATGTCGAAAATCATCGAACGTCGAAGTTCATCGAACAGTATCATGAGATTCGACATTGGCCTAGGATGGAAGGCATGAGCGTCGTGCTGGAGCAACCCCACCCGCCCGTGACCGACCTACGGTTGTCGAAGGTTCTCGCCGCGTTGGCCGACCCCGGGCGCCTGGCGACCGTCCGGGCTCTGGCGCAGAAGGGCGAATCCCCGTGTACCCGGTTGCAACAGGACGCCGGGCTCCAGATCAGCAGGTCCACGTTCTCGCATCACCAGAAGGTGCTCCGCGAAGCCGGGATCCTCCTGGTGCGCGTCCGCGGGGCGGAGCGGATCCTGTCGCTGCGCCGGGACGACCTGGACTCGTGCTTCCCCGGACTGCTGGACCTCGTGCTCGACACCCCGGAAAACCTGGTCTGAACCTCTCGGGCCGCTGCCGGGTAGGTGCCGGAGCACGGGCGGCGCGTGTCCGCTTGAGAGCCAGCCGATTCACCCGGACGGGGATGTCGAGAACGCGTGGCCGGCTCCGTCCCCGCGGTGAATGCGGCCACAATGGGTCGCACCGGCTTCCAGGAGAACACGATGGCCAAGTACCTGCTGCTCAAGCACTACCGTGGCGCGCCGGCCTCGGTGAACGACGTGCCCATGGACCAGTGGACGCCGGAGGAGATCTTGGCGCACGTGCGGTACATGCAGGACTTCGCGGCCCGGCTCGAGAAGACCGGCGAGTTCGTCGACAGCCAGGCACTCGCCCCCGAGGGGAAGTTCGTCCGGTACGACGGCGAGGGGCGGCCGCCGGTCACCGACGGCCCGTTCGCCGAGACCAAGGACCTCATCGCCGGCTGGATGGTGATCGACGTCGACAGCTACGAGCGCGCCATCGAACTGGCCGGGGAGCTGTCGGCCGCCCCCGGCGCGGGCGGGAAGCCGATCCACGAGTGGCTTGAGGTGCGTCCGTTCCTGGGCTGCCACCCCACGATCACGGAATGACCCCGCCGATGGGTGAGGCCCTGCTCCGGAGCCTCACCCCGAAGGTGCTCGGGATCCTCGTCCGCCGCGGAGCCGACTTCGCGGCGGCCGAGGACGCCGTGCAGGACGCGCTGATCGAGGCGCTCCGCGTATGGCGGGCCGACCCGCCGCGGGACCCCAAGGGCTGGCTGGTCACCGTGGCCTGGCGAAAGTTTCTGGACGCGGCCCGGGCGGACGCCGCCCGCCGCCGCCGTGAGGACCTCGTCGAGGAGGAGCCGCGGCCAGGGCCCGCGCTCGCGGCGGACGACACGCTCCAGCTCTACTTCCGGTGTGCCCACCCGTCGCTGACGCCCTCGTCCGCCGTCGCGCTCACGCTGCGCGCCGTCGGCGGGCTGACCACCCGCCAGATCGCCCAGGCATACCTGGTGCCCGAGGCGACCATGGCGCAGCGCATCAGCCGGGCCAAGCGCACCGTTTCCGGCGTGCGGTTCGACCAGCCCGGCGACGTTGCCACCGTGCTGCGCGTTCTCTACCTGGTCTTCAACGAGGGCTACTCCGGCGACGTCGACCTCGCCGCGGAGGCCATCCGGCTCACCCGGCAGCTGGCGGCCGCGATCGACCACCCCGAGGTGGCGGGGCTGCTCGCCCTTATGCTGCTGCACCACGCCCGGCGCGCCAGCCGGACCGCGCCGGACGGCAGCCTGGTTCCGCTCGCGGAGCAGGACCGAGGCCGGTGGGACACCGGGTTGATCGCCGAGGGCGTGGAGATCCTGCAGGCGGCCCTGGCCCGCGACCGGCTGGGTGAGTTCCAGGCCCAGGCCGCCATCGCCGCGCTGCACGCCGACGCGCAAACCGCCGAGGAGACCGACTGGCCGCAGATCGTCGAGTGGTACGACGAGCTCGCGCGCCTGACCGACAGCCCGGTCGTCCGGCTCAACCGCGCGGTGGCCGTCGGCGAGGCCGACGGACCGCGCGCCGGGCTTGCCGCACTCGCGGCGGTGGACGACGCACTGCCCCGCCACACCGCGGCGGCGGCGTACCTCCACGAACGCGCCGGCGACCTGGCAACGGCAGCACGGCTGTACGCCGAGGCAGCCCACCAGGCACCCGATCTCGCCGAACGCGACCACCTGACCCGCCAGGCCGCCCGGCTCAACACCCACCAAGGCCACTGACCGGCCCGGCCAAGACCGCTACTTGACGCCGGTGCCCTCACCACCGGGCTCGACACTCTGCCGTCCGAGTACGGCGGCCAGTCGGCCGCGCAGGGATTCCTCTTCGGTGGTCTCGTCCAGGGCCTTGGCGAGGGCGGAGCGCAGGTCTTCCAGCCGGCGCCCCAGGTCGGCGGCGTGCGTGGTCTGTGTCGTGAGGTCGGCGCGGAGCTTCCCGACCTGTTCGTGCAGCGGGGCGAGCGCGTCGGCGTAGGCCTGGGTGGCCTGCGCGAGCCGGGTGGTCAGTTCGGCGACGCGCTGGTCGGCCGCGGCCTGGAGGGAGCGGGCTTGCCCGTTGAACTCCTCGGTGCGGGCGCGTAGCCGCTGCTCGTATTCCTCGGTGAGGTTCTGGCGCGCCCGGGCCTCCTCGTGGCGTACCTGGTCGAGGCGTTCCAGGGCGGTGGCGCGTTCCCCGGTGAGGGCGGTCTGCAGTTCGGCGATCTTCTCGTGCGCGGCGGTGACCTGATCCAGTGCCCGTTCGCGATCCACGATCGCCTTGGTCTTCTCCCTTTCCGCCGCCTGCTGCCGGGCGAGTGCCTCGTCCTTCTCCCGCACCGCCAGTGCCGACCGTTCCTGTGCTTCGACCGCTCTGGTCCGATCCTCCTCGGCCTGTCGCCTGGCCTGCTCGGCTTCCTCGGCGGCCTTCGCTCGTTCCGCCTCGGCTTCCCGAGCCCGCTCGATCGCCGCGTCCCGCACGACTTCCGCGGCTGACTTTTCCTCCAGTGCGGCCGCCGCCTCGTCGCTCACGCGGGTGCGCAGCGCGGCGATCTCCTCACGGACCGGTTCGAGGGCGTCGAGCACGGTTGCCGCCCGCTCATCCAGCGTTCGCAGGTCCACCCGCGTCATCGGCTGGTCGGCACCGTAGGTGTGCACCCAGATTTCACGGCATTCGTCGAGTAGTGCGCACGTGATGACCTTGGCCCCCCAGCGTCCGTAGCGCTCCGGATCGGCGGGGCAGTAGGGGGTGGGCCTGCCGCCCCGCGGCGGGATCGGCGGCAGCGTCCGGCCGCAGTAGGCGCACCGCGCCTCCTTTCCCGCGCCGAAGGACTGGAGCGAGGCTTCCCGGCGCTCCTCCCGGCTGCCACGGCGGACCGGCGGGAGCGGCTTCGCACTCGCGGTCGGTTCGACCCCGTCTTCCGTCATCTCCTGGACCACTTCAGTCACACCAGCACCCTAGCAGGTTTCTGATCTTGAACTCAAAGGTCGAGTTCTGGTTATGAAACTCGAACTACCGGGGAGGATGGGAAAGGTGTAGATCATATGGATAAGCTCGATTATTGATATGGCATTGATCGTCGGGCATCTGTCCCGGTTGATCTGGCCGAACCCGGCCGACGGGAGGCCGCAGAAGATCCGCCGCGCCGGAACCGCTCAGTTGATGAAGTCGCGGACGAGCTTCACGAACTCCTTCGGCCGCTCGGCCATCACGATGTGCCCGCAGTCCAATTCCGCATAAGAGGCACCGGGAATGGCGGCGGCCAGCTCATGGGAGCTCTCCACGGGGGCCAGCACGTCCCGGGTGCATCCGATCACCAGTGTCGGCGCCTGGACCCGCGGGAGCAGGTCGCGGACGTCCAGCCGGAGGTCGAGATCGAGTTGCCGGAGCCTGCCCGCGTTGGGCTGGTAGGCCGCGGCAAGCTCCTCCACGGCCGCCCGGCCGAGGGAAGCCAGATGTGCACGGCTGAAGGCCAGCAGCATCGCGTACCGGGCGAAAGCGCCTGCGTCACCGGCGAGATCGCGCCACAGGGTCAGCGCGTTGCGGAAGTATTCGTCGCCCTGCCCGGCAAAGCCCGCCACCAGCACGAGGTTGCGAACCAAGTCGGGCCTGTCCGCGGCGAGCGCGGCGACCACCGGAGCGGCCATGGAATGCCCGACCACGTCGACGGGCCCCTCCCCGAGATCGGAGATCACGGCGGCGAGCTGCCCGGTGAGCAGTTCGACCGTGAGTTCACGCCCTTCGTCCCGCGCCGCGTCGCTGCCCGAGAGATCGGGCAGCACCACCTTGCTGGTGCCGGTGAACGCGCCGGCCACGCGATCCCATGACTTCGAGCCCGCATTGGTTCCGTGCACCAGTAGGAGCGGGCGGCCCTCGCCCAGCACCCGGTACGGCACCCGCGCGGCGTCCACAGTGACTTCCCTCATGTCCATTTCCCTTCTCATCGCCGGACACTCGAGACATTGCCCGGAGCGTGTGGAGATGAGGAGCGGAGCGCCTTCCCTAGGATCGGCTCTCCTAGCGTGCGCGGCACGAAAGGTGAGCCGGGGCAGGGAAAATGGACGACATGAAGATGGACCGTGCCAAGCTGGCGGACTTCCTCCGCCGTTCCCGGGAGCGCCTCCGGCCGGAAGAGGCCGGCCTGGCCGCCGGACCGCGACGCCGCACGCCCGGTCTGCGCCGCGAAGAAGTGGCCCAGCTGGCCGGGGTGTCGGCCGACTACGTGATGCGGCTCGAGCAGGCGCGGAGCTCCCAGCCGTCGGCCCAGCTCTTGACCGCGCTCGCGCGGGCATTGCGGTTGACCGAGGACGAAAGGGACCACCTTTACCTGCTGGCGGGCCACCGTCCGCCCGAAGGAGCGCGCGCCGGGGATCACGTCCGTCCCGGCCTGCTCTACCTTCTTGGCCGGCTGGGCGGTACGCCGGCCCAGCTCCTGACCGATCTTGGGGATCTGCTCGCACAGAACGCCTTGGCCGAGGCCTTGTTCGGGTGCGTGTGCACGATCGAGGAACCCAACCGGAACATCGTGTGGCGCTGGTTCACCGATCCGTTCGTGCGCGAGCCGTACCCCGCCGGGGAACACGAACGCCTCAGCCGCTTGCACGTCGCAGACCTGCGTGCCGCCGTGACCCGTCGCGGCTACGACCGCCCCTCGAGCTCCCTGATCGACCGGCTGGCGGCCGCGAGCGAGGAGTTCGCCGACCTTTGGCAGCGGCACGAAGTCGCCGTGCGCCACGCGAGCCGCCTGCACGTCACGCATCCGTCCATCGGGCCCATCGAATTCGACTACGAGATACTGCAGACGCAGGCCGCGGACCAGCGGCTGCGCCTCTTGACGCCGCCGCCCGACTCCAGGAGCGGCGAGGCTCTCGAACTCCTCCGTCTCGTCGGCCCGGAGACCGCCCACCGCAGTCATCGATGAGGGCGTTTGACCGCACCGCTGCGCCCATGGAAAAAACACCCACCCACCTACTGGGTCGAACACACCACGAACGCGAAATTCCGTCGCCGAGGAGCGAAACTTACCGCTACTCGGGTCCGGCGGCGTTGGAAGTGATGGAACTGGCCTATCGCATCGCTCGCATCGTCGAGGAGGAAAGCGGTCTGACCGGGCACGATTTCGAGGTGGACCAGCCGACCCGAACCGGTGACCCGGCCAAAGCCGCCGCCCGGCTGAGCCGCATCTCCGATTGGGCACAACATCACTTGAGCTAGCGGGATCGCAGGGCGGACCAGCGGATACTTCCACCAAAAACCCGTTGATCGGACCACGGCGACCGCTGCTACTCTTCCCGAGGCCGTGCGAGAGACCGAGGAGGTGGTACCCGTGAACGTATCGACATGGGTGCTCCCCTCTGGGGTCACGGTCGGGCGATAGGTCGTCCGGGAGCGCCGTTCAAGAGCACTCCCGAAAGGCACGACCATGCGATTCACTTCCGAACAGCGCCTCGACGACGGCGTCCTCGAGCGCGAATTCACCCTCGGCGAGATCCCCGGCATCCTGTGGACGCCCGGATCCGCCTCCGCATCCGCACCGGCCCCGCTGATCCTCCTCGGCCACCCCGGCGGATTGCACAAGATGTATCCCCGGCTGGTGGCCCGGGCCCGGCACTCCGCGGCGGAGGGCTTCGCCGCGGCCACCATCGAGCTCCCCGGGAGCGGTGACCGGCCCCGTTCCGCCGCCGCCGACGAGGCCCGCGCCGACCTGCACCGGGCGCTGGAGGCCGGCAAGCCGGTCGACGACGAGATCGCCGCCCGGCTCATCCTCCCGCTGGTCGAAAAGTCGGTTCCGGAATGGCGGGCCGCCCTGGACGCCTTCCTTGCGCTGCCCGAGATCGGCGGCCCGGTCGGGTATGCGGGAGGGGTGATCGGCATCGGCATCCGGCTGGCGGTGGTCGAGCCGCGCATCTCGGCCGCCCTTCTGTTCGCCGGGAGTTACCTGCCCCGCTCCATGGTCGAGGAGGCCCGGCAGGTCACCATTCCACTGCACGTCCTGCTGCAGTGGGACGACGAAGGAAACGACCGGCAGCTGGCCCTGGACCTGTTCGACGCCTTCGGCTCCGAGGAGAAGACGCTGCAGGCCAACATGGGCGGGCACACCGGCGTCCCGCGGTTCGCAGGGGACAACGGGAACCGGTTCTTCGCCCGGCATCTGAAGTGATGCCGGGCCGTCAGGCCGGCAGCAGCCGGTAAGCGGTTTCGGCAACCGCCCCGATCGCGGCGGTACCGGGCCAATCGGGCGGTACCGGCCGGTCGGGGCGGTGCGGGCATGGCGGCCGGTCACGACTCGTCCGGCCCGCCGCTACCGCACAGCCGGCCGTTCGTTGCGCAGGAACAGGATGCTGGCGAGGACGCCGAAGAGCACGATGGCGGCGTTCACCGCGATCGCGACCTTCAGGCCGCCGAGGACGGCCGAGGCTCCGGTGCCGACCATGGCGGCGGTGGCGACGGCGCTCATGATCGGCGTGCCCATCGTGATGCCGACCTGCTGGGTCATGGTGGCGAGGCCGGTGGCCAGACCCTGTTCGTGGTCCGCGTGCCCCGAGGTGGCGGTGACCATGAAGCCCACGATGGCGAGCATGTTGCCGACCCCGCCGAGGAAGCTGGCGACCAGCATCAGCCACAGCCACGAGCGGTCGTCGCCGAGGCCGACCAGGGCCGCGGTGAACACGGTCTGCAGAAGGCCGCCCACGATCAGCGTCTGCTTGGTGCCGATCCTGCCGATGACCTTCGAGGCCGTGACGCCGCCCAGGACCGTTCCCATGCCGAGAACACCGAAGGACAGCCCGGCGGCGAGCGCGGAGAAGCCGAGTACTTCCTGGAGGTAGAGGGTCAGCGGGAAGACCAGCGAGGTGAAGGTGAGGAACGCGATCAGACCGGCGAAGTTGCCCCAGGCCACCGACCGCTTGCCGAGCATGCCGAGCGGCACCAGCGGCCGGGACACCTTGCGTTCGATGGCGTAGAACACCAGCAGCAGCACCACGCCCGCCGCCAGCGACAACAGGGCGCTTGCCGAGCCCCAGCCCTTCTCGCCGGCCTGGGTGAGCCCGAAGATGACGGCCAGCAGGCCGAGCGTGACGCTGACGGCGCCGGGCACGTCCAGCTTGGGGCGCTCGTCGGGTCGGGATTCCTTGATGACCCTGGGGGCGATGAGCAGCACGGCGATCGCGACGGGCACGTTGATGAAGAACGCCCATCGCCACGACAGCAGGTCGGTCAGTACGCCGCCGAGGATGGCGCCGGTGGTGAATCCGCTGGACATCAGTGCCCCGTTGAGGCCGAGCGCCTTCTGACGCAGGGGGCCTTCCGGGAACGAGGTGGTCATCAGCGACAGCGCGGCGGGGGTCACGGCGGCGGTGGCCAGCCCCTGGAAGACGCGGGCCGTGATCAGCATTTCCGGGTTCCGCGCCAGCCCGCCCATGAGCGAGGCCGCGCCCAGGACCACCAGGCCGGCGAGGAACAGCCGGCGGCGGCCGAACAGGTCCGCGACCCGGCCGAAGAGCAGGGTGAAGCCCGCCGCGCACAGCGCGAACGCCGTGCCGATCCACTGCAGGTGCGCCAGCGGGAAGCCCAGGCCCTCACCGATCACCGGCAGCGCCACGTTCAGGATGGCGAAGTCCACGGCCAGCATGAACTGCGTTGTGAGCAGCAGTACCAGCACCAGCCGGAGCCGGGGGGTGAGCACGGTTGGTGGCGTGCCGACGGCAGGGCCGGGCGCGGCACCGGCGACCTCCGTATCGGTGACAGACATGACGTCGAGTCCCTTTCCTCATGGTTCCTGACACGCGGCGCGCTCGCTCGCGTGTGGTTACCGGAAAAGGCTCGTCGGCGCCCGGATTCCCAGCCAGAACCCTGCCGTGCGCAGCCAGCGCGAGGGTAGTCATTACCTGACCACCCTTACGGCTTCCGGCCTTCGGAACCGGCGGGCATCATGGTGAGGTCAGTGACCACGGTCTGTAGCAGCCCGCCGACCTGGAGGCAGGAATGGACGCCTCGTCCGAGTTGGGAGAGTTCCTCAAGTCGCGCCGCGCCGCGCTGCGCCCCGAGGAAGTCGGCATCACCCCGCACCCGACCCGTCGCCGCGTCACCGGGCTGCGCCGCGAGGAACTGGCGATGCTCGCCAACGTCAGCATCACCCACTACACCCGCCTCGAACAGGGCCGCGCCGTCAGCGTCTCCGACGGCTTGCTGGAGGCGATCGCGCGCACCCTCCGCCTCACCGAAGACGAGACGGTCCACCTGAAAGACCTCGCCCGCCCCGCCGCGGCGTCGTCCCGCCCCGCTCCGCCCCGGGTGGCGCACGCCAGCGGTTCGGCCCGGCAGCTTCTGGCGGCCATGACCGACGTCCCGGCCCTCGTCCTGGACCGGCGCAACGACGTCCTCGCCTGGAACCGACTGGGCCACGCGCTGCTCGCCGGTCACCTGCCGGCCGCTGGCCCGGACACCCCCGCCACCCGCCCCAACCTGACCCGGATGCTGTTCCTGGACGAGCAGTACCGGGAGTTGTACGCGAACTGGCACGACCAGGCACAGCTCGCCGTGGCCTCGTTGCGCCTGGTCGCCGGTCGCCACCCCGACGACCGCTCCCTGGCCGAGCTTGTCGGCCACCTCACCATGAACAGTGACGAGTTCGCCTCGCTCTGGGCACGGCACCCGGTGCGCACTTGCACCTCCGGGCTGAAGCACCTGCGTCACCCCCTGGTCGGTGCAATGGAACTGAGTTTCGAAAACCTCGTCCTCCCCGGCACCTCAGGCCAGCACCTGATCGCCTACACGGCCGAGCCCGGCTCGCCGTCGGAGGCGGCACTGCGGCTCCTGGGCAGCGCGACGGCTTCGGTGGCGCAGGACGCGATGGCGGTACAGCGCTGCGCCACTTCCCCTGTCGTGCGGTGATATCGGTTCTCTTCAGCGGCCGCGGGCGACGATGTCGCCGACGGTGGTGGTCGCGTGGATGGTGAGCTGGGCGGCGGCGCCTTCGGTGTTGTTCAGCGAGTTGTGGATGCGGCCGTGGGAGGTACCGGCGTCGAGGGAGGCCGAGACTCCGGTGGCGGCGCCGATTTCCACCTCGCCGGCCTCGGTGCGCAGCACGACGGTGCCGCGCACGGCCTCGGTGATGCGGATGTCGCCCTTGCTGGTGCGGATCTGCGCATCTCCGTCGAGGTGGTCGACGGAGATGTCGCCCGCGGCAGTGGTGAGGCGGGCGCTGGCGGTCTCCTCGACGTGGATCGAGCCGTGCTCGCTGTCGACGGTGACGTCGCCGAACCGTCCGTCGGCCTGGAGGTCGACGCTGGCCGCCTTCACCTCGATCCGGGAGCCGGCGGGCAGCCCGATCGTCACCTGGAGGTAGCCGGAGGGGCCGAAGTACTGGTTCTTCGCCGGGGCTTGGATGCGCAGGGTTCCGTCGCCGTATTCGACCTTGGTCTGCTCGGCCATCTTCACGTCGCGGCCCTTGGAGGTGTCCGCGGGCCGGATCTCGACGGTGGTGTCGGCCTGGTCGGTGGCGAGGAACCGGACGTGGCCCGCGGGGATGTCCACGATGGCGGAGATCGGCTCGGGGGTGTTGAACGTCGGCATGGCGTGCCCTCCTTCGCTGGGGGCCCGGCTGAGGTGGGCCCCGGTGAACTGATGGAGTCCACGATCGAGGGCCGCACTGACACCGGGCCGCCACCGCACTGACACGACCACTGACACGACCTATGACACGCAGCCACCCCACGCCGCGCGGGTGTCCGGTGCCGCCACTCAGCCCCGGTCGTCGATCGCGCGTCCGAGGTAGGCCATGAGCCGAGTGGTGGGCGTCGAGTCTTCGGGCGCGGGCTGGGCAGGCCCGAACGCGCCCGGCCGCCTCAGCGCGTCCTCCGGCACCGACTCCACCAGCTCGCGGCAGAACGCCAGGAGGTCCTCCGGCAGTTCGAGCAGCCTGCCCTGGGAGCGGTGCAGGTCCCAGCTGTGGATGGCCAGGTCCGAAACGGGATAGGTCAGCGCCCGGTGCAACGGGACCTCACCCTGCGGCGACGTTCGCGGCGCGTCGAGGTCGGCGCCCGGCAGGGCGTCCCGCAATCGGTCGGCCAGTTCGCGAAGCCGTGCCGCCGGGTTCTCGCACACCCAGTCGGCGGGCTCGGAGCGGCCCCAGATCTCCCCATCCTCGAGGAGCGCCACGATCTTCGCCGCGCTCCCGGTGGCGTGACCGACGAGGTCACGCACGCTCCAGCCGTCCAGAATGGACGGCCGGTCCCAGCTCTCCGGCGGAGTCCGCGCCACGGCCTCGATGAGCAGGTCCAGCGATTCGACGGCCAGCCTGCCGATCCGCGCGGTCGGGTCGTTCATGGCCACAGCTTAGGGACCCGCGACCGGTCCTGGCATGCGCGAGCCGAGCGGGGCCGGGCCGGTCAGCGGCGGATGAAGCCGAGGTCGGTCGCGGTGGCGACGGCGGCGGTGCGCGAGTCGACGTCGAGCTTGGTGTAGATGCGGGAGAGGTGGGATTTGACGGTCGCTTCGGTGAGGTGGAGGCGGTGGCCGATGGCCTGGTTGGACAGGCCGTCGGCCACCAGCGCGAGGACTTCGGTTTCGCGCCGGGTCAGAGCCGTGCCGGGCGTGCGCAGCCGGTTCATGAGCCGGTCGGCGACCGCGGGAGCCAGGGTGGTGCGGCCCGCGGCGGCCGTGCGCACGGCGGCGGCCAGGTCCTCGGGAGGGGCGTCCTTGAGGAGGTAACCGGTGGCCCCAGCCTCGATGGCGGGCAGCACGTCGGCGTCGGAGTCGTAGGTGGTGACGATCAGAACACGGGGTGCGCCCGTGCGGGTGGTGATCGCGGCGGTGGCCTCGGCGCCGCTCATCCCCTTGCCGAACTGCAGGTCCATCAGCACGACGTCGATGTCGCCCTCGGCGGCGCGGGCGACGGCGGCCTCGGCGGTGGCGGCTTCGGCCACCACGGCGAGGCCGGGTTCGGTCTCCAGCACGGCCCGCAGCCCGGCTCGCACCACGGGGTGGTCGTCGGCCAGCAGGAGCCGGATGGGGGTGTCGGTCACGGGCGGGCCTCGTGGTCGGTCCGTGCGGGCTGGGGGAGGGGCATCCGGGCGGCCAGGGCGGTGCCGTGGCCGGGTGCGGATTCGACGGTCAGGGTACCGCCGAGTGCGTGCATGCGGGCGCGCATGGCCGCCAGCCCGAAACCGCCGCTTTCGGGGTCGGGGACGGGCAGTCGACCGGGGTCGAAGCCGCTGCCGTCGTCGACGACCTCGAGGGCGACGTGGCCGCCGAGGTAGGCGAGGGTGACTTCGGCGGTGGTGGCGCGGGCGTGGCGGACGGTGTTCGCGAGGGCCGACTGTGCGATGCGCAGCAGGGCGACCTCGTGTGCGGTCGGCAGTGGTGCCGGCTCTCCGGTGAGGTGGAAGCGTGCGGTGATCCCGTGCCGGGAATTGGTGGTGCACAGACGTTCCAGCGCGCCGGAAAGGGTGGTCCCTTCCAGGGAAGGGGGCGTGAGAGCGGCGACGAACCGGCGGGCCTCGGCGAGGTTGTCCACGGCGGCCTGGCGGGCCTGGTCCACGTACTGCGCGGCGGCGCCGGGCCGGTCGGGGAGGGCCCGTTCGGCGGCGCGCAGCAGCAGCTGGATGCTGGAGAGCCCCTGGGCGAGGGTGTCGTGGATCTCCCGGGCCAGACGCTCGCGCTCGGCCAGCACCCCGGCCGTGTGCTGCGCCCGCGCCAGACCGGCGCGGGTGGCGGTGAGCTCCTCGATCAGGCGCCTGCGTTGTTCGCTCTCCCGGTACAGGGCCTGGTAGCCCCACACCACCGCCACGGCGACGGCGGCGCCGAGCGCCGGGCCGATGGCCATCGCCGGGCTGAAGGAGCCCTGGTGCACGGCGAAGCCGGTGATCGCGGCGAGCGCCGTCGCGGCCACGGCGGACAGTCCGGCGCGGCGGGACAGCAGGTGGAGCTGGAGGAAGTACAGCGGGAAGGCTACCCACACGCCGTCCGCGGACAGAGCCAGCAGTACCAGCCACAGTGCGCCCACGGCGGCCAGCCACCACGCGGCTGCCCGCCGGGAGAGGTGGATGCGTGGCAGGAGCGGCCCGGCCGTGTACAGCAGCCCGCACACCGCCGCCACGGCGACGACCCACCCGGCATGCGGACGCCCGTCGGCCACGGCCCGGGCGGCGGGCAGGGCGAGCAGGGCGACGATCAGCAGGTGCAGGCACCAGGCCAGGGCACGGGTGGTCGGGGTGAGGGTGGGGACGGTGGGGTTCACGGTCCTTCCACCATAAACAGGCGGCCCGCGGGCGACCTCCATCGAAAGTTGGAACCGGCGTTCCACCCTCCGGCGCGCGAACTGCCGTCGCCCGCCGGATGCCCGCGGAGGCGGTCGGCGGCGAACCTGGGGGCATACCGTTTCCACCGCAAGAAAGGGCAGGCCGAGGCCGTGTTCGTCGCCTGGAGAGACCTGAAGTTCGCCAAGGGGCGGTTCGCCCTGATGGGCGCCGTCATCGTGCTGATCACCCTGCTGGTCGGCCTGCTCTCCGGGCTGACGGCCGGGCTGGGCCGGCAGAACGTGTCCGCGATCACCGGCCTGCCCGCGGACAGGATCGCCTTCGCCGCACCCGGCGGCGGGCAGTCCCTGTCGTACGCCAGTTCCACCATCACCGAAAAGCAGTGGCGGCAGTGGGCCGGGACCGCCGGTGTCACCGCCGCCGAGCCGCTGGGCATCGCGATCACCAGGGCCACCGCCGGTGACCGGAGCACCGGGGTCTCCGTCTTCGGTGTCCGGCCCGGCTCCCACCTCGCCCCGGACGGCGGCAGGATCGACGAGCATTCGGCGGTCCTGTCCACCACGGCCGCCGACGACCTCGGCCTGAAACCCGGCGACACGTTCAGCGCAGCCGGGCAGACGCTGACGGTGTCCGCCGTGCAGGGCGACGCGTCCTTCAGCCACACCCCGGTCATCTGGACCGCGCTCGATGTCTGGCAGAAGGCCGCACCCCGCACGGGCGACCGCGACGGCCCGATCGCGAGCGTCATCGCCCTCGACACCACCTCCGGCGCCGACGTGCCCGCCGCCGACCGGGCCGCGGGCACCAGTACCGTCACCAAGGACGATTCCCTGTCCGCGATCGGCTCCTACACCTCGGAAAACGGCTCGCTGCAGCTCATGCGCGGCTTCCTGTTCGCCATCTCCGCCCTGGTGATCGGTGCCTTCTTCACCGTCTGGACGATCCAGCGCAGCGGCGACATCGCCGTGCTGAAGGCCCTCGGTGCCTCCACCGCCCACCTGCTGAAGGACGCCCTCGGCCAGGCCGTCGTCCTGCTCGCCGGAGGCACCCTCGTCGGTAGTGGCATCGCCGCCGGCCTCGGCGCCCTCATCGGCAGCGCCGTGCCGTTCCTGCTCACGCCCTCCACCGTCGTCGTCCCGGCCGCGGTGATGATCCTGCTCGGCGCGCTCGGCGCCGCCCTGTCCATCCGTCGCATCACCTCCGTCGACCCGCTGACCGCACTGGGGAGCGCCCGATGAGCTTGACCCTGACCGGCATCACCCTCACCTATCCCGACGGCGACTCCCGCCTGACCGCCCTCGACCACGTCACCCTGGATGTCCCCAAGGGCAGGCTGACCGCCGTCGTGGGCCCCTCGGGGTCCGGCAAATCCAGCCTGCTGGCCGTCGCCGCCACCCTCGTCACTCCGGATGACGGCACCGTCACCATCGACGGCACCACGACCACCGGCATGACCGGGGGCGAACTCGCCGACCTGCGCCGCCGGAAGATCGGCATCGTCTTCCAGCAGCCCAACCTGCTGCCCTCCCTCACCGCCGCCGAACAACTCCAGGTCATGGCCCGGATCGACGGCCGCTCCGCCGCCAGGGCCCGCGGCCGGGCCATGGAACTGCTCGACGCCGTCGGCCTCGCCGCCCAGGCCGGACGCCGCCCCCACGAACTTTCGGGCGGCCAGCGCCAGCGTGTCAACATCGCCCGCGCCCTGATGAACGGCCCCACCGTCCTCCTGGCCGACGAGCCGACCAGCGCACTCGACCACGAACGCGGCGCCGCCGTCATCGAGTTGATCACCCGCCTCACCCGCGAGCAGGCCACCGCCACCGTCCTGGTCACCCACGACCGCAGCCACCTCTCCGCCGTCGACGAGATCGCCGAAGTCCACGACGGACGCCTCCACCTTCCGGCACCGGCCCGCTGAACCGGCCTGGCGTTCCCCGCGCCCGTGCGGCGTTGGTTGCCTCGGCGGCGGAGGGTCGGCGACGAAGGTCCGCGTCCAGGATGCGGATCAACGCTCCGACCCGTCCGCCGCCGAAGCCGCGTCGGACAACGATTTCCCGTGTTCTCTTGACCATGGTGCCGGGCAGCGAGTCCGCCGAAAAATGGCCGCATGAGCGAACAGAAAGACCGAATGCTGCGGGGCGACTGGTACCTCGATGCACCCGAGCTGGTCGGGGAACGACGGCGCTGCCGGCGAATGCTCGACAGGTTCAACGCGACCGCAGCGGACGGCGACGCTGAGCGCCGCCGGATCCTGGAAGAACTGCTCGCCGAGTTCGGCCCCGGCGCCTCCGTTCTTCCGCGTTTCCAGTGCAGCTATGGTGCGCAGATCGGCATCGGTGCGAACAGCTTCGTCAACAACGACGCCCTTTTCATGGACGACGCCGTGATCACCATCGGCGACGACGTCCGGATCGGCCCACGAGCGCAACTGCTCACGGCTCTGCACCCGATGGAAGAGCATGACCGACGTCGCGCCGGATGGGAGCGCACCGCCCCCATCACGATCGGCGACAACACCTGGCTCGGTGGCGGTGTGATCGTCTGCCCGGGCGTGACCATCGGTGAGAACACGGTCATCGGCGCGGGCAGTGTCGTCATCCGGGACATACCGGATCACGTGTTCGCCGCGGGCAATCCGGCACGGATCATCCGGCGGCTGTGAGCCGTCGTGTCCAACGCGCACGGCAGAACGGCAGGATCAGCCGGGCCGGCAGCCGCGTCACACTTGTGATCCGGTACGTCAGGGGATCTGGGCCTCGATGTGGGCGAGGTGGGCGGCGAGGATCTCCTCGAACGCGGCGCGGCGGTCTTCCCCGAGGGGGCGGATGTCGCGAGCGAAGTGGGCCAGGGCGGGGAACCGCTCGGGGTCGGCGCCGAGCACCGCGACACGGAACTGCTCCATGGCCTGTTCGTACTCCTTGGGCGTGATGGTGCCGATCCTGGCTTCGGATGAGATCAGCGCGGCGAGGAGGATCACGATGCGGTGGTAGCGCGCCGGGACCTCCTCGTCGGGCAGGCCCGACGCGCGCAAGGCCTGCAGCAACTCCTCCATGACCAAACGGGAACCGGTGCCACCGGACCCGTAGCGTCCCCACACCGCGGCGAGTTGGAGCTGCTCACCGAATGCCTCGCGCAGGCGCAGGGCCAGGGCGGTGACGCGCTGCTTCCAGTCGCCCTCGGGGTGGTAGCCGTCCATGGTGGCCAGCAGGATCCGGTCGGCGACCGCTCGCAGCAGTTCGGTCTTGTTGCGGAAGTGCCGGTAGAGGCTGGAGGAGTCGGTACCGAGCGTCGCGGCGAGCTTGCGCACGCTGAACGACTCGGCGTCGTCCGTACGCAGCAGTTCCGCCGCCGTGTCCAGGATCTCCTCGGTCGACCATCGCCGTCGGCCAGTCATCTCGCCCCTCTCGTCAGGCTTGAGTCTAACCTATGCACTTGCTGATGCACGCGGTGCGTGCATAATGAGGGCGACGCGCTTTCCACTACGAGAACGCACCCGGCGCCTGACCGGGAGGGGAGAGGAAGACATGATCGAGACCACCACCGCGAAACGGCCGCCGGAGCCGGACTTCGACGCGATCACTGATGAGGAACTGCTCGTCTACCGCGACGCGGAGAACCGCTTCCGGGCCTCCGGCGCGGCGCGGGCCATCCTCGGAGAGCCGCACCCCGGCGCCGTGATCGACTGGCAGGAGATCGCGCTGCCCGGCCGCGACCTGCCGGTCCGGGTTTACCGGCCGGCGCCGACGGGAGACGGGGAGGCCACGGCCCGGACCGGCCTGCCACTCGTGGTCCATGTCCACGGAGGCGGGTTCGTGGGCACGGCGGCGCAATGCGACTGGACCAACACCCACCTCGCCGCCCGACTGCCTGCGCTCGTCGTCTCGGTCGAGCACCGCCTCCTCGCCCCCGGCAGCCCGCTCGCGAACGCCGCCGAGGACGGCTGGGACGTACTCGACCACGTGGTGCGGCACGCTGCGCGATGGGGTGTCGATCCGGAGCGTACGGCCGTGTTCGGTGAGAGCTGCGGCGCGCTGATCAGCGCTTTGACGGCCATCCGGGCCCGGGAGGCCGGTCTGGAGCTCACGGCGCAGGTCCTGGTCAACCCCGTATCCGACGTGACCGAGTCGATGGCCGACTACCCCTCGATGACCCAGTACGCCCACAGTCCGAGCCCGGCCATGCCGCTGCTGCGGTTCTTCCGGCGGCTCGCCGTCCCGCCGGGATACGACGCCCGCGCGGTCTCGCCGCTGTACGCGGACGACCTGAGCGGGCTCGCCCCCGCGCTCGTGGTGGTGCCCACTCAGGACGCGGTCGCCGACCACGGCCGCCGCTTCGCCGAGCGGCTGCGCGCGGCCGGCACGCCCGTCCAGCTCTCCGAATACCCGGGCGCGAAGCACGCGTTCCTCACCCTGCCCGGCGTAGAACCTCAGGCCGGGGCCGCCCAGTCGGAAATCCTCCAGTTCCTCCGCACGGCCCTGGCGAAGTGACGGAGGAATGGCACGAGCATGACCGGCCTCTGGCCGGTGTCGGTCTGGAAAGCGGTTCCTGAGAAAACGCCGCCAAGCCGGGTGGATGCCTGGCAGGATGGCCGGGTGTTCCAAGGGCTCCGGACCGTCGTGTACCCGGTCGACAACCTTGCGGCCGCGAAGGCGTGGTGGTCCCGCGTCCTCGGCGTGCCGCCCTACTTCGACGAGCCCTACTACGTCGGCTTCAGCGTCAACGGCTACGAACTCGCGCTGGACCCCAACGGGGTCGCGGAGAGCGGAACGGGTCCGGTGACGTACTGGGGTGTGGACGACGTGGACGCGGCGGTCGCGGCGCTGCTGGCGGCGGGCGCCCGCGAGCACGCCGCGGTCACCGACTACGGCGGCGGGATTCGGACGGCGGCCGTCACGGCCCCGGACGGGAGCCTGGTGGGGCTCATCGAGAACCCGCACTTCCCCGCAACGCCGTCCTGACGTCGGGGAACCGGGGCTCCCGCCCTTCGGAAAGACCTCACCCCGGGACGTCCATGCGCTGAGTGCCGATCACCGACAGCAGCCGTAGCGCTTCTTCCGACGGCGAGCCGGGTTCGGCCGTGTAGATCACCACCCGCCGAACTGGCCGGACACGGACCCATCCCCGCCCAACTGGCGCGGGACATCGCTCAGAACGCCACGATTCGGCGGGTCATCACCGACCCGATGACCGGCACCCCGATCGACGTCGGGCGCCACCGCTACCGGCCTTCCGCCGCCACGAAAGAACTGGTGCAGGTGCGGGACCGGGAATGTCGGGTGCCTGGCTGCCACCGGCCGGTCCAGGCCTGCGACCTCGACCGCGTCGAACACCGGATGACCGCCACCGGGACGCTGGGCCGCCCTTCACCGCCCGCACAGGCGACCCGTCCACCGCCGCCCGCATCAGTCGATCAACTCCGCGGCGTTGAGCCTGGCCAACAGCAACCCTTGCAGCCGCTGCCAGACCCCGGCTTCCTGCCAATCCCGCGGCCGACGCCAGCAGGTCATGCCCGAGCCGTAGCCCATCTCCTGCGGCAGGAACTCCCAGGGAATGCCCCTGTACAGCACGAAAGGATGCCGCACAACGCCTTCCGATCGCCCAGACGCTTACCGGCAAGATCAACTGTTAGGACCTCTGAGACGGCTGCGCAGCTCCCGAGGAATCTTTGGCGAGAACTTCGGGGGATTCCTTCGTCGCCAGGGCTGACGCGGAGAGGGCGCGCAGATCGTCGAAGGCTTGGGAGAGGTGTGCGTACACACTCAGCGCAGGGTCGTCGATCCAGGCTTGGAGCGCGTGGTGGAACGCGGCCCAGCCGGTCTCGGCGGCCAGGCCCGCGAGCCGATCGGCGATACCGCGCTGTCGCAGCGCCTCCGCGACGGCTTCGGTGAGTGAGGCGTTTTTGGCCAGTTCGCGTTCGCGCAGCGCCGGTGTCGCGGCGATGATGTCCAGTCGCGGTTCGGCATACGGGCGGTTGTCTTCCAGGATCCGTGCGGCTTTCTGGAAGGCGTGGAAGAGGATCTCGAACGGCTGCAGACCATCGGGGGCTTCGGCCACCGACCGCATCAGCTCGTCCCGCAGGTCGGCTTCGCCGTCGAAGAGGACCTCGCGCTTGTCTGGGAAGTGCCGGAAGAACGTGCGCTCGTTGACGCCGGCGCGGGCGGCGATCTGCGCCGTGGTGGTCCGGTCGAACCCTCGTTCCCGATACAGCTCCAGTGCCGCCTGCTTGAGGCGGCGACGCGCGTCTGCTCCGCTCCGTGGCACTCCCCGAACCTACCGCAATCCGCCAGTGACTGGCGTCACGTTGCGCCAGTCACTGACACTCCGTGTAGCGTCAGTGACTGGCGCTACTTAGCGCCAGTCACTGACGTTAACTGGGAGATTCCTTCATGCATGTCTTCGTCACCGGTGGTTCCGGCCAAACCGGCCCCGCCGTCGTCGCCGAACTCATCGCGGCCGGCCACACCGTCACCGGCCTGGCGCGCTCGGACGCCGCCGCCGGTCGGCTGGAATCGCTGGGCGCGACACCACACCGCGGCTCCCTGGACGACCTCGACAGCCTGCGCCGCGGCGCCGAATCCGCCGACGGCGTCCTGCACCTGGCCTTCGGGGGTGACTACGCCGATCCGAACGACCTCATCCGCCGCGACTGCGCGGCGATAGAAGCGCTCGGCCAGGCACTGGCCGGCTCCGGGAAGCCGTTCGTCAGCACGTCGGGCACGTTGGTGACGCGGGCGGGCCGGGTCAGCACCGAGCAGGACGCGCCGGATCCCGATTCGGTCGCCGCCTTTCGCATCCCCGGCGAGCAGGCGTGTCTGGGCTTCGCCGATCTGGGGGTCCGGTCCAGCGTCGTACGACTCGCACCGACCGTGCACGGCCCGGGCGATTACGGGTTCGTTCCGGCTCTCATCGCGGCCGCGCGCAGGGCGGGTGTCTCGGCCTACATCGGGGACGGCGCCAACCGCTGGCCGGCAATCCACCGCTTCGACGCCGCTCGCCTGTTCCGGTTGGCGTTGGAGAAGGCTCCCGCCGGCAGCGTGCTGCACGGCGTCGGCGAAAGCGCCGTCACGATCAGGAGCATCGCGGAGCAGGTCGCGAGGGTGCTCGACATCCCCACCACCTCGCTGACCGTCGAGCGGGCCTCCGAGCATCTCGGCAACCCGTTCCTGGCCAGGTTCTTCTCCCTCGACGTGCCCGTCTCCAGCGAGCACACGCAGACGTTGCTGGGCTGGACGCCGGAGCACGCGACCTTGCTCGAGGACCTCAAGACCGGCGACTACTTCACTCCGGAGGCCAGCAAACGCGCCGAGGAGATCTGGTTGCCCCACCACCACAGGCAGAGTTGACGCGCACACGCGAGCCGGTTCCGACGGTCGAAGCAGGGCACCTCACCCCAGGGGTAGGACCATGAGGTCCCTGCCGACCACGACTTCGCCCGAATAGCCGTGAGCCGCGCGGAGACGCCATTCCTGGTCGCCGACCACGGCCGGTTCTCCGGGCACGAGGTGGCTGAGGACGAGCCGCCGAGCGTCCGCCCGTTCGGCCACGGCGCCCACCAGGTTCGCGTCCGTGTGACTCTGCTTCAGGTGCGCGCGCAGGGCTTCCGGGAAACCTTGGCGTGCCATCCATTCGAGGCTGATGACTTCGTGCACCAGGATGTCCGCGTTGCGGGCGAGGCGGACGAGGTTGTCGTTGACGGTGGTGTCGCCGCTGAACACCACGGACCCGTGGTCGGTGTCGAAGCGGTAAGCGAAGGAAGGGAAGACGGGCGGGTGGTCGACCAGTGTGGCGCTGACCCGGCAGTCCCCGTTTTCCATCACCAGGAAGGGTTCCATCGGGGGACAGCGCCGCGCGGTGGCGGACGCGCCGACCGGCGGTATCGCGATTTCGCGAGGTAGCAGGATCCGGTGGATGTCGGGGAAGCCCTCGTCCCGGATCCTGACGTTCAGATCGTAGGCCGCGGCCCTGATGTTGTGGTCGACGAAGGCGGCGAGCCCCGGTGCGGGTGCTCCGGGGCTGATGACCGGAACGTCACGGTTCACCGGTGGCAGCGCGCCCGCCGGGCCGGGGCCCCACACGGGAACGCCCGCGGCGAGCGGCTTCGGACCGCCTCCGCGCAGCCAGAACAGCTGGAACAGGTCCGCGATGTGATCGGAATGCAGGTGGGTGACGAACACACCGGCGAGACTGGGCCCGGCGAGGCCCGCGAGATGGAACTGTTCGTAACTGCCGTAGCCGAGGTCGACCAGATAGGTCCTGCCGTTGACCACCAGGGCCGAGCTGATTCCCCGGCGCCCGACCACCGGGGGCGGACCGCCCGCGGTGCCGAGCAGGTGCAGGGTCGCGCCGTGCGTCCGGCGGGCTTCGGCCCGCGCCGTTCCCGGTGCCACCACCGCTTCGCCGGCGGCGAGCGCCCCCGCGGTACGCAGCACGGAGCGTCGGGACAGCGGACGCCGGCCGGCCATGGCCGAAATTGTACGGCGGCACGGGGAACCGGCCCGGAAAACCAAGCGGTCACCTCGCGGCGTCGGGCAGGTGATCCACCCGGGCCGGGCGGAGGCGCCGTTCGGAGCGCCAGGTGGCGATCAGGGCGATGGCGAGGAGGAGTTCGGCGATGTCCCCGCTGTAGTACAGGATCTCGGCCCCGCCCTGGACCTGCTCGACGGGCGCCTGGATTCGTGTCCCGTGCCCCCCGTAGATCAACTGTGCGAGGGCGGCATGCAGTGCGATGGTGGCCCCCAGGTAGGCCAGCCGGACGGGCACCCCGGGCCGGTCGGGGGCCGGATCGGGGCCCGCGATGACGTAGGTGAACAGACAGCCCGCCGCGATGGAATGGAGGTGGATCAGCCAGTGCACCACCGGATGCGTGGCGGTGGCTTCGTAGAGCGGGGTGAAGTAGAGCACGAAAAGGCTGCCGCTGGACAGCACCAGTGCGGTCGCGGGACGGCTTATGAACCGGACGTACCGGCTGTGCAGGAAGGTGGTGAGTTGCCGGGCTCGCGCGGTCGGCAGGGTCCTCAGGAGCAGGGTGGCCGGCGCGCCGAGCATGAGGCCGAGCGGCGCGTACATCCCGAGGAGCATGTGCTGGGCCATGGAGCCCCGGAAGTCGGCGTGCGCGAGTTCCGCGAGTGGCGGCAGAAGTGCCAGGCCCAGCAGGGCGAGGCCGGTGAGGAAACCCGCGGTACGCCACCGGTTCCAGCCCTTGGCCGGGTTGCGGCGGCGCGCCCGCCGGGCCAGCAGGAGGTACGCGGTGGCGAGCATCAGCAGGGCCAGCGCGGGCAGCAGTACCGGGAGAACACCCTCCGTTGCCTGGTCGGGGTCCATCAGATCGCCCTGCCCGCCGGTCGTGCGCTCCGCTGGAGCAGGTAGCCGCCCGCGACCATCAGCGCGCTGAGGACCAGGTAACCGATGTCCCACCAGAGCTGGCGGGGACCGGCGTGGATGTGGTGGATACCCAGGATGTGGTGATCCACGATGCCGTCGACCAGGTTGAACAGGCCCCAGCCCGCCAGGATCCAGCCCCACAGCGCCCGTGCGGCCCATATCCGGCGGCGGTTGCGGGTGACGCGGGCGTGGAGGAGGCCCAGTCCCGTCAGGAGGGAGAGCCAGCACATGGCGTGGAACACGCCATCCCACACGGAGTTCATCCGCAGGCCGGTGACCGTGTCCGGGTGGGCGTACTGCAGGTCCGGGCCGTTGCTGTCGAGCAGGGAGTGCCACCGCATGAACTGGTGCAGCAGGATGCCGTCGACGAATTCGCCGAGTCCCACGCCCAGCACGATTCCCGGCAGCCTCAGGCTCGCCGGGGGAGCGACGGTACTGGCCTCACGCGCGGTGGTCGCCATGGTCTGTGTCCGTCCCGTGAATCCGGTGCGAATCCTCGGCGTGTTTCTTTTCCGGCCTGGCACGGTCCAAACGGGATCGGCGGCCGTTTCGTTCGTCCGGGCCCACGGCTCTCACCGGGGCGGTCGATTGCGGACGCGGCTGGTACCGGTATGGTACGACAAACGTCGAAGTTCGACAGTCATCGTACTTCGCGTTGAAAGTGGAGTGTCTTCACCCAGTGGAAAGGATGAACTCGATGGCCAGAACGGTACTGTTCCGCGAACTCGGCGGCCCCGAGGTGCTCCGCCTGGAGGATGCCGAGGTCGGCGAGCCGGGGCCGGGCGAGGTGCGGATCCGGGTGGACGCGATCGGCTTGAACAGGGCCGAAATCCTCTTTCGCAGCGGCCATTACATCGAGCAGGTGCGGAAGTTTCCCGCGCGGCTGGGCACCGAGGCCGCCGGTGTGATCGAGGCGATCGGCGAAGGCGTCACCGGTCTGCGAGTGGGGCAGGCCGTCAGCACGGTCCCCGCCTTTTCCCAGAACGACTACGGCGTTTACGCCGAGCAGGCGATCGTGCCCGCGAGGGCCGTGCTGCCCCGCCCCGAGGGGGTCGGCGCGGTCGAGGGCGCGGCGGTGTGGATGCCGTACGTGACGGCCTACGGCGCGCTGGTCGAGGTCGGCGGAATGCGGCCGGGAGACACGGTCGTGCTCACCGCGGCGTCCAGCAGCGTGGGACTGGCCGCCATCCAGGTCGCCGACCGGATCGGCGCCACGCCCCTCGCGCTCACCCGCACCGCGGCCAAGAAGGACGCGCTGCTGAAGGCGGGCGCCGCCGACGTCATCGTGACCGAATCGGAAGACGTCGTCGAGCGGGTGCTCGAGGCGACCGGCGGGCGGGGCGCCGAGTTCGTGTTCGACGCCGTCGCCGGACCGGGCGTGCGGGAACTGGGCAAGGTGGTCGCCGACGAGGGCATGATCCTGGTGTACGGCGCGCTGAGCGGCGAACCGACCCCGTATCCGGCCGTGGATCTCGGCATGCCCGCCCTCACCATGCGCACCTACACGCTGCACGAGACGACCCGTCGGCCCGAGCGGCTGCGGCGGGCGCACGCCTTCGTGGCGTCGGGGTTGCGCTCGGGCGCCTTCCGGCCGGTGGTGGACCGCACCTTCGAGCTGGACGAGATCGTGGAGGCGCACCGGTATCTGGAGTCGAACGCGCAGATCGGCAAGATCGTGGTCACCGTCGCACACTGATTCCGCCGGGCACTGGTTCATACCAATCGGGCGCGGTGGGCGGGCGAAGACCAAGGAGCCGAAGGCGACCTTGTGCTGTTACGTCTACGTCCCGAAGCGGTTCCGGGGCCGATCGGCGGTGGTGTCGGGCCGCCACCACCGCCGGGCGGCCACCAGTCCGCCCGCGAGCAGGGCGCCGAGCGAGGCGATGCGGCGCACGGTGGTCTGGCGCCTGCCGTGCCACCCGCCGGACACCGAACCGGTCCCCGGTGCGGGTTCGAACAGGTTCCCGGGACCGCTGCGCGCGGGCACGGTGAGGTAGAGGTGGGTCTTGTCCACCTGCTGTTCCATCAGCCGCTCGGCGAACCCGGGGAAGAGTTTCGACTGCAGTATCAGGCTGCGGCCGGTCGTCCCGACCACGACCTCGCGCCGCGGCAGGCGCAGGAGGTTGACGATGGTGCGGGCCACCCGCTCCGCCGAGTACACCGGCGGCATCGCCTTCGCCTTGCGGCCCGTGTAGTTGGCGGCGTGCTCGAAGAACGGTGTGTCGACGGTGGCGGGCAGCACGGTGCAGACCTTGACGTCCTTCAACCCGTCGAGCCGCAACTCCTGGCGCAGACTCGTGCCCAGCGCCCGCACGGCGGCCTTGGACAGGCAGTACGTCTGGGTGTAGGGCTGGGGGACGGCCGAAACGATCGAGGACACGTTGACCAGCACGCCCTTGCCCTGGTCGCGCAGGTAGGGCAGGGCGGCGCGGGCCCCGTGGACGTAACCCATCACGTTGACCTCGACGATGCGGCGCAGGTCGCCGAGCGGAAGGTCCAGGAAACGGGAAAAGGCG
This sequence comes from Amycolatopsis cynarae, assembly GCF_026802195.1. Taxonomy (NCBI): domain Bacteria; kingdom Bacillati; phylum Actinomycetota; class Actinomycetes; order Pseudonocardiales; family Pseudonocardiaceae; genus Amycolatopsis; species Amycolatopsis cynarae. The sequence continues at coordinate 3,214,136 of NZ_CP113836.1, read as the reverse complement.
GTCACCGCCGCGCAGTTCACCCAGGCGTCGATGCGCCCGAACCGCCCGACCGCACGCCGGGCGAGCGCCTGCACCGCACCGCTGTCGGTCACGTCGGTCGGCACGGCCAGTGCCCGCCCGCCCGCGGCCTCGCAGTGACGGGCGACCTCCAGCAGGGCGTGGCGTCGCCGTGCCGCCAGCACCACGGCCGCGCCCTGCGCGGCGCAGGCCAGCGCCGTCGCGCGACCGATTCCGCTGGACGCCCCCGTGATCACGACGACCGAATCCCGGACCTTCACGACCTCCCCTCCTCGTTCGATCAGGACGGGGAGTAGCCGGTTTCGCGTGCGGGCTGTTCCTCCTGCCCCTCGACCGGGTTCGTGCGTGCCACTTCGCGCGCGGCCGCTTTCGCCTCGTCCAGGTGGCGCCGGGAGTCGGCCAGTTCCTTCGAGCCCGGCAACCCTGCGTCGCGTCGCGCCCGCGGGTCCTTCTGTTCCGCCACTGCGGCTCCCTCCGGTGGACGGCCGTTCTGCGGCCGGGCTACCACCAGACCGGGCGGACAAACCCCGCGCGGGCCCGGGATGCGGGGTCGCCAGAATGGCGCGATGGCGAGCATCGTGGCGTTTCACGCCCATCCCGACGACGAAGTACTGCTAACCGGCGGCACCCTCGCCCGTGCCGCCGCGGACGGGCACCGGGTGGTGATCGTGGTGGCCACCGACACGATGTCTCCCGTCCCGGACGGGTCCGTGCCCGACAGGCTGGCGGAGCTTAGGGCCAGCGCCGAAATCCTGGGTGTGCACCGCGTCGAACACCTCGGTTACGCCGACAGCGGGCACGGACCGGTGCTCTACCCGGATCCGCCGGACCGGCAGCGGTTCGCCCGTGCCGACACCGAAGAGGCCGCCGCGCGCCTCGCCGCGTTGCTGCGCGAGGAACGGGCCGACGTGCTGCTCAGCTACGACGCCAACGGTGGGTACGGACATCGCGACCACGTCAAGGTGCACGAGGTCGGCCGCCGGGCGGCCGAGCTGGCCGGGGTCGGGCGGGTCCTGGAGGCGACCCTTCCCCGGGAAGTGATCGTGCGGCTGGTGCGGGTGATCCGGCTGCTGCGGATCCCGTTCCGGTACGACGCCGAGGCGCTGGACACCGCCTACAGTCCGCGATGCGCGATCACGCACAGCTTCGACGTGCGCGGCTTTGCCAGGCAGAAGCAGGGCGCGCTCGCCGCACACCGGTCGCAGGTGGCCGGGACCGGCCGGGTCGCCCCGGTGCTGCGGCTGCTGGTGCGGCTCCCGGTCGGGGTGTTCGCGCTGCTTCTGGGACGTGAGTGGTTCGCCGACGCGAGTCCCGGGCGCGGGTCGAGGTAGCGGTCGGCTGTCCGAAAAGGACAGAGGGTCCGGAGCTTCCGCTGTCGCCCGTTATTACCCCGAAAAGCCGTTTCGTGGCGATGTCAGGTAGGTCACAATGGGGGTCGTTCGTCGTCACTCGGCGGCGGCTTTCGGAGGGTTCAGGCGCACAAGGGGGAGATGGGCCCGTGAGATCGCTACGAGAGATGAGCCGTCGGGTACTGGTTGGGCTGGCGGTCGTCGCCAGTGTCCTGGCCGGCATCATGGTCGCCTCGGTGACACCCGCTTACGCCGCGAGCGGCCGGGTCGCCGTGGTCGACCAACGCCACGGCATCCTGATCTTCGACCTCGCCGACGGCACCTGGAACGGCTCGCCGCGGTGGCAGTTCCACCCGTCCGGCAACGGCTGGCAGAACCCCTCCGACGTCAAGTTCCGCACCTACGGCGGCCGCAACACGGTCCTGGTCACCGCGTCCGGCGGCATGGCCGCGACCGTCGACTACGCCACGCGCCGGGTGACCTGGTCGCAGTACGTCGGCGGCAACCCGCACGCCATGGAGTTGTTACCCAGCGGCGCGATCGTGGTCGCCTCGTCCACCGGAAGCCGGCTCACCGTCTACGGAAAGGGCGGCCACACCGGCCGCACCTATCCGTTCCCCGACGCGCACGCCGTGCTGTGGAACGCCGCCACCCAACGGCTCTGGGCACTGGGCGGCTCCAAGCTGTGCAGCTACGCCGTTCGCGGCACGTCCACCGCGCCCACGCTGACCGGGAAGTCGTGTGTGGACGTCCCGTCCGGCGCCCACGACCTGGCGCCGGTGAACGGAACCACCACCCAGCTGTGGTTCAGCACCACCCGCCACGTCTACCGGTACGACATCAACCGCGGCACCTCTGTCCGGGCGCCGGGGTACATCGACAACCGCAGCATCAAAAGCATCGGCAACCAGCCGGGCGGCCTCGTCATCACGACCCAGGTCAAACACGCCAACGCCGACGGCACCTGGGGAAACGGCAACGTCTGGCTGTACCGGCAGGACGGCTCCTACGTCGGCAAGCGCAGCCGGGCCGGCGCGGCGATCTACAAGGCCCGGCCGATGGTCTGGGAATCCCGCTGACCACCCCACCCGGCAGTGCCCTGTTCACCGGAGGTGAAGGCGGGCGCGGTCGATGAGCGCGCGGGCGGCGGGACTGACCGGGCCCTCGCGGCGCCAGGCGAAGGCCAGTCCGCCGCGGAGCGCGGGCCGCACGATCGTCAGCGGGTGCAGGTCCGCATGGGACCGCGCGACCTGCGCGGGCAGGATCGCCACGCCGAGCCCGCGTGCCGCGAGTTCGGCGAGCATGCCGGGAGCGCTGGCCTCGAACGCGATGTGCGGGGCGAACCCGGCCGCGGCGCAGGCCTCGTCGAGCCGGGAGCGGATGCCGGTGCCCGGCGGAAGGCTGATCAGCGGCCGCCCGCGCAACCCGCTCAGCGGAATGGTCTCGCGGGTGGCGAGTTCGTCTTCGCGGGAGACCGCGGCCGCGATCGCGTCCTCGGTGACGACGTGCAGTTCCAGACCGGGCGGCGGGGTCGCGCCGAGGGCGATGATCGCGGCGTCGAGACCGCCGTTGCGCAGTGCGTCGACCAGGTCGCCCGAATTTCCTTCGGTGAGCGTGATTTCCACGCCGGGGTGGTCGCGGTGGTAATCGGCGAGCAGGCCGGGCAGGTCGACGTTGTGGGAGGTCACCATGCCCACGGCGACGTGCCCGCGGATCAGCCCGGTCAGTTCGTCCACGGCCAGGCGTGCCCCGGCCACGGCGGCGAGGGCCGCGCGGGCGTAGGGCAGGACCGCCGCTCCCGCCGCGGTGAGCCGCACCGTGCGGGCCGAGCGGTCCAGCAGTTCCTGCCCGAGTTCGCGTTCCAGGCGCCGGATCTGCGCGCTCACGCCCGGCTGGGCCACGTGCACGCGTTCCGCCGCGCGGGTGAAGTTGCCTTCCTCGGCCACGGTGACGAAGTATTCGAGCTGCCGCAGTTCCATAACCGTTGATTCTAGTTCGCAGCACAACCAGCTCTTGGACTTCTGGCTAGTTCTGTTCGATCCTGGATTCATGAACAACGAACACGCCTTGGAACCCGAAGATGTCACCCGCCTGTTCGTCGAACGCGTCAACGCCGGCGACCTCGACGGACTGGTCGAGCTGTACGCCGAGGACGCGGTCCTGGCCTATCCGCCGGGCAGCGAGACCGTGGGGCGCGAGGCGATCAGGAAGGTGTTCGAGCGGATGCTCGAACACGCTCCCCGCTTCTCGTACGAGGAGCCCCTGCCCACGATCCGCTACGGCGACCTCGCCCTGACCTCCACGCGTTCCTCCGACGACACCGGTGGCCGGGTGCAGGTGCTGCGCCGGGAGCCGCACGGCGGCTGGGTGCGCATCATCGACCGGCCCGAGGATCGGGGCTGAGGGATGCGGGTTCTCATCGCCGGGGCGGGGATCGGCGGGCTCACCGCCGCCCTGGCCCTGCACGCAGTGGGCGTCGAGGCCGTCGTACTGGAGAGCGCCCGGGAGATCCGCCCCCTCGGGGTGGGCATCAACCTGCTCCCGCACGCGGTCGGTGAGCTGACCAGGCTCGGTCTCGACGGCGAACTCGCCCGCCTTGGCATCGCCACCCGGGAAAACCTCTACTGCGATTCCTCCGGTGCCCGGTTGTTCAGCGAACCGCGCGGGCTGGCCGGAGGGTACCAGCATCCGCAGTACTCGGTGCATCGCGGACGGCTGCAGACGATGCTGCTCTCCGCGGTCCGCGCTCGTCTTGGCGAGGATGCCGTCCGCACCGGCATGCGAGTGGAGGGTTTCGACCAGGATGCCGATTCGGTGCGGGTAGGGATCTCCGGCCGGGAGCGGCCGATCGAGGCGGACCTACTGGTGGGGGCGGACGGGGTGCACTCCGTGGTGCGCGCCCAGCTCCATCCCGGCGAAGGGCCGCTGCTGTGGTCCGGGGTGCGCATGTGGCGCGGTGTCACCAGGATGAATCCGTTCTTCGACGGCCGCACCATGGTGATCGTGCGGGGAAGCGGTGATGGGGACGCCGAGCTCATCGCCTACCCGATCGGCCCCGCCTCGGTCAACTGGGTGGCGCTGGTGCCGGTCGGCGAGCCGGGGCCGCTGCCCGGTGACGCGCACTGGAACCGTCCCGGCCGGGCGGAGGATCTGCTGCCGCTGTTCGACTGGAACCTGGGCTGGCTCGACGTCGCCGAGCTCATCACGCGCAGCGAGGTGCTGCTGGAGTACCCGATGGTCGACCGCGATCCGTTGCCGCACTGGGGGCACGGCCGCGTGACCCTGCTGGGGGACGCCGCCCATCCGATGTATCCGGTGGGCGCGAACGGCGCGTCCCAGGCGGTCGTCGACGCCCGCGTCCTCGCCACCGAGCTGAGCGGGGGGAGTCCCGCCGGGCTGGCCCGATACGAAGGCATCCGCCGGGACGCGACGGCAGAGGTGATCGCCGCCAACCGGGAGATGCAGCGCACCGGTGGCACGCGGTCGCCGCGGGAACTTGCCAGGATCACCGAAACCTACCGTCGCCGCACCACGGCGCAAGGAGCATGACATGGCCACCTTCGTCCTCGTCCCCGGTGCCTGCCACGGCGGCTGGTGCTACGAACCGCTGGACGAACGCCTGCGGCAGCACGGCCACCGGGTCCACACACTGACCCTCACCGGGCTCGCCGAGCGGCGCCACCAGCTGAGCTCGACGGTGAACCTGGACACGCACATCCAGGACGTACTGTCCTTTGTGGAGGCGGAACGGATCGGGAACGCGGTGCTGGTGGGCCACAGCTACGGCGGGATGGTGCTTTCCGGCGTGGCCGAACGGGCCCCGGAGCGGGTGGGCTCACTGGTGTACGTCGACGCCTTCGTCCCGCGCGACGGGGATTCGTGCTGGACGATGACTTCGGACGAACAGCGCGAGTGGTACCTGAATGTGGGGGTGGACGGCTACAGCGTGCCTCCACTGCCGTTCTTCGACGAGCGGGCGACGCCGCATCCGCTCGCCTCCCTCCTCCAGAAGATCCGCCTCACCGGCGATCTGAGCGGCTTCCGCCGCCGTGACTACGTCTACGCGGCCCGCTGGGAGGGGGAGTCCCCGTTCGCGCCGACCCGCCGTCGACTGGAAAACGATCCATTGTGGAACGTGCACCCGCTGGACAGCAGGCACAACGTGATGCGGGACGCTCCCGGCGAGTTGCTGAAGATCATGCTCGACTCGGCGGCCTCACTGGACTGAAACCGCGGGGCCGAACCGGCGCCGGTAGTCGGAGGGGGTGAGCCCCGTCTCGCGGCGCATCAGCGCGCGCAGGTTCGCTGCCGTGCCGAGTCCGCTGGCCCGTGCGACCACGTCCAGCCGGGGCTCCCCGTGCTCGATCAGCCTGCAGGCCAGCGCGACCCGTTCCCGCGTCAGCCAGGCCAGCGGGGTGGTGCCCAGTTGGGCGCGGAACCGCCGGTGCAGGGTCGCCGGGCTGACCGCGGCCCGGACGGCGAGATCGGCCACGGTGAGCGGTTCGCCGAGCCGTTCCTGCGCCCAGGTGAGCACCGGGCCCAGTGATTCGTCACGGGATTCGGGCACCGGCCGCTCCACGAACTGCCGCTGCCCGCCGTCGCGGTTCGCGGCGAAGACCAGCCTGCGGCTGACCGCGTTGGCGATCTCCGCCCCGTAGTCGCGGCGGACCACGTGCAGCCCGAGGTCGAGGGCGGCGGCACTGCCCGCGGCGGTCAGGATGTCGCCGTCGTCGACGAACAGCACGTCCGGTTCGAGGTGCACGGCCGGAAAGCGCTCCCGGAACCCCTCGGCCCACTGCCAGTGCGCGGTGGCGCGGCGTCCGTCGAGGACTCCCGCTTCGGCCAGGGTGAACGCACCGCTGCAGAACCCGATCAGGCGCGCTCCGCGCGCGTGGGCGCGCCTGATCGCCGCCAGCACCGCGGGACGGCGCGGGACCTCGACATCGGGACGGTTCGGCACGATCAGGGTGTCGGCTTCGTCGGCCGCGTCCAGCTCCGCCACCCCGGTGAGCGTGAAGAACCCGTTGCGCATCAACGTGCGCGGCCGGGGCGAGCACAGCCGGAAGTCGTAGAGGTCCCGGCCGAGTTCGGGCCGGGGCAGCCCGAAGATCTCGATCGCGCAACTGAGCTCGAAGGGGTTCGAGTTCTCGTCCACGATCGCCACCACCCGTGGCGGACCTGCCTGCGAGGATCCTTGCGACATATGCAATTCCTACCACTCACCCCCGGTGACCCCGGCCCGCCAGGATGACGGCATGAGCAAAGAACCGATCGTCCTCGCCGAAGCACTGGCTTCCTTCGACGTGCTGTGGAGCCCGAGGATCGTCACGCGGGTCAACGACTACGACGTCCGGATCGCCAAGGTCAGGGGCGAGTACCTGTGGCATGTCCACGACGACACCGACGAGTTCTTCCTCGTGCTGGACGGTGAACTCGACATCTCACTGCGCGAAGCGGGCGTCGAGCGCACCGTCCACCTGCCCAAGGGGGCGGTGTTCACCGTGCCGCGCGGCACCGAACACAAGCCGTCCTCGGCGGAGGGCGCGGCGATGCTGATGTTCGAACCCACCGGCACGCTCACCGTCGGCGACCGCCACGACGAGATCCCGGACTACGTGGACGCGACCACCGGCCACGAACTCGGTTAGGGCCCGGACCGGTCCGGCGGCGCCGAGCACCGCTCATCGGGCGTTTGCCGTCGCCGTCGTGGCGGCGCGGGCGGTCAGCCTCCCCATCATGGTGAGCGACTGCCTGCGGCTGGCCAGGCGGCTCAGCGTCGCGGCCAGTCTGTTCATCGCGCCGACGGCGATGCTGGGTGGGGGGTTGCGCCGGTCCAGCGTGCGCAGCGCGGTCTCGACAACCTGTTGCGGCGCCTGCAGCCGCTGGCCGCCGGCCGCCGCCGGGCCGGCGGTATCGAAGAACTCGGTGCGGGTGGCGCCCGGTGACAGGGCGAGTACCCGCAGGCCGGTGCCGCGGTGTTCGTACCACAGCGCCTCGGTGAAGCTGAGCACGAAGGCCTTCGTGGCCCCGTAGACGGCCATTCGCGGTATCGGGGTGTAGGCGGCCATGCTCGCGACGTTGATCAGGACGCCGCGCCCGGAGGCACGAAGGTCGTCGATGAAGGTCCTGGTCAGGTCGACGACGGCGTGCACGTTGAGAGCGATCTCCTCGCGGAGCCGCTCGGCCTCCTCCTCGACGAACAGCCCGTGGGTGCCGAAGCCTGCGTTGTTGACCAGTCCGGTCAGCCGCAGGCCACGGTCGCTCAGCTGGGCGGCCAGGTGCGCGGCGGCGCCCGGTTCGGCGAGGTCGCAGGCGAGCACGGTGACGGCGACGCCGTGCTCGGCCGCCAGTTCGGTGGCCAGAGCCGTGAGCCGGTCCTCCCGGCGCGCGACGAGGACGAGGTCCGAGCCCCGGCGGGCGAACTGGCGGGCGAACTCCGCCCCGATTCCGGAACTGGCGCCGGTCACGAGCGTCAGTGCGCCGCGGTGATCGAGTGGCATGTCATCTCCTCAGCGTGTTGGCATCGAGTGCCAAGCTAGCACTTGATGCAACACAGGCATACAGGGTCGGGTGGGCATCGCGTAGGATAGGCTGACGGTCATGACGACGCGCCATGACCGGTCGGAGGCGGCCACGGGCCCGATGTGGGAGCGAACCCGCCGGCGTGTCCGCGAGGAGATCACGGACGTCGCGCTGGCGCTGTTCCTGGAGCAGGGATTCGAGAACACCACGGTCGACCAGGTCGTCGCCGCGGCCGGGATCTCCCGGCGGTCGTTCTTCCGCTACTTCGGCACGAAGGAGGACATCGTCTTCGGCGATCTCGCCGAGCAGGGTCCGGTGATCCTGGCGGCGCTGGAAGCGCGCCCGGACGACGAACCTGTGTGGGAGGCGCTGCGGCACGCGTTCGCCGTGCTGAACACCCAGGTCGCCCCGCAGCGCGGCCTCGCGATCGCCCGGCTCGTCGCCACCAGCCCTGGCCTGCGGGCCGCCCACTTGGAGAAGCACCTGCGGTGGCAGGAACAACTCGCACCCGAGGTCGAACGGCGTCTCGGCGATGGGGACGCCCCGCCGGGCCTGCGCGGTCAAGCGGTCGTGGCCACCGTGCTCGCGTGCCTCGACGCGGCCACCGCCGTCTGGCTCGACCGCGGCGGCAAGGGCGGGATCGAGGACCTCGAACGGCTCTACGACCAGGCGCTCACCACCGTCCGCGACAGTTAGGTCGTGCACCGGGACTGTGTCGCGCGTCACCCCATGTCACGTCCGGATCGCCTGCTCCCATCCCGTGGGCATCGTCAGGCGAACCAAGGAGGACGCAACGATGGGCACACGGCAGGAAACCGGCACGGCGGCCCCGCACCGCGTGGTGGTCCTGGGTGCGGGTTACGCGGGCATGGCCGCGGCGATCCAGCTCGCGGCGCGGGTCAAGCGGCGTGAGGACGTACAGGTGACCCTGGTGAACGCGCAGGAGCGGTTCACCGAGCGGCTGAGGCTGCACATGACGGCCACCGGGCAGCAACTCGCGGAGCTGAGCATCCCGGAGTTGCTGGAGGGGACGGGCGCGCGGTTCCTGCGCGGCTGGGTGACGGCGGTGGACGCGGACGCGAAGACCGTGCGAATCGACGACGACCGGGTCCTGCCCTACGACACGCTGGTGTACGGGTTGGGCAGTGTGGCCGACACGGCGACGGTGCCGGGCGTCGAGGACCACGCGTACACCTTGAACAGCGCCAAGGACGCCGGGGTGCTGGCCGCCCGGCTGGCGCGGCTCGGCAGCGGCACGGTGGTGGTCGCGGGCAGCGGGCTGACCGGCATCGAGTCGGCCGCGGAAATCGCCGAGCGGCACCCGGAACTCGACGTCGTGCTGCTGGGCAGGCAGGAACCCGGTGCGGCCCTGCACCGGAAGGCCCTGGCGTATCTGCGGGCCGCGCTCGACCGGCTGGGCGTGCGGGTGCGCGGCGGAGTCGAGGTGGCGAAGGTGCTGCCCGATGCGGTGGCACTGGTGGGCGGGGAGAGCATCGCCGCCGACGTGGTGCTGTGGACCAGCGGTACGCGGGTGCCGCCGCTGGCGGCCGCCGCGGGGCTGACCGTCGACGGGCGCGGCCGCATCGTCACCGACGCCGCACTGCGCTCGGTGTCGCATCCGGACGTGTACGCGGTGGGTGACGCGGCCGCGATCCGCCAGGGCTACGGCGTCATGCACGGCACCTGCCAGGGCGGCATGCCGACCGGCGTGCACGCCGCGCTGTCGATCGTCCGCGCGCTGAAGGGCAAGCAGCCCAAGCCGTTCCGCTTCGGCTACTACCACACGCCGGTGAGTCTGGGACGGCACGACGCGGTCGTGCAGTTCACCCGCCCCGATGACAGCCCGCGGCGAATCCGGCTGACGGGCCGTTGGGCGGTGCGGTACAAGGAGACGGTGACCGCCTCACCGTGGCCGACCTATGGCCGGATGAAGAAGCTGCCCGCGTCCGGTGCGTTCTGGCCCCGCGGCGGCCGCTTCACCCGGGTCCGGAACGCACGATGACCCCCGTGTCCGCCGAGAAGGACCAGCAGGTGTTCCACCGGCATCGCCCCCTGCTGTTTTCGGTGGCTTACCGCGTCCTCGGCACCGCGGCCGATGCCGAGGACGCGGTCCAGGACGCCTGGATCAAGTGGTCCGCCGCCGACCGCTCGCAGGTGGCCGACCCGAAGGCGTACCTGACGCGGATCGTGTCGAACCTCGCCCTGGAGCGGCTGCGCTCCACCCGGCACAAGCGGGAAACCTATGTGGGGCCGTGGCTTCCGGAGCCCATCCTCACCAGTGCCGACAGCGCCGAGTCCGTTGTGGACGCCGAGTCGGTGTCGATGGCGATGCTGGTGGTGCTGGAAACGCTGAGCCCGCTGGAGCGCGCCGTGTTCGTACTGAAGGAGGTCTTCGGCTTCAGCCATGCCGAAATCGCCGAGGCCGTGGAGCGTTCCGAGGCCGCGGTGCGCCAGGCGGCGCACCGCGCCCGGGAACATGTGCGGGCCCGGCGGCCGCGCTTCACCGTGGACCGGTCGCGGCAGCGCGAGGTCACCGAGCGGTTCTTCGCCGCCACGACCAGTGGTGACGTCAACGCCCTGATGGAGTTGCTGTCCCCGGACGTGACACTGTGGACCGACGGTGGCGGCAAGGTCCGCCAGGCCACGCGCCCCGTCGTGGGCGCGGCCACCGTGGCCGACTGGTTCGCGGCCATCGGCACGGTCGCCTACCAGGGCATCGAGCCCGCCGACAGGCACGCCGGACTCGCCGAGATCAACGGCGGACCGGGCATCGTGTTCAGCGCGCCGGATCGCGTGATCGCCACCCTCACCTTCGATTTCGACGCCGACGGCCGCATCACCGCCATCCACAACGTCGCCAACCCGGACAAACTGCGGGCCATCGCCGAGGGCACCGAGCACCGGCTCGGGCCGCGGTGAGCGCCCTCCCCGCGCGTTCGTCCGTGGCCGCGCTGGGTACGAGGGGATCGCCCTCAGTCCTCAGCCCTTGGCGAAGGCGAGAAGGTCCTCGTTGAGCTGTTCCCGGTGGGTCAGGAACAGGCCGTGGGGAGCGTTCTCGTACACGACGAACCGCGCGTGGGGAACCAGGTCCGCGAGACGGCTCCCGGTCCGTTCGAGCGGCGCGGACGCGTCGTGATCGCCGTGGACGATCAGCGTCGGCACGGTGATCGCGGCCGCCTCGGCGCGGAAGTCGGTTTCCGTAAGCGCCTTGTTGCAGTCGATCAACGCTTTCAACGACGCTTCCGTCATCATGCCGAGCAGCCACTCCTGCTGTCCCGGAGAGACCTCACAGCCCGGCAGGCCCGCGCCGAAGAAGGGCGGCGCGTTGTGGGTCAACCACCGGGTGAGGTCGGCCCGCCAGCCACGCCGCACCTCCTCGGCGACGGTGCCATCGACACCCTGCGGGTTGTCGGCGGTCTTCAGCAGGAAGGGCAGTGCCGCGGCGACCAGCGCGATCCTGTTGACCCGGCCGGTGCCGTGCCGGGTCAGGTAGCGGACGATCTCGGCCGCGCCCATCGAATGCCCGACCAGGGTCACCTCACTCAGCTCCAACCGGCCGAGCAGGGCGGCCACGTCGTCGGCGAGTGTGTCGAACTCGTAGCCGCTGCCCGGGTCGTCGGAGCGGCCGTGCCCGCGCCGGTCGAGGGCGAGGCACCGGAATCCGGCGTCGGCGAGGTGGATCATCTGGTGCTGCCACATGGCTGAGTCGAAACCCCAGCTGGCGAGCAGGAGCACGGGACGCCCGCCGCCCCAGTCCCGGTAGAACAGGCGCGTGCCGTCGGCCGCATCGAAGTAAGGCATGGTGTTTCTTCACCCTCGCGATGTCGTTGTCCCGCCTGTAAGGCGCTTGCCGGGAAAGCTATCGAGGGTTCACTGACACCTTCTGCCAGGAAACCGGCCCGGTCAGCCGAAGATGTCGGCGATCAGGTTCAGATCGAACGGGGCCGGGGCGAGCCGGTAGCCCTCGGGGGGTTCGACGCCCATCAGGTGCCGGACCAGGAAGTCCCAGCGACGCCGGGTGACGTAGTGCTCGTAGCCGAAGAAAGTGTGCTCGGCCCCGGGCACGATCACCAGGTCGAAATCCTTGTCCGCTGCGATGAGCCGTTCGGCCAGCCGCAGGGTCTGGTGCGGGTGGACGTTGTCGTCCATGCCGCCGTGGACCAGCATCAGCTTCCCCTCAAGGCGTCCGGCAAGCTCCACATTGGACGATCGGAGCCAGGCGCCGGGGTCGGTCCCGTCGTAGGTTTCGCTCCACCACAGGTGGTAGTTCCGGTTTTCGTGGTTGCCCGCTTCGGCGACCCCGGCCTTGTACACCTCGGGGTACTGGCACAGCGCCCGCACGGTGGCGTACCCGCCGCCGGACAGACCGAAGATGCCCACCCGGTCCAGATCCAGCCAGGGCCGCGTCCGCGCCAGTTGCCGCAGCGCGGCGACGTGGTCGTCGAGGCCGCCGGCGCTGCCGAGATCACCGAACGAAGCATCGTGGAAGGCCTTGTCGCGCCCGGGTGTGCCCCGGCCGTCGACGGCGATCACCGCGAAGCCGAGCGCGGCGGTGGCTTCGGCGTCGCAGCCGAACATTCCCGGGTCGAAGGACGGAGGCACGCGCCGCATGTGCGGACCGGGATACGGGTGGTCGATGACCGGATAGCGGCGGGCCGGATCGAAGTCGCGCGGAAGGTGGAGCACGCCGTAGATGTCGGTTTCCCCGTCGGCGGCCTTGACGCGGAACCGTTCCGGCGCGGTCCAGCCCGCCGCGATCAGGCGGCTGATGTCGGCCCGCTCGAGCTCGACGAGCACCCCGCCGTCCCAGTCCCGGGCGCGGATGACGGGCGGGATGGCGATGGTGGAGGCCGAGTCGAGAAAGTACCGGCCACCGGGGGCCACCGTGATGACGTGGTCCAGATCGTCGTCGGTCAACCGGGTGAACCCGGCGCCGTCGAGTCCGGTCCGGCACACCGAGCGCCGGTACGGATCGGCCCCGACGAGCCCGGCGGCGACGAAGTACACCAGCCCGCGGTCCTCGTCGACGCGCAGGATCTCCTGCACCGCCCACGCGCCCGAGGTCACCTGCGCCAGCAGCTCGCCCGTGGCCAGGTCGTACCGGTACAGGTGGCCCCATCCGTCGCGCTGCGAGTACCAGAGCAGTTCGCGCCCGCCCGCCAGCAACCGGACCATCGGGCCCTGGCTCTGCTGCTGGGCCGGTTCGACCCGGGTGGCCCCGGTTTCACTGTGGACGGTGCGGACCTCGCCGGTCCCCGCGTCGAGGCGGTGGAGGCTCAGTGTGTGCATATCGCGGGACTGGCTCAGGTAGTACACGGCCGAACCGTCCTCGGCCCACCAGGCCCATTTCGCCGTGATGGGCGACAGGAGCGGCGCGGGCAGCGGCGCGCTGCGCGCCGGGACGGCTTCGCCGGTGGTGTCGAGCACGACGAACTCGGCCAGTGGGAGGTTCTCGTCGCCGGGGTAGGCGAAGCGCTGGGGCTTCAGGCGTGGTGCGCCGCCGTCGCCGGGCAGGGCTTCGACGAGGTGGGTGGTGCGGACGGCGCGCTGGTCGAGCCGGTGGGTCAGCAGGCGGGCGGAGTCGGGAGACCAGGCGACGGCGGGCGGCAGGTGGGGAATGCCGATCTTGGCGAGCAGCACGTCCGGCGTGAACGCGCTGGTGCCGTAGTCGTGATCGGGTGCACCGTCGGTGGTGAGCGGCCGTTCCGCCCCGTCCGGCAGGGAACGGATCCACAGATCATGACCGCGGCGGAACACCGCGTGCTTGCCGTCGGGCGAGACGATGTCGAGGAAGGTCGTGCCGGCGGCGGATTCCGCCTTCTCGCACCGGTAGGTGTCCAGCGAGCACCGCCAATGCGCGTCGAAGGCGTCGAATTCGACCGCGTCACCGGTGAGGTCGATCGCGGTGAAGGGCAGGACGGCCGCCGCCACCGGCTGCCCGGAGGCTTGCGCGAGTGCGGCGGCGAGGCGGTCGTGGTCGAAGGCGGGTTCGCGGATTCCCGCGGCGGGGTCGGCGAACACGAACCGGGCGCCCTCCGCGGTGTCCACTGTGTACCAGAAGCGGTCGCCGCCAGGCAGCCAGCATGGGCGGATCCGGCCGCCGTGGACGAGCTTCGCGCGGTTGTGGCGCAGGAGCCGCTCGGCCGCCTGGTAGGCGGTGGCGCCGAGACGTTCGGTGGTCATGGTCGGTCCCTTTCTCGGGGAGACGGGGTTTCGGCGAAGTATGCGTACAGCGTTCGCATCGCTGCGAACAATGTACGCACAGTCGCACGTCGTACGCAACGGAGGACGGTGTGCGCTACGCTGGCCGGGTAGGAAGGGAGACCCGATGACCACCGATGAGCAGCCGATTCCCTCGGTCTGGGCTCGCGAACCGCGGTGCAGGCGCGAGCAGCCCGTCCTGGGCCGGTCGCAGATCGTGGCCGAGGCCGTGCGGCTCCTCGACGAGGAGGGCATCGACGCGCTGAGCATGCGCAAGCTCGGCACCCGGCTGGGCGCCGCGGCGACCTCGCTCTACCGTCACGTGGCGAACAAGGACGAGCTGCTCGAACTGGTGGTGGACGAGGTCGTCGGCGAACTGCGGGTTCCGCCGCCAGGGCCGGACTGGCGGGCCGCGGTGCACGAGTGCGCCCGGGACATCAGGGCGGTGCTGCTGCGGCATCCGTGGATCGTCACCCTGCTCGGCGGGGCGGGCACCGCCTACCTCGGGCCCAACATGATGCGGTTCAGCGAGGACATGCTGGCGCTGTTCGAGGGCGCGGGCCTGAGCCTGCCCGAAGCCAACCGCGCGATGACCATCGCCTTCGCCTACGTCATCGGCATGACCAGCACCGAGGCGGCGTGGCTGACCATGCTGACCCGCACCGGGCGGGACGAGGCCGAATGGATGCGCCGGATGTGGCCGGTCGCCCAGCGCGCCGCCGAGCCCTACCCGCGCCTGCGCACGCTCTACGCCGAGCAGGGCGGCGAGCAGGGTGACCAGGACCCCCGCCGGCACCGCGACGAGGAATTCGAGTACGGCCTCGACCGCGTACTCGACGGCCTGGCCCCGCTGGTCCCGTGAAAGGGCCCTTCACGACCGCGGGCTCCTGTGTAGAGTCACGGTCCCGTGGATCTTGATGTGACCATGGACATGGTCGTCTTCCAACTGAACGGCGACGACAACGACCTCCTGATCGCGGCGGCGCCCGCCCAGGCCCAGGACTCCCTCCGGCAGGCGTGGCGCCAGGCTCGGCAGGAGCGGCCGGTCCAGCCCTCCGACGTGACCAGGGTGCACAGCACCTGGCAACCCTCCCACGCGGATTACGCCTTCCTGGCCGAAACGTTCACCGAGGCCGAGCACACCTACGTCTTCGACCGCCCCGAGGGTGACGACTGGACCGATGCCCTCGAGCACGCGCGGAAGGTGATGGCGGAGGTCGACGGCGTCGAGCGGGAAGAAGGAGGACGGGAGAGGATCGTGCGGGCCGAGCGGGACGGTGAGTGGCTGCCCATCCTCCACAGCACCTCCGCCCCGTTACCGCTTTCCGCCTCCCTGCCGCTGGTCGAGGGCAAGCTGTACGTGGGATTCGCCAAGGTCACGATCACGCCCCAAGGCCGGATCGGCATGTCCCATCTGCTACGGAGCAGCCTCGAGGCCATGAGCGACGAGGAGTATCTGGAGCTCGCCGGAGAAGCGTGCGACAACCTGAAGCGGGGGCTCAGCATCAGGATGCTTCCGGATGAGGAGCACGGGAACCTGGCCGTGATGGAGCGGAACGGTCCGTGCGCGGGGTCGGCGATCATGCTGCCCGACTTCCACGAGCAAGCCGCCGGTCTGGTCGGCGCGGACCGGCTGATCGTGGGGCTCGTCAGCCCGGATCACCTCTTCATCGCGGGCGAGGGTTCGGGTCGCGCCGAGGAGATCAGGGAAGCCGTGCTCACCTCGCCGGACACGGGCTCCGAATTGGTTCCGTGCCTGCTGCGGGTCGACGCCGATGCCATGGACGTGATCGCCGAGCGCCCCCGGTAGCTCGTCTCGTCGGCAGCGGTCACGTTGCCCTCACAAGCGCGGTCAGGACGGGCGTAGCGGTAGGAGATGTCCGGCCGCGAGGTATCGGCTGGTGAATCGGATGCGGCGCCCGGTGCCGCCTTCGTCAGCGGGCGTTGTGGTGTCGGTCCAGTCCACGGCGGCGGTTCCGGACAGGTGGAGGGTGCGACCGGTGCCGTAGTCGGCGAACAGCAATGCGGCAGTGGCGTCGATGGCGAGGTTGCCGAGGCTGTTGAACAGGTTGTTGCCGGGGTAGTCGGGCCACCAGATGTGGTCGTGTTCGACGCGGACGAAGCCGGGTGGGCCTCCGCGGTGGGAGGCGTCGTTGCCGCGGGTGGGGTGGGTGGTTCCGACTAGCAGGGTGTCAGCGCGGCGGATCAGGTCCCAGTCGTCGGCGGTGAGGACCGTTGCCTGCCGTACCGGCTCGGCGGGGTGCCCGCCTGGGTGGGCGGGCACGAGTCGTCGCTGCTGGATGTATTGCGGGCAGTTGCCGTACGCCTGCTCGACCGCCACGGACAGTCCAGTGCGGTCGACGGCGCTGAGATGGCCGTTGATACGGATGCGGCGGCGGACGGCGAAGTCGATCACCAGCAGCCCGATCGGTTGGTTTGCGGCGAGGTCATGGAGCGGGTCTCCGGTGGCCGGGAGGGCGTGGATGCGCAGCGTGGTCGGGTCTGCTGCGGACAGGAAGCCCGGCGGACCGGCCAGCGGAGAGATCCACAGCCGCCCAGCCCGGTCCCGGGCGGTCACGGCGGCGAAGGTCCGGTCGGCGAGGAAGCGGACGATGCCGCCACGTAACTCGGCCGGCGCCAGCATGCCGGACAGCCGGGCCGCGAGCGCGGTGACGCCCGCGCGGCGCTGGACGGCGAGCTCGCCGCCGTGGAATCCCACGGCGGACAGCTCACCCTGCGGGGAGGGCGGCGTGGACATGCTCTGTTACTCCAATGCCGTCAGGCCGTGCGTGTGTGCGGGGTGACGACGGGCCAGTCGTTGTCGACCTTGGCAACGATGTTGAAGTAGTTGGTCAGCACGTTCAGCGCGAGGTGGCCGACGACCTCGCCGATCTCGGCGTCGGTGACACCAGCGTCCCGAGCGGCCTGCACCGTGTCGTCTGCGACGGCGCCGTGGCCCCGGGCGATGGCGTCGGACAGGGCCAGCAGTGCCGCGGTGTGCGGGTCGGACGCCTGCGCATGCCGCGCCTTGTCCAGTTCGCCGGCATCGACCTTGGCGATGTTGGCGCCGATGTAGGTGTGGGCCGAGAGGCAGTACTCGCAGCCGTTGTACTCGGCGGTGGCGATCGCCAACTGCTCACGGACGCCGCCGGGCAGCACGCCGCCGGCGAGCGCGCCCGAGAGGGCCAAGTAGCCCCTGAGGAGCGCGGGGCTGTTGGCCATCACCTTGGTCATGTTCGGGATGAGTCCCAGCGTCTTCTCCACCTGAACCAGCAGCTCGGCGGCCTGGCCCGTTGTGGTGGCGGGGTCGACGGGGGCGAATGCGGTCACGATGTTCTCTCCTTCATGGTTCAAACGGTTACTCGAGCTTGTAACCGTTAGAAGACTCTCATGGTCGACACCGCCTGTCAACGGAATGGACTAGTTGCAACCGTTAGAAGCGCGGTAGAGTCGAGACATGCAGACCAGTGCGCCACTCCTCGACGAGCCGCTGCCTGTGGAGCTGATGAACACGATCTGGGCGGACCGCGACGGCGTACACGACGCCCTCGCTGAGCAGGACGGCACCAAAGCATGGCTGCATGCCGTCGCTCCGCGCATCGAACTGATAGCCGCCGCCGATCTCGACGCCTTGGTCGCGGCAGAGGTCGACCTCATCGGGGAAAGACTGCACCGGCTGCGCGATGCCTTGCGGCGGCTCGCCGCCGAAGCCACCGGGGACCCGCGACCTGCGGCAGCTTCCCCGGTGAGCGAACTCGACAGCGCTGTCGCCGAGGTCAACCAGGCCGCCGCCGCGGTACCACGGTGGTCGGTGCTGACCTGGACGGCCGGCGAAACACCCTCCAGGGGCACCGGTACCAGCGGTCAGGTGGCCGCCGCTGCGGTCTCGGCCATCGCAGAGGAGGCCATCCGGCTGTTCACCCATCCTGATCGGCAGCGCCTACGGGCCTGCCTGGCCCCCGGCTGTGTCCTGTACTTCGTCAAAGATCACCCCCGGCGCGAGTGGTGCTCCGCGGGTTGCGGGAACCGGGCTCGTGCCGCCCGCCACTACCAACGGCATCGCGTTCCAGGCATTGACGCAAAAGGGTGAACGGCCGCGAGACGACCTTGCGCCTTCGGGCTACCGGGTGAGCCCGAAGCGCCAGGCGAAGGCCCCGAGCTCCTCGCGCAAAAGCTCCGGCTCGGCGGTGCTCGCGTTGACGACAACGCGGGTGACGCCCTCCGCCGCGAGCGCCTCGGCCCGTTCCACGGACAGGTCGATCGAACCCCAGCGGGTGTATTCGAGCGCGCCGGGGTCGCGGCCCGCTTCCCGCGCGGCCTCGCGCGCGAGTTCCAGTTGGGTGGCGCGCTCGTCGGGACTGAGCGCGCCACCGGGGAAGTAGCCGTCGCCGCGACGGCCCGCCCGGCGGGCGGCCGCGCGCGTCGATCCGCCGACGTGGATCGGCAGGTGCCGGGCAGCCAGCGGTTTCGGGAAACTGCTGAGCCTCTCGAAGCGGAAGAACTCGCCGTCGAAATCGACGCCGTCCTCGCCGCCCTCCCACAGCAGCCGCAGCGCGTCGATGGCCTCGTCGGCGCGCCGCCCGCGGCTCGCGAAGTCCACGTCCACCGCCTGCGCCTGCCCCGGCAGGCTGCCCAGGCCCACCGTCAGCAGCCGCATCCGCCCGCCCGACAGCACGTCGATGGTGGCCAGTCGCTTCGCGAGAAGTACCGGGTGGTGGTACGGCAGCAGCAGGACGGCCGTGCCGAGCAGGATCCGTTCCGTGGCCGCGGCGACGAAGCTCAACGCGTCGAGCGGATCGAAATACGGGGTCGCCGTGGGAAGGGGCATGGGCCCGATCGCGGCGCCGGGGTGCAGCACGATGTGCTCGGGCAGGTACAGCGACTCGAAGCCGTGTTCCTCGGCGAGGCGCGCGTAGGTGAGCAGCCGCCGCGGGTCCGTACCGTGGTGCGCGGGGGCGTAGTTGATGCCGAACTTCATCGTGGTCCTTCCGTTCCGGTCCGGGCCGCGACACTAGACGTTGACGTCGGCGTCAGGGCAAATCAGCGGAGTTGACCTCGCTCTTGGTGGAGGTTCTACGGTGGTGGTGTGGGGAAGATCCTGGTGACCGGCGCGACCGGCAAGGTGGGCGGAAATCTGGTTTCTTTGCTGGCGGACGCGGGATACCCGGTGCGGGCGGTGGTGCGCGACCCGGCCCGCGCGGCACTGCCCGCCGCGGTGGAGGTCGTCCGGGGTGATCTGTCCGATCCGGACTCCGTGGCGCGGGCCGTGCACGGTGTGGACGCTGTTTTCCTGATCTGGCCGGGGATCGCGGTCGAGCCGCGGACGGTGAAGGCGATCATCACCGGAGTACGGCAGGTGGTGTACCTCTCGACCGATGTGGCCGATCTCGCCGACGGGGAACCGGCCACGAGTTTCCACCAGGAGATCGAGCGGCTGATCCGCGACTCCGGGGTGCGGTGGACCTTCCTGCGGCCCATCGATTTCGCCGCGAACATGCTCGCCTGGAGCGGGCAGGTGCGGCAGGGGGTGGTGCGCTGGCCGTACGCGCGCGCCGCCCGGTCGCTGATCCACGAGCGCGACATCGCCGAGGCCGCCGCGACCGTGCTCACCATCGGCGGGCACGACGGTGCCCGTTATGTGCTGACCGGCCCGGAAGCGCTGACGCACGCCGAACTCGCCGGGATCATCGGTGAGGTGATCGGACGCCCGGTGCGGTGGGAGGAGCAGGATCCCGGGCAGGCCTACGCCGAACTCGCCGCGGCGTGGGGCAACCCGGGTTTCGCCGCCGCCAGGCTCGCCGCGTGGAAGTCCTTTGTGGAAACCCCGGAGCGGGTCACGGACACGGTGCCGCGCCTGCTCGGCCGTCCGGCCCGGACCTTCCGGTCCTGGGTCCAGGACCACCTCGGCGATTTCAGTTAGGTCGTCGTTCCCATCGGGCGACGGCACCGGTTTCCAGTGCCGTCCAGAGCGCACCGTCGGGACCCAGGGTGAGGCCGTGGGGCTCGGAGGCCGGTGACGGCAGGTCGAACTCCTCGATCCTGCCGTCGGCGGTGAGGTGCCCGATCCGGTTGGCTCCCCATTCGGTGAACCAGCAGTCCCCAGTGGCGACAGCGGCAATGGCGTGGGGCCGGGCGGCACGGTCGGGAAGGGGGAACTCCTCGACGACGCCGTCCACCGAGATCCGGCCGACCTGCCCGGCCGTGATTTCCACGAACCACAGTGCCTCGCCGTCGCTGGCGATCCCCACCGGGCCCGCGGCGGGCGTGGGCAGCGGATGCACGGCGACCTCGCCTTCGACGGTCATCCGGCCGACCGCGTTGGCCTGGTTGAGGGTGAACCAGAGCGCTCCGTCCGGGCCGGTGACGATCGCCGAGGGGAACGCTTTCTCCACCGGCAGGTCGAACTGGGTCACCGTGCCGTCGAGGCCGATGCGGCCGATCCGGTCGGTGTGCATCTGGGTGAACCAGAGCGCTCCGTCCGGCCCGGCGGTGATGCCGTAGGGGCCGCTGCCGTCGGGCAGGGCGTAGGTGTCCACGGTGCCGCCGGTGGTGATGCGGCCGATGCGGTGGTCGTGGGCGCGGGTGAACCACAGGGCCTGGTCCGGGCCGGGTGTGATGATCATCGGCTGGCAGTCCGCCGGATCGAGCGCGTAGGTGGTGAGCGCACCGTCGGTGGTCAGCCGGCCGATCCGGCCACCGTGGACGAAGGTGAGCCACAGTGCCCCGTCCGGGCCGGTCGTGATGCCGTAGGGACCGGCGGTGTCGCCGGTCAGCGGGATTTCCCGCACCTGCGGGCTGTCCGGATTCATGAGCGCATCATGTCGGGGCGGGCCGGTCGCGGCGACCGCTTTTCGTCAGAGGTCCTCGGCCGGGGGCCCGCCGAGGAGGTCTGCCGCCGTCTTGTGGACCTTCGCCAGCGCGCGCAACAGGTACTTGCGCTCGGTTTCGCTCAGGTCCGCGGTGACCTGCTCCTCGAGTGTCTGCCGTTCGGCCTCGACGGGTTCCCGGAGCGCGCGCCCGGCATCGGTGAGCCAGAGCCGGACCAGCCGCTGGTCCCGCTCGTCGCGACGCCGGGTGAGCAGACCCGCCGCGGCCATCCTGGTGGCCATCTTGACCACGGTGGGGGTGGTGACGTTCAGCGTGGCCGCGATCTCGCCGGGGGTGCTGCCGTCGTGGTCCCACAGCGCGGCGAGCAGGTGGTTCTGCCCGAGGTGCAGTCCGTGCCGTCGCATGCCGGCGTCGGCCAGTGCGCGGAGCAGCTTGTTGGTCCTGCCGTGCAGGTCGAGAAACTCGGGCATGACATCCTCCGCGGACTCGTTTGACGGCTAATGATCTACCGGATACCGTGTCTCCCGCAAACTCGTTAGACGGCAAACGAAATGGGGAAGACATGTTGCTGATCACCGGTGCCACCGGCAACATCGGCCGTGAACTGGTCGGACAGCTCGCCGGGCAGGAAACCGGGCTGCGGGTTCTCGTCCGCGATCCGGCGAGGGCGGCCGCCTTGCCCGAGCGGGCGGAGAGGGTGGTGGGGGACCTCGGCGACCCGTCAAGCCTGGCCCGTGCGTTCGACGGCATCCAGGCTCTGTTCCTGCTGAACCCGGGACTGGGCACCGACTACACCGAACACGCGATCGCCGCGGCGCGGGCCGCCGGTGTGCGCCGCATCGTGCTCCTGTCGTCGATCAACGTGCTCGGCGACCCGATGCCCGCGATGGGGCACTGGCACCACGAACGGGAGGAAATGGTCCGCGCCAGCGCGATCCCCGCGACGATCCTGCGTCCCGCCGGGTTCATGACCAACGCCCTGGAATGGGTGCCGACCCTGCGGGACGGGGGATACGTGCTCGATCCGATCGGGCCGGGCCGGCATGCGCCGATCGATCCCGCGGACATCGCCGCTGTCGCCGCCCGCGCCCTCACCGAGGACGGTCACGACGGGCAGGAATACCTGCTGACCGGTGGTGAAGCTCTCACCGTCGCCGAACAGGTCCAAATCCTCGGCACCGTGCTCGGCCGCACGATCGAGGTCCGGGAAGCCGGCACTCCCGAGGAGATCGTGCGCTCCCGCTATGCACAGGGGGCTTCCCCGGCGCTGGCGGAGGCACTCTTGGAATCCCTGACGCGCGCACGGGCCGATACGAACGGAGTGCGGACGGACACCGTCGCCCGGCTGCTGGGCCGGGCTCCGGTGACGTTCCGCGCCTGGTGTGAGCGCAACGCCCGCGCCTTCACCGGCGGTCAAGCCTAGAACGACCGTCGTTTCATGCCTTGTCGTGGATGGTGACGGCGTAGCCGTCGGGGTCGGCGAAGGTGAAGGTCCGGCCGAACGGGCCGTCGAACGGGGCGGCGATGATCCGCACGCCCGCGGCGCTCAGTGCGTCATGCAGCTCCTGGGCGTTCTCGGCGTGCAGCCACAGTGCCACTCCCAGGCCGGGGTACGGCCGTGCCGCGTCGAGGTCCACCCCGGGCAGGGGTTCCCTGACCGCGAACGGGATCGGAGCGGTGTCGAAGACGACCGCGTGGGGCGGCGCGGTCGGCAGGCGGCGCAGCCCCAGCCGCGTTTCGTAGAACTTCGCGGCCTGTTCGAGGTCACGGACTTGTAGGGCGAGGAAATCGGGTCCGGTGACGGTCATCGTGCAACTCCCAGCGTTGATGTCAGGATCTTGACATCAAGCTTATGTCATAATCCTGACATGTCGCAACACGAGACCGTGGGGCCGCTCGCGGAGGCGGTGGGATACGTCCTCAAACAGGCCGCCTCCGCGCTCCGCGCCGGAATGGACGCCGCGTTGCGGCCGCTGGAGCTCACCGTGCCGCAGTACGCCTGCCTGGAACTGCTCGGGCAGCATCCCGGCCTGTCCAACGCCGAACTCGCCCGAGGTGCCTTCGTCACCCGGCAGTCGATGAACGGGGTCCTTAGAGGACTTCAGGACCGCGGCCTGGTCAGCCGCCCCGCCACCGCCGCGTACGGACGCGCGCTGCCCACCGAACTCACCCCGGCAGGACGGCAGCGGCTGCACGAGGCGAGCGTCGCCGTGCGCGCCGTCGAACGGCGGATGCTCGCCGCGCTGTCCCCGAGCGCTCAGCGCCGCCTCCGCGACGACCTCGCCGCCTGCGCCACCGCGCTGACCGAAACCGACGGCACTGCCGCCGATCGGTAGGGTCTTGCGGTGTCCGGCTACCAGTGGTTCGACATCGGATCGTGCGAAGACCCCGAAGAACTCGCCGGAGATGCCCTCACGTTCGCCACGGTGCTGCGCGAGCGGACGGCATCCTGGGCCTCGGAGGACGTCGACGACCTCCTCCTGCCCGACGCCGACGGTTCCCTGATCGCCGCGCTGAGCCTCGCCGATCCGGTGTCCCACCACCACCTGATCCACTTCGGCGTGCACCTCGGCGAAGGGCGCGTGCGGGGCGACCGGCTGCACAGTCAGCTCTTCTCGCTGCCCGACCATCCCTCCGGCTGGGCACTGACCGCCTCCGGCGATCCGCGGGAACTGGGCGCCCAGACGGCGGACTGGTTCCGGACCGTCCTGCGCAAACCCGTCGTCCTCTACGTCTGGCTGCACCACGGCTACGCCTACGCGGCCAGATACGCCTTCGCCGACACGGGAGAGACGCTCATCCAGAACTACCAGCGCGGCAGGGCGCCGCACGGCCAGGCGGACGAGTTGATCGAGGCCGGTCACGTGCACGGCAGGGGCTGGATCCAGACGACCGGGCTGTCCCGGCCCGACCTGTACCTGCACATCCACGGCGACCTGGAGCCGGGCCTGATCCCGCCGTCGATCCCCGCCGAGACGCGACGCGGCCCGATCGCCGGGATCTGGTACGAATAGCCGCCGCCGCGGGAAAACGGTCGGCTCACCCCAGGCGATCTTCGGCACCCTGGCACACCGCGAAAATACGTTTGCCCCCGCCGCCTCCTACCGCGAAAATGGATTCAGTCGATCAGCCGAGGGAGTGGACATGCGAATGTGCGGAAGGCAGCGCCGCAACCAGGCCGCCGCATGCCCGCGGTACGGCCATCGACAGCGCTTTTCCCTGCGGCACCAGGAGTTTTCCGGCTTCCCGGCATAGCGGACGCTACGTCCACCGGTGAAGCCGCCCGGATCGGGAACTCCGATCCGGGCGGCTTTCTCTTTCCCCACTGGAAAACGCCTTTCCCGGTTGGTGTAGTCCGGCAGCACAGCGGACTTTGGATCCGCACGCCCAGGTTCGAGTCCTGGACCGGGAGCCTCATGCACGCCCCCGATGCCCGTTGGTCCAGATTGGCATGGACACCGCGCTCTGAACGCGGAGACCGAGGTTCGAACCCTCGACGGGCAGCGAACGCCGCCACGGCGGCGAGACGTCCCAGAGCTGGAGTGGCCGACAGCGCCCGTCCGCACGACGGGAGGTCCGGGTTCGAATCCCGGTGGGACGACGGTGACCGAAGCCGAAGCAGACGAGGCCCCGGACTGTGGATCCGGGCACTAGCCGGTGCGAGTCCGGTCGGTCACCCCCGCGCGGGGCCCGGTGGCCACCCGGAACTCATATCTCCGGGGAGCCTGGTTCGACACCAGGACGCGCGACCGCCACGGCATTCGGGGGAAACGGAAGGAAGCCGTCCCCCGTGCGAGCCACACACAGGCGTCCACTGTGCGGTGATGTTTTTGGGCCGTCGAATCCCTAGCGTTCGGCATAGCCGCGACGCTCTGGTCGCGGAACATCTCGCAAGGAGTCGTCATGCGTCTGGTGAAGCAGCTCGTGATCGTCTCGGCGGTCGCCGCCGCGGGCCGGCGCGCCGCCCGGACCGACGCCACCGCTGCGCTCTCCCGATGATCGACCTGCGTCGGGCGGTGGAGCGGTGGCGGCGATGCGATGTCACGGTCCGCGATCTCCCGTTCGCGCTGCTGCTCGCGGTTGCGTCCCTGGTACTGGTACTCCACGGTCAAGGCACGCAGCTCGGCGACCTGCCGGGACGTCCCCTGGACGCACTGGCCATCGCGGCGGTCGCCCTCGAATGCCTCCCGCTGACCGTGCGCCGGCGGTTGCCGAACGTCTGTCTCGCATTGGTGTCGCTCGGTTTCGCCGTCGACCAGCTCCGCCGGTATCACACGGTCGCGGGCATCGCGCTGCCGATCGCACTGCTGAGCACGGCAATCCATTCGGCACATCACCGCCGCACCACGGTCGTCCTGGCCTCCGCGGCGTACGTGGCGTTGTCGGTCGCCCTCGACCGGTACGGATCGACCGAGGGGGTGGCCGGCTTCGCCACGTTCTACCTGGTGCTGGCCATCGCGTGGGGCATCGGGGTCCGGCTGCGGCTGTCCCGGGCCGCCGAGGCGGAACGCCGCCGCCACATCGCCGAGACCACCCGCACCGCCGAACGCGCCCGCATCGCCCGCGAACTCCACGACGTCGTGACCCACCACGTGACGGCGATGGTCGTGCAGGCCGAGGCGGCGCGCTACCTGACCGCCGCCCCCGAACGCCTCGAGCAGACCCTGAGCTCCGTCACCGACACCGGCCGCCGGGCCATCACGGACCTTCGGCACCTGCTCGACCTGCTCAACCCCGACCACGACGCCGAGCCGCGAACACCGGCCGCCGGTGAGCTCCACGCCCTCGTGGAACAGACCAGGCGGGCGGGCCAACCAGTGGAGTTCACCGAGCAGGGACGTCCTGCGGAGACGGCCGGCAGTGCCGAGTTCGTGGCCTACCGGGTGGTGCAGGAGGCTCTGACGAACGCCCTCAAGCACGCCCACGGCAGTCGCACCGCGGTCCAGGTGCACCACAGCACGAAGGAGATCACGGTGGAAGTCAGCACCGACGGCTCGGGCTCGGGTACCGGATCACCCGGTGGGAGCGGCCGCGGCCTCGCCGGACTCCGCGAACGGGTCGGCGTGCTCGGCGGTGAGTTCAGCGCGGAGAACCGGGAAGAGGGCGGCTTCGTCGTCCGGGCCCGCATCCCGGCGTGACCGCGTACGTTCCGTTGAGCCCGAGCTGTTCAGCACCGGGACCCGTGACCGGATCACGCCTGCTGCTCGACGGTGAAGATCATGCTGCGCACCGGGGTGAGCTCCTGGAGATGTGCCGCGTCGGCGGCGGTGGCGCGGCCCTCGGGGGAGGCGAACGCGGTGCGCAGGTCGTCCATCGTGTCCCAGTCCAGCTCGGCGATCAGGTAATACGGTGAGTCGCCGCGTACCGGCGCGGCATCACGGCCGACCCGGTAACGGCGCAGCCCCGGCAGCCGTCGCGCGAGGGGAATGTGGACCTCGCGGTAGTGCCGGTCGAACGCCTCGGGGTCGGCCGGCGCCTTGTACAGGGCCAGGAAGCGAACGGTCATCGTGCGGCCCTCGCGTACCGAGTTGAGGACGGCGGCGCCGACGTGCTCGGTTGACAGGCATTCCAGGTACGCGTGCGGGCCGTCGGCGGGAAAGAGCCGCTCGCCGGCGCCGAGGATCGTGGGGAAGGTCAGCAGCCGGTACTCGTCGATCAGGTCCTTGGCCATCAGCGTGTGCACGACGCCGAGGCTGCCGGTGATGACTGCAGCCGGTGCCCGCCGCCGGGCTGCGGTGCGTACGCGGCGAGCGTGGGCTGTCCGTTGGCGGTGAGCTGCCTCGTGATCCAGCCCGTCCCACGCATGCCGAACACTCGGCTCAGGAACAATCCGTAGTCGCGGCTGCCCCGGTACCACAGCGGCACCGGTGGCATCTCCAGAGCCGCATCCGCGGTGAGCAACCGGACGAGTGCGGGAACGTCGGCCGCCTCGAACGCCCGAACGTACCGCTGGATCACCGCGCGGACCTCGGGATCGTCCGGCTCGGTGACCTCGCTCGCGTCGCCCAGGTGGGCGAGGGCGGCGCGGGCCCGTTGCAAAGCGCTGTTGACGGCCGCGACCGTGGTGTCCAGTTGCGCGGGGACGACAGCACCCGCGCGTCCGTGCGGACCTGGCTGTACCGGATCGCGACGAACGCCGAACGCACTGGTCCGCCCCACCCCCGGCCTCGTCGTCGACGCACATCGGGCCAGTCTTTCCGATGTGGACCTTTCCCGAAGGCCGGGCGCTGGGCACGATCGCAGCCGTGACATCGTTACGGCAACCGGGAAACAGCCCTCAGTTCGTGGCACGGCGGATGACCGCTCGTGAACAGCTTCGCGCCGGGAAGAAACTCCGGCGGCTCCCGCAACTGGTCGTGGGGCTGCTGGGATACGGCGTCGCGGTCACCCTGCTGGTCGACTCCTCCCTGGGGGCATCGAGCTGGAACGTCCTTTCCGAAGGGATCTCCCTCCACACCGGACTGACCTTCGGCTGGGCGACCAACCTGACGGCCGTGGCCGTCCTGTTCTTCTGGATTCCACTCCGTGAACTTCCCGGCCTGGGAACCTTTCTGAACGTCCTCCTCGTCGGCGCGTGCGCCGACCTGTCGGCGCACTTCGTGTCCACACCGGACTCCTTGCCCGGCCGGATCGCCTGCTACGGGGCGGGCTTGCTCATGCTGACCTTCTTCGACGCCGTGTACCTCGGCGCGCGGTTCGGCTCCGGTCCCCGGGACGGGCTGATGACCGGCGCCGTCCGCGTATCCGGTAAGCCGATATGGATGGTGCGCACCGCGATCGAGCTGGTCGTGGTGACCGCAGGCTGGCTTCTGGGCGGAATCGCCGGATTCGGCACGGTGCTGATCGCTCTCGTGATGGGCCCGTTGGTCCAGTTCTTCCTGCGGTTCACGACCGTGCGCCTCGAAGACGACCAACTCCTACCCGGCGGCGGGGCCGTGCCAGTGCAGTAGTGCCTGACCCAGCCCGTCCAGGTGGTCGTGATCTCCGGTGCGCACCCAGGCGGTGTGCCCGTCCGGCCGCACGAGGACTGCCCGGAGTTCCGGCCGGGCGGGGCAACTCGCCTCGACGAAAGTGACGCGGTCAACCCAGCCCGCGGCCGCATCGCGCAGATCGTTTCCGTCGTCCAGGTCCAGCAGGACCGCACGGCCGGGGGTCAGCAGCGTGGCCAGGTCGGTCTCGCCGGTGCCGATGGCCAGCGGGAGGTTGGGTGCCAGGCGCCCGATCCACGGGTGTTCGACGTCGGGGTGCATCGCGTAGCGGGTGTCCAGGCCGGTGATGGTTTCGGCGAAGGCCCGGTTGCCCGCGGGGTGGCGTGCGACGCGGGTGAGCAGATCGATCAGTGGTGCGAGCCGGTCATCGGCTTCGCCGAGAACCACCTGTGCGCGGGTGTTGGCCAGCAGGTGCTCACCCGCCGCGTGGCGTTCGGTGTGGTAGCTGCCGAGCAGATGCGCGGGCGCGGTCCCGCGGACTGTGGCGGCGAGTTTCCAGCCGAGGTTGAAGGCATCGTCCAGGGCGACGTTGACGCCGATGGCCCCGGCAGGCGGATGGATGTGCGCCGCATCCCCGGCCAGGACGACCCGGCCCCGGACGTACTCGGCCGCCTGCCGGGCCGCGTCGCCGAACCGGGTCAGCCAGCGCGCCGCGCACAGTTCGACGTGCCGTCCGAGCGCGTTGTCCACGGCGGCTTGCAGCAGGTCCAGGGTGACCGGGGTGTCCTTGTCCGCGGGGGGCTGTGCGTCTTCGGTGATGATCCGGACGTGGCCGGGGCGGGGAATGACGAACACGGCCCCACCGGGCCCCGTGGTGAAGCCGAAAGGCAACGAGCCGGGATCGGCGAGTTCGACGTCTCCCAGCAAGGAGAAGCGGGTCGCTTCGGTGCCGGGAAAGTCGATGCCGGCCTGTTTGCG
The DNA here is from genome assembly GCF_026802195.1 of Amycolatopsis cynarae. Classification (NCBI taxonomy): domain Bacteria; kingdom Bacillati; phylum Actinomycetota; class Actinomycetes; order Pseudonocardiales; family Pseudonocardiaceae; genus Amycolatopsis; species Amycolatopsis cynarae. Next base: position 3,185,311 of record NZ_CP113836.1, on the reverse strand, counting down.
GACGGTACTGCGACCTCCGTCGCAACCGACCAGATATGCGGCCCGGACCCGGTATTCGCGGTCGCTGGTGGTGACGGTGGCGATGACGGACTCGGAATCCTGTTCCAGGGTGCGCAGTTCGTGTCCGCGCCGGATCTCGGCGCCGAGATCGAGGGCGTGCGCTTCGAGGACTTCCTCGACCCGTGTTTGGGGAATTCCCAGCGAATACGGGTGGTCGGTGTGTGCTTCGGCGAGGCCGAGCGTCACCGGCAGACCGGTGAACGCCACATGCGGGACCGGCCATCCCTCGGCGACGAACCGGTCGGCAAGCCCGCGCCGCGCGAGCAGGTCCAGGGCGCGGGCGTTGAGGTTGAAGCCCCGGCAGAAGCCGGGGCGCCGGGGATGCCGTTCGAGTACGACCGTCTCGACCCCGGCGCGCCGGAGTTCGCCGGCGAGGAGGAGCCCCGCCGGGCCGGCGCCGACGATCAGGACCTCGGCCTTGTCGATCACGGATTTCCTTTCGTGCCCGGGGGAGCGGACCAGCTCCACCCTTGGTCGGTTCGTTCGAGCCGCGGCCAGGGCAGGCTGCCGTCCCGGATCTCGGCGATGGTCCGCCGCGTCCAGTCCAGTTCGGCCTCCCAGGCGTGCAACGAGCACTCGACTTCGATCATGAACAGGCGGGGGACCCGGCCGGAGCCGACGGTGTCGGCCAGTACCGCCCTGGTCTCCTCGATCCGCCCGCCGAGTTGTTCCGCTCGTTCGGCCAGCGCGTCCGCCGCACCGTCCGGCCCGAGCGCGCCGAGATAGGACACCGCGGCCATGAACTTGGGGTACTCGGCGACGGGAGTGCGGATCAGCTCGTCGATCCAGCCGACGAATTCGGCCCGGCCGAGTTCGGTGGGCGCGTACACGGTCCGCTCCGGCCGCCTGCCCTCGCGCGCCGTCTCGACCGGTTCGATCCAGCCGTGCCGGACCAGCGCTTCGACCGTGTCGTACAGCGAGCCGGAGTTGACCTTGAAGCTGCTGTCCTTGTGCCGTTCTCGCAGGACGGAGGCCATCTCGTAGGGGTGCATCGGCTGTTCCTGCAGCAGGCCCAGTACGGCCAGCGCCAACGTGTTGGAGATCTTCCGCTTCGCCATCTCGCTCCAGTAGGCTCCTAATAGTCGGAACCTACTATATGGCGTGATGCCGGGAGGCGGTCCCTCCTCCGAAGCCTGAAAGGCAAGGCCGCGATCAGGCCTCCGAGCGCAACGACGAGACAGAGCCAGGCAAACCAGTCGCCGAGGCGGCCGTAGACCGTCCCGCCCGGACCCCGCACTTCGGCGGCGATCGTGGTGAACGGTCCCGGCCCGCCGGTGTGTGCCTGAGCGAGCACCCGGCCCCAGCCGTCGGAGATCACGAGCGTGCCGTTCTGGCCCGACCAGACCACGGGTATCCCGTTCTCCACGCCCCGCAGCATCGCCGTGCGGCTGTGCTGCCAGCCGTTTTCGTTGTTGTCCGCGGCGGGGACCGCGAACAGGGTGGCGCCCTCCGCGCCGTAGTCGCGGCTGGGCCGCGCGAAGTTCAGATCGGCACAGATCTCGACCCCCGTCCCGGTCCCCGGCGAGAACACCAGATCATGTCCGCGCGGGCTGACAAGGTCATGCTGTTTGAGGTACCGCACGGGATTCCCGCCGTCCGCGGGGAAGACCAGTGCGAAGTTGCCGTGGTCGGCGCCCTTGGTCCGGACGAAGCCGAGCACGATGTCGACGCCGCGAACCTGAGCGGCCCGGCGCATCGGCAGCACGAGGGCGGTGGGGTCGGCGGGGTCGGCTTGGTCGGAGCCGAAGGCACCCTCCGGCAGCACCACGGTCCGGACGCCAGCCGGCAGGTGCTCGATCTCGTGGACATAGCCGGCCACGCGATTGTCGCTGACTGGAGGTGCCCACGCGAACTGGTTGGGCGCGATGGCCGCGACCCGCTGCGGTGCGCCACCGGTGCCGGCCAGGCGCAGGGCGCCGAAGCCCAGCGCTGAAGCGAACACCACCACGGCCACCGCCGCGGCGCGCCGCCGGGCGCCTGCCGTCAAGCCGGGCGAGAGCAGCGCCGCGATCGCGCACGGCGTGAACATCACCAGGAACTCGACCGTCCACATCCCGCCCACAGCGGCGCTCTGCAGCACCAACGGCGCGTCGCCCTGATCATTGGCGAACGTGCCCACCAGTCCCATCGGGCTGGTGGCCGAAACGATGAACCACACGGCCGTCCATGCCGCCGCCGGGCAGAAGGCGGCCGGAAGCGCGCGTCCCTGGGCCACGAGCGCGCGGAAGAGCCAGACGGTGAGCACGAACGTCAGCGACGTACCAAGGATGATCACCAGGCCGACCGGGACCATCGGCTCGTCGTGGGAACGCAGATGGAATGCCCAACTGTTGGCCGTGCCGAGCAGATAAGCGCAGAACGCGACGACGAGCGCGGTTCCCCGCCGCACGCGTGGTGCGAGCAGCAGCACCGGCAGCGGCGCGAGCCAGGTCAGCGCGGCAACGGGAGCGAGCCCGGTGCCGAAGTAGAACAGGAACGCGGAGCTCGCTCCGCCCGCCGCGACGGCGAAGAAGGATTTGTTCATCTCGGCCCTTTCGGTCCCCGCCAACCTCCCAGCCGGGCGCTTCGCGAGGCACTGGGCCAGGCCGGAGAAAACGGGGTAGGGCGAGCCCGACCACTGGAGGGAACCCTTCAGAGCCGGGCCGGGGTGGAGCCACGCACTACGGGCGGTGTGCCAGGAGTATCCCCGCGGGTACCGGGGCGTCCGGTTCGAGGACGACCCGGGCGTCGACGACGAGACCGGCGTCGCGGACCCAGGCCGCCATCCGGTCGACCGGACGCCAGTGCACCCGCACCTTCATCGGATGCCCGCCGTAGCCTTCGGTCTTGAGCCGGTACTCGTCGCCGACGTGGAACCCCAGCAACACCACGCCGCCGGGCCGCAGCACGCGGTGGAACTGCGCCAGCGCCACCGGGACCTCCTCGTCGGGAACGTGGATGAGCGAGAAGAACGCCACCACGCCGCCCACGGAACGGTCGGGAAGGACGAGGTCGGTCATCGAACCGACCCCGAACCGCAACCCCGGATGGTCACGCCGGGCGATCTCGATCATCGCCGGGGACAGGTCGATCCCGAAGGCATCCAATCCCTTGTCGCGCAGATGTGCGGTGATGTGCCCCGGCCCGCACCCCAGGTCGGCGACCGGGCCGCCACGGGCGAGAACGGCTTCGGCGAACATCGCGAGGACACCGCGCAGAAGCGGCTTCCCCGCCAGCGCGCCCCGCATCCGATCCGCGTAACTGGAGGCCACGGTGTCATAGGACAGCCGGGTGTCGGACAGCCAATCACTCATCACGGCAAGCTAGCGGGTAACCGGGTCTCCGTGGTGAACGAGTCGTGATCGGGATCAGGCGTCGAGGAACTCCAGCTCGGCGGCCTGTCCTTCCTTGAGCGGGAAGTACGCCAGGAACGTCACACCGGCTTCCTGCGCGTCGAAGCGGGCGATGCGGGCGCCTTCCGGTTCGTAGAACGTGTCGCCTGGGGTGAGCAGGGACTCCGGCTCCCCGTCGATCTGGTACACCACGGAACCGGCCTCGATGCTGCCGAACACCGGGCCGTTGTGGACGTGCATCCCGGCAGGCTGGCCGGCGGCGATGCGGATGCGCCGGACCTCGACCCGATGGGTGGGAAACGGTGCGGGCAGCGGCTGGTCGAGCACGACGGTGCGGGTGATCGGCGGCGTGTCCGTGGCGGGGGTGCCCTGCGGGCCGCCCTGGTATTCGGCGTCGGTGACCGGCCGGTCGAGTTCCGGCTCGGCGCCGTCCTCGGGGATCTCCTCGATCGCCAGGTGAGTCAGGAACGAGGTGGCGGTGGCGCCGTGCCAGTGCCACTCGCCGGGTTCGATGCGCACTCTGTCGCCGGTCCGGATCGTCTCGACGGGGCCACCGCACCGCTGCACCAGCCCGGTGCCTTGCGTGACGACGAGGACCTGGCCCATCGGGTGGCGGTGCCAGGCGGTGCGGGCGCCCGGCGCGAAGTGGACGTTGTCGATCCGGGATCGCGACGCGCCTTCGGGTGTCGCGATCGGGTCGATCCACGCCTGCCCGGTGAACCACTGGACCGGGGCGGCACTGGTGGCCGGTGTCCGCGAAACGTGCATCTGCCTTCGTCCTTTCCTGGTTGGATGCGTGCTCGGATCACTCGGCGGGTGCCACGGCGTGCCCGGCCAGCAGGGCGAGTACACCCGAAACCGCCTGGCCGAACGAGTCCGTCGTGCCGGATGCGCGGGCGAGCACGTAGCCGCCCTGCAGGACCGCGACGATGGTCGCGGCCGTGGCCGCGGGGTCGAGTGCCCGATCCAGTTCGCCCGCGTCACGCCCCGCATCGAGCACCCGCGTCAGACGGTCACGCAGCCACGCGAAGGTCTCCTCGACCGGCGCGCGCAGGGCGGGATCGGCCATCACGTCCGGGTCCTGGGTCAGCCTGCCGATCGGGCAGCCCTTCAGCACGTCGCGTTCGCGGCGCAGATACGCGGTGATGCGTTCCAAGGCCGTGCCGGGAGCCGACAACTGCGCCTCGGCCGCGGCCCGCATTTCCTCGGCGGTGCGGCGGATCGCGGCCAGTGCCAGCTCGTGCTTACCCGCGAAGTGGTGGTACATGCTGCCCTGACCGGCACCGGCCCGCTCCTGGATGGACTTCGGGCTGGTGCCCACGTAACCGCGTTCCCACAGCAGCGCACGCGCGCTCTCGACGAGACGTTCCTGCGAACTCACGCCGCCAGTGTACATACTAATAGGTACAGAGTCGCCCTGTTGCTGCCGACCGGCGAACCCGGCGCGTGTTTCCCGCGGAGCCGGGTCAGTGATCGCCGGCGACGAAGATCGCGTACACCTCACGGGCCGCGTAGGCCAGCAGCACGTATCCGGCCACCGGGTCGGCCCACCACCAACCGGCCGCGGCGTTGAGGACCAAGCCGGTCAGCACGGCGACCGCGAGCAACCCGTCGATCAGCGTGACCCGGCCCTCGGTGCGCAGCACCGGGTTGTCCAGCGCGGCCCCCGTGCGGGCCTTTCCCGTCGCGAGCGCGAACATCGCCACCGCCGTGATCGCGGTCCACACGATCCCACCGGTGCTGTGCCGCGGGTGGTGGCCGGTGACCAGCACGAGCGTGGACTGCGCCGCCAGGTAGACGGCCAGCAGCGCGAACGCGCCACCGATCAGCCGCAACGCCCGCCGTTGCCGGGCCTCGCCGGTGCCCGAGAGCTCCCAGATCACCACGGTGGAGGCGCCGATCTCGATCAGCGAGTCCAGCCCGAAACCGGCCAGCGCGACCGACCGCGCGGTGGCCGCGGTGATGGCGAGGACCACGATGCCGACCACGTTCCAGCCGAGGGTGACGTATTCCAGCAGGAACCCGTGCCGCAGCAGCCGTCGGCGGGTGTCCTCTTCGCTGTTCGGCACGTCGGCAGTCTGCCCGACTTCGCCGGGACTTTCACCGACGGCGACCAATGGGGGCCGTCGAATCGTGGCACGGTGCGCTGTTCCGATCCTCCGGCGTAATCAGTCGGCGCGGCCCGCCGGCGGGGCTATGTGGGTGTGTGGCGCGGCGGAGTCGGCGGGAATGTCGCGGTCGACGTGGTCGGCGTGGAACAACGCCTGTGACAGCAGGCGCCGCACGTGGTCGTTCGCGGCGGAGTAGTACACGAAGGTGCCTTCACGACGGCCGGCGACCAGCCCGGCCAGCCGGAGCTTCGCCAGGTGCTGGCTGACGGCCGTCGGCGTGGCGCCCGCCAGTTCGGCCAGGCATGCCACGGAGGACTCACCCTGCAACAGGGCCCACAGCACCTTGATGCGGGTGGGGTCGGCCAGCATCCGGAACGACTCGGCGGCGAGGTGAACCTGTTCGTCGGCGGGCATGTCGAAGGCCGGCTGGGTCGTGTGCATGACAGTCAGCGTACCCAGCCGCCCCGCTAAGTGCGTACCTGCGCAGTCGTGCAGATACGCTGCTATCGTCGGTGGGCAAGAGCCCCGTCGCACCAACCTCGACACGAGCACCAGGTGGAACCCTTCGCCATGACCGATCAACATCACCACGCCGAGCAACGCGGACATGGCCACACGCACGGCCACGGGCATGGCCACGGCCACGGCGGTGGCCCGTTGGGGCGGTTGTGGGAGCAGGTCAAGCACGCGGTGACTCCGCACAGCCACGACAGCATGGAGATCGTGGACTCGACCCTGGAGGCCAGCGCGCGAGGCATGCGGGCGCTGTGGATCTCCTTCGTCGGTTTGACGGTCACCGCGGTCGCTCAACTGGTTGTCGTGTTCCTGAGCGCTTCGGTGGCGCTGCTGGGCGACACGCTGCACAACTTCGCCGACGCGCTGACCGCCGTCCCGCTGGCGATCGCGTTCCTGCTCGGGCGGCGGGCCGCTACGAGGCGTTTCACCTACGGGCTCGGGCGCAGCGAAGACCTCGCCGGGCTGGTAATCCTGCTGGTCATGTTCGCCTCCGCGGTCCTGGCCGCGTGGACGGCGATCGACCGGTTGCTCCACCCCCGGGACATGACCGCCCTCGGCTGGGTCGCCGCCGCCGGTCTCGTGGGATTCCTCGGCAACGAGATCGTCGCCCGTTACCGCATCACCGTCGGCAGGCAGATCGGCTCCGCCGCACTCGTCGCGGACGGCCTGCACGCCCGCACCGACGGGTTCACCAGCCTGGCGGTGCTACTGGCCGCCGGCGGCTCCTGGATCGGCTGGCGCTGGGCCGATCCCATCGTCGGACTGCTGATCACCGTCGCGATCCTGTCCGTGCTCTGGGGCGCGGCAAAAGAGGTGTTCTCCCGCATGCTCGACGCGGTCGACCCGGCGCTTGTGGACACGGCCGAGCAAACCCTTGCCGCCACCCCCGGCGTGCGCGGCGTCGACACGATCCGCCTGCGCTGGGTCGGCCACAACCTCGTCGCCGAATCCGAACTCGACGTCGACCCCACCCTCACCCTGGTGCAAGCCCACACCATCGCCCACGACGCCGAACGCCGCCTCATCCACGCCCTGCCCCGCCTGACCCAAGCCCTCATCCACGCTCACCCCGGCGGGACCGCCGCCGCCGAACACCACCAGCCCGCGGCGCTGTAGCAGTTTCGAGCGCCCTGCCCCGGCGCGGTTATTCAGGTGAGTATGGGTATCAGGCCGGCGGCGAACACGAGGTACAGGCCGGCGGCGAGGGCCAGGCGGGCGGGGGTGAGTTTGTGGGCGCGCAGGGTGGCCAGCAGGTAGGCGATGGCGATCATGGTGACGATCCCGGCCCAGAGCAGGGCACCGTTGAAGCGCCACGGGGTGAACAGCAGGCCGAGTCCGCTGGGCACGGTGGCCTGGATCATCATGGCGCCGGAGATGTTGGCCAGTGCGAGGCTGGTCTTGCCCTGGCGGACCCAGATGATCGCGTTCATGATCTCGGGCAGTTCGGTGGCGATGGGGGAGAGCAGCAGCGCGGTCACCGCACCGGACAGGCCCAGCATCGGGCCGATCGCGTCGAGTTGGTGCACGAACAGTTGCGAGGCCGCGAAGATGACGGCCAGGGTGGCCAGTGTCTGGGCCACCACGGCCCAGGTCGCGGGTGAGGTGCGGCGGGGCTGGAACTTCAACGGCGCCAGCAGCTCGTTCTCGCCGGACTCACCGCCGCCGCTGCGGATCTCGCGCCAGAAGTACACCGCGTAGGTGGCGAAGAACAGCAGCCCCAGCCACGGTTTGATGGTGAAGGCGACCAGACCGAGTGCGACCTTGACCACGAACACCGCGAAGAACCACCGCTGGTCCTTCACCAGCCGGCGCGCCTCCTCCGGCTCGGTCAGCACCTCGCCGCGCCGCGCGACTTCACGTTCGCCGCTGCCACCGGGGGCGACCAGGGCCAGCGCCGCGGCCTTGCGGCGCCGGACCAGCAGCACGACGCCGGTGACGCCGTAGGCGACCGTGGCCAGCGCGAGTGGTCCGCCCATCGCGGCACCCACCCCGATGTCGCGGGCCTGTTCGGTGCCGCCGGTGGTGACCGCGACCAGGGTGACCACCGACTCGGGAAGCGCGGTGCCGAACGCGGCCAGGATCGTGCCGACCGCCATCCGGCCGGCGTTCAGGCGCTGGCCGAGCCACTCCACGGCGTTGACGAACCACTCACACGAAAAGTAGATCGCTGCCGCGCAGACGACCAGCAACACGAAATGCCACACGGAAAACTCGTCCTCATCCCCCCGCCGCGCGCAGCGCGGGACAAGGGGGCAACCTCGATCCCACGCGACGGCGACAAGTCCATCAAGCCATCGGTTCGGGACCGAAGGTCTCGCCCACCCGCCATCAAACGGGCCCCACGACCGGAACCCCCTGGTACTGGGGCGTTCAGCATGTCGATCAGCGGGCAGCGCGGGGCTACTCCCCTCCGGAACACCCCCACTACAGCACCCCGGAACGGGTTGGCACAACCGTCACTCAAGATCACGAACAGGCGAAAATCCTGGTCGGCAGGGGAGAAAACGGGCCTTTGGTACACCGAAACCCCGGCAACCGGCGCACCGCAAACGCCGACCCGACCGGTGCATACCCCGCCCGTTCCGCGCGGCGGCCGACCCACCCGGCAGCGCAAGAAGCGCCACCCGACAACTCAAAGACAATGACCAAGGCCACACAACCGGGGACAGCTCGCGATCAGACGCCCGCGCTGCCGGCGCCGCTGCCCACTCCTAACGCAACTAATGGTTGCACATCACTCGCGGGTCACCTAGGCTCATTCGCAACCAAACGTTGCGAAAGGTGGCAGACATGGAATTCGGAACGATCGAGCGGGAGATCCACATCGACGCCTCACCCGAGGTCGTCTTCGACGTGGTGAGCAGTCCCGAACATCTGCGCGAGTGGTGGCCGGACGAGGCGGAATTCCCGCCTGTGCCTGGGGGAGCGGGGCGGATCGGCTTCGGGAACTGTGCCCAGGGCGGCACCTGGGTGCAGTTCACCGTCGTCGATGCCGTACCGCCGCGGCTCTTCTCCTTCCGCTGGACCCATGAGGAGGGGGAAACCGCCGCGCCGGGCAACTCGAACCTGGTCGTCTTCGAACTCGAGCCGGCCGGGACGGGCACGCTCCTGCGGATGACCGAGAGTGGCTTCCGCGAGCGCGGCTGGGACGAGGCGAAGATTGCCGCCGAGTACGCGGAACACGTCACCGGCTGGGACTTCTACCTGCCGCGTCTGCGGGTGTACGCCGCGAAGGTCGAAGCGGGCGCACAAGCGTGAAGGTGGACGACGACCTCTGGTCGGCGATCGGTGACCCGACCAGGCGCCGCATGCTCGACCTGCTGCTGAGCGAGGGCGGTGGAACGGCGACCAGCCTGAGCGAATGCCTGCCGGTGACCCGGCAGGCAGTGGCCAAGCACCTCGTCGTCCTTGATCGGGTCGGCCTGGTGCACGCCACCACCGTCGGCCGCGAAAAGCAGTTCCGCGTCGACCGGGCCCAGCTCGCCCGTGCAGTCGCCCAGCTCGCCGAGGTCGGCGCCGCCTGGGATGCCCGTCTCCAGCGCATCAAGCGCATCGCCGAGACGATCCAGCGCAACAAGGACACGAACAACGAGACCGAGAAGAAGTAGCAGAGAGGAACACGGAGATGGCAGACATCCTGCACCGCATCGGGGTCCAGCGGTCCTCGCCCGAGCAGGTCTACGACGCACTCACCACACTGCACGGCTTGTCCGGTTGGTGGACCGAGAAAACCGCGGGAGAGACCGCCCTCGGCGGCGTGATCGAGTTCCGGTTCGGGCCGGGTGGTATGGACATGAAGGTCGCCGAGCTCGACCCCGGCCGGCTCGTCCGTTGGGAAGTCGTGGACGGGCCGCAGGAGTGGATCGGCACCGGTGTGCGGTGGGACCTGCGTCAGGATGGCGACTACACGATCGTGCTGTTCAAGCACGAGGGCTGGCGTGAGCCGGTCGAGTTCATGCACCACTGCAGCACGAAGTGGGGCACGTTTCTGCTCAGCCTCAAGCAACTTCTCGAAACCGGCGAAGGTGCCCCCGAGCCGCGTGACGTGCAGATCAGCGACTGGCACTGATGTGCGGCGTCATGCCGGGCGGGGAGGACGGACGGCAGGCGTGATGGGGCTGGTGCCCACATAACCGGAAGGACGGCTGAACACCGGTCGAAGCTCCTGAACATCAGGTGATCAACGATCGACAGGCGTTGACGCGTCCGGACACCGGACCGCAGGCTCACCAGAAGCCGGTGATCACGATCGAGTGGAACCGGACAGCACGGCGGGTCGCTGCGCGGCCCGCCGGCTTCCTGCGAGGAGAGGACGTTCCATGAGGATCAGACGCGGGGCGCGCCGATGACGGAGATCAGCAGACGCCGCCTGGTGGGATCGGTTCCCGCAGTGGCCGCGGCCACCGTCGCGGGTGGGCTCCTTCCGGTCGGAACGCGGCAGGCGGCAGCCGATCCGGACCCCCAGGGGCACGGCCCCAAGACGGTGGATCGCTCGTTCACCAAGGTCCGCTACTACTGGGAGTCCTTTGAGGATGGTGAGCGCACCACCCCGCCTCCCGGTTGGTCGGCGAACCGGGAAAACATGGATGACTTCGATCCGGACTGGCGCGGCTGGTCGTTCCCCGGCTATGCGGAGTTCATCAACTTCGGCGGGGCGCGCTACGGCTTCGCCCGGTGCTGCAACAGCCGCATCGCCGTGATCGACAGCGCCCGCCGAGGGCAGCCCGACGGCAACGCGCCGTTCTCGGCGGCGTTGACCTCCCCGGAGATCTCCGTGCCCTCCGGGCAGACCCTCGAACTCGGCTTCGACTCCCACTACGTGCAGGCGCCGGACCCCCAGCACGCGGTGGTCACCGCGCAGTTCGATCGCGGGGACGCGCAGACGCTTCTGACGTACTCGACCAAAGCGACCGACGCGAACGCTGGTGGCAACGTCGTGAGCAAGCGCGAAATCCTCACCTTCACCGTGCCCGCCGGTGCCCGTACCGTCCGCTTCACCTGGGCATACCAGCAGCAGGTCAAGAAGGGCTACTGGCTCGGCGACGAATACTTCTGGGCCATCGACAACGTCGAGGTCACCTCCGCCCTGCCGGCGCCGGGCAAGCCCGTCGCGATCCTCGACATCTTCAGCGACGTCCAGGGCACCGACGGCAACAACCGCATGCAGAACCTCACCCTGCCCTTCCTGTCCTCACTGCCGGACCCCGCCCAGGCGCTGGTCATCAACGGCGACATCGTCCGCAACGGAACGATCTCGGAGTACGAAACGTTCAACGCCGCCTTTGCGGCGGGCGGCGGCCACCCCGGCGACACGCTGTGGAACGCGGGAAACCACGAGTACGGCGCGATGGACCTGCCCAACGGCATCGACGAAGCCGCGCTGCTGAAGCGTTTCCTGCACTACGCAGGACGCACCACGCCGCAACTGGAGTACCTGCTCAACGGCAAGATCCCGCTGCTGCTCCTCTCCGACGAACACGTCTACCAGGGCGTCAACCACCAGCCCGACGGCCGCCGCCTGGTCCGGCTCTTCTCCGCCCAGCAGTTGTCCTGGCTCGAGCAGCGGTTCGACTACTGGCGCGCCCGCAACACGCCGGTGCTGTTCTTCATGCACCAGCCGTTGTCGTTCACCGTCTCGGGCACCTACCTCCGCAACTACTGCGGCGAGATGGACCGGGAAAGCGGCTACGCCCTCCGGCGGCTGCTCGCCGCGAACCCGAACGTCGTCATGTTCACCTCGCACACCCATTGGGGCCTGCACCTCGACGACTGGGCGGCCGTCGACCACGGGCTGCTCCCGGCGGACGACCCGCGGGCGCGCGAGGTCAACGCGCGCGGCATCCCGATGTTCAACACGGGCGCCCACTGCAACGAATACACCGGCGCCGGCAACATCAACGGCGACGTCGAGAGCGACTCGGTCGAGCACATCCCGTCCGGTCTTCGGGTGTACATCCACCGCGACCGCGTCCGGGTCGAGGCGTGGAACTTCGGTACCAAGGTCAAGTACCACACCGTCGAAATCCCGGTTCCCGCGGCCTACGCCGCCGGCCACGACACCCACTGACGCACCCTCTCGGAGGGGCCCGCATCCCCGGCTGCGAGGGCGGTTGACCCGCACATGACCGTCAGGCCGGGCGGGGAGGACGGGCGGCAGGCGCGATGATCTCGATCAGGTGGCTCACGTAGTCGTCGGTCAGGGGTGCGCCGCTGATCAGGAGCCGGTAGTAGAGCGCGCCGTAGAGCATGTCGATGAGGGCGTCGGCGTCGAGGCCGGGGGAGAGCTGTCCGGCCTCGACGGCGTCGGTGATCAGTTGCCGCGCAGAATCGCGGCGGCTGGCGATGAACCGGTCCCGCAGCGCCGCGGCGAGTTCGGGATCGTGCTGACCGGCCGCGACGAGGGCCACGAAGGGGCGTCGCGCGCGGGGTTCGTTCATCAGCCGCGCCACCCGGGCGAGCTGGATGCGCAGCCGCGTGAGCGGGTCCCCGTCGGCCGGGAACTCCATCTTCGTGCTGACCGCGTCGATGAAGGCGTCCATCAGGACCGCGCCCTTGCCCGGCCACCACCGGTAGATGGTGGCCTTGCTGACCCCGGCGTGCGCGGCGATGTCGTCCACCGTCAGCCCGGGCAGGCCCTTGTCGGTGAGCAACTCGCGGGCCGCCGCGAGGACGGCCTGTCGCGCTCGCTCACTCCGTGGCCTGCCGGGCTTGCCCTGCTCGGGCGCGATGTCGTCCATACCCCTGACACTACCCATACCGATACTGTACGGTTAGTTTCGATATCGGTCCCGTTCGACCCCACACCACCGTCTGAAGGATTGACCCACGTGGAGTACACCCACCTCGGCCGCAGCGGCCTTTCCGTGTCCCGCCTCGTCCTCGGCACCATGAACTTCGGTGCGGAAACCTCCGAAGAGGACAGTCACGCGATCATGGACCGCGCGCACGAACACGGTATCAACTTCTTCGACACCGCCAACGTCTACGGCAGGAAGCCGGGCGAAGGCTTCACCGAGCAGATCCTCGGCCGGTGGTTCGCCCAAGGCGGCGGCCGTCGCGAGAAGACCGTGCTCGCCACCAAGGTCTACCTGCCGATGGGGGAGTGGCCCAACGAGTCGCACCTGTCCGCGTTGAACATCCGGCGCGCCTGCGACGCCTCGCTCAAGCGGCTGCAGACCGACCACATCGACCTCTACCAGATGCACCACATCGACCGGGCCACGCCGTGGGAGGAGATCTGGGAGGCGTTCAACGTCCTTCGCCAGCAAGGGAAAGTGCTCTACTTCGGCTCGTCCAACTTCGCCGGGTGGCATATCGCGCAGGCGCAGGAGGCAGCACGGTCCCGGCACTTCCTCGGACTGGTGTCCGAGCAGTCGATCTACAACCTGATGACCCGCTGGGTCGAACTGGAGGTGCTGCCCGCGGCGCGGGCCTACGGGCTCGGTCTCATCCCGTGGTACCCGCTGCACGGCGGCGTGCTCGGCGGTGTCCTGCGCAAGCAGCGGGAAGGTGGCGCCGCCCGTGGCAACTCGGAACGGTCGACCGAGGCGCTCGCCAAGCACCGCGGCACCATCGAGGCGTACGAGAAACTGTGCGCCGACCTTGGCGAGGACCCGGCCCACGTCGGACTGGCGTGGCTGCTCGCACAGGACGGGGTGACCGGCCCGATCACCGGCCCGCGCACTGTCGGGCAACTCGACGGCTCACTGCGGGCCCTGGAGATCAAGCTCGACGAGGACACGCTGACCAGGCTGGACGAACTCTTCCCGGCGCCCGCGCCCAACGGCATCAAGCCTGCACCCGAAGCCTACGCGTGGTGATGATGCCCGTGCCCTGAATGTTCGCCCTCGCCGAACTCCCAACGCGACCGTGAGGGGTCCCTTCACAGCCGATACGGCCAGGGTCCCGGCAAAGTCGTGTTGGGCCTGGTTGCAGGGCAGGCACGGTCTCTAGTTGATCATGTGGTTTGTCGAAGACCCTTGATCATGCGAGAGAGCCGTGCCTGCCGTTGCATCATGCCCCACCGTTGCTGGTTTTGATCGTCTGACCCCTGACGGGTCTGTTCCAGAGCCTGTGCAGGTGTGGGATCTGGCTGATCACCTGGATGTGGTGCCGGACCCGCGCAAACCCCGCGGTGTGCGCCATACGCTGCGCTCGATCCTGCTGATCGCCGCAGCGGCAGTGTGCGCGGGATGCCGTTCCTTTACCGCGATCGGCGAATGGGCCGCCGACGCCGCGCAAGCGGACCTGGCGCGGCTGGGAGCCCGCCACGACCGCAAAGCCAACCGACTGGTGGCACCGGACGAGGCCACCCTGCGGCGCACCCTGCAACAAGTCGACGGCGAGGCAGTGGACGCCGCGATCGGCGCCTGGCTGCAGGAACGCCTGGCCCAGCAACCCCAGCCCCAGAACAAGCGCCCCGCGATCGCGGTGGACGGCAAAACCGTGCGCGGCGGCCGCCGCCATGACGGCCGCCCGGTGCATCTTCTGGCCGCCTTCGACCGCGACAGCGGCACCGTGCTGGCCCAAGCCCAGCTACCCGGCAAAGACAGCGAAGTCGCCTGGTTCGCCCCACTACTGGACCGCATCGACCTCACAGGCGCCATCATCACCGCCGACGCCCTGCACACCACCGCCCACCACGCCCGCTACCTCACCGAACGCGGCGCCGACTACCTCTTCCCCGTCAAAGGCAACCGCCGCTACCTGCTGGACAAACTCATCCCCCTGCCCTGGACCACCACCCCCGCACACACAGACACCTGCACCGGGCACGGCCGCCACGAACGCCGCACCATCCAGGTCCTACCCACCCCAGAAGGCATCCGCTTCCCCCACGCCCGCCAAGTCTGGCGCCTACACCGCCACACCACCCACACCAACGGCCGCACCCACACCGAAACAGTCCTGGGCATCACCAGCCTGACCGACACACCAACCCAACTAGCCACCCACATCCGCGATCACTGGGGCATCGAAAACAGACTGCACTGGGTCCGCGACGTCACCTACGGCGAAGACACCTCCCGCATCCGCACCGGCACCGCACCCCGCGTCATGGCCAGCCTGCGCAACCTCGCCATCAGCACACACCGCCTCAACGGCGCCACCAACATCGCCGCCGCACTACGCCACACCGCCCGCAACCACAACCGACCACTCACCCTCCTCCACCTCCCCTAACACGACTTTGCCGGAACCCTGGCCGATACGGCCGTGAGGGGACCCCTCACGGGTATCCTCACCGAGCCGTTGATCGCCGGGAGCGAACCGACGCACGCCGTGAGCGAACGGGCCCCCGCACGGGCGGCGTGGCCCCTATGTTCGGTGCTGTCAAGATCACGAGACAGCCAGGAGGCGACGATGACGGTGATGACGGTGGTTCCGCAGCTCCACACGGGCGGGCCGCAGGCGAGCGAATCGGTGTACGAGCAGCTGTTGCGGGACCGGATCGTGTTCCTGGGCTCCGAGGTGAACGACGAGGTGGCGAACCGCATCACCGCACAACTGCTGTTGCTGGCGGCCGACGACGCCGAGCGCGACATCACCTTCTACATCAACTCGCCCGGGGGATCGGTGACGGCGGGTATGGCGATCTACGACACGATGCAGCTGATCAAGCCGGACGTGGCCACGTGGGGGCTGGGGTTCGTGGCGTCGATGGGGCAGTTCCTGCTGTCGTCGGGCACGCCGGGCAAGCGCTACCTGCTGCCCAACGCGCGGGTGGTGATGCACCAGCCCTCGGCGGGGATCTCGGGGGCGGCGAGCGACATCGCGATCCAGGCCGAGGTGTTCGGGAAGATGAAGCGACGCATCGCGGAACTTACCGCGCGCCAGACCGGCCAGTCGGTGGAACGCATCACCGCCGACGCCGACCGCGACCGCTGGTTCGACGCCGAGGAGGCGCTGGCCTACGGGATCGTGGACCACATCGCCGGAGCCGACCACATGCGCTGACGGTGCGTTTCCAGCAGGACGGCGGATGGCGGGACTTCGCTGGGGTCCGCTGGCTCGAAGTCACCACCCATGGCTCCTGGCCGGACGCTGGGTGCACGCCGGCCAGGAGTTTCGCCGTCCCGGCAGTGACCCGGGCGTCAGGCAGACAGGGGCCCGAAGAACACACTGCCCGCGCAGTCCAGGTGTCCGGAGAGTAGAAGAACTCCCTGATCGCGCGGATGTACTCGTGGCGGCTGATGACGCCGTCGCCGTCGGTGTCGAGCCGCATGAACGTGGCCATCGCGTCCGGCGCACTGACACCCCACACGTCGAGCAACTGCTTGAACTCCGACTTGCTGATGGTGTTGTCCCCGTCGCCGTCCACGATGTCGAAGATGGCGTGCGGAACGCCTTCGACCATATTGAAGCGGCTGTTGTCCACGCTCGCCGCACGGTTCGCGTCGCGGAACTGCTCCCTGTTCAGACTTTCGACGGAATGCGTTTCTCGATCAACGTCCCGAACTTCGGGGGCTTGCCGACGCCAGGACGGTGGCAACGGTGATCGCAGCGGCGGAGGAGTACGGAGCGGGGCAGCGGCCCAGTGCCACTACTTAACATAATGTACATTATCGGCGCTGGCTGGCAGGAGTCTTTTCCCTGGTCAGACAGCTTCTTCGGGTCCGCTACGGGCGTTGAACGACGATCCGGCAGACGCGTTTGCCCGACGAAGCGCTGGTCGTCTCGGAGCGGTACAGCACAGCGAAGCCTTCGAGTTCACCCAGCACCTGGTCCACCGTGATCTTCGTGTACAGCCGGCCCCGCTCATCTCGCCAGTCCGAGTTGCCGTCATTACGCCAGCTGAGGTATAGGCGCCCACCCGGGCGAATCAACCCGCCGAGTCGACGGACACTCTCCATCGCCGCGGCGAGTTCGAGGTGCATGATCACGGTCTCGCAGTAGACGTTGTCGAATGTCGGCAATCCGTCAAGTGCTGGGAGTGTGGCGTTTTCGAACGTTACTTCGGGGTGAAGCCGTCGAGCCTCCCCGATCAGTGCGGATGACGCGTCGTAACCGGTTACCTGCCAGCCATGGGCAGCGAGCCATGCCGCGTCGCGCCCGGATCCGCATCCGATTTCTGCCACGGTGCCCAGGAGCAGGAACTCTTCGAGTAGTTCGTGCAACTCGTCGTCGGCGGGTTGCGATTCCCACGACTGTGCATAGGCGGCAGCGTGAGTCTCGTATGCGGCGACGGTCTCGCGATCCGCGCGGCCTGCCGGCTCGAAGACCAGGGTCTTGCTCAGCGTGGTCTTCACCGTCTCGCCTCTCCGCCGGAGTCCGATTCGAGTTGATCATAACCACCACGCCCACTCACTGAGACCGAATTCCCGGAGATCGAGAGTTCAGTGGGTGCCGGACATGCGGTCGACCGCGTCCTTCGCCTCCTTGAGGTCCGCGCCGGTGCGTTCGCGGTACACCTTGATCGCTTCGATCTTCTTGCCCTGCCGGAGAAGTTCCTCGATCTCCGGGAACTGCGGTTCGGGCAGGGAGACCCCGAGATGAGCCATTACGGTGTCGAGCTTGCGGTTCAGCTCGTCCAGCTTCCGCTCGGCGCGCTGCTGCCTGCGTCCGGCGGACGTGGTGGAGAACAGCAGCATGACGGCGACCAGCGCGAGCATCGACATCGCGTACTCGTAGTCCATGGGCGGCGATCTTAGTGAACCGTTCACCGAAGCCGTTCGAGACCGCGGGCGGTGAGCGCGAGTTCGAGGGCCATCCGGCGCAACTCGTCGGACCCGGCGCCGTCGTCGGCTGCGGTGACCACGTCTTCGGCGGCGCAGCGCAGCTGGAACAGCCGGTCCTGCAGCGCGGCGAGTTCGGTGTCGGACAACACGACGGCATCCTCGGGCAGGCCGCTTCGCTGGACCGCGGCCCGGCGTTCGTAGGCCCGCTGACGGCACGACTGCCCGCAATAGCGCCGTCTGCGTCCTCTCGCGGACGACTGCTCCAATCGACTGCCGCACCAGCCGCAGTGCCGGGGTGCGACGTTCCGCGGTATGCCCGCCAACACGTCACGTGACGTTGCCTGACAGCTCTCCGTCCCTTCGGTCACGGCCACGACCCTAACCGGACACCGAACGCTCATGCCGGGGCCACGCCGATGCCGCACACTGGTGTGGTGCAGCGCAACCACCCGTATCTGGACAGTGCCCTTCCCCGAGCCTTCGTTCACCGCGGATGGCATCTGGATGATCTCGAAGGCATGGAGAACTCGCTGTCGTCCTTCCGCCGGGCGGTGAGCGAGGGCTTCCGGTACCTGGAAACCGATGTGCACGCGACCAAGGACGGAGTGGTCGTGGTGCACCACGACGCCCGGCTGGACCGCACCACCGACGGGTACGGCCCGATCGCCGCGCAGACCTGGTCTGCGGTGCGGCGGGTGAAGGTTCGCGGGCGGGAGCCGATCGCACGCCTGGAAGACCTGCTCGAAGAGCTTCCGGAGGCACGGTTCAACATCGACGTCAAAAGCGACCGCGCGGTGGAGCCGTTCCTGCGCGTGATCGAGCGTGTCGGCGCCCACGAGCGCGTCGCGGCCGCCGCGTTCTCCGACGCGCGGCTGGCGAGGCTCCGGAAGCTGGCCGGGCCGAAGCTGCTGACGTCGATGGGGCCGAGGTCGGCGGCGGTGCTGTGGGCCAACGGCTGGGCGCCGTGGCTGCGGCTGGGCTTCCTGTGCCGGGGTGCGATGGCTCAGGTGCCGGTGCGGCAGGGCGGGCTGACCGTGGTGGACCGGGCATTCCTGCGCACGGCGGCGCGGGCCGGGGTCGAGGTGCACACCTGGACGATCAACGAGCGGGCCGAGATGGCCCGCCTGCTGGACCTGGGCGTGCACGGGATCGTCACCGACCGGCCGGACCTGCTGCGGGCGGAACTGATCGAACGGGGCGCCTGGCAGGCGTGACACGGGTGCCGTTCACCGTGGTGCCGTGCCTTCCCAGGCCGCGTGCCAGGTCTTGGGGCCGAGCCTGCCGGAGTCGTTGATGCCGTTCGCGCGCTGGAGGTCGAGCACGGCCTGGCGGGTCTTGTCGTAGTAGCAGCCGGTGCCGTCGAAGCCGTAACCGAAGGCGTTCATCCGCAACTGGAAGGTGCGCAGGGCCGGGGCGCAGTCACCGTAGGCGTAGACGACGCCGGGCCAGGGCGGGGGCGCGGTGACCGGCGGCGTGGGTGCGACCGGCGACGGTGCGACCGGGATCCGTTTGCTGCGGGCGTCGGCGTCGTCGCGCAGGCCCAGCATGCCGGCGCACTCCCAGGGCTGCCAGCCGCGCATCTGGTACAGGTAGAGGGCGCGGAAGTCCTGTTCCTGACGGTCGGCGAGGTTGGGCTTCCCCTGTCCGCCGACGCTGCGCCAGGTGGGCAGGTCGAACTGGTAGGCGCCGTAGTAGCCGTTGCCGGTGTCGAGGAAGTAGCGGTCGCTGGACTCGCACATGCGGAGCTTGGCCCAGGTTCGGGGTGCCGGATCCGCACTCGCCGTGCCGGTGCCGAGCAGGGTCGTGACCAGTGCCACGACAAGCGGCAGCAGGAGTCTCGTGGCCGCCCGGGCCGCGGATCTGTGCGGGACTTCGATCATGCGCTGCACCGTAGGCAGGCAGATCATCAGCCACAACAGTCACAGGAAACACAGCAGCATCAGCTGCCACAGCAGTCACAGCGGGGAGCGACACGGCCCCCGATTCCAAAACGCCCGTTCAGCGGGCTGGAACACTCCCCTGGCGTGCCGCTCCCCTGACTGGTGATCGGCCGGAACCGGTCTCGACTCAATTCACCCGATCAAGGGAGATAGGGTCAGCCGTCGTGACCTTGGTTCCCGAAGACGGCCCCGACCCGACCGACGCCTTGTCCGCCGCCCCCGGGGCGGGCGGCCGCCGGGCCCCGGTACGGGGCATGCTGCGGTTCTGCTACGGGCCGATGGACTGCGGGAAGTCCACGCTCGCCCTGCAGATCAACCACAACCACGCCCGGCAGGGCCGGCGCGGGATGTTGCTGGTGCGCCACGACCGCTCGGGAGCCCCGCAGATCACCAGCCGGATCGGCATCACCAGGGAGGCCACCGAGATCGGTGCGGACACCGATCTGCGGCAGCTCCTGCGCGGCCAGTGGGTGGCGGGCAGGCACGTGGACTACCTGATCGTCGACGAGGCGCAGTTCCTGTCTCCCGCCCAGGTCGAGCAGCTGGCCGAGCTGGCCGACGAGGTGCGGATCGACGTCTACTGCTTCGGCATCGCGACCGATTTCCAGAGCCGGTTGTTCCCCGGGGCGCGGCGGTTGTTCGAGCTTGCCGACGAACTGCAGCCGGTACAGGTGGAGGTGCTGTGCTGGTGCGGCGCGCCGGGCCGGTTCAACGCCCGGGTTCGCGACGGTGAGGTTCTTCGCGAAGGCGACACCGTGGTCGTGGCCGACACGGCGCCGGGGCCGATCGTTGAACATGCAAGTTCATCACTCGCGGAACCCGATATCACTACTTTGCGTT
Source organism: Amycolatopsis cynarae (assembly GCF_026802195.1). Classification (NCBI taxonomy): domain Bacteria; kingdom Bacillati; phylum Actinomycetota; class Actinomycetes; order Pseudonocardiales; family Pseudonocardiaceae; genus Amycolatopsis; species Amycolatopsis cynarae. The sequence continues at coordinate 3,164,834 of NZ_CP113836.1, read as the reverse complement.
ATCAGGTATTGTGCCGACGCCATTTCCGGCTTGGTGATCTTGGCCCGGCGACGCTGAGGCGAGGTCAGCTCCGGCTCACTTGAACGTTGTTCGGTTTCGCGAATGGCGGCTGCCGATAGCCCGACTGGGGGATAATCCCAAGAAGAAGGGCTAAAGCGCGTCACGTAGCGGCGCGAAACCTGTCCCAGTGGTGGAAGCTGTTGCCGAGGGGTGATCCAGCTCATCGTGAGCAACGACATGTGCGCCGGGGAATTTGACGGGCACTGTCCATCGTTGCATAGGGTGAGCACCACCCTGGCTCTAAACCTGCAGAGCCGATCGAAAGGACGTCATCATGGCTGACCGTGTACTCCGTGGAAGCCGGCTGGGAGCGGTCAGCTACGAGACCGACCGCAATCACGATCTCGCCCCACGAAGGACCGTGCGCTACGCGTGCCCGAAGAACCACGAGTTCGAGGTGCCGTTCTCCGATGACGCCGAGATTCCCTCGGTGTGGGAGTGTCGGCTGCACGGCAGTGAGTCGGAGATCGTCGATGGCGGGCAGCCCGAGCAGAAGAAGGTCAAGCCCCCGCGCACGCACTGGGACATGCTGCTTGAGCGGCGTTCGATCCCTGAGCTCGAGGATCTGCTGAACGAGCGTCTCGCCGAGCTGAAGGGCCGGCGTACGACGCGGTCGGCGTAGCTGACTGACCCACTGCGGCAACAACGCAGAAGGCCCCCGCGGTATTCGCGGGGGCCTTTCTGTGCGCTGCCGCTCACCCCGCCCCGGGGCGAGCGGTGAAGGGCCTCTTCACGGCCAACGCCCGACCGGACTTTGTGAGGGGCCCCTCACGGCCTTGGCTTCGCAGAGCCCCGGTGCAGGAGCTTGCGCAGCTGGGTGTAGCGGTGCTGGGCGCCCCACAGACCGACCCGCAACATGGCCTCGACGATGATCGAGCCGCTCATCTTGGACACGCCGATCTCGCGTTCGGTGAAGGTGATGGGCACCTCGACCACCTCGAACCCGGCGCGCAGGGCGCGCCAGGCCAGGTCGATCTGGAAGCAGTAGCCGTGCGAGGCGATCTCGTCGAGCGGGAGCTTTTCCAGCACGGCGCGCCGGTAGGCGCGGAATCCGGCGGTGATGTCCCTGATCTTCACGCCGAGGGAGAGGCGGGAGTACAGGCCCGCCCCGCGGGAGAGGATCTCGCGGCGTTTGGGCCAGTTGACGACGCTGCCTCCGGGGACGTAGCGGGAGCCGAGCACGAGGTCGGCGTCGCCGAGCGCGTCGAGGATGCGGGGCAGGTCTTCCGGCGCGTGGGAGCCATCGGCGTCCATCTCGACGATGGTGTGGTAGTCGCGGGCCAGGCCCCAGCGGAAACCGGCGACGTAGGCGGCACCGAGGCCCGCCTTCTCGGCGCGGTGCAGCACGTGGATGCGGTCGTCTTCGGCGGCCAGCCGGTCGGCGAGCTCGCCGGTGCCGTCGGGGCTGCCGTCGTCGACGACGAGTGCGTGCACGGCGGGCAGGCTCGCGTGGAGTCTGCGCAGGATCGGCCCGAGGTTGTCCCGCTCGTTGTAGGTCGGGATCACCACCAGCACCGGGTCGATCGGCTGGGTAGCCCGTGGCGCCTGCGCCATCCCTGTCCTTCCTCGGCGGAGGTGTCGCTCACCCCGCCACGGTCGTTCGCCGGTCTTCGGCGCGTGTGCGCCGGGTGCGCCGGGTCCGTGCCACGCCGATCGCCACCGCCACCAGCGCGATCCCGATCAGGCCGTATTCGACGGACGCACCGAGTCGATCCGACAGCGTAGTCGTGTCCCTGAGCGGAACGCGCCCCACCAGGGAGGCGGCGGTGAATTCCTCGGTCGATCGGGTGACCGTGCCATCCGGCTCGACGAACGCGCTGACCCCACTGGTGGAGGACACCACCGCGGCGCGGCTGTGCTCGACGGCACGCAGGCGGGCCATGGCCAGCTGCTGGTAGCTCATCTCGCTCTTGCCGAACCAGGCGTTGTTCGTGGGCAGTACGAGCAGCTTCGCGCCGGCGTCGACCGCGTCGCGGGAGACGTAGTCGTAGGCGATTTCGTAGCAGATCGGGGTCGCGACGCGGGTGCCCGCGATGTCGAGGACCGCGGTGCTCGTGCCGGGGGCCATGTCACTGGTGTCGTCGACGAAGGGAGTGACCCAGCTGGCGATGGCACGGGCGGGCACGTATTCGGCGAAGGGCACCAGCTCCTGTTTGGAGTACCGCTCCCCCGCCCCGGTACGCGGGTCCCACACGATCTCGCTGTTCTGGATGCGGCCGCCGCCGGGCGGCCAGTAGATGGCGCCGATGAGGGCGGGTGTGCCCAGTTCGGCGACGGCGTTGTCGATCACGGGGTCGGTGCCGCGGACACGGGTGGCGGTTTCGGGCCAGACGACGAGGTCGGGTTTGGGGATGGCGCCGCTGCGGATCTCCTCGGCGAGTTGCTGGTTCTGCAGGAGGTGGTTGGCGCGCAGGGTGCCGGCCTCGTTGAGCAGGCCGAGCCCGACGTTGGGGGCATTGCCCTGCACGGTGGCGACGGTGAGGCTGCCACTGTCGGCTCCGGTGCCGATGGTGGGCCAGAGGGCGAGCCCGGCGGCGACGGGCAGGACCACCGCGGCGGCCGGGGACGGCAGGGTGCGCCAGGACCGGTCGCGGCGGAGGCGGAGGACCAGTGTGGCCAGGCCGAACCCGGTGAGGACCACGGCGAAGCCGACCAGCGGGGCACCGCCGACCGAGGCGAGCGGGAGGAAGGCGCCCTTGGGCTGGCTGAACGCGACCCGCCCCCACGGGAACCCGCCGAGCGGCCACCAGGTGCGCGGCGTCTCGGTGGCGATGATCACCGCCGCCATCCAGACCGGCGCGCCGGGCAGCCGCGCGACGAGGGTGCACAGGGCGCCGCCCACCCCGAGGTAGGCGGCGAGTGCGGCGGAGAGCGCGAGCCACGGCCAGGGCCCGAACTGGGCGCCGAGGAAGTCTTCCAGCCAGGTGAGCAGGGGCAGGAAGAGCGCGAGGCCGAACACGAAGCCGTAGCCGAGGCCGCCCCACAGGCGGCGCCCGTGCAGGACCAGGCCGAAGCCGGCGAACCCGATCGGCATCAGCCACCACAGGTCGCGGGGAGCGAAGCTGAGGTAGCAGACGAAACCGGACGCGGCCGCCAGCGCCAGCCGCAGCAGCGGGGCCCGCCAGCGGCGGCGGGGTTGGTCCACGGTCTGGGTCGCCGGGGTGTCCGGCGCGGTCACGGCCACGTCGGTAACCCTAGGCGGCGCCGGATGAGGCTTGCGTTCGCCGGGGTTCTCCACGCCGGTCACAGCTCGTCGTGGATCACTTGTCCGGCTCGAACGGTGCGCAGGCAGACCGGGAGGGGGGCGCCGGGGTCGAGGCGCGGGAGCGCCGGAACCTGGGAGCGGGGGTCGGTGGACCAGCGCTGGACGCGGGTGTCGGGTGCGGAAACGACCAGTTCACCGGCGTCCCAGACGGCGTAGTGGGCGCGGGCTCCGGGCACGAGGGTGCCGGTGAGGCCGTCGTTCACGCCGGCGGCGCGGTGTCCTCCCCTGGTGTGGGCGTTGAAGGCGGCGCGCGCGGACAGTCCCGCGTTGGGCGTGCGGTGGTGGACGCCGGCGCGCACGCTCGCCCACGGGTCGAGCGGGGTGACCGGGCTGTCGGAGCCGAAGGCGAGCACGATGCCGTTCGCGGCGAGGGTCGCGAACGGGTTCAGCGCGGGCGCGCGGTCGCCGAGGCGGGTGGCGTACATGCCGTCCGTGCCGCCCCACAGGGCGTCGAACTGGGGTTGCATGGAGGCGGCGACGGCCCAGCGGGCGAGCCGGGCGGCCTGGTCGGCGTCGACCATCTCGAGGTGTTCGAGGCGGTGGGTGCGGGCGGCCAGCGCGCGCTGGCCCACCTGGACCTCGGCGAGTTCGAACCCGCGGACGACCTCGGCGACCCCGGCGTCGCCGATGACGTGGAATCCGGCCTGCAGTCCGGCTTCGGTGCAGGTGAGAAGGTGTTCGGCGATGGCTTCGGCCTCGAGGTAGCGCACGCCGGCGCTGTCGGGGCGGTCGGTGTAGGGGCTGTGCAGGGCGGCGGTGTGGGAGCCGAGGGCGCCGTCGACGAAGAGGTCTCCGGCGAGGCCGCGCAGCCCGTGGCGCCGGGCGAAGTCGACGGCGTCGCGGGCGCCCCAGTAGGCGACGACCTCGGGGCGTCCGGGCTCGGCGGCGAGGGTGAGCAGGGCGGTGAGGTCGTCTTCGCCGGAGATGTCGGGCCCGGCGCATTCGTGGACGCTGACGATGCCGCGGCGGGCGGCCTCGCGGAGGAACGCGTCCTGGGCGGCGTGCCGCTGTTGGGCGGTGATGGCGCGTTGCGCGGCTGCGCGGGCCCGGTGGTGGGCGTCGGTGGTCAGCGGCCCGTCCGGGGACCAGCCTTCGGCGTCGCGGGTTTCGGGGGCCAGTGCGATCAGGGCGCTGGACACCAGGGCGGAGTGGACGTCGACGCGGCTGAGGTAGACCGGGCTGCTGCCCGCGGCTTCGTCGAGTTCGGCCCGGCTGGGCAGGCGCGGGTCGGTCCAGGAGCTCTGGTCCCAGCCGTGGGCGAGCAGCACTTCACCCGGCCGGGCGGCCCGGCGTACCGCGGCGAGGAGTTCCCCGGCGTCGCGGACGGTGGTGAGGTCGAGTCCGGTCAGGTGCAGGCCGGTGGCGGTGGCGTGGACGTGGGCGTCGACGAAGGCGGGCGCGACGAAGGCGCCGCCGAGGTCGACCACCTGGGCGTCGGGATGCAGGGCGCGGCCGGGGCCGTCCTGGCCCACCCAGACCACGGTGTCCCCGGTGACCGCCATCGCGGTCGCGTCGGGCGAGTTCGGGGTGTGGATCCGGCCGCCGACCAAAAGCGTTGTCTCGTTCACGGTGTCGAGTCTGCCTGATGACGTGCGACGGAAATATTTCCGTCGTAAGGTCTGTCCGACGGGAGATTTTCAAGATGATCCGCCGCCTAGGAGTACAGATGACTGCGATCCAGGAAGCTGTCTCGCCGGCCGAGGTGCTCGGCCAGCCCTACCAGTACGTCCGCCGGGAACTCGTGGAACCGGACTGGCGGCGTTTTCCGGGGTGGCGCGAGGTGACCGAAAGCCAGTGGCGGGACGCGCAGTGGCAGCGGGTGCACTGCCTGCGCAACATCGACCAGCTGCGCGCGGTGCTCGGTGATCTGGTCGGCGAGCGGTTCTACCAGGACCTGGCCGCCGACCAGCGGGACATGGCGACGATGTCGATGCTGCTGCCGCCGCAGATGCTCAACACGATGGTGCCCGACGGGGCGGACGACTTGACCGAGGCGTTCTACGCCGACCCGATCCGCCGCTACATGCTGCCCGTGCGCAGCGACCGGGACCCGGAATGGGCGAGCCACCCCCATTCGGCGCGGGATTCGTTGCACGAGGCCGAGATGTGGGTGGTGGAGGGCCTGACCCACCGCTACCCCACCAAGGTGCTCGCCGAACTGCTGTCGACCTGCCCCCAGTACTGCGGGCACTGCACCCGGATGGACCTGGTGGGCAACTCCACCGAACAGGTCGCCAAGCACAAGCTGGCGCTCAAGCCGGTGGACCGGCAGCAGGCCATGCTGGACTACCTGCGCCGCACGCCCGGGGTGCGGGACGTGGTGGTCTCCGGCGGGGACGTGGCCAACGTGCCATGGCACCAGCTGGAGTCGTTCCTGATGAACCTGCTCGCCATCGAAACGGTGCGGGACGTGCGCCTGGCGACCAAGGCGCTGGCCGGGCTGCCCCAGCACTGGCTGCAGCCGAAGGTCGTGGAGGGGCTGGAGCGGGTGGCGGTGACCGCGGCGCGGCGGGGGGTGAACCTGGCCATCCACACCCACGTCAACCACGCCCAGTCGGTCACCCCGCTGGTCGCCGAGGCGGCACGGACCGCGCTCGCGGTCGGCGTGCGGGACGTGCGCAACCAGGGGGTGCTGATGCGGGGGGTGAACGCGACCTCCGAAGCGCTGCTCGACCTGTGCTTCGCGTTGCAGGGCGAGGCGAACATCCTCCCCTACTACTTCTACATGTGCGACATGATCCCGAACGCCGAGCACTGGCGGGTGGCGGTGCACCAGGCGCAGGAGCTGCAGCACGCGATCATGGGCTACCTGCCCGGCTACGCCACGCCGCGCATCGTCTGCGACGTGCCGTACGTGGGCAAGCGCTGGGTGCACCAGCTCGCCGACTACGACCGTGAACGCGGGATCTCCTACTGGACCAAGAACTACCGCACCGGGATCGAGCACGACGACCCCGAGGCGCTGAGCCGCCGCTACCCCTACTACGACCCGATCTCCACTCTTCCCGAGGCGGGCAAGCGCTGGTGGCGGGAACAGACCGCCTCCTGATCTTCTCCTCGCCTGGGCCCGGGACACGGCCGTCCCGGGCCCAGGCACCCATGCCCGGAAACACGTTTGACGTCCGCAGCGACTTCCCCACAGACTCGCCGCCGTGACGATCGACGACCATGAGCGGCCGCGCGGCCCGCGGGTGATCGGGCGGCCATGAGCGCCACGATCGCGCTGTTCCCGGCGGATTCCCGGCGGTGAGCGCGGACACCAGGCGGCCGCCCCCTCGAACCGGCCTGGCGGCGCCCCTGCGCCATCGGGAATTCCGGTGGCTGGCGGCCGGGCGCGTGGCGACCTACCTGGGCAACGCCGTCGCGCCCGTCGGACTCGCGTTCGCGGTGCTCGATCTCACCGGTTCGCTGGTCGATCTCGGCATCGTGATCGGCGCCCGCTCCGCCGCGATGGTGGTGCTGACGTTGTTCGGTGGGGTGCTCGCCGACCGGCTGCCCCGGCCGGTGATCCTGCAGGGCGCGGGTGCGACCGCCGCGGTGAGCCAGGCCGCCATCGCGGTGTCCGTGCTCTCCGGGTTCGCCTCGGTGCCGTTGCTGGTCGCGTTGAACGTGGTCAACGGGGCGGTGGCGGCCGCTTCGCTGCCCGCCGCTCTCGCACTGACTCCGCAGACCGTGCCGTCCGGCCTGCTCCGGCAGGCGAACGCGGTGGCCAGGATGGGGTCGAACACCGGTATGGTCGCCGGGGCGCCGCTCGGCGGGCTGCTCGCCGCGCTGGCGGGCCCTGGCTGGGCGCTCGCGTCCGCGAGCGCCGCGTTCGCGCTGGCCGCCCTGTGCTATCACCGCATGCGGCTGCGAAACCGTGCGTCCGGATCCGGTCCGCGGCCTGCCGGTCCCCTGGCCGACCTCCGGGAGGGTTGGCGGGAGTTCACCAGCCGTTCCTGGCTGTGGGTCGTGGTACTGCAGTTCATGGTCGTCAACGCGGTCGTGACGGGATGCGTCCAGGTCCTCGGGCCGGGCATCGCCGATGTTTCCTTCGGCCGCACAGCCTGGGGTTTCGTGCTCGCCGCGGAGACGCTGGGGGCGTTCCTCGGTGGTGTGCTCGCGTCGAGATGGCAGCCCCGGCGTGCGCTGTGTTTCGGTGTCGCGGCCACCGTGGTCGAGGCGTTGCCGTTGAGCGCGATGGCCGGGATCCGCGAGGCGGGCCTGTTGATCGCCGCGATGTTCGTCACGGGTGTCGCGATGGAACAGTTCGCCATCGCGTGGGACGTCTCGCTTCAGCACCACGTTCCGGAGGACAGGCTGGCGAAGGTGTACTCGTACGACGTGATCGGTTCGCTGGTCGCGGTCCCGGTCGGCGAAACGATGGCCGGAACCGTGGCCGCCGCCCTGGGTGTTCCGGTCACGTTGTGCCTCGGCGCCGCACTCGTCGTCATCGTCACCGCCGCCGCCCTGGCCAACCGGGGCGTCCGGACCCTGGCTCAGGGCGAACCCTTGCCCGCGGCCGCAGAGCCGTGACGGGTAGCGACATCACGGTCGGCGCGGCCCGCTCCTCAGCCGGCCGGCGCGGGATTCCAGGTAGCGTTGCTCGGCGATGCTCGCGGTGGCCTTCGCCGCACGCCGGTAGTGCTCGTACGCCCCGGCCTCGTCGCCGGTCTTCTCCAGCAGATGCGCCCGTACCGACAGCAGCCGGTGATGCCCGGCCATCCGCCTGTCTTTGTCCAATGTGGACAGCAAGGCCAGTCCGGCCCGCGGGCCCACGGTCTCGGCGAGCGCGATCGCCCGGTTGAGGGTGACCATCGGGTTGGGCGCGATCCGTTCCAGGATCAGGTAAAGGGCATGCACCTGCGCCCAGTCGGTCTCCCCGGCCGTGGCCGCGTCGGCGTGCGTGGCGGCGATCGCGGCCTGCAGCTGGTAGGGCCCCAGCGCCGGGCCGGCCAGCGACGCCTTGACCAGCGCGATGCCCTCGTCGATCAGCGCGCGGTCCCATTTCGTGCGGTCCTGTTCGTCCAGCGGCACCAGGTCCCCAGTCGCCGTGGTCCGTGCCTCCCGGCGGGCGTGGGTCAGCAGCATCAACGCGAGCAACCCGGTCACCTCGCCGTCCCCGGGCAGCTGCGCGTGCACCATCCTGGCCAGCCGGATCGCCTCGCACGCGAGGTCCGGGCGGTGCAATTCGCTGCCCGAGGAGGCGGTGTAGCCCTCGTTGAAGATCAGGTAGAGCACGTGCAGGACGACCCGTGACCGCTCCTCGAGCTCCGCGCCGTCCGGCAGGGTGAACGAGCTGCCCGCGGCCTTGATGCACTGCTTGGCGCGGCTGATCCTGGCGGCCATCGTGGCTTCCGGAACCAGGAACGCGCGGGCGATCTGGGCGGTGGTCAGGCCGCCGACCGCGCGCAGGGTCAGTGCGGTCTGGGAGGCCGCGGTCAGCGTCGGATGGCAACACAGGAACAGCAGGACGAGCGTGTCGTCGGTGTCCGGCACGTCGTCGGGCGCGATCTCGGTGGCCGTCGCCGACTCCCGCTCACGGCGCGCGTGGTCGCTGCGCATCCGGTCGATCAGCCGCCGGGACGCGACAGTGCTCAGCCAGGCGCGCGGGTTGTCCGGCACTCCCCCGTCAGCCCATTGCAGGGTGGCGGCGAGAGCGGCCTCCTGCACGGCGTCCTCACACCCGTCGAAGTGGCCGTACCGGCGTACGAGTGCGCCGAGGACCTGCGGCGTGAGCTCACGCAGCAGGTCCTCGACGGCCGGTGTCGTCATGCGTCGCAGTGTCCGTCGGCGAACATCACCTGTCGCACCTCGACCCCCAGGCCCTCGATCGCGGCATCCGGGATCCGCGCCGCCAGCTCGATCGCCCGCTCCTTGTTCTCGCAGTCGATCAGGTAGAAACCGCCCAGATACTCCTTGGCTTCCAGGAAAGGCCCGTCGGTCACCACCGGCTGGCCGTTGCGCACCGACACCACGGCGGCCTGCGACGGGTCGGCCAGCGCCTGCGTGGCGATCAGCTCGCCGGACTCCTTCAGGGCCTCGATGAACCCGGCGTGGCCGTTGCCGATCGCCGCCTTCTCCTCGTCGGTCAGCGCGTCCAGCACGGCCGGGTTGATGTGCAGCCCGATCAGGAACTTCATGTTCTACTCCTCGTGGTTGGCGAGCCCCGGCTGGGCCCTCCACCCGGTTGGTCGGAGCCGCCGCCGTCGTCTTGACATCCTCCACCCCGATTGCTTGCCGACTTGTTCTTCCCGGCTTGCATCGTGCAGGCAATTACCTGCACGATGGGGCTGTGGGCGAGGACGATGTGGTGTTCAAGGCGCTGGCCGACCCGACCCGGCGGGCGTTACTGGACCGGCTCCGTGAGCGCAACGGCCAGACTCTCGGGGAGCTGTGCGAGCCGCTTGCGATGGCACGGCAGTCGGCCACCCAGCACCTGGGCGTGCTGGAGTCCGCGAACCTCATCACCACTGTGCGCCGGGGCCGGGAGAAGCTGCACTACCTCAATCCGGTCCCGCTCTGGGCCATCACCGAACGTTGGATCGACAAGTTCGAACACCCCCGGCTGCATGCGCTGAGCGCCGTCAAGCACCGGGCAGAGGAGGAGATCATGGACGACCGGCCGAGTTATGTGTACGTCACCTACATCGGGAGTTCGCCGGAGCGGGTGTGGGAAGCACTGACCGACCCGGAGTTAACCGCCGGGTTCTGGGGACACAGCAATGTCTCCGACTGGCGGCCCGGCTCCCGTTGGGAACATCGCCGAATCGACGGTTCGGGCATCGCTGACGTGGTCGGCACCGTGCTGGAGGCGGTGCCGCCCCGGCGGCTCGCCATGACGTTCGACGCCCCTGACGAGGTGTCGCCGGAGGGTCCGTCGAAGGTGACCTTCGACATCGAGCCCTACCACGAGATCGTCCGGCTCACGGTCACCCACGAGAACCTGGCCGGTGGAGACGCCTTCGAGGCGGTCTCGGCCGGGTGGCCTGCCGTGTGCGCCAACCTCAAATCACTGTTGGAGACCGGACGGGTCCTGCCGAACGCGCCCTGGGAAATGCACGCCGAACTGCGTGCTGCCCAGATGGCCTCCGCCGACCCGCGCCCCTCCCGGGGTAGGGCCTCTGGCAGCAGCTTCCCAGGGGCCGCGACCAGTCCCAGCGCCGTTCGGGCGTGAGTTCCGCTCCCGATGTGAAGAAGCGCCCGACCGCTCCGGCCAACCGGCAACCGAAGTTTTCGTCGCTGCTTTCCTCTTGACTGCCGGATCGTCGCGATCTGCCTTACGGGGCCGCGGTCTCCTGACCCGCAGGATTCGCGCTGTGGTCATAGCGCTGCTGGGCCGCGATGACTTCGGGGGTGTGCGCCGAAATCCAGCGGACCAGTTGGGCGAACGGGCGGGACAGGCCCAGGCCCAACTCGGTGAGCTCATAGCTGACCTGGGGCGGGACGGTCGGCTCCACGGTGCGCGCTACCAGCCCGTCGCGGACCAGGGTCCGCAGTTTGGCGGAGAGCATCTTCTCGCTGATGCCCTCGATGCGCTCGCGCAGCTCGAAGAAGCGCATCGGTCCAGGCGTGAGGGCGGCCAGGATCAGCGGCACCCACCGTCCGGTGACATGTTCCATCACCTCCCGCCCCGGGCAGTCGCTGTGAAACGTGTCACTGATCCACCGGGCGTCGCTCTCATCCACGTGCTCGCCTACCGCTCACTCTAGGGCTTACCTTTTGGTACGTACTTACAAATTGCCAGCTCCAAACTTTAACGTCTCCGGCGTCTTCCTACGACGAGTCAGGAGAAACGGATGAACAGCAAGCAGGTGGCCCTTGTCAGCGGGGCCGGCCGGGGAATCGGAGCCGCCACCGCACGCGAGTTGGGTCGGCTCGGCTACCACGTGATCGTCAACTATCTACGCGACGCGGAATCCGCGGAAGCGGTGGTCGAACAGATCGGCGCCGCGCAGGCGATCCAAGCCGACATCACTGACGAGGCCCAGGTCACCGCGCTGGTGGACCGGGTGGTCGGCGAGCACGGGCGGATCGAGGTGCTGGTGGGCAACGCCCACACCGCGGCACCGCCCTTCGGCCCGCTGGAGCACGTGCCGTGGGAGGCGTTCGCGGCCAAGGTGAGCGGTGAACTGGCCGGCATCTACCACCTGACCCGGCGGGTGCTGCCGGTCATGCGCCAACGGCGGTCCGGCCGGATCGTCTACGTCTCCGCCACCGCCGCCGAGATGATCATCGGCAGCGCCGCCCACTCCACGGCCAAGGCCGCCGTGAACGCCTTCACCCAGCAGGTCGCCGGCGAGGCCGCACGGGACGGCATCACCGTCAACGCCGTCGCCCCGGGCGCGGTCGGTACCGATGCCACCGCCGCGGTGTTCACCGAAGGCATCCGGCGCTACTTCGGAGACCGATCGGTGACCGGCACGATGCTGCGGCCGCAGGACCTGGCTCGCCCGATCGCCGCGCTCGTGGACGGCGCCTTCGCCACGGTCACCGGCCAGGTGATCCGCGTCGACGGCGGATACCCGCTGCTGAGCCAGTTGCTGGACGGCCTGCCGTCCCAGTTCCCCACGGCATCGTGAGCCTCACACGGGCTCCGGGGTCGAGGAGCTGGAGCGAGTAGCACGCCAAGCATGCCGACATCGGCCACCGCTACAGGCTGTGGCCGCTGTCGAGCGCTTACACCGCGTAGGAGAAAACGAGCACGGATACCGACAGCGCCAGCATGCCCAAGCAGTTGAGCCAGAACTCCTGCTTGAGGAACCGTGCCCGGTAGTGCGCGTACGACGCGCACACGAAGTAGCCGATGACGGCGACGTTCGTGGTGAACGCGACACCGGGGTACTTGATGCCGACCGCCAGCCCGATCGCCGCCAGAAGCTTGATCACGACGAGGATCCACCACCAGTCGCGCGGCAGCCGGACCCCGTCCAGACACCGTTGGATGAACTCCGGCGGCCTCAGCGACATTACGGCGTCGCCGAACAGTACGAGCGCCAGCAGTGCGGTCAGCCACCAGATGTGGGGCACGCCGATCATTCCTCTCCTCCTTCGTGGCCGATCACGAATCCGATCACCTCGCGCAGCTGGTGGACTGCGTCGGGCTGGCGGATCGTGCCGTGGGAGATGGTCATGAGAATGCCGAGGTAGGAGAAATAGACGACCCGCGCGCCGCGGCCGGAGCCGACGCCGTCCAGACCCGCCCGCGCGAGCACCCCGGCGATCTCGGCGATCAGGGACAGCGCGAGGTTCTGGAAGATCGCCGACTCGTGTGCTCCCCGCACGATGATCGCCGCGTACTCGCGCGAGAGTTCCTCGTCGAGCGTGAAGTAGCGGATGAAGGGCTCGAACAGGGCCATGACCGCGTCCACTGCGGCACCCGGGGACATCGGGACGGGCGCCGCGCCGTGGTCGGCTGTTCGCGCACGGTGCACGGCGTCGATCCACCCGTCGAAGATCGCGACGAGAAGTGCGTCCTTGTCGCCGACCGACATGACCGTCCCGGCACTGACTCCCGCGTCGGCGGCTATCTGCCGGACCGTGGTGGCCCCGAACCCCTGGTCGCGGAACAGCCGCTCGGCCGCGGCCAGCACCTTCTGCCGCGTCGCCTCCCGCCTCGCCGCCCGTGACTGAACATGTTCACTGAACACGTTCAGCAGGTTATCGTGCCGCCTCTCCGGAGGCAACCACCCCTCGCGTGGACGAGGCGGCACGACCACCGGCGACGGATCAGGTTTCGATCCTGGCCACCACGGCACCCTGGCCGACCACGTCGCCCTCCTTGACCAGCAGGCGCACGATGCCGGAGGACGGGGCCTGCAGTTCGACGTCGACCTTGTCCACGGCCACCTCGGCCAGCAGATCGCCTTCCCGGACCTGCTGGCCGTCCACCACGAACCAGGTGGCGAGCACACCTTCGGCGTCGGGGTCCTTTTCGGACACCTGCGGGAACGGTACGTCGATCACGCGCCGACCGCCTCGAGCACGGCACCGCGGATCCGGTCCGGGGTGGGCAGTACCGCGTATTCCAGCGAGCGGGCATACGGGATGGGCACGTCCGGCACGGCCACCCGGCGGGCGGGGGCGCGCAACAGACCTGGATCGTGCTCGGCGATGGTGGCGATCACCTCGCCCGACAGGCCAAAGGACAGGTAGTCCTCGTCCACCACGACCAGGCGTCCAGTGCGGCCCACCGACTCCAGGATCGTTCCGGTGTCCAGCGGCACCAGGCTGCGCAGGTCGATCACCTCGCAGTCCACGCCTTGACCGGCCAGTTCGTCGGCGACGTCGAGTGCGTGGTGCACCGACAGCGAGAGGGTCACGATGGTGACGTCGCGGCCGGGGCGGACGATGTTCGCCTTGCCGATCGGCACCTCGTAGGCCTCTTCCGGCACCGGGCCGAGGGAGCGCCGGTTCTTCGCCATCCACGGCAGGCCCATCACACCCTTGTGGAACAGGTAGACCACGGGGTTGTCGTCGCGGATCGCGGAGATCATCAGGCCCTTGGCGTCGGCGGGGGTGCTGGGGACGACGACCTTCATGCCGGGCAGGTGCGCGAAGGTGCCCCACAGGCACTGGGAGTGCTGCGCCCCGTCCGAATAGCCGCCCCCGACCGCTGTGGTCAGCACCATCGGAACCTTGACGTTGCCACCGGACTCGAAGTGGATCTTGGCCATGTGGTTGTAGATCTGGTCCATGCACACGCCGAAGAAGTCGACGAACATCAGCTCGACGACCGGGCGCATGCCCTCCACGGCCGCCCCGATCGCGGTGCCGATGAAAGCGGTTTCCGAGATCGGGGTGTCCATCACGCGCTTCGGTCCGAAACGGTCCAGCAAACCGGTGGTGGAGCTGAAGATGCCGCCGTAGGCGCCGACGTCCTCGCCGAGCACGAACACGTTCGGGTCGCGCTCCATCTCCTGCGCGATCCCTTCGACCATCGCCTTCGCGGTGGTCAGCCGCCGGGTCGCCACCGGCGGGGTCGATTCGGTAAGCGTCATTGCTTCTCCTAAGACCTGTATCGAAGTGGTTTGCGTGGCGGTGCGGGTAGCGGAACCTGACGTGGTCCCTCGCTGTGGGATCTCCTCCTCATGAATGCCAATCAGAGGAGTCGCCGGCAGTGCTGTTCTGGCGAGGAACCACGTCAGAACCCGCGGCGGTGCCGTTTGACGGCCCACCGCAAGCGGCTCCGCCGCTTGGAAACACGCCCTAAGCGAAAACGAAGTCGAGGGCGGATTCGGGTGCGGGTTCGGGACTGGCCTTGGCGAAGGCGATCGCGTCCTCGACCCGCTGTCGTGCCTGCTCGGCCACGTCCTGCACGGCGTCGTCGTCGAGCAGCCCTTCCGACCGCAGTCTCTGTTCATAGGTGGGAATGGGGTCGCGGCCGGGCACGCCCTCCAGATCGGCGCGGTAGGCCTGCGCGTCGCCCTCGAAATGGCCCCACAACCGGAGCGTGTGCACCTCGATCAGGCTCGGTCCCTCCCCCGCCCGTGCCCGCGCGACGGCCCGGGCCGCCGCCTCGTACACCGCCTCCACCGAGTTGTCTTCGACGCGCTCGCCGGGCATGTCGTAGCCGGCGGCGCGGAGGGCGTTGGAGGTGACGCAGGTGGAGGCGCTGCGGGGCACCGAAATCCCCCAGTCGTTGTCCTCCACGATGAACACCACGGGCAGCTTCCACAGCGAGGCGAGGTTCAGCGACTCGTGGAAGGCTCCCTGGTTGGCGGCGCCTTCGCCGGTCACGGCCACCGCGATGCGGTCGGTACCGCGGCGCTGGAACGCCAGCGCCTGCCCGAGTGCCGGGGGGTAGCCCTCGGCGATGATGCCCGAGCAGGAGAAGTGCGTTGCCGGGTCGAACAGGTGCATGTGGCCGCCGCGGCCCTTGCCCAGCCCGTCGACGCGGCCGAAGATTTCCGCGGTCATCTTCCGCAGGTCCACGCCGTGGGCGAGGGCGAAGTGGTGCGGGCGGTGGGTGGCGGTGACGGCGTCGTCGGTGGTCAGGTGGGCGCACACCCCCGCCGCGACCGGTTCCTGCCCGGCGGACAGGTGCATCTCGCCGGGAATCGCACCGGCACCGATGTCGAACGCGGGTTTCTTGTCCGCGTGGTATTCACGCAGGATCGCTTCCTCGAAGGTGCGGCAGAGCACCATCGTCCGGTACAGCGCCAGCCTCGTTTGCGGTTCCATGTGATCACTCTTCAAGTCGTGGCGGGGTGCGGCAACGGGCGGGATTTCAGATGGTGATAGCGCGCGAGACGCGGCCCGCCGCCCGGCGCATCGCCGTCGTTTCCGCCAGCGCGGTGGCGTAGCGCCGCACCGGCATCGAGATCGCGACCGCGCCGACCAGGCCGGGCGCGTGCACCGGCGCGGCGACGCAGGCCGTGCCGAGCAGGTACTCCTCACGCTCGCCAGTCAGCGCCTCACCCCGCCGCAGCCGCTGTTCGAGCACGCGGAGATCGGTCACGGTGTTCGGGGTGAGGTCCGCCAGCCGGTGCCGGGACAGGTAGTCCTCGCGGGCGGCCCGGTCCAGTTCGGACAGGATGCACTGGCCGAATGCGGTGGCGTGCCCGGCCTCGTGCACCCCGACCCACAGGTCCACCCGCTGGGTGTCCGGCCCGTCGACGATGTCGATCAGCTCGATTTCGCCGTCGCGATAGAGCGCCAGATAGGCCGCGCCGCGCAGTTCGTCGCGCAGTGCCCGAAGGACCGGGCGCGCCCGGCGGAGCCGCGCCTGGCCGCTGTCGCGGCGGCAGAGCGTGTCGACGCGAGTGCCCAGCACGTAGCCGTCTTCCAGTTTGCGCAGATAACCCTCGTGCACGAGGGTGCGCAGCAGGTGGTAGGCCGTCGGCAGGGGCAGGCCCACGCTGTGGGCGAGCTGCTTGGCGGGCACCGGCCGTTCGGCCGAGCCTACGGCGTCCAGCAGGTGAAGCGCGCGTTGCACCGAACCGATGAGCGTGGGACCACTGGACATCGTGGACAAGCACCTCCGGCGTTGGAGACCTCCCGGGCACAGCATGGGCCCCGCCCCGGGTGTTGACAAGTTCCCCGCCCCCTTCGGGTGGCCGGGAAAACCGCTCGCGAGACGCTCGGTGAGCCGGGGATACTGCCCGCCATGCCGAGCACCGTCCGTGATGTGGCCACTTTGGCCGCCCTGCCCGTGGCCGAACGCGGGAAGTTCCTGTTCTTCTGGGGCCACCGGCCCGAGCGGGACGGCAGCACCGGCCGCGGCTGCCTGAGCCAGTGGTGGCCGTCGCCGTTCACCGTGGACGGACACACCTTCGCCACGGCCGAGCACTACATGATGTGGCGCAAGGCGATCCTGTTCGGCGACGCCGAGACCGCCGAACGGATCCTGGCCGTGGGCCACCCCCAGCAGGCCAAGGAACTGGGCCGTTCCGTGCGGGGTTTCGACCAGCGGGTGTGGGAGGCCTGCCGCTACCAGATCGTGCTGGAAGGCAGCGTGGCGAAGTTCGGCCAGAACACCGAACTCCGCCGGTTCCTGCTCGCCACCGGTGACCGGGTGCTGGTGGAGGCCAGCCCGTTGGACCGGGTCTGGGGCATCGGCGTGGCCGCCGACGATCCGCGTGCGGTGGACCCGGCGTGCTGGCCCGGGCTGAACCTGCTCGGCTTCGCGCTGGGCGAGGCGCGCGAGACGCTCGCCTGACCCGTCAGCGTTTGCGGCCCTTGCGCAGGAAGGTCCGCAAACGCGTCAGCGGCCAGGTGTTGATCACGTCCTCGGCCGTGAGCCAGCCGCGCTGCGCGGTGCCCACGCCGAAGCGGATGGCCGCCAGGTGCGGCACGGCATGGGAGTCGCTGTCGATGGCGAACTTCACGCCGTACCGCTTGGCCCACAGGATGTGCTCGTCCCGCAGGTCGATGCGGTCGGGGAACGAGTTGATCTCCAGTGCGGTCCCGGTGCGGGCGCAGGCGCGGAACACCTCGTCGTAATCGGCCTCCAGCGGCGGGCGGCGGCCGATCAGGCGGGCGCTCGGGTGGCCGATGATGTTGACGTAGGGGTTTTCGCAGGCGCGGACGAGCCTGCGGGTCACCTCGTCGCGGCTCTGGTTGAACAGCGAGTGCACCGAGGCCACGCACAGGTCGAACCCGGCGAGGAACTCCTCGGGCCAGTCGACCTTGCCATCGGCGTCGATGTTGAGTTCCGTGCCGTGCAGCAGCCGCATCCCGCGGTGGGCCCGGTCCAGCGCGCGGACCTGCTCGCGCTGAGCGAGCATCTTGTCGTCGGACATGCGCTGCATGTACAGGTTCGGCGCGTGGTCGGTGATCGCGTAGTAGGCGTAGCCGCGGGCAGCGGCGGCTTCCACCATCTCCTCCAGCGGCGCCACGCCGTCGGTGAGGTCGGTGTGGGTGTGCAGGTCGCCGCGCAGGTCGCTTTCCCGTACCAGCTCGGGTAGTTCCCCGGCGAGGGCGGCTTCGATCTCGCCGCGGTCCTCCCGCAGGGGCGGCGGGATCCACGGCAGGCCGAGGCGCCGGTAGACGTCCTCCTCGGTTTCGGACACCACCAGCTCGCCGGTCTCGACGTCGAACAGGCCGTATTCGGACAGTTTGAGCCTGGCGTGCACCGCGATCTCGCGGGTGCGGATGTTGTGCGCCTTGGCGCCCGTGAAGTACTGCAGCGCGGCGCCCCACGCGGCGGGCCGCACCACGCGCAGGTCGACCTGCAGGCCCTTGGTGGTGCGGAGGGAGGTCTTCGTCTCGCCGGAGGCGATCACCTCGGCCACGAAGGGCAGTTCGCGGAAGGCCGCCATGATCGGGCCGGAATCCTCGGCGGCGGCCAGGACGTCGACGTCGCCGACGGTTTCCTTGAAGCGCCGCAGGGATCCGGCGTAGGTGCAGCGACGGCAGCCGGTCACCGCGGACAGCGCCGCGACGATCTCCTCGGCCACGCCCATCGCGACGTCGAGCAGGACCCGGCCGCGGGACTGCTGCATGAGTTCGACGCCGTGCAGGATGTTCTGCTCGGTCTTGGGCCCGAACCCCTTGATGTCCCGCAGCCGTTCCTGGTGGATCGCGTCGAGGAGTTCCTCGATCGAGGCTATGCCCAGGTCGTGGTAGAGGACGGCGGCCTTCTTCGGCCCGAGGGTGGGGATGGTGATCAGCTGCCGCACCCCGGCGGGGATCTTCGCCCGGACCTCCTCGATGGCCTGCACGCTGCCGTGTTCGAAGTACTCCCAGATCTTGTCGGCGATGGACTTGCCCACGCCCGGGATCTCTCGCAGTTGCTTGATTTCCATCCGGGAGACGTCGTCGTGGCAGCCCGCGACGGCCCGGGCGGCCTTCTCGTAGGCCCGGGCCTTGAACGCGTCGCCGCCGGTGATCGCCAGCAGGTCGGCGTACTCCTGCAGCAGAGCCTCAACCTCGTCGTTGGGTCGAGCCATGGTTTCAGGGTAGAAGCCCGGACCTCGCCCGGCTGGGAGCCGCTTGTTGGCGACGCGTACCGGTCAACAATGCCCCCGGCAACTTTCGCGGTCACTCTGTGGTGTAATTCCGGCACACACCGTGTCGAGGGGAGAGCCGGATGCGTCGCCTGGGGGCCGGTTTCACGTTGCTGATGTCGTTGCTGCTGGTGACGGCCCTGCTGACCGCGGCGGAGGCGGCGGGTTCGGGGCGGCAGCGGCTGGCGACCGGGTCCTCCCCGCGGCTGGTGCGCCTGCAGCACAGCGTCTACCAGGGGCGCATCGTCGCCGCGGTGAACAGCTGGGATGCCCGCGGCCCGTATGCGCCGATCTTCGAAAGCACCGACGAGGGCCGCAGCTTCCACCGCATCGGCGAGGTGCGCGACCCCGAGGGCGCCCGGGGTGAATGCTGCGGTTCGCTCTACGAACTCCCCCGCCGGGTCGGCAATCTGCGGGCCGGCACGCTGCTGTGGGCGGCCAGCTACGGCCAGGGCGGCGGCTCGCAACGGCGCGTGGCGATCCGGATCTGGGCCAGCCGCGACGGCGGCCGCCACTGGTCGTTCCTGTCCGAACCCTTCCGCTCGCCAAACGGGGGCGGGCTGTGGGAGCCGGAGCTGAGTGTGGACGCCGCCGGCACGCTGTGGGTGCACTACGCCGACGAATCCGAGTCTCCGCGGTTTTCCCAGCTCCTCGCCCGCACTGGTTCGGATGACGGGCTCGTCTGGAGCGCACCGCGCCACACGCTGGCGCTGCAACCGGAGCGCGCCAGGCCGGGGATGCCGCTCGTGCGGGCGCTGCCCGACGGCCGTTTCTACTTCGCCTACGAGATCTGCAACTACGGCGACCAGTTCTGCGACCCGTACTACAAGATCTCGCCCGACGGCGCGGACTTCGGCGATCCTGCCGATCCCGGCCGCCGGGCGGGCACCCCGGGCGGCAACTACTTCCAGCACGCCCAGACGGTGACGCTGTTCCCCGGCGGGGCGCACGGCACCCGGCTGGTGATGGTCGGCCAGATCTACACCGACCACCACGGAACGCCCCTGCCGTCCAACGGGCGAGTGCTGCTGGTCAACGACGAGTTCGGTGCGGGCGCCTGGTCCGAACTGCCCGCCCCGGTGCCGGTGCCGGACGCCTACGACAACTTCTGCCCCAACTACAGTTCGGCGCTGCTTCCCGTGGACGGTGGCGGCACGGTGCTGGAGATCGCGGCCGACTACGACCACGGGGTGTGCACGACCTACTTCGCCCGCGGCCCGCTGTCCTGACCGCGACCGGGGCGCGCCCTGGTCGGTTCCGGCAGTCGGCGTGACCGGCCCGCCAGCACCAGCCCGAGGACGGTGAGCACGAGATGCCCGATGAGCTGCCCGGCGAACCCGCCCGGCAGCCAGCCGAGCACACCGGTCCACCTGTGGTCGAGCACCAGGCGGATCACTCCCTGCACACCGAAGGCCAGCAGAATCATCCCGGAAACCAGCCACACGTACTTCATATCGCTACTTCCTCTTTTGTGGTGCGAACGAACCATAACACGTCTTGGTACGATCGAACCATAAAGGTGCGGGGACGGGAGGGGTCGATGCCTCGACAGGTGGACCACGAAGCGCGCCGCCGCCAGATCGCGGAAGCGGTGTGGCGGCTAGCCGCGCGAGGCGGGCTGGAGGACGTCAGCCTGCGGCAGGTTGCCGCCGAAGCCGGGGTCTCCGCCCGCCTGCTGCAGTACTACTTCGGCACGCGGGACCAACTGCTGCTCGGTGCGCTGGAGATCCTCAACGCCGACGCCGAGCGGCGCGCCCGCGAGCGCCTGATGTACCTCGACGGGACCGGTGACATGCACGCCATCGTGCGTGGTGTGCTGCTGGAAATGTTGCCGTTGGACGACGAGCGACGCAGTCGTTACCTGGTGCACGTAGCGTTTTTCGTGCGCTTGCTGGCCGACGAAAGCCTCGCGTCGGCCGTCCGTGACGGCCCGCGCGCCCTCGAAGATCTCGTCGCCGATCTCATCCGGCAGGGCCAGGAACTCGGCCGAGCGCGACCGGACATCGACGCGCGCGCCGAAGCTGTTTTCCTCCTCGCGGGAGCGGAGGGGCTGCAGGCGTCGATGCTGCTCGGGCAGCGCACGCCGGATGAGGCGGTAGCCCTGCTGGATCACCAGATCGACCGGCTCTTCGGGACGAGCAAACGAAGCAGCACCCTGCAGGAGCAAGGCGCCTCGCCTGCGTCGGTTTGAGGGGGCGATCAGGTATCAAACGAATCCGGACCTAACCCCGAGGACGGCGCACTTCTCCGGAAAAGCGCGTCGCGGAGGTGCTGCCCCCGGCCAGTGCCAGGAGGCCGTCGGCGAGGGTGCCCGTGCGGTCGCAGTGTTGCTGCGCGGCCTCGGCCATCGCCTTCCACCGGTCGGGCTGCGTGATCAGGGTGCGCACGGCCTGCGCCAGTTCACCGTCGCGGGCACAGACCACGGCCAGACCGGCCCGCTCCATCAACTCGGCGTTGGCCCGTCCGTGTGCGGCGATGGGCCGGTGCATCAGCACGGGGCGCCCGCAGGCCAGCGCCTCCAGCCCGGTCGCGCCCCCCGCGTTGGTGACGACCACGTCGGAGGCGACGGTGTAGCCGGGCATCTCGTCGGTCCAGCCCAGCAGCCGCAGCCGCGGTTCCCGCGCGGCCAGTGGCCGCAGCCGCCGCCGCAGCGCCTCGTTGCGGCCACACACCACGACCGGCACGACGTCCGGGTGCGCGGCCAGCAGTTCCTTGGCCGCGTCTTCGACGTCGCCGAATCCCAGTGAGCCGCAAGAGACCAGCGCGATGAACGCCTCGGGCGGCAGGCCGAGACGGTGCCGGGCGGCGGTGGCGTCACCGGGCCGGAACCCGGCGCGCACCGGGGGTGCGGACACCGCGACCTTCGCGCCGGGGACACAGGCGAGCGCGGGCGGGACCGCGCACTCGTGCATGACGAGGTTGAGATCGATCTCGCCGTAGACCCAGAACGGGTGCGGCGCGAAATCGGAGATCCAGGCCCCGGCGGGCACGGGCAGCCGGTGGTGGCGGCGCAGCCAGGCCAGGCCCGCGGTGCCCAGCGGGTAGGTCGAGAGCACCAGATCCGGCCGGTACCGCGCGATCTCACGGCCCAGCCGGGGCCCGCACCACAGGCCGACGAACCGCTTGGACGCGGTGGCGAACCAGCGGTGGCGCCACAGCGAACGGTAGAAGTACTCGTACAGCCAAGGAGTGCTCCGCACGTTGGAGACGTAGATCCAGCGGAACAGCGGACCGACGCCGGTGCCCATCACGTCGAGCGTGTCCCGCCACGCCACCTCGGCCTCCGGCCATTGGCGGCGCACCGCCTCTTCGAGCGCCCGCCCCGTCGCGTTGTGCCCCTCCCCCATGGTCGCGGAGACGATCAGCACTCTCTTCATACCGCCCCTTCCGAAGCACCGAACAGATCTTCGTCGTCCTCAGTGGACTGTGCGCGGGCCAGCCGGGAGGCCCGGGTGGACAGCAGCACGATGCCCACGATGACCACCGCGCCCGCCACGGCCTCCCCGGCCAGCGCGAGTGGCGCGTCATTGGCCTTCTCCCCCATCCACCACACCCCGATCGCCACCCCGACCAGTGGGTCCAGCGCGGTGATCACGGCGAGTGCGGGCGCCAGGAACCGGCCTTGCTGGAAGGTGTTCTGGCTCAGCAGGAAGCCCAGGGGCCCGACCAGGCACACCAGGTACAGCGTCCAGTTCCGGAACGGTTCGGCCAGGTCGTCGCGGGCCTGGCCCGCCACCACCTTCATCAGGCCCGCGGTCACCCCGTAGAGGACACCGGTCGCCACGGCCAGGCCCAGCACCCGGACCGAGGCGGAGCGGGTCAGGGTGGAGACCACCAGTGCCACCACGGTCAGCGTGGCCAGTGCGATCGCCAGCGGCAGCGGGTGGGTGCCCGGCCGGATCGCCCCGGCGTTGCCGCTCGGACGGGCGATCACCAGGAAGGCGGCCAGTCCCGCGGCGCAGATCAGCGACCCGGCCACCATCACGGTGTCGGCCGGATGGCGTTCCAGGCGTGCCGAGAACACCGAGGCGAACATCAGCGAGGTGATCAGCAACGGCTGCACGACCAGCAGCGGCGCGAACGCCAGTGCCACCAGTTGCAGTGCCAGCCCGGCCCCGGTGGCCACCATGCCGATCAGCCACAGCGGGCGGCGGGCCAGGCCGCGCAGCAGGCCGGGGTCGAGGATCCGGGTGACCTCGACCTCCTTGGTGGCGCGGGCCTGGGCGGCGCTGGCCAGCCCCATCGCCGCCGCCCCGGCCACCGCGGCGGGAACCGCCAGTACCAGCCAGGTTCCGGCCGACGACCCCATGTCTTCCTCCCCGTCCGGGGTGACTTCGCGCCTCTTTCCGTGGCCGACCCTACCCACGCCACCGTCACCACTGCCGCCACAAAACGCCGCCGGGAGGGGCTCGCCGGGGGCCGTCAGTGGGACGAACGCCGCCGCACGGCCTGGTTGATCAGTTCGCCGCTGCGGTCGAGGCAGTCCGCACAGATCACCGCGTCGCCCTCGGTGGTGTTCATACGGCGCAGCGGCCGGTGGAAGCCAAGGAAGGTGCGTCGTTCCCGGCGGCCGCAGAACTCGCATGCCTTCTCCTGCGGATCGCTGGAGAACCGCAGCGCGCTGCCACCGAGGCTGCGGCGCGGTTGCCGGTCGCGGACCAGCAGCAGCCCGGCCTCCAGGCAGTCGGGGCAGATCGGCCCGTGCGGGCCGGGAGCCCGGTACTGGCCGGGGAGGGGACGGCGCCCGCAGAACCGGCACGGTGCCAGCCGGGCGTCGACGTGGTCGTTGGTCATCGTCACGTCCTACTCTCTGGCGGCCTGGCGGTCACGCAGACCGACCGGATTCCACCGCCTCGGCAAGGCAAACCTCCCGCCAAGCCGCTACGAACAGCAACAATCTGACGTGATTTCTTCGCGAGATCACACTTTTGGGGTATTTTTTCCCGCATGTCTCTATGGGGGATGTCCCTACCGTGGCGCCGTGCGCCCGTGGCCGCGCTGGCCAGCCCGCTCACGGTCCTCGTGGCGGCCGCGACCGCGCTGCTCGCCTGCTTCCTGGCCGCCTCCGCGGTACTCATCTCCTCCTCCGCCGGTGCCGCGGCCACCGACTACGAGAGCGGGATCACCTGTCCCGACGCCTACGGCCCGGTGTTCTCCCGGGCGGCCCTCACCCCGGAGACGGCCGCCGCGGTCACCGACACGGTTCGCCGCCAGGCGGCGGCCCACGGCTTCCCGCAGCCGGTCGCGTCGATGTTCGTCGGGATCCTCACCCGCTCCTCCTTCGGGCCCGCGACCGGACGCAAGGTCATGCTCGGTTACCGCGACCAGGGGCTGGAACACCTGCAGCAACTGGCGGGCAACGGCGCGCCGGGCCTGTGGATCGGCGACGACCTCACCCGGTTCTCCCCGGTCAAGCCCGGTGACCCCGCCCAGCTGCGGGGTACGGACGTGGCCCCGGTGGCCGGGGTGTACCGCGCGCTCAGCGTGCCCCCGCCACGCTGGTGGTGCTCGCAGCAGAACAACGCCACCGTCTACGTCTACGCCGACGACCCGCTGAGCACGATCGTCTTCGCCAGTGACGAGAAGACCTACCTGGACACGCTCGCGGCGATGAAGCTTCGCGGCACCACGCTCCACATCTCCTTCTACCTGGACCCGCCTCGTACCCCGGCGCAGGCGCGCGACTACCTCAACCGTTCCACGGTCCTCATCGAGGCGGTCCGGGCCGATCTGGAACGGCAGGGCCTGGGCGACGTGGTGGCGATGACGCGCCCGTTCGAGCGCTCCACGCAGATCGCCGAGCAGGCCGGGTCGAACGTGCTCGTGTCGATCCTGCCGCTGGCCGGTATCAGCGTCCTGGTGGGCCTCGGCGGGATCGTGACCGTGGCGCTGCAGTGGTACCAGCGGCGCTATCCGCAGGTCCGCCTGCTCGCGGCCCGCGGCGCCGGGCCCTGGGCGCTGGGCGGGTTCGCCGTGGCCGAACTGGGCCTGCCGATCCTGGCAGGCGGGCTGGCGGGCATCGCGCTGGCCCGCTTCTCCCTGCCGCTGTACGCCCCACCCGCGCATCTGGACGCGAGCCCGCAGCTGGTGGCCGCGGGCCTCGCCGGTGCGGTGCTGCTGATCGCGCTCGCGTTGCTGGCGGTGGTCGTCGCGCTGCGCACCCATCGCGAGTTCCAGGTGGGCCGCGTTCCCGGCAAGGCCCGCCGCTGGCGGCTGCTCGCCGTGGTGCCCTGGGAACTGGTCACCGCGGGGGTCGCCGTGCTGGGCTGGACCAGGTTGTCCGGGTACGGGGCGTCCTCGAGGATGGGCAGCCCGCTACCCCAGATCGACCCGCTCGCGCTGACCTACCCGGTGTTCGTCGTGCTCACGGCCGGACTGTTGTCGGCGCGCGTGGCCTGGCTGCTGCTGCGCGTCTCGCACCGGCTGCGGATCTGGTCCAGACCTTCACTGCAACTGGCGATCCGGCGGCTGGCCGGCGCCCGTGCCCCGGTCACCGGAGTACTGGTCATCGGGGTACTCGCGATCGGCACCCTGGCCGCGGGCAACGGGATCGCGGCCGGGCAGCACGGCGCGCTCGACAGCAAGTCCGGGGCGCTCGTCGGCGCCGTCACCCGGGTGGACGTGGAAACCAAGGTCGGCCTCGCCGGTGCGGCCGCCCTGCCGGAGAGCCTGCGGAGCACCAGCACGCTCGTCGGCCAGACCAGCGGCACGGGCAGTCTCGTCCTCGTGGTCGACCCGGCCACCTTCGCCGACGACGCCTACCTCGGCGACCTGCGTGACCGGGTCCGCGCTCTGCTGCCCGCCCTGCGGGCACCGGCACCGGGCGGGCTGCCGGCGCTGCGGATCGGTCACACCGCGTCCCAGTCGGCGGATCTGCCCGGCCTGCCCCCGGCGGTGACCGTGGCCGACCTCCCGTGGTTCCCCCTGCTGGGCGGCAGCCCCGGATACGTGGTGTCCCGCGACGCGCTCACCCCAGCCCAGATCACCGCGCTGACCAACTGGACACTGCTGTCGACCGCCCCGGCCGACCAGGTTTCGAGCGCGCTGGCCGCCGCCGGGCTGAGCCAGGCCAACCGCGTCAGCCAGGGCGGCGCCCTCGACGCGTTGCCGTTCTACGTGGTGGAGTGGAGCTTCTCCTTCGTCAGCCTCCTCGGCGGGGTGCTCGGCGTGGTGGCGGTGCTGGGGCTGCTGGTGGCCGTCGAGGTGCGGCGGCGGCAGAACGCGCTGGCCGGGGCGCTGGTGCTGCGCATGGGCATGGGGCTGCGGTCCCTGTTCGGCAGCCACCTCATCGAACTGGGTGCGCTGGCCGGGCTGGCCGCACTGGCCGGGGTCGGGTGCGGGCTCACCGTCGCCACCCTCGCCGTGCCCGGTTTCGACCCGGTCCGGTGGCTGGCGCCGCGTCCGGCGCTGCCCGACCAGACCGGTTTCGTGCTCGCCGTGGTGGCCACCGGGCTCGCGGTGGTGCTCCTGGCGGGCTGGCTCGCGGTGCGCTCGGTGCGCACCGCCCGGACCGCGGAGCTGCTGCGTGGCTGAACCGGCCGTGGACACCACGGTGGACACCGTGTTCGAACTGACCGGGATCGGGGTGGACTACAGCACACCCGCGGGGACCGTGCGCGGCCTGCAGGAGGTGACCCTCACCGTGCCGCGCTCCGGGATCACCGTGTTCGCCGGGCCGTCCGGTTCGGGCAAATCGACGCTGCTGCGCGTGCTGGGATTGTTCGAACGACCCGCGCGCGGCACGCTGCGCTTCGGCGGCACCGACACCGGCGCGCTGTCGCACGCCGCACGACGCGCGTTGCGGCGGCGGCATCTCGGGCTGGTGTTCCAGAACCCACCGGAGAACCTGCTGGACTTCCTGTCGGTCGCGGACAACCTCCGCGCGGCCGCCCAGTCGGCGCGCCGACCGTGCGATCCCGAGGCGATTCTCGACCGGCTCGGCCTCGCCGGCACCGGCGACTGGCGGATCTCCGCCCTGTCGGGCGGCCAGCAGCAGCGGCTGGCGTTCGGGTGCGCACTGGCCCGCGGTTCGTCGGTGATCCTGGCCGACGAGCCGACCTCACAGCTGGACGAGGCATCGGCGGATCTGGTGATCCAGACGCTGCGTTCCCTGGCCGAAGAGGAGTTCGCGGTGCTCGTGGCCTCGCACGACGACCGCGTGATCGAGCTGGGCAGCCGGGTGGCGCGGCTGCGCGACGGGCGCCTGGAAGGGATCGAACGATGAACGCCCCCACTCCCGCCCTGCACGCGCTGGACCTGCGGCGCCGCTTCACCCACCCCAGCGGCGACGTGGAGGTGCTGCGCGGGCTGGAACTGTCGGTGCACGCCGGGGAACTGGTGACCGTCGCAGGGCGGTCGGGTTCGGGCAAAAGCGCCCTGCTGGCCCTGCTGGGCGGTTTCGACTCGCCGGACTCGGGGCGGGTCCTGCTCGCCGGGCAGCCCCTCGAGGACGCCCCGCCGTGGCACACCTGCGCCGTACTGCCCCAGGCGCTGGGCCTGGCCACCGAGCTGACCGTGACCGAGAACGTCGCGCTGCCGCTGCGGCTGAATCCCGGCGGCTCCCGGGCGGAGAGCGAAATCGGCGCGCGGGTGACCGAGTTGCTCGAAGGGCTCGGCGTGGCGGCGCTGGCCGAGCGTTACCCCGGGGAGGTGTCCTTCGGGCAGCAGCAGCGGGTCGCGCTGGCGCGCGCGGTGAGCGCACGCCCGAAGGTCCTGCTCACCGACGAACCGACCTCGCATCTGGACGGCGGCAGCACCCCGGCCGTGCTGCGGCTGCTGCGCCGCTGCGCCGACGAAGGCACCGCGGTGATCGTGGCGACCCACGACGAGGAGGTGCACGCGATCGCCGACCGGCGGGTGCGGCTGGCCGACGGCGTGCTGTCGGCGGCGTGATCGCGGTGCTCCCGGGCCCGTAGACTACGCGGTGATGCGTCGGTACCGGTGGTGGATCAGTGCGGGTGTGCTCCTCTTCGTGGCTGTGCTGGTCGGCATCTTCGTCTTCTCCGGTCCCGGCAACCCGCCCGCTCCCCCGCGGCGGCAGGGCCCGCCCGGCACCGGGCCCCTGACCATCGTGACCCTCGGTGACAGCACCCTTTCCGGTGAGGGCACCGGGAACTACACCCCCGACACCAACGGCGCCAACGGCGACTGGTGTCATCGCTCACCCGAGGCCACGGTGTTCGAAACCGCTCTCCCCGGCATCGAGGCGAAGGTCAACCTCGCCTGCTCGGGCGCCCCGGCAGCACAGGTGGCGCTGGGCGACGCTCGGCAGTGGACCGAACCTTCCCAGGCCGGGCAACTGGCGCAGCTGGTCAAGAACCACCGTGTGGCGGCGGTCGTCGTCGCCGTGGGCGCCAATGACGACCCGCACTTCTCCCAGCTGATCTCCCAGTGCTTCCAGTCCTGGCTGATGTCGGGCAACGGTCCGTGCAGCGGGCCGATCAGCGCCACCTGGGACGACCGCGTCAACGCGATGGTGCCGAAGGTCGTCACCGCACTCGGCGACGTGAAGAAGGTCCTCGCCCAGGCCGGCTACCAGCCCGAGGACTACCAGTTGGTGCTGCAGTCCTACGCCGCACCGATCGGCCCCGATCTTCCCGCGGATCTCCAGAGCCTCAACGGCTGTCCTTTTCGCACCGAGGATCTGCGGTGGGTGCAGGACGACGGGGTGCTGAAGCTGTCGGCCGGGCTGGCCAGAGCCGCGGCACAGGCCGGTGCCCGCTTCCTCGACCTGTCCCGGGCCGGGCGCGGACACGAGGCCTGCAGCGGCGGGGCCGACCCGAGCACCGAATGGTTCAGCAGGCTGGTGCTGCGCCTCGGCGACCTCAACTACGCCGACCGTGCCTCGCACGCGTTGCAGGAGTCCTTCCACCCCAACGCCAACGGCCACGCCCAGATCGGCCGCTGCCTCACCGAGTTCCTGGCCACCGAAATGCCCTCGGCGGCCTGCCTGCCCGGTGCCGGCGGTGATCTGCACCCCGCCGCCACCCTCGCCGGCGTGCGCTGACCCGGGAATCCTCAGTGGACGTTTCCCCGTCCCGACGTCCGTCGAACACACGACGATCATCAGGCAGCGCGCAAACCGGGTGTCGGCGTTGAGTCCGGAAGCGGGTTCCGGGATGATCACCGGATGGGGGACGCCAACGCGGTCCGGGTCGGCTCTGTGAGGATCTCCAGACGCGCCCGGGACCATCAGATGCGGCTCGACGCTCCGCGCCGCCGGAATCTCGCATGAACCCCCCGTCTGACATTGGAGAACGTGGTGCCGTCGTCGTCCGCCTCGAACGTCCCGCCGACCGGGGCCGCGCCCGGCCTGACCCTGGCTGATGGCCGTTACCGGCTGCTCAGACAGTTGGGGCGGGGCGGCTACGGCCGGGTTTGGCTGGCCCAGGACTGTGTTCTGGGGGTCGAGGTGGCTGTCAAGGAGGTGGCCGTCCCGCCCGGGAGCACCGCGGCGATGACCGCCGAGGTGATCGAGCGTGCCACGCTGGAGGCCCGTCACGCCGCGCGGTTGCGGGACCATCCGAACATCGTCACCGTGCACGACGTGCTCGTCGAGCGTGGCACACCGTGGACGGTCATGCAGTACGTGCCCGGCCGGTCGCTGGCCGACGAAATCGAGGTGAACGGGCCGGTTCCCGTCCCGGTGGCCCGGCAGGTGGCGGCGGCGATGCTGTCCGCGTTGTCGGCGTGTCACGAAGCGGGTGTCATCCACCGGGATGTCAAGCCGCACAACATCATGCTGGCCGAGGACGGTACGCCGATGCTCACCGATTTCGGCATCGCCAAGGCCACCGGGCAGGCGAACATGACCGAGGAAGGCATGGTGGTCGGCTCGGTCGCCTACATCGCGCCCGAACGCGCCAAAGGGCAGGACGCGACGGCGGCCTCGGACCTGTTCTCACTGGGGGTGACCCTCTACCACGCCGTGGAGGGGGCCTCCCCGTTCGACCGGGGGTCGGGGATGGCCACCCTCGCGGCGGTCCTGCTCGA
This sequence comes from Amycolatopsis cynarae, assembly GCF_026802195.1. Taxonomy (NCBI): domain Bacteria; kingdom Bacillati; phylum Actinomycetota; class Actinomycetes; order Pseudonocardiales; family Pseudonocardiaceae; genus Amycolatopsis; species Amycolatopsis cynarae. Next base: position 3,135,089 of record NZ_CP113836.1, on the reverse strand, counting down.
CGACCTGCCCGAACCCGTCAACGCCGGGCCGCTCACACCCCTCATCCAGGGCCTCACAACCAAAGACCCCGACGTGCGGTGGACCGCCGAACAGGCCACAGCACTGCTGGACGGGCAACCCCCCACCATGGCACTGACCGCGCCCCTGTCCGCCAAGCGGGAGTCGTCCGGCGGCCACGCCCCGACCAGACGCGAGACCGCGGTCCTCGACCACGCCACCAGCCCGCACCGGCCGACGGGACGGCACGCCGTCGTCGCCGTGACGGCGCTGGCCGCCGTGTTCGTCGCGCTCCTCATCAGCGGCCTCATCCGCTTCATCAGGGGTGACGGGGTCGCCGTCTTGCGCACCCTCGGATTCGGCCTCCAAGGCGGGATCGCCCTCGACGCCGTGCTCGTCGGCGCGCTGTTCGCCGCCACCAGCCGGCTCGTGCCGGCGCGCGCGGGCCGGATCGTCGGCGCCCTCGCATTCCTGCTCGGCGCCTGCGCCACCGCCCTCACCCTTCTCGCCGCCCTGGCCGCCCTCGGAGAAGTCAAGCGGGTCCCGGGCAGGGACGTCCGGTTCGCCATCGGCAGCAAACAGGGCGCACCTGTCGTGCTCTTCACCGTGCTGGTCGTCGCGGTCCTCCTCACGGCGGGCCGGGTCTGGGCGGCCAGGAGGGCACGGCGCCAACCCGGGCCGCGACACCCGGGGCGCCCCACCGTCGTCGCCGTCGACGCCGTGGCGCTGGCCGGGGCTCTGCTGGCGTGGGCGCTGTGGCCCGCACCGCTGGCCCCGGCGCCGCCGTCGATCGCCCAGATCGGTGTCCTGACCGGTCCCGTGACGACCTACTACGTGGAGAAAGTCGCCTTCAGTGCGGACGGCCGCACCCTGGCCACCGTCTACGACGACCAGACCGTGCAGGTGTGGGATGTGGGCGCACGACGGCAGATCGGCCAACTCCTCGGACCTTTCGGGCGGTACAGCTGGGGCGCCGACGTGGCGCTCAGCGCGGACGGCCGCACCCTGACCACGACGAGGGTGGAGAACGGGGACTGCGCCGTGCAGTCGTGGGACGCGGCCACCGGCCACCAGACCGGCCGGCTCGACGTCGACCTGACCGTGGACGGCAAGTGGCGCGGCCCCATCGAGAAGGCGGCGCTCAGCGCGGATGGCCGCGTCCTGGCCGTCACGCCCGACCAAGGCGAGTCCGAGCACTCCACCTACCCCAGCGTGCAGTTGTGGGATGTCGCCGGCGGCCGTCACCTCGGCTCGGCCGGCCTCACCTCGGACAAGGACCCGGGCGTCAGGCTCAGCCCGGACGGCCGCATCGTCGTCACCATCGCGGCCGACCCGGTCGAGGGCACCCACCTGACGCTGTGGGATGTGGCCGGCCAGCAGCGGATGGGCGACATGATCACCCTGCCCGCCGGTGAGGATCTGGAAGATTACGTGTTCAGCCCGGACGGCCGGTTGCTCGTGACCGCGAGCTCGGGGTACTCCGACACGACGACGGTGCGGCTGTGGGATGCCTCCAGCCACAACCAGGCACGCCAGCCCATCACCATCCCCTACACCGTCGCCACGGTGGCGCTCAGCCCGGACGGTCACACCCTGGCCGCGGTGGGAGGCGCTCTGGGGTTGTGGAACACCGACACCGGCAGGCAGATCGGCGTCGGCACGCCCGGCACCGGCGCCGCGCTGGCGTTCAGCCCGGACGGCCGCACCCTGGCCGCCAGGGGCGACGACCATGGCACGCTGCGGCTGTTGAGCGTCCCCGGCAGTTGACAGCCGCACGCCGCCGTGCGGGGAGCGGGCGGTGGCGTCATGATGCTGCGGTGCCGAAGACCAGCGACCCCAGGGGCAGCCAGTTCGTCTACGCCTGGCTGGCCCGGATCCGCTGGCTCATGCTGGTGCCCAGTGCGGTGCTGATCCTCACCAGCGTCGCCACGATCATCTGGGCCACCGCCAAGGCGGGCAAGTTCGTCACCGAGGCGCTGCGCGGTGCCGCGGACACGGAGTTGCTGGCCGATCTGCTCGGCGCCATCGACACCTACCTGATCGCCACGGTGCTGCTGGTGCTCGGCTTCGGCCTGTACGAGGTGTTCTCCAGCCCCCAGACCGACACGGCGGACCACGGCGAACTCATCCGCACCGGGGTGCTCACCAAGCTGGAGATCAAGGTCGCCAACGTGCTGGTGCTGGTGCTGGCCGTGCGCTTCGCCCAGGAACTGCTCACCGGCGCCCCCGGGCGGGAGCTGCTGTGGACCGCCGGATCGATCGGCATCATCGCCGTCTCGCTGGTGCTGTTCATCCGCTTCGCGAGCGACCGGTAAAGCCTGTTTTGGCAGTGGTTTGCGTGGCGGTGCGGGTAGCGGAACCTGACGTGGTCCCTCGCTGTGGGATCTCCTCCTCATGAATGCCAATCAGAGGAGTCGCCGGCAGTGCTGTTCTTGCGAGGAACCAGGTCAGAACCCGTAGCGGTGCAAGCCGACGGCCCACCGCAAGCGGCTCCACCGCTGAGAAAACACGCGCCAAGCGCTAGCCCTCACCCGCGAAGCTTGTGCCGCACGCTCGGCCGGTCCTGGGAGACCCCTTCGATCTTCCGGACCGCGCGGCGGGCGAGGAGGGCGAAGTCGCTGTCGCCGTCGTCGCACAGGCGCAGCGCGGGCAGCGCGGGCCGGGCCGCCGCCCCCATGAACCCGAGATAGTCCAGCACGAGCAGGGGGGCCTGGCGAATCTGTTCGACCAGGACGGGTAGGGCTCCGTCCGCGTCGCCGGTGATCTTCCACAGCGCGTGGGCGGCGGCGGCCCGCACCGCGCCCGGCACCGCCGCGGTGTCCCGCAGCCGTCGCAGGATGGGAACGGCGGGCTGGGCCGCGTGCGGAAATGCGGCGATCCACTCGCAGGACGTGATGTCGCGGCGCGGATCGTCCGGGTGCGGGGTGTGGTCCGGCTCGTGTCGCCGCGTCAGGGCGTCCAGCTCACTGCGTACGACGTCGTGGTCCTTCGGATGGGAGAGCGCCAGGATGTGACGCATGCGCGCGAGCCTGCCCTCCAGGCTCTGCTCGTCGGCCGCCCGAGCGCGCCAGTCACGCAGGAACCGGGCGGCCTCGCGCGCCGCGGCGTGATCGTCGGATTCGGGGTTCCCGGCGGCTTCGATCCGGGCGTTCAGCCGCTCCAGCGCGACGGCGACCGGCAAGGCGATCGGGTCCCCGCTCGCGTGCCAGCCGTGGACCTGGGTCAGCAACGCGGCGAGCTCGGCGGCCGGAGTGTCTTCGTCCGCGACCCGCGCCCCGATGGCGGGCCACAATTCCTCGGCGAAGTTTCCCGCGTAGCGCAGCACATGGCAGTCGAGGGTGCCATGTCGCATCCTCTCCCGCAGGCGCGGCAGGCACCGGGGGTCCTTGCGCCAGAGCAGCAAGGTCAATGCCCGGGCGGACAGGTCCGGGTCGTCCAGGACGCCCAGCAGGGCGTCGGCGTAGCCGTCGTGGGCGAAGAGGTGGTGGGTGCGAATGGCCGCCCGCCGCACCTCGGAGTCGGGGTGCCCGAGTAGGTCCGCGACGGCCGCCGCGTGATCGGCGTAGCAACGGTCCTTCTCGAACAGCCGGTCTGCCGCCTCGATCAGCACTGGCGCGGCCGAGGGGTCGAGCCGCCCGTCCCACAGCCGGGGCAGCATGCGCGACAGCCAGCGGCTGCGCACGTCAGGGGTGTCAAACAGCCAGCCGCCGATCCGGTCCACGGCGCCACGCGGCGGCGGTTCGCCGTTCCACTGCGGGTCGCCCCAGGCCAGTTCCGCCAGTGCCGCACCGGCCTGTTCGTCGGCGCACAGGGTGAGCGCTTCGACCACCTCGTCGTCGGTGGCCGGGAACGGCGGCAGGGCCAGGCCGAGGGCCGCCCCCAGCGCCTCGGCCGGGCCGCCCTCCCGCATACGGCGCCGCAGGTGGTCGCTCACCCGGGGGTCGTTCGCGTGTCGGCCCGAAGCCAGCAGCAGCCCGAGCCGGACCGGCGCGTCCGGGTCCCGCTCGCTGCGGTGGAGCAGCGTCGGCACCACTGCGTCGGGCTGCGCGTCCGCGTAGGCCAGCACCACGGGCATGATCCGGCGCACCGCCACGTCCGGGTGGCTGAGCCGCTCCAGCAGCGCGGACAGCCCCATGCCGATCACGTTGGCCAGCCGCTGCCCCCACTCGCCGCCGCCCAGGAAGTCGATTTCCACGTCGTCGGACACGCCCAAGTCGGCTTCCAGTGCCTCAAGCGCCGCACTGCTGCGGTCTCCCGGGGCGTCGAGGTCGAAGTCGAAGTCCCGGTAGACCATCGAATGCCAGTCGAACCAGACGGTGTCCTGATCGATTTCCCCCATGCGCGCACATTAGCTTGCCGCACAACGACTCCGAGGTTCAGCCGGTCCACGCCGACACCCAAGGCCAGGCGCCACCGGTATTCGGCCTGGCGGCGCCGCCCGGTCAGGCGACTGTTACTCCGCCTTCGGTGGAGTCGGTGGAGCGGCTGAGTTCCTCCCAGGCGTCGAAGTCGTCCTGGACGCGTTGGCGCCCGGCGGCGACCAGGCGTAGCGCGTCCGAGCCGAGCAGGACATGCACGGGAGGCTTCTCCGCGTCCAGGAGGGTGAGGATGGCGTCGCCCGCGCGATCGGGATCACCGATGCCCTGACCCGCGAGGGCCTGGCGGCGGGTCCGGATCGGGTCGAACAGTGCGTCGTAGTCGGCGACGCTGCGTGGTACGCGGACCAGTGACCTACCTGCCCAGTCGGTTTTGAACGCGCCGGGAGCCACGGCGGTGACCCGCACGCCGAACTGGGTGACCTCTTGGGCGAGGGTGTCGGTGATGCCTTCCAGGGCGTGTTTGCTGCCTTCGTAGAACGCCAGTCCGGGGAAGGTGGTGTGCCCGCCCATCGAGGTGATGACGAAGATGTGGCCGCCGCGCCGTTCCCGCATGCCGGGTAGGACCGCTTTCACGGTCGCTACCGTGCCGAACACGTTGACCTCGAACTGGCGGCGCAGATCGGCCATCGACGACTCTTCGAAGGTGCCTTCGAGCCCGTAGCCGGCGTTGGCCACGAGCACTTCGATCGGGCCCAGTTCCGCTTCGGCGGCCCGCACCGTGGGGTCGATCCGGTCCGCGTCGGACAGGTCGAGGATGAAGGCCCGGGCGCGGTCGGGGTCCAGCGCCTGGAAGGCGGCCGCGTGCTGCTCGGTGCGCACGGTGCCCGCGACCCGGTGCCCGGCGGCCAGGGCTCGCCGGGCGATGGCCAGTCCGAGGCCGGTGCTGACGCCGGTGATCAGGAATGTCTTGCTCACTACGGGGTTTCCTTTCGTGGATGAGTGTCGGCGTGCGTAGGCACGGCGGCATGGACCCCGCGGGTAGGGCGGGGTCGTGTCCGGGTGGTGTTGGTGCTGGATCGCGCGGTTTGGGCGGTGGTCAGGATTCGGCGGCGGTGTCCCGGGTGGTCGCGGTGGCGGGTTCGCTGCCCCAGCTGGCCAGCAGTCGCAGGCGCTCCTCGGATGGCGAGCCGGACGGCGCGCAGTAGACGACGAGCGATTGGCCCGGGTCGGCGACCGAAGTGAAGATCTCGTACTGCAGTTCCAGGTCACCGGCGACAGGGTGGTGGAGGCGTTTGAGGCCGGTGCTGCGTTCCTGGACGCGGTGTTCCGACCACCACGCCGGGAACTCGGGTGAGCGCATCATCAGCTCGCCGATCAGGTTGGCGATGCGCTGGTTTCGCGGCTGTGCGGCGGCGGCCAGCCGCAACCCGTGCACGTAGTCGCGGGCGACGCGTTCCCAATCGCACCACACCAGGCGAGCACGCGGATCCAGCAGCGTCCAGCGCGCCATGCTGCGCTCCCAGCGCGGCAGCCCGGCCACATCGGGAAACAGCAATGCCCACAACGTGTTCCCGCCGACGACAGTGAGGTTCCGGTCGCTGACGAAGGCAGAAGCCAGATCCATCGACTCCAGCACCTGCCGCAGCGCCGGCCGTAGCCGGGACGAGTGCTCGGCCCGGTCCTTGTGCCCGGCGGGGGTGCCCGCGAGGGCGAACAGATGCCGCCGCTCGATGTCATCGAACCGCAGCGCGTCGCAGAGGGCGTGCAGTACCTGTTCGGACGGCTGCCGGGCGCGGCCCTGTTCCAGACGGGTGTAGTACTCGGTACTCACCCCGGCCAGCCGCGCGACCTCAGCGCGCCGCAGACCGGCGACCCGGCGACCGGAGCCGAACTCGACCGGCAGACCGATCTCATCCGGCGTGAGTCCGGCACGGCGGGCCCGCAGGAAGTCGCCCAGGTCGTTGTCGCCCATGCCCTGAGTCTGCTCTTCACCCAGTCGATCACCAAGGGCGTAGCTGGCCCTGCCAGTACTACACACCGGACCCTTGGACCGGGATCTGCTAAAGGGTCGGCGGCCGCCCTTCGAATGGCGTCGACAGCACCACCGTGGTGCGCGTGGACACCTTCGCCGCCTCCCGGATCCGGCGTAGCAGATCCTCCAGCCCGCGCGGCGAGGGCACCCGCACCAGCAGGATGTAGGACTCGTCCCCCGCGACCGAATAACAGGACTCGATCTCGGTGATGTGCTCCAGCCGCTGCGGATAGTCGTCCGGCGCCGCCGGATCGTTCGGCGTGAGCGAGATCAGCGCGGTCAGCGGCAGCCCGATCAGCTCGCCGTCGAGCTGCGCGGCGTAACCGCGGATCACGCCGCGCTGCTCCAGCCTGCGCACCCGCTGGTGCACGGCCGAGACCGACAGACCCACCCGCTCGGCCAGATCGGTGAAACTGCACCGGCCGTCGGAGGCCAGCTCCCGCGCGATCGCCTGGTCCAGGGGCTCCAGCCCGCCCGCGGCCGTCATACGTCGAGCACGACGAGCTCGTGCGGGCGGGTGTTGAGCGATTCGGCACCGTCCTCGGTGACCACCACGATGTCCTCGATCCGGGCGCCCCACCGGCCCGGCAGGTAGATGCCCGGCTCGACGCTGAACGCCATGCCCGGCTCCAGCGGCAACGCGTTGCCCGCCACGATGTAGGGATCCTCGTGCACGTCCAGCCCGATCCCGTGGCCGGTGCGGTGGATGAAGAACTCGCCGAAGCCCGCCGCCGTGATCAGGTCACGGGCCGCGGCGTCGACCGCCTCCGCGGTGACCCCCGGCCGCACGGCCTCCACCGCGGCCCGCTGCGCCCGCCGCAGCACCTCGTAGGTCTCGGCGACATCGGCATCCCTCGGCTCACCGACGGCGTAGGTGCGGGTCGAGTCGGAGTTGTAGCCCTCCGCGACCGGGCCCCCGATGTCGATCACCACCACATCCCCGCGCTCGATCACCCGCCCGGACACGTCGTGGTGCGGGCTCGCGCCGTTCGGGCCCGAACCCACGATGACGAAGTCCGCCCGCGTGTGCCCCTCGGCCAGGATCGCGGCCTCGATGTCGGCGCCCACCTCGGCCTCGGTCCGGCCCGGACGCAGCCACTCGCCCATCCTCGCGTGCACCCGGTCGATCGCCGCCCCGGCCCGGCGCAGCGCCTCGACCTCCGCGGCGTCCTTGCGCATCCGCAGCTCCCGCACGACCGGCCCGGCCAGGGTCTGCTCCGCCGCGCCCAGCGCCTCACGGAACGCCAGCACGTGCAGCGCGGCGGTGTTGTCGCTCACCGCGACGCGGCCCGGCTTCCCCAGCCGCGCGGCCACCATGCGGTACGGGTCCTCACCGTCGACCCACGTCACGATCTCGATCCCGAGCTCACCGGCGGGCACGTGCGCATAGCCCGGGGCCTCCAGCTTCGGCACCACGAGCGCGGGCGCTCCCTCACCAGCGGGCACCACCAGGGTGGTCAGCCGTTCGAACGACCCGCCGGACTCGCCGAGCAGGTACCGCAGATCCGATCCCGGCGCGATCAGCAGGGCGTCGGTCTCGGCGCCGGCCGCGGCCTTCCGCGCCCGGTCCAGCCGGGCACGCAGGGTGGCGGGAGCAGGGGACGGGTGCTGTGGTGATCGGCTCGACATGCCCTGAGCGTATCGGGAGTGTCCTGGTGACGCCCCGCCACCGCCGCACCGGACCGGCGGGCGGCGGTGACCGCGGCTACGCTGGCCGTGCCCGTCCCGGCACGACCCCAGGGAGCCGATGAAGTACCGCACCGCCACCGCGACCGCCGTGCTCCTCGCGACCGCACTGCTCACCGGCTGCCGTCCCCCCGCCGCGGTTTCCCAGCCCCCGGCGCCTCCCACTCAGCCTTCGCCTTCCCCCTCGGCGGACCCGTGCGACCCGGTGATCGGGCAGATGACCCCGCGGCAGCGGCTGGCCCAGCTGGTCGTCCTCGGCGTCGACCCCACCGATCCCGCCGCGGCCGCGAACCTCGTCCGTGACGAGCAGGTCGGCGGCATCTTCATCGGCGGAGACGCCACCAGCCTGCTCACCCACGACGCGCTGACCGCGGTGCGCGCCGCCGCCCGCTGGGGCCTGTCGGTGGCGGTGGACGAGGAAGGCGGCCGTGTCCAGCGCATCGACCAGCTCGACGGCTCGCTGCCCAGCGCCCGCACGATGGCCCGCACCATGACCGTCGAACAGGTCCGCGCCGCGGCCGCCGCCCGCGGGCGTGAACTGCGGGCCCGCGGGGTCACGGTGGATTTCGCCCCCGACGCCGACGTCAGCGCCGAACCCGACGGCGGCCCCATCGGCGACCGGTCCTTCAGCGCCGACCCCGCCACGGCGCGCGCCTACGCACTCGCGTTCGCCACCGGCCTGCGGGAAGGCGGCGTGACACCGGTGCTCAAGCACTTCCCCGGACACGGGCACGCCAGCGGCGACTCCCATGACGGCACGGTGCGCACGCCGCCACTGGATTCCTTACGGCACAACGATCTCGTGCCGTACGAGAGGATCGCCGACTACGGCCCGGCGGCGGTGATGGTCGGGCACCTCACCGTTCCCGGGCTCACCGCGGGCCTGCCCGCCTCACTGTCCCCGGAGGCCTACCGGCTGCTGCGCACCGGCTACGGCTTCACCGGCCCGGTGATCACCGACGATCTGGGCGCGATGGCCGCGGTCACCGACCTGTACCGGCTTCCGGACGCGGTCGTCCACGCCCTGGCGGCCGGCGCCGACCAGGCACTGTGGTCCGGCGGCGGCGACCTCGCCCCCGTCCTCGACCGCCTCGAACGCGCCGCGGCCGACGGCGAACTCCCCGCCACGCGGGTGCACGAGGCACTCGACCGCGTGCTGACCGCCAAAGGCACCTGCCACTGACCCCGGTCCCGGTACGCTCTGAAGCGGCCCGGGCACGCCCGTTTCCCTCGCGCGAGCCCGGAGAACTGGGGAGGTTCCGATGCCCGCTTTCCGCGAGTTGCTCCGCCCGGCCGAACACCGCCCGCGACGCTCTTCGGCACTGACCGTCGCGGTCATCGCGGTCCTGTTGCCCGCCCTCGCGATCGGCGTGTACCTGGCGGGCGCGTCCCGCCCCGGGATCACCGGTCTCCAGCTCGCCGGGACCGGCGCGCCGCGGCCGCTGCCGCCCGGGACCGCCGCCGCGGTGTGGTGGCACCTCGTCCTCGTCCTCGGCTGCGGCGCGGGTGGCCTGCTCGGCACGACCGCGGCGATCTGGACCTCCTGGACACCGCGCGCCCAGACCATCGCCCGCTTCGCCCGCTTTTCGGCCCTGCTCACCTTCTTCGCCGCGGTGGCCGCCGACGTCCTGACGCTGGTCGCCGTCCCCGACCCCGCCGTTGCCCCGGCACTGATGCTGTGCGCCTCCGCCGCCGCCGTGCTCGAGTTCTGCGCGCTGCTGCCCGCCGGGCTCGCGGCCTGCTACGGCATCGCGATCACTCTGCGCCGCTGCTGGGCCAACACCGATCGCAGGCTCGACCGCCTGCGCGTCGCCCAGGAGGACGGCCAGGCCGCGGCCCCACTGGAAGAAAGCGATTTCCCACTGCCAGGTGGCACCGAACCGACCGCACGGGACCGGTGGCAACGGGGCTACCAGGTCCCCGGCGCCGAGCCCGGCGCCACCGGATTCTGCCTGTCCGGCGGGGGAATCCGCTCCGCCAGCGTCTCGCTCGGCTTCCTCCAGAGCATGCGCCAGCGGTTGCTGCAGGCCCGGTACCTCGTCTCCGTCTCCGGCGGCGGTTTCACCGCGGGCGCGCTGCAGCAAGCGCTTACCGAAGCGATCGAGGACCGGCCCGCCGGTGAGGTCGTTCGCGACCCCGAACAGGCCTACGCACACGGCAGCGTCGAAGAGGACCACGTCCGGCGCCACGCCAGCTACCTCGCCAACACCACCACGGAAACGCTCACCGCGTTCGGCGTGCTCGCCCGTGGCCTCCTGCTGTCGCTGTTCGCGCTGTTCGCCCCGGCCGTCGTCCTCGGCGTCGCCGCGGGCTGGCTGTACCGGGTCGTCCCGGTCACCGCACTGCCCGCCGCCCCCGCCCCTTTCCCCGCGATCCGCACCGGGGCCCTGATCGCCCTCGCCGTGCTCGTCCTCGGCGCGCTGGGCGTGTCCCTGTTCGGCCGCGGCACCGCCCCGCGGAACCGGGAACTCCGGCTGGTCCTGCGCCGCACCGCCACGCGCCTCGCCCTGCTCGCCGCGATCGTGGCCGCCGTGACGATCGCGATCCCGGTCCTGGTCTGGCTCGCCTACCGCCTGCCCACCACCGACCCCGGCGTTCGCGTCGGCAGCCCCGTCGTCGCGGTCCTGCTGACCTACGCCTCCACCCTCGCGTCGATCCTGTGGCGCAAGCGCGCCACGCTCGGATCCGCCACCGGCACCGGCATCCTCGCCGCCGTGCCCGGCAGTTTCCTGCAACGCCTCCTCGTCATCGTCACCACCGCACTGCTCGCGCTGGCCTGGCTCCTACTGTTCGTCGTCACCGCTGGCACCGGCGGCGACCCCGCGGCCCTGTGGACCGCGCTCGGCTTCGCCGTGGTGCTGCTCGTCGTCGGCGGGATCTTCGACGAAACCTCGCTGAGCCTGCACCCCTTCTACCGGGAACGGATCGCCGGTGCCTTCGCCGTTCGCCGTGTCCGCCGGGACGGCACCGACCTCGCCGTGCCCTACCCCAGCACCGAACGCACCAGCCTTTCCCGCTACGGCCGCACCGGCACCCGCTTCCCCCAGGTCATCTTCGCCGCCACCGCCAACCTCACCGGCGAGGGCCGCACCCCGCCCGGCCTCAACGGGGTGTCCTACACCCTCAGCGCCGACTGGATCGGCGGCCCCGACGTCGGCTGGGTGCGCACCGGCGCACTCGAACACCTCGTCCCGCCCCGGTTCCGCCGCGACCTGACCGTCCAGGGTGCGGTCGCCGTCAGCGGCGCCGCGTTCGCCTCCGCCATGGGACGCGCCGCCCGCTGGTTCCAGGTGCTGCTCGCGGTCTCCGGCGCCCGCCTCGGCGCCTGGCTGCCCAACCCGGACTTCGTGCTCGCCGCCCCCGGCCCCCACCGGCCCGACCGCTGGGCCTACCCCGGCCTGCCCCACGCCCGCCGCCTGCCCTACCTGTGGCGCGAGGTGTTCGGCCTCCACTCCCACCGCGACCGCCTGCTGCACGTCACCGACGGCGGCCATTACGACAACCTCGGGCTCGTCGAACTCCTGCGCCGCCGCTGCGGCCTCATCTACTGCGTCGACGCGGGTGCCGACGCACCGCCGACCGCCACCACACTGGCCGACGCGCTCACCCTCGCCGAGCAGGAACTCGGCGTCCGCGTCGAACTGCACGACCCGTGGCACGCCGAACCCGGTACCGGCAAACCCCTCGACACGCCCGAAGCGCCCTCCGTGCTCAACTCGCGCCTGGTGCACAGCCCCATCATCACCGGCACCATCCACTACCCGGCCGAAAGCGGCCTGCCCGCCGCCCAGCGCACGGGGCGTCTCGTCGTGGCCAAGGCCCTGCTGTGGCGCGACCTGCCCTATCCGCTGCTGTCCTACGCGGCGCACCACCCCGAATTCCCCCACGACAGCACCGGCGACCAGTTCTTCGACGACGGCAAGTTCACCGCCTACACCGAACTCGGCCGACGCCTCGGCGAGTTGGTCAACCGGCACATGCCCACCGGCGTCACCCTCGCCCTGTCCCGCTCCGGCCGCCGCGCGGGTGCCACGGTCCGGCGCTCCCCGACCCGGCGGCCCTGAACCGCGGATCAGGGTGAACAACAGGAAAACACCGGGCGGAAACCGGATGAACTAGACTGATCAACGACCCGCCCACGCACCCCCGGAAGTACCCAGTGCCGACCTCGGTGACCTTGCGCTGGTACGGGCCGCCGACCCGATGCGCGCCCGCCGCGATCCTCGACGCCCTCACCCCGCTCACCGAGCGCTACCGGCTGCGCCTCGACACGCGTCGCGCCCGCACCCGCACCTACCTCGACACCGCGGACTGGCGCATCCGCCGCAACGGCCTCGTCCTCAGCCACGAGGTCGTCACCGGACCAGGCTCACTCGTCCTCCACGGCGGGGAGGAACCGGTCACCGCCCGGCTCACCGAACCCCCGTCGTGGCCCGCCCGCGCCGAACAACTCGCTCCGGGACCGATCCGCGACGGCATCGCCGGTGCCATCAGCGTCCGCGCCGTGGCACCCACACTCCGCTGCCGCACCGTCACCCGCGAGATCGCCGTCCGCAAGGCCGACGGCAGCACCGTTCTGCTCCTGGAATGGACCGAAGCCACCGCCATCCACCCCCGCAGGACCCCGCCGCTGATCCGCCTCACGCTCCGCCCCGTCCGGGAGGATTCCCGCCACACCACCCGCGTGGCCCGCACCCTCCTCGCCACCGGGGCGTTCACCCCCACCGCGGCGACCCTTTACGACGAACTCCTCGGCACCTGCGACCTCCCCGAGACCCGCGAACGGCCCGAGATCACGCCGGACCAGCCCGCCGACAGCGCCATCGCCGCCGCCCTGCTCGACTGCCTCGCCGCGATGGAAGCCACCATCGACGGCACCATCGACGACATCGACCCCGAATACCTCCACGAGTTCCGCGTCGCCGTCCGCCGCACCCGGTCCCTGCTCAAGATCGCCGCGGACGTCCTCCCCGAAGGACTCGCCGACCGCTACGCATCCGGCTTCAAGGCCCTTGGCGACCTCACCACCCCCACCCGCGACCTCGACGTCCACCTCCTCGAACTCGACGAACTCGCCCACGGCCTCACCGTCGGTGCCCCCACCGACCTCGCCCCCTTCCGCGAGCACCTCCGCCGCTGCCGGCGCGCCGAACGCGGCCGGCTCGTCCGCGGCCTGCGCTCGGCCCGTTTCCGCCGGCTCCTGAACGACTGGCGCACCGCTTTGGAACCCCTCGCCGAAACCGGCGTTTCATCCCTGACCACCCGCCGGTGGGCGGCGGACCGCCTCCGCACCGTCACCCGGCGCGTCCTCCGCAAGGCCCGCGCCATCACCCCGGCCACCCCCGCCGAAGAAGTCCACGGGTTGCGCAAACGCGCCAAAGAACTGCGCTACACCCTGGAAGTCGTCCAACCCCTGTGCCACCCCGCCAGCTACCGCAAGGTCCTCAAGGACCTCAAACGCCTCCAGGACGTCCTCGGCGCCTTCCAGGACGGCGAAGTCCAGAGCGAGCACCTTCGCCGCTACGCCCAGGAAATGCTCGAAACCAGCCCGCCCCCGGCCGCCACCCTGCTCGCCATGGGGGAACTGCTCGCCGGATTCGTCCGGCGGCAGCACGAAGCCCGCCACGAACTGACCGGCACGCTCGGCCGCTTCCTCACCACGGGCACCGGATCCCGCCTCAAACACCTCCTGGCCTGATCCGGTCCCGGTCAGCGCGGCGGCACCACCATCACCGGGCACCCCGCCCGCTGCGCCAGCGTCCGGCTCGTCGACCCCAGCACCATCCCCGGCAGACCGGCCCGCCCCCGCGTCCCCACCACCACCAGGTGCGCCCGCTCACTCCACCGCAGCAGATGATGCCGCGGCCGGTCCCGCACCACGATCCGCTCGAGAACCACCTCCGGGTACCGCTCCCGCCACCCGGCCAGCCGTTCCGACAGCGGACGCCGGTCGTCCTCACGCCGCGGCTCCCACTCCACCGGCCGCATCGCCGGCGCCGTCGCCGTCCGGTACTCGGCGTCACTCGACGCATGCAGGGCCACCAGCGGCACATCCCGGCGCGCCGCCTCGTCGAACGCCAGCCCCACCGCCCGTTCCCCCGCCTCGGAACCGTCCACCCCGACCACCACCGGGCCCGGGCGGCATCCGCCCCGCACGACCACCACCGGGCACCCGGCCCGCGCCGCCACCGTCAGCGCCGGTGACCGTGTGTGCCGGGCGACCGCACTGCTCCTGCCCGAGGCCCCCAGCACGAGCATCCGCGCCACCCTCGACCACTCGAGCAGCAGCGGCACCACCGACTGTTCACTGCTCTCCGCCCGCACCCCCACGCCTTCGCCCTCCGCGACGGACACCGCCCGCGCGAGCGCACCGGCATCCTGCCCCGCATGCACCAGCATCACCGGCAGATGCCGCTCCCGGGCCAGCCGCGCCGCCCACCGCACCGCCACCAACGCCGTCGCGGACGCGCTCACCCCGACCACGATCTCGTCCGCCATCGCCGGTTTCCTCTTCCCCGGAAAAACACGAAACCCAGAAAAGCATCAACCCCGGAGAAAAAGGGGACGGGGCGGCCCCGAGCCGCCCCGTCCCAGGAGCCTCCGGGCGGACAGTATGGCCCCGACCGGCCGTCACAGACGCTCCTCATCCCGGGTGGTGAGTCCCCGATCGACATCCACCCGGATCATGCTGATGCCCCGAACACCTGCACGTGCCATCGAGTGTGCGCCAAAACTCGCCGTCATGCATATGGCTGAAAGTCCCTAGTTCGAATTGACCGCGGACCCCAATGCCGCCGCCTCGCGTGGAGGTGCTTGTGCGGCCGTCAGGCCGTCTTGATCGCACCGCCGTCGATGACGTGATCCGCACCGGTGATGCTGCCGGACAGGGGTGAGGCCAGGTAGGCGACCAGGGCGGCGACTTCGGCGGGCTCCACGAACCGGCCGGTGGTGACTCCCATCCCGGCCGGCAGCTGGACCAGGAGTTGCGCGTGCGGCACGCCCATCGAGCGCGCGAGCTCCGCGCCGTAGCCGTCCGGGGACTCCCACATGGAGGTGCGCACGGGGCCTGGGGAGACGGTGTTCACTCGTACGCCCAGCGGGCTGACTTCCTCGGTGAGCGCCTTGCCGAACGCGGTCAGGGCGGCCTTCGCGGTGGTGTACGGCATCGGCCCGGCGTGCGGCATCCGGGCTCCGTTGGACGAGATGTTCACGATCGCGCCCTTCCTCCGCAACAGGCTGGGCAGTGCGGCACGAGTGGTGCGGACGGCGCTGAAGAAGTTCAACTCGAACGTCCGGTGCCATTGTTCGTCGTCGAAGGTGGCGAAGCCGCCGGTCTGGCCGCCGTCGCTGTCGCCGCCACCGACGTTGTTGACCAGCAGGTCGATATCCCCCAGCTCGGTCAGTGCCCGCTCGACGAGCTGGGCGGGGCCCTCGGCGGTGGCGAGGTCGACCTGCACCGCGATCGCGTCGGATGCGGCCAGCTCCGGCGGGGCGGTGCGCGAGCCGGCGACCACTCGCATGCCCTCTTCGAGCAGCGCGGTGACGACGGCCAAGCCGATGCCACGGCTGGCACCGGTCACCAGGGCAGTCTTGCCAGCCAGTTGAACGTCCATCTCTTGAACCCTCCCAATCGCATCACAGAAGATGTCACTTACTTCCTAGTTGGAACAGTAGTGTTGCAACTAATGGTACGCAAGGGACTCTCCTGTAGTGTTTTTTCGTGACGAGGAGGTAGTGGTGACACAGCAGGAGCAAGCACGTCCGGCCGGACGCGCGCGCCGGGCGGACGCCGAGCGCACGGTGCAGGCGATTCTCGAGGCTGCCGAACGTGTACTGAGCGCCGATCCCACGGCGTCCATGGAGCAGATCGCCGCGGCGGCCGGCGTGGCCAGGACCACCGTCCATCGACGGTTCGCCACGCGCGACGCGCTGATCGACGAGCTGACCGGCTGGGCCGCCCAACGGTTCGCCGAAGCGGTGCATCACGCTCGCCCGGAGACCGCACCACCTCTGGTCGCGCTGTACCAGGTGACCGCGAACGTGCTGGACGTCAAGATCGGCTGGGGGTTCGCGATGAGCCGTATCTTCTCAGCCGATCCCCAGGTCGCCGGGGTGCACGCCGGAGTACGCGAACAGTGCGACCGCCTCTTCCTCAGGGCGCGCGACGCCGGGGTGATCCGAACCGACGTCGATCTGGACTGGGCCCGCCGCGTCTACTACGCGCTCATTCACGAAGCGACCCAGCAGTCCGAGCCGGCGGACACGGACGCGCTCGCCACGCTCGTGGTCGACACGCTGCTCCGGGGAATCGGCGCCAACGGCGGGCTCTGAGCTGTCCGGAGAGGTCCGGGTGCCTGGGCCTCAGCCTGTTGCTCAAGTTGGGGTGTGACCGAGATACGCGTCAAGGCAGCTATTGGACGAAGGGGGCCTCGGCCAGGCCACCTGAACCAGGCCCGGCCGGTGTCGTGCTTCCAGAAGGTTGGCGTGGACCGAGTAAAGGACGGGTGTGTGATGTCGGCGGCCATTTCGTTGAGGGGGCAGCGGGCTGGCTGCCCCCTCAACGCTCGAACAGACGATTTGTGCCTTGTGGGGTCAGACGGTCAGTTGATCGAGGATGCTGACCAGCTTCGCCGGTTTGAGTAGAAACCCGACGTGGCTGGTGGCCAGGGTGTGCACGTCGTACGGATTGTCGGGTGTCAGCGCGTCACACTCGGCGATCAGACGGTCCTGCATAGCTATGGGAAGCGACCGGTCGTCGGTGAGACGGATGTAGGTGCGGGCGATAGTGCCCCAGGTCTCGGCATGGCCTCGGGCCTCGGACATCATCACCGCCAGGGACTCGTCAGGCTGCAGGATGTTGAGGAAGGCCCGGAACTGTTCGTCGGTGCCGTCGGCCATGATGGCCGCCTTGAGGGCGGCGAGCATGACCGGGTCGGCGGTGCGGTAGTTGGCCCGGCCGACGCCCAGTTCAGCTGGGTTGCCAACGTTCAGTGGGGCCAGTGGGGCCAGGAGGTTTTCACCGAACTCGGGCTCCTGCATGTACTCGATGGGGTTCGACCGTTGCACGCACGACCATGCAGAGATGTAGACGAGTCGGTTCACCAGGTCAGGGACCGTGTTGCCCACCCCGGTGATGGTGGTCCCGCCGAGGCTGGCGCCCACCAGTACGACCGGCCCGTGCTCGGCTACTCGTCGGACGACGTCGACGACCATGTCGATGTTGTCCTGCAGGGTGACTTTGGCCAGTGTCGACGGCTCGGCCGCCCATGCGTCGAGGTTCTGTGGGGCCTGGTAGGCGGCTGGGTACTGGGCGTCGAAGCCGTGTCCGGGCAGGTCGACGGCGAAA
Source organism: Amycolatopsis cynarae (assembly GCF_026802195.1). Classification (NCBI taxonomy): domain Bacteria; kingdom Bacillati; phylum Actinomycetota; class Actinomycetes; order Pseudonocardiales; family Pseudonocardiaceae; genus Amycolatopsis; species Amycolatopsis cynarae. The sequence goes on along the minus strand of NZ_CP113836.1, from coordinate 3,117,708 downwards.
CTGCGATGGCCGAGCAGTGCCAGTTCGCGCTGGACAGGGGCCCACATGAACGAGCTGGCGCCAGAGCCGTGCACGAGAACGAAGGTGGTACTCGCATCGCGAGCAGGCCGCGGGCGGGAGAAGTTGCTGGAGACGGATGTCATAGGGGTCAGTCCAATGTCCGGTGGGCGGCACGGCAGGCATGCCTGTTGGGGCGATGCCAGCACGGTGAGCCGCCGAGCTGGAGGAGGAACGCACGCACCTGTCACCAGGTGCGTCGCAGTTCAGTGGCCGGGCGCACAGGCTGGTGGAAGCGGCGAACCAGCGTGTGCCTTCCCCTCACGGGCAGCACATAGCGTGGAAGCACCCACCAGCGACGGTGCGCGTCGACGGTCAGGGCTGAGCGATACCCGCAGGGCAATGCCATGAGACCGCGATGGTCTCCTGCGGGTTCCTCAACTGGCGCCGGTCGATGAGCGACTCGGCGGCATGTGTCTTAGGCGGTCCGGACCCGGACGAAGATGTAGGACATGGGTGGACCCTACCGGATCACGGGGCAGCGCCGAGGTCGATGCTCCTCCTGTCAAGAGCAAGGGCGCGGTGGAGCGAGGGCCGTTGTGCGCGATCGGGCAGGGCATCGCTGTTTCAAAGGCGGTCGCGCATTGGAAGCTCCAGGCCACCTCCAAGAGGGCTCGCGATGTCCGGGCCTATGTCACCGAGCCAGAACCGGGCAAGCTCGTCGAAACCGACGCGAACTCCAGCACGGTGACGACGTGGACGGTCCAGGAAGCCGGTGACGGCTCGCTGGTCCGCATCGAGACCAGTTGGCGAGGCGCCGGTGGCATCGGGAGATTCTTCGAGAAAACGTTCGCTCCGGCGGGCTTGAAGCGCATCTACGACGGCGTTCTGGACAAGCTCTCCGAGGTTGCAAAACAGTCCTGGCGGGCTTGACTCCGCCTTCCGGGACACGAATGCCGCGCTGCCCCGTCGCAGCGGCATTCGTCGTGTTCCGCGGAAAATTCAGACCTGCACCAGGCGGGCCGGGAAACGCCAGTGGCGATGGCCCCCACCGTTGGATCGTGATGCGAATCAGCCGTAGCGAGGAACAGACAGCCGCGGATCAGTACCGATCCATCGTTTGCGGCTGGTGACACGATCCTTGCCGGCACCCCAGGTCCCGGCCAGGCCCGCCAGCTGAAACGCCCCTACTTCCCCTCTGGCCGTAGCTTCGGGAGGTGGCGTCGGAACCACCTGGTCAGGCCCGCGTCCACCTCGCGCGCGAGCGGCGACTGCGGTGCGGGCTCGATGCCGGGCTCGTCGGCGAGCGGATGCGCCAGTCCGGGGATCGACAGCAGTTCCGACGGGCTCCCCAAAGCGTCGACGAGGTGAAACGCGTCGGCCCGCAGCGCGGGATCATCCAGTTCGCCGCTCACGACCAGTAGCGGCGCGCGCCCGGCGATCGCGCCCGCCCTGGCGACGAAGTCCAGGCTGTCGACGGCCTCCTCGGACTCGGCGTCGTACGGGTAGTCACCCGGGAACAGGTCGACGACGGAACGCATCCGGATGGCGGCGTTCACCACGGCGCCGGCGAAGACCGGGGTCTCGGTGTCGGCAAGGATCCGCAACGCGACAGCCCCGCCCAGCGAGCCGCCGAGCACGCCGATCGGGCCGTCGCCGACCGGAAGCTGCGCACGGATCGACGCCAGCGCGGCCGGGAACTCCTCGGTCGCCTGCCGGACGAACGGGTACAGAGCGGCCATCAGGACGTCTTCGCGGAGCAACGCCAACCCGGCGTCCATGCTGCCGTCGACCATGCGCGCCCCGCACATCGGCATGCCCAGGTGCACCCGCCACGCGGACAGGTCGTTCATGGGCAACGCGGCGGCGAACGCGGCGTCCGACCTCGGCGCGTCCAGCATGTGCCAGGTGACGATCAGCGGCGCGGGGCCGTCGTGGGCCGGTGGCAGGGCGGTGAACGGCACTCCGGCCGCCGTGCCCGTGAGAGGTGAGGTCATGGCGGCCACGGTAGGTCCGCGGCCGGGTACCGGGAACCGGTTACGCCACCAGCGGAACCCGCGTGGCGTTGGCAGTGAAGGGTCCCTTCACAGTCGATTCGACCGTGAAGGGACCTTTCACGGCTCGCCTCATACCCTCACGGCAAGGTGACTCGGTCAGGCGGTGCGGAAGAAGCGGTCGAGTACGCGGGTGCCGAAACGCAGGGCGTCGACCGGGACGCGTTCGTCGACGCCGTGGAACAACGCCGAGAAGTCCAGATCGGCCGGCAGCTTCAGTGGGGCGAAACCGAAGTTCCGGATGCCCAGTGACTGGAAGGCCTTCGCGTCGGTGCCCGCCGAGAGCATGTACGGCAGCGTACGGGCGCCTGGGTCTTCGGCCAGCACGGCCGCGGTCATCGCGTCGACCACCGCGCCGTCGAAGGAGGTCTCGACCGGCGGGAGTTCCATCCATTCCTTTTCGATGTCCGGGCCGAGCAGTTCGTCCAGTTCCCGGTCGAACGCCTCGATCCGCCCGGGCAGGATCCGGCAGTCCACCGACGCCTCGGCCACGGACGGGATCACGTTCGCCTTGTAGCCCGCGGTGAGCATGGTCGGGTTCGCGGTGTCCCGCAGCGTCGCCCCGATCATGCGGGAGACGTTGCCCAGCTTCGCCACCGCGCCTTCGAGGTCGTCCTCCGGGAAGTCCCAGCCGGTGATTTCGGTGACCCCGGCCAAAAATTCCCGCACCGAATCGGTGAGCACCAGCGGGAACCGGTGGTTGCCGAGCTTCGCGACCGCTTCGGCCAGCTTCGTCACGGCGTTGTCGCGGTGGATCATCGAGCCGTGCCCGGCGGTGCCGCGCACGCGCAGCGTCATCCAGCGGATGCCCTTCTCCGCTGTTTCGATTAGGTAGGCGCGCACGTCGTCGCGCAGGGTGATCGAAAAGCCGCCGACTTCGCTGATCGCCTCCGTGGCGCCCTCGAACAGTTCGGGCCGATTGTCCACCAGCCACTGGGCACCGAACTTGCCGCCCGCCTCCTCGTCGGCGAGGAAGGCGAAGATGATGTCGCGCGGCGGCACGATGCCGTGCCGCTTGTAGTGCCGGGCCAGTGCCAGCGTCATGCCGACCATGTCCTTCATGTCCACCGCGCCGCGGCCCCAGACGTAGCCGTCCTGGATGGCACCGGAGAACGGGTGCACCGACCACTCGGCCGCATCGGCCGGGACGACGTCGAGATGGCCGTGGACCAGCAGCGCGCCGCGGCTCGGGTCGGCGCCGGGCAGCCTCGCGATCACGTTGTGCCGGTTCTTGCCGCCCGACTCGACGTAGGTGATCTCGTAGCCGACCTCGGTGAGCTTCTCCGCCACGTACTCGGCGGCCTCCCGCTCACCGACCAGGGTGGCCGGGTCGCCGGTGTTCGTGGTGTCGATGCGGATCAGTTCGCTGGTCAGCGTGACCGCTTCGTCTGCCGCTGTCTCGATCAGGTTGGGTTCGCTCACCCGGCATTCCTATCATCATCAGGCGCCCGCCAGCCGTGTGATCCCATAGGCCAGTGCCGCGACCACGCCCGCCGCAGGGAAGGTGAGCAGCCAGCCGAGCACGATGTCCCGCGCCACGCCCCACCGCACGGCCGACAGCCGCCGCGTCGCGCCCACCCCCATCACCGCCGAAGTGATCACGTGCGTGGTCGACACCGGCGCGGCGAACACGAACGCGGTCAGGTACAGCACCGACGAGCCCACGGCCTCGGCCACGAACCCGTGCGGCGGGTCGAGCGGGAAGACCCGCCGCCCGAGCGTGCGCATGATGCGCAGGCCGCCGGAGTAGGTGCCGAGCCCGAGCGCCGCGGCGCACAGCAGCGTGACCCAGATCGGCACCGTGTACAGCTGCTGGTAGCCGCTGGCGACGAGGGCGAGCACGATGATGCCCATCCCCTTCTGCGCGTCCTGGAGCCCGTGCCCGAGGGCGAGGCTCGCCGCCGAAACGACCTGCAGCCGCCGGAACGTGTGCCCCACGCGGTGCTGGTTCCGGCGCCGCAACGCCCACAGCACCGACACCATCGCCGCGTAGCCGAGAACCAGCCCCACCACCGGCGACAGCACCATCGGCACCAGCACCTTCGCCACCACCCCGCCCCAGTGCACGGTCCCCGCCGAGGCCAGCGCGGCGCCGACGAGCCCGCCGACGAGGGCGTGCGAGGAGGAGGACGGCAGGCCGAAGTACCAGGTGATCAGGTTCCACACCACCGCGCCGAGCACCGCGGCGAACACCACCGACAGTGCCGCGGTGCCCTTGGGCGGATCGATCAGGCCCTTCGCCACCGTCACCGCCACCCCGGTGCTCAGCAGCGCGCCGAGCAGGTTCATCACACCGGCCAGGATCAGCGCGCCGCGCAACGACAACGCGCGGGTCGAGACCGCGCTCGCGATGGCGTTCGAAGCGTCGTGGAAACCGTTGGTGTAGTCGAAGAACAGAGTCAGCAGGACCACGCCCGCCACCGCGGCCGCGGTCCCCATCAGGACTCCTTGACCGCGATGGTCTGGATGACGTCGGCGACGTGTTCGAACGAGTCGGCGGCCGATTCGAGCCGGTCGACGACCTCCTTGGTCTTCATCACCGTCAAGGGGTCGCGGACGTTCCGGCCGTCTTCGCCCTCCCCGTTGAACAGCACCGCCAGCAGGCGCCGGTACACGCCGTCGGCCTGGTCCTCCAGCTCGTTGATCTCCTCCCAGTAGGCGCGCAGATCCGCGACCTTCCGCAGTCCGGGCATCGCCTCCGCGGTCAGCGCGGCGGCCCTGGCCAGCAGTTCGACCAGGGTGGCCACCCCGTCGGGGAAGTCCTCGATCCGGTAGAGCACGGCCAGGTCGGCCGCCTCGTCCATGTCGTCGAGCACGTCGTCGATCCCGGCCGCGAGCGCCTGGATGTCCTGGCGGTCGAACGGGGTGATGAACGAGGTGTTGAGCTGCATCATGATTTCCTGGGTGGCGTCGTCGCCGAGGTGTTCGGTGTCGTGCATCAGCTGCGCCACCCTGGGCCGCTCGGCCTGCGGCACGCTGATCAGTTCCGCGAGCAGCCCGGCACCGGTGACGAGGTTGCCCGCGGCGCCGGTGAGCAGGTCGAAGAAACGGGTGTCGCGGGGTGTCAGGCGCACAGCGGTCCTTTCAGGCTCGGCTTCCGGCCCCGGTGGCGAACTCGCGCAGACGACCGGCCGGGCTGTGCGGTGCCAGCGGCGGTGTTTCCAGGCCGGCGCCCTCCCGCAAGCCGCGCAGGAACTCCGCAAGGGCGTCGGTCGCGGAATGCCGGGGCGTCCAGCCCAGTTCCGTGCGCGCGCGGCCGGTGTCCATCAGCGGGAGCCGCAGCACGGTGGCGAACAGGCCCGGTGTCGCGGGCACCGCGTGCAGGCGCCAGGCGGCGGACAGCGCGGTGCGCACCAGCCGGGCGGGCACCGGAACCCGGCGGGCGCCCAGCAGGTCTGCCAGCACCCGCGCGTCGATCACCGGGTCGGCGGCGAGGTTGAACGCGCCCCTGACGTCCGTCAGCGCCGCGAGCCGGTACGCCTCCGCCGCGTCGTCGGTGTGCAGTGCCTGCACGCGCAGCCCCGGCACGTCCGGCACCAGGGGCAGCAGCGACGGGCGCAGGAGGCTGCCCGGGACCAGCGGCCCGGCGAACAGGCGGCGCTGTTCGGAGGCGGACTCCCGCTTGAAAAGGAAGGCCGGGCGCATCCGCACCACGCGCACGGCCGGATTGCGCGGCTCCCAGGCATCGAGACAGCGCTCCAGATAAGCCTTCTCGCGCGGGTAGGCGGCCTCGGGCCAGCCGTGGGTCGGCCAGCCTTCGCTGACGGCGCGGTCCTTCGGGCCCGGCGAATAGGCCCCTACCGACGAGGCGTGCACAAGGGCCTTCACCCCGGTGCGGGCGACGGCCTCGAACACGTTGATGCTGCCGAGCACGTTGGCCCGCCAGGTGGTCACGGGGTCGTGCGTGGGCTGGAACAGCCACGCCAGATGGATCACCACGTCCGCCCCGCGCAGCAACCGGTCCATCTCGCCGGTGGCCACGTCGGCCACTTCCCAGCGCAGTTTCGGGCGGGACCAGGCGGGGCGGCGGCGGGCGATCCCGACGATCGAGGAGACCGCGGAATCGGCCGCCAGCGCCTCCACCACGCTCGTCCCGACGTTTCCGCTGGCCCCCGTGACGACGATCCGCAGCCCATCAGCCATGGCGACCGGCTACCCGTTCGGCACCGGCCCAATCACGGTTTGGCTTCGGCCGCACCGGGCAACACGACGACGACGGGGAACGACTCTGGAGAGGCGGGCAGTATGAGCACACCGCGGCAACAGCAGGAGCCGCCGGGCAGTACCGGGGCGATGCGGCCGCAGCCGCGCGACAGCATGGCGGGCTACCTGGGTCGCGACCTGCTGCGGGACCGGCGTGCACTGGTCACCGGGGGCGACTCGGGGATCGGGCGGGCGGTCGCGGTGGCCTTCGCGAAGGAGGGGGCCGACGTCGCGATCGCCTACCTGGAAGAGCATTCCGACGCGGAGGAAACCGCGAAACTGGTGCGGGAGCAGGGCCGCGAATGCGTGCTTCTGCCGGGGGATCTCGCCCGCGCCGAGCACTGCGCCGAGGTGGTGGCCGAGACCGGGCGCTCGCTGGGCGGCCTCGACCTTTTGGTGAACAACGTTGCCACCCAAGAGGAACTGGACTCGCCGGACGACCTCACCGACGAGCACTGGCTGCACACCTTCGACGTGAACATCCACAGCTACTTCCGGGTGACCCGGGCGGCGCTGCCGATGTTGGGCGAGGACAGCGCGATCATCAACACGGCCTCGGTGAACGGGTTGCGGGGCAACAAGAAGCTCATCGACTACTCGGCCACGAAGGGCGCGGTCATCGCATGGACGTATGCGATGGCGCAGGCACTGGCGCCGCGTGGCATCCGCGTCAACTGTGTCGCGCCGGGTCCGGTGTGGACGCCGCTGATCCCGTCGACGATGTCCGAGCAGCACGTGGAGAAGTTCGGGCAGCACGTCCCCCTGGGCCGTGCCGCGCAACCGGACGAACTGGCACCGTCCTATGTGTTCTTCGCCGCCGACCGGCTTTCCTCGTACTACACGGGAGAGGTGCTCGCCGCGCTCGGCGGCGAGACCCTGCCCGGCTGAACAGGGGTGTGTGATGGACCAGGAACGATCCGAGCAGCAGGAAAACCTCGAACTGGCACCGGAACCCGAACCGCTGGAGGATCCGGTGCCCTGGCGGGCGGAGGATCCGGACTACGCCCGGGAACCGGACAGCGAGGAATCGGGCGGCCAGTTCACCCCGTCGCCGGGCTCCCCCGGCGCCGCCGATCAGGAACGTTTCGAGCATCCGGCGGGCGGGGCGGAGCAGCAGTCGCTCCACGTGCGCCGCCCCTGATCCGTTTGCTCGGTCACGATCACGGGAACTCCGGTGACACGGGAACAGACCTTGGAGGTGCGACTCCCATGCCTGGACGTGAAGTACTGCCCAGTACGTTGCGTCGCTCGCCGAAGAAGGCCCAGGAGACCTGGATCAAGGCGCACGACTCGGCCGCCGAAAGCTACGGCGACGGCCGCCGTGCCCACCAGACCGCGTACGCGGCGCTCAAGCACAGTTACGAGAAGGTCGGGGACCACTGGGAAGAGAAGGGCCACAAGGGCCCGTCGGACGCACAGGCGAAGGGCGGCGCCGGGCGGCGCGGCAAGCAGACCGCTGGCGGCGTCGACGCCGCCGCCAGCAAGGAACACCTGTACGAACTGGCCCAGCGGCTGGACATCAAGGGCCGCTCCTCGATGAGCAAGTCCGAGCTGGTGAAGGCAATCCAGCGGGCCAACACCCGCGAAACAGCCAAGTCCCGCGGCAGATAGGCAACCACCGCCCCGGCCGCGGAGCGCGCCGGGGCGGTCAGTCCGGTGATCGTGGGACTCGCGTGCCGGGTCAGGCGGTCAGCGGTGGCGGGGTGTGGCGTTCGATGGAGCGCCGGGCGGGCAGGGGGACGCGCCAGTCGAGCCGGGCGCCGACGCTGCGTTCCAGTTTCGCCAGCACGTGCCGGGCGGCCGACAGCGCCGCCTCCTGTTCGGCGGCGGTCGCGCCGCCCTGGGCGAGTTCGAGCAGTTTGATGCCCTGGGCGATCAACGCGCGTTCGTCGGCGGTGAACCGGGACGCCCGCAGCTTCTCCGCCGCCTCCCGGGCCGCGGCCCACGCCTTCGCGGCCGCGTCGGTGGCCGCGATGAACTGCTTCGCCATGGCTTCCGGCGGGAAGGTGTCGGTGTGCAGGGCCATGGCCTCGTGGAAGGCGTCGATGAACCGGCCGGTCGACGGGACCTCCGGGTCCGCGAGCGCGGGCAGCCGCAGCACCTGCAGCGGATCGGACTCGTACGCACCGTACTCGCCGGCGATCTCGCCGTAGCGAGCGCGAGCCTCGTTCCAGCGGTCCTGCAAGGACTTCCGGGGTGGCGGCGAAGTCGGGGCGGAGGCTGGGAACGGCGGGCGGTTCGGTGCCGAACGCGAGTGCGCGTGCCACCGGCGGTGCAGTGCCGCCCGCGAGTACATCGACAGGACCACCCACAGCAGCACGAACAACGGCCAGAGCAGTGGCTGCAGATCCAGCAAGGGCATCATGGAACGGCTCCCTCGGCCACGCGGCGCTTTGCCTCCATCATGCGCCTGCTCGGGTCGCTAGGTGTGCTTCCCGCCGCGGTATTTCCCGAAACCCGCTGGCTCGCCGTATCCGCAGTTCCCTGCTGGCGTCCACGTCCGTGCCCACCGGTTATCCGGCCGGCGCCGGTAGCCCTGAGGGACCCGACCCGTACATCGACCGGGAGCGGTTCCGCGCCGCCCTGATGGCCGCGACCCAACGGCCTGTCGCGGCGGCCGCGTTGAGTGAGAAGTGCAAGGCCGGGCGACCAGTCGCTTGCGCGGGCGTTGCGGCGCAAGCACGCTGGAACCGTGTCGAAGATCAACGCGCTGCCCAACGTTCCCCGTTGGGCTGTCCTCGCCGCCCACATCGTGCCCCTCGTCACCCTGCCCTCCGGCCTGTGGCGAATCGCCCAGGTCGCCGGGTTCCCGGTGGCCGAGCAGCTGGGCCGGACCGGCCGTGAGGTGGTGGTGGCCGTCGCGCTGACCTTGGTCACCGAAGGCCTCGCCCTGCTCACACTCGGATTGGTGCGGCCATGGGGCGAGATCGCACCCCGCTGGCTCCCGCTCATCGGGGGACGGCGGGTGCCTACGCTCGCGGCGGTGATACCGGCACTGCTCGGGGCGGCGATGCTGGGCGCCATTGTCGGCTGGTTCGCCTTCAGCCAGGCGGCAAGCCTGATCGGGCGTGTCGCCCAGACCACGGCCCAGCAGGTGGTACTCGTGGTCTGCTACGCCCCACTGCTGGTCTGGCCACCCCTCCTGGTGGCCACGACCGTCGCGTACTACCGGCGCAGGAAGAGCGGCTTGGCACTCCTGGCGCAGTGACTGGCTGACCCGCCGGCGAAAAGCCGCAGACCCGGCAGTGGCGGACTCAGGGCCTGCGGCTCTTCCGGCGGATCTTGATCTGGCGCATGTCGGTCACCGCCGTGCGCAGCAGGACTCGTGGGTGAACGCGCCTGCCTCGGTGAAGGCGGATGTGCAGGCGCAACTGCCCGGACGGCGAGGTGACCGGGCTGCTCGCGCGACGCAAAAAGGGACACCCGGCAAGGGTGCCCCTTTTCCGCGGTGCCGATGGTCAGGTGTTGTCGCGCGCGGCGCTGATGTCGCCCAGCGCCGAATGCGGGTCCTTCTCCACCGCGGCGTCCCCGAGGGACAGAATGCCGACCGGTTTGCCCTTTTCCACCACCGGAATGCGGCGCACCGAGCGCTGCCGCATCCGGGAAATCACCTCGTCGGCCGTCTCGTTCGGCTCGGCGGTCACTATTTCGCTGCTGCACACGTCGGACAGGTGCAGGTTCGACAGGTCGTCCCGTTCCGCCAGGCCCCGTACCACGATGTCGCGGTCGGTCACGATGCCCTTCAACTGCTCGCCCTCGGTGACCAGGACGTCGCCGATCCCCTCGTCGCGCATGCGCTGTGCGGCCTCCTTCACCGAGGCGTCGGGCGGCATGCTCACCGCCGGAGTCGTCATGATCTCGCGGACCGTCTGTGCCATGATCGCGTACCTCCTTCGTCGGGCGTTCCAGCTCCTAACGTTCCCGGCGTCCCCGCCCCCAAACCGTCCGCGCTGCGCGGCACCGGTGTTGTGACTAATCTGGCCGATGCGACCGGATCAGGTGATCATTTTTCAACGAGCCGAGTGGGTTGAGTGCGGGCCCGCGAGGTATCCGACCATGTGACTATCCGAAGCCAGGGAGGCGCAGAGCGGTGCGTGAGGCGCTGTGACCGGCGATACCGGGGTCCTCGGTCCTGACGGGGCGCCCAGGCTCGGCATCAGCCTTCTGCCGACGGTCCACGCGGCGCGGGACGCGCGCGCGTTCGTGTCGGACGCACTGCGCGGCTGGCGGGTGCCCGCCGCGGCGGCGGGAGACATCCTGCTCGCCGCGTCCGAGCTGGTGACCAACGCGGTGGAGCACGGCCGTGGCGAGGTGTCGGTGGAGCTGGAACGGGAAGGCTCGCGCATCCGGCTCAGGGTCGGTGATCACGCCACCGAACGGCCGGTGCTACGCAAGCCCGACGCCCGGTCGCCGCGGGGCCGTGGGATGGCGCTGATCGATGCGCTGAGCGCGGCGTGGGGTCACTACCCTCGCGCCGTCGGCAAGTGGGTGTGGGCGGAGTTCCGGCTGGACGCCTGAGCGGGAGCGGGGGTTCAGGCCGGGGTGGCCCACCGGCACAGCAGAAGGCAGACATCGTCGTCGTGCTCGTCGGCGCCCAGCATCTCACCGAGAATGCGGTCACCGGCCTCGTCCGGGCCCAGGGTGGCGGCGGCGCGGAACACGCCGGACAGCCGGTCCAGGCCGGTGTCGATGGACAGCCCGCGGCGTTCGACCAGGCCGTCGGTGTACAGCAGGATGGTCTCGCCCGGACGCAGGAGCGTGTCGTACTCCCGGATTTCGAAGTCGAACGGCACGCCCATCAGTGGGGCGCTGGGTTCGTCGAGGGGCCGCACGGCGCCTTCGTGGCCGGCGACGAGCACGGGCAGGTGCCCCGCGTTGGCCCAGCGAACCCGCCCGGTGCGCACGTCCAGGTCGATCACCACCGCGGTGGCCAGCAGCGGGCTCCGCCAGCCGCGCAGCAGGTGGTGGGTCAGCCGCAGGGTTTCCGCGGGGCCGTGCCCTTCGGCGGCGTAGGCCCGCAGTGCGTTCTGCAGTTTTCCCATGATCACCGCGGCGTCGAGCCCGTGCCCGGTGACGTCCCCGACGGTCAGCACCGTGCTGCCGTCGGCGCGGGTGAAGGCGTCGTACCAGTCGCCGCCGACGTTGACGCCACGGGCGGCGGGCAGGTACCGGGCGGACAGCCGCAGGTCCTCGGGGTGCTCGAGGGTGGGCAGCATGGCCATCTGGAGGCGTTCGGCCAGTTCCCGTTCCCGCTCGTACTCGTTGGCGTTGCGCAGGCCGACGGCGGCGCGGGCGGCGACCGCGGAGGCGAAGGCGAGGTCGTCCTCGGCGAATCCGGGCTCGCCGCGGCGGAGTTCGAGCACACCGAGCAGGTTCGGCCCGACGGCGAGCGGGACCAGTAGCCGGCCGGGGGCGGTCACCGGCCGGCGGGTGGTCAGCACGCGTTTGACGTCCTGGCCGGGCACGGTGCCGTTACGCGGTTCCCGGGTCAGCCGGTGGTCGTCACCGAGGATCCAGACCGCCGCGGAGGAGGCCACGCCTTCACGCTGGACGAGCCGGACGAGCGCCTCCGCCACCTCCCTGCCGAGCAGGGAGGCCGAGACGGTCCGGCTGACCTCGTCGAGGAACGCCGACCGCTGCCGCTGGCGCTCCACCTCCGTGTGCAGGGCGAGCAGCCCCGCATTGGTCTGGGCGAGTTCCGACCGGTGCATTTCGAGTTCCCGCCGCTGCCGCTCGATGACCTTCCGCAGTTCCTGGATCGCCCCGTCGTGCTCCCGGCAGTCGCTCATCGGGCACCGTCCCCGGTGACCGCCAGCACGCACGCGTCGTCCCGGCCGCGGCCGTACTGCCCGAGGATCCAGGCGGCGACGACGGCGGGATCACGACTGAGCAGCCCGGGCGATTCCTCGATGCTCCATCGGTCCGACACGCCATCAGTGTGCAGGAGCAGCCAGCTGCGCGCGGACCAGGAGTCCACGGTGTCCGGCGGGCTGCCCGCGTTGGCCGCGCCGACGATCCCGGGCCGCGACAGCAGGCGCTGCGCCGGGGCGCCGGGGCGGGCGTAGCCGCGGGCGGAGATGTTGCCGATGCCGCAGAACCGTAGGCGGCCCTCCCCGGTGGCGAACTGCGCGACGGCGACCGTTGCGCCACGGGTGCGGGTCAGGGCGGTTTGCATCGCCCCAAGAATACGGGCCGGGCGCAGCCCCGCATGGGAAGCGAGGGTGTCGACGGCCAGTTGGCTGGCCGTCGCCGCCGCTTCGCCGTGGCCGAGACCGTCGCTCAGCCCGACCGTCACCGTGCCGTCACCGGTGGCGACGGCCCACATGTCCCCGCAGGCGGTCTCCCCCGGCGCGGTCAGGCGTGCCGCCCCGATGCGGAGCCCCGGCGGGGGCGGACGCCCGGTGCGCCAGCGGGCGAGCAGCACGGTGCCGCGCCCGGTCATCGAGTAGATGTCGAAGTCGTCGGCGGCGCGCCGGATGGCGCCGAGCCCGGTGCCGAGCGTGCCGGTGGTGGAGAACCCGTCCCGCATGCTCTGGTCGATGCGGCCGATACCGGGACCGCGGTCGGCGGCCAGCAGGTCAAGGCGGTCCGGCGCGATCACGGCGGTGAACACGCCCCGGGTGGCGTGCTTGATCAGGTTCGTGGCCAGTTCCGTGGCGGCGAGGGCGACGCGATGCACCTGCGCGCTGGGCAGCCCGGCCCGCTGGGCGGCCGCCGCGGCCAGCCGCCGCGCCCGGCCCACGTGGCTGTCCTCGGAGACGACCAGATCGGCCCGGATCATGGCTTGCGGCGGGTCGACAGGGACAGCTCGATGCGGGTGCCCTTGCCGGGTACGGACTCGATGCGGAACCGGTCCGCCAGCCGTCGCGCCCCGCCGAGGCCGAGGCCGAGGCCGGAGCCGGTGGTGTAGCCGTCGGTGAGGGCGAGCTCGATATCCGGGATGCCGGGACCGGAGTCGACGAAGGTCAGCCGGACCGTGCTGGTCGATCCGGTCTCCTCGACCACGATCTCGGCCTGCCCACCACCGCCGTAGACCAGCGCGTTGCGGGCCAGTTCGCTGGCGGCGGTGACCAGTTTGGTCTGCTGCACCAGGCTGAAGCCCGCGGTCACGGCGGCTTCCCGCGCGGCCTGGCGCACGAGCACGATGTCGGGTTCGGTCTTGATCGCCACGATGTTCGTGGGCGAAACGCGTGTCACCGCAGTTCCGTCCTGGCCGGGTCGTCGTGGGGAAGCAGCGCGAGCCCGGCCTCCACGGACAGTGCGGTGCGCAGTCCCGGCAGCATGAGCCCGAGCTCGACCAGGGTGATCGCCACGGCGGGGCGCATCCCGACCACGACGGTCTTGGCGGCCAGCAGCGAGGTGGCGGCGGCGATGTCGTGCAGTGTCTTGGCCAGGAACGAGTCGACCACGTCGAGGACGGAGATGTCGATCAGCACCCCGCGGGCCTGGTGCTCCACGACCTGCTCGGTGATCTGCTGCTGCAGTTCGGTGACCGAATAGTCCAGCAGCTCGTCCTGGATGGTGACCAGCAGCACGCCGTGCAGGTTGATGACGGGGACGCCGGACATCAGACGACGCCGGGTCCCGAGCTGACGACGGACAGGCCGAGCCGGGTCAGCGCGTAGTGGAACGCGTCGGCCAGGCGGGCGCGGGTCGCCACCTCGTCGAGATCGATGCCGAGCTGCACCATGGTGTGCGCGATCTGGGGCCGGATACCGCTGATCACGCACTCGGCGCCCATCAGCCGCGCGGCCAGCGCCGTCTTCAGCAGGTGCTGGGCGACCATGGTGTCCACGGTCGCCACCCCGGTGATGTCCAGGATCGCGACCCGGGCCTGCTGGTCGAGGATCGCCTGCAGCAGGCTTTCGGTGGCGACCTGGCTGCGCATGCTGTCGAGGGTGCCGATGAGCGGGATGGCCAGGACGCCCTCCCACAGCTTGATCACCGGGGTGGACAGCTCGGCCAGTTGCTCACGCTGGCTGGCGATGGTGTCGCGGCCCGCGGTCAGCGCCGCGTCGAGCAGGATGAGACCGAGGGTGTCCACTGCGCTGCTCAGCAGCACTGCACCCTCGGTCCGCTCGTCGGGTCCGAGGTTTTCCTCGGACCACATCCGCAGCAGCGGGTCCTTCAGTGCGGCCATCTGCCTGGCGGTCTGCGTGATCAGCGTCGAATCGTGATCCTGTTGCGCCGCAAGGGCTTCGAGCAGAGTGCGCAGATCGCTGAAGCCTTCACCCGCCGGATTGCCCGCGTCGCCGGCCAGCACGGCGCGCCGCAGTCCGGTCAGCACCTCGCCGCCGTCGAGAACGGCCTGCTCGTAGTCGGCGCCGCCGATCTGGAAGAAGGGAACACCGGACCATTCGGTGACGATGCTTTCTCTGCGCCGTCCGAGAAAGTCACCGACAATGGCAGTGGTCTCCCGGTCTGAGGTTGCGGTCATTGCTCCCATGCTTCCAGCGCCGCGGCCCGGTGTGGTCCGCCGGATGTGTTTTCCGCTTCGCGGCCAAGCTAGGGCACCGGGCGCCGGAGGACAACCGCAGGGGGCCCGGTCAAGGGCACGGGAGGGAAAGGTATGGAAAACGACGGGACGATCGGACGCGGCGCCGGCACCACGATCACCCGGGTCGAGACGGACGACGGAACGGAGGTGGGCCGGATCAGGCTGTTCGGCGAGATCGACCACGCCGAAGCGGGACGGCTCGACGAGGCGGTCCTGGAACTGCTGGACAAGGGGGTGGACCGGCTGGTGGTGGACTTCGCCGAGCTGTCCTTCTTCGATTCGGCGTGCCTCAGCGCTTTGGTGCGGGCGCGAGCCCGGGCGGAGGAGCACGAAACGGCGATCGTGCTGGAGAACGTGAACCGGTACGCCCACCGCATCCTCGAACTCACCGGCCTGACCGGTGCGTTCACGATCAAGGCCGAAAACTAGGTCGTGGCAAGGGAAACGGGGGGCCAGGCAATGCGCGCGGCGGATCTGGTGGCACAGACCCGGCGGGAGCTCAAGGCGACCGCCAACGCGATCAGCGATCATCGCTTTCTCACCCTGCTGGCCACGGGTGCCGTGCCCCACGAGCGGCTGCGGGCGCTGGCCGCCGAGCAGTACGGCATCGTGTACAGCGACCGGCGCAGTTTCGCGCAGCTCGCCACACGGTTCCCGGCAGGCCCCGCGGGGGACTTCTTCCTCGGTCTCGCCGAGGGGGAAGGGATCGCGCTGGGCAGGCTGGGCACGCTGGCCGCGTGGCTCGGCCTGGGCGAGGAGGATCTTCGCGCCCATGAGCCCCATCCCGGCGCGCAGGCCTATCCGGCCTACGTCGCGTGGCTCGCCCTCAACGGTTCGCGGTCGGCGGTCGCACTGGCGTTCGTCGCGAATCTCGCCGCGTGGGGCAGCAACTGCGGCACGGTGGCCGCCGCACTGCGCGAAACCTACGGCGCAAGCGAGGAAGCGGTGGGATTCTTCGAGTTCTTCGCCGCACCCGCGAAAGGATTCGAAGACCACGCGCTGGCGGTGATCGAGCAGGGGCTCGCGGAGGGGGATTCCCCGGTCCTCGCGCGCCGCGCGACCCGGTTGCTGCAGTCCTTCGAGCTGTCCTTCTGGGACGCGCTCGCGGAAGGTCTGTGAATGCCGGGCCTGAGTGAGCGGTTGCGGGCCGCGGCGGCGAAGATCTGGCAGGCCCAGCACGAACATCCGTTCGTGCTGGGCATCGGGGACGGGACGCTCGGCGAGGAGCGGTTCCGGTGCTGGCTCCGGCAGGACTACGTGTTCCTCGTCGAGTACGCGCGGCTGCTGGCCCTGGCCGCCGCGCGCTCTCCCGACCTGGCCACGATGACCCGTTTCGCCGATCTGGGGTACGAAACGCTGCACGAGGAGATGGACCTGCACCGCGCCTATGCCGCCGAGTTCGGCATCACCCCGGACGAACTCGCCGGTGAGGTGCCCTCCCCCACCACGCGCGGCTACACCGACTTCCTGCTGCGCAGCGCGGCCGTCGGTGATTTCGCGGACCTGCTCGCCGCGCTGCTGCCGTGCATGTGGGGGTTCAACGAGATCGGGCTGAGCCTGGCGGGGCGGGCCGCACCCGCGCGGTCTGCCTACGCCCGCTGGATCGCGATGTACTCCTCGGCGGAATTCACCGCGCTGGTCGAGTGGTTGCGCGACCTCACCGACCGGATCGGCGAAGGGCTGCCACCCTCGGCCGAGGCGCGGCTGCGCGAGATCTTCCTCGCCAGCAGCCGCTACGAACTGGCGTTCTGGGAGATGGCCTGGCGCCGCGAAACCTGGCCGCGGTAGGACCTACGAGTCCTCCACCTCGACGAAGGGCCGCAGTTGTTCGCGTGCGCAGCGGATGCGGATGCGGGGACGATCCACTGTGGACACTTCTGTCCATGGCACGAACAGGGAGCGGCGGCCCAGCCAGCGGAACAGCGCGGTCAGCGGCCACGGCCCGGCCATCGCGTCACGGGTGTAGCCGAGGCGGTCGCCGATACCGGCCTTGCCGCATTCGAGCCCGGCCAGCTCGAACCGCGGGGCGTCGTCTTCGTCTCCGGGGTGCTCGTGCCGGAACACCAGGTCGTGCACCCGCCCCACATCGCGGCCCCGCGGGTCGAGCACCCGGCAGCCGATCAGTTCGGCCCCCCTCATCGCCGTCCCCCGGGGATGCGCTCGATGATGTGCCGCCTGGTCCACTCCCGCATGTGGTCGACGGGCAGTTCCGACGCGGCGACCCGCAGCCGCACGCGGCGCCGGTCGAACTTCGCCACCTTCTCGATGGGGATGCGTGCCGGATACGGGTCGTCGCCGGGGCGCATGCGGCGTCCGACGGCGCTCCACCAGGTTCCGATCCGGGCTCCCATGCGGGGTCCGAGCGCGGTCGGGCCGCACAGCAGGGCGGTCACCACGGGCGGGCCCCCGTCGGCGGGCACGTCCAGCTCGATGTCGTCGACCTTGCCGACCTCGCGGCCGTCGCGGTCGAAGATCTGCCGGTCCCACACCATCTCGTTGGCGGTGACGATGTCGGTCTCACGCTGCATGTCCGCTCCTTACTGGCCCGCCTTCGTGGCGAAGATCAGGGGCAGGGTCACGACCGAGACGACGACCATCACCAGCAGCGCGAGCATCGCCAGACCGTTCTGCCACCGTTTGTTCACGTAGCGGCCCATGTATTCACGGTCGTTGGCGACCACCAGCAGCGGCAGGTAGGTCAGCGGGATCGCGGCCGCGCCCAGCACCACCGACACGATGGTGACGGTGATCGGGTCGATGGTGGTGAGCATGAACGCGGTCGCCGCGATCGTGCCGGTCAGGCAGACCAGGTGGAAGCGGGGCGCGTCGGCCGGGCGGCGCCACTTGCCCCAGGACCAGCCGAAGTACTGTGACACGCTGTAGCCGAGGGAGAGCGCGGATTCGGCACCCGCGGCGAAGGTGCAGGCGGCGAAGCCGATGAAGGTCAGGATCAGGCCGAGCACCCCGAATGCCTGGGCGACGGGCAGCGCCACCTGCCCCAGGTGCTTGACGTCGACGGAGTCCGGCCGCAGCACCGGCACCATCGCGGCCATGATCGCCAGGCTGAGCACGCCGCCCAGGGGGAACCCGATCAGCGTGTTGGCGCGGGCGCGACGCATGTCCGCCACCGACCAGCCTTCCTCCCTGCCGCCGGAAGAGAAGAAGACCACCTGGTAGGGCACGATGCAGGCGCCCAGCAGGGAGATCGCGTAGAACAGCCAGGTCGGCCACGCCTCGCCGGAGGGCACGGCGGGATGGATCATCTCGCTCCCCAGCCGGGACCAGTCCGTGGGGAGCAGGACCAGTGCCGCGGCGAACACCAGCAGGGCCAGGCCGAGCAGGCCGAACACCGTTTCCAGTACCGGAAAGGGCAGGCGCCAGATCGCCAGCCACACCGCCGCCCCGGCCAGCGGCACCCAGATCACGTAGTTCACGCCGGTGAACAACTGCAGCACCAGTGCCACACCGCCGATTTCGGCGGCGAGGGTGAGCAGGGACAACACGGTGGACGCGGCGAGGTTGACCAGTGCGAACCGGACGCCGAGACGTTCGCGCACCACGTCGAACAGCGCACGGTGCCCCACGGCGGCGACCCGGCCCGCCATTTCCCCGTACAGCACCATGATCACGGTGCCGAGCACCACCGCCCAGGCCAGCGTCATGCCGAAGCGGGCCCCGGTGATCCCGCTGGTGACGATGTTGCCGATGTCGACGAACCCGCCGATCGCGGTCATCACGCCCAGGGCCAGGTTGAACAAGCCCTTCATCAGTCCACCTGGGACAGCGGGCGGAACGCGTCGAGCGGAGCGGACAGCGCGTCGGCCGCGGCCTGCTGGGCGGTGCGGTCGTTCCGCCGGACCGCGATGCGCAGTTCGGTGAGCAGGCGGGTGGTGTCGCGGACCGGTGCGTCGATCCGGCGCCACAGCGCATCGGCGGACTCGTCCTGCGGCGGCTGGCGGCTTTCGATGGTGGTCTGGACCGAGCTCGCGTCCTGTTCGGAATCGCTGACCACCGTGTCGGTGACGGTGTGCAGCATCCTGCCCTGCAGGTCCAGGCGCGCCGCGCGCTGTGCGGTGACGATGATGCTGCTCATCGCCTTGGCGGTCTGGACCACCTTGCCGCGATACTGGTCCGTGGTCACGGTGGGCCCGGCGCAGCCGCCGAGGGTGACGGCGAGCAGCGCGGCGAGAGCGGGGCCGCGGGCGGGCGGCGGGCTCATTTCCCGTCGTCCCGCTTCCTGCGGTCCTTCTCGTGGAACAGTACGTCGTCGAGCGGGTGCGAGACGTGCCGCAGGAGCAGAAACGCCAGAACGCCGAGCAGGGCGAAGAAGATCGACCAGGCGATCAGCAGGTCCAGTCCCGCGGTCTGCAGCATGACGCAACCCTCCAGGCGCCGGAGTACCCCATCTGGTCCTCGTCAAACCGCCACCCGTTCACCGACAGTAGTCGTCAGAACGTTCCACTTCGGAACCTTCGCTCAGGTTCGTCCGGGCACGGTCTCCGGCCGCAGCACGGCCACCGGGCATTCGGCGTGGTGCAGCACGCCGTGACTGGTGGAGCCCAGGCCGGTCCCGGCGAACCCGCCGCGCCCGCGGGAGCCGACCACGATCAGCTGGGCGCCTTCCGCAGCGTGCAGCAGCGCACGCACCGGGCGGTCTTCGACCAGCCGCTGGGACACCTCGACCCGCGGGTACTTCGCCTTCCACGGCTGGAGCCGGGGCGTCAGGTCCTCTTCGTCGTCGGCGGAAGCCAGTGCCTGGACCGCGATCAGCCGGACACCGCGCGCGGCGGCCGTGGCGAAGGCGAAGCCGAGAACGGCGTCGCTGAGCGGGGAACCGTCCACTCCGGCCACGATCGGGCCGTCCTCGGGGACCGCGCCCCGCACCACGACGACGGGGCAGTGCCCGTGCGTGGCCAGCCCGACGGCCACCGAGCCGAGCAGCAGTCCGGTGATCCCGCCCAGCCCGCGTGAGCCGAGCACGGCCAGGTCCGCCGTCTCCGAAGCGCGCACCAGTTCGGCGACGGGCTGCCCGGTCCTCAGGTCGGTGCGCACCGGCACGGCGGCGGTGTGCTCGGCGGCCTTCTTGGCCTCCTCGAGCCGCTCCCGGCCCTGGTCCAGCAGCGCGTCACCGTAACTGCGGGGCAGTTTGACCGGCGTGTACGGCTCGGGAGACGGTACGGCGCAGGCGTAGAGCAGGGTCAGTGCCGCGCCGCGTCGGGCGGCCTCGGCCGCCGCCCAGCGCACGGCGTCCAGTGACGACGGCGAACCGTCCACCCCCACCAGGACCGTTTCGTCGTGGCCCACGTTCAGGACTCCTCGGGACGGGCCGCGATCGCGGCGGGTGCGGCCGCCGGCGTGGCGGTGACCGGGTAGCCGAGACGCAGGATGAGTTGCGGATAACCGGGCAGGCCGAGCCGCTCGATCAGGCCCGAGCGCACCTCGGGCAGGTGCAGGGGCTGGGTCAGCACCGAACCGACCAGGCCGTGGGTGATCGCGGTCAGCCAGATCCGCTCCATGGCGATGCCGGCGCTGAGGTGGTCGCGGCGGGTGTCGTCCTTGGTCAGGACCACCAGCAGGCCCTCGGCCATCAGCCGCTCGGTGAGCGTGATGGTGTCCGGCAGATGCGTGGCGTCGCGCACCAGACCGGTCCACGGCAGTGTGGACACGTCGCGGAACGGCTCGGGGAACTGCGCCGACCAGGCGGCGAGCTCTCGCTGGTAGGCCCGGTCGTCGTGCAGCACCTCGCCCGCGTAGCCCAGCAGTTCGGCCAGTGCGCCCGACTCGCCACGCCGGTCGATGGGGCGCGCCTCGGTGCCGGGAGTGCCGCCCGACTCGGCCAGTTCCCGGAGGCTGTGCGGCGGGATCTGGTGGAGGCTGAAGGGCGCCCGGTAGCTTTCGCGGC
The DNA here is from genome assembly GCF_026802195.1 of Amycolatopsis cynarae. Classification (NCBI taxonomy): domain Bacteria; kingdom Bacillati; phylum Actinomycetota; class Actinomycetes; order Pseudonocardiales; family Pseudonocardiaceae; genus Amycolatopsis; species Amycolatopsis cynarae. Next base: position 3,097,055 of record NZ_CP113836.1, on the reverse strand, counting down.
GGAAGATCGCCGAGTACTGGTCGACTTCGCGGCCGGTCGCCTCCTTGCGCCCGATCGCGGTCATCCGGGCGACCAGATCGGGCCGCCGCTGGTCGGGGAACAGCGAAACCGCCACGTCCCAGCCCAGCGTCCGGATGGCCAGTTCGAGGTTGGCCAGCGCCGCGCCGCAGGAGATCACCCGGTCCCGGCCGGTCGGGTCGTGCCGCGGCAGTGTCACTTCGAACCGTTCGTAGAGGTCGGCCGCGTCCGCGCGGGCCTCCAGCGTCCACGGCTGGGTGTTGTGCACCGATGGCGCACGGCTCACCGCGCGCGCGAGCACACCGACCTCGGTGCTGGACCAGGTCATGGCGCGACCTCCTCGGTCTGGTTCTTCGGCTGGGTGATCGCCTCGGGACGACGGCGGGGCGTGGCCGGGGCGGTGAAGCCGTAGCCGAACCGCAGCACCACCTGCGGCCGTGTCCGGTCACCCACCAGGCGGCCCAGCGAGGTTCGGGTGGTGGCGATCTCCACCGGCTGGGACAGGAACGACGCGCTGACCCCGGCCGTGGTGCCGGTCAGCAGCACCCGCTGCATGGCCTGCCCGGTGCGGAGCTGTGCCAGTGGGGTGTCGGTGTAGGAGCCGAGCACCGCCACCAGCGGGTCCCGTTCGTACCGGCGTTCGGGAGCGGAGTCCGCGACGGTGTAGTGCCGCAGCGTCAGCAGGCTGCCGGGCGCGGGTCGGGGACCGCCCGCCGCCGCGGGCACACCGTCCTCCCGCAGCGCGTCACCGGCGGTCCAGCGGTGCAGTTCGGCCTGGAAGCCGGGGTCCTCGCTCTGCAGGTACTCGGCGTGGCGCAGCAGCGCGGCCAGGGCGTCGAGATCGGCCGGACGTTCCAGCAGCACCAGTTCCGCTCCCTCTTCGGCCGCGGCCCCGACGAGGGCCTGGCGGATCCACTGGGGCACGGCGCGGTCGGTGAACGGGCGGCGGTTGCTGCGGCGGAAGGCGATCGCGCGGGCCAGCGCCCGGTCCTCGGAGGTGGGCCGGTGGGCGGCACCCAGGATCACCGTGGCCACGTGGTCGGGGCGGTCCCGGTCCGGCAGCAGGTGCACCTGTGTGGTCCTCCCGGCCGCCCGCAGCGCCAGCCGGATGTCGAGGATCGCCGCCCCGCAGGACAACCGCGCCTCCCGGCCGTCGGGGTCCGCCACCGGCAGCACCCGGTCGGGATCGAGCAGCACGTCGATGCGGTCTGCGGCGATCTCGAAACGCCAGGGCTGCGTGTTGTGGGGTGAGGGGGCTCTCACGGCGGCCTCCAGGGCCAGCGCGATCGGGTCCCCGGCGAGCGGGTAGGTGGTCATCGGTGCTCCCACGGTCAAGTTCCTGGTGTTCAGCCTCGCCAGGCCACCCGCGACCGGGCAGGGGCCGGTGTCCCGACTTCCCGGGTCTTTGTGCTCTTCGCTCCGCCGGGGTCCGGTCCTCGTCAAACGTGGGGTCGCCTACTTCGACCTGGCGTGTCACCCCGTGCCGATGCGAAGCTGGCGGCATGTCTTCACAAGACGACGTCGATCAACCCTCGTTGCGCGGCACGCTGTCGCAGTTGCGCCTTCGCGAACTGCTCAGCGAGGTGCAGGACCGCGTGGAACAGCTGGTCAGCGCGCGGGACCAGATGGACGGCCTGCTGGAGGCGATGCTCGCGGTCGCCGCGGGACTGGAACTGGACGCCACGCTGCGGCGCATCGTGCACGCCGCGATCGAGCTGGTCGACTGCCGCTACGGGGCGCTCGGTGTGCTCAACGCGCACGGCGAGGGGCTCGCCGAGTTCGTCTACGAGGGCATCGACGAGCAGGCCCGCGCGGAGATCGGGCACCTGCCGGAGGGCCATGGGCTGCTCGGCCTGCTGATCAAGGAACCGAAGCCGCTGCGCCTGCCGGATCTCGCCCGGCACCCCGCCTCGGCCGGCTTCCCGCCCAACCACCCGCCGATGAACTCGTTCCTGGGTGTGCCGGTACTGGTGCGGGGCGAGGTGTTCGGCAACCTGTACCTGACCGAGAAGGCCGGCGGGCAGCCGTTCACCGAGGACGACGAGGTGGTGGTGCAGGCGCTGGCCGCGGCGGCCGGTATCGCCGTGGAGAACGCCCGCCTGTACGAGGAGACCAAGCGCCGCCAGCGCTGGCAGGAAGCGACCAGCGAGATCCGCGCGGAGCTGCTCGGCGCCGCGGATCCGGTCGACGTGCTGCACCTGATCGCCAACCGCGCGCTCGCGCTCACCGGCGCCGACTACGCCTTCCTGGCCCAGCCCGACGACCCGGAACTGCCGTCGGACATCGTGGACACCCTCGTGGTGACCGTGTGCGCGGGACTGAACGCGGACGTCCTCACCGGCCGGGAGATCCCGGTCGAGGGGTCCAGCTGTGGCGAGGCGTTCCGCGACGCGGTTCCCCGGCAGGCGGACAGCCTGCGGTACGACCTGGCCGCGGGGCTGGACGAGGAGTTCGGGCCGGTGCTGCTCCTGCCGCTGCGCGCCTCGGCGGACACCGTGTCCGGTGTGCTGGTGGCGTTGCGGCGCGCGGGCGCCGAGCCCTTCGACCCGGGGCAGCTGCCGCTGGCCGCGTCCTTCGCCGACCAGGCCGCGCTCGCCCTGCAACTGGCCGACGACCAGCGGCGGCTGTTCGAACTGGAGGTGCTGTCCGACCGCGACCGCATCGCCAGGGATCTGCACGACCACGTCATCCAGCGGCTGTTCGCGCACGGCCTTGCCCTGCAGAGCACGCATCTGCGCAGCCGTTCGCCCGACACGCAGCGGCGGCTGGCCGACATGATCGACGACGTGCAGAGCGTGATCGCGGAGATCCGCACGGCGATCTTCGACCTGCACGGCGGGCTGGAGGGCACCACGCAGTTGCGCAAGCGGCTGCACGAGGTGATCGCCGAGATCACCGGCGAGGCTGGCCTGCAGACCACGGTGCGGGTGTCGGGGCCGGTCGGGGTGGTCTCCCCCGAACTCGCCGACCACGCCGAGGCGGTGGTGCGGGAGGCGCTGAGCAACGCGGTCCGGCACGCGAAGGCGAGCAAGGTGATGGTGACGGTGTCGGTGGACGACGACCTGAGCATCGACGTCACCGACAACGGGGTGGGACTGCCCGAGGCGGTCGCGCGCAGTGGTCTGCACAACCTCGCCGAGCGGGCCGATGAGGTGGGCGGGAAGTTCGTGGTGGAGAAGCCGGAAGGCGGGGGCTGCCGGGTGTTCTGGGCCGCCCCCGTCTCCTGAGGGGCGTCAGTCGCCGTCGCCGTCGCCCTCGCCCGGGCCGCCGTGGTGCTGCGGCGCGGTGTACTGGGTGCCCGACCAGGCCGCCTTGGCGCCGGAGTCGCCGATGCGGACCACCTGCACCGCCGAGACCACGGCCAGTGCGACCACGAGCACGCTGAGCACCGGGACGAGCGCCTTGATCGGCTTGGTCGCCGTGGCCGCCGTCGCCGTGGCCGTCGCCGTGGCGGTGCCGCCGCCGGTGCCCCCGGTGCCGCCGGTGCCGTTTTCGATGTCGCCTGCCGGGGCCTTGGTGTTGCGGCGGTCGAACCACATCAGGGCGACGGTGACCACGAGCAGACCGGCGACGAACACCAGTAGCTGGTCGCCGAGGTGGGCGTGCGCGCGGATCAGGTCGGTGGTGGCTAGGCGGTCACGCAGGTCCTCACCGCTTTCCGTGGCGACCGGGATGGAGGCCGTGGCCAGCAGGGTCAGGCCCGCCACGAGCCAGCCGAAGCGACGACGTGCCGCGGGCCAGACGGCAATGATCACCGTGGCGAGGACGGCCAGCGGCACCAGCACGACGACGGCGTGCACGGCCAGCACGTGCAATGGCACCCCGGAAATCAGGAAAGGCATCGAAGCTCCCAGTTCGGTGATCGAGACACGACACAGAGTGCCGTGGGAATCTGGGAGGATTCTTGGAGGAGAACCGGGCAAATCCACCCAGAGTGTGCGTCAGGCTGCGCCCGGTTCACCCTGTTCGCACTCTTCCAGGGAAAACCCGGTGACCAGTTCCGGCTGGATGCGGATGACGTGAGCCATCTCATCAGGCACCCACGGTTGCAGGAGCCGTTCGTAGCGGGCGATGGCCTCGGGCGCCTTCAGCCGGCGGGCGACCCCGGTCACGATCACGCTCCAGCCGATCCGGTCTCCCTCGGCGACGAAATCGGCCTCGTAGGCGACCACGGTGTCCAGTGCCGACATGAGCGCGGCACCGGCGTGACTGCGGATGATCACCTGGCCGTCGTCGACCAGGTGGTTGACCGGCCGGATCGCCGGCAGCGCCTGGTGGCTGAACACGATCCGGCCGACCCGCACGCTGCCCAGGCGCCGGAGGGATTCTTCGCGGCTGAGCTCCTGGAACCGGCGGGGCGTCATCCGCGCACCGCCCGGGGAAAGTTCGACAACACGGCCGACATCATCGCCGCGGGCCCCGGCCGCGCCTAGGGTACAAAGTCCCCGGTCTGGACCTCCTCGCCGTCACGCGCCCCGGTCAACGAGTGAGGTGGGCCTTTTCGTGGGTGATCGCCTCGATGTCGTCGGCCGTGGCGTCGAGCAGGCGGTGCGCGAGGTCGGACAGGGCACGGGCCACCGCCAGTTCGTCACCGATCTCCGGCACGTTCGCGTCGGCCGGGTTCAGCCGGGCCGTGCCGACCCCGACCAGCCCGGTCTCGTCCGGATTGTGCAGGCGGGCCCTGGCGCGGGTGCGGTTCTCGTGTTCGTCGATGAAGACTTCGATCTTCCACTGCTTTTCCTGCATGGTTGGGCCTCCGTTCTCCCTTACCCACCTTGCGGGCGGCCCCGGTGCGGTAGAAGGGCAGAAAGTCCCCGAACCGCGGGCCCCGTCGGCCCTGCGTGGCGGGGAACTTCGGCGGAGTTGGACCCGCCGGGTGAGGAACTTCGGCCCTACGGACGACCGGGCCGCCGGGCGCACGATCGTGTCATGTTCCGCACAACGATCCCGCTGGGCCGCTACGCCGGTGTCGCGGTGGGGGCGCACTGGTCGGTGGTCATCGTGCTCGCCCTGATCTCCTGGCTGCTCGGGGCCTCCGTCCTGCCGGCCGCGGCTCCCGGCTATGCCGGGAGCTGGTACTGGATCACCGGGGCACTGACCGCGGTGTTCTTCCTGGTCTCCCTGCTGGCGCACGAGCTCACCCATGCCGTGCTGGCCCGGCACCACGGCATGGGGGTCAAGCGGATCACGTTGTGGATGCTCGGGGGCGTGGCCGAACTGGAGGGCGAGCCGCCCAGCGCCAAGGCCGATCTGCTGATCGCCGCGTCCGGTCCGGCGATCAGCCTGCTGCTCGGGGGGCTCTTCCTCGGCGGCGCCTACCTGGCCGCCGCCGTGCTCCCCCCGCTGGCGCTGTCGGGTCTGGGCTGGCTCGGCCTCACCAACCTCATCCTGGGTGTGTTCAACCTGCTGCCCGGCGCCCCGCTCGACGGCGGACGGGTGCTGCGCGCCGCGGTGTGGCACTTCACGGGTGATCGGGCCCGCGCCGCGGCCATCGCCGCGAAGGTGGGCCAGGTCCTCGGCGTGCTGTTCATCGCGCTCGGCCTGGCCGAGACCTTCCTGCTGGGCCAGTGGACCGGCCTGTGGCTGGCCTTCCTGGGCTGGTTCCTGATGGGTGCCGCGCAGGCGGAGCTGACCGGCGGACTGGCCCGGCGGCGGCTCGGCGACCTTCGCGCCCGCGCGATCATGGACCCGCACCCGGTGCCCGCCGCGGGCTGGTTCACCGTGCAGGGCTTCCTCGACCAGACCGCGGGCACGGTCCGGCACCGGCTGTTCCCGGTGCTGTCGTTCGACGGCAGGCCGATCGGCGTGGTGAGCCTGGCCGAGCTGGCCAGGATGAGCCCCGACCAGCGGCTGGTCACCCGGCTCTCCGACGTCTGCCGTCCGCCGCAACTGGTCGACGCCGGCGAGCGGGTGGCCGATCTGCTGACCAAGGTCTCGCTCCGCCCGGGGACCGATCTGCTGCTGGTGGTCGAACAGGGCAGGCTCGCCGGCACGATCAGCTCCGAGGACCTCGCCAGGGCACTGGAACTGGCCGCGCTGCGCGGTCAGGACCACAACGTGCCCGCCTGACCGGGCCGGGGGCGCTCAGTGGGTGCCGTCGGCAGCGAAGTCGGGTAACCGGGTGGACAGCAGATGTTCGGCCGCACCGTCGAGGAGCCGGGCCATCTCCGTGGAGCGGGGCAGCATGGTCTGCTCGTAGGCGTGGACGGCGTCGTCGACGGTGTCGTGGCGGGCGAGGCCGAGAGCGAGTTCGCAGGCATCCAGCATGGCTAGGTTGACGCCGACACCGAGCGGGGGCATGAGGTGGGCGGCGTCACCGAGGAGGGTCACCGTGGGGTTGTGCCCCCAGGTGTGCGGGACGGGCAGGGCGAAGATCGGGCGGTCGACGTAGGGGCCGTCGTTGTCGGTGATCAGCCGGCGCAGGCGCGGTGACCAGTCGCGGTAGCGCTCCAGGAGGAGGGCACGGATACCGCCGGTGTCCTGGGGGGTGAGCCCGGCGGCGGTGATCCAGTCGATCGGGACGCGCTGGATGAGGTAGGCGCGGATGTGGTCGCCGCTGTTGCGCTGGGCGAACAGGCCGCGGTCGCCGTCGGCCGCCGCGGCGCCGCCCTGGCCGACCAGTTCGGCGATCTCGGGGTGCTGGTCCTCGACGCGGTGGAACCAGGCCTCCAGGAAGCTCACGCCGCTGTACTCGGGGACGGCCGGGGAAAGGACGCGGCGGACCTTGGACCAGGCACCGTCAGCGCCGACGACGAGGTCCGCTTCGACGGTGGAGCCGTCGGCGAAGTGCAGCCGCCGGGGCCCTTCCTCGGGGCCACTGATGGCCCGCAGGGCATGGCCCCAGCGCACGGTGCCGGGCTGAAGCGAATCGAGCAGCAGGTCGCGCAACTGGCCGCGATCGATTTCCGGCTTGAACCGCTCACCGTCCTCGGGGACGTGGTGGAAGAGGATCGCGCCTGCCGGGTCCAGCTGGCGCATTTCCTGGCCCTCGGGGCGGGCCAGCCGGAAGAACTCCTCCAAGAGACCGGCTTCACGCAGGGCGATCTGGCCGTTGTCGGCGTGCAGGTCGAGAGTGCCGCCCTGGTTGCGGGCGTCGGGGCCGGTCTCGCGGTCGTAGACGGCGGCGGCGATGCCGTGCCGCTGGAGGATGCGAGCGCAGGTCAGGCCGCCGGGGCCGGCGCCGATGATGGCGATGCGGGGTGCGGCGGTGGTGTTCATGGTGGTGCTCCGTTCGTTCTGCGCCGCGGTGCCGCGGCCACTATCCAAAAAACCACACTCGTCTAATAAGTGCAACAGCTCAACTTTTTAACCTGGTCAACCAAAGGGGTAGAGTGTCGGCATGCCGAGCACCACGACCGACACCACGACGGGTCCTGCGAGGATGGGGCGCCGCGAGCGCAAGAAGGCCGCGACCCGGCAGGCCATCGCCGACGCCGCGCTGCGCTTGTTCCTGGAGCGCGGATACGACGAGGTCGGCATTCGCGAGATCGCGGACGCCGCCGACGTGTCCACCACCACGCTGTTCAAGCACTTCCCGGTCAAGGAAGCCCTCGTCTTCGACGAGGACGCCGACCAGGAGGCCCGCCTGCTCGCCGCCGTCCGCGAGCGGCCCGATGGCCAGTCCCTCCCCGCCGCACTACGGGAACACGCCCTGACCACCCGGCTGGCCACCGCCGAAGGCGACGCCCGCTTCGCCGCCTTCACCAGCCTGGTGGCCCGCACCCCCGCACTGCGCGAGTACGCCCAGAACATGTGGCTGCGCCACGCCACCGCACTCGCCCAGGCCATCGCCGAGGAGAGCGGCCTCGACGCGGGCGACCCCGCGTGCACCGCCATGGCCCACTTCGCCCTCGAAGCCCCCCGCGCGGCCTACGGCCACGACGACCCCCGCCAGGCCATCACCCGGGCCTTCGACCTCCTCGAACACGGCTGGGGCGCACTCGCCCGGAGCGAAGCGCCCTCAAGTCCTCCAGAGGCTCAAGGAAAGTAGGCCAGGACCCCGCCCGCGCCTTCAGGGCAACAGCGTGGCCGCGTGGTCGGGCACGTAGTTGCCCGGGTTCTTTTCCGGCCGCCGGTACCCGGTGCCTTCCGGCCGCTCCGGTACCTGCAGCCTCGGCAGCGGAACCTCCCGGTACGGGATGGACGACAGCAGGTGCGCCATCATGTTGATCCGCGCGCGCCGCTTGTCATCGCTGTCCACAATGGACCACGGTGCCTCCGGGATGTCGGTGTAGAGGATCATCTCGTCCTTGGCCCGTGAGTAGTCGTCCCACCGCGAGATGGACTCGAGGTCGATTGTGGACAGCTTCCAGCGGCGCATCGGATCTTCGAGCCGCGCCTGGAACCGGCGCTGCTGTTCGTCCGGGCTGACGGAGAACCAGTACTTGCGCAGCAGGATCCCGTCCTCCACCAGCAACCGTTCGAAGATGGGGCACTGGTGCAGGAACCGTCGGTGCTCGTCCGCGGTGCAGAACCCCATCACCCACTCCACCCCGGCGCGGTTGTACCAGCTGCGGTCCATCAGCACGATCTCCCCGGCCGCGGGCAGCTGTTCGACGTAACGCTGGAAGTACCACTGGGTCCGCTCCCGGTCGCCGGGGCGGGGCAGCGCGACGATCCGCGCCACCCGCGGGTTGAGGTATTCGGCGACCCGTTTGATCGTGCTGCCCTTGCCCGCCGCATCCCGGCCCTCGAAGACCACGATCAGCCGTTTCCGCTCGGCCCGCACCCACTCCTGCAGCACTACCAGTTCCGCCTGCAACCGGGCCAGTTCCTGCTCGTAGACCTTGCGGGGCAGTCTGTCGGCCATCACCGCACCGCCGGGCGCACGACCGCGACCGGGCAGACGCTGTGATGCAGCAGGGCCTGGCTGGTCGACCCGAGTCCCATGCCGGTCATCGCGCCGCGGCCGCGGGAACCCACCACGATCAGCTGCGCGCTCTCGGCCTCCTTGAGCAGGCCGCGCACCGGCCGGTCCCGCAGCACCACTTCCCGCACCGACACATCCGGGTACTTCTCCCGCCAGCCCGTCATCCGCTCCGCGAGCAGGCGCCGTTCGTCCTCGGCGACCGCGTCGTAGTCGATGTCGAACGGCAGCACCGACCACGTCTCCCCCACCGACATGTCCGTCCAGGTGTGCACGGCCACCAGCCCCACCTCCCGCAGGGAGGCCTCCTCGAAGGCGAACGCGACCGCGGCGTCGCTGACCGGCGAGCCGTCCACGCCGACCAGGACCGGCCCGCCCTCCGGCGGCGGGTCCTGCGGGGTGTGCCCGCGGACCACCACCACCGGGCAGTGCCCGTGCGCGGCCAGCGCGACCGACACCGAGCCCACCAGCATCCCTTCGAAACCGCCCAGCCCGCGCGAGCCCAGCACGACCAGGCGCGCGTGCCGCGACTGGTCGATCAGCAGCGCCGAGGCGGTGCCGACCCGCAGTTCCCGGTGTACCTCGATCGCCGGTGCGAGGTCACGGGCCTCCCATTCGGCCGCGCGCAACCACTCGTGCCCCTGCTCGATCAGGCCCTCGACGACCCCATCGCGGCTCTCCTTCGCCACGTGCGGCGCCGCCGGCGGCAGCACGCACGCGTGGTAGAGCCGCAGCGGCAGATGGCGTCGCGCGGCTTCCCGCGCCGCCCAGCGCACCGCGTGCAGCGCCGAGACCGAGCCGTCCACCCCGACAATGATCTGGTGGTGTGCTGCCGTGTCCGTCATGAACACACTGTCCCCGGCGGCACCCGCGCCGGACAAGGCCCCCGGTCCCCAGCCGGTGGGCCGTTGTGCTCTTCTCTTCCCCCGCCGGGTGGGGCAGGCTCTCCTCGCGAGGCGATGCGGGAGGTGGCCTGATGCGTGCCTGGCGAGTGGACCTGCCCGGGGAACCCGGCGTGCGCAAGTTCACCCGCCGTGAGGAACCGGTGCCCGCACCGGGCCCCGGGGAACTGCTGGTGCGGGTGCTGGCCTGCGGGGTGTGCCGAACCGACCTGCACGTGGTCGAGGGCGACCTGCCGGTACACCGGCCCGGGGTGGTGCCCGGCCACGAAGTGGTCGGGGAGGTGGCCGCGCTCGGCGCCGGGACCACCGGGTACGCCGAGGGCGACCGCGTGGGGATCGCGTGGCTGCGCGGCACCTGCGGGAAGTGCGCCTACTGCAGACGCGGCGCGGAAAACCTCTGCCCGTACTCCACCTACACCGGCTGGGACGCCGACGGCGGGTACGCCGACTTCACCACCGTGCCCGCCGCCTACGCCCACCGCCTGCCGCCGGGCTATCCCGACACGGAACTGGCACCGCTGCTGTGCGCCGGGATCATCGGGTTCCGGGCCCTGCGCCGGGCTTGGCTGCCCGCCCACGGCCGCCTGGGCATCTACGGCTTCGGCGCCAGCGCGCATCTCGCCGCGCAGGTCGCGCTCGCGCAGGGCGCCACCGTGCACGTGATGACCCGCAGCGAACAGGCCCGGCGGCTGGCACTCGAACTCGGTGCCGCCTCGGCCGGGGACGCCGCCGACGCACCGCCGGAACCGCTGGACTCGGCGATCCTGTTCGCCCCCGTCGGCGACCTGGTGCCCCCCGCGCTGGCCGCACTCGACCGGGGCGGCACCCTCGCCGTCGCCGGTATCCACCTCACCGACATCCCGGCACTGAACTACCAGGCACATCTGTTCCAGGAACGACAGCTGCGCAGCGTCACCGCCAACACCCGCGCCGACGCGCGCGATTTCCTGGACTTCGCGGCGGAACACCACCTGCAGGTGGTGACCACGCCCTACCCGCTGGAGAGCGCGGACGCCGCACTGGCCGACCTCGCCGCGGACCGGGTCAACGGGGCCGCGGTGCTGGTGCCTTGATCGATTGTGGACCTTGGTCCCTACGATCGGGGACCGTCGGCGCACCGCCACGGCCGATCACGATCTAGCCTGGACCTATTCGATTCGCGGAAGGTGAGAACCTTGATCAAGGTGTTTCTGGTCGACGACCACGAGGTGGTCCGGCGTGGCGTGGCCGATCTGCTGGAAGCCGATCCGGAGCTGACCGTCGTCGGTGAAGCCCCGACCGCCGCACAGGCGCTGGCCCGCATCCCCGCCCTGCGCCCGGACGTGGCGCTGCTGGACGTCCGGCTGCCCGACGGCAACGGGATCGAGCTGTGCCGGGACCTGCGGTCGAAGCTGCCCGATCTCAACGTCCTGATGTTCACCTCCTACACCGACGAAGAAGCCATGCTCAACGCCATCCTCGCCGGCGCGGGCGGCTATGTGATCAAGGACATCCAGGGGCTGCAACTGGTGTCGGCGGTGCGCGAGGTCGGCTCGGGCCGGTCGCTGCTGGACAACCGCGCCGCCGCGACCCTGATGGCGAAGCTGCGGGCCGACGCCACCGACACCGGCCCGCTGTCCGGGTTGAGCGAACGGGAGCGCACGCTGCTCGACCTGATCGGCGAGGGCCTGACCAACCGGCAGATCTCCGAACGGATGTTCCTGGCCGAAAAGACCGTCAAGAACTACGTCTCCCGCCTGCTGACCAAGCTCGGCCTCGAACGGCGCACCCAGGCCGCGGTGCTGGCCACGAAGATGCGCGAAAACCGCGCCGCCCGCAACCAGGAGTCCTGACCCCGGCGGCCGGGGTGCTCAGGACGGTTCCCCGACCCGTTCGGCCCCGGCCGGCAGCATCGCGGCGATGCGCCGTGCCCAGGAGCGGATGTCCTGCCAGTCGCGGTAGTCGCCGTCGGCCACGTGCAGCGCGGCGAGCAGGGCACGCTCGGCCAGTCCCAGCCGGTGCCGGTCGATCCGCCCGGCGAACAGGCGGTGTTCCCGTGCCCGGATCAGGCGGCGCAGCGCACCCAGTTCCAGCGGGTCCTGCTCGGGCCGCGGCGGCGAGCCGACCGGGCCGCTGGAGAACAGCCACACCGGCACCATGGTCAGTTCTTCCCGGTTGCGGTGCACGAAATCCGTGGCCGCGGTCAGCCAGTGTCCCATGTAGACGGCACTGCCCAGCACCACCGCGTCGTAGCCGGACACCCCGCCCACCTCGGTCACCGGATGGACGGCGACGTCGCTGTGTTCGCCGAGACTCCAGCGCATTTCCCGGCCTATCTCCTCGGCGATCTCCCGGGTGCCCCCGTGTCTGCTGGCGACGGCGACGAGTACCTTCATGGCGCACCTTCCTCCCTGGGGGCCCGTTTCGCAGCGTGCTCCCGCGGCGGGGCCCGGGGTGAGAGGCCTAGAGGCCCTGCCCCGGTGACCTACGGCCCTTTTTGCCCTTCGCGGGCCGTCACGATGATGGCCCCATGCGGCGAACCGAGACGGTCACGGACCTGCCCACCCTCTCCGGACAGCAGGAATGGACGAGCGTTCGCGAAACCCACATCGGCGCGGTCTTCCTGGTCGGTGACCGGGCCTACAAGCTGAAGAAACCGGTCGACTTCGGCTTCCTCGACTTCACCACCCGGCAGCAGCGGGAACACTTCTGCCACGAGGAGGTGGCCCTCAACCGCCGCCTGGCCCCGGATGTCTACCTCGGCGTCGCGGACGTCACCGGCCCGGACGGCGAGCCCTGCGACCACCTGGTGGTGATGCGGCGCATGCCCGAATGCCGCCGCCTGTCCACCCTGGTCCGCCAGGACGCCCCGTTGCACGAAACGATCCACGACCTGGCCCGGCTGATGGCCCACTTCCACTCCGGGGCCGGGCGCGGCGACGAGATCACCGTGCAGGGTTCCCGCGACGCGATCCGCGACCGCTGGCGGGACAGCTTCGCCCAGGTGCGCCCGTTCCACGGCGCGGTGCTCGACCCCTGTCAGGCCGCCGAAATCGAACGGCTCACCGAGGAGTTCCTCGCGGGCCGGGAAGCCCTGTTCCGGCGCCGGATGACCACCGGCCGGATCGTCGACGGCCACGGCGACCTGCTCGCCGACGACGTGTTCTGCCTCGACGACGGTCCCCGCGTGCTCGACTGCCTCGAATTCGATCCCCGCCTCCGCTCGGTCGACGGGCTCGACGACATCGCCTTCCTCGCCATGGACCTGGAACGGCTCGGCGCACCCGAACTCGCCGAGTTGCTGTTCGACCGCTACATCGAATTTTCCGGCGACCCGGCGCCCCCGGCCCTGCGACACCATTACGTCGCCTACCGGGCCTTCGTCCGGGCCAAGGTGGCGTGCCTGCGCTACGGCCAGGGCGACGAGCCCGCCGCCGCGCTCGCCCGCAAGTACGCGGATCTGGCTCTGCGGCACCTGCGGGCCGGGCAGGTGAAACTGGTCCTGGTCGGCGGCCTGCCCGCCTCCGGCAAGTCCACGCTGGCGGGGGAGATCGCCGACCGGCTCGGTGCGGCCGTGCTGCGGTCCGACCGGATCCGCAAGGAGTTGGCGGGCATCGACCCGGAGCAGAGCGCCGCCGCCGAGTACGAACAGGGTTTGTACGACCCGGCGCACACCGAGCAGACCTACGCCGAGCTCAACCGGCGCGCACAGGAACTGCTGTCCCTCGGGGAAAGCGTCGTGCTCGACGCGTCGTGGTCCTCGGCGGAACGGCGCCTGGAGATCTCCAGGACCGCGACCGCGACGCACAGCAGGCTGGTGCCGCTGCGGTGCTGGGCGCCGGAAGTGACCACGGCCAACCGGCTCGCGAAGCGCACGTCGTCGATTTCGGACGCGACGCCGGAGGTGGCGCGGCACATGGCGGCCAACCTGCACCCCTGGCCCGACGCGCACACCATCTTCACCGCGGGCACCGTCCAGGACTCCCTCGCCCAAGCCCTCGCCTACCTCGAATAACCTCCGGCGCGTCTGACGCGGAGATTTACGTCGACGCGGCCTGGCTCATCGCGTTGGTCTCCTGGTCGTCGCCTTGTGGGTTCGCTCGACGGGGAGGGACCGCCAGAGTGCGGCTGACGCGAGGAGGACACACGCCACCAGCGTGAATCGAGCAGGCCCGATGGCCCCGAGCGCAACTCCTCCGACGACGCCCGAGAGGCTGATCCCAAGGTATCCGGCGGCGGCATTGAACGAGATCAACACCGCCGCGTGATCCGGTGCGAGTGTCACGAGCTGCTGCTGTTGCGGGGCGAGGATCGACCACGACAGGTAGCCGGCCAGCAGCAACGTCACCGCGAGGAGGGCGGGCGCCCCTCGGCCAGCGACTGCTGCCGCATCGACGACCGCGAGGGCGCCGGTTGCTGCGACGACCATCCACCGCGCTGACACTCGGTCGGCGAGTGGGCCCGAGGACAGTGCGCCTACGACCGAGGTCAGTCCGAACATCAACAGCACGATGCTGATCCCGCCGGGCACGACCGCGATCAGAGGGCTGTATGCCTGGCTCATGTAGGTGTACGGGACGAACACACCAGCGAATGCCAGCAGGGAGACGCCGAGCGTGGTCCGAACCTGGGGTGTGCGCAGGACCGAGAATCGCTGCGCCAAGGGTTGACCGGTGTGGTGCTCTGTCGGCACGAATCGGAGCACGGGAAGAACGAGCACGCCGAGCACAGCGATGACGAGCAGTGTCACTCTCCAGCTCGTGACGGCCGCAAGAGCTGCCCCGGCGGGAGCGCCCAGAACGAGCGCGCTGGATGCGCCTGCGGTGACGATGGCAAGCGCCGTGCCGCGTCGCGCCGTGCCGACGAGCCCGACGGCCACAGCGCCTGCGGTTGGGGTGAACAGCGCCGCGCCAGCGGCGGCGACGACCCTGCCGATCAACAACGACGGCACACCAAGCGAGACTGCCGTGGCGATGTTGCCGACGGCGAACAGGATCAGAGCGGTGGTCAAGACGGTGTGCGGCCCGCGCGTGGACAGCATCACCGTCAATGTCGGAGACGACACGGCATAGGCGATCGCGAACACCGTCACCGACTGCCCCACGACAGACACCGAGCTCCGCAAGGAAGCAGCCATGTCCGGAAGGAGCCCGGCAACCGAATGCGCGTCAGTGCCAACGACGAAGGTCCCAAGAGCCAACAGCCAGACCCCGACCCAGTTCTTAGTTGCGATCACAGTCGAACTATACAACCGATATCACACTATTCAATGACTGTCGTATGATGGGCGCATGGACGACCAGATGAGCTTCCTGCCTCAGCCGAACCTCGCGAACATCGAGGTGAGCGCAGTCCTGGCCGCGCTCGCCGATCCCGTCCGTCTAACGATCGTGCGGGAACTGAATCGGGTCGGCGAGTCCACCTGTGCGGCACTGGACGTCCCAGTCAACGCATCGACTGTGTCCCACCACCTCCACGCTCTACGGGAAGCGGGCGTGGTCACGACTCGGGTCGCCGGAAGAACCCGGCCAAGTCGTCTCCGTGTCGACGACCTACAGAAACGATTCCCCGGCCTCCTGCCCGCGATCCTCGACGCCACACCTGCGCAGGATCCGAACTCGTAGAGGTCATCAACCCCGCTACGGCAACACCGGGGAGGGCCTGGTCTTGTTGGGAGAACCCGGGGCGCGGCAGGCGGGACTCAGACAGGGGCGGCGGCACCGGCGGGGGTGGTGGCGGCGGGTTCCGTGCGGTCGTCGGAGTCCTCGGAGCGGACGACGGCGACCGGGCAGGTTCCCTGCTGCACCACGGCCTGGCTGGTGGAGCCCAGCAGCAGGCCCGCGAATCCGGTGCGGCCGCGGGTGCCGACGACCAGCATCCGCGCGTGCCGCCCGAACTCGAGCAGGGTACGGCCGGGACGGCCGCGCAGCACCACGTGCTCGACCGGGACCTGCGGAAACTCCCGTGCCAGCGGGGAAAGCTGCCGGATCAGCTGGGCGCGCTCCTCCTCGTGGACGGCCATCGGCCCGGCCACCCCCGGGTTGTGCCAGGTGCGCACGGCGGTCAGCCCGGCACCGAAGCGGGCGGCCTCGGTGAAGGCGAAGCGGACGGCGGCGGCACAGGCCGGCCAGCCGTCGACACCGACGACGACCGGGCCGCGGTCGTATCCGGGGCTGCGAACCACGACGACGGGGCAGCGCGCGTGCACGGCCAGGGTCAGCCCCGCCGAGCCCATGATCAGCCTGCTGACGCCGCTGAGCCCGCGGGAGCCGAGCACGACCAGTGCCGCGCGGCGGGATTCGTCGAGCAGCACGACGCGCGGGTCGCCTTCCCGCAGCACCTTTTCCACCGTGACGCCCGGGGCCGACTCGCGGACGGCGGTGCAGGCCGCGCGCAGGCGCAGCTCACCGTGTTCCCGCAACTGGTCGTGGGTCAGTTGCCGCCCCGGGTGGCCGATGCCGGTGTAGGAGTGCACCAGGCGGACCGGGACCGCCAGCCGGGTGGCCTCGCGGGCGGCCCAGCGGGCCGCCTCCAGCGCGGAACCGGAACCATCCACCCCCACGACGACGGGACTGCCGGAATCGGACATCATCACAAGCTCCACATCGACGAGACGGGAATTCGCGTCAGAATCTGTTGAGGTCCCGGCCCACGCGGGCCCATTCCCGGGTCCACGCCGCGGCGCGCAACCGGTTGAGGAGGCCGCGGGCCAGTCCCAGCAGCAGGCACAGCCCGGCGACCGCGCCCGCCCAGACCAGCAGGCCGAGGCCGACGCCGAGACTCAAGGCGTTACCGGCGGTGGTGGGGGGTGCGGTGAGGTTGCCGGTGCTGTCGAGCCAGACGGAAACGGGGGTGCCCGCTGGGGTGCCTGGCGCGGCGTCGACGGTGCCGACGCGCACACTGCCGTCGGCCAGCCGCCAGGTGGCGACCACCTTCTGGGAGGTGGCGGGGATGACGTCGCTGTTACCCGGGTCGGGTGCGGCGGTGAGCAGGGTCGCGTCGGTGTGCACGCGGGTCGCCTGCTGTTCGGCGGAATCGGCCAGCGCGTGCTCCCGTTGCTCGGCACCGAGCAGCGCCGCGAACGGGATGGCCGCGACGGCGAGCACGAGTACCAGGAGTACGAGCGCGGCTTCGATGCGGTCCCAGGGCCGCACGAGCGGGTTGCGCCCCGGATGGATCCAGCGCAACTGGCGTACCAGCCAGTTCGATCGCGCGATCATGGCGGGACCTCCTCCGCTGTTCCTCCGCTGTAATCAATGTCGCTTTTTCCGGCCCGCGGCCGAAGGGTCTATGGTCACCTGAGGCGCGCCGAAGGACCCGGTTCGCACTTCCGGTTCCCGTTTTCCGCCCTCCACTTCGGGTTTCGTTTCCCTTTCCCCGTCGCGGGGCCGCTTTTTTCGCCCGAACAGTGCGATGAGCGGAATGGTGAACAGCAGTGGCCCGAGCACGGCCAGCGGCCGTTCCGCCCACCAGATGAGATCGGGGGCGCGGTCGGAGGTCATCCGCCGGTCGAACGCCAGGTAGCCGATCGCGCGGAAGAGCGCCATTCCGGTGGTGTGAAAGAGAAACAGCGGCAACGCGTAGCGGTTGAGCAGGCCGTTGACCTGCTGCCACCGGGGTTTCGCCAGTTTGCGTTCCATCACCGGGCGAAACACCTCGGCGAAGCCGATCTGGAAGACGAGCAGCGCCACGATGACGAACGTCGGAGGTGCCATGTTCGACAACCGGTCCCCGGGCACCCCGACCATCGAACCGGGATACGCCCCGGAAAACACCAGCCCCATCAGGCCGAACAGACCGGCCCACAGCAACGCCAGGTCGACCCGGCGCGCGGCGTCGACGATGCGGTGGTAGAAGAACCCGGACTGGTAGGCCAGTCCCCACACGGCGGCCATGTTGATCCAGCCCGCCCAGTCGTACCCGTACCGCAGGCGCAGCACGTCCACCAGCATCGCGATACCGGCGAGCCACACCAGGACGAGCACGTCGAATTTGCGGTGCAGCCACAGGCTCACCGGCAGCAACAGCATCAGCCCGACGTACACGCCGAGGAACCACAGCGGACTGATGATGAGCATCACAGCGCCGCGGATCCAGTGCAGGTCCAGGGTGACGCCGAGGATGGTGCCGAGGACCGCCCAGGTCGCCACGAGTACCAGCGCGGGCACGAGGAGTTGCCGCAGATGGTGCCACAGATAGGGAACGATGCGTTCGCCCCGGGCCTCCGCGTGCTCCCACGAGACCATGTGCACGTAGCCGCCGACGTAGAAGAAAACCGGCAGGACCTGCAACAACCAGGTCAGCACCCAGAGCCCGGAGAAGAAACCGAGCGGACTGGTGGGCTGGGGCCCCTCCGGTGTCCAGCGAAGGATCGTGAACGCCCAGTGCCACAGGACCACGACGACGAGGCTGATCGCCCGGAGGAAGTCCACATACGGTTCCCGCGCGGCGTGACCGCTCGTGTTCATCGCCGCAGTCCTTTCTGGGGTGCACAATGGAATCACGATGTCTGCTGTAGTCACCCCCGCGCGACGGCCGGAAGTCCTCACTTTGCGTCGCCGAATTCCCGTTGTCCTCACCGCCGTTCTGCTGCTGGCGGTGTCCACCGTGCTGACCAACCGCTTCCTGCCCGGCTGGGCCTATCCCGTCACGGGTGCGGTGACGGCGGTGACACTGATCGTGCTCGCGCGCGGAGCCGGGCTTTCCCCGGCCGCGATCGGGCTGGACCGCGACAACTTCCGGCGGGCCGCCCTGTTCGGTCTGGCCGGGTTCGCCGTGGTGCTGCTCGGTTTCGGTGTCGCGATGGCGGTGCCGTCCCTGCGCACCCTCTTCCACGACGGGCGGATCGGCTCTCCGGGGTTCGGCCAGCTGCTGTGGCTGGCGCTGATCCGGATCCCGCTGGGCACCGTACTGCTGGAAGAGGTCGCCTTCCGCGGTGTGCTGCCCGCGTTGCTCGGCGCGGGCGAACGGTGGCGGTGGGGCCCGGTGCTGGGCGCGGCCGGGCTGTTCGGCCTGTGGCATCTGCTGCCGTCGCTGGCCCTGGAGCAGAACGCGGCGGTGCACGCGACCTTCGGCGGGCTGCCACTGGCGTTGGTTTCGTTGCTGGCGATGCTCGCCGCGGCCGGGGCCGGGGTGTTCCTGTACTGGTGGCGGCACACCGGGCGGGGCCTGGCGGCACCGATGATGATCCACCTGGCCACCAATTCCGGTGGTCTGGTGTTCGCCTGGCTCCTACTGGCGCACTGAGCATGACAGGTTGCCCGGGAACCGCCTGAGAACCCGCGGCGGTGCAAGCTGACAGCCCACCGCAAGCGGCTCCGCCGCTTCACAACTGTCCCCGGTTTCGGCCCGTTCAGCGCCGTCCGGCGCTCGCGGTGGCCTTGGCGGCCAGTACGGCGGCCCAGTTGCGGGCCCGGTCCTCTTCTCCGGCGCGGAGTTCACCCGGGGTCTGGGTGGCGAAGAAACTCTCCGGCGGGGCGAGCAACGGGAATCCGTGCCTGCGCAGCAGTTTCGCGGCGCCACGGGCGGCCGAACCGGTCAGCCAGCGCGGTTTGTCCAGCCGGGTGTCGAAGACGACCGCCCGGATACCGGCGGGGGCCCCGGAAAGTGACCGCAGCCAGTCCCGGATGCCGTTGCGGGAACGGATCTCCTGTGTCGTCTGCCGCTGCGCACTCTGGCGGGTACTGGCCCGGCTCATGCCCCACGCGTGCGTGGGACCGCCGACGACGACCAGGTCCACCCCGTCGAGCCGGGACGGCGCATCGTCCACATTGACCACGTCGACCTCGGCGTGCGGGGCGAGCCCCGCGCCCATCGCGCGGGCGATCCGCTCGCTCCCGCCGAACATTGACTCATAGATCACGACAGCGCGCATCTGCTGACTCCTCGAATTCGCGGTTTCACCGTTCCACGCTGCGCGTGACTCCTTCGACGGAGTGAGAGCCGAACGTCACCGCTTCGCGCGACTCGCCTCTTTCACCCGTAAGGCCCTAACATTTTGCGGGTGAACGCCACCTGCGCCGGAGAGCGCGAATTGGCCGTCGAGTGGAACGACGAGCTCATCGACCAGCTCGATTGGCATTGGACGAACCAACTGCGGCCGCGGCTGACGGGTCTGGGTGACGACGAGTATTTCTGGGAACCCTCTCCCGGCTGCTGGAACGTGCGGCCGCGGGACGAGAGCACCGCGCCACTGGCGCTGGGCTCGGGCGAGTTCGTGGTGGACTTCGCCTACCCGGCGCCGGTCCCGCCGCCGGTGACCACGATCGCCTGGCGGATCGCGCATCTTGTGGTCGGGGTGCTCGGGATGCGGGTGGCCCTCCACTTCGGGGGCCCTCCGGTGGACTACCGCGGGTTCGCCTACGCCGGCAACGCCGCCACCGCACTGGCCCAGCTGGACGAGGCCTACGCCGGCTGGCTGGAAGGTGTGCGAAGACTCGGCGAGGACGGGCTGGCGCGGCCGTGCGGCCCCGTGGAGGGGCCGCTGGCGCAGCGCCCGATGGCGGCTCTGGTCATGCACGTCAACCGGGAGGTCATGCACCACGGCGCGGAGATCGCGCTGCTGCGCGACCTATACCTGCGCCGGGCCTGCTGACCGCGGCTCCCGCGAGACCCGGTGCACGGGCACCGCGATGAGCGCCACGCCCCCGGCGAGCAGCACCACTCCGAGCGCGATGATCCCGGCGGAAATCCAGCCGAGCGCGGGTGCGGTGGCGCCGACGTCGGCGCGGGCGTCGATGCCGGGGGCGGCGTCGGCGTTCATTACGACCACGGTCCAGTCACCGGCCCGCAGCGGCACGGTGACGGTCTGGGTGCCGGTTCCACCGGCGGCGGCCACCCAGATACCGGCGCCGCCGGGAGGTGTGGCCGGGGGCCCGCCGTGGTGAAGTGTCAGGTGCCCGGACGAGGAGTCCCGCAGCACCGCGTAGTCCACTCCGCCGAGATAGCGGTCGACGGCTCCGGTGGGTGCGATGCCGACGAAGATCGCGCGGCCGGGATCGGCGGAGGTGACCCGCACCCGCACGTCACCGACACCGGCCCCGGCACCGGGGGTCCAGTTCAGCAGCGCGACCGGCTGCGTGGTCACCGCGTAACCGGAGGCCATCAGGGTGTCGGAGACGGTGAGGTAGCCGTCCGCGTCACGTCCGGCCCGGTCGGCCCACAGCAGGGTGGAGCCGCCGGTGAGCAGGCCGACCGACACCAGTGCCAGCACGGCACCGACGATCACCGAGGCGACCCGCCCCCCGGTCCAGCCGTGCTGCGGCCGCGGGGTGTGCGCGGTGCCTGGTGGCGCCGGGGGTTGGGTGGGGGCGAGGGGGCCCGCCGGGTCCTGGCCGCCCATGTCCAAGCGGAAGGGCGGGTAGGCGTCGGTCATCAGGCCCGCGTATCCGGCGACCCGGAACACCCACCGGTCCATGCCGAGAACGAAGTCGAAGATGCTCTTCGGATAGGAACCGGTGAACAGCAACACGATCGCGGCGACCAGGACGAGGATGCCGACCAGCCCGCCCGCGGCCCACTCGAAGCCGGTGTTGCCGTATTGCCAGGTGAACCAGCTGCCGCCGCCGACGAACACCGCGGCGACGATGTAGTGCGGGATGGCCAGCAGCCACCACTTGACCAGCACCAGCCCGCGGGAGAGCCGCTCGGGGTAGGTCACGTCCAGGTGGGCGGGATAGTCCGCGACGTCGGCCAGGGTGAAGGGCGGATAGCGGTCGGTCCCGAGCGCGAAGTAGGCGTAGTACTGCACCCGCCAGGTCCATCGCAGCACCCCGACGTTGAAGTCGAAGATCCCCCGGGGATACCGGCCGGTGACCAGGATCGCGAAGAACGCCCCGATGCTGAGCACGAAGAACGCCACCCACAGCCAGGCCAGCAGGAAGTAGTGCGGGATGGCGAGAAGCCATTTCACCAGCCACAGCCAGCGTGACACCGCCGGGTCCAAGGACGCCTCGACCCGGACTGGGTAGGGCGCGGGGGAACCCACCTCGACCGCCTCCTTCCGGCGAACTCCACGTGACCCGGCGGATGCGCCCGGGTGATTCGACCGTGCGCGGTGCCCGGGGCCGGTGGCCAGGCACGAAGGTCCCCGGTGCTGGGGCATTCCGGCCCTGCCCGGCCCGAGTGAGCCGGTGCCAGATTCGGTGGCGCGGGCGATCGCGCTCCCCTGCGGGCCCGGCGTCCGCGGTGAGTTCCGGAAACGACTGGTGAGGCAGGTTTTGCGATGGAACGGGGACTTCCCGACGAGTACACCGTCCACGCGGCGGTCGAACTGGCGGTGCGCGCACCTTCGGTGCACAACACGCAGCCGTGGCTGTTCCGCGTCGGTGGCCGCACCGTGCACCTGTACGCCGACCCGGAGCGGCGGCTGGCCGAAACCGATCCCCGGGGCCGGGATCTGATCCTCAGCTGCGGCGCGGCACTGCATCACCTGCGGATCGGGTTCGCCGCACTGGGCTGGCGGACCGAGGTGCACCGCCTGCCCAATCCCGACGACGAAAACCACCTCGCCGCCGTGGAGTTGCACAGGCACGAGCCCACACAGGAGGACATCACGCTGGCGGCGGCGATCCCGCGGCGGCGGACGGACCGGCGGCGGCACAGCTCGTGGCCGGTGCCCGAGGGCGATGTCGAGCTGATGGCGCAGCGGGCCGCCGCCGAGGGGATCATCCTGCGGGCCGCCGAGGGGCAGGCTCGCTACCACCTGGCGCGCGCGATCCGCGAGGCCGCGGGGCGGCATGCGCACGATCCGGCCTACCAGGTGGAACTGGCGGCGTGGAGCGGCCGCGATGCCGCGCCGGACGGGGTGCCCAGCGCGAACGTGCCCGCCCCCGACACGACGCCGGGCGCGCTGCCCGACCGGCCGTTCGCCGATCCCCGCCTGCCCCAACCGCCGGATACGGCGGGTGAGGACGACGAGACGGTGCTGCTGGTGCTGGCCACCACTTCCGACGACCGCATGTCGCAGCTGCGGGCGGGCGAGGCGACGAGCGCGGCGCTGCTCACCGCGACCGCGCTGGGGCTGGCCTCGTGCCCGCTCACCGAGGCGCTGGAAATCCAGGACACGCGGGAAGAGGTGCGCGAGAAGGTCACCGACGGCAACTTCCCGCAGATGGTGCTGCGGATCGGGTGGGCGCCGGTCAACGCCGACCCGCTACCGGCCACGCCGCGCCGGGACCTGGCCGAGGTGCTGGCACCACTGCAGGAACCGGCCCACCCCCAGCGCTGACCTGTCGCTTCGGCGGGGCCGTGAGGGGTCCCCTCACAGCAAATACGACCGTGAGGGGACCCCTCTGCTGGGACCAGGGTGGTGCCCTCAAGGTGGCCTTGAGGGCGTTGATGACTCTGAAGGCGACCTTGAGGGCATCCCGCCCCGGCCCCCTGGCCCTCGCGGGTCAGCCGATTTCGGCGTGGTGGACGCCGGGGACGGTCTTGGCCAGCGCGTTGACCACGCGGCGTTCGGCCTCGTCGGAGAAGTCGCCGCTGATGTGGGCCACTCCCCCGGCGACCTCCACCGACCAGCGGCTGCGGTGGCCCGCGTAGTCGGTGAGCAGGGCGCGCAGTTGCGCGGCGATCGCGTCGTCGTGGCGGACCAGCGGGCGCAGCAGGTCACGCCTGCTGACCACGCCGACCAGCACTCCGTCGTCGACCACGGGGACGCACCGGAGGCGGTCGCTGAGCATGTGCCGGGCGATCTGGCTGATGTCGGTGTCCATGGTGGCGACCTCGACCGGAGCGGTCATCACGGAGCCGACGGTGGGGTTGCCGTTCGTCCCGCCGATGTCGGCGCGGAGCGCGTCGGCTTCGGTGAAGATGCCCACGACCCGGTCTTCCTCGTCCACCACCGGAAGCGCGGCGAAGCCGTGCTGGACGAGCAGGGCGATCGCCTCCCGTACGGTGGCCGTGGTCGTCACCGCCACCACCGGCCTGGTCATGATTTCCCTTGCGTCCATGGTCCTGCTCCTCGAAACGCGCGCGGCCCCGTACCGGTGCACCTCGACGCTAGGAGCCGATCTGCGCCTTGCGCAGGGCCTTCGGACACCGCTGGTGAGGACTTTCGACGCTCCCCGGATGGGCGGCGCACACGGTTTGCTGGACGGGCGAAACAGGTGTGGGAAAGGAACGGAACATGTCTCGTGCGGCGAAGTCGGGCCCGCCACCGGATCCGATCAAGAAGCCGGAGCCGCCCCGGCCGCCGGCCTGGCGGAGCTGGCTGCTCCCGCTCGGCCTGCTGATCACCATGGTGCTGCTGTTCCTGCCGAGCATCCTGACCGGCTCGACGACCACCCAGTCCTACTCCTACACCGACTTCCTGTCCAAAGTGGATGCCGGCCAGGTGAAGACGGTCGACGTGGACGACAAGGGCTCGCTGTCCGGCACGCTCAAGGACGGCACGCAGTTCACCACCCAGATTCCCACCGCACTGGGCAACAACCAACTGGAACAGCAGTTGCAGACCAAGGACGTGCAGATCACCGGCAAGGTCAGCTCGTCGAGTTCGGGGTGGCTGACCGTGCTGTTCAGCCTGCTGCCGCTGGTGCTCATCATCGCCTTCTTCGCCTGGACCGGCCGGGCCGCGCAGCGGTCGCTCGCGGGCGGCCTCGGCGGCTTCGGGCGCTCGAAGGCGAAGATCATCGAAGCGGAGCGGCCGACCACCCGCTTCGCCGACGTGGCGGGCTACGAAGGGGTCAAACAGGAGGTCAGCGAGATCGTGGACTTCCTGCGCGACCCGGCCCGCTACGCCGCGGCCGGTGCCAAGGGCCCCCGCGGGGTGATCATGGTGGGCCCGCCGGGGACCGGCAAGACACTGCTGGCCCGCGCGGTGGCCGGGGAGGCGAGCGTGCCGTTCCTGTCGGTGACGGGATCGGCGTTCGTGGAGATGTTCGTCGGTGTCGGAGCCTCGCGGGTGCGGGACCTGTTCACCGAGGCCCGCGACCGGGCCCCGTCGATCATCTTCATCGACGAGATCGACGCGGTGGGCAGCCGCCGCGGGATCGGCGGGATCGGCGGCCACGACGAGCGGGAGCAGACCCTCAACCAGCTCCTGTCCGAAATGGACGGCTTCGACCAGAGCAGCGGGATCGTGGTGCTGGCCGCCACGAACCGCCCCGAGACGCTGGACGCGGCGCTGCTGCGGCCGGGACGGTTCGACCGCCAGGTCACCGTGCCGCTGCCCAACCAGGCCGAGCGCGCCGCGATCCTCGGCGTGCACGTGGCGAACAAGCACCTCGCCCCGGACGTGGACGTGGACGTGATCGCCCGCGGCACCCCGGGCTTCTCCGGTGCGGACCTGGCCAACCTGGTCAACGAGGGCGCGATCAACGCGGTGCGCGCGGGCCGGACCACGATCACCGCGGCCGACCTGGGCGCGGCCCGGGACCGGGTACTGCTCGGCCGCCGGGATACCTCCAACGCGCTGCTGCCGGAGGAACGGCACTCGGTGGCCGTGCACGAGTCCGGGCACGCCCTGGTCGCCGCGCTGTGCGAGCACGCCGATCCGGTGGCGAAGGTGACCATCCTGCCCGCGGGCATGGCGCTCGGCGCGACCGAACAGCTGCCCGAGGCCGAACGGCACCTCTACAGCGAGGCCTACCTCAACGACCTGCTCGCGGTGCGTCTCGGCGGGCGGGCGGCCGAACTGGTGGTGTTCGAGCAGGGGTCCACCGGGGCGTCCAACGACCTGTCGGGCGCCACGGACCTGGCCACCAAGATGGTCACCGAGTTCGGGCTTTCCCCCGAGCTGGGGCCGATCGGCTACCCCGCGGGCGACGCGGTGTACCTCCCGGGCGCGCCGAAGGAAGCGATGCACCGCTACTCGGAGGAAACCCAGCGGATCGTGGACCAGGAAGTGGCCCGGCTGCTGCGGGAAGCCGAGGCGCGCGCGGTGCGGCTGCTGCGGGACCACCGGGACGCACTGGAATGGCTGGCCGGACAGCTGATGGAACACGAGACCGTCGACGGCGGCGCGGTGCTGGAGGCATTGCGGCACGAGACGCCCGCGCTGGGTGTCCGCCGGGGCGCGCCGGCCGTGCTGGTGGCGGACTCGCCGGGAAACCCCACCGCCTGAGCGTCGAGGCGGGGACGAGGAGACGTCGTGGAACCGTTGAATCCTCTCGATGCGGCCTTCCTGGAGATCGAAGACGCCGACCCCGCCGTCGTGCTGGCCATCGCTTCGGTGGCCGTGGCGGAAGGGCCGGCCCCCTCGCAGCAGGAACTCGTCGCCGAGTTCACCGCCCGGCTGCCCCTCATCCCGCGCTACCGGCAGAAGATCCACCGGGTACCGCTGGATCTAGGGACGCCGTCGTGGGTGGACGACCCGGACTTCGATCCGGCACGGCAGTTCCACCGGGTGGCGGTGCCCGAGCCCGGCGACGAGGCCGGGTTGTGCGAACTGGTGGGGATGCTGATGGCCCAGCGGCTCGACCGCGACCGCCCGCTGTGGGAGTGCTGGGTGATCGAGGGCCTGACCGGGGGCCGGTGGGCCATCCTGTCCAAGGTGCACCACTGCCTGGCCGACGGGGTCTCGGGCAACACACTGCACGAGGTGTTCTTCCGCGAGCAGGACCGGCCCCCGCCTCCGCTGCGCCCGGCCGAACCGTCCCCGGGCAGGATGCCGCTGCTCGCGGCCGCTCTGCGCGACATGGTCGTCGGCCCGCTGACGACGCTGAGGGCCGCGTTCGGTGCGCTCACCAAACCCCGCGCACTGGCCGGGCGGGTGACCGAGGCGTCCCAGGGGCTGGAAGCGCTGATGCGGGCGGTGATCCCGGTGAGCCCGTCGTCGCTGTCCGGCCCGATCGGCCGCATGCGGCGCTACGAACTCGCGCACGCTTCGCTGCCCAAGGTGGTGGCCATCGCCAAGGCGTTCGACGTCACGGTGAACGACGTGGTACTCGCCGCGATCACCGCCGCCTACCGGGAACTGCTGCTGAGCCGGGGTGAAGAACCGGCCGCCGACAGCGTGCGCACCCTGGTGCCGGTCTCGGTCCGCCGTGAGGTGGAAATCGGCCGGATGGACAACCAGGTGTCGCTGATGCTGCCACTGCTGCCGGTCGATGTCGCCGACCCCGCGCTGCGGCTGGTCACGGTGCACCGGCGCCTGGCGGAACTGAAGGGGCACCGCGAGGCCGAAGCCGGCGTCGCCGTGACGACCTCGGCCCGGTACGGGCCCTACGCCCCCCTCGCCTGGACGATCCGCGCGGCGGCCCGCCTCCCGCACCGCAACGTGGTGTCGGTGGCGACCAACGTGCCCGGCCCCCGGCACACCCTGTCCGTCCTCGGCCGGGAGGTCACCGACCTCTACCCGTACGTGCCCATCGCGATGCGCCTGCGAACCGGCGTGGCGGTGCTGACCTACCGGGACCGGATGTCCTTCGGCATCACCGCCGACGCCGGCACCGCCCCGGAACCGGGCCTGATGTCCGCCGCGATCGAACGCGACCTCACCACCCTGTCCAGGACCGCCCGCACCAAGAAGAAGAAAACGGTCGTTCCGAAACGGAATTCGTCCCACTGACGAAGGCCCTTCGGCTCTAGGGCACCAGACCCCAAACGGGGGAAACTGGGTGCCGCAGAGCGAAATAAGGGAGTCTGAGCTCATGGCACAACCGGCGAAGTGGACAGTGGACATCGCACTCGACGAGAACAACGGCACAACCCGCGCCCGGGTACAGCTCGGCATCGAGGGCGGCTCCTTCGTCGGAATAGGCCTCGTCCGCGGCGGCGCCCGCGGAGTACACCTGCCCGGCATCGCCGCGGAACTGGCGATCGCCCGCGCCTTCTCCGACCTGACCGAGGAACTGCTCGAGGCCGTCGCCGCCGACATCGAATCCGACGCCGAAACCCGCGTCTACATCCCCACACAGGCCCGCGCCAGCTGACCCGGAACTACGTGCCCTGAAGGTGGCCTTGAGGGCGTTTATGACCCTGAAGGCCACCTTCAGGGCATCCCACCCCGGTCCCAGTGTGGGACTCGCGCGCCGGCCCGTCACGGCGCGGTGTCGTCGGTGGCGAAGGTCAGCCGGTCGACCACGTCGATCACCCCGGGCACCCGGCGGGTCAGCGCCACCGCGATCGGCACCAGGCTCGCGCGCTCCAGCTCACCGGTCAGCGTGACCACCCCGTCCGCCACCGCCACCAACGGCCTGGCCCGCTCCTCGGGAAGCCACAGCACCCGCCCGAACACGTCGTGCACGACCTCCTCACGTAACTCCTCGTCGGTGCGGACGAAGATGCGCAACAGATCCGAGCGGCTGACGATGCCGACGAGCTTGCCGTAGCGGTCCACCACCGGCAACTGCTTGACGTGTTCGCGCGCCATCCGCCGCGCACCCTCCACAAGGGAATCCTCCGCCCCGATCGTGACCGGCGGCTGCGTCATCAGCTCCCCCGCCACCCCACCATCACGAACCCGGCGGCGCCGCCATTCCCACCACCGATGCGGCACCAGTTCCCGATCCAGCAGATCCGCCTCGGAAACCACCCCGACCACCGTGCGCTCGTCGTCCACCACCGGCACGGCACCGATCCGCCGCTCCGCCAGCATCACCGCGATGTCCTTGAACGGGGTGCCGCGACGCACCGACCGCACATCGGTGGTCATCACGTCCCGCACCAGCAGGCGCCGCATCACGCACTCCCGAAATCCCGCATACCGGCATAGGCGACGCCCAGCCCCGCGAAGGCGAACACCGGCTGGATCCAGCTGTAGCTCTGCACGAACCCGATCTCCACCGCGATCCACCCGACCAGCAGACTGCCCGCGATCACCGCCGCGATACTGGAACGCGTATCGCGCCTGGCGGCCAGCCACGCCGCCACCGTCATCGGCACACCGACCACCACCGCCAGCGCCGCACCCCCGAACACCGGGCTGCGGAACGGAAGCCGCGCCTCGATCTCGTCCCCGAGATCGAGCATCCCACTGATCAGCCCGACCGCCCCACCGTAGGCCAGCACCGCGATCAGCGCCGTCACCACCGCCAACCCGGGCCGCCTGCGCGCCGGCTGCCCGGTGCGCAACAGGCTCCGGCGCCAATCGGTCCTGGTCATAGGCCGATCGTCGGCCCCACCCCCACCAGCGGACAGGGCAGCACGTCCCCACCGGGTGCGACCTTGGGCCCTTCGGCAAGCACCGCCCCCGATGCCAGGCTGGAGGAGATCAACGAGGAAAGGAAGGCCATGGCCTGCAAGAAGAAGTGGTCCGAGCTCAGCCGCCCCCAGCGCACCGCGCTGGCCGCTGCCGCCGCGCTGCAGTTCGGCCTCGCCGGGACCGCCTGGTGGGACCTCTCGCGCCGCCCGGCAGACGCCGTCCGCGGCTCCAAAGCGGTGTGGGCCTTCGTCATCGGGATCAACTTCTTCGGCCCGCTGGCCTACCTGCGCTTCGGCCGCAAGCAGTCGGCGCAGCTGCTCGAACCGGCGGCACCCCTGCCCTGAGCGGCCGGCCCTTCGAGCGAGGAGAAGAACATGCGCACGGCCTATCACGAAGAACTGGCCCGGTTCGGCGCCCGCCTCGGCGACCTGGCCCGGCTCGCCGAAACGGCACTGGGACAGGCGACCAGTGCACTGCTGGACAACGACCTTTCGCTGGCCCGCAAGGTGACCGCGGACGAAGGCGCCATCACCAAACTGCACCACCTGCTCGACGCCGAAGCCGTCACCCTGCTCGCCCGCCAGCAACCGGTCGCCGGCGAGCTCCGCACCATCGTGGCCGGACTGCGGATGAGCTCGGACCTGGACCGGATGGGCGCGATGGCCCGCCACGTCGCCGAACTCGTCGAACTGCGGCACCCGGACCAGGTGGTCCCCGAAACACTGCAACCGACCGTCGCCACCATGGGCGAGGTCGCCCGCCGCATGGCCGCCAGGGCACGGCAGGCGATGGCGGCCGGAGACGCCACCGCCCTCACCCGGATAGAACACGACGACGACGAAATGGACCATCTGGAGGCCATGCTGCGCCGCCAGGTCACCCACGGCGTCCCCCGCCCCAACCTGGACACCGCCATGGACCTGGCCCTGCTCGGGCGCTACTACCAACGGTTCGGCGACCATGCGGTGTCCCTCGCCAAACGCGTCGCCTTCCTCGCCGGAGTCCCGCCCCAGCCCGCCCGCACCTGACCGGCACCGGTGACCTTCGGCCCTGCCCGGCACCCCACGCCACCAGTCATGGTGGCCTTGAGGCACCCCGGAAAACGGTGAGGGAGCGAAACGATGGTGCTGGTGGA
This sequence comes from Amycolatopsis cynarae, assembly GCF_026802195.1. Lineage (NCBI taxonomy): Bacteria > Bacillati > Actinomycetota > Actinomycetes > Pseudonocardiales > Pseudonocardiaceae > Amycolatopsis > Amycolatopsis cynarae. The sequence goes on along the minus strand of NZ_CP113836.1, from coordinate 3,067,068 downwards.
CCGCACGAGCGCGGGGCAGGCCCTCGCCGCACGCCTGGCCTTCCTGCAGGAAGCCCACCCCGTCGTGCTGGGCCTGCCCCGGGGCGGCGTCGTGGTCGCGTCCGCGATCGCCGAAACCCTGCAGGCACCGCTCGACGTCCTGCTGGTCCGCAAGATCAGCGTGCCCGGCCACGACGAACTGGCGCTCGGCGCGATCGGGGAAGGCGCCGTCGTGGTCGGCAACCCCGAAGTGATGCGGCACGCCCAACCCAGCCCGGCAACCTTCGAACGGGCACTGGAAACCGCCCGCGCCGGCCTCGCCCGGCGCGCCGCGCTCTACCGGCCCGCCCGCCGGGCCCAGCCCGTCGCACGACGCACCGCCGTACTCGTCGACGACGGAATCGCCACCGGCGCCACCATGCGCGCCGCCATCCGGGTCCTGCACGCGCGCGGCGCCGCCCGCATCCTCGTCGCCGCCCCCGTCGCCGCCGAACCCGCGCTGGCCACCCTCACCGGTCTCGCCGACCAGATCGTCGTGCTGGAGATCGTGAAACGGCTCCCTTCGATCGGCCGCTGCTACCAGGACTTCCCACCCGTCTGCGACGCCGACGTGCTCGGCCTCCTCCGCGACGCGGCCCTGTCCACCCCTGCCGGTGGCTGATCCCGTGCGCCACGCGGGAACGGAAGCGAAATGGGCGAACCAGGTGTCCCTCCCGAGGAATTCCGCCGCACACTCCACCTGCGCGACGGCCGCGACGTCACCATCGCACCGCTCACCCCCGACGACACCGGCCGCCTCGCCGAAGCGCTGCGCGACGCCGACCCGCAAACCCTCCACGCACGCTTCTGCGGCGCACCCCCGCACGTCACCCCGGAACTCCTGCGCCACCTGACCGAACTCGACTACGTCAACCGGTTCGCCCTCGTCGCCAGCGACCCCGACGGCCACGGCGTCGCCCTCGCCCGCTACGAAGCCACCGGCGAACCCGGCGTCGCCGAAGTCGCCCTCGCCGTCGAACCCCAATGGCGGCGCGCCGGGCTCGGCAGCGCCCTGATCCGGATGCTCGCCGAAGCCGCACTCGCCCGCGGCTTCACCCTGTTCACCGCCGTCTACCTCGCCGACAACCGCGCCGTCGCCGACCTCCTCGACGAGGTCCACGGGCACACCACCATCGCCGAGGGAATCGCCGAAGCCACCATCCGGCTCACCTGAACCCACCCCGACCAAGATCGAGGCCGGAAGTCACTACCGCCAACCCCGAAGTCCCCTACGCCCGCCCCGCCCCGGCCACCACCATCGACGGGGAAACGCCAGTGAGGAGCCGACAATGCCGGTACGCGTGGGAATCAACGGCTTGGGCAGGATCGGGCGCCACGTCCTGCGCTGCGCACTCGACCAGGCGGGCAGCAAGGTCGAAGTGGTCGCCGTCAACGACCTGGCCCCCACCGCGACCCTCGCCCACCTCCTGCGCTACGACTCCACCCACGGCCCGCTGGACCTCCCGGTCCGCGTCCACGAGGGCAAGGGCGAGAGCGCAGCCACCATCGCGGCCGGACCCCACCTCATCCACGTCACCAAGATCGCAGACCCCGCCCGGATCCCCTGGGCGGCACTCAACGCCGACATCGTCATCGAAGCCACCGGCCGGTTCCGCACCCGCGAAGCCGCCGCCGCCCACCTCGACGCCGGAGCGGGCAAGGTCGTCATCACCGCCCCCGCCAAGAACGCCGACGCCACCATCGTCATGGGCATCAACGACGACGTCTACGACCCGGAGAACCACCACATCGTCTCCAACGCCTCCTGCACCACCCACTGCCTGGCCCCGATGGTCTCCGTACTGCACCGCGCCTTCGGCCTCCGCCGCGGCCTCGTCACCACCATGCACAGCTACACCAACGACCAGTCCCTGCTCGACGGCCCCCACCAGGACCTGCGGCGGGCCCGCTCCGCGGCGGTCAACCTCATCCCCACCGGCACCGGCGCCGCCCGCACCCTCGGCGAGGTCATCCCGGAACTGGCCGGGAAACTCGACGGCATCGCCGTGCGCGTCCCCCTCGAGGACGGCTCGCTCACCGACCTCTCCGCCACCCTCGACATGCCCGTCACCAGCGGACAGGTCAACCGCGCCTTCGCCGACGCCGCCGCCGGCTGCCTCAAACCCGTCCTCCGCTACACCGAAGACCCCATCGTCTCCCGCGACATCATCGGCAACCCCGCCTCCTGCGTGTTCGACGCGAGCCTCACCAGAGCGGAAGACGACCTGGTCAAGATCTTCGGCTGGTACGACAACGAATGGGGCTACGCCCACCGCACCCTCGACCTCGTCGAACTCATCGCCAGCTACCAGCTGTAGCCATCGTGAAGGCATGACCTGTGACACGGGCACCGCTGATTTGACCTTGACGCTGCGTCAACTTCTAGCATCGATGCCATGTCGATCACTGTGCTGGACACCTACTCCGCCATGAGGCGAATCCTGCTGGCCCCGGTCGCCGACCGCGTCGACCTGCTGCGTTCGATGCTGGAGCCCACCAGGGGCATGTACCGCTACCACCCCGGCGAGGTCGACCTGGTGGCCCTGCACCTCCAGGCGTCCGGGTTCCCCATCGACCACGACGAGCGGCGTTGCCTCGACGCGCTCGAAACCCTGGCGGCAGCCGGAGCCTGGGAGCGGATGCAACGCGCGCTCGACAACGCGCTCACCGTACTGCTGGAGGCCACGCCCGGGCTGACGGCCCCGGACATCACCGTGCTGTTCGTGCTCGGCGATCCCGGCGACGAGCACTTCATGGGTCCTTGCCAGGGAGTGACCGGGTTCGGCGGCATCCCGGGCCACATCGTGATCACACTCTGGCCCTTCCCCGAGAACGTGGCGCGGCTTCAGGCCACCGCCGTGCACGAACTCCACCACAACCTGCGGTTCGGCCCGGGCGGAGTCGTGTGGGACCCGACAACCGTCACGGTCGGCGATCACATCGTCTCCGAGGGCCTGGCCGACGCCTTCGCCCGACAGCTCTACGGCGACGAACTCGGCTACACCCGCATCGGCGTGCCGCACCTGCACGACGACGAGATTTTCGACAAGGTACTCACCGGGCTCGACGTGACAGGCATGCAGAACTTCACGGCCTGGGTGCACGGCGACCCCAGCGCCGAGCACTTCGGCCTCACCCCGGTGGGACTGCCCATGGGCGCCGGGTACGCCGCGGGCAACCGGCTGGTCGACACCTACCTGGCGGCGACCGGGCAGACCGCGGCGCAGGCCCTGCACGCCCACAGCGCCGAAGTCATCGCAACCACGCTCCGCCGCCGGTAACAGCGCAACGATGGAGTGGACGATCCAGGAACTCGCGGCGAGGGCCGGCATCACCAGCCGCACCCTGCGCCACTACGACCGCGTCGGTCTCTTGGCCCCGTCCCGGGTCGGCGCGAACGGGTACCGCTACTACAACCCCACCGCGGTCGCCCGGCTACAGCGGATCCTGCTCATGCGGCAACTCGGCATGGGCCTGTCCGCCATCGCCGAGGTCCTGGCCGACGAGGTGGACACCTGCGACGGTCTGCGCGCCCACATCGCCACACTCGAAGCCGAACGGGACCGCATCGAACGGCAGATCCGGTCCGTGCGTCACACGCTCGAAGCCCTGCAGGCAGGGGCGGAACCGCGGATGGACGTCATGCTGGCCGGGTTCAACGACCGCTACAAGGACGAGGTGATCTCACGCTGGGGAGAGCCCGCATTCCAGGCGAGCAACGACTGGTGGCACGGCAAGACCCTTGACCAGCAGCGCGCCTGGAAGCAGGACACCGAAGACCTCGTCGCCGCATGGGTCGCCGCAGCGAAGGCCGGTGTTTCTCCGATATCAGAGCACGCCCAGTCACTGGCCGCCCGGCACGTCCAGTGGCTCAGCCAGATTCCGGGCACCCCCACCGCCGAGGGCGACCGGGAGCGCTCCATCGAGATGGTGCAAGGCCTGGCCGCCATGTACGTCGAGGACCCCCGCTTCACCGGCATGTACGACGACGCCGCGGGGGCCGCCTTCGTCCGCGACGCGCTGCAAGCCTACGCACGGACCCGGATGTAGCCAGTGCGATCCCGCCAGGGACAGCGCGTAACCCTGCCCAAGGCGCGGCAGACGATGGCCGTGAGGGGCGGGGCTACCGGCCGGCCAGTGGCGGAGCCGACCACAGCGGGAACCAGCGGCCCAGGTCCGGCTCCACCGGCAGCTCACCCTCCAACTGCGCCCGGATCTGCAACTCCAGCCCGTTGTCACGGCGCGTGCCACCGATCGGCGCGAACGGATACACCGTGCCCCGCTTGAACAGGTACACCAGCCCCACCGTCCGCCCGTCCCCCCGCGCGAACCCCACCACCGTGCACAGCAGCCCCGTCCCGAAACCCGCCTCCACCAAGGTCGTGTTGACCGCGTGCAACCCCGTCACCAGCGCCGCCAGATCCGCATCCGCCCGACGGTAGGTCGCCCACGTGTAGGCGTACTCGTCCCGGCTGACCTCCACCTCGCCACCCCGGTCCGCCCCCAGCAACTCCATCGCCTCGGCCTGCGCCCGCTCCGCCATCACCCCCTCCGCGGTCCGGAAACACACCGCACCCGCCCCCGTCGCCTTCAACCCCAGCCCCGCCTCCAGCGCCGTCGCGGCCGCCGGAATCCCGAACAACACGTCCAGGTTCGGCCGCACCGGCTTCGTCCGGCCCAGCAGCACATCCAGAAACCTCATCGCGCCGGCTCCCCCAGATCCGTGGACAGCTTCGCCAGCCGATCCAGCCGCACCTCAAGGCTCGGATGCGTCGACAGCAACGACATCACCCGCGAACCCAGCGCCGGAGCGAAGAAGAACGCGTTGAACGCCTCCACCGACCGCAGATCCCGCGTCGGAATCCGCGACAACTCCCCACTGACCTTCGTCAACGCCGAAGCCAGCGCCGACGGACGACCCGTCACCATCGCCCCCGCGGTGTCCGCCGCCAGCTCCCGGTACCGCGACAACGCCCGCACCAGCAGGAAACTGATCCCATACACCACCACCGACACCGCGGTCACCAGCAGCACGACCAGCACCACCTGGTCACCGTTGCGCCTGCCCTGGCCCATCATCCCCGAGTACAGCGAGAACCGCGCCACCAGACCGGCCAGCACACCGAGGAACGACGCGATGGTCATCACCACCACATCCCGGTGCGCGATGTGCGACAACTCGTGCGACAACACCCCCTCCAGCTCCGTGTTGTCCAGCCGCCGCAGCAGACCCGTCGTCACGCACACCACCGCGCGCCGCGTGTTGCGGCCGGTCGCGAACGCGTTCGGCAGATCCGTGTCGGCCACCGCCACCCGGGGCTTCGGCATGTCCGCCGCCGCGCACAACCGGTCCAGCACCGCATGCAACCGCGGCTCCTGCTCCGGACCCACCACCTGCGCCCCCATCGACGCCAGCGCGATCCGGTCCGAGAAGAAGTACTGCGCGGCCAGCAGCCCCCCGGCGATCACCACCACCACGAAAACCGACTTGAGCAGGACCAGCAGCACCGCCACGAACACCGCGTACAACAGTCCCAGCAGGAACGTGGTCAGCAGCATCCGAGCGGTCAGCCCGCGGTCCGGCGGAAAACGAGTGCGCACGCCTTCACCCGGGAATCAGGCCCTCGTCGCCGAGCAGCGCCCGCACCTGCGCCAGGCTGCTGTCCGCGGCGGGAAGGACCAGGTCGGAGGGAACCAGACTGTCATCCGGCACCGCGGTGCCGTACCGGCGCGCGGCCTCGAGCAACGAATCCAGCGCGATGATGAAAGCGCTTTCCTCACCGGCCTCCATCGCCGCCGCCAGCGCCTCGTCCAGCTTGTTGAGCTCATCGAGACGCTCGGCAGGCAGCTCCAGCTGCCCCTCACCGAGAATGCGCGCGATCACGACTCATCCTTCCCACGACCGGCGGGCAACTGCGCCCGCAACTGCGAAAGCTCACCCTCGATCTGACCCTGCGCGGAAATCCGGTCCAGCTGGGCCTGGATGTCGTCCCGCCCGGCAGGACGCGTGGCATCGTCGAGCGCACCGGAAGCCAGCAGCTCGTCGATCGCCCCCGCCCTGGCCTGCAGCTGCGCGGTCTTGTCCTCCGCCCGCTGCATCGCCATCCCGACATCCCCCATCTCCTCGGAGATGCCACTCACCGCCTCACCGATCCGCGTCTGCGCCTCCGCCGCCGTGTAGGTCGCCTTGATGGTCTCCTTCCGCGTCCGGAACGCCTCCACCTTCGCCCGCAACCGCTCCGACGCGGCCTTCAGCTTCTCCTCGTCGGCCCGCACCGACTGCTGCTGCACCTGCAACTCCGTGATCTGCGCGGTCACCGCCGCCCGGCGCGTCAACGCCTCCCGCGCGATGTCCTCCTGCCCCAGGGCCAGCGCCTGCCGCGCCTGCCCGGTCAGCGTCTCCGCCGACCGGTTCAACTGCCCCAGCTGCAGCTCCAGCCGCTTACGGCTGGTGGCCACGTCCGCCAGCCCCCGGTTGACCTTCGTCAGCATCTCGAGCTGCTTCTCGTAGGAATAGTCCAGCACCTCGCGAGGATCCTCGGCACGGTCGAGCGCCTTGCCCACCTTCATCCTGAACAGATCCGCGATCCGACGGGACAGACTCATTTCCCCTCCCGGTCTTCGGGCTTTTCCTCGCCGTGCCGCCGTTCCTGCCGCGCCTGCCACATCCTGATCTCCCGCTCGGCCAGCTCGGTCGCCGTGTGGTGCCGCGACGCGGCACGGGCCGCAGCGTCCTCCCTCGCCTCCTGAGCCGCCTTCCGGCTTTCGGTGTCGTTCACAGCCGTTCTCCCGTCCACAATGGATGCTCCAATGGATGACCGTCTCCACCCTCGGCCGCCGGGAGACGCCTGACTAGTGACCTTCGGCCCCGACGGAGGAACCGAAAGCCGCCACCGGCGCCAGATGCTTCAGGAACCACTCACGCGCCAGCGCACCCGCCTGATCCAGCGCACCCGGCTCCTCGAACAGATGCGTCGCCCCGGCCACCACCGAAAGCCGCGTCTGAGCCGTCATCGCCGCCTGCGCCTGCTGGTTGAGCTCCAGCACGATCTCGTCCCGCCCGCCGACGATGAACAGCGTCGGCGCACTCACCCGCGCCAACCGCGGCGCCGCGAGATCCGGACGCCCACCGCGCGACACCACCGCGGCCACCGGCACCCCCGGATTCGCCGCCGCCCACAGCGCCGCCCCGGCCCCGGTGCTCGCACCGAAGAACCCGATGCGCACCCCGTCCACCTGCTCCCGGACCCACGCCGTCACCTCGACCAGCCGGTCCGCCAGCAACTCGATGTCGAACACGTACCCGCGATCCCGTTCCTCGCGGTGCGTCAGCAGATCGAACAGCAACGTCCCCAGCCCGGCCTCGTTCAGCATCCGCGCGACGTACTGGTTGCGCGGACTGTGCCTGCTGCTCCCGCTGCCGTGCACGAACACGACCATGCCGCGCACATCCTCCGGAATCGTGAGCCGCCCCGCCAGCGGCACCCCGCCGGCGAACACCTCGACCTCCTCGTCCCGCGCGGCGGGCACAAAGCCGCGTTCCCCACCTTCACGGCTCCCGGCGTCCCCACCGTCCCAGGCCCCCACGGTGTCCTGCCGCAGCAACCGGATCACCTCGTCGTCCGAGGTCTGGGAAAAATCGGTGTACCACTGGCCGATGGCACGGAACCAGGACGGCGTCTCCAGGCAGACCACCTCGTCGGCGTCCTCGGACAGCGCCTGGATCGCGTCCGGCGCCCCGACCGGCACCGCGAGCACGATCCGCCGCGCCCCGTGCGCGCGGGCCACCTGGCAGGCCGCCCGCGCCGTCGACCCCGTGGCCACCCCGTCGTCCACGATGATCGCCGTCCGGCCCACCAGGGTCGACGGCGCCTCGTCACCTCGGTACCGCATGGTCCGGCGCCGCAACTCCTCCCGCTCGACGCGCTCCACCGCGGTGAGCTCGTCGGCCGTGAGCTGGGTGTGCCGCACCACCTCACGGTTGAGCACCCGCACCCCACCCTCACCGATCGCCCCCGCCGCAAGCTCCGGCTGGTACGGCACCCCCAGCTTGCGCACCAGGATCACGTCGAGCGGCGCCCCCAGCGCGCGCGCCACCTCGTAGGCCACCGGAACCCCGCCACGCGGCAGCCCGAGCACGACGATGTCCTGCCCCTGGTAGTCCCGCAGGCGCTCGGCCAGCCGGCGCCCCGCTTCCGTCCGATCACTGAAAAGCATGAGTCTCTCCGCGGGCGCGGCGACAAGAAGACGATTCGAGTCTGCGCCCGGCCCCGGCCCCCTGTCTGGGGCCGAAAGTCACCGCCTGCGCCACCGGCGGGCCGGGGATGGACCTTCGGCCCTATGCGCCTTCCCGCCCCTGGCCGCACCCTGACCGAAGACAGCCGCCACCGGAGGGGAGTCGTAGGCGATGACCAGCACACAGGCGCGGCCCGACCTGCTCGCCGACCGGTTCGCACCCCGCTACGACGTGCTGCAGGCACGGCATCTCCTGGTGGAGGCACCCGCCGAGCGAGCCTATTCCGCCCTGCGCAGCCTCGATTTCACCGAGATCGGCGGCGGCCTGGTCAACCTCGCGTTCTGGGCCCGCGGCCTGCCCGAACGCTGGAAGAACCGGCACCACAGGATGCCGCGCGTACCCACCCGGCTGACCTTCGACGACCTGGTCACCGGCTCGGAATGGGCGATACTGGGCGAACGGCCCGGCTCGGAGATCGTGCTCGGCGTGGCAGGCCAGTTCTGGAAGCCGGTGGTGGTGTGGCGCCGCGTCGAACCCGACCGGTTCATCGACTTCGCCGAACCGGGATTCGGCAAGATCGTGCTCTCACTGTCCGCGGCACCCTACGGTGGAACCCACACGCTGCTCACCTACGACGTGCGGGTCATCCTCGGGGACGGCTGGAGCCGCGCGAAGTTCTGGGTGTACTGGACGACGGTCTCCCCGTTCATCCGCGCCATCCAGACCGCCACCCTCCGCACGATCGCACGCCACGCCGAGGCCGCCGAACCCAAGGCGTGACTCTCCCCCTCGGGTGAAGGCCCAGGCAAAATCCGACCGTGATCCACCTCATGCCGAGGCACTCACCTGCGGCGACAGGAACCGCCCGGCGGCGGCGGTGCACCGTGAAATCCTGCGGAAAACACCGTTAACCGAGCGGACATCCGCGCCCGATTTGATCGCACCCGTCGCCGGTACCGCCCTTGCGGGCGAAACCTCCCGAAAACCCGGCGACGGTACCCACTCGCGAACCCAAGGAGATTCCCATGGACATCGTCAGCGGCCTGCTCAACACCGTCCTCGGCCTGGTGGGCGGCCTGCTGGGCCTGTTCTGATCCAGCACGCCAAGCAGGGCCGCGAGGGACCTCCCCTCGCGGCCCTCTTCGCCGGAGCCCGGGAGCGACGGCGATCAGCACGCTCAGCGGGCGACGGCGGAGGCGGCGAGGAGCGTCGCGGCGGCGAGACCGCCCCAGAGGGCGGCCGGGCCGCGGGACGCGAGAGCGGTGATGACCGCCGGGGAGACGGCGAGGCCGAAGCCCGTGGAGAGCTGGAAACGGGAGAGGGCGCGTCCCAGGACCTGCGCCGGGGCGAGGGCGGTGACGAGCGCGGTGGCGCTGCCTGCGTAGATGATCTCGCCGAGGGTGCAGACCACGGACACCACGGCGACGGCCGGGGCACCCCAGCCGTGCCCCAAGGAGGTGGCCGCCAGGAAGCCGAGGTAGGACGCGGCGAGCACCACGCCGGCGAGAGCCAGCACGAACCGGCGGGGAAAGCGGGACAGCAGGACGGTGACCGGAACCTGCAGGGTGACCACCAGCACCGTGTTGGCCACGAAGATGGCCGCCGACCACACCGGGGAGGCGTGCATCTGCGTCACCAGAACCAGAGGGAGCGCGATTTCGGTGAGGTTGAGGCAGAAGACGTAGATCACGTTGGCGGCTAGCAGCGCGCGCATCCGGGGTGCGGGCTCGTCGTCCCTGTCCTCGGCCCTGTTCGATTCCTTGGCAGCGGGTGCGGCAGCGGCCGGATGAGCGTGCACGTGGACCGACCACGCCAAGGCCGCCGCGGCGAGGTAGGCGAGCCCGGTGACGGCTGCCAGCACCTGCACTGCGGTGGTGCCGCCCGCCAGGCATGCGGTGGCGAGGAGGGCGCCCGCGCCCAGGCCTGCGTTGCGCAGGGCGCGGGCCCCGGCGAGGGCGGCGTCACGTTCCTGGCCGCGGGCGACCGTGGCCACGAGGGCGGCGTGGGCGGCCGGCCACGCCTGGTTGCCGATGCCGAGGAAGAGCGCCGCTGTCGCGAACAGCCAGACGTTCCCCGTCGGGGTGGCCAGCAGCAGCGCCACGCCCAGCACCCGCACCAGCATCGACGCCGCCACGACCGTGCTGCGTGCGCCCCGGTCCAGCCATCGGCCCACCCCGGGCATGCACACGAGACCCGCGACGGCGCCGGCTGTCATGGCGGTGCCGGTGACCGGCGCGGACAGCCCGAGCACCGTCACCCCGTAGAGCAGCAGAAAGGGCCGCAGCAGGCCGGTGCCGAGCGCGTCCACCGCCAGGGCGACGGCGTAGCGGGGGCCTCCGGAAGCCCGGACAAGGGCGCGGGGCTGGATCTTGGTGGGGGTTGCCATGGCATCAACGCTGCGTTCGGCCGCCGGGCCTGCCACGTCGGTTGACGGACACCGTCAACCGATGCCGTCGCCGGCCGCCCAACCCGCGATGATGGCGGGATGACGCTGCGCATCGACATCACCGGGCTACCGGCCGAGCGGCTGCGGTTCACCGCCTCCCCACTGGCCGAGCTGACCGCGATGCTGCACGTCCTGGCCGAACCCGGACATCACCCGCGGCTGGCCGGCTGGGCCGGGGACGTCTGGTCCGGGATGCCACCGGAGCTCGCCGAACGGTTGCGGGAGGCGGAATTCCTCTGGCGTTCCTCCCGAGCCGATTTCCTGGTCCCCGCCCGGCCTCGGCAGACCCTCGCCGAGGAATTGGACGATGTGGACCGGATCGACGACGAGACCTATGTGACCGCCGCGCTCACCACCACGTGCGGCAGCAATCGGGTCCACTTCGCCGCGCCGTCCCCGCTCGCCGACACGACCGCGCGCGAGCGTGCCCTGGACCTGGCCCAGGCCCGCGGCGCACTCCAAGAGGCCTTCGCGGAGCGGCTGCTCGCGGACCCGGCCGCAGTGCGGGCACGGGTGCGCCACACCCTCGAACAGTGTGCCGAGGCGTTCTTCGACGCCGCCTGGACGGGCGTCGCCGTGCAACTGGCCACCGACCTGCGCCTGAAGAACGACCTGCTGAATCGCCGGGGCATCGGGGCGGCCCTCACCTCCGTCTCCGGCGCGGTCACCCTGGCACCGGACGGTGACCGCATCGTCGTGGACAAGCTGCAGGACAACGCGACCGCCGCCCACGGCAGCGGGGTCACCTTCATTCCCACTGTCTTCGGCCACCCGCACCTGGTGGTGATCCACGCGCCGGGATGGCAGCCGGTGGTGCAGTACCCCGTGGCCGAGCCGAATCAGCCAGAGCCGGTGCCGCTGAAAACGGTCACCCTCCGGCTGGAGGCACTCGCACATCCGGTACGGCTGCGGCTGCTGCGCACCCTGGCCCGCGGCCCGCACACCACCGGTGAACTGGCCCACGCCTGGGAACTCTCGCCCCCGGAGGTCTCCCGCCACCTCGCCGTCCTGCGTCGCGCGGGCCTGCTCACAACCCGGCGGCAGGGGCGCTACGTCCACTACACCCTCAACCTGCCCGAAATGACGGCGCTGGGCACAGACCTGCTGGCGACCGTCCTGCGCTGAGCAACTGCCACCCCACCATCCTCTGAAGCTGGTTTTAGTGCGATAGCAAGTGGGAACAGTGGCGGCCGGAACGGCCGCCAAACCCGGTGCTGTATAGGTCGTTATACACTTGAATGGTCATCGAAGCCGCTGGTGTGCGTACGCCTCGATGGCCGCGGCGAGCCATACCGGCAGGGCCGGATCGGCCTCCGCGGCCATCGCCTGCTGACGAGGATCAGTGGCATAGAGGCCGCCCATCGCCGCGTAGGCCGCGGCCGTCGGCCGCCAGTACCGGCTCACCGCCGCATAGTGCTCGGCCACCGCGTCGAGCGCAGCCGGAGCGTCCGGTGCGACGCCACCGCGCATCACCTCGGAAAGCCGCCGGAACAGGGCCCTCCCCTGCGCGGCGGCGTGTTCGTAGTCGCCCGCGCTGAACGCCTCCTGCGCGCGCTGCCCGTCCTCGAAGGCAGCGGCCGCGACGGGCCCGAAGCCGGCGCCGAGCGTGTCTCGCATGGCGTCCTTCTCCTGCCGCAATCCCTCGAAAAACCGTGCTGGATCGGAAATCTTCGCCGCGCCGAGGTCGTCGATCGTCGCCTCGACCGCACCGATCACGCGGTCAAGACGCTCCCGCTCCGCCCGCAACCGGACCAGTTGCTCGTGCAGGGCTTCCGCCTCGCCGGTGCCCTGCCGCAGCACCTCACCGATGCGTTCGAGGCCGAGGCCGAGGCGCCGCAACAGGAGGATCCGCTGCAGGCGCAACAGTTCCCCGCGCCCGTACCAGCGGTAGCCGTTGCGGCCGACCTCCGCGGGCGGGAGCAGGCCGAGCTGGTCGTAGTGGCGCAGGGTCCGCGCCGAGACGCCGGAGATCCTGGCGACCTCGCTGATGGAATACCGCACGCCCGACCTGTCCTCCGGGAAGAGTTGACCTTCACACTACGTCAACTTCTACCGTGCCCGGCATGACGACGACCATCACGGGCATCCGCCTGTTCGACGGGGAGCGCCTGACGGCGGACACCGCGGTGCGGCTCTCCGGAGGACTCATCGACGCCGTCGGCGGACCCGAACTGCTCCGCGACGGCGACCACCACGTCGACGGGACGGGCTGCACCCTGCTGCCCGGCCTGATCGACGCGCACGTCCACCTGCTGCCGGGCGCTTCGCGCCAGGCGCTCACCTTCGGGGTGACCACCGTCCTCGACATGTTCTCCCTGCCGGACCTCCTGCGCAGTGCCCTCGACGCGAGCACGCACCCCGAGCACGCCGACGTCTTCTCCTCCGGGGTCGGCGCGACCGCACCCGGCGGGCATCCTTCCCTGATGTACGGGCAGTTCCCGGTCGTGACCGGTCCCGGGGACGCGGACCGGTTCGTCGCCGCCCGGATCGCCGAAGGCGCCCGGTATCTCAAGGTCTTCTACGAGCCGGGCACGGCCGGGGGGCCGTTGGCGGCACCTTCCCTCGACGTGCGGACCGTGTCCGCGCTCGTCGAAGCGGCGCACCGGGCCGGTCTGCTCGTCGCCGCGCACGTGTCCACCGGCCAGGCCGCGCTGGACCTCCTCCCCACCGGGGTGGACGTGCTCGCCCACGCACCCTTTGATCCCCTCACCGGCGACCAGGTGCGCGCCATCGCCGCGGCGAGCGTGGCGGTGATCTCGACACTGTCCATTGCGGATGGTTTCCCGGACGGTGGCACCATGCCGCTGCTGAGCCGTCCCGCACTCGCCGGACGGCTCGGGCCACGCTGGTCAGGGGTGATCGAACGGCAGGGCCGGCGGTGGATGCCGCCGCATCTGCCCGACTTCGCCGTGGCCGGCGACAACGTGCGCACACTGCACCGTGCCGGCGTCCCCGTGCTCGCCGGTACCGACGCCCCCAATCCCGGACTCGCCCACGGCGCGAGCCTGCATCGGGAACTGGAGCGCCTCGCCGCGGCGGGACTCGCCCCGGCCGAAGCGCTCACGTCGGCGACCGCGCGCACGGCGACGGTGTTCGGGCTCACCGACCGGGGCCGGGTGCGGCCCGGCCTGCGTGCCGATCTCGTGCTCGTGGCCGGGCGGCCCGACCTGCACATCCGGGACAGCCAGGAAATCCGGGCGGTGTGGAAGGAGGGGATCCCGGTCGATACACGTTCCTATGTGGACTCCCCCGACGAGACCGAAGGCCTGCGGACCCTGCGCGAGCAGACCGAGCGTGTGGTGGCCGCCATGGCCGCCGTCCTCCCCCGGCCCGAGCCGGTTCCGGTCCGCCGCGACGAGGACGGGGAACTCCTGGGCTATCTGGCACGCGCACTGGAACGTGCACCGGACCACTGGCGGCCGCTGACCGTGTTCGGCGGCGAACTCGGCGAACCCGCTTCCCGGGACGACGCCGAAAACCTCGTGCGGACCGAAGGACTCGCCTCCCTGACCGAGCCGTGGTGGGTCGAGGAGGCACCCGGCCGGTGGCGCGAAGCCCGGGTCCAGGAAGCGCACCCGGACCGGCTTCGCGTCCGGTGGACGGACCCGCTGGCGGACCAGCCCCCTCAAGGGCAGTGGATCGATCCCCGCGCCGTGGCCGTACGCCGCCGCCCGCCCGCGCGATCGTCCTCAGCCCAGGACGGGGCAGGCCTCGCGTAGTTCGGCGCACAGCGGATCCCCTCGTGCACCGAAGAAGATCGTGGGAAACGCCATCGCGCGCTGACGGGCCCCGCACCCTCTCCGCGGGGCACCGACAGAAACGGGCCCGTCAGTTCGCCGTCCAGGGCCGCAGTTTTTCGGGGTTGCGGACCGTCCAGATCCGCGTGATCCGCCCGCCCGCGACGGCGAACGCGAACACCGTCACGGTGACGCCGTCGACCTGGGCGACCAGGCCGGGCTGGCCGTTGACGGTGCGCTCCAGCAGCGTCATGCCGGGCACCAGGTTCGCGATGTCGAGGCAGGCGTGCGCGATCCGCTCGCCGCCGTCGATCGGGCGGAGTGCGGCGTCGACAAGGCCGCCGCCGTCGGCGGTCGCGGTGGCGTCCGGGTCGAGCACGCCGATGAGGGCGTTGATGTCCTTGGCTTCCCATGCCTGTTTGAAGCTCCTGACCAGGCGGGCCTGCTGGGCCGCCGGAGTCGCCGGAGGCTGCGACGCGCGGATGCGGCGGCGGGCCGAGGAGGCCAACTGGCGGCAGGCCGCGGGCGTGCGGCCGACGATCTCGGCCACTTCGGCGAAGGAGTAGCGGAAGACGTCGTGGAGGACGAACGCGACACGCTCGGCCGGGGTCATCGAGTCGAGCACCACGAGGAAGGCCATGTTGACCGACTCGTCGAGGGTGATCCGGTCGGCCGGGTCGGCGGTGGCGCCCTGTCGGTCGCCGGCCCACTCCCCCGGTTCGGGCAGCGGCTCGGGAATCCATTCGCCCACATAGGTTTCCCGCCGGACCCGCGCCGAGCCGAGCACGTTGAGGCAGATCCGGCCGGCGACCGTGGTCAGCCAGGCACCGGGGGACTTGATGTCCTCACGCTGCCGCGGGGACAACGCATACCAGCGGACGTAGGTCTCCTGCACGACATCCTCGGCTTCGGCAAGGGAGCCGAGAAGCCGGTACGCGAGATTGATCAGCTGCCGCCGCTCGCGCATGATCGCGCTCAGTCCCGGATCCTCTCGGGTGGTCATGGTCTCGCCCGCTCCCTCGGTCGTAGCAGTCCTCACCAGTCCGACAGGACAGCACAGCGAACTGTCAGGCCGGAACCCCGGCCCGGCGGCATCCGGCGTCGGAAAGTCAGCCCCTTTTGGGGCCTTTCGGCTCTCGCCGCTGGTCGGCCCCGGTGAGGAAGGTCGAAGTGTCCTTCAAGTGCCTGCTGCCGAGGAGGTAGTGATGTCCGAGAACACGGGCGGCTGGGGTCCCGGCCACCAGGCCGGGGAACTGGCCCGGTCCGCCACCGGGGTCATCGTGCTCGGGGTGACCGCGCTGATCGCCGGGGTGCTCATCCTCGCCTGGCCCGGCGCGACCGTCGTCGCCGTGGCGTTCGTCTTCGCCCTGCAGATCATCGTCGCCGGGATCTTCCGGATCATCGCCGCCTTCAGCGCGAACGAGATCCGCGGCGGTGGCCGTGTCCTGCTCGCCCTGCTGGGCATCGTGTCGATCCTCGTCGGCATCCTGTGCCTGCGCCATCCCTTCCAGACGGTCGCGGTCCTGGTGCTGCTGCTCGGTCTGTTCTGGATCGTGGCGGGCATCCTCGAGACCGTGCACGCGGCCGGGGCGCACGACATGCCCGGCCGCGGCTGGGCGCTGGCGGCCGGCGTGATCAGTATCATCGCCGGCATCTTCGTCCTCGCCTTCTCGGCCGTCAGTGTCCTGATCCTGGTGCTGGTACTGGGCATCGAGCTGCTGGTCTACGGCGCGCTCACCACCGGGCGTGGCATCCAGCTGCGCCAGCGGTCCCACCGGGCCGCGGTCCGTACCGGGCACCGGCCCGTGCACCCGTGAGGAGTCCGGCCATGACACAGCGTTCCCCATCGTCCACCTCGGACCGGGTCCGGGCCAACACCAGGCTGATCGTCGCGGTGGTGCTCACCGTGATCGCGCTGGTGTTCATCCTGCAGAACCGGCAGACCGTGCAGATCAAACTGTTCTTCCCGACGGTCAGCGGCCCGCTGTGGGCGGCGCTGGCCGCGGTCGGCATCGTCGGCCTGCTGGTCGGTTTCGCCCTCGGCCGCCATCGCCGGCGCTAAGGACCAGGCGTTTGCCGTGAAGGGTCCCTTCACAGTCGAATCGACTGTGAAGGGACCCTTCACGGCACGCCCCAGCACTGACT
Source organism: Amycolatopsis cynarae (assembly GCF_026802195.1). NCBI lineage: Bacteria > Bacillati > Actinomycetota > Actinomycetes > Pseudonocardiales > Pseudonocardiaceae > Amycolatopsis > Amycolatopsis cynarae. The sequence goes on along the minus strand of NZ_CP113836.1, from coordinate 3,050,486 downwards.
TCAGCGGGTTTCGCCGAGGGTGAGCACGACCTTCACGTCGTCGTCCCGGCGTTCGAACGCGTCGGGGAAGTCCTCCAGTGGCACGCGCCGCGAAATCAGCCCGGACAGCCAGCCGGTAGGCGCCTTGGTGAGTGCGTCCGCGGCCAGGCGGTAGTGGTGGAGGTTGGCGTTGACCGAGCCGAACACCACGTCGTTTTCCAGCACGATCTCCCGGTTCGCCGCACCGGTGTCGAAGCTCAGCCGCCGCCCCGCACTCGACACCCCGGTCAGGCACACGATGCCGTAGGGCCCGGTGGCGGTCATCGCGGCCAGGACGACCGGGGCCGCACCGGTCGCCTCGATCACGATGTCCGGACGGAGCTTCCCGGCCAGCCCGGCGACGTCTTCGTCGTGGTAGGTGGCGCCGAGCTCGCGGACCAGCCGCGGCTTCGGACCGCCGGTGACGCGGTCCAGGACGTGGACGTCGAGCCCGCGCTCGACGCCGAGCAGCGCGGCGAGCAGGCCGATCGGACCGGCGCCGGTGACCAGCACCGACCGCGGCTCGAACCAGGACCGCCCGCCGATGCGCTCGATCTCGTCCCAGGCCTTGGCGACGACGCTGGCCGGCTCCATGAGCACGCCGGTCTCGGCCAGGTTCGGGTCCAGGCGGACGGCGTAGGCGGGATCCACCCGCCAGAGCTCGCTGCCGTAGCCGTCCAGCTCCTTGATCCCGCGCTCGGTGTAACGCCCGTTGCGGCACATGTCGAACTTCCCGCGCGCACAGGCGCCGCAGGGCACCGGGTCCGGCCTGCGCACCACCCCGACCACGTAGTCCCCCTCGGAGAACCCGCTCCCCCGGGGCGCCCGGCGCACGCGGCCCAGCGACTCGTGGCCGATCACCAGACGGTCCCGCCCCGGCGAGGCCCAGCCGTAGCGACCCGCGGCAATCTCGCGGTCGGTGCCGCAGATGCCCATCGCGAGCCCTTCGACCAGCAGATCTTCCTCCCCCGTTCCGGGGTCGGGGACCTCGGCGACCGCCAGGGAGCCGGCCTGTCCGGGCAGCACGGTGAGTGCGCGCATCCCCACTCCCCCTCTTCGGTGGTGTCCACTTCGGACCTTCTCTGCGGCGCCGCATAGAACGCCGTCCTCCCGGGTACCACCACGAACGTTGCCTACACCAAAAGTTCGCCCGCGTGCACGGGCGGGAAAGGGGCGCGACGGTGACCGAGGCGCGCGTGGTCGTGGTGACCGGGGCCAGCGGCGGGATCGGCCGGGCGGCCGCCCGCGAGTTCGGGGCCCGCGGGGACCGGGTGGCCCTGCTGGCCCGCGGTGAAGAGGGGCTCGAGGCCGCCACCAGGGACGTGGAGGCGGCAGGCGGGCGTGCCCTGCCCATCTCCGTGGACACCGCCGACCATGCGGCCGTGGACCGGGCGGCCGCGCACGCCGAAACCGAACTCGGGCCGATCGACGTCTGGGTCAACGACGCCTTCACCAGCGTGTTCGCCCCGTTCACCGAGATCGAGCCGGAGGAGTTCCGGCGGGTCACCGAGGTGACCTACCTCGGCTACGTCCACGGGACACGCGCCGCGCTCGACCGCATGCTGCCCCGCGATCGCGGGACGATCGTGCAGGTCGGCTCCGCACTGGCCTATCGAGGGATCCCGCTGCAGAGCGCGTACTGCGGTGCGAAACACGCGATCCAGGGATTCCACGAGGCGTTGCGCTGCGAACTGCTGCACGACCGGTCGGGCGTGCACGTGACCATGGTCCAGATGCCCGGCGTCAACACGCCGCAGTTCGACTGGGTGCTCAACCGGCTGTCCCGCAAACCGCGCCCGGTGGCACCGGTCTACCAGCCGGAGATCGCGGCGAAGGCGATCGCCTACGCCGCCGGCCATCCGCGCCGCCGCGAGTACTGGGTCGGCGGTTCGACGGTGGGCACTCTGCTGGCGAACAAGATCGCACCGGGCCTGCTCGACCGCTACCTGGCCCGTACCGGCTACTCCTCCCAGCAGACGAAGCGAAAGCGCGATCCCGGCGAGGCGGTCAACCTGTGGGAGCCCGCCGACGACCGGACGGGGCAGGACTTCGGCGCGCACGGCCGGTTCGACCGCTCGGCCAAGGCCAGCAGCCCGCAACTGTGGGCCTCCCAGCATCACGGCCTGCTCGGCGCCGTGGCCACCGGGGCCGCCGGCCTCGCCGGCGCGGCCGTCGCGCTCGCCCGGCGGCACTGACCCGCGCGGCACTGACCCGGCGGAGACAGGCGGAAAGGAAGGATCGATGGCGCTGCGCCTGGAGGACTACGCCCTGATCGGCGACACCCAGACCGCCGGTCTGGTCGGCTACGACGGATCCCTGGACTGGCTGTGCCTTCCCCGGCTGGACTCCGGAGCGTGTTTCGCCGCGCTGCTGGGCACCCCGGAGCACGGCCGCTGGGTCATCCGGCCGGAAGGCCCGGCCCGCACCCTCCGGCGGGGCTACCGCGAGGACACGATGATCCTCGAAACCGACCTGGCCACCGACGACGGCGTGATCCGGATCGTGGACTGCATGCCGATCCGGCACGAGCACCCCCGCGTGATCCGGCTGGTGCGCGGCCTGCAGGGCAAGGTCAGGGTGCGCAGCGAGGCCGTGGTGCGCTTCGAGTACGGCCATGACCGGCCCTGGATCCGGTGCGAGGGCAAGCGGATCCAGGCGATCGCGGGCCCCAACGTCGTGGTCCTGGACGGCGATGTCCCCCACCACGTCGAGAACGAGACCTGCGTGGCCGGGTTCACCGTGGCGGAGGGCGACGAGGTGGGCCTGCGCCTGGCATGGCGCGGGCCCCGGCAGCCCGACCCGCCCCCGGTCGACATGGCCAAGACCGTGCGGCAGACCGAGCAGTGGTGGCGCCGGTGGGTGGGGCGCTGCCGCTACCAGGGCGAGTACCGCGAGGCGGTGGTGCGGTCGTTGCTGGCGCTCAAGGCACTGGCCTTCAGCCCGAGCGGCGGTATCGCCGCGGCGGCCACCACCTCCCTGCCCGAGCAACTGGGCGGGGTCCGCAACTGGGACTACCGCTTCTGCTGGATCCGCGACGCCACGTTCACGCTGATGGCCCTGCTCGAGGGCGGCTACGAGCAGGAAGCCCGTGACTGGCGGGAATGGCTGCTGCGGGCGATGGCCGGGGCGCCGGAGCAGATGCAGATCTCCTACGGCGTCGAAGGTGAGCGCCGGCTCACCGAGAGCGAACTGCCGTGGCTGCCCGGCTACGCCAACTCCCGTCCGGTCCGGATCGGCAACGCCGCCTCCGAGCAGTTCCAGCTCGACGTGTACGGCGAACTGATGGACGCCCTGCACCAGGCCCGCACGCACGGCATCCCGCCGATAGCCGACGCGTGGGAGCTGCAGCGGGCCCTCATGGACTACCTGGAATCGCACTGGACCGATCCGGACAACGGGGTGTGGGAGGTCCGCGGGCAGCGGCGCCATTTCACCCATTCGAAAGTGATGGCCTGGTGCGCCATGGACCGGGCCGTGCAGGGCGTGGAACGCTTCGGCCTCGACGGGCCGTTGGACCGGTGGAAGGCGCTTCGGCAGGAGATCTTCGACGAAGTGTGCGAGAAGGGCTTCGACCGCAAACGCAACACCTTCACCCAGTACTACGGCAGCGACAGCCTCGACGCCGCGCTCCTGCTGATCCCCGCCGTCGGTTTCCTGCCCGCCAACGATCCCCGGATGAAGGGCACCGTGGAGGCGGTCGAGAAGCACCTGCTGCGGGAGGGTTTCGTGCAGCGCTACACCATGAACGAGCAGACCCGCGATCTCGACGGCCTCCCACCCGGCGAGGGCGCCTTCCTGGCCTGCACGTTCTGGCTCGCCGACAACTACATCCTGCAGGGCCGGGCGGACGAGGGCCGCAAACTGTTCGAACGCCTGCTGGACCTGCGCAACGACGTCGGGCTGCTGTCGGAGGAGTACGCGCCAACGGACCGGCGGCTGGTCGGGAACATCCCGCAGGCGTTCTCCCACGTGGCGCTGATCAACACCGCGCACAACCTCGGGACCGGCAACGGCCCCGCCCACCGCCGCGGCAGCACCCCGAAGTCCTCCTGAAGCCGAAGAGCCGTTGCCATGAAGGGCCCCTTCACAGTCGATACGGCCGTGAAGGGGCCCTTCACGGCCCCGTTCCCGGCCGACCGGGCAAGGTCCTAGTCGAGGCCGGTCACGCTGTCCTCGTCCACGATCCGCACCGCCGCCTCCTCGGCCGAAGCACCGGCGCCGTCGACACCGACGTCGGTGGCGAACAGCTCGGTGTCTCCGCCCTCGGCCGCGGTGAGCCTGCCCGCCCGCAGGTTCCCGACCTCCCTGTCGAGCAGCTCGCCCTCGGTGTCGCTCGTGTCCCCGAGACCGTCGCCCTCGGGCGCCGCCCCCGCCTCCCGGACCTCCCGCCCGAGACGGGTGGCCAGGTGTTCCCCCGCGGCCGCCTCGCGGCCGGTGGTGCCCCAGTCCGTCGCCCCCCACGGCGCTTCGGCGGCCGAGTACCCCTCGTCCAGCGGGTCCTCCGGGTGTTCGTAGTCGAGGGTGTCCTGCCCTTCGAGCTGCTCGAACACCACGTCGTCGGTGTCGTCCGGCCAGTCCGCCATGTCACGCTCCTTGCTCGCGCACGTGTTGTCCACCGGCCAGCCTCCGCCGCCCCGGCCCCGCCGCACAGGGCCTTTCGTCCACGAGTGCGGCGCCGACATGCCCCGTGACTGACGCAGCGTGCCGTGAGGGCCCCCTTCAGTCGCGGGGCAGCAGGGGGCCCAGCGGGCCGAGGTCGATGTTGAGATCGTCGGGGGTCAGGCCGAAGTGGTCGCACAGCTCCTGCATGGCCTCGTCGAGCCGCATCAGGGTGAGGCCGATGGACTCGACCTGCTCGTCGGTGAGGTCACCGCGGTCGACCCGGCGGATCGCCTGCTTTTCCATCAGCTGGCGCAGCAGTTCCACGATGGTGAGGACCAGTCCGGCCAGCCCGCGCCGGGCGGTCTCCGGGTCGGTGTTGAGCCGCGCCCTGGGTGCTTCGCTCATGACGGCTCGACCGCCTCGAGTGAGCCGACCGAGGCCAGCAGCGCGCGCAGGGACACCCGCACCAGATCGACGTCCGAAATGGACAGTGTCAGCTCGCCGGTGATCACCACCCCGCCTGCCAGCACCCGGTCGAGGAGGTCGACCAGCGCGATCTGCCGGTCGGTGCCGGGCAGCGGTGCCGGTTCGGTCACGGCTCCTCCTCCAACGCAGAGAACGAGTAGGGCGGCCATGGGCCGGTCAGCCGCAACTGGATCGCCTCGTGCGCCCGGTCCTGGGCGGCCACCGCCTCCGCGAACGCCGACGACGCGGAATCGTCCACCAGATAGGCGCCGTTGAGGATCATCGGCAGGTCGTTGCCCGCCAGCTGCCGGGCCTGCGGCCGATGCGTGCGCGCCTCGGCGGACAGGGCCGCGAGCGCCTCGTGGATGGCGCGAGCCTGCTCGGCGGCGATCTGCTCCGCGCGTTCCTTGGCGAGGTGCTGGCTGCGCTTGCGCCGGAGGTACGCCGCACCGGCACCCGGCCCGGACGCCCCGCTGGCCGCGGGTTCCGGCTCGCGGAGGCGGGAAGGGTCCAGGAAGGCCTTCACGCCCCACTCGGTGCGCCCGCTCACCAGGTCGAGCAGGCGACGGAAGTCGCCCTCCCGTTCGGCCAGTACCGCCCGGACGCGGTCGTCGTCGTGGTAGACGGTGGCGAGCCGCAACGGTACCGCCGGGCGGGCCCGGACCACGGCGTCGACCACCGCGTCGTGGGCACGCGCCACCGCGGCCAGCCAGTCGAGGTCCTCCAGGTTGCGGCGTAACGCCTCCTCGCCGAACGACTCGAGCGGCACGGTGCCGGCCACAGCGGTGAGCCCGGCGCCCTCGACCGCCCGTGGCCGCTCCCCCGACACACCGGTCAGCGCGGTGAGCACACCGGGATCCAGTTCCGTCGTGACCGCGTACAGCCAGCTTCCCCGCTGGTCCTCCTGCTCACTCACCGGCGTTGTCCTCCAGCACGCGCTGCGGTTCCCGCTCGCCGACCGCCTGCTGCGGCGGTGCGCCTTCCTCAAGTTCGGCGATCCTGGCCCGCAGCCGCTGGTTTTCCAGTTCCAGTTTCGAGTCCTGGCCCCTAAGCCACGGATCGTGCTCCCACCAGTCGATGCCGACCTCCTTCGCCGTCTCCAGTGAGGCGATCACCAGCCGAAGCTTGATCGTCAGCAGCTCGATGTCGAGCAGGTTGACGCGGATGTCCCCGGCGATGACCAGGCCCTTGTCCAGGACCCGTTCGAGGATGTCGCCGAGATTGGTCGAGGACTGCCCACCGCCGACAGTGCTCACACTGCTCTGCGGCGAAACGGTCGTGGTGGGCCTTGGTCCGACGCTCATCGCCCGCCCATCCCGGGATCGGTGTGCCCGCGCCCGTAGCGCCTGGTGCGCCGGTAGGCCAGCAGGTTCCCGTCGAGGTCCAGCTCCACCTCGTAGAGCGCGAGCATGTCCGCCGAGGAGGGAATCCGCCGCTCCTCGACGACTTCGACCTCGGCGACCCACCCGTCCTCGGCCGGTTCGACCATGGTGACCCCGACGGGGGTCTTCATGGTCAGCTCGCGGACGTGCTCCAAGGCCAGCAGCCCGGCTGTGGCGGCCGTCAGCTCCTTCTCCCCGCTCTCCGGCGGTGTGACCGCCATGCCCGTCACCTCTCCTTCGCGCCCGGGGCGCGCGCCATCCGGTCGAGCACCGCCTGCTGGATCTCGGCCTCTTCCTCCGCCGTGATCTCACCCGCCGCGCGGGCTCGTTCGGCTTCTTCGAGTTCACGCCGCGCCGTGGCGGGGTCGTGCAACTCCTCCTGCACCCGCCGCTCGATCACCTCGGCCAGCGCGATCACCGCGCGGACCGGGGCGAACGGGAGGCCGAGAATGCCGGTGATCAGGCCCATCGCCTCACTACCCCTGGCCTTGCTGGGTGACGACGAAGTCGTACGGGGCGAGCGGCCCTCGCAGCTCGACGTCCACCCGGTCACGCCACTGTTCGGCCACCCGGTCGACCAGTTCCTCCAAATCGGACTGCCGCGCCAGTTCCACCAGCACCGCGAGGTAGACGGCGTCCTCCTCGTGGGTGGGCTCGCGGACGTTCACGGGGGCATCGAGCACGGAGGCGATCGCCTCGGTCATGGTGGCCGTGTCGGCCTCGCGCTTGGCCGTGATGGCGTTGTTGATGTGCTCTCCCAGCGCGATGCGCTCGTTGCGGGTCGCGTCCTCCGGCTTGCCCCGGAGCGACTCCCGCAGCTGGGCCAACTGGGGGTTTTCCTCGAGGATCTCCCTCAGCACCACGTTCTCCTGGTAACGCCCCCGGATCACGTACTGGGCCTTGCCCTCCAGTTCGGTCAGGGCCGCGGCGAACTCGTCGTAGTGCTCGGTGAGCAGTTCGCCGGTCACGGCCTCCTCGCTGGCGACCACCGCGCCGAAGCGCATCGGCAGCACGGGTGCGGCGGCCGCGGTCCCGTCGAGCACCGCGGCGTGCGCGGTCAGGTCCGCGGGACGGCCCAGCGCCTCGTCGCGGGGAACCTTGCTCACCAGTGCCGCGATGTCGTCGTACCGGACCACCCGGACTTCGCTGTCGTGCACGCCGCGCGCGTCCGGTTCGGCTTCGACGTCGGCGGGCACGATCCCGTAGACGTAAACGACGGTGTCCTGTTCGGACGGTTCAGGTCGTGCGGTCTGCTCCGGCGCGGTCTCCCGAGTCGTCGTGCCCGTCATCTCAATCGCCCCTCCTGCCCCGGGCGGCGCGCTCGCGTTCACGCTGGGCCTCGCCGAGGAAGTCCTGAAGCTTCTCGCCCGCCGCTTCGATAACCCCTTTCGTCTTGGATTTCGCGGCCCCCGAGGTGACGCCCTCGATCAGGTCGGGCAGTCCCTTCTTCTCGGTCTCGGAGATCTCGAGACGGTTGACCGCGTCGGCGAACCTCAGGTAGGTGTCCACGCTGGCGACCACCACGCGGGCGTCGATGGTGATCAGTTCAATCCCCACCAGTGACAGCCGGACGTAGGCGTCGATCACCAGGCCCTTGTCGAGAATCGTGTCGATCACGTCAGCGAGACCCGAAGCGTTGGGACGGCCCAGTCCCCCGCCTCCCCCGCCGCTGGGTTGAATGGCTGTGGTCATCGGCTCTTCGCTCGCTCCCTGCTCTCGGTCTCACCGGTGCGCGCCTTGGGCACCGGCTCCTCCTCGGGCTCTTTTTCCGGTTCTTCTTCTCGACGGCCTTCCTCGGCCGCGCCACCGCGGTCCTCTTCGGACTCCCGTTCCCGGACCACGTGACCGTCGTGGATCTCTCCCGGCCAGCCTTCGACTTCTTCGGGGTGCAACAGCACATGGGCCATCACATGCCGCTGGAAGTGCTTGAGTTCCAGGCGGACCCGCCGTCCCTGTGCCCGCCACAGGTTTCCGGTGCGCTCGAACAGTCCCTGCGGGTGGTACTCGAGCACGAGCACGACGCGTGTCAGGTCCGGCGTCAGTTCGTGGAAGGTGACCGCGCCGTCGACGTAGCCCTTCTTCCCCTCCGAGCGCCAGATGATGCGTTCACCGGGAACCTGTTCCAGGATGGTCGAATCCCAGGTGCGGTGCGACCAGAACACCTGCGCCTTCCACACCAGCTTCTCGTCGCTGACCTGCTCGACGTGTTCCACCTTCTTCATGAAGGTCGGGAAGTCGGTGAAGAGGGTCCACTGGTCGTAGACCAGGTCGACCGGGGCACCGATGTCGATCTGTTCGACGATGTTGGTGAGCTTGATCTTGTTCTTGCTTCCGCGCCCACCCATGCCGAACGCCCCCTTGACGGCTTCCTTGACGTTGTCCGCGATGCCGCCGAGGCCGCCTTTCAGTGCACCGAGCACGGCCTTCCGCTTCACCCCGGTCCCTTCCCCGACGAGAGCGCCCAGCAGCCCGCCGAGCCCGCTGCCCGCGCCGCCCGCGGCGTATTCGGTCAGCCGCCCGGCGGTGGAGGAGATCTTCCGGGCCATCGCGTTCGCGGCCTGCGCGGTGACCGTCTCGGCCAGTCCCCGCAGGGAATCCCCGAGCGGGTTGGACGGCGCGACACTGCCCACCACTTCCCCCACCTTGCCGGTGGCCTTCTCTGCGACCTTGCCTCCGACCTCTTCGACCTTGCCGGCGACGTTCTTGAGCTGGTTGGTGACCATGCGGCTCACCTCCTGACGCGGCGAACCGTCGCCCGCGCGGCGGTCCGGGACCGTGTCGCGCGCTGGCGCGGCACCCCCTCGTCCCCACCGGACTCGTCACGGCGCCGTGCCGCGGGCTGCCGGACGGGTTCCCTTTCCTCTTCGGGGCCTTCCCCGGTCTGTTCGCCTCCGGACACCGGCTCTTCCCGGCCCTCCTTGGCGGCTTCGGCCGGTCGCTCTTCCGTTTCCTCGGGCGCGCCCTTGCTGGCACCTTCCTCAGGGCCCTTGCCCTTGGTGTGCCCGTCACCGAGCGTCCGCTGCTGCAACCGGTCGTTGAGCGCGTCGATCCGGCCGCTGGCCGCGGTGACGGCCGCGATCTTGACCGCCTTCACCAACTCGTCGCGCGCCAGGTCCGTCAGCTTGCCCAGTTCCTCCGTGGCGCCGAGTTCGCTCAGCCCGCGCCGGACCAGATGCCGTGCCGAGCCGCCGAGCGTGCCGGTCGCGATCATCAACGCCAACCGCATCTTCCGGGTACGCCCGAGCAGGTAACCCGCCCCCACACCCAGTGCCAGTCCGCCTACCTTCATGATCTTCTCCTTCCCGCCGCTGACGGCGGTGAGTTCGAGACGGGCACCCTCAAGGGCACTACCTGATCGAGCTACCCGTCCCCTGAAATGGCAAAACCGCTGGCGCGAACAAAAAAAGGTCTCCGGAAACCGGCGGTTTTCCGTGATCTATTGACCAGACGATGCCACCGTCCACAATGGTCGCTTCTGCGGTCTTCGCGGGCCAGGGATGAACGGGCGGTGCGGCGGGTACCCGAGGGGTGATGGCGGCCCAAGTGCTTCCCCGTGCCCGCAGGCCGAGTGTGCCCGGCCGGGCCGCGGTCGCGCTGATCTCGCTCGCCTTCACCACCGCGATGATCGGCACCACCCTGCCCACTCCGCTCTATCCGCTCTATCAGCGGGCGTTCGGGTTCGGGGAGCTGACGACCACGGTGGTGTTCGCCGTCTACGCCTTCGGCGTCATGGCCGCGCTGCTGCTGACCGGGGGCTGGTCGGACCGGCTCGGCCGCCGCCCGATGCTGCGGGCGGGCCTGGCCCTGTCCGCACTGGCCGCCGTGGTGTTCGTCCTGGCGGACTCGACGCCATGGCTTGCCGTGGGGCGCATCCTCTCCGGGCTGTCGGCAGGCATCTTCACGGGCACCGCCACCGCCACCCTCGTCGACGTCGCCCCACCCGGCAGCCGGGGACGGGCGAGCCTGGTCGCCGCCGCGGCGAACATGGCGGGCCTCGGCCTCGGCCCCCTCCTCGCCGGTGTCCTCGGCCCCTCGCGGTTGTGCAGCGGGGCCTGTTTGCTTCGAATCATTCGAAGCAAACAGGCCCCGCTCGAAACACTCCGGAGCGCGGGCACAGTGGCTCAGGCGGTGGCGGTGCCGTGCTCCGTCATCCGCCGCAGGAGCTTGCCCGAATCCAGGTACTCGCGGCCGCGGACCGCCCTGCCCTCCCGGAACGTCCAGACGTGCGCGAAGGCGACCTTGAAGTCCCGGCCGTTCACACGTCCCGCGTAACGGCCTTCGACCACCACCGCGTCCCCGGCGTCGAGGAACCGTCTCGGTTGGACGGACAGCTCCTCGTAGTGCCGAGGCAGTTCCTGGAAGAACCGGATCACGTCCTCGCGGCCGTGGAAGGCACCGCCCCAGGGCAGCTCGTCCGGGGTGTACCACTCCATCGCCTCGTCGAAGAGCTCGAACACCGCCGACGGGTCGCCGTGGGCGAAGGCTTCGTAGCCGCCGGCCACCAGGTCCAGATTGCTCGGCATGCACGTCTCCTTCCCGGGCGGCACTGCCCTCAACCACGACAGTTCCTAAGGCAACCTGAATGAATGGTAACCTCAGGAAGTGGACGGTGACCTCGAGCTGGCGCTCGCCGTGCGGGCCCTGGTGGTGGCGACCGAGCAGTTTCGCACCCAGCAGGCCCGAACCCGCCTCGGCGTCTCCCCGACCGAAATGATCGCGCTGGGCATTCTCCACGTGGAAGGCCCGCAGACGATCACCGCCCTGGCCCGGCTCCTGGCCATCACCCCCGCCTCCACCACCGAGCTCGCCGATCGCCTGGCCCGGGACGGACATGTCGAGCGCCTTCCGCACCCGGCCGACCGCCGCAAGCGGCTGCTGCGCCTCACCCCGGCCGCGGCGGGGATGCTGACCGGCATCTACGAGGAACTCTCACTGCGGCTCGCAGGACTCGCCAGCCGCGAAGACCGTCCCGCGGTCCTGGCGTTCTTGAGGTCGGCCACGGCCGCCGTGGCCGGGCGTCCGCACGACCAATCCCGCGCCGTATAGGGCGTTATACATCGCGGACGCATTCGGGCTCCGCCCCCGGCTGCTCGCTTTCCCCCTGCGCCCCCTGCAGCAGCGGAGACCGTGCCAGCAGCACCGTGCACGCCGCGATCAGTGCCGCGCCCGCGATCTCGGCCACGATCCACGGCCCGCTCCGGACGGTCTCCCCGAACACGCCCACTCCCCACCCGACCGAGGCCAGCGGATTCGACAGCGTCAGCCCCGGTTGCGAAGCGACCAGCCGCCCCGCCCGCAACGCCTCCTGCAGCAGCAGGAACCCGAGCGGTCCGGCGACGAGCAGCGAGTAGGTCTGCCACGCGCCCAGTGCTTCGGCCACCCCGGCGTTGGCGGCCGAGGTCATGCCCGCCACCAGGGCCGCGGTGAACCCGAACCAGACGCCCGTCGCCACCCCGAGGAAGGCCGCCCGCCGGGCGTGGTGGCTGCGGCGTCCGAGCACCACCAGCGTCCCGGTCACCGCGACGGTCGCCGCGCAGCCCACCGCCCACGCCAGCGCACCGGCACCATGGGGGTCTCCCCCGCTCGGTGAGAACGCGACGAGCAGCAAGGCGACGCCCGCGCTCATGCCCAGGACCGCGCTCCACTCGCGGGCGTGCAGCCGTGAATGGAACACCACGCTCGACAGCACCAGGGTGAAACCCAGTTCCACCACGAGGATCGGCTGGATCAACAGGATCGGCCCGGTGGCCAGCGCCGCGGCCTGCAGGCCGAAACCGACGGCGATCGCGGTGATCCCGCCGATCCAAGCAGGCTGTTTCGCGAGCGTCCACAGCAGACCGAATGAAAAGGCTCCCTCCGAAGGAGCCTCGCGCGCCCCCTTGCGTTGCAGCACGGACGCGGTCGCGTTCGCCGCCGCCGCCAGAACCGCCAGCAGTACGCTGAGTGCCACCGTATCGTCACCCTTCTCGCACCCCCGGCATCGTCACCGCCGGTGGCTACCCCCGGCCGGGCATTCGCACACCCCATACGACGGGCATCGAAGTGACTGCCCCGGCCTACGGCACCCGCACGCGGTAAGGCTCCAGATCCGGCCACTTCACGGTCAGGCCGAGGCCGGGGCGGCCGGGGTCGGGTACCAGCGCCCCTTCCGCCGGTTCGAGAACCCCGTCGAAGGCGAGCGCCTCGATCCGGGTGTGGTCGTGGAAGTACTCCAGGTGCCGCAGTCGTTCCACCGCGCAGAACGCGTGTGCCGACACGGCCGGGGCGCAGTGCGCGGAAAGATCGACCTGGTGCGCCGAGGACAGCCCGGAGACGCCGAGCACGCCGGTGATCCCGCCGCAGCGGGTCACGTCCGCCTGCAGGCAGTCGACCGCGGGCGGCTGCAGGAGGTTGAGGAAATCCCTCGGCACGTAGGCGTACTCGCCCGCCGCGATGTCCAGCCCGCCCGGGGCGCGCTCCCGCACGTGCCGCAGGCCCTCGAGATCGGCGGAGCTGACCGGCTCTTCGAACCAGCTCACGCCCCACTCGTCGGCCAGCCGCCCGGCCCAGTAGCGCGCCTGGCCCACCGAGAGCGCGCCGTTGGCGTCGGTGAACAACTCGACCGCATCGCCGATCGCCTTGCGCGCCACGGCGAGGCGACCGGGGTCGGCTCTGGGATCCCGGCCCGTCTTGATCTTGACCCGCGGGATGCCCTGGGCCACCCAGCCCGCCAGTTGCCCGGCCAGCCGGTCGCCGGAGTAGTTGGTGAACCCGCCGCTGCCGTACACCGGCACCCGGTCGTGGACCGCGGGCAGCACGGTGACCAGGGACCGGCCGAGCAGGCGCGCCTTGAGATCCCACAACGCGATGTCCACCGCGGAGACCGCCATCGCGCCCGCACCCGGTCTGCCGACGTTGCGGATCGCGGCCAGCATCCGGTGCGTCGCCGCGGCCGGGGCCAGCGCGTCCTGCCCGACCACGACGGCGGCCAGCTTGGATTGCACCAGGGTCGCGGCCGAGAGGTCGGCGTAGGTGTAGCCCACTCCGGCCAGTCCCCCGCCGCGGGCCACCACCAGCACGAGTGTGGTGGCCTCCCAGGCGAGCGTGCCGTCCTGTTCCCGGCCGCCGGGCCCGTCGGTCGGGACGGTGAAGGCATGGGCTTCGATCTCGTCGATCCGCATCGGCTTCCCCTTCCTCCGGCATCGCCTACCCGGCACTCGGACCGGAAAACACCTGCCCTGGACAAGGTTTGCCCCGGGCACGAATCCCGGGCCCCGGGCCCGGCGGCTCACCTGGAGCGGGTGAATTCGCGCCAGACCCGCCTCGCCCGCCTCCGCACGAGGTGAGCCGCGGCGATCGAGGGTTTCCACTCCCCCTGGCCGGTGAATTCCTGCTTCGTCCGGCGCGGGGTCCCCGAGCGCGGTGGCCAGCGACGGGAGCAGAGAAGGAGGAACAGCAATGACGCACGACATGACGGCGTCCACCGGCCGGCCTCGGGCAGGCGACGGCGACTACACCTTCTGGCGCGAACACACCCACATCAACCTGACCCCGGTGGCGGCACCGTCGATCCTCGGGCTCTTCGGTTTCGCCGTTTCGACCTTCATGGTCGCCGCGAACCTGGCGGGCTGGTACGGCAACCTCGCGACGCCGCTCATCCTGGCGCCGCTGGCGTTCGCCTTCGGTGGTGTCGCGCAAACCCTCGCGGCCATGTGGTCCTACCGGGCCCGCGACGCCCTCGCGTCCGCCGTGCACGGCGCGTGGGGATCGTTCTGGATCGCCTACGGGATCTACATGCTGTTCGTGGGCCTCGGCGGGCTGCCCAGCCCGGTCACCAGCCGGGCCGCGGCGGTAGCCTTCGGGTTCTGGTTCATCGGGCTGGCCGCGGTCACCTGGACGGCCACCTTCGCCGCGGCGGTCGAGAACGTGGCGCTGACCCTGGTGCTGCTGACCCTGGCCGTGGGTTCGACACTGCTGGCGATCGGCCTCACCGCGGCCGTCGGGATCGTCCTGCTCCTCGGGGCGTACTTCCTGATCGCCTCGGCCGTCATCGCCTGGTACACCGGCAGCGCCATGGTGCTGGAGACGACCTACCAGCGGACGATCCTGCCGATGGGCGGGCGGCGGCGGCGCGAGCCGCCGGCACGGCCCGCCGGACGGGCACCGCGGGTGCCGATCCAGTTCGAGATGGGCGAGCCGGGCGTCAAGGTCGGCCAGTAACGGCGGATCCCGCACCGGACGCGCGCCGGGTGGCCGTCTCGGGGGGACGGCCACCCGTCCGTGCGCCCTCGCCCCCGCGCGGTGAGCCGCCGCCAAGGCCGCTTCCGGGGGCACACACACGGCACAGCGCCGGGCACCTTCGCGGGCCCGGCGCGAATTTTGTCCGAAACGGACAACGGCGGCGAAATTCGCACACCGATCCATTGGTATGGACCGGAAAACATCAGGCCGTCACCGACTCACCGGGCGAGTGAAACTCGCGGACCGTTGTGGCGAACGGGGAGCGTGGGGAGTTAGCGTCGGCGAGTGGCCCCGTCCGGTAAGCCTTTTCCGGCGGACCCGTGGGCCCGACCGGCGCAACACCGCACAGACCGATCCGTTCCGGATCTTCCGGCCCAGACCCTGCCGACCTCGACCCAGTGATCGACGGAAGGCCAAGCAAAAATGGACCGTGATACCACCAAGACCAAAACCGGCGCCAAGCACCGCCGTGCGGCCTGGACGGCGCTCGGCGGGCTCGGTGTCGCGGCCGGCGCCGCCCTGCTGACGGGCGTGCTGCCGGCCCAGGCAGCCCCAGGCCCGCAGGACGGCGCGCAGGCACAGCTCCAGGCCCAGGGCCTGCCCGGCCTGCACGATCCCATCATCGGGGAACACGGCGACCCGGGCGGAGACCACGGCAAGCCGGACCTCCCCGGCTTCGGGGAAAAGCCGGGCAAGCCGGACGACTGTGAGTACTGCGGCCACAAGCCGAAGCCGCACAAGCCCGGTGAGCACGGCGAACACGGCAAGCCCGGACACGGCAAGCCCGGTGAGCACGGCAAGCCCGGTGAGCACGGTAAGCCCGGTAAGCCCGGCGAGAAGCCCGAAGAGGTCGCCCCGCCCGCCCCGCCCGCCCCGCCGCAGGCTCCTCCGCCCCCCGCCCAGGTCGCCCCGCCCGCCCCGCCGCACCAGCTCGCCATCACCGGTCCCAGCTCGGAGCTGGCACCGCTGGCCGCCTTCGGCGGCGCGCTGCTCGCGCTCGGCGGCACGGCGGTCGCGTTCGTTTCCGGCCGTGCGCGCCGCGAGCGGCTGCACGCCGAGTGAAACGGCAGGCCACGGTTCGACCGGCCGCCACCCCGGCGACGCCACGGCCCGCTCCGTGAAGAGACCCCCTCGTGGAGTCACGAGGGGGTCTCGTCCTGCGCCCGCTAGGGGACCTGCAGCACGCGCTGCTCCGATTCGATGCTGCGGCGCAGCTCCTCACGGGAGAGCGACATGCTGCCGCACTCGCAGCCGGCCGGCAGCAGGTCCTCGCTGAAGGTGTCCGCTTCGAGGAGGTCGACGTAGTCCGGAGCCCGGGTCCCGTGGTGGGCGACGTCGACGAAGTCCCGTGAACCGTGCGCGCGCGTCCCGGTCTGGGTGGCGACCACCCGCCCGGCCCCGGTGTCGTACACCGAGGCGACATGGTGGCTGCGGCCGCAGCGCACCCGCAGCACCACGTGCTTGCGCCGGTCGGCACCGAGCTGCGCCAGCGCCTCCTCCGCGACGGCACGTCGTTGGCTGGGCGAGAGGTACTCGCTGGTCATGACACCTCCTGGACAGGAGTCGTTCGGATGCTCACCTTCACCGTGGCCGCCGCAGGAGGGGGCCAAGAGAGGCGAACGTCCCGAATCCGGGGGGCGAACGGACCACGTCGGGACTTTGGGCCGCACGAGCCGGTTACCTCCAGCCCTGCCCGGTACCCGGCGCCGCGCGCAGAGTGGGGTCACCAGCACCGGGGCGAGCGAGCGAGGTGAGGTGCCTGCCATGTCCTGGACGCCGATCGGCAAGCCCGCCCCGGTCCGCGAGAACGCCAACCTCACCGACTACGCCGCCGCCCGGCGCGACTTCAGCTGGGAGGCCGAGCGGCGCGGCCTGTCCGGGCTGCCCGGCGGGCACGGCCTCAACATCGCCTACGAGGCGGTCGACCGCCATGCCCGGGGCCCGCGCCGTGATCACGTCGCGCTGCGCTGGGTGGACCGCCACGACCGGGTCACCGAGTACACCTACCGCGAGCTGGCCGAACGCAGCGGCCGGTTCGCCTCGCTGCTGGGGCAGTTGGGCGTGCGGCGCGGGGATCGGGTGTTCACCCTGCTCGGCCGGGTCCCCGAGCTCTACGTCGTGGTGCTCGGGGCGCTCAAGGCCGGCTGCGTGGTCTCACCCCTGTTCTCGGCGTTCGGGCCGGAACCGGTCCGGCAGCGGCTGAACCTCGGCGGGGCGGCCCTGCTGGTGACCACACCCGAACTGCACCGGCGCAAGGTCGCCGGGATCCGGGACTCGGTGCCGTCGCTGCGGCACGTCCTGGTGACCGGCGACGAGGACGGGCCCGGGACGTCCGCGCTGTCCCCGGCGCTCGCGGCCGCCTCACCCGACTTCGAGATCGGGCCCACTGCTCCGGAAGATCCCGCACTGCTGCACTTCACCAGCGGGACCACCGGCACCCCCAAGGGCGCGCTCCACGTGCACGAGGCCGTGCTCGCCCACTACGTGACCGCCCGTCACGCCCTGGACCTGCGGCCCACCGACGTGTTCTGGTGCACAGCGGACCCCGGCTGGGTGACCGGCACCTCCTACGGGGTGATCGCGCCGCTCGCGCACGGCGCCACGCTGGTCAGCGACGAGGGCGAGTTCGACGCCCGCCGCTGGTACTCGGTCCTGGCCGCGCAGCGGGTGTCGGTGTGGTACACCGCGCCCACCGCGCTGCGGATGCTCATGCGCCACGGCGCGGACACGGCCTCGGGATACGACCTGACGGCGTTGCGGTTCATCGCCAGCGTCGGCGAGCCGCTCAACCCGGAGGCCGTGGTGTGGGGCCAGGAGGTGCTGGGCCGCCCGGTGCACGACAACTGGTGGCAGACCGAAACCGGCGCGATCATGATCGCCAACTTCGCCGCCGAGGAGGTCCGTCCCGGTTCGATGGGACGCCCACTGCCGGGGATCGAGGCGGGTCTGCTCCAGCGTGGCCCCGACGGGCGCGCACTGGTGACGGACGGACGGGTGCGGGAGCTGACCGGTGCCGGTGAGGAGGGCGAGCTCGCGCTGCGCCCGGGGTGGCCCTCGATGTTCCGGGACTACTGGGGGGACCGCGAACGGTACGAAAAGTCCTTTTCGGATGGCTGGTACCTGACCGGCGACATCGCCCGCCGCGACGCCGACGGCTACTACTGGTTCGTGGGGCGCGCCGACGACGTGATCAAGTCCGCCGGGCACCTGGTGGGCCCCTTCGAAGTGGAAAGCGCACTGATGGCCCATCCGGCCGTGGCCGAGGCCGGGGTGGTGGGCAAGCCCGACCCGGTGGCGGGCGAGCTGGTGAAGGCCTTCGTCACCCTGCACGAGGGCTATCCGCCCACCGAGGAGCTGCGGCTGGACCTGCTGGCCTTCGGCCGCCGCGCGCTCGGCGCGGTCGCCCCCAAGGAGATCGCCTTCGACCAGCACCTCCCGCACACCCGCAGCGGCAAGGTGATGCGGCGCCTGCTCCGGGCCAGGGAACTGGGCCTTCCCGAGGGAGATCTATCCACATTGGAGAGTGTGCCGTGACCGCCCGTACCGCCCGCGCGAAGAAGCGGCTGGAACTGCTGCGCCAGATGATCCGGATCCGCCGTTTCGAAGAACGGTGCGTCGAGCTCTACAGTGCCACCGCCATCCGCGGGTTCCTCCATCTCTACACCGGCGAGGAGGCCATCGCGGCGGGCGTCATGCAGGGCATCGGCCCCGAGGACCAGGTGGTCTCCACCTATCGCGAACACGGGCACGCGCTCGCCCGCGGCCTGCCGATGGACTCGGTGATGGCCGAGATGTACGGCAGGCTCAACGGATGCAGCCGCGGCCGTGGCGGCTCGATGCACCTGTTCGACGCGGGGCGCCGGTTCTACGGCGGCAACGCGATCGTCGGCGGCGGGCTGCCGCTCGCGGTCGGCCTCGGCCTGGCCACCGCGATGAACCACCGTCCGCTGGTCACCGTCTGCCTGTTCGGTGACGGCGCGGTGTCCGAGGGCGAGTTCCATGAGTCGCTCAACCTCGCCGCGCTGTGGCGGCTGCCGGTACTGTTCTGCTGCGAGAACAACCTCTACGCGATGGGCACCGCACTGCACCGGGCCCAGTCGCAGACCGACCTCGCCCTGCACGCGGCCTCCTACGGCATGCCCGCCTGGCCGGTGGACGGCATGGACGTGCTCGCCGTGTGCGAGGCCGTGGACAAGGCGGTGGAGTCCATCCGCGGCGGAGCGGGACCGCACTTCCTCGAACTGCACACCTACCGCTTCCGCGCGCATTCGATGTACGACTCCGACCGCTATCGTGATCGGTCCGAAGTGGACCGATGGAAGGAGCGCGACCCGATCCCGTTCCTGGCCCGGATCATGGCCGCCGAGGACGGTTTCGACCCGGCCGAGACCGCGGCCATCGAGTCCGAAGTGGACGCCGAGATCGAGGCGGCCATCGCGGCCGCCGAGAACGGCGAGCTCGAACCGGTGGAGGAACTGACCCGGTTCGTCTACTCGGAGCGGTCATGACCACGATCACCTACCGGGAAGCCCTGCGCGAGGCGATCCGGGAGGCGCTGCGCGAGGACGAGCGGGTCTTCCTGATGGGTGAGGACGTGGGCGCCTACGGCGGCTGTTTCGGGGTCAGCCTCGGCCTGCTGGAGGAGTTCGGGCCGGAGCGCGTCCGCGACACACCGCTTTCGGAGTCGGCGTTCGTCGGCGCGGGCATCGGCTGCGCCCTCGGCGGCATGCGGCCGATCGTGGAGATCATGACGGTCAACTTCAGCCTGCTGGCGCTGGACCAGATCCTCAACAACGCGGCCACGCTGCTGCACATGTCCGGCGGCCAGCTCAACGTGCCCCTGGTGATCAGGATGACCACCGGGGCGGGCCGCCAGCTGGGCGCGCAGCATTCGCACAGCCTGGAGGGCTGGTACGCGCACATCCCCGGCCTGCGCGTGGTCGCGCCCGCCACCCTCGAAGACGCGCGCGGCATGCTCGCCACCGCGCTCGCCGATCCCGACCCGGTACTGCTGTTCGAGCACGGCTCGCTCTACAACTATTCCGGAGAGCTCGACGAGCACGCCGGGCCCGTCGACCTCGACCGGGCCGCCCTCCGGCGGCCGGGCAGGGACGTCACGCTCGTCGCCTACGGCGGCACCCTTTCCACCGCGCTCTCCGCCGCGGAAGAACTCGCCTCGCACGACGTCGAGGCCGAGGTGGTGGACCTGCGGACGCTGCGCCCGCTCGACGAGGACACCGTCCTTTCCTCAGTGAGCCGCACGCACCGCCTCGTGGTCGTCGACGAGGGCTGGCGCAGCGGAAGCCTGTCCGCCGAGATCGCCGCCCGGGTCACCGAGAACGCGTTCTACGAGCTGGACGCTCCGGTCCGGCGGGTCTGCAGCGCCGAGGTGCCGATGCCCTATGCGCGGCACCTCGAGCAGGCCGCCCTCCCCCAGCCCGGGCGGGTCGTGGCCGCCGCGCTCGAGGCGGTGAGGTGAATGGCGCGGTTCGTGATGCCCTCGCTCGGCGCCGACATGACCGAGGGCACCGTGCTGGAATGGCTGGTCCACCCCGGTGACCAGGTCCGCAAGGGCGATCTCGTCGCCGTGGTGGACACCGCGAAGGCAGCGGTCGACGTGGAATGCTTCACCAGCGGCACGATCAGCGAAATCCTCGTTCCGCCCGGCGAGAAGGTTCCGGTCGGCACCCCGCTCGCGATGATCATCCCGGCGGGCGCCGAGACCCCCGAGGCGGCCGCCGGACCCGAGGCCCCCAAGCCCGCCGCGGCCGTGGCGCCCGCACCGGTGGCTCCGCCCCCGCCCCCGCGCCCGAAACCGCCGCACCGGCCCCCGGCCACTCCCCCGGTCCGCGCCTACGCCGCGCACGCCGGGGTGGACCTCGCCGCCGTGCACGGCACGGGCCGGGACGGCGCGATCACCCACGCCGACGTCGACCGCGCACGGGAGACGCCGCACCGCCGCCGGGTGAGCCCCTACGCACGGCGGCTCGCCGCCGAACTCGGCGTCGACCTCGCCGGGGTCGGCGGCGATACCGTCCATGCCCGGGATGTCCAGGCCGCGGCGCGGCAGGAGGCGCGCCCGCCCGCCGGGAAACGGGACGACAGCGCGATGCGCCAGGCGATCGGCGCGCTGATGGCCCGGTCCAAGCGCGAGATCCCGCACTACTACCTGTCCACCACCATCGATCTCGCCGCCGCCACCGCCTGGCTGCACGAGCACAACCGCCGCGCCCCGGTCGCCGGCCGTCTCGTGCCCGCCGCACTGCTGCTCAAGGCTTCCGCGCTGGCGGCTAGGGCGGTGCCTGAGCTCAACGGGCACTGGAACGACGGCGCCTTCCAGCCCGCGGGCGAAGTCAACCTGGGTGTGGCGATCTCCCTGCGGGGCGGCGGTCTCATCGCGCCCGCCCTCGGTGCCGCCGACACCCTCGCCGTCCCGGAGCTGATGGCACGCCTGCGCGATCTGGTCTCCCGTGCCCGTGACGGACGCCTGCGGTCCTCGGAGCTGACCAGCGCCACCCTCACCGTGACCAACCTGGGCGATCTCGGGGTGGAGTCGGTGCAGGGTGTGATCTACCCGCCGCAGGTGGGGCTGATCGGGTTCGGCGCGGTCGTGGAGCGGCCCTGGGCGTCCGGCGGGATGCTCGGCGTCCGCCCGGTGGTCACCGCGACCCTGGCCGGCGACCACCGGGCGAGCGACGGCGCCACCGGTGCCCGCCTGCTCAACACGATCGACGGCCTGCTGCAACGACCGGAGGAGCTATGACCACCCACGCCGCCCGTGACCTCGCCCGCGCCGCGGTCCACGAGGCGCTGCGCGGATTCGCCTCCGAAGGCGAGCTGAACTCCCTCGGCCCGGAAGAGAACCTGCGTGAGGCGCTGGAACTCGACTCGATCGACTTCCTGTCCTTTGTGGATCGCCTGGCCGCGGCCACCGGGCGCCGGATCGACGAGGACGACTACCCCCGCCTGGCCACCCTGTCCTCCTGCATCGACTTCCTCACCGAATCCTGACCACCCCGCCATATCCTTGACCTTGGTCAAAGAACTCGGCCATGATGGGGCGATGGACGCTCCGACCGACGACATCGCCACCTTCCGCCGCTTCAGCCGCGAGTTCACCCGGCGGGTGGGCGTGCTCGACGACCGCTACCTGCACCAGGACCGTCCGCTCGGCGAGGCGCGCATCCTCTACGAACTGGACCAGGGCACCTCGCTGCGCGAACTGCGGGAGCGCCTTGCCCTCGACGCCGGATACCTCAGCCGAGTCGTGAAGAAGCTCCAGCAGGACGGACTGCTCGAGACGCGGTCCGATGCGGACGACCGGCGCGTGCGGCTGGTGCGGCTGACCGAGCGGGGACGACGGGAGGTCGCGGAGCAGAACCGGCGGGCCGACGAGGCGGCCGCCGGCTTGCTCGGCGGGCTCGATGCCCGGCAGCGTGAACAGCTGACCGCCGCGCTGCGCACGGCCGAGGAGTTGATCCGGCTATCCGCCGTGGACATCCGGCCCGCCGATCCCGGTTCGCCCGAGGCACGCGGGGCACTGCGGGCCTACGCCGAGGAGATCGACCGGCGTTTCCCCGAGGGTTACCAGGCCGGGGAACTGCTGCCGGGAGACGCACTTCGCGGGGAGCGGGGCGTGTTCCTCCTCGCCCGCGAAGCGGGGATCGCGATCGGCTGCGGCGGGCTCCGAGAACTCGAGCCGGGTGTCGGCGAACTGCGGCATCTCTGGATCGCGTCCACGGCGAGGGGCATCGGGCTCGGACGCCGCCTGCTGGCCGCACTGGAAGCCGAAGCGGTGCGGCACGGCTGGAAACGGCTCAGGCTCGGAACCCATCGCGCGCTGACCGAGGCCATCGGGCTGTACCGAGGCGCGGGATACCGCGAGATCGAACCCTACGGCGACGACCCCCACAACCACCACAACTTCGAAAAGTCCC
Organism: Amycolatopsis cynarae; assembly: GCF_026802195.1. Lineage (NCBI taxonomy): Bacteria > Bacillati > Actinomycetota > Actinomycetes > Pseudonocardiales > Pseudonocardiaceae > Amycolatopsis > Amycolatopsis cynarae. Next base: position 3,027,862 of record NZ_CP113836.1, on the reverse strand, counting down.
TGTCCTGACCCGAACCCGTCCCAAGGACAGGGGAACGGCACTCCCGGAACCAGAGGCGTGCCCTCAAGGTGACCTTGAGGGCGTTTATGACCCTGAAGGCGACCTTCAGGGCACCCCGCCCCGACCCCAGCGCGCGAGCCGCCTGCTTGACGCGGATGCACGTGGCACTTTAAGTTGAGCGGCGAAACAAAATCGTGAAGGAGGCAGCGATGGTGCGCCAGCCCAGGCCCGAGGACAAGTTCTCGTTCGGTCTCTGGACCGTCGGGTGGACCGGTACCGACCCGTTCGGCGGCCCGAGCCGCCCCGCCCTCGACCCCTGGGAGTACGCCGAAAAGCTCGCCGAACTCGGCGCGTGGGGCATCACCTTCCACGACAACGACGTCTTCCCCTTCGACGCCGACGCCGCCACCCGGCGCGACCGGTGCGCCAAGCTGAAGGACGCGGCCGACAAGGCGGGCCTGGTCGTCGAGATGGTCACCACGAACACCTTCAGCCACCCGGTGTTCAAGGATGGCGGCCTGACCTCCAACGACCGCTCCGTGCGCCGCTTCGGCCTGCGCAAGGTGCTGCGGACCGTGGACATCGCCGCCGAAATGGGCGCCACCACCTTCGTCATGTGGGGTGGGCGCGAAGGCGCGGAGTACGACGGTTCCAAGGATCTGTACGCGGCGCTGGAACGGTACAAGGAGGGCCTCGACACCGTCGCCGGCTACATCAAGTCCCAGGGCTACGACCTGCGGATCGGCTTGGAGCCCAAGCCCAACGAACCGCGCGGCGACATCTTCCTGCCCACCGCCGGCCACGCGCTCGCGTTGATCGCCCAGCTCGAGCACGGCGACATCGTCGGCCTCAACCCGGAGACCGGCCACGAGCAGATGGCCAACCTCAACTACACCCACGGGCTCGCCCAGGCCCTGTGGAGCGGGAAGCTGTTCCACATCGACCTCAACGGCCAGCGCGGCCTGAAGTACGACCAGGACCTGGTGTTCGGCCACGGTGATCTGATCTCCGCGTTCTTCACCGTCGACCTGCTCGAAAACGGGTTCCCCGGCTACCCCGACGGTCCGCGCTACACCGGTCCCCGCCATTTCGACTACAAGCCCTCGCGCACCGAACACCTCGACGGGGTCTGGGAGTCGGCCAAGGCGTGCATGGCGACGTACCTGATGCTGGCGGAGAAGGCGGCCGCCTTCCGCGCCGACCCCCGGGTGCAGGAGGCCATGGCCTACTCCGGTGTCCACGAGCTCGCCGAGCCCACGCTCGCCCCCGGCGAGTCCGTGGCCGACTTCCTCGCCGCCGACGAGGACTTCGACCCGGAGAAGGCGGCCGAGCGCGACTACGGGTTCGTGCGGCTGCAGCAGCTCGCCCTGGAACACCTCATCGGCTAAGGGTTTGTTTAGCGGTGATACATAATGGGGCGGGTGGTTATGATCGGGGAATGCCCGCCCCTGCCCCCGCCACCGGCGCCCGCCAGTCGACCCTGCGTGCCAGCAACCTCGCGCTGGTGGTCCGCACGGTCTGCGCCTCGGCCCGGCCGCTGTCGCGGGCGGACATCGCCGCCGCGACCTCGATGACCAGGGCGACCGCCTCCCGGCTGGTCGACGAACTGGTCGCGGGCGGGGTGCTCGGCGAGATCGAGCGCGGTGGCGGGGCGGCCGCGCGCCGGGGCCGCCCCGCCACCCCACTGGTGCCCGGTTCGGGCCTGGCCGCGGCGGGACTGCAGATCAACGCCGGTTTCCTCGCCGTACGGGTGATCGACCTGCGGGGACGGGTGGTGGCCGAAGCGCTGGAGTACGGCGATTTCGTGGGCAGCGATCCGGCCGCGGTGTTCGGGCGGCTGGCCGCACTGTCCACACGGGTACTCGGCGGGCTGCCGCCCGGGGTCCGGCTCGTCGGTGCCGGCCTCGCCCTGCCCGGGATCGTGGCGGCGGAGGGGGATCTGCTGCTGCGGGCACCGAATCTCGGCTGGTCCGATGTGGAGCCCGCGGCGCTGCTCGGCACCGCAACGCCCGCCGGGCTGCCCCTGCACATCGACAACGAGGCGAACCTCGCCGCCCGCACCGCCGCCGAGGCGGCGCCGGGACGTCCCGGCGCCTTCGGCGATTTCGTCTATCTCTCCGGGGAGATCGGGATCGGCGGGGCCGCCGTGCTCGGCGGCCAGGTGATGACCGGGCGCCACGGCTGGGCCGGCGAGATCGGGCACGTCTGCGTCGATCCCGCGGGCCCGTCGTGCCGCTGCGGATCCACCGGTTGCCTGGAGACCTACGCCGGACGGGACGCGATGCTGGCCGCCGCCGGGCTCACCCCCGCCTCGACCCTGGCTGAGCTGGCCGAACTCGCGGGCAGTGGCGACGCCCGTGCCCGCGAGGCCCTTTCCGTCACCGCGCGCGCCCTCGCCGTCGCGCTCGCCGGGGTGATCAACGTGCTCGACATCCCGACGGTCGTCCTCGGCGGCCACCTGGCGCAGCTGGCGGATCTGCTGCGCCCGGAAGTGGAACAGCAGTTGCGGACCCGGGTGCTCTCCGCACGCTGGGTGCCACCGCGCATCGAGGCCGCAACCTCACCGCCCGCCCCCGGCGCAACGGGGGCGGCCTTCCGCGAGCTGTCCGGCGTCCTCGCCGACCCCGCCGCCTGGCTGTGAACAGCCCTTGACCCGCTTTGGGAAAGCGCTTACCGTACCCTCGCCTCGCGAAGGGAAACCTCGAATGCCCCTCAGCCTCCTGGAAGAACACGGCCGCAGCCTCAGCCTGTCCGCGGGCGAGGTGACCCTCTTCCGCTACGTCTACGGCCCCACCGACCGGCAGCTCGAGTCCCCGCGTCCCTACTTCCATCCCGTGCACACCCTCGGCGGCCGCCTGGTCACGGTCCTCCGGCCCTGGGATCACGTGTGGCACAAGGGAATCGCCTGGTCACTGCCCAATGTGGGCACCCAGAACTTCTGGGGCGGCCCCACCTACCTGCGCGACCGCGGCTACGTCCAGGCCGACAACAACGGCTCGATCGCGCACCGCTCGTTCGACCGCATCAGGCTGGACGACAACGTGCTGCGCGTGGACGAGTCCCTGGTGTGGGTGGCGAGCACCGGCAAGACCTGGTTCACCGAGCGACGGGCCTTCGGGGCGCGGCTCGAGCCCGGCGCCGGGGGCTGGACCCTGGGCTACGCCACCGAGTTCACCAACATCTCGGGCGCGAGCGTGCCGATCGGCAGCCCCACCACCGAAGGCAGGCCCAACGCGGGCTACGGCGGGTTGCTCTGGCGCGGCCCGCGGTCGTTCACCGGCGGCCGCGTGTACCTGGAGGAACGCACCGGCGGCGACGAGCTGATGGGTGAGCGCGGCCGGTGGCTCGCCTTTTCCGGCGACCACGACGAGACCGACGGCAGCTCGACCCTCGTGTTCGTCGATCACAGCACCCCACCGGACGGGCAGCCCGTCCGCTGGTTCGTGCGGTCCACCGGCTTCGCCGGTGTCTGTCCCGCCCCGTTCTTCGACACCGTGCGGACCATCGAGCCCGGCGAAAGCCTGGCGTTCCACTACACCATCACCGTCCTGGACGGCGATCCCGGGCCTGCGCGGGCCGCGGAGATCGCCGCCGCGGCAAGGCGCAGCGGCGCCGCCCCGTTCTGAGCGCGATCGGGAGCATCGAGGAGGAGCACATGGGCAGAGCGGTCCTGATCGAGGAACCGGGCTCGCTGCGGATCGTGCCCGTACCGGAGCGCGAGCCGGGGCACGGCGAGGCCGTGGTGCGGGTGGCCTGGTCCGGGATCTGCGGCTCCGACCGGGAGTTGTTCCAGGGCACGCGAACCCCCGGCTACTTCCGCTATCCGGTGGTGCCGGGGCACGAATGGTCCGGCACCGTCACCGCGCTCGGTCCTGGGACCGACCCCGCGCTGCTCGGCAGACCCGTGGTGGGCGAGGGGTTTCGCAACTGCGGGCACTGCGCGCCCTGCCGCCGCGCCGATACCACCCTCTGCACCGCCGCGTACGACGAGACCGGCTTCACCCGGCCCGGTGCCTGGGCCGACGAACTCCTCCTGCCCGCCCGGCTCCTGCACCCCCTGCCCGAGGGCGCGGACCTGCGGGCCGCCGCGCTGGCCGAACCCGCCGCGTGCATGGCGGCGGCCGCGCTCAAGGCGGCCGTGGTGCCGGGTGAACGGGTCGCGGTGGCCGGGGGCGGCACACTCGGCATGCTGGCCGCCCAGTTGGTGGCGGCCTCCGGTCCCGGCGAACTGGTCGTGATCGACCCGCGCCCGGAACGGGAGGAACTCGCCCTGCGCTGCGGGGCCACGGCCTGGCACGCCCCCGGGGAGGCGGACGGCGGTTTCGACGTGGTGATCGAGGCGGCCGGGGCCCCGGGCGCCGCCGCCCAGGCGGTCCGGCTCGCCCGGCGCGGCGGACGGATCGTGCTGACCGGGCTCGCCGGGACGGAGACGCACCCGCTGATCCCGTCGGAACTGGTGGCCGCGGCGGTGACCGTGCACACCGTGTTCGGTGCCCCGTCCTGGGCCTGGTCGCACGCGGTGCGGGCGTTCGCCCGAGGGCTGCTCGATCCGGCTCCGCTGGTCACCCACGAGTTCCCGCTCGAAGCCGCCGGCGAGGCGCTCGACCTGCTCGGCGATCCGGCCACGCCGACCGGGAAGATCCTCCTGCACCCCTGAGCCCCGCCACGCGCTAGCTGTAGAAACACAGGGCTGGAGGATGATCGTGGACGTTCACGCCCTTCGAACGCGTCGGACCACTGGAGTTCGGGATGACGCATGAGCAGACGCAGGCGGCACTTGACGGCGTCCTGCGGACCGCTCTACGGGAGGGTTCCGCCGGGGCCGAGACCCGGGCCGACTTCTGGCTGGAGCAGCGACCTCATGCGAGGTTCTCGGGACCGGCGGTAACCGTGTACTACGACCAGTCGATCGGCCTGGCGGGCATTGCGGTCAACGCGCTGCGCGGCCCCCAGGTGACCCTGGACGGGATAGCACTTGGCCTGGTGCTTCGGGTCCAGCGGGCCGGCGACCTCGTACTGAGCCGCCCGGTAATGGTGGCCGGAGCATGGGCCGATAGTTGCTGGGACACGACAGAGGGCAGCATCCCCCGGCAGGAGTGGAAGACTTTCGAGTACTAAGAGCCCCTTGAAAGGCAGGGCGCCCTAGTGCTCGGGAACGGCGACCGGGGCCGGGGGCTGCCAGCCGGGCGGGCCGAAGAGATAACCCAGCCTGTCGCGCAAGGTGCGCGCAGAACGCACATCCCGCCAGAGCGCGGCGAATTCGTGGTACTGCAGGGTCAGCACGTTGGTGCTGTCGATGTTCTTGGTCAGCCCGTAGGTGGGCCGGAAGCTCTCTTCACGGAACGTGCCGAACAGACGGTCCCACAGGATGAGGATGCCGCCGAAGTTCTTGTCGAGGTACTCCTTGTCGCTGGCGTGGTGCACGCGGTGGTGCGACGGGGTGTTGAACACGAACTCGAACCAGCGTGGCAGTTTCCCTATCGTCTCGGTGTGCACCCAGAACTGGTAGATCAGGTTCACCGAGAATCCGGTGAACACCATCCACGGCGGCACGCCGAGCGCGGGCAGCGGAGTCCACGCGAGCAGTTCGAACCAGGGGTTCCACTTCTGCCGCAACGCAGTGGCGTAGTTGAAGTACTGGCTGTTGTGGTGCACCTGGTGCGCGGCCCACACCAGCCGGACCCGGTGCGACACGCGATGGTAGACGTACCAGAGGAAATCGACGCCGAACACCACCCCGATCCACACCAGCGGGCTGTGCGGGTCGAGCTTGAACGGCGAGAGCACGTACAGCACGGAGTAGCCGAACAGGGCCAGTACGCGCCCGGCCCCGGAAAAGAACAGCGACACCACGCCCATCACGAGACTGTTGCGGGCATCGGTCTTTTCGTAACCCTTGCGCCCCTTGGCGTCGTGGTCGCGCAGGGAGATCACTTCGACGACGAGCGCGACGAGGAAGAACGGAATCGCATAGGTCACGGGTTCGTTGATCTGATCCCACAGCGTCATCGCTGCCACTCCTGCTCACATCGATATGACCGCACGGTCACTTCGTTGGAAACGACCGTAGGGTAGGTTCGACCCCATGTCAACGGCCGGGGGTCTGGGCACCAAGGGAATGGCGTACGCCGATCGCCGCCAGGAGATCATGGCGGCGGCGGTGCGGGAGTTCGCCGAGCGCGGCTTCGCCGGCTGTTCGATGGCCTCGATCGCGGCGCGGGCGGGCATCTCGAAGGCATTGGTGTACCAGCACTTCACCTCGAAGGAGCAGCTCTACCTCGCGTGCTTCACCGGCATCGCCGAACCGCTCATCGCGCGGATCGAAACCGAGATGACCAGCGGGGTGCCGCCCTTCTCCGTGCCCCTCAACGTCCTCAACGGCATCTTCGAGACCCTCGGTGAGCATCGGTCCGCCTGGCGCGTCTTCTACGATCCGACCGCCCCCACCACCGGTGAGACCGGCGAGGCCGTCGGCCGCTACCGGCGGCGCCTCACCGAGTTCTCCGCCGCCGGGGTGACCGAGTTCCTCGGCGCCCTCGGCGACCGCGACCCGCTCGACATCGACGCCCTCGCCAGGACCTGGACCGCGATCGTCGATGCCGTCGTCGGCTGGGCGATCGACCATCCGGAGGAGACCCCCGCCCAGCTCACCGCACGCTGGGGCCGGATCATCACCGCCATCTTCACCATCGGCTCGCGCTGAAGGGCCTCTGGAGCGACAGCTGCGGCCGTGAGGGGTCCCCTCACAGCAGTCCTTCGACAGGCGTGCCCTCAAGGTGGCCTTGAGGGCGTTGATGACCCTGAAGGCCACCTTCAGGGCACCCGCCCCGGCACCAGGGTGGGACTCACCCGGCGGACCCGAGCCGACCGGACTTTGCCGGGGGGTGGTCGATAGGGCTGCGAGGGGACCCCTCACGGCGCGCCGTCGCTGTGCAGGCGGGACGATCAAGCGCCACGCCGTTCACTGGGCTTTTCCCCGGAATTTCCCCTGAAAGGGCGGGAAGTTCGCCGTCGCCCGCACATACTGTCCGGGCACTTCGTCCCGACCCCGAACGATCCCGAGGCGACTCTCCATGACCCATGTCAACCGCAGGCGCTTCCTGCAACTGGCCGGCGGCACGGCTGCGACCTCCCTGCTGACCGCCAGCATCGCCCGTGCAGCGGAAATCCCGGCCTCCCGCCGCACCGGAACCCTGCGGGACGTCGAACACATCGTGGTGCTCATGCAGGAGAACCGCTCGTTCGACCACTACTTCGGCACCCTGCGCGGGGTGCGGGGCTTCGGCGACCCGCGCCCGGTCACCCTGCCCAGCGGGAAGCCGGTCTGGTACCAGTCCGACGGGACCCGCGACATCCTGCCGTTCCGTCCCGACGCCGACAACCTCGGGCTGAAGTTCATCCAGGACCTCCCCCACGGCTGGAACGACACGCACGCCGCGTGGAACCAGGGCCACTACGACCGCTGGGTGCCCGCCAAGTCCGCCACCACGATGGCGCACCTCACCCGTGAGGACATCCCGTTCCACTACGCGCTGGCGGACGCTTTCACCATCTGCGACGCCTACCACTGCTCGTTCATGGGCTCGACCGACCCCAACCGGTACTACCTGTGGACCGGGTACACCGGCAACGACGGCAAGGGCGGCGGCCCCGTCCTCGGCAACGACGAGGCCGGCTACTCCTGGACCACCTATCCTGAGCGGCTGGAGAAGGCCGGTGTTTCCTGGAAGGTGTACCAGGACATCGGCGACGGTCTGGACGCGGCCGGGTCCTGGGGCTGGATCCCCGACGCCTACCGCGGCAACTACGGCGACAACTCGCTGCTCTACTTCGACGCCTACCGCGGCGCCAAGCCCGGCGACCCGCTCTACGACAAGGCCCGCACCGGCACCAACGCCAAGCAGGGGCAGGACTTCTTCGACATCCTGCGGGCGGACGTGAAGGCCGGGCGGCTGCCCCAGGTGTCCTGGATCGTCGCGCCCGAGGCCTTCTGCGAGCACCCGAACTTCCCGGCCAACTACGGCGCCTGGTACATCGCGCAGGTGCTCGACGCCCTCACCGCCGACCCCGCCGTGTGGAGCAAGACCGCGCTGCTGATCACCTACGACGAGAACGACGGGTTCTTCGACCACGTGGTGCCGCCGTACCCGCCGCTGTCCGCAGCCAAGGGCGCCTCCACTGTGGACACCACCGGTGAACTCTTCGCGGGCTCGGCCTCGCACCCGGCGGGCCCCTACGGTCTCGGCCAGCGCGTGCCAATGCTGGTGGTGTCGCCGTGGAGCAAGGGTGGCTGGGTGTGCTCGGAAACCTTCGACCACACCTCGGTCATCCGGTTCATCGAGCAGCGGTTCGGGGTGGCCGAGCCGAACATCTCGCCGTGGCGCCGGTCCGTCTGCGGCGACCTCACTTCGGCGTTCGACTTCGCGCGCACCGACAGCGCGGTCCCGGTGCTGCCGGACACCGCCGGATACCTCCCGCCGGACCGCGACCGCCACCCCGACTACGTGCCCGCGGTACCCGCCCATCCGGCGCTGCCGAAGCAGGAGCGGGGCCTTCGCCCGGCACGCCCGCTCCCCTACGACCTCGCGGCCGACGCCGCGGTCGCGGGCGGGAAGGTGAAACTGTCCTTCGCCAACCACGGCAAGGCGGGTGCCACCTTCCACGTGACGTCCACTTCGGACACTACAGGGCCGTGGACCTACACCGTCGGCGCGGGCCGCGACCTGTCCGGCGATCTGGCGCCGGGCTCCGGCGCCTACGACTACTCGGTGCACGGCCCCAACGGTTTCGTCCGGCAGTTCACCGGTTCCCCCCTCGGCGCCGGGCCCGAGGTGACCGCCCGCCATGACGGTGAAAGCGGTCAGGTGCGGCTGGTGCTGGTCAACAACGGCGCCACCACGGTGCGGCTCACCGTGACCGACGCCTACGGCAACGAGCGCCCGGAGACCCGCGTGCTCCGGCCCGGGACGCGGGTCACCGCCACGGTCCGGACCGAGCGCACCCACGGCTGGTACGACCTCTCGGTGCGATCCGACGGCGATGCGGCCTTCCTGCGCCGCCTGGCCGGGCACGTCGAGACCGGCCGCGCCGCCACCAGCGACCCGGCCATCCTCACCGACTGAGCGCACGAGGGGTCCCCTCACGGCTTGCCGTGAGGGGACCCCTCTCAGCCGCCGCTAGGCGAAATCGGTGGCGAGGATCTTCTCGATGTTGCGTTCCGCGAGTGCGGTGATGGTGACGAACGGGTTCACCCCGGTGCTTCCCGGGATCAGCGAACCGTCCATCACGTAGAGCCCGGGATGGCCGGGCAGCCTGCCGTAGTTGTCGGTCGCCTGGTTCAGCACGCAGCCGCCGAGCGGGTGGTACACGAAATCGTCGCCCCAGATCTTGTTCACGCCGAACAGGTCGCTGCGGTAGACCGTGCCCGCCTTGCTGTTGATGGCGTCGAACACCCGCTTCGCCGCGTCGATCGACGGCTGGGTCCAGCTCGCGTCCCAGTTCAGGCCGACCTTGCCGGTCGAGGAGTCGAACACGAAGGTGCCCCGGTTGGGGTTCTTCGTGATCGCCAGGTACAGGTTGATCCACGTCTCGGTCCCGGCGGGGAACGGCGCGATTTCGGCGAACACCGGGCCGTTGGGGTCGGCCCAGTTGTCGATGCCCATCGTCGGCATCCCCGACTGGACCGAGCCGGTGAGGTCCAGACCGGCCCTGGCCACCATGACGTTGCCGTTGTTCCCCCATGCGGTGCCCACCGCGTCCGGCAGATCCGGCAGCCTGCCCTTGGCCTTGAGGGAGACGAGCAGCTTGCTGGTGCCGACGCTGCCCGCCGCGAAGACCACCCGGTCCGCGGTGACGGTCTTGGTGGCCACGACGTTCCCGGCGGTGTCGATCTGGGTCATGCCGACGGTGTAACCGCCGCCGCTCGCGGGCGCGACGTCGGTGACGGTGTGCAGGGGCGAAATGGACAGCCTGCCGGTCGCGGCCGCCGCGGCGAGGTAGGTCTTGTCGAGTGATTTCTTGCCGTGGTTGTTGCCGTAGATGACCTCGCTCGCCAGCGCCGAGCGCGGCACCTGGTTGGCATCCTCCTGTTCCATGTAGCCGAAGTCGTAGACGTTCGGCACGAACACCGTGCCGAACCCGGCGTCGTTGGCGGTCTTGCGGCTGACCCGGGCGTACTGGTAGCAGTCGCACGATTCGAACCAGGCCGGGTCGATCGAGTTGACCCCCAGCTGCGCGTTCGCGCGCGGGAAGTAGGTTCCGTACATCTCGGCCGCGTCGACCGAGGGCAGGATCTCCTCGAAGTAGCTCTGCTTCGGGGTGACGGCCATGCCCCCGTTGACCAGCGAGCCGCCGCCGACCCCGCGCCCCTGGTACACCCTGGTCGTGGCGAACTGCTCCGAATCCAGTGCGCCCGCGAAGGAAGGGATGCTCTTGTTGGCGGGGAAGCCGAGGAAGTAACCGACGGGCTGGTCGGTTTCGGTGCGGAACCAGTAGGACCGCTGGTCCGGATTGAGCATGCTGCAGAAGATCTTGCCGTCGGAGCCGGGCGTGGTCCAGCTCTGCCCCATCTCCACGATGACGGTGGGGATCCCGGCCTGGGTGAGGCGCAGGGCGGCGACCGATCCGCCGTAACCGCTGCCGACGATCAGCACGGGCACGTGGTCCCCGGTGGCGAGGACCTGTGACGGACTCGCCGCCCTCGCGGTCCACGAGGGCAACGCGAGCGCGCCCAAAGTAGAAGCTGTTCCGATCAGGAATCCGCGACGGCCGAAGCCGCCGTATCGCCGCGTTCTCCGTTGTCCTGTGGCATTGCGGTCGCGCATGGCTGCCCTCTCCACTAGGCAAGAAAGTGGAACACGTTATATCGGCAGCCGGAGGTCTTGTCAGCCGTTACCTCGCGGTAACGGCAGGAGATTTGCCGAACCTGGGTGCCGCTGTCCGCCTTGTCCCGTGCCGCGGGACTAACCCTGCCCCCGCCAGTACTCGAGATTGGTGCGGGCCTGGCGGGTGCCGGGGTGGTCCGGCCCAACAATCCGCAGGTAGTCCGCGAGCAGTGCGGCGAAGGCATCGGCGGCCCCGGCCGCGTCGCCCGCCGGGCCCCGCCAGCCGGCGAGCCGGGCCCGCGTGGACAGGGTCTGCGGGTATTCCGGCCCGAGCACGCGGGCGCAGTCGGCGGCAAGCGCCTCGAAGTCCCGCACGGCTGCCGAGGGATCGCCCAGCAGGCCTCGCTGGTGGGCGAGATTTCCCCGGACCGACAGCGTGTCCGGGTGATCCGGCCCCAGCACTCGCCGGTAGTCGCCCAGCAACGCCTCGAATTCGGCGGCCGCGCCTGCCGCGTCCCCTTCCGCGCTGCGCCAGCCGGCGAGGAACTGCCGCGCCAGCAGGGTTTTCTGGTGGTCCTCCCCCGCCACGCGCCGGTAGTCGGCGACCACCTCCTCCAGCGCGGCGACCGCCGCGGTCGCGTCACCGGCCATGCCCCGCTGGTGGGCGAGATTGCTGCGCGCCATCAGGGTCGAGAGGTGATCGGGGCCGAGCACCCGCCGGTAGTCGCTGGACAGCGCGTCGAACTCCGCGGCGGCCCCCGCAATGTCACCCGTGACGCCGCGCCACCCGGCGAGGAACTGCCGCGCCAGCAGGGTGTGCTCGTGATCCGGTCCCAGCCGCCGGGCGGCCTCGGCGGAAAGCGCCTGCCACCGGGCCACCGCCGCCCCCAGCAGGCCGGAATCGCCCAGGCTGTGCGCTTCCCGGAACAGGACCTCGTACCCGCCCGCGGTCCAGAGCACCTCACCCGCGTGCGAGGCGAGCGCGGCGGCGTTGGCCCGCAATGCCACGCCCTCGCCGGGTTCGCGTTCGATCCCGGGCCAGACCTGAAGCAGTGCCGCGGCGGCCGCCCGGGCGAGTTCGGCGAAGCGCTCCGCGTCCAGTTCCTCCCGTGTCGCTCGCTGGACGAGGGCGTGCACCCGCACGGTTCCGTCTTCCTGTCCGGCGAGGCTCAATCGCTGCAGGCAGCGCACGGCGTCGGTGGCTTCTTCGCCGGTCACCGGCGGCCCGGACCGGCCCTGCCCGAGGAACGCCAGCCCGGCCGCCGTGGTGAACACCGCGGCCGGGAAACCGGCGGGATCGAACACGGAGGCCAGCCGGAGCACCGGCCTGGCCAGGCCGACGGGCTTGAGGCGGTCGGCCAGCTCGACCGACAGCGACCAGGTGGCCGCCACGGTTTCCCGTTGCTCGTCGGGCAGTGCCCCGTCCTCGGGCAGCACGTCGGCCAGCCTGCGGCGCCGGTCGGCCAGCCGCGCTCGGTAGGCCGCGCAGTCCAGATCGCGGTCCAGCATGTAGGCGGCGGCCTGCGCCAGCGCCAGCGGCAGGAACCCCAGTTCGGCCGCCAGCAGATCGGCCTCCGCCAGCCGATCGGGATCGCCGTCGAACCGGCGCTCCAGGTAATCGCGGGCCTCGGCTGGGCTGAACACCCCCACCTCCTTCAGTCGCCGTCCGCTTCCGGACAGCACGGCATCGCGGCGGCGCGTCGTGACGATCACCCGGCCCGTCCGCCCGGTCCGGGGCCACAGTCCGCGGAGGTCCCCCGGGTCCGCCACGTCATCAAGGACCACCAGCCAGCGCCGTGCGGTGGACTCGAGCCACGCCAGGAACCTCCCGGCGGCCCGGTCCGCGTCGGCGGAATCGCCAGGGGCGAGGTCACCGGCGGCCTCGGCGTAGGCCGCCACGATCGCGGCCCGGCTCGCCGCGGGCACCCACACCAGCAGTTCCGCTTCCCCGGTCTCCCACGCCCGGCGCGCGTACGCTGCCGCCAACTGGCTCTTCCCCGCCCCGCCCAGTCCGGTCAGTACCAGTGTCGCCGCATCTCCGGGGCCGGGTTCACGGTCGAGGAAACCCTCCGCCGCGACGGGCGGCACACCCAGCCGGTGCGGCCACCGCACCGGCTCCCGCGCCTGGTGGTAGTGGTTGTGCTGGACGTTGCCGTCGCCGACCTGCACGCCCTGCGCATGGCGGGCGTCCACTGGCGACGGCACCGGTTCTCCCATCGCTTTCAGGAAAACGTGTTGTGCTGGACGTTGCCGTCGCCGATCTGGACACCCTTGCCCTCACGAGCGTCCACTGTGTACTTCCCGGCCGCCGATCCTTCGGGATCGGCCCGTCGCAGCACCTCGCGGGCGGCGTCCAGCAACTCCGGGTCGGCTCCGGCCGCGGCTTCGCGCAGGGCCTCGGCGAGGCGCTCACGCCACTGGGCGGGCTCGATCTCGTGCCCGCTCAAGGCATCTTCGGCGGCACGCTTCCCGGAGAACAACCGCCGTACGGCTGAACGCAGCGCCTCGTAGGCGTCCTTCACCGCCGACGAGCCCACGTCCTTCGCGGCGGAGCCGGCGCCCGCCGCGAGCGCCTCGACGATGATCGTCACCGGATCCACAAGCCACCCCCACCTCAACCGACAAGACCCGGGCATTATCCCCCAGATCCGGAAAGCGCTCTCAGACAGCGCTGGTCTGCGGTGGTGTTCTTGGTTACGCTGTGTGCAGCACCGCAACCCGTTCCGCGAAGGGGGATGCCGTGTCGCCAGGGATCTCTTCCGCGATCGGGGCCCGGCTGCGCCTGCTCAGGCACGCCCGCGGCAAGTCGCTGGCGGTGGTGGCGGGACGGGCCGGGATCTCGCCGTCCTACCTGTCGCGCCTGGAGGCGGGCGAACGGGCGCTCGACCGGCGCTCCCTCATCGTCGCGCTGGCGGACGCGCTCGAGGTCGCGCCGAGCGAACTGACCGGCGTCCCCCTCGGCCTGGCCGGAGAGCCGGGCGCCGACCAGGCACTGGTCGAGGTGCGGATGGCGATGCTGGCCGTGGCCATGGGCGAACCGGACGGCGAGGTGCAGCCGGTGGAGCGGCTCCGCGCCCGCGTCGGCGCGCTGCTGACCGCGGTCAACGACGCCCGCGGCGACGTCACCGGGGCACGGCTTCCGTCCCTGATCCGGGACCTGCACACCACCCTCGCGGCCGGCCGCCACGAGCGGGAGATCCTGCGCCTGCTGGCACTGGCGCACATGCAGGGCACCGAGGCGTGGCTGGCGATGGCGGGCGCCCCGAACGATCTGACCTGGCAGGCGGCGACGCTCGCGCGCTCAGCCGCCGAGGCGCTCGACGAGCCGGTTCCGCTCGGGATCGCCGCCTACGGCAGCGCGCTGGCACTGCTGTCGGCCGGCGCGCTCGATCTGGCCGCCCGCACCCTCCACACCGTGGCGCTGCCGACGGCGACGGTCGACGAGCTGCAACTGGCCGGATCGCTCTCCCTGGTCTCCTCGCTGGTTTCGGCGGCACGCCGGGACACGGCGGCACGGACCGCCGCGCTCGCGCACGCGGCCGAACTCGCCGGGCGCACCGGGGAAACGAACGTGATGGGCTTCGGGTTCGGGCCTTCCAACGTCGGCGTGTGGCGGATGCAGTGCGCGCTGGAAGCCGGGGAGCACGCCGAGGCCGCGAAAATCGCCACGGAGATCGATCCGGAGGCGCTGACGGTGCGGGCCCGCCGGGCGGTGTACTGGCGCGACCGGGCCCGGTCGGTGGCGAGGCTGCCGCGTCAGCGCGATGCCGCGGTGGTGATGCTGCGCCGCGCCGAGCGGCTCTCCCCGGACCACGTGCGCCGCCACCCGTTCACGGTGTCGCTGCTCGAAGAGCTGGTCGCCAAGGCGAAGCGCGACGCGGTGGGCCGCGAACTGCGGGGTCTCGCCTTCCGGGCCGGTCTGCCGGTCTAGACGCTTGGTGTCAAGGCATTTCCCGTGAGGGGCCCCCTCACGGCACTGGAGCCACCGCCACGCAAACCACTTCCATACAGCACGTAGGCCGTTCGGGTGGTTGCCTGGGTGGCAAGCTCCGGCCGCTCCTTCGCGCCACGCTGGCGCTCATGAGCGACGAACAGGGGACGCGCGCTACCGGTGGGCGGTGCGAGCCGCCGAGGCACCGGGCCGTCGTGTGCTCGGTGTACGACCACCTCGCGCGAAGGTGCGAGTGTTTCGCCCGCCCAGCCGAACCCGCGGACCCCGCCACCGAAAGCCGTCCCGGGCGAAGCCACACTCTCCCATAGCGCCGACGGCGATCCTCACCCCTCACCGGCCGTGAACGTCCCGGCCGTCATCGGACAACACCTGACGTGAGGATGA
This sequence comes from Amycolatopsis cynarae, assembly GCF_026802195.1. Lineage (NCBI taxonomy): Bacteria > Bacillati > Actinomycetota > Actinomycetes > Pseudonocardiales > Pseudonocardiaceae > Amycolatopsis > Amycolatopsis cynarae. Next base: position 3,012,703 of record NZ_CP113836.1, on the reverse strand, counting down.
TGACCGAACGCGTGGACGAGGGTGAAGGACCACCCGACGAGGACCGGCCGCGACTGGGCGGTGCCGATCCGGCGGCGGAGTTCGGGCGGCTGTTCGACAGATACGCCCGGCCCCTGCACCGCTACCTGGCCCGGCGAGTGGGCACGGAGACGGCCGACGACCTGGTCAGCGAGACCTTCCTGATCGCACTGCGGCAAAGACGGTCCTACGACCCGGCGCAGGGCGCGGTGCGGTCCTGGCTGTACGGGATCGCGACCAATCTGCTCCGGCGGCATGTCCGGGACGAGGTCCGCTCGTTGCGGGCGACGGCCCGGGCCGCCGGACAGCTGCCCCAGCCGCATCCGGGGCACGACGGGCGTGTCGCCGACCGGGTGGACGCCGCGGCGCTCGCGGGCCGTCTCGCCGCGGCGCTCGCGGAACTGTCCGAAGGGGACCGTGACGTGCTGCTGCTGTCGTCGTGGGCGGAGATGGACAGCGCCCAGGTCGCCGAGACCCTCGGCATCCCGGTGGGCACGGTGCGGTCGCGGCTGCACCGCGTGCGCACCCGGCTGCGGGCCACCGCCCCCACCGCGTCGAGCAAGGAGGAAAGCCATGACTAACGGGAACAACGTGCACGAGGTGTGGTCGGAGTCGCAGCTCGACCTCGCGCTGAACGCGCTTCACGCTGACGCGTCCGGCGACGGCGATGTCCTGGCCACCGTCCGGGCACGGCTGATGGCCGAGGCCGGAGCGGCGCCGGAGGAGGCCCCGGTCGCGCTGCGGCGGCGCCGCCCCCGCCGCGGCCTCTTCGCCGCGGCGGCCGCGGTGGTGGCGATGACGGCGGGTGTGCTCGTCTGGCAGGCGACCGGGGGTGGGGGCACGGGGCTCACGCCCAACGCCTCCGCCGCTTCCCTCGGCGCCGCCGCCGACCATGTGGGATCCGGTGATCCGGCGGTCGGCCCCGGGCAGTACCGCTACCTCGTCACGCACGCCTGGGGCGTAACCACGACGACTCCCCAGAACGGCCGCGACTTCGTCTATCTCCAGGAAGAGGTGCGGGAGACCTGGGTACCCGCCGACCAGACCCGGGAGTGGATGGAGCGGCGGACCACCACCGGCAACCGGCAGTGGCTGGTGGGCACCGAAGCCGAAGCCCGCGCGGCGGGGGCGGTGAGCGACAAGCCGGCTTGGACGGACGGGGTGCGGAAGGCACCCTGCGGCGACTTCTACGCCGACACGGAGCACCGGCAGCCCCTCTGCCCACGGCCGGGCAACTGGCAGTCGCCGACGCCGTCCTGGCTCGCTTCGCTGCCCAGGGACCCGCAGGAGCTCTACCGCAGGCTGCGGGCGGACGCCCCGCACAACAGCCTCGGAGACGGCGAGATCCTGGTCTACGCGGCCGACGCCCTCCAAACCGGATTGGTTCCCGCCGATCTGCGTTCGGCGCTGTACCGGGCGCTCGGCTACCTGCCGGGCCTGGAGATCACCGACAAGGTCGCCAATCTGGACGGGAAGCAGGGCGTCGCCTACGGCATCTCCGACGGCAAGGCCCGGTGGGATCTGATCATCGACCCGGTGACGGGGGCGTTCATCGGGGAACGGGGCCTGGCGCTCGAAAGCAGCAACGGGGTGCCCCAAGGCACCGTGACCGGCTGGTCCTCGATGACCAGCACGGTGGTGAACGGCCTGGGCCAGGTACCGGGCCGCTGACGGAATGCGGGTCCGCGCGCGGTCGGGGCGCGCGGGCCCGTTTCCGGTGTCACGAGAAGAATTCGGCGAGCACCGGGGCAAGTGCCTCGGCGGCGACGTCGTGCGTCTGGCCCTCCAGAACGCGGTGACGGGCGGCCGGGATCGCCTCCGCCACCGCCTTCGCCGCGCCCCGCAGACGGGCGGGACTGGCTCCCCCGGCCAGGACCAGCGTGGGCACGGCCACCGCGGCCGCGAGGTCGCGGGGCAGGTGCCCGTCGCCGAGGATCTCGTCGTCGTAGGCGAGGGTCCGCGCGATGGCCTCCAGCGCCGCCCAGCCCGGCTGGGCGCGCATCCCCTCGATGAGCGGGGCGGGCACCCCGACCTGCGCCATGAACAGCGCGACGGCGTCCCCGCCGTGCCCGGCGGCCAGCAGCTCACGCAGCCGTCGGCGGTAGTCCGCCGCCCCGGGGACGTCCTCGACCTCGGCCACGAAGGGCGGCTCGTACAGGGCGAGCCCGATGATGCCGGAACCGTTCGCGGCGGCGGCCAGCGCGAGCGCCGCGCCCGAGGAAATGCCGTAGACGTAGGCGTTCCCGCCGGCCTCGCCGATCACTGCGGTCAGGTCCTCGATCTCCCGGGCGACGGCGTAGGGCGGGGTGTCGGCGCTTTCTCCCCGGCCTCGACGGTCATAGGTGTGGACGGTGAACCTCTCGCTCAGCAGCGCGGCCAGCGGCCCCAGCGGGCCTGCGCCGCGACAGCACAGGGCGCCGTCGACGAGCACGAGAGCGGGGCCTCGGCCCCGGCGCTCGTAGGCGATCGTGGTGCCGTCGGCGGAAGTGACCGCGGGCATGTCAGGCTCCTTCCCGTTCCGGCGGGACGAGCGTGGCCAGGTAGGCGTCGAACCGGTCGAAGCTGGTGCTGAGCCCGGCCCTCGCCTCGGCACTGGCGTACGCGGCAGGGACGTTGGTCTGGTGCGTGACGACCTCGGTACGGCCGTCGTGGAGGTCGACGAAGGTGATGGTGGTCTTCATGCCGCCCTCGACGTCCGGCTCGATCCACACCAGACGCTCCGGACGGCGGATCTCGACGTAGATCGCGCGCATCGTGTACGTGCTGCCGTCGGCGTCGTTGACCATCGTGGTCTCGAACGCCCCGCCGGGCCGCAGGTCGACCACGATGTTCCCGACCGGTGTCGTGGTCCCGGCCGGGCCCCAGAAACGGGCGAGGTGTTCCGGCGTGGTCATGCAGTCGAAGAGCAACTCCGGCGTGGCGCGGTGCACCCGCCGGTAGGTGAATTCCCCGGTCTCGGTCATTTCGCCTTTCCTCCGTCGGGATCGTCCGCGCGCAGCGCGGCCAGATGGGCCTCGAGGCGGTCGTGGCGGCCGGCCCACACCTGCCGGTGGTGCTCGATCCAGCCTGCCGCCTCTTCGAGCCGGGCCGTTTCCAGCACGCACGGCCGGGACTGCCCGCTCCTGGTCCGGGAGACGAGGCGGGCGCGCTCGAGCACCTTGAGGTGTTTGGAGATCGCCTGCTGGGTCATCGCGAACGGTTCCGCGAGTTCACCGACCGTGGCCTCGCCCCGGGCCAGGCGCTCGACGATGGCGCGCCGGGTGGGGTCGGCCAGCGCCGAGAACACCAGGGTCAGCTCGTCTTCCGCGACTGCCATGCAGCGACCCTATCCACAACCACTCATTTGCACAACCGGACGGTTGTAAGCCCCATGGGCTATCCGGGCCGACGGCGCTGTTCCTTTTCCGCCCGCGCATTGGCGCGGTCGATCTCCGCCATATGCGCCTCGGCCCATTCCCGGACCGCCGCGAGCGGCCCCTCCAGCGACAGGCCGAGTTCGGTGAGCCGGTAGTGCACGCGAGGCGGCACCGCCGGCTCGACCCGGCGTTCGGCGAGGCCGTCGTGGACCAGGTTCCGCAGGGTCACCGACAGCATCTTCTGCGACACACCCGCCATCCGCCGCTGCAGTTCGGCGAACCGCACCTCCTCAGGCGCCGCTTCGGCGAGCACCCTGACCGCCATGGAGGTCCACTTGGTGCCGATGCGGTCCAGCAGCCCGCGGGTCGGGCATGCGGGATCGAACAGATCACCCCTACCGCCCCGGGAGGAGGTCACCTCGGGCTCACCACCTGTCGTCAAAGTGCGATCTTGCCCGCACGAAGCCAGTTACACAGGTTCTTGTGGTCACCACTCGTAACAGCTTTGACCAGGAGAAATAACGTCCATGAGCACCCCCGTAGCCGAACCGCGCGCCGACCTGCGCCGGATCACCACGAACGGCGTCGAGCTCTCCGTCGCAGTCGCCGGGGAAGGGCCCGCGCGCTCGGCGAGACCACGGCGGCGGTCGTCGGCATCGACGCCGGCACACCCCCGGCGTTCCTCTTCGCCCTGCGGCGTCCGGAGCGCGTGAGCAGACTCGTGCTGATGGAGTCACTCCTGGGCACCCTGCCGGGCGCCGGGGAGTTCCTGGCCGCGGGCCCGCCGTGGTGGTTCGGGTTCCACGCGGTGCCGGGGCTGGCCGAGACGGTACTGCGGGGCCACGAGGCGGAGTACATCGACTTCTTCCTCGCCAGCGGCACGCATGGCCGCGGCGTCCCGGCCGGGATCCGGGACGCGTTCGCCGATGCCTACTCCCGCCCCGAGGCCCTGCGGTGCGCCTTCTCGTACTACCGGGCACTGCCCGCGTGCGCACGGCAGATCGCGGACGCCGTGGCCGGACGGCACCTCACGGTGCCCACCCTCGTCATCGGCTCCCACCCGGTCGGCGCCGCCCTCGAACGGCAACTGCGCCCCATCACCGACCACCTCGACGGGCGGATCATCGACGACTGCGGTCACATCATCCCGCTCGACCGGCCCGAAGCCCTGCTGTCGCTCCTGCTCCCCTTCCTCGGGTCCCAGCGGCCGTGAACGAGCCGAATGGGGCGCCCCTTCGCGGCTCAGCCGAAGGGGTTGTCCTTGTCCCGCAGGGCGTTCAGGGCCGGGACGTACATCCGGGACTTGATGGTGCCCAGGGTCGGGCCCGCCTTGGCGGCCAGTGAGCGGGCGATCTCCAGCGCCGTCTCCCGCACCGCTTCCTCACCGACCGCGCGGTCGACGATCCCCGCCGCGAGGGCGTCCTGGCCGCCGTAGCGCCGCGCCGTGGTCATGGACTCGTGCGCGGTCTGCGGGGCCAGGCGGGCCTGGATGAGCGCGGACATCCCGGGGGTGAACGGGATGTTGATATCGGCCTCGGGCAGGCACCAGAAGCCGCGGTCGGCACGCATCACACGGAAGTCGTGGGCCAGCGACAGCATGGCCCCGGCGGCGAAGGTGTGCCCCTGCAGGGCCGCCACGGTGATCAGCGGCAGCGACAGGACCCGCGCGAACAACTCGTGCACGCTCACCACGTACTCCGAGGCGCGATCACCGTGGGCGGACAGCCAGTCGAGGTCGAGACCGTTGGAGAAGAACTTGCCGGTCGCCGCGGTGACCAGGGCCCTGGGCCCCTCCGCCCGCTCCACCTCGTCGAGCAGGCCGCCGACCTCGGCGAGCCAGTCGGGGTGGAAACGGTTCTCGGTGTCCCCGAGGTCGAGGACGAAGACCTCGTCGTGGCGCTCCAGCGTGGGCATGGGCACTCCTTTGTGAGCCGGGTCGGCGTGAGCACCGATCCTACCGACGAGTAACACCAGTGGTTCCGGTCACCCCGGCCTCGCCGCCGGGCACCGGCGGGTTTCCCTCATGTTACCCGTGGGGGTACTCCGCGGTGACCGGCTCCGCGGCGCTGTTACCGTGGCGCCGCACGCCCGAAACCGGCGCGCAAACCCTCGTCCGTCCACTGTGGATAGCCTTACCATTGTGAGGATGATCACCGCCCTCGCAAGGAAAGCGCCGCGCGGGCCGATGAGCGCCCCCAGACCCGGATTTCCGTTCCCCACCGGTGGATTGTCCAGGTCGGAGGGTTGTGTGAGACCGGTCGACCCGGCGCGTTCCAGGCCACCAAGATTGGTATGGTTCCAGAAAACAGGCATGGAGGATTGCTACCGATGGCACTGATCAACACGGAAGTGAAGCCGTTCACCGCCACCGCGTTCCACAACGGTTCGTTCGTCGAGGTGAGCGACCAGAACCTGCGCGGCAAGTGGTCGATCGTCTTCTTCTACCCCGCCGACTTCACCTTCGTGTGCCCGACCGAACTGGGCGACCTGGCGGACCACTACGAGGACTTCACCCGTCTCGGCGTCGAGATCTACTCGGTGTCCACCGACACCCACTTCACGCACAAGGCGTGGCACGAGACCTCCGACACCATCGCCAAGATCCAGTTCCCGATGATCGGCGACCCCTCGGGCGAGATCACCCGCAACTTCGACGCGATGCGGGAGGGCCAGGGCCTCGCCGACCGCGCGACCTTCGTGATCGACCCCGACGGCGTGATCCAGCTCATGGAGATCACCTCCGAGGGTGTCGGGCGCAACGCCGCCGAGCTGCTGCGCAAGGTCAAGGCCGCTCAGTACGTCCGCGAGCACCCGAACGAGGTCTGCCCGGCGAAGTGGGAAGAGGGCGACGAGACCCTCGCCCCGTCGCTGGACCTCGTGGGCAAGATCTGACCCACCCCGCCGACCGTCCCGGCCCGGTGCGGACCACGCCCCATCGGGCGTCCGCGCCGGGCCCCCGCTCCCTGACGCCCCTGGAGGTCTCCGTGCTCGACAAGGCACTGTCCCAGCAGCTCGCCCAGCACCTCAAGCTTCTCCGGCAGCCGGTCGAGCTCGTCGCCTCGCTCGACGACGGCGCCAAGTCGAAGCAGCTGCTGGAGCTGCTCAACGAGGTCGCGGCGCTCTCCGACAAGGTCACCGTGGTGCGCGCCGACGACGACGAGCGACGGCCGTCCTTCGCCATCGTGCGGGCCGGAACGGACGTTTCGGTGCGCTTCGCGGCGATCCCGCTCGGCCACGAGCTCACTTCCTTCGTGCTCGCCCTGCTGCAGGTCGGAGGCCACCCCTCGACCACGGCCTCCGAGCTCATCGAGCAGATCCAGGGGCTGGACGGCGAGTACCACTTCGTCACCTACCTGTCGCTGTCCTGCCAGAACTGCCCCGAGGTGGTGCAGGCGCTCAACCTGATGAGCGTGCTGAACCCGAAGATCACCCACGTCGCGGTCGACGGCGCGCTGTTCCGCGAGGAGGTCGAGGCCCGCGGCGTGCTCGCGGTGCCCACCGTGTTCCTCAACGGCGAGGTGTTCGACCAGGGCCGCATGACCCTCGAGCAGATCGTGTCCAAACTGGACACCGGAGCCGGGGAGAGGGCGGCCGCGGCCCTCGACGACAAGGAACCCTTCGACGTGCTCGTCGTGGGTGCCGGTCCCGCCGGGGTCTCGTCGGCGGTCTACGCGGCGCGCAAGGGGATCGCCACCGGGCTCGTCGCCGAGCGCATCGGCGGCCAAGTACTCGACACCATGGCGATCGAAAACCTCATTTCGGTCCCCTACACCGAGGGCCCGAAGCTCGCGTCGGCGCTGGAGCAGCACGCCCAGGCCTACGACGTCGACATCATGGAACTGCAGCGGGCCGCCCGGCTCGTGCCCGCCGCGGAGCCCGGCGATCCGCACCGGGTCGAACTGGAAAGCGGTGCCGTGCTGAGCGGCCGCACGGTGGTCCTGGCCACCGGGGCGCGCTGGCGGCACATGGGGGTCCCGGGCGAGCAGGAGTACCGGAACAAGGGCGTCACCTACTGCCCGCACTGCGACGGCCCCTTGTTCAAGGGCAAGCGCGTCGCGGTGATCGGCGGCGGCAACTCCGGTGTGGAGGCCGCGATCGACCTCGCCGGCATCGTCGCGCACGTGACGCTGCTGGAGTTCGACGGCACGCTCCGCGCCGACGAGGTGCTGCAGCGCAAGCTGCACAGCTTGTCCAATGTGGACGTGCTGGTGAGCGCGCGGACGACCGAGGTGACCGGCGACGGCGCCAAGGTGACGGGACTGGTCTACGAGGACCGCACCTCCGGTGAGCACCACACACTCGCGCTCGAAGGGGTGTTCGTACAGATCGGCCTGCTGCCGAACACGGAGTGGCTCGAAGGGACCGTCGCGCTCACCAACCGCGGGGAGATCGTGGTCGACGAGCGCGGCGCGACCTCCGTTCCCGGGGTGTTCGCGGCCGGAGACTGCACCACCAGCCCCTACAAGCAGATCGTCACCGCGATGGGCTCCGGTTCGACGGCCGCGCTGAGCGCCTTCGACCACCTGATCCGCACCACCGCCCCGGCACTGGCCAGCACCGACGCCTGACCCACCCGCCCTCCGGGCGTTCCACGCTCGTGCGGGGTTGCGTGCCCTGAAGGTCGCCTTGAGGGTCATAAAGGCTCTCAAGGTCGCCTTGAGGGCAAGCGCTCCTCAGCCGAGGAGCGTCTGCCAAGGCTGCCGTGAGGGGCCCCCTCACAGCAAAGAGGGTCAGGCTCCCCGGCGAAACGCGGTGCGTTGAGAGCACCCCGAGCAGACTGGACGTCGCCACAATTTTCGTGCTGAGAGAAAAGAATTCCTTGTTGTTCGAAGAATGAGATGGCGTTGACGCTTTCCTCCGCCAGGGATCGAATCGGAACCGGCCGTCCTCCGGGTCCCCTTCCGAATTCGCTGGGAGAAGAGCATGTCCCATCCCCTTGTCCGTCTCGCCGTCGCCCTCGACGGGGCGGGATGGCATCCGGCGGCGTGGCGTGAGCTCCGGGCTCGCCCCCGCGAGTTGTTCACCGCCGCGTACTGGGCGGACCAGGTCCGGGAGGCCGAGCGGGGCCTGCTGGACTTCGTCACCATCGAGGATTCGCTTGCGCCGCAGTCGGCGGACCCGTGGGTGCCCGACGAACGCACGGATCAGGTGCGCGGCCGGCTCGACGCGGTGCTCGTCGCGGCCCGGGTCGCGCCGCTGACCCGCAGCATCGGCCTCGTGCCGACCGCGATCGTGACCCACACCGAGCCGTTCCACCTGTCGAAGGCGATCGCGACGCTGGACTACGTCAGCACCGGCCGGGCGGGTATCCGGGTCAAGGTTTCGCCCTCCGCGCACGAAGCCGCGCATTTCGGCCGCCGGGCCGTGCACGAGGAAAGCATCGAGGACCTGTTCGCCGAGGCGGCGGACTACGTCGAGGTGCTGCGGCGGCTGTGGGACAGCTGGGAGGACGACGCCGAGATCCGCGATCGCGCGACCGGCCGGTTCATCGATCGCGACAAGCTGCACTACATCGACTTCGAGGGACGGTTCTTCCGGGTACGCGGCCCGTCGATCACGCCCCGTCCGCCCCAGGGCCAGCCGCTGGTGGCCGCGCTGGCCCACCAGGAGATCCCGTACCGGCTCGTCGGCCGCTCCGCCGATCTCGGTTTCGTCACCCCGCACGACGCCGCCGAGGCGCGACGGATCGTCGCGGATATCCAGGCCGAACAGGAGCGGGCCGGGAGGTCGGCGGAAACCGTGCACGTCTTCGCCGATCTGGTGGTGTTCCTGGACGCCAGCGAGGCGGCCGCCACCGCCCGCCGCGAGCGGCTCGACGAACGCGCCGGCGCCCCGTACACCAGTGATGCGGCCGTCTACACCGGAACCCCGGAGGGTCTGGCCGATCTCCTGCTGGACTGGCACTGCTCGGGCCTGAGCGGATTCCGCCTGCGCCCCGCGACGATCCCCCACGACCTCGAGCAGATCACCCGGCACCTCGTACCGGAACTGCAGCGCCGCAACGCCTTCCGCTCCGCCTACGAGGCGGCGACCCTGCGCGGGCTGCTGGGCCTGTCACGCCCCGCCAACCGCTACGCCGCCTGACCACTCCCCCTCCAGGAGCCACGATGAGCAAGCCCGTGAAGCAGATCCACCTCGCCGCACACTTCCCCGGTGTGAACAACACGACCGTGTGGAGCGATCCCCGCTCCGGCAGCCATATCGAGTTCGCCTCCTTCGTCCACTTGGCACAGACGGCCGAGCGGGCGAAGTTCGACTTCTTCTTCCTCGCGGAGGGGCTGCGGCTGCGCGAGCAGAAGGGCAAGATCCACGACCTGGACGTGGTGGGCAGGCCGGACACCTTCACCGTTCTCGCCGCGCTCGCGGCGGTTACCGACCGGCTCGGCCTGGCGGGCACCATCAACTCCACCTTCAACGAGCCCTACGAGGTGGCGCGCCAGTTCGCCAGCCTCGACCACCTTTCCGGCGGCCGCGCCGCGTGGAACGTGGTGACCTCCTGGGATGCCTTCACCGGCGAGAACTTCCGGCGCGGCGGGTTCCTCGCCGAAGAGGACCGCTACGAGCGGGCCCGCGCGTTCCTCGACACCGCCCTCGAACTGTTCGACTCGTGGCGGGGCGACGAGATCGTCGCAGACAAGGACGGCGGGGTGTTCCTCGCCGATGCCCAGGCGGGCCGGTTCAAACACCACGAGGCGCATTTCACCATCGGCGGCCGGTTCACCGTGCCGCGCAGCCCCCAGGGCAGGCCCGCGATCCTGCAGGCGGGCGATTCCGGCCAGGGCCGCGAATTCGCCGCCGCCACCGCCGACGCCATCTTCAGCCGCCACAGCACCTACGAAGCGGGACGCGCGTTCTACGCCGACGTCAAGGGACGGCTGGCCCGGCACGGGCGCCGCCACCAGGATCTGCTGATCATGCCCGCCGCCACGTTCGTCCTCGGCGACACCGACGCCGAAGCCGCGGAGCTTGCCCGTGAGGTGCGCTTCCAGCAGGTCAGCGGGCCGACCGCGATCAACTTCCTGGAGCAGGTCTGGAACCGCGACCTGTCCGCCTACGACCCCGACGGCCCGTTGCCGGAGATCGACCCGGATCCGGGTGAGCACACGGTCACGCGAGGGCGGGCCGCGGTGCGGATGTTCGGTGACCGGCTCGCGACGGCCCAGGAGTGGCGCGCCCGCGCCGAGGCGGACAACCTGTCCCTCCGCGAACTGGTCGTGGAGGTCACCGCACGGCAGTCGTTCGTGGGCACCCCCGCGTCGGTCGCCGAGGAGATCAACCGGTTCGTGCAGGACGACGCCGCGGACGGGTTCATCCTCGTCCCGCACCTCACTCCCGGCGGCCTGGACCCGTTCGCCGACACGGTGGTGCCGCTGCTGCAGGAACGCGGGGTGTTCCGTGCCGACTACGAGGGCACCACGCTGCGCGAACACCTCGGCCTCGCCCGCTGACACCGCTCCCGAGAAGGAAGAAACACCATGTCCCGCGTCCCCCTCGGCATTCTCGACCTGGTACCCGTCTCGTCCGGCTCGACGGTGCCCGAAGCCCTGCGCAACAGCATCGATCTGGCACGCCGGGCGGAAGAATTCGGCTACGCGCGCTACTGGTTCGCCGAGCACCACCTCAACCCGGGCGTGGCGGGCTCTTCCCCCGCCGTCGTGCTCGCGCTCACCGCGGCCGCCACGTCCAAGATCCGGATCGGCGCCGGGGCGGTTCAGCTCGGTCACCGGACGCCGCTGTCGGTGGTGGAGGAGTTCGGACTGATCGATGCCCTGCACCCGGGCAGGCTCGACCTCGGGCTGGGCCGGTCCGGAGGCAGGCCCCCCACACCGTCCACACCGTCCTCTCCGTCCACAGAGGACGTTCGAGGGCACGCGCCGAACGGACTCCGCATCCCACCGAAGTTCTCCCCCGCGCACCTGCTCGATGCGCCGCTGTTCCAACTGCGCCAGCAACTCCTGCAGCAGCCGGGGGCGAAGACCCCCGACTACGCGGCCCAGATCGACGACATCCTGTCCCTGCTGGCCGGGACCTACCGCAACGCGGAGGGGGTGGAGGCGCACGTCGTGCCCGGTGAGCGCGCGGACGTGCAGGTCTGGATCCTGGGCAGCAGCGGCGGCGAGAGCGCGAACGTCGCCGGGGCGAACGGATTGCGCTTCGGCGGCAACTACCACGTCGCGCCCTCCGGAGTGCTGGAGGCGGTGCAGGCCTACCGGGCGGCGTTCAAACCCTCGGCCGAGCTGGCGCGCCCGTACCTGTCGGTGTCCGCCGACGTGGTGGTGGCCGAGGACGAGGCGACCGCGCGGGAACTGGCGACGGGCTACCCGTTGTGGGTGCGCAGCATCCGTTCGGCCGAAGGCGCCATCCCCTTCCCCAGCCCGGAAGAGGCCCGCCGTCACCAGTGGACCCAGGACGACCGGCGGCTGGTGGCCGACCGGGTGGAGACCCAGTTCGCCGGCTCGGCCCGGCAGGTCGCGGACCGGCTCGAACAGCTCCAGGAGGCGACCGGCGCCGACGAACTGCTGGTCACCACCATCACCCACGACCACCGCGACCGCGTCCGCTCCTACGAACTGCTGGCCGAAGAATGGGCCACCCGCTGACCCGGGGGTGTGTCGGTAGCGGGGGCTCTTTGCTACGGATGATTCGCAGCAAAGAGCCCCCGCTGCGGAAACGGGGTCAGGCGGCTTTCGAGCGGGCCCGGCCCGGGATCGCGGCCAGTAGTTCCTTCGTGTACTCGTGCCGGGGCCGCGTCAGCACGTCGTCGGCGGGGCCGTACTCGACGAGCCGTCCGGCGCGCATCACGCCGACCCGGTCGGCCACCTGCCGCACCACGGCGAGGTCGTGCGAGATGAACAGGTAGGCCAGCCCCAGTTCGTCCTGCAGTGCCGCCAGCAGGTCAAGGATCTGCGCCTGGATCGAGACGTCCAGCGCCGAGACCGGTTCGTCGCACACCACGAGGTCGGGCCTCAGCGCGAGCGCGCGCGCGATCGCGACGCGTTGCCGCTGCCCGCCCGAAAGTTCGGCGGGCTTGCGTGCCAGCATGGTGCGCGGCAACGCCACCTGGTCGAGCAGGCCGGCCGCCTCGGCCCGGCCCCCGGCCCGGAACGCGCGCAGCGGCTCCGACACGATGTCGGCGACGGTCAGGCGCGGATCGAGCGAAGCGTAGGGATTCTGGTAGATCAACTGCATCCGCCTGCGCAGCCGACGCAGTTCTTCCCCGGCGAGACCGGTGATCTCCTGCCCGTCGAAGGTGATGGTGCCCGCGCCCGGTGTCTCCAGGCGCAGCAGCAGCCGTGCCGTCGTCGACTTGCCCGAGCCGGATTCCCCGACCAGTGCCAGGGTTTCGCCGCGGAACAGCTCCAGCGACACGTCGTCGACGGCACGGAACGATCCGAAGTCCTTGCGCAGTCCCGTCGCGGTGACCAGCGGTGGGCCTGCCGCCTTCCGCGGGCGCCGGGGCCGGTCGGACAGGCTGGGTGCGGCGGCCAGCAACCGCCGCGTGTAGGCGTGCGCCGGGGCGGCGAGCAGCGCACCGGCCGGTCCGCGTTCCACGACGCTCCCGGCCGAGAGCACGACGATCTCGTCGGCGCGGTCGGCGGCCACCCCGAGATCATGGGTGATCAGCAGCAGCGCGAGGCCGTCCTCGGCCGCCAGTTCGTCGAGGTGGTCGAGGATGCGGCGCTGGACGGTGACGTCGAGCGCGCTGGTCGGCTCGTCGGCGATGATCAGCTTCGGCCGCCCGGCCAGCGCGGCGGCGATCAGGGCGCGCTGGCGCAGCCCGCCGGACAGTTCGTGCGGATACTGCCGCGCCCGCAGCGCCGGTTCCGGGACACCGGCGCGCGCGAGCAGTTCCACCGCCTCACCCGGGGCGGTCCTGCGGGTGGCCAGACCGTGGATGAACAGGGTTTCCGCGACCTGATCGCCGATCCGGCGCACCGGGTTGAGCGACATCGCCGGGTCCTGCGGGACCAGGGCGATGTCGCGGCCCCGGATCCGGCGCCACCCTCGCTCGGACAGCGTGGTCAGCTCCCGCCCGCCGAAGGTGATCGAGCCGCCTTCGATCCGCCCGCCACGCGGCAGCAGGCCGAGCACGGCGTGCGCCGTGGTGCTCTTGCCCGATCCGGACTCGCCGACGAGGGCGAGCTTTTGTCCACTGCGGACAGTCAGGCTGACGCCCGCGACGGCCGCCACCGGACCGGAGCGCGTCCGGTACGACACGTCGAGACCGTCGACCACCAACAGCTCACTCATGACGTCCTCTCTTCCAGCGCACGGGAAAGCCGGTTCGCCGACAGCACCACCGCGGCGATCACCAGCCCGGGCAAGGTGGTCATCCACCAGGCGCTCGCCAGGTAGGCGCGGCCACCCGCCACGATCGAGCCCCATTCCGGGGTCGGCGGGGTGGCGCCGTAGCCGAGAAAGCTCAGCGCCGAAATCTCCAAAACGGCCGTACCGAGCGTCAGCACCGACAGCGCGGTCACCGGGCCCGCCGCGTTCGGCACGATGTGCCGCGCCAGCACCCCGAACCAGCGCACCCCGCCGGCCCGGGCCGCCTCCACGTAGGCCGCGGTGCGGACGCGCAACACCTCCGCCCGCATCAGGCGCGCGAAGTTCGCCACATTCGCCACGCCGACCGCGACCGCGACCTTCGTGGTGCCGAACCCCAGCGCCGTGACCAGTGCCAGGGACAGCAGGATCGGCGGCACGGCCAGCAAAACGTCCGTGATCCGCATCAGCGTGGCGTCGAGCCACCCGCCGCGCACGCCCGCGGCCAGTCCCAGCAGCGAACCGGCCACCAGCGCGATCAGCACCGCCAGCACGGTCGCGCCGAGGGACAGCGCGGCGCCGTGCACCACGCGGGCGAACACGTCGCGCCCGGTCTCGTCCGTGCCGAACAGGTGCGCGGCCGACGGCGGCCGCAGCTTCTCCCTGGGCACGCCCGCCAGCGGGTCCTGCCCGGTGAACAGGCCGGGGGCCAGTGCCCAGCCCGCCGCCAGGATCAGCACGAGCCCGGCGAGCACGAGCCCGGGCCGCCGCAGCACGAAGGCGGCGCGGCCGCGCAGCGCCACGAGGTCAGCCATGCACGAGCTCCTTCCGTACCCGGCCGGGGACGTCACGACGCACGCGGGGATCCAGCAGCGGGTACACCAGGTCGACCAGAAGGTTCACGACCACGAAGAAGAACGCCGCGAGCACGATCACCGCCTGCACCACGGGAACGTCCTGCGTGTTGACCGCGGTGGTGGTGACCCGGCCGACGCCGTCCCGGGAGAACACCGTTTCGGTCACCACCGAACCGGCCAGCAACTGGCCGGTGATCACGCCGATCATGGTCAGCGCGGGCATCGCGGCGTTGCGCAGGGCGTGTCGCCAGTGGACCCTCGCGCGGCTCGCGCCCCTGGCCTTCGCCGTTTCGACGTAGGGCTGGTCCAACTGGGTGCGCAGGCTCTTTTCCAGCACCTGCCCGATAACCGCGCCCGTCGGCAGCGCCAGCGTCACCGCGGGCAGCACCAGCGACTGCGGCCCGTGGTTTCCCAGCGCGGGAAGGATCCTGAGCTGGAACGAGAAGATCTGCACCAGTACCAGGCCCACCCAGAACACCGGCAGTGACGTGCCCAGCGGCGGCAGGGACGACAGCAGGGTCCCCAGCCAGCGGTGCCGGGTGTAGGTGGCCGCGAGCGCCGCACCGCCGCCGAGGACGACGGCCAGCAACAGGCCCAGCCCGGCGACCGCGGCGGTGGCCGGGAACGCGGTGAGCACCATGTGCGTCGCGGTGTCCCCGGTGATGACCGACCGGCCGAAGTCGCCGTGCAGCGCCGCCAGGAGGCGCTTTCCGTACTGCACCGGCCACGGGTCGGACAGGCCGTACTCGGCACGGGCCTGCGCGAGCTGGTCCTGCGTGACCGTGAGCGCGCCGTCGCCCCCGCCGAGCTTCGCGAGCACCGCATCGCCCGGCAGCAGGTAGAGAATGACGAACGACAGCGTGAACGCCGCCCACAGCACGATCACGGCCTGCCCGAGGCGGCGCAGCAGGTAGCCGCTCATGCGCCGGACACCCAGGTGTCGAACAGTTGCAGGCGCGAGGAGGCTTCGAAACCGACCTCGTGCGCGTTCGGGCCCGAGGCGACCACCTGAGTCAGCTCGAACACGGGAATCGCGTAGGCGTGCTCCACGATCAGGCGCTGCGCCTGCTCGGCGGCGGGCTTGCGGACCGCCGGGTCCGCGGTGGCCGCCTGCTCGTCGAGCGCGGCATCGAGCGGGTTGCCCGCGGGCAGTTTGCTGCGGTTACCCGCCTTGGTGGAGAAGATGTTGCGCAGGATGTCCGGATCGGCGCGGGTCACGTTGTACCAGAGGAACTCGTAGTCGCCCGCCTGCTGGATCTGCAGCGTCTCGGCCGTGGTGTGCAGTTCGAGCCGCAGGTCGAAACCGATCCTGCGCAGTTGCTGCTGAAGGAGTTCCAGGACACTCTGGTTCTGGTTGAACACCGCGGCGAAGACGACGCTCGCGCTCAGCCGGACACCGTCCTTGACCCGGATGCCGTCCGGGCCGGGCACCCAGCCGCCGGCGTCCAGCAACCGCGCCGCGCCGGCCGGGTCGAAGGCGAGCTCGGCGGAAAGGTCGGTGTACAGCGGCGTGGTGGTGGCGAGAATACTGGTGGCGGGCTTGTAGTTCGGGCTGAGGACGGTGTCGGCGACCTCCTTGCGGTCGACCGCCTTGCCGACCGCCTGGCGCACCTTCTCGTCGGTCAGCACCCCCTTGGTCACGTTGGCGTGCAGGTTGAACACGATGCCCGGGTTCGGCCGGGTCTGCTCGGTGAACCCGTTGCCCTGGAACTGGGCCTCGTCGACCGGTTGCACCTCGGTGGTGGCACCGAGCTGTCCGGACAGCAGGCTTCCGGTACGCACGCCCGGTTCCGGCACGATCTTGTAGTCGATCCTGTCGAGGTAGGCCTCGCCCCGGTGTTTGAACAGCGGTGAGCCCCAGTTGTAGCCCTTGCGCTTGGCCAGCACGATATCGGCGTTCTGTTTGAAGCTTTCGAAGACGAAGGGCCCGGAGCCGATCAGCCCGTCGCCGTGGCAGCGCTGGTCCGCCGTCTTCCGGTACGCGGCGGGGGCGAGCACTCCCAGCGACATGGTGGACGAGGCCTGCAGGAACTGTGCGCTCGGCGCGGAAAAGTCCAGCCGGACGGTCTGCGGATCGACGACGGTGGCCGAGGTGTAGGCGGCGAGGTAGCCGGAACCGAGTTGCGCCCGGGCACCGAGCGCCTTGATGCCGTCGAAACTGGTCTTCACCGCGGCCGCGTCCACCGGGGTCCCGTCGGAGAAGGTCGCGCCGGAACGCAGGTGGAAGGTGAAGCCGGTGGAAGCGGCGTTGACCTCCCAGCGGTCGGCCAGCCACGGTTTGATCTCACCGGTGGCGGGGTCCTGGTCGGTCAGGGAGTCGACCAGCTGACGCCCCACGTTGAGGCTGGCGTTCGTACCGGGCTGCTGCGGATCGACGCAGTCGGGGTTCGATCCGATCGCGAGGGTCAGCGTGCCGCCGGGGGCGGGCTGCCCGGAGCCGGAGGTAGCCGACCCGGAGGAGCAGGCGGCGAGCGCCAGGCTCGCGGCCACGCCGAGGGAAAGGAGTTTGAGCGGGGATCTGGAAGACACGCGGACACGGTAAACGGATTTCGGCGGCCATCCCCCGTTTCCCATCAGGTGAACATTTTCTTTCGCGGAACACGAAGAAGTCCCGCGCGACGACCCCTCGCGCGGGACTTCTTATTTTTCGGAAAGAAACAGTGCACCGTCCACATGGGACGAGTCAGAGGGTCGAGCGGATCGAGGGCCGCAACACCGCCTCTCCCCCGGCCCGGAACCGTTCCAGGAACTGGAGGATCTCGGCGGCGACACTGCGTTCGTGGGTGTCGTGCAGGACGTCGTGCCCGCTCGCCGCCACCGTCACGAACCGCAGCCTCGGCCTGCCCACCACGCGCTGCCGCAACGGGAGCGAAGGCGAAAGGAGGTCGGCCTCGCCGTGGAGGACGAGCGTGGGCACCCACGACGGCGGGTCGAGCGGCTCGGACACCGGATGCAGCAGCTCACCGGGCCGCATCAGCGGATCCGACCGCAGCGCCGCGCGGCGCGCCGGGTCGGCGGCCCGGAGCGCGATCTCGTCGCGCCACCCGAAATTCGCGGGCGGCTCCCAGTCGGGCTCGCCCGGCACACCGGCCAGCACCACGGCGGCCGCGCCTTCGGCGTGCCGGGCCGCGGACAGGGCGCCGGTATCGGTCCCGAGCAGGAACAGCGGGCCCCGCAGGTCCGACAGCCAGTCACGGATTTCGTCGTCGTGGCCATCACTGCCCGGCTCGACGACCTGAATCCGGTACCCCTCGGCCGACAATCGCGCGGCCAGCCGCGCGTAGACACCCGTGTGCTCCCCGCGGCCGGGGAACACGGCGACGGTCCCGCGAGGGGCCGCCGGGTCGGCGGCGTCCCAGGTCCTGAGCCGGAGCCGGGTTCCGATCGTGGTCATGACGCCGCGGCCAGCCGCGCGCGAGAGTGCAGCGCCTCGGAAAAGCCGTCGACTACGGTCAGCAGGGGACGTTCGGCCTGCTCGGCCAGCGTCACCCCGCGGTCGGCGACGGTGATC
This sequence comes from Amycolatopsis cynarae, assembly GCF_026802195.1. Classification (NCBI taxonomy): domain Bacteria; kingdom Bacillati; phylum Actinomycetota; class Actinomycetes; order Pseudonocardiales; family Pseudonocardiaceae; genus Amycolatopsis; species Amycolatopsis cynarae. The sequence goes on along the minus strand of NZ_CP113836.1, from coordinate 2,994,695 downwards.
CACTGGTCCAGCAGGAAATAGCCCGGCACGACCTGGTCGGCACCCAGCGAGTGCAGCATCGGGCGGAACGCGTAGTCGATCGCCAGCACATGGGCGAGACTGCCCCCGGTGGCCAGCGGCAGTACCACCTTGCCCGCGAGGGCGAACTGCGGCAGCAGGTCGAGCAGGGTCTTCAGCAGCCCGCTGTAGGCCGCCTTGTAGACCGGCGAAGCCACGATCACACCGTCGGCGCCGTCGATCGCGGCAGCGAGCGCGGCGATGTCCGCCTGCTGCGCGTCCCCGGCCACCAGCGCGGCGGGCGGCAGGTCCCGCACCGGGGCCACGGCCACCCGGTGTCCCTGCCCCCGCAGGCGCGAGGCCAGGTGCTCGACGACCGCCTCCGTGCGGGAGGTGGGCGAGGGGCTTCCACTGAGCGCGACGATTCTGGACATGCTGGCCTCCAAGCGAACGGCGGGGAAAGGGTGGCGGGGTCAGGCGGCGTCGGGCAGGTCGCCCAGGCTCGCGTACTCCCTGGTCGGCAGGAGTGGCGGCGAGTAGGCGTGCACGCTGGCGGCCGGGGTGTCGAAGGTGTTGTGGACGATGTGGGCGCGGCCGGGACCGAAACCGATACTCGCCCCGGTTTCGCGCTCGGCGACGCGGATGCGGCGCGACGGGTAGCGGTAGGTCTCGGTGAGCCTGCCGGTGAGGACCGTGAACGCGCCCGAGGCGCCGCCGTGGTCGTGCGGGCGGGTTCCCTGACCGGGCAGCCAGGACAGCAGCCACACCTCGACGCCCGGGGTGAGCGCCAGCCGCGTCCACCAGCGCTGCCCGGGCACGTACCGCACCAGTTCCGGCAGCCCGGCGGCGAGGTCGCCGGCCAGCGCGGCGGTCAGGGCGCGGAGCTCACCCGCTGTCCACTGAGGACGCCGGGAATCGAGGAGTTCCCGCGCGCCGCGCGTTTCGAGTCGGGGGTGGAGATCGATGTCCACAATGGTCGAAGTCATGGATAACCCTGTTTTCCGTATCGGTTCCTTTTCGCATCATCGCAGTTCACCGGGAGGAAGATACGGCGTCCCAGTGAACGGGAAGAACGGCATTACTTTCTTTCGGCGCGAAACGAATCGCGCCACCGTCCCAGGATCCGGTACGGCACCGGCGGCGGGGTTAGGCTCGGAGACGACACCCGACCTCGTAGGGGAGCTTGTGATGACGACACGGGAAATCGACCGAGTGGCCTTCGCCGGGCAGTGGCGGCAGTGGCACGCCGACCACGAGAAACGGCTCGCCGACCCGCACGGCTTCCTCGCGATCACCAGCATCCGGTGGCTCACCGAAACCCCTGAACGCTTCGAAGACGCGCCCGGGACCTGGTCGGCCGGCCGCGACGGCGTGACCGTCGTCCTGGACGAGGGCGAGGAACTGGTGGTGGACGGCGTCGTGGTGCACGGGCGGCACGAGTTCGGCGTCATCCCCGAGCGCGGCGGGGTGTTCGCCGGATTCGGCGACGCGGTGGCCGAGGTCGCCAAACGGGGCGGCCATCACATCCTCCGGCCCCGGCATCCCGATCACGCACTGCGCACCCGGTTCCACGGGGTTCCCGCCTACACACCCGATCCCGCCTGGGCACTCCCGGGCCGGTTCCTCGCCTACGACACCCCGCGCGCCGTGACGGTCGGCGCGGTGGCCGAAGGACTGCAGCACGTCTACCAGGCACCGGGCGAGATCGAGTTCGAGTTCGGCGGCCGGACGCACCGGCTGACCGCCTTCAACGGCCACACCCCCGGCAGCCTGTTCGTGCTCTTCACCGACCGCACCTCGGGCGTGACGACCTATCCGGCGAACCGGTCCCTGGCGCTCGACGCACCGGCCCCCGACGGCACGGTGACGCTGGACTTCAACCGGGCCACCAATCTCCCCTGCGCCTACACCGACTTCGCCACCTGCCCCCTTCCGCCCGCCGAAAACCGGCTGCCCTTCGCCGTCGAAGCCGGGGAAAAGCTCCCCTACGAACGCAGCTGACCCTCCCCCAGCCTGACCGCGCGGCGCAGGTCGCCGGCATAAGTTCGGGGCTGTTCCCAGGCTGCGAAGTGGCCGCCCGCACGGTGTTCCACATAGTCGCGGATGTTCAGGAACGCCTCGGCGTAGCTGCGCGGAGCCGGTTTGATGTCGTGCGGGAACGCGGAGAACACGGTCGGCGCTTCGACCCGGTCGGGGATGGTGGCCGGTTCGGTGTAGGTGGCGAACGAGGTACCGATCGTGCCGGTGACCCAGTAGGCGGTGACCCAGGTGAGAAGCTCGTCCGGCGTGAAGGCCGACTCGCCGGACCAGGCCTCCAGCTTCTCGACGATCCACGCCGCGAGGCCGGCTGGTGAGTCGCCGAGGGCGACGGCGAGCGTGTTCGGCCGCGTCGACTGCTGCGCGATGTACCCGCCTTCGGTCCGGAACCACTGCGCCGCCTGACCGAGGTAGGCCGCCGCGTCGGGCGCGAGCTTCGCCGGGTCCGCCGTGAGCGCGCGCCGCGGGGAAATGTCCGTCAGGTGCAAGGCGGCCACTCTGTCCGGGTGTTCGCCCGCGAGAATCTCCGCGACGGTGCCACCCACGTCGCCGCCGGAAACCGTGTATCTCGCGTAGCCGAGCTCATCGAGAGCGGCCGCGACGATCCCGGCGATCCGGTTGACCGACATGCCCGGTGTGGTGAGCGGGGCCGCGAACGGAAAGCCCGGCAACGCGGGCACCACCACGTGCAGGTCCGCGAGCAGGGGAAGGACGCGTTCGAAGCGCAGCACCGAATCGGGCCAGCCGTGCAGTAGCACGACCACCGGGGCGCCGGGATCCTCGGCCCGCTGGTGGATCACGCGCAGGTCGGTGTCACCCGCCGCCACCGCCACCCAGGGAAGCTCGCCGATCCGGCGCTCGTGTACGCCCCAGTCGTACCCGTTCGCCCAGTGGTCGAGCAGCTCGTCGAGGAAAGCACCGGTGACGCCCCGCGTCCCGTCATCGCTCCACGGAATTGTGACCCGTCGCGTCCGCCCGAGCCGTTCTCGCAGTTCCTCCATCATGTGTATCAGCATACACGTGCAAGTGTATGCTCATACACATGACAGCTCGCGATGCGGCCGCCACCCGGCAGCGGATCCTGGAACACGCGCAACGCCAGTTCGCCCGGCACGGGTACGCGCGGGTCGCGGTCAAAGGCGTGGCCGACGCCGCGGGCGTCTCACCCAACCTGATCACGCGCTACTTCGGCGGCAAGGACGGTCTTTTCCTGGCGGCGACCCGCGTGGAGATCCCGGTCGAGCACTCCTTCGACGGCGACCGGTCCTCGCTCGGCTCGCGTCTCGCCGCGAGCATCGTGAAACGCTGGTTCGGCGCGCCCGGCGAAGACCCGCTGCTCGTGCTGCAACGCGCCTCCGGAGAGCGGCCCGAGGCAGCGGAGGCGTTGGCAGCCTTCCTCGACAGGAGCTCACTGGAGCCGCTGCACCGCTATCTGCGCGACAGCGGCCTGGACGACGCGACCGCCCGCAGCCGGGCCGCCGCCATCGACGCCTTCGTGCTCGGCGTCTCGACCCGCCGCCGGGTGCTGCGTTCCGAACTCGACGACCCGGCCGAACTTCAGGAATGGCTCAGCACCACGATCCAGCGCCTCGCCGACGGGTGACCGCGCCGCCGAGGCCAGCGCTGTATAGGACGTTATACAGTTACCAGTGGGCCGCCACCGCGGCCGCCGCGCTGTGCTCGCCCTGCCCTGATCGCTTCAGAAGGCCAAGTAGCCGCCGTCGACGGTGATGGCGTCGGCCGTGTGGAAGGCGCTGGCCGGGCTGGCCAGGTAGACGGCGAGGGCGCCGAAGTCCCCCGGCTTGCCCCAGCGGCCGACCGGCATCCGCGGCAGCACCTTGCGCTGGAAGCCTTCCGACTCCAGCATCGGGTCGGCGAGCGGGGTGCTGACCCAGCCGGGCAGGATCGCGTTCGCGCGGATGTGGTGGCGGGCCAGTTCGATCGCGATCGCGGTGATCATCGAGATCAGCCCGCCCTTGCTGGCCGCATACGCCTGCCCGCGCGGCGGCCCCTGGCGGGCGGCGAGACTGGAGGTCCCAATGAGGCTGCCGCCCTCCCCCTGCTCGATCAGCACCCGCGCGGCGGCGCGAAGCGTCAGGAACGCCCCGTCCAGATTGACGCTGGTCACCCGGCGGAACTCGGTCAGCGTGGTTTCGGTGAAGCGGGTGCCCGCCGAACCGACACCCGCGTTGGCGAAGCACGAATCGAGCCTGCCGAGCTCCGCCACGGTGCGGGCCATGGCGCTCTCGACCTGTTCCTCGTCCGAAACGTCACACCGCAGCGCCAGGACCTTCCGGCCGTGGCGCGCCAGTTCCGCGGCGGCCTTCTCGTTGCGTTCGGCGTTGGTGCCCCAGAGACAGACGTCGGCACCGGCCGCGGCGAGCGCGTCGGCCATCGCCAGGCCGATACCGGAGTTGCCGCCGGTGACCACCGAGACGTGCCCGGTGAGATCGAAGGGGTTCATAGGGAATCTCCTTGTGCCTCAGTGGTCTTCGGGGGTGGTGTCGCGGAACTCCGGGGCGCGGCCGTCCAGGTTGGCGCGCACCGCTTCGACCTGGTTGGGACTGCCGATCAGCTCGCGGATCGCGCGTTGCTCGGCGGCGAAACCCTCCCCCAGCCCGACCCGGCCACCGAGTTCGAGCAACTGCTTCGCGCGGCGGATCGCGTGCGGGCTCTTGCCCGCGATCTCGGCCGCGAGTGCCATCGCGGCGGCGTGGGGATCGGCTTCGGCGCGGGTCGCCAGCCCGATCCGCACCGCCTCCTCCCCGGCCACGATCCGGCCGGTGAAGGTGAGTTCCTTCGCCACGTCACGGCCGACCAGCCCGGGCAGCAGCTGCGTCCCCGTCATGTCCGGGACCAGGCCCCACCGGATCTCCATCACCGACAGCCGGGCGTCCGGGGCGACCAGGCGGATGTCGGCACCGAGCGCGATCTGCAGGCCGCCGCCGAAGGCCACACCGTGCACCGCGGCGATCACCGGTACCGGCAGCTCGGTCCACACGTAAGCGGCCTTCTGCCCGAGTGACCTGGCCGGGCCGTCACCCTCGTACGCCGCGGGTTCGTGGCCCTGCCCGTCCATCGCGCGGAAGGAGCCGAAGTCGAGACCGGCGCAGAAGGCGCGGCCCGCGCCGGAGAGCACCACCGCGCGCACCGAATGATCGTCGCGCAGGCGCAGCCCGGTCTCGGCCAGTGCGGTGAACATGGGCGGGTCGAGCGCGTTGAGCTTGTCGGGGCGGTCGAGCCGGACATCCGCTATGCCTTCGCTGATCGTGCAGCTGACGCGTGGCTCCACCGCATCTCCTCTTGTCCTCGCCGTCGAGTCGTGTTTCCATCGTAACTGAACGCTTGTTAAGGGGGCACCATGGATTTCGCTCTACCCGCGGCGTTGCGGGAGCGTCTCGCCGAACTCGACGCGTTCGTCGACGAGGAGATCCGCCCGCTCCAGGAGCAGGACGACAACCAGCGTTTCTTCGATCACCGCAGGGAGTTCGCGCGCACCGACTTCGAGGCCGGCGGCACCCCGCGCCCGGAGTGGGAGGCGCTGCTGGACGAAATGCTCACCCGCGCCGACCGCGCGGGCTGGCTCCGCTACGGGCTGCCGGAGGAGGTCGGCGGGCGCGGCGGAAGCAACCTGGACATGGCGGTCATCCGGGAACATCTGGCGGCCAAGGGCCTCGGGCTCCACAACGACCTGCAGAACGAGTCGTCGGTGGTGGGGAATTTTCCGGTCGTGCACATGTTCCTCGCCGCCGGAACCTCCCAGCAGCGCGAAGAGTTCATCGAGGACATCATCACGCGCCGCAAGCGTGTCGCGTTCGGACTGACCGAACCCGATCACGGCAGCGACGCCACCTGGCTGGAGACCAGCGCGGTGCCCGACGGCGGCGATTGGATCATCAACGGCGCCAAGCGGTTCAACTCGGGGCTGCATTCCGCCACCCATGACGTGATCTTCGCGCGTACCTCGGGAAACCCGGGACAGGCGCGGGGTATCACCGCTTTCCTCGTCCCCACCGATGCGGCGGGCTTCTCCGTGGACTTCCACTGGTGGACCTTCAACATGCCCACCGATCACGCCGAGGTTTCGCTGCGCGACGTGCGCGTTCCAGGCTTGGCGGTGTTGGGCGAGGTCGGCGAAGGACTCCGGCTCGCGCAGATCTTCGTGCACGAGAACCGGATCCGGCAGGCCGCCTCCGGGGTGGGAGCCGCCCAGTACTGCATCGACCGCAGCGTGGCCTACGCCAGGGAACGGATCTCCTTCGGACAGCCGCTCGCGGCACGGCAGGCGATCCAGTGGCCGCTGGTGGAACTGCAGACCGAGGCGGAACTCGTCCGCACACTGGTGCGCAAGACGGCCTGGGAGATGGACCGGGTCGACCACGCGGAGATCAGCGACCGGGTGTCCATGTGCAACTACCGGGCCAACCGGCTGGTGTGCGACGCCGCCGACCGGGCCATGCAGGTCCACGGCGGGCTCGGCTACACGCGGCACACCCCGTTCGAGCACATCTACCGCCACCACCGGCGGTACCGGATCACCGAAGGCTCCGAGGAGATCCAGATGCGCAAGGTGGCCGCCTACCTGTTCGGCTTCGCCGGTCCGGGCAGGGACAAGGCCGCGCGGTGACCGGCACCGCGCGGGGAGGGCGCCGGCCCGCGGACGGGACACTCGGTCCGCCGGGGATCGACGCGATCCTCGATGCGGGCATCGCCGCGATGGCCGAGCAGGGCTACCACGGAACCTCGGTGCGGGACATCGCGGAACGCGCCGGGCTCAGCCCCGCCGCGCTGTACCACCACTTCGCCTCCAAACAGGATCTGCTGGCCACGATCATGGATCGCGGTATCGAGGAGTTGCTGCGCCGGACCCGCGCCGCGCGCGACGCCGCCGCCGACCCCGTCGGCCGACTGCGTTCCATTGTGGACGCCCATGCGCGGTTCCACCTCCAGGACCAGCGCGGCACCCTGCTGGGCACCAGCGAGCTGCGCGCGCTCGAAGAACCCTTCCGCGGCGAACACCTGGCGAAAAGGCAGCAGCAGCAACGCATTTTCGACGACACGGTGGCCGAGGGCGTGCGTCGTGGCGTGTTCCACAGCCCGTTCCCCCGCGAAGCGGCCCGCGCGATCGTGGTGATGTGCACCGGGGTGGCGGGCTGGTACAAACCGCACGGCCGCCTGTCGCGGGACCAGGTCGCGCGTCGTTACCAGGAACTGGCACTCGATCTGGCCGGGAGGCGGGCATGACCGGGCTGGCGGAGGCGCTGAAGCGGCGGCTGGCCGCGCTGTGGGGGTCCGAAGTGGACATCCACGGGCTGCGGCGGCTGTCCGGGGGCGCGAGCCGGGAGACCTGGGCGTTCCTGGCCCGGACCGCCGACGGAGCCCAGTGGCGCCTGGTGCTGCGGCGCGACCCGCCCGGTGAGGGCCGTCCGGAGTCGATGGCCCGCGAAGCGGCGGTGCTGGAGGCGGCACGGGAGGTCCCGGTGCCCCGCCTCGTGGACCACGGTCTCGACCCGTCGGTACTGGGCAGCCCGTACCTGCTGACCGAACATGTCGAAGGCGAGACACTACCCCGCCGCCTGCTGCGGGACGAGGAGTTCGCCGAGGTCCGCGGCAGGCTGGCCGCCGAACTCGGCCGCGTGCTGGCCCGCATCCACCGGATGCCACTGGTGCCCGGCCTGCCCGCCGAAGACCCGCTCGAGCGGCTGGTCACCGCCTACGACGCGCTGAACGAGCCGTTGCCCGCGCTCGAAATCGCGCTGCACTGGCTGCGGGCGCACCGGCCCGCGCCTGCCGGGGACACGGTGGTGCACGGCGATTTCCGCAACGGCAACCTGATGGTGCGCCCGGACGGGCTGGCCGCGGTGCTGGACTGGGAACTGGTGCACCGCGGGGATCCGATGGAGGACCTCGGCTGGTTGTGCGTCAAGGCGTGGCGGTTCGGTTCGGCGCTGCCGGTCGGGGGCTTCGGCACCCGGGAGGAGTTGTTCGCCGGGTACGCCCAGGTGGCGGGCCGGGCACCGGATCCGGAAGCGGTGCACTGGTGGGAGGTCTACGGCACCGCGACCTGGGCGGTGCTGTGCCGGTCACAGGCGGAGCGCCACCTGAGCGGGCAGACGCGGTCGGTGGAGCTGGCCGCGGTGGGCCGCCGCGTCTGCGAACCCGAGCACGACCTGCTGCTCCTGCTGGACGCACCGGCGCCGCGGGTACCCGAGCATTCCCCGGCCGCGCCCGCCTCCGACCTGCACGGGCACCCATCGGCGGTCGAACTCGTCACGGCCGTGGCCGAGTTCCTGCGCACCGAACTGCTTCCGGCCACCGAAGGGCACCTGAACTTCCACACGCGGGTGGCCGCGAACGTGCTCTCCATCGTCGAGCGGGAGCTCACCCTGGGTGCGGACCAGGAACGCCGGCACGCCGAACGCCTGGCCGCGCTGGGAGTGGCGAACCAGGCCGAACTGGCCGCCGCGTTGCGGCAGGGCCGGCTCGCTCCGGATGATCCGGCCGTACTGGCGGCGGTGCGGGCCGGGGTCACCGACCGGCTACTCGTCGCGAACCCGCGGTATCTGTCCGCGCCGTCCTGACCGTCTGAGGCCCGGGAAGCCCGGGCGGGCCGTCAGGGCGACACCGGCACGGGGGCGGCGGCGTGGCGGATCCGGCGCAACAGGCCCCGCACCACGACCCGGGCGGTGGGCTTGATGATGTGCCAGTACCAGTCGGCCCAGTGGTAGGCCACGCGGTCGGTGGTGAGTGCGCGGGCTTCGAAGGTCAGCAGGCTCTGGCCCACCCCGTAGGAACACACACTCAACGACACGGCGAGCCGGGCCCGCCGTGGCCGCGAGAACGTGCGGAATTCGCTGAGCGTAACGGATTGCCACTCCATGTAAGGAGTCCAGAACCGGCCCGCGGCGCCGAGCAGGATTTCCGCGCCGGGACGGCGGCCGAGCTCGACCCACCGTGCGCCCGCGAGGATCTCGTCGAAACCGGGCACACCGCGACGAGGCCGCAGCGGGCGGGCGAAATCGGGGATCAGCCGGGGTCTCGACTCTTCGAGCTGGCGGTTCATCGCCTGGTAGGTCAACTCCGGCACCGCGTCGACCACGAGGTGCTCGCGAAGGGCGAAATCGAACAGCGGCGCCGTTTCGTCGAGCAACGTCACCACCGACCACCTCCGTTTGCCGCTGACCAGCATCGCCGGCCGACCGGGCCCGACGGCGCGGCGACGGCAGCGAGGGCGGGGGACCGGCGATCGTGTGGTTACGGACAGGTCTGTCTCAGCAACCATACGCCACCTCCCCCGGCTTGCGGGAGATCACTGTGGGCCGGGTTTCGGACACCGTGACCGGTGTGAACATCCTGTTTCGCGCACTGGAAGACCCTGTCCCGGCACCGCCCGGCGGACGTAGGGTCCGGTTGGTCAGACCAATCCCGGCTCCCCCATCCGGACGGAAGGACACCGCGTGGACAACACCGTCGGGACCGTGCCGCCGTTGCGGCCGCCCGGTTTCGCCCGGTTTCCCGGCGAAAACCCGCAGCGCACGGTGAGCTCCGAAATCTCCGCCCACCTGGAGAAACTCATCGCCGTCGGCGAATTACGCCCCGGGGACCGGTTGCCCGCCGAGCGCGAACTCGCCACCGTGCTCGGGGTGTCCCGTGCTTCGCTGCGCGAGGCGATGCACGAACTGGAAGCCAAGCACCTCATCGAGCGCCGGCCCGGGCGCGGCACCAGCGTGCTGCCCGCGCCGGAGCACGTGACCAGGCTCTACGAGCGCATTTCCGACGCCGAGCACCAGTTGCGCGACATCGCCGAGTTGCGGGCGACGGTCGAACCGAAGCTGGCCGAACTCGCCGCGGGCCGGGCCACCGCCGCCAATCTCGTCGAACTGGAGAACGTCCTGCGGCAACCGGTCGCGGAGCTGGCGCCGGAGGAATCCCTGCGCCTGGACCTGGAATTCCACCTCCTGCTCGCGGCCGCCGCGCAGAACCCGCTGATGTCCGCGCTCAACACGCTGACCTCGTCCTGGACTTCGGCGACCCGGGTGCTCTCCCACACCACGCGCCACGCGAGGGAAGTCTCCTTTCGGGGCCACCGCGCGATCCTCGCCGCCGTGGCCCGCGGCGAGGCCGCCGGGGCACGCGACGCGATGACCCGGCACCTGGCCGAGGTGGCCGCCCTGACCCGCGACGGATTCGACGAGGTGCGGCGATGACGACCGTGCCCGCTTCCCCGGTTCGCCAGGCGCTCGCGCCGGAATCCGCCCCGGAACGCTATGTCCCCGCCACCCTCGCCACGACCCGGTGGGGCTTCCTGCCGTGCGAAGCGGACGCCCCGGTGCTCGCGGTGTCCCCCGGCGAGACCGTCACCTTCGACACCGTCAGCCATGAGGGCATTCTCGAAGACCAGGGCCGTGACCCCGTGGCGTTCTTCGGTGCGCACGGCATCGAGGCCGCCGACGTCCTCGGCGACGCGATCACCATCGCCGCGCACGGCTCGCGCGAACCCGGTGCGGGGCCGCACGTGGTGACCGGCCCGGTCGTGATCACCGGTGCGGAGCCGGGTGATCTGCTCGAAGTCCGCATCGATCGCCTGGAGCCGCGCGCGTTCTACGGCGTGATCTCCAGCCGCCACGGGCGCGGGCTGCTGCCCGGCCGCTTTCCGGTGGAAGGCCCGAACACCAGCGTGTTCTGCCGTGTCGAGGGGCTCGAAGACGGCGTCGGGGCGGCGCGGGCGACCTTGCCGCTGCGGCCTTCTTCACCGGCGAGGCCGGTCCGCTTCCCGATCGCCCCGTTCCTCGGCGTGATCGGCGTGGCCACTCCGGGTAAGGTCCGGTTGCACTCGGTCCCGCCGGGACGGCATGGCGGCAACATCGACATCAACATGCTCGTCGAGGGCACCACGCTCTACCTGCCGGTGCAGGTGAGGGGCGCCGGCCTCTACGTCGGGGACCCGCATTTCGCGCAGGGGAACGGCGAAATCGCCCTCACCGCACTGGAAGCTCCACTGCGGGCCACCCTCACCGTCGACGTGATCCCCCACGGCAAGGCCGTCGAACGCTACGGAAGGCTCACCGGGCCGTTCGCCCGCACACCGGAGTTCCTCGTGCCCACCGGGATGAACGCCGATCTCGACCTCGCCGTGGCCGAATGCGGGCAGAACGCGGTCACGCTGCTGACCGCGTTGTTCGGCATGGATCCCGAACTTGCCTACGCCTACCTCTCGGCGGCGACGGACTTCGAGATCTCGCAGGTGGTGGACCAGGTCAAGGGTGCGCACGCGCGGATCCGGCTCGCCGATTTCACGGAGGTGCACCAGTGACCGGACCTGGTACGGACCAGTACGAACTCGTGGCGCCCGAACCGGTGCCGGACGGCCTGCTCGACGCGTTCCGAGCGTACGAAACCGCGCTGCGCGGCAACGACACCGAGGCGCTGAACGCGTTGTTCGCCCCGGGGCCCGACACGGTGCGGGGTGACGGGAAGACCCTGCTCGCCGGGCACGCGGCGATCGCGGGCTTCCGCTCGGCCCGGACGAAGATCCCGACGCGGCGGGTCGCCGTGCTGCATGTGCGCGTGCTCGGTCCGGACACCGCGCTGTGCCTGGCGAGCACCCGCGAGCCGTCGAACGGCGCCACCGGGCTGCAGACCCAGGTGTGGCGGCGCGGCCCCGCGGGCTGGCAGGTGATCGCGGCGCACGTCACGCTGCCACAGGCACCGGGCCCGGCGCTGGACACGAGCGTGTGGCGGGTGGCCGGGGATCCCCTGCTCTCCGGCGCTCCCGACGGGCCACTGCGCGGATCGCGCGTGGCGGTGAAGGACCTGTTCGCGGTGGCGGGGCATCCGCTGGGTGCGGGCAATCCCACCTGGCTGGCCGGGCGGAAGCCCGAACCGGAGTCCGCGCCCGTGGTGTCGGCGCTGCTCGCGGCAGGGGCCGACCTCGCCGGGATCGCCCGCACCGACGAGTTCGCCTACAGCCTCGCGGGCGCCAACGCCCACTACGGCAGCCCGCCGAACCCGGCCGCGCCGGGGGCGGTCAGCGGCGGGTCCACCAGCGGACCGGCGAGCGCGGTGTCCTTGCGGCAGGCCGAGATCGGCCTGGGCACCGACACCGCGGGCTCGATCCGGGTGCCCGCCTCCTACCAGGGGCTGGTCGGCCTGCGCACCACGCACGGGGCGGTCGACCGCACGGGGTTGCTGCCGCTCGCCCCCTCGTTCGACACCGTCGGCTGGCTCACCCGGGACGTCGCGACCTCGGCCCGGGCCGCCGAGGTGCTGCTCCCGGCGGCGGCCCGCGTACCGCTCACGCCCACCCGGACCCTGCGTCTGTCCACTGTCGACAGACATGCCCGGTCCAGAGTCGCCGAGGCGGTCGAAGCCGCGGCCGCGAGGCTGGCCGGGGAGGGCGTACTGCCGCCGATCGAACGCGGCGACCTCGCGCCCGAGACCTTGGAACGCTGGTTTCACGCTTTCCGCACGGTGCAGGCGCGGGAAGCGTGGCTCGCGCACGGCGAGTGGATCAGCGCGCATCCTGACTCGCTCGGCCCCGATGTCGCCGGACGCTTCGAAACCGCGTCGCGGGTCACCGAAACCGACGCGCAGCAAGCGTCCGAAGTGGTCGCCGAGGCCCGCGAGACCCTGCGGGAACTCCTGGCCGGAGCGGTGCTGGTACTGCCCGCCTCCGCCGGTCCCGCACCACGACGGGACGCGAGCGCCGAAGAGGTGGAAGCCGAACGGGCGGGCACGCTGCGGATGACCTGTCTGGCCGGGTTGGCGGGCGCCCCCGCAGTGTCCCTCCCACTGCTCGACGGCCCGTCGGGGCTGTGCCTGGTCACCTCCCCCGGCACCGATCTCGACCTGCTCGCCCTCGCCGGAAAGGTTCTGGAGACCCGCGGATGACCCTCGCTCCCCTGCCGCACCGCAACCGGTGGCACCACCGCGACGGCGAGATCGACCTGCGCCGCCCCATCCTGGAACCGCGCCCGCTGTCCCTGCCCGCCGAACCCACGCGGCTGACCGCCGACCTGACGCGCAGCGCTCTGCTCGTCGTCGACATGCAGAACGACTTCTGTACCGAAGGCGGCTGGCTCGCCGGGATCGGTGTGGACGTCTCGGTGCTCGCGCCCGCGATCGACTCCCTGCGGGCACTGGTTCCGGCGGCGCGGGCCGCCGGGCTGCCCATCGTGTGGGTCAACTGGGGCAACCGCGACGACCAGGCGAACCTGCCGCCGGGCGTGGCCCGCGTGTACGACCCGTCCGGGCGCGGCGAGGGCATCGGCGCCACCCTGCCCCGCGGTTCGAAGGTCCTGACCAAGGGCAGTTGGGGCGCGGCACTGGTGGACGGACTGACCGCCGAACCCGGCGACGTGCACGTGGACAAGTACCGGATGAGCGGGTTCTGGGACACGCCACTGGACTCGATCCTGCGCAACCTGCGGGTGGACACGCTGTTCTTCACGGGGGTGAACTCCGACCAGTGCGTGTACGCCACGCTCGCCGACGCCGCCTGCCTCGGCTACGACGTGGTGCTGGTGGACGAGGCCAGCGCGACCACCTCCCCCGCGTACTGCCACGACGCGACCCTGTACAACACCCGCCAGTGCTACGGGTTCAGCACGAAGGCCACGGATCTGCTGGCGGCCCTGGCCGAGGAGGAAGCATGAGCACGCCCCCGATCGTCCGCCGCTTCGACGACCTCACGCCGTTCCTCATTTCACCGCGGGACACCGTCAAGCTGGCGCTGCTGGCCGGACCGTCGGACGGCAGCCCGGCGAGCGTGTTCTTCGAAGTGTGGGAACCCGGCGGGGCGCAGCCGGACAACTCCCACCCCGAATCCACCGAGATCTTCGTGGTGCTGTCCGGACAGGGCCTCGCGCACAGCGACGAGCACGACGTGCCGATCGAGGCGGGCGACGTGCTGGTGCTACCACCGGGTTCGGTGCACCGCATCGAAAACACCTCGGCGACCGAGCGGCTCTACGCGGTCACGATCATGGCCGAGGACGCGGGGGCGATGCCCGGCGGGTTCGCCCACCTGGTCGCCTCCGGCACGCCCGCCAGCTGGGACAGCACCGACCGCCCGACGCTGGCCCGCGCCGCCGGACAGCACTGACGCCCTCTCGAAGGGGATCGGCGATGCCGGGCCTCACCGGAGCGGAACCTCCGGTGGCCGCCAGGACAGGACCGGCGCGAGAGAGCGTAACAGCGACCGCTGCGGCGCCAGCCGCAGGGCCCGGTCGCGCAGGGCCACCGCGGGTGGGAAGCGCCACTGCGCCACCTTTCCGAGCCGGTGCGAGCGCGCGGCGATCCCACGGGCGCGTGGCCGCCGGTTCCGGTCGTAGGCGGCCAGCGCTTCGGGCACGGCCGGAACGGTGTCCAGCAGCGCGGCGAGCGTCACCGCGTCCTCGAGCGCCAGGTTGGCCCCCTGCCCCAGATTCGGCGTCATGGCATGGGCCGCGTCGCCCACCAGTGCGACCCGTCCCTCCACATAGGACGCCAGTGGCGGGAGTTCGCGGATGTCGTGCCGGAGCACCGCGGCACCCTCCGCCGCCGCGAGCAGCCGGGGTATCGGGTCGTGCCAGCCGCCGAAGCGGCGGCGCAACTCGGTGAGCTGGTCTCCCGCGCCACACCCCCGCTCGGGAGCGTTCGCCGCGGCGAACAGGTAGACCCTGCCGTCGGGCAGCGGCGCGAATCCGATCCGCTGCCCGCGCCCGAAGGTCTCTCCCCCCTCCCGTAACGGCGCCCCGGGGTCGGCTATCACCCGCCAGGCGGTGTAGCCGGCGTAGCGCGGTTCTGGTGCACTGGGCCAGATGGCGCGGCGGACCGTGCTGCCGATGCCGTCGGCTCCCACCAGCAGATCGGCCCGCTCCATGCCGCCGTCGTGCACGACCTCCACGTGGGAACCGCGAGGACGGACCTGCCGGACCGAAGTACCGGGCACCAGCGACGACCGCGGCACCGCCGACAGCAGCACCTCGGCCAGCCGGGCCCGGTGGATCATCACCGGCAGCCCGTAGCGGCGTGCGAACTCGGCAGTGTCGAGGCGGGACAGCCAGCGGCCGGACGGGTCGCGGATTCCGGCCTGGATGTCCGCCAGCCCGCGTTCCCGCACGCGGTCGCCGAGCCCCAGCGCGTCCAGCGCGCGAATCCCGTTGGGCCACAACGACAGTCCGGCGCCCACTTCGCCGAACTCCGCGGCCCGTTCGAGCACCCTGACCCGCCAGCCGCGCGCGGTCAGCGCCACCGCGGTGGCCAGGCCGCCGATCCCGGCGCCCACCACGACCGCCGTCCCGCGGCAGTCCGTTCCGTTCATGACCACTCCTCTACAGGTGTAGTGACGACGGTACTCTACACTCGTAGAGGACGCGAACAAGGGGAGGCGCAGCCGTGGCCGAAGCGACGAACCGGCGCGAGCAACTCGCCGACGCGGCGATCGCCACGCTCGCCTCGGCGGGGATGCGCGGGCTGACGCACCGCGCCGTGGACCAGGCCGCGGGCGTGCCCGAAGGCTCCTGCTCCTACTATTTCCGCACCCGGCAGGCGCTGTTGCGGGCGGCAGTGGACCGGCTGGCCGAAATGGACAGTGCCGAGATGGCCGCCCGCGGGTTGCCGCGCGATCGGCCGGACATCAGCGAACTCGCCGACGCGGCGGCCGAACTGATCGAGCACTGGGTGACCGCCGGGAAAACCCGCATGTTGGCTCGCTACGAACTCGCCCTCGAATCCACGCGGCGGCCCGAACTGCGCGCCGTCCTCGTCGAGGCGGGAGGACAGGTGCGGCGCCTGGCCGAAGACCTGCTCGCCGCCGCCGGCGCGCCGGATCCGCCGGGACAGGCACCGGTGCTGGTCGCCTGCGTGGACGGCATCGTCTTCGACCACCTCGCCGGTGCGGGCGCGCTCACCCTGTCCCCCGGCGAACTCCGCGCGACGCTGCTCGCTCTGCTCCGCACGTTCATACAGGAGAGGTAAGCGCGCGGTCCGTTTCGCCTTCCCTGCGCCCGAAGGCGCCGGGACCGGCGTGGAAGAGTCCGATGAGGAGCACGCCGAGACTGACGGACCCGAACGCGAGTGCCGGGTGCTGCTCCGGCCCGGCCCAGTAGTGGATTTTCCTTTCACTGCCGGGATTCGTGCTTCAGCAGGGGAAGCAGGATGTCGTCGGTGAGGTGGGCGGCGAACGCCTCGTCGAGCGGCTCACCGGTGACGAACAGGCGGTGGAACAGCATCGCCGAACCGATCTCGGCGAACGCCCCGGCATCGAGGCCCGGCGGCAGTTCCCCGCGCGCGACGGCGCGCCGAAACACCTCGCCGAACACGACACCCTTGTCGCCGACCACCTGATCGCGCACCGCGCGGGCGAGTTCGGGATCCCGGCGCATGGCGAGCAGTAGGCCGAACAGCAGCGCCGAATCCTGGCCGTCGAGCGTGGTGCGCATCAAGTCCAGCACGGCGATCAGGTCTCCGCGCAGCGTTCCGGTGTCCGGCGGATCCGCGGCCGGAGGCCCGGAGCGACGCCGGACCGCGGCCACGACCAGGTCCGCCTTCCCGGGCCACCGCCGGTAGATGGTGGCCTTGCTCGCCCGGGCGCGCGCGGCCACCGCGTCCATCGTCATCCGGTCGTAGCCGACCTCGGCCAGCAGCGCCAGTGTCGCGCCGAGGATCGCTTCCTCCCGGGCCGCCCCGCGTTCCGTCATCCCATCTCCCCGATCGAAACGAAACCGTTTCGTACGGTAGCAGCTTCCGGCGGGGCGCGAAAGGCGTCCGGATTACGGCCGGAACCTGACCTCTCCGGCCCCTAGTTTGATCGCCGTGACCGAAATCCAACCGTTCCGCATCGCCGTCCCGCAGGCCAGGCTCCACGACTTGAAGGCCCGGCTCACCGCCACCCGCTGGGCGCCGCAACTACCCGGCGAAGGGTGGCGCCGCGGCGTTCCCGTGGCCTACCTGCGCGAACTGGCCGAGTACTGGGCCACCGGCTACGACTGGCGCGCCCAGGAAGCGCGGCTCAACACCTTCCCCCAGTACACCACCGTGATCGACGGCCTGACCCTCCACTTCCTCCACGTCCGCAGCGCGAATCCCCAGGCGCGGCCGCTGCTGCTGACCCACGGCTGGCCGTCCACCTTCGCCGAATTCACCGAGGTGATCGAGCCGCTGAACAGTTCGTTCCACCTGGTGATCCCGTCGATCCCCGGCTTCGGGTTCTCCGGCGCCCCCGTCGCGACCGGGTTCGGCGTCGCCGAGGTCGGCCGGATCTGGGCGGCCCTCATGGACCGGCTCGGCTACCACCGGTACGGAGTGCAGGGCGGCGACCTCGGCGCCTACATCGCCCCGGAAACCGCGAAGGCCGCACCGGGTCGCGTGACCGGCGTGTACGTCAACAGTGGACTGGGAATGCCCACCGAAGCCGACCTGCCCGAGCTGTCCTCGGAAGAAGCCGCCTTCTACCACCAGATGCAGGGCTGGGCGGATTCCGGTGTGGACCATCATCGCCTGCTCCGCGCGGCTCCGCAGACCTTCAACCACGCCTGGCACGACTCCCCCGCAGGTCAGCTGGCGTGGCTGATCCACAAGTTCGGCGACTTCACCTTCACCGAAACCCCCGATCTGGCCATCTCCCGCGACTGGCTCCTCACCAACGCGAGCCTGTACTGGTTCACCGGCACCTCGGGCACCTCGTCGTGGTTCATGTACGACACCAAGGCGTTCGCCTGGCCTCCGGGCCAGCGCGTGGCGCCCACCGGTGTCTACAGTGGACCTCCGGGGATCCGCCGGCTGGCCGAACGGGACAACGACATCGTCCATTGGCCGGAAGGCCGCACCGGCGGCCATTTCGTGGCGCTCGAGTCCCCTGGGGAACTCGCCGCGGACCTGGAGAGGTTCTTCGCGTCGACGGGCCGATGACACCGCCCTCCGGTGTCGTCAGCGCGGCGTCGGCAGTGCCTCTTCCGCGATGGCCAGCACGGTGCGCAGGGCCCGCGACGGGTTGTCCTCGCGCCACGCGAGCGCGGCGCGCAACCGGATCGCCGGCCCGGCGAGCGGCCGGTACACCAGGCCGGTCTGCTGGATATGGCGGCACGACGTGAGGGTCAGCGTCACGCCCACCCCGGCCGCCACGAGTGCCAGGATCGTGTACGAGTCGGGCGCCTCCTGGACCACCTTCGGGTGGAAGCCCGCCCGCTGGCAGGCCCGGACGCTCGCGTCCCGCAGAGTGGAACCCGCGTTCGCCGGAAAGGTCACGAACGGTTCCCCGGCCAGCTCCTCCAGCGGCACCCGCTCACACCGGGCGAGCCGGTGATCGGCGGGCAGGGCGCACAGCATCTCCTCCTCGTCGATCACGCGGTGACGCACCCCCGGCGACAAAACCGGCAGCCGCACGAACCCGAGGTCCAGCGAGCCGTCGGCGACCCCGGCCAGCGCCACGTTGGCGTAGGTCTGCCCCTTCATCACCAGTTCGAGGCCAGGGTGCGCGGCCCGCACCGCCCGGGTGAGCAGGGGCAGGCTCTCGTGGCTGGAGGCGCCGGCGAACCCGACCGTGACCCGCCCGGCTTCCCCCTGTCCGGCGGCACGGGCCGTGCGCTGGGCGGTATCCAGCTCGTCGAAGACCCGGCGGACCGGTTCGACGAACGCTTCACCGGCGCTGGTGAGCCGGACCGAACGGGTGTTGCGCTCGAACAGCCGGACCCCGAGCTCCTTCTCCAGGTTCCGGATCTGCTGGCTCAACGGGGGCTGGGCCATGCCGAGGCGCCGGGCCGCGCGGCCGAAGTGCAGTTCTTCGGCGACGGCCAGGAACGAGGTCAGATGCCGCAGCTCCACGATTGATTCTCCATCCGTCTCGATCCGACCCGAACTCGGTATTGGACAGTAATCAATGAAGCTGCCAGGGTGGGCGGGGCCCGTCGGAGGGCCGGGAAGCGCCGGAAAGCGAGGACAGATGCGCATCAGGATCGTCGGCACCGGGGTGATGGGACGCGGGATCGCCCAGTGGGCGGCCACCGCCGGCCACACCGTCGAACTGGGCGACGCGCGGCGGGAGTCGGTGGGCGAGGCGGTCGGGTTCATCCGATCGATGCTGGACCGGGCGGTGGCCAAGGGCCGCAGCACCGAAGCGGAGGCCGCCGAGATCGCCGCCAGGCTCGTCCCGTTGGACTCGCCGGTCGCCGCGGGCGAGGTGGATCTGGTCGTCGAGGCGGTCCGGGAGGACCTCGACACCAAGGCAGCGCTGTTTTCCGAGCTGAGCAGGGTGCTGCCGGAACGCACGCTCTTCGCCACGAACACCTCGTCGCTGCCGATCACCCAGATCGCGGCGACCCTGCCCGATCCCGGACGGCTGTGCGGGCTGCACTTCTTCAACCCGGTCCCGCTGATGAAGATCGTCGAAGTCATCCCCGGCGCGGGGACCCGGCCGGACGTGGTCGGCGCCCTCACCGCTTTCGTGCGCGAGACGGGGCACCGGGCGGTCGTGGTCGCCGACACCCCCGGCTTCCTGATCAACCACGCGGGGCGGGGCCTGGTGACCGAGGCACTCGCGCTGCTGGAGGAGGACGTGGCCGAACCCGCCGTGATCGACCGGATCGCGCGGGACGTGCTGGGCCTGCGCATGGGCCCGTTCGAGCTGATGGACCTGACGGGACTGGACGTCACGGCCGCCGTGATCGAGTCGATCTGGCAGGGCTTCCGCTACTCCGACCGGCTGCGCGCGTCGTTTCTGACCCCGAACCGGGTGGCCGCGGGGCTGCACGGCCGCAAGACCGGGCGAGGGTGGTTCGACTACCGGCCCGGGGCGGAACCGCCCGCGGAGCCGCTGCCGGAAGGGGACGCGAGCCGTCCGGTGTGGATCGCCGGTACCGGCGTGGAACTGCCCGGCGCGACGCTGGTGGAGCGCCCGGAAGAAGCCGCGGTGGTCCTCGTGCCGACCTGGGGCACCACCGTCGCCTCCGCCGTCGCGGAACGCGGCCTGCCCGCGGAGCGGACCTTCGGCGTCGACCCGCTGTCACTGCCCACGCCCCGGCACGTCCTCGCGATCACTCCCGCGGCGGACCCCGCGGCCGCCCGGGACGCGGCCGCGATCCTCGCGCTGGGTGGAAAGCGGGTTTCGGTGGTGAGGGACACCGCCGGGGGCGTCGCTCAGCGACTGCTCGCGTCGATCGTGTCCGTGGCGGCGTCCATCGCCGAACGCGGCATCGCCTCGCCCGCCGACATCGATCTCGGGGTCACCGCGGGTCTCGGCTATCCGGCCGGGCCGCTGGCATGGGGCGAAAAGGTGGGAGCGGACCGGATGCTCGCCCTGCAACGGGCCCTCCACGCCTCGACCGGCGATCCCCGGTACCGCCCGACCCGCTGGCTCACCGAACGCGCCCAGCTCGGGCTGCCGCTCACCGCGACCGGCACCACTCCCGCCGATCTCTGACCCGGCGTGAAAAGGGCCGTGAGGGACCCCCTCACGGCCCTTTGCCGTCGGTGGGTGACCCACGTCTCCAGCAAGTTGTGAAATCCAACTTAGCTGGTTAGCGTTACTGAGGAGTAGATCATCTCTCCAAGGAGGTCGAGACCCATGCGGGACGCGGTCATCGTCGACGCGGTACGGACACCGGTCGGCAAGGGCAAGCCCGGCGGCGCGCTGTCCGGTATCCACCCGGTCGATCTGCACGCGCACGCCCTTCGCGCACTCGTCGAACGGACCGGGATCGACCCGGCGTCCGTGGACGACGTGATCAGCGGGACGGTCGGGCAGATCGGCGAGCAGAGCGCCAACACGGCACGGTGGGCGGCGCTGGCGGCGGGCCTGCCGGAATCGGTTCCCGCGGTCACCGTGGACCGGCAGTGCGGCAGCAGCCAGCAGGCGATCTCGTTCGCCGCGCAGGGCGTGATCAGCGGCGCGTACGACGTCGTGATCGCCTCCGGCGTGGAGTCGATGAGCCGCGTGCCGATCGGCAGCCAGACCGCGGGCAAGGACTTCATCGGCAGCGGGGCGGCCGCCCGCTACCCGGAGGGCCTGGTGCCGCAGGGGGTGAGCGCGGAACTGATCGCGGACCGGTGGCACCTCTCCCGCACCCAGCTGGACGAGTTCGCCGCCGAAAGCCACCGCCGCGCGGCCACCGCGTGGGCCGAAGGCCGCTTCGCGGGCGAGGTCTCGTTCCCGAAGGCCCCGGGCGCGGACGGCACACTGGCACAACTGGAACGCGACGAGACCATCCGTCCCGGCACTTCGGTGGAGATCCTGGCCGGCCTGAAACCCTCGTTCCGGGCCGACATCTGGGAGCAGCGCTTCCCCCACCTCGACTGGAAGGTCACCGCGGGCAACTCCTCCCCCGTCAACGACGGATCCGCCGCCGTGCTGATCACCAGCAGCGACACCGCCGCCCGCCTCGGCCTGCGCCCGAAGGCCCGGCTGCACACCATGACGGTGGTCGGGGACGACCCGCTGTTCATGCTCACCGGCATCATCCCGGCCACGCGCAAGGTGCTCGACCGCGCCGGACTGTCCCTGGCCGACATCGACGCGTTCGAGGTCAACGAGGCCTTCGCCAGCGTCGTGCTGGCCTGGCTCGCCGAAACGGGCGCGGACCCCGCGAAGGTCAACGTCCACGGCGGCGCCACCGCCATCGGCCACCCGCTCGGCGCCAGCGGAGCCCGCCTGATGACGACCCTGCTGTCCGTACTCGAACAAACCGGCGGCCGTTACGGGCTGCAGACCATGTGCGAGGCCGGCGGCCTGGCCAACGCCACCATCGTCGAGCGCCTCTGACCTCCGGCCCGCTCAGGGGAGTCCCGGTCCGCCGGGGCTCCCCTCGTGTCGTCCGCCGTTCGTCAAAGGCCCCATGGCACTGCCCACTCGCCTACGCACAGCGACCAGGGCCCAACCTGGCCCACCTCGAACCGGTCACGGTCAGTGGCCAACAACAACTTATATCGCAACCCCATCGACGGACTGTTATGACCCCCCTGTGTCGGGGCCTCGGAACGTCGGCTAATCTATTCCACATCAAGTCCGAGTGGCGGAATGGCAGACGCGCTAGCTTGAGGTGCTAGTGCCCTTAACGGGCGTGGGGGTTCAAGTCCCCCCTCGGACACAAACCATAACCCCAACTGTGCGGGTCGAGATTCGTCTCGACCCGCACAGTTCGTTTTCCGGGATGATAGGTCACCTGCAGGTTGAGCCTGCGGTAGACCTCCGCCTTGTCGTCGGGGTCCGCCGTGGCCAGGACCTGCCGGATGCTGCCCAGCCCGTCGACCAGGGCCTGGATCTCCTCCCGGGACATCTTCCGCCGGGCAGTGCCTGATGTGGAGCGCGACAGGGCTTCGGCTCGGCGTGCCTGGGTCTCGGCCATCCAGCCCGCTACCAGTTGTGGGTCCACTCCGGCTTCCAGCGCGGCGCGGTGACGCGCCAGGGTGCGGTCACACTCCTCCACGGTGCGGGTAGCGGCCAGCACCGCGGGGTCGGCCTCGACGTCGGCCTGGGCTTGGTGCAGGGCGTCGATGGTGTCGCGCAGCCGGTGGGGTGCGAAGCAGGTGCTGAGCCAGTCGTCCAACGGGCCCAGGAGGTCTCGTTCGGCCAGATACACGTTGCGGGGGTGCCGCACCTTGTTCGCCAGGCCGTACTCGTTGGGGAAGCGGCAGCGGTAGAACAACTGCTCGCGGCTTTGCTGCCCCTGCATCCGCCGCCCGCACAACCCACAGTGCACCAGCCCGCGCAACACATACCGGTCGCGGGTGCGGTGACGCTCCCTCGTGTTACGCCCCGCACCCTTCGCCGCCATCACCTCTTGGGCGCGTTCGAACGTGTCGGTGTCGATCAGCGGGTCGTGCACGATCGCCTCGGAGACGACCCACTTGTCCCGGGGGTTCCACCGCATCTTCGCCTCATGCCCCAGCGCGACATCCTCGACGTCGATGAGCACCTCGTCCTTGCGTTGCTTGTTCCACACCTGGCGGCCGGTGTAGCGAGGGTTAGACAGGATGGTCCGGATCGCTCCCTTGGACCAGGCGATCCCCGACCGATGCCGGTTCCTCGCTGGATCGGAAGCCGACGGCGAGGGGATCCCATCTCGGGTGAGGGCCTCGGCCATCGCGAAGATCCCCCGGCCATTCAGGTACTCGGTGAAGATCCGCCGCACGATCGGTGCAGTCACGGGGTCGGGTTCCAGGCGGTGCAGTCGTTTACCGTCGGCGGCCTTGGCCGGGTTCGGGTGCGGGCCCGCGTCCGCCAGCCGGTAGCCATACGGTGGGCGGCCTCCCAGGAACCGGCCCTCCACCGACGCTTGCGCGGCCATGGCCGAGCGCACACGGATCTTGATGCGGTTGCGCTCCCCCTTGCTCATCCCGCCGAACACTGACATGACCAGATCATGGGCCTCGGAGTCAGGATCGACCGCTCCCCCGACCTCCGGCACCCACAACTCGACCCCATAGTGTGTGAACACCGGGAACGTCAGCCCGTACTGGTTACCGTAGAACGCGCGCTGCGGCTCCCCGATCACCACCGCCTCGAAACCACGGCCCGGATCCCGCATCACCTCCAGCAACCGGGCCGCCTGCGGCCGGCGTTTCCACGGAATCGACCGCGACTGCCCCACATCGAAAAACTCGGCCACGATCTCGCCGTGCCGGTCCGTCAACGCCCTCGCCCGAGCCCGCTGCCAATTCCGCGACGCCTCCGGATCCTGCTGATCCTCCGTCGACACTCGGCCATAGAACGCGAAACGCTTCCTCACGCCGCCCTCCGCTCATCCCGCTCCCGAGACAACTCGATGACGGCGCAGGTGTCAGCACAGCGACCCGCCCTGCGCAGAAGCCGCAATAGCGCTTCCGCCGCTTGAGGTGTCAGCACGGGAGACTCCGACGGCAACAGAACATCCCACCGCGCGCCACCCTCCCGAAGGGAACGCCCGCTCACAACCCAACCCGCCCACCGGCGGGTTGTGACCAGCCGGTCGGCGCGGCTTTCAGGCCAGTAGCCGGTGTCCGGGCGTTCCGCCAGCGCCGACCATTGGGGTCGAAGAATGGAGTGCGCCCATGGAGACCGACGACCGGCAGGTGATCCTCGGACTGGCCGAGCGATTACGCCTGGCCCACCCCGGCACCTGGGCCGGGAAGCAAAGCGAAAGCGGCTGGAATGACCACGACGGCACCTGGTGAGCCGGCCATGAGTCGGCGAAACCGCGCAGCCTGGGTGGTCGCCGCCGCGGCCGAGCTCAGTGCCGTCACGTCACTGGCACTGCTGCTCTTCGATCGGGGCAGCAATGCCGGCGAGATGGTCATCGACGTGTTCTCGTGGCTCAACCTCCCAGTCGACGGCTCGCTCGTGCGAGCGGTGCTTCTGGCCGTGCTGGGCGCCGCGCTGCGTCGGCGCAAACGCGCCGCGCTCCTCACGCTCGTGGTGTTGCAGGTGACAGGTCTCGCCCTGGACCTCGCGTGGGCGGTCGCCGTGCGGGTGGCGCCCGCCGAGCTGCTGGCGCCCGGCGACGACGTTACCGGTGTGCTGTGGCCGGCACTCGGTTCCGCCGCCGTCTCGGCCGGGCTGGCCGTGTTCTTGTGGCGCCTGCGCCCGGCGTTCCCCGCTCGACTGGCGCCCGGAGCATGGTGGCGTGCACTGGTGGCGCTGTCGGCCGGACTGATCTCCGTCGTGGCCCTCGGAATGGCCCTGACCACCGTCTTTCCCGGCGGGCTGTTCGGTCTGTGGGAGCGGTTCGCCTGGGTTACCAACCACGCGACCGGGGCGTTCTTCCAGCTGCGCCGGCTGGGTGTCGGCACTGGACCGGCCTGGGTGGACGTGCTGCTGGACGCGCTCGCCGCGGCGACCGGCCTCGCCGCCGTCGTGATCTTCTTCCGCGGAGTGCGCGGCCGCCGTCTCGCGACGGACGACGAGGAGCTGCGGCTACGCGCGCTGCTGGCCGAACACGGTGAGGACGACTCGCTCGGCTACTTCGCGACCCGGCGGGACAAGAGCGTGGTGTTCGCCCCGTCCGGGCGCGCGGCGGTCGCCTACCGGGTGCTCGCCGGGACCAGCGTCGCCAGCGGCGATCCGATCGGCGATCCCGCGGCCTGGCCCGACGCCGTCCGGGCCTGGCTGGCCGAAGCGCGCGACTACGGCTGGGTCCCGGGGGTGCTGGGCGCGAGTGAACGCGGCGCCAAAGTGTACGCCGCCGCCGGGCTTCGCGCATGGGAACTGGGCGACGAGGCCATTCTCCACGTCGACGACTTCCAGCTGACCGGCCCCGGACGGCGCGCCGTCCGCCAGGCGGTCACCAGAGTCAAACGCGCCGGCTACACCGTCCGGATCCGCCACCACGGCGAGATTCCGGACGAGGAGATGGCGCGACTGCGCGCACGGGCCCGCCTCTGGCGCGACGGGCAGATCGAACGCGGCTTCTCGATGGCGCTGGAGCGGCTCGGCGATCCCACGGATGCCCGCTGCGTCATGGTCGAAGCGCTTGACGCGCAAGGTGAACTACGCGGCCTGCTGTCGTTCGTCCCCTGGGGGCAGCGTGGACTGTCATTGGACCTGATGCGGCGCGACCCCGGCGCGGACAACGGGCTCAACGAGTACCTGATCGCGGAACTCGTCGCGGCCGGCCCCAGGCTCGGCGTCCGGCGGATCTCGCTCAACTTCGCGATGTTCCGCGCGGTGTTCGCCACCGGCGACCGGATCGGTGCCGGCCCGGTCCTGCGCGCCTGGCACCGCGTGCTCACGTTCGCGTCCCGCTATCTCCAACTCGAATCGCTGTACCGGTCCAACGTGAAGTACGGGCCCCGATGGCGGCCACGGTTCCTGTGCTATGCCTCTCCACGCGCGCTCACGCGCGTCGGGATCATGGCCGGCGCGTTGGAAGGGTTCCTCCCCGCCGGGGCGGCTCGCCGCTCCCGGGCTGACCGCAGCCTGGATGAGGAGTTCACCGCCGCGGTCCGGCGGATCGAGCAGGACGCGGTGCGGCGGCCCGTGGCGGACCGGCGCAGACCCGAACAGGTGCGGGTACGGCTGGCGAAACTGGCGCGGCTGCGCGCCGCCGGCCTCGACCCGTATCCGGCCGCCTTCGACCGGCGTGACGACCTCGCCGACATCGTCGCCAAGTACGCCTGGCTGAACCCGGATTCACAGAGCGGCCACCACGCCACGGTCGCCGGCCGGGTGGTCGCCATCCGCGATCACGGTGGCCTGTACTTCGCCGTCATCCAGAGCTTCACCGGCCGGCTGCAGCTCATGCTCGACGCCCGCGAGTGCGATGTGGACGCATGGCGGGCCGGGGTGGACCTCGGCGACCACGTCGGTGCGACCGGCGAGATCGTGACCTCGAAGACGGGCGAGCTGTCGGTACGCGTGGCACAGTGGACAGTTACGGCGAAGTGCCTGCATCCCCTGCCGGACAAACGAAAGGGCCTCACCGATCCGGAAATCCGGGCTCGGCGCCGCTACCTCGACCTCGCCGTCAACCCGGAAGCCTCGGCGATGCTCCGGCTGCGCAGCCAGGTCGTGCGAGCGCTGCGGGAACGGCTGCACGGCGGGGACTTCCTCGAGGTCGAAACCCCGATGCTGCAACCGGTGCACGGCGGCGCGAACGCACGCCCGTTCATCACCCACAGCAATGCCTACGACACCCGCCTCTACCTGAGAATCGCGCCCGAGCTGTATCTCAAACGGCTCTGTGTCGCCGGGGTCGAGCGGGTCTTCGAGCTCAACCGCAACTTCCGCAACGAGGGCGCCGACGCCACCCACAACCCCGAGTTCACGATGTTGGAGGCGTACCAGGCCTACACCGACTACCACGCCATGCGTGCCCTCACCCGCGACCTGGTGCTCGCCGCCGCCCGCGCCGCCTTTGACGCGCCGGTGGCGCTGCGCCCGGACGGCGAACACGACCTGTCCGGCGACTGGCCGGTCGTGCCCGTATACCACGCAGTATCGGACGCGCTGGGCGACCCGATCGCCCCGGATACACCCGTTGCGCGGCTTCGTCACCTATGCACGCAAGCCGGTGTCGAGGCGCCTGGCGACGCCGAGGCCGCGGACCTCGTGCTCGCCGCCTACGAGCACCTGGTCGAACCCGCCACCACCGGCCCGACCTTCTACATCGATTTCCCGGCGGCGGTGTCGCCGCTGACCCGGCCGCACCGCGAGGACGCACGCCTCGCCGAACGGTGGGACCTGGTCGCATTCGGCGCCGAGATCGGCACCGCCTACACCGAACTCGCCGACCCCATCGAGCAACGGGCCCGGCTGCACGACCAGTCGCTGCGTGCCGCCGGTGGTGATCCGGAAGCGATGGAAGTCGACGAGGACTTCCTGCTCGCACTCGAACACGGCATGCCCCCGACCGGCGGACTCGGCCTCGGCGTCGACCGGCTGCTGATGATGCTCACCGGCGCGTCCATCCGCCAGACCGTGCTGTTCCCCTTCACCCGGCCGAAAGCACTGTGATGAAACGGCTTCTCGCGCCGGTGCCGTCCGGCCTCACCGCCGCCCACGCCGTTGCGCCGCCTGATGTAGCCGTGTCCCCCACCAGGCTCACCACGGTGACGATCCCCGCCACGGCGTTCGGGATCGCGGCCCGCGAAACACGCCTCTCCCCCTGGCCGGACGCGCGCTCGAGATGGTGAACGTCCCGATCCCGTCGATCCCCGACGAAGTTCTGCGGCACGCCAGGAAGACGGGTCCGCTGGAATCGCACTGGATCTGGATCACGTGTATCGCGCTGGCCCTCGCGTTGATGGTGGTCGCGATCCGCGTCCGCCCCCGCCGCCGCGCCGTCATCGCCGCCATGTGCTGCGCGCTGCTCGCCGCGGTCACCGGGATCAACAGCTACGCCGGCTACGTCCGCACCCTCCCCGACCTCGCCCGGCTCCTTCAACGCGGCGGGCCACCGCTGCGCGCACTCGGCCTCGCGCTCGGTGGCCCCGAGGACACGCCCGCGGCTCCACGGCCACTGCCGACCGGCCCCACCGCCCCGATCATCGAGCGCCTCGACATCGCGGACCCCGCCAACGCCGTACCGTCCGGACGAACCTACGTGCTGCTGCCCCCTGGCTACACCGACCCGGCCAACGCGAACCGGCGCTACCCCGTCGTCTACCTCGTCCACGGGTACCCCTACGGCAGTCCAGAAGACTGGCTGGCCGCCGGCGACGCCCCCGGCACGCTTCAACTGCTCTACCAGTACCACGCACTCGCGCCGATGATCATGGTCAACGTCGACCTCACCGCCGGTCAGAGCAGCCGCGACTGGGAAGGCCTCGACGTGCCCAGCGGACCGCGGCTGGAAACGTATCTGTCGCAAACGGTCGTCACTACCATCGACCACCGCTTCCGCACCCTCGCCGACCGGCGCCACCGGGCACTCGGCGGTATGTCCGGCGGCGCCTTCGCCGCGCTCAACATCGGCCTGCACCACCTCGACGAGTTCACCGCCCTCCTGCTCACCCTGCCTTACGATGCCCTGGGTGACGGCGACCGCCTGCTCGGCGGGAACCCCGCGCTGTTGGCGGCCAACACACCACGGGACTATCTGCGCACCATGACTTTCCCGCACCACGTCGCGGTGCTGCTCACCGCCGGCACCGGGGCACGGACGGACATCGCCACCGCCACCCGCATCGCAGACGCCCTCCACGATCGCGGACAGGCCGCTACCGTCCACATCGAACAAGGCTTCAACCACACCTGGCACACCGCTCGCGCGACCCTGCCGCACCTCCTGGTCTTCGCCGACCAAGTGTTCGCTCACGGCGCCGGGCCGTGAACCCGCAGGCCGTGTCAGCCAAAGACCATGAGCGCGGTCGGTGTGACGGCGGCACGAAGCCCCCGGTAGGAGGACTGTCGACCATGATCAGTCCTCCCACCGGGGGCTTCGCGTGCCGTTCGACCGTGCCGCGCTCCCGCTGTCACCCGATCGACCGCACCGCCGCAGACGGCCGTACTACTCGGGTAAGCACCAAAGGCACGGGGTGAACCTGTTACCACCTCGGTCAGATGGTACCGGTCCAGTACAGCGGGTTGGTCCGCTCGAACGTCACCTTCACCGTGATCTCCGAGGGTTTGGCGGGCAACGCCAGTACCAGGCCGAGTCTGCGTTCGGTGCCCGGCAGCACATCGGAGGAAAGCTTGTCACCGATGTTCTGCGCCGGGTCCGTGACAAGGGTCGCCGGGGCACCGTTCGAGGTCGCGGCGAAGGTGAACGACGACGCCTGTATCGCCTGGTTCGAGGTGTTCTTGACAACGACGTCAAATCGCAGGCCACGAGTCAGGTCCTTGGCCCGGACAGGGTCCGAGGGCAGCTCGTGGACGGTCGGCCGCCCCACGGTGATGACACCACGCTTACCAGCCCGCTCCTCACCGAAGGCCATCACCTGTCGCGCGGCGCTGCTGCTCTTCGCGGTGGTGCTCGGCTGCGAGTTGGTGGACTGGCCGGCGCAGCCCGTCAGGGCCAGCCCGCTCGCCACGATCAAGGACACGACAACAAGGCGCACGACGTTCTCCTTCAGTTACTTGGAACGTGAAATCCCTCGTCACCGTAGGGAAAACGCTGGTGGGGCCACATCGGACCGGCAGCCGGATCGATCGGCCGCCCGGCTGGTTGCGCCCATCCACCCAGCTGCCCACGCTGTCGGACCACACAGCGAGTTCCGAAGCAGCGTTAGCTCCAGGTGACGGCTCGCGACCAGCCGTCCGGCTGGGCCGTCCGGCCGGTTCACCGATACCGCGGGTCACGCCGTCGGCCGAGGATCGCTACAGACGACAATCATCGACCACGGAGTTGTTTCACTGTGCGCACCTCGATCGACCGCACGACCTGGCGGATGCTCGCGGGGTATGTCAAGCCCCAGTGGCGCACCATCCTGTTCGGAGGGACCCTCGTCCTGCTGGGCGGCCTCGCCGCGGCGGTACAGCCGCTCGCGGCGAAGGCACTGGTGGACCGGCTCGGAACCGGCGGCGTGATCACCGGCGTGCTGGTGCTGCTGGTTGGTCTGGCCCTCGCCGGCGCCGCGATCGCGACGGTCGGTGACTACCTGCTCGAACGCGCCGCGGAGTCGGTCGTGCTGGTGGCCCGGAAACGGTTGGCCAGGCGGATACTGTCGCTGCGGGCGCCGGCTGTGCAAAGGGCCGAGCCCGGGGACCTGTTGTCCCGGTTCACCAGCGATTCGACTTTGTTGCGCGAGGTGGGCACCCACGCGCTCGTCGGGCTGGTCACCGGTGGCGTGACGACCATGGTGATGGTCGTGATGATGGGTGCGATGGATCTTGTCCTGCTCGGTGGCACCGTAGTTGTACTGCTGCTCATCGGTCTGCTGGCCGCCGCGGGCATGCCGATGATCGAACGCGCCACCCGCGCCGCCCAGAGTGCGGTCGGCGAGACGGGGGCACAGATGGAACGTGTGCTCGGCGCCTTCCGGACCGTCAAGGCCGCCGGCGCGGAAGCCAGGGAGATCGCTGCGATCGAGGACGGAGCCAAACGCGCGTGGCGCGCCGGTGTCCGCTCAGCGCGGTGGGAGTCGCTGGTGCACGGTTCGGGCGCCCTCGCGATCCAGGCGTCCTTCCTCGCCGTGCTCGGCATCGGCGGTGCGCGCGTCGCGACCGGGGCCATTCAACTGTCCACTTTGGTGGCTTTCCTGTTGTACCTGTTCTATCTGGAGGAGCCGATCGGACGGCTGCTCGAGGCGGGCAGCAAGCTGCAGATCGGGTTGGCGGCGGTACGCCGGCTCGGCGAGGTCGAACAGATGCCGACCGAACCGGCTCCCGCCAATGGCGTCGCGCCGACCGCAGTGGGGCGGGGCGCAACCCGCCTTGTCTTCGAGGATGTCCGGTTCCGGTACGGTCCGGACCTGCCGGAGGTGCTGCGCGGCGTAAGCTTCGATATCCCTGCCCGGGGCATGACCGCGTTCGTCGGTCCGTCCGGCGCCGGGAAGTCCACGCTGTTCGCGCTGATCGAGCGGTTCCACGATCCGTCGAGCGGCCGGATCCTGATGGACGGCCGGGACCTCGCCGACTGGGATCTGGCTGGTCTGCGCGGGTCCATCGGGTATGTGGAGCAGGACTCCCCGCTGTTGTCGGGGACCTTGCGCGACAACCTCGTCTACGCACGTCCGCAGGCCACCGGGCATGAGATCCGCGACGCGGTGGCACGGACCCGGCTCGACATGCTCGTCGACCGCTTGCCGGATGGCCTGGACACCGTTGTCGGACACCGTGGCAGCCTGCTGTCCGGCGGTGAGCGGCAGCGGGTCGCGCTCGCTCGCGCCCTCATCCGCGGTCCTCGCCTGCTGCTGCTCGACGAGATCACCTCGCAGTTGGACGCCGTGAACGAGATGGCGATCCGGGACGTGGTCACGACCGTGGCGAAGACCATGACCGTACTGGTGGTGGCGCATCGGCTTTCGACTGTGCTCGAAGCGGACCGGATCGTGGTGCTCGACAACGGGACTGTTCGCGCGATCGGCACTCACGACGACCTGGTAGTGAGTGATCCGTTGTACGCCGAGTTCGCCGCCACCCAACTGCTCATCGAGGAATCCGGTGCTCGGCAGGACACACCTTGGTAGCGGGAGGTCCGTAGCGGAACCACGTGCCGGTCCGTCACGGAACCTCGCCGTCGTCCAGCCTTCAAGGTGTCGTCGTGCGAGTCCTCGAGGAGGATCGGTGGTCCAATGGTGCGGATCTGCCTTTCCTGCACAGGCGCAGAACCGGTTTCGTGGCCTTACGAGGCAGGAACTACACGGGCCGTACCTGCCAGGCGCCTCGGACCGGGTGACCGAAACCTCTGCCGATGGGATCGGCGGTGGGTACAGGGAGCCTTGCCGGGCAACATGGCCAAGGCGACGCACGTGAGCACGATTCACGAGTTTGGCGGCCGCCTCCCTCGGGAGGCGGCCGCCAAGGGCCCGCAACACTCATCGCCGGTTCCGGCTCACCACTGCTCGTCCTCGTCCCAGCCGCCGGACTCCTCCATGGCGCCGTGCGCCTCGCTCGCCGAAGCCTCTTGCCCGCCGAACACCTCGTTCAACCCCTGGAACAGCAACGCCCCCCCGGCGACACCAGCCGCCGCGGCCGCCGCTGTCTTCAGGAACCCTCCACCGGAGCGACCCTGCGGCGCGTCCATCGGCCCCGCCTCCCGGCTCTGCCCGAACATCCGGGACATGAACCCGCCACCGTTGGGCTGAACGGGCGGCTGTGTGTAGGCAGGCACCCCGTAGCCCGGTGCCTCAGCGGCCCCGTAGCCCGGCCGGGCCGCCTGGAGTTCAGCGATCTGGGCCTGCGCAGTGCGCAACGCGTCCTCCTGCACGAGGACCGCCTGCACCAGTAGGTAGAGCGCGTCCGGCTGTGAGGCGATGTACTGTCCGATCACCTCGGCGACCTCATGGTCCTTGGCCACCGGGTGGGCCTGCCGAAGCCGGTTGGCCAGGCCCAGGATCAGCTCGCGGTCGTTGTTGTCCACGGCAACTCCTTTCGTCACGACTCATCCTCGGCCCGCGCCACGCCCGCGGACACCGGTTACCCGGCCCGAACGGTCCGTCGGCCGGCTAACGACGTCCAGCCGACCGGCGGTGCACCGGCCCCCAAGCCCCGGATGGCAGGGCGGACCCGCTTGCGGCGAGACTGGTCACATGGTTCGAGTAATCGTTGTCGACGACGAGGAGCTGGTACGCTCCGGCTTCCGCCTCATTCTGAACGCGGCGGGCGACATCGAGGTCGTGGCGACACTGACCGGGGCGCAGGCGGTCAAGGAGATCGGTCTGCACCGGCCCGACGTCGTGTTGCTGGACATCCGGATGCCCGACGTCGACGGCCTGACGATCCTGCGCCAAGTGCTGGGCCTGCCCAACCCGCCCATCGTGGCCATGCTCACGACGTTCGATTCCGACGAGTACATCGCGGCGGCACTACGCTCCGGCGCGGCCGGGTTCATCCTCAAGGACACCGCACCCGACCAGCTCGCCCAGATCGTCCGCACCCTGGCCGCCGGCGGTGTGGTGCTCTCGCCGAAGGTCACCCGCACAGTCGTCAACGGCTACCTCGGCTCGGGTGCCGGCACACTCGCCGCGTCCCAGGTGGACAAGCTCTCCGAGCGGGAACGCGCCGTGCTCGTCCTTATCGCCGAGGGACTGTCCAATGCCGACATCGCCGGCCGCATCCACCTCAGCATCGGCACGGTCAAGGACCACGTGTCCGCCATCCTCAGCAAGCTTCAGGTCGGCAGCCGCGTGCAGGCCGCGCTCGTGGCGCAGCGCGCGGGGCTGCTCGGCAATGACGAGGCGTCGTCATGACAAGGACGCAGACCCATCTCGCCGACGCCGGGCTGATCGCCCTCGCCGCCGTCGACGCCGCGCTCAACCACCTCACTGGGCCCGTTACCGTCGGCGTCGCGATCCTGGCCGTCGCTGCCCTGCTCTTCCGGCGACGCTGGCCCATGCCGGTGTTCCTGCTCACCCTGCCCGCGCTCGCCCTGGTGGGCTCAGGGATCGCCACGCTCGTCGCGCTCTACGCCGTCGCCGTGCGGTACTCGAACCGTTACCTGCTCACCGGCGGCGGGCTGCTCGCCGCCATCGGCTACCTCTTCCCCGGCCTCGACTACCAGTTCCCGCGCTCCGACATGGTGCTCACCGTCATCTACGCCACGATGACCGCGGCCGCGCCGATCTTCTTCGGCCGGCTCGTGCACGCCCAGCGTGAACTCGCGCTGCGTCTGGAGGACATCCGGCAAGCACGCGAGCACGAGCGCGAACTGGACGCCCAGGCGATCCTGGCCAAGGAACGCAACCAACTCGCCCGCGAGATGCACGACGTCGTCTCCCACCAGGTCAGCCTGATCGCCGTGCAGGCCGGCGCCCTCGGTGTCTCCACCACCGACACCGCCGTGAAGACCGCCGCCGACAACATCCGCACACTCTCCGTCGACACCCTCGACGAACTCCGGCACATGGTCAACCTGCTCCGGGCCTCCGGCAGCCAGGCCACCGAACTGACGCCCCAGCCGACACTGTCCGATCTTGACCGCCTGGTCTCCGGCAGCGGGATCGAGACCCACCTCACCGGCTCCGCACCCCAGGACGTCGACACCGCCGCGCAGCGCACCATCTACCGCACCATCCAGGAAGCGCTCACCAACGTCCGCAAACACGCCCCCGGCAGCACCGCCACCGTCGACATCGCCTACGACGACACAGATCTCACCGTGACCGTCACCAACACCCGCCCCGGCCGTCCGACACTGCAGCTGCCCAGCGCCCGCCACGGCCTCATCGGCCTCCAAGAACGAGCCGCGCTACTGGGCGGAACCATCATGACCACCCCGACCGCCGACGGCGGATTCCGACTCCGGCTACGCCTGCCCCGTACCGGCCAGCGGCGATAGGGCGCGGCCGGGGCACGTACGCGCATTTTCCTCAGCTGAGCTGCAGGTCAGCGGCGTATACGAGGTTGGGGATCTGGGTCTGCTCGGTTCGGACACTCTCTTACCCCACAGCCTCCCACACCGCTGTTCTCCAGGTAGAGACGGGTGGTTAGTGTGCAAGTCCCCCCTCGGACACTGTGGGGGTTCAAGTCCCTAGCGACACGAACCCATGGGTGAGGATCACCCTGCGGTCTGCCGATTATGTCGGATTCTGCACCGCAGAAGGTGCGACCTCCTCGGAACTCGAAGACATCTGAGGGCACGGGCAGGGCCTGGCCTCCGTTTCGCCGGACACGCCGCCGTTTGCAGTTGGAATACGACACTCTTGGCCCCGTGCTGACGCCGGTGAATGGTCCCGGCGCTACGTACCAAGGACTCGCTGACGCTGGTCGGTGGGCCGCCCGCAGTCCCCTCGCTGATCGGATTGGTGTTCGACGCGCCGTTTAGTGCTGGGACGACCCCGGTGGCCGAGTACGGGCTGCTGCCCTACACCGCCCGCGAGGTATAGACGGCCGTCGTCGCAGGTGATCACTGACCCGGCATGCTCGGGCGAGATCAGAAGCGACACGTCCGGCGCGAACGACAGCATCTTGGCTGCGGGTGAAGAGGCTCCGCCGCCGGAGGGGGCTGCGCTTGTGTTGGGTGAGTATGGGTACCAGGCCGGCGGCGAACACGAGGTACAGGCCGGCGGCGAGGGCCAGGCGGGCGGGGGTGAGTTTGTGGGCGCGCAGGGTGGCCAGCAGGTAGGCGATGGCGATCATGGTGACGATCCCGGCCCAGAGCAGGGCACCGTTGAAGCGCCACGGGGTGAACAGCAGGCCGAGTCCGCTGGGCACGGTGGCCTGGATCATCATGGCGCCGGAGATGTTGGCCAGTGCGAGGCTGGTCTTGCCCTGGCGGACCCAGATGATCGCGTTCATGATCTCGGGCAGTTCGGTGGCGATGGGGGAGAGCAGCAGCGCGGTCACCGCACCGGACAGGCCCAGCATCGGGCCGATCGCGTCGAGTTGGTGCACGAACAGTTGCGAGGCCGCGAAGATGACGGCCAGGGTGGCCAGCGTCTGGGCCACCACGGCCCAGGTCGCGGGTGAGGTGCGGCGGGGCTGGAACTTCAACGGCGCCAGCAGCTCGTTCTCGCCGGACTCACCGCCGCCGCTGCGGATCTCGCGCCAGAAGTACAGGGCATAGGTGGCGAACGCGGCCAGGATGGTGCCGACCGCCATCCGGCCGACGTTCAAACGCTGGCCGAGCCATTCCACGGCGTTGACGAACCACTCGCACGAAAAGTAGATCGCTGCCGCGCAGACGACCAGCACCACGAAATGCCACACGGGAAACTCAGCCTCGTCCCCCGCCGCGCGCAGCGCGGGACAAGTCCATCCCGCCGGACCTTCACCGGCGCGTC
The DNA here is from genome assembly GCF_026802195.1 of Amycolatopsis cynarae. NCBI lineage: Bacteria > Bacillati > Actinomycetota > Actinomycetes > Pseudonocardiales > Pseudonocardiaceae > Amycolatopsis > Amycolatopsis cynarae. The sequence goes on along the minus strand of NZ_CP113836.1, from coordinate 2,958,890 downwards.
ACGCTGGAAACACTGTTACCGCAGACTCTGGTCTTCCCGGTCTCGAGCTCATCCCTCGGCGTGGAGAGGTCGCGCCAAGGATGTGACTTCACGGCTGGAAGTAGCCTTGCCGCAGCAGGTGCCCCTCCAGCTCCTTATTACCCAAGACGGACGGATCGTCGTAGTGCAGGTCGTCCTCGGCGGTGAACATGCTGCCTGCCACGACATAACCGTGCGGGAAATCACGCGCTGACACTGCGAATAGGAACTTCCCCTGCTCGATGGCAACGTCTTGGAACCGAGGATCGTCACCGGTGATCAGGTCGACAGTCAATTCGTCAAGCCGCTTGCGCAGCCGCATTTCGCCGACAGCCCGGAACATGATGTCGATCCTGGTTGGTTGCTCCTTCGTCAGCGTGCTCCGCAGCAGCAGCACGCTGTGGCCGACCTCGAAACGCCAGACCTGGAACATCCGATTTCCGAACTTCGCCGGGAACTCGATCTTGGGCATGGTTCCTTTTCCATCGCTACTTGAAGGGATTCGGTTGCAGTCTGAGCCGACGTCACCCGAACAGGGCACTTGCTCGAGCTGGCATAAGGGCGACCCGCGGAAAAGCGCGCACACGTGGCCGACTTCGCCTACAGCGGCGCCGAGCGGCCTGGAAACAATCGCCCTCATCCATGGTCCGTACCAGATACCCGTTAGGTCGACCGGCCAGCCTTTCCATACCTGACTCTGGAGTAACACCAGCATGCACAGCACTTCGAATCGTCTCAGACGTGCCGTCACTTTCGCCGCGCTGGGCGCCGTGCCGTTCGGTGTGGCGTTGCTGAGCGCTACGACCGCCGATGCGGTCACCGGGGGCAGCGCCGTCACCGACAGCTCTTACGGGTTCGTTGCGAAAATCTCCACCGGCACCAGCGCCTGCAGCGGGGTCCTCATTGACCCCCGCTGGGTCCTGACCACCAGCACCTGTTTCCCCGACACCACCCAACCCGGCGCACCCGCCCACCCCGCCACCGTGACCGTCGGCAGGACCGACCTCACCACCACCACCGGCCACACCGTGCAAGCGGACTCGATCATTCCCCGGCCCGACCGCAACCTCGCCCTCATTAGGCTCGCCACCCCGGTCACCGACGTCACCCCCCTCGCGCTGGCCACCACCGCCCCCCAGGCCGGGGACACCCTCCGGCTGGCCGGGTTCGGCCGCACCGCCACCGACTGGGTCCCCGACCAACTCCACACCACCACCGTCACCATCGACTCCCTCACCGCCACCACCCTCGCTGTTGCGAGCACCGGCGGCCCCACCACCTGCAAAGGCGACGCCGGCGGCCCCGCCCTCCACAACAACGCAGGCAAACCCGAACTCGTGGCCCTCAACCACACCTCCTGGCAAACCGGCTGCCTCGGCGAAACCGAAACCCGCACCGGCGCCACCGAAACCCGCACCGACGACCTCCACGACTGGCTCATCCAGCAGACCACCTCCGCGATCGAAGCGCGCTACCTCGACATGGGCGGCGCAGCCTCCCTGCTCGGCACCCCCGTCGGCGCCGAAACCACGGTGACCGGTGGTTCGGCGCAGAACTACGAACACGGCGCGATCTACTACTCCACCAGCACCGGAGCCCACTACCTGCTGGGCGACATCCTCACCCACTACCAGCAAATCGGCGGCCCCACCGCGATCGGCTTCCCCACCACCGACCAGCAAACCACCCCCGACGGCATCGGCCGCTACAACCACTTCAACTGGTCCTCCGGCGCCTCCATCTACTGGACCCCAACACCGGAGCCCACACCATCCTCGGCGCCATCCGCGACAAATGGGCCAGCCTCGGCTGGGAAACCGGACTCGGCTACCCCACCACCGACGAATCCACAACCCCCGACGGGATAGGCCGCTACAACCACTTCACCAACAACGCCTCCATCTACTGGACACCCAACACCGGAGCCCACGGAATCAATGGCCTCATCCACGACAAATGGGCCGCGCTCGGCTGGGAAACCGGACTCGGTTACCCCACCACCGACGAAACCACCACACCCGACGGCACCGGCCGCTACAACCACTTCACCAACAACGCCTCCATCTACTGGACACCCAACACCGGAGCCCACGCCGTCGTCGGCACCATCCGCGACACCTGGGCCAACCTCGGGTGGGAGAAAAGCGGCCTCGGCTACCCCACCAGCGACGAATACGCCATCACCGGCGGCCGCCGCAACGACTTCCAACACGGCTACATAACCTGGAACGCCAGCAACAACACCACCCAGGTCATCTATAGCTGATACCAACCGACCGGTCCCGGGCAAAAAGCTCGGGACCGGTCACGTCAAGCGCAGCCGTGTGGTTAGTGTGCAAGTCCCCCCTCGGACACAGTGGGGGTTCAAGTCCCTAGGGACACGAACCGATCATCGGTTAAGATCGACCGAGGCAGGCCCTCGCCTCGTTCTCGATCCTATTGCGCAGCCTTCCCTGCAAAGGTCGCTGCGTGTCGCTCAGGCATGCTTCTTGCGTCAGTGCCTGGGGCAGGATCCCTCGACGTCGAACCAATGGGGTTCTCGGTAACAGCGGGCCAACTCTTGAACCTTTCGGGCTCCCTACAGCCTTGGAGCGTATCGGCAGCCTGCCCCCTGCGGTTTGCGACGATCTGAAACGATCAGCGCCGTGCCGACACCTCACCGGCACAACGATGACGTCCGAGCCATCGCAGGCACAGTGTGGCGGGGTCGATGCCAAGGGCGCGGCAATGATCATTGACGGAGCCAACGTCATCTCCCCGGCAGGCGTCCGGCATTGTTGCCCGGATCGGCCCGGAGAACTTCAGCGGCGCAGAAGGTCCGTGTGGCGCTGACACCACCCACACGGCCGGGAGGACACGCTCGCCCTGTGCCAGGAGCATCCCGCCCAGTACCGGCTACCCGGTTCAGGCCGAGAACGAGTTCCGATGGCGGTCGGTCACGGTGCCAGCGCGAGGATTTCGTCGGTATCGTAGGCGAGGAAACCGCCGAAGGGGACCAGTGGCCGCAGTTCCGGATGGCGGCGGGCAATCTCGGGCCGCAGCACCAGCAGTTCCGGCACAATGGTCACCGGTGTGGGCCCGCCGGTCACGATGTCATCCAGATCGGTGTCCTTCGACGGCCCCCACCGGCCGACGACCAGGCCGACCGCCGCCTGCCCGGTCGCCCGGAACTCGGCCAATATCCGCCGAATCACCGTGTTCTGCCCAAGCCGGTAAACCGGGCCACCAAAACCATCCAGACTGTAGTCCTTGACAACCACGTCAGCACCGACTCGGCTCAGAGTGCAGATGACGCTGGCCTCCTCCTCGGTGTCAGTGAGCCAGTACTGGAAGGTGAACTGCTTCTCCCCCAACCCAGCCATGGCAGCGAGCACGCCCTCTCGGGTCATCTCGACCTGCTCGCCCATGGTCTCCCACTCCCCGCTGATCGCCGTGATCCGACCAGTAGGGGGATAGCCCAGCACCATCCCGCTCGCCGCCAGCGAATCCACCCGCCGCAACACCTGCTCCGGCGTCCACTCCCGCCGATACAACCGCACAAACCCGTCTGTCATCCCTACCTACTTCGGAAAGAGAACAACATTGCCGTCGCCAAGCCGCTTCTGGCGAGGTCAAGCGCCAAAGGAAGCACGGGCTGTCGGTTCGGGGCCGAGCACGAGTTCCGATGGCAGTCGGTCACCCTGCCAGGGCGAGGATTCCGTCGGTATCGCAGGCGAGGAAACCGTCGAAGGGAACCAGTGCCGGCAACTCCGGGTGCAGGCGGGCAACCTCAGGCCGCAACACCAGCAATTCAGGCACGATGGTGACCGGTGTGGGCCCGCCGGTCACGATGTCATCCAGGTCGGTCTCCTTCGACTCCCCCCACCGGTCGACGATCAGGCCGACTGCGGACGGCGTCGCCCGGAACTCGGCCAATATCCGGCGGATCACCGTGTTCTGTCCAAGCCTGTAAACCGGGCCACCGAAACCATCCAGACTGTAGTCCTCGACAACCACATCAGCGCCGACCTGGCTCAGCAGGCAGATAACGCTGGCCTCATCCTCGGTGTCGGTCAGCCAGTACTGGAAGCTGAACGGCTCCTTCCCCAACCCGGCCATAGCCGCAAGCAGACCGTCCCGGGTCATCTCGATCTGCTCACCGGCGGTCTCCCACTCCCTGCTGAGCGCGGTAATCCGGCCAGTAGGCGGATAACCCAGCACCATCCCGCTCGCCGCCAGCGAATCCACCCGCCGCAGCACCTGCTCCATCGACCAGTCCCGCCGATACAACCGCACAAACCCGTATGACATAATTACCTACTTCGGAAAGAGAAACACACTGTCGTCACCCAGCCACTTCTTGGCCAAGTCGAGCGCCGACTGCGGAGTGCCCTCCTCAAAGTACGCGAGGGCCCGCACGCCGTCCCGGTCGGCGCCATACTTGAGAATCTTCATCCGAGTGCCCAGATCGCTTGAATCCAGTGCCTTGCCGGGCCCGCCGACCGCGATGTATTCGCCGTTCGGCCCGAACACGTCCACACCGGTACTGTTAACGCCCGGCATTTTAATCCTAAAGTCCTGACCGTTGTTGGTGAGCTCCTTGGTGCGCCTGCCGCCCACCAGGTCCGCGACCTTCTGTTCCCTCTCGTCACCGAGTTTGTTCCCGGCGTTCTCGGAGAGTTTGTTGATGTCGTCGGCCATGCCCTGCATGCCCTGCTGGGCCATGGCCAGGCCGCCGATCATCTCGGTGATGCCTGCGTAGACTGCGGGCCCCGAGGTGAACACGCACGCGATGGCACCGACGATCGCGCCGCCGATGCCGCCGGGCACCGCACCGATACCGAGGAAGAGCGCGCCGCCGCCGGCACCGACCGCCGCACCCCCGCCGACCTCCGCGGCGCAGGCCGTGATCGCGCCCCCGGAGATCGCGGCGCCACCGAGCGCGGCGCCGACTCCCCCCGCGGTCTCGGCCAGATGCTGGATCAGCGCCATCAACTCGCCCGCGTGGTCGCGCACGTAGTCGAGCGTGGCGCCGGCCATGGTGTCGATCATCGCCAGCAACTGGTCGGCGGCGTCCTTGAGGGCCTGCAGCTCCGGGTGGTCCGCGATGGCTTGCGCGACCGCGTCCCGGACCTGCTGGACGGTGCCGCGCATGTCCAGGACCTGCTGCTTGGCGTTCTCCTCGGCCTGCTTGACGTTGACCGCGTTGTAGGCGTTGGCGGCCGCCTGGCTGGCCTCGGCCACGTCCTTGCCCGCCGCGTCGGCGGCGGCTTGCGCCTGAACAGCCGCCGCACGGGCCTGCGCGGCGTACTCGTTGGCCAGTGCGGCCGACTGCGACGCCTGTGCCGACGACCGCTGCGCGGCCTGCGCCGCCGCCTGCGCGTTCGACGCGGCCCACTTGGCGGTCTCGGCCGACTGGGCCGCCCGCGAAGCGGCCAGGTCGGCCTGGTCGGCGGAAGCCCTGGCGTCGTCGGCGTGCTGCCGCGCCTCCGTCACAGTGACGCCGGAACCACGACCACCTACATCCGCGCCACCGTCCAAGAAGTCGCCACCGCACTCGCCACCCTCACCGCAGAACCCCATCCACTCGCATTACCCGATCAAACCCACCAGCAGCACACCAGAAACTGATGGCGTTCAGGCCTCTCCCCCACTACGGAAGGCAGGACACCGGACAAGATACAAACTCCACCCCACGCAGCGAAGCCTTCCGACCGAGGCCATCGGCCGGAAGGCTTCGCTGCTCACTGGCAACCGGTCGTGATCCGCAGCGCGAACGCAGAGCACAACTTTATTCGGACAGTTACAAGTGGCCGCCACCCGCATCGCACGACGAGGTGCGCACAGCCGCTTTGAAGCCGGACCGCGGACCTCTCGACGGGAAGCCGATCTCTACCGCGACACCATCGCCCGACTCACCGACCACGGCTACCCCGTGCTCTCCCTCGACACCACCCACACCCCGACCGACCAGGTGGTTACATTGCTGACCAGCCGAATCGCCCAGCTCGCGGCCCTCCCACCGCCACAATGACGGGCGGCGTAGAGTCCCGCGAGTCCAGACCACCGGGACACTTCCCGCCGATCGTGCTTGCGAGGGGCAGCGCTGATGGCCGACCGCCACCTGATCGACGTCCACGTCATCCTCACCCGCGACGAGCAGGTACTGCTCACCCGCAGACGCGACCCCAACCCCCGCTTCGACGGACTATGGCACCTGCCCTCAGGCAAACTCGACGCCGGAGAATCCGTCCTCGACGCCGCGGCACGAGAAGCCGAGGAAGAAGTCGGCGTGCTCATCGCCCCCGCCGCCCTGCGGCACGTCCACACCCTGCACGTCAACGGCTCCGGCCCCGAACCACGACTCGGACTGTTCTTCGAAACCCGCCACTGGGAAGGCGAACCCCTCAACCGCGAGCCCGACAAATGCTCCGGCCTGGCCTGGTTCCCCCTCGACGAACTACCCGACAACCTGATCGAATACCCTGCCGCCGGCCTCCACGGCTACCGCAAAGGCAGCACCTTCGACCTGCTCGGCTGGGACACCACCGTCCGTTAAGTCCCGCCGGCACACCGCCGCAAAGGCCCGCACCGAGGCCGACCTGCGGTTCGCGACGATCTGACACGATCAGCACCGTGACGACACCCCACCGGCAAGCCGATGAGGTTTTACCGTCGCAGCCGGTGTGGCGGGGGTCGATGCCGAGGGTGCGGAATTGATCCGCGATGGGGCCAACGTCATGTACCGGCTAACGGGCGGGATCGTCGCCCGGATCGGCCCCGACGGCAGCCGCGCCTCGGCGGTGCGGCAGGTCGAGGTGGCTCAATGGCTCTCGTCGCAGGGTATTCCCGTGGTCAGAGCGCTGTCAGGAGTGCCGCAGCCGACCATGGTCGAGGATCGGCCAGTGACCTGGTGGGAGTTGCTGCCGCCCCATCGGCCCGCCACGCCCAGGGAACTGGGCGGGGTGCTGCGGTTGCTGCACACGCTGACACCGCCGGTACGGCCGGAGTTGCCCGAGTTCGATCCCTTCGCCGGACTGGACGAGCGCATCAGTGCAGCCCATCACCTGCCCGATGAGGACCGGTCCTGGCTCACGCACCACGCGAGCGATCTGCGTGCCCAGCTCCACAACCTGCCGCGGGATGCGACGGAGCGGGTGATCCATGGAGATGCTTGGCAGGGCAACGTCGCCGTCCCGGAGTCCTGCCCGCCGATCCTGCTCGATCTCGACCACGTCTCGCGGGGCCATCCAGACTGGGACCTGATCCCCATAGCCGTGGACTACACCGATTTCGCACGCTTGACCAGTGCCGACTACCACGACTTCGTCACCGGATACGGAACCGATGCACAGTGGGCGGCCCTCACCGCTGCCTCACTCCCAGGGCTCTTCCCTGACGGGACCACCGGCGCGGCCACAGGCTCGCCTCGCAGCGTGCGGCCGTCCAGCAGCGCGCAGATGATCTGGTCCGAGGCGCCATAAGCGGCCAGGCTGCCTCTAGTGCGGGAGTCCACGGCTGGGTCTCCGGCAGTGGCAGGCCAGGCCAGCAACAATTTCTCGACGAGGTGCGGGAAGGCCAGCGCCAAGCGGACGGCGGCCGAGCAGCCGTTCGACCCGGCCGCCACAGTGACCGATTGTTCGGGCCCTGCAGCGGCCAGGTGCTCGGCCTCGGCAGACCAGCGTGGCGGCCGCTGGATGCGGTCGGGCGCCAGCACGTTGAAGCCTGCCTGACGCAAGCCCCGAGTGATCCCGGGCGACGCCCAGAATTGGTCGGCATTCATGTCGCCCCACAGCCCGCCGTGGACCAGCAGGATCGCGGCAGCGTGGGTGAGGTGGCGGTGGGATGCCATTCAGCACTCCTGGACAAGGTTGCGGCGGCTGATCTCGGCGGCGTAGGTGGCCCAGTCGCCGCTGCGTGACCCGACTGGTCAACAACGCCATGGCCTCATACAGCCCTTAGGCGAAGAGCGGGTGGGTGACACCCACCCCCTCGACACGACCGCAGCCCGTGCCGGGGGACTGGATGAGCGATCCGTCTGTGCAGGGCCGGCGACCGATGGCGAGGTCACTGGTTCACGGTGCTGGTCCTCGAACGGGGATGGTTGTTCACGCGATGATCTGGTCCACTGTTCCGCGGCCCAGGAACTGTGGCTCGCGACGTGGTGGTGTCGACGGGGCGTGCGGGCGTGTTCGCCGATGTCCACGGGCGCAGGAAAGGTCCGACACCCTCCCGTGCGCTGGGCCACGGCCCTCGGGCGTCATCCCCCTCGTGCGCGGGCGGAGCCAGCCCACGTTGGTTCACTGTTCCGGAATCGGGCCACGAGAGGTGCCGACTATGGCACCGTGGGAATCATGAATGGTGGTCGTCATAACGGTGGGCGCCGACGCGTTGGACAGTATTCGCGACCAAGCATGCGGGGAATCCGCCGCCCGGCTGGCCCCACCACTGGCCGAAAGGTGCCTGCCGGGCTCGGCCGTATCCGACACCGAACGCGAACCAGGACCCGCCCTCGGGCCGCTGCGACTTCCTCGGCGTCTGGGACAGCAGCCTCACCCCGGCACCGTTTTGACCTCACTCAGGTCCTCACGCTCGGGGCGGTGCTGGTCAGTTTGGTCTTCGCCATTCCGCAGGCCAAAAACGCGGAAGCCACGCTGAAGGCCACCGAGGCGCAAGCCGAGAACCTTCGGCAGCAGCAGCTCACCGAACGGTTCAGTAAAGCCATCGAGCAGCTTGGCACACGGGACAATCTCGACGTCCGCCTCGGCGGCATCTACGCACTGGAACGCATCGCCCGCGATTCCCCCGACGATCAGCCCGCCATGGTCAACGTGCTGACCGCCTTCGTGCGCGAAACAACCAAGCGTGACCCACAGGGCAGGTGCCCGAACCAACCGCCCACCGCCGATGTGCAGGCCGCACTCACTGTTGTCACCCACCGAAACCCGCGAGACAACGATCCCCGCATCGACTTGAGTAACGTCTGCTTGGCGCAGGTCGACCTCAAACGCGCCCACCTCCCAGACGCCTACCTCGCCGGTGCCGACCTCCGCGGCGCCTACCTCGGCGAGGCCAACCTCGAGGCCACCAGCTTCGACAACGCCGACCTCCGCGGCGCCTACCTCCCAGGCGGCGGCCTCCGCGGTGCCAGCTTCCGAGGCGCCGACCTCACCGGCGCCGTCCTCAACGACGCCGACCTCCGTAATGCCTTCTTTAAGGGCGCCAATCTCGCTGGCGCCTATTTCAGTGGCGCTGACCTCATGGTCGCCGACTTCACTGGCGACGACCTCCGTAATGCCTACTTCAACGGCGCCCACCTCCTCGCTGCCTTCTTCAACGGCGCCAATCTCACTGGCGCCCATTTCACTGGCGCCGACCTCACCGGCGCCGACTTCACTGGCGCCGACCTCAGCGGCACTTCCCTCACCTGCACCCCACGAGACGAGAGGGGGGTGGGGTGTCGTTGACGTCTGCGGGTACGGCGGCCTGTACCGCCACATACACCACCCCGGGCAGCCACTCCGTCGCCGCCACCTACAGCGGCGCACCGGGTTTCCTCACCTCCACCGGTTCCCTGACTGAGCAGGTCATCGGTGAGGTGGTTACCGGCACCTACCCCGGCGTCCTGGTCATCATCCGGCCCAAGGGCACCAGCCCGGCCGCGGCGGGCACGAAAAGGGCGGTTCCCGCCCCGGCAAGCGCTTGCAGCACCAGCAGCGACACCAGCCCGGCGTGCCCGGTGACCAGCAGCACGCCCGTGGCGGCCTGGACCAGCAAGCGCAGCACATCCGTGCCCACCATCACCGCCCGGCGATCCCGGCGGTCCCCCAGCGCCCCACCGAAAAGCACCAGCACCGCGATCGGCACCCGGTTCGCGGCCAGCACCAAGCCCAGCGTGGTGGAAATGCCTCCGATGGGTCAACCCGCGACCGCTGCATCAAGGCAACCGAACCGCCATGGCTCTGGGTAGACAGCGTCGGGCACGGCAGTGGGAGGATCCGGCATCACTCTGGCGGAGTCCGTCGTGGGCTGGTTCCTGTTGCATTCGTCCTCCTGCCAGCACTTGAGCCATACCCCGTCGCGGTGTTCGACGGGGGCACGCCAGGGAAGAGCCACACCCGAGAACGTGGTGGGCAGCGGCTGAGAGCACCACCCGCCGAACAACTCGGCCAAGCCTGGCCCGGCATCGGTCGTACCGCCATTCAACAGGTAGCCGATGAGCGGACGACGCCGCGCCGCAGGACCGTGCTCTCGGCGCCACGCATCGCCCCGCACGAGTACACCCAGGCGTTGCTGGACGCCGTCCCCTGCCGGTCGGTACTCACCGACCGGCGCTGAAGCGGCACCCTCTCAAGCCGGGTTACCCGGGCCGGTCGAAAGCCGGTGCAGTCTCGCCACGGCGCGGTTGAGCGCCACGACATCCGGCAGGAATGCCTCGTCCGGCTCCCAGGTGCCGACAATAGCCAGGATCGCCTCGCGCCGCACCCTCGCCGCGTCGTGCTCGGCGATCGCCAGCGCCGCGCGAAGCTGTTCGGCGTTCAACATGGTGCAGCAGGCCGGCGTCGCCATCTGGATGCGCCAGCTGTCCTCGGCGCTGCCCGCGTCGACAAGATCGAACCCGGTGTCGTCGACCAGTCCCATCACAAGCTGCTTGTCGGCGGCACGGCTGCCGGTGACGGGTACAGCGAGCCGCCCCGCAGCACCCTTCGGCCGGCCCTGGCCGGCCAGAGTTGTCTCGACAAGTGAGTTCCAGGCGCGGACGACCGGGCGGCCGAGCTTCTGCTCGACCCAGGCACCTTCGGGTTTGCCGTCATCGATTTCGCGGATACGGCCATCGCGGTGTGGATAGTAGTTGGACGTGTCGGCCACCGGGATGTCGTCGGCGAGATGACCGATGATCGGCCGAAGGTCCGGCACGCGGCTGAACGGAATGGACGTGATGAGCGCGTCGACGTCGCGGGCGACCTCGTCGAGGGTGACCGCGACGGCACCCGACTCAGCCGCCAGCTCGCTCATACTCGCCGGTCCGCGCGTGTTCGCCACCTGCACGGCGTGGCCGGCCGCGCTGAGCTTGCGGGTGGGCTGACTCCCTGTGCGACTCCGGCTTGCCGTGCCGGACACTCGACGTGCTGAGGGGCTGTTTGCCGCGGGCGCGCGTTCCAGCGGCTCTTCGGCACGGGACAAACGATGTCGCGCGCGGCTGGGGCAGAAGATGAAGATCCGCGATGCGATCGAGGAGCGGTGGCAGCGATTCCCGGCGGCGTTGTCATCATCTGACGACTGAGGCCCCGCCTCTCCGAAGAGAGACGGGGCTTCAGGTGGTGCGCGATACGCTCTGGCCGCCTTGATCCGCTGCGGTGTCTCTGTCTCCGGCGGCCGGACTCACACTGGAACCATGGGCGACCGACCGACCACGACACCGGATGCCCGGCAGCGGAGCGGCCGCGGACTGCACTCGGGCGTCTGGATACGCAGGCGTATTCGTCAGCGCAAGTCGAGTACGACCTTGCCGGTGATACCGTTCTCGACTGCTTCGTGCGCGGCCGCCACGTCGTCCAGGCCGAAGGAGTGGACCGGCAGAGGAGAGAGCAGGTTCCGCTCCAGCGCCGAGGTGATTTCCGTAGCCGCGTGCAGGAGTGCGTCCCGCGGTTCGGTGAGGAACAGCGCGAACCTCAGTACAAGGTTCGGCCACATCAGCCGGAACACCGGCAGCGTTGGGTCCACCGGTTGTGCCGCGTAAGTCACGATCGTCGCCCCTGCAGCGGCGACTGCCAGGTCAAGCTCCAGGTTGTCGGTCAGCGCGACCTCGATGATCCGGTCGACGGGACCGGTCGCGTCGAGAATCTGCCGCGCGGCGTCGGCGTCGCGGTAGTTCACGACGAGGTCCGCACCGGCGGCGCGGGCGAGCGCCGCCTTCTCCGGTCCGCTGACGGTGGTCACGATCCGCGCGCCGGCGATCTTGCCGAGTTCGATCGCGTAGTGGCCGACGGCGCCCGCTCCGGCCGCGACGAGCACCGTGCGGCCCTTCGGCGAGCCGTCGGCGTACAGGCACCAATGCGCGGTCATCGCCGGAATGCCCAAACTGGCGCCCAGTTCGTCGGACGTCCCTTCCGGCAGCCGGACCGCTTGTTCGGAAGGCACCACGGTCCATTGGGCGGCGGTCCCCCACGGCGTGCCGGAACCGGCCATCCAGATCCACACGCGTTCGCCGAGCCGGCTCGCGTCGACACCCGCGCCGACCGCATCGATCACGCCTGTGCCGTCCTGATGCGGGATGCGGCCATTGCGCTCCCCGACAGGCCCGAAGTCCTCTGGTGATGAGTTCGTCCTCATCCACATGTCACCGGGGTTGATCGCGGAAAGCGCGACGCGAACGCGCACCTGGCCGGGGCCGGGTTCCGGTCGCGCGACATCGAGCACCTGCAGCACGGTCTTCGCGGGGCCGTTTGCGTTGAAGAAAGCTGCCTTCATCGTCCGTATTCTCCAAATGGTTCTGATGTGGGCGCCGGGTTTGCAGACCTGGCGCTAGAGAGTGGCTGCGACGTCGCGCATGACCGACTCCAGGTCGCGCTCACCCTCCGGTGTCTGCACGCCGTGCTCCAAGGCCAGCGACATGAGCTGCGCGGGCAGGCTCCCGCTCACCAATTCGGCCCATGCGGCGTGCTCCGCCTTCAAACCGTCGGCCAGATCCGCCGGGGGGACCAGCCTTTTCGCTGCGGCGATGAGTTCCGGCGAGAGCGCGGCGATCTTCTGCGCCACCTCACGGACGACCGCGTCGAGCTCGGCCGCGGGAACGGCGCGGTTGATCCAGCCATAAGCGGCGGCGGTATCGGCGTCCACCAGGTCAGCGGTGAGCAGCAGTTCGAGAGCGCGGTTGCGCCCGACCCGTTCGCGCAGGTACTGCGTTCCCCCGCCACCTGGAACAATGCCCATCAGCACCTCGGTCTGGCCGAGACCTGCGGTTTCCCTCGCGGCGAAGGTCAGGTCGACCGCCGCGACCAACTCGGCGCCGCCGGCACGAGCCTTGCCGTCGAGCTTGACGATCGTGACCTGAGGTTGGTGGCGCAGTAGCTCGCCGACCCCTTGGAACAGGTTGGCGTCCGGGTTCCGGTCGGCGATCTCGCGTAGTTCATCCATCTGGTCGAGGATGTGGATATCGACGTGAGCGAGGAAAAACTCCGGGTTGGCGCTTGAGAAGACGATGACGCGGACCGAGCGGTCGTCGCGCAACGTGTCGAGCACCTCGTGCAGTTCGCGGATCAAGGTCCCGCTGAGGACGTTGACGGGCGGGTTGTTCAGGGTGATCCATGCCACCCCTGCGTCGATATTGACATCAAGTGCCGTGTACGTGTCGAGGTTCACGGTTCCCCTAGGTTGTCGACGAGCTGGTAGGTTTGCGATGTATACCTACCCTGGTCCACGCGCCTCGAATGAATCAATAACGCACTTTCCGAGCACTAAGGATCCTGATGGACACCACCCCACCCGCCGAGGCTCCGCGGTTCAGCGCCGACTGCCCGAGTCGCCCGATCCTCGATCAGGTCGCTGACAAGTGGTCGATGATGGCGATGCAGGTTCTGGAAGAGCCGACCCGGTTCAACGAGATCAAGCGGCAACTGGACGGCGTGACGCAGCGGGTACTGACCCAGACGCTGCGTCGGCTGGAACGCAACGGCCTGATCCGGCGCCGGGTGCTCGAGACCTCGCCGATCGGCGTCGAGTATTCCCTCACGCCCTTGGGCGAGTCTTTCCGCGGACCGTTCATCTGCCTGCACAGGTGGACGATCGAGCACAGCGGCGAGGTCATCGCCGCGCAACACGAGTACGACGAGCGGTCATCAGCCCACTGACCCAGGAAACCGGTGCCCCGGCTCGGAGCCCGTCGAGGCGGAACGCAACCACGCGCGGCGCCGCTGTAGCCGTTTCACGCACGATCAGTGCGGTGACAGCCATGGCGGGAGACGTCGGGCTGTTGCTGCGTCTCGTACGCAGCGTCTGCGTCGACACGAGCGACCGAAGAATCGGCGACCGCCAGGTCCTCGCGCCCGCTTCCGCGCGAGCGAGTATGGCGTCTCGCGCGGCACGGCTCGACACGCCAGGGACCTACTGGAGCTGCGCGGGCTGGTCCGAACGGTGCGATCCAAAGGAACCTACGTGTTGTCCACCGATGAGCGGCACAGCCATTGAAGCACAGCTCGAACTCACGCCAGAATAGACCTTTTCGCAGTCCCATCCAGTTTGCGCAGGAAAACCAAATCAAGGACCATTGGAAATTATTCGACCTCTATCAATAACTCACGACCTTGTCAAGTTCGGGCGGAAGTATCGCGCAGTCGTCAATAAGCGCAGATTCAATTTGCTCCTTGGTCAGCTCGAAGGAAACTTTAATTGGGATACGATCGTCAATGTTTTCAATATAGAAGATCGCCCCGCGCAAATCGGCGTCGTTTAAATTTGCCCTGGGAAGGGTAGCCCCAGCCAAGGTTGCACCTGAGAATATTGCATTCTGCGCACTCATATTCTACAGCAATGAGCTGGACAGGTCGACACCCTGAAGAGCAACGCTTCCAAAAGTCGCAGAAACACCTCCCGCAATGGACCATGGACTAAGTCTCAGCGAACTGATCCCCAGAGAACGCCCGCTCGTACTCCCCGACCACCACCGCATCGAACCCACGGTTCGACTGCTTCGCCGCCGCCAACAGGGCCGAGGCAGCAGGCCTGTCCCGCCATGACCACCGCCGAGAGCAGCCATCGTCAAAGAACCCATCACGATGGTCCCCGTGGTCTCGACCAACTCCTCCGACACCGCCCGCTGCCAAGCCCGCGACGTGGCCACGTCCTGAAACTCACTCGTCGACATCCGCCCATAAAACGCAAACCGCAACCTACCAGCAGCCCCCGTACGCGATCCCGATCGAGAGCCACGACGCCGATCAGCAACCGCCGCCGCAAAGTCCACACCACTCAACCCCGCCACCGGAATCTCCTCCCGCGCGCTCGCCAACGCAACGAGACCGCACCAGGCACCACCACCGGCACCAGAAGAGCCGAAAACCACCCAAACAAACCAGCATTCCGGTGAACAGGAACGGTGCGTAAGCAACGTCGACCGAATCCGATCCTGCCCGCATACCAGTCGATCAAGGCCTCGATCGCCTCGACCAAGGCTTTGCTCAGCGCGGTAATACCGGGCCGGTTCGGCCGTCCGCCTCCCGGACGTCGGATGCTGGCAGATTCATGGTGACCAGCAACCGCGCCTCGCCGCCATGGGTGACGCCACCGACACCGACACCGACACCGACACCGACACCGACACCGACACCGACCATCGCGCCAGAGTGCGGACACGACGGCGGGTGCTGAACTCATAGTCGGACAATCTGCCATCTGCCTTAGAGGTCCTACCCTCTGGCCGCGATGAGCACCGCCGAGGAGGCACACACCTACGTGGAGCTCTTCGGAACCGGAAACAGCGCAAGTCAAGGCTGGTTGTGGAAGACAAGCCTTTCTACCGGAACTCCGCTGTCCTATCTCAAGCGCGACACAGCCCCCACCACACCACTTGACAACCCCACCCGCCCCCTAACTACATGATCTTGCCCTCAAGGCCACCCCGAGCGCCTCACCGTTGTCGTCTGCCCGGCTGGCTTTTCTCACAAGCTGGGAGGTGAAATCGCGGCGACGGCCGGGACGTTGATCAACACGAGCCGAGGGAGGCAATGGTGAAGTTCCTGCTCATCACACTGATCACGCACGCCCCTGATCCCGTGACCAGGGTCCGCCCGTCAACGACCGAGCGGTTCCGGCAGGTGGTGGACAACGCCGTGCTCGCCGAGGAACTCGGGTTCGACGGGTACGGGGTTGGGGAGCGGCACGAACGTCCGTTCCTGTCCTCCTCGCCACCGGTGGTGTTGAGTCATATCGCGGCCCGTACGTCGAGGATCCGGTTGTTTACCGCGGTGACGACCTTGAGCCTGCTGGATCCGGTGCGGGCGTTCGAGGACTACGCGACGTTGGATCACCTCTCGGGCGGGCGGCTGGAGCTGATCATCGGCAAGGGCAACGGGGCCGCGCAGCGCGAGTTGTTCCACGTCACGCCCGAGAACCAGTGGGCGCGCAATATCGAGGCGTACGAGTTGTTCCGGCGGCTGTGGCGCGAGGACAAGGTCACCTGGTCCGGTAGGTTCCGGCCGTCGCTGACCGAAGCCGAGACGTGGCCGCGACCATTGCAGCAGCCGATCCGGGTGTGGCACGGCAGCGCGACCAGCCGCGAATCAGTGGATCTGGCCGCGAAATGGGGTGATCCGCTGTTCTCGGCGAACGTGACGAACCCGATCGACCCGTATGCCGAGTTGATCCGCTACTACCGGCAGCGGTGGGAATTCTACGGGCGTGACCCGGCCACGGCGATCGTGGGCGCGGGTACGGCCGGGTTCTACGCCGCCAAGACCTCACAGGAGGCCCTGGAGGTGTACCGGCCGATCTTCGAGGGGCGGCTGGCGTTGCAGCGTTCGCTCGGGTTGGAGGTCGTCTTCCCCACGTTCGAGGATTTCGTCGAGCGCAGTTCGGCGTTGATCGGTAGCCCGCAGCAGATCATCGACAAGGTGCACCGCTACCACGAACGGTTCGGGCACCAGGTGCTGCACCTGCACGCCGACGGCGACGGGCTGACCGAAAGGCAGCATCGCGAAGCCCTCGAACTGTTCCAGGGCGACGTCGCGCCCGTGCTGAGGTGGGACATTCCCGGTCCGGAGTGGAAGGCATGACCGTGTCTGTGTTGGACAATCCGGCTTGGGCGGCCCTGACCGGGCCGCACGCGCACTTCGCCGAACGCCGGGGCCAGGCGGCGCGCTACCCGGTGGATGTGTCGCCCTTCCTTGCGGTGTCGCCGGACGCGGACGAGCGGGTGTGGGCGGACATCGCCGCGCTCGCCGGTCCTGGGGCGACGGTTCCGGTGGCGCGCGGTCTCACCCCGCCCCCGGGCTGGGAGTTGGTGGACCGGATTCCCGGTGTGCAGATGGTCGGTGCCGGGGTTGTCGCGGCGTCCGATCCGGAAGCGGTCCGGTTGACCGCGGCCGATGTGCCGGAGATGCTCTCGCTGGTCGAGCGGACCAGGCCGGGCCCGTTCCGGCCGCGCACCGTCGAGATGGGCACATACCTGGGGATCCGCCGCGGCGGTGTGCTGATCGCGATGGCCGGGGAGCGGCTGCACCCGCCGGGCTGGACCGAGATCAGCGCGGTGTGCACCGACGCGGCGTTCCGTGGTCAGGGGCTGGCGTCGCGGCTGGTGCTGGCCGTCGCGGCCGGGATCCGGGAGCGGGGCGAGGTCCCGTTCCTGCATGCCGCGGCGGCCAACACCAACGCGATCCGGCTCTACGAGTCGCTGGGTTTCCGGCTGCGGGAACGAACGGCATTCGCCACCGTCCGGGTGCCCACCCGCGCGGAATCCATACTGTACTGACTGTCAGGAGTTGTTCGCCGGGAGACCGGGCGGGTTGACCAGAGAGGTCTGTACCGCTTCCTCGCTGAGGTTCCATGCCGCCAGCCACTGGGTGTACTGGCCGTGGTGGATGAGGTAGTTGATGGCGTCCGTGAGCGGCTGGACCACTCCGTCGTCCTTCTTGGTGGTCGCGGCGATCAGGCCCTGCAGGGTGGCACCGGCGCCGGAGTACGCTCCGGCCTTTCGGGTCGGGTTCGGGGTTTTCGCCGTTTGTGTGACGTGGTACGCGATGCCGGGGTTGGGCGAGAAGTAGGCGTCGATCCGGCCGGACGCCAGCGCGAGGTAGGTGCTGTTCTTGTTCGCGAAGTTGCGGACCTCGAGGTTCTTGCCTTCGGCTCGCAGCTTGTTCTGCCACTCCAGCAGGATCTTCTCCTGATTGGTGCCGGTGTCGACGGCAACCGTCCTGCCGGATCGCGATGCGGCACGCACCCGGACTTGGCGCCGCGACACGATCACAAATGTCTGGTCGATCACGAAGACCGTGACCAGTCTGGCCGCGCTGTTCCTCGTCGATGCCGGTGAACTGGACGTGCACGCGCCGGTCGCCCGCTACTGGCCGGAATTCGCCGCGCGCGGCAAGGATCAGGTGTAGGTGCGGCACCTGTCGTCACACAGCTCGGGCGTGTCCGGTTTGGACCACCCCGCTCGGCTCGAGGATCTGTACGACGTGCGCGCCGCGGCCGCGCGGATGGCCGCCCAGGCGCCCTGGTGGCGCCCCGGCTCCGCGTCCGGTTATCAGGTACTCAACTACGGGCATCTGGTCGGCGAACTCGTGCACCGCCTGACCGGTCTGTCGCTGCGGGAATTCGTGCACCGGCACATCGCGGCACCCCTGGGCGCCGATTTCCACATCGGACTGCGTGAGGCGGATGCCGACCGGGTGGCCGACGTCCTCGTGCCCGCGATCGATTTTGCGCCGTCGACGCTGGATCCGGACGCGGTCGCGTACAGGACTTTCACCGGTCCCGCGTTCAGCGCGGCCGCCGCCAACACCGCCTCATGGCGTGCGGCCGAACTGGGGGCGGCCAACGGGCACGGCAACGCCTTGTCCCTGAACGAAATCCTGGCGCCCATCGCCCGTTCCGGCGCCTCCGCCGCCGGGCAGCTCCTCAAACCCCGCACCATCGGACTCATCTTCGACGAGCAGACCAACGGCACGGACCTGGTCAACGGACTGCACGTGAGGTGGGGCATCGGGTACGCGCTGGCCGATCGGCGGAGCCTCCCGTGGATCCCGCAGGGGCGCATCGCGTTCTGGGGCGGCTGGGGCGGATCGATGGCGATCATGGATCTCGACCGGCACGTCACGATCAGCTACGTGATGAACAACATGGGGGACGACATCCTCGGCTCGCCCCGCGCCGCCGCCTACGCCACGGCCATCTACCGTGTCCTGGACACCCGACCCTGATCAGTGCCAACGAAAGGAGACCAGTCTTCCGGCCGTCAGTAGTGCGATGGGTGAGCTTCCCTCAAGGCCGGGCCGGTCTCAGCAACGGTGTTTCCAGCGTTGTTGATCAGTAGGTTTCGGCGGTCGGCCAGCGGTCGCCGAAGGTGGTGGCGAGCGCGTTCAGCACGGATTTCGTGCGCCGCGAGGCGCTGTGGTTTGAGTGGAGGTGAGAGACCGCCACCGTCGGGTCGTCGCAGCTGCCCGGCAGGAGCTGAGGGCAGGCTGATCCGGGAGATGCCGGGGAGGCTGGGAGCAGCCCTGACAAAGCCGGGATGTGCCAGTACTGCCAGATGGCGCGGGTCCGGCGAGCGGGATCGAAAGGAGTACGCGAGGAACCGATGTCGTAAAGCCTCTTGCACCTCATCAGTATGGCCATCGCGATGGAAGCCGGCGACGATCCGAGCCAGGTCGCTATGCCGGACGACATACCGCAGGAGGTGCTGAGCGTGCTGCACGCCCGCCGAATGGCGATCGACGCGGTGCCCGAAGTCAGCGCGGGTGAACGGGTCCCGGATCGCCGAACGGTCCTCGTGGGGCGGGAAATCACCGACGAACTCAGCGACGTCAATTTGGGCACGATCTGCGCGAGACTCGCCACCGGCCTTCAGCACTGCGCGGGATGCCGGTTGCCGATCGCCGAGGACGGGCCGGCGAACTACGAGTCCCTCAGCTTACGAAGCATGCGCTACGGGCGGAACTGCGAGGAAGCGAGTTGACCACCATGCGGGGCGAGAAGGTCGTTGGAACTCCTAACAATATTGATCTTGGAATAGGTTGATCATCGGGGTTGTCGATCAGGTCCGTGAGGAAGGGGCAGCAGCCGCCGTGGATCGTGTCTGACGCGCTGTGGGCGCGGATTGAGCCGTTGTTGCCGGTCGTTGTCCCTCGGCGTAGCGACCGTCCGGGCCGTCTCGCCGGCGGTGCGCGTCGCGTCCGCGTCAAGCGGTACACGCGCGCATTCGCCGTCCGGGAATTCTCGCGGCCCGGACGCCGATTCAGGAAGGTCGGATCCGGGTGCTCGGTCCGGAAACGTTGGCCCCTCCGTCCTCGGCCGATTGCTCGTGCATCGTGAACCCGACACCGCGCGAGTCGCCCGTGCGCTCGGCGGTCTCGGGACAGGACAACCCCGCCTTGCGAAGCGCCGGGTTCTCAGGCGAGACCGATCTGGCTGTAGAAGGTCTGGTTGTCCCAGAACAGGAATTCCTCGTCCATCGTGCCCTGCCTGTTCCATATGCCGACGGTGCACATGTTGATCGCGTAGGACTTCCCAGTGGGGGCGACGAAACCGCCCTTGCCGTCGGGCATCGGCTTGGTGAAGGTGCCTCGCATGACACCCGTGACCGCCGTCAGGTTGTCCTTGGCCACCCTCAGCGGATGGACGTTGATACGTGTGTCCGGCGCCCAGACGAACATTGCCGCCAGGTCGGCGATGTGCTGGTCGATACCGTCCGTGTAGTGCCCGTCAGGCCAGTGCACACGAATGTGAGTGGCGTGGCTCTCGCCGAGTCGGGACCACTCGGCATGGGAGAATACGACGAAGTCCAACTCGTCGAACGTTTCCAGATGCGCTCGTTCTTCGGCGGTCAGATGCTTCGGGTATGGAGGACTCACCACTCCGCCATCCGCCGGATCGGGTAGCGGTACCCACGCTCCCGACGGATCGACCCCCGCGGCCAGCGCCGGAGTGGTACCCGACTCGACAGCGGTCAGGGCCAGGACGCCAAGCGCGACAGCTCCACCTGACCTCAGCACGGCACGACGATCCATTGTCATCTCCCTTATCGATGTGTTCAACGCAAAGCCCGACCGCGATCGACGATAGAGGCGGACCACCACCAGAGCGATGATCGACATGCTCAGGGTTTTGTCTCAGCGTCTCAGATCTGAGCTGATCGGTATTCTGACTTGGTGGATCCCTTGTCTGAAGTACTGAGCCTTACTCGGGTGCGGGGCGCGGTTGCTGCTACGCTCGACGCCGGCGACCGGTGGGGCGTGGATGTCGACGACGTGCCCTGGGCCACGTTTCACGCGATGATCCACGGCGTCGCATGGCTGGCGATGGACGGACATCCGCGGCGTCGTCTCCTGCCAGGCGATCTGCTCGTCCTGCCCAGGGGGCAGCGCCACCAGTTGCTGAGCGACCCGGGGACAGCGACGGAACCGTTTGTTCGCCTGGCTGCCCGCCAGGGATTGACGGCCGGCGGCAGGCTCACGATCGGACACGGAGAGCCCCACACCCGTATCCTGTGCGGCTCCTTCCATCAGGACGCCGCACTCAACGCCCAACTGCTGACTCTGTTGCCGCCGGTAATCCACCTGCACGCGGATCCGAACAGACCGACGGATCACGTGCTACACCTGTTGGCATACGAGATCAGCGGTGCGCGAAGCGGTACCGACACCATCCGCGACCGGCTGCTGGACGTGCTGCTCGTGCATATCGTCAGGGCGTGGCTCACGACCACCGAGACCGAATCTCTGCCCCCGTCCTGGCTCACGGCGCTGCGTGACCCACTGATCAGTGAGGCGCTCGCCGCACTTCACAGCGACATCGCCCGCAACTGGACTCTCACGGATCTTGCCACGCGTCTCACCGTTTCCCGCGCGACCTTGGCCCGCCGCTTCAGCGCCCTTGTCGGCCAGACACCATTTGAGTACTTGACGAACTGGCGAATGGAAGTGGCGGCCCGCCGGCTGACGTTCACCGACGAGCCTGTCGGTCCCATCTCCCGGGCGGTCGGCTATACCAGCGAATACGCATTCAACCGTGCGTTCACTCGAGTGCGCGGCATGCCTCCCGGTCGTTTCCGCGCGCTGGCGGCGCGGGCAGAACGGAACGACGCTGCGGCTGGACGATCGATTCCTTGACCGCGGCGGCCGGCCGCCACAGGAAGATGGGGTCCGTCTCAGCAACGGTGTTTCCAGCGTTGTTGATTACTAGGTTTCGGCGGCCGGCCAGCGGTCACCGAAGGTGATGGCGAGCGCGTTCAGCACGGGCTTCCAGCGCATCGTCCATCGGGTGCGCCCGGCCCCGGTCGGGTCCAGGCTGCGGGTCACAAGGTACAGGCACTTCATCGCGGCCTGCCCGGTGGGGAAATGCCCCCGCGCGCGGACCGCTCGACTGACACCCCGCCGCGTCCGACTCATCCCCGAAAGCCCGGCTTCGACGCCGGTCAACTCGAAGCCACGAAGCCCGACATCGGACCGCGCCACCGCCGGCAGCCCCTCAATAGTCACTCAGCGTTAATTCCACTAATACGAGGATGATTCAACTGAACGGCGACAGATCAAAAGGACTTTCGACTGCTTCCGGCCCGGAAGATCCCACGATAGAGTTCGAGGTATGGACGCTTGCGACCTTGCGGACCGCATGGTCGAAGAACGCCTCACATGAACTCTCTTCCCGTCTTGCTTTAAAGAACGAGTCGATGATGGAAACCTTCGCCTACAAGGCCAGTCTCTTTCCTGGGCAGCAACTCAACGCGCTCGCCGGGATCGCGTCCGACGGTAGTACTGCCGTTTTCAACGAGCCTCTGACGGACGGATTCCGAGGGCCCGTCGACCGGGTGATCGCCGGCGGGCACCCGGAGGAGTGTTCCTTCGGGCCATTCCCCATTCTGGCACCGTGCCGAACCTGGACCGAACTGGTCGAGAAGTTCTTCGCACCGTTCACCTTCCACGGTCGCCCCACGTCCTTCGCCGGAGCTGCGGTCATGCAGAAGCACAGCCGTCAGTCCGCGACGATCCGCCAACAACTTGCGGAGAAGTTCGGGGTCCGGGTGGAGGACGCGGACGACAACGCCGATCGCAGTTTCGTTCTGGTCCGCGTCCCGCGGAAGGTGCAGAACAATGAGATCAACCTCTCGGGTCCGCAGACTCGGCAGATGTGGGATTCCGTCCTCGCGCGGTGCCGTGATGAGATGAACGAAGTCCGAGGACGGTTGAAGCCTGCGCTCAACGGGGACTCGTTCTCCCCGGACGCGGTCCGGAACATCCTTGACACGGTGGAGAACACTCTCGGCTCCCACCTCGTCGAGAGCCTTTCAGTTGGCGACGAGGCGTTCCAGATCTTCGTCTACACCAGGAAGCAGTTCGAGCTCATCTGTGCCGCCATGGACAGGAGCGGCTGGGAGGACGCGCACGCACTCAGTTTCCGGTACTTCACGTCAAAGAACTTCCTGCTGTACGCAACCGCGCCGAGGCTGGCCTCCGGCGACCCGTCCTTCTCGGCTCTGCAGCCGCTTCTCGGCGACCAGGTCTATGGAGTCAAGGAATCAGTCTTCAGTCTTCTGCTGAACGACGAAGCCGTGCGGAAAAGCACCGCCATCAGCAGTCTGACCTGCACGGGGGCACATCTCGTTTCCATGGCCGACGTGTCGGCCATGGGGGTTCAAGCCCCGCGGCCGCCTGTTCCCACTCCGGTCGGCGAATTGGTCGACGCGGTCACCACCCAGGCCGCCATCGCCCGCTTCGGGTCCGAGGGCAGCGGCACCTCGGCGGTGCCCAGTGATGTTTCGGTTTCCTATGCCAGCCTGTACGAGGCGTTCACCACGGCCACTCCCGCTTGCGCCCTCTGGTCCCCGTACGTCAGCTTGACGCAGCCCTATGTAAAGCTCGACGACTTCTGGAACACGGCCAAGACCGACCGATCAGCCGTGCGGCATCTCACTGTCGTGGCCGACGTCATCGAGTTGCGGAACTCGATCGACCTCTCCTCGCTCAGCACAGTCACCCTGACCTGCCGGCTGCTGATCGTCGGAACGCAGGACGGAACGGTCCCGACTGTGAGGCTTTCGGCAAGCGCCTGGGATCCGCTGCAGTTGTACTGCGGCTCAATGAGCGGGACGTGCGCCTTCGAAGCGGCCGAAGATCCGGCCTCACGGCGAGTAGTGTTCGCCGACGACGCCGTCTCCCTGAGGCCAGACGACAAGCAGGTGGCATTCGACAGCTTCTTCGGCGGAAAGTACCCGGTCGAGCTCTTCACCGGCGCCTCAGCGGCGGCGGATGCGCGGTGGCGCAGGGACACGATCGAGACCGGTCTTGAGACGCTGCTGCTGACTTCGGCAGCGGCACTGCGTCCGCAGGCGATCCTGTCGCCCGGGTTGAAGCAGACCGCGGTCGAGTCCTGGCAGTCTCTGCAATGGCTCATCGGCTATTTTCGGCAGATCACGGACAGTTTCACCACGGCGGGCAAGGTGCCACCGGACCGCGTGGTCTCGCTCTACGGCCTCGCCACCACGCTGGCCCGCTCGGCGCCGGATCCGCGTAAGCCAACCGAGCAGGTGGTGCCGCAGGTGCCGTCGCTGCGTTTCACGGCTTTCCAGGACGCAGTCAACAAACTCCTCGACGTCGCGGACACCTACGCGACGCAACTCCGTCGGGCCAACGAAATGCTGGTCGACTTCGGCCTGGCCCGGGAGCGGGAGTTTAGCGACGAGAAGAGAGATGCATTGCTCCGTGAGACGGCCAAGTTCATGGTCACGCAGAACGAAGCACTGGCGAAGAAAGAGGACGACCTGGTCGACGCCCACAACGCTGTCATCAACAAGAACAACGAGGCCATGCTGGTTCTCAGCCAACGTGAAGGACAGTTGCGCACGCAGTACCAGGCGTTCCTGAAGAAGCTGCAGGAGGCGCAAAAGGCGATGAGCGACGCCATCGCCGAGGAATCCCGGAAACAAGAGACCAAAATGGTCTTCGAGTTCGTCGGCGGCCTGGTCGAGGTGTTCGGCGGACTGATGACCGGCCTCTACGGCTTCAAGGTGGCGGGGGCTGCCGAGGGCATGGAGAAGACCCTCAAAAAGTGGGAGTCCTTCCTGAAACTTGCGGAAACCGCGAACAAGCTGATCGAGTCTGGTACAAAACTGGCCGACAGCATCGAACAAGTGGTCAAACTGGACAACTCGACGCCGAGCACCGTCGCCGAGCCGCCGAACGACACGGATTGGGAAGTCTTCATGAACGACGCCGAGGCCAAGGTGCGCCCGGCGGAGGAATTGATCAGGCCGGAGGTGGAGCGGTTCGTCGCCTCCGTCCGCAACCTGGTGGCGATCGCCAAGTCGCTCAACGCGGTCGAGGAGCAGAAGGTAAGACTGCAGTTCAACAATTTCACCGAGTCCACCGCCCGCGCCGTTTCACAGCGCCAGGCGGAGAGGCTGCGCGCGCTCAAACTCGGCCTGGACAAGCCGTCGGGCCTTCCTGGCCATGCCCACCTCGCCGACCTCGGCCAATTGACGGCCATGCTGCAGCTGTCGCAGAACAGAGCGCTGAACCGGATCGTCGAAATCGCGGCACTGATGGACGACTCGATGACCTACCACTACCTGAGCGGTCCCTCCTTGATCAGGCGGTTCGACATCGCGGAAATCAAGGAGAACCTCGCCGCCCAGGCACTGAGCGCCGTCGAGGCGCTGGGGACCTATCCGTATCCGCCGACGGATCTCCGGGAACCCGTGGAGATCAGGGTGGACAACGTGCCGGTCGAGGACCTGATGTCCGGAGTTGGAGCGCAGATCGCCATCTCACCGACTCATGGCGACCTCCTCAACGCACTGGCTCGCGTCCGTATCAACGCGGTGGACGTCCGGATCGAAGGCGTTTCGACCGCCAAGGGGCAGTGCCACGTCCAACTGGTGTCCACCGGCGCGCCCATGAACGACCGCGGTCTGCGGCGCGAGATTCTCACGTACCGGATGATCTCCCGCGATTGGCACGTAGTCTACGACATCGCGAGCGATCGGACGATCATCGGAACGGAACCCGCGAAGGAGTGGGGTGGGTATTTCACCAAGCCGACGCCATTCCAGCACTGGCGCGTCCTGCTGCCCAGGACACCGGAGAACGCGGGCGCGTCCTTCGAGTCCCCGACCACCGCGGTGATCCTGAGATTCCATGTCGAGGCGATGTACTCCGCCCCACCCGCCGGGCGGATGCGTGCCATGTATGCCGCACCGTCGTTCGCAGCAGCCGGTCCGGACCCGTCCCACTTCCTCGGGCTGCTGAAGGG
Source organism: Amycolatopsis cynarae (assembly GCF_026802195.1). NCBI lineage: Bacteria > Bacillati > Actinomycetota > Actinomycetes > Pseudonocardiales > Pseudonocardiaceae > Amycolatopsis > Amycolatopsis cynarae. The sequence goes on along the minus strand of NZ_CP113836.1, from coordinate 2,932,934 downwards.
CTGCTCACTCACGGACGGTTGGGATGTGGCCAGCTTCGTGTCCGTCGACCGGATCAACGATCTCTGGAATCAACGCTGGCGGGCCGAGACGGACGCCGCCTTCCACGGCGACCGGATGTTCGTCCAGAACATCGATATCAGCCACACCCAGGTCCTGCCCGGAAAGATCAGCGTGCGGTACCGTCTCGAAGCCAAGGCCGGTCCGCCGTCCTTGAAGTTCATGGCCGACGCCGAACAATCGGCCGAGGTCGGCATTCCGCTGCTCGAGGGCACCCTGACCACGACCACCTACCGGAATGACACGCCGATCGGCGAGGACACGAAGGGCATAGAAAGCACGAGTTCCCAGCCGGTCATGGTTCGGACCAAAGCCGAGCTGCAGAAGTTGCCCGGCGATGTCGACAAGTTCCACGCCGTGCACATCGATCCTGCGCGGGGCGTGTTCGCGTTCGAGAACATCGTTCTTGATCCGCAGGTCGACACGGCCTTCTGCAACGAGATCGTCGAGTATTTCAAAAAACAGGAACTTCAGCCCTGGCTGCTGGGCTCACTGCGATTCGAGTCGGATCAGGAGTACCTACAGCCGCGGAACTTCGCTTTCCGTACCTTCACCCCTCCGCCGAGCCACCGCAACGACTGGCCGTCGATTCTCGGAATCTACGTCCTCACCTCCACGAGTGTGCCGCCGGTGCACGGAATGCGCCAGTCCTGGCCGGATGCCGCATGGCCGGTCAGCGCCGACTTCGACGCCGCGGTCTACTTCTCCGCCGACCTGCTCTGGAACAAGGAGGTGCTTCCGGCGCTGCACAAGGTCGCCGACGCGACGGTGAGGGTCGATCCCAACACCCACCAGTATTCCGGGGCTTTCACCGGTCAGAAGGTTGTCAGCGACCAGCCGGTGAAACTCGAGAAAGGTTGGGAAAACGGAAAGACGACTTCGGTCTATCCGCACGCCAAGGTCACCTTCGACTACCAGCCGCTCCAACTCACCTTCGATCTCACCGCATTGTCGCTGAACTACGAGCACACCTGGACCGAGTCGTTCCCGTACCAGGGCCGTCACCCGGTGATCAGTGCGGGTGACGCCGACGTGCGCCTCAGCGTGGACTGGGATGACGTGACCCTCTCGTGCTCTTTCAGTGCACAAAGTACAGCCCGGATCGATCCGAAAACGTTCAACGTGACCTTCGGCGACATGACCATATCGCCAGAAGTGGACATAAAGTACCCCATCCACAAGATTTTTGGGATGGAAATCCTGGCTCAGATGAAAAAAGAGGTCGTGGCAAACGCCAAGAGCGAACTCGAGAAGAAATTCTCTGACATGAAGATCGAGTTGCGGGGGATGTCGATGTTCGCGGTCTCCAACCTACTCTTCCCCGAATCCCGGGCCCTCGATCCTTCGGGCGTGTACTTCCCGGGAGACATGGCGATAGTCGGACAAGTGACCCGCACTTGGTCTCCACCGCAAACGGCCTCCGAGGACTAGGTGCCGCGCCCACCGGCCGGCCTCCTGTGCGATCGCCGGGGCCAGGTCGGCTTGCTTGGTCTGCAACCACGTGTCGAAGGTCGGCAGCGGGTCGCGGACCTCCTTCAGGGCGCGCTGGCCAGAAGCCCGGGGAGGTGCTCAGGACCCGGCGGCCGGTTCGAGCATCTCCCCGTTCCACCGCCGCAGGGTGGTGGAACGGCCGCTCGCTCAGGCCGTGGCGGCGAGTGCGTCGTCACGCTGCCGAGCGAGGTGGCCCGCCGCCACGGCCATCAGTGCGTCGAGGTGGTCGCGCGTGGTGAGCAGGGCGGAGATCTGCGCGTCGATCCGCTCCCGCTCGCGTCGCATCACGTCCAGCGTCTCCACGGTGATGTCGTCCGAGGGGGTGTCGACGCACGGCAGCAGCGCGGCGATCGTCTCGCTCGACAGGCCGGCGTCGAACAGCCGGCGCAGCATGCGCACGCGGTCGACCGCGTCTTCCGGGTAGAGCCGCTGCGCTCCCGTCGTCCGGGTGGAGGTCAGCAGGCCCCGCTGCTCGTAGTACCGGAGCGAGCGGATGCTGACGCCGGTGCGGGCGGACAGCTCGCCGATGCGCATCCGCTGGTCTGCCTCGCTCACTGTAACCTCCGCCACTTCTCGTTGAACCTGACATCCGTGTCAGATTCTACCCTGCGATCGGAACCACAACAGGAAAGGACACCATCGTGGAGATCGCGGGATCGGTCGCTTTGGTCACTGGGGCCAATCGCGGCCTCGGCCGGGAATTCGTCGAGCAGCTCAGGGAGCGGGGCGCCAAGAAGGTGTACGCCGCCGCGCGCGACACCAGCACCATCACGACGCCGGGCGTGGTGCCCGTGGCACTGGACGTGCTCGACCCGGAGAGCATCGAGCGGGCCGCCCAGCAGGCGGGGGACGTGACCCTGCTCGTCAACAACGCCGGGATCGCGACCGGCCAGAACCTCATCCGCGGCGACCTGGCGCAGGTCCGCCGGGAGATGGAAGTCCACTTCTTCGGCACGCTGACGGTCACCCGCGCCTTCGCCGACATCCTCGGCGGCAACGGTGGCGGGGCCATCATCAACGTCCTGTCGGTACTGTCCTGGTTCTCCTGGGACGGGGCCACGTCGTACTCGGCCGCGAAGGCGGCGGAGTGGAGCCTGACCGCCGGCACGCGCGTGGAACTCGCCGGGCAGGGCACGCAGGTGCTGGGCGTGCACCTCGGCTCCGCCGCCACCGACATGACGCGCGACTACGACGGGCCCAAACTCAAGCCGAGCGAGGTCATCGGGGCCGCGCTCGACGGCCTGGCCGACGGCGCCGTCGAGGTCCTCGCGGACGAGTGGAGCCGGACCACGAAGGCCGGCCTCGCCCAGGACCCGGCGGAGTTCTACGCCGCGGCCGTGCGCCCAATCCGGAGGCGCACGGCCGGGTGACCGGCCCGGACCTGGTGACCGGCCCGGCCGATCACGGCGCGGGGTGGTGGCGGCTTCGGTCGCGGCCACCTCGGGATCCGGTGGTGGGGGTCGGCTCGGGCCTGGTGGTGAGGCCACCCCGGGGACCGGTGGCCGGAACCAACCCGGGATCCAGTGGCCGGGTTCGGTCTGGGAACCGATGGCCGGGACCGCCTCGGGAACCCGGTGGTGCGACTCGGTCCGAAATTCGGTGGGATCGCCCCGCGAACGGTGGTCGAGACCACTCCAGTAACCGGCAGCCAGAAGCCGCCCTCCTCACGTCGTCGCAGGATTTCTTCGGTGGCCGCCGTCGGGTCACTCGGAAGCACGAGCAGCGAGTCCGCTGCGCGCAACGCGGCAGGGTCCGTGTCGGGGGGTGCCATGAACAGGGAGACTGCGTCGCCGACCACCGCCACGTGGTGCGCAAGTTCGAGGTACCGGCGTGCGCGAACGCTGAGCTCCTGCCGCCATCGCAATTCCCCGCAGTCGACATTCACACCGAGGAGTGTGCCGAAGTTCACCGCGACATAAAGCATCGAGCCGTCGACTTCGACGGCGATCACGCGGTGATCGACTTCGAGCCGCCAGACGATCTCGCCGTCCGGCAGCCGGCGGCGCGCTCTGCAGCTACCCGAACAAGCCCCCCGGATCAGCCCCTGTCGCCACGCTCACGTTTACGTTGCCGACCACCTTTCGCTATAAAGGTGGTCGGCAACGTAAATTGAGGAGAACAACGATGAGCACCCTGTGGACCCCGTTCAAGCTCGGACGGATCGAGCTGGAGCACCGGCTGGCCATGGCTCCGATGACGCGCAGCCGCGCACTACCCGAGGGCACACCATCACCACTGGCACCCGAGTACTACGCCCAGCGTGCCTCGCTCGGCCTGCTGATCAGCGAGGGCACGCAGCCCAGCGAGGACGGTCAGGGCTACCTGGCGACCCCCGGCATTCACACCGACGCCCAGATGACCGGCTGGCGCAAGGTCACCGACGCCGTGCACGACGCCGGCGGGCACCTGTTCATCCAGCTCATGCACACCGGGCGCATCAGCCACCCGGACAACACCCCGCACGGCCGCCAGGCCGTCGCCCCCTCCGCGATCGCACCGGAGGCGCCGATGTTCACCCTGTCCGGCATGCAGGACATCCCGCGGCCCCGCGCGCTCGGCATCGACGAGATCGCGGCCACTGTGGACGATTTCCGGACCGCGGCGGCGCGAGCCATCGAGGCGGGTGCCGACGGCGTCGAGATCCACGGCGCCAACGGTTACCTTATCCAGCAGTTCCTCGCGCCCAACGCGAACACACGCACCGACGCCTACGGCGGTTCCGTGGAGGGCCGGATCCGGTTCGCCGTGGAGGTCGCGCAGGCCGTCGCCGAGGAGATCGGCCCGGAGCGCACCGGCTTCCGCATCTCCCCCGGCTCGACCCTCAACGGCATCGACGAAGGCCCCGAGCGTGCCGCCACGTATCACGCGCTGATCACCGAACTCGCCAAGCTGGACCTGGTCTACCTGCACGTGATGCAGGGCACCGACGAGGCCCTGCTGCACGAGATCCGCGCACTCTGGCCCACCGCGCTACTGGTCAACCGGATCGACCGGCGCCGTGAGGAGCTTGCCGGCGACCTGGACGCCGGGATCGCCGACATCGTCCCCCTCGGGCGGTGGGCGCTGGCGAACCCCGACCTGGTCCAGCGCCTGCAGGAAGGAGCGCCGCTCAACGAGGCCGACCCGGCGACCTTCTACGGTGGCGGTAACGAGGGGTACACCGACTACCCCGTGCTCATCAGGAGGTAACAATGGCCAGCCAGCCGCGCGAGCAGGTGCCGGGCGCAGCCGCCCGGTTCCCGGTCAGCTTCGCGGTGTTCGCGGTCGCCCGCACGCACCGAGCCCTCGCCGCGCACCTGCTCCGCGAGCTGGGTCTGTTCCCCGGCCAGGAGATCATGCTCCTTCAACTGTGGGACAGCGACGGCCAGTCTCAGACCAGCCTCGGCCGCACCCTGGGCATCGACCACTCGACGGTCGCCAAATCGGTCCGCCGGCTGGAGGACGCCGGGCTGGTCACCCGCACCCGGTCCCCCCAAGACCGGCGCGTCACACTCGTGCATCTCACCGACAGAGGCCGCAGGCTCGAGAAGCGCGTCGAGGAAGCCTGGAGCGCCCTCGAACGTGAGACGGTCAAGACCCTGACGACCGACGAACAGGCCACGTTCGTCGCACTCGCCCGCCGGATCGAAGCCGGCCTCGCCAGCGGCGCCTCGGCCGACCTGCCCGGGGCGAGCTGCTGAGCTCGGTCAGGAGAAGCCAGGAGGCGCCGAGGCGGCGTGGAAATGGCCTCGCAGTGTGTCGGTTTCGTATTCGTGCCGGAACAGCCCTCGTTTACGCAGGATCGGCACGAGTTCGTCAACGATCACCTCCAGCCCGTCGATCAGGACATCGGGCTGGAGGTTGAATCCGTCGATCGCCCCGGAGTGGAACCAATCCTCGATGTGATCGGCCAACTGCTCCGGGGTGCCCACAAAACCCGCATGGCCGGAGCCGGTGTAACGAGTCTGCCTCAGGTATTCGCGGACCGTGGGGTTGGTACGCCGGATCTGCGCGACGATCGACTCTCGAAAACCCATGCTGCCCTGGAAGGTCTGGGGATCCGCCGGAGCGGCCAGCACCTCCTCCGGGAACGGCTCGTCGAGGTCGAGTTTCGTCGCGTCGAAACCGATCGACTGCGACAGCCACTGCACCGAATACACCGCGGGACCGGCGTCGTGGAGTTCGTCGCTGCGCCGCCGTGCCTCCTCCTCGGTGCTGCCCAGGCTCAACAGCAGTCCGGGCAGGATCTTGACCTCGCCGGGCGAGCGGCCGTTGTCCCGCGCGAGCCGTTTCACCAGACGGTAGTGCTCGATCGCCTGGCTCTTGGTGAGTTCGGCGGCGAACACCCCTTCGGCCACGCGGCCGGCCAGCGCCCTGCCCTTCGGCGAGCCACCGGCCTGCAGGAGCACCGGGCTCCCGTGCCGTGAGGGCGGCACCCGGAGACGTCCGTCGATGTCGAAGAATTCCTTGTGGTGATGGACCTCCCGGCCGGTGGCCGCCGAATCCCAGAGCGCCCGCACCACGTCGACGAACTCCGAGGCGCGATCGTACCGGTCGTCGCGCGGCGGCACGTCGGGCAGGCCGAAGTTCCTCGCCGCGGCCGCTCCGCGCGTGGTCACGATGTTCCATCCCGCGCGGCCACCGGAAAGGTGATCCCACGACAGCAGGCGCTCGGCGAGTTCGAACGGGTCGTTGAACGTGGTGGACGCGGTCGCCACCATCCCGATCCGCTCGGTGACACTCGCGACATAGCCCCAGTTCACACTGGGTTCGAGGCGGACCGGGTTCGCGTCGTGCGCCGGATCGGCCAGCGCCGGGCCGTCCGCGAGGAAGATCGCGTCCAGGGTGCCCCGTTCGGCGGTCCGGCCGATGGCAGCCCAGTAGCCGGGGTCCACGAAGGAATCCTTGCGCAGCAGCGGCGACTGCCAGGCGGCGGGCAGGTACCCCAGGACGAGCACGTTGATTCCGAGGATCACGTGGCCCGTGCGGCGCTCGGTCATGGTTTGCTCCTCCGGATGCGGTTCACAGGGACGGATGGGGTTGAGGGACGGGAAACGCGGGACGCCCGCCGGGCCTGCGGGGCGGTACCGCGAGCCCGAGTGCCGAGCGCAGTGATCCCCCGGGGGCGATGGGCCGGAACCCCTGGGACAGCAGGCTTTCCGCCCCGGTGATCAGCTCGGCGACGGACTGCTCCGGCGCCGGGCGCAACAGCACGCCGGTCACGCCGGACGGCGGCTGCTCGCCGAGCGGGGTAACGGCCACGGAATCGCCTCCGAGTACGAGATCGGCCTGCGAGGGCCCGGCGACGTCCCCGTACCATGCGATCACCGACGCGCCAGTGGGCGGTTCCGGCGCGTTGAGCGGTCCCGTGATCAGGAATTCGCCACTCAGATCGACGTGCGTGATCTCGTTCGACCGCACCAGGATGCCGGTCTCGCGGTCGCCGATGACCGAATCGTACGGCCAGCTCTGCTCCAGAGCCCGGACCGCGCCGACGGCATCGCGGGCCCTGGCCACCGTGGTCCCGGCCGGGGCCGCGTAACCGTCCCGGACCCCGATGAGCAGGCCGCTGCGGCCGCGCGAAAGATGCCCGAGGGACACGACCCGCCGGGCCAGGTTGTACGGGTGGTCACGCTGCGGGCTCGCCACGATCAGGAACCGGCCGCCGGCCGTGCGCCCGGCCAGGGCGGCGCCGACGGCGCTGCTGTCCAAGGTGTGCTCGTCCGGTGCGCTGCCGTCGACGCGGTCGATGCCGAGCACGGTGAACGCCGCCGGCAGCGCGTCCCACCGGGCGAGCAACTTCGGGTCGCCCGTCAGCTCCACGAGGTGTCCCCCGGCAAGGCCGAGCGCGAGATACGGAGCCGTCATCTGTGTCCTTTCCGGAGCAGTGTGCGGAGATCCGGGCCCCTGGTCGTCAGTCACCCTGACCACCGCGACCGAGCGCCGCCAGGTTGGGCACCGGGTCTTTTCCGTTGACCAGCCAGTCCCCCAGGATGCGTGCCTTGTAGACGCGGGGGTTGTGCGAGGCCAGCGTGCGCGCATTGCGCCAGTGCCGGTCCAAAAGCCTGTTCTCCGACACGCCTGAGGCTCCGAGCGCGTCGAAGACGGTGGTCGTCGCCTGGAGCGCGGCGTCGATGACCGCCAGCTGCGCCTGCGCTGTGACCACTTCGGCTTCGAGCACGCGCTGTTCGCGAATCACCTGGTCGCCCGCGGCGTGTGCCGCGGCCACCAGGTCGAGGCTGCCCGCCGACGCGCGCAATGCCGCTCGCGCGGCGAAGGCGTGCGCCGAGACCTGGCCGATCACCTGCAGCAGTTGCGCGTCGGCGGCGGGTTCGGGATCCAGGCCTTGCGGGTAGTTGCGGCCGCGGGCCTTGAGCGCGGCGATTCCGTCCCGCAGCGCCGCACGCGTGATTCCGGCCAGTACGGAAAGCATGGCCGTCTGGTAGAACTGGCCCTGGTAGACGAAGCGCTCCCCGGCCGGGAAGACATCGCCTTCCTCTGCGGGCACGTCACGGTAGTTCGCGCTGCCGCTCGCCGTCGTGCGCTGCCCGAAACCGGTCCAGTCGTCGACCAGTTCGACGCCCGGGTGTTCGCGGCGCACCAGCGCCGTCAGCACGCTGTCCCCGTCGCCCTTCCCGAGGACGTCGAGCCAGTCGGCGTAGAGACTGCCGGTGGCGTAGAACTTGGCGCCGTTCACCAGCCACCGGTCACCGTCCTTGCGGACCGTGGTCTTGAGGTTGGCGAAGGTGCCGTTGTTGGCCTCCGTCCATCCGCCGCCGACGAACTCGCCGTCGAGGAACCGCCGGATCCACCGGTCGTTGGCGGCCGAGGGCGCCGCGTTGAGCCGGTCTTCGACGAATGCCAGGTGGTTGCGCCAGACGTGCGCGACGTTGGCGTCGGCTTCGGCAAGATCGGCGAGCAGTGCGAAGGTCTGCGCCAAGGAAGCTCCGAAGCCGCCGTGTTCGGCTGGGATCCGCACCCGGCCGAAACCCGCCTCCTTGAGCCAGCTCACCTGCTCGTACGGGAAGACACGGTCCTTCTCGCGAGGCACATTGCCCTCGGCGATCCGGTCGAACACCGGCTGGAAGCGGGCGGAAAGCCCCGCGTCGGTCGCGGTGGCGGGACGCAGGTAGGTCAGTGCGGTCTTTTCGTCGGTCGTGGTCATGATGCCTCTCTGTCTCGGCGTGAGTGGATCGGGAGCACGGCGTCCAGCAGTGCCCGGGTGTCGGGATGTCGTTCGGGCGAAAACAACTCGTCCGCCGCGAAGATCTCCACCAGCGAGCCCTGCCGCAGCACGCCGACGCGGTCGCACAGGGACTCGATGATCGCCAGGTTGTGTCCGATGAGGACACACGTCAGGCCGAATGCGCAACACGGCGGTGGGCTCGTTGTCCACCCCGGGATAGCGCCACGCGCTGCCGAATCGCGGATTGCCCAGAAGCAGCAGATGCAGCCGTCGGTCATGGGTGATCTCCTGACGGTTCAGAACAGGGTGCCGGAGAACGGCAGCGAAGCCACGGCGAACAGGCCGTCCGCGCGGCGGAGAGCGTCCGGGTCGTGGACGCCGACCCGGCCCGCGGCCGCGAGATGGCGCCAGCGGGTGCCGCCGAGGTACGCGGCGGCCAAGGTCGTGACATCGACGCTCAGCTCAGGAGCGGCCTCCGTGCGCACCACGGATTTCGGGCCGACCTCGAAGGTTCCGTTGTTGGCGGGCAGAAGCGCGTCGTGCACGCGCAGCACGACAGGATCTCCATCGCCCCAGGTTCGCGCTCGCAATGCCGCCTCCACATCGACCAGGCGAAGCCAGGTCTCGTCGTGCGCGGAGCCGAGTTCCACCGCTCGGCGGTCGACGACGGCGAGCGGCAGCGGGTCGTCGAGCGCGAGTGAGTCGAACGAAACCACGTCGAGCAGATCCAGTGACAGCAGGTGCCGCCACAGCCCGGCCCGCGCGGAATCGGTGAGTGCGACGAAGTCGGTCACCGTGACGGTCTTTTCCCTGCTGGTGAACCAGCCAGTGGTGTCCGCCGGGCGGTAGATCGCGTACCCGTCATCCACACCGCCGCTGCTGTGGACCACGACGTACTGCGCCGCCGGGTCGGAGTCGCGGAGTTTCTCCCGCAGCCGCCACCACCCCGCCGGGCGCCCGATCGCGCCGGTCCACTGGGCCTGCTCGTAGATGCCGGCCAGCAGCGCGGTGGTGACCGCGCTGTCGACGAGCCGCACCGTCCCACCTGCGGGTACTTCGGGACGAAGCAGCGCGCGGCGCAGGTTCACCCGCACCGCTTGCGCGGAGCTCGCGACTCCATAACCGAAACGCTCGTAGATGACCGCTTCCGACGCCCGCAGGGACGCGACCACCTCGCCCCGCTGCGCGAAGTCCCGCAGTTGCCGGGCGACGAGAGCGCTGACGATGCCCCGGCGCCGATGGGTCGGCAGCACTCCGACGTGGGTCACCGCCGCGTGCGGTACACGGGCGCCGCCCGGCACGACCAGCCAGCTGCCGTAGGAGTCCGCCCCGCCGACGACTTCCGTACCGTCCAGAGCGCCGAGGTAGCGTCCCGGTTCGGTGATCTCGGTGGCGTCCACCTCGCGGAAGGGCAGGCCCACCATGGCACGGAGGAACACCTGGAAACCGGCGTTGACCTCCTCGGCGGCGGTCAGCGCCCGGATCTCGAATTTCTGGTTGCCCGTCATACTTTCACTCCGTTCCTGCCGGACATACTCAAACGCTCTCGAGAACGAAGTCGCGGATAGCGTCGACGGCTTCGACGTGATCGACGTCGTTGAGCACGTTGTGCAGACCGTCGCGGATTTCGACAAGCCGCGCTTGTGCCAGCGTGGCATGCCAGTGCCGAGCGTCCTCGATGGACGCGAGCGCGTCCCTGGTGCCGTTGACCAGTAGCACCGGCAGGGTTGCCGTGGCGAACGCCGTCTCGAGATCCCTGGCGGCCGAGGCGAGCGCGGCGGCGGTCACCCGGGGCTCCGGCAGCACGAGTTGCACCAGCGGGTCCTTCTCCAGTTCCTCACGATAGTCCGGGTCCGCTGCCAGCAGGGAGATGTCGAACCGGAAATCGCCGCCATGGGACGTTTCCTCGAGCGAGGTGCGCCCGCGCAGGCTGGCACCGGTCAGCACCGCGCCCGAGAACGGCGACGGGTTCTTGGCGACCACCAGCGCCGTCGTCCATCCCCCGAGAGAATGGCCGCCGATGACCAGCGGCACCCCTGGGCGGCGTTCGCGCACGATGTCGACCAGGGGCCGGGCATCGCGGGCCAGCACGTCGAGAGAACGCACCACCCCGCGCGCGCCACCAGAGATACCGTGGCCCTGGTGGTCGATGGCCCAGACGTCGATGTGCGCGGCGTTGAGGCGGGAGGCCAGACGGCTGTACTGGCCCGAGTGCTCCCCTCCGCCGTGCAGGAACACGAATCCGGCGACGGGCCGGTCGACCTCCCAGGCGCGGTAGTACAGGCGCGCGTCGGGACTGTCGAAGAATGGCATGGTATCTCCTCCTTGTCCTCAGTGGACCGGCTGTCGGCGTACCGCGTCGAGGATGCCGAGTTCGGCGAGCCGGTCCTGCTCGGCCTGGGACAAGGTCTGGATCGAGCCGACCCTCGCCGCGACGTCCGGCCGGGTGATCCGCAACCGCAGGAAGCGGCCCAGCCCGACGAGCAGCAGCGCCAGGAAGACGTAGGGCAGGTACCGGTAGGCGCCTTCCGGGACCGGGATCAGGTTTTTGTAGATGACGTAAAGAATTCCGGCGACCGCCAGCACCGAGACGACGAGACTGCCCGCCGAGAGCGCTTTGATCCGGCGCAGCCACAACGGTGTCGCGATGGCCACGAGCAGGTAGGCGAACAGGTACGCGTAACTTGACACGATCCCGACGTAGACGTCCCACTGGAACCGGCCGACGGTGTTCACCGTGCCGATCAGCCCGATGACGAACCCGACCAACCCTACGAAGGCAATCGCCACGTGAGGCGTCCGGAAGCGTGTGTGCACGCGGCCGAGCGAGCTCGGGAGCGCGTGTTCCCTGGCGAGGGTGAACAGGCTGCGGGCCCCGGAGTTGATGACCGCCGAGGAGAACACGATCATCGCCGTGCCCAGCGTCAGATCCACCACATAGGTCACCCAGCTGACGCCGGCGTTCCGCGCGACGACCGGCAACGGGGTGCTGTCGGTGCCGAGCTGCTCCGGGCCCTGGAAACCGAGCACCTCGGGGTAGGTCGCGAGCAGGTACAGCACGCCCAGCCCGATCACCAGCCGCAGGATCGCGCGCGGCACGTTGCGGTGCGCGTCGCGGGCCTCGTGCCCGAGTGAGGCGGCGCTTTCGAATCCGGCGTAAGAACCGACAGCGGTCACCGCGGCGATCAGGGTGGTGCTGCTGCCCAGGTGGCTCAGCGTGAACTGGCCGCCGTCGATACGCGCGCCGTAGGTCACATACGAGGCGACCAGGATGATCCCGATCGCGAGCAGGGACACCACTTCGAATCCGAGGCCCAGCTTCACCGAGACGCTCACGCCGCGGAAGGGGATGTACAGCGCGGCCGCGGTGGCCAGCACCAAAAGCGCGATCTTGACCACCAGGTGATCGGTGTGCAGCCCGATCTCCTGCAGGAAGGAATTGAAGTACAGTACGGCGCCGAGCACCCCGCCGGCGGCGAACCCGATGTAGCCGATGATCAGCGCCCACCCGGTGACGAAGGCCGCCACCGGGCCGAGGCCGTTGCCCGCGTACGTGCCGAGGGAACCGGACGAAACCGTACGCCGCGCCTGCAGCGCGATCACCGTGGCGACGAGGTACACGAGGACGCCGCCGACGATGGCCGCCCAGAGAGCGCCCTTGCCCGCGACGAGGAACAGTGAGCCCGGCACGCCCGCGATCGCCACGCTGGGCGCCGCGGCGGCCAGGCCCTGGGCGAAGACGCCGAGACCGGATACGGCACCGGCGGGCAGTTCGCCCCCGGGTGCGTCGAGAACGGCGGAGCCGCTCTCCGGGATGGATGCTTCTGCGGTCATGATGGTGGGCCGAACCTTTCGGTGACAGAACCGAAAACGGGACAGACCTGACGGGATTTGCCAGGCAGCACGGGGTGTCCGCAGCGCAATTCGCGGCGGAAAAAGGAAGGAATGTAGGCGCGACGACCGCTTCCGGCGCGGTCGTCAGGGGTTGTCGGGCTCAGTGACAGAGGGAGCCGGACATCCGGCACAGGTCCAGGTAGCGCCTGCTGAAGAAGGGGACCATCGGGGGCACGAGGCGACACTAATTGAAGGAACCGGCGTTTTCCAGCGCTCTCACAGAGCGACCACCTGGTGAAACAGGCAATTTCTTCACCTGATATCGCGCTTTCCGGCGGCTCACTGCCTCGTTCATTTTATTTCAGTCCGAAGCGAAATCGGATACGGATTCCGATGGTGTCCGTCGGTGGTTCAGGCCGGCGTCGGCGTCGCGGAACGCGGCCACATGAGCCGTGGCAGATCGGGTGGGCAGGTCGGCCGGAACGATCGCGCTGCCGGTAACCGTTATCGCCGGTTCGAGCGGGATCGCACGGACCTGATCGACCTGACCCGCGCAGCATCGCCCAGGTTCGCGGATCCGACCCGACCTCGACGAGTCCCGGGCACCCAGGCAACACAGCAGGACTTGACATGGAAGAGGAATGGCCCCGGCGTGGCCGACAACCTCGCCGGTCTCGACGTGATCCGGCTGGTCGACAACGCCATGACCCACAACAGCTAGGCGAAGAGCGGGTGGGTGGCCAGCGGGTGGACCTCGAACGTCGCGTACGGGTAGATGGGCAGGCTCTGGAGCGCCTCGTGGAGCTCATCGGGAGTGTCGGCCGACCAGATGCCGAAGTTGCCTTTCTTGCCCGGCACGGACCAGAGCTTGACCAGTGTGCCAGCGTCGATCAGTTTCCGTCCGGCCGCCCGCTCCCTCGCGACGAGTTCGTGGCGCTCGGGTTCAGGCAACGCGTAGATGCCGGAGACATCGATGTGCACCAGGTAGTCGGACATCGCTAACTCCCCGCAGGGTGGGTCGATCGTTCATCGGGCGTCCGTCACGCCCACGACGGTCAACCCGCCTCTCGAGGTGATCATTCCGGGGCGCGACGACGTGCGCTGAGTTCGTGGCTCTCCAGCCCGGCCCCTTGGCCTCGTTCTTACGGCTCCGGCTGATCATCGGTCCGCACGCGGAGCGGGACCACCTTATACAACTCCGGCGCCGCATCGTCGCCCGCAGGGTAGGCGTACTGAACGGCGCCGCGATCGACCGAGCGCACCCGGCCATGGCCGCCACGCGTGAGGGGCCACCCGGCGCCGTACCGCACCGGCCAATCCCACGTGCTTGTTTCAGCCGTGACTCCGCAGGACGGAGCTGGGCGTCACCAGCGCGGCGCCCGGCCGCGGCGGTGCCGGCAATGCCGCGCGGGCGTTCCCGCTCGCAAGTCGTGCTGCGGCGGCGCGGCGTGGGGCATGTGGGTCGTGGTCAGCAGTTCCTCCGCCGTGAGGCCGAGTGCGGGGAAGGCCCTCGACCCGCTCCTCGTGCCTGGTCGAGAAACGACTCGACGGCGCGCACGACTTCCCCGGGTGCTTCTTCGGGAACGTAATGCCCACCGGGGACGGCGTGACCGCTCACGGCGGCGGGACCGGCGTGGTGCTCTTGCCAGACGCGCACGACGTCGCTCCCGGCCAGTCCCCCCTCGGCACCCCACAGCACGAGCAGCGGCGACCGCACCCGTAGCCCCCGGGCGTGATCCGCCTCATCGAGGTCGAGATCCACCGAGAAACCGGTCCGATAGTCCTCAAAGGACGCCCGCAGGCGGTCCGGATCGCTGAACGCGGCGACGTAGTGCCGGAAGGTTTTCTGGTCGACGGCGCCGGATTCGCGCACGCGCGCGAAGAAGTGACCGAGGTAGGACTCGACGTTTCCGGAGACCAGTTTCTCCGCCAGTTCCGGATTGCGGTGGAAGAACCAGTGCCACATCGCACTCGCCGAGTCGCGGTCGAACGAGTTCATGACCACCCTGGTCGGCAGGATGTCGAGCAGCACCAGCGCATCGACCTCCCAGGGGCGGTCGAGCGCCCAGCGGTGCGCGACGCGCGCGCCACGGTCGTGACCGATCACCACCGCCGACTCGAACCCCCGGTGCCGGGATCAGGCCGCCGAGGTCGGACGCGGTGGAGCGTTTGTCGTAGGCCCCCGACCGCGCCAGGCCGGAGACGCCGTAGCCCCGCAGATCGGGGGCCACGACGGTGCGGCCGCGGCTGAGCGGCTCCACGACACGGCGCCAGCACTCGCCCGTCTGGGGCCAGCCGTGGAGGAGGACGACCAGTTCCGGCCCTTCACCGACCACGCGGTAAGCCAGCTCGACGTCGTCAAGACTCACCGACTCACGTCTGCCTGAAAACATGTTTCTCCCTTGGATTTCCGGCATTCACGAACCACAGTGGACGCACCGCTCACGACGCGCCAAGCCCCGGTTGCCGCTCAGTGGCAGCCGGGTGCCGGGCGAGCAGTGCGTCGAGCCGGGTGCCGACGCTCGCGCAGTTCCGGCGCACCACCGAAAGAAACGCCGTGAGAACCGGCGAGGAATCGGTCACCCGGAAAGACATCTGCAGGTCCGGCAGCCGGAACCGGGGTTCGACGTCGCAGAACCAGATGTCCTTGCGAGCGATCATCCGCATCCGGTTCGGGCCGAGGCCGACCCCGGCGCAACACGCCGCCAGCCCGGCGATCGTGTGGATGTCGCGCGCCAACGCGGCCCCGTCGAGGACGGCCGGGTCCGCGCCGAACAACCGTCTCAGGTAGGAGTTCGCCGCGTCCGGGCTGACCACGAGCGGCTCACCGGCCAGCTGCGCGGCGGCGACGGACGGGCGCCCGGCAAAGGGATGGACCACGGAGACCACCGCCACCAGATGATCCTCCCCGATCGGCACGCTGACCAGGTCCTCGACGCCGGCACCACGGGGGCTGCCCCGGCCGACTGCGACGTCGAGCTCACCGGCGAGGAGGGCAGCCGACGCTGCCGAACTGTCCAGTTCCTGCAGGGAAAGCCGGACTTCGGGATGGGTCCGGCGGAACCGGCCGATCACCCCCGGCAAGGGGTCGAGCAGCGCGGATCCGATGAACCCGAGCCGCAGCCGCCCAGTCTCCCCGCGCGCCGCCCGGCCCGCGTCGATCCGGGCACGGTTCATCTCGGCGAGCGCGGTGCGCGCCCGGGCGAGAAAGGCCTCACCGGCCGCCGTCGGGAAAACGCCCCGCGAAGTGCGGTCGAACAACCGCTCGCCGACTTCCCGCTCGAGTGCGGCGATCTGGGTCGACAACGGCGGCTGGGCGATGCCCAGCGACGTGGCCGCGCGGCCGAAATGCTGGTGCTCGGCGAGGGCGAGCGCGTAGCGAAGGTGACGGGCTTCCATGAGCCCAACGATACGTCCAGGATATCGCGGGAGTGCCCGTGAGATATTTCCCTGGATGAAACGGGGCGACCAGGGTGATCTGGAGTGGTCCACCGATCACCACTGGCAGAAGGGCCCCGACATGACCCGTCCGTCCGCACCCGAAACCGTCGTCCTGCTCGTCCACGGCGCCTGGCATTCCGCGCTGCACTGGGCGGCCACGCAACGCGCCCTGGCGCGCCACGGTCTCGCCACCATCGCGATCGACCTCCCCGGGGCCGGGTTCGGCGCACCGCATCCGACCGGTTATTTCCGCACCGGACAGCCTGGGCTCGCGAGTGAGAAGTCGGCACTGAGCGAGATCACGATGGACCACCTCACCGATGTCGTGCTGGACGCGCTCGTGGCGGCCCGCACCCGGTACCGCAACGTGGTTCTGGTCGCCCACAGCGCCGGAGGCGCCCCGGCCTCGGTGGCCGCCGAGCGGGCGCCCGAGCTGCTCGACCACCTCGTGTACCTGTCGTCGTTCGTCCCGGCAGGCCGCCCCCGGTTCTCCGACTACATCGACGCGGAGGAGAACGCCGGTGCGGTACAGGTCCCGCCCCTCGGCGACCCGGCCGAGCTGGGCGCCTTCCGGATCAACCCGCTCTCGCCCGACCAGGCCGACATCGACCTCATCCGCCGGGCCTTCCTGAACGACCTCCCCCCGGCTGCTTCCGATTCCTGGCGCCAGTTCCTGCACCCGGATCACCCGTTCTCGAGCTTCACCACGCCGGTGCCGCTCTCGCCCGAACGCTGGGGGCGGATCGCCCGCACGTTCATCCGGCTGACCGACGACCTGGCGCTACCCCTCGTCACCCAGGACCTGATGATCTCCGAGGCCGACCGGCTGACACCGGACCTGCCGTTCCAGGTCCGTTCCCTGCGCGGCGGCCACTCGCCCTTCGCGACCCGGCCCGAGGAGCTCGCGACGCTGCTGGCCACGGTGTCGTTGCAGCGACCGGTCCGATGACACCCCCGCGTTCTCCGGCTTCCAGGCTCCTCCTGCCGATCATTCTGTCCGGCACCTTCGTCCAGCTGTTCAGCGTGACGGTCATGCAGGTGGCCGTGGTCGACGTGCGGCGGGATCTCGGCGCCGGGGCAGGCGCGAGCCAGCTCGTCCTCGCCGGGTACACCCTCACCTACGCCTGCTCGCTGATCGTCTCGGCCCGGCTGGGCGACCGGTACGGCTACCGGCGGATGTTCGTGGCCGGGATGGCCCTGTTCACCATCGCCTCGATCCTCGCGGCCGCGGCACCCGAAGCCTGGCTTCTGGTCGCGGGCCGCCTGGTGCAAGGCATCGGCAGCGGCCTCATGGCACCGCAGATCCTGTCGATCATTCAGACGGCGCTGCCCGCGAGCCGCCAGCCCGCCGCGCTGAGTGCCTACGGGGCGACCATGGCGGCGGCCTCGCTGGCCGGCCCGGTGCTCGGTGGGGTGCTGATCCAGCTCAACCCGCTGGGGCTGGGCTGGCGGGCCGCGATGCTGCTGACCGTACCCGTCGGGGTCGCCGCCCTCCTGCTGTCGCCGTTGCTGCCGTCCCACCGGGCGCGACGTGCGGCAAAGCGCGTCGACCCGGTCGGCGCGAGCCTGAGCCTGCTGGGCTTGGCCCTGCTGGTGCTGCCCCTGACGGCGGGGCGGGACGCCGGCTGGCCGATGTGGACGTGGGTGAGCATGGCCGTGGCACTGGCGCTGCTCGCCGGGTTCATGGTTTCCCAGAACAGGGTGGCCGACCCACTCGTGCATCCGTCCACTCTGGCCGATCCGGCGACGAGGTGGGGCCTTGCGACGGTCCTCGTCTTCAACGCCGGAGTACCGTCCTTCACCCTGCTGCTGTCGATGCATCTGCAGGGCGCACAGGGCTGGAGTCCACTCCGGACAGGATTGACGATCACCCCGTACGCCGTGGGTGCCCTGGCCGGCAGCGGCATCGCGAACAGCCTCCGCAGGAGTTGGAGCACCTGCGCCCTCGCCGGGTCGGCCGTCACGATGGGATTGGTGTCCCTCGCCGTCGCGGCGGCCCTCAGCGGGCAGAACCCGCCCTGGGTGTTGTGGCTCGCCCTGTGCCTGGGCGGAATCGGTTTCGGGGTGTTCACCGCTTCGGCGTTCACCCAGGTCCTCGCCAGGGCACGCCCCGAGGCCGCCACCTCGGTCTCGGGACTGCTCCCGACCGCACAGCAACTGGGCGGGACGCTGGGCGTCACGTTCGCGGGGATGGCCTACTCCGTGCCCGCCGGGAACGCCGGAGACGCGCTGTGGCACGCGATGGCCTACGAAGCCGTGGCGTTCGCGCTGGCCGCGCTCTGCGCGGGAGGCCTGCTCAACCGCTCGATGCGAACGGCACCGGCAGATCCGGCCCGCCCTTGACGGGTCATCTTCTGCCGCACTGCGTTCACCGGCGCACGATGGTGCGGCGAAGACCGGCGTTGCGGCGGTGGGCGCGGTATCCGCGCTCACCGCCGCAACGTTCTGACGAGCGGGCTGGGCCGGTTTCACGTCGACTTCCCCGAGCCCGGCACTGGGCTTACAGCGGTTCGTTCAACCGGGGCGGTTCATTCACCCATAACCAGCGCGAGCATGCCGACACCGACGCGCACCAGGTTCGTGACCCGCCACTTCACGATGCGCACCACTCACTCCGCGAGCCCGACTACAAAGAGGACACCGCCTCCCCGTTCCGCCAAGCAATCCGCGTCGGCATCGGTTCCCCTACGACCGAGTCCCGCAGGAACAGCGGTGTCGAGCCGGCCATGCTCAGGTAGCCGTTCACACTCCGCGTGAGGGCGAAGCCGTACCCGGCGGGGGTGTCGGCCCAACCCATGCGTATACGGGCATCCCCTTCGTCCCTGCTCGCCCAGCCCCACTCGCGCCACGCCCCTGTCACCAGGTCGAAGTACCGGTCGCATGTGTTCGGCGTGGTTCCCAGTATCCAGTACCTGATGTCGAAGGTGGCCCACCCGTCGGGATGGTTCAGGTCCCCGGACAGGACAACCCCGCCGTGCAGGACCGCGTGGGGCAGGTCCGGGTGCCGTAGCGCCAGCGACACTTCCGGGGGCAGCGCACAGAGCGTCTCCGTGAAGTGCC
The DNA here is from genome assembly GCF_026802195.1 of Amycolatopsis cynarae. Lineage (NCBI taxonomy): Bacteria > Bacillati > Actinomycetota > Actinomycetes > Pseudonocardiales > Pseudonocardiaceae > Amycolatopsis > Amycolatopsis cynarae. The sequence goes on along the minus strand of NZ_CP113836.1, from coordinate 2,913,885 downwards.
GTAGCAGCTGAGTACGTGCGGCTGCCTGCGTTTCCACCGTTCTCACTCGCATAGGATGCCGGTAATCAGGCGAGAGAAGGGGGCCTCCCGTGGGAGAAATACCTGGGGCGCGTGAGGAGTTGGACCGGCTCGGGCGTTCCCTGCGTGCGCAGCTCGTCGAGCTGATCAACGACCTGACCCCGGGTGCCGACCTCGGCCTCCTCTTCCTCGACTGGCCGGGCGTCGCCGACTGGCACGAGCCTTTGCGCTACAGCTACTCGGCCGTGTTCCGTGGGGATCGCCCCGAAGGGGTCGGCGCCGCCCACGTCGCCTCCAGGGCAGCCAGCCTGTTCGACCCGGCCGGCTGGAACATCGCCGGGCCGGAAGAGGAGATCGACGGCACGAAGCGCACGTACGTCCTCACCGCCCGGCATTCCAGCGGTACTCGCATCGAAATCCGCACGAGCGACCGCAGTTCGTCCGTGCTCTACACCGGGTCGACCCCCGCCCTGGCCCTGCGCGAACTGGAGGAGTTCCAGTGGCCGGAGCCGGTCCGAACGCCCGAGACCCTGACGTCCGGCTTCGTGCTCTGCTATGAGTGCGACGGCCTCGGCGCCTGCCACGAGTGCGGCGGACGCGGCTGGGTGCCCAGCGAGCCCCACGGGCGCGGCAACTGCCTCCAATGCGGCGGGAAACACGTCTGCCCCATCTGCCGGGGCGCGGGTCAGCTGGCCGTCTCCGAGCTGTCGCCGTACCAGCTGACCTACTACCCCAAACTGGGTCAGAGGCCGCTATGACCTGTTCGAAAGTGGATCCTCACGCCCATACGGCATCCCACAGCGCGGCTCGCCGCGTGAGCGGTCACCGAGATCCTTGGCCAGTCCGTGTCATGAGATCGGTGACGGCCGATGACGCTGAGAGTCGTTTACCGGACGCGCTTGATCCGGCGTACGTTCTCCCGGCCGCAGGCCATGCAGACGACCCACCCGCACAGCCACCCGTCCCGGACGAACGTCTCGCTCGCCCGGTTGCACTCCTCCCCGCCGCAGAAAACGCAATCCCCGTCTTCGCCGGTCGGGCGCACGAAGGGGTGCAGGATCGGGCGACCCCCGAGATCAGGACGTCCCAGGAACCCGCAACCGGGGCACCTCCACCATTCGTCGGTGCCTTCTTGGCCCCCGTGGGCCGCATGACGAGTGATCTCCTGCACCAGGTCCAGCCCGCACTGCGGGCAGGACCTGGGCAGTGCGTCGGGACGGGCCGGGCCGAAATCCTCACGCACTTCGATCAGCTCTTCCGCATCGTCGAAGACCTGTTCCTTGGCCAGGGTGCCATCGTGGTTCCAGGACCGGAACACACCGCGGCAATGACCCCAGACCATGAGGCCCTCGGCCATCAACGGCCCGTCGGCCCACCACTGTCGGGCCAGTCCGTGCTGGTAGCCGTCGACATAGAAGTCCTGCCAGAGCAACTGATCACCGATGGCCTCCACCACCTCGCCGGTAAACGGCACGCCCTGGTACGTCAGAGGCGGCCCGTCGATGCCGCCGTCATCGATGTCCCGGCGATCCAGCCTCCAGTCGATCCGCACCTTTGGCGCCCCACCGTCCGATGGCTGTGTCTCGCAAGCCTGTCGGCCCTCACCGTCCACGTCCTGATCGTGCTCGCGCCCCGTCACGCCGATCACCGTACTGCTACCCCGCGAGCAGCGTGTTGAGCCAGAACTGTTGGACGGTGCTCTCGCCCGACACCGCGGGCACCCCTGTCAGCCGGAGGTCCCGGGGTGGGTGCGGCGGGTGTAGGCGCGAGCGGCACGGGCTCGATCGCCGCAGCGGGTGGAGCACCAGTGGCGGCGGCCGTGGCGCAGCAGGTAACGGTTGCAAGGAGTGGATTCACAACTAATGAGGCGTTCGGCGTCAGGACCGGTGAGGAGGTCGGCCGCGTTGACCGCGAGGATCGCCAGAGCGTGTTCGAGAATCTCGTTGGTGGGGCACGGGACCACGCGATAGGGGCCGTCCCTCTCGTCCCAGTACAGCAGCGCGGTGGCGGGCACTCCGCTCAGGGCGTCGTTGACGGCGGACAGCGCCACGGGCGAGGCGGGGAGCCCGGCGACGCGGGCGGAGAGCAACGCCCTGACGTGTTCGCGCAGCGAGCGCAGGCGCGCCGCGCACATCTCCTGCACGTCGACCCCGGCCGGCGCGAGGCCGTGTTCCACGAGCCACCGACCCGTCGCCGCAGGGGTGCCGATGAGATCGACGAACTGCCCACCCGGCAGCGCGATGGTGGTGTTGACGAAGGCGAGGGCAAGGTACTGCTCCGCCCCTGGCGCGGGCGGCAGCACGGACTCGCCGGTCGTGGTCTCGCTCATCGTTCTCATGGTACGGCTTGTGCCTATCCATGAGGAGCCTGTAGCGTCACTTCACGGATAACTATGGACTCATCCGTGAGGAGATTCTTCGTGGCTTCTGCCGACACAACCGACGAGTGGTTTCCCGTCCGCGTCCTCGGCGGTCCGACTGTGCTCTTCGAATACGGTGGGCTGAGATTTCTCACCGACCCGACCTTTGACGCTCCGGGCGACTACTACGCCCCTGACGACCACCAGCGATCGGGTCCTCCGATCCTGACCAAGACCGCGCACTCCTCTGTCGCACCCGCCAACCTCGGCCTCGTCGACGTGGTCCTGCTGTCCCACGACGAGCACCCCGACAACCTCGACGACTCGGGCCGTGCTCTGCTCGCCCACGTCCCACTCACCCTCACCACACCGGGGGGCGGGCGGCGGCTGGGCAGCGGGGCCAGAGGGATGGCCGACTGGGAGTCGATCGAGCTGGACCGCCCCGGCGGCGGCACCATCACCGTGACGGGCGTGCCCGCCATCCACGGACCAGGTACGCGCGAGGAGGTCGAACCGGTCACCGGACAGGTCGTCGGATTCGTCCTGACCGGCGAGGGCCTGCCCACGGTCTACGTCAGCGGCGACAACGCCTCGCTCGACGTGGTCGAGGAGATCGCCGAGCGCTTCGGCCCGGTGGACACCGCCGTCCTGTTCGCCGGGGCTCCCCGTTTCCCGGGTCTCTTCGACGGCGAGCTCATCGTCCTGGACAGTGCCCAGGCGGCCGAGGCCGCCGCGATCCTCGGCGCTCGCCGGGTGGTTCCCGTCCACTGCGACGGCTGGGCCCATTTCACCGAAGGCCGTGCCGACCTGGTGGCGGCGTTCACCGCCGCGGGGCTGGCCGACCGCCTGGACCTGGGCTGAGGCGAACCGGCCGGTTGCTTCCGCCCAGGTCCCACCTACCGAAAGAGCTCCCGTGACGACTTCCGTGCCCGCCCCGACGGGGCACCCCACGCGCTCCCAGGTGCAGCGCCGCACCCTGGCCGTCCTGGTCGCCGCCCAGGTCCTCAGCGGCGCCGGCCTGGCGGCCGGGGTCGCGGTCGGCGCCCTGCTGGCGCGGGACATGCTCAGCTCCACCAGCCTCGCCGGCCTCCCCAGCGCCCTGGGCACTGCCGGTTCCGCGGTGGCGGCCGTCGTCGTCGGCCGCGTGTCGCAAAACCGGGGCCGCAGGCCCGGCCTTGCCGCCGGGTACCTGACCGGTGCCGTCGGCAGCGTCGGCGTCATCGCCGCCGCTGTCGTCGGCAACCCCGTCCTGCTCTTCCTCGCGCTGTTCGTCTACGGCGCCGGCACGGCCACCAACCTGCAAGCCCGCTACGCCGGAGCCGACCTGGCCGCCCCCGTGCACCGCGCCCGTGCGGTATCCACCGTTCTGGTCGCCACCACCCTGGGGGGTGTGGTCGGGCCCAACCTCGCCGCACCCACCGGCGGCCTCGCCCGCACCCTGGGAATCCCCTACCTCGCCGGGCCGTTCCTGCTTGCCGGCGTGGCCTATGCGACCGCCGCCCTGGTCCTGACCATCTGGCTGCGCCCCGATCCACTGCTACTGGCTCGCGTCATGGAAGCCGACCGCACCGCCGCGGCGGCCACGCAACCGGGCGGTGCCGGCGACCAGCCGCGCGTGCGCCGCGGCGGCGTCCTGACCGGTGCGCTGGTCATGGTGCTCACCCAGTTGGTCATGGTCGCGATCATGACGATGACGCCCGTTCACATGCACGACCACGGCCACGGTACCGCGGCTTCCGGTCTCGTCATCGCCATCCACATCGGTGCGATGTACCTGCCCTCGCCCCTGACCGGCCGGCTCGTCGACCGCTGTGGCCGCCTCACGATCGCCACCGCCTCCGGACTGGTCCTGCTGGCGGCCGGAATCGTCGCCGCGATCGCCCCCGCCGACTCCGTCGTCCCGCTCTCGGTGGCCCTCGCGTTGCTGGGTCTGGGCTGGAACTTCGGCCTCATCAGCGGCAGCGCGATCATCACCGACGCCGTCCCACTGGCCACCCGGGCCAAAACCCAGGGCCTGGTCGACGTCGCCATCGCGGTCGCCGGCGCCGTCGGCGGAATGGCTTCAGGTCTCGTCGTCGCTGCCACGAACTTCCCGACCCTGGCCCTCTCCGGCAGTTTGGTCGCCATCGCGCTCGTATGCACCATCGCCGTCACCCGCAATCGATAGTCCGCCGTCAGAGCGCCCGGTCCATCCCCATGCCCGAACCCTGGCCGCCGGTGGCGACCAGCACGTTCTCCCTCGGGAGTAGCCGGCCTACCGCCGGCGAAGTAGCCGAAATGTCTCCGCTCGTCCGACGCGCCGCGTGCCCCGCACCGGTCAGGATCACGCAAGAAGATTCCACACAAGACAGAGGGGATGACTGCGCATGATGATCATCGAGGTGTTCACCCCGAAGGGCAAGCTGACCGGAGCCCAGCGACGGGTGCTCGGCACGCGACTGGTGACCGACGTGATGCGGGCCGGGGACAGCGAGGCCCCCGAGGCGGTGATCGATGCCGGACGGTCCCTGTGCCACGTGCTGTTCCGCGAAGCCGACGACTGGTACGTGGCCGGGCAGCCGCTCCAGGAGGACGCCCTGCCGCCCTACCTCATCCGCGTCGCCGTGCCGGAGAGCTGGCGGGAGGAGATGGCTTCCCACCTTGTCACGGCATTCACGAAGGTGCTCGCCGACATCGACGAGAACCCCGCACGGCTCTACGAGCAACCTGTCTCGTGGATCCACGTGACCGGTCTGCCCGACGGCGCCATCGGATCGATGGGGCAGGCGCTGACCGCGACCGATCTACTCAAGATCATCACCAAACCGCACCGGGAATCGCCGCGCCCGGCCGCCGATCTGCCGCCCGGCTCCGGACTGGACCCGGTGTGCGGCATGACCGTGCCCTTCGAGCACGCCGCCGCGACCGTGGAGCACAACGGCACGCGAATTCCCTTCTGCAGCAAGGGATGCCACGCGGTATTCGCCGAAGAACATGCGCGATGACCGCCACTCCCCCCGGCCGAAAGGAACTTTCCGAATGCCCCCGCTGTTCCAGCACGTCACACCCGTCCGGCCCGAGGACGCCACCGGGCAGGTGGCCGCCGTCTACGACCAGGTCAACACCGAGTTCAGCACCATCGGCCCGGCGGTCATGATGCTCTCGCCCGCACCCGAACTGCTCGTCTCCGGTTGGGCGCTGCTGCGCGAGTCCCTCGTGGCCGGCACGGTTCCACGATGGCGTAAGGAAATCGTGACCGTCTCCGTCTCCCAAACCAACCGGTGCGCCTACGACACCGCCGGGCACCTCGTGTTCCTGCGGTTGGCCGGCGGCGGGCATCTCGCCGACGCGCTCGAACGCGGAGCCACGCCGGCCGAACCGGAACTCGCCGCGCTCGCCCGGTGGGCGCGATCCGGCGGTACACCCCCCTTTCCCGCAACAGAGGCGCCCGAGTACGTCGGGACCGCGCTCGCACTGCACTTCATCAACCGGATCGTGCTCGCGCTGCTGAACGGTGACCTGCTGCCGGGCAGCATGCAGGAGGGCGAACCAGCCACCTTCGACGGTGCCCCGATCGCCCGCGCCATACGCCGGCAACGCACCCCCGGCGACAGCCTCCGCCTCCTCGACCCGCTCCCCTGCGAGGGAATCCCGGCATGGGCGGGCGACAGCCCGGTCGGCCCCGCGTACGTGGCGCTGCGGACCGCGGCAAGCCGGAGCCAGGGACTGCTGTCCGAGCCCGCCGGCAAGGTCGTCCGCGACACGATCACCCAGCACCGAGGCCTGCTCGACGACCGCGCCTGGCTGGCGGAATCCCTCGCTCCGCTCGACCCCGACGACCGGCCCGCCGCCGCCCTGGCGATTCTGGCCGCGCTCGCGCCGAGCCAGATCACCAACGAGGACGTCACCCTCTGGCGCGCCAACGGGTACCCCGACCACTGCCTGCTGCACCTGCTCGGCTACGGCGCCATCACCGCCGTCACTCACCTCGAAACCATGCTGCTCTGATCGTCACCGGGCTCGTGTTGCTGTCCACCGGCCCGCTCGCGGGCGCGTTCAGCTACGTCCCCGAAGGCTCGCACCGGCAAGCCGCGGTCCTACCGCGAATCAGGGGCGTGCGATCACGGAGAACTTCGTTCCGAACGGGTCGGTGACGGTGGCCAACCGGCCGTACGGAGTTTCCTCCGGGGTGGAGAAGGTGCCACCAGCGCCCCTGACCCGTGCCACGGTCGCGTCGGTGTCGGCTACTTCGAAGGTGGTCGCCCAAGCGGAGACGGGCGCGTCGGCCAAGCCGAGGATCCCCCCGATTTCGTGGCCGTCCGGCCGACGCAGGAAGGTGAAATCCCTACCAGGAAGGTCCTCGTTGCCGTCCAAGGTGAAGTCGAAGACGGCGGTGTAGAAGGCCCGCGCGGAACTCGCCCCCGCCGTCACGAGGTCGTTGCGTACCAGCGTGCCGGGCTCGTTCACCAGTCGGCAGCCCGGGTGCGCCCGCGCCTGCCAGAGCCCGAACCGCGCGCCAACGGGATCCACCGCGAGGACTGCGTGCCCGAGGTCTCCGACCTCGTGCGGAGCTTCGAGGACCGTGCCCCCGGCGGTGACAGCACGCTTGGCGGTGCCGTTACAGTCGTCGGTGGCGAGGTGGACGGTCCAGCCGTGACCTTCATCCACCTGTTCGTTGGCCTGGCGCAGACCCGCAACCCCGGACGGAGCCGCATGTGGCAGGAGACGCTCGACCACGACGGCCGCATCCGGCAGGTGCGCCCCCACAATCCCAACGGAGGCCCCAAGGTGCACTACACCTTCGACGCTGACGGAAACTACACGGGCAAGTGGTGGCGCGACGCCGAGGGGAACAGGATTGACGCATGACGATCGATGAAGGGGACCGTCCGGAGCCGACCCACGAGGAGGTCCGCGGAGTTCTGGCCGGCCTCGCCAGCGGAAAGCCGACCCCTGGTCAGGCTTCGGACTGGGCCACGCCGTGGATCAGGCGAGGAGGCGGGCTTGGTCGAGGACGAGGCGGTATGGGAGGCATTCGACTGGCTCAGCGGGGCGGACACCGAGACAGGCCCGGGCGTCTACCTGTACGGACCGGAGGACTTCCGCAAGTCGCTGGCGGACTTCGAACCGGCCATCGGGAACTGAGCGCCATGCCCGCTCACGGGGATACCCGACCTCGGCAGCGCCCGATGTCACGCCCCCTGCCGGTTCAGGCCGGGCGTCCCCGGAGAATGTGGTAACTCCACGACCGTAGTGGCCTTGCTGCTGACCAACGTTCCTCAACGGCCAGATCCGGCTGGCCTCGGTCAGTCGATGCCTTCGACGATGCGGAAGTCGCGCTCGACGCCGTCGGAGAGGGCGACCAGCGCCTCCTGGTAGGCCGCACTCTCGTGCGCCGCGACGGCCTGCTCGAAGCTGTCGAACTCGACCAGGACGGTGCGCTCGGCGATCCCGGCGTCATGCGCCACGACCCGACCGCCACGGACGAGGGTCCGCCCGCCCGCAGCCCGGACGGCCGGACCGGCCAACTTGTTGTAAGCAGCCAGCTTCTCAGGGTCTGAAATGGTGCGGTAGACGCTGACCCAGTAGCCCTTGGGCATGGAACCTCCAGTGTCGGGATGAGTGCATCTGACTTACAGGTTGGACTCGGACGGGCGTCGGCGGGCGAGAGCAAGGCTTGTCAGCGTCGTGATCGCCATGGCGCCGATGCCGACCAGCGCCGCGGTGGTGTAGGCGCCGTCGTCGGGGAAGAGGTGGCCGGGGCCGGTGCCCGCGGTGAGGATCAGGCCGCCGATTGCGCTGCCCAGAGAGTACCCGATCCTGGCGGCGGCGCACCGTCCTCCGCGGCGCGGTTCGCCTCCGGCAGTCTCTTGCCAAGGCCGCCCGTCATCCCCATCCCCGGTCGGCAGACACCGGACAAAGTTCGGGGTACCGGCAGTGCCTCCCACCCCGATCTCGGCGTGTCTACCGTGGAGGTATGGGCACGATGGACCTGCGCAGCGAGATCCGCGAGTTCCTCAGCTCGCGGCGGGCGCGCATCGCACCGGAACAGGCAGGGCTGCCCGCCTACGGCGGCAAGCGCCGGGTCAAGGGGCTGCGGCGGGAGGAAGTGGCGATGCTCGCCGGCGTCTCCGTGGACTACTACGTCCGCATGGAGCGGGGCAGTCTGGCCGGAGCGTCCGAGGGTGTGCTGGACGCACTGGCTTCGGCGTTGCAACTGGACGAGGCCGAGCGCGACCACCTCTTCGCCCTCGCCCGCGAATCGGGAGCGCGTGGCAGCCGTCGCAGGCGGAATGCACCCTCGACCGTCCGTCCCGTGCTGCAGCAGGTCCTCGACGCGATCACCGACGCCCCCGCATGGATCCGCAACGGACGCCACGACATGCTCGCGATGAACCAACTCGCCCGCGCGCTCTACTCACCGGTGTTCGCCGACCCACGGCGGCCGGCGAACACCACCCGGTTCGTCTACCTCCACCCCGGGCCGGCCGAGGAGTTCTTCATCGACTATGACCAGATCGCCCGGGACGCGGCCGCGATGCTGCGACTGGAGGCGGGCCGCAACCCGCACGACCAAGAGCTGATCGCGCTCGTCGGCGAGCTGTCCACCCGCTCGGAGTTGTTCCGGCAACGGTGGGCCTCCCAGGACGTCCGCTTCCACCGGTCCGGCCGGAAGCGACTTCGCCACCCCGCGGTCGGCCAGCTCGACCTCGACTTCGAGGCCATGGAACTCCCCTCGGAGCCCGGACTGCAGCTCAACATCTACACCGCCCCCGCGGACAGTCCGACCGCGGACGGCCTCAAACTGCTTGCCTCCTGGGCTGCCAGCCAGGAGAAACTCGTGACCAAACGGCACAGCTCACCAGCGTGATCTTCAGGCACGCCGCCACAGCCGGCTGAGCCGGCGCGCCTGAGGTCCAGTCAGCGCGGCACGACCCGCATCGTCGTCGCCCGCGCCGCGGCGCTGGTGATGCGCCTGACCGGCTCCGTGCCACGGCCGTACTTCAGGGCATACGCCTCGTCGATGCGATCGTTGAGGGCGTCGTCGTCGATGTCCACAAACGAAACGTCCTTCTCCGCCCCATCGGCGAGGATACGGCCTTCGTGCCGGGTACGAGTTCCGCGATACCACGCGGCGGTGGGTCCGTTGACCGAGCGGACATAGTAGTCCCCGTCAACGCACACACCCCAGATGATCCGGAAGGAACGCAGACTGCCGTCCCGCCGGAGCGAGGTGATCTCGATTTGGTACGCGCGGTCGATGCCGGCGAGTTCGCCGGTGCTCCACGTGGCCATGATGCGCCTCCTCGTGCTCAGTCCAGCAGGCTCTTCGAAGCGAGATATTCCTCGTCGGTGACGTGCTCGCCCCATTCGGTCTCGCTACCTTCGCCCGGTCCCTCCCACATCGCGAGGTGGGTCATGAAATGGTCGGGCGCCGCCCCGTGCCAGTGCCACTCCCCCGGCGGTGTGTGAACGGTATCGCCGGGCCGCATGACCACGATCTGCCCACCACGCGACTGCACCAGCCCGACACCCTCGGTGACGTGCAGCGTCTGCCCGACCGCGTGCGCATGCCATGCCGTACGCGCGCACGGTGCGAACCGCACCGTGTTGACCCGCATCCGGGACGGCTCCTCGCCACGGCAGATGACGTCGAACCAGACGTCTCCGGTGAACAGCTCCGCCGGGCCCTTTGTGCTCGGCTGCTTGCGCAGTTTTTCCACGATTCTCCTCGCCGTTCTTTTGATCGTCTTTGGACAGTCCGCGCCCTACTTGCGCTCGAGCATCCGTGTCTGAACCTCGTTGTGGTGATATCCCGCGGCCGGCGGAAGATTGTCGAGCCGCTGGATCTGCTCCACAGTGAGTTCCACCGCGTCGGCGGCGACGTTCTCCTCGACCCGTGCGACCCGTCTCGTGCCGGGAATGGGCGCGATGTTGTCGCCCTTGGTGAGCAGCCACGCGAGCGCGACCTGAGCGGGCGTGACACCGGCTTCGGCGGCCACGGCCGCCACCTCGTCGGCCAGGCGCAGGTTGCGCTCGAAGTTCTCCCCGGTGAACCGGGGGTTGGTGGCACGGAAGTCGCTCGCGTCGAACCAGTCGTTCGAGCGGACCGTGCCCGTCAGGAACCCGTGACCCAGCGGGGAGTAGGGCACGAATCCGATGCCGAGCTCCCGCAGCAGCGGCAGCACCTCGTCCTCGGGGTCCCGGGTCCACAGCGAGTACTCCGACTGCAAGGCGCTGATCGGGTGCACCGCGTGGGCGCGGCGGATGGTGCTCACCCACGCCTCGGAGAGGCCGAGGTGGCGGATCTTGCCCTGCCGGACCAGCTCGGCCAGCGCCCCGACGGTGTCTTCGATCGGCGTGCCAGGATCGACCCGGTGCTGGTAGTACAGGTCGATGTGGTCGGTGCCCAGCCGCCGCAGCGAGCCCTCCACGGCCAGGCGAATGTTGGCGGGACTGGAGTCCAGCTCCCCCTGACCGCGGCCGGTGTGCGAGATCATGCCGAACTTGGTCGCCACCACCACCTGGTCCCGGCGGCCCCGGAGCGCCCTGCCGACCAACTCCTCGTTGGCATATGGCCCGTAGACCTCGGCTGTGTCCAGGAACGTGACCCCGAGATCCAGCGCACGGTGGATGGTACGGATGGACTCGGCCTCGTCAGAGCCGGCCCCGGTGTAGGCGAAGGACATGCCCATGGTGCCCAGACCGATCCGGGACACCTCGAGGTCGCCGAGTTTGACGTGTTGCACAGCGTTCTCCAATCAAGGACGGACTAGGATCTTTAGCGCGGTGCGTCCGGCCGTGGCGCGGTAGCCATCGGGCATCTCATCCAGCCCGACGATGCGGTCGAATACCCGGCCGGGCTGGCCTCGGCCTTTCAGCGGATGCGCTTGGCACCGAACCGCTGGGCGGCCAGCACCGCCAACAGCCCGACCGTCCCGCCGCCGACGACCGTCACCGCGCTCTGCGGGCCTTCCCGGCAGAACTGACCGGTGTTGTCGGCCCACAGGAACGGCGCGATCACCGGATCTCCGGCCGTCACACCGGCCACGTCGGCGCCGGTCTCCCCGACCACCCCCGGGAACTCGTGCCCCATGCGCCGTCCCTGCTCCGAACGCGACATGGAGGCGTAGGGCCACACACCGTTCCCGCAGATGCTGGCCCGCACCACGCGCACGAGGACATCCGTCGGCTCGCGCAGCACCGGGTCGGGCACGTCCTTTACCTGGACGTCGCCCGCGGCGTACATCACGGTCGCTCGCATGGGTCTTCCTCCTCGTCTCTCACCTTCGAGGAAACCTTCGCCGCGCGCACGATGGGAGGGCCCATCGTTCGGGGTAATGCCAGAGCCCCCTTACCGGCCGAGCAGCGACGTGGGAACGCCCCCGGAAAGGGGTTGTCACAGACCCTCCCAGCAACCCGGAACGAAGCGTTGAATTCGGATATGGACTACACACGACTTGGCACATCTGGTCTCGAAGTCAGCCGGATCGTTCTGGGATGCAATGAGCTTCGGAAAGGCGGGCGACGGGCGCGGCTGGGCACTCGACGCCGACGCGGCGGAGCCGATCTTTCGCCAAGCCGTGGAACTCGGCATCACCTTCTGGGACACGGCCAACATCTACGGCCGTGGCACGTCGGAGGAGATCACGGGTCAGGCCGTGAACCGATACACGCGCCGCGACCAAGTCGTTCTCGCGACCAAGCTGTTCGCGCCGATGGGGCCCGGTCCAGGCGGGAAGGGCCTGTCGCGGCGCGCGGTGTTCGAACAGGTCGACGCCTCGCTTCGCAGGCTCGACACCGACTGGATCGACCTCTACCAGATTCACCGCTTCGATCCGGACACTCCGGTCGAGGAGACGATGGAAGCTCTGCACGACGTGGTGAAGTCCGGGAAAGTCCGCTATCTCGGTGCTTCCTCGATGTGGGCCTGGCAGTTCTCCAAGATGCAGTACACCGCGGAACTGCACGGCTGGACGAAATTCATCTCGATGCAGGATCAATACAACCTCGTAGCGCGTGAGGAGGAGCGGGAGATGTTCCCACTCCTGTCGGACCAGGGCGTGTCCAGCATCCCCTGGTCACCGCTGGCCGCCGGGCTCGTAACCCGGCCGTGGGGCGACAAGAGCACCACACGAGGACATCTCAACCCGACCACCGACGCGTCCGGCACTCCGCTGTACCTCGATAGCGACCAGGGCACCGTGGACACGGTGGAGCGCATCGCGAAGGACCGAGGCATCCCCATGGCGCAGGTCGCGCTGGCGTGGGTACTGCGCAATCCCGTCGTGGCGGCTCCGATCGTCGGCGCGACGAAACCCCGCCACCTCACCGATGCGGCCGCCGCGCTCGACGTCGACCTGACCGATAAGGAGGTCGCTGCGCTCGAGGAGCACTACACCCCCCGCAAACCCACCTACTACGGCTCGAAATCAGGTTACTGACGACGGGGAGACGGCCGCACTGCGCGCGGAGTATACGGATATCAAGGCAAGAAAGCCAGACACCAGGTCAGGGTTCTCGGCCTGCTGCCCGCGTAGGCAAGTTACCGCGCGCCGCGGCTTCCGCCGTCATTCTTCCCCGTCCAAACCCAGCGAACTGGTCGACAGGTGCCGAATCAATCTGGCAGCAGGATGTCACGGGGTGTCAGCCGAGCCGGTCGGCGGCGGTGGCCGCGTGCTCGGCGGCGGTCACGTCCAGCAGGACCACCGCGTCATGGTCCCGCGTGCCAGGTTCGGCGAAGTAGCTGATCAGCCGCTGGCCGGGGGTGCCGTCCAGGCGCATCGACTGGTAGCCCAGGGTGAGGTCGCCGACCTCGGGGTGCCGGAAGGCCTTGTGGCCGTGAGTCGTACCCCGAACCTCGTATCGGTCCCAGAGATGGGCGAACTCCTTGCTCTCGCCCAGAAGCTCCTCGATCAGTCCCGTGACGTCGGGCGCGTCCGGCTCGATCCCGGCCAGCGTACGCAGGCGAGCGACGCAGCCAGAGGTCAGCTCGTTCCAGTCCCGGTACAGGCCACGCGCGGCCGGATGGAGGAACAGATGCCGGATGGTGTTGCGCCTGCCGGCCGGCCAGTCGGCCATCCCGTTGAGCAGGCGAAGGCCACTGGGGTTGGCGGCCAACAGGTCACTGGCCCGGCTGAGCACGTACGCCGGGTTCGGCCGCAGGCTCTCCAGCATCGACTGCGCCCCCGGCGGCACGGTGCGGGTGGGCGCGGGCTGCCCTCCCGCGACAGGGCGCGCGGCACGGGCCGCGAGCTCACGCAAATGTGCCTGCTCATGCTCGTCGAGTTGCAGGGCACGGCCGAGTGACTCGACGACGGCCGGGCTGGGGTGCACCTCCTTGCCACGTTCCAGCCGGATGTAGTAATCGATACTCACTCCGGCCAGGGCGGCCAGTTCCTCGCGGCGCAAGCCCGGGGTGCGGCGCAGACCCGGCCCCACGGCGATCCCGGCACGGTCCGGGGTCACGGCAGCACGGCGCGCCCGCAGGAAACAGCCGAGTTCCGCGCCACCGGCGCTGCCGCGCTGGTCAGCGGTCATGTCTCCAGTCTGACACCCCGGCGACCCCGCAGCAGCCCCGGCTGGGCTCACACACCTCCAGGCATGGCCGTGGGAGGTACTGCCAGTGCCCCGAACGACAGGCACTCCCGCGCCCACCGCGAATCCGGTTCTCTGGACGTGGGACACAGCGCAGTGCGCCCGATGATTCCATCCGCAAGAACGAAGGAGACACGGATTTCATGCGCGCAGCGTTCATGTTCGGGGCCGGCGACGTGCGGATCGAACAAATCCCCGACCCCGTGCTGCGGGAGCCGACCGACGCACTCGTGCGGATCGTGCGGTCCTGCATCTGCGGCTCCGACCTGCACCCCTACCACAACTTGCCGGACACCCCAGGGGGCACTCCGATGGGCCATGAGTTCATCGGCGTCGTCGAGGACATCGGCACCAGCGTCGCGACAATCCGCACGGGCGACTTCGTCATCGCCCCGTTCGCATGGTCGGACGGCACCTGCGAGTTCTGCCGGGAAGGCCTGCAGACTTCGTGCCTGCACGGCGGTTTCTGGGCCGCGGGCGGGATCGGCGGTGGTCAGGCCGAGGCGATCCGGGTACCGCTGGCCGACGGCACACTGGTGAAGGCACCAGCCACGGAGGACTCCGCCCTGCTGCCATCATTACTGACCCTGTCCGATGTGTACGGAACCGGCTACCACGCCGCGAAGCGGGCGAACGTCACGGCAGGCGACACCGTCGCGGTGATCGGCGACGGCGCCGTCGGCCTGCTCGCCGTGCTGTCGGCAAAGCAACTGGGCGCCGAGCGGATCATTCTCATGGGACGCCACAAGGTGCGCACCAACCTCGGCGTCGAATTCGGTGCGACCGACGTGGTGCCCGAACGCGGCGACGAAGGCATCGCCAGGGTGCGCGAGCTCACCGGCGGGCACGGTGTGCCGAAGGTCCTCGAGGCGGTCGGGCACATGCCCGCGTACGAGCAGGCGGTCGGCATCGTTCGCCCGGGCGGCGTGATCAGCCGCGTCGGAGTGCCCCAGTACGAGGAAGCGGCCGTCGGGTTCGGCAGCCTGTTCGGACCGAACATCACCCTCACTGGAGGCCCCGCCCCGGTCCGCGCCTACATCGAGGAACTGTTGCCCGCCGTGCTCGACGGCACAGTCGAGCCGGGCAAGGTCTTCGACCGCACGGTCGGGCTCGACGAAGTGCCCGACGGCTACCGGGCGATGGACCAGCGCGAAGCGCTGAAAGTCCTCGTCCGTCCTTAGCAGACGCGCCGGGGGTGCCGATCCACCCCCGGCGTCCGTCCCGTCACCGATCAAGGGGACACGTGATCCAGACACCCGCCAAGCCCGTGGCACGTCCGACGGCGATCCTGGCGATCATCCTCGTCAGCTACTTCATGATCCTGCTTGACAACTCGGTCATCTTCACCGCGCTGCCGAGCCTGCAGAGCGACCTCCATCTGTCCACCACGGAACTGGCCTGGGTGCAGGACGCCTACACCCTCGTGTTCGGCGGCCTGCTTCTGCTCGGTGCGCGTGCGGGCGACATCCTCGGCCGCCGCCGCGTCTTCGTTTTCGGCCTGTCTGTCTTCTGCGCCGCGTCGCTGCTCATCGGACTTGCGCCCACCGGGTGGTGGCTGATCACGACCCGCGCCGTCCAGGGCATCGGCGCCGCCATCGTCGCACCGTCGTCGCTGTCCCTCCTGACCGCGAGCTTCCCGGAAGGACGCGAACGGACCCGAGCCGTCTCGTGGTACGGCGCCACCGCCGGTATCGGTGCCAGCCTCGGCCTGGTGATCGGCGGCGCTCTCGCCCACTGGATCTCCTGGCGCGCCGGGTTCTACCTCAACGTCCCGATCGGCATCGCGATGATCGCACTGGCGCCACGATTCGTCCCCGAGACCGAATACGCACGGGGACGGTTCGACCTGATCGGCGCTGTCGCCGCGACCCTCGGGGTCGGCGCGCTCGTCTTCGGTACCGTGGACTCGGCCAGTGCCGGATGGGAATCCCCGGTGACCATCACCTCACTGATCATCGGCATCGTCTTCCTGGTAGGACTGGCCGCCAACGAGTGGCGCGCCGAGCAACCGATCATGCCACCACGGCTGTTCGCCAGCCGCATGCGGACCGGCGCCTACCTGGCGCGCCTGCTCTACGTGGGCGCGATGATCGGATTCTTCTACTTCACCACCCAGTTCCTCCAAGGAGTACTCGGCTTCAACCCGCTGCAGGCCGGTGTCGCGTTCTTCCCGATGACCGTGGTGAACTTCGTCGTCGCCACGGCCATCCCGCGCGTTACCCGCCGTCTCGGCAACACCGCATCCCTCTGCGTCGGCATAGCCCTGACTCTCGCGGGCATGACCTGGTTGAGTCGCGTCACCGCCGACAGTTCCTACCTCACGGCCGTCGCCCTACCCATGGCGCTGGTCGGGGCCGGGCAGGGACTGGCCTTTGCCCCGCTCACTTCCGCCGGTATCGCAGGCGCCACCGCCAAGGACGCCGGGGCGGCGTCCGGCCTGGTCAACACCTTCCACCAACTCGGCATGTCACTCGGCCTGGGCATCCTGGTCGCCGTGGCGAGCTCGGCGGCGGATGGCACTCGCGATACGGCACTACGACTCGCCGAACGCGTCAGCGCGGCGTTGACGGCGGGCAGCGCTCTGCTCGGGCTCTGCCTCGTCGTCTCGCTCGCGCTGATCGTGCCAGCATCGATCTCGGCCCGGCCCTGGACGGAGGGCGCCCCCGAACACCTCGAGGCAGTCAGCTGATCAGCGGATTGGACCTTCGGGTGCCCCCGCATCCGCCTTGCCCACTGCCCGCCGAACTCACAGAACTCAGCCGCTGTCGATGCGACAACATGCCAGAACCACCAGCACCCTGCGAGTTTGTCGAGTCGCTTCTCGATCGTCTGGAGACCATCACCAAACGCCTGGAAGAGACCGGCTCCGTTACTGCCGAACAGTGGCGGCGGACCGGCACTCATTCGGATTCGCCCCCACTCTCTCTTAAGTTCCGCCACGCGGTCGAAGCGCGGCGTCAGCCGGTCGAGTACCGCCACGCCCGCGACGGGCACGAGTGTCTTGATCCGGCTCGTGCGGGCGTTCTGCACGGGCAATGGCGCAAGGTCCGCACTGGTGATCCCGAGTGCGTCGAGCACCGCGGGCATGGCGTCGGCGCAGACGGGAACCACCTGGCCCGGCGGCTGCGAGATCTCCACCCTCCGGTCCTCCCCCGTGCCCGTCAGCCGCGCGTCCACGACGCCGCTACGCGTCCAGATCGACACCTCGTCACCGGAAATCCGGCCGAGCCGGTCGAGCAACCACACCGCACCGACGGTCGCGTGCCCGCACATGGACATTTCGTGGTTGGGCACCCAGAAACGGAAAGTGTAGGCACATCCCGAACCGGCGGGTGCCGGTGACACGAAACCGCTTTCGTGGCCGTGCGCACGGGCGACGGCCTGCATGTCGACATCGGACAGTCGTGCCGCGTCGAGCACGATCGGCGCGGGATTGCCGCCGCCCGGTCCGGCGGCGAAAACGGTCACAACGCGGGCCTGTGGGGGCATCGAAGGTCAGCTCCGTTCTTCGCGGACGGTCAGTGTGGCTTCAAGGCGTGCCTCGCCGGTGGTGGCCTGGTCGTCCCCCGGGCCCAGCGCCGCGCCGGTATCGCGGACGCGGCGCTGGGCCAGTCCCCACAGCAGCGCCACGACGACGAGCGTGATCAGCGCCTGGCTGCCGGGCTGCAGCAGCAGCGGCGTGCCGGTCTGGACGAAGCCGGTGACCGTCAGGACGACAGCGACCACCACCGCGGCCGGGGCTGCGAACAGTAGCTCCCGCCGCTGGACGAGGTCGCGGGCCCAGTCCGGCACGCGGTGCGGGCGGCGCAGGCGCAACCCCAGCCAGCCCAGGCCGACGATGCCGATGACGAGCATGAAGGTCAGCGACCGTAGGGCGACGCCGACCTGGAACCCAGCCGTGGCTTCCTCGACGAGGAACACCAGCGCGAGCCCAGACGTGACCAGGACCGGGATGATCGGCACCTGGCGGGTACTGGTGCGGCCACACGCGGCGGGCAACAGGCGGTCCTCGCTCCAGGCGTACATGATGCGCGAGCAGTCGACCATCAGCGGCGCCACGGTCTTGCCGGCCACCACGACCACGAACAGGTCGAACACGATGGTCAGCGCGCGTGGCGCCAGCACCGCGACGATGGCCGGGATCGACGCCGCGTCCTGGTGTCCGCCGGCCACCAGCGGGTGCACGGCATACCACGGCACGGCACGGAAGACCGACAGGGCGACCACCCCGTACAGCACCATCGCGATCGCCCAGCCTCGGGCCAGTCCGCGGGCCAGGGACTTGCCGTCACGCGTTTCGCCGCCCAGCGACGGAAATTGCTGGGGCACCACCCCGAGGCCGGTAAGCCGGTCAGGGCGACGGCCGCAGTGTCCGGCGACGGCTTCGTGGGTGAGGCGGGCAAGCTCGCGGGCCGCCCCTGGATCGGTGACCCAGTGGTGGTACTGGGTGGGGGTGGCGGAGACGACCTGAACGTCGACCCTGGCGTCCGTCATCGCGGCCGTCCGGCGATCGACGTCGACCAGCAGCGGCTGATCCACGAGAGGGCGCTCCATTCGGGAGTAGCGGGAAGGCTGCACCCTCCACACTGCACTGCCTCCGGCCAGGAAGGTACGGCATATCGCGCATGGGCCACATTCCCCGGAGCTATACCCGCTGCTCGCCCAGAACGCCGCGCAGCCACCGATGCCCCGGGTCGTCGTCGTGCACCGGATGCCACCAGAACGCCTCTGTCAGCGGCACCATCTCGAAGGGGAACTCCAGCACCCGGATCCCGGCGCCTTCGGCCGCCGCGACCCGGCCGGGCACGACCCCGATCGCGTCCGAGCCGCGAACGAGCCGGGGCACGACGAGGAAGGACTCCGCGACCGCGACCACCCGCGGGACGATGCCGAGCAACTCCAGCTGCCGCCAGGCGGGTGGGCGGCTGGCCTGGTCCGCGAAGGTGGCGATCCAGGGCAGCCGTTCCAGATCTCCTCTGGTCAGCCTGTCGCCCACGAGCTGGTTGTCCGCGGAGACCACGCAAACCCACCGGTCCGTGTGGACGTCCATAGAGGACGCGAGGCCGAGGTAGCCATGCGGCAGCAGGACACCGTCGACGGTCCGCAGGTACGCGTCCTCGTGCTCCAGCAGTTCGGCGGTGACCGGAATGAAGCGAAGGCGCACGCCCGGCGCGAGGCGGCGGACCCGGAGGAAGAACCCGGTCCCCGCCGTGGCGATCCCGTGATCGGACGAAACGATGGTGAAAGTCCGGGTCGATGTTTCCGGCGAAAAGCTCGTTTCCGCGGCGAAGGTCCGGTCGACGGCGGCGGCCGCGGCCTCGGCCAGGGGACGCAACCGCTCCGCGAACGCGGTCAGCCGGTAGGAGTTGCCTGCCCGTTCCAGCAACGGGTCGCCGAAGTGCCGGCGCAGTCGCCGCAACGATTTCGACAACGTCGGCTGGGTGCGTCCCAGACGCGCCGCCGCCGCGGTGACACTGAGTTCGCTCAGCAACGCGTGCAGCGCCTGCAGGTGGGTGGACTCCAGGCCGAAGGAGCGAAGGCCATCGCTGTCAGTCGCCACGGTAAACCGGCTTCCGTTTCTCCAGCGCTGCGTTGACCGCTTCTTTCGCGTCGCGGTAGGCCGACAGTTCGCCTGGGCCAGAGCCGCTCGTCTTACAGTCCCGCTTGAACGTTCCCACTGGGCATCGGCAGCTTGCATCTTACCTGGATTCAAGTATAGTTATCGGAGAACCGATGGACAAATTTCCTGCCGATGAGGTTTGTGCCCGTCCGCCTGGAGATTCAGCGGCTTCTCGACGACTGGGTGTTCAGCCGGGGCAACGGCGAATCGGCGACGCTGCGCGCGATGTTCGCCGCCGACGGCCGGAAGACGACGAACTACGCGGGGTTCACCGCCGACGAGTTCCTCAACTTCATTAAGGAACTGCCGCCGTCAGGGCCGCCTCTCGAACCACTTCACCGGCCCCAGCCGGATTCGGCTCAACGGAGCCCGCGCTCTCGTTGAAACCCAAAGTGTTCTCATGCTCCGCACAACGCTGCACGACGTCGAAGTCGACGCCTCCGACTTGGTCCAGTACCTCGACCGGATCGTGCTGGAAGACGGAAGCTGGCGTGTACTCGATCGCCTCCCCCGCTACATCCAGGATCGATTCGATCCCGTGCGCCGCGACGCCAAGCTCGAACTGCGTGACGACCTACCCGCCAAGTGTCCGACCAGCGCACGGCACCTCGTATATCCGCAGTTCGCCGCTCGTTCCGCGCCGGACCCAATGCCGAGCACGCTCGACTCCCCCCAGGCGACGGCGATCACCACTGATGCCAAGGAGTGGCTGGCGGAAGCCGCCTGACTCGCGGATTCACCGACGAACCCCGACGGCCCGGAGAGCCCCGGGCCGTCGGCGCCTCGCGCGGACCTCGGGTCAAACCAGCGTCCGGGCGACATCTCCGGAATCGATCGCGTACAACTCCACGATCGAGCGCTCGCTGATCAGCCATTCCCCGTCAACCCGGCGCAGCTTGAGGTCGTACCGCCCACCGAGACTGGACGAGCGCAGCCCCTCACCGTCGCCTTCGGCGAACACGCAATACAGGTCGGCAAGACAGGTAGCCTCATCGCCGTCGATGTCGATCACGTGGTTCGACACCAGGTGGTGCGCGAACTTGAACTTGCCCACCTGAGCGAAGTAGAGGTCGGCGAGCTCGTCGATGGGGAGTTCGCGCGGCTGCCAGTCGGGGATGACGACCGACTTGGTGAGAAGCACCCGGCCTGTAAAGCAAGTCTTGTAGGCCTCGCGGTCCCCGTTGTCCTGGGCCCGCGAAAGGCGCGCGAGCGTACGACGGATGGCGAGCTCGTCAGCGACGCGCTGCAGGACGGACTCGTTGATCGTCATCGGTTCTCCACTCTATTTGACTAGACTCCAGTACAGAAATATAGTCGTCACACAAACTGATGGCAACCTGGCGCATCGCAGCCACAGGAAGGCAGCTCATGGAGTACGACATTGGAGACAAGGTCATCGTCGTCACCGGCGCCGGCCGAGGTCTCGGCCGGGCACTGGCGCTCGGGCTCGCGCGCGAGGGTGCGCGCGTCGCGGTGCTGACCTCGGACAAGGACGAAGCTGACGAGGCCGACGCGGCATTGCGGTCGATCACCGCACCCGAACGCGTTCTCACTTTGTGCGTCGACGTATCCGACGAGAATCAGGTGCGGGACGCTGCGACCGCGGTCGACCAGCAGTGGGGCCAGGTTGACGGGCTCGTCAACAATGCGGCCATCATGCCCGCGATGACACCGGTGGTCGATCTGGACGTGGAACTGTTCCGGCGGGTGATCGACGTCAATCTGATCGGCTGCTTCCTGACCACCAAGCACTTCGCACCCCTGATGATCCGCGACGGCGGCGGCCGGATCGTCTACATCAGCAGCATGATCGGCGTGCAGGCCAACCCCGGGCAGGCGGCCTACGGCACAAGCAAGGCGGGGCTGACCCTCCTGTCGAACGTCGTCCACCGGGAACTGGCGGACAAAGGTATCCGCACTGTCGCATTAGCGCCCGGACTCACCGACACGCCCGGAATGCGGGCAATCGCGAGCGATGAGTACATCGAGCGAGTCGCGTCCGCCTACCCCGGCGGCCGCATCGGCCAACCGGAAGACATCGTGGCATTCGTGGCGTTCCTGTGCAGCAACGCCGCGCAACACCTTTCGGGCACGCTCCTGCCGATCCGACCGGTCACGGGCTGAGGTACCACATGACAACCGACTACACCGAAAACCAAGCGGAAACCGAGATCAGGCCGTTCCATCTGCACATCTCCGATGAGGCCATCCAGGACCTGAAAGAGCGCCTCGCTCGTGCCAGGATGCCGGAGAAAGAGGTGGTCGACGACTGGTCGCAAGGCATACCCTTGGAGGAAACCACGCGCCTCCGCCAGATTTGGGCAGAGAAATACGACTGGCGGACCGTCGAGTCCGAACTGAACGACCGGGGCCAGTGGATCACCCGCATCGACGGCGTCGGCATTCATTTCCTCCACGTCCACTCGCCGCGTCCCGACGCGCGACCGCTACTGATCACCCACGGCTGGCCGGGCTCGGTAGTGGAAGCTCTCGACGTCGTCGACGGCTTGAGCAACCCACCGGCCGACCAACCGGCCTTTCACCTGGTGATTCCCTCGCTGCCAGGATACGGCTTCTCGGGTAAGCCCACCGAGCCCGGCTGGAACCTCGAGCGGATCGCCGATGCGTGGGCGGAGTTGATGAGCCGGCTCGGTTACCAGCGATTCCTCGCCCAAGGCGGGGACTGGGGAGCTCAGATAACGACGACCCTGGCCCTCCGGCATCCGGAACGGGTCGCCATGATGCACACGACCGTGCCGTGGGCTCCTCGTCCGGACGGATTTCCCGACAGCGAGTTGACCGGTCTCGAGCGAGACTGGATCGCCCAGCGCGAGAAATTCGTCGCCAAAGGAACCGGATACGCTCTCGAACAGGCGACGAAGCCCCAGACACTGGGCTACGGCCTGACGGATTCACCAGTCGGGCAACTGGCCTGGATAGCGGAAAAGTACTACGAATTCACCGACAACGAAGGCGGACTGGAGAGCGCGGTGCCACTCCACCGTCTGCTCGACACCGTCTCGGTGTATTGGTTCACCGCGACCGCAACGTCGTCAGCCCGGCTGTACTGGGAAAGTCACGGGCGAATGGACATGACGACACCTGTCACGGTGCCGGCCGGGGTTTCGGTGTTCCCGCACGACCTGATGAAGTTGCCCAGGGCATGGACAGCCGCACGGTTCGTGGACCTGCGCCATTGGAACGCTCTCCCACGGGGTGGTCATTTCGCCATGTTGGAAGTACCCGATCTGTTCATCGCCGAACTTCGCGCTTGCTTCGCCGGGGCTCCCCGATGACGGCCGGCGCCGCCGGCCGGCACCTGCAGGATCTCGGTGGTGGGTGCTATGCCTGGCTCCAGCCGCCAGGTTGCTGGGGCTTCGCCAACTCCGGCCTGATCGTTGACGGAGGCCAGGGTCTCGTCGTCGACACGCAGAACGACATGCCGATGGCCAGTGCTTTCCACAGCGCGATCCAGTCGATGTCGGGGGCGCCGAGCGTCGACGTTGTGGTCAACACCCACGGGGACGGGGATCACTGGAACGGCAACCAGTTGTTCGACGGTGCGACCATCATCGCGTCGGAGGCGACACTGGCGGACATTCGTGGCCACTGGCTCGACCCGTCGAAGATCGACGCCTACGCCCAGGGCGACAGTGCTTTCGCCGAATTCATGCGCTGGCGATTGGCCGTCTTCGCCTACGACGGATGGCGGCCGGTCCATCCGAACCAGACCTACACCGGGCAGTTGCCGTTGGATGTCGGCAAGATCTCAGTAGAGCTGCGCGAATTCGGGCCTGCTCACACCTCCGGAGACACCATCGTCTGGGTGCCCGGCGCCGGCGTGCTCTACAGCGGAGACCTGTTGTTCACCGCATCCACACCCATCATGTGGGGCGGTCCCCTCTCCCGCTGTGTCCAGGCCTGCGATCGCATCCTCGGGCTCGAACCGCGCACGATCGTGCCTGGCCACGGACCGATCATCGGCCCAGAAGGGATTGTCCCGATCCGCGATTACCTGGCGTTCGTCCTCGACTACGCGAAGACGGCATATCAGCAGGGTAAGTCACCGCGGGAGGCCTACCGCGAGTTAGACCTCAGCCGCTGGGGCGACTGGCCGCACCTCTCGCGCACCTACCAGAACATCAGTCTGGTCTATCGCGAGCTCGATCCGCAGAACTTCAAGGGCGACGTACGCGACACGCTCAACGTGGTGTACGGCGACGATCACGGCGATTGGCGCAGCCTCCCGGCAACCTCGACCGGCTGACCGCCGGACGCCGGGGCGAGTTCAATGATCCACGGGTGCGCCGGTGAGGTATCGCGAAAGTGCGACATCTCCTGGCGCACCGGCGCATCTGCCGGCCAAACGCCAGAACCGTTGGCGGCCGGTGGCGACAGCGTTATCCTGCCCGCCGATTTCGGAAAATCGGCGGGAAGAACGACGATGTCGCCACCGGCCTACCGGTGATACATCTAGCCTCGATCTTTCGTGAGCTCAGCGCGAACACGTCGCCGCGCCCGGTCTCCGTGGCGATGTCGTTCACGCGCACGAGCACCCGCCGCCCCGGCGTTCGGGCAGCGCCGAACACCTCCACGGCGGCTTCCCGAGCCAGCGAAACAAGGCGGTACCTCCACCGAAGATCGATCGCGAGCGCGTGTGGCAGAAAGCCTCCGGGGAGCGCTGCTCCCTTGAACCTCCCGGCGACCCACTGCTAACCCTGCTGATCAGCCTCGTACATCGTCCGTAACTCCGCCTTTCGGATCTTCCCCACGCTCGTTCGCGGGAGGTCGTCCACGAACTTGACCACCGTGGGGACCTTGTAGGTCGCCAACCGTTCGCGGCACCACCTCCGGATCTCTTCCTCGACGCCCGCTGCGAATCCCGCTCGGAGCACCACGGCGAGCATTACGGCCTCGTCGTAGACCGGATCCGGAATGCCCACCACCGCACATTCCGCAACTGCCGGGTGGGTCGCCGCGACGCCCTCCACCTCACTCGCCGAGATGTTCTCGCCCGATCGTTTGATCATGTCCTTGGCGCGATCAGCGAAGTAGAGGAACCCATCCACGGCCCGCCAGGCCAGATCACCGGTGCGCAGCACGCCGTCATCGAACGTCTCCGCTGTCGCCTGCGGATTACGCCAGTACCCGGCCGCAATGGTCCCGCCGAGCGTGCCGCGGACCATGATCTCGCCGATCTGGCCGTCCGGAACCGGGTTTCCGTCGCCGTCCGCGAGAACGAGGTCGACGTCGGCTTGCACCGGGCCGATGCTGTCCCACCTGCGCTCGGACGAGTCGGGGTTGATGGTCGGCGGCAGGACGGTCTCGGTCATCCCATAGAGTTGCACGAGCCTTGTGCTGAACCGGTTCTCGAATTCGGCGGCCGCCGTGCTGGAGAGATTCTGGGCGAAGAGGACGGCGCGCAGCCCGGCCTCGCCCGCGGCTGCGGGCCGAGACAGGATCATGCGGATCGGTGCGGCGAAGAGGCTGCCCAAGGTCGCGCCGAGATGTGCGGCCTGGATTCCCCATCGTGATGCGGAGAATCGTTCGGCCACCGCTACCGAAGCGCCTCGGACCAGCGCTGACATGGTGCAGTAGTACTGCGCGTTGGCGTGGAACAGCGGCAGCGCGATGAACCAGCGGTCGTCCGCCGTGATGGAGAGGTGCTTGGCGACCGCGCGGCCGACGGCGAGATAGTTGGCGTGAGTGACGATGACGCCTTTGGGGCGGCTGGTGGTACCGGAGGTGTACAAGATGGCGGCCGGGTCGCTGAGGGAGACCGGGGCCTCGGGTACGGAGCCGCCGCCTGCCGCGAGATTTCGAGCATGGTGCCCGGCACCGACGATGACCGGGTCGGACGCGCCGGCCGCATGCAGGACGTCGGCGTTGTCCTCACTCGCGATCGTGACCGCCGGAGCCGCGTCGGCCAGCACGTGGCGGAACTCCACCACCGACGAACGTGGGTTCGTGGGCACCAGAACGGCTCCCAAGTAGGCAGTCGCGAACCAGACATCCAGGAACTCCTGGCCGTTGGCGAGGCTGACGTGCACCCGGTCGCCGCGGCGAACGCCAAGGTCCGCGAGTGCCGCCGCGGTGGCACGTAGCCGGGCGAGTTGCTCGCCGTAGGTGATGCGGACAACACGGTCGTTCTCCTCGAAGACCGAGAAGATTGCCCCCGTCGGCGCGGCGGCGACAAGTGCGGCGGTGGTCTCAACTGTCATGGCGGCGATGAACCTCCGGAGCGCCTCGATAGGTGGACAGGCCCGACCCGGCGGGAGGGTTCGCGCGAGGAGCGACCGGGTTGCGCAGGATTCCGATACCGCTGGCCTCGAGCGAGACGACGTCGCCGGGTTGAATCCATCGGTCGAGTTCCAGGCCGCAGCCTCCGCCCACCGTCCCGACAGCGAAGAACTCGCCGGGGTGGACCGTCTCGTCGAGCGAAGCCCAGGCCAGTACTTCAGCGAAGGAGAACTGACGGTGGCGGGTCGTGCCTGAGCTCCAGAGCTCACCGTTGACGCTCGCTGTCATCTCCACGGACCACTCGTCCACTTCGTCCATGGTCAGCACGCACGGGCCCATCACGTTGCAGAAGTCCTTCCCCTTGGAGGGCCCGATGCCCATGGTCATCTCATAGAACTGGATGTCGCGGGCGCTGACGTCGTTGAAGATCGTCACACCCGCGATCCGATTCGCGGCCTCTGCCGGCGTCAAGTCGCGTCCGCCGCCTGATGTGAAGAAGCCGAGTTCGAGCTCGAAGTCGAGTTGAGCGGTGTAGGAGGGCCAGAGCAACGGTTCCTCCGGCCCGATGACGGTTTCGACGTTGCACTGGTAGCAGATGGGCATGGCCCGGAAAGCAGCTGGGACGCTCAGTCCGGAACCCGTTGCGTGGTCGGAGTAGGTGAGGTAGTCGCGGATCCGACGCGGCCGCGGCACCGGCGCGAGTAGTTCGACCTCGTGCAGGTCGAAGACCGCCCGGCGCCCGTCCGCGTCGATCAGCACGTCACCGTGCTCGGCTGCCCGCGCGGCCACTTCCGAGGCTCGCTCGGCCAGCCCCCGGACCGCGGCGCCGCCCTCGAAGAATGCCACCATTTCGGTCGGCACCTCGGGCGCGCGAACGAGCGCTGCTTCTCCGGAATTCAAGTACTTCTCGGCATGCAGCACCCGCATCGGGTCGATTACCGTCGAACCCGTCAACACACCAAGGCGGGCTTCGGAGCGCGCGGACGAGGTCGGGATGTAGGTAACAAGACGCACCATCAACTCCAGTCGGACGGATAGCGAGGAAGCGTCAGCAACAGAAGTGCCGTCATGAGGAGGAGACCCGCCGTGGTGCACAACGCGGGTAGGTAGGAGCCCGCCGCATCTTGGACCGCGCCGTAGAAGACGCCCGAAAGGGCCGCGCCGACGGTGGCCACCAAGTAGAACAAGCCATAGATGCGGCCGTAAGCACGTTGGCCGAAGTACCGGGCTGAGAGGTAGCCGATGAGGTCGAACTCGGCACCGGTAGCCAGCCCGATCGCGAGCGCTGCGAGCGGGGCGGCACCGGCCCCGAACACGACGACAGCGAGGACACAGGCCGTGGCGATCACCAGGATCAGGGAAGCGGTGCGCGGGGCGTGGAAGCGGTCGAAGAACCAGCCGCCGAGCGGGCGGAAGACGATCACTCCGATACCTGCCAGGCTTGCGATCTTCCCTGCACTCGCCACACCGACTTTGGCGTCCTGGAGATAGGACAGGAGGTGCAGCTGCAGGCCGGCCATGGCGAACAGCACCATGAAGAAGCACACCGCCAGTGTCCAGAAGGTGCGGCCCAGCAACGCCTCCCGCAGGGTAAGGCCGGACCGGGAATCGGTAACCTCGGCGAGCCGGATGGTGCGCGGCGGACGGGTCGCCACCGGCGACCGGGACAACAGCGCCGCGACGATCACCGCCCCGACCGCGACCGTGATTCCCAGTACGACGAATCCGGTACGCCATCCGGTCCTTGCCGCGTAGGGCGCCAGTACCTCGGGGAGCACGAACGCGGCTATACCTGTCCCGATGGTGGAGAGACCGAGGGCGAACCCCCGAGTGCGTACGAAGGCAGCGCTCACCGCTCGTGCGTAGGCGACGGTCGCCGATCCCGACGCCGCGATGCCCAGCAGCGCGCACCCGGCGTAGTAGACGCCGACGTTGCTGCTCAGCCGGCTGAAGAGCAGGAGTGAAACCGACAGTCCCGCCAGACCGCCTACGACGATCCAGATCATGCGGATCCGGTCACTCACCCAGCCCAGCAGCGGGGAGACTCCCGCGACGACAAGCAGGACGATGGTGCCTCCCAGGGAGATCTGGGCGCGCGACCAGCCGAGGTCCTGTTGCATCGCCCGGAGGAAGATAGCCAGGCCGTTTCCTGGGATCGCCGCTACGCCGACGGAAATGCCGAGTAGCGCCGCCAGCAGCAACGGCCAATGGCGCCGCAACTCCTGGCGACCGGGCTGTGACCATTCCCGGGTGTCCGCACTGTCCTGACTCTCCGGGGTGGCCTGGGAGCCGGGGGCTGCTTTCATCGATCTCGACCTCTTTGTCGTTCGGATGGCTTACTCGGCGACTCGATCGTTGAACATGTACTTCAGTCCAGTTAGTAGGACAGTAGCTTGCGTGAGCCAGGTGTCAACGCCTTCCCCCGAGGCAGAAAGGTTACGAAGCTGCCCGCGCCATCCGATCGATGATGTACTACAGTACATAAACAAGTTCGCTAGGAGGTGCGGGAGATGACGCCGGGCAACGATGCGGAGCGGTCGCCGACCGGGGCCAGCCGATGCCGCGGCGGGCCTCCGCCCGACCTGACCTCGCGGCCCCTCATCGTCGATACCCATGTCCACGTGTGGTACCGGCACCAGCCCTGGATGGCGTGGCTGGCCGAGCGACCCGTGTCCTGGGACTCCGTGCGGGACGATTTCGGCTGGTCTCGTCTTCGTGCCGAACTGGACGACGCGGGCGTCGCCGAACTGGTACTCGTGCAGGCCGGAACCGACACGGAGGAGACGCGGCTGCTCCTGGAGCTGGCCGAGAGCCAGCAGTCGATCATCGGAGTCGTCGGGTGGGTCGGCATGAGCTCACCGGGTGCGACCGAGAAGGACCTTGCGTCGATCAACGGCGGCAAACTGGTGGGCGTGCGCACACTCCACCGATGGCGGCCGGACGGCGAGATTCTGGCCGATCCGGGGGTGGCCGGTTCCTTCCGCGTGCTCGCCGACCGAGGGCTGACGATCGACCTGTTCGTCAATGACCATACCGAGTTGCCGCTTCTGCCACCGCTCATCGAGGCTGTGCCGAACGGTCGCTACGTGATCAACCACCTGGGTCGTCCGCCGATCGACCAGGACGCCACTGCCCAGCGTCTGTGGCGCCTCGCCATGACGCGGCTGGCCGCTCTGCCGGGCGTGTTCGTCAAGTTCTCCGGCTGGGGCACGGTCGTCCGGCGTGCCGAGGCGGCGGACGTCGCCAGGTACGCGGAGCACGTCTTCGCGACTTTCGGTCCGGCGCGAACGATGTACGCGAGCAACTGGCCCGTGGCTCTCGTCGCGGCCGGCTACCACGACACGTTCGCCGCGACCCTGGAAGCGTTGTCCGGCCTCACTCTCGCCGAGCGCGAGGCTGTGCTCGGCGGGACGGCCCGCGCCTGCTATCTGACCACATGACTCGGCTGCACCTCGATTTCAGGAGGCGAACGTGGCCGCGGTAGTCGAAACCACGTACGGCGCGGTACGCGGTGAGATCGATTCCGGCGAAGGTGTGCGCATCTTCCGAGGGATCCCTTATGCCGCGCCCCCGATTGGGGATCTGCGATGGCGCCCGCCGGAGCCGCCCGCGGCGTGGGCCAGCGTGCGCGACGCCTCCGAGTTCGGACCGATCGCGATACAGAACCCACCGGCTGACACCTCGCTGTTCGCCGATGGAGGGCAGCGGCAGAGTGAGGACTGCCTGTACCTCAACGTGTGGGCTCCGCTGGACACGGACGCCCCCGCCCGGCCTGTCATGGTCTGGTTCCACCTCGGCGCCTACCAGTTCGGATCCGGGTCGTCACCACTGTTCGACGGCCGGCGATGGGCGCAGGAGGGCGTCGTCCTGGTCACGCTCAACCACCGACTGTCCAGGACGGGTTTTCTCGCGCATCCGGAGTTGACCGATGAGGGCGCGGGAACGGCTGGCAACTACGGGCTGCACGACCAGATCGCCGCGCTGCGCTGGGTGCGCGACAACATCACCGGCTTCGGCGGAGATCCCCGCTGCGTCACGATCTGTGGCGTCTCGTCCGGAGCGTCGAGCGTCGCGCTGCTGATGGCGGCTCCCGCCGCCCGCGGTCTGTTCCACCGCGCCATCGCCGAGAGCGGTGGCGCGTTCGGCCCGGTCGCGGCCACCACGGGCGTGGGCGACGCGTGGCAGGACCTCGCATCAGCGGTCGACAGTGGCCGTGCATGGTCGTCGGCGGCCGGAACGGCGCGCCTGGATGAGCTTCGTCGGATGAACGCGCAGGCCCTACGTGCCGCCAGCCTGCCTCGTCCCGGTGCGACCACAGGGATCTTCGATGCGGCGCGACCCATCATCGACGGGACGCTGCTCACCGCGGCCCCGCACACGGTGTTCGCGGCCGGCGCACAAGCCCCGGTTCCGCTGCTTGTCGGCTCGGCCGTCGACGAGGACCTCGCGGTATTCAACTACCCGAGAGACTTGGCGACCTTCCGCAGCCAGGCCAAAGCCGAACATTTTGCGTCGAGCGCCGCGTTTTTGGACCTCTACCCCGCGGAAACCGACGAACAAGCCGTCGCAGCAGGACTGCGGTCCGCCGGCCACCGGCTGTTCACCTGGCAGAATTGGCGATGGGCCAACCTGCACCATGGTGCCGGTCACCCGGTCTACTACTACCGTTTCGCGCAGCCTCCGCCCGTCCCGCCCGGCCACTACCACGAACAGATACTGCCCAGGCCCCTGGGCGCGTTCCACGGTGCCTCACTGTTCTCCACCTTCGGCGGCGCGGCCGATCCCGGTCACTGGAACTGGACTTCGAGCGACGTACGACTGGGAGCCACGGTCAGATCCGCCTGGGCGTATTTCGCCCGGCACGGGCGCCCCGATGCTGCCGACCTGCCGGCATGGCCCGAGTTCGACAGCGCACACCCCTCGGCGATGATCTTGCGGGCAGACGGGTGCGGTCTCGACGACATCCCCGAGCACACCCAACTCGCGTACTGGGACCAGTTCTACGACCGTCGGCTCACGACACCGCCCCCTGCCCCCGCACCACTTCGAGAGAACGCACGAGGTTGACGGCGTCGCGAACGTGCCGGCGGTCTCCGTCGGTGCACAGACCGGTCAGCACGAGTTGCATGCGTGTCAACAGGTTCTCGAACAGAGCGTTCTTTGTCGGCTCATGCGCGGGGTCGGCCCAGCGCCAGAGCGCGTCGAAGTAGATCGCACGAATCACTTCACCGGCAGCTTCCGCATCGACATCGGCGACGAACTCGCCCGCCCGCTGCCCGCTACTGATGACGGCCGCAAACATGTGCGCGGCGACGGGCTCGTCCAGGATGGGGCCGCCGAGTCGCACCCACGCGTTCATGAAGACGCGACCCTCTTCCCGGCGCCGCTCGTAGATGTCGGCCATGACGCGCATGACAACGAGCAGCCGGGACGAAGCCGACGACTCGCCAGCGCCGCCCGCCTCACCGGAGGGGCCCATGGCCTCGTGCAGTTCGATCCGGCGCTGCGCCACCCAGGCCGCGACGAAATCCTCCTTGCGGGGGAAGTGGTTGAACGCGGTCTGCCGAGCGACACCGGCGGTTCGCGCGATCTCGTCGTAGCTTGTTTCGTCGTAGCCTTTGCTCACGAACAACTGACGCGCCGACGAGAGCAGGCGGTCACGCGTCTCGTTCTTGCGCTGCTCGCGACGCGACGGCAGCCCGGCATCACGAGCGGAACGCACCCGCTTTCCGCCCCTGTCATCGGCTCGCTGCGCCAAGGTTGGTGCCTCCCGTAACGTCGGGCCAGTCAGTGGATTCGAGTCTACGTTACGGTCTCCTCTTGCGTCGTGCGGCGACGGAAGACGCGCTCATGAGTCGTCCACCAGGGTGGCGAGCATCGCGCGCCGGGCGCCGTCGAGGTGTGCGTGCATGCGTTCCCCGGCCAGTTCGACCACACCGTCGCGCAGCGCGCTGATCTGACCGAGTTGGACATCCTGTGTGAGGATCTCGGGCTGGGCCGCCCGATCCACCCCTACGAGATCCCGTACACAAGCGGGAGCGACGCCGAACGTGCCGCGCAACGCGACAACGTCCTTGCGCGGCTCCGGCGGGACGGGTGGCTTTCCCGCAGCGGCAGCCTGCGCGCGGACCTCGAGGACCTGCTGCACGTCTGGGCCAACCCCGAGGTCGTGCTCACCCAGGTCGCGAACGTCGTCGAGGGTGGCGGCCAGTTCCTGTATCGCGGCGGCTGGCGCGGCCGGACCGGGGTTCTCACCAACCAAGAGGGCACCCTGCTGTCCTTCGAAGAGCTACGCCCGACCCAGGTGATCGACGAGATGGTGCGCTTTCTCCCGCACTGGGAACCCCTCTACGGCCCACCCGTGACCTACGTCGAAGGCGGCAACTCCGCGCGCCACCGCCCGGCGCCGGACCCGGACGGGGAGTTCTTCGGTGGCATCGACGCACCCCCGCACGCGCCGTCGAACGGCCCCCGCGCCGCCGAGCGATTCTTCGCCGCACCGGTCGTGCGGGCCGGGCTCATCACCTGCTCGATCCACGAGCCCGGCACCCGCACCCGGCCGGGCCGGGAGGCCGAGGTGGGGTCGCTGACCTGGTTCGACACCACCGAAGGCAGGTTCATGACGGGGCCAGCGCCGAAGACGTCGATGAACAGGGGCCAGGTCGTCAATGACCTGGGCAACCTTTTCAAAGAGCTGACCGGCACGATCGGGCAGGCAGTGTCGAGGGAACAGTCCGGGTGGCAGGGCCACGGCGCGGAAGCCGCCTTCCAGGGGCTCGGTGGCCTGTCGAACTGGCTGGACTCGTCGGGGGATGACGTCAAGGGCAGAATCGTCAGGCCATCACCAACACGGCACGTGTACCAGGTGCCGCGGCCGAATCGCCGGGACCCGACACTCTAAACTCCGCCCCAGAAGCGCCGTGGGGACACACACGTGGTGGAAATGCCTCCGATGGTCAACCCGCGACCGCTGCATCAAGGCAACCGAACCGCCGTGGCTCTGGGTGGACGGCGTCGGGAAGCGCTCAAGTACGAATCTCGGCGAGGAGGACGAGGACCCGGGCGCGGTCGCGCGGTGTGCCGAAGGGATTGACGATGAGGTCGGTCACCCCGGCGTCGGCGAACCGTTCCAATTCCCGGGCCACGGTGGTTTCGCTGCCCGCGATAAGGGTGTCGGCGGGCCCCGACAGCCCACCGCGGTCGAGCAGGGCGCGGTAGGCGGGCAAGTCACCGACCATCGCGAAGTCCCTGGCGACGGTCTCACGCGCCGCGGCCGGGTCGGTGGTGATCGCCACCTTCACCATCACGGCCACCCGCTGGCCCTCGCGCAGGCGGGGAACGAGGTAGCCGGACACGGTTTCGGGCCGGATCCAGATGGCGATGGTGCCGTCGGCCAGGTCTCGTGCCACCTCCAGCATGCGCGGTCGCAGCGCGGAGATCAGCACGGGCGGTTCCGGGGCGTTGACCTCCAGCTGGGTGTCCACGGTGAAGAAGTCACCCGAGTACTGCACGTACTCGCCCCTCAGAAGCGGGCGCAGGACTTCGAGGTATTCCCGCGTGTGGCGGGCCGGTGAGCGGTAGGGAATGCCGAACTGCGCGGTGATGGCGACGGCGTGGCTCGGCCCGATCCCGAGGGTGAGCCTGCCGCCGGTCATGGCCTGCACCGTCAGCGCTTGGGTCGCCAGCGCCACCGGATGACGCGGATAGGTGGGAACTACCGCGGTGCCGAGTTCGCCGGGCCCGTCGCCGATGCCGGTCAGCACGGCCAAAGGGTCCCAGCCGCCGGGCTGCTGGCTGGTCCAGACGCTGTCCAGGCCGCGGGCGGCCGTGGCCGCCGCGTCCGTCTCGATCTGGCGGACATCGCCCGCGGCGATGAGGTGAGTTCCGATGCGCATGCCGCAAGCTCACCGCGGCAAAGCTCCGGCAACCAGATCCACCTTCCCCGCGCTGCCATAAGATCGGGTGATCGCCGCAGGTGGAAGGATGAGCCCATGGAGCTGCGCGCGCTTCGGTACTTCGTCACAGTCGCCGAGGAACTGCATTTCGGGCGCGCCGCCGAACGGCTCGGCATCGTGCAGCCCGCGGTCAGCCAGCAGATCGCCCGGCTCGAACGGGAACTGGGAGTGCGGCTGCTGGACCGGTCCCCGCGCACCGTCCGCCTCACCGAGGCCGGGCGCCGCGTGCTGGGCTCGGCCCGCGAAGCCCTCGCCGCGGCGGAACGGGTCCGTACCGCCGCGAACAAGCCAGGGCACCGGGTGCGGATCGGCACCACCCCGGGCCTCGGCCACCGGCTGGAACGCGGTATCGACGCCTTGCGTGAGCACAACCCCTCGTTCGAGGTGGTGCTCGTCGAACTCCCTGTCGGTGCGCGCATCGAGGCACTGCGCAACGGTGAACTCGACCTGGCCCTCGCCCGCGGTCAGGTCTCGGCCGCGGGCCTGCGGATCGTGCCCGCCTGGTCCGAACCACTGCGCGTCCTGCTGTCCGCCCACCACCCGGCCGCCACCCGCGACGTGATCGGCCTCGCCGAGCTGGAAGCCTGCCCGCTGCGCATCCCCTCCCGCGACTGTGACGCCCCGCTCCACGACGCGGTGATCACCGCGCTCCACGAGGCCGGGTTGCGGCCCCGGTTCGGCAGGCCCACGGGCACGATCGAGAACACCCTCATCGAACTCGGCACCGATCCACGCAGCTGGTCCATCCTGCCCGCGGACCTGATCCCCCGAGCGCTCTCCGCCCGGGTGCATGCCATCCCGGTGGC
Organism: Amycolatopsis cynarae; assembly: GCF_026802195.1. Taxonomy (NCBI): domain Bacteria; kingdom Bacillati; phylum Actinomycetota; class Actinomycetes; order Pseudonocardiales; family Pseudonocardiaceae; genus Amycolatopsis; species Amycolatopsis cynarae. The sequence continues at coordinate 2,879,310 of NZ_CP113836.1, read as the reverse complement.
TCCGGAGGTCACGGTCACCGGGAACCTCCTCATCGCCGAGAGCAGGCCTGCCCAGCGCTGTGTCGAAACGGCCCTGGACGTCTTCCTGGGCGCGGCGGGAGCCGCCGTCACATGCTGAGACGCCGTTCCCCTCTTCGACGCACCGCCGTACCCTGAGCCCCCAGCCCCTTTCCCATCCTGGTCCAATTTGGAGTTGCGATGACGCGGTGGCTCTCCGTCTTCCTGTGCCGCAACGCCGGGCGAACCTGTGACCGGTCGACGCTGATGCGGCGCGTGTGCGATCTTCCGCCGTCAGGGCCCGCCCGGACCACCGATGTCCACATCCGCAAGCTGCGGCTCAAACTTCCCGTGCTCGCGGACTCGGTCGCCACGGTGCGGGGAGTCGGCTACCGCTTCGATGGCACGCCCCTGGTGCGGCTGGCCGAGCCGCTTCCCCACCCCTGGCCGCAATCTGACCAGCCGCCCCACCGCACGGGACCGCGCAGAGCAGGTGGACCCGGTTCCCACCATCCGGCCGCGCCGGGAACCGGCTTATTTTCGTTCTGACCGAAAATAAGAAAGGGTTCGGGGAATGGGGCAGCGTTGACGGTTCCCGCGTGGCGGAGGTGGAATCACGGTGGTCCCCTCCCCGACCACGCCTTTGGGAGAATGCCGGCTCGCGGCGAGCTACGGCCGGTGGTTCACGAAGTGCTGCCCTTGGACCAGGCCGTGCGGGCGCACCGGACGATGGACGCGGGCGAGGCCTTCGGCCGGATCGTACTGAAACCCAAGTTTCGCGGCTCGCCTGACGCTCACCTCGGCCGGCGCAGTCCCGCGACGAGGAGCCGGACGAGTCGCCGCGCGTCGTAGCGGCGGCCGGTGCGTGCGCCGGCGCAGAGGCCGCCGACGCCGCGCATGAGCTCGTAGGGATCCTGACCGGAGTGGATCTCGCCCGAGCCGGCGGCCGCTTCGAGCAGGCGGGCGCAGACCGGCTCCAGCCGGTCCAGGAAGTAGGCGTGGAGGGGGTCGTAGCAGGGGTCGTCCGACTGCAGTACGGCGGCCAGTCCCTGTTTGGTGACCACGAAGCCGACGAAGAGGTCGAACCACCGCTCCAGTGCCGCGTAGGGAGTGGGACCGGCCGCCAGCAACTCGGGGCCCGCCGCGGCGAGTTCTTCGACCTGGTGCCGGTAAACGGCGACGATCAGGTCCGCGCGGGTCGGGAAGTGACGGTAGATCGTCGCCGTCCCCACACCCGCCTTCGCCGCGATCTCGCGAATCGGCGCTTCCACCCCCGAGGAGACGAAGACCGCGGCCGCCGCACCGAGCAGCGCCTCTTCGTTGCGTCGCGCATCCGCCCGCTTGGGCTGTGCTACACCTGCCGCATCCGGATCGCCGCCGTTCACCGCACCTCCCCCTTCACTGGCTAACCGGGACGTTGTCCCGTATCGTCAAACGGGACAACGTCCCGGTTCTTCAGGGTGCCACATCCGGCGCCGGACAGCCACCTCGCACAAGGGAGCCCCACTCGCCATGACCGGATTCGCCATGCCCGCACCGACCCGGATCCTTTCGGTGAAGCCGATCGCGCTCCCCGCACCCGGCCGTGGCGAAGACCTGCAGGTGAAGGTTTCCGCACCGGTGACCGGACACGGCCTGCCGATCATCGTGTTCTCCCACGGCTTCGGCTCGTCCATGGACGCCTACGCCCCGCTGGCCGACTTCTGGGCGGCCCACGGGTTCGTGGTCGTTCAGCCCACCCACCTGGACTCCAAGACGACCAGCCTGGCCAAGGACGATCCCCGCGCACCGCGGCTCTGGCGTTTCCGCGTCGAGGACGCCAAGCGCATCCTCGATCAACTCGATGTCCTGGAAGCCGCCGTGCCAGGCCTGGCCGGACGCCCCGACCGGAGCCGCATCGCCACCGCGGGCCACTCCTTCGGCGGCCAGACCGCGGGCGTGCTGCTGGGCCTGCGCGTCTCCGACCCGGAAACCGGGCAGGCGGAAGACCTGTCCGACCCGCGAATCAAGGCGGGCGTGCTGCTGGCAACCGCTGGAAGCGGCGGAGCCGACCTGACGCCGTTCGCGGCCGAAAACCTGCCCTGGCTGCGCAACCCGAGCTTCGCCACCATGACCACACCGGCCCTCGTGGTCGCCGGAGACCGGGACCGGTCCCCGCTGACCCTGCGGGGACCGGACTGGATGACGGATCCGTATTTCCTGAGCCCCGGCCCCAAATCCCTGCTCACCCTCTTCGGCGCCGAACACTTCCTCGGCGGGATCTCCGGCCACCAAGTCACCGAGACCACCGACGAGCATCCGGAACGGGTCGCCCTGATCCAGCACCTCAGCTGGGCCTACCTCCGCCACGCCCTCGGCATTGAGGATTCCAGCTGGCGGGCAGCACGAAAGACCCTGGACGCACAGGCCGAAGCGCTCGGGCGGATCGAATCCAAGTAACCGGAACGCATCTCCAGGCGCTTACCCGCGCCGCGGCAGGTAGCCGTACAGGAAAGCGTGGACCCCGGTGCGCGCGCGAACCGGTCGATCTCGGTCTCCAGCGCCTTCGCGCTGAACTCCGCACGCGACACGGTGCCGCCGGTGATCAGCGCCATGAAATGCTGCGCCGACACCTCCGGGTCGGTGACGTGGAGCAGGCCCCGCCGTCCCAGCTCCGCCATCCGGCCGGCCAGCGCGCGCCGCGCCCGGCCAGCACAGCACCGACGGCGGGCTCAGCGTCGCAGGAGCTGTTCTTGGCCCGCTTCACCATTCCCGCTCCCGCCTAGGCCCGCGCCGTCGTGGTCAACGTGAGGGCGCCCGGAATCGCGTCGATGGCGTCACCGACCCGGGCCGCGAGCGCCGCTTTGCTCGGCTGCGCCGTGGACGCGGCCCACCCGGCGAGCGCGTGACGGAAGGCGGCGAGCAGGATGCGTGTCCTCTTTCTGCTTGTCCGGCTTGCGTTTTCGTCGCGCCACCGCGACCCTCGACCGGGCCGGTCCGGCGGCCGGGACGGAAGCCGTGGCCAGGGTCCGCCCGCGCATGGGTATCGATTCAGGCTGTACAGGGACGGTCCCGCTGTGCTTGCATCGTACCGACCGAACGGTACAACGATCCCGGTTTCTCGGGCTTCCCAGCCCTTCCCGGCTTTTTCCGCTCACCGATCCCGGGCACCGCCGCCCAGTACGGGAGACGCGATGGAATCCTTCGTCCAACTGCGCAAAGGGACCACGCCCCGGCGTGGTCACGCCGATCTCGACGGCCTGAAAGAGGACGAACTCGGCCGTGCCGGGTTCACCGGCCGGACCAGCTACCTCTACCACCGCCACGACCCCACCCGGTTCCGCGGGCAGGGCCCGCTGGCCGGGTTGAACCTGGCCACCACCGCGCTCACCCCGCCCGACCGCGACGATCCGTCGGGCGAGCCGCTGCTGTTGTTCCACAACGCGGACTGCCGCATCTCGCTGAGCATGCGCGCCGCCGCCCCGCCGCACTACGTGCGCAACATCGACCACGACGAACTGCATTTCGTGCACCGCGGCACCGGCACCTTCGTCACCGAGTTCGGCCCGCTCGCCTACCGGCCCGGCGACTACGTGTACCTGCCGAAAGCCACCACCTACCGCCAGATTCCGGACGGCCCGGACACGCATGTGCTGATCACCGAGGCGGTGGAGGAGTTCCGGGTGCCCGAACCCGGGGTCAACGGCCGCCATTTCCCGTTCGACAGCGCGCTCGTGGTCGTTCCCGAACCCTCGGTCGTCGAAGGCGACGGCCGGGAGGAGTACGAGGTCCGCCTGCGGTATTCCGGCGGGCACACCTCGATCTTCTACCCGCACGATCCGTGCGACGTGGAAGGGTGGCGCGGGGACAACTTCCCGTTCACCTTCAACCTCGACGACTATGACGTGCACACCTCGGCGAGCACGCACCTGCCGCCGACGGTGCACCTGTTCCTGCAGGCGGCGGGCGTCGCCGTGATGCACTTCCTGCCACGGCCCGCGGAAAGCGTGCCGGGCACGGAACGGGTGCCCTGGTACCACCGCAACGTCGACTACGACGAAATCGCCTTCTTCCACGGCGGGAGCCTGTTCGGCGCCGACCTGCCGCGGGGACTGCTCTCGCACGCGCCGCAGGGGGTCCACCACGGCGCGCCGGAACGGGCCCGGGAGCGGGCGCGGGAACTGTTCGACCGGTTCGACCGGATGGACTGGAAGGTCATCGCCATCGACACCCGGCGCAGGCTGCTGCCCAGCGCCGCGGTGCTGGCCGCGGCGGGGGTCCAGGCGTGAACCATCCCTACGACCGGATCCCCTACCTCGTGGTGTTCGAGGACGATTCGTCCTATCGCGACACCTACGGCGGGGTAGGCGAAACCGTCGCGCTGGAAAGCTATCTGCTGCGTCCCCGCGACGTCGAATCGGACACCGTGCTGGTGTTCATGCATCCCATCGGCGGCGGTGCCTATCTGCCGATGATGACCGGCCTGGCGCGCGCCGGGCATCACGTCATCTACTGCGGGAGCCGCTACCGGGGCGTGGACAGCGCGCTGATCATGGAGAAGGTGGTGCAGGATCTGGGCGCCTGCGTGGCCGACGCCCGGGACCGGCTCGGCTACCGGAAGGTGGTCCTGGGCGGCTGGAGCGGCGGCGGCGCGCTGTCACTGTTCTACCAGCAGCAGGCGCAGCATCCGACGATCACCGCGACCCCCGCAGGCGACCCGCCGGATCTGACCCGGTGCGGGCTGATCCCGGCGGACGCGGTGATGCTGCTGGCCGCGCACGTCAGCAGGCACGGCACGATGACCGAGTGGCTGGACGCGGCCGTGCTGGACGAGTCGGACCCGGACGTGCGCGATCCGGAACTGGACCTGTACGACCCGAAGAACCCGAACCAGCCGCCCTACACCGAGGAGTTCCTCGCCCGCTACCGCGCCGCGCAGATCGCGCGGAACCGGCGGATCACCGCGACCGTCAGGCAGCGGCTGGCCGATCTGCGTGCCTCGGGCCGGGAGCAGGAGGAACGGGGGTTCGTCGTGCACGGCACGATGGCCGACCCGCGGTGGCTCGACCCGGCGGTCGACCCGAACGACCGCGCACCCGGCCGGTGCTACCTGGGAGACCCGCGAGTGGTCAACAACGGGCCGGTCGGCCTTGCCCGGTTCACCACCCTGCGCAGCTGGCTTTCCCAGTGGAGCTACGACGACGCCAACGGCGACGGCGTGCGGTGCGCGGCCGATCTCGAGGTCCCCGCGCTGGTCATCGGCAACAGCGCGGACGACGCGTGCACGCCGAGCCACACCGAGCGGCTGTTCGAGGCGGTGGGCCATCCGGACAAGACGATGTACGTGGTGCACGGCGCGACGCACTACTACGCCGGGCCAGGCCAGCGGCCGAAACTCGCCGAGGCGACCGGGGTGATCACCACCTGGCTGGCCGAACGCGGGTTCACCGGGCGGGCCGGTTAGGTGCGCGAGTCCGCCTGGAAGGCCCGCATCCTGCGCGCGGCCGCGGAGTTGTTCGCCGAGCACGGATATCACGGAACCGGCATCGCGCAACTGGAGGAGGCGGTCGGGCTGCGGCGCGGCGCGCTGTACCACCACATCGGCAGCAAGGAGGCGGTGCTGTTCGAGATCAGCACCGCCCCGCTGCGGCTGATGGTCGAGGCGGCCCAGGCCATCGAGGAGCGGGTGGCCGGGCCGGAAGAGCGTTTTCGGGAACTCGCCCGGACCCTGCTGGACAACGTCGCGGAGCACGTTCTGGAGTGGACGGTGCACTACCGCGACTTCACCGCGCTCACCGGCGAGCGCAGGCGGGAGATGCTCGAGCTGAGACACAGCTACGAGCGGGTCTGGTGGCGCACGCTCACCGCGGGCGTGGCCTCCGGGGTGTTCAAACCGGTGCCGGAACCGGTGGTGCTCAAGGGAATCATGGGCATGTTCAACTACTCCTACGTCTGGCTGCGCAAGGACGGCCCGCTGCCGCCCTCCGAGATCGCCGACGTCTTCTGCGAAACGTTCCTCTCCGGCATCCGTGCGGGCTGAGGAATCGGCCCGGTGGGCCAGGAACCGACGGTCGCCTCCCCTCCGGAAGGACGGCGGCAACCGTCAGGCCGGGGTACGGAAGCGGAGCATCATGTCGTGGTCCTCGTGGTCGAGCAGATGGCAGTGCCACACATAGCCCCGCAGCTCCGCACCCGAGGGCGCGGTGAAGATCGCGTCGGGGTCGAACCCCAGTTCGCCCGCCGTCGGGAACCGGACGAGGATCCGGGTGACGGTGCCGCCGTCGGTCCGCACGGTGTCCTTCCAGCCCGCCTCCCACGGCTCGGCCGGCCGCATCGGCCCGGTGACGAAGGCGTCCGCGGACGGCGCCCACTTAGTGCCCACCGGAGGCTGCGGATAGCGCAACCGGTAAGCGGTGCGGTCGAAGGACTGGCGGCCCAGCACCCGGAAGTTCACCAGGTGGAGGTGGATCGGGTGCGGATCGGGGGTGACGTCGATGAGGTTCCACTGCTCGACCGTCCCCTGCCGCGGCAGTTCCAGGTCCCCGCTGTCGAACATCAGGTTGTTCAATGTCATCACCGAAGGCGGGAAGCGGAGCTCGAACGGCTGGCTGATGGTGACGTCGCGGACGTGGTCCGGCACCGGCAGCGGCGGCAGGCGCGGCGGCTGCCCCGGCCCTCCGCGCAGCGTGGACGGCACGGCGCCCTGGAAACCCGGGGCGCTGCCCGCGCGGAACCGGCAGAAGTAGGGCATGGTCACCTCGCCGAGGATCGCTGCCTGGCCGGGCACCGGTTCGTCGTTGCACAGCACCACCGTCTCGCCCGGGGCGAGCGCCCCGAAGTCCACCAGCAGGTCGGCCCGTTCGGCCGGGGCGAGCCGGATCGCCGTGGTGGCGACCGGCGCGTCGAGCAGCCCGCCGTCGGTGCCGATCACCCAGAACCGCATGCGGTTGGCGAAGAACAGGTTCGCCACACTGAACGACGAGGCGTTGAGCACCCGGAGGCGGTACAGCCCGCGCGCCACCGCCACCTCCGGCCACACCACGCCGTTCACCAGGCCGGTGTCGCCGACTCCGCCGCCCTCCCAGCTGCCCTCCGGCACCAGAGGAGTGGTGCGCACGCTTTGCGCGCCGTCGGCGGTGAAGACCTTTTCCTGCAGCACCAAGGGAATCTCGAACTCCCCCGCGGGCAGGCCGAGCGGGTTGCCGGGCTCACCGGTGTCCCAGCGGTCCCGCAGCAGGTACAGGGAGGCGAGCCCGGCATAGACGTTGAGCCGGGTGATGCCCATGGCGTGGTCGTGGTACCACAGCGCGGTGGCCTCCTGCCCGCCCGGGAACCGGTACGTGACCTGTTCGCCGGGGCGGATCGTCGCCTCCGGGTGCCCGTCGAAGGCGGGCGGGGTGACACCGCCGTGCAGGTGCAGCACACCGCGCGGGGCGGTCGCGTCCGCCGCCGAGACGCCGTGCAGGGTGGTGTCGATGTCCTTGGCGAACACGTGGCGGGAGAGCGTGTTTCGGAAGGTGACCGTGGTTTCGGTGCCGCTGTGCGTTTCCAGCACGGGGCCGAGGTAGCCGCGCCCGCCGTAGCCGAAGGCCGGCGAGGGGTCGAGTTCGCTGTGGAAGCGGTGGGTGCCCACGGCCGCGTCGAGCGTGAACGACGAGCCGGACCACACCGGCAGCGGCGGCAGTGGATCGCGGAACGGCCGCACCTGCGGCGAATGGAACAGCAACGGGGACAGGTTCACCGCCGCGGCGGCGGACGGTGCCAGCCCGCCCGTCGCCGCCAGCCCGGCCGCCCCGGCGACGCCGCGCAGGATCGAGCGGCGGTTCCATCGCGCAGTCATCGGGCGCTCCTCCCCAGAATGATCAACAAGGCCCTACCGTACGGTTCGGCACGGTCCGCTGACAATGAGCGGTGCCCGGGGAAACGGGCGGCTGTGGTGCCGGATGAGTTGTGGGCGCACCGCCGCCGCGATCTTGGTGTCGCGTGTTGGGTAGATACGGTTCGGCATCCGACTGATATTGGCGTTCACAGTGATTCCTGTTCAGCGGTTTCGAACTGTGGGAATGGGTGGCGGATCAGTCGCAAGGCCAAGACGGTGCACACGATGGCGATGGGAATTTCCACGCAAGCTGCCATCACGATCGCGATAGTCAGCGCGCCCCCGGGTGCCGCCGCGGTAACGTCGAACCAGGCGTCTGTCAGGAGAAGCGCAGCGGCCGCTGTGGCGGTTAGCGTGCAGCGGTTATCCGCCCGCTTCAGGAATCGACCGGTGGCGAACAAGGTCAGTGCCTCGCAACTGTCCAGACCGACCCAGCCCAGGGCCCAGTGACTATCCATCGCCTTCATCGGCAAGGACATCGACAGATAGAGAACCCACGGGATCATAATCAGGCCCGCGGTGGCGAAGGCCCTGCCGAGACGTCGCGGGCTACGGATACCGGGTCTGTCCGGCACCGCCGACCAGCGCACGTGGTCAGCGCCGCTTTCCGGGCCCTGCTTCATGCCCGGGGAGAACCCGCCAACATGGCGGCGCACGATGCCGGACAGGCCAGAAGCGGCCAGCACCTCGCTGGTCCAGAGCGCAGTGATGCCAGGCTACTTGCGGCCAGGACGTGAGGTGCGGGGCGCCCGAGCGACGGGTTCGTTGCGGTGGCATCCACTGGCGCCCAGACCTGCTTGAGCGGGTCGCAAAGCCTGGTTCGGGGGCGTCCATCGGCGAAAGGGGCGCCGGAATCGGGCGCGTCCGGGCCCAGGATCATCCGCATCGTCGTGGACAAGGCCACACCGGCCAGCGCGGGCGGGCCGCCGTCGCATTTCTTCGTCGTGTCGCGAAGATCGATCATCGGTGCGTTCGTCATGGTCACGAACCTACGAACAGAATGCTCTCCGTCGCGTCGGCCGGTGGATGTCACCGTTCCCCAGGCCGTCGGCCCGGGGGTGTACCGGCGCGTACATCCCCGGGGCGACGCGCGGAGCCGGCGCCACTGAATACGATCTCCATATGGAAGAGCTTCTCCAGCGTCTCTCGACATCGAAGCGCGTGACCTGGCTGATGTCACAGGCCATGGTGTTGGCCACCGCCTGCTTCTACGCGGTGATGCTTTGCTGGACGATCGCTCGGGTTCCGGACCACGACGGCCTGTTCCGGTTTCCCAGCCTCGGGCCCGTCCAGACGATAGGTCTGTGCGTCGTGCTCGCCCTTCCGGTTCTGCTGATGCGCCGTCTGCCGGCGGTGGTCTTCGCGGCGATCCTGGGCGAATCGGTCCTCGGCTACATCTTCGGCGTGCGGTCCGAGGTCGTGTTCGTCGTGCTCGTCGTCTTGGGCGGGCACCTCGCCGTCCGGCGGCCGAAGGCTGCCGCCGTCGGCTCCGTCGCGGCCGTCGCGGCCGCGTTCGTCAACAACATCGACGTCTACCCCGGGGAGAACGTCGGCGACGCGGCCCAGTGGGCCGGGCAGTACGCGTTGTGGTTCGCGGTCGCGTGGGTCTTCGGGGGGGTGTATCGCAAACGCCGTGAATACCTCGAAGCCCTGCACGAGCAGACCGCGGCCCGCACCGTCATCACCGAGCGGCTGCGGATCGCCCGCGAACTGCACGACAGCGTCGCGCACAGCATCGGGATCATCACGGTGCTGTCGGGAGCGGCGGCGCGGGTCGTGGACACCAAGCCCCAGCAGGCGCGGCAGGCGCTGACCGGCATCGAGACCACCAGCCGCCAGACGCTGCTCGAGCTGCAGCGCATGCTCGGGGCGCTCCGCCACGCCGAACCGGACGACGCCATGCCGCAGGCCGCTCCGCTGGCGCCGGCCAGCAGCCTGGCCGACGTCCCGCAACTCGCCGAACGCACGGCCGACGCCGGGGTGCGGGTCCACGTGACCTGGCAGGGCGAGCGGTGTCCACTGCCGCCGGAGATCGAACTGTCGGCGTTCCGGATCATCCAGGAGTCGCTGACGAACGTGGTGCGGCATTCCGGGGCGCGGACGTGCCGGGTCGCGATCGGATACGAGCCGGAGGGAGTGACGATCGAGGTGGTGGACGACGGGGACGACGGTCTCGGCGGGCCGGGCCGTCCCAAGCGCTCGACGGCGCCCGGCGGGAGCGGCTTCGGCCTGCTCGGCATGCGCGAGCGGGTGACGTTGCTGTCCGGCCAGTTCAGCGCCGGCCGACGTCCGGAGGGCGGATTCCGGGTGGCAGCGAGGCTCCCGGCATGAGCGTGCGGGTGCTGCTGGTCGACGACCAGCCGCTGATGCTGGTCGGGCTCGCGATCCTGATCGGCGACACCGACGATCTGGAGGTGGTCGGCGAGGCCGGCGACGGCCGCGAGGCGATGCGTCTGGTGCGTGAGCTGCGGCCGGACGTGGTGGTGATGGACATCCGGATGCCGGGCATGGACGGGATCGAGGCGACCCGGCAGGCGACCGCCGAGCCGGACCCGCCCAAGGTGCTGGTGCTGACGACCTTCGACGACGACGAGTACGTCTACGGCGCACTGCGCGCCGGGGCCAGCGGATTCCTGCTCAAGAGCATGGCCCTGAACGCGATCCTGGACGCGATCCGCGTGGTGGCGGCCGGCGACGCGTTGATCGCACCGAGCGTGACCCGACGGCTGATCGCGGACTTCGCCGGAACCTCCGGCCCCGCGGCCCCCGAACCGGACACCGAGCCCGCCGCGGACTCAGGTCTCATCGCGGAGATCACCGACCGGGAGCGCGAGGTGCTGGCACTGGTCGGACAGGGCCTGTCGAACACTGAGATAGCCGAGCGGTTGGTGATCAGCGCGGCGACGGCGAAGACTCATGTCGCGCGCCTGTTCGCCAAGCTCGAGGCTCGGGACCGCGTCCACCTGGCGATCATCGCCTTCGAGGCCGGACTCGTGCCGCGTAGACGGTAGGGCAGGATGAGAAGAACGATCGCCGACCACGAGTTCGCCGCGTTCTCCAGATGCGCCAGCTCGCCCACCTGGCCGCAGCGGGATTCGAGTCGAAGCGACTCCAGCTTGCCCGGACATCGACGCCGAAGGCCGAGTACCTCGCCGGCCCGACGCGCTCCCGCGAGTTTCGCTCAACCTGGTTCCGGCGCCGGCGACCGCGTCGATTCCCGACTGTACGACGGCCTTGACCAGGTCCGAGCGTTGCGGGAAGTGCCGGTACAGGGTGCCGACACCGACACCGGCCAGGTCGGTGATCTGTTTCGCTGGGGCATCGACCCACCAACGGCATCGCGGAAGGCGTCCGGCTCGTGCGGCACCTCGGCCAGCCCGCCGGGTGAGACCGGCCGGAAACATTCCACCTTGGAACGTTCTTCAGCTTGGCAATGGCACCCGTTTTCAGACCTCCGAGGCGAGGATCAGGGCACTGGTCGGAACCCCGACTCCGGCTGTCACGAGGACGTTGCGGACGTTCTCGGGCTGGTTCGGCGGTATCGAAGACCGTCCGCGCGGCCTCGATCAAGGCGTCGATGTTGCGCTGAGCGTCAGCCCGCCGCCGGGTCTGCGCCTGCCGTGGAGGTAGGCCTCACCGATCTGACCGCCGTGGGTGTTGGTCGGCAGGGAACCGGTCACCGCGAGGTGTCCTTCGGCGATGAAGTCCTTGCCCGGAGGCAGGAACCTGCCCTCGGCGTCCGTGGCGGGGTGGCGTCTTAGATCCTTGGCGCAGGCCGCATAGTGGCGCTGGAACCGCTCGTCCCGGCCGTAGTCGGGCACCGCGCTGGTGAAGTGCGCGTCGCGTGGCGCTTCCACCACACCCTCCACCATCGAGCGGTTCAGCAACAGCGACTGGAGAGGGCCGCTCTCGGTGAGCTCGCCGGTGCCGACGATCTTCTCCACCGAGACGAACCGCTTCTTGGCGGCCAGGCAGTACAGGTCGTCGAAGTACGGATCGGGCCCCAGGTACTGGGCGTTGCCCGGGCATCGGCGCGGTTGAGGTACACCAGCGCCACGTCCAAATTCAGGGCGGGAACCGCGAGCAGGTCTTCGCCGTCGTCATAGGGTGAGCGCACCGTCCGCAGTTGCGGGTTGAGCCGGGGCACATCGGAACCGAGACCGGCGGCGCGTATCGGCCGGAACGGCAGGCGCTCCGCCGCCGCCCGCAGCGCGACACAGAACATGCCTTCGTCATACTCGGTCACCTCGATCGCCCCGGTCTCCCTGGCCCGCCCGAACCAGGGGTCGAAAGCGATCGAGTCGAGGGTCACGAACCCGAACACGACCCGGCGGACCTTCCCGGCCGCGCACAGCAGCCCGACGTCCGGGCCGCCGTAGGACACCACCGTCAGGTCCTTCACCGGGCTCCGAAGCAGGGCACGGACCACGGCCATCGGCTTGCGCCGCGAGCCCCCCCCCCGATCCCGATCGTCATCCCGTCGCTGATCTCGGCCGCCACCTCGTCGGCGGTCATCCGCTTGTCAATCATCGCCTTTTTCTTTGTCCCTCAGGAATGCCTCGCGGGCCTCGTCCGAGGCGCCGAGGAGGTTGAGTTCGAAGGTGAAACCCTGCTCGAACCGGTAGCTGCGGTGCACGTGCTGGGTGTCGATGCCGTTGAGTGCTTCCTTGGCGGCGCGGATCACCCGGGTGTCCTTCGCCGCGATGTCCCGCGCCACCTCCAGCGCGGCCTCGTCGAGTTCCTCGCGCGGCACCACCTGGTAGACCGAGCCGTAGGTGTGCAGTTCGGCGGCGGTGATGGTGCGCGCGGTGAAGTACAGGGTGCGCATCAGGTGCTGCGGCACCAGGCGGGCCAGGTGGGTCGCCGCGCCCAGCGCGCCGCGCTCCACCTCGGGCACCCCGAACGTCGCGTCCGCCGAGGCGATCACGACGTCGGAGTTGCCCACGAGCCCGATGCCACCGCCGAGGCAGAACCCGTGCACCGCCGTCACCACGGGCACCGCGCAGTCGTAGACCGCCCCGAACGCCGCGTGGCAGCCCCGGTTCGCGCCGACCAGCGCGGCATACCCGCTGTCGCGCTGAATCTCCTTGATGTCGACACCGGCGTTGAAACCGCGACCCTCCGCGCGCAACACCACCACGTGCACGTCAGGGTCCTCACCGGCCCGCCGGATCGCGGTGGCGAGGTCGAACCAGCCCTGCACCGGCAGGGCGTTCACCGGCGGGAAGTCGACGGTGACTACCTCGATATGGTCCTCGGCGCGCTTCACTGTGATCGGCATCAGTTCGCTCCGTACACGGGTTCGGGCTCGACGGCCCCGGCGATCAGCTTCTCCACGACCGGCCCCAGCTCGCCCGGCTCCCACCGCGCGCCCTTGTCCACCGGCGGCCCATGCCGCCATCCCTGCGCCAGCGACACCTTGCCTCCCTCCACTTCGAACACCCGCCCGGTCACCCCGGCCGACTCGGTGCTGCCGAGCCAGACCACGAGTGGCGAGATGTTCTCCGGAGCCATCGCGTCGAACCCCGAGTCCGGTCTCGCCATCGACTCCGCGAACACCTCCTCGGTCATCCGGGTCCGCGCGGACGGGGCGATCGCGTTCACCGTGACCCCGTACCGGCCCAGTTCCGCGGCCGCCACGAGCGTCAGCCCCGCTATCCCGGCCTTGGCCGCCGAGTAGTTGCCCTGCCCCACGCTGCCCAGCAGGCCCGCGCCCGAGCTGGTGTTGATCACCCGCGCGCTCGGCACCCGTCCCGCCTTGGCTTCGGCACGCCAGTACTCGGCCGCCGACCGCAGCGGGGCGAAATGTCCCTTGAGGTGCACGCGGATCACCGCGTCCCACTCGTCCTCGCCGAGGTTCACCAGCATCCGGTCCCGCACGAAACCCGCGTTGTTCACCAGCACGTCCAGGCGGCCGAAAGACTCCAGCGCGGTGCTCACGAGGTTGTGAGCGCCCCCGAAGTCCGCGACGTCGTCGGTGTTCGCGACGGCGACGCCCCCACGCTTTTCGATCTCGGCCACCACCTGGGCGGCCGGCCCTTCCCCGGTTGCCGAGCCGTCAAGCGCGACGCCGACGTCGTTGACCACCACCCGGGCGCCCTCCGCCGCGAACGCGAGCGCGTGGCTGCGCCCGATTCCCCGGCCGGCGCCGGTGACGATCACGACCCGGTCCTTGCACAGTCCGGTCACGAATTCTCCTTCTGATTCACATCGGCCACACTTAGGAAGGCGGGGATTTCACCACCGCCGTGCACGAGCAGCGTGGCCCCCGACACGCAGGACGCCAGTCCCGAGGCGAGAAACGTGGCACAGTGCCCGACCTCCTCCGGCTCGGCCAGCCGGCCCAGTCGCACGGTCCTGCCGACCGCGGCCACCGCCGCCTCGCTGCCGTAGTGCAGGTTTGCCTGTTCGGTTCGGACCAAGGCCCACGGTGAGCGCGTTGACCCGGACCTTCGGGGCCCACTCCACCGCGAGGGACGCGGTGAGGTTGTTCAGACCGGCCTTCGCCGCCCCGCAGGCGGCCGTGCCGGGTGACGGGCGGGTGGCACTGACACTGGACACCATCACGATCGCCCCGCCGCCGTCCTGCCGCTGCATCACGGCGTTGGCGTGCTGGGCGACGAGCAGCGGCGCCAGCAGGTTCAGGTTCAGGATCTTCTCGTGAAACCGTGGCGACCCCTCCGCCGCCGGGACGTAGGGGCTGCCGCCGGCATTGTTCACCACGACGCCAGCCGCCCGTACTCGGCCACGACACGGTCCATCAGCGCGGCCACCTGGTCCGGGTCGCGCACGTCGCACGACAGGAACCCGGCCGTGCGACCGCTCGCGGTGACGTCGGCCTCCGGCTCGTGTCGGGCACAGGTGACCACCACGGCGCCGTGGTCGAGGAATGTCCGGGTGATCCCGGCGCCCACTCCGCGCACGCCTCCGGTCACCAGGACCACGGCACCGTCCAAGCCCAAGTCTCTCGTCACAAGGCAGGACACTACCAAGCACTTGCTTGGTTAGCTAGAGGCAATTCGCGGCCGCTCCGGCTATCCACAGTGGACGATGCCACACACATCCGTGAAGGGCCCCTTCACAGCCAATACGACTGTGAAGGGACCCTTCACGGCAACCCGCAACGGACGCGAACCGCACGCCTCAATCCGGCGTCGCCGCCACACCGTCGATGCGGCCGAAATAGGCTTCCCGCACCGCATCCAGGTCCTCGACCTCAGCGGCGCGCGCGGACAGCACGACGCGGCCGACGTCGAGCACCGCGATGTGGTCGGCGATCCCGAGCGCTGCCTCACCCGATCCCGCTCACCGGGAGGCCGCTCCCCCGCGACGGCGGTCTGCAGTAGCAAGGACGGGAACGAGATCGGCATCGTCAGCCCAGCGATGACGTTGGTTTCCTGGCCTGGTGAGCGGGAGGCCTCATGAGGGAACTGTCGCGGTAACGGCTCTGGCCCGCTTCCGGTGGTGACGCCGTGTAGTTCAGCCGAGCAGGATGCGGTGGCGTAGGAGGGTGAAAGCTGCGCGTCCGTACATCTGCCGCTTAAGGAGCTTCGTCTTGGTGTTTACACCTTCGGTTCGTCCATTGTGGAATGGGTAAGTGAGGGCGGCATCCACGGCGTGGCGGTCGAGTTCGAGCCCGCGAGTGAACGCGTGCAGATGGTGCAGATCCTCGGCCCGGGCCTGGTCGATCCAGCCGGTGAGGTGTATATCGTTGCCGGCGGCGGGGGTGAGCAGGGCGGCGAAGTCGCTGACGAGGTCAGCCAGCGCTGTCATCTCGGGCACGCGGCCACCGCGGCGTCGAGCCGTTCCCGCTGGTGGTCTTTGAGCCGGTCTGGGCGTGTGAGAAGGTAACGGGCCAGGCGCCGTGGGGAGATCGCCGGCCGGTCGTGGCGGCTTCGCCGAGGTTGTGCCAGATGTGCCACCGGTCGCCGACCTGGATCGCGTCGGATAGGGCACGGCGGATGGAACGTGCCGTCGGCGATCGGCAGGTAGGTGATGTCGCCGGCATAGCGGGTGTTCGGTACCTAGGCGGTGAAGTCCCGACCGATCAGATCCGGGGCCTCGGCCGCGGCGGGGTCGTCGATCGTGGTGCGGTGTCGGCGTCGCCGCCGCAGCCCGGACAGCCCGATGCCGCGCATGATGCGGGCGACCCGCTTGTGGTTGACCAGGTGCCCGGCCTCGCCCAGTTCGGCGGTGATGCGCACGACGCCGTAGGTGCCGCTCGATTTCCGGTGCACCACCCGAATGCGGGCCGCCAGCCGATCGCCGGCACAACGGCGGGCTTCTCGCTCGGCTGCGGTGGCTTTCCAGTGGTAGAAGCTGGACCGGGCGAGGCCGATAACCTGACACAACCGCTTCACGCCGTACCGGCACTGGTGGTCAGCGACGAACTGGAAGCGGTTCACCAGCGCGTCTCCCCGGCGAAATACTTGGCCGCCTTGCGCAAGATCTCGTGTTCCTCCTCCAACTCACGGACCCGCTTACGCAGCGCGGCATTCTGCTCTCCAGCGTGCCGGACGCCGGCGCTGCCACGGGGGCTGCGCCGGGTTCGGTACCCGGCCCGGCCCGCCGTCCATCATTGATCCGGATCCAGGTCCGCAACGTCTCCGCGTTCACCCCGAGATCGGGTACTGGCGCTGGACGCCGACCGTCTCCACGCCCTTCCGACGCCGGACGCGAGAGGTTCCTTCACAGGCCCAACTGGTCGCGCATCGCGTCGGCGTCACGCAGGGCCCAGTGCTCGATGATCCGGCCGTTGCGGACGCGGACCATGTCCATGCTCAAGACCTCGTAGCGTCGGCCCGAGTCGGTGTGGGTGCCCCGGCTGGTGTAGCGGTTGACGGAGGTGTCGCCGGAGACGACGTTCTGCTCGATCGTCACCGAGACGTCGTGGAACGTGCTGCCCGCACTCATCCTTTCCCACTTCTGTCGCCAGGCGTCGCGCCCCCGGTGATCGCCTTGGCTGCCTCCCCGGTGGTCGACGACCTCGGGGTCGATCAGTTCCAGGGCGTCTTCGAGCTGTCCTTCCAGGATCTGCGCGTAGCTCTCGACGACGCGCCGGTGAATCTCTCCCGGTCCTGGGTGCGCGGTGTCTTCTGCTCCCTGCGGCATGCGGAATCTCCTCTGGTGGGATGGGTGAGCCGGAAGTGGGGGGCTCCCCGGTTGTCGTGTTCGGCTACCGTAACCGGGGAAGTCCCCGATTAACAAGGGAGGGTCATGCCGTCGCAGAGCGCCGGACCTGCGCCGCGTCCGCAACCCCAGCGTCGTCGCCGCGCGGACGCTCAGCGCAACTACGACCTGCTCGTCTCCGCGGCCAGGGACGTCTTCCACGACCACGGCGTCGACGCCCCGCTCGACGACATCGCCCGCCGGGCCGGCGTCGGCAACGCCACGATGTACCGGCACTTCCCGACGCGCCGCGAACTGATCATCGCCGTCTACTCCGAGGAAGTGGCCGAACTCTGCTCCCGGAGCCAGTCCCTGCTGGCCGAGGACCTTCCAGGCGACGCCCTCTTCGGCTGGCTTCAGGATTTCATCGCACACGTGGCGGCCAAGCGGGAACTGGCGTTGTCGATCACCGATGACCGCACAGGTCAGCGCTCCGCACTGTTCGACCGCTGGCACCACTCGATGCACACAGCCGCGTCCGCACTGCTGACCCGGGCGCAAAGCGCCGGTGCTGTCCGCGCCGACCTCAGCGCATCGGAACTACTCGCCCTGGCCAACGGGATCGCACTGACCGCCGCGGACGCCTCTCAAGCGGAGCGACTCGTCCTCCTGATCAGACAAGGCACAGACACTCGTTCGACACCGGCCAACGGCATCCGCTGAAAGCGGCAAGCGCGACGCCGGCTTCCGCTGCGCCGTCCAAACACGCACTCCAGAAGGCTCCTGCGAACCAGGCATCAAGATCTCGTTCTCCGGCTGGAGTACCAGGGAAGGCGCAGGTCGACGGCGTAGACCAAGCTGGGGATGCTGCCCAGCCCGTCGACCAGGGCCTGGGTTCGGCATCGAACGGCGCACCGTCAGCAACATCCTCTACCGGCACGGCGTGCCGATGCACCGCCGCGGCCTCTCACCCGACCAGGTCGACCACGCCATCCACCTCTACAACCTCGGCTGGTCGCTGGCGCGAGTCGGCGACCACCTCAACGTCAACCACACCACCGTGCTCAACAAGCTCCGCGAACACGGAATCCCCGCCCGAGACACCCACGGACGCCCACGCAGCGAAGCAGGTAGTACTCGATGACACAACGCGCAGCTATGGCGACGCAATCAGGTTTTGGACGGGGCTGCCCTCGTTCAGGCCGTAACGGTGATCATGGTCGTCGTCGGCCTCACCTTTCTCGTCGGCTTCGGGTTCGATCACGCAGCCAGGCCGTCTTTGACGAGTTGGGCGGCATCGCGTTCTGGTCCTGACCACGGGGCAGCGTGGGCCGAGAACTGACGCTGCCAGCAAATCGGGTACGCCGGTCCGTCACGTTCCAATACGCGGAACGTTGCGTCTTGGCTGACCTCGGTCTGCGACAGCGGCTGGCCCTGCCTGGCCGAGATCCGCTGCGATCCGCACGCCCGGCCTCCGATCACCGGCTCGGACGAAACCCCGGAGCCGACCTGACAGGGTCATGCGCCGACACTCAGCGCGGGCTGTGCCGGCTCCGGTAGGCCGCGACGCTGGCCCGGTGTGCGCAGGTTCGGGTGCAGTACTGCTTCGAGCCGTTGCGCGAGAGGTCCACGTAAGTCGCCCGGCAGTTCGGCCCGGCACATACGCCGAGACGAGCCGGACCGAGCGTGGCGATCACGGAGGCCAGTGCGCTGAGCGTCGTCGCGGCCAGGTGCGCCGAGCAGCGGTCGGTGTCGGAGGTGACCTCGGTCCACCAGCGCTCGTGATCGTGGCACAGCACCGGGGTGGCGCGGCTGTCACGCAGACCGCCATTGATCAGGGCCGCAGCTCCGACCGCGTCGGTGTTCGCTTGTTCGAACACGGCACGCACCGTCTCGCGCAACGTGCGGACCTCCGCCAGGTCGGCGCGGGTGAGACGCCGCCGTGGACCGGTCTCTTGATCCGCGGCCGAACCCGGAAGCTCGGCCGGTCCGGCCGGGCAATGGTCGTCAAGGAAGTCCCGGAGCTGCGCCACAGTCTCGAGCGCGTCCTCTCCCTTGATCGGCCTCAAGGTGTTGGCGAGATCGACGGCCGTCTGGACCGCCGACGCGGTGTAACACGCATCAAGCATTTGACGTGTCTCCCCACCGTTCCTTAATGTGACATCCATAGTAGCTTTCACGTGTCACAACATACTGGGGAGGAGACGACGATGCCGCGGACGATCCCGTCCAGAGGGGCCCTCGGCGGCGGATCGAACCACGCCCCGGACGGGCGTCGGCTGGGGCTGACTTTGGGGATGCTGGTGCTGCCGATGTACGTGGCACTGGGAGCCCCGTCAGTGGCCCTGTCGGCCATCGGCCACGCACTCGCGGTGCCGTTCGGGGCCACCGCATGGATTCTCGCCGCGTGGTCGCTGACCTCCGCGCTCGCGATGCCGGTCGCAGGTCGGCTGCTGGTCCGCTGGAGCCCCTTCCAGGTCCTCGTCGCCGGGGTCGTGGCGCTCGCCGCGGGCTCCGCGCTCGCCGGAGCCGGGCCGACACTGTCCGGCGTGATCGTCGGCCGACTGATCGGCGGCGCCGGGGCGGGCGCGACCGTGATCGCCGTCTTTGCCGCTGCCACCGCCCTTCCCGTGCGGCAACGGATCCGCGCCCTGGGAATCATCGCGGCCGCCAGCGCGACGGCGTCGGGGTGCGGGACACTGTTGGGCGGGGCGGTGACCGCATGGCTCGGGTGGCGTGCCGTGCTCGCGATCCCCGTCCTCGCGCTGCCCCTCCTGCTGGCCGCATTACCGAGCAGGCGTGCGCTGACGCGAAGCGGTAGCGGCGAGCGAAACGGCTCGACCGGGCGACTCGATATCGTCGGCGCGGCCGTGCTGTCGGTACTCGCCGGCTCCTTGATCACGTTGCTGCAGGCACACTCGGTCGGCCTGCCCGCTCCGGTCACGCTCGTCGTGGCTGCCGCCGGGGCGCTCGCCGCCGTGGGACTGTGGTGGCGCGTGCGAAGCACGCCCGACGGGTTCGTGCCTCGGCGGGTGATCGCATCCCGCGGCTTCCTGGCGGCCGGGCTCATCGGCGGGACCGTCTTCGCCGGCTACTACGGGGTGCTGTTCCGCGCCCCGTCCCTGATCGAGCAGGCCACGGGCGGTGGCCCCCTGGAGGCCGGCGTGCTCTTGGTCCCGGCTGCCGCCTGCTCGGTGGTGGCCGGGCGGCTGGTCGGCACCCTGACCGACCGGTTCACCGGCTGGCAGGTGTCAGCCGGGCTTGCGGCACTCACCGTCGTCGGCGTTCTCGTGGTCGCGATCTTCACCGGGCCGATCCCAATTGTCGTCGGCACGGCGTTGACCGTGTGCGGGTTCGCCGGCGCCCAAGCCGTACTGGTGAGCCTCGCGCCGGACCTGGTCGCCGCGGACGACCGCGACAGCGCACAGGGCCTGCTCAACTTCATGAACGCCCTGGGTGGCGGGATCGGTCCGGCCACTGTCGCGGGTCTGTCCGGCATCGTGCCGGTGCCGGTGGCCCTCGCCGTGCTCGCGGCACTCCCCCTGGCCGGACTCGTCCTCAGCCTGACCCGGCGCCCTACCACCGACCGCCGCCCCGAACCCGACGCCACGCGTGGGAGCCCGCGGTGACGGTCCACCTGCATCTGATCCGATAACGCCTTGACCAGTAAGGAGCCTTGCCATGACCGCCGAGCCATTCGAGGTCAGCGTCACCGAAGCCGAGATCGCGGACCTGCGTGAACGATTGCGACGGACACGGTGGCCCGAGCGCGAGCCGGTGGACGACTGGTCACAGGGTTTGCCGCTGGCGTATGCGCAGGAGCTTTGCCGCAGCTGGGCCGAGGACTACGACTTCGGGTTCGCCGAGCGGCTGAACGTGTTCCCGCAGTACCGCGACACGATCGACGGGCTGGGCATCCACTTCCTGCACGTCCGTTCACCGGAGCCGGATGCGTTCCCGCTGGTGCTCACGCACGGGTGGCCGGGTTCGGTGCTTGAGTTCCTGGAGGTCCTCGGCCCGCTGACCGACCCGCGCGCGCACGGTGGTGACCCGGCGGACGCGTTCCACGTGGTCGCGCCGTCGTTGCCCGGGTACGGCTGGAGCGACAAGCCGTCGACGACCGGGTGGGGCATCACTCGCACCGCGCGCGCCTGGGACACCTTGATGGTTTCGCTGGGTTACGAACGGTACGGCGCGCAGGGCGGTGACTGGGGTTCGGCGGTGTCCGGCGCGCTGGGCGAGGTGGCACCCGAGCGGGTCGCCGGCGTGCACCTGAACATGGGGTCCGTGGCGGCGGGCACGTTCGACGACCCGACGCCCGCGGAACTGGCGAACCTCGAAGCCGAGAAGCAGATGCAGCGCACCGGCCGGGGGTACTCGGCGATCCAGGCGACCCGGCCGCAGACGCTCGGCTACGGCCTCACCGACTCCCCGGCGGGGCAGGCCGCCTGGATCGCCGAGAAGTTCTGGGCGTGGACGGACAACGACGGCCATCCCGAGGACGCGTTGTCGCGGCAGACGATCCTCGACGAGATCTCGGTCTATTGGTTCACCGCGTCGGCCACGTCGTCGGCGCGCCTGTACTGGGAGAGCTTCACCAGCTTCCGAGACAAGGTGACCGCGCCATCCGGGCTGTCGGTCTACCCGCGCGACATAACCCGCCCGTCGCGGCGGGAGGCCGAGTTGCGGTTCACCGACCTGCGCTGGTTCGAGGAACTGCCGCATGGTGGCCACTTCGCCGCGCTGGAGCAGCCGGAGTCGCTGGTCAAGCAGGTACGCGGGTTCTTCCGCCTGTTCCGCTGACTGTCCGTTCGGCGTCCGATCCAACGCCGCTCAACAGGGGGCTCGGAGGAAACGGGAGTTCCTCCCAACCCTTGACAACCAGAACATCCCTGTCCCTGGCGATATGCCGAAGCTCCCAGCAGCTCCTCGCCGTCGGAAGGCGGTCCAGGTCCAGGGCCGAGTGATCTGGCCACGTGGGCAGGCGATGCGATGCTCTCTCACCGGCGGCCTCGGCGCCGGTCGCAGCCTTGCCAAGGACGAAGCAGACCCACCGCAGTTCCTGAATGTCGGCGAACATGCGGAAATCCCCCGAGCGGGCGTTGCTCTGAATTGCCGCTCAAGTATGAGCGGACGTTCGAGCCAGGCTTGCTGAAGAGGGTGGAGAACTTCTCGTTCCGCGGCCGCGTCCGCAGGCTTATGGGAGATCCCCTTGGGGCGACGGTACCGCTGTACGCGGCGCGCCGCCGCTTCGCGAGGGGGTGGTCCGCCCACAGTGGACGATAATGGGGAAGGAGTACCTACTTCCTTCCATTTTGAACATATAGCACGCTGGGGGGCTTGCGGCAAGGCCCAGGGCGTGCCGGAGAATCCTCGGCCGTGTCCAGGAACTGCGGAATTGGGAGTAGCGAAGTGCGTGTGTTGTCATCGCCGGCCGGATCGACCGGAAACGAGGCGGAAGACCACGTGGGGACCGGCCGGTGATGGACGTCGACGTGATCGTCGTGGGCGCCGGTCCGACCGGCCTGATGCTGGCCGGTGAACTACGTCTCGCTGGAGCGCGGCCGCTGGTGCTGGAGCGGCAGCCGCGGCTGCGAGAGACCCCGAAGGCCAACGGCTTTTCCGGGCAGATCCTGGAACTGCTGCGCTACCGGGGCCTGCTGGACCGGTTGGAGGCGGCCAGCACCGGCCGCAGCCACCCCGCTCCCGGGTTCCCGTTCGGCGGTCTACATGTGGACCTCACACACCTGGCAGACCCGCCGTTGCGGGCGCTGGGGCTCGCGCAACCGCTGCTGGAACGCCTGCTCGACGAACGCGCCGGCGAGCTCGGCGCCGACATCCGCCGCGGACAAGAGGTGCTCGGGGTGAACCAGGACGACACCACGGTGACCGCTGACATGCGCGGCCCGGACGGGCCGTACCAGATGACCGCCCAATACCTGGTGGGATGCGACGGCGGGCGCAGCCGGGTCCGCGACATGGCCGGCATCCCGTTCCCTGGTACCACCTGTCCAGAGGTCAACCGGCTGGGCCAGGTCACCGTGCCCGACTCGGTGACCGTGCTCGGCGACGGCGATCTCGACGTCCCCGGGCTGGGTAGGATCCGTGGGGGTTTCACCCGGACAGACCGCGGTGTGTTCGCGCTCGGACGGCTCACCTCCGGGGTTCTGCTCATTCAAACAACCGAAGACGGGCCCGCCGACGTCGATGATGACGCGCCGATGAGCCTGACCGAGCTGCAGGACAGCATCCGCCGCGTGCTCGGCGTGAATCTCCCCTTGGGAGAACCGATTCGGCTGTCGCGCTACCAGTTTCAGGCTCGGCAGGCGCAGCGGTACCGCGATGGGCGGATCCTGCTGGCCGGCGACGCGGCTCACCAGTTTCCCGCCACGGGCATCGGCATCAACGCCGGCATGCTCGACGCGGTCAACCTCGCCTGGAAGCTGGCCGCAGCCATCCACGGCTGGGCGCCGACCGGCCTGCTCGACACCTATCACAACGAACGCCACTTCGCAGGCGAGCGTGCAATGGTCCAGACTCAAGCTCAGGTGGCACTGCGGCGCGGACACGACCCAGCCGCCGAAGCGCTCCGGGAACTCTTCCTGGAACTGCTCGCCGACGAGCAGCCATTGCGCCGCATGGCAGCCCTGATCGCCGGCACCGACATCCGCTACCCGTTACCCAACCCCAACCACCACGCCCTGACCGGCGTCTTCGCACCCGACCTCACCCTGCGCACCGACCAGGGCACCACTACCGTCGCGGAACTCATGCGCGCCGCACGGCCCATCCTCCTCGACCTCGCCAGTCGCCCGGACCTCCGCGAGACCGCCCGCCACTGGCAGCATCGCATCGACATCCACATCGCCGAAACCGATCATCGACCAGCCGACGCACTCCTGATCCGCCCGGACGCCCACATAGCCTGGGCCGCAACCACCGGCGAACCCGCCGACACTGCCGCGCCCGCGCTGCGAGAAGCGCTTTCCGGCTGGTTCGGCACACCTCGGAAAACAGCAGTGCCCCTCATCGACCGGCCCTCCTGACCGGCCGAACACCACCAGCAGCGCATCACAGTCACCGCCGTTCGTGTTGGCCCCGCCCCCGTCCGAGCGGGGAGCAGTTCACCAGCCGGGGCTGGCGCATCCCCTTCCTAGCCGGCCTGATCCTCGTCCTGATCGGCGGCTACGTGCAGCTCAAGATCGAAGACACCCCCGTGTTCCCTGAGCTACGGCAGCAGTCCGTGCAGTCGAAGCGCGAGGCCGGTCTGCGCAAGGCTCCTCTGCTTCGGGCCATCCGCCACTACTGGCGGGAGATCCTCCAGGCCGCAGGCGCGTTCTTCGTCGTCAACGCCACCTTCTACATCCTGATCAGCGGCATGGCGCGAAGCGCGGGTTTCCCGGCTGCCGGAACCCGCAGCCGGCCATCGCGACACGCGGGTGCCACCTGCCCGGCGGGATCGGCAGCGACGCTGGTGAAGTCGGCACTGGTCGGTGGATGCTTACCCGGCGGCTGCGGCGTAGGTATCCACCGACTGCACATGGCGGATCGCTTCGTCGGCCGGCAGGAACGAACCAAGAAAGCTGCTCCGCGCCATGGTCACCAGGTCATTTTTCGTCAGTCCCATCTCGTCGTGGCAGCGCCAGAAGTTCTCGTTGACATAACTTCCGAAATAGGATGGGTCGTCCGAATTGACCGTCACCCGGAGTCCGGCCTGCAACATTTCCGACAACGGGTGCGCCGCCAGCGACGGTACGACCTTCAGCTTCAGGTTCGAGATCGGGCACACAGTCAGTGGGGTTTGCTGCGTGGCGAGTTCGGCCATCAGGGTCGGATCATCGACAGATGCCGTGCCGTGGTCGATCCGTTCGACACCGAGGGTCTGCAGCGCCTCGCGGACATACGCCGCGGGCCCTTCCTCACCGGCGTGCGCGGTCACGTGAAATCCCTGCCGCCGGCACTCGGCGAAGAACGCGGCGAATTTCACGGGCGGGTTGCCGACCTCCGCGCCGCCGAGCCCGAAGCCCAGAATCCGTTCGGCCCACGGCTGCACGGCGTCCAGGAGCTCGAAGGCGTCACGCTGGGTGCGATGACGTTGTGCACTCACGAGCAGCCCGGCGGTCATGTCGAGATCACTGCGAGCCTCATCGATCGCCGACAGGATCCCGTTCAAGACCTCCGCCACAGCAACACCGCGCTCGACGAAGGTCTGCGGCCCCAGGAATACCTCGGCGTGCACCACGTTTTCGGCCCGTGCCCGCCTGAGATAGGCGGACGTGACGTCGTAGAAGTCCCGCTCATGTTGTAAGACCCCGCAGCCCTGGTAATAGAGGTTCAAAAAGGACCGCAAATCGTCGAACTCGTATGCGGCGCGCAACTGCTCGGGTGACTGCCACGGTAGGTCGATGCCATTGCGCTTAGCCAACTCGAACATCATGTCAGGCTCCACGGAGCCCTCCAGGTGCATGTGCAACTCCGCCTTGGGCAGCCCCGCTATAAACGATCGGAGATCCATCCCCATTCCTTCCTGACCGCGCGACGTCAGCCTCCGGCCGACGCTTCCCACGGAATCGACCATGATTACCCGACATCGAAAAATTCACCACGATCCTCCCAAGCCGGTCGCTCAACGCCGCGTCCGAGACCGCGCCAATTGAGTCGGGCGGGCCGGTGTCCACTCAGCGGTATCAGCGGGAGAGACCTCGGCCCCGGCGAGTTTCTTGTTCTTACCGGGCCCGAAGCGCTGTGGTCGGTCCAGGTCATCGCGATGGCCGACCAGTTGTCGCGGCCGCACCCCGACCTCCACCACGATAGGAGCGCACCAGCCAGGTCGCTGACACCACCAGGGCGGCCAGATCCAACGTGGAAGCGAGCATGGCCTCTGGTCCAGACACCTACGCGTGTCTAATGCGTGGCGGGGTTTTGTCTGGATCTCGCGGAAGCGTTCGGGTTCGGAGATCTCCAGCGACGACAGGTTTCGACCAAGGACGACCGGTCCGTTGTCACCCTCGTACTTCACCACCAGACCTTCGGCGGCGCCACGTGCCGCAAGCCCTCACCGGCGATACCCCCAGGACCAGGCGAGCCGATCGGGATCGGACGGCCGGTAACCGCTCACAGCACATCCGGATCCGGGCGAGCCGTCCGCTCCGGATAGGGCCCACCGGCAAGCTGTCGAAGAGCGCCTGCGGGCCTCGACGCGTGGTGCGTGAGCCGAATTCCATTCGCCGGTCCCAGACAAGAGAGAAACGCTCGGCGCGGTGCCTCACGAAAGGGCGGTAACGCTCGCTCTGAGCTGGTGAAGCCGAAGGCCGAGTTGAAGTTCCAGGTCGTTCTCGCGGCGCCAGTCGAGGCCGAGGACGTTGGCGGCGCGGTCCAGTCGTTTGAGCAGTGTGTTGACGTGCACGTGCAACGCCCGGGCCGTCGCCGCCACGTTGCCGTGATGGAGGTAGTAGGCACCGAGGGTGTCAACAAGGTTGGTGCCACGTCGCTGGTCGTAGTCGAGTAGTGAGCCGATGGAGCCGGCGATGAAACGGTCGAGCTCGCCGGCGCGTTCGGTATCGAAGATCATGGCGTAGAGGGCGTACCGGGCGGTCGTGGCGCCCAGATCGGTGTGTCCGATCGCTCGCATCACCGCGCCGCAGCGGCTGGCCAGAGAAAAGGCACGTGACCAGTCGTGCTTGACCGCCCGCTCTCCGACGACGACGACGGGGCCGCCCAGCATGCGGCGCAGTCGGTGGTGGATCTCCTCGACGGTCCGGTCGACGTCGACGCTGTGGAGGATCATGGTGGCACTGCCCAGGTGTTCGCCGGCCAGTCCCGAGCAGTCTCGGGCGATGTCGTGCAGGTGGCGCGTGAGGTCGGTCGACGACACCGTGGGGGAATCCGCGACCAGGACCAGATCCAGGCGGTCGGCGTCGATGTTGCGGGCCCGGGTGCGGGCGCGGTGCGCGGGGCTGATCCCCGGGCTGCCGACCATGAGCTCGGTCAGGAGCTCTCCGCTCAATCGCTCGCCCGCCTCGGCGACGGCCCGCTCCTTGAGGATGAGCAGCCCCAGGATGTGGGTGGCCCGCTCGACGGTGCGCAAATCCATGTCGTCGGGGGCACCGTGCTCGGCGACCGCCTTTCGACTCCACACCAGTGCCCCGAGGTAACTGTCGCCTGCCTGGATCGAAGCCACAGTGCGGGCGACGCCGGCACTGTCGACCGAGGTCGTGCAGCGGCCCGAGCGGCGCGCACTCTTGACGGCACCGGCCAGGTCGATCTCCGCTGGACTGTGGCACGGGCTCGACGCCGAGTCTCGGCGGACGAGAGCGCCATCGGTCCGGTCGAGGATGGTGAAGCTTCCGCCCAGTTGGTCGGCGAGAAGTTGCGCCACATCGCCCGGTGTCCCGCCCCCCAGTACCGCACCGGTCAGTGCCTCGTGGATCGCTTGCGCTCGCTCCATGACCGCCATGTGTTCCTCGATCCTCCGGTAGGCGATCCGCAGCTCCTGCAAGGCATTCCGGCTCGCCTCGTAGAGACGGGCATTGTCGAGGGCGATCGCCGCGTGATCGGCGAACGCGGTGAGCAGCGCGATCTCGTCGGCCCGGAAGGATCGCTCGGAGCGGTCGGCGGCGAACAAGGCGCCCACCGCTTCACCGCGTATGACCAGTGGCACACCGAGAAGCGCGACCAGGGCCTCGGTAGTGACCAGGCGGTCGAAGTCCGGATCGTGTTCGATACGGGTCGCGGCGGCGTAGTTGCGCACCCAGTGCGGGCTCCGGGAGGCCAGCACCTTGCCACCGAGCCCCACTCCTGCCGGTATCGCCGCCGCGAGGAAAGAGGCGGAGATCGTTCCCTCGGACGCTCTTGCCGACAGTCTCCCGTCCGGGCCGACGAGCGAGAGGTAGGTGAAGTCCGTACCGATCAGATCGTGGGCGTGGTGGACGATCGACTGCAGTACCTCGTCGAGCTCACCCAGCGCGGTGAGCGACTTGGCAGTCGCGTACAACGACGCCAGTTCGCGCTGTCGGCGCACCAGCGAGTACGACTCCACCTCGCCACCGGGGTCGCTGGCCACAGTGCCATCCCTCCTCGGCATCGGGTGGGAGAAGAACCCACCGGATCGCTGGGAGGTGTGGATGGTCCACACCTCAGCCCCAGCGTAACCGCGCCATAACATGACCGTCATCACTTGCCCGCGCTATCGATGAAGGCGGCATGTATGGCGACATCGCTCACCCAACCCGAAGGGCACTCCGACCAGGTTGACGCCGGCCTGTCCGCAATTCGACGCCGAGCCTTCCGCAAGCTGCTGGCCGCGGGGCTCATCGGAAGTTCGATCGAGTGGTATGACTTCTTCCTTTACGGCACGGCGGCCGCGCTGGTGTTCCCCCATGTGTTCTTTCCGCACGCCTCGGCTCTGACGGGAACCCTCCTTGCCTTCAGCACGTTCTGGGCGGGCTTCGTGGCACGTCCGATCGGCGGGGTGCTCGCCGGACACCTCGGTGACAAATACGGACGCAAACCGGTCGTCGTCAGCTGCTTGGCGCTCATGGGGGCCGCGACCTTCCTGATCGGCTGCCTGCCCAGCGCGGCGGCCGTCGGCGCACTGGCCCCGGCACTGCTGGTGACGCTGCGCTTCGTACAGGGGCTCGCGGCCGGGGGCCAGTGGGGCGGGATCGTGCTCCTGCTCACCGAGTCCGCCGGCCCGAAGCGGCGCGGCTTCGCCGGAACCTTCGGACAGACCAGCGTCCCCGTCGCCGTGATCATCTCGAACCTGATCTTCGTGGCCGCCAGTGGCCTGATGCCGAACGACGCCTTCCTCAGCTGGGGCTGGCGGATCCCCTTCCTGGTCAGCGTCGTGATGTTCGCGGTGGTCGTCTACATCCAGGCCAAAGTGGAGGACACACCGGAATTCCGCGAGCTGCAGCGGGAGGCGTCGCGGTCGGAGAGCAGGGTCGTCCGGGCTCCGCTCGCCCAGGTCGTGCGCGACAAGTGGGGAACCATCCTTCTCGGCTGCGGCCTCCTCTCGGCCACCAACAGCCTTTTCTACGTCAGCATCTCCGGACTCTTGAGCTATGGCACCGGTTCTCTCGGACTGAATCGCAACTCGCTGCTCGCGGTCGTGCTGATCAGTTCCGTGGCGATGCTCGTGACCATCCCTTGGTCCGGCCACCTGTCGGACAAGGTGGGCCGCCGGCCGCTGATCCTCATCGGTGGCCTTGGCGTCGCCGTCTGGGCCTTCCCCTACTTCGGGCTCGTCAACACCGCGTCGCTGCCGCTGATCTTCGTCGCGGTGGTGGTGGGTTTCGTGTGCCAATGCCTCACCTATGGCCCGATCGCGAGCTTCCTCGGCGAACTCTTCGCCCCCAGCGTTCGCTACTCGGGCGCTTCGCTGGCCTACCAGCTCTCCGCGATCATCGTCAGCGGCGGCACGCCGTTCCTCATGACGGCACTCATCGCGAAGACCGGGAGCACCATGCCGGTCGCCGCCTACATCATGGTCATGGGGCTGATCACCGTCGTCAGCGCCTGGTTCCTGCCCGAGACGAACCCCGCAAAGGTCCGCGACGAACCGCACGCCGTTCCGGGTACGCACCTCTACCGCTGAGAGGTCGTTGCCGAGCGCCATTTCATGCCGACGCGACTCAGAAAAGAGGCCAGCGTGAGCAGAACACCGGCAAGGGGCACAAGGGCTCGTCGGCTCGCCGTGCTGGCGGCCATGGTTCTGGTGACAGGCACGACCCGATTCCTCGCACCCGATTCCGCCATCGCGACGGCCACGACCGAGGCCGACTACTCGGCGAGGGTGCCGGGGTGCGCCGGGCTGGATCGCCTGGAGATCCCGGCATCCGTCATGAGCCTGCCGACAACCGGCGGCCGCGTCGAGTCGACCGCGGTCATGACCAGCCTCGTCAGTGGTGAGACGATCCGGTACTGCCAGGTCGACGCCGACATCTTTCCCGTCGATCCCGCCGCGCCCGACATCAGGATGCGCGTGGACCTGCCTTACGACTGGAATCGCAAGGCGATGATGTTCGGGGGCGGCGGCTACAACGGCACCATTCCCGACCTGACGGAGAATGTGCCGTTCGGCCCCACCGGCCAACCGGCGCCGTTGGCCCGGCGATACGCGACGTTCGCCAGCGACTCCGGCCACCAGCAGAGCCCGGCCGCCCCTCCGTCGTTGGACGGCTCATTCGGGCTGAACGACGAGGCACTGAACAACTTCGCAGCCGGTGACGCACTCAAGAAGACGCGCGACGCGAGCCTGTTCCTCATCCGGCACGCCTACGGAACGAAACCGGCCGAGGTCTACTTCGCCGGAGGCTCCACAGGCGGCCGCGAAGCCCTTGACGTCGCCCAACGATGGCCCACCGCGTTCGATGGCGTGATCTCCGCCTATCCCGCCTGGAACAACCTCAGCGAAATCCTCGACCTGGGGTACCTGGCGCACGTCCTGTCCCGCCCCGACGCTTTCCCCGGAGCCGAAAAGCAGACACTCCTCTACAACAGCGTCATGGACGCATGCGACGGCGTGGACGGCCTCAGGGACAAGGTCATCTCGAACCCGGGTGGCTGTCACTTCGATCCTCACACGCTTCGCTGCCCCGGCGGTGCCGATGCCGGTCCGGCCTGTCTGTCGGACCCTCAGATCACGGCCGTGACCGCCATGTCCTCCGCGTTCCGGTGGCCGTACCGGATCGCCAGCGGCGAGACCGGATACCCCGGCTTCCCGTTCCTCTCGGGCGCGGACATGAGGACCCCGTTCCTCGGATTCGGCAGCTCCGCGCCGGCCGATCCCATGCCGGTGACGAGCGGCTACGGGATGCAGTACTGGGATCAATGGGTCAAGTACTTCCTGACCCACGACCCCCGGTACAACTCTCTCGAGGTAAATCCCCTGGATCCCGGGCAATGGCTCGGCCGGATCAGTTACTTGTCCACGATCGAGGATCGCAACAACGCGGATCTCGGCCCGTTCGCCCGCGCCGGCGGCAAACTGATCCTGCTCCACGGCGCCGCGGACGAGCTGGTTTCTCCCCGCTCGACGAGCGATTACTACCAACGAGTGCGCGACGTGTTGGGCCCCGGGCCGACCCGTGCGTTCCTGCGTTACTACGTCGTGCCTGGGTCGAACCACGCGAACTTCGGCACGCCGGCGTTCGCTGCCAGCTGGGACTCGCTCACCGCACTCGAGCGCTGGGTCGAAAAAGGACAGCCACCCGCGAACCCGATCGTGGCCGACGCGAACCACGACCGCACTCGTCCGCTCTGCGAATATCCGGACTGGCCTCGCTATCGCGCCGGCGATCCGAACAGCGCCTCGAGCTTCCTCTGCACCCGCTGATCAGGGAAGTTTTCCGCCGCGGCCTGGACCCGTTCCCGATCACCGGAGGCAAGCAGGTCGAGCAGCAGTCCGTGGATGGTCGCTGTCGTACTGGTCCTCGTCCGGGTCGCCCCACTTGTCCTCGGCGAAGCTCTCGCCCGCGCACACTCTCGTCCGTCACCGCGCCACCTTGTGACCGCCGACCACGGGGACAGCTGGGACTGCTCCGGCCCGGTGAGTGTCACCAAGGCCGCCGTGATGCCGTTGCTGATGGCCACCAGCAACGGGGTCGACCTGGTCTACTACGGCACATCGGACACGGTGCAGCCCGGCACCACCGACACGCGCACCTGGTCTGTCTACTTTGCTCAGACGGGGCAGGGCGGCTCGAGTGGCTGGTCGACCAGCCAGATTGTGCCGGTACACCAGGGAGTCATCTGCGATGGCGGCATCACGGGTTCGCCCACATCGCCTACACCATGGACAGCCCATCGCTCGGCGGTTCCGGCAGTGCCACCCGTTACGCCGTGCAGACCGGCGGCACCCCCGCGGGTTACCCGAACTGACCCGACACCTGGAGGCCGATGTGCTGACGCTTCGGGGGCTGAGTCGACCGTGACAGATGAGAAGGCGAGCAACCAGGACCGGCGTACCCAACGCCAGAATGATTTCGGGCGATCCGCTGAACGGGCACTCCGCGGCCCCCGGGACCCGCTTCTTCCACCGCATCCCTTGCCCCTGCCGCGGCACCGAGGTACAAACAGAAAGAACCCGACTCGGGTTCGCGTTCGGCCGTGACGAGTGGTCCAGCGAAGGACATCCTGGGTGCCGGGTCTCCCATCCCGCTGTGCCGCACCGACAGCTAGGACACCCGCATGAATTGCGTAAGCGCTGTCTTCAAACGCCCCTCGTCGATCCTCGCGTCGACCGCCCTGGTGCTGGTGGCCTCCGCCGCGCCCGCCGCCGCCACCGCCACACCGCCCACCTACCGGGCCCACGACTACGCCGACGGCCGGGTCATGAGCATCGACCCTCCTGGCGAGAACGGTCTGGTCAATCTCACGCAGCTCGCGCAGTTCGAACTGACCGGGCAGCGCCCGCCCCACAGCAACGATCAGCTCGGACCGTATGCCGGGCTGCTGTACGGCGCGCCCTCACTCACCGATGCGGGCCTTGGGGCGTACTACGGCGACGAGTCGTTCGGGATCGCGCCCGGCTCCATCACCCGCACCGAGCACCCCTCCCCCGGGCAACCGGTCGTGATCTACCGCGACACGCGCGACATCCCGCACATCTACGGCGACAACGACGGGGCATTGGCCTTCGGCGCGGGCTACGCGCAGGCCGAGGACCGGCTGTTCCTGATGGACGTGCTGCGGCACTACGGCGAGGGCAGGCTCTCGGAGTTCCTCGGCCCGTCTTGCGCCGACGAGCAGATGGACCACGACCAGCTGCTGCTCGCGCCCTACACGCCCGCACAGGCCCAGGCCCAGGTGGACGCTCTGCCCGCGGAGTTCGGCGCCCAGGGCACCCTCGCCCGGCAGATGATGTACTCCTATGTGGACGGCGTCAACGCCTACGTGGCACGGACGGCGACCGACCCGGGTGCGCTCCCTGCCGACTACGCCGCGGCCCTGCAACCGCCGCGACCCTGGTCGGTCGCGGACGTGGTCTACGTCACCTCTCTGATCGGCGGCATCTTCGGCGACGGTGGCGGGTCCGAGGTGCACAACGCCGCGTTGCTCCAGTACTTGCAGGGGCAGCTCGGCCCCGCGCCGGGCAGGCAGGCGTTCACCGACCTCAGGCAGCGCAACGATGCCGACGCCCCGACCACTGTGGACACCGCGTTCCCGTACGAGATTCCCGGCCCGCTCGCCCCGGCGCTGACCGCGATGCCCGACGACGCCGGGAAACCGCTGACCGGCGGCCCGACCGGCACCACCCCCGGCTGCGACCTCGTCACCGCCAGCCAGGCCGCCACCGCTGTCGTGGCGAACCTGCTCGCCATGCCGCAGCACATGAGCAACGCGCTGCTGGTCTCCGCTCAGCACTCCGGGGACGGGCATCCCATCGCCGTGTTCGGCCCGCAGGTGTCCTACTTCGCGCCGGGCATCCTCGTGCAGGAGGACCTGCACTCGCCGGACTACGACGCCGAAGGAGCCTCGTTCCCCGGGACCGGTCTGGTGGAACTCGGCCGGGGCCAGGACTTCGCCTGGTCGGCGACCTCAGCCGGATCGGACCTGACCGACCAGAGGCTCGAACGCATCTGCGACCCGACCGGCGCGGCCCCCGCGCCGACCGGGAAGTACTACGAGTTCAACGGCCAGTGCCTGCCCATGACCCACGAGACGTTCACCGAGACCGCCGTGCCCAAACCGGGTGGCGTCGGCGCGCCCGCCGTGATCACCCACGACATCTACCTCACCGGGCACGGCATCGTGCAGGGCTGGACCACCGCGGACGGCGGTGCACCCGTCGCCGTGGTCGACCAGCGCTCCACCTACGGCCACGAGGTCGACTCGGTGGTCGGTTTCCTCCGCTGGGGCGAACCCGCCCTCACCCACGACGCGCAGTCGTGGATGACCGGGGCGGCCCAGATCGGCTACACGTTCAACTGGTTCTACGCCGACAGCCGCGACATCGCCTACTACAACTCGGGACTCGACCCGGTCCGGCACGCCGGTGCGGACCCCGACCTGCCCACCTGGGGCACCGGCGACGCCGAATGGCAGGGCTTCCTCCCGGCCGCCCAGCACCCGCACGCCATCGACCCGCCATCGGGTGTCCTCACCAGCTGGAACAACAAGCCTGCACCGCAGTTCTCGGCCGCCGACAGCCAGTACGGCTACGGGCCCGTCTACCGGGTGCGGATGCTCGACGCCCAGATCCAGGCCCAGCTCGACGCCCACGCCGGCCTTCTCACCCGCACGAACCTGGTCCAGGCCATGGAAACCGCCGCCAGCCAGGATCTCGACGGCCTGACCACCCTGCCGGAGCTGCTGCCCTACCTTGCCGGGCACGCCGAGCCGGCCGGCGTGCGGCAGATGCTCGACGTGCTCGCCGGCTGGAACGCCACCGGCGACCATCGCCGCAAGGCCGCGCCGGGAGACACCCAGTACGCCGACCACGCTGCCGTCGCCATCATGGACGTGCTGCAGACGAAGTTGATTCGCGCGCTGTTCGATCCCCTCCTCGCCGCGGGCGGCGTCACGGGAGTCGGCTCCACCGGCGGAGCCTCGGCCGCCGGCTACTCGGTGCTGCCCATGCAGTGGGTGAACACGCCCAACAGTGGCGGTGCGCACCTGGGCAGCGCCTACGACGGCGGCTACGAGAGCTACCTCGTCAAGGTGCTGCGGCAGCTTCGCAACGCCCCGGTCGGCACGCCGTTCGGCTCCGGCGTGCTGTCGAGGATCTGCGGCTCCGGCCCGGCGGACTGCCCCGCGGCGATCGACCGGGCCCTGGCGGACACCTACCGCACGCTCGTCTCCGCCAACGGCGGGTCCACCGACGCCGCGAGTTGGACCAGCACGCCGGACACGGTGGCCGCCAAGCAGACGATGCCGCAGTACGACGCCATCGCCTTCCGCGGGATCGGCATCGTCGGGCAGCCGGACATCGACTGGCAGAACCGGCCGACCTTCCAGCAGGTCGTCGAGTTCGACCGGCATCGCTGAAGTCGGGCTGATCTCGGCGCGAGGCCGTTCCCGCCGCCGTGAAGGCGGCGGCGGAGGGCCGGACGTAAATGATGTCGAGGGCCGTCGCCATGTTGGCGAGCACCGCGGGACGGACATCCTGGCTGCCTCGCTGGTGCGGGTCGAGTCGGGGCAGCAGTTCGTCGTCGCCGACCGATTGGCGTCGATGCCCGAGGTGGACGAGGTGCACCTGACCACCAGCGCCTACGAACTGATCGTCCACGCGTCGTCCGTGTCCGACAGCGACGCCCTCGAGTTCTACGTCCGCCACATCGAGCAGGGGGCCGGGATCCAGGAGTCGCTCTCAACGCATGTCGTCGAGACGATCACCCATGGCGCCGCTACCCTGCAGGACCACTTCGAGCAGTTCGACGAGCAGGCGTCGAAGGCCAAGGGGCTGTCCGGACTGCTTGACCTCGCCTGCGATGTGGCCACCGCGTCACTGGGCTCCGACCGGGTCCACCTGGCCACGGGCGAAGTGTGGCCCGACGACCCGGTACCGTCCCCGCGGCCGTCGATGATGCGCTGGCGGGGTCTGTCTTCGCGCTATGTCGAGGAAATCAGCGCCAAGGGCCAGGTCGAGGGGGTCGTGCTGCCCAACATCGTCAAGCACAACCAGCACGTCTTCGTCGCCGACGCCCAGACCGATCCGCTGTTCCGGTCGGTGACCGATCTCGTTGTCTCCGAGGGATTCCACGGCTGGATGGGCATGCCGGTGCGCGCCGGCGACACCCGGTGCGGCACGCTGTGCCTGTACTGGGACACCGTCATCACCTATCGGGAGGACCGGGTCCGCCAGGTCCAGCAACTGGCCGACATTCTCGGCAAACACCTGTCGCTCTACTCATCCGGGTCACCGAATGCCTCGGCGGCACTGGCCTGAGATTTCCCTTCGCTGCTCAATGGCAGGCGCACGGGCCATGCTCCGGCTCGCCGCGCGCGAGCAGCCCCGCGCTGGACCTCGTCAGCCCGTCGACGTCCTTCTCCGCTGGGATACGCTCGATGAGGGCGGAGCTGGGTCGCCGGTGACGCGGCCGCTGTAGTGCTAACCAGCAATACGCGGCACCCGTGAACAGCACTTCGCGCCGGCGACAGGTGACGCCAGGATATGTTCAGCCTGTGACAACCGGACCAGTCGTGGAGATCTACACCGATGGCGCCTGTGAGCCGAACCCCGGACCGGGCGGCTGGGGTGCCGTACTGAGATACGGCCGGCACGAGAAGGACCTGTACGGCAGCGAGCCCGAAATGACAACCAACAACCGGATGGAACTCATGGCTCCTATCCGGGCGCTGGAAAGCCTGAAGCGTCCCTCGGCCGTACAGGTCTACACCGACAGCATTTACGTGAAGAACGGTGTCACATCGTGGCTGTCGCAGTGGAAGAGGAATGGCTGGCAAACCAGTGCCAAGAAGCCGGTCAAGAACGTCGACCTGTGGCAGCGGCTCGACAGCGCCATAGCGCCTCACCAAGTCGAATGGCATTGGGTGAAAGGACATGCCGGACACCCGGAAAACGAGCGAGCGGACCGGCTGGCCGCCCGCGGCTGCCGCGAAGCACGCCTGGCGATGGGGGAAACCACGCCCGTGCACCGGCCAACCCCGCCCATCGGAGGCAATGCTCCCGCACGGCAGCGTTGCCGGGCCACTACTCGCGCCGGCGGGCAATGCGCCGTCGATGCCGGCCCATCGGGGCTATGCCATGTGCACAACCCCGAAATGCAATGCGGTGTCATTCAGAAGAGCGGGAAGCGATGCGCAGTCGCGACCGGTGGCGGGCGCTGCGCGCGGCACCAGGGAAACAATGACGCGGACGCTACACTGACGCCATTCTTGATTTGATCTCCGGCTGACCGGCGTGCTGGCCGCTTTGCTCTCGAGGACCGCCCGTCACTCAGGCCGGCGATCTTCCGCGATGAGGTCCGACTCGGCACCATCACGGCCCCGGAAGTACGCCAGGCCGAACAAAATCACCTTGAGTGACACCAAAGGCTCAGCTGCAACGGTGTCCACCACCTGTCCGGCGGGCAGCGCACGGCTCGGCCGTGCCCGACACTGGGATCGTGGGCCGAGGTCGCCGTCCATGGGGAGGAAGGCGGGATGCACTCCGTTCGACCACTGGTGGTGCTGAAGTGCAAACTCGGAGAGCTTGGCGCTCTCTGTAATCTCCGCTCGGGCAGTGACGCGCAAGTGAGACTGATGATCGAACTGCTCGATTCGGTCAAACCC
This sequence comes from Amycolatopsis cynarae, assembly GCF_026802195.1. NCBI lineage: Bacteria > Bacillati > Actinomycetota > Actinomycetes > Pseudonocardiales > Pseudonocardiaceae > Amycolatopsis > Amycolatopsis cynarae. Next base: position 2,842,112 of record NZ_CP113836.1, on the reverse strand, counting down.
GCAGGAAAGCTTCTCCCCGCCCTCGCCCGGGCCGCGGTGCGCCTCGCGGAGTTCGGGCGAACATTGTGGCTTGACACGACTTGGCTGACACCTGCCAGCCCACTCGCCCAGCGACCTGGAGGAGTGTTCGAGTACCTGGACACCATCATCGAGTCCGCGCTCCTGGAGGCACACGGGCTCTTCGCGTCCGAACTGCCTGGCCTGATACCCGTCGTCCCGGTCACCGCGTCCGACGACGATCTGCGCCGCGTACGACTCCTGCTGGAGCACAAGAGCCGGGACGTGGCGATCCGGGTACACAGCCCATGGATGCCGGAACAAGACCTGGCAGAGCACACCCGGCGCATCATGCGGCTGACCAGTGCCCAGACCGGGCAGGTCCACGCGATACTCGACGCCGGATTCGTCGAAGCCGTACACACCCACCATGTCCGTGCCGTAACAAGATCAGCCGCGGTTCTGTCGGGTCTGCTCGGCCCTGGGTCGACCACGCTGCTGGCCGGATCGATCCCGGCGATTCGAACCACCTACACCACAATCGAGCACAACCGTACGGAGGTCTCCTTGTGGCGCGAAGTGCGCCACAGCACGCCTGAAATCCGCTACGGCGACTACGGAGTAACACATCCCAAGCCGCCAATCGCCGGGAAGGGAGGCCGCAGTCCCTTCCCATTCCTCTGTTACACGGTTCCGCAAAAAATTGTGATCTTGCGGCGCAGGCTGGAGACAGGTGACGTACCGGCCGAGCTTTTCGCGGATCTGGCCGAGGAGCTTGTCGAGCGGGACGATTTCGCGGGGCCGGATTACTCGTGGGGAGATCACGAGTTCATGCGGTGCCGGCGCCGCGGCGGGCGAACCGCCGGGTCAGTGCCCAAGTGGGTTGCCATGGCCACGTCGCATCACCTCGAACACGTGTCACGCAGAACCGCAACCGACCTCTGAAGTGACTCCGTCTCGTACGGCGCCGTGTCCCGCGGCACGGCTACAACCTCGGCCAGGTCGCCCAATCCCTTCAAGTCGCTCTCGTCGCGTCCCCGGCGTCGTCGGCACTCGCACGGTCCTCGCCGCGTGACCGCTCTGGGCCCAGAAGTGCCACTCCGGCCCTATCTTGCCTCCATGCCAGGAATCGAGGTCCGCCCCGCCTGTCCTGCCGAGTTCGAACCCGTCGCCGGCCTGCGGTGGCGATGGGTGGCCGAACGCGATGGCCTGCCCGCCGCCGGGCGCGACGAGTTCGTGCGGAGGTTCACCGCCTGAACGGCACGGTTTCACGGCGTCACCGAAACTGCTGCAGGCGGAACTGCCCGGCACGGGTTTCAGTCGCGGTCGCGCCCGGGCGCCGCGGTCCAGGAAGTGGTAGTTGAGTTTCAGCAGCGCGCGTCCGGCCGGGTCGGCCTGGCCGATGATGGTGTCGATGGTAGGCAGGAGTTCCGCGCGGTCGGAGAAGCTGTCCACGACGGCGCAGTCGCAGAAGTAGGCGATCGCGCCGATCTCGCCGTCCGCATGAGCCGGCCGACCGCCGGTGAGGGTGCCGAGCGCGGCGTACTGGGCCGGGGTCCCCGCCGGCGGCGAGGCGCGACCCCGGACCGGCCTTCACCGGCGATCAACTCGACGGCAGGCACACCCACTACGTCGACTCCTCAGGTCCGGGCTGCTCGAAACGTGCGGAGTCTACGGGGAACCAGAGCGACCTGGATCACTCGGCCGCCGCAAGGCCGTGGGAACCGTTCGGCGCTCCCGGGAGTCTCACCTAGCCGGAAACGATCAACAGGAGCGTACTGTGCGGAAGTCACTGGGAATCGCCGTGGCCACGACGCTGGCCGTGGCACTCACCGGCTGCAGCGGGCAGGGGGCCACGCCGCAGTCGCCTTCGCAGCCGGGGCGGCCGGCCGCCGAGGGAGTGGAGACCGCGCCACGGGAGCCGCTGCCCGCCGCGTTCGACAACACCGCCGGCTGGCTGGTGCGAGAAGGTGACAGCGGCTACGACTCCCCTGTCGTCACCGCGGATTCCCGGCTGGTGCTGTTCCGTGCCAGCACCACGAAGTCCTCTCACGTCGAGGCCCGTGACGCGCGCACGGGCCGGATCGCCTGGGCCTCGGCGCCGGTCGGCATCGAGGAAGGTTTCGGCTCGCTGTCGCTGACCCGCAAGGACGGCAAGGAGTACGCGATCCTCACCGCGATGGCGACCGAAGGCGGCAACGGTGTGGACAAGGCCACCACCGTCTCCCGCGCCTTCGTGTTCGACACCGCCTCGGCGGGTAGTGAGGTCACTCCCCTGCACATTCTCACCTTCCCGGGCGGCAAGGCGAAGTTCACCGTGCAGGACAACGGCGTGCTGCTCGCCGCCAGCGGCAACACGGTGACGGTGGTGGATGTCTCCGACGGCCAGGAGACCCGGTATCCGGTGGCCGATCCCGCGCTCGACGCGCCGAGACCGTGCGTCCTTCTCGTGGGCACCTGCAACAAGCGGAACACTGTCGAAGGCCTCACCTCGGCAGGGCCGCTCGTCCAGGGATACTCCGCGTTCTGGATCACCGGCGGCTGGTTCAGCGGCGACGTCGTGCCTCCCGGGGCGTCGGCCCAGGAGGGTCACGACACGGCCGAGGTCGTCGCGATCACCGGTGATCTGGTCCTCGCCGCGTGGCCGGTCAAGGATGGCACCTCGGCCGCTCGCGTCTGGGCGCTGCACGATGGACGGACCGGGCAGGTGGTCGCGGCGGTGACCTGCCAGTGGCACGAGGCCGACGACCCGGTGGACGTCGAACCGGTCTCCTCGCCCGGCGGCCGCTTCCTGACCGCCGACCTCACCGGCTTCGACCTGGACCGCAAACAGGGGTTCTGCTTCCAGGAAACCGCTTCCCGCAAGCAGATCCACTTTTCCACGGTCGAGGACGACGGCACCGCCTACGGACAGGCAGGGCGCGACCAGGCACCGGCGGCGGTGTCCCTGCCCAGCGGTGAACCGGCGGCCCTACCCGCGAACACCCGGATTCCCGACCGGCTGGGCAGGGCCGTCGCGGTCTTCGGCACCTACACCGCCGGCGGCGAGAAGATCCTCATCTATCCGCGTGCGGCGAGGTGACGCCGGGCAGCCCCGTATACCAGCCGACCGCGATACGCACGATGACCTGCACAAGCTGCTTACTTTCGGCCGGTTTGGTATCCACCGGCACAGTAGGCGGCGACGACCGTCTCGAGCAGGTCGTCGAGGGCGGGCCAGGGGAAACCGGACCTGTCCTGGCGGAGCGTGACCAGGCCGTGCAGTGATGCCCACAGGCAGACCGTGACGGGGAAAGGGTCCTCGCCGGGCCGGCACGCCTCCACGGCATCGGCGAGCAGCCGCAGCGTGGGCATGCCCTTCAGTTCGTGCGGCTCCCAGGCCAGTCTGCCCGGGGTGCGGAACGGCACGCGGTAGTGACCGGGATGAGCCAGGCCGTACCGGCAGTAGGCGTGACACAGCGCGCGGAGGCGGGCGCGCGGCTCCGTCTCCGGCTCTGCCGCCGCCTCCAGTTCGGCGAGCAGGTCGGCGAACCGGGCTTCGAACACCGCGTCCAGCAAGGCTTTCCGGTCGTCGAAGTGCAGGTAGACGCTCTGTGGCGCGATACCCGCCTCGCGCGCGACACCGCGCAGGGAAAGCGCTTCCTCGTCGTCCAGCCGCTCCAGCAGCCGACTTGCCGCGGCGACCAGCTCGGCGGTGAGCAGCCGCGCCGGCGCCCGCACCGTGGCCACCTGCCCGGCGCTGTGCCCGAAACCGGTGTCGGTGGCATCAAGCGACAGGCCGAACCGGTCATGCCAGCCCTGCGCGGGCCAGACCTGCGTGCCACCCACCAGAACGGCGAGGTGATCGTCCTGCACCCGGGTCATCAGGAGGGAGTCCCTCACGGGACCGGCCGGACCGCGGAGCGGTTTCCGGCGGCAGGTCTGGTCAGGTAGTCCTGGTGCCGGAACCGCAGGGTGCTCAACCGGTATTCGAGCATGGACCCGGGCCAGTTGTTGGTGTTGCGGCCGCCGTCGAGATACCAGCTGCCGCAACCTCCGGTGTTCCACACCGTGGTCGCCAGCCGCCGCTGAGTTCGCCGCCTGATCACGGGATAGCCGAGGAGCTACCGGTGATGAGTCGTCGGGTGACTGGTGTGGCGATCGGCCTCGCCAGTGCCGGTGTCATGAAATCTTCATCGTTGGGTCGCCAGGCTTCGCGATCATGGTTGACCATCGAGGCTCCTCCGAGCGTGAGACGACCGAGTACACGCCGCCCGCGCGCGAAGCCTGGCCACCCACAGCGCCACCCCCCAATCCGTCACCGGCGGTGCGGACCACCCCCTCGATTCCTGCGCAGTATCACGGCCACCGGCCACCACCGGCCCGACGTTCCACGCTGCCATGGTTGATCGGTGGCGCGATCGCCGTGGTGATCGCAGTGGCCACCACGATCGTGGTCCTGACCTCACAGCACAGTCCCGATGGTTTCGTGAGCCCGACGCCGGCGTCCTCGGGTCCCGTGCGGCTGACGGTGGTTCTTCTCGACGATGTCAACGACCAAGCAGCGCAACGACTCGCCGCCACCGTGAAGACAATGCCGCACGTCGTCTCAGTGACGACAGCGCCGTGGTCGGAACCAACCCGACACGACGACCACTGTCCCGCCCGCGCTCCGGCGCGCGGCCGTCGCGGGCACGCCGCACGACCCGCTGTCAACCGAAGCCGAGGTACCCGGTGTCGCCGGCCAGAATCGCCATCCGCGTTCGCCGCAGCTCTTCCCCAGGTTCGACTTCGAAGTCGTCCAGCAGCCGGTCACGGATGCACCGGTACACAGCGAGCGCGTTCAGACGGGCTTCCAGCGCATCGTCCATCGGGTACGCCCGGCCCCGGCCGGGTCCAGGCTGTGGGTCACAAGGTACAGGCATTTGAGGGCGGCCTGCTCGATGGGGAAATACCCTCGCGCGCGGACCGCTCGCCGGTACCGAGCATTCAGGGATTCGATCGCGTTGGTCGAGCACAACACTTTCCGGATCTCCGCATCGCAGGATAAGGAACGGCGCTTCCGGCGAAGCAACCCGGAGGGCGGCTTCGCCGGGCACCCGGCGGCTTCAGCTGTTGTCGGCGTACACGTAGGAGGCCAACGGCGGTTCGGCGGCCACGTGCGGGTGGAGGGCGAGCTCTTTCGCCACCACGGCGGCCGAGGAGGCGTAGTCGGTGGCGAAGGTGACCGGATCGACGCCGGTCATGAACAGTTGCGCACAGGCGGCGCGGGAGACCCGGGCCGGGTCGGCCGGTCCGGCATGCGTCAGCGCGTCCATGGCGATGGCGTAGGCGGTCGGGTCGTAGATACCGACGGCGAGGTGTTCACTGGCGAGGTCGAGTGGGCACACATCCTGGATCGCGACGTTGGTGATGGCACCGCCGCCACCGTGGAGGCTGGTCGTACCGTGATCGTCGAGGTTGGGCTGCACGAACTCGTCGGTGCGGGTGTAGATGTCGGTGTAGGAAATCCCGGGAAAGGTTTCCTGGACCGAGTTCATCGCCTGGATGTAGTGCGAGTTGTAGGTTTGCTGCCACAGCGCCGGCGCGCAACCGGCCACGGGCGGACACATCGCGTCCACGACGACACTGCCGTGGTTGGTGGCGCCCAACGCGATGTAGTCGTCCACGATGGACCGCAGATCGGGCCAGAACCGCAACGCGAAACGGGGTTCCGTGCCACCCTGGCTGTGGCCGATGATGTCGACCTTGCGTCCGCTGAGCTGGTGAACGTACCGGATGGCGTGGACCACATACTCGGCGGAGATCTGGGCGTCACTCATCGCGTTGTCCGGCTCGGTCACGGAGCAATACGGCCAGTTCAGCTTGTCCAACGCCGGAAACCAGCTCCACCCGAAGTCCTCTCGTGGCGTGACCGTGGTGCCGGGCACGAACAACACGACTTCGCGGGTGGCGTTCCTTGCACTGGCCGTGCAGGTAACGCTCTTGGCCAACTGTTCGGCGGGCACCGACAGCGCCGGCCCCGGCCGGTCGATCGGCGCGAAGGCCAGCGCGGCCGGCGTCGTGGCCGCGGTGGCGGCGGGAGCCGCGGCCACACTCGACGCGCACGCGACGATCAAGGCCGCCACAGCGGCCAGGGCAGGTGAAAGGCGCATCGTTGCTCCCCTTCTCGAATTCTTAAACGGAGTACGAGTCCGTGCTTCGTTGGGACTTTCGGGGCGGATCAGGACGATCCGGGTTGCGGTACACCGAGCAGGACGCCCACCGCGGCCTTGGCACGCGCCGCGTCCGGGGTCTCACCGATGATCAGATCCGAATAGATGAACGACTCCGCGATCCGCACCAGCAGATACGCCATGTCGCGCACGGGCAACGGCAGAGTCAGGCCGTTGGTTTCCTGCTCGTCGGTCAGCAACCGGGCGATGCGTGCACAAAGCCGCCGCTGGAACTCCCCCGCCTTGGTGGTGAGCAACCGCAGTGTCCGTTCGGGTTCGCGCCGCAGGAGCACGACGAAGAATTCCGCGTTGATGACATCCCGCACGAACCCGTCGATGGCCGCGACCACGCGTGCGGCGTTGGTACCGTCCGCGCGGTGCACCGCGTGCCGCCACGTGGGTTCCGCCGTGGACCAGAGGATTTCGACGAGAAGCTGGTCGCGGTTGCCGACCCAGCGGAACAACGTCGCCCGGTCGACCCCGAGTTCGGCGGCCAGGTTCTTCATGTCCACCCGCTGGCCGGTCAGCACCAGCCGGCGGGCGAGCGCGAACGCGGTCAGCGGTCCTGGCTTCTCCGTCGAGTCCGTACCGCCCAGTTCCCGGGCGAGCTTCGTTGCGCCGCCTTCCACATCCGCCACGCCGTGCACCGTATCGATATCTGTGGCATCGGTGCAACACAATCACAAACGTTGCACTGATTTGGTTGAAACCATACCCGACCGGGTGACAGAGTCTCGACACGTCTGTCATGGCCGCACTCAACCGCGCCCGGTGACAGGATGGGCAATGTAGGTGCCCTTCATCATCTGCCTGCGCGGATAGGATCGATGCGACAAATCAGGACGAATGGGCACGGCCTGGCCCGATTGACCGAGGAGTTCGGCAACCGGGTGCCCGGAGAGGTGCTCGCGTTCTTCCGCGCGGTCGAGCAGATATCCCTGCCTGACCTGTGGAACGGCTACTTCATCGGGCCCGCTGACTGGACCGCGGAGCCAGGCATGTACGTGATGCCGCCGACCGCGTTGGACAACGGCACGTATATCCCGGAATCTCCGATGGCGACGGGCCTGCGAAAGATCGCGGAAAGCTTTGAGGAGTTCCTTACGAAGCTGGCCACCGCGGCGGTGACCGCCACCTCCGACCCGTTCGATCCGTATCGCCCTTGACCTGTAGTTGTCGGCGAAGCGCGCCACGTCGTCTGCCCTAACGCTCGGCCGCGGAATCGTGAAGTGCCACACCGTGCCTGCGGTCACGCCGCCGATCGCTTGCCGATCTCACATTCGACACCCGGCGACGACCACCGCACCTCCCCGCAGCAATCCCCGGCGCCGTCGATCGGGGTTTCGTGGCCTTCGTATCGGCCAGCAGCGCATCGATCACCGAGGGGTCCGCGCCTCGGCCAGTCGGCGGGCCGCCGCCAGCTCGGCGTCAGCATCGGAGTCGTTCTGAGTCACGCGGACGTCCCAGCCGACTGCTACGACACGCCCATGGCGTGACTCAATCGATATCTTGCTCCGTACCGATATACGGCACGATGTGCGTTCGGCCCCCACGGGCGCTCACTGGAGGTTTCAGTAGTTCCATGAACAACTCGTTCCGTGCGTGGCTCGCGGTCGCGCTGCTCGCCGGATTCCCTTTACTGGTCTTGCTTGTCATCGCCGCCATCGTCGCCATCGAACTGTATGCGCTTCGGGAAGGGCCGGTGGCGGCGCTGCGGGTCGGCATCGTCGCCGTTCCAGCTCTCGTCGTCCTGATAAGAGCGCTGCTCACCATCGAACAGAGCCGTGGTGACGCGGATCCGGGCCTGGCGTTGACACCCGAGGACCAGCCCGAACTGTGGGCTCTCGTCCGAAAGATCGCCGACGAAGTCGGCACCCGGCCACCGGACGAGATCCGGATCATCCCCCAGGTCAACGCGGCCGTACACGAGCGCACCCGCTGGCTCGGCCTGCGCGTGTCCCGACGCCGGCTGTACATCGGTGCGCAACTGTTCGCGGGGCTGCGCCAGGACCAGTTGTGCGCCGTGCTCGGCCACGAGTTCGCACACTACAGCAACCGCGACACCCGGTTCTCCGGCGCGACCTACCGCGGCCGTCAGGCGATCGCCCACGTGGTGACCGGCCTCGCAGACGGGAACACGTTCGCCAGGATCCTGCGCGGCGGGTTCCAGGGCTACGCCAAGTTGTACTTCACCGTGTCCATGCGCGTCTGCCGCACCCAGGAACTGGCCGCGGACGCGGCCGCCGCGCGCGTCGGGGGCACCGCCGCGGCCGTCGGCGCGCTGCGCGAGATCGAGGCACTCGACGTCGCGTGGCGGTTTTTCCTGAACACCTACGCCATGATCGGCTGGGCGGCCGGGTATCTGCCGGCGCGCCTCGCCGAAGGCTACCGGGCGCTTCTGGCCGATCCGATACGGTCGATGGAGATCGACGAGGTGCGCCGCAACCCGCCCGACGGCAAGACGTCGCGCTACGACTCGCACCCGGCGACGCTCGAGCGGATCAGGCTCCTCGAGTCCGCTCCCGTCGCACCCCCGCGGCCGGGCGGCGAGCGGCCGGCGAGCGAGATCCTGCGCCACTCCTTCGAGACGCTCGACGCGGCGCTGCTCACCGGCCTGTCCGACCAGGCCCAAATGAAGCGGCGCACGGACTGGCAGACTCTGGTGTATCTAGGTTCCCGGCACGACGTCGCCGAGGCCGCGGCAAAGATTCTTGGCGGCCGCACCGTGGGCGAGGCGCTGGCGTTGCTCGACGCCGCGCAGTTCGAGCCATTGGCCGACCCCGACCTGACGTTCCCGCCAGGCGCCGGCCCACGCGCTCGGCGGGAGCTCCTTGCCGGGTCCGTCCGCACGCGACTATCCATTGTGGCCAGAGTGGCATTCGCCGACGCCGGCGTGGCGCGCTGGCTGCTGTCCTGGTCCGGCCCGGCGGAGTTCGTGCTGGAGGAGCCGTACCACAACGCGCTGGGCTCGGCACTCGACGCCGCCACCGCCGGGCGGCCGGACACCAAGCCGCTTCGCGACCTGTTCGCGCACGCCGGCATCGCCCCCGGCTACCGGCCCACCGACCCCGTTCCGGTCCGTTCCTGAGCAGGAGAACTCGTCATGGGAATTCTGGGATTACTCTTCGACTCCAAGCGCCGCAACGGCGCCATCGCGCTGGCCAGGGCAGCCAGGGAGCGCGGGATGAGCATTGAGGACTACGTCAAGACGCTGACGCCCGAACAAATCGGGCACTATCTGCCACCGACAAAAAAGAAGAAGCGCCAGCTGGAGAAGTCGAAGATCGAGATGCCGGACGTGGCGCTCTTCGGCCTGCCATCGGACGAGGAGGTCACCTCCGCGGACTACGTCCCCGAGCCCGAGGTCGTCGACGCCCGCGACGCGTTCGCGGCCGGTGACAGCCGGCCGGCAGCGCAACTGCTCGCCGCGGTCGGCACCGACTGGGACCGCCGCGCCTACGTCGTCGGCGTGCTCGGTGATGCCGCCGCGAACGACGACTCGGGTCTGCGCGCCTGGCAGGCGACCCGGCCCGGCGACCCGGATCCGGCAATCGTCCACGCCGAGAGTCTCGTCCGCCTGGCCTGGCAAATCCGTAGCGGCCTGCAGGCGGAGAACGTCAGCCGGGAGCAGTTCGACGGGTTTTTCCGCGTGCTCGGCGATGCCCGGCCCGCCGCCCTCGCCGCCGCCGAACTGGCCCCCGCAGACCCGACGCCGTGGGTGACGATGTTGACCGTTGCTCGCGGCCGGCAGTTCGACAACGAGGCCTTCCGAGACGTGTGGGAGCAAGTACTCACCCGCGACCCACTGAACCACACGGCGCATACCTCTGCCTTGCAGTACTGGTGCAAGAAGTGGTTCGGCTCGCACGAGCTGATGTGGGCCTTCGCCGAGGAAGCCGCGCCGAAACACCCGAAGCTGGCCGTGCTGCCACTGATCGCCGCGCACGAGGCGGAGTTCGCCGGTGCCGGGGAGTCGGTGTGGCGGGAGGAGCGGGTCGTCCGCGCGCTGGACCGGCTGCTGCCCTGGCTCGACGGCGCAGGCCATAACCACCCGGGAACCAGGACCGCCCGGGCCTACGCGGCCAGGGCACTGGTCGAACTCGGCCGGGGCGACGAGGCGGTGGACCAGTTCCGGCACCTCGGCGTACACGCGGACGCCCACATGTGGGGCTACAGCACGAAAGGCGCTCGGGAGGAGTTCCGCAAGATTCGCTACCTGGCCTGCTACCGGGCCACCCGCCCGTGACCCGACCCGCCACGCCGGTACGTCCGGTGCACGCCCCCTCCTCGTCCCTGCGCCTGCTTGGCGTCCTGCGCGTCGCGCATCGCCTGGGACTACTGCTCGGCCAGCCGCTCCGCGTCCGCGCGACGGGTCCGGTCGGCGGTGTTCCTGGCCTGGTCGGCGTGATCCGGTCGCCGAGCGGGATATCGCCGCTGACGGCGGGTCAGTGCGAGCGCAGCCAGTCGCGGTAGTGGGTGCCGGCCAGGCGGGCGCCGTCGGGTGCGATCAGCTCATCGCCCTTGACCGCGGCGAACAGGCCCGCCGTGTTGTCGGTGACGACGTGACGGTGGTCGCCAGTGGCCTCGAGGGTGATCCGGCCCAGTTCGTCGAGCGTGAAGACGTCGGGGCCGCCGATGTTGCGGACGCCCCGAAGCGGAGTGCCGGCGGCGACCTCGGCGACCTCGGCGGCGACCTCGGCGGAGCTGATCGGCTGGATCGGAGTGGCGGGCAGGCGCACGACATCGCCGTCGGTGGTCCAGTCCATGGTCGGCGCGATGAACTCCATGAACTGGGTGGCTCGCACGATCGAGTACGGGATCGGCCCGGCCTTGACCAGATCCTCCTGCAGGGTCTTGGCCCGGTAGTAGGCAAGATCGGGCACCTGGTCGACGCCGACGATCGACAGCGTCACGATGTGCCCGACGTCCGCCGTCTGCGCGGCGGCCAGCAAGTTGGTCACGGTGGTGCGGAAGAAGTCGACGGAGGCGTCGTCGAACGTCGGCGAGTTGGTCACGTTCACGACGACCTCGGTGCCGCGGACGGCGTCGTCGAGCCCGTCGCCGGTGATCAGGTCGAGGCCGGTCGCGCGAGAGTGCCCGGTCGCGTCGTGTCCGGCCGCGGTGAGCCGCTGGATCACCTGGGAGCCGATGAGTCCGGTACCGATGACGGAGATTCTCATGAGATGTCCCTCTGGTTGTTGTTGTTGTTCGGTTCGACGCCCTGATGACCGGGGCGACAGGGTGTGCGAGTGCCGTGCCACCCCTCGACGAACGTGACCGTTTCATCCAGTGGTACCCGGCCCGTGCGGGCGTAGCCGACCGTGACGTCCTCGTACCCGATCGCCATGCCGCAGTAGAGAACGAGCCCGTCCGGCGGGGACAGGACCTCCGCGACGGTTCTGCGATAGACAGACCACGCCATCTGCGCGCAACTGTGCAGCCCTTCGGCCCGCAGCAGCAGCATGACGGTTTGCAGATACATGCCGACGTCGGACCATTGGGGCCGGCCCATTTCACGGTCGATGTAGCAGAACAGGGCGGCGGGCGCGCCGAAACATGCCCAATTCTCGGTGGCGGCCCTGCGCCGCGCGTCCCAGTCGTCACGCGAAATACCCAGTGAGCCGTAGCGCTTCTCGCCGAAATCGGAACGGCGTTCGCGGTACGGCGACTTCAGCTCCGACGGGTACATCTGGTATTCCGGCTCGTCCCAGGGGTCACCGGCGGCCGCGCGCTCACTGGCCCGCTTCTTGAGCTCGGCCAGCGGCTCGCCGGTCAGCACGTAGGCATGCCATGGCTGGAGGTTCGATCCGGACGGCGACCATGCCGCGGCGGACAGCACACGCTCCAGCACCTCTCTCGGAACCTGCTGGTCGGTGAATCCGCGCACCGCCCGTCGGCTCGTGACGGCCTCATAGACATCCATAGCAGCGCATCTCCCTGCTCGACTTCTGCTCACTGTGGCTTCTCGGGCTTCTCGCCACCCTCAATGCCGACGTCACCGGGCTCCTGGGGTGTGGCACTTCCGGGGCGGATCGCCCCGTAGAGGACGGTGTCGACGGTCGCGCGGAGAAGATCGGCCGCGGTGCAGTTGAGTTCGCGCGGCAGTTGCGAGTTGAGCAGTCGCTCCACGGCGCCGCGAGTGATCTCGCCGAGCAGTTCGGGCGGCGCGGACAGCAGGCCGCGCCGGTGCCCGTCCCGGAACAGGGCGTCGAGCCGCTGGTAGACCACGGCGTCGATGCGTTGTTCCACGTGCCGGCGCAGGACCGCGTCACCGCGCCCGCTCGCGAGTTGGGCCGCGCCGATCCGCCCGAGTTCAGCGCACGCCGCGATCAGGAACTGTCGTACCTGCTCACCGAACGGCTTGTCGCGGGCTTTCTCGGCCGCCGCGACCAAGGTGCGCTCGATCGCGCCGAACTGCCGGTCGAGCACGGCCGTCATCAGACTGTGCTTGTCAGGGAAGTGCCGGTAGATCGTCTTCTTGGCCATCCCCAGGTCACGGGCCAGATCGTCCATGCTCACCCGCCCCGGACCGGGCGCGAGAAACAGCTGGCCGGCCGCATCGAGGATCAGATCGGCCCGCCGCTGGTCAGACACTGAGGAAACTGAATTGGTTTCCATAGTTTCCATAGTTGCCCGTTGCCCGTCCGATGTCAAGGCACGACGCGGGGACACGGGATGAGGTGCACTATGAAGCTCATAGGGACGGAGCTTTGTTCGCGGTCACCGTGCCCGCATGGGACGCCTCGTCCACATCGGATTAACGGAGGAGGGGGATTGTCCGGCAACACGATCGAAAAGACGCGGAGACGTTACGATCCCCAGCTCTGGGGCGCCGGGGTGATCTCGGCCGCCCGCCAGGCCGCTGTGCTGTTCGTCTTCTCCGGGCTGGGCGCGCTGCTCGCCATTCCGCTGTTCGCCACCAGTGCCCAGGCAATGCTGATCGTGGCTCTCGTCGACCTGGCCTTCGGTCCGCTGGCCTGGTTCCTGCCCTGGCGGCGATGGCCTCCGTGCGCGCCGGTGGCGCTCGCGCTTCCCGCGTTCGCCATGATGGGACTGGCAACCTGGGCGATGGGCAGCTACGTCGGGTCGACCGTGCCGTTCCTGTTGCTCGGTTTCGTGTGGCTGGGCCTGCACTTCCCGGCGTGGGCGACCTGGGCCCTCACGCCGCTGGCCACCGCGGCCTATGTCGCCCCGCTGATCGTGGCCCACCGGCCCAGCGTCGTAGTGCAGAGCGTGTTCGTGATGATCCCCGTGCTGGTCGCGGTGGCTCTGCTCGTCGGACAGCAGGTGTCCCACATCGAGCGGGTGCAGTCGATGCTGCGCCGCTCCAACGCGTGGCGGGCCACGCTCGCCGCGACACTGGCCCACGACGTGCGCTCTCCGCTCAGCGCACTGGAGGTGGCACTGGAACTGCTCATCGACGAGGACACGCCCAGCGACCAGCGCCGCACGGTGGGTATCACCGCGCAGCGCCAGGTACACCGGATCAAGCAGCTCGCCACGGGCCTGCTCGACATGGACCGCATCGACAGCAAGGGCGGTCTCAGGCTGGATCTCAGGAAGGTCCGGCTGCGAACCGAGATCGAGAACGCGGTGGCCGACCTCGCCGAAGGTCACATCGTGCTCTACGCCGACCCGGAACTGACCGCCGAAGTGGACCCCGAACGGTTCGAGCAGATCGTGTTCAACCTGGCGGCGAACTCGTTGCAGCACGCCGGGCCGCCGGTGCACATCACCGCGGAACCCGCCGGGCCGGACGTGCGGATCGAGGTCCGCGACTTCGGTTCCAGCGTGCCGCCGGAGCTGGTCCCCGAACTGTTCCAGCGCTTTCCCGGGGGCGACACGCACCGTTCCACCGGTTCCGTCGGGCTGGGCCTGTGGATCGTGGGGGAACTGGTCAAGGCGCACGGCGGGACGATGACCTACCAGAACGCCGAGCCCGGCGCGCGGTTCGTGGTGACGCTGCCGGCCCAGCACGACAACATGCCGGAATCCACCTGACCCGGGAACGCGTGCGGCACCGTCCTACGCCCCGGGCGGCCGCCCGTAAGTGGCCTGGTCCATGATGTGGCGGCGTCGTCAATACCAGGCGCTCAGCCGGGCGAGCGGCCGGTGAGGCAAGGCCACGTGCCGGGCACGCGGCCAGCGAGCCGTCATAGGGCACAACCCGGTGGTAGCCACCCACGTGCAGGGACCTCCTCCTGGAATTGCCGCGCCAGTTTCGTCGCGACGTCGCGGTCGATCCGCCCATCGGCCGCGACGAGATCTCGGTTGATGCTCCCGGGATGGTTCCCCGCATAATGTTCAGCAACGCAAGACACACACCAGTTGCGGGCCGCCGGGATTCCGCATGGCGCCACGTCTTTGGTTGGTGACGGGCGAGAACCCGGGCCCGGCCATCGCGTGGAAGGACGCCTGCGGCGCCGACGGTGAAGGGCCGGTCCCGGTCGCTCCCCCGGACTCCTGCCAGAAGCGAAGCCCACCATCGAGGACGCTGACACCCGCTTCCGGCTCCACCAAGTCCTCGACGAGCGGTAGCGCCGGTCGACGGTCGCCGCCGGCCAGCTCGGCACAGCCCCGGTATGCCGCTCATCGACAACTCTCGCCGACGCATCAGTGATCAGCTAGGCAGAGCATCCGCAACAACGCGCTTCCGCGGCCTACCTACAGGCGCTCTTTCGGCCCGAGAACTTCTGGGCCATCATCGAAGGTACACCACTCATGCTCACTGAAAAGGAGCAAGACGAGATGGACAACGGAGCTACCGGAATGCCTGGCCGTCCGTGGGGAGCCACCAGGATGGGCCCCTACCCGCTCACGGTGCAGGTGCCGTTCACCGCGGTGGACATCGACCCGGCCACACAACTTGGCGTGTTCCGCGACGCGTCGGGGCGGATAGTGAACATGCAGCGTACCCGGCAGCCCACGAGTGACTCCACGTCGACATCCACATCCACGTACACGTCCACGTCCACCGGCATGGTCGACTCCAGCGACAGCGACGACTCCGGCGACAGCGATTCCAACAGCGATTTCAATTCGGACGAGTACTCCGACTGATGCCCAGGGCGCAGGAGCGATCGGTACTGGTGGCCACCGAGGCAGCCGACGTCACCGCAGACATGGTGATCTCCGAACTCAACCGGATCGGCTGCCCGGTGACCAGGTTCGACCCCGCCGACATCGGCAACGGCCTGACGGTGACGGCCCGGTTCGGCGACCTCCTGCCCCAGCTAACCGGGCACCTGCGCACCCCGTCCAGAACCTCCGAACTCGGTGCGGTGCGCTCGGTGTACTGGCGCCGCCCTCGCTGGCCCGAGTTCACGCACCTCGACGACGCCGATGCACGGTTCGCAGCGGCACAGGTGCGCCACGGCTTGGGCGGCACGCTGTATGCCCTTGACGGCCCGCTGTGGGTGAACCATCCCTCGCGCATCGCCGCCGCCGACTACAAGGTGGCTCAACTCGCTGCGGCGGCACGTCTCGGACTCCGTGTGCCCCCGACTTTGGTGACCAACGACCTGAACGAGGCGAGGGAGTTCATCACCGCCCACCGAGAGGTGATCTTCAAGACGCTCCGCTGGACCCCCTACGAACGGGACGGAGTCAGGATGACGACGTGGGCCGAGCCGGTGACAGTCGACGACCTGGACGAGACCGTCGGCGCAGCACCTCACCTGTTCCAGGCCCGGGTGGACAAAACCGCTGACCTCAGGGTGCTGATCGTGGGAGAGCAGGTCTTCGCGGTGCGGATCGAATCCGGCCTCCTGGACTGGCGCAAAGACTACTCGGCGCTCTCCTACCGCGTGGTGGACCTGCCGGACCGCCTCAGCCAGACATTGCGGGACTATCTCGGTCACTTCGGCCTCGTTTCCGGTTCCTTCGACCTTGCTCTCGACCAGAACGGCGAACCGCACTGGCTGGAGCTGAACCCGAACGGGCAATGGGGCTGGCTGGAGACGGAAACCGGATTGCCGATGGCCACGGCGTTCGCCGAACTGCTTGCTTACGGAAAGGCGGGTAGTCCCGGGTGTTAGCTGCCCCCATTCGGGGCCACCGGGCTCGGTGGCACGTTGCGAAGAATCGGCGCGATTTGGAGATGACAAGCCTCTCTTCGTGTTTCGGCAACGAAGGTTTCCGGCAGGGCGACGATTTCGCTGCGCGGCACATCCGGCGCTTGGCCGCCGCGGCTCAGCGCACAGGCATCGTCACCGACGACGGGTAGTCGCCGCCGGTGTAGATCATCATCGGCCCGAGCGCCTGTACACCGGCGTCCGGCAGCGGGGCCAGGTGAGGTATGTCGAAGCCCTCGACGGCCAGGCGCAGCCGATGACCGGGCTGGATGGCCGCACCCGTCGGGAAGATCTCCACGTCCACCGGCGCGATCGTGCCCGGCGGCAGGGCCTCCTTCGTCGATTTCAGGAACGGGTGCCAGGGCTGGATCAGCTTCCCGTCCAGGTACCGCGACTTCGCCTTGTCCAGTGCCCGCTGAGAAACGCTCTGCCAGCCACCGGTGATCCGGTGAACACTGCCGTCGGGCGCGACGTCCTCGAGTGCCAAGGACAGCAGGCCGTCGCCTGAGGTGGTCGAGACGTACAGGCGTGCGTTGATCGGCCCCTGGAACCGCAGCGTCCTGGTGACGGGTGCGGAGTCGAAGGCGAGCCCGCTGGCGTCGTTCAGCCGATTGTCGTTCCAGCACGGCAAATCCTTGAGCACCACGGACGGCAGGCCGCCGGTCCACTGGTCGGTCGAGCGCGTGCACAGGCCGCTGGCCGGGAGCGGCTGAAGTATCGACTTCCCCGCGGCCGCGGCGCCCGCGGTCAGGCCACCGGACTTGACCGCGGTGGCCGAGGAACCGGAGAGCTGGAAGGACTGCGCGGACAGGTCGCTCGCGATCCACTGGTCCGTCCGCACCCACCGGCCGGTGCCCTGCTCGTAGTAGGTCACCGGCGCGATCTGGTCCAGGCCGGTGTCCATCCCCTTGATCCAGTGGTCGAACCAGCGCAGTTCGAGCTCGGCCAGCGACCCGTAACCAGCGCCGCCGATCTCCTTGCCCGACCCGGCCTGCAGGTGGTCCCACGGTCCGTCGATGAACTTCACCGGTGTCCCGGCGCGCTGGATCCCTTCGAACAGCAGGGGCTCGCCGCGCTGGAAGATGTCGTACTCGCCGCCGACGATGAACGTCGGCACCCTCACCTTGTCGATGTGCGTGATCGGCTTGCGCTCCGCCCAGTACGGCCCGTCGTACGCCACATCACCGCCCAGCGCTCCCGACAGGACTTCCGGCAGGGTGCCGCCGACGCCGGCGGCGAGGTGGTCGACGGCCATCGTCAAAGCCGACTGCGGCTCCCTGAGGCTGAACGCGGGCGGGATCGCCCCGGTCCCGGAGACGAGCAGGAACCACTGGGGCAGGAAAGCTGCGTCCAGTTCCCCACCTGCGGCGGCGACATCGCGGTAGGGGTCGGCGCTCGGCACCGTCGGGAAGATCGCCTTCAGTCCGGGCGGCTGCTGCTCGGCGGCGAACAGCTGCTCGATACCGAGGTATGAACCACCCTGCATGCCCACGTCGCCGTCGCTCCACGGCTGCCTGTGCGCCCAGGCCACGACCTCACCGGCGTCCCGGCTCTCCCGCTCGCTGAACGCGGACCATCGGCCCTCGGAACTGCCCGTGCCCCGCGCATCGACCCAGAGCTCCGCGTAGCCCCGGTCCACGAAGTAGTCGGCAGGCACGTCGGCGCCCAGGAGGGTGCCGCCGTTGGTGCCGATCGGCAGCGACTTGTTGTACGGCGTGATCGTCACCAGCACGGGCAGCTTCTGCGTCACCGCCTTGCCGTCCGCGGTCGCCGGGAACGTGAGGTCGCCGCGCAGGATGGTCCCGTCGCTCATCGGGATCGCCAGATCCTTGACGGTCACCGTCTTGTGCCACTGTTCGGGCCTCGGCTTCCACGTCGTCGTACCGGCTGCGGGCGGGGACGCGGCCTGTGCAGGGGCGGCGGATCCCGCGACCGGCACCATCGCGCTCAGCGCGAGTGTGATGACGGGGAGCCCGGGCCACCATGCTTTCGGCTTCATGATCTCAGTGCCTCCAAAGCGCGCGCGTGCCGGGAACGAGCTTGAGCCGCGGCGGTGAACCTATTTACTACCGCCACGTAGTAAATTGCTACGGTGACGTAGTAATTGTCAAGTGGTCCGGCTACGCTGTGCCCGTGGCGCAAGGGAAGGGACGGCAGAGGCGGACGTACGCAGCCCGGATGCCCGTCGAGCAACGCCGGCAGCAACTGCTCGACGCGGCTCTCGCGCTGATTGGGCGTGACGGCTACGCCGGTCTCACCATCGAGGCGATCGCCGCCGAGGCCGGAGTCACCAAGCCCGTCGTCTACGGCGTGTACGCCAACCTCGCCGACCTCCTGACCGCGCTCATCGACCACACCCAGGCCGAGGCCCTCACACAGATCCTCGCGGCCTTCCCGGCAGACCCCGGGCGCCTGAACTCACCGCAGATCATCGCCGACATCGCCCGCGGATGGGCGCAGGCGGTACGCGAAAACCCCCGGATCTGGGCGCCCGTCCTGCTTGCCGGCCCGCAGACGCCGACGGAGGTACTCGAACGGATCGAGCAGGGCCGCCAGGCGATTCGCGGCGCCATGGCCCGGTTCATGGGCGGCGGGCACGAGATTGGCGTCAAAACGGCCGAACGGCACCGCTGGATCGCGCACATGGTGCTCGCCTCCGCCGAGCATTTCGGCCGGATGATCCTCACCGATCCCGGAGTGATCTCCGACGACGAGATCGCCACGCTCTTCCAGGACATGATCACAGGACTCCTGTTTCCGCCGTCCTGAAGGCACACAAGCGCACATCGCACGGCCCATCACGGACGAAAACCGGAAGCATCCTTCGCCACGGTGGCGCCCTCGAAGTGCCAGATGCTGCTGGTCGCGGCCTCAAACGGCAAGCACGCCGACCCCGGCCCGCGCAAGCGATGACACCGAGACGACGACGCCAACGGCCACGACCATGAGAGACAGCCGACTATGCTCAGGTCGTGTCCGGTCCGAGCCTGCGGCTTCGACATCTCTGGTGCACGGACACCACGGCGGTGTCCGCACGGACAAGGAGACCACCATGAAGTACATGATCCTGGCTTACGGCTCCCAGCAGGACTACGACGCCATGGCCGGCAAGGCCACCGGCGGCCCGGCCTGGACGGCCGAGGACTTCGCGGCGATGGGCGAGTTCATGGAGAAGTTCAACCAGGAACTGGTCGAGTCCGGTGAGCTGGTGGAAACCCGGGCCCTGGACGCGCCGGTGCACACCAGGCGGATCAGCAATGGGCCGGACGGGGAGCCGGTGGTGACCGACGGGCCGTACGCGGAGACCCAGGAGGTCCTGGCCGGGTACTGGATCGTCGAGTGTGAGAGCTTCGACCGGGCAACCGAGATCGCCTCCCGGCTCAGCCGCACACCCGGTCCGGCGCACGTGGCCGCGCGGGCCTACGCGGACGTCCGGCCGATTGCCGAGTCGCGCGCCGACCTGGAACCGTGATCGGTCCATGTCCGGCACCGAGGTCGAGGACCTGTTGCGTGAGCTGGCGCCGCAGGTCCTCGGCTCGATCGTCCGCCGTTACGGGCATTTCGACCTGGCCGAGGACGCGGTGCAGGAGGCGCTGCTCGCGGCCGCGACCCAGTGGACCGGCGAGAGCACGCCGGCCAATCCGCGCGGCTGGCTGATTACGGTCGCGTCCCGGCGTCTGGTCGACCTTCTGCGCAACGAGCAGGCCCGGCAGCGGCGGGAGGACACGGTAGCCACTTGGACACTGCCGTCCGACTGGTTCGCACCGCCCGCCGACCGGCCGGCCACCGACTCGGACGACACGCTGATCTTGCTGTTCCTGTGCTGTCATCCCGCGCTGTCGCCCGCGTCGCAGATCGCGCTCACCCTGCGCGTGGTCGGCGGTCTGACCACCGCCGAGGTGGCCCGCGCGTTCCTGGTGCCCGAAGCCACCATGACCCGGCGGATCAGCCGCGCCAAACAGCGGATCAAGGCCAGCGGCATACCGTTCCGCATGCCCGCCGAGGCCGAACGGGCCGGCCGGCTGGCCGCCGTGCTGCACGTGTTGTATCTGATCTTCAACGAGGGCTACGCCAGCACCTCCGGCGCGAACCTGGTGCGGGTGGAACTGTCCACCGAGGCGATCCGGCTGACCCGGCTGATGCACCGGTTGCTGCCGGAGGACAGCGAGGTGACCGGGCTGCTGGCGCTGATGCTGCTCACCGACGCGCGGCGCCCGGCGCGCATCGGCAAGGACGGCGTGCTGATCCCGATGGCCGAACAGGACCGGAGCCGCTGGCACACTGGGCAGATCGCCGAGGGTATCGGGCTGATCACCCACGCGCTGCCCCATGGCACGACCGGGCCCTACCAACTCCAGGCGGCCATCGCCGCGATCCACGACGAGGCGCCCAGTGCCGACGAGACGGACTGGCCGCAGATCGTCGCGCTCTACGAGGTGCTGCTGCGGATGTCGGACAACCCGGTGGTCGCCCTCAACCACGCGGTCGCGGTGGCCATGGTCAAAGGACCCGATGCCGGGCTGGACCTGCTCGGCACGCTGGCCGGCGACGGGCGGATCGCGGCAGACCACCGATGGCACGCGGCCCGGGCGCACCTGCTGGAACTGACCGGTGACCGCGTGGCCGCGCGCGAGTGCTACCAGACCGCCGCACAGCGCACCAGCAGCATCCCACAGCAGCGCTACCTGAACCTGCGGGCCGCCCGGCTGGCCGAGCACAACTGGTGATCAGGTGCAGCGACGAGATCGGCGGAGCGAACAGCTCGTTGCCCACCGCCTGGTGCTGATCGCACTGGTGATCCCTGTCGAACGGCGAGTCGCGGCGCCGGTGCTGCCACTGTTGACGCTCACCTCGCGGACCGTCGTGATCGCCTCGCTCATCGGGTTCATCGCCAACGTCGCGATGTTCGGCTTGCTGGTCTACCTGCCGACCTACCTGCAGGTCGTGGACGGGGTTTCGGCCACGCTGTCCGGTATTGGTAATCCCGGCTGTCAGAACTTGTTGAGATCGCGTGTGGCCTGACGTGCCATAGGGTCGCTGTTACGACACGTCGCGCCGTTGTCGGTACAAGGAGCCGGCGCGGTAACTGTCGCGCCCGGCGCATCGTCCTGCTCACGGTCTTGTACATGACACCGCCTCACGCCATGGTCCGCTGACCAGCGCAGTTGACGGGGGTGGACTACCCGTTGCGTGCGTCGAACTCGGTCGGCAGCGTCTGCTGGGTGGCCGCCCACGACGCCAGGAGCGCCAGGTTGTCCGCGGTCGGCGTGCCCGCGGGTGCGGTGTAGACGGTCAGGTGCAGGCCGGGTTCGGCGGGCAGTCCCAGGGTCTCGACGTCCAGGTCGAGCCGGCCCACGATCGGATGGTGCATGCGCTTGCGTCCGGACCGGTGCAGCCGCACGTCCTGAGATGCCCACCGTTGCCGGAACAGCTCACTGCGCGTCGACAGCTCGCCGACCAGGGCGATCAGCTCCTCGTCGTGCGGGTTGCGGCCGGCTTCCATGCGCAGCTTCGCGGCCACGTCACCGGCGACCTGGTCGTAGTCGACGAAGAAGTCCCTGGCCGCCTCGGGAGCCAGATAGACGAACCGCGCTGTGTTCGCGGGCCGTCGCGGGTCGGCCAGCACCGGTGAGAACAGCGCGCGGGCGAGTTCATTCATGGCGAGCACGTCGTAACGTCCGTTGCAGATCCAGGCCGGCGCGTCGGAGATGGCGTCGAGCACCTGCCGCAGTGTCGAGCGCACCTTCACGGCAGGCCTGCGCCGGCGTGGACCGCTGGGAGCCCCGGATTGGCGCGCGAGGTGGAACAGGTGGTCGCGCTCGGCCTCGTCGAGTTGCAAGGCAGAGGCCAACGCGTCGAGCACGCCGTCGGAGGCACCGGCGAGGCTGCCGCGCTCCATGCGCACGTAGTAGTCGACCGATACCCCCGCCAGTAGCGCTACCTCCTCGCGACGCAGGCCTTTGACCCGACGATTGCCGCCGTAAGCGGGCAGGCCCGCTTGCTCGGGCGCGATGCGGGCGCGACGCGAGCTGAGAAACTCCCGGATGTCGGCGCGTAGATCCATCGTGGCCATGCCCTCACGGTAAGCCCGTCCCGCAGTCCAAGGGAGGTACTGCGGGTACCCCGACGACCGCATTGGGGACCCGACTTGGAGGTGTTCACGAGGGACCGTCGGCCGCCGGCAAAGCCTCGCGCCGACGCCTAGGGGGTACCCGATGCGGTCGTCGCGATGCCGCCGTCTACCGCGATGATGGTGCCCGTGAGGTAGGCTCCGGCCCGGCTAGCGAGGAACACGGCGATGCCTGCCATGTCGTCGCCGCGGCCGAGCCGGCGCAGAGGGGCCTTCTCGGCGATCGTGTCGCCGATGGCATCGAGCGTGGACGCCATCATCTGCGACGGGAACGGTCCCGGTGCTACCGCGTTCACCGTGACGTGCTGTGGGCCCAGTTCTCTGGCGAGCACTCTGGTGAGCTGATGGAGTGCCGCTTTACTGCTGGCGTACGAGTAGTTGGGCGCCTGGGCGACGTGGATGGCGGCGATACTGCCGATGTTGATGATCCGCGCGGGATCATCGGCGGTGCCCGCCCTGCGAAGTGCGGGCAGCAGCGCCTGCACCAGCCAGAACGGCGACTTGAGGTTGAGGTCGATCACTGCGTCCCAGGCCTCGTCCGGGAACGTCTCTAGCGGCTCGCGCCACATCGCCCCCGCGTTGTTGACGAGGATGTCCAGGCGGTCCGAGTCCACCTTGACAAGATCAGCGAGGCGCTGACACTCGTCGTGCCTGGACAGGTCGGCGGGGATTGCTTGAACGTCGCCGAATTCGGACAGTAGATGCTGTGCCTCCGCGCACGTGTCTGCTGTGCGTGAACTGATGACGACGCGGGCGCCCGCCTGCAGAAGGCCGCGCGCTATCATCATCCCAATGCCCCTGGTGCCGCCGGTGACAAGGGCATACTTCCCACTCAGATCGAAAAGTTCTGCATGAGTGGTGAATTGGTTGTCCGCCATTGGTCTCCGTCCCTTCTGTCGTGGAAGAACGCGCCGACACGGTCGCGCATTCGGGGCAGCCGAATTGAACTGATGGGGGTAAAGCTGCAGTGCGTGCCCATGGAGTGTTGTCGGCGCTTTCGTTCGGGCGCCTACTCGACCAGGTTGACAGGCGTTTTGGACGTCTGGGAGACCCTGGTGATACAGGTACTGTGAGAGCCACCCTTGCCTGGTGCCCCGACTCACGCTGTCACACGCGGCCCAAATTCATATCCAGGACGGGCGCGTTCCCGAGCAGTTGAAGTCACTGTTCGGCCGCTAACCCGCTCGAATTCTGCACCGGCTTCCGGGATCGAGGTCGAACTGACATCGTCGACGCGTACTGCCTTGACGCCAAGCGCTGCGCCGATCAGCGGGCACTCATCGGCGAATCTCTGCGGCCAAGCCGGGTCGGAGGCTACGACCTTGATTTCGCGATCAGCTCCACGGTCGCGATCGTATCGATCGGGCATCCGGAAGGGTTGAGACACAGACCCGCGACCTGAGATCTGGCGTTGAGGTTGGTTCCGGACGAGTTGTGGGAACTGACCGCCTCGTTGATTCCGCAGTTCACCCCGCGCCGCCAGGGTGGCGGGACCAGGCCGGTCGAGGATCGGGCGGTGTTCACCGCGATCGTGTACGTGCTGACCAGCGGGTGTGCCTGGCGGCACCTGCCGGCCGAGTTCGGTGTCTCACCGGCCACGGCGCATCGCCGGTTCACCGCCTGGATCCGGGCCGGGCTGTGGCCCCGGCTGCACCGGGCAGTGCTGGACGAGCTCGGAGCCAAGGGGCAGATCGACTGGGCTGCGGCGATCGTGGACGCCGCCGCCGTCCGGGCGAAAAAAAGGGGGATCGCTGACCGGCCGCCCCAATCCGGTCGATCGGGCCAAGAGAGGCAGCAAACTCCACGTGCTGTCCGACGCCGCCGGGCTGCCGCTAGTGGTCGGTGTCTCGGCGGCCAACACCGCCGACATCGAGGCGTTCAAGCCTTTGTTCATGGCCTTGCCGCTGATCCGCTCCCGGCGCGGACCGCGCCGCCGCCGACCGTACAAGGCCCGCGCGGACAAGGGATACGACTCGGCTGAACTGCGCGCCTGGCTGCGCCGCCGCGGTGTCACGCCGCGCATCGCGCGCCGCGGCATCGAATCCAGCGAGCGGCTCGGCCGGCACCGTTGGAAGATCGAGCGCACGATCGCCTGGATCTTCGGCTACCGCCGGCTCACCGTCCGCTACGAACGCTCGGCCAACCTGTTCGCCGCGTTCCTCACCCTCGCCGCCACGCTCACCTGCTGGAAGAAGCTTGCCACGTGACGCTCTTGCGTAGGAAGGCCTCAAGCTGTTCGGCGAAGCCCGGTGCTGCGGCGACGAAGTGACCAGCGCCCGGATGCACGCTGCGCTCGCCACCGAGCACATCCGCCAGAGCGTCGCAGATCCGCTCGAGCGCGGCCGCGTGGTCTCCGGACGCGACGAGCACTGGGACGCCGGCGCCACGGATCGCGTCGAGCTGTGGGTGCGCCTCCCTGGTCGGCCGACCACCCTGCGCCCGCCGAACGCCGGCGACCACGTTCTCGGGGAGCGGGCCGTCACCGACGGGCGCGCCCGCGAGATGGAGGAACTCGCGCAACTCGGCCGGGTCCATGTCCATCCCGTGGGTGAGGACCGCATCGCCGATGCGCTCGAGCCGCGCCACCTCGGGATCGTCAGGGACAAGGTAGTGGAGCGGCGGCTCGATCAGGGTAAGCGAGCGCACGCTGCCTGGCGCGGCGGCGGCCGCGATCAACGCCCCGAGGGCGCCGTAGGAGTGGGCGACAACGTGCGGGCGGCCGACGAGCAGCGGCGCCAAGTCCAGGGCGTCCACCTCGAAGTCCTGACACTCCTGCGGTGGTGGACTCGGCGGATAGCCACGGCGATGGACATATGCCAGCGTCCACCGATCGGCCAGCGGAGCCAAAGCGCCCCACGTCGTCCGCGGGCCAGCACCGCCATGCACAAGCAGGACCTCGGGCCCAAAGCCATCACGCACCACCACGATCTCGCCCACGCGGCGAGCATAGCGACGCACCGTGAGACACGGCGCAAGGAGCAGCACCTTCACAGCGCCACGTGAGACACGCTCTGAATAGGGGGCAATAACCTTCTTCAACGAAAGATGCGGCCACCGAACCGTTCAGCTGTCCGCCGTGTTCTTCTGCCGGGCGCCCTCCGCCGCGCACGGCTCAGAAGTGGTCGACGTCCACGATCGCCTGTGTGAAGGGTACCGGCGCCTCCTGCGGCACGTTGTGACCGATGCCGGTGAACACCCGGTGCGCGTACTTGCCGGTGAACTTGCCGCGGTAGGCCACGCCATTGGCCGCCGCGCCGTCGAAGTCGCTGCCGATCGTGATCGCGGGGACCGCGATGGGCGGCGCGGCCTGCAGCTTCTGCTCGTAGGAGTCGTACTGCGGCTCGCCCGGCGCGAGGCTCAGCCGCCACCGGTAGTTGTGCACCACGATCGCCACGTGGTCGGGGTTGTCGAACGCCGCTGCGCTGCGGTCGAAGGTGGCATCGTCGAAGTTCCACGCGGGCGAGGCGTTCTTCCAGATCAGCTTGGTGAAGTCGTGGCGGTTGCGCGTGTAGCCCAGCACACCCCGCTCGGTCGCGAAGTAGTACTGGTACCACCAGCCCAGCTCGGCCGCGGGGGCCAGCGGCTGCTGGTTCGCGGTCAGGTTGACGATCAGGTAGCCGCTCACCGCGACCAGCGCCTTCACCCGCTCCGGCCACAGCACGGCGATGATGGCGGCGGTGCGCGAACCCCAGTCGTACCCGCCGAAGACGGCCTTGTCGATCTTGAGCGCATCCAGGAGCGCGATCACGTCGAGCGCGATGGCCGACTGCTGCCCGTTGCGCACAGTCTGCGGGGACCGGAACGTGGTGCTGCCGTACCCACGCAGGAACGGCACGATCACCCGGTATCCCTGGGCGGCCAGCAGCGGCGCGACGTCGGCGTAGCTGTACGGGTCGTAGGGCCAGCCGTGCAGCAGCACCACCGGCTGACCGGTCGCGGGCCCGAACTCGAAGTAGCCCATGTCGACCACCCCGGCGGTGATTTGCTTGACCTGCCCGAGCGAGGTGTTCTTGCCGGAGCCCGCGCGCAGGTCCGCACCGGTCGGGGCCGTCACGACCGGTTCCGCGCCCGGCTTCGGCGAACAGGCGGCCAGCGACGTCGCCGCCACACCCGCCGCGATCGTCTGCCCGAACAATCTCCTGCTAATCATCTGAAACACTCCCGTGCGAGGTACCCGGTTGACGTCGCTGACGCTAGGTACCTCGCGCGGGTTTCCGCGCCCGTCGGATGACGCTGCCGGTGTACGTCACTCCAGGTTCGCGAGCATCCCGGCCAGGTCGGCGCGGGAGCTGACGCCCAGTTTCGGGAAGATCCGGTGCAGGTGCGTGCCGACCGTGCGGTGCGACAAGTACAGCCGCTGCCCGATTTCCCGGTTGGTCAGTCCCTCAGCCGCGAGCTGGGCGATGCTCAGCTCGTGCGGGGTCAGCTTCGCCCGCGCGTCCGGGCCCCGGTTGGGGCTCGACTCCCCCGCGCTGCGCAGCTCGCGCCGCGCCCGCTCCCCCCAGGACGTCATGCCGAGCGCGTCGAACGTCTCCCGCGCGGTGCGCAGGTGCGTCCGCGACTCCACGACCCGCCGCTGCCGCCGCAGCCATTCACCGAACGCCAGGTGTACCCGCCCGCGTTCGGCGGGCCAGCCGGTCAAATCCGCCCGCAGCGCCTCGAGGAACAGCTCTTCGGCGTCCTCGGTGGACGCGAGCGCGGCGCGGGCGTAGCGCAGTCCGATGTGGAGCGCCGGGGACGGGGACGTAGTCCCCAGCGGCTCCATGTCCGCCAGGATCTTCCGCATCGTCTCGGTGTGCCCGGATCGCACCGCCGCTTCGGTCAGTTCGGCGAGGCAGTAGGCGCGCAGGGCCAGCTGGTAGGCAGGGTCGGCCGGATCGAGGATCCGTCGCAGTTCGGCGAACGCGTCGTCGAAGCGGCCTTCGCTCAGCGCGGTGAGCCCGCGGGTGAGCTGGACGGTGGCCAGGACGGGCCGGGCGCCCGCCGCGAGCCCGGCCCGCTCCGCCTCGTCCGCCAGCGCCGTGGCCTGCTCGTGGTCGCCGCGCAGTGCCGCGATCTCCGCCTGGACGGCCTTGGCGAGGCCGAACATGAACGGCTGATGCGTCTCCTGGGCGAGCTTGGCGGCCTCGGCCGCGATCGGCACCGCGGTGGGCAGGTCCCCGAGCCGGGTCACGCTCCACGCCTGCACGGCCAGTGCCCGGGGCAGCAACCCGAGCAGGCCCTGTGCGCGCAGACCGGGCACGGCCGCGGCCGCGAACCGGGCAGCCAGGTCGAACGCACCGACCTGCATGGCCGCGCTGCCCAGGTAGCGGTCGACCGCGGAGTCCGTCCCCGCGGTACGAGCCAGGGCGCGCAACCCGGCGAGGACGGTCTCGCCGCGCTCGAACGGGACGACGTACGCGGCGATCGCGACCTTGCGCGGGTCGTCGTCGGGCAGTGGCAGCCGGTCGGACACGGCCAGCAGCGCGCGGCGGGTCTCCGGACCGGGTTCGGACCAGAAGCAGCGCATGGCGGTGCTCCACAGGATCCGCGCCGCCACCTCGGTGTGCCCGTCACGGGCTACCCACTCGGCCAGCTCGCCCAGCTCCGCGACGCGCGTGGTGTCCTCGCGGACCCCGTCTTCGAACGTGCTGAGCAGCCACGCCGCGGCGGCGCGCTGGCGGGAGGTCAGGTCGAGGGCCTGCGCCTCGCGAACCAGGCGTTCCACGGTGTCGCGGCGGCCGCAGTCGGTGGCCAGCTCGGCGGCGCGCAGCAGGCGCAGCCCGCGCCGCTCCGGCAGTTCGCTGAGCCGGGCCGCCTGCTCCAGGGCGGCGACCGCCGCGGGGGCGGCACCTTTGCGCCGGGCCCGTTCGGCAACCCGGTCCAGTTCCTCGGCCACGGCCTCGTCGGCGGTCGTGGTCGCGGCGGCCTGGTGCCAGGCGCGCCGGTCCGGGTGCCCGGCCAGTGTCGCGGCGAGCGCCAGGTGCGCGCGCCTGCGCTCGGTGGGTGTGGACGCCGCCGGGATCGCCGAGCGCATGAGCGGGTGCCGGAAGGTCACCGCTCCCGCGGACACCTCGGCCAGCCCGGCCGACACGGCCGGCGCCAGGACCTCCACATCGACCGGGTCCTGCCGGACCCAACCGGTGGCGGACAGGGTTTCGGCGAGCGAGTCGCTCTGGTTGAGCGCCGCGACCAGCAGCGCGGCGCGGGTCGCGGACGGCAGGCCGGCGACCCGGGCGGTGAAAGCGCGTTCGAGCCGGTGACTCAGCGGCAGTACCGGGTCGAGCACCGCCAGATCGGCCACGGCGGCGGGTAGTTCGGCCAGCGCGAGCGGGTTGCCCGCCGCCTCCGCGAGCACCCGCTCGCGCGCAGGTGCGGCCAGACCCGGGGCGACCGAGTCCAGCAGGCCGGCGGCATCCTCATCGGACAGCCGCCCGACGGGCATCGGCAACAACCCGGCGTCCCGCAGCGAACAGCGTTCGCCGTCGCGAAGGGTCGCGATCAGCGCGACGGGCTCGGACTCGATCCGGCGGGCCACGAACGCCAGCACGTCCACGCTCGCCCGGTCCAGCCACTGCGCGTCCTCCACGACGAGCAGCAGCGGCCTGTCCGCGGCCTCCTCGGTGAGCAGGGTCAGGGCCGCCAGGCCGACGAGGTAGGTGCTCGGCTCGTCGCCGTCGGCGAGGCCGAGCGCGGTCCGCAAGGCGGCCCGCTGCGGCGCCGGCAGCGCGTCCACGCCGGCCCGGACGGGGTAGAGCAGCTGGTGCAGCCCGGCGTAGGCGAGGTTCTGCTCGGCTTCCACACCGGTGATGGTCAGGACGCGCAGTCCGGCGAGCGAGGCCGCGGACACGGCCGCGGTGACGAGCGCGGACTTCCCGATGCCCGGTTCCCCGGTCAGGAGGATCCCGCTGCACTCCCCCGGCCCGTCCACGAGCTCGGTCAGGCGCTTCAGTTCGGTTTCGCGTCCGAACAACCCCATCCTGCGGCACCCCTGCCCTCGGTCTCCCGAAGGCGACGATACCGAAGGTGCCCGGTCCGGGGTTTCACCCAGTTCAGACTGGTGTCACAGCGCGGATGCGCGGCGCCTTCCGTGCCCTCCGGAAATGCCGCAGAACCAGATGATCGAGACCAGGCCGGTGCTTTTGTCCACATCGGATCCGACGCACTCGCTTTTCCCTGGATCACGGCAAGGGCATGTCGTGCTCGATCCAGTTGGTGACGGAGGGACGCGAGGGGCGCCAGCCGAGTGCACGTGCCCGGGTGGCATACACGCGGCTGTTGGCGCCGAGCGCGTAGCGGGCGAATCCTTCCCCCCACACGGCCGCGGCGGCGTCCAGATCCCACGGTTCGGCTGGCCCGAGCCCCAGCCGCCGGGCGATCGCCTGCCCGATCTCGGCGAACGAGATGTCCTCACCACCCTCCACGAAGTAGAACCCTGTGGCCGCGGGCATGGTGAGAGCCAGGTGGTAAAGGTCGGCCATGTCGTCGAGATGCACGGTCGACCACCGGTTGAGGCCGCGTCCGACCACGCGGACGGTTCCACTGCTGAGGGCCTGGGTGACCAACGGTGGGATGAGCACGGTCTGCGGGCGGGGGCCCGTGCCGTTGCCGTAGATCAGCGAGTTGCACAGCACGACCGTGCGCAGCCCGCGCCCACCAGCATCGACGACAGTGGTATCGATGGCGTGCCGGGCCCGCCGGATCTCGTGGTTCCCCGGACTGAAGGGCACGGCGTCGTCGAAGACAGTCGTTGAGGCGCTTTGCCCCTGGGCGTCATCGCCGATGACGCTGGTTCCGCTGGTGTGGACCAGGATCTTGCCCGAGCCGCGCAGCGCACCGATGAAGGTGTCAACGGCGCCGCGGTGATCACTGTGTGCGGTGTTGATGACCGCGTCCGCCCGCCTTGCTTCTCGCTCGAGTAGGGCGGCGTCGTCGAGGTCGCCGACGACCGGTTCGATGCCGGCGGCGGCGAGGGCATCGACAACTCCGGGGGTGCGGGTCAACCCGCGCACGGTGTGCCCTTCGCGGATAAGGCGCTTGGCGACGGCTCCGCCGATATAGCCGCTCGCGCCGGTGAGGAAAACGTCCATTTTGAGTCCTTGCCGGGGTGTGTTCGGGTTGGTGGTCTAGCTGCGGAATCTGCCGGCCGCGCGGAGGGCCTTGTCGAGCGCCGTGCGCTGCCGCTGGTCACCGAACTCGTCGATGCGGGTGATGTGGCCATCGTGCACAGTCACCAGCAGGCAACGGGAGATGTGCACCGGGGTGCCGTCCTCCAAGTCGCCCGAGGCGGTTGCTGCCATCGCGAAACCGTCCCGGTCGACCCTGAGGGACCAGATCCGGTCGGAGTGGCCACGGACCATTTCCTTGGTCGCGCGTAGCATCCGCAGCATCGCGCCCGCGAGCTCGCCACCGGGCAGCGACATCGTCTCGGGGTCGAAACTGTGCCAGACCTCCACGGTCTCGGCGAACAACTCGTCGAATCCGGGGTCGACTTGCGTCAGGCTGTACGTCTGCACGAACCGGTTGGCGACGTCGTGAACGGGGGTGTTCGCCGCCGTCATCGGCGTCAGCAGGCCCATGAGCTCATTCCCGTTCGCTTGATCGTCGGTCACGCCCGTAATGTACGAAAAGAATCGGGCAACAGCCTATTTTCTTTGCCGTTACAGCAAAAACCACTTTTCTCATGGGTGTTGTCCGCGAGTTCCGGCCCCCGGCCAAGGCGGTTACGGCGGCGGACGGGTCCCCGGCGGCAGTGACCTCCGCCGTGGACGACGCCGCCCGCTTCACCACGAAATCGGGCGCCCACAGTATTTCCCGAGGGGTTCGAGCGGGGCTCCGGCGCACGAACGAGCGCCGCCGGCTCAGTGGGCCGCAGCAGCCGACTCCTGCTCGGCGGAGCCGGGGTTCGAGTTCCGGGCTGCGTGCTCTGGACTCGAGTTCGCAGCGACGGACTTGAGTTCCGTCGCCACGCCCACGATCAGCTGGGCCAGTCCCGTGTCGCCCGGGTCGGTCAGCCACCGATCGAACGCGATCACGAACGCGACGGTGGCACACTCCGCCGCGATGGCCGCAGTGTTCGCCGGCACACCGCGAGCCACCATTCCGCTGCTCAGCGCCGCGCTGAGCGAGGACATCTTCAGCAGCTCGCGCTCACGAAGGTTCGGATTTCCGGCGATCACCCGCGCGCGCCGCGAGAGAAAGTCGCGGCGTGATTCGAACCGGATCGCGGCTCTCACGTACGCGGCCGTCGCCATGTCCAGCGGAGGCGCTTCGTCCATGACGGCGATCTCGTCGAGGACACGCGTTCCGAGGTCTTCGGCGCCCGCGAAAAGCACTTCGCGCTTGTCCGAGAAGTGCCGGAAGAAGGTCCTCTCCGTGACGCCGGCACGCGCCGCGATGTCCGCGATGGTCGTCGATTCGTACCCCTGTGTCTCATAGAGGTCCAGGGCGGCGGCGACCATGCGACCGGACGCGTCGGGTTCCCAGCGGCTCACCACCTCACGATAGTTGATGTCACATGATGACATCAACTTCATGTACGTTGCGTCCACGATCTCCCGCAGCGCTGATTCCCCCGCCCGCGCGTCGCGTCCCGTGAGCACCAGGTTTCCGCCCCTGGCCGCGATCAGCCCGGCCGTGACGTGGCCGAGTCCTCCGACGGAACCGGACCCGGTGACGAGCGCCGTCTTGCCTGTGAAGTTCATTCACACTGGAGTCGCTGACTCGCAATTGGGCCGCGGAATGGGCACCCGCCGGGATCCGCGTCAACGCGGTGGCGCCGGGGCCGATGACGACAGCCAAGACGGTTGCCGCCCTGGGTCCGGAAGTGGGCGGCATGGGCAGGACCACCGCATTGGGTCGAGTCTCCGACCCCACCGAGGTCGCGGAGGTGATCGCCTTCGTCGCGAGCGACCAGGCGAGCTACATGACGGGCGCGGTGGTCGCGGTCGACGGAGGACGAACGGCGATCTAGCCGTAGCGACCTGAGTGGCGACGCGCAGTCGGATGATCTCGGTTTAAGGGAGGACCTCCGGGTTTGGTGTGGATCACCACAATCTGCACCACGCCACGGAGGTCCTCACGGCACACCACAACGCCTCGCCGACTCCGGCCGGCAGCGCCTGGCCCGTTGTGCCGTGGACGATGGCTGGCCCCTTCGGCGAGCGGCCGAAGGATTCCGGGTCTCGGTGTCCAGTAGCTCATCCCCAGCCGCGATGACAGAATCTGACATCAGAGTGATGACAGAGACCGACATGAGTGCTACGGTGATGTCACGAACTGACATCAAGCTTCTCGCCCCCGGCGGGAAGCCCGCAGCAGAAGGAACACACCATGCGCGTATTCGTCACCGGAGCCTCTGGCCACGTCGGCTCCGCCGTCGTTCCCGAACTCCTCGAAGCGGGACACCAGGTCGTCGGGCTGGCCCGCTCGGACAAGTCCGCCGCCGCATTGACGGCTGCCGGTGCCGAGGTGCACCGAGGCGACCTCGACGATCTCGGCAGCCTCGCCGCGGCCGCCGCCGCAGCCGACGGCGTCATCCATCTGGCCTTCAAGCACGACGCCATGTTCGCCGGCGACTTCGACAGCGCGGTCACAGCGGACCTGCGCGCCATCGACACGCTCGGCAACGCGCTCGCCGGCACCGGCAAGCCTTTGGTGACCACGTCGGGAACCATGCTGTTCGCCTCCGCGGGGCTGGAAGACGCCGCCACGGAAGCCGACGTGATCGACGCAGGACCGCGGATCGACGCCGAGAACGCGGTGGTCGCACTCGCGGAAC
Organism: Amycolatopsis cynarae; assembly: GCF_026802195.1. Classification (NCBI taxonomy): domain Bacteria; kingdom Bacillati; phylum Actinomycetota; class Actinomycetes; order Pseudonocardiales; family Pseudonocardiaceae; genus Amycolatopsis; species Amycolatopsis cynarae. The sequence goes on along the minus strand of NZ_CP113836.1, from coordinate 2,808,959 downwards.
GCGGCATCCGCTCGTCCGTCGTCCGGCTTGCTCCGACCGTGCACAGCACGCTGGACCACAACGGCTTCATCCCGACCCTGATCTCCATCGCCCGCTCGAAGGGCGTCTCCGCTTATGTCGGCGACGGGGCCAACCGCTGGCCCGCCGTGCACACGCTCGACGCGGCACGCCTGTACCGGCTGGCGCTGGAATCCGCGCCGGCCGGGTCACGGCTGCACGCCGTCGACGACGGGGGAATCACCTTCCGCCAGATCGCCGAGGGCATCGGCCGCGGGCTGAACCTGCCCGTGGTCAGCATTCCGGCGACGCAGGCCGAAGCCCATTTCGGCTTCCTCAGCGGCCACGTCACGGCCGACAACCCGTCCTCGAGCACGCTGACCCAGAGCCTCCTCGGTTGGAAGCCCTTCCAGCCCGGCCTCCTCGACGACCTCGCCCAAGGCCACTACTTCGGCGCCCCGGCCACCACACACTGAGCCCGCCCCCAACTCTGAGCGCCACACCCAGGCGCTGCCCGGCTGGTCACCAAAACCCCATCCCAGTAAGGAAGAACCATGCCCCGCCCCCGTCCCGCGATCGACAGCGAGCTCGCCACAGCACTCCAGGCCATGCCGATCGGCCCGAACGGCCTCTTCGACCTGACCGACGTCCCCGCCACCCGCCAAGCCGTCAACGCGCTCGCCGAATCCATCGCCGACACCATCCCCGACGAGCCCACCGTCACCGCCCACGAGATCCACGTGCCGCGCGACGGAGCCCCCGAGGTCCCGGTCCTCCTGCTGCGTCCGCAGAACGCGCCCGGGGCGCTGCCGGTCATCATGTGGTTCCACGGCGGTGGGCAGGTGCTCGGCTCCGCCGCCCAGGACGCCCCCTGGCTCAAGCAGCTGTCCGCGGTACTCGGCTGCGCCGTCGCCGCCGTCGACTACCGCCTAGCCCCGGAAACCCCCGCGCCCGGCGCCGCCGAGGACGGATACACCGCCTACCGGTGGATCAGCGACCACGCCACCGATCTCGGCCTGGACTCCACCCGGATCGGCCTGGCCGGCCAGAGCGGAGGCGGAGGCATCGCCGCCGCCACCGCCCTTCTGATCCGCGACCGCGGCGCAGTGACCCCCCTGTTCCAGCTGCTGATGTACCCGATGCTCGACGACCGCAACACGACCGACTCGAGCCGGGAGATCACCGACATCGGCATCTGGGACCGCGCGACCAACCTCCTTGCCTGGCAGGCGATCCTCGGCGACCGCGTCGGCACCGAGGACGTCACGCCCTACTGCGCCGCCTCCCGGGCGGCCGACCTCGCCGGCCTGCCTCCGACCTTCATCGGCGTCGGTGAACTCGACGTCTTCCGCGACGAGAACCTCGACTACGCCGCGCGCCTGCGTACCCACGGCGTCCCCGTCGAGCTGCACCTCTACCCCGGCGCCTACCACGCCTTCGACCTGTTCGCCCCGCAGTCCCAGCTCGCGGAGAGCTTACGGCACGCCTGGAACAACTACCTCGCCCGGCACCTCGCCAAGGCCCCGGCAACGCCGGCTGCCTCGTAACACGCGGGTCTGACGGCGGGCCTCCTCTCCGGAAACCCACCGGCGCCTCCGAGCCGATTGCCACACCGCTCCCGGCTCGGAGGCGCATCCGAAACGAAATTGGAGTACTCCCATGCGCATTGGAGTCCCTTGCGAGCCCGCAGGGGAAACGCGCGTCGCCGCGACACCGGCGACCGTCAAGCAGCTGACAGGGCTCGGGTACGACGTGGTGATCGAGGCAGGGGCCGGGACGCTCTCCGCCTTCGCCGATGAGTCGTACGTGGAGGCCGGGGCACGGATCGGCACGGGCGAGGAGGCGTGGGGCGCCGACATCGTCTTCCGGGTCAACGGCCCGTCACCGGGCGAGGTGGGCAAGCCGAAGGACGGCGCCACACTGGTCTCCACACTCGCGCCGGCCCTCAACCCCCAGCTGGTCGACGCACTCGCGGCGCGGCCGATCACGGTGCTGGCGATGGACGCCGTGCCGCGCATCAGCCGCGCCCAGTCGCTCGACGTGCTCTCGTCCATGGCCAACATCGCCGGCTACCGCGCGGTGGTCGAGGCGGCCCACGAGTTCGGCCGCTTCTTCACCGGCCAGGTGACCGCCGCGGGCAAGGTACCGCCGGCGAAGGTGCTCGTCGCGGGGGCGGGTGTGGCCGGCCTGGCCGCGATCGGTGCGGCCTCGTCGCTGGGTGCGATCGTGCGCGCGACCGACCCGCGCCCGGAGGTGGCCGACCAGGTGAAGTCGCTGGGCGGCGAGTACCTCCCGGTGGTGGTCCAGGAGGAGACCCAGCAGTCGTCCGACGGCTACGCGAAGGCCACCTCGGACCTCTACAACGAGGCCGCCGCGAAGCTCTACTCCGGCCAGGCCGCGGACGTCGACATCGTCATCACCACCGCGCTGATCCCGGGGCGCCCGGCGCCGCGGCTGTTCACGGCCGCCGACGTGGCGAGCATGAAGCCGGGCTCGGTGATCGTCGACATGGCCGCCGGCACGGGCGGCAACGTCGAGGGCAGCGTCCCCGGGCAGCGGATCGTCACCGGCAACGGCGTGATCATCCTCGGTTACACCGACCTCGCCGGCCGCCTGCCCACCCAGGCGTCGCAGCTGTACGGGACCAACCTGGTCAACCTGATGAAGCTGCTCACCCCGGGCAAGGACGGGAAGTTCGTCCTCGACCTCGACGACGTCGTACAGCGCGGCATCACCGTGGTCAGGGACGGTGAGAAGCTGTGGCCACCGCCGCCCGTGCAGGTCTCGGCGGCGCCCGCCGCCGGCAAAACGGGGCCGGCAGCCGACGTACCCGCCAAGGCGGAGAAGTCGCCCATGAGCGCCGTCACCAAGCTCGGCCTGAGTCTGGTCGGCATCCTCGCCTTCGGCCTGGTCGTCGCCTTCGCCCCGGCCCCGCTGCCGCAGCACTTCACCGTGCTGATGCTCGCGATCGTCATCGGCTACTACGTGATCGGCAAGGTCCACCACGCCCTGCACACCCCGCTGATGAGCGTCACCAACGCCATTTCCGGCGTCGTCGTCGTGGGTGCGCTGCTGAAGGTGTGGCACCCCGACCACCTCATGCAGTCGCTCGGCGCCGTCGCCGTCCTGCTCGCCTCCATCAACATCTTCGGTGGCTTCGCGGTGACACGCCGCATGCTTGCCATGTTCAGCAGAGGGAACTGACGACATGACCGTCTCCGCCATGGCCACCGCGGCGTACGTCATCGCCGCGCTGCTCTTCATCCTCAGCCTCGCCGGACTGTCCAGGCACGAAAGTGCCAGACACGGCTGGACCTACGGCGTCGCCGGCATGGGCGTCGCCCTTCTCGCCACGATCGTCTACGTCATCGGCACCGGCCACGACCGGGCCGGCGGCAACAGCACGCCGGGCATCGTCCTGATGTTCGTCGCCGTCACGGTCGGTGGTGCGATCGGCCTGTGGCGTGCCCGGATCGTCCAGATGACCGGCATGCCCGAACTGATCGCCCTGCTGCACTCCTTCGTCGGCCTGGCCGCCGTGCTGATCGGCTGGGTCGGCCACCGCGAAAGCCTGCTGGCCGGCGAGCCAGCCGAGTCGCCGAGCTCGCTGTGGAACATCCACAACGCCGAGATCGCCATCGGCATCTTCATCGGCGCGGTCACCTTCACCGGCTCGATCGTGGCCAACCTCAAGCTGTCGGCGAAGATCAAGAGCGCCCCGCTCATGCTGCCGGGCAAGAACCTCATCAACGTCGGCGCGCTCGTCGTCTTCGCCGTGCTGAGCGTGGTCTACATCGTCGTCTCCCACGACAGGACCGACAGCACGGGCACGATCGTCCTCGCCCTGATCACGCTGGTCGCCCTGGCGCTGGGCTGGCACCTGGTCGCCTCCATCGGCGGCGGCGACATGCCGGTCGTGGTCTCGATGCTCAACAGCTACTCCGGCTGGGCCGCGGCGGCCTCGGGCTTCCTGCTCGACAACGACCTGCTGATCGTCACGGGCGCGCTGGTCGGCTCCTCGGGCGCCTACCTGTCCTACATCATGTGCAAAGCGATGAACCGGTCCTTCGCCTCGGTCATCGCCGGGGGCTTCGGCATCGAGGCCAAGACCACCGACGACACCGAGCACGGTGAGCACCGCGAGATCTCGGCCGAGGAGACCGCCGAACTGCTGGCCTCCGCGTCACGCGTGGTCATCACGCCGGGCTACGGCATGGCCGTCGCCCAGGCGCAGTACCCGGTCGCCGAACTCACCCGCCTCCTACGCGAGCGCGGTGCCGACGTCCGCTTCGGAATCCACCCCGTCGCCGGGCGCCTCCCCGGGCATATGAACGTGCTGCTGGCCGAAGCGAAGGTGCCGTACGACATCGTGCTGGAGATGGACGAGATCAACGACGAACTGGCCGAAACCGACGTCGTCCTGGTCATCGGCGCCAACGACACCGTCAACCCAGCCGCGGCCGAAGACCCCGGCAGCCCCATCGCCGGCATGCCGGTGCTCCGGGTGTGGGAAGCCAAGGACGTTGTCGTCTTCAAACGCTCCATGGCCACCGGCTACGCCGGCGTGCAGAACCCGCTCTTCTTCCGGGACAACTCCCAGATGCTCTTCGGCGACGCCAAGACCAAGGTCGACGAGATCGTCGGAGCGCTCTCCCGGGCGCGGGCGCAGCGCGCTGCAGCGTAGATCAACTCCTCGGTTGGGGAGAGGCCGTCCCCGCCAGATCGGTGCCGGCGACATCGCCTTCCTCGTCGCGACGGCCTTGCTCTAGAGGTCGATGACGACCTTGCCGTGCACGTGCCGGCCGGCCTGGAGCTCGGCCGCGCGGCGGATCTGCTCGACCGGGAAACTTGCCGCGATAGGCACCCGAAGCCGGCCCGCCGCGACCAGGCGGGCGATCTCGTCCAGGGCGCCGACAGCGGCGTTCGCGCCATTGGCCGCCGACACTCCGTCAACTTGCGCGGCGATGGTGCAGATGCGGCCGTCCGGGACGCCGAGTTCCCGTGCGGTGTGCACTGTCTCCGTCCCGTGCAGGTCGATGGCGGCGGTCACACCACCGGGAGCGAGGGCTCGGACCCGGTCGGCCAGGCCGTCGCCGTAGACGACCGGCTCGGCTCCGAGATCGCGCAGGAAATCGGCCGATCCCGCCGATCCCGTCCCGATCACGCGCGCTCCCGCGATCCCGGCCAGCTGAACAGCGAACACCCCGACCCCGCCCGCCGCGCCGCCGATCAGCACCGTGTCGTCCGGGCCGGGGGCGACCACGGCGAGGGCGGCGGATGCCGTGCGGCCGGCGATCGCGAGGGTGGCGGCGGTGCGGTCGTCGACGCCGTCGGGGGTGTGATGGGCCTCGTTCGCCGCGATCCCCCCGGCCGCGTCGATCACCACGAAGTCGGCGACCGCGCGGGACAGGGCGCCTCCGAACACCCGGTCGCCAGGGGCGAAGCCGGACACCCCGGCACCGACCTGGTCGACCACTCCCGCGTAGTCGGTCCCGAACCCGGCCGGGAGGCTCAAGCCGAACCGGGCAGCGGTGTCCGCGTCGGCGGTCATGATCCAGTCCATCGGGTTCAGACCGGCCGCGGTGACCCGTACACGGACCTGTCCCGGGCCTGCTTGCGGAGCGGGAATCTCACGGAGGTCCAGGTTTTCGGGGCCGCCGAACGAATCGAGCCGGACCGACCTGCTCCGGCCCGTCGACGGGTGATCGCTCTGTTGCTGCATGTACGCCTGTCTCCTTGGCTGAGGGAACGCGGCGAAACGGACTATGCTCCGTTTACAGGGACGACCCTAACACAACCGGAGCGTGATCCGTTTTGACTGAAGTGGAGATGCGCGCGCCACGGGCGGACGCAACCCGTAACCGCGACCAGTTGCTCGCGGTGGCGACTCGCATGTTCGTGTCGGCTGACGCCGAGCCGTCGATGCGGGCCATCGCCCGCGAGGCCGGGGTCGGCATCGCCACGCTCTACCGGCACTTCCCGACCCGCGAGTCGCTGGTCGATGCGGTCTACCGGGACCAGGTCGTGCGGCTGACGACCGGCGCCCGTGAACTGCTCGGCGGGCTGCCCCCGGCCGCGGCGATGCGGCGCTGGATGGACTTGTTCGGGGACTGGATCGCGACCAAGAACGGCATGCTCGACACGCTGCTCGCGATGATCGAGTCGGGCGAGATCGCCCATGCACAGACCCGGAAAGAGCTACTGGCGGCCATCACCACGATTCTCGACGCCGGCCGCGCGGCGGGCGACCTCCGCTCCGACGTCACCGCCGAAGACATCGCCGCCTCCCTCATCGGCATCTTCACCGTGGCCCCCCGGCCCGAGCAGGAAGCCAAGGCCGGCCGCCTGCTGAACCTCCTCATGGACGGCCTCCGACCCGCTTCGAATTCCGCGCCCGCATCGGCGCGCACATCTCCGGAGCGATGGACGACGAAGTAGTTCGCGTTCCGCGCGTTCGGCCGCGCCTGCGGCCGGTTGTTCCTCCTCGCCGAAGGCCGGCGAAGATCGGATCCGGTACCGTCGGCACACGTTGTCCGCGGAATGCGAGGAATCGCTGGCCGCCGAGTCGCGGGCGGCGGGATCCGCGTTTCCACCACGCACTGGCTCATTTCGCGCACTCGCTCGCCGAGCCGATCTCCCCGCGAGGGAAGGTGCGTGCAGAACCACCCGGTGCAGGCACAGGCCCACCGACTTCGACGGTCACCAACGGCCGTGATCGATGAACACGGTCAGCGCGTTTACAACTGCGTCGGGCTGCTCTTCAGGAATGAAGTGTCCGGCATGAGGGATGACAACGCCTGTCGCGTTGTCTGCCCAGGGGCGGATTGAAGCGGCCATGTCGGGGATCGAGCCATGGGAACTGGAGATTCCCAGGACCGGGACGGTCAAGTGCTGTCGTCCAAGAGCGTCATGATTCGTACGCGCCGATTCCGCGGCATCGCGGTAGTAGGCGAGAGACGCCCGGAGACCACCCTCGGCCGCGACAGCGGCGGCGTAATGGTCGATCTCGGCACTGTCGAACGTGTTCGGGGACAGCGCTTTGACCTTCAGGAACCAGTCGACGTAGTCACGCTCGCGACCAGCGAGCAGTTTCTCGGGAAGATCGGGCACCAGGTGGAACGCGAAGTGCCAGGTCTTCCAGGCCCGGTCGGGATCCGCGGGGATGGCGTCTGGGAGGGTGATTCCGGGAATGCCGGCGTCAAGCAGAGCGACACCGTGCAGGTGCTCTTCGTACTTCAACGCTAGCGTCTCGGGCGCCCGACGGTGAATGCGTGGTTGTCCGGACCTTCGCCGGATGTGTTTCCACTGGCGATCGCCCGCATTTCCTCCAGCGCGGCGAGGGCGGGCGGCGTGTGCGCGACGGCGTCGCGCACCACGGCCAGGATCGACCGCACCGGCACCGGCCGGACGAGGGGCACAACGCGTGTCCCGGCGGGGAGGTGGGTGGTCCCGAGCTGCGGCAGCACGGTGATCCCGATCCCCGCGGCGACAAACGCGAGCGCGGTCGGGTAGTCGTGCGCCTCGACGTGGAACGGCGGCCGGAATCCCGCCGCTGTGCACGCCTCGAGCAGGTTGCGCCGGCACCAGCCGCGGGCGAAGTCGTTGTCCACCCACCGTTCGGAGCTGAGCTCGGCCAGTTCGATCTCGTCCCGCGCGGCCAGCGGATGGTTCTCCGGGAGCACCGCAACGTAGGGGTCGTCGAGTAAGTGGTGCGCAGTGAACCCGGGCCAGGCCTCGTAGTCCGGGCGTTCAACGGCGATTTGCAGGTCGGACCGCTCAGCCGGGTCGTCGGGCAGCCATTCGCGCAGCGCGAGGTCCAGCCGGACCCTGGGGAACTCGCCAGTGAGCCGGCGGACGACCCGGGGCAGCCATGCGCCGCCAGCCGAGGCGAAGTAGGACAGTGACAGCGACCCGGTCCGCCCAGCCCGCAAGTCCGCGACGACGACCTCGGCCTCACCGAGCCGGTTCAGGATTCCGTCGGCCTGCTCGGCCAGCACCAGCCCGGCCGCGGTCGCGCGCAGCCCGCGGCCGGCCCGCTCGAACAGCACCAGCCCGGTCTCGCGTTGCAGCGCGGTGATGTGCTGGCTCACCGCGGACGGGGTATAGCCCAGGTTCGCCGCGGCCGCCTGCACCGATTGACTGGCGACGACCGAGCGGAAGACACGCAGGCGGTGAACGTCGAGCACCAGAAGACCATACAGCTTGACTGAATCGTGCAGTAGTAAAAATCGCTGGTGCTGAACGATTGTGTGGCGCAGCCTGGCATCATGACGATCTCCCGGCAGCTCCTGCCGCTAGCGGCCGCATCGACGACCGTCGTTCTCTGGGCTTCGGCGTTCATCGGTATCCGGGCCGTCGGACACGACCTGTCGCCCGGCCCGCTGGCACTGGGCAGGATGCTGGTCGGGTCGCTGACCCTGACCGTGATTGTGCTGGTCGCGCGGGCCCGGCGCGGCCCCGCCACGGCGCCGTTGCCACGGGGCCGAATACTCGGAGCGATCGCGCTGTGGGGTGTGGCCTGGTTCGGGCTCTACAACCTGTCGCTCAACGCCGCCGAGAGGCATCTCGACGCCGGCACCGCCGCGATGTTGGTGAACGTGGCGCCAGTGGTGGTCGCCGTGCTGGCCGGGCTGCTGCTCGGAGAGGGCTTCCCAGCCAGGTTGCTGGCCGGGATGGCGATCGCGTTCGCCGGCGTCGTGCTCATTGCGACGACCACCGCGGCCGGCGGCGGCGCGGACCTTTCCGGTGTGCTGCTCGGCCTGCTTGCCGCGCTGCTCTACGCCAGTGCTGCCGTCGCGCAGAAGCGGCTGCTGGCCAGAGTCGACGCGCTGACCGTCACCTGGCTCGGCACCGTTGCCGGGACAGTCGCACTGCTGCCGTTTCTGCCGTCGCTGATCACCGAACTTGCCACCGCGACCGGACCGGCGATCGCCGGAACCGCCTACCTCGGGGTCTTCCCGACCGCGGTGGCGTTCCTGACGTGGGGATACGCCCTATCCCGAACGACCGTCGGCCGGCTCGCCGCGGCCACCTACGCGGTCCCCGCGCTCGTCGTGCTGCTGTCCTGGGTGCTGCTCGGTGAAATTCCCGCGCCGCTCGCGCTGGTCGGCGGTTTGCTGTGCCTGACAGGCGTCGCCGTGGCTACTCGTCGACTGACCGCGCGGCCACCGGCAAAGCTCGAGCCGGCCGCGAACCGGTGAACCATCTCCACAAGGGAATACGCCAGAAACCTGCCACTGGTCTCCGATAACCGCTGCTCGAAGATCCGCGGTGCCTAGTCTCCGAACGACAGGTCTCGTGGTACCCGACGCCGTTCGCGTTAGCCCGCAACGAGGTCGTGGTGCGCCGGATCGGGGACGAATAGCCCCTGCTTAAGCAACTCGTCAGTGTCCGAGAGCAGGCCCAGACCCCTGGCTGTAGCCGGAGGTTGCTCATTGCCGATCACGCACCTTGATGATCTGTTTTAGGGATCACCGTCAGCGCCGAGACGCCGCTCATACAGAACTGATCTCTTCGCCGGTCACTTCAAGGCGTTCGCGGCGAGCCGCAGATCGGTGAAGGCGCGGTCGAGGTGGGTGCGCAGGTCTTCGCTACGATCGGCGCCCCACCGGCGGATGGCGATCGAGTAGGTGTCCATGCCCACCTGGGCACACAGGGCCGCGAGCGGCTCGGCGACGCCCCGGGCCCGCAGAGCGTCGGTGAGCGCGGCGACCAGTGCTGCGCTCTTGGCCAGCGCCCGCTCCTTCAGAGCCGGCGTGGCGACGATGACCGGCGCCCGCCGCTGCGTGACCGGGAGGTTGCGTTCGATCAGCGGCACGGTCTCGTGGAACGCGGCCCGCAGCGTGGGCAGCGGCTTGGTACCGGCCGGCACCGCCGCGACCGCGCCGGTCAGCAGCTCGCGCAGCTCGGCCTCGCCGTCGAAGAAGACCTCACGCTTGTCGGCGAAGTGACGGAAGAAGGTCCGTTCGGTGACGCCGGCGCGGGCGGCGATGTCCCCGGTCGTGGTCTTGTCGTAGCCACGCTCCAGATACAGCTCAAGCGCGGCCTCCTGCAGCCGCAGCCGCACTTCGTCCCGGTTTCGTGGCACGGCCTTGACCCTATCACAAGTGTCAGCAACTGACACCGCTTTGCGTCAGCCACTGACTTGTCGTACTGTCAGTTTATGACACAAATGAGTGTCAGATACTGACACAAAGAAGGCCATCATGGAACAGCGTTTCACCGGCAAGACGGTCGTGGTCACCGGCGCCAGTTCCGGCATCGGCGACGGCATCGCCCGGCGGTTCGCCGCCGAAGGGGCCAACCTCGTCCTCGCCGCGCGGCGCAAGGACCGGCTGGAGGCCCTCGCGGCGGAGATCGGTCCCCACCGCGCGCTCCCGGTCGCCACCGACGTCACCAGCCAGGACGACGTACAGGCGATGATCGACGCCGGCGTGGCCCGGTTCGGCGGCATCGATGTCCTGGTGTCCAACGCCGGTGTCGGCTTGGGCAGGGAGTTCGCGGAGACCACGCTGGCGGACTGGCGGCTGGTCATGGGCACCGACGTCGACAGTTGCTTCTTTGGCGCGCAGGCGGCGCTGCCGTACTTGAAGGAGAGTCGCGGCAGCATCGTCCAGATCGCCTCGGCCTCCGGCCTCGGCGGCGACCGCCGGCTCACCGCCTACAACGCGGCCAAGGGCGCGGTCGTGAACTTCACCCGCGGGCTCGCCTTCGATCTCGGCCAGTTCGGCATCCGGGTGAACGCTGTCGCCCCGTCACTGACCGGGCCCGAAGAACTGGCGACGAAGTACGCCGACATGATCGAACGCTTCAACCGGCGCCGGGCGCTCCCCGGTTTCAGCACCCCGGCTGATGTCGCCGCCGCGGTCAGCTTCCTGGCCTCAGACGACGCCCGTTTCATCACCGGCACCATCCTGCCCGTCGACGGCGGCATCACCGCCGGCAGCGGCCAGCCCTCCCTGTTCTGAAAGGACTTACAATGCCTGGAACCACCGACGCGCTCGACCCTGAACTCGCCGCCGCGTTCGCCGCGATGCCCAAGGCCGCGAACGGCACCCTGCTCGAACTCTCCGACATCCCGGGCCTGCGCGCGCAACTGCGCGCGGCACGTGCCCACCTGCCCGCGACCCCGTCGGACCCCCGGGTCACGATCGAGACCCTGCGCATCCCCCGGGACGACCGGACCGAACTCGAAGTGGTCCTGTACCGCCCGGTCGGCGCCGAGCAAACCCTCCCGGCCCTGGTCTGGTTCCACGCCGGCGCCCAGGTCCTCGGCGACAACGCCCGCGACGACGACGCGTACCACACCGCACTCGCCCTGGACCTCGACTGCGCCCTGGCCGCCGTGGTCTACCGGCTCGCTCCGGAGACCCCGGCTCCCGGCGCCGCCGAGGACGGCTACCTCGCCTACACCCACCTCGCCGAGCACGCCGCCGAGTATCGGATCGATCCCAATCGGATCGGACTAGCCGGCGCCAGTGGCGGCGGAGCTCCTGCCGCGGCCACCGCGCTCATGGTGCGCGACCGGCACGCACCACGACCGTGCTCGCTGTCCCTGCTTTACCCGATGCTCGACGACCGCCTCGAGACGCCATCGAGTTTCGAGACCGTCGCCGAGGTCGTCTTCGCCCGCCCAGACATCCGGCTCGCCTGGGCCGCGGTCCTGGGCGACCGGCTCGGCGCGGAGGACGTGCACCCGTACTCCGCCCCCGGCCGGGCCACCGACCTCACCGATCTGCCGGACACCTTCGTCGCCGTCGCCCAGCTCGATCTGCTACGGGACGAGGGCATCGACTTCGCCCGACGGCTGACCGCCGCCGGCGTCCCGGTCGACCTGCACCTCTACGCCCGCGCGTTCCACGCCTGGGACCGCTTCGCGGCCAAGTCGGCCCTGGCCCGTTCGTTCGAGCAGACCTGGCACAACTTCCTCAGTCGCCGCCTGCACGGCTGAGCTGTTCAAGCCACGGTGGTGGTTGACGTGCGTTTTTCGGTCTACAGACGTGGATTTGGCCGTGCCGCGTTTCCGGTACGGCCAAATCCGCTCGTCATGCGAGAGTGGGTCACCATGACTCGGGTGCTCCACTCAGGACGAGGCCGACCACCGCGCCCCAAGAGCACGGATCCCGCACGCACCCGCTTCCCCCTGGCTCAGAACACGTCAGGCCGCAACAGCCGGGTCGCCAGTCTGCAATAGAGCCGCCCGATCTCGTCCGGGGTGTAAGGCGCTCCGGGAACGAACCAGCGCGCGACATCGATTCCCAGGGAGAGGATCGCCGCGCTGACCCCGCGCAACTCGGGGTCCTCCGGCGCGCCCGGCCCGGACGCCCTGGTGATGACGTCACGAACCACCTGCTCGGTGGCCCGGCGGATTCCGGCGACGGTCTCCGCGTGCTTGCCGGAGAGCGCGTGCAGTTCGTACTGGACGACACGGGCCGTCGTCCGCTGCTCGGCATGCCAGCGGGCGAATGTGTACACCAGCGTCCGGAAGGCGTGTTGCGCTGGGCTCAGCATCGAAGCGGCTTCGACGATCGCGAACGCGCTTTCGTGTCCTCGTCGGCTGATCTCGAAGAACAACTCGTCCTTCGAGCCGAAGTGGACGTAGAGCGCGGCGGTGCTCAGACCGGTTCCCGCGGCGATGTGTTTAAGAGTCGTCGCGTTGAAGCCGCGGTCCGCGAAGGAATCCAGGGCCGAGCGGACGATCGAGCGTGCGGTGGGCGGAAGATCGGTCCAGGAATCCTGGGCGCGGAGGATCTCCTGGCCGGCCTCCGCGGCTCGCGCCACCTCGGTCTCGATCGTCATACGCCCCGTCCCTCGCCGTGCTCCGGGTCTCCATTTCACCACCACCCCTTGCTCGCGGACGAGGAGGCCTGATACTTACTAATCAGTCAGTAACCCCAGGGAGTGCTCATGACCGGGAACCTCACCTTCGACTTCACCGCACGCAGCGTGGTGGTGACCGGGGCCCGCTTCGGTCTGCCCCTCTGACCAGGCCCTCACCGTCTCGATCCCCAGGAGCACCCATGTCCCCGCAATCCTTGCTGCTGTCCCGCAACGACATCGACTTCCTGCTCTACGACTGGCTCGACGTGCAGGCGCTGACCTCCCGCCCGCGCTTCGCGGACCACTCCCGGGAGACGTTCGACGCGGTCCTCGACGTGTGCGCCGACCTTGCCGAGAAGCTGTTCGCACCGCACAACAAGAAGAACGACACGCACGAACCCGTGCTCGTCGACGGGAGGGTCCGGCTCAACCCCGAGGTCAAGGTGGCGCTCGACGCCCTCGCCGAGACCGGGGTCCTGGCGGCCACCGCCGATGCCGAGGTCGGCGGTCTCCAACTGCCCCAGGTGGTGCAATCCGCCTGTGCCGCCTGGTTCGCCGCGGCGAACATCGCGACCTGGAGCTACGCGATGCTCACGATCGCCAATGCCGGGCTCCTGCTCGAGCACGGCTCGCCGGAACAGGTCGACAAGTTCGTGCGCCCGATGTTCGAGGGCCGTTTCCACGGCACGATGTGCCTCTCCGAGCCCCAGGCCGGCTCCTCACTGGCCGACATCACCACGCGGGCGGAACCGCAGGCGGACGGGACCTACCGGATCTTCGGCAACAAGATGTGGATCTCGGCGGGCGAGCATGACCTCGGCGAGAACATCGTCCACCTCGTGCTGGCAAAGATCCCTGGCGGCCCGGCCGGGGTCAAGGGCATCTCCCTGTTCGTGGTGCCCAAGTACCTGGTCGAGGACAACGGCACGGCAGGCGACCGCAACGATGTCGTCCTCGCCGGGCTCAACCACAAGATGGGCTACCGGGGCACCACCAACACGGTCCTGAACTTCGGCGAGGGAATGCACCTGCCCGGCGGGCGCGCGGGAGCCGTGGGCTACCTCGTCGGCGAGCCGCACCGAGGGCTCACCTACATGTTCCGCATGATGAACGAGGCCCGAGTCGGCGTAGGGGCGGGCGCGACCGCACTGGGGTACACCGGATACCTGAAGTCACTCGACTACGCCCGCACCAGGACTCAGGGCAGGGCACCGAGTGCGAAGGATCCGGAGTCGCCGCAGGTGCCGTTGGCCGAGCACGCGGACGTGCGCCGGATGCTGCTCGCGCAAAAGTCCTCTGTAGAGGGTTCACTCGCGCTGATCCTCTTCTGCGGCAAAATGATCGACGAGCAGCGCACCGCGGCAACCGCCGAGGAGCGCGACCGGCTCACCCTGCTCCTGGACCTCCTCACCCCGATCGCGAAGAGCTGGCCGGCACAGTGGTGTCTGCAGGCGAACGACCTCGCCATCCAGATCCACGGCGGCTACGGCTACACCCGCGAGTACGACGTCGAGCAGCACTACCGCGACAACCGCCTCAACCCGATCCACGAAGGAACCCACGGCATCCAGGGCATCGACCTGCTCGGCCGCAAGACCACGATCGCAGGCGGCGCCGCGCTCCGGGAACTCGAATCGCTGATCCGGTCCACCGTGGACAAGGCGGCCGCAGCAGACGGTGAAGCGGCCGACCTCGGCCACCAACTGGACGTCCACCTGCACCGACTGATGGAAGTCACCCGGCAGGTCAACACGGAACCGGACGCGACCCTGAGACTGGCGAACGCCTCGCTCTACCTCGAGGCAACCGGTCACATCGTGCTGGCCTGGATCTGGCTCGAGCAGTTCCTGGCGGCCGGCACCGGCGAAGACCACCTACGGCAGGGCAAGCGACACACCGCGCGCTACTTCTACCGATACGAACTCCCCCGCACCCAGCCCCAGCTCGACCTGCTCGCCACCCTCGACCCCACCACCGTGCAATGCGATCCCGCTTGGCTGTGAGACCGGCACCCACCCGGCACCCTGGTCGTCACCCAGCCCACCGCCGGTCGGCGATCTCCTGCTCGTCGGGGAAGACCTCCGGAGCCCACATGAACGCCGATGCTCGCCGGGGCCTGGTGGAGTGCGATCGGATGCGGCCCGACATCAGCAAGCCGGTAGCCGCAGGGAGGTCGGCCGCCGAGATAGCCCCCTCGACCTTGGCCTGCGCCGCCGTGGCCGAGCGGACGGTTGCCGTTCAACGCCCACTGCGGCTCCCCCACCACCGCCTCGTAACCCCGGCCGGGCACCTTGAGCACCTCCAGCAAGCGCGACGCCTCAGGTCGCCGCTTCCACGGAGTCGACCTCGGCTGCCCCACTTCGAAAACTCGGCAGCAATGTCACCGTGCCGCTCCACCAGAGCCCGCGCTCCACAGAGCGGCAGCCGCGAGCTGTTCCCTCAATCGGGAATGCGGAATCCCTCTGCCTTCAAGGCCGCGCGTGCCACGTTCTCATCCTGCTCGGCGGTCCCGCCGGAGATGCCCAGACCTCCCACGCACACGCCGTTGTCGAACAGCGGGAATCCGCCGCCCACCGCCATCAGTCGCGGGTGCTGGGCCAACGGTGCCACGTGCGGATCGGCGACGAGGGAGTTCCAGGTGTGCGTCGAGAGCCGGAATGATGCCGCGGTCCACGCCTTGTCGACCGCGACCTCGGCGGCGAGGAACGGGGTCCGGTCGGCGCGTTCGAAAGCCACCAGATGACCACCGGCGTCGGTGATCGCCGTGGCGACGTCGATGCCGGCCTCGGTGGCTTCCTTGCGCACGGCCTCGATCAGCGCGACGGCGGCGGCGCGGCTGATCGATGGCGCGTTGTGCGTTTTCGCCGGGGTGTGCTCGGTCAATGACATTTTCCCTCTCTCGGTCAACTTCGCGGAACTCATCGCAGTGCGGACTTCGATGTGGGTACGACCCTGGTCACCTTGATCTGGTCGGCGAGCACGAAGCTCTTCACCTTGGGGTCCAACTCGTCCCGCCAGCGGTCGCTCTGGTAGACGTTGGCATAAAGCGCGGTCCGCTCCTGTTCGTCCTCGAACCGGCGGATCCACACGTAGCCGTCCGGGTCCTCTTCGTCCACGAACGACGCCGTGACCGACATTCCCTTTTCCACCTGGAACGGGATGACGGTGTCCTCCATGTAGCGGACCCATTCATCGCGGCGCCCCGGCTGGATCTGGTAGCGGCGGATTTCGTAGAACATCTGATACTCCTTGATACTTCTTGCGGCTGGGGTTCAGGAGGCGACGTGGAGGACGAGTTTGCCGTGGGTGTGGTTGGATTCGCCGCGGGTGTGGGCCTGGGGGATGAACGGTGGCTCGCCGAGCACGCCCGCCATTCCGGCCCCGGCCCGGGTCTTCCAGTCCACCGGGTTGATACCGGCCGCGTGCACCTTGACCCGGACTTCGGTCGGCAGCGGTTCGGGGCGCGGTACTTGCTCCACCGACAGCACGTCGGGGCCGCCGATGCTGTGTTGCAGGACGGCGCGCATCGTTGTGTCGGACACTGGTTTCTCTCCCTGGATTCAGCTGCCCGGAAAGACCGGAACTGTCTTCCCCGTGACACGCGAAACGTATCTCCAGGGATATAGTTACCCGCAAGGGCTAGAACTTCCCAACGGGAAGCATCCAGGTGAGGGGCTTGTCATGACTACCGTATGCCTGACCGAAGACGGCCCCCAGCGTTTCGGTGAGCTCCAACGGCACCTGCAAGGAATCAGCCCGAAAGTGCTGACCCAGACGTTGCGGCGCCTGGAAGAGTTCGGCCTCCTCGATCGCACCGTCTACCCCGCCGTGCCACTACACGTCTGAAAACCGGCGGACACCAGGAAGAGAGGCCGGCGCCGGAACGCGACCGCCGTGTCGGGCATCCAACCGCCATGACCACTTCTTCGCCGGCCGGCGGCAGCGACCATCGTCCTGGCAGACGGGTATGGCGGGTGACCGCTGTGCTCGCGGCATTCCTGCTCACGGCGTCGATCCACGCGCCGGTGCCGGGGTGGGCGGACCCGCTGCCCGGCCGGGAGTGGTTCCTGGACGCGGCCCACTTGGACGCGACCGGGGCGTGGACCCACTCCACCGGCACGGGCGTCACGGTTGCCGTCATCGACGAGACCGGGCTCGACCCCGGCCGGCCCGAGTTGGCGGGCTCGGTCGTCGACAGCGGGTACGCCGACCTCGACTCCACCACCCTGCGTCCGGACGGCGGATCGCAGGGCCAGTTCCACGCCACCTGGGCGGCCCTGTTGATCGCCGGTCACGGCGGTGGCGCCCAGGGCGAGCAGGGCCTCGCGCCGGACGCCAAGATCCTCGGACTGCACCTGCAGACCGCCTCGTACCTACCCGACTCACTGCGTTACGCAGTCGACCACGGGGCCCGCGTGGTCAGCATCTCCCTCGCTTACCGCGACGAGCCCGCCGGTCTGCTCGACGCGGTTCGCTACGCGCAGGACCACCAGGTGATCGTCGTGGCCAGCGCGGGCAATTCGGGAAGTGGCGCCAGTGAACGGAAGTTTCCGGCCGGCTGCCCGGGAGTCGTCGCCGTGGCCGGTAGCGACCAGCACGGCCAGGCCTGGCCCGGCTCCGAATCGGGACCGCACATCACCGTCGCCGCCCCCGCGGTCGACATCCCGCTGGTCTACTCCAACCCGCCCGAACTGACCCTGTCCGGCACCTCCTTCAGCGCACCGCTGACCGCCGCCGAAGCCGCCCTGCTCCTCAGCATCCACCCCGGCTGGACCGCCGGCCAGGTCATCCGCACCATGATCACCACCGCCTCCAGCGGCGGCAGCAGGATCGACGACCGACTCGGCTACGGCACCATCAACCCGGTCGCCGCCCTGAACGCACCACCTCCCACCGACACCACCAATCCCCTGCTTCCCCGCGACGATTCCGCGACGGCCACCGCTGCACCCGCCCCGGCACCACCGCTGTCCCAGCCATCGGCCGCGTCCGCTCCCCCCGCGGGCAGCACCACCCTCTGGCCATGGCTCGCCGCGCCCGCCGGCCTGCTCGCGATCGGCCTCGGCATCGCCTGGCAGAAACTGCGCTCTCGGCGGAGACGAACCCGGCGGCAATAGGTATCCACGACGAACTCGAGACCTGTCCGAACCGTGCCCTACGACGCGTCGCCGTGCCGCCTGCCCGAGTGTCCGTGACCGCCGGTTGGAAAAGGTGCAGTTATGCGCACGAAACGAGGTATGACACTGCTCACCGGTCCGCTCGCCGTGGCGGCGGCCCTGTCGCTCGCACCGGCGGCGGCCCCCCAGACAGTGGCGGCGGATCAACATTCCGTGGTGACGGCCGCCTATCTGCAGCCGCCGGGGCGCGCCAGGACCGCGCACACAAGGTTATCGAGACGGCTCTGTCGCAGGCAGGCAAGAAGCCGTAAGGGCGGCCCGACAGGCCGGCTGCCTCAACAGGCATCGATACCCTCCGCGACGGCACCGTTCCAGGGAGAACGAATACAACAGGGATTACAACGACGGTTTCAACGCGACCTTCGGTACGACCCTCGATATTCTGTGCCGCCGGCGCTGAACCGCGCGGTCGGCCCCGATCAGCCGGTTTCGCGACCAGAAGCCGTAGACCTCGGCCTGGTCACCGGGGTCCACCCCTGCCGCGGCGGCGACGGCTGGCGCCTCTGGGGTTGGGACCTGCGGCGATGAACACCGCGGCCGGATACCGGTCCGCGATCCCGCGCGGGCTCCCGGCTGCCGAAGCGGCCGGGAGCGCGTCCGGGCACCACGGGTTGCTCACGGGCACCCCGGCGCAGGGGTCCGCCATCGTCGGCTGACGAGGCAGCGCGGGCATGACCACCGTGCCGCGCCGCGGGTAGGCGGCCGCGGGCAGGTTAGGCGGGCAGGGGAACAACGCCTGCGTGGCGCAGCCGACCTCGGCGGCGAGCACCGCGTCCGACCCCGGGTCCGGATACACCGGCCAGCCGCAGGTGCCCTGCGTGATCTGCAGCGTCAGCGGCCAACTCGTCGCGGGCACGCCATTGGTTCCGGTGTTGCCGTGGAAGCAGTCGCCCGGCGCGCCGGGCGACTCGGCGGGCGGCAGGGAGAGATCGGCGAGGTCGCCGTTGGTGGGGTTGCCGAACCCGCCGTTGCCGGTGAAGGTGTTGTCCGCGATCTCGTTGCCCCACACGTCGTACAGGCACGGGACGGTGACACCGAACGCGCTGCCGCCCAACACGCCGCCGTGGCAGTCCGGCACGTTGCTCGCGGAAGCGGGCGCGGTGTCCGGAAACACCGTGGTCAGCACCGCCCACGAACCGTTGTTGACGAACCGGTTGTGCACCACCGTGTCGTTGCGCGCGCCCGCCAGGGAGATCCCGGTGCCGACGGGCCCGGAACCGGCGACGCCCACGCCCGGCACGTCGGGATTGTTGTTGTCGTGCACGTAGTTGTTCCGGAACACCCAGCAGGAACGGGTTCCGGTGGGCCCGGTTTCCCCGTTCGGGCAGGTGCCGTCCTGCGGGCTCGGCGGGTCCGCGCTGTTCTGGCTGTTGGTGTCGAACCCATCCTTGTTGTCGTCGAACTCGGAGTTCTGCACGAGCAGATGCCCGCCGGAATTCGTGCCCGAGTAGCCCAGCGCGTTGAACTCCGCGTGTCCCCGGTCGATCACGGCGTTGCAGTCGCCGCACGCGCCGATGTAGTAACCGGAGTCGCTGAAGTTGCTGGCGTAGGTATCGGTCATCGAACCCGGGCCGTCCGAATTGGACACGAAGAGGCCGTACTGGGCGGCGCTTTCCGGGTGCCCGGGGTCGTAGAACGTCGACGTCGCGGAGAGGAAGCTGCCCCACCAGGCGCCAAGGCCGATCCTGCCGGAGTCGTCCCCGCCGTTCCACCAGATCTCGTTCCCGCTGTCCGCGCTGCCCGAGAGGAAGTTGCAGACGGTGAAGTTGTCGAAGGTGACGCCGCTGGTCAGCAGGGCTTCGACTCCGTTGCGGCCGCTCGGTTTGCCCGCGGCGTCCGGAATCCCGTAGTCCTGGTCTGCGGGGTCCGGCGAACAGGGAGCCGCCCCCGGTCTGGTTCCGTCGATCACCACGCCGGTGCGGTCCATGCCCCGCAGGTGCAGGCCCGGCGTGGTGATCAGCACGCCGGCCGGGGCGTTCGGGCTCCGCTGGGGGTCGGCGTAGTCCATCCGCGGGTGGTAGTCGCCGGGGCCGACGAGAATCCAGTCCCCCGGTCCGGCTGCGGCGACCGCGGCCTCGATGCTCGGCTGGTCACCAGCGATCCCGTTCCAGGTCCCCACCCGGAATACGCGTGGCGCGCTCGTGGTGGCGGTTGTGCCGTACGCGGGGACCGAACCGGTCACGAGCGTGGCCAGCGCCACGCCCAGGACCAGGCGGGCCGATCGGGATCGGACGGGCATCGTCGCCTCCTGCCGGTGTCACCGGTACCGGCCATCGATGGTGACACGTCCGCCGCCGTTGGAAAAGCGCTTTCCTCAGCCGACCTGCAGGTCCCTCATTACGCGGTAGTGCAGGTCGGCCATCGGCCCAGTACTGCCGAGGTGTACGGGCTCCAGTTCGACTCGCTCGTCCACCGCCAGTCGGCCTTGCCCAGCAGCACGGGCGCGGTGTGCACGACGATCTCGTCGACCAGGCCCGCGCGGATCACCGGCCCACTCCGCGGCGACCCTGCTCGGGTTGTCGTCCGGCGATCCGGACAGCATCCAGCGAACTATCCTGGTCAGCTCGCCCCCGATGGTCAACGCAGGGGCGGAGCTTGGGGCGCGGAACCGGCTCGAGCAAACGAACCTTCAGCCGTCTGTTCAGCAGCGGACTGTCGATGAGCTTTCATCAGTGGCTGCTGCGTATTCAGCGGCGCTGCTCGAACTCCGCGGCCTAGCGTCTCGTTCCCGCCAACAGCGGCACGGGCAGATTGCATCGGCATCTCGGATACGCCGCGACAAAACGTCTGAAGGGCTTGACCTTGACGGGCACGTCAGCCCTTAACGTCTCGTCTCGTGCCTCTTCCTTCCCTGTCTCGCCAGGTTCACTTGACCCGTCGCCCCGCCACCGACCCGGCCCCGGCCGACTTCACCGTTGCGTCCGTGCCAGTTCCGGAACTGGCTGAGGGCGAGGTGCTGGTGCGTAACACCCATCTCGGGCTGGGCGCGGTGATGCGCGGCCTGATCCTGGGCACGAGCGCCCCACTGCCGCCCTATCCGGTCGACGCCGCGCTGTTCGGACCGGCGGTCGGCGAAGTGATCGACTCGGCCAGCCCCGCCCTGCGGCCCGGGCAGCGGGTGCGGCACCAGGCCGGCTGGCGGGACCTGTCCTGGGGGCCCGCATCCGGATTCACCCCGATCGACGAAACGGTGCTGTCCGATCCCGTGGCGCACCTGCTGCCAGGTCCGGTGGCCTACGTCGGGCTGGCGGCGGTCGGCGGTGTCCGGGCAGGCGACACGGTGCTGGTCACCGGCGCCGCCGGCTCGGTGGGGTCACTGGCCGGGCAGATCGCCCGCCTGCTGGGTGCCGCCCGGGTGATCGGCACCGCCGGCTCCCCGGAGAAGGCGGCGTGGGCCGAGCGCACCCTCGGCTACGACCAGGTGCTCGACTACCGCGACCCCGGCCTCCCTGCCGCGCTGAGCGCGGCCGCGCCGGACGGGCTGGACGTAGTCTTCGACACCGTGGGCGGTACGCAACTCCAGGCGGCGATCAGCATTGCCCGCCCGCGGGCCCGCTTCGCGCTCTGCGGCGCACTCGCCTCCCAGTTCGGCGACGGGCACGGCGGCGTGGAACTGGACCTCATGAGCGTGATCGGCAAGCGCCTGACCCTGGCCGGGTTCACCCCGGCAGACCATCCCGACCTGGTCGCGGCCTGGCCCACTCAGCTCGCGAACTGGCTGGCCGATGGGCAGATCGTGCCGGCCGAGCACCGCGTCGACGGCTTGGACGCCGCTGTCGGTGCCCTCTTGGACTTGTTCGCCGGACGCACCCGCGGCACCGTTGTGGTGCACTTGGACAATGCGGATCACTGAAGCCGCCCGGGCCACCGGGACCACCGCTCGCGCGCTGCGCTGGTATGAACAGCATGGCCTGCTCGACCCGCCCCGCACCACAGCCGGGTATCGCGACTACGGCCAGCGGGAACTGCACCGCATACGCAGTATCCAACTGTTGCAGGCGACCGGTTTCACCCTGACCGACCTGGCCACCTTCGTCACGCTGCTCGACGAACCAGTGCCCGATCGGCTCGCCGGCAACGGCCCTGCCTCCCCACGCTGCGCCACCGCCATCGCCACCACCCGCGCCCGGCTCGCCACCCTCGAACGGCACCTGATCGAGATCACCGCGCTGCGCGATCGTCTCGCGACTCTTCTCGACGACAGACCCGAATCAGCGGAGGTAGACCAGTTGACCTGACAAGTCTCTCTGCATCAAACGGGACGCCGAGCAGGGGCGAAGGTCCAGTCAAAACGTGCTGCTGGGTTGCGGCGAGCGGCCGGCGCGCTGGTCGCCTGTTCGGCGACAACCCTGTACTGCCCTGCCCGGGGATTCCATTGCGCGGCAGCGTGAGCCGTTGAATACATCGTTATACGCCTTTCTCGCGCCGGTGGTCGTGCAAACCACGAACTCTCCACGACAACAGTCCCGAAGGGTCATAGCCAGGGTGTTCGCGTGAACCATGTCCTGTACGGGATCGCCGCCAATCCGGCCCTGCCGTCAGAGCTGGTCGATCGGCTGATCGAGATCGCGGATGAGGAGATGGCCATCGCACTCGCGGATCGCGTGGATCTGAGCGTGACGCAGGCTGTCGCGCTCGCCGCCCGGCGCCCGGCGACCGTGGCGCGGCTTGTCGTCGCTGGGCTGCTCACCACGGACGTGGTTGATCCTGCGAAACAGCCGCGCGCTGCGCTTGCCCTGCTCGCGAAGGGAGCTGGTAACCCTGCGTGGGCACGCGAGCTCGCGACGGATGCCGTCGTCGAGCACAGGCTGACGCTGGCCGGCTGTCCTGGTCTTGCCGCCGATGTGGTGGACGTGCTCGCTGCCGACCCCGACCCTCGGGTTGTCGCGGAACTCGCGTTGTGGACGACATCGGCAGTAATTGCCGCGCGGCTTGCCGAGCATCCGCATGCCGAGGTGCGCAGCGCGGCGGCTCTCAACGAGGCGACGCCCCCAGCCGTGCTGGCTGCACTGCTCACGGGCGAAGGACTTCTGGCTGCGACCAGGTGCCTGGTCTGCGACCGCGAGGAAATCCCGTTCGTGCACGATCCGCACTGCCCGCGTACCGACTGTACTCTGCGGCCGGGTGCCGCCTGTCACGGTTCCCACGAATCCACCGTCACGGAAATGCACCACCGAGCCCTGCGAAATCCGGCTTCGCCCGCAGCGGCCGTAATCGCCTTCGCCGACCATCCCTCGATGTTGCTGCGCCAACAACTCGCCGCCCGGCTCGACCTGCCACCGGCAATCCACCGGCGACTCGCCGAGGATCCGATCCCCGGTGTCCGCAGCGAACTCGCCGAGAACCCCGCGATCGACGACACCCTGATCCGCGTGCTGGCCCACGACCAGGGCCATGACGTCCAGCGCAGACTCGCCCACAATCCGAACGTCCCGCTCGACGTACTCAACGACCTGGCCCGCACCACCAAAATCGGCCCGACCCTGCTTCCGCGGATCGCCGCCGCCTCCCCCGTCGAAGTCCAGGAACTGGCCGCCTCACCAAATCCGGTGATACGGATGCTCCTGGCCCAACGGCGTGACCTCCCGGCGAAGGTCAGGGAAACGCTTGCCGCCGACCCCGACGCCAAAGTAGCCAAGTCCATCGCGCCGCACCCGGGCCTGCACGAAGCCCATCTGCGCACCATGATCGAAAGGCACGGAGTAAAGGTCCTCGCCGCCGTGGCCATGAACCCGGATGCCTCGCCGGCACTACTGCACGATCTGGTCCGGCACGAGCCAGCGGCACGAAAAGCTTTCCGCGCAATCGCCCGACACCCCAACGCGACCGCCTCAGCACTGCTCGCTTGCCTATCCGACAAACGGGCAAGGCCACACGCTGCGGGCCACCCCGCCCTGCCGCCCTTGGTCATCACTCAACTGCTCAACGACGACGACTGGCAAACAGTGGAAGCAGCAGCCGCCAATGCGTTCCTCCCGCTCGCAGCCATAAAACCACTGATCCCGGGATCTGTTCCCTGATCGGTGTTTCCGGCCCGCCAGGCTGATTCCGGCACTGCTGCACGGCTGTCCGATGTGCAGGACAGCCTCGACAAGGTGACCGAGGTGGTCCAGCAACGCCGTTGTGCCTGCCCTTGGCCCCGTGGCACAGTCGATGCCATGGGGGATCCTTGGGCGGCTGCGGGGTTCAGCCGGGACGCGGTGATCGACGGCGTACTCGCTCACTGGCAGGAGTTCCGGCGTGGCGTATCGGCGGACGAGGGCGACCGCTTGTTCCGAGCGTGGCTGTTCGGCGAGGTCGCGGCGGAGAGCAGCGACAACGACCACTCGTTCGCCCTGTTCGAGATCGGGATGGGGATCGGCCTCCGAGGCCTGTTCGACGACGCGTTCCTCGTGCTCGGCTGGCTCGCGCAGCACTACGCCGGCCACTCCGACCCCCGCCTCGCCTGGCGGGTGATCATGGGCTTGACCGATGACTGCGTGCACCTTGCGGTCGACAGCCCGGAACACAGCTCCGCCGCCCAGCGGGTGCTGCGGGAGGCTGTCGACCGCGCCGGTACGAGCGCATCCGTCGAGCTCGAGAGGGCGGTCTGCCGGGCGCTCGTGCAGATCGCGCTGCTGCGCGGCGCGGCGGGCACACCCTGGGACACCCGCCGAGCCCACGTCGACGAGATATGGGCCGAGATCGCGCAGCGCTGGCAGCGAACCACGGACCCGGAGTTGCAGAGCCGCGTCGCCCAGGCGCTCGTCAACTCGGCGCTGCTCGCCCTCCAGTTCGGCGACGAGCCCGCGGCCCGGCGCGCGTTCGCCGAGACTGTCGAAAGGCTCGGCGACACACCGCCCGGACTGGATGAGGATCTGGACCGCTGGGTGGCGATCGCACGGTACGCCGACCGCGTCCTGGACCGAATCGCGTTCGCCGAGCCCGAATTCCAGCTGGGCTACCTGCGACGAGAGCGCTACTGGTACCCGGACAGCCGCACGGAGGACGTGATCGTGGAACAGGCCCGTCGCGTGCACACGCGATCGGCCGGGACTCTGCGATCCTGGGTGTGCGCAGGCCAACCATACGTGCTTTTGCTGCGGAACTTCGAGATGACCGAGCGATCCGGCATCACCTCGGCCGAGTTCATGCTGGACGAGGACCCAGCCGATCACACGACGGTGATCAGTTACCGGGATGCGGAGTCCGTGCTCGCCGATCTCGACACCATGGTGCCGCTGATCCAGGTTGCCAGCACCACCGCCGGTCACCTGGAGGTCGACCGGTACGCCGGCAAGTTCGTCGCGAGCAACCGGCTCTACCTGCCAGGCGCGACGTGGTTCCAGACCGTGTGCACGCTGATCGCGGCCGCCGGCCAGATTGTCGTCTGGGCCGACGAGCTGACGCCCGCGCTGTCCAGCGAACTCGCCGAACTGGTCGCCCAAGGGCGCACCGACGACACCGTGATCCTGCTCGAACCCTGCATGCCCGACCCTCTCGGGCAGGCGATCCTTCCGCGCCGCGCCGGCGAACCGCTCACCAGCGACCATCCCGCACTGGCCCCGTTCCCGAACCGGATCGACGGTGCCGGACTCAAGGGCAGGGGCGTGCACGATTGCCCCGGGCTGGAGCGAATCGTGCGGCGCCTCGACGAGATCGCGGAACAACCGGTCGGCCCCCGACAGGAGCAGGTGCTTGCCCGGCTGCACGAGCAAGCGGCGAGAGCGGCTGACCCGACGGCACCGTAGCTTGTGCGCTGCCGTCGGCCGGCCGGCAGTATCCACAGTAGACGAACCATCTGGTGAACCGTCCGCCTCGGCAGGTGCAGGGCGTTGCCGAGGCCCCGCGGCGTCGCGACATCCGGATAGCGGCAACACGGCGAACAGCCAGGGGTTTCCTCATTGCGGCACCGTCTCCCGGGCGCGCCACTCCCCCGGCGCCCCGTTCAGGCGGTGGCGTTCGTGGATGTAGACCGCCTGGCCGATCGCGCCCAGCATCATGCCGAACGAGCCGATGATGAACAGCCAGATCGCGGACTGCTCGGCCCACGACCACAGGAACAGAACGCTCCCGACGAAGAAGATGACGTTACCAGCCACGCCGATCACGAGGTGGACCGTCGGGAACTCGCGGATGAAACCCCTCATGCTCATGTCTCCCGGGTGTCCGGTGTGACTCCTCGTGAAACCACCGCGAGTCTTTTCGCCAACTCGTTTGGTCCCGTCCGGCCGTGGTAGGTGGAGTGGGAGTTCCCCCCGAAGCCAGGAGGTCGGCGATGTGCCGCTTGTTCGGTTTGTCCGCAAGTCCAGAGCGCGTGAGTGCGACGTTCTGGCTGCTGGAGGCGCCGGACAGCCTCGCGCGGCAAAGCCGCCGCGAACCGGACGGCACCGGGCTCGGCACCTTCCGCGCGGACGGGACCGCACTGGTGGAGAAACAACCGCTGGCCGCCTACCAGGACCGAAGCTTCGCCGAAGAGGCCAAAGAACGGGAATCCGCCACGTTCGTCGCACACGTCCGCTACGCCTCCACCGGCGGACTGGACCCGCGCAACACCCACCCGTTCACCCAGCACGGCCGGATCTTCGCACACAACGGAGTCATCGGTGATCTGACCACATTGGACAGTGAACTCGGCGAGTACCGGGACCTGGTGTGCGGCGACACCGATTCGGAGCGGTTCTTCGCCCTCATCACCCGCCACATCGACCGGCACGACGGCGACATCACCGCCGGCATCACCACCGCCGGCCGCTGGGTCGCCGGACACCTGCCCCTTTACGCCATCAACCTCGTCCTGACCACGCCCACCGAGCTCTGGGCCCTGCGCTACCCCGCAACACACGACCTGTTCGTGCTCCAGCGCACCGCCGGTGGCACCCACGGCGACCGCCACCTCGACCACGCCAGCCCCGCCGGGCGCATCCGCGCTCGTTCCGGCGCACTGGCCCGGCACCCCGCCGCCGTGGTGGCGAGCGAGCGGATGGACGAAGACCCCGGCTGGCACAACCTGCGCTCCGGCGAACTGCTGCACGTCGGACCGGACCTGACCCTCACCCACCGGATGATCCTCGACCAGCCACCCCGCCACCAGCTCACCCTCGACGATCTCGGGGCCCACGCGAAGGCGTCGCAATCCGGCCAATGACCCGCCACGACCACTGCCGAAAAGGAGCGCCGCCATGCCACTGGCCCACTCGTCCGGCCCGGAGCGCACCGGCCGCAAGGAGCTCGGGGTCAACCCCGTCTTCACCCGCGAACCCGTGCGCATCCCCCGCGACCGGCTCCCGGAGGGTGAACTGGATGCGGCGACCGCCTACCAGATCGTGCACGACGAACTGATGCTCGACGGCAACGCCCGGCTCAACCTCGCCACCTTCGTCACAACCTGGATGTCGGAAGAGGCACGGACCCTGATGGCCGAGTGCTTCGACAAGAACATGATCGACAAGGACGAGTACCCGCGTACCGCCGAGCTCGAGCAGCGGTGCGTGCGGATGCTCGCCGACCTGTGGCACGCCACCGACCCCGACCACCCCACCGGCTGCTCGACCACCGGTTCGAGCGAGGCGTGCATGCTGGCCGGTCTGGCTCTCAAGCGGCGCTGGCAGCACAGCCGCCCCGAGGAGGGGCGGAACGGGGCCCGGCCGAATCTCGTCATGGGCATCAACGTGCAGGTGTGCTGGGAAAAGTTCGCCAACTACTGGGACGTCGAGGCCCGGCTGGTGCCGATGGACGGCGACCGCTTCCACCTCACCGCCGAGGAAGCGGTGAAGTACTGCGACGAGAACACCATCGGCGTGGTCGCCGTGCTCGGATCCACCTTCGACGGCAGTTACGAACCGGTGGCCGACATCTGCGCCGCGCTTGACCGGTTGCAGGCCGAACGCGGCTGGAACATCCCCGTCCACGTCGACGGCGCCTCGGGCGGCATGATCGCCCCCTTCTGCGACCCAGACCTGGAGTGGGACTTCCGGCTGCCCCGCGTGGCCTCCATCAACACCTCCGGGCACAAGTACGGGCTCGTGTATCCCGGTGTCGGCTGGGTGGTGTGGCGCGACGGCGACGCACTGCCCGACGACCTCGTGTTCCACGTCAACTACCTCGGCGGCGAGATGCCCACCTTCGCCCTCAACTTCTCCCGCCCCGGCGCCCAGGTCGCCGCCCAGTACTTCAACTTCATCCGCCTGGGGCACGACGGGTACCGGCGCGTGCAGCGGTACTGCCGCGAGGTGGCCTCGGAACTGGCCGACCGCATCGCCGGACTCGGCGCCTTCCGGCTGCTCACCGACGGCAGGCAACTCCCGGTTTTCGCCTTCACCCTCGCCGAGGGCGAGACCGGCTACTCCGTCTTCGACGTCTCCGCGGCCCTGCGCGAACACGGTTGGCTCGTGCCCGCCTACACCTTCCCCCGCCACCGCGAAGACCTCGCCGTGCTGCGGATCGTCGTGCGCAACGGCTTCACCCACGACATGGCCGACCTGCTGCTCGACGACCTCCGCCGTGCCTTGCCCCGGCTACGGGGCCAGGACAAACCCCAGCACGGCACCGAATCCGCCACCTTCTCGCACGGCGCGGAGTCCGGCCACACCGGGATCCACCACGCGGGAAAGGAGCCCGGACGCCCCCGCTGACGGCCTTTCCGCGAAGCCGAACTCCGGCCTGGACGCCACCGGCCTCGGACAGCCGGTCGACGAGCGTCATTCGGATCACACCCACAGGGTGTCGGTGCCGTCGCGGAGGGAGGGCTCGTCCCCGGCCTCGGTGAACGCGGTGAGCGCGCGCACCAGCCCACGGCGGGTGCTCACGGGCATGCGGGCGACGATGCGGGTGATCTCCGCGCGCCGCCGCTGGGTCACCTCGGCCACGACGGCCGCCCCGGTTTCGGTGAGCGACACGACGAGTTCACGTCGCGAGGCGGGGTTGGCCTCCCGGCTGACCAGGTCGGCGGCCACGAGCCGGTCGACCATGCGCGTGGCAGTGGAGGGGTTGACCGCGAGGTACTCGGCCAGCGTGGTCAGCTTCAGCGGCCCCCGGCTTTCCAGCACGACCAGCAGCCGGAACTGCGGGATCGTGATCGACTCGTCCACCGACGCGATCGAGCGGGCCGACACCGCGACCAGCAGCCGTGAGGCGGTGAGCACGGCGTCGGTCATGACATCCACGTCGTCCGGGGCAGGCTCGGCGGTGGACGACGTGGCCGGGCCGGAGGTCACAACGGTACGCGGTGGACGACGTGGGGACATAGCACTGTTTTACCCCATCCCGGAACATGTGCTGTGCGCAAGTGTTGCATACTGCAATAGTGACTGTGGCCCAGAACCGCACCCAGCCCGCCGCAACCGCCTCCGTCCCCGTACCCCGGCACCAGCCACTGGCCCGGTGGCTGCGGGAAAGCCCGACCGGTCTGCTGGTGCTCTCGGTGGCGATCGGGGCGGGTTCGGGGCTGGGCGCGGTCGCGTTCCGCTGGTTGATCACGGCGTTCACCCGCCTGTTCTCCGGGCACGCCGACTACGCGGCCGCGGGCGGGCAGGCCCACCCCTGGCTGCCCGCGCTCGGCCCGTGGTTCCTGCTGATCACGCCGGTACTGGCCGGGCTCGTCTACGGCCCGCTGGTGCATCGCTTCGCCCCGGAGGCCCGGGGCCACGGGGTGCCGGAGGTGATGTACGCGGTGGCCGAACGGGGTGGCCGCATCCCCGCCCAGGTCACCGTGGTCAAGGCGCTCGCCTCGGCGATGACCATCGGCTCGGGCGGCTCGGTGGGGCGTGAAGGACCGATCGTGCAGATCGGCTCCGCACTCGGCTCCACCCTCGGGCGGCTCGCCCGGCTGCCCGAGTGGCGGTTGCGCGTCCTGGTCGCCTGCGGCGCTGCCGGGGGCATCGCGGCCACCTTCAACGCCCCGCTGGCCGGGCCGTTCTTCGCGATGGAACTGATCCTGCGGGACTTCGCCGCCGAATCCTTCGGCGCGGTGGTGCTCTCCAGCGTCACCGCCAGCGTGGTCGGACGGGCGGTGTTCGGCAACGCCGCCTTCCTCAGCCTGCCCCCGTTCGCGCTGCGCAATCCCGTCGAATACCTGCTCTTCGTCGCGCTCGGCATCGTCGTCGGTTCCTGCGGCGTGCTGTTCACCCGCGTGCTCTACCTCGTCGAGGACGCCTGCGACTGGCTCTGGCGCGGGCCCGAGTGGCTGCGCCCCGCCGCCGGCGGGCTCCTCCTCGGCGGACTCCTCCTGCTGCTGCCCGAGATGTACGGCGTCGGCTACCCCGTCCTGCAGAACGCCGTCCAGGGCCGCTACGTCCTCGGCTTCCTGCTCCTCCTGCTCGCCGGGAAGATCCTCGCCACCAGCCTGACCATCGGCATCGGCGGCTCCGGCGGCGTGTTCGCGCCCTCGCTGTTCATCGGCGCCATGGGCGGCACCGCCTTCGGCATCGCCGCGCACACCGCCCTGCCCGGCCTGACCGCGTCCCCGGGCGTGTACGGACTGATCGGCATGGGCGCCGCCTTCGCCAGCGCCGCCCGCGCCCCCATCACCGCCGTGGTCATCCTGTTCGAACTCACCGGCCAGTACACCATCATCCTGCCGATGCTCACCGCGATCGTGGTCGCCACCCTCACCGGGAAGGCCCTCTCCCGCGACACCATCTACACCCTCAAACTCACCCGCCGCGGCGTCGACCTCACCCAGCACCCGCAAGCCCGCCGAGCCGCCCGCCTGCCCGCCGCAGCCGCCCTCGAACCGCTCCCCCAGCCCCTCGGCCACGACACCGGCCTCGAAACCGCCGCCCGCGCCCTGGCCCTGTCCGGCCACGGCATCCTCCCCGTCCTCGGCCCCGGCGGCGACTACCAGGGCTGCGTCACCGCCCAAGCCGTGGCCGAAACCCTCAGCAACGACCAAGCGGACGCGCGCACCGTCGGCGACCTCGCCGAGCTCCCACCCCTGCTCACTGGCGAATCAACCGTCAACGAAGCACTCGACGCCCTCACCGGCGCCCAAGGCACCGGCCTCCCCGTCCTCGACCCCGAAACCCGCACCCTCACCGGCTGGATCACCCACCAGTCGATCCTCACCGCGCTCCGCGGCCAGGAGCAAGGATGAGACTCGTCGACCACGCGCCCCGCGGGCTCCTCCGCGCCTTCTTCCGCGCCCCCATCGCGCTCTACCGGAACGGACTCGGCGCCCTGTTCGGGCACCGGCTGCTCTACCTCGTCCACAAAGGACGCAAATCCGGACTGCGGCGCGAAACCGTCCTGGAAGTCGTCGCCTACGACCCAGTGCGGCCGGAAGCGGTGGTCGTCTCCGCCTGGGGCGAAAGCAGCGACTGGTACCGCAACATCACCGCCACTCCCGCCCTCGAACTCAGGCTCGGGCGGCAACGCTGGGCACACCCCGGCCACCGCCTCCTCGAACTCGACGAAACGGTGCGCATCCTGCGCGGCTACCGCGACCGGCACCCCCGCGCCTGGCGGCACCTGGCACCGATGATGGGCATCCCCCTCGATCCGGCCGACCCGTCCGCCCGCGACGCCGTGATCAGGCTGCGCGCCGTCGCCTTCACGCCCACCGACTGAGGTTCGTCCTCCACAGATGGACTGAGTGCACGTGCGAATGGTTCCGGCCGGACGCTACGGGCCGCGGGTCCGGTCCCGCACCGAATCACCCAGCGTCACAACCGAACCGTCCGTGAAAACCATTGCGGTGCAGCCGAACGTGTTGTCACTGCCGACGAGGCCGGATCGTGCGGGGAGATTCGCGAGGGTCACGTTTCCGGTGACCTCCCACACGGCCAGCACGGCCGCGGCCGAGGTGCCCTTGCGCAGCAGCGCACCGGCCGCCTCTTCGGTGATGATCGTCTTGTGCGCATCGACCCCGGTGAAGTCGGCCTGCGCGGCGATATCGGCGTCGCGTGGTGCGGGTAGCCCGGCGATGCCCAGTTCCGACTGAAGGTCGGTGCGGATGGTGGATACGCAGCGGTCGGTCGCCGCACCCTTGTGAAAGTGGTGGTCCCAGAAGGCTGTGACGCCGAAATAGCCTGCGACGGCAGCGATGACGAGCCCGGCGCCGATGGCGCGGAGAGTTCGCGGTCGAACCCGTCGGCGTTTGCCTGGTCGATCTCGGACACAGTCGCGGCGGCGTAGATTATGCGCTGCGCGTTGGTCTCCAGATCGTCGATGAACCTGTGCGACTGGGTTCGACGGGCCAACCTGGTCTTCGTACTCCCAGTCCGCGGCTTCGTCGAAATCCCATCCGTCGTCCACGTCACCGAACCCTACTTGAGGCTCCCTACCCCGCGCGGGCAGCGCCTGCACCCAGCATGGAAGCGACCCACCAGACAGGAGTCCGCGAAGTCAGCCTCGTGCCGATGCGAAGGGGTTGACGCCGGTGAGATCGACGCTGGCGGCCCACAGGCGCGCCGCCAGTTCGGTGTCGGCTAGCGCTTCCCACACCGGTTCGAGCCGGGGTTCACCACAAAGTCCGAACACCCGGGGACCCCACACCTGCCCGCCACGGACGGACGGATCGATACCTGCGATCCGCTCTGGCCGCCCGCCGGACCGGAAGCCGGATCAGCTCGCTGTGTGCGCGAGCAGGTCCTCCGCGACGGCCGTGACGGCGTGGGCCGGGAGCCCGTGCCCGACACGATCAAGCCGGACGAGACGAGCGTTGGGGATCTCGGCGGCGAGCGCCTCACCGTTGCCGATCGGGAAGAACGGGTCGTCCTCGCCGTGCAGCACCAGTGTCGGCGCGGTGATCTCGCCGAGCCGCTCGCGCCAGCGCGGGCCATGGTCGGCGAAGGCGATGTTGCTCGTCGCACACTTGACGTTGGTGGTGCGGGCGAAAACGGCCTCGGCGTACGCACGAGCGCAAGCCTCGTCGAACGCGCCCGCCCCGGCGAACGTCCTGGCCTGCAGCACGAGGCGATCGACCACGGCTCGCCTGTCCGACCAGTCTGGTTCCGGGGTGTTCCTGATCACCTCCATGACCGCGTCGTGGTGTCCGGGCAGGTCGTCGTCGACCGGGCCGGGCGCGTTCGGCCGGCTGGCGAACAGCGTGAGTGTGGCGACCCGCTCGGGATGGCCGAGGGCGAGCAACTGGGCGATCCAGCCGCCGGTCGACATCCCCGCGACGTGCGCACGCCCGGTCGCGGTCACATCGAGCACGCCGACCGCGTCGTCAACGAGGTCCGCGAGGGAGTAACCAGGCTTGCCGGGCGGATACGACTCCGAGCGGCCGGTGTCGCGGACGTCGTAACGGATCACCCGTCGCCCTCCGGCCACCAGCCGCTCGCACAACTCGTCGGGCCAGCTCAACATCGACGACCCGACGAGCAGCACGCTCGGATCGTCCACCCTGCCCCGCACCTCCACGCAACTCTGCGCTCCGTTGATCACGACCATGCGCTCACTCACCGGCACAAGCCTCTCCTTCCCGATCAGACGTCAGGTAGACCTCGCGCGCCGCCCGAACTCATCGGCGCACGATCGACCCCGCGGCCCTCGACACATTTGCGATCGTCCAAAGAAGACGGCGGATGGCCCCCGCCGGGTTGACGCATGCCGATATGGGCATATGATGGCGGTCGTGGCACGAGCAGCGACGACATCGGACGTCTTCAACGCGATCGCCGAGCCGCAGCGCCGGGAGATCCTGGTGCTGTTGCGGGCGGGCGAGTGGCCGGTGACCGAGTTGGCCCAGGAGCTCGGGATGGCCCAGCCGCGGGCGTCCAAACACCTGCGGGTGCTCCGGGAGGTCGGGTTGGTGCGGGACCGCAAGGCGGGCAAGCAGCGGCTGTACGGCCTTGACGCCCGCGGATTGCGCGCGGTCCACGAGTGGACCGGCGGGTTCGAGCGGTTCTGGAACGAGAGCTTCGACCGGCTGGACGCATACGTGCAGGACCTCAAGCAGGCAAGGCAGGAGGAGTAGCTGATGAAAGCGACGAGACCAGGAGCAGCGGCACAGTCCGCGACGGCCGACCGGGAGATCGTCATCACCCGGGTCATCGACGCCCCGAGGGAGCTGGTGTTCGAGGCGTTCACCGAGGTCCGGCACCTGGCGCGATGGTGGGGGCCGGACGGGTTCACCACGACCACGCAGTCGTTCGAGTTCCGCGTCGGCGGGGAATGGGACTTCGTGATGCACGGACCGGACGGGACGGACTACAGCGAGTGGATCTCCTGGACCGAGATCGCCCCGCCGGAGCGGATCGCGCTGCTGCACGGTGAGTCCCACGGCGACCCGAACGCCTTCGAGTCGGTCCTGACGTTCGAGCCCGACGGTGCGGCGACCCGGATCGAGATGCGCACGGTGTTCCCCACCAAGGAACTGCGCGACGAGGCGGCCGAGAAGTACCACGCGATCGAGGGCGGCCAGCAGACCCTGAACAACCTGGCTTCCTACGTCATCGAGATCGTTCGGAAGGGAGCGGAAGGCTGATGGCCGGAAAGGTGTTCTTCAGCGTGTCGATGTCGCTGGACGGGTTCATCGCGCCCGAGGAGCGTACGGACGACCCGGACTCGCAGCGCTGGAGGGCGCAGTGGATGGAACTGCAGCAGTGGATCTTCCCGCAGCGGTACTTCCGGGAGAACCTGAAGCTCGGCGAGGGCGGCGAGGAGGGGCGCGACAACGACATCGTGCGGGAGACGTTCGAGCGCACCGGCGCGAGCGTGATGGGCAAGCGCATGTTCGACCTCGGCGAGCAGGCGTGGCCGGAGGAGGCGCCGTTCCACACGCCGGTCTTCGTGCTGACGCACGAGAAGCGCGATCCCTGGGAGCGGCCGGGTGGGACCACCTTCCACTTCGTCAACGACGGCATCGAGTCCGCGCTCGACCAGGCCCGCGAGGCCGCCGGCGACCGCGACGTCCGCATCTCGGGTGGCGGCGCGACGATCCTGGAGTACGTGAACGCCGGCCTGATCGACGAGTTCTCGATCGCGCTGTCGCCCGTGCTGTTCGGCACCGGAATCCGCCTGTTCGAGGGCGTGGATGCGGGCCGCATGGTCCTGGAACCCGTCCGCGCCGAGCCCTCCCCGAGGGTGACGCACCTGACCTACGCCGTCCGGAAGCGGTAGGCGCACGGCGGACGCGAGCGCGATCGGCCACCGTTCATGTCCTATCTGGACGAGGGGTCGTGATCGATGTGGAATGTTCCCGCATGTGTGGACGCGGATTCAGGCCGCGATTCAGAACATGTCTCGTTGGGCGAGTGAACATGACCGGCTTCGGCCCGGGGTGACCGGAGAGGCTCAGGCGGCGGTGGTGAGGGGTTCGGGTTGGCTGCGGTAGGTGCGACCGGCCGGGGTGGTGATCTCCAGAACGCCGGTTTCGCTCATGCGATGATGCCAGCCGGGTTCGTCCTTGAGCCGATGGTCTCTCCGGCACAGGCCGCAGAGATTTCCGCTGTCCGTGCCGCCGCCCTGGGCCCAGGGGTCGACGTGGTCGAGGTCGCAGGCCTGGACCGGCCGGTGACACCCCGGCACCCGGCATTCCCGGTCGCCTACCTGGACCAGGTCTTTGGTGGCGGCAGACGGCCGATAGCGGTGGCGCCCGACGTCGATCGGGGTGCCGGTCATGGGGTCGGTGATGACCCTCCGGATCGTGGCATTCGCGGCGATCTCCCGTGCCAGGTCTGCGGGGATGGGTCCGTGTCCGGCCAGTTCGGCGGATTCGTTACGCAGCCCGGTCCAGGTCAGGAAATCCAGATACACGAACACTTCCGCCCGCGGCGGCTCCACCGGCCGCGCGACACCAAGGCACAGGTCGGAGAACACGTCCGCCCGCAGTTCGTCCAGCGTGCGCTCCTCGCCCCTGCTGCGCAGCCGCCGGGCGACACGATCGACCCGGGTGTAGATCGTGGCGGCGATCCCGGCGGGGAGGTAGGCGTACAGCGTGGCCATCCCGTCGTCCTCATGGCACAGCTGAACACTGCGCCCCCGCCTCCGCTCCTCACAGCGCCGCGCATACCCGTCCGGATCGACGCGGGCGACGGTCCTGTTCACCAGACGGCGCACCGACGTGGCATCCCGCGTGGCGATCTTCCCTGCCACCAGGGCATCCACCTCCCGGGCCTGGTCGTCGGTGAGGACCGAGGTCTGGTCGGCCACCTTCGACGCCCGATACGGATCCACCGCACCCCGCCGCATCGCCTCAAACGTTCCGGGTAACCGCTGCGATTCGCACAGTGGAAGATCTAGAATGTTCACCGAGTGGACCGAGGCCGGACTGTGGCGGCGAAACACTCGGCAAGCACCGCTACGAACGCAAAGCCCACTTCCTCGCTCTCGGCGCCACCGACACCTGCTCCAAGAAACTCACCAGATCAGACACGCGCAGAGCCGACTTATCTGTATCCTGGCTCGGCCCGCTGATCTGATCTCATGCCAGTTCAGCCGACCTTGGTGCCTCGAACCACGTGACCGGAGGAGTCGATGCTGGGATGACGGCAGGGCGGCCGATGCCCACACAGGACGACGTGCTCGGGTACTTCAGCACACTGTCGAACTGGGGACGGTGGGGCGACGACGACGAGCTCGGCACGCTGAACCACATCACCGACGACGTCCGGCTGGCGGCGGCGCGGGCGGTGCGCCACGGCAGGAGCGTGTCGTGCGCGTGGGAGGTTGCCGTACCGGAAGACATGGAGCGGTCGACGACGACCTGCCCGTGCGCCGCCGACATGCCGGGCGCCGAGAGCATGCCGGCGCCCGGGTTCCGCAACGACCGGCGCTGGGGCTTTTCGTCCGAGCGGCTCGGCATCACGTTCCACGGCAACACCCTCACCCACGTCGACTCGCCGTGCCACATTTTCTGGGACGGCACGATGTACAACGGGCGGTCGCACTCGTTGGTCGACGCCGCAACGGGATCGGCGTGGGCGGCCGTCACGGCGGCGGCGAACGGGATCATCACGCGTGGGGTCCTGCTGGACATCGCGAGGGTCCGCGGTGTGCCGTGGCTGGAACCGGGGCAGGGTGTGTTTCCCGACGATCTCGAGGAGGCCGAGCGTCTCCAAGGGGTACGGGTGCGATCCGGCGATGCGGTACTCCTGCGGACCGGCTATGGCCGCTTCCGGCACGAAACCGGTGAGACGAGCGGTTTCACGCAGGCCGGCTGGCACGCGTCCTGCCTGCCGTGGCTGCACGAACGGGAGGTCGCGCTGATCGGCGCCGACACCCCCCAGGACGTGCAGCCGTCCGGCTACGAAGACATCTTGATGCCGGTTCACGCCGTGAGCCTCGTCGCGATGGGTCTGTGGCTGCTCGACAACTGCGACCTGGAGATGTGTGCGACGACAGCTGCCGAGCTCGGCCAGTGGGACTTCCACCTCGCAGTCGCGCCGGTCCGCTTCGCCGGTACGTCCGGCAGCCCGGTCAACCCGATCGCCACATTCTGACCGCGGGCGTGCGCGGGCTGGACCACCTCCAGCACCGCGGCGGTCGACGTCGGCGCGTCCAACCGACCGACAAATCGGCAGACCACCCGCCTCCGCTACCGCCGGACCACTAAGGACGGTCTTCGTCAGACTCGACCCACGCCCACGCGTGCCGGGTGCGGGCCGTACGGCCGTGTCCCGCGGTGAAGGTCACTCTGGCGTGATGATCAGCTTGCCGCTTTTGGCCATACCGTTGCGTTCGAGTTCGATGAGCGCTGGGATGGCTGCTGAGAGCGGGACCGTGCGGGCGATCGGCAGCCGCAGTGTTCCCTGGCCGGCGGCTCGCGCGACCTCCTCCAGGTCTTCGGTGACCGGTCGGGCGATCACGGTCTGGAACGGCCCGGGCAGGACACTTCGGGCGAGATTCCACGGACTGGGGTGGATGCCGATGATACGGCCGCCGGGCTTGAGCATCATTCGCGCGGCCTTGACCGGGAGCGTTCCGGCGGTGTCGAGGACGAGGTCGAATCGTCCCGTGAACGACGCCGGGTCGAAGTCGAACTCGACGATCGGGTCGATACCGAGGTCGTATGCGTCTTGCCTGGCGGTAACGCGGCAGCTACCTCCGACCGTGGCGTGGTGCGCCAGGGCGATTTGCACGGCGGACCGGCCAACTCCGCCAAGGCAACCGTGAACGAACACGGCCTGGCCACGCCGCAGCTTCCCCTTCACGATCAGGGCCTGGAGAGCGGTGATCCCGACGGTGGGGATCGCGGCGGCGTCCTCGAAGGAAAGGCCCGCCGGTTTCTTCACGACCCCCTTCTCCTCGGCGACGACCACCTCAGCGAACGCACCTCCCAACTTGAAGGGCGCCCCGCCGAGCACTTCGTCACCGACGTTGAGCCGGGTGACACCGTCACCGACCGCTTCGACGACGCCCGCGAAGTCGTAGCCCATCGCCCGCGGGAAGCTCCGGCCCGTCACCATCTTCATGCGGCCGTTGCGGATGCCGAAATCCATCGGGTTGGCTGCGGCCGCACGAACACGGACAAGAACCTCGCCGACGCCGGGCCGTGCCGGCTCGAAGTCTTCCAGCCGCATCACCTCCGGTCCCCCGTATTGGTGGTACTGGATTCGCTTCAGTGTCGTCCTTCGAGGTCCTTCGGGTGCGCTCACAGCGTGACCACGATCTTGCCGTGGACGTGGCGTCCGGCCTGCAGTGTGACGGCCTCGCGGATCCGCTCGACCGGGAAGTTCGCAGCGATCGGCACGGAGATCTTGCCGGCGAGGATCGCGTCGGTTATCCGCTTCACAGCATCCGGTGCCGCGTCGATTCCGCCAGTGGCGCGCACGCCGCCGGGAGGGTTGGGGCCCGCGGCGATCGTCGAGATCCGCTCAGGCGCCACGCCGAGCGCCAGCGCGGCCTCGGCCGTCTCCGTGCCGAACAGGTCGGTTGCCGCGGTCAAACCACCGGCAGCCAGTGCCTTTACCCGATCCGCCAGCCCGGGGCCATACGCCACGGGCTCGGCACCCAGTTGCCGCAGCAACTCGAACGTGCCCTCCGAGGCCGTGCCGATCACGGTCGCACCGGCGAGCTTCGCAAGCTGGACAGCGAACACGCCTACGCCGCCGGCGGCGCCGCCGATCAGGACAGTGTCGCCGGACCGCAGACCGATCGCCGCCAGCGCGGCGGCGGCGGTGGCGCCGGCCACCGGAAGAGTGCTCGCCACCTCGTCGCTGATGCCTTCCGGCGTATGCCAGAGCGAATCGGCGGGCGTCCCCACCACCACGAAGTCGGCCACGGCTCGTCCCAGCGCGGACCCGTAGACGCGGTCGCCCACGGCGAAGCCCGTGACACCGTCGCCGACCTCGTCGATCACGCCCGCGAGGTCGGAACCGAAGCCGGACGGCACGGTGATGCCGAACTGCGCCGCCACCTCGGACCGGGAGGAAATGATCCAGTCCATCGGGTTCAGCCCGGTAACCGTCACGCGGACGCGGACCTCACCGGGCCCGGCGTGCGGCTCCGGAACCTCCCGCAACTCCAGCATCTCGGGACCTCCGAAAGCTTCGTAGATGACAGCTCGGCTCATTGACGCCTCCTGACGCAAGTGATGGAACTTGGTTCCGTCACCGTACACGAGTGACGGAACCAAGTGCCATACACTGTGTTCATGGCTCGCTGGGAACCGAATGCATCAGAGCGACTCGCTCAGGCCGCCCTTGACCTGTTCGCCGAGCGGGGCTACGAGAACACGACCGTGATCGACATCGCGCAGCGGGCAGGA
Source organism: Amycolatopsis cynarae (assembly GCF_026802195.1). NCBI lineage: Bacteria > Bacillati > Actinomycetota > Actinomycetes > Pseudonocardiales > Pseudonocardiaceae > Amycolatopsis > Amycolatopsis cynarae. The sequence goes on along the minus strand of NZ_CP113836.1, from coordinate 2,769,335 downwards.
CTGGGGAAGACCACCTTCTTCCGGCACTTCCAGGACAAGCGGGAAGTACTCTTCGGCCGTGGCACGATGGACGAACTGCTCGCCGAGGCGATAGTCGCCGCACCGGCAACCGCCACCCCGCTCGAAGCGGTGGCCCGTGCTCTGGACGCGGCCGGGAGAGAAGTCTTCACGCCCGCTCGCCGTGAATTCGTTGCCCGCAGGCAGGCAGTGATCGCCGCCAACCCGGAACTGCAAGAACGCGAGGCGCTGAAGAACCTCGGCCTCATCGCAGCAATGACCGGCGCGCTCAAGCGGCGCGGCGTTCCCGACCTGACCGCTCGCGTAGCCGCGGAACTCGGCGCGCTCGCCTCGGCGATCGCCTATGAACGCTGGAGCGAGACCACCACCGGCGACGACTTCAGCGCGCTCGCGCGACGAGCGCTCAGCGACGTGCGAGCGTCCACAGCCTTGTGCTGACGCGAGCGACTCCCCAACGCAAAGTGAGACCATCGCCAGACAGTCCAGATTGCCCTCGTGACCGGAACCAGCCGTCGGGCCGGGCTCGGCTTCGCCGTGGCCCGCAGCCTCGCCGAGCTCGGCTTCCACGTCATCCTCACCGCCCGCGGTCGCGCCGCGGCGGAGCCGCTGGCCACGACATCTACGAGGACCGCCTCCTGCCCGTTCTCGACCAGTTGCCGAAAGCGTCAGCCGCCACCGGCCGGACGCGCGCCGACATCCGGGCCTTCGACCTCGTGCTCGGTATCGGCAACCTGTGTATCGGAGTCGAGACCTTCCCCGGCTACCACGCACGGAGCATGATCGACCTGCTCCTCGCAGGCCTCGCGTACGCCGATTTCAGCTCTGGCCGCCGGACGGCGAATACAACCGGAACCCGCTGAACCGGCGATGCGGGAACGTCGCATAGAAGGCATCGGCCGTATCCGTGAGCAGGTCGAGCCGCGCCACTCCGCTGCGCTCGAACAGTTCACCGATCAGCCGCCGGGCGATACCCTCCCGGCGCCGCTGTGCCGCCGTGACGATCTCCGCAAGGTACAAGCGCAGCCCGTCGGTCAGGGCATGCGCGAAACCCACCACCGCACCAGCATCCACCGCCACCAGCGTCAACGTCCCCGGCGCGCGCAACGCGGTCTCCGCACGCGCTGGGTCGGCCGGATACGTCGGCCACGACTCCGCCTCACACAGGGCAAGCACGCCCACCAGGTGATCCCGCGAGAACTGCACCACTTCGACCATGACCACCATGGTCCACTCCTCGACGGTGACCGCGAGCGGGCTCGGCTGGTGCCGCATCACGCCCGATCATGCCGAGTTCCGCGTAGTTGCCGGACTGTATCGTGGCGCCGTGGATTACCTGGGTGTTCTTCGGCGTGAACTGGACGCTTTCGGTGCCGTGCTGGACGGCGATCTGTCGGCTCCGGTCGAGCACTGCGGCGGTTGGAGGTTGGTGGATCTGGCCGTGCACATGGGCGCGGGGAACCTGTGGGTCGTCGCGGCGGTGCAGGAGGGCCATGGCGACAGCTACGACGAGGGTGCCGCACCCCGTGACCGGGCCGGTCTCAAGGCCTGGTACGCCGAGACGGCGGATGCCCTCGTGCAGGCCCTGTCGGTTGCTCCCTCCACCAGGGCGTGGACGTTCTTCCCACCGCACACCGTCGGGTTCTGGCGTCGGCGCCGCAGTCAGGAGACGCTGATACACCGGTGGGATGCCGAGCACGCGCTCGGCTCGGCGACGCCGATGGATGCGGCGCTCGCCGCCGACGGTGTCGCCGAGGTCTTCGACACCATGGCGCTCCGCATGATCGCCAAGGGCGCCGCCACCTCTCCCGAGCACGCCGTGCGAATCACCGCCACCGACGCCGGCCGCAGCTGGACCTACGGCCCGGGTGAGCCGATCGCGGAGGTCTCGGGCACTGCCGAGGACCTGCTGCTGATGTTGTGGGGACGCAAGCCTCGGGAAACCGGATCGGTGACCTGGGCCGGGGACCGTGAGGCGGGGTTGGGGGTGCTGGCCGGGCCGCTGGTCCCCTGACTTGGCATCAGGCAAGACGATTTCTCATCGGCGCCGTTCTGCGGCGCGCTATTCCCTGAACGGGATACCCCGGCACGATTTCCCGGTTTTCGGACAGCGGGCCGGGGAACCGTTGCCGTCGGGAGGTCACGATGAGCGATTCCGACTGCGTCACCGCATGCGGTCCGCGTGATTGACCGGGCTCACCTTGGAGTGACACACTTTTGAACGGATCCTTATCGCGCCTATTCCTGCCGGTCTCGACTCCGGGCTAACCTTCGAAGTTCCGCTTCACGGGGAAGGTCAAGGCGGTCGATCCAACGAGGAGTAGGATGAAATCCCTGATCGCGCGATGGCTCCGCTTCGTCCTGTTCCTCCTGCTCTACGTCAGTGCGCTCGTCTTTTTCTTCAGGTTCGGCGCCGATGATTTCGCCGGCGCGCTCACTTTCGGGGGAAAATTCACCGGCGCACTTTTGGTACTAGCGGGCGCCTTCCTGCTGGTGGCGACAATCGGGCTGATCGATCACGGCCTCGTCGTTCTTCTCGGCAAGGAGGAAAAATTTCCCAGCTCAGGTCTTCTCGCCTTGGGTGGAGCCGTGTTGATCTCCGCCGCCGGAGCGTGCATGATCCTGGCCCAGATAGGCGGAGGAGATACCTGGAAGGAGTTCAGGATCCTCTGGGGGATGGACCTGCCCCTACTCTCGGCCTGGTCCCTGTACATAGCCCTCTCAGCCTGGGTGGTGCACTATCTTCATCGAACCGGAGTACATTTTCCCGCTTTCCGGGAAAACAAAGGGATAGCGCTCGCGACGATCATCACGATCTTGGTCACGGTCGCCAACTTCGGCTACTCGCAAATATACCAACCCTACTCCCATCCCCAGACCGTGCAGATTATCGCGTGGTTCGGCGAGCCGGTCCTGAGCCCGGACAAGGCATCCTATGAGATTCCCATCAATCTCGATACCGGAAACATCGGGGACTCGAGCGTGTACGTCCTGGACGGTTACTACTTCCTGTCCAGCCAGAGGGCCGACTTCACGCCTGGCAAAGAAATCGGGAAGCAGGAGGAAGAGCTGGCAAACGGCGCTCCCTTCACCCGGTACTCACTACAATCGGGTCTGACCAACATCATTTCGGGAAGGTACCTGGTTCCGGGAACTTTTCTCAATCCCGGAGAGCATGCGAAGAACACGTTCGTGGCTCAGTTTCCCAGCAACCTGGGCACCGGCAAAATGATTTTGGAAGCCTACGCCATCGTGGGCCGGAAGGATCGTTTCACGCCACGTGGATCGTCGTTGGAGTACTCGTGGAAGGAAAGCGAAAGGGATGACTCCATGACAGCCATCCCACCCCCGCACGTCACCGAGGACGGGAGCGTTTCCGGCCAGGGCAGCCAGAATGAAACCTATGTGCGGACAAGGACCGGGCTCCGGGAAAACAATGCCATCTGGGAACTGATCAGAAAGCCACGGTTCCTGAACGTATGGTGGCAGATCGAACCCACTGTTGAATTCGTGTTCACGGTACAACCCGAAGCCAAGGAAACCTACCTCAACAGCCGGAAGACACTGCTGGACACCATCAACAGATATGGCATTTTCATGGCGCACACCGGTAATGTCGAAATTCCGATACCGAATTCAAGGTGACCGTACGGCCAGAACTGTGCAGCGGCGGCGCGCTGCTCAAGCCACCTGGTTCTGCCATGCGGTGATCCGCCTGATGACGAGGATGAGCAGCGTGCCCGCCACCACGTCGAGTCCGGTGAGGAGAGTGGACATGTTCGCGTTGCCCAGTACGTCCGGTAAGGAGCTCTCCTGCTCGGCCAGGCGCCATTGGATCGGCTTCACCAAACCGGCGGCGACAAACGCCGCCCACCAGGCGTTGATCAGGGCCACGGGGGCAGGCGGCCGGGGGCTGCTGGCCCGCCAGATGTCCGACACGATCTGGTATGGGTACCACAGGTTGACCACCGGGGCGATCCAGGCGCCGACCACCCAGCCTCGCGACCGGCGCTGCACGGCGGCATCGTTGTTCAGCTCGGCGTTGATCCGCGCCCGCCACAGCCAGACCAAGAACGCCACACCGCACGCGATCCACACCAGGATCGTGGGCCAGGACGCCAGCACCGCGAGGGCATCGGAGTCGACGGCCTCGACATCCGTGTCCGTCGCCGCCCCGGCCAGGTAGTCGCGGACAACGAAGTAATCGCGCCAGTTGGACGCCAGCACCAGGATCTCGCGCGCCATCGTCAACAGGATCAGTATCGTCGTGGCAGTGGCCGCGCCGGCTAACGGCCTGGGCTGCCGTGTGCCGGCCGCGCTCGCGCCCGTGGGCGCGGCCTGCTCTGGACTGGCCATCGGTTCTCCCCCAGAGTATCGGTCTTCGCCGAAGTCGCTTTCCGAGAGCATCCCATTTCGGACTGTGACAGCGAAAGGGCCCGCGCTACCCGATACCGAAAAGCTGCAAAGCCCGGTAGGGCAGGGCCAGTGCCGCAAGCACCAGGAGCCCTTTCCCCAACGTGACCAGCATGCCTGCCTCGGACCGCAGGACAAGCATCCGTCTGCGGACTCCCGCGGCCGCCAGTGCGGCCTTCACGGCGCGTGCCACGCGGCGCGCAGGCGTGATCACCAACAGGGGCGCCGAGGCAGCCTTGAAGGCCCGGCGCGCGAGCCCGCCTCGCGGGGCCGCGGAGGCAGGCTCCACCGGGTACACGTGCGGCGTCCAGTCCGGGCCGAAGGCGACGACCGCGGAGATCCAGGGGACAGCCGCAGCCACCTCGGTCAGCCGGGACGGCGTCGGCAGGAGCTCGTCCAGCCGCCCGGCCACGTCCGCAGGACGGCCCGGCGCCAACAGGACCAGCTTGTGTTCGGGCTGGGTAGCGATCACCTGCTCGACCTCCCACCACAGTCCCTCGCCCGGCCCCAAGTGCAACACGATGAGCTGGGACAGTTCCATCAGTCGGAGGACCGCGGGCTGCCAGTCGTCGTACGGCAGGTAGAACCGCGCCGCCCCCAGGTGCGGCAACGGCTCTCCGGGCTTGCCCACCGCGATCACGGGGCCGAAGGCACGCAGTACCTGCGCGAGCTGCTCCTCGCGGGAATGGATGTTGAGGTTGGCCCCGTCGTCTACCCGCGCCGCGGTCTGGTCGTCGGCGAAGCTGCGCAGATAGAGCACGGGACGGCGACCGTCGGCCAGTAGAGCGCGGACCGCGTCGCGCACCGAGCGCGGGCGTGAAAAGCGAAGGATCAGCAACCCGGCCCCCAGTACGGCCAGCCCGGTCGGCAGGAGGAACACCTGTGTCGCCAGCGGCAGCTGATAGCCCCGGCTTTGGGCCGTACTTACCGCGACGAAACCCGCCGCGAACAAGCCGTATCCGGCTCCGCTGGCCGCCAGGAACACCGGCCGCCGCCACCATGGCTGAGACGGTGCGATCCGTCCCACCACCTCCACGATCTCCGCAACGCCTGCGCGGCGGCGATGCCGCAGCCACAGCGCCGCCACGACGAAAACCCCGGTGGCTACCGCGCACCACATCGCGAGCGTGGCCGACAGGCCGAGGTCGTGCTCAAGCGCCGCCTGGTCCCCGCCGGTGCTGCCGACCCGGTCGCGGGCCCGCAGGTCCAGACCCGCGGTGATCACCAGGTGCAGCGCGACGTAGGCGGTGACCACCGCGGTCGCCGTGATCAGCCGGGCTGACGCCCGGAGGCCGGAAGACACCTCGACACCCCCTGAACTTGCCGAAGCACCGTTTCCAGGCGCGGATCAGGCTAGTACTACCACGCCAGCCCATGAGTCGTGGCCAATTTCCGTTGACCGGCCCCGAAGGGCCAGCGGGGCAGCCAGGACCGACGGAACCGTGACAAGACCTGTGTGTTCCCCGACAACCAGGTCGCGCTGGACTGGCGGCTTTCCGAGATCGTCGGTTCCGATGCCGTGGGCGGCGAAGAAGGCGTTCGCACGCTGCCGGAAGGAGACGCGGTCGTCTGGTGCGCCTATACCGCCAGGGGTTCGAGGCCCAGCAAGGCGGCTGTCTTGTCGTAAACGATGCGGGCGAGGGCGTCGTCCTGGGCGAGGGCGGAAGGGGTGTCCGGCTGGGACCTGCTGAAGAAGCCGCCGCTGGGCCGCGGGGCCGGCGAGGTGGTGGCGAGCCAGACCGGGGTTTGCACGCCTTCGTCGGCGGTGATGGCGAAGGGGCGGAAGAGCGGGGCCGTCAGCCGCATCAGGCCGCCGGCGTTGCTGTTGATCGCGGTGCCCTTCACCATGCCGGGATTGGCGTTGTGGATGCTCATGCCCTCGGGCAGGCGCCGGGCAAGCTCGCGGGTGGCCAGGAGGCTGACGAGTTTGCTGGTCGCGTAGACCTTGATCTGGTTGTAGAAACGGCTGTTCCACGATGTCCCCGCAACATCGGGGTCCGCGGCGTCGAGCCTGCCGCGCTTCTCCACGAAGGTGGAGAGGTTGACGATCCGCGCCTCCGGGGCGAGCGCTCCCTCCGCGAGCAGGGCGTGGGTGAGCAGGAAGGGTGCATGGTGGTTGATCGCGTAGGTGCGCTCGACCCCGTCCACGGTCTGTTCGTACCGGGGAAAAGCCGCGCCCGCGTTGTTGATGAGCACGTCCACCGAGACGGCGTCGGCCGCCAGCTTCGCCGCAAGGTCGCGCACCTGCGACCACTGCCCCAGATCGGCGGCGTACGTCCGCGGCGCGGGCGCGTTGTCATCGGTGGGAGTCAGGACGCGCAGGTGGTCGGCAGCAACCTGAGTACGAGCCGCGTCCCGGCCGACGAGGATGACGCTCTGCCCGGCTTTGACCAGGTGACGTGCCGTCACCAGCCCCAGGCCGGACGCACCGCCGGTGATGACCGTGGTCGTGCTGTTCATCGCCGTTGTTCCTTGTCGTGGTTGTTCTTGCCGGGAGTGGGCTCGCCTGCCGGCCGGGCGCCATCGCTCACCTCGCGGAGGAGCGCATGCAGGCGGAGTCTGCTCTCGCGGTCGAGACGGGCGAAGGGAGAGTGCTGGGTGGTGTGCTCGATGACTCGGTCGCGCAGTGCGCATCCCTCAAGGGTGAGCTGGATGACTTTCGCGCGGCGGTCGGTGGGGTGGGGCACGCGGCGGACCAGCCCGCGCTTCTCGAGCCGGTCGATCATGGACGTGGCGGTTGAGGCATCGCACTGCAGGAGATCGGACAGCCGGCGCGCGGTCATCTCCTCCGCGCGGCTCAGCCTCCACAGCACATCGGTCTGGGTGTCGGTGAGCCCCGCTTCGCGGGCCAGCTCCTTCAGCTCGCCGTGGACCTGGGTGCGGATCGCGAACAGACAGTCGATCAGCTCTTCGTTCAACTGCGCGTCATCCATACACTCCACAATACATGGAAATTCCAACTATTGGAAAGTCCATGTAAATGCGCCGTGGCTGGAGGGCCGGAGCCCGGCCGAGGCGGAGGCCGGCGAGCCCCGGCATGTCCGCGAGCTCGTTTCGGGGTCCGCTGTGGACAGATCCCGCCGGGTGTTGCCCAGCCCGAGTCAGCTCACCACGGACCGGGCCTCCGCGAAGTGACACGCCGAGAGGTGCCCGCCGGTGCGCGGTTCCAGCTCCGGCACCTCGGTGGCGCAGACATCCTGCGCCTTCCAGCACCGCGTGCGGAACCGGCAGCCCGACGGCGGGTCGATCGGGCTCGGCACGTCGCCCTCCAGCCGGATCACCTGCCGCTGCCCGCGCAGCCTCGGGTCGGCCACCGGGACCGCCGAGAGCAGCGCCTGCGTGTACGGGTGCGAGGGCCGCTCGTAGATCTCCTCCTCGGTGCCGATCTCCACGATCTTGCCCAGGTACATCACCGCCACGCGCGTGGACAGGTGCCGGACCACGGACAGGTCGTGCGCGATGAACACATAGGAGAGTCCGAACTCCCCCTGCAGCTCACCGAGCAGGTTCATCACCTGCGCCTGGATCGAGACGTCCAAAGCGGACACCGGCTCGTCGCAGATGATCACCTTCGGCCGCAGCGCGAGCGCCCGCGCGATGCCGATACGCTGGCGCTGCCCGCCGGAGAACTGGTGGGGGTAGCGGTTGAGGTGCTCGGGGTTGAGCCCCACCACCTCCAGCAGCTCACGCACCTTCCGCGCACGCGAACCCTTCGGCGCCACCTCGGTGTGGATCTCGAACGGTTCGCCGACGATGTCGCCGACGGTCATCCGCGGGTTCAGCGACGTGTACGGGTCCTGCAGCACGATCTGGATCTCGCGCCGCAACTGCCGCAGCTCGCCGCCGCGCAGCTTGAAGATGTCGCGGCCCTCGAACGTCGCCCCGCCGGCGGTCGGCTCTTCGAGCCGCATCAGCACCTGCGCGAGCGTCGACTTGCCGCAGCCCGATTCGCCCACGACACCGAGCGTCTCGCCCGGCATCAGATCGAACGAGACCCCGTCCACGGCCTTGACCTGCCCAACGGTGCGCTTGAACAGCACTCCCTGGCGCACCGGGAAGTGCTTGACCAGGTTCTGCACGCTCAGGATCGGCTCAACCACGGTTTCCGACCACCTCTTCGGCGAAGTGACACGCACTGACCCGGCCGAAACCGAGGCGGTGCAACGACGGCCGTTCCTCCGAACAGCGTTGTTCCGCCCGCTTGCACCGCGGGTGGAAGGGGCAACCGGGTGGGATGTCGAGCAGGCTCGGCGGCAGGCCCTTGATCGTCTCGAGCGTCTTCCCTCTGAGGTCGAGCCGCGGCAGCGCGTCCATCAGTGCCGCCGTGTACGGGTGGCCCGGCGAGGAGAACAGCTCGTGCACGTCGGCCTGCTCCACGATCCGGCCCGCGTACATCACCGCGATGCGGTCGGCGACCTCCGCGACCACCCCGAGGTCGTGCGTGATGAGGATCAGGCCCATCCGCCGTTCCCGCTGGATCTCCCCGAGCAGGTCCAGGATCTGGGCCTGCACGGTCACGTCGAGCGCGGTCGTGGGCTCGTCGGCGATCAGCAGGTCGGGGTCGAGCGCCAGCGACATCGCGATCATCACGCGCTGGCGCATGCCGCCCGAGAACTGGTGCGGGTAGTCCTTGATGCGCCGCCCGGCGGCTGGGATGCGGACCAGGTCGAGCAGCTCCACGGCGCGTTTGCGGGCGTCGTTCCTGGACAGTCCTTGCCGGACGCGCAGCTGCTCTTCGATCTGGAACCCGACGGTGAACACCGGGTTGAGTGCCGAGAGCGCGTCCTGGAAGATCATCGCGATCTCCGTGCCGCGCAGCTCGCGGCGCCGCTCACTCGTGGCGGTGAGCAGGTCCTCGCCCCGGTAGCGGATCGAGCCGCCGGTGATCACGCCGGGCGGTGTGTCGAGGATGCCCATCACCGTCTGCGCGGTCACGCTCTTGCCGGAGCCCGACTCGCCGAGCACCGCCAGCGTCTCGCCGGCGTGCACGGAGTAGCTGACGCCGTTGAGCACGCTGGCCACGCCGTCGGAAGTGCGGAACTCCACGTGGAGGTCGTCGACCTCGAGCAGCAGCTCGTTGGTTGTTTCCGTCATCGGCCGCTACCTCGACTTCGGGTCGAGCGCGTCGCGGATCCCGTCGCCGAGCATCACGAACGCGAGCACGGTGACGGTGACGAACGCACCGGGGAACAGGAGCATGTGCGGGTCGGCCCGGAAGTAGTCGCGCGAGTCGCTGATCATCACGCCCCACGAGACCACCGGCGGCCGCACACCGATACCGAGGTAGGCCAGCGTCGCTTCGGCGCCGATCGCCGCGCCCAGCGCGATGGTGGCATACACCAGCACCGGGGCGAGTGTGTTGGGCAGCAGGTGCCGGAACACGATGCGCGGGGTGCCGGCGCCGAGCGCACGGGCGGCTTTCACGTAGTCGAGTTGCTTCGCGACGAGCGTCGCCGAGCGCATGATGCGCATGGCGACCGGCCAGGTCAGCACCGCGATGGAGCAGACCACCTGCACGATGATCGTGACCGCGCCGGGGCTGGAGCCCGGCGCGTTGAACGTCGTGAGGATCACGATGGCGCCGAGCACGAAGGGCAGCCCGGCGAAGATGTCGCCCAGCCGCGAGAGCAGGCTGTCGATCAGCCGGCCGTAATAGCCCGCGAGGATGCCGACCAGCGACCCGAAGAGCACGGTCAGGATCGTCGCGAACACACCGACCAGCAGCGAGGCCCGAGCGCCGTAGATGGTGCGCGCGTACACGTCGTAGCCCTGGTTGTCGTAGCCGAACCACGCGTCGGCCGACGGGCCCTGATTGGCCTTCGCCAGGTCGCTGAAACCGGCTTCACGGTGGGAGAACAGGCCGGGCGCGATGGCGATGAGCACCACGAGCACGATGATCCCCGCAGAGATCACGAAGGCGGGCTTGCGGCGCAGCTGGCGCCAGGCGTCGCCCCACAGGCTGCGGGGCTTCTTCGTCTCGGTCGCGGAGTCGTCGGAGTCACTGATGCGTGACAGCTCCACCGCGTCGGCGACTCCGCTGCCCCCGCCTCCGACGAGGTTGGGTTCAGTCATAACGGATCCTTGGGTCGAGAACGGCGTAGAGCAGGTCCACGATCAGGCTCATCAGCAGGTACACCAGCACGAGCAGCACCACGACGCCGGTCACGGTGGCGCTCTCCCGGTTCTGGATGCCGCGGAAGATGAGGCCGCCGAGCCCGTTGATGTTGAACACGCCCTCGGTCACGATCGCGCCGCCCATCAGCGAGCCGAGGTCGACGCCGAGGAAGGTGAGCACCGGGATCACCGAGTTGCGCAGCAGGTGGATGCCCACCACCCGGCTGTCCGGCTGCCCCTTCGCGATGGCCGTGCGGATGTAGTCGGCGTGGCGGTTCTCCGCGATCGACGTTCTCGTCAGTCTCGCGACGTAGGCCATGGAAAGGCTGCCGAGTGCGATGCCGGGGACGATCAGCTCGCCGAAGGAGGGGTCGTTCGACACGCTCGTGCCGATGATGCCGAGCTCCGTGCCCAGCACGATCTGCAGCACGATCGCGGTGACGAACACCGGGAGCGAGATCAGGAACGTGGTGGAGACCAGCACCAGGTTGTCGAGGAAGCCCTTGCCGCGCAGGCCGGTGAGCACACCCGCGGTCACGCCGATCACGGCCTCGATGAGCACCGCGACGAGTGCCAGGCGCAGCGTGATCGGGTACGAGTTGCCGATCAGCTGGCCGACGGAGTTGCCGTTGAAGGTCTCGCCCCAGTCGCCGGTGAAGAGGCTCCCCAGGTACTTGAAGTACTGGACGATCAGGTTGTCGTTCAGGTGGAACTTCTCGGTCATCAGGTCGATGTAGGCCTGGGGGCAGGCCGTTTGACCGCATTTGCCGGAGAACGGATCTCCGGGGACGGCCCAGACCAGTGTGTAGATCAGGAAGGTGGTTCCGAAGAACACCGGGATCAGCTGGAGCAGGCGTCGCAGCACGTAACGAATCATGCGTTACTTCCTAGGAGTGCGCGCCGGGCGGGCCGCGGACCGTCCGGCTGGGACGGTCCGCGGCTGCCCTGGTGGCGGGACGTCGATCAGCGCGTCACTTGATGACCTCGACGGACGAGTAGTCGGCGCGGCGGCGGAAGTCGAGCGTGACGGTCTTGACGTGGTCGGACTTCGCGGCCACCCCCTTCTCGTCCCATACCGGGATCGAGGGCAGGTCCTGGGCGATGAGGTCCTCCGCCTGCTGATAGAGCCTGATCGCGGCGTCCTTGTCCGCGGTGGAGTCGGCCTGCCGCAGGAGGTTGTCGACGGCCGGGTTGGAGTAGGTCGAGTCGTTGGACGAGGCACCCGTGCGGTAGATCGGGTTGAGGTAGTCCTCGATCGACGGGTAGTCCGCGGACCAGTCGGAACGGCCCATGCCGGTCAGCTTGTGGCCGGTCACGATGCTGCGCCACTGGCCGAAGTCCGTCGCCGGCACGAAGTCGCACTCGACACCGAGCACGTTCTTGATGCTGTTGCACGCGGCCACGAGCGGCTCCTTGCGGCCACCGTCGGCATTCGAGGCGATGGTGAGCTTGCCCTTGAAGCCGGACCGCTGGAACGCGGTCTTGGCCGCCGCGGGGTCGAACTTGCAGAACTGGCAGACGCCGGGCCGGTAGCCGGCGATGCCCTGCGAGACATAACCGTCCGCGGGCACGTAGGTGTCGTTCATGACGGTCTTGGTGATCTGCGCGCGGTCGATCGCCATCGAGATGGCCTTGCGCAGGTCCAGGTTGTCATAACCCGGCACGTAGTACGGGACCGCGATGGCGCTGATGGCGAGCAGGTTGCCGATGACCAGGTTGTTCTTCAGGTCGGTCTTGTACTTGTTGCCGGCCAGCGACGATGGCGGGAGCGTCTCGATGAAGTCGACCCGGTTGCTCAGCAAGTCCTGGTACGCGGTCTCCTGACTCGCGTAGATCTTGACGACCAGATCCTTGAACTTGACCTTGTCCTGGCCCTGGTAGTCGTCGAAGCGGGTCAGCCTGATGTCCACGTTGGGCGTGCGGCTCACGAACTTCATCGGGCCGTTGCCGATCGGATGCGCGGCGAAGGCCTTCGGGTCCTTGAAGAACACGTCCGGCAGCGGCGCGAAGGCCGTGTAGCCGATCTTGGTGGTGAACACCGAGAAGGGCGCCTTCAGCGTTACCTGGAACTCGTAATCGCCCTTCACGACCAGGCCGGACATTTTGTCCGCGGTCGGCTTGGCGTTCTCGTCGGCCGGGTGGACGTCGTCATAACCCTGGATGTTCTCGAAGAACGTGCTGTTGATCTGGCCGTTGGGGGCGTAGGCGCCGTAGTTCCAGGCGTCCACGAAGTTCTTGGCCTTGACCTCGGTGCCGTCGTGGAACTTCCAGCCCTGCTTGATCTTGATGTCGTAGACCTTCGAGTCGGTCGTGGTAATCGACTCGGCCATCTGGTTGTACGGCTGTGCGTTGTCACCCCGGTAGGCGACCAACTCGGAGAACATCGGGTCGACGGCCTTCGAGCCGCCGAGCTCGTTGGTGTTCGTGGGAATCAGCGTGTTCTGCGGTTCGGTGCCGTAGACGGTGAAGGTCCCGTTCGGATCCACCTCGCCGGGTGACCCGCTGCTGCCGGCCCCACCGCCGCAGGCGGTGAGCACCAATGACAAGGTCGTCACCACCGCAGCGGCTCCCCAGAATCTGCGTGAACCCCACATGTTCCACCCCGTCTCGTGTTCCGAAAAGTGAGACGCACGGTATCGGGAAACGGCGCTTTTTCACCAGATCGCGGGGTTGCGAATGAGTGACGAACTTTTCCTTCACCCAGAAAGATCAATACCAAGGTAGCATTGGCTCACGGAGGGTGCCCGCGCTGATCCACACAGGCACGAGACGACGCCACGCGGTCGAGGATGTCGCAGCCATTGACGATCAGCTGGTCCGGACCACGCAAGCCGCGCTGTCCGTGAACACGTGGACGATCACCACTTCCCGCCGGACGGCAGCAGGCCGCGCGCCTAATCTGCCGGATGGGAGCCCGGTGTGTGGCCGAAGGTGCGCCGGAAGACAGCGATGAACGCGCTGGCCGACGACCAGCCGCACCGGTACGCCACCGTCGTGACCGATTTCTTCCCGGCCAGCAGGACCAGTGCGTGCTGAAGCCGCAATTGGGTGCGCCACTGGGGAAAGCTCATGCCGAGGTCGCTGCGGAACAGCCGGGACAGGGTGCGGTCGCTGGCGCCGACCTGACGGCCGAGTTCGGCGAGGGTGCGGTTGTCGGCCGGATCGGCTTGCAGGATCTCGCACAGTGCGCGCAGCGGAGGCGAGGCCGGGGTGGGCAAGTGCAACGCCTGCTGGGGACAGGCCCGCAGTTGGTCGAGCAACACCGCGCGCAACCGGGAGCGCTCGGGGCTGTCGTCGTCGGGGGCGTGGGTGTAGGCGATGATCAGTTCGCGCAGCAGCGGGCCCACGGCGAGCACGGTCGGGACATCCAGGCCGAGCGGGTTGTCGGTCGCGGGCAGCCCCACCAGATGCAGGTCGAGTTCCCCGTGGGCCTGGTGGGCGTGGACGGTACCGGCCGGCACCCAGATGGCGCGGTTGCCCGGGACGACCCAGGAGCCCGCGCTGGTCGTGACGGCCAGCACGCCTCGGCCCGCGTAGACGATCTGATGGTCATCGTGCCGGTGGGCGTCGATCGCGCCGCCCGGCGCCAGCCGCCGGGTGCACGTCGGAGCGATCGGCGTGTGGCGGACTTGTGTCATTGTTCGGCAGCTTATTGAAAGCGCGACACGAGGGTGGGCCCGGACCATGGCGGGATGCGAAGGAACACCTCGATCACCCTGCTGGCGATCGGACACGCCTGCGTCGACGTCTACCAGGGCGCAGTGGCGTCCCTGGTCCCGTTCTTCGTCGCCGAGCGCGCTTACAGCTACGCCACCGTCTCCGGCATGGTGCTGGCCGCCTCCCTGCTGTCCTCGGTGGTGCAACCGGCGTTCGGCGCCTTGACCGACCGCTGGGCGATGCCCTGGCTACTGCCGGTCAGCACGCTGCTGGGCGGTGCGGGCCTCGCTCTGAGCGGGGTCAGCGGCTCCTATGGACTGACGGTGCTGTTCGTGGCGATCTCCGGGGTCGGCGTGGCCGCCTACCACCCCGAGTCCGCGCGGGTTGCCCGGATCGCGAGCCAGGGCCGCCACAGCGCCATGGGCTGGTTCTCCACCGGCGGCAATCTCGGCTTCGCCCTGGCTCCGCTCATGGTCGGCGCGGTGGTGGGGGCCGGCGGGCTGCGCCTGACGCCGCTGCTGGCGCTGCCCGCGCTCGCGGGCAGCGTGCTGTGCCTGCCGGTGCTGCGCGCGCTGGGACCACGGCAGGCCGCCGGGACCGCCGTGGCGGGGCCGGCCGGAAACGATGACAGGGCTTCGTTCGTGAAGCTGTCGCTGGCGGTAGCGTGCCGCTCGATCGTCTTCGTGGGACTGAGCGCGTTCCTCTCGCTGTACGCCCAGCAGCGGATGGGCGGCAGCACCGCGGCGGGCACCGTTGCCCTGTTCGTGCTCTACCTCGGCGGCGCGGTCGGCTCCGTGCTGGGCGGCACACTGGCGGGCCGCTGGGGCCGGGTCACGGTCGCGCGCTGGTCGTACCTGATCTCGATCGGCGCGGTCGCGGGCGTGGTGTTCGTGCCGGGCCCGGCCCTGTACCTGTTCGTGGCCCTGACCTCGGCCGGCCTGTACGTCCCGTTCTCGCTGCAGGTCACGCTCGGCCAGGACTACCTGCCCTCGCGGGTCGGCACCGCCAGCGGGATCACCCTCGGGCTGGCCGTCAGCATCGGCGGCCTGGCCAGCCCCGCCATCGGCAGTCTGGCCGACGCGACCTCGCTGCGGACCGCCTTGGCGCCTCTCGTCCTGATGCCGGCCCTGTGTTGGCTGCTGTTCCGCACCCTGCCCGAACCCACCGCACCACGCCTCGACCTACCCTCTCCCGTCCAGAAGTCAGGCCAACGCTGACGAACTTGCGGCTGTCCCGCCGAAAGCGTTTTCTTCCAAGAGATCGCTGGGCAGAATCGGGATCGTGAAGCCCGTCAACGCCAACGGACGGCCCGGACAGCCGGGCCTGGTGTGGTATGTCAGCTACGGCTCCAACATGAACGCCGCCCGGTTCGGCTGCTACCTCGCGGGCGGGACACCCGATGGCGCGAAGCGCGGGTTTCCCGGCTGCCGGAACCCGCAGCCGCCCAGCGCGACACGCGGGTGCCACCTGCCCGGCGGGATCTACTTCGCGACCGAGTCGCCGGTCTGGGGTGGCGGTCGCGCGTTCCACGATCCGGCGTTACCCGGGACGACACCGGCGAGGGCGTACCTGATCACCGCGGGCCAGTTCGCCGACGTCGCCGCCCAGGAGATGTACCGGGAGCCGGACGGCGACCTCGACCTGTCCGGGGTGCTGGCCACCGGGCGGGTCCAGCTAGGCCCCGGCCGCTACGAGACCTTGCTGTGCGGTGGTGAGCTCGACGGACACCCGATGCTGACGTTCACCGCGTCCTGGTCCTCCACCGATGTCGAACTCGTCGCACCCTCAGCCGGATACCTGCGAATGCTGGCCACCGGTCTGTGCGACGCGCACGGCTGGGACATCACCCGCGCGGCCCGCTATCTCGCCGAACTACCCGGTGCGCTCGGCACGTGGACACCCCAGAGCATCGCCGCCATCCTCGGCAGCCCGCAGGCCGAGTCCGAGTGAACCCACGAACAGTACTTCCGCTGCGCATGCTTATTCCGGGGCACCCTCCATTTCCTGGTGGAATCGGCGAACTGGCTGGCGACCGAATGGGCGCTCCATGCAAGGGATTCGTCCGGCACACCGGCCCGGTACCGTGGGACGGCCAGAACGGGAAACCACTCGCTTTCACCTGGTGACAGCGCAACCGACAAGAAGCGCACGCCGAAGAGGAGTCCACGGTGCTTTACGAACTGTCCCATCTCGCATTCAAGCTCTACACGGTGCAAAAGGCACTGTCCTCGTTGGAGGCCTACACCTCAAGCGCCGGCACCAGCGGCAAACTGCTCGGCTGCTGGGAGACCGAGCACGGCGTCATCGTCGGCCGGGTACTCCTGCTCCGGGAGTTCGAGGACGCCGATGCGCTCGCCGGGGAGCGGCAACGGATCCTCACCAGCTCCGATCCTTTCGGCGTCGGCGAATACCTGGAGTCGTTCAGGATCGAAAGCTACGCGCCGTTCCCGTTCGTCCCTCCCGTCCAAACCGGACGGTTCGGCGACGTCTACGAATTCCGCACCTACGAACTCAGGGTCGGGGGGCTGCTCCCCACCATGGCGGGCTGGGAGGCGGCGCTACCCGAGCGCACGAAGCTCTTCCCGCTCACCACCGCGATGTACGGACTGGACGGAGTCCCGCGCATCACCCACATCTGGCCCTTCCCCGACCTCAACGAACGCCTGGCCATCCGGCGCGAGTCCTACCAACGGGGGATCTGGCCACCGGAGAACGGCCCGGAAAACATCGCGCACGCGACGTCCACCATCGCGATTCCGACCGCGTTCTCGCCCTTGCACTGAGCCGAGCCGCGACCACGGCGGCGCGCACACGGGCACCGGTGCGTTCGGAACGGACCGGGTGCTGTCACGACTTCAGCCGGGTCATGGCGAGGTCGTGCGCGGCCTGGGTAGTGGAGATGTTCTCCCGGTCCGCGCGGCCGAGCACGTCGCGGATCACCTCACCGACGCCGAGCACCCGGTTCCGGGCCCGCTCGAAGTCGTGGCCGAGCAGTTGCTCCGCCAGGAAGATCAGACCACCGGCGTTGACGCAGAAGTCCGGCGCGTAAAGGATGTTCCGGCGTGCCAGGTCCTGTGCGTGCTCCGGTGCGCCGAGGACGTTGTTCGCGCCACCGGCGATCACCTGGCATCGCAGGGCGGGAATCGTGGCGTCGGTGACGATTCCGCCGAGCGCGCACGGGGCGAGCACGTCGCAGTCGAGCGCCAGCAGGTCGGCGGGGTCCACTACCCCGGCGCCGGTCTCGGCCGCGAGGTGTTCGGTCCGGGCGGGAAGAACATCGGCGACGGTCACGTCCGCGCCTTCGGCAACGAGTAGCCGCACCAGCGCGGCGCCGACGTGCCCCGCGCCCTGGACGTTCACCCGGAGCCCACCGAGACCGGTCCGGCCGAGACGATGCCGCACGCACGCACGGATTCCTTCCAGGACACCGAGCGCGGTCATCGGCGACGGATCGTCCTGCGCGCAGACCGGGGAAGTCTCCTCACCGATCACCGCGATGTCCTGCTGTGTCGTGCCGACGTCGTTGACGGGGATGAACCGGCCGCCGAGCGTGGCGATCGCCCGTCCGTGCGCGCGGAGCAGAGCGTCCGCCTTGTCCTCGTGCGGGTCGCCGAGGATGACGCTCCAGCCGCCGCCGAGGTCGAGCCCCGTCGCCGCCGCTTTGAGCGTCATCGCCTTGGCGAGGGATGCGCATTCGGCGATGGCGGCGTCCTGGGTGGGGTACGGCCGCATGCGCACGCCACCGAGCGCGGCGCCCAGTGTCGTGTCGTGCACGGCGATGACCGAGCGCAAGCCGGTCTCCTCGTCGTGGCACAGCAGGACCCGCTCGAAACCTTCCGCCCCCAGTTCGTCAATGTTCACGCGTCTCCCCTTTTTGCCTGTCCGACTTGGGTTTTCGCCGCGCCACCGCGACCCCCGCGAGGCACATCGCCCCACCGGCGAAGGACAGCGGCGCGGGTATCTCGCCGACGGCCACCCACGACAGGGTGATCACCACCGCGGGGACCAGGTAGGTGGTGGCGCCCATCCGGCCCGCGGTCGTCCGCGAGAGCGCGTATGCCCACGTGGAGAAGGCGAGCGCGGTGGGGAACAGTCCCAGGTAGATGATCGCCCCGATCGCCCGCGGTGGCGCCGAGGAGATCTCACCGGCCAGGTTCCCGGCGAACGGCAGGCAGACGAGGGCGCCGATCGCACTGCCGAACGCGGTGACCTGAAGCGCGGAAGCGTGCCGCAGGGCGGGTTTCTGCGCGACAACCCCTGCCGCGCTGCCGACCGCGGCCAGCAGGCACAGCAGGACTCCGGTGACGCTGGTTTCGCCGCCGCCCGACGAGGCGAACCCGACCAGCGCGGCACCGGCGAACGCCAGCGGGATCCCGGCGATCAGTTGTGGGGGGAAGCCCTCGCCCAACAGCCAGCCACCGAGCACCGCCATGAGGACCGGACCGACATTGATGACCAGGGACGCGGTGCCCGCGTCGATGCGCTGTTCACCCGCGTTGAGGGCGACCATGTACACGCCGAACCACAGGATTCCGGACGTGATGATGCCCGGCCACGCGGCCCGTGGCGGAAAACCCTCCTTGCGCACCAGGAGAACTCCGCCGAGCGCAAGCGCTCCGGTGACGAGCCGGCCGAACGCGAGCACCCCCGGGGAGAGGTAGGAGCCCGCGTCCCGGATCACCACGAACGCCGACGACCAGAGCACCACGGTCACCGCGGCCGCCAACAACGCCTTGGCCTCGGTGCGCCGCTGGGCCGTCGCGGTGTTCAAGCCCGGTCTCCCGTCAGTTCCGGCGTCAGTTCGCGGTCCGTGCCGATACGGGCGCAAATCATAGCGACGCCGGCGGGAGCGCGCAGCGGAGCACGCCGAGTTCGGCTTCCGCCTCGGTCCGTCCGCCCGGCAGCAGCAAGAGTGTGCAAGCCCGTTCGTGGCGTGCGCCGATACGCTCCCAGCGCTCCACGGCTTCCCGCAGCGCGGCGGTGTCGCGATGCAGGCGTCCGTGTGCCCTGGCCAGGCATGCGGCGGCCCAGGCGTTCTCCCGGCCCGCGGGTGCGGCGGCGGCGAGCCACGCGGGCGCGTCGGGTAACCCGGCCACAACCGCCGCCTCGGCCGCGATAGCCCACGCGTACGCGTCGTAGAACTGGTGCGGCGCCTGGTCCCACGCGGGAAGGGCACTGGGGTTCACGGCCGCGGAGACGGCTTCCGCTCCGGCGCCCCGCCACAGCGCCTCTCGTGGCACGGCGAAGGCGGCGAAGCTCTCATAGAGTCCACTATGGACGCCGGGGTCGGACATCTCGCGGGCCCGGGCCAGCCAGTCGTCGTATTCCGCCCGCCGTGCACGCAGGCCGTGCACCAGGCCCGCGGCGTGCACCGCGGGAGCCATCCAGCGAGCGGTGGGACGTCCGACACGCACCCAGGCGTCCCACATGATCCGGGCGTACTCGAGAGCCTCGTCGAAGCGGCCGGTCAACGTCAGCGGGATGACGAGCTTGCTCGCCCGCATGTACTCGCCGCGCAGTTCGTCCTGCCAGGACCGCTCGGCGGCGCGGATCGCACCGGGCAGGCGGCCGGCCGCGAGCGCGACCAGCGGAACCACGTGCAGGGTGTCGACGATCTCGACGCCGATGCGCGGATCGTGCCGGGGCAGCCGGTCGAACAGCCGGAGGCGCTCGTCGCAGGCACGATAGGCGTCGGCGAAGCGGCCTGCCGAGCCGTCGGCACTGCTGACCGCGTCAAGTGCCGCCGAGACGAGGACCGCTTCCCCCGTTGCCCGTGCGGCCTCCAGCGCGACCTCGGTGAGGACGGGATCCGGGGTGGTCTTGAGGCCGGTCGCGTTCCACGCCCTCGCGGCGGCGAGGTAGGCCTCGGCCAGCGAGTCGCCGGCGGGTGCGGCGCCCTCGGCCTCCGCCATGAGCTCGCAAAGCCGTTCATGCGGCACGAGATCGGTGAAGGTGGCGGGAAAGCGGTTTCCCACGCACACCGCGTAGGCCAGCGCGATCGCCTGGCCGGCGGGATCACCGCCGAGACGGGACCGGCGCGCGGCCTCCAGCAGCAGGGCGAACGCGGGTTCGCCGCGATGTTCGGTCATGGCGACGTCCGCCGCCGTGCGCAGGTCCACCGCGGCCGTCCGGTCATCCGGTGCGAGCGCGGCCGCCCGCTCGAACGCGGCGCGTGCTTCCACCAGGAACTGCCGCGCGTAAAGCAGTTCGCCCAGCGCACGGGCGAGGCGGTGCGACTGTTCGCCGGCGGCCGAGGCGGCGCGGACCGCGGCCCGGAGGTCGTCGGCGATCCGGTCGAACCGCGCACGCCAGGACTTGCCGTCTTCAACCTGGCCACGCAGCCCGGCGGCGGTGCTCGTCGCCCATTCCCGCCGCCGCGCGGTCACTTCCGGCAGTTCGCCGGAATCCCTCAGCCGCGCGATCGCGAATTCCCGGACCGGACGGGGCAGCCGCCACTCGCCGTCCCGCCGCACGAGCAGTTCCCGCGTGGCGAGGCGGTCGAGGCGGTCAGCGGCCTCGTCGACCGGAACCGCGGCGAGAGCGGCGGTCATGGCGACGTCAAATCCTTGGCAGAACAGGGAAATCGTGCGGAGGAACCGTTGCTCGTCCCCCGCAAGCCGTTCGTAGGCCCACGCGAGGACGTCCCGCAGGCAAGCCGGGCCTGTGACACCGAGGCCGTGCGTGTCTTCACCCGTGGTCAGGATCGCGGTCGCGAGCGGAACCGGCGCTCCGTCCTGGTGCGCGGGCACCACCTGCTCCCCGGCGAGGCCGAGAGGATGCTCCGAAGTGGCCAGGATGACGAGCTCGGGACAACTCGCCAGCAGGTGCCCGGCGAGTGCCGCGGCCTCGGGCGGGCTCGCGTCGCAATGGTCGAGCACGAGCATGCAGCGACCTTCGCGCAGCGGGCCGCACAGCGCTTCGGCCAGGGGTTCCGCGGGGCGTTCGGTGACGTCCAGCGCGGTGGCGACGGCCTGGGCGAACGTGGCGGGAAGCGGACCAAGTCCGGCGATCCACACACCTGCCGGGAATTCGGGCGAAGCCTCCCGCGCACCGGCCACGGCCAGCCGTGTCTTCCCGGCTCCGGGCGGGCCGGTCAGGGTGACCAACCTGTGCACCGACAGAGCTTCCCTCAGGTAAAGAAGTCCTTTTTGGATATCGGAGCTCATCTCGCCGTGCCGCAGCCCGCTGGTCCAGTCCACTCCCGCCATTATGCACAGGGTCGTTGTTACCGACAAGTGATCCCAGCGGGTGGTCTCGATCTTCGCTCGACCGCGGGAAGATCGAGATCATTTCTCGTCGATCCGTTTTCGCGGCACGGCCCTCCGCGTCACTCGTTTGGTGGAATTCCCCCTCCGGCACCACCGGCTTGTGGTCCGCTTGCCGGTACCAGTTCGATCACCCTGCCCAAAAACGGCTTTTCCCGGAAAATTTCTGACGCACTGCTGAGATGATCTTAAGCCGCATGCTAGCGTCGATCACCGTGGGCCTTCGCCCCGAGTTGCCCAAGCGAGCCGTCTGACGGGGAACAGCGAAAGAATCAGGGAGGGATTCTTCGCCCTTGTTGTGCCATGCGCAAGACTGCGACCGCAATCGCCCCTACCGAATGCCGGCGGCCGACGTAATCGATCGATTATAGCCCAGCATTCCGACGAAGAGGGTTAACAATGGCTGAAGAAAATGCGAGGAAATCGATCGGGAGCGATGTGAGGAGACGGAACCCGTGAGCATGAACAGCAGATCCGGCAGCTCCGGCTCGCGCGGCTCCCGGACGGAGCACTACCGCTGCCTCGGCGTTGGTGTCGGTCCGGCGAACCTCAGCCTGGCGTCGCTGCTCTACAGCAGGCCCGACGTGCCGAACCTCTTTCTCGACCGGAAGGACCGGTTCGGCTGGCACGACGGCCAGCAGATTCCCGGTGCCAAGCTGCAGGTATCGCTGCTGAAGGACCTGGTCACGCTGTCCGATCCGACCAACCGCTTCTCCTTTCTGTCCTATTTGCACAAGCAGGGCCGGATCTATCACTTCGTGAACGCGCAGTTCGACTCGGTGCCACGCCAGGAGTTCCGCAACTACCTCGAGTGGGCGAGCCGGATCAACGAGAACGTCACCTTCGGGGAGGAGGTGCTCGGCGTGGAATTCCAGGACGTGTTCACCGTGCACACCAGCGACCGGGTCGTGACCGCGGACAACGTCGTGGTCGGCGTCGGCACCCAGCCGTGGGTTCCGGAACCGGCCCGGGGCAAGCTCGGTGGCACGCAGTTCCACGTCGCGGATTACGTCGCGAAATCCCGCGAGCTCGCGGGAAAGCGCGTCGCCGTGGTCGGCGGCGGCCAGTCGGGGGCCGAGGTCTTCCTTGATCTGATCTCCCGCCCGTCCGCGGAGCTGCCGCGCCGGGCGACCTGGATATCCCGGCGGCGCAACTACTTCCCCATCGACGATTCTCCGTTCACCAACGAGTACTACATGCCGAGTTATTCGGACTACTTCTTCGAGCTCGAACGCTCCACCCGCATCGCGCTCAACGCCCAGCACGTGCTCACCAGTGACGGGATCTCCGAATCCACGCTGCGCGAGATCTACCAGCGCTGCTACGCCCGCCGCTTCGTCGACGGCAGCCCGGACCTGTTCGCCCTGCTGCCCAACCGGAACGTCACCGATGTGCGGGCGGACCGCGGCGGCTGGGACCTGACGGTGGCCGGCAACGACGATCCCGGCCTGGTCGAGCACGTGGAGGTGGATCACGTGGTCTGGGCCACCGGCTTCCGGTCCGCGGCCACGGACTTCCTCGCACCGATCCGGCACCGGCTGGCGCGGGAGGGCGACGAGTACCGCGTCGACCGCGACTACGCCATCGAATGGGACGGCCCCCGCAACCGCAGTGTCTTCCTGCAGAACGGGGCACGCGGGCAGCGCGGCCTCGCCGACCCGAATCTCAGCCTGATGGCGTGGCGGAGCCAGCGCATTCTCGACCGGCTTCTCGGCGTGCATTCCAATGAGCAACTGGACTCGTTCATCGGCTGGTCGGCAAAGCACCCGACCGGCGAGTTCGGAAGGGCGTGAGCGCGGTGTCCGCGAACCAGTCCGCGAACCAGCCCGCGAAGGCGGGCACCGGCGGGCGGGCTCACACCCGCGTGGACGTCGCCGTGCTGGGCGCGGGCATCGTGGGCTGCCTGACGGCCCGCGAGATCGTCCACCGCTCCCCCGCCGCCTCCGTGATGCTGATCGACCGGGACGCGGTGGGGGGTGGGGCGAGCCTGCGCTCCGCCGGCTTGCACACCCCCCGCGGCACGACGGCGCGCGTGCGCCGGATGACGCGGTACAGCCAGCGCTTCTACACCGAACTGCGGCGCGCCCGGCCGGGCCTGCCGATCCACCCGGTTCCGATGACGGTGGTCGGCCCGCGGGACGGGCAACCGCTGGAGGGCACCTACCTCGCGGAATCCGGCCCGGTTCCCACGCGCGAGCTCCCCGAGGGCGTCCGGCTCCCGGACGGTACCGCGGCGTGGGAGATCAGCGGCTGCCACTACGCCGTCGTGCCCACGGTCGCGCAAGCGGTGGCGACCGACCTGGGCACCGGCGCCGACGTCCGGGAGGCCGTGCGCGTGCACTCCCTCGACGTCACAGCGGACGATGTCCGGCTCCGCCTGGGCACCGGCGAGACCGTGACGGCGGACCGCGTCGTGCTGGCTCCCGGCCCCTGGTTGTCCGCCACGCCGTGGGCCGGGCTGGTGGCTCCGCTCGGGGCGCGGGTGAAGAAGGTGGTCGCGCTCCACATCCGGTGCAGGCCCGGGCCGGATGACCGCGCGGTGTTGTTCCAGCAGGAGGACGCCTTCCTGCTGCCGCTGCCCGGCCGCGGGCACTGGCTGTTCAGCTACACCTGCCCGGAGTGGGACGCCGACCCCGACTCGCCCGCCACCGGGCTGACCGCGAAGAACCTCGTCGAGGCCAAGGAGATCTTGCGGCGCTACGCGCCCGGGATGGCGGACGCGTGCGCATCGGGCCGGGTGTTCTGCGACGCCTACAGCGGCACCGGGGAACCGGTGGTCCGCCCACTCGACGAGGGCGGCCGGGTGGTCTTCGCCGGCGCCGCCAACGGCTCGGGCTACCGGCTGGCGCCCGCCATCGCCGCCGAGGCTGCCGACCTCCTACAGCTAGCAGGGAGTGGATTGTGAACATCAGCACCTTCAGCGAGGAAGCACTGAGCAAGTCCTTCGGCATCGACGTGTCCACTCTGGACACCGGCGCGGCGGGCGACATCGGTGTGGGGGCCGCGTGGGGACGCGTCGCCCCGGGCGTGCGCTCGCTGACCCACCAGCACGACGAGACCGAGATGTGGGTGATCGTCGCCGGCTCGGGCGAGCTGACGGTGGACGGCGAGCGGCATCCCGTCTCGGCCGGATCGGTGGTCCGGTTCGACCCGTTCGAGACCCACTACGTGACGAACACCGGCGAGACGGACCTGCTGCTGGTGTCGTTCTTCTGGCGGGACGGGGAGCGCGCGGCGGAAGCCGCCACGCACCCGGTGCGGCGGGGCTTCGGCAGGCGCCCGGTGTTCGTGTTCTCCTCGGCCCCGACCCCCAACGGCGACCTGCACCTGGGCCACCTGGCCGGTCCGTTCTTCGCCGCGGACGCCTACACCCGGTTCCAGCGGATGAACGGTGTCGACGCCTGGCACCTGTGCGGCAGCGACGATTTCCAGAACTACGTGGTGGCGGCGGCGGAACGCGAGGGCCGCACCCCGGCCGGGACCGCGGCGCACTACAGCCGCCGGATCCGGGAAACGCTGCGGGCCATGGACATCGAGGTCCACCAGTTCACCGCGACGAGCGCCGACGAGAGCTATCCCGACGCCCTGCGGGCGTTCTTCACCCGGCTGGTGGCCTCCGACCGGGTGCGGTGGGAGGAGGCCGCCGCCCTGTTCGACCCGGTAACCGGGAAGTACCTCTACGAGGCGGGGGTGACCGGCGGGTGCCCGTCCTGCGGCGAGCTCACCG
The DNA here is from genome assembly GCF_026802195.1 of Amycolatopsis cynarae. Classification (NCBI taxonomy): domain Bacteria; kingdom Bacillati; phylum Actinomycetota; class Actinomycetes; order Pseudonocardiales; family Pseudonocardiaceae; genus Amycolatopsis; species Amycolatopsis cynarae. The sequence goes on along the minus strand of NZ_CP113836.1, from coordinate 2,744,144 downwards.
GCGGCAACATCTGCGAGGGGTGTCGCGAGCCCAACTCCGTCGCCGACCTCGTCGACCCCGTGTGCACCGCGTCCGGCACCACCCCGCGCGAGGGCACCGTGAAGCGGTACTCGCTCGCGCTGCACGAGTTCGCCGGCTCGGTGCGGGAGCACCACCGGCGTGGCCGGGTGCCGGCGTCGGTGAAGGAACTGGCCGCGCGGGTTTTCCGCCGCGAGCGTGTCGACGTGCCGCTGACGCATCCCGCCGAGTGGGGCGTCGCACCCGATGCGGAAGGATCCGAGGGCCAGGTGATCTGGTCGTGGATCGACTACGCCTTCAGCATCCTGCACGGCATCTCCTCGCTCGGCCGGGCGGCGGGCGAGGACTGGCGCTCGGCCGAACCCCGTGCGGACTGGAAGATCGTGCACTTCCTCGGGGCGGACGGCAGTTTCTTCCACCCCATCGTGATCCCCGCGCTGTACCGGGCGGCCCACCCCGGATGGGAGCCCGACATCGACTACCACCTCAACGAGTTCTACCTGCTGCAGCACAGCAAGTTCTCGACCAGCAGGCGGCACGCGGTGTGGGGCCGGGATGTGCTCGGCCCCGACACGGTGGACGCGGTGCGCCTCTACCTCGCGCTCACCCGGCCCGAAGGCAGGCGCACCAACTACGATCCCGGCGAGTTCGACGCGTTCGTCGCCGAGCGCCTGGCCACGCAGTGGCAAGGCTGGTTGGCGGACCTTGGCGAGCGCATCGGGACACGGTACGGCGGCAAGGCGCCCGACGCGGGCGTTTGGACGCCCGAGCACACCGCGTTCCTCGCCCGCCTCACCGAGCGCCTCGCCGCGCTGACACACAGCCTCGGCCCGGACGGGTTCTCGCTCAACCGTGCCGCCGAGACCCTCCTCGGCCTGGTCGACGACGCCTGGGAGTTCTCGCGGCGCGAGGCTCCCGCCGCCGACCTCGACCCGTGGCACGACGAGGCCCGCACGGCCGTGGCGCTCGAACTCGCCGCGGCTCGCCTGCTGGCCACCTGCGGCTCACCCGTGATGCCCAGGTTCGCGGCGGCGCTCGCCGGGGCCCTCGGCGGGCCTCCGGCCACCCAGTGGCCGCGGTCCGTGCGGCTCGTGCCGCCCGGCACGGCCATCGGCCTGGCCGGACACGTCTTCTTCGGCGAGAAGACCAGTAGCGCGAAGACCGAGGAGAGCGCCGACTCGCCGCTGCTGCCGTGGCTGTCCACGGTGGTGCGTGAGGTGCTGCGGCTGGCTGCCGACGAACCCGTGCGCGACCGGTCGCTGGCCGACCTCGGCATGGAATCGATCCAGGCCGTCGCGCTGCAGTACCAGCTCACCGACCGGCTGGGCGCGGACGTGCCGCTCGCGAGCCTGCTGAGCCAGGACGTCGCGGGACTGGCCGCGTCCCTCGCCCGGGACCTGCCCGCGGACGTCGTCCGGGAGCACACGGAGGTGGTGGCGTGAGTGCCGCCGAGGTACTGCGGGAACTGCGGTCCCGGGGACTGACCATCACGGCCTCCGGGCAGGACCTGCGGTTGCAGGGCCCACGCGAGCGCATGGACGCCGAGCTGATCGGGATGGTCAAGGCGCACAAGCCCGCACTGCTCTCCTATTTGGACACCTCGGCGCCGTTCGGCCTCACCGCCCTGCAGCGCGGCTACCTCATCGGGCGTGAGGAGCACGTGGAGATCGGTGCCACCGCCAGCCACGTGTACCACGAGATCGAGGGGTGCTGGGATCTCGGCCGTCTGGAGGAGGCGCTGCGCTCGGTGGTGGCTCGCCACGGCATCCTGCGCACCCGGTTCACCGACGACGGCACGCAGGTCGAGCAGCGCTCGACCTGCGTCCGCGTCGGGCGGTACGACCTGCGCGGGCACTCCGCCGAAGCGCAGCAGGAGCATCGCCGGAGGATGCGGGACGAACGGGGGCACCGCATACTGCCCGTGGACGAGGCACCGTTGCTGGCCGTGGACGTCACCGTCCTCGCCGACGACAGCATGGTGCTCCACGTCGATCACGACGGCCTGATCCTCGACGCCATCAGCATGTTCCTGTTCTTCCGGCAATGGTGGTCGGCCTACGAGCACGGCCGGATCGAGGACGCCGGGCCGGAAGCGTCGTTCGCTGACTACGTGGCGGCGCAGGAGCGTGCTCGCACGCGAGCCCCGGCCGAGCGTTCGCGCCGGTACTGGCTCGGGCGGCTCGACGACCTCGCACCGTATCCGGACCTGCCACTGGCCACCAGCCCGTCGTCCATCACGCGGCCGCGCTTCACGGCCCGCTTCGCCAGGCTCGACGAGAGCCGGTGGACGGCGTTGAAGGCCCGCGCCGCCGAGGCCGGCCTGACCCCGTCCGGCGTGCTGCTCGCCGCGTATGCGGAAACGCTGGCCTGCTGGGGCGCGGGGAAGCGGTTCACCCTCAACACCACGGTGGCCAACCGGCCGCCGATCCACCCCCGCATCCACGCCGCGCTCGGCAACTTCGGCGAGACGATGCTGGTGCAGGTCGAAACCGAGGGCGGCACGTTCGCCGAGCGGGCGCGGGCGATGCAGGCATCGCTGCGGGAATCGCTCGACAACCGGCACTTCTCCGGTATCGAGGTGCTGCGGGAACTCGCGCGGCGCGACGCCGCGGACGCGCGGATGCCCTACACGTTCAACAGCGCCATCGGTTACGAGGGCGCGGACGGGTCGGCGCTGGAACTGTTCGGCCCCGAGACCTGGACGTCGAGTCAGACGCCGCAGGTGTGGCTCGACGTGTCGCCGTTCGAGCAGCACGGCGGCCTGGTGGTGCAGTTCGACAGCGTCGACGGGCTGTTCCCGGAAGGCCTGGTCGACGCGCTGGTGAGTGGCTACCAGCGGCTGCTCGGCCTGCTGCTCGAAGAGGCGTCGTGGACGGCGAAGCTGTTCGACCTCCTTCCCGAGGACCAGCGGCGCCGCCGGGCCGAGGCGAACGACACCGAGCTCCCGGTGCCGGGTTCGCAGTTGCTGCAAGACGCTTTCCTGGCCCGCGCGGAGGCCGCCCCCGACGCCCCGGCGGTGTTCACCTCCACCGCGCGCATCACCTACGGCCTGCTCCGGGCGCATGCCGTCCGCGCGGCGGAATGGCTGCGGCGGCAGGGAGTCCGGCGCGACGAACCGGTGGCGCTGGTGATGACACGCGGTCCGGAGCAGGTGGCGGGGATCCTCGCCGCCCTCATCGCCGGCGCGGCCTACCTGCCGATCGACGCCGCGCTGCCCGCCGAGCGACAGGAGTATCTGCTGAAGGACTCGGGGGCGCGGTGCGTGCTCACCAACGCGGGCCACGAGGACGGCATCCGTGCGGTACTGCCGCTGGACCTCACCGGGCCGGTGGACCCGGTGGACCCGGCGGGACCGGCCGAGCACGCGCCGGGCGCGCGGCCCGGCGATCTGGCCTATGTGCTCTACACCTCGGGCACCACCGGCGAGCCCAAGGGCGTGATGGTGACGCACCGCAGCGTCGCGAACGTCGTCGCGGACTGCAACCGCCGGTTCGGGATCGGGCCGGACGACAGGTTCTTCGCCATCAGCGCGTTCTCCTTCGACCTCTCGGTCTACGACGTCTTCGGAGCGCTCTCGGCGGGCGCCGCGCTGGTGCTCCCGGACGCCGAACGCGCGGCCGACCCGGAGCACTGGCTGCAGTTGTGCGGCGAGACCGGGGTCAGCGTGTGGAACTCGGTGCCCGCGATCGTCTCGTTGCTGCACGAACACGCCGAGACCGAGGGCGCCGAGCGGCTGGCGGCACTGCGGCTGGTGATGATGAGCGGCGACCGGTTGCCGCCGGGCCTGCCGGCGGCGCTGCGCAAGCTCAAGCCCGGACTCGAGGTGGTCTCGCTCGGCGGGCCGACCGAGACCACCATCTGGAACATCCTGCACCCGGTCGGCGAGGACGAGGACGGCTCGGAGAGCATTCCTTACGGCAGGCCGAACGCGAACAACCGGGCGTACATTGTGGACAGTGCGGGCCGTGACCTGCCCGACTGGGTCACCGGCGAGATCTGTGCCGCGGGCGTGGGACTGGCCCGCGGTTACTGGGGTGACCCTCTCCGGACCGCGGAACGGTTCCTTGACGACCCGGTGCGCGGTGAACGGCTCTACCGCACCGGCGACCTCGGCCGTTACCTGCCCAGCGGGGAGATCGAGATCCTCGGCCGCACCGACTTCCAGGTCAAGGTGAACGGGTACCGGATCGAGGCGGGTGAAGTGGAGACCCGGCTGGCCGCACTCCCCGCGGTGCGGCATGCCGTGGTGACCAAGGAGGCGGGCACCGGCGGCGACCGGCTGGCCGCGCACCTGGTCCCCGCGGGCGGCAGCCGCCCGACGGCCGCCGAGCTCGGCGAGGAGCTGCGGCGGGTGCTGCCGCACTACATGGTGCCCTCGGCCGTGTACTGGCACGAGAGCTTGCCGTTGACCCGCAACGGAAAGGTGGACCGGGCGAAGCTGCTGCGGTGGGAGCCCGCGGAAACCGGGCCGGTGGTGGAGGGCGCCGCCCCGGACAGTGAACTGGAACGTGAGGTCGCCGGGTTGTGGGCGAAGGTGCTCAAGATGCCCACAGAACCGGCCGTCACCACCACGCTGTTCGAACTCGGCGGCGACTCACTGGCCGCCGCACGCATCCTCGCCGGGGTGCGCAAGCGGTTCGGGGTCACGTTCACGCTCGACCGGCTGCCCGAGGTCGACACCGTGCGCACCATGGCCGCCCGGATCGCCGCCGCCCCGGCCAGGAAGGGAGGCCCGCGGTGACGACGGCGCCTTCGATCCTCAACCACATCAACGCCGAGCCGCCGCCTGCCGGGCACCGCCTCGCCGTCGCCCGGCTCGACCGGATCGAAGCGCTGGACCTGCGGGACGTGCACGCCATGGCCGGGCGGCTCGCGGGCGCGCTGCTCGAACTCGGCGTCTCCCGGGGCGACCGGGTCGGCATTCTGGCACCGAACTGCCTCGAGTGGGTGCTGCTCGACCTTGCCGCATTGCGGATCGGGGCGGTCACCGTGGGCTTCGATCCGGCGAAGTTCGGCACCGACCCGGCGCTGATCGAGCGCTACGGGCTGGCCGTGCTCTTCGCCGACGGTGCCGACAGTGCCGACAGTGCCTCCGACGGTGCCGATGGTGGCGGGCCCCGGCTGCTCCCGGCCGCCGAGGCCCGGACGCTCGCGGAGACACCGGGCGTGGCCGTGCCCGAGCCGGTCCGCTACCGGCCGGAGGACTTCACGGCGATCAAGCTGACTTCCGGCAGCACCGGTGAGCCGAAAGGGCTGACCGCCTCCGTGGGCAGCATCGACAGCGGTATCGCCGCCGTGCAGGAGATCTTCGCCCACGGCGAGGACGACAACCTGTTCGTGTTCCTGCCGCTGTCGGTGCTCCAGCAGAGGTACTGGATCTATTCCGCGCTGCGCTACGGCCACGACGTCACGCTCAGCACCTACGAGGCGGCGTTCCCGACGCTGCGCCGGGTTCGCCCCACCGTCGTGATGGGGGTGCCGGGGTTTTTCCAGGCGGCGAAGGCGTACATCGAGCGTCAGGTGCAGCGCTCCGGACCCGAGATCCCGCCCGCCGAGGCACTGGCCGACGGCGCGCGGAAGGTGTTCGGCGACCGGATCCGCTATCTGTGGACGGGGTCCGCCCCGGCGGGCGGGGAGGTACTGCGCTTCTTCACCGACGCGGGCCTGCCGATCTACGAGGGCTACGGCCTGAACGAGACCTGCATCGTCACGAAGAACCACCCCGGCGCGCACCGGCCCGGCAGCGTGGGGAAGGTGTTGCCGCACAAGGAGGTGCTGCTCGACGCCGACGGCGTGATCAGCGTCCGGAGCCGGTATCCGGTCTGCCACCGCTACGAGTACGCCCCGCCGGGCGTGTCGGAACGGGTCTTCGGCGAAGACGGCACGGTGCGCACCGGCGACCTCGGCCGTTTCGACGAGGACGGCTACCTCTACATCCGCGGCCGGGCGGACGACGTGATCGTGCTGGAGAACGGCAGAAAGGTGGTGGTGCGGCCGATCGAGGAGCACATGCGCTCCTGTGCGGCGATCGAGGAATGCGTGGTGTTCTGCCCCACGCAGACCTACCTCGTGGCGGTGGTGTCCCCGGCGGCCGTGCCGGCCGACGAGGCCGCCGTCGCCGGGCAACTGGCCCGTACCAACGCCGCTTTCGGCCCGGACGAACAGATCCGCAAGGTCGTCATCGCCGACGAACCGTTCAGCGTCGGAAACGGCCTGCTCACTTCGCAGTTCAAACCGCTGCGCGCCCGCATCGCCGAGCGCTACCACCGCGAGATCCACGACATCAACGGGAGCATCCATGTCTGCTGAGAACCCCGCCGGACCGGCCGGTGAGGTCGAGAACGCGGTCCGCGAGAACCTGGCGCGGGTCCTGGGCAACGGCCTGGCGCCGGACGCCTTCGAGCCCGACCGGGACCTGGCCGGCGACTACGGCTTGACGTCGATGAAGAAGGTCATGTTCCTGATGGCCGCCTGCGACGACGCCGGGGTCGCCCTGGAATCGTTCACCGAGCCCGACGTGGCCGCGATGCGGACCCTGCGGGACGTGACCAGCGCGCTGGCCCGCCACGCCGGGGCGGTGGCGCGATGAGCTGGGCCGAACGCGCCAGGCTCGAGCTGGCGAACGAGCACGTCGTGCTGCGGCCGATCGCCGAGCAGGACCGGGAACCGCTGCGTGCGCAGGCGATGGACCCGTCCATCTGGCGCTACTTCGTGCTGCTGATCGAGACCGACGACGACTTCGACGCGTTCTTCGACACTGCGGTCGCCGACCAGTCGGCGGGTGAGCGGGTGGTCTACGTGATCACCGATCGCCGTTCGGGTCTGGTGGCGGGCAGCATGAGCTTCTGCAGCATCGCCGAGAGCGCCGGGCGGCTGGAGATCGGCTGGTCCTGGCTCGGGGTCAAGTTCCAGGGCCAGGGGATCAACCGCTGGGCGAAGTTCCTGATGCTGCGGGAGGCGTTCGAAAACCTCGGTGCCGAGCGGGTCGAGTTCAAGACCGACGCGCTGAACCTGCAGGCCCGGCAGGGGCTGCGCAACATCGGGGCGACCGAGGAAGGCATCCTGCGCAGCTTCAACCCGATGCCCGGCGGGCGCCGCCGTGACGCGGTGTACTACAGCGTACTGCGGCCGGAATGGCCGTACGTGCGCGACCAACTGCTGGCGGGGCCGAAGGTGAGGCCGCGCGAATCATGACGTTCCCCTTCGTGCGGCTCCGGGGTGACGCGTTCGAGCGCGGTTGGGTGCATGGGAAGGCGCTTTCGCGCCGCCTACGGGCCTTCCTCGATGACGGCCTGTGCCGTCTCGACGCGTTGCTGGACGAGCCGGTCACACTCGACCAGCTGCGGACGACACTGGCGAACTACCGTGCCGCGATCGAAACCGGCACGCCGAGACTGGCCGAGGAGATCCGCGGCCTCGCCGCCGGAGCCGGCATCACCGAGGACGAGGCCACGCTGCTGCAGGTCCGCCGGGAAATCCTCGGCTACCAGCGCGTGCCGACGCTCGGCGACTGCACCACCTACGCCCGTTCCGCCGGATTGGAACCGGTGCTGGCACAGACGGTCGACCTCAACGGCGACCTCGACGAGTACCTTGCCGTGCTCGACGTCTCGGCGGGTCCCCGGCGCGCGCTGGTGCTCAGCTTCGGTGGGCTGCTGGGCTACCTCGGCGTGAACGACGCCGGGCTCGCGGTCGGCCTGAACCTGGTACTCGGCGGCGACTGGCGGCCCGGCCTGCCACCGTATCTGGCGATCCGGCACCTGCTGGACACCGCGGGCAGCGTGGGCGAGGCGGTGGAGGTGCTGCGCGGGCTGCGCCTGGCCAGCTCCCGGTCACTGACCCTGTGCGATGCGAAGACCACCGCCTGGGTCGAGGTGCTCGGCGACGAGATGAGCGTGTCCGAAGGGCCGGAATCCTTCCACACCAACCATTTCCTGCACCCCGGGTTCACCGGGCACGACGAGCTCAACGTGTTCGCCCGCAACTTCTCCCGGCTGCGGCTGAAGACGTGCCAGGCCGGCGTCGCGGAGCTGCCGCGCGACGCGACCACCGAGGACCACTTCGCGCTGCTGTCCACCGCCCCGATCCGGGTCGAGGGCACCGGTGACCTCCGGCGGGAACGGACGGTCGCGGCGGTCGTGCTGTGGCCCGGTCGCGGCGAACTGCACGTGCGCGCCGGTGACCCGGCCGTCTCCCCCACCCGCTCCTTCGCACTCACCTGACCGGAAAGGAGACGCCCGATGCCCGATCCCGGATGGTTCCTCGTCCAGGGGGACAACCGGCCCGCCCGCGTGTTCTGCTTCCCCTACGCCGGCGGCGACCCCCGCACCTGCCTCGGCTGGCAGCCCGCCCTCGACGCCGACGCCGACGTCGTGGCCGTCTGCCCGCCGGGCAAGGCCCACCGCGCTCACGAGACGCTGCCGCCGTTCGACGCGCTGGCCGACACCGCCGCGGAGGCGATCGCGGAGGAGTCGCGCGACGACCCGCGTCCGATTCACCTGTTCGGGCACAGCTTCGGCGGACTGCTGGCGTTCGAGGTCGCACGCCGGCTCCGCGGCCTGCCGAACCTGCGGCACCTCGTCGCCTCCGGTATCTCCGCGCCGTCGCTGCTGCCGTCGCGGCGGGTACGGCGGATCGCGGAACTACACGGCAAGGAGTTCGCCGAAGCGCTGGCCTTCTTCGGGCAGTTCCCGCCCGACGTGCTCGCCGACGAGGACGTGCTCGCGCTGCTGCTGCCCGGGCTCAAGGCGGACTTCGACCTGGCGGTCGGCTACCGCTATCGACCGGCCCCGCCGCTGGAGATCGGCGTTTCGGTGATCGTCGGCCGCGACGACCCCCACGTCGGCGACACCGAGGTCGAGCCGTGGCACCGCGAATGCGTGGCCCCGCCCGCCCACCACCGGGCCGACGGCGGTCACTTCTACTTCGACCCCGACCCCGCGCCGGTGGTGGACCTGCTCCGGTCCGTCGTCGCCGCGGGCAGGCACGTGGAGGTGATCTAGCGTGGACGGCACTGTTTTCCTGCGCGGGCCGCGGTACGTGCTCGGTGAGGAGGAACTGGACCACACCGAACTGCCGGACCTGGCCGCGAAGGCGGACGAGTACGGTCTCGCGCCCGATGCCGGTCTGTGGGGCTGGGGCAGCGTGTTCCGCACCACGCGCGGTCTCGACGAACTGGCCGTCGACGCCGGTACGGCGACACTCCGGGCCACCGGGACCAGCCCAGCGGACGTCGACGCGCTGGTGTTCTGCTCGACGTTCGTGCCCGGACGGCCGGAGGGACACGGGACGTTCCTGCGGACCGTGCTCACCGGCATCGGGCTGGGCGACGTCCCCGTGTACGGCCTGAGCCTCAACCGGTGCGTCAACCTGCTCGCCGGGATCGACGTGGCGTCCTCACTGGTGGCCGCCCGCCGGTACCGGCGGATCCTGGTGGTCACCGCGGACCGCGTGTTCGACGAGGCGGACCGCATCACCGGCTACGCGCTGTTCAGCGACGGCGCGGCCGGATGCCTGATCACCGGCGACGGCGGCGGAGACAACGACGACGCCTACGAGGTCCTGGGGTGCGCCAACGCGCAGGAGACCGCTTCCCTGGACTGGTCCGCGGAGATCAGCTCCGACCTGGCGAGGCAGGTCAACGAGAGCCTGCTCGGTCCACTGGCGATGAAGGTCACCGAGCTGGACGTCCTGCTGCACGCCAACATCTTCCTGCCGGTGCTGGTGATGAAGGAGCGGCAGGCGGGCTTTTCGCGCGATCAGCTGAACACGGCCAACGTCACCCGCGTCGGGCACTGTTTCGCCGCCGACCCGGTGCTCAACCTCGCGGACCTGGAGGCAGCCGGAGGGGTGCGGCCCGGCGGCCATTACCTGCTGGCGTCCAGCATCCCCGGCTCCCGCCTCGGTGTCCTGCTCCGCAAACCGGCACACGAGAAGCAGGAGGCAACGCTTCATGCCCGCTGAGATGCCCGCCAGGCCCACGTTCGTCCCACCCGACACCACCACCGCGCTGCCGAAGCTTGGGTTCCACTTCAGCGCCAAGGGCCGCGAAGAGGCGATGCGCGTGCTGTCCGCCGGGCCCGCCGGCCTGTTCCGCGCCCTCCTGCACGATCAGGAGTCGGAGTCCACCCTGCTCGTGGCACGGCAGGTGCTCGAGGCGTTCCTGATCCGCGGCCGGGAACTGGCCGCGAAGTCCCCGGAAGCGGGAACCCCCTCGCGGGACTTCGCCACCACGGTCGCCGCGCTGGTCGAGAGAGCACGCGACGAACTCGCCACCGAACTGGACGCGCTGGACGAACTGGCCGTCACCGACCCGGACGTGCGGACGGCCGTGCTGCGCCAGCGCGGGGTGCTCGGCCTGCTGGCCGGGTGCTGGCTGGACGTCGTGTCCCAGCCGGCGACCCAGCCCGCGGTCGTGGTCAACCGGCTGTTCGCCCAGCATTTCGCGCTCCGCGGCGCGGGCGATCCACGCCGGTCCGCCCGCTACCGGCGAGCCAGGGCGCTTGAGGACGCGGACGCCGCGCTCCCGGACGTCGCCGCGGCCGACTTCCTCGAACGGGCGCAGGCGAGGGACCTCACGATCCTGCTTGGTTGCTTCCCGCTGGCACTCGCGGTCCTGCCGGCGAACTTCCTGCCCGAGGTCGTCGGGGTGCACTACGCCTTCCACGCGCTCGGTGTCGACGACCGGCTGCTCGGCACCCCGCCGCCGCTGCCCGAATCCGAACTGCGGGAACTGCTCGCCGAATACGCACGGCTCGCGGGCGACGAAGAACGCGATCGGCTCTTCGCCGCCGTCGTGCTCACCCTGGCCCTGGAGCGCGAGCACGTCGCGATGCTGGGGCAGCTCGCCGAATTCCGGAAGACACAGCCGCTGGAATCGAAGGTCGCGGAGATCTTCGCCAGGCACGCCCCCCTCGCCGGACGCCAGCACGGGCGAATCCGCGTGGGCGGGTTGCCGCTCGTGGACATCTTCGACGGCTTCGGCCGCGTGGCCGGGCAGGTGGACGAGACGGCGCTGGCGGAGTTCCTCGCGGAGTTCCGCGAATCGCCGTATTTGAAGGCGCGGCGGGACGGTGACTGCAGGTTCCTCGCGGCGATCCGGTTCGGCGGGCCGATGTTCGGTATTTTCAGCACCGGGGAGGCGCGGGTCCTTGCCGAATGGGTGGCAAGCGTGCAGGCGGGCGAGCGTCCGGACATCGTGCTGCCACCGAACACGGCAGGCGAGCACCGGGCCCGGTACTGGCGCGAAGCGATCGCCGCCGCCCGCCCGGCCGACGTCGTGGTGTCCGAAGAGAAACCGGTGGATCACCGCGAACTCTTCTACCGCCTCGTCAACATCGAAAACTTCGCCAACACACTGTCCCTGGCCGCCGAACGGGCGGAGAAATGCTTCCAGGACGCCGAAATCCTGTTCGCACACGGCGCCGGCGGCCGCTACACCGACGCGAGTTTCTTCGAGTACAGCCCCGATGCCCTCTATCAGCGCGCGGAGCGCATCTACTGGGAGAAGCTGGTGGACCCGTTCGAACCGCTGGCCGAGATCCCCGACGTCGACGAAGTGCTGTTCCGCCAGAACACCTACCACCTGACCTACCTCATCGACGGGGCGTGGCTGCACAGGCTCGGCAGGCTCGGCAGGCAGGAGCGCGAGAGCGACAACATGCTTTTCGCCATCTATGCCGACGAGATGGGTAACGGCGACGTCCGCAAGAACCACCTCACGCTCACGCGGCGCGCCCTCGCCAGCATGGACATCCGCCTTCCGCACATCCGGACGGCGGAATTCATGGACCAGGACGAGTTGCCCGACGACCTGTACGGGTTCGCGCTGCAGCAGCTGTGCATGTGCCTGTTCCCCGACCGGTTCCACAACGAAATCCTCGGCTACAACCTCGCCATCGAGATGTTCGGCTCCGGCGAGATGCGGCTGCACGAGATCCAGAAGCTGCGTCACCACGGCTTCGACGACTGCTACGAGCAGGCGCATCTGACCATCGACAACTTCTCCGCCGGGCACGCCAAACAGGCGGCCGACATCATCGTCGCCTACCTCGACCGGGTCCGCAGGACCAGCGGCGACGGCGCCATCGCCGAGGAGTGGCGGCGGATATGGCGGGGCTACGCGTCGTTCGCGTACTTCCTCGAGCAACCAATGCTCAAGGAACTCGCCGCCCGGCAGGCCGCCGAGCCGGTCCGGGAAACGACGGCGGAGCTGGTGCTGTGATGGCGGGGCAGCACACGACGCGGATCACGATGCGGCACGAGACGCGGCCGACCGAGCGGCGCGCTCCGATCTCTCCTGGTGACGCCGCCGCCCTCGCCGGCCAGGGAATCACCATCACCGTCGAACGATCGCCGCAACGCGTGTTCGCCGACGAGGAATACGCGGCCGCCGGGTGTGTCCTCGCACCGGCCGGGAGCTGGCGGGACGCGCCCGCGGACGAATTCGTCATCGGGCTCAAGGAACTGCCCGGCGAGCCGGAAGCACTGCGCCACCGGCACATCTATTTCGGCCATGCCTACAAGGGACAGCGCCACGCGCGAGCGCTGCTGCGCAGGTTCGCCGAAGGCGGCGGGGCACTGCTGGACCTTGAACACCTCGTCGACGCGCGCGGCAGGCGGGTCGCGGCGTTCGGGTACTGGGCAGGGTATGCGGGCGCCGCGCTGGCCGTCCTGCACGGCCGCGGGCACCTCGCCGCGCCGTTGAAGCCCGGCACCAAGGAAGAGCTGGACCGCGCGTTGCGGCGGGACGGCGAACCCGTGCGCGCGCTGGTGATCGGCGCGCTCGGCCGGTGCGGGCGTGGCGCCTGCGACGCTCTGGCGGCCGCGGGCGCCGAAACGACCCGTTGGGACGTCGAGGAAACCCGCACCCTCGACGTCCTAGCGATCCTGGAGCAGGACATCCTCGTGAACGCCGTACTCGCCACGGGAGCCACCACGCCGTTCCTCGCGGCCGAAACCCTGCGGCACCCGCGCCGGTTGTCCGTGATCGCGGACGTCACCTGCGACGTCGGATCCCCCTTCCACACCCTGCCGATCTACGACGAGGTCACCACCTGGACCGAGCCCGTGCGCCGGCTCGGGCACAACGGCGCGCCCCTCGACCTCATCGCGATCGACAACCTGCCGTCGCTGCTGCCGCGCGAGGCCAGCCTCGACTTCTCCGCGCAGCTGACCCCGCACCTGCGCTCGCTCGAGGACATGCCGCCCCTGTGGCGGCGGTGCCTGGACACGTTCCGCAAGGCCAGCGCGAACTTCGGTCTCCCACAGGAGGACACCCATGCCTGAACCCCTTCCCAGGACCGTCCACTGGGTCGGCACCGGTTTGTCGACCGGCCGGGGGCTGAAGGTGCTGACCGGCACCGCGTCCCGGGTCGTGCTGTGGGGCCGGACGGCCGCGCGTGCCCGCGAATGTCTGGACCGCGTGGGCGCCACCGGCTCCGCGGAGGCACGGGCGTTCGACCGGGAAACGCTGGCGAGGGAAGTCTCGCCCGGTGACGTCGTCGTCTCGATGCTCCCCGGCACCGAGCACGCCGGCCTGCTGCGGCTCAGCCTCGATCGCGGCGCGCACTTCGCCTGCAGCAGCTACGTCTCCGACGAGATCCGGGCCGGGGCGGAGCGGGCAGCCGCCGCCGGGCTGTCCGTGCTCACCGAGGCCGGGCTGGACCCCGGCATCGACCACCTCTTCGCGGACCTGCTCGTCGACAAGGCGCGGAAGGCGCTCGGTGACACCCTGCGCGCCACCGCGAGCTTCACCTCCTACTGCGGCGGTGTTCCCGCCGAGCCGAACGAGTTCCGCTACCGCTTCAGCTGGGCGCCCCGCGGCGTGCTGACCGCGCTCCGTGCGCCCGCCCGCTATGTCGAGGAGGGCACCGAACGCCTCGCCGAACTGCCCTGGGAGGTCACCCGTTCCCTCCGCCTTGGCGAGGAGGAGTTCGAGGTCTATCCCAACCGCGACAGCCTGCCCTACGTTTCCCGCTACGGCATCCCGGCGGAATGGCACCTTGAGGAGTTCGTGCGCGGCACGCTGCGGCTCGACGGCTGGCTGTCCGCGTGGGCGGACGTCTTCGCCGAGGTCCGCTCGGGTGACGACGACCGGATCACCGCGCTGGCGCGGGATCTCGCGGCCCGGTACCCGACCACCGAGGCGGACCGGGACCGGGTGATCCTGGCGGTCGCGCTCTCCGTTGCCCGGGAGGACGGTGAGCGCTGGTCCGGGGAATACCGGCTCGACCTCACCGGCGATCCCGCGGAGAGCGCGATGTCCCGCTGCGTGTCGGTCCCGCTCGCGTTCGGCGCCGCCGAGATCCTCGCCGGCGCCCTCCCGCCGGGACTGAACCAGGCCGCGCCGGACGCCGCGGCCGCCTCGCGCTGGCTCGATCACCTGCGCGAGAACGGGATCCCCATCAGCTACCACGACAACCCTCACCGCCGTCGCGACGCCCGCGGCGCATCGTCTCGAGAGGAACAGCGCGCATGACCCCCGCCCTGCCCCGTGCCTTCATCCTGACCGGGTCGTTCCCGGTGATCCGGCGCAACCCGCTCTACCTCGACGAGCTCACCCGGCGCGGGCTGAAGATCCTGGTCATCACCGCCGAGTCCTACCGCGGCCAGGCTTCCGCGGCGATGTCCGATCCGGCGAACCCGGCGTCGCAGATCACCGAGATCGCCTTCGTGTCCGGCGACTTCACGGTCCAAGGCGCGTTCCTCGCGGGCGCGGTCGCGCACACCACTGCGTGGCGTGCGCGCTACGAGATCGTCGGCGCCTATGCCGTCGGTGACTACCTCGCCGAGCCCACCGGCCTGCTCTGCGACGGTCTCGGCCTGCCCTCGCCCGGCCTGCGCGCCAGTCGAGCGTGCCGGAGCAAGTACCTCCAGCGGTGGTACGTGCCCGAGCTCAGCCCCTCCTCGATCACCATTCCCGCCGAGCAACGGGATTCGGCCGACCTGAGCGCGGTCGCCTATCCCGCCGTGGTGAAGCCGGCCGCCCGCGCGTCCAGCTCCGGCGTCGAGACCGTGCTCGACGAGGCCGAACTGCGGGACCGGATCGCCGGCTACCCCGGCCATGAAGTGGTGCTGGTCGAACACAAGGTCGCGGGCCCGGAGTATTCCGTGGAGAGCCTCGTGCAGCACGGCCACGTCGTGTTCGCCTCCGCGACGGGCAAGGAAACCACCGATTCGCATGCCCGCACCTTCGTCGAACTCGCCCACAGTGTGCCCACGCCGGACCGGGACGTGCACGAGCGGCTGGTCGCGGCCAACGAGGTCCTGCTGCGGCGCCTCGGCTTCGAGAACGGCATCGCGCACTCGGAGTGGCGCGTCGGCGAGGACGGGCAGCCGGTGCTGATGGAGGTCGCGGGACGCACGCCCGGCGACGGACTGCTGGTCCTGTATCACCTCGCCACCGGAGTGCCCCTCGAGCCCGAGATCATCCGCATCGCCCTCGGCGAGGAAGCGTCCTACCCGGCGCCGCGCCGCTTCACCCGGCAGGTCTACCTGGAACACGAACCCGGCGTGCTGTCGGACGTCACCGTCGACTGGCCTGGGGTGGAGCCGGTGTGGATCGGCGAAAGCGGGGTGTGGCCCGAGATCGCGCCGGGCCTCGACGACGGGCCTGCCCTGCGCGCCGTGCTGGTCCTGAAACCGCGCGGCAGTGTCCTTGTCCCACCCGCCAGCTCCGATGACCGCTCCGTCACGTTCTTCATCGACGCACCGAGCCCCGGCGAACTCGACGAACTGGAGAAGCGGGTGCGCGACTGCGTGACGATCACCGTGGACCGCGCATGAGCGGCCCCACGGACCGCGCGGCCGTCATCGCCACCTTCCGCGATTCACCACCGGCCGTGAAGACGTTGCTCGCGGGTGTCTTCATCAACCGGCTCAGCGGTTTCCTCAACATCTTCCTCGTGCTGTTCCTGACCTCGACCGGGTACGGCGAGGAACAGGCCGCGCTGGCCGTCGGCGTCTACGGGGTGGGCGGGGTCGTGGGGGTGCTGGCCGGTGGTTTCCTCGCCGCCCGGATCGGCGCGCGCGCCGCCACCGTGATCAGCATGAGCAGCGCGGGCGCGCTCATGGCGTCGCTGCTGTACCTGCCCTCCTACGGGCTGATCCTCGTCGTGGTGGCCCTGGCCAGCGTGGCCGCCCAGTTCTACCGGCCGGCTTCCGCCGCCCTGCTGTCCGACCTGGTGCCGGAAGGCCGCCAGGTCATGATCTTCGCGATGTACCGCTTCTGCCTCAACGTCGGTGCCACCGTGGCGCCCCTGCTCGGCCTCGGCCTGTACCACCTCGCGGGTGAGCGGTACGGGCTGGTGTTCTGGTGCGAAGCACTGGTCGCGGTGGCGTATGCCGTCCTGGCCGGTTTCACGCTTCCCGCCCACCGCGGTACGCGGGCGACCGGGGTCGTCACCCGTGGCGGCTACCGGGAGATGATGCGCGACCGGCACTACCTGCTGTATCTGGTCGCGATGTTCTGCCAGGGCGCCGTGTACGTGCAGTACCTGTCGACCCTGCCGCTCGACGTGCAGGCGAGCGGGATCCCCGTTTTCTGGTACACCCTTGCCGTGTCCGTCAACGGGTTGATGGTCATCGCGTTCGAACTCCTGGTCACCAAACGCACGCAGGCGTGGCCGATCCGGTTGACGCTGGGGCTCGGGCTGGGACTGATCGGGGTGGGAGTCGCGGCCTACGGCCTGCCCGCCCTGCCTGCCGTGATCGTGGGCGCCACGCTCGTATGGTCGCTGGGGGAGATCATCGGAGGGCCTGCCACCTTCGCCTACCCCGGTCTACGGGCGCCGGCCTCGCTGAAGACCCAGTACATCGGCGCGTTCCAGTTGATGCTCGGCACCGGTACCGCCGCCGGACCGGTGCTCGGCGGGTGGCTGTTCCTGCGCTTCGGGCACAGCGTCTGGCCGGTGCTGGCGATCGGCTCGGTCCTCGCCGTCAGTCTCACGCTGGCCGCCACTCGCGGTGCTCGCACGGAGCCGGACTCGTCGGTCGCTGTCGTGGCCGACAGCCCGGCACCCGGCGCCTGAACCGCAGAGGCCTGCTCGGAGAGCACGGAGCAAGCCTGTTCGGCGGGTTGCCATCTCGTCCTCCTGATCCACATCCTGCCGAAAAGTCTGGAGACCACTTTGCAGAGAAGTTCTACTGTTTTTCGAAAGGGGGCGCCGTAGTAATCGCCGAAAATGGGGCGAACACGGCTTTGGGCATGGCGTGTTCATGAAGCGACGCGCGCTCCCGCGCGCACTGGAAATCCGGTGGACCCGGTGGCGGGGCGCTGGTAACCTGCTCGTCGACCGTGGCATCGAGCCCAGGAGGTGAGGACCCATGAACGCTGTTTCGATGTGGGTGCTCCCCTCGTCGTCACGGTCGGGCGGCTAGGGGTCCGCCCGGGAGCGCCTTCGGTGTACACATCCCGAAGGGTGACTACCATGGATTCTTTGTGTGTGACCCGCGTGTCGCGAAACTGCTGGCACGCGCTCGACGACGACCTGGTGATCGGCCGCGGAGAGGTTTCCCGGCGGCCCGATGGACGGCCGTTCCTGAGCATCGACGTCTGGCGGGACGACGCGTTCGGCCGCCTGGCCGAAGCGATGCTGCCGGTACTGCCGAGACCACTGTACACAGTGGTCGACGAAGGCGATGCCGGTTTGACGTCCCAATGGTGTGCGGCCGGATTCTCGGTCCGCCGCCGGGAATGGGAATGCCTGATCCCCACCGGCCCGGCGGAGCCGTCTGACTTACCGGTGATTTCCCCCGAAGAAGCACCACTGTCCGAGTTGGACCGTGTGATCCGCGAGGAGGTCGAGGCGGAACTCGGCTGGCAGGAAATGCCCGCCGAGTTGCTGGGCCCGGGCGTGGTGGACCCGTCGAAGTACGCGGTGGCCACGAAATCCGGCCGCTACGTAGGTTTGATCCGCGTGACGCAGGTGCGGCGCCTGCCGCGGATCGGCCTGATCGCGGTACGTGCCGACGAGCGGCATCGCGGCGTCGCGCGTGCGTTGCTCGGCCACGCATTGGGTTCGCTGCACGACCGCGGCATCGAAACGGCTTCGGCCGAGCTGAACGAATCGAACACCGCCGCCTTGGCGCTGTTCGAAGGATTCGGTGCGCGACGCGTGGGCAGCAACCTGGAACTGGTGCTGCGCTGATGGGTAAGACGGGAATAGAAGTGGAAGGCGCCGTCGTGGAGTGCCTCCGCAACGCGACCTTCCGCGTGGAACTGGCCAACGGGCACCGGGTGCTCGCCCACATCAGCGGGAAGATCCGGCGCAACTACATCAAGATCATGCCGTTCGACCGCGTCCTGCTCGAACTGAGCCCGTACGACCTCGATCGCGGCCGGATCCTCTTCCGCTACCGGAACTAGCCGGGTGGCAAGCGGCGGAGCCGATTGCTCCTGGGCCGTCGACCGGCACCGCCGCGGGTAGGGACCCTGGTGTTGCTCCAGTGTCCCGTGCCGGGCTCTTCCGGGTCATCATCGGCCCGGAAGAGCCCGGCCCGGCTCGAACCGGAAATCCCGTGCTCGAAGTTCCCGTGGGCCGGCGGTTCTCCGGCTGACTGGTCACTGTGTGTCGGTCAGGCGCGGATCCTTCGTCTGAGGCTGGGGCGGGATCTCGCGTCGCCGGGCCAAGGGGTCCTCGGTGACGGCGAGCCAGCTCTTCAATCCTTCGGGCTCCCGCCAGCCAGGGATGACCTCGGCGACCTGCTTGTGCACCGCCAGCGCGTGGCTGCAGTGCTCGTGCCAGGTGCTGACCAGCGCCTCGCGCGTACGGGCCCGGCCGAACAACTCGGCACGCAGCCGAAGTTGCGCATGCAGCGAGTGCCGATACGCGGGCTCCTGCGGGTTCTCGCTTTCGCGGAGGCGCACCGGGGTGCTGTCCGCGCAGACCGGGCAGGCGCACGGCCACAGTTGCGCCAGATCCGGGGTCTTCTCGACGACCTCTTCGATCCTGTCGAGCTTGTGGTAGCTCAGAAGCGGCGTGACGAAGGCCGAAACGCCGGGGTCCGCCGGCCACCAGCGGCTGATCGGATGGATGTGCCGCAGTGTGCTGACGGTTCCGATCGCCGCTGCGTGCGCTCCGTGGCAGAGGGCTCCGAGCGCCGACACATCGGATCGCAGCAGCAGGACGGGTACGGCGGCCTCGCGCACCAGCCGGAGGAAACCGCGGGCCACGTACTGGGCGCCGAACGGGTCGCCCTGGCGTTCGATGGCCACCGCCACGGGCACCTGGTATTTGTTGATTTCCTCGATGAAGGCATCGCGTATCGCGTCTGTGTCGAACCAGCGCGCCGCCACGGGCAGCATGGCGATCACCGGCGGCGGTTGCCGGGCCGCCGCGCGCAGGATTGTCCGGAGCCCCGGCCAGTTTTGCTTGTCCAGGTAACCGGAGTCCGTCACGGGGATCAGGCCGAGCTCACGTTGGCGCCCGCACCACGCCGGCCGGATCCCGCACCCCGCTGTCACGCGCTTCTTGCCGGAATACCGGTCCGCGTCGCACAGGATCGGCCCGGCGAACCCCCGACCGCGAAGGAGACCGACCGCCTGCTCGGGTTTCCCGCCGGTGACCACGAGACCTGCGCGGTGTGCCGTCGCGATCTCAGCCGCCGTGAGGGCATGGGCCGAACGGCACTGGATCAACAATCGACCGGTCAGCTGATCGAGCGCACCACCCATGGATCCCACCATCGACCCCGGATCGCGGGCCTGTCATCGCCGCTCACACCGATGCCGAACCGAATGCCGCCAACGGCCCACGGCACGGTCACCGAGGGTGCGCAGGGTCCCGTCGAAAGGGGCTCGCCCGCCGCCGGGACTCGTACCGGAAGTCCGTGGTCCTCGGCCGGGGCCGATCAGCAGGTCGACGTCTCCCCCGCCTCGGCCAGCCGGATCCGGCCCCCGAACTCCGCTCCGGCGTCGGTGCGCAGGCCGTGCAGCCAGTCCGGCTCGGTGGAAGCGAAGTGGGTCAGCACGAGTTCCCCGACACCCGCCTCGGCCGCCACCCGCCCGGCCTCGGCCGCGGACAGGTGCCCGTGCCCGGTGGTGTCGCTGGCCCGCAGCGTCGCCTCGCACAGGAACGAGTCGGCACCCGCGGCGAGGTCGACCAGCGCGCCGGTCATTCCGGTGTCGCCGGTGTAGGCCAGGGTCCGCTCGCCGTCGGTCAGCCGGATCCCGCAGTTGGGCGCGGAGTGCGCCAGTTCGTGCAACTCGACCGCGCAGCCGCCGAACTCGAACCGGTCGCCCGGCTCGTACTCGCGCACGTCGAAGGCCACCTCGAAGGCCCGGTTCAGCACCGGCATCGACGTGATCGGGAACAGTTGCGACCACCGCGCGAACAGTTCCTTCGCCCCCACCGGGACCAGCAACGGCACCGGCTTGCACTCACCACCGAAATCGGGGGCCCCCGGGAAGCGCAGCATCGGCTTGAGCAGCGACTTGCCCAGCGGCAACAGGTCGTAGCAGTGGTCGATGTGCAGATGGGTGATCACCACGCCGTCCAGTGGGCCGTCCACGGCGGAGAGGGCGGTGGCGATCCCGGGGCCGCAGTCGAGCAGCAGGCGGGTCCGTCCGGTGTCCACGAGGTATCCGGAGCTGGGCGATCCGCCGGCGGGCATCCCCGACCGGCAGCCGAGCACGGTGAGCTGCATGGTTCTTCCGATCTGCCGAGAGTGTGGTACGCCCGGCACGGCCCGGAGACCGGTGCCCCGCGCGGGCTCCGGCCCAGCCTGACCTGGACCAGACCAGCCGCGCAGGCGCGTGCGGGCGACATCGAACGAGCGATCGGCCGTGCCTATCGCCGCCCCGGGCGTCGGGCCCGAGCCGGGTGCGCCAACCACGGGCGGCACCCGGAGAACCCTTCCGCGCGCATTCCTCTCGCCCGATCGGAAGAACCTGTCGATTCGCCGCGCCAATCGATCTCCCGCCCATGCCAATAGTCCCTGCACAAGCGCCTGAACTGGGCTTTCACCCCTCGCAACCGTGTCCACCCGTTCACCCGCACTACACCCGCGGCTGCTGTGATGCGCCCCGGAACGACCAGTTCTCCAGTTCCCAGTCCCCGGGGAGGAAAAACCGGTGAGCCGGATCCAGATCCAAGCGGCGACCAAGCGGTTCGGCGCGGTCACCGCGGTCGACGAGGTCACGCTGGACGTCGGCGACGGCGAGTTCCTCGTCCTGCTCGGCCCCAGCGGCTGCGGCAAGTCCACGCTGCTGCGCGCGATCGCCGGGCTGGCCCCGCTGTCGGCGGGCCGCATCCTCCTCGGCGGCCGCGACATCACGCACACCCCGCCGCGCGACCGGGACCTCGCGATGGTGTTCCAGAGCTACGCGCTCTACCCGCACCTCACGGTCGAACGCAACATCGGCTTCCCGCTGAGGGCGCGCCGCCGCCCCAGGACCGAGATCCGGCGGCGCGTGACCGAGGTGGCGCAGGCGCTCGACCTCGACGGGCTGCTGGACCGCCGCCCCAAGGAACTCTCCGGCGGGCAGCGGCAGCGCGTCGCGCTGGGCCGGGCGCTGGTGCGGGATCCCGGCGCGTTCCTGATGGACGAGCCACTGTCCAACCTGGACGCCAAACTGCGCACCGCGACCCGGTCCGAGCTGACCGGGTTGCACCGGCGACTCGGGTCGACCTTCGTCTACGTGACCCACGACCAGGTGGAGGCGATGACCATGGCCACCCGCGTCGCGCTGCTGAACCAGGGCAAACTCGATCAGGTCGGCACTCCCACCGAGGTCTACGACGAGCCGGCGTCGGTGTTCGTGGCGGGATTCCTCGGCGCCCCGCCGATGAACCTGCTGCCCGCCACGGTCGCCGGCCGCGACGGCGCGCTGCACGTCGTCGGTGAGGACTTCGGTCTGCCGCTGGGCATCTTCGCCGACCTGCCCTCGACCGAGGTGGTGCTGGGCGTCCGGCCCGAACACCTCACCCGCGGACCGGGCCTGCGCGCCGTGGTGCGGCTCGTGGAGAACCTCGGCAGTGAGGAGGTCGCGCACTGCACCGTCGGCGAGGCGCGCGTATGCGTACGCGGGCCCCGTCCGCTCGGGCTGGCTGCCGGGGACACCGTCGAGCTGACCGCCGCACCCGAACGCCTGCACCTGTTCGACCGCGAGTCCGGGCGGCGGCTGCGGTGGGAACCCGTGCCTGCCCTCGACGGACTCTCCGCTCTCCCCCAGTGAAACAACAAGGAGCACGCCCCATGAGGAAAACCCCGATCGCCCTCGCGCTGGCCGTGGTGCTGGGCACCTCGGCCTGCGGCCTGGGCAGCACCGCGTCCCCGGAAGCCACGACGGTCGCGCAGGCCCCACCGCTGAGCCCGGACCAGCAGGTGTCGATCGTGTTCGAGAGCTACAACTTCGGCCAGGCGGGCGCCTGGACGGACACGTTCAACGAGCTCATCGGCAAGTTCCGGCAGGCACACCCGAACATCCACGTCACCGCGCAGAAGCCGCAGGGCAACAGCCCCAACCCGGCCACCGACACGGTGCCGAGCATCCAGGCGCAGCTGGCCGCGGGCAGCCCGCCGGACGTGGCGCAGCTGGGCTTCTCCGACCTGGACTTCACCATCCACGGCCTGGGCGCCAAGCCACTGGACGACCTCGTCGGCAAGCAGGCGGTGCAGGCCAACTTCGACGGCGCGAAGTACCCCTACGCCCCGACCGCCCGGACGCTCGCCGACTGGGACGGCAAGACCTACGGCGTGCCGTTCGTGTTCTCCACCCCGGTGCTGTACTACAACGCCACCCTGTTCCAGCAGGCCGGTCTCGACCCGGCGAACCCGCCGAAGACGTGGGATGAGGTGCAGCAGGCGGCGCAGGCGATCAAGCAGCGCACCGGCAAGGACGGCACCTACCTCGACTGCCTGACCAAGACCGCGAAGGACTGGTGCTTCCAGGCGCTGGTGCGCAGCAACGGCGGCCGGGTCCTCTCGCCGGACCGCAGGTCGCTGGACTTCGCCGACGCCCCGGCGGTCGAGGTCGTGAAGATGGCGCAGAACATGGTGAACACCGGCAGCACCCCGAAGCTCACGCAGCAGCAGGGTTACGAGGCCTTCGCCCGGGGTGACCTCGGCATGATCCTGGAGACCAGCGCCATCCAGGCGACCTTCCTCAAGGGCGCCAAGGACAAGTGGGACCTGCGCGCCACGACGATGCCGAACTTCGGCGGCAAGCAGCCCGTGGCGACCAACTCCGGTGCTTCGCTGTTCGTCTTCTCGCGGGAGCCGGCCAAGCAGCGTGCGGCGTGGGAGCTGATCCGCTTCCTCACCAGCGAGGACGCCTACGTGACGATCGCGTCGAAAATCGGTTACCTGCCGCTGCGCACGGGTCTGCTCGACGACCCGGACGGTCTGCGGGCGTGGGCGGCGAAGAACCCGCTGATCAAGCCGAACGTGGAGCAGCTCGCGCACATGGAGCCGTGGGTGTCCTTCCCGGGCAACTCCTACCTGCAGATCCGCGACGGCATGATGGACGCGGTCGAGAAGGCCGTCTACCAGGGCGCCGACCCGCAGACCGCGCTCGCCTCGGCGCGGGCCGCGGCCACCCCGCTGCTGCCGGCCGGCCGGTAGCTCGTCGCGATGTTCGTCGAAGTCGCCCTCCCGCCACCGGTCGCCGTGCCGGTGGCGGAGCGGCAGGCACGGGTACGGCGAGTGCTGCGCGCGGCCCCGCCGTACCTCTACCTCGTGCCGGCCCTGGCCCTGCTGGTGATCTGGACCTACCGGCCGCTCGCCCAGACCGCGCAGCTGTCGTTCTACTCGTGGAACCTGCTGCCCACCCGGCCGATGGTGCCGGTCGGACTGGCCAACTACGAGCGGCTGATCAGCCTGCCCGAACTGGGCCGGTCGGTGCTGCGCACCCTGCTGGTGATCGCCGGGCTGCTGCCGTTCACCGTCGTGGTCCCGGTGGTGACCGCGCTGCTGACGCGGCGCATCCGCGGCCGGGCCCGTGCGGTCTACCAGGCGCTGGTGTTCGCCCCGATGCTGGTCGCGCCGGTGGCGAGCGCGGCCGTGTGGCAGTGGCTGCTCGACCCCGGCGCCGGCGTGGTGAACCGGGTGCTGGGCACCGGGTTGAACTGGCTGCACGAAACCTCCTCGGCGCAACTGGTGATCATCGTGATCACCGGGTGGCACCTGCTCGGGTTCGCGGTGCTGGTGGTGACCGCGGGCCTGTCCGGGATCAACTCCGACTACTCCGACGCCGCGCAGCTGGACGGCGCGACCCGCGGGCAGGTGACGCGGTGGATCACGCTGCCGCTGCTGTCGCCGACGCTGGTGTTCCTGACGCTGATGACCGTGCTGTTGTCCGCGCAGTGGACGTTCCCGCTGATCGACACCCTCACCCAGGGCGGTCCGGCCGGCGCCACCACCAACGTCTACTACCTGCTCTGGGACTACAGCTTCCACAACTACGACGCGGGCCTGGGCGCGGCGGCGGGGATCCTGCTGTTCGCCGGGTTCGGCCTGATCGCGGCCGGGCTTGTACGGCTGTCCGAACGCCTCACCTTCCACGACGACTGAGGAGTGCACTGTGGACTCCCGCTGGCGCACGATCCGGGGGCACGCCGTCCTGGTGGTCCTCGGGGTGCTGTGCGTGTTCCCGATCTATTGGCTGTACGCGACCTCGCTGCGGCAGCCGGGCGACGTGCTGTCGTTGTCACCGCTGCCGTGGCCGTTGTCGCTGCGGAACTACGCGGACGCGGCGAGCAAGGTCGACGTCGTGCGGCTGCTGGTGAACACCACCGTGGTCGCGTCGCTGACGGCACTGGGGCAACTGCTGACCGGACTGCTCGCGGCGTACACGTTCGCCGCGTGGCGGTTCCGGTTCCAGCGGGTGCTGCACCTGGCGTTCGTCGGGACGTGGCTGGTGCCGTTCCAGGTGACCATGCTGCCGAACTACGTGCTGCTGTTCCAGCTCGGGCTGCTGAACACGCTCGCCGGGGTGGTGGTGCCCAACCTGTGCTCGGCGCTGGGTGTGCTGATGCTGCGGCAGCACCTGGACGGCTTCCCGAAGGAACTGCTCGAGGCGGCGCGCATGGACGGCCGGTCGTCGTGGACGACACTGTGGACGGTGGTGGTACCGAACCTGCGGCCCGCGCTGGCCGCGCTGGCGATCCTGCTGTTCGTCAACGCCTGGAACGAGTACTTCTGGCCGGCGATGGTGCTGCAGCGCAGCAACGCCGTGGTACAGCTGGGGGTGCGCAGCTTCATGGGCACCGAGGGCAACGACTGGGGCCCACTGATGGCCCTGGCGGGGCTCGCGTGCCTGCCGGTGTTCGCGCTCTACCTCGTGCTGCGGCGGCACATCGTGAACGCCTTCGTGCGGTCGGGGCTGAAGTGAGCCCCGGCGAACGTCCCCTTGGTATGTCCTATCGCGACGCGCGCGATCCCGTGTGCAGGGCCGGGACCCGGAACGGCCCGACCGCCTCAAGGCAGTCGAGGAAGACCTCCTGCAGCGGGTTGACCCCGGAGTCGCGCCACACCGCGTACAGGTCGATCGTGGGCACCGGGTCGTAGAGCCGCACCGGCACCGGGCGCACGCCGCCGACCGCGGAGCCGGCGAGCATGCCCCGGGACGCGGAGGCGAACCCGACGAGCGGTTTCACCGACACCAGGATCGCGGTGGCGCCGGGATCGTCGAGGACGTGCGCGACGGTGAGCCGGATCCCGGTGCGCTCGGCGGCGGCGAGGATCGCGTCGTACATCGCCGGGCACTGCTCGCGGTCGAACAGGATGCACGGCTGACGCGCCAGTTCGGCGAACGGCACGCCCGGCAGGCCCGCCCACTGGTGGCCAGGCCCGACAACCGCGACCATCGGCAGCCGCAACAGCCTCCGGTACCGGAACTCGGAGGTGACCGGGCGGCCGTAGACGAGCGCGACGTCCAAGGTGCCCTCGGCGAGCGCGGCCAGTTGCGGGCCGGTCCGCTTCTCCTCCAGCTTGACGGTGGCGTCGGGGTACTCGGCGTGCATCCTGGCGAGGGTGGCGGGCAGGATGTGCTGGCCAGCTGGGAAGTTGTAGCCGACGCTGATCGTGCCGGTACGCCCCGCCGCGGCCTCCCGCGCCGACTGTGCGGCCTTGCCCATCCGGTTGACGATCGCCCGGGCCTCGACCTCGAAGGCGCGGCCCGCCGAGGTCAGCCGCACCTGGTGGGAGGTCCGTGCGACCAGTTCGACGCCGAGCGTGCGCTCGAGGCGTTGCAGCTGCTGGCTCAGCGACGGCTGGGTCAGGTGCAGCCGCGCCGCCGCCCGCCCGAAGTGCAACTCGTCCGCGATCGCCAGGAACGACACCAGATGCCTGAACTCCATGACAGACCCTCCGCCCGTGTGGGTCGTTCAGCCTGCTCCGTAACGGAGAACAGCCGATGAACCTCCGCTGCCACCTCCGGAACAACAACATGGCGAGGCGGTTGTCGACGCCCGCCCGCAGGCTCGCCCCGGTGCCACCTCACGGCAGGAGGTGGCACCGGGGCCTGGGCCGTCACGGCTCGAGCCGAGTGGTCAGATCACGACCTTCTCGGTGGTGACCATTGTCGCCACGGAATTCAGATCAATGAACTTCGCCTCGTCCGGGTTCACCAGATTCCTGTAGTTCTCCGACGCGAAGAAGGCGTCGTGACCCGCCCAGTCCTCGAACCAGATCTCGGTGAGACCGTCACAGGCCGGACCGGGATAGCCAGGAGCCGGAACCGGGTGCGAAACGGCGTACTTCTTCACATACCGGCCTGCTTCGGGAATGGAGGCGAACAGCGGAGCATGGTGCTCGCGGTGGTACTCGACGAACTGCTCGAACGTCAGTCCTTCGGCACGGTTGATCAGGTAGGCGAACTTGATCACGTTCTTACTCCTGTGGTTTTCCATTGCTGTCATGCCGGTATCCGGCTGCCCGCGGCCGGATCGGTATGCGAGCTATGCTAAGACCTCACATCCATGTGAGGGACAAGCGGCCGTGACCGGGAACACAGGAGGTCTGGAATGCGGATCGGAGAGCTGTCCAGGAGGACGGGCGTGAGCCGGCGGCTCCTGCGCTACTACGAGGATCAGGGGTTGTTGGTGAGCGTGCGGGCCGACAGCGGTCAGCGACACTACAGCGACGATCACGTCCGGCGGGTCGAGCTCATCCGGGCCTTCCTGGCCGCGGGGCTGTCCACTCGCACCATTGCCGAGATGGTGCCGTGCATGGCCGAGCCCAGCACGAGCAAGGCGCGCCGCGCCCTCGTGACGATGGAACGCGAGCGCAACCGGCTCTCGTCCGCGATCGACAGTCTCGCCGTCGCCCGGGCCGCACTCGACGACCTCATCGCCTTCAACCGGAACTATCTCGACGAGCAAACCGGCAGCCCGGTGGCGCACTGAAGCCGGGTTGCCGGGAGAGGATCGGCTGGTCTGGTCCAGCCGGACTCCTTGCGCCGCACCACACCTCTGCTCACGCGGGACGGAGCAGGGCGACGAGGAAGGCCGACTCGTCCGTGAAGGGACGCAAGTCCCAAGTGGACAGCAGCAGGTCGGGTTCGAGCGCGGCCGCCGCCACATGCTCAAAAAACTCGCCGAACCCGTAGCCCCGGCCCGCACCGAAACCAATCACCGCCCGGCCACCCGGCGCAAGGTGCGCACGGAACCGCTTCAGCACCTCACCACGGGTGCTCGGAGCGAGAAACGTCATCACGTTCCCGGCGCAGACGATGGCGTCGAAGGGCGCGGTGACGCCCCGCGCGGGCAGGTCGAGCTCCGCCAGATCGCCCACCATCCACAGTGGTCCGGGATGGTCCTGCCCAGCGGCCTCGATCAGGGCCGGGTCGACGTCCACACCGACGACGTCGTGACCGGCTTCCGCCAATGCGCCACCGACCCGGCCTGGTCCGCAGCCGGCGTCGAGGATGCGGGCATGGCGCGGCACCATGGCGTCCACGAGGCGGGCTTCCCCGGCGAGGTCCTCACCAGCGCGAGCCATGGCACGGAAACGTTCGATGTACCAGCTGGAGTGACCGGGGTCCGCGGTGACCTTCTGCATCCAGATGCTCTGCTCGACCATGCCCGCATTCTCTCAAACCGGACCGGGTGACCGGCGACCGTGACCCGGAAGGGCGCAGAGCAGGCCGAGGTGCCAGGACCCGCGGCCAGACCGGGGGCAGGCGCTACCGCGCGACCGGACCAGCGCGGCCTCGATCCGCAGGCCGACACCGGTCACCGCCAGCACGACAGCGAGCAGTCGTGGCCATTCGGGCGTTCCGGTCCCCGCGATTTCCAGCAGCACGATCACGAATGCGGCGATCAGCGCGACGGTCCCGGTTGATCTGATCACCGTGGCGTCCCGGCCGACCCGGTCCGCCGAGGGATCCGCCATGAACAGCTGGACCGACGGAATCCGGCCCCCCGCGTCCTACACCGACCAGCTGAAGACGCAGCAGATCGCCGCCTACGGCTACGCCGACTCCCAGCCGCGCGATTACGAGGAAGACCACCTCATCCCCCTCGAACTCGGCGGCAACCCCACCGACCCCAAGAACCTGTGGCCCGAATACGACAACGGCAGGACCCCCAACGACAAGGACGCCGTCGAGAACGCACTCAACCGCGCCGTCTGCGACCACCGCATCACCCTCGCCGCGGCCCAGCAGGCGATCGCCACCGACTGGACCACCGCGGAAACCGCGCTCGGCCTGAACCAGCCGACCACCACCCAGGCCGCTCCCCCGCCCGCACCGCCCACCCACGCGCCCGCGCCCGCGACGACCCAGCCGGAACCGCCCGCACCGGCGCCCGCGCAGCAGGAACCGCCGTCGAACACCGACCCGCTGGCCGGGAAATACCACGCGGGCGAGTACTGCAGCAAAGCCAATCTCGGCGTCACCACCACCGCCACCAACGGGGCGAGCATCACCTGCCGCCGCGATGGCAAAAGCAACCGCTGGGAGTACTGACCGCGGCGTTCGTCTCCCCGAGGTCCGGGGACGGGATTTCGATTGACGGGCCTGGCACAGTGCCTCTCCGTGGGACACAACAACGATGACGCGGAGGCGCTCCGTCGCATGGCCGGGCTCGCGACACCCATGGCTCTGCGGGTCGCGGTCACTCTGGGCCTGCCGGACCGGCTCCTCGGCGACGGCGCCACCGCCGATCAACTCGCGGTCGAGCTCGGCGTTTCACCGGTCGCGCTCGGCCTCCTGCTGGGCCACCTCACCACCCTCGGGGTTGTCGACCGGACCTCCGCCGGCTACCGGACCACCGAGTTCGGCGCGAACCTCTGCGCCGAGGCCGGGAACGGTTTCACCAACCTCCTCCTGCGCCTGGATTCCGCCGCCGGCCGTGCCGAACTGGCCTTCGTCGAACTCGCCCACAGCATCACCACCGGTGAAGCGGCCTACCCTCGGCACTACGGGCAGGACTTCTGGGCCGACCTCGCCGAACACCCCCGGCTGCGTGACTCGTTCGACCGGCAGATGACCCTGCGGCTGGACGAACAGATCCCCCAGATCGTCGCCAACGTCGACTGGGCGCGGTTTTCCACCATCGTCGACGTCGGCGGTGGCCGGGGCACCCTGCTCGCCGCGATCCTGACAGCCCACCCCCGGCTACGCGGCCATCTGATCGATCTCGCACCCACCGCGGCCGACGCCCGGCACACCTTCCGCGCTCAGCATCTCGGCGACCGGGCCGAGGCGACCGCGGGCAGCTTCTTCGACCCACTCCCCTCGGCGGCGGATGCGTATTTGCTGGTCGACATCCTCCACGACTGGGACGACGAGCACGCCCACCGCATCCTCGCCCGGTGCGCCGAGGCCGCCCACCCGGCCAGCCGCCTCCTCGTCATCGAACCGGTCGGAGGGCGCCGAGCCATCACCGAGATGGACCTGTCCATGCTCGTGATCCACGGCGGCCGCGAGCGCCGGATCGACGAGTTCGGCACACTCGCCTCGGCACACGGACTGACTCTCGACACCGTCACCAATCTGACCGACCAACGCTGCCTGCTCGAATTCCGCTTCGCCACCACCGCCTGAGACACCGGTTCACCGGCCCCCGCCTCACCGGTAAGATCAACATCGCCACCGGCGACGCCTCGGGGCGCCGGAGAGAACAGTTGGACGGGAGCTGTCGTGACCACCGCACTGATCATCGGTGACCTCCAGCGGGGCATCACGGGCAACTACCCGTTCGCCAGGCAGGTCGTGCCGCCGCTCACCGAACTGCTCCCGCGCGCCCGCGCGGCGGGTGCCCTCGTGGTGTTCGTGCACTTCGCCTTCCGACCCAACGGGGCCGACGTGCCGCCGGACAACGAACTGTTCAAGACGTTCTACGAAGCCGGGGATGCCTTCCACGAGGGATCGGCCGGAACGGAGATCGATCTGCCGGTCGCCGACGAGGACGTCGTGGTGCTGAAACGCCGCGCCAGCGCCTTCGCCGGTACGGATCTCGACCTCGTGCTGCGCTCGCGCGGCGTCGGCACTCTCGCGATCGCCGGAGTCGCGACCAGCGCCATGGTGGCTGCGACGTGCTACGACGCGGCGGACCGCGGCTACCAGGTGACCGTGCTGCGGGACGGTTGCGCCGACGGCGATCCGGCAATGCACGACTTCTTCATGGACGCCGTCTTCCCCAGCCGGGGATTCGAGGTCGTCCCCTGCGCCGGTTGGCCTGCAGAACCACGATGACCCGCGTTGGGCCCGCACACCCGCGCTGCGGGCCCAACGCCGGTCGCCCTACTGCTGGGCGCCGAGCGACTTCGCGGCCCTGCCGGGCAGCCGGGGCGCGATCAGACGGTCCAGGCCGAACCGTCCCCCGCCGGCGGCGGCGAGAACGAGGGCTGCCGCGGCGAGCGTCAGCACGAGTTCGAACCCGTTTCCGCTCACGAACACACCGTGACCGGCGTGGACGAGGACGAACGCGCCCATCATGTCGAGGGCGAGCAGCACCCCCGCGACGGGTACCGCGAGGCCCGCGACCAGTGCGGCACCGCCCACCAGCTCGACGAGAGCCGCGAACCAGGCGCTGGCCGTCGGCAGCGGGACCCCCATCTGCCCGAACGCGGCGGCGGTGCCGGGCAAGCCCCACTCGGTGAACTTCTGCCACCCGTGCGCGACGAAGACCAGGCCGACGGCGACGCGCGCCACGAGCACGGCGACGTCACGCAAAACGTTCTTGTTCACGAGAACCCTTCCTCTCTCCGAAACCTGGTCAGGAGACGACGGCGAAGCCGCCGGTCCAGGGCAGCTTTTCGGCCGCGGCCAACGTGATCTGCAGGAAGCCCAGCGCCTCCAGCTCGCGAGCCCGGGCGAGCGCGCCCGCGTCGATCGCGCGAAGGCCGGCGGCCGTCACCAGAGTCCCCACCGCGGCCTTGGCGTCCGCGTCGTCACCGGCGATGAGCACGGTGGTCGGTGTGCCGCCGACCGTGCCGCTGGCCAGGGTGGCGGCGAAGTTGGTGTTGAACGCCTTGACGACGCGGGCGGCAGGCAGGGCGGCGGCGATCTCGGCGGTCGCCGAGCTGTCGGACGGAACGGTCAGCTCGGCGAAGGTCTCGAAGTTCAGCGGGTTGGTGATGTCGATGACGACCTTGCCGTCGAACTGGGCGGCGCGCTGCGCGAGGACGCCGGCGACCGCCGGATAGGGAACGGCGAGGACCACGATATCGCCGGTCACCGGCTTGCCGGAGTCCGCGCTGCCGAACACCTCGACCGTGCTGCCCGACTTCTCCACCAGGCCGGAGATGACCTGTGCCATGGTGCCGCGCCCGATGATGCTGACGTGCGTCATCTCGGACTCCCTTCTGCGAACGCATTAGTTGTTGCTACAACTATCAACCAACTCAGTTGTAGCGACAATCATTCCGGTGGCATGCTGTGAGCGTGGACACGGAATGGCTCGACCGGGACCAGTCGGCGGCATGGGTGCGCCTGGTGGCGATCCTGCAGCTGCTACCAGGCGTTCTGGACGCCCAGCTCCGGCACGACGCCGAACTCACCCACTTCGACTACTACGTGCTGGCGATGCTGTCGGAGGCACCGGACCGGGTGCTGCGGATGACCGCACTGGCACAGCAGACGGGAGCCACGCTCGCCCGCCTGTCCCACGTCGTCCAGCGACTCGAGGCTCGCGGCCTGGTCGAGCGCTTCCCGTGCCCGGAGGACAAAAGAGCGACCAACGCCCGCCTCACCAGCGCCGGATGGCGGAAAGTGCGGGACAGCGCCCCCGGCCACGTCGCGGCCGTCCGCCAGTACGTGATCGACGCGCTCACCCCGGCGCAGATCGCACAGCTGACCACCATTTCCGACGCGATCCTCCACCGCCTCGACCCCGAGGGCGCCCGGGCCGCGCTCTACCGGCGGTACGACTCGCCCTAGCCATCGACAGCCATCGACAGCCATCGACGCCCGCTCGGCGGACCGCTTGTGTCGTCCAGGACGGCCGCGAGCACTTCCCGCGGGAACCCCTTAGGGGCTGGCGGCATCGCCGTAACACCCGATAGGGATGTCTCAGGCATGGCAGGTGGGAACGGACATTGCCGACGCCGTGAGCCAGACCAAGCTGGAGGAAGCCGATGACCGTCAAAGCTGCCCGACGGCGTAAGGGAACGATCATGCGGGCTGCTGCCGCCGCGCTGGCCTTCGTCTTCCTGGCGACGGTTCCCGCGGTGGCCGCGGACACCGGCCCGGAGTACCGGCTGGCCGGTCTGCACCGGCCGGTGGACCTGCTGATCGACAAGTGGGGCGTACCGCACATCTACGCGGCCGACAGCAGCGACCTGTTCTTCGCACAGGGTTTCACCGTCGCCCGTGACCGGCTGTTCCAGATCGACACGTGGCGGCGCCGCGGTCTCGGCCAGCTCAGCGAGGTGCTCGGGCAGTCCTATGTGGATCAGGACCGCGCCGCCCGGCTGTTCCTCTACCGCGGCGACATGGACGCCGAGTGGGCGGCGTACGGACCGGAGGGCAGGCTGGCGGCGACCCAGTTCGCCGAGGGCATCAACGCCTACGTCGACTGGCTGGCCCGCAACCCGTCGGCGCTCCCGCCGGAGTTCGCGCAACTGGGCTACCGCCCGGCCCACTGGGCGCCGCAGGACGTGGTGCGGATCCGCACGCACGCCATCGGGGAGAACCTGAGCTGGGAAGTCACCCGCGCGAAGCTGGTCTGCCTGGCCGGGCCCGGCGCGAGCCGCTTCCTGCGGAGCCTGCATCCCACGCACGAGGCGGTCGTGCCTCCGGGGCTCGATCCGTGCTCGATCCCGGACGACGTGCTGAAGGTGTACAACCTCGCGACCGCCGCCGTTTCCTTCACCGGCAGCGACTTCCAGACCAAGGACATCGCGGATGCCACCTCCGGCAGCAACTCGTGGGCGATCGGAGGAGAGCGGACCGCCTCGGGCCGTCCGATCCTGGCCAACGATCCGCACCGCGGGGCCGACGCGCTGCCCTCGGGCCGGTATGTCGCGCAACTGTCGGCGCCCGGGCTCGACCTGGCCGGCGCGGGCGAGCCGTGGAATCCGGGAATCGCCATCGGGCACAACGAGAACATCGCGTTCGGGCTGACGAACCTGCCGATCGACCAGACCGACCTCTACGTCTACGAACTCGACCCGAATGACCACACCCGCTACCGCTACGGCAACGACTGGGAGCGGATGACCACGGTCACCGAGGCCATCCCGGTACGGGGCGGAGCGCCTGCCGTCCGGCAGCTGTCGTTCACCCGGCACGGTCCGGTCGTCAAGGTCGACGAGGCGGCGCACCGGGCGTTCGCGGTCCGCACGGCGTGGACGGAGCCGGGCAGCGCGGCCTATCTGGCCAGCCTGAA
The DNA here is from genome assembly GCF_026802195.1 of Amycolatopsis cynarae. Taxonomy (NCBI): domain Bacteria; kingdom Bacillati; phylum Actinomycetota; class Actinomycetes; order Pseudonocardiales; family Pseudonocardiaceae; genus Amycolatopsis; species Amycolatopsis cynarae. Next base: position 2,710,347 of record NZ_CP113836.1, on the reverse strand, counting down.
CTACCAGCGGGCGGACAACTTCCGCGAGTTCACCGCGGGCATGCGGGCATGGGGCACCCCCGGGTCGAACCTGGTGTACGCGGATGTCCACGGCAACATCGGTTACGTTCCGGCCGGGCTGACGCCGCGCCGCACCGGGACCGGTTACGACGGCCTGCTGCCGGTGCCCGGCGACGGCCGGTACGAATGGAACGGCTTCCACGCCAACAGCGAGCTGCCCGGCCAGTACAACCCCTCATCCGGCTTCTTCGCCTCCGCCAACGATTTCAACATCCCGCCGGGCTATCCGGTCGTTTCGAACTACGAGTGGCAGCTGCCGTACCGCAAGCAGCGCATCGACGAGCTGATCACGTCCCGCCCCGGCGCCACCGTCGCCGACTCGCTGAGCCTGCAGAAGGACGAGAAGTCGCTGGTGGCCACGGGACTGCTGGAGTTCGTGCGCGGACTGTCCTCGACGGACCCGGACACCGCCAAGGCGCTGGACCTGCTGCGCGGCTACGACGGCGTCACGTCGGTGGATTCGGCGGCCGCCGCACTGTTCGAGACCTGGATCATGAAGTACCTGCACTACGCGTGGGCGCACGCGGTGCTGCCCCAGGCTGCCGCGGACGTGCTGGCGAGGACGATCAATCCGGACTTCAGCCTGATCATCTCCTCGTTCGCCGATCCGTCGTCGTGGCTCGGCCCGGACGGCGCCGCGGTACGCGACAAGCTGATCCTCGACACCTTGCCGCTGGCGTTCCGCGACGTCGCGGGCAAGCTGGGCACCGACCCGTCGGCCTGGCGCTGGGGCGCCCTGCACTACCAGGAGTTCGTCCATCCGCTGGGCGGACCCAACGTCGGCCCCACCCCGGTCGGCGGGTCCTACCACACGGTGCACCCGTCCTTCTACCATCCACTGACCTACCAGCAGATCATCGGCGCCACTTTCAAGATGGCGCTGGATGTCGGCAACTGGGACGGCTCGTACACGATCAACGCGCCCGGGCAGTCCGGCGACCCCCGCAGCCCGCACTACCGCGACCTGTACGAGTTGTGGGCCTCGGGTGGCACGTTCCCGTTGCTGTACAGCAGGCCGGAGGTCGAACGGAATCTCGACGTGCGGATCCGGTTGGTGCCGTCAGGTCTGGACAACTCCTGACAACAGGCGCTGGACGGCCTTTCGGCGCGGCGGGACCAGACAGGAATCGGACAGGATCGCCGGCAGGCGTTCGTTCCCGTTCCTCGCCGGGATACGGTCGCCCGGGATTGTCGAGGAGGCAGCGGTGGCGACTCGGACACGGATTCTCCGGCGGCGGACCCCGGCGACGCTACTCGCCGTGGTGTTTGCGGTGGCCGCACTGGTGATGTCGGGCGTGGCGGCGGGCGCGGCTCCGCCTTCCCACTCTCCCGCGCGGGTGGTGACCGCCGGGCAGGCGCGGTTCGAGGTCCTGTCTCCCACGCTCATCCGGACCGAGTACGCGGGCGATTCCGCCTTCGTCGGCGCCGGCACGTTCAACGCCGTCGGCCGAGGCGACTTCGGCTGGAGTCCTTTCACCCAGACGACCAAGGACGGCTGGCTGACCCTCCGGACCAGCGCCGTGGAACTGCGGTACAAGCTCGACTCCGGCCCGTTCGGCGACGACAACCTGACCGTCCGGCTGCGCACCGGTGCGCAGTCCGTCACCGCTCACCCCTGGGCCGGGAAATTGGCGCCCGTCTGCCCGTTCGCCACCCTGTGCGAGGCGGAGGACACGCAGCTGGCCGGTCCGGGCGTGGCCACCGACCACCGCGGCTACACCGGGCGCGGCTTCGCGGCGGGCTTTCAGAGCACCGGCGACTCCCTGACGTTCCGCACGGCCGCCCCGGCCGCGGGCGACTACCAGCTGGATCTGCGCTACGCCAACGGAACCGGAGGCGACGGGCAGCACACGCTGCGCACGCTCACGGTGCGCGTGGACGGCGGCGACGCGCACACCGTCTCGCTGCCCACCACCGCCGACTGGGACACCTGGGCGCTGGCCACGGTCCCGCTCGCGGTGGCCGCCGGGGCACACCAGGTGACCGTCGAGCGGGCCGCCGCCGACTCCGGCAACGTCAACATCGACAGCCTTGCCCTGCTGGCGCAGGGTGCGTCCTATCCCCAGCCCACGCCGCCTCCCGCCGTTTCCTGCTCCTTCGGCTCCCTCTGCGAGGCCGAACAAGGTACCGCGGCCGGAGGGGCCCGCCTCGCCGACGACCACGACGGGTATTCCGGAAAGGGCTTCCTGGCAGGCCTCGAGCAGGCGGGAGCGTCCGACACCCTCACCGTGACCGGCGTGCCGGAGGACGGCCAGTACGCCCTGCAACTGCGTTACGCCAACGCGATCGCCGGTACGGATCCGGTCCAGCCCCGCACCCTCTCGGTCCGGGTCGGCGACGGCACCCCGTCGACGGCGACGCTCGCGCCGACGAGCAGCTGGAACTCGTGGCGGACCGTCGCCGTGCCGGTCCGGCTGACGGCCGGCACCGACACCGTGACCCTCGGCTGTCCCGACGCCACAAGCTGCCACGTCAACCTCGACACCGCCGCCTTCGTCACGACGCCCTCGCCGCTGCTCGCCCCGCACGCCGCGCTCGGTGGCTACCGCCGCGGCCTCGACGGTGTGGACGGCACCGCCGTCACGGCGCCGGGCATCCTGTACCAGGACGGCTGGTCGCTGCTCGACGACACGGCGTCGGCACTGTACGACCCGCAGACCGGGAAGGTGGTCCCGCGCCCGGCGCACGGCGGCAAGTCCTATCAGGACGGCTACGTTTTCGCCTACGGGCAGGACTACGCCCAGGCGCTGCGGGACCTCGCCCGGCTGACCGGCCCGGCCATGCTGCTGCCGCAGTGGGCCTACGGGGTGTGGTACTCCGAGTACTACGACCGAACGGCCGCGGATTTCGAGAACATCGTGCGGCGGTTCCGTGCCGAGCACGTTCCTCTCGACGTCCTCGTCGTCGACACGGACTTCAAGGCGCCGAATCGCTGGAACGGCTGGGAAATCGCCCCCTCCCGCTTCCCGGACCCGGCCGCGTTCTTCCGGTGGGCGCACGAGCAGGGTCTGCACACGACGCTGAACATCCACCCGAGCATCCTGGCCTCGGACCCGCAGTTTCCCGCGGCGCAGGCGACCGCGAAGGGGAAGCTGAAGCCCGGCGGTTGCGGCGGCGGTGGGGACTGCTTCGTGTTCGACTTCGGCGACCCGGACCAGCTGCGGGCCTATTTCGACCTGCACCGCCCCATGGAGCAGCAGGGCAACGACTTCTGGTGGCTGGACTGGTGCTGCGACGGCTCGATCTCGAGTCTCGCCGGGGTGACCCCGGATGCGTGGATCAACCAGCAGTACGCCACTGACACGGCGAAGACGACCGGCCGGGGATTCGCCTTCTCGCGCGCGTACGGCTCCTTGCAGGCCGGCGGTTACAGTTCGCCCACCACGGTGCCCACGGGGCCCTGGGCCGACAAACGGACCACCCTGCACTTCACGGGGGACGCCATCTCCGACTGGGCCACGCTCGGGTACGAGGTCGGCTACACGCCCGGGGAGTCCGCCGCGACCGGGCTGCCGAGCGTGAGCCACGACATCGGTGGCCACACGCGGGGACTGCAGGAACCGGGCAGCGAACCCGGCAGCACCAAGCTGCCCGACGACCTGTACGCGCGGTGGGTGCAGTTCGGCACGTTCCAGCCGATCGACCGGCTGCACTCCAACCACAGCGACCGGCTGCCGTGGCAGTACGGGGCGGCCGCCGACGCGTCGGCCACGAAGTTCCTCAACCTGCGCGAAGACCTGCTGCCCTACACCTACACGCTCGCCCGGCAGGCGAACGCCACCGGGCTGCCCATCGTGCGGCCGCTGTACCTGCAGTACCCCGGCGAGCAGGAGGCCTACGCGCAGGCAGGCGGCGAATACCTGTACGGGCCGGACGTTCTCGTCGCGCCGGTGACCAGCCCGGGCACGACCGCGACCACGACGGTGTGGTTCCCGCCGGGCAGCGACTGGACGGACTACTTCACCGGCCGCACCTACCACGGAGGTACGTCGGCGCAGGTCACCACGGGCTGGGACACCATGCCGGTGTTCGTGCGCTCCGGTGGCATCGTCACCACGCGCACCGGGGGCGGCGCCTCGCCGGCCGACCTCACGGTCACCGTCACGGGCGGGCACGACGGCTCGTTCACCCTCTACGAGGACGACGGGGCGTCGGCCCGGCCCAGCGGTGCAACCACCACGATGACCTACCGCGAGGATCGCCGCGGCGAGACGCTCTCGATCGACCGGCCGCGGGGCGAGTACCCCGGCCGGCCCGCGGACCGCACCTGGACCGTCCGGTTCACGGCGACGGCTCCCCCGGCGGCGGTGCTCGTCAACGATCACCTCAGCCCCGCCCGCGACTGGGAGTGGGACGCGGCCACGAGAACCGTGACAGTACGGACCCAGGCGCAACCGGCCGACCACCCGCTCAGCATCCGGCTGCTGACAAGGTAGCGGGAACGCGGGGAACGCCGACGGCCGGACATTCCGGAAATTCCCGCCAAGACGACTCGGCTGTTCGGGTCAATTCGCGCCGCCGCGGTCTCTCCCGGGAACCGGCTGATCCACTCTTGCGTCCGAGCGCCCGGGCTCCGGCCGGGTGAGCGGGTGGAGGTGAGGAACTGCGATGAGCAACCCACTGGTCGCGGCGAAACAGGACTCCACGACCTGGCATTCCGGAATCAACGTCCTCGACGACGCGGCCGGGGTCTACGACGGTGTGCAGTCGGGGTCGTGGATCGAGGGCGGCATCGCCGCGTTCGGCACCGGCATGGATCTGCTGACCATGGCGATGAACCCGGTCGGCACCCTGATCTCCTACGGCCTGAACTGGCTCATCGAGCACGTCAAACCGTTGCAGGACGCGCTCAACCAACTGGCCGGGGACGCCGACCAGATCGCCGCCTACTCCCAGACGTGGAAGAACGTGGCGGAGGCGGTGCAGAAGGCCGCCAAAGAACTGTCCGACACCGCCACCCGCGACACGGCGAACTGGACCGGCAACGCCGCCGACACCTACCGCGCCCAGCTCAAGAACAAGATCGACCACCTCGGCGCGGCCGCCACCTGCGCCGAGACCATCTCGACCGTGGTGCAGATCGTCGGCGTCATCACCGGCGCCGTGCGCGGCATGGTCCGCGACATGGTCACCCAGGCCGTCGGCGACTTCATCCAGGACGCCCTCGAAGAGGTCTGCTCGCTCGGGCTGGGCACTCCCGTCGTGGTCGCGCAGGTCGTCGAACAGGTCTCCGCCTGGATCGAGAAGATCGGCGCCCTGATCAAGAAGCTCATCAACTCCGTCGAGGCGCTGCGCCCGATGATGAGCAAACTCGAAGAGATCTTCGCCGCCATCAAGAAAGTCATGAACGCCCTGCACGGGCACACCGAAGAACCCCACCTGCCCGGCGACGGTTCCACGCACGCTTCGTCCGCCTCCGGCGAACCGCACACCACCCCTGCCGGCGAGGATGCCCCCACCACCAGTGCCGGCGACCACCCTTCCGACCCGCCACCGACCTCGGCGGGCGGCGACGGCACGCCTCCCTCCCACGAGGGCGGAACCGGGGACCCGTCGATGAAGGAGAACAGCGGCGACCCGCAGGCCGACGGACGGCAGAAGCAGTGCGCCCCCGGCTCCGGGGACCCGGTGGACCTCACCACCGGTCAGATGTTCATGGGCCAGACGGATCTCGAACTGCCCGGCGTGCTGCCACTGGTGCTCCGGCGGACCCATTTCTCCGACTATCGCGTCGGCCGCTGGTTCGGCCGAAGCTGGGCGTCCACACTGGACCAGCGCATCGAGATCGAAGACGACGCGATCTACTTCGCCGACGAAGACGGCGCGCGGCTGCGCTATCCCCTCCCGGGCGCGAGCGGCAACCCGGTCCTCCCGGCAGCCGGGCCGCGTTGGCCGCTCGAACGCGCGGACGACGGCACGTACCGCATCAGCCGCCCGGAGCGCAACCAGGTCCTGAGTTTCCAGCCCACCCAGGCGCCGGTGCGGCCGGTCGCGGAGATCACCGACCGCAACGGCAACCGCATCGAATTCCGTTACGACAGCGGCGGCTCACCGGTCGAAATCGTTCATTCCGGGGGTTACCGGATCGGCGTGGACACCGCGGACGGCCTGGTCACGGGGCTGCGGCTGCTCGCGGACCAGAACCAGGAGCAGGACACCGGCACCGTGCTGAAGCGGTACCGGTACAACGAACGGCGGCAGCTGGCCGAGGTGCTGAACTCCTCGAACCGTCCCATGCTGTTCGACTTCGACCTGGCCGGCCGCATCACCCGCTGGCAGGACCGCAACGGCGAGTGGTACCGGTACGAGTACGACGGACGAGGCCGCGTGGTCCGTACCGAGGGCTCCGGCGGCGCGCTGACCGGTACCTGGCTCTACGACACGGAAAACCGGGTCACCGTCTACACCGATGCGCTCGGCAACGCCAGCACCTACCACTACAACGAGGCCTACCAGATCGTCCGGGAGATCGACCCGCTCGGCCACCAGGTGCTCCGCGAGTGGGACGGGTACGACCGCCTCACCGCCGTCACCGATGCGCTCGGGCGAGTCACCCGCTACACCTACGACGAGGCCGGCAACCTCACGACCGTCACGCGGCCCGATGGCACCCAGGAACTCACCGAGTACAACGAGTTCGGTCTGCCTGCCACGGTGGTCGACCCGAACGGCGCGGTGTGGCGCCACCGCTACGACGGGCGGGGGAACCGGGTCGAGACCATCGATCCGCTCGGTGCCCGGACCCGGTTCGGCTACGACGAGCGCGGCCACCTGAAGTCCGTTGTGGACGCGATGGGAAACACCCGGAGCCTTGTCACCAACGCCGCCGGCCTGCCGATCGCGGTCACGGATCCGCTCGGCGCGACCACGCGGGGATCCCGCGACCAGTTCGGCAGGCTGGCGAGCGTCACCGATGAACTCGGCCGCGTCACCCGCTTCACCTGGACCGTGGAGGGCGAGATGCTCACCCGCACGGATCCGGGCGGTGCCACCGAACACTGGCGTTACGACGGCGAGAGCAACCGGGTCGAACACGTCACCGCGGACGGCCGCGTCACCAGGATGCTGACCACGCATTTCGACCTCCCCGCGGTGCAGATCGACCCCGACGGCGCTCGCACCGAGTTCCGCTACGACCGGGAGCTCCGGCTGGTCGCGGTGATCAACCCCGTGGGCCAGGTCTGGCACTACGACTACGACGCGGCCGGGAATCTGGTCCGGGAGCGGGATTTCGACGGCCGTGAGCTCGTCTACCACTACGACGCGGCCGGGCAACTCGTCCGGCGGGTCAACGGAGCCGGCGAAGCCGTCGACTACGTGCGCGACCCTCGGGGCCACGTCATCGAACAGCGAACGTCCGACGACACCGCGCGGTTCGAGTTCGACGCCATCGGCCGGATGGTGCGCGCGGTGAACGCGCACGCCGACGTGGTCTTCGAGCGCGACCTGCTGGGCCGCGTCCTGGCCGAAACCGTGAACGGGCGGACCGTTTCCTCACGTTACGACGTGCTCGGCCGCCGGGTGTTCCGCCGCACCCCGACCGGTGCCGAGAGCGAATGGAGTTTCGACGCGCGGCATCAGCCCGTCGCGCTGCGAAGCGGCGGGCGAACGGTCTCCTTCGGACACGATCCGGCGGGCCGCGAGACCGAGCGACTGCTCGACACCGGCACGATCCTCGCGCAGAGCTGGGACATCACCGACCGGATGACGGCCCAGACACTGTCCACAATGGCCGGGGGGCGCGCGACCGCCCGCCCGATCCGCCGCCGCGAATACCGGTACGGGCCCGGCGGCCTGCTCTCGGCCGTCGTCGACCAGGACGGCACCCGGTCCTTCGACCTCGACCCGGCCGGCCGGGTGACCGGCGTCGAAGGACCGGGGTTCACCGAGAGGTACGCCTACGACCGGGCGGGCAACCTCGCCGCATCGCCCGATGTCCGGTACGGGCACGACGCACAGGGACGGGTGGTGTTGCGGACGCGCAAGCGCCTCTCCGCGAAGCCGGCCGTGTGGCGCTATTCCTGGAACGCCGAGGACCGCCTGACCGCGGTGATCACCCCGGACGGCACGCGCTGGCGTTATCTCTACGACGCGCTCGGGCGCCGCATCGCCAAGCAGCGGCTTGCCCCGGACGGCCTCCTCCTCGAACAGGTCGACTTCTCCTGGGACGGCACGGCGATCGCGGAACAGACCCACAGCTCCGGATTGTCGGTCAGCTGGAACTACGAGCCCCGCAGCTACCGGCCCGCGACCCAGGTCGAGCGCGTGCCGGATCCGCGGGGCTCGCAGGAATGGGTGGACAGCCGGTTCTACTCGATCGTCACCGACCTGGTGGGAACGCCGACGGAACTGGTCGACCCGTCGGGCAACACGGCCTGGCGCTCCGCCACCACGCTGTGGGGCGCGGCGTTGGGAGAGGTGACGAACACCGCTTCGACACCCTGGCGCTTTCCCGGTCAGTACCACGATCCGGAAACCGGCCTGCACTACAACTTCCAGCGCTACTACGATCCGGTCTCCGGCCGATACTGCAGCAAGGATCCGCTGGGACTGGCCGGCGGCCCGAACCCGAGCGGCTATGTGCGCAACCCCTGGCACTGGATCGACCCGTTGGGGCTGGCGGAGAGCTGCGACCCCCCGCTGCCGGAGCGGCCGGAAAGCAGCCCCGCCTATTCGGTGGCCTACGAGGCCCAGCTCGACCCCGCCAAGGACTTCCCCGGTCGCAGCGACAAGCACCATTTCGCGGTCGGCAACCGCCAGTTGCACTCCGCCTTCGAGTCCGATCCGGCCTTCGCGAAGGCGATGAACGAGCTGTACCCGGGCATTGTCGACAACGTGAAGCCGGGACCCCGTGGGGCCTTCCCGCGCACCTCCCCGCACGAGGATCTAACCTGGCACCACGAAGCCAACCGGCCGGGCACACTGCAGCTCGTTCCCCGGGCGCACCACGCGGGGCCCGGCCCCGTCCAGGGGTCGCTCCACCCGGGTGGCCGGGGCGGCATGGAGAATTGGGGAGGTGGCCGGCGCCGATGACCGGTACCGATGAGGCCAGGCCCTGGCTGACGACCTGGGGCGAGGTTCTGGGCGCGCTGCCGTCCTTGCGGCGCAGCGACATGGTGTGTTTCGGGAACGGGCCCTCCGCCCCCGAAGACGGTTGCCTGGTCGCGGACAGTGCCGATCTCGACGAGGACGAGGACGTGCCGCCCGAGGCGGCCGAGCGTGACTGGAACACGGCGCTGCTGAAGGAAGAGATCGAGGACATCCTCGGCAATCTCCGGCAGCAGATCGGCGACCCGTCCATGGAACTCATGCTTCGGGCGATCGCCTATTTCGTGGACCACGACGCCTTCCTCGCGGTCGGCTAGTTCCCGGCTCCGGCCCCGTCGGCGCCGCTCTCGGTATCCTCGGCAGCCGGTTTCCGGCAGGTGTGGTTGAACAGCAGGTTGAGCGCGAAGGCGACCACGGCGGCGTCGGTGATCCCGCTGCCGGCGATGACCTGAACCGCGGTCGGGAAGGCGTGGTAGAAGTGCGGGACGAAGACCGGCAGCAGGCCGACGCCCAGCGCGGTCGCGGCGATGGTGAGGTTGTGGCCGCGGTCGAGTTCGGCTCGGCGCAGGGTGGAGATGCCGACCATGGCGACCATGGCGAACAGCACGAGGCTCGCGGCGCCGATGACCGGGCCGGGTAGCGCGGCCACCAGTCCGCCGATCTTCGGAACCAGGCCGAGTACGACGAGGATGGCGCCGGTCACCGCGGTGACGTAGCGGCTGGACACCCTGGTCATGCCGATCAGGCCGACGTTCTGGGCGTAGACGGTGTCGAGGAAGGCGTTGAACACACCGCCGAGCAGGCCGGAGAAGCCGTCCGTGGCCAGGCCCCGGGCCAGTCGCGGGCTGTCCACCGGATCGCCGGTCGCCTCGCCCACGGCCATGATGCTGGCCGTCGATTCGGTGAAGATGACCAGCATGACGATGCACATCGACACCACGGCCGCGACCGGGAAGCGCGGTGCGCCGAACAGGAAGGGGCTGGTCAGCCCGAACCACGGGGCCGCGGCGAGCCCGGAGAAGTCGACGAATCCGAACGGGACCGCGAGCGCGGTACCGGCGACGAGCGCGATCAGGACCCCGATCCGGCCGACGAACCCGCGCCCGACCCGGGCCAGCAGGACGATGATCGCGATCACGGCGGCGGCCAGCGCGAGCCGCCTGACCGAGGCGTAGTCCGCCGCGGCCGGGTCCTGCCCGACGATCATTCCCCCTGCGGTGCCGATCAGCGAAAGCCCGACGACAGTGATCACCACGCCGGTGACCAGCGGCGGGAAGAAGCGGATCAGCCGCGAGAACGGGACCGCGACGAGCAGGCCGAACACGCCGGCGGCGAGCATCGCGCCGTAGACGGCCCGCACACCGTACTGCCCCTGGATCAGGATCATCGAGGTGAGCGCGGAAAAGGTCGCACCGGTGACGACGGGCATCCGCAGCCCGAGGACCTTCTTGAGCCCCAGGCTCTGCACGGCGGTGACGATGCCCGCGACCAGCAGGTCCGCGTTGACCAGCAGCCCGACCGTGCGTTCGTCGAGACCGGCGGCGGCGCCGAACACGAGGGGCACCGTGACACAGCCGGTGTACATGATCAACATGTGCTGCAGGCCGAGCAGGACGGTCCGGGCCGCGCTCAAGGTGCTCCCGGCCGGTCGTGTGGGCATCGCGGAACTCCGATCGGTGGACTCGATGGGGCCGTGAACTGCTTCTTGTTGCTCACTGCTCCGTTCCGGGTGAGGAGAGGACGCGGGGACGACCGGGCGCTCGACGCCCAGCCTACTGACCCCGCACCAACGGCGACGGGCACGCTCGGCCGCAGAGCTTCAATTCCGGAATTCCCGCACGAGTCCGAAGTGGAAGTGACCGAACCGGCCGCAGCGTGTCCAAAAGGGCCCGTCGCCGTCGGCCACGGCGGCGTTGTCCCCCGTGCGAGCTACCCACAGATGTCCACCGCACGGTGATGATCCCGGCCCGTCCAAGCCGATAGCGTTCGGGACACCCGCAGCACTCCGGCTGCGGAATCCGGATCGGCGCCGGGAATCGGATGGCGTCGAAAACCCTTCATGGAGTAATGATGTTCCGCAATGTCAAGGCAACCGCTTTCGTCGCACTGTTCTGTGCCGTGGGCGGACCGGTGCTCGCCGGATGCGACGAGGACTCGGACTCGGACGCGGGTGCCTCGACGCCGTCGACCGTGGCCAGCGCCCACAACTCCGATCCGGATCCGATCTCCGGCACCGTGAAGATCACCGTCGACGGCCGGTCGGTGAATGTGTCCTGTTCGGGTGCCGCGGCCGGAGACCGGCCGGTCGTCGTCCTGCTGCCCGGGCTGGGCGATGGTCTGGACAAGATGGCCGACTTCCAGAAGACGCTGAGCGAAAAGGGCCGGGTCTGTTCCTACGACCGGCTCGGCGAAGGCGCGAGCGACCAGCCGAACGGCCCGCAGACCTTCGACAGCACCGGCAAGATCCTGACCGGCGTGCTGGACCGGGTCGCCGGCCACCACCCGGTGGTGCTGGCCGGGCATTCCCTGGGCGGGCTGATCGCCGCCCGGTACGCGCCCGCCCACCGCGACAGGGTCGCGGGGCTGGTCCTGATGGACGCCACCCCGTCGACCATCATCGCCGACACCAAGACCGTGATCCCGGAGTCCGCCACCGGTCCGGCGGCCGACGTGCGCGCGCAGAGCGTCGCGGTCTACGGCGGCGACAACCCGGAGAAGCTGGCCTTCCAGGACGGGAAGGTGGATTCCGCCGGCGACATCCCGGTGGAAGTGATCCAGCACGGTCAGCCCTACCTCGCCGCCCTTCCCGAATACGGGCCCGCACTGGAAAATGCGTGGTCCGAAGGACAGCGCAAGTGGCTCGAGCTGTCCAGCCGCAGCAAGCCGTCCACCGCGGCCAACAGCGGCCACTACATCTACGTCGACCAGCCCGACATCGCCGTGCAGGCCATCCAGCGCGTCACCGCGGAAGCCGGGAAATAGCAGGCCCACTGCGTCACCTGCCGTCGGGCCGCTACCCTCGTCCCGTGATCGACCTCCGGCGCAGCACGGACCGGTGGCAACGGTTCGACGTCACGGTCCGGGACGCCCCACTCGCGCTGGTACTCGCCGTGGCTTCGCTGGTGCCCGCACTGGACAACCACGGTACGCAGCTCGGGGACGTGCCCGCCCGTCCCATGGACGCGCTGAGCATCGTGGTGATCGCCCTCGAATGCCTTCCGCTGATCATCCGCAGGCGGTGGCCTGCCGTCTGCCTGGTCCTGGTGTCGATCGGCTTCGCCCTCGACCAGCTCCGCGGCTACCACACGGTCGCGGGGACAGCGCTGCCGCTCGCGCTGGTCAGCACGGCAGCCCACCTGGACCGGTTCCGGTGGACCGCCGTGGCCCTGGCTTCGGCGGCCTACGTACCGCTGGCCATCGCCCTCGCGCGGAGCGAGACGACCGAAGGCGTCACCGGGTTCGTCACGTTCTACCTGGCACTGGCTCTCGCCTGGGGGATCGGGAGCTGGCTGCGGCAGTCCCGTGCCGCCGAAGAGGAGCGCCGCCGCCACGTCGCCGAGACCACCCGCACCGCGGAACGCACCCGCATCGCCCGCGAGCTCCACGACGTCGTGACCCACCATGTGACGGCGATGGTGGTGCAGACCGAGGCGGCGCGCTACCTGACCGGCTCTCCCGAGCGCCTCGACCAGGCCCTGTCCGCCATCTCGGGCTCCGGCCGAACGGCCATCACGGACCTGCGGCACCTGCTCGACCTGCTCAACCCCGACCACAACGCCGAGGCGCGAAGCCCGTCCGCAGGCGATCTCCACACCCTCGTGGAGCAGACCCGGCGGGCCGGTCAGCCGGTGGAGTTCGCCGAAGAAGGCAGCCGGAGCGAGGCGACCGGCAGCGCCGAAGCGACGGCCTACCGTGTCGTGCAAGAAGCCTTGACGAACGCTCTCAAATACGCGCACGGCAGCCGCACCACCGTTCAGGTGCGCTACGGGGACAGGGAGATCACGGTGGAGGTCGGTACGGACGGCACGGGTTCGCCCACCGCTTCGGTGGGGGGCAGCGGGCGGGGGCTGGCCGGGCTCGGCGAACGGGTCGGTGTGCTCGGCGGAGAATTCCGGGCCGGACGGCAGGACGACGGCGGGTTCGTGGTGCGGGCCCGCATTCCCGTGGGCAGCGCCTCGTGACCGCACCGATCCGGGTCCTCGTGTGTGACGACCAGGCGCTGATCCGCACCGGGTTCACGACGATCATCGACGCCCAGCCCGACCTCTCGGTGGTCGGCGAGTGCGGCGACGGCCGCACCGCCGTCGACCTCGCCGGCCGGCTTCGCCCCGACGTCGTGGTGATGGACGTGCGGATGCCGGTCCTCGACGGCATCGAGGCGACCCGCCTGCTGGCCGGCGCCGGGGTGACCGAGCCCGTCAAGGTGCTCGTGGTGACCACGTTCAACCTCGACGAATACGTCTACGAAGCGCTGCGGGCCGGCGCCAGCGGGTTCCTCCTCAAAGACGCCCCGCCGGGACAGCTGCTGCACGGCATCCGGACCGTCGCCACGGGTGCCGCGTTGCTGGCGCCGGAAGTGACGCGCCAGCTCATCGGCCGGTTCGCCGCCCGGATCCGGCCGGTGGAGGGCACACCCGAGTCCCGGCTGGCCCCGCGAGAGCTGGAAGTCCTGCGCCTCATCGCGAACGGCCTCTCCAACAGCGAGATCGCCGCGAACCTGGTGATCAGCCAGGAGACCGTCAAGACCTACGTCTCCCGCATCCTCGCCAAACTCGACCTGCGCGACCGCGTCCAGGCCGTCGTCTACGCCTACCGCCATGGCCTGGTGACCTGACCGCGGCCATCTCGCGCGGACGGCCGGTTCGCTTCAGGGAAGCGCTGTCACCGCTACGCGTTGGCTGTCGTTGTCGGAAAGGAACGACGCCAGAGCCGCCCCCTGTTCCGTGACGGCGGTGTGCTCGGTCCGGGAGAAACGGCGCAGCGGAGTGACGGTCACGGTGCCCGCCTGCGCGGTCCAGGTCGCGGCGACGCGGCCGTCGACCAGGACGACGCGCGCGCCGGCAACGGACAGCCCGCGGTGGGCGTCGTCGATGATCCGGCTGCGGTCGTCGTAGCCGAGGATCGCGTTGTCGAACGCGGGCAGGAACCGCACCGGGGCGGGTGTGCCGGGGTCGGGGCGCGGCGCGTCCGCGAGGTCGATCAGTTCCCGGCCACGCTCGTCGCGAAAGGTGACCAGCTTGTCGCGGAGTGCGGCGACCGCGTTGGGAAGCCCGGCGAGGCCGGACCACGCGCGCACATCGGCCACGGCGGCGGGTCCGAACGCCGCCAGATAGCGCAGTACCAGCGCTTCGCCGACCGGATCGGAACCCTCCGGAGCGAGCGGGTCGATCTCGCGCCCCAGCCACGAGGAGAGCAACACCGTGCGCACGCCCGCCTTCTTGCGCCACAGTCCGCGCGGTGGCAGTTGCACCACCGGGACTAGGGCGGCGATCACCATTTCTCCCAGCGCCCGCGGTCCTGCGGCCGGCCAGCGCGCACCGAGTGTCCGGCCCAGCTCGGCCATCGTGCGCGGCTCGTCGTCGGCCAGCATCGCCCGTGCCGCCGCCGCGAGCTCGTCGAGGTCCACTCCGTCGAACTCGCGGCGGTAGACCCCGAGGACCCGTTGGCGCAGCATGGCGCCGTGGCGGGCCCACCAGGCCAGGGCGTCGGCGGCGGTGACGAGGTGGATCGTGCGGCGCATGAGATGGGTCCGCACCACCCGTCGGCCGGTCACCCCGTCGTCGAGGGTGGCAGGCTCGAAGGCACGCAGCCGTGACCAGAGCCCGACGAACGGCTCCTGTGGCTCCTGGGCCTGCATGCCGCAAAGGTGTGCCACGGCGTCGGGCACCGGCAGGTCGGCGCGATCGAGCAGCAAC
This sequence comes from Amycolatopsis cynarae, assembly GCF_026802195.1. Classification (NCBI taxonomy): domain Bacteria; kingdom Bacillati; phylum Actinomycetota; class Actinomycetes; order Pseudonocardiales; family Pseudonocardiaceae; genus Amycolatopsis; species Amycolatopsis cynarae. The sequence continues at coordinate 2,695,324 of NZ_CP113836.1, read as the reverse complement.
TGCCGGGCGAGCGTCGCCCGGTTGAGCGCCCGGGTGTCCAGCACGGTCATCGGGTCAGGCCGCCGCGCGCTCGTCGGCCGATCGACGGCGTAACGCCGCCTGTTCGAGGGCGGGTGGCACATAGGACACGTCGATCGGGCCGATGTCGGTACCGGGCGGCACGATCCGGTCGATCCGGTCGAGGACCTCGTCGTCCAGGGTGACCGCGGCGCCGGCCAGCAGGTCCTCGAGTTGCTCCAGGGTGCGCGGGCCGATGATGGCCGAGGTGACACCGGGGTGGGCGATGGCGAAGGCCATCGCCAGGTGGGTCAGCGAAAGGCCGGCCTCCTTGGTCAGTGGGATGAGTTCCTCGACCGCGTCGAGTTTGCGCTCGTCGGTCATGTGCCCGGGCACCCAGCGCATCCGCTGCGCGTTCCGCACCGGCTCACCCTTGCGGTAGCGGCCGGTGAGCAGGCCCATCGCCAGCGGGCTCCACACCAGCACGCCCATGCCGTAGCGCTGGCAGGCGGGCAGGACCTCACGCTCGATCCCGCGGTTGAGGATGGAGTACGTGGGCTGCTCGGTGCGGAAGCGCTGCAACCCGTGCCGGTCGGCCGCCCACTGCGCCTCCACGATCTCGGAGGCCGGCAGGTTGGAGGTGCCGATGGCGCGGACCTTGCCGTCGCGCACGAGGTCGGTCAGCGCGGACAGGGTTTCCTCGATGTCGGTCCGCGGGTCGGGGTGGTGGATCTGGTAGAGGTCGATGTGGTCGGTCCGCAGGCGCCGCAGCGAATGCTCGACCGCGGTGACGATCCACCGCCGGGAGCTGCCGCGGCGGTTGACGTCGTCTCCCATCGGACCGTTGACCTTGGTGGCCACCACCACGTCGTCGCGTCGGCCTTGGAGCGCGGCACCCACGATCTCTTCGGTCACGCCGTGCGGTCCGTACACGTCGGCGGTGTCGACGAAGTTGATTCCCGCGTCCAGCGCCCGGTGGATGATCCGGACGCAGTCGTCGCGGTCGGGGTTGCCGTTCTGGCCGAACAGCATGGTGCCGAGGCAGTAGGGGCTGACGTGGATTCCGGTGCGGCCGAGAGGGCGCATCCTCATGGGGTGTCCAATCGCGTGGTCGGTCATGGTCTGGTCGTGGGCGGGGGCGGCCCCGGGTGGGCGGGTGGGTTCTCCCGCCCACCCGGGTCCGGCTGTCATCCGTTGTATTCGTTGACGACGTCGAGGACCCAGACGACGCCGAACCGGTCCCGCAGCATGCCGTAGGCGGCAGCCCAGCCCGCCGGTCCCATCGGGACCACGACGGTCGCTCCGGCGGAGAGCTTCTCCCAGTAGCCGGTGACCTCCTCGGCGGTTTCGCCGCGCACGGAAACGAAGAACGAGTTCTCGCCCTGGTCGTAGCCCATTCGCGACGGCACGTCGTAGGCCATGACGTGGAAGCCGTTCTCGGCGAGCACCTGGCCCCACATCACCTGGTCGGCCTCGGACTCCACCTGGACGTTGCCGGCGTCGGAGTACGTGACAACGGCCAGGTGGCCGCCGAACACGGACTGGTAGAACTCCAGCGCCGCGCGCGCGTCGCCGCGGAAGTTCAGGTGGGTTGTGGTCGTGACGGACAAGGTCGCTCCTTTGTGGATTTCGTGCTTGATGCGAGACCCACAGTCGCAGGGGAAGTGGCCAGGGTGTGTCCTCTTCTTCGGACAGAATGAGAAACATGCCGAAGACCTCAGCACGACTGCTGGCGCTGCTGTCGCTGCTCCAGGCGCGCCGGGACTGGCCGGGAGCGTTGCTGGCCGAAAGACTCGATGTCAGCCCGCGAACGGTACGCCGCGACGTCGACCGTCTGCGCGAGCTCGGCTACCCCATCGTGACCACCAAAGGCCCGGAAGGGGGGTACCGGCTCGGCGCCGGCAGCCGACTTCCGCCCCTGCTGTTCGACGACGAGCAGGCCGTCGCCCTGGTCGTGGCACTGCGGATCGCCATCACCACCGGCGCCGGCCTTGAGGAGGCCGCGGCGCGGGCACTGACCACCGTCCGGCAGGTCATGCCCGCCCGGCTGCGCCACCGCGTCGACAGCCTCCAGGTCACCGCCGTCGAACGGTCCGCGGCGCCGCGAGTCGACAGCGGCGTGTTGATGGGGATCAGTGGCGCCGTCCACGCCCGCGAGGTGCTGCGCTTCGACTACGCCACCGCGGCCCCACCGACGCCCGGCGAGTCCGCTCCCCCGCGCCGGGTGGAGCCCCATCACCTCGTCACCTGGGGCGGTCGCTGGTATCTCGTCGCCTGGGACCTCGACCGCGGCGACTGGCGTACCTTCCGCGTCGACCGGATCACCCCGCGCACCCCGACCGGACCCCGCTTCACGCCCCGTGAACTCCCCGGAGGGACCGTGGCGGACTTCGTCGCCAGCAGGTTCTCCGGCTCCGACGGCTCGGGCGGGTGGCCATGCCACGGCGAAGTGATCCTCGACCGGCCCGCCACCGAGGTGTCACCGTTCGTCCACGACGGGGTTGTCGAGGAACTCGGCCCGCACCGCTGCCGACTCGTCCTGGGCTCGTGGTCATGGCCCGCCCTGGCCGCCTCCCTCGGCAGGTTCGACGCCGACATCGAAGTCGTCAGGCCGACCGAACTCAAGGACGCCTTCGCCCACCTGGCCCACCGCTACGCCAAGGCGGCGGCCAACGGATCCTTCACGCCCGGCCGCACCGATGGGAAGGGGTGACCGGCGGCAGTCGTGGTTCCGTCAGGACGTGTCCGCCGGGTCGCCCGATCGACCGGATCGCGTGCTGGCGGACAAGGCGTACAGTTCTCGCGCTAACCGGGCCTACCTCCGGCGGCGCGGGATCGCGTGCACGGTTCCCCAGCCGCCGATCAGATCCGGCATCGCCGCAACCGTGGCCGGGCCGGTGGCCGACCACCACCATTCGACCCGGACATCTACAAGCAGCGGGCACGGTCGAGTACGGGATCGACGGGCTCAAACGCAACCGGGCCCTGGCCACACGATTCGACAAACTCGCCGCCCGCTGCCTAGCCCTTCGCTGCGGGGGCGGCGTGACCCGCGGGCCCGCATCCCTGACCTCACCCCCGCGTGAGTCGCTCAGGCGGCGGTGGTGAGGGGTTCGGGTTCGCTGCGGTAGGTGCGACCGGCCGGGGTGGTGATCTCCAGAACGCCGGTTTCGCTCATGCGATGATGCCAACCCGGCTCGCCCTTGAGCCGATGATCGCGGCGGCACAGGCCGCAGAGGTTGCCGCTGTGGGTGCCGCCGCCTTGTGCCCAGGGGTCGACGTGGTCGAGGTCGCAGGCCTGGACCGGTCGGTGACACCCCGGCACCCGGCATTCCCGGTCGCGTGCCTGGACCAGGTCTTTCGTAGCGGCGGGTGGCCGGTAGCGGTGACGTCCGACGTCGATCGGGGTGCCGGTCATGGGTCGATGATGACCCGCCGGATCGTGGCATTCGCGGCGATCTCCCGTGCCAGTTGGGCGGGGATGGGGCCGTGTCCGGCCAGTTCGGCGGGCTCGCTGCGCAGCCCGGCCCAGGTCAGGAAATCCAGATACACAAACACTTCCGCCCGCGGCGGCTCCACCTCACCAGCGACACCAAGGCACAGATCGGAGAACACGTCCGCCCGCAGTTCGTCCAGCGTGCGCTCCTCACCCCTGCTGCGCAGCCGCCGGGCGACACGATCGACCCGGGTGTAGATCGTCGCGGCGATCCCGGCGGGGAGGTAGGCGTACAGCGTGGCCATCCCCTCGTCCTCATGGCACAACTGAACCTTGCGCCCCCGCCTCCGCTCCTCACAGCGCCGCGCATACCCGTCCGGATCGACGCGGGCGACGGTCCTGTTCACCAGACGGCGCACCCCGATACGGATCCACCGCACCCCGCCGCATCGCCTCGAATGTCGAGGGCAACCGCTGCGCCAGATCCCGGGCCAGTGACACCTGCCCCTCCGCCTGACGCGCACCGTAATGCAATTCGAGAGCGACCTCTTTCGCCACCGAATCCGCATCCCCCAACGCCGAAATGGCGGCTGGCTTCACCGCCTGACACGCATTCGAACACACCTCAGCCGCCGCGATCAGTGACAACACCTCATTTCGATGGAGTGCGGCGATACGGTTGTACAGTTCCGGATCGGGCCCGGAAAACCCCCAGTTCTCGGTCACGCCACCATCGTATCCGCGACATGCCGCCAACAGCATTACACGATCAGGGACACTTCGAACGACAATTCGAACACGGCGCTTGTCGTCGCGGTTCGATGCCGGATCTGTTCCGCGAAGCCGAGGCGAGGCGTCGCTTGAACAGCAGTCGGACTCCTGTCTCCTACTCCGGAACCGAAGGCACCGGGTCCGCACCCGCCGGGAACCGCGCGAGGCCGTCCTGGATCAACGATGCGCCGCAGCGGACCTCCTGGGCCACGGCGTCGATCGCATCCTGGATCGGGCGGCCGGGGCGCAGATGCGTCCGCAGTGCGCGGAATTGAAGCCGCCACAGGCCGAGGAGCGCGGCCGCGGCGACCTGGGGTACGGGATCGGCGGCGCGGAGCCCGGCTCGAGAGGCGAGTGCCTCGGCGGCGACTTCCGTGAACCTTTCCGCGGTGTCGCTCTGATATGCCCGAAGTGACGGGGTTTCCCGAATCAGGTCGCCGAACCTGCGATAGCGGGCCAGCGCTTCGTCCTGGTCTTCGACGCTCGCCAGGCTCACGCCAAGGTCGTGCAGTTCATCGTCGATGATCTTCACCATGGCCTCGACCGGAGGAACCGCCGGATCGGCCAGATGGGTCCGCAACGCTTCGCTGGTGACCTCCAGCTCGTCCAAGACCAGGGCCTCTTTGCTGGGAAAGTAGTTGAACACCGTCTTTTCGGACACTCCACAGGCCCTGGCGACATCGGCGACACGGACGGCGTCGAAGCCATGCTCCAGAAACATCCGGGCGGCGGTGTCGGACAACTGCTGGCGCATCGCGCGCTTCTTGCGCTCGCGCAGCCCTTCCCCGCCTCGCTGTCCGGCTCCCGTCGACTTCATTCTCCCAGACTACTACAGCCACTAGAAAAGTACTGCTACTGTAAACTTACAGTTACTGAAGGAAGGACTAGTCATGGCGAAGATCATCATCGTGCGCGACTACCCCCACTCACCGCGGAAGGTCTGGCAGGCGGTGACCGATCCGGCCCTGATCCCGTACTGGACCTCGACCGGCAAGGGTGCTCGCGCCGTCGGCTTCGAGCCCGTGATCGGCAACCGGTTCCAGTTCGTCGCCAAGCCGATGCCCGGTTGGCGTGGGATCGTCGACTGTGAGGTGCTGGAGGTTCGCGAGCAGAAGCTGCTCCGCTACACGTGGGTCGGTTCCGAAGGCGAAGAACCCACCTACGTCCGATACGAACTGGATCCGGCACCCGGTGGCACCCGTTTCACCTATCGCCACACCGGGTTCAGCGGAGTCGGCGGGTTCGCGATGGCCAAGATGCTGGGCTCGATCCGGAAGAAGATGCTCACCACCGGGATGCCCGCATTACTGGCCGAAATGGACGACGAGGGTCGCCTGCGATCGGATACGACGCTGCGGCGAGGCCGACACCCGCAGTGATCCTGCGAGCCCGCCGTAGCTTGGGTGGAGACGATCTCCACCCAAGCTACGGCCGCTGACCGAAGACGCGGACGGCCCGAATTCCTAGCGTTTGCATGTCCGGATGACGTGCTGACGGCTGGGAGGTGGGACCGGTGAGTGGCCCGGTCGAGATTGTCCTGATCATCGCCGCGATCGGTTATGTGCTGGCTCGGCGTGGCCCGGGCGGTCTCACCGCCCTCATCGACGACGTGCGCGATCTCGGATTCCGGCAGCCGAACGAGGGCACCGGCCCTCACCACGAGCCAGGGCACAGCGTCATCGAGGACAACGCGACTCGATGAACACCGAAGGCGAAGACACGGCGCCCACCACGGCGGGGCTGACACCACGGTTCGGCGATGAGCTGCTCCGCCCGTTCGTCGTCGCGGCCATCTCGGTGATCACCGTGGTCGAGTTGCTGGAGCGGGCACCGCTCCGGTTCGCCGTCCTCATCTGGGCACTGACCGCGGCGATGATCGCCGTGGGGGCCGCTTCCGCCTTCCCCTGGCGCCGGCTCCGGGATTCGGCCGGAGACCCTGTCCCGGCTGGCCGACAGCAGCAACGCCCGCTGCGCGGTCGAGGGTGAACCGGGCGAAGTACCGGTCGAGGTGGCCCAGGCCGTCATCCGCACCGCACAGGAGGCGATCACCAACGCGCATCGGCACGCCCCCGGCGCCAAGGTGAGCCTGCTACTGGAGTACCAAGACCAACTGGTTCGGCTCACCGTCACCGACACCGGCGCACCCGCCGCGCACCGCAACGAATCGGGCAGTGGAATGGGTCTGGTCGGAATGCGCGAACGCGCCTCGCTGCTGGATGGCACACTGCACGCCGGCCCGCTCGAACCGCCCGCCCGGGGATGGGCCGTGAGATTGGAGCTGCCGCGATGACCCCGATCCGGCTACTGATCGCCGACGACCAGGCCGCGGTCCGGGAAGCGCTCGCGGTCATGCTCGACCTCGATCCCGACATCACCGTGGTGGGCACCGCCGGAAACGGCAAGGAGGCCATCGCCGCGGTGGACAAGTACGGCCCGGAGGTCGTGCTGATGGATCTGCACATGCCGGTGATGGGCGGCGTGGAGGCCACCACAGTGCTTCGGCAATCCCGGCCCGACCTGCCCGTCGTGGTGTTGACCACCTTCGAGGACGACGAGTCCGTGCTCGCCGCCTTGCGCGCCGGCGCTCGCGGCTACCTGACCAAGGACGCCAATCGCGGCACCATCATCCAGGCCGTGCGCAGTGCCCACGCCGGCCATGCCGTGCTCGACCCCGGCGTCCAAACGCGCCTGCTCAACCTGGCCACACGTACCAGCGCGCCGGAACCACAGGAACCGGGCACCGCCGCGTCGCTGACCGCACGGGAGCGGGAGATCCTGGCTCTGATCGGCCAGGGACTGCGCAACGGCGAGATCGCCCAACGGTTGTACATCAGCGAAGCCACCGTGAAGACCCACATCAACAACCTCTTCGCCAAAGCGGGTCTGCACTCCCGCGCCGATGCCGTTCGGCTCGCCCTCAGCCTCGGCAGCGCGAGCCGGCCCGAGAAGTAGCCGAGGGGCCCACCGGTTCCGGCGGATCCCGTGCCCGGTTCGTCAGATCGTCCAGGTGACCGGCAGTGCGCTGATCCCACCGGTCAGTTGATCGCCGCGGACGGGAAGATCGTGGATGTCCGCGGCCAGCCGCAGGATGGGAAACCGGCTGAACAGCCCAGTGAACACGGCCCGCAGTTCGTGGGCGTAGCGCAGCACGTCACGCTGGGGCCGGGGCGGGATGCCCTGAAGGTCGCCTTCAGGGTCATCAACGCCCTCAAGGCCACCTTGAGGGCACGCCCCGGCCCCAGGAGTGCCGTTCCCCTGTCGAACGACCGCCGTGAGGGGACCCCTCAGGGTGTGGCGGCGGCGTCGAGGTCGGGCAGGGGCCGCCCGCAGATCTCCCGTGCTTCGGCGGCGGTGAGGCCGAGCATGCGCAACAGGTCCTCGGCCACCTGGTCGGTGGCTTCGGCATCGTCGCGCTCGGGCCGCCGGTGCAGGAGCTGACCGAGAGCGAGCGCGGCTCCGGCCACCGTCACCATGGCCAGCTCGGTGTCACGGACGGTGAAGCGGCCGGCCCGGACGGCGGCCTCGATGTCGCGGCGGGCACGGGGGGCGAGTCCGTGCTCGGAGTCGGCGAGTTCGAGCCCGTAGTGCAGGAGCACCTTGCTGAGTTCGGGGTGCCTGCGGTGCAGGCGGCCGGTCAGCCGGAAGCTCTGCGCGAACACCTGCGCCGGGTCGTCCAGCCCCCTGGTCAGTTCGTCCAGCAGCGCGCCGTGGGCGTCGAGGGCATCCTCGACCGCCGCCTGGTAGAGCTGCTCCTTGGTCTCGAAGTGGTTGTAGAACGACCCCATCCCCACGTCGGCGGCCTGCGTGATCTCCAGGATCGACACGGTGGTCTTCCCGGCGGCGATGAGCGCTTGGGCAGCCCGGACGAGGGCCGCGCGGGTACGTGCCTTGCGCCGTTCCAGGCGGCTCGGGGCGTGTGCCGGCATGTGGTGCTCCCCCGTCTTCCGCGATCCGTCCCAGCTCATCCTAGCTGAACCGTCATTTTTGAAGAAATCGTCAGAACTACTTGACTGACGATGCCCTCGTAACTGACGATATCGTCATCAGCGTGGATGGAAGGGAGGGCCCGTGTCCGACCGGATCGATCAGCATGACTCGCACACCGGCCTGCACAGCGAGCACGGCGCGCTCGCGGGTGAGCACCCGGGCCGGGCGAAAAACCCGGTGATCAAGGTGCACGACCTGGCGTGGCTGGAGTTCGAGAAGCCGGATCTGCCGCGGGCCGAGGTGTTCGCACGGGCGTTCGGGTTCACCCCGACGCTGAGCACCGGGCACGAACTGCACCTGCGCGGCACCGATCCCGGCGCCCCGTGCGTGCTCATCCGCAAGGGCGCCCGGTCGAAGTTCCTCGGCCCGGCGTTCCGGGCGGGGGCCCCGGGTGACGTGCTGAGACTGGCCGAGGCCACCGGGCGGCGGGTCGCCCCGTTGCCGGAGGCCCTCGGTGGCATCGCCGTGGACCTCGCCGACCCGAGCGGCCTGCGCGTCCGCGTGGTCTCGGACATGGACGAGCTGCCCGCGCTGCCGCCGCAGGAACCGCACACGTTCAACTTCGGCCACGAAGTCCGGCGGGCCAACCTCACGCAACGCCCGCCACGGGAACCGGCGCGCGTGCAGCGCCTGGGTCACGTCGTGCTGCAGACGACGCGCTACCGCGAGGCGCTGGACTGGTACCTCGAACACCTGGGCTTGATCGTCAGCGACTTCCTGTACCACCCCGGACAGCGCGGGCGCGGGCCGGTGATGAGCTTCATCCGCTGCGACCGGGGCGCCACCCCCAGCGACCACCACACGCTGGCCATGGTGCTCGGTCCGGCCAACCGCTACGTGCACTCCGCCTACCAGGTCGCCGACCTCGACGCGCTGGCCGCCGGCGGGGAGTACCTGCGCGACCGCGGCTACCACCACTCGTGGGGCATCGGGCGGCACATCCAGGGCAGCCAGCTGTTCGACTACTGGCGCGACCCGGACGGGTTCATGGTCGAGCACTTCAGCGACGGCGACCTGTTCGACAACACCCTCGAACCCGGCTGGGCCCCGATGAGCGCCTCGGGCCTGGCCCAGTGGGGACCGCCTGCCACCGCCGACTTCCTCGGGACCAAGCCCGGCAGGGAATCGCTGCGCGAACTGCGCGCGATGTTCTCCGCACTGCGCGAAGAAAACGAATTCGACGGCCAGCGCCTCCTCGGCCTGCTCAAGGCCGCCCGCTCCTGAGCGGCCACCGCCCGACCGGACTCGCACCGCCACCCGATTCACGGAGAACCCCAGTGAGCATTTCGATCCTGCGTACCGCCGACGCCTGGTACACCGCCCACGGCCCCGAAGCCACGAAGATCGACACCCAGGCCACGACCACCGGCGAACTCCTCGGCGACCGGCAAGCGGTCGCGGCCGCCGCCGCGGGCGCGGCCACCGATCGTGTCGAGGACCTCGCCCTAATCTCGCCGGTCACCGCGCCCTGCCGGGTGGTCGCCCAGATGACCAACTTCGCCTCGCACGTGAAGGACTCCGGAATGGACCCGGCGACGGTGCCGCTGACGTTCTTCCGCAAGGCTTCCGGTTCGATCGGCGGCCCCTTCGACGACGTGGTCAAACCGGCGCACGTGAAACTGCTCGACTACGAGGTCGAGATCGGGCTGGTCGTCGGACGCCCGATCCCGGTCGGCACCGAGATCGCCGCAGGCGGCCTGCACGAGTACATCGCGGGCCTGGTGGTCACCAACGACCTCTCGGCCCGCGACATCCAGCTCCCCAAGACCCAGTTCTACGAAGCGAAGTCCTACCCGGGCTTCACCCCCGTGGGACCGGCGCTCGTGCTGCTGGATGCCGACGAGCTCAAGCGGTTCACCGGCTTGAGGCTGAAGCTGTCGGTCAACGGTGAGCCGCGCCAGAACACGCTCGTCGGCGGCGACATGATCTACCCGCCGCTCGAAGCCCTGCGCGCACTGGCGCGGTTCCAGCGACTGGACCCTGGTGACCTGGTCCTCACCGGAACCCCGGTCGGCACCGCGTTGTCCGCACCACCGAAGGCCGTCGAGAAGATCGCCGCGCTGCTGCCCCCGGCGGTCAAGTGGAAGCTGTTCTTCAACACGCAGGCGAAGAACTCGAAGTACCTCGCCGACGGCGATGTCATCGAGGCGAGCGTCGACACCGACGACGGCGCCATCGACCTGGGCACCCAGCGCACGGTCGTGAGGTACGCCCGGTGAACGAGAACCTCCTGTGGCCGCGCTACGCCAAACCCGCCGACCTGCCCGTGATCGAGGCCGTCCCGCTCGCCGACCGAGGACTGCCCGAGTCGACCTACGCGCTGCTCTCGCGCGCCGCCGGGCGGTGGCCGGACCGTAGGGCGCTCACCGTCCTGCCCGACGCCGCCCGCTGGCGCGAACCCGTCCACCGGACCTTCGCCGAGTTGCTCGCCGACGTCCACCGTTATGCCAATCTGCTGCGCGAACTCGGCGTCCGGCGCCGTGACGCGGTCGCCCTGATGGCACCCAACTGCGCCGAGCTGATCCCGGCGATGCTGGCGGCGCAGCTCGCCGGGATCGCCACCCCGCTCAACGGGGGCCTGTCCCGCGGCCACCTCAGCGAACTGCTCCGCCGGTCCGGCGCGCGTGTCCTGATCACCGCGGGACCCCGACTCGCACCGGAGGTCTGGGACACGGCGCACTCACTCGCCTCCGAACTCGACGCGATCCTCGTGCTGCGCCCCACCGGCGCGGCCGGGCCGCCCGCTCCGCTGCCCGCCATCGATGGCATACGCCTGGGTTATCTCGACGACCTCGCGTCCGAAATGGACACGTCCACTTTCGACGGTGAGCCGCCGCGATCGTCGGACCTGGCCGCGCTGTTCCACACCGGAGGGACCACCGGCGCACCGAAGCTGGCCGCCCACACGCACGCCAACGAGATCGCCGACGCGTGGATGATCGCCGCCAACTCGCTGCTCGACGCCGACTCGGTCCTCTTCGCCGCACTGCCGCTGTTCCATGTCAACGCGCTGCTGGTCACGCTGCTCGCACCGCTGTTCAAGGGTCAGCAGGCGGTCTGGGCCGGCCCGCTCGGCTACCGCGACCTCGCCCTGTTCGGTGAGTTCTGGACGATCGTGGAGCACTACCGGATCGCCGCGATGAGCGCCGTGCCGACCGTGTACGCGGTGCTCGCGCAATGCCCGGTCAACGCGGACATCACCAGCCTGCGCTACGCCATGGTCGGCGCCTCGCCGCTGCCCGCCGCCGTGCGGGAGGACTTCCAGTCCCACACCGGCATCACCCTGGTTGAGGGTTACGGGCTGACCGAAGGCACCTGCGCCAGCGCACGCAGCTTTCCCGACGCCCCGCGGCCGGGCACCGTCGGGCAGCGCATGCCGTACCAGCGGGTGAAGATCGTCCGCGCGGGTACCTGGGAGGAACTGCCCCTGGGCGAGACCGGTGTGCTCGCCATCGGCGGACCCACCGTGTTCCCCGGCTACGTGGTCGCCCGGGACGAGCACGGTCACGTCCTGGACGGCCTCGGGAAGCTGGCCGACGGCTGGCTGGACACCGGTGACCTGGCCCGCGTCGACGCCGACGGGTTCGTGTACCTGGCGGGCCGGGCCAAGGACCTCATCATCCGCGGCGGGCACAACATCGACCCCGCGATCATCGAGGACGCCCTGCTGTCCCACCCCCAGGTCACCGCGGCCGGTGCAGTCGGCCGTCCCGACGAGCACTCCGGTGAGGTGCCCGTCGCGTACGTGGCGCTGGTCCCCGGCGCCACCGCGACCGAGGACGACCTGCTGGCCTGGGCGGCCGACCGGGTGCCCGAACGGGCCGCCGTGCCGAAGTCCGTCACCGTGCTCGGCGCGCTGCCCGTGACCGATGTCGGCAAGCCCTACAAACTCGCGCTGCGCGCCGACGCCACCCGCCGCGTGCTCGGCGAGGCACTCGCCCCGTTCAGCGGGGTGGACGTGGACGCGGTGATCGAGGACGGGGCCGTCGTCGCGATCGTCACGATTTCGTCCGAAGTGGACGAATCCGGGGTGAAGGCAGTGCTGGCCCGCTACGCCGTCCCGGCACGGGTGGAGGTACGGCCATGACCGGGCACAACGCCGTACGCAACGTTCCCGTGGTCGTCATCGGTGCCGGGCCCACCGGGCTCGCCGCCGCGACCCTGCTCGCTCAGTACGGCGTCGAGTGCACGGTGCTCGAGCGGTGGGAGTCGGTCTATCCGCAGCCCCGCGCGGTGCACCTGGACGACGAGGTCTACCGCATCCTGGCCCGGCTCGGAGTGGCCGAGGAGTTCGCCGCCGTCTCCTGGCACTGCCACGGTCTGCGGCTGCTGGACCCGCGCCTGCGGACACTGGCCGAATTCCGGCGCGCCGCGGGCAACGGACGCCACGGCTTTCCCGCCGCGAACATGTTCGACCAGCCGGAGCTGGAAGGCATCCTGCGTGCCAACCTCAAGGCCCACGGCAAGGTCACGCTGCGCGGCAACGTCGAGGTCACCCGGGTCATCCAGGGCAGTGGGGGTGTGCGCGTCGACTTCACCGACCGGGAAACCGGGGCGCGGGAGGCGATCCACGCGGACTACGTCCTGGGCTGCGACGGTGCCAACAGCCTCACCAGGGACTCGATCGGCGCCACCATGAAGGACCTCAGGTTCGAGCAGCGCTGGCTGGTGGCCGACGTCGCCACCAGCGCCGATCTCGGCGAATGGGAAGGCGTGCACCAGGTCTGCGACCCGGTTCGCGCCGCGACCTACATGCGCATCGGCCAGACCCGCTACCGGTGGGAGTTCCGGCTGCGGCCGGGCGAGACCGCCGCCCACTACCCCGACGGGCAACGGCTGCACCCGCTGATCGCACCGTGGACCAAGGACGTTCCGGTCGAAGACCTGGAGATCGTCCGCATCGCCGAGTACACCTTCCGCGCCCAGGTCGCCGACCGGTGGCGGGACCGCCGGGTGTTTCTGCTCGGCGACGCCGCGCACCTCACCCCGCCGTTCATCGGCCAGGGCCTGGGCGCCGGGTTGCGCGACGCCGCCAACCTCGCCTGGAAGCTCGCGGGCGTCCTCGACGGCACCCTGCCCGCTCGGGTGCTCGACTCCTATCAGGCGGAACGCAAACCGCACGCCCGCGCCATGATCCGGCTGGCCATGCTGGTCGGCAGGGCCATGACCGAAGGCGGCCGGTTCGGCGACCTGATCCGCCGGGTGGTGGCACCGCGCCTGGCCCTCGTTCCCGGCATCTCCGGCCACGTCCTCAACAGCGAGACACCCGCGCTGCACCGGTCGAGCCTGGTCCAAAGGCCGCTCCGGGGACGCTCGCTGGCGGGCCGGCTGTGTCCCAACGCCGTCCTCGACGACGGCCGGCGCTTCGACGAGGCGGCCGCCGGCCGGTTCGTCCTCGTCACCGCCGCGGACGTCCCGGCGGGACAGCTTGCGGCGGCCCAGAAGCGTGGCTGTGCCGTGCTTACCGTCGATCGCGGCAGCGAACTGCACGAGTGGCTCAGCCGGGGCGGCGCCACGGCCGCCCTCGTCCGCCCCGACGGCACCGTGCTGGCGGCGAGTCGTGATGCCGGGCAACTGTGGCAGGACCTGCCCCTCCCGTCCCCCGTTCTCGGCTGAGTTCGGCTCACCGGGCAAGGAACAACGGATACTGCGCGGCGCGTGTTCGATCGGTCGGCCTACGGCTGTGGGTGGAGCCGTTGGGCGAGGGCCGCGTCCTGCGGGGCGATGCTGGATCCGCAGTTGCTAGGGTCCAGCGGTGCTGTCCGAAGAAGTTTCTCGGGTCAGATCTGCCCTGCTCCGGGCAATGGCCCGAGAAGGGATCGACGCCGAGGGCCTCGCGTGGATTTCCGCTGTGGACAGTGAACGGCTCATCAACCGCTGGAAGAACGATTTCGGTGCGCAACGGTATGGCACACTCGCGGCCGTTGCACCCGCGTCGGGCTCTGTCCGCGACACCTTGCGACCTGGCGTTCAGCCGTCGTGGCTCGCTCAGCCGACCGAGCCGGTGTTCGTACTCTTCGGCGAGTACGCGAAGAGCGGTCTGATGGTGTGTGACTGGCCCTTCGTCGCCTCGAACCTGATTCCCTTGGCCCGCGCCGACGGAAACGGTTTCGTCGCGACCACCAGGGACTGGACCGGCGTCCTCGTGGTCGATCTCGAGGAGGAAAACGGCGAGGCCATGTTCCCGGTGGAAGCCTGGGGCGCTTTCGTCCGGTCCACTGCCGGTTGCGGCGAGTCGGGCGTGGGCGCCGAATCACCCTGACTTGGCCAGCTACCTTCGAAGGAGTTCAGCAAGCGCCGCCCGCGACCTCCGGATGACAGCGGGGTAGTCCTGCGCATGCCGCCATGCCGGACGAACGGCGTCCAAAGTGCGTAGAACCTTCCCCTCTCCCATTCGCGGTTCTCGCCGTCCCGGTAGGCCGCGGCCAACTGCGCGGCCACCGGCACGTCGCGATCGAGAAGTGTTTGCGAAACGTACAGCTCCGTGGGGAAGGGGACGCGACCCGCCCGCACGCCGGTCGGTGTTGCGAGGCCGGTCTCGATACCGATTCCGCCGTAGAGACAAGCTGTTTCCGTTGCCATTTCCCGCAGGAGTTCACGACTCCGATCGGCAAATCTGCGCGCCCGCCTTTCGTCGTCAGCACTCCATATTTCCGTCGGATACCCCAGCTCTCCCGCAGCGGTGGACACGGCGACGGGGTGCCGGTCTCCCGGATCGTTCGGAAGGTACCCAAGAACCAGATGACCGAATTCCGGGTGCGAGTAGGCAGCTGTGACGACCCGTTTGTCCCCGTCGCGCCCGGCGATGAGCTCTCTCGCCGCGGCGGGACCGAGATCCAGGGTCGGCGCCTCCTCGCCCAGATCCGAGACGAATCCGAACTCCTGCGCACGAGGGGCCACCCTCACGAGCCCGGTCAGTCGCCCCCCGTGGGCCTCGACGGCAGCCGAGACCGTCGCGAACGTCTTGTACTCGTCCTGTTCGCCGTAGACGGCGACCATCAGATGCGGCGGCTCCGGGTACATGCAGAGCATCGTATTCACCAGGCGAGCGGCAGCATCGCGCTTCTCTGGCTCTTTCCTTGCGGGTCAAGGACGGAGGAGGGTTTTGCGCTCGCCGGTGACCTTCGAGGCGGGAAGGCGTCCGGCCTTGGACGTTCCCGTCAAGGTGTCGCCGTCGATCGTCACGGCGAAGGCCAGGTTCAGCCGCATCGGCTTGGTGATGGCCTGCTTCCACGTGAGCCGGTCGCCCTCGAGAACGATGTCACTGAGCGGTACTTCTTCTCCCGCCCCGTGGGCGCTCCCGATGAGAATCCCGTCCTCGCGCCGGAATTCGGCCACGGCCTTGATCCTGCCGATGGGGGTGGAAATGGACAGGTCCCAGGTGCCTTCGACGGTCATGCTGCTGTTCTTCCTCACGATGTGGTGCGAGTGGACATTGGGGAGAGGGTCCTCGGTCAGAACCTTGCGGGCTCGGGGCCCTTGTTGCGCCAGACAGTGCCGCGGCGCTCGTGGGCGAACAGCTCTTCGACGGCGTGCGCGATCCGGGGGCCCACCTCGCGCTCCAGCAGATACAGGCCGAGGTCGAGTCCGGAGGTGACGCCGGCGCCGGTGACGAGGTCGCCGTCGTCGACGACGCGGGCGCTCACCGAGTGGACGCCGGTGGCGTCGAGCATGTCCAGGCCCAGGTGGTGGGTGGTGGCATGGCGTCCCTCCAGCAACCCGGCCATGGCCAGCACGAGCGAGCCGCCGCACACCGCGCCGACCGTCACCTCGGGATTGTCCATGGCTGCCTTCAACAGCGCGGGCAGCTCGGTGATCAGGGTGCGGCCCAGCAGTACGGGGATGAATTCGTCCTGCTGCCACTCCCCCGCCCCCGCGTCGTGGTCCGGAACCTCGCCGGGTTCTCCGACGCGACCCGAGGCGCCGGGGACCAGGATCAGGCCGGCACGCCCTGGGTCGAGGGCGGCGGTGGCGCGCAGCGCCAGCCCGCCGGTGCCGCTGACCACCTCGCGGGGGCCTTCGGCGGAGACCAGTTCCACGCTCACGGCGCCCGCGGAGGCGGTGCCGCCGGCGTAGAGCACCTCGTAGGGGGCGATGACATCGAGCGGATCGAAGCCGTCGAACAAGACGATCTGGGCGTGCATGCGGGGTCCTTCGGACGCGGGAAGTGGTGGCCTGTGCCGGGCACGCCCCCAACGTAGTGGGCTGCCACATCGTCTCCCAGTGGCAGGATTGACAGTCTTCGACGGAATATTGCCAATGCGGCGAACAGATCGAGGAACTTCGGCATTTTCCGGCGGCAAGCCGGGCGGACCGATCTTGCCACTGTCCGCCGGGCCGGGCCATGATTTCCGGGTGCGACGCTTTCTCACCCGCTCTTTTCCCCGCGGAACCGCCATTCCCGCCGTTCGAGCCGTGCTCCTCGCGTCTGTCTGCCTCCTGTTCTCGGCGGGATGCGGCGGCGCGGGGAACACGGACCAGGCGCTGCCGAAACCCGGTTCGGCCACACCGCCCGCGACCGCTGTTTCCCCCGGCTCCCCCGGAGCATCGGGAAACCTCCCGGGAACCTCGGCGTCGCCGGTCGAGGCCTCGGCACAGTGGGTGCTCTCGACCCCCGCGGAGATCGCGGGATACCCGCGCTATCAGCCGGACCCGTCGCAGCAGCAGGCGATCACCCAGCAGATCACCTCCGACGCCGGGCAACTGGGTATCACCGGCGCTCAGGTCTCCGCCGTCTACCAAGACCGCACCAACCTGCTCTACGCCGTCTTCGCCGGAATCAATGGCAGCGGCTTCGACCCGTCCTCCCTGCACGCCAAGCTCTGGCGGGCGCCCCACACCGAGGACAACGGTAACGTCCGGATCACCGTCAGCTGGGACGACATCGACCCTGGCCCGCACGGCGGCGCCGCCATCTGCAAGGAGACTCTCACCCAGACCGGGATGATCGCCGTCGAGGCCACCAGTTGCTACTGGATGAGCCCGAGCACCTTCGGCGAGGTCTTCCTCATCCAGGATCCCCACGCCCCGAAGATCGTCTACAACCAGAACGCCACCAATATCGGCCCCCTCACCATGAAAATCCGCACCGCGGTCGAGCAACGCTCCTGACCGGACACGGCGCACGGCCGAACCCGGGCCGCTCGGCGCGGAGCACGACCGCGGGCGCCACCGCCGAGCCACCCGACGACGGAAAGGCACGACGAATCATGCACTTCAGCCCGGCGCAGGCGTTCCACCACCGCTGGTGTGCCGCGATGGCCGCACGAGACACGACAGCCCTGCGAGAGCTGTACCACCCCGACGCGGTTCAGCTCTCGGTGGCGACCAGTCAGGTGCTGACCGGCGCGCAGGCGATCGCCTCGGGCTACGCGGAACTGTTCGGCTCCGTCGGTGCGGTGCAGACGACGGCCGTGGAGAGTTTCGTCGATCTCGGCGAGGCGTTCGTGGCAGAATCGACGCAGCAGACCGGTTTTCTGCAGATGACGGGTTACGACGTGTTCGCGCTCGTGGACGGTCGCGCTCGCTTCCACGTCCACGGGGCGATTTCACCCCGGCCACCCGCCGCCTTGCCTCCCGAGTCCGGCGCGCCCGGCCAAGCCTTCTATCGCCGTGTGTGGGCGGCCACGAACGCACGCGACGCGGCGGCGTTGCAGCACCTGTACGCTCCGGACGCGGTCATGGCGTCAACGGCCGGTGTGGTGCGTGGCCTGCAGGCGATCACGACGGGCATCCAGCAGGTGTGGCAAAGCGCCGGACCGGCACAGCTGAAAGGGCTGTCGAGATTCGTCGAAGGGCCGGACGCCCTGGCCGTCGAGGGCGTCGCGAACATCGGCCTGATGGAAGCGCGGCTCGACGTGGAGTTCTACGAGGTGTGGCTGCTGCGCGCGGGCCAGGCTACCCTGACCGTTACCGGCCTCATCAACCCGCGCCCAGCCGAACTGCGGCAGGGCCTGCAGAGGCTGGCCGAACATCGCACACGCGTACTGCAGACCTTCGCCGAAGGCGTCACCCTGCGCGCCTCGGCCCCCTGGCGATGGTAGAAACCGCGCAACCGCTTTCTCGACGCAGACTCTGGCCCATAAGACCCGCGTTCTTCCCGTGAGGGGTCCCCTCACGGTCGTAAGCGCTCGCAGCGCTTCCCTGTCCCGGCAACCCAGAAAGCTGAACGACCAATGTTCGTATGGCCCCAGATCACGGCTGGACCCGAACGCCTCCTGTTGGAGCACATGCTCGACCGCAACCGGCAAGCGCTCATCGACACCGTGCGCGGCCTTTCCGAGGCCGAGGCGCGGCGGCGCCTGGTCGCCTCACTCACCACACCGATCGGGCTGATCAAACACGCCGCCGCCGCCGAGCGCATCTGGTTCCAACGCACCCTGCTCGGCCTGGACGAATCCGCTTGCGACGGCCACGCCAGCGGTGGCGACGGCAGTTTCCTCGTCACCGACGGCGAAACGCTGGCCGACGTGATCGCCGAATTCGAGCGCGCCAGCGCACGTTCCCGCGTGATCGCCGCCGGCTTCGAACTCGACGACATCGCGCTGCACCCCCGCGCGGGCGAGGTCAGCCTGCGGTTTGTCTACCTGCTCCTGGTCGAGGATTTCGCCCGCCACGCCGGTCATGGCGACATTCTCCGGGAACAGATCACCGCCGCACGTGAGTGACCCCGCCCCTGCTCCAGTGGCAGGATCGAGTCCTTGAGCCCGTTGTCTTCGCACATTCCGGCATGAGCATCAGCTTCCGGGACGCGGTTCCCCAATCACGTCGTCCAGAATCCGGGGGTCGGCGAAATCGCGGAACAGCACAATATGACCTTCCCGGATCCGGAGGATCTGGACGGACGTCGCCGTGAACGACCGGCCCGTCGTGGTGACGGTCCCCTTCGTCCGCATCTCTGCGATCACCACCTCCGGGTCCTGGGTCTGGTAGAGCCCGGCCACCTCGAAGTCCTCCAGGCGCAGCGGCGACACCATCACGCGCCGCGAGTACTCGCGGATCGCCGCCCGGCCTTCGATGCGCACGGGCATGCCCGGCGAACCCGCGAAGGGCGCCTCGATCACCGCATCGGGTGCGAACAGGTCGGCGAAGCCGTCGGCATCGCCGTTCAGGATCAGGTGGCGGCGGCGGGTCAGGATGTCGGCGGGCGTGGCGGGTGGCATGCGGCGAATCCCTTCACTCCGACTGTTTCGTTCAACAGTCGTTGACTGAACAGGGACAGGATGCTCCCGGCGGGCCCTCCGGTCAACACCCGTAGAATGAAATGGTGATCACTCCCGGGCCCAGTTCGCGGACCGAGCAGCGCCGCCGCACCGAAGCACGCATCCTCGACGCCGCCGCGAAGGCCTTCGTCGCCAACGGATACGAGCGGACCACCATCCGGGCCGTGGCCGCGACCGCCGGAGTCGACGCGGGCCTGGTAATGCACTACTTCGGGTCCAAGCAGGAGCTGTACCGGCGAGTGATCGACGCCGCCCCTGCCCCTGAGGTCAGCGGGACGCCGGCGGAGGCGACCGAGCAGATCCTCGCCACGCTTGCCGACCGGCTCGCCAGCGCACCCGTGGCGTCGCTGGCGCTCCTGCGCTCGATGCTGACCAACCCCGAGGCGGCCAGCGCCGCCCACGCAGGCATCGCCCGCTACGAGGCGCAGATCGCCCAGGCCATCCCTGCCGACGACGCGGACCTGCGGGCCGCGATCATCAGCGCGGTAACCCTCGGCATCACGATCTCCCGGCACCTCATCAAGTCCGACGAACTTGCCGGCGCCGACCCGGCACAGGTCGTCCGGCTGCTGCGTCCCTGCATACTTTCGCTGGCAGCCCACCCCGACCACGGCACGCCACCACCCCCGGCCGCGGGCTCCACCGGTTCCCCCGGGAAGGCCTGATCACCTGCCTGCTGTTGTAAGCGCTACCTCACGCAGCGACTTCCACCATCGCTACATCGCCCGAAACGCCAGGAGGATTGGAGCGACAGCCCTCCGTCGCCGGGGTTCGTGTTCGGTCACCCCCATGCCGCGCGCTTTTCGGTTGTTCCTCACCGCGCTTGCAGAAAATCGCGCACCAGGGCCGCGACCAGGTGCGGGTTGGTGGCCAGCACGGCGTGGGAGTCGTCGAACCGCTCCACTGTGATGTTGGGCGGCAACGTCGGCAGGTCCCGCGCCAGCCCCGCCTGATAGCTGCCGAACAGGAGCTGACCGGGCATCGGTTTCGTGGCGACCGCGAGCAGCATCGGGCAGCGGACGTCCCGGAAGACTTCGAAGCAGTCCAATTCCTCCATCGCCTGCTGGAGTTCCGGTTCGCCGTAGGCCAGGAACATCTCCCGCAGTCCGGCGATGGCCGCCAGGTCGGGGTCCACGTGCCGCCGCGGCTGGGTGGGCACGCCATGGCCGTCGATGTCGATCACGGCCGGGCATTCGGGATGCCGCCGCCCCCACAGCGCGGCGACCATGCCGCCGAGGGACATTCCCAGCACGACGGGATTGCCGTCGGCGTGCGGCTCGATCCGGTCGAGCACCGACTCCCATTCCCACGGGCCTTCCAGGGGCAGCGGCACGATTTCGTGCTCGCCGTCCAACTCCGCCACGACCTTCTCCCATTCGGACGGCGACCCGCCCGCCCCGTGCAGCGCCAGCACCTTCACGAGTTCAGCCTCATTCTCACCGAGTCCGTGGTGACGCCACCCTCGGCGCTCTTGATCAACTTCCCGCGCCGGACGAGATCGTGGACGCCCTGTTTGGTGACGCCCAGCATGGCTCCGGCCACCGAATACGGCACGGTCCGCGCGCCGGGGTGACCGATCCGCCGGGCCACGGCCCGGCCGAGCGGAGTGCGCCACCAGCCGGCGGGCGGGTCGAACGGGCCGTCGCCCGGGTAGAGCGCGCCGATCAGACGGGAAAGCGTGTGCACGGCCGCCCGCTCGTCGTCACCCTCGATGGCCGCGGCGAACTGCCGGGCCAGGACCTCGGCGCGCGCGGGCAGGTCGCCCGCGTCGCCGAAGAGGATCTCCACCGGGTCGAGCAGGCGCGTGCGGATGACGGTCGCGATCTGGTCCGCGAGCATCGCTCACCTCCTTGACGATCATCGTCAAGTACTTGACGATGATCGTCAAGGAGGGTCTCCTGCCCCTCGTCCGAACCATCCCACCGAGGAGACTCACCGTGGCCGGAACGCACCGCATCACGATCACCCTCACCCCGGGAAGCCGCGGCGAACTCCAGCGGGTCGTCAACGGCATCCGGGACCAGTTCGGCCGCGAGCAGCTCATCCACGTGACCGCGGTCCAGGCGACCGGGGAGGCCGCCGATGGGGCGCAGGCCCGCGTGCTCGCCGAGATCGCCGCCGAGCGCGCCCGCCAGGACGCCCGCTGGGGCGAGCAGAACCACCCCGACGGCACCGGCGCACCAGCGGACGAGACGGCCGCGGCGACCGCCCGAAGGACCTGCGAGGACAACTTCCGCGACGGCAAGGGCACGTGGCGCGACATCTTCCTCGAAGAGGTCCACGAGGCGATCGCCGAGGCCGATCCGGTCCGGCTGCGCGCCGAGCTGGTCCAGACCGCGGCCGTCGCCGTGAACTGGATCGAGGCGATCGACCGCCGGAATGGTCCCGGCGAGAAGGACTGAGACAGCCAAGGGATGGCTCTCTCCCCCGGTGCCGGACGCGATCCTGCGTTTCCGCCGGTACCTACCGGCGGCCTACGGTGAGCTCCGGGCCGGCGTAGGAGCCCGATCGCAGTTCTTCCAGCAGGCTGGGCCCTCCGGCCTGCCAGCCGAACAACCGCAGGGCACGCGACGGGTCCAGCGGCGAGGAGCGGGTCAGGACCGCCGCGTACGGGCCCATCGCCTGCTCCGCCTGCGCGCGGGTGAGGGACACGGCGCGAGTGCCGGTCACCGCGGCCACGGCCTCGGCGATCCGGCGCATCGAAGTCCTCGCCGCGGACGCCGCGTTGACGATGACCCCGTGCGATGACTTGGCCAGGACGGCGGCGTACAACTCGGCGAGATCGTCGACGTGCACCGACGACCACTCGTTGGCGCCTTCCTCGACATAGGGCACGACACCCTGCTGCCGCGCACCGGCGATCATGCCCTGCAGCAGGGCCGTGCCGCCGCGTCCGTAGACCAGCCCGGGCCGGATGACGGTGACCGCCGTGCCGTCGGCCGCCAGCACCTGCCGCTCGCCGTGCACCTTGTACGGCTGCGGTGAGTGCCGCGGATCCACCGGAAAATCCTCGTCCACCGGCACGCCCCCGGTGTCCGGGTAGACGAGCCCGGTGCTGGTGTACACCAGTGCCTTCCCGCCGCCCAGCCCGGACAGCAACGCGTCGAGTGCCGGCTCTTCGAGGTCGCCCATCCGCGGATCGGCGAAGTCGACCGCGACGTGCACCACCGCATCGGCGGCGGTCGCACTGTCTCGCAATACACGCAGGTCGGTGAGGCTTCCCGGCACCGGGAGCGCGCCGAGGGCGGCCACCTTCGCACTGGACGCCTCCGACCGCGCCAGTGCCGTCACCGAGTGCCCGGCGGCGACCAGGTGCCGGGCGATCACGCCACCCACGTAACCGCTCGCGCCCGTCATGAAGATCCGCATCCGTCTTTCCTTCCTCGCCTTCGGGTCCGGCCCGTCGTGGCCGGACCCGACGTCCACCCTCCCGACGCCGGGCCGGCGTCAGCCAGGGACCGTGAGTCCGTGGCTGACGGCAGCGGCGACGCCGTACCGTGGGCGCATGGACAAGCAGGCGCTCGCGACGTTCCTGCGCAGCAGGCGTGAGCGGCTCCAGCCCGAGGACGTGGGCCTGGCGCGCGGGCCCCGGCGCCGGACGCCCGGGCTGCGCCGCGAGGAGGTGGCGCAACTCGCCAGCGTCTCGGTGGATCACTACAGCCGGCTGGAGCAGGCTCGGGGGCGGCATCCGTCCCACGCCGTGCTGGAGGGCATCGCCCGCGCCCTGCGACTGTCCGGCCAGGAGCGGGCCCATCTGTTCCACCTGGCGGGACAGGCGGAACAGGAGCGGTCCGGGGGGCCGTCGCGGCGGGTGAACCCGGCCACCGCGCAACTGGTGCACCGCTTGACCGACGCGGCCGCGCTGGTCGTCGACGACACCTGCCGTGTGCTGGCCTGGAATTCGCTGGCCGCGGCCCTGTTCGAGGATTTCTCCGCACTGTCCGGTAAGGACCGCAACGTCGTCCGCCGCCTCTTCCTCGACCGCGGGCCCGGCGGGCTCGACTCGGCGTTCACCGAGGACGACCGGTTCGCCACCACCGCCGTCAGTTACCTCCGGATCGCGCAGGCGCGGTATCCCGGCAGCAAGGAGATCCGCGGTCTCATCGACGAACTGCTGGCCACCAGCGCGGAGTTCGCCCGCCTGTGGCACGCGCAGGCGGTGCGGGTCGAGCATCACAGCCGCCAGGTGTTCCGGCATCCCCAGGTCGGCCCGGTGGAACTGGATTTCGACGTGCTGACCGTGCCCGGCCAGGACCAGCAACTGGTCATCTTCACCGCCGAGCCGGGATCGCGCGCCTTCGAGACGCTTCAGCTGCTGAAGGTCATCGGCACCCAGCGGCTGGACGTCCCCGGCTGAACGGGGCCCCTACGGCGCGGGGGCGAGCAGGCCCGGTCATGCCGGAACCGTGGCGTGGAAGTGGGAGCGCAGGAAGGCGCCCGCACTGGCGAGGGCGGCCTCGCCCTCTCGACGCTGATCACGGGCACGCCACCGAGCGTCCCCGGTCTCGGTTCGACGTCGTCGGCCACGGGGTCATGTCAGGGGGCGTCGCCGCCTGAGCGTGGGCGACGGCATCCAGATACGCTTCCGCCTCCGCCGAGTCGGCCGGTAGGGAGAAGGCGCCCAGATACGCACCGAGCCGCTGGAGCGCGGCGAGGGTGCTGTGCCGATACGACCGTGAGGGGCCCCCTCACGGCAGTCGCTCGACACGAGAACGGCACTCCTGGGAACAGAGGCCTGCCCTCAAGGTGGCCTTGAGGGCGTTTATGACCCTGAAGGCGACCTTCAGGGCATCCCGCCCCGGCCCCCAGCGTGGGACTCACCCGCCTAGGCGTGGGACACGGGCTGGAACGAGCCGACGGCGCCCCGGCTGTCGCACTGTGCTGATCAGATCAGCAAGCTCGCCACGGCGTCCGCGAAGGCCTCCGGCGCCTCCTGGGGAACGTTGTGTCCCACCCGCCGCAGGAGCCGGTGCTCATACGGCCCCGTGAAGTACTCGCGGTCCTCGGCCGCGCTCGGGCCGCCGACGCCGTCGGCATCGCTTTCGAGCACGATGGTGGGGACGGTGATGGGCGGTTCCCCGGCGATGAGCTCTTCGAGTTGCTGGTATCGCGGGTCGCCGTCAACGAGTCCGTAACGATGCCGGTAGGAATGGATCACCACGTCGACGAAATCGGGGTTGTGCAGGCTCGGGGCGGTGGCGGGAAAGGCTTCCGGCGCGGCGGCCCAGGTCGGCGACCAGGTGCGCCAGAGCAGTTCGCAGAGTTCGTCACGGTTGCGCTCCAGCCCGCGCCGCCCCCGCTCCGAGTGGAAGTAGTACTGGTACCAGTAGCTGCGCTCCCATTCCGGGGCGGTGGGCTCTCCCGCGTAGGCGAGGTTCTGGATGTTGTAGCCGTCGACGGAGACGAGGCCGCGCACCCGGTCCGGGAACAGCGCGGCCGTGATGCAGGCCGCCCGGCCTCCCCAGTCGTAGCCCGCGAGCACCGCACTGTCGATGCCCAGTGCGTCCATGAAGTCGAGCAGGTCCTGAGCGAGTGCGGCCTGCTGCCCGGACCGGACCGTCGCGCCATCCCGGAACCGCGTCGGGCCGAAGCCGCGCAAATACGGTGCGAGCACGAAGGCACCCTTGGCGGCGAGGATCGGGGCGACGTCATCGAACGCCCGCACATCGTAGGGAAATCCATGCAGCAGGATCACCGGGATCCCGCCGGCCTCACCCGCGCATTCGTACGCGACCTCGAGCACGGACGTCGGGACCCGGCCGCGGGAAGGAAAAACCATCTTCTGATCTTGTCACATCCGGGGACACCGCCCGAAGGTGGCTGAGGCGGCGGACCCGAACTACTGGCGGGAATCCCGAAGATCAATGGCTTCGAATGCCGAAAACGCGAACGGCAATGGTGACAAATTCATTTCGCGAACCAGTTGGGATATCATCTCTTACCATGGCGGATGCTAGCCGAGACAGAGTTGTTCCTGGCAGGGTCCTCCCCGTCGCCGCCGGTCGTCCCCGGGCAGGGGCGTCGCCATGATCTGGGAAGTACTGGCCCTCGGTTTCATACTCAGTCTCGACAATTTCCGGGTCTCGATCGCACTCGGCACCATCCCCTTCGGCGTGAAACGCGCGGTGCAGGTCGCGCTGACCTTCGGACTGTGGGACGCGGTCATGCCACTGGCCGGGTTGCTGATCGGCCACCAGATCGGGAAGGCCTTCGGGGGCGTCGCCGACTACGTGGGCGCGGCCGCGCTCGGCGCGTACGGCCTCTACCTCCTCATCTCGGCCTTCCGGAACCCCGAGCCGGACAAGCTGGACCACCCGTGGGCGCTGTTCGGCATCCCGTTGACGCTGAGCCTGGACAACCTGTTCGCCGGGGCGAGCCTGGGGATCCTCGGGCTCTCGCCGTGGTTCTCGGCCGCCGTCTTCGGCGCCATGACGGCGGTGCTGTCGCTGGTCGGGCTGCAACTCGGGCGTGCCGCGGCGAGCCTCATCCGGATCCGCTCGGACCTGCTGAGCGGGGTCGCCCTGATCCTCGCCGCCGCGTCGCTGCCGTGGGTGTTCGGCGACTAGAGCCCCCAGACCGAGCGTGGAACTCAGGCCACCGAGGGTGGGACTCGCACGGCTGAGCGACATGACTTGCCGGGCCCCTGGCAAACGGGGCCGTGAGGCCCCCCCGGCACGTCAGCGGCGAACGCGGTGCGGGCGGGGGATCAGCGGAGGACCAGCGGGCCGCGAGGCGGCATTGGCGGCCTCGACCGCCCTGTCGACCAGGTCGTGGTCGGGCGAGTACTGGCAGACCGGGTCGGTGCGGGCGGCGTCGCCGGTGAGCTGGAACGCCTGGCAGCGGCACCCGCCGAAGTCCAGTTCCCGCCGGGCGCAGCTCCGGCAGGGCTCCGGCATCCAGTCCGTCCCCCGGAACGCGGTCATCACCGGGGCCTCGGCCCAGATCCGCTCCAGCGAGTCCTCCCGCACGCTGGCCCGCGGCAACGGCAGGGACTGCGCGGCCGGGCAGGGCAGGACGTCGCCGTTCGGCGTCACCGTCAGCTGCCGGGAGGCCCAGCCGCCCATGCAGGGCTTCGGGAAACGGCTGTAGTAGTCGGGAATGACGTAGATGACCTCCGTGCGGTCCCGCAACCGCTCGCGGGCGGCCCGCACGACGGCCTCGGCCGCCTCGAGCTGGGCCCGGCTCGGCAGCAGCGCGTCCCGGTTCCGCCAAGCCCAGCCGTAGTACTGGGTGCTGGCCAGCTCCACCCGGTCCGCGCCCGCCTCTTCGGCCAGCGCGAGCACGTCGGCCACGCGGTCGATGTTGTACCGGTGCAGCACCACGTTCACGGTGAGCGGCCAGCCCAGCTCCTTGACCAAGCCCATCGCCTCGATCTTGCGATGGAAGGACGGGGTCCCGGCGATCCGGTCGGACGCCACCGGATCGCCCGCCTGGATGCTGATCTGCACGTGGTCCAGACCGGCGGTCCGCAGCTGCTCGGCCCTCGGGCGCGAGAGCCCGAGGGCGCTGGTCACGAGGTTGGTGTAGAGGCCGAGGTCGTGGGCGTCGGCCACGATCTCCACCAGGTCGCGCCGCAGCAGCGGTTCCCCGCCGGACAGGTGGCACTGCAGAATCCCCAGTTCGGCGGCCTCGCCCAGCACCCGCCGCCACTCGCCGGTGGTCAGCTCGTCGGAGTAGTCGGCCATGTTCAGCGGGTTGGAGCAGTACGCGCAGCCCAGCGGACAGCGGTAGGTGAGCTCGGCGAGCAGGCCGAAGGGGCTATCCATCGGCGAGCTCCACGCAACGCCGGGCGACGAGCCGGGTCAGGAACTGCCGCACCTCGTCATCGGGGACGGCCTGGTAGCGCGCACCCAGTTCGGCCACGATCTCGGCCACGGTGCGCCGTCCGTCGCACAGCTCCAGGATGTCGGCGCCACTGTCGTTCAGCACCACCACCGTCTCGGGGTGCAGCAGGATCCGGCGCTGCCTGGTCCGGCAGAAGGCCAGCCGGACATGGCGGGCCAGCCGGGGCCGGTCCGAGCCGGACACCCCGGCGCCGGGCCGGGTCCTGCCGCCGGTCTGGGTCGGGTTCATGGCGGTCACTCCGGATAGGCCTGGTCGACGGCGTCCAGCAGGCTCCACAGGACGTCGCACTTGAACGACAGCGCATCGACGGCCCGCGCCTGGGACTCGGCCGACAGGCAGTACGCGGTGACCACCTCGAGGGCGTGCTCGCAGTCCCGGGGGGCCTGCTCCAGCCGGGCGCGGAAATAGGCGAGGCCGGCCGGGTCGATCCACGAGTACCACCGTTCGAACGCGGCCAGCCGCTCCGCCATCAGGTCGGGAGCGAACAGCTCGGTGAGCGAGGAGGCCACCGCCTCCACCCACGGGCGGGTCCGGGCGAAGTTCACGTAGGCGTCCACGGCGAACCGCACCCCGGGAACCAGGTGCCGGTGGTCCCGGATCTCTTCGCGGGTCAGTCCGGCGGCCTCGCCGAGACGCAGCCACGCCTCGATGCCGCCCTCGCCGTCGGCGGTGCCGTCGTGGTCGAGGATCCGCCGGATCCAGCTGCGACGGACCCCGAGGTCGGGGCAGTTGGACAGGATCGCTGCGTCCTTGCGGGGGATGTTCTCCTGGTAGTAGAAGCGGTTGGCCACCCAGCCCTGGATCTGCCGCCGGCTCAGCCCGCCGCTGTTCATGCGGACGTGGAACGGGTGCTGGTCGTGGTAGCGCCGCGAGTGGGCCCGCAGCGTCTCGACGAAGCCGTCGGTACCGGTTCTCGTGCTTCCGCTCGTCGTCGTCACGGCCCTACACCTCGACCTCGAGACCGTCCATGGCCACCTCCATGCCGCTGTCCTCCACGATCCGCCGCTCGGGCGCGTCCTGAAGCAGAACCGGGTTGGTGTTGTTCAGGTGGACGAAGATCGTGCGCCCCACGCCCAGCGAGGGGAGCTGCGCCAGGCTGCCGTCCGGTCCGTCGATGGGCAGGTGGCCCATCTCCCGCGACGTCCTGCCCGCCAGGCCGAGCCGTACCAGCTCATCGTCGCGCCAGCACGTCCCGTCGATCAGCAGGCAGTGGCAGCCCTGGATCTCCGCGCGCAGCGCCGGGGTGAGCGCCTGCACTCCCGGCAGGTACACCAGCGTCCCTCCGCTGCGCTCGTCGGTCAGCCGGTAGCCCACGACGCGGCCGTGGTCCGCGCCGGAGCCGAACCGGTCCGGCTTGGTGGTGGGCACGTCGAACACCCGGCAGGAAAGCCCACCGGCCAGTGGCACACCGGCACCGGGGACCAGCGCCCGCCATTCGACCGGGCAGTAGCGTTCCAGCGTCCGCAGCAGCCCCGAGCCGTCGCACAGCGTCTTGTGCATCGCCGGAGTGGCGTACACCAGCAAGCCCGCACGGGCTTCGCGCAGCAGAAGAAGGCCCAGCGTGTGGTCCAGCTCGGCGTCGGTGAGCAGCACCGCCTCGATCGGCGTCGTCCGGTCGTCGCGCGGATGCAGACCGGGGAACGCCTCGATCTGCGTGCGGACGTCGGGTGAGGCGTTGATCAGGAACCAGTGCCGGTGGTCGGCGCTGACCGCCACGGACGACTGGGTACGGGCGGGCGCGGCCCCGGAGCGGACCGCAGCGCACACCGGGCAGCCGCAGTTCCATTGCGGGGAGCCGCCCCCCGCCGCCGAGCCCAGCACCCGCAGCAACACCATGCCACTCCGTCCGTCGCAGGCCCGCCTCGCCGCGAGCCGGGCCCTGGGCGGCGCCGGATCCGGGATCCGGCGCCGCCCCACATCCCGCTAGTCCTCCATCCGAGCGACGTACATGGTCACTTCGGGTGCGACTGCGATCTCCTCGAACTCGGGTGTCTCCCACACGACGAGCTCAGACTCCATGAATCCACCTCCTCTCCGCCAAACTCCGGCAGGCGGTCCCACAGGGCTACGAGGTTTCCGGGAGGGCGAACACGATCAGCGCGCTTCCGTGGCCGGCGCCGAGCATGCCGGGGAGGAATCCCTCGGCCCAGGCGCCCCACCCGACCGGCACGGCGATGTACTGCCTTCCGTCGACCATGTACGTGGTCGGGCTGCTGTGGTGGCCGCTTCCGCACTGGAACTGCCACAGCAGGTCCCCGGTGCGGGCGTCCAGCGCGTTGTACTCCCCCGTGGGTTCACCGGCGAACACCAGGTCGCCGCCGGTGGCGAGCACCGAAGCGCACATCGGAAGCTCGTTGCGCCAGCGCCACTTCTCGTCGCCGTTCACGTCGAACGCGCTGATGCTGCCCGCCATGTCCTCGATGTCCACCTGAACACCGGCACCCCAGTACGGGATGCTCTCCTTGAACTCCCGGCGCCACCGGGTGGCCGTTGCCCCGACGTCCTGGACCGGGACGTAGAAGAGTTCGGTCCTGGGGCTGTAGGCCGCGTGCGTCCATTCCTTGCCGCCCGCGGGCCCCGGGTAGAAGTGGACCGGTACGCCTTCCTCGTCGGGGTACGCCTTCGGCGTCACCTTGCCGTCCCTGGTGATCGCGCCCCAGGTGATCCGGTCCACGAAGGGAGTGATGTGGACCAGTTCGCCATTCGTGCGGTCCAGGACGAAGAAGTAGCCGTTCTTGTCGAAGTGCCCGAGGAGCTTGCGCCCCTCCGACTCGAACAGGATGCACTCGCCGATGCTGTCGTAGTCCCACACGTCGTGCGGGGTGCACTGGTAGTGCCAGACGATCTGCCCGCTGTCGACATCGACCGCGATGATGGTGTCGGTGTAGAGGTTGTCGCCCTCGCGGACCGCTCCGTCGAAATCGGGTGCCGGGTTGCCGGTGCCCACGTACAGCAGGTTGGTCTCCGGGTCGAAGGTGCCGGTGATCCAGCAGTTCGCGCCGCCCCGCGCCCAGGCCTCGCCGTCGGTGGGCCAGGTCTCGGAGCCGGGCTCTCCGGGCTTCGGGACCGTGTAGCAGCGCCACTGGTATTCGCCGGTCTCGAGGTCGAACGCGTCCAGGTGGCCGCGCACCCCGAACTCCCCGCCGGAGCTCCCGACGATGACCTTGTTCTTCACGATCAGCGGCGCGACCGTGGCGCTCTCCCCCGCACGGACGTCCCCGTAGATCTTGGTCCAGACCTGCTTGCCGGTGGTGGCGTCGAGCGCGAGCACATGGGCATTGGCCGTGACGAAGAAGACCTTCCCCTGCGCCACGGCGACGCCGCGGTTCACGTTCCCGCAGCACAGCGACACGTCGAAGGGGACGGCGTGCTTGTACCGCCAGATCTCGACGCCCGTCTTGGCGTCGAGGGCCCAGACCCAGCCATCCCAGCCGGACAGGAACATGATCCCGTCGACGACGATCGGGGCCGCCTCGAACGAGTAGGTCGAGGCACCCGCGATGAGGCCGGTCGTGCCTGCCTGGAAGACCCAGGCGGGGACGAGCCGCTTGACGTTCTCCGTGTTGATCTGGTCCAGCGGGCTGTACCGCTGTCCGTTGTAGGCACCGTAGTAGGTGAGCCAGTTCTGGGGCTCCGCCCGGGCGTTCAGAATGCGCTCGTAGCCGACCTCGCGAACGACCGGCGGCGCCACCTCTCCCCCGGGGATCTTGCCGCTCAGCTTTCCCTGGTCGACGGCCTCACCCGCGTCCACGTAATCGACGGTCATCGTGCCTCCTCCTTTCCGGGCTTCCTACGGCCGCGGCTGGTCGGGACGGTCGAGGCGAGCCTCCGGAGGAACGTCTCCCAGCACGACGATGGCGCCGGTCAGTCCCCGGCCTTCGTCGTTGCCGGTGGGCGAGCTGAACCAGTAGTAGCCCGGGCCGTCCAGGTTGAGCGTCGCCCTTCCCTTCGAATGGTTCACCAACCAGATGAATTTCCTGTCCCCATTGCTCGGCAGGAGCGCGCAGTGCGTGTTCAGGTCGTCATTGACGAGTTCGAGCTCGAGATCACCCCCGTGGGGCATGACCAGGATCGAGGGGTCCCAGCTGATCTCGTCGGGCCGGATCCGGAGCGTCGCGGCCATCCGGCCATCGGGCCGCTCCGTGGCCCGTCCGATCCTTCCGGTACCCAGCACCTGGCCCAGTGCCGCCTTGTTCTGTGCGTCCAACCCGATCTCGTCCAGCAGCTCGGTTCGCTCCTGCACGGTCGTCATCGGGCTTCACCTCCTCATCCGGAAGCCGTTGTCCACCTGACACAGAAGCACGCGGTCCGACATGGCAATCGCTCACCTGACCGAATCTGCGATTCGCCAGTGCCGCAGACGGCGGCAGAGGTGACGGTGCGGAACGTGATGATGAATTGTCCGAGACGACATCATATCGAAACTAATTAGCGTGTCTCTGGTGCAGAAATTGCAACACAAAACTCTACGCCGGGTGAATCGCACCGACAAGGGCGGGCGCGGAGCGAGGCGGGCCCTGCCGTTCGTCCGCCACCGGCCACCGTTCGTACCCGGTTTTCCGCCGCTGCCCCGGGCTCCCGCCGATCAGGCGAGGTCGTACCGGTCGAGGTTCATGACCTTGTCCCACGCGGCCACGAAGTCCCGCACGAACTTCTCCCTGGCGTCGTCACTCGCGTAGACCTCGGCGAGCGCCCGCAGCTCCGAGTTCGCGCCGAACACGAGGTCCACGCGGCTGGCGGTCCACTTGACCTCGTCGCTGCGCCGGTCGCGGCCCTCGAAGATCTCCGCGTCCCCCGTCGGCCGCCACTCGATGCCCGGGTCGAGCAGGTTCACGAAGAAGTCGTTGGTCAGCGTCCCGGGGGCCGACGTGAGCACGCCCAGCGGGGACTGCCCGGTGTTCGCGCCCAGCACGCGAAGGCCGCCCACGAGAACGGTCATCTCGGGCGCGGTCAGGTTCAGCAGGTTCGCCCGGTTGATCAGCAGGTACTCCGACGGCAGGCGGTTGCCCTTGCCGCGGTAGTTGCGGAAGCCGTCCGCGATCGGCTCGAGCGCCGCGAAGGACGCCACGTCGGTCCACTCCTGCGACGTATCGCCGCGTCCAGGGGTGAAGGGCACTTCGATGTCGTGACCGGCGGCCTTGGCGGCCCGCTCGACCGCGGCGCATCCGCCGAGCACGATGAGGTCGGCCAGCGAAACCTTCTTGCCCCCGGTCCGGGAGTTGCCGAAGGACTCCCGGATCCCCTCCAGCATGCCCAGCACGTGCGCCAGCCTGTCCGGGTCGTTGACCTGCCAGCCGCGCTGCGGCTCGAGGCGGATGCGCGCCCCGTTGGCCCCGCCGCGCCTGTCGCTGATGCGGAACGTCGAGGCCGACGCCCACGCGGTGGACACCAGCTCGGCGACCGACAGCCCCGAACCGGCGATCCCGGCCTTGAGCGCGGCGATGTCGTCCGCCCCGGCCGGCTCGTGATCGACGGCGGGGACCGGGTCCTGCCAGATCAGCGTCTCGCGCGGCACCAGCGGGCCGAGGTAACGCTGGACCGGGCCCATGTCGAGGTGTGTCAGCTTGAACCAGGCCCGGGCGAACGCGTCCGCCAACCGGTCCGGGTTCTCCAGGAATCGCCGTGAAATCGGTTCGTAGACCGGGTCGAACCGCAGCGCTAGGTCCGTCGTCAGAATCGTCGGAGCGTGTGTCTTCGACGGGTCGCGGGCGTCGGGCACGGTGCCGGTCCCCCGACCGTCGCGCGGAACCCATTGCCACAGACCGGCGGGGCTCAGCTCCAGGTCCCACTCGTAGCCGAACAGGGTCTCGAAGAAACTGTTGTCCCACCTCGTCGGCGTGGGTGTCCACGTACCCTCGAGCCCGCTGGTGATGGCGTCGGCGCCCTTTCCGGTGCCGTAGCTGTTCCTCCAGCCCAGCCCCTGCTCCTCCAGTGGGGCGCCCTCGGGATCGGGGCCGAGGTGACGGTCCGGGTCGGCCGCGCCGTGGGTCTTGCCGAACGTGTGGCCGCCCGCGATCAGCGCGACGGTCTCCTCGTCGTTCATCCCCATCCGCCGGAACGTCTCACGGATGTCCCGGGCCGAGGTGCGGGGGTCCGGGACGGTGTTCGGCCCCTCCGGGTTGACGTAGATGAGGCCCATCTGGGCGGCGGCGAGCGGGTTTTCCAGCGCCCGGACGCCGCCGTGGCGCTCGTCGCCGAGCCAGGTGCGCTCGGGACCCCAGTAGATGTCCTCGTCGGACTCCCAGACGTCCGCCCGGCCGCCGGCGAAGCCGAAGGTCTTCAACCCCATGGTCTCCAGCGCGCGGTTGCCCGCGAAGACCATCAGGTCGGCCCAGGAGATCCTGCGGCCGTACTTCTTCTTCACCGGCCAGAGCAGACGGCGCGCCTTGTCCAGGTTTCGGTTGTCCGGCCAGCTGTTCAGCGGCGCGAAGCGCTGCATGCCCGCGCCCGCACCACCGCGCCCGTCGTCGACGCGGTAGGTCCCGGCGCCGTGCCACACCATCCGGATCACCAGCGGCCCGTAGTGACCGAAGTCGGCGGGCCACCACTCCTGCGACGTCGTGAGCACCTCGTCGACGTCTCGGGCCAGTGCGTCGAGGTCGAGACCGAGGAACTCCTTGGCGTAGTCGAAGTCCTCGCCCATCGGATTCGCCGCGGCGGAGTGCTTCCTCAGGATCCTCAGGTCGAGCCTGTCCGGCCACCAGTCGCGGATGCTCGCGCCCCTCTCGGCGCTGTCGGACACGGGATTGCCTCCGGGGACAAAGCTTGTGCTGATGTAGTCAGATATTCAGCGCGCGGCGCACGGCCGGCGCGTTCCGCCGGGAAACCGGCACCATCGTGTTCGCCCGGTCGTCCATGACCAGGGACAGCTCACCCTTGAGCGAACGCTCGATCTCGCGGATGCGGCCGAGGTTGACCACATACCGGCGGTGCACCCGCAGGAAGCCGGCGTCCGCCAGTTCACCGTCGAGTTTGTCCAGCCCCGGAGAAGCGGCCCGCAATCGCCCCTGGTCGGTGGAAAGCCACACGTCGTTCCCCTCCGATTCGGCGAAGGAGACCTCCGGCAGCCGCAGCAGCACCATCCGGTTGTCGCGCGTCGCGACCAGCCGGCGCGGCTGCGTTCGAGGCTGCGCCGTCCCCTCGGCCTCGGGCAACCGCGCCCCCTCCGAGGCACCGAACGAGACCAGGTTCCCGATCAGGCGCCCGGACGAGAAGACCGGGCGGATGCTGATCGAGGTCGGCTCATCGGCGAGGCCGGTGAAGATCTGCGTCGAGCCGACCCAGCCGGGATTGCGGGCCGCCCGTGGGAGGGCATACCGGACGGCTCCGACCAGTTCGGGCAGCCCGGGGGTCCATCGCAGCGTGGGGTCGACCGCCGGGGTGTCCGCCGGAACCCCCATGAGCACGCTCGCCGTGTCGTCGGCGATCACCACCTTGCCCGCGGTGTCCAGCGCGGCGAGCGCCACCCTGGAGCGGCCCCTGGCCTGGGTGTAGGCGGCGACCAGCTCGGCGCCGCTGTCCCGGGCGCGCCTCTTCAGCGTGCGCTGGGTCGTGGCGACCGCGTTCGCCAGCCAGCTCCCCACGGCGACGGGAAGCTGGCTGCGCCAGCGGGAGATGTTCAGGACCGCGATCGGCTCCCTGGTCACCACGTCCCGCACCGCGACGCCCGCGCAGACCCAGTTGTGGAACGCCTGGCACCAGTGCTCCGCTCCGCTGATCGACACCGGGCCGTGCGCCTCCAGCGCCGTGCCCATGCCGTTGGTCCCGGCCGCGCACTCCGACCAGCAGAACCAGGGCGCCAGACGGGAGTCGGTGGCTCTGGCGAGCGTGGCCTGGTCGCCCCACTCGGCCAGGATCCGGCCCGTGGCATCGGTGACGGTGACGACGCCGCCGAGGGTGTTCATTTCCTGTGCCACGGAGGCGGCACGAAAGCCCAGTTCGGTGAAGACGACATCGTGCTCGGGCGTGTGTTCGGGCTCCGCGACGGCCACCGGAACCTCGGCGAGGTGGGGATCGACCCGGTACTGCTCCCGGCAACGGTGCCAGGAGATCGCCACCAGCGGCCGGATGCCCGGGACCTGGTCCTCGCCCCGCACGAACCGCTCCCACGCCGCGAGCACGGTACCGCCACCCGGGTTCGCCGGCATGGGCTCGAGCCGTTGCACATCCCTCATGGTGGAAAACCACCCTTGGTCCGTCCCCGACACCTTCGTCACTCGTTCCAGGCTGTTTCACAGACCGGCACTCCCACTTTAGTCCGGAATCGCGGCGGAGCCACCGCGATTCCGGGCCCCGATGCCGCTGTCCGGGCTTCGGCCCTCAGCGACCGGGCGGCACGCTATAGTGGCCCGCCAACACAACCAGCAGCAATCATGCGACTTTCTCCCGGGGGACCATCGAATGAGCGCCAGTTCCGACTACGAGCGTCACCGCGAGATCCTGAAGAACAGCCTCGACAAGCCGCACGTGGCCCGGATCTACGACTACTACCTGCAGGGTGAGAGCCCCAACAACTGGGTCATCGACCGCGACTTCGCCGAGCGGATGCTGCAGATCCTGCCCGAGGCACGCACCTTCGCGGTGGCGAACCGGGGTTTCCTGCGCCGCGCCGTCCGCTACCTGCGCGCGCAGGGCATCCGCCAGTTCGTGGACATCGGTTCGGGCCTGCCGTCCGCCGGGGCGGTGCACGAGATCGCGGACGAGATCGGCACCGACAGCCATGTCGTCTACGTCGACAACGACCCGGTGGCACTTGCGCACGGGCAGATCCTGCTCGCCGACACCGCCGACCCGGACCGGCACCACGCGCTGGGCGGGAACTTCTTCGACACCGAAACACTGTGGCAGCGCATCATCGACTCCGGTTACATCGATCCCCACGAGCCGGTCGCACTGCTGCTCGTGGCGCTGCTGCACTTCATGCCGCCGACCTCCGTGCCCACGCCGACCGAGGCGCTGGCGTTCTACCGCTCGATCCTGCCGCGGGGAAGTGCGCTCGTGCTCACGCACGCGACCGACGAGGGCACCACCGATCGGCTCAAGGAAGTCGCCGCCCAGTACGTCCGCGTCGCGACGAGCCCGGTGCACCTGCGCCCGCACGCCGAAGTCAAGGACCTGTTCGGCGACTTCGAACTGGTTGATCCGGGCGTGGTCTGGACCCCGCAGTGGAAGCCGGAACTCGCCGGGGAAAACGAACAACCCTATAGCGGCGACCCCGCCGCGACACTCGCCGTCTGCGGCGTGGGGATCAAGCGGTAGCCACCCCGCGAACGGGAGCGAACCTTCCCAGGCCGACCCGCCGGCCAGAGGAAACGCAGTGTTTTCGCCTGGACTCGGCGGGTAGCCTCCGGCACATGGGGCTATCGGTGGAAGTACGGGAACAGTTCCTGGCAGAACCCCACGTCGGCGCGCTCTCCGTGGTCGAGAGACCGGGCCGGGCACCGCTGACGGTCCCCATCTGGTACCAGTACACGCCGGGTGGGGAACTGTGGATCCGCACGCCTCCCGGCTCGCGGAAGGCCCGTGCGATCGACGCGGCCGGCCGGTTCAGCCTGATGGTGCAGCGGGTCGTGCCGACGGTCCGCTACGTGTCGGTGGAGGGGCCGGTGACCAGGTCCGCGCCGGACACCGATGAGCGGTCGTGGGAGATGGCCGCACGGTACCTGCCGCCGGACAAGGTCGCCGAATTCGTGGCGTACGAACGGACCCAGTTCGGCGAACACATCGTCATCACCATGCGGCCCGAGCACTGGCTGTCCGCCGATCTGGGTTCGATCTGACCAGTCGGCGGCATCGCCCGTCACGCGGCGTTGCCGGAATGTTCGGCGCACGGACAGCCGACGCCCCGCTCGATCGTGCCGCGGCCCGTCAGGGCCTCGCCGCGTCGAACAGGAGCTGGCGCAGCCAGGCGATGAACCGGTGGTCGCCCAGATGCGGGTTCCAGACCATGTCGATGCCCAATCCGGGGAGACGGAACGGGAGCTCCTCGATCCGCAGCTCGACGAGTGTCCGCATCTCGGCGGCGACCCGGAAGCGAAGAAGTGCGACGCCACCGGCACGTCCGACCAGGTACGGGACGAGCAGGAAGTCGGAGACCAACTGGCCGACGCGGTAGGGCACCCCCTTCTCGTCGAGCACGGAATACGGGAAGACCCGCCGCTCGGTGTCCACGACGACGTGCGGTTGCGTGGTCAGCAGTTCGAGCGCGCTTTGTTCCGGTGGTGTGTCCGCCGACGCGACCACCACGCAACGGTCGTCGTACAACCGCTCCCTCGGGTGCGGCGACGAGAACGCCTCGGAGACCAGCACGACGTCGACGCCGTGCTCCGTGAAGGTGGACTCGGTCGGCACGGTGATCGTGCGCAGGCGGAGAGTCGCGTTCGGGGCTCGCTCCGCCACGAGCCGCCCCAGCCGGGCTCCGAGGACGAAGGCGGTGCTGGTGGTCAGCGCGATGGTGATCACGCGGCGATCCGTGGCCGGATCGAAGCCGGGGAAGTCGACCACGGCCGCGGCCTGCTGGAGCGTTGCCCGCAACGGCGTGATCAGCTCCATCGCACGCGGGGTCAGGGCGACACTGTTTCCTTGCCGGACAACGAGGTCGTCACCGAGCAGACGCCGCATGCGGCTCAGGGCGTGGCTCATCGCGGGCTGGGAGAGTCCTACCCGTTCGGCGGCCCTGGTCACCGAGCGCTCCTCCAGCAACGCAAGGAGTGGCACCAGCAGGTTGAGGTTGACCGACGCCAGCCGATCCAGCCCCGAACCCGTGGTGCCCACACCGTTGTCGCTCATCGCGTCGCATTTTACGCGGCGGCCTGGCTGACCCGGCGCAGCCGCGGAACCGGGATCCGGTGGTTCAGTGCCGCGGCCACGCCGGAACCGTCATCGCGAGACCAGCGCATCAGGGCAGGCCCACCGGGCCCTCCCTCGACGTACGTCGGCTCTCCCTCCACCGG
The DNA here is from genome assembly GCF_026802195.1 of Amycolatopsis cynarae. Classification (NCBI taxonomy): domain Bacteria; kingdom Bacillati; phylum Actinomycetota; class Actinomycetes; order Pseudonocardiales; family Pseudonocardiaceae; genus Amycolatopsis; species Amycolatopsis cynarae. The sequence goes on along the minus strand of NZ_CP113836.1, from coordinate 2,657,114 downwards.
GAGCTGGCCCACGGCCTTGAGGCCGAGCCCGAACTGCTCGGTCCAGAAGTACGGCTGGAACCGAAGCGGTGGTGTCTCGTCCCCGTGCACGAGCGCGGCCGCGGCCACCTTCGCCTGCTCGATCGCACTGCTCCACAGCGGGATGCGCCGACAGCCGTAGGGCGTCGGGAACGCCGCCAGGTCGCCGACCGCCGCGATGTCAGGGCATACGAGTCCGCGCGAATCGGTCCGGAGGACACCCTTCTCCACCAGGCCGGTATCCGCGAGCCACTCCGTGTTGGGAACGTCGCCGACGGCGGAAACCACCAGCTCGGCTTCGAGGACGGAACCGCCGTTGAGGATGACGCGAGTGTCTCCAGCCTGCCGCTCGAGCCGTGCTGCGCCGGTGTCGACGATGGTGAGCCCGCGGTCCAGCGCAGCCTGGACGAACACGGCGGCCAGATACGGTCCCAGTTGCCCGGCCAACGGAATCCCCTGGGAGACGAGGGTCACCTGGCAGCCCGCCGCCAGGCATCCCGAGGCGATCTCCATGCCGAGCGGGCCTCCACCGACCACGGCGACCGACCTGCTTCCGGCGAGCCGGCGGCGCAAGGTCAGCGCGTCGTCGAGCCCTCGCAAGGTGAGCTCTCCGGGCAGGTCGGACAGCCGCCGGGCACGGGAACCGGTGGCGATCACGAGCCGGTCGTACGGCAGGGCCGTGCCGTCTTCAAGGCTGACGACCCGGCGTTCCCTGTCGAGTCCCGAAGCCCGAACCCCGAGGAGCTCGTTCGCCCCGTGCGTGGTCGGCGGGAGCTCATGGGACGACAGGTCGCCGCCGTCGAGCAGGAGCGCCTTCGACAGTGCCGGACGGCTGTACGCCGCGTGCGGTTCGCCGCCGACGATGGTCAGCTCGCCGTCGAATCCGCCTTCTCGCAACGAGTCCGCCGCGGTGAGGCCGGCGATGCCGTTGCCGACGACGACGATCCGTTTGATCGGTGTCCTCATGTGAGGCGCAGGGCCGCGACCGGACAGACCCGGACCGCGGCGTTGGCCAGTGGGACATCGGTGTCGCTGATCTCCTCGCGGTCGAGGACGAGCTCGCCGTCGTCGTCGAGGTGGACCAGTTGCGGCGCCGCCTCCTCACAGAGGCCGTGTCCTTCACAGCGGGGGCGGTCGAGAACGATCTTCATGCGGGGACCACTTCCAGAACGGGGAGCTCTTCGATGCTCCGGGTGATGTTGCTCGGCACCCGCACCGGGGTGCCGACGACCAGCCGCTCGACGCGGCGCGACAGGGCTTTGATCACCGCGTGCGCCTCGAGGCGGGCCAGGCCCTGTCCGGCGCAACCGTGCGGGCCGTAGCCGAACGACAGGTGGTCGATCGGGTTGCGTTCGACCAGGAACTCGTCGGGGTTCTCGTAGTGGCGCGGGTCCCGGTTGCCGGCCCCGAACAGGATCGCGACCTGCGCGCCCGCCGGGATCAGGACACCGTCGATCTCCACCTCCCTGGTCGTGCGACGTCCCCAGGCGTGGACCGGGGCCCAGTAGCGGAGCACCTCGTTGAACGCGGCCGGGACCAGCGAAGGGTTCTCCCGCACCAGTGCGAGCTGGTCGGGATGCGCCGCGAAAAGGGCAACGAGGTTCCCGATGGAGGCGATCGTGGTGTCGACCCCGGCGCCGAGGTACTGGTGGATGAGGTGCCCAGCCGTGCCCGCCGGGATTTCGCCGCGGGCCTCGGCCTCGAAGATTCCGTATCCGACCGAGCCGGGCGCCAGGTCATCCGCGGTGACGCCCGAGCACCACTCGTACAGTTCTCCCGCGATCGGAAAGCAGTCCGCGGTGCGCTGGTTCATCGGCCCGATGACCTGCATGGCCGCCTGGCCCCAGCGGAGCATGTTGTCGCGGACGGAGCCGGTGAACCCGATGAGATCGGCGACGACCTCGAGCGGGAGAGCGCGGGCCAGCGCGTCGATCGCCTCGAACGAGCCCTTCTCGACCAGTTCCTCGACGAACGCATCGGCCTTGGCGTCGATGCTGCCCGCGAGCCCGCGGAGCGCCCGCGGCGACAGGTTGGCGGTCAGGCTCGCCCGCAGCCGCGTGTGCACCGGCGGGTCCGAGGCGAGGGAAGTGCCCGTCAATGCCTCGTTGACCATCGGGTTGAAGCCGATGGCCCCGGCCGAAGAGAAGCTCTCCCAGTCGCCCAGGGCATTGCGGATCACGTCGTACCTCGTGAGCGCGTAGACGTCGTTCGCCGGGAGGCGCACGACGCCCCCGAGGTCGCGCAGCGCCGCGTAGGACGGATAGGGGTCGACGAGCACCTGGTCGGCGAACAGGTCGAGATCGGAAGCGGGAGGGGCTGAGTCGGTCATCGGTTCACCTCGGGTCGGTAATCGGCAACCCCAGTGAAGTGACCGCGTTCACGGGGTGCAAGCTCATGTTTGCCATGGGGACACATGCACGTGGTGCATGGGCGGAAGGCAGGGCCGCCGGCGCGACCAACCTGCCCCCAACCGCTGCGGCGATGGCGAAGTTCCCTGCGGCACCTGCAAAGCCGGGTTCACGTGGGGTGTGTGCAACGAAGAGTTCGATGGCGTGCCGGCCGCAATCGGGCCGCGACTCCGCGAGTTGGAGTCCGCGCAGCACAAGCCCGGCCTGGAATTGCTGTTATCCCTGGCTACGGCCTGTCAAGCGCCTCACCGGATCACGCTCCCGCGAGCAGAGATGGGAAAGCGCTTACCGAAAGCCCGACGCGGACGGTGTGGTCCTGCGCTGTGAGATCACCGCAGCGATCAGCGACAACACCTCATCGCGATCGAGCACGGCGATACGGTCGTACAGTTCCGGATCGGGCCCGGAAAACCCCAAGTTCTCGGTCGCACGATAATCCCATCGACGAAAGAAAGCCAACAACATCACACGATCAGGCAGGTTTCACACCTACGTTTGAGACTTCAGTGCGCAATCGCACCGCTGGTCTCGACGCAGGGGAAGACGGTGCTGGACCCAAAATGGAGCAGGGGCACACTCAGGCGATCGACGACGTTCCTCGCCCGGGGCTCGTTCGGACACGGGAGTCGAGAAGAGACCGGACTCCCTCCCATACTCAACATATAGCGCACCAGGGGGCTTGCGGCAAGACCCGGGTGGTGACGCAGAATCTGCCACCGAAGCCAGAACCTGCGGAGATCGGGGATTCGCGAAGTACGCGTGCTCGCGGGTGTGCTCCGCCGACCATGCGGAGCAGCTGGCCGAAAGGCAACCTCAGTGAATGGGTGGTTCATGTTTGACGTGATCATTGCCGGCGCCGGGCCGACCGGTCTGATGCTGGCGGGCGAGCTGCGGCTGCACGGCGTGCGCGCACTCGTGCTGGAGCGGGAAGCGGAGCCGACGAAGGTGGTCCGCGCGCTCGGGCTGCATGTGCGCAGCATCGAGGTGCTGGACCAGCGCGGTCTGCTGGAGCGGTTCCTCGCGCACGGCAAGCAGTACCCGCTCGGGGGTTTCTTCGCCGGAATCAACAAACCCTCGCCCGACCGCCTGGACACCGCGCATTCGTACGTCCTCGGCATCCCGCAGCCCATCATCGACCGGCTGCTGGCCGAGCGTGCCCTCGAGCTCGGCGCCGAGATCCGGCGCGGCTGCGAGCTGGTCGGGCTGACCCAGGACGACGACGGGGTGACCGCCGAACTGGCCGACGGCACGCGGTTGCGCTCACGCTACCTCGTGGGCTGCGACGGCGGCCGCAGCACCGTGCGCAAGCTGCTCGGGATCGGCTTCCCCGGCGAACCCAGCAGGAACGAGACCCTGCTGGGCGAGATGGGCGTGGACGTGCCACCGGAGACGCTCGCCGACTTGGTCGCCGGAGTCCGCAAGACCCACAAGCGGTTCGGCGTCGTGCCCTTCGGGGAAGGGGTGTACCGCGTTGTCGTGCCCGCCGAGGGGGTGGCCGAGGACCGCTCGGTCCCGCCGACCTTCGACGAGTTCAAGCAGCAGTTGCGCACGTTCGCCGGCACCGACTTCGGCGTGCACTCGCCGCGGTGGCTCTCCCGCTTCGGGGACGCCACCCGGCTGGCCGAGCGCTACCGGGCCGGGCGGGTGCTGCTGGCCGGCGACGCGGCGCACATCCACCCGCCGACCGGCGGGCAGGGGCTCAACCTGGGTGTGCAGGACGCGTTCAACCTCGGCTGGAAACTGGCCGCCGAGGTCGGCGGCTGGGCGCCGGAGGGGCTGCTGGACAGCTACCACACCGAACGGCATCCGGTGGCCGCCGACGTGCTGGCCAACACCCGCGCGCAGATCGAGCTGATGTCTCCCGAGCCGGGCCCCCAGGCGGTGCGCAGGCTGATGTCGGAACTGATGGACTTCGAGGAGGTGAACCGGTACCTGATCGAGAAGATCACGGCGATCGGGGTCCGCTACGACTTCGGCGAGGGGCATGAGCTGCTCGGCGGCCGGATGCGGGACGTGACACTGAAGCGCGGGCGCCTCTACGGGCTGATGCACGCCGGCCGGGGCCTGCTGCTCGACCAGACCGGCCTGCTTTCCGTGGCCGGGTGGGCGGACCGGGTCGACCACGTCGCCGACGTCAGCGAGGAACTGGACGCGCCCGCCGTGCTGCTGCGGCCGGACGGCCATGTGGCGTGGGCCGGTGACGATCAGCAGGACCTGCTCGGCCACCTGCCTCGCTGGTTCGGAGACGCCGCGGCCTGAGTCCGGAAAGTGGCGTGACGCGGCCGGTGCGGCATCGCACCGGCCGCCGTCGCGGCCGGGACCAGGCCCGGAGTCTGCCGACTTCGATGCCAAGGCATATACTGCGTGGGAAGCTATTTTCCAGGAGGAGACGATGAGCAGGGAACAACGGGCGAAGATCGACGCGATGCTGCGGCAGCCCCGGCCTGAGGGCCCCCGATCGGTGGAGGAGATCCGCGCGGGGTTCAGGGCGTTGATGGCCGGGATGATCGTGCCCGCCGGGATCCGCACCCGGACCGTGTCGCTCGGCGACCGGCCCGCGGTACTCGTCGAACCGCCCGGTACCCCGAAGACCGGGACGATCCTGTACTTCCACGGCGGCTCCTTCGTGTTCGGTTCGCCGGACACGGCGATGTCGCTGACGGGGAACCTGGTGGTCAAGACCGGGTTCAGGGCCTTCTCGCTGGACTACCGGCTGGCTCCCGAGCACCCGTTCCCCGCCGCGATCGAAGACGCGGTGAGCGCCTACCGCGCCCTCCTCGACAGTGGCGAAGCCCCTTCGGCGATCGCGTTCGCCGGGGATTCCGCGGGTGGCGGGCTGACCGTCACCACCTGCCTTGCCGCCCGCGACGCGGGCCTGCCCATGCCCGCCGCGATCGTGGCGTTCTCCCCCGGACTCGACCTGACCCGCACGGGCGAGAGCATGGACACCAAGGCCGGCATCGATCCGTTGTTCACGCGCGAGGACCTGGAGCGCACCGGCGCCCTGTACCTCGCCGGGCAGGACCCGCGCCAGCCCCTGCTCAGCCCGGCCGTCTTCGCCGATCCGACCGGTTTCCCGCCCATGCTCCTGCAGGCAGGCACCAACGAAATCCTCCTGGACGACGCCACGCGCCTGGCCGCGCGCGCGAGGGCGGCCGGAGTGGACGTCGTCCTGGACATCATTGCCGAGGTACCCCACGTGTTCCAGTCCTTCGCCGGTGTCCTCGACGAGGCCGACGAAGCCCTGGACCGGGCGGCGCTTTTCCTCGCCCAGCGCATCCACAGCCAAGACACCAAGAACTAGACCCGCGACGCCACCTTCCCGGTCTTGACGAGCACCGGCGGGCTCGCGGTCAGCTCCCTTGCCGGGTGCTGGCGGCCAGGGAGCCGAGCAGTTTGAGCGCCTCGTTGCTCGTCGAGCCCGGCTCGGCGTGGTAGACGACGAGTTCCTGCCCCGGGCTCGATCGGACATCGAAGGTCTGCATGGTCAGCGTCAGGGATCCGACCTGGTCATGCCGGAAGCGCTTCCGTTCCAGCGCCTTGCCGCGAGCGTCGTGACGGGCCCACAGCTCGGCGAACTCGCGGCTGTCCGCGAGCAGTTCCCTGAGCACCTGCTGAATCCGGGGGTCGCCGGGTGCCTCGCCGTAGCCGAGCCGGAATCCGGCCACCGAATTGCGGGCGACCTCGTGCCAGTCCCGGTAGAACACCCGCGCGGCCGGGTCGGTGAACACGACGTGCATCAGGTTGTGCGAATGCGGCCAGGCATGGAAAAGCGCGTCCGCGATCGCGTTGGACGCCAGCACGTCGAACGCCCGGTTGTAGACGATGGCCGGGTTGTCCGGCCACGCGGCCATCAGCTGAAGCAGGCTCGGGTCGACGTGGGCACGGGCCGCGGCGACCCTGGGGCGCGGACTGAGCCCGGCCACCCGGAACAGGTGCCGTCGCCCGTCCTCGTCGAGCCGGAGTGCGACGGCCAAGGCATCGACCACCTGCACCGAGGGCGTTCGTTCGCGTCCCTGTTCGAGGCGGACGTAGTAGTCCACGCTCACCCCGGCCAGCATCGCCACCTCCTCGCGGCGCAGGCCGGGAACCCGGCGGTGCCCGGTGCCGGGCAGGTTCACCTCCCCGGGACCGATCTGCGCCCGCCGGGCGCTGAGATAATCACCGAGTTCCGACCGAGCCATACCCGCATGGTAGGTGCGGAACGATTCCTCTGCCTGGGTGCGCTACTACCAGGAAGACGCCGCCCTCCCTGCGCGCCTCCCGCCCGGTGACCATGGTGAACGACCGGGCCGAACGAGATCCACGTGCGCCCGGCGGGCAACGCCGATCCCGGCACGACATCAGGAAAGGAAACCGTGATCACCAACCCGAATCCCGGCACGCTGCCGTCCACTTGGGATCTCGCCGGCCGCGTCGCCGTCGTCACCGGCGCCGCCCGCGGCATCGGCCACGCCACCGCCGCGCTGTTGCGCGCACGAGGCGCCCGTCTGGTCGTCACCGACCGGTCCGAGGCCGTCGAGCAACTGGCCGCGGACGATCCGGACGCGGTGGCCGCCCTCGTCGGCGACGTCTCCGACGAGAACCACGCGCAAGCGACCATGCGGCTGGCGACCGACCGGTTCGGACGGCTGGACATCCTCGTCAACAACGCGGGCCGCACCCTCAACAAACCGATCACCGACACCACCGTCGACGACTTCGACACGATCATGCGGGTCAACGCCTACGGCAACTTCGTGCAGGCCCGCGAGGCATTCCGCGTGATGGAAGCCCACGGCGGCGGCGCGATCGTCTCCATCGCGTCGGTCTCCTCTGTCGTCGCCTTCGCCACCCAGACCGCCTACGCGGCTTCCAAGGGCGCCTTGGCCCAGATCACCCGTGTGCTCGCCGTGGAGGGCGGGCCGAAGGGCATCCGCTCCAACGCCGTGCTCCCCGGGGTCATCGATACCGACATCATGGAGGGCGTCGTCGACAACGGACGGGAGATGCTCGCCTCCTTCGGTGACGCCCACCCGATCGGCCGCATCGGACAGCCCGGGGAGGTAGCCGAGGCCGTCGCCTTCCTCTGCTCCGACGCGGCCAGTTTCATCACCGGCGCGCTCATCGCCGTCGACGGCGGCTGGACCGCCCAGTAAGCATGTTTCGACCGGTTGGCGGAACCGGGCCCCAGGCGGTGTGCAGGGGGCTCGTCCCCGCCGCGGAGTGCCTCGGCCGTTTCGGTGGCCGCTTCTTCGCAGCGTCCCCAGTGGACGGCGCGAGCCACCGGAACGAGCTGATCGCCCACGGTACCTCAACATCGTGAACCGTCCAGGGGGTCACCCATGCTGTGGCGCACAAAGTGATTCGGCCGCGCAGACCGCAGTCCGGGCGGTGAACACCGCCGCCCATGCGCGAACGCCTGCATCCGCTGCCCGACGCTCTCGCTCGACCCAAACCACCGCGCGGCCCGACTCGGCGGACCCGCCCAGGTCAACCTCGGAACGCCCAGCCATCGCACCAGCTGACCAGTCCGTCACCATCGCCTTCATCGGCCCGAGGCCGCTTTGTCAGACTGCCTGGGTGAGCAACGCCAACCCGGCCAAGCAGCCCGATCCACCCCAGACCGCTGAACAGACCGACGTCGAGCGGCGCGCCCCGTTGCTGCGCCGCGGGTTCCTGCTGGAATACACCACGCTGGGCTGGTACGTCGTCGGCATCGTGATCCTGGCGATCACCGCGATCTCCGCACGTTCCGTCGCGCTGGCCGGATTCGGCCTGGACTCGCTGATCGAGATCGGCGCGTCCACCGTCGTCATCTGGGAACTGTCGGGCACCAGCGAAGCCCGGCAGCGTCGCGCGCTGCGGCTGATCGCGGCCGCCATGTTCGCCCTGGCGGCGGGCAAGGTTTAGCACAGCCACCGCCGCACCCGACCCGCCCGCGGTAGATGAGCGGCGTCGATCAGTCACGCAGGGAACTCGGAGGTCAATTTGCATTGAGATTGCGAGTGAAGATTCAGCGGCAGGACGAGGGATATGTCCTCGGCCTGACTCCATCCCAGTTCGAGCTGATTCGGAGGGTTGTAATTACTACGGTCGGCCCACCGAGATCTTCTGAAATGATCGGCCTACTGGCCGGTCCTGCCGCTCGGGATGTGCTGAGGACGGTGAGTCGAATGGATATCCAGTCATCGTCGAGTGGAGTCGAACTCCACCTCACTCCCAATGAACTCCATGGCCTGCGCAGCATTCTGACGAGCGCCTACTTGGATGCGGATTCCGAGGAGACGTTCTATGTGAGGACTGGGTTCTTCACAGAAAATGTCAAGGGAGTGGCGCGAGCGATGAGCAATGCGATTGGTGAGCTGTAACCGGACTCAGCCTCGTGTGACGGCTGAAGATGCCCCGCCGGATCGGATTCCGGCGGGTGTGCGTGCCGAAGACCAAGGCGTTCGATCCGGTTGGGTTCAAGGGGTTGGGGCCGGGCTCGCAGGGGTGCTGCGGCGGCGAGCGAGTGCAGCCCGGTTGACGACTCCTGCCACGCTCCACAGGGGCTCTCGGTCAGGTGAACTCCTGGCCGAGAGCTAAAAGCCCTTGGCCCTCAGGCGCCTTGCCAGTGGCGGAGGCGGCGGCGCACCTCTGTCAACTGGGCGTCGAAGTCGCCGTCCCGCTTCGGCCGCGAGTACCGGTCCGGGGCCGGGCCCTCACAGTAGAAGCCGGGCAGCCGCCGGACCCGGCCGTTGGCGAGATGGGCTTCCACGGTCCACCAGCCGCCACCGCGCCCTTGGTGGAATCGGTCCTTGATCTCGGCGACCTCGTCCCAGGCGATGAACCCCCTGGTGAGCGCTCCCCGCAATCGGAGTCCTGCCGGTCCGATGCGGGTGTTCCCGGCGGCCAGGAGTGTTATGAACAGCGCGGCGGGCAGCCAGACCGCCAGGAAGACGGCGGTGAGGATCAGGGTTTGCGCCAACGTGCCGTGGCGCAGCGCCGATACCGTGGCGGCGATCCACAGACCGCCCCACACGACGGTGAACCCGCCGAACGACCAACGGATCCGCCGCCTGGAACGGCCCCCGAGCCGAATCGTCATTTCCTCCACACCAGGCATGATAGGCAACTCGGCGAGCGCATCGTGGCCCGTTTCCGGAACTCGGAGCACTCAGCCGCCTCGACTCGCGAGCGATCTCGGCACGGTTTTACTCATGCCCGAAACGTGGCGTCATCTCCTCGTTCAACGCTTTTCCAAGACATTCTCAGTGGACAGCTTCCACAACCCGTCCGGGCCGGTCGGATCCAGACCACGGCGGCGGCCCGCTCTGGCGGCAACGATCGCCCGAATTATTGATCTTCGTCCGGCCTGTGCTCACAGCATCGGAGGCCATCACTCATAGTGCTCACGACCTGGCCTCGGAGCGTTGTTTCCCACCACACCGGCGTGACGCCCCTGCGGCCTAGGCTGAACGCATGACTGATGGGGCGGGACGGGTCGAGCCGTCCGGGGTATGGGCCACAGCCGTGGGCGTGGCCCGGGTAAGGGCGATGGAGACGGCACGCGAGCAACCGCTGTTCCGGGACCCGCTGGCGCTGGCCTTCGCCACGGCCGGCGGGGTCGGCCCCGGGACGCCGCCGCCTGCGCACGCGGACGAGGCGGCGCGGCGCCGCTGGCTCGGTGTGGCCTTCTCGATCGTCATCCGGACGAAGTTCCTGGACGACCTGCTGGAGGGGGCGGTCGCATCCGGCGTCCGGCAGGTCGTGCTGCTCGGAGCCGGGATGGACAGCAGGGCCTTCCGGCTGGACTGGCCTGCGGGGACCCGGCTGTTCGAGGTCGACACGGCCGAACCGCTGGGCTTCAAGGCCTCGGTGCTGCGTCAGGAGCGGGCCGTTCCGCGCTGCGAGCGGATCACCGTCCCGGTCGACCTGCGGGAGGACTGGCCTGGCGCCCTGGCCGCGGCCGGGCACGATCCGGCGCGGCCGACGGTGTGGATCGCTGAGGGACTGCTGATCTATCTGCCCGAGGACGCGGTGCAGTCGCTGCTCGAACGGGTCGGCGCGCTGTCGGCTGCAGGCAGCAGGATGGGCCTGACACTGGCCTCGCGCGGTGTGGTCGAACGCTTCCGCAAGGACGCCGCTCCGGGATCGGCAGCGTCGATGTGGGTCTCGGCGATGCCGGAGGACCCGGTCGGCTGGCTGGACGGCCTCGGCTGGGAGGCGGAGACCTTCACCCTGCGCAAGCGCGCCGAGGCCTATGGGCGTCCGGTGTTCACCCCGTCGCAACAGGACGAGGGAACCGGCGGACTGGTCTCGGCGGTGCGCGCGGCGCACTGAGCCGAGCCGCTTGCAACCCGAACCCGGGCAACGGTGACCGGGAGGTGCGGGCTACTCCACAATGGATGGTCCCCGGGATCGCGCACCGCGAGGGCGCACGGTCACACCGCTCGTGGCGTTTCCGCCGGGTCCTGCGCGAGTCGTCGCAACACGAGGAGGCCGCCGATGCCGGGCAGCACCGCGAGCGCGCGTGTCCGCGGGGTGGTGCCGGACCGGCGGACGGTGAGCACGATGACGAACAGGTAGGCGCACCCGTGGGTGGGACCGGTCAGGGAGGCCACCGCCGGCCAGTGCACGGTGGCGAGGTTGACCAGCAGGACGAGCAGGGTCGCCAGTTCCACGGCCGCGGTGATCCGCAGGAGCCGGAGGGAAGAGTTCATCGTCACGCTCCCGTGGTCGAGCCGGGCCGGACGATCATCAGCACGGTGACCGCGACCCACAGCAGGTTGAACATTCCGGTGTATATAGCCAGCCGCGCGGGCAGTCCGGAATCGACGGAACCGACGGAACCGGCGTCGGCGGAAGACGCGCCGAGTCCGGCCAGGATGCGGTCCTGTTGCGGCTGGATCACCAGCACCAGCACCGCCGCCGCGAGCACGGTCAGCACGATCGAGGTGATCAGCCAGGCGTTGCCCAGCACGTGCAGGCTGCCCGCGGTGGCCAACCCGAACACCGGGACCACGATCCCGATCACGGCGTAGACCCGGCAGATGCGGTGCAGGACGCGGAGCGTGGCGAGGTCGCGATCGGCCCGCGGCGCGGCGAGGGCACTTCGGGTTGCCGCGGGGAACATGCTGGCCGCGACGGTCATCGGTCCGATCGTGATGATCGCGGCCAGCACGTGGATCGCGAGCAGGGCCTTGGTCACTGGCCCGCCTCCCGCGGCTCCGGGGCGATGCGGTTCCCGGTGACCGTAGACGCGGGAAACCGGTGCTCCCATCGCGGACCGGTCAGCGCACCGCGTCGCGGTTCGTCCTGCGTGGACAGTGTGAAAGGCTTCTGCCGCATGCTTATCGGCATGGTGACGGCCAGGTCCGGGGTCTCGCTCGGGTCTCCCCCGTCGAACAACACGATCTGCGTCAGCATGATCCGGTCAGTCCTCCTCCTGTTCGGTGGACCCGACGCTAACTACACTCCGCACACACCGAAACCGGCTGGATTGCCAATATCCAACGGATTCTCGCCAACGGCTTCGACCAGTGAGCCGAAGCCATATCGCTGGCCAGTGGCTTGGCCGGAAATCAACGCTGGCCTATCGTGTGGCCATGCACACGGTGGCTGTTCTCGCCCTGGACCAGGTCATCCCGTTCGATCTGGCCACCCCGATCGAGGTGTTCACCCGCACGCGCCTGCCGGACGGCCGCTCCGCCTACCAGGTCCGGGTCTGTGCCGCCACGGAGACTGTCGACACGGGAGCATTCACCCTTCGGGCGCCGTGGCGGCTGGAAACCCTCGCCCAGGCCGACACCATCATCCTGCCCGGCTGCGCCGACCCGGCGGCACCCGTGCCGGACGAGGTACTCGACGCCCTGCGGCACGCCGCGGCGAACGGCACGCGCATCGCCTCGATCTGCACCGGCGCGTTCGTCCTCGCCGCCACCGGCCTGCTGAAAGGGCTGCGCGCGACCACCCACTGGCTCGCCGCCGACGCCCTCGCCGAACTCCACCCGGATATCGAGGTGGACCCGAGCGTGCTTTACGTGGACAACGACCAGTTCCTCACCTCGGCGGGCGCCGCCGCCGGTCTGGACCTGTGCCTGCACCTGATCCGCCGCGATCACGGCTCCGCGGTGGCCGCCGACGCCGCCCGCCTTTCGGTGATGCCGTTGGAACGCGATGGCGGGCAGGCCCAGTTCATCGTGCACGATCACCCACCCGCGCCGCGCGGCTCCACCATGGAACCCCTCCTGTCGTGGTTGCAGGACAACGCGTCCCGGGATCTCACCCTGAACCAGATCGCGGCACGGGCAGGCATGAGCACCCGCACCCTCAACCGGCGCTTCCGTGAACAGACCGGCACCACCCCGCTGCAGTGGCTGCTCCGTGCCCGCATCCGCCGGGCCCAGTACCTGCTCGAAGCCACCGACCACCCCGTCGACCGGATCGCCACCCAGGTCGGCTTCGGCTCACCGACCGCCTTCCGCGATCGCTTCAAACGCATCGTCGGTACCGGTCCCCACGCCTACCGCGCCGCCTTCCACACGCCCAGCGCGAAGACTGAGTAACGGCGCAGGGACAGCGGCCCCCACCGGCGCGCTGACCGGTGGCCCGATAATCGCCAGTAGGGTGGCGGAGTGACTGTTGTCGAGGCCGTGACCCGGGTGCCCATCGGTGACGGTGCCCCTGCCGAGCGTTTGATCTGCCATCCGCGACTGCCTTTGGTCGCCGGCCTGGATTCGCAGCGTCCGGCGGTTCACGTCTGGGAGTGCGGTGCAGGGCAGTTGCGCGCGCTCGGGACCGTTGGCGGCGAGTCGGACGTGTACGCCGATGCCGAGGGTTGGCAGCGGATGCGGGCCACACCCGGGGTGGCATGGCATCCGGAGCAGCCGCTGCTCGCCGTGGCGAGCGAAGGCAAGGTCGTGCGATGGACTCCCGGTGGGCTCTCCGAAGTGGACGGTCTTCCCCCCGCCGTCTCCTACCGCAGTCTGGCCTTCGGTCCCGATGGTGGGACGTTGTGGGCATCGCCGTCGTCGACGGGCGACTGGGAACGGTCCGACATTCTCGACCTCAGTTCGGGTGCCGTCGGGATCGGCCCGGGATGGGACACCGGGATCGCGGTACATCCGGACGGCGGGTTGGCGGCCACCTTGCGCAGTGACCAGGGCGCGACGCTGGTACTTTTCGCGCGCGTCGACGGCGGGACCGCACCCGCGGCGATGCGGCTGCTGCGCCGGGCGCTGATCCTGGATGCCGACGGCTACCAGACGCCGATCTTCAGCAGGGATGGGCGGCACTTCGCGATTCGGGGCAATGCATACGAGAACTCACTGGAGGTGTTCGAGTTTCCTTCACTCCGCCGCACTGTGAAGACCGTTCTCGGCGCACCGAACCCCTATCCCCAGGAATGGCTCGACGAGATGCGATCCTGGTCGCGACACAACATCGCGTTCGGACCGGACCCCGGGGTGCTCTGGGTGGGCACACCCGCAGGCACACTCGTCGAGATCGACCTCACGGGCCGGCACGCGGCCGGGCACGACGTGCTGGCCGGTTCCCGGGTGACCGGACTGGGCGCCACGCCGGCGGGCGAACTCGTCGTGGCCACCGGTGAAGGCGATCTCGTGCTGCTGTCGGTACTCGCCGAATCCGCGACGGCCGATGCCACGGCCGACTCGCTACGGGACGGCGTCGCGGCGTTCCTGGAAGCCACGTCCGAGGTTCCCGACGACGGTGATCCGGAAGCACACCTCGTCCTGACCGACGGAGTCCGGACCTGGGAGCGAGACGATCTGGCGACGGTGACCACGGCGACCACGGAAGATCCGACCTGGCTGCGACTTCAGGCCGCCATCAACACCTTGCGCGACAACGACAAGTGATCGCCCGGATCCAGCTCGGAGGAAACGGGAATTTGCGGTTTCGGCAAAGAACGTTGTCCACTCGCCGGGGGATGGGGCAGGTTCGGTGGTGCCGGTCAGCAAGGCCCGACAAGTGAAGGCGAGCAATGGACGCACAGTTCTGGGACGACAGGTATCGAAGCCGCGAGCGGCTGTTCAGCGGCCGGCCCAACGGGGTGCTCGTCACCGAAGTCACCGGCCTGACACCGGGGCAGGCGCTGGACGTGGGGTGCGGGGAAGGCGCCGATGCGGTCTGGCTGGCCCGGCGCGGCTGGCAGGTCACCGCGGTCGACATCTCCCGGACCGCCCTGCAGCGCGCCGCCGCCGCGGGCGCGGACCTCGGCGGCCGGGTGGCGTGGACCCGCGCCGACCTGACCGCGATGCCGCTTCCGGCCGGCACGTTCGACCTGGTCTCCGTCCAGTACTTCCCGCTGCCGCACCAACCGCGCCACACCGTGTTGCGCGGCCTGCTGGACTCCGTCGCCCCCGGCGGCACCCTGCTCGTCGCCGCGCACGACCTGGCCGATCTTCCCCCGCAGCACGACGGCGGCTTCGACCCCGGCCACTACTACCAGCCCGGCGACATCGCGAAGCTTCTCGACGGCAACTGGACGGTCCTGGTCGACGAAACGCGCCCGCGCACCGCTCCCCCGCCCGCGGGCACCCAGCACACCCACGACACGGTCCTGCGAGCACAGCGCCTGCGGTGAGGACCGGCAGGCCGGGTCCGCCCGCTCGTCCGGACGGACCCGGCCTGCCGCGTCAGCCGTCAGTCGTCAGCCGACCGTCACGGTCACCGCGGCGGTGTGCAGCACACCGCCGGTCTGGAACTGGAGGAACACCCGCCAGGAGCCCGCCTTGGGCAGCATGACCTCGAACTTCAGCTCCGGTCCGCCGTGGTCTCCCTCGGCCGTGCCGTGCGGGTGCAGGTGCGCGATGGCGAGATCACCTTCGTGGAACGCGGTCAGGTGCGCGTAGGTGTCCAGATAGGGCTGCAGGTCGGTGACCGGCTTGCCGTCCTTGGAAACCGTCACCGTGAGGTCCTGGCGCATGCCGGTCATGAACCGGTTGCTGGACAGGCTCAGACCGTAGCCGTCGGCCTGGGCCGTGGTGGACGGCGACGGCAGCGGTACGGTCTCCGGAGTCCCGGGCACGGTGACCCCTTGGCTGAGCACCAGGGGAACCGGCTTACCGGAGGCGTCCTTGGTGATGAACGAGGCGTAGGCCCGATAGGTGCCGGGCGTGGCGGCGGCGAGTGGGGCGGTCCAGGTGCCGTCCCCGGCCATCGTGGGGTGGATGTGCTGGAACCCGGCGAGATCCGAGCGGATCAGGTAGAAGTGCATGAGCTTCGTCTGGTCCGGCTCGAACGCGGTGACCGGCCTGCCGTCCGCGCCGGTGATCCGGAACGTGAACGACGTGCCCTGCCCGGCCGGGACCGAGGTGGTGGTGGGGACGAACCGGAAACCGGCGGATTCCGCGGCCAGGCCGTCACCGGTGGGCATGTCGTCCATCCCGGACATCCCGTCGCGAGCGGGCATCGAACTGGACGCCGGCATGGTTCCATGGTCCATTCCGGACATGCCGGAGGAGCCCGGGGAGCCGCTGCCGCAGGCGGCCGCCAGCAGTCCCGTCGCGGCGGTGATCCCCAGGATCAGCAGCGAACGGCGCGATCGAGTGACAATCGACATCGAGAAGTCTTTCCAGGAAGCGCACACGCTTGCCGTGTGCGGACATGAACAGGGCGTCGAGAACCGGGCGAGCCACCTCGTGGCCCGCTCAGCGCCGGTCTGTCACGTCCGCGACACGCACAGCGTGGTGAGCAGTCGCGCTCCTGTTCGAGGGGGTGCCCGGTGGCTTCGAGGGTGGCCCCGGCCGGCGAAACCCGGCAGCGGGGCGGGCCACGCCAGCGCGACGGTCGCCGCGAGCAGAAGGAAAACCAGCAGGGCGTCGATTCCTCGCGAGGCCGGGGTGAACACGCACGCCACTCCCCCGGCCGTCCTGTCGCCCTGAGTACCGGGATGCGCGGCCGTCCTGTCGCCCTGCGACACCGCAGGTGCGACGGCTTCCGCACCGCGCTCGGTCGTCGTCATGCTCATGGCGGTGGCATGCACGCCGCTGCCCGCGGCACAGCCTTGCGCCGGAAGGCCGTGCATGGCGAACAGCCCGGCGAGCACGGCGCACGCGATCAGCAGCCGGGCGATCGCCCCCGCCGACACCATGCCGCGCACTCCCAGACTCCCGTCCTGCCGCCCGAACGCCGTCCACGATACCGATGGCGAGCGGACGCCGCGCAGGGGTGCGGCGTTCGACCCGGACCGAGCAGGGACCCTCACGGCACGCCTCCGGGTGGTCTACTGGCACAGGGACCACCCCTGCTTTGTGGTGTCGTACTACATCGCACTCGCGGTGACGCCCGCCCTATCCTCTGCCGGTGGCGACGAGGAGGTCGGCCGAACGGGCTTCGTCGCGAACCGGGGCTGACCTCACCGGGAAGGAGCACCATGGCCACCCTGCTGCCGGGCGTCACCGCTCGCCGCGTACCCACCGAGCGCCTGACGGTGAACGTGCTGGAGGTGACCGGCCGGACCGGCACTCCCGTGCTGTTCGTCCACGGCAACGTGTCGTCGAGCCTGTTCTGGCAGGAGACGATGCTCGCGCTCCCCTCGTCCTTCCGGCCGCTGGCCCTGGATCTGCGCGGCTTCGGCGACACCGACCCCGAGCCGGTCGATGCCACCCGCGGGCTGGGCGACTACGCCGAGGACCTCGCCGCACTGGTGACCGCGCTCGACCTCGCGCCGGTGCACCTCGTCGGCTGGAGCATGGGCGGAGGTGTGCTGCTGCGATACCTGCTCGACCGGCCCTCGGCGGCCGCATCGCTGACGCTGGTGAACCCGGTGTCGCCCTACGGGTTCGGCGGCACGCACGGCGTGGACGGCCGGCTGTCCGACCCGGCGGGCGCCGGATCCGGTGCCGGCACGGCGAACCCCGAGTTCGTCCGGCGCCTCGCCGAGGGCGACACCGGCGCCGACTCGCCGCTGTCCCCGCGCCAGGTCCTGCTCGCGCACTACGTCAAACCGCCCTGCGTGCCCGAGCACCTCGACATGCTCGTCGAGTCCATGCTCTCGACCCGGACCGGCGACGACCACTACCCCGGCACCAGCAGCGCCGCGGTCGCCTGGCCCGGCTTCGCGCCCGGCGACCGCGGGGTACTCAACACCATGGCACCGACGCATTTCCGGATCCCCGACCTGTCCACTGTGGATCCCAAGCCGCCGCTGCTGTGGATTCGCGGAACCGACGACGTGATCGTCTCCGACACCTCCCTGTACGACCTGGCCCACCTCGGCTCGATCGGCGCGGTGCCCGGCTGGCCCGGCGAGGAGACCTGTCCCCCGCAGCCGATGCTCGCCCAGACCCGGGCCGTGCTCGGCACCTACGGCAGCTACCGCGAGGTCGCCATCCCCGATTCGGGGCACTCCCCCCACCTGGACCAGCCCGCCGCCTTCCGCGCCGCCCTGATCGACCAGCTCACCAGCGCGCGCCGTTAGGTTTCGCCGTCCGGGGAGGCCTGGAACGCCCGGATCGCAAGCCTCGCGAAGCGCCGGGAGGCCGCGACCCGGGTGGCGGGCGAGCTGGCCTGGATGCCCCTGTTCGCCATGAGCACCAGTATCAGGTCGTCCAGGACGAAGTCGGAGCGCAACCGGCCGGTTTCCTTGGCGCGGCGCGCCAGTTCGGCGACCGCCTTGAGCGTGTGTTCGCGGCCGGCGGCGAAATCCACCGCCCGGGGGAAGGCCGACATGAAGGCCTCGGTGAAACCCCGGTCTCGCGCGTGCAGCTCGAAGATCTTCTCGATCAGCAGGCGGAAGCCATGCCACGGGTCCGGGTCGGCGAGCCCCTCGTCGGCGATGGCTTCGCACGCGCGCATCCGGTCGGCGAACGCCTCGGTGGCCAGCATCTCCTTGGTCGGGAAACGGCGGTACAAGGTGGCGGGCCCGACCCCGGCGCGCCGGGCGATCTCCCGCATCGGCACGTCCAGGCCATCGCTGGCGAACACCGCGCGGGCCGCGTCGAGGATGCGTTCCCGGTTGTCCCGTGCATCGGAACGCAGGGTGCGAGACAAACGGTCGCTCACCACTCTCACTTTAGCCAACCGGACGCCGGTGTCCCTTAGCGTCCGAAGCATGGCGACCGATCCCGGCACAAGGAGGCAGCGGTGAAAGCGGTCATGATTCAGAAGTTCGGCGATCCGGGAGGGCTGACAGTCCTGGACCTGTCCGCCCCCGCTCCCGCCGGCGGACAGGTGCTGATCGCCGTCGAGGCGATCGGCGTCGGCGGCGTGGACGCCGTGATCCGGCGCGGTGCTCTTGCGGCTTACGGTTTCCAGGAAGGCCACATCCCCGGGGGTGAGGTGGCGGGGACCGTGACTGCGGTCGGCGACGGCGTCGCCTCCTCCTGGATCGGGCAGCGCGTGTGGGCGTTCACCGGTACGGGTGGCGGCTATGTCGAACAGGCGATCGCCCCGGTCGAGGAGATCGTCCCCCTGCCCGCGAACCTGTCCGCTGTGGACGCCGTGGCGCTGGGCAGCTCCGGCGTGGTGGCCCATTTCGGGCTGTCCCATGCCCGCTTCGCTTCCGGCGAATCGGTGCTGGTGCGCGGTGCCGCCGGCAGCACCGGGATCACCACGGTCCAGCTCGCGGCTCGCGGTGGGGCTGGTGCGGTGGCGGTCACGACGTCGTCGGCCGAGCGCGGCGATCGCCTGCGCGCGCTCGGCGCGACCCACGTGCTGGACCGCTCGGGCGCGGGAGGCGCGGATGCTCCCGTGGGCTACGACGTCATCATCGACGTCGTCGCGGGGGCGGACCTGCCCTCCTTCTTCGACCGGCTCAATCCGAACGGCCGCCTGGTGGTCGTCGGCGCGGTCGCGGGCCCGCCACCGGCGGACTTCGGGACGAAGATGATGGCGGATTTCCAGAAGTCGATGTCGTTCGCCACCTTCAGCGCCGCCACCGTACCCGGCCCCGATCGGCGTGCCGTGCGAACGGAACAGTTCACCGCCGCAAGCCGTGGCGAGTTGCGCACCGTGGTGCACGAACTCCTGCCGCTGGACCAGGCCGCACTGGCACACCGGAAAATGGACACGGGGGAAGTGTTCGGCAGGATCGTACTGGCACCGTAGCCGTCAGCCCGTGGGCAGGCCGGTCTGGTCGCGCTCGAGCGCGGCACGCAACTGCGCGAGGGCCTGCGCGGCGGCGGGGAGCCGGGAGCTGCCGTGAAGGGGACCGAGCAGTTCGGTCAACCGCTCGGTGAAGGTGTCCTCCGCCGCTTCGACGAGCCGGAGGCCGTCCTCGGTCAGGGCCAGCAGCGACGAGCGGCGATCGGACGGATTGGGCTGCCGCACGACCCATCCCTGCCTTTCCAGCCGGTCGGTGCCCTTGCTGGTCGCGCCGATGCCGATCGCGAATTCGGCGGCCAGGTCCGCCACCCGGGCCCCGGAGTGGTCCCGCAGGTAGCGCAGGAACTCGAACTGCGACGTGACGATCCCGTGCCGCTCCCGGAGACGGTCGTTCAAGGCGTTGTAGAGCCGTGTCTCGCACCGGACGAGATCGGCGAAGAAACCCGGAAGGTCCACCGCGCCACGCCCCGACTTCAGTGCCATGGAATATAGTGTAGCGGCAGGTGAACGGCCCTGGCCGGAGCCGATCCCCGGGACGCGGCGGGTTCCCGGCGCCGGGTCGGGTAGCCTGACCCTGTTCACCAAGTGAACACGCCAGTCAGTTCTCGATCACCGTCCAGCGGAGGCTCCCGTGACCAAACCGACGCGGTCGCCGGACGCCCGCGGGGAACGGGGTGACCAGGCGGACATCCAGGCGGTGAGCCGGGTGAGCCAGATCCTGTCGTTGTTCGACCCGGCCACGCCGGAGGTGACCGCGGGCGAGGTCGCCGAGCGGCTCGGCCTCAACCGCACCACCGCCTACCGGTACTGCACGTCCCTCGTCGCGGCGGGACTGCTGGAACGCGACAACGAAGGCAAGTACATCCCCGGCGGCCTGCTGCTGCAGCTGGGGGCGTTCGCCATCGGCCACCGCCGCGTCGTCAACCTCGCCCCGCGGCACATGCAGGCGCTCGCGCGCGCCACGCAGACCAGCGTGGTGCTCAGCCTCTGGGGCCTCACCGGCCCGGTGGTGTCCCGGGTGGAGGAAAACGTCTCGACCATCGTCGTGGTGTCCGTGCGGGTCGGCAGCCACCTGCCGCTGGACACCGCGCAGAGCAAGGTCTTCCTCGCCTACCATCCGGACCAGCTGTCCATGGAGCGGCTGATCGGGAACCTGTCCGGGGCGGCACGGGACGAGCTGCGCGCCGACGTCGACCGGGTGCGCGCCGTGGGCCACTGCGCCGCGATGAGCACCCCTGGCATCGTCGCGGTGGCCGCGCCCGTGTTCGACGAGTACGGCATCTGCGCCACCATCGCCATCGTCGGCCCGGACAACACGCTGTCGATGTCCGGCGACGCCCCCGAACTACACCTCGTCGTCGGCACCGCGCGCGAGCTCACCCACGAGCTCGGCGGCCACTACCGGCCCGACGACCTCGGCCGGGCGGTGTAGCGGGCGACCGCGGTCGCGCCAGACCGGGTCCCGGCCTGGCGCCACCGTCCGATCAGGACAGTGCCGGGATCGTGCTGTCGTCGGACATGTCGACGTCCTTCGTCTCCGGGCCGAGGAAACCGCCGAGGCTGATCAGCGCGCCGGCCAGTGCGATGAGGACGGCCGGGGCGAGGTGCTCCGGCAGGATGCCGTCGAGCTGCTGCAGGTAGAACTGGTAGAAAGCCGGGGCGATGAGCGCGAGGCTGTACCCGACGCCGTAGCCGGTGGACCGGATGCTCGCCGGGAACCGCTCGGTCAGGTAGGCGGCGATCGGGCCGAACGTGCCGACGGTGAACACCCCGATCGCGGCACCGAAGCCCAGCGCCGCGCCGAAACCGCCGTCCGAGTCCATCAGCAGGGTGTAGGAGCCCGCACCGGCCAGCAGGACGGCCAGGCCGTAGCCGATGTAGAACCGGCGCCGCCCGATGCGCTGGGACAGCATGCCGAAAAGCGGGTAGGACAGCGCGGCCGCGGCGTTGATCACGAGCATGGTCAGCGTGACCTGCTGGCTCGACAACCGCAGGTGCGCCTTCAGCTGTGCGGGTGTCACGGCGGCCTCCATGTTGGTCGCGAGCCACGTGCCGGTCATCAGCACGAACACCTGCGCCAGCGCCCGCGGGTACTTCACCAGCAGCCGCACCAGCGGCAGCTTGTGCCGCTCCCCGGTCAGCTCCGCCCGCGGCTCGTGCACCTGCTTGAGGTAGTAGCGGAACAGCACGGCCGCCAGCAGCGCGCCGACCAGGAACGGCACTCGCCAGCCCCACTGCACGTAGGCGCTGTGCGGCCCGGAGGACGGCAGCAGTTGCAGTATCAGCAGCGTGATCGCGGCGATCATCGCGTAGGCGGCGGGGGAGGTCGAGGTGATGATCGAGGCGTAGAGGCCGCGCTTGTGCCGCGGGCTCCACTCCATCGCCAGCGGCACCGCGGTCGTGTACTCGCCGCCGAGGAAGATCCCGTCGACGAACCGCAACGCGATGAGCAGGCCGACCGACCACATCCCGATCGTCTCGTGGCCCGGCAGGCATGCGGTCAGCAGGGTGATGGTGCCGAACCCGCCGACCGCGACCAGGGTCGCGCGCTTGCGCCCGACCGTGTCGGCGAAGTGCCCGAAGATCACCGCGCCGAGCGGGCGGCCGATGAGCGTCGACGCGAACACCAGTGACGCGAGCACGGCGGTGGTGCCCGCGCTCAGGTTCGCGGCCTGGAAGTAGGCCGTCGCCGGCGCCAGGACCACGATCGGCAGGTAGATGTCGAACTGGTCGACGAAGTAGGCGAGCGTCCCGCCACGGACCGCGGCGCGCACCTTGGCGAGGTCCGGACCGTGCGGGGCTCTGGGACCGGCCACAGACTGCGACTCTGCGGCGGGGGGCGGTGTGGACATCGTCGTCCTCCGGGATCGGCTGCCGGCTACCCGCGGTTCCGGCACATCATCGGCGAAGTTCCGAACCGCGTGTTCACGAAGTGAACAGCCTATACCGTAAACGAGCACAGTTGGCGACACAAGAGCGCTAGATGGCTTGACAAGCAGTCTTATAGTGAACATGCACTTCACAATGCGAACTAAGGACGGTCTCCATGAGCCAGCGTCCCGCCATCACCTCCGTCCTGGACGGCCTGGTCGATATGCACGTCCACTCCGGCCCCAGCCCGTTCCCCCGGCGCTTCGACCACGTCGAGGCCGCGCAGGACGGCGCGCGGATCGGGATGCGCGCGATGGTCGCGAAGTCCCACCACCACAACACCCAGATGGACGTCCTCGCGATGAAGGACCGTCTCGCCGGTGTCGCCGCCACCGTGTACGGGGGCATCGCGCTCAACAGCACCGTCGGCGGGCTCAACCCGCACGCCGTGCGGATGTGCCTGCGCATGGGCGGCAAGGTCGTGTGGTTCCCGACCATCTCGTCCGGACGGCACATCGAGTGCCACCCGGAGGACGGGGCCTTCCCGACCACCACCGTCCCCCTGACCCTGGAGCGCATCGACATCGTCGACGAGAGTGGCGAACTGAAGCCCGAGGCAGGCGAGATCCTCGACGAGATCAAGGAGCGGGAGGCCGTCGTCAACGGGGGCCACATGTACCCCGAGTACATCCGGACCCTGTTCCAGGCCGCGAAGGACCGCGGTATCACGCGGATGGTCGTCAGCCACCCGGACTTCGTCATCGGCGCCGAACCGGACCTGTGCCGCGAACTCGTCGCGCTCGGTGCCTTCGTCGAGCACGAGGTCGGCATGTACGACCCCGAAGGAACCCAGAAGTGGGCCCCGGAACGGCTGCTGGCCTGGATCGAGGCACTCGGCCCCGAGCACATCGTGCTGGCCTCGGACTTCGGCCAGCAGGTCAACCCCAAGCCGGTGGACGCGTGGCTGCGGGTCGGCGAGGCGCTGCTCGACCTCGGCCTGCCGGAGAAGGACCTGCGACGCATGGTCCGCGACAACCCGTCCTACCTGCTCAACCTCGACGCCTAGAACGTGTTTCGAAGTCGTTCACGTGTTTCTGGAAGGACAACCTGTGTACGAAAAGGACGATCCCCGGTCCTCGCTCACCACCGCGACCCGCCCCGACAGCGGCACCGCCATCGCCGCCGCCCAGTACTTCGACCTGCGCACCGCTCCGGTCGTGCGCGCGCAGAACGTCATCCTCGTGCACACCGAAGCCCGGGCGGGCGACGAACTCGACAACGGAACTCTCGAGGGCGAGCTCGCCATCGTGGTCACCGCGGCCTCGCCCGCCTTCACGGTGCTCACCGGTGACGGCGCCACGAACGTCTCCTCCCCCGGACTCGTCGTCGTCCCGCCCGGCGCCTCCCGGATCAGCGTGCACGGCGACGGCCCGCTCGTCCGGCTGCTCGAGGCCACCGAACCGGCGTGGCGCGACCGGCCGGTCAACGCCGGCGCCTACACCGAAGACCACCCGCGCGTGGCGTTGCTGCGGCGGTGGCCGGAGCCCGTGGGGCAGCCGGTCGTGCGGTTCTACCCGTTGTCGGAGGTGCCGGACGACCCCCGGCGGTTCGGCCGCATCTTCCGCACGCGCTCGTTCATGGTGAACTTCCTGCCCGAGCAGGACGGCCCGCGCGACCCGCGCAGGCTCTCGCCGCACCACCACGATGACTTCGAGCAGCTTTCCCTTGCCGTGCAAGGCGAATACGTGCACCATATCCGCACCCCCTGGCTCAACGACAGCACCGGCTGGCGCGACGACGAGCACGTGCGGCTCGGCAGCCCGTCCGTCGCGATCATCCCGCCGCCCACCGTGCACACCTCCGCGGCGAGCGCTCCCGGGGTGAACCAGCTGATCGACATCTTCAGCCCGCCCCGGGTGGACTTCTCGGAAAAACTCGGGTGGGTCCTCAACGCCGACGACTACCCGATGCCGTGAACGCGCCACGACGAACGGGTGCCGGGCTGTTCGCCCCGGACCGGGCCACCACCCCGGTCGGTACCTGGCTGAAGATCGCCTCGGGCGAGCCCGTGGAAATCATGGCGTACGCGGGGTTCGACTTCGTCGTGATCGACCTCGAGCACGCGCCGCTCGACCTGCAGACCGCCTACCGGCTGATCAACTCGGCCGCCGCGCTGGACGTGGTGCCCCTGGTGCGGGTGCCGGACACGACACCGTCGGCGATCCAGAAGATCCTCGACGCGGGCGCCATGGGCATCCTCGTGCCGCACGTCGACACGGCGGAGCAGGCGGCCGCCGCCGGGCGGGCCTGCCGTTTCCCGCCTCATGGCATCCGCGGCGCGGGCGGCACCAGCCGGGCGGGGGCGTGGGGCCTGCGACCGAACGCCGAGTACCTCGCCACCGGCAACGACGACGTGCTCTTCATCCCCCAGCTCGAAAGCGTCGAGGCGATCAAGGCCGCACCGGAGATCCTCGCGCTGGACACCGTGGACGCGGTGTTCGTCGGAGCGGCCGACCTGTCGCTGTCGATGGGGACGACACCGGCCTCCCCCGAGGTGCGGCACCTGATCGACTCGGCCATCGAAGCCGCGCACACCGCCGGAAAGCGGTGCGGGCTCGCCTTCGGCGGCGTGCCGGACAGGGCCGCGCAGGCCGTGCGGGACGGCTGCGATTTCGTCCTGCTCAGCAACGACACGTCGATGCTGGCCGAAGCCGCGCGCGGGCTGGTCGCGGCGTTCAGGACGGCCGTGGGCCGGGCCGGCACCGAACGGGAGGACTGATGCGGGCAGCCGAAAAGGTCATCATCACCACCGCGATCACCGGGTCGGTCAACATCCCGTCCCAGAGCCCCTACCTGCCGCTGTCCGCCGAGCAGGTGGCCGACGCCGCGGTGCAGGCCGTCGAGGCCGGGTCCGCCGTCGTGCACCTGCACGCCCGGGAACCGGACGGGCGGCCGACCTTCGCACCGGCGGTCTTCCAGCGGATCATCGACGGCATCACCGCGCGGACCGACGCCGTCGTCAACATCACCACCGGCGGTGCCTCGTCGATGACGATGGAACAGCGGCTCGCGGCCGCGCTGCACCTCAAGCCCGAACTCGCGTCGCTGAACATGGGCTCGATGAACTTCGTGTACTCGGGTATCGCCGACAAGGTGACCGAGTGGAAGCACGACTGGGAAAAGCCCTACGTGCTCAACACCTACTCCCACCCCTTCGTCAACACCTTCGACCAGATCGAGCACACGCTGCGGACGCTCGGCGAGTCCGGCACCCGGTTCGAGTACGAGTGCTACGACATCGGGCACCTGTACTCGCTCGCCCACTTCGTGGAGCGAGGCCTGGCGAAGCCGCCGCTGCTGATCCAGGGCGTGTTCGGCGTCCTCGGCGGTATCGGCGCGGACCACGCGAACCTGGAACACATGGTGCGCATCGCCGACAAGCTCTTCGGCGAGGACTACTTCTTCTCCGCCTTCGCCGCCGGGCAGCACCAGATGCGGTTCGCCACCCACAGCGCTTGGCTCGGCGGCCATGTCCGGGTGGGCCTCGAGGACAGCCTGTGGATCGGCAAGGGCAGGCTCGCCCAGAGCAATGCCCAGCAGGTCCGGAAGATCCGGGCCGTCGTCGAGGACCTGGGCAAACCGATCGCCACCCCGGACGACGCACGCGAGATGCTCGCGCTCCGGGCCATCGAAAAGACCAAGGAGGGCAAGGCCTCATGAGCACTCGGCCGCCACTTTCCGGCAAAGTCGTCCTCGTCGTCGGCGCGAGCACGGGGATCGGCGCGGACGCCGCCCGCGTGTTCGCCGAAGACGGCGCGGCACTCATGCTCGTCGCCCGCAGCGAGGAACCGCTTGCCGCGCTGACGAAAGAGCTCACGTCGGAGGGGCACGACGTGGCGTACACGCCCGGCGACGTGACCGACCCGGCGAGTGTCGCCGCCTTCGTCGATGCCACGGTCGCGCGGTTCGGCCGGCTCGACGGCGCCTACAACAACGCGGCGATCGGCCAGGGCGGACGCCTCGACGCGGTCGCCGAAGCCGACTTCGACCGGATCATGGCCGTGAACGTGAAGGGCACCTGGCTGTGCCTGCGCGAAGAAGTGCGCGTCATGGAACGCCAGGGTGCGGGCTCGATCGTCAACGTAAGCAGCATCGGCGGCCTCCGCGGCAGCCCCGGCATGGGTGCCTACCAGGCCACCAAGCACGCCGTCATCGGCCTGACCCGCACCGCCGCGCACGACTTCGGGCCACTCGGTATCCGGGTGAACGCGCTCGCGCCCGGCCCCACCGAGTCGCCCATGCTCGACGAACTGCGGCGGACGATCCCAGGCGGCGTCGAGGCCCGGATCGCCGCCACCCCGCTCCGCAAGGCGGGGACGGGTGCGGAGGTCGGCGCGACCGCGGCGTTCCTGCTCAGCGACCGGGCGAGCCACCTCAGCGGGGCGGTGCTCCCGGTGGACGGCGGGTTCCTCGCCTGATGCCCAGCCGAAAACGATGTGGGTAAACGACTTTCCGGCGTGTGGCGGATCCCCTCCGCCGGCCAGGTGATCTACCGTAGAACGCGGTAAGCAGCCTGGTGCGTGTTGCGAAAGTGCCGGCTCCTCCGCAAACGCGATGTCCGATTGCCGCCAGCAAGATCTTCCTGTGGTGACCATGCTGGCGGCATGACGATGTCATCCACTACGGACTCGGCGACAGTCCTCACCGGCATGTATGCGGCTGAGGCGGAATACCTGGCGGCAGGAGGCCCTGGCGAGGCTTCGTTCGACCTGCTCGCCCCCTTCTTTGCGCCGGATGTCGAGCTGCATCAAGCAGATGCTCTGCCCTATGGCGGCACTTGGCGTGGGCACAAGGGCATGACGCAGTTCTTCCTCATGATGGGAGAGACGTGGGAGTCGTTCGACATGGTGGAGCAGGAGTTTCTTGCCACCGGTGAGACTGCGGTCGTGCTCACACAGGTCCGTGCTCGCGCTCGTGCGACCGGCCGTGAACTCAGCTTCCCGATTCTGCAAGCGATCACGGTCAAGGACGGGCGGATCACCGAGGTTCGTCCGTTCTACTGGGACACGCGGGCTATCGCCGATGCCTGCGCCGTGCCCACACCGTCAGACTGAGGTCGACAACAAACCCGCTGGTCACAGCCACTCGTTGAGGACTGCCACCAGCACGGTCGCCTCGTAGCGGACGGCAAGCTTGTCGTACCTCGTGGCCACGGCCCGGTGTCGCCTGCGGCGGTTGATCCTCACTCGGCCGCGTGGCGCTCGTGGTGGTCGGTCTTGTCGAACTTCGGCGGCCGACCGCCTCGGGAGCCGGGTTTCCGGCGGTTACGGATCCGGTCTGCTGGGACCGGAATGGTCGCCCTGATACCGCGCCTGCGCAGGCGGCTCCGCCGATTGGGAAACACGGCCTCGGCGGTGCGCTTCGCGTCCGGACCACGAAGGTGAATCGTGCGCACTGGGAAAGCGTTCTCCGGCAACTAGGAATCGAGACCGCCGATCTCGATCTCATCATCGATCTTCAGTACCTTCCGGAAGTGAGCACTCAGGTGACCGATCGCGTGGCCGCCGCGATCGGTGCTCTCGCCGAGTTCGGCCGGTTCCGGTCGACGAGCCTGCTCAGCGGCTCTCCTGAGCGTCATTCCGTCGCGCCGGGTGGCCGGAGCATGGGCACCAGAAACCGCCGGGCCAGCGCGGCCAGTTGCCCGTCGTCGTCGAGATCGACGATCCGGCTGGGAATCACGAGGAAGGAGGCGGAGATCCGGACCATCATCTCGGCGACGAGATCGGTGTCCAGTTCGCTCGAAACGTGGCCCGCGCGTTGCTCGCGGCGCAGCTGGCCCGCGACGAACTGCCGCACCGTGGCGAGCATCCCTCCGTTGTCGGTGATCATGGAGGACACGAGCAGGTCCGGTTCGACGGTGATCAGGCCGCCGATCAGCGGGTTGCGGCGGATGGCCCGCAAGGAGCTCACGAAGCCCACCACCACCCGGTCGGCGACGGTCGCGGCCTCCTCGATGTCGATGAGGAACTGGTCGAAGTAGCGGCGGAACTCCCGGCGGATCACCTGTTCCACCAGTGCGTCCTTGGTGGCGAACCGGCGGTAGACGGTGATCCGCGAAACCCCGGCGCGCCGCGCCACGTCCTCCATGGTGGACCGCTGGATCCCCATCCGGCAGAACTGCTCGTACGCCGCGTCGAGCACGCGCCCGCGGTTCTCGTCCACCTCGTCCACCCGCTCGACCGCGTCGCTGTAGGCGCGTTCCAGCAGCGACTCCGAGCCCGGCGGCGTCGCGAAGGGAGACGGCGCAGGTTCCACGATCACCTCCTCGGCACCCGATCCAACTCGCGCTTTCAGCTTAGGTCTTGTGATGGCCGACACTCCGTGGTGTCATTGGTCTGATACAGAGAATCGAACTGCGTATCACTGTATCAGTCTCGGTGTAACTGCTCCCGGTCTCGAGGAGAAGTGAAAACATGGACAAAATCACCAGGCGCCACGCGTTGAAGGCTGGTGGGGCGTTGGGGGTCCTCGGCGCGGTGGGTCTCACCGCGCCCGCGCAGGCGCAGGCGCTGTGGACATGGTCGTCCCAGGGTTCGGTGGCGGGTACGGGCGACGGCGCCGACCCGCGGTGGGTGTGGGACCCGGAGGCCGATCCGCTGCTCGCCTCGATCATCGACCGGGGCGATGTCCCGAAGGTCAACGAGGCACTGCGGACCTGGACCAAGAACGGCCAGCCGCTGCCCGACGGACTGCCCGCGGACCTGCGGGACTTCATGGAACGGGCCCGCAGCCTGCCGTCCTGGGCCGATCAGGGCAAGCTGGCCACCGCGTTCGATTTCAACGAGAAGCGGGGGCTCTACCTCGGGGTGCTGTACGGGTTGGCCAGCGGCATGATGAGCACGGTCATTCCCCACGAAGCGCGCGCCGTGTACTACTCGAAGGGCGGCGCGAACATGAAGGACCGCATCTCCAAGACCGCCAAACTCGGCTACGACCTCGGGACCCGCAACGCGTTCCAGCCCGACGGCGAGATGATCGTGACCTGCGTCAAGACCCGGCTCGTGCACGCGGCTGTGCGCCACCTGCTTCCGCAGTCGCCCTACTGGTCGCAGACCGCCGACCAGACGATACCGATCAGTCAGCGGGACATGCTGGTCACCTGGCACAGCCTGCCCACGACCGTGATGCGGAGGCTGACGGCCTGGAAGGTGCCAATCCCCGCCGCCGAGTCCGAAGCCTTCCTGCACTCGTGGCAGCTGACCGCGCACCTGCTCGGCATCATGGACGAATACACCCCCGCTTCCTGGGACGAGGCCAACGCCCAGGCCGCGCAGGTCCTGGACCCGGTGCTGGCTCCGACGAGCGAAGGGGCCGACCTCGCCCACATCCTGCTCAACCTCGGCTCTTCGATCGACGGCGGCATCCTGACCTCGCACGTGCTCGGTGCCTTCACCCGCTTCATGCTCGGCGACCAGATCGCCGAATGGCTCCAGATCCCCGCGGAACCGGTCTGGGACCCGCTCCTGCGGGAAGCCTGGGGGCCGTTCATCGCGGTCCGCGAAGGCCTGCTGCCCTTCCCCGCGGCCCCGGCGGCCTACTGGACCTTCGACGAGTTCCTGCGCCAAGCGGCGCTGCTCTTCCTGTCCGAAGCCAAGCCCATCAGCATCGAAATCCCGAACGCCAACCGCCCGTTCTGAACACTCCCGTGCGGCTGGTTTCCTGCCGGTCCGGGAGGTCGGAGCCCTCCCGGACCGGCGGACCGTCCGAGATCGTCAGCGGAGCCGTCTGCGGCCCCAGCAGGCCGTCACCAGCGAACTCGCCAGCAGTGCGAACGCGGCGATGAGCAACGACAACCGGAGGCCCGGGACGAAGGCACCCGCGATCAGGGTGCCGAACAGGGCGACCCCGACGGCACCGCCCATCTGCCGGGCCGTGTTCAGTTCCGCCGAGGCCACCCCGGCGTGCGCGGGCTCGACCGCCTCCAGCACCGCGGCGGTCAGCGCCGGAACCGCGACCCCGCAGCCGAGCCCCACCGGGATCGTGACCAGCCAGATCACCCAGTCCGGCGCGCCGGGCCCGGCCAGCAGCAGCCCCAGCAGTCCCAGCGCGAACACGAACTGGCCGCCCACCATCGGCAACCGGGTGCCGAACCGCCCACTCAGCCTGCCACCGACCACATTGGACACCGTCGTGGCGATACTCATCGGCAGGAAGACCAGGCCAGTGGTCAGCGCCGAGTCTCCCCGCTCGTTCTGCAGGAAAAGGCTCAGCAGGAACACGATTCCGTAGTAGGCGAAGTTCAGCACGAAACCGGCCACCGAGGCCGAGGAGAACGCGGGACGCGAGAACAGCCCCATCGGCAGCATCGGGTCCGGCACCCGCCGTTCCCACCACACGAAGAACGCCCCGCAGACAACGGCCACCACCAGCGCGGCCGCCACCAGTGGCCTGGTCCAGCCCACGGTGCCTCCCTCGATCAGCCCGAAGGTCAGGCCGCCAAGGGACAGCATCACCGCCACCTGGCCCGGCAGGTCGAGCCGCCGTTCTCCGGCGGCACCGCCACCCGGCGCCGCGGGCGCCATGGCCGCCGCCAGCAGCCCGCCCAGCCCGATCACCAGATTGACCAGGAACAGCGATCGCCATCCCAGCGCGATGAGCAGCACACCGCCGAGCACCGGCCCTGCCGCCACGGCACCCCCGCCTGCCGCCGCCCACACTCCGAGCGCCTTCGTCCGCCGCTCCGCATCGGGGTAGGCGTGCCGGATCATCGCCAGCGACGACGGCAACTGCAGGGCGGCGCCGATCCCCTGGACAAACCGCGCCGCGATGAGCATCTCCGGCGACACCGCCACCCCGCACCCCAGCGAGGCGAGCACGAACACGCTCAACCCCACCACGAACGCGCGCCGCGCGCCCAGCCGATCGCTCAGCGAGCCACCGATGAGCTGGAGGGCCGCGAACATCAGGGTGTAGCCGTCCACCACCCACTGCAACTGGGCCAGCCCCGCGCCCAGTTCCCGCCCCAAGGTGGGCAGCGCGACGTTCACGATCGTCGCGTCCAACCCGACCATCAGGAAACCGAAGCAGGCGGCGAACAAGGTCCAGCGCGCCCTCGCGTCAGGGACGGCCGGCGGCCGGCCGGGAGCAAGTTCTGTAGGCACCGCACCACAATGCGGCGTTCGCTCCGGCCGGACAACGGACCAGGGTGGACCTGACAGGGTCACCCTCGGAATCGACCGAGTTCTGATGGGAAAGCGCTTGCAGGAGGCCCCGGGATCCGTTCCGGCGGTGTCGATCAGTAGGTTTGGGCTTGGAGACGCGGGAGCCGAGCCCGCGTCGCCACCGTCGCTGGAAGAGCAGGTGCGCGATGGCGGACGACATGTCCTTGGCAGCGGACCACCCGCGGATGATCGGGCCGTACCGGGTGGTCGCCTTGCTGGGGCGGGGTGGACGTGGCCCGGCCGGACTGGGGCCGGTGTTCCTGGGACGCGGACCCGACGGCCGGCTCGTATCGCTGAAGCAGGTGCGGCCCCAGTTCGCGGACGATGCGATGTTCCGGGCGCGTTTTCGACGCCAGGTGGCCGTGGCACAGCGCGTGTCGAGCCGGTATGTCGCGGCGGTCGTCGACTCCGGGCCCGAGGATCCGGTGCCGTGGTTGGCGTCGGAGTTCGTGCCGGGGGTGCCCTTGGACGCCGCTCTTGCGGCAGGGGTGCGCCGGCAAGGGCGTATGGTCGGTGGCCGTCTGGATTCTTGCGCCGCCCGGTGGTTGGCGACCTGCCTCGCCAGGGGGCTGACGCAGATCCGCCGCGCGGGTCTGGCGCACGGGGACCTCAAGCCGTCGAGTGTGGTGCTGACCGAGGACGGGGCGCGACTGATCGGCCTGGCCATTGGGCGAGGCCCCGACGTACAGGATGCCGAAGGGATGGGCCGCGCTTGGCCTGCCGGGTCACTGCACTACCTGTCGCCCGAGCGGCTCGAGGGGCGGCCGCCGAACGAGGCGAGTGACGTGTTCGCCCTCGCACGGGTGATCTTCGCGGCCACCACGAAATATCCCTCCTGGGACACCGCGGACTCCCGAGAGCCGCGCCGCCGCAAAGAGCTACACCGGATCTTCGAGCCATGTCTGGCCCCTGACCCCGCCGTACGGCCCACCCCGAAGAGGCTGTTGCAGCTCATCGGCCGGATCGACCAGCCCGGCCCGCCATGGCCGCCCTGGGTCCATGAGGAGATCGCCCGAAGGAACGCTCGGATCGACAGGCTGCTGGACCAACTGCCCGCGACGACCGAGCCCGCGAGACCGGCACCGCCGCCGGACGAAGAGACTGTCGTGTTCGGGGAACCATTGCCCCGGTCCCCCGCCGCCGTCGACAGCTTGGTCTTCAGCCCGGACAGCCGGGTCCTGGTCATCGCTTCGAGCGGCAAGTCCGTCGTTCGCCTGTGGGACGTGGCGGGCCGTCGGCCTTTCGGCGGGGCCGCCGGCCCGCAAACCGATGAGGGCCAGCCGGAGGCGAAACGAGGCAAGGCCGCGGCAAAACGCCGAAAACACGGCCGAATCGCCGCCGACGTGCTCGGTGCCGCCCGCCGCGGCGACCGGGCCGCGTTCAGCCCCGATGGACGTGTCCTTGCCCTCGGCTCCGTCGAACTCGTGCCGGGGATCGACCCGGCAGGAGGAGATGACCAAGGGGAAGTCGTCATCCACCTTTGGGATGTGGCCGCACGCCGACTGCTCGGCGGCCCACTGGTGGGCGAGCCCCGCCTCATCGGCGATCTCAGCCATGTCACCGGCCTGGCCTTCAGCCGCGACGGTCGTGCCGTGGCCGCGTCCTGGGACGGCGACGGGGGCGTCGCCTGGTGGGACACCGTCGGCCGTCGAGAACTCGGGCGCCTGAGTGATCATCCGGGCGTCGTGACCTTCAGCCCCGATGGCGGCACCATCGCCACGGGAAACATCGACGGTGTCCACCTCCGGGACCTGCGCAGCAGCGTTCCACGGCGGGTAGCGCTCGGCGGGGAAATCACGCAGGTCCACGACATGGCGTTCAGCACCGACGGCCGTACCCTGGCCATCGCCACCGAAAGTGTCGTCCACCTCTGGGACGTGACCGACCGCCGGCGAATCGGTGCCCCGCTGACCGTCCCCACGGTCCGACGCTCGCACGGCGCGGGAGTGCTCTGCGTGGCCTTCAGCCCGGATGGCCACACCCTGGCCACCGGTGACGACGACGGCGTCGTCAACCTCTGGAACATCGCCGACGGAAAGCGAATCCGCAAACCTCTCACCGGCCATCTCGATCGGATCACCCGCGTCGCATTCAGTCCGGATGGCCGGTCGCTCGCCACTGGCGACCGAAGCGGCTTCACCGCCGTCTGGGATCTCCACCGCCCGAGGTGACCAGATTCCGCCAGGCTTCCTCCACCTGCTCGGCAGGGGCAAGGAGCCTCCCGGAAGGATACTCGACCATCGACGCGATCTTTCGCGACTCCACGACGGAGAGGCCGCACGCCTTCACCAACATTCCGACCACGGTGATCCGGCGCAAGGGCCCATGGAGCTCGGCCGAGCCGAGGAAGGCAATGACCTCCTGCAGACTTGCGCGGCGGTCGGCCAGATTCCTGACTTCCCGCTCGACGGCGCGGACCCGGTCCTCGGATTCGCGCCCGCGTCGCACCTGCTCATCGGTGAAGGTCCTGGCAACGATCCAGTAGTCGTACTCCTCCTTGCTGACGGCACACAGCCGGCGACCGTTCTCCGACAAGGCAATGAATTCCCACGACCCGGTAACCGAATGGATGCGCGACGGCAGGCGAGCTCGTCGGAGATCTCGCGCGCGCAGCCACCCCGTCCTGTCCTGTCTTGGCGCAGGAAGATCGAGGAGGAAATCAGCGTCTTCCGAATAGATCGACAGTTCCTCGGCCGCGGCATGCCACAGCCGGTCAATCACTTCCCCCGCGTTCTCGCCCGAGATCGCCACCGTATACCGGGGAACCACCTCATAGCCCGCCACCGCCCGCCACCCGTGCGCCAGCGACGGCATACCGGAATCCGTATCCGCGACGCCGAGCAGGCGGAGGGCGATGCCCTCCAGCACCTCCTCCACGGTTCGCCGATCGCCCGGCGATTCCCTCATGGGCAACTCCTTCTGTTCGGGCCAGGGCGGCCCCGTGAACCCAGCCCGTCTCAAGGAAGAAGGGGCGGATCCGCCGGAACCGGCGTCGACGGTGCCGCGGTGATCACCGAGTCCAGGATCCGGCGGGACGTGGTGAGCTCGTCGATGGCCTGGTCGATCCGCTCGCGCTCCCGCCGCAGCTGCGCCACCAGGTCCGGGCAGGTGGGCACCAGGCGTTCACCGTCCTCACGGATGCACGGCAGCACCGACGCGATCGTCGCGGTGGACAAGCCGGCCGCCAGCAGCCCGCGAATGCGCCGCACCACGGCCACGTCGGTGGACAGGTATTCGCGATATCCGCTCGGCCGGCGTTGCGGCCGGAGCAACCCCTGTTCCTCGTAGTAACGCAACAGGCGTGGGCTCACCCCGCTGGACCGGGACAGTTCACCGATCCTGATCGTCCGCACCGGCATGCGACCCCCACCACACCCTCTTGACTCTCACATTCATGTGAAACTTTACGGTCCGCGGCATGGCATCCGCAACGACCTCGACCGCCGTCCCCCCGCCCGCGACGTCGGGACGGTCCGCCCTCGTCCTCGCTGGTTTCCTCCTGTCCATCTTCGCGATCGGCACGGCCGAACTCCTGGTAGGAGGCCTCCTGCCGCAGATCGCCGCCGGACTGCGCGTGTCCGTGGCAGGCACCGGCCAGCTCGTCACCGTCTACGCCCTCGGGGTCGTGATCGGCGGTCCGCTGATCACCCTGGTCACCGCCCGCCTGCCCCGCAAGGGGCTGGTCCTCGGGCTGACCGCACTGTTCGTGGCCGGCAGCCTCGTCTGCGCGGTCGCGACCTCCTACGGCCTGCTGGTGGCGGGCCGGGTGCTGGCCGCGCTGTCCCATGGGACGCTGTTCGCCGTCTCGATCATCGTGGTCACGACCATCGTGCCCCCCGAGCGGACCGGCCGCGCCATCGCCATTGTGGTGTCCGGACTGACCGTCGCGACCGTGCTGGGGGTCCCCCTCGGTGCCCTGCTCGGCCAGGCCCTCGGCTGGCGGACCCCGTTCCTGGCCGTCGCGGTCATCGCCGCCGCGGGCTGCGCCGTCCTGGCCGTGGCGATGCCACGCACCCCCGCACCGGCCACCGGCATCCGTTCCGAGCTCCGGGTCCTGCGCCGCCGCCCGGTGCTGCTGGCCATCGCCACCACCGCGATCGGGTTCGCCGGAACGGGCACGGTGCTGACCTACCTCGTGCCCTTGCTGGTCCAGGTAAGCGGCTTCTCCAGCGGTGCGGCGTCCGCCCTGCTGCTCGCCTACGGCGTCGGCAGCCTGTTCGGGAATCTCGCCGCCGGGCGGCTGACCGAGGTCTCACCCGCCATGACGGTGCGGATCGTGTTCCTCGCCCTGACGGTACTCCTGGCCGCCCTGCCGTTCGCCGCCCCTTCGCGGCCGGCCACCGTCGTCGCGGTGCTCGTCTTCGGGCTGCTCGCCACCGCCACGATCGCACCGCTGCAAGGCCTGATCCTCCAGCACGCCGGGGACGCGCCCACCCTGTCGGTCGCCGTGAACGTCAGCGGGTTCAACCTGGCCAACGCACTCGGCTCGGCACTCGGGGGCGGCCTGGTCGCCGCGGGCGCGTTGCGGTGGACCGGCCTGGCCGGTGCCGCCCTCGCGCTGGCCGGTCTCGGACTCTCCTGGCTGGCGACATCCCGCCGGCCCTGATCCCGCCCGAGCACTTCCCGTGAGGGGACCCCTCACGGCGAGGGAAACTCAGTCGCGGCGCTTGCCGGTGAGCAGGCGGTAGGCGGCCAGGATGATCAGCGACCCCAGGATGGCCAGTCCCCAGGTGCGCAGGTCGAAGAACTTGCCGAGCTGCACGTGGAAGAGGGTCTTTCCGACCCAGCCGCCGACGAAGGCTCCGCCGATGCCGAGCAGCATGGTGATGATGCAGCCGCCCGGGTCCTTGCCGGGCATGAGCATTTTGGCGATCACCCCGGCGATCAGGCCCAGCACGATCCAGCTGATGACGCCCACTGGCTGTCCTCTCGTCCGCACGACGGCGTGGCCCGTGGCTTCCCTCACGGCGAAGCCACGGGCCACGTTCCTGGCGGCACAGGATGTCAGGCGGCGCCCGGCCGCGGCACACCGGCCCCCGATCTTGATCTCGGGACGGGATCAGGCCGAGGTGGCGCACCCGCCCACGGCGTTGCTCCACGTCGGCTGGACCGCGAAGGTGCCGGTCGATTCGGACAGCGCGGTCAGGCCCTGCCAGGCGCACAGGTCGCCGTTTTCCTCACCACTCGAATCGAGCCAGCCGTTCCCGGCCTGCGGATCGGTTTCGGCCTCCGCGTATTCGTGGCCACCGACGATGCTGAATCCGTCGAGCTTGTTCCGTACCGAATTCGCGCCGCATCCGGAACCGGCATCGAGCACGTACGGCATGTTCGTGTAGGCGACGTTGCCGTTCCAGTCGTGCCAGGCGCAGAAACCGGAGTTCGGGAAGCCGTCGGGGCTGGTCCCCGAGGGGCTGACCACGAAGATGTCGGCATTGACCCCGGAGACACCGAAGTGGCTGGCGCCGCGGTTGGCCTCGGCGGAGATGGCCGACTGGCTCGCGCTGGACGGTGCGGCGGAAGCGCTGTCCACCCAGGCCCCACCGAGCACCGGGTTCCCGCTCGAGGCGTTTCCGCTGTTGTCGGTGTACTGGTCCATGACGTTGCTCCACCGCTCGGATCCGTTGCCCAGCCCGGCGAAGTAGTTGGTCAGATAGGACTGGACGCCGTTGGCGTCGCTCTTCCACTGGGAGCCCCAGAACACCAGGTACACCTTGGTGTTGTGCTGGACGGGGCCGCCGCCCCACTGCAGGCCGCTGCTCGCGGCCATCGGCCTGGCCTGCGCACCCACCCGGTGCATGACGATCTTGTGATGGGACCCCTGCTGGTGCACGGCCGTGGCCGCACCGGCGCTGCCGGGTGCCGCGACCGCCACCGCGACCGCACTCGCGCAGACCGCGGCCCCGAAAAGGACACGACGAAGCCTTCGTTTCAGCGACATTTCTATCTCTCCGGTTTCTTGGGGGACCTGACGGGAGATGACGAAGGGAAAGGTACCCAGCGCACACACCAATCCGGAACCGACTTTCGTCGGCAGCGTCGGCGCGAATTCCCTTTTCGTGCCCGCGGAAGTAAATTCCGGTTCACCCCGGGCAGCACAAAGCGATCGAAATCGCCACCTACCACCGTAGGGAGGAGCCGAGGATTTATCGGCCCATTTCGGGTGTTATCGCCGAACGGCGTCGATCACCGGCAAATGCGACCGCGGACCGGAAAGGCGGCGATACGCCGACGTCACCCGTCGAGCCCGCGGCCGTCGTGAGCCTGCCGCAGCAGCCGCACCAGGGAACTCCGGGGACTGGCGGCAGGGAGCACGTTCCGGACCCGCCGCAGGGATTCGGTGAAGGAGGAACCGGTGACGAGTGAACCGTACGCGGCCGCCACCAGCGGGGTCCTGGTCTGCGCGTGAACGCAGTGCACGAACACGCTTTTGCCCTCCTCGCGGAGCGTCTTCACCATCTCGGCCGCGTCGGCGACGACGGCGGCCACGTCGTTGTTGGCGTCCTCCTGATCGACCAGCCAGAACTCGACGTGGTCACGCGGATCCTCCGTCACCGGCACCTGTTTGCCGCCGAGGCGGCACAGCGAGACGACCGCGTCGGCCACTCCCGGCCGCAGCGCCCCCACCGATCCGAGCAGCACCCCGCCGTCGTCCGGATGCGCACGAACGATCTCCGGCACCCCCGCGTAGGACGGGATGACCGGCGCGGACGGCCACCCGTCGGCGTCCGTCCCGCCGCCCTCGGCGGTCAGCAGGGCCAGTCGCACCAGGTCGCGGGCTCGCAGCCCGGGCCAGCCGTGCACCAGGCGCCGCCACCGGGCCGGGACGAGGCTGCCGCCGTACCGGGCACCCAGCAGCGCACCGGCGATCGCCGCGACGGTGTCGGTGTCACCGCCACCGTCGACCGCGCGAACGACACCGTCCACATAGGACGAGGCGCGGGAGACCGCGGACCAGGCGGCCAGCAGGGCGGCGACCACCCATCCGTTGTTCCCGGCGTAGTGTTCCGGC
Source organism: Amycolatopsis cynarae (assembly GCF_026802195.1). Lineage (NCBI taxonomy): Bacteria > Bacillati > Actinomycetota > Actinomycetes > Pseudonocardiales > Pseudonocardiaceae > Amycolatopsis > Amycolatopsis cynarae. The sequence continues at coordinate 2,618,553 of NZ_CP113836.1, read as the reverse complement.
CCGACACGCTCGGCCTGATCGAGCAGTGGCCCCCAGAAGGCGGCATCGACGTGCGGGAGCCCGCTCCGCACGTCGAGCGTTCCCGTCCGGACCGCGTGCTCGATGGCCGAACACCACAGGACGCAGGCGTCGCCGGCGACCGGGTCGTGGTGGGTCAGGGCACTCACCGCGCGCGCCGCCCCGGCGATCGCGGCCGGGTCGCCGAGGTGCGCGAGCGCGACCGGAGCGGTGCGCATGAGCGAGCCGTTGCCGCCGGTGCGTCCGGTCTCGGCGTGCAGCCGGGCGGCGATCCCGGTCAGGTCGGCGGCGGTACCGCCGCGGCCCGCCGCCTCGCCGAGAACACGTCGGGTCTGCGTGCCGATATCGGGTGGGTCGTCGGCATACCATCCCCGGAAGCCGTCGGCGATGGCGTTCAGCGCGTCCTCGGTCCGCAGGTCCAGTCCCGTCGCGGCCACCCGGGCCAGGCATACGGTCATTTCCGTGTCGTCGCTCCACTGTCCGGGCGCGTACCCGCCCAGCCCACCGCCGTGCATCCGCGGCTGTTCCTCCAGCGGCCTCGAGCCGTATTCGTAGGGCACGCCGAGCGCATCGGCGACGGCCGCCCCGAGGAGCGCTCCGGCGGCACGGTCGGCCTGCCGGGCGTTCAGCCGCCTCACTGGGCCACCACCAGTTCATGCCTCGGGTTGAGCGCCGTGGCGTGCACGGTGCTGCCTTCCCACACCAGGCAGTCGAGCAGCACGTACTCCGATTCTCCCCGCACCTGGCTGCCCAGACCGGCCTCGCGCTTGTCGGCGAGGTGCACCTGCCCCGCACGGTCGACGAACCGGCGCGCCCGGCGGCCGGGGGTGGGCACCGGCGGCAGGCCGACCGCGTCCACCGCTGCCGCCCGCAGCAGCGCATCCCACGCCTGCCTCAGGGTGTCCGGGCAGTCGAACACCTCCAGCAGCAGCGGCTGTCCCGCGACCCCGATCAGCACACCGCTCTGGAACGGCAGGGGCTTCAGACCGGCGACGAGTTCCCGTGCCTCGCGCTCGACCGCCTTGGTGGCCTGCGCGAGGGATGCGGTTTCACTGCGGCCGTAACGCTGCTCGTAACGGTCCACCTCCGACCACACCGCGTCCTGGCCCTCCCGCGTACGGACCCGCACCCGCGGCGGCACCCTGGTGCCGGTGCGGGCGTGCCGCCGGGCACCCGCCCAGCGGTCCTTCTCCACGCACTGGACGTCGAGCACCTCGCTCGCCCCGGCGCCCACCAGCACCGTGCGCGCGGCGACCCGGTGCTGCCAGCCACCCTGCAGCAGTTCCCCCTCCAGCACCAGGACCGGCCAGGATCCGGAATTCGTGACGACGAGCTCCTCGACGACGGGTCCCTCAGCGCGCTCCTCGACGGCAAGACTGCCGGTGCCGAGGTCGTAGCGGCGATCGCCGATCGCGCCACCGTTCCAGATCGGGAACACGGTGAGCGCGCCACGGCACGCGGGCTTGCCCAGGTGCAGATCCAACAAGTGCACGAACCCCACTCCTCGTTAGTTTGCGCGAACTTGCGCTAACAAATAAGAGCAGACGTGCGCTAACTTGGCAAGCATGATCTGGAAGGACGAGCACGGTAAGCGGCTCAGCGACTACCCGCACCCCTCGGTTGCCGTCGACGTCGCCCTGCTCACCGTCCTCCGCGACGGCCGCCGGTCCCGCCTGGCCGCACTACTGCACCGTCGGCCGCGGGAGCTGAGCTGGGCGCTTCCCGGGACGTTCCTGCGCCTCGACGAAAGGCTCGACGAGGCCGCCCTGCGGGCGCTGCGGGACAAGGTCGGGGTCACCGGGCAACACCCGCGGCAGCTCAAGGTGTTCGACGACCCGGCACGCGACCCGCGCGGCCGGGTCCTCAGCGTCGCCCACGTGGATCTCGTCCGCGCCGGCCGCCTCGAAGACCGCGTGAACGACGAGGTCATCCTGGCCCCGATCGACGGGTTCGACGTCGTCCTCCCCGGCGAGCGGGACGAACTCGCCTTCGACCACGCGGACGTCGTTCGCGAGGCGGTCCGCTGGGCCCGATCGGCCTACGACGAACGCCCCGACCCCGCGGGACTCCTGGACGCCGCGTTCACGCTCTATGAACTACGGCGCCTGCACGAAGCCGTCTCCGGCGTCCAGGAACTCCAGAAGGACACCTTCCGGCGTCACATGGACCCCCATCTCGAAGAGACCGGCGAATGGAGCACCGGCACCGTCGGCAGGCCCGCCCGGCTCTACCGGCGGCGCACCCAGACGGGATAGCGGGGGAGCATCGCGGCGAATCAATCGCACCGATGCTCCCCCGCTACCGGCCTGTTCAACGCTTTCCCGAAAAGGGCGCCGCCGTCCCGGTGCGGGTCTTCCGGGAGGCCGCGAGGATCCCGGCGAGACCGGCCGCGATCGCGGCGAGCTGGGCGAGTATCTGCAGCCAGGTACCGGCGAACGGGCCGAGCCACGCGGGCTCGGCCAGCCGCGGCAGCGTCGTGCCCGAGGCGACCGCGCCGACGCTGAGGAACAGCGCGACGAGCAGCCCGAGCACCGGCATCCACCGCCACCGGACGACGGCCACCAGCAATGCCGCGACCGCGAGGATGATGGGCCCCGGCGGCACCTTCGGGTAGGGCACCCCGGTGAAGATCTGCACGAGCACGCCCACGCAGGCCAGCGCCAGGAAAACCGCCAGCATGCGGCGGATCCCGCCGAGGTCCTGGTCCTTCTCGTTCGCCATCGCTGACCGTCCCCTCGTGTTTCGTCCAGGCCCCGGAATCGCCGGGGTGAAGTTGTCCGAGGGAAGTGACTCATGGCGCGGGGGTCCGAGTCGTCCGAAACGGCTCGTATCTTCCGGCTACGCACGACGCCGTACGAAGCGGTACGACCACCACTGGGGCCGGGCAGCAGAACTCAGCGCCCCCGCGGCGCGCGGCCGGGCTCGACGGGCGTCAGCCGTCGGCCAGCCTCGCGCGCAGTTCGGCCGCCTCCTCGTCCCGCCCGAGTTCCGCGAGCACCGCGCCCAGCGTCGCGGCGGCACCCCGGTGGATCCGCTCGCCGTCGCTCAGCGCCGCCAGCGCCTCTCGCAGCACCGGCTCGGCGTCGGACGCGCGTCCCGCCTCCCGCAGCACCTGCCCGAGGGTCACTTGCGCTCCGGCGGCCCGCTCCGCTGCCCCGGCCGCCCGGAAGCAGGCCACCGCGCGCTCCGCCCGGCCCACCGCCTCGTCCTGCGTCCCCGCGCCGCGCAGAATCCGCACCGCATTCCCGTGCAGTTGCGCCTCGTGCCACGCCTTCGCGGCGGGCTCCTCCCCGGGCAGGGCGGCGACCGCTTGGTCCGCCTCACCGAGCACCACGAGTGCCCGCTCCCGTCGGCCCGCCCAAAACAGGGAAAGCGCTTCCTGGTACCGGCAGTAGGCCACCCGGTACGGGTCGTCCGACAGCGCCGCGGCGTCACCGGCTTCCCGATAACGCTCGGCCGCCGAAGCGTCCCGGTCCAGCCGGTCCAGCAGGTCGCCGCTCTCCGCCAGAAGCTGCGCCAGGGCGCCGGTTTCCCCGCGCTCCCGCCCGTGGGCGATCATCTCTTCGTACCGCGCCACCGCCGCGCCGAGCTCACCCATGGCCTGGTGTGCCTGCGCCAGGAGGTAACGGCACCCGTCGGCCGCGGACGACTCGCCCAGTTCCTCGTACCCGTCGATCGCCTCCTCGGCCACCTCGGCGCAGTCGAGGTGCTGTCCCGCCTCCTGATAGGCGACCGCGAGGGCCTGACGGCACTCCGTTTCGAGACGGCGTTCTCCGGCGGTGCGCGCGTAGGACACCGCCGAGACGAGATCGGGGATGGCCTCCGTGGCCCGCCCCGAGGCGGTGAGCAGATGCCCGTGCCAGCGCAGTACCGACGCCCGCAGTGCCGGCGGGGCCGAAGCGGGCAGGCCCGCCAGCGACTCCGCGGCCGCCTCGAGGGCGCCATCCCGGTCCCCCTTGGCCTGCCTCAGCATCGACAACCGGTAGCACGCGACGGACACCAGCCGGGGCGCCTCGGCCTTCCGGTAGGCCTCCACCGCCGCGGCGGCCACCGGTAGGGCCTTCTCCGGATCGTCGATCGAGGTGAAGTCCAGCCGCGCCCAGGCGACCGACCCGGACACCAGAGGATCGTCGCACCGGCGCGCCGCGGCGTCCGCTTCACCGAACAGTTGCTCGATCTCGCCGGTCTCACCAGCCGACGACAGACCCGCGATCAGCCGGAGCAGGGCCCACACCAGCCGCGGGCCGGTGGTCCCGCCGTCCCCGGCGCGGAAATGCGCCACGCCGGAACGCAGCAGTGGCAGGCCTTCGGCCGCCCGCCCGTGCTCGCACAGCAGCAATCCGAGCCGTCCCAGCGCCGCTTGCCGACGGTCCTCGTCGCCCCCGGCGGCGAAATGCCCCGCCGCCTCGCGGTACTCCGCCTGGACGAGGTCATGGTCACCGTCCGGCTTGGCAAGCACGGCACGCAGCACCACGGCGCGCCCGGTGAGCACGGGGTCGTTCTCCCCCGTCTCCTCCCGGCGGGATTCCGCGCGGCGCAGGGCTTCCTTCGCAGTGTCGGTCTCTTGGCGCTGGAGGCTCTCCTCGGCGCGGTCCAGCAACTCCGCCGCCGACAGCCCCGCCCACACCTCGGCGGGCGGGACCTCCGCGACCACCGGCACACTCCGCCCGGCCGTGGCCGACAGCGGAAGATGGTCCGCGACCGGTTCGGCGGCGAGCAGCGCCCGGACGCGTCCGGACTGGTGCGACGTCCCGTTGCGCGCGTCGAACCGCGCGGCGATCTCCAGTGCCTGCGTGGCGAGGGTGTCCCGCAACTCGTCGGCGGTCGGTTCCGTGGCGGGCCGTTCCCGGTGAGCCGGACGGCGGATCTTCAGGTCGCCGTGCCCCGACTCCCCCACCCGGCGCAGCAGCAACGCCGCCGAAGCCGCGAACATCATGGCGGAAAAGGGTGTCGGCGCCTCGTCCAGCCACCCGAGGTGGCGGTCCAGCAGTTCCAGTCCCCGCGCCTCGTTACCGGTGCGCGCGCAGAACTCGACGTGATCGGCCAGCATGCCCAGCTCGCTGGGGCGTGTTCGCAGCACCCGGTAGGCACGCCGGTGCGCCTCGCGGGCCTCGGCGGCCCGGCCCGTGCGCGCGTACGGCAACAGCAGTGAACCCAGGATCGCCTGCGGCTGCTCGCGGCAGGTGGCCTGCCCCCGCAGCACCGGTTCCGCGACGGCGATCGCTTCCTCGTCCCGTCCGCGTTCGCTCAGATGGCCGACGCGGTCGGTGGGTTCACAAGCCAGGCAGTCCGACAGTCCGTCCCGGGGCGAGGCCACCCATTTCTCGTACCAGGCGTCGGCCGCGGCACGGTCGCCGACGTGTTCGGCGGCGTGGTGGCGGTAGGTGTAGACCGCATGCGGGCTGTGACCGCCGGACTGGAACCGGCGTTCCATGTCGTCCAGCGCGGCCGTCACCCGGGCCAGGGGAATCTCGGGGAAGGTCGTCATCGCGCTGACCACGTGCTTGAACGACCACAACAGCCGGCGCTCGACCCACGGCTCGTACTGCGCCGGATTGCGGTCGAAGTCGGCCAGGCAGCGCGCAAACGGGACGAACATCCTGATCTTGGCCGGGCTGAAGGTGTAAGCGGTGATCATCTGCAGCCGGATGTCGAAGGCCAGCCGCTCGTGCTCACCCGCCTCCGCGTGCTGAAGCAGATCCTCCAGGCGCGCGTTCTGCGCGTCCCCGTATGGCAGTTCCCCGGCCTCGCGGAGCAACCCGCGCAGATCCTCTTCGGTGTGTCTCACGCGGCATCCCCCTGCGGGTCGTGCACGGCCCATTCCAGCAGGCCGGAGAAGGAACGGTTGAGCAAGGCGGAATCGGCGGGCCGCAGCGGGTGGTGGCCGAGCAGCAGCGCCTGGACGTAGAGGGCTTCCACCGCCGTCATGGCGAGCCGGGAATCGGGCAGGCCCGCGATCCGCCGCAGCAGCGGGCTGCGGTGGTTGAGCATCAGCTGCGGCCGGTCGGAACCGGTGCCGTCGAGATCCCCCAGCAGGTCCGCCCACAGGTCGTCGGCGACCTTCCTCGTCGCCCGCAGCTCCGCGCGGTGCACGCTTTCCCGGTCCACCAGGTAGAGCGCGGCCAGTGACGGCGGTTCGAAGGCCCGCAGCGAAACCTCGCAGTCCAGGCGGTCCAGTGTGGCCTGTGCGGTGGACAGGAACGGCCGCAACGCGAGTTCCGTGGCGGGATCGACCAGATCGAAGCGCGTGGCCAGCTCCGCCGCGTCCAGCCTGCCCACCCGGACGTCCGGGTCGATCGCGGGCAACCGCTCCACGATCGCACTGTGGTAGGTGTAACCGCCGTTGACCAGGCCGACCCCCTGCGCGGCGGCGACCGCGGCCAGTTGCCGGAACTCCTCCACCGACGGTGTGTACCGCACGGTGTCGAACCGGCGGCGGAACTCGGCCAGCGGGACGTACCCGGCGTTGGTCTCCATCGGCAGCCAGCGGTCCACCAGGCGCAGCATCTCGTCGTCGTGCACCGCGAGCGCCTTCACGCCCAGCTGGTGCACGCGCAGGAACTCGGTGAGCCGGGCCGTGCTGGTGGTGGACAACTCCATCAGCCAGTCGCGCAGCCGCGCGCCGAGTGCCTCGCGGGTGCTCTCCAGCAGGTCGTCCTCGTAGAGGGCTTCCCGGCTGGCGGTGGGGCGCAGCTCGGTCACGTCGACCACGCACCGGACGAAGAAGGCCCACTCCGGCAGCAGCCCGTCGACGGCTTCGGCGAGCAGCATCCGCTTCAGGTAGACGCGGTGGCCCCCGCGCGCCGCGGGATTGGCGGCCTGGGGCAACACGAAGGCCAGCCCGGTCAGGCCCGCCTCGGGCACCGACAGATCGACCACCGCGAACGGGGTGAAGCCGAAAACGTCTTCGGCGTAGGCGGCCAGGGCCTTTTCCCGGTCGGCGACCGTGGGGTACGCGGCCCGCCAGACCGGCCCGTCCCCGGTGACCACCCGCCCGTCCACCGTCACCTCGATCGGCAGCAGCCCGCCGAACAGCCGGGCCAGATCGGTGATGACCTCGCCTTCCAGCCACTGGCCCGTGCCGGGCCGGGGCACCAGGATCACCGTGCTCCCGGGCTCGGCACGTTCGGTCGCGGCGGGAGACACCTCGTACCGGCCGTCGGCGTGGCCGCGCCACTGGACCGTCGGCCCACCGGTGGCCGACCGCGTCAGCACCCGCACCTCGTCGGCCACCAGGAAGCACGACAGCAGCCCGATCCCGAACTGGCCGAGGAACTCGTGCCTGCCGAAGCCGAGATCGTCGCGTTTCGAGCTGCGGCCGATCGTGGCGAGCAGCTCGTGCACCTCGGCCTCCGTCAGGCCGATCCCCGTGTCGTGCACCCGGACGGTGCCGTCACCGGTGATGGCAGGCGATTCGATCTCGACGCGCGCCGGTGCCGCGGGGTCGAGGGCGCGGCGGGCCGTGATCGCGTCGACCGCGTTCTGCAGCACTTCCCGGACGTAGACGCGAGGGCTGCCGTAGAGATGGTGGCTCAGCAACTCCACCACGCCGCGCAGATCGACCTGGAAAGCCCGCTCCACGAAAAACCCCCTGATCTCCTCGAGCCCGAACCGCACGCCGGGCCACGACCGTAGGTGAACACGGGGCGGCAACGGAAGCGAAAATGCCGGAGCGCCAGCCTATCCAAGCCCGCCGGGGAGAAGCGGCCGGGTCGGGCGCCCGCGTTGGTCCTTTCGGCGGCAATCGCGCGTCCTGTCGGCGCCCCTTTCTTGACAGCGGCCGCGTGTCGCGCGTCACACTGGTCGGTGCGCGGAGCCGAGGAGGGTTGCCCATGGCGTGGCTGGACACCTTCGGTTGTTCCTCCTGCGGCCTGCCCGTCCTGTTCCACGGCGATCCCCGCCACCCCGGCCACGTGGTGATCGACCACGTCGCGGGAGCGCCCGCGGAAACCGGTTCCGAAGGCCTGCCGGATCTCCGCTTGCTGCACCGGTTCTGCCGCCGCCGGGTCAGGGCCGGCCGCGACGGCTGTTCGATCGTGCTCCGCCGCGCCTGGCTGGGCTGGGCCACCGTCGCGTTCGAGGCCGGGCGCGACGAAGAGCGTTACGGCACAAGGCATTACCTCAGGTTCGGGCTCCACCCGGGGCGGCTGCCCCGGCCCGAGGAGTTCCGCAGGCATTGGCGTATCCGCAAGATGTGCTGCGCCACCCGCGCGTGCCGCTACTACACGCGCGCCCGCGCCGCCCACCCCCTTCCCGGCGTAACGACAGCGGAGGACACGTGCTCGTTCGGCTGATCCTGGGCATCGCCATCACCGTCGTCGCACTGGCCTTCGCCCTGCGGAGGGCGGTCTGGCTCGCCCGGCTGATCGGCTCCGGCCAGCCCCTCCAAGGCCGCACCGAACACCTCGGCCGCCGGGTGCGGACTCATCTGGCCGAAGTGTTCGGCCAGCGCAAGCTCCTCAAATGGTCCCTCCCCGGCGCGGCGCATTTCTTCACCTTCTGGGGATTCGTCATTCTCGCCACGGTCTATCTCGAGGCGTACGGAAGCCTGTTCAGCGAACGGTTCGCCATCTGGTGGATCGGTCACTGGTCCGTGCTCGGCTTCGCACAGGACTTCATCGCCGTCGCCGTGGTCGTCTCGCTGGCCACCTTCACCGTCATCCGGCTCCGGCAGGCCCCCCAGCGGCGGGACCGGGCATCCCGGTTCTACGGCTCGCACCTCGGCGGCGCCTGGCTCATCCTGTTCATGATCTTCAACGTGGTCTGGACGATGTTCCTGTTCCGGGGCGCGTCCGCGGCGGCGGGCACCTTCCCGTACTCCTCGGGCGCCTGGGTCTCGATCGGCCTCGGCCACCTGCTCGCACCGCTGGGCCCGAACGCGCTGAGCGTGCTCGAAACCGTCGGGCTGCTGCTGCACATCGGCGTGATGCTGGTGTTCCTCAACATCGTGCTGAACTCCAAGCACCTGCACATCTTCCTGGCACCGGTGAACGTGACCGTGAAGCGGCTGCCGGACGCACTCGGCCCGCTGCCGCCGATGGAGTCCGGCGGCAAACCGATCGACTTCGAAGAGGCCGACGACGACGCGATCTTCGGCCGCGGGAAAATCGAAGACTTCACGTGGAAGGGCATGCTCGATTTCGCCACGTGCACCGAGTGCGGCCGCTGCCAGAGCCAGTGCCCGGCGTGGAACACCGGGAAACCGCTGTCCCCCAAGATGGTCGTCATGGACCTGCGGGACCACCTGTTCGACACGGCGCCGTACCTGCTCGGCGGCAAGGACGCCGAGGACCGCCCGCAACGGCCTCTCGTCGGCCCGAAGAACGAGGGCGGCGTCATCGAACCGGACGTGCTGTGGTCGTGCACCACGTGCGGCGCCTGCGTCGAGCAGTGCCCGGTCGACATCGAGCACGTCGACCACATCGTCGACCTGCGGCGCCACCAGGTACTGATCGAATCGGCGTTCCCGACCGAACTCGGCACCCTGTTCCGGAATCTGGAGAACAAGGGAAACCCCTGGGGGCAGAACAACTCCGAACGGCTCGACTGGGCCAAGGACCTCGATTTCGAGGTACCCGTCTGCGACGGCATGCTGGACGCCGACGTCGAATACCTGTTCTGGATCGGTTGCGCCGGCGCGTTCGACGACAACGCGCGCAAGACCATCCGCGCCACCGCCGAACTGCTGCACAGCGCCGGGGTCCGCTTCGCGGTCCTGGGCACCGGCGAGACCTGCACGGGTGATCCGGCCCGCCGTTCCGGCAACGAGTTCCTGTTCCAGGTGCTGGCCCAGGAAACCCGCGAAACGCTCGACGCGGTCTTCGAGGGCCGCGAACCCGGCCGCCGAAAGATCGTCACCACCTGCCCGCACTGCCTCAACACGCTCGGCCGTGAATATCCTCAACTGGACGGGCACTACGAGGTCGTCCACCACACGCAGTTGCTGAACCGGCTGGTGCGGGAACGCAGACTGGTGCCCATCGCCCCCGTGGACGGCACCACCGTCAACGGTGTCGGCCCGGTCGCCGGCCGGCCCCTCACCTACCACGATCCCTGCTATCTGGGGCGGCACAACAAGGTCTACGAACCGCCCCGGGAGCTGGTGCAGGCCACCGGCGCGACGCTCACCGAAATGCCACGGCACGCGGACCGAGCGCTCTGCTGCGGCGCGGGCGGTGCCCGCATGTGGATGGAAGAGAAGATCGGCAAGCGCATCAACGCCGAACGCATCGACGAGGCCATCGCCACCGAGGCGGGCACGGTCGTCACCGGCTGCCCGTTCTGCAAGGTGATGTTGACCGACGGCCTGGTGCAGCGGCAGAGCGAGAACCAGGCCACCGGCGTGGTGGTCCGCGACGTCGCGCAGGTGCTGCTGGAGTCGGTGAAACGCGCCGACACCCACCCCGCCGCCACACCGCCGCAAACCTCGTCCCCCGTGGTCTGATCCCGCCGCATCCCGGCAGCACGGTCCACTATGGACATGCTCGCAACAGGTGAAGAAAGACTCCGCGACCGCTGGTGACGGCCGAACTAGCATGGGCAACAGACCGGCTCGGACACTGTGCGTCCAATCCCTTTTGCCGCGAACCACCACGTCGACTCGCCCGGCTGTCGTGTCGTGGCGGAAATGGCACCGGGGCGCAGGCCCGAGGCCGGAGCCGGCGACTCGATCGGGATCCAATTCTGGATGGGGAAAGAGATGCCCAACACCCTCACCGCGCTCGACGTGGCCGGAGATCCGAGCTACGGCCAGACGCTCAACCTCACGGCCACCATCACCGCGCAAAGCACGGTACCTCCGGGCACCACCATGGGCGGCACCGTCGCCTTCGAGTGGGCCCCCACCTCGGGCGGGACCTATACGGCACTGCCCGGTAGTCCGACGACGGTGACCAGTACGCCGGGATCGTCCACCGGAACGGCGACCCTGGCGGTCAACACTCCGGGCTCCCCGCTACCGCTCGGCGACTACTACATTCACGCCGTCTACAGCGGGGACACCAACTTCGACGGCTCGACGTCCTCCGACTCCTTCGAGCAGGTCACCACGCCCACCACGACCGCCGTGGTCGCGGCCCCCTCACCGGCGCCCCACGGCGCGGCGGTGACCCTGACCGCCACCGTCACCGCGAGCAGTCCGGTTCCGGCGGGCATGACCATGGGTGGCACCGTCACCTTCCAGTCGGCCACCACCGCAGGCGGCCCCTACACCGCACTCGGCGCCGCCGTCGCCGTCAGCGCCACAGCAGGATCAGACACCGGCGAAGCGACGTTCACCACCAGCACCCTCCCCCTCGGGGCCAACTACATCATCGCCGTCTACAGCGGCGACACCTACTTCGACACCTCCACCGCACCCGAAATCACCGAACAGATCACGACAACCACCACCACCACCGTGGTCGCGGCCCCCTCACCGGCGCCCCACGGCGCGGCAGTGACCCTGACCGCCACCGTCACCGCGAGCACCACCGTCCCGTCGAACGTCACCATGGGCGGCACCGTCACCTTCCAGTCGGCCACCACCGCAGGCGGCCCCTACACCGCACTCGGCGCCGCCGTCGCCGTCAGCGCCACAGCAGGATCAACCACCGGCGAAGCGACGTTCACCACCAGCACCCTCCCCCTCGGCGCCAACTACATCATCGCCATCTACAGCGGCGACACCACCTTCGGCGGCTCCACCTCACCCGAGATCACCGAACAGATCACCACGACCACCACCACCACCGTGACCGCAAACCCCACGTCATCGACCTTCGGGGACTCGGTGGCCCTGCACGCCACCGTCACCGCGGGCACCACCGTTCCGTCGAACGTCACCATGGGCGGCACCGTCACCTTCGAATGGGCGAGCACCACCGGCGGCCCCTACACCGCACTCGGCGCCGCCGTAGCCGTCACCGCCGCGGCGGGGTCGACCACCGGAACGGCCGATTTCACCATCACCAACGCCAACCCCCTTCCCCCCGGCACGGACTACATCGTCGCCGTCTACAGCGGCGACACCACCTTCGGCGGCTCCACCTCAGCGGAAGCCACCGAAACGGTCAGCAAGATCGGCACCACCACGGGGCTGGTCGCAACGCCCTGATCCACCCCGCCCCGGCCGGGTTCGCTGCACCGGCCGGGGCCAGGCCGTCTCGCCGCCGGTCGCGGGTTTCGGCACGCCGGGACACCGACGTGCCGAAACCCGCGCGAGTCCCCAGCCGTGCCCAGTAATCGCTGCCCCGGGAGAGGAAATGACTTCGCCGAGCATTGCTTTGTCGTCCACCGCAACGGGTTTGCTCCCGGCGCTGGTCTCGGATCCGGTGTACGGACAGACCGTGACCCTCACCGCGACCGTGACCGCGGGCAGCACGGTCCCGCCGGGCACCACGATGGGCGGGACCGTCACGTTCCGCGCGAGCCTCACCTCGGGCGGTCCCTATCCCCTCGACTTCGGCACGGTGCCGGTGACCAGCGATCCGGGGACGCAAACCGGCACGTCCACGCTCGAAATCAACACCGGTACGAGTCCCCTCACTCCCGGTACATACCATCTCGTCGCCGTCTACAGCGGCGACGCCCACTTCGACGGCTCCACCTCGCCGGAAATCAGCGAAACCATCGAGCAGGCAGCGACGTCCACGACGTTGACGGCCACGCCACCCACGTCCGCCTACGGCACGCCGGTGACCTTCACCGCCACGGTCGCCACTCTCCCCCCGGGAACCGGCAGCCCGACCGGCACCGTCACCTTCACCATCGACGGCCTGGCCCACCCCGTTCCCCTGAGCGGAAACCAGGCCACTTTCAGCACCACCGCCCTGCCCGCACCCCTCACCGGTGGCGATCACACCATCACCGCCACCTACGACGGCGACACCGACTTCGCCCCCTCCTCGGCCTCGATCACGTATTCGGTCAGCAAGCTCTCCACGACCACCGGCCTGACCATCGCGCCGAACCCGTCCGTCTACGGGGAAACCGTGACGCTCACGGCCACCGTCGCCCCCGCCGCACCACCGCCGCCCGGCACGGCGCCCCCCACCGGCACGGTCACCTTCGTCGTCAGCGGCAACGGGCCGGCCCTCATCGCCGCCATCGACCCCGCCACGGGGCAGGCCGTCGCCACCATCGACACGCTCACCATCGGCCAGCACTTCGTCATCGCCAGCTACACCGGGGACACCAACTTCACGGCCTCCTCGACTCCCTTGCTGTACCAGACGGTGAACCCGGCACCGACCACCACGACGCTGGAGGCCACACCCGGCTCCCCCGTCTATGGGCAACCCGTCACCTTCACCGCCACCATCACCCCCACCACACCGCTCCCCACCGGGGCCGCCACCCCCACCGGCACCGTCACCTTCACCATCGACGGCACACCCCACACCGTCCCTCTGACCGGCAACCAGGCCACCTTCAGCACCACGACCCTGCCCGCACCTCTCACCGGCGGCGACCACACCATCACCGCCACCTACAGCGGCGACGCCAACTTCGAAGGCTCCACCTCACCCTTGTTCTCCCAGACGGTCACCCCGGCGCCGACCACCACGGCACTGGAGATCGCACCTGGCTCCCCCGTTTACGGCCAAACCGTCACCTTCACCGCCACCATCACCCCCACCACACCCCTGCCCACCGGAGCCGCCACCCCCACCGGCACCGTCACCTTCACCATCGACGGCACACCCCACACCGCCCCCCTGACCGGCAACCAGGCCACCTTCAGCACCACCGCCCTGCCCGCCCCCCTCACCGGCGGCAGCCACACCATCACCGCCACCTACAGCGGCGACACCAACTTCGAAAGCTCCACCTCACCCTCACTGCCCAAAACGATCGCTCCGGCTCCCACCACCACCGCACTGGAGGCCGCACCCAGCTCCCCTGTGTACGGGCAAACCGTCACCTTCACCGCCACCGTCACACCGACCGCACCCCTGCCCACCGGGGCCGCCGGACCCACCGGCACCGTCGCCTTCACCATCGACGGCACAACTCACACCGTCGCCCTGACCGGCAACCAGGCCACCTATGCCGCCACCGGCCTCACCGGCGGCAGCCACACCGTCTCCGCCACCTACAGCGGCGACACCAACTTCACCGGCTCCACCACCTCCACCACCCAAACCGTCGACACAGCCGCAACCAGCACCGCGATCACCGCGGCCCCCAGCCCCTCGGTGTACGGACAAACGGTCACCTTCACCGCAACGATCACCCCCACCACACCCCTGCCCGCCGGGGTCTCCGGACCGACCGGCACCGTCACCTTCGCGATCAGCGATGATGGACCAGACCATGTCGCTCCGGTCGATCCCGCCACCGGACAAGCCAGCATCAGCGTCAACACCCTCGCCGCGGGAACCCACACCATCACCGCCACCTACAGCGGCGACACCAACTTCACCGGCTCCACCACCTCCACCACCCAAACCGTCGACACAGCCGCGACCAGCACCGCGATCACCGCGGCCCCCAGTCCCTCCGGGTACGGAGAAACGGTCACCTTCACCGCAACGATCACCCCCACCACACCCCTGCCCGCCGGGGTCTCCGGACCGACCGGCACCGTCACCTTCGTCATCAGCGCGAACGGGCCCGCGATCACCGTCCCGGTCGATCCCGGCACCGGGGAAGCCACCGTCAGCATCGACACGCTCAGCGTGGGCAGCCACTCGGCCACCGCCATCTACAGTGGCGACACCAATTTCACCGGCTCCACCTCACCCTTGTTCTCCCAGACGGTCACCCCGGCACCGACCACCACGACGCTGGAGGCCGCACCCGGCTCCCCCGTATACGGGCAAACCGTCACCTTTACCGCCACCGTCACAGCGACCGCACCCCTGCCCACCGGCGCCGCCGGACCCACCGGCACCGTCGCCTTCACCATCGACGGCACAACTCACACCGTCGCCCTGACCGGCAACCAGGCCACCTATGCCGCCACCGGCCTCACCGGCGGCAGCCACACCGTCTCCGCCACCTACAGCGGCGACACCAACTTCACCGGCTCCACCACCTCCACCACCCAAACCGTCGGCACAGCGTCCACGACCACCGCACTGGCCGTCGGCCCGAATCCCTCGATGTACGGGGCAACCGTCACCTTCATCGCAACGATCACCCCCACCACACCGCTACCCACCGGGGCCGCCGGACCGACCGGCACCGTCGTCTTCACCGTCAGCGATGATGGTCCAGACCTCAGTGCTGCGGTCGACCCCGCCACCGGACAAGCCAGCATCAGCGTCAACACCCTCACCGCGGGAACCCACACCATCACCGCCACCTACAGCGGCGACACCAACTTCACCGGCTCCACCACCTCCACCACCCAAACCGTCGACACAGCCGCGACCAGCACCGCGATCACCGCGGCCCCCAGCCCCTCGGTGTACGGACAAACGGTCACCTTCACCGCCACCATCACCCCCACCACACCCCTGCCCGCCGGCGCCACCGGGCCCACCGGCACCGTCACCTTCACCCTCAGCGGCAACGGACCGGCCCTCACCGCACCGGTCGACCCCGCGACCGGACAAGCCAGCATCAGCATCGACACCCTCACCGCGGGAACCCACACCATCACCGCCACCTACAGCGGCGACACCAACTTCACCGGCTCCACCACCTCCACCACCCAAACCGTCGACACAGCGTCCACGTCCACCGCACTGACGATCGCTCCCAGTCCCTCCGTATACGGTCAGTCAGTCACCATCACGGCCACCATCACCCCCACCACACCACTACCCACCGGCGCCACCGGGCCCACCGGCACCGTCACCTTCACCCTCAGCGGCAACGGACCGGCCCTCACCGCACCGGTCGACCCCGCCACCGGACAAGCCAGCATCAGCATCGACACCCTCACCGCGGGAACCCACACCATCACCGCCACCTACAGCGGCGACACCAACTTCACCGGCTCCACCACCTCCACCACGGAAACGGTCGGCAAGGCGGCCACCACGACCACGCTGACCGCCCTGCCCAATCCCTCCACCTACGGCCAATCAGTGACCTTCACCGCCACTGTCACGCCGACCGCGCCCCTGCCCGCCGGGGCCGCCGGACCCACCGGCACCGTCACCTTCACCCTCAGCGACGACGGACCGGCCCTCACCGGGCCGGTCGACCCGGCCACCGGACAAGCCGCAGTCAGCCTCGACACGCTCGGCGTGGGCAGCCACTCGGTCACCGCCGCCTACAGCGGCGACGCGAATTTCACCCTCTCCACGGCCACAGGGGTCACGGAAACCGTCGGCAAGGCCGCCACCGCCATCGCACTGACCGCCCTGCCCAATCCCTCCACCTACGGCCAATCAGTGACCTTCACCGCCACTGTCACGCCGACCGCGCCCCTGCCCGCCGGGGCCGCCGGACCCACCGGCACCGTCACCTTCACCATCGACGGCACGCCGAACACCGTTGCCCTCACCGGGAACCAGGCCACTTACACCATCAGTGACCTCACCGTAGGCAACCACACCGTCGTCGCCACCTACGATGGCGACACCAATTTCACCGGCTCGACGTCGACCACCCTTACGCAGGTGGTGGACAAGATCAGCACGACGATGACCGCAGTACCGGGCAGCATCGTCCGCGCCGGCGGCGGCTACCGCATTCCCGTCCTGACCGGAGTGCTCGTCAACACGAGCACCCGGGCCGGGATCCCCGGCAAGAGCGTCACCTTCACCGTCACCATCGCCGGAGTGACCACCATTCTGGGAAGCGCCATCACCACCAGCGGAGGTGCGGCCACCCTCACCAACGTGCCCGTGCCGCCGAACCTGCGCTCGGCCCGCAGCTACACCGCCACCTTCGCCGGGGATGCCCTCTACACCGCGGCGTCGGCCACCGCACCGCTGACGTTCATCGGGTAGGCCAACGCGGACACCGCGAAGAACCCGGAAACCATGGAAAACCGTTGGCACGCCTAGTAAACTGAGTGAGATGTGCGAGGCACATCGAGCGTCGCGCCAGCGAACTCGAGCATGACGGGGAAGGTCAACGCAGAGTTTGGTGGACTTCCGGGGCCGATGTCAAGACCTTCGGCCCCGGCCGGCGCTCCGGAACGCCGAACGGAGCATGGTGGACGGCAACCCCGGTATCGTGAACATCGGTGGCCTGCAGTGGCTGGACTACGCCCAGGCCGGACCGCGCAAGGCCATGTCGCTGGTCAGGGAACAGAAACGACAGTACCTCACCCCGCAGGGGCCCGCCTGGGTCAGCTACTGGCCCCTGCTCTCCGGATTCCGGCGGGCGGTCAGCAGTCCGGAGCCCGCGGCCGAACTCGAGCGGGTGATCGCCGGGGTCGCAGGGAAGGACGACTGGCGGGAAGCGGTGTACCGGCAGTGCGCGCAGGGATTCCTCCAACTGCTGCCCCGCGGCGCGACCGGTGTCCCGGCCGCCCAGGTCACGTGGGCGGAATCGGACCTCAGAATCACCCTGCGGCACCTGATCGGCCTGCGGCTGCGCAACGACGAGTACATCGTGGTGGCGCCGTACTGCAAGGAACCGCCCCTGACCCAGGAAACCGCCGAGGTGCTCCTCCACCTGATGGAAGGGCTGATCGACGCCATCCTGCCGGGTGCCACCCCGGTCGTGTTCGACACCCGGCACGGCCGCCGTTTCCGCCTGCACCGGCGGACCAACCGCAACCAGCTCGACGCCTACATCAGGGGCCTCGCCGCGGGATACCTGCGGCAGTGGTCGCTGGCGGCCTGAGCCGAGACCCCAGGACCGTGAGGGGACACCTCACGGCCCTGGGGCGAGCCCCCGCACGGCAGGCCGCGGCTCTACCGCGTCGCCGCTGCCGGGGGTGTCCAATCCACTGTCCACAAGCGAGCACCGGAACGCCGGTGCAGGCGCCGCAGGAAGGACAGCACGCCCGACGAACCGGTGGCCCAGTGGCTGCTCGCGGAGTCCAGCGAGTTGTCCGGGAACCGGGGCCGCTCCGGCGGTCCCCCGGCGCGCAGCAGGATAAGCTCGGCCACGGTCTCCGCGCCGCGCCAGAATTCCTCGTTCCCGGTCGCCAGCGCGACGTCGACGAGCGACTCACCGATCCCCGCCAGTCCGCAGCACTGCGAGACCACCCACGCCTGCGGCGCCATGGCCAGACAGGCGCGGGCCCCGTCCTCGGCCAGTGCCAGGAGGCGATCGTCGTGGTACCAGCCCGCGGCCGAGACCAGTGCCGACACGATCCCGGACAGTCCCTGGCACCACGAGGCACCCATCGCGCGCGCCGCCGGACGCCCCAGTGTCGCCACCAGTTCCGGGGTCTCGGCGGCCAGATCCTCGAACAACGACGCCGCCCGGGAGCCCGCATCGGTGTCACCGGAAGCCCGGTGGTAGGCCGCCAGGAACGTCGCGATACCCGCCGTGCCGTGGGCGAAACCCGACTCGACGCAGACGCCCGAACCCGGTTGTGCCGGGGCGACCGCGTCCTCGGCCTCGGTGACCTCGCCCGCCACCAGCCGCCGT
This sequence comes from Amycolatopsis cynarae, assembly GCF_026802195.1. Taxonomy (NCBI): domain Bacteria; kingdom Bacillati; phylum Actinomycetota; class Actinomycetes; order Pseudonocardiales; family Pseudonocardiaceae; genus Amycolatopsis; species Amycolatopsis cynarae. Next base: position 2,600,046 of record NZ_CP113836.1, on the reverse strand, counting down.
GCGCATTCCGCGGCCACGCCGAGGTGCTCCGGCCGCCGCGTCAGCTGCCAGAGGATCAGGTGACCGGTACCGATTCCCGCGGCCCCGTGGATGTAGTCGGCGCGCTCCCGCTCGCCCAGGACCACCGGCTCCGGTTCCGGCACTCCGCCCCCGGCGAGCCGGGCCGCCTCAAGGAAGACCTCGGTACCGGTGCGGCCGAAGTACAGTGCGGCGGGCAGTTTGGCGGGCGGGGTCATCCGCACCGTCCAGGCCGCGAGTTCGGTGGCGAGGCCCGCCGTCCGCGGGTGGTGCAGCAGTTCCATGCCCAGCCCGGCCGATCCACTGTAGACGTTCGTGGCGGGGGGCGCCGAGCGGCGGTCCGCCGAGGCCGGGTCCATCAGCCGCTCGGCGTGGCGCACGCACTCGTCCACCGTGTGCTCGAGGACGGTCTCGAGCAGATCGCCGGTGAGCACCATCCGGCGCGCCCGCCGGCGGTGGGCCGTGACCTCGTTCGCCCGGTGCCCTCCCGCCCGGATCACGGCGACGGCCGCCGCGCGCTCCGCCGGGTCGAGGTCCAGCAGCCGGGGAATCAGGCCGAGGACTCCGGTGCGCGCGTCCGGATGGAACCTCGCGAAGCATTCCAGCGTCCGTTCGAGGTTGCGCACCGGATCGGGGTCCATGAGGATCGGGTTCATCCCGGTGGCCGCGAAGAACAGGGTCGCGCCCAGTGAGAAGTAGTCGTCCCCGGGCTCGGCAGGCCGGTTGGTGTGCTGGTCCGGCACGCTGTACCCGCGGGTCCAGCCCCGGATCTGGAAGCCGTCGTAGGCGCTGTTGCCGAAGTCGATCACGGTGTACCGGCCGGACTCGCCGAGCACGATGTTCTTCGGCGAAAAGTCGCGCACGACCACACCCCGGGCGTGGACCGCGTCCAGGATCGCGGTCAGCGCGGCCGCCAGTTCCCCGAGGTCCCGTCCGGTGTCACCGGGCTCGTCGAAGAAACGCCCGTTCTCGTTGACGAAACGGTTGAGGTCGGTGGTGCCCTCCTCCGTCGTCACCAGGTACTCGTCCTCGCCGTGCCGGAAGTGGTCGACCAGCCTGGGCACACCGGGGACGTCCTCGAGTGCCTGCAGGATGCGGCGCTCGTTGCGGATCTGCCAGCGCAGGTCCAGCCCGTCGGCGTTCTCGGAGACATAGGCACGAGCCTCCTTGATCACCAGCCGTCGCCCGCTCTCGTCCACGGCACGGAACACGCTTCCTCGCGGACCGCGCATCACCCCGGAAGTCAGGCGGTAGATTCCCCCCAGCGTGGGCCCCGGGTTCCCGTTCCCGGCCGGGACCGCGACCGCGGGCGCCGGACCGGTCCCGGCCCGCTCGGCCGGACGGAACGGATCGGAAGTCCAGGGTGGACAGTCGAACTCGGGCCCGGCGGCTCCGGGGAGCACCTCGCCGTCCGGGCCGACGACGACCAGTTCGTAGTCCCCGTTGTCGTCGACCCGGTATTGCGGCTGGAAGGGACCGTAGCGGTAGTACACCGGTGCGTCCCGGCGGAGGCGGCGGTCGCTGGCGATCCGAGGGCCGGACAGGCCTCGTGTCGCCTCGGCGAGCCGGAGGCCGAGCGCCACTACGGCGTCCTCGGCGGCGTACACGGTGACCGCCTTCCCGACGACGCCCGGGTCGAGATCGCCGGAGTTGAGCTCACGCAGGACCTCCGGGGAGCAGGCCACCTTGAACTCACACTCCGCGGCGAACAGCACCGGCAGCACCCGGCCGAGGGTCTCACCGAGCGTCGCCGGCCGGGCCGAGACGTGGATTTTCCAGCCCTGTGCAGGGATCGGCAGTCCCGGCCGCCGGACGGCGACCCAGGTGTCGTCGGCCTCGACCTCGCACTCCGGGCCGGCCAGGCCCGCGACGAGCGCACGCACATCCACATCGATGACGGAAACAGCCGTGTCCACCGTTGAAGCCCCCGTTCCAGTCGTGTTTCCCGCAACGAAAAAAGGCATGGCGGAAAAGGCCACCACCGTCGGCGGTGACCTTTTCCGGTCAACGGGAGATCAGACGATCGACGGGCAGCAGGGGAAGGTGGAGCACACCGTCCGCTTGCAGGTGTTCACGCAGGCCTGCGGCCCGTGCAGGAGCTCGGCGAGCTCGTTCTCGAAGTCGACGGTGAGCACTTCGTCGTCGAGAACGCCCGCATCGCGCGGTTCGAGGGTGAGAGTGGACATCGTGTTTCCCCTTTCTCAGAAGCACCTTGTGGGTGCGGACTGATTGTCGATCAAGGCTGGCATCCGCGAGCCGAGTTCGTCGATACGCCAAAAGGAGCCAAAAAATCTCGTTGACAGGTGGGAAACAAACCAGTAATTTTGCCCGTCGTGAAGCGCTTCTGGCCACGACGGCGCCGCCACACCGATTCCGCCGGGGCCACCGCGCAATCCGGTCTCGCCACCCGCTACTGGGAAACCCACGACGAAGAAGTGCAGTCCGCACGGCTGGGTGCCATGGCCCGCCGTCTGCCCGCTTTCACCGGTGCCGCACTGAAGATCGCCTGGCAGGCAAGCCGCCGCGACACCGCGGCCGCGCTCGGCCTCAACCTCGCGGCGGGGTTCTTCACCGCGTTCGGCCTGCTGGCCACCACCGGGGTACTGGAATCCCTGTTCGCCGCGGGCCCCACCGCCCAGCGGGTACTCGCCGCACTCCCCGCGCTCGCCATGGTGGCGGGCGCGACCGCGCTGAGGGCGGGCCTGCTCGCCGGGGCCTCCTGGGCCCAGGAAAGGTTGAAACCACAAGTGGAACGGCTCGCCGAGAAACGGCTGTTCCATCTCACCACCGAGGTCGAGCTCACCGCCTTCGACGACGAAGAGTTCCACAACGCGATGCAGCGCGCCCGGGACAACGGCGTGCCCGATTCCGCCACCGTGGTGGAGATGACGGTGAACGTCCTCACCGGCGCGATCGGCGTGGCCGCCGCCGCCGTCACGCTCGGCCTGCTGCATCCGGTGCTTTTGCCCCTGCTCCTTGTCACGGCCGTACCCGACGGGTGGGCAGCGTTGCGCACGGCGCAGATGCGCTACCTGGCCTTCCGCCGGGTGTCCACGGCACGACGGCGCAAGTACCTGCTGTCCGACCTGATGGCCGAGCGGCTGCCCGCCGCCGAGGTCCGTGCCTTCACCCTGCGCGAGTTCCTGCTCGGCGAGTACGACCGGGTCGCCGAGACCGAACAGCGGGTGGAACTCGACGTCGCGCGCCAGCGGACCGGGACCAGGGTCGCGGGCAACGTGCTGAGCGGCCTCGCACTGGCCGCCGTGTACGTCGCGCTCGGCGCATTGCTGTCCTTCGGGGTGATCGCACTCGCCGTCGCCGGGACGGCGGTGCTGGCGATCCGCGCCGGCCAGTCCTCCCTGGCCAATCTGGTCCAGTCGGTGAACCGGCTCTACGAGGCGGGACTGTACTTCGGGGACTATCTCGCCTTCTGCGAACTGGCGCGGAGCCGGATCGCTCCGGCGAGCGGCTCGGCCGCCCCATCCGGCTTCGCCGAGATCGTCGCCGATCGCGTGACGTTCCGTTACCCCGGTTCGGACACACCGGCCCTGCACGAGGTCAGCGTGACGATCCGCCGGGGCGAGGTGGTGGCGCTGGTCGGGGAGAACGGGTCGGGAAAGACCACCCTGGCCAAACTACTCGCGGGGCTGTACACCCCGGACTCGGGCGTGATCCGCTGGGACGGCACGGATCTCGCCGGGATCGCCGGGGACGCACTGCGGGAGAAGATCTCGGTCATCGCGCAGGACCACACCCGCTGGCCGCTGACCGCCCGCCAGAACGTCACGCTCGGACGCCCGGTGGACCCCGGCAGGCTCGCCGAGGCGACCGCGGCCGCCGGAGCCGACGAGGTCGTTCGCAAGCTGGCGCACGGCTACGACACCCTGCTGGACCGCCGGTTCCATCACGGCCAGGACCTGTCCGGCGGGCAGTGGCAGCGGATCGCGATCGCGCGGGCGTTCTACCGCGATGCGGAACTGATGATCTTCGATGAGCCGAGCTCCGCCTTGGACGCCCGCGCCGAGCACGCCCTGTTCGAACGGATCCGGCAGCACGCCGACGGGCGGACGGTCGTGCTCATCACGCACCGGCTGTCCAGCGTGCGTCACGCCGACCGCGTGTACGTGCTGGAATCGGGGCGGGTCGCCGAAGAGGGCACCCACACCGAACTCATGCTCGCCGACGGCCAGTACGCCCAGCTCTACCGCCTGCAGGCCAACGCCTACCTGGACCGGAGCCCCGCATGACGATCCTGGTCGCTTCGGCGCCCCTCGCACTGGCCGCCGTGCTCGCCTTCGCGGCCCTGGGCAAGCTCTGGGACGTCGCCGCGTTCGCGAAATCCGTCGCGGGCTACGAAATCGTGCCGCCGCGGGCGGCGCTGCCGGTGGCCTGCCTCGTCCTCGGCGCGGAGCTGGTGAGCGCGGTGCTCCTCGTGCCGCCCGGTACCCGGCTCTGGGGTGCCGGGCTGGCCTTCGTCCTGTTCGCGTCCTTCCTGACCGGAATGGCCTCGGCACTGGCCCGTGGGATGCGGGTGGACTGCGGCTGTTTCGCGGGAACGCACGACGTGATCGGCCCCGGCACGCTGGTGCGCACCGGGCTGTTGCTGGCACTGACGGTTCCGGCGGCGCTGGCCACGAAGGCGGCCTTCCGGCCGGTGCACCTGGCGGTGGCCGTGCTCGTCCTCGCCGTCGTGTTCGGACTGTCCACACTCCTCCGGCGATGGACCACCCGGCCCGCCGGGCCGCGCACCGGGGGGAAGCTCGACCTCCCGGCCCCGGTGGGCGAACTCGGCGGGGGTGCCGACCTCCTGCTCTTCGCGTTCGTTTCCCCGGACTGCGGTCTGTGCCGGCGCATGCTGCCCGAGTTCCGCTCCGCGGCGGAGAGGTTCCGCCTCGTGCTGGTGAGCGCCGCCTCCGAAGCGGACCTGCGTGAGCACCTGGCCGGGCAGAGCGAGGACCTCCCGGTGGTGACCGGCCCCCGCGTGTTCGAGGCCAACAACATTCCCTGGCCGCCCTACGCGGCGATCACCAGCGGAACCGGAACCGTGCTGGCCCACGGCGGGGCGAGCAGTCCGGAGCAGCTGCACGCGGTGCTGGCCGGGGTGCGATCATGAGCGACACGCCGGAAAACCCCGTGCCCGCCGATGATCTCGTCCGCACCTCGCACACCCTGCGCCTGGCGGACCGGGAACTGGCCTACACCGCCGAGACCGGACGCATCGTGCTGCGGGAAGAAGCGCTGACCGACGGCAAGTTCGGCGGGCACGTCGCCAAGGCGGAAGTCTTCCTCACCGCCTACACCGCCGAGGGCGCCGAGGGCGCCACGCGACCGGTGACCTTCGCCTTCAACGGCGGTCCCGGCTCGGCCAGCGTCTGGCTGCACCTGGGCCTGCTGGGGCCGCGCCGGGTGCTGTCGGGCGACGTGGACTCCCCGGCACCTCCGCCCTACCGGCTCGCCGACAATCCGGAAACCCTGCTGGCGCACAGCGATCTGGTGTTCATCGATCCGGTGTCCACCGGGTACTCGCGGGCGGTGACCGGCGGCGACCCGTCCGGGTACCACGGCTTCACCGCCGATCTGGAGTCGATCGGTGAGGTCATCCGTCTGTGGACCTCCCGGAACGGGCGCTGGCTCTCGCCCAAGTACCTGGCCGGTGAGTCCTACGGCACGCTCCGGGCCGCCGCGCTGGCTTCGCACCTGCAGGAACGGCACGGGATGTACCTGAACGGCCTGATCCTGCTGTCGGCGGTGCTGGACCTGGGCACGATCTCCTTCCCCCGCGGCGGCGACCAGTCGTACCCGCTGTTCGTCCCCACCTACGCCGCCATCGCCCACTACCACGGAAAGCACGGTGACCGCCCGCTCGACGAGGTGCTGGCCGAGGCCGAGGACTTCGCCTCCCGGGACCTGCCCTGGGCACTGGCCCGCGGCTCCCGGCTGTCCGGCGCGGAACGCGCGGACGCCGTCCGCAGGCTCGCCTCGCTCACCGGGCTGTCCGAGTCCTATGTGGACCGGGTGGAGCTGCGGATCGAGCACCTGCGGTTCTTCACGGAACTGCTGCGCGACCGCGGCCTGGCCACCGGGCGCCTCGACGGCCGGTTCACCGGCTGGGAGCCCGATGGCGGCGCCGAGCGGATGAGCGACGACGCCTCGTACACACGGATCGCCGGGGCCTACACCGCGGGATTCAACCACTACGTCCGGGAGGAACTGCGCTACGCCAGCGACCTGCGCTACGAGGTGATGGCGATGGACGCCGCTTCCCGGTGGTCGTTCTCGGAGTTCGAAGGGCGCCCGGTGTCCGCGGTCGAAGAACTCGGTTCGGCGATGCGCGCGAACCCCCATCTCAAGGTGCATGTGGCGTTCGGCCACTACGACGGCGCCACCCCGTACTTCGCGGCCGAACACGTGCTGGCGCACCTGGCCATTCCCGAACAGCTTCGGGGGAACATCGAACGCGCCCACTATCCCGCCGGGCACATGATGTACGTCCACGAACCCACCCGGATACGGCAGTCGGCCGATCTCGCGCGCTTCGTGGCCACCACGTCGAACACCGATCGCGATCCGGGGTGAAGGCGGCGCCGGTTCCGTCCTGTCTCAGCCGAACGCCAGCGGCGCCGTCTCGTACGGTTGGGGAAGCAGGACGAGCTGCTGGGGCTTCCACAGGGCGCCGTTGACGGTCAACCGCCCACCGCGGCGGAGCAGCCACACTTCGTCGTGCTCGAAATGGAGGAGCGCGTCCCCGGGAATCCTGGCCAGCACGGCGATAACCAGCCGGAGCACATCGGTCTCCTGGGCCTCGAAGTCGCCGGACTTGCTCAGTCCGAAGTAGACCTCGACGGTCGGCGCGAAGCCGAACTCCTGCTCCACCGGGTCGGGCGGGTCGTATTCGGCGACGTCGGCATCGAACCAGCCGCCGCCACGCAGCGATCCCTTGGTGCCCGTGTGCGCTTCGGCGATTCCGGCGGCGCCCTCGGTCAGGGCGGACACGACCGCGCCCGGGGCGACCGGCGCCCCCAGTTCGAGCTTGTAGGTGATGGACACGGATCACATCCTGCCGTTACTGCGGGAACGCATCGATGATGGTGCCGTCCCTGTCGATGATCTTCACTTCTTCGAGCCCCTTGACGTGCGGGAGGATTGCCTTCATCTCCTCCACGGTCATCGGGCTCCGTGCCATGTTGATGACGATACTGCCGGACTGCTTCTTCGCCTTGTCACGAAGCTCGCTCCGGACGTTGTCCCGCTTGTCGCTGCTCGGCGCATAGCAGTCCCACAACTTGCCTTCCATGTTGTAGTCGGGGTCGCTGGTGCCGTTCACCCCCTTCTCACCGGTGTTCTGGCTGATCTTGTATCCGGCCCTGGCCAGGATGGTCGCCGAATCGTTCTCGATCCGGTGGCCTTCGCGCTGTTTCGGACTTCCCACGGAGGTGTCGGTCGGTGTCCCACCGGGTTCGGCGTTCGGGTCGGGTCGTCCCGACGGCCTGGTGTGTCCCGTCCGGCCCGGCGTGTTCGGCGGTGGCGTGCGGCCATCGGAATTTCCCGGCCGTCCCCGCTGCGCGGCTTCGAAGGTGGCCCGCTGCGCGCTGGAGATTCCCGCCCCGGCGTCGATGTCACCGTGTTTCTGCGACGGCCTTCCGGTTTCGCCGTCACCGCCGTCCCGGCCATGGCCCGGATTCTTCGGTTTCGCCATGACCGCCCTATCCGTCGAGCAGCTTGGTGAGGTTGGTCAGGCTGGTGATCAGCCCCGTGGTGTGGGTGAGATTGCAGGCTCGGAGTGTAACGGGCAAAAACCCCGAGGAGGGACCAAAGGGACAAACTCCCTCGACTGGCCCAACGAGGGTCCCGCGAGGGGCGTGCGGGTTGCCGATCGGACTTTGCCGGCCCTGCTAGCGGTAACCCGAGGGGAGCGATACCTCCGCCGGATATCCCTGCCCCAGCACGAGGCGTTCGAAGAGGGCGATGTACTGCAGCAACGACCGGGTCCCGAGGAAGGCATCGCGCACGCGGAACCGGGCCCGCGCGCCCATCTCCGCCGCCAGCGCCGGGTCCGTGAGCAGGTCGACGACGGCCCGGCCGTAGGCGGCCAGGTCCTGCGCGCCGACCAGCTTCCCGGACCGGCCGTCCTCGATCTGGTCCTGGATCCCGCCGATCCGGCTGGCCACCACCGGTCGTTCCTTCCACATGGCCTCGGCCACGGTGAGCCCGAATCCCTCGGCGATCGACTTCTGCACCACCACCTGCGCGCGGCGCTGCAACGCGTTGACGATCGCGGCGTTCTCCTCGACGTCCACCATCGGGAGCGTCACGAGGTGGAGGCGTTCCTGCACCTCTCCGGGAAGAGCCGCGAAGCGTGCCTTCGCCTCCTCGAGCACCTCCTTGCCCTCCGGATCGTCGGAGATCGCGTCGACGGACGGGCCCGCGTAGAGGAGATGCGCTTCCGAGCGGGGAAGGATGTGGCGCACGAACCCGTCGATCACCCCGATCGGGTCCTTCAGCCGGTCCCACCGCGAAATCTGCAGCACCACCACGTCATCCGGGCGAAGGCGACGTCCTTCGTCCGCTTCGGCGCGCCGCTCGACCCGCCCCGGCGAGGTGTCCATGCGGAGGAAGGACGGCTCGACCGCGAACGTCCGGGAACCCTCCTGCAGCCCCGCGGCGGAGAGGATCCCGTCGACCTGACCGTCGGAGAGCACCTGGTTCTTGGGCGAGAACACGTCGATCGCCGGGGCGATGAGAACGGTCCTGTCCGGATCGAGATCCTCCCAGACGTACTGCCTGCGGGAGAAGATGTAGGCGTCGGCCTGCAGCACGTAACCGCGCAGGAACGCCCATGCCGCGCGCGTGTGCGCGGACGGGGTGTCGATCCCTACATGGCACCGCCACACGACCGGCACGCCGAGCCGCTTGAGCACGGGGATCATGCCCACCGTCTGCGGATCGTGCAGCAGGACGATGTCCCCCGGGACGATCCGCTCGGCGAGCTCCTCACCCGCGGCGAGGGTGACCGACTCGTACACCTCGCGCGCCTCGTCGTCGAGCGGCAGGCCGTCACCGGCGGCGCCGTGCAGGTTGTTGTGGATGCGCTTGGTGACCGCGAAGAAGGCTTCGTTGCCTTCGATGACCTCCCACCGTTCGTCGATGCCGGCCCCCCGGCCGTACGCGAGCAGCGAAACGAGCATTTCGGCCACGCCGCCGCCGCGCGAGGTCGAGTTGACATGCCACATCGCGTGCCCGCCGAGGAGATCGCGGCCACGCGCGAAACGCTCCAAGAGCCGGTGGAAGGCCTCGCCGCCGATTACCGGCTCGAACCGCTCCAGCGGCAGCGCCGCGATCGGAACCGAGTCGAGCAGGGGCATGTCTGGGGAATTAGCCCGTTTTTCGCCCTCGAACCCTGCGACGCTCCCTGGACTGGACTCAGGCGAACGAAACCGCGGCTTCGGCGGTGTTCACCACGAAGGTCAGCGACTCCTCCAGGTACAGCTCGACGCTGTCCCCGTCGTGCGCGAGGTAGCCGATCGAGACCTCCTGGCCGAGGTGCAGTTCGTAGTCGCCGCCCCGGGTGGAGACCAGGAGCGCGGACTCCAGCGCGGGCGCCCAGATGATCTGGCCGCCCTCGCCGAGGACGCGGGCGACGTGCTGGCGGATCGGGTACCCGTGTTCCGTCGTCTCGTCCAGGACCGTGTAGGTGTCGGCGGGCAGCAGCAGCGCGTAGTCCCCGTTGACCCCCTCCAGGCGCAGCGCGCTCATCGCCTGTGCGACCGCGGTGGGATACGCGGTCGGCTCCGCGGGCAGGGTGATCGACGTGGGCGCCGCCGTGCGGATTCCGGTGATCTCCGCCGCGGGCAGGCCTTCGGCGATGATCCTGTCCTCGGTGAACGCGAGCTTCTTCGCCGCGTCCTTCACCGGCTGCCAGTCCACGTCCTTCGCGCCACGCTCGACGTCGTCGACCGCCTCGCGGCTCACCACGAACGGCACCCGCAACTCGACCACCGCCGCGACCTCGCGCCGTCGGGCGCGCACCCCGTCTCCCGGAGAGGAGATGTCCCGCACGTGCCCGGTGCCGACGGCGGACAGGGTGATCCCGCCCGGGCCGACCACGTCCACCACGCGACGCCCCGCGACGTGCTCGGTGAAGGTGCGGCGGGCTTCCGCTTCGAGGTCTTCCCACGCGGCGGCCGAAATGGGAGCGAGTTCGCGGTGCAGGTTGTTCATGCGGTGTTCCGTTTCTTCCGGTCCTTGAGACTGCCGATGCGCAGCGACTGGTCTCCCGCTGGCGCCGGGCCGTCCGGGGCGGGCGGGAGGTCGTCGAGAAAGTCCTGACTGGGCACGAAGAACAGCGAGCCCGTCACGGGGGTGGAGAAGTCGAGGATGCGGTCCGTGGTGCCCGGCGGGTTGCCGACGAACATGTTCTCCAGCATCCGTTCGACCACCGACGGACTGGCCGCGTACCCGATGAAGTAGGTGCCCCGCTCGCCGTCGGCGAGGCTCGCGAACGGCATGTTGTCGCGCACGATCTGCCGCTCGGTGCCGTCCTCGTCCACGATCGCGGTCAGTGCGACGTGCGAATCGGCCGGTTTGGCTTCGTCGGGCAGTTCGATGTCGGACAGCTTCGTGCGTCCGACGACGCGTTCCTGCTCCTCCACCGGCAGCGCGTTCCAGGCGGCCATGTCGTGCAGGTACTTCTGCACGATGACGTAACTGCTTCCGGCGAAGGCCGGGTCCTCCTCGCCGACGAACACCGCCGCCTCGGCCGCCGCACCGGTCGGGTTCTCGGTGCCGTCCACGAACCCGAGCAGGTCCCGCTGGTCGAAGTACCTGAACCCGTGCACCTCGTCCACGACCTTCACCGCGCCGCCGAGGCGGCTCAGCAGTTGATCGGCCAGCTCGAAACACAGGTCCATGGTCGCCGCCCGCACGTGGAACAGCAGATCGCCCGGAGTCGCGACGGCGGTGTGCCGGGGCCCTTCGATCACCCGGAACGGATGCAGCCCGGCGGGCCGGGGTCCGCTGAACAAGCGGTCGTACAGTGGCGAGCCGATCCCCGCCACGCAGGCCAGGCGGCCGTCCGGGACCCGGAAGCCGACGGAGCGGCTCAGCCCGCCGACGTCGCCCAGCACGTCCCGCACCACGTCCTCACCGCCGTCTTCGACGGTGAGGACCAGGAAGATCGCCGCCGTGGTCAGCCCGGTCAGCACCGGCTGCGGCACCGGCCCGGTCAGCACGCCACCGCCGGAAGCCGCTCCCGTGCCACACGGGCGCTTCGCGCACCGGCGGGATCGAAGAAGATCGAGTTCATAGCTCCGTGAGCGTACCCGGGTGCGACCGAGATCCGGATGAAGCGCCGACGATGGTGGCGATGCCGCCGACCCGGATCGCGGGACCGCCGGGTCCGGGACTACTGGTGGCGGTGACGGTAGCCGGTTGGCCCAGCGTGTCTCCCATGTCCACCTCCACTCCGGCCGCACCCTGACCGGCGAGGACGGCGGCCAGGCAGGCGGTGCTGTTGGCGTTGGCGATGTCTTCGGGGACGCCGATCGACGGCGCGAACATCCGCGCGGCGGCCCGCCCGTCCGTCGACGGTCCACTGTAGACGTAGCAGCCCAGCAGTCCCAGCCGGTCGCAGGCCTGGCGCAGACGGGCCGGGTCGGGTGCCAGTTCGGCCAGAACGCGGCGATCGCGGACGCGCACCAGCATCCGCGCCCGTCCTACGGAGGCGATGCGGACCTCCACCTCCCGGGGATCGAGCCCCAGCGCGGCCAGAACCGGCTCGCTGTCCGGCCACGCGGGATCGCCCAACTCCACCGGCCCGGGATCGAAGGCGGCCCGGTACCGGTCGCCGGCCCCGCTGGCCTGACCGAGGAAGGTCCGGCCACCGGAAGACAGCACGGCCTCGTACTGCCGCGCGCCCGCGCGCCGGGCGAGTACCGCCAGCGCGGCAACCGTGCCGTGCCCGCAGGCGGGCAACTCTCCGGTGGCGGTGAAGAAGCGGAGTGCCACGACCCCGTCTTCCCGGAGCGAGACGAACGCGGCGTGCGATGCGCCCGCCCTGACCGGAACCGCGCGCCGCTCGGCATCGCTCAACGTCGTCTCGTCGGCCACCGCGGTCAGGCTCCCGCCCCGGCCCGCGCGCTGGCAGGCTTGGACCATCGTGACATGAAGGCTCATGGCCTCATCCTCGCCGGATCGCCGGGCTCACCGCTCGCGGTCCCACCCTTCGAGCGGGGGCAGCGGGGTGGCTCCCCGCACGTCGAGTGCGTCGAAGATCAGAGTGAGATACCGGTTCCGGACGGCCTTGGTCGTGCCGGGGAGCGTCAGCGCGGCCACCCCCATCACGAGGATGCGGGGCAGGTCCTCGGCGAGGAGGTCCTGCCGGACCTCACCGCCGGCCTGTGCCCTGCCCAGCAGTTCCCGGAGCGGCTGGGCGAAGCGGCTGAGGGTTTCGCTCGCGAGCTCGATGAAGTTCCCTGCGAAGGAGATCAGCCCGCGTTCCTCGATGAGCAGGTCGAGGATCCGTTCGACCACGTCCGTCAGCGATCCGCGCAGCGTGCCGCCGTGGGCCACGCCCTGGAGCATGGGGGCGATCTCGGTGTCGAACAGATCGTCGAACACCGCGCGCGCGAGGGCCTCGCGATTCGGGAAGTGCCGGTAGAGCGTGGCGATTCCGACACCGGCCTCGGCCGCGATCTTCTCCAGGGAACCGGAACCGTCCCCCCTGCCGAACACCCGCCGTGCGGCCGCGATGATCCGCGCCGTGTTCGACAGCGCGTCCACCCTGCGGCGCGGTGCACGAGAGTCCCTTCCCAGCACGGCCACCTCCTCTTCACCTGGGTCCACGCTAACCGAGCCTTTGACACGAATGGGTGATAGTCCCCTCTCGTTTCGATAGTTCACTATCGGTTCCGGGAGGTGTCCGATGTCCGTGCTGCTCTACCGGATCGGCAGGTTCGCCTTTACCCGGCGGTGGTGGCTGATCGGCGGCTGGACCGCGGTGCTCGCCGCGCTGGCCGGACTGCTGCTGGCCTTCCCCGTGCACGTCAGCAACGAGGTGCGCATCGACGGAACCCCGTCCCAGCAGGTCATCGACGAACTCGCGGCGGCCATGCCGGAGGCCGCGGGCGGCCAGGGCATGGTGGCCTTCCGCGCCCCGGAGGGCACCCGGCTCGACGCGGGCCCCGGCAGGCAGGCGCTCGTCGCGGCGGTCGACGGCGTGTACCGGTGCCCGCACGTCGTCGACCCGCGGCGGGTGCTGGCCGCGGAAGTGGCGAAGGGCCCCGACAGCGCCCTGCTGCGCGCCAGTGCCGCGGTGGCCGGGGCGAGCGGCGGCCCGGCGCCAGGAGGACCCGCCCCCCTGCCGGCCGACGGCGGTGCGGTCCCGGGCGTGCTGGTCTCCGCCGACGGCCTGGTGGCCCTGCTGCAGTTTCAGTTCGACGTCCAGACCTACGAACTGCCCGCGGGCACCGTCGCGCGCACCCTCGACGTGGCCCGGGCCCCGGTGTCCGGGCTGGGCATCCGGGTACTGCCCGGTGCATCCATGATCGAGATTCCGGAACTGGCCGGGGCGGGCGAGATCACCGGCCTGGCCGTGGCCGCGATCGTGCTGGTGATCACGCTGGGCTCGGTGCTCGCCGCCGGGCTGCCGCTGATCATCGCACTCACCGGTGTCGCACTCGGGGTCGGCGGCGCCTTCGCGCTGTCGCACGTGCTGGAAATGCATTCCCTGAGCGCGGTTCTGGCCCTCATGCTCGGGCTGGCGGTGGGGATCGACTACGCCCTGTTCATCGTGAACCGGGAACGCCGCCTGATCCTCGGCGAAGGCCTCGACGCGAGGGAAGCGACCGCTCGGGCCGTCGGCACGGCGGGCACGGCCGTCTTCTTCGCGGGCAGCACCGTCGTCATCGCACTGGCGGGCCTGCTCGTCGTGGGCATCACGCTGTTCACCACCATGGCACTGGTCGCCGCGGCGACGGTGGCCATCGCGGTGCTGGCGGCCGTGCCCCTGCTGCCCGCCCTGCTCGGGCTGCTCGGCGAACGGGTGTGCTCGGCCAGGGCCCGCGCGAAACCCCGCACCACCGGCCCCAAGGCGGCCCCGCGCTGGCCGGGCCGGCTGGTGCGGCACCGTCACCTCGCGCTCGCCTGCGCACTGGTGATCCCCGCCGTGCTGGCCCTGCCCGCACTGGACATGAAACTCGGTCTTCCTTCCGGCGCCAGCTACCACTCCGGCACCGCCCAGCGGCAGAGCTTCGACGCCGTCAGCCGGGCCTTCGGCCCCGGCTACAACGGACCACTGACGGTCGTGGCCCGTAACACCGTCCCCGGCACAGCGATCGCGCCGGAGACCCTGGGGCGGGTCGCCGCCGCGCTCCGGGCGATGCCCGGAGCCGTCTCGGTCTCCCTGGCAGGCACGAACGGCGGCGGGGACACCGCGATCCTGAGCGTCATCCCCGCGGGCGGGCCGAACGACGAGGAAACCCGGCAACTGGTCCGTACCCTTCGCGACCGGGCCAGACAGCTCGCACGGCAGGACGGCGTTTCCCTCGGCACCACCGGGTTCACCGCTCTCGCCCTGGACGTCTCCGCCCGGATCGCCGCGGCCCTGCCGGTCTATCTGGCCACCGTGTTCGGTCTGTCGCTGCTCGTCCTGCTGCTCGTGTTCCGTTCCCTCGTCGTGCCGGTCAAGGCCACCGTCGGGTTCCTGCTCAGCGTCGGCGCCACCCTCGGCGTGACCACCGCGGTGTTCCAGTGGGGCTGGCTGCGGGGACTGCTCGGACTCGACGCCACCGCCCCCGTGCTCAGTCTGCTCCCGATCGTGGTCACCGGCGTGCTCTACGGGCTCGCCATGGACTACCAGGTCTTCCTGGTCAGCTCGATCCGCGAAGCCCACGTCCACGGCGAGACCGCGCACCGGGCGATCACCTCCGGCTTCGCCACCGCGGGCCGTGTGGTGACCGCGGCGGCGGTCATCATGATCTCGGTGTTCGCCGGATTCGCGTTCAACGCCGACCCGATGGTCGTGCAGGTCGGGTTCGCCCTCGCCGTCGGCATCCTGGTGGACGCCTTCCTCGTGCGCATGACCCTGGTTCCGGCGGTGCTGGCGATCGTCGGGGAGCGCGCGTGGTGGATCCCGCGCCGGCTCGACCGGGTCCTCCCTCGTCTGGACCTCGAAGGTGACCGGCTGCTCGGCAGACTCCGGGGCGAGCGGCCTTCGGGAGCACAGGCCCCGGTGCCCGCCGACCATCCGTGACCGGGCTCCGCCCGGCGATGCGGTGGTCATGCCGGGAGCGGCTCGGTCGCGTCCCGCCGGTCGCCGCCGGAGCACGGGGTGGTCCGCGGGTAGTCGTAGAGCGGGATCGGCGCCGAAAGCAGGTGTTCACGGCTGCCGTACGGTCCGGCGAGGACCGGGAAGGTGTGGATGTTCTGGCAGGCGGCGACGGGCCGTCTCGCCCACTCCGGCGGTTTCAGCAGCGACACGAAACGCAACCCGCGCCCACCCAGCAGGGTGTGGGTGGCGATGAGTGCCTGACGCAGCGCCACCGCACGGGAAGCCCCGGGGCCGATCGTCGTGTTCGTGTTCTCGATGCGGACGCGCAACCGGTACACCCCGTCCTGTCCTTCGACCGGTTCGGCACGCAGCCTCGCCACCGCTTCGAGCGGCCACCGGCGGCGCACCACCCGGCCCACGGCGCCCAAGGACGAGGTCTCCTCCCCGCTGGGAGCGCCGATCCCGGCCGTGAAACCGTCTTCCACCAGTTCGCCGAACGGCACGACGAGGTCCGCCTCGTGCGGTACGGCCTCGTCGAAGGACAGATGCCGGGTTCCGCCGACGTCGAGCGACTCCACGCCGGTGTACCGGCCGCCGGGCCCTCGTTGCTCGACGCTTTTCCCCTGTGCCTGCAGGAACCGGATCCGCGCCCGGAGCGTGACGTCGTCACCCTCACGGGCCTCGACGACACATTCGGTCTGCTGGCGCCACGATTCCACCGAACCGGCGACGACCGCCGCGACGGGCCCGTCGCGCTCGACCCACGGCCGCGGGGCCAGCACCCCGGACTGCCGCCGGGCGACGTTCCGGGGCGAGGATTCACGGCAGGGGTGGAGCTGGTAGCCCTCGTAGAGGAGGGCGTCGGCCACCGCGCGCAGCGGCGCGAGGTCGGCCCCGGCTTCGTCCCCGAACTCGGTCATCGGCACCAACCCCTCTCCCCCGGCCCACCGCATCCCGTTGCCCGGACCGGATTTCCGGGCGTCCTTCACCCTCCGCCCGCCGGCCCGCACGCCGCATCTCGCGAAAAGGATGATTTCCGGCCCGGGGTGGGCTGGTGCCGAGCCGGTCTCTACCGTGGGGCGCCATGGCCCGCACCCGTCTCTACCGCAACGGCGTCCTGGAAGCCGAGAACTTCCCCGCAGCCGACATTTCCGACCATCTGGCCGATCCGGGCGCCACGGTCTGGCTGGACATGTGCGCCCCCACCGAAGAGGACCTCGCGACCATCGCCGAGGAACTGAGCCTGCACCAGCTCGCTGTGGAGGATGCGGTGCACGAACACCAGCGTCCCAAGCTCGACCGCTACGACACCCACGCGTTCCTCACCGCCTACGCCGTCCGCCTCGACCCCGCCACCGGGGTGCTCGGCAAGGCCGAGGTCGCCGCGTTCCTCACCGAGCGGGCCCTGGTCACCGTCCGCAAGGACGAGGACTTCGACATCGACGACGTGGTCCGGCGCTGGGATTCCGCGGCGGAACTGGGCAAAAGCGGGGTCGGCTTCCTCGTGCACGGCTTGCTCGACCACGTCGTCGACAGCCATTTCGACGCCGTGCAGGCCCTCGACGAGGAAATCGAGGCGCTGGAAGACCTGGTCTTCGCCGAGGACATCGACCACAAGGACATGCAGCGGCGCTCCCTGCACCTGCGCAAGAGCCTGGTCACCCTGCGCCGGGTGGTCCTGCCCATGCGGGAGGTCGTGAACGCGCTGATGCGCCGCGACTTCCACATCGTCGACGACGTGCTCATGCCCTACTACCAGGACGTCTACGACCACGTTCTGCGCGCCACGGAATGGACCGAATCACTGCGGGACCTGGTCACGACCATCCGGGAGACCCAGCTCAACCTCCAGGGCAACCGGCTCAACACGATCATGAAGAAGGTCACCAGCTGGGCCGCCATCATCGCGGTGCCCACCGCGATCACCGGGTTCTACGGCCAGAACATCCCCTATCCGGGGTTCGACCAGATCTGGGGCTTCTGGGTCTCCACGGCCGTCATCGTGGTCCTTTCCGCCGCGCTGTACGTCGTGTTCAGGCGGCGCGACTGGCTTTGAGGCTCACGGCGGCGGCAGCAGCCGGTAGGCGCGATTGGCCAGCACCGGGATCGTGCCCCGGACTTCGGCGACGGCGCCAGGATCGAGGTCGGCCACGAGCATGCCCGGCCGCTCGTCCAGCCGACCGTGCTCCGCACCGTCCGGTCCGACGATCATGGAGTGGCCGATCCCCAGCGGCGCCCCCGCCGCTCCGGGCAGTTCGGGAGCGGCCTGGTCGACCGCGAGCAGCCAGGTGGTCGCGTCCAGCGCCCGGGCGCGGACCAGGGTCTCCCACTGGGCGAGTTTGCCCGGCCCGGCGCCCCAGGACGTGGGCAGCACGATCACCTGGGCGCCGCGCAGCGCGAGGTCGACGAACAACTCCGGGAACCGCACGTCGTAGCAGGTGGCGAAGCCCAAGGTGACCCCGTCGACCTCGGCCAGCAGCGGCGCCCGGCCGGGGGCGACGGTGTCGGACTCCGCGTACCCGAAGGCGTCGAAGAGGTGGATTTTGTCGTAGTGCAGGGGTTTTCCGGCGCCGGCGACGAGGAGGGTGTTGGCCACCCTGCCGCCGGGGGCGGGCACGAACATGCCCGCGACGATCACCACGCCCAGTGCCCGGGCGGCGTCGATGATCGCGCTCGCCCACGGACCGTCGAGGGGTTGCGCGACGGCCGCAAGGTCGCCACCGAAGCGGGCCATGGCGGCTTCGGGGAACACGACGAGCCGGGCACCGTCCGCCGCGGCCTTGCCCGCCTGCTCGACGATCGCCGCGAGATTGGCGTCCGGATCGTCCCCCGCCGAGAACTGGCAGAGTGCTACGCGCATGTCGCCACCTCGTTCGTGTGCTCGGTGGACAGTGGTATACCAGCGGTATCCCGACCAGGAGGCGGCCGATGAGCGAGCGTGACAAGGTGTACGCCTACGTCCGGGACTCGGTGATCTCCAACCCGGCTTCGGTCGGGCGCTTCATGGACGAGCGGGAGATCGCGGCGCAGGTAGGGGTTTCGCGAACTCCCGTGCGCGAGGCGCTGCTGATCCTCGCCGCCGAAGACCTGATCGAGCTGATCCCGCGCCGGGGCGCCTACCTGGCCCCGCTGACACCGTCGGACATCAACGAACTGATGGGGTTCCGGGAACTGCTGGAGACCAACGCCGCCCGCGTGGTGATCGGCCGGCGGTGCACTCCGGTCCGGGCCATGCACGATGCGCTGGCCGCGCAGGAGAAACTGGCCGGCGGGGACGAGCCCGGCGAGTTCCTGGCACAGGATCTGCACTTTCATTCCTCTCTCGTGGAAGCGGCGGGGAACACGTTGATCCTCAAGGCGTACCGGGGGTTGCGGACCCGCCAGTTGCGGACCGGCCTGTCCGCGGTGGCGGCCACCCCGGGCCGCCGGGCCGAGGTGGTGGACGAGCACCGCGCGATCCTGTCCGCTGTGGACTCCGGTGATGCGGACGCCGCGATCGCCGCCATCACCGATCACCTGGCCGCCACCCAGAAGATCCTCGCCCTACGCTGAGGCGGAGGTGGTGCCGGGAACCCCTGGCGACCGCCGGGCGGCTCCATAATACGGCTGGTATACCAACGGCATAATGGTGAACTCCTGGCGAGCGGATGTCAACGACGAAGTCGCCGGGCACCGGGACGGGGTCCGGGTTGGGCTCCCCGCGCCGTGAAGGGACCCTTCACGGCCACTACTAGGCTCCCGTGACGTCCAGTTCGGTGTACATACCGGCGGCGTAGTGCCCGGGCATGTTGCACAACAGCTCGTAGCGGCCCGGTTGCAGCGTCACCGTGGTCCAGCCCAGCGCGCCCGGTTCGATGCCGTCGCCCTCCCCCGCGCCGCAGTTGTTCGACGCCTCGCCCAGGCTGCCGGTCTCGTCCACCTTCCCGTCGCTGCCGACCGGAAGGTTCCCGGCCGTCTGATCCGCCGCGAGCGGCAGCACGAGCACCTCGTGTGCCTGACTGCCCGCGTTGAACACCCGCAGCGACACCTGCCCGGGCCGCACCGTGGCTGGGCGCACCCACAGCCGCATCATCCCGGAGCCGCCCATCATCCCGCGGCCACTGTCCGAGGCGGTCACGTCCACCACCTGCCCCGGCAGGACGGGCGCGCCGCAGCGGGTGGCGGACGGCGTGGGACGGAAGACCCCGGTCGCGGCGAGCACCGCGGTCGTCGCGACACCGAGTACCAGGGCCACCGCGATGATCAGGACCGCCAGCCTTCCGCCGTGCAGGCGCTGTGTCTTCACTCTCCCGCCCCCGTCCTCGCGAGCCGTTCACCAGCCTGTTCCCCCTATCGGACCAGGGGAAACGACTCTCGCCCGGAGAGAAGGGGCCGGGTCGCGGCATCGAGGCTCTGGATCAGAGCATCCTTCGGAGGGGACATGATCGCCATGCTGCTTCTTAATGTGGACATGAAGTCAAGCCGCGGGGAGGAGCCGCGCTGAGCATCGGCGAGGTCGCCGGCCGGTTCGGCCTGGCAACCCACGTGCTGCGGCACTGGGAGTCGATCGGGCTGCTCGCCCCCGCCCGGGCCGCCGGAGCGCGCCGCCGCTATCGCCAGGACGACCTGTGATCCTGCGCGGGAAGGAGGCCGGGTTCGCCCTGGAGGAGATCCGTGCCATGATCGCCGCACCGGGCCGGGCGGCCCGTACCGCGATCCTGCGGCACCGGCGGGACGAACTCCGCGCCCGTATCAGGGCGGCACAGGCCTCGCTCGACATGATCGAGGGAGCGCTGGAGTGCGAGCACGAGGACTTCGTCCGGTGCCCGCACTTCCAGTCCACGGTGGCCGACCGGATCAGCCCCGGCCCGCCCCCACACGTCCGCGAGTGACCGGCTGAACAGGAGCCGGGGAGCCCCGGCGCGCATCGAGCGCACCGCAGCTCCCCGGCACCACACGGGACAGCGGCACCTCAAGCCGCCGTGCGTTCAGGGTCAGAGGTTGTACTCCTTGGCGATCTGCTTGCCGTAGTCCCCCCACCAGTCGTTGCTCACCGGGTTCGCGTGGTACGTCGTCAACCAGTGCCCGTCGTCACCCTCCTTGACCCACTGGGTGGTCATGTCGTACTGGACGCCGTCCGGTTTCGCGTTCTTGTCGTACTGGATCGCGTTTCCTTCGCCATGGCTCTCGCGTTCCGCCTTCGCGGCGTCGTACTCCTGCTTCGCGGCGTCCCGCTCGGCGGCAGCCTTCTGGTACTGCTCCTTGAGGTCCAAGGCCTCCTGCCTGATGGTCGCCTTGTCCTCTTTGCTGGCGTACTTGAACTCCTGCTGCTTGGCCTCGAATTCGTTCTTGAGGTCGCTGACCTTCTCCTCGTGGGCGTCGAGGTTGTCCTTCTTCGACGCCACCTTCGCGTCGAGTTCGCCGGCCGGGCCCTCCTTGGTGTACTTGCCGACCTCTTTCGAGAAGTACTCCTCGTGCCACTTGTCACCCACGTTGGCGGGGAACTTCGTGCCCGAGCCGCCGGTGTACTTCATGCCGAAGCTCGTGGCCCCCACCTGGTGTTTGCCCTGGTGCGAGTCGACCTGCACCTCGACCCCGTCCTGCTTGCCGAACGAATGCGTGGCCTTCGACCCGCTCGCCGAGGTTCCGCCCTTCCCGGGCAGTTTGCCCGCGTCGTCGCCGCCTCCGGGCCGGTCGGGCGTCTTGCCCTTCCCCCCGCCCTTGCACTTCGGGGCGAGGCCGAGCGGGTCGCAGTCGGCCAGGGGATTGCCGACGTAGGCCGCGGGGTTCGGCGCCGGGGCGAGCCCGAGCGGATCCTGGCTCAGGTACCGGCCGGTCGTGGGATCGTAGTAGCGGTAGAGGTTGTAGTGCAGCCCCGATTCGGCGTCGGCGTACTGCCCCGGGAACCGCAGCGGAGTGCCCGCCGGGCCGGGCTCGCGGCCCCAGAGCCCCGCGTTTCCCTGCCACGCCAGCGATCCCGCGGGGTCGACGAGTTCCGTCGGCCGCCCCATCAGGTCGGTGACGATGGCGAAGAACCGCTCACCCAGCGTGGCCGACCGCTCGACCTGGACCACGGGCCGGTCGTCGCCGGGGTGGTAGTCCCAGGTGGTGACGGTCCGGGTGCCCCGCTCGTCGACGTGGACCTGCTCCACCAGCAGCGCGCCGCTCCAGGTGAATTCGTAGGACTCGGCCACCCTCGGCGCGCCGGAGGCGGTGGTGGTGACGCGTCGCTTGGCGATGCGCCGTCCGATCGGGTCGTACCGGTAGAGCCACTGGTCGCCCTCGGGGGTGGCGAGCGCGATCAGACGGTCGTGGCCGTCCCAGGCGTACCGCCAGACCCGGCCGCCCTCGTGGCGCGCGAGCACACGGCCCTGCTGATCGTGTTCGAAGGCGACGGCACCGGCCGAGACCAGCCTGTTGCCGTGGTAGCGGCGAACCCCGGCGGTCGGCCCCGCGAGCAGTTCCCGCGCTTCGAGCACGTTACCGGCACCGTCGTAGCGGTAGGCCTCGCTTCCGCGCGGAGTGTGCACTTCGACGACGCGCCCGGCCGCGTCCAGCACGAGCCGGGTCTGCCCGGCCAGCGCGTCGTCGATCCCGGTGAGCAGCCCGTCCCGCCGGTAGGTGAACCGGCGGTGTCGCTGGACGTTGCTGCCCTGGACGGACTGCGCCACGAGGTTGTCGTCGGCGTCGAAGTCCTGGGAGACGGTTACGCGGCCGTCGACCGTGCGCGTGACCTCCCGGCCTCCCGTGTCGTGCCCGAAGCGCACGGTGTGCCCGGCGACGGTGAGCGAGACGGGATCGCCCGCGGCGCCGAAGGTCCACACACTGTCCACTCCGGACGGTGTGCGCCGGGTGACGCGGCCGTCGTCCGCGTACCGATAGGTCAGCGTGCGGCCGTCAACGGACTCGCTGAGCACGGTGCCTTCGCTGTCGTAGCCCACCTTGAGCTCGACATCGCCCAGTACCGCCGAGGTCATCCTGCCGAGTGCGTCGTAGGTGTAGCGGGTGGTCCCGGTCGGGCCGCGGCGCTCGACGACGTTTCCGAGCGCGTCGTAGCCGTACTCGGTCACCCCGCCCGTCCCGTCGGTTGAGGTGGCCAGCCGCCCCGCCCGGTCGTAGGTGAAACGCAAGGTCCGACCGTCGAAATCGGTCTCCTCGACCAGCCGTCCGGCCGGATCGTAGCGGTAGGTCCACTTCAGCCCGAGCGGGTTGGTCACCGCCACGAGCCGGAGCTCCGTGTCGTAGGCGTAGGTGGTCCGCGCCCCGGAGGCGTCGATCGTGGCGACCGGGAGGTCGAACAGACCGTACTCGGTCCGGGTCGCGAAACCGGCCCCGTTGACGTGCTCGACCTCGTTGCCTTCCGGGTCGTAGCGGCGGATCTCCCGCACGCCGGAAGGGTGCACGCGCAGGTTCTCCTGCCCCTCCACCGTCCAGCCGAGGCCGACGCGGCGGCGGGAACGGTTGAGCGCGAACCGGGGCCGGCCGAACAGATCCCGGTCCTCGGGCGCCGCGGCACCCTCGCGCTCGCCGCCCTTTTCGCCGCTCAGCTTTTCCGCCCGCAACGGTGCGGCGACGCCGAGTGGTTCCTCGAACGGGTCCGGCGCCTCACCCCGGGGATAGAAACGGCTGAGCACGGTGCCGTCCTCGGCGTCGGCCTCGATCGTCAGCCCGTCCGGCCCGGAGGTGACCCGCAGCACCGAGCCGTCCGGCCGGGTCACCGACGCGAGAGTGCCCTGTTCGTCGTAGCCGAACGACGTGGTCAGCCCCAGCGGATCGGTCCGGCTCAGCAGCCGGTCGTACCGGTCCCAGGTGAAGGCGGTGACGTTGCCCAGCTGATCCACGCGACGGGAAAGCTGCCTCTCGGCGGTGAAGTGGTACTCGGTGGTCGCGCCGAGCGAGTTGGTGTAGACGGTGATCAGGCGTTCGCGGTCGTAGGTGAACGTTCCGCTGAAGAACCCGTCCGAGCCGAGAGTGCGGACGCAGCGCCCCCGGTCGTCGTAGACGTAGCGGTACCAGGTGCCCGTCCGGTCCTGCCACCCGGTCATGCGGCCGTGGTCGTCGTAGTCGTAGCGGGCCGCCAGTCCGGAGGAGTTGACGACCTGGACGAGGTACCCCCGGTCGTCGTACCCGAATTCGGCCACCTTCACGGCCCGTTTGGTCCCGGCCTCGACGACCTCGATCCCGGTGATCCGACCGCTGGCGCCGGCCACCCGTACGACGCGGCCGTCGCTGTGCCGCAGCCGTGCGGGCATTCCCGACCGGTCGTGGTCGATGTCGACCCGGTAGGCGTCCCGCTGTTCGAGCGCGACCAGCGGCAGCACGCCCACCCGGCTTCCCGCCACGGGCGCGAAGAACAGGCTCTGCTCACGCTCGGGGTCGTCGAGCCGGAAGCCGGTCCCGGCCGGGGTCAGCGGCAGCCGTGGCCCCTCGAGCGGGAGTACCGAGGCTCCCGCGGCCGGTTGCGGATACACCAGGATCATGCCGTCCGCGGAGAAGTAGCGGATGTTGTCCTCATCCACCTGGACCCGCTGGTCCAAAGTGGACGACCAGGACGGGCCGAACCACTGCCCGGCCCGGTAGGACGAGATGTGCATGCGTTCCAGCAGCAGTTCCCCCGGGCCGGACAAGCTCAGGTCGACCTCGTTCGCCACGACGTCACCGGTCATCACGTCGACCGGGTCGCTGTCGCAGACACGGGTGTCCTTGCCGATCGCGTCCCCGCGGGTCGAGCCGCCCGAGGCGGTCGAGGAGTTGCTCCCGGCCCCCTTGGCGCCCGCACCCGACGCCGTGGTGCCACCCGCGCCCTCGTCGAGCTTCGGCGGCGGCGCCACACTCCCGCCATCGGTCTTGCCCGCACCCGACGCCTTGGTCCCACCCGCACCGTCGTCGAGCTTCGGCGGCGGCGCCACACTCCCACCATCGGTCTTCCCCGCACCCGACGCCTTGGTCCCACCGGCGCCCTCGTCGAGCTTCGGCGGCGGCGCCACACTCCCACCATCGGTCTTGCCCGCACCCGACGCCTTGGTGCCACCCCCGCCCTCGTCGAGTTTCGGCGGCGCGGACACCTTGCCCGCATCCGCCGAACCGTTGTGGCCCGCGCCCGAGGACGTGGTCGGCCTGCCCGCCACCGGGTCCACGTTCCTCGCCCCCGACGGCAACGTGTCCACCTTGCCCGGCTTCGCCGCCGAACCCGGCTTGAGCCCCCTCAGCCCCTTCGACGCATCCTTGAACAGATCACCGGCCTTGCCCAGCAACTTGCCCAGCTCGCCCAACGCCTTGGTCAGCTTCTTGACCAGATCCGCGATCTGCTTCGCGGTCTTCGCCACCAGGTTCACCACCTGCGGCACCACCCAGGTCAACCCGATGCCCAGCGTGAACAGGACCTGCAGCGCCCAGGACACCATGTGCCCCACCACCTGCGCGATGATGTCCCGCACCAACTGCCGCACCGCCGCGACGACCTCACCGGCGGTCTTCACCCCACTCGAGGCGCCTTCACATGCCTTGCCCGCGGCTTCGAGGACCTTCGCCATCTCCCCGGCCTGCTGGCGATAGGCATCCGCACCGGGACCGGTCCAGGACTGGATATCCGTATTGACCTGGTTCGCCAGATCCGTCGACACCTGGCCCAACTCGGTCGAAATGTTCTTCCAGGTCTCCGAATGCGCCGTGATCTGGTCGGGATTCCCGGCAAGTTTGTCCAACGCGTCCTTCAGCGGCCCGACATGCTCCATCAGCCAGCCGACACCCGCGGCCAGGATCGAACCGAACGGGTCCGCCACGAACGCCAACACGTCCATCGCCGTCCCCGCCGCGCCGAGAACCGCCGAAGCCCAATCGCCACTCTCGATACTGGAAACCAGGCCCTGGGCATCCTCCAGGATCGACACCCCGGAAAACGCGGTCGTGGAATCCTTCGCTTGCGCCACCAACGGGTTGGTCATACGTACTTGCGCTCCCCGGTTCTCGTCCCTGTCAAGGCCTGATTGATCCTAGAGAGCGTACGAGCCGCGATTGGTTCCCGTTCGGCCGAACGTGGGCCCGAACGGTCCTCAAAGGAGGACCGTTCGGGCAATCAGGAGATCATCGGGTCGAGCACGAACGGACGAAACGACCGGCGGAATTCAGGAGCCGGAGTGGTGGTGCTTCTCCTTGACGTGGAGCGCTTCCTTGCGAACCTCGGCCTGGGTGGCGCGTTCCCGCTCCAGCCATTCCGGCTTGGCGGCCTTCAACGCGTCGATCTGCTCGGTGGTGAGGGCCTCGGTGATCCCGCCGCGGGCGAGCCCGCCGATGGAGATGCCGAGTTTCGCGGCCACGACCGGACGCGGATGCGGCCCGTTGCGGCGCAGCTCACGCAGCCACTCCGGCGGGTCCGCCTGCAGGGCGTTCAGCTCGTCGCGGGACACGACACCCTGCCGGAACTCGGCCGGGGTGGCCTCGAGGTACACACCCAGCTTCTTCGCCGCGGTCGCGGGCTTCATCGTCTGGGGGGTCTTCTGCGACGTCATGCCGTCCAGGGTATCGGCCGGGCACGCGGCCCGGAGAGTCACACCCGGTAACCTGGCCACGTGACCAGCTCGGACGAACCTCCCGCCTTCCGGCTCGGGTATGTACCCGGAGTAACGCCCGGCAAGTGGGTGCGGATCTGGCAGGAGCGCTACCCCGGGGTCCTGCTGTCCCTCGTCCCGGCCGTCCCGGCCGAGGCCGCCGGGCTCGTGCGCGACGGAGCCGCCGACGCGGTCCTCCTGCGGCTGCCGACGGACCGGACGGGCCTGCACGCGATCCCCCTCTACACCGAGACGACCGTGGTCGTCGTCCCGAAGGACCATCTCCTCGCCGCGACCGGGGCGGCCGAAGAAGTCACCCCGGGGGACCTGGCCGACGAGATCGTGCTGCACCCCCTCGACGACACGCTCGGCTGGGAGCGGCCGCCGGGACGGCCCGCGATCGAGCGCCCCGCCACGACCGCGGACGCCATCGAACTGGTGGCGGCGGGCGTGGGACTGCTTGTCGTCCCCCAGTCGCTCGCCCGGCTGCACCACCGCCGGGACCTCACCTACCGGCCGCTCACCGACGTGCCGCAGTCGCGCGTCGCGCTGTCCTGGCCGGAGGAGGAGACCACGGATCTGATGGAGCAGTTCATCGGGGTGGTCCGGGGCCGCACGGTCAACAGCACGCGCGGGCGCCCCGCCGCCCAGCCGCAGGCGAAGTCACCGCAGAAGGCATCGGAGAAGGCATCGGAGAAGGCACAGCGCAAGCGGCCGGAGAACGGCGGGCGCAAACCCGCGACCGGCAAGAACCCGCGACGTGGCACCGGCTCGGGTCAGGGAGGCAAGCGCGGGAAACCCCGCCGCCGGTGACCGGTCCCCGGCCACATCCTTGATCACAGTGGACGGTCAGGGGACTCCGGCGACGGCACGGTGGGCGGCCAGCGCGGCGAAGACCAGCGGCAGTGCCGTCGGCCGGGAAAGGTCCAGACCGGTCAGCTCGGTGATCCGGCGAACGCGGTAGCCGACGGTGTTGGGGTGCACGTGCAGTGCGGCGCCGGTCCGGCGGCGATCGAGGTCGTGCGCGAGGTAGAGCTCCAGGGTGCGCAGGAGTTCCGGTTTGCCCGCCAGCGGCCGCAGGAGCGCGGCGAGCCCGTCGAGCGCGGCGCTGGGCCGGCTGAGCTGGTAGTCGAGCAGGACGTCGGCGAGCCGGTACAGACCGGGCGGCCGTCCCGTGCCGGACACCAGGTCGAGGACCTCGGTGACCTGGGTGACGGCAGCGGGCACACCAGGCGGGTCCGCGGTCGCGGCCGCGCCGGTGATAGCGGTGTCGGCGGCCTTCGCCGCCTCGGAGACCAGTTCCCGCAACGCGTCCCAGGCTGGCGGCTCGGCCACGGGCAGCAGCACCGTCCCTCCCGCCCCGTCCATGGCGGTCAACGCCGGTTCGCCCGCGAAGAGGTCGAGCAGGGCGCGGATGCGGCGGACCTTGCGCCGGGTGGCGATCCTCGCCTTCGGCCCGGCGGCGGCTTCGTCGGGATGGGGTGCCAGCGCCAGCGCCAGCACGACGTACCGCGGGGCGGCACGCAGCCCGGTGCGTCCGCAGATCTCCTCGAGCGGATCCCCGGCGAGCAGGGCGGTCATCATCGCGTGCTGGACGCTGTGCTCCTCGTGGTCGAGGGTCTGCCGGGCATCGAGATAGGCGGCGCTGACCGCGGAAACCAGCTGCCGCTGGAGATCCATCACCATCGCCAGCACCCGCTGCACGGTGTCCCAATCGGACGGTCGCGCCGCACCGGCGATCTCCTGCCAGATCATCGTCATCCCGATCTGGTAGGCGCTGAGGATGGCATCGAGCGGAACACCCTCTTCGGCCCGTTGTGCCGCCGATTCGCGCTGTCGCACGAGTTCGTGGTCGGCGGCCGGGCGGCGGCGCTCGATGACGTCGGCGAGCAGGCGCAGGCTGCGCTGCACGATGTCCGAGATGTCCCCGGCGATCTCCTCCTGCGGGAGCGCGGTGTACGCGGGCAGTTCGGCCATCAGCCTGGCCACCACCGAGCGGGTCAGCCGCGGGGCCCTCGCCCGTATCCTGGCCGCCACCGGGACATCCGCGATCGACAACACCGCAGGCCGCCCGGCCTTCTTGTCCGCCGTCACAACGCCCCCAGAAAAACTCTGCGCCCGGCGACAATTGAGCGCTTTCCCCCGATCTTGCAGTATGGGCGATCACATCCTCAACGACGCGGGAGTGATCGTGAACGACTTGCGTGGCCGTGGTCTCCGCCGGTTCGGCAACCTCCTGAAGGCGCTTGCGCTCACGATCGCCACGCCCGCCGCGGTGGGGCTGGCACCACCGGCCTCGGCCGCCACGACGGAGGTTTACGTCGCACTCGGCGATTCCATGGCCTCCGGTCCGCTCATCCCGGCCGTGACCGGGCCGCTGGGATGCGCGCGATCCACCCACAACTATCCGCACGAACTCGCCGCCCGCCTCGGCGTCCCCGTGTTCCGGGACGTCACCTGCAGCGGCGCGGACACCGGGAACCTCACCGGCCCGCAGTCGACCAGCCTGCTCGGGATACCGGCCGGGACCGTGCCGCCCCAGTTCGACGCGCTCAGCGCCGACACCACCCTGGTGACGCTGACCATCGGCGGGAACGACGCCGGGCTCGTCGGGGTCGCGCAGGACTGCGTGCGGCTGGACCCGGCCGCG
The DNA here is from genome assembly GCF_026802195.1 of Amycolatopsis cynarae. Classification (NCBI taxonomy): domain Bacteria; kingdom Bacillati; phylum Actinomycetota; class Actinomycetes; order Pseudonocardiales; family Pseudonocardiaceae; genus Amycolatopsis; species Amycolatopsis cynarae. Next base: position 2,571,587 of record NZ_CP113836.1, on the reverse strand, counting down.
ACCCCCTGCAAGGACACCTACACCGCGGGCGGCGTGGATCGCGTGGCCACCCGCATCGCGGCGGCGGAACCGAAGATCGCGGCCGCGCTCGACGAGATCCACCGGCGTGCGCCGCACGCGCACGTGGTCGTCACCGGCTACGGCCTCTACATCCGGCCGGGCGGCTGCTGGCCGCTCCAGCCCGTGCTCCCCGTCGACGCGGACTACCTGCAGGGCAGCGTGAACCTCCTGAACGCCGTCCTCCGCGAGCAAGCGGTCGCCCACGGCGCCACCTACGTCGATCTCGCCACGCCCAGCGCGGGGCACGACGCGTGCCAGGCGCCGCTGGAGAAATGGGTCGAGGGGTACGTGCCCACGGACCTCGCGGCCCCGCTGCACCCCAACCGGCGCGGTGAGGCGAACTACGCGCGGATCATCGGCGACCTGCTCGCCGGGAGCTGAGCATGCGGCCCCGCCTGCTCATCAGGGCCCTGACCGCGCTCGGCCTCGCCGCCGCCCTGCTCACATCGGTGGTCCCCGCGCCACCGGCGATCGCCGCGGATCGCCTGCCGGGGGGCGGCTGCGATCCGATCGTGCCCACCGAATGCCTGCTGCCGTTCCCCGACGACTGGTACACCCGCGCCGATCCGGCCAGCCCCACCGGCCGCCGGGTCGCCTTCACCCCCGGCACGCTACCGGCGGCCTTCCCGGGGCGGCCGATCGATCCGGCGGCCTGGAACCGGGCCACCGGCTTCTCGCCCGGCTCCACCCTCCTCGTCCAGGCGCCGGGACTCGATCTCGCTGTCACCGGCACGGCACCGATCACCGACATCGGCCGTTCACTGCGGCCGGACGCGCCCATCGTGCTCCTCGACGCGGAGACCGGCGTGCGGTGGCCGTACTGGGCCGAGCTGGACGCGAACGCGACCAGCGCCGGGCGGCAGGCCCTGCTGATCCATCCCGCCCGCAACTTCCTCGACGGCCACCGCTACCTCGTCGCGCTGCGCGGCTTCAAGGACGCCGCCGGCGTGCCGCTGACCGCGCCCGGCCCGTTCGCCAGGATCGCCGGGCCCGACCTGCCCGCCACCGATCCGCTGCGACCGAGGCAGCGGCAGCTGCGGCCGGTCCTGCACCAGCTGGCCCGCCACGGAATCGCTCCCGGAACCCTGTATCTGGCCTGGGATTTCACCGTGGCCGCCACCGCCGATCTGACCGGCGATCTGACCGCCATCCGCGACGACGCGTTCCGGCGGCTCGGCGACCGCTCCCCCGGCTACGTGATCACCAAGGTCACCGACCACACCGAAGCGGAGGACGCGCGGATCGCAAGGGAGGTGGAGGGCGTGCTCACCGTGCCGAGCTACCTGAACCTGCCGGGCGGACCGCCGGGCTCCACCTTCTTCCGCGGGCCGGACGGGCGGCCGCGGCGGCTGCCGCTCAACACGCAGGCGGCGGGTTTCCGGTGCGAGATCCCGCGCGGCGCGTTCACCACGCCGTCCACTCCCGCGCTGTACGGGCACGGGCTGCTCGGCAGCCGCGACGAGGTCGCGGCGGGCAACGTCAAGGCCATGGCCGCCGAGCACGACTTCACCTTCTGCGCCACGGACTGGATCGGGATGGCCTCCGGCGACATCCCGGTGGTGATCGGCGCCCTGCTGGATCCGAACCTCTTCCCCGCGATCCCGGAACGCAGCCAGCAGGGCATGCTCGACGCCCTCTTCCTCGGCCGGGCGCTGGTGCACCCCGGCGGCTTCACCGCCGACAAGGCGTTCCGCACCGCGGACGGCAGGCCACTGGTCGACAACGCGCACGGGCTGGGCTATGACGGCAACAGCCAGGGCGGCATCCTCGGCGGCGCGCTTGTCGCCGTCTCCCCCGACATCCGCCGGGGCGTGCTCGGCGTCACCGGGATGAACTACGGCCTGCTGCTCGACCGCAGCGCCGACTTCGCCCGGTTCCAAGGGGTGCTCGATCTGTCCTATCCGGACAAGCTGAACCAGCAGATCGTCCTCGGGCTCTTCCAGATGCTGTGGGACCACGGCGAAACCGACGGCTATGCCGGCCGGCTGACCGACGGGCACCAGGTGCTGATGCACATCGCCTACGGCGATCACCAGGTGGCCAACATCGCCGCCGAGGTCGAGGCCCGCACCATCGGCGCCCGCCTCGTCACGCCCGCGCTCGCGCCAGGCCGCAGTCCCGACCGGATCCCGTACTGGGACATCCCGTCCACCGGGCCGCTGCCCTATCACGGCTCGGCGATGGTGGTGTGGGACAGCGGAACCCCGTCCCCGCCGCTCACGAACACCGCGCCCACGGAAGGAAAATACGGCCGGGACCCGCACGGCGATCCCCGGAACATGGCCACCGCCCGGCGGCAGAAAGCGGTTTTCCTGCGCACCGGAGAGGTCGTCGACGTGTGCGGCGGCGCGCCCTGTCAAGCGGATCCGGGCTGACGGCCACCGATCGGACTCGTGGTAAAAAGAAACGTGAGTCAAGGTGAAGAGCTCGCGCCACCGGCGCCGGCGCGGGTGGACGTCGACCGGCCGTCCGCCGCGCGGATGTACGACTGGTATCTCGGCGGCACCCACAACTACGCGGTGGACCGCGAATTCGGCAAACAGGTCGAAGGCCTCTTCCCGTTGATCAAGCCGCTGGCCCGGTCCAACCGGGCCTGGATGAACCGGGTCGTCCGCGCCGCCGTCGACGCCGGGATCCGGCAGTTCATCGACCTGGGTTCCGGGGTGCCCTCCGTCGGCAACGTGCATTCGGTCCTTCGGAATGCGCTTCCCGAAGACGAGCGGGGAACCGTCGTGTACGTCGACTACGAGGACGTCGCGGCCGCGCACGCGCGCATCACGCTGGAGCAGGACGGGGCGACCGGCTGGGCCGGGCTGGTGCAGCGCGATCTCCGCGACGTACCGGGGATCCTGACCGATCCCGAGGTCGAGCGGCTGATCGACCCCGGGCAGCCGGTGTGCCTGCTCCTCGTCGCCGTCCTCCACTTCATCGGCCCCGCCGACCGCCCCGCCGACCTGCTGGGCCACTACCGCGAGTGGCTGGCGCCCGGCAGCTGGCTGGCGCTGTCCCACATCGCCCACGACGACGCGCCGCCCGAGGCGGGCGACATGGTGGCCCGGTTCGTGTCGGCCTACAAGTCCACCTCCAATCCCGGGTGGCTGCGTTCCCACGACGAGATCGTCCCGTTCTTCGGCGACTGGCCGCTGCTGGAACCGGGCCTGGTGCACCTGCCCGACTGGCGCCCGGACGGCGCGACCACCATCGAGAAGGAAGACCAGGCCCGCCCCTTCGGCTGGTGCGGAGTCGCCGAAAAGCCTTCACCTAGGCCGTAAGAGGCCCCCTTTGCGGCCCCGTCACCCCCGCCAGAGGGACCGAGGCGAGCCGTGAAGGGTCCCTTCACGGCAGCCCTTGCCCGGGCTCACCAGGCAGCGAGCGCTTCGCGGGCCAGTTGCCGTCCGAGATCGACGAGCTCCGCGGCCTTGTGGAAGTCGATGGTGCGGCAGGCGTCCTTCGGCACGGTGATGAGAACGTCCGCCGGGTGCGCGGCGAGGCAGTGGCGGGTGAGCGCCGCCTGCGACGCGTCGAGCGCGAGGTTCAGCACCTCGATCATGCCGACCTGGGGCAGCGACCCCGCCTCCAGGTCCTCCTCGATCGCGGCGCCCGGACGCGACGAGGTGAAACGCCGGCCGAGCGCCGCGGCCAGATCCGGGCCGAGCACCTCGGAGGCGTTGGTGCGGAAGCGATCCCACCACTCGGCGGCGGGACGTCGCTCGGCGGTCTCGCTGGTGGGGGTCACGGCGGGCTGCCGGCTCCGTTGTCCCTGCAGGGAGACGGCGACCACGAAGTCCGCGTGCGCGGATGCCGTGGCCGCGACGGGCACCGGGTTCAGCACCCCGCCGTCGACGAGGAGGCGGCCGTTGACGATCGCCGGGGTGATGACCCCGGGTATCCCGATGGAGGCGCGGATCGCCCGGTCCAGCGGTCCTTCGTCGAGCCAGACCTCGCGGCTGGCGAGCAGGTCGACGGCGACGGCGGTGAACCGGACGGGGAGCTCCTCGATCCTGCGGCCGCCGACCATCTCCGCCATCCGCGCCAGGACGCGTTCGGCGCGGATCACGCCACTCGCGGTGAGCGAGGGATCGAGTTGCCGCAGAAGGTCGCGCCGGGAGAGGCCGAGGACCCAGTCGGTGTAGGCCGCCAGCTCGCCGGCGGCGTAGACGCCGCCTACGACGGCGCCCATCGAAGACCCCGCGACGCCGACGATCTCGTGGCCGCGTTCGACGAGCTCGTTGATGACCCCGATGTGCGCGTAGCCGCGAGCGCCCCCACTGCCCAGCGCAACGGCGACGCGTGCCATCCGACTCGCGCTCCTTCCCCGGCCGCCACTCGCCGACGACGGTAACAGCACCGGCCGCGCACGCCGCGTTCACCTCGGGGAGCTGACTCCTCGCCCGCCGGGTCCGCACGGCCTGCGACCCCGCGCGGGCGGAGCGACGATGGTGGGGCGAACCGGTGCGAAGCCAGACCGGACGAAAGGGAACGCCGGTGAGTCTCGTGGAAATCCCCCAGCCGCACCCGGCACCGCTGGTCGGCAACCTGCCCGCGATGGATCAGCGCGAGCCGGTGCAGGGCCTGATGAGGCTGGCGGGCGAGCTCGGCCCGATCTTCCGGCTCGACCTGCCGGGTGGCAAGCGCATGGTCGTGCTCAGCAGCCAGGCGCTCGTCCACGAGGTGTGCGACCAGGAGCGGTTCGAAAAGATGTTGCACCAGCCGTTGCGGCAGGTGCGGGAGTTCGCCGGAGACGGTCTGTTCACCGCCGAGACGCGGGAGCACAACTGGCAGATCGCCCACCGGATCCTCATGCCCGCCTTCGGCCCGGTCGCGCTGCGCGAGATGTTCGGCGGCATGGCCGACATCGCCGAACAACTGCTGCTCAAGTGGGAGCGGCTCGGGCCCGAGCACGTCATCGACGTCGCGGACAACACCACCCGGCTGACGCTGGACACGATCGCGCTCTGCGCGTTCAGCTACCGGTTCAACAGCTTCTACCGGGAGGAGATGCACCCGTTCGTCAGGGCGATGGTGCGCGCGCTGGTCGAATCCGGCTCACGGTCGCGCCGCCTGCCGCTGCAGAACCGGCTGATGCTGCTGTCCCGCCACCAGTTCGAGGAGGACAAGAACGTCCTCCACTCCCTCGCCGACCGGCTCGTCGCCGAGCGGCGGCGGCAACCGTCCCCGCCCGGCAGGCGCGACATCCTCGACACCATGATCGAGGCCGCCGACCCGCAGACCGGCGAACGCCTGTCCGACGAGAACGTCCGCTACCAGCTCGTCACCTTCCTCATCGCCGGGCACGAGACGACCAGCGGGTTGCTGACGTTCACCCTCTACGAGCTCCTGCGCCATCCCGAGGTGCTGGCCCGCGCGCGGGCACAGGTCGACGAGGTGCTGGGCGGGCGCCGCCCCGTCTTCGAGGACCTGGCCCGGCTCGGGTACCTCGACCAGATCCTGCGGGAGACGCTGCGGCTATGGCCGACCGCGCCGGCGTTCGCCGTGACGCCCCTGGACGACGAAACCACCCTCGGCGGGCGGTATCCGGTGCGGCGCGACGACATCCTGCTGGTGCTCACCCCCATGCTGCATCGCGATCCCGCCGTCTGGGAGGACCCCGAGCGGTTCGACCCCGGCCGGTTCGCCTTCGAGAAGGCGCAGGCCCTGCCCCCGGACGCGTGGAAGCCCTTCGGCAACGGGGTGCGGATGTGCATCGGCCGCGGCTTCGCCCTGCAGGAGGCGCAACTGTTCCTCGCGATGCTGCTGCAGCGGTTCGATCTCGAACCGGCCGATCCGGGCTACCGCCTGGTCATCCACGAGACGCTGACGATGAAACCCGAAGGGTTCACGATGCGGCTGCGCCGCCGCCCGGTCGCCCTGGTGGAGACCGCGGCCCGGGAAACCGCCCCGGCCGGCCGGGGCGAAGAGGGCGAGCAGGCCGAACCGGCCGCGGCCGGCAACGGCGTCCCCATCCAGGTGCTCTACGGGTCCAACGCGGGCACCTCCGAGGCGTTCGCCCAGCGGATCGCCAACGACGCCCGCCGCCGCGGCTACTCCCCGTCGCTCGCCCCGCTGGATTCCTCGGCCGGTCACCTGCCCGCCGAAGGCGTCGTCGTCATTGTCACCGCCTCCTATGAGGGCAAGCCACCGGACAACGCACGGCGCTTCACGTCCTGGCTGGACACCCTCGACGAGGGCAGTCTCGACGGCGTCCGCTACGCCGTGTTCGGCTGCGGCAACACGGACTGGGCCCGGACCTACCAGGCGGTGCCCACGCTGATCGACACCCGGCTGGCCGAGGCCGGGGCCGAGCGGATCCTCGACCGCGGCGCCGCCAACGCGCGCGGCGACTTCTTCGGCGATTTCGACGGCTGGTACGACCGGTTCTGGCCCGCGGTCGCCGCGGCGCTCGGCCAGCGCACCGCCGAACCGGCCCCCACCGCCGAACTCGAAGTCACGTTCGTCGGTCCCACGCGCGACCCGCTGCTGCGGGCCAACGATCTCGCGCTCGGCACGGTCGTCGTCAACCGGGAACTGACCAGCCCGGGCCTGCCGCCCGATCGCCGGAAACGGCATCTGGAGATCGCGCTCCCCGAAGGCGTGACCTACCGCGCCGGGGACTACCTCGCCGTCCTCCCACTCAACCCCCCGGCGGCGGTGGACCGGGCACTGAGCCGGTTCGACCTCGACTACGACGCCCAGCTCGTCCTCCGGTTCGGCGGAGCCGGGGCCACGTTCCTGCCGGTCGGGAAGGCGATCACCGCGGGAGAGCTGCTGTCCAGTTACGTCGAGCTCTCCGCGCCCGCCGGGCGCCGCCAGCTCGCCCAGCTCGCCGACAGCACGGCCTGCCCGCCCGAGCGCGACGCGCTCCGTGCCCTCGCCGCCGACGACACCTACCCACGCGAAGTCCTCGACCGGCGGGTCAGCGTGCTCGACCTGCTCACGCGCTTTCCGTCGGTACAGCTGCCGTTCGGGACGTACCTGCAGATGCTGCCGCCCCTGGCACCACGGCAGTACTCGATCTCGTCCTCGCCGCGGTGGAGCGAGGACCACGTCACGCTCACCATCGCGGTGCTGTCCGCGCCCGCCCTGTCCGGCAACGGAACCTACGAGGGTGTGGCGTCGACCTACCTCGCGAGCGCCCGGCCCGGCACCAGGGTTCCAGTGAGCGTCCGCCCGTCGCAGACCGCCTTCCACCCGCCGCCGTCCCTGGCCACCCCGATGATCATGGTCGCCGCCGGATCGGGGATCGCCCCGTTCCGCGGGTTCCTGCAGGACCGCGCGCTCCGCGCCACCGAAGAGGGCGTGGAGCCGGCGCCCGCCCTGCTGTTCTTCGGCTGTGACCATCCCGAGCGGGACCTGATCTACCGCGACGAGCTCAAGGGCTGGGAACGAGCCGGGGTCGTGTCAGTGCGCCCCGCCTTTTCCGGGAAGCCGGAGGACGGTGTGCGCTACGTCCAGGACCGGCTGTGGGCGGACCGGACCGACGTCGTCGGCCTCGTCCGGCAGGGTGCCGTGTTCTACGTCTGCGGCGACGGCCGCCGGATGGCGCCCGCGGTGTACGACACCTGCAAACGCATCTACCAGGAGGTGGCCGGGGCCTCGGCCGAAGAGGCCGAGGCCTGGATCGCCGACATGCAGCGCAACCGCGGCCGCTACGTCGCCGACATCTTCGCCTGACCCGGCCCGCGAGGCCTCGACCGTGAAGGGGTCAGCCGATCAGGGAACCGGCGGGCACCGTCCGCACCCCCGAGAGCTCGGCGTGCACGATGAGCCGCTGGTAACTGGCCCACTTGGGGTTGCAGGTGGTCAGCGTGAGGACCGGCTTCGTGGCCTCCGCCCCGGGATGATCCGGCACGGGCGCGATCACCCCGACGTCCCTCGGGGAAACGATCTCGCTGCCGGTGACCGTGTAGGTGTACACGGTCGTCCCGGACTGCACGAAAACGGCGTCACCGGGGGAAACCTGGTCCAGGTCCCAGAACACCCTGGGCGCGCGGTGCCCCGCCACCGCGAAATTGCCGTCCTGTCCCGGATAGGCCGTCCCCGGATAGTGACCGGGGCCGCGCCGCAGGTCGGCCAGAGTCACCCCCTCGACCACTACCCAGTGCAGTCCGAGCCGGGGAACGGACAGGCGCACCAAGGGTTTCCCGTTGGGCGGGGCCCCGGCGTCCGGCGCGGCACCGACGACCGGCGCGGGCAGGCCGGAGGGATCCGCCTCCCACTGCCGGGCCAGTTCCTGCTCCAGCGAATGCTGCGCCCCGTCGGTCCGCGCCGGAACGACGAACAGCTGGTAGGTGACGAACAGCAGCACGACGAAGCCGAGCGTGACGAACGTGCTGCCCGCGGCGCCGTACAGGCGGGGTTTCCAGCCCAGCCGGAGTCCATTGTGGCCAGTACTCACACCGCTTCCAGTTCCTTGGTTTCCCCGGCGGGCCGTTCGTGCCGCCCGGCCTTCGCCGCGCGCGGGCGCCTTCGCTGCCAGGGCCAGGGCAGCCCGGTGTTCGGCAGCTTCTGGCCGGGCAGGAACTGGTCGGGGCGGCCGATCATGTCGGTCGCCCCCACCGCCGCGACCAGCGTGGGCAGCAGCAGGTAGGTGCTGTAGACCACGAACACCGAATGCTTGACGATGTCGTTGAGCCCGTCGGAAAGCAGCACCGACGCCAGCTGCGCCATGGTGTTGAGGGAAAGCCCGGCGAGCAGCCAGCCGATCCCCCGTCCCGCGGCGCCGAGCCGCCGGTGGAAGGCCAGCCAGCCACCCAGCACCAGCGAACCCAGCCACAGCAACGGAAACACCACCCACCGCACGGGCCGGAGCAAGGTGAACAACGCCTCACCGGCGAAGACGCGGTTCTCATGGGAGTATGGCGGTTCGCCACTTTCGGGCAGGTAGTTGCCGAGGTAGTCCGGTCTGGCCTTGGTCAGCCCGTCCAGCCCCTGGTCCAGCACGGCGAAGATCCGCGAGGGATGGGTCGCGTAGAACTCGACGATCTTCGCCGTGTTCATCGTGTCGAGGAATTCGCGGTAGCCCGCGGGCACCTCGCCTGGGCCGGAGAGCGCCAGGATCGACCTTCCGTCGTAGCCGGCGAGCCTCTCGTCGACGCCGAGATCCCGCAGGTCCCGCTTCGGGTCGGGACCCAGTGGCAGGATCGTCTCGAAGACCTGGTGGAAGGCGTAGATTTCCCTGAGCCAGCGCGATTGCGCCCCGGCGAACTGGAAGCAGGCGAAGACGAGCAGTCCGCAGATCACCACCGCCGGCGTCCGGCGCAACCCGGCCGCCAGCACCTTGCGCACACCCCGGTGCCGCGTAGGTCCCTCGGACCGCTCCGGGCGCTTGAACAGGCGCGAGAGCAGCGGGAAGCGCACCGGCCGGATCAGCATGGCCGGAACCACCCCGGCGAACATCGTGATCGTCTGCGTCTTCGCGGTCACGGTCCACAGCACCGCGGCGGACACCAGCAGCAGATCCGGCACCGTCGCGTAGTTCCTGCGCAGCAGGCGCAGCAGCGCCGCGATGATGAACAGCATCCCGATGATCGCGGCCGGTTCGCTCAGCGGCGAGATGAAGTACGGGGCGATCGCGGAATCCGCGGTGAACAGCCCGATCAGCGACACGAACACCACGCGCGCCCAGATCGGCAGCGGGCACGCGGCGCAGATCAGGCCGATGGCCAGGCCGAAGAACACCGAGACGACGACACCCAGCATGCGCAGGTCCAGCGCGTGGCCGGACCCGGACAGCGGAGTGAGCAGCTTCGCCAGCCACAGGAAGTACCACTCGCTGCTGTAGTAGGCCTGCCCGGTGCCACCGGCGCTGCACGCCTCGCCGTAGAAGGTGTGGCTGTCGTAGAACGGGTTCAGGTACGCCCACACCTCGTGCCCGTTGGGCACCTGTGCCACCTGGAGCTGGCACATCAGACGGTGCCCGTCGAAGTTGTCCGCGAGCCCGATGGCACCGCCCACGAACAGGCGCGCGAGCATGATCCCGGTCCACAGCACACCCATCGCCGAGGAGACGACGGGGACGCGGCGCACCGGGTCGGCAAGCCATCCCCGGCCCCGCCGGACGGCCGCGGGAATTCCGGCCCCGATCACGAACCAGCCCCTCTTTCGTACCCTCGGACGCTCTTGTCCAAGGTCGCCTTCGGATCCGCGGGGGCCACCCAGCACCGCCCCACCCGGCTGTCCTGCCGGATCGACGGGTCCCCCGGCACCTCCACCACGACCTCCAGATCCGGCCGCGCCACCAGCGGCGCACCGAGGTAGGCCTCGACCTCCTTGCGGCACAGCTGCTGCGCCACCCCCACCATGAATTCACGGCCCTTGGCGATCTGATCCGTGCCGAACAGCAGCCACGGGTTGACCAGCTCGCGGTTGTGCGGCTGGTCGCACCGGACCTCCGTGCCGTCGAGGCGGCACAGGCGGTAGCGCGAGCCCTCCGCCGTCTTCATCGCGTCCTTGAACGGGAACGACACCGCGACCGGGTCGAGCCGGCCCTCCGGCACGGTCATCACGTCGCACCGCATCCGCCGTTCGCCGTCGCGCCACTCCTCCGCCGTGGGGAAGAACGCGATCGTGGTCAGTTCGCGGACGGCGTCCTTCTCGTCCGCGCCGAGGTAGCGGTTCAGCACGTCACCGCTGCACAACGGCGGCCCTTCCTTCTGCAGCAGGACCGGGCTGGGCCGTTCCTTCGCGGCCGCGATTTCGCCGTCCAGCCGCACCACCTGGTAGGTCTCCGTGGTGTGCTCGGTGTCGCAGCGGACCGTCGGCCTGGTGTCGGTCAGGAAGGCCCACGAGGTTTCCACCGGTTGTTCGAGGCGGTGGCAGGAGCCCACCTCCCATTTGGTGAGCAGCGGCCCTGGGCCGAGCCCCGGTGGGCTGTCGAGGAATCCGGCCGCGGCGAGCGCGACCCCGCCCAGCGTGACCACCACCAGCAGGCTTCCCCACGCGCCCCGGGCGAGTACGCGACGCAACACCCCACTCCCCTTCATTCCGCGACCGCTCCCGCCACCGAAGGCCGTGTTTCGGTCAGTTCACTGTTCCGCCGGGTCTTCTTCCAGCTCCCCCGTCCGGTCACGAAACGACCGAAAGCCCGCCACGCGATGACGTAGTTGAGGAGCGAATAGGCCGCCACCGCGAGTCCCAAGGAGACAGCCGAGCGGCGGCTGAGCCCGGGTTCGCACCGGGTCCGGTAGAACCAGCCCCAGATCGCGAACTCCCCCACGCCCAGCACGAGATAGGCGGCCATGAGCAGCAACCCGCCGTTGAGCAGGAACCCCTCCATGAAGTCCCGGTAGGCCGCGGCGTCGAACACGAACACCGCGAGGGGGATGGCGTACACGATCGAGCCGACGACCTGGACCCACGGGCGCAGCATGAAGTAGAGGATCTCCAGAAAGCCCGCCGTGGTGAAGCAGGGGGAACCCCAAACCCTTGGCAGGTAACGGAAACACTGCATCGACCCCTGTGCCCAGCGAGTGCGCTGCACCACCAGCGGGTTGAGGTTCCACAGCGCCTCCTGGTCCACCCAGGAGCAGCGGCTGTAGGCGGTCCGCCACCCGGCCAGCATCAGCCGCAGTCCCAGTTCGAAGTCTTCGAGCAGCGCGTTACCCCAGGGCTCCCCCGCCTCGCCCGCGATGCTGTCGAGCGCGGTCAGCCGGTTCATCTGGCCGTTGCCGCCCATGTTCACCGTGCCGGTCCGGCGGCGGATGATCTGCATCGCCGAGATCGGCCCCCGGAACTCGACGTCCTGCATGCGCGCGAGCATCGCGGCGAACCGGTTCGCCAGCGGTCCCTTGGCGGGCAGCGGCCGCTCGACATCCCGGTTGATCATGCGCACCTCGACCTGCACCGCCCCGACCGAGCCGTCGGCGAAGGCGTCCGGCCCGGCGCACAGTTCCAGCATGTTGGCCGAGGGCCTGCCGTCCGCGTCCACCACCACGACCACCGTCCTCGCGCGCGGTCCGCCCTCGCCGACGTACCGGCTGATCTCCCGGTACCCGGCGTTCAGCGCGGCCCCCTTGCCCTTGCGTGCCTCGGGCAGCCGCCGCGCGACCAGGTGCACGTGGGCGTTGCGCTCCGCGCGGTCCGCGGCGATCTCGCCGGTCCGGTCGGTGGACGCGTCGTCGATCACCCAGAGATGCGCTTGGGGAAACGTGCTTTCCAGGTATTCCAGCGTCGGTCCGATCACGGCCTGCTCGTCCCGGCACGGGATGAGGAAATGCCAGTCCAGCGAGTCCGGGTCGCCGGGGCGTTCCGGTTTCGCTTTGAGGAATCCGCGCACCAGGATCACCACGTACGCGAGGAAGACCAGACCGAGGAAGAACGACAGGCTGATGGAGACTTCGAGCAGGCTCACCTTTCCCCCTCCTTGCGATGGCGCCCCGCCTTCGACCCCGCCACGATCCTGAGGTAGAGCAGGATCGCGATACCGCCCGCGGTGAGCATCACCAGCGACCCGGCCAGGATGTGGGCCCAGTCGAGCCCGGTCCGGCCGAACCGGCTCGCCAGCACCATGATCAGCCCGAGCCGGATGTTGTTGGCGATCACGACGATGACGAAGGCGACCAGCGTCGCCAGCGGGATCCGGACGCGGGACCGGGTCGAGGACAGGAACAGCGCCCCGGAGATCAGGAAAAGCGGCGCCACGAGCAGGACGCTGCTGCAGGCCAGGGAAACCCTGATGGCCATGGCTCCGGGCGAAGCCGAGGTTTCGAACAGCAGCACCGGCTCGCCCGGCAGCGGCCAGGCGTGCTGTCCGACGACAGTGCGCACCAACTCACTCGCGAGCCAGGTTTCGGCCAGCCGGTAACTCCCCTGGAAGAACACCATCGCGACGGCGATGGCGCCGCACAACGCGGCCGGAAGCCACGCCGTCCACGACCTCGGCGCCCCGGACCCGCCGGATTTCAGCGACAGCCCGGGCAAGCGGCCGGGGAGGGAAGCGGCGCCATCGCTCGTCACTCGGCCGCTCCGGCGAACGGCCGTGGCATCGCCCCACCGAGCGCGGCGAGGTTGCGCGCGACGACGTTCTTCCGCACGAGGGTCATCCCCGCGAACAGGAGCATCGCCGCGAGGCCGATCATCAGGCCGAGCGCCGGGGACCCGGTGGCCGCGAGCGCGCCGATGCCTCCCGCCGTGCCACCGGTGTGGGGTTGGATTCCACCTGCGTACATCTGGATGGTGTCCTCTCGCTGTCGCAACTACGGACGGTTCGACGGAGAGGACTGCCGGACCCACCGGGGAATCACGCGAGACGACCGCAAGAGGCGGGAATCCTCCGCGCGGGGGAAGAGTCCGGTGCCCTTGGGGGCCACCTGCCCCGGCCGAGCGTGGAACTCATGCCCCCCGAGCGTGGCACACAAGCGCCGGAAGGTGGGACACAATCGCACGAGGGTGGGACTCGGGCGGAGCGGGGTCAGGACCAGTGGCCCGCGGCGGCGGCGTCGGCGACGAAGTCCTCCAACCGCCGGGCGGGCCTGCCGAGAGCCCGTTCCACGTCGCCGGAAGGCGCCGTGCCCCGCCCCTCGCGGATGTCCACGAGCAGCCCGGTGAGCAGCCGGGCGACGACGGACGGGACCCCGTTGGCGACCAGTCGCCCGACGTGGACCTCGGGGTCGGTGTCGGCGTACCGGACGGTGCGACCGGTGGCCCCGGCGATGAGGTCGGCCGCCTCGCCGAAGCTGATCGCCCGCGGCCCGGTCAGGTGGTAGATCCGGCCGCGGTGGCGGTCTTCCGTCAGCGCCGACGCGGCGACCTCGGCGATGTCTTCGGCGTCGATGAACGGTGTGCGCCCGTCACCGGTGGGCAGGGCCAGGGTGCCGCCGAGGATCCCCGCCCGCCAGGGGCCCTCGGTGAAGTTCTGTGCGAACCAGTCCGGGCGCAGGATGGTCCAGTCCATGCCGGAACCGCGCACGGCCTGTTCGGCGGCGTGGAGGGGGTGTCCCTCTTCGCCCGCGCGGGGAGCCGACAACAGCACCAGCCGCCGCACTCCGGCGGCGGCCGCCCGGCGCACGAAGGCGGGGACGCGGTCGTCCGAGCTCGCAAGCAGGTTGGGTTCCAGGACGTAGGCGGCGGTCACGCCCTCGAGTGCGGGTGCCCAGGTCGCCGGGGCGCCCAGGTCGAACGGGATGTCGCCGCCGTTGCGGGAGGCCGTCCGGACCGGAAGGCCGTCATCGGCCAGGCGCCGGGCGATCCGGCGGCCGGTCTTGCCGGTGCCGCCCAGAATGAGGATGGTGTTCATGCCCTTCAGACAACATCCCGGCGCCGAGACGATCCATGGGAAATTGTCCTGGAAAGCTTTGTGATCGTCTAGGGTGACGCCGTGGATGTGCTGAGCGATCTGCTGCGCCGGGCCCGCCCGAGGAACGTGCTGGTCCGGCAGCTGATCCAGCGGCCACCGTGGTCGCTGGCCTTCGCCGACGCTCCCCCGCTCACGATCGTGGCCACGCTCGGCGGCCGCGCCTCGGTCCGGCTCGGCGACGACTCCGCGGCGGTGCCGCTTTCCCCCGGCGACCTCGCCCTCATCACCGCGATCGGCTCGTACACCGTCGCCGACGATCCGGCGACCCCGCCCCAGGCCGTGATCCGCGGCGGCAGGAAGCACGTCGCGGCGGGAGCCGGGGAAGTCCCGGGAGTGCAGCGGAGCCTCGCCCCCCGCACCTACGGGGACGGCCTGCCCGGGGCCACGATCCTGCTCCGCGGCGCCTGCGAACTCCACGGCGACGTGGGCGCCCGCCTGCTGTCCCTGCTGCCGCCGCTGGCGGTCGTGCCCGCCGGGCCGCGGACCCGGGCGGCGCTGGAGCTGCTCGCCACCGAAGTCACCCGCGACGAACCCGGTCAGGACGCCGTACTGACCCGGATACTGGATCTCGTGCTCGTGCTGGCCTTGCGGGCCTGGTGCGCCCGGCCGGGGACGGCGCTTCCCGGCTGGTACCGGGCGCTGGCCGACCCCGCCATCGGCGAAGCACTCCGGCTACTGCACGCCGATCCCGCCCGCCGGTGGACCGTCGCCGCACTGGCCCGCGAGGCCGGGCTGTCCCGTGCCGCCTTCGCCGCGCGGTTCACCCGCCTGGTCGGCGAGCCGCCGCTGACCTACCTGACGGGCTGGCGGATGACCCTCGGGGCGGATCTGCTGCGGGACACCGAGACGTCCATCGCCACGGTGGCCCGCGAGGTGGGCTACGAGGATGCCTTCGCGTTCAGCGTCGCGTTCAAGCGCGCCCGGGGCGTGAGCCCGTCGGTCTGGCGCCGCGCGGCACGCTGATCCCCGAGGGGAAGGAGGGCGGTGGATGCCGCGACTGATCCTGCTGGGCGTGGGCGCCATGAATTCGCCGCGTTACCGGCCCACCGGACTGCTGGTGTGCTGGGCGGGCCATCGCGTGATGCTGGATGGAGGCGGGTCCGCCGATCCGGGCGAGCCGCTGGACGCGTGGTTCGTCAGCGACGAACGCGCCGAACTGATGCCGCGCATCCGGCGCCGGGCTCGTGAGCTGGGAGTGGGCGCGCTGACCGGTTCCCTTGCCGCGCAAGGTGTGCGCCTGCGACCGCTGCCGGTGCGGCACACCTCGCACCCGACGTTCGGGTACCTCCTCGAAACGGCGCACCGACGCGCCGCATGGGCGCCCGAGTTCCGGGTGTTTCCCGACTGGGCCGCCGGAGTGGACCTGATGTTCGCCGACGCCGCGGGCTGGCACCGGCCGATCCTCTTCGCCCACGGCGCCGGGGGGCATGCGTGCGTGACCGAAGTGGCCGCGGCGGCGCGGGCCGCCGGGGTGCGGCGGCTGGTCTTCGCGCACATCGGGCGGCCCAGCATCCGCGCCATCGACCGCGGCGAGCGCCCCGCCTTCGGCCGGTGGGGCCGCGAGGGCGCGGAGTTCCTGCTGACCTGACCGGCGGTCGGCGCCGGTCACCAGGCACGGGCGAGGGTGCCACGGGGGGACCTTCGCCTCTTCTGGGCACCCCCGCGCCGGAGGCATGCTGCGGGTTCTTGCTCTGCCCCAGACGTCCGGGGAGTGATCGTGACCGGATCAGGCGCGCGGGGTCATCGCACCGCCGCGCACACGGCGGACCTCCGGGTCGAGGCCTGGGGTCCGACCCGCGAGGACTGCATCGCCCAGGCCGTCGCCGGGATGGTCGAAAGCTTCGCCGGAGCCGGGCTGCCCGCGCCCGAGGCCACCGCCGAGTGCGAGGTGACCGGCGAGGAGGACACGGATCTGCTCGCGGCCGCCCTCGACGAGGTCATCTACCGGCTCGAGACCACCGGGGAAATCCCCGCCGCCACCGAGGTCTCCCCCCGCCCCGGCGGCCTGCGGCTGCGGTTCAGGACGGTCGACGCGGGCGCCCTTCCCGCCGTCGGCGCGATACCGAAGGCCGTGTCACTGCACGAACTCCGCTGCGAACGAGGCCCGGATCGCTGGTGGTGCTCGGCGACGATCGACGTGTAAGGAGAACAAAAGTGCGCACCGGCATCGAAGAACCGGCACTGGAGGTCGTCAAGGAAACGCCGTACCGCTTCCGGATCGAACGCCGGGGCGCCATGCGGGTGCCCGGTATCGTGTTCGCTTCCCGTGCGCTGCTGCCGGACCCGGCCGCGGACCAGTCCCTGCGGCAGGTGGCCAATGTCGCGACGCTGCCCGGTATCGCCCGGGCCTCCTACGCCATGCCGGACGTGCACTGGGGCTACGGCTTCCCGATCGGCGGCGTGGCCGCCACCGACGTCGCGCTCGGCGGGGTGGTCTCCCCGGGCGGGGTCGGCTTCGACATCTCCTGCGGGGTCCGCCTGCTGGCCGCCGATCTCGACCGGGACGGCCTCCGTAACCGGCTCGGCGGGCTCATGGACATCCTCGGCCACGCGATTCCCCGCGGTCTCTACCGCGGGGCGGTCTGGCGGCTGCCCACCCGGGAACGGCTCCACGACGTCCTCACCGGGGGCGCGCAGTACGCCGTGGAGGCCGGCCACGGCGTACCCCGGGACCTCCTCCGGTGCGAGGACGGCGGCATGGTCACCGGCGCCGAGCCCGCCCGCGTCAGCGCCAGGGCGCTCGAACGGGGGCTCGGCCAGGTCGGCAGCCTCGGCTCCGGGAACCACTTCCTCGAGGTTCAGGTGGTCGAGGAGATCTATGACGAACCGGCCGCGCAGGCGTTCGGGCTCCGGCGGGACCAGGTCTGCGTCATGATCCACTGCGGCTCGCGCGGGCTCGGCCACCAGGTGTGCACCGATCACGTCCGGCTGATGGAAGAAGCCATGCCCCGCTACGGGATCGCCGTCCCCGACCGGCAACTGGCCTGCGTGCCCGTCGAGTCGCCGGAGGGGCGGGCCTATCTCGGCGCCATGGCGGCGGCGACGAACTACGCCAGGGCCAACCGCCAGTTGCTCACCGAAGCCACCCGCCGGGCCTTCGAAAGCCACCTCGGCGCGGCCGTCGATCTGGTCTACGACGTCTCGCACAACCTGGCCACCCTCGAAATGCACGATCTCGACGGAGAACGCCGTCAGCTGTGCGTCCACCGCAAGGGAGCGACCAAGGCACTCCCGCCCGGGCATCCCGATCTCCCGCCCGGCCTCGCGGAGGCCGGGCAGCCGGTGCTCATCCCCGGCACGATGGGCACCGCCTCCTATGTGCTGGCCGGGGTGCCCGGCAATCCCGCCTTCCATTCCACCTGCCACGGGGCGGGGCGCACCCAGAGCCGTCACGCGGCGGCCCGCTCGATCCGGGGCAGGACGCTGCGCGACGACCTGGAAGCCCACGGGATCCTCGTCCGTGGCACCTCGTGGCAGGGGCTCGCCGAGGAAGCGCCCACCGCCTACAAGGACATCGACACCGTCGTCGAGGTGAGCACCGGCGCGGGCCTGTGCGGCAAGGTCGCCCGGCTGGTGCCCGTCGGCGTGGTCAAGGGATGAGTTCGCGGGCCGGGACCGGCCGGGTCACCCCTTGCCGACCTTGATTTCGACCGGCTTGCCCGGCTGTTCGATCGGCACGGTGACCTCGAGGATGCCGTCCACGTACCGCGCGCTGATCTTCGCCGTGTCCGCCCGTTCGGGCAGCGAGACGGAACGGCAGAACGTGCCGTAGCGGAACTCGCTGTGTTCGGGTCCCTCCGGATCCGCCTCGCGTTCGGCGGTGATGGTGAGCATGCCCGCCTCGGCGGTGACGTGGATGTGCTCGCCGGGATCGAATCCGGGCAGTTCCGCCCGGAGGACGTAGGCGTCCTTCGTGACGTTCTCCTCGAGCCGCATGGCGTTGCGCTCACCGAACAGCCAGGGGTTGTCCAGCCAGTCGATCAGCCCGGGGAACACCACCCGGCGACGCGGCAGTATCGAGGTCATCTCCCTGCTCCCTCCGTCGGGAATACCTGCGTTCCCAAGTAGACCCCGGGCATAGGGCGTCCCGATGCGGCCCGACGGCCCCCGGTCGGCGGGCCGATGGTCACTTCCTCGCCCGCCTTCCGTGCTGGTCAGCCCGCCACGCCGAGCTGCCCGAGCAGGGTCTGGTTGTCCTCGATGTGCCAGTCCTCGACGATCTTGGCGGTGCCGGCGTGCTGGATGTCGATGGCGTTGAACTCGACCGCCTGGCCGTGGCCCACGGCGCCGCCGAAGACGCCGGTGAAGTGACCGCGGAAGACGAGCCGTGCGGTGATCTTGTCCCCGGTGACGAGCAGGTCCGACAGTTCGCAGGTCAGGTCCGGGACGGCGGCGCGGAAGTTCTTCGAGGCGAAGACCGGCCCGGCCGGTCCCTGGGGCCGTCCGGCGGGGAGGGTGTTGTCGGTGAAGTCCGGGCCGATCGCGGCGTCGAGGTACTTCTGCTGTCCGGTGTTCCAGAACGTGTACAGCAGTTGCGCCAGCCGGACTTCCTGCGCGGCCCGCTTCTCACCGATCGACCGGTCGACGGTGAGGGCTTTGGGCTGCACCAGTTCCGGGGACCGGTCGACCAGCTGCCACGGACCCTCCGCCGGGGGCCGATGGCCGTCCGTGGCGGCGTAGGCGACGGTGCCCGCGACGACAGCGGCGAGCGCCAGCGCGGCGGTGACGGCGGCGCGGACGGGCTTGCGGATAGACATGGATGCTCCTTCGGGGGGGTGAGGGTGTCAGATCTGGCGGAGCGCGCCGCCGTCGACGGCCCATTCCGCGCCGGTGACCTGCCGGGCGAGCGGGGAAAGCAGGTAAGCGACCACGCGGGCGACGTCGTCCGGGGTACCGAGCCGGGCACTGGGCAGCCGCCGCACTTCGCGTACGAAGTGCTCGATCGCGGCCTCGGGCTCCAGTCCGAACCGTGCGGCGAGTTGGTCGGCGAATCCGCCGGGTGCGTCCCACAGACGCGTACGGGTCGGACCGGGAGCGACCACGGTGGACCGCACTCCCCGGGGGCCGAACTCACCGGCGAGCGTCTTCGACAGGGACAGCAAGGCGGTTTTGGCGGCGGCGTAGTCGATCAGGGGGACGTCGGGCAGCCGCGCGGCCTCGCTGGTCACGTGGACCACGGAACCGCCGCGCTCGAGCAGGGCGGGCAGCGCGGCACGGGTCATCCGCACGACCGAGTGGAAGTTGAGTTCGAAGGTGTCGTGCCACTGCTCGTCGCTCACGTCGAGGAAGCCGGCGCGGGCGGTGAGGCCGCCGACGTTGTTGACCAGGCCGTCGAGCCGCCCGTGCCGGTCCAGCACCTCGGCCACGACGCGGGCCGCCGCGCCGGGGTCGGTGACGTCGGCGGCCACCGCGCTCACCGTGCCGCCGAGGCGCTCGACACCGCCGGGCTCGCGTGCCACGCCGACGACGGCGGCGCCCTCGGCGGCCAGGACGCGGACGGTGGCCTCGCCTATGCCGGCGGAGGCACCGGTGACCAGGAAGACCCTTCCGGCCAGCTGAAGATCCATCGGGACTCGCTCCGTTCCAGGGGATGGGTTGATGCCGGCCACCCCGCTTCTCCCGGCGCGGCGGCCACCCCACGAGCCTCTCCGAGCAGCAATGATAAGTCCAAGTCCTGTTTTCTAACCCAGCGATAAACTCCGCTCATAGCGCTTGTGTCCCACCCTCGCTCTTGCCGGGCCCGTGGCGTTCTCTCCCGTGAGGGGTCCCCTCACGGCAGCATCCGACAGGTGATTCGGCCCCCGGTTGCATGATCATGCACTGCTGTGCATATACTTCTGCTCGTGTCCAAGGTGCTCACTTCTCTGCCTGTCGGTGAACGTGTCGGGATCGCCTTCTCCGGCGGCCTCGACACCTCGGTAGCGGTCGCGTGGATGCGCGAGAAGGGCGCCGTGCCGTGCGCCTACACCGCCGATATCGGGCAGTACGACGAGCCCGACATCGCGTCGGTGCCGGGACGTGCGACGAGCTACGGCGCGGAGGTGGCCCGTCTGGTCGACTGCCGCGAAGCGCTCGTCGAGGAGGGCCTGGCCGCCCTGGCGTGCGGGGCGTTCCACATCCGTTCCGGCGGCAAGGCCTACTTCAACACCACGCCGCTCGGCCGCGCCGTCACCGGCACCCTGCTGGTGCGCGCGATGCTGGAAGACGACGTGCAGATCTGGGGCGACGGCTCCACCTTCAAGGGCAACGACATCGAGCGGTTCTACCGGTACGGCCTGCTCGCCAACCCCGCCCTGCGGATCTACAAGCCGTGGCTCGACGCCGACTTCGTCAGCGAACTCGGCGGCCGCACGGAGATGTCCGAGTGGCTGCTCGCCCGTGACCTGCCCTACCGGGCCAGCACCGAGAAGGCCTACTCCACCGACGCCAACATCTGGGGCGCGACCCACGAGGCCAAGGCCCTCGAACACCTCGACGCCGGCATCGAACTGGTCGAGCCGATCATGGGCGTGCGGTTCTGGGACCCCGCCGTGGAGATCGCCACCGAAGACGTCACGGTCGGTTTCGAGCAGGGACGTCCGGTGACGATCAACGGCAAGGAGTTCGCCTCCGCCGTGGACCTCGTCCTGGAGGCCAACGCCGTCGGCGGCCGCCACGGGCTGGGCATGTCCGACCAGATCGAGAACCGGATCATCGAGGCCAAGAGCCGGGGCATCTACGAAGCGCCGGGAATGGCCCTGCTGCACATCGCCTACGAGCGGCTGGTCAACGCGATCCACAACGAGGACACCCTCGCCAGCTACCACAACGAGGGGCGCAAGCTGGGCAGGCTGATGTACGAAGGCCGCTGGCTCGACCCGCAGTCGTTGATGCTGCGCGAGTCGCTGCAGCGCTGGGTCGGCACCGCGGTGACCGGCGAGGTGACGCTGCGGCTGCGGCGCGGCGACGACTACTCCATCCTCGACACCACCGGACCTGCGTTCAGCTACCACCCGGACAAGCTCTCCATGGAGCGCACCGAGGACTCGGCGTTCGGGCCGGTCGACCGCATCGGTCAGCTGACCATGCGCAACCTCGACATCGCCGACTCCCGTGCCCGGCTGGAGCAGTACGCCCAGCTCGGCATGGTCGGCAGCACACAGCCCATGGTGGGCGCCGCGCAGGCGGCCTCGACCGGCCTGATCGGTGCGATGGCCGAGGGCGGCGCCGAGGCCATCGCCTCCCGCGGCGCGGTGTCGGACGAGGAGCTGCTCGACAGCGCCGCCATGGAATCCGGCACCGACTGATTCCCCTCTCGTCCTTCGAGGGCTGCGCAATGCCGTGAAGGGTCCCTTCACAGTCGTATCGACCATTAGGGACCCTTCACGGCAGCGGCGGCGCCGTCCGCCACTAGGATTCCGCGGTGACCACCTACGACGAGCTCGAACACCTGGACACCTCGACCCTGCCGCCGCGCCAGCAGCGCATCCTGGTCGCGATCCGGGACTGGGTGGTCCGGCACGGTTATTCGCCCAGCACGCGCCAGATCGGCGACGCCGTCGGCCTGCGGTCCTCCTCGGCGGTGTCGAAACACCTGGCGAGCCTGGAGGAAAAGGGCTTTCTCCGCCGGGGTACCGCGGTGTCCCGGCCGATCGACGTGCGCATGTTCCTGCACGAGCCCGCCGGGCGGGAACCCGGCGAGGATTCGGTGCCCGTGCCCGTGGTCGGCGACATCGCCGCCGGAACGCCCATTTCGGCCGAGGAGCACCTCGACGACGTGCTGACGCTGCCCCGCGAACTGACCGGGCGTGGCACGGTCTTCGGCCTGCGCGTGCGCGGGGACTCGATGATCGACGCAGCGATCTGCGACGGTGACCTCGTCGTGGTGCGCCAGCAGTCGGAGGCCCATTCGGGCCAGATCGTCGCCGCGATGATCGACGGGGAGGCCACGGTCAAGGTGTACCGCCGCCGCAACGGTCACGTCTACCTCGAGCCGCGCAACCCTCGTTACGAGGTCATCGACGGCGACGAGGCCGTCGTCCTGGGCACGGTCGTCTCGGTGCTGCGCAGCGTCTGAAACCCGCTGGCTGTCCTTGTCGGACAGTGCCGAGTCAGATGGTGAACGGCAGCGCGTGCACGACGCGGACGCCCAGGTCCTCCTCGCCGTCGATCTCGACGTCCGCCACGTGGTCGGCCGCCGCCACGCGCCCGCCCGCCAGCCGGCTGAACAGGTGCGAGTCCAGGCGCAGCCTCGTGGTCGCCGGGTGGGGCAGCGTCTCGACCAGCTTGGCCCGGCCGTCGACCACCACGTGCCAGGTTGCCCGCATCGGACCGGTCAGCTCGATGGTGACCGCCGCGCCTTCTGCGGCGGCGGCGCGTTTGCCGACGATGTAGCCGAGCGCGCCGGCCACTTCCGAGAGCGC
Organism: Amycolatopsis cynarae; assembly: GCF_026802195.1. Classification (NCBI taxonomy): domain Bacteria; kingdom Bacillati; phylum Actinomycetota; class Actinomycetes; order Pseudonocardiales; family Pseudonocardiaceae; genus Amycolatopsis; species Amycolatopsis cynarae. Next base: position 2,548,832 of record NZ_CP113836.1, on the reverse strand, counting down.
CACCTCCGCGCACGGGCCGTCGCCATGCCCCGGCATCCCCACGGCGTCGCGGATGTCCTGCTCGTGCATCCAGCAGTCGAACACGCGGATCCGCAGGAACCGGCCGTAGGTGGCGGGTCCCGCGGGCGTCCACGAAGGCGCGTCGAACTCCTCTTGGGACAGGCGTTCCAAAGCCGCGCGGCGGCTCGCGGTGATCGAGCGGAACCGTTCGAGCACGGCCTCGGGCGTGTGGTCCCGCAGGCTCTGCACCCACAACTCGTTCGCCACACCGATGTCGTTGTGCACGTGGGAAAAACCCCGTACATCCACTTCGGACGCGGGCGCTGCCTCGCCGCCGAGGGTGCACTCGGTGCCGATCATGTGCGCCACCACGTCCTGCACCGACCATCCGGGCAACGCGGTCGGTGTGCGCCACTGCTGCGGACTCAGCGACGCGAGCAGTCCGTCGATCGCCGCCCATTCGGCGATCAGTGCGGGGATGACGACGTCCTTGTCGATCATGCGGTACCTCCGAAATCGATGACCTTGCCACGGTTGACGCTGACCCAGTCCCGGCCGCCGAGGTAGGGCGCCAGACGCTCGGCGATCAGCGCCTGGTCGGCCGGCGCCTTGGGCCGCTGGAGTTCGTAGACGTGCGGGAACTCGGCCATGCCGCCGACCACGTCCCACAGCCGCACGGCCTCCCGCCCGGCGGGCGGGTCCACCAGTACCGGGCCGAACAGGCACGCGCCGCCGGGGAAGAACAGGGTCGGCACCCCGAATCCGCCCGCGTCGACGACCCGCTGGTGATCGGCCCGCACCTCGTCGTGGGTGGTCTCGTCGGCGAGTGCCTCGTCGAGCAGTTCCGGTGCCACGCCGAGCGTGCCGAGCAGCCGCCGCGCAACCTCCGGGTCGTGCGGCTTGCCGCCGGACACGTGCAGTTCCCGCCCGACCGTCGCGTACCAGTCGTCGAGCAGGGCCATGTCCCGGCGGCGCAGCAGCGCACCGATCCGCATCAGCGACCACCCGTAGGACCATTCCCGTTCCCACGGGTGCTTCTTGCCCTCGAAGCGGTTGACCTCCTCGAGGCTGAAGAACCGCCAGTTGACGCGCAGCCCGGTCTCGGCGCGGACGTTCCGCATCCAGACCGAGGTCTGGTACGCGAAGGGGCACATCGGATCGAAGTGGAAGTCGACCTCGGTGAAGTTCATCCGTCCTCCCGGACACTGACGGCGAGCAGCGCCCGCAGCCCCTCGACGATCTCTTCGGCCGGGCGGCCCCCGACCTTCGCGAGCAGGATCAGGCCCTGCGCCTGCGCGAGAACCATGTGCGCGAGCCGGTCCGGCTCGATCCCGTCCCGGAGCAAACCGTGCTCCGCGGCGACCCGGCACGCGTGCGCCAGCTTCGCCTCCCAGCGGGAGAACACCCCGGCCACGTGCTCCCGCAGCGCGTCGTCCGTTGTGGACAGTTCGGCGGCGAGGTTGCCGAACGGGCAGCCGACGATCCGGCCGAACCTCTGTTCGAATCCCGTCTGGATCACCGCCACGGCTTCGGCCGCCGCGAACAGCCCCGCGGCGGGCCCGTCCTTCTCCGCCTCCGCGAGCCTGCGGTCCAGCTCGGCGGCGTGCAGGTCGATCACGGCCTTCGCCAGCTCGGCCTTGGACGGGAAGAAGTGGTAGAAGCTGCCCTTCCGCACCCCGGCGGCCGCACACAGGTCGGTGATCCCGGCCGCCTGGTAGCTCCGGGTCAGGAACAGCTTCGCTGCCGACCGGACGATCCGGTCACGGGTGTCCACGCCGCCGAAGCTACGGCAGAGTTGACCGGTCGGTCAAGAGGTACGGCGTGCGGAAGCGGAACCAGAACTCCGAGGGAACCGGAAGACCCGGTGGCGGGTCTCACCCGTGGTTGCCCCACCCGGGAGGAAAAAACATGCTTCGCCGCAAACGGTTGACGCTTGTCCTGACCGCCGCCCTCGTCGTGGTCGCCGGTGTGCTCGCGATCGTCCTGTGGCCCGCCGGTGGCCCCTCCGCCGGACGGCAGCAGCACCCGTGGGCCCTCCCCCAGGCCCCGCCGCTGATCCCGGTGAGCCTGCCGGTTCCCGACACCCGGGCGGCCAACCGGCGCGCACCGATCCCCGGTCTGCCGGACTGGTCCAAGGCCGGTTACCGGCAGGGTGCCGGACTGCCGACCGACGCCGACTTCAACCCCGACCCCCGCTGCCGCCTCACTCCCGCGGTGACGCCCGGCGACGGCCGCGACGACACCGAGGCGCTGCAGGCGGCCATCGACCGGATCAAGCGGGACTGCTCGCCGACGGCCTCCTACACCCGGCTGTCGCTGATCACGCTGCCCGCGGGGGTCCTCGATGTGACCAGGCAGATCAGCGTCGACGCGAACTACCTGGTGATCCGCGGCCAGGGCGCCGATCCGGCGACCGGCACCCGGTTCGTCTTCCACCCCGACGACAACACCCGCTACGACGTGCTCACCAAGGACGGCAGCACGTGGGACCAGGACGGCATGGACTCCGGCGACGGCAACGGCGGCTGGCTCTGGCCGGGCCGCGGCCTGTTCCGGGTGCAGTCCCGGCAGGTCGATCCCAGCTACCGCAAGGACTACGCCTCGGCACCGGCCAACCGGAAGGATCTCTTCGAGGGCACCGTCAACGCCCACTGGAAGGCCGGGGTGAAACTGCGCGGGAAGCCCGGGGATCCCGGGTTCGCCGCGCGCACCGGTGACACCGTGGTCCCCCTGGCCGAGGGCGCGAGCCTGGAGCATTTCGCCCCCGGCGGGTACGTCAACATCCGGGCCGCGAACTCGATGGCGTTCTACCAGCAGCAGCAGGCCCTGCCCACCGACCAGGAACTGCAGAACCAGCACATGCGCCAGCAGATCTTCACCATCGCCGCGGTGAACCCGGCCGAGCACACCATCACCCTCGACAAGCCGCTGGAGTTCGACGTGCCGGTCAACTCCGTTTCGGACGGTTCGGCGAAGATCGCGGGCAAGGTCTACGACTCGAAGGCCGCCCCGCTGGTCGATCCCGTCGTGGGTGTCGGGCTGGAGAACTTCCACATCAGCCAGGACGTCGCGGATGCCGACCCGGCACGGACCACGCACAACTACGGCAACACCGCGCCCGCGGACGCGCTGAACGGCATCGTGCTGAAATGGACGGTCAACTCCTGGGTACGCGGCATCGGCACCTATCTGACCGGTTCGCACCCCATCGTGACCGAGGAGGCCAAGAACATCGAAATCGTCGGCAACAACCTCAACGGCGCGTGGAACAAGGGCAAGGGCGGAAACGGCTACTTCCGCGGCTCCCGGGTGTGGGATTCACTGTACGCCGGAAACGTGACCCGCAATCTGAGGCACTTCACCTTCCAGTGGTCCTCTTCGGACAACGTGGTGATCGGCAACGACTTCGACAACGACCTCAACCTGCACGGCGGCTGGGAACGACGGAACCTGTTCGAACGCAACACCGTGCGCGTGCCCTACGAGCACCGGCCGGGAAACTGCACCACGAACTGCGGTGACGAGGGCGGCTCCGCGCCGGACGACTCCGCCTGGTTCCCGATCTGGTGGGGCGCCGGGGCCAAGGCGGTGAAGTGGTCCGGTGCCACCGGCCCGCAGAACGTGTTCTTCGGCAACACCATGAGCAAGCAGCTCGTCCCGGGTGGCCCCGGTGTCGCCTTCTATCCCGACCCGCACCGGATCTATCAGTTCGGCTGGGACGGTGGGGCCTACCGTCCGCTGAGCGAGAACGGGACTCCGATCAGGGACTGGGCCGGGCACGAACAGGACGACTTCACCCACGGCGACGGGGTGGACGCCTCGCGCACCGACCCCGCCGATTCCCTCTTCCTCAAGAGCTGAAGGAAGTAGCATCTGTTCGGGAAGTGGTTCGCATGCCGGTGCTAGTGGCGACGCAAGTGACCACAGTGGACAGCTGGCGCCGGTTCAGCCCACTGGCGCCGGTGTGGAGGCCGCGGCGAGGCGACGCAACCCCTCCGCGATCTCGTCCGGGGTGTGGGTGACGAACGACAGCCGCAGCGTCCCCGGGTCCGGCCGCCCGGCGTGGAACGGAGCGCCGGGGACGAACGCGACGGACTGCGCCGTCGCCCGCTCGAACAGCTCCCCGGCGTCACCGGGGACCCGGGCCCAGAGGAACATGCCCCCTTCGGGGCGGTTCCAGCGCGAGCCCTCGGGCAGCGCGCCGGGCAGTCCGGCGAGCATCGCGTCCCGCCGCTCACGGTAGACCTCGCGGACCCGGCCGATGTGCGCGTCCAGGTCGTTGTCGGCGAGGTACCGGGCGGCGGCGAGCTGCACGATGGTGGGGGTGTGCAGATCGGTGGCCTGCTTGGCGATCACGCAGGCCCGCCGCAGCGCCGCGGGCGCGCGCAGCCAGCCCAGCCGCATCCCCGGCGACATCACCTTGGAGAAACTGCCGACCAGCACCACGCGGTCGGCCGCGTCCTCGTGGGTGGAGATCCAGGGCACCCGCTCCCCCTCGTACCGCAGTTCGCCGTACGGGTCGTCCTCCACGATCCAAAGTCCGTGCCGGGCGGCCACCGCGGCCAGTTCGGCGCGGCGACCGGCCGGGATGGTCCGGCCGGTCGGGTTCTGGAAGGTCGGGACCGTGTACAGCAGCTTCGGCCGTTCCCGGATCACGAGCCCGGCCAGAGCCTCCGGGTCCGGGCCGTCGTCGTCGCACGGGACCGGCACCACGCGCGCGCCGACGAGCCGGAACGCCTGGAGCGCCGCCAGGTAGGACGGGTCCTCGACGAGCACGGTATCGCCGGGTTCGAGCAGCGCCGTGGCCAGCAGGGACAGCGCCTGCTGCGAACCGGTGGTGATCAGCAGCCCGTCCGGCTCCGTCGGCAGGCCGCGCGCGGAGAGCCTGCCCGCGATGGCGGCCCTCAGCCCCGGATCGCCCTCGGTCGTCGAGTACTGCAGCGCCACCCGCCCCTGCTCGGCCAGGACGGCCTCGTACGCCCGCGCCACTCCCGCCACGTCGAACGACTCGGGTGCGGGCAGCCCGCCCGCGAACGAGATCACCCCTGGCCTGGCCGTAACCGCCAGGATTTCGCGGACGGCCGAGCCGCCGGCCGCGGCGGTACGCGAGGACAGGGCAGGGGGAGGCACGGAAGTCACGACGGCATCCTTCGATCGCGTGGGAAACGTTCGAGGCGCGGACCGAGTGGGTGCGCTGGGTGGGGGGCCGGTCGCCGGGGTCGAGCGAGCGTGGCGGGCCAGAGCCGAGTGAGGCCGGGGCGTTCGAAGTCTAGACCATGCCGCGCGAGTCCCACCTTCCGCCGCACCGGTCCCACTCTCCGCGACCTGCGTTCCACCCTCCGCAGCGCGCGCCGGCCCGCTGAAGGCGCACCTTCAGCGGGCCGGATCGTCACGCGTCGAGCATGCCCGGACCGAACACCTCGGTGCGGATCCGCTCCGCGGGCACCCCGCGGGCGACCAGGCCCGTGCGCATCGCGGCCATGAACGGGAGCGGGCCGCACAGGTACACCAAGGCGTTGTCCGGCAACGGAAGCGCGTCGACATCCACCAAACCGGCACGGGCACCGGGCGTCGGATCCGCTTCGTACCACACCATCTGCCGGAACGAGCGGAGCTGGGCACCGGCGTGGTCGATGTCGGAACGCAGCGCGTGCCTCGAGGGCGACCGGTCGGCGTGCACCGCGACCACCTCGCGGAACGGCTGGGTGTGCGCGATGTGGTCGAGCATCGCGGCCATCGGGGTGATGCCGATCCCGGCGCTCACCAGCAGCACCGGATCCTCCCCGGCGTCCAGCACGAGGTCGCCCGCGGGCGGCCCGACGAGCACCACGTCGTCCGCCTGCACGTGGTCGTACAGGTAGTTCGACACCTCGCCCGCCGGTGCTGCGCCGTCGCCGGGAACGCGGCGTACGGTGATCCTCAGCGAACCACGGCCCGGCCCCTGGGAGAGCGAGTACTGCCGCGGCTGCCTGCGGCCGTCCGGCAGCGTCACCGCGACCGAAACATACTGTCCGGGAAGGAAATCCGGGACCACTCCGCCGTCGTGGGGAACCAGGGTGAACGAGGCCGTGTCCTCGGTCTCGTCACTGCGCTTGGCGACACGCCACTGCCGCCACGGATGTGCGGGTTCGACCTCGGCTTCGCGGTACAACCGGGCTTCCGCCGCGATCAACTGGCAGGCACACAGCCAGTACACCTCGTCCCAAGCCGCCAGCACCTCGTCGGTGACCGCCTCGCCCAGCACCTTGACCACGGCGGCCAGCAGGTGGCGGCCGACGATCGGGTACTGCTCCGCGGTCACCCCCAGGGACACGTGCTTGTGCGCGATGCGCTCGGCGATCGGCCCGAACGGCGCCTGCCGCTGCCCAACGAGGTGTTCGGCGAACGCCACCACGGCCGCGGCCAGTGCCTGCTTCTGCGCGCCGTTGGCCTGGTTGCCCCGGTTGAACAGGTCGAGCAGTTCGGGATGCGCCTCGAACATGGCGGAGTAGAACTCGGCGGTGATCTCGACCGCGTGCGCGTTCACCGCGGGAAGCGTCGCACGGACTATCTCGGCGGAAGATTCCGACAGCATGGTGTGTCCTCTCTGTTTTCACGGCCGTTTCAGGCCGAGCGTGAGCGGCACCGGACCACCCGGCGGCCGCACCAGATCCGCGAGCCGCACTTCGTCGAGCGAAGCGAGAAACGCCGAGTGCGCCCGGTGAAGCGCACCCCGCAACCGGCAGGCGCCGCGCAGCGGGCAGGGCGGGTCGTCGCAGTCGACCACCTCCTGCTCGCCTTCCAACGCGCGAACCACGGCGCCGACGGTCGTTTCGACCGCCCCTTCCGCGAGGTCCACGCCACCGGCACGGCCTCGCGTGGTGCTGAGCAGTCCCAGTCGCTGCAACCGCTGCACCACCTTCGCCATGTGGTTGCGTGGCACGGAAAGCGCCTCGGCCAGCTCGTCGACCGTCTGCCGCTCCTGATGCGCGGCGGTCAGCATGAGCACCCGCAAGGCGATGTCGGTGGCCCGGTTCAACTGCACGCCTCGAAGCTAACAAAAGAGGACTCCGTGATACCTGTTTAGTGAGCCAACACTCGAAACCCTTCCCCTGCTTGAACACTCATCCAGTGAATACCCGCCCAGTGTCCTCAAAGGACAATATGGCCGCCCTCACAGAACTTCTCAGCCTTGCGGTGCGGCGCCACCCGGAAGCCCGGCAGTTCAGCGCCCCAGCGCGTGGAGGTAGAGGCGCGGGGAGACGGGCATCGGTCGTTCGACTGGTTGTGGTGGCGGAGGCTGGCCCGAAGGCCCCGTCGTCGGGCAAGGTGGGGCGACCGCTCGTCCCGGCGGGTTCACCGGGGTACGTTCACACCAGGCAGGCAGCCGCCGTGCCGGGAGAGGAGTAGCGGGTGCCGATCGTGTCGCCCGGATTCCACGGCCGTCCGAGACCGGCCGTGGAGCTACCGCCGGGGCAGTACCTGACCGAAGACTTCCCCGTGCTGTCCGCGGGGCCCACCCCCCGGGTGCCGCTGGACACGTGGGAGTTCACCATCACCACCGAGGCCGGGCGCGTGCACCGGTGGTCGTGGCGCGAAATGCTGAATCTGCCTGCCGAATCGGTGACGGCGGACATACACTGCGTGACCCGGTGGTCCAAGCTGGGCACGCGCTGGCGGGGAGTCTCCCTGGACACGCTGATGTCCGGCGTCGACACGGCGGCCGACTTCGCGATGGTCCACTCCCACGGCGGCTACACCACGAATCTCCCGCTCGAAGACCTCCTCGACGGCCAGGCCTGGCTGGCCTACCGCTACGACGGCGAGGACCTGCCCGCCGAGCACGGCGGCCCGGCCCGCCTGCTCGTGCCGCACTTGTACTTCTGGAAGTCGGCGAAATGGGTGAGCGGTATCGAACTGCTCCTCGACGACGAGCCCGGTTTCTGGGAGACACTCGGCTACCACGACTACGGAGACCCATGGCGCGAGCAGCGGTACCAGGGCGACTGAGCGGCGGCCCGGTCTGGCGGGTGGCCACGCTCGCCGAGACGATCGACGAGGCCCCCGGCGCGCGCACGCTGGTGTTCGACGTGCCCGGCTGGCCCGGGCATCTCGCCGGGCAGCACGTGGACGTGCGGCTGACCGCCGAAGACGGCTACCAGGCGCAGCGCAGCTATTCGCTGGCCGCGCCCGCCGACGGCGACCGGGTCGTGCTCACGGTGCAGAAGGTGCCGGACGGCGAGGTGTCCCCGTACCTGACCGAAGGGCTCTCCCCCGGCGACCCGGTGGAGCTCAGGGGCCCGGTGGGCGGCTGGTTCGTCTGGCGGACCTCGGACCCCTCACCGGTGCTGCTGATCGGGGCCGGGTCGGGCATCGTCCCCCTGATGGCGATGCTGCGGGCCCGGCGGACGGCGGGCAGCCGCGTGCCGTTCCGGGTGATCTACTCCGTGCGCGGGCCCGAACAGCGCTACTACGTCGACGAACTGGCCCGGCCGGAACCGGGGGTGGACGTCGGCTACGTCTACACGCGGCGGACCCCGGAGGGCTGGCCGCGGCCGCCGCGGCGGATCGGTGTCGCGGACGTGAACACGGGCGGCTGGCCCGCGGACTTCGCCCCCGCCTGTTTCGTCTGCGGACCGACCGGGTTCGTGGAGACGGTGGCGGACATCCTGGCGGCACTGGACCACGATCCCCACCGGATCAAGACCGAGCGGTTCGGACCCAGCGGAGGCTGACATGGCTGACCATCCCGAGGCGATTCTCGACGGCAACGCGCTGGCCGGGCCGCTGGCGGAGATCTTCGCGGTCGACGTCACCACCGCGGTCACCCGGTGCGCCTCCTGCGGCAGAACCGGCCCGGTGGCCGGACTGCGCGTGTACGGCCACGCACCGGGTCTGGTCGCGCGGTGCCCCGGCTGCGAGTCGGTGGTGCTCCGGTTCAACCGCGGCCCGGACGCGGCGTGGCTCGACCTCCGCGGCGGCGTGTCGCTCCGGATCGACCTGCCGGGCTGACAACGGCAGTCGTTCGACGGATCCCCCGCCGGCCCGGTTTCCGGCAGGATCGCGGCATGAGTGAAACAGCGGCAGTGGATCCGGATCGGGACGAGTGGGACGTGATCGTGCTCGGCGGCGCCGCCGCGGGCGAGAACGCGGCCCTGTACGCGACGCAGTTCTCGGGTCTGGACGCGGTGCTGGTCGAGGCCGGCCTGCTGGGCGGGGAGTGTTCGTACTGGGCCTGTATGCCCAGCAAGGGGCTGCTGCGGCCGGTCGAGGTGGCCGCCTCCGCGCGGGATCTGCCCGGTGTCTCGGCCCGGATGGACGTCGCCGCCGTGCTGGCCCGCCGGGACACGATCGTCAACCATCTCGACGACGCATCGCAGATCAAGTGGGCACTGGGCGCCGGTATCGACGTGGTCCGGGGCTACGGCAGGCTGACCGGGCCCCGCGCGGTGACCGTGACGCGGCCCGACGGTTCGGTCAGGCGGCTGACGGCGCGGGAGGCGGTCGTCGTCGACACCGGCTCGGCGCCCGCCGTCCCGCCCGTGCCCGGGCTGGCCGAGGCCCTGCCGTGGACCTCGCAGGACGTCACGAACCTGCACGAGGTGCCCGCCAGGGTGGTGATCCTCGGCGGCGGTGTGGTCGCCTGCGAGGCGGCGACCTGGCTGCGGGGGCTGGGCGTGGCCGAACTGACGCTGGTGTACCGGGGCGAGGGACTGCTGCCAGGTCAGGAGCCGTTCGCCGGCGAGTTGGTGGCGGAGCGGTTGCGGCGGGACGGGGTGCGCCTGTGCCCGGGCCGGACCATCGCGCGGGTGGACCGCGAAAACCCCCGTGACACCGGCAAGGGATGGACGCACGGGGGCGAGGTCACGGTCCGGCTGGACGACGGAACGGTGGTCGCGGCGGACGAGATCGTGGTGGCCGCGGGACGGGTGCCCAACACCGGTGATCTCGGCCTGGACAGCGTCGGCGTGCCCGGCGGCGGGTTCCTGGAGGTCGACGAGTTCCAGGCCGTACGCGGTGTCGACGGCGAGTGGCTGTACGCGATCGGGGACGTCTGCGGGCGGGCGCTGCTCACCCACATGGGCAAGTACCAGGCGCGGGTGGCCGGGGAGGCGATCGCGGCGCGGGCCAGGGGGCGGAAGCCGGAGGTGTCGGCGGAGCCCGGGCACCGGGCGGTGCCCCAGGTGACCTTCACCGATCCGGAGGTCGGCTCGGCCGGTTTGACCGAGCGCAGGGCGCGGGCGGCCGGGATCGAGGTGGAGACCGTCGAATACGACCTGGCCGGTCTCGCGGGCACGTACGTGTTGCGTGAGGACTACCGGGGCCGGGCGAAACTGGTCCTCGACAAGGAAAGCGACACGATCGTCGGGGCGACCTTCGTCGGCGCGGGGATCGCCGAACTCGTGCACTCGGCGACGGTGGCCATCGTGGGCCGGATCCCGGTCGCGGCGCTGTGGCATGCCGTGCCCAGCTACCCGACCGTGAGCGAGGCGTGGCTGCGGCTGCTCGAAACCCTCAACACCGCACGGCACCAGCGGAACCAGGGGGCATAACACCAACTAACGCACTCAACCTTCCCTTAACTCCGTTTGTCAGGGAATGATAGGGAGTGTTACGGTAGTTTCATGACTGAAAAGGTCTCGATCTACCGAACCGAAGCCGGAGCCCGGGCGGTCCGCGAGTACTACCTGGCCGCGCTGGCAGGCTGGCCTGTGGAGCACGAGGAACTCCGGATACCGACCCCGGAGGGCGAAACCTTCGTCCTCGCCGCCGGGGACGCGGCCGCGCCCCCACTGGTGCTGCTGCACGGTTCCGGCAGCAACTCGATGGTCTGGATGGGCCGGATCCCCGAGCTCGCGCGAGAGTTCCGGGTCTACGCCGTCGACATGATCGGTGAGCCGGGGCTCAGCGCCGCGTCCCGGCCACCGCTGGACTCCGGCCGGTACGCGGCGTGGCTGGATGCCGTGCTGGACTTCCTCGGCGTGGAGCGCGCCGGATTCATGGGCATCTCCCTCGGGGGCTGGCTGGCCCTGGACTACACCATCCGGCGCCCGGAGCGCGTGGCACGGCTGGCACTGTCCTGCCCGGGGGGCATCGGACGGCAGAAGCTGAGCGTCGTGTTCAGGGCGCTGCTGCTGAGCGCGCTCGGCGAGTGGGGACGGCGCCGCAGCGCCTCCGGGACACTCGGCCCCGCACTGTCCACAATGGACTGTGAGGTGGCGGAGCAGGCGATGGAATGGGTAATGCTGGTGTCGCGGCACTACCGGTACCGCCGGGATCCACTGCCCGTCTTCGGCGACGACGCGTTGCGGAAGCTGGCCGTGCCGGTTCAGGTCATCGTCGGACAGCAGGACGTCCTGTTCGATTCCGCCGAGACGAAGCGACGACTCGAAACGGCCGTGCCGCACGCGATCGTACGACTGCTCCCCGGGGTCGGGCATTTCGTCCCGGCCCAGCCGGACGAACTCGAATTCCTGACCAGCCAACCGAAGTGAGCGCGAAGTGTCCCAGCAGTACTACTCCGTGGAGCAGGTCGCCGAACTGCTCGACCTGCACGTGCGAACCGTGCGCGGCTACGTGCGGGACGGGAAGCTGAAGGCGACCCGGATCGGCAAGCAGTACCGGATCCGGCGTGAGGACCTCGAAGCGTTCACCGGCACCGAGGCGCCCGCCCCGGTGCGGCGGACCCGGCACGCGGAGGCCTCGGTCATCGTGCAGATCGACGCGATCAGCCGCGAGACCACCGACCGGCTGAGCACCCTGCTGATGGCGGCGACGGCGCACCACCGCCAGGACGGGGAGAACCTGCGCATCCAAACGGCGTACGACGAAGAGCGGGCGAGTCTGAAGGTGATCATCCTCGGCGGGCTTGAAAACAGCGCGGAACTGCTCCAGACGATCAGCTCCCTGGTCGAGGACGGCGGGTAGCCCCTGTTTCCCGTCACGCTCGCGGCGCGATCATCCGCCTGCGCGGTCCGCTGAGCCGTCCTGGCCGGGGGCTGGACCGAGTGCGCGGATCGCGAAGTCGATGGTGCTGACCAACCCCGCGGGATCGTGGCAGGCACGTTCGCGTACACGCAGCCCCAGGACGGTGGTGAACAGCAGTTCCACGGCCGCGCCGACGTCAAGATCGGCGGAAAGTTCGCCGTTTCGGCAGCCGCGGTGCAGCACGGCGGCGATGGCCTGGCGGGTGACCTCGAACGCGGCCTCCGTTCGCCGCCGCACCTCTGGGTCCGCGGCGCCGAGTTCGGTCGTCGTGTTGACCACGAAGCAGCCCAGGCTGGTGTGCTCGCCGCCGTCGCCGCCGTTGTCGCCGCTGACCAGCCACAGCAACCACGCTCGCAGTATGTCCCGACAGGGGCCGGTGCCGCTCAGGCGAGCCTCGGCTTCGGCGGAGTCGGTCGCGCGGTAGTGGTCGAGCGCGCGAAGGAACAGCGTGTGCTTGTCGCCGAAGGTGCGATAGAGGCTGCTGGGGGTGAGCGCGAGCGCGCTGCCAAGGTCACGGACCGAGGTGGCGTGATAGCCGAAGTGCCGGAACAGATCCGTCGCCCGGGCCACCACCTCCTGCTCGTCGAACTCGCGTGGTCGTGGCATGCCCCACAGCCTACCAAGATTGTGGAGCGATCGCTCCCGTACTAGGGTCGCCCGACATATGGGAGCGATCGTTCCCATATTGGAAGGAGATCAACGATGGCGACGACAGACCCGCCAACCAAGACGCGGACGTGCCAAACAGACCGATGGCCCGCGGTCTTCGTGGTGGCATTCGGGACATTTCTGTTGGTGACCGCCGAACAACTGCCGGTCGGGCTGTTGACCCGCGTCGGAGCGGCATTGTCGGTCTCGGCGGGCACAACCGGCTTGATGGTGACCGTGACCAGCATCGTTGCCGGGCTGGCGGCTCCGGTGCTCCCCGTCCTGGTGGACAGGATGGACCGGCGGTGGTTGCTCGTCGGGCTGATGGGTTTGATGACCCTGGCCAACGTGGTCTCCGGCCTCGCGCCGAACTTCGGCGTGCTCATGGCGTCTCGCGCCCTTGTCGGGGTGGCGATCGGTGGGTTCTGGGCCGTGGCCGGCGGCCTGGCTGTCCGGCTGGTGGCCGCCGACCGGGTGCCGAGGGCCACCGCAGTCATTTTCGGCGGCGTCGGGGCCGCGAACGTGTTCGGCGTGCCGATCGGCACGCTTCTCGGTGATCTCGCCGGATGGCGCGTCGCGTTCGCGACACTCAGCGGTCTCGCGCTGGTCGTGCTGATCACCTTGCTCGGCATGCTGCCACCGTTGACCGCGTCTGAGCCGGTCGAGCCCCGGCACCTGATCGACCAGTTCCGCAACCGAGGTGTGCGCGTCGGTATCCTCGCGACCTTCCTCATCGTGACCGGTCACTTCGCCGCTTACACGTTCGTGAGTCCGGTACTCCACAATCTGTCCGGCATCGATGACAAGCTTGTCGGGCCACTGCTGTTCGGGTTCGGCCTGGCCGGCATGGCAGGCAACTTCCTTGCCGGCGCGGCAGTCGCGCGCAAACTCCACCGAACGGCGCTCGTCATCGTCGGCGCCTTGGCGACGGTGCTGCTGCTGTTCCCTCTGGCGGGCCTGTCGGCGGTGGGCGGTATCACGCTGCTGATCGCCTGGGGCCTCGCGTACGGCGGAGTGTCCGTGAGCCTGCAGACGTGGATGATCAAAGCCGCACCGCAGGCCGTCGAATCCGCCTCAGCCCTGTGGGTGTCCGTGTTCAACCTGGCAATCGGCCTTGGTGCACTGGCAGGCGGCGTGATCGTCGACGCCCTCAGCCTCGACGGCGTGTTATTGCTCGGCGGAGCGTGTTTTCTCGTGGCTGGACTCGCGGTGTGGACGGTCCGTCCGCGCCATCGGAGTCAGTGACCCCCCTGTGGTGACAGTTTCGCCGTGGGCGGGGGCTGCGTGGCGGTCCTCGCCTGAGGCCGCCCGCTCTTCCCGGGTGTCGCACTTCCACGGAAAAACGCGGCACCCGGGGCGCGGCTCAGAACCAGCGCGGGATGCCGGGTACGTCACCGCTGTCGGATTCGAGACCGCGCGCGCCGCGGCCGATGAGCCAGCGGACGAGATCGGGCATCGCACCGGACACGGTGGGCCCGCCGTCCTCGCCCAGCACCAGCGGGTCACGGCCCGTGGGCGCGAGGGTGAGGCGCACCTGCTCCTTCCGCCGCTGCCAGGCGCGCAGCACGTCGGCGGCCAGTTCGTCGAGCAGGTCCGGCGGGAAGTCGCGGGTGCTCGCCCCGTTGTCCAGATCGAGCGCGTGCACCCACACCTCCCGCGTGCGCATCCAGGCCGTCTCCCGCGCCGGGACCAGCCTGCCCTGGGCCGTACGGACCTCGGCGTCCCAGGCGGGGCCCGGCAGATCTCGCCACTCCGTGTTCAGGTGCGTTTCCGAGTGGGCGAACAGGTGCCGCAGCGCACGGGCCGGGAGCGACGCCCCCAGCCCGATCTCGGTGTCGCGCTGCTGGGGAGAGGCGTACATCGGCGTCTCCTCCCCCGTCCTGGCCCAGGTGAGCAGCCGGGTGAGCGCCCGCGCGTTGTAGCCCACGTGCGCGATCACGTGCCGACGGGACCAGCCGGGCAGCAGACTGGGCCCGTCCAACCCGGTGTCGGACAGTTCGTTGAGCTTGCGGGCGAAGTAGGCGGTGCCCCGCCGCGCCCAGGCCAGTTCCCTGGCCGGGGCGTCCGGCGAGTCGTACCGGGCGCCGGGGCCCTGCCGCTCCCGCAGCGCCTGCTCCTCCGGGGTCATCCTCACCGCACCCGTTCGTCAACGGCCACGTTGCTCAGCTCACCGATGCCGTCGATGGTCGTGGTGAGCTTGCGCCCCGCCCGCAGGTACCGCGCCGGTTTCCGGGCGTGGCCGACGCCACCGGGCGTCCCCGTGGCGATCACGTCACCCGGCCGGAGCGTGAAGATCGTGGAGAGGTAGGAGATCAGCTCGGCCGGGCCGAACACGAGATCGCCGATCGGGGTGTGCTGCACCTCCTCACCATCCAGCCGCGTGACGAGCTGCGCGTCGCCGGGGACCTCGTCGGGGGTGACCAGCACCGGGCCGAACGGGGTGCTGTTCTCCCAGCTCTTGCCCTGAAACCATTGCGTGGTGCGGTACTGGTGGTCGCGCATGGTCACGTCGTTGAGCACGGAGTACCCGGCGATCGCCGCGGGAGCGTCCTCAATAGACACCCGGCGCACGGTCTTTCCGACCACGACGGCAAGTTCGCCCTCCCAGTCCACCTGGTCCGATTCCGGCGGAAGCAGGATGTCGTCGCGGGGCCCGATCAGCGCTTCCGGGAACTTCGTGAACAGAGTCGGGTATTCGGGCAGCTCGCGACCCATCTCCAGGATGTGGTTGCGGTAGTTGAGCCCCACGCACACGATCTTGCCCGGGGACGGCACCACCGGGGCGAGATCCGCGTCCGGGAAGGAATGCCGGGGGCCCTCCGCCGAGGCGGCCGCCTCCAGACCGCCCGCACGCAGCAGCTCGCCGACGTCGGCGAAACCGGTCTCGATGGCGGAGTCGCCCTCGACCCGGACCGCGGCGGTCCTCCCGTTCAGCCGGATGGTCGCCAGTTTCATCGTCGTTCTCCTTCGAAATGGACGCGGTCGAAGCGCAGGCGCTCCATGATCGGGGCGTCGGAGAAGCGGAACAGGTCGAAACGCTCCTCCGCCCGCAGAGACCAGGAAACCCAGGAGGGCACCACGAACAGGTCGCCCTGGCAAAGCCGGTGCACGGTGCCGTCGAGCACCACCTCGCCCCGGCCTTCGAACACCTGGAAGACACTCGAACCGACTTCCCGGCGCGCCGGGATTTCGGTTCCTTCGCGCAGGCGGTGGAACTCCGCGCGCAGGGTGGGCATGACGTCGCCGCCCGTGGTCGGGTTGACGTAGCGCACCGCGGCGTGCCCCTGCTCGACCGTGGCGGGCTGGCCCTCGTCCTCCAGCAGGAGCTGCTCGGTCAGGGCGGCATCCGTGTGTTCCCAGCGATAGGCCGCGATGGGGGACGACGCGGTGTCGCGCAGGCCGGACAACGGCCGCAGGCCCGGGTGTGCCCACAGCCGTTCGCTGCGCGAGAGGTTCGGGGTCGCGTAGTCGGTGACCCGGTCGGCACCGAATTCGAAGAACCCGGCGTCGGTGTAGTGGGAGAACGGGATGTCCAGCCCGTCCAGCCACGCCATCGGCCGGTCGGTTTCGTTGTGGTGGCCGTGGAAACGCCAGCCGGGCGTGAGCAGGAAGTCGCCGCGGGACATGCGCACCGGGTCGCCGTCGACGACCGTCCACACGCCCTCGCCCTCCAGCACGAACCGGAAGGCGTTCTGCGAATGCCGGTGTTCGGGCGCGGTCTCCTTGGGTCCGAGGTACTGGATCGCGGCCCACAGGGTCGGGCTGGCGTAGGGACGGCCGGGCAGGCCGGGATTGGCCAGCGCGATCGCGCGGCGCTCTCCCCCGCGCCCGACCGGGACCAGCTCACCGGCACGGCGGGCCAGCGGGTAGAGCGTGGACCACCGCCACACGTGCGCCACCGCGGCGGGCCGCGGGGTCATCGGCATCAGATCGCCCAGCTGTGTCCACAGTGGAATGAGGTGTTCACTTTCGAAGTCCTGGTACAGCCGGGAGAGCTCGGGTCCCTCCTCCCCGGCCATCGCGTTGGCCACCGTGGCGTGGTCGAGGGGGACTTCCGGTCCGGTCATGGTCTCTTCCCTTCTCAGACGGCGGCGGGAGCGGGCACGGCGGCACCGGTGCCGTAGAGCCAGTCGACCAGGTGGTAGTCGCGGATGTCGCGGCTGCGGAAGACCTCGTCGCGCAGCAGGGTCGGCACCGGCTCGTCCACGTGCCAGATGTCGCCCCACACCCGGGCCGTCGACTGCACGCGACCGGCGAAGCCGACGCGGAGGTCCTGGTACCCGCCGAGCGCGGAGGCCAGTGCGTCACCACCCCAGGGGGCGCCCCCGAGCGGGGGCAGGGTGGCGGCGAGCGCGGCGCCGTCGAGCAGCGCCTGCCCGGCACCCTGCGCCAGGTACTGCAGCATCGGGTGCGCGGCGTCGCCCAGCAGCGTGATGCGGCCCTTGCTCCAGTTCCGCACCGGCTCCCGGTCGTACATCGGCCACCGGTGGTTGCGCTGGAGCGACGGGATGGCGGTGCGCACCGCCTCGCACATCCCCGAGTAGGTGCGGTCGAGTTCCTCCGGCGTGCCCCAGTCCTGTTTGCCCTCGAGGTATTCCCGGCTGCGGAACACCGCCACCTGGTTGTAGAGCTTCCCGGCCCGGACCGGGTACTGCACCAGGTGCAGGCCCGGCCCCATCCAGACCACCACGTCGTCGAGCGCGGCGCGCGGCCCGGCGTCGGAGATCGGCATCGTGCCGCGGTAGGCGACGTAACCGGAGCAGATCGGCTCGTCGTCCACGATCTCCTTGCGCACCACCGAGTTCAGCCCGTCCGCGCCGATCAGCAGTTGGCCGGTGTACTCGGCGCCGTTCGCGCAGCGCACCACGACGTGGTCGCCCTGGTCCTGCACGCCGGTCACCTGGTGGCCGGTGTGCAGGGTGATGGCCGGTTCGGCCCGCGCGGCGTCGAGCAGTGCCTGCAGCAGATCGCTGCGGTGCAGGACGATGTAGGGGGCGCCGTAGCGCTCCCGCACGTCGGCGAGGTCGAGATGGGTCAGTTCCTCACCACTGGCGGCGTTGAGGAACACCAGCCGCCGCGGCTGGACCGACAGCGGAAGGATCTTTTCGAGCACTCCGGCTTCGTCGAGCATGCGGGTGATGTTGGGGCCGAGCTGCAGGCCAGCGCCCACCTCACCGAACGCGGGTGCGCGCTCCAGCAGCCGAACCGCGACTCCCTGGCGGGCCAGCATCAGCGCGGCACCGAGACCGCCGATACCGCCGCCGGCGATGATCACCTGATCCACCTGGGCCTCCTCCTCGAAGCGATGCTGTGGCTTCCCGGGACGATAGGCCCGCTGTTCCGCCTACGGCAAAGGATGCGTACCATTTTTCTGTGGAGCAGAAAAAGGACCCGTATCGGATCGAGGCCGTGGACCGCGCACTGGTGTTGCTGACCCTGCTGGGCGAGCGGGGCGAGCTGAGCGTGACCGACGCGGGCCGCGAACTGGGCGTCGCCCCGTCCACCGCACACCGCCTGCTGTCCACGCTCTGCCATCGCGGCTTCGCCGTGCAGGCCGAGAACAGGCTGTACCGTCCGGGACCGCAGTGCCTGCGGCTGGCCGGTCCGGGCCGGGAACCCCGGCTGCCCGAGCTGATCCGCCCCTACCTGGAGCGGCTCTTCAGCCAGGTGGGCGAGACGGTGCACCTGATGGTGCGGACCGGGTCCGAAGTGCGCTTCGCGGACGGGATCGAAAGCGGCCAGCCCCTGCGCGTCGGCCTGCGCACGGGCGCACGGATGCCCGCCTACTGCACCTCCGGCGGCAAGGCGATGCTCGCCGACCTCCCCGCCACCGAGGTCGACGCGCTGCACGCGGGCGGGCTCGCGCCGTGGCCGGGCGAGAAGATCAAGGACCTGGCGGGCCTGCACCGCGAACTGCGCGCGGTGCGACGGCACCACTTCGGCCTCAACCAGGACGAAAGCGAGCCCGGCGTGACCGCGATCGGCGCCTCCGTCGGGGTCGTCGCCGGGCAGCACGCGGCGCTCACCATCGCCGTGCCCACCGCGCGCTTCACCCTCGCGGGCACCACCACGGTGGCGGCGATGACCGCGGCGCTGCGCGAGTCGTGCGAAGAGATCCGCCAGGCCTTCGCCATCCCGGCCCCCTGAGCCGCTGTGCCGTGCAGGACCCCCTACGGCGCCGGACTTTTGCCGGGACCCTGACCTGCTTTCCCGTGAGCGGAAGGGACCCGGCAAAGTCCGGTCAGCTCGGGTCCCGCCGGGCGAGTCCCACGCTCGTGCGCCCGTGTCCCACGCTCGGGCCGGGGCCGGATGCCCTGAAGGTCGCCTTCAGGGTCATCAACGCCCTCAAGGCCACCTTGAGGGCACGTCCCTGGCCCCAACACGTGACGGTTCGCTTCCCTGTCGAGCGACTGCCGTGAGGGGTCCCCTCACGGCCTTGGGTCCGCCTCGTCGGTGAGCAGGTTCGCCCAGCTCTCGGCGAGAACCCGCACCAGT
The DNA here is from genome assembly GCF_026802195.1 of Amycolatopsis cynarae. Lineage (NCBI taxonomy): Bacteria > Bacillati > Actinomycetota > Actinomycetes > Pseudonocardiales > Pseudonocardiaceae > Amycolatopsis > Amycolatopsis cynarae. Next base: position 2,529,722 of record NZ_CP113836.1, on the reverse strand, counting down.
TGCTCGCGGTCGACGTTCCAGCGGCCCGGGGTCCAGTTCCGGGCGACGTGGTCGAGCTGGGACATCGCGAGCACCCCCCGGAAATGGCGGGTTTCCGGCTCGAAGCGCCCCGCCTGCGCCAGGCCCTCCTCGATGTCGCTGATGGCTTCCTCCAGCCAGGCGTCCACCAGTCCGCGCAGTTCGGGGTCGAGGGCCGCCGCCTCGAAGGCGGCGTTGAGGTACGGACGGACGGAGTCCCAGCGGCTCGCGGTGGCATGCAGCCATTCGGCGATCTTCTCGCGGCTGCCTTCGCGGACGACGGCGACGAGGGCTCGCGCGGTGGATCCGTGCGTGGGGGACACGATCCGTTCGAGCGCCTCGTTGAGTTCGCCGATCAGCGCGCGCATCAGGTCGCTGCGGGACGGGAAGTACGCGTAGAACGTCACCCTCGTGGTGCCGGCGGCCGCGGCGATGTCGTCCACTGTGGTCGCTGCGTATCCCTTGGCCTCGAACAGTTCCAGCGCCGTCGCAAGCAACCGCCTGCGGGTCATCTCCTTCTGGGCTTCGCGCAGACCTGCCATCGGTCACACGGCCGCAGCGGGCGGGCTCGTCATGCCGCCATCCTAGCGGCGGCGCGCGGGAGATTAACACGTCGATCGTAAAACTTACAGAACGAAAGTTTCCTTGACATGGCGTTAAGCGAATTGCGATATTGCCTGCACCACGGTGGCACTCGCCACGCATCCCCCAGCGCTCGCTGCATCCGGCGGAAACGCCGCTACCCGGTAACCCAACCCCAACCAGGAAGAAAGCAATGACACTCGACAACGGGACAACGCCGTCCAGCCCCGCCGCGGGGGCCGCCCGGGTTCCGGGCTACGCGGGCACGCTGGCTGCCGCCTGCGGCGCGGTGCTCGTGGCGCAGGTCGCCAACGCACTCCCCGCCTCGCTCAACGGCCTGTTCCAGGAAGACCTGCACACCCAGGGGTCCCAGCTGACCTGGATCACCGCCGCCTTCATGATCGCGGTGGTGGTCTTCGAGTTCACCTTCGGCGTCCTCGGCGACCTCTTCGGCCGCCGCAGGCTCGTCGCGATCGGCTCCGCCCTCGTCGTCGTCGGCGGAGCCGTCTGCGCCACCGCTCCCGACGTGCAGATGCTGTGGCTCGGCGCGGGACTCAACGGCCTCGGCGCCGGGGCGATGTTCCCGGGTTCGCTCGCGCTGGTCGCGGCGATCACCCACACCGCGGCCGAGCGCGCCCGTTCGATCGCGGTGTGGGCCGGGTTCCTTTCCGCCGGTGCCGCGATCTCCCCCGTCCTCGGCGGGATCTTCGCCGGTATCGGGTCCTGGCGGGGCTCCTTCTGGGTGCTCGCCGGGCTCGCGCTGGCCAGTGCGATCCTGACGCTCGCCCTGTCCGCGGAATCTTCCGCGCCCGAGGGACGTGGGCTCGACGTGCCCGGCCAGATCACCTTCGCGATCGGCCTCATCCTCATGCTGTTCGCCGCCGTCCAGGGCCCCGAGGACGGGTGGGGCAGCCCGCACATCGTGGGATCGCTGGTGGCCGGTGCGGTCTTCCTCGTCGCCTTCGTGCTGGTCGAACGGCGGGCCGCCTCCCCGATCCTCAACCTGGGCCTGTTCGCCAACCGGGCGTTCACGGTGACCTCGATCGTCGCGGTGATCGGGATGTTCGCCTTCCTCGGCGCCTGCTACGGGATGAGCATGTGGCTCGGCCCGGTGCAGCACCAGGCCCCGCTGCGGGTCGCGGTGCCGTTCCTCTTCCTGCAGGGCCCGGCGTTCGTGCTGATCCCCGTGGTGTCCAGGCTGCTGGGCCGGGTCAGCCCGGTCTGGCTGCTCGGCGCCGGCCTGGTGCTGATGGCGGCGGGCTGCTTCCTGGCCACCGGGCTGGATGTCGCCGACAGCGGCCTCGGCGGCGTCATCGGACCGGCTGCGCTGATCGGGATCGGCTTCGCGCTGACCGTCAGCTCGATGACCGCGGTCTCCCTCAACACGGTGCCGCTGCACCTGGCGGGCATGGCCAGTGCGACCACGAACATGTTGCGGGACCTCGGTTTCGCGCTCGGACCGGTGATCGTCGGCGCGGTGGCGCTGAGCAACGCCGGTGACCGGTTCCGCTCCGCACTGTCCGGCGCCCGGCTGCCCGCCGGGGAGCTGGGCGCGGCGACGGAGATCGGGCGGCAGGCCGGGCCGATCGCGGTGAACAGCCTGCCGCCGGGGACGCCCGGTTCGGCCGCGCACGAACTGGCGATGGCGTCACTCGGCAGCGGCTTCCGGCTGGCGTTCGTGGTGTGCGGGGTGGCCGCACTGGCCGCCGCGGTGCTCACCGTCGCCGGGATGGCCGGGATCCGCGCCACCCAGCCCACCCCCGAGTCACTGACCGACCCACTGCACCCCGGGCTCGACGAAGCACCGGCCATCCCGCTCCCGCAGGAGTAGCGCGTTTCGGCGGTTCCCCGGCTCCGGCCCGCACCCCCTGCTCACAGCCGCACGTCGGGGTGCAGGCCGGAGGTGCGCCAGAGCCGTCGCCGCGTCACCACCAGGCTGGTCGCGGCGAGGAAGAGCACCGTGTACGCGCCGAGGACGACGAAGTCCCGCACCAGGTGCTCGGCCAGACCGCCGGAGAGGGTCACCCGCAGCCCGTCGACGAGATAGGTCATCGGCAGCAGCGGGTTGAGCGCCTGGAACAGCTGCGGGGTGGTCGGCATCGGGTACAGGCCGCCGCACGAGGTGAGCTGGACGATGAGCAGGACCAGGGAAAGCACGTCGCCGAATGCGCCCAGTGCGGTGCGCAGGAAGTGGGCGACGGCGACGAAACCCGCGGCCGCCACGGCCAGCAGCAGCACGGTCGCCGCGGGGTGCCGGGGGTGCAGCCCCAGGCCGATCTCGGTTACCGCGTAAAGGATCATCGCCGCGACGACGCCGAGCATCGCGCCCGGCAGCCAGCCACCCACCGCGATCGAGACCGCGGGCACGCGCCCGGCGAGCGCGCGGGGGTTGACCGGGCGCAGCAGCAGGCAGGCGACCAGCCCGAAGATCCACAGGGCGATCGCGAAGAGGAACGGCGCCAGGCCCCGGCCGTAGGGGCCCGCCGGGTTCAGGTTGGTGCGGCCGATGTCGACCGGGGAACCGAGCACCGAGGCGGCATGGGCGACCTGCTCGGGGCTGGTGGGCGGGATCTCCGAAAGCGCGTCGGTGACGACGGTCCCGTTGTCCGTGGCGCCGTCGTGAGCCTGCCCGGCCGCGGTCTGCATCGCGCCCGCCCCCTGGTGCAGGGTGGCCAGCCCGCCGGTGAGGGTGTTCGCGCCGGTGGTGGCGGTGCGCGCCCCGGTGTCGATGAGCTGGATCGGGGCAGCCGTGTCCAGCACCCGCCGCTGCACCGCGCCGATCCCGGCCTGGATCTGCCGGGCCTGGCGCAGGGCTTCCTGCGCGTTCGCCGCGGCCGCGGCGGCCTCACCGTCGATCCGTCCCGCGGCCGCGTCGAGCTGCTCGGCGTCGGCGAGCGCGGCCTGGTACGCCCGGTGGTCCCGCAGGCCCGGCACTTCCTCGGCGAGCTGGTTCAGGTTCGCCACGGCCCGGGCGGTGCCGTCCTTGACCAGGCTGGTGCCCGCGCGCACCGCCGCGAGTCCCTGTGCGGTCAGGTTCGCCGCGTCGACCAGTGTCGCCGCCGTTGCGGGCAGCTCCGCGGCGGTCGCCCGGGTCAGTCCGGTGGTGAGCGCGCCGAGCCCGGCGACCCCCTGGTTGATCTGCTTCAGCCCGTCGCCGACCTGCCCCGCGCCCTGCTGGAGCGCGCCGGTGCCCGACACGAGGGTCTTCGCACCCTCCTGCGCCACCCGGGTGGCGTCCACCAGGTGCCGGGCACCGTCGGAAGCGGTGGCCAGCTGGGCTCGGACCCCGGAAAGCTCTCCGTAGAGCGCTTTCACGTAGGAGGCGTGCACCGCGGCGTTGATCTGCTCCTGCAGTTGCGGCTGCACGACCTCGGTCATGATTCCCGCGAGGTAGTTGTTCGCGTCGTTCAGTCCCAGGACGATTCCGGCGCGCTGGGGATCGGGGTCGCCCGCGGTGGCGAGACGGGCGCTGAAATCGGCCGGAATGGTGACGGTGAAGTAGTAGCGGCCCCTCGCCAGGCCGTCGTGCGCCTCGCCGGGCCCAACGAAGTGCCAGTCGAAGGTGCCCGCGGCCTTGAGCTGCCGGGCCAGCTGCCCGCCCGCGTCCACCCGCTCCCCCTGCTGCGTGAACGCGGGCCGGTCGGCGTTCACCACGGCCACCGGGATGCGGTCCGCCCTGGCGTAGGGATCCCAGTTCGCCCAGAGGTACAGGGCACCGCACAGCAGCGGTACCAGGCACAGCAGCAGCGGGATGAACCGGCGCGACGGCCCCCGGAAACGGCGCAGTTCCAGCACTGCCAGTCCCAGGGCGGTCATCGGGCGATCTCCTCCTCGTCCTCCTCCGGCTCCGGCAACCGGTCCCCCGACAGGCTCGGCAGGCCGACGGGCACCAGGTCGGCGGGACGGACCGGGAGATCCGTCGCCGCGGCGAGCACCGTGATGCCGCGGGCGCGCACCCGGTCCAGTGCCTGCCACACCTGTTCGCGCTGGGGCGCGGTGCACCCTCGCTCGATGTCGTCCACCACCACCGCGGCGGGCCGCTCCGCGACCGTGAGGGCCACCGCCAGCAGTGTGGCGGTGGCCGGGTCCAGCTCCTCCACCAGTGCGTCCGCGGGCGGGTCGATACCGGTCACCGCGCAGGCCGCCTCGATGGCCTCCGCGGTCACCCCCCGGCCGATCCAGCGGCGTTCGGCCATCAGTTCCCGCACCCGCAGCCGCCCCTCCAGCCCGGTCGCGGGTTCCGCCCTGGCCACCGCCACCAGCCGCCGGACCCGCCGCTCCTGCCCGGGCAGCAGGTGCTCGCCCACCCGGGCGGCCCCGGCCGTCAACCGCAGGCGGCCGCTCAGCGCGAGCAGCAGCGAGGTGCGCCCGGAGCCGCCGGGGCCGTGCACGACCAGGAATCCGCCCGCGGGCATTTCGAGGTCCACGTTCTCGAAGACCGGACCCCGGGGGCCGCGCACACCCAGCCCGCGGGCGGTGACCGCGGCACCCACCACACCTGTCGTCTCCACGTCACGGACTGTAAGGGCGGCCGGACGATGCCGCCGGGCCAACGAGGGGTCCGTGCGGGGAACGAATGATCCGGTGACCGGGAAGTTCACCCGGCCGTGGGCTCAGCCGGAGGTGATCGCCTGGTGCAGGTGGTGGCAGAACACCTCGAACCCGAGCGTCGCTTCGACGTGCGCCCTGGCCTTCGCCACGCTCCCGTCCCGCTCGGCGGCGGTACTGAGGACCCGGTCCAGGCGGCTCCGCAGCGCCTGCCGCAGTTCCTCGCTCAGCAGGGCGTGCACCCGGTCCGGTGAGCCCGATTCCACGGCCTTTTCGGCCAGGGGAAGGACCGGCCCCTCGTCCGTCCCGGCCGGTTTGAGGCCGGTGAACGGGGCGCCCTCCCCGGCGCGGTGGAGGCGAACCACGGTTTCGTCGAACCATCGCTCGGCCAGCTCACCGGCGGCCTGGCCCAGGGCACGCACCGGAAGCACCCGGTTGAAGGCGTGACGCACCTCCTCCTCGGCGCCGGCGGGAACGAACGGAAGCACCAGGTCGACGTCCTCGGTCGCCAGGGCGGCCCGGGCGGCGGTGACGACGGGCCCGTTCGTCGAGTCACAGTGCGGAGGCATCCGGCCACCTCCCTTGTTCGAGGTCGTTCGGTCCTTCAACCCAACAACCCGGCACACGCGGGGCGAAGAGCCGAAAGTCCCCTGTTCCCGCACTGGAGCCTCACGGTCACGAGCCGAACCGGACGAAGGCTCGCAGGCTCCCCTCTCCGTGGTCCCGGATCTCGGCGAAGCCCAGGCTCTCGTAGAACGCGCGCTGACCGGCCTCGTCGTCGGTGAGCAGGACCTTCTGCCGCACGGCGCGGTAGCGCTGAAGGACCGCCCCGACCAGAGCACGTCCCACGCCGCTCCGCTGTTTTGCGGGGTGCACGAGCACATCCTGCAGGTAGCAGATGGTCGCGTCGTCGGACAGGGCGCGGGCGAGGCCGACCAGTCGTCCGCCGCACCGGGCGGTGACCACGAAGGACGATCCTTCGATCGCGGCGAGCAGTAGTTCCGGCGTCTTCGTGTAAGCCGTCCAGCCCACCGCCCCGTACAGCTCGGCAAGCTCGTGCCGCTGTACTTCGGTCACCGGTTCGATCAACACCTCGTCGCGCGTCCCGGACATCGGCTTCAGCGGGTCCAGAGCAGCGGCTTGTCGTCGTACTGGCCGCTGCCGTAGCGGGCTCCCGCGACCTTGTCTTCGTTGTCGGCGGCGTCGAGGACGCAGGTGTCGAACTTCGCTCCCACCGTGGTGAACGTGCTCGGGGTCAACTTCGACTCGCAGGCGTCGACGGAGCCCGTGATGAACGTTCCGGTGCCCGAGCCGTCGGCCAGTGCGGCGCGCACCAGGGGCGGGTTCTTGCCGGACAGGTCGGTTCCGCCCACGTTCTCCATGGTGAAGCGGACGTAGTAGGGCTGCAGGCCCTCGGCGTTCTCACCGAACTTCTGGCGGAAACCGGCGACGTCGCCGGGCTCGACCGAGGTCACCGTGATCGCCACAGAGCCGTCCTGCCACGGGATCACCGCGCGCTCGCCCAGTTTCACCTTCGTCCCGGGAGCGGCGACGTCGGCGGGGACCACAGGTGCCGCCTTGCTCGTTCCGGCCCCTGTGGACGATTGCGGCCCGCCGGCGCCGCCGGTGGAACCTCCGCACGCGAGGGTCGCCAGCAGTGGCAGGCAGAGGGCGCCGATGGTGAACGTCCTCCTGAAGCGCATGTCTTGGTTCCTTTCGCACGAGCTCGTCGGTCCTTGGACCGTTCGTCGCGGCGATCGGTTCCCCCGCCCGGCCCAAGATCAGCTCCGGCCGCGTCCGGCGCTGCGGCGGGCTTCGGGCTGGCACGATAGCGGTATGGGCGTCCGGTTGCTCCCGCCAGGCCAGGTCGCGCGACTCCGTGCGCGACAACTGACCTATCCGGAGGTGGGCGCCTCCGAACACGATCCTCCGCGCGGTTACCGGGCGCTCCACCGCACCCGGACCCTTCCCCGGAACGCCGACTTCACCGCCGCGGCCCACGATCTCGCGCATTGGCGGGTACAGCGACGGGCGGGCCTGCGCGTCGCCGCCTCCGATCCCGAGGTGCGTCCGGGAGCAGTGGTCGTCCTCGGCCTGCTCGGGGTCAAGGCGCCCTGCCGGGTGATCTCCGTCATCGACGAACCGGATCGCCGCGGATTCGTCTACGGCACGCTCCCCGGCCATCCGGAGTGCGGCGAGGAGGCCTTCCTCCTGGAACGCGGCGTCGACGGCCGCGTGAGGTTCGCGATCCGCGCGTTCTCCCGTCCTGCCGGGCTGCTGGCCCGGCTCGCTGGGCCACTGGGCCACTGGGCGCAGGACGTGATCACCCGCCGCTATCTCACCGCCCTCGGCTAGAGCCTCGCGTGATCAGCCCCGCCGCGCGTGGGCCGCGGCGTGGCGCCCGGCCAGTCTTCCGAAGAAGGAAGCCTCGCCGAGCTGCGTTCCCGAGGCGTAGCCGCTGCCGTCGACGGCGATGTTGGACGCGCAGGCGCCCGCCGCGTACACCCCGGGGATGGCCTCGCCGTCCTTCGACAGCAGCCTGCCGTCCGGGTCGACACGCAGGCCGCCACAGCTGAAACCGGCGTAGAAGCACTTGCCGGGCGTGAGGTCGTAGGCCCCGTACGGCGGCTTGTCGAGGGGCACGACATACTCGGGCGCCTTGTGGAACTCGGGGTCCTCGCCCGCCGCGGCGGCGGTGTTGTACGCGGAGAGGGTCTTGGCGAGGGAGCCGGCGGGGACGCCGAGGCCCTCCTCCATCTCCTCCACCGTCTCCCACCCGTCGATGAGCGGCTGGAACCCGTAGGCGGGCTTGACCATGGTCTCCGAATCGAGGATCAGGTAGGCCGTCTGGCCGGGCTGTTCGAAGACGGCGGAGGCGGTCCGGGCGTGGTACGAGTCCTCGCTGACGAACCGGCGTCCTTCCTTGTTGACGACGATCCCCTTCAGGGTGTCCTCGGGCGGATAGAACGGTGAGGTGAAGAAGGCGCCCTCCATGTGGTCGGCCACTCCCCCGACCGACTCGCCGAGGCGGATGCCGAGCCCGTCGTCGTGGGTGTTGCCCAGCGCCATCCCGCGCGCGACCAGCGCGTTGAGCCGGGGCGCATAGGCCGAGACCATGTCGGCGTTCATGACGAAACCGCCCGCGGCCAGGACGACGGCACCGGCGCGGACGGCACCGGTCTCACCGAACCGCTTCCACGTGGCACCGGCGATCCCGCCCCGGTCCACGATCAGGGCGGTGGCGCCGGTCTCGTAGCGCACCTCGACCCCGAGCCGCTCCAGCCGGTCCAGTGCCAGCCCCACGACCAGGGAGGCACCGCCGAGGTCGCCTTCCACCGGCGGCTTGTGCCCGCGCGGTGCCGGCACGGCCAGCTCCCTGAACGGCCAGACCTTCTCGTTGCCGGTGAACATCACGCCCTCGGTGCCGGGCTGCACCACGGCCTTGCCGGGATAGAACGAGCGCTCGAACTCGAAACCGAGCGACTCCAGCCATGCGAAATGCTCAACGCTTCCCTCGCAGTAGCGCCGGATCTTCTCCGGATCGCACTCCGGCGACATCGCGCGGAGGAACTTCGCCATCTCCTCGGGCGTGTCGTCGAATCCGGCCGCCCGCTGGACGGGGGTGCCACCGCCGAGGTAGAAGTGCCCGCCCGCCATGGCGCTGGTGCAGGTGAGCCTGCCGCCCCGGTCGATGACCAGCACCCGCGCGCCGGAGGTCGCGGCCTCGATGGCGACGCTGACACCTGCCATGCCGGCACCGACGACCAGCACGTCCACCTCGTCGGACCAGCCGGTCACATCCGAAACCGCGACGGCCGCCGGAGTCTCCGTAGTCATACCCCAGAGACTAGAACGTGTTCTAGCGATTTGCCAAGACGGCGGCGTTCGCCCGGCCGCACCCCGATGACCCGGCCGCAAGGGACCCCATGGTGACCGGAGTTGCACCCTCCGAACACGGCCGCCCCGCCTGCCATCCCCCATATTCGATCCCGCCAGGACGCCGCGCGGACACTGCTCGCGTTCCGCCCGCCACCTACGGTCGAGAGCCGGATCAAGATCGTAGACACGTCGTGACCCTTGCTCGTGATTAACAGTTGTACTCCTTCTTCGGGCACGAAATTCACCAGCGAGCTCCCGAGCCTCCCGGAGAGCCCCTCGCGACCCCAGAAATCCCTTCCGCTAAGCCATGATCTATTTTCGAACGCATGATCAACGATCAAAACAATACGCACACAACCCATTACTCAAACATTTAAACTGTGCCCCTGGTCACTTACCTAGTGACACTCGCCGTTTCTCATTCGTAACCTGAAATTGCTTTGGCGGTGACCTGCGATCGACCCCGAGGATCAGCGGCCACGAAGCCACCCGAAACGCCACTGGCGCGGATTTCCCGATTCGCTGCGGCTTATTTTGCCGTTGCGATGCCGCGCGCCGTGACGTGGGCGGTGTGAAGGAAAGGAACCCCGCGCAAGTGGGACGTCACAGCAAGCCCAGCAAGACGAAGACCATCCTCAAGCGGACCGGCGTCAGTGCTGCTCTCGCAGGCGCCGCCGTCGGGGGGATCGGCATCGCCGGAGCCGGAACCGCCAACGCCTTCCCCGGGCAGGCCGGTCTCATCGCTTGCGAAAGCGGCGGCAACCCGGCCGCCGTCAACAACACCGCCGCTGGTCAGCGCGCCGGTCGCCCCGCCGGCCTGTTCCAGATCGTGACCGGCACCTGGCTCGCCAACGGTGGCGGGCAGTTCGCCCCGACCGCCGACAAGGCCGCCCCGTGGCAGCAGCAGATCGTCGCGGACCGCATCTACGCCAAGCAGGGTTCGCGTCCGTGGGAGTGCAAGACCGGCCCCGGCCCGGCCAAGTTCGCCAACTTCGGCCCGAGCGGCAACACCACCCTGACCGCCAAGGTGACCGACGCCCCCGCCCCGGCCCCCGCCGCCAAGGCCCCGGCTGCCAAGGCCCCGGCCTCGAACGCGACCGGCACCTACACCGTGGTCGCCGGTGACACGCTGTCCGGGATCGCCCGCAAGTTCAACGTGCCGGGCGGCTGGGCCACGCTCCAGAAGCTGAACGCGATCCCGAACGCCGACCTGATCCTGGTCGGCCAGAAGATCGCCGTCAAGTGATCCACTGAGGATCACCGCAGGCACCCGAACATCTCGTTTGGGTCCACCGTGGTGGTCGCGACCGTCGGCTCGGGCGATCGCGACCACCACGGTTTTTCCGTTCGACGGCGAAGGACGCCGCTCGTGACGCGGCCCACCCAAGGGAGATACGCTTCCCGGGATGGGCACCACGAAGCTGATCAGGCACATCCGGGCCTCCCGTTCGGCGGTCTACCGGGCGCTGCTCGACGCGGAAGCGGTCCGGCAATGGATGGTCCCGGAGGGCATGACGAGCCGCATCCACGCGTTCGATCCGCGCCAGGGCGGCGAATTCCGCATCTCCCTGACCTATGACCTGCCCACCACGGCGGGCAAGACGGACGCGCGGACCGACACCTTCCACGGCCGGTTTTCCAGGCTGGTTCCCGACACCGAGGTGGTCCAGACCGTCGAGTTCGAGACCGCCGACCCCGCCCTCCAGGGCGAGATGACGATCACCTACTCCCTCGCCGACGGTGAGGAGGGCGGCACCATCGTCACCGGACGGCACGACGATCTACCCCCCGGACTGTCCGTTGAGGACAATGAAATCGGCTGGTCCATGTCGATGGCCAAGCTCGCGCGCCTGCTCGAATCCTGAACGTGCCGCCGCGAAGCCATGCCTGACAGTTTCCGGCCAACCAGGCGACGTTTCCCCCTCACCGGTTGTCTCATGGACAGATGACGCCTTCGCCGCGACGGCGGAGCGCACATCGACCCCGGGGGTGGGACGTGGGAATCAGGCACGCACTGGCCATGCAGAAACTCGTCCGGGACGCCAAGAGCGCCTTCGCCCGAGGCGATTCGATGTTCGAAGCCGTGCTGGACATCGACCCTCGCGCCCGCGTGTCCATGCGCAAGATCCGGGCCGAGATCTCCCGCATGGTCGACGCGATCGAGCCCGTCGGATGGCGCTGCGTCAACGTCGAGCCGTTCCTGGCTTCGGTGGAGATCACCTTCATACGCCAGTGAAAAGGCCGTGAGGGGTCCCCTCACAGCCGTATCGACCGTGAGGGGACCCCTCACGGCGGCAACCGGGTGGAGCGGGCTCAGCGCGTGACGGCGACGATCTCCTTGGCGGTCACGGCGTAGCGCCCGTCGGTCCACTAGGGTGCCGCCCCCGGGCGGGGTCTGGGCGTCCTTGCCGGTACGGGCATCGAGGGCGACGGGCTCGCCGGCGCGGTTTCGCCGTACACCAGGCCGTGCCAGGCGCCGGTGAGCCGCGGCGATTCCCGCTTCGGATCGTTCGAGACCGCCCACAGCACCGCGCCGCTGCCCGGGTCGAGGCCGAGCAGGGACGAGCCCACGCACACCGTGACCGACCGCTGGTCGTAGACGCAGTAGCCGGGAGGTGAGGGGGCGGTTTCCGGCAGTTGCACGGGCATCTCCCGGCCGGACGCGATCTCGATCCCTTCGAGCGCGCCGAAGGCCACACCGACGGCGGGCACGAACCGTGCCCGCCGTGATCACTCGCCGTCCTTCCCTGGGCGCGAGAAGACCGGAATACGTTCCCCCGTCCGAAACGGTCCCTACCTCACGTACTGCGCGAAGGACTTGCGCACCTTGTTGACCTTGGGGAGCGCGACGGCCAGGCAGTAGCCCTGACCAGGGTTCTTGGCGAAGAAGTCCTGGTGGTATTCCTCGGCCCGGTAGAAGGGGCCCAGCGGCTCCAGCGTGGTGACGATCTCTCCGTCCCACCACCCGGCGGCGCGTTTGACGGCCGCTTCGAACTCGGCGCGCTGGTCTTCGTCCGCGTAGAACATCGCCGAGCGGTACTGCGTGCCGACGTCGGCGCCCTGGCGGTTGAGCTGCCTCGGGTCGTGCAGGGTGAAGAAGACGTCGAGCACCACCTCCGCCGGGATGACCTCCGGATCGAAGGTCACCGCGACCGCTTCCGCGTGCCCGGTGCCTCCGGTGCACACCTGCTCGTAGGTCGGATCGGCGGTTTCGCCGCCGGTGTAACCGGACACCACGTCCGCCACCCCGCTCAGCGTGCGGTAGACCGCATCCAGGCACCAGAAGCAGCCGCCCGCGAGCACGAACGTCCTCATGTCACATCACCTCGAACAGATCGGTAGTCTCTCCCACCATCGTGGCCGTTCTCCCCGGCGGCTGCCATGGGGGGCACCGAGTCCAGGGCAGCCGCCGGGGATTCCGGCCGTCTTGTGATCTCGGCCGGGGCTTTCCGGGAAAGATCCGGGGATTCCCCGGTTCACCGCACCGCCTCCGGCGCGAAGGCTGGGGGAATGGGGATGTCCGTACGGTTTCCGGTGCGCACCGAGGCCCTGCCGGTCGTCGGTTTCGCGGGTGTCGTCGTGCTGGTGCTCGCCACGGCGGGTCTTCCGGTGCCGCCGGCGGTGCTGGTCCCGCTCGGGCTGACCGGCATGGGCGTGGTCGTGCTGGCCTGGCTCGGTCTGGGGCGGCGGACCGCGGAAATCCCGGTACGCGGGTGGTACCGCATGGCGGCGGCCTGGTGCCTGCCACTGCTGTTCGCTCCCCCGTTGTTCAGCGGTGACGTGCACAGCTACCTCGCACAGGGGGTGATCGCCGCCGGGGGCCAGGACCCGTACCGGCTCGGTCCGCTGGCGGCGCTGGGGGCGGGTTCGCCGGTGGTGCAGCAGGTCAGCCCGTACTGGCAGGACACCACCGCACCCTATGGTCCATTCTGGATCGCGATCTCCCGCGCGATCGCCCAGCTCGCCGGCCACGACCTGATCCCGACCCTGCTGCTGAACCGTCTCGTCGAACTCGCCGGTGTCGCGCTGACGGCCTGGGCGCTGCCGCGACTGGCGCGACGAACGGGAGTGTCGCCCGGCGGCGTGCTGTGGCTGGGTCTGCTGAACCCGCTGGTCCTGTGGCATGTCGTCGCCGGTGCGCACAACGACGGGCTGATGACCGGCCTGATGCTGGCCGGGCTGGAGATCGCCCTCGCGGGCCTGTCCAGTCCGCCCCGGATCGCCGCCGGACTCGTCCTGCTGACGCTCGCGGCGAACATCAAGATCATGGCCGCGGCGGCGGTCTGCTGCCTCGGGGTCGTGCTGGCACGCCACGTGGGCCGCACCGCGGGTCGTGGTGCCGCCGTGCTCCTCGGCGTGCTCGGCGGGTTCACCGGACTGTCCCTGGCGATCTCCTGGCTGACCGGACTCGGGCTGGGCTGGCTCGGCGCGCTCGGCGGATCCGCCGGGGTGCACAGCTGGCTGGCGCCGACGAACCAGCTCGGCTTCCTCGTGGGCGGGCTCGGCGCGCTCGCCGGTCTGCACCTCACTTCGGCGGCGATCTCGGTGATGGTGCGGATCGGGGCGGTCCTGGGTGCCATCGCCGGAGCGCGCCTGCTGTGGTCGATCCACCGCGGCCGCTTCGACCCCGTGACCGGCCTCGGCCTCGTCTTCTCGGTGATGCTGATCGCCGGGCCCGTCGTGCAACCGTGGTATCTGCTGTGGGCGATCCTGCCGCTGGCCGCGAGCGTGCGATCGGACCGGGCGCGCCGTGTCCTGGCCGGCGTCAGCGCCGTGCTCGCCATGGCGCTGCCGCCCCTCGGCGGCGGTGCCGCCGTCCTGGTGGAGGGTTACCTCGTGGCGGCCGCCTTCCTGGCGGCATTCTGGTGGTTCGGCCGTCCGGCCTCGCCCGGACCGGACGTCGTCCTAACCGTCCCCGTCGCCGGAAAGACGGTGGAGTAGCACGAGCAGAGCGGCACGGTCCTTTTCGGACAGAGGGGCGAAACAGGCGGCCAGCACCTCGTCGGCGACCTTGTGCCCGGACCGCAGAACCTGCTTGCCCGAGGGCGTGAGGTGGTGCTCGATGCGCCTGCCGTGTCCCGCCCGGCGTTCGACCCAGCCCTGGGCGAGGAGCCTGCCTGCCAGCGCGCCGAAGGCCTGCTCGCTCTGGAAGGTCGCCGCGGCGAGTGTACGGGCCGAAGCCCCCGGTGTACGGCTTATCGCCCGGAGCGCATCCCACTGGGCCAGCGTGATCCCGATGGCCGACAACCCGCTTTCCAGTGCCCGGTGCTGGCGGTACTGGGCCTGTTTGACCGCCCTGCCGAGCTGTTGCAGCTCACTAAGCATGGCTCCAGTGTAACCCCACGACCAAACTAGCTTATATAAATAAGTTTAGCTACAGTGGACCCATGAGCACAGACCGCACCGTCGCCCTGTACGAAGACCTGTCCCTCACCCTGTCCGAGACCGGAACCGGCAGACCGGCCCTGGTGCTGCACGGCGGCGGGGGCCGCGCCACCGTCACCGGCCTCGCCGGACACCTTTCCCGGACCCACCACACCATCACGCCCGTGCACCCGGGCTGGGACGGCACGGCCCGCCCCGCCTGGTTCACCGGCATCGACGATCTCGCCCTCGCCTATCTGCACTACCTGCACGGCGCCGGACTCCGCGACGTCCTCGTCGTCGGCTCCTCGCTGGGCGGCTGGACCGCCGCCGAAATGGCCGTCCGGGACACCGCGGGGATCATCGGCGACCTCGTCCTGATCGACGCCGTCGGCGTGCACGTCGAGGGCGAACCGATCCGGGACTTCTTCACCCTCGACGCCCGCGGCGTCGCCGAGTACGCCTGGCACGACTCCCGCCGGCACTTCGTCGACCCCGCGGACATCCCGGCCGATCAACTCGCCGTGCGCCAAGCCAACATGGCCACCCTCCACGTCCTCGCCGGGGACCCCGCCATGCACGACCCCAAGCTGCTCCGACGGCTACGCCACGTCCGCCGGCCCGCGCTGCTGCTGTGGGGAGAAAGCGACCGCATCGTCACCCCGGCCTACGGCAAGGCGTACGCCGAAGCCTTCGCACACGGCCGCCTCGAGGTGATCCCCGAAGCAGGCCATCTGCCGCACATCGAACAGCCCGAGGCGACGTTCGCCCTCCTCGACTCCCACCTCCGCACGATCTGAGACCCGGGTTCCCGGCGATGCGGTGTGGTGTCGCGGTCAGGAGTTCCGGGGCACCACGTTCATCAGCCGCTTCGTCCAGGGGGTGACGAAGCCGGTATTGATCCGGCCGGGAACGGCGAGGTTGTACAGCGTGCGATCGGCGTTGTACCACTTGTCGCCGATCTTGACGCTGTACGACGAGGCACCCTTGATCAGGGCCAGCCTCTGGGAAGCCGGCGTCACCTTGTTGTACATGCGGCGCTGGACCGGCCCGGTGACGGTGACCACGCGGCCCATCCATGCCTCGAGCAGCCGCCGGGCCGCGATCCACAGACCACCGAAGACGAGCACCAGTACCGGCAGGAAGGAGAACCAGACCTTTTCCACGCTCTTCATGTGCTCCCGGTAGGCATCCACGAGCACCCGCGACTGAAGCGTGAGGACGTACACGCCGGCGCCGAAGAGGAACAGGCCGATCGGGACGTTCTCCAGCACCCGGCGGCGTTGTGAGGGATGGAGCCGCCCGGCGAAGTTGGCCTCGTTGATGGCGAACCGGTCCCCCATCATTCCTTCGGGGCCTCTCCGGTCCCGGCTTCCGCGGGTTTCCCGCCCGGCTCCCCTTCGGGGTGCTCCTTTTCGTAGGCTTCGGTGGCCTCGTGCCAGCGGTCGCCCTGCTCGTTTTCCTGCCGCCTGCCTTCGAGCGCCGCGGCGACCGAGTCCTGGAGGTTCCATCCCGGCACGCCGTCGCCCTCGCCCCACTTTTCCGGGTTGAGGAAGCTCTTCTCGGGGTCCTTCTTCTCCAGGCCGCCGGCTTCCTTGAGCTCCCGCGCGGTCTCCTGCGCTTCGGAGGCCTCCTTGGCTTCCCGGCCAGCCTGCTTGAGCTCGTTCGCCTTCGACTCGATCTTCGTCGCGGCGTTGAGGCTCCTGTCGACGATCTTGTCGGCGGTCCTGCCGATCTTCTTCAGCGCGTTCGCCGCGGCCTCGATGGCGGCCTTGGACCGGCCCGCCCCCTTGGCGAGGGTCTCCAGCTTCTGGACGACCTTGGCGATGCGGGTGCTGATCTTCTCGGCCAGGATCCCGCCCTCCACCACCGTGTCGGCGATGAACGCGGCGACCGTCCCGCCGAAGGAGCACCACGAGGTGGCCAGCGCGGCGAGCCCCTTGACGATCAGCGCGCCGACGAACTCGGAGATCATGTCGCGGATCAGGCCGCGTTCGGTGCCGACGATCGCGGCACCCACCTGCATCGCGGTCGACGCGCTCTGCGCGTGGCCCGCGGCTCCCCGCAACGAGTCCGCGTACCCCTTCGCCGTGGCCTGGTAGGCGGCCGCCCCGTCACCGCCCTTGTAGGACTCACCGGCCTTGCTCGCCGACTTCTCGTAGGCATCGGCGGTCTCGGTGAGCTGCTTGGCGACGTTCTGCCAGGTCACCGCCTTGGCCGTGACTTCCTCCGGGTTACCCGCGAGCAGGTCCAGGCCTTCCTTGAGGAAGCTGATGTGCTCGATCAGGAAGCCGACCCCGGCGCTGGCCAGCGTGCCGAGCGGGTCCATGGCGGCGCCGAGCAGGTCGAGGCCGTCGGTGACGACGTCCATCGCCGCGTTGCCCCAGTCGCCGTGCGCGAAGTCGGTGATGGTCGAGGAGACGTCGTTGAACAGGCCCGAACCGGCCGTCTGGGCGTTGAGCCGGTCCAGCTCGCTCGCCTGCGGGTTCCCCCAGCCCGTCGTTACCCCGGACGGGGACTCGCTCTTCGCGACGAGCGGGTTCTCCTCGGCCCCCTCGGCCGATCCCGCCGGCCGCTCGGTGCTCGTTTCCGCCGAAGTCATGCCGGAATGTCCTTTCCGATCGCGGTGAGCGCCGCCTTCGAGTTCTCTTCGTGGGCCGAAAGGGCCTCGTGCGCGGCCTTGACCTTGTCGGCGAGCTCATGGCCGGCGTCGCCCAGCCCCTTGACGGTGTCCGTGGCCTGGGAGATCCAGCCCTGGAGCGCCGCCGCGACGACCTGCCCGACGATGCCGAAGGCCTTGAGATCGCCGAAGGCCTGCGCGGCACCGGTGGCGTCGATGGCCTGGTGGACCTTGTCGGCCGCCTCCCGCACTTCGGACTCGTGCTCGGCAAGCGCTTCCGGATCCGCCTCGAATCCCCCCGCCATCACCACTCCTTCCGCAGCAGCGAGCCGAATTCGCCGTCGTCGCCGTCGTCATCGACCGGTGGCTTCGGGCGCGGCGCGGGCGGCGGCGGAGCGGGCGTGTTCTGCTGTTCCTCGTTGAGGACGAGGCTGTGCTGCTGCACCGCCTGCGGCTGCTCCTCGGGCACCTCCGGCGCCGGAAGCTGCTCCTCCAGGAACTTCATCGCGTCACTGTCGACGCCGATCAGCGGCGCCATCACCTCCGTGATCTGGCGCGCCGCCTGCGCCTGGGCGCGCTGGGCCGTGGCGAGCACCGTCGCCGCGAGCTGGTCGAGCGGGACGCCCTGCGCGCGAGGACCGAAGGAAAGCCGCCGCAGCGCGCCGCTGGCGTTCACGGTCACGGTCGCCGCGCCGTCCTTGCTCGTCAAGGTCGCCGAAAGCTGCTGCAGCCGCGCCTTCGCCTCCTCCGCCTTGTGGACGATATTTGAAATGTCCGATTCCCGCACATTCGCCACCATGATCACCTCGGCTGAAACGGCCAACGACCCCTGTTGGATGGATCAAACCGGAGACCGGTTCCGGCGGCAAGACAGGAAAACGAATTGTTCATTTTGCCGGATTCAGGTATTTCCCGGGCCTTTCCGGGCCGGGTGTGGTGCGCTTACGGCCGTTCGTTCCGTTCCCCGCGCAACGACCGGCGGATCTGCTCGAGCCTCTCCTGGGCGGCGCGGTCCCGCTCGGCGATCCGCTCATCGATCGAGGTCGTGTCCCCGGCCAGCTCGGTGGCCCCGGCGGCCGTGGCGACCCGCTTCTCGATCCGGTCGCGCACGTAGTCGAAGGTCGGCACCCCGCCGTCGGTGTAGTCGGCCGGTACCCCGGGCACCACTTCGCCCTCGAACACCGCCGGTAGTGACCGTTCGGCCGCGTCGTCGTTCATCGCCTGCTCCGTTCGTGATCCCGGCAGGGGTGTTCCCCGCGACGCCCACTGTAGGCACCGGGGCGAACCGGGTGCACGGCCGGAGCGAAACGAAATCGGATCGACGGAAACCCCGGTCCTGCGCTATCAAAGAGCCCTACAAGGAGGTTTTCCGTTCCGATGAAACACACCTGCCCCGAGTTCGCCGCGATCGCCGAGCGCCACACCGTTTTGCGCACCCAGGTCGGCTCCGGCGTGCACGGCACGGCGATCGCCGGCAGCGACGACCGCGACGAGATGGGCATGTGCGTCGAACCACCGGAGTACGTGGTCGGTCTTCGCCGGTTCGAACAGTACATCTACCGCAGTGCCGCCGAACGGACCGGGAACGCCAACGAGCCGTCGGGCCCGGACGATCTGGATCTGGTGGTGTATTCGCTGCGGAAGTGGATGCGACTGGCGGCCAAGGGCAATCCGACCGTCCTCATTCCCCTGTTCGTCCCGGGCTCCGAGGTGGTTTCGGCAACCGAAATCGGTGAGGAACTCCGCGCGAACCCGGAAATGGTGGTGTCACGCGAAGCCGGTCACCGGTTCATCGGTTACCTGCGCAGCCAGCGGGCCAGGATGCAGCGTGGCCACGGCAGGCCTCACCTCGTCGAACGGTACGGGTTCGACACGAAGTTCGCCGGGCACATGGTGCGGCTCGGCGTGCAGGGTGTGGAACTGCTGGAAACCGGGCGGATCACCCTGCCGATGGCCGAGCCGTGGCTCACCTGGATCAGGGGTCTCCGACAGGGCAGGCACTCCGAGCGGGAAGCCCTCGACGCGGCCGGGGAACTGGAGGCGCAGTTGCTGCGGCTGGTGGACACCTCGCACCTTCCGAAGACGCCCGACGAGGACCGGCTGAACCGCTGGCTTTTCGACACCTACCAGCGGGTCTGGGCTACCTCCGCATCTCGGGAGTACCGAACCTGGCCACGTAGTGCCACACCCGTTTGAGGTCCTGCTCGTCGTATGCGGCGGTGCGTACTGCCTCGCCGATGATCCGTGGATCGAGACGCCCCTGCCGGGCAAGAGAAACACCCAAGGCCACGAACTCGGCTCCGCGATACGTGGGATGGCGGCGGAGTTCGGCCGTGGTCAGCGCGAAACCGCCGTGCCATTCGACCGCGCAGGGCAAACGGGCTGCCGCGGCCTCCACCGCGGTTCCGCGATAGCACGGATCGAGGACGAGAGCTTCGACGTCGCGATGGAGGTCGACCACGCCGTGCACGTGGGCTTCGACGTAGTCGTCGAGCGGGTCCTTGTCATCCCCCTCGGCCAACGCGATCAACGGGGAGGCTTGGGACGCCACGCCGAAATGGCCGGGATCGAACACGCTGTCCGGGTAACAGAAGGTCGTCCGGTCCATGGTGCGCGCGGCAAGACGCAGGTACGCGGAGCCGAAACGCGGGGAGCCGCCGACCAGCCGCCGACGGAAGTTCAGTGATCCGTACTTGGGCCGGTCCACCGGCCGCGCGTCGTCATAGGCGCCGCCGAAGAGGCGGCTCTCCCACCGCCAGCGCTCACCGCCGCGGTATGCGGTCAGCCCTCCGTTGCCGGTACCGGTCTCGAACTGCGACCGGTACACCCCGTCCCGGGCCATGCGCTCCAGGATCGGCATCCCGGACACGTCCCGGTCGGGGTGAAAGTGCAGCGTCACCCGCCACGACGGGTCCACCGGCCCGCCGGTGGACATCGCCGCGACCCGCGCCATGGCGCGACGCGCCGCGTCCGTCCCGGCGGCCGGCGGGCCCTCGCCCAGGGGATACGAGGCCGGTTCCACCGGACCAGTATCACCTGCCGCGACGGAGCCCGGTCGTGCTCAGCGCGGTACTCCGGGCTCGAAGAACAATCTTCAGCGGCCTTTTCCGAGGTGCTCGTCCAGCCAGCGGATCGCGTGCGCGGCGGCTTCCGTGACGTACGGGGCCTGGTCGTAGAGCTCGATGTGGTTGTGCGTTTCGATCCACACCAGTTCCTTGCGCCCCTGGGCCGCATCGTAGGCCTGCTGCGCGTATTCGGGCAGCAGGGCGGTGTCGGTGGTGCCGTGGACGATCATCAGCGGCGTGGGTGCCACGAGCGGCGCGTGGGCGATCGCGTTGTAGGTGAAGTACGGCAGGAGCGAATCCGCCGTCATCGTGTCCGACCAGTTCGGCGCGTCCGTCCGGTGGGTCCGGTCGTAGTAGCTGTAGGCCTCCTCGTTCGGCATCACGGCGACCGGGACGTCCTCGGACAGGGCCTTGGCGATGGTGGGGATGTAGGCGATCTCGCCGCTTTCGTACTGCCGCTGCACCAGCTCCGCGATCGAGCGGTAGTAGTCCGCGAAGCCGTCCACCCCGAGGAACCGCTGGAAAGTGCCGCCGATGTCGTAACCACCGGCGATGCTCACCACGGCCTTGAGCCGTTTGTCCCGCGCGCCGAGCGAAACCGCGTAGCCGCCGCCCATGCAGACACCGACGAGGCCGATCCGGTCGTGGTCGATGTCGTCCCGGGTGAACAGGTAGCCGACGGCGTTCGCATAATCCTCGATCGCCGCGTTCGGGTCGTACCGGAATCGCGGCAGGCCTTCGCTTTCCCCGAAGTTGCGGGGGTCGAAGGTGAGGGCGGTGTAACCGGCGTCCGCCAGCCGCTCCGCGTAGTGCGGCAGCGTCTGCTCCTTGACGCTGCCGATCGGTCCGCAGAGCACGACGGCGGGCGTGGGTCCGGTGGCGCCGGGGGGACGGTACAGATGACCAGCCAGTTTCGCGCCGCGGCTGTCGAAGCGGACCTCGATCCGGCGGGCGGGATCGGCGGTCAGCAGTTCGCCGGTGTAGTAGCGGGCGGGGTCGGTCTGCTCGGCCATCGCGTCGGCGGTGGGACGGATGCGGATCGAGGACATCGGGCTATCACTCCTTATCCGGTGCGGGTGCCTACTTCGCCGCCAGTGCCATCAGGTCCCGGTTGCCGTCCGCCCAGGTCGCGGTCATCACCACCGCGGTGATCTTCCAGGCCTCGCCCGAGCGCACGAGATCGAAGCGGTAGGTCCCGCCCAGCGTCCACAGTGGACCGCCGAACGGGTTCGCGAGGCGGTGCGTGGCCTGGAAGTTCGCCGTGCACACCGCGGTGTCACCCTCGACGGTGACCAGGTGGGTCGCGATGAGGTGCTGGGTGGCGTCGAAACCGCCCAGCACCTTCGACCAGGCGTCGGTGATCTGCGCGGGCGAGAGCTTCGCGGGCTCGCCACCGTTGAGGCTCGTGTAGTCGAGCAGCACTTCACCGGCGAAGATTCCGGCCAGTTCGTCCCATTCGCGCCGGTCGGCGTGCCACCCCATCCGGTTGCACGTCTCCACGATCGCCGCCCGATCGTCCGCCAGAGCCATTTTCCACTCCTCCTTGTCCGGTTGCGCCGCACAGCGTGCCGCAGGGAAGGCGGGAACTGAACCATCCTGGGTGTACCTGTCAGGGTCACCCGGATCCATCGGGCACAATGTGATCATGGTGAGGCTTGCCGCGCGCGCTCGTGAGCTGGGCGCTTTCCTGAGGGACAAGAGAGGATCGCTGGCCCCGGCCGAGGCAGGCCTTCACGCGGACGGACCCCGGCGTACGACCGGGTTGCGGCGGGAGGAGGTCGCCCGCATCGCGGGCGTGAGCGCCGGTTACTACACCCGCCTGGAGCAGGGACGGTCGCCGCACCCGTCGATCAGCGTGCTGGACGCGCTCGCCCGGGCGCTCCGGCTCGACGAGGACGAGCGGGCCTACCTGTTCGCGCTCGGCGAATACACCGACCCCAGGGCAGGACAGGAAAAGGTACCGGCCGAAGCGCAGCGGCTGCTCGCGATGTTCGCCGAGCCCACGGCCGCATACGTGATCAACCGCGTCAGCGACGTGCTGGCCTGGAACCCGATGGCGGCCGCGTTGTTCCCGCACCTCGTCCCCGGCGACCGCGCGCCGAACAACACGCGTTTCGTTTTCACCGATCCGGCCGCGCGGGAACTGTTCGTGCGGTGGGACGAAATCGCCTCCGATTCGGCCGCGCACCTGCGGGCCGCCGCCGGACATCGCCCCGACGATCCGGCACTGCGCGCACTGATCACGGAACTGCTGGCCGTCAGCCCGGCATTCGCACGCGAATGGGAGCAACGGGACGTGCGGCGCAAGACCAGCGGGCAGAAGGAATTCGACCATCCCGTCGCCGGGCGGCTTTCCCTCGACTACGAAGTGCTGGAACCGGCCTCCTCCACCGGCCTGCGGATCGTGGCCTACCACGCCGAACCGGGCACGGACTCCCACGCCGGGCTGTGGCGGCTCGCCGCCTCGCTTCGGGTGCCGGTACCGGCCGGGGCTCAGGCCCCCGCGACGGCCACCACGCCCGACATCGTGCCGAGATAGGCGCGAACACCGGACAGGCTGGGCGACGCGAAATGTGGCACCGCGCCCACCGGGAGCCGGCCCCGCACGGCGCCCGTCGCCGCGTCCAACGCATACAGCACACCGGCACGGGTGTCGACGGTCCACACCGCGCCGCCGCCCACCGTCGGTGAACCGTCGGCCGGGACCGGAGCCCGCCACCGCACCGTGAGCCGCCCGGCGGGATCGAGATCCACCGCGCGGGTGCCGTCGCGGCACGGGAGGTACATCCGGCCGTCGTCCACGGAACCGCCGCCGTAGGCGGCGCACACCGGCTGCGCCGACAACTGGCCCCCGACCCCGCCGAGGTGTGTCGCGTCCAGCACGTAGCCGATGCCGCGCTTACCGTCGGCGTAGACGTGGCCACCCACCACGACGGGTCCCATCGACCCCAGGTCACGGTCGTGGGCGTTGTCGTCGGCCCATTCGGCGGGGCTGAACGCGTCGAGCAGCGCCAGTTCGGGCGAGAGGGCGAGTATCGAATCACTGTGGTCGTAGGCGGAGGTGGAGGTGGATTCCCCGTTCCCGACCGCGAAGTACAGTTTCCCCGCGGCCACGGAAGCGCCGCCCGGGGCCCAGATTCCCCCTTCCCTGGCGGTGGGTACGGCGTAGCTGCGCAGCGGTCCGAGGCCGGTGGTCGGGGCCGCGACGACGGAACCGACGTAGTCGCCGCAGTCTCCGTAGAGGCCGCCGTAGGCGAGGTAGACGGAGCCGCCCAGCACGGTGAGCGCCGCCCGCTGCTGGTGCGCCGACGGGGTGCCGCGCGGCGGTTCCACCGGCCTGCTCAGCGCGACGTCCCCGGTGGCGAGGTCCAGTCCGGCCAGCAGGTGGGCCCCGCCGGTGAGCTCGGCGACGACGAACACCAGGCCGGTCGCGGGATCGTAGGCGGGCGTGCCCGTGATGCCCAGCGGGTCGATGTCGCCGCACGGCAGGCCCGCGAGTGGTTGCGGGGAGCCGAGATGCCGCGACCACAGGACGTGGCCGTCCGCCGCGGCCAGCGCGTACACGGTGTCGTTCTCGGTGGCGGCGATGACCGTTTCCCCGAGCACCAGGGGCTGACCGTAGACCGCGCCGTCGAGCCGTGCCGACCATGCCTGCGACAGCGGTCCCGGCGCGGCGAGCCCCGGCGCGACGCCGGTCCGCGCGTTGTCGTGGTGGTAGGTGGGCCAGTCGGTGTCGCGCACGGGATGTGGCACGGCGGCCGGGCCGGACCGGGTCGTGGCGGGCGGTTCGAGGGCGAAACCGCCACCGTCCGCGGCGCATCCGGCGAGTGCGGCCGCGGCCAGCGTGGCGACGACGAGACGCCTCATGGGTCCAGTGTCCCCGTTCGTCCGGCCGCCCGCCGCACGTCCCGTCGATCACCGTGCCGAAGATCGTTAATCGATTCCGGCCGGGCCGCCGCCCCAGTACGGTGTTCGGCGGACCACGACGAGAGGATCTTCATGGCGGGCAGGGACTTCCGGTTCGGCGTCAACATTCTGGCCACCGGTTCGCGATCGGAGTGGCAGGACACCGCGCGGCGGGTCGAGGACCTCGGCTACGACGTGCTGCTGGTCCCCGACCACCTGGGCATGCCCGCGCCGTTCCCGGCGCTGATGTCCGCCGCCGAGGTGACCACCCGGCCGCGGCTGGGCACGCTGGTGCTGAACGCGGGTTTCTACAAGCCCGCGCTGCTGGCCAGGGACGTGGCCGCGGTGGACGAGTTGAGCGGCGGCCGGTTCGAACTCGGTCTGGGCGCCGGTTACGTGGCAGAGGAGTTCGCGGCCGCCGAACTCCCGTTTCCCAGCGCCCGTCAGCGGATCGACCACCTCGAGCACACCACCGTCGAGGTGAACCGGCTGCTCGGCGAGGAAGGCCGGCGCGTGCCGGTGATGATCGCGGGCCAGGGCGACCGCGTCCTGGGCATGGCCGCCCGGCACGCGGACATCGTCGCCATCGCCGGCGCCCGGACCACCCCGTCGGGTGCGGTGGCACCGCTGACCGACCGCCTCGAGGTGGTTCGCGAGGCCGCGGGCGAT
Source organism: Amycolatopsis cynarae (assembly GCF_026802195.1). Taxonomy (NCBI): domain Bacteria; kingdom Bacillati; phylum Actinomycetota; class Actinomycetes; order Pseudonocardiales; family Pseudonocardiaceae; genus Amycolatopsis; species Amycolatopsis cynarae. The sequence continues at coordinate 2,505,071 of NZ_CP113836.1, read as the reverse complement.
CGTTTCGGCCAACTGGAACTGAGCCTGCTGATCAGCGTGGTGCACTTGGACGGCGAGGAGCTGGATCTGAGCATGACGCGACGGTTCTACCCGGCCCTGTCCGACGAGGAACTGCTCGCCCTGCCCGGCGTGCTGCACGGCTCGGCGCAGCAGATCGCGGAAACCCTGCACGAGTACCGGGAAACCTACGGGATCACCTACCTCACCGTGATAGGGCCGAGCCTGGAGCCCTTCGGCAAGGTGATCAGCCTGTTCCGCTGAGCACTCGTTCGACGCATGCCCTCAAGGCGACCTTGAGGGCGTTTATGCCCCTGAAGGCGACCTTCAGGGCACCCAACGGCGACCGGGCTTTGCCGGAGCCGGGCCGCTACCGGAAGTCCCGGGAGGTGTGGGCGGCGGGCAGCCGCAGGGGTTCGGCCCGGTCGGCGCGCAGGCTCACCACGCCTTCGGGACTGGCCTGCACGATGCCGCGCAGCAGCAGGGCCGGGCTTGCCCGGGCGATGCGGCCGAACCTGGTCCAGAAACCGGTGTCGCAGACGACATTGAGCATGCCGGTTTCGTCTTCGAGGTTGAGGAAGGTGATGCCGCCGGCGGTCGCGGGCCGTTGCCGGTGGGTGACCGCTCCGCCGACCTTCACCCGGGTGCCGTCCGGTACGACGGCGACCTCGGCGGTGGACAGCGCACCGACCCGGTTCAGGTGGGTGCGGAGGTGTTCGACGGGGTGCGTGCCCGGGGTGATGCCGGTGGCCCAGGCATCGGCGGCGGCGAGTTCCACGACGGTCATGCCGGGCAGGGGCGGCGCCTGGAGGCCGGGCGCGCTGCCCGGGAGGTGGTCGGGGCGCTGGCGGGCGGCGGCACCGGCGGCCCACAGTGCTTCGCGCCGGTCCTGCCCGAAGGCGGCGAAGGCGCCCCCGGTGGCCAGGGCTTCCAGCGCCGGGGTGTCGAGCCGGACGCGCTGCCCGAGGTCGGCCAGGTCCCGGTAGGGACCGTGGGCCTCGCGCTCGGCCACGATCCGTTCCGCGGCCTCGGTTCCGAGGTTTCGTACCGTGGAAAGCCCGAGCCGAACGGCGAGGCCGCCCGCGCTGTCCGGATGCGGTTCGAGGGTGGGGTGGGCCCGGGATGCCTGGATGTCGGGGCCGAGGGTGAGCACGCCGTGCCGCCGCCCGTCGGCCACCAGCGACTGCGGCGAGTAGAACCCCATGGGCTGCGCGCGCAGCAGCCCCGCCAGGAACGCCGAGGGGTGATAGCGCTTCATCCAAGCGCTGGCGTAGACGATCAGCGCGAAGCTGTGCGAGTGCGACTCGGGGAAACCGTAGCCGGAGAACGCCGCGATCTGGTCGAAGATCCGCTCGGCCGCCTCGCCGGTGATGCCGTTGGCGGCCGCGCCCCGGAAGAACCGGTCCGCCAGCCGCGCCATCTTCGCGCCGGACCGCTTGGCGCCCATCGCCCGGCGCAGCTGATCGGCTTCGGCCGGGCTGAAATCGGCGACGTCGACGGCCATCTGCATGACCTGTTCCTGGAACAGCGGCACCCCGAGGGTGCGGTCCAGTGCGCGGGCGAGTTTCGGGTGCGGGTGCGACCAGGGCTCGCCGTTGCGGCGCCGGATGTACGGGTGGACCGAACCACCCTGGATCGGGCCGGGCCGGATCAGGGCGACCTCGACGACCAGGTCGTAGAACTCGCGCGGTTTGAGCCGGGGCAGGGTGGCCAGCTGGGCGCGCGACTCCACCTGGAACACGCCGACCGCGTCGGCGGCGCGGAGCATCGCGTACACGGCCGGATCGGCCAGGTCGAGCCGCGCCAGGTCGACGTCGATCCCTTCGTGTTCGCGGACGAGGTCGAGCATGTAGTGCAGGGCCGACAGCATGCCGAGGCCGAGCAGGTCGAACTTGACGAGGCCGACCGCGGCGCAGTCGTCCTTGTCCCACTGCAGGACGGTGCGGCCGGGCATCCGCGCCCACTCCACGGGTACCACCTCCGACACGGGCCGGTCGCAGATCACCATCCCGCCGGAGTGGATGCCGAGGTGGCGCGGCAGGTCTTCGAACCGCGCGGCGAGTTCGAGCACCGGTGCGGGGATGTCGTGATCGCGCTGCCCCGCGGTGGCGGTGATCCCGGCCCAGCGGTCGACCTGCTTCGACCAGCTGTCCTGCTGCCCCGGGGAGTAGCCGAGGGCCTTCGCCGCGTCCCGCAGCGCCGAGCGGGCCCGGTAGGTGATCACGTTGGCGACCTGCGCGGCGTGGTGGCGCCCGTACCGCTCGTAGACGTACTGGATGGCCTCCTCCCGCCGGTCGGACTCGATGTCCACGTCGATGTCCGGCGGCCCGTCGCGCTCCGGCGACAGGAAGCGTTCGAACAGCAGGCCCCACCGGACCGGGTCGGCGTTGGTGATGCCCAGCGCGTAGCAGACCGCCGAGTTGGCGGCCGATCCCCGGCCCTGGCAGAGGATGTCGTTGCGGCGGCAGAACTCCACGATGTCCCAGACGATGAGGAAATAGCCGGGAAAGCCCAGCTTTTCGATGACGTCGAGCTCGTGCTCCAGCTGCCGGTACGCCTGGGGCGACTGGTCGCGGGTCCCGTAGCGGCGGGCCGCCCCGTCCCAGGTCAGGCGCCGGAGGTAACCGGCCTCGCCGATACCGGGCGGCGTCGGGTACGGCGGAAGCCGCGGCGCGACGAGTTCGAGGTCGAAGGCGCACTCCACCCCCAGCACGGCGGCGCGCTGCACCGCCCCGGGATGGCGGCGGGCGAACACCCGCGCCAGCTCCTCTCCCGAACGCAGGAAGGCCATGCCGTGTGCGGGCAGCCAGCCTTCGAGCTCGCCGACGCCGCGGCGGGCCCGCACCGCGGCCAGCGCATCGGCCAGCGGGGTGTCGGCGGGGCGGGCGTAGTGCACGCCGTTGGTCACCACCGTGGGCAGCCCGGCCCGGGCGGCCAGCGCGGCGAGCGCGTCGTTGCGGTCGTCGTCCCACGGGTCGCCGTGGTCGGTGAGCTCGACCACGACGTGCTCCGCGCCGAACCGGTCCGTCAACCGCCCCAGCGCGGCCGCCGCGTCCCCGATCCGGCCGGTGACCAGGGCGTGGTCGGTCAGCGCGCGCCGCACCGCGCCCTTGCGGCATCCGGTGAGCACGACGACCTGCCCCCGCAGCTCCTCCACGACCTCGTCGTGGTCGTAGACCGGACGGCCCTTCTCCTGTCCCGCCAGCTGCGCGTGGGAGATCACCCGGCACAACCGTCGGTAGCCCTCCACACCGCGCGCCAGGCACAGCAGATGCTCCCCCGCCGGATCCGGTTCGCCGGGCTGCGCCGCGGGCAGGTCCAGCGACAGCTCCGCGCCGTAGACGGTGCGCACCCCGAGCTCACGGGCGGCCTCGGTGAAGCGGACCGCCCCGTACATGCCGTCGTGGTCGGTCAGCGCGATCGCGTCCAGGCCCAGCCGGGCCGCCTGCTCGACCAGTTCCTCCGGATCGGAAGCCCCGTCCAGGAAACTGAAACTGGAGTGGCAGTGCAGCTCCGCGTAGGGCACCCGCACCTCCGGGCTGTCGCTGATCGCGCGCGACAGCAGATCGACGGGCGCACCCCGGTAGCCCTCGCGTTTGCGCGACCACGCCGGTGAATCGTTGCCGTCACCGGGCACCGGCCCGCGACCGTCGAGCGCCCGCTCCAGTTCGGTCCACGGCTGAGCCGGATTCCGCCATCCCACACTGCACCTCACCCGAGAGGCCTGCGGGGAAGACAGGCACGAACTTCGAACTCCTGTTCGAGTGTGACACCAGGTCCCCGTGACGTCAAATCCGGCCGGAGATCACCGCCGATGACCACCGCGGACGTGCGGCTCCCGCGGGGTCTGGCGCAGCGTGTCATCGGCGGCCCACCAGGCCGTGCCTGGCACCACCGGGCCATGGAGTAGATTCCCGTACTTGCTAACGAGTGCGTTATTTTCGGACGCTCGAGTACAGGGAAGGCGATAAATGGTCACACACCACGAGATGGCAGAACTCTACGGCGGCGAAAACATCATCACCGTGCCGCCGTCGGACATCGAGCGTTTCAGCTTGCGCGGGGAAGACGCGGCAGTCCTGGAAAAGGTGGGGCTCCCCCGGTCAGGTTCACCGTTCTTCACCACCCAGGTCGAAGGCGGGCCCGAGTTCCTGAGAATCATCGACGTTGTGACGCGAGATGACAAGAAGCACCGGGAGGTGATCATCGGAGGACCTCCCGGAGATCCCGGGATGCGCTTCTCGGTGAGCGCGTACGAAGGCTTCGTCACGCTGGTCCAGCTTCAGGGAACGCGGCCGCGAGGCGAGGTCGTGAACAACAACCTGACCGAATTTGTCGAATTCTTGTACCAGATACGTCGCCATGAGATTCTCTCGGCCGGCGATCCGGCCGCGGCACGAGAGTCCCTCCAGGACCTGTCGAGCCATCTGAAGAGAATCGACCCGTTCTCCTTTGAGCGGCCGGACAACTGGTGGGCCATGGTGCTGGACCATCTGGCGAGCACGGCCGGGTCGCAGCCGGCCTGACGGCGCACGGCATCGACGCCACCGTCAGAACGGCGGCTCGTCGCCCGCACTCACGCCGGCCGCCGCCGGTGCGGAACCCCAGGGATCCTCCCCCGCAACGTTCGCCCCGCCACCGCTGCGGGCCACCTTGTTCACCTTGGCGGTCGCGTACCGCAGGGAGGGCCCGACCTCGTCGACCTCAAGCTCCACCACGGTGCGCTTCTCGCCCTCCTTGGTCTCGTAGGACCGCTGTTTCAACCGGCCCTGCACCAGCACCCGGGTGCCCCTGGTCAGCGACTCGGCGATGTTCTCCGCCAGTTGCCGCCAGGCGTTGCAGCGCAGGAACAGCGCCTCGCCGTCCTTCCACTCCCCGCTCGCGCGGTCGAAGGTCCGCGGCGTGGACGCCACGGTGAAGTTCGCGACGGCCGCGCCGGACGGCGTGAACCGCAGCTCCGGATCGGCGGTCAGGTTCCCGATCACGGTGACAACCGTGTCTCCAGCCATCGTCTCGTCTCGCTTCCTCGTGCCGTCTCACCGGACCTGACCATCATGCCCGCGGCCACCGACAGTTTCCGGACTTCAGCGCTCCGGCCTGCGGGGATCAGCGCCCCGGCAGGTTCGCGAGCGCCTGCGAGCGGCGTGCCACGAGGTCGCCATAGGTCCCCTCGCGCTCGGCCCACCGGTGCTGGAGGACGCCCTGGACGAGGATCTCGCCGGGTGTGGGGTTCTCCGCCAGTAGCGCCATGACTTCGTCGAGGAACGCGTCGAAGTCCAGGGCGTTCGGGTTCATCCGCTTGGCCTCCGGCACCGTGGCGACGGCCGGTGGTACGAGTTCGGCGACCTCGACGCCGGTGCCGTCCAGTTGTGCGCGCAGCGACTCGCTGTAGGCGTGGACAGCGGCCTTCGACGCGCCGTAGGTGGGCATGAGCGGGAACGGGAGGAAGGCGATGCCCGAGCTGACCGTGATGACCGTCCCGGCGCCACGAGCGATGAGGTGGGGCGTGAAGGCGTCGATCACCCTGATGGTGCCGAGGAGGTTCGTGGCGATGGTCGTCTCGGCGGCGGTGATGTGCGCCGGGTCCCGGAGGTCTTCGGTGAGCATGACCCCCGACATCGTCACCACGACGTCGAGACCGGGGTGACTGGCGAGCACGCTGTCGCGCGCCCGGAGGACCGAGTCGGGGTCGGTGACGTCGATCTCGACGGCGGGAAGGTCGCCGGCCTTCGCGATGTCGCGGCCGCCGACGACGACCGTGCTGCCCGCGGCGGCGAACCGGCGGGCCAGTCCCAGCCCGATTCCCGAGGTACCCCCGACGATCAGGACTGTGCGATCGGTGATCTCCACGATGGTCTCCCTGTGAGTAGCGTTCGTTCAGCGGAACCTTCCCCGGGATCACCGGGTGCCGGAAGGTCCCTGCCGATCCGGGTAGTGGCAGGACCCCCTTTCCGGAACGGGGGCGGGGCTAGCGTGGGGGTGATGGACCGCGACAACGACACGAACCGGCTCGGTGCCTATCTCCGCGCCCGCCGTGAACTGGTCACGCCGGAACAGGCCGGCATCCCGGCGGGGCCCCACCGCCGTGTCCCGGGACTGCGGCGGGAAGAGGTCGCGATGCTGGCCGGAATCAGCGGCGACTACTACCTGAGGCTCGAGCGCGGGCGCGACAGGAACCCCTCCGCACAGGTGCTGGAGGCGCTCGCGCGGGTCCTCCGGCTGGACGAGGTCGAACACCAGTACCTGTTCGACCTCGCGAAGCCCCGGCAACGCGCACGCCCCCGTCGCCGGCCCGAGCACGTACCCGCCCGGCTGCACCATCTGCTCGCCGCCGTCGAGATGCCGGCGTTCATCGAGGGCCGGGCGTACGACGTCCTGGCGTCGAACGCGCTCGCCGTCGCGCTCTCACCCCGGCTGCGGCCGGGTGAAAACCGGTTGCGTTCCCTGCTGCTCGACCCCGAGGAACGGAAGTTCCACCGCGACTGGGACGCGGCCACGGCGCAGTTCGTCGCCTCGTTCCGCAACTCCATCGGCGACCGGACCGACGATGCGCGCATCGTCGAACTCGTCGGGGAACTGTCCCTGGCCAGCGGACGCTTCCGCGCCCTGTGGGCGCGCCACGACGTCCGCCGGCTCGAGGGCGGCACGGCCACCGTCGACCACCCCGTCGTCGGGGAACTGCGCCTCAACCGGGACAAGCTTCCGGTCGGCGACCTCATCCTCGTGCTGTACTACCCCGACGAAGGAAGCGAGAGCGCCGAGAAACTGCGTGTGCTGGCGTCACTGGCGGCACAGACCGCCAGCGACGCTTCCCCCGTGGATCAGGTGTGACGCCGCGACCGTCCGGCCTGGGGCGGTCGGGGATACTCTCCCCCGTGCGGGCAAGAGAACGGATCCTGGACGCGGCCACGGCACTGATGGAACGGTCGGGATTCGAGGCCGTGAACATGCTGGCGGTGGCCCGCGAGGCCGAGGTCTCCCGGCAGACCGTCTACGCGCATTTCGGCAGCCGCGAGGACCTGATCTCCGAGGCGATCATCCGCATCTCCGGGCAGGTGTTCGACCGGGTGAACGCCCGGCTCGCCACCGCATCCGACGCCGCCGAGCACGTGGTGGAGTTCGTCGTCGCGGTGCGGTCGGAGTTCCGGCAGCACCCGGTGCTCGGCGCGCTGGCGTTCCCGGACCGCGGCAGCCCGCTGTTCGACGACCAGCTCTTCGCGCGTGCGACACCCGTGGCCGAGCGATTCCTGGCGCCGATCGCGGCGCGTGAACCCCGCCTGGCCGCGCGCTTCGACGACGTCGTCGAGATCACCCTGCGGTTCGGGTTGTCCATCCTCCTGTTCGACAGCGACGCCGTCCGCACCGACGACGATCTCCGTGCCTTCCTGCGCCGGTCGCTGCTCCCGGCACTCACCCTCTGACTTGACACTCCGAGGCCGGACTGTCCAATTCGATCTTGACACGTGTCCTTTCACCTGTCTAGTTTTCCTCGGGTCTCCCCTCACCGACCGCGAGGAGCGCCATGCCCGCCCTGACTCGCCGTTCCCTGCTCGCCGGCGCCGCGGCCACCGCGGCACTGTCCACCCTCGGCGCACCGAGAGTCCTCGCCGCGCCCCGCAACCCGGTCCCGCTGACCCGCGAGGAGCACCGGGTGGTGATCATCGGCTCGGGCTTCGGCGGAGGCGTGACCGCGCTCCGGTTCGCCCAGGCCGGTGTGTCGTCCCTGGTTCTCGAACGCGGCCTCCGCTGGCCCACCGGGCCGAACGCCGAGACGTTCCCGCATCCCACCTCGCCCGACAAGCGCCTCTTCTGGCTCGGCTCCGCCCCCTCGCTGTTCGGCATCGTGCCGCTGGGGTTCGAGCCCTACACCGGACTGCTGGAACGCGTCGGCGGCAACGGCATGGACATCCTGTGCGCGGCGGGAGTGGGCGGCGGATCCCTGCTGTACCAGGGCATGACGCTCCAGCCCAGCGAAGAGGTGTTCAACGCCAACCTGCCCGAACAACTCGACTACGCGCGGATGGATCGCGTCTACTACCCTCGCGTGGCCCGGATGCTGCGACTCGAGACCGCTCCCGACGAACTGGTCGGCAGCAAGACCTATCTCCCGTCACGCGTGTTCGCCCGCAACGTCCAGCGGGCAGGCTACGCTCTGGAGAAGGTCCCGATGCCGATCGACTGGAGTTACGCGCTCCGGGAGTTGAACGGCGAGATGAAAGCCTCCTACACCAACGGTGACTGCGCTTTCGGTGTCAACAACGGCGGCAAGCACTCGGTGGACGTCACCTACCTCGCCGCCGCGGAGGCCACCGGCCTGGCCACCGTCGCGACCCTGCACAACGTCACCGACGTGGCACTGGGCAAGGACGGCCGCTGGCGGGTCTTCGCCGACCGCATCGCTACCGACGGGACCGTGCTGGAACAGAAGATCATCACGACCCGGGCGCTCGTCATGGCGGCGGGCACGGCCGGGACCACCAGGCTGCTGATGCGCGCGGCGGCGAAGGAACTGATCCCGGACCTGCCCGACGGCCTGGGGACCAACTGGGGTTCGAACGGGGACCGCATCTACTTCTGGACGGACTTCGCCGAGGACTTCGGGATGCCCCAGGGCGGTCCGGTGGTCTACTGCAGCAAGGAGTGGGACGATCCCGCGCTGGCCAACACCGTCATCCAGGCCTCCATCCCGCCGCTGCCCGACGTCCGGTCCACCATGCTGGTCGGCTACGGGGTGAGCCAGGGACGGGGCCGGTTCGTGTACGACTCCGCAAAGGACGATGCGGTGCTGCACTGGCCCGCCGACGGCGACACCAGGCTGTACCGGCGAATCCAGGAACGGGTCTCGACCATCGCCGGGCCCTTCTCCACGCTCCTGGACACCACCGCGGTGTACCCGTCCACCTGGCATCCCCTGGGCGGCGCCTCGATGGGCATCGTCTGTGACCTCGCCGGGCGCGTGAAGGGCCACCGCGGTCTCTACGTGCTGGACGGGGCGCTGATGCCGGGCAACACCGCCGCGTGCAACCCCTCGATGACCATCGCGGCCGTGGCCGAGCGCGCGACGGACGAACTGCTCGCCCAGGACGCGGGCGTAATTTTCTGACCCGGCCGGTCGAGGGATCAGGCGGTTTTCGCATTACCCCGGTGCCCGGCGGGGCGGGGCACGATAACCTGCCCCTGCCGGGCGCAGGCAGGCTCGGGCAGAACACTCGGGCATTCGAGACACGGCGGAGAACCCCAGGTGACCCTCCCCCCGCAACCCGGTCCCACCGGAAGCACGCAACCGCCGAAGCACGACACGGGCAAGGTCCTCGCCCTGCTCACCGGCATCGTGGCGGCGATCCTCGTTCTCGTGCTCGGTGTCGGCGGTTTCGTGTGGCCCGGTTTCTTCACCGCATCCCGAAGCGATCCGACGTCGGTGGCCGAGTCGTTCGCGGACGCGATCAAAAGTGCCGACACCGCCGCCGCCCTGCGGCTCGTCTGCCCGGCACAGCAGGGAGACAAGGGCATCCTCGATGCCGGTTCGGGGCGCGAAGAACTCCTGGGCGCCTTGCCGGCCGCGGTCCGCGCGGCCATGACGATCACGAACAGGGTGACCATGGCCCAGGTGCGGGGGCAGGCGGTCACGACCGGCACCACCGCAACGGCCATCGTCCATGTGGAGGGCAGCCTGCACGCCGAAAGCACCCCCGGCAGTCACCTGCCCACCCTGACAGACCGGCCCTATTCCCGTGACACCAGGCTGAAGTTGCAGCAGCAGGACGGCAAGTGGTGTGTCTCGGGCGCGACCACCCCGTAGAGCGCGCCACCCGCCCGACCAGCACGAGGTACTACTACCGCGTGCGTCACGGCCCGGCGCGTCAGGACTCGGCGAGAACGGCGTTGATCGCGGGCAGGACGTCGGAAGCGAGAACCGCACCGAGGAACACCGCCGCGACCCGCTGCCGCCGGTCGATCACCAGCGTGATCGGCACGGCGGCCAGCGGAATCCCGGGCAGCGCCAGCCCGATTCTCGATGACGGGTCGTAGATCGACGGGTAGCGCACGCCGAAACCGGTCATGAAGTCGCTCGCCGCGGAACGGTCATCCCGCACGTCCACCCCGACAACGGGAAACCCCTTCGCCGCGCCCTCGTCGGTGAGCTTGCCGAATTCGTGGCTTTCGGTACGGCAGGGCGCACACCAGGAAGCCCACAGGTTGAGCACCACGACCCGGCCTTCGTACGACCGCAGCGAGATCCGCTCGCCGGGCGCGGTCACGCTCTCCCCGGAGATTTCGCGGACCCTTTTCCGGTCGCGCCGGTCGTAGACGATCCGCGTCTGCCCACCGGGCGACACGAAGGCGAAGTCGCCGCCCTGCACGACCGCGTCCCTTCCGGTCGCGCACCCTGCGGCAAGCAGCGAAACGGCCAGCACCAACCGGATCCACCTCGTCGACCGCACGTTCATCTCCCCCAGCACCGCCCCGACCGTCAGGGCGACCTTAACGCGGGGGCTCGCACCTGTGCGCTGCTGCCCGCGCCGTGACGGGACCCCTCACGGTCGCGTTGACGAGCCGCGGGAAGGTGGGACTCGCCCGCTGGGGCTTCGCCGGTGCCTATTCCGGCAGGGCCGGTGTCTCCACGTCCGTGGTCCGCGCCGGCCGGCTGCTCAGCGAGAGCAGCGTCAGCAGGCCCAGCGCGGCGACGGCCGCGAAGAACCAGAAACCCCACGGGTAGGCGAAACCGGCGGTGACCAGCGAGCCGGTGATGAACGGGCCCACGATCGACCCGAGGCGGCCCACCGCGGAGGTGAGCCCCAGCGCGGTACCCCGCAACTGTGCGGGGAAGGTGTGCGCGACGAGGCCGTAGATCAGCACCTGGGCGGAGAAGACGAACACCCCGGTCAGCAGCACCAGCGTGTTGAGCAGCACGCTGCTGCCGATGCGCACGCTCAGCACCGCGAGCAGGACGGCACCGGCCCCGAACCAGATCATCGCGATGGGCCGGATGCCGCGGCGGTCGGCGATCATGCCCGCGAGCACCAGCCCGATCACCGCGCCGACGTTGAGGACCAGCAGCAGGGTGATCGAGGTCGAGAGAGGGTAGCCCGCGCTGCGCATCAGTTGCGGCAGCCAGGTGTTGAGCCCGTAGACCAGCAGCAGGCCCATGAAGGAACCGATCCAGGCCGCGATGGTGATGCGCTGGTACTTCGGCCCGAGGAGATCGGCCAGGCGGGCCCGCTCGGCCTCCGGCTGATTCTTCGCCTCGAGGAAGGCGGCCGATTCGGGCAGCCGCCACCACATCAGCGGGACCACCACGATGCCGGCGAGGCCGCCGCCGTAGAACAGCACGTGCCAGTTCTCCTTCGCGATCAGCGCGAGGACCGAGGTGAGCACGGCACCGACGTGGTATCCGGTCATGGTGAAGGTGTTCGCGCTGGCGCGGCGGCGGGCGGGCAGGTTCTCCGACATCACGGTGAGCGCGACGGGCATGCAGGCCCCGAGGCCGAGCCCGGCCACGAACCGGAACACCCCGAACACCGCCACGCTCGGCGCCAGCGGCGTCACCACGGTGAGCACCGAGAACAGCGCCACCGAGCCGATCAGCAGCGCGCGGCGGCCGAACCGGTCGGTGAGCGGGCCGAGGAGGGCGGCGCCCACCGCGACGCCGATCAGCGACACGGTGGCCACCGCGGTCGCTCCGGCGGCGGTGAACCCGAGATGCCCGGTCTTGAGCAGTGTGGGGATGGTCGCGCCGAGTGCCACGAGGTCGTAGCCCTCGAGCAGGACGGTCAGCCAGCACAGCACCGCGGTGCCTGCCGAGCGGGACGGAGCCGTCGTCATTGCCGTACTCCTTGCGGGGAAAGGGGAATCGGAAACGGGTACTGCGTGATCACTCCGGGCTGGTCGGGCAGGTGTCGACCTGGATCAGGCGCGGCCCCGCGGCCGCCGCCTTCAACCGGTCGTGCAGTTCGGCGAGTCCGGTGACGGCGGTGGCGGGCACGCCGTAGCCCGCCGCGAGGGCGGTGAAGTCCATCCCCGGGATCTCGGTTCCCGGCACGTCCGGGGTGCCGAGCAGGCTCCCGAACCAGCGCAGCGCACCGTAGGTGCCGTTGCGCAGGATGACGAAGGTGACCGGAACCTCGTAGCGTGCGGCCGTCCACAGCGCGGTGATGCCGTAGTTCGCCGAGCCGTCGCCCACCACCGCGACCACGGGCCTGCCGGGCAGGCCCATCGCCATGCCGACCGCGGCGGGCAGGCCGAACCCGAGGCCGCCCGCCGCAGGGAAGAAGTAGGAGCCCGCCCGGCGCAGGTCCATCTGCCGCCACCAGGCCGAGCTCGTCGAGGTGGACTCCACGACGTAACAGGTGTCCGGGGATTGGGTTTCGCGCAGGGCGGCGAACACCTGCTCGGGATGCAGCGCGCCGCCGCCGGTCGCCGGCTCGGGGTTGGGGACGTACCGCGGCCCCTGCGCCGGTTCGCGGGCGGGCAGCCGGTCGAGCAGGGCCTCGAGCACCGGGGCGGGATCGGCGACCAGCGCCTGCCCCATCGGGGCCCGCGCCGCGGCCCCGGCATCGTCGGTGACCTGGATCAGCCTGGCTCCCTCGGGCAGGTACGGCCCGGGGATGTGCTGGTGGTAGCGGAACACCGGGGCGCCGAGGACCAGCACCAGGTCGTGCCCGGTCAGCGCGGCCGACACCGCGCCGATCCCGGCGGGCAGGACCCCGCGGAAGAGCCGGTGCCGGTTGGGGAACGGCAGCCGGTGCGGCGACGGCGCCACCCACACCGGCAGTTCGCGATGCTCGGCGAGCGCCACGACCCGGTCGAACAGACCCGCGGTGTCGAGGTCGGCACCGAGCACCAGCACCGGATCACGGGCGGCCCCGACCGCTTCGGCGAGGGAACGCAACTGCTCCTCGTCCGGCGCCAGGCCCCACCGGACCGAGCGGTCGAGGGTGAGCGCCGCGTTCCCGTCGAGTTCGGCCCCCCAGTCGTCGTAGGGCACGGACAGGTAGGACGGGCGCCGTCGCAACTCGGCCTCGAACACCGCCTGCGCGAGCGACCGCGGGACGTCCGCCGCGCAACTCGGTTCACCGGACCAGCCGACGAGCGGGCGCATCAGCTGGGGGGCGTCGACGTTGGCGAGCATCGCCTCCGGCCCGATGGCGGACCGCACCTGCTGTCCCGCGGTGAGCACCAGCGGGGAGCGCGAGTACACGGCGTTGGTCAGCGCGCCCATCGCGTTGCCCGAGCCCGCCGCGGCGTGCAGGTTGACCAGCACCGGCCGCCCGGTCGCCTGTGCGTACCCGTCCGCCATGCCGACCACGACGCCCTCGTGCAGCCCGAGCACGTAGCGGAACGAAGAGGGGAGCCCGGCGAGGAAGGGCAGCTCGTTCGAGCCGGGGTTGCCGAAGATCGTGGTCATCCCCTGGCGTTCCAGGAATTCGTGGGCGATCCGGCGAACCGTGGGCATGCGCGACGTTCCTCCTCGAATCGTGGTCCCCCGAGGGTAGGCAGCTCCCGGTCCGGTGTTCCAATCAATGTTGTCCGGCACCGGCATCGATGGGATTGATAATGCGGGAATTCGACCTCAACCTGGTGCGGACCTTCGTGCTGCTCTACGAAACCCGCAGCGTGACGGCGACGGCGGAGTCGCTGCACCTCACCCAGCCGACCATCAGCTACGGGCTGCAGAAGCTGCGCCGCCGGTTCTCCGACGAACTGTTCCGCCGCACCGGAAACGGGCTGGTGCCCACCGCCACGGCGCGAGCGCTCTACGAACCCCTGCACGCCGCGCTCGCCGAGATCGAAACCGCGGTCAGCGGAGCGCAGTCGTTCGATCCCGCGTCCGGCCGGGCGGCGTGCACGCTGTGCCTGTCGGATCTGGGCGAGGTGTCCCTGCTGCCCCGGCTGATGGCCGCCCTGCCGTCGCACGCTCCGGGCGTCACCCTGACCGTCCGCCCGCGCGACGTGGTCAACGCCGTGGATCAGCTCGTCCGCGGCGAAATCGACGCGTTCATCGCCTCACCGCCGCTGAGTTCCCAGCGCGTGGCGCGCATTCCGTTGTTTTCCGAGGGGTATGTCGGGATGGTCGCCGACAGCCATCCGAGGCTGCGGGGCGACCGGGCCGGGCTGAAGGCGCTGGCGGCGGAACGGCATATCGCCGTGTTCGGCCCGGCCGGGCACGACGGGCCCCGCCGGGCGCTGGAGGCGCACGGCCTGCTGGACCGGGTCGTGCTGGAGGTGACCCGGTTTTCGACCCTGCCCTACCTGGTGCAGGACGGCGAACTGGTGGCGACGGTGCCGCGCAGGGTGGCCGAGACGTTCGCCGCCGAGCACCGGGTACGGCTCCTGGAACTGCCGATGGAGATCGAACCGGCGCAGGTGTCGATCTACACCCGCCACGCCCACGCGCGCACCCCCGCGCAACACTGGCTCGTCGGCTTCATGCACGAAATCCTCGCCACCGCCTCCTGACCCGTCCCCGGCCGGACTTTGCGGCCAGGCCCCCGGCAAAGTCGGCTCGGGTCCGCCGGGCGGGTCCCGCGCTCGTGCGCGTGTGTCCCACCTGTCGAACGACTGCCGTGAGGGGTCCCCTCACGGTCGTCACGCGAGGGATTCCTTGAGCGAGTTCAGGTGGGCACGGCTGTGGCGGGCGGCCGCGTCGGCGTCGCGGCCCGCGATGGCGTCGGCGAGGGCGACGTGGGCGTCGTGGTCACGTTCCCCGGACGGGGCGGGCCGGATGCGAAGCATCTCGATCATCGCCTGCCGCAGCCGGGGGACGAAACTGTCGAAGAGCTCCAGCAGGATCTCGTTGTGAGCGGCGGCGACGACCTTGCGGTGGAAGGCCATGTCCGAGTCCACAAGGGACTCGATGTCGCGGTGCGGCTCGCCCCGTCCGGCGAGCGCGCGGCGGATCGCCCGCAGATCGGCCGGGGTCCGCCGCTCGGCCGCGAGGAAGGCGGCTTCGGATTCGATCGCGATCCGCGCCTCGATCACGGCGATGATGTCCGCCCGGCGAAGGACGGTGTCCCAGTCCTCCGTCACGTCGAGGGCGGTCACGAACACGCCCGCTCCCTGCCGGGACTGCAGCACCCCCTTTCCGGCCAGTTCCCGGATCGCTTCCCGGACGGTCGAGCGGCCGACGCCGAGCTGCGGGGCGAGCGTGGTCTCGCCGGGCAGCTTCTGCCCCAGCTTCCATTCCCCCGCGCGAATCCGCTCCAGCAGCAGGCTCGCGGCCCGCTCGGCGAGCGGAGCTCGCTGGACCTGATCCACAACGCACCCCCGTCTTGTCTACTTGTCTGAGGAGTTGCTAAATTCTAGCGCATGCCGCCCCAGGGCTTCTTCCTTCTCCTTCGCCGCCACGGCGGGGCCTGACCAGACCGGCCCCCCGCCGTGGGGCGCACTCGTCCCTGCCGGTCGCCCGTCACACCGCGAGGAAACCGAACCCGACCATGAACGGCACGCACGTCACCACGATCACGGCACCGGAGCCACCCGTCTGGAATCGCCAGCGGCCCTCACGAATGCCCTCACACCGCTACCGCGACGTCTACTCGCGCGTCCCGGTCCCCCTGACCGACCGAGACTGGCCGGGCAGGCGGCTCACGCACGCGCCGCTGTGGGTGCCGGTGGACCTGCGGGACGGCAACCAGGCGCTCGCCGAACCGATGGACCCGGCACGCAAGCGCCGCTTCTTCGAACTGATGGTCAGGATGGGCTACAAGGAGATCGAGGTCGGCTACCCGTCCGCGTCACAGACCGACTACGACTTCGTGCGCCTGCTCGCCGAGACCGGATCGGCCCCGAGCGATGTCACCATCGTCGTGTTCACCCCGGCCCGGCGCGACCTGATCGAACGTACCGTGGACTCCCTCCGGGGCATGCCCAACCCGGTCGTCGTCCACCTCTACACCGCGACCGCGCCCACCTGGCGCGAGGTCGTACTCGGCAAGGATCGCGACGAACTCAAGCGGATCATCCTCGACGGCGGGCGCGACGTTCTGGAACTCGCCGGAACGCTGCCGAACGTGCGTTTCGAATTCTCTCCCGAGGTCTTCAACCTCACCGAACCCGGCTACGTCCTGGACATCTGCGACAGCATGACCGAACTCTGGCAGGCCACTCCGGAGCGTCCGGTGATCCTGAACCTGCCCGCGACCGTCGAAGTGGCCACACCCAACGTGTACGCCGACCAGATCGAGTACATGCACAAACATCTCGCCCGGCGCGACAGCGTGATCCTTTCGGTCCACCCGCACAACGACCGCGGCACCGGGATCGCCTGCGCCGAACTCGCCCTCCTCGCCGGAGCGCAGCGCGTCGAGGGCTGCATCTTCGGCAACGGTGAGCGCACCGGCAACGTCGACATCGCCACCCTCGCCCTGAACCTCCACGCGCAGGGCATCGACCCGATGATCGACTTCTCGGACATCGACGAAATCCGCCGCACCGTCGAGCACTGCACCCGGATGCCCCTGCACGAACGGCACCCCTATGCCGGCGACCTCGTGCACACCGCGTTCTCCGGCACGCACCAGGACGCCATCAGGAAGGGCTTCGCCGAGCACCGGCGCCGAGCCAGGGAGTCCGGTGTCGCCGAGTCCGAACTCGACTGGCGCGTCCCCTACCTCCCGATCGACCCGGCGGACATCGGCCGCACCTACGACGCCGTCATCCGGGTCAATTCCCAGTCGGGCAAGGGAGGGATCGTCCATCTACTCGAAACCGGGTACGGCCTCACGCTCCCCCGCCGCCTCCAGATCGACTTCGCCCGCCACGTCCAGCGCCACACCGACACCACCGGGACCGAGGTCACCGCCGCCGGGCTCTGGTCCCTGTTCCGGCACACCTACCTGACCGAGCCATCCACTGTGGACAGTGTGCGGCTCACCGGGTTGGAGGCCACCGGGGGCGACACGCCCGCCACCCGGATCACGCTGACCGTCGACGGGCACGAGCACACGAGCACGCACCTCACCACCGATCCGGTCGAGGCGCTCACCACGGCGGTGAACGAGGCGGGAATCCCGATCGAGATACTCGGCCACGTCCAGCAGTCCCTCGACAGCGGTGACTGCGGTGAGGACCGCAGGGCGTTGTGCCTCCTGGAGTACCGCACGGGCTCGGAGAGGGGCTGGGCTGCCGGGTGCGGCGACTCCGCACCGGCCGCCGGGCTGAACGCCGTGATGAGCGCCGTACGAAGGGCGCACCCCTCCGGTCCTGGGCCGTTTCGGCCTTAAAGGGACTCTGGACGGGCAGTGCCCGAGGATGCCGGACGGGACGTACCGGACCCGATCGCTCGGGGGGCTGCACGACTGGGTCCGGTAGGCCCGCGGTCCGCGTCCGCAAGGGCGCGGTCACCCAGGGTGGGGCTTTTCGGGTCCCCACGGGACGCACGACACGGACTTTCCACCCGATCCAGTGACACACGTCCGTCCCCCCGGGTGAGGCTTCACCGCTTCCGGCGCGGGAATCCGGCCAGCCGGTCCGCCAGGTCCTCCCACCGGCTGTGCCGGCCCGGCGGGAAACGCGCCGAGGCCCGTTCCCACTTCGGAGAGCCCGGCCGGTACCGCCTCCGCGCCCAGAACGAATGCGGTTTGGCCAGCCGGACGGCGGCGACCACGGCGACGAACGACACCACCAGCCCGATCACGCCCGAGCTGATCTTGCCCTTGAGGATCGCCACCAGCGAGAACGCCAGGTTTCCCGCCACGGTCACCGCGAACGTGATCCGCCCCTGTCCCGCCGTGTCGTCGAACGGCCGCGCCCCCAGCACGAGTAGCAGGCCGATCAGCGAGGCCACCAGTACCGCGTCGATCGACTTGCGCCCCTTGTCGGTCCAGTAGACGTCATCCAGGTAGAGCCACAGCGCGAACTCGTCCAGGGTCAGGGCGGCGCCCGCGCCGAACAGCACCGCGAGCACCTGCTGCCACGGTGTCCCCGGCCGGTAGACGAACTCGCCCACGCCCGCGACGAGGATGAGGAAGATGCCGTACACCTGGTGATGCACGTGGACCCCGCCGACCGTGGTGTTCCGGAACGGGCCGCCTCCCGCGCGGATCCGCCGCACGATCAGCCGGGTCACCACGAACGTCACGACGAAGGCCGCGAAACAACCACACCACCACGCCGCCGCCGAAGCTCCAGCCCACTCCCGCGTCCCCGGCCAAACTCCTCACCACCGCTCCTCGACGTGTCTCCACCGGTGAGGGTCCAGGGACGCGCGCCTGAGCGGCTAGAGCCGAAAGGCTCGACCCCGCGGCCGGTCAGGGAACGACGACGAGGCGGCCGACGGTGTCACCGTCACCGAGACGCTGCAGGCCGTCCGGCAGCTCGTCCAGCGGCAGCCGCTCGCTGACGAACGGCCGGATCAGGCCGTCCTCCACCAGGCGCGTCAGCTCCCGGTGGCAGGCGGCCACCGAGGCGGGGTCGCGCTGGGAGTACAGGCCCCAGTGCAGGCCGAGGATCGAATAGTTCTTGACCAGCGCGTGGTTGAGGGCCGCGGACTGGATCTCTCCGCCGGCGAAGCCGACCACGACGATCCGGCCCTCGAACGCGACGCACTTGGTGGACCGCTGGTAGGTCTGCCCGCCCACCGGGTCGTAGATCACGTCGGCACCGCGGCCGCCGGTCTCGGCCTTGACCACCTCGACGAAGTCCTGCTCGTGCCGGTCGACGACGACGTCGGCGCCGAGTTCGCGGGCATAGGCGGCCTTCCGCGGGCCGCCCGCCACCCCGATCACCCGCGCACCGGCCGCCTTGCCGAGCTGGATCGCCGCACTCCCGACCCCGCCGGCCGCGGCGTGCACGAGCAGCGTCTCCCCGGCCTTGATGGCGGCGCGGCGGTGCAGCCCGAACCAGCCGGTCTGGTAGCCGATGAACAGCGACGCGGCCTCGGCGTCGTCAAGTCCGGCAGGTGCGGGGAAGGTCGTGGCCTCGTCCATCACGGCCAGTTCCGCGAACCCGCCGTGCGGCAGGCGGGCCCCGCCCAGCACCCGGTCGCCCACGGCGAACGAGGTCACACCCTCGCCGGTCGCCACTACCTCACCGCACAGCTCGACGCCCGGGGTGAACGGCAGCGGCGGCTTGACCTGGTACTCGCCGCGGCACATCAGCACGTCGGGGAAGTTCGCCGCCGCCCCGAGCACCCGGACCAGCAGACTGCCGGGGCCGGGTTCCGGAACTTCGATGTCCACCGCGGCCAGCGCCTCGCGCGGCTCGCCGAGCCGCGTCACCTGCCACGCCCGCATGGTCGTCATCCACACACCTCCATGTGTGCCGTGAGGGACCCCCTCACGGCGAATAGGGCCGTGAGGGGGTCCCTCACGGCAATTCGCGGCGAACCGCGGCGAAAAGTGGCGCCGTGCTCAGCCGGTCACCAGGCGCTGGGCCTTTCCGGCCAGTTCGACCTTCCGGATCTTTCCGGTGGCGGTCATGGGGAAGGCGCTGACGATCTCCACCAGCGGCACCTTGTAGGACGCCATCGCCGTGCGCGCCCACTCCCGCAGCCCGGCCGCGGTCACGGTCGCGCCGGGGCACAGGCTCACGAACGCGACGGGGACCTGTCCCTTGTCCGGGTGGCCGGCGGGCACCACGGCCACGGTGAGCACCTCGGGGTGCCGGGCCAGCAGCATCTCGACCTCGGCCGGGAACACGCTCATCCCCTTGACCTTGATCATGTCCTTGTCGCGGCCCAGGTAGTGCAGGCAGCCGTCGGCGTCCAGACGGCCGTTGTCCCCGGTGTGCAACCAGCCCTCGCGCAGCTGCTCGGCGGTGGCCTCCGGGTTGCGCCAGTACCTCGTCATCACCGACGGACTGCGCACGATGATCTCCCCCGCCACCCCGAGGGGCACCGGATCGCCCGTGTCGAACGACACCACGGCGATGTCCGTGCCCGGCACCGGGATCCCGCAGAACACCGGCTCGGCGAGCAGGTCGAAGTCGTCTCCGGCGAAACCGAACGGCGTGGTGTCGAAGGTGTGCGTCTCGGTCATGCCGTACGCGCCCTCGCGCAGCACGGAATGCGTGCCCACCGCGGCCGTCCATCGCCGGCGCACCTCGGGATCGAGCTTGCGGACGAACGACACGGCCATCGGGTCGGTCAGGCTGGACAGGTCGTAGCCGCCGAAGCCCGGCTGGTCGAGCAGTTCCAGGTAGTTCTCCACGGTGCCGACCATGGTGGTCACGCGGTGCCGCTGGATCAGCTCCAGCACCTGCGGGGCGTTCCAGCGGGGCATGAGCACCGAGGTGCCGCCGAGCACGAGCGGGTGCAGGATGCCGAGGTTCTCCCCGGCGATCCAGAAGATCGGGATGTAGCAGAGCGCGGCGAAACCGCTGTCGGCGGCGGTGCGCATGGCACCGGCGCTGGAGGCCGCCGTGTACAGCATGTGCCGCTGGGTGTGCTCGCAGCCCTTGGGCGCTCCGGTGGTGCCGCCGGTGTAGTTGAGCGCGGCGAGCGCGTCCAGGTCACCGGGCCAATCCGTGGCGGGCCCGTGGGCGGTGGCCTCGGCCCAGGCGGTCATGCCGGAGGGCACCGCGCCGTCCGGGAAGACCGGCGGGGTGGCCTCCGCGGCCATCTCGCGCGCACCGGTGACCAGCACGGTCCGCACCGGGGTCTCGTCGCGTGCCGACGCCAGTGTGGGCAGCAGCGCGTCGAGGGTGATCACCACCTCCGCCCCGCTGTCGGCCAGTTCGTGCGCCAGTTCCGCGGTCTGGAACATCGGGTTCACCGGTACGTGCACGGCGCCGAGCCGCAACGCCGCCAGCATCGCCACGACGAACTGGGGCGTGTTGGGCAGGTACACCCCGACCCGGTCCCCGGCGCGCACGCCCACCGATACGAGCCAGCCCGCCAGCCGCCGGGTGAGCTCGTCCAGCTCGCCGTAGCTGGTGGTGCGGCCTTCGAACTCGATCGCGGGCCGGTCCGGGTAGCGCCGCGCCCAGTGCGCCACGTGCTCCGGGATCGTGATCTCGCCCAGCGGGTAGACGACCTCGGAAGGCGTCCCGGCCGGGCGGACCTTCTCCTGCCGTGCCCGGACCCCGGACAGGTACGCCTCGAGCCGTTGCCGACGGTCCACGGATTCTCTCCTTCTCACCAGGTGTCCACGAACGACCGGCGCGGGCGGTGCTCCGCGGGGGACGCGGCGGGCGGCAGCGCGGCGCTCACCCAGGCCCGGGTCTCGGCCGGATCGATCACATCGTCGAGTTCGAAAACCGCCGCGGCGTTGACCGCCTTGCCGCGGTCGTAGTGCTGGGCGAGCAGGTCTTCGAAGGCCCGGCGGCGGGCCTCGGGGTCCTCGATCGCGTCCAGCTCGCGCCGGTACCCCAGGCGGACCGCCCCTTCGAGCCCCATCCCGCCCACTTCACCGGTCGGCCAGGCCAGTGTGGCCACCGGGCCGCGGAAACCACCGCCCACCATGCCCTGCGCCCCCAGCCCGTACGCCTTGCGCAGCACCACGGCCACCACCGGCACGGACAGGTTCGCGCCGACCACGAACAACCGGCTGAAATGCCGCACGGTGGCGGTCTTTTCCGCGTCCGGACCGACCATGAACCCCGGAGTGTCCACAAGGGACACCACCGGCAGCCCGTGCGCGTCGCACAGCTGCAGGAACCGGGCGAGCTTGTCCGCCGCCGGGGTGTCGATCGCGCCGCCGAGGTGGGCGGGGTTGTTCGCCACCAGGCCGACCGGCCTGCCCTCCACCCGCGCCAGCGCGGTGATCACCCCGCGGCCGAACTCCGGGCGCAGCTCCAGGACCGAATCCGCGTCGGCGATCAGGTGCACCGCCTGGCGCACGTCGTAGACGCGGACCCGGTTCTCCGGCACCACGTGCCGGAGGAGCCGCTGGTCCGCGCACGCCCACTCGTCCACCGGCCCCTGGAAGTAGGACAGGTAGCGCCGTGCCGTCCGCACCGCCTCCGCCTCGTCCTTCACCAGGATGTCCACCACGCCGTTGGGCACCTGGATCGCCACCGGGCCGACCTCCTCGGGCCGGTACCGGCCGAGCCCGCCGCCCTCGATCATCGCGGGCCCGCCCATCCCGATCGTGGCGTTCTCGGTGGCGATGATGACGTCGCAGCAGCCCAGCAGCGCGGCGTTCCCGGCGAAGCAGCGCCCGGGCGCGATGCCCACGCTGGGCACGTGCCCGCTCAGCCTCCCCATCGTGGCGAACGTCGTGACGTCCAGACCGGACGCGGTGGTGGTGTCGGTGTCGCCGGGGCGTCCGCCACCTCCTTCGGCGAAGAGCACCACCGGAATCCGCTGCCGCTCGGCCAGTTCCAGCATCCGGTCCGTCTTGCGGTGGTTGAGGTAGCCCTGCGTGCCCGCCAGCACCGTGTAGTCGTAGGACAGCACCACGCACCGGTCGCCGTTGATCCGCCCGATCCCGGTCACCATGCCGTCGGCGGGGGTGTTGACGACGAGGTCCTCCAGCGACCGGCGCTGCCGCTGGGCGGCCACGGTGAGCGCGCCGTACTCGGCGAACGTGCCCTCGTCGCACAGGTCCGCGACGTTCTCCCGCGCGGTGCGCATGCCGATGGCGTGGCGCTTGGCCACGGCCTGCGGCCGGGCCTCGTCCAGGCCGAAGCGGTGGCGTTCACGCACGGCGGCGAGGTCGGCCCTGATCTCGTCGAGGTCGTGTTCCTCGACGGTTTCCCCGAGGTCGGGCTGGACCTCGTCCGGCACCAGCCGGAGCAGGACCTCGCCCTCGGCGACGGTGTCCCCTGCCGCCACCCGCAGCTCACCCACCGTGCCGGACAGCGGCGCGGCCACCACGTGCTCCATCTTCATGGCCTCGATGACGGCGAGCGGGGCGCCCTTGTCGACGTGGCCGCCGGGGGGCACGGGGAGCGCGACGATCGTGCCCGCGAACGGCGCGGCCGGGGCGGCGGAATCCCCGGTGGGCTCCGCCCCGCTCTCCGGTGCGGCGGGGATCAGCTCGGCGAGGTGGTCGTCGACGAAGGTGGTGGTGAACGAGCCGTTCCGGAAACCGGGATGCGCGACGATCGCCCGCAGCAGGCCGAGATTGGTGGCCGGACCGCCGATCCGGAACTCGGCGAGCGCCGCACCGGCCAGTGCGGCGGCCGCGTCCAGCCCGCCCCGCGCGCTGTGGGTGACCACCTTGGCCAGCAGCGAGTCGTACCGCCCGGTCGCGACCCACCCGGCGTGGCCGTGGGTGTCCACCCGGACCCCGGGTCCGGTCGGCACCTCGAAGACCTCCACGGTGCCGGTGGCGGCCCGCGCGTTGCCCGCGGCGTCCAGTTCCTCCAGGTTGACCCGGCACTGCACGGCGACGCCACGCGGCGGCGCGATCTCCTCCTGCCGCAGCCCGAGTTCGGCCAGGGTCCGGCCCGCGGCCAGCTCCAGCTGGGCGGCCACCAGGTCCACGCCGGTCACCTCCTCGGTAACCGTGTGCTCCACCTGGATGCGCGGGTTCGCCTCGAGGAAGAACCACCGCGCCGGGTCGTCGGCGTCGACGAGGAACTCGAAGGTGCCCACGCCGCGGTAACCGACCGCGGCGGCCATGCGGCAGGCGGCCCGAAGCAGCTCCGCCCGGCGCTCGGGCGGCAGCGTCGGGCACGGCGCGATCTCCACCAGTTTCTGGTTGCGCCGCTGGACACTGCACTCCCGGTCCCACAAGTGCGCGGCCTCGATGCCGTCCGCGACCACCTGGACTTCGACGTGCCGGGCGCGCGGAAGCAGTTGTTCGACGTACACCTCGCCGTCGCCGAAGGCGCGCTCGGCCTCGGAACGGCAACGCTCGAAGGCCCACTCCAGGTCGGCGGCCCGCTCGACCGCGCGCAGGCCGCGCCCGCCCCCGCCCGCCACGGCCTTCACCATCACCGCGGCGCCCTCGCCGAGCCCGGCCAGGAAACGCTCCGCGTCGGCCAGGCTCGTCCCGGCCGGGGTGGCCGGGAGCACCGGCACCCCTTGGGCCCGCGCCAGATCGCGGGCCGCGGCCTTGTCCCCGAACAGCCCGAGCACCTCGGGCGCCGGCCCGGCGAAGACCAGCCCAGCCTTGGCGCACCGCCGGGCGAAGTCGGCGTTTTCGGACAGGAACCCGTATCCGGGGTGGACCACGGTGCAGCCGGTGCGGCCGGCCACCTCCACCAGCTGCTCGCCGTCGAGGTAACCAGCCTCGCCGGTCAGCGCGTGCGCCTGCCCCGCCAGCCGGACGTGCGCGGAATCGCGGTCGTCCGGCGTGTACACCGCCACGGTGTCCAGTCCCAGTGCCCGGGCGGCCCGGTGGATCCGCACCGCGATCTCACCGCGGTTGGCAATCAGCACCCTGGTCGAACGCGGGTGTGCGGACATGCGGGTTGTGCCTTTCTCCGTTGAAGGGCGGTGCTCGGATCCGGCACGACGTCCCGCCACACCGATTCCATACCGTCTAGTCGGTATCTAGCCTGAGGCCTGGCGGACCGGACTGTCAAGAGACGGGCCAGAGCTCCGGCGAAGTTCGGTCGGGCTCGCCCCAGGCCGGAGAGGCCGGGGTTCAGGCGCGCCCAGGCAGCAGGCTCGCCAGGAGCATCCCGGCGAACGAGTCGCCGATCTGGGCGGGCGACAGCGCGCCGCCGGGCCGGTACCAGGTGGACAGGTGGTGCACCGCGCCGAAGAAGTAGTGCGCCGCCACCTTCGGGTTGACGTCGTCCCGGAAGTCCCCCGAACGCTGCCCCTCGGTGATCAGGTCGCAGAACCGCTCGTAGTACCGCTGGCGCTCCCGCTCCACCCGCCGCTGCTTCTGCTCGCTCAACTGGTGCAGGGAACGGAAGAAGATCACCATCTCGTCGAAGTTGTCCAGGGTGCTGCCGACGACGTCGGCGGCGGCCTCGTACAGCCGCCCGGTGACCGGGCCCTCCTCCGCGGCGATCTTTTCCATCCGCGCCATCTGCAGGCGCAGCACGCTCGCATAGATTTCGAACAGGAGATCGTCCTTGGCGGCGAAGTAGTGGTACATCGCGCCCTTGGTCAGCCCCGCGGCGTCCACCACGTCCTGCACCGTGGTGCCTTCGAAACCACGCTCGGCGAACAACCGGGTGGCCGCCGCCAGCAGGCGCTGGGGCACCGTCTGCCCGGCCACCACCGAAGGCGGGCGCCCGGCCCTGCTTCGCGTCTGCTGCCGCGCCATGATTCCCACCTCGCCGCCACTCGGATCACCATCGTACGCAGCTACGGCCCGAAGAGACGATGCGCACAAAAAGCCCAGGCGGGAGGGGGTGGATTGATACCCTGGGCCGACTGCACCCGATGAGGCAGGGCAAGGTGCGTGGCCCCCCGACCGGCAATGTGCCGGCCACGCACGATTGTGAGGTTTTGTTTTCGTGCCCGCTGATTTTTCGGCCGTCATCGCGGCCACCGCACAATGGCTGTTGCGCGCATACCCGCCCGCGGGCGGGGTGTTCGACGCGGCACTGGCCGAGGCCCAGGCCCGCCAGGCCGCGACCGTCGCGGCCTGGCTGAGGTACCCGACTACCCTGGACAGCTCGCTGCTCGGCATGCTCGGCCCCGGCGGATCCGCCCGCCTGGACTGGGTTACCGGCGTGGACACCGGCATGGACACCGGCATGGACACCGCGGCCACCGAAGAGGAGACCGCCTGGCGTACCTGGGTGGACGAGGTGGTCGCCAGCTGGGCGGCCACCCTGCTCGCCGACGGGGAGCTCGCGGCCGCCGCGGTGGCCGCGGTCGCCGGTTCCGAGCACGCGGACGGCCTGGCCTTCGACTTCCGCCGCCTGACCCATCCCGACGACCGGGATCGCCAGGCCGCCGCGCTGCTCCGGCACCCGGATCTGCTCGCCCCGGTCGCGGAACTGCACCGCGACCAGCTGGACGCCCGGCTCGGCCGCCACTCCGCCGAAGCCGCCTGAACCCGAGCCGTGAGGGAACCCCTCACGGCAATCAGGGCCGCAAGGGGGTCCCGCACGGCACCGAGCGGGCCGGGGAAATCGGCGCCCGGTGCCCGGTCAGTCGGATTCGCGCCAGCCGCGCAGGGCGTCGGCCACCCGGTCGAACACCGCGATGGGCGGTCCTGCCAGCAGGTTCGCCATCTTCGACTCCCCCGCCCCCGGGTGCGGCCGGGTCGGCGCGGTCGCCTCGGCGGTGCGCAGGGCCTTCGCCATCCTCCGGAGCCGGTCCTCGGGGAGCTTCGCGCGCAGCTGCGTGAACTCCTCCTGCTCCTCGTGCGTCGCGTGGTCGATCACGTCACGGCCGAGTGCCGCGAGCTTCGTGTCGAACTCCGGGTGGTCGATGCCCATGTCGTGCAGTTCGGCGAGCGCACGCTTGGCCTCGCCCTCCTCCTTCAGGCGGGTGTCCACGATCGTCTCGCCGTTTTCGATCTCCTTGCGGGCGGTCGGGTGCACGACGATCTCTTCCGCGCTTTCGTGCACCGCGAGCAGCCGGACGAGATCCTGGAACAGATCGCGCTTCTGGTCCCCCTGCGCCTGGGTCAGCTGGCCGAACAGGCTCTTGATCTGGTTGTGCTGTTCGAGCAGCAGGTCGACGACGTTGCGGTCTTCCTTGGTGTCCACGTCTTTCACCTCGGGTGGCTGAGTAGTGGTGGTGGTCGTGGACGCGAATACCCCGCGTTCGCCGCGAGTATGCGGCGATGACGCTCAGTGCACACTCGCGAGCGGGGTGCGCCATCACCCGGCACGGATGAGACCGTCCACAAAGGATGCGGAAGGACAGCGCTGGCTCAGTGCGGGTCGGGCTCTGGATTGACGCCGGGCCGGGCCAGGAAGTCGAAGTCGCACCCCTGGTCGGCCTGTGTGATGTGGGCCGCGTAGAGCGCGCCGTACCCACGCTCGTAGCGAGGCTCGGGCGGGCGCCAGGCGGCACGGCGCCAGCGGAGTTCGGTCTCGCCGACGTCCAGCCGCAGCGTGCGCGCGGGCACGTCGAGCGTGATCGGATCCCCCGTGCGCACCAGCGCCAGTGGCCCGCCCACGAACGATTCGGGCGCGACGTGGAGCACGCACGCGCCATAGCTCGTCCCGCTCATCCGCGCGTCCGACACCCTGACCATGTCACGCACGCCCTGGGCGAGCAGGCGCTCCGGGATCGGCAGCATCCCGTACTCGGGCATGCCGGGCCCGCCCAGCGGCCCCGCCTCCCGCAGCACCAGCACCGAATCCGCGGTGATCTCCAGCGCCGGATCGTCGATCCGGCGCTTCAGGTCCCGGTAGCCGTCGAACACCACGGCCGGGCCGGTGTGCCGCAGCAGGTGCGGTTCGGCCGCGATGTGCTTGATCACCGCACCGCCGGGGGCGAGGTTTCCCCGCAGGACGGCGAGCCCGCCCTCGGCCGCCACCGGTTTCCCCGCCGGCCGGATAACGTCGTCGTTGTGCACCCTGGCGCCGTCGAGTTCCTCGCCGAGGGTCCGGCCGGTCGCCACCACGCGGCCGGTGTGCAGCAGGCCGAGCGCGGCCAGCCGGGACAGCAGCGCGCGCAGGCCGCCCGCGTAGTAGAAGTCCTCCATCAGGTACTCGCCGCCGGGGCGGATGTTCGCCAGCACCGGAACCCGGCGCGCGAGCGAGTCGAAATCGTCGAGCCCCAGCGGAATCGCGCTGCGGCCCGCCATCGCGATGAGATGGATGACCGCGTTGGTCGACCCGCCCAGGGCCAGCACGGTGGTGACCGCGTCGGCGTAGGCCTCGGCCGAAAGGATCCGCGAGATCCGCAGGTCCTCCCACACCATCCCGACGATCCTCAGCCCGGCCGCGGCCGCCATCCGGTGGTGCGCCGAGTCGACCGCCGGGATCGCCGCGGCCCCGGGCAGGCTCAGCCCGAGCGCCTCGGCGGCGGAGGTCATCGTGGAGGCCGTGCCCATCGTCATGCACGTGCCCGGGGAGCGGGCCAGCCCGGTCTCCAGCTCGGCGAGCTCGCGATCGCCGAGCAGCCCGGCCCGCCGGTCGTCCCAGTACTTCCACATGTCGGTCCCGCTGCCGAGCACTTCGTCCCGCCAGTGCCCCCGCAGCATGGGGCCGGCCGGGACGAAGATCACCGGCAGGTCCGCGCTGGCCGCCCCCATCAGCAGGGCCGGAGTGGTCTTGTCGCACCCGCCCATCAGCACCGCGCCGTCCACCGGATAGGACCGCAGGATCTCCTCGGTCTCCATCGACAGCAGGTTGCGGTAGAGCATCGGCGTCGGCTTCTGGTAGGTCTCCGACAGCGTCGCCACCGGGAACTCGACCGGATAGCCGCCCGCCTGCCACACCCCGCGCTTGACCTGTTCGGCACGCTCCCGCAGATGCATGTGGCAGGGGTTGATGTCGCTCCAGGTGTTGAGGATGGCGATCACCGGTTTTCCCAGGTGTTCCGAGGGGTTCAGCCCGAGCTGGCGCGCCCGCGTCCGGTGGCTGAAATCGCGCAGGTCCCCGCCGCCGTACCAGCGGTGGCTGCGCAGCTCGTCCGGCCCCTTCACCCCGCCATCTCCCAGGCCCTGAGGATTTCCGCGACCCGCCTCCGCTTCGCCTCGCCCAGTACGTGACTCGGGGGGCGCACGTCCCGGCGGCACACGCCGAGCTTTGCCAGGGCTTCCTTGACCACGCTGACATTGTTCTCGGAAGCGTTTTCCGACCGCAGCCCTTCGAACGGCTGGATCAGCCGCCACAACCGCCGCACGGTGTCACCGTCCCCGGCGCGCAGCGCCCCGAGTAGCCGCACCGAAAGCTGGGGCAGAACATTGCACAGTCCCGACGTGAAACCGGTGGCGCCGAGCGCGAAATACCCGGGCGCCGACGGTTCGGCCAGGCCCGCGATCCAGGTGAACTCCCCCGCCCGGCAGACGAGTTCACCGAATCGCACCGGATCGGGCACCGCGTACTTCACCGCGATCACGTTCGGCGCCGCCTCGCGCAACCGCGCGAGGTCGGTGCCGCCGATCCGCGGACTCCTCAGGTACAGCACGACCCCCAGCTCCGGCACGGCCTTCGCGACCGCCTCGTGGTACCCGACCCACCCCGCCGCCGAAACGTAGGGGTGCACCGGCTGGTGGATCATGATCGCCTGGGCACCCGCCCGCCGCGCGTGCCGCGCCCCCGCGACCGCCGCCGGGACCGGACCGCCCACACCCACGACCACGGTGGCCAGGGAGCCGACCGCCGACATCGTCACCTCGACGGCAAGGCGGGCCTCCCCGGTGGTCAGCGCGTAGAACTCGCCGGTGTTGCCGTTCGGGGTGACCACGCCGATCCCCCCGTCCACGATCCGCGCCAGCACCCTCTCCAGTGCGGCCGTGTCCACCGCACCGCGCTCGCCGAACGGGGTGACCGGAATGGCCACCACGCCGGACAGTTTCGCCGCGAGTTCGCCCAGCCCCATCGGCGCGGTCCCGGTCAGGGCGCGGCCGGGGTCGCCGGCTGCGCCGTCCCGCCGACCCGGGCCCGCAGGTCCAGCTCGATCTGTTCCAGGCTGCGTCCCTTGGTTTCCGGGACGAACTTCGCGACCAGCACGTACAGCACGACGCTGACCGCGGCGAAGATCCACGCCGAATAGGCGAGCCCGATCCCGTTGTTCATGATCGGGAAGAGGAAGGTGATGCCGAAGGTGCCCGCCCACAGCACGACACTGCTCACGCCCATGCCGACCCCGCGGGCCTTGAGCGGGAACACCTCCGACATCATCAGCCAGACGATCGCACCCCAGCCCAGTTCGTAGCCCGCGAGGTACACCATCAGCAGGACCAGCGTCGCCACCCCGGAGGCCGTGGACGAGTGCAGGGTCAGCACCGCGACGCCGAGCAGCAGCAGGGTCGCGGCCATGCACACGTTCCCGATGAGCAGCAGGGGTTTGCGCCCCCACCGGTCGACCACGAACACCACCCAGGCGGTGAAGGCGAGCTTCACCGCGCCGAGCACGATCGAGGCGAGCAGCGAGGCCGACTTGCCGAACCCGAGGTCGGTGAACATCGTCGGCGCGTAGAAGTTGACCGCGTTGTTGCCGCAGAACTGCTGCCCGATGGCCAGGATCAGCGCCACCACCAGTGCCGGGCGCACCATCGGCGTGACCAGGTCGCGCAGGCGGCCGCGCTGCCGCGCGTCGAGCCGGATCACCTCGCGGATACCGGCGATTTCGGCGTCGACGTCCACGTCACCCTGCGCGCTGCGGATGACCTGCCGCGCGGCGCCCTCCTGGCCGCGGGCGAGGAGCCATCTCGGCGTCTCCGGCAGGAAGGCCATGCCGATCATCAGCGCGAGCGCGGGCAGCAGCGCGGCGGCCAGCATCGCCCGCCAGTTCGCGGAGAACGACAGTGCCCAGTCGACGACGTAGGCGATGAGGATGCCGCCCACGATCATGATCTGGTTCAGCGAGGACATCATCCCGCGGGTCCTGGTGGGCGCCAGTTCCGCCAGGTAGGTGGGCACCGTCGCCGAGGACGCGCCGACCGCGACGCCGACCAGCGTGCGGAACACGATCAGCGTGGTCACGCCGGGGGCGAGCGCGCAGCCGAGCGTGCCGAGCGAAAACACCGCCGCCGCCAGCATGATCAGCCGGCGGCGGCCGATCCGGTCGCACAGGCGGCCGGCGAAGGCCGCGCCCACCATCGCCCCCACCGCCAGGCAGGCGCCGACGGTGCCCTGCGCGACGGAACCGAGGGACCAGATCTTCTTGATGTAGAGCAGGACTCCGGAGATGACCCCCAGGTCGTAACCGAAGAGGATGCCGCCGAGGGCACCGAAGAAGTACAGCGTCGCCCTGTTGATCTGGCGCGGCGCCGTTGCCGGGTGCTGCACGCCCCATCGCCTCGTTTCTGGTACAGGAATATGGCGTATCGCGTCTGATATATGATCGCCGTCCCAGCGCCGGTCCGACAGCGGCCGTTCGGTGTAAGATCCGATATACGACCGGACCGGACCGAGGACGCGCGATGACCGAGATGCTCAGCCTGCCCGCCTCCCGCACCGAACTGGTCCTGGAGCGCATCCGCAAGGCCATCCTGACCCGGGAGCTACTCCCCGGCCAGCCGCTGGTCGAGATGGAACTCGCGCAGCGGCTGGGCGTGTCCAAGACCCCGGTGCGGGAGGCACTCAAGCTGCTGTCCGGCTCCGGTCTTGTCACCTTCAGCCCGTACAAGGGCGCTTCCGTCAGCGTCGTCGACGAGGACCTCGCACGTCAGGTCTACGACGTGCGGCTGCTCCTGGAACCCGAAGCCGTCCGGCGGACGGTGTCCTCCGGCGAGCCCACCTGCCTCACGGAGGCCGCCGAGGTGCTGGAGGCCGCGTCCGGCGCGCTCGCCGAGGGCGACCACGCCGAACTCAGCCTGCTCAACCGCCGCTTCCACCGCGCGCTCTACGCCGGTTGCGGAAACCCCCTCATGGTGCGGATCCTCGACGACGTGCGCGACCGCGCCGCCCTGATCAGCGTGACCGGCTGGGAGGTCACCCCGAGCGCCAAGCGGGAACTCGACGAGCACCGGGCGGTGCTGCGGGCGGCGAAGGCGGGCAAGGCCGACCGCGCGGCCGAACTCCTGCACAAGCACATCGCCGCCTTCCTCGACCGCCTCGTCACCGCCCTCGCCCGGCAGTAGCCTCCTCTCCCGCGGTCCGTCAGGGCTCGAGGTCGGTCATTCCCTTGCCGCTGGCCATATCGAACGGCACGGAAGCCTGGTCGTGCACGATCAGCCACTCATCGTCGATCTTGCGGAAGCAGAAGGTGGCCCGGACCCACATGCCGCTCGCCGCCGTCCCGTTCCGCAGCGTGCCGCTGAGCCGGCCGAAGCAGTGTCCGAATGCGACGTTCTCGTCCACGGTGAGCGCCAGGTCGCGAACCTCGTAATCCACTTCCTGGAAGAACGTGAACGCATTCATCCAGTTCTTCAGTTTCGCCTCCACCCCGACGTGCTGCAGCGGCGGCTCGACGTCGAAGGACACGACGTCCGGTGCGTAAAGCCGCCTCAGGCCCTCGAGATCCTTGGCCCGAATTCCCTCGACTATCCTCTCGATCCGCCGCCTGATCGTGGCTTCGTCCACCTCGCGTTGCGCTGGCATCGCTACTCGTTCCCTTCCTTCGGCGTGAAATCACGGCTTCTCACTGATACGACAACGCAGCATCTCGTGATGTCAGGCGACGGCTGCCGGAGAAGCGGCTCGCAGCGGCGCGAGGGCGGCGCTCCAGGCGACCACCTGGTCCAACAGCATGTCCAGTGCGGCGACGTTGTAGTCACCCGGTTTGAAGATGGTGTGGTTCTCGAACTCGGTCAGCAGGGACAGGGTGACCTGCGGGGCCACATCGGCCATCCGCAGCGCTCCGCAGATCAGCCGCAACTGCTCGACCGCTCGGGCGCCGCCCACGCCGCCGTAGGAGACGAACCCGGCCGCCTTGTCGTGCCACTCCGCGTGGAGGTAGTCGATGGCGTTCTTGAGCACTCCGGGGATGGAGTGGTTGTACTCGGGAGTGACCATCACGAACCCGTCGAACGCGGCGATGGTGTCCGCCCAGGCCCTGGTGTGCTCGCGCTGATACCGGCCCGGCACCGGCTCGTCCAGGTGCGGCAACGGGTGGTCGAGCAGGTCGATCACCTCGAACTCGGCATCCGTGCGGCGCGCCGCCCGGTCATGGACCCACTGGGCGACCTGGTCGCCCTTGCGTCCGGGGCGGGTGCTGCCCAGGACGATTCCGATCTTGATCATGGTTCTCCTTCACGCTGGTGAGCTTCGCCGAGTAGTACGACGAGACGGCCCACCGGAATGTCAGGGACGCGACGGCCTGACAATCGCGTGCGCTGGCTCGTCGGACCGGCGAGGACAGAACCGACCCAGGGAGCATCCGAAACCATGACCCCCCACTCCGCGCCCGGACACGACCGGTCCGACGCAGGCCTGAGCGCGATCATCGGCGAGCGACGTCAACTGATCAGTCTCGCCTACCGGCTCCTCGGCTCCCTGGCCGAAGCCGAAGACACCGTGCAGGAGACCTACGCCCGCTGGTACGCCATGTCCCAGCAGCAGCGGGATGCCATCGAGTCGCCCGGGGCCTGGCTGACGACGGTCGCCAGTCGCATCTGTCTGGACCTGCTCGGCTCGGCGCGGGCCCGGCGCGAGCGCTACGTGGGCGAATGGATCCCCGAGCCGCTGCCCGGCCACACCGAGTGGATCAGCGGAAGGCCGGGAATCACCCCGGCCGACCCCGCCGACCCGGCTGACCGGGTCACCTTGGACGAATCGGTCGGCATGGCCTTCCTCGTCGCACTCGAATCGTTGACCCCGGCCCAACGCGTCGCGCTCATCCTCCACGATGTCTTCCGCTACTCGTTCGCCGAGATCGCCGAGATCACCGGCCGCACCCCGGCGGCATGCCGCGAACTGGCCTCCTCGGCTCGCCGTCGCGTCCGCACCTCCCGGCCGCACGCGGCACCGGCAGCCGACCAGGCCGGCCTGGTCAGGAACTTCAAAAAGGCGTGGGAAGCCAAGGACATCGACACTCTGGTCGGCCTCCTCGACCCCGGCGCCACCTTCACCGCGGACGGCGGCGGCCTGGTCAGCACCGCGCTCCACCCGATCGGAGGCGGCGAGCGGATCGCGCGGTACCTCCTCGACATCGCCGCCAGGACGCCCGACGAACTGACGATTCTGGAGCACGCGGTCAACGGCCAGCCCGGCTTGCTGGTCCAGCGAGAGGGCGTCCCCGTTTCGGTGTACGCGTTCGACGTCGCGGACGACCGGATCGCGCACATCTGGGTCGTCCGCAATCCCGACAAGCTGCGCCCCTGGATGGGCTGACGTTTCGTGGGGCGGCGGTGCCGAAGCCGGCGCCGCCGCCCCGAGATCCGTGATCAGGCAGTCTGATCCTTCTCCGTGGGGAGCCAGACCTGCAGGTTCTCCGGGTTGAACGGAATCGAGACGTGTTCGTGCGTGATCAGCCATTCCCCGTTCGACCGTCGGAGGCACACCGTCTCCCGCACCCAGATCGACGACTGGAGCCCGCCCTCGCGGTTTCCCGAGTCCAGGTGAAGCATGTTCGCGAACGCGACATCTCCGTTCGCCACGACGGTCATGTCGTGCGTTTCCAGGGTGATGGGACCGTCGTAGCCGTCGAACCACCGGATGAAGTTGCGGCGTACTTCTTCGGTCCCGGTGAACCGGAGCGGGGGAACGACATCGTAGTAGACGATGCCGGGAGCGTAGTGCTCCATGAGCCGATCGATGTCCTTGGACTGCATGGCGTCGATGCGCCTTTCCAGGAATGCCCGGACTTCGGAATCGTGGGTGGTCATCGCGTTCTCCCTTCGGGAATGCCGACCGCGACCAGTTCCGCTGGTGACGGTTTTCGCGGTCTCGGTACCCCGACGACGCAGCCCGCTGGAATGCAAGGAGGCACGAGCGCGTCACCGATGTCGTACTCCGCAGCCGTCGTCGCCTACCTCGGTCGTCACGTGTCCCGGGGTTCGCCTGTGGTCCAGTCCCAATCGGTGATCGTGGTGCGCATCAGGCGGGCCGCGGCCGACAGGTGGCTGTCGGCGCCCCAGTAGAGGGTGAGCCTGCGGCGGCAGTCGGGGCTGGCCACGGCGATCCAGACGAGCGGAGCCCGGGTGGCCGTCTGCCGGGCGAAGGCGGGGACGAGACCGATGCCGAGCCCCGCGCCGATCAGGTCGGCGATGGCGCTGAGCTCGTCGACTTCGCAGACGATCTTCGGTGTCAGGTCTCGTGCGCCAAAGAGCCGATCGAGCAGGCGCCGTTGCCAGTGCCCCTTGCGGGCGGTGACGAACGCCTGGCCGGCGAGCTCCTCGACGCTCACCGACGTACGGCCCGCCAGTGGGTGACCGGGGGGCGTGGCCACCCCCACCGCCTCGTCGAGCAGCTGCACCTGCTCCAGGCCCTCGGCCCGGATCGGCTGGGAGGCGACGCACAGATCGACGTCGTGGGCTCGAAGGCGGCGGGCCATGTCCTCGGCAGGCGACCAGTGGAGTTCGACTTCGACGGAGGGATGAGCGCGCTTGTACGCCGCCAGCGGCCCGGTGAGGGTGAGAAAGGTCTCCGATGCCAGCCGCACGGTGCGCACACCCTCGCTGGTGGCCTCGGCGACGGCTCGCCTGCCCGCTTCGAGCTCGCCCAGGGAGCGTTCGACGTAACCGCGGAAGAGCTTCCCCGCCTCGTTCAGCCGGAGACGGCCGCCCCGGTCGAACAGCGGCGTGCCGAGCTCGCTCTCCAGACGGGCGATGGTGCGGCTCAGTGACGGCTGGGCAACGCGGAGCTCGTCGGCGGCGCGGCTGAGGTGCTCCAGTCGCGCCACCACCAGGAACTGGTTGAGCGAGTTCAGATCCATCGCCCCTCATATCCGTCAGCACATAACGAGATAGCAATATTGATCTTAGACAGGATAACTCTGCAGTCATACCTTCGGGAGGTGGATCAAGAACGGAGTGAGGAGGAGGCCTGATGGTCACCGGAGGGGTGATGCGGGCCCTGGTCACCGCGCACCTGGTCGCGATCTTCGGCCAGCCCGTGTTCGCCGGCATGTACCTTGGCGGTGACTTCGACGGCCTGCGCTGGCATGCGGCCGGCGCGAACGTCGTCACCTCCCTCGGCTACCTGCAGCTGATCGCGGCGATCGTGGTCTGGGTCCGGCTGCGTCAGGCCTGGCCGTTGTTCGCCACGCTGGCCGTGGTGGCGGCCGAGACGGTGCAGTACTTCGCCGGGTTGGACGGGACGCTGTGGCTGCACCTCCCGCTGGGCGTGTCGACCATCGCCGGGCTCGTCGTGCTGTTCATCGCCGTCTGGCGGCGGCCGGCCCACCGTCAGGAGGCCGGCCGTGCGTGAGCCGAACCTGAACCGGCGCCAGGTGCTGGGCATCGGCGGAGCGCTCGGGCTGATGGCGGTCACCGGGCTGTCGGCCGCGGCCGCGCTGTCACGCCGAGTACCGGTCACCGGTGCCGAATTGGCCAGCGCACTGCCGCTGCCGCCCGCGTTCGAAGTGCCGTTGCCGCTTCCGTCCGTGCTGAAGCCGGTCACCACCTCGGGCGGTGTCGATCGGTACGAGATCAGCCAGCGTGAGGTGTCCCTGGAGATCCTGCCCGGTGTCAGGACTCCGATGTGGACCTACCACGGCACCTTCCCGGGCCCGACGATCGAGGCGCGCCGCGGCAGGCCGATCACCGTGACGCACCGCAACGAACTGCCCGTGCCGACCGTCGTGCACCTGCACGGTGGACGGAACACGCCGGACTCCGACGGATACCCGACCGACCTCGTCCTGCCCGACGGCTGGCCCGCCCCCGCCCACCCGATGCACGGCATGGCGGGAATGACCGATCCGCGGGCGGTGGTGACCAGGCTGACGCGGGACTACACGTTCCCGATGGACCAGCGGCCCGCGCTGCTCTGGTATCACGACCACCGGATGGACTTCACCGCCCCCGCGATCTGGCGGGGACTCGCCGGGCTGCAGATCGTGCGCGACGACGCCGAGGACTCGCTCGGCCTGCCCGCCGGGCCACGCGAGCTGCCGCTCGCGATCACCGACCGCGCGTTCGACGCCGACGGCGGCCTCCGCTACCCCGCTCTCGACCCCACCCTGCGGGAGCAGCCGGGTGTCCACGAGGCCTACCTAGCCGGAGTGCTCGGCGACGTGATCCTGGTCAACGGCGCCCCGTGGCCCGTGCACGAAGTCGACGCGGTCCGGCACCGGCTGCGCGTCCTGAACGCCTCCAACGCCCGGCACTACGAGCTCGAAGCGGTCACCGACGACGGGCGCCGGCTCGATCTCGTCCAGGTCGGCGCCGACCAGGGACTGCTCGAGGCGCCGGTCACCCACCAGTTTCTGCCGATCGCGCCCGCCGAACGCTACGACGTGGTCATCGACTTCGCCGGCGTCCCGGTCGGCAGCCTGGTCCGGATCGTCAACCGGCTCGGCTCCGGCCGCACCCGCGACGTGATGGCCTTCCGGGTGGCACGCAAGGCCGCCGACGACAGCCGCGTCCCCCGCACCCTGTCCACCGATCTGCCGACCTGGCGACGGTCGGACGCCGTGCGGGTGCGCGACTTCTCCTTCCGGGCCGGGCGGGTTCACGGCGGTCACGGATGGCTGATCGGCGGGCTGCCGTTCGACCCGGCCCGCCCCGATGTCACCGTCCGTCTCGGCGACGTCGAGGTGTGGCGGCTGGTCGCCGACGTCCATCACCCCGTCCACCTGCACCTGGCCGGGTTCCGGGTGCTCTCACGCGGCGGGAAGCAGCCGCTCCCCCACGACGCGGGCCTCAAGGACACCGTCTCGCTGCGACCGGGCGAATCGGCCGAGATCATCACCCGCTTCGACGGCTACCGCGGCCGCTACCTCTTCCACTGCCACAACGCCGAACACGAAGACATGGGCATGATGGCCAACCTCGAGATCGTCTGATCCCCCTGGTGACCGGTGAGGGAGCCCGGGCGTGTGAACGCGGCGTAACCGCGAGCGGCGCGAGATCGCCGGAGCGGATACGTCGCGTTAACGGCATCGACCCGATCGTGACACGGCCGGGAGGTGCACTGTTCCCGACCCGCCGCGCGGCGGGGCGCGTCTAGGGTTCCGCCACCCACGGGTGGGCCTGGTCCGAGAGACGCAGGCGGTCCGCTCCGGAAGGCGGAACCGTTCCACGGCGGGAGAAAAGCCCGGGAGGCCATCACGGCCCGGGCTGCGTGCGTGGTCCGGGATCCGATCCGGAGGTGGGTATGTCCGTCACACCAGCGCATCCCCGGACAGAGCCGCGCGGCGATGCGGGCGACCTGTCCGGATTCGGCTACGGCCAGCAGCTGCGCCGCAAGATCGGCTCCTATGGCTCCTTCGCCGCCGGGTTCTCCTTCGTCTCCATCCTGACCACGGTCTTCCAGCTGTTCTCCTTCGGCTTCTCCTTCGCCGGTCCCGCCTTCGTCTGGACCTGGCCGATCGTGCTCGGCGGGCAGCTGCTGGTCGCGCTCTGCTTCGCCGAACTGGCCGCGCGCTACCCCATTTCCGGGGCGATCTACCAGTGGGCGAGCAGGCTCGGCGGGCGCGTGTGGGGCTGGACCGCGGGCTGGCTGATGATCGTGGCCCAGGTGGTGACGCTCGCGGGTGCCGCGATCGCGCTGCAGGTGGTGCTCCCGCCGGTGTGGTCCGGTTTCCAGTTCGTGGGCGGGGATTCGTCGCTGACCAGCGTCACCGGCGCGGCCAACGCGGTGGTGCTCGGCGTGCTGCTGCTCGGCCTGACCACCACGATCAACGCGATCGGGGTCCGCCTGATGTCGGTGGTCAACAGCGTCGGCGTCACGTGCGAACTCGTCGGGGTAGCGCTGCTGTGCGTCGCGCTGTTCTCCCACGCCGAGCGCGGCCCCGGGGTGGTGCTGCGGACGCAGGGCGTCGGCGGACACGGCTACCTGTGGGCGTTCGTCGTGTCCGGGCTCATGGCCTCCTACGTGCTCGTCGGGTTCGACAGCGCGGGTGAGCTGTCGGAGGAGACCCGCGACCCGCGCCGCACGACGCCGCGGACGATCCTGCGCGCGGTGCTGGTGTCCGGTCTCGGCGGCGCGCTGATGCTGCTGGCGACGGTGATGTCGGCGGCAAGCGTCGACGACGGCAGCCTCGGCGACCCGGCGCGCGGCCTGCCGTACGTGCTGACCAGCCGGCTCGGCGACACGCTCGGCCGGGCGTTCCTGGTGGACGTGGCGATCGCGGTGACGGTGTGCACCCTCGCCATCCAGACCGCCGCCACCCGCATGGTGTTCTCGATGGCCCGCGACCGGGTGCTGCCGTTCGCGGACGGCCTGGCGAAGGTCGATCCGCGCACCGGAACGCCCGTGCGGGCCTCGGTGCTCGTCGGCGTGCTCGCCGCCGCGCTGCTGCTGGTCAACGCCGGCAACGCGGCACTGTTCACCACGCTCGCCAGCGTCTGCATCATGCTGCTGTACCTGGCCTACCTGATGGTGACCCTGCCGCTGCTCGTCCGCCGCCTGCGCGGGCGGCTCCCCGCGGCGGACGGGCTGTTCGGGCTCGGCCGCTGGGGTGTGGTGGTCAACGTGCTCGCGGTGGTCTGGGGCGCGGTGATGGCGGTGAACCTCGGCTGGCCGCGCGCCGAGGTCTTCGACCCGCAGGGCGGTCACACCTACCTCCAGTGGTTCGCGCCGCTGTTCCTCGGTGGCGCCCTTCTCGTCGGCGCACTGGCGTACGCGGTGCAGGCGCGCCGGTCCGCGGCCGCCCCGGTGCTGGCCCTGGGTGGTGCGGAATGAGCGAAGTGCTGCTGTCCCACGAGATTCCCGGGGGCGCCGCGTGGTCGGTGCTCGTCCGTGCCGGGCGTGAACTGCGCCTGACCGCGGTGGAGGCGGGTGCGAACTGTTCCACCCTGCTGTTCGCCGCGCACCACCCGGTGGACCGGCTCAACGTGCCGGACACGCTGAAGGCGCAGATGAGTGCGCGGATCCGGCCGCCGATGGTGCTCATGTCCGACCGCGGCACCGCACTGTGTTCGGTCACCGGATCCTCTTTGGACTGGCACGATGCCCTGTGCGGGCACTCCTGCGACGCGCACGTCGCCAGGTTCGGCCCATCGGCGTACACCAGCGACCGCAACCAGTGGCGCCGGTCGGCGCGCGCGGGGCTGCTCAGCGAGCTGCGCAAGCACGGCCGGGGCCCGGCGGACCTGCATGCCTGCGTCAACTTCTTCAGCAAGGCCGCCACTTCCGATGACCCCAAGGGATCACTCGCGTTCGTCCCCGGGCACGCCGCGGACGGCGACTGGGTGAGCCTGCGCGCGGAACTCGACCTGCTGGTCGTGCTGTCCACCGCGCCGCATCCCCTCGACCCGCGGTGGGCACCCGCGCCCGTCCGCGCCGAGGTGAGTGCCGCCCCGCCCGCGGGTGAGGACGATCCTTCCTGGACTTTCCGCGCGGAGAGCGCGCGGGCGCTGCGAGCCGCACGGGAGGTGCTGGCATGACCGAGACGCTTCTGCCCGTCGTCGAGAGCGAACTGGACCCGGCCGCCGCCGACCTGGACGTCACGGTGGCCGACGGCGACGGCCACCTGGCCACCGTCCCGGCGGGCGGCCGCCTCCGGATCGTCGACCTGCACGGCAACCAGGCCGTGGACACGCTGTGCTACGACGCCGCCGACCTCGACAACCGCTACAGCGCCATGGACACCGTCCGCGAGCAGGGAGCGGTGTATCTGACCGCCGGTTCCCGCCTGCTGTCGGTGAACCTCGACGTGCTCGCCACGATCACCGCGGACACCTGCGGGCGCCACGACACCCTCGGTGGCGCCTGCGCACAGGAGTCCAATGTGGTCCGCTACGGCGAGCACACGCGGCACCAGCACGCCTGCCGCGAGACGTTCCTGCGGTACGGCGCGCGAGTCGGGATCGGCGCGCAGCAACTCGGGCACAACATCAACTTCTTCATGAACGTGCCGCTGACCGCCGAGGGCGGACTGACCTTCGAGGACGGCCTTTCCGCTCCGGGCAAGTACGTGGAGATCCGCGCGGAGCGCGAGCTGTACGTGCTGATCAGCAACTGCCCGCAGCTCAACAACCCGTGCAACGGCTGGGATCCCACGCCGGTTCGCCTGCTGGGCTGGTGGTAGGCCGATGACCACGATGGACACGCCGGTACCGGTGGACACCGGCACCATGACCGTGCTCGCGCCGGGTACGCAGACCACCGTGCAGGATCTGGCCGGACGGGGCGGACTGTGGGATGTCGGCGTCCCGCCGTCCGGCGCCTGGGACGACCTGTCCTTCGCACTGGCCAACGCCGCGGTCGGCAATCCGCCGGGCGCGGCCGGGCTGGAGGCCGTGCTGACCGGCCCGGTGCTGCGGTTCGGCCGCCGGGTCACCGTATGCCTGACGGGAGCGGCTTTCCAGGCCACAGTGGACGGAAGACCGCTGCGGCCGGGGGTGGTGACCACGGTGGCGCCGGGCTCGGTCGTCGACCTCGGCCGGTGCGCGGGCCCCGGCATGCGGGCCTGTCTCGCCGTCGGCGGCGGGATCGCGGTGCCCGAGGTCTTCGGCAGCAGGGCGACCTTCCTGCTGGGCGGTTTCGGCGGCCTCGGCGGCCGTGCCCTGGCCGCCGGGGACGTGCTTCCGCTGGGCCGCACGGAAAATCTCGTCGCCCCGGCCGACGTCGCGTCCCTCCTGCCGCGCCTGGGCACGGAGTGGACGGTCCGGGTGCTCGCGGGACCGCACGGCGCGCCCGAGTACCTCGCCGAGGACGCGGCCGCGGACCTGCTCGCGGCCGCCTGGACGGTGGACCACCGCGCCGACCGGACGGGCGTGCGCCTGTCCGGCCCGGCCCCGCGATGGGCCCGGCGGGACGGCGGCGAGGCCGGGCTGCACCCGTCCAACATCCACGACAGCGCCTATCCGGTCGGCGGGATCATGCTCTCCGGCGACACCCCGGTCGTCGTCGGCCCCGACGGGCCGAGCCTCGGCGGATTCGTGGTGCCGTTCACCGTGATCCGCGCGGACCGCTGGATGTTCGCGCAGGCCCGGCCCGGCGACACGGTGCGGCTCGTGGTCGTCTCCCCCGAGGAGGCCGAGGGAATCAACGCGGAACGGGCCGCGCTGCTGGCCGACCCTCGTGCCGCGGTGGCCGCCGGGTTCGAACGCGGCCTGGCCGGTCTTCCCGCCCCCGCACCGGTCCGGCCCGCGCCCCGGCCCGAACTGCTGCGGGAACACGGGTTGCTGCGCATCCGGCCCGCCACCGGCACCGCCCCCGCGCTGGTGATGAGCCGGGCCGGCGATCATCACCTGCTCGTCGAGGCGGGCCCGGCGGAACTGGATCTCCGGGTACGGGTCTGGGTTCACCTGCTCGCCGAGTCGCTGCGCCGGTCCCGCACCGGCGGGGTCACCGAGATCGTCGAGGGCGTGCGGTCCCTGCTCGTCCAGGTGGATCCGGCGCGGCTGCCGCTGGCGCGACTGGCCGGACTGCTCGACGAACTCGCCGGGGAGGTCGCCGATCCCGCGGGCGTCACGCTCGAGGTGCGGGAGGTCACCCTGCCGATCGCCTTCGACCATCCCGCCGCGCACGAGGCGATGGCCCGCTACGCGCGTTCGGTGCGGCCGGACGCGCCCTGGTGCCCGGACAACGTCGAATTCATCCGGCGCATCAACGACCTGGCCGACCGGGACGAGGTGTTCCGCATCGTGGCCGACGCCACCTATCTGGTCATCGGGCTCGGCGACGTCTACCTGGGCGCTCCGGTCGCGCTGCCGATCGACCCGCGGCACCGCCTGGTCACCACCAAGTACGATCCGGCCCGCACCTGGACGCCGCAGAACGCCGTGGGCATCGGCGGGGTCTACCTGTGTGTCTACGGTATGGAGGGCCCCGGGGGCTACCAGCTCGTGGGGCGCACCGTGCCGGTCTGGCGGCACGTCCCGGGTTCGGGCGAACGGCCCTGGCTGCTGCGCCAGTTCGACCGCCTGCGCTTCTCCCCCGTCACCCCGGCGGAACTGGCCGATCTGCGCGCGGACATCAGGAGCGGACGGTCCGCACTGCACACCCGGCCCGCCACCTTCTCCTTGTCCGAAGTGGACGAACTCGAGGCACGGCACGGCGAGGAAATCACCCGGTTTCGCGGGCGCAGGCAAGCCGCTTTCGAGGCGGAGCGGGAAAGGTGGCACCAGCGATGATGAACGATCCACTGGCCGCGCTGAAGGCGGCACAGGACCTGGCCCAGCCCGCGTTCGTCTCGCTACTGGCGGAAGACCGGGTTCGCGAGCTCACCGCATCCGCTCCGGACGGTCCGCTGACCGGCGTGCCCTTCGCGGTGAAGGACAACATCGACGTGGCCGGGGTGCCGACGACGGCGGCGTGCCCCGCCCTCAGCACCGCGGCGGCCGAATCGGCCTTCGCGGTGCACCGGCTGCGGGAACACGGCGCGGTGCCCATCGGCAAGACCAATCTGGACCAGTTCGCCACCGGGCTGGTGGGCACGCGATCCCCGTACGGCGCCTGCCACAGCGCGGCCTCGCCGGACCACGTCAGCGGCGGGAGCAGTTCGGGCAGCGCGATCGCGGTCGCGCTCGGCGTGGTGCCGTTCGCGCTGGGCACGGACACCGCGGGCAGCGGCCGGGTACCGGCGGCGTTCAACGGTCTCGTGGGCGTGAAACCCTCCCGGGGCCTGGTGTCCACGCGGGGCGTGCTGCCCGCGTGCCCGTCACTGGACTGCGTGACCACGCTGACCAGGACCGTCGCCGACGCGCGGGTGGTGCTGGACGCGCTGATCGGCTACGACCCGGCGGATCCCTACGCCCGCCCGATGCCGGTGGCCGCGCCGCCCGGAGCCGCACGGTGGATGCGGGTGATCGCGGTGCCGGACGGGCCGCTGGACCTCGACCCGGAGCACGAGGCCGCCTGGCGTGCCGCGCTGTCCCACGCCGGGTCGATCGCGCACGTGGTCCGGGTGGATGTCGAACCGTTCCTGGCCGCGGCCCGGCTGCTCTATGAAGCGGCCTTCGTCGCCGAGCGGCTCGCTGCCTTCGGCCACCTGCTCGGTGAGGACGAGTCCGTGGATCCCACGGTACGGCGGATCGTGCTGGGCGCGCGCCGGTTCACCGGCGCGGACGCGTTCACCTGCATGCACGAGCTCGCCCGCCTGCGCCGCCGCGCCGAGCAGACGTTCCTCGGGGCCGACGCCCTGCTGCTGCCGGTCACCCCGGGCCACCCGACGCTCGCCGCCGTCGCGGCCGACCCCGTCGGGGTCAACTCGCGCCTGGGCACTTTCACCAACATGGCCAACCTGCTCGACCTGAGCGCGGTCGCGGTGCCCGCCGGAAAACGGCCCGACGGGCTGCCCTTCGGCGTGCAGCTGCTCGCCCCCGCCTTCGCCGACGGACCGCTGCTCGACCTCGCCGCCCGCTGGGCCGGGGAGGCGGCCGCACCGCCCCCGGCCCGCACACTGCTGGCGGTGGCCGGGGCGCACCTCACCGGGCAGCCGCGCAACGCCGACCTCGTCCGGCTCGGTGGAAGACTGCACAGCC
Source organism: Amycolatopsis cynarae (assembly GCF_026802195.1). Taxonomy (NCBI): domain Bacteria; kingdom Bacillati; phylum Actinomycetota; class Actinomycetes; order Pseudonocardiales; family Pseudonocardiaceae; genus Amycolatopsis; species Amycolatopsis cynarae. The sequence goes on along the minus strand of NZ_CP113836.1, from coordinate 2,461,173 downwards.
GGGCCCGCACCGGTCCCGGCTACCGCATGTACACAGTGGACGGTCCGCTGCCCAGGCCCGGGCTGGTGCGCACCGGTGACGGGCCCTCCGCCGGAATCGAACTGGAGGTGTGGGATCTGCCGGAAGCGGCACTCGGCGCGCTCCTGCCGACGATCACCGAGCCGCTGCACCTCGGCCCGCTGACCCTCGACGACGGGAGCACCGCGCTCGGGTTCGTCGCCGACCGCACCTGCGCCGACCCCACCCGGGACATCACCGCGCACGGCGGCTGGCGCGCCTACCTCGCCACCCGCTGAGCCGACCGGCCCCCCCGCTCCGGCCGAAGGCCCGCGCGCTCGGCGAGCCGGTCACCGGGGAGGTCCGAAGGCGCCGGCGGCCGCGGCGAGGGCGGCGGTTCTGGCCGCATGGCGTGGCAGCAGCGGGTCGGGCGGCGTGCGCAGGAGCACCAACTGGTGGTACAGCGGCGCGGTGGCGGCGATGAGCAACCGCCGAGCGTCGGTGCCCGGCGGGAGTTCGCCGCGCTGCACGGCCCGGCTGACGACGCTCTCGCAGCGGGCGTAGCGGTCCTCCCACAGTCGTTGCTGGGCGTCGGCGGCCTTTTCGGAGCGGAACGAGGCGGCGATCAGGGCCGCCATGACCGGCGGTCGCGCGGTCATGGCGTCCTGGATCTCCTGGTTCAGTGCCGCCAGGTCGTCTTCCAGTGAGCCGGTGTCCGGGGGATGCCAGTCATCACCGCTCGCCGCGTCGAGGACGTCCGCGAGCAGGCCGCCGACGTCGTTCCAGCGCCGGTAGACCGTAGCGCGGTGCACGCCGGCGCGGGCGGCGACGGCCTCCATGGTGAGCCCGTCGAAACCGTGTTCGCCGAGCTCCGCGAGGACCGCGTCGAGCACCTGTGCGCGAATACGGGCGGTGCGGCCGCCGGGGCGGCGCTGAGGCGGTGGCACGGGTCGGGTTCCTTCCGGTCGTGGTGCCGGGAAGTGATCAACGGGTTGCCCGGCGGCGTCATGGCACGATATTAATGTAACGTCTGTCGCGTTAGCTTGGGCATGATCGCCCGCGAACACCTTCCGCAAAGGAAACCCCTCGTGCCCCTTGTCCCCGCCGACCCGACCGTGCTGCATCCGATACCCGGGCAGCCGCGGGTGGTGCTGCTGAAGCCGCTGGTCACCTCGCCGCTGATCGAGATCGGCGAGTTCTCCTACTACGACGACCCGGACGATCCGACCGCCTTCGAGACCCGCAACGTGCTGTACCACTACGGGCCGGAAAAGCTGGTCATCGGGAAGTTCTGCGCGCTGGCCGAGGGCGTGCGGTTCCTCATGAACGGCGCCAACCACCGCATGGACGGCCCGTCGACCTTCCCCTTCCCGATCATGGGCGGTTCCTGGGCCGAGCACGCCGACCTCGTCACCGGCCTGCCCGGGCGAGGCGACACGGTGGTGGGTAACGACGTCTGGCTCGGATACCGGTCCATGGTGATGCCCGGCGTCCGCATCGGACAGGGAGCGATCATCGCCTCCGGGTCCGTGGTCGTCGACGACGTCCCCGACTACGGCGTCGTCGGCGGCAACCCCGCCAGGCTCATCCGCCGCCGCTACCGCGATGCGGACATCGACCGCCTCCTGGCCTTGGCCTGGTGGGACTGGCCGCTGGAGCACATCACCGAACACCTCCGCACGATCATGTCCGGCAGCGTCGACGACCTGGAGCGAGTCGCGCCCCGGTAGCCCGCACTCCCCCGTCGCACCTTCCCCTTACCAACACCAGAATCGAGTTTCGGCATGCCTGCTCCGACTCACCACCCCGCGTTCACCGACTGGCTTGGCAGCCAAGCCGTCCCATTGACCCACCTCGACCCCGAGGCACCGCTGGACGACCTGGAACCGCTGCGCGAGCTCACCGGCTCGGCCCGCGTCGTCGCGATCGGCGAGAACTCCCACTTCATCACCGAGTTTTCCCAGCTGCGCCAACGCATTCTCCGGTTCCTGGTCGAGCGCTGCGGTTTCACCGTCCTGGCCTTCGAATACGGCTTCAGCGAAGGCTTCCCCCTGGACGCCTGGGCGCAGGGGGAAGGCCAGGACGACGAGCTGGCGGCCCATCTCGCCGCGGCGATTCCGATCGGTGTGGCTGAGCCACTGCGCTGGATGCGCCGGCACAACGCCACCACCGGAGTGCCGGTGCGTTTCGCCGGGATCGACATCCCGGCGGCCGGTGGGTCCCTGCTTCCCGCGCTGGACCCGGTGGCCGACTACCTGAGCCAGATCGACCCCGAGGTCCTTCCGATGATCCAGAAGGCCATCGGGATCGCCGGGTCGTTCGCCGGTGCCTCCGCGGCCGCGGCCGCACCGGCGTGGACCCGCCTGGCCGCCGCCGAGCAGGATGCGCTCAGCGCGATCCTGATGCGCCTGCTCATCCGGTTCCGTGCCCTCTCACCGCTGTACGTCTCCCGCGGTGACCACCACGGTTTCGATGTCGCCCTGCGTCGCCTCGAGGCCGCCTGCCACGCAGACTACGGCTTCCGCGCCATGGCCGGCCTGTACGACGGAACCGGCCTGACCGCCGACACTTCGGCCCGGGACGTCTACATGGCCGAGTCGGTCCTGTGGCACCTGAAGCACTTCGAGCCCGGGACCCGCGTCGTGCTGGCGGCCCACAACGCCCACATCCAGAAAACGCCGGTCTCCTTCGACGGCCACCTCACGGGGCTTCCGATGGGGCAGCACCTGCGCCGCGCCCTTGGCGAGCGCTATGTCTCCCTCGCCCTGACCAGCATCGCCGGGCACACCGCCGACATGCGCCCCGACGAGAACGCGCGTTTCGGTTTCGCCATCGACACCACCGCGCTGCAGCCGCCCGAGCCGGGAAGCGTCGAGGCCGCCTTCGCCGATGCCGGGCTCGGGCTGAGCATCGCCGATCTCCGCCAGGCACGCACGGAGGCTTCCGGCGGCACGGGCCCGGACCGCATCCGGATCCAGAGCGCCTACGTCCACACCCCGGTGCTCGACGCGTTCGACGCCATCCTCACCACCCCGGCCTCCACCGTCGCCGCTGACCTCGAGAACACGTGAGACAGCAGCCCCAGCCCAGCGCTCACCCAACCCGGGGGCAAGCCGTGAAGGGTCCCTTCACAGTCGAATCGACTGTGAAGGGACCCTTCACGGCCAACACAGGGGCGCTCAGCCCTTCCGGAGGAGGAAGCGCTGAATCTTGCCACTCGGGGTCCTGGGCAGTTCCGGCACGAAGTGGATCTGCCTCGGGTAGGCGTGGGCGGCATAGCGGGTCTTGACCAGCTGCTGCAACTCGGTCACGAGGTCGTCGCCGCGCTCGGCGTCACCGCGCAGCACCACGAACGCGGCGACCACCTCGCCCCGCAGCTCGTCGGGCAGGCCGACGACCGCGGCCTCGGCGACGGCGTCGTGCTCCAGCAGCACGCTTTCCACCTCGAACGGCCCGATCCGGTAGCCGGCCATGAGGATCACGTCGTCGTCCCGCGAGGCGAAGAAGATGTAGCCGTCCTCGTCCTTGGTCGCCGCGTCCCCGGTGAGGTACCAGCGTCCGTCCTCGCTGAACCGCTCGGCCGTGCGGTCCGGCGCGTCCCGGTAGCCGGTGAACCACATGAGCGGGCTCGCCGTGAGATCCACCGCCACGCGGCCCTGTTGCCCCGCCGGAGCGGCCTCGTCACGGTCGGCGTGCAGCACCTCGACGGTCCACCCCGGCAGCGCCCGGCCCATCGACCCGGGCTTGAGTTCGCCCTTGATCTCCGGGTGCCAGCCGTTGGCGACCACCATGCCGAGTTCGGTCTGGCCGTAGTGGTCCAGGATCGGCACCCCGAAGACCTGCTCCGCCCAGGCGATCACGTCCGGGTTCAGCGGCTCGCCCGCGGACGAGCAGTGCCGCAGCTTCAGGCCGTCCGGCACGGGCAGGTCCGCGTTGCGCAGTGCGCGGTAGACGGTGGGGCCCGCGGTGAAGTTGGTGACCCCGAAGGTTTCCAGCACCGAGAACGTCAGTTCGGGCGAGAACCCCGAGTGCAGCAGCAGGCTGCGGCGCCCGAGCGCGAGCGGTCCGATCAGCGCGTAGTAGAGGCCGTACGCCCAGCCGGGGTCGGCGGCGTTCCAGAACACGTCGGACTCGCTGTGATCGAGCCCGTACTCCTGGTACACCCGCATCGACGCGATCGCCTTCAGCGGGATCGGCACACCCTTGGGGGTTCCGGTGGTGCCCGAGGTGAACAGCTCGACGATGGTGCCCTCGCCGCCGACCGCGACCGGCTCGGCCATCGGTTCGGCCTCGAGCAGGTCGGCGAAGGCGATGTCGTCCCCGCGCGCCGGGCCCGCGACCACGATCCGGCGGTCACCGCCGGGGATCTCGTCGAGCTTGGCCCGCTGGCCCGGGTCGCTGATCACCACTTTCGTGCCGTTGCCGCCGACGCGGATGGCGATCGCGGGCGGCGCGAACGCGGTGAACAGCGGCACCTGCACCGCGCCGAGACGCCAGATCGCCAGCACCGCGATCACCAGCTCCTCGGACTTCGCCATCAGCGTCGCCACCCGGTCGCCGGGGCCCACGCCCAGCGCGGCCAGCCCGGCGGCGCACCGGGCGGAACGTTCGCGCAGCTCACCGTAGGTCAGGTCGTGGCTGGACAGGTCCGGCTCGATCACGGTGAAGGCGACGGCGCCGTCCGGATGGTCGTCGCACAGCAGCCGGGCCACGCAGGCGTCGGGCCTGGTGAAGCGGGACAGCAGATCGGCGGCGTGGCGTTGCGGACTCGTCATCGAGGCTCCCTGTACGTGACGCTGGTGTTGAGACGTAGCGTTATGCGGGATGGTCCCGGGCCAAGGACGGCCCGGCTACCCCCGGACGGGGGTGGCGACCCGAGGAGCGCAGCGTGAACGACCAGACACACATCCAGCGGACCCTCGACCAGCTTCAGCGGGTCACCGGGCTGCCGCTCGCCTTCGGCGGCGGTGTGCACGGCACGTCACGGGTCCGGTTGAGCGAGTTCGCCGGGAGCAACCGGGGCGCGCTGCGCGGGGTGGTGCTCGGCCCGGGTCTCGGGCTGGGCGGCCGGGTCGTGTCCCTGCGGCGGCCGATGATCCTGCACGACTACGTCCGCTCCCCCGGGATCAGCCACGACTACGACCGGTACATCACCGCCGAGGGCCTGCGCGCGATGGTTGCGGCCCCGGTCGTCGTCGGCCGGACCGCACGCGCCGTGCTCTACGGGTCGACGCGCAGCGACGAACCGCTCGGCGAGCGGATCCTGCAGTCCTTTGTGGACGCGGCGAGGGATCTGGAACAGCGGTTCGCGGTGGAGGACGAGCTGGCGCGGCGGATGGCGCGGCTCGAACAGCAGGCGCAGGCGGAACGCGCCAGCACCCCGGGGACCCCGCAGTGGGAGCGGGTCCGGCAGATCCACGCCGAGTTGCGGGTGCTCGGCAGCCAGACGGGCGACGAGCGCCTGCGCGTCCTCGCCGACCGGCTCGTCACCGCACCGGACGCCGACGCCCCGGCACTGTCCGACCGGGAGCTGGACGTGCTCACCTGCGTGGCGCTCGGCTGGACGAACGCCCAGGTGGCCGCCGATCTGGGACTGGGCGCCGAGACGGTGAAGAGCTACCTGCGCAGCGCGATGCGCAAGCTGCGCTGCCACTCACGCCTGGAAGCCGTGGTCGCCGCCCGCCGCCACGGCCTGCTGCCGTAGCCGCGAACTCCGGGCCCGGACGAGCGCACGGTGCTGTGAGGGGCCCCTCACGGTCGTATCGGCGGGCCCCCTCACAGGAAAGAACACCAGGGGCCCTTCAGGGCAGCGTCCGACGCCGGGGCGTCAGAGGCCGCCGCGGGCGATCAGCTGGCGTGCGATGACGGTTTGCTGGATCTCGTTCGTGCCCTCGCCCACGATCATCAGCGGGGCGTCCCGGAAGTAGCGCTCCACGTCGAACTCGGTCGAGTAACCGTAACCGCCGTGCACCCTGATCGCGTCGAGCGCGATCTCCATCGCCGTTTCCGAGCAGAACAGCTTCGCCATGCCTGCCTCGAGATCGGCACGCTCCCCCGAGTCGTACCGGCGGGCCGCGTGCAGCAGCAGCTGCCGGGCCGCGGTCAGTTTCGTCGCCATCGTGGCCAGGTGGTTGCCGACGGACTGGTGCTGCCAGATCGGTTTGCCGAAGGATTCCCGCTCCTGCGCGTAGCGCAGCGCGTCGTCCAGTGCGGCCCGGCCGACGCCGGTGGCCCGCGCGGCCACCTGGATCCGCCCGATCTCCAGCCCGCGCATCATCTGCGCGAACCCCTTGCCCTCGACCCCGCCGAGCACCGCGTCCGCGGGCACCCGGCAGTCCTCAAAGGACAGTTCGCAGCTTTCCACGCCCTTGTACCCGAGCTTGGGCAGGTCCTTGGAGACGGTGAAGCCCGGCACCTTCTCCACCAGCAGCACGCTGATCCCGGCGTGCGCCGGACGGGCCTGGGGATCGGTGCGGCACAGGAGCGCGACCAGGCCGGAACGGCGCGCGTTGGTGATCCACGTCTTACTGCCGTTGATCACGTACTCGTCGCCGTCGCGCCGGGCCTGGGTACGCAGGGCCTGCAGATCCGACCCGCCGCCCGGCTCGGTGAGCGCCATCGTCGCCCGCAGCTCGCCGGTGGCCATCCTCGGCAGGTAACGCGCCTTCTGTTCTTCGGTCCCGTGGTCGAGCAGCAGCTTGGCGACCACGGTGTGCCCGCCCATCGCGCCCGCCAGGCTCATCCAGCCCCGCGCGAGTTCCTCGGTGACCATCGCGTAGCAGGGCGTCGAAACCCTGACGTCACCGTAGGGCTCCGGGATGGCCAGCCCGTAGATCCCCAGCCGTTTCATCTGCTCGATGAGCTTTTCCGGGTACCGGTTCTCGTGTTCCAGTTCCCGGGCCACGGGACGCACCTCGCGGTCGACGAAGTCGCGCACGGTGTCCACAATGGCCCGTTCCTCGGGGTCGAGTTCGTACACGTTCATCCTTTCGTTCAGGCGCCGACGATCCCGTGCGAGCGCAGACGGGAGACCTCGCGCTCGCTCAGGCCGAGCAGGCCGGTCAGGATCTCGCCGGTGTGCTCGCCCAGACGCGGGGCGGGGACGGCGGGGATCTGTTCCCCGTCGAACACCAGCGGTGAGCCGGGTGCCAGGTAACTGCCGATCCCGGGCTGGCTCACCTTGCCCATCAACGGGTTCTCCGCGAGCATTCCGTCCTGGGCCAGCTCCGAAAACGTGTGGTAACGCGACCAGAGCACCGAGGTGGCTCCCAGCGTGGCGGCCACCTCGTCGTAGTCCCGGGCGGCGAACCACGGTCCGAGCAGCCGGGCCAGGGTCTCGCGGCGGGCGTAGCGTTCCCCGCCACCGTCCAGTCCGGCGACGGCCGGTTCGCCGAGGGCGTCGCCGATTCCGGTGACCCGCACCAGATCCCGCCAGTGCCGGGCGGTCAGCACCACCACCATCACGCGGACGCCGTCCGCGGTGGCGAAGTCACGCCCGAAGTCGCCGTAGATCTGGTTGCCCAGCCTGCCGCGGGGCTCCGGGCTCAGCTGGGCTTCGGCGAGGTGGCCGAGCTGGCCCGCGGTCGCCAGCGCGACATCGCCGAGCGCCACCTCCAGCCGCTGCCCCTCACCGGTCCTCGCCCTGGCCCGCTCGGCGGCGAGCAGCCCGATCGCCAGGTACAGCCCGGTCGCGACGTCCCACGCGGGCAGAACGTGGTTGACCGGGCCTTCGGTGCCCTCCGGCCCGGTCAGCAGGGGGAAGCCGCACGCCGCGTTGACGGTGTAGTCCACCGCGGTGGACCCGTCGCGGCGGCCGAGCAGCCGGGCGTAGATCACGTCCGGCCGCCGCGCCCGGAGGTCCTCATAGGACAGTCCGGGCCGGGGGCGGGCGTTGGTCAGCACCACCCCGCCGCCTGCACCGCCGCCGACGATCAGTTCGGCGACCAGCGCCCGCCCCTCCGGCGAGCGGAGGTCCACCGTCAGCGACCGCTTGCCCTGGTTGAGACCGGCCCAGTACAGGCTTTCCCCGCCCGGGGCCACCGGCCAGCGGCCCCGGTCCGGCCCGCCACCGACCGGATCCACGCGGATCACGTCCGCCCCGAGCCGGGCGAGGGTCATCCCGCCCAGCGGTGAGGCGACGAAACTGGAGAGTTCGACGACGCGCAGTCCGGCCAGCGGCGCGGACGCCGTCACGACCGGTCCAGCTCGATCAGGGACCGCACCCCGTGCCCCGCCTCCATCCGCGCGAAGGCCTCGGGCACTTCGCCGAGGGTGATCCGGTGGGTCACCAGACCGGCGAGGTCGAGTTCCCCGGAACGCACCTGCCCGGCGAGCAGCGGGATGTCCCGGTCGGGATCGGCGGCACCGTAGATGGAACTGGTGAGGGTCCGGGAGAAGTGGAACAGTTCGAGCGGGTTGAACACGACCTCCTGGTCGCGGCGGCCGACCCCGACGATCGTGCACTGGCCGCCGCGCCGGACCGCGCCCCACGCCGTGCGGATCGTGGCCGCGGAACCGACGCATTCGAGTGCGTGGTCCACCCCGCGGCCGCCGGTGAGCTTGCGGACCTGCTTGGCCAGGCCGGGTTCGGAGAGCAGGTACCGGGTGGCGCCCGCCGCCAGTGCGAGCTTCTCCTTCTCCGGCGAAACGTCCACCGCGATGATCTCGGCCGCCCCGGCCGCCCGCGCGCCGAGCACGGCGGACAGCCCGATCCCGCCGAGCCCGAGCACGAGCACCGACTCCCCCGGCCGTACCCCGGCCGTGTTGCGGACGGCGCCGATCCCGGTCAGCACCGCACAGCCGAGCAGCGCGGCCAGATCGAGCGGCACCCCGCCGGGCAGCGGCACAACCGAACGCGCGGGCAGCACGACCTCCTCGGCGAACCCGCCCACCCCCATGCAGGTGTGCACCCGGGTACCGTCCTCGAGGGTGCCGCCGGGGACACTGGTCACCCCTTCGACCGCCTGGCACAGCCAGGGTTCGCCGTGCGCGCAGAACCAGCACTCGCGGCAGGCGGCCGCCCAGTTCAGCACCACGTGGTCCCCCGGCCGCAGCCCGGTCACCCCGGGGCCGGTCTCGACGACGGTTCCCGACGCCTCGTGGCCCAGCACGACGGGGTACTGCGGGGTGATGGTCCCGTTGACCATGGACAGGTCGGAGTGGCAGACCCCGGCCGCGGCGATGCGCACGCGCACGTCCGTCTCGCCGACTCCGGGCAGGGCGACCTCACGGACCTGCGGGCGGGCGCCCGGCTCGGCCACGACGACGGCCTTGACGACGTTGACCACTGAAGACTCCTTGCGGGGAAAGGGGAAACGGCTAGAGCTGGATGGACTTGACCTCGGTGAACTCGTCGAGTCCGAGCCTGCCCATCTCCCGGCCGATGCCGGACTGCTTGTAGCCGCCGAAGGGCGCGAGGGGGTTGTAGGCACCGCCGTTGACGTCGATCTGGCCGGTGCGGACCCGGCGCGCGAAGGCGAGTGCGCGGTCGGTGTCGGCCGACCAGACCGCGCCGTGGAGGCCGTAGCGGGAGTTGTTGGCGATGGCGAGCGCTTCCGCTTCGTCCTGATAGGACAGAACCGACAGCACGGGGCCGAAGACCTCCTCCTGTGCCAGTTCCGAATCCGGCCGCACGTCCCCGAAGACGGTGGGCGAGACGAAGTGACCGGTCCCGAAGCCTTCGGGGGTGCCGGCGCCGCCGGTCACCAGGCGCGCGCCGTCGGAGATGCCGCGGGTGATGAACCCGCGCACCCGCTCGAGCTGGGCCCGGGAGACCAGCGGCCCGAGCTTGGTGCCGGGGTCGAGGGGGTCGCCGGGCGTGAATCCTTCGGCGAAAACCTTGGCCAGTTCGAGTGCCTCCTCCTGGCGGCTTCCGGGGACGAGCATCCGCGTCCAGGCGGTGCAGGTCTGCCCGCCGTTGAGGAAGGCGTTGGCCACACCGACCTTCACCGCGGTCTTCAGGTCGGCGTCGTCGAGGATGACGTTGGCGGACTTGCCGCCGAGTTCGAGGGTGACCCGCTTGACCGTGCGGGCGGCCAGTTCCGCCACGCGGGAGCCCGCCCGCAGCGAGCCGGTGAAGGACACGACGTCGACGTCGGGATGCGTGGCCAGCGCCTCCCCGACCACCGGCCCGTACCCGGTCACCAGGTTGATCACCCCGGGCGGGAAGCCGGCCTCGTGGATCGCGTCGAAGAGCTGGTAGGCGCTCAACGGGGCGACCTCGCTGGGCTTGACCACCACCGTGCAGCCCGCGGCCAGCGCGGGCGCGATCTTGCAGGTGATCTGGTGCAGCGGGTAGTTCCACGGCGTGATCGCGGCGACGACCCCGGCAGGCTCGCGCACCACCAGGGAGTTGCCGACGCGTTCCTCCCGCTCGTCGCCTTCGAGCAGGTCCACGTAGGTCTGGATGTCGGTCAGCGGCAGCCCGGCCTGGATGCGGGTGGCGATCCGCAGCGGCGTGCCCACGTCCCGGGCGATCGTCTCCCCGATCTCCTCGGCCCGTTTGGCCAGCCCGTCGTGCAGCCTCCGCAGGAGCTCCGCCCGCTCGCTCCTCGACGTCGCCGCCCAGGCGGGGAAGGCACGGCGTGCGGCGGCGACCGCCCGGTTCGCGTCCCCCACGGTCCCGGCGGGGATCTCGGCGAGCGGTTCCTCGGTGGCCGGGTTCTCCACTGGAATCGTCTCATCGCTCTCGGCAGCCACCCAGGCGCCGTCGAGGTACAACACGGTCCGTTCGGTCACGAGGACTCCTTCGTCTCCGGCTGAACAGGCAACTGTCCACCCCAGACCGCCGGGGAACACCGACGGCCGATTGCCTGTTGACTCTATTCTATAGAATGTGCAGTATTGGGCAAGCCCCAGTAACCCACATCACCCGGAGGTCAGTGTGGACGGCCTGATGATGGATCAGCCCCTCCTGCTCAACACCCTGCTCTGGCGCACTGAACGGCTCTTCCACGACAAGAAGATCGTCACCAGGACCGGCCCGGGCGAGTACCACAGCTACACCTACGCCGACTACGCGAAGCGGGTGCGGCGCCTGGCCAGCGCACTGCTCGACTTCGGGGTGAAGCCAGGGGACCGCGTCGGCACCATCGCCTGGAACCACTACCGCCACTTCGAGACCTACTTCGGCGTGCCCGGGATCGGCGCCGTCCTGCACACGATCAACATGCGGCTGTTCCCCGAACAGCAGCAGTACCTGATCAACCACGCACAGGACTCGGTGCTGATCATCGACGAGGACCAGATCCCCGTGGTCGAGCAGCTGGTCGAGCTGGGCATCCCGTCGGTCCGCGCGTTCATCGTGATGGGCGACGGGCCGGTCCCCGAAACCACGCTGAGTCCGGTACACCGCTACGACGACCTCGTCGCCGCCGGTCACGAGGACTACGAATTCCCCGTCTTCGACGAAAACACCGCGGCCGCCATGTGCTACACCTCGGCGACCACCGGCGATCCCAAGGGCGTGGTCTACAGCCACCGCGCCATGGTGCTGCAAGCGATGTGTCTGGCCATGCACGACAAGCTGAACATGAGCGAACGCCAGGTGTGGCTCGAAGTGGCCCCGATGTTCCACTGCAACGGGTGGAACATCCCGCACACCGCACTGCTGCAGGGCGCCACCCTGGTGCTGCCGGGCATCCACCCGCTCGACGCCGACTACGTGCGCACCATCGAGGACCTGCGCGTCACCGGCATGAACGGCGCGGTCACCATCGGCACCATGATGCGCGACTTCGTCCGCGCCTCGGACCGGGAATGGGACCTGTCCTCGCTCGAGACCATGTGGCTCGGCGGGCAGGCCCCCTCGCTGGCGATCATGCAGTGGTGGGAGCAGACCTACGGCACCTACGTGGTGCAGGGCTACGGCATGACCGAGTGCACCCCGCAGATCTGCTTCAACTCCATCAAGAGCACCCTGGCCGAGCGCGGCGAGGACGAGGTCTACGCGCTGCGGCAGAAGGGCGGGCAGCCGATCCCGCTGATGAAGATCAAGGTGGTCGGCGAGGACGGCGCCGAACTCCCCTGGGACGGCACCAGCGTCGGTGACTTCTGGGTGCAGTCGCCGTTCACCGCGCGCGAGTACTTCGAGGACGAGCGCACGAAGGAAAGCATGGTCGGCGGCTGGTTCCGCACCGGCGACGTCGGCGCGATCGACCCCGACGGGTACGTGATCATCAAGGACCGCTCGAAGGACCTGATCAAGTCCGGCGGCGAGTGGATCTCCTCGATCGACCTGGAGAACGCGCTCATGGCGCACCCGAAGGTCCGCGAGGCGACCGTCGTCTCGGTGCCGCACGAGAAGTGGCTCGAACGGCCGCTGGCCTGCGTCGTGCCCGCCGACGAGTCGCTGACCGAAGATGAGCTTCGCGAATACCTGCTACAGGGATTCGCGAAATGGTGGATACCCGACTCCTTCCTGTTCGTCACCGAGGTCCCCAAGACCAGCGTGGGCAAGTACAACAAGAAGGAGATCCGCGGTATCTACGCGCAGGGAGGCAACGCCGAAATCCTTCGCCGGATCGGCGTCGGCTCCGCCAAGCCCGTCGCGTGAGCGCGGGCGGACCCGATGAAGTGTCCCCCGTCCCCGCGGGTGGCGCGCGAAACACCGCACAGGAAAGGTGCATGAGCCAATGACCGATGCCGACAAGATCAAGCTCACCATCCTGCCGACGGGCACGATGCACGCCGACCTCGTCTGGCTGCTGATCGACCCCAGCCGGATGGCCAGCCGCAACAACCGCGAGCGCCTGCGCGACTGGGTCGAGCTGCCCACCCACGTCGTCTACATCGAACACCCCAGCGGGAAGAAACTGCTGTGGGACGCGGGTGTTCCGCGTGACTGGGACACCCGGTGGGCGGCGCCCGGGTTCAACGAGGTGTTCCCGGTGGACACCGTCACCGAGGACATGTGGCTGGATTCGCGGCTCAAGCAGCTCGACCTGGAGCCGGGCGACATCGACTACCTGTTGCTGTCCCACCTGCACCTCGACCACGCGGCGAACGCCCAGCTGTGGGCGAACACCGGCACCACCATCGTCGTCGACGAGGAGGAGAAGAAGGGCGCGTTCAGCTTCGACGGCTACAACCTGGGCGCGCACATCAAGTCCGATTACGACGGTCTCGAGCTGACGACCATCAACGAGGACACCGAAATCCTGCCGGGCATCACCCTGCTGCGCACCCCGGGACACACCTGGGGCACGTTGTCGATGAAGGTGGACCTCGCCGACAGCGGCACCATGATCTTCGCCTCGGACTCGCTCTACCGCAGGGAAAGCTACGGTCCGCCCGCGACCGCGGCCGGCATCGTCTACGACACCGTGTCCTGGTTCGCCTCGGTGGAGAAGATCCGGTCCGTGGCCGAGCAGACCGGCGCCACCGTCGTGTTCGGACACGACGACGAGCAGATCAAGAACCTCAGGACCGGGGTCGGCAACTACTACACCTGACAAGCACGCACGGCCCCGGCTCCCACGCCTCGCGGAGCCGGGGCCCCGCCCGGCAGGAGACCACCATGCCCCTGTACGACTACGTCAGCGACTGCGGAACCCGGTTCGAAAAACTGGTCGAGAGCTGGCGCACCCCCAACCCGCCCTGTCCGCACTGCGGTGGGCCCACCCGCCGGGCACCGAGCCGGATCAGCATGATCGGCGCGGCCGCTCCCCCGCCCGGCGACACCGGGGCGCCCACCTCATGGGAAGGCACCGGCGGCGGCGACCGCGCGACCATCGCCCACTGGCGGCGCAGGCTCGAAACCCGCCGCGCGTTCGAGGAGCGGCATCCCGAGCACGCGACCCGCCGCGAGGCGATCGCCGCGCACGAAGGCGTGTTCGAACGCACACCGCTGACCTACCGCGAACTGGCCGGTCGCGCGGCCGAATCGCGCGACGCCACCCAGGGCGCGGCAGCGGCGGCGCAGGAGCGCACCAAACCCACCACCGCTCCGGCAGACCGGTAGTTCTCTACACTGGAGAAAATGGCGGTAACGGAACCTGGGGCGCGCATGAACGGCGACTACGTGGGGCGGCGAACCTCGTTCGACACGAAACAGCAGCTCAGCGAGAAGGTCGCCGCCTATGTCCGCGAAGGGATCATGGTCGGCGAGTTCCGCGCGGGCGAATACATCCGCACCGAACGGCTGGCCCAGGAGCTGGGCGTCTCCCCCACCCCCGTGCGGGAGGCGCTCATGCTGCTGGGCAGTGAGGGCACCGTGCGGTGGGAACCCCGGCGCGGCTACCGGGTCGTACCGCTGACCCCGCGTGACGTGAGCGACCTGTTCGACGTGCAGGCGTTCATCGCGGGCGAGCTGGCCGCACGGGCCGCCGAGGCGCTGCCGGACGCCGAACTGGACCGGCTGGAGAAGCTCCAGGCCGACCTCGAGGCCGCCGACCGCGCCCAGCTTCCCGAAGAGGTCGACCGGCTCAACTTCGAGATCCACCGCACGATCAACAAGGCCTCGGACTCGCACCGGATGGCCACCCTGCTCAACCTCACCGTCAGCTACGTGCCACTCCGGTTCTTCGGCACCATCGAGGGCTGGTCGTCCGCCTCCGCGCACGACCACGCGCCGATCTTCACCGCGTTGCGGGAACGCGACACCGAGGCCGCCAGGACCGCCATGCGGGAGCACATCCGCCACATCGGCGACCTGCTGGTGTCCCACCTCAAGGCCCGCGAACTCCTCAGCTGACCCGCCCCGCCGCGTAGGCAAAGTCCGGTTCGCTCGGCCCCCCGGTCGAGGCTGCCGTGAAGGGTCCCTTCACAGTCGATTTGGCCATTAGGGACCCTTCACGGCCATTCACAGCGCGCAGCAGGGGCACCCAGCGACGGGGCCGGTGCACCTCAATGTTGACATTGATTGATGTCAGCAATACGGTCGGCGGCAACGCACCTCCGAAGGGACGCCACCCATGACGCGCTGGTACCCGCTCGACGCCGCCGACGACGACTTCCTCGACACGGCGCGGTTCCGGTTCGAGCACACCACCGAGATCGCCGCACCGCCGGACCGCGTCTGGGAAACGCTGACCGCCGACGACGCACTGACCTCTTGGACGAACCTGATCACCGGGGCCGAATGGACCTCACCGAGGCCCTTCGGCGTCGGCACCACCAGGACCGTCACCCTGGCCCACGGGGCGGCCGCGCTGCGCGAACGGTTCTACCGCTGGGAAGAAGGCCACCGGATGACCTTCAGCGCCGAGGCCGCCAGCCGGCCCGGCTTCCGCCGCTTCGCCGAGGACGTCACGATCGAACCCCACGCCGACGGGACGCGGCTGACCTGGGTGTTCGCCGCGGACGCCGCCGCCTGGTTCGCTCCGCTGCTCGAGATCTCCCGGCCGGTGCTCTCGCGGGTGACGGCGGGATGGACCCACGGCGCCGGGCGCCGCGCCGGCCGGGGGGTGCGCCCATGACGAGCACAGTGGACAGTGCGATGAGGACCTTCGATGTGGTCAGCCCGCTGGACGGCGAGGTGGTCGCCAGCCACCCGGTCGCGGATGCCCAGGAGGTCGCCGAGGCGGTGCGGGCCGCACGCGAGGCCGCGCCCTGGTGGGCGGGGCTGAGCTTCGCCGAGCGTGCACGCCGCCTCGACGCCTGGCGCGGGGTGATCGCCCGCGGGGCGGACGAACTGGCCGGGCTGATCCACCGCGAGATGGGCAAACCGCGCTCCGACGCGATGCTGGAGATCGCGATGGCGCTGGAACACCTGGCGTGGGCGGCGAAGAACGCCGAAAGCGTGCTCGGGCCGCGGTCGGTCCCCTCCAGCCTGCTCACGCTCAACCAGGCCGCGAGCCTCGAATACCGGCCGCTGGGGGTGGTCGGTGTGATAGGCCCGTGGAACTACCCGGTGTTCACCCCGCTCGGCTCGCTGTCCTTCGCTCTCGCCGCGGGCAACACGGTGGTGTTCAAGCCCAGCGAGTACACCCCGGGTGTCGGGCTGTGGCTGCGTGACGCGTTCCGGCAGGCCAACGGCCACCGCCCGGTGCTGCAGGTGCTCACCGGTGACGGGAGCACCGGTGAAGCCCTGTGCCGCGCCGGTGTCGGCAAGATCGGTTTCACCGGCTCCACCGCCACCGGCAAGAAGGTGATGGCCGCCTGCGCCGAAACCCTCACCCCGGTCCTCATGGAGTGCGGCGGCAAGGACGCGCTGCTGGTGGACGCGGACGCCGACCTGGACGCCGCGGCGGAGGCCGCGGTGTGGGGAGGGCTGTCCAACGCCGGGCAGACCTGCCTTGGCGTCGAGCGGGTGTACGCGCACCAGGACATCTACCAGCCCTTCCTCGACCGGGTCGTCGCGCTGGCCGGCGGGGTCCGCGCCGGGGACCAGATCGGCCCCATCACCATGCCGGGCCAGCTTCTGGTCATCGCCCGGCACATCGCCGACGCGCTGGCCAAGGGGGGCCGCGCGGTGCTCGGCGGGCCGTCCGCGGTGCAGGGGCGGCTCGTACAGCCGACCGTCCTGGTCGACGTCCCCGAGGACAGCACCGCGATCACCGAGGAGACCTTCGGCCCGACCCTGACCGTGTCCAGGGTCCGGGACATGGACGAGGCCGTCGCGCGCGCCAATGCGAGCCGGTACGGCCTCGGCGCGAGCGTGTTCTCCCGGCGCAACGGCGAGGCCATCGCCGCCCGGATCCGTTCCGGGGCGGTGTCGGTGAACTCCTTCGTCGCCTACGCCTCGATCCCGTCGCTTCCGCTCGGCGGTGTCGGCGACTCCGGTTTCGGCCGGGTGCACGGTCCCGACGGGCTCAAGGAGTTCACCTACGCCAGGGCGATGTCGCGGCAGCGGTTCCCGTCCCCGCTGCCGCTGACCACGTTCCGCCGGTCTCCTCCGGTGGACGCGGTCGTGCGCACGCTGGTCCGGTTCCTGCACGGGCGCCACTGACACCGCGGTCCACACAGGACCATCCGAGAACCGCGAACCCGTTCCGGGAGAACAACATGACCCCCGCACCCACCACGCTGTGTGAGGCCTTCCAGCGCACCGCCGCGATCGATCCCGACGCGGTCGCGGTGCGCACGATCGGCGGCACGCGGACGCTGACCTGGCGCGAGTACGCCGCCCGCGTCCGCCGGTTCGCCGCCGGATTCGCCGCGCTCGGCGTCGGGCACGGCGACACCGTGGCGCTGATGATGGCCAACCGCGTCGAGTTCTACCCGGTCGACGTCGGCGCACTGCACGCCGGCGCCACTTCGTTCTCCGTCTACAACACCCTGCCCGCCACCGCGATCCGCCACGTGCTGGGCAACGCCGGCGCCAAGGTCATGGTGTGCGAAGCGCAGTACGTCGAGCGCGTGCGGGAATCCGGTGCTCCGCTGGAAAAGATCGTCGTGGTCGACGCCGTGCCCGGCGAAGCCCCCGAAGGCACCCTCGCACTGGACGAGCTGGAGTCCCTCGGCTCGCCCGGTTTCGACTTCGAGGCGAGCTGGCGGGCCGTGCGGCCCGGCGACATCGCCACCCTCATCTACACCTCGGGCACGACCGGGAACCCGAAGGGGGTCGAGTCGACCCATTCCGCACTGCTGTTCGAAGCACACGCGGTCAGCGGCGTCCTGCCCATCGAGTACGGCGACCGCATCACCTCGTTCATGCCCTCGGCGCACATCGCCGACCGCATGACCGCGCTGTACTGCCAGCTGGTGTTCGGCACGCAGGTCACCGTCGTCGGAGAGCCCGGCCTGATCGCGGCCGCGCTGCCCGACTGCCGCCCGACGATCTGGGGTGCCGTGCCGCGGGTGTGGGAGAAGCTCAAGGCCGCGGTCCAACTGGCGGTGCGCAACGAGCCCGACCAGACGCGGCGCGAAGCACTGCGGTGGGCGCTGGACGTCGGCCTCCGCCGCGTCGAGCTGCAGCGGGCGGGGAAGCCCGTGCCCGGCGAGCTGGCCGCCGAACACGCCAAGGCCGAAGCCGCGGTGCTGGCACCGCTGCGGGCGAAACTCGGGTTCGGCGAGCTGAAATGGGCCGTGTCAGGAGCGGCCCCGATCGCACCGGACACCCTGGCCTTCTTCGCCGCGCTCGGCCTGCGCATCTCCGAGATCTGGGGTATGTCCGAGCTGACCTGCATCGCCAGCGCCGCGCCCGCCGATCCCGCGAAACTCGGCACGGTCGGCAGGATCGTGCCCGGCATGGAAATGCGGGTGGCCGAAGACGGCGAGCTGCTGGTGCGCGGGCCGCTGGTGATGAAGGGCTACCGGGGCGAGCCGGAAAAGACCGCCGAGGCCGTCGACCCCGACGGCTGGCTGTCCACAGGGGACATCGTCACCGTGGACGAGGACGGCTATCTGCGGGTGGTGGACCGCAAGAAGGAACTCATCATCAACGCCTCGGGCAAGAACATGTCGCCCGCCAACATCGAGAACACCGTGAAGGCGGTCTCCTCACTGATCGGCAGCGTGGTGGCGATCGGCGACTCCCGCCCGTACAACACCGCGCTCGTGGTGCTGGACCCCGAATCCGTGACCGGTCACGGATTCTCCGGCGAAGCCGCCACGATCGCCCGCGACCCCGAGCTCGTGGCCCGGGTCGCCGCCGCGATCGCCACCGCCAACACCAGACTGTCGCGAGTGGAACAGATCAAGCGGTTCCGCATCCTGCCGTGGTTCTGGGAGCCGGGTGGTGACGAGCTCACCCTCACCATGAAGCTGCGCCGCAAGCCCATCGCCGCGAAGTACGCGGACGAGATCGAAGCCCTGTACACGGACCCGATCGCCGAGGGCGTGCACGAACCCGTTCTCCCCACCGCCGCGACCCAGGGCTGAGCCGTGCCCGCACAGGAGACCGCGTCCTGGCAGTCCTGGATGTTTTCGCAGATCCTGTCCCGCACGCTGCGCCCGCTGACACACCACGTGCCCGTCGACCGGCGCACCCTGCCGGTGGCGAGGCTGGTCATCGAGCGCGCCGCGCTCGGCTCCGGCCGCCTGCCCCGGGGCACCACCGTCGAGCACGTCGCGCTCGGGAACTGCGCGGCCGAACTGGTCCGGGCGCCCGGGACCGGGGACGGCGAGCGGATCCTGGTGTACTTCCACGGCGGCGGATTCGTCGCCGGTTCGGCGCGGGCATGGCGGCCGCTGGTCGCGGCCCTGTCCGCGACCAGTGGCCTGCCGGTCCTGTCGGTCGACTACCGGCTGGTTCCCGAGCATGCGCTCGCCGACGCCGTGGCGGACGGGACCGACGCATACCGGTGGCTGCTGGCGCGAGGGCACGGCGGCGACGACATCGTGCTCGCCGGGGATTCGGCGGGCGGCGGGCTCGCCTTCCTGGTGGCCCTGCGGCTCCGGGACGAGGGCCTGCCCGGGCCCGGGCGGATCGCGGCGTTCTCGCCCTGGGTCGACTTCGCCGCGTCCGGCGAATCCCACCGGTTCAACCGGAGCCACGACCCGTACCTGTCGGCCGCCTGCGTGGGCGCGGTCACCGAACTCTGCGTCGCGGGCCGGGAACCGGAACTGGCCGAACTCTCCCCGCTCTACGCCGACCTGCGGGGCCTGCCGCCGGTACTGCTGCTCGTCGGTGGGAAGGAACTGCTGCGCAGCGACGGCGAACTGATGGCGCGACGGCTCACCGAGGCGGCCGTACCGTGCGAACTGCAGGTCTGGCCAGGGCAGATGCACGCCTTCCCGCTGCTGCGCCTGCTGCCCGAGTCCGCCGCCGCCCTCGGCGAACTCGCCCGCTTCGCCACCGCTTCCCTGCCCTAACTGCTGCCAGGACTGCCCTGACGGCCGCGGGTGAGTCCCGCGCTGGGGGCCGGGGGCGGGATGCCCTGAAGGTCGCCTTCAGAGTCATAAACGCCCTCAAGGCCACCTTGAGGGCCCGCGCTAACCGGCAAGGAGGCGGTCTTCGAGCTCGCGGATCAGGGCGTGCAGCCGGGAATCCCGGACCAGGACGCGGTCCAGGACCGGGTTGACGATGCCGCGGAACCAGGACAGGGGTTCCCAGGCCGCCGGCGCCATCGAGTGCGCCGACCGGTTTTCCACGGCCGAGACGATCACCTCCGCCGCGGTGCGGGCGCTGATGCGGCGGCGCAGCGGCCGGGGCAGCATCGCATCGAGTGCGGCGCCGAGCGGGTCGTCGTCGAGCGTGGCGCGCGCCAGGCGCGTGTCGACCACCCCGAAGTAGGCGACCGTCGCGGTGACCCCGTACGGCGCGAGTTCCAGCCGCAGCGCCCGGCCGAGTTGCTCCACGGCGGCCTTGCTGACCATGTAGGCCGCTCCGCCCACGGGCGGGCAGAACGCGGCGGCCGAGGCGACCACCACAAGGTGACCGCGGCGCTGGACGAGGGGTTCGACCACCGCCTGCGCGGTGTTGAGCACCCCGAACAGGTTGACCGAAACGACGCGTTCGAAATCCGCCGGGTCACCCATCCGGACGGTCGCCGGGACGGGAGTGACCCCCGCGTTGGCCACCGCCACGTCGAGCCGGTCCCAGCGGCGCAGCACCTCCCCGACCGCCGCCCGCAGGGCTTCGGGGTCCCGCACATCCGCCGCGATGCCCAGCGCACGGTGCTCACCGATCTCCGCCGCGACCTTCGTCGCCGCGGCGGGGTCGAGATCGACGACCGCGACGGACGCCCCGCGCGCGGCGAACGCGTGCGCGGTCTCCCGCCCGATCCCGTCACCGCCGCCGGTGACGAGCGCGACCTGCCCGTCGAGGTCGTTCTCCGGCGCGACCGGGCGGATAAGACGCCAGGGGTTCATCGGGACACCTCGTAGTTTTCGATGTCGAACCGGCGGGTGCGGCGGCGGTACTCGAACGACCAGTTCGGATACAGCCCGGAGTTGGCCCCCCGCCCGTTGGTGTAGTAGCTGGAACAGCCGCCCTTGAGCCAGGTGCCGCTGCCGCTGCGCGCGTGGACCTCGTCCACGAACGCCTCCTGCACCTCGCGACGCACCTCCACCCGCCGGTAGCCCGCCTCGCGCAACCGGCGGACGGCGTCGACGATGTAGTCGATCTGGCCCTCGATCATGTAGATCGCCGACTGGTTGGCGGCCGCGCCGAACGGTCCGAGCACGGTGAACATGTTGGGGAAACCCGCGTTCGCGGCGCCGAGGTAACTCTGGGGACGTTCCCGGTAGGCGTCGAGGACGGTCCGGCCGCCAGTGCCCTCGATCCGGTCCATCAGGGCGGGGGTCGCGGTGAACCCGGTCGCCAGGATGATGGTGTCCACCTCGTGCTCGGTGCCGTCGGCGGTGATGATCCCGTGTGGACGGACCTCCTCGATCCTCTCCGTCACCAGTTCCACGTTGTCCTGGCACAGTGCCGGGTAGTAGGTGTCGGAGAAGATCGCCCGTTTGCAGCCGATCATGTAGTCCGGTGTCAGCCGCGCGCGCAGCTCGGGGTCCCGTACCTGCCTCAGCAGCTGCAGGCGTCCGAGCACCTCGAACGGATGCCGGAACTTCGTGCTGACGAAACCGGGCAGCCCGAAGGATTCGATCGCGGCGTACCAGCCGCCGCGGTGGAGGCGCTGCGCCACCGGCAGCGCCCGGAACGCGAGTTTCTCCGCCGGGGTGATGGTCCGGTCCAGCCGCGGCACGATCCACGGCGCGCTCCGCTGGAACACCCGCAGTTCGCGCGCCGACTTCTGCACCTCGGGCACCACCTGCACGGCCGTGGCGCCGGTGCCGATGACGGCGACGCGTTCGCCGGTGAGGTCGTGGTCGTGGTCCCAGTGCAGGGTGTGGAAGATCGTGCCGCCGAAGCCGGCCAGCCCGCTGATCTCGGGCACCGAGGCCTCGGCGAAGGCACCCACCGCGCTGACCAGGATGCCTGCGGTGAGCTCACCGGAACTGGTGGTGACGTGCCAGTGCCGGGCGTCCTCGTCGAACCGCGCCTTCAGCACCTCGGTCTCCAGGCGCAGGTGCCCGGTGACGCCGTGGTCCTCGGCGGTGCGCCGCAGGTAGTCCAGGATTTCCGGCTGCCTGCCGTATTTGCGGCTCCAGCCGGGGTTCGGCGCGAACGAGTAGGAGTACAAACTGGACGGAACGTCGCAGGCGGCGCCGGGATAGGTGTTGCGGCTCCAGGTCCCGCCGAGGTTCGCGGTCCGTTCCAGGATCACGAAGTCGCGGATGCCCGCCTGCCGCAGCCGCACGCCGAGGCCGAGTCCGCCGAAACCGGCGCCGATGATCACGATCGGATGGTGCTCCATACCGGTGCCTTTCACAGGTCGAGCTCGAGCGTGCCGGTGGCACGGGACAGGCAGGGCAGCATCGCGTGGTCGCGCTCGGCGGGCGGCAGCATGGCGTCGCGGTGGTCGACCTCGCCGGAGAGCACCGCGACCTTGCACGTCCCGCAGAAACCCTGCTGGCAGGAGTAGGCGATGCCGGGCACCGCACGCCGCAGCGCGGCGAGCGCGGATTCCTCCGCCCCCACCTCGACTTCCCGCCCCGAACGGGCCAGCCGGATCGAGAACGGTTCTCCGCCCCGGACCGGCGGTGGGGAGAACCGCTCGCTGTACAGCCGCGCGGCCGGATTCAGCGTGCGCAGGATCTCCTTCGCGCCCTCCAGCAGCGGAGGCGGGCCGCAGTAGTAGACCGCCGCGCCCGGCTCGGCCATCGCGAGGGTCGCCGCCAGGTCCGGTACGCCGTGCTCGTCGTCCGTGCGGACGACGACCTTGTCGCCGAACCGGGCCAGCTCTCCGAGGAACGGCAGAGCGCGGCGGGAACGTCCGAAGTAGACGAGTTTCCACAGTGCGCCGGAAAGCTGTGCGTGCCGCACCATCGGCAGCAGCGGCGTGATGCCGATGCCGCCCGCCACGAACAGATACGACCGTTCCGGAACCAGCGGGAAGGCGTTGCGCGGACCGCGCACGGTGAGGACGTCCCCGGCCGCGACGCGCTCGTGGATTTCGCGCGACCCTCCTCCGCCGTCGCGGATCAGGCGGACCGCGATGCGGTACCGGTGGTGGTCCGCCGGGCTGCCGCACAGCGAATACTGTCGTTGCTTCCCGGACGGCAGGAAGACGTCGAGGTGGGCACCGGGCGTCCACGCGGGCAGCCGTTCGCCTTCCGGACCGGCGAGGGTGAGAGCCACGACGTCCTCGGCCGCCGCGGTGACCGACTCGACCCGCAGCGCCAGCTCGAACCCGCCCAGCTTCACCGGCCTGCCGCGGGAAAGCACCGGCGCGGCACGGCTTTCGGCGAAGACCTTCAGATAACCGCGGTAGGCGGCGACGAAGGCGTCGATACCCGGATCGAGGACCGTCTTCAGCACGCCGTGTCCTTGATCGGCGCCGTGGCGAGGTACCGCACCGCGAGCTCCATCCCGTCGAGCTGCGACGGGTGGAAACCGGGCTTGAGGTAGACGGGGACCTCGGTGAGGAAGCTGGTCAGGTTGGGGATGACCTTGCGGCGGGTGGCGCTGATGCCCTCCAGCACCGGCGCCAGGTAGCGGCGGAACGGGTTGCGGCTCTTGCGCCGCTCGGGGTCGTTCGCCACCAGCCAGGCCAGGGTGGCCATCCCGGTGGCGAACAGCGCCGCGCTGCCCAGGACGGCCATGCGGGCGCGCCGGGCGTAGCTGCCGTCGATGTGCTGATAGGCGTCGAAGACCACGCTGCGGTGCTCGACCTCCTCCGCACCGTGCCAGCGGAGCAGGTCCAGCAGCATCGGGTGGATGCCGGATCCGGCCAGTCCGTCGGATTCGAGGAAGAACTTCCCCCAGACGGCCGTGTAGTGCTCCAGGGCCGAGAAGAGGGCCAGCCGCTCGCAGAGCAGCCGGTGGCGCACCTGATCGCCGCCGAAGTCGGCCATGATCACGTCCAGGATCCGGTTCAGCCGGGTGACGACCGGTTCCGGGTCGAGGCCGAGTTCGGCCAGGCGGTCCAGCACGCCGCCGTGGTTGTCGGCATGGGTGGCCTCCTGGCCGATGAACCCGACGACCTCCTCGTACAGGCGCGGATCGTCGATCAGCGGCAGGGCCTGGGCCAGCGCCTTCGACATCGCCTTTTCGCCCTCGGGCAGCAGCAGGTGCATGCAGTTGTAGACGTGCGTGGCCACCATCTGCCCCGGGATGTAGTGCATGGGCACGTCGTCCCAGCGGAAATCCATGTCCCGGGCGCGGATGGCGTGCGCCTCCGCCGCGTACCGCTGCCGCGTGCTGTCCTCTGGCTTCTCTGCCAGTCGCATGCCTTCGCTCCTCCATAGGAAACGGGCGTTTCCTGTGATGGTGGGTTACCGTGATGGTCATGTCAAGAGCCGGAAGCGAGATCGAGGACAGGCCGCGCTGGCACGGGAGCACGGCCGGCGAACGCTCGGCCCAGCGGCGCCGCCGGCTTCTGGACGCGGGATTCCGCCTGCTCGGCGGCGAGGGCGCGGCGGCGGTGTCGGTCCGCGCGGTCGCCCGGAACTCGGGACTGAGCCCGCGCTACTTCTACGAGAGTTTCCCGGACCGGGACGCCCTCCTCCTCGCGGTCTGGGACGATCAGTACGCCAACGTCGGCGCCAGGGTCGAGGCGGCCATCGCCGAGGCGCCGCCGGACTTCCCGGCCCGCATGCGGGCCGCGCTCGACGCCGCGGCGGCGTGGCTCGAAGAGGATCCGATGCGCAGCAGGGCGATGCTGCTGGAGACGATCGCGGAGGCCCGGCTGCGGATGCACGCACGGCGGCGGCTGCCCGAACTGGTGCTGCAGACGGCCATGGCCTCGGTCGGCGGGCACGCGCTCGACGATGTCACCCCGAAAAAGCTGTCGGTGACCGTGACGGCCG
The DNA here is from genome assembly GCF_026802195.1 of Amycolatopsis cynarae. Lineage (NCBI taxonomy): Bacteria > Bacillati > Actinomycetota > Actinomycetes > Pseudonocardiales > Pseudonocardiaceae > Amycolatopsis > Amycolatopsis cynarae. Next base: position 2,436,480 of record NZ_CP113836.1, on the reverse strand, counting down.
CCTCCGGGGCGATCGTGAACCTGTTCCTCGAATGGGCCAGCGACGGCCTCGACGTGACGCGGCGGGAACTGGTGGACAGCGTGCTGGAGGTCGTCAGCGCCATCATGGCCACCGCTCTGACGACCTCCAGGCCGTGAAGGGTCCCCTCACCGGGCAATAGGGCCCAAGGTCGCGGCTGGTGGGGACGTGCTTCCCTGCCGCGCGTGCCCGGCAGCCGGGGATGGTGACAGGGTGACGGCCCGAATCGACGGACGGTGGTGGTGGCCATGCCGGTGACCGGTGGCAAGCACGCCCCGCTGTCCCGTGAAGCACTCCTGCTCATCGCGGTCACGCTGCTGGTCGCCGCGGGCGGCGTGGCGTGGCTGTTCGACCCGCTGCCCGCGAACATCCTGTGGGCGGTGGCCGACGGCGTCGCGCTGGTCCCGGCCCTGTTCTGGGTGGCGGCCGACCTGCGGGCGGGCCGGTGGGGCGCGGACCTGCTGGCCGTGCTGGCGCTGGGCAGCACGCTGGCCGTCGGCGAGTACCTGGCGGGCGCGATCATCGGCGCGATGGTGGCGACCGGCCGCGTCCTGGAGGTCGCCGCACAGCGCCGGGCGGGCCGGGACCTGTCGGCCCTGCTGGAACGCGCCCCCAGCCAGGCACACCTGCGCCGCGTGGGGCGGATGGAGACCGTGCCGATCGCGGAGGTGCGCGCCGGTGACCGGGTCGTCGTGCTGCCGGGCGAGATCGTGCCGGTCGACGGCACCCTGCTCGGCGACGGCGTGTTCGACGAATCGGCGCTGACCGGGGAGGCCGCTCCGGTGACCCGGGCCGCGGCCGAACGGGTGCGCAGTGGTGTGGTCAACGCCGGGGGCGCCGTCGATCTGTCCGCGACGGCCACCGCCGACGCCAGCACCTACGCCGGGGTGGTCCAGCTGGCGCGGCAGGCGGCGGCGAACACGGCGCCGGTGGCGCGCCTGGCCGACCGGATCGCGGTCTGGTTCCTGCCGACCGCGCTGATCATCGCGGCCATCGCCTGGGCGGTGACCGGCAATCCGGACCGGGCGGTCGCGGTACTGGTGACCGCGACGCCGTGCCCGCTGCTGCTGGCCGTGCCGATCGCCGTCACCGGCGGGATGTCCCGGGCTTCCCGGGCCGGGGTCGTGGTCAGGGGCGGCGCCGCGCTCGAACTGCTGGGGCGGGCGGACACGCTGGCCATGGACAAGACCGGCACCGTGACCGAGGGCAGGCCCGAGGTGGTCGACGTCGTCTGCGCGCCGGGGGTGCGGCCCGAAGAGGCGCTCGCGCAGGCCGCCGCCGTCGAGCAGTACTCGCCGCACGTGCTGGCCGGGGCCGTGCTGCGCGCGGCCGAACGCAACGGCGTGCACCCGGCGCACGCCACGTCGGTGACGGAGGAACCGGGCCGGGGAGCGACCGGGGTGGTCGACGGCACGAAGGTCACGGTCGGGCGCCTGTCCGGCGACGGCGCACTGCCGGACTGGGCGGCCGGCGCGGCCCGCCGCGGCCGCCTCGACCTGGCGAGCATGATCTGGACCGAGCGCGACGGCACCCCGGTGGCCGCACTGCTGGTGCGCGACCGGATCCGCCACGACGCCGCCCGCACGATGCGGCGGCTGCGTGCGGTGGGGCTGCGGCACGTGGTGCTGCTGACCGGGGACCGCGTGGACAACGCGACCGAGGTCGCCGGGATGCTCGGGGTCGACGACGTGCAGGCCGAAGCGAGCCCGGCCGACAAGATCGAGCGTGTGCGCACGGCCCGGTCGGACGGGATCACGGTCATGGTGGGCGACGGCATCAACGACGCGCCGGCACTGGCCGCCGCCGATGTCGGGATCGCGCTGGGCTCGCGCGGGTCCACCGCGGCGGCGCAGGCCGCGGACGCGGTCATCCTCGACGACCGCATCGACCGTCTGGCCGACGCGGTCGAGATCGCGCGGCGGGCCCGTGGGCTCGCGGTGCAGAGCGCGGGAATCGGCACCGTGCTGTCGCTGCTGGCGATGGTGGCGGCGGCCTTCGGCTGGCTGATCCCGGTGGTGGGTGCCCTGGTCCAGGAGGGCATCGACGTCGCGGTGATCCTCAACGCCCTGCGGGCCCTGCGCGGGCCTGCCCGGCAGCGCCCGCCCGCCGAGGCGGACGAACTGCTGCACCGCTTCGCCGGGGAGCACGAGCAGTTGCTCGCGGCGCGCAACGCGGTCCGGCAGGCCGCCGACGCACTGGCCGCCGGGACCAGCCCGGACGCCGACGCGGCCATCCGCCGGGCCCACCGCCTGCTCGTCGACGAACTGCTCCCGCACGAACGGGCCGAGGAGACCGAGCTCTACCCGGCGCTGGGCGGCGTGCTCGGCAGTCCGGAAGGGACGGTCACGATGAGCCGGGGGCACGTCGAGATCGAACGGCTCGTGCGCCGGCTGGGACGGCATCTGGCGGAGGCGCCGGACGGGATCCAGCCCGACCAGGTCGACGATCTGCGCGCCACGCTCTACGGGCTCGACGCCGTGCTGACCCTGCACTTCGCGCAGGAGGAAGAAGCGTATTTCTCACTCGCCTCCTCCGGCGACGGCAAGCCGGAAGGCTGACCGGGAAAGTCTGTGTCCCACGCCGGTGCGCTTGTGTCCCACGCTGGTGCGCGCGAGTTCCACGCTCGGGCAGGTGTTGGGTGCCCTGAAGGTCGCCTTGAGGGTCATAAACGCCCTCAAGGTCGCCTTGAGGGCGCGCCCCTGCCCCAAACTGCGCTGAATCCCTGTCGGGCGCTGCCGTGAGGGGGCCGCTCACGGGAGGCCGGGCCCTGTCAGCCGAACCGGCCGTTCACGTAGTCGGCGGTCCGCTCGTCGGCGGGGGACTCGAACACCTCCGCGGTCGACCCGGACTCGACGATCACCCCGGGCGCCCCCTCCTCGGCGAGGAAGAACGCGCACTGGTCGGAGACGCGCCGCGCCTGCTGCATGTTGTGCGTGACGATCACGACGGTCATGTCGATGAGGTCGGCGATGGTCTCCTCGACGCGGCGGGTCGAGGTCGGGTCCAGCGCCGAGCACGGCTCGTCCATCAGCAGCACGGTGGGCCGCACGGCCAGCGCGCGGGCGATGCACAGCCGCTGCTGCTGCCCGCCCGACAGCGCCCCACCGGGCTGGCGCAGGCGGTCCCGCACCTCCTTCCACAGCCCCGCCCTGAGCAGGCACTCCTCCACCAGATCGTCCCGCTCGCCACGGCGGACTCTGGTGCCGGTCAGTTTCAGGCCCGCGGTCACGTTGTCGTAGATCGACATCGCGGGGAACGGGTTGGGTTTCTGGAACACCATCCCGATGTGGCGGCGGACCTCGGTGAGTTTGCGGGCCGGGGCGTAGATGTCGCTCTCGCCGAGCAGCACCTCACCGGCCAGTGTGGCGCCGGGGATCAGCTCGTGCATCCGGTTGAGCGTGCGGAGGAAGGTCGACTTGCCGCAGCCCGACGGGCCGATCAGCGCGGTGACCGTGTGCGCGGGCATGGTCAGGGAGACCCGGTCGAGAACCTTGCGCTCGCCGAACCACGCCGACACCGAGCGAGCGTCGAGAGCGGCCGGGCCCGGCACCGCCGCTACGGCGGGCAGCGGGGCGGTGGAGGTGTTCAGTGTCATGGTGGCTCTCCCGGTCACAGCAGGTTGGGCAGCAGCGAAACGACGTGATCGGCGACGGCGAGACCGAGCGCGCCGAGCAGCGGCACCCCGATCACCCAGGCGTGCCAGGTGCCGAACCGGTGATAGGTATGGACCACTCCGGCCGCGGCGAGCGCGAGCACCACTCCCCAGCCGACCAGGGGGACGAGGGCACCGCCGTCGCCCGCCATGGCCTGTTCGGACTCCGGCAACGCGTAGGCGGGCAGCCGGGTGCCGCCCGGCGCGGCCGGGCCGAGAAGGCGCGCGTCCACTCGGAGCACGTCTGCGGGCAGGTACGCCGGGCCGTCGGCCGTGACCAGCGTCAGCCGCCCCTTCCCGGTGGCGGACGCCAGGGGCTGCGGGTCGTTCGCGCGGCGCACACCGGTGACCTCGAAGCCGTAGGCGCCCTGCCCGGTGGTGACCGTGATGCGGTCTCCCCCGGTCAGTTCACCGAGGCGGGCGAACGGCCCGCCGTAGGCCGCGCGGCGGCCCATCACCACGCTCGTCCCGGCCTGTCCCGGCAGCACGGTGTCCCGCCGGTGCCCCGGCCCCGACTTCAGTGCCCCCGCCGAGGTGCCCTCACCGACAACCTCGTCCAGCCCGAGTTTCGGGATGCTGAGCACGGCGACCGGCGTGCCGGGGGCGAGCAGGTGACCGCCGTCGTCGAGGGGTCCGACCGGCGCGACCGCGTTCGCGAGCCGGTTCCGGAAATCGGCGTAGGCCAGCGCCTGGTCCCGGCCGTGCTGCACGGCACCGATGAGCGCCGCCTGGGTGAGCAGCAGCAGGCACAGGCCCGCGAGGATCAGCAGCGCGTGCCCGGTGATCCGCACCGCGGCGGGGGCGCCGGTCAGTTCCGGCGTCGGTCGCTCCCGCACGTCGGTCATTCCGGCCACTCCGAGCGCACCGGTTCCTCCCGCCCGCCGCGACGGGTGACGAGCACGGCCACGATCCCCGTGGCCAGCAGTCCGAGTCCGAGCGCGGCGAGTGGTCCCGCGGCGGTACCGGTGCTGGCCAGCTTCGGGCTCCCCGCGCTGACGGGCTGGGCGGCGGACTCGGTGAGCCCCGACGGCCCCGGGGAACCGGCAGTGGTGCCGGTGGTGGCGGCACCGGCCGAAGACGTCTCCGTCGTGCTCGCCGACGGCGACGTGGTCGTGGTGGCCGAAGTGGCCGTGCTGGCCGAGGTGGGTGTGCTGCTCGCCGCCGGGGCCGTCGTGGTGGTGCCCGGGGTGGCCGCCGGTGTCGTGGTGTTCCCCCCGGCGGGGTCGGTGGCCTGGTAGTGGGTCGGATCGGTGAACCACACCACCGTGGTGAACGTGCCCACCACCTGCTGCGCGAACGAATCCACGCAGTTGGCCACCACGTCGTACCGGCCCGCCACCACCGTGGTCTGGTGATCCAGCGCGATGTCGGCGAAGGACAGACCCTGCTGGATCGGGAACCCCGACTCGTGCGACAACCCCACGTCGGTGGTGGTCGTCGCGATCAGCCCGTCCGCGAATCCACCCGGACCGTAGACGAACAGGTTGTACCCGTCGGCCGAATCCGGGCATGCCGCCGACGTCGCGTAAACCGGCGCGCTCACGTCCACGCCGGTGGGCTGGGAAATCGCCAGGCCGCCCAGGGTGGCGGCGGGCACGGCGGCCTCGGCGGCCGTCCATCCCAGCGTCCCCGCGGCGAACAGCCCGAGGCCCGTCAGGGCCAGAACGCGCTTACACATGGTGGTCCTCCCCGAGGGTGGTGCGACGGCGGCGCGTCACGAGCACGGCGGCCGTTCCCGCCCCGAGCAGTCCGAGCCCGGCGAGGGCGAGCGCCCCCGCCGGAACTCCGGTGCTGGCCAGACTGGCAGGCACGGTGGTGCCGATCTGCTGCGCCGACGAGCCCGAGTTGCCTGCCGTCCCGGAGGGAGCCGGGATCACCGCGGCGGAGTTGTCGCTTGTGGACGATGCAGTGGTGCCTGTGCTCACCGTCGTGCTCGGCGTCGTGCTGCCGGTCGTGCTCGTCACGGAGCCGCGGGTACTCGTGCCGGTCGTGACCGGCGCCGTGGTGGTGCTGGTGCCCGTCGTGCGAGTGGTCGTGGCCGTGGTGGTTGTGGTGGCGGGAGCGGTGGTGGTCGTGCCCACCGGCGCCGTCGAGGTCCCGGTGGCGGGCTGGCTGCTGGTGGTCGTCGTAGCCGTCGTGGTGCTCGTCGTGCTCGTCGTGTTCGCGGTGCTCGTCGTGGGTTCGCCGGTCCGGGTCGACGAGGTGGCGGAGGAAACGCTCGCGGTGGTGGTGGCCGCGAGGCTGGTGGTCACCGTGGTGGGCGCCGGGCCGGTCGAGGTGGTCGTCTCCCCCGGGCTGGACGTCACCGAGGACGCCGGGGGGTTCGCGGTCGTGGTCGGCGCGGGTGGGACGGTGGTGGTCGTCGTGGTGGGGACGACGGTGGCCGTGTTCGAGGAGGTCAACGGTGTCGTGGTACCCCCGGCGGCCGGATCGGTGGCCTGGAAATGCGTGGGATCGGTGAACCACACCGGCGTGGTGAACGTCCCCACCACCTGCTGCGCGAACGAATCCACGCAGTTCGCCACGACGTCGTACCGGCCCGCCACCACCGCGGTCTGATGATCCAGCGCGATGTCGGCGAACGACAGACCCTGCTGAACCGCGAAACCCGAACCATGCGACAGGCCCACATCCGTGGTCGTCGTCGCGATCAACCCGCCCGCGAAACCACCCGGACCGTAAACGAACAGGTTGTACCCGTCGGCCGAATCCGGACAGCCCGCCGACGTGGTGTAAACCGGCGCGCTCACGTCACGGCCGGTGGCCGGGGTGATTTCCAGTGTGCCCAGCGTGCCGGTGATCGGCGTGGCCTGCGCGGCCGTCACCACGGTCCCCGCCGCCGTGCCGGCCACGGCCAGCAGACCGAGGCCCGTGAGTGCCAGTTGTCGTTTCCGCATTTTTCCTCCGTTGTGCTGGGTGGTCTCGGGTGGTTCAGCCGTCACGCCGCCGGGCGCGTGCCTGTTTCAAGGCCGGTATCGCGATCGCGGCGGCGATGCCGAGCACGACCACGAGGGCGGCGGCGGGGAACCAGTTGTCCACTGTGGATGGGGCTGGGCCGGGAGCGGCCACCGCACTCCGCCCGGTGGCCGGTGGTTCGGCGGTGGCCGACGGCACCGCGCCGCCCTGGCCCGCAGATTCCGGCGCTGCAGGCTCCATTGTGGACCCCTGGACCCGGTCAGGCCCCTTCGCCGAACCGAGGGCGAGGTAGCGTCCGGGCGCCGGGATCCGCAGCGTCGCGCTGAATTCGCCCTTGCTCTGCTGGGCGAACGAATCGACGCAGGACACGGTCACCCGGTAGTCGCCGGTGAGGGTGGTGTTGTTGTCGGCCGCGAAATCCCGCAGGGTCTCCACGGGGAACACCTCGAACGGCGCGGTGTGCGACAGTCCGGCGTCGGTCGTCGCGGTGATCACCTGACCGGCCGCGGGCAACCCGTGGCCGGTCAGCGTCGCGTTGTAGGCATCGGCCCCGGGCGGGCAGCCACCACTGGTGAGCAGCCGCACGGAGGCGATGTCGGCGCCCTCGCCGGGAGTGACGACCAGGCCGCCCAGCGGGGCGGCCGCCGCGACGGGGGCGGCCAGAGCGGCCGTCAGCGACAGCAGCACGGCCGCGAACACGGCCACCCGTGCGTCAGCGCGCAGCCGCATGCTCGGCCTCCTGCCGGGTTTCCCCGTCCGCCGCCTGCCGCACCGCCCGGGCCCGGCGGCGCCGCCACCGCAGCCACAGCACGGTCAGCAGGAGCACGGCGGCCACGGCCAGCGGCAGCCACGGCACCGCGGCGAAGGCCACGCTGGCCTCGGCGGCGGCCGCGGCTGGGTCCTGGTGCCCCGGCGCGGGGGCGGGCTCGACGCGCACGGTGCCGGTGAGCCGGCCCGCGGCGGGCAGCCCGCCGACCTGGGTGCTCATCCGGATCGAAGCACCGGGCAGCAGCTCACCGAGTTTCGGCAGCGCGGGAGCGTCCACTGTGGATCCCCAGGGAGTGGTGACCCTCACCTGCCGGGTGCCCGCGAGGCGGGTGTTCCCGGTGTTGTGCACCGTGTAGCTCAGCGTCACGTCTCCTCCGAGGGAGAACAGGCCGCCGTGGTAGTCCGCGGTCAGCCCGTCGATCGACAGCGCGGGATGCACCTCCCCCGTCACCCGCAGGTAGATCCGGGCACCGACCCGCTGTTCGAGCGCGACCTTCTGGCCGCCACTGGTGGTCCGGTCGGTGGTCAGGGCCGCCACGATGCCGCCGGTGTGATCGCCCGGAGTCGCGTTGGCCGGAATGGTGAGGGTGAAGGGCACGATCTGCACCGACCGCGGCGCCACCGTGACGGTGTCCTGTGCGGGCTTCGTCCAGGCGCCCACGTCGACCGGTGTGGCGCCGGACGCGAGCAGGTCGAAACCACCGTCCGGGGTGTTGAACGCGTCACCGGCGTAGATCCGCACGGTCACCGGCGCTTCGCCCACATTGGACACCGCGAGGTAGTCGGTCAGCCGGGCGCCGGGAGTGGCGCTGTAGGTGAAGGCACTGCGCCGGTCCGGCTCCCGTTCGGTGGCGGGCCGCACTCCGAAGGTCGCCCTGGGTGCGTCGCCGGGAGACGGAGCCGGTGCGGGATCGGCCAGCGCGGGTGGGGAGAAGGCGAGCGCGAGGACGCCGAGCAGCGCGGCGGCGAGGGCGCGCCGGAGGAGACGGGTCATGGTCGGGACCTTCCGGAGGGGCGGGAGGAAACCGGGCCGGTTCCCGGCAGGACGGGCCTGCCGGGAACCGGCCCGGGCGGATCAGATCGCGGTGAGGGTGAGCACCGCGGTGTAGGTGCCGGCGACGGTGGACGTCGGCACGTTCAGGGCCAGACCGGCACCGAGGTGCGCGGTCCCGTTGCCGCCGCCGCTGGCGGCGGTAGCCAGGGTGCGCGCGGCGGACAGGCCCGCCCCGGCCGGTGCGGGCGCACCGGGCGCCAGCGCGGCGGCCGGGTTGGCCGCCGGGCCCGCGCTGACGTTCTGCGTGGCCAGCTTGTCCAGCACGGCCGGGGTCCAGCCGAGGTTCGCACCGTTGATCGCGTGCGAGATCCCGTCGCTGAAGTCGGTCACCTGGCCCGAAACGGTCCAGCCGGGGTTGCCCGCCCTGGTGTCGGTGACGGTGACGGCGTTGAGCTCGCCGGCCGTCTGCAGCATCGAGGCGTCGGGCAGCATCTTCGGCGACGGGAGCGTGACGTTCTGGTTGGCCACGCTGATCAGCAGCTCACCGGGGGCGACGGTGGTGGTGATCTGCTCCGAGGTGGCGACCCCGGTGAAGGCGTCCACCGTCAACGGCACCGAACCCGACTCGGACGGCGCGTACACCGCCGGGTCGCCGGGCAGGAACTTCGCGGTGAAGGCGTGCGCCCCCACGGCGAGGGTGGTGGTGCTCAGCGAAGCCGTGCCCGCCGACAGCGGCACCGGGTTGCCCAGGTTCGCACCGTTGTCGGTGAACTGCACGGAACCGGCGGCACCGGACGGGGCGACCGAGGCGTTCAGCGTCACCGTGCCGTACTGCGCGGCGCTGCCGCTCGGGGTGACCGCGAGCGAGGTGGTGGTGACGGTGGCGGGGCGGACCTGCACGTCGTAGTTCACCGGGGCCGACGCCGAACCCTGGATGTTCGCGGACGCACCGGTGAACACCGCGGTCAGCGAGTGCGCACCGGCGGCCAGTGCGGAGGTGGTCAGGGTGGCCGTGCCACCGGAGACCGCCACCGGCGCGCCGAGGTCGGTGGTGCCGTCCTTGAACTGCACCGTGCCGCCCGCCGACGCCGGGGTGACCGTCGCGGTGAGCGTGACCGCGTCGCCCTGGAACGCCGGGGAGGCCGGGGTGACCGCGAGCGAGGTGGTCGTGGTGACGGCCTGGTTCGGGTCGGTGCTGGTGTAGTGGGTGGCGTCGGTGAAGTAGACCGCCGTGGTGAAGGTGCCCTGCACCTGCTGCGAGAACGAGTCCACGCAGTTGGCGACCAGGTCGTAGCGGCCGGCCTGCACCGTCGTCTGGTTGTCGGTGGCGATGTCCTTGAACGACAGGCCCTGCTGGATCGCGAACCCGGAGGTGTGCGACAGGCCGACGTCGGTGGTCGTGGTGGCGATCAGGCCGCCGGAGAACCCGCCGGGACCGTAGACGTAGAGGTTGTAGGCGTCGGCGGTGTCCGGGCAGCCCGCGGAGGTGGTGTACTGCGGCGCGGTGGTGTCCTGGCCGTCGGCCGGGGACGCCGTCAGCGTGCCGAGCGTGCCGGCCGCGATCGCCGCCGAGGCGGCGGGCACGAGGCCGAATCCGGCCGCTCCGGCGGCCAGCGCGACCCCGGCCACGCCCGCGCGGCGGAGGATGTTGGTGGGTCTCATCGACTCGGAAATCCTTTCGGGGAGCCGGATCAGGGGGTGACGATGCCGGTGGAACCGCAGTTGGGGGCGATTCCGAAGCCGTACTTGGTGATCACGTCGGTGCGGGCGCAGATGGCCGAGGTGCCGCCGACGAACATCGAGCTGTAGGCCGGGTCGGACAGCTTCGCGCTGGGCACCACGTTGTAGACGTCGCGCTTGAACGAGGAGCCGGTGTTGAGGTCGGTGGGCGCGATGCCGTTGAGCGTGGCGAGCACCGCCTTGCCGTGCACGTCCGGGACCACGCCGTAGACCTGCGACTGGTACTGGGCGATGGAGTACGGCGCGATGTTGGCCGGATCGGTGAGGAAGGTGCCGGTGTTCTCCTCGATCGGTGCCCCGGTGCCGTCCACGTCCTTCACGCACGGGTAGGTGGTGGTGAAGTTGGCGGCGTTGGTCAGCCCCAGCTGGGACAGGAAGAAGCCGCGGGTGCCGGAACCGTACTTCGGCAGCAGCGGCTTGTACGTGGTGCCGCTGCCCGGCGCGGTGCAGCTGTAGATGCTCTTCAGCTGCGCGGTGGTCAGCTTCTTCGAGATCGAACTGTCGGACCGGACCGAGTAGGTGACCGCGTCGACCGCGAACGGGATGTAGGTGAGGTTCTTGCCCGCGTAGTTCGCCGAGTTGTTCGCCGAAGACCGCGCGAACTGGACGCAGCCGGTGTTGCCGTCCTGCGCCGCGACGAGGGCGTTGACGCCTTCCCCGGAATTGGCGGGGCGCGGGATGGTGCAGGCCGGGTTGGTGGCGGCGTCCTTCGTGGTGATGTTCGCCGAACCGACGGCGTCGTAGGAGCCGAGAACCTTGCTCCCGTTGACGGTGATGCTGTCGGCCAGGCCGTTCATCACGCCCTGGGTGGTGTCGGAGCCGACTCCGGCGAAATCACGGTAGGCCGGGCTGCCGGTGGGGTCGGCCTGGGCGGGCCCGGTGATCGACAGGGCCGCGGTCAGCGCGATGAACGCGGCGGCCAGGACGGTCCTCTTCTTCACTGTCACGTCAAGTATCCTTTGCGCAGCAGGAGGGTCCGGGCGGCTGCCCGGTCCCGCGCCCGGCGCCCGCGGATCAGGCTCGGCGCCGGGTGTTCGGTGGCATCTCGTCCGGCCGCGTCGCCGGAGCCGGGAGTGGCGACTCCCGCTCCGGTGGCGTCCGGATGCGTCTGGGTGTGGTTCACCTCCTCATCCGTCCGCTCAGGCGGAGCAGGGCCGGCCCGGCACCGGCCCCGAGTCCCCCGGCCAGCAGCAGGCCCGCGAGCACGTACCGCACCGGACCCACCGGCGAAGCCGGGGTCGGGCGGCTCGCGGCGGCCGGCCGCCGCGAGCCGGTCTCGGCCGGTTTGGCCGAGGTGACCGGAGCGGCCGCGGCAGCGGGCACCGAGGCCGACGCCGCCGCCTGCCCGGATGCCGCGTTCACCGGCGCCCCGCCGTCACCACCGGAGGCGGCCGCTCCGGCGCTCGCCCCGCCCGTTTCCCCCGCGCCGGTGGTGACCGGCTTCCCGGCCTGGTCGGCGATCGTCTTGGCCGCGGCCCTGGCCTGCTGCCGCAGCCCCTCCGGCAGCGGCAGGTAACCGTCGGGCAGCCTGCCCGCCTCGACCCCCGGGGTCTGCCCCTCACCGGCGGCGTAGGAGATGAACTGCGCGTAGGCCGCCCCGCCCGCGCTGTCCAAGGCGGACGGTGCGGTGACCGCGTAGCTGACCGTGGTCAACGGGTAGGCCGCGGCCGCGGTGGCGAGCGGGTCGGGCAGCAGCACGCCCGGCACCGCACTCGGTTTCATCGCCGTGACGCCCGCCGTCAGCGCGTCCCGGGTCGGCGCGACGAACGCGCCGGAAGCGTTGCGCAGCTTCGCCGTCGGCAGGCCGTAGCGGGCGGCGGTCGCGGTGTCCACCACCGCCAGCAGGCTGCGCTGGCCCTGCGGCTGCCGGTCCACCGCCTTGAGCTCGGGCTTGCCGTCGGCGGTGGCGAACCCGGTGGGCGCCTTGCCGAGGGTGTCGCCCCGGCTGATCGCCCGCCCCGCGTCGTGCATGTCGGCGGCGAGCGGGCGCAGGTCGAGGACGCAGCTGCGCAGCAGCCCGGTGCCCCCGCAGCTGAGGTCGGCCTTGGGGAAGTTCGGCACCGGCAGGGACAGGCCCCGGAAGTTCGGGTTCACCGTCATGCCCCACGGATCCGGCTTGCCGTCGAGGAAGGCCCTCGCGTCGGGATCGGCGTTGATCCAGGTCCACAGCACCGCGGTGGCGTCCGCGTCGAGCGTCGGCACCAGCGCGTCCACTGTGGACATGAGCACGCCGGAGGAGGCGAACTCGGGGTTGAGCGCGAGGAAGTCCGGATCGCGGGTGAGGAAGTCCGGGTTGCGCGCGAGGTAGTCCTGCCGCAACGGCAGTGCCAGCTGGTAGGACTGGGTGAGCAGCTTGGCGGCCAGCCTCGGGGTCAGATTCAGTTCGGTGATCGGTTCCCCGTCCCGCTGCCACACCGCGTCGGGCACCACGCCTTCACCGGCCGACTGCCGTTCCGTGAGGAAGGCGATGCTCAGCCCCGACACCGCGACCGGCGCGTACACCAGCCGCCGGTTCGCCGGAACCTCCCCCGGCGGGACCGGGTCGCTCACGAAGTCGAGCCCCGGCTTGTCCGACACCGCCACCGATCGCGCGGTCGCGTCGGAAAGCTCGGTGTAGCCGAAGACGGTGCCCCCGTTCGCGCACAGCCGGGGCTGCCACCGCAGGACCGCTTCCGCGACGAACTCGTGTCCCGCGGTGGGCCGCTCGGCTGCCCCCATCGGGCAGGCGGCGCCGACCGGCTGGAAGGCGAGTTTCACCGCGATCCGGTTCTGCCAGTTGCTCGCGCTCAGCGGCGAGGAGTCCAGCGCCGTGTGCCCGTAGTCCTGCCCGGCGATCCGGCCGTTGACCTCCGTGGTGCCTCGCGGCACCACGACCAGCCAGCAGGGCCGGGGCGTGCCGCCCACCACGGTGCCGCACCCGAGGCCGTAGGACTCGGTGGCGGTCTGCACCTCGAAGTCGGCCTCGCCGGTACCGTCGAGCCTGGTCTTGGCGAGCGGGATCTCGTTGGTGGTGCCCGCGGTGAAGAAGTCGCCGGTCTGTGTGGTCGTGGTCCCGGTGACCGAGGTGAACGGGACCACGGCCTGCTTTCCCGGCTCCGGCAGGAGGGTTTCCGCGTCGTCGTGCAGGGTGTCGCCGTAGCTCACCTGCCGGTTGCGCACCCAGGCCCCGGCCACCGGCGAGCCCTGCGCCGCCAGCCCGCCGAACTGGCACTGCTCGCGGCGCGGGCCCGCCGGGTCGTCGCCCCAGCACTGCATGATCTGCAGGAAGTTCGTGCTGAAGTTGCCGGAGGGGCCGGTGGGCGCCCCACCGGTCCAGCTCACGTGCACGGTCTGGTTGATCAGGTCGGCCGTTTGCGACACCGTCACGCGCAGGGCCGAGAACTCGCCGGTGCCGGACACGGTCACCGCGGAGCCGGCCTGCGCCGCACTGGCGGGCACCAGGGCGAGGCCGAGCCCGGCGACCGTGAGCACCGCGGCCACCAGCAGCCGGCAGATCCGCGCGATCATCGCTTCCCGCCCCGGTTCCGCAGTCCCCGGGCCAGCACCGGCGGGCCGATCAGCAGCGCCAGCAGCAGCGTCACCGCGAGCGCGGCGAGCAGGGCGGCCGTGTCACCGTCACGCACCCCGAGCGACACCGGCACCGCCAGCGCGGACGTGCCGCCACCGTCGCGAGTGGACCCCGTCTGGCCGGTGTCCGGATCGGCCTGGGCCTGCCCGGGGACCCCGGCCGCGTCCGGTCCCGCCGCCGGGCCGGACGCGGCGGGGCCGTTCGCCGTGGCCGCGGCACCCGCCTGCCCACCGGCGGTGACCGGCGTCGCGGCCGGTGCACCGCCGGTGCCCTCGGCGCACTGGGTCACCCCGGCCCGGTCACAGGCCGACGGGTAGGGCGCGGTCTTCGCCAGCAGGTTGGTCCCGTCCGGCGAGAACGTGGGATTGTTGCACTTCGCCAGATCCGTGGCCATCTTCGTCGATCCCGGGATGCGCGCCACCTGGTCCAGCCCGGCCCGCACCAGGTTGATCGGCAGGGGCGAGTAGCCGAGCGCGTCGGCCTGCTGCTGTCCCTCGCACAGGAAGTAGTAGGCGAAGTCCGACAACGTCCGTCCCTTTTCGACGGTGAACGGCGAGGCGGTCGTGGTCGGCAGGACCATGTAGCTGTAACTGGAAAGCGGGTAGGCCCGCGGATCTGTGTTGTGGTACACGCCGGACAGTTCCTGGGTGAGGTCGGGCTTGATGGCCGCGCCCAGGAGACCGACCGCGACGCTGGGCGCCTTCGGTTCGATGTAGTACCCGGCCTTGTTCAGTACCTTGGCGATGGGGAAGCCCGCGTTGCGCGCGTAGGAGTATTCGACGTAGGTGATCGCACCCTCGCTCTGCGCCTGCCGCACGTAGTTCGTCACGCCGAGCGAACCTGACTGGCCGACCATCGGGGACACCAGCGGGTAGTTCGAGGTGAACCCGCACGGCGTCGCGCGGCCCGCGCGGCGGCAGAAGTCGTCCCACTGGCCGCCGAACTCACCGGCGAAGTAGGTGGTCAGCTGCGCGCTGGTACCGGAACCGTCGGAGCGGACCACCGGGATGATCTTGCGGGCGGGCAGGGCGAGGCCCGGGTTGTCCGCCCTGATCGCCGGATCGGCCCAGTTGGTGATCGTCCCGGTGAAGATGCCCGCCAGTGCCGCGCCCGACAGGCGGAGGTTGGTCACCCGCGTGGTGCCGACGTGCAGGTTGTACATGAACGACGTACCGCCCGCGACGATCGGCATGTAGGCGTAGCCCCGGTTCGGCTCGTAGTCCTTGACGCCCGCATCGGTCAGCCCGTAGGGGATCTCCGACACCGCGAAGTCGGCCTGGCCCGCCTTGAACTGGTTCCGCCCGTCCGTGGAACCGGTGGCCGCGAAGCTGATCCGCATGCCGTACTGGAGGACGTTCTTGCGCCACTGGTCGAGGGCGTTGGAGCTCCAGGTCGACCCGGCGCCGCTGATCGGCACGTAGCTGTCGGCCAGCGCCGGTCCCTGGCCGGCGAGCAGGAGGGCGAGCACCGCGGCCAGTGCGGCCAGGCGCCGGATCACTCGGGGGGTCACTGCTGGGCTCCTGTCTGACTGCGCTCGCGGATGCGGGCGATGAACCGTTCACGGTCGGCCAGCGATGCCCGCTCCCGCCGCCGCCTCCCGCCGCGCGACAGCTCTCCGGCGGGTCTGCCACCGGCCAGCCGCGCGGCCACGAACAGCACCAGCACCACCAGCATCAGCACGGCCGCCGCGCCGAACCCGCGCGCCTTCATCGCCTCCTCGGGCGAGGTGACCAGCGAAAAAGTGGCCAGTGGAAGGGAAACCTGCGGCCCGGACAGCGGGTCGGCGTTGAGGTAGGCGGTGAACCCCGCCGTGATGAGCACCGGCGAGGTCTCCCCGATTCCCCGTGCGGTGCCGAGCAGGACCGCCGTCGTCAGCCCGGAGCGGGCGGTGGGCAGGACGACGTGCCAGACGGTGCGCCACTGCCCGGCGCCCAGTGCCAGTGCGGCCTCGCGGAGCGATCCCGGGACCAGGCGCAGCACCACGTCCGAGGCCCGGATCACGATCGGCAGCATCATCACGCTGATCGCGCAGCCCGCGGCAAGGCCCGACTTCTCCAGGCCGAGCGCGAGGATCAGCGCGGCATAGACGAACAAGCCCGCCACGATGGAGGGCAGCGCCGTCATCGCGTCGGCCACGGTGCGCACCAGCCGCGGGAAGGCGCCGCGGGTCTCGTTGAGGAACACCGCGCAGGCCACGCCCAGGGGCACGCTGATCACCAGCGCGATCCCGATCTGCTCCACGGTCCCCACCACCGCGTGCAGGATCCCGCCCTGGGACAACGGGTCGAGCGGTCCCGCATCGGCCATGTCCTCGGTGAAGAAGTTGAGGTGCCGCAGCGCGGCGGCCCCCCGGACCAGCGGGTAGCCGACGATGACGATCAGCGCGGCCAGCGCGGCGAACGCCAGGCTGTGCACCATGACGGCGGCGAGCCGGTCCCGCACCGTCAGTGCGTTCTCGGTGAACGAAACCAGCAGGCCGTACAGGCCCAGGAACACCACCCACGCCACCAGGAGGAAGGCAAGCACCCCGCGGAAGGGGGCGAGCCGGGTGAACACCAGCCACGTCAGGGCGAGGGAGGCGGCCGCCGCACCGGCCAGCACCAGGGCCGAACCGCTCCCGGCGGTCCCCGTTCGCCTGCGCTGCTCCAGGAAATCCACTGTGGACACGCTCACGCCTCGCTCTCCCGTCCCGACCGGCTGCGTGCGATGACCGCCGAGGCGCCGAAGTTGACCAGCAGGGTCAGCATGAACAGGGCGAGCCCGGCCGCCATCAGCGCCGACAGGCCGAAGGGGCTCGACGCTCCCCACTGCTGGGCGATCAGCGCCGACACCGAACTGGCGCCCGACTGCAGGATGTGCGGCTGGATCGCGAACACCGGCGCGATGATCATGTAGACCGCGATGGTCTCGCCCAGGGCCCGGCCGAGGCCGAGCATCGTCCCGCCGATCATGCCGCCGCGCGCGAAGGGCAGCACCACGGTGCGGATCACGCCCCAGCGGGTGGCACCCAGGGCATAGGCCCCCTCCCGCTCACCGGCGGGCGCCTGCGAGAACGACTCCCGCATCACCGAGCAGGCGACGGGCATCACCATCAGGCCGACCACCAGCCCGGCGAAGAAGGTCGAGCTGGCGAAAACGGTCTCACTGGCCAGTGGATCGCCCGGATCGTAACCGTCCACATGGAACAGCGGGAACCAGCCGAGGTGGGTGGCCAGCCAGCGCGGCAGTTCCAGCAGGTTCCACTGCAGGAACACCGCCCCGAACAAGCCGTAGACCACGCTGGGCACGGCCGCCAGCAGGTCCACCAGGCTGACCAGTGCCCGCCTGGCCGCCGGGGGCGCGTACTCGGAGATGTAGAGCGCCACCCCCAGCGCCAGCGGGAACGCCACGCACAGGGCCACCACCGCGATCAGCACGGTACCGGTCAGCACCGCCGCGATACCGAAGTTGCCCGAGTCCGGCTGCCAGGCCTGCACGGTGAGGAACCCGGGCCCGGCCACCCGCAGGGCCCGGGTTCCGTTGCCGAGCAGGAAGATCCCGACGGTCGCCATGATCACGAGCACGAGCAGGCCGGCGACCGCCAGCAGGCCGCGGAACGCGCGATCCACCCCGCCGGGCGGTGAAACCCGGCGACGGGTCTCGGCCACCGGCGGTGCGGCGAGCTGGTCGATCACGACGACGTCCTTCCTGATCCTTGCCGAAAGAAACTCGAGGGCCGGTACAGACAAACGGGAAGAGCTGGACACCGGGCCGCCGGAGGTTGAACTAGGGACGAACGGAATCCGCCTGCGGAAAACCGTTTCCCGATTTCGGTTTCCCGGCCTTGGTCCGGTCGAAAATAACCAAGCGCAGGTCTTCGGGATCACCGGCTTTCGCGGCGAGGTCGCGGAAACTGAGCGCTGCCCCCTGTGCCCGGATACGGCGCTGGTACTGATGGCTGGAGATCGCGAGCTCCGTCTCCCCCATCCGCAGCCGCCAGCACCACATCCCCTGGATGTTCCGCACCGTCCGCAGATCGGCCCCGCCCAGCCCCGCGGTCAGTTCGCGCAGTGCCGACAGGCAGGAACGAGCGTCCGGAAAATCACCGATCGACCGGGCGATGTTGCGATTGTTCGCGGAAAGGAAACGCCAGGCCACACGACCCGGTGCGCCCTCCGGAGGAACCGGCCGGCGAGGGCCCGGCACCGTGAACATCTGAAACCGAGGGACTGCCATGACTCTCTTTTCGATCGACGGCCCCGACTTGCCGCGTAAGAATCAGGCAGCACGGTTTATTCTGGGCGAACACCGTCCGTACGAAACGTGCTGGGACGGCGCACTGGGGATGAACCCGCCAAAACGTACGCCGGGGGCGACACGGGCTAAGAGGTCGTGGTCACCGCTGGTGAAGACGACGTGGAGGCCGCCGGGACGGGCGACGGGCAGGACACGGCTGTCGCCGAAACCGGGGTTTCGGTCGTCGTCGTGCTCTCAGTGCAGGCGGGCGCGGAGGACGGGCTCGGGGTGGTGGAGGAGGGGGCGGACGGAGGAGCCGATGTCGAAGGGTTCGCAGGGGCGCTCGACGTGGTCGGCAGGGACGTGGTGGCGGGGGCCGCGCTCCGGGCCTGTGCGGGCGTGGACGGCGCGGTGGTGACCGGGAGGGGAGCCGGGCCGGGGGTCGCGGTGGGGGCGGTCGGGGCCGACAGGGCCACCTGGACCGCGGGCGCGGTCACCCCCGGCAGGGGCCGCACCCCGGCGGCGTAGGCGTCCGCCCACAACAGCACCGTGGCCACGTAGCTGTCGGAATGGTTGTAGCGGAAGACGGCGCTCGCCCGCTGCCGGGGATCCGCGGTGTCCACACCGCCCGCGCACAGGTAGGCCCCGGCGGCCAGGGAGGCGTCGTAGAGGTTGCCGGGATCGGCCCGCCCATCGCCGTTGCCGTCCAGGCCGTAGACGCGCCAGGTGGACGGGATGAACTGCATCGGCCCCACCGCGCGGTCCCAGCGGGCGTCACCGTCGTAGGCGCCGCCGTCGGTGTCCGGGATCGCCGCGAAACCCGCTCCGTCGAGCACCGGCCCGAGGATCGGCACCCTGGTGGTCCCGCCCGCGTCCACATCGCCGCCCCGGGCGTGCCCGGACTCGATGCGCCCGATGCTCGCCAGCAGCGACCAGCTCAGGTGGCATCCGGGCCTGCTGCGGGCCAGGCCGTCGGCGGCCGCACGATACGCGGCCAGCGCCACCCCGGGAATCCCGAGGGGACCGCTGGGCGGCGACGCGGCGGACCCGGCGGTTTGGGTCAGGACAACGGGGCCGGCGGTGCTCAGCGCTTCCCCCATCGAGGTCGCCGCGGGCAGGCTGCCGTCCACCGCCACCGGATGCCCGGCCGCGTCCACGGGATCCACGGCGCGGATCACCGGCCCGCTGCCCGCCTGCGGCGCGGCAGGCTCCCCCACCCCGGCAGCCGCGGATCCGGCCACCACCAACGGCAGCGCCAGCGCCAGCCACCGCAGCCCCCTCCGCCCGACCCGCACGCGCACTCTCCTCAGTCCTGGGCACCGTCCGTTGCCGCCCTGAGGTCGTTTCTAAGCGCGTATCACGCCAGGTTCACGGCCGTCAGGTGAACAACGGACGGCGCCCGGCTGAGGTCTTCCGGGCGCCGCTCCGTGTCGTTCGCCCCGGGTCCGGTCAGGGGCGTGTCCGATGGGGTCAGAGGGATCAGAGGGATCAGAGGGATCAGAGTTGCTCGTATTCCTCCCTGGCTTCCTGCCCGTGAACCACCACCGCCCAGATCACGACCACGTCCAGCGCGATCACAATGGTGGACCACAACGGGTAGGCGGACAGGAAGGCCAGTTGCGCGATCGCGTTGATGGTCGCCAGCACCACCGTCGTCACGCGGGCCCACATCGCGCCGGTGAACAGCGCGAGACCGGCGATGACGGCGAGGATCCCGATGATGAGGTGCACCCATCCCCAGCCGGTGAGGTTGAACACCAGCAGGCCCTGCGGGCCGATCACGTAGTACCTCGGGTTGAACAGGGCGACCACGCCCTCGATCACGTTGAACAGGCCGAGCAGGATCATCATCGCGCCGCCGAACCAGATCCAGCCGACCCATGCCGTCTGGGTGGTGGCCCGGCCCGTCGATCGCACCCCGCCCGCGGCCCCCGGATGCGCGTGTTGGCTCATGGCGTTACCCCTCCTGTCTCGTGCCGGATTCCGGCTTGCCTGTCATCGTCGGCCGCGCCCGGACACGCGGTCCTCGCCCGACCAGGGTGAGATCACGGCGCGGGACCGAAGAGGACTTACGGCCCTTGAGGGGGTTTCCGGTACGGGCGACGCTGAACGCCATGAGGACCTACGAGATCCAGGCGGAGACCAGGCACGAGCAGCCCTCGGCGATCGCCGAGGACACGTTGCCGGTCGCGGAGATCGGCCCCTGGCTCGGCAGGACCTACCAGGCCGTGACCGAGGCCGTCGCCGCACAGGGCGCCTATCCCGCGGGCCCGCCGTTCGCCCGCTTCCACATCCGGGGGGACGACCGGTTCACCGTGGAAGCGGGGTTCCCGGTCACCGCGCCGATCGAGGCGACCGATCAGGTCATCCCCTCGACGCTGCCCGGCGGACCGGTGGTGTCGACCCTGCACGTGGGTCCCTACGATCAGATGGAACCCGCGTACCAGGCGCTCACCTCATGGGTGAAGGACCACGGTGGCGAACCGGTCGGGGACGCCTGGGAGGTCTACCTCACCAACCCCGCCGAACAGCCCGATCCGGGTGCCTGGCACACCGAGGTCGTGCAGCCGTACCACCAGGTGTAGAGGTTTTCCTTTTCAGCCGGGCGATTTTCCGGCACAGCACCTCGGTGGCACCGTCGCATGTGGCCGGTCAGCCGGACACGAGGCGAAGCCGGAGGCCGCCGGCGCCCCCGTCCAGCACCTGCATCGCCAGGACGCCCGCCTTCCGCACCGGAGGCCCGGGCTCACCGTCGTCCGAGCAGACGCTGTACTGACCGCTCCGGGTCAGCGAAACCGTGCAGCCGGGCTGGAGGTTGCCGGAACTGCTTCTGCCACCGGACACGGCCCGGTAGACCAGCCCGTTCGGGTCCGCTCTTTCCACCGTGAGAGTGGTGATCCCGCCACCCTGTCCGGTGAGCCGAATGTCCATCGGGCCGGACACGCTGATCTCGCAGTTCCCGGTGGAGCACCGCTCGGCCCCGCCGTCCGCGGCGGGCGGCGGGGCGGCCTGCGGGGACGGCGGTGCCTCACCGGTCCCCTGCGGCGGAGCCCCCGGCGGCGGAGCGCCCTGCCCGGCCGGGCCGGTGGTGGTGACCCCGGCCGGTGGCGGGGCGTCCTGGCCGGAAGAACCACAGCCGGTGACCCAGCCGGTGACCGCGAGACCGGCCACCAGCAGGCCGCCCGTCACGCGGCCGGACACGACCCGGGAACGCGCACTGTCCATGGAGTACTCACCGCCTTTCGTCCCTGGTGCTCCCACGGTAACCAGGGCGCCGCGAATCGGCCTGGCGCACGGAAAACGCCGCTACCAGCGGTAATCCCCGCCCTTGCGTTAGTCCGAAGGGGTGGGCCGGCGGTCCGTGGGCGGCCGGGGCGGCTGGCACCACGAAGTGCCCGCCGAGCAGGCAGGAGTCACCGACGGCGAGTACGGCCCGCGGCGCGCCCCGGGCGCGTGACCGCGGTCCGGTGCCCCGGGGCGGCACCATCTTGGCCGAGCGTCAGGCACACGGGCAGCTCTCTACAGTGGACTGTCCGAACCGGATCGTGTGCTGCGGGGTGTCGCAGAACCGAGGGAAACGACCGAACCGAAGTTCGCCGAACCGGCCGCCCCCGCCGACGTATATCCGGCCGCGGCACGGCCCCGGGGCCCTACCCGACCCTGCCCCTCTTGGACAGAATGTCCATCCTGGATGTAGTGTCCACACCATGTGGGAGAGCTGGGCACCGGCGGGCGAGGCGATAGCGCGACTGCTGTCGCCGCACGCGGAGGTGGTGCTGCACGATCCGGCCACCGACCGCATCGTGGCGATCTGGAACCCGTTGTCCGGGCGCAAGCCCGGCGACCCCTCCCTGCTCGGAGAGCTCGACAGCCTGCCCTCGGCCGGGGAGGACGTGCACGGGCCGTACCTGAAGTCACTGGCCGACGGACGGCGCCTGTCCAGCGTCAGCGCCGTCCTCCGCGACGATCACGGGCGGGCCCGGCTGGTGCTGTGCATCAACGTGGACCGAAGCGCCTTCGACGCCGCGGCGAACCTGCTCTCCGGGTTCGCCGCGCCCGTCACCGCGCAGCCGGGCATGCTGTTCGAGCGGGACTGGACGGAGACGGTGCACGAGACCGTGGGCGCCTACGTGCGCGACCGGGGCACCCCCGTGGACCGGCTGACCCGGCAGGACCGGCTGGTCCTGCTCGCCCGGCTCGACGCCGCCGGGATCTTCGCCCAGCGGCGTTCCGTCCCCCTCGTCGCGCGGACGCTGGGCGCGTCCCGCTCGGCCGTCTACCAGTTGCTCGCCGAGCTGAGGAAGGATCCGCGGCCCCATGCCGACCCTGCCTGACTTCCGCCTGGAAACCCACTTCTCCCGCTGGGAGTTCGTCGCCCGCGACAACCTCGCCGCCTCCGACGCGGAAACGCTGTCGCTGGCCGAACTGCTCGCCATGGCCGACGACGACGCCAGGCGACGATGGGAATCGCTGCACCTCGGCTACACCGAGACCTACGGGCTGCCCGCGCTGCGGGAGGCCATCGCCGCCACCTACGACGGGCTGGAAGCCGCCGACATCCTCTGCTTCGCTGGTGCGGAGGAGGGCTTGTACCTGGCCATGCGCACCCTTCTCGACCGTGACGACCACGCCGTCGTCCTCACCCCGAACTACCAGTCCGCCGAAACCGTTCCGCTGTCGGTGTGCGACGTGACCGGGGTGCCGCTGCGCCAGGAGCACGACTGGGCACTCGACCTCGGCGAACTGGAACGCGCGTTGCGGCCGAACACGCGGCTTGTGTCGGTCAACTTCCCCCACAACCCCACGGGCACCCTCCCCGATCCCCAGACCTGGCTCCGGCTGGTCCGTCTATGCCAGGACCGCGGCATCATCCTGTTCAGTGACGAGGTGTACCGCGGGCTCGAACGGGCGCCGCGGCAACCGCTGCCCCAGGCCGCCGAACTGTCGCCCACCGCCCTGTCCCTGAACGTGATGTCCAAGTCCTACGGGCTGCCCGGTCTCCGGATCGGCTGGCTCGCCTGCCGCGACCGCGATGTGCTGCGGCGGCTCGAACGGGCCAAGCACTACACGTCCATCTGCAACTCCGCGCCCAGCGAGATCCTCGCGCTCATCGCCCTGCGCGCCCGGGACCGCATCCACGACCGGAACCGCCGCCTGATCGCGGCCAACATCGAGATCTTCGACGCGTTCTTCGCCCACTACCCGGACCTGTTCGACTGGTCACCGCCGTGCGGCGGGTGCGTCTGTTTCCCCCGGTATCGGGGCGAAGACGGGGTGGAAGCGTTCTGCACCGATCTCGTGGAGCAGGAAGGCATCCTGCTCCTGCCCGCGGGCGTCTACCGCTCGGAACTCACCCCGACGCCCACCGACCGCTTCCGGCTCGGCCTCGGGCGGCGCGATCCGGGCCCGGCACTGGAACGGTGGACCGCCTGGCTGGACAAGCGCGTCGGGAGTAGGTGACCGACGTGCTGCCGTCGGCGTTGAAACAGGTGGTGGCGCCCGTGCGGGCTCGCCGGGTTATCGAGCACGACGCGCTTTCCCTTCATGCCGGTAGGTGGCCGCAAACCGCCAGAACGGCTTCGGGCCCCTCCTTTCCGCCCAGGGAGAACCGCTCCGCGAAACCGGCTTCGCCCAGCCGCGCGACCGCCGCGGTGGTGATGCGCTCGACGTCACCGCGCTCGGCCTCCGGAAGCGGGGCACCCAATGCCCTCCGTGCCGCCGCCGCCGCGCCGAGGAGACGGACGGCGAACTCCGTCCGGTTCCGCAGCACCTCGGCGCCCGCGAGGCCTTCCAGCGCCAGCGCGACCGCTCGCGGATCGCCCGCCGCCATGGCGGCGGCGAGCCCCGCGCGATGACGCCGGAGAGCGGTTTCGGAGTCGCCGCGCTGTTCGGCGGCGAACCCGAGTTCGGCCATGAGCAGCGCGACGCCCAGATCGCCCTGCCGCTCCCGGCACCAGCCGACCCACGGCAGCAGATGTGCTTCGGCCTCGGCGAACCTGCCCTGCCTCCGCGCCACCAGGCCCAGCCCCGTCTCGGCGAACTGCATCCCCCGCTTGTGCGACTGCTCGGTGGCCACGCGCAACGCGCGCCGGTGGAGTTCCTCCGAAGCCGTGTGGTCACCGTTGAGCAGCGCGATCCGGCCCAGCCCCGACAGCGCGTAGGACTCTTCGATCCGCAGTCCCAGGTCCTCCGCCAGCTTGAGCTGCTCCCGGTACCACCACCCGGCCTGGTCGTACTCCCCCGCTATGGCGGCCAGCGAGCTGAGCACGTCGAGTGCCTTGAGCCTGCCCCAGTCGTCGCCGAGTTCCCGGAACAGCGCGAGTCCGCGTTCCGCGTCCCGCCGGGCCCGGGCCAGCTCACCCCGCGGCCGGGCCTGGACCGCGCACTCGGTGAGTGCGGCGGCGGTTCCCCAGCGATCGCCGAGGGCGCGAAACCCCGCCAGCGCCCGATCCGTGAGCTCGGCCAGGGCGGAAAGATCGCCGGATCCGATCAGCGCGAAGCCGAGGAACCACTGTGCGGTGGCCAGTCCCACCGGATCGTCGACGTCGTCGAACAGCTTGAGCGCCCGCCGAGCCTGCTCCCCCACGTCGGTTTCGTCGCCGAGCAGGGCGGCGAAACCGGCTTGCCAGGCCGCCACCCGTGCGCGGGCCTCCGGCCGGGCATCCCCGTCGAGCGCGAGCGCCCTGGTGAGCCACCGGTGCGCTTCGCCGAGGCGGCCGCGGAGGAACCAGTACCACGCCAGGCCATCGGCCAGTCGCAACGCGACGGCGGCCTCGCCGTGCCGAATCACGCCGTCGAGGACCGCCCGCAGGTTGCCGGTCTCGGCGTCCAGCCGGCGCAGCCAGTGCCGCTGCTCGTGCCCGCGCAACCCTTCCGCGGCTCTGGACACCAGCCCGAGGTGGTAGTCGCGGTGCCTGCGCCGCACGCGCTCCGTCTCGCCCGCCTCGGCGAGCCGGTCCCGGCCGTAGGCGGACACCGATTCGAGCAGGCGGTAGCGCAGCACGCCCGCACCAGGCGCCGGTTCGGCCGCCGTGACGAGCGAGCGGTCCACCAGCCGCGCCAGCAGATCGAACACCTCCGCGGCCCCTACGTCGTCCCCCGCACACACCGCTTCGGCGGACTCCAGTGTGCAGCCGTCGGTGTGCGCGGCCAGTCTGCGCAGCACCACGCGTTCCGGCTCGGTCAGCAGGTCCCAGCTCCAGTCGATGGTCGCGCGCAGCGTCCGCTGCCGCGCGGGGCCCCCGCGGCCACCGGTCAGCAGGCGGAACCTGTCGTCCAGGCGTCTCAGCAGTTCGTGCACGCCGAGGGAGCGGACCCGCGTGGCGGCCAGTTCGAGCGCCAGCGGGATACCGTCCAGGCGGCGGCAGACCGCCGCGACCACGGGGGACGCGGCCTCGTCGAGGACGAACCCCGGCGCCGCCTCGGCGGCACGGGCGGTGAACAGCCGCACGGCCGGGGAACGGGCCACCCCGGCCGATCCCTCGTCCTCCGGTACGGGCAACGGCGCAACGGTCCGGACCAGTTCTCCCGGCAGGCCGAGCGGCTCCCGGCTGGTGGCGAGGACGCGCACCGCGGGCGCCGCGGCCAGCAGCCGCGCGGCCAGTTCCGCCACGGGCCCGGCCACCTGTTCGCAGTTGTCCAGGACGAGCAGCATCGCCTTGCCGCGCAGGGCCGCAGCCAACGCGGCGGCCCCTCGATCCGCCCGGACACCGACGACGGAGGCCACCGCTTCGGCCACCCATTCGTCCTGGCCCGGGCCGAACTCGACGAACCAGGCGCCGTCGGCGAACCCGGCCAGCGCCTGCCTCGCCGATTCCACCGCGAGCCTCGTCTTGCCCACCCCGCCCGGGCCGGTGACGGTGACCAGCCGGGACACCGCGAGCGCGGCCCGCACCCCGCGCACCTCTTCGGTCCGGCCCAGCAACTCGGTGAGGAACGCGGGCAGATTCGTCCCCGGCGACCGGGCCACGGGTCCGGCCAGTGCGGGATCCTGCACCAGGATCGCCCGGTGCACCGCGGTCAGCTCGGGACCGGGCGCCAGCCCCAGCTCGTCGGCCAGCAGCCGCCGGATCTCCGTGTAGCTCTGCAGTGCCTCGGTCTGCCTGCCGGAGCGGTAGAGCGCCTTCAGGAACAGGGCACGCAGGTGCTCCCGCAGCGGGTACCGGGCCACGAGCTCCCCCAGTTCGGCCGGCAGGCCCGCGATCTCCCCCAGCGCGAGCCGGGCCTCGGCCCACTCCTCGCTCGCGGCCAGCCGCTCCTCCTCCAGCCTGCCCACCTCCGGCGCCGCGAACGGTTCACCGGCGAACTCCGGCAGCGCGGGCCCGCGCCACAGGCCCAACGCCTCGCTCAGCAGAGCCGCCTTCGCACCGGGATCGGTGGCGGAGCGGGCTTCGGCGGTGAGTGCGCGGAAGCACGCCGCGTCGATCGACTCAGGACCGGCGCGCAGCAGGTAGCCCCCCTGGCGATGGACCACCAGCTCGCGACCGCCCGGCTCGGCCGTCTCGAAGGCGCGGCGAAGCTGCGACACCTTCGTCTGCAGGGTGTTGACCGGATTTCCGGGCGGATGCGCACCCCACAGGTCCTCGGCCAGCCGGTCGGCCGACAGCGGACGGCCCGCGTGCAGCACGAGATCCGCGAGCAGGGCACGGACCTTGAGTTCGGGAACACGGACGACACGGCCCTGCGCGTCACGGACGGCGAGCTCCCCCAGTACTTCGAATCGCACGAAAACGACGGTAGCGCCGGGCACCGACATTTCCGGCGTGAGCACACCCCCAGCGAATCGTGCGCGGGCTCCGGCACCGTGGATCGCGGCGGCCGGACGACGCCGGCGAACAGCGCCACGACACCACCGCAACATCCCTATGACAGCAAGGAAAGCAGGACATGTCCCGAGAAACTCACGTGACCGTGCTCGGCCTCGGCCCGATGGGCCAGGCCATGGTGCGCACCTTCCTCGCCCACGGGATTCACACGACAGTGTGGAACCGCACGGCAAGCCGCGCCGAGCCGCTCGTGGCCGAAGGGGCGCACCGGGCCGAGTCGGTCGAAGAAGCGCTCTCCATCAGCGAGACCGTCATCCTCAGTCTCACCGACTACCAGGCGATGTACGACATCCTGGACGGCACCGGGCTCGCCGGGCGGGTGATCGTCAACCTCAGCTCCGACACGCCGCAAAGCAGCCGGGAAGCCGCGGACTGGCTGGCGGAACGCGGCGCCCGGCTGCTCGTGGGCGGGGTCATGGTGCCCGCCCCGCTGGTGGGCACCGACGCCGCGTACGTCTTCTACAGCGGACCACGCGATCTCTTCGAAACCTGCGAGCCGATCCTGCGTCTGCTGGGCAAACCCGATTACCGCGGCGCGGATCCGGCGCTGGCCCAGCTGTTCTACCAGGCCCAGCTCGACGTCTTCCTGACCTCGCTGTCCGCCTACCTGCACGCGACCGCCCTGCTCGCCTCGGCCGGGGTCTCCGCCGAGGCGTTCCGGCCCTATGCCGCGGACAATTTCGACACCCTGTCGTCCTATCTGGCCGAAGCCGCCCAGGCGATCGACCAGGGCCGCTACCCGGGCGACAAGGCATCGGTGGCGATGATGGGCGCGACCGCCGACCACATCCTCGGCGCCAGCCGGGATGCCGGGATCGATCTCGCTCTCCCCGGTGCGGTGAAGGATCACTACGACCGGGCACGCGCCGCGGGCCGCGGGAAGGAGGGGTGGGCAAGCCTGTTCGAGGTGATCAAGAGGTCCGCCTGAAATGACGTGCGCGACGGTGCGACGGCGGACCCGGATGTGCCCCTCGCTGTGGCGAGTTTGCCCATTCCTGGCGCTATTCGGCGCGGCGGGCGATGGTGATGATCTCGGGGCTGGTGGCGGTGAGCGGCCCGCCGGAGAAGTCCCCGAACTGCCGCTCGACGACGAGGCCTGCTTCGGTGAGGAAGTCCGTCAGTTCCCCGGGGGTGACGAACCGCAGCGTGGTCCGGCTGAATCGTGGCCGGTCCCAGCGGGAGCCGGTGAACGTCGTGGCGAACGAGACGGTGTTCCCGGTGACCGGGGTTTCCACGTCGTTCCACATGCGCACGACGCCGCCCGCACCGTCGTCGGCCTCCAACACGTTGTCCGGAACCCAGCGTTCCC
This sequence comes from Amycolatopsis cynarae, assembly GCF_026802195.1. Lineage (NCBI taxonomy): Bacteria > Bacillati > Actinomycetota > Actinomycetes > Pseudonocardiales > Pseudonocardiaceae > Amycolatopsis > Amycolatopsis cynarae. The sequence continues at coordinate 2,408,475 of NZ_CP113836.1, read as the reverse complement.
AGGGGCGAGCACCGGGATTGCGGGTTTCGAAGGCGAACCGGCCGCCTTCGGTCAGTGCCCGGGCGATCGTCGAGAGGCCGCGCCGGAGCTCGTCGTCGGCCAGCAGCACCTGGAAGGCGTGCCCGGTCATCACCGCGAGATCGAACTCGCGGTCCCAGCGGGGGCGGGACAGCTCCCCCTCGACCCACTCGATGTCCGATCGCCGTCGTGCCTGCGCGAGCATTCCGGCGGCCGGGTCCAGCCCGCACAACCGGCCCGTGTGCCCGGCTTCCCTGGCCTTGTGCAGGAGCAGGCCGGTGCCGCACCCGACGTCGAGCACGGCGTCCTGGGGGGACATCAGCCCGAGGTAGAAGGCGAGATCGCCCCTGGTCTCCCACGGGGAGAACAGGTCGTAGAGGCCGGCGAGATCGGTGTCGGCGAACAAGGGGTCGACCATCCGCCCAGCCTGCCCGCAGGCGCACCCGGACCGCCACCGGTTTTCGCCGCCCGCCGCGATCGAAGCCAGGGTCGGATTGCCGCCAGCGCGCGAGTGCGGAAAGGCCCATCATTGCCGGGTGAGCATCGAAACAACGCTGAAGAGGTTCTACGCCGAGGAGGCCGCCTACGTGGCGGCGGGCGGTTTCGGAAATGCCTCCTTCGACGGGCTGGCCTCGTGCCTGGCCGAAGATGTCGTGATGTACCAGGCCGAAAGCCTCCCGTACGGTGGGCAATGGCGTGGTCACGAGGGCATCGAGCAGTTCATGTTCGCCTTCGGCAAGGCCTGGGAATCATTGGAGTTCTTCGAGCACCGGTTCGTCACCGAGGCGCCTTCGGTGGTGGTGTACAACCGGGGGCGGTTGCGGGCACGCTGCACCGGCCGGACGCTGGACACCTCGGTCATGCAGTTGATCACGGTGCGGGACGGTCTCATCGCCGAGATGCATCCGTTCTATATGGACACCGCCGCGGTGCTGGAGGCACTGGCGCATGTTTCCTAAGCGGCGGAGCCGCTTGCTGTGAGCTGTCAGCTCGCACCGGCGCGGGTTCTGACGTGCGCAAGAACAGCACTGCCAGCGCTTCGTGAATTGGCATTCATGAGGAGGAGATCCCACAGCCAGGGACCGTCTGAGGTTCCGCTACCCGCACCGCTACCCAAGCCACTTTGATACACGCCTTAGCGAGCGGTGACGGGCACGTCGCCTGCCCGTCACCGCCGGTCAGGCGAGGGCCCTGGCCGGTTGCGGGGTGAACTCCACCGGCATGCCCTCGATGCCGGAAACGAAGTTGGCCGCACGGCGCGGCAGCGGGTCGGGAGCGTCCCCGGCCAGCCGGAGGTCGGGCAGGCGCGTGAGCAGCCGGGCGAACATCTCCCGCAGTTCGAGCCGGGCGAGTCTGCTGCCGAGGCAGAAGTGTGCGCCGAAACCGAAGGCGACGTGGTCGTTGGGTCGCCGCGTGATGTCGAACTCCTCCGGCCGGTCGAACACGGCTTCGTCCCGGTTCGCCGATGGGTAGAGCAGGAGCACCTTCTCCCCCGCCCGGATCGAGGTGTCTCCGATCCGGGTGTCCACCGTGGCGGTGCGGGCCATGTTCTTGATCGGCGAGACCCAGCGCAGCATCTCGTCGATCGCGGTGGGCAGCAGGCCGAGATCGGCCCGCAGGCGCGCCAACTGGTCCGGCCGGGTGAGCAGAGCCGCCATCCCGCCGCTGATCACGTGCCGGGTGGTCTCGTCACCGCCGATGAGGATCAGCAGGGTCTCCATGACCAGCGAGTCGTCGGTGAGCCGGTCACCGTCGAACTCCGCGTTGGCCAGGATCCCGATGAGGTCGCTCTCGTCGCGGTCACGCCTCCGCCGCGCGACGCGTTCGGTGATGTAGGCGCTGTACTCGACGAAGGCGGTGGCGGCCGCGGTCATCGCGTCCGGATCGGGAGAACCGAGCGCACGCACCATGTCGTCGGACCACCGCAGCAGATCATCGCGGTCCCCCGGTTCGACGCCGAGCATGTCGCCGATCACGAACAGGGGCAGCGGGGCAGCGAGATCGGCCACGAAATCGCAGGCTCCTCGCTCGCAGACGCGGTCGATGAGAAAGTCGCAGATGCCGCCGACCGCGCCTTCCCGTGCCGCGACCGCCTTCGGCAGGAAGCCCGCGCCGACCAGCCGCCGTCGCCTGCGGTGCTCGGGATCGTCCATATCGATCATGTAGGGCATCGCGGGGTGATCGGGCCGGATCCCGCCCGCGCTGGAGAAGACCTCCGGGTTGGTCGACACCGCCTTCACGTCGTGATAGCGGGTCACCCCCCACACTCCCGGCTCCGGGTCCCGGTAGACCGGTTCGTTCCGCCGCATCCAGGCGAAGGCCGGATAGGGATCGCCGGCGTAGAACGCACCGTCGACCAGGCTGATCCGGGGCTCACAACGCTCTGCCGTCACGGCTTCGCTCCCTCGATGACGTCCATGGATTCTCCTACCCCCTAAGGGATCGCCTCGGATTCTTGCCAGGACTGTCGAAAATGGCCGCAGACACAAAGTAGAACGTGTTCTGCTTTCGCGTCAACCCGCCGCAAGGGCGTTGTGCCCTGCCGCGAAAGAAGGAGGTTTCAGTCGGCGTGCGCGAAGGCCGATCGTTCCCGCGTGTACCGCTGAGCCCACCGGTAATCCGGTTTTCCGCTCGGGGTCCGTTCGACCTTTTCCGCCAGCCACAGACTGCGCGGCACCTTGTAGCCCGCCAGGGACTGCCGCAGATGCCGGTTCAGCTCCGGCAGATCCGGCTCCCAGCCCGGCCGGGCCTGCACCACGGCGGCCACCCGGTGCCCCAGCCGCTCGTCCGGCACGCCGACCACGATCGCGTCGAACACCCCGGGGTGCGCCTTCAGCGTGCCCTCCACCTCCTCGGGAAACACCTTTTCGCCCCCGGTGTTGATGCACATGTTTCCGCGGCCCAGCAGGGTGATCGTGCCGTCTGCCTCGACCCGCGCGAAATCGCCCGGGGTCACGTACCGGGCACCATCGACCTCGACGAACAGTGCGGCCGTCTTCTCCGGATCCTTGTAGTACCCGAGCGGGACGTGGCCGCCCCGGGCGAACCTGCCGATCACCCCCGAACCCGGAACCACCGGCCTGCCCGCCTCGTCGATCACCAGCACCTCGCGCCCCGGCGGTACGCGCGGTCCCCCGGCGTACTCCGGATCCCGGCCCACGATCTTGATCCCGCCGAAACCGGTTTCCGAGGAGCCGATCGAATCGGTGATCACCGTGTTCGGCAGCGCGTCCACGAACTGCCGCTTGACACTGGGCGAGAACAGGGCCGCACTGCTGGCGAGCGCCACCAGCGACGAGGTGTCGTAGTCGCCCGCCCGCAGGGCTTCGATCATCGGACGGCCCATCGCGTCCCCGGTGATCACCGCGACGCCGGCCCGGTGCCGTTCGATCAGCCGCCACACGTTCGCCGCGTCGAACTTCGCGGTGAGCAGCACGGTGTTCCCGCCGAAGAGCGCGGCCAGCGCGGCCCACTGCGCCGCGCCGTGGATCAGCGGCGGGATCGGGAACCACGTCATGGGCTCGCTCCCGGCCCCTGGCACGCCTGCTGCCACTCGTCCAGCTCCACCCCGGTGTGGAAGTCCATGCCACCGCCCAGTACCCGCCAGACGTCCGCGTGCCGCCACACGACGCCCTTCGGATATCCGGTCGTGCCGCCCGTGTAGAGCACATACCGGTCGTCCGGGCTCCGCTCCGGGAAATCACGCTCCGGCGAGGCCGAAACCAGCGCCTCCTCGTACTCGACTCCCCCGTAGGCCGTGTAGTCGTCTTCGGTACCGTCTTCGACCACCAGCACGTGTCCGAGCCCGGGTACCTCGGGCAGCACCTCCGCCACCAGATGCGCGAAGCGGCGTTCGTGCACGAGGGCGACCAGATCGGCGTTGTCGAACAGGTAGCGCAACTCGGCGCAGACGTAGCGGTAGTTGACGTTGATCGCCACCGCCCGGAGTTTGTAGGCGGCCAGCATGGTTTCCAGCGCCTCGATCGCGTTGCGGGTGTACACGCCGACGTGATCCCCCGGCCCGACGCCCCGCCCGGCAAGGTAGTGCGCCAGGCGGTTCGCTCGCGCCTCCAGCTCCGCGTAACCACGGCGTACCTCGCCGCAGATCGCGGCGGTCCGGCCGGGCACGAGATCCACGGTGTGCTCGAACAGGTCCGCGATGTTCAGTACCATTCCGGCCGCACCCCCTCACCAGATCGGCACCGGCGACTGTCCACGCCGGAAGTACCCGGGCAGGCGGCGTCCCGAGGTGGCGCGCCGGATGCGCTCCCGCATCCCCTCAGACAGCGCGTTGTCCCTGATCATTTCCAGGTAGAGCGCGGAAACGTTGCCGAAATCGAAGAAGTCCCGCTGCCAGGACCACTGCCAGTTCCCTCCATAACGGAACCAGCTGCCGCCGATCCCGGCGACCTCGTACCGGGTCCCGTCCGGCCGGGTGGCACCGGCCAGCTGCTTCCAGAAGCCGATCGCCTCACCGGCCCGGTCGTCGACGACGAACTTCTGGTACGGATACTCCCATCCCGCCAGGCCCGCCATCTCCTGGCCGAGCGCGATGTCCCGGATCTCCTCCCGGCCCACCGCCATGAAGTCCTGGCCGGGACCCACGTTCCACCCGTAGGTGGCGTCCTCCGTGTACATTTCGGCCAGCGGCCGCCAGTCGCCTGCCTCCTCGCAGCGCTGGTTCTCCTTGAGCCACCGGTCGACCATCTTGTCCAGCTCCGCACGGGGAAAGGCAGGCATCGCATCCACTCCTGTTCACTCGTCGGTCAGTCGCAGTGCCCGGGTCGGACAGAAGCGCACCGCGCGGGCCACCTCGGCCCGCAGCTGCTCCGAGGGCTCGGCTTCGCGGATCTCCACCTTTCCCCGCTTGGGCACCGAGAACACCTCCGGCGCTTCCAGCTCGCACATCGCGTGTCCCTGACACAGATCCAGGTCGGCATCGATCCGCATCACGCGCTCCGGCGCCGGTAGGACACCCGGCAGGGCTGCGCCAGCTGGACGACCATCTTGCTGTGGTCGTTGCGGTAACTCTCCGGCGGCTGCGCCGGCTCGAACTCGAACTCCCGCAGCAGCACCGAAAAGATCGCCTTGAGCTGCACCATGGCGAAGTTTGCGCCGACGCAGCGGTGCCGTCCGGCGCCGAACGGGATCCAGGTCCACCGGTTGACGAGATCCTCTTGGCGCGGTTCCGCATAGCGGTACGGATCGAAGGCGTCCGCATCGGGGAAGTCCTCCGGGATCCGGTTCGAGATCGCCGGGGTCGCGCCGACCAGCCGGCCTTCGGCGATTCGGCAGCCGCCGACCTGAAGGTCCTCCTTGGCCACCCGCAACAGCAGGATCAGCGGCGGGTGCAGGCGAAGGGCCTCCTTGATGGCCGACTCCAGCAGCGGGATCTGCCGCAGTGCGCGGAAGCCGACCTCCGATCCGTCGCCGTAGAGCTCGTCCAGTTCGGACACCACGGCGCGCATCACCTGGGGATGGCGCAGCAGCTCGATCAGCGTCCACGCCGCGGTGCCCGAACTGGTGTGGTGCCCGGCGAACATCATCGAGATGAACATGCCGGTGATCTCGTCGGCGGAGAACCGCGGCGCACCGTGGGTGTCCTTGACGGACATGAGCACGTCCAGCATGTCCCGCCGCGCCTTGTCCGGCGGCGGCGCGGCGGTCCGCTTGTCCATGATCTCCTGCACGAGCCGTACCAGACCGGCCCTCGCCTCGTCCCGGCGGCGAAAACTCTCGATGGGGGCATACGGGTCGACGTAGGCGAGCGCGTCGGTGCCCCGCTCCAGATCGTGGTAGAGCCCGGCGAACCGCCCGTCGAGTTCCTCCCGGAACCGCTGCCCGATCAAGCAGGCGGAAGAGGTGTAGATGGTCAGCTCGGCGAAGAAGTCGAGGAGGTCGATCTCGCCCTCGTCCTTCCAGTTCGCGACCATCCTGCCCACCTCGGCCGGGATGGTGGTGGCGTGCCCCTTCATGTGCTCACCGCGGAGTGCCTGGTTGTGCAGCATCTCCTTGCGGCGCTCCGGGCTCGCGTCGAACACCACACCGCTGCCGAAGATCGGCTTCATGAACGGGTAGGCCTCGGCCTGGTCGAGTTCGGAGTCGGCGGACCGGAAGAAGAACTCGTTGGCCTCGGCCCCCGAGAGCAGGACCACGGATCGGTCCGCGAGCCGGAACGCGCCGACGTTCCCGCATTCCTCGCGGACGCGGCGCATCAGCCCGATCGGGTCGTGCCGGAGTTCTTCGAGATGGCCGTGCTCTTCCCGTCCCCCGGAGACCAGGGGCGGCTCACGAAGCGTCATCTTGCTCCCTCCTCAGCGGCGCCTCGGGTTGCACCTCGACGAGTGCGATGTGGACACCCCGGGGCACGGAAACCGCGTTGTGGACGGCGGCGGCGATGTCCGAGGGGCGCAGGAAGTAGGGGTGGCGGGCGAAACCCCACTTCGCCCAGTCCCGCAGCAGCGGTCCGACGACCTCGGGATCCCAGCTCATGCCCATCCCGGTGAGCGTCGGGCCGGGACGCACGATCGATGCCCTGACCCCGGTGCCTTCCAGTTCCATCTGCAGTGCCCGTGCCATGGCCTCGACCCCGGCCTTCGACGGCACGTAGGCGCCCATTCGCGGCCGGGGCGCCCGCACCACGTCGGAGCCGATGAACACGATGTCGCCTCGCTTGCGCCGCACCATGTCCGGCACGATCTCCGACACCAGGCGGTGCGCGCCGACCAGATGTACCTGCACCTGGGCCGAAAACCGCTCGGCGTCCATCTCGTGGACGAGGGAGGACTCCAGATCCCCCGCTCCCGAAACGAGAATTTCGATCGGACCGAGTGCTTCGGTGGCCGCGGCGACGAACCCTTTGACCGAGTCCGGATCGGACACGTCGAGCCGGTGCACGAACGCTTCACCGCCGCCGGCCCGGATGCCCTCGGCGACCTTCTCGCATTCCTCCACTCGCCGTGCCCCGAGCGCGACCGGGTGCCCAGACTCGGCGAGGGCGGCGGCGGTGGCCGCGCCGATACCCGAGGAGGCCCCGGCGATCACGGACGGACGGCGTCGCGGATGGGGTTCGAAACGGGGCATGTCAGCGTGCCTCCACTCGCATCGGCAGCGCGGCGAAGCCGCGGACGTTCGTCGAATGCACCCGTCGCACACCGGCGGGTTCGATCTCGTAGGCGGATATCCGGGAGAGCAGTTCGGTGAGCGCGATCCGAGCCTCCATCCGCGCCAGGTGCGCGCCCAGGCAGAAGTGGACGCCACCGCCGAAGCTGGCGACCTGCCGCTCCCGCGGGCGCCCGATCGCGAAGGTGCCCGCCTCGGGGAAGATCCGTTCGTCCCGGTTGGCCGAGCCGACCAGCAGCAGCACCCTGGCCCCGCTGGGCACGGTCTGCCCGTGGTAGTCCAGGTCCATGACGGCCGTGCGCGCGATGATCTGGCTGGAGGTGTCGTAACGCAGGGTCTCCTCGATCCAGTCCGGCACGAGGCCCGGATCGCCGAGCACCTTCGCCAGCTCGTCCGGATTCCGCCATGCCCAGTACACCGCGTTCCCGAGCAGTTTGGTGGTGGTTTCGTTGCCCGCCACCACCATCAGGAACAGGAAGGCGATGATCTCTTCCTGACCGAGGCGGTCGCCGTCGATTTCGGCGTCCAGCAGCGCCGAACACAGGTCACCGGTGCGGCGGGTACGCCGGTCCTCGAGCATCGCGGCGTAGTACTGCACGAGCTCGATGGAGGCTTCGATCGCGGCCTGCGGCACGTCCAGCACCCCGTCCTCGCGGTGCATCACCGTGTCGGCCAGCAGGCGCAGCCGGTCGCGGTCGGCGGCAGGCACCCCGAGCAGTTCGGAGATCACGTCCATCGGCAGTCTTCCCGCGAACTCGCGGACGAAGTCGAACTCGCGCCGCTCCAGCGCCGCCGAGAGGTGCTGCCGGGTCAGTTCCGTGATCCGCCCTTCGAGGTCGTTGATCCGGCGTGGCGTGAAGCCGCGGGAAACCAGCGAACGCATCCGCTGGTGCCGCGGATCGTCCATGGCGAGGAAGGACATCGTCCGGTGGGCGTGCGGCCCGTAGGCCGCCGGGTCGAGCGAGACACCGTTCGCGCTGGACAGTCGCTTGTGGTCGCGGAATCCGGCGGTCACGTCGTCGTAGCGCGACAGCGCCCAGAAATCGAGCTCCTCGTTGCGGTACAACGGGACTTGTTCGCGAAGGCGGGCATAGGTCGGGTACGGATCTTCGTGGAAGGCGTAGTCGTAGGGGTTGAAGGACACCGATGTGGACACCGGCTGGGACATGCCGTCGGTCAAGACGCCCCCTTCATGATGAACGTGGCCGTGATGGCGAGTCGGTCGGCGACTTCCCGGTAGGAGACGTAGCCCATGCCGGCGTGGGTCAGCGAACCCGCGAAGGCGAACTCCAGTGCGTGCAGGACCTGCGGGTCGTGGCCCGGGCCGAGGGCGCCGCGCAGCTGACGACGGATCTCCCCGCCGATCCGCTGCCGCAGCTGCGCCACATCCGGTTCGCCGCCCAGGAGCGCGGTGGTACACCCGGCGGCCAGCCAGGGCTCGTCCACCACGAGCAGGGCGATGTCCCGCAGCACCCGCACGACCCGTTCACGTGGTCCCCCGTCGCCGTTGCGCGCCGTGGCGAGTTTCTGGAGCCTGCGCCAGAAAAGCTCCGCGACCAGATGGTTCTTGGAGGAGAAGTAGGTGTACGCGGTGGCCGGCACCACTCCGGCGCGAGCCGCCACGTTGCGGACGGTCAGATCGGCGTAGCCGACGGCACGCAGCTCCGCCACCGCCGCTTCGGCGAGCCGCTGCACCATCCGGGCCTGGCGTTGCGTGAGCCTGCGGCGCGTCGCTTCGACACCCACGTGACTAGACACGTGTCCAGACGATACTCTGAACAGCACCCCCGAGCAAGAAACCCTTGCCCTCCAACCACTCCCCTCCGCGGCTTGGGTTTCCGCAAAGCCGCGAGGGGACCCCTCACGGGAAGCGCCCGGCCCCTCCTACACCACCGGCCCTTCTCGCGAGGGTTCTCTCCGGCCGGATCTTGCGCCCATCGGAGCGGCGAACTACAGTCTGGACATATGTCCAGTTCCGTGGAGCGTGCCACGACCCACTGGCCCACCTCGTCTTCCTCCCGGCTCCTCGTCGACGGCGAGCTACGCGCGGGCGGCGCGGGCGAGTTCCCCACCGTCAATCCGGCCACCGAGGAGATCCTCGGTTTCGCCGCCGACGCCGACGCCCGCGACCTCGATGCCGCGATCGGCGCCGCCCGGCGCGCCTTCGACGAGACCGGCTGGGCACGCGACCCCGCCTTCCGGGCCAGGTGCCTCCTGCAACTGCGCGACGCACTGACCCGCAACGTCGGCTGGCTGCGGACCATCACCGTCGCCGAGGCGGGCGCACCGTCCTTGCTGACCCGCGGCCCGCAACTGGAGGGACCGATCGCCGACCTGGGCTTCTTCGCCGATCTGGCCGAGTCCTACCCCTGGATCACCGATCTCGGCCGCGCCGAACCGATGGGCGTGCCGACCCGGCGCTGGGTGCATCGTGAACCGGCCGGGGTGGTCGCCGCGATCACCCCGTGGAACTTCCCCCACCAGATCAACTTCGCCAAGCTGGGTCCCGCGCTCGCCGCGGGCAACACGGTCGTGCTCAAGCCCGCGCCCGACACACCGTGGTGCGCCGCGGCCGTGGGCGAGCTGATCGTCCGGGAAACCGACCTCCCCCCGGGTGTGGTCAACATCGTGACCTCGAGCGACGACGCCCGGGGTGCCCAGCTCGTGGCCGACCCCCGGGTGGACCTCGTCTCCTTCACCGGCTCGACCGCGACCGGCCGCGCCGTGATGGCCTCGGCGGCCGCGTCACTGAAGAAGGTTTTCCTCGAACTGGGCGGGAAATCCGCCTACGTCGTGCTCGACGACGCGGACCTGCGCGCCGCTTGCGCGATGGCGGCCTTCGCCGTGTGCACCCACGCCGGGCAGGGCTGTGCCATCACCACCCGGCTGCTGGTGCCGCGCGCCCGCTACGACGAGGCGGCCGCGGCAACCGCGGCCGCGATGTCCGGCATCAGGGTCGGCGATCCGGCCGATCCCGGCACGATCTGCGGCCCGCTGATCTCGGCACGTCAACGCGACCGCGTCGAGGGCTACCTGCGCCTGGCCCTCGAAGAGGGCGGACGGTTCGCCTACGGCGGTGGCCGTGTGCCCGGCATGGAGCGCGGCTTCTTCGTGCAGCCGACCTTGGTCACCGGTCTGGGCAACGAAAGCCGCGTCGCCCGGGAGGAGATCTTCGGCCCGGTGCTGGTGATCCTGCCCCACGACGGAGACGACGACGCGGTGCGCATCGCCAACGATTCGCCGTACGGCCTCTCGGGCGCGGTGCACGGGACGGACCTCGAACGCGCCCGGTCGGTGGCGTCGCGCATCCGCACCGGAACGCTCAGCGTCAACGGCGGAGTGTGGTACTCGGCGGACATCCCGTTCGGCGGCTACAAGCAGTCCGGTATCGGCCGCGAAATGGGCGTGGCCGGTTTCGAGGAATACCTGGAAACCAAGGTCATCGCCGAATCCGCCTGAGCCTGCTGGAGGCAGCCCGACATGACTCGCTTCGACGGCAAGGTCGCCATCGTCACCGGCGCCGCGCAGGGCATCGGCGAGGCCTACGCCCACGCGCTCGCCCGCGAGGGCGCCAGCGTGGTGGTCGCCGATCTCAACGAGACCGCCGGGCGGGCGGTCGCCAGGGACATCGCGGCCCGGGGCGGCAGCGCGGCCTTCACCCGGGTCGACGTGTCCGAACCGGACTCCGCTCTCGCGATGGCCGAGTTCACCGCCGAGCAGTTCGGCGGCATCGACTTCCTGGTCAACAACGCGGCCATCTACGGGACGATGAAACTCGACGTGCTGCTCAACGTCGACTGGGACTACTACAAGAAGTTCATGTCGGTGAACCTGGACGGTGCACTGCTGTGCACCCGCGCCGTGGTGCCGTACATGAAGAAACGCGGCGGTGGCGCGATCGTCAACCAGTCCTCCACCGCGGCCTGGGTCTACTCCGGGTTCTACGGGCTGGCGAAGGTGGGGGTGAACGGCCTGACCCAGCAGCTCGCGCACGAGCTCGGCTGGGCCGGGATCCGGATCAACGCGATCGCGCCGGGGCCCATCGACACCGAGGCCACGCGCACCGTCACCCCCGGCCGGATCGTGGAGAAGATGGTGGAGGTCCTGCCCCTCAAGCGGCTCGGCACCCCGGAGGATCTCGTCGGCGCCTGCCTGTTCCTGCTGTCGGACTCCGCGGCGTGGGTGACCGGCCAGATCTTCAACATCGACGGCGGCCAGATCTTCCGTTCCTGATTCGGGCAAAGGAGTGCACCAGTGGAGAAACCAGTCGGTTTCGTCGGGCTCGGCCAGATGGGGGCGCCGATGGCGCGCCGTCTGCTGGACTGGCCCGGCGGGCTCGTCGTGCACGACGCCCGGCCCGAGGCGGCCGCCCCGCTGGTGGCAGCGGGTGCCCGGGCGGTGGGCAGCCCACGGGAGGTGGCCGCCTCCGCCGAGGTGATCTCGGTGATGGTCCGGGACGACGCGCAGGTCGTCGAGGTGCTGTGCGGGCCGGAGGGGGTGGCCGGATCGGCCGCGCCGGGGACCGTGGTGGCGATCCACGCCACCATCGCCGAATCCACCGCCACCCGCCTGGCGCGCGAGCTCGCCCCGGCGGGTATCGAGGTCGTGGACGCTCCGGTCAGCGGTGGCGCGATCGGTGCGCATCAGGGCAGGCTCGCCGTGCTCGTGGGTGCCTCCGAGCCCGCTTTCCAGCGCTGCCAAGCGGTTTTCGGGCACTGGGCGAGTCTGTCGATGCACGCCGGGCCGCCTGGTGCGGGCACCCGCGCGAAACTCGCCCGCAATCTGCTGCACTTCGTCGCCTTCACCGCCGCGGCCGAGGCGCAGCGGCTGGCCGAGGCCGCCGGCATCGACCTGGTCGAGCTCGGCAAGGTGGTGCGGCATTCCGACGCCGTCACCGGCGGCCCGGGCGCGATCATGCTCCGGCCGACCACGGCGGCGGTGTCGCCGGACGACCCCTGGTTCGGCATCCTGTCGCACGTCCGCGATCTCGGGGAGAAGGACCTCGGCCTGGCCCTTCAGCTCGCCGGGGAACTCGGGGTGGACCTCCCGCTGGCACGGCTGGCGCTGGACGGTTTCGCCGCGGGGCTCGGCGTCGGGCCCGGCTGGTCCACTGTGGAAGGAGAGGAACCGTGAGCAGCAAACGGCAACAGGGCCTGGACATGATGAAGCAGGTCTACGGCTGGTCGGCGCCGGACGTCCCCGGCGACTACCTGCGGATCACCGTGGAGCACCTGTTCGCCGACATCTGGACCCGCCCGGGGCTTTCCCTGCGGGACCGGCGGCTACTGCTGCTCGGCGTGATCGCCGCGCAGGGCCTGGACGACATCGCCGCCATCCAGGTGAACGCGGCACTGCACAACGAAGAGCTCGACGAGGAACAGTTGCGCGAGATCGCGCTCTTCCTCACGCACTACGTCGGCTGGCCACTGGGCAGCAGGCTGAACACGACGGTGGAGAAGGCGATCGCGCAGCGGGCGCGCCAGGCCGAGGAGAGGTAGGACATGACCGAGCGCGAGGACTACTCGGGCGAGTTCGACCCGGATTTCCGGTTCGAGGACCTGTCCAAGGAGGCACTGGTCCGGCTGGTGCGCGAGTTCGCCCTGATCGCCCAGTTGCTGGACCGCTCGTGCATGGCGGCCATCGGCCTGCGGTACGGGCAGGAGGCGGTCGAACAGATCGCGATCGACGAGTGGAAGGGCGCGAGCCCGGTCTACACCGAGCGCATCCGCCGGATCATGAGGATCGAGGGGAACGGGGTGCCCGCGATCTTCAAGCAGCTCCAGCTCGACCCGGGGTTCGCCCAGCACTACATGGACGTCCGCTACGAGGTCGTGGACGAGAACAAGGGATACTTCGAGCTCGCCTCGTGCGGCGCGCTGCTGGACGTGGAGAAGTTCGGCGAGCGCGCGGTGCGCGGGATGTGCCACACCATCGAGGACGGCACCTTCGACATCACCGCGCAGGCGGTGAATCCGAAGGCGCGGATCCGGCCGGTGCACCGGCCGCCGCGGGTGCCCGCCGGGCGGGTGCCGCACTGCCGGTGGGAGGTCACCATCGACGACGACACCGAGGTGCTGCCCGAAGCCGACATCACGAAGCTGACGCGCGGCACGGGAGCGGCGAAGTTCGTGTTCCCGCCGATGCGGGACGGCACCCCGCACATCCCGGAATGACGTTCAGTCCCGGGGGAGGATGCCGCGCAGGCCGGCCTCGCCGTAGACCGGCCGCAGCCAGGGGGTGAAGTCCGGGCCGCGGCGCAGCCCGTGCCCACCGTCCACATTGATCACCTGACCGGTGATCCAGGCCGACTCCTCGCCGATGAGGAACCGGGCCAGCCGCGCCACGTCCTCGGGCTCGCCGATGCGGGGCAGCGGGGTGCACGCGCGGTAGTCGTCGAGGATCTCGTTCTCCGAGTCGGTGATCACGGCGACCATGCCGGTGCGGATCAGCCCAGGCCGGATGCAGTTGACGCGCACGTTGCTGGGGCCGAGTTCGTCGGCCGCCAGGCGGCACAGGTGGTCCACGCCCGCCTTGGACACCCCGTAGGCGCCGAACCAGCGGTGCGTCACGTCGGCCGCGATCGACGAAACGGCCACAAAGGAGCCCCGGCCCGCCGCGGCCATCACCGGGGCCGCGTGTTTGAGCGCGATCAGGGTGCCGGTGAGGTTGGTGTCCACCGAGGCACGCCACGCCTCGAGCGGGATCCGGGTGAGCGGGCCGACCCAGCCGGACCCGCCCGCGCAGGCGACGACCCCGTCCAGCCTGCCGCCCGCCCGCCGGACCGTCTGCTCGACGGCCGCGGCGACGGCGTCCTCGTCGGTGACGTCGGCGACGACGTAGCCCGTGCGGGCACCGGGGGCGGCGGTCTCGCCGAGCGCCTTCACCGCCTCGGCGAGCTTCTCCTCGGTGCGGCCGCACACGGTCACGTGCGCTCCGGCGGACGCGAACAGCTTCGCCACACCGAGGCCGATCCCGCCTCCGCCACCGGTGACGAGGATTCCCCAGCCTTCGACGCCCATCAGTGCCTCCCACCTAGAGAAACCTGTTCTCGACCTGGCAACCCATATCGTTATTACAGAACAGAAGACCATCGCGAATACTACAAGAACGTGTTCTACTGAGGTATGCCTGATTTCGTGATTCAGGGCGAGCGGGTCGCACTCCCGGTCGAGATCCGGACCGCCACCGCCGCCTCGGCGATGTTCCTCGTCCGCGCCGCCGCCGTCCGCTCGGTGCTGTCCTACACCGGACTGCGGGTGTTCGAGCCCCTGCCCGGCAAGGCGATCTGCTCGCTGGCCTTCGTGCGGTACGTCGACGGCGATCTCGGCCCGTACCACGAGTTCGCGGTGGCCTACCTGATCCGGCCCCCGGACCGCGGCGGCTACGGCGTGTTCATCCACTGGCTGCCGGTGAACGGCCGCTTCACCATGGAGGCGGGCCGCACGATCTGGGGTTTTCCCAAGGAGCTGGCCGAAATCGATCTCGGCTTCGACGGCGGCCACGCGCGGTGCGCGGTGCGCGACGGGGACAGCCTGATCGCCGGTCTGCGCGTCCGCCCCGGACTGCGCGTGCCGGCGGGCAGCACCGCCGCCGCGATCGACGCCTACACCCACCGCGACGGGGTGCTGCGACGCACGCAGTGGAGCATGAACCCCTCGGGCGTGCGGGCGCGCCCCGGCGGAGCGACGCTCACCCTCGGACAGCACCCGGTCGCCGAGGAACTGCGCAGCATCGGCCTGCCCAAGCGGCCCTTGTTCAGCAGCACCATCGATCTGCTGCGGATGAGCTTCGGCGAGGCCGAAGAAGTCCGCTGAGACCGCGATACCGGGCAGAGCCCTGGCCACGTGATCGGCACCGGGTTCTGACCTGGGGCTACGATGCGGGTCATGGCTGACACCACGGTGCGGGCAGGCATGCCCCTTCCCCCGAATCGGACCGGCGTGCACGGCAGCGGGCCCGCCGCACTGTGATGGAGCCCGTTCGCCGCATCGTGGACGGGCGCCGCGCCGGCACGGTGCAGCGCCTGCTGTCCGCCGCCGTCGAAGAGGTCCGGGCCGTGGAGTACCACGAGCTGACGGTGCGCTCCGTCGCGCGCCGCGCGGACGTCTCCCCCGCGACCGCCTACACGTATTTCTCGTCCAAGGAGCACCTGGTCAGCTCCATCCTGTGGTGGAAGCTGCAGGCGGTACCGATCCCGGATCCCGTACCCGGGGAAACGGCCCCGGCGCGCCTCGTCGCGGTGATCCGCGGTATCACGCAACTGTTCGCCGACGAACCGGAACTCAGCCGCGCGTGCACCACCGCGCTGCTGGCCGACGACGCCGAGGTGCGCCGCCTGCGGAACCAGATCGGCACGGAGCTGGTCGACCGGCTGACCGAGGCGATCGGCCCCATGCCGGACACCGCCGCGAAGGCGCTGACCATGGCCACCGTCGGCGGCTTCGTGCTGGCGGGCACCGGTTATCTCCCCTTCGAAGAGCTCCCCGAGCGGCTCGCCGACATCACCGACCTGCTGCTGGAAAGCGCCTCGCCCCCCAAGCCGCGCAAACGCCGCGCCCGCTGACCGGTTCGTCGCCGCTTGCCCGCGCCGCGCGGGCGCCGCACCAAGCCGTCCCGTGTGGACGCTTGCTCAGCGGTGCATGGCGGTGACGAACTGGTGGGTGGCCGCGTCCACGAGCTCCTCCGGTGTGGTCGCCAGCCGGCCGGTGAGCCAGCCGGTGAGCACCTCAGCCAGGCCGCCGACGAACAGCAGCGCGTTGATCTCCGCCCGGGGCTGCGGCAGGGCCGCCCGCCCGTGCAGCGCCTCGGCCTGGGTCACGACCAGTGCGGCGAAGTTCGCCAGCAGTTCGTGGCGGCGCAGGCGCAGCGGCGCGGAGGCGGAGGATTCGATGATCGCCACGCGGCCCTTGCGCGGATCGGCGGTCAGCAGGGTCACGAAGGCGCGGATCGCGGCCCTCGCCTTGTCCGCCACCTCACCCTCGGCTTCGCGCAGCCCGGTGAGCACGGCGTCGCGCACCTCGGCGGCGATCTGGTCGATCACCGCCAGCAGCAGTTCCTCCCGCCCGCCGAAGCTTTCGTAGAAGTACCGCTCGGTGAGCTTGGCGGCCGAGCACACCGCGGTCATGGTCGTCCGCTCGAACCCTTCGGTGCCCAGCAGCTCCAGCCCGGCTTCGAGCAGCCGGGCGCGGCGCTCGGCCCTGCGGTCGCTGGCGCTGACCCCCCGGTACGGACGACTCGTGGCTCCCATACCGCACATCTTGACAGACGGCCCTGTCTGATCGATTCTGGGCATACTTTGACTGGATGGTCTGTCAGATTTGGAGGCCCTCGTGGGCAAGGTCCTGGCAACGTCGCCGAGGAACAGCACACTCCGTCCGATCCCGGGCGATCCCGGACTGCCGTTCATCGGCTACACCCACCGCTACATGCGGGATCCGGTCGCGTTGTGGCGCGAGCGGTACGACCGCTACGGCCCTGTCTCGTGGTTCGGCTCCTTCGGCTCCCGCTTCGTCTCCCTGCTGGGGCCCGACGCCTGCGAGGTCGCGCTGATCAACCGCGACAAGGCGTTCTCCAACGGCGGGGGCTGGCGCTACCTGATCGGCCCGTTCTTCGACCGCGGCCTGATGCTGCTCGACTTCGACGAGCACCTGCTGCACCGGCGGATCATGCAGCAGGCCTTCACCAACGAGCGGCTCGCCCGCTACGCCGCCGCCCTGCACCCGGCGGTCGACGCGGGGCTGGCGCACTGGCGGCCCGGCCCGGGCTTCCGTGCCTACCCGGCAATCAAGGAGCTCACGCTCGATTTGGCCACCGGCATCTTCATGGGCGGCGCCGAAGGCAGCGGCCCGGCCAGGATGCGGCGGATCAACAGGGCGTTCATCGACTGCGTGCAGGCGGCCACGTCGATCGTGCGGGTGCCGCTGCCGGGCACCCGGTGGCGGAAGGGCCTGGCAGGCAGGCGGTTGCTGGAAGCGTTCCTGCGCGAGTACCTGCCCGCCCGACGGGACAGCGACGGCGACGACATGTTCTCCGTGCTGTGCCGGGTCGAATCCGAGGACGGCGAGCGGTTCGGCGACGACGACGTGATCAACCACATGGTGTTCCTGCTCATGGCGGCCCACGACACCTCGACGATCACGATCTCGACGATGATGCGCTACCTCGGGCAGTACCCGGAATGGCAGCGGCGGTGCCGGGAGGAGTCGGCCGCGCTGGGCACGGAAAGCCCGACGCTGAAGCAGCTCGACGAGCTGACCTCGCTGGATCTGGTGATGAAGGAGTCCATGCGGCTGGTGTCCCCGGTGCCCACCCTGGCCCGTAAGACGGTCAAGGACACCGAAGTGCTGGGCCACTTCCTGCCGTCGGGCACGCTGGTGGCGATCACCCCGCACTTCACCCACCACATGGCCGAGTACTGGCCCGATCCGGAACGCTTCGACCCGGAGCGGTTCGCGCCGCACCGCCGGGAGGACCGCGTCCACCGGCTGGCGTGGGAGCCCTTCGGCGGTGGGGTGCACAAATGCCTCGGGATGCACTTCTCCGGCGCCGAGATCAAGATCGTGCTGCACCACCTGCTGCGGCGCTTCGAGTGGCAGGTCCCGGCGGGCTACCGCGACCGGATCGACTTCACTTCGCTGCCCTATCCCAAGGACGGGCAGCCGGTCGATCTCCGTCCGCTGGTCAGATCCCGGTGATCCGTTCCTGTTTGAGCCGGATCCCCGCGGCCTCGCGGTCCCAGGTGTCCCCGGTGATCCCGGCGGAGCGCAAGAGGTGCTTTTCGATCTTGGCGGTGGGCGTCTTGGGCAGGTCGTCCAGAACGCGGATGTAGCGCGGCACCATGAAGTACGCCATCCGCTCCCCCAGGAACCGCACCAGTTCGGCCGGATCGATCTCCCGCCCGTCCACGGGAGAGACGATGGCGAGCACGTCGTCCTCACCGTGCGGGCTCGGCACGGCCACCACCGCGGCCTCGCGGACCGCGGGGTGCGCCGTGATCTCCGCCTCCACCTCGAAGGAGGAGATGTTCTCGCCCCGGCGGCGGATCGCGTCCTTCACCCGGTCCACGAAGAAGTACTCGCCGCCGGGGCTGCGGCGGAACGCGTCGCCGGTGTGGAACCACCCGTTGCGCCAGGCCTTCGCGGTGGCCTCGGGCATGTTCCAGTAGCCGGAGTTCATCGCCCACGGCCGGTCGGTCCGCAGGACCAGCTCGCCGGCCTGCCCGTCGGGCACCTCCCGGTCGTACTCGTCGACCAGCCGGGCCTGCACACCCCGGCGCACGCGGCCGCAGGTGCCCGGGGTGGCCGGATCGGGTTCGGAGATGATCGGCACCGAGGTTTCGGTCATGTTGAACAGCGCGATGACCCTGACCCCGAAACGGCGGGCGAACTCCCGCGAGTCACTGCTCAGCGGCACCATGAACACGGTCCGAAGTGGATGGTCGCGGTCGCGGGGCGAAGGCGGTTGCTTAGCCAGGAAGGTGGCCATCACGCCGAGCAGCGTGACGTGGGTGGATTCGGTGGCCCGCACCATGTCCCAGAACCGGGCGGTGTCGAACCGGTCCACCACCGCCACCGAGCCGCCCAGCAGCAGGGCGGCGTAGGTGCCGATCGTGCCGCCGGCGTGGAACAGCGGCAGGGTCAGCAGGTAGCGGTCCCCGGCACCGAACACCTCCGAGAAGGCCGCGCCCGAGGTGGCGGCCAGATGCGCGTAGGAGCACACCACGCCCTTCGACGGGCCGGTGGTGCCCGAGGTCAGGATGATCGCGTACGGATCCCAGGGCTGGACCGGCTTTTCCGGGGTCACGACCGTAGGGTCGGGATCGGCCCAGTCCTGCGCGGTCAGCGGGATCACCTGTTCGAGCTGCGCGGTGTCGATCTCGGACAGCCGCCCGGCGAGGCTGGGGTGCACCACCATCACCCGCGCGCCGGAGAGCCGGATGGCGTGTTCGAGCAGCCGTCCGCGGTAGGCGGGGTTGAGGGGGACGTAGATGGCGCCGAGCAGGTTGCTGCCGTACCACACGCGCACCGCCTCGGGCCCGTTCGGCAGCCAGGACAGCACGCGGTCCCCGTGCCGGACACCGAGCCCGGCCAGGTGGCGGGCGGCGGTGTTCGCGGCGAGCCAGGCGTCGGTGAAGGTCCACTTGGTGCCGTCACCGAAGACGACGTGCACGTCGTCGGGGCGCTGCGCCGCCTGCCGCCGCAGGACCGGCCCGAGTACGCACTCCTCGACGGAGGGAACGGCGGAGCTCCAGTAATCCATCGCGGTTCCTCGCTTTCGGTCGAGGAGGAAACGCCTTCTGTATGAGCGTTTATACAAAACCCGCCCACTCACGGTCAAGGCCACCGGGCCCCGGCAAACCCCGGTCGGCTGCCGGGAGGGGTCCCCTCACGGGAAAGAGCGCGGTTAGTCCACCCCGGGTGAAATCGGCGGAAGGTCACCTGGGTGGGTTGTTTGAAGAACGGCGGAACGGTCACCGCGTGGAGTTGATATTCGTTCGCTCGTAGCATCGACCGGGTCTTCCAACCGTTTTGCGAGGTGGCCCACGATGCCCACGAAGTCTCCGCGAACCCGGCAGGCCCGCGGCACCACGAGTGCGCAGCAGAGGGCATCGGCCGAACGCGCCGCGACAACCTCCGCACCGACTCCCGAACCGACTCCCGCGCCGACTGCCGAAACAGCCCCGCCGAAAACCGCCCCCGCCGGAGGGGACCACGGGCGCACCGCGACGGTGAACCTCCCGTTCGTCACCGCCCAGTTCCGCGTCCCCGAATTCCACCTGCCCGGCATCACCGGTGGCGACATGACGGCGGCCGCGCAGACCGCGCGTTCCTTCCTGCCGCCGCCCCGGCAGATGCTCTACTACGGCGGGCTCGCGCTCATGGCGGTGTTCGACGTGATCGAGTGGCCGGTGGCCGCCGCGATCGGGATCGGTGCGGCGATCGTGGGCCGCGGCGGGGAGTCCGAGCACCCCGCTCCCCGGCCCCGCCAGTCCCCCGAAACGCATTCGGCCCACTAGCCGATTCATGCCTCTGTCCCTCCTGCGCGATGTCGCCGCCAAGGTCGTCGCGCCTGTCGCCGAATCGCTTCTCTCCCTGGTCGGCCCCGCGCCCCGGCGGGTGGCGAACCATGACGACCGGATGCACGTCGAGGTGCGCGGGGTGCATCACCCGGGCACCGGTGATGCCGCCGAGGCGCTGCGAAGCCGGCTCAAGGACCTGGACGGCGTGCGCGACGTGGAGATCAACGGCCACTGGGGGCGGGCCGTGGTGACGCACGATCCGGCGGTCACCGATCGCGGTGCCGTGCTGGCCACCGTCGCCGAGGTCGAACGGGAGTGGGGCCTCGGCGAGTACGGGCAGTCCCCGGCGAGCGCGCGGCATCCGGCCAACCGCGGGCCCGGCATCCGTGAGGCCACCGCGCTCGGGCTGAGCCTGCTGGGCACCGGGTACTCGGTGGCCTCACGCCTGCTGCCGACGCCGAGACTGCCCGCCGCCATCCCCACCGTATTGTCCCTTGTGGACTCCGCACCCCATCTTCGCGCCGTGGTCGAGACGGCACTGGGCCGGACCACCGCCGACACCGTGTTCGCGCTCGGCAGCGCGACCGGCCAGGCACTGGCCCGCAATCCGGTCAGCCTGCTCACCGAGGCGGGCTACCGCCTGCTGCTGCACCGCGAGGTACTGGCCCGCCAGCAGGCCTGGCGCCAGTGGGAACACCGGGCCTCCCGGCTGCCGGGTGCCCATGAAGCCGAGGCGATGCACTACCCGCCGCGTCCGGTGCCCTTGCCCTCCGGCCCCATCGAGAAGCTGTCGGACACCTCCGCCGGGGTCGCCATCGCCGGCTCCGCCGCGATGCTCTTCGCCAGCCGCAACACCGAGCGGGCCACCGCGATGCTCGTCGCCGGAGTGCCGCGTGCCGCGAAGCTCGGCCGTGAGGCCTTCGCCAGCCGTATGGACACCGAACTGTCCCGCGCCGGCTGCCTGGTACTGGAGACCGACGCCCTCCGTCGCCTCGACCGCGTGGACACCGTCGTCCTTGACGCGACAATCCTGTTCTCCGGCAGGCATGTCGCCGAAACCGTGACGTCCCTTGTGGACGGTTCGAGCGGTGCGGAGCTGACGCAGCACGCTCATGATCTGCTCGACACCCGGCATCCCACCGCGAGACGGGAACGGGACGACTGGGTGCTCGCCCCCGTCCCCCGCAGCGCGCCCGCGGCAGTCCAGCGCCGGGCGAAGGAACTGGCGGGTTCCGAGGCGGTGGTACTGCTCCTGTCGCGGGGCGGGGAGGCGGTCGGGCTCGTGCGCGCCTGTCCCGAGGTCGATCCGCTGGCCGAAGCCCTGATCGAGTCCGCCCGCGCGGCGGGCTCGGTGCTGCTGGGCGGCGCGGGACCGCGCGGCAGGCTGGCGGTCGACGGCACGCTGCCCGGCGGCAGAGCGCTGGCCGGCGCGATCCGGCGGCTGCAGCAGGAAGGCAAGGTCGTCGCCGTGGTGACCGCCCGTGACCGGACCGCCCTCGCCGCGGCGGACGTGGGGATCGCCCTCCGCGGCCGCGGCGGCGCCGTCACCTGGGGAGCCGACATCGCCTGCCGAGACCGGGGCCAGGCCTGCCAGGTGCTGTCGGCGGCCGTGGAGGCTCGCCAGACCAGCAGCGAGGCCGCCCGGCTGTCGCTGATCGCCTCACTGGCGGGGGGCCTGTTCGGCGGTTTCGGTCCGGCGGCCGGCGCGGCCGCACGGGCCTCCTTCCCCGTGCACCTCTCCGCGATGCTCGCCCTGGCGCTCGGGGTCTGGCGCGGCGTCACGGTCGGCACCCGGCCCGCCCCCCAGCCCGTCGACCGCACGCCCTGGCACGAAATGTCCCCGCGAGCCGTGCTGAGACTGCTGTCCACGTCGCGTGAGGGCCTGTCCGACGACGAAGCCACGCGCCGCCACGGGCACGGCGGCGAAGTCGAGGAGATCCCCGAAACGGGGCTGGCCCGCGCCTCGGTGGACGAACTCGCCAACCCGCTGACGCCCGCGCTCGCCGCGGGCGCCGGACTGTCGGCCACTCTCGGTTCGATCAGCGACGCCGTGCTGATCGCCGGGGTGCTCGCGGTGAACGCGCTGATCGGCGGCGCCCAGCGGGTCGGCGCGCACCGGGAGCTGCGCAAGCTGCTCGACTCCAGCTCGATCCACGTCCGGCTGCGCAGGCAGGGCAGGCACCGGGACGCGCGGGCGGCCGAGCTGACCCCCGGCGACGTGATCGAACTGCGGGCCGGGGACGCCGTCCCCGCCGACTGCCGGCTGCTGGAGGCCGCGGGCCTGGAGATCGACGAATCCGGTCTGACCGGCGAGTCGCAGCTCGTCGGCAAGAGCGTGCCCCCGACCGCCGCGGCCGAGATCGCCGACCGCTCGTCGATGGTCTACCAGGGCACGGTGGTGGCCGCGGGCCGCGCACTCGCGGTGGTGGTGGCGACCGGGGAACGCACCGAGGCCGGCCGCAGCGCCCGCGCGGTGGGCGACGTGCCGAAAACCGGTGTCGAGGCCCGGCTCAACGCGCTGAGCCGCCGCACGCTGCCGGTGGCCCTCGGTGCCGGGGTGGTGCTGATGGCGGTGCATCTGCTTCAGGGACGGGGCATCACCCAGTCGCTCGGGCAGGCGGTCAGCCTCGCCGTCGCCGCCGTGCCCGAGGGCCTGCCGTTCGTGGCCACGGTGGCCGAACTCGCCTCGGCTCGGCGCCTGTCGCACCAGGGAATCCTCGTCCGCAGCGCGAACACGATCGAAGCGCTCGGCCGGGTCGACGTGCTGTGCTTCGACAAGACCGGAACCCTCACCGAGGGCAGGATCACGCTCAGGCGCGTGTCCGACGGCGCCACCGACGAAGAGATCGGCGCGCTGGGCGACGGGATGCGGGCCGTGCTGGCCGCCGCGGTGCGGGCCAGCCCGTGGCGGGAGGGGGAAGGCGGGGTGCCGCACCCCACCGACCGCGCGGTGCTCGACGGGGCGCGCCGCCTCGGCATCGGCCCGCAGGACGAGGTGGTGGGCCTGTCCTGGGTGGCCGAGATCGCGTTCGAACCGGCACGGGGCTACCACGCGACGCTGACCCGGCACGCGGACGGCCTGCTGCTCAGCGTCAAGGGCGCACCCGAGGTACTGCTCGCCCGGTGCACCCACTGGCGCGGCGCCCCCTTCGACGGGGCCGCCCGGCGGCGCGTCGAGGCCGAGATCGAGCGGCTGGCCCGGCAGGGCCACCGGGTGCTGGCGGTGGGCGAGCGGCCCGCCTCCGACCGGGCCGACCTCGACGACGAGCGGGTGGGGCGCCTGGAACTGCGGGGCCTGCTCGCGCTCGCCGATCCCATCCGCGGCACCGCGGCGGCCGCGGTGAGCCAGCTGCACTCCGCCGGGGTCGACGTGCTGATGGTGACCGGGGACCATCCGAGCACCGCCGCCGCGATCGGCGCCGAACTCGGCATGATCAACGGGCGCGGGGTGCTGACCGGGGCGGAACTCGAGGAACTCGACGACGAGCAGCTCGCGGCGGTGCTGCCGGGGGTCGCCGTGTTCGCGCGGGTCAGCCCGTCGCAGAAGGCACGGCTGGTGCGACAGTTGCGGAAGGCGAACCGGGTGGTGGCGATGACCGGCGACGGGGCCAACGACGCCCCCGCGATCCGGCTGGCGCACGTGGGGATCGCGCTCGGCACCCGGGCCACCCCCGCCGCCCGCGAGGCTGCCGACCTCATCGTGACCGACGACCGGATCGAAACCATCACCAGCGCGCTCATCGAAGGCCGGGCGATGTGGTCCTCGGTGCGGGAAGCGGTGGGCATCCTCGTCGGCGGCAACCTCGGCGAAATCGGCTTCACCGTCGGCACCGGGCTGTTCGACGGCGGCGCGGGCCTCAACGCGCGCCAGCTGCTGCTGGTCAACCTGCTCACCGACGTGCTGCCCGCGATGGCGGTCGCGGTCCGCCCGCCGCCCGGTGTCTCGCCGGACCAGCTGCTCACCGAGGGACCGGAAACCTCGCTGGGCAGCGCCCTGCTGCGCGACGTCTACCGCCGGGCCGCGGTCACCGCGGGCGCGGCCGGGGCGGGCTGGCTGCTGGCCCGCCCGGTGAGCACCCCGGGGCAGGCCGCCACCACGGCACTGGTCAGCCTGGTCGGCGGACAGCTCGCGCAGACGATCGCGCTGCGCGGGCGCACGCCGCTGGTGGTCGGCGCGGCGCTCGGTTCGCTCGGGGCGCTCGCCGTGGTGGTGCAGGTGCCCGGGTTGAGCCATTTCTTCGGCTGCCGCCCCCTGCTGCCCCACCAGTGGGCGATCGCGGGCGGAACCACCGTGGCGGCGGCCGTCGCGGAACTGCTGTGGCACGGGCAACAGCCCCGCCCTGTCCGACGAACGGAGTAACCAGAGCTTCCGAACGGGTTAACCTGCTGGCCATCTGCATCCCACCTGCCTCTCATCCCGGCGAGTGAGGCTGGGGCCGCAAGCCACGAAAGCCGCAGTTCAGGAGCCTTCCCATGCCAGACCTCATCGCCACGATCCTCGCCAAGGCGGGGATGATGCTGCTTGAGGCCGTCATCGTGCGTGTCGTGCAGGAGATCTTCGTCGCCGCGACGAAGCCGCGGCCGGCCGCGAGCGGCGTCGCCTTCGCCTGACGCCTCCGCGGCGCCGCGCTGTGCGGCGCCAAGGGGACCATGGCCCTTTCGCAGGGCACACAACGGAATACACTCCGCGAGGTGATCATCCGCCGGACCGCCGTGGCGCTCGCCGCTCTGCTGACCACCTTCTCGCTCGCCTCGGCCACGCCCGCGGCACCCGCACTGGCCACCAGAAGCGTCAGTCCGGCTGGTCACCTGTTCGTCGTCAACCTGGAGAACAAGGGCTACGACAAGACCTGGGGACCCGGCTCGGCGGCGCCCTATCTGAGCCGGGAGCTGCGTGCCCAGGGCGCGCTGCTCACCAGGTACTACGGGACGGCGCACAACAGCCTCGGCAACTACCTCGCCCAGATCTCCGGACAGGGCCCCAATCTCGCCACCCAGGCCGACTGCGTGTTCTACGGCGACTTCGCCAGGATCGGCACGCTCGCCCCCGGCCAAGCCCTCGGGCAGGGATGCGTGTACCCGGCGGACGTACCGACCGTGGCGGACCAGCTGACCGCCGCGGGCCGCACCTGGCGGGCCTATCTGGAGGACATGGGCACCCCGTGCCGCCATCCCGGGATCGGCACCTTCGACGACACGCAGAAGGCGAAGCCCGGTGACCAGTACGCCGCGCGGCACAACCCGTTCGTCTACTTCCATTCGATCCTCGACGGCCCGTCCTGCACCCGCAGCGACGTGGACCTCTCCGCGCTGCCCGCGGACCTCGCCTCGATCGGTACCACCGCCGACCTGACCTACCTCACCCCGAACCTGTGCCACGACGGCCACGACACACCGTGTGTGGACGGCGAACCGGGCGGGCTGGCCTCGGCGGACGCGTGGCTGCGCCGCTGGGTGCCGGTGATCACCTCCTCCCCCGCGTTCCGGCAGGACGGCACGCTGGTGATCACCTTCGACGAGTCGGACGGTCCCGGATCCGATTCGAGCGCCTGCTGCGGCGAGGGCCCCGGCCCCGACGCGCTCCTGCCGGGCATCTTCGGCCCCGGCGGCGGCCGGGTCGGCGCACTGGTGCTGTCGAAGTTCACCGCCCCGGGCACCACCAGCGACCAGCCGTACAACCACTACAGCCTGCTGGCCTCGGTCGAGAACGCCTTCGGCCTGCCGCATCTGGGGTACGCCGCGAGCTCGGGGGTCGCCGGGTTCGGCCGCGACGTGTTCAACCGCTGAATCCCGGATCTCACGTTCCGGCCGTCCGGGGCGTCTACCGGAGGTGAGCGTGAAACCTTTCGAGCAGATCGTCGGCGCCTACGGGCCGGTGGTGCTGCGCGTCTGCCGCGCCGTACTGGGTCCGGCGGAGGCCGAAGACGCCTGGTCGGAGACGTTCCTGGCCGCGTTGAAGGCCTATCCGGACCTGCCCGGCGACGCGAACGTGGAAGCGTGGCTGGTCACCATCGCCCACCGCAAGGCGATCGACGCGATCCGCCTGAGAGCACGCCGCCCGGTGCCCGTGGAGACGGTGCCGGATCGAGCGAGCGCTTCGGGCAGGCCCGAAGCCTGGGACGGCGACCTGTGGGCCGCGCTGGCGCGCCTTCCGGACAAGCAGCGCGCCGCGGTGGCCTACCACTACCTGGCGGGCCTGCCCTACCAGGACATCGCCGGACTACTGGGGGGAACCGCCGAAGCGGCCCGGCGGGCCGCGGCCGACGGCATCAAGGCCCTGCGTGCCGGTTACGGGCACGCCGCGAAGGTGGGAGGGACGAGATCATGACGATCAGGGACGAGGAGGCACGGCGGTTGTTCGCCGCCCTGCCGGAAGCCGACGAGGACGCGAACCGCAGGCTGCACCGGCGGCTGGTGGCGGCAGCCGAACGCGACGGCGTGCTCGACGTGGCCTACCGCACCCTCGCCACGCCGGTCGGTGAACTGCTGCTGGCGGCGACGGAGCAGGGTCTGGTGCGCGTGGCCTACGCCAGGGAAGGCCACGAAGCCGTGTTGTCCACTTTGGCCGGATCGGTGAGCCCGCGGATCCTGTACGCGCCGGGCAGGCTGGACGAAGTGGTCCGCCAGTTGGAGGAGTACTTCGCGGGTAGCCGCCGCGAGTTCGAGCTGCCGCTGGATTTCCGGCTGTCCAAGGGTTTCCGGCGGGCCGTGCTGGCCCACCTGCCGCGGATCGGTTACGGCAGAACGGAAAGCTACGCTCAGGTGGCGTCGGCGGCGGGCAGCCCGAAGGCGGTCCGCGCGGTGGGCACGGCCTGCGCGACCAATCCGTTGCCGGTGGTCGTCCCCTGCCACCGCGTGGTGCGTTCGGACGGTTCGCCCGGCGGGTATGTCGGCGGTGCCCAGGCCAAGCAGACGCTGCTCACCCTCGAGGAGGCCGCATGAACCGGAAGTTTCCCGTGAGGGGTCCCCTCACGGCACGGGGAGCCGCCATATGAACGACAAGGGTCAACTCAGCCTCGTGTACCCGAGGCCACCGCGGGCACCGGAAAACCCGGCGGACCGCTATGCGAAACGGGTGGCGGGGGCCAATTGGGACGCGGTGGCCGCCGAACTGGACGCCACCGGGTGCGCGCTGCTTCCGCGCCTGCTCACGCCCGCCGAATGCGCCGGGCTGATCGCCCTGTGGGACGAGCCGGAACGGTTCCGGGCCACGGTCAACCTGCGCCGTCACCGGTTCGGCGACCACGGGGACTACCGGTACTTCCGCGAGCCGTTCCCCGAGCCGGTGCGGCGGCTGCGGGAGGAGTTGTACCCGCGGCTCCTGCCGGTCGCGCGGGACTGGGCCGCCCGGTTGCGCCGGGACGACGCCTGGCCCGATTCGCTCGCCGAATGGCTGGACCTCTGCCACGCGGCGGGCCAGGACAAACCGACGCCGATCCTGCTGCGGTACCAGGCGGGCGGCTGGAACGCGCTGCACCGGGACCTCTACGGCGACCGGGTGTTCCCGCTGCAGGTGGTGCTCAACCTCAACGATCCCGGCCGCGACCACACCGGCGGCGAGTTCCTGCTGGTGGAACAGCGGTTGCGGGCCCAGTCGCGAGGGACCGCGACGATGATCCCGCAGGGGCACGGGCTGGTGTTCACCACCCGGGACCGGCCGGTGCCCTCGGCACGGGGCTGGTCGGCGGCGCCGGTGCGGCACGGGGTGTCGGTGGTGCGCTCGGGGCTGCGGCACACCCTCGGCCTGGTCTTCCACGACGCCGCGTGAAGCGCTCTCCCCTGCCCCGGTTCCGGCCGCCGGGGGGCGCCGCCACCCCGGTCACCGCCGCCGAACTCGGCACCCTGCTGGCTCTGCTGCGGGCGATGCGACCCCGGCCGGTGAGCGTGGTGATCGGGGCCGCCGCGGACGAGGTGTCCCGGGCGAACGCGGCCCGGATCGAGCGGGCCTGGACCGAGCGGGGCGGGCTGTCGTTCGGGATCGTCGCCTGGCCGGAGGAGGCGGCCTCCTGGCTGCGCCCCGCGCGCCGGTTCACCGCCCCCGCGCCGGACGCCTGGATCGTCACCGCCACCCCGCCGGGCTGGGCGGGCATGGGACGGCGCCTGGCCTTTTCGACCGGCTGGTCGCCCCGGCGCACGGTGGCCACCGCGGCGCTGGCCGAACCGGCGTTGATCGCCTCGGCGGGGGTGGACACCTTCGACGGGCTCCGGGGCGCGCACCCCGACGGGCGGTGGTGGGAGTTCAGCCGGACGGTGCTGGTCGACGGGGCCGCGCCGCTGCGCACCCTTTCACCTACCAGCGAGTAAGGTCGGTCGCGTGGGTGTAGCCGCAGACGAACGCCGTGCGTTGAGTGTCCTTTTCGAAGAGGTCGGGCCGGACGCGCCGACCCTGTGCGAGGGGTGGCGGACGCGGGATCTCGCCGCGCACCTTGTGGTCCGGGAGCACCGGCCGGATGCCGCCCTCGGCATCCTGCTGCCCCCGCTGGCCTCCCACCTGCGCCGCGTGCAGGACGGCTACGCGGCCGAGTCGTGGGACAAGCTGGTGGCGCGGGTGCGCTCGGGCCCCGCCCGGTTCTGGCCGACCTCGATCCCCGCGGTGGACGAGCTGGCCAACACCGCCGAGTTCCTGGTCCATCACGAGGACGTGCGCCGCGCGCAACCGGGCTGGGAACCGCGGGCGGCCGACCCGGCACGGGACGCCGCGGCCTGGAAGACCGCGCGCGGGCTGGCCAAGGTGACGCTGCGGAAATCACCCGTGGGCGTGATCCTGCGGACGGAGGACGGCCGCACGGCCTCCGCGAAGGCCGGACCCGACGAGGTCACCCTGACCGGTACCCCCGTCGAACTGCTGCTGTTCCTGTTCGGCCGCGACGAGGTGCGGATCTCCTTCGAGGGTTCCGCCTCCGCGATCGAAAAGGTCAAGGCGCTCAAACGCGGCTTCTGATCGCGAGCGGACCGGCCGTCACGCGGGCATGCTGAAAGTGGACCACGCGTTGGGCGGACGGAAAGGATGCGAGCGACATGGCGAACGGCAAGCCCGCCGTCAGCGGCGAAGCCCGGGTCCGGCTGGAACAGGAGCTGGCCACCCTGCGCGACCGGCGCGCGGAGCTGGCCGCCGAGGCCCGCGCACTGGACCGGGTAGGTGACCGCGCCGACGACGCCGACGCGCTCCGCCTCGAAGACGACATCGCCGCACTGGACGCGAGGATCACGCAACTGTCGAGGGTCCTGGCCGGAGCCAGGGCCGGGGCGGGCGGCGTGCCCGACGGCACGACCGTGACCGTCCGGTTCGCCGACGGCACCGTGCAGCCCTTCCGGGTGGTCGCCGTCACCGAGGAGATCCCGGCCGGCCAGGAGGACAGCACGGTCACCACGGACAGCCCGCTGGGCCTGGCGCTGGCCGGTCACCAGGCCGGGGACACCATCAGCTATCCCGCCCCCGCCGGCGAGGTGCGCGCCGAGATCCTTTCACTGGAACTACCCTCCTGACCCCCAAGCCCTGCCGTTGGCCGTTGCCGTGAAGGGTCCCTTCACAGCCGATATGACTGTGAAGGGACCCTTCACGGCTCATCGCGGCCCGTCACGTGCACGACGGCGGGTTCGGGGTGCATGAGGAAGTCGTGGTGACTGATGTTGTACGCATAGGCCCCCGCCATCGCGAACAGCACCACGTCACCGGCCGCCAGGCGGGGCAGCCGCACGTCCCGGGCGAGCACGTCCTTCGGCGTGCACAGCCTGCCGACGAAGGTGACGGGCTCGCCGGTCGCGTCCTGACGCGGCCCCGGTTCCGCCGATCCCGTTGTCCACTCCGGACCGGGCAGCACCGCCAGCGGCTGGTCGTGGCCCTTGGCCGCCGGGGTCCGCAGATGGTGCGTGCCCCCGTCGCAGATCGCG
Source organism: Amycolatopsis cynarae (assembly GCF_026802195.1). NCBI lineage: Bacteria > Bacillati > Actinomycetota > Actinomycetes > Pseudonocardiales > Pseudonocardiaceae > Amycolatopsis > Amycolatopsis cynarae. The sequence goes on along the minus strand of NZ_CP113836.1, from coordinate 2,378,426 downwards.
AAACGGGCGCCGTGGCTGCGTTTGAGCTCCAGCACGCGGGTGGCGTACCAGCCGGAGTACGCGCTGAGGGACCGGCCCGGTTCGATGCGCACGCGACACGAAAGGCCGGTGGCCGCCCGGGCGAGACGGCGGGCGTAGGCGGGCCAGTCGAACAGCGGGCCGGGACGCCGGTAGTCCACCCCCATGCCGCCGCCGACGTTCACCTCGCGCAGCCGGAGCCCGTGGCGCCGGGTGAACCCTGCGGCCCAGGCCAGCACGGTCTCGGCGACGACGGCCGCCGCCGTGGCGTCGAGCCCACTGGCGAGGTGGGCGTGGATGCCGAGGACGCGGACACCGGTCAGGTGGTCCCGTTCCCGGGCCGCCGCCTCCGCCTCGGCGGGGTCCATCCCGAAGGGGCTCGGCATCCCGCCCATGGTGAGCGCCGCGTCCCCGGGTACCGCGGCGGGGATGTTGACCCGGAGCAGCACCTCCGCCACCCGGCCCGCGCGGCGGGCGAGGGCGTCGAGCCTGCGCAGTTCGTGCAGGCTTTCCACGTGGTAGCGCCCGACCTCGGCGGACAGCGCGGCGCGCAGCTCGGAGTCGGTCTTGGCGGGCCCGCCGAAGGCCACCGGCACCCCTGGCAGATGGGTGCGGACGTGGGCGAGTTCGCCGCCGCTGGCCACCTCCAGCCCGTGCACGTGCCCGGCGATGGTGGCGAGCATCCCCGGGTCGGGATTCGCCTTGACCGCGTAGAGCAGTTCGACCGGGGTGCCGGTGGACGCGGTGCCGAAGGCGGTCTTGACGGCGGCCAGGTGCCGGTCGAGGTGGCCGAGGTCGTAGACGTAGGCGGGCAGGGCGGCCCGGCGGGCGGCGGCCACCACCGCACCGGTGACCGGGGTGCCCTCGGGCGCCACCGCGGGCACGCGGGTGTTCTCCACCGTGCCGGTCAACGCACGGCCTCCGCGAGTGAGCGGCCCAGCGGGTGGGCGAACGGCACGTAACCCGCGTCGCGGTCGGCTCGCCGGTCCCAGCGGGTGTGCAGGTTCGCCTTCGCCGGCAGCGGGACCCCGTTCAGGAGCGCGCGCAGCCTCGGCGGGTGGCCGAGTTCGGCGCTGACCTCGGCCAGCAGGTCGGCGAGGGCCGCCCACAGCGTGTCTTCGAACCCCGGGACGGCGGGAACGAGATCGGCCAGCGCCCCCGCGATCTCGGTGAGGTGGTTGACGAACAGGCAGTAGGCGACGCGCCGCCAGCCCCGTTCGGAGTCGTAGGCCAGTGCACGGGCCACTTCACCGGGCAGCCCGGCGAGCGTGGCGTGGTGGCGGGGCGTGAGCAGTTTGGTGCCTTCGAGGTCACGGGCGAGCACCGCGACCGGGAGCCGCCCGGGGTCGAGCACGACGAGAACGTTCTGTGGATGCGGTTCGAGCACCACACCGTGCACGGCCCACAGCCGGAGCACCGGCGGTACCAGCAGCGCGAGGTAGCGGGCCCACCACCGGCGTGCCCAGTCCGCCGGATCGGCCCTGGCGGCGAGGTCGGCCAGCCGGGTCCGCGTGCCCGCGGGGTCGGGCCGCGCGGCGGCCAGGGTCGCGGCGAGGTGGATCTGCCCGCCGGGCGGGAGGTGCTCGCCCAGCCCGTCCCGGACGATGGTGCCCAGTCCTTCCAGGAGTTGCCTGCGCTGGGCCGCCGTGCCGTAGCGCTCCGGGAGGGCGACGCCGCGCGCCGCTGGTTCCGCCAGCAGGCCGAACCCGGGGTGCCGCGCGGTCACCTCGGCGACGGGACCGGCGAGCAGCCCGGTCAGCGCCACCGCCCCGGCGAGTTCGTAGGCGGCGTTCTTGCGCAGGCAGTTGGTGATGCGCACGTGGAGGCTGGTCTTGAGGAAGAGATCGGCCTCGGGCTGGTAGAGGGTGCGCACACTGGCGGTCGGATGGAACGCGGGCCCGGCCGGGCCGAGATCGCGCACCGCGCCCTCGGCCAGCGCGGCCGAAAGCACCGGTCCCAGTTCGGGGTCCCTCGTCAGCAGTTCGTACTGCCACGGGTGCACCGGCACCGCGCGGTGCCCTTCCGGGAGCCGGGTCTCGCCCAGCAGGCGCGAAGTGGCCGCGTGGGCGTCGAAATCCCCGTGGTCGTGCACGAACTCGCCGGGCACGGCGAGCCACCGCAGGGGAAAGGCGGTGCGGGTTTCGGGTGCGTGGCCGCGCCAGCGCCCCCGGTCCCCCGAACGCCACTTCGGCGCGGGGTGGCGGGGGTGGCCGTCGATCAGGCCCTGTTCGGAATCGAGGTAGGCCGACGCCGCCCCGGACACCGGCCGCGCCGGTGCCGTGGGCCGGGTGGCGAGAATGTCGGCGAGGGTGTCCCGGCTCGCGCGGATCTGCCCGGCGAACTCGTCGTTGACGGTTCCGGTGCGGGCGGCCAGTTCGGCCGCCGCGAGCTCGATCAGCGCGTCGAGGCTCAGCTCCGCCCAGTCCCCGCCGGGCAGGCGGCGCAGCACCGGACCGGCGAACCGGTGAGCGTCCACTGTGGACCTTCTGGTCACCTCGGCGCGTAGCAGGACGTCACGATGCGGCAGGCGCAGCGACAGCGTTCCCTCGCCGAGTTCCACCTGCCCTTCGGGGGCGGCGATTTCCCGTACCAGGCAGCCCAGGAGCGTGTGCGCCGACACCAGATCGGCCTGGGCGACGGCGGGCGCGGCAAGCGCGGTTGCGGTCACGAAGAACTCCGTTCGGACGAGGCGGGAACACTCCGGATCCCGGCCCCCGCCAGGTAGTTGGGACCGGTCCGCAGGTAGTACTTGTTGATGTCGGTGCAGCCGAGCCGGTCCTTCGGCAGCAGGGTGCCCGCGGTGACCATGGCCTTGACCGGGAGGCGGCCGGCGTCGAGGACACGGGTCCGCAGGGCCGCGGCCGCCCGCCGGGAGGCGGGGTCGGTGGGATCGCACCAGCGGCGGGCGGCTTCCTCGATCCGTGTGCGGGCGAGGTCGAACAACTCGTCCCGGCGGCGCCGGTCCCCGCTCGTCTCCTCCACGACGATCGCGGCGACGCACAGGTGCAGCGTGATCGTGGTGAACAGGTCGGCCAGGTCCTCCGGACCGGCCCCGGTGATCCGCCGGTCCGCGAAGTCCCCGGCCCGCACCGGCACGCCCAGCGCCGCCGACGCGTGGGCGCGGTCGACGCGACCGCTGTCGTTGTCCTTGTACACCAGTCGGATTCCCGCCGCTCCCTGCACGATCGTGATGTTCTGCTGATGTGCTTCCAGCGCGATCCCGTAGCGCAGCCACAGCGCCACGTGCCAGTCCAGCAGCACCGAAAGGTAACCGTCGAACCAGGAAAGCGGGTCGGCACCGGCGAGTCCGTCGAACACGCGGCGGCCGGGGGTCTCGGGCTCCGGGGCGAGCAGCGCGGCGACCGGAACCAGGGTGTCCCCCGCGACCTCGGCCGGGTAGTGCCGGATCAGCACGGCCAGCCGGTCGTCGTCGCTGTCCGCCCACCGGGTTTCGTCGGCGAGCAGCACGCGCGCGGACAGTCCCGGCTCGCGGTCGAGCACGGCGTTCAGCAGCCGGTGCAGGCGTTCCCCGTCGGCGAGGGTGCCGGGCTTGATGGTGCGCCGGTTCCGCTGCCCGAGGGTCGCGGTGGGCAGGGGAAGTTTCCAGTGGACGGAGGGGTTCCCGGCCAGTGCCACGGTGCGCGTGGACAGGGTCGGCCGCACCGTGGGCCCGGGCGGCCCGGCGACCTCGATCCCGCCGCGGTCCGCGGTGAGCGGATGCACCGGCAGCACCACGTGGTCCTCGCCGACACCGGCGACACCGAGTTCAGCGGGAGTGGGCCACCAGGTGGGGAGGCCGTCGGCGAAGGATGCCGAAAACCGCACTCGTTCCCGGGGCACGGCCGTCCAGCGCAGCCGGAACCGCGGCAGGTACTCGGGTGCGTACCGGGCCGCCTCCCCGGCGGTCATCCCCCAGCGGCACCGCCCGGCCGGATGCACCGGATGGTCGCGCAGGGCCGCCAGCGCCTCGTAGCGCAGCAGTCCCGGGTAGCCGGTGCCCTCCCCGGCCGCCCGGCGGGCGGGCGCGGTCTCCTGCCACCGGACGGTTTCCCCGGCCTGACGGCATTCCTCCGCGAAGGCGGCCCAACCCGCTTCGGCGTCGGCGTCCCCTCCGGGGGCGAGCGCCGCCAGCGCGCCCTCCACAGTGGACTCGATGTGGACGTTCCCGTCGCGGCCGGTGACCACCAAGAGGGGTTCCGCCACGGTGTGCTCGGACAGGAAGCCGTCCGGCCGCACCGGCAGGTGCGCCGTGCGGCCACCGGGCAGCGGCGCACACCACCAGGCGCCGCGCGGCAGGCCGTCCACCGGGGCGGCGCCGGGTCTTCCCCGGCTGGACAGTCCGAGATGGTCTTCGCGGAGCAGCGCGGCGAGCACGCGGAGCAGCAGGCCCGGCTCGCTCATCCGGCCACCGTCCACACGTGCCGGGACACGAACTCGTCGACGGCTGCGGACACCGCGCCGGGCACGGGACCGATGGCGTGGACGACGGACAGGTAGTCGCGGTTGGTGCCGTGCAGGGGTGCGCTCACCCCCGGTTCCCGCAGCCGACGGTGCCCGAGGCGGATGCCGCCGGGAAGTTCTTCGGCCAGGTCCGGCGGGGCCTCGGTGAGGGTGCCCGCCCGGTCCGCGGCGAGGTAGCGCACCCGGGCGTGACCGTCCACCTTGGACGGATCCGGCAGCGCCGCCAGCGGTTCGCCGAGGTGCAGCCGGACGACCTGCTCGAACAGGTCCACGCCGAGCAGGTCCCCGCAGACGAACTCCATGGTGTCGCCGATGAGGCGGTAGTTCACCTCGATGACGCGGGCGCGATCGCCGTCGAGGACGAACTCGGTGTGGCAGGCGCCGAAACCGACGCCGAGGGCGGACAGCTGGGCGCGCAGGTGGCGTTCCGCCTGCCGGGGAAGGCGCGGTGCCCAGTCGCGGCCGGTCTCGGTGAAGAACGGCGGCTGCCCCAGGCTCGTCCGCCAGGAGCCGAACCGGTGCAGGCGTTCTCCGTCGCCCAGGGTGTCGTAGGTGTGCAACTCCCCCGCCAGGTATTCCTCGGCGACCAGCGCGCAGGGGCCCCGGCGGCGGCGGATCGCCGCGGCCTGCGCGGCCAGTTCCGCGAGGTCGCCGACCAGCAGGACGTCCTCGCTCGCCACGCCTTCGCGGGGTTTGACGACCGCGGGGAACGGCAGCTTCGCCGCCACCTCGGCCGCGTCCTCACCCGGTCCGATCTCGACACTGGCCACGGTGTCGAGGCCGGCGGCCGCCAGCATGCGCCGGGTGAGCAGCTTGTTCTTGCACCGCATGGCGGCGCGCCAGTCCTTGCCCGGCAGCCCGAGCAGAGCGGCCGCCAGCGCCGTGGCCGCCTGCAGGTGGTCGCTGTTGCTCAGCAACGCCGATGGCGCTCCGTGCCGCTCCCCCAGCGCGAGCACCCGCCCGGCCACGGCCCCGGCGTCGGAGACCGCCGCCTCCACCACGGCGACGGGGGGACAGGGGTGCCCCCGATACGCCGCGAGGTGCACCGACGGGCGGTCGGTCAGCAGCACCACGGGCAGCCCGAGCCTGGCCGCCGCGGGCAGCAGCCCGTCGGTGACCGCCGTGGTCGGCTTCAGGGCGGTGAGATACAGGCACACAGGGGCGTCACCTCGGTTTTTGCAGCAAAGTTTGGCAAGGCTTACCTAACTAGTTCGGCCAGGGCCGGTCAAGTGATCTCGACCGTGGTCAGCAGCACGGGTGAATCCCCTTGATCAACTCGCCGAGCCCCAGTAGATTCCCGCCCCCGGCTCGACGGTGCCCCGCGCCCGCCCACCAAGGCCGTGACAGCACGTGAACACCCACCGGGACCGCGAATTCATCTCATTACGGAAATCGCCGGTTCCGGCTGCCGATTCCGGCTCCGCGTTCATTGTGGTCGGAACCAATGGGCTCTCGACCGAACGGCGGCACGGTGACCGCACAGGCATCCGCCGGATCGTGCCTCCGGATGCGGGAACAACCGTTGCTCCGATTACACAGAGTCGAACGCACTCCCCTTCGATTAGGCCATAAGAGAGAAGAGTGGCGAGCGCACAATACGACTTCTATACTGGGCGAAATCGGTGCGAGCGACTTTCACATCGGGAATACTCTGGGGGGAGCAGAGGTGCGGCACGAACCAAGGCGGTTCGGATCATGATCCGGGGCGGCGACGCGGCCCGGGAACCGGACATCCGCACCACACCCGTCTACGCGGTCGCCGTGCGCTTCCGCCTCGGCGACCTCCTGCCCGGCACGACCCGCACCATCGGCCTGCGAGACCACGTCGTGCACCAGGCACCGTTACGCGAGGAAGACCTGCACCTACTGCGACAAGGACGCCTGAAGCAGCTGGAAACCTTCTGCGGCATTTCCTTCCACGGCGGGCAGGCGGAGCGGATCCCCACCCGCGACATCCTCCGCCACGTCGGGTGCGACGCCTGCCAGCTCCTCGCCGTCCCCGTCGTGCTCCTCTGACGGCGGCCACTGAGCCAGGTTTCCCTGCTATGCTGCCAAAAACAAGGTCAACTCGTCAGAAATGCCATGGCGGCACGGTCTTCCGCCCTCTTCCACCTCACCTCGTGCCGCCACACAGCGCGAAGTGACGTGCATCGGCGGGGTTCTCCGTGCCCTCACCCTGGGGAGCAGATGCCGCAGCCGACCGATTCCCGACTCCTGCACGACTTCCTCGCCATCCACCGATGGCAATGGCCACTGCCCGTCGCCTACCTCTGCTACGCGAGCTGGGGCATCGCCTACGCGGTTCCCGGTCTGGACCACATTCCTCTTCTCGCCACCGTCGCGGTGATCCTGGCGAACCTTTTCCTTTTCGCTTCGGGACTCGCTCTCAACACCATCGCCGACATCGACACCGACTCCCGGCACGGGGACAAGAACTACCTGTCGAAAGCCGTATTCCGAGCGGGCCTGGTCCGCGCACGACGATGGGTGGCCGGGGAGATCGCGGCAGGTCTGGCCTGCGCGGTTTCGTCCGCGTTACTGAGCGGGCGCCCTCTCGTCTTCGTGTACGCGGTGACGACCGCAATCCTGCATTGGGCGTACAACGTCGAGCCAGTGCGGCTCAAACACCGGGGTTTCCCGGGTGCGCTCGCCTTCGGTGCCTGTTCGGCGACCTTGCCTTGCCTGATGGCCTTCACCGCGATGGCGGCCGGAGCCGGGCTTCCCGGGCTTCCCGTGGTGCTCGTGTTCCTCGGTCTCGGGGTGCTCAGCGGTGGCCGCACGGCGTGGTGGTCGGTGCCGGACGTCGAGGCCGACGCCGCGGCCGGCGCCGCGACGCCAACGGTCCGGCACGGCACCCGCCGCGCCGTCGGCCTGTCCTGCCTGACCATGCTCGCCGGACTGGTCCTGATCGCCACCGGCCTTCGCGCACTGTCCGGACCGCTGTGGGCGATCGCCGGGCTCGCGCCTCACCTGCTCGTCCTGGCCTTCGCCGCTCGTCCACTCCTCGCGGTCGAGCACGGCGATCTGCTGCCCAGTTCGGCCTGGTTGCGCACCCGGGGGCTTCCGCTCGTGACGCTCGGCGAAGTGGTCCTACTCGGCGTACCACTGGCCGCCGCGGCGCCGTGAGGGCCCCTCAACCGGCTGCGGTCACCTGAATCGCGAACCCGTTTCACTTCCGAGCGGACGACGCTACAGTGACCTCCATTGTTCACGGAAGTACGAGTGATGGGCCAACCGGCGGAACGAGGAGCTTCCCGTGCTCGACACCCTGTCCCTCGGCGACGTCCAGCGCCTGCACTACCGGGTGCCCCCCACGAAGACGGTCCCGCACCTGTACCCGGAGTCCGAGGAATACCGGAGCATGCCCGAGGTCTTCGCCACCGGCTTCATGGTCGGCCTGCTGGAATGGTGCGCGATCCTGGCGCTGCGTCCCGTATTGGAGGAGGGCGAGGCAAGCCTGGGCACCCGGGTCGACATCCGGCACAGCGCCCCCACCCCACCCGGCGCCAGGCTCACCGTCACCGCCCGCTGCATCCGCATCGAGGGCACCTACGTCGAATGGGAGGTCGAGGCCCGCGACGACGACGGCGAGATCGCGGCGAGCGGCATCCACGGCCGCAACGTGATCACCACCGAGCGGTTCCTGCGCCGCGTCGCCGACAAGGCGAAACGGCTCGCGGATTTCGCTTGATTCATCGGGGTTTCATCGGTTCCGGCTACCGTCGCTTCCTTGATACCGGATTGAATCGAGGTGCGCGTTGCCGAAGAAACGGACCAGGCGGTGGGTGGTCGCCGCCGCGGCTGCCGCGATGACCGTGGCGGCACCAGTGGCCGCCCAGGCCGCACCGGCCGGCGGCCACCCCCGAGGACTCGCGAGCGGATCCGTCACCGCCGTGGCGGATGCACCGGCGCCGTTGAAGGTCGTCACCAACGGCATGAAGATCGTGTGGTCGCCCAACCCCGGTCTCGGCCTGCCTGGCGTCGGCTACTGCACGCTCGGCCCCGTCGGTTACGACAGGTTCGGCAACGGCATCGGGATCACCGCCTCCCACTGCGTCCAAGTGGTCAACGAGCCCCCGACGTTCGAGTATCCGGTGTACGACGCCAACGATCTGGCGTTCGGCCCGATCGGCACCTACGTCTGGACGAGTCCGATCCCGGCGGAGAACGATCCCTCCTTCCCGGACACGCCCCACGACTACGCCGTGATCCGCTTCGACCTGACCAAGGTCACCCTTTCCAGCAACGGCCCCGCCCTGCGCATCGATCACAACGCGACGAGGCTGCCGAGCCGCTATTCCGACATCATCTGCAAGGACGGGCAGACGACCGGCCTGAAATGCGGCATGGTCGGCAACATCGTCAACGGCATGCTGCACAGCTGGGCGATCAACGGCCCCGGCGATTCCGGAGGCCCGGTCGTGCTCATGGAAGGCAACGTGGGCACCGCCTGGGCCGGCATCGTGCACGGGGTGTACGACACCGACCCGCTGGGCGGCACGTTCTTCTACGAGTCGGCCCAGAACATCCTGGCCGACCTGGCGGCTCGCGACGGTTACGGCGCGGGCTTCACGCCCGTCGACACGCCCTGAGCCGTTCCCACGCTCCACAACGGTTCCCGGGGTCGGGATCGTCCACAGGAGACGGGCGAGCCCGGGCAGGAAGACACCGCCGGGACCATCGGCAGGCCGGGGGAAGCCGGGAGTCCCCTGTCTCCCGGGACCCAGGTCCCCCCGCGCAGGTCCGCACGAACGGGCGGAAAAGGACCAAGGACAGTGGTTCGCGCCACAGAAAGCGGGGCATCCTGGGAGTCCTGGCGAGGAGACAGACAAGGAGGTCCGTCGTGAATCACGTGAAGCTGAACTGGCACACCGTGAAGGTCTCCGGACGGATCGCCCATTACGGCGTCGGCGGCAGTGACGGGCCCGTGGTGGTCTTCCTGCACGGCTGGGGGCTCGCGGACCGTACTTACGCGCGTTCGCTCGGTTACCTCGCCTCGAACGGCCTACGGGTCTACGCACCCGCACTGCCCGGTTTCGGCGGCACCGCGGAACTCCCCGAAGACGAACGGGATCTGCACGGCTACGCAGCGTGGGTCCGCGAGTTCCTCCGCACCATCGGGATCACCGGACCGGTCGCGCTGGTCGGGCATTCCTTCGGCGGTGGCGTCGCCATCCGCACGGCCTACGACTTCCCGGACACCACCTCCCAGCTGATCCTGCTCAACTCGATCGGCGGCTCCTCGTGGACCAACAACCGGGGAGTGCTCAAGGCGATCGCGCAACGCCCCCTGTGGGACTGGGGGCTGCACCTGCAGGCCGACCTGCTCCCGACGCGCCAGATGGCCAACGTCCTGCCGGTGATCCTGCGTGACGCGGTGCCGAACCTGCTGCGCAACCCGGGTGCGATCTGGCGGGTCGCCAACCTCGCCCGCACGGCGGATCTCACCACCGAACTGGCCGAGCTCAACAAGCGCAAGCTCCCGCTGGTCATCGTCTGGAGCCAGAACGACAACGTGATCCCCGAAGCCACGCTGATGTCGTTGCACGCCGGGCTCGACGATCCGAAGCTGATCACCGTGCCGGGAGGGCACGGCTGGCTGCTGGCGGACCCGGACCGCTTCGGCGAGGTGATCACCAACGTGCTCCAGGTCGTCGAGTCGGCCGCCCCGGCGACGCCCCGCAAGCCGGGCCGGGCCGCGTAGCGGGTCTCCCCGCGGGCCCGGGCCGGATGCGGAAAACGCCTTCCCGGTGCGGTGCTCCCGCACCGGCGCGCGTCACACGGCCGTCGGAACCTTTTGGTCCATACCGGCCCGGAGCACGGCGGCGCGAGCGAACGCGGCGACGAACGGGTGCGGCCGCGAGCCGTCCCCGGCCAGTTCCGGCTGGAACAGGGTGGCCAGGAAGAACGGATGACCGGGCAGTTCGGCGACGCGGACGTCACCGGCGTCGTCGACCCCGGTGAAGGCGATCCCGTGTGCGGCCAAGGTGTCCAGATAGGACGGGTTCAGGCCGTAGGAGCAGTGGTAGCGCTCCGTCGTCCGGTTCCCGCCGAGCAGCCGTTCGGCCAGCGAACCGGGGGTGAGGTTCACCGCGCCCTCGTGCCCGACCAGCGAGCAGGCCAGCGGGGCGATGAGCTGTTCGGCGGCCTCCGGTTCGGCCTCCCCGTGGGCCACCCCGGCCAGACCGGCGACCGAACGCGCGTATTCGAGCAGCATGTGCTGGAACCCGGCGCAGGTGCCGAGGAACGGGATCCCGGCCGTCCGGGCCGTGCCGACGGCGGCGAGTGCGCCTTCCTCGCTCTCGTAAGGGCTTCCCGGCAGCAGCCAGATCCCGTCGAACCCGGCGAGTGCCCCGGGCTCGGCCGCGTCGGGGGTCGGCACCCAGTAGGCGTCGAGTTCGAGGTGCTCGCGTTCTCGCAAGGCCTCGACGAGCAGGGGGATCCGGGTGTGCGAACGGACGTTGGCGCTGCGGTCCGCGACGAGGGCGATCCGGGCGCCGATCCGGGCGCCATGAGGGTTGGTGGTCGTCATGTGGTCCATCGTTGCCCGGATGACGAATCAAGGCCAACGATGATTCGCGCTGGGTCGATAAGCAATACTGATCGAGTGGAGTCTCACCTGCTGCGCACCTTCGTCACCGTGGCCGCGCTCGGGTCGTTTTCGGCGGCCGCCCGGCAGCTCGGATACACCCAGTCCGCGGTGTCCCAGCACATCGCGGCACTGGAGGGCGACCTCGGTGTCGCGCTGCTGCACCGCAGGCCGGTCGAACCCACCGCCGCCGGGCAGCGGCTGCTCGACCACGCGGGCCCGATCCTGCGGCGCATGGAGGCCGCCCGGGCCGACATCCGGCGGGCCGCCGGAGAACCGCCGGGCAAGGTGGTGCTCGGCGGCTGCCCGCTGGCCCTGGCCGGCTGGGCCGCCAGGGCGCTGGCGGAGGCGCGCCGGTCCCTGCCGGGCCTCGAGGTGAGCGTGCGGGCCGCCGCGCGCGACGCGGTGGTCGACGGGGTTGCCCTCGGCGAGATCGACCTCGGACTGGTCGACGGGATCGTCGCGCCAAGCGATCCGCTGCGGCTGCACGACGCGGACTTCCTGACCACCGCCCCCGTCGCCGAAGAACCGGTGGCCCTCGCCCTGCCCGATGAGCACCCTCTCGCCACGCGTTCCTCGGTGCGGCTTCGGGATCTCGCCGACGCGAGCTGGCTCGACGCGCCCGGCATCGCCGCTCCGCTCGGTGAACTGCGCGCCGCCGTCGGCACCGACCACCTGCGCAGCGCACTGCGGTACGAGGGCGGGGACACGAGGACCCTGCTGTCCCTGGTCGCCGAGGGGCACGGGCTGCTGCTCCTGCCCGCCTCGGCACTGGCCGGTGCCCCGGGTGTGCGGGCGGTGCCGCTCTCGGCGCCGCGGCTGGTGCACCGGACCGAACTCGTGCACGGCCGCGCCCCCGGGGCCGCGGTGTCCGCACTCGCCGCGGCCCTGCCCCGCTGAGGGGCCTTGCCCGGACTCCGCAACGCGGGAATCAGCCGGTCTTGCCGGTGCCCTGCTCAGTGCCGAACCAGCCCGGCGCGTCGAGGCGGAAGCCCTCGGCGGGCGCCATCGTGCTCAGGGCCGCCTCCAGATCCCGGACGCGGTCCTTCCCCAGCGCCGAGACCCAGTGGGCGCGCAGCTCATCGAAGATCACGGCCGATCGGCCGAGGAGGTCGAAGCCCCGGGGAGTGAGCCGGACGAGCTTGCGCCGGGCGTCGTTCGGATCGTCGGCCCGCTCGACGTAACCCAGCTTTTCGAGGCGATCCACCGTTTTCCCCGCCGCCTGCTTGGAAATGCCGAGCCGGCGGCCGAGTTCGGTTGCCGTGGCCCCGGCGCGGCCGACCGCCTGCAGGGCGAAGCCGTGCACCGGGCGGGCGTCCGGATGCCCCTGGCGGGCCAGTTCGGCGTTGAGCTGGTCGATGAGCGCGCGGAAGTTCGCGAACAGCAGCAGCGGCAGTTCGAACCCGGCCCGGTCCGCCCCTTCCCGGTCAGCCATGGCCGAATCCGATCTTGCCAAACTCGTCAACCTGGTTTACCTTTTCGACAACCACGTTGACGACTCTAGCAAGGAGCCCCATGTCCGAGCAGCTGTTCACCGACCACACCCTCGAATCCGCCCCGGCCGCCTCCCGCCGATTCATGCAGGGCACCGCGGGCCACCTGGGATACCTCCCCGCCGCCACCCGGCGCTGGGCTGCCTCGCCCCACCTGCTGGAGGGTTTCGGCAAGCTCAACGTCCTGTTCGAGACGACCACCCTGGAGCCGCTGGCCCGCGAAGTCGTCATCCTCACCGTCGCGACCCGCAACGGCTGCCACCTGTGCGTCGCGATGCACACCGCGAAGCTGATCAAGCTGGGGGCGGCGGAGGAGCTCATCTCGGCACTGCGCGAGCGGCGACCGCTGGCGGACGAACGCCTGGAGGCCGTCCGCGTCCTCACGCTGACGATCCTGGACACCGCCGGCGCGGTGGACGACACCGCACTCCAGGCCTTCTTCGCGCACGGCTACACCCGCCAGCACGCGCTGGAGATCGTGCTGGGCATCGGCACCTACACGATGTCCACCCTGGCCAACGGCCTGGTGCGAGCACCGCTGGACGAGCCGCTCGAGCCCTACGCCTGGCACGGGCACGCCGCCTGAGAACGGCCCCGGCGGGCTGCCCGAGGCCCGTGGTGGCCCGTGGGAAAATGGCCGGATGCGGCAGATCGGGAACGACGCGAACCTCGCCGGGAAGATCCTCGACGAGCTCAGGACCGCAATCGTCAACGGCGAACTGGTCGCGGGCAGTCTGTACTCCGTGCACGACCTCGCCGAACGGCTCGGGGTGTCCCGCACCCCGGTGCGGGAGGCCCTCATCCAGCTCGTCGAACGCGGCATGGTGCGGTTCGAGCGAAACCGGGGGGTGCGCATCCTGCAGACCTCCCTGCACGATCTGGAGGAGGTCTTCGCGATCCGGCTGCTGCTGGAGGTGCCCGCCACCTACCGGGCGGTGACCCAGCGGACGCCTGCCTGCCTCAAGGAGCTCGCCGTGCAGCTGAAGGCGATGCGGACCGCCGCCACCCGGCACGACGAGACCACGTTCATGGCCGCCGACCGGCGTTTCCACGAGGTGATCAACGAGGCCTCCGGCAACCTGAGGCTCGCTCGCTACATCGATTCGCTGCGGGACATGGTCCTGCTGCGGGGCACGTCGACGGTGGACCGGTCCCGCAGCCTCGACGACATCCTCGCCGAACACCAGGCGATCTTCGACCTGATCGAGGCGGGCGAGGCCGAACGGGCCGCGGAGTCGATGCGCACGCACCTGCTGCACACCGCGCGTCTGCTGATCGGGCAGGAAGCGGCCGCGGGCGGGGATTCCGCACCCCCGGTCTCCTTCGACTGGACCGCCTACCCCCGCTGACCCGGCCCCCGGCCTTGCCGCAGGGGGCCGGGTCGCTGGCCTTCTTCGACCTCCTGGAACCAGGGGCGTGCCCTCAAGGTGGCCTTGAGGGCGTTGATGACCCTGAAGGCGACCTTCATGGCATCCCGCCCCGGCACCAGCGTGGGACACACGCGCACGAGCGTGGGACTCGCGCGGCGAACGGGCCCTCTACGGCGCCTACGGGCTCCGGTTGACGGAGTAGCATGCTACATGCCACTGTGTCGCCCGGCGGTTCTCGCACGAAGCGCAAGGAGGCGCGGATGACGGCACCGAGCAAGGTCCACCTGCTCCGGACCGGGACCATGGAATGCGACCAGACGTGGCTGCTGCTCAAGCCGGGAGCCACGATCACCGACCGGTCGAACCCCGCCAAGCAGGCCGTCTGGACGACCTGCCCCACCCATGCCGTGCTCATCGAGCACCCCGAGGGCCGGATCCTGTGGGACACCGGCGTGCCCCAGGACTGGGAGACCCGCTGGGCACCCACCGGCCTGCAGGAGTTCTTCCCCGTGCAGGAGGGCACGAGCTACCTGCAGGACTCGCTGGCCGCGCTGGAGCTCACGCCGGACGACATCGACGTGCTCGTGCTGTCGCACCTGCACTTCGACCATGCCGCGAACGCGAAGCTGTTCGACAACGGCAAGACCCGCATCATCGTCAACCGGGCCGAGCACGAGGGCGCGCTCGGCATCGACGGCCCGTTCAAGGGCGCTCACCTCAAGGTCGACTACGAGGGCATCGACTACGAACTCGTCTCCGGTGACGCCGAGATCGCGCCGGGGGTGAGCGTCATCGAGACCCCGGGCCACACCTGGGGGACGATGTCGCTGCGGGTGGATCTGCCCGAGTCCGGCACGAAGATCTTCACCTCGGACGCGGTCTACCTCGGCGAGAGCTGGGGGCCGCCCGCGGTCGGCGCCGCGATCGTGTGGGACAGCGTGCGCTGGCTGGAGTCGGTGGAAAAGCTGCGCCGCATCGCCGAGGAGACCGGCGCCGAAGTGGTCTTCGGGCACGATCCGGACCAGGCCGCGAAGCTTTCCTTCGCCCCCACCGGGTACTACCGCTAGGAAGGGGACGCGCCATGACCGAGTATCTGAACGAAACGGTGTTCACCTGGGGCGCCACGCCGCTGAAGTTCGGCGCGGGCGCGGTCGACGAGATCGGCTGGGATCTGGCGCAGATGGGCGCCGAACGGGTCCTGATCGTCACCGACCCCGGCGTCGCGGCCAGCGGCGTCCCGCAGCGGGTCGCCGACGCCGCCAAGGCCGACGGGCTCACCGTCGAGATCTACGACCAGGTGCACGTCGAACCGACGGACGCGAGCATCAGGGCCGCGGTGGAGTTCGCGAGCGAGTCCACCTGGGACGGGTTCATCGCGGTGGGCGGCGGTTCGTCCATCGACACCGCCAAGGCGGTGAACCTGATGACCACCTACCCCGCCGATCTCTACGACTACGTCAACAAGCCGATCGGCGCGGGCAGGGCGCCCGCGGGCCCGCTCAAGCCGCTGGTCGCGGTGCCCACCACGGCGGGCACCGGCTCGGAGACCACACCGGTGTGCATCATGGACTTCCTGGAGCTGAAGGTGAAGTCCGGGATCAGCCACCCGCGGCTGCGGCCGACGATGGCGGTCGTCGACCCGCTGCTGACGCTGAGCATGCCCCCGGAGGTCACCGCGGCCAGCGGGATGGACGTGCTCTGCCACGCGCTGGAGTCCTACACGGCACGGCCGTACGACTCCTTCCCCCGGCACCGGCCGGAAACGCGCGTGGCCTACTGCGGGGCGAACCCGATCTCCGACGCCTGGACCGAACAGGCGTTGACGCTGCTGGCCCGCTCCTTCCGGAAGGCCGTGCTCAACGGCGGGGACCTCACCGCCCGCACCGACATGATGCTGGCCGCGACGTTCGCCGGGATGGGCTTCGGCAATGCCGGGGTGCATATCCCGCACGCCTGCGCGTACCCGATCGCCGGGCGGGTCAAGGAGTACCGGCCGAAGAACTACCCGCAGCACGAGGCGATGGTCCCGCACGGGGAATCCGTCTCGCTGACCGCGCCCGCCGCGTTCCGGTTCACCTTCCCGACCAATCCGGACAAGCACCTGCGGGCGGCGGCGATCCTCGATCCGCGCGCCGCCGCGCAGGCGGACCCGGTGGACCAGTTGCCATTCGTGCTGTCCTCCCTGATGCGCGACATCGGGATCCCCAACGGCATCGACGGGGTCGGCTACAGCGAAAGCGACATTCCGGACCTGGTCGAGGGTGCGCTCAAACAGGAACGCCTGCTCACGATCGCGCCCCGCCCGGTGCGCGGCGAGGACCTCGCCGCCATCTTCGCCGAGTCGATCGAAAACTGGTGAGGGCATGCCGATCTACGACTACGCCTGCGAGTGCGGGCACCGGTTCGAAGCGCTGGTGCCCTCGCATGCCAGTCCGGCACCGGACTGCCGCGCCTGCGGCGGCCGTCCGCGGCGGCGGCCGCCCGCGGTCCGGCTCGGCGGGGTCGCCGACGCCGGCCCGAGCCGGGACGACGCGCCGAAGAGCTGGCGGGGCACCGGCAACGGTGACGCCGAGACCGTCCGCCATTGGCACCGGCAGATGACCCGGCGCGAGAAACTGGAGCAGCGCTACCCCGAACTGGCCGGTGACCGCCGTCCGGTGCTGGCCCACGAGGGCCGGTTCGCGGCGGCGCCCCTGCGGGCAGGCGATCCCCTGCCCGCTTCCCCGAGTGATGGAGCCGCATGACCGCGACAGCGGACGAGGAGCACGTGGCCCGGTTCCTGGCGGAGCTGGGCCACGCGCTCGCGGGTGAGGTCGAGTACGGAACCACGGCGCGGGCGACGTACAGCATGGACGCGTCCAACTACCGGCAGGTGCCGGTGGCCGTGGTCCATCCCCGCACGGTCGAGGATCTGGAGACCACGGTGCGGCTGTGCCGCCGGTACCGGATCCCGATCACCGCGCGCGGGGCGGGCACCAGCATCGGCGGGCAGGCGCTCGGGCGCGGGGTGGTGCTCGACTACTCCACACATCTGAACCAGATCCTGGAGATCGACCCGGCCGCCCGCACCGCGCGGGTGCGCCCCGGGGTCGTGCTGGACCGCCTGCGGGAGGCCGCGGCGGTCCACGGGCTGACCTTCGGGCCCGATCCGTCGACGCACAGCCGTTGCACGCTGGGCGGGATGGTCGGCAACGACGCGTGCGGCTCCCATTCGGTCGCCTGGGGCCGCACCGCCGACAACGTGGTGGCGCTGGAGGTGCTCACCGCCGACGGCACGCGCATGACCATCGGGCCGGACACCGCGGCAGATCCCGGCCCGGCCGGCCGGGTGCACCAGCGCCTGCGGCAGCTCGCCCTGGACAACCTCGCCGTCCTGCGCACCGGTTTTCCGTCGCTGCCCCGCCGGGTCTCCGGCTACGCGCTGGACCAGTTGCTGCCGGAGAACGGCACCAACCTGGTGCGCGCGCTGGTCGGCACCGAAGGCACGTGCGTGCTGCTGACCGAGATCACCGTGCGGCTGGTGCCCGCGCCCGCGGCCCGCGCGCTCGTGGTCGCCGGGTACGAAGACGACATCGCCGCCGCGGACGCGGTGCCTTCGGTGCTGTCGTTGAAGCCGCTGACCGTGGAGGGCATGGGCGCCGATCTGGTGGAGGCGCTGCAGGCCCGGCGGGCGCACCCGGCGGTGGACCTCCTCCCGAAGGGGCGAGGCTGGCTGTTCGTCGAGGTCGGCGGGGCGAGCGCCGAACAGGCTCGGCAGCGGGCCGAAGAGCTGTCCGCGGTGCTGCGCGGCCGGACCGGGGCGGACACCGTGGTGGAGACGGATCCCGCGGACCAGCGGCTGCTGTGGTCGGTCCGGGAAAGCGCCGCGGGCATCGTCACGCGCATGGCCGAGGGGACCGAGGCCTGGCCCGGCTGGGAGGATTCCGCCGTCCCGCCCGAGAACCTCGGCGCCTATCTGCGGGACTTCCGCGCCCTGCTGGCCCGTCACGGTCTCAAGGGCGTCCCTTACGGGCATTTCGGCGAGGGCTGCGTGCACATCCGGATCGACTTCGCCCTGACCGACGAGGAGGGCAGGCGGCGGTTCCGGGCGTTCCTGGAGGAGGCGGCGGATCTGGTGGTCCGCCACGGCGGATCACTGTCCGGCGAGCACGGCGACGGCCAGGCCCGCGCCGAACTGCTGCCGCGCATGTACCCGCCCGCGATCCTGGACCTGTTCGCCCGGTTCAAGGGCATCTGGGACCCGGAAAACCTGTTCAACCCGGGAAATCTGGTGCATCCCCGCCCACTGGACGCGGACCTGCGGTTCGACGGGCCGGTGCGGTCGCTGCCGGTCACGCTCAGGTACCCGCACGACGGCGGCAGCCTCGCGGTGGCGGCCCGCCGCTGTGTCGGCGTCGGCGCCTGCATCGACACCTCGACGGGCGTGATGTGCCCCAGCTACATGGTCACCCGGCGCGAGGAGCACTCCACCCGGGGCCGCGCGCACCTGCTGTTCGAGATGATGCGCGGCGAGACGGTGACGGAAGGCTGGCGCTCGCGGGAAGTCCTTCAGGCGCTCGATCTCTGCCTGGCGTGCAAGGGCTGCCTGTCCGACTGCCCGGTCAACGTCGACATGGCCTCCTACAAGGCCGAATTCCTGCACCAGCACTACGCCGGCCGCCTCCGCCCGGCCAGCCACTACTCGCTGGGTTTCCTGCCGCTGCTGGCGAGACTGGCCTCGGCCGCACCCCGGTTGGCGAATGCGGTGCTCGGCGGGCGGACGGCCCCGCTGGTGAAGAAGCTGGGCGGGATCACACCGGAACGCTCGCTGCCGCGGTTCGCGCCCCGGAGCTTCCGCCGCTCGTTCCGGCCACGGCCCGGCGGTGACCGGCCGAAGGTGCTGCTGTGGCCGGACACCTTCACCAATTTCCTTTCGCCCGAAGTGGGTGTTGACGCGGTGAAGGTGCTGGAGCACGCGGGTTTCGACGTGGTGCTGCCCTCGTCTTCGGTCTGCTGCGGGCTGACCTGGATCTCCACCGGCCAGCTGAACATCGCGCGGCGCATGCTGCGGCGCACGCTGCGCGTGCTGCGCCCGGCGCTGGACAACGGGGTGCCGATCGTCGGCCTGGAACCGAGTTGCCTGGCCGTGTTCCGCCACGACGCCCGGGAGTTGCTCGGCGACGACGAGCTCAACGGCCTGCCCGGAAAGGCGTTCGGCCTCGCCGAGTTCCTGGAGCGCTTCGCGCCCGACGTGGAATTTCCCCGCCTTCCCGCGAAAGCGATCACCCAAGAGCACTGCCACCAGCACGCGACCACCGGCAACGCGGCCGACGAACGCCTGCTGCGGAAGGTGGGCGTGGACAACCGAACACTCGACTCCGGATGCTGCGGACTGGCCGGGAACTTCGGGGTGGAGAAGGGGCACTACGAGGTGTCCGTCGGCGCCGCGAACCGGGTGCTGGTGCCCGAGGTGGAAGCCGCCGCCCCGGACACCCTCGTCCTCGCCGACGGGTTCAGCTGCCGGACGCAGATCGCCGACCTCACCGAACGCCGAGCGCTGCATCTGGCACAGGTGCTCGCCCGAGCACTCGAGCACAGCGAGTAGCACTAGCGCACCACTGCGTTACCGTCAAAAAACCCGTTAACCCACAAGGGTTTGTCGTTCAACCGTGCCTTTACAGTCCACTTCGGACAGTCGATGCATTCGGTCCAGACGCACCACGCGACCCGATAGCGCTTCGCCACCGGGTGATTTCGCCGTTTGCGACAGCGGTTTCACGGTTTCCGCCACATCCTGGTTACACCAACCTCACATGAAGGGAGCCAGATGTGACTGACGTGCCGGAGAGGCCGGCCGGAAGAATCCGGTGGCGGCGCTTTCTCGGAATCTTCGCCGCCGGGGCCATCGGTGCCGGCGGGATCATGGTGGCCATCGCCCAGGAGGCGCTGGCCGTGTCGTTCGCGGTCGCCGGGACGCCGCTCAAGACCACCGCGGACCAACTGAACGGCTATGGCTTCGTGGCCTACGGAGCCGTCGACCACGAGATCAACGGCAGGCTGCACCCCGTGCTGGTGAACGCCTTCCGGCGGGCCACCCTGGACAACTTCTGCCAGTCGGTCGTGACGCCGGTGCCGATCCTCGGAGCGGTCACCCTGCGGACCACCGCGCCGCACGTCTACGCGGAGAACCTGGGTGTCGACGTCGAGCTCATCCTCGGCACCGTGACCTACCACGACGTCGAGATCAACCGCGACGCCAGCACGCTCACCCAAGGGCCTCCCGGGGCCAGGGGCGTGCCCGGCACCTCGGGCACCCAGGCGGCCGCGGTGAACGTGAAGGACCTCCGGCAGATCGCCTGGGCGACGGTGGCGGACACGCTGCGCCTCTCCGACTCCAAGAATATCGTGCTCATCGGCAACCACCCCTGCTTCTGATCATGGACAGGTCGGAGAACGCAATGCTGCGCGGGAGTGCGGCGATGGTCACAGGCTCCGGAAGGGCCGTGGCGCGCGGCTGGTCGGCCGTGCGGTCCGGTAGGCGGGCGTTCAAGCGCTGGCGGCGCGCGCGTCCCTTCCCGGCCGCGGTGCTGCTGGTGGCCTCGGCGATCATGCTCCTGCTACCGCCCTATTTCACGCTCAGGTACCGGGACCTGGTCATCTCGATCAACACGGTCGGCGGTGCCTCCGCCCTGGTGCTGGGCGGTCTGCTGATCATCGGTGCCGTGGTGCTGTGCGTCCGGCCGAAGTACCGCGTCCCGGTCGGCATCGTCGCGGTGCTCGCCTCCCTGGTCGCCCTGGTCACGGCCAACTTCGGCGGCTTCCTCCTCGGTACGATCTTCGGGCTCCTCGGCTCGGCGTTGTGTCTGGCCTGGACCGATCAGCCCACCCTGCTCCGGCAGGCTGCCGAGAAGGCTCCCGGCCGCAAGCGCCGCTTGGTCCGGCTCTTCGGCCGGGGTAAGCGCCGTCAGGACGCAGCACTGGGACAGGAATTGCCGGAACGAGAAAGTGTCTGACACGACAAGGATCTGTGTCGAAGTGGTTTGCATGGCGGTGCGAGTAGCGGAACCTCGGGCGGTTCCTGGCTGCGGGATCTCCTCCTCATGAATGCCAATTCACCACGGAGGAGCTGTCCTCGCCAGGAACCGCCTGAGAACCCGCGGTGCAAGCTGACAGCCCCACCGCAAGCGGCTCCGTCGCTTTGATACATGCCTTAGGAGACACGATGTCCGTAGCGCGGCGCGGAGAGCGCTCCCCCAGCCCGGGTGAGGCCACCGGGCGGGGAATACGATCGACGATCCCACGGTGACGACCCCACCAGCTCCCCGCGCCGCGCTGCCCCGCGGCCTGACCGTACTCCTGGCCGCCGCGGCCGTGGTGGTGGTGATCGCCGGGCTGAAGGCGGCTTCCTGGTTCGTCGGCCCGGTGCTGCTCGCCCTGGTGATCGTGATCGCGGTCAGCCCGGTCCAGTCATGGGCACGCCGCCACAACTGGCCGGGCTGGCTTTCAACCCTGCTTCTTCTGCTCGTCGTCTACGGCATCATCGTGGCGCTGATACTGACGATCATCGTTTCCGCGGCCCGGCTCGTCTCACTGTTTCCCCAGTACTCGAGTCAGGCCTCGGCGCTGTTCCGCGAGGCGATGGCGACGCTGGAACGGTTCGGGGTCGACCGGGACGCGGCGGCGAAAACGGTGGGCTCGCTCGACCCGGCCAAGCTCGGCGGTCTCGTTTCCAGTCTGCTGTCCGGTGTGACCAGTGTCCTTGCGAATCTGGTGTTCCTGCTGGCGCTGCTCCTCTTCCTCTCCGCCGAGGCGAGCGGGCTGCCCGCCCGGCTGGCCGAGATCGCCACCGATCGCCGTCCGGTGGTGGCGGCATTGCACGACTTCGCCCACGGCACCCGGCGCTACCTGGTGATCACCACGGTCTTCGGTTTCATCGTCGCCGTCTTCGACACGATCGGGCTGGCCCTGCTCGGGGTGCCGGTGGCCGTGCTGTGGGGCGTGCTCTCCTTCATCACCAACTACATCCCCAACGTGGGGTTCATCCTCGGCCTGATCCCGCCCGCGCTCCTCGGCCTGCTGTCCGGCGGCTGGCCGCTCATGCTCGAAGTGATCGCGCTGTACTCCGTGCTGAACCTGGTGATCCAGTCGCTGATCCAGCCAAGGTTCGTGGGCACCGGCGTGGGACTTTCGGCCACCGTCACGTTCCTGGCCCTCATCTTCTGGGCCTGGGTACTCGGCGGCCTCGGCGCGCTGCTGGCGATCCCGATGACACTGCTGGTCAAGGCGCTACTGGTGGACACCGACCCGCGGGCGAACTGGGTGACCGCGCTGGTGCGCTCGGCCCAACCCGACTCGGCTCCGAAACGCTGAGACCACCTCAGTGCGTGAGGACCTTCCTCTTCAGTGTCTCGTATTCCTCGTTGGTGATGGCGCCGCTGTCCAGCAGTTGCTTTGCGTGCGCGATCTGCTCGGTGGGCCGCTCGCCCGACTTGCTGACCGAACGCACGTACTCGTCGAACTGCGCCTGCGCGGACCGTGCCTCCTTGACGTTGCGCTCGCCCATCTGCCGTCCCTGGGCGATCAGGTAGATCAGCACGCCGAGGAAGGGCAGCACCAGCACGAACAACGTCCAACCCGCCTTGCCCCAGCCGGAGATGTCGTGACGGCGGAACAGATCGCGGAACACCATGATGAGCAGCCAGAACCAGATCACCCAGCCGAAGAACACCAGCATCGTCCACACCAGTTCGAGGAACGGGTATTGACTGCCGGTTGTCTGTGCCAGCACCATGTTTCCTCCTTAACGGGCGAGCACCTCGCCGGCGTCGCCCTTCTATCGGACAACCGGCCCCGGCGCTCCGCGTCACCCGGCCCGGGTGAGGCGGAGCGCCGGGCCCGGGCTACCCGCCGATCAGGGTGCGGGTGGCCTTGGCCGCCACCTGCGGGTCGAGCAGGCCACGGTAGATCCGGGGAATCGGCCGGCCGACGCCGAAGAGGGTGTAGGCGGCGATCATCGCCGCGTGCACCGAGTACTCGACGGTGAACACCACGTCTTCGGGGATTTCCACGAACTGGCCGACGAAGGCGAAGTTCCGGGCGCCGTCCGGCACGACCTTCGGCCGGTCGCCCGGCGCCCGGCAGGCGAACAGCGCCGAGGCGTAGGGCATCATCACGCTGGTCACGTCGGTGGTGGCCAGCACCTCGTCGAGGATGTCTTCGAAGCCCAGCTGGTGCACGAGCTCGGTGAGGATCTCCTTGCCCGTCGCCCGCGCCATGGGTTTGCGGACGTAGTCGCCCTCCTCGTCGACCTGGAAGCCGTAGCCCCACAACGTGTAGGTGTGCTCCGGCATACCGGGAAAGTGCGGCTGATGGGGAACCACTATGGACAGATGCCAGCCGGACCGCACCCAGGTCATCAACGCGCCGGTACCGGGCTCGTTGCCGGTGTAGGCGACGATGCGGTCGAGCAGGACGCGGTCGTGCATGGTGAGCGTGAACGACTCCCACTTGTGCTCGTCCACGGCCCCGAAGAAGGTCATCGGCCGCCCGAAATCGGGGGTCTTCCGCGCGATGTTCTCCCACAGGGACCAGCCGTGGTCCCGGCGGTCGCGGATGAGCTCGGGCACCGTGTCGTTGCCTCCGTAGGTGGAATCCGCGGTGATGGACCCGAGCGTGATCACGGCGTGGTCGGCCGGCCCCAGCTCGATCCGGTGCTCGCCCTCCCGGTCGAGGACGTGCAGCCGGGTGGCGCGGCGCCCGGTTTCCGGGGTTCCGGCGAAGTCCACGTCGAGCACCCTGGTGGCGAACCGGACCTCGGCCCCCTGCGCCAGCAGCCAGCGCTGCAGCGGCACGACCATCGAGTCGTACTGGTTGTAGACGGTGCGGCGCACCCCTTCCAGGGTGTGGATGCGGCCGAACTCCTGGATGAAGCGCAGGAAGTAGCGGCGCAGCTCGGCCGCGGAGTGCCAGCGCTGGAAGGCGAACGTGGTCCGCCACATCTGCCAGAAGTGCGTGTCGAAGAAGTGCGGGTGGAACAGCTCCTCGATGCGCTTGCTGCCCAGCATCGACTCCGGGGTGGCGATCAGCCGGAGGAAGTCGAGCCGGTCGGTGAGGGAGAAGCCGTAGTCGGCGGCATCGAGGATGCGGTGACCCCGGTCGATGAGCCGGGCGTTCGCGTGGGTCCTCACCCGCTCGTTGAACCGCCGGATCTCGTCCTTCACCGAGATCGACGGATCGTCGCGGGACGGGATGGTGGAGAACAGGTCCCACACGCACCGGTAGGCCTCCTCTTCGAGCATCCGGCCGCCCCTCGTCACGTAGGCGCCGGGCTGGACCGGCGACGCGGCCCCGTCGAGCGAGCCGCCCTGAAGCCCGAGCTCTTCGAGTATGTGCACGTGGTCTCCCGGCAAGCCCGCATCGCGGATCGCGAACGCGGCCGCCGCCATACCGGCGATTCCGCCGCCCACGATCCACAGATGGTCGTCCAGCCTGCTCGTGCCCATGGCACCTCCTGTCTTCCGCGGGACACCCGCACCCCCCACCGTGCCCGCCGGTCCCGGCGGGCTGGAGGGCCCAACGTCCCGATCGGGCAGGCCGAACTGCCCGACCCGTTCCGTCTACTCTGGACCCCGGGAACGACCGGACCGCCGCCTCGTCTCGTCCGCCGCGGGTGAAGCGTCCCCGCCACGTCCGCCGTCCGGTTCATCCGCCGCGGAGGAGGACACACACACCACCCACACCGGATCCTGCTGAGCTAGAGCCTCTACCGAAACAGGGAGGACTCATGGCCAACACCCCGAACACGGCGGGCGGCGACTTCCCGGGCCCGGTGGCCCGGCCGGAGCACGTGACCGGGTGGGCGGGCTGGATCGCCTTCGCCGGGATCATGCTCATCCTGCTCGGCCTGTTCCACGCGGTGGAAGGGCTGGTCGCCGTGGTGAACCCGGGCTACTACCTCATCACCGCCTCCGGCCTGGTGGTGAACGTGGACTACGTCGTCTGGGGCTGGGTGCACCTCGCCCTGGGCATCCTCGCGGTGGTCGTCGGGATCGGGCTGCTCACCGGCAACACGGTGGCCCGGGTCGTCGGCGTGGTGCTCGCCGCGATCAGCGCGCTGGTGAACCTGGGCTTCGTCAACGCCTACCCCGCGTGGTCGGCACTGGTCATCGCACTGGATGTGGTGATCATCTACGCGATCGTCGCCCACGGGCGGGAAATGAAGCCGGCCCGGTGACGTCGCCGGCGACCGGGAACCCGGTGGCGGGTGCCGTCCGGCCCGCCTGGTGGGTCCCGCTCGTCCTCGGCGGGGCCTGGCTGGTGTTCTCGCTGGCGGTCTTCCAGTTCGACCGGGCCTCGGCCTGGGCGCTGTCGGTGGTGACCGGGCTGACGTTCATCGCGATGGCGCTGTGCGAGCTGGCCTATTCGGCGCTGCCGTCCGGGGCGCGGTGGTGGCATCCGGTGCTGGCGGCCGCGTTCTTCGCACTGGGACTCGTCGCGCTGGTCTGGCCGCAGCCCACCTTCCACGCCCTGATCCGGATCGTGGCGTGGTTCCTGCTGGTTAAGGGCGGTTCGGACCTCGTGGCGGCACTGGCGCGCCCGGGTGGTAACGGTCCGTGGTGGCTGCGTCTGGTGCTCGCCGCGGCGGCATTCGGGATCGCCTTCTGGGCGGCCGGTTCTCCGGCGTACTCGGCCGCCGCACTCGTGCTGTGGGTCGGGCTCAGTGCGCTGCTCCGGGGTGTTTCGGACATCCTGCTGGCCTTCGAACTCAGGATGCCGTCCCCGCGCGGCCTTTAGACGTGGCCGACGGGTCATATCGAAATCCTCCGATACGGAGGTAACCTGTCCGAATGACGGAAGCCTCGGCAGCCTCGGCGTCTCCGGATCCCGACCTGGTCCGCGCGTTGCGCGCGCTGTCGAACCCGATCCGCTTGCAGCTCCTGTCGTGGTTGCGCGACCCGGAGCGCAACTTCCCCCTGGAAGGCGCGATCGCCGATCCGGTGGAGGTGGGCGTGTGCGTGAGCCACATTCAGGCCAAGGTGGGACTCGCCCAGTCGACGGTGTCGGCGTACATGGCCGAGCTGGAGCGCGCCGGCCTGGTGCGATCGACCCGCGTCGGCAAGTGGACGCATTACCAGCGCGATGAGCACCGCATCGCGCAGATCGTCGCCGCACTCGGCCGGACGCTGTAGCCCCGCACCTCACTCCCCTCGACCCCGGCCCGGTTGACATCACATCGGAATTCTCCGATACTTCGATTCGTTCGCATCGGCAGACGGCGAGGAGACCTCCGATGGGCGGAATCGACGGTCTGGACCTTGGCAGCTTCGGGGTCTACACCTTCGACTTCGAGCATCAGCCGGCCACGCTGATGCGGGACTCCGTCCAGGAACTGGAGGAGCGGGGCTGGCGGGCGTTCTGGATTCCCGAAGTCGGCGTGCGCGAGGCGTTCACCCACTCCGGCTACCTGCTCTCCCATACCCGGCGGATGCACATCGTCAACGGCATCGCCCAGATCTGGCAGCGTGAACCGCGAGCGGCCTGGGGAGCCGGGCTCCTGCTGGCCGACGCCTACCCCGGCCGGCACGTGCTCGGCCTCGGCTACGGCGGTGCGCGGCATCCGGGGGTCAAACCCCTGGCCGCCATGACCCGGTATCTCGACGAGATGGACGCGTTCGACCGCGACGCGCCCCGGCCTCACGCTCCGATACGCCGCATCCTCGCGGCATACGGGCCAAGGATGCTCGAACTGGCCCGCGACCGGACCGCCGGAGCCCACACCTACCACGTCACCGTCGCGCACACGGCCCAGGCACGGGAGATCCTCGGTCCGGACGCGTTCCTGGGCGTCGAACACGCGGTGCTGTTCGAAACCGACCCGGCCAGGGCCCGCACCATCGCGCGCGAGCACCTGCACCCGTACCTGAACACCCCGTACAACATCGCGAAGTTCCGGCGCCTGGGCTACTCGGACGAGGAGATCGGCGACGGAGGCAGCGACCGCCTCGTCGACGATCTCGTGTTCTGGGGTGAGCCCGACGCGATCGCCGCGAGGCTCCGCGCGCACATCGACGCCGGTGCCGACCACGTCGCCGTGCAGGTGATCGGGATCGAGCCCGGCCACTCCGCGATGCCCCACTGGCGACGGCTTGGCGAGGCGCTCCTCCCCCGGGACATCAACGCCTAGGATCGTCCTCGTACATCCACTCCGGACTGTCCACCCCAGACAGTTCGTTCCAGGCAAGGCAGTACGCCCGTGATTCGGGGCCCAGCTGCGGCCACACCGCCCGCAGCGGGAAACCCCGGTCCCAGGCGTTGAGCAGCGCCTCGAAGAATCCCGTGGCCACCGCAGCCGCGTCGTACTCGCTGCCGGTCACGAGCACCCGCTCCAGGATCCCGAACAGCCGCCGCCGGCGCTCGACGTCCACTTCGGACAGATGCGCGGCGAGGGCACGGGCAAGCGCGGCGAGCCGGAGCGCGAGCGGGAATTCCGCGGCCGGGCCGCCCAAGGCGGTCCAGGCCGCAAGCTCCCTGCCGTCGCGGTCGGCGAGAATCTCGTTGCCGCGCAGCAGATCCGGCCACCACGAGGGTGCGCTCACCGGTGCCCGAGAGATGATCACCACCTCAGGTTACTCACACCGTCCGACAAAAAGCGTGCCATTTGCCGGTTGCGGGCAATGTCTCCGCGGGCGCCGTGAAGGGTCAGTCCCGGGCGTACCAGCCGAACCAGTCGCGGCTGGACGGCGAGAAGTAGTGCTGGGGCGAGACCTCCTCGGCCGGGAAGAGCTTGAACCCCTGAGGCGGCCCGGTCGGCCGGTCGTGGAAGTAGGTCCCGCTGACCCAAGCCGGATTGATGTCCAGTTCCATGCCCCGCACCACGCCCGCCGCCTGCAGGATCCGGCCCAGCGTGCACACCGACAGGGCGGGCCCGCCGACGTAGACTTCGGCCCCGTCGGCGGTCACGCCGAAGGCCGAGCGGTGGATGTAGGCGGCCTGGCCGATGGTGCTGCCCCACTGCGCGGTGCCGCCGGTCGCGCAGGTCGGGTTGACCTGCCCGTTGTCCACCAGTTCGACCAGGTTCTGCCGGACGCTGGCCACCTCCGGCCCCATCCGGACCTCCTGGTTCCACGAACCCACGGTGGCCGTCCCGTCGGCGCGGAGCACCAGGCTCGCGGCACCGTCCACCAGGGGCCGCGCGGTGCGGCCCTCGCTGTAGTAGCCGCCGTGGCTGTCCCCGTTGAGACGGAACCCGGCGTTGAACGCCGCCACCACGCTGCGCTGCAGGGCGGGTGTGATGGAGGTCGCCGCCTGCCAGGTGCCGCCGGGATCGGTCGTGCCCGGCTGGAGCAGGCCGCGCACGAAGGTCGGATCGATCCACATCACCCCGGCCACGAAGGAGGTGTGCGTTTCGTCGGGGCGCAGGGTGGTCACGCGGACCGCGGCGTGGCCGTGCACGGTCGCCACGGTCTGCCACTGCCCCTCCCCGGGCAGCAGGGGGGTGCCGGTGAGCGAGGGCATCGGCGCGGGCGCGG
The DNA here is from genome assembly GCF_026802195.1 of Amycolatopsis cynarae. Classification (NCBI taxonomy): domain Bacteria; kingdom Bacillati; phylum Actinomycetota; class Actinomycetes; order Pseudonocardiales; family Pseudonocardiaceae; genus Amycolatopsis; species Amycolatopsis cynarae. The sequence continues at coordinate 2,349,988 of NZ_CP113836.1, read as the reverse complement.
GCAGGCCGTCCCGCCCGGGGTGGTTCCCGGGCGCGGGGGCGTCCGGTACCGCCCCGGCCGCCTGGGGGATCCCGCCGGCCGGGGTCCCGCCCACGGCGGGCTGGTTGTGGTCGTACTGCTGCTTTTCCAGCCAGGTCACCAGGCCGCCGAGACCGTGGTCACGCCCCCATTCGGCGAGCCGCGCGGCGACGCTGTCCGTGCCGGGCGCGGTCAGCGCACCCCCGATCGACCAGCCCACCAGGATCAGGAACACCAGCACCAGCGCCAGCACACTGCGACGCACCCGGCGCACCCAGGGACGGCGGGTGCGGCGTCGCCGCGCCCGCTGTGACTCCTTGATCACCTCGGTGTCCGCCCCGGTGTCGGCCCCGGTGTCGGCCCCGGTCTCGGCCCCGGTCTCGGCCTGTGTGTCCATCGCCTGCCTCTCACCCGCCACGACACGCCAGCGGCCGCGACTGCTCGCTTTCGGACCCCACCCTGCCTCATGCGGTGTCAAGACTGTGAAACGGCTGTGGATACGGCGTTTTCGAATGGTGCCCCGGCGCGGGGTGTGATGATGTGGGTGCCGTGGCGACCAAGATGTTCACCCCGGCCCGCATGGCCACGATCTCGGTACTGCTGGCCCTGTGCAGCGCCTGCGGTTCGGTCACCGGACACGCGGTGAGCGCGGGCGGCGGCACCGGGAGCACCGGGAGAACCGGGAGCACCGGGAGCACCGTCCCGGAAAGTTCTCCCGTCGCGCACGCGACCACCCCCGAGACGACCACCAGCGACACGACCGGCACCCGGGCGCCCGCTCCGGCCACCGGGCTCGCGGTCGGGGCCCTTTTCTCCGGTGACAGCCACTTCTGCACCGCCAGCGTGGTCCACAGCTCCACGGGGAACGTGGTGCTGACGGCCGCGCACTGCCTCACCGACGGCTCGGGCGCGGAGGTTCGCGAAGATCTGACCTTCGTGCCCGGATACCACGACGGGGCGGAACCGGTGGGCCGGTGGACGGTGACCGAAACGGTGATCCCGGCGGGCTGGTCCTCCGATTCCGATCCCGATCTCGACTTCGCGTTCCTCATCGTGCATCAGGACGGAAACCCGGCATCGGTGGAAAGCGTGACGGGCGCGAACGTGCTGGGCCACGATCGCGGTTTCACCCACGAGGTGACGGTCAGCGGATACCCGGACTCCCAGGACGCCCCGCTGGTCTGCCACAGCACCAGCAGCGAGTTCACCAGCTACCAGGAACAGGTGGCCTGCCCGGGGTTCACCAACGGCACCAGCGGCGGACCGTGGGTGACCGATGTGGACCCCGCGACCGGTTACGGCACCGTGATCGGCGTGATCGGCGGCTACCAGGAGGGCGGGGACACCGCGGACCTGTCCTACAGCGCCTACTTCGACAGCGACATCCAGCACCTGTTCGACTCGATCGGTTCCCGATAGCGGCGACCGTCACCCCACCGGTGGTTTCCCAGAGTGTGATATCGCGCGAATTCGCCGTCGACCAGCATTAGGGTCGGCCGCACGATCACCACCGGGAACAGTTTCTTTCGATAGGCAAAGAAATAGCCCCGCCGGTGGCCGCCGAATTCCGATCCGTCCTGGAGGCACCGTGTCCGTCACCGACGAACTGCTCGCCAACAACGCCCGCTACGCCGAGACCTTCACCGGCCCGCTCCCCCTGCCGCCCGCCAAGCACGTGGCCGTGGTGGCCTGCATGGACGCACGACTCAACGTCTACGGCGCGCTCGGCCTCAAGGAAGGGGAGGCGCACGTCATCCGCAATGCCGGCGGAGTGATCACCGAGGACGAGATCCGCTCGCTCGCCATCAGCCAGCGCCTGCTCGGCACCCGGGAAATCATTCTCATCCACCACACCGACTGCGGAATGCTGACGTTCACCGACGAGGAATTCCGGCAGGCCATTCACGACGAGACCGGCATCAAACCGCCGTGGGCGGCCGAGGCGTTCACCGACCCCGATGCCGATGTCCGCCAGTCCGTCGCCCGTATCAAGGCCAGCCCGTTCATCCCGCACACCGACTCGGTCCGCGGCTTCGTCTTCGACGTGGCGACCGGCAAGCTCAACGAGGTCGCCTGAAGAGGCCTGGCTGTGCCGTGAGGGGGTCCCCTCACGGCAGTCCTTCGACAGGGGAACGGCACTCCTGGGACCAGAGGCGTGCCCTCAAGGTGGCCTTGAGGGCGTTTATGACCCTGAAGGCGACCTTCAGGGCACCCCGCCCCGGCCCCAGCGTGGGACTCACCCGGCAGACCCGAGCCGACCGGACTTTGCCGGGACCCTGGCCGTATTTGCTGTGAGGGGAACCCTCACGGCCGCGTTCGGTGGGTACCGCAGGACATCGGGTGCGGCCGTTCCGGGGACGGGAACTAGACTCCACGGCCAAAGCGGGCGACGACGCCGAGGCGGGTGGATGAGCGAACAGGCACGGCAGGCACCGGACGCGACCCTGCTGCGGTCACTCACCGGCTCGTCCCTGTCCCGGCTGCCGAAGCTGGCCGAAAACCTGGTGGACCGGGTGTGGGAGGACATCTACGTCCCGCGCGGACCGGTCCCCAAGGACGATCTGTGGCGGTCCTGCCACGACAACCTGGCCAGCATGCTCAAGACCCTGCGCGGGGCCCCGTCGGCGTCCGCTCTGCTCGAAACGGCGCGCTCCACCGGTTCCCGCCGTGCCTGGCAGCAGTGCCCGCTGCCGTGGGTGCAGCACGCCTGGCGGGTCGGGGGTCAGGTGATGTGGGAGGACTTCGCCGCGCAGGCGGGCAGTGACGACGCCGACGAACTGCGGCGCCTCGTCGAGTCGGTCACCACGGTGTGGGGCGTGGTCGAGGGTTTCTCGGCCGAGATGGCGGCCACCTACCAGTCGGTGGAGCAGGACCTCCTCGGCGAGCCCGACCGCCGCGTGCTGGAGCTGCTCGACGCGGTCCTCGACGGTACGCTCGACGGCCGCCTCACCGGCTCGCCCGGTGAGGCGGCCCGGACGCTGGGACTGCCTACCGGCGGGCCGTTCGTGGTGATCGTGACCGAGGAGTCGCGCCAGGCCACGCTCCGCCACCTGACCCGCACCCTGCGCCTGCAGGGCCTGCCCACGGTGTGGCGCCGCCGCGGCGGACCGGCCGTGGGCGTCGCCGCGGCCGGGGACGGCGATCCCGAACCCCTCCGCACCGCGCTCGACGGGGTGCTCTCCGGCCGCACCGGGCTGTCCCCGGCCGTGACCGGGTTGCCGGACGTGCCGGAGGGCCGCCGCCTGGCCGAACTGGCCATGAACACCGTCCCGCCCGGCACGACCGGCGTCGTCACGCTGGACGAGCACCTGCCCGACGCGCTGCTGATCAGCTCACCCCGGCTGGCCGGGCGGCTGATCGAGGTGACCCTCGGGCCGCTGCTCGCGCTCCCGGCCACCGAGCGCGACGAGCTGCTCGGCACCGCCGAGGCCTGGCTCCGCTCGGCCGGTTCCGCGGTGCAGGCGGCCCGCCTGCTCTACTGCCACCGCAACACCGTGCTCAACCGCCTGGCCCGCATCCACCGGCTGACCGGGCTGGACCTGGCGGACACCGGCTCGTGGTCCCAGGTCTCGCTCGCCCTGTCGGCGCTGCGCTACCAGCGTCAGGCCCCGGGCTCCTCCAGGGACCGCGGCATCCCCTCGGGGTAGAACCGTTCGCGCAGCGTCTTCTTCGAGAACTTCCCGGTGCTGGTCTTGGGCACCTCGTCCAGGAAGAACACCTCGTCGGGCAGCCACCACTTGGCCACCCGGGGCCGCAGGTGCTCGATGATGTCCCCGGCCTCCAGCCGTACCCCCTCGGCGAGCACCACGCAGGCCACCGGCCGTTCCGACCACCGCTCGTCCGGTTTGGCGATCACCGCCGCCTCGGCCACGCCGGGGTGCGCCATGATCTCGTTCTCCAGCTCCACCGAGGAGATCCACTCGCCACCGGACTTGACCAGGTCCTTGGTCCGGTCGACCAGCCGCAGGTAGCCGTACTCGTCGAGGGTGGCCACGTCGCCGGTGCGCAGCCAGCCGTCCTTGGTGAACGAGCCTGCCCCGCTCTCGTTGCCGTAGTACGAGGCAGCGATCCACGGCCCCGCGGCCTGCAGCTCACCGGCGGACTTGCCGTCCCACGGCTGCTCCTGCCCGGTCTCGGGGTCGACGATGCGCAGGTCGACCAGCGGCACCACCTGGCCCTGGCTCGCCCGGACGTCGGCGAGCGTGGCGGTGTCGAGCCCGTCGTGCTGGGAGCGGAGGGTGCCGAAGCTGGCGATCGGGCTGGTCTCGGTCATCCCCCAGGCCTGGGTGATGGGCAGGCCGATGCGCTCACGCCACGCCTCGGACAACGCCCGCGGCACGGCCGAGCCACCGCCGATGACCATGCGGAGACTGGACAGGTCGAAGTCGCGGAGCAGCGGGACGGCACCCATCCAGATCGTCGGCACCCCGGCGGTGATGGTCACCCGGTGCCGCTGGATCAGGCCGAGCAGCGCGGCCGGCTGCAGGGACGGTCCGGGGAACACCAGGTCGGCCCCGCTCATCACGGCCGCCGTGGGCAGGCCCCAGGCGTTGACGTGGAACATCGGCACCACCGCGAGCAGGTTGTCCCGCTCGCTCAGGCCCGCCGTGTCGGCGGTGAGGCTGATCAGGGAGTGCAGGACCGTCGAGCGGTGCGAGTAGAGCACGCCCTTGGGGTTGCCCGTGGTACCGGAGGTGTAGCACAGCGCGGCGGCGGTGTTCTCGTCGGCGACCTCGAACCGGCCGGCGAACGGCTCGGCCGCGGCCAGCAGCTCCTCGTAGTCGTGCACGCGCTCGTCGTCGGGGATCTCCGCGTCGGCGCCGTCGTCCATCACGACCCAGTGCCGCACCCCGGTCAGTTGGTCCGCCAGCGGCCACAGGATCGGCAGCAGCGAACGGTCGACGAACATGACCTCGTCGGCGGCGTGCTCCACGATGTAGCGGATCTGGTCGGCGAACAGGCGGATGTTCACCGTGTGCAGGATGCGCCCCGTGCAGGGGACGGCGAAGTAGAGTTCGAGATGGCGCTGGGTGTTCCAGGCGAAGCTGCCGACCCGCGCTTCGGCGCTCACGCCGAGCGAGTCCAGCACGGTGGCCAGGCGGCGGACGCGCCCCGCCCATTCCCGGTAGGTGACGCGGGTTTCCCCGGCGGGGCTCGCGGTCACCATGGACTTGTGACCGAACAGCCGTTCCGCCCGGTGGAACACGTGCGGCAGCGACAGCGGCCGGTCTTGCATCAATCCGTACATCGCTTCTCCTCGTCGAGCTCAGCGATGTCTTTGTGACACGGGCCCGCGCAAGGGGGCAAAACACTTCGACGAACTGCCCAACGCGGCGGCACGCCGGTTGGTCGGAATGCCCTCGCCGAGCCCGCCGACGGGGCCGTCCGGGGTCAGTCGTGGTCGCGGCGGGCCCGGTGGTACTGCTCCCAGGCCCGCCGCTGGATCTCTTCCCGGTGCTCCGCCAGTTCGGCGAGGGTCTCCGCCGAACCGGGCGGCGGTTCCGGCGCACGGCGGGTGAGGTGCTCGTAGAGGTGGCGGCAGGCGTCCTCCTCGCTGCCGAACCGCCGCACCGGCTCCTCGACGCCCCGCTCCCACACGCTCACGAGCCAGCCGTCATCGGTCTCGCGCAGCACGTAGTAGGAGTCCAGCCGGGGCGCGCCGGGGCTGCTGACCCCGGGGATCAGGTACTCCGCCGCGGGCACCCCTGCTTCGCGGAGTGCGGCGTCGAGTTCGTACCGGTCCATCGGCCCTCTCCCGCCCTGCGTCATCAGTTCACCGGTTGAAGGTAACCATTGTCGATCAGGAACTGCGTGTCCACACGCTGGTTGAGCGGATTGGGCACGTAGCTCGGGTTGACGACGTACTGCAGGCCACCCCCGGGCTGCCCGAACCAGGCTGCCGCGGCGCCCGCGTCAACGTCGAACGGCTTGAGCACCCTGAAGACGTGGTAGTTGTTCGGGTACCTGGGGTCGATCGTGTCGAGGTTGCTGGGCGGCAGCGCCCGCTTCTTGTAGAGCACGCCGAAGGGCGACAGGAACCGCCCGCTGTTGGCGCCGAACCGGTCGATGTACTGACCGGCCTGGAGGGTGACGCGGGTCCGTCCGTCGGCGAAGCCGTCGTTCGGCGGGTATCGCCAGCCGCTGACCGTGTAGTCCCAGTAGCAGGCGATGAACTGGCGTGGGGACAGGGCATCCGTGCGGTGGTAGCCGCGCAGCAGCGGGCCGACGAGGCCCCTGGTCGGCAGGTGGGCGGGACCGAGGCGCCAGTTGCCGAGGAAGTAGCGCTCGAACGGGGCCGGAGGGGGCGGGGTGTTGGCCGGGTTGCCGTCGGGGGGACAGTGCCTGATGTGCCCCGGGGGCAAGTGCCCCGGGGGCGGCGGCCACGAGCCGATCCAGTGAGGCGGCTGCGGGTGCATGGGCGTGTGGATGCCGAGGCCGGGGGGCACGAACCGGGCCGGCGTCGCCTGTGCGACGCCGCTTCCCAGTCCGGTCAGGACCATCAGCAGCACGCCGAGGCTCAGCCAGATTCGTCTGGACATGTGCATGCGTTCTCCTTTCGATTCACCGGTTTCGCCGCGGAGGGCGGCTATCGATTCATCGACCGGACCGGCGGCGGCGATGAGCACGGCCGAACGTTCGCTACCCCATCGAGTTCCGGGTAACCGGGAGGCGCTTTCTTCAGACTGTCGCTTGTGGACAAGGGTCCTCCGACCGGATGAGAACGGTCGACACGCCGCCAACAGGGTGTCCCGGCCGCCCCATCGTGCACCGCAATCACCCGGCACGACCGTCCGATCACCCGCCGCAGACGGCCACCCGGGAGAGCGCTCCCCGATAGTGCGACGAAACCCGTGGACCGGGACGGCCGAAGTGAAACGCCATTACCACTGGTCACCGTCGCGTTCGGACCGCGCGGGCCGGAGTTGGCGCTGCTGAACGAACGCTCATAGGCTCCGCCGCCGTCAACACAGGTAGGAGGAGGCACCGATGAAGCTGTCCGCACTGCGCCGCCTCGTGGTCTGCACCTTGCCGGCCCTGCTCGCCCTGACGGGGCCCGCGATCACGAGCGCCACGGCCGCTGCCGGCCCGACGGCCGCCACGGGCAAGGTCTGCGGCGACGCGACGGCGAACTACGAGACCGCGACCCCCGAACAGGCCGGGCTCGATCCCGAAAAACTCTGGCACGCACTGAACCTCATGTCGGTCAACGGCTCGGAAACGGTCCAGGTGTTCCGGAACAACTGCCTGGTCGGCAGCGGGATCTTCGACCCGCTGTTCGGCGCGGTCCCCAGCAACAACTGGAGCCAGACCAAGACGATCACCGCGCTGCTCGTGGGCCGCGCGGTCACCCTCGGCAGGCTCTCGGTGGACGACCCGATCGACCGCTACCTGCCGCCCGGGCTCGGCGACGCCGCCCACCGCGCGGTCACCGTCCGCCAGCTGCTGACCCAGACCAGCGGGATCCACATGAACTGGGGCCGCGAGCTCAACCTCGCGATGCCCGACCGCATCCGCGAGTTCATGGCACTGCCCTTCGACCACCAGCCCGGTACCTTCTTCCGCTACGACCAGATCGGCCCCTCGGTGGTGGCCTACGTGGTGCAACGGGCCGTGGGCGATGACCTGCAGGACTTCGCGCAGCGCGAGCTGTTCACCCCGATCGGCATCCCGCGCTCGTCGTGGTTCTGGCTGCGCGACCGCAGCGGGCACACCGACGGGTGGTCCAACCTCTTCCTGCCCGGCGGGCAGTTCGGGCGGGTCGGCCAGCTGCTGCTCAACCAGGGCACCTTCCACGGGCGGCGCCTGATCTCCGCCGACTACCTGCGCCAGCTGCGCACACCCACCCCGACCAACCCCGGCTACGGGTTCTTGACCTGGCTCAACGCCGGCCAGCACTGGATCACCCCGTCGGCCTTCGCGGCGGCGGACAACCCGGCACCGATGATCCCCAGCGCGCCCGAGGACATGTACCTCTCGTACGGGTTCTTCGGCCAGCACATCTTCGTGCTGCCCAGCGTCGGCATGGTGGTGACCCGCTCCAGCGGTTCGCTGCTGTGGCCGCCGAGCCGCACGGACGTGAGCGATCCGCTGACCGCGGTACTGCCGGGGCAGCCCGGACGCGTCGAGTACGAGTTCTTCAAGCTGCTGATGGAGGCCGTGCGGTCGCCGCGGCAGCCGCAGGCCAAGCCGTACGTGCCGCCGAAGCCGGGAGCCGTCGACCCGACGCTGATCATCAACCCGGCCGACAACCTCGCACTGGCCGACCTGGGTCCGACCGCCCCGAAGGGCTGCACGATCCTCGGCTGTGACGGAAAACTCGCCGTCACCGGCACCGTCCGGTCCGTTATGGACATTCCCCGCGCCGGGGTCGCCGCGGTGACCGCGCTTCCGGCCGGACTCACCCAGCTCGCCACGCAGGTGCCCGACCTGCTGCCCCGGCTGTTGGACGGCTGGGAGCAGACGGCGCGCATCACCGGCCGGCACCTGCCCGAGATCCTGCCCAACCTGCTGGGCTCGCTGCGGCAAACGCTCTCCTCGCTGCAACAGGGCCACTGACCACGAGCGGAAGCAGCGAGTGATTCACTCACCGTTTTCCCATTTTCCCTTCATTTCGCGACCCGTTGCACCCGGCCGGATCCCCAGCGACGTCAAAAACCGCCATCCCAGGGTCCGTTCCGGTGGAAAACGGGCGGTGGCCTACGTTTCCCTCGGTGGCCGGGGCGGACGGGGCAGGGCCGGCCGATGTGGTGGGCAGGAACGAGAGGTGTGCGGAAATGGTGGGCGGCTACTCGGCCGGTCCCGGTGGCGATGCGCCGGTGGTGAAACCAGACGAACTTTTCTTCTCCACGACCGACCGGCGCGGGCTGATCAGGACGGGCAACTCGGTCTTCGTGCGGATCTCCGGCTTCCCGCTGGAGGACCTCACGGGCGCGCCGCACAGCATCGTGCGGCACCCGGACATGCCCGCGGGCGTGTTCCGGTTGCTCTGGGACCGGTTGCTGAGCGGCCGACCGGCGGGCGTGTACGTGCAGAACCTGACCAAGGACGGCGAAAGCTACTGGGTCTTCGCCACGGTGACCCCGCTCGGCGACGGGTTCCTCTCCGTCCGGGTCGCACCGCAGGGGCCGCTGTTCGAGGCGGCGAAGCAGATCTACCGGCAGACGCTCGCGGTCGAACAGCAGGCGCGCGCCGAAGGACTGAACCGGCGTGAGACGGCCGAAGCCGGCCTGAAGCACCTTCAGCGGACGCTGGGCACGCTCGGTTTCGGTTCGCATGACGAGTTCCTGGCCGAGGCGCTGTCCTTCGAGGTCGGGGTGCGGCGCAGGCTGGCTTCGACCGGTTACGCCCGGCCTCACGGCCACGGGCCCACGGCCGAGGTGCTGCGCACCGCGGGTGCGCTGGAGGGACAGCTCGGTGAGCTCGTCGAACGGCTCGAGAGCTACCGGACGCTGTGCGACCGGCTGTCCCACGCCTCTTCCCGGGTGCTGGAAGTGGCGCGGCGCCTCAACAAGGCGGTCGGGGCGGCGCAGTACGCGTCGGAGACCGTGGTCGCCACCGCGCCGGTGCTCAAGAACGTGGCGAGGGTGATGGCCCAGCCCATGGACCGGGCGGTGGGCGCGCTGGAGGAACTGGTCCCCCGGCTGGCACGGCTCGGCTCGCTCGTCGCGGACCTGCGCTTCCGGATCGCGCTGGCGCACCTGCACAACGACATGGTCGCGGCGTTCGCCGCCGAGGTGGTGGACGGGCTGGCACCGCACACGTCCCTGAGCGAGGTGCCGCTGCTGTGCGACGCCCTGCACGATGGCGTCCTGGAGATGTCCGAGCGTGCCCGGCAGGTGAACCACGAGTTGCACGACGTCGCCACGCTGGTCGCCGAGGCGGGGCTCCGGCTGGAGGAGTTCCGCAAGTTCCTCGGCCAGTGGCGGACCCTGGTGTCGCGACGGGGCGCCGGGCCCGCACTGGGCAGACTGCTGGAGCCGATCGACGACGAGTTCGTGGCCGGCTGGGAAGGGCTGGAGATGCTGCGGGAACTGGGCAGGCAGTTCCAGGCCTCGGTGCTCCCGCTCGACCCGGCGGTGCTGGAGACCTGGCTCGACCGCATGCGCGACGCGGCCGCCGCCTCGCGCGAAGAGCCCTGATCACCACTCACACAGCCGGTACACAGGTCAGCCACGGCTGGATTTCAGCATGGGCGCTCACCATGGTTTAGGTCAGGACCGAAGGAGCACCATGCACGACCAGGAACAACCGCACAGCGGTTCCCGCTGGGAGCCCTCCCCTGAGCCGTCCTCGGGGTCGGCTCAGGGGAACGCCCGGGAAACGGCGCCGCTGAGCGCGGCGAGCGCCGGTCAGGCGGGCACCGCGGGAGCACACCCCCCGGTGCCGCCGGCCGCGCCGGTCTGGCCCGAGGCCGCTTCGGTGCCGGCCGGCACCGCCGCCGCGGTGCCGGTCGCCGATCCGGCCGCGAAGGCCGCCAAAACGACCCGGCTCCGCCGCCAGGGGCTGTTCGCCGCGGCCGCGATCGGCCTGCTGCTGGCAGGCGGTGCGGGCGGGTTCGCCATCGGGCACGCCACCGCGGGCACCGGCGGTACCGGCGGCACCGGCACTGCCGGGATCGAACGGCAGCGGGGCGGCCATCCGGGCTTCGACCGCGACCGCGACGGCGACGGCGACGGTTACGGCGGCCGTGGTTTCCCGGGTGCGGACGACGGCGGTTTCGGCAACGGCGTGCCGCCCGACTTCGACGGTGACCGGAGCGATGGCGGTCGCGGCTCTCGTCGCAGCACGACGCCGACCACCACCCGGCAGTCGGCATGACCACCGTCCAGGAGCGGGGCCTGGCCCCGCTCCTGCCCGCCGCGCTGTCCCGGACCGCCAAGGCCGACGCGGGCGTGCGCCTCGCGGCGGGCTCGGTGCTGTGGCTGAGCCTGCTGCTCGTGGCCTACTGGTGGGCTGCCGGGGGCGGGTTCCAGGCGATGACCGGCTGGGAGACCGGACTCACCTCGGCGGGCAGGCTCACCGGCCTGCTCGCCGCCGACCTGCTGCTGGCCCAGGTCCTGCTGCTGGCCCGGTTACCGGTCCTCGAGCGCGCCTTCGGCCAGGACCAGCTGATCAGGCTGCACCGGCTGACCGGGTTCACCTCGTTCAACCTGATGCTCGCCCACCTCGTACTCATCACCTGGGGCTACGCCTCGGGCAGCCTGCGCGGAGTCCCCGCCACCTTCTGGGACCTCACCACGGACTACCCGGGCATGCTCCTGGCGCTGGCGGGCACGGTCTGCCTGATCATGGTGGTGGTCACCAGCCTCAAGGCCGCCCGGCGCAAACTGCGCTACGAGTCGTGGCATCTGCTGCACCTCTACGCCTATCTCGGCGTCGGGCTGGCCCTGCCGCACCAGTTGTGGACCGGGCAGGAATTCCTGGCCTCCCCGGGCGCCACGCTGTACTGGTGGTCCGCGTGGGCGGTCACCGCGGCGGCGGTGCTGGTCTGGCGGGTCGCGCTGCCCCTGTGGCGCAACGCCCGTCACCGCCTGCGGGTCACCTCCGTGGTACCGGAGGGCGATGGTGTGTACTCGGTGTACCTGACGGGGCGTGACCTGCACCGGTTACCCGCCCAGGCCGGGCAGTTCTTCGTCTGGCGCTTCCTGGACCGGCAGGGCTTCACGCGCGGCAACCCGTACTCGCTGTCGGCCGCCCCGGACGGGCGGAGCCTGCGGATCTCGGTGAAGGAGCTCGGGGACAACAGCGCACGGACGCCGGCGCTGCGCCCGGGCACCCGGGTGCTGTTCGAGGGCCCGTTCGGGCGGCTCTCCGCCCGGACCAGGACCCGTCGCGGCGTCGCGCTGATCGGCGCCGGGGTGGGCGTGGCCCCGCTCCGGGCGCTGGCCGAGGGGCTCGAATACGGGCCGGGTGAAGTGGTGCTGCTGCACCGGTTCACCGCCGAGCCGCTGTTCGACCGCGAGTTCCGGATCCTGGCCCGCGAACGCGGGCTCCGGGTCGTGTCGCTGCCGGGCCACCGGCGGGCACCCGATTCCTGGCTCGGGGACGGCGTCGGCACCGCCGACGACCTGACCGCGCTCACCCACTGGGTTCCGGACCTGGCCGCGCGCGACGTCTATCTCTGCGGACCGCAGCCGTGGACCGAGGCCGTGCGCCGCACGGCCGAAGCCGCGGGTGTGCCCGCCGCACAACTCCACATCGAGAACTTCCAGTGGTGATCCCATGAAACGCATCGTCCTGTGGTTCCTCAGCACGGTCAGCCTGGTCGCGCTCCTGTTCGGCTACCACACCTCGACCTCCGGTGCTTCGGGCAACGCCGCGGGCACCGGACCCGCGACCCCGAAGGGCAACACGGGCACGGCACCGAGCACGGGCGGCACGTCGGCGGGCTCGCCCGCACCCGGGTCGAAGACCTACACCGGCCCGTCGGTCGACACACGGTGGGGACCGGTGCAGGTCCAGATCACCGTGGCGGACAAGAAGATCACCAACGTGTCGGTGGTCGACTACCCGGACAACAACGGGCGGGACCGGCAGATCAACAGCTACGCGCTGCCGATCCTGGTGCGGAGCACGCTGAGCGCGCAGAGCGCCAACATCGACATGATCAGCGGCGCGACGGTGACCAGCGAGGGCTACGTCCAGTCCCTGCAGGGCGCGCTGGACCAGGCCGGGCTGTGACCGCCCCGTCCGGGCCGGAACCCGTCGCCCGCTACGTCGAGCACGTCATGGGCATGCCGATCAGCCTGGCGTTGCGGGGGCGGCACGCGGACGACGAGCGGGCCCGCGCGGCGTGGGCGGAGGTGCTGGCCTCGCTGCGCGAAGCCGACCGGGTGTTCAGCACCTACCGGCCCGATTCGGCGGTCTCCCGGCTGGACCGCGGGGAGATCACCGAGGACGAGTGCCCGCCGGAGGTCGGCGAGGTGCTCGAGCTCGGTGCGCTCGCCCAAGCCCAGTCGGACGGCGCCTTCCGCATCCGCCGCCCCGGGCCGGACGGGCGGCTCGTGCTCGACCCCAGCGGGGTGGTGAAGGGCTGGGCGGTCGACCGGGCCGCCGCCGCCCTGATCGCGCTTCCCGCGACCGACTTCTGCCTGTCCGCCGGTGGTGACCTGACCTGCCGCACGATCCGGCCGTCGGCCCCGCCCTGGCGCATCGGCATCGAAGACCCGCTGGATCCGGGCCGGATCATCGCCGTGGTGCCGGTGTTCTCGGGCGGGGTGGCCACCTCGGGGACCGCGCACCGCGGCGGGCATCTCGTGGACGGCCGGACCGGGCGGCCCCCTGCCGGGGTCGCCTCGGTCACCGTCATCGCGGACACGCTCACCTGGGCCGACATCGAGGCGACCGCGGCCTACGCGCACGGCGCGGACGCGGCGCGGTGGCTCGGCACCCGGCCGGGCCGTCGCGGCCTGGTGGTCTGGCCCGACGGCGGCACCACCGTCACCGGCCCGGCCTGAAACGGCTTGACAGAAAGTCTCCACCACGGGTTCGGGCGGGTTAATTTTTACTTTTTCCACCTTGTGGTGAGCGCTTGCTCATTTCACCTACTCCAGAGTAGTCAATCGCTTTCGGATCACCGGGTCGCGATCCGAACGAGGCGTATTTTCCCTGTTCATCAAGGGTTTCATACGCAATTGAAGGCAGCAGACGAGGTGTTCGAATTGCCGAGAACGGCGACCTTGCAGCCCCCGGCAGGAGGTCCGCAAGAGTCTTATGGCATATAGTCGGACACCCGCCGGCACCACCTCCGTCAGATTTCCCGCCGGCATTACCTGGCAGGGAGCGCTTTGACCGGCACCGGAAGGATCCAGGACCGAGCCGCCTTCGACGTCCTGGCTCGCGCCCTGACTCGCTGCCGTCTCGACGGGATCTCCGGCGCACTGCACCTGATGGGCAACCCGGGCGGTGTTTTCCATCTGCGCAGGGGAATCGTGGTCGCAGTGGACAGCCCGGGGGCGCCGGGAGCGGACGCACTGCTGCTGCGGTCCGGCCGCGTCGGCGAAGAGGCCTGGACGGCGGCGCTGCGCGCGGCGGCCGAGGGCCGCTCGCCGCAGGCCGAGCTCGTGGCGCACGGCAGCGTCGGCGCCACCGAACTGCGTGTGCTGTCGATGATGGCGGCGCGCGACGCCGCCTTCGCCACCGTGGCCGGCATGGTCGAGGGGTACGTCATCGACCGCGAACCGGTCGACGTCCCGCTGCCACTGGCCCACGACGCCGACACCGACTCGCTGCTGCAGGAGACGGAGCGGCGGCTCAACGCGCTCGCTTCACTGCCCATCCCCGTGGCCCCGCACCGTGAACGCGTCGCGCCGGTGCCGGGCAAGAGCCTCGACGAAGGCGCGCTCACCGAACTCCGGCGAGAGATCCTCGCCCAGGCGAACGGCCGTCGCACGGCACGGGACCTCGCCTTCCTGATCTGCCGCGGCGTCTACCCGGTGACGGTCGAGATCTCCCGGCTGCTCGGTGAGGGCCTGGTGGAGATCCCGGTCCAGCCCCCGGCGCCCACCCCGATCCCGGGACGGGCGCCGATCCCGCGAGTCCGGGCGGCCGCCGCCCCCGTCCCCGCACCATCCCCCCGTCCGGCCGGCGAGACTGCGGGCCTGCCGCCGCGCCGCCGTCCCGGATCGAGCGGGCCCGCGGAGACGGCGGCCCCCGGCGCGCTCATTCCACTCCCCCCGCCCACCCCGGAGTCCTCGCCTGCCGAGCGGACCGAACCGGACGGCCCGGCCCCGGCCGTCGCGCCCAAACACGCGGCGCGCCACGGGTTGCCCCGCCTGTTCAACCTGATCCGGTCCCGGCCCGGCGAGCACCCGCAGCACGAGAAAGGAAATCCATGATCCACCATGCGCTGACCGAACTGAGAGCGCTCCGCGAGCGGGTCCCGGGCGTGACCAACAGCCTCCTCGCCGCCGTCGACGGGCTTCTCGTCGTCGCCGACGCCGAGGAGACGGTCGACACCGAAAGCCTCTCCGCGCTCGCGGCGGCCGGGCTCGGCCTTGCCCGCCGCACCAGCGCGGCACTCGGTCAGGGCGTCTTCCGCCAGAACGTGGTGTACAGCAGTGCCGGCTACCTGGCCTTGTACGCCGTGGGCGACGGCGCGCTCATGGCGGTGCTGGGCGACGAGGGCCTGCAGATCGGCAGGCTGCACCAGGAAGCCCAGCCCACCATCGAGCGCATCGCCGCCATCTTCTCCGCCCCGGAGGCGGCCGCGAGCTGAGGCGAGCGGCCATCCCCGGTTCCCCGTCAGGCATTCCGACCAAGAAAGCAGGAACTCCCGGTATGCAGAACATGTCCGACCAGATCGTCCACGTGGTCAAGCGGCTGCGGCAGGAGGTCCCCGACTGCCTCGCCTCCGGCGTCGTGGACATGGCCACCGGCATGCTCCTGGCCGTCGAGACCACCGACAACCACCCGTCCGAGGTGCTCGACCTGCTCGCCGGGGCGACCCTCGACCTGTTCCAGGGCCGCACCGTCCTGACCATCGAGGACATCTTCAAGGAGCGCCGCGGCGTCACCAGCAGCGAGCACTACTTCCAGGAGATCCTGGTCAACAGCGCGAACCTGACGCACCTTTTCGTCCGCAACAACCAGAACGAGGACATCGTCGCGGTCGTCGTGTGCCCCAAGTCGGTGAACATCGGCATGCTGTTCGCGTCCACCAGGCGGGTGCTGAAGAGCTACACCGGCGCGTGAGGAGGTGTCCGGCGGCGCGCGGTGTCCCCGTGCCGCCGGACACCTCGGGTCAGGTCAGGAGGCCGGGCCCGAGCGCCCGACGAACTCGTCGCGGATCCGGTCGGACACGCCGGCGAGGTTGAGCTCGAAGGTGAAGCACTGCTCGAAGCGGTAGCTGCGGTTGACGTCCCACGGGTCGATCCCGTTCAGCGAGGCCTTGGCCGCCCGGATGACCGTGGGGTCCTTGGCCGCGATCTCGCGGGCCAGCGCGAGCGCGGCCTCCCGCAACCGTGCGGGAGGCACCACGGTGTGCACGGAGCCGTAGGCGTGCAGTTCGGCCGCGGTCGCGGCGGCAGAGGGATAGACCATGGCGCGCATCCGGTGCTGCGGCACCAGGCGGGCCAGGTGGGTGGCCGCGCCCAGCGCGCCACGGTCCACTTCGGGCGGTCCGAAGGTCGCGTCGTCGGCCGTCACGATCACGTCGGCGTTGCCCACCAGGCCGATCCCGCCGCCGAGGCAGAATCCGTGCACCGCCGCGATCACCGGCACCGGGCACCCGTACACCGCCTTGAAGGCCGCATAACAGCCCCGGTTCGCGCCGAGCAGCGCGGTGAACCCCTCGGTGCGCTGCATCTCCTTGATGTCCACGCCCGCGTTGAACCCGCGGCCCCGCGCCCGCAGCACCACCGCGCGCACGCTCTCGTCGGCACCCGCGGCGCCGGGCGCCTCGGCCACCGCGAACCATCCGGCCACTGGCAACGCGTCGACCGGCGGGGTGTCCATCACGATCTCGGCCACCCCGTCGGGGTTGCACCGTGCGTTCGACCATCTCGTGGCCGGGCGCGGTCGCCCGCTCAGACTACATCGGCCTGCTCCTCCTGCTCGGCCAGGCGGGTGAGCACCTGCTCGGCCTGGGTGACGATGCGCTCGATCAGCTCCGCACAGCTGGGCAGGTCGTCGATCAGGCCGACCACCTGACCGGTGGCCATCACGCCGACGTCCACCCGCCCGTCCAGCAGTGCCGAACGGTAGAGCACCGGCGCGTTCGCGGCCATCACCACCTGGCTCCAGCTCAGGTCCTGCCGCCTGCGCATGGCCAGTCCCTCGCGGATCATCTCCGTCCACTTCGTACCGGAGAGCTTGCGGAAGGCGTAGGCGTTGCGGGCGGCCCGCAGCAACCGGCCGGGTGCCGAGCTCCTTTCGAGCTTCTCCACCGTGCCCGCCCGCAGCACGCGCTGGGGCACCCCGTCCACCTGGCTGGTCAGCACGGTGTCGTTGACCGTCTTGGCGAGGTACACCTCCTTGACCCGCTGCGCCACCGGGGAGTCGGTGGTGAGCAGGAAACGGGTGCCCATCGCGATCCCCGCCGCGCCGTAGGCCAGCGCGGACACCAGCCCGCGCCCGTCGAAGAAACCGCCTGCCGCGATCACCGGAATGTCCACCGCGTCCACCACCTGGGGCAGCAGCAGGCTGGTCGGCACGCCGCCGGTGTGCCCGCCGCCCTCACCGCCCTGCACGACCACCGCGTCCACGCCCCAGGCCGCGACCTTTTCCGCATGCCTGCGGGCCCCGATGGAGGGAACCACGACCAGGCCGGCGTCCTTGCACCTGCCGATCAGGTCCTGGCGTGGCGCCAGCGCGAACGACGCCACCTTCACCCCGGTGCTGATCAGCAGGTCGATGCGGCGCTCGACGTCCGGCTGGTCGGCACGGAGGTTCACGCCGAAGGGCGCGTCCGTCTTCGCTTGCACCGCCTCGATGGCGGCGGCGAGTTCGTCGTAGGTGAGCAGGGCCGCGGACAGGATGCCGAGTCCGCCGGCCTCGGCGGTCGCCGCCGTCAGCGCCGGATCGGACACGTACCCCATCCCGGTCTGCACGATCGGGTACTTCACACCGAACAGTTCGCAGGCCCTGGTACGCAGGGCGGGCAGGGTCATCCGGAGACCTCCTTGTCCCGCAGCCCGCGAGGATCCAGCACCTCGCGGATCAGGCGCAGTTCTTCGGCGGTGGGCAGGCGGGTGCGGGGCACCTCCCCCTCGGCGGCGAGCGGGAAGCCGGTGGCCTCCCGCACCTGCTCCACGGTCACCCCGGGGTGGACCGAGGCCAGCCGCAGCGCACCGTCCGGCGCGAAGTCCAGCACGGCGAGGTCGGTGACGACGCGCCGCAGGTCGTGGAAGCGGGCCGCGGCGGGACCGGCCTCCGCGGCCCGGTCGTTGCCGACCCCGGCGACCATGTCCACTTCGGACACGAACACGCGCGGGGAATGACGCGGAACCCAGTAGCTGGTGGGGTGGCTGACCGTGTTGCCCGGCGCACCGCGCACGCCGAGCAACTGCACCTTCGGTTTGGCGTAGTCCCCGATGGCCGAGATGTTGGTGTTGCCGTAGGTGTCCACCTGGGACGGGATCATCATGACGTGGCGCTTGCCGTGCCACACCAGGTCGAAGATGGTGCGAAACGGCGTCCACGCCTCGACTTCGCCGGAGGCGGGCTCCCCCACCGGCCAGACGCCCCGCACCATCTGGGCCTCTCCGTCGGAGATGAGCAGATCGGGCGAGAAGGTGGCGCGGGCAAGGCGCACCCCGATCGCCGGGATGGTGCCGAAGGCGCTGGCGACCATTTCCCCGTTGTCCCGGAAGGCTTCCGCGCAGGCGACGACGCACACTTCGGCTCGCGTCGCGGTGGCGACGGCCTCGCCCGCCTGGTCGATCGTGCCCGTCATGCCGGTACCTCCTCGGCGAGATAACGCTCGGAGAACTCCTGCCAGGCCCGCGGATCGGCCGCCGCGCGGACGTATTCGCGCTGGAACTCCTCGTCGCGCTCGTAGTCCGGCACGCAGGAGGTGAAGTGGGCGCCGCCGGGCGCCTCGACCACGCCGGTCACCACCAGCCGGTTGATCCGCAGGGTGGCCGGATGCGCGGCGGCGGTCAGCTCGGCGGTCGGCACGATCTTCTCGCAGGACATGAAGGCCTGGTCGGCGGCCATGCAGTACAGGTCGTCGAAGTACGGGTCGGGGCCGAGGAACTGGCCGTTGCCGTGGATGTCCGCCCGGTTCATGTGGATCAGCGCCGCGTCCAGGCGCAGCGCGGGCATCGCGAGCAGCTCATCGCCGCCGTACGGATCGGGCACCGTGCGCAGATCCGGGTTGTGGGTGAGCACATCGGAACCGAGCCCGGCCCGGGTGGGCAGGAAGGGCAGGTTCAGACCGGCCGCGTAGAGCCCCCACTGCAGCATGCCTTCGTCGTACTCGGCCACCTCGATGGCCCCCGCCTGCCGGGCGGCGCGGAAATGGGGGTCGAGGGCGATCGAGTCGAGCGAGACGAACCCGAACACCACCTTGCGGACCTTGCCCGCGGCGCAGAGCAGGCCGACGTCGGGCCCGCCGTAGCTGACCACGGTCAGGTCCTTCAACTCGGAGCGGAGGATCTCCCGGACCAGTGCCATCGGTTTGCGGCGCGAACCCCAGCCGCCGATCCCGATGGTCATCCCGGACTCCAGCCGCGACACCACCTCGGCCCCCGTCATCCGTTTGTCGGCCATCTGCGGTTCCCCGGATTCTCTCGCGGACGTAGCAAGCGCTTGGTTGGGTACCCTACCAGGAGACCCGGGACCGTCAAGACCGCACGCGGGCGGCAGAGGGCCGTGATATAACAAGCGCTTGGTCGGCGAATGTGTTCGCCACGGGAAGGGAACGGCATGCCAGGGGCGCGGGATCGACGCTCGCTCATCCTCGAGCAGGCGGCGAACCTGTTCGCCGCCAAGGGCATCGTGGCGACCACCGTGCGGGAGATCGCCGACGCGGTGGGCATCCTCTCCGGCAGCCTGTACCACCATTTCAAGTCCAAGGACGAAATGGTGAGCGCCATCGTCACCGGATACCTCGACGACCTGGTCGCCCGGTACGAGAAGATCGTATCGGCCGACTCCGCACCCCGCGAAAAGCTGGCCGAACTCGTGCACACCTCGCTCGCGGTGATCGAAGCCCACCCGCACGCGACCGAGATCTACCAGAACAGCGGCAGCTACCTGACCTCGCTCGAGGACTACGACCGCATCTCCTCGGCCGCCGCCACCGTGCAGCAGGTGTGGCTGCGCGTGCTGGGGGAGGGCGCGGCCTCCGGCGACTTCCGCGACGACATCCCGCCACGCGTGCTCTACCGGCTGCTGCGCGACGCGCTGTGGCTGTCGGTGCGCTGGTTCAAGCCGACCAGGCAGTACCCGGCCCGGCGCTTCGCCGAAGACTTCGTCTCCACCTTCCTCGACGGCATCACCCCCCGCTGACCCGGGCGAGTCCCACGGTGGGGCCGGGCCGGGATGCCCTGAAGGCCACCTTCAGGGTCATAAACACCCTCAAGGCCACCTTGAGGGCACGCCCCCGGTCCCGGAAGTGCCGTTCCCCTCACGGCCAACGCCCGTACGACTTCGCCACGGCCCTGGTCCGCCAACCAAGCGCTTGCTACGCTCGGATGGACATCCGGTCCCGTCAGCAGGGAGGCTCCGATGGCCGAGGCCTACATCGTCGAGGCGGTCCGCACGCCGGTCACCAAGCGGCGCGGCGCGCTGGCCGGAGTACACCCGGCCGACCTCGGCGCCCACACCCTGTCCGCGCTCATGACGCGTTCGGGCGTGGACCCCGCGGCGGTCGACGACGTGATCTTCGGCTGCGTGGACACGATCGGGCCGCAGGCCGGCGACATCGCCCGCACCGCGTGGCTGGCCGCGGGCCTGCCGGAAGAAGTGCCCGGCGTCACCGTGGACCGCCAGTGCGGTTCGTCCCAGCAGGCCGTCCATTTCGCCGCGCAGGCCGTCCTCAGTGGCACCGCCGACATCGTGGTGGCGGGCGGGGTGCAGAACATGAGCGCGATCCCGATCTCCGCCGCGATGACCACCGGTGAGCAGTTCGGCTTCCCCGACCCGTTCTCCGGTTCCGAAGGCTGGCGGCGGCGGTACGGCGACGGCGAGATCTCCCAGTTCCGCTCGGCGGAGATGATCGCGCGACGCTGGGACCTCGGCCGGGAGGAGATGGAGGCCTTCGCGCTGCGCAGCCACCAGCGTGCGCTGGCCGCGATCTCCGAAGGCCGGTTCGACCGGGAGATCGTCCCGCTCGGTGGGGCCACTGTGGACACTTGCCCGCGTCCCGACACCTCACTGGAGAAGATGGCCACGCTGGCCCCGCTGACCGAGGACGGCATCGTCACCGCGGCGATGGCCAGCCAGATCTGCGACGGTTCCGCGGCACTGCTGATCATGTCCGAGCGGGCGGTGCGCGAGCACGGCGTCACCCCGCGCGCCCGCATCCACCACCTGTCCGTCCGCGGCGCCGATCCGGTGTGGATGCTCACCGCCCCCATCCCGGCGACCGCCCGCGCGCTGGCCCGGACCGGCCTGAGCATCGACGACATCGACCTGGTGGAGATCAACGAAGCGTTCGCGCCGGTGGTGCTGGCCTGGCTGAAGGAGTCGGGTGCCGACCCCGACCGGGTCAACGTCAACGGCGGCGCCATCGCCCTCGGCCACCCGCTCGGCGCCACCGGAGCGCGCCTGATGACCACCCTGCTGCACGAACTCGAGCGCAGCGGAAGCCGCTACGGCCTGCAGACCATGTGCGAAGGCGGCGGCCAGGCCAACGTCACCATCATCGAACGCCTCGGCTGACCGCGGCCCCGGCCCTCGTGTCCCACCTTCCGGCCGCCGAGTTTCACGCTCTAGACGCGAGCGCGGGACTCGGGCGCCTGAACGTGGGGCACAAGCGCACCGGCGTGGGACACAACGTGGGGGTTGTCCGTGGCGCCGGGGTTTCCTACTGTCAAGCAAGCGCTTGATTACCACAGAGAGGGTAGCCATGAGCCAGCCGACGGCCACCACCCCCGCCCAGCCCGCCGGGACCGAAGCGCTCGCCGCCGCGGCGCGCAGCGTCGTCGACGCGGTGGTTCGCGCCGGGGACCACTGCGCGGAGCGAGCCGCGGAACTGGCCGCCCGGCTGCGGGCCATCGCCGACGAACTCGACCGCTGCGCACCGCCGCTTCAGGACAGGCTCGGCGAGATGCGGGAGTTCAGCCGGTCCGTGAAGTACAACCCTGTCACCGGCCCCGGCAACCCGTTCTCCCCGCCGCTCGACTGCACCGACCCGGATGACGCGGGCGACGGAACGGTGCGGGGCGCGGTGGCACTGGGGCTGCCCTACCAAGGACCGCCGGGGCACGTGCACGGCGGCATCTCCGCGCTGCTCATGGACCACATGATGGGCGTCGCGAACGGCCGGGCGGGGGTGCCCGGCATGACCGCCCGGCTCACCCTCGACTACCACCGTCCCGTCCCGCTGTACCAGGAGCTCACCGTGACCGCGCGGCACCGGTCGTCCGACGGGCGCAAGGTCCTCACGACGGGCACGATCGGCGCGGGCGGCGAGACCTACGTGTCGGCGGAAGGGCTGTTCATCCAGCCCCGGACGCCCCTGCGGGAATGACCGCTCCGCCGCGCGGCGACGGCCGCGCGCACCCATGACAGGATGAGCCCATGGCGGCGCACACCGATCCCCCGAGCACGCCGCGCCGCCCCTGGCGCGGGGTCGGCGCCGATGAACGGCAGGCGCGCCGGCGGGCCCAGCTCGTGGAGGCCGCGTTCACGATCATGGGCACCGAGGGTGCGGCGGCGGTCAGCATGCGCGGCGTGTGCCGCGAAGCCAAGCTGACCGAACGCTACTTCTACGAAAGCTTCTCCGCCCGGGAAGAACTGCTCGTCACCGTGCTGGACGAAGTCGCGCGTCAGGCGAAGGCGGTGCTGGAAAAGGCACTCCAGGACAGTGCTCCCGCCGCCGGGGACCTGGTCCGTCCCGTGGTGCGTGCGTTCACCGAGTTCGTCACCGCGGATCCGCGGCGGGGCCGCGTCCTGTTCGTGGAGTCGCTGGCCGCACCCGAGCTGGCGGCGCGCGGCGGCGAACTCGTCGCCGAGTTCACCGACACCATCGCGCAGGCGCTGCGCAGCCCCGGTCTGGCCGGTGAAGACGCCGACGACCGCGACGTCGCGCTCAACGCGCAGGCGGTGTTCGGCGCGCTGGCCTACCTGTTCCAGGACTGGCTGTCCGAGCGCGCCGACATCGGCCGGGAGCGCTTCGTCGAGCACGTCGCGCAGGTCATCGAGCAGCTCGCCCGGGTCACCTCGGTTCCGCTTCCCCGCTGACCGTTTCCGGCGCCGCGGCGGCGAGCAGGGCACCGACCAGCGGCGAGTCCTCCTCCAGGTGCGTGCACAGCAGCACCTCGGCCGGTTCGGCGTCCACGATCGGGACGAACGCGACGTCGGGCCGGTGGTAGAAGCGGGCGGCCGCGGCGGGGACGATGCTGATCGCGATGCCCAGCGCGGCGATCTCCACCTGCTCCTCGAAGGTGTGCACGATCGGCCCGTACGGCGGCGGTGTCCCGTCCGGACCGGGATCCAGGGACCACCACCGCCGCCAGTACTCCGGCACGCCCTCGGTGTCGACGCGCAGTTCGTCGGCGAGGTCGGCGCGCCGCACCTCGCTGCGCCCGGCCAGCGGATGCCGGTGGGACAGCATCACCAGGCGCGGTTCGGTGGCGAGCAGCACGGTGCGCAGGCGCGAATCCCGCAGCGGGCCGCGCACGATCCCGGCGTCCACCTCGCGCGTGGCCACCGCCTGCGCCTGCCTGCCATAGTCCAGGTGCACCAGTTCCACCGCGCGGCCCGGATGCTCCCGTTCGAACCGGGCGAGGATCCGCGAGGTGAGCTCCCCCGCCGCCATCGTCACGAACCCGAGCCGCAGCACGTCCTGCCCGCGCCGCCGGTGCCGGGCCGTGACCGCGCCGAGGCGGGCCACCGCCTCCAGCACCTCGCGCGCCTCCGCCGCGACCTGCACGCCGGCCTCGGTCAGCTGCGCGCCCCTCGGGTTGCGGTCGAACAGGCGCACGCCGAGTTCGGTTTCCAGTTTCCGGATCTGCTCCGACAACGCGGTGGGCGACAGCCACAGCGATTCCGCCGCCCGGCCGAAATGCCGGTGCTCGGCGACGGCCAGGAAGTAGCGCAGGCGGCGGACGTTGATGTCCTGCTGAGGTGCGGTCACGACGGTTCTCTCTCCGGCGACGATGACGGACGAGGAAGGGGGCGTGCCGTGAGGGGTCCCCTCACAGTCGTTTCGACCGTGAGGGGACCCCTCACGGGGTCAGCGCATGACGCCCTGGGGCACGGGGCCGTCGACGGGGTGCGGCCAGGCACCGTAGGCGACGAGCACCTCGTCCGGCGGGCGCAGCCGGGACCACTCGCGCTCGAACTCGGCGAGCGGGCGTCCCCGCGACAACCGCTGGGCGCGGATCGCCGCCCGTGCCGCCGCGGTCGCGACGTCGTCGGCCTCACCGGTCGCCTCGTCCACGACGACGCCGTAGACGTGCTCGGCGGCCCACGCGGTGACGATGCCCTCCCGCAGGTCCCGCACCACGGCGGCGGGTTCGCGCTCCAGCACGTCGCCGTAACCGGTGCCACCGCCGGTCGGCACCAGGTACACGTCGCCGTTGGCGGCGGGCTCGACCGGGGTGTTCATCGACCGGTAGTGGTACTCGCCCGCCAGCGCCCCGCCGTCCAGCAGTTCTGTGCTGGTGGCCGGCACCGAGGGGTCCCGGTTCGCCAGCCGTTCCAGCAGGTCGCCGCCCTTGACCGCGATCGAGGGCAGCGAGGGGCTGGCGTACCCGCCGAACAGGCCGAGGCTGCACGGGAACCGGCTGCCGAACCCGAGCGAACCGAACATGAGGAACGGCACGTGGTGGACCATGTAGGCCGCGTCGAGCCCGGCGCCGCCCCGGTGCCGCCCGTGACCGCAGCTGTCGGCGAGGAACCGGTTGCGGAACGCGTAGAGCACCGGAATGCCCAGTTCGTTCTGCTCCACTTCACCGGAGTCGGACAGGCTGGCGAAGAAGGCGCCCGCGACGTTGACCCCGTCCTCGGCCGGGCGCGCCCCGCTGCCGCCCGCGTTCAGCTCGCTGAACAGGTCCGAGACCGGCTCGCCCCATTGGTTCATCCCACCGTAGATCGGCATGTTGAACCCGGAGAACCATGGGGCCACCGCCCGGTCCGGCGACTGCACGTAGACCAGTTTCGCCAGTGCGAGGCTGAACGCGAGGTTGAACACGGCCATCGGGTTCGGGCACATCGACACCGCGGCGTCCGCGCTCGGCGAGACGAAGGTGCCCTCCCGGAAGGTCCAGTCGAGCACTTCGGACAGTCCGCTGTTGACCGGGAGATCCGGGAACAGGTAGTTGCACAGGTAGGTCGCCGACATGCCGACCAGGGTGTGCGGGAAGGTGTTGGACGAGTTGTCGACCAGCTCGGGACTGCAGTCGGTGAGGTCGAGGTGCAGTTTCTCCCCGCGCTTGGTCACCGACAGGCCGAGCTTGAGCAGCGCGTCGCCGGTGCCGATCGTGTCCAGGAACGCGTTCTGGCGCACGGTGGCCTCCGGCAGGGACCGCACCCGGTCCCTGGCCGCGTCGGCCGCCATCTGGATCAGCTGCCGCAGCCCGCCGACGACGAAGTCGCCGCCCCGGCGGCGGGCCTCGTCGAGCAGCCGCTCCTGCCCGCGGCGGCAGGCCGCGAGCCGGGCCTTGATGTCCATCACCAGCATGCGCGGGTCGCGGACACCGTTGGCCAGCAGGTTGATCACGTCCTCGCGGACCACGCCCTCGGCGCAGATCTTCGTCGGCGGGATGAGGATGCCCTCCTCGTACCGGTTGCGCGAGCGGAGGGTGACGCCGCCGGGGTCCTGCGCGCCGCACTCGCCGGTGTGGATCACCGCGCCGACCCAGCCGATGAGCTCTTCACCGTCGAACACGGGCATGAACACGGTCATGTCCGCGGCGTGCACCCCGCCGTAGAGCGGATCGTTGTTGAAGAACGCGTCACCGGGCCGCACGCCCACCGACGGATCGTCGAGCCAGTGCGCCATCGTGTACTTGATCGGGATCTGCTGCAGGAAGGCGTGGAAGTAGATCCCGGTCGAGCACACCGCGATGTCGCCCTGCGCGGTATAGAAGGCGAAGCCCGAGTCGCCCCAGCGGGCGCCGGTGCTCGCCCCGAGCCGCAGCAGCAGCTCCTGGCATTCCACGGCGGTCGTCTCCAGCTTGTGCGCGAAGATCGACAGATCGTGGTCGTTGACGGCGGGCAGCGCGGCCCGCTCGCGGTCGGTCCACGGCTCGGGCTTGAGCCGGGCGTTGATGCTCAGGTCGCGTCCGCTCACGGCCGGACCTCCTCTCCGGTGGTGCGTTCGAGGACGCAGGTTCCGTAGGCGTCGAGGGTCAGATCCCAGCCCGGCGGCACGACGATGGTGGTGTCACTGGCTTCCACGATCGCGGGCCCGTCGAACCGGTTGCCCGGCCGCAGCCGCTCGTGCCGGTACACCGGCGTTTCCACGGTGCCGTGGCCGGGCCCCCAGTGCACGGGCCGGTTCCCGGTCCGCGCGGCAGTCGCGTCGGGACCGTCCAAAGAGGACTCCGGAAGCGCCGCCGGCGTGGCGGGCACCCAGGCCTTGAGGTGCAGTTCCTGGATGTCGATACCCGCCTGCGGGAAGGCCGCCTCCGGCGAGAACTGCCTGCCGAACTCGTCGACGAACGCCGCGCACAGTTCCGCCACGTCCTCCTGCGAGGACAGGTGCGGCTTCGGGGCCTTCACCCGGGTGGAGTTGAGCTGGGTCCCGAACCGCATGTCGACCTCCAGCTCCAGGTGGAGCTGGTCCGGGGTGAAGCCCTCCAGCGCGAAGTCGCGCTCGGCCTCGGCCCGCAGTTCGTCCACCACCTCGTTGAACGCGTCGAGGTCGGCGGGCGCGTCCGGCTGCATGAACCGGGTGAGCGCGAGCCGCCGGGTGCGCTCGTAGATGTGCATGACGTCCATGCCCGAGGAGCCGAACGCGCAGAACACCGAACTGAACGGCAGGGCGAGCACCCGGCGGGCGCCCACGAAGTCGGCGTACCCGCAGGCGTGCACCGGCCCCGCCCCGCCCGCGGCCACGATGGTGAAGTCCTTCGGATCGTGGCCCTTGAGCGCGACCTCGGTGAAGATCTCCTGGCCCATCACGGCGTTGGCGAGGTGGTGGATGCGCCAGGCCGCCTCGTCGGTGTCCACACCGAGCGGTTTGGCGATGCGGTCGGTGATCGCCTCCCGCGCGGAGTCCACGTCGAGCGGGAACCGGCCGCCCAGGTAGTAGTCCGGGTCGAGCATGCCGAGCACCAGGTCGGCGTCGGTGACCGTCGGCTCCTCCCCGCCCTGGTCGTAGGCCACCGGGCCGGGCATCGACCCGGCGCTGCGCGGGCCGACGTGGAGGCGGCCGAGCGCCTCGTCGATCCAGGCGATCGAACCGCCGCCCGCCCCGATGGACTTGGTCTCCACGAACGAGCCCTGCACGCGCCACCGGTCGAAGATCGGCCGGAAGTCGTAGGAGCTGATCGCCCGGCCGCTGACCACCGCGATGTCGAAGCTGGTACCGCCGACGTCGGTGAACAGCACGTCGTCCAGACCGTAGAGGCGCGCCACCGTCGCCGTGCCGAACACGCCCGCGGCGGGGCCCGCGGCATGCGTGTCGATCGCGCGCGTGCGGGTCAGTTTCTTGCTGCCGCCGCTGTTGTGCACCAGCATCAGCGGGCGCTGGTACCCGCGTTTACGGCACATCTCACCGATCCGGAACAGCTGGTCGCTGAGCGCGGCGTGAGTGTAGGCGTCCACGACCGCGGTCATCGTGCGGGCGTATTCGCCGACGCGAGGCGAAACCTGGTGGGAGCAGATCACCGGGAAGTTGCCGAGGTAGGTGTCCGGGTACTCCTCGCGGATCACCTCCTGCACGGCCAGTTCGTGCTCGGGGTTCGCGAACGACCACAGCAGCGCCACGACGAACCCGGTGGCGCCCCGGTCGACCAGGGTCTGCACCTGCTCGCGCACGTCGTCGGGGTCGAGCGGCATGAGCACGCGGCCGCTGGAGTCGACCCGTTCCCGGATCCCGGCCACGAGTTCGCGCGGGATGAGCGGTTCGGGCTTGCGGATGGTGGCCAGGTCGCGGACCTGTTCCACGGGCAGGCCGTCGCCCCATTGGCGGGACCGTCCGACGTAGATGGTGTCCTCGAAGCCGCGGGTGGTGATCAGGCCGAGCTTGGGCCCGGTGCGCTCGATGAGCGCGTTGATGCCGATCGTCGTGGAGTACCGCAGCACCCCCGTGTCGGCGAGCATGTCCTCCACCGGGCGGCCCAGCTGCCCGGCGATGGCCTCCAGCGCGTTGGAAAAGCACACGCTGAGGTCGTGGTGGGTGGTGGGCACCTTGGCGCTGACCCAGGTCCCGTCCGCGGTGGCGAAACAGTCGGTGAAGGTGCCGCCGACGTCGATGTCGATGGAGTGGTTCACGTGGCTCTCCTTGAGTGGCTGGTCTTCAGTGCCCCGCCGCGCGTCCGACGGCCGCGACAGTGGCGTGCAGGTGTTCAGGGGTTGCTTCCGCGGCCGCGTCCCCGGTGGTGGTCAGCCAGGCGGCGCGCCCGGCACCGGTGAAGTCCGGCCCGGCGATGCGGGCGACCGCGGCTGAAGCCGCGGCGTCCTCGGCAGGGGTGAGCGGACGGCCCGGCGCGAGTGGACAGTCCACATCGGACCGGT
This sequence comes from Amycolatopsis cynarae, assembly GCF_026802195.1. Taxonomy (NCBI): domain Bacteria; kingdom Bacillati; phylum Actinomycetota; class Actinomycetes; order Pseudonocardiales; family Pseudonocardiaceae; genus Amycolatopsis; species Amycolatopsis cynarae. The sequence continues at coordinate 2,321,674 of NZ_CP113836.1, read as the reverse complement.
CAAACGGGTCCTCCGGACCCAGCGAGCGGACCAGGACGCATTCGTAGTGCGCGGCGACGCGGGTCAGCGTGCGCAGCGCGGCCGGGTCGTGCGACCGCGGGCTCCAGTGGTGGACGAGCAGCGCGTCGACCCCGGCCTCGCCGAGCGCCCTGGCGAGCGCGACGGCGCCGGCCCGGCCCGCGGGCGGCTCCGGCGCGCCGACCACGCCCACCACGGCGATGTCGTCCCGCACGGCCCGGATCCGCCGGGCCGCCTCGGTGACCACCTCGGCTTCGGCCGCCGGATCGAACCCGACGACGATCGCGTCGTAGCCGAACAGGCGCTGCGCGGAGTCCACCGTGGTGGCCAGCAGGGCCGGATCGGTGGCGAGCGCCTCCGGCGGCACCTGCGTCACCCGCGCCGCCGTCCGCTGTCCCAAGGGGACGAACGCGGGCCGCCGGGCGGGACGGCCCCGCAGCGCCTCCCGGACCTCGTCGCGGCTCAGGGGCCCGGTCACGGCGCGGTCCTGGCCTGCCGGGCCGCGGCGCGTTCCCGCAGCGCGTCCAGGTCGAGTTCCAGGTCGCGGGTGATCGGGTGCCCCGGCGGCAGGTACTCGGTCTCCATCAGCTGGGCGCAGCGCGGGCAGTAGAACTCCACGATGCGGCACCAGTCGGGGTCGGGGGCGAAACTGTATTCCGAGCCCTGCGGGGCACGGGCGAAATGCACCTCGGCCGGATCGCGGTCGGCGACGAGCAGGCCCTCCTTGTAGGAGGCGCGGGCGGACCCGAGCGGGGCCGCACACCGGTTGCAGTGCCAGGTTTCGGTATCCAGATCCAGGTCGAGATGCTCGGTGATGCGCATGAGCATGAAGGCGCTCCTTCTAGTTTGTGTTTTTGAAGCGGCGGAGCCGCTCGCACCACGCCGTCAACTGGCACCGCCGCGGGCTCTGAGGCGGTTCCTGGGGAGGACAGCTCCGACGTGGTTGGCATCGTGAGGAGGAGATCCCGCAGCCAGGGACCGCCTCAGGTTCCGCCACCCGCACCGCTACGCAAACCACTTTGATAAAGGTCCTAGTCCAGGGAAAGGATTTCGGTGCCGTGCTCGTCGACGGTGAGGGTGAAGCCGGGCGGAACCGCGGTGGTGGTGTCGGCTCCGTCGACGAAGGCCGGGCCTGCGATGCGGTGTCCGGGGCGCAGGAAGCGGCGTTCGTAGGCGGGGGTGGCCACCCTGCCGTGGCCGGGGCCCCAGTAGGCGTCGCGCTCGCCGCGCCGGGCCGCGCTCGCGTCCGGATCCCCGAGTTCGCCGGGTTCGAACGCGACGTGCGGCACCGGGGCGACGGCTCGCACCGCGACCCGCGTGATCCCGTCCAGTCCGGTGAGTTCCTCCGGCGAGGCCACGACTTCCTCGCCCTCGGCACGGGTCGCGGTGATCGTCAGGGTGAGCTCGTCGAACCCCTCCCCCGCGATGTCCCGGCGGGCGCGGGCGATCAGGGTTTCGGCCACCCGCACCGGGTCGGGGTTGTTCCGGTCGATGCGGCGCGAGTAGGCGTGGACCACGTCGAGCCCCGACGAGCCGTAGGCGCTGAACACCGCGCTGTAGGGCGTCATCAGCGCCTTCCGCAGGCCCGTGGCCCGCACGATCCCGGCGGCGTGGGCGCTGCCCGCCCCGCCGTAGACCACCAGGACCGTGGCGGCGAGATCGTCGCCGGACAGCCCGTGGTCGGCGGCCACCGTGCGCGCGTAGCCGGCCGACATCTCGGCGACCTTCTCCTTGACCTGCCACGCGGCCTCGTCGAGCGGCACCCCGAGCGCCTCGGCCACCGGCCGCAGCGCGGTGCGTGCCCGTTCCGGGTCCAGGCGCATGCGGCCGTCGAGGAAGTACTCGGGATCGAGGTGGCCGAGCACGAGATCGGCGTCGGTCACGGTCGGGCGCTGCCCGCCCAGCCCGAAGCAAGCGGGACCGGGCCGTGCCCCCGCGCTGTCCGGGCCGACGCGCAGTGTGCCGTCTTCGACGCCGACGAGGGAACCGCCCGCGCCGCCCACCGCGTACACCCGCATGGCGGGCAGATCGACCGGGAGGCCCGCGATGTGCGAGGTCTCGTCGATCGCGGCCTGCCCGTCGGCGACCACGCCGAGGTCCACGCTCGTGCCGCCCATGTCCAGCGTCATCGCGTGCCGGACGCCGTGGCGGCGGGCCAGCGCGCGGGCCCCGAGCAGCCCGCTGGCCGGGCCGGAGTTGTAGGTGTTGAGCGCGTGCGTGCGGGCCACCCGGCTCGCCCCGCCGGAGCTGTGCACCACCAGCAGCGGCCGGGTCAGGCCCTGGAGCCGCAACCGCTCCTCGGCCCGTTGCAGGTAGCCCGCCAGGTGCCGGTGCACGTAGGCGGCGAGGAAGGCCGCGTTGAGCCGCGCGGCCGGGTCCGGCCCGTCGGCGACCTCGGAGGTGGTGAACACCGGGGTGGCGCCGAGGAACTGCCCCGGGTACTCGTGCCGCACCGCTCGTTTGGCCGCCTGCTCCTCGGCGGGCTCGGCCATCGCGACGACCACGGCCTGCGCGCCGCGGTCGACCAGCGTCTGGAAGCCGCTGAGCGCCTCCGCTGCCGCGGCCCGCTCGATCATGTCCGCCTCGGTCCAGCCCTCGTCCACCAGCCAGGACGGCCAGGGCTCGTCCGGTCCGACGAGGACGCCGACCTTGGCGCCGCGCCGCTCGATCACGGCGTTGGTAGCGATGGTGTTGGCGTAGCGCAGAACCGTGGTGTCCCGCAGCAGCGCGGGAACGGTGAGGTCGAGGCGGCGCGCCGCCTCGGTGACGCAGTCGAGCAGCGCCAGCGTCGGGTCGTGCGGGGTGCTCGGCACCTTGACCACGTGCACGGTTTCGCGCGCGTGATCGGCGATGAGCCCGTCGGTGAAGGTGCCACCGGTGTCGATGTCGATCGTGAAGCTCACTGGTCCTCCTTGACTGAGAGCACGTGCACCACGGCGGCGATCGCGTCGAGCCCGCGCGGACCGCCGCCGACGGTCTGGGCGAGCCCGGTCGTGGGCGCCCCGGCCTGCCGGGCACCCGCCTCGCCCCGCAGTTGCCAGGTGAGTTCGGCGAGCTGCGCGACGCCGGTGGCGCCGACCGCGTGGCCGCGGCCGAGCAACCCGCCGCCGGGGTTGATCGCGGTGCGCCCGCGGTCGAGGCCCAGCGCCCGGACCGAGACGATCTCGCCGATGGTGAACGGGTCGTAGACCTCGGCCACGTCGATGTCGGCAGGCCCGAGACCGGCTTCGGCGTAGGCGAGCGCGGCCGCGCGACGGGTCGGGTCGCCTTCGGTGATGTCGGCCTGGCGCCGCAGGGAGGTGCCGGAAACCATGGCCGCGGCGCGGACGGTGACCGTCGGCCGGTGGCGTGGGAGCAGACCCGGGGCGGCCACCACGATCGCCGCGGCGCCGTCGGCGTGCGCCCCGCACTGCAGCCGGGTCAGGGGGTCGGCGACCATCGGCGAGGCGAGGACCTCCTCGACGGAGGTGGCCTTGGCCAGCGTGGCGCGCGGATTCCCGGTGCCCGCGGCCCGGTTGCGTACGGCCACCTCGGCGAGTTCGGTGAGCGTGGTGCCGTTCTGCTCGAGCTCCCGCCGCGCGACCATCGCGTACACGGCCGGGAAGGTCAGGCCCAGCACGCTTTCCCGGTCGGCCTCCAGCGGGCTGAGCACCCCGTGGCCCGACACCTGCTCGACCCCCACCACCAGGGCGAGGTCCTCCAAGCCCGAGGCCACGGCCCGCACCGCCTGCCGGAAGGCCACCGAACCGCTCGCGCACGCCGCTTCGACGTTGACGATCGGCAGCCCGGTGATCCCGACCCGCTCGAGCACGCGCGGGCCCACCTGGCCACCACCGAGCACGTTGCCGACGTAGGCCGCGTCGAGCCGCGTGCGGTCGAGCCCGGCGTCGGCGAGCGCCGCCTCCACCGCCTCGCCGCCCAGGTCCTCCAGGGTGCGGTCGGGGAACCGGCCGAAGGCGGTCATGCCCACCCCGGCCATTTCGACGGGCCTCATGCCTCTGCCTCCTGTGTGACGAACCGGAAACCGGCCTCGTCTTCGGGCACCACGGTGACGACAGAGCCGATACCGACGGAGCCGGAGACGCGGGCGAAAAGCCTTGTGCCATCGGGGAAATCGGCGTAGGCGACGGTGTAGGGCACCGGCACCCCCGGCATTCCGCGGTGCACGGTGCTCCAGGTGTAGACCCGGCCGGTGGCGCCGGCCGCGATCCGGTCGGGGGTCGCGCCGCAGGCGCGGCACGGTGGTACGGGGGCCGCCACGGTGCCGGTCACCGTGGCGGTGCCGCACCGCGAACAGACGTCGACGGCGTCCGTCATCGGGTATTCTCCGTTCGGAGCAGGAGCGGGGTCTTGTGGTCGGAGCGGCCAAGCGAACCGGGCTCGACGATCTCCACGCGGGCCCGGAAGCGCAGCGCGTCGCGCAGCCGCCCTTCGATCCGCGCGGCCAGGTCGCCATCGGCACCGCTTCCGGGGCCGACCTCGACCTGCACGTCCACCGGCGGGCTCACCCGCGGTTCCTGGCCTTCGACGACGACCCGGATCACGCCCGACACCTCGGGGTGGAACGAGGCGACGACGTCCCGCACCGCCGACGGGTGCACGTTGACCCCGTTGACGATGATCATGTCGTCGGTGCGACCGAGCAGCTGGTACCGCAGTCCCGGCCGCCCGCACGCGCACGGTTCGGTGAGGAATCGCGCGGTGTCGGCCATGTCGTAGCGCAGCACCGGCCCCGCCTCCCAGCGGAGGCTGGTCAGCGCCAGGTTGCCGATGGTGCCGTGCTCGAGCGGGAGCGGCTCGCCCGTCTCCGGGTCGAGCGCCTCCAGCAGCACGTTCTCCGGCGTGACCAGGTGCATCCCGTCCTGGGCCTCGCAGGACACGGCGAAATGCCCCCAGGCCCCGCCCTGCACGTCACGCACCTCGGCGCCGTAGGCGTTTTCGAGGATCGCGCGGACCGCGGGGTCACCGGCTCCGGCTTCGCCCCCGCAGATCAGCAGCTCGATCCCGAGTTCGCCGACCTCGACGCCGGCGACCTGGGGTGCGCGTTCGATGAGGTGCTCGGCGAAGGACGGGGTGCAGCACAGCACGCGGGGCCGGATGGTGGTGGCGAACTGCAGCAGCCGGGCGGTGCCGCCCTCGGCACCGATCGGCAGCGCAGCGGCGCCCAGCGCCTGGATACCCCGGACCCAGGGCACCCCGCCGACGAACATGCTCAGCGCGTAGGCGTGCAGCACCGCGTCCCCGGGACGGACCCCGGCGGCGGCCAGTCCCGCCGCGACGGCCTCGTCGTTGGTGCGCAGGTCCGCTTCGGTGAACGTGTAGTAGGTGGGCATCCCGCTGGTGCCCGAGGTCGCGTGCACCGCGCGCAGGGAACCGGGATCGGCGCACAGGTGCAGGCCGTAGGGGTGGCCGAGTTCGCGCAGCGAGGCTTCCTGGGAGAGCCGGTGCTGGTGTTTGTCGAAACGCGGAAGAGCCGCGATTTCGGCGGGCGGGAGCTCCGCCGTGCCGATACCGGCCTCTCGCAGTCGCTGCCGGTACCAGGGACTGAATTCGCGCAGGTAGGAAAGCTGCGCGGACAGTGCCCGGAGCTGGTTGTGATCCACGTCGATCACCTCCTCGTGGGTTCGGAAACGGTAGCCGAACACTGTGTCCGAACACAAGACCGAACACTGTGTTTGGATATAACATCCGGTCATGACGACCAGACGGGACCGGCGCAGGCAGCAGGCGAGCACCGGAACGGAAACGATCGAAGCGGCCGTACTGAGGGCGACCGAGGAACTACTCGGCAAGCAGGCCCTCGACGAGATCGCGGTGGCGGACATCCTGGCGGGCTCGGGCGCCTCGCGGACCAGCTTCTACTTCTACTTCGAGTCCAAGGACGCCGTCGCCGCCGCCCTGCTGCGCCACATCGCCCACGATTTCCGCGCCGCGATGGCGCTGTGGGTGGGCGAATCGGACCAGCCCCGTCTCGACGCGCTCCGTGACGCCGTGCGTGAGACCGTGCGGATCTGGCGCCGACACCGGGGGGTGCTGCGCGCGGCCTACGAAGCCCCGCCGCACAGCTCGGAAATCGGCCAGGTGTGGGAGTCCATTTTGGACGGTTACGTCACGGTGGCCGCCGGGCACATCGAGACCGAACGCGCCGCGGGGCGCGCTCCCGCCGGACCGGACCCGGCCACCCTCGCCCGCATTCTCATCGGAGCCAACAACCAGGCGTTCTACCACCACGTGATGGCCGGTGAGACCGACGATGGCTTCGTCGACGCGCTCGCACACGTGTGGGCCGCGGGAATCTACGGCCACCCCGGCGGGGCGCCCGGTTCCTGAAGCCGGAACCGGGCGCCGGGCCTCACTGCTTGTGCGGAGCCTTGAACGGGTGCGTGCAGCCCGCGTCGACCGGGAGCACCACCCCGGTGACGTAGCGGGCTTCGTCCGAAGCCAGCCACAGCACCGCGTTGGCGATGTCGATGCTTTCCACCCACGGCACCGGCAGCGCGTGCATCAGCTGCATCGGCACCGCCGCGTCCGCCTGGGTGGCACCCGGCTGCCCGCCGGTGAAGAACGACCACATGTACTCGTTCTGGATCATGTCGGTGTCCACATTGGTCGGATGCACGGTGTTGACCCGGATCCGTTCGGGCGCCAGTTCCATCGCCAGCACGCGCATCAGCCCGACCAGGCCGTGCTTGGCCGCGGCGTAGTGCGCGACGTTGGGGAAACCGATCATGCCGGCGATCGAGCTGGTCAGCACGATCGAGCCGCCCCGCCCGCCGGCCACCACGGCCGGTGCGGCGGCGCGTACGGTGCGCCACACGCCGGTCAGGTTGATGTCGATCATGTCCTGCCAGGTCTGGGGGGACAGCTCCAGCGCGGGCCCGAAGCCCGCGATCCCAGCATTGGCGCAGATAATGTCGAGCCGGCCCAGCTCCGCCACCCCGTCGGCGACGGTGGCCTCCAGCGCGTCGCTGTCACGGACGTCGCCCACCCGGGCCACGATGCGGCGACCGAGGGCCTCGACCTGCCGCACCGTCTCGTCGAGGTCTTCCTTGGTCGCTCCCCCGTGCGCGGCCGTGGCCACGTCGGCGCAGAGGTCGAGCGCGATGATGTCCGCCCCCTCCTCGGCGAGCCGCACCGCATGGGCACGCCCTTGACCGCGCGCCGCACCCGTCACGAAGGCGACTTTGCCTTCCACCCGTCCCACGACGACTCCTGTTCCGGCCCCTGGGGGGCACTTCGCTCGTCCGGCTCACCGCCGCTGGCACGCCTCACCCTCCGCCACCGGCACCGCCGGTGTCCATGCGGAAAACCCGCGCCACGTGAGGTGAATCCCGAACGCCCGAAACGGCGCCGCGTTGTGCCGTGAAGGTCCGGCCACTTCCCGTGAGGGGTCCCCTCACGGCAGCGACAGGGGAACGGCACTCCCGGGACCAGAGGGTGCCCTCAAGGTGGCCTTAAGGGCATTTATGACCCTGAAGGCGACCTTCAGGGCATCCCGCGCCGGCCCCAGCGTGGGCTCACAGCCGCGTTCGGAGCCCTTACAGCAAAAAGGGCCGTGAGGGGGTCCCTCACGGCCCTGCGGTCGGCCTGCCTCAATCCTCGTTGTGCAGGATGACGCCACGGATGTTGCGGCCCGCGTGCATGTCCGCGTAGGCCTGGTTGACCTCGTCCAGCTTGTAGGTGGTGGTGATCAGCTCGTCGAGCTTGAGCCGCCCCGCCTTGTACAGCGCGGCCAGCTTCTGGATTTCGAACGCCGGGCTGCCCATGCCGAAGATGACGCCCTGGATGCGCTTCTGCATCATCGACAGCATCCAGAGGTTGATCGGCAGGCCCTCGTCCTTGATGTCGCCGATGCCGGTGACCACCACGGTGCCGAACTTGCCGATCGCGTTGACCGCCTGCGCCACGTGCTGACCGGTGGTGACGCCGACCGTGACGATGGCCGAGTTCGCGCCCTGCCCGCCGGTGACCGAGCGGGCGAAGTCGGCGGCCTCGTCGATGTCGGCGAAGGTGTGGGTCGCCCCGAACTCGACGGCCCGTTCGCGTTTGTACGCCACCGGGTCCACCGCGATCACATGTGCCGCGCCGCGGACGGCCGCGGCCTGCACGGCGTTCATGCCCACGCCGCCGACTCCCATCACGATCACGGTCTCCCCGGCCTTGACCTCCGCGGCGTACTCGGCCGAGCCCCAGCCGGTCGGTACGCCACAGGACAGGAGTGCGGCGACGTGGAACGGGATGTCGTCGTCGATCTTGCTCAACGAGTACTCCGGCACCACCGCGCGCTCGGCGAACGTGCCGACCATCGTCATCTGGCCCACGTCGGAGCCGTTGTGGTGGGCCCGGTAGGTCCCGTCGGCCATCGATCCCGACAACGCGTAGATGCCGAGGTCGCAGAGGTTGCCCCGGCCGGAGGCACAGGCCACGCAGCGGCCGCAGGAGGGCACGAACTGCGCCACCACGTGGTCGCCGACGGCCAGTGAGCGCACGCCGGGGCCCACCGCCTCGACCACGCCGGCGCCCTCGTGCCCGCCGATCAACGGCAGCTGGGCGACCGGCATGTCCCCGGTGGAGGCGTGATCATCGGAGTGGCACAGCCCCGCCGCCTTGAACCGGACCAGCACCTCGTTCGCCTTGGGCTCGTCGAGTTCGACGTCGATGACCTGCCACTTGCCAGGCTGCTCAAGCAGCGCCGCGGCGCGGGTTCGGATCATTGTCCACCTCAGCAGATTTAGAACAGGTTCTATCGACAGTCAAGCACACGGGTAACACCGAAGCAACAACGAGTTGCCGCTCGACAGCGCGGTGATCCCGATATAGTCTGCGCGCAGATTATCTGCGCGACGATCAAGGAGGCCTTCGTGTGGACGCACGAGCACATCGGTGAGACGGACGCCGCACCGGAAGCGGTTTGGAACGTACTGAAGGACCTGGACGACTGGGCGAACTGGGACACGTCGATGGAATGGGTCCGGCTGCGTGGCGCCTTCGCCCCCGGCGGCGAGGTCGTGATGAAGCCGAAGGGACAGGACCCGATCACCTCCGTCATCGCGGAAGTCACCGAGAACCGTGTCTACGCCGACGAAACCGAGTTCGAGGGACTGACGCTGCGGTTCAGCCACACCCTCCGGCCGCGGGAAGACGGCGGCACGAAAGTGGTCCACCGGCTCGAAATCACCGGCCCTGGCGAGATCGCCGCCTCCGTCGGCCCGGCGATCACGGAAGACTTCCCCGAAGCCATGGCCGCCCTGCTCGCGCGGGCGGCGGCGTGACGCGCTTTCCGGAAGGACCGGCGGCCAGCCCCGGCTTTTTGCTCTGGCACGTCACCCTCGCCTGGCAGCGCGCGGTCACCGCCGCGCTCCAGCCCCTCGGGCTGACGCACGCGCAGTTCGTCCTGCTGGCGAGTGCGTGGTGGCTGAGCGAGCAGGGCGAGGTGCCCAATCAGCTGCGCCTGGCCCGGCATGCCGGCACGGACGTCAAGATGACCTCGCAGATCGTCCGCAAACTGGAGGAGAAGAAACTGCTCCGACGGGAGATCGACCCTGCCGACAGCAGGGCCCGGCGGCTGCGTCCCACCCCCGCGGGCAGGAACCTGGCCCGCCGGGCCATCGCGGCGGTGGAATCGGTCGACGCGGACTTCTTCGGCCGCCACGCCCCGGCGCTCACTCCGCTCCTGCAGGAACTGGCGGACGGACGGTGAAGTCCCCTTCTTCCCGTCCGTGCCGGGATGTCCTTTTTGGACCCGGCAGTCCCGGTCAGCGCTTGAACAGTGCGATGAGCGAGCCCGGCCAGCAGATCGCGGCTGAGGCGAGGAAGCAGTAGAACCCGACGGAGAGCCCGCTGAAACCGAGGCCCGCCTTGAGCAGGAGCAGCACCACGGCGACGGTCATCATGACCGTGACGAGCAGCGACAGCGCACCCAGCACCTTGCGGTTGCGCATCGGGACGATCAGCGAGGCCCCGGCGAGCACGAGCAGTCCGCCGCAGACGAGCACGGCGATCAGGCAGACCTGGAAGATCGTCGCCTCGACCGCTCCCGCGCCCGCTTCCCCGGCCAGCTTGACCAGATCGAACCCGGTCAAGCGGCCCACCGCGGGCATCGAGACCCAGGGCAGTAAGGCCTGCACCACCCCGAGCAGCCCACCGATGATCAGGATGATCGCGGCGGGGACGTTGTTCCGCGCCAGGGGCACCGGCGGGCCGTAGGCACCGCCCGGGCCGTACGGCCCGGGACCGGGAGCCTGGGGAGAGTTGTAGCCCTGCCACTGCGGTGGCTGGTTCGGATGACTCATGCTCGACCCCTCGAAGCGCGGCGAACCCCTGTCCCGGCCAGGATCGGCTGGGCACCCGCAAATGGTAACCGCCCGCGGCGTCGGGCGGGCGGTGTCGGGCAAATCCGGGCGACGTCAGCGCCGGCGGGCCTTCTACCGCGGATTCTCCTTGCTGGCGAACAAAACCTTGCCGCGGCGGCGGGCCACCGGCGACCCCGGCCCGCCCTTCAAAGAACGCACGGTCGAACGAACTCTCATCACGCCTCCTGATTATCACTACCACCAGTGGGTCATGTGCCCGCTCACTTCGGCAGGGCCGATCCGTCGGCGGTGTAGGCGCGCGGCGGGGTGGCCAGCGTGCCGTCCGGCACCTCGTCGCGAGTGAACCAGAAGAAGACCACGTTCGGGTCCTTGCTCCAGCTCGCCAGGCTGGCCTCCACGGTCTTCCCCCGCACGGTGGTGGTGATCCTGGCGGCCGGGCCCACGTAGTACCCGAACGCGGGCACCCAGGTCCGGGTCTCGGTCTCGTCAGTACCACCGTCGAAGACCCGGAAGCCGGGTGCGCGGTCGGTTCCGGTGATCACGTTGGCCACCCGGTCCATGGCCACCCGGCCGGAAGGGCCGCGATGCCCCACCGCGAGTCCGAAGTGGACATCGGGAAGGGCCGCCTCGTCGAGGCCGACCGCGTACAGCACGATCTCCCCCGCCTCGTCGTGGATCCCCGTCGGCACCACGTCCCCCACGGGTGTGGACGACTCCCCCGCCGTTGGCACCACGTCCTCCGGCGGGGCCGACGACTCCCCCGCCGTCGTCGCCGGTGCGGGCGGCCGTGCCACGCTGATCGCCGGGCCGCCGTCCCCCACCCGGGGGGCACCCGGCCTGAGCTGGCTGGTCAGCCCCAGCACGACCACCACGGCGGCCGCCACGGCGACGACGCCGGAGGCAGCCGCCATCCGCCGCCTGCGGCGGATGCGCTTACCCAGGGCGACGACGGCATCGAGATCGGGGACCCGGTACCCCTGTTCGGGTTCCTGCCGCAGCGCCGCCCGAAACTCGTCGATGTCCGGCATCAGGCCGCACCCCCGCACGTTGCCGGCAGATCGTCTTTGGCCGCCACCCGCAGCTTGGCCAGCGCACGCGAGTTCGTGCTCTTCACGGTGCCCACCGACACCGACAGTTCGGCCGCCACCTCCGCCTCCGGCAGGTCGAAGTAGTGCCGGAGCACGATCACCGCCCGCTCACGCCCGGTGAGCCCGTCCAGCAGTTCCTGGAGCCACTGCCGCGTCACCACGGCCGACTCGGGCGCTCCGGCGACGCGGCGCTCCGGCACCTCGTCGGTCGGCGACTCCTTGATCGGCCGCCGCCAGAGGTCGATCAGGTGGTTGACCAGCACCTTCCGTGCGTAGCCGTAGGCGTCCTTGTGCCGGATCCGCCGCCAGGCGGCATAGGTCCGCGCCAGCGCCGTCTGCGCGGCGTCCTCCGCCTGGTGCCGGTCGCCGGTCAGCAGGAACGCGGCGTGCGTGAGCCTGCCGGAACTCGCCACCACGAACTCGGCGAAGTCCTCTTCGCCGCACCCCCTCGGATGCCCCATACCCCGTCCAGACGGATGAGCGACCCGAAAGGTTGAGCCGGAAAGCCCGCGAATTTCCGGGCCCTTCACGGTCCCTGCCGGAGGTCAGTCCAGGACGGAGCGCACGGCCTCGGGGGTGCGCCCGAGCACGGCGCTGCCGTCGTCCGCGGTGATGATGGGCCGCTGGATCAGGATCGGGTGGGCGGCCAGCGCCTCGATCCAGCGGGCGCGGTCGCCGGGTTCCCGCGACCAGGACTCCAGCCCGAGTTCGGCCGCCACCGCTTCCCCGGTGCGCGTGATGTCCCAGGGGTCGAGGCCGAGGCGGCCGAGCACGGCCTCGATCTCCCCGGCCGTCGGAGGCTCCTCCAGATAGCGCCGCACGGTGTACCTCGCCCCCTCGGCATCGAGAAGGGACAACGCCGATCGGCACTTCGAGCAGGCCGGATTGATCCAGATCTCCACGTCATCGCCCTTCTGGTCGCGGCTGCCCGCCGGAGGGTCGCCGAAGTCACGCGATCTTGGACCCCCGGCGTCGCTACCGTAACAACAATGACGACGGGTACGGCGCGGTCGGTGGTGGTCAGCGGCGGCGGCACGGGCATCGGGCGGGCGATCGCGGCGCGGTTCGCCGCGCAGGGCGACCGGGTGACGATTCTCGGGCGCCGGGCCGGGGTGCTGCGCGAAACCGCCGAGGCGCTCGGCGGCGACATCCTCCCCGTGGCCGTCGACCTGTCCGCGCCGGAGGAGGTCGAGCGCGCCCTCGAGCAGCTCCCACCGCGGGTCGACGTCCTGGTGAACAACGCGGGGCGACGCGGCACCCCCGCACCGGAGGGCGGGTTGAGGGCCGTCGCCGAGGCGTGGCGACAGGACTTCGACCACAACGTGCTCCCCGTCGTGCTGCTGACCGAAGCCCTGCTGCCGCGGCTGAGCAGGCCCGGCGGGCGCGTGGTCACCATCGGCTCGCTCGCCGCGCTGCGCGGCAACGGCTCGTACGGGGCGGTGAAGGCCGCCCTCCTGGCCTGGAACCACACGCTCGCCACGCGACTGGGCCCGGACGGGGTGACGGCCAACGTGGTGGTCCCCGGCTACGTGGCGGGCACCGAGTTCTTCGGCGGCGCGCCGTCGGAGGCCGAACTCGACCGCCGCCGCCGTCAGACCCTCGTCGGCAGGGAAGGACGGCCCGAGGACATCGCCGCCGCCGTGGCCTTCCTCGCCTCCCCGGAGGCCGGCTACATCACCGGGGAGTTCCTCAACAGCAACGGCGGCGCGCTCCTCGGGCGCTGACCTCACCGGTCGGCGGTCAGCTTCCCGGCCGCGCCCCAGCTGTCGGTGGGCACTTCGTGGATCCACACCTGGACGGTCTCGGCCGGAATCCCGTAGGCGTCGACGAAGGCATCGGTGATCCGCTGGACCAGTTCGCGCTTGAGTTCGACGGTGCGCGGGCCCTGCTGCACGGTGACGATCGGCATTGGTTTCTCCTTGCTGTCTCGGTGTTTCCCGTTGGGACCAGTGCACCCGGAAACCGCGCCCGCACCAAGAAGCGATCCGGACTCGCTGCGATCACCAATCGTGATCGCACGCCCGCAGCAGCGTGTCGAGGCACCACGGCGGGGCGGTTTCGGACACCGCGAGCAGCGTGGTCATCGCGATCGGCGTCCCGGGGCGGCGGAACGCGACCCGGGGCGTGGGCAGCCTCCGCGCATGCGCCTCGTACACCACCGTCCAGCCACCTCCCGCGCCCACCGTGGCCAGGGTGTCCTGGACCGTGGTGAACGGCGGACCGAGCACGGGTTCGAAACCGGCGGCCCGGCAGGAGGCCAGCATCAGGTCGTGCAGGGGCGGATTGCGGGAGCGTTCCACCAAACGCAACTGAAGTTCCGCCAGATCGGCGAGCTCCACGGACGGGGCCCCGGCCAGCGGGTGGTCGGCGGGCAGCGCGAGGGTGACCGCGTCCCGCCACAACGGGATCAGTCGCAGTTCGGGGCTTTCGGTGATCCCGCGCACGAAGGTGGCGTCCAGCCGTTGCGCGCGCACCTGGTCCAGCCTTTCCCGGGTGGGCGAGGCCACCAGTTCGACGCTCACCTCCGGCAGGGCGCGGGCCAGCGCGTCCAGGACCAGGTCGAGACGCTCGCCGAGACCGTTGCTGGTGCCCAGGCGCAGCACCGCGGGCCGCGGGCCGGCGAGCGCGGCGACCTTCGCCTTCGCCCGGCTCGCGGCGGCGAGCACCGTCCGCGCCTCGGGAAGGAACAAGCTGCCCGCGGCGGTGAGCCGCACGGTGCGCGGCGACCGGTCGAACAGTTCGGCACCCAGTTCCCGCTCCAGCTTCCGGATCTGCTGGCTCACCGCCGCCTGCACGATGTGCAGGCGCTCGGCCGCCCGGCCGAAGTGCAACTCCTCGGCGACGGTCACGAAGTACCGCAACTGGCGAAGTTCCATGGTCCCCTCCTCCGGCACCCCGGTTCCCACGTTTCGGACCGTGGTACGGCCGGTTCGACTCCCCACAGATGATCGCGCAGCGGGCCCGGGGCGCGCGCACCCGGCAGGCACAACCGGCGCCGCGGCCAGGCGTCAGGAGGAAGGCAGGGCGAAGCGGTCGCCGGGACGTGTCCCGGCGACCGCGAGGTCGGCGAGGATGCGGCCCAGCACCGGCAGGAACTTGAAGCCGTGTCCCGAAAACCCCGCGCCGACCACGACCGGGCCCACCCGGTCGAGCAGGAAATCCTCCGTGGCCGTCGTGGTGTAGGTGCAGCTGATCGGGTCGACCCGGTCCGGATCGGCGCCCGGCAGCCACTCCCGCACGTACCGCCGCAGCGCCCGCAACTGACCGGGCTCGGCCCGGAAGTCCCGCTCGTCGGGGTCGCACACCTCGCCCGCGCCGTGGAAACCGGCCTTGATACCGGCCCCGGGAGTCACGAGGCCGTAGACCGCTCCCGGAAGGCCGGGCTCGAGCCCGGCGGGATCGCGGTAGTGGATGAACGCCGGCCACGGCAGGTCCTCGCGGACGGGCGCGAAATAGGCGGGCTGTTCCTGGGTGACGCGCAGCGGCGGCAACGGCACGATCCCGGCGAGCAGTTTCGCCGACCACGCGCCCACGGCCACCACGGCCCTGCGGGCGCGATAGGTCCCGTTCACGGTGTGCACGTCGACCCGGTCGGCCCCCTTCACCTCGATCGCGGTCACCGGCGTCTCGTGGCGGACGGTGGCCCCGGCCCTCGCCGCGACGTCCTGCAGCGCCGCCACGGCGTGATCGGCGTGGAGCCGTCCGGTGAGCGGGTGGAAGTAGACACGCCCGTCGTAGCGGAGCCCCGGCCAGCGCTCGACCGCCTCCTCGTGCGAAAGCCAGCGGCCGGGCCTGCCCGCGGCTTCCAGCGCCCACGCCTGCAGGTCGAGTTCCTCGCCTCCGCCGTGCGTGACCCCGCCGGTCAGCTCCAGCAGTGAGCGCCCCGACTCCTGTTCCAGCTCCCGCCACAACGGAAGCGCGCGCAACGCCAGGCGGAGGTAGGCCGGCTCGGAGTAGCCGATCCGGAAGATGCGGGATGCGCCGTGCGAGGCGCCCCGCGTGTGGCCCGCCGCGAACCGTTCCAGCAGAACCACGTCGGCGCCCCCGGCGGCGAGCTGCCAGGCCGCGGCGGATCCCACCCCGCCGCCACCCACGACCACCACGTCGGCATCCCGCCCGGCCATCACCCGCCACCCTTCACCCGTCCGTGTCCTGCCACGGGACCGGGACCGTCCGATGAGGACCGTCGTGGCGGCACCGCCGGGACATCGACCATCGCCTACCCCGTCAGGATTGGCCAACCGCCCTGCGGTGTCCATGTGACGCACGGCGGTTCCACATGATGGACGAAACCATTCCCCGGGTGTCCCGCGCGCCCGGGAAAAGGAATCGGACGTGTCCGCGCACGGACACGTCCGAAGTGGAGTGGATCGGCCGTCGTCAGCCGGTGGGTGCCTTGGGCAGGAGCTGCACCAGGCCGGCGACCGCGACGGCCACCCCGGCGAGCACCAGCTCACTGACCGAGAAGGCGCCGTCGAACCCGCCGAGCGCACCGAGCACCTGGTAGAACACCACACCGACCATGGCGACCCCGATCGCGCCACCCGCCTGCTGCGCGGCGTTCAGCACGCCGGACGCGGCGGCCGCGTGCCCCTGCCGCACCCCGGCCAGCACCGTCGCGGGCAACGGCGCCATCACCAGCCCCATCCCGGCCCCGGCGATGAGCAGGCCGGGGGCCAGCCACGCGGCGGCACCGGCCGTGCCGATCTCCTCGGCGGTGACCGCCAGGATCAGATAGCCCGCCGCCACGGTGAGCGCGCCGGCCGCGAGCACCTGCCTGCCCAGCCGGGCGGCCACCTGCCCCGCCTTGCTGGAGGAGACGAAGTAGCCGAGGCCGAGCGGGAGGAACACCAGGCCCGAGCCGAGCGCGCTCAGCCCGTGGCCCTGCTGCAGGTACAGCGCGAGCACCAGGAAGAACGACGCCGTGGTCAGGGCGTAGACCAGCCCGATCGCCACTCCGGCGGAGAAGGCGCGCTGCCGGAACATGGCCAGGTCGACCAGTGGCGAGCCGCCGCGGTCCCCCGTGCGGCGCTGGTGGACGACGAACCCGGCGAGCAGCGGCACCGCCGCGGCCAGGCACAGCCAGGTCCACAGCGGCCAGCCCTGCTGCTGGCCCTGCACCAGCGGCAGCACGATCGCGACCAGGCCGAGGGAAACGAGCACCGTCCCGGTGAGGTCGAGCCGGGACCGGCCGCCCGCCCCGGACTCGGGCACCAGCCTGCCCGCCAGCACCAGCGCGATCGCACCGACCGGCACGTTGATCAGGAAGATGCTGCGCCAGCCGAGGCCCGCGATGTCGGCCTGGATCAGCACGCCGCCGATGAGCTGGCCGAACACCCCGCCGAAGCCCATGGCCAGGCCGAAGGCGTTGAAGGCGGCGGTGCGGTGCCGCCCGGTGTAGACCACGTTGAGGATGGCCAGGACCTGCGGTGACAACAGCGCGGCACCGAGGCCCTGCAGGACCCGGGCGGCGATGAGCACGCCCGCGGTGGGGGCCAGGCCGCAGGCCGCCGAGGCCACCGTGAACACGCTCAGGCCGACCCGGAACATCCGGCGCCTGCCGTGGAGGTCGCCCAGCCGCCCGCCGGTGATCAGGCTGGCCGCGTAGGCCAGCCCGAACCCGGCCACGACGAACTGGACGGCCGCGGGCCCCGCGTGCAGCCCGCGCTGCAGAGAGGGGATCGCGACGTTGACGATGAAGAAGTCGAGCGTGGTGATGAAGATGCCGGCCAGGAGAACGCCCAGCGCGCCCCAGGACGGCCGATCCGCCGCGGGCGGCGCGACCTCGGCGGATCGGATCGGATCGATGGTGGTGCTCACGTCGTTCTCCTGACCGGGTGACTGCTGCGAAACGCAGGTTTCAGAGGGCGGGGACCTTGTCGAGGAAGCCGTAGACGGCGTTGACCCGGCCGTCGGCGGCGAGCACGGCGACGTCGAAACCGACGACCATCGCTTCCCCGTCGGCGGGGCCGAGCTCCCAGGTGAACCGGACCTGGTCGTGGTGCCCGTCGGGCGAGCCGGCCAGCCGGAAGGTGAAACCGGGGAACTGCCCCTGCACCGCGGCGACGGTGGCGTCGAAGGCATCGGCGCCTTCCGCGACGGCCATCGGGTCGACGTAGGTGATCTCCGGGGTCATCAGCTTGCCGATCGCGGCCTTCCTGGCGTCCGCGTCGGTCTCGTTCCAGACGGCGATGTACTGCTCGGCGACGGCGTTCAGCTCGCTCATGGTGGTACTCCTTCTCGGTTGATCGGTTGCGTTCTTGCTGGTGAAGACGTTATGGGCGCGCGGGCCGCGAGGAATCGGTCGCGCTTAGGTAATTGACCGGCGGCACCGCGGACAGCATCAGTACTGTGGCGGCATGCTCTACGGGCGGGACGAGGAACGCGCCGTCATCGACGGTCTGCTCGACGCGGCGGCACAGGGCCGAAGCGGGGTTCTGGTGCTGACCGGCGAACCGGGGATCGGCAAGAGCGCCCTGCTCGACTACGCCGCCTCGTCGGCGCGCAACGCCCATGTGCTGCGTGCGGCGGCGACCGAGTCCGAGGCCGCGTTGCCGTTCGCCGGACTGCAACTGCTGCTCCGCTCGGCGGGTCCGGCGGTGGACGCACTGCCCGCGGTGCAGGCCGCCGCCTGGCGCGCCGCGATGGGGCTGGCCCCGGCGGCGGACGCCGATCGCTTCCTGGTGGGCCTTGCGGCGCTGTCCCTGTTGTCGGAACTGGCTTCCGGCTCACCGCTGCTGTGCCTTGTGGACGACGCCCAGTGGCTGGACACCGAATCCGCCGAGGCACTGTCGTTCGCCGCGCGGCGGCTGGACGCCGAAGGCGTGGTACTGCTGTTCGGCGTCCGCGAGGGCAGCGCTTTCCCTAGCCAGGGGCTTCCCCTGCGCAGGCTGGACGGACTGGATGCCTCGGCGGCGGCCGAACTGCTCGACCGGCGCGGCGGCGAGCTGAGCCCACAACTGCGGTACCGGGTGCTCGCCGAGGCCGGCGGGAACCCCTTGGCACTGCTCGAACTGCCGTCGGCGCTCGCGACGGCGGACGCCGCGCCGCCGGGCGGGCTGCCCCTGACCGAACGGATGCGGGCGGCGTTCGCCGCCCAGGTGCGGGGACTGCCCGGGCCGACCCGCACGGTGCTCCGGGTGGCGGCCGCCGACGACACCGGGGAGCTGGCGGTGGTGTTACGGGCCGCGGCGGCGCTCGGCGCCTCGGTGGACGACCTGACACCGGCCGAACGGGCCGGGCTGGTGCGGATCACCGGCGGCACGGTCGCCTTCCGGCATCCGCTCCTGCGGGCGGCCGTCTACCAGGAGGTTCCGCTCGCCGAGCGGCTCCGGCTGCACCGGGCGCTGGCCGAGGCGCTGGACCGGGCCGAAGACGCGGATCGCCGTGCCTGGCACCGGGCCGCGGCCGCCACCGGGCCCGACGAGGAGGTCGCCGCGGAACTGGAGCGGACCGCGCGCCGGGCGGGCGAACGCAGCGGGCACACCGCCGCGGCCGCCGCCTACGAGCGGTCCGTCCAGCTCACCCCGGCGCCGGCGGACCGGGACCGGCGGCTGATCCTCGCCGCCGAAGCGGCCGGTGAGGCCGGTGCCGTCGACCACGCGCTCAAGCTGGCGGGCCGGGTTTCCGCATCGCCGGAGGATCCCGCGTTGCGGGCCCGGCACGTGCAGGTGGAGGCGTTCGGCCGGTTCTGGCAGGGACGTCAGCGTGAGGCGTACCAACTGCTCGCCGACAGCGCCGCCCGGCTGGCCGGGACAGATCCGCACCGGTCGCTGGAAACACTGGTGGAAGCCGCCTATATCGCCTGGTTCACCGGCCACCGGGAACTCGGCGACGCGATCGGCCGCCTCGCCGCCACGCCGGTGGCCCCGGACGACCGGCTGCGCCCGATGACCGAAATGATCGTGGGCGGACTGTCGATGGCGCTGGCTCGCCCCGCGGACACCGGCGACGTGGACACCGCGTTCGCCGAGACGGTGCGCGCCGCCGCCGGGGACTACCGGGAAATGCTGTTCGTCGCCGGAGTCCAGCTGGCGACCGGCCGGGACCGCCAGGCCCGCGAGCTGTCCGAAACCCTCGTTTCGCAAGCGCGGGCGCGCGGCAGCATCAGCTGGCTGCCCAACCTGCTGTTCATGCTCAGCGAAGCCCAGCTGTTCCACGGGCAGCACCGGGACGCCACGGCCCATGCCGAGGAGGCGCTGCGGATCGCGGTCGACGCGGACCTGCGGCATTGGCACGGGCAGCTGCGCGGCGTGCTGGCCCACCTCGCGGCGATCGCGGGCGACGAGACCCGCTGCCGGGAGCTGACCGAGGAGGTTCTGGCGGCCCCGCTGGATCCCGGCCTGCCCCGGGCGCGATGGGCGCTCGGGCTGCTGGACCTCGGCCGCGGCCGGGCCGCCGCCGCACTCGACCGGCTCGGCGCGCTCGCGGGCGGCCCCGACTTCTACGGCCTGTCCGTGCTGCGCAGCGTCCCGGACCTGGTGGAGGCGGCGGTGCGGGCCGGGGAGCCGGACCGTGCCGCCGAACCGTTGCGGCGGTACGCGGACTGGGCGCAGAGGACCGGCCAGGCCTGGGCGGAGGCACTGATCCTGCGCTGCCGGGCGCTGCTCGCGCCGGAGGGGGAAGCCGAAAAGCACTTCAGGAGCGCGCTGGAACGGCATCAGGACGATCCCCGCCCGTTCGAATCGGCGCGGACCACGCTGCTGTACGGGGAATGGCTGCGCCGGGCACGGCGCAAGGCGGAGGCGAGCACCCGCCTGCGGGCCGCGCACGCGGACTTCGAACGGCTCGGCGCCGCGGGCTGGGCGGACCGGGCCGCGGCCGAACTGACCGCGACCGGCGTCACCGGCACCACCACCTCGGCCCCGGCGGGCCCAGCGAGCACACTCACCCCGCAGGAACTGCAGATCGTGCGCCTCGCCGGGCGCGGTCTGTCCAACAAGGACATCGCCGCGCAGCTGTTCCTCAGTCCCCGCACGGTGGGCTACCACCTGTACAAGGCGTACCCGAAACTCGGCGTGCTCTCCCGCGGCGAACTGGCCGGTCTCCCCCTCGACTGAACGCCGCTGTCAGCGGGCGCGCGGCCGCGGAACTGGGCGGCGGTGCGGCCGAACTCCGTCTTCAGCGCCCGGCCGAGGTGGGCGGGCACGACGCGGAGCGGCGCGCAGACACCGGAAGCGGTGGACGGTCGCCGGTATGCGTCACCACCGGGTACCTCCGGTCACCGGTTCTCCCGGAATCGAGTACTCGCGGTGCCTTCCGCGTCCCCGCCGAGGCGAGGTTACCTCGAAGGGATGCGGCGAGAACACCAGGGAAAGCGCGACGGAGGGGGCGAGGAAAGCGTGGGAACGTGGCTGCCGATCACGCTGCGGGGTGTGGGACTGACCCTGCCGGGGCTGGACAAACCGTGCTACGACTTCGACGAGTTCGCCGGTGCGGTCCTGTCCGGTTCGTGCGCGATCACCCCGCTGGCCGGCACCGGCACCCCGATCAGGGTGGCCGGGCAGGTGCCGGGTGACGGCGACGAACACCTTGTCCTGCCGGAGAAACTGCTCAGGCGGATGACCAGGGCCAGCCGGTTCGCGCACAGCGCGGTGACCCGCGCGCTGGAGGACGCCGGGCTCACCGCCGGGCAGATCAGCGCGGGCGATGCGGTCCTGGTGGTCAGCTCCTACCAGTTCGCGCTGCCGGAAACCATCGCACTGTTCGAGCGGTTCGAACGGGAGGGACCCGCCGCGGTCGCCTTCGACTACTGGGTCTCCACCGCCCCCGCCGCGATCGCCTCGGGGATGGCCACGAACCTGGGCCTCCAGATCCCGACGGTCTCGCTCACCGGCGGGTGCAGCACCTCGATGCGGGCGTTCGAACTGGCCGCTTCGATGGTGGGCCGCGGCGAGGTGGACCACGCGATCGTGGTCGGGGTCGACACTCCCCTGGAGCCGCTGTACCTGTCGGCCACGGGACACCCGGGGCGCTCCGGCCACCACGCCTCCAGCCTGTCCGGCGATCCGTCGGACGTCCGGCCGCACGACGAGCACCAGACCGGGAACGCTCCGGCGGAGGGCGCCGCCGCCGTCGTACTGGGGCGGCCGGGCCACCGTGGCTCACGCACCTTCGAGGGCGAGTTCCAGGCGTTGTCCACCCGCAACGGCGGACGCAACCCCATGGGGCTCGGGACGCCCGAACCGTGCGCGGCCGACCTCGCGCGGTTGCTGCGCGGTGCCGGTCTCTCGCTGCGCGACCTCGCCTTCTTCTGCGACTTCGCCGAGGGCAACCGTCAGCTGGAGGACTTCCTGTGCGACACGCTGTCGGCGCTGCGGCGGACGCTGGGCGACGACGAGCCGCTGCCCCTCACCTCCCAGGAGGCCTGTTTCGGTCACCTGCCCGGCGCGGCCGGGTTGCTGAAGGTCCTGGCGAGCGTGCTCATGCTCGACCAGCGCCGGGTGGCGCCGACCGCCAACCTGGTGACGCCGTACTCCCGGCTGCCCGCACAACCCGTGGCCGGTGAACCGGCGCCGATCACCGATCCCGCACGGCGCACCGCGCTGGCCGTGGGCCTGTCCGGCGGCGGCGACGCCACCTCCGTTTTGCTGAGGGCGGTCTGACCGGCGACACTGGCCGACACTGACCGGCGACACCGGCCCGGCGAGGGGGCGAGGAGGCGGCATGCCCGGACCACTGGCGGGCCTGCGGGTGGTAGAACTCGGCGGGATCGGCCCGGGGCCGCACGCGGCGATGCTCCTGGCCGACCTCGGTGCCGACGTGGTGCGAGTGGAGCGTCCCCGCGGCGGACTGCGCGTGGTCCCGCCCGGACGGCCCGACTGGCTGCTGCGCGGACGACGGCTGCTGGCGGCCGACCTCAAGGAGCCCGAACAGGCGGCACTGGTGCTCGCCCTGATCGAGCGGGCCGACGTGGTGATCGAAGGGTTCCGGCCCGGGGTGGCCGAGCGGCTCGGGGTGGGACCGGACGCGGCCAGGGTCCGCAATCCGCGCCTCGTCTACGCCCGGATGACGGGCTGGGGACAGGACGGGCCCCGCGCCCAGCGGGCCGGGCACGACATCAACTACCTCTCGCTCACCGGGGTGCTCCACGCGATCGGCACCGCCGGGGCCCGGCCGACCCCGCCGTTGAACCTGGTCGGCGACTTCGGCGGCGGCTCGCTGTACCTGGTGATGGGCGTGCTCGCCGCACTGTGGGAACGCGAGCGCTCCGGCGAGGGCCAGGTGATCGACGCGGCCATCGTGGACGGGGTGAGTTCACTGGCCCAGGGCGTGTGGGGCCTGCTGGCCGCCGGGGTCTGGCGCGACGAACCGGCGTCGAACCTCGTGGACAGCGGGGCGCCGTTCTACGACACCTACGCCTGTGCCGACGGGAAGTACGTGGCGGTGGGCGCGATCGAGCCGCAGTTCTACGCCGCGCTGCTGGCCGGACTCGGCCTGAGTCCGGGCGAGTTGCCCGCGCAGCACGACCGGCCGGGGTGGCCGGTGCTGCGGGAACGGTTCGCCGCGGCCTTCGCCACGAAGACGCGCGACGAATGGGCCGCCGTCTTCGAGGACACGGATGCGTGTGTCACGTCGGTCCTCGGCTTCTCGGAGGCCGCGGCGGACCCGCACCTGACGAGCAGGCACACGCTCGTCGAACTCGGCGGAGCGCCGCAGGCCGCCCCGGCTCCCCGGTTCTCCCGCACCGTCCCGGAGCTGCCCGCACCACCGCCGCCCGAGGGAGGCCGCGACAACGACGCGATCCTCCGGGACTGGGGCCTTTAGGTCCCGGCTCGTCCTTTTCAGGACTCCGCGAGTTCCTCGGTGGCGTCCCGGCCCGCCGTGGTGGTGCGGTGGAGGAAGTCGGCGATCAGCTCCAGCTGGCCCTCGTCGTAGCCGGCGCAGAGCTCGTCCATCGAGGCGTTCATCCCGCCGTAGAGCCGGTACACCTCGGCGATGCGGTCGCGCAGCGCGTGCACGAGGACGGCGCGCCGGTCCGCGGGGTCGCGTTCGCGCACCACCCAGCCGCCGCGTTCGAGCCGGTCGAGCACCCCGGTCACGGTGGCCGGGTGCAGCCCCGCGAGCCGCGCGAGCGCCGTCGGGCTGAGCGGGCCGTGCTGGTTGACCAGGTCGAGGCAGTCGAAATCGGAGTCCTTGAGGTCGAGGCGGGCGCCGACCTGGTGGTTGAGCACCGACAGCTGGGTGCTCAGCTCGCGCAGGGAGTCCTTGATCGTCGTCTGCAGCCGGCGGCGCCGCCGGGCCGCCTCGCCGGACGATCCCGAACCCATCGGCAAACCCCTCTCGTCACTTCCCGGAAGGGAGACGATATCAACCTCTCCCCAACGTCCTTTCCGGACAAGAAGGATCGGGCCCGGCACCCGGTTCGCGCGCGTGCCGGGCCCATGGGAATTCAGGCGACGACGGCCTCGATGGTCACCGGGATGTTGCCCCGGGTGGCGTTCGAGTACGGGCACACCTGGTGCGAGGCCTGGACCAGTTCGTCCGCGGTCTGCTGGTCGATGCCGCTGAACTCCACCTGCAGCGCGACGGTCAGGGCGAACCCCCCGGCGTCGTTCGGGCCGATACCGACCTCGGCGGACACCGCGGAGTCGGTGAACTCGATCTTCTTCTGCCGCGCCACCGCCTTGAGCGCCGAGTGGAAACAGGCCGCGTAACCGGCCGCGAAGAGCTGCTCGGGGTTGGTGGTGCCACCGGCACCACCCAGCTCCTTCTGAATGGCGAGGTCGAAGTCGAGCAGGCCGTCCGAGGAGCGGACGTGGCCGTCACGGCCATCGCCGGTCGACATCGCGGCCGCGGTGTACAGGACCTTCATGGTGGAGCCTCCTGAAGAGAACGATCGGTCTTTCTACTGCGGTCCACTGTGCCATGGTGATCGAGAAAAGGCAAGACCGATCGTTCTGTCTCTATATCTGGTATCGTGGCGACATGCCCAGCGCTACCGGTACCCGCCCGTCCGAAGCCCGGGAACGCCTGCTGCGCACCGCGTCCGAACTCTTCTACGCCGAGGGCATCCGCGCGGTGGGCGTCGATCGGGTGCTCGCCGAGGCGAACGTCACGCGGGCCACCTTCTACCGGCATTTCCCCAGCAAGGACGACCTCGTCGTCGCGTATCTGAGGACCGTCGACGAGGCGGCGCGAGCCGTCGCCGCCCGCGCGAAGCCCGGGCCGGAGCGACTGCGCGCGACGGTCGCCGAGATGGCGGAACTGGTGTGCAGCCCTGGCTTCCGCGGTTGCGCGTTCATCAACGCGGCCGCCGAGTTTCCCGATCCGGATAGCCCGGTGCACCGTGCCGTGACCGAACACCGGCAATGGCTGGGCTCGCTGTTCGTGCACGACCTCACCGAGGCCGGGCACCCCGATCCGGAGGGTGCGGCGGCCCATCTGATGATGCTGCGCGACGGCGCGATGGTGGCCGGCTACCTCGCCGACGCCGATCGGGCGCGGGCAACCCTGATCCGCGGCCTCGACGCGATCCTGTCCGCGGCCCGCTGACTCTTTCCTCCGGTGCCCCGCCGGTGTCATGATCATCGGCAACCGAGGGGAGAACGACCGATGCGACTGCCTGCACCGGTGCACGTGGTGAACGAGGGCCTGGCCTTCCTGCTGGAGCTGGTGGCCTTCGGCTGCCTCGCGTGGTGGGGCTTCACCCTGAACTTCGCACTGGGCCTGGCCCTGCCCATCCTCGCGATCGTGGTGTGGGGTCTGTTCGCCGCGCCCAGGGCGAGGTTCCGCCTCCCGATCGCCGGGGTGCTCGCGGTGAAGGCCCTGGTCTTCGGTGCCGCGGCCGCCGCGTTCTACGGGGTGGATCAGCCCACGCTGGGCCTCGTCTTCGCGATCGTCGTCGTGCTCAACACCGGACTGGCCACCGCCGACCGCCAGGCCCGCCCGCGGGAGAGCCTGCCCGGTTGAGCGCGCGGGAGGTCCGGCGCGAGCCGTGAGGGGACCCCTCACAGGAAAGCAGGCCAGGGTCCCGACAAGTCCGGTGCCTTGAGGGGCACCGGCCCCGGACCGAGCGTGGAACACAGGTGCCGGAGCGTGGAACACAAGCGCCTGAGTGGGACACGAAGCGCGGAAGGTGGACTCGCGCGACTGAGCGACACGGCTGTGAAGGGCCCCTTCACAGCCGTTCGACGGGAGTTCGGCCTCAGCCTGCGGGACAGTAGACGTCCGCGCGCGGTCGCTGACCGGTGACCAGGAAGTCGGTGACCGCGTTGTCGCCGCAGCGGTTCCCGTTCGCCAGGTAGGCCTCGTGGCCGCCCGAGTCGACAGTGATCATCACGGCCCGGTCGCCGAAGGCACGACGCAGGTTCAGCGCGCCGGAATAGGGCGTCGCCGGGTCGCGCAGGTTCTGGACGAGGAGCACGTTCCGTGGCCCCCGGTCGCTGATCCGCACCGCGGGCTCGGCCGGAGCGGCCGGCCAGAACGCGCACGGGCCGATGTTCACCGGCATACCCGCCGTGAGCGGGTAGCTCGCCCGGTTGGCGGCCACCTTCGCGGCGTAGCCGTCGATCGAGTCCGGCCAGGCGACATCGCCGCACAGCGTGCCCACCGCCACCGCGTCGGTGTTCTGCACCGCCTGCTCCGGCGGCGCACTCGCCGCGGGCAGCGGAGTGCCGTCCAGCGCGGCCCGCATGACCGCCGCGAGCCTCGGGAACCGGCTGTCCGAGTACAGGGCCCCGAGCAGGATCTCCCGCAGCGTGTTTCCGTTCAGCACGGGCGGCTTCGCGCCGGACCACGGCAGTGGCCGCCGATCGAGGCGGGCAGCCAGTGCCAGGAACGTGTCACGCACTTCGGCAGGGGTGCCCGCGATCCGGTACGGATTGCCCGCCGCGGAGGCCCAGGCCGCGAAGTCCGGGAAGCGGTCTTCCACGCCGATCGAGTAGTTGGCCAGCCATCGGCGTTCCAGCAGCCGCGGATCGGGATCGTCGTTGCTGTCCAGCACCACCTGCCCGGTGTGCGAAGCGAACAGGGTGGCGTAGACCGCGCCCACGTAGGTCCCGTAGGACACGCCCCAGTACGAGATCTTGTTCTCTCCCAGGGCTTGCCGGATACGGTCGATATCGCGCGCCTCCGTGATCGAGCCGATGCTGCGCAGCACCGGCCCGCCTCGGTTCAGGCAGGCGTCGGCCACCTCCTTGGCCGCCGTCACGTTGGCCGCGATGCCGCCGTCCGCGTCCGGCCACGGCAGGACATCGAGGTCGGCCGCCGGGAGGTCGCAGGACACCGGGGAACTGCGTCCCACCCCGCGCGGGTCGAAGCCCACCAGGTCATAGCTGTCCAGCACTGACGCGGGCAACTTGGCCGCGTCGGCCGAAGGCAGGTTCAGCCCGGAGCCACCAGGGCCGCCGGGGATCAGCAGCAGCACGCCGCGCCGGGAACGCGGCTGGGCGGACCGGATCCGGGAGATGGACAGGGAAATCCGCGGCCCGCCGGGGTCGCGGTAGTCGAGCGGCACGGCCAGGGTGGCGCACCGTTGCCGGGGATCCAGCGGACTCCCGTTCGCGGTGGCCGGGCACGGTCCCCAGGTCGGCGAGTCGGACGCCGCGGCGTCGGCGGCAGGCATGCCGGTCGCCACCAACGCCGCCACGAGCGCGCCGACCAGAGCGATCTTTTTCATGTCCGGCAGCCTGTCTTCAGTGCGGCGCGCGGACCATCCGGCGACCCCCAGCCATCCTGGTAGGGCCTGCCCCCCATGATGGAATCGTGCAGGCTTGGGGACCAGCGGAAGGCGGGACTATGCGATGGGGTCGGCGGGTCGCCCTGGCCGTGCTCGTGCCGGTGCTCGCCGGATGCGCCGTGACGGGCAACGCACCCAGCGGGCCGACAACGCCGCCACCGTCGAGCGCGTCCGCCCCGGCTCCGGCCACCTCGAACCAGGATCCGGCGAAATTCGCCGCACAGGTGGTGGCGCACGCCCGTGAGGCGGGGGTGGACGCGCAACTGGTCATGGCGATCCTCTACAACGAGTCGTACAAGCCGCACGACCCCGAACTGGAGCGGGCCTGGCAGCAACTCCACCCCGACGCCGCGTTCGGTGTGGCCAACATGCACCGGGCCGCGTTCGACGAGACCAAGCGCGGCCGCCCGTTCGCGGGCCGCGACTGGCAGGACCTACCCGACGACCCTGACCTGGCGATCCAGGCGGAGGCCTGGTACCTGCACGACCTGGCCGCCCAGCTGCCCGCGACCCGGTCCGGCCGCCTCACCACCAACGAACTGCTCGCCCTGGGCTACAACACGGGCCCCGGCAACATGCGGGCCTTCGCCCGCGGCACCACCCCGGGCTCCCAGGCCCAGTCGTATCTCGACACGCTGCACGCCAA
The DNA here is from genome assembly GCF_026802195.1 of Amycolatopsis cynarae. NCBI lineage: Bacteria > Bacillati > Actinomycetota > Actinomycetes > Pseudonocardiales > Pseudonocardiaceae > Amycolatopsis > Amycolatopsis cynarae. The sequence continues at coordinate 2,293,930 of NZ_CP113836.1, read as the reverse complement.
CTGGGCCAAGGCCGGCCAGGCCGTCGCACACGGCTGAAGCAGCTCGGGAGACTGCCGTTCCGGCCACAATTCCGCTCCTCTCGCTTCCGCAATGGGGTAGACAGAGAAGACCCCAGCGGAAACGGAACGGGACCGAGATGACCGAGGACGGGTGGAGACCGGCAAGGGGACCGGTGACGAACACCCTGTCCGGTGCCGTCGCCGGGCCGGTCATCCAGGCCGGATCGATCCACCAGGTGCACTTTCACCCCGGCAGGCCGCGAGTCACCCCCGCACAGCTTCCCGCTCCACCGCCAGTCAGCGGCCGTGACCGGGAACTGGAGGAGCTCGATGCCTTTCTCAAGGCGCAAAAGGGCAGTCCACTCCCCCTGGTCCTCATCACCGGTCCCGGCGGGGTCGGCAAGACCTCGCTGGCCTTGAGCTGGCTCCACCGGCACCGGGACGAATACCGCGATGGCCAACTGTACGTCGATCTCCACGCCTTCGGGCCGGGCGGACCGCTTTCTCCCGACACCGCGCTGGCCTGGTTCCTCGTCGCCCTGGGAGTCCCCCCGGCCGAGATTCCGGCCGAGCTGCCCGAACGGTCGGCCCTCTTCCGTTCGGTGACCGCCGGACTCGGTCTCGTCATCCTCCTGGACAATGCGTTCTCGGCCGCGCAGGTCCATCCGCTGTTACCGGCTTCGGAATCCGCGCTGTGCGTCGTAACCAGCCGTTGGCGCTTGGCCGGATTGGCCTTGAGCGGCCGGTCCGTGGAACTCGAACCCTTCTCGATCGAAGAATCGGCGGGGCTGCTGAAAAACCTGGTGGGCGAGGAACGGACCACCGCCGAGCCTGCCGCGGTGCGCCGGGTCGCCTCCGCCTGCGGCGGCTTGCCCCTTGCCCTGTCGACCGTGGCCGCCCGCCTCCGCACCCGGGGCGGCCGCACCTTCGAGCAGGAACTTCGCACGCTCACGGACGGAACCCGCCTGCTCCGGCTCGATACGGCGGATGGCCGGTCGCTCCAGGCGGTGTTCGACGCCTCGTATGCCGCGCTCACCACCGTTGCCGCCGACATCTACCTGGTGTGCGGACTGCACCCTGGCCCGGATTTCCGCATCGAGGCCGTAACGGCCGCATCGTCGCATTCCCGTGACGCCGTCCTCGACGGCCTTGACCAACTGGTGGAGGCGAACCTCCTCATCGAGGACGCCACCGGTCGTTTCCACTTCCACGACCTCCTCCGGGAACACGCCCGTACCCGCGCGGAACGGCAGTTGCGGCCGGCTGCCCGGAACGACGTGCTCCGGGCCTACGTGCGGTGGTACCTCGCGGCGACGGTCGAGGCCACCGGTCTCGTCCATCCGCACCGGCCGGGGCTGCTTTGCGTGGAGCCCGCGGATTCGTCCGGACTCCGCTTCGACCGCCCGGAAACCGCCATGGCCTGGCTGGTGGCGGAACAGCGGTCGATCCGGGCCGTGCTCCTTGCGGCCGACCGGCACGGGTGGCCCTCGCCCGTGTGGCGGTTCTGTGAGGCCCTTTGGGGTTTCTTCCTGCACCACCGGCACTACCAGGAGTGGATCGAGATACAGCGACTGGGCATCTCGGCGGCACGGCGAGCGGGACAGCCGTTGGCCGAGGCCCGGCTCCATTCGCAGCTCGGCTTCGCCTACGCGAAGCTGGGCCGTTTCGACGAAGCCGCGGCCGAGAACGAAATCGCGCTACGGCTGGGCGAGGCGCATAGCGACGGTCCGACCGTGGCCACGGCCCTTTCCCAGTTGGGGCGGGCCGCCCGCGGCCGGAAAGACCTGCCAGCCGCACTGCGCTACTTCCGCCAAGCCGCCGAAATCCAGGAAACGCTCGGGATTCTCCGCGGAGTCGCGCTGTGCCGGCGCCGGGCCGGTGACGTACTCGCGGAACTCGGTCGCACGGACGAGGCTGTCATCGAGCTCACCGCCGCCGCGCACCTGATGGCCGAGCTGGGTGACCCGATCCAGCACGCCCGCACCCTGATGGTCCTGGGCAGCCTACGATGCGATCAGGGCAGGCACGATCAGGGCATCCCTTTGCTGCACGAAACGTTGTCCTCGGTCCGGGCCTCCGGGTCTCCGTACTACACCGCGGAAATCCTGCTGGCGCTGGGAAAAGCCGAAGCCGGCTCCGGTCTCCCGGCGGCCGCGGATCACCTGGCCGAAGCCCGTGATCTCTATCAGGCCGCCGGGGATCCCCGCGCGGCACAGGCGTCATCACTCTTGGCCGCCGTCCAGGACGGCGGATCCGCGGACCGATAGTCCCTGACAACAGCGACCCCGCCGCGCGCGGTGCACCACGGGCTCCCGGTCGCGCCCGGTGAACGACCACGCGTCACCCTCCGATCGGCTCGGGCAACGGGAACGGCGCGGACGGGCCTTCGCCGGTGGGAACGGTCAAGGCCAGCAAGCGGTACATCGCCGCGCGGAGAATCCCGGCGGCCTGGCCCGGCCGGGACGAAATCGCCGCACTCACTTCCATCTGGAGCCTCTCCCGGTACAGCGAGGCGTCACTGAACTGGCGACGGAGTGAACGGCGCGGCCTGAAGGGCGGAGCAAACGAACGAACAAGGGCAGCGAGACTACCCTCCCGGATGTTGTCCCCAGGGCAGGCGGCGATGCTCACCGGACGCCCGATGCCCGCGGCGTAGGTGGTCGTGGATCCGTGATCCCCCACCACCCAGTCCGAGGCCACTACCGTCGCCCTCCACCCCTCCTCCGGCGGAAGCAGCAGAAGACCGCGTCTTATGCAGTCGGAAAGCCAGCCGACGACCTGGCGCCTGCCGTGCGCGGCCCAGATCTGCGGATGAAGCACCGCGGCGACCCTGGCGCCGGACTCGGGCGCCTTGTCGAGGATCTTCCGGTAAAGGCCCGGAAGCCTACCGAACACCGAATCCGGCGACCAGGTGGAACTGATCGTCACGAGCAGTTCTTCGTCACCGACGCCGAGCGCGTGGCGATAGGCGTTGCGCAGGGGCAGGCCGGCCACCAGACGGTCCCAGCAGATATCCCCTGCGACGATCGCGGCGGGCACTGCCTCCTCGCACCGATTCCGCAACTCGTCGAGTTCGCGGTCATGCGTGAGCGCGAGAACGGAGGGAAGCACCCGCCCGCGGTACGTCAACAGGTCGCGTTCCAGGCCGGTGCTCGGCACCGTGGCCCCGCCCGCCTTCCGGCTGTACTCACGGGACTTCATTGCGCCGGCACCGTGGGGCACCAGCAGGATCGGCCCCCGGACCTCCGCGAGGTGCCGATGGCTCGCCGCCAGCACCAGGTCGAATCGGTGTTCGACCGCCTGCCGCCAGGGAACCACGAAGGCCCGCTGGTCTCGCAGGTAGTCCCCAAGCCCATGCCATCCACTGGTGCCATGCGGCACGGTGAACACGAGCTGGATCCGGTGGTCGGCCTCGATCAACGGCACGAGGTCGAACAGCCGCGTACCTGCCGCCAGCGTCGGCACCATCACCAGCACGGTGCGACAACCGCTCCTGGTGATCCTGGTCTGCGCACCGAGGCCGATCGGCCCGTTGAGCCAGATACCCATTTCCCCTCATCTCCGCTCGACGGTCGGGCAACAGCGGCATCATCGGGCGACTCCGGAGACAAAAAGCTGTCACTGTTCCGACAAAGGGGAAACAAATGATCTTTTGATGTGTCAATCTGGTGTCAGAGCACTCCCGGCCGAGGGGGTAACGAATGGACATCGCGTTCTCCATCCTGGGATCCACCGCCCTCTCGGTGCGCGGTGAGCCGGTCGCGGACTGGGGTGAGCCGAGGCTTCGGGGGATTCTTGGTGTCCTGCTCGCCTGTGCGGGCCAGCGGATTCCGGTGGAGACGCTGGTCGAACGGGTATGGGAAGAAGACAGGCAACCCCCCGCGAACGACCGCACGACACTGAATACCTACGCCGGACGCATCCGCAAGGCCTTGCATGAAGCGAACGCACCGGCCCAGCTCCTCACTGTCCGGGGCGCCTACCTGCTCCAGGTCGAGCGCACCCGGATCGACTATTACGCATTCGAGTCACTGGCCGGCAGGGCCCGCGATCTGGCCGACGAAGGCAAACCCGACCGGGCACTGGAAATGATCACGAAAGCGCTTTCTCTCTGGCGTGACGCACCGCTGGCCGATCTGCGCACCGAATGGGCCGTGAATTGGCGCCAGTGGGCGACCGAACGGAGGTGGCTGCCCGGCCAGCGCCTCCTGCTCGATCAACTGATCCGGCTCGGTCGGCTCGACCCCGCGCTCGCCCGGCTCGACGAACTGGAGGACGGCCACGGACTCGATCTGGAGCTGGCCAAACGCAGGTTGCGCATCCTGGCCGCCCGCAGCGGGGAAGAGGAAACGACGGCCTACTTCGATCTGCGCAGGCGCCTGAAGGATGCGGGCTCGTTGGAGGACGCCGAAGAGCTGCGACGCTACCATGATCAACTGCGCGAACGCGGCGGGTGGGCCGCGCCGGTCACCGTTGCGTCCGCACCTTCGCCCGCCGAGTGGAAACCACCACGGGTCAACCTCCCCGCCGATGTCTCCGACTTTGTAGGACATGAAGAGCTGCAACGGAAACTGGGCAAGTTCGCCACCACCGAGACGGGAGCGTTGCGGCGTGGTGTGGCGATCGTCGACGGCCTTGCCGGGATCGGCAAGACCGCACTCGTGGTCCACTGGGCGCACCGGCTCCTCGGCCGCCAGGTCGACCATGCGGTCTACCTCGATCTGCTCGGATTCGCGCCGGGGCGCAGCCTCACCGTGGACGACGTCATCGGCGAACTGCTCATCGCCTTCGGGGCGTCCCTGGACCTGCTGACCACCCGCGCCCAGCGCGAAACCGCCCTCCGCGACACGCTCATCGGGACCAGGACCCTCATCATCCTGGACAACGCCGCGAACTCCGATCACCTCCGGCCGCTGCTGCTCCCGCTCTCCCCCGCGCTCGTCGTCGCCACCAGCAGGCACCGGCTGACCGGACTCGCCGGGCGGCACGGCGTGCTGCACTTTTCGGTATCTCCGCTCGACCGGCGGCAGTCGGCCGAACTGCTCGCCGTCCGCATCGGAGAACGCGCCGATTCCGACCCGCACTCGGTCGCCCGGCTCGCGCAGCTGTGCGGAGGGCTGCCCATGGCGCTGCAACTCGTCGCGCACCACATCGACCTTCACCAGGGAACTCCCTTGGCGCGATTCGCCGAAGAACTGAAGGACCGCAACCGCCTGCTCGACATCGGTGACGACGGCGACGACCCGCCGGCAAGCCTCCGTGCCGCCCTGTCGACCTCCTTGGAAGCCCTTCCCGAAGAGGCCAGGCAGCTGTTCGAGATGCTCGGCCTGGTACCGCTGCCCGAGATCGGCAGCCCGGCGGCGGCCGCGCTCATGGGCACGCCACCGGCGCGGGCCCAGCACGCCCTCGACATCCTGGCCAGTGCCCACCTGATCCAGCCGGTGGCCACGCCCGGCCGGTACCGTCTGCACGATCTCCTCCGGGCATTCGCGCGGCAACTGAGTTCCCGTATGGAGGAAGACGTCAAGGCTCAGGCGGAGAGCCGCCTTCTTTCCTACTTCCTCCACGCATCTTATGCCGCCGACAGGGCACTCTTCCCCTTCCGCGCGCCCGTGCCGATGCTCGCTCGCTGCGACGACGTGCACATGCCCGATTTCGCCGACTCCGATTCGGCGATTGCGTGGCTGCTCCGCGAGCGGGAGGTCTTCATGACCCTGATCCCCTGGGCAGCGCAGCGGAAGCACTGGGACTACGCCTGGCGACTCCCGCACAATCTGTACGGGGCATATCGGAGGTACGGGCACTACGAGAACCTGAGCTTCCTCTACCAGACTGCCATCGAGGCGGCAGAGGCCATCGGAGACCGCGACGGGGAAGGGGCATCGCGGAACGACCTCGGCTTGATCCTTGCCGCGCTCGAGGAGCGTGGCAAATCCGTCCGGCAGTTTCAGCTCGCGGCCTCCCTGGCCCGCGAAACCGGAGAGCTGTCCAAGGTCGCGACGACGTTGCTGCACCTCGGGAAAGCGGAGGCGCAAAGCGGAAACCACGATCAGGCCATGACGCACTACCGGGAGGCGCTTCGCCTGGCGGAGTCCACCAACGCCATCGCACTAGAAGCGTCCATTTTGGACGCTCTTGGCCGGAGCCATCATGCGACGGATCACCACGGTGCCGCACTCGAAGCGTTCGGGCGATCGCTGCGCATCAGAAGGGCGCTGGGCAACTGGCATGGTCAGACACAGACGCTGGCGGAGGTGGCGGACTGCTTCAGGGCGAAGGGTGACCTGACCGAGGCCGCGATCCACTGCCGTCGCGCGCTGGACATCGTCGAACGAATACACGATGTCGAAGTGGCCCCGCGAGCCTGCGAGGTCATGGCCCACATACAGGTCGGGCTGGGCCGGAACCGCACGGCCATGGAATACGCGCGTCAGGCGATCCGGCTCGCCGAGCGCATCAGGGCCCACCCGGTGACCGCTGGCGCCCTCCACGCACTGGGACTCGCATTGCACGCCACCGGGCACGACGCCGCGGCGGAAGAAGGCTGGCGACAGGCAGCGAAACTCTACTCGGCACTGGAAGACCATCGACGGCTGCGAGAAGTCCAAGCCGACCTGTCGATGCTCCGGGACGGAGCGCTCGTGCCTGTACCCGGGGACCAACCCGCGGTCAGCCCTGGCGTCCTCCACGACCCGCATTAATCCGAGAACTTTTCACGATAGGCCTCAGACGGCCGAGATTAATCCCCAATGGATCGGTCGCTTGTCGAAGCCTTCGGCGCGCCCCCTCGCACAGCCCTCCACAAGGGACACCCTCTTGATCGACAAGAACCGCCTTGGGTCTATCCTTCCCACTCATCGCGCGGTGGATGACGGTATACCGCCACCCGCCGCACCACTACTCGTGGAAAGAAAGCAAACCTTCTTTGAGCACGTTCTTACGCATCGCCGTGGCGACCATCCTACTGACCACATTGGCACTGGCCTGCATGAACGCGGCGCACAGTCTCCACGGCAGGGGCGGTGCCGACCCCAGCACGCTCGCCTATTGGAATCACGAATCCAAAACTGGCAGCATCCTGTCGTTGCACTTCTCCCCCCTATCCGCTAAACGGGTGTTCCGGTCCACCACTTCGACATGACTCGAACTGATCACCCCACTCCCGGACTTCCCTGCTGATCGAAAGATTCCCGGACGGCGAACGAAACGATGATTCTCCCAGGTACAGCGGGTTTTCACCGAGTTTCCCGCGCTGGGGCAAGACGAGGACCGGGGCGAGGTCGCATCTGGCCGGGGCGAGGGCGGGACCCAGATCGTCGGGGATCAGGCGCAGCGCGAAGCCTTCCCTCGCGCTGGCCGGGGACGAGATCGGCGAGAGCGCGGGAAATCTCGTACAGGGACCTCCCGGCGGGAAGGTGCTCCTGGATGATCGCGACCGGATCAACGGCGCGGCATACGACGGATTCCCGGAACCACGTGGTCGAGGCCGCGTCGAGGCCCAGTCCCCGGCCGACGAAGTCGGTGGTCGGCTGCGGGCCGAATTCGTGTAGTGCGACGCGCACCAGTTGCCCTGCGGCGGCCAGCACATCCTCGAACGGGCGGAGGTTTTCTTAGCCTGCCACCGGTAGCCGGTCGGCGACGGCACGCCCGAGCCCCCGGCGTGTGACGATCAGCCCGTTCTCGTCCAGCAGCATCAGGGCCTCGCGTACCACGGTGCGGCTGACGCCGAGCAGCGCGCCGAGATCCGGTTCGCTGGGCAGCAGGCCGCCCGGTGGGAACCGTCTAACCCGGATGGCTTCGGCGAGCCGGGCATACACAGTGACGCGCGCCGCTGCGCCCGGGCACCTCGGTGACCGGGCGCGGCGGCGGGCGTCTCAGGCCCATCGGGCCAGGAGGCGGTCCAGCAGGTGCGGTGCGAGCGGGGCGTCGGTCGCCAGCACGACCCGGCAGCGGGCGCCGGGCCGGTCCACGCTGCCGCGCCGCTGGCCGCGCAGATCGCACAGCGTCTGCCCGCGGCCCGGGCCGTCGGTCGCGTCGATCACCACGGGCACGCGCGGGGCGATCGTCGGGGTGATCCCGCCCGCGGCGATCGCGGCGGCGAGCGGATCGTGCAGGGCCGAACTACGGCGGCCGTAAAGGTCCACATAGAAGTCGAAGTAGACATCGAGGATCCGGCCGAGCCCGGTCAGGAAGGGATCGGCCGAAGCCAGCAGAACGCGCCGATGCTCCTCCTCCAGCGTGTTCTCCAGGGTGACGTCCAGCGGAACGAGCGTCAGATCCCACGGCGCGGCGAACACCACGGCCGCGGCCTCGGGATCGTTCGCGATGTTGGCCTCCGCCACGGCGCTGACGTTGCCCGGGACCAGCGCCGCGCCCCCCATGATCGTCACCTCGGACACCAGGCCGGGGAGCGCGGGTTCGAGCTCAAGGGCGCGCGCCAGGTTGGTCAGCGGGCCGACCGCGACCACGCGAAGCGCGCCGTCGTGCTCCTTGGCCAGCCGCACCAGGAATTCCGCGGCGTCCTCACCGATCTGGTCCACTCCGGACGCTGGGAGTTCGACGTCGCCGACACCGTTGCGGCCGTGGATGTGCGGGACCGCCCCGCCGTACCTGCCCGCGAGCGGGTCGTGCGCGCCCACCGCGACCGGGATGCCGGAACGGCCGGCGAGGGCGAGGAGGTCGAGCGTGTTGCGCGCGCCCTGTGCGGCGGTGACGTTCCCGCTGACCGTGCCGATGCCCACGAGTTCGACCTCCGGCGCGGCCAGCAGGTACGCCAGGGCAAGGGAATCGTCGATGCCGGTGTCGCAGTCGAGATAGACGGGCGCGGGCGCGCCGGGCAGCACAGTCACGGAGAATCCTCAATCCTGCGACCGGTTCCGGCGCCCTTGGCGGCATCGGTGGGTGGTATAACGACCGGACCAGACGGTATACAACCGCCTCGGACCGGGTCAACCCCGCGAGGGCAGGTGTGAAACCTTGGTCGACCGCGGGTCCTTGCGCTACGCTCACCGCTCGTCCGGGTATCAACCAGCCAACGGCGGTATGGCGGCCCTCCTTCGTCCGCGCTGGAGAAGCCCATGAGCGAGCAAGCCCACATCCCGGTACTCGATCTGTCCACTACGAACGGCGCGGAACTGGTCGCCTCGTTGCGGTCCTCTTCGTGTGTGTTCCTCACCGGACTGGACACCTTCGACGAGGACCTGGCCGCACTGCTGGCCTCGGCCCGGTCCTTCTTCGCCCTGCCGGAACGGGAAAAGATGCGCGTCCGCTGGAACGGCACAGGCCACTGGCAGGGCTGGCAGCCGGTGTACGGCAGCGGACCGGCGGCCAGCCCGATGGAACGCTTCGAGGTCGCCCTGCCCGACCCTGCCGGTTTCGACGACCTCAGCGCGTGGGCCGGCGCTTTCCAGCAGTGGCCCGACGAGCCGGCGGACATGGCCGTGACGTGGACGCGGTACTACCGGAGCATGCGGGAGCTGGCCGACCGGATCGTGGTGATGATCGCCGAGGCGCTGCGCCTGCCCGAGGCGGATCTGCCAGCCTGGACCGAACTACAGCATTCCAACCTGTGCGTCAACCACTACCTGGCCCAGCTCGAACCTCCCCGGCCCGGCGCGATCCGCGCCGGAGCGCACACCGACATGGGCGGGCTCACCTTCCTGTGGGCCGAGAACAATCCCGGTGGCGGCCTGCAGGCCCAGCTGGGGCCGGACGGTGGCTGGGTGCCGGTGGTGTTCCCGCCGGACGCCCTGCTGCTGCAGGCCGGGGACCTGTTGCACTGGTGGTCCGGCGGGCTCATCCCGGCCAACAACCACCGCGTCGTCAATCCCGCGCGTGACCCGGGCATCGAGCAGACGGACCGGTACTCGGTGGTGTTCTTCCACCATCCCGATCTCGACGCCACCGTCGCCACCGACCCGGCCATCACGGTCAGCGCCCGTGCACACGTGATGGCCAGGCAGCGCAGCTCCTACACGATCGAAACGTGAGGATCAGCGCGCGGCGTTCTTGATGAACTGCTCCACCCGCTCGGCGGTGCGGTCGCCCCCGTAGTAGCCACCGCGAACGTGCCGCCGAGTGGTGTTTTCCTCGGTTGCCCTGGCCGCGGAATGCCACAGGTAGCAGTCGTGCAGAATGATGTCGCCCCGTTCGGTGCAGACCGGAATCTCACCGGGAACAGCCTCGAATCGCAACGGCATTTCGAATGGCGGGGCCGCATCGCCGTGACCGCCGACCGGTTTCGCGTCGGCGGGGACCTCGACGTCGTTGACGTTCCGGTACGGAGCCGGGGTGGCCCAGTTGTGGCTGCCGGGGACCACGCGGAGGAACCCGTTCGCCGGTGAGGTCCCGTCGATGTGGAAGGTGAAGGCGGTCGACGGCCAGATGTCCAGGCTCGGCCCGGACTGCCAGTCCGAATGCCATCCGATGCGGGTGTATCCGGATTCTCTGCCGGGCCGGGCATCCTGGTACACGATGCCGTGGTTGTACCGGTCGCGCAGCCAGGCCTGCTCGCCGAGGAGCCTGCGCAGCACGGTGGTCAGGACGGGATGGGTCGCCGCTTCGTGCACGGCCGGGGAGATCTCGTTGACGTATTCCACGTAATTCACGAAGCGCTCGGCCTTCGAGGCGTCGTCGAGGAAAACTGTCGATCCGTAACGTTCCGGCAGCTCACCCGCGAGCACCTTCTGTTGCGCGGCAACACACTCGGCTTCCATCCGGTCCATCAGTTCCGCGGTGAAGACCCCGCGCAGCACGACGAAGCCGTTCTCGCGGTAGCACAGTTCCAGGGCGTCCAAAGTGGCCTGGTCGATGACCGGGCCGAAGACCGCGGCTTCGGCGGCAGGAGTAATCGGCATGTCCCCCATTATGCGGCGCGAAATACCGCCGAAGCCCCGGGCGGCATTCTTTTACCTGACCGACACAACGACGTTTCACGACGTCTTTTCCGGCGCCTAAGGTGACCACACATGAGCAGCAGATCATTGTCCGCGTTACCGAAGGCGCATCTGCACATCCATCTCGAAGGCGCCATGCGGCCGGAGACCCTGGCCGAACTCGCCCTCCGGTACGGGATCGAGGTGCCCCCGGTCCGCGGCTACGGCTCGTTCACCGAGTTCGCCGGGCAGTACCGGGCCGCGTGCGCGGTACTGCGGACCCCGGAGGACCTGACCCGGCTGGTGCGCGAGGTCGTGGAGGACGCGGCGGCGGCAGGCGCGGTGTGGGTCGAGCCTCAGTTCTACCCACCCCACCACATCGGAATGATCGGTTCGCCTGCCGAATCGACCCGGCTGGTGGCCGAGGCGGGGCGGGCGGCGGCCGCGGAACTCGGTATCGGCTTCGGCCTGATGATCACGGCCGACCGCACCTGCGCGCCGGAGGAGGCCGTCGCACTGGCCGAACTGGCCGCCGCCGAGGCCGGTACCGGGGTCGTCTCCTTCGGACTGGCCAACGACGAGGCCCTGTTCCCGCCTGAGCCCTTCGACAAGGCCTTCGCCATCGCACGGGAAGCGGGCCTCATCAGCGCGCCCCACGCCGGGGAACTGGCGGGACCCGACAGCGTGCGCGGCGCGCTGGACGTGCTGCACGCCCAGCGCATCGGGCACGGGGTGCGGGTCGTCGAAGATCCGGAACTACTGCGCAGGCTCGCCGACAGCGACGTGTGCCTCGACGTCTGTCCCACCTCCAACCTGATGCTGTCGGTGGTCCCATCGCTGACCGAACACCCGTTGCCGCGGCTGATCGAGGCCGGGGTGCGGTGTTCCATCAACGGCGACGATCCCCTCCTGTTCGGCCCCGGCCTCCTGGAGGAGTACGAGTTGTCGCGCACCACACTCGGCCTCACCGACGAAAACCTCGCCTGGGTCGCCCGGTGCTCGATCGAGGCTTCGGGCGCGCCCGAGGCACTGGTGGACGACGCGCTCGCCCGCATCGACGCCTGGCTCGCCGACGGCGCCTGACGCACACTGCACCGCCGCCGAACTCGCAACATCCCCGAAACGCAGAAGTTCCTCGGCGAAATACGCCCCTCCTAGTGTTCCCGAGCCAGACCAATCCCGACAGGAGTCCCCATGCCCCGCATGTCCGCCCGTGAACTGAACTCTTCCCCGCTGGGAAGGCGGCGCTTCCTGCAACTCGGTGGCCTCGGCGCGGTCGCGCTGGGGGCCGGCGGGCTGCTCGCCGCCTGCGGTGGTTCCCCGTCGGCCACGGGTTCGTCGTCCGGGCTGGGCACGCTGGGCATCCAGCTGTCCTGGATCAAGAACATCGAGTTCGCCGGTGAGTACTTCGCCGACGCCAAGGGCTACTACACCCAGGCCGGTTTCAGCGGGGTCAACCTGATCGCCGGTGGCTCCGCCGGGACCAGCGCCGAGGCCGCGGTGGCCACCGGCAAGGCGCTGATGGGGCTTTCGTCGCCGACGCTGACCGCCCCCGCGATCCTGCAGGGCGCCCAGCTCAAGACCATCGCCTCGACCTACCAGAAGAACCCGTTCTGCATCCTGTCCATCGACTCCGACCCCATCCCCACGGTGCGGGCAATGAAGGGCAAGAAGATCGGCGTCCAGTCCGGTGGGAACACCACGATCTTCAAGGGACTGCTGAAGGCCAACGGCATGAGCGAATCGGACGTGACGATCGTGCCGGTCCAGTACGACCCCACCGTGGTCACCACCGGCGAGGTGGCGGGCTACATGGCGTACACCACCAACGAGCCGATCCTGTTGCGGATGAAGGGTTTCAAGACCGTCCAGTTCCTCTTCGCCGACTACAACCTCCCGTTCGTGGCGGAGACCATGGTGGTCAGCCAGAGCTCGATCGACCACGACCGGGCCAAGCTGAAGGCCCTGCTGGTAGCGGAAATCAAGGGCTGGACCGACGCCGTCGCTTCGCCGTCCCAGGCCGCGAACTACGCGGTGACCGGCTACGGCAAGGACCAGAACCTGAGCGTGGACGAGCAGACGGCGGAAGCCGTCGCGCAGAACGGGCTGGTCGTCTCGCCCGACGCGATCAAAAACGGCCTGTTCACCCTGTCCGATGCCCTGATCGCCGACAACATCAAGGCGCTGGCCAACATGGGCGTCGACATCACCGCCGACAAGCTGTTCGACCTGAGCCTGCTCAAGGAGGTCTACCAGGAAAACCCCGGTCTGATCAGCTCCTTCGCCGCCGCCGCGGGCTCGGCCACACCGACGCCGGGCAAGTGAGCAGGGCACGGCGTACCAACGGACTTCAGGAGAGTAGAGCGTGTCGCAGTCACCCGTCGTCGACAGTGCGGCGAAAACCCCGCAGCGGACCGGAACGGGCTTCAGCCTGCGGGGCCTGGGCAAGACGTTCGAGCTGGGCCGCCGCAAGGTCGTCGCACTCGCCGGCACCGACCTGAGCACCGAGCGGGGGCAGTTCCTGTCCCTGCTCGGTCCGTCCGGCTGCGGCAAGTCGACGATTCTGCGGATCCTCGCCGGACTGGAGAGCGCGACCACCGGGGTGGCACTGGTGGACGGACGCACCCCGGGAGAGCTGCGCCGCGAGCACAGCCTCGGCATCGCCTTCCAGGACTCGGCACTGCTCCCCTGGCGCAGTGTGGAAGCCAACATCCGGCTGCCGCTGGAGGTTTCGGGCGCCCCGGTGGACAGGCAGCTCATCGACGACCTGATCGACCTGGTCGGCCTGAGCGGGTTCAAGAAGGCGAAACCGGCCCAGCTGTCGGGTGGCATGCGCCAGCGCGTGTCGATCGCGCGGGCGCTGGTGGTCAAACCTTCGGTGCTGCTGCTGGACGAGCCGTTCGGCGCGCTCGACGACATGACGCGGCAGCGGCTCAACCAGGAACTGCTGCGGATCTGGACGGAGAAGCCCGCCACCACGCTGATGGTGACCCACGGGATCGCCGAGGCGGTGTTCCTTTCCGACGTGGTGGCCGTGATGTCGGCCCGGCCCGGCCGGGTGGTGCGCGAGGTGCGCATCGACCTGCCCCGCCCGAGGCTGCCGGAGGTCATGCGGACACCGGAGTTCCACGCCTACCACGACGAACTGTCGGCACTGCTGTTCGACCACGGCGCGGGCATCGCGGGAGAGGACTGAAATGAAACGTCCGAAATGGCTCGGCGGCCTGATCGGCGTGGTGCTGATCATCGCCGCCTGGGCCGTGCTCGCCGTGACGGTGTTCCGGGGCAGCGGCGCGGTGCCGACCCCGCTGGCCGTGCTGCGCCAGTTCACTGTGGACGGTCTTGGGTTCTACTGGCGAAACATGAGCATCACGCTGAACGGGGCGCTGCTGGGATTCGCCTGGGGCAACGGGCTGGCGCTGGCCACCGCGTTCCTGGTGCTGCTCGTGCCGAAGCTCGACGGCGTGGCCAACCAGCTCGCGGTGATCTCCTACTGCATCCCGCTCACCGCGATCGGACCGGTCATCCTGGTCGTCCTCGGCGGCCGGGCGCCCACCGTGTTCCTGGCCGCGATGTCGGTTTTCTTCACGACGCTGGTCGGTGCGCTCCTCGGACTCCGGGCCGCCGACAAGACCTCGCTCGACCTCATCCAGGCCTACGGCGGGGGACGGCTGAAGCAGATGACCAAGGTCCGGGTGATCGCCGCGCTGCCGTCGATCTTCGCGGCGCTGCGGATCGCGGCCCCCAGCGCGCTGCTCGGCGCGATCCTCGGGGAGTACCTCGGCGGTATCGACAACGGGATCGGCGTGGCGCTGACCGCGTCGCAGCAGGCCTACCAGGTGCCGAGAACCTGGGGACTGGCGCTGGCCTGCGGGCTGGCCGCCGGGATCGGCTACCTCCTGATCGGCCTGCTCGGCCGGCTGGTCACACCCTGGTCGGCCGGTTCTTCGAAGACTTCGGCGGACGGAGGCCGGGCATGACCGTCATCGTTCCGGCTACTGAACCGACTGTGGTGGCCCCCGAAACGGCCCGCGCGCGTTCCTCCGTGTTCGCGCGGGCGCTGTGGTCACTGGTCTGGCCGATCGCCGTCGCGGTACTGGTGGTCGTCGTCGGGTGGCTGGCCTTCCTGACCGCGTACGACGTCAGCCCGGCGGTCGGCAAGACCCCGGCCGCGGTCTGGGACTACCTGTTCACCGATCCGGCCGCGGCAGACCACCGCGGCGTCGTGTTCGGCGCGCTGGGCAGGACCCTGACCGACGCCGCGCTCGGCTACGGCGGCGGCCTGGCCGCGGCACTCGTGCTCGCGACCGTGTTCGTGCTGTTCTCCCCCGTCGAGCAGGCGTTCCTGCCGATCGTGATGCTGCTGCGCTCGGTGCCGCTGGTGGCGATGACGCCGGTCATCCTGCTCGCGTTCGGCCGAGGCGCCGCGGGCGTGGCGGTGATCGGTGGTGTGGTGGTGTTCTTCCCGGCGATGGTGAACATCATGCTGGGGCTGCGCTCGGCCTCGCGCCAGGCGACCGAACTGGTGCTGGCCTACGGCGGCAACCGGCTGACGGTACTGCGCAAGGTGGCCCTGCCCTCGGCGATCCCGGCCCTGTTCGCCTCGGCGCGGATCTCGGTGCCCGCCGCACTGGTCGGCGCGCTGGTCGCGGAATGGCTCGCGACCAGCGGCGGCATCGGCGGGGCGATCCCGAACGCCATCGGCGGCTTCGACTACGCGCAGGTGTGGTCGGACATCGTCGTGCTCACCGCTGCTTCGCTGCTGCTCTACACGCTGGTGGCGGTCCTGGAATCGGTGGTGCTGACCGCGAACGGGATGCCGAACCGGGACTGAAGGCATGCCGCGGGGCATGCTTGGATACGCCCATGAACCATGAGCGCAGGGCGATCGTGCTCGCGACGGCCGCGGGAGCCACGGCCGTCGCGGCCGCTCTCGTGATCGTCGCCGGGCCGGCCGCTTCGAAAACACCCGCGTCCGCGCCCGGCCACGCGCAGGGCAACCCTCGCTACAGCAGCGTCACCACCGGCATCACCGTCCTGCCATCGTCGTCCATTCCGCCAACGGCCATGACGACGGCGCCGCCGGGTACGTCTTCCCCGGTGGTCCATTCCACGGTGCCTGCGACCCATCCTGGGCGCACCACGAGGAACAGCACGGGCGACACCTCGTCCCGTGACGAGTCGCTCGCCAACGCCACCCCGATCAACGCCCGTCCCCAGGGGCAGGTGAGCATGCCGGGCGAGGTGCCCCAGCCCGGGACGCCGACCGTGGTCTTCACACCAAGCGCCCTGCCTACCCCACCACCTCCCGTCTACACGCCCCCAACCCAGCCCTGATGTCCCTCCCGCGCGCGATCGGCCTGTTCATAGTGGGCACCTCGTGCGCCCTGCGGCATGGTGCGTCACATCCCGAGGCGTAACACCTCTCGACTGCGCTCCGATCTTCAGCTGTCACTCGATCGAGGGAGCCGGAGGGGACGATGACAGACCACAGCGAGAGCAGTGCACGAAAAGGACTCTTCGCCCGATTCGCCGGCACCCTGGGCGGCTTCGCTCTCGTCGCAGGCGTGCTGAGCGGGTGCCAAGACGGAAGCGCTTCACCCGGCAAGTCGCTCTCGTCCACGGTACCGGCGGTCAATGCCGTCACCAGTACCGTCGTCACGCCCTCCAGCACGCAACTGGTCACCACCGCACCGCCCACGACGACAACCTCTTCCCCCGCGCCGGTCTCGTCCTTCACACCGGTCGCCGCCGATTCCGCTGGCGGCGAGTCCGCAGCCTGCCCGGCCGACGACTACCGGAACGTCGACGGAGCCTGCGTGCCCCGCCCGACCCACGCGGCAACCGCCCCCGCCGGTGCGACCGCGCGCTGCAACGACGGCACGTACAGCTTCAGCCAGCACCGCAGAGGCACCTGCTCACACCATGGCGGCGTGGCCGAATGGCTGTAGGCGCTGTGAGGGGTCCCCTCACCGTCGATACGACCCCAGCCGGGTCACTGACCGGACGCCCTCAGCGGAACGCGCCGTGGCCGGTCAGTGCCTGCCCGACCACCAGTTGGTGCACCTCCGAAGTGCCCTCGTAGGTGAGCACCGATTCGAGGTTGTTCGCGTGCCGCATCACCGGGTATTCGAGGCTTATCCCGTTGGCTCCCAGCAGTGTCCGGCATTCGCGGGCGATTCCCAGCGCCTCACGGACGTTGTTCAGCTTGCCCAGACTCACCTGCTCGGGCCGGAGCCGGTGCGCGTCCTTGAGCCGTCCGAGGTGCAGGGCGAGCAGCATGCCCTTGCCCAGTTCCAGTGTCATGTCCGCGAGCTTGAGCTGGGTCGCCTGGTACGCGGCCAGCGGTTTGCCGAAGATTTCACGGTTCCGGCTGTATTCGATGGTCGTTTCCAGGCAGTCGCGGGCGGCCCCGAGCGCACCGAACACGATCCCGAACCGCGCTTCGTTCAAACAGGACAGTGGGCCGGACAGCCCCCGCGCCCCGGGCAACATCGCCGAGGACGGAAGCCGAACGCCGTCGAGGACGAGTTCGCTGGTGACCGAGGCGCGAAGCGACAGCTTCTTCGTGATCTCGGGAGCGGAAAAGCCCGGCGTGTCCGTGGGCACCACGAAACCCCGGATTCCCTCCTCCGTCCGCGCCCACACCACGGCGACCTCGGCGACCGAACCATTGGTGATCCACATCTTGGTGCCGTCCACGATCCAGTCGTCACCGTCGCGGCGCGCGCGGGTGCGCATGCCCGCCGGATTCGAACCGAAGTCCGGCTCGGTCAGACCGAAACAGCCGATCGCCTCACCGGCGGCCATGCGCGGCAGCCATTCCCGCTTCTGTTCCTCCGATCCCCAGCGCCAGATCGCGAACATCGCCAGTGATCCCTGAACCGAGACGAGACTCCGCAGCCCCGAGTCCGCCGCTTCGAGTTCCAGGCACGCCAGCCCGTACGCGGTCGCGCTGGTCCCCGCGCAGCCGTAACCCTCCAGGTGCATCCCCAGCACGCCAAGTTTGCCGAGTTCCCTGGCCAGTTCACGCGCCGGGATCCGCGCCTGTTCGAACCAGTCCGGCAGCTGCGGGCGCACCCGGTCGCGCACGAAGTCACGCACGGCGTCGCGGATCGCCCGGTCGTCGCCGTCGATCAGGTCTTCGGTGCCGAACAGGCCGAGCGGGGGCTGCGGGTCGGTCATGCTGACTGTCCTTTCACTACGGACGCTTCACAGAAAGGCACTGACGCCGGTCTCGGCGCGGCCGATGAGCAGTTTCTGGATCTGGCTGGTGCCCTCGTACAGGGTCATCACCCGCGCGTCGCGCAGGTACTTCTGCACCGGGTACTCGTCGAGGTAGCCGTAACCCCCGAAGATCTGGATCGCGCTATTGGCGGCGCGGACCGCGGCCTCGCTGGCGAAGTACTTGGCCTTCGAGGCCGCCACCCCGAACGGGAGGCCCCGCTCGATCAGCTCGGCCGCCCGCCACACCAGCAGCCTGGCCGCGTCCCTTTCGACCGAGATGTCGGCGATCATGTCCTGGATCAGCTGGAACGAGGCGAGGGGACGGCCGAACTGCTGCCGTTGCCCGGCGTAGCCGACCACGGCTTCGAGACAGCCCTCGATGATCCCGACGCAACCCGCACCGACCGAGACGCGGCCCTTGTCCAGCGAATGCATGGCGATGGTGAACCCCTCGCCCTCCGCGCCGAGGAGCGCCGAAGCGGGCACGCGGACGTCGGTCAGGAAGATCTCGCCGGTGGCCTGGCCACGCAGGCCGAGTTTGCCCTTGACCTCCCGCGTGTGGAAACCGGGGGTTCCGGTCGGTACCAGGAAGGCGGAAACCCCCTTCGGGCCCGGCCCGCCGGTCCTCGCGAACACCAGGCACAGGCCGGCCCAGGTGGCGTTGGTGATGAACATCTTCTGTCCATTGAGGACGTATTCGCCGCCGTCGCGGCGCGCTCTCGTCCTGAGGTTCCCGGCGTCGGAACCGGTGTCCGGCTCGGTCAGGCCGAAGCAGGCCAGTACCTCCCCGGTGGCGATCCTGGGCAGCCAGTGCTGTTTCTGCTCTTCCGTGCCGTGGGACAGGATCACCTTTCCCACCAGGCCCATCGAAACCGAAACGATCCCGCGGACCGCCGAGTCCGCGCGGCCGAGCTCTTCCATCCCGATGCAGTAGGTGCGGTAGTCACCGCCCAGCCCGCCGTACTCCTCGGGAATGGTGAGCCCGAAGAAGCCCATCTCGCCGAGCTTGGGCACGACCGCGGTGTCCACGGCCTCCGCCCGGTCCCACGCCGCACGGTGCGCGACGACCTCCTTCTCGAGGAAGTCCCGGGCGTATCCGCGGAAGTTCCGCTGTTCGTCAGTCAGTGCGAAGTCCATGGTTCTCCTTGTCTCCCGGCGCATCCGGTGCGTCCGCTGCATCCGGCGCTCTCATGCGCCGCCCCCGACCTGTTCGCGCAACTGGAACTTCTGGATCTTGCCGCTGGCGGTGCGCGGGAGTTCGGTGAACAGTTCGAGCCGTTCCGGCCAGTACTGTTTGGCGACCCCCTTCCCGGCCAGGAACTCGCGCATCCCTTCGAGAGTCAGGCGTGCCGCCCCGGGCGCGAGCACCACACAGGCGCAGGCGCGTTCCTGCAACCGGGGATCCGGTACCGCGACCACGGCCACGGCCTCGATGTCCGGGTGCTCGTAGAGCGCGTTTTCCACGTAGGCCACCGGGATGTTCTCGCCGCCCCGGATGATCACGTCCTTGGTGCGGCCGGAAATGCGCAGGTAGCCGTCGGCGTCGATGGTGGCGAGATCGCCGGTGTCGAACCATTCGCCGTCGAAGCTTCCGTGCGTCATATCCAGGCGCTCGGCGTACCCCACGAACAGGAACGGCCCGGCGACCTGCAGTCGGCCTTCCCGGCCCGGCGGCAGGGCGGCCCCGTCGGGCGCCACCACCCGGATTCGCATGCCGGGCCACGGGTAGCCGTCGGTGTCGATGATCTTCTCGTCCGGATCGCCGGGAATGCCGAGGGTGACCAGCGCGTTCTCGGTCTGGCCCCAGCCGCCGAGCACGACCATGTCCGGCAGTGTCCGGCGAGCCTGCCGGACGAGCGCACGCGGGATCGGTGCGCCCATGCAGCAGAACCGGCGCAGCGAGGAAAGGTCGTGTCCGGCCGGGTTCGGCGCGGTGAGCACGTCGTGCAGGAACGGGGTGGCGGCCGAGGTGTAGGTGATCCGGTGTTCGGCGACCAGTTCGGCGAACCGGGCCGGGTCCCACACGTCCTGCAGCACGCAGGTCGCCCCGTTCTGGACGGGAAGCCTCGCGCCGTAGAGGAATCCGGTGAGGTGCGCGAGGGTGGAAGCCATGTGGAAGACGGTGTCGGCGGTGATCCCGAGTCGCGCCGGCAGCGGGTTGTTCGCGGCGATGGCGGTGTTGTGCGTGTGCATCACCCCCTTCGGCTCCCCCGTCGTGCCGGAGGTGAAGATCAGCAGGGTCACGTCGTTGGGGTCCGGGCGCAGCGCGGGCAGCCCGGCCGGGTCGCGCCGCCGGTCCCAGGGTGTGGCCAGGAACTCCTCCCACGAACCGGTGCCCTGGCCCGGTTTTCCGTCCACCACCAGTACGTGCTCCAGATGAGGCCACTGTGGACGGAGCCGGTCGGCCATGGCGGCGTGGTCGAAGCCGCGGAATCCGGCCGGGACGATGAAGACCTTCGACCGGGCCAGGCCCACCATGAAGCCGACCTCGCGGTCCCGGTAGATCGGGATCAGCGGGTTGCTGATCGCCCCGATCCGGCTCGCCGCGAAGTGCACCACGACCCACTCGATCCAGTTGGGGAGCTGGAAGGAGACCACGTCGCCGTTGCGGACCCCGAGTTCGAGCAGGCCCAGTGCGCAGTGGTCGGTCTCGCGTTTGAGTTCGGCGTAGGTGATGCTCCGCCGGGCGTCACGGAAGGCGATCTTGTCCGGCGTGGCGGCGGCCACCTCGTCGAGGTGGTCGGTGATGGTCCGGTTCACCCAGTACCCGTCGCGGGTGTGGGCGTCGATCAGCTCGTCGTCGAGGATCGTGGCAAAGGACATCGGGGCTCCGGATCAGCTCATGGTGAGGCCGCCGCTGACGCTGACGGTCTGGCCGGTGATGTAGTCGGCCTCCTCGGAGGCGAGGAAGGCGACGACGTTGGCGAGGTCGCGGGGCTGTGCGAGACGACGGAACGGGATGGCCCTGGTCAGCGCCTCCCGCAGTTTCGGGTCGTCCCCGCCGATCGAGGCGAACAGGGCGGTGTCCGCCGGGCCGGGGCACACCGCGTTGGCGTTGACCTGGTGGCGGGCCATTTCGCGGGCGATCGCCTTGGTGAAGGCGATCACCCCGCCCTTGGCGGCCGAGTACACGGCCTCGCCGGAGGAGCCGACCCGTCCGGCGTCGGAGGCGATGTTGACCACCGATCCGGAGCCCTGGTCCGCCATGATCGGCAGCACCGCCCGGCAGGTGTTGAGCACCCCGTAGAGGTTGATCTGGATGACGCGGTCCCAGTCGGCCGGGTCGGAGGCGGTGAACGGGCCCGCCTTGTCCCAGCCGGCGTTGTTGACCAGCACGTCGATCCGGCCGAAGGTTTCGCGGACCCGCGCGACCATCGCGTCCACCGATTCACGCGACGTGACGTCGGTGTGCAGCCCCACCGCGCCGCCGCCCAGGCCCGCCGCGGTGTCCAGCGCGGTGTCCTCGTCGATGTCGGTGACCACGACCGTCGCGCCCTCGGCCGCGAGTTTCTCCGCGATACCGCGGCCGATGCCCCGGCCCGCGCCGGTGACCACGGCGATCCTGCCGCTCAGCTTGTCCATGGGAAGTCCTTTCGCAGATCACGGCGCGTAGGCGCGGCCGAGGAGGTTGCGGGCGATGACGAGCTTCGACACCTGGGCGGTGCCGTCCCCGATTTCCAGGCCGATCACGTCGCGCAGGCGCTGCCCGAGCGGGCTTTCGGTGGAGTAGGCCAGGTGCCCGAAGGTGAGCAGGCACTGGTGGATGACCTCGGCCGCGAGCTTGGGTCCCCAGAACTTCGCCATCGCGGCTTCGGTGCTGTGCTCGAGGTCGTGGTCCTTCTTCCAGAGCGCCTCGTAGCAGACGTGCCGGGCGCCGCGGACGTAGGTGGCATACTCCGCCAGCGGGAACGACACGCCCTGGAAGGTGCCGATCGGGCTGCCGAAGGCCTCGCGGTCACGGGCCCACTGCAGCGCCTCGTCCAAAGAGGACTGTGCCGCGCCGAGGCAGGCCAGGCCGATGATCGCCCGCGAGTAGTCGAAACCCTGCATGACCGAGACGAATCCGCCGCCCGGCTCGCCGACGAGCCGGTCGCGGCCCACCGGCAGGCCGTCGAAGTGCAGCGACGCCCGGCCGATCGAACGGCCGCCCAGGTCGTCGAACGCCGCACGGGTGACGTGGCGGTCGTCGAGGTCGACGTAGAAGGCGCTGACCCCGCGGGCGCCCGGTCCGCCGGTGCGGGCGAGCACCAGCGCGGTGTGGGCGGCCATGCCCAGGGTGATCGAGGTCTTCTCGCCGGTCAGGCGCCAGCCGTCCCCATCCGGTTCGGCCCTGGTCTCCAGGGCGGCGGCGTCGGTGCCGTGACCGGGTTCGGTCACGCACAGGGCGGGCACGACCTGGCCGGAGGCGATCGGAGGCAGCCAGTCCGCCTGCTGCTCCTCCCGCGCGTGCCGCGCGAGCACGTCGCTGACCAGTGCGCTGACGATGATCAGGTAGGCGGCGTTGAAGTCGCCGCGCCCCACCTCCTCGGCGGCCATCCCGGCGAGGACGGCGCCGGCCCCCTGCCCGCCGTGCCGTTCCGGGATGCGCAGGCCGGTCAGGCCCATCGCCGCCATGTCGGCGACCAGTCCGGGGCGCAGTTTCGCCGCCTTGTCGTCGGCCTGGTAGTGCGGCGCGAGCACCTGGGCGGCGAACCGCCGCAGCTCACGGCGATAAGCCTCTTCTTCTTCGGAGAACCGGAAATCCATCGACCGCTCCGCTCAGTGCCAGTTGACGTGGGCGTTGAAATCCGGCTTCCGCTTCTCGGCGAAGGCCCGGGCGCCCTCGAGTCCCTCCGGCGAGGCGGTGAACAGGTCGAGCGCGGACATCGCGAGGTTGGACAGACCCGCCTGGTGGTCGGTGTCGGCGTTGAACGACTGCTTGAGGAACCGGAGGGCGGTGGGGCTCTTCTCGGCGACCTCCCTGGCCCAGGCCAGCGCCGTCGGGAGCAGTTCCGCGGGCGGCACGACGGCGTTGACCAGCCCCATGCGCAGGGCCTCCCCGGCGTCGTACATGCGGCACCAGAACCAGATCTCGCGGGCCTTCTTCTCCCCCACCACGCGCGCCAGGTAGGCGGTGCCGAAACCGGCGTCGAAGGAGCCGACCTTGGGGCCCGCCTGGCCGAACCGGGCGGTCTCGCTGGCCAGTGACACGTCGCACAGCACGTGCAGCACGTGCCCGCCGCCGACGGCGACGCCGTTGACCGCGGCGATCACCGGCTTCGGGATGTCGCGGATCAGTTTGTGGAGGTAGCCGATCTCGAACATGCCGCTCTCGGTCGGGCCGTAGTCGCCCGTCTCCGCCCGCTGCTTGACGTCGCCCCCGGTGCAGAAGGCCTTGTCACCGGCCCCGGTGAGGATCACCGCCTGCACCTGCCGGTCCGCCCACGCCGCACGGAAGGCCTTGATCAGCTCTTCGACGGTCCTGCCCCGGAAGGCGTTGTAGCGCTCCGGCCGGTTGATCGTGATCACCGCCGCCGGCCCGTCGATCTCGTACCGGATGTCTTCGTAGGTCACGGTGGGCTCCTTCGCCTGGCGTTCGCTTGGCGACCAGGGTGGCGAATTTTGACTCTTGAGTCAAGAGTTGACTTAGAAGTCAAACTGCTACCCTGTCGTAGGCCCGGAACGACGAGGAGTGAGCGGAGTGCGCGCACGGTGAGTCCCCAGCAGACGGTCGAAGACCAGTCCGCGCGACCGGCATCCAGCCGCGTCCAGCGCAAACGGGGCCGGCGCATCCAGGAAATCCTGACCGCGGCGGCCGAGCTGTTCGGCGAGCGCGGGTACGACGCGGTGAGCCTCGAAGACGTGGCCGAGCGGCTCGACGTCACCAAGGGATCGCTGTACTACTACTTCTCCGGCAAGGAGGAACTGGTCACCGCGGCCATCGAGACCCTCGGCAACGAGTGGACGGCCCTGCTCGAAGAACTCCTGGACGGCAGCACGGGCACGGCCGCACAACGCCTGCGCGCGCTCATCCGCGAACACGTCACGATCGCCGTCCGCGACTACCCCGCCGCGCTGCGGCTGTTCCTGGTCCCGCGCCAGTGGCCCGACGCCCAGCGGGAGCGGATCAAGGAGTTGCGGCAGCGGCACGACGCGCTGTTCCGCGGACTGGTGGAGGAGGGCGTCGCCTCCGGCGAGTTCACCGTCACGACGGTGGACACCGCCCTGCAGTGCATGCACGCCGCCATGACGCAGGCACCGATGTGGTGCGGTGAAGCGAAACCCCGCGACCGGGACCGCGCCATCGACGAGGTCGCGGACACCCTCATGATGCTGGTCGGCATCCCGCCGCGCTGAACCGTGGTGCCGCGACCGCCTCCCAGGCAACGACAGGAACGGCCGCGAGGGGGGTCCCTCACGGCCGTTCCGGGTGGCGGAGAAAGAAGCCGGTCAGCCGACCTCGGTGGGGGCGGGAACCGCGCCGGTGACCGGGCGGGACTCACGGGTGACCTTGAGCAGGCTCAGCATGACGGCGCACAGCACCAGGCAGCCGATCGGGAAGTACAGGCCCACCGTGACATTGCTCGCGGTGGCGTTCTTGCCGACCACGTACGGTCCGAAGAACCCGCCCAGCGCGGCGATCAAGTTGATCGCGGCCATGACGCTGACCGAGATCGCCGACGGCATCGGCGTGCACCGCACCGTCGCGCACCGGCTCGTCCGGACCCTGGAGGCACACCACCTGTGCCGGCGCGACCGGTTCAAGCGGATCTCACTGGGCAACGGCCTCGTGCGGCCGGCGGAGCCCGTCGAACAGGACCTGCGGACGCTGGCGCGCCCGATCCTCGAAGAACTCGGCGACCTCACCCAGGCGACGGCACTGCCGGGACCGGGGGCGTGCCCTCAAGGTGACCTTGAGGGCGTTGATGACCCTGAAGGCGACCTTCAGGGCACCCCGCCCCGGCCCCACCGCGGGACACACCCACCTAAGCGTCGGACACGGGCGCACGAGCGTGGGACTCGCCCATGGACCCGAGCCGACCGGACTTTGCCGGGCCCCTGGCCGATACGACTGTGAAGGGACCCTTCACGGCATACGAACAGGGCCGTGCGGGCTATCCGGCTATTTCCCGAAACCGGCGGTGAGGCCGGCGACGAGGTACCGGCGCCCCAGGATGTACAGCGCGAGCACGGGGATCGTGGACAGCACCACGGCGGCCAGCACCGCCGGGATGTTCACCCGGAACTGCCCCTGGAACGCCCACAACGCCATCGGCAGCACGCGCTGGTCCGAACTCTGCGTGAGGATCAGCGGGAACAGGAAGCCGTTCCACACGTTCAGCCCGTCGTACACGGCCACGGTCACCACGGCGGGCCGGACCAGCGGCAGCACCAGGCTCCACAGCATCCGCCAGTGCCCTGCCCCGTCCACCCGCATCGACTCGAACAGTTCGTTCGGCACGTCGCGCAGGAAGTTGGCCAGGATGACCACCGACAGCGGGATCGCGAACGCCACCGACGGCAGCACGACGGCCAGCAGGGTGTCGTACAGATGCGCCCGCGTGATCAGGTAGAAGACCGGGATGATGGTGGCCTGCAGGGGAATCGCCAGCCCCAGCAG
This sequence comes from Amycolatopsis cynarae, assembly GCF_026802195.1. Lineage (NCBI taxonomy): Bacteria > Bacillati > Actinomycetota > Actinomycetes > Pseudonocardiales > Pseudonocardiaceae > Amycolatopsis > Amycolatopsis cynarae. The sequence continues at coordinate 2,268,229 of NZ_CP113836.1, read as the reverse complement.
GAACGCGTTGTAGGTGAGCCCGGCGAACCGGGTCCGGCCGCGCACCACGTAGTAGGCGGCCATCAGCGACACCGCGACCGTGATCACCACCGTGCTTGCCGTGACGATGATGCTGTTGCTGAAGTAGCGCAGGAAATCGTTGCGCAGCACCAGCGCGTAGTTGCCGAGGGTGGGGTCCGCGGGCAGTGACAACGGGTTGGCGTCGAAGAACCCGCGCTGGCGGCGCAGGCTCGTGATCACCACGTAGTACACGGGCACGATCACGACGAGCAGCCAGAGGAAACCGGCGAAGCCGCCGAGGAGGTTCGGCCGGGTCCGCACCTTCGTGCCCATCACGAACCCTCCAGTTGACTGCCCCGGGAGAAGCGGGCGAGCCGCGCCAGCCCCAGCGACAGGGCCAGCCCGGCGACCACCAGCAGCACCGCGAGCGTGCTCGCACGGCCCATGTCGTTGTTGGAGAAACCGTTGAGGTACATGTCCAGCGGCAGGAACCGGGTCGCGTTGCCCGGCCCTCCCCCGGTGAGCACGAAGACCAGGTCGAAGTAGGTCAGCGAGCCCACCAGCATCAGCGTCGAGGAGGTGAGGATCGTGTAACGCAGCTGCGGCAGCGTGATGTGGAAGAACTGCCGCACCGCGCCGGCACCGTCGAGCTGCGCGGCCTCGTACAGCTGCGCCGGGATCTGGCGCACCCCGGCCTGGTAGAGCAGCGTGTGGAAGGGGATGAACTGCCAGCCGATCACGAAGACCACCACGAACAGCGCCAGTGCCGGATCGCCGAGCCAGTCCCGGGACAGTGCGGCGACGCCGAACGCCCGGCTCATCCCGAAGTTGGGGTCCAGCAAGGCCTTGAACGCGATCGCGATCGCGGCGGAAGACAGCAGGAGCGGCAGGAAGTACAGCACGCCCAGCACCGCGCGGTAGCGGCTCCGGCCCGCCACCAGGACACCGAGCAGCAGCGAGACCGGGGTCTGGAACAGCCAGCTGAACACCATCACCTGCACGCTCAGCCAGATCGCGTGGTAGGTCGCGGGATCGGTCAGCGCGGCCCCCCAGTTGCCGAACCCGATCCAGGACGGATCGGCGACCCCGTCCCAGCGCATCAGGCTCAGCACCACCACCCCGCCCAGGGGCAGCAGCGCGAAGACGGAAAAGAACACCAGTGCGGGCACGGCCATCAGCGGATGGGGCCCGGCGCGGTGGTTGACCGCGCCGGGGGACACCCGCCCCACGGCCCGCTCGGTGGCGATCGCCTGGGACTGCATGCTCACTTGCCGATCGTCGCGTTCATGGCCGTGGAGAACTGCTCGGGCGTGATCTGCTTGCCGAACAGCTGGTCGAGATTGGTCAGCAGTGCGTCCGCCTGGCCGGGCGAGAGCGCCTGGTCCCAGGAGAGCTGGAAGTTCGGCGCGTTGCGGGCCAGTCCGTACACATAGGACAGGTACTGCGGGTCCTCCGCCTTGGCCAGTTTCGCTTCGATCCCGTTCACGGGCGGGACGGAGCCACCGGCCAGCAGGCTGTCCACGTAGGTGTCGTTCATGACGCCCTCACGCAGGTACTTGACCGCCGCCTGCTTCTGCGCGTCACTGGCCTGCGCCGAGACCGACCAGAAGTTCGCCGGGTTGCCCACGATGTCGGCCGCTGCGCCCTTGCCGCCGGAAACGGAAGGGAAGCTCGTCCAGCCCAGCTTGCCGCTCGCGAACTCGGGATCCGCCTGCTTGATGGTGGGGAAGGCCCACGAACCCATCAGGTACATCGCGGCCTTGCCGGTGTAGAGCAGCGCGGTGTCGGCGTTGCTGTCGGTGCTGATCGAGTCGAAGCCCTTGACGAAGCCGCCCGCGTCCACCAGCTGCTGGATCATCGTGTTGGCCCGCACGACCGCCGGATCGGACCACGCGCCCGGTTTGTTCGCCGCGATCGCGTTGAACACCTCCGGCCCGCCGATGCGGTCGACCAGGTACTCCTCCCACATCAGCTGCGGCCACTTGCTCTGCCCGCCGAGGGAGAACGGGGCGATCCCGGCCTGGTTGAACCGCGGTACCAGCGCCATCAGCTCGTCCCATGTGGACGGCGGCTGCGCGCCGATCCGTGCGAACAGATCCTTGTTGTAGAACAGGAAGACCGGCTGCATGCTGTTGTTCGGTACCGCGTAGGTCTTGCCATCGATCACGCCGGTCGCGGCCACCGAGGGCAGGTAGCGGCTGGTCAGTGCCGGATCCTTCTGCACCTCCGGGGTCAGGTCCATGATCTTCCCGGCGTCCACCCAGGACTTCAGCATCCCGCCGTTGCCCCAGCTGAAGACGAGGGTGGGGGCCTGGCCCGCGCCGACGGCGGAGCGGATCTTCTGTTTGTAGGCGTCGTTGCCGAAGAACTGGCCGTCGATGCCCGCGGTGCCGAACGAGGTGCGGAACACCTGCTCGTCGCCGCCGGTGAGGGCCCAGGCGGTGGCCTTGCCGCCGGGCCCGGCGGGCCCGCTGGAGCCGCAGGCCGTGGTGAAACTGAGCAGCGCGGCCAGCCCGGCCGCGAGCAACGCTGTCCGGCGAGTTCCCAGTGCCATGATGCGCCTTCCCCGTCGAAGGTTCGAAAAGTTTCGAAAACACTGCGGTGTGGCACGGAATCTAAGGTAGTGTCCACCCAGCGTCAAGGGATTCTTTTTGCGCTGCGCCCGAGTTAGAGTGGCTCGAAATTTTGCGATAGGAGAAGTCGTGCCGACAGCTTCCGGAAAGCGAGCGACACTGGCGATGGTGGCCGACGCCGCTGGGGTGTCCCTCGCGACCGTGTCGAAGGTGCTCAACGGCCGGTCCGACGTCGCCGCGGACACCCGCGTGCGGGTGGAGAACGTCCTTCGCGAATTCGGCTACGTACCGCAGAACGGCCGTCGTACCGTCGCCTCCCGGCGCCTGGTGGACATCGTCTTCGACGACCTGGTCAGCCCGTACGCGCTGGAGGTGCTGCGCGGCGTGACGGACGCGGGCACCGAACTCGGCGTGGACGTGGTCATCGGCCGGATGCCCGAGGCGGGCGCCGAACCGTCCGGCCCGCTTTCCCCCGAGGACGCCTGGGCCCAGCGGATCAAGAGCGGTGACCGGGAAGGGCTCATCGTCGTCACCTCGGAACTGACCCTGGCCCAGGTCGAAAGCTTCACGCGCGCCGGGCTTCCGCTGGTGGTCATCGACCCGCTCAACCTGCCGCGCGTCGAGGTCACCAGCGTCGGGGCGACGAACTTCTCGGGCGGGATCACCGCGACCGAACACCTCCTGGGACTGGGCCACCGCCGTGTCGCCTTCGCGGGAGGCCCGGTGGGGGCCTCGTGCAGCCAAGCCCGCCTGCACGGCTACCGTGCGGCGCTGGAGAACGCCGGTGCCACCGCCGATCCCGCTCTCGTCCTCCACGGCGGCTTCGGCTACCAGGACGGCCTCGAAATGGGAAACCGCTTGCTGGCACGGGAAAACCGGCCGACCGCGATCTTCGCGGCGAGCGATGCCACCGCGCTGGGCGTGCTGGAGGCGGCGCGGCGGCGCGGGCTGCGCGTGCCCGAGGACCTGAGCGTGGTCGGCTTCGACGACACGATGCTCGCCCGGCTCGCCACTCCCGCGCTGACCGTGATCCGCCAGCCGCTGCACGACATGGGCCGGGTCGCCCTGCGCACGCTGCTCAAACTGATCGCCGGGGAAACCCTGGACTCCCACCACGTCGAGCTCGCCACCCACCTGGTCGTGCGCGACTCGACCGGCCCCGTACCCGAACACTCCCGACAAGGAGCATGATGAGCCGCTGGCATGACCCGTCCCTGTCCGCGGGCGAGCGCGCGCAGGCGCTGCTGGCCGAGATGACCCTCGAAGAGAAGATCGCGCAACTGGGCAGCGCGTGGCCGGGCAACGACGACGTCAGCGGGAACGTGGCCCCGATGCAGGACGTGTTCGCCCGGGGCGCGGTGCCCTTCGAGCAGGCCCGTGCACACGGGATCGGCCATCTGACCAGGGTTTTCGGCACCGCTCCCGTCACCGCGGCCGAAGGGGTGGCACGGGTTCGCGAACTCCAGCGGGAAATCGTCGAAGAGACCAGGCTCGGCGTGCCCGCGATCGTGCACGAGGAATGCCTCACCGGGTTCACCACCCTCGGCGCCACCGTCTACCCGGCCGCGCTGGCCTGGGCGGCGACCTTCGATCCCGATCTGGTGGAGCGGATGGCGACCGCGATCGCCGAGGACATGCGCGCGGTCGGCGTGCACCAGGGGCTTTCGCCGGTCCTGGACGTGGTTCGCGACTACCGGTGGGGCCGGGTCGAGGAGACGCTGGGCGAGGACCCTTACCTGGTCTCGATGCTGGGCACCGCCTACGTGCGCGGGTTGGAGAAGACCGGTGTCATCGCCACGCTCAAGCACTTCGCCGGGTACTCCGCCTCGCGGGCTGCGCGCAACCACGCGCCGGTTTCGATCGGCCCGCGCGAGTTGCGCGACGTCGTCCTGCCGCCGTTCGAACTGGCCGTGCGGGACGGCGGCGCGCGCTCGGTGATGAACGCCTACGTCGACCTCGACGGGGTTCCCGCCGCCGCGAACACCCCGCTGCTGACCGGAATCCTGCGGGAGGAATGGGGCTTCGACGGGGTCGTGGTCTCCGACTACTGGGCGATCGCGTTCCTCAAGAGCATGCACCGGGTGGCCGACGGTGTGGGCGAAGCCGGGGCGCTGGCACTGGCCGCGGGCATCGACGTCGAACTGCCGGACACCCTCTGCTATGGCAAGGAACTCGCCGAACTCGTGCGCGGCGGCGAGCTGCCCGAAGAGCTGGTCGACCGGGCGGCCCTGCGCCTGCTGCGGCAGAAGGCCGAGCTGGGACTGCTGGACGCCGGCTGGGCGCCCTCCGCCGAGCCGATCGATCTCGACTCACCCCGCAATCGCGCCCTCGCCGGGGAGATCGCGGAGAAGTCGGTCGTCCTGCTGGCCAACGACGGCACGCTTCCCCTGTCCACCCCCAGGATCGCGGTGGTCGGGCCCTGCGCCGACGACCCGCTCGCGTTCATGGGGTGCTACTCCTACCCGAACCACGTCCTGCCCCGTCACCCCGGGTTCGGCATCGGCGTGGCGGCACCGTCGCTTGTGGACTCGCTTCGCGAGGAGTTCCCGGCGGCCCTGCTCTCCGTCCACAAGGGATGCTCCATCCGGGACGAGGACCGCTCGGGATTCGCCGAGGCGGTCGCCGCGGCCGAAGCGGCCGACGTCTGCGTCGCCGTGGTGGGCGACCGGGCGGGCCTGTTCGGCCTGGGCACCTCCGGTGAAGGCTGCGACGCCGAGGACCTGGGCCTGCCCGGTGTGCAGGACGAACTGCTCGAAGCGCTGCTCGCCTCGGCCACCCCGGTCGTGATCGTCGTCGTCTCGGGCAGGCCCTACGCGCTGGGCCGTCACGCCGCCCGGGCCGCCGCTCTCGTGCAGGCCTTCATGCCGGGCGAGGAGGGCGGTGCCGCGCTGGCGGGCGTGCTGTCCGGACGGATCGCGCCCTCGGGCCGCCTGCCGGTGCAGATCCCGCGCGTGGCCGGGGTCGCGCCGAGCACCTACCTCACCCCGCCGCTGGGCCGCAACAGCGAGGGCATCAGCAACCTCGACCCGACACCGTTGTTCCCGTTCGGGCACGGTCTGTCCTACACGACCTTCGAGTACTCCGGGCTCGAACTGAGCGCGGACGAAATCCCCACCGACGGGCAATTGTCCGTTTCGGTCACCGTGCGCAACACGGGCGAGCGCGCCGCCGAGGAGACCGTGCAGCTCTACCTGCACGACGTCCAGGCGCAGGTGACCCGGCCGGTGCTGGAGCTGGCCGGGTTCGCGCGGGTGCCGCTGGCGGCGGGAGCCGCCGCCCGCGTCAGGTTCACCCTGCACGCCGACCGCACCAGCTTCACCGGCCTGGACCTGCGCCGCATCGTGGAACCCGGCCGGATCGAGGTGTTCGTCGGGCGTTCGGCCGCCGACCTGCCGTGCACCGCCGGTTTCCGGCTGACCGGCCCCGTCCGCACCGTGGGGCACGACCGGGTCATGACCACCCCGGCCGACATCGCCCCAGCCTGATCCCCGGGCTCGCTCAAACTCCTTGGGCGTTGGCCGTGAAGGGTCCCTAACGGCTCGCCCCAGCCCCTCACGGCACAGGGCGGTTGGGCTGTTCAGGGTAATTCCGGTCGAGTCGGCCCGGAAAGGGGAAAGCGCTGGTTGGCTGTCGGTGTCCGAGCGCGAAGAGACAGGGCGAAGGCAGACTGCGAAGGCGGTGGACATGAGCGGCCCGGTGGGGTCCGGCGGTGACGCGGCGGCGGGTGTGGATCGCTGGGTGGCGGAGGCGAAGGCCAAGGCGCAGCGGTACCAGGCGATGCAGGCGGCGGTGGCCGGGGTGTCGGTGACGGAGTCGTCGAAGGACGGCGTGGTCACGGTGACGGTGGATTCGGCGGGAAACCTGTCGGATCTGCGGATCACGGACCGGGTGCGGGAGCTTTCGGGTGCCCAGGTGGCCTCGCTGGTGCTGACGACGGTGCGGCGCGCGCAGGCGCGGCTGCCGGAGCGGCTGGGCGAGGTGATGGCCGAGACGATCGGTGACGACACCAGGACCAGGGACACCATCGTCGGCAACTACCGGGCGAAGTTCCCGGAGCCGGAACCGGACCCGGAGGAGGCGGCGGCCCCGCCTACGAGCCAGGTACGGGAAAAGCGGCTGGGCGAGCTGCCCGAAGAAGAGCCCGCACCGCCCCCGCCCGCCCGTCCGGCTCCCCCGCCTCCCCCGGCACCTCCCGCCCGTCCGGCACCGAAGCGTCCCGCCCCCTCCAACGACGACGACGACGGGGACGACGGGATGGAGGACCGGTCGTTCCTGGTCCGCGGCTGACGTAGCATCGGGGGACCTTTGCTGGGCATCATTCGGAGCAAAGGTCCCCCGCTTCAGGACGGCAAGGAGCATCGATGCGGAGTGAAAGCACCCACGTCGACGTGTTGATCATCGGTGCCGGCCTGTCCGGTATCGGTGCCGCCCACCACCTCCAGAAGGCCTTCCCCCGCCGCAGCTACGCGATCCTCGAAGCCCGTGACGCGATCGGCGGAACCTGGGACCTGTTCCGTTATCCCGGGGTCCGCTCCGATTCGGACATGCACACGCTCGGTTACCGGTTCCGCCCGTGGACCAGGGCCAAGGCCATCGCGGACGGTCCGTCGATCCTGCGCTACGTGCGCGACACGGCCGCCGAGGCCGGGATCGACCGGAACATCCGTTTCGGGCACCGGGCGGTCGGTGCGTCCTGGTCGAGCGAACGGGCCCGCTGGACCGTCGACACCGTCCACAAGGGAACACCGGTCCGGTTCACCGCCCGGTTCCTGTACGTGTGCACCGGCTACTACCACTACGACGCCGGTCATCTCCCCGATTTCCCCGGCATCGAGCGGTTCCGGGGGCGGGTGGTCCACCCGCAGCACTGGCCGGAGGACCTCGACTACGCGGGTAAGAAGGTCATCGTGATCGGCAGCGGCGCCACCGCGGTGACCCTTGTCCCGGCGATGACCGACCGGGCCGCGCACGTCACGATGCTGCAGCGCTCACCCACCTACATCCTGTCGCTGCCCGCCGAGGACCGCATCGCCACCGCGCTGCGGCGCCTGCTCGGGGCCCGCGCGGCCTACCCCATCGCGCGCTGGAAGAACGTCGTCGCGACCACCCTGCTCTACCAGCTCAGCCGGCGGCGGCCGGAACTGGTGAAATCGTTGATCCGCAAGGCCACCGTGCGGCAACTGCCCGCGGGCTACGACGTGGACACCCATTTCAAGCCGCGCTACCAGCCCTGGGACCAGCGCCTGTGCCTGGTGCCGGACGGGGACCTGTTCGCCGCACTCAGCCGGGGCGACGCCTCGGTGGTGACCGGGCGCATCGCCGAGTTCACCGAGACCGGGATCCGCCTGCAATCGGGGGAAGAACTCGAAGGCGATCTCGTGGTCACGGCCACCGGGCTGCGGCTGCTGGCCTTCGGCGGGATCACCCTCACCGTCGACGGCCGCGAGGTCAAGCTGCCGGAAACGATGGCCTACAAGGGAATGATGCTCAGCGGGGTGCCCAACTTCGCCTTCACCATCGGCTACACCAACGCGTCGTGGACGCTGAAGGCCGATCTGGTCAGCGAGTACGTCGTCCGGCTGCTGCGGCACCTCGGCGCACACGGCTACGACACCTGCATCCCGGTGAACGACGATCCCACCGTCACCGAGCGGCCCCTGCTCGACTTCGACGCCGGTTACGTGCTGCGCTCGGTGGACGAATTCCCGCGTGCCGGTTCCCGGGCACCGTGGCGGCTCGGCATGAGCTACGCGCACGACCTGGTGAATCTGCGGCACCGCCGGATCGACGACGGCAACCTGCGGTTCTCCCGCCTGCCGGACCGCGCGCTCAGCTAGAACCGGCGGCGGTGCTGCTCTCGGCGCGGTTGTGGCGCCGGGCGACCAGCAGCCGGGCGGTCCCGATCAGCAGCACCGCGACGGTGGTGCCGGCCATGACCGGGAAGCGGGGCACCACCGGTGTGGCGACCGCGAAAATGAGCGACGACAGCCCCGGCGCAGGCCTGTTCTCCAGGTAGACCGCGAGGGTGGCGGCCGCGAGCATCACCAGCGGAGGCGTGGCCATCACGACGAACAGGCCGCGCCGGCGCACGAAACCGGCCGCGGCGACGCTGCCCAGCCCGTACGCCGCGGTGAACGGGATGTCGAGCCCGTGTGAGACGCGCAGGTCGTACAGCCCGCCCACGACCGAGGCGGCCAGAGCGAGCAGGAGCGCGACCGGCCAGGGAAGACCCCACGGCCGGGGAGCCCGGCTCGTCGTGTCTTCACCGGTTTCCTGCCCCATGTCGCACTCCCCCTGTCCGGCGCCGCGGTCACGTCCGCGATCATGTCTTCCGAGGGCCGCATCGTACCGAGCCCCCGGGCGGGCCGGGAGAAAGCCGGAGCCAACGGGACCCTCGCGCCGCCTGATCAGGGGGCGGGCGCGTGGCGGCGGATCGAACCCGGCCGCGGGCGGCCGCGGCGGCGGACTCCACCCCAGGCCAACCCGGTCAGCAGCAAAGCCACCCCGATGACCACCGCCAGTCCGCTGGCCGCGGCCACCAGCGGGTTCGCCGCGCTTCCCGCCAGAAGCGCCACTACCAGGCCCGCCACCAGGGCGAGCGGGGCCAGCGCCAGCGCGAGCACCCGGCCGCGCGGAAGACCAGCCGGACGGGTGAACGGCCGTTCCGCCACCGGCCGCGCGGGTTCGGGGAACAGGGCGCACAATGCCGCCAGGGTGGCATCGGCCGACAGAACATGGTCCAACGCAGCGAGATCCCGCCGCTCCTTCGACGAAAGCATGAGCACTCCAGCCTGAGCACCGGACTCCGGTCCGTCCCCGCGTACCCGGCGCCGCGGGCACCTAACCCCGGCAGGACAAGGAAAACCGCGCCTCGCTCAATCTCCTGCCCGGTGGATGACCGGGGCCGAGGCGAGCAGCTCGCCAGTATGGTCTTCCCTCCGCACCACGGAGAATCCCCCTTGCGACTCGTAGAGCACGAACCGGACGTCTGCCAGCGTGTAGACCTGTTTCTGCCGCAAAGCACCATGCAGGTCGTCCTCGGTCAGCCCGCAGGCCCGCAGTTCGTGCCGATCCACCACACCGTCGCGGACCAGCACGCGCACGGGATGGTCCATCAGCCGGGCCGGTGCGGCGAAGAGCCTCAGCCTGGTGAGCACGACGTGGACCAGCAGGAGCGTCACCAGTGCCGCGAAACCCAGCACGAAGGAAGTGCTGGTCGCGGTGGCCGTACGGCCGATGATGGCGCCGAGGGCGACCGCCACGACGAAGTCGAAGATGCGCAGCTCGGCCAGGGCGCGCCGCGGCGCGAGCCGGAGCCCGACCAGCGCGGTCAGCGCCAGTAGCAGCGTCTTGGCACACACCGCGCCGACCGCGGTCCAGTTTCCGTACAGCCACGACATTCGCGCTCGCCTCCCACCCGCTCCGCGGTTCTCGCCGCGCGAGTACCCGGGCCCCTCCCGGCGAACCGTGCTCCAACGCGGCCGTGAGGGTCCCCTCACAGCAGCCTTCGGCAGACGCTCCTCGGCTGAGGAGCGCTTGCCCTCAAGGCGACTTTGAGAGCCTTTATGCCCGTCAAGGCGACCTTCAGGGCACACAACCCCGCACGAACATTGGGACTCGGCCGGCGGTGCCGGGCGGTGGTCACCGGCCGAAACGGCCGACGAGGGTGCCGGTGCCGAGTACGTGCCCGGCCAGCGCGGCGCGGACCTGCCCGCCCGTGGCGTCTTCACCCAGCCCCAGTGGGCGGTCCACCGCGTGGAGGCGGAAGAAGTACCGGTGCGGCTCGTCGCCCGCGGGAGGCCACGGCCCGCCCCAACCGTGCTCGCCGAAGTCGTTGCGGCCCTCGAGCGCCCCGGGGATCGAACCGTCCTCTTCGACACCCGAGGTCTCCGTTGGGATGCCGGTGACCACCCAGTGCGTGAACGTGCCGCCCGGCGCGTCCGGGTCCTCGCACACCAGGACCAGTTCGGCGGCGCCGCCGGGAACGGCAAGCCATTCCAGTGCCGGGGAATGGTTGCCGCGGCCGTGGGAATGCCGCTCGGGGATGAGCGTGCCGTCGCTGAAGGCGCTGCTGCGCAATTCGAGCCCTCCCGGCATGGTTTTCCCTCCCGCCTTTCGTGGTTTCCGGGCACCGAGGGTGGCGTACCCGTGACGACGCCACCTACCCGCGGGGGCCGGGAAACCGTGTTGACCGAAACGAACCGCGCGGTGACGATACGCGGCTGTCGTTTGCCCAGGGCGGCTGAAGCCGCACCGATCCAACCAAGCACTTGCTTGAATCGGCGCGGGGGTGCAGAGTTCTTCCACGGCCGCACCGGCCCGCACCGGCCCGACGACGCCCGATGATCCGGAAGGACCGCCGATGAACCAGCAGGCCCTGCGCACCCCGACCCACCTCGGTCATCTGACGATCTCCGCACTGAAGCGGCACCGTGACCGGCCGGTGATGGTGCTGGGTGAGACCACCCTGACCGGTGGCGAAACCGCCGAGAAGATCAGCCAGTACGTCCAGGCGTTCGAGGGGCTCGGGCTGTCCACCGGCTCCCCGGTGGCGCTGCTCTCGCTCAACCGCCCCGAGGTGCTGCTCATCATCGGCGCGGGCCAGATCCAGGGGTCCCGGCGCACCTCGCTGCACCCGCTGGGCTCACTCGACGACCACGCCTACATCCTCGACGACGCGGGCATCACCACGCTGATCATCGACCCGGTGCCCGCCTTCGTGGAGCGCGCCGCGGGCCTGCTCGAGAAGGTGCCCGGGCTGACCAAGGTGCTCACGATCGGGCCGGTGCCGGAGGCGCTGGCCCACGTCGGCACGGACCTCGTCGCGGCGGCGGCCGCCTACGAACCCCAGCCGCTGAAGGCCGCGGACCTGGCGCCCGACGACATCGTGTCGATCACCTACACCGGCGGCACCACGGGCAAGCCGAAGGGCGTCATCGGGACCGCGCGGTCGATGTCGGCGATGACCCAGATCCAACTGGCCGAGTGGGAGTGGCCGGAGGCGCCGAAGTTCCTGGTCTGCACCCCGCTCTCGCACGCGGGTGCGGCGTTCTTCGCCCCGACCCTGATAAAGGGCGGCTCGCTGGTGGTGCTGCCCAAGTTCGATCCGGCCGAGGTGCTGCGCACCATCGAGGAGCAGCGGATCACGGCCACCATGCTGGTCCCCACCATGCTCTACGCACTGCTCGACCACCCCGACTCGCACACCCGGGACCTTTCCTCGCTGCAGACGGTCTACTACGGCGCTTCCTCGATCAACCCGGTACGGCTGAAGGAGGCGATCGAGCGGTTCGGCCCGATCTTCGCGCAGTTCTTCGGGCAGACCGAGGCCCCGATGGCGATCAGCTACCTGGGTAAGGGCGATCACGACGAGAAGCGGTTGTCCTCCTGCGGCCGCCCCTCGGCGTTCCTGCGCACCGCGCTGCTCGGCCCGGACGGCGAGCCGGTCCCGCACGGCGAACCGGGCGAGGTGTGCGTGTCCGGGCCGCTGCTGGCGGGAGGCTACTGGAACCTGCCCGAGGCCACCGACGAGACGTTCCGCGACGGGTGGCTGCACACCGGCGACGTGGCCAAGGAGGACGAGGACGGGTTCTGGTTCATCGTCGACCGTGTGAAGGACATGATCGTCAGCGGCGGGTTCAACGTCTTCCCGCGGGAGGTGGAGGACGTCGTCGCCGAGCACCCGGCGGTCGCCCAGGTCAGCGTGATCGGGGTGCCCGACGAGAAGTGGGGGGAGGCGGTGACCGCGATCGTCGTACTCCGCGAGGACGCCGCGCGGGACGAAGAAGCGATCGGACGGCTGACTGCGGAGATCACCGCGTCCGTCAAGGAGCGCAAGGGACCGGTGCACGTCCCCAAGCGCGTCGTCGTCGCGGACTCGTTGCCGGTGACGGCCTTGGGCAAGCCCGACAAGAAGGCGCTGCGAGCGCAGTACACCTGACGGCCGATTTCGGGGTTTTGGGCGATTTGCCGGAACTCCAGCCATGCCGGGCGCGTTGCAGGGACGAGGATGACGATCTTGACGACGTCGCCGAGCCCGATGAGCAAGAGGAGCGCAGGCCCGCATGGTGTTCAAGAGGATGCTGCAAGCGGTGGGAATCGGTGGTCCCTCGGTGGACACGGTGCTGTCCACCCCGCAGTGCCGCCCCGGCGAGGTGCTGACCGGTGAAGTGCGCCTGGCCGGGGGTGAGACCGAGGCGGAGATCGAGCACCTGGCCCTATCCCTGGTCGCGCACGTCGCGCGGGGGCAGGGCGCGGGTGCTCCGGTGGAGTTCCACCGGGCCGTGGTGGCAGGGCGCTTCCGGCTGGCGGCCAAGGAAAACCGGGTGATCCCGTTCGAGCTGGGGATACCGTGGGAGGCCCCGGTCACCGACCTGTTCGGGCAGCCGCTGCACGGTCTGTCGCTCGGCCTGCGCACGGAACTGGCGGTGGCCAAGGCGGTGGACAAGGGCGACGCCGACCCGGTGCGCCTCCTGCCCACGCCGGGGCAGGAGGCCGTGCTCGACGCCTTCGGCAGGCTGGGTTTCCACTTCAAGTCCGCCGAGCTGGAGGCCGGGCGGTTGCCCGGCGTCCGCCAGACGCTGCCGTTCTTCCAGGAGATCGAGTTCTACCCGCCGCCGGCCTACGCCGGTCGCGTCGGCGAGGTCGGGCTGGCGTTCGCGACCAGTCCCGACGGGCTCGTGGTGATCCTGGAGGCCGACCGGCGCAGCGGCCTGTTCCGGCCGGGCGGAGAGGCGCTCGGCCGGATCGGCGTGAGCCACCAGGAGGCGCTGGAGACCGACTGGGCGGCGGCCATCGGCGAATGGCTGGACCAACTCGCCCACCACGCCCCGGCGCACGGGCCCGCCGGTCATCCGGAGAGGTTCGGCGGCGCTCCCGGCTACGGCCCCGGATACGGGCCTGGACACGGGGAGCGGCGCGGGCCGGGCATTGGCGGGGTCGTCGCCGGTGCGGCCGCGGGCGCGATCGGCGGCATGATCCTCGGCGAGATGATCGAGGACGCCTTCGACGGCGGCGACGAAGAGTCCTTCTGATCCCCCGGCGTCCCCCAGGCGAGTCACCGCAGGTCCGGCCTCGCCGGGGCGCGCGGCCGCTAGGGGGATTCCGACGCGTCGAGGGCTTCCACGAACGCGGTCAGCAACCGCGCGAAGGTCGTCCGGTCGGCGGCGGGCCAGTCCGCCATGGCGGCGGCGAACGCCTGCCGCCGCGCGGCGTGCCCTGCGTCCAGTTGCCGTCGCCCGGCGGCCGTGAGGCGAAGCACGCTGCGCCGCCCGTCGTGCTGGTCCGCCTGGCGGGCCAGCAGTCCCTCCTCGACCGCACGCGCGACCAGCCGGCTGGCGCGCGGCTGGTCGACCCCCACCGCCGCGGCGATTTCGGTGACCGAGGACGGCCCGCTGGCCTCGACGGCGTCCAGCACGGCGAAGACCGCCGGGTCACCCGGCATTTGGCGGGCGAGCGCACGCCTGCTCTGACGGCGCCGGATGGCCACCATCGCCCGCTCGATCCGCTCGACCGCGTCCATGCATGCTACCGTACATTCACATGTACAAGTACATGCAACTGGAGGGACCGTGAAACCACTGGGGTACTGGCTCAAGCGGATCGACGGGCAGCTCGAAGCCGCCATCGACCACCTGCTCGCCGAGGAGGCGGTGAGCCGCAGGCAATGGCAGATCCTCAACACGCTCGCCACCGGCCCGCGAAGCCTCCAAGAGATCGACGAGGCGCTAGCGCCGTTCCGCGACAGCGACTCGCCCACCTTCCAGCCCGCCGTGGCGGAACTCGTGTCCCGGGGCTGGGTTCAAAGCGGGTACGCACTGACCGGGCAAGGCCGGCTCGCCCACCAGCAGATTGCCGCGAAGGTCCACACCTTCCGCGAAAAGACCATCGAAGGGTTGTCCGAAAAGGACTACGCCACCCTGGTCGGCCTCCTGGAACGGGTGTCGGCGAACGTCGCGGCGCTGTGAGCGGCGCGTGGCGGCGGGAAGACGTCCGGCCGCCGCGAAATCGCGACGGCCGGACGCCCGGTCAGCGGGTGAACCGGAACGAGGCCAGGTTCACCGCCCCGTCGAACACCAGGTACACGGTGTGCCTGCCCGCCGCCTTCGCCAGTGGCGCGGTCACCGTCGTGTAGCGGTAGCGGTCCCCCGTACCCGGCACGGTCGCCGTGCCCAGCACCGGGCCGGTGACCGGATCGTCCAGCCGGACGGTCAGGTGCGCGTCCCCACTGTCCGCTTTGGACGCCGACGCGGTGAACCCGGTGGCGTCGGCGTCCAGCCGCACGTCCGCGTAGGACAGCCAGCTGCCCGGGCCCGTGGCCACGGAGGTGCCGCTCGCCTTGCTCTCGTCGGTGAGCGTCACCGCCTGGTAGTCGTCGAAGTTCTCCGCCCGGGTCGGCCGGGTCAGGTCGCGGGGCGGAATCCGTTCACCGGCCACCTCGAGCGGGGCCGTCAGCGCGAGCTCGCCCGCCGAATGCCCGATCATCAGGTCGTAGGTCCCGGTCTCGACCACCGGACGGCTCCGGGTGACGTCCCAGAAGGCCAAGTCGGCCGCTCGCACGGTGAACGACACCGTCCTGGTCTGTCCCGGTTCCAGGCTCACCCGCTGGAAGCCGCGCAGCTGTTCGACCGGCTGCCGGGCCCGCGACTCCCGCTCGCGCGAGTAGAGCTGCACGACGTCGTCCCCGGCGCGGGCCCCGGTGTTGGTGACGTCGACGGTGACCCGTACCTGACCGTCCGCGTTCACCGCCGCCCGGTCCAGCCGCAGGTTCGTGTAGCGGAACGACGTGTAGCTCAGCCCGAAGCCGAACGGATACAGCGGCGTGCCGCGGTAGTACTGGTAGGTCATGCCGGTCCTGGCGATGTCGTAGTCGAGGATGCTCGGCAGCGCGGCGTCCGAGGCGTACCAGGTCTGGGTGAGGCGCCCGCTCGGGTTGACGTCGCCGAAGAGCACGTCGGCCAGCGCGTGCCCGGTCTCCTGCCCGGCATGGGTGGTCCAGATGATGCCCGGCACCCCGGTGCTCTCCCAGCCCGAGGTCGGATAGCTGTTCTCCGCCACGACGACGGTGTGCGGGTTGGCCTGGCGCACGGCCTTGATCAGCGCCTGCTGCGCGTCGGCGAGCTGCGTGCTCGTGCGGTCGTTGTCCTCCCGGCCGTTGATGAACGGCATGCTGCCCACCACGACCACCGCGGTATCGGCCGACTTCGCCGCCGCGACCGCGCTGTCCACCCCGCCGACCAGCACCTCGCGGGAGAACTTCGTCGCCGCCTCGGGGGTGGCCGCCCCGAGGGTCACCGTGCCGTCGGCTCCGGCCACGGCGTACTTGTCCGGCCCGAACCAGGGCTGGCCGACCTCGTTGCCCGCGTATTCGAGCACGTAGCTGCCGTCGGGTTGCGGGTCGAGCCGGAGCTGCTGCTGCACGAACCAGCCGTTGGGCTGCGCGGCGTTGTTGACCAGCCTTCCGCCCGAGTAGGACAGGTACTTGCCGTTGGCGACCGTCCTCAGGGTCAGCTTCCCGGCGCCCCAGTCGAACACGTCGAACGCCTGCCCGGCCCCGGCCGCGGTGCCGGTCGCGGTGAGCGCGCCGCCCTCGGAGGCGGCGGGGGCGGTGAGGTACCGGCCGGTCGCGAGGTCCTTGAGCGCGATGCGGTCCACCCCCTCGGTCGAGCTGACCGTGCCGTGCGAACCGAGCCGCTGCCGGATGCCCTGCACCGGGGTGATGCCATAGGGCAGTGACCCGCTGTACCAGTCCGTGTAGAGCGTGTCGGACAGCGGACCGACCACGGCGATCTTCCCGGTCCTGGCCGCGTCGAGCGGGAGCACGCCGTCGTTGCGCAGCAGCACCATCTGCTCGTCGGCGGCCTTGCGCGCGAGCGCCTGGTGCGCCGGGGAGTCGATCACGTCGGGCCCGATCGAGGCGTACGGGTCGGCCCCGGGCGGGTCGAACTCGCCGAGCCGGAACCGGAGGGACAGGATGTGCCGGTCGGCCTTCTCCACGTCGCCGAGGTTGAGCAGGCCCTGGGCGAGCGCGTCCTTGACGGCGGTGGTGATGATCGACGGGTTGTTGTCGTTGTCGGTGAAGCTGTCCAGCCCCGCCTTGAGCGCGGCGGCCACCGCCTCGGGCTTGGTCGCGTAGTACTGCTCCGAGCCGACCAGGTTGGACGGCGCCCCGGCGTCGCTGACGATCATCAGGTCCTTGCTCGCCCAGGACCGCACGGTGCTGTCCAGCTCGGGGCTGACGGTGTTCGGCCTGCCGTCGACCAGGTTGTACGAGGGCATCACGCCGGTCGCGGCGTTGGCGGCGAGCGCCGGTTCGAAGGCCTTCTGGTCGTAGTCGTGCAGTATCCTCGGCGGCACCGAGGAGTTGCTGGTGTCGCGGTGGACCTCGTTGTTGTAGGCCAGGTAGTGCTTGAGCGTGGGTGCGGCCTGCAGGTACCGCGGGTCGTCACCCTCGATCCCCTGCCCGTAGGCGGTGGAGATCTGCCCGGTCAGATAGGGATCCTCGGAGTAGCCCTCCTCGTTGCGGCCCCAGCGCGGGTCACGCAGCAGGTTGACCACCGGGGCCCACAGGTTGAGGTCCCAGACCGTCGGGTCCTTCGCGTGGTAGGCACGCGCCTCCTGACCGACGGCGTCCCCGACCTGCCTCACCAGCGCGGGATCCCAGGTGCTGCCCAGGCCGATCGCCTGCGGGAACACGGTTCCCTGCGCGGTGACCACGCTGCCGTTGTGGAAGTAGTCGGTGGACCAGGCGACGCCGTGCAGCGCCTCGGTGCCGGTCTTGAAGAACGCGATGCCCAGCCGGGGGATGGCGGGCTGGTACTGGTGCAGCAGTGAGACCTTCTCGTCCAGGGTCAGCCGGGAGAGCAGGTCGTCGATCCGCTGGGCGAGCGGGAGGGCGGGATCGCGGAAGGGGTACTCCTCGGCGGGTGCGGGGAGCGGCGCGGCGCACAGGACCGCCACGAGTGACAGCACGAGAGCACGCAGGTACCGGATACGGGATTTCCTCATCGAAGTCCACTCCAGTCGAATCGATTCGACGTATCACCCGGCGAACGGGCCGGGTAAGTCGGTGGGTGCGGGGACGGACTATTCCAGGCCGGTAACAAAGTCGTCAAGGCCCTGGTAGACCGCCGAAAGCCGCGACCTGGGCGTTCGACGAATTCGACGATCGAGGCCCGGAAAGCGAATTCCCGACCCTTCGTTTCCGGCCTTGTCTTCGGTTGTTTCGTCGTCTACCGTTCGTCGACAATCGATACGCTTCGACAGCGAGGAGGCCGTTCACGATGACGTGGCCGCATCCCGGGACGAGGCCGCCGTGGTGACGATCATCGACGTAGCCCGCGCGGCCGGAGTCTCCCCCAGCACGGTTTCGTACGTGTTGTCCGGAAAGCGCTCCATTTCGGCGGAAACGCGGCGCCAGGTCGAGCAGAGCATCCGCAGGCTCGGCTACCACCCGAACGCCGGCGCCCGCGCGCTGGCCAGCAGCAAGACCAACGTCCTCGCACTGGTCATCCCGCTGCGCACCGACCTCAACGTGCCGGTGGTGATGGAGTTCGTCGCGGCGGTCACCACCGAGGCACGCCGGCACGACCACGACGTGCTCCTGGTGACCAAGGACGAGGGGCCCGGCGGCCTCAAGCGCGTCGCGGGCTCCGCGATCGCCGACGCACTGATCGTGATGGACGTCGAATCGGCCGACCCCCGGGTGCCGATGCTGCTCGCCCTGGACCGGCCCGCCGTGCTGATCGGCGTGCCCGGCCACGCCACCGGCCTGAGCTGCGTCGACCTCGACTTCGCCGCGGCGGGCGCGGCCGCCGTGCGGCACCTGGCGGACCAGGGCCACCGCTCCGTCGGACTGGTCGGCCCCTCCCCCGCGGTCTACGAACGCGGCACGAGCTTCGCCGACCGGTTCCGGCGTGGGTTCACCGAGACGGCCGACGCGCACGGAGTGCGCCACTGGGCACGCCCGTGCGGGCATTCCTACGAAGCCGCCCAGGCCTGCCTGGCCGAGTTGTTCGAGGCCGATCCCGGGCTCACCGGGCTGGTCGTGCAGAACGAGGCGGTGCTCGGGCCGGTGCTGTCCGACCTGCGGCATCGCGGCAAGCGCGTGCCGGAAGACGTCTCGGTCGTGGCGATCTGCCCGGATTCCATGGCCGAAAACCACGCCCTGCCGCTGACCACCGTCAGCATCCCGACGGACGAAATCGGCGCACTGGCCGTCGAAATGACCATCCGGCAACTGGCCGGAGAAACCACCCCCGAAACCCGGTTGCTCTCACCACGGCTGACCCCGAGGGCGAGCACCGCGGCGGCACGCTGACCCTCCCCCCCGAACCCGCCGAAACACAAGGAGAATCATGCCCACAGCGAAGTGGTGTGTCCCCGTCCTGCTCTCGGCCGCGCTCTTCGCGGCCGCGTGCACCCCCGGCCCGTCCAACTCGGCCTCGGGCGGCTCGGCCACCTCCATCACCGAGCTCGACTACTACACCGACGCCGAGGGCTCGGCCGCCTGGCAGAAGAACCTGGACGACTGCGCCCAGCAGACCGGCGTCAAGATCGAGCGGCAGTCCGTGCCCACCGACCAGTTGCTGCCCAAGGTGCTGCAGGCGGCCGGTTCGCACACCCTGCCGAACCTGCTGATGACCGACAACCCGACCATCCAGCAGGTGGCGGCGACCGGTGCGCTCACCCCGCTCACCGACTACGGCATCTCCACCGACGGCTACTACGACAGCATCCTCAAGGCGGGTACGTACCAGGGGAAGGTCTACGGCCTCGCCCCCGGGGTGAACGGGCTCGCCCTGTTCTACAACAAGGACGCCCTCGCCGCCGCCGGAGTCCAGCCGCCGTCCACATGGGACGAGCTGAAGGCCGCGGCCGCGAAGCTCACCAAAGACGGCAAGTACGGCCTGGCGTTCTCCGCCATCCCGTCCGAGGAGGGCACCTGGCAGTTCCTGCCCTTCTTCTGGAGCAACGGCGGCGACCTGTCGCATGTGGACTCGCCGCAGGGCGTGGCGGCGCTGCAGTACGTGACCGACCTCCTCGGCAGCGGCTCGGCCTCGAAGTCGGTGCTGAACTGGAAGCAGGACGACGTCACCAACCAGTTCGTCTCGGGCAACGCGGCGATGATGGTCAACGGGTCCTGGAACCTGAACAAGCTGGACGCCGAGAAGTCGCTGCACTACGGCATCGTGCCCATCCCGGTCCCGCAGGCGGGCGGCAAGCCGTCCGTGGCGCTGGGCGGTGAGGTCGCCGCCGTCCCGGTGACCAACTCCGCCGCCCAGCAGGCCGCGGGCAAGGTGCTGTCCTGCCTGCTGTCCGAGCAGAACATGCTGACCTGGGACACCGCGCACTCCCTGGTGCCGGCCAAGACGGCCGTCGCCACAAGGTACGGGCAGCAGTACCCGGAGATGCAGCCGTTCATCGACGAAGTGGCGACGGCGAAGTCCCGCACCGCCGACCTCGGCGAGAAGTACCAGCCGCTGTCCACCGCGCTCGGCGCGGCCATCCAGTCGGCGCTGACCGGGAGCCAGACCCCGGCGCAGGCGTTGCAGCAGGCGGCGAAGGCCGGGGCATGACGCTCACCGCGACCAGCGGGACCGTGGCGAACGCCCGGTCCCGCACCCGCCGCCGCTCCGGCCAGGGCTGGGCGGCGGCGGGCTTCCTGCTGCCCGTCCTGGTCTACCTGGTGGTGTTCTTCGGCTACCCGCTGCTGAACAACCTGTCGATGAGCTTCCGCGACTTCACCGTGAAGTCCTTCTACACCGGGGAAGCGCCGTTCACCGGCTTCGGCAACTACTCGGCCGTGCTGCACAATCCGCTGTTCGGCACGGCCGTGCTGAACACGCTGCTGTTCACGATCGGCTCGATCTTCTTCCAGTTCACCATCGGGCTCGCGCTCGCGGTGTTCTTCAACGGCCGGTTCCCGGGAAGCGGCACCCTGCGGGCGTTGCTGCTGCTGCCGTGGCTACTGCCACTGGTGGTCAGTGGCGCGGTATGGCGCTGGATGTTCGACCAGGACCACGGGATCCTCAACGCCGCGCTCCGGGCGCTGCATCTGGCCCCGGTGCCGTGGCTGACCAGCACCGGCTGGGCGCTGCCCGCGGTGATCCTCACCAACATCTGGATCGGGGTGCCGTTCAACCTGGTGATCCTGCACGGCGGGCTGCGCGCGATCCCGGCCGTGCTCTACGAAGCCGCCGAACTCGACGGCGCCACCGCCTGGCAGCGGTTCCGGTACCTCACCTGGCCGATGCTGCGGCCGGTCACCGGCGTGGTCCTGATGCTCGGATTGGTCTACACCATTAAGGTGTTCGACGTGATCATGGTGGTCACCGGCGGCGGGCCGGCCAACGCCACGCAGACGCTGACCACCTGGTCCTACAGCCTGTCGTTCAACAGCTTCGCGTTCGGGCAGGGCGCCGCGGTGGGCAACATCCTGATCCTGGTGGCCACCGTGTTCGGCCTGATCTACCTCCGCTCGGCCAGGGCCGGCCTGTCGGAGACCGCGTCATGACCGCCGGAGGAGTCGCATGAGGACCTACGGACGCACCGCGGCGGGCGTGGTGATCGTGCTCGTGCTGCTCTTCCCGCTGTACTGGATGGTGAACGCCTCGTTCCAGCCGAGTGGAGCACTGCTCAGCCCGGAACCGGCATTGCTGCCCTTCGGCGGCACGACGGCCGGTTACCGGGAGGCGCTCGCCAACCAGGGCCCGCATCTGGTGTCGAGCCTGATCGTCGCGCTCGGCACGGTGCTCGTCTCACTGGCGGTGGCGATGCCCGCCGCGTACGCACTGGCCCAGCTGAGGATGCGGGGCGGCCCGGCGGTGATCTTCCTGCTGCTGATCGTGCAGATGATCCCCGGGATCGTGATGGCGAACTCGCTGTACACCGTGTTTTCCAACCTGGGCCTGATCGACAGCTACCTCGGGCTCGTGCTGGCCGATTCCACGGCCACGATCCCGTTCGCGATCCTGGTGCTGCGCGCGTTCCTGATCTCGATCCCGAAGGAGCTTTCCGAAGCGGCGCGGGTGGACGGCGCGGGCTACTGGCGGACCTTCGTCTCCGTCATCGTCCCGGTGAGCCGCAACGCGATGGTGACCGCCGGGCTGTTCTCGTTCCTGTTCGCCTGGGCGGACTTCCTGTTCGCGGTCACCCTGACCACCGGAGGGGTCTTCCAGCCGGTCACCGTCGGGATCTACCGCTTCGTCGGCAACAACTCGATCAACTGGAACAGCATCATGGCCACCGCCGTGCTCGCCTCCGTTCCCGCCGCGATCCTGCTCGTGATCGCCCAGCGCTACGTCGTCGCCGGCCTGACCGCCGGTGCGGTGAAAGACTGAAAAGACAAGGAGTCGGTGTGATCACCATTCGTGAGGACGGCCGCGTGCTCGAGGTCCGGGTGCAGCACGAGGTGCTGCGTGTGGAGCCCTGGGGCCCGGACAGCCTGCGCGTGCGCGCCGGGCAGCACACCATCCTCGACGACGTGCCCGGCGCGCTCGTACCGCCGAAACCGGTGGCGGTCACGGTCACCGCCGAGGACCGGACCGGCACGATCGTCAACGGCGCGCTCACCGCGATCGTGGAGATCGCGCCGTCCGACACCGGTGACAGCGCCCTGGTGCGTTTCGTCCGCAGCGGCACCGGGGAAGAGCTGCTCGCCGAGCAGCGCGCGCACTTCTGGTGGCCGGGCGCACGTCTGTACACTTCGGACGGTAACGGCTACGCGCGGCTGGAGCAGCGCTTCGCCGCCCATCCCGGGGAGCGGATCTACGGTCTCGGCCAGCACACGCACGGCAGGCTCGACCAGAAGGGCATGGTGCTGGACCTCGTGCAGCGCAACGCCGAGGTCTCCATCCCGTTCCTGCTGTCGAACCGGGGCTACGGGTTCCTGTGGAACATGCCATCCGTGGGACGGGTGGAACTGGCCGAGAACGGCACCCGGTGGGTCGCCGACAGCGCCCGCCAGCTCGACTACTGGGTGACCACCGCTTCCGAACCGTCCGGGATTCTGGCGAACTACGCCGACGCCACGGGACACACGCCGATGCTGCCGGAGTGGGCCGCCGGGTTCTGGCAGTCGAAACTGCGGTACCGCACGCAGGAGGAACTGCTGGCGGTCGCCCGCGAGCACAAGCGCCGCGGGCTGCCGATATCGGTGATCGTCACGGATTTCTTCCACTGGACGCATCTGGGCGACTGGCGGTTCGATCCGGCGGACTGGCCCGATCCGGAGGCGATGATCCGCGAGCTGGACGAACTGGGCATTCGGCTGATGGTGTCGATCTGGCCGTCGGTAAGCCCGCTTTCGGAAAACTACGAGACCATGCTCGACGACGGCCTGCTCATCGCCACCGAGCAGGGCATGCCGTTCCACGCACCCTGGAAGGACAAGGGATTCGGCACGCGGCTGCCGGTCGCCTTCTACGACCCGACGAATCCCGCCGCCCGGAAGTTCGTCTGGGACAAGGTGAAGCGGAACTACTACGACAAGGGCGTGCGGGTCTGGTGGCTCGACGCGTCCGAGCCGGAGATCCAGCCGGGACATCCGCAGAACCTGCGTTTCCACACCGGGGCCGGGGCCGAGGTCGCCAACCTCTACCCGAGGGAGCACGCCCGCGCCTTCCACGAGGGCATCCGCGCCGAGGGCGACGACGAGGTCGTGCTGCTGTGCCGGTCGGCGTGGGCGGGCAGCCAGCGCTACGGCGCGGCACTGTGGTCCGGTGACATCGCGGCGACCTGGGATTCGCTGCGCGCCCAGGTGCGGGCCGGGCTCAACGTCGCGGTGTCCGGGATTCCCTGGTGGACCACCGACATCGGCGGTTTCCACGGGGGCGACCCGGATTCGCCCGCCTACCGCGAGCTGATGGTGCGCTGGTTCCAGTACGGGGTGTTCTGCCCGCTGTTCCGGCTGCACGGGCACCGGGATCCGCGCACGGAGTTCGGGCCGGACATGGAAGGCGGGCCGAACGAGGTCTGGTCCTACGGGGAGGAGGCGCTGGGACTGATCGAGGAAAGCCTGCGGCTGCGCGAGCGGCTGCGACCGTACCTGCTGGCGCAGATGCGGGTGGCGCACGAGCAGGGCATCCCGCCGATGCGCCCGCTGTTCCTCGGTTTCCCCGGCGACGAGCGCGCCTGGGAGACCGACGACGAGTTCCTGCTCGGCCCGGACCTGCTGGTCGCCCCCGTGCTCTCCCCCGGTTCGATGAGCCGCACCGTGTATCTGCCGCACGGCACGGACTGGACCGACGCGTGGACCGGCGACACCCACCACGGTGGACAGGCCATCACGGCCGACACACCGCCGAACCGGATTCCCGCCTACGTGCGGGCAGGCGCCCCGCACCCCTTCGGCTTCTGACCGGCACCCTCCCACCCTCGGTCTGGACGTGGGCGGTGCCGTGAAGGGTCCCGACCAGACTTTGCCGGGCCCCTGGTCGTATTTGCTGTGAAGGGACCCTTCACGGCACGCCCACGCCCCGCCACGTTCCGGCGGCTGGGCGTGGGATGCCGGGTTCTGTCGTACCCGCCTGCTAGCTTCCGGCGGCATGAGAGCAGAAGCCACGTTCACCGTGAAATCCTTCGTCCCGACCGAAGTGGTGCCCGACCCAGCGGTGGCCACCGGCCTCCCCGTCGGGGTCGCCACGATGGAAAAACACTTCGAGGGCGCGGCCTCGGGCCGTTCGGCGACGCTGTTCACCGCGGCGTTCGACCAGGCGAAGGGGGTCGGCACCTACGTCGCCATGGAATCCTTCGAGGGGTCGCTGAACGGCCGCACCGGCGCGTTCAACTTCGCCCATTCGGCGACCACCTCGGGCACCGACCGCACGGCCGAGTTCTTCACCATCGTGCCCGCCAGCGGCACCGGGGAACTGGCGGGGATCTCCGGTTCGGGCGGGCTGGCGGTCGACTCCGACGGCACGCACCGGATCTGGTTCGACTACGAAATCGGCTGAGGCGGGCACCGGCGAACCCGGTTGCCCGGGCCCGGAGGGATCGGGCATGATGAGCCGCATGATCGACAGGAAGGGCTCCTTCAGCCCGCGCCGATGAGGCGCCAGGCGTGGCGGCTGCCGGAGGCAGCGGTCGACGCGCAACCGACGTTTCTTTCCCACGCGCTGGCCTTGGCCGCGCTCCATGGCCCCGGTCCCTGGCCGCATGGCGGCTATCCCCTGCCCGACGAGGACCCGGACGAGGTTCGCGTCATGTCGGGTGCCGTCGAAGACGGGGTGCGAACTCACCATTTCGGTTTCCGCCCGGACGAGGCGGGTGCGGCCGAGACGGCCGAGGCGCTCCAGCGCCTCGTCGGCTCCCCGCCCACCGCAACCGATCTGGCCGCCCTGCACGACAGGCTCGCCGCCGTCGACACGCTCACCATCGCCGATCCCCTCACCGCGGAACTGCGACGGCGAAGCCTGCCCACCGACCGGTTGCGCGAGATCGCGCTCCGGCTCACCGGACACGGCACCCGCCGCAACGCGGTGGCCACGGGGATGGTCCTGCTGGGCCTGTCCGGCGACGAGCAGGACCGTGAACTCCTGCTGGCGCTGGGCACTCTGGAGGATCTCAGCCTCTACGCCGTGGTGGCGTTGCTGAGATCCCAGCCGGAGCCACCGCGTGCCGTGTTCGAGCTGGCCCGGCGGGTCGACGGCTGGGGCCGCATCCACGCCGTGGAACGGCTGGCGGGCACCGGCGATCCGGAGATCAGGAACTGGCTGCTGCGCGAAGGGTTCCGCAACGGCATCACCGCCGAGTACCTGGCGCACCTCGCGGCCACCACCGGCGGGCTCTATCCGGCCCTGCTCGACGAGGAGGTCGACGACGCCCTGCTCGACGGCGCGGGTGACATCCTCGAAACCCTGGCCGGGCCCGCGGGACCCGCGAAGAACATCGAGGACTACCCGGACGGTCTCCCGGCCCTGTGCCGTTACGTGGAACTCGTGCGCACCCGGCCGCCGCGTCTGGGCCGCGTCATCGTCCTCCTCCGGCTCGCGAAGTTCCTCGACACGAAGATCGCGGCGAGCCTGGACTGGGACGAGCGGACCCGGTCGGGTCTGCGGGAGACCTGCCTCGCCGTGGCGAAGGAGCCCGGGTGGCGCGCCACCGTGGCCAGTGCACTGACCGGAGGTGATCTACCTGCCTTCCGGAACGCCCTCTGGCCCGCCCGGCAACTGGGCATCGCGGTGGGCGAGCACCTCCGGGGGAGGCTGCACGCCCATCCCGACGACGGCTACCTGTGGCAGTGCCTGCTCGACGAGCACCCGGCCCCTGAGATCGCCGAGGTCGTGGCGTTCGCCCAGGAACTGTTACCGCTGCCCGAGCTGGTCACCGGACCGGCGACGGACCCGGGCTTCGGCCGCGACCGCGCCTTCGACCGGGTGCTCGGCCTCCTGGTGAACCACCTGGCCGAGCATCCGGGGCACGGCGGGCCGCTGCTCGGGGTGGCGCTGGCGAACCGCTTGACCCGCAACCGGAACACGGCCGCGCGAACCCTGGCGGCCTGGCCTCCGGAAAGCGTCCCCCCGGCAATGCGGGCGCGCGTTCGTGAAGCACACCACCGGGAACCGGACCCGGGCACGAAGAAAGGGCTGCGGGAGCTTCTCGATTCGTGGTCTTAGCGTGCTGGTCGCCGGCCGGGTCTTCGGCGGACCCGGCCGGCGCCTACCGCAATCAGGCGTCGGCGATCACGGTGGTCACGACCTTCCGCACGGCGTCGATGTCCGGGGGCGGGGTGTCGCGATCGGCGAACAGCAGGTGTCCGGCCCCGATCAGGGTGGGCGCGAGGGTGCCGATGTCCGTCGTCGCCGCGATGCGGCCGAGGTCCCGTTCGGCGGCGAGGTAGCCGGCGACCATGGCCGCGGCGTCCCCCAGGACCGGAACACCGCCGCCGGGCCTGGCTTCGCGGATCCGGGCGCGCAGTTCGTCCCGGAAGGTCACCAGGGGGACGATCGACACGGCGACCGAGTCGAACACCGCGGCCAGCGCCTCGGTGAGATTGCCCGCGACGGTGCCGGTTCCGGCGGAGGCGCGCAGGGTGGCGGCCTGCTCGTCGATGCGGCGGATGCGGTCGAGCACGAGTTCGGCGAGAAACGCGTCGAAATCGGGAAAGTGCCGATGCAGGACCCCCTTGGCGCAACCCGCCTCGGTGGTGACCGCCCGGCTGGTCAGTGCGTTCGGTCCCTGCCGGAGCAGGACACGCTCGGCGGCGGCGAACAGCTGCTCGCGCACATCCCGGATGTGGACACCAGTCGGCACCTGTGGTCCTCCCTCGCACACCGGGCAGGGCCCGGATTGCCATAGTGGGCATGTGCCCACTAATGTGGGCACATGCCCACTTTACCGGATGAACCACCGCACCCGACCGACTCCGAGCCGCATCGGCACCGGCGGATGGCGGAATCGTTCGGCGTGGACCCCGAGCGCTACGACCGCACGAGGCCCCCCTATCCCGATGCCATGGTGGAGGCCGTCATCGCCGCCACTCCGGGCCCCGACCTCCTCGACGTGGGGTGCGGCACCGGCATCGAAGCCCGCCAGTTCCGCGCGGCAGGCTGCCGCGTGCTGGGTGTCGAACCCGACGAGCGCATGGCCGGCTTCGCGCGGCGGAGCGGGATCGCGGTCGAGGTGGCCACCTTCGAGGCCTGGGACCCGGCAGGCAGGCTGTTCGACGGCGTCGTCGCCGGGACGGCCTGGCACTGGGTGGACCCGTTCGCGGGGGCGGCGAAGGCGGCGCAGGTGCTGCGCCCCGGCGGACGGCTGACGCTGTTCTGGCACGTGTTCCAGCTTCCGCCCGAAGTGGCGGAAGCCCTCGCCGCGGTGTACCGGCGACTGGTACCCGACGCGCCGTTCGACCTCCGAGGCGACCGCCAAGGGATGGACGTCTACCAGCGGATGCTCACCAAGCCCGCGGACGGGATCCGGCAGGCGGGCGGGTTCGGCGATCCGGAGCAGTGGCGATTCGACTGGGAACGCTCGTACACGCGGGACGAATGGCTGGACCAGATGCCCACCCAGGGCCTGCTCACCCATCTCCCGGCGGAAAAGCAGGCAGCGGTCCTGGAGGGCGTCGGCGCCGCGATCGACAAGCTGGGAGGCCGCTTCACGATGCCCTACGCCACCGTGGTCCTCACTGCCGCCCGCACCGGCACCGCGTGAACGGAGTTCCCCACCACCGCCGCCTCAGCCCGGCTCCGCCAGCGCCTCCGGAAGCTCGAACCTCCGGTAGAGGCCCTCGGCGTGGAACCGAACGACCGCCTTGATCCGATCAGTCCGGGCCGCCAGCACGATGATCCCCGCCGGGGTGGCCACTCGCGCACCGCGCTCGGCGAGATAGGTGGCCAGGGCGGGCTGGGTGTTGGCGCGGGTGGGCAGCAAGTGCATGCGGCGCTCGCCGCGGAAGCCGAAGGCCGCGCGAAGGAACGACGCGATCGCGACCGGCCCCTGGTAATGGTGCGGTGCCGGTGGCATGGACAACCACGCGTCGTCGGTGAGCAGTTCGACCACCCGGTCGACGTCGGCGGCGGCGAAGGCCTCGGCGAAGCGGCGGACCAGTTCCCTTTCCAGCGCGGCGTCCGGCCGCGCCCTGCCCGGCTCCTGCCCGAGCGCGGCTCGGGCCCGCTGCAACGCACCCTTGACCGCGGTCGGACTGGTGCCGAGCATCCCTGCCACTTCGTCGGTGCCGAAGCCCAGTACGTCACGGAGCAGGAGGGTGGCGGCCTGGCGGGGTGGCATGCGCTGCAAGCCGGCGACGAAGGCCAGTTCGATCGCCTCGACGGTCTGGTAACGGGCTTCGGGCCCTGGCGCGGTGTCGGGGAGTGCTTCCAACAGAGTGTCCGGACAGGGCTGCAACCAGGTGATCTCGTCTCGGCCGGTCGGTTCCGGCGGTTCGAACGGCGGTGACTGCTCGGTGACGGCGCGCCTGCCCGCCGCCCTCAGCGCGTTGAGGCAGCGGTTGGTCGCGATGCGGTACAGCCAGGTGCGCAGCGAAGCTCGCTCCTGGAACCCGCTCAGCCCGCGCCAGGCGGCGAGCAGGGTCTCCTGCAGCATGTCTTCGGCGTCGGTCAACGAGCCCAGCATCCGGTAGCAGTGCACCTGCAGCTCATGCCGGTACGGCTCGATCAGCTCGCGAAACGCCTCTTCGTCGCCCGCTCGCGCCAGCCCCAGTGTGCGGTGATCCACCTTTCGCATGGTGCCACCGTTCCGTTCGCCACGCCCACGGTGTCCGTACAGGTAGCGCAAGCACTCGCGAAGGGAAACGACCATGACCGACACACCCGCACTGCGGACGGCCCTCGCCTACTTCGAGGCGTGGACCGGACACGACCTGGACAGCGCGATGACCTACGTCGCGGAGGGCATCGTCTGCGACGCGCCCGCGGGCCGGCTGGAAGGCGCCGAGGCGTACCGGGCCTTCATGGCGCCGTTCGTGCGGATCCTGACCGGCTCCCGCCTGATCGCGGCGTTCGGCGACGAGGACACCGCCGTGATCATGTACGACACGGAGACGGTACCGGTGAAGAGCGCGCCCGCCGCCGAATGCCTGACCGTCGTCAACGGCAAGATCGTCCGAAGCCGGTTCGTGTTCGACCGGGTGCCGTTCGAAGCGGCCCGCAAGGCGTGAGCCGGCGCCCGCCGCCTCCGCGGAGGCGGCGGGCTCTCCACAGTGGACACTTGTCGGGCCGCGCTCGAGGCCGGTGAGGTCCGTACCAACTCTTGCAAGAGTCTCCTGAAAGTTGCAGAAAGTTCTTGCAACGGCGGGGCGGCGTCGTTATGGTCTTGATCACCCGAACCGGCGTCATCCCCCTCTCGACGAGGAGAGCAGCACGATGATCAGCAGACGAAGTGCCCTCGGTGCCCTGGTGGCCTCCGTCGCCCTGGCCGCCACGGCCTGCGGCGGCGGCACGCAGAACTCCGCCGGTACCGACCCGAACTCGGTCTCCGGCACCATCACCTGGTGGGACACCTCGGCGGCCTCCACCGAATCGCCCGCGTTCAAGGATCTCGTGGCGAAGTTCGAGCAGAAGTACCCGAAGATCCACGTGAACTACGTCAACGTCCCGTTCGATGGCTCGGACGACAAGTTCAAGACCGCCGCGCAGGCGGGCAACGGCGCCCCCGACGTGATGCGGGCGGATGTCGGCTGGACCCCGACCTTCGCCGCCCTCGGCTACCTGCAGCCCCTGGACGGCACCCCCGCGCTCGCCGACGACGGCGACTTCCTGCCGGTGCCCTATGCCAGTGCGAAGTACCAGGGCAAGACCTACGGCGTCCCCGAGGTCACCGACACGCTCGCGCTGCTCTACAACAAGGACCTCTTCGCCAAGGCCGGGATCACCAGCGTGCCCAGGACCTGGGACGAGGTGAAAACCGCCGCCCAGCAACTGGAACAGAAGGTGCCGGGGACCACCGGCGTGTTCGTCAACGCCGATTCCTACTTCCTGCTCCCGTTCCTTTACGGCGAGGGCGGGGACGTGGTGGACACGCAGGCGAAGAAGATCACGCTGGACAGCGACAAGATGGCGGCCGCCATCACCACGGCCAAATCCCTTGCCCAGCCCGGGATCGGCGCGACCGACACGAGCTCGAACAAGTACACCAACATGAACAACGGCTTCAAGAGCGGCACTATCGGCATGGTGCTCAACGGGCCGTGGGCGGTGAAGGAATACCTTTCCGGTAGCGCTTTCGCCAACCCGGACAACCTCGGCGTGGCGCCGGTGCCCGCCGGGCCCGCGGGCCAGGGCGGCCCGGTCGGGGGGCACAACCTCGTGGTCTACGCCGGGTCGCCGAACATCGCCGCTTCGGAGTTGTTCGTGCAGTTCATGACCTCCGCGGAGAGCCAGGCCTACATCGCCTCGAAGAACAACACGATGCCCACCCGCAAGTCGGTGTACGCCATGCCCGAGGTCGCGGGGAACAAGCAGATCGCCGCGTTCCAGGCGCCGTTGGACGGCTCGAAGCCGCGTCCGGCCGCACCCGGCGCCGGCGACCTCTACGACATGTTCACCCCGTACTACCAGAAGATCCTCGGCAACCAGGCATCCCTTCAGGACGCGCTCGCCCAGGCTCAGCAGAAGGCCAAGGGCGCGGTTCCCGGATTCCAGTCATGAGTCAGAAGACGGCCGAGTCCGCCCCGGGGGTCTCCGAGGCCCCCGGGGCGGCCCTCCCCGGTCCCGCCCCGAAGGCGCGGCGGGACTGGGGCTGGTTCGGGAAGTACGGTTACGCCTGGGCGATGGTGGTGCCCGTGGTGATCGTGCTCGGGGTGCTGGTGCTCTACCCGCTGGCCCGCGGGATCGTGCTGTCGCTCACCGACGCCACGGAGCTGAACAGCGGGCGCAGGATCGGGGTCAACACGATTCCCGCGACCTACGACTTCGTCGGACTGCGCAACTACCTCGACGTGCTGAGCGGAACGGAAGGCACGTTCTACCCGCGTCTGCTGTGGACGATCGAATGGACCGTCGCGTGCGTGGTCCTGCACTACGGCATCGGGCTGGGCCTGGCCATGCTGCTCAACCGCGCGATGCGGCTGCGCACCCTCTACCGGATGCTGCTGATCCTGCCGTGGGCCGTGCCGCCGTTCGTCGCGGCCTTCGCCTGGCGGCTCATCCTCAACAACCAGGGCGGGCTGCTCGACGCGGTGCTGCAGCGGGTGGGCCTTCCCGGTGTCGACTGGCTCGGGCAGCCGCTGCCCGCCAAGCTCTCGGTGATCATGGTGAACGTCTGGATGGGGGTCCCGTTCATGATGGTCGCCCTCCTCGGGGGCCTGCAGACCATTCCGAAGGAGCTCTACGAAGCGGCCGAAGTGGACGGTGCCACCCCGTGGCAGCGGTTCCGCGTGATCACCCTGCCCGGGCTGCGCCCGGTGACCGGAACGGTGATCCTGCTCGGCGTCATCTGGACGTTCAACCAGTTCCCGGTCATCGCGCTGCTCACCGGCGGCGGTCCCGGCGACTCCACGAGCATCCTGGTCACCGAGTCGTACTACGAGGCGTTCCGCGGTATCCGCAACTACTCCGGGGCGGCGACCTACGGGATGATCATCGCCTCGATGCTGGTCGTGTTCGCCTCGTTCTACAAACGCTGGCTGGCCAGGGCACAGGAGGCCACCCGATGAACGCCCGCATCCGCACCTCCTCCCCCCGGGCGCGCCGGAACGCCCGAAGCCGCCTCGCCTCGGCGGGCCTGCACACGACACTGGTGTTCGCCAGCGCGATCGCGGTGTTCCCGGTCGCGTGGGTGGCGCTCACCTCGTTCAAGACCGACCGGGACACCTGGGCCCGCCCGCAGACCCTGGGGCAGCTGGGCTTCGGGAACTACCGCCAGGTCCTCGGCGACACCCAGTTCGGCACCTGGTTCGCCAACTCGCTGATCGTGGCCGCCGGGACCACCGCCTTTTCCGTGTTCATCGCGGCCACCGCCGGGTATGCCGCCTCCCGGATGCGGTTTCCCGGGCAGCGGCCGCTGATGTGGCTGTTCCTGATCGTCCAGATGTTTCCGGCGGCGGTACTGATCGTGCCGCTGTACAACGTGATGTCCGGGCTGGGCCTGCTCAACACCTACGGCGGCCTCATCCTCGCCCAGTGCACGGTGGCGGTGTCCTACTGCGCCTGGATGCTCAAGGGGTACTTCGACAGCATCCCCACCGACATCGACGAAGCCGGCCGCATCGACGGCCTGACACCGTTCGGCACGTTCTGGCGGTTGATCGTGCCACTGGCCAAACCGGGCATCGCGGCGACGGTGTTCTACGCGTTCGTCACCGCCTGGGGCGAGTTCGCGTTCGCGAGCATCCTCATGCAGGGCGAGGACAAGTTCACCCTCCCGGTGGGCATGAGCACGTTCGTCAGTGATTTCAGGGCGGAATGGGGACTGCTCACCGCGAGCTCGGTACTGGTGATGGTCCCCACCGCGGTGGTGTTCTTCCTCGTCCAGCGTCATCTCGTGGCCGGACTGACCTCCGGCGGTGTGAAGGGAAGTTGATGACAACGACACGATCCGGGCACCAGCCCGGCCGCGGCGAATGGTGGCGGACGGCGGCCATCTACCAGATCTACATCCGCAGCTTCGCCGACGGCAACGGCGACGGGAACGGGGATCTCGCGGGCATCCGCAGCAGGCTCGGCTATCTCGCCGGGCTCGGCGTGGACGCCGTGTGGATCACCCCCTTCTACCCGTCTCCCCTCGCCGACGGCGGTTACGACGTGGCCGACTACCGGGACGTGGACCCGATGTTCGGTGATATCGGGGAGTTCAAGGCGCTGCTGGGCGAGGCGCACGCGCGGGGGCTGCGCGTGATCATCGATCTCGTGCCCAACCACACCTCCTCGCGGCACCAGTGGTTCCAGGAAGCACTCGCCGGTGAACCAGGGGCGCGCGAGCGCTACCTTTTCCGGGACGGGAACGGGGATCAGCCGCCCAACGACTGGGAATCGGTGTTCGGCGGGCCCGCGTGGACGCGGGTCGCCGACGGCCAGTGGTACCTCCACCTGTTCGACCCGGCGCAGCCCGACCTCAACTGGGACAACGTCGAGGTCCGCGCGGAGTTCGAAGAGATCCTGCGGTTCTGGCTCGATCTCGGCGTGGACGGGATCCGCATCGACGTGGCGCACGGGATGGTCAAGGCCCACGGCCTGCCCGACACCGGCCGCACCCGGCAGATCGAACTGCTGGGCCAGGCCGAGCTCCCCTACTTCGACCAGGACGGGGTGCACGAGATCTACCGCGCCTGGCGCAAGATCCTCGATTCCTATCCCGGCGAACGCATGGCCGTGGCGGAGGCCTGGGCACCGAACGCCGAGCGGCTCGCGCACTATCTCCGCCCCGACGAGTTGCACCAGGCATTCAACTTCCACTACGTGAAGGCGGGCTGGGACGCCGGGCAGTTCCGGCAGGTGATCGACGAGTCGCTGGCCGCCGTCGCCGAGGTGGACGCGCCCGCCACCTGGGTACTGTCCAATCACGACATCGTCCGGCACGTGACCCGGCTCGGCGGTGTGCGGCGGGCGCGGGCGGCCGCACTGCTCACCCTCGCGCTCCCCGGTTCCGCGTACCTCTACCAGGGCGAGGAGCTGAGCCTGCCGGAGGTCACCGACCTTCCCGAGGAGGTACTGGCGGATCCGATGTGGGAACGCTCCGGCCACACCGAGCGAGGCCGGGACGGCTGCCGCGTGCCGATTCCCTGGTCGGGCAAGGCTTCCCCGTTCGGCTTCTCCACTTCGGCCCCGTGGCTCCCGCAGCCGGAGTCGTGGTCCGAGCTGACCGTGGAAGCGCAGGAATCCGAAGAGGACTCGACGCTTTCCCTGTACCGCAAGGCTTTGCGGCTGCGCCGTAGCGTGACCGGCGAATTCGCGTGGCTGGAGGCACCCGAGGGGGTACTGGGCTTCCGCCGTGGCCGGGACTTCGTCTGCACGGTGAACTTCACCGGCGAAGCCGTGGACCTCGGGCTGCCGCACCGGCCCGTGCTCAGCAGTGTCCCCCTCGACGGCGGCCTCCTGCCGCCGCATTCGGCGGTCTGGTGGCAGGCGAGGGAACAGCGGAGGGCGGAGGGGGAAGATACAATGCCGTAGGCGCCCGCGGCGACCGAGCAGCCATCCGCGCCCTTTCCGCGCGAACCCACCGAAGAGATAGCGAAACATCGATGACCGAGCCCGTCCGCCTCACCGACATCGCCGAGCTCGCCAAGGTGAGCGAGGCGACCGTCAGCCGGGTCGTCAACGGGAAGGCGGGAGTCGCGGCGGCCACGCGGCAGGCCGTGCTGGCCGCGATGGACCAGCTCGGCTACGACCGCCCCGTCCGCTCCCGGCAGCGCAACGCCGGACTGATCGGGTTGATCATCCCCGAGCTGAACAACCCGATCTTCCCCGCCTTCGCGCAGGTCATCGACCGGACGCTGACCATGCGCGGGTTCACCTCCGTGCTGTGCACGCAGTCGCCGGGAGCGGCCACGGAGGACGAGCTGATCGAGGCGCTGACCGAGCGTGGTGTGGACGGCATCGTGTTCGTCTCCGGCCTGCACGCGGATCAGACCGCTTCCCGCGACCGTTACACGCGGCTGATCACACGCGGCCTGCCGGTGGTCTTCGTCAACGGCTACGCCCCGGACGTGAAGGCGCCGTTCTTCTCCGACGACGACGCGGCGGCCGTGCAGCTCGCGATCGCCCACCTGCGGGAACTGGGGCACGAGCGGATCGGCCTCGCGGTCGGCCCGAGCCGGTTCGTCCCGTCCCGCCGCAAGGCGGAGGAGTTCCGCAGGCTCATGGCCCCTGTGGCCGGCGACGACGAGGTGGAACGGCTGATCGTGAACTCGCTGTACTCGGTGGAGGGCGGGCATTCCGCGGCGTCGTTCCTGCTGGACGAGGGCTGCACGGCGATGGTGTGCGGGAGCGATCTGATGGCACTCGGCGCGATCCGGGGGGCGCGCAAGCGCGGCCTGTCGGTGCCCCGGGACTTCTCGGTCATCGGCTACGACGATTCCCCGCTGATCGCGTTCACCGATCCGCCGCTGACCACGATCCAGCAGCAGGTCTCCTCCATCGCGGCGGCCGCGGTGCGGGCGCTGCTGGACGAGATCGCCGGGTTGCCGGTGCCCAGCACCGAATACCTCTTCCAGCCCGAACTCATCGTGCGCGGCTCGACCGCCGCCTGCCCGTCCCCCTGACCGGGGCGGGAAGAACGCCAAGATCCCGGCGCCAGCCCGGTGTCCTGCTCATCCGGACCGAACGTGGAACTCAGGCCGGCGAAGGTGGGACACAAGCGCACGAAGGTGGGACACAAGCACAGGAGGGTGGGACTCGCGCGGCCGAGCGACACGACTTTGCCGGAGGCCCTGGCCGTCCGGCATAGACCACCAGGGTGTGGTCCGGCCGCCCAGCGAGGTGGAACGCAGTGTAGGCGAACTCCCTCGTCCGCCCGTCCGCCAGGCGGAGCCGCTTCCGGCCGCCGTGCCGTTCCTGCACGTCGTAGCGCGGCCACCACCGGCGCACCTGGGCACTGCCGGCGTGCAGTTCCTCCACGAGCCGCGCGAACCGGGGGTCACCGGGACGGCGTGCGGCCAGGGTGCGCAGCCGGGCGAGGAGACCGCGCGCCTCGGACTCCCAGTCGACCACGGCGTCGCGGGCCGCCGGGTCGAGGAAGACCCATCGGGCGAAGTTCGGCGGCTGCCCGGGCCCGTCGAGGAACGGGAACAGCGTCACGGCCGCGTCGTTGTGGCTCAGCACCTCGTAGGTGGCATCGATGAGATAGGCGGGGGCGGGCTGGAGCAGGAACGGCACGGCGGCCGCCTCGGCGGTGACCTGTTCGGGGCCGGGAGAACCGGGCGTCCGTTCGCTTCCCGCGAGCCGGAACAGGTGATCGCGTTCGGCGGTGTCGAGCCGCAGCGCCGAAGCGAGCGACCCCAGCACCTGGTCGGAGGCGCGCACGTCCCGGCCCTGCTCCAGGTAGGTGTACCAGGTGGCGCTGATCCCCGCGAGCAGCGCCAGTTCCTCCCGGCGCAGGCCCGGCGTCCGGCGGCGCCCGGTCGGCGGCAGGCCGGCCTCGGCGGGGGCGACCCGCTCACGGCGGCTGCGCAGGAAAACGCCGAGCTCGCGCCGCCTTTCGACCGGGTCCGGCATCGACCGTGGCACTCCTGGTTCCAGCATGAGTTGATTCTGGATACCAGGCTGAACCGGCCCGAAACTGGGCGGTGAAAGGAGCCTGTCCTGGCTCCGGAACCGAAAGGGGCGGCATGTCCGGAATCGAAGGCAAGGTCGTGGCGATCACGGGTGCCAGCAGCGGAATCGGCGAGGCGACCGCGACACTGCTCGCCGAACGCGGTGCACGGCTCGTCCTGGGCGCACGCCGCTCGGATCGCCTGACGGCACTCGCGGAGAGGATCACGCGGTCGGGCGGCACGGCGGTGGCCGTTCGTACGGATGTAACCCGGCGGGAAGATCTGTCCACTTTGGTCAACGAAGCGTGCGGGAGGTTCGGTGGGCTCGACGTTCTCGTCGGCAACGCGGGCATCGGCCCGGTTTCCCCTCTGGACGACCTCCGCGTGGACGAATGGGACCGGATGGTGGACGTCAACATCAAGGGACTGCTGTACGGCATCGCCGCCGCCCTGCCGGTCTTCCGGGCGCGGGGCGGCGGCCACTTCGTCACCACGGCGTCCACCGCCGCGTTCCGCATCGTGCCGGGCATGGCGGTCTACGCCGGGACGAAACACGCCGTGCGGGCGATCTGCGAAGGTCTGCGCCAGGAGGCGGGCGAAACGCTGCGGGTGACCACCGTCTCCCCCGGTTTCGTCGAGACCGCCTTCGCCGAGACGACGACGAACACGCAGGTGCGGGAACAACTCCTGCACACCCGGGACCGGATCGCGATCCCGCCGGACGCGATCGCCAGTGCCATCGCGTTCGCCATCGAGCAACCGGCCGAGGTCGACGTGAACGAGATCGTGGTCCGGCCGACCGCCCAGGGCTGAGACCGTCCTCAGTGGACGGCGCCGTCGGCGGCGGCGATGAACCGCCGTCCCCATTCCCGCAACTGGTCGGCCAGCACCCGCGGGGCCCGCACCTCGGCCTCCGCGCCCGTCAGTCCCACCGCGAACGCCGCCCAGTCCAGCGATTCGGTGGTCATCCGCAGCAGGCACCGGTCCGGACCGAGGTCCTCGATCGTGCACCACCGCCCCACCCGGGCCCGCACCGGTTCGCCGGGGGCGTGGACGAGCACCTCCACCTCGTAGGCGGGGGGCATGTTCCCGATTCCCGCGCGGACGAAATCCGCCGCGTCCTCGGCGGGCAGTTCCCGCGGGCGGAAGCGCTCGCCCGTTGCCGCCGGAGCGCTCAGCCGATCGACGCGGAAGCTGCGCCAGTCGTGCCGGGTGAGGTCGTAGGCGACCAGGTACCACCGCTGCCCGAGCGAGACCAGCCGGTGCGGTTCCACCTGCCGGTCACCGCGCCGTCCGTCGGCGGTGGTGTAGCCGAACGTGAGCCGTTCACTGTCCCGGCAGGCCAGCGCCACCGTGGTCAGGGCGGCAGGATCGACCCCGGCTCCCCCGGCAGGCTGCCAGGTCGCGGGAACCGTCATCGCCCGCAGTGCCTCCACCCGCCGGCGCAGCCGGGCGGGCATCACCTGGATCACCTTCGCCAGGATCCGGAGCGAGGACTCCTCGATACCGGCGACCGCGCCCTGTGCGGCGGACTGCAGGCCCACCGCCAGCGCGACCGCCTCCTCGTCGTCCACCACGAGCGGGGGCAGCGCCGCCCCCGCCGCCAAGCGGTACCCGCCGTCGACCCCGCGACTCGCCTCGACGGGATAGCCCAGTTCGCGCAGCCGGTCGACGTCACGGCGCAGTGTGCGGGCCGAAACCTCCAGCCGCTCGGCCAGTTCGGCGCCTCGCCAGAACCGGTGGGTCTGCAACAACGACAGCAGCCGCAGGGTGCGGGAACTCGTGTTCGCCATGGCTTCCACTTTCCTCCCATTGAGGCCGGAAAGTGACCGCTATGCCACATAACGTGGGGTGGGAACCGACACGAAGGGATCAAGACATGACCGGCGACCTCACCAGCACCCTGTCCACCGAGCGGGCCGACCTGCTCGCGACACTGGCCCAGCATCGCCGTTTCCTGCGCTTCACGGTGCGCAACCTCAGCGACGAGCAGGCCCGGCAGCGCACCACGGCCAGCGAACTGTGCCTCGGCGGCCTGATCAAGCACGTCACCGCCGTCGAACGGAACTGGGCGAACTTCCTGGTGGAGGGCCCATCGGCGATCGGGAACTTCAGCGAGCTGACCGAGGCGGAGCGGGCACGCTGGGCCGACGAGTTCCGCTTGCTGGAGGGCGAGACGCTGGACGGCGTGCTGGCGGAGTACGACGCGGTCGCACGCCGCACGGAAGAGATCGTGGCCGCGCTGCCCGATCTCGACGTCACCCATCCCCTGCCGGAGGCACCGTGGTTCGAACCGGGCGCGCGCTGGTCGGCTCGCCGCACCCTGCTGCACATCCTGGCGGAGACCAGCCAGCACGCGGGCCACGCCGACATCATCCGCGAATCCCTGGACGGCGCGAAAACCATGGGCTGAACCCGGCACCCCCTCCGCCCCGCAGGCTCCCGGCGTCATCCCGGTCGAGGCTGCCGCAGTCCCTAGAACAGGGCATCGGCAAGGCGGTCGATCTGGTCGATGTCCGGGGACCAGCAGTAGAGCATGACTTCGTCGGCGCCGATGCGGACGTGGTCGTCGACCGCCTGACGGATCGTCTCCGGCGTGGTGAGCAGACCGTCGGCCATGTAGTCGGCGCGGCCGGTGAATGCGTAGTAGTCACGGATATTGCGTCCGGCCTGCTCGACGGTGCTCACCGGGCCGAGGGCGACGTTGACCTGAGCGACCAGGCGGGGCCTGCCAGAGCGGTCGTGCTTCTCCCAGGCCGCCTCCACGTCGCGGAACAGGCCGGCCATCGCCTGCGGCGGCAGCCCCGCGCCGAGGAAGCCGTCGCCGAACCGGCCGACTCGCTCGATCGCTGCTGGGGCGAAGCCGCCGAACAGCACTTCCGGACCGCCGGGCGTCGTGGGCGCGGGACCGATGGGTCCGACGCCTTCGCCGTACGGCTCACCGCGCCAGATCCGGCGCAGCAGGGGCATCTGCTCGTCGAGGCGGCGCCCCCGGTGCCGGATGTCGATGCCCGCGGCCAGGCAGTCGTCTTCACGACCGCCGACGCCGATGCCGAGCGTGAACCGGCCGCCGGACAGGCGGTCGAGGGTCGCGGTCTGCTTGGCGAGCATCGCCGTGTTGTGGACGGGCGCGAGCAGAACCTCGGTTTGCAGGCGGATGCGCGAGGTGGCACCGGCGAGCGCCGCAAGGGTGACGAGGGGCTCAGGATTGTCGAAGACGAGCCGGTCGAGCAGGCCGAGCGTGCTGAACGGGCCGGCGTCGGCGCGCTGGGCCCAAGTCAGCAGCAGGGCGGGATCATCGATGGGGAGACCGAGACCGATCTTCACAGGGGTACCTCCGAAGGGTAAGGCGAATCAGGTGCCGCCCCTTCGTGGCACCGCGCTGCCGTGCGCGGGCTCGCTCCCGTTCTGCGGCTGTGTTTCCAGAGAGCGTGATCTTGAAGTGCGGCGAGCCTAGCGCCGTCGGCCAAGCCCGGGCAACCTGTTTTCAGCGTGTCCGGGTGTGGTGGTGCTGCCCGGTGACGACGAAGTACAGGATCACCCCGACCACCAGCAGCGCGACGAGCACGGCCACGGCGATCTTCGCCTTGCTGTAGGGCCGGTCGCCCAGCACCTCGCCGGTGCTGCCGTTGACCAGCACCTGCCAGTTCTTGCCCGCGTAGACGTAG
Organism: Amycolatopsis cynarae; assembly: GCF_026802195.1. Classification (NCBI taxonomy): domain Bacteria; kingdom Bacillati; phylum Actinomycetota; class Actinomycetes; order Pseudonocardiales; family Pseudonocardiaceae; genus Amycolatopsis; species Amycolatopsis cynarae. Next base: position 2,228,342 of record NZ_CP113836.1, on the reverse strand, counting down.
GTGGCGATCCACACCGGCAACAGCATCAGCTTGAACATCAGGTTCGCGTAGTTGGTGTTGACCGCCTCGACGCGCTGCTCGTCGCCCCCGATGTCGCGGCGGCAGTCCTCGTGGATGACCCGGGACATCCGCACCTTGGCCTCGTCGAGCGCGGGCTCGGGTTCCACGTCGTAGCGCAGTGCGTGGAAACCCGCCATGTACTGCGGCTGGAACGGTACCGCTCGGTCCAGCGGCCAGGGCGCGAGCTTGTCGAGTTTGTCCGGCGGCACGATCAGGCTCGCCGGGACGAGCACGTCGTCGAAGAAGCGGCTGACCTGACCGCTGGCCGGGTACCAGCGGGTGTGCCGGACCTGCCGGGTCTGCTGCCGCCCGTCGCTGTCGGTGTAGGTCTCGGTGACGTAGTAGTACTCGCCGCGCGCCCCGACATAGGCGGAATAGGTCTGCGAGTCGTAGGTCCAATGGGGAAGGTAGGTGCCCCTGGTGGACTCGGCCGAGGAAACCTTCTTCAGCGCGTTCGGGGCGAACCACCGCGACGAGATCCACTTGCGCAGCGCCTCGTGCACCCCGCGCTGGTCGAGCAGGAACGGCAGGACGCCCTCGGGCACGATCTGACCGGTCGAGTTCGGATCCATCACCAGCGGCGACCGGCAGAACTGGCACAGGGTGGCCGATTCGCTGGATTCGGTGCGCGCACCGCAACGCTGGCAGGCGTACACGTAGTTGCCGATGCTGCCGACGGGTTTGCGCGGCAGCACGGCCAGTTCTTCGATCGCGTGCTCGGTGATCTGGCGGTCCCCGGCGGTGATCTCCTGCTGGTGGCCGCAGTACGGGCAGCGCAGCACGGTGGTACCCGGCGCGAACTCGACCCGGGCGCCGCAGCCGCCGCACGGGAAGGCACTCGGCGAGGTCGTTCCGCCTTGCGTGAACGAATCGGTCATGGCGGCTTCTCTCCCCCGCTCAGGCCTGCGGGGGCAGCGGCGGCGGGCTGCCCGCCAGTAGCGGGGCCAGTTCCGGCACCTGGCCGGCGGGAAGCCATTGCGGCATCCCCGCATGCCACACCAGGGTGCCCGCGTTCAGCGTGCCCGCGGTCACCTGCGCGCCGAGCGCGCCGCGGTCGAACGGGCCCAGCTGCTGCCCGCCGACACCGAGGTACCACTGCTCCTGGACGGGCATCGGCGGCGGCGCCTGGGGCGGAGGGGCCTGGGGCGCGGCGGCCTGCGGGTAACCCGGGGCCGGAGCGTAGCCGGGGGCGGGCTGCTGATAGCCGGGCTGCTGGTAGCCGGGTTGCTGGAAACCGGCGGCCATCTGCTGGCCGAGCGCCATGCCCAGCCCGACACCCAGCCCTTCGCCCGCGCCGCCCGGGTTGTTGGCCGCGTCCTCGATCGCGGTCGCGGCCTGGAACTTGGCGAACTGGTCCAGGTTGCCGACGATGCCCATCTGCGTGCGCTTGTCCAGCGCCTCTTCGACTTCGGGCGGCAGCGAGATGTTCTCGATCGCGAACTTCGCGATCTGGATACCGACCGGCGCCAGTTCCTGGGACAGCGCCACGGCCAGTTTGTCGCCGATCAGGCCCTGCTGGGTGGCCAGGTCGAGCATCGGAACGCCCGCGGTGGCCAGCGCGGTGCCGAGCCTGCTGACGATGATCTGCCGCAGATACTCGGACACCTCTTCGGTGCGGAACTGCGGGTCGGTGCCCGCCAGTTCGCGGATCAGGGCGGCCGGGTCGGTCACCCGCACCGCGAAGCCGCCGAAGGCGCGGAGCCGGACCATGCCGAACTCCGGGTCCCGCATGATGACCGGGTTCTGCGTGCCCCACTTGAGATCGGTGAACTGGCGGGTGTTGACGAAGTACACCTCGGCCTTGAACGGCGAGTTGAAACCGTACTTCCAGCCCTTGAGGGTGGACAGGATCGGCATGTTCTGCGTCTGCAGCGTGTACATGCCGGGGGTGAACACGTCGACGACGTGGCCCTCGTTGACGAACACGGCCGCCTGCGACTCCCGCACGGTGAGCTTGGCGCCCATCTTGATCTCGTTCTCGTAACGCGGGAACCGCCAGACGATGGTGTCCCGGCTGTCGTCGAGCCATTCGATGATGTCGATGAACTCGCCGCGGACCTTGTCGAACAGTCCCACGTTTCTCCCCCACTTCGAGCCGGACCAGCGCGCGAACGATACCAACCCGGCGGGCCCCGGTGGAACAGGGCACGGAAGCGGTTTCCGTCTCGCCGCGGCCTTCCGAATCGTGATCTGGAAGCGGTAACGGGACCACGCGCCCGGGGGATACCCCTCGGGGTCCACAATGGACCCGGCTTTTCTCACGAAACGGACACTTTCATGATTCGTCGACACCTGCGCGCGCTCGCCTTCGTGGCCGCCGCGGCCACCGCGGCCACCGCGGCCTCCTGCTCCGCCACCACGGCGACGCCGCCGGCCTCCGCCCCGTCGTCCCCGGCGGCGATGTCGGCGGCCGCTGTCAAGGCCGCGCTCACCGGCGACCAGGTCGGCTCGACGGTGGTCAGCGCGTACAAGCAGGCGTCGGCGGTGCACGTCAAGGGCGCCATGACCGACCAGGGAAGCACGGTCAAGATCGATCTCCAGCTGAACCAGGACAGCGCCGGCGGCACGGTGGAAACGGACGGCACCCTGGTCCCGGTGGTCCGCGTCGGCCAGGTCGTCTACGTCCAGGTCGCGAGTTCAATGCTGCAGAAGCTCGGCGTCTCGCCCACCTCGCAGCTGGGCGGCCTCATGAAGGACAAGTGGGTGTCCTCGGATTCCAAGCTGGGGGACGGCGTGGCGGCCAACTTCAAGGATTTCCTGGCCTACGGCGGTTTCGTGGACAACACGGTCGGCCAGATGCGCTCGGCGATCTTCACCGACGGTGGCACCGACACCGTCAACGGCACGTCCGCGCTGGTCTTCCGCAGCCCGGAGGGCGTCGCCTATGTCGCCGCGAGCGAACCGCACTACCTCCTCCGCATGACCGACGAGAAGAACGTCACGCTGGACTTCACCGGCTGGAACCAGCCCGTGGCGGTCACCGCACCCCCCGCGAAGGACATCTACAGCGGGCCGGGCGCCTGATCTTTCCGGGTCCACCCTGGTGCGCTTGAGTTCCCCACTTGGGCAGGTGCCGGATGCCCTGAAGGTCGCCTTGAGGGTCATAAACGCCCTCAAGGTCGCCTTGAGGGCCGACATCGAGGCGGCCCGGACTCGGAGTGCTGGCGCAGTTGCCGGAAAGTTGCGTGGCACGCATCTTTGCGTGCCACGCAACTTCTGCTAGTCTCGTCGCATGGGGTTGCGGGAGCGGAAGAAGGCCGAGACGCGGACGGCACTGAGCTGGGCGGCGGTCCGGCTGGTGGTGGAACGCGGGTTCGCCCAGGTGAAGGTCGAGGACATCGCCGAGGCCGCGGGAGTCTCGCCGCGCACCTTCAACAATTACTTCTCCAGCAAGGGCGAAGCGATCGTCGCCCGGCACCTGGACCGGTGTCTGGGGATCGCCGAGGCGCTGCGCGAGCGCCCGGACGGCGAACCCCTGTGGGAAGCCATCACGCGTTCCGTGCTGCCCCGGTTCGGGGCGGACGACGCCGCCCTGGCCCATCCCGTTGCCGACCCCATCGAATGGACCGCGGGTGTCCGGGCGATGCTCACCGAACCGGCCCTGCAGGGCGAAATGCTGCGGGCGGGTGCGCGCGCCGAGGCCGAAATCACCGCGGCCGTCGCCGAGCGCACCGGCACCGACCCGAAGCACGACCTCTACCCGCACCTCGTCGCCGCCGCGGTGATGGCGGCGACCAACACCGCCATCACACACCACCTCCGCACCGACCCGCCGGTGAAGGTGTCGAGCCTGCTCGAAGAAGCCATCGCCCGCATCGCGGCGGGGCTGCCCACCCCCTGATCACTCCACTTCAGACAGTCAGCCCGGGCGGGGGCGGTTGCCGTGCAGGATTTTCACGGCCCGGAAACCACCGCCGCCACGGAGCCGCTGCCTCCTGCCCGGAAAGGGAAGACCACCATGATCGACGTCGTCATCGCGGGCGCCGGACCCAACGGCCTGATGCTCGCCTGCGAGCTCGCCCTGGCCGGCATCCGCCCGCTGGTACTGGAACGGCGCACCGAACCCGCGACCGAACTGCGGGCGAACGGCCTGGTGGGACAGGTCGTGCCCCTGCTCGACCGGCGCGGCCTGTACGAACGGCTGGCCGGCCCCGGCACCACCCCCGAACCGTCGCCCGGTTACGTGTTCGGGGCCTTCCCGCTCGACCTGCACGACCTCCCGGACAACCCGCTCCACACCCTGCCGGTTCCCCAGCGCCGCATCGAAGAGATGCTCGCCGCGCGCGCAGCCGAACTGGACGTCGAAATCCTGCGCGGCCACGAGGTCACCGGTCTGGTCCAGGGCGGGAAATCGGTGACGATCGAGGTGCGCGACCGGCCGCCGGTCGAGGCGGCGTTCCTGGTCGGCGCGGACGGGGGCCACAGCGTGGTCCGCAAGCTCGCCGGAATCGGCTTCCCCGGCGTCACCACCGACGATTCGGTGTCGCTCTCCGGGAACGTGAGCGTGCCGGCCGGCAGCGTGGCCGCGGACGGCGGGCTCGTCGTGCCCGGATTCGGTGTCGTGCCGCCGTTCCGTCACCTGCGCACCGAGCACGGCATGATCGCCTGGGCACCGTTCCCGGACCGCACTCCCCTGTTCAGCACGACGGAGTGGGGGCGGCCCGCCGAGGGCGAGGCCTCACTGGAGGAACTGCGCGCCAGCGCGGCCCGCGTGCTCGGCACGGAGGTACCGCTCGGGCCGCCCTCCGGTCCCGGACCGCACCTGATGCGACGTTTGTCCGGCGGAAACACGCGGATCGCCGAGAAGTACCGGGACGAACGCGTGTTCCTGCTCGGGGACGCCGCCCACGTGCACTCCGCCATCGGCGGCCCCGGGCTCAACCTGGGCCTGCAGGACGCGGTGAACCTCGGCTGGAAACTGGCCGCGGAACTGCGCGGCCACGCCCCGGACGGGCTGCTGGACAGCTACGAGGCGGAACGCCGCCCCGTGGCGCGCCGCGTCGCGATGCACACGCAGGCCCAGTCATTGCTGATCCGCCCGGGCGGCGACGTCACGGCACTGCGCGAACTGTTCGGCGAACTGCTCACCCTGCTCCCGGCGAGGCAGCACATCGCGAACCTGCTCGCGGGCTCCGACCTCGTCTACGAGATGGGTGCGGCCGACGGAGCGCTGGTCGGCCGATGGGCGCCGGACCTGCCGGGCCTGCGCGAGCTGACCCGGTCCGGGCGCCCGCTCCTGCTGGACCCCACCGGCACCCTCGACCCCGGTCCCTGGGCCCCGCACGTCGACACCGTGACCGTCGCCGGGCTGGATTCCGCCCTCCTGCTCCGCCCCGACTGCTACGTCGCCTGGCAGGGCACCACCGGTGAGGGCCTGCACGAAGCCCTCGCCACCTGGATCAAGGTGTGACCCCGAAAGCTCGGCGGGTCAACCCGCGAGATCCCGCAGAGGTGCTCGCCGGATGTACACAATGGACAGAACGGCACCGGTCACGCACACCGCGGCGGTGACGGCCATCGCGGTGTGCAGACCCGTGACGAAGGCCCGGTGACTCCCGCCGATCACGGCGTCCCGTACCGCCGGGCTCATGGCGGGGGTGACCGGCGCGAAGCCTTGGGACACGGCGCTTTCCGCCCCGGCCAGTTCGCGCGGGAGGACGGCGCTCACCCGGCTCGCCAGCACGGAGGCGAGGACCGAGGTGCCCAGCGCCCCGCCCAGGTGCAGTGCCGTGGCCTGCAGCCCGCCCGCGACGCCGGCGTCGGCGATCGGTGCGTTGCCGACGACGGCCTCCGACGCCGCTGCCATCACCATGCCGACCCCGAGGCCCAGCAGGACGAACCCCGGCCACATCGACCCGAAGGACGAACCGGTGTCCAGCCAGAGCAGGTCCGCGGCGGCACCGGCCTGCAGCGCCATGCCGAGCGGCATGGTCAGCCGGGGGCCGAACCGCTCGGTGAGCCGCGCGCCGATCAGCGGGGAGACGACGTTGGCGAGGCTGAGCGGAAGGGTGTAGACGCCCGCCATCACCGCGCTGTAGCCGCGGACGTTCTGCAGGTACAGCATCAGCAGGAAGATCACGCCGAGCAGGACGAAGAAGTTCAGCGCGACGATGGTCGCGCCGACCGTCAGCACCGGGCTGCGGAACAGCCGCATCGGCAGGAGCGGGTCGGGATGCCGCTTCTGGGAGAAGCCGAACGCCGCCAGGACGAGCGCGCCGAGCAGCAGGCAGCCCAGCGTCGCGGCCGAACCCCAGCCCCAGCTTTCGCCCTTGACCACCCCGAACACCAGGACGAGCATGCCGGCCGCCAGCAGCGCCACCCCGCGGACGTCGAACCGCCGGGCGCCGTCGCCTGCCTTGCTCCGCGGCAGCACGCACGCGCCGAAGACCAGTCCGGCCAGGCCGATCGGGCCGTTGACGAAGAACACCCATTCCCAGCTCGCGTGCTCGACCAGCAGTCCCCCGACGATCGGACCGAGTGCGGTGGACACCGACGAGGTCGTCGCCCAGATTCCCACCGCCATCCCGAACTTCCGCGGCGGGAACACCGCGCGGATCAGGCCGAGGGTGTTGGGCATCATGAGCGCGCCGAAGGCACCTTGCAGCGCACGGAACACGATGACGCCTTCGATGGAACCGGCGAGCCCGATGGCGATGGAGGCCGCGGTGAAACCCGCGATCCCGATCAGGAAGAAGGTGCGCCGCCCGAACCGGTCCCCGAGCTTGCCGCCCAGGATGAGCATCGCCGCGAGGGCGAGGAGATAGGCGTTGGTGACCCACTGGAGCTGAGCCAGTGAAGCGTTGAGGTCGGCACTGAGATAGGGGTTGGCGATGGCGACGACACTGCCGTCGAGGCCGATCATGAACAGCCCGAAGGCCACGGAAGCCAGTGTGAGCCAGGGGTTCGCTCGGGCTCCCCTTCGGGACGGCGCGGCGGTCTGCGCCTGCGACAGTCCATCGGCAGGAGTGATTCCCATGTATTTCCTTGTGATGTCTCGATGAGGGGTGGCCGATCCGGCTCACGAAGGGAGCACACGGATCGAAAAGTCAAGCAGCGGAAGGAATTCCGCAGAGGGGCGATCAGCGGCCCGGATACTCGATCCCCAGCCGCCGCTCCACCGCGCACACCAGCACGGGCAGCGGCGCGCCCGGCCGCCCCGCCACCGCGGCGAAGTCGACGGGCTCGGCTGCCACGTCGGTCGCGGCACGGGCAGGTAACGGCACCCGGCGATATTAGTTATGAAAACAGAGACAAAGCATGCCGAATGTGACACTTGGCTCAGTGGTAGCGAGGCAGTCGCCGATGGGGAATCGGCGCGCTTCGACTGAGGGACGCGGACCCTGAAGGCGGCCTTGAGGGCACCCGAACAGGGCCGTGAGGGGTCCCCTCACGGGAAGCGCGCTCGGGCACCACGACAGCGCACTAATTTACGGCACGCCGTGCCGTTACGGACGCAGCTCGCGCAGGGCGGCGCCGAGCTGCCGGACCACTTCGGACGATGCGGCGGAGGTGCGCAGCACCGCGACCACGGTGTCCTCCCCGTCGAGACTCCGCCGCGGCCCGCCCGGCGGGAACGCCTCGATCACGAGGTCGAAGGCCTCCTTGGCGTAGGCGCGCACGTCCTGCCTGCCGCCGCTGCGCAGCCACCTCCGCAGCACGTGGTTGTGCGCGGCGGCGACCGCGGCGGCGGCCACGGAGGCGCGCAGGTCCGGCAGCGGCTCGCCGTCGGCCTCGAACCGGCCCCGCAGGTACCGCGCGAACACCCGCTGGTACCGGTCGACGCTGGCGACTTCCCTGTCACGGAGCGAAGAAACCGTCCGCGTCAGCGCGTACCGCTTGAGCGAGACGTCCGGGTCGGCCAGGTAGAAGTCGAGCACAAGGCCGACCGCCTCACAGGTCACCTCGATCGCGTTGCGTGTCGTGTCGGCGGCGGCGAGGGCCTCTTCGATGTCCCGGAGCACCTCGTCGTGGTCCGGGAAGATCGCGTCGTCCTTGGAGCGGAAGTACCGGAAGAACGTGCGCCTGCCGACCCCGGCGGCGGAGGCGATGTCGTCGACGGTGGTCGCCTCGTAACCCTGCTCGTGGAACAGGTCGATGGCCGCCACGGTGAGGGAATGGCGGAGACGGCGACGGCCGGCCACAGTCCGGCCCGGACGGCGACGGGTCTCGTCGGACATGCGAAAACCCTAACAGGTCCTCTTGCTAACGGCACGCAGTGCCTTTACAGTAGGAGGGCGAGCGGCCAATGAAGTGCCGCGCCGCGGAAGGAACCTGCCATGCGCCTCGAACAGAACCCGATGCCCGCGACCGCGGCGCCCCGTTGGGACTACCGAGGGACCTTCGGCTGGCCCGTGCGCTGGCACAACGACGGCCTCACCCTGGTGACCGGTTCCGGCATCACCGCGGTCGCCATCCCCAAGGCGATGGCCGGGCCCGTGCTGGCAGCCCTCGCACGCCAGGGCTGCTCCGGTCCCGCGCTGAGCCTGCCGACCAAGCAGGGCATGGTCGCGATCCTGCTCGCCGAGGCCGACATGCTCGCCTCGGTCGGCGAAACCCTGCCGCCGGAGGTCAAGATCCTCACCGCGGGCACCGCGATCCCGCTGCCCAACGAGCGCCGCCCCGACGACCTGGCCCACTGGCTCGTCGCCCCGGACACCCACCAGCGCTGGCTTCCCAGCCTCGCCGCCGTGCTCGCCAGCATCCGTTCGGTCCGGCACCTCCTGCCGACTTCGTAGCCACACACCGCTCCACTGATCGAAACGGCCGTGAGGGACCCCCTCACGGCCGTTTTGTGTCCCACGCTCACGCGCTTGTGTCCCACTCGGCCGGTGTCGGCAGCCCGGCCGCTTTTTCACGGCGTTGCCCGACGGTGATGTGCATCACGCCCACGCACCGCTTTCGCGGTCCCGCCCGTCTCCGTGGGCAAGTACCAAAGCTCATCGACAAATGCACAAGCACCATTTGGGGGGCACTGATTATGAACATCAGCACGAAACCGATCCGGCGGGGCGCGATGGCGGTTGCCGCGGTGTCGGTGGTGGGTGCGCTGGGGGCGTGCTCGACCGGCCAGCCGGGCAACGCCACGCCGGTGCCGCAGGGCGCCGTTGTCACCGGGGACAGCGTCAGCGCGACACCGGACAACGGAACTCGCCAGGGTACGGACACCACGAGTGCCACGAACGCCAAAGGCACTGACGGCAGGGGCGTCGCCACCGCGGGCGGCCACCCGAACTGCACGGCCCTGAAGGTGACGCAGTCGTCGCCGGACCTGGTCAATGGCACCAACACGCAGTGGAAGCTCCCGATCATCCTGACCAACCAGAGCAGCGCTCCCTGCACCGTGCAGGGTTTCCCCGGGGTCCGCCTCGAAGGTGAGGACGGCACCAGCTGGGATCTGGTCCGTGCCGGCGGAACCGGCGCCCCAGTGCTGCTCGGCCCCGGCGAGCACGCCACTGCCGACCTCACCTACCTCACCGCCAGCGCCGTCGTCCCTGGTAACGATTCCGGCGCCCATTCCGGCTGGCACGTCGCCCACGTGGCGGTGACTCCTCCCAACAGCACCAACACCCAGACCATGCCGTGGGCCGACAGCCTCGACCTGGTCAAGCAGGACTCCGCCACCCACCCCGGGACCTACATCGGCCCGGTCCACCCCGCCACCGCCGGATGACGACCGTCGCGCTGACCTGCGCCTTTGTGGTGGTTACCGGGCGTTGCCGGTGGTCATTCTTCGCGGCTACTTGATGCGCACACTTGCGAGTGATGGGTTGTTGCGAATGGTGCCGGTGGCCTGTTGCCACGCCGGGTCACCGGCATCGAGAGCCGATCGCAGGTAGGCCCACGTCATGCGCTGGGTGACCGCGAGCCGTTCGGGGTCTTCGTCGTCGGTCTCGGCGAGGCTGTAGCCCATGATGCCGCCGAGGTGGTGCTTCGCACCGGGGAGGGTCAGCAGGGCGTCGGCGCCGGGGCTGAGGTGGTAGGGCTCGGCGTGCCAGTCGGCGCCGCGGGTGGTGGCGGCGGGGTTGTCGTCCTGGTCGCCGTAGACGACCAGGGTCCGCGTGGTCAGGTGGGAGAAGTCGGTTTCCAGCTCGGGGTACCGCTCGCGCATGGTGCCGGTCATGCCCTCGGCACTGCCGGTCGAGGCGAGCAGCACACCGGCGCTGATGCGGGGGTCAAGCAGGTCGAGGACGGTGCCGCTGGCCGGATCGGTCGCCCGCGCGCCGAGCAGCGCGCTGACGGTGTTACCGCCCGCGGAGTGACCGACGGCGGCGACGCGCGCCGGGTCAAGCCGTCCGGCGACCACCGGTGCCTGGGCCTCGATGGCGTGCAGATTGTCGAGGATGAGTCCGAAGTCGTCGATCCGTGATCGCCAGAACAGCGGGTAGCCGGGAGCGTTCTTGTCCAGGCCGAGTCCGCCGCTGGGGGAACTCAGATGGGTCGGTTGGATGACGGCGAATCCGTGGCTCGCGTAGAAGTCGACGAGGGGCGAGTAGCCGTCCTTGGACTTCAGATAGTGCGAGCTGCCGCCACCGTGGGACAGGAGCACGATCGGCAGGGCGTCGCCCCGCAGGGGGGCCGTGACCCGCAGTTCCAGCGGGAGGCCGCGGTCGGGCGCCGGCAGGGTGACCGGGTTGACCGAGACGGTGGGCACTGCTTGCGGGACGGGGATGCGCCGGGCGAGCTGGACGTAGTTGTTGGTCACGGCCCTACCGTGCGGCTGATCGTCGTGGTCTGCCAGGGCTGGTCCATCCAGGACCGATCCGGTCCTGGATGCGGCCGCATAGGCGGGGACATACTGATGCGGTGATCGACCGGCCCGGACTCGCCGAATTCCTGCGTCGGCGGCGTGCGGGGCTCTCGCCCTCGGACGTCGGCCTGCCGGAAACGTCGCGTCGCCGGACGCCCGGCCTGCGCCGCGAAGAGGTCGCCGTACTGGCCGGCGTGTCGAGCGACTTCTACGCGCGCCTGGAACAGGCGCGCGGCTCCGACCCGTCGGAGTCGGTCGTGGCCGCGCTCGCTCGCGCATTGCGGTGCACCCCGGATGAAAAGGACCATCTCTTCCGCCTCGCCGGTGTGCCGATTCCGCCGCGGCAGGTCGGTCGCCATATCGGCCCGGGACTGCGTCAACTTGCCGTGCACCTGGATGGCCTGCCGACGTGCGTCTACAACGATCTCGGCGAGGTGCTCCACACCAACGCGCTCGATGACGCTCTGCACTGCCGTGGCCGGCTTCGCCCTGGCCGGGAAAGCAATGTCTACTGGCGTTGGTTCACCCGCCCAGCGTCCCGTGATCGCGTTCCGGAAGCAGATCGGGACCGCCTGTCGAGGGCTCACGTCAGCGACCTCCGCGCCACCTACTCCCGCCGGGCCGAAGACGATCGGATCACCGAGCTGGTCAACGACCTCGCTGCGAACAGTGCGGAGTTCCGGATTCTGTGGGACCGGCACGATGTGGCCGTCCGAGGCACCGATCTGAAGAATATCCAGCACCCCACGGTCGGGCTGGTCCGGCTGCGTTGCCAGGTGCTCGTGACGCCCGAGACCGGTATCCGGATGCGAGTTCTCCTGCCGCTGGAGGGCACGGATGCCGCCGACAAGCTTGAGCTGCTACGCGTAATCGGCACGCAGCAGTTTTTCGAGGCGGAGTGAACACGCTGGTCACGCGTTTTACCAGGCCGAACCCGATTTCACCTCACACGTCGTAGTACAGGGCGAACTCGTACGGGTGGGGCCGCAGACGCAGCGGATCGATTTCGTGCTCACGTTTGAAATCGATCCAGGTCTCGATCACGTCGGGGGTGAACACGTCGCCGGCGAGCAGGAACTCGTGGTCGGACTCCAGCCGGTCGATCACGGCCTCCAGCGAGGCGGGCACCTGTGCCACACCCCGTGCCTCCTCGGGCGGGAGTTCGTAGAGGTCCTTGTCGATCGGCGCGGGCGGTTCCAGTTTGTTCTTGACGCCGTCCAGCCCGGCCATCAGCATCGCGGCGAACGCGAGGTACGGATTGCCGGACGAGTCCGGGCAGCGGAACTCGATCCGCTTGGCCTTCGGCGAGGAACCGGTGACCGGGATGCGCACGCACGCCGACCGGTTGCGCTGCGAGTAGACCAGGTTGATCGGGGCCTCGAACCCGGGGACAAGGCGGTGGTAGGAGTTCACCGTCGGGTTGGTGAACGCGAGCAGGCTCGGCGCGTGGTGCAGGATCCCGCCCACGTAGTGGCGGCCGAGATCGGACAGGCCCCCGTAGCCGGTCTCGTCGTAGAACAGCGGGCCGTTCTCGTCCCACAGCGACTGGTGGCAGTGCATTCCCGAGCCGTTGTCGTTGTAGAGCGGCTTGGGCATGAACGTGACGCTCTTCCCGTTCTCCCACGCGGTGTTCTTGATGATGTACTTGAACAACTGAAGGTCGTCGGCGGCGTGGAGCAGGGTGTTGAACCGGTAGTTGATCTCGGCCTGGCCGCCGCTGCCGACCTCGTGGTGCCCCTTCTCCACGTCGATGTCCACGGCGGCCAGGTTGAGCGCCATCTGGTCCCGCAGATCGGCGAAGTGGTCCCGTGGCGAGACCGGGAAGTAACCGGCCTTGAAGGGGGTCTTGTAGCCGCGGTTGCCGCCTTCCTCCTCGCGCCCGGTGTTCCACCAGCCCTCCACCGAATCGACCTCGTGGAACGCGCCGTTTTCGGTGTTGGCGAACCGCACCGTGTCGAAGATGTAGAACTCCGCTTCCGGGCCGAAATACGCGCGGTCGGCGATGGTGGATTCGCTGATGTACTGCTCGGCCTTGCGGGCGATGTTGCGCGGGTCGCGGCTGTAGGGCGCCTGGGTGAACGGGTCGTGCACGAAGAAGTTCATCATCAGCGTCTTCTCGGCGCGGAACGGGTCGAGCCGCGCCGTGTACGGATCCGGGAGCAGCAGCATGTCCGATTCGTGGATGGACTGGAAGCCCCGCACGGACGAGCCGTCGAAGGCGAGCCCCTCCTCGAACGCCGCGGCGTCGAAGGCCTCCGCCGGAATGGTGAAGTGCTGCATCACGCCGGGCAGATCGCAGAACCGGACATCGACGAACCGGACTTCCTGTTCGGCGAGGAACCGCTGAACCTCGTCGGCGTTGGTGAACATCGGCGTTCGCTCCTTCCTGAACGGACGCCTGAGGGCCGGTGCCAGGCGAGGTCGAACCCAACGGTCCACTCACCCGGCGAGCCACACCGCCGGGCGTGCCGTCCTCGGCGGCACGAGGTTTTCAGTGCGTTCGACGCTATCAGGGCGGCGAGGGCGCAACCAATCGGTGAACGGGCGCCCCCACCCACTGCGGGCGAAGACGCGTTTCAGAGCGCCGAACGATCCTCGCCGATGTATCCAATGTAGACATTCCCGGTACGGCTGGTGTCGTCCAGGAACTGCAGCCGCACCCCGGACTCCCCGCCGAGCCGGATGTGGGCGGGGAAGAACGCCCAGCCGGAATCGTCGACGGTCTTGGGAACCGGGTAGGTGCGGCGGCGCCGGTAGACGGGATGCTGCGCCAGATCCGGCGGCTCCTTCAGCTTGATGCTGGCCTCGCCGATCAGCGCGCCCTCCTGCCCGGACGACACGAACTGCAGCAGGTTGCGCAACTCCGGCCCCAGCCGCCGTCTCTGGGCGTGTGCGGTGGCCTTGGCGTGGGCGTACACCTGGAGCGTGCACAGCGCGCGCCACGCCTCCCGCCGCAGCAGCGCGGCCCGCGGATGGGAGTCCAGCGCCCCCGCCTCGTCCGGGTCCGCGCCGATCACCAGCAGCTTCAACCGGCTGCGGGCGGCGCTGATCAGCTCGCCGAAGCTGCCGAACGCGTCGCTGGTGACGGGACGGTTCCCCGCCGCGTGGCGCGGCGGGGCCGGGGGCATGCCCTGGCGCGGAAACCGGGCGTGCTCGGAAGTGGGCGCGACGGCGACCGGCTGGGGGCGGTGGTGCCGCCCGCCCGGCGGAAGCGGCGCGGGCGCGGCCGGTCCCCGCTGCGCGTCGAGGGCGCGCCGCAACCCGGCGATGGTCTCCTGCGCCTGGGCCAGTTCCGTCCGCAACCGGGCGTTCTCCTCGGCCAGCAGGCGTTCCCGTTCGATCCAACCCGGCTCCGGCGGCGCCGAACGCGGCTGGGGCGGTTCGCTGTGTTCCCGGACGCCTGCCCCGGCCGCGGCGGCCGCCGGGGCCCGTTCGATCCAGGCGGCGATGTCCTTCTCACCGGCCCAGACCGGCAGCGGAGCGTCCTGCCGGGCGGCCAGCACCCGGCGCACCATCGTGGCCAGCCCGGACTTGGTGAGGTGGCTGGTCTGGAGAACATCGGCGGGGACGGTGTCGCAGACTGCGGGGAACAGCCTCGCCCCGCGCTCCGGCACGGGGGTTTCCCGGCAGTGGTGGTTCAGCGCGGTGCGGGCGCTCTCGTCGATGATCACGCAGGTCAGCAGGCCGGGCCAGCCGAACTGCGGCAACATCACCGACGGGTCGTTGGCCACGTCGGTCACCGCCTCGACGGTGACGACGGCCAGCCCGGCACTACGGTCGGGATGCCGCAGCCTCGCGGCGGTCTGCGCGCCCCACGCCTCGGTGTCCGCTCCGCTGGAGCCGACGTGGTTGTCCGGGGCGATCAGCATCGGCACACCGGCCGGATCGCTGCACACGCCCACCTCCGGCAGGCCCAGCCGCGTCACGGGAGAGGACGAACTGGGCTGCCACGCCCGGTCCGACAGGGCCAGCAGCCGCCACCGGAGCCTGCCGCCCCCGTCCTCCGGCTCGTCGAGCACCAGCAACGCCCGGACCTGAGCGCGGCCCTCCACCCAGGTGGCCTCCAGCAGTACCCGGTCCGGCACCGGCGAACTCAGCTCGCCGATCTGCACGGGCTCGGCGGACTCGCCCAGCAGCACTTCGCGGGCATGCCCCAGCGCTCCCGCTCCGCCCGGCACAGCCAGCACACCGTGCTGCCACAGTGAGTACACCCGTGATCACCACTCCCCCGACATCGGTCTCCCGGCATCGTCACGCCACACACCCAACACCGCCGCACTGGGGTGCGATGTCCGGAAAGCCACCATACCCACCGGCGCGCGCCTGCCCGCGCTTCGGTGGCCGGAGTCCCACCGCGTCAATGCGGGGCTGGGGCGAGCCGTGAACAAGTACGGGCTCGGCGTCACCCCTGGGGTTCGAGAGGGCGTGCCCGTGTCCCGGCGGGAGGGCCCTCCGGCAGGCGGACGGGAGTGCTCGGCGGGGCGTCGAACCTCCGCAGTACCTCGCGCGCGATCTCCGGTTTGCCCGCCGCCTCGAGGAACTGGGCGATCCGGCGCGCGGTCAGGTCGCGCACGTTGTTGCCCTGGTAGAGGCCGATCTTGTCCAGCAGTGCGCCGACGTGATCGGCCGCCGACGGGTTCGCGTGCCTGAGTTTCCGGTAGATCCCGGCCGTCACGAGCACGAACACCGGCGCGGTCACCCAGGCGGGCCAGGCGAGCAGCCAGCCCAGCGCGAGCGGGAGCACCGCCGCGACGGCCAGGCCGGACAGCAGGATCCCGTTTTCCTTGCTCATCGAACAGCCTCCTCGGTCTCACGCGGCAGGACGAAGTCAGCGGGCTCGATCCCCTGTGCCCGGTCGATCAGCCGGGCCAGCCGGGCGGCCACCTCGGGGCCGCCGTGCTCGTGGAGGCTCCAGTTCCGGGCGACCACGTGGAGGTCCCCGAGCAGGGTGACATCGCGGTCCGCCGCTTCGACCAGGATCGCCAGCAGTCGGTCCGGCGCCGGGCTCGCCGCGGCGGCCGAGAGCCACCGGGGCACCGCGGCCCAGATCAGATCCGGTTGCACAACCATCCCCACTCGCCAACCGGTCACCACAGACGACCTCAGCGAGGCGTCCGTGACCAGTGCCTGGCCCCGAGCACCGTCGTAACCGGCGTGCAAGGGCACGGCCACGTCCAGGAACAACGCGACGTCGGCGCGCTGCCACCTCCCCGGCTGCTGCATCTTCTCCGTGAGCCTGGAGAGCCATCGCCGCAACAGCATCCGGTCGCGCCCGGTGAGCTGCCACAGCGCCCGCCGCGCGGAGGGCCGCCCGGAACCGTCCTCGCGCCGCGCCCGGTGGTGCAGCCGCACCAGGGCCTGGTCGGGGAAGTCCGGCGCGATCACCTCCGTGCACACCTCGACGACCAACTGGCCCAGATCGGCCGGGAGCGCCTCGTCGCACGACCAGTCGTACACCAGCCGCCGGAACCGCCAGCCGTGCCGCTCGTCCCGTAGTCCGGTCAGCAGCGCCTGCACGCCCAGTTCCACCAGGTACTTCGGTTCGTTCTGCTTCGGCCTCACCCAGCCGGTGACCAGGGTCACCACGGGGTCGGGGGTGCCGGCCCGGAACGACTGTTCCACAAAGCGTTCGACGATCCGCTTCCGGTCCCGCGGCATCAACTGGGGCAGGCGGACGATCTCGTCGGCCCAATCCCGAAAACGCTCGCGCAGATCGGGGTAGTTATCCCAGAAATGGCTCCGCACGGCGCGGTCGTAGGCGTACCGGCCGAAGCGGGCCGCGTCGTCCTCGCCGAGTTCGACCCCGAGGACGTCCAGATTGGCGTGATGGCCGTCCTGCTCCAGCCGCGACGCCGACTCACCGACCTTGAGCAGCCGGAGCAGGTGGTCGGACGCGAAGAACACCGCATCGGCCGACGCGCCTTCGCACATCGCCGCCGCGAGGAGCACCGCCCGCATCCGGCCGGAGGAGTACTTCCGCATCTGGTCGGAAACCTCGCCGCCGCGGTCCACGGCGGAGACGGCTTCGTCGAGCCACGCCCGCACTCCCCCCGGAGTGCCGCGATCGCGGGCCTGCACCACCATGCGTGCCAGTTCGGCGATGTCCCGCATCGGCGCGGCCAGGTGGGCCACCAGCGGCTTGGCACCGAGGTCCCGCTCCCCTGGAGAGATGCTGGCCGACTCGAGGTGCCTGCGCAGCACCACGGCGCCGTCGGGCCTGCCGATCCGCACGACGAACTCGGACAGCTCGCCGTCGATCTGGTGCTCGCGCCGGTCGGGAACCACGACCACGAGGTACGCGTCGCGTTGCCGGAGCACCGTCCGGAACGCGGGCAGTTCCCGTTGACGGCAGCGGAAGGCCTCGTCGGTGCTGGCGGAAAGGTCGAGCAGGAGCCGGTGCCCGGAGTCGGGGTGAACCTCACTCAACTTCTCACGGGGATCGTGGGCTTCGTCGTCCAGCATGGTGAACGGGCTGCCCGGTGCGGCCGACTCGCTCAGCAGCATCTTCCCCGCGGTACGCCTGCCGCTGCCCGGTTGCCCGGTGAGCAGCACCATCCGGGACTCCTGCAGGCGGGCGCGGGCGAGCCCCAGGCCGGGTGGTGCGAGGAAGCGCGGCCTCAGCCAGCGAAGGTCCTCCGCGGGCACCAGCCGGGGTTCCCGGGCCTGCCGGGCCACGATCTCGGACATCTCGGAGATGTTGACGACCACCGAGTGGTAGTACTGCTGCTGGGCGCCGTCGTGCGGCGGCACCGGAACGCCGGGTGTTTCGGTCACCGCTGTTCTTCCCGCTGCTCCGCGCCGATGTTCTGGTGAATGCCGCCCGAGTTGTCGCCGCCGACATAGCCGGTCACGGGCCCTTGGAAAACGGGCCCGGCGTACTGGGGACCGGTGTATCCGTTGTTGATCACGATTCCGCCGACCGAACCGCCGTGGATGTCGCGCGCCTGGACCAGACCACCGTGCACGGTGCCGGTGTTGGAGTTGTACACACTCCCCGGCTCCGGCGCGGCCTTCTCGGCGGTCGAGTCCACCAGACCCGGGACGAGGTCGGCGAGCGCGGCCGCGATCGTGTTCAGATCGGCTTCGGTGTTCCTGGTGGAGAAGCGAAGGAACTGGTGATCGGCGAGCCGGGACAGCTCGGCGGGCAGCGCGGCGGGAGTCAGGGGCTGGGCCTTGTCGCACAGGATCGGGATGACGCGGACACCGTGGTCGAGCGCGTTGACGATTTCCCGGCGAGTCCAGTCCTCCTCGTTGTCCAGCGCCCGGTTTCCCTTTCTATCGAGGGCGTCCAGCCACTTTTCGCCGATGATGACGAGCAGGACGCGGGCGCCGGCGGAGGCGGTGTTCAGCGCGATCCGGTAGTCGTCTCCCGGCCGGATCGACTTGCTGTCACGGAAAACGCTGTTCGTCCCGAAGCGACGCGACAGCTCCCGTTCGAGGAGGGCGGCGGCCTGTTCGCCGTCCCCGGTCCGGTAGTTGACGAAGATTTCCGGCACGACGATTCCTCCTGATCTCCGGTTACTGGCACCGGAGATTATGGCGAAGAAAACGTCCCCTCCGCCCCGGAAACCGGAGGTTTCCCGTTTCCTCCTCCGGCGGCTTGCGGGCAACAGCACAACGCGGTGGCCTCGGACATCGAGGCCACCGCGTCGCCCGGCGCGGGGTCGTTACCGGTCGAACACGCCCTTGACGGCGTCCTTGACCTTCTCGCCGGCCTGCTTGATGCTGCCCTTGGCCTGGTCGCTCTTGCCCTCGGCCTCCCACTGCTCGTTGCCGGTGGCCTCGCCCAGCTTCTCCTTGGCCTGTCCCTTGATCTCTTCCGCCTTGTTTCCGGCCTTGTCCGATGCAGTCATTGCCATACCTTTCGTCGTTGGGGACACTGTCCGGGTACCCCGTCGCCCGCGGCGCTAACCAGACCCGCCGTATAGGTCGTTATACGGTCCACTGAGGACGGTTGGCCGTCCGCTGCCGCGGGTACCCCCGGCGAGTGCTGACCGTGGGTGTCGAAGAAGAGTTCCTGCTGCTCGATTCGGACGGGCATCTCGCACCCGGCGGTCCCGAGGTGGCCGAGGCGACCGAGGAGCCCGAAGGCGAACTGCAGCCGGAGCTCGCGCGGTGCCAGGTGGAATCGGCGACCGGTGTCTGCTCGAGCGCCGGTGAACTGGCCGGGCAGCTCCACCGGCTCCGGGAGCGGCTCGCCGTCGAAGCCGGGGCACGCGGGCTGCGCCTGGTGCCCACCGCGAGCCCGCTGCTGCCCGAACCGGTACCTCCCCGCATCACACCCACCCCGCGCTACCGTCGCATGGCCCGAAGTTTCGGCGCCCTCGCGCACACCGGCACCACCTGCGGATGCCATGTGCACGTGGCAATCCCGGACCGGGAAACCGGGGTCCGGGTGGCCAACCACGCCCGCCCCTGGCTGCCGGTGCTGCTCGCGCTCACCGCGAACTCGCCGTTCCACGACGGGGAAGACACCGGGTACGCCAGCTGGCGCCACATCCTGTGGTCCCGGTGGCCCTCCGCCGGACCGCCACCGGTCTTCGCCTCCGCCGATCACTACGAGTCCCTCGTCGAGGCGCTGCTGCACGCGGGCGCCCTGCTCGACCGCGGGATGGTCTACTGGGACATCCGGCTCTCCGAGAAGCAGCCCACCCTGGAATTCCGCGTCAGCGACGTGGCCGCCACTCCCGGAGAAGCGACGCTGCTGGGGCTTCTCGCCCGCGGCCTGGCCGGTCTGGCACTGGACGATCTCGACGCGCCGCCGCCCGCGGTGTCCCAGGAAGTGCTGCGCGGCAACCTCTGGCGCGCCGCCCGCGACGGCGTTCCCGGCTGCTGCCTGCACCCGCTCACCGGCGAACTCATGCCCGTGCTCGCGCAACTGGACGAGCTTCTGGACCGGGTCGCCCCGGTGCTGCGCGAAACCGCGGGGGATCTGGAGTTCGCGCGCGAGGAACTGGCCCGGCTCCACGAGACCGGCGGCGGCGCGAACCGCCAGCGCGCCGCGTACGCGCGGCGCGGGCGGTTCGCCGACGTCGTCGACTTCCTCGCGGTGAACTGAAAACCGTCAGCCCCGCGCCCGCTGCGTCACGGCGATGCAGACCAGCACGATCACCGCGGTGAACGGCACGACCGGCGACACCCGTTCTCCCAGCAGCAGCACCGACCAGGCAAGGGTGAGCAGCGGCTGAGCGAGCTGGAGCTGGCTGGCCCTCGTGACCCCGATGGCGGCCATTCCCCGGTACCACACGACGAAACCGCCGAACTGGGAGATCGCGGCGACGTAGCCGAGGCCCGTCAGCGCCAGGGCGGTGGGGTGGGCGGGTTCCGACGAAAGGGCCAGCACGGTCGCGACGAGGGTGACCGGCAGCGCCGCGAGCACGCTCCAGGCGATGACCTGCCACCCCGGCATGTGCCGGGCGAGCCGCCCGCCTTCGGCATAACCGGCGGCGCACACGAGGAGCGCCGCGAACAGGTACAGATCGGCCGCGGTCGGTTTGCCGTGGCTTTGCAGCAGCGTGAAGGCGATGACCGCGACCGCGCCGGTCACCGCCCCGGCCCAGAAGAGCCGCGAAGGCCGCGCACCGGTGCGGACGGCGCCGATCACGGCAGTGGCCAGGGGCAGCAGGCCGATGACCACCGCGGAGTGGGCGGTCGAGGAGGTTCGCAGCGCGAGCGTGGTCAGCAGCGGAAAGCCGACCACGCATCCCCCGGCGACGACGAGAAGCCCCGGCCAGTGCCGCCGCCCAGGGACCGGTACCCGGCTCACGGCCAGGCACACCGCGGCCGCGAGCGCGGCCAGTACGCCGCGTGCGCCGGTGGCCGTCCAGGGGCCAAAGCCGGTCAGCGCCCAGACCGTGGCGGGGAAGCTGAAGGAGAAGAGGAGCACGCCCAGCGCGGCGAAGGCCGTTCCGCCGCGGTTCGCCGCTATCGCACCGGGCAGAGTAGCGCTATCGTGAGCTGTCATGAATGATGGTAGCAGTGTGGCTCATCTTGCCGGTATTCTCCGAAACGAGCTCAAGCGCTACCCGGAAGGCGGCAAACTGCCGTCCAGTCGTGCCCTGATGGAGCGGTACCGGGTGAGTCCGGTGACGGTCTCCCGCGCGATCGCGGCACTGGCCGCCGAAGGCCTGGTGATCTCCCGTCCCGGCGCGGGGGTCTTCCGCGGCGGGCGGCGGCCGGGGCCGCCGCCCCGGGGTGACGTGTCCTGGCAGGAGGTCACTCTCGGCGCGGGCGAAGGGCGGATCGAGCCGCGTGGCGCGGACGCGTCCGGCCTGCTGGCCACCCTCACCGCGCCGCCGCCCGGCTCGATCGACCTCAACGGCGGCTATCCGCACCCCTCGCTGCAACCCGAGCGCGCCCTCGCCGCCGCGCTCGCCAGGGCGGGACGGAGGCCCGGCACCTGGGACCGGCCCCCGGTCGAAGGACTTCCCGACCTCAGGGCCTGGTTCGCCCGGGACATCGCGGGCCCGGACCAGGCCCTCGGCGAGGCCGACGTCCTCGTCACCGCGGGTGGCCAGAGCGCGCTCAACACCGCGCTGCGCTCGCTGACCGCCCCGGGCGCCCCCGTCCTCGTGGAATCACCCACCTATCCCGGCATCCTCGCCGCCGCACGAGCCTCGGGCCTGCGCCCGGTCCCGGTGCCCGTGGACGCCGAGGGAGTGCGGACCGATCTGCTGGAGGAGGCCTTCCGGACGACGGGGGCGAAGACGTTCGTCTGCCAGCCCCTGTTCCACAACCCCACCGGTGTGAGCCTGTCGGCCGCCCGCAGGCACGAGGTGCTGCGGATCGCTCGTCGGGCGAACGCTTTCGTCGTGGAGGACGATTTCGCCCGCCGTCTCGCCCACACCGACGCGCCGCCCCTCCCCCGACCGCTCGCGGCCGACGACCCCGACGGCATGGTGGTGCACGTGCGGTCGCTGACGAAGGTCACTTCGCCCAGTCTCCGGGTCGGAGCGCTCACCGCGCGTGGGCCCGCGATGGAGCGACTGCGGGCCATCCAGGTGATCGACAGCTTCTTCGTTTCCCGCCCGCTTCAGGAAACCGCACTCGAACTCGTCGGCTCCCCCGCCTGGGCAAGGCATCTCCGCACCCTCGCGGACACCTTGCGGGACAGGCGGAACGCGATGGCCGAAGCCGTGCGCGAAGAACTTCCCCTGCCGTTGAACGCAATACCGCGCGGCGGCTATCACCTGTGGCTGCGCCTGCCGGACGGCACCGACGAGACCGCACTCGCCGCGGCGGCGCTGGCCGCCGGGGTCGCCGTCACCCCCGGCAGGCCGTACTTCCCGGCCGAGGCCCCCGCGCCGCACCTGCGCCTGAGCTACCTCGGCGCCGCGAGCACGGAAGGGATCCGGGAGGGAATTCACCGCCTCGGCCGGGCCTGGCGGGCACTATCGTGATCACCGGGCGACGAAGCCACTGGAGGGCGGCATGCGACATGAGACCATTGTGGACATTCAGGCCGGCATGGATGCCGTCTGGCCCGTACTGCGGGACGTGACGGACTGGCCCGACTGGTGCGAAACCGTGGAACGGGTGAGCCTGCTCGGCGACGGCCCCTTCGGCGTGGGGACCCGCGCCCGGGTCAAACAGCCGAAGATGACCGAGCTGACCTGGGAGGTCACCGAACTGACCCCGGACAGTTCGTTCACCTGGCGCACGAAGGGGCCGGGCTACGTGATCGAAGGGGGCCATTTCCTCACCCCGCTCGCGGGCGAGGGGACCCGGGCGCGCCTCACCCTGGACGTGACGGGACCGCTGGCCCCGCTGCTGTGGCTGCTCACCGGCTCACGGACCCGGCGCTATGTCGACCGGGAAGGCGCCTGCCTCAAGCGCCGGTGCGAGCGGACGCCCTGAGCCGGTCCGGGTGAGGGCGTCGGCCGTGAAGGGTCCCTTCACAGTCGATTCAGCTGTGAAGGGACCCTTCACGGCTCGCCCCAGTCCTCCGGCGGGATGGGTGGGTCAGGCGCGGAGGGCGGCCAGGGCGAGGTCGAGTTCGTCGTCGACGCCCGACTGGTCTCCCCGGGTCTTGGCGCGGAGCGTGGCGCCCTCGAAGGAGTCGATCAGGAAGGCCGCCAGCGTCGCGGCGGGGCGGTCCGCGGTGATCTCACCGGCGGCCTGACCCGCCTTGATCGCCTCGGCCACGGTCGCGGTCCAGTGGTCGAGCGTCTCCCGCACGGCCGCACGCACCTTCTCGCCCGCGGTCACGCTGTCGCTGGCGAACGTCCCGAGCAGGCACCCGAACTCCACCCCGGTGCCCCGGGTGCGTGCGACCTGGGCGAGGAAGTGCTTGCGCAGCCGCGCGAGCACCGGACCGTCCTCCTTGAGGGCGGAGTAGTCGACGGATCGCGCGTAGCGGTGCATGATCTCCGCCGCGAGCGCTTCCTTGCTGGCGAAGTGGTTGTAGAACGACCCCTTCGGCACGCCCGCGGCCTTCGTGATGTCCTGCACGCTCGCGCCGTTGAATCCCTGGCGGCGGAACACGTCCTCGGCGTGTTCGACCAGTTTGTTCTTCACGCTTACCTGCGGCATGGTTCCAATATGACCGTTCATCTTAGCACTGTCAAGCCTCATCGGACCGCCGCGGGCGACCGGTCCTCTTCGCGCAGTCGCCGGGGCGGGTTCAACAGGGCGAGCGAACGCCCGGCGACCGCGCCGATGAGCACGGTGGCGACGGTGACCACGAGCCAGGCGATCATCGTGTGCAGTGGCGACGGCGCCAGGGTCAGCAGCCGCACGCCGTAGGTCGCGCTCGCCGCCGTGGTGAAGGTGAAGGCCCAGAAGCCGAGCACGAACGGAAGGCGCAGATAGCGGCGGAGCAGGAACAGGTGCGGCAGCAGCAGCGCGGCGAGGGTGCCGAGCAGGACCTCGTGCATGGTGCTCATCCGCGGACCGGCGATCGCCCACCAGGCGTTGCCCGCCACCGCCGGCGGCGCCGAGAAGATCGCGAGCGTGGGCAGCAGCGGCCCGGGCAGCGCGTCGCCCGTGGCGAACCGCCCGAGCAGGACGGCGCCGATCAGGAGCCAGAACAGGATTCCCACGGCGAACAGGGCCGTGGCCGCATCGCGGTGGCCGATGGTCGCGAGGGACTGCGAGGCGATGAGCGAGGCCGCGACCGTCGGCAGGAGGTAACCGCCGTGCAGCGTCGCGAGTTGCCGCGGCACGGTGAGCATCGAGGCCAGGAACCAGGCACCGAACGCGACGGCGGCCGCGAGCATCACCCAGACCAGCACCCGGCCGGTGGCCGGAAGGAAGGTCGCGAGATGGGCCGCGAGCAGCGAACCGGTGGTCGGGGCGAGCGCGGCGAACGGTCCGAGCACCGGGTGGCGCAGGTCCTCGGCGATGTCGCGGAGCCGGGCCGCGGCGGCGTACCGGAGGAGCGTGACGAGCCAGGCGACGGCCGCCACCCCCCAGAGGATCTCACCGGCGGCTTTGGGCGCACCGAGTGCCGGTCCCGCCGCCGTCCAGGTCCCGGCGAGACCGGCGAGACCGAAGCCGATGCCGAGCGTGTTGAGGGGAAGCCGGGGTTTGGTTTCCATTGCTCTTTCCCTTCCGTGATCGACACCGACAATATGACCGGTCGTCTTGGAAGGCAAGGCATGGCGTCGGAGGTGTGATGCACGGAACCCGCGGGCTGACTCAGCCCACGAGCGACTGGGTGCCGAGGACGGAGAGCAGCGCGAGCCGTTCGGCGTCTTCGCTGCCCGGCTCGGCCGTGTAGATCATCACCCGCAGATCACTGCCCGCCACGGTGAGGATGTCGCAGTCCAGGGTCAGCGCACCCACCCGCGGGTGGTCGATGGTCTTGCGCGCGGCCACGTGCGAGCCGACCACGCCGGAATCCCACAACTCGGCGAACCGGGCGCTGTTCGCCCGCAGCTCGATGATCAGGCGCCGCAGGTTCCGGTCGGCCGGATACCGGCTCGCGGTCGCGCGCAGATCGGCGACGAGCGCGGCCTCGAACGCGCGCCGTTCGTCCACGGTGAAGCGAACGCGGCTGCCGGGGCCGACCAGGTTGCGCCACACACCGTTGCGTTCGTTGCCGGTCCATCCGGACGGATCCCCCATCAACGCCGCGTACAGCGGGTTGGCCAGCAGCAGCGTCCATGCCGCGTCGTAGACGCCGACGGGGGTGTCGGCCAGCCGGTCCACCAGCCGCTGGACGCTCGGGGTGAGGTACGCCGGTACCATCTCCGGGCCCGGCGGCACCTGCCCGGCGAGCCGGAACAGGTGCCCGCGCTCGGTCGCCGACAGGCGCAGCGCCCGCGCCAGCGCGTCCACCACCTGCCCCGACGGGTTGGCGGCGCGGCCCTGCTCGAGGCGGGTGACGTAGTCGGCGGAGATCCCGGCCAGCATGGCCAGTTCCTCGCGGCGCAGGCCCGCCGCGCGCCGCTGCCCGCCCGCGGGCAGCCCCACGGCCTCCGGCGGCACCCGGTCACGCCACCGCCGCACCGCCCGCCCGAATTCCGTCGCCGCCACGCCCTCCAGTCTGCCCGGGACCGCACGGAACTTCCTGGTACCCGTGGTCCCAGGAAGACGGGACGACTGGCCGGTCACGGCGCCGGGGCGGAGAGTCGGGGCCATGACGACAACACTGATCACCGGAGCCAACAAGGGACTCGGCTTCGAGACCGCCCGCCGCCTCGTCGAAGCGGGTCACACCGTCTACCTCGGCTGCCGCGACGCCGAGCGCGGCCGCCGGGCCGCCGAACGGCTGGGTGCGCGGCTGGTCCTCCTCGACGTCACCGACGACGCGTCCGTCGCCGCGGCGGCGAAGACCGTCGAGGCCGACGGCGGGCTGGACGTGCTGGTGAACAACGCCGGCATCGAACCGCGGAATCCGGACAACGGGGTGCCGGGCGCGGCGGAACTGACCGCGGAACTGATGCGCACGACCTTCGACACCAACGTCTTCGGTGTGGTCCGCGTCCTCCACGCGTTCCTGCCGCTGCTGCTGGCCTCCCCCGCCCCCGTCGTGGTCAACGTGAGCAGCGGCCTCGCCTCGCTCACCAGGATGTCCACTCCGGACACTCCGACGCACGCCTACCCCGGGGTCGCCTATCCCGCCTCGAAGGCCGCGGTCAACATGCTCACCGTGCAGTACGCGAAGGCGTTCCCGGGCCTGCGGATCAACGCGGTCGAGCCCGGTTACACCGCGACGGACCTCAACGGCCGCACGGGCACGCAGACCGTCGAGGAGGGCGCCGAGATCATCGTCCGGATGGCGCAGGTGGGCCCGGACGGCCCCACCGGGGGCTACTTCGACGCCTCGGGCCCCCTCCCCTGGTGATCAGGCGGAAAGGAATTCCAGCCGGTTGCCAACCGGGTCGTCGGTGTGGAAGCGACGCCGGCCGGGGATCTCCGCCGGGTCCGCCCACCGCACCGGATATCCGTCCCGCGCCAGCGCCTCCGCGACCGCGTCGACCTCGACCACGAACGCCGGATGGGCCTTGAGTGCGGGCCGGAAGTCCTGATCGACGCCGACGTGCAGTTCACCGTCGGGGCCACCGACGCCGGGCACGCGGAACCAGCAGCCACCGCGTGCCGCCAGCACCGGGGGCTTCGGCAGTTCGGTCCAGCCCAGCGTCCCGCCGTAGAACTGCCGGATGCGGTCCTCGGCACCTTCGGGGCAGCAGACCTGCACATGGTGGATCACGACTGGCCTCCCGGTCTCGCCGATCAACGCCGGACCAGCGTAGCGGGCGAGGTAAGGACCGGGGTTCCGGAACAGCGGCTGCGGCGCCGGTTCCGGGCGGGCCGTTCGCGGGTGTCCTCCCCCGCGAACGGCCGCCTCGTCAGCCCAGGGCGTGCAGCCTCGGGAGCACGTCCTCGGTGAACTGGGTCAGGAAACGCTCCTGGTCGTGGCCGGGGCCGTGGAAGACCAGGTGGTTGAGACCGGCGTCCACGTACGGCTTGATCTGGGCGAGGGCCTGGTCCGGGTCGGAGGCCACGATCCACCGCTTGGCGACCTGCTCGATCGGCAGTTCGTCGGCCAGCCGTTCCATCTCCTCGGCGGAGGACACGCTGTGCTTCTGCTCCTGGGTCAGCGAAAGCGGCGCCCAGAACCGCGTGTTGGCCAGCGCCTGCTCCGGATCCCGGTCGTAGGACATCTTGATCTCGATCATCCGGTCGATTCCCTCGACGTCCCGCTCCGCCGCCGCGGCGCCCTCGGCGACCGCGGGCATCAGCTTGTCGGTGTAGAGCTCCATGCCCTTGCCCGAGGTGCAGATGAACCCGTCCCCGGACCGGCCCGCGTACTTGGCGACCACCGGGCCGCCCGCGGCGACGTACACCGGCACCGGCTGGTCCGGCCGGTCGTAGATCTTGGCGTTGACCAGCTGGTAGTACTCGCCATCGAACGACACGTTGTCGCTGGTCCACAGCTCCCGCATGAGCTTGATCGCCTCGCGCAGGCGCGCGAAGCGCTCCTTGAACTCGGGCCACTCCCGGCCCGAGACGGCGATTTCGTTGAGCGCCTCACCGGTGCCCACACCCAGCAGCACCCGGCCGTTCGACAGCAGCGACATGGTGGCGAACGCCTGCGCGATCACCGCCGGGTTGTACCGGAACGTCGGGGTCAGCACGCTGGTGCCGATCTGCACCCGGCTGGTCCGCTCGGCCACCGCCGACATCCAGGCCAGCGCGAACGGCGCGTGCCCGCCCTCGTGCCGCCACGGCAGGAAGTGGTCGGACACCATGACCGAATCCAGTCCCAGTTCCTCGGCGCGCACGGCGTACTCGACCAGGTCACGGGGCCCGAACTGCTCGGCCGACGCCTTGTAACCCACCTTCAGACGCACGTTTCTTCCTCCCTCGCGGCAAGTCTTCCCCTCCAACCTACTGGCGCGGGCCGCGCCGCAACTCGCGCACTCCGCCACCGCGACCGCTTGACGTCACCGTCAGAATGGTGACGTGCATGTGTTCGTGAGCGGCCGTATCTCGCTGGACCTGGCCGGGACGCTGAAGTGGCGGCGCGACGAGCCGGAGGAGCTGCTGCCGGACGGTCCGAGCGCGGCAGGCTGGATCGTCGAGGCGCAGCTGCTCACGCAGCCGCCCCGGCTGGACGGCGCGGACGCGGAGGCGGTCCGGCGGTTGCGCGAACTCGTCTACGCGGCGGTACGGGTGGACGCGCCGCGCCGGGTCGCGACGGCCGAACTGCAGGCGCTGGCGGACCCGCCGCCGGTCCGTTCCGTGCTCACCGCCGAGGGCGCCCTCGAGCGCCAGGGCGACCTGGTCGCCGTGCTGTCGACCGTGGCGCGGGACGCGATCGAGCTGATCGGGTCGGCGGAGCTCGACCGGGTCCGCGAGTGCGGCCGCCCGGAGTGCACGCGCCTGTTCGTCGACCATTCGCGCGGCAAGCCGCGGCGCTGGTGCGGCATGGCCGAATGCGGCAACCGGGTCAAGGCCGCGAACTACCGGCGCAGGCAACGCCTGGCGGAACAGGCGTAGACCGCGCCGGAAGGGTTCAGCGGCGCACGAGGGCGCCCAGCCGGGCCAGGAGCTCCTCCAGCACCGCCGCGCCGGTCGCGAAGTTCAACCGGAGGTGGGCCTGGCCGTCCGCGCCGAATCCCGCCCCGCCGTCGAGGAGGACCCCGGCCCGCTCCAGCACCTCGGCGACCGGGTCCGCGGCGCTCACACCGAGGTGGTCCGCCCGGAACCAGTACAGATATCCCGCCTGGGGTGGCGGTTCGGCCGCCGCACCGGCCCACTCGCCGAAAGCGTCCGCCACGCGCTGCCGGTTCCGGTCGAGCACCCGGGCCAGCCGGGCCTGCCACCCCGCCCCGTGCCGCCACGCGGCCAGCGTGCCCGCCACACCGAGCGTCGACACCGTGCCGTAGAGGTCGGGGGGTTGCGCGTCCCGCACGGCCAGCAGGCGCGGCGGACCGTAGTGCACCACCGAGCAGCGCAGGCCCGCGAGGTTGAACGCCTTGCCCGCCGAGGTCAGCGTCACGGTCCGCTTCGCGGTGTCCTCGCTCAGCGAAGCGAACGGGATGTGCCGGTGCGGCGCATGGGTCAGTTCGGCGTGGATCTCGTCGCTGATCACCAGCAGGTCGTGCCGGCGCGCGAGCGCGGCGATCTCGCCGAGTTCGTCGCGCGTGAACACGCGTCCGGTCGGATTGTGCGGGTTGACCAGCAGGAGCACCCGGCAGTCGTGGGCGGCGACCGCGCGGGCGAGCCCCGCGATGTCCGGTTCCCATCCGTCGGCGGTCCGCTTCCAGGGCGAATCGACCCGCCGCCGCCCCATCGTGGTGATGGTCGCGAGGAACGGCGGGTAGTTCGGGGTCTGGACGGCCACCGCGTCACCGGGGCTGGTGGCCAGGTGCAGCAGGAGCTGCAGCCCCTGGATGAGATCGGTGTGCTCCCGGACGGCGGCGGGGTCGATCTCCCAGCCGTGGCGTTCGCGCATCCGCTGCGCGAACGCCGCCCTCAGGGGGTTGCCGTCCGGCCAGTCCGGATAGCCCAGCGCCCCGTTCCGGATCGCCTCCCCGATCGCGTCGGAGACCACCTCCGGCACCGGGAAGTCCATGTCCGCCACCCAGGCGGGCAGGACGTCTCCGGTGACCCTGCCCCATTTCACGCCGTGGCTCTTCCGGAGGTCCGCGACACGGAGATCGTCGAACAGCGGGTCCGTCGCGCCCGTCGTCATCGCTTCACTCCCGCCAGGAGGAGGTCGCGGGTGAGCTGGACCTGGCCGTGGTGCTGCGCCAGTTCCTCCAGTACGTGCAGCAGGACCCCCACGCGGGTCAGCGGCCGTTCCGGCCCTTCGTAGCCGGGCTCGGGCGGGTTCGACGGCGGGGCCGCGAAATCGGCGCCGAGCAGATCCGCCCGGATCCGGGCCGTCACGGCGTCGATCCGGGTCCGGAGTTCGTCCAGGGTGCCCGCCGCCGCGAACTCGGCGGCCCGGTCGCGTGCGGAGGGCCGCCCGGCGAACACGTGCCCGATCCAGTATTCGGCCACCTCGGCGCAGTGGAACACGATCGAATAAGCGCTGTTCGCACCGTCCAGCGCGGGCCGGGCGGTGGCCAGCGGCTCACCGAGTTCGACCAGCGCCGACAGCATCCCGCCGAAGGCGCGGTTGAGGAAGTACAGGTACTCGTCGGGCGGTACCGGGGCCTGCGCGGTCATCGGGAGATCTCCTCCAGGGTGCGGTGCTTCGTTTCGGGCAGGAAGGCGACGACGAGGGTCGTGCCTCCGGCGGTGAGGACGAGCGGGACGAGCGACGGGCCGATGAGCGCGCCGAGGCGGCGCAGCCTGGTCGGGAAGAGTTCGGGGGTGTAGGCGTAGATCGACGACCACATGCCGAAGAAGAAGAACTGCAGGAACGACCCGGCGATGAGCAGGCTCGCGGTGTCGCCCGCGTGGCCGTAGGCGAAGCGGCGAGGGCCGCGGCCAGGGTGTAGCCCGCCAGGCATCCCTTGCGGCCCGCCTTTTCGATGAGGCAGGCGGCCGAGAGGAAGCCGGGGATGCCGGTCGACCGAGTCGAACAGCCACGCGGTGGCGATGACGAGGAACAGCGAACGCTGGTACCGCGACAGCGGGAGCCGCTCCAGGCGGGCCGCGACACCCGCCTCCGTGCCGTTGCGGGGTGGCGAGAGGGCGCCGTCTTCCCGCGATGTCCCTACCGACATGCCGCTTCCTTCCCTGGAGCACATCCGTCACCGTCTAAACAGTCACCGAAGTCTGCGGGCCGATTCCGTTACTGTCAAGACGGTGACGGCATTGGTCGCGGCGGGATGTTCAGTGCCCGGGGACGAGCACGACCTTGCCGGTGACGGTCCGGGACTCGGCCAGTTCGAGCGCCTCGGCCGCCTCGGTCAGGGGGAACGTGGCCGCCACCTGGGCGCGCAGCGTCCCGCGCGCGGCCAGGTCGAACACGGCGGTCAGGTCCTCGGCGATCCGGGCGCGGAACCGGCTCGCGTTCCCCTTGCCGGCCCAGATGTTGTAGAAGTGCGCGTTTCGCTTGTTGGGCAACAGGTTCCACAGCAGCAGACGGCCGAGCAGCTTCAGCACCGGCAGCCGGGAGTTGCCTTCCTCGTCCTTCGTCGACGCCGTGCCGTAGGCGACAAGCGTCCCGCCCGGCGCCATCAGGCGGAACGAATCGACGATGCCGGGGCCTCCGACGTGGTCGAACACCGCGTCCACTCCCCTGGGCGCCAGCGCCCGGACCCGGGCGGGGACGTCGCCCCGGTAGTCGACGGGAGTGGCGCCGAGCGCTTCGACGGCGGCGGCGTTGCGGGCCGAGGCGGTGCCGATCACCCGGATGCCCGCGGCCCGGGCGAGCTGGACCAGCGTCGAGCCGACCCCGCCGTTCGCCCCGTGCACCAGTACCGTCTGCCCGGCCCGGGCCTTGGCGACGCGGTGCAGCATCTGCCACGCGGTGATCCCGTTGACCACGAAGGTCTCCGCCTCGGCGGGGTCCAGTGTGGACGGTACGGGGACCAGGTCGGCGGCGGCCAGCACCCGGTGGCTGCTCCAGCCGCCGGTCTTGGTCAGCGCGGCCACCCGCCGCCCGGTCAGCGCGCGGTCCGCCCCGGCGCCGACCGCCACGACGGTGCCGACCAGGTCGTAACCGGGCACGAACGGGAATGGGGGCTGGTCGTAGTACTTCCCCCTGCGCATCTGCTGTTCGGCGAACGAGACGCCGCTGGCCTCGACCCGCACGAGAGCCTGTCCGGGCTCCAGGCCCGGCAGTTCGCGCCGGCTGACCACCAGTCCCCGCGGCTCGACGCGGCCGGGAAGGACGATCTCCACCGCGGTGACGCGGGAGGTTTCTGTCGTCATCGGTCTTCTCCTCCTGTGGTGTGTGACTGGTCAATCACTCGACGGTCGAAAAAAATGCCCGAGCCTCCGGGCGGTGGATTCACCGCCCGGGGTGCCGGATACCGGCGTTGAGGATCTCCGCCCACCCCTGCCGGTTCCCGTCGAGCCCGAGCGTGGTGATCAGGTGGCACAACTGGCCGTAGGCGATGAACCGCTGCACCTCGGCATCACCGGCGCCGGAACGGGTCTTGGCGTACTCGGTCACCCGGGCCAGGCCGCGGCGCACGGCGTCGGCGATCTCCGGGACGTCGGCCGCCGACTGGGCGTGCACCTGGAGCATCAGCAGGTTCCGGTCCCCGATCAGTTCGGCGTAGGCGCCGCCCATCTCGGACAGCACGGCGTCCGGATCGCCGCCGTCCGCGCGCGCCGCGCCGTTGGCGAGCGCCCGCAGGACCAGTTCGTAGCAGCGGTCCAGGGCGGCCACGAACAGCGCCACCTTGCCGGGGAACAGCTTGAACACGTACGCCGGGGAGATGTCCGCCCGTGCGGCCACCGCGCTGATCGGCGTGCTGTGGTAGCCGGACCGGGCGAACTCGGCGATGGCCGCCTCGACCACGGCGTCGCGCCGGACATCGGACGTGGAAAGGGTGGCACCGCGCTTCGTCACGTGAGTGACCGTACACTCACTCTTCTTCCGCCACAAGCCGGGTCTCTTGACTGAGTGATCACTCAGGGACAGGATGACGGCACCCACGACGCGGTGCGGAAGACGGAGGTTCACCATGGCGGGACGAGTGGCGGGCAAGGTAGCGCTGATCACGGGCGCGGCCCGGGGGCAGGGCCGCGCGGAGGCGATCCGGCTGGCGCAGGAGGGCGCGGACGTCATCGCCGTCGACATCGCCGGCCCGCTGCCGAGCGTCTCCTACCCCTCCCCCACACCGGCGGACCTGGACGAGACGGTCCGGCTGGTGGAGAAGACCGGACGGCGGGCACGGGCGGTCCAGGCCGACGTGCGGGACCTGGCGGCCCTGCGCGCGGGCGTGGAACCCGCCGTGGCGGAACTGGGCGGGCTGGACATCATCGTGGCCAACGCCGGGATCTGCGTGCCACGCCCCTGGGACGAGGTGACCGAGCAGATCTTCGACGACACCCTCGGCGTCAACGTGCGCGGGGTGTGGAACACCGTCATGGCGGGCGCCGGGCACCTGGTCGAACGCGGCGGCGGCTCGATCATCCTGATCAGCTCCGCCGCCGGGCTGAAGGTGCAGCCGTTCCTGCTGCCCTACACCACCAGCAAGTGGGCCGTGCGCGGGATGGCGAAGGCCTTCGCCACCGAACTGGCCCGGCACCACATCCGGGTCAACAGCGTGCACCCCACCGGCGTCAACACCCCGATGGCCGGCGAAACGCTCGGCGCGGCCTTCGCGAAGGGCTTCGAGGGCGATCCGCGGCTGGCCGGCATGCTCACCAACCTGCTGCCGGTGACGATCACCGAACCCGAGGACGTCGCCGACACCGTGCTGTTCCTCGCCTCCGACGAGTCCAAGTACGTCACGGCGCACGAACTGGCACCCGACGCCGGGGTCACCGAGTTCTGACACACTCGGCCACCGTGACCGCCGAACGCCCCTCCGGCCGCGACCGCATCCTCGCCGCGGCCGAGCACCTGTTCGCCGAGCGCGGCTACGCCCGCACCTCGACCGCCCGGCTGGCCGCGGCGGCCGAGGTCCCGCAGGGCTTGATCTTCTACCACTTCGGCACGAAGGAGGGCCTGCTGCTGGCCCTGATCCGGGAACGGTCCACCCAGACCCTGGCCGATCTCGTCCCGGCCCCTCCGCCCGCCGACCCCCGCGCCGCGATCACCGAACTGTGGGCCCGGCTGTGCCGCCTGCTGGGCGAACAGACCCCGATGCACCGCATCGTCTTCCGGGAGGGCGAGCACCACCCCGAACTCCAGGCCCGCGCCCGCGAAATCCACGACCACATCACCGACACGATCACCGCCTACCTCACCGGGATCACCGGGCACCCGGCCCCGACCGCACGGCACCGCACCGCGGCCCGCATGCTCGTCGCGGCCTCCTCGGCCAACGCGCTCACGCCCGACGCCGACCCGCTCGTCCCCGGCGCCGTCGCCGACCTCCTGCTCCACGGCCTGACCTGATGGCACGCCTGCGAAGGGGGGCTGCGCGTTGCCGTGAGGGGACCCCGCACGGTCGATACGACTGTGAGGGGTCCCCTCGCGGCGCCCCGCTGTCCGTTGGTTCCTAGCGCGGTTCCGTGGCGACCAGGTCGACATCCACGATCGCGGGCTCGCCCACGGTGAGGCTGACGTGCCGCACGGTCGGCGTATAGAGGCTGGTCACCACGGTGTACTCGCCGGGAGCGAGGTCGCGCAGTTCGTACCGGCCGTCGTCGTCGGTCACGACGCTGGCGACGAGGTCGCCGTCCTCGGCGGTGACGGAGACGGTGGCCCTGGCCAGACCCCGGCCGCCGGGGTCGGTGACCGTGCCGTGCAGCCGTCCGATCGCCCGCAGGAACAGGTCGGCCACGGCGGGCTCCTGCCCCGTGATCACGACGGTTTCCGCGTGCGGCACATGGCTCGGCAACTGCGCGACGACGGTGATCTCCCCGGCGGGCAGCCCGGCGAGGGAGAAGGTGCCGTCCTCCGCGCAGACGGTGCTGCCGACCACCCGGCCGGTGACGTCGGTGGCGGCCACGGTGGCACCGGCGACCGGAGCGGCGCCGCCGATACGGCGGACGACACCGGTCACCACACCGCCCCCGGCCAGTGCGAAGTCGCGGACCGCGCCCGCCCCGTTGAGCGAGACCGACACCGCCTCCGGCTGGAACCCCGGCGCCGTGACGATGATCGTGTAGGTGCCCGGCCGCAGCCCGCGCACCGCGTAACCCCCGTCGGCGCCGGCGCGGGCCCGGCTGACCTGACGGCCGTCGGGACCGGTCACCGTGACGGTGCCGTCGGCCACGACCGCACCGGCCGCGGTGCGCAGCGAACCGCTGATCTCGCCCGCCGCGGGCGGTTCGGCCGGAGGGACAGCGCTTTCGGCGGCGGGCCGCGCCGTGACGGACGGCCGCCGCCCCGGGAGGAACGCCGCGATCACCAGCGCGCCGAGCGCGGCGCACGCGCTGACGGCCAGGATGATGCGGAACCCGTTCTGCGCGGGCAGGGTGACCGGGCCGAGCTTCATGGTCACGTGGGCCAGGACGACCCCGGCGACCGCGCTGGACACCGAGGTGCCGATCGACCGCATCAGCGTGTTGAGGCTGTTGGCGGCGGCCGTCTCGGACACCGGCACGGCACCCATCACCAGTGCGGGCATGGCACCGTAGGCGAGACCGATCCCGGCGCTGACGACGGCGGCGCCGATCATGAGCTGCCACACCGCCGACATCAGCAGCACGCTCAGGCCGTAGCCCGCGGCGACCACCACGGCGCCGGTCATGAGGGTGACCTTGGGGCCCATGGTCCGCGAGATCCGCGCCGACAGCGGTGCCGTGGCCATCATCAGCAGGCCCCCCGGCGCCATCGCCAGGCCCGCCACGAGCATGGTCTGGCCCAGTCCGTATCCGCTGCTCTTCGGCAACTCGATCAGCTGCGGGAACGCCAGTGACATGGCGAACATCGCGAACCCGAAGACGACGGAGGCGATGTTGGTCAGCAGCACCTGGCGGCGCGCGGTGGTGCGCAGGTCCACCAGCGGCTGCGGGGTGCGCAGTTCCCACCGGCCCCAGGCGAGCAGGATGACCACCGCCGCGCCGAGCAACCCCAGGGTCAGACCGCTGCCCCAGCCCCAGTCACTGCCCTTCGAAATCGCCAGCAGCAGGCACAGCAGCGCGACCGACATGCCGAGCGCGCCCGGCAGGTCGAACCGCCCGCCCGCCCGGACCTTCGACTCGGGCACGAGTGAGAACACGAGCACGGCGGCGACCGCGCCGAGGCCCGCGGCCGTCCAGAACAGCACGTGCCAGTCGGCCTTCTGGGCGAGGAAGGCGGCCGCGGGGAGACCGAGCGCGCCGCCCACGCCGAGCGAGGCGCTCATCAGCGCGGTCGCCCCGGCGAGCCGCTCGACGGGCAGTTCGTCCCGCATGATGCTGATGCCCAGCGGGATGACGCCGGATGACAGGCCCTGCAGGGCGCGGCCGACGACCATCGGCGCCAGCGCGGAGGACAGGGCGCACACGACGGAGCCCACGACGAGCATCGCGACACTCAGCAGCAGCATCCGGCGCTTGCCGTACATGTCGCCCAGCCGCCCCATGGTCGGCGTGGCGATGGCGGCCGCGAGCAGCGTGGCGGTGATCGCCCAGCTCGTGTCGGACGCCGAGGCCCTGAGCAGCTGGGGGAGTACGGGCACCAGCGGGATGATCAGGGTCTGCATGAGCGAGACCACGATCCCGGAGAAGGCCAGTACGGCCACGACGGCGTCCGGCCGGACCCCGGGCGGCGGTGCCTGCGCGTCGGTGGGTCTGGTCAGGGCATGGGTCATGGGTGGCTCTCCCGTCCTCGGTGCGCGCACAGATTTAAATCAATTGATTGCCTTACTTTAGAGGAGCGTCGGGCCCCGCGGCCGCGAGGGACCCCCTCTCGGCACACCCCGGCCTCGGGAGGCGCCGGGGTCAGAAGGTGGGGGCGGGGGCGTCGTCGGTGAGGAAGCCGCCGGACTGGTGGGCCCAGAGGCGGGCGTAGGTGCCCTCGCGGGCCAGCAGTTCCGCGTGCGTGCCCCGCTCGACGATCGTGCCGTGGTCGAGCACCACCAGCTGGTCCATGCGCGCCACGGTGCTCAGCCGGTGCGCCACCACCAGCGCCGTCCGGCCCTCCATCGACCGCCACAGCGCGTCCTGCACCAGGATTTCGCTCTCCGAGTCCAGCGCGCTGGTCGCCTCGTCCAGCAGCAGGATCGGCGCGTCCCGCAGGATCGCGCGGGCGAGCGCGACGCGCTGCCGCTGCCCGCCAGAGAGCTTCACCCCGCGCTCCCCGACCAGGGTGTCGAACCCGTCCGGCAGCGCTTCGGCGAACTCCGTGACGTGCGCGGCCTTGGCGGCGCGGTACACCTCCTCGTCGCCCGCGCCGGGGCGGGCGAAGGCGATGTTCTCGCGCAGCGTCCGGTGGAACATCGCCGGTTCCTGCGGCACGTAGGCGATCAGGCCGCGCAGATCCTCCTGGCGCAGCCGCGAAATGTCCTGGCCGCCGACGAGGATACGGCCCCCGTCGACGTCCATCATCCTCAGCAGCAGCCGGCTCAGCGTGGTCTTCCCGCCGCCGGACCGGCCGACCAGGCCGAGCTTGCTGCCGCCCGGCACGATGAGGTCCAGACCAGTGAACAAGGGCGCCGCACCGGCGTGCCCGAACCGCACGCCCTCGAAGCGCACCTCGACGCCCGTGCCGCTGCACATGCCGGTCCGCGCCGCCCGCAGCGGTTCCGGTGACGGCGGGTCGAGCACGGTCGGCGGATCGAGCAGCAGGTAGGTGAACTGGGCGGCCTCGGTGAGCGAACTTTCCAGCCGCCGGTAGATCTGGTTGAACTCGAACATCACGCGAGTGGCGCTCGTGTAGTACGAAAACGTCACCACGATCGCCTCGACACCCATTTTCCCGCCGGTCACGCCGACCGCGATCAGCAGCCCGAGCACGTTGGTGAGCACCGACAGCGGGGTGACCACGCTGTCGATGCGCAGGTTCGCGTAGTCCCAGGAGCGGATGTTGAGGCGGCGCAGTTCCCCGACCCGTGCCCGGTGCTCGGCGGCTTCGCGTTTCTCCGCCGCGAAGGCCCGCACCGTCTCCATGTTCGCCAGGCTGTCCGCGATGTGCCCGGACACCCGGGCCGAGGCGGCCTCCCGCCCGTCCACCAGCGCCTGGCGCCGCCGCACCAGCGGCGCGACGACCAGCCCGGTCAGCGTGATCATGCCGAACAGGACCGCCACCAGCAGCGGGTCGTAACGCCAGAGCACCACCGAGGCGAACACCAGCGGTGCGATGTTGGCGATCACGTTGAAGGCCAGTGTGTCGGCGAAATCCTCGAAGCGGGCGGCGAAGCTGATCAGGCGTTTGGTCAGCGAACCGGCGAAGTTGTCGTGGAAGAACGCCGCGTCCTTGGCCAGCAGCTCGTCCATGCCGGTGAGGTAGAGGTCCTCGATCCCGCGGGCGTCCGTCCTGACCAGACAGTGGATACCGAGGCGCCACAACAACTCTCCCGCGAGCAGGAGACCGGCGAAGGCGAGCAGGTACGGCAGCAGGACGGCGATTCCCGCGCCGTTTCCGGACAGCTTCCCAGCGAGCGCACCGATGGCCAGTGGCGCGAGATAGGCCAGGCAGGTGTTTCCCAGTGCGGGCACCAGAAGTCCCGGCACGGCGACCGTCCGGTGCCGGGCCAGCACACGCCCGTAATGGCGCAGCGCCAGCAGCATGGCGTCCTTCCGGCGCGAAGACTTCCTGAACGTATCCGCGTCGTCGTCCCGTTCGGCGGGCTCGGACATCCCTCCCCCTCCCCGGCCCGGCGGCCGCTCGGCGAGGATCCATGCTGTCGCAAGGGAGACGGAGAAGCGACCGGTTTTCTAGGGAGTGACGATCGGGAAGGATTCGTCCGGCGTCTGCAGCAGTCCCCTCAGCCTGGCCAGCGCCGAGAGATCGCCTTCGTGCTCGATGTCGTCGAGCCCCTGCCCGGCGAGCAGGCCGGGCAGGTGCCGCTTGGCCAGGGTGAGGGTGAGATCCGGCCGCACCGCGCTCTTCGGATTCCAGGTCTGGATCAGCGCGCCGTGGGACAGTGCCAGGCGCACCGTGGTGCCGGAGTCGGTGAACCGCCAGTCGATGACGAGGGATTCGGCGGCCGCCCGGAGACCGTCAAGGCGGATCGCCAGTGCGTCGAACACCTGCTCCACGGTGAGCGCCGCCAGCAGTCCGCGGGACGGAGTCAGCGGAAGGGGTTCGACGCCGTGGCGCAACTCGTGGGCGCCGGTGAGGTAGAACGTGCGCCAGGTCGCGTTTTCGCTGCCGTAGGCCAGCTTTTCGCAGACTTCGGCGAGCGCGTCCCGGGCCGCGTCGTCACCCGGGTCGGCGAACACCGCATGCTTGAGCAGTTCGGCAGCGAAGCGCAGGTCCCCTTCTTCGGCATAGTGCCTTGCCTTGTCGCGTACGGCCTGCTGCCCGCCGATCACCTCGACGTAGCGCACGGCGGCCGCCTCGGGCGGATGCAGCCACAGGGACGACGGATGGCCGTCGAACCAGCCAAGGTAGCGCTGGTAGACGGCCTTGACGTTGTGGCTGACCGACCCGTAGTAGCCGCGGGCGTGCCAGGCCGATTCCAGCGCCGGGGGAAGCGTGAACCGCTCCGCGATCTCGGGCCCGGTCAGGCCGTTGTTCAGCAGGCGCAGGGTCTGGTCGTGCAGGAAGGCGTAGAGATCGCGCTGTTCGGTCAGGAAACGCACGATGTCGCCGGTGCCCCAGGTGGGCCAGTGGTGGGACGCGAAGGCGACGTCGGTGCCGGAGGCGAACTGTTCGATCGCCTCGTTGAGGTACCGCGACCACCGCCGCGGATCGCGGACCTGCGCGCCCCGCAGGGTCAGCAGGTTGTGCAGGTTGTGCGTGGCGTTCTCGGCCAGGCAAAGCGCGCGGTGACCGGGGAAGTGGAAGTTCATCTCCGCGGGTGCTTCGGTTCCCGGCGTGATCTGGAAGACCATGCGCACCCCGTCGACGGTCTCCTCCTGACCGGTGTGGGTGATGTCGGTGGTGGGCGCGATCAGGCCGATCGAGCCGCGGGAGAGCGCGATGCCCAGGCCGTTGCTCACCTGCCCGGCCGGGCCCGCGCCGAGCGGCGCGCCGTACATGTAGCTCGCGCGGCGGGCCATCGCCGTGCCCGCGTAGACGTTTTCCGACACCGCGTGCTCCAGGAAGCCTTCCGGCGCCAGGATCGGGACCTCGCCCGCGCCCTCGGGCAGTACCCCCCGCACACCGCCGAAGTGATCGACGTGCGAGTGCGTGTAGATCACCCCGGTGACCGGCCGGTTCCCCCGGTTCCGCCGGTAGAGGGCGATCGCCGCGGCCGCGGTTTCGGCCGAGGTCAGCGGATCGATGACGATGACGCCGGTGTCCCCCTCGACGAGGGTCATGTTCGAGAGGTCCAGGCCGCGCACCTGGTAGATCCCGCCGGTCACTTCGAACAGGCCGTGTGCCCGGCACAGCCGCGCCTGCCGCCACAGGCTGGGGTGCACCGTGTCCGGGCACTCGCCGTCGAGGAAGTCGTAGGGCCGCAGATCCCACACCAGCCTGCCGTCGGCGGCCTCGACCGTGCACGGATCGAGCCGGTCGACCAGTCCCCGGGTGGCGTTGTCGAAGTCCGTCCGGTCGGAATAGTCCAACCCCATGGATGCCCTCCACCACCTGCGAAACCGGCACTCGGTCCAACTTCGCATCGACCGGAGGGAGACGTGAACACCCGTTCCGGATGAGCCGGCCGGCGTGCGGGGCCCTCACGGGAAATGCTTCGGCAGCACCGGATTCGACCGCGAAGCTGGTCGACTCTCCCGTGGCTGGTGCCCCTACCATGCGGCACCGATACCTATCGGTCCGTCTCGGCAGGAGTAGAAGTGGCTGTTCACGGTGAACGCGGGGGTCGCACGCCGATCGACAGGGAGCAGGCACCGGGCCGCTGTCCCGAATGCGGAGCGCCCGCCCAACCCCAGTCGTGTGAAGAGCTCTTCCACACCGTGCTCGCGCTCGACCACTCCCGGCGCCCGCCCTGGGGCCCCCTGCACGGGGTCACGGTCTCTTGCTTCCTGCTCCAGCACCCCAGCCGTCTGCCCGTCTCCGAACGGGTGCGCTCCTGGACGATTCTGCACACCTACCTCAACGAGGGCCTCTCCGCCACCTCACGACTCACCGAACGGGCCCGACGCGCCAACTCCCACCGCCACCGGGGTGCGGCGCTCCCGGACCTTTCCCCCGCCGCGCCCGCCCCGTCCGGGACTTCGTCACCCACGGTCTTCGGTGTCACCATCGCCGACGTTGCCCAGGACGGCACATTCCCCGCCGACGGCTTCCCGGAACGCGTCATCGCCTGGGCCAAGGCCACCGTCACGGCATGGCGGGATCACGAAGGCCGGCCGGGGCACTGACGCCCGGCAGGCGGACACGGCGCGGGGTAGACTGTGATCCGCGCCACATGAAAACTCCATTCCATTCTCGTTTTCTCTCCTTTTTCGAAATCAGGTTGAGGTAGCACTATGGCTATCGACTTCACACTGACCGAAAAACAGCGGCAGATCCAGTTGTCCGCCCGCTCCTTCGCGGAGAGCCAGTTGGCCCCGCTGACCGACAAGATCGACGCAGAACCGGATCCGTTGAAGGGCTTCCAGCTCACCAAGGACGCCTACGCCGAGGCGTGCAAGCGCGGTATCGCGTTCTCCATGCTCCCTGCCGAATACGGCGGGGGCGGACTGTCCAATGTCGATTTCGTGATCGCCGCCGAGGAGATCCAGGCGGTCGATCCCGGATTCGGCACCACCGTACTGGTGAACGGACTCGGGCTGCTGCCGGTCTGGTATTACGGAACCGAGGAGCAGAAGAAACGGTTCATCGGCACCGCGACCGCCGATCAGAGCGGTGAATTCATCGTGGGATACGCGGCCAGTGAACCGCCGGGCACGCCGGGTGGCACCGCGAACTTCGACGCCCCGGCGATCAACGGGGCGGGCATGCAGGTCACCGCGCGGCGCGACGGCGACGAATACGTCGTCAATGGCCGCAAGTACTGGCCCTGCAACGTCGGCGGCTGGGACAACCAGGGCGCCAACCTGAACCTGGTGATCGTGCGCACCGACCCCCGCGCCGGCGGCACCGTCGGCCTGTCCGCGCTCATGATCGAGCGGGGCACCCCGGGCATCACCTACCGGTCGATCAGCACCAGCGCCCAGCGCAGCACACCCAACTGCGAAATCATCTTCGACAACGCGCGGGTGCCCGCCGACAACCTGATCGAGGGGACCCGGGGCAACGGCGACCTGGTGATCAACCGGAACTTCGCCTGGTCCGGCCCGGTCGCCGGGATCGGCGCGGTCGCGGTGGCGAGGACGGCCTACGAGGAGACCCTGCGCTGGGCCAAGACCTACACCGCGGGCGGGCCCGCCCCGATCATCAACTACCAGTACCCGGGCTACGTCCTCGGCGACGTCGCGGCCAAGATCGAGGCCGCTCGGTACTTCTGCTGGAAGGCGGCGCACTACCTGGACCAGCACGGCTACCACGGCGAAATGCTCGGCGCGATGTGCAAGGTGCACTGCACCGAGATGATGTTCGACTGCGTGTACAAGTGCATGCAGGTCGTCGGGGTCAACGCGGTCGACCGCAAGCACCGGTTCGACCGCTACCTGCGGGAAGCGGCACTGCTGCCGCTCTACGACGCCGGAAACTTCGGGATGCAGCGGCGGCGGGTGCACGGCGTCATGGTCGACGAGACCTTCAACCCGCGCGCCTTCATGGACGACGAACCGGTCGACTTCACCAAGGGCATGGAGGGCATCGACACGATCCCCGGCCCGAAGACCGACGAACCGACGATCCCATCCCCGAAGGTCGCCGAACCCGGCTTCGTGAAGCAATAACCGCACCTGGTCCCTCGGCGGCGGGAGGGCGGCCTGTCGGTCCTCGTATCGGATGTGTGCCCTCAAGGCGACGTTGAGGGCACCCGACACCTATTCGCCGTGAGGCCGTCCCTCACCGCCCTCGGCCGACCGGAGTTCACGGCTCCAGGCTTGTGCCCAGTCCAGCAGGGGTTCGAGACTGCCGACGAGGCCGTTGCCGGTCGCGGTCAGCACGTAGCCGCCACCGGCCCGTTCGACGATCCGCGCGCCGGTGAGTTCGTGCAGCCGCCGGGTGAGCACGCTCGACGAGAGGTCGCCGCAGGACGCACGCAGTTCACGGAAGGTCAGCGGCCTGTCCGCCCGGTCGAGCTCCCAGATGATCCGGAGTGTCCATCGCCGCCCGACCAGGTCGAACAGCGCCATGACGGGTCGTCCGGTGGTGGACCCGCGAACGGGGTGCCCCGGCTGCGGTGTGCCCGGCATCGCTCACCCCCGCACGGAGGGCAGTGGTGTCCGTTCGAGCGCCTCCCGCATCCGGCCGATCGCCGTCCGCAGGACCGGGTAGGGCCGCAGGAACAGGGTTATGTGGGCCAGCTCCCCGGTTCCGGTGCGCTCCTCCCGCAGCAGGCCCTGCACATCCTGGCCGCCGACCCGGGCCACCAGGGCATAGACGGCATCCCGCTCGTCGCCCCACTCCCCCGTCCGTTCGACCCC
Organism: Amycolatopsis cynarae; assembly: GCF_026802195.1. Lineage (NCBI taxonomy): Bacteria > Bacillati > Actinomycetota > Actinomycetes > Pseudonocardiales > Pseudonocardiaceae > Amycolatopsis > Amycolatopsis cynarae. The sequence goes on along the minus strand of NZ_CP113836.1, from coordinate 2,185,468 downwards.
TTCGAGCACGCCCGCGATCAGTCCGAGCATGTGCGCGACGTCGCCGCGCCCGTGGTAGTCGGCGACCGGGCTCGAAAACGTCACGTGCTCGGCCAGGGCCTCCGAGAGCGGGCCGTGATCACCCGAGGCCCAGGCGGCGAGAACCGGAGAAGGACTCATGCCTCTATTTTAGAGGCAAACCTGCGCGTGATCACCACGGGAACGGGAACCGGTCACCCTCAGGCTTCCGTGACCTTGCCGTCCGCCACTTCCAGGCGACGGGTGAGGTGCACGGCGTCGAGCATGCGGCGGTCGTGGGTCACCAGCAGCAGTGTGCCCGGATAGTTGTCCAAAGCGGACTCGAGCTGTTCGATCGCGGGCAGGTCGAGATGGTTGGTCGGTTCGTCGAGCACCAGCAGGTTCACGCCGCGCGCCTGCAGCAGGGCCAGCGCGGCGCGCGTCCGTTCGCCCGGTGACAGGGTCGCCGCCGGGCGCAGCACGTGCGCCGCGGTCAGCCCGAACTTCGCCAGCAGCGTCCGGACCTCCGCGTCGGCGAACTCCGGCACCTCGCGGGCGAACGCCTCGGCCAGCGGCACGTCACCGAGGAACAGCCGCCGTGCCTGGTCCACCTCGCCGACCACCACGCCCGGGCCCAGCGCCGCGGCCCCCTCGTCGAGTTCGACGCGGCCGAGCAGCGCCGCCAGCAGCGTGGTCTTCCCGGCCCCGTTCTCACCGGTGATCGCGACCTTGTCCGCCCAGTCGATCTGCAGGTCGACCGGGCCGAGCGTGAAACCGCCGCGGCGCACGACCGCGCCGCGCGCGGTGGCGGCCACCGCGCCCGCGCGCGGTGCCGCCGCGATCTCCATCCGCAGCTCCCACTCCTTGCGCGGCTCCTCCACGACCTCCAGGCGCTCGATCATCCGGTCGGTCTGGCGAGCCTTGGCAGCCTGCTTTTCGGTGGCCTCCGCGCGGAACTTGCGGCCGATCTTGTCGTTGTCGGAGGCCTTGCGACGGGCGTTCTTGACGCCCTTCTCCATCCACGCGCGCTGCGTGCGGGCCCGGGTTTCGAGGGTGGCCCTGGTGGCGGCGTACTCCTCGTAGTCCTCCCGCGCGTGCCGACGGGCGACGGCCCGCTCCTCGAGGTAGGACTCGTACCCACCGCCGTAGGTGTTGACCTGCCGCTGCGCGAGATCGAGTTCGACGACCCGGTCCACGGTGCGGGCGAGGAACTCGCGGTCGTGGCTGACCAGCACGGTCGCCGCCCTCAGCCCGCCGACGAACCGCTCCAGCCGGGCCAGGCCGTCCAGGTCGAGGTCGTTGGTCGGCTCGTCGAGCAGGAACACGTCGTACCGGCTCAGCAGCAGCGACGCGAGCCCGGCGCGCGCGGCCTGCCCGCCGGAGAGCGAGGTCATCGGCTGATCGAGGCCGACGGAGAGCCCCAGCTCGGCGGCGACCTCCTCGGCGCGGTCGTCCAGATCGGCGCCGCCCAGCGTCAGCCAGAGGTCCAGCGCGGCCGCGTAGGCGTCGTCGGCGCCATCCGCGCCGGTGGCCAGCGCCTCGGTGGCGGTGTCCAGTTCGGCCTGCGCCGCGGCGACCCCGGTGCGGCGGGCCAGGAACGCCCGCACCGACTCGCCCTCCCGCCGCTCCGGTTCCTGGGGCAGGTGCCCGACGGTGGCCGTCGGCGGGTTCAGCCGGACCTCGCCGCTGTCCGGTTCGGCCAGGCCGGCGAGCACCCGCAGCAGGGTCGACTTCCCCGCGCCGTTGACCCCGATCAGGCCCACGACCTCACCCGGCGGCACGACCAGGTCCAGGTCCGAGAACAGGGTGCGCTCGCCGTAGGAGGCGGCGAGGCCCTTCACCACAAGAGTTGCGCTCATCAGGCTGCCGAGCTTAGTGGCCGCCGTTTCCCGCGGCCGCGGGCCCGCGCCGGGAGGCGCGGGCCCGGCCGGGATCCGGCCGCCGCTCAGCTCATCATGCTCTCGAACATGCCGGGCTCGTAGGAACCCGCCGGCTGGCGCACGATCACGTTCATCCGGTTGGCCGCGTTGATCACGCCGAGCAGGCAGACCAGCGCGGCGATCTGGTCGTCGTCGTAGTGCTCGCGCACCTCGGCCCAGGTCTCGTCGGACACGCCCTGGTGGGCGTCGGCGAGCCGGGTGCCCTCCTCGGCGAATGCCAGCGCGGCCCGCTCGGCCTCGGTGAACACGGTGGCCTCGCGCCAGGCGGCGACCAGGTTGATGCGCACCGCGGCCTCACCGGCGGCCGCCAGTTCCTTGGTGTGCATGTCGATGCAGAGGCCGCAGCCGTTGATCTGGCTGGCGCGCAGCGACACCAGTTCCCGGGTTGCCTTCGGCAACGGCGAGCCTTCGATCACGAGACTGGCGTTGGCGAACCGCTTGCTGAACTTGACGGCGAGCTCGTTGCCGAGCAGATCGAATCGAGCGTTCATGACTTCGTCCTCACTCGTTGGTGTTGCGGAACGAACACCAGACACCGGCTGCCCCCGCCTTGTGACAGCGCGCCTTCGTGACGGGCGCCACAGGGAGGTGGGCATACGGTAAACCGGTTGGCGGCCGTCGCATCGCCTGCGACGATGCACGCGATGAGCAAGCGACTGCGCGAAATCGCGCACGAGACGGTCGAAATCGTGGACCGCGGGTCCTATCAGGCGTTCGGCGGGCAGGTCGCGATCGGTGACGCCGTGGGCCGCGCCGTCGCCGGTACGCGCCTGCATCTGCCGGACGAGCCCTTGCCGGAACCCCCTCGGCTCGACGGCCCGCCCGCCGTCGAAGTCACCAACGAATCGAGCCTGACGGCCGCCCGGCGACTCGGTGAAGGCACTGCCTGCCTGGTGTTCGCTTCGGCCCGCAACCCCGGCGGCGGCTTCCTCAACGGCGCGCAGGCGCAGGAGGAGACGATCGCCCGCGGTTCCGCGCTGTACGCCTGTCTCCGTGCGGCTCCGGAATTCTACGCACACCACCGGTCGCGGCCCGGACTCACCTACAGCGACCGGGTCATCTACTCCCCCGGCGTGCCGGTGTTCCGTGACGAGGAGGACACGCTGCTGACCGAGCCGTATCCGGTGTCGTTCCTGACCGCAGCGGCGCCCAACCGCGCCGCGCTCGCCCGCAACCAGCCCGAACGGGCGGCCGGAGTCCCGGCGATCCTGTCACGGCGGGCACGCCGCGTCCTCGCGGTGGCCGCCGCGCACGGCCACCGCAGGCTCGTGCTCGGCGCGTGGGGCTGCGGGGTGTTCGGCAACGACCCGGAACTCGTGGCCAGCACGTTCGCCGCCGCCCTGGCCGACAGCCCGTGGTTCAGCCAGGTGACCTTCGCGGTCCTGGACCGCCGTCCCGGGCACCGCACCTACACCGCCTTCGCCGACGTGCTGGGCCGGCTCAGCATCCGGTAACTCCGGTGCGTGGCCCGCCTGGGGTGAGCCGTGAAGGGTCCCTTCACGGCACGGGTCAGGAGCGGGTGGCGAGGAGTTTCTCGGTGGCGACGAGGCGGACGCAGGTGGCCAGGCCCGAGATCGCCGCCTCGACCTCCGGCAGGGCGGGGTAGCTCGGGGCGATGCGGATCAGGCGGTCGGCCGGGTCGTCGCCGTAGGGGTGGGTGGCCCCGGCGGGGGTGAGCACGATGCCCGCCTCCCCGGCCTTGGCGACCACCTCGCGCGCACAGCCCTCGGGCACTTCCAGGCTGACGAAGTAGCCGCCGGCCGGGCGGGTCCACGAGGCCAGGCCGGTGCCGCCCAGCTCGGCGGTGAGAATCCTGTCCACGGCGTCGAACTTGGGCCGCAGCAGCGCCGCGTGGCGGCGCATGTGCTCCCGCAGCCCCTCGGCGTCCCGCAGCAGCCGCACGTGCCGCAGCTGGTTGACCTTGTCCGGCCCGATGCTGCGCTTGGACGTGTGGCTCAGCCACCACCGGATGTTGGCCTCGGAGGAGCCGAAGAAGGCGACCCCGCCGCCCGCGAAGGTGATCTTCGAGGTGGAGCCGAAGACGAACGCGCGGTCGGGGTGGCCGTGCTCGGCGCAGAGCGCGAGCAGGTCGGCGATCTCGGCGGGCTCATCGGTGAGGTGGTGTACCGCGTAGGCGTTGTCCCAGAAGATCCGGAAGTCCGGGGCCGCGGTGGTCATGGCCGCCAGCCGCCGCACGGTTTCGTCCGCGTAGACGGCCCCGTCCGGGTTGCTGTACTTCGGCACGCACCAGATGCCCTTCACCCTCGGGTCCTGGCCCGCGAGCCGTTCGACGACGTCCATGTCCGGACCGTCGCCCGTCATCGGCACCGGGATCATCTTGACGCCCAGCCGTTCGCACACCGCGAAATGCCGGTCGTAGCCGGGCACGGGGCACAGGAACGCCACCTCCGGCTCCTCGACCCAGCGCCGCTGCGCCCCCGGAAGCACGCCCAGCATCGCGAAGACCACGGCGTCGTGCATCAGTTCCAGGCTGGAGTTCCCGGCGGCCAGCAACCGCTCCACCGGAACCTGCAGGGCCTCGCTGAAGATCGCCCGCAGCTCCGGCAGTCCCTGCAGCCCGCCGTAGTTGCGCACGTCGGTGCCGTCGGCGGCGACCGCGGGCCCGGCCGCTTCCAGCAGCCCGTCGGACAGGTCGAGCTGGCTCGGCGACGGCTTGCCCCGGGTGAGGTCCAGCTTCAGGCCGCGCGCCGAGAGGGCCAGGTAGTCCTGGCGGGCACGATCGCGCTGAGCGGTCAGCTCTTCGATGGTCAAGGCTGGAGCGGTCACCGGAGTCCCTTCACTGTGCAAGATGGACGACGCCTGACACCCTATGCCGCCGGCAGGGCCCCGCAAATTCTCGGTGTTCGCGCGGCTTCCCGCGCGATATGTTCCGCCCCGAAGCCGCTTTCACCGCAAGCAGCCGTCTCAGCCGAGGTAGCGGATCTGGCCGGGTTTCGCCGCGTCGAAGGCGGCTCGCCCGGCCAGGTGCTCCGGCACGCCGACCTCCCACCAGGCCCCGGCCTCGGTCCAGGCCGACGGCTGCGTCTTCACCACGACCACCGCCGGGCGCTTCGCGGCCACCGCCGCCTCCCTCGCCCGCGCGTACGCCGCGCGTAATTCGTCCACAGTGGAGGCCGAAAAAACCACGCAGCCCAGCGACTCGGCATGGCGCGCGAAATCGACGCGGGGCGGGGAGGCGTGCGATGTGGTGCAGTCGGCGTAGAAGTTGTTGTAGGGCTTGGCTCCCTGGCCTTCCTGCAGCCGGGCGATCACGGCGTAACCGTCGTTGTCGCACACCACCGCGACGAACGGGTGTCCCGCGAAGGCCGCCGAGAACAGCTCCGAGTTCAACATCAGGTACGAGCCGTCGCCGAGCAGCGTGGTCACCAGGCCCGGTTCGTGCGCGATCGCGGCACCCCAGGCGCCGGACAGCTCGTAGCCCATGCACGAGAAGCCGTATTCGACGTCCATGCTCACCCGGCCGGAGCCACGCCATCCGCCGATCAGCTCGCCGGGCAGCCCACCGGACGCGGTCATCACGTAGTCGTGCGCCTCGGAAAGCCCGTTGACCACCCCGACGACCTGCGCGTACGACGGAACGTCCGCGTCCGCGCCGCGCAGCGCGTCGATGCGACCGTCCCATTCGGCCCGTTCGGCGGCGGCTCGCGAAGACCACGAAGACCCGGCCCGCCAGCCGGTCAGCCGCTCGCCGAGATCCGCCAGCCCGGCGTCGGCGTCGCCGACCACGGCCAGCGCGCCGTGCTTGACCGCGTCGAACCGGGCCGCGTTGAGCGTGACGAGCCGGACCTCCGGCGAGAACACCGTCCACGACGCCGTGGTGAAGTCCTGCAGCCGCGTGCCCACCGCCAGCACCACGTCCGCCTCGGCGGCCAGCGCGTTCGCCGACGACGAGCCGGTGATGCCCAGCGGCCCGGCGTACAGCGGATGGGCGTGCGGCACCAGGGTCCGGCCCGCCGTGGTCTCGGTGACCGGAATGCCGTGCCGCTCCGCGAAATCCAGGGCGCGCGCCGCGGCACCGGAGTAGCGGACGCCGCCGCCGAGGACCAGCAGGGGCCGCCGCGACGCCCGCAGCACACCGGCGGCGTCGGCCACCGACCGCGCGTCCGGGCGCGGGCGCGGCGGCCGGTGCGTGACCGGGGTGAACAACGAGTCCGGGAAGTCGTGGCTCTCGGCCTGGACGTCCTGCGGCAGGGCCAGGGTCACCGGCCCGGAGTCGGCCGGATCGGTGAGCACGCGCGCCACCTGCGGCAGCGTGGCGATCAGCTGCCCGGGCCGGGTGATCCGGTCGAAATACCGGCTCACCGCGCGGAAGGCGTCGTTGACCGTCGTGGTCGCGTCGCCGAAGTGCTCGACTTGCTGGAGCACCGGATCGGGCGCGCGGCTGGTGAAGGTGTCGCCCGGCAGCAGCAGCACCGGGAGCCGGTTCGCGTGCGCGACCCCGGCCGCGGTGACCATGTTCAGCGCGCCGGGCCCGATCGACGAGGTCGCCACGCACACCTGGCGCCGGTGCGCCGCCTTCGCGTACGCGATCGCCGCGAGCGCCATGCCCTGCTCGGTGTGCCCGCGCCACACCGGGATCTCGTCGCGATGCTCCTCCAGTGCGGAGCCGAGACCGAGCACGTTGCCGTGCCCGAAGATCGCGAACACCCCGGGGAAGAGCGGGACCTCCCGGCCGTCCAGGGTTTCCGAACGCTGGGCCAGCAACCACTTCACCAGCGCCTGCGCCGTCGTCAGCCTCATCGGACACGTCCTTCGTGACTCGTCACCGGGCAGCGGGGGTCGCGTTCCCGCCCGGCCCAGGTGTCGCGGATCCAGCCGTGCGCCGGGTCGTCGCAGAACGCCATCGAGCGGTGCGCCCCGGGCCCGGCGAGCACGTTCAGGTAGTACATCGGGTACCCCGGCGCGGCCACGCACGGTCCGTGGTAGCCGCGCGGGACGAGGAAGACGTCACCGTCGCGCACCGCGGCGTCCTCGTCCAGCGCACCGTCCGAAGTGTACGTCCGGTGCAGACCGAAACCCTCCCGGGAGGGCGTGGTCCCGTCCCGCCCCGCGATGCGGAAGTAGTAGATCTCCTCGTTGACCACTTCACATTCGGTGGCCTCGTCGTGCTTGTGGGGCGGGTACGACGACCAGTTCCCGTCCGGCGTGATCAGTTCGCAGGCGCTGAGCCGGTCCGCGTGCTCCCACACCCCGGGCACGCCGAAGTTGGTCACCTGCCGGGTCGCCTGCCCCGCGCCGCGGACTTCCACGGGGACCTCCTCGGCCGGGCCGCACTTCGGCTCCAGCCGCCGCGCGCACCTCGCCATCGGCAGCGCGACTTCGATTCCCTCCACTGTGGACAGTCTCATTACGGCGTCACGGGGGACATACGCGAAGTCCGTCACGCGGGTGAACACCGAGGAACGCCCGGCCAGCTCGAAGGCCAGCCCGTCCACTTCGACGGTGACCGAACCGGCCAGCGGCAGCACGAACATCTCGAACTCGCCGGTGTGCAGCACGCGGGCCTCGCCGGGCGCGAGCCGGAGCACCCGGAGCCCGGTGTAGTCCCAGCCCGCGATCTCCGGGGTCAGCCGGACGGGATCGGCGCCGTCGGACAGTGTCCCCAGTGGACGGTGCAACCGGCTGTGCGTCATTTCGCGGCCTCCAGGATCTTCGCGGCGGCGTCCACGGCGGCGCCGACGTCCCCGTCCGGCGGGTAGAGCAGGGTGCGGCCGACGACCAGGCCCCGCACCACCTCGTGGCTCAGCGTGCGGCCCCACGAGGCGAGGTCGGCCGCCGGATCACCCGAGGGCACACCCCCGAGGACGGCCACCGGCAGCGTCGTGGCGCCGAGCACCGCCGGATCGTCCGTGGACGGCAATTTCAGCCAGGTGTGGGCCGAGGTCGTACCGAGCCCGGAAGCCACCGTCACCGCCCGCGCCAGCGCGGCGGAATCCTTGCGTAGCACCAGTTTCCCGGCAGCCCATGCGTAGGGCAGTGGCTCGACCATGGCCATCAGCCCGTGGGCGGCCAGCGCGGTGACCGCCTCGGCGCAGGCGTGCAGCGTCGGCACCGTGCCCCGGTCCGAATCGACCAGCCGCAGCAGCATCTTGCCGCCGTCGAGCCCGTATTCGGCCAGCGAACGGGCGTCGTACCCGGTGAACCGGTCGTCGATCTCCCAGTCCGCCCCGGCCAGCCCGCCGCGGTTCATCGAGCCGATCACGACCTTGTCGTGCAGCGCGTCCAGCAGCAGCAGTTCCTCGATCACGTCCGGCGTGCCGAGCACCCCGTCCACCGCGGGGTGCGCCAGCGCGATCAGCAGTCGCCGCAGCAGCGTGCGCCGGTCCGCCATGGCCAGCGGGTCGCCGCCGACGCCGAGCGCGCCCCGGGCCGGATGATCGGCGGCGACCAGGAACAGCGTCCCGGCCTCCGACAGCAGACGGCTCCGCCGCTTCCGCGTCGCGTACGCCCGCCGCACCGCCCCCGGATCGCTCGCCCGGACGCGCAGCAGTTCGCGCCAGCGCTCCTCGGACAGGCTATCCACGGTCTCCAGGGTCACAGCAGCTCCTCGATCTCGCTCGCGGTGGGCATGGCGTCCGCGCAGGCCAGGCGCGACGCGACCAGCGCGCCGGCGGCGTTGGCGTACTCGGCCGTCCGCACCGGGTCCCAGCCGGACAGCAGCCCGTGGATCAGCGCGCCGCCGAAGCCGTCTCCGGCACCGAGCCCACAGACCACCTCGACGCGCTTCGGCGGCACCGTCCACCGGCCCTGAGGCGTGGCGACGAGCACTCCGTCCGCCCCCTTCTTGATCAGGACCAGCCGCACCCCGCGCGCCAGCATCCGGTCCGCGGCCATCTCCGGATCGGCGGTGCCCACGGCCACCTCGGCCTCGGCGCGGTTGCCGACCGCGACGGTCACGTGGTCGAGCATCCCGCCGATCTCGGCCCGCGCGGTCGCCGCGTCCGGCCAGAACATCGGCCGGTAGTCCAGATCCAGCACGGTGTGCTCCCGCCGCCCGCGGGCCCGCAGGATCCGGTGCTGGGTGGCCCGGGCCGGCTCCGCCGAAACGCCGGTTCCGGTCACCCACAGCAGCGGCACCGACTCGACGAGCTCCCACGGCACGTCCTCGCCGGTGAGCGTGAGGTCGGGCGCGATCGGGGCGCGGTAGAACAGCAGCGGCGGGTCGGCGGGCGGGTTCAGCTCGCAGAACACCACCGGGGTCAGCAGGCCCTCCGTGGTGCCCACATAGGAGGGTGACACGCCGAACCCGGCGAGCGCTTGGCGGACGTAGTCGCCGAAGCCGTCCGGCCCGACCTTGGTGAGCACCGCCGTGGAGCGGCCCAGCCGGGCGGCGGCGACCGCGACGTTGGTCGCGGTGCCGCCGAGCGACTTGGCGAAGGTGCGGACCCCGGCCAGCGGAACCCCGCTCTGCTCGGGATAGAGGTCCACCCCGACCCGGCCGATCGTCAACGCCTCGACACGGCTCATCCGGCGGTTCCCGCCTGCCGCAGTTCGTGCTCCAGCGCCTCCAGTTCCGCGCCGCCCGCCATCTGCCTCGTCAGCTCCGGCAGGTCGATGTCGGATTTCTCGTACGCCCCGAGTGCGGCGCCCCGCTTGAGCAGCAGGAAGCGGTCGGCGACCGGATAGGCGTGATGCGGGTTGTGCGTGATCAGCACGACCCCGAGGCCCCGGTCACGGGCCTGGGCGACGTACTTCAGCACCACCCCGGCCTGCTTGACCCCGAGCGCGGCCGTCGGCTCGTCGAGGATCAGCACCTTCGCGCCGAAGTGCACCGCCCGCGCGATCGCCACGCACTGCCGCTCGCCACCGGAGAGCGTGCCGACCGGCTGCTCCACGTCACGCAGGTCGATGCCCATGTCGGAGAGGGCCTTCTTCGTCGTGTCCCGCGCCTTCCTGCGGTCCAGGGCGCGGAACGGGCCCCAGCCGACGGTCGGTTCGGAGCCGAGGAAGAAGTTGCGCCACACACTCATCAGCGGTACCACCGCCAGGTCCTGGTACACCGTCGCGATGCCGCGGTCGAGGGCTTCGCGCGGCGACGAGAACCGCACGGGAGTGCCCTCGACCAGGAATTCGCCGCGATCGTGCTGGTGCACCCCGGCCAGGATCTTGATCAGGGTGGACTTCCCGGCGCCGTTGTCCCCCAGCACGCAGGTGACCTGACCGGCACGGACCACAGTGGACACGTCCCGCAGCGCGATCACGCTGCCGTAGGTCTTGCCGACCTCGCGGACTTCGATCAGCGGAGTCATCGCCGCACCCTTTCCGCTCGCCGCCGGAAGGCGTTGTTGACCAGGACCGCGGCCAGCAGCATGATGCCGAGGAACAGCATGAACCAGTCGCTGTTCCACTGGGCGAACACGATGCCCTGGCGGGCCATGCCGAAGATCAGCGCGCCGATCGCGGCGCCCACCGCCGAGCCGAACCCGCCGGTGAGCAGGCAGCCGCCGATCACCGCGGCGATGATGTACTGGAACTCCAGCCCGATCCCCTGGTTGGCCTGCACGCTGGCGAAGCGCAGGATGTTGATCGAGCCGACCAGCCAGGCACCCAGCGCGGTGGTCATGAACAGCAGGATCTTCGTGCGCACCACCGGCACGCCGACGGAGCGGGCCGCGAACTGGGCGCCACCGACGGCGAAGATCCAGTTGCCGAACCGGGTGCGCACCAGCACCCACGCCGCGACCGCGGTGACGGCCACCCACCACAGGATCGAGGACTGGAACCGCGTGCCGCCGAGGTCGAACGTCGAGGCGAACAGCGCCCCCGCCGATTCGTAGCCGTCCGTGGCCCGCATGCCCGAAACCTGCACGGTCGAGGTGACCAGCCGCGTCACGCCGAGGTTGAGGCCCTGCAGGGCCAGGAACGACCCCAGCGTGACGATGAAGCTGGGCAGGCCGGTCTTCATCACCAGCCACCCGTTGAACGCGCCGACGGCGAGGGCGAAGACCAGCGACACCAGCAGCGCGAGCCAGACGTTCCAGCCCGCCTGCGTCGCCAGGATCGCGGTGACCAGCGACGTCGACGCCGTCATCACCCCGGCCGACAGGTCGAACTCGCCACCGACCATGAGCAGCGCGACCACCACGGCCATGATGCCCAGGGCGGAGGAGTCGTCGAGCCAGGTCGCCACGCCCAGCGGGCTGAGGAACTGGCCGGTGACGATCGAGAAGAACAAGAACACCAGGATCGCGCCGAGCAGCGCGCCGATCTCCGGCCGGATCACGAGCCGGTCGGCCAGCCGGGGCCTGGCCAGCCGTTCGTCGGGTTGTGCCTGGAACGTCGCGGTCATCACCGGCCTCCCGTCACCGCGTGCCGCGCTGGACGTACGGCGCGACCGTGTCGATGTTGGTCCTGTCGACGAAGCCGGGGCCGGTCTGCACCGGGTGGCCGCCGCCGAGCGTGTTGGCGTTTTCCTTGTACAGCTTGAGCATCACGATCGGCAGGTAGCCCTGTTCGTACTGCTGCTGGTCCACCGCGAACAGGATGCTGCCGTCCTTGATCCCCGCGGCCACGTCGGCGTTGAGGTCGAAGGTGGCGACCTGCGCCTTGGAGTTCGCGCTCTTCGCCGCGCTCACCGCGCGGGCCGCGACCTGGGAGTTCAGCGCCAGCACGGCGTCGATCGACGGGTCGGACTGCAGCGCGCCGCGGATGCGCGACTCGGCGTCGGCCGGGTTGGAGATGTCGACCTGCAGCGTGGTGACGTCGCCGAAGGCCTGCTTCGCCCCGTCGCAGCGCTGGTTCTGCCCGATGTTGCCCGCCTCGTGGATGACGCACAGCAGTTTGGTCCTGCCCGCCGCCTTCAGCCGCTGGCCCGCCCCCTGGCCCGCCAGGCCCTCGCTCTGCCCGACGTGGGCGATCGCGCCGAACGCGGCGCTGAAGTCCTCCCCCGAGTTGATCGTGACGACCGGGATGCCCGCCTTCACCGCGTCCTGCACCGCGGTCTGCAGTGCCTGCGGGTTGGCCATCGACACGACCAGGCCGCCGACCTTCTGCGCGACCGCGTTCTCGATGAGTTTGGCCTGGTTGCCCGGGTCGCCGTCGGAGTAGTAGTCGACCCCGACGCCGAGGTCCTTGCCCGCCTGCTCGGCGCCGTTCTTCACCACGTTCCAGAACGCGTCGCCCGCACTGCCGTGCGTGACGACCGCGACCTTCAACGGCCCGCCGCCGCCGGGCGCGGCCGCGGTGGCACCGGTGCTCGCGGCGGGCTTGTCGGCGCTCGGGCCGCTACAGGCGGCGAGGGCCAGGCAGGCCGCGGCCAGTGCCGCGACCGCCGTGAAGCGCTTTCCGAATAGGGACACAGTCACTCCTTTGGGACCAGGGAAGGGAAACATCACTCGGTGATCTTGGTGAGATAGGCCAGGCTCCGCTCGGCGTCCCGTCGAGGTCGATCGTCCGGGCTCGCCTCGCCGAGGGCGGTGTCCTGTTCGAGGACGTACCAGCCTTCGTACCCGGCGGACTGGACGGAGCGCACCATCGCGGCCACGTCCACATCCCCCTCGCCGAGCGGCACGTACAGGCCCCGCCCGACCGCTTCGGTGTAGCCGAGCCGCCCCGCGCGGACCTCGGCGGCCAGTTCCCCGCGCACGTCCTTGGCGTGGACGTGGCCGACCCGGTCCGGGTGGCGCGCGGCCAGTTCGGCCGGATCGGTCCCGCCGATCATCAGGTGCCCGGTGTCCAGGCACAGGGCGAGGTCGGAATCGGCGAGGAACCGCTCGACCTCGGCCCGCCGTTCCACGTGCGTGCCGACGTGCGGGTGCAGCACGGTGCGCAGGCCGTGGCGAGCGGCGAGGTCCCGGATCTTCCCGGCGGTGCCGATCAGCGTGGCCCATTCCGCGCCGCTGAGCTCAGGGCGCTCGTCGTAGCCGTCGAGGCCGGTCGCGGCGGCCAGCACCAGGACCTCCGCGCCGCAGGCGGCGAGCAGCGCGGCCGATTCCCCGGCCTCCGCGAGGGCCTTTTCCTGGCCGGTGTGCATCACGACGGCGAGGAAACCGCCGACGAGGGTCAGGCTGTGGCGGGCGAGGAGTTCCCGCAGCCGGGCCGGGTCACGGGGGAGGTATCCGGGCGGCCCGAGTTCGGTGGCCGCCACCCCCAGTCGCGCCATCTCGCCGAGCACGGTCGCCGCCTCCAGCACCCGGCCCCAGCCGGGCACCTCGCACACGCCCCAGGAAATCGGTGCGGCCGCGATCCGGATCTTCGACGTCGTTGTCATCGATGCTCTCCCCGGAGGTCGTTAGGTTATTTCCCAGGCGGCGGAGCCGCTTGGGCCACGCTGTCAGCTTGCACCGCCGCGGGTTCTGACGTGGTCCCTCGCAGAAACGACACTGCCAGCTCCGACTGCGTTCAACACAGTGAATTGGCATTCATGAGGAGGAGATCCCACAGCGAGGGGCCGCGTCAGGTTCCGCTACCCGCACCGCCACGCAAACCACTCCCAACACAGGTCTTAGAGCGCTCTATTGATTAGAGCGCTCTAATCTTGTAGCGTCCGTCACAGCAAAGTCAAGGGCCCATTTCCGGGCCGTGACCCCGGGCCAGGGAAGGCGGTCGAAGGGTGCGTCCGACCATGGAGGATGTGGCCGCCCGCGCGGGCGTCTCCCGCGCGCTCGTCTCCCTGGTGATGAGGAATTCCCCGAAGGTCTCCGACACGCGGCGGGCCGCCGTGCTGCGGGCCGCCGAAGAGCTGGGCTACCAGCCGCACGTGCTGGCACGGTCCCTGGCCAGCCGGACCTCGACGGTGCTCGGCGTGATGGTTTCCGACCTGCGCAACGCCTTCTTCGGCGACGTCGTGGAGGGACTGGACGCGGCGGCACAGGCGGCCGGTTTCGACCTGATCCTCAACACCGGCGGCCGCAGCCCCTCGCGGGAGGCGAGCGCTCTGCGCGGCCTGCTGTCCTTCCGCCCCGCCGGGATCATCCTGCTGTCCCCGGTGGTTCCCGCGTCGGCGATCGAAGCCGCCGCCACGCAGTGCCCGGTCGTACTGGTGTCCCGCTCCAGCCGTTCCTCCCAGGTGGACACGGTGAACGACGACGGCGAAGCGGGCTCGGCGCTGGCCGTGGACCACCTGGCCGCTCTCGGCCATCGCCGCATCGCGCACCTCGACGGCGGAGGAGCGGCCGGAGCCGCGGCCCGCCGCCGCGGGTTCCAGCGCGCGATGCGGCGCCACGGGCTGGCGCCGATCGTGGTGCGCAGCGAACACACCGACACCGGTGGCGAACGGGCCGTCCGCGAGCTGCTGGCCGGCTTCGAGCGGGACAACCTGCCGACGGCGCTGGTGGCGGGCAACGACTTCAACGCCTTCGGTGCCATCTCCGCACTGGAGGAGGCCGGGCTCCGCGTGCCCGAGGACGTTTCCGTCGTCGGCTACGACAACACCTCGCTCGCCGCGCTGCGGCACGTGTCACTGACCACTGTGGACCAGCCGCGCACCGAAATGGGGCGCCTGGCCTTCGAAACACTGGCCGAACGCGTGCGCGGTGAGCGCACCGAGCCGGTCCGGCACCTGTTGCACCCCTCGTTGGTGGTCCGCTCCACCACGGCGCACATCTAGGAGAAGCATGTCCGAGCTCGTCCCGCACTGGATCGACGGCGCCCGCACGCCCGGCGGGTCCGAACGCCGCGGTCCGGTCTTCCAGCCCGCGACCGGCGAGGTGGCCCGTGAGGTCGCACTAGCCGGACCGTCCGATGTGGATGCCGCGGTGGCCTCGGCGGCCAAGGCCTCCCACGACTGGGCCGAGACCTCGCTCTCGGCGCGCACGAGGATCCTGTTCCGGTTCCGGGAACTCGTCGACGCACATCGCGGCGAACTCGCCCGGCTGATCACCGCCGAACACGGCAAGGTGCTCTCCGACGCCGACGGCGAGGTCCAGCGCGGGCTCGAAGTGGTCGAGTTCGCCACCGGGATCGCCCATCTGCTCAAGGGCGAGCACTCCGACGGCATCTCCCGCGGGGTCGACGCCCACTCGCTGCGCCAGCCGCTCGGTGTGGTCGCCGGGATCACCCCGTTCAACTTCCCGGTCATGGTGCCGATGTGGATGTTCCCGGTCGCCATCGCCTGCGGGAACACCTTCGTGCTCAAACCCTCCGACCGCGACCCCTCGGCGTCGGTGCGCCTGGCCGAACTGTTCACCGAGGCCGGGCTGCCGCCCGGCGTGCTCAACGTCCTGCAGGGCGACGCGGAGGCGGTCGACGCGCTGCTGAACCACCCCGGCATCGCCGCGGTGTCCTTTGTGGGCTCGACACCGATCGCGAAGCACGTCTACGCCACCGCCGCCGCGGCGGGCAAGCGCGTCCAGGCGCTCGGCGGGGCGAAGAACCACATGGTCGTGCTGCCCGACGCGGACATCGACGCCGCCGCCGACGCCGCCGTGTCCGCCGGTTACGGCAGCGCGGGTGAGCGCTGCATGGCGATCTCGGTCGTGGTAGCCGTCGGCGACCGCGGCGACGAACTCGTCGAGGCGATCGCCGCCCGCACCCGCGCGTTGAAGACCGGACCGGGAAGCGACGAGTCGTCGCAGATGGGCCCGGTGGTCACCGCCGCCGCCCGCGACCGCATCGTGTCCCTTGTGGACGCCGGGGAGGCGGCGGGTGCCCGCCCGGTCGTCGACGGGCGCGGCCAGGCCCCGGCAGGCCACGAATCCGGGTTCTGGGTCGGGCCGACGCTGCTCGACCACGTCACCCCGGCGATGCCGGTCTACACCGAAGAGATCTTCGGCCCGGTGCTGTCCGTCGTGCGCGCGGACAGCTTCGAAGCCGCGCTGGAACTGGTGAACGCCAACCCGTACGGCAACGGCGCCGCGCTGTTCACCACCGACGGGCTTGCCGCGCGCGAGTTCGAGCGCCGGGTCACCGCCGGGATGGTCGGCATCAACGTGCCGATCCCGGTGCCGATGGCCTACTACTCGTTCGGGGGCTGGAAGGACTCGCTGTTCGGCGACACCCATGTGCACGGCGCCGAGGGCGTCCGGTTCTACACCCGCGCCAAGGCGGTCACCACGCGGTGGCCGCGCCAGGCGCACGGGATCGACCTGGGCTTTCCCACCCATCGCTGAGCAAGACGGATGAGAACCGGAACGAAGGAGGGGAAGACACGATGAGGTTGGGACTGGCAGGCACCGGCCGGATCGGCACCGCCCACGCCGAGACCTTGAAGGGCTTCGACGAAGTCGATTCGGTGGTGGTGGCCGACGTCGACCCCGCGCGGGCCAGGGCCACCGCGGCGAAGCTGGGCGTGGAAGCGGCCGAAGGCATCGACGCGCTGTTCGCGGCGGGGCTGGACGGCCTGGTCGTCACCGCGGCCACCGACGCCCACCCCGCGCTGATCATCGCGGCGGTGGACGCGGGCATCCCGGTGTTCTGCGAAAAACCGGTCGCCGCGGACCTCGCCGGGACCCTCGCCGTACTCGACCGGATCGAGGGCTCGGACGTGCCGGTGCAGATCGGTTTCCAGCGCCGCTTCGACGCCGGGTACGGCGCGGCCCGCGCGGCGGTCGCGTCCGGCGAGCTGGGCCGGCTGCACACACTGCGCGCGACCACCTTCGACCCGGCGCCGCCCCCCGCCGAATACGTCGCGCACTCCGGCGGGCTGTTCCGGGACTGCGGCGTGCACGACTTCGACATCATCCGGTGGGTCAGCGGCCGGGAAGCCGAGGAGGTCTACGCCGTCGGCGCCAACCGCGGCGAGCGGTTCTTCGCCGACGCGGGCGACGTCGACACCGCGGCGGCGACGCTGACCCTGGACGACGGAACGCTCGCCACGGTGTCGCTCACGCGGTACAACGGCGCGGGCTACGACGTCCGCCTCGAGGCGCTCGGCTCGGTGGCCAACGTCGTCGTCGGCCTCGACGACCGGGCGCCGCTGCGGTCGGTCGAACCGGGCGTCGCACCGCTGCCCGGCCCGCCGTACCCCGGTTTCATGGAACGCTTCCGCCCGGCCTACACGGCCGAGCTGCGCGTTTTCCTCGACGTCGCCGCGCGCCGCGCGCCGTCCCCGTGCGGGGTCCGGGACGCCCTCGAAGCGTTCTCCATCGCCGAGGCGTGCGAGATCTCGCGGCGCGAACGCCGTCCGGTCCGCCTCGCCGAAGTCCGCCGCTGACCCCGGCAAAGTCGCAGCGGCCTAGCGAGGCGGAAGGCCGGGACGGCGGGGCACTCGCGGGCCGATCGCGGCACCGGCGACCGACAGCGCGGCACCCGCCACCAGCAGCCAGGGGCCCGGGCCCAGATCGCCGAGGTGGTCGCCACCGTCGGTCATGACCAGCAGGGTGGTCACGTGGTAGGCCAGGCAAAGGCCCGCGAGGACGGAGAGCAGGACCCGGGTCGGCCCGGTCCTGCCCTCCGCGAGGCTCTTCTTCGTCAGCCCGCCCCGTCGCTGGACGTTCTTGCGGGAGCGAAGCGCACCCAGCGCCCAGGGAATCGACACGACGGCGGCGAGCACCAGTGCGATGAACACGCCCTGCCCGACGTAGATCTTGACCCACCGCTGGGCGCCGGTGAGTCCGGTCGCGCGGCTCGCCGCCTCCTGGACCACCTTGCTGATGTCGGCGAACCTCGCGTCGCCGACCCATTTCAAGGCGAACAGGCCGACCATGGCCAGCGCCACACCGAGCAGGGCCGGGATGGCGCCCCAGCCGGGCAGTGTCAGCGGCGGCTCCGGGGGCGGCGCCTGTGGCGGATACGGCTGCTGCCACTGCGACGGCTGCTGCCACTGCGGCGACTGCCCCGGCTGTGGCGGCTGCCCTGGCTGTGGCGGCTGCCCTGGCTGTGGCGGCTGCTGCCAGCCAGGCTGCTGCTGCGGCCCCGGACCGAATCCCCCGTACGTCATGGGCCCGGATCATACTGTCCCCCGCCGCCGGGGGAAGGGAGCCGGGGAACCAACCGCTCTTTTGTCCACAATGGACGGTTTTCGTTCCGGTGGCACCGCCGGTCCCCCTCCTCCACAATGACCGCGGTGGGAGGCGAGGGACATGGCACAGGACATCCCGGCGGGCGATGCGGCGGACGGCGTCCCCGGTCCGGCGGATCCGGTCCGCTGCATTCCGGGCGACGAGGCGAAGACACCCCGGCAAGGCACCGGGCTGTGCCTTTCCGGCGGCGGATTCCGGGCCATGCTGTTCCACGCCGGTGTTCTCTGGCGGCTCAACGAGGCCGGTCGCCTCCCCGGCCTCGACCGGATATCCAGCGTGTCGGGCGGCTCGCTCACCGCGGGTGCCCTGGCCCGGTACTGGAACGCGCTGGACTTCGGCGGCACCGGTGTCGCGGCGGATTTCGAAGCCCTCGTGGTGAAGCCCCTGCGCGCGATGGCACGCCGGGACATCGACATCCCCGCGGTGCTCACCGGAGCCGCCCTGCCCGCCACCTCGATCGCCGACCGGGTCACGAAGGCCTACCGGCAACACCTGTTCGGCGACGTCACTCTGCACGACCTGCCGGTCCGGCCCCGCTTCGTGTTCAACGCGACGAACCTCGGGTCGGGGGTGCTGATGCGCTTCAGCCGCCCCTTCCTCGCCGACTACCGGGTCGGGCGCGTGCCGGACCCCACGCTCCCCCTGGCGGTCGCCGTCGCCGCGTCCTCCGCGTTCCCGCCCTTCCTGTCACCGTGCACCGTCGATCTGACCGGTGAAAACTGGATCACCGACCCGGGCAACGACCTCACCGGACCGGAGTACCGCGGCCGGGTCCGGCTCACCGATGGCGGTGTGTACGACAACCTCGGCCTGGAGACGGTGTGGAAGCTGTACCGGACCGTCCTGGTGAGCGACGGTGGTGGCCATCTGGGGGCGCAGGCCGACCCGCACCCCGACTGGCCGAGGCAGCTGCTCCGGGTCCTGGACGTCGTCGACAACCAGGTCCGCGCGCTACGCAAACGCCAGGTGATCGCCGCACTGAAGAGCCACGAGAGGGACGGGCTGTACCTCGGCATCCGCAGTCAGGTCGCCGACTACCACCTCGAAGACCCCATCCCGGCCGACCCGGAGCTGACCGGCCGTCTCGCGGCGCTCCCGACCCGCCTCGCCCCGCTCGACGACGAGCAGCAGGACCTCCTGATCAACTGGGGCTACGCGATCTGCGACACCGGCCTGCGGCGCCACCAGGACGGCACCCTCGGCAGGGGAACCCTCCCCTACCCCGATCGTCCGCTTCAGCGATGACCGGCTGGCGGCGGCCACCAGGGTTGTGCCCTCAAGGCGACCTTGAGGGCGTTTATGACCCTCAAGGCGACCATCAGGGCACCCAACACGGCGGGAGCGTGGGAGGCGGGTCAGCTCGCGGAGGGGGGTGGGGTGGCCCGCCAGGTCAGGGTGACCTCCAGGTTGCCCTCCACCCCGGTCTTCGCGATCACCGCCCCGGCCTCCACGTCCAGTTTGACGCCGAACTTCAGCTTGACCTCGTCCGGGCGGCGGCCCATCTGCCGGAACTGGTCCAGTGCGGCGCTCGCGGCGTGCTGCACCTTCTGCAGGGCCTGTTCGAAGGACTCCCCCACCGCGTCGACGACGCGGCCCGTCCGGCCCGCCCTGGTGAACCCCTCCTCCCCCGCGACCTCGACCACCACCGAACTGCCGTCGTCGAGCCGGAACCTGGTCAGCTGCGTCACCGGATCTTCCTCCCTGTCCTTTCAGAACTGTCCACAGTGGTAGTTCAGGGCGCGGTTGCCGGGATAGGCCTGTGCCGCCACCTTGTCCAGGTTCGCCAGCAGCGCGTGGACGTTCGCCGGGTCGGCGTAGCGGGCCGGGTCGCTCAGGAAAGCGAGCATCGCCTGGTTGAACGCGTTGCTCAGGCTCGACGGCATGAGGTCGGAGGCGTCGAGGCAGATCGGGGACCCGGTCAGGATCCGCGCCATGGACCTGCTCACCTCGTCGGGGTAGACGCCGAGCCCGATGGCGCGGTCCGGCGACAGCGCACCGCTGCCGGGACGGGCGGGCCAGATCCCCTGCGCCGCGTCGGAGGCCAGGAACTTCACCAGTTCCTTCGCCTGCGGGGTCTGCCGCACCAGTACCGCGAAATCGGCGGACACCTCATTGACGCCGGAGGAGGCCTCGCCGGTCTTCGGGAAGGGGAAGAAGTCGAAGTCCTTCCCCGGCTGGAGCCGGTTCTTCGTGTTGTCCACGGACGCGGCGTGGTAGAGGTAGCAGCCGGGCTTCGGCGTGGTGAACAGCGCCTGCCCGGCGTCGGCGAACCCGGTCAGGAGCGCGCCCTCACTGCCGCCGTTGACGTGTCCCGGTTCCGACACGAGTTCGGCCCAGGCGGTCAGTGCCTCGGCCAGCTCCGGCGAGTCGAACCGCGGCGCCGCACCGTCGGCCCAGCCCTGGTAGACGGCGGGCTCGAAGCGGTGCAACAGGATGTCCTCGATCCAGTCGGTGCCGGGCCAGCCGGAGACCGGGGTCGACTCCATGCCGAGGCACCAGGGCGTGCCGCCGTGCGCGGCGATCCGGCCGGTCAGGTCGACGAGCTGCGCCCAGGTCTTCGGTGGTTCGGTCCAGTCGGCCCCGAGCAACTGCTTCAGCGCGCCCGGGTTGTACCAGATCACGCTTTTCAGGCTCACCTTGACCGGCACGGCGTAGGTGCGGGTGCCGCCGGCGGGATCGATGACGCTCTGCACGGACGACCACTGCGGGCCGTAGCGGCCGTTCTGGTCGCCGAGCACGTCGTCGAGCGGCTGCAACGCTCCTTCGGCCGCGAAGGGTGCCAGTTGACCGGGGCTGGACAGCACCGCCAGATCGGCCTGGGTACCGGTCTGCAGGTCTTTCCGCAGTTCCTGGTCCAGTGCCCTGGTCGCGGGCCGGTACTCCACCCGGATCCCGGTTTGCGCGGTGAATTCCGCCAGCACCGCCTCGAAGGCCTTCTGCTCTTCCCCGGACCAGCTGGCGAGCACCGTGACCGGGCCGTCGCCGCCGTTCGCGGACGTGCAGGCCGTGGCGGCGAGCACGGCGGCCAGCAGGGCCAGCAGGAGGCGGACGGCGAATCCGCGCCGGTTCATGTCCATCGGTTCCGGTACTCCTTGATGCGGGGTTGCAGGCCGCCCAGCACCAGCACCCCGATGAGCAGGCCGAGCGCGGGCAGGATGTAGTCGAGTCCGTAACCGGTGTCGGCCGCGGCCCCGCTTTCGGTGGCGTTCCCGGCCAGCTCCACCTGCCTGCGGTACGGCTGCGCCATGGTCACCGTGGCGCAGGCGGTGCCGTCGCGGACGCACTGCTGGTTCAGCCGGGTCATGGTTCCGGCGGCGCCGGGCACGTCTTCGGCGGGAATCGGGCCGAAGGTCGCGGTGCGGGCCTGCACCAGCTGTTCGACGTTCGACCGCGCGTCCCGCAGCCGGTGCTCCGCCACCAGGGAGAACGCGGTGCCCGCGCCCAGGGCCAGCAGGAGCAGCGTGGCGGTGGCGAGACCGCGGTTGAAGGTGCGGCGGAACCTTCGGCTCAGGTAGCGCTGCGCCGAGAGCAGCACGCCGAGCAGGGCGAGCACGGGCAGCGCCCAGATCGGCACGGCCCAGCCGGACAACCAGAACGACGAGGACTGGCCGGCGAGCCGCTGCCGCTCGGCGTCCCGCACGCTGTCCAGTTCGGTGAGCACGGTGTCGTGCAGAAGCCGCGACGCGTAGATCACCTCGACCTGGCCGAGTGCCGCCGATCCCGCCGCGTAGTCGGCGTGGGCCTGCTCCACGAGCTGCCGGTATTCGGTCAGCCTGCTGTCGATCAACTGCAGCCGCGCGCTGCCGCGCGGCCCCGCTTCGCTCAGTTCCGCCAGTTGCTCGAGGTTCTGCCCGGCGAGGCTCATCTGGGTCTGGTAGTCGCTCGAGGGCCCGATGACCGGGGCGACGCCGGTGCCGAAGCTGCGCACCGCGGCGCTGTCCGCCTCGGCCAGTGCCTGCGACGCGGCGGACACCGCCATGATCGACGGCATGGTGCGCTGGGTGGCCGAATCCACGGTCTGGTGCACGAGATCGAACACCACCGACGAAGTGGCCAGTACCAGCAGGGTCAGCGTGACCAGCGCCAGCCGGAGCCGCCGTAGCGTCCACGCGGTGCGGCTTTTCCGCCTCCACGGCGGCGTTCCGGTTTCCTCCCGCCGGTCACGCAGCCACGATGGCGAAAGCGACAACAAGACAAGCCCTGCCTTGCGCAACATCGGTCCGGGGGCGCCGCGTTTTTCGCGGACGAGCAGGCGGGCGGTCACGACCGCTCCCCCACCGGCTCGAGCCGGTGCCCGCATCGCTCGCACACGTTCGCGTCCGGCACGTTGCCCCAGGCGCACTCGGGGCACTCCCGCACGGGTCCGCCGGCCACGGTGGCGACCTTCGGGCGACGGCCGGGGAACCGGCTGCTGCGGTTCGCCGTGACGTCCAGCCTTTTCAGTTCCCCCAGCCGGAAATCGCCGCGCAAGCGCACCTCGCCGCGCCCGGCGTCCACGATGTCCACCAGCCCGGCGAGCAGTTCCAGCATCTTCCGGTTGCCCGATTCGGTGGCGAGCCGGACCGCGAGCCCCAGCTGCTCCTCAGCCGTCTCGCGCTCGCCCGCGTCCGCCGCGGCGCAGCCGTCGCGAACGGCGTCGCCGAGCCGCTGCTGCCCTGTGTAGTGCGTGACCTTCGGATCCAGCTGGGTGACCAGCAGCACGTCGTCGGTCCAGTGCGCCAGCACCAGCTCGGGCGGGACGGAGATACGGCCCCCGGCGCCGCGGACGTCCAGCGAGACGCGCGCGGCCAGGGTGTCCTGCTCGAACGGCTTGCCGGTGGGGTCGACCTCCAGGCAGAGCTGGTATTCGCGCGTCTCGTCCGCCCAGGCGCCGGTGGCCAGCTTCACGGTGAGCTCGTCCTCGCGTGCGAGCTGACCGGTCAGGTCCACCACGCTCGGGAAGACCTGTTTGAGGTACCGCAGCCGCGCGCCGCCCAGGGTGCGGAGGCGGAGATCGACGTCGGGCACCACCTTGCGCATCGCGGTGCGCATCAGCTCGCGGAACTCGGCCGTCATGTCGCCGAATTCGGCCACCCCGCCGGCTTCCCCGTTGAGGGCGGCCACGATCCGCAGCAGCTCCCGCGGCTCCCACTGGTCGCCGATTCCCCGGACGTCGCAGACGAAGCGGCCGCGGACCTCGTCCAGCACGCGGCCGAGTTCCTCGGGTGTCTCGTGCTCGTTGCGCCCGTCGGTGAACAACATCGCGTGCCGCACCGCGTCCGGATGGGGTTCGAACAGCCTGCCCGCCAGCGTCAGCCAGGTGCCCATCGCGGTGCCGCCGTTGGCCACCAGCCGGTCCACGACGAGTTTCGCGTCCTCCTTCGTCACCGGGGACGCGGGCACCAGGCCGGGTTCGGGCGGGTAGGCGAGTTCGGCGTAGCCGGTGCCCGCGACGACCGCGAACAGCACGCCGTCGCGCAGCGCGTCGATCGCCGCGCGGGTGGCCCGGCGCGCGGCGATGATCTTGGCGCGCGGCATGTCCATCGACCCGGAGCAGTCGACGATGATGATCTCCGCGGCCTTCGGGGCGGCACCGGCGGCCCCGGGCCCGCCGCCGAGCCCGGACGCGGTCACCGTGATCACCGCCTCCACCTCCCGGTCGTTCCGGGCGAGGTACTTGTTCTGGCTCACCGAAACGGTGAAACCGCTCTCCCGCGCGCTCATCTGTGGGCGATCACCACCGGCTCCTCGGGCGGACAGTGTTGGCGAGGTCGATCAACGTGTCGTGCTCGTCGTCGTCGGTGGCCTGCGCGGCCAGCTCCCGCAGCGAGTCCTCCAGCAGCAGCCGCAGCCCGGGTCCGGTGACCCGGCTGCCGAGGATCTCGCCCTCGGGCAGTTCCGGCGATCCGTCCGCCAGCAGGCCGAGTGCCGCCTGACGGACCAGGGTGACCAGCCGGGCCCGTCCCGCGCGGTCGTGGCCCGGCACGGCGAGCCGCCGCACCGCGTCCTCGAGGTCCGCCGCGCCTGGCCCGGCCTCGCCGATCCGCCCGGCGCGCAACCGGATCGCGGCGGTCCGGGCCGCGTCGTAGTGCTTCGACGCCGGTCCCACCGAGTCCACTACGGACACCGCGGCGTCCCGATCCGGCGAGGGACCGGCCAGGTGGGTCCGCGCCAGCCCGAAGGCGGCGCTGGCCTCCGTCCGGTCGGTCCGCCACACGACGGCGTAGTGCGCGGCGGCCGGGGAAGGGCGGTCCCGCACCTCGGCGCAGTAGCCGAGCGCGAGCCTCGGCACCAGTTCGCCGGGCAGGATCCGCCGGACCTCCTCGAAAGCGGCCGCGGCCTCGTCGCTCTTTCTCCGGTACAGCGCCAGCAGGGCGGTATGCCAGTGGATCCGCCAGTCTTCGGCCGGTTCCTGTGCGGCTTCCCGTCGCCGCCGTTCCTCCAAGGCCAGGTCCCCGGCCTCCTCCAGCGCCGTTGCCGCCGCCGCGAACTCCTGCGCCTCCCCGGCCTGCCAGGCCAGCGCCAGGTGGACCCGGCACCGGACGAGCCCGGCTTCGATCGAACGCCCGCGGAAACCGTCCAGCTCGGCGAGCAGGCGGCGCGGATCCCCGGTGGTGGCCGTGGCGAGGAAACCGGCCGCCGGATCGCGCGGATCCGGCAGGGGGGCGGGCAGTTCCAGCGCCACCCGGGGCGGCAGTGGCCTGCTGTCGGGGATCCGGTCGGTTTCCAGCGCCGTTTCGTCCGCCGGACCGGTCCACCGGGAAAGCGGCGGCGGCCGGTACAGCTCGGCATCGAGGAGTTCGACGGCGGGCGCGAACCGGCTCGACGGCTTCGGCGGCAGTTCCGTGCCGCGCAACGCGGCGATCTGCCTCAGGATGCCCTCGAACTGCTCCCGCATCTCCTCGGCGGAGGGGAACCTTCTGCGCCAGTCGGGCTCGGTGGCCCGGGTCAGCGCGAGTTCGAGTGACGCGAGCCCGGCCCGAAGAGCCCCCCGAGCGCCGGGCGGCCTGCCCTCCGGGCTGTTGACCAGCAGCTCCTTCAGCGTCACGCCCAGGGAGTAGAGGTCCATGTCGGGCCGCATGCCCCGGGACCTCCGCTCCGACTCGGGCACCGTGTACCGCTCGGTCACCCAGACGTCGCCGCGGTAGCCGCGCTCGCAGACCGCGCCGAGATCGATCAGCTTGATCCGCCGGTCCCGGTGGATCACGTTGCCGGGCTTGAGATCGCAGTAGACCAGGCCGCGGGCGTGCAGGTACGCGAGCGCGTCCAGGATCTGCAGCCCGTAGGTGACCACGTCCTCGACGGGCAGGGTGCGGCGGTTGAGTCGCGCCAGTTTCTTGATGTCCTGCAACGACTTCCCGCCGACGTACTCCATCACGATGTACCCGGCCGGCCGGTCCGCCTCGCTGCCGGGACCGATGACGAAGTCGTGGATGCGCACGATGTTCTCGTGGTCGAGCGCGATCAGGTGCTTGCGCTCGTTGACCGCGGCCTCGACCGTTTCCGGGTCGTTTTCGTTGATCAGCCCCTTGATCGCGACGTGGCGGCCGTCCAGATGGGTGTCCCTGCCCAGGTAGACCCAGCCGACCCCGCCGTGCGCGAGCGGGTCGACCACCTCGTAGTGCCCGAGCCGGTCACCCCGCCGCAGCCGCGGGACGAACGAAAACGGGGTTCCGCAGCGGGGGCAGAACCCGGAGGCGAGCGCGGGCCGCCCGAAGGTGCTGCGCCCGACCTCCGCCCGGCACCTGCCGCAGACCCGGTGCGGCTCCGGCACCTCCGGGTTCGTCCGCACCTGACTTTCCGGCGCCTTCACCCCGATCGGCGGCAGCTCCCCGAATCCGGTGTCCGCGCGGTCGCCGTCCGTCCACCCGGGATCGGGTTCGGCAGCGGATTCGGCGGGTTCGGCGGGTTGCAGCCCGCACACGTCGCAGAAGCCCGTGTCATCGATGGTCCCGGGGCATCCCGGCCGACGGCAGCGCGTCACGGTCGTGCTCCGGTCTCGTCCGGTCGCGCGATCCCCAGCCCGCGGCGAAGGGCCTCCACGTAGGCGTCGACCGCGTCCTGGGCGACGGCCAGATCGCAGGGACCGCGCCACAGTTCCCGGCGGGCCCGGTCGTAGAGCCGTGCCAGTCCGGGGTCTTCGGCGAGCTCGCCGGCCGCTCTCGCCTTGTTGGCCTCCAACACCCTGCGCAGCTCGTCCCGCCTGGCGAGCGAGGCCTCCAATTCCTTCAGCACCTTCCTGGCGTCGTGCAGCGCCGCCGACACGTCGCGTTCGGCGTTGACGAGGGCACCTTCGTCCAGACCGCCCGCGCGCAGGGTCAGTTCCAGGACCCGCAGTTCTGCCGAGCGGCTGGGCGGTTCGGGAACACCCGCGATTCTGGGACCGACGCGGGCGTAGCACCGCCACGCCCGCCGTTCGACCGCGTCGAGTTCGGCGACCACCGCGTGCAACCGGACGAGGCGCCGCCGGGTGGAGACGCCGACGCAGACCACTTCGCCGGTGTGTTCCGGCAGCAGTTCCCCGCCGGAACCCAGCACCAGCCTGCCGCCGCGGCCGGGTGCGCGCTCGGCCAGCGGGCCGAGCAGGTCGTGCGCCAGGGAATCCGGCGTGGCCGCCTCGTCGGCGGAGTCGATCACCAGCGACATCGAGGCGGCCGCGGCCACCACGCCGGGCACGGACTCCCGGTCACCGGCCCCGGCATCGATCCCGATGCGCTCCGCGATCTTCCGCGCGACCTCGGCGGTGGTCCGGCCCGTCGCGTCCAGCGCGAGATCGACACTGCGCAGCGGCAGCATCAGCTCCGGCGGCACCACCGCGACCTCTTCGGCGGGCAACCGCCTGCGGGACACCGGATCCGCCAGTGCGACGATGGCGGCCAGCACGCCCACCCGCTCCGCCTTGGGCCCGACGAGGTTCGCCACGACGCCCCGTTCCGCCGGGCGCAGCCAGTCGGCCACGACGTGCGAAGCCCGGACCATGCCCTCGTTCGCGCCGCCCCGGCGCCCACCGCCGCTCACCTCGGCCAGGCGGCTCTGGGCCGAGATGAGGAAGACCGGGTCGGTCGCCGCTTCACCGGCCACCAGCCGCGCCACCGGAGCCAGGTAACCGGCGATCGTGTCCACCGGGATCAGCCAGGCGCAGTCCGGATCGGTCCGGCTCGATGCCGCCACCAGGACGCCGACCACCTGGCCGGTCCGCTCGTCCACCACCCCGGCCCCGCTGAACCCGCGGCGCACCCTCGGCCCCGCGCCGCGCGGATCGACCTGCACCCACTCGTCGTGGGGCCCGCTCGGGCCCGCCGGGCAGAGCCGGGCCCACACCGCGGTGAAACTGCTTCCGCCGGGATAGCCCTGCACTTTGAGGTCGCGGTCGCGCAGGGCGATGTCGAGCAGGGGCGCCGGGCGGGCGCCCGGCACGACATCCTTCAGTTCCAGCAGGGCGAGGTCGCCGGATTCGTCCCCGCGCCGCGGAATCCACCCGTCTTCGGCCACCCCGGCCAGGCCGGGCGGGCAGTGGGGCATACCGACGAACTCGATGCCGATTTCCGGCCCGGGTTCTTCCTCGTCGTCACCGGCGAGAACATGCGCGCAGGTCAGAACGTACCGGTCCGACAGCAGTACCCCTGCCCCCACCAGTGCGCCCGAGTGGCCCACGATGCCCACTCGCCAGGGATAATCTCCCACGCCCCGATGCTAACCGCTCGATCACCGCGTTGTTGACCTTTTTTCGCACACATTTCCCTTTCGTTTCTTCCGGCCGCTTCCCCAGGTACTTGACAAACGCCGCCCCGATTTTCTTGGCAGATTGTTCAATGAGCAAAGGGCGGAATGGGCCGTTCGGCCGTTCGGCGGCACCGGTACACGGACTCGCTCGCGCGCCAGGGTCGTGCCAGGATCGGTCACGCGGACCTCCCCGGATCCGGGAAAGGGCTTTCCCGCGGGATGACACGGCCCCGTTCATCGATATTTCATCGCCCGCCGCTAGCGTCACCGTTCGTGTACGCAACGCTGTGGCGCCCCGGCGTGCCCATCGGGCACGGCCCGGTTCCGGGATGTATCACCGCTGTATCACCCGTGTCTAGGGTCGCCGGGTGACCATGGACACCACCAGCCCGAAATCCCCCGCGCGGCGCCGGATCTTCGCGGCGCTGCGGAGCCGCGCCGCGGTCGTCGTTCTGGTCGTCGGCTGCCTTGGCACGCTCGGCGTCGCGGTGACCGGCCAGGCACCGCTGCCCACCGGCCTGCAGTTCATCCAGGTCGGCCACTGGGTCTACAACACCGCGTCCCAGGCGGCGGTCCACGTCGACGGTTCGACCGGACAGGTGGACGGGCGGGCGAGCGTGCCCGGTGCCGAACAGGGCAGCCCCGTCGCCCAGGGAGCGCGCTCCGGATACGTGGTCGAACGGTCGCGGATCACCGAGTTCAGCAAGTCGACGCTCACGGTGGAAAGCAGCCGCACTGCCCCGGCCCCCGAGGAACCAGTGGTGCTGGAGATCGCGGACGGCCCGTACCTGGTCTACCGCAACGCGGGCCAGGTCGTGCGCCTCGGCGACCCGGCCGCGACGGTCCCGGCGGGAGGGCCGCTGTCCGCACCGGTGGCGACCTCCGACGGCACCGTCTGGCTCCACCGGATCGACGACGGTTCGCTCTGCCAGCTGCCGCGCGGCGCCGCCCTGCTGGCCTGCCCGGCCCGGCTGCCGCAAGGCCACGACGGGGCGCTGACCGTCGTCGACGACCGTCCGGTGGCCGTCGACCTCAGGGCCGGTCTCCTGAACCCGGTCGGCAAGGACGGGCTCGGTGATCCGGCCGACCTCGGCATCAACCTGCCGTCCACGGCCCAGATCGCGGGCAACTCCGTCGACGGGCGCCTTGCCGTCGTCGACCCCGATCGCGGCCAGCTGCAGCTGATCGACGCCGCCGGGCTGCTCAAGGGCGGACCGGTGGCCCCTCCCGTCACGGTCGATCTGCCCAAGGACGGGAAGTTCACCGCACCGCTCGCCACCTCGCACACGGTCGTGCTGGTCGACGAGGCCCACCACAACGTGCTCAGCTACGACGGCAGGGGCTCGCTGAAGGGCGTGAAGAACGTGCCCGGCCAGGACGGCAAGGTCCGGCCCGCGCTCGGGCAGGACGGCCGGATCTACGTGGACAGCCCGGACGGCTCGCACGTCCTGGTCGTCGACGGCAAGGACGGCTCGGCCGACGACGTGAACGTCGACGAGCAGACGCGCAACCACACCACCGGAACCACCGAAGCGAACCCGCCCGCCGCCACGGAACCGGCCGGTCCGGCGGACCCGGCACCCCCGGCGGCGCCGCCCGCCAAGCCCACCCAGCCCGTCGCCGCCGCGAGCCCGCCCGGCGCGCCGAGGAACGTCAGCGCGGTGGCGGGCGACGGCTCGGCCAGGGTGAGCTGGACCGCGCCCGCCGCCAACGGCGCGAAGATCCTGCGGTACCGGCTGTCCTGGCCGGGCGGCTCGACGACCGTCGACGGGTCGCGGACGAGCACCACGGTGACCGGGCTGGTCAACGGCAAGTCCTACGTGATCACCGTGGCCGCGGAGAACTCGGCGGGCCGCGGGGCGGCGGTCAGCGCCGGCGCGGTGGTGCCGGGACACGCGGCGGATGCGCCGAGGGTCACCGCGACCGCGGGCTCCGGCGGGGTTTCGGTCAGCTGGACCACCCCGAACCTCTACGGGGCCACCCTGGACCACTACGTGGTGAGCGCCTCGGGCCAGGGCGACCGCTCGGTGACCGGCACGACCACGTCCTACCAGGGGCTGACCGGAGCGGTCACCGTCACGGTCCGCGCGGTCACCCGCTACGGCGGGGCCGGTTCGGCGGTGCTCACCGGAAGCCCCGGCTCGGCGAAGGTCGCCGTGGCGACGGGACCGCCCACCGTGAAGATCACCAGTGTGCGCAGCACGAACGCCCTGCTCGTGAACGTCAACGCCGACGGCAAGGGCGGCGCCGCGACCTGCCAGGCGAGCTTCATGGGAGTCACGTCCCCCTGGACGCCCTGTTCCGGTCCCACCCAGCTGACCATCTCGAACGTCCTGTGGGCCGGTGCCATCACGATCAAGGTCACGATCAAGAATTCGGCAGGCAGCGGCACGGACAGCTGGACGGGCACTCCGCAGGTGACCACCGGGGGCTTCGTGTTCTGGTTCTTCCCGGCCCTGCTGGGCCGCAAAAAGCGGCGAAACGCAAGAAAGGTACGTCGTGACTCCCACGCCCAAAGCGGCTTATGACCTCATCGCCGACAACGTGCAGACGGTGCTGCGCGGCCATCCGGACACCGTCCGGCTGGCCGTGGCCGCCCTGTTCGCCGAGGGCCACCTGCTGATCGAGGATGTGCCGGGAGTCGGGAAGACGACGCTGGCACGGTGCATCGCGGCCAGCATCGGGGGCCGCTGGAACCGGATCCAGTTCACCCCGGACCTCCTGCCCGGCGACATCACCGGCGTGATGGTCTACCACCAGAACGCCGAGCAGTTCCAGTTCCACCCCGGCGGGATCTTCGCCAACGTGGTGCTGGCCGACGAAATCAACCGGGGGACGCCGAAGACCCAGGCCGCCCTGCTCGAAGTGATGGCGGAGCGCCGGGTGACCGTCGACTCGGTCAGCCAGGAGGTGCCGCGGCCGTTCCTGGTGGTGGCCACCCAGAACCCGATCGAGATGGAGGGCACCTACCGCCTGCCCGAGGCCCAGCTGGACCGGTTCCTGATGCGCCTGTCGATCGGCTATCCGCAACACGACGCCGAGGTGCTGGTGGTGCTGGGCGACTGCGCCGGGATCAGCCCGGACGAGGTGCGGCCGGTGCTCGGCATCGACGACGTGCAGCAGGTGATCGCCCAGGTCCGCCGGTCCCATCTGGCGCCGGAAATCGTCTCCTACGCGGTCCGGCTGGCCGCGGCCAGCCGGACCCATCCGGCCATCCGGTACGGCGCCAGCCCGCGCGGCAGCATCGCGCTGATCCGCGCGGCACAGGCCCTCGCCGCGACCCACGGCCGCGACTTCGTGACCCCGGACGACGTGAAGGACGTGGCGCACCCGGTGCTCGGCCACCGCCTCGTGCTCACCCCCGAGGCGGAGCTCAACCAGCGGAACACCCGGGAAGTGGTGGACGAACTGCTGGCCGACACCGCCGCGCCTACTGTCGCGATCGGACGGTAGCGGTGCGGCTGACCCGCCGCGGCTTCGCCGTTCTCGCCGGGGCCGCCTGCTGTTACCTCCTGGGCGAGCTGGCCGGATACACCCTGTTCCGCGCGATCGCCGGGATCGCGGTGGGGGCCGTGGCCGCGGCGGTGGCCCTCACCCGGTTCCGGCCGAAGGTCGAGGTCACCCGGTCCGTCTACCCGGACCGGATCGAACGGGGCCGTCCCGCGCTGGCGACCCTGGTCGTCCGCAACGGGACCGGGCGGCGGCACGGCGGCTTCGCCGCCGGAGACCGCGTCGGCTCCGAAGTGCACGAGGTCGCGGTCCGCCCGCTCGCTCCCGGTGCCGCGGCCACCTACCACTACGAGCTTCCGACCGCCTCGCGCGGCAGGCTCCAGGTGGGACCGCTGGTGCTGAACCGGTCCGACCCCTTCGGCCTCGCCCGGGGCGAGGCGAGGGTGGGCAGCACCGCGTACCTGTGGTCGTATCCCCGGCTCCACCCGGTTCATCCGGCGCGGGAGGGGCATCCCCGCCACCACCACGACGGGCCGATCACCGACCCGCCCCTGCGCGGTTCGGTGGACCTACTCGCGGTCCGGGAGTACGTGATCGGCGACGAAGTCCGCTACCTGCACTGGAAGGCCACCGCGCGGACCGGACGGCTCATGGTGCGCGAATACGCCGATCCGGCCCAGCCGCGCTTCACCGTGGTACTGGACACCAGGCCCGCCGCGCTGAGCGCGGAGGAGTTCGAGGAGGCCGTCGAGGTGGCGGCCTCGCTGCTGTACGCCGCGGCGTCGGAGGGACAGTACTGCCGTCTGATCACCTCCAGCGGCACCAGCACCCCGGTCGACAGCGGCCTGCGGGTGGCCAGGGTGCTGCTGGACGAGTTGTGCCTGGTGTCCCGGAACGCCGCGGAGGACGCGCCGCTCGTCCCCGCTTCGCTGATCACCGGGGCGCGGCCGGGCGGCTGCCTGGTCGTGGTCACCGGCCGGGACACCGAACTCGGCACGGCGAGCCGATGGCGGCCGGACACGGTGATCCGGCTCGGCGGCACGCGGGCGCCCTCCGGGAGCGCCGGGGTGATCACCGCAGGGGACGCGGCCGAGGCCGTGGCGAAATGGAATGCCGTGGGGGTCCGGTGAACGAGCACATGTCCCGTCCTGTCGCGGCCGGCCGCGCCGGCGTCGCCGGGCTGCTCGGCGCCACGGTGGTGTCCGGGCTGCTGTTCACACCGGTGTTCGGCCTGGCCGCACTGGTGATCCCGCTGCTCGTGGTCGCACTCCTCGGCTACGGCTGTTACGAGTTGTGCGCACGACGCACGGCGTTGGTGCCGTGGCGGCCGATCCTCGTGCTCGTGACCGGTCTGCTCGGGCTGATCGAATCCGTGCTGTTCGCGACCACCACCGGCGGACTGCCCACCGCGGCCACGATGGGCAGCCTCGGCCGCGGGCTGACGCGGGGCTGGCTGCTCACCCTGCAGTCGACCCTGCCCGCCCGGCCGGACGCCGAGCAGGTGCTGTTCGTCCCGCTGGCGGTGCTGCTGGCCGTGGCGCTCGGCCTGGAAATCCTCCTCCGGTTGCGGAAACCGCTCCCGGCGCTGCTGCCGAGCCTGGCCGTGGCCGGGCTCGCCCAGGCGTACCAGGCCCTCACCGGGCTCACCGCGATGCTGGCCGCGCTGGCCTACCTGGCCCCGGCCGGGCTGCTGCTGTGGGCGGGCCGCGCCGCCCGGCCCACCACCCGGTCCACCCGGTCCACCCGGCCCGGCGCGGTCCGGCCGCCGTCGTGGGCGGGCGTCGTGCTGGCCCTGCCCACCGTGATCGGGGTTCTCGCCGGAGCCGTCGCCCTCGGCGGCCTCGATCCGGCGAGCCGCGAGCCGTACCGCCTCGCCGACGGCCACCCGGCACCCCCGCCGCCCGGCGGGCTCACCAACCCGCTCGACGAGATCGCGTCGCGGTTGGCCGATCCCGGCCAGGAGGTGTTCCGCTACCGCAGCGACGCGGACGTCGGCCGGTGGCGGCTGGTGGTGCTGGACGACTTCGACGGAGCCACCTGGTCGGCCGACACCCGGTTGCAGCGCATGGGCACCCGCCTCGCCGCGGTACCGGGCTCCACTGTGGACAGTGCCGAGGTCCGGTTGCGGGACTCCTCCGGCCCCTGGCTGCCGAGCCAGCCGAACCCGGTGAGCGTGGACGGCGCGGCTCCGCTGGTGGACCAGTCCGCGGGCACCCTGCTCAGCACGGCGGGGGGCGGGGAAACGCGGTACACGCTGACCTGGTCGGCGCCGGAAGCCGAGGCCGGACGCCTCGGCGCCGCCGAGGTGGACACGCGGCTGGCGGGCGGGCTGGGCGGGCTTGGCGCGGTGCCCGACGAGATCAGCCAGCTGGCGCACGACGCGGTGCGCGGGCTGCGGCCGACCTTCCAGACCGCCCTTCAGCTCGAACGCTTCCTCGGCGAGAACTACCGGGTCGCCGTCGGCGACACCCTGCCGACCGGCAACGGCTGGCCGCAACTGCGGCGCTTCCTCACCGAAACCAAGCGCGGCACCAGCGAGCAGTTCGCCGCCGCGTACGTGGTCCTGGCCCGGATAGCGGGAATCCCGGCGCGGCTGGTGGTCGGCTACCAGGGGTCCACCGAAACCGAAGGCGGTTTCCACGTGGTGCGCAACCGGGATGTGCTGGCGTGGCCCGAAGTGGCGGTCGCCGGGGTCGGCTGGGTCCCGCTCGATCCGACGGCGACGGCGGGGCGCGCCGAGAGGCCGCAGTCCGGTCTGGACAAGGCGGCCACCCAGGCACGCCACCAGTTGCCGCCCGAGAACCAACTGCTCCCGCCGCAACTGCCGCCGGGTCAGCAGGAGGAGGCCGGCGACGCGTCGAACGGCGGCGGCTCGCACCCGTGGTGGGCGATGACCGCGGCCGTGCCCGCGGCGCTGGTCTGCTGGCTGGGCGGGGTGCCGCTGGCGAAGGCCGTCCGCGCCCGCCGCCGACGGCGCCGCCACGGTGCCGATGGCGTCCTCGGCGCGTGGGCGGAGGCGCGAGACCGGCTGTGCGCGCACAACGTGCCCTACCGGATCGGGATGACCCCGCGAGACCTGGCGGAGTCGGCGGGTTCGGTGCTCGGCGAACGGGCCAGGGAACCGATGGCCCGGCTGGCCGGGGTGCTGGACATCGCGCTGTGGTCGGGTGCCGCGGTGTCCGACGGCGCCGTCGCCGGTGCCTGGACCGAGGTCCGCGAACTGCGCCGGGGCCTGGCCACCCGCCCGGTGCCCGCCCGGCTGCGCGCCGCGCTGGAGCCGCGCACCCTGCTCCCCCGGCCGGGCCGCCCCACCTCGCCGTAACCGTTGGTGGCCTTGAAGGGTGTCCCTCCCGGTCAAAGGCATCCGCGGCCCCGCTATGGGCTTGGGGCGGGGGTCAGCGGGTGCAGTGGGCGCCGCGGAGGGGGGCCGGGTCGCTGGTGTAGATGTGCGTGCCGTCGGTCGCGCGGATCTGGAAGCAGTACTTGCGGGCCGGGTCGACCGGGACCGACGCGGTGTGCTGGCGGTTGACCACCTGGACCGTCGTGCCGATCCGTTCACCCGCGACGACCACCGCGAAGTCCAGTTCGCCGTCGGCACTCCAGTTCAGCTGGACCGTGGTGCCCAGATCGACGGGCGGGGCCAGGACGAGATTCACCTTCGGCGCCGGGTCGGCCGAGGACGGCGGCTGCGCGGGCGGGGCGGAGTTCACCGCCGCCGGGGCAGCGGGCTGCCGGGACGGCGCGTTCAGCGCGATGATCACCGGCACCGCGGTCAGCCCCACGACCGCCACCCCGAGGCCCACCAGGATGGCGAGCCGCCGCCCGATCCGCGACCGCCTTTCGGGCTGCGAAGGCGCCGAGCCGTCGAAGGTGCGGACCAGCGTTCGCCCACCCCCGCTCGCAACGCCGGACGGCACGGGCACCGCGGAAACAGCGGACGGCACAGCAGGCGGCACAGGCAGCACAGGCGGTCCAGCAGGCGGGACCGGTGCCGGGAAGACCACGGGAGCGGGCGGTACGGCGGCGGCGAAGTCGTCGAACTCGACCGCGGGCTGCCCCGCCGCCGTCCGGTACAGCCGCTCGAACGACTCCGCGACACCCGCCGCGTCCCGTGGCCGGTCCGCCGGATCCTTGGCCAGCAGGCGGCAGAGCACTTCGGACAGTTCGGCCGGGACCCCGGCCGCGGTGATCGGGGCCACCGGCTCGCGCAGCACCCGCAGGATCCGGTCGCCGGTCCGCTGCCCGGCGACGTGGGGGAACGGCGGTGCGCCCGTCAACGCGGCGTACAGCACGGCACCCAGCCCGTACAGATCGGACGCCGCGGACAGGGTGTCGTCACGCAGCGTCTCCGGGGCCGCGTACTCCACGGCCAACTTCGGGTCCCGGGGGAACCGCCGCCGCAGGGCCGTCCCGAAGTCGGCGAGAACCGGTTCGCCGGACAGGCGGTACAGCACGTTGTGCGGAGTGACGCCGCCGTGCACCACGCCCACCGCCTGTGCCGACGCGAGCGCGGTGGCGATCGTCCATCCGACGGCGAGGACGTCGGGCACGGAAAGTGGCGTGCCGCCCTGGCCGCCCTGCGCGAGCAGCCCGGCCAGCGAACCCCGGCACAGCTCCATCCACACGCCCGAGCGTCCGTCCAGATCGGCCACCCCGTCGATGGGCAGGATCGCGCGCTCGGCCCGCACGGTGTCGAGCGCCTTGCGCTCGCGGTCCAGCGCCGCCGCGGTGGCGCGGTCGAAACCGGCGGGGAACACCTTGACCGCGACCTCGGCACCGGCCACCCGCCCCACGTGGACCCTGGCGACCGGTCCCTCGGCGAGCAGCCTCACCCCGGTCACGGCACCGCCGCCCTCAATGCTCATGCGCCCATTCTTCTCCGATCACGGCCCGCCGGTGACCATTACCGCGCAGAGGGCAGATCCTGCCTCACCCCGAAAGCGCTTACCGGAACAAACCGGAAAGCAGGCCGCGGGGATCGGCGCCGACCCGACGACGCCGATCCCTAGGCTGAGGGGGTGTTCGGCAAACGATCGTTGTGGCCCTACCTGGCCGGCGCCGCCGCGGTACTGGCGGTGGTGGTCTTCGCGCTGGTCCGGCTCGGGGAACCGGACCTGGTGCCGGTCCCGCCCGCGAGCACGTCCGGGGTGACCATCGCCGGGCAGCTCAGCCTGACCCAGACGGGGCCGGACGTCTCGGCACACCTCACCGTCAGCGCGGACCGGGCGGTGACACTGCGGGGGCTGACGGTCAAGGTGCGCGACCGGACGGGCGCCTTCCACGATTTCCCGGAACTGGCGAACATCGAGTTGACCACCGTGCCCAGGGAACTCGTGCTCAACGGCCACCTTTCGCCGCCCGGCGAGTACACCTACTACCTGGCCTACCGGCTCGGCGGGGACTGGGTCAGCCTGCCGCCGTGGCAGAGCATCACGATCCGCTGACCGGCAGCCGTAGCTCGAAGATCGCGCCGCCTTCGTCGGCGTTGTACACCGACAGCGTGCCGCCGTGGGCCTGCGCCACCCAGCGCACGATGGACAGGCCCAGTCCCGACGACCCGCCGGTGCTGCTGAAGCGGTCGAAGGCGTCGGTCGCGGCTTCGGCGTCGATGCCCGGACCGTGGTCGGCGACCGTCACGGTGCCACCGGCCACGGTGATGTGCACGATCGCCTCCTCCCCCGGCTTCCGCCCGTACCGCACCGCGTTGTCCAGCAGGTTGCCGATGGCGCGCTGCACCAGCGTCGGGTCGACGTCCACTTTGGTCGGTGCCGCGGTGACGGTGACCTGGGCGCCCCCGGTCTGGGCGTCCTCGACCAGGCCGGTCACCAGCTGGTCCAGCCAGACCGGCTGGATGGCCAGCTGCTCCACTCCGGCGGCCAGGCGCGCCCGGACGAGGAGGTCGTCGATGATGCTGCCCATCGTGGCGGCCAGCCGGACCGTGCGGGGCAGCAGGTCGGCCCGCTGGGTGGGGTTGTCCAGGGCCGCCTCGGCCAGCGCGCGCAGCGCGGCCACCGGGGCACGCAGATCGTGTGCCGTCTCGGCGAGCAGGATCTCCTGCTGCTGCAGTGCCGCCGCGGCGGGCCGGATCGAACGCCCGGACAGCACGTGGCCCGCGAAGCCGAGCGCGCTGATCAGCACCACGCATCCGCCGATCACCATGAGCACGAACTGCTCGTGGTGCTGCTGCTGGGGTCCCATGTCCGCGACCGCGACCACCGCCCCGATGCTCTTGCCGCCCCGGCTGACCAGCGGTATCGCGCGCACCCTGACCAGCTCGCCGTCGACACCCCGCTGGTAGCCGGGGACCATCCTGCCGCCCCGCACCGCCTCCGCGGCGAGCCCGTTGAGCACCCCGGTGTCCATCGGCACGCAGACGCGGCTGGACAGGTGCGCCTGGAAGGCGGGGGCGCCACCCGGCATGATCGCGAACTGGGGGCAGTCGCCGTTCAGCGGATCGGTGTTGACGAGGCTGAAACCGATGGCCCCGCCGTCGAAGTCGACGAGCCTGGAGACCGAGGAGGTGACGCGGTCCAGGTCGGCGTCGACCTTCGCGACGCCCTGCTCGCTGTCGCCCGCGACCACGATCCAGGCGAACACCACCAGCCCGATGGCGTTGGTCACGGTGAACAGGGCCGTCAGCACCCAGCGCAGCCTGCGCAGCCGGTCGGCGGAGGAGCCGTTCACGAGGCGCCGAGCCGGTAGCCGACGCCGCGCACGGTGTGGATCAACTCCGGTCCTCCCAGCTTGCGGCGCAGCCGTTTGACCACCGCCTCGACCACGTTGGCCATCGGGTCGGTCAGCTCGTCCCAGCAGTGCTCGATCAGATCCGCCCGCCCCACCGCCTGCTCCGGCCGGGTGAGGAGGTATTCCAGCACGGCGAACTCCTTGTTCGACAACGTGAGCAGCACCCCGGCCCGCCGCACCTCGCGGCGGGCGCAGTCCACGACGAGATCGCCGTGGCCCAGCACCGAGGGCCGCTCGATCCCCGACCGATGGCACAGGTTGAGTACCCGCTCGGTCAGCTCGGCCATGGCGAACGGTTTGACGAGGTAATCGTCGCCGCCGTGTTCGAACCCGGCGACCCTGTCGGCGAGGGCGTCACGCGCGGTCAGGAACAGCACGGGCACCTGCCAGCCCTGCTGGCGGCGGGTGTGGACGTAGCCGATGGCGTCGCCGTCGGGCAGCATCCGGTCGAACACCACGCAATCGTAGCGATCCGTGCGCAAGGCCTGGTCCGCGCTCGCGATGGCGCCCGTGGTCCGGACCTCGAGCCCGGCCCCCCGCAGCTGCGCGGCCACCGCGACCTGCACGTTCTCGTCGTCTTCGACGATCAGCACCCGGGCCCGCGCCGCTGTGTTCGCTGTCATCAAATCCTCATGTGTGCCGATGGAAAGTAAGCGCATGCAGTTTTCCGTACTCGGTCCGCTCCAGGTACGCCCGTCGCGCGACACGCGCGTCGAGCCGAGGGCCACCAAACCCGGCGCGCTGCTGGCCGTGTTGCTCCTGAACGCTAACGCGTGGGTCAGCGTGGATCAGCTGATCGGCGCAATCTGGCATGAACAGGCCGTCCCCGCCTCCGCCGTGCGCAATCTGCGCAGCTACGTCTGGCAGCTCCGCCGGAGCCTCGGCGAGCGGCTGGAGGGCGGGCCGTGCGGTTACCGGCTCCGGGTCTGTCCCGGCGAGCGGGACAGCGACCAGGTCGAAACGCTCGCCGAGTCCGCCCGCTCGGCGATGGCCGCCGGCGAGTACGAGACCGCGGCCGAACGGCTTTCCGTCGCGCTGGCCCTGTGGCGGGGCGAGCCGTTCGAAGGGCTCGCCTTCGAGGCCGCGACGGCGGCGGCGACCCGGCTGAACGAGCTGCGCCGCGAACTGAACCACCTGCTGGCCGACGCCTGTCTCGAACTGGGCCGGACCACCGAGGCGACGAGGCTGCTGCGCGAGCTGACCGAGCGGGAACCCTGGTGCGAAAGCAGCTGGGCGCGGCTCGTCCTCGCCCTGCACCGGGCCGGCCGGACGGACGAAGCGCTGGCCGCCTTCGAACGGATCCGGAAACTGCTGCTCGACGAGCTCGGCGTTGGGCCGGGCCCGGAACTGGCCGCGGCCCAACGAAAAGTCCTGCACGGGAGGGAAATCATGAGCACCACCAAACTCAGCCTGGTCGTGGGGGGCCGCCCGGCCCCGGCCCACGCCGAGATCGACACGCTCCTGGCGTCGGCACGCCACGAGGTGCTCATCATGAGCGACGGCCCGGGTTCCGGGCCGATCGACGCGCTGCGCCGCATCGCGCGGACGGGCCTGCGCCCGGGGGTGCGCTACCGGGTGCTGTGCCCCGACTCGGCACGCCTGTCCAGCGCGCTGCGCACCCTGTCGCTCGCCGGGGTGGACGTGCGCACCGACGCCGAGGTCCCCATGCAGGCACTGGTGATCGACCGGGGCTCCGCGCTGCTGCCCGCGGACCGCGAGAGCACCGGATACCAGGCGGGCGCGGCGGTTTTCCGGTTGCCCGGGGTGGTGACCGCGACGGTGGGGCTGTTCGAACGGATCTGGCAGGGCGCGGTGCCGCTGCTCCCCTCGGAACCGGCCGAGGCCGGGGACGGCGTGCTGACCCGCCGGGAGCGGGACCTGCTGGCCCTGCTGTGTTCGGGCAGCACGGACGAATCGGCCGCGGCCCGGCTGGGCATTTCGGTGCGCACGGTCCGGCGGATGGTCGCCGACATCATGAACCGGCTCGGGGCGCGCAGCCGGTTCCAGGCCGGGGTCAAGGCGGCCGACCGGGGCTGGCTGATGGACATGGCGGGCTGAAAACCCGTCGGGGAGCCGGAAAGTTCGCCCGTCGAGGACATGCCGGCCGAGGTGCCACGCTAGCGTGGACGAGTGCGCGTGCTGGTGACCGAAGACGACGACAATCTGCGGCTGGCCCTCGATGCCGCCCTGCGCGGCGCGGGGTTCGCCGTGGACGTCGCGTCCGATCTGCCCGCCGCGGACGAGGCTCTCGGCGTCAACTCCTACGACTGCGCGGTGTTCGACCGGATGCTGCCCGCCGGCGACGCCCTGCCGTACGTGCGATGGCGGCGTGAGCGCGGCTGGACGGTGCCGGTGCTGTTCCTGACCGCACGGGACAGCCTGACCGACCGGCTCGACGGCCTGCGCCTCGGCGGCGACTACCTGGCGAAGCCCTTCGCGATGGCGGAAATGGTGGCCAGGGTGCGCAGCCTGTGCCGCCGCAGCGGCACGAGCGGCACCGAACGGCCGGTCGTGCTGCGCTGCGCGGACGTCGAACTGGACGGCGGCAGGCACGAGGTGCGCCGGGGCGGGGTGCTTTTGACCTTGACCCGCAAGGAGTTCCTGGTCCTGGAACGGTTGATGAGCACCGCCGGAACGCCGGTTTCCCGGCAGGAACTGCTCCGCTGCGCCTGGGACGAGATGGCGGCCCCGGAGACGAACGTGCTGGACGTCGTGATCCGCCAGTTGCGGCGCAAGCTGCACGAACCACAACTCATCCACACCGTGCGCGGCACCGGCTACCTCATCGGTGCTCCGGCCTGAGAGCGTCCGCGCGCGCACGACCATTCTTTGTCTGAGGAGGCTGTCCGATGACAGAGGTGCGGCAGGAACGCACGATTGTCGACTTC
Organism: Amycolatopsis cynarae; assembly: GCF_026802195.1. NCBI lineage: Bacteria > Bacillati > Actinomycetota > Actinomycetes > Pseudonocardiales > Pseudonocardiaceae > Amycolatopsis > Amycolatopsis cynarae. Next base: position 2,144,827 of record NZ_CP113836.1, on the reverse strand, counting down.
GCCCTCACCCTCGCGGGCTTACTGTTGGGTTTCGTCGGCATGCTGGCGGTGTTCCGCGCCCTGCTCATGATGCCGCTGCCCGCGTCGCTGGCGATGGCCGAATGGCGCTATCCCTACGGGGTGGAGCTCGCGCGCCACGGCTACGTGTGGAAGTACTGCCTTCTGCCGCTCGTGCTCGCCGGACTGCAACTCGCCCTGGCCGTGCTCGCCAACCAGCGCGCACACGCTGCGGGCCGCCACCGGGCCACAGGAGTGTTCGGCATGACGGTCAGCATCATGTTCATCATCACGACGGCCGTCATGGCCGCGGTGAGCATCGCCGTGGCCTGCTCCGGGTGAGCCTGCGCCCTCCGCGAGAAAAGCCGTGCCCGCTCAGGCTTCCCCGGTCAGGTACCGCTGGATGACGGGGGCGACGTCGGCGACGATCCGTTCTTCGCTCAGCGCGACCACCGGCGGCAGCCGGAGCACGTAGCGGCACAGGGCGAGGCCGAGGAACTGACTGACCACCAGTCCGGCCCGCCGCGGGCCGTCCGCTGGATCGCCGAAGCGGAGCACGGCGGGGGAAACCTGCTCGACGAACACCTGCTGGATCTTCGCCACCAGCGCCTCGTCGGTGACCGCGGAACGCAGCAGGGTCAACAGGATTTCGCTGGTGGGCGGCCGTTCCCAGAGCGTGAGGAACTGCCGGGTCAGCACTTCGCCGAGGGCGCCGGGCGCCACGGCGTTCAGGTCCGGCAGTCCGAGGTCGACCTCCACGGCGGCGGAGAACAGTTCTTCCTTGCTGCCGTAGTAGCGCATCACCATCGCGGGATCGACGCCGGCGTCGGCGGCGATCGCCCGGATGGTCGCCTTGCGGTATCCCTCGGCCGCGAAGCGGCGCCGGGCGGCTTCCTTGATGGCGGCGCGCGTCGCGTCCGAGCGGCGGGCCGGAGTCTCCTCAGTCATGTCAACGATTGTAGGCCAACGCCTGTTGACTTCGCTGCACCCCACTGGCTACAGTTACGTCAACAAGCGTTGGCCAACACCAGTTGACCTATCGGATTCCCGTGGAACGAGGAGAAGATGATGAACACGCAGCGCGACAGCCTCCCGGAAAGCACGTCGGTGGTCGTGGTCGGCGCGGGCCCCGCCGGACTCGCCGCCGCCATCACCCTGGCCGACGCCGGGGTCGACTTCGTCCTGCTCGACCGGCAGGCCGAGGGGGCCAACACCTCACGGGCCTGCGTGGTGCACGCCAGGACGCTGGAGGTGCTCGACGAACTCGGACTGGCCGGGGAACTGCACGGAGAGGGCGTCGTGGTGCCGGTCTTCACGGTGCGCGACGGCGCCTCGGATGCCGGGCCCCTGGCCACGGTGCGGTTCGACGGCCTGCCCACCGCCTACCCGCACACCCTGATGGTGCCGCAGGACGTCACCGAAGCCGCGCTGCTGGCCCGGCTGCGCTCGGCGGGCGGCGACGTGACGCGCCCCTGGCAGGTCACCGGGATCAGCAATGACACCGACGGGGTGACCGTCACGGTGACCGGCGCGGACGAGTCCGCGCACACCCTCCGGGCCCGCTACGTGATCGGCGCGGACGGCATGCACAGCCTGGTCCGCGAGCAGGCCGGGATCGGGTTCACCGGCGACACCTACGCCAGTTCCTTCGTGCTGGCCGACGTGCGGATGGACTGGCCACTCGCCCGCGAGGAGGTCAGCCTGAACCTGTCGCCGGAAGGCGTCACCGTGGTCGCGCCGCTGCCGTGCGAAACCGGTGACCGGTACCGGATGGTGGCCACCGTCGCACAGGCGCCGCAATCGCCGAGCCTCGCCGACGTGCAGGCCCTGCTCGACGCCAGGGGCCCGCGGCAGGGCAAGGTGCTGGTGCACGAGGTGCTGTGGAGCTCGCGGTTCCGGGTGCACCACCGCGTGGCCGACCACTACCGGGCAGGCCGGGTGTTCCTCGCCGGGGACGCCGCCCACGTGCACAGCCCGGCGGGCGGGCAAGGCATGAACACCGGCATCCAGGACGCGGTGGCCCTCGGGCGGCTGCTGGCCCGGGTGCTGGACGGCGAGCCGGAAGGCCTGCTGGACACCTACGAAAGCACGCGGCGCCCGGTCGCCCTGGGCGTGGTCGCCTTCACCGACCGGATGACCCGCATGGCGAGCCTGCGCAGCCGCCCGGCCCGGCTGCTGCGCAACACCGCGATGCGGGTGCTCAGCCGGATCCCCGCCCTCCGCCGGAAGCTGGCCTACCAGCTCGCCGAACTGGCCAACCGCTGAACCCCCGCCCCGCGGCGCCGGTTCCGCCTGTTCTAACGCAGGTGTGCGGTGATCCAGCGGGAGAAGGTGGTGAGGCGCGCGTAGGTCCCGGGCTCGTGGGGCTGGGCGCAGCTCTCACCACCGGAGACGGTGCCCGCGACGCGGCCGGCGATGAGCAGCGGGCCGCCGCTGTCGTGACTGCAGGCGTCCACGCCACCCTTGGTCCAGTTACCGGCGCAGACCAGTTGCGAGGCCTTGAATCCCTGCGACCCGTAGGCCTGGGTGCACAGGGAGTTCGAGACGAGCGGAACGGTGGCCTTCTTCAGATGCCCGATCTTGCCGCCGTCGTAGTTCGTGCCCCAGCCGAGGATGGTGGCTCGCCCGCGGTAGAGGCCGCCGTCGCGGGGCGAGACGTAGCCGATGGGCTTCACCCCCCGCACCGGCCGGTCGAGGGTGAGCACCCCGACGTCGCCGTACATGATCTCGGCAGGCCCGCCGAGGTTCCTGAAGCCCGGATTGCGCTCGGCCTTGACCACCCGGTAGGTGGTGCCGCCGCCCTTGGTGACGTCGTCACGGCCCTGGACCGCGGTGCTCACCCCCGTGCAGTGACCGGCGGTGAGTACCTTGTCCGGGGCGACGAGTTCACCGGCACAACTGAACTTCCCCTTGCCGTTGTAGAGCGCGAGCAGCCATGGGAAGTCCTTTGTAGACACATTGGTGCCGCCCACGATCGACGGAGTTTCCTCGGCCGAGGCGGTCGCGGCGAAACCTCCGGCGGCGACGAGCACAAGCGCCGAGAGGCAGCCGAGCAGGATCGATCTGATCATGTCGCACAGACTGCCACTTTCGTCCGGAAAAGGCACGCGGCAGGTGAACCGTTTTCACCCCTGCTCCCCTATGGCGTATTTGTGGAGTTTGCCAGGACCGGGCTCGGACAGGAGGGCGCGACACCCAGCATCCACCTCGATTCGTTCGAATTCAAGTTCGAATATAAACTGGGGGTTTTCCGGGCCCGATCCGGAACTGTGCGACCGCATCGCCGCACTCGACCGGGATGACGTGTTGTCGCTGATCGCGGCGGCCGAGAACTGTTCCAATGCTTGTCAGGCGATGAAGCTGGCTGCGGTGGCGGCGTTGGGGGCTGCGGATTCGGTGGCGAAGGAGGTCGCTCTCGAATTGTATTATGGTGTGCGTCAGGCAGAGGGCCAGGTGTCACTCGCGAGGGATCTGGCGCAGCGGTTGCCCGCGACGTTCGAGGCCATGCGGCGGGGTGCGCTGGATCCGTATCGGGCGTCGAAGGTGGCCGACCAGACCTCGATCCTCACCGACGACCAAGCTCGGGAAGTCGACGCACAGGTTGCCGGGAAGATCACCACGCGGGACGCGACCTCAGTACGGCGCCTGGTGAACAGGACCGTCGCCCGCGTCGACCCCGACGGGCACGCGCGGCGGTGCGAGGAGCGCAAGCGGTCCCGCAGCGTTCAGTTGTGCCACGAGGACGACGGGATGGCCACCCTGTATGCCTATCTCCCCACGGAGATCGCCGCCACCATCTATGCGCGGGTGGCTCGTGTTGCCCGGGGGCTACGGAGCCGGGGTGAGGAACGCACCCTGGATGGGTTGCGGGCAGACGCGTTCTCCGATCTGTGCCTTGGTGTCGCGCGGCCGGTGGAGCCGCCGCGGGCGGAGTTGTTCGTGTATCTGGATTTCCTGACCTGGACCCCGGCTGGTCGCATCTACCGCAGCGAACCCGAACCCCTCACCACCGCCGCCTGAAATCGGATGGCTCCGGTCAAGCCGTGAACAGCCCGGCCAGTTCGGTCAACGCGGGGCCGAGCGGGCGGTCCACCCGCACCGTCAACCAGGGCGTCCCCGCGGGTGATCCCCTGGTTGACGATCAGGACCGGTTTGCCCGTCTTTGCCGCGTGCCGCACGAAACGCAGGCCCGACATGACCGTCAACGACGAACCGAGGACCAGCAGCGCTCGGGCCTCGTCGATCAGCCGGTAGCACAGGTCCACGCGCGGTTTCGGCACGTTCTCGCCGAAGAACACCACATCCGGTTTCAGCACGCCGGACCCGCACGCGCCGCAGCCGACCAGCCGGAAGGTCCGCACCACCTCCGCGGCGAGCTCGGCGTCACCGTCCGGGTTGATCCGCTTCGCCGTCGCCTCGAAGCCCGGGTTCGCCGCGCGCAGCCGTGCGTCGAGTTCCCCGCGCGGGCTCGTCCGGCCGCAGCCCAGGCAGAGCACGCGATCCAGGCTGCCGTGCAACTCGACCACCTCCGGTGTGCCCGCCGCCTGGTGCAGCCCGTCCACGTTCTGCGTGATGACGCTCGACAGGTATCCCCGCGCCCGCAGCGCGGCGACCGCCCGATGCCCGTCGTTCGGGGCGGCCCGCGCGATCGTGCGCCAGCCGGCGTGGCTGCGTGCCCAGTAGCGGCGGCGGCCGTCTTCGCTGGTCACGAACTCGTCGTAGGTCATCGGGGTGTGCCGGCGCAGGGTACCCGTGGCGCCCCGGTAGTCCGGGATGCCCGACTCGGTGGACAGCCCGGCGCCGCTGAGCACCGCGACCCCACCGCGTCCGACGACCTCGGCGACCTCGTCGAGCCGCTGGGTCCGCGGCCACGGTTCACCGGTCGCGTCCCAGGTCAGGGTCGGTCGTGTCCGCACGGACCCAGCTTACGGAGTCCGGCGCGGGCCGGGACCGGTCACGCCGGCGAGCTGGGCGGCGTGCCGGAGCACGGTGTGCAACATCGTGGTGGTGAGCGTGTGCGTGGAGACGTTGCGCTGACTGGGGTGGTAGCAACCGAGCAGGTGCAGATCGCGCCCGCTCCGCGCATCGGTCAGCAGAACCTGCGCGCCGTGGCCGAACTTCGGCCGTGGCCGCGGCAGCGACCAGCCCGCGTCCGCCAGCACGGGCAGCAGGGCCTGCCAGGCGAATCCCCCCAGCGCCACCACCACCCGAAGGCCGGGGCGCAACAGTTCCAGTTCCCGCGCCAGCCATGGACGGCAGGTGTCCCGCTCCCCGACGCTCGGCCGGTTGTCCGGCGGGGCACAGTGCACCGGCACCGTGATGCGCACCCCGTACAGCGCCAGCCCGTCATCCCGGTGCGTGGCCGTGGGCTGGGAGGCCAGACCGACCTCGTACAGCGCCGCGTACAGCACTTCCCCGGAAGGATCCCCGGTGAAGATCCGGCCCGTGCGGTTGCCGCCGTGCGCCGCCGGGGCCAGGCCGATGAGGGCCAGCGGCGCGTCGGCGGGTCCGAACCCGGGCACCGGCCTGGCCCAGTACTCCCAGTCCCGGAAGGAACTCCGCTTGACCGCGGCCACCTGTTCCCGCCAGGCCACCAGCCGGGGACACGCCCGGCAGTCCACCAGCTTCGCCTCCAGCTCCCCCAGCGCCCCGCAACCGGGTGCCGAGTGGGCCGGATAGCCGACGTCGTCCGGAGCGTCGCGCCGCATCGCTCCTCCTCCCGGGCCCGGCTCCTGAGACAGGTCGCCTTCAGAGTCATCAGTCATAAACGCTTTCAAGTCGACCTTGAGGGCACGACCGGCCACGGTCAAACTGGCCGCACAACATTCCGCCCGCACCCGGCAACTAGTGGGTGTGACCATGCGACTGACCGAAGCGGGGACGCCAGTGAGGGCTGCCGGCGAGCAGACGGACGGCGATCTCTGGCAGCGCGCAGCGGACGGCGACGAAGCGTCGTTCACCGCACTGTTCGAACGCCACGCCCAAGCGGTGTGGAACCACGCCTACCGGCTGACCGGCTCCTGGACCGCGGCCGAGGACCTGACCTCGAACACCTTCCTGATCGCCTGGCGGAAACGCCGGGAGGTGCCACTGGTGTGCGAGAGCGCGCTGCCCTGGCTGTACACGGTGGCGGGCAACCTGGCGCGGACCGAGAACCGGGGGCGGGGCCGCCGATTGCGGCTGCTGCGACGGATCCCGTCGCCGCCCCAGGCCGCCGACCACGCCGACCGGGTGGCCGAGCAACTCGACGGGGAAGCCCGGCTGCGCGAGGTGATCGCAATGGTGCGGACGCTGCCCCGTGCCCAGCGCCAGGTGGTGGAGCTGTGCCTGCTCGGGGACGTCAGCGTCGCCGACGCGGCTGCGTTGCTCTCAGTCGCGGAAGTCACCGTCCGCTCACACCTGTCCCGCGCGCGGACGCAGCTTCGAGCCCTGCTGGAGGAGAAATGACCGACGAACTTTCCTTGCCACCGCGCCGCGAGCTTCCGCCCGACGTCCGCGCCCGGCTGCGTGCCGAGGTGGCGGCCGGGTTCGCCGAGGCGCCGAAACGCGGCCGGGTGGTGGCGGTCGCGGCGGCCGTCGCGCTGCTCGCCGGGGGTGCCGTGGCGGCGACCCAGCTCGCCCGGCCGTCCCACGACGTGTCCGCCGCGTCGGACGGCGGCGGCGCCCCGAGCACCGGGCTCGACCGCTGCTGGGCGGCGGTGGAGAAGGCGGGCAAGACCGCGGCCGTGCCCGACCGGTCGAAATGGGTCACGACGTTCACGGCCGCGGAAGGCGACGACGTCGTGGAGGCGTTCACCGCCGCCGGGAAAGCGATGTTCTGCGAAACGACGGCCACCACGGCGACGCTGTCGAACCCGGACGTCCGCACGGACGGGGGCAAGACCAGGCTGCTGTTCTACACCGGCACCGGCCTGGTCGCCGGGGTCGCCGACGCCTCATGGGACTCGCTCGCGTTGAGCATGCCCGACGGTCTGGGTGTGGCGATGGCGAAACCCCAGGGCCCGGCCCACCAGTTCACCGCCTTCACGCACACCGATCCCGCGAAGACGCACCTGTTCGCGGCCCCGGTGATCGACGGCCGCATATCGGCCACCGCCAGGGTGGACCTCGCCGCAATTCCGGCTCCGCTGGTGAGCGTCACCGACCGTGCGGCCGACCGGAAGTCGCCTGCGGGACAGGCGCTCGGGACATGCCTGGCCCAGGTGGCCCAGCCGCCCGCCGACGCGGACAGCTATCAGCCGGGGGCCCTGCTCGAGAACGGCGCATACCGGGTGGTGCTCGGCCGGAACGCGGGTCACACGGTGGCGTGCACCACCGAACCCGGCGCGAACGGGACCACCTACCACCTCTACCGCGACACCTTCATCGGCCAGTCCATCCCGGCGCGCAGGCTCTCCGTGCCCGAGCTGGGCGGGAAGGTGCCCTTTGTCGGCATCGTGCCGCCCTCGGCGGCGTCGATGAAGGCCGACTTCGGCCAGGGGAAGCCGTTTCCCATCACCGTGACGAACGGGACCTTCGCGGCCTGGCTGCCGGACGGTGCGAAGGCGATCGGGGGACGGCCCGGTGAGAGCTGGGTCCTGGTGGAGGACGCTCGCGGCGCCGCGCTGTTCAACGGCTACGTGCCGATGAAGTGAGCCGTGAGGGGTCCCCTCACGAGCGGAAACGACCGTGAGGGGACCCCTCACAGCCGCGTAGGGGGGCCAGTGCGGCGCGAACTTTGGTCTCTTTGTGTCGGACGGTAGCGAAGCGGCTACGAAAAGATGCACCATGCAGGGGTGACCGAAGCTGAGCGTGTTCCCGTTCCTGGCAGTATCCGCGCGGAGCTGACCGGCGCCGAGGTCGTCGGCCCCGTCGAGCCGACCGAGACGGTCTCGGCGACGGTGGTGCTGCGGCGTCGCGACGAGCTGGGCGAAGCAATGGTGTCCGGGCCGGAAACGATCACTCCGCACGAACTCGCCGTCCGCTACGGCGCGAGCGACGAGGATCTGCGGACGGTGCGCGAGGTGCTCACCGCGGCGGGCCTGACGATCACGGACGTCCACCGGGGGTCGCGCCGGGTGCGGGTCAGCGGCCCGGCCGAGGCGATGACGGCCGTCTTCGGCACCGAACTCACCATGGTCCGCAGCGCCGACCCGCTGGGCGGGACGATCGCGCACCGCGCGCGCAGCGGCGAACTGCGGATCCCCGCCGAGCTGGACGGCATCGTGGTCGCCGTGCTGGGCCTGGACGAACGTCCGCAGGCCCGCGCCCAGTTCCGGCTGCACGGCGGCAAACCCGCCGCCGCGCGGTCGTTCACCCCGGACCAGCTGGGCACGCTGTACGCCTTCCCGTCCGGCACGGACGGCACCGGACAGACCCTGGCGATCATCGAACTCGGCGGCGGTTTCAAACCGGCCGACCTCACCGCGTATTTCGCCGGGCTCAAGATCCCGGCGCCCCAGGTCAAGGCGGTCGAGGTCGACGGCGGCAAGAACGCCCCCACCGGCGACCCCAATTCCGCCGATGGCGAGGTGATGCTCGACATCGAGGTCGCCGGAGCCCTTGCCCCGAAGGCTGATCAGCTCGTCTACTTCGCGCCGAACACCGACCAGGGCTTCCTCGACGCGGTCGCGACCGCGGTGCACGCGACGCCGACGCCCACCGCGGTCAGCATCAGCTGGGGGCAGTCCGAAGACCAGTGGACCGCCCAGGCCCGCGCCGCGATGGACCAGGTCTTCGCCGACGCCGCCGCGCTCGGCGTGACGATCTGCGCCGCCAGCGGCGACAACGGCAGCACCGACGGGCAGTCCGACGGCGGTCAGCATGCCGACTTCCCCGCTTCCAGCCCGCACGTGCTCGCCTGCGGAGGCACGAACCTGCGAGCCACCCCGCCCACGACTATCGAGTCCGAAACGGTGTGGAACAACCCGAGCGGCGGCGCGACCGGCGGCGGGGTGAGCGACGTCTTCCCCGCGCCCGGCTTCCAGACCTCGGCGGGGGTGCCCGCACGCGCCGGCGGCGGCATGGGCCGGGGTGTGCCCGACGTGTCCGGGAACGCCGATCCCGCCACCGGCTACCAGATCCTGGTCGACGGGAAGAAGGCGGTGGTCGGCGGCACCAGCGCGGTCGCCCCGCTGTGGGCCGCCCTGATCTGCCGTCTCGCCCAGGCCATGGGCCGCAAGCTGGGACTGGTGCACACCCAGCTCTACCAGGGGGTGCGCGCGGGCAGGCCGCAACCCGGCTTCCGCGACGTGACCAGCGGTAACAACGGCGCGTACCAGGCCGGTCCCGGCTGGGACCCGTGCACCGGCCTCGGCACACCCGACGGCACCGCCCTGCTCCGGGTCCTGACCGGGCAGACGAGCTGATCCCCGAGGACCGCACAGGGCAGGGGCGGCGCGGGAGGCTTCGCACAGGAGGACACGACGCGAAAGGGCACACCATGGCAGCGACCGGACCCGTGGCCCACGTGGTCATCCTCGTGCAGGAAAACCACACCACCGACAACTACTTCCGGTCCATGGCGGCCTTCGGCGCGAACGTCGCGACCGGCTGGCCGGTGTCGCCCAACCCGCCCGCATCGGACCAGCCGCACGACCGGCACGCCTACTACCGCTGGCTCACCAAGCGGTCCCCCGGCGCGCACGTCCAGTTCGACACGGTCAAGGACCTGCCGTTCTACGCCTGGCTCGCGGCCTCCGGTGCTTTCCTCGAAAACCACTGCGCGGGCTACGGCACCAACTCCACGCCGAATCATCTGCTCATCGTCGGAGGGCAGACGCCGACCCTGCGGAATCCGCCCCGCAACCAGCCTTCCCCGGTCTGGGACCTGCCCTCGCTGCCCGGCCACGCCGGAGACCACGGTGTGACCTGGAAGGCCTACACCGGCACCAGCGGCTATCCCGTCGAGTTCTACCGGCAACTCAAGGGCTCGCCGAACATCGCCCGGTCGGCCGACATCATCACCGACGCCGGGAACGGTTCGCTGCCCGCGCTGTCCATGGTGTGGCACGACTCCCCCCTCGACGAGCACCCACCCGCGAACGTGACCGAGGGCATGGACGCGGTCTGGCGGATCGTCGACGCGATCACGAAGGCCGGCGCGTGGGACTCGACGGTGTTCCTGCTCACCTGGGACGACTGGGGCGGCTACGACGACCACGTCGCGACCCCGAACGTGGAGACCACGCCGGACGGCGTGCAACTCGCCTACGGCCCCCGGGTGCCACTGCTGATGTTCGGCGGCCGGGTCCGGCCGGGCATCGACCACCGCTGGTCGTGGCATCCCTCGATCACCAAGACCGCGCTCGACCTGCTCGGCCTGCCGAAGCTCGGCGTGCCCAGGGTGGACGAGGACAAGGGGCTGGCCGATCTGGTGGACCTTTCCGCGTCACGGGTACCGAACCCGGCCCCGCCCGCCCACGGCACGGCCATCACGCAACCCGAACCGCCGAAACCCGCCCCCGCCCCGGCTCCGGTGCCGCCACCACCGTCGTCCGCCCCGGTGCCGGTCGGTCCGGTCCTGCTGCGCGACGGGACCACCCTGCCGCCGCCGAACGACGTGCCCCTCACCGTCCACACCGGACACTCGCACGCCCGGCGATAGGGCCGTGAGGGGTCCCACGCTGCCGTGTGGGGTGCCCTGAAGGTCGCCTTCAGGGTCATAAACGCCCTCAAGGCCACCTTGAAGGCGCGCCCCCTCATGGGAAAGCAGGCCAGGGCCCCGGCCCGTTCAGGGCGTGCCGTGGCCGCCGACGATCCGGCCCGCCTGGATGACGTGCCGGAGGTGCTTCGGCTCGGCGAGCACGCCGATGTCGGCCAGCGGATCGCCGTCGACCACCAGCAGGTCGGCGTGCGCGCCGGGGGCGAGCGTGCCGGCTTCCCCCGTCATGCCGACCAGTTCGGCGGCGACCGAGGTGGCGGACCGGATCACCTCGAGCGGCGGCTGCACCTCGGCGCGCAACCGGAACTCGTGGTTCTGGTGGCGGTGCATCCCGCCGAGCAGGTCGGTGCCGAAGACCAGTTTCACGCCGCCGCGGGCGGCCCGGTCCAGCGCGGCCAGGCCCGCGCCGAGCACCTCGTCCACCTTGCGCCAGCTCGATTCCGGCAGCCCGTACTCCCGGCCTTCCTGTTTGAGGGCCCAGTAGGTCACCAGCGTCGGCACCAGGAACGCGTCGTGTTCCCGGAACAGCTCCACGCTGCGGTCGTCGAGCAGGTTGCCGTGCTCGATGGAGCGGATGCCCAGCTCCAGCGCCCGGTTCACCGCCCGTGCGGTGTAGGCGTGCGCCGCCACGTAACGGTTGGCGGCCCCGGCCTCCTCGACCACGGCCCTGATTTCCTCGGCGGAGTACTGGGTCGAGTCGATCCGGTCGGTGGGCGAGGCGACTCCGCCGGAGGCCATCACCTTGATGTGGTGCGCTCCCTTGCGCAGTTCGTCCCGCGCCGCCGCCCGCACGGCGTCCACACCGTCGGCGATCCGGCCCAGCCCCGCGCAGCAGGGATGGTCGTCCTGCCGGTGCGTGCCGCGTCCGCGGGTGTCGCCGTGACCGCCGGTCTGGCTCAGCGCCCGCCCGCAGAACAGCAGGCGGGGTCCGGGGAACAGCCCTTCCGCCTGCGCGTCGGCCAGCCCGTAGTCGGCGCCGGAGGCGTCACGGACCGTGGTGAAACCGCGCGCCAGCATGCCGCGCATGATCCGGGCGCTGTGCGCGGCCACATAGGACGGTGAGGATTCCGGCAGGGAGCCCAGGTTCGCGGTGAACGCGGTGACGTGCACGTGGGCGTCGATGAGCCCCGGAAGCACCACGGCCCCGTCGGCGTCCACGGTGCGCACGCCGGGCGCGCGCAGTCCCGGCCCGGTCTCGACGATGCGGCCCTCGGCGCACCGCAGGTCGCCCTCGCGGTATTCCCCGGTCCCGGGGTCGAGGAGCAGGGCGTTGCGCACCAGCAGCGAGTCGTTCACAGCTCACCCGCTTCCCGCAGGACGGCGCGCAGCGCGGGGACGGCGAGCGGAGCCGCCTCGACCGCCGCCGCGACCGATTCCTCGTCGTAGCTGCCCTCGGCGTCGAGGATGGCCAGCGCACCCAGCGTGCTGCCCTCCTCGACGACGGGCACGTTGATGACCGCGCCGCAGCCGAGCGCGGAAATCAGCCGGTGATCGGCGAACACCTCGCGCACCGCCGCGCGGTCCGCTCCCAGGTAGGGCCGCTGCCCTTCGATGCACTGGGCCAGCCAGCCCTCGGCGACCTCGACACTCTTTTCCCCGCCCACCGGGTACTGCCCGGGGTGGCTGCTGTACACCCGGCGCAGGACCCGCCGCCGGGGCAACCACGCCAGCACGGTGAACAACCGCACCCCGATCTCCTCGCGCACCTGATCCTCCACTCTGGACAGTTCCGTCATTTCGCCAGCTTCTCCGTGACGGTCGCGGCCGCCCCGCGCTCGGTCAGCTCCTCCAGTGAACGGCCGGCGGTGGACAGCCCGAACACGACCACGCAGACCACCCCGGCCGCCAGCACGGCGGTGGTGAGGCCGAAGACGCCGCCGAAGCCGAGGCTCGCCGCGAACACGCCGATGATGGTGGGTGCCAGGATGCTTCCGACGCGGCCGAAGGCACTGGACAGTCCGGTGCCGGTGGCGCGGATCCAGGTGGGGAACACCTCGGGCGTGTAGGAGTACACCCCGGCGTAGGTGCCGTTGAGGAAGAACGACAGCACCGCCCCGGCCAGGGTGATGCTCCACGGCAGGCTCATCTGGCTCAGCCAGAACGCGCTGACCGCCGAACCGGCCAGGTAGAGCGCGATGGTGTGCTTGCGGTCCAACCGCTCGGACAACCACGCGGCCGAGAAGTAGCCCGGCACCTGCGCGAGGTAGATGATGATCGAGAACTCGAAGCTCTTGGTCACCGTGATCCCGCGTTCGATCAGCAGGGTCGGGATCCACGAGAAGAAGCCGTAGTAGGAAAAGGTGATCACGAACCAGACCACCCAGATCACCGCGGTCCGCCGCGCCATGGCCGGGCTCCACAGGAACTTCAGTGCGGTCGGCAGGTTGACCTTCGGGGTCTCGGTGAGCGAGGCGACGGCCTGGGACGGGACGGGCGGCAATTGCGTGCCGGTCGCCTTCTCCACGTCACGCTCCAGTTTCGCGACGACCTCCTCGGCCTCCGCGCGCCTGCCCTGCGCGAGCAGGAAACGCGGCGACTCCGGGAGCGAGCGGCGCCACCACAGCAGCAGCACGATGGGCGCGGCGGTGATCACCTGCGCCACGCGCCAGCCTTCGGGCATCGCCGAGACGACGAACCGGCCGAGGAGCGCGGCCGCGACGAACCCGAACGAGAAGAACCCGGCCAGCGCGCCGACGAACCAGCCGCGCCGCTTTGCGGGCACGAACTCGGACAGGAACGGGGCGATGATGGCACTTTCCGCCCCCGCCCCGGCACCGGCGAGCACCCGCGCCCCGAGGAAGATCTGGTAGTTCGGTGCCATGGCGGCGACCACCGAGAACAGCGCGTAGAAGGCCAGCGCGAACATCATGACCTTCTTGCGGCCGATGCGGTCACCGAGCAGGCCCGCCGCGATCGCGCCGAACAGGAAGCCGAACGGGGTCGCCGAACCGATCAGCCCGAGTTCACCGTTGCTCAGCCGCCACACCGCTTTCGCGCTGGGCAGGAGGAACGCGACCACGGCCGAGTCCATGCCGTCGAAGGTGTATCCGAGTCCGCCGATGAGGAGCAGTTTGTAGTGCGGACGGCTCAGCGGGAGCCGGTCCAGTCGTGCCAGCAGCGTCATGACAACGCCTTCCCTGGAGGTCGGAGCGACAAGAGTTCCGACAACGTATGATGCAGATAGGGTTATTTGCAATATCGTTTGCATACTCGTAACAGAGCTCCCCGGCCCGGGAAGCGGCCTCGTCGAGGGCTGTGGTGTGCTCGTGACGGGAGGCTTCAGTGAACGAGAAGGAAAACCACGACGGTCTCGAGGAGTGGCTGCGGGACCGGCTGCCCCCGCGGGGACTGCGGCCGAAGGCGGCAGCCGTGCTCGAGGTGCTGGTGTCCCAGCCGCGCCGGGCCTCGTTCGGATCGACCGGGGAGCTCGCCCAGCTCGCCGGGGTCAACGTCGCCACCGTGACCAGGACCGCCCAGGCACTGGGTTTCGCGGGCTGGCCCGCGCTCCAGCAGGAGCTCCGGGCGCGCTACCTGTCATCGCTCAGTGCCCCCCAGGTGGCCGAGGAGCACCACGGGGCGGACTCGCCCGCCTCCGCTTCGCTGCGCCGCGACCTCGACAGTCTCGCCCTGCTGCACCGGCGCTTCGACGAGGACGAGATCCGTTGCGTCGCCGAGGGAATCGCCGAAGCACGCCGCACCGTGGTGATCGCCGACGGCAGCTACTCGGCCGTCGGCATAGCCTTCGCGCACAATGCGCGGCTGGCGGGCTACGACGTGCACGCGGTGACGAACGGGGACGCCGAGCTCGCCAACATCATGGCGAAGCTCGGCCAGGACGACGTCCTCGTGGCGATCAGCTTCTGGCGCCTGTACGAAAGCACGGTGCTCGCCGCGAACGAAGCGCGCGACCGCGGCGCCCGCGTGTTCGTCCTCACCGACGCCGCCAGCCCCGCACTGGCCGGTGCGGCGGAACGGGTGCTGATGATCCCGGCCGAAGGCGTGACGTTCTTCCCGTCCCTCACCGCGGGCATGGCGCTGGTGCAGGCGGTCGTCGCGCAACTGGCCGCCGTCGATCCGGTTCGCACCAACGAATCGATCGAAGCGGCGGAGGCCATGTGGTCCCGCTTCGACCTCCTGCACCGGCGCCCTGGCCCCCGGCCGGCCCCGAAGGATGACGCGGAGTAGGCCTACCCCGGCAGCAGGGAGCGCAGGAAGAACGCCAGGTTCGCCGGGCGTTCGGCCAGCCGCCGCATGAAATAGCCGTACCACTGGTCGCCGTAGGGCACGTACACCCGCATCCGGTGCGCCTGCGCGAGGCGGCGCTGTTCGGGTTCGCGGACGCCGTAGAGCATCTGGAACTCGAAGTCCGCGCGGTCCCGGCCGAGTTCGGCCGCGACCGCGATCACCCGTGGATCGTGCGTGGCGACCATCGGGTACCCGGCGCCCTCCATCAGGATCCGCAGGCAGCGCACGTAGGAGCGGTCCACTTCGGACTTCTCCTGGTAGGCCACCGAAGCGGGTTCGGCATAGGCGCCCTTGCACAGCCGGACACGTGACCCGGGGCCTGCCAGGTCGCGGCAGTCCTGTTCGGTGCGCCTGAGGTAGGCCTGCAGCACCGCGCCGGTCCAGGGGAAGTCCTCCCGCAGCGCCCGCAGCGTGCCCAGGGTGGCGTCGGTCGTCGTGTGGTCCTCCATGTCCAGCGTGACGGTGGTTCCCGCCGAAGCGGCCGCGGCACAGATACGCCGGGCGTTGTCCAGCGCGATCCGGTCGCCGCCGGGCAACCGCTGCCCGACGGCGGACAGCTTCACCGACACCTCGGCGTGGCCGGCCAGCCCGTGGTCGGCCAGGCGCCGCAGGAGTTCGACGTAGGCCCGCATGGTGAGTTCGGCCGTCGCGACGTCCGTGACGTCTTCGCCGAGATGGTCCAGCGTCACGAAACGGCCGTCCGCCGCCAGCGCGGCGGTGACCCGAAGGGCCTGGTCCACGGCGTCCCCCGCGACGAACCGTTCGACCAGCGGCCGGGTCAGCGGGGTGCGTTCGACGAGCGACCGGCATCCGGCCGAACCGGCCGCGGCCAGCAGGACACTGCGCAGCATGGGGATCCTCCTCGGCCTCAGCCCTGGTGCGGGTACGCGACGGTGGTGGGGGGCACGAAGGTCTCCTTGAGGGACCGGGGGCTGACCCAGCGCAGGAGGTTGTGCATCGAGCCCGCCTTGTCGTTGGTGCCGGAGGCGCGGCCGCCGCCGAACGGCTGCTGGCCGACCACCGCTCCCGTCGGCTTGTCGTTGATGTAGAAGTTCCCCGCCGCGAACCGCAGTTCGGCGGCGGCCCGGGCGATCGCCGCGCGGTCGGTGGCGATGACCGAGCCGGTGAGGCCGTAGGGTGCCGCGCCCTCCAGTTGCGCCATCACCCGCTCGTAGTCCGCGTCGGGGTAGACGTGCACCGCGAGGACGGGCCCGAAGTACTCGGTGGTGAACACCTCGTGCGCGGGGTCGCCGGAGGCGATCACGGTCGGCCGGACGAAGAAGCCGTCGGTGTCGTCCGCGGTGCCCCCGGCGAGGATTTCGAGCGCGCTGTCCGTCCGCGCCCGGGACAGGACGCCGGAGAGCCGGTCGAACGCTCGGCGGTCGATCACCGCACCCATGAAGTTTCCGAAGTCGGTCACGTCGCCGACGGTCAGGGCCTCGACCTCGGCGAGGAAGGGGTCCTTCAGCCGCTTCCACACCGATTCGGGCAGGTAGGCGCGCGACGCCGCCGAGCACTTCTGCCCCTGGTACTCGAACGCGCCGCGGATCAACGCGGTGCGCAGCACGTCGAGGTCCGCCGAGGGGTGCGCCAGCACGAAGTCCTTCCCGCCGGTCTCCCCCACCAGCCGCGGATAGGCGCGGTAGGTTGCGATGTTGGCACCGACCCGGGACCACAGGTGCTGGAAGGTCCGGGTGGAACCGGTGAAGTGGATCCCGGCGAGATCCGGTGCGTTCAGGGCCACCTCGGAGACGGCGACCCCGTCGCCGGGCAACAGGTTGATCACGCCGGGCGGCAGCCCCGCGGCCTCCAGCAGGCGCAGCGTCAGGTGCGCGGACAGGCTCTGGGTGGGGGAAGGCTTCCACAGCACCACGTTGCCCATCAGCGCCGGTGCCGTCGGCAGGTTGCCCGCGATCGCGGTGAAGTTGAACGGGGTGATCGCGTAGACGAAGCCTTCGAGCGGGCGGTGGTCGGTCCGGTTCCACACGCCCGGCGAACTGGCGGGCTGCTCGGCCAGCAGGCGGCGGGCGAAGGACACGTTGAACCGCCAGAAGTCCGCCAGTTCGCAGGCCGCGTCGATCTCGGCCTGGTAGGCGGTCTTGGACTGGCCCAGCATGGTCGCCGCGTTGAGTTTCGCCCGCCAGGGACCGGACAGCAGATCGGCCGCCCGCAGCAGGATCGCCGCCCGGTCGTCGAAGGACAGTGCCCGCCAGGCGGGCGCCGCGGCGCGGGCGGCGGCCAGCGCGGCTTCGGTGTCCTGCTGCGTCGCGTAGGCGAGGGTGCCCAGCACGGCGCGGTGGTTGTGCGGCTGCACCACGTCGACCCGGCGGCCGCCGCCCATGCGCTGCTGCCCGCCGATGGTGGCGGTGAACTCGAACCGTTCCCCGCCGAGTTCGGCGAGCGCGGCTTCGAGCCCGGCCCGCTCGGGACTGCCCGGCGCGTACTGCAGCACCGGTTCGTTGGCCGGGGTCGGCACGGTGGTCACGGCATCCACGACTGCTCCCTTCGCTTCCTGTGGGAGCAACGCTAAAATCGCCAACCCGGCCGGACTTTGTCCGTTCCGCCAAGGTTGTCGCCAGCCCTTTGGCCGAAAGGACAAGATATGAGCCTGCGGCAGGTCCTGATCGCGCTGGGCGATTCGCTGGTCGAACTGGAGGCCGCCCCGGACGGGCTGGACACCGACATCCGGGACGTCGTGGTGGTCGAGCCCGACGACACACCCGGAGTGCGCCCCGGAGACCTCGCACTGGTGATCGGCGCGCGGGGCCGCGCCGCGCTACCCCTGATCAAGGCCGCGGGACGGCACCGCGCGGCCGGTGTCGCGGTGAAGGTCGAATCCCCCTCCGCGCTGCCCCTGCTGCGCGCCGCGGCCACCGACGCCGGTGTCGCACTGCTCGCCGTGGCGGCCGAAGCGCGCTGGGAGCAGTTGGCGGCACTCGTGCGGGAGGTGCTGGACACCCTGCACGGCGGGACGGACGACGACGCCGCCGAGCCCGTCGGCGATCTGTTCGCCCTGGCCCAGACGATCGCGGCGCTGACCGGGGGCAGCGTCAGCATCGAAGACACCGCGAGCCGCGTGCTGGCGTACTCGCGTTCCGCCGACGAAGTGGACGAGCTGCGCAGGCTGTCGATCCTCGGCAGGAAGGGACCGGAACAGTACCTGGCCATGCTGCACGAGTGGGGGGTCTACGAGAGGCTGCGCACCACCGGGGAGGTGGTGCGCGTCGAGGAGCGGGCGGACCTGGGCATCCGGCGCCGCCTGGCGGTCGGGGTGCATGCCGGCGGACGGCCACTGGGCGCGATCTGGGTGCAGGAGGGGACGGCCCCGCTGGCGGAGCGCGCCGAACCGGCGCTGGCGGGCGCCGCACGGGTGGTCGCGCTGCACCTGGTGCAGCGGCGCAGCCCGGCCGGGACCAGCGCCCGGTTGCGGGAGAACCTGCTGGCGGCGCTGCTCGACGGCCGCAGCGATGCGGCCTCGGTGGCCCGGCAGATCGGGGCGGATCCCGGGAAACCGGTCGCGGTCGTGGCCTTCGCCGTGCGCGACGGCGAGCCGGTTGACCGGACGGAATGGGAGTTGCGGCGCTCGGCACTGGCGGCGGTGATCTCCGTGCACGCCGCGGCCTACCGGCGCAGTGCCCTGGTCAGCCAGCTCGGCGACCGCAGCTACGTGCTCCTGCCGGATCTGGCCCCGCAGGCGGGCCGCGCCCTGCTTGGCCTGACCCAGGAGATCGTGGGCGCCGCCGCCCGGCATCCGGGGATGCGGGTGCGGGCGGGTATCGGCGCCACCGTGTCCACAATGGACGAAGTGGGTGCGTCCCGCCGCGAGGCGGACCGGGTCCTCGACGCGATGGGCCGCGATGTGGACCTCGACGTCGCGACGCTCGCCGACGTCCGGTCGCAGGTCCTCGTCAGCGAAACGCTCGCCGTCCTCGCGGAACAGCCCCACCTGCGGGATCCCCGGCTGACGGCGCTGCGGGACCACGACGCCCGGCACGACACCGCGCTGGCCTCTTCCCTGCTGGCCTACTTCGACGCGCTCGGCGACGTCCGTGCGGCCGCCGCCCGGCTGCGGGTGCACCCGAACACCCTGCGCCACCGCGTCCGGAGGGCCGCGGAGGTGGCCGGTCTCGACCTGGACGACCCGCTGCTGCGCCTGTTCGCGTCGCTGCAACTGCGGCTGCCGCCCGATTCGGCTCCCCGCTGAACCGCCGGTGTTCCGTCCTCTCCCGGACCTGACATCACGGGAACTCACCCAGGCGCTCGTCGAGGAGGCGCGCGGCGTCGTGGGCGGGGGCGCACTTGTCCCCCTTGGCGGTGTCCAGGGTGAAGTAGACCTCGATCAGCAAATCGTCGTTCTGGAGTTGAAGCACGCAGCCGGTGCTGCCGGATTGGATGACCGCGTTGGAGCCGTTCGGCAGCGGAACGAGCGAAGCCCCGGGAGGCAACCGGACCTTGCTCCCCGCGGCGTCGGCATCCTCGTACTCATGGATCCGGTAGAGGACCGACCGCTCGCCGTCGCCGATCGGGTTCCACTGATAGCTGTGCGCGAAATGGTTTCCGTCCGGGGTGATGGACTCCTCCGTCTCGAACACCGTTCCCGGCGAGACGCCGAGATACCGGGCGGCATCGTCCTTGCCGAAAAGGTGGTACTCGATTCTCACGCTGTGCCAGACGAGGACGGCGATGGTGGCGAGGACCGCGGTGCCCACCAACAGCCAGAACCCTTTGACCAGCCTGCGTCGCACGACTGCCCAGCGGATCGGACGCCGCTCTCCCGGCCCGGCCATCTTCTTCGTGGGCGGATTCTTCGCGGGTGGATTCTTCGCGGTCGGCTTGACTGGCGGGGGAACGGTTTCGCCCGCGAGCATCCGCAGGATCCCCTCGGGGCCGGGCCGGAGCGTCGGCTCCGTGGCGAGGCAGGCGCTGACCACCCGGCGCAGGACCCCGTGGATCCCGGCCAGATCGGGCTCCTGGGAAAGGATCCGGTACACCAGTGTGGCGAACGAGCCGTCACCGTGGGGTGCCCGGCCGGTGGCCGCGAACGTGAGCACGGCGCCGAGGGAGTAGACGTCCGACGCCGGGCCCACCTCCTCCCCCTTGATCCGCTCCGGCGCCAGGTACCCCGGCGTGCCGATCACCATGTTGGTCCTGGTCAGCGCCGTGTTGTCCACGCTGACCGCGAGCCCGAAGTCGATCACGCGCGGTCCGTCTTCGGCCAGCAGGATGTTGCCGGGCTTCAGATCGCGGTGCGTGAGCCCCGCTTCGTGGATCGTCTTCAGCGCCTCGGCGAGCCCGGCGGCCAGCCGCAGCACCTCGGCCTCGGGCAGCGGCCCGCGGTCCGCGACGGCTTCGGCCAGCGACGGCGCCGGAACGTACACACTGGCCAGCCACGGCGGGTCGCCGTCGGGGTCGGCTCCGACCACCGGAACGCTGTGCCTGCCGGAGACCGCCATCCTGGCCGCCACCTCCCGGCGGAACCGCACGAGGAACTCCGGGTCGTCGACCAGTTCCCGGCGGATGACCTTCACGGCGACCTGCCTGCCGTCGGCGGAGGTGCCCAGGTACACCTGCCCCATACCGCCCGCCCCGAGCCGGCCTTCCAGCCGATAACCACTGATCCGAACCGGATCCCCGGCCCCCAAGGGTTCCATCGTGCACTCCCCGTCCGCGCCGGCGCCGCCATGACCACTTGGGTGAGCCATCCAGGCACAATCCCACCATCACGGCACGTTACGGAAGGTAGCATCCAGGGGCCAGTGCGTGGCCTGTTCCGGCAACGCCACTCCTTGCGAGGGATGTCGATGACCTATCCGCCTCCGCCGGGGCAGTACCCCGGTTACCAAGGTTTTCCGCCGCCACCACCGGGCCAGTTCCCCGGCATGCCCCAGTACGCGGGTGGAGTGAACCAGACGATCCAGCCGCGCCCCAGCGCGGGCACCGCGATCGCCGCCGGGGCGCTCGCCGTGATGGGCTCCGCCCTCGCCCTCACCTTCGTGATCGACACCTTCGGCCTGCTGGTCGGTCTGGGCGGCACGAGGTTCACCTGGCTCGGCTGGACGCAGGCGTTCGCCTACCTGATCGAAGTCCTCACGCTCGGCCCCGGCGCGGTGGTGCTGTTCCTGCGCAGGCCCCTGGGACGCTGGCTCGTGCTCACCGGCAGCCTGGTGCAGATCGCGCAGGGCATCATCGCCCTGATCATCCTGTGGTCGAGCGGCCTGCCCAGCGCCACGATGATGAGCTGGAACGCCGGCGGGATCTTCCTCGTGCTGGCCATGGCGATCGCGACCGCGATCCTGGCGGCACTGCCGATCACCGGCCGTTGGCTCGCCTCGCGCAACCAGCTGCCCGCGGTCCAGCTACCTCTTCTCTACGCACAACAGCCCCCGGCCTACGGGCAGCAGCAACCCGGCTTTCCGCCCCAGCCTCCCGGCTACGGCCAGCAGCCCCCGCAGTGGTGACAACCGAAGTCGAGGTGGTGGGCGGCGTCGCGGTGGTGCGGCTGGCCCACGGCAAGGTCAACGCACTGTGCCGGGCGGTCGAGCGGACGATGCGCGAACAGTGATCACTTCGGTGAGCCACCGGGGCGAAATTGCTACAACACGGCCCACTAGGGCGGGTACCATCCGGAAGGCCAGCGCGAGGCCGGTTCCGGCAGCGCCGTTCTGTTCGAGGGATGCCGATGACCTTTCCACCTCCGCCGGGGCAGTACCCACCTCCCGAAGGCTTTCCGCCACCGCCGGGCCAGTATCCCGGCATGCCGCAGTACCCGGGTGGTGTCGACCTCCAGCGGAAGCCCAGCGGAGGTACCGCGATCGCGGCCGGTGTGCTCGCCGCGGCGGGCGCGCTCTTCGGCGTCATCTTCGCGATCCGCAACTTCAGCACGCTCGACGTGCTGGCGCACACGAAGCTGGCCTGGGTCGGCTGGATGCAGGCGATCGCGTACGTGATCGAGGTGATCACGCTCGGGCCGGGCGCGGTGCTGCTGTTCGTGCGCAAGACCCCGGGACGCTGGCTCGTCCTCACCGGCAGCGCGGTGCAGATCGCGCAGGGGATCATCGCCCTG
Organism: Amycolatopsis cynarae; assembly: GCF_026802195.1. Lineage (NCBI taxonomy): Bacteria > Bacillati > Actinomycetota > Actinomycetes > Pseudonocardiales > Pseudonocardiaceae > Amycolatopsis > Amycolatopsis cynarae. The sequence goes on along the minus strand of NZ_CP113836.1, from coordinate 2,122,880 downwards.
GCCGCCGTGTGGTCCAGCGGCATCTACTCGTCCCGCCTCTCCAACGCCGAGATGATGGGCGCCACCGCGGGCGGCCTCTTCATCGTGCTGATCCCGGCGATCGCGACCGTGATCCTGGCGGCGCTGCCGCTCACCGGCCGCTGGCTCGCCTGGGGCAACCAGCCCCCGGCGGTCCAGCAGCCGCCCGCCTACGGGCAGCAGCCGCCCGGATTCGGACAACCCCCGCAGTGGTGACGACCGAGGTCGAGCTGGTGGGCGGCGTCGCGCTGGTGCGGCTGGCCCACGGCAAGGTCAACGCACTGGACACCGAACTGTGCCGGGCGATCGAGCGGACGATGCGCGAACTGGACGGCCAGGAGGGGGCCCGGGCCGTGGTGGTGACCGGAGCCGGCCGCGCGTTCTCCGCGGGCGTCGACCTCAGGCGCGTCGTGGACGGCGGCGCCGCGTACGTGGCGGAATTCCTGCCCGCGCTCAGCGCTGCCTTCCGAGCCGTGTTCGATCTCGGCAAACCGATGGTGGCCGCGATCAACGGGCATGCGATCGCCGGGGGCTGCGTGCTCGCCGCGGCCTGCGACCACCGGATCATGGCCTCCGGAACCGGGGTCATCGGCGTCCCCGAGCTGCGGGTCGGGGTGCCGTTCCCCGAGACGGCACTGGAAATCATGCGGTTCACCCTGGGTCCGGTCCGCGCGCGTCAGACGATCTTCGACGGCACCAACCACGATCCCGAAGCCGCACTCGCGCTGGGTCTGGTCGACGAACTGTGCGCACCGGACGCCCTGCTGGACCGGGCGGTGGCCGTCGCCGAGGAGCTGGCCACCGCCTTCCCCGCCGACACCTTCCGCTACACCAAGGCACAGGTCCGTCGCGAGGTGCACGAACGGCTCGACGGGCTGAGCGAACCCGCGCTCGGGGAACTGTGGACCGCCGCGGCGACCGACGGGCGGATCCAGGCGTTCCTGGATCGCACGATCGGTTCGGCGGGTAACAGGAACCAGGGATAGACCGACCGGTCCTCGGCACGCCCGTGCCAGCGAAAGCCGGGCGCCGAGGGCCGCGTCGCCGCGCCAGCCAAGCGGGAACCACCGATTCTCCCGCCCGTGACCAGCCACTGTGGACAGTGGCGCGGCGCCTTTGAAGCGCTTTCTCAAGGTCCGGGCCACCTCCAGGGCACCCGACACCGGCCCGAGGGGGACATAAGCGTCAATGACAGGGCATCGACGCGTCCGACACCGGTCGTCCTCCGTTCCCCGGGCGTTCAACTCACACCCCTGCCTGCGTCATTTGCTCTCCCTAAGTTCCCGGAAGGTTACGAAGAGAGGGAGCCATGGACACCACTCTCGCGGTCCGGGCGCGCGGGATCACCCAGTGTTTCGGCGAGGTCATTGCGCTCGAAGGCGTCGACCTGGATGTGGCGCAGGGGCAAATCCACGGGCTGGTCGGCCCGAACGGCGCCGGGAAGACGACGCTGCTCGGCCTGCTGCTGGGCCTGTCCGTCGCCGACGAGGGCCGTCTCGAGATCCTGGGCACGCCGGTCGGACGGGCGCTGGCCGCCCCCGACGGGGTGGCCGGTTTCGTGGACGGGCCCGGTCTGTACCCCTCGCTCACGGCCAGGCAGAACCTCGCCGCCCTGACCGCCCTCCGCGGCCGTGACGCGCGGACGGCGGGGATCGGCGACGTGCTCGACCAGGTCGGGCTCACCGACGTCGCGGACGACCGCGTCCGGGGTTTCTCCCTCGGCATGCGCCAGCGGCTCGGGCTCGCCGCCGCCCTGCTCACCAGGCCACGGCTGCTGGTGCTCGACGAGCCTTCCAACGGCCTCGACCCCGCGGGCAAAAGGCACGTCCACGGTGTCCTCACCCGGCTCGCGGCGGACGGGACCACCGTGGTGCTCTCCAGCCACCGGATGGACGACCTGGAGGCACTGTGCTCCGAGGTCACCATCCTCGCGACCGGACGGGTCGTCTTCTCCGGTCCGCTGAACAAGCTGTCCGCCGAGAACGGTGAACTCGACTACCGGCTGGTGACCTCGGATCCGGAAGCCGCCCGCAGGCTCGCCGAGGACACACCGGGGGTCCGTGTCGTCGAGGACGCCACGGTGCGGCGGGGTGACGAGGTGCTCGTGGTGCGCCTGCTCGTCCCCGCCCTCGACGAACTCGTGGTGCGGCTCGTGCGCGAAGGCATCGCGGTGCGCGAACTCGCCCCCGTGGTGTCCCCGCTCGAAGCCGCGTTCCTCGCCCTCACCGAGCAGCAGGAGTCCGACCGATGACCGCGACCACCACCGGCACCCCACCGGTCGCCGCCCGCCCCGTCACGGTGGCTCGCGCCTACCGCTTCGAGCTGGTCAAGCTGCTCGCACAGTGGCGCGTGCGCCTGCTGGTCCTCGCCTGCTGGAGCGCACCGGCGCTTTTCGTCGCCGTGGTGAGCCAGCAGAGCTCGCTTCCCGTCGACACCCTTTTCGGCCGCTGGATGAGCGCCACGGGCTGGGCCGGATCGCTGGTGATGCTCGGTTTCGCGGGCACCTGGGCGCTTCCGCTGCTGACCTCGGTGGTCGCCGGTGACGTGTTCGCCGCCGAGGACCGGCTCGGCACCTGGCGCCACCTGCTGGTGGCGATCCGGTCGCCCCGGCGGCTTTTCGCCGCGAAGGCGCTGGCCAGTCTCACCGTCATCCTGCTGCTCGTGGCCGGGCTGGCCCTCTCCAGCGCGGCGGGCGGGGTCGCGGCGGTCGGCAACCGGCCCCTCGCCGGCCTCGACGGGCACCTGCTGGCGCCCGGGGACGCCGCCGGGAAGGTCCTGCTCGCCTGGGTCTGCGTGCTCGCCCCGACGCTCGCACTGGCCGCGATCGGGCTGCTCGGGTCCGTCGCGTTAGGACGGTCCCCGATGGGACTGCTGCTGCCCGTCGTCGTCGCACTCGCGATGGAAGCGGCCCAGATGCTGCCGCTGCCGGTCGGCGTCCGCCTCGCGCTGCCCAGCTACGCGTTCATCGCGTGGAACGGCTTGTTCACCAGTCCGGTCCAGCTCGGCCCGCTGCTGATCTCCCTCGCGGTGAGCCTGGTGTGGGCACTGACCGCGACCGCGCTGGCCTGGCTGCTTTTCCTGAAGCGCGACTTCACCAACCCGACCCAGGACGGCTCCGGGCGCCGCGCGGTCACCGTGGGGCTGTTGCCACTGGCCTGGCTGCTCGCCCTGACGATCGGGATCATCAGCCCGGCGGCCGGGGTCACCGGCACCGGGATCGGGCAGGACAAGGTGCAGGACTCGGTCGCCACCGCGTTCGCCCACCTCTACCGCCTGCAGGCCGCCCAGCTCAACCGTCCCGACGTCACCGAGGCGCAACTGGGGGCCACGGCGGCGTGCACCAGGGGCGGCGGCCTGCGCACCCCCGAGGGACCCGGCAACGACTGGCGTTGCGTCGTTTCCTGGCACCTCCCCGGCGTCGAGGCCGTGGGGACGGCCATCTACCAGCTCGACGTCACCGCAGACGGGCGGTTCGTGGCCGACGGCGACGGACCGAAGGAAGTGAACGGCTACTTCCAGGTACGGACCCCGGCCGGGGACGAACCGAACCCGCTCTGGCAGTTCGACGGCAACGTCGAACTGCTCCCCACCCACCGGAAGGGATAACCCCATGCAGGTAACACGCCGCAGACGGCGTGCCGAGAAGGACCGTTCGGACCTTCCCCGCAGACGCGGCGGCCGCAAGGTACGCCTCGCGACGGCGGGCACGACCACGCTCGCCGTCGTCGCCGCCGGAACCGGCATCGGTCTCGCCCAGACGCACCAGTTCGGTACGGACCAGGTGGGTCAGCTGACCGATCAGGGCCAGGTCATCTCCAGCGACCAGTTCATCGCCCCCTACGGTGACCGCCTCGTCCTCAACAACGGCAAGATCATGTCGTCCTCGGTGAGCCCGGACGGGACGCACCTCGCGGCCTCGATCACCGACGGCGGGATGGCGCTCGCCGTCGTGGACCTGAAGAACTGGAGTGTGCAGCAGCTCGTCGGCAACAACGCGGCGGCGAACCTGCGCATCAGCGGCAACGACGTGGGCCAAGAAGGCCCCACGTACTCGCCGGACGGTTCCCAGCTGTGGCTGGGGCAGGCCGACGGCTACCGCAAGTTCACCGTGAACCCGGACGGCACGCTCGCCAACCCGGTCTTCGTCAAGATCGCGGCGGACGGGAGCAAGCGCGCACTGGTGGGCCAGGCGGTGTTCTCGCCCGACGGCTCCACCGTGTACTCCGCGGTCAACGGCCAGAACCGCGTGGTCGCCATCAACGCGGCGACCGGGGTCATCCAGCAGAGCTGGGCCGTCGGCAACGCCCCCCGCGACCTCGCGCTGGTCGGCACCAAGCTCTACGTCAGCAACGAGGGCGGCCGTCCGGCGAAGCCGGGCGAGCCCACCATCAACTCCTACGGCACGCAGGTCCCGGCCGACCAGTCCACCGCGGCCACCACCACCGGCACGGTCAGCGTCATCGATCTGGCGAACCCGGCCACCGCGCCCGGGAGCATCGACGTCGGCCTGCACCCGACCGCCCTGTACGCCAAGAACGGGGCGCTGTTCGTCACCAACACCGCCACCAACGACGTGTCGGTGATCGACACCCACCGCGACGCGGTGGTGCAGACCATTGCGACCCAGCCGTGGCCGGAGGCTTCGGTGGGCTACGAGCCCGACGCGGTCACGCTCACCGACGACGGTCATCTGCTGGTGACGCTCGGCCGCGCCAACGCGGTCGCCGTCTACCGGTACCAGAGCCCGCAGGAACCGGTCAGCTACGTGGGCCTGCTCCCGACGGACTACTTCCCCGCCGAGATCACCACCGTCGGCAACGAGGTGGTGGTCTCCAACACCCGGGGTATCGACGCCCGCCGTCCCACCAGCGCCGCCGGGCACGGCACCCACGACACGACGTCGAGCGTGCAGCGGTTCACGCTGCCGGACGACGGGGTCATCAGGTCCGAGACCGGCAAGGTCTTCACGCAGAACGGCTGGCACGGCGGCTCGGTCACGCTGACCGAGGGCAAGGGGGACGCGAAGCCGGTGCCGGTCCCGCTGCGGCTCGGCGACCCCTCGACGATCAAGCACGTCTTCCTGATCGTCAAGGAGAACCGGACCTACGACCAGGTGTTCGGTGACATCCCGGCAGGCAACGGCGACCCGTCACTGGCGCAGTTCGGCCAGGCCGTGACGCCGAACCAGCACGCGATGACCCAGCAGTTCGGGCTCTACGACAACACCTACGACATCGGCACGAACTCCGCCGAGGGGCACAACTGGCTGATGCAGGCCGACAACCCGGAGTACACCGAGTCCTCGGCAGGCGAGTACATCCGCAGCTACGACACCGAGAACGACGCACTCGGCCACCAGCGCACCGGCTTCCTCTGGACGGGTGTGCAGGCGACGGGCAAGAGCGTCCGGAACTTCGGCGAGTTCCAGCAGTTCCTGACCAAGCCCGCCGGTGCGAGCTGGCAGAACCTGTACTGCGACACCAAGAACATGCAGGCGACCGGGCAGGACACCGCCTACCCGCTGGTCTCGACCTCGCCGATCCCGTCGCTCAACGACGTGTCGGTGAAGGGCTTCCCGATGTTCGACACCAGCGTCCCGGACATCTACCGGGCCGAGATCTGGAAGCGTGACTTCGAGAAGAACGGTCCCGCCAACCTGAACATGTTCTGGCTCTCCAGCGACCACACCGGTGGTCCGGCGAACGGGGCCGCCCAGGTCGCGGACAACGACCTGGCGGTCGGCAGGATCGTCGACGAGATCTCGCACAGCCAGTGGTGGCAGGACTCCGCGATCTTCGTGGTGGAGGACGACTCCCAGGCCGGCCTCGACCACGTCGACGGCCACCGTGCCCCGATCCAGATCATCAGCCCCTGGGCGAAGCACGGCGTCGTCGACAGCCACTACTACTCGCAGATCACCATGATCCGGACCATCGAGCAGATCCTCGGGGTCAAGCCGATGAACCAGAAGGACAGCGCGGCCACCCCGATGCGGGCGGCGTTCACCCAGGCGCCGGACTTCACGCCGTTCACCGCCGTACCCAACCAAACCTCGCTGACCGGTGGCCTGAAGACCCCGCCCGCCTGTGGTCTGGATACCCCCGCACCGCAGAGCACGGTGTCCGGCACGGTGGCCGCGGCCGCCTCGGCGGACACGGTACCGGCCGACAAGCAGGCCGTGGCGGCGCAGTGGGACGAGTGGAAGACGCACCAGCGCCTGTCCGGGCCGGGTGCGGTCCCCGACTACGCCAACCCGGCGCAGATGAACCACTTCACCTGGTACGAGGCGCACGGGTTCACCCAGCCCTACCCGGGTGAGGACCGGATCTTCGCGCCGGACCAGGTGCCGGGCGCCTACCTCCCGTCCTCGGAGAACGACGGCTGACGTCGCTGATCGCAGCAGGAGGGCCCCTGTCCGGCATCGGGCGGGGGCCCTCTCTCTCGTCACATCGCGTTCTGATGAACATCTCGAGGACGACCATTCGGATGATGCCGCGGACCCGCTATGATCACGAACCGCGACGACGAGAACGAGAGGATTCCCGTTGCCCGAGTCCAAGCCGACCTGTGTTCCGGCCCCTACCGCGGTCGGAGCCGGGAAGGCCCTGACCGCAGCCCCACTGCGCGCGTCGGCCGGCCCCGGCCGACGAAACCCGCAGTCGGTGGTGATCATCGCAGCGCTGCGGGTCGCCGGCGGTCACCCCGAAGAGTTCGCCCGAGCACTCGAATAGCAGGGATAGCTACATGGAAACCGAGAGCGAACAGCAGGCTGCGTCCGCGGACGTCCTCAGCAGCGCGGCCCACGCCGCCCGTCTGGCCATGTTGAACACCATGGACGAGCGGATCCGCTACGCCTGTGAGGCCCTGGTCCATCCGTCGACGTCGGATGTGCTGGCGTTCCTGATGACCTACGGCGTGGTGGCCAACCCCAAGCGCGAGCGGTCCTACGTGTCCACCCAGGTCAACAAGTGGCGCGCCGAGCGCGGCTTGGGCGACACCGGGGACCTGCCGCGCATGTCCGCCGAAATGCTGGCGGAACTCGACAAGGGCCGCACCGTCGAAACGGTGGATGCGGCCGCGGAACCCCAGGCCGAGCCGGAGGAGGCCGCCGACGGCCAGGGCACCGCGACCGCCGCGGCCCCCGCCAAGGCCAAGCGGAAGGCGCCGGAGGGTTCGCTCGGCTTCTACGTCGTGGCGTTCATGTCGCTGCTGGTGTCCGTGGACACCTCGTGGCGGTTCTTCGGCATCAAGCTGGGGATCACGAGCGTCGAAGAGCGGGCCGCCATGTTCGCCGTGGTGGAGGTCGCGCTGATCGCGTGCGGGTTCGCCATGCGCGCCGGGATCCGCAGCACCGGCAAGCCCGGTCCGGCCCGCCTGATCCTGTGGGCGCTGTGTGCCGCGTCCGGCTACATGGCCTTCGACCTGGCAGGCCCCGTCTCCGGCCTGGCGCGGGTCGCGCTGGGACCGGTGCTCGGCGTGACCATGCTGCACCTGGCGCTCGGCATCGAACTCCGGCACACGCGCCAGCGGGTCAGCACCTGGTCCAGGGTCAGCCGTGAGCTGAAGGAACGGTTCCTGTCCCGGCTGGGTCTGGGCGACGACGAGCGGGACGCGCTGGCCCGCACCCGGGACCGTGCCGCCCGTCGCGCCGCCCACCTGGCCCGTGCTTCGTGGGTCACCCCGTTCCGCAAGACCCGCCTGGGCCGCGCCCTGCGGGCCGCGAACGCGGCGCACGACGAGCGGATGCGGGCCCGCCTGATGGCGGAGTTGGCCGCCGTCCAGCATGCCGACGAACTGCGGCGGCTGGATCTGGCCTCCCCGTGGGCCGACCCGCTGACCAAGGCGCTCAAGCACCTCAAGCGCTGACGGACAGCAGACGGGGCCCGGCCACACGGCCGGGCCCTTTTTTTGTGCGTGACCTCCTCGTCTCAAATCGAGACGGCTCCTCGCGGTTTCGCCTGCTATAAACACGAACGAAATGCCGGAAAAAGGGCTCGTTTCACCGGAGGGATCACGATGATCTTCATTACCGCCAAGTTCCGCGTCAAGCCGGAGCACGCCGAGGAATGGCCCGAGATTTCACGGGCGTTCACCGAGGCGACCCGCGCCGAACCGGGTTGCCAGTGGTTCGACTGGTACCGCAGCACCGAGAATCCGGCGGAATACGTTCTGGTCGAGGCATTCCGCGACGGCGAGGCGGGCGCGGAACACGTCCGGTCCGCTCATTTCCAGGCCGCTCAGCGGACACTGCCGGGGTTCCTCGCCGAGACCCCGCGCATCGTGAACACGACGCTGGCGCAGGACGACTGGTCGGAACTGGGCGAACTGGCCGTCATCGGCTGATCGGCCTGGTCCGCACCGTCCAGGACGTCGATCCGCCAGCCGGACCGGATCAGGCCACGGCAGGCACGCTCCAGGCAGACCCGGTGGTCCCGCACGACCTCACCCTTCATCGACAGCACCAATCTTCGTCCGCCGGATTGTTCCGGAAACAACCTGTCCCGGACTCGAGAATAGCCGGTCACACATTCGGCAAGGGTGTCAAAATGAGACGGGATGGTCAGGGAGTTCCCTCATGCTCGACCTGGCCCGTGAGGGGCCCACTCACAGCAAATACGACCGTGAGGGGTCCCCTCACGGCAAGGGGCCCCCTCACGGCATACCCGCCGGGATTAGTAGATGTTCGACGGGCGGACCATGCCTTCGGCGAGGTCGCCGACCCCGGGAGCGATGATCGCTCCGGGGTTCACCAGCACCTCCTCGACGATGGCGGTCTCCGTGGTGATCACCAGGGCCGCGATGGACGCCGCGCTCTCCAGGGCCGAGCGGGTCACCTTGAGCGGATCGATGACGCCCGCGGCGAAGAGGTCGCCGTACTCACCGGTGAGCGCGTCGAACCCGCGCCCGTTCTCCATCTCGGCCACCCGTGCCAGCACCTCGCCGCCGTCGTAGCCCGCGTTGGCCGCGATCCATCGCAGCGGCTCACCGAGTGCCAGGCGCACGATCTCGCGCCCCTGCGCGAGGTCGGCATCGTGACCGGTGGAGTCGAGGCGGCGTGCGGCCTGGGCCAGCGCGGCGCCACCCCCGGCGACAACGCCTTCCTCCAACGCTGCCCGCGCGGCCGCCAGCGAGTCCTCGACGCGCAGCATCCGCTCCTTGAGTTCGACGCTGGTCGCGGCGCCGACACGGACGACGGCGATGCGGCCGGAGAGCCTGGCGATGCGCAGCCGGAGGCTGTCCTGGTCGTGCTCGATCCGGGCGCGCTTGAGCTGCTGCTCCAGCTGCTCGATCCGCGACCGCACGAGGGTCTCGTCGCCGGCGCCGCCGAGGATGGTCGTCGACTCCTCGGTCACCGTGATGTGCTCGCAGCGCCCCAGGTCCCGCTCGGTGACCTCGGTCAGCGTGACCCCGGAATCCTCGCTGACCACTCGTCCGCCGAGCGCGGCGGCCAGGTCCTCCAGCTCCGCCACCCGGCGGTGCCCGAAGCCGGGCGCGCGCACCACGACCGAACGGAAGGTGCCGTGCACGTTACCGCTGACGATCATCTGCAGCGCCGGGCCTTCGACGTTCTCCGCGAGGATCACCAGCGGCCGGTCGAGGCGGCGGGCCGCCTCCACCGTGGGCATCAGCTCCTGCACCTGGCTGATCTTCCTGTTCGTCAGCAGGATGACCGGCGCTTCGAAACTCGCCTCCATCCGCTCCTTGTCGGTGACCATGTAGGGCGAGACGTACCCGTGGTCGAACTCGATTCCGTCCACCAGTTCGACCTTCAGGCCGGGTTCGCCGGACTCCTCCACTTCGACGACGCCGTCCCGGCCGACCGCGGCCAGCGCCTGCGCGATCGCCCGGCCGATCCGTTCGTCGTCGTTCGCCGCCAGCGTCGCGGTCCGCTCCAGTTCGGCCTCGCCGGTGACCTGGGACGCCGATTTGCGCAGGGATTCGACCACCACTTCGACGGTTTCCTCGATACCGCGGCGCACCCGCATCGGGTTGGCGCCCTCGCCGAGCGCGGCCAGGCCCTCCCGCACCATGGCCTGCGCGAGCACGGTCGCGGTGGTGGTGCCGTCGCCGACCGCACCGTTGGTCTTCATCGCGACTTCCTTGACCAGCTGGGCGCCCATGTTGGCGAACGGCTCCCCCAGCTGGATCTCCCGTGCGATGGTCACGCCGTCGTTGGTGATGGTCGGCGGGCCGGTCAGCTTCTCCAGCACCGCGTTGCGGCCCTTGGGCCCGAGGGTGACCTTCACCGCGTCGGCCAGGGCGTTGACGCCGAATTCGAGGCGGCGCCGCGCATCGTCGCTGAACCGCAGCTGTTTCGCCATGATGACCTGCTTCCTTTCCGTGCGACTGATGTCGAGATGGGGCGAACCGGAATCAGGGGATGAGAATCGCGCGGCCGCGGACCCTGCCCGCGGCCAGATCGTCGATCGCCCGCTGGAACTCGTCCAGCCGGTACCGGGCGGTGTGCAGCTTCACCCTGCCCTGTGCGGCGAGCGCCATCAGGTCCTGCAGATCGGTGTACGAGCCGACCAGGTTGCCGATGAAGTTGATTTCGGTCGAGATGATGTCGATGGTCGGGACGTTGATGTTCTCGCCGTATCCGACGACGTAGTAGTTGCCCGCGCGGCGCAGCATCCGGACGCCTTCGGAGGTCGACCCGCCTTCGCCGACGAAGTCGAGGATCGCCTCGGCGCCGTGGCCACCGGTCAGGTCGAGGACGGCGTCCACATGGGACCCGTCGGCCACCACGGTGACGTCGGCACCGACCTGCCGGGCCAGTGCGAGCGCCTCGGGATTGCGGTCCACCACGACGAGCGTCGCCGCGCTCATCGCCTTCATGCACTGGATACCGATGTGGCCGAGCCCGCCCGCGCCGATGATCACGCAGACTTCGCCGGGCCGCAGCACCCTGGCCGCCTTGGCGGCGGCGTGCTGGGCGGTCAGCCCGGCGTCGGCCAGCGCGGCCACGTCCGCGGGCTCCAAGCTGTCGTCGAGCTTGACGCAGGAGCGGGCCGAGGTGAGCACGTACTCGGCGTAGCCGCCGTGGGTGTCGATTCCGGGGAAGCGCGAGTTCTCGCAGTGCACGTCGTCGCCGAGGCGGCAGGCCCGGCACAGGCCGCACGTCATCAGCGGGTGGAGGATCACCTTGTCCCCCACGGCGACGTTCGTCACCGCATCGCCGACCGCGTGCACCCAGCCCGCGTTTTCGTGTCCGATCGTGTAAGGCAGGGTGACGCCGGACTTTTCCGCCCACTGTCCTTCGAGGATGTGGAGGTCGGTCCGGCACACACCGGCGGCACCGACCCTGACCACCACGTCCAGCGGCCCGGAGATCTTGGGCTCCTCGACGTCGCGCAGTTCGAGGTTCCGGTGGTACCCGGTGACCTGTGCGGCTTTCATGACTGGCTCCTGGTGTTGGTGACGACCGGGGCGAAGCCGGTGGCGGCGGCTCCGGGATCGGCAGGACCGGCAGGATCGGCACAGCCGTAGCGGGTGGCGAGCAGGCCCCGGCAGAAATGGGCATTGCCTTCGAGGGAAACGCGGGTGGCCGCGGCCAGCCGCAGCCGGAGCGCCACGTCCGACCGCGGGATCGGGTTGCCGTCGTGGTCGACCAGCACGCGGGCGTGCGGGTGGTTGGGCAGCCCGATGGCCTCGCGCCGCCGCAGCAGGGCGGACTTGAGCGGGCCTTCCGGCAGATCCAGCAGTTCGAGGAGCGCCAGCTCCTCGAACGTCCAGGCACCGCCCGCGAGGACGGACCGGCAGCACCGTTCCATCGCGGCGAGGTGCGCCTTGCGCTGGAAGGTGCGGCGCAGTTCACCGAGACCGCTTTCCGCCTCGGCGCCGAAGGTTCCGACGTAACCGAGCCCGGCGGCGATGCCGTCGTTGATCTTGCCGGAATCGTGGTGATCGTCCAGCAGCACCCGGACCCGCCCCGCCCCGGGCACCGCCGCCAGCGCGTCATAGGCGTCGGAAACCATCAGGTACGCGAAGTTGGGTGCGCAGAACGAGGTGGGCAGGCGCAGGTGCACCTCCACGCCATCGTCGTCGATGGCCACCGACCGGACGAAGCCGAGCTCGGTCACGGGCTGGTCCAGTTCGGGGTCGAGCACCGTCGCCAGTGCCGAGAGGATCGCGGCCTCCACGGACCGAACCGTGCTGGTCATCGGGGGCCGGCTCCCGCGGTCTGGGCGGCCGGGGCGGGCAGCCGGAACTGCCGGGGCACGTCGATGCCGTACAACGCGGCCGCGTTGAGCCCGAGGATCTTCTTCTTCTGTTCGGTGGTGATCGGCGCGTACTCCGCCATGTCCTCGGGGATCTGGAAGTCGACGAACCTTTCGACGAGCCACTTCGGCGTCCACAGCGCGTAGTCGCTGCCGAAGAGGATCTTGTCCTCGCCGATCCAGTAGAGCAGTTCCCCGATGATCTGGGCGAAGTAGCGGGGCCGGGCGTGGATGAAGGGCATCGCGACGGCGAGTCCACCGTAGACGTTCGACTCCTGGGTCGCGATCCAGCAGAAGTCCTCCAGGCGCGGGAGTCCGACGTGCTCGACGATGAAGTTGAGGTCGAGGTAGTCGGTGGCGACCTTGTCGATGTCGGCGACGTCGAACGCGTCGCGGTCCAGCGGCCGGATCGTCGGTCCCTTGTGGACGTGGATGTTCCTGATGCCGAGTTCGAGGCATTCCTCCAGGTACCGGCGCGACCACGGTTCGTCGAGCTTGTACCCGCGCGAGTCGCCGTGCCACTCGGCCGTGTAGAGCTTGACGCCCTTGAGGTTCATCCGCTCCGCGTCCCGGCGCAGCTGGGCGAGACCGGCCTCGCCGTCGCGCGGGTCGTAGGCGTGGTTGTAGGTCAGCTTGTCCGGGTTCTTCCGCGCGAGCCCGAAAGCCTCCTCGGTCTGGCCGAACCCGTTGTGGTAGAAGTCGCGCAGCAGGGTCGCCTGGAAGATGGCGTGGTCGACGTAGCCGTCCTCGAAGACGTCCTTCAGGAAGCGTTCGGCGCCGTAGTAGGTGTAGGTGTCGTAGTCCCAGATGACTTCCTCGGGGCTGAGGTTGCGGTGGTAGTCGTAGAAGCAGTCGATGAACTGCCTGCCGTGGACGTTCTTGATGTTCGCCTCCCGGGCGTCCCAGATGTGGACGTGCCCGTCGACGACGAAGTACTTCTCGCCCTCTTTCTCGTACATGGGAATACCTCACCCTTCGGTGCGCTCGCGTGCGGTGGATGGCGTGGCGCGGGGCCTCCTCCCTCCGGAGGCCCCGCGCCGGCTCTTCTCGGACGGTTCGGCGTCAGCCGTGTGCGAGGAGGTCGAAACCGATGTACTCGGCGGCGTCCTCGGGGTTGGCGAAGAGCAGGGTGCGGTCGTCCAGGTGCACCATGCGGCCGTAGTGGGTGGAACTGATCTCCTCGAAGATCGAGCCGTCGAACGGCTCGCCGAGGGCGTCGCTCAGCTCCGCGTAGTCGAATTCCAGGAGTTTTCTGCCGTCCACCCGGATCATGGACGGGTATTCCACGAGGGCGACGCCTTCCTTGGTCGCCATCACGTCGGCGACGACCCGGCCGATCGGCGTGTTCATCAGGGTGACACCGCACATGTTCGAGGAACCGGCCTGCGAACCGAACTGCAGGGAACCGCTCACTTCTCCCACTCCTTCGGCACGTCGAGCCCGATTTCCTCGAGCAGCTGGGCGAACTTCTCCTTGGCCGCGCCGAAGGAGTCGGCGAAGGTGCGCACCTTCTCCGCCGGCTGCGACCAGATGGGCTGCAGTGCCCGCGCGGCCTGAAGGCACGGCGGCACCCAGGCCGACAACCACTGGCCGAACAGCTCCTTGTTGCCGCTGCCGTGCTGCTCGTCGCGCGTGAGCATCCGGAACAGGGCGCGGGTGTAGCCGAGGTCCCGGTTGTAGTCGTACTCGCCGGTGCCGACGAGGGTCGGGGTGATGTAGTCGCCGTTCTTGGCGGAGATCTGCATGACGAGTTCCGACCGGAAAAGCTGTCCGACCAGCTGCTCGAAGACGACGTTGACGCCGAACAGCAGTTCGGCCCAGTCGCCTACGGCGGTGAGCTCCTCGAGGACCTTGCGCGTGGGCTGCCATTCCTCGGCCGAGGCCCAAACCTGCTTGTGCACCGAACCGTCGAAGGTGCCCAGCGATTCGGACAGATCGAGGTTGAACAGGGCCAGGTCCTGGGCGAACCGCATCTTGTGCGCCGCGTTGACGGCCACCGCGGTGTTGATCATATTGGTCGGCCCGGACCGCTGGATCGAGGTGAACACGTGCAGCGCCATGCCGTTCTCGGCGTGCATCCAGGCGCCCAGGTTGCGGGCGACGAACTTCTGCCAGGCCGGGTTCCAGCCGTCGTAGGCGCCCGCGCGCTTGGCGTTTTCCAGGCCGAGGGCGACCTGGCGCACCACCGCGGAGTTGTTGCGGTAGATGGTCTGTTCCCATTCCTCGTTGGGGTCGAGGAAGGCGTGCCAGTCGGACGATTTCGCCTTCGTCCACTCCTTCGGGTAGCCTCCCGGCCCGTCGCCGAAACCGTAGATCCAGCCCTGGGTCAGGTGCCGCTCGGGATCGGGCTGCACGTCGACGGTCACGTCCTCGTAGACCGTCGCCCGGAGTTTGGCGGGGCGGAAGTAGTTGTAGCTTCGGCTCTTGCTGCCGGGAAACTCCAGCGCGCCGGCTTCGGAGTCGGTGAACTCGACCTTCGGGAAACTGCGCCCCTTGGGCGCGGAAGTTGCAGTGCTCGCCATGTCATCCCTCCACTGTGGTGAGTGCTGGGTTTTTCGCGGTTGCCCGCTCTCCTGGTCGTTGGCTCCCTTTTCGCACCTCCGGCCGCCCTATTCGTCCTCACGGACCGACGTGGTGAACTTGTCGTAGAAGACCTGGTCGTCCGGAACGCCCTGCCGTGCGGCCAGTGCCAGCGCCGCGTCCACCATGGGCGGCGGCCCGCACAGGTAGACCTCGCAGCGGTGCAGTTCGGGCTCCCCGGCCTCGACGACCTCGGTGACCATCCCCCGTTCGGCCGGGACACCGCAGTGGCCGATGCCGTCGTCGGATTCGGAAAGGGCGACGACGAACCCGAAGTCGGGCAGCCGCTCTCCCAGCGCCCGGATCTCGTCGAGGTAGAACAGGTCCGCGGGGGTGCGGGCGCCGTAGTAGAAGCGGATCCGGCGGGTGTCGCCGGTGTCGGCCAGGTGCCGCAGCAGACCGAGCACGGGCGCCATGCCCGCACCGCCCGCCATCAGCACCAACGGCAGCACGTGCCCCTTTTTCAGGGTGAAGTTGCCGTACGGGCCGCGCAGGTGGATCGTGTCGCCCGCTTCGATCCCGTTCTCGAGCAGCGACGAGAACCTGCCCCCCGGGTACTTCTTGATCAGGAACTCGAGGTGGCCGGTGGTGGCCGGGGTCGTCGCCATCGAGAAGGACCGGTGCTCCTCGGTGCCGGGGATGATCAGGTCGGCGTACTGGCCGGGCTTGAACTCGAAGCCGGGCGGGTCGACCGGCTTGAGCTTGAGGCCGACGATGTCGTGCGTGTGCGGGACCAGTTCCAGGACCTCGGTCCTGATCTCCTGCAGCGGCGCGGAGTTGAGCAGTTCGTCCTCGTCGAAGTTGAGCAGTTCGATGGTGCAGTCGCTGAAGGCGTGCGCCCGGCAGAGCAGCACGTAGCCCTCTTCGACCTCGGCGTCGTTGCAGGCGAACGTCGAGTAGCGCTCCATCTGGATCTCGCCGTCCAGTACGTAGGACTTGCAGGCCGAGCACTGGCCTTCACGGCAGCCGTGCATGAGGTGGATTCCCTGCCGGAACGCGGCGTCGAGGATCTTCTCGTTCTCGTCCACCTCCATCTCGATGTCGACCGGCTCGAAGGAGATGCGATGCTTGTCGCCCATGGTTCCTCGTTTCTCGGGGCGGACGGCGGCGGCGAGAGCCCGCTGACGGCCCGGCCGCCGCCACCGTCGTCCGCTGGTCCTCGCGCCGTCAGCCGACGGAGACGTTCGGGTTGGCGCGGTACGCCGCGGCCCACTCCTCGCGCTCCTGGTCGGTCATCTGGTTGAGGGTCACGTTCGGGCTCGCGAACCGGATGCCCCGGACGTCGTCGAGCGTCCACAGCTTCTTCGGGTCGTCGAGGTCCAGGTGGGGCTGCCCGACGAGGGTCCTGCCGTCGTCGCGGACGTAGCCGAGGTCGGTGAGGATGTCGGCCAGATCCCGGTCGTGGTGGAGCGTCTCCCATTCGCGGTGCCCGGTCAGCCTGCCCATGTTGGGGGTCTCCCGGCCCTCGTACTCCGGCCGGAACGCGACCTTGTCGGTCCAGTGGCAGGTGTCCGAGCAGTAGGTCCGCCACTGGTCGTCGACCTTGTCGACCACCATGTCCTCGCGGACGAGGCAGGGCACCATGCAGGTCCAGCAGCGGTGCGGGTATTCGTAGCCGACTTCCTCGAAGGCGATCGGCTTGTTGCGGCCCGGGTAGCGCAGCCGGTTGTAGGCCTCCCACCACTTGCCGAACTGGTTGTACCAGCCCGGGTACTTCTCCTCGAACCATTCGAAGTCGGCGTCGGTCATGCCGTCGATGCGCCAGTAGTTCACCGGCCAGCCGGTGGCGAAGAACTGCGCCACCCGGTGGACGTAGAACTTGTTGGTGATCCGGTTCCACGCCTCCTCGACCAGATCGTGCGGGATGACCAGCCCGTACTTCTCCAGCGGGAGCAGGTAGCTGCGGTAGTAGTCGTCGTAGATCCAGCGGCGCCACATCTCGGCGTAGGACTCGCGGTTCTTGCGGCGGTCCTTGGTGCCGTACTCGATGAAGGTGCCGATGGCGGCGTCCACCACGCAGTGGTTGTTCCACCAGGCGTAGCGCAGGTCGCGCTCCAGCAGCGGGCGGTTGCGCTCGTCGGCCAGTGCCATCAACAGGATCGAGTAGCCGTTGCTGATGTGCCGGGACTCGTCGGACTGCACCGAGTGGAAGACCGTGGGCAGCAGGTAGTCGCCGTTGGCGGCCGCCTCGTCGGGCATCGCGACGAACAGCGTGTTGGTGAAGGCGGTTTCGGCGACCACCGTGAGGTAGATGTTCGCCGCCGTGATCGCGTCACCGGTGATGAACCCCTCGCCGAACTGGCGGCCGATGGTGCCCGCGTAGTTGTTGGCGAACGCCTTCTCCGTGATGTCGAAGCCGGCCGGATCGATGTAGTTGTTCATGTACAACTTCTTGAGGTTCATCTGGATCGTCGAGTGCCGGACCTCGTCGATCATCTGGACCGCCAGTCCGTTGTGGATCTCCGGGTTCGGCACCGCGTCGATGGCCATCGGCATCGCCCTCGCCGCGGAGATCTCGGGGAACGGGATGATCGACAGGAACAGTTTCTGCCACTCCAGCCAGCGCTGCTGCACCTGACGGAACATGTTGCCCCGGATCGCACCGTC
Organism: Amycolatopsis cynarae; assembly: GCF_026802195.1. NCBI lineage: Bacteria > Bacillati > Actinomycetota > Actinomycetes > Pseudonocardiales > Pseudonocardiaceae > Amycolatopsis > Amycolatopsis cynarae. The sequence continues at coordinate 2,105,454 of NZ_CP113836.1, read as the reverse complement.
CATGGCCCCGAAGACGCGGTTGTCCTTCTCCTCCTCCATCGGGAAGTAGGACCGCATGATCTGCTTCAACGGGTCCTTTTTGGGTGCCTTCTCGAACGTGTAGTCGGTGCCGAAGCGGGTCGCGGGAGTGGCGAACGTCGGCTCCCACGACAGCTCCGTGATCTTGCTGTGCGCCTTGGTGAGACTCTGCCTGCTCAATTCGGCCTCCTTGGAAGCGGGATCTGGCACCCGGCCGTGCGTCCTGACGGGGGAGAGTGTGTTGCGGATCGCAGCCAACTTCTGTCTCAATGTGAGACTGCTGGTCCCGCGGGACTGCGCCACGATGGGATCAGTGCGGTGACCGAGCACCTCCAACGTCAAAGGAGACGGTGGTGACCCAAGCAGACCGGCCCGATTCGCGGCGGATGAGCGTTCTGCGGGAGAAGTTCCTGACGCGGCCCGAACCCGGGCTCCCCGGTGTCCGCGACGTCATCTCCGCCTCCTGGCGGCGCGCACTCGAACACCGGGTCGACGCCGACGAACCCGATCCGGTCTTCGTCCCCGATCACGACGAGGAAAGCCTCCTGGCCCGCAGCGCCAGGCCGGTGCTGGCCGACCTGTCCGCCGAGCTGGCCGCCCAGCCGGTCGCCATCGTGCTGACCGACGCGGACGGCCTGGTGGTGAGCCGGTTCAGCACCGACCGCGCCCTCAACTCGGGCCTCGACCGGATCTCGCTGGCCACCGGGTACAGCTATGCCGAGGAGTCGGTGGGGACCAACGGGATCGGCACCACGCTGGAGTGCCAGAAACCGGTGCTCGTGTCCGGGTTCGAGCATTTCAACAGCAGTCTCGCGGCCTTCGAATGCGCCGGGGCGCCGATCTCCCATCCGATCCGGGGGCACCTGGCCGGTGTCCTCGACCTGACGTCCTGGGCCGACCCTTCGAGTCCGCTGCTGCTGACGCTGGCGCGCACGACGGCCAAGCGGATCGAGGAGGCGATGCTGGCCGGCACCGGAGCCCGGGAGCTGAGCCTCTTCCGCGAGTACCTCGCCGCCTGCCGCCGGGGCACGGGAGCGGTGCTGGCCGTCAACGAGGACGTGGTCATGGTCAACAGCCACGCCGAGGAGCTCTACGACGTGACCGACCGGGCGGCGCTGATCAGCCATGCGGCCGACGTGACGGGATCGGCCAAACCGGTCACGGTCCTGGCCGACCTGCCCTCCGGGGTGGTCGCCCGGCTGGAATACCGGCCGGTGTACAGCGGGGCGACGCTCGCGGGCGGGGTGCTCCGGGTGAAGAACCAGGCCCCTTCCCGGCGCACGGCCTTTCCGGCGGACCTGCGACTGCCGGGAGTGGTCGGTACCAGCCCGGCCTGGCGGCAGGCGTGCGCCGCGGCGGACGCGAGCTTCACCGGCGGGACCTGGCTGGTGCTCAGCGGCGAGCGCGGCACCGGCAAGACGGCACTGGCACAGGCCGTTGCCCGCAGGCACGCCCCCGGCCGTCAGCTGGTGCTCCAGGACTGCCAGGCGGTGGACGACCCCGAGGCCTGGACCACCGCACTGGCCGGCGAGGTGGCCTGCGGGAACTCCCCGGTGGTCATCCTGCGGCACGCCGACGCGCTGACCGGCGAGGGGATGCGGCACCTCACCGACCTGTTCACGGCCTGGCAGGGCGCGCCCCCGGCACAGGCCCCGGCCTGGGTCGCCGTGACGCTCGGCGACGCGCCGCGCGGCGCCGACCTCCAGGGCTGGCTGATGCCCTTCTTCGCGCACACGGTCGAGGTGCCACCGCTGCGCCACCGGATCGAGGATCTGCGCCGCCTGGTGCCGAATCTGCTGGCCCGCCACCCGAACAGCCGGGATCTCCTGGCCTCGGACGCCTGTCTGCGCCAGCTCATGCGCCTGCCCTGGACGGGCAACGTCCGCCAGCTCGGTGCGGTACTGGCCCAGGTCGCCCGGCGGCGCCGGGCCGGGACGATCGAAGTGACCGACCTCCCCGCGGAATGCCGCACCGTCGTCCGGCGCCAGCTGACCCAGCTGGAGACGATCGAACGCGACGCGATCGTGCGCAGCCTCGCGGCCAACCAGGGCAACAAGGAGCGGGCGGCGGCCGACCTCGGCATGTCACGCGCCACCATCTACCGCAAGATCCGGGCCTTCGGCATCGTCCCCGCGCCGTGACGGGCGGCGGCGCACCCCAGGCAGGCCTCCGGCGGTCGGGGGTGCCTTGCGGTAGTCCCGGGGTGAGATTCCGGTGATCCGTTTGAAGGCGGTGCTGAAAGCGCTTTCCGAAGAGTAGCCGACGTCGCGGGCGATGACGGCGAGGGTGTCGGTTCCCTTCCGCAGCCTGTGGGAAGCGAGTTCGATCCGCCACCCGGTCAGGTAGTCGAGCGGTCCGGCACCGACGACGTCCTTGAAGCGTGCGGCGAGCGCCGACCGGGACACCGCACCGGCCCTGGCCAGCTCGGCGACGGTCCAGGGACGGGCCGGGGAGGTGTGCATCGCGGTCAGCGCCGCGGCCACCACCGGGTCGGCGAGGCCGGCGAGCCATCCCGAGGCCGGTTTCGGCTCCCGCGCCAGATGCAGGCGCAGGATGTGGACGAACATGACCACGGCCAGGTGTTCGGCGACCAGTGTCGCGCCCAGCGGCCGGTGCAGCAGTTCCATGCCGATCTGGCCGAGCGCCCACCGCACCGTGTCCGCTTCGGCGGTACCGGACGGAACGTGGATCACGGCGGGCAGCCCGTCGAGCAGCAGGGTGTTCGCCCGCTCACCGAAGGAGAAACGGCCGCCGATGAGGAGTACGTCCTCCCCCTCACCGGTGCGCGCGAGGCCGTCTTCGGCCCGGGCGAAGATCGGCCCCGCCTCCAGGGGAACGGCATCCGGGTCGCTGAACAACGTGAACGCCACCGGTTTCGTCAGCAGGTAACAGTCGCCTTCCGCCAGCGCGATCGGCTCGCCGCTCCCCTCGACCCGCAGGAAGCACCGTCCACGCCGGACCGTGTTGAACTTGACGCCTTCGGGCGGGCGGAACCGCACCGCCCACCGGCCTCCGGCGAGCAGCCCCGTCGACAGGTGTGCCTTGGTGCCCAGCAGGGCCAGCACGTCTTCGAGCGGATCCACGACCCGGCCTCCTTGGACGATCACGAAAGTTTTCCGGACGCCGCAACATAGATCATCCAGGGTGACCGGCCTAGCGTCGAGTCCGTGACCACCACCATTCCCACCGGCGACCACCGTCGCCTCACCACCCCGTTCCACGCCCGCACCACCGCCGCCGAAATCGTCGACGGCGTCGACCTGAGCGGGCGGCGCATCGTCGTCACCGGTGGCGCGTCCGGGATCGGCGCCGAAACCGTCCGCGCACTGGCCGCCGCCGGGGCCGAGGTCACGATCGCCACCCGTGACCCGGCGCTCGCCGAACCCCTGCTCCGCGAACTGGCCGCCGTGCCCGGTGCGGGCGCGGTGCGCGCGGCGGCGCTCGACCTGGCCGACCTGTCGTCCGTCGCCGCCTTCGCACGAGAATGGCGGGGGCCGCTCGACGTGCTCGTCGCCAACGCCGGGATCATGGCACTCCCCACGCGCCGGATCACCCTCGAGGGCTGGGAACTGCAGCTCGCCACGAACCATCTCGGGCATTTCGCCCTCGCCACCTGGCTGCATGGCAGCCTGCGCGAAGCCGGGTCGGCCCGGCTCGTCGTGGTCAGCTCCGGCGCGCACCTGCTGTCGCCGTTCGACTTCGACGACCCGCAGTTCGAGCGGCGCCCGTACGATCCCTGGACGGCTTACGCCCAGTCCAAGACCGCGGACGTGCTGTTCGCCGTCGGCGCGGGCCGGTGGGCCAGCGACGGCATCACCGCCAACGCGCTCGCGCCCGGCTGGATCCACACCAGGCTCTCCCGGCACCTCGACGAGGAGACCATGCGGGCGCTCGGCGCGATGGACGACGACGGCAACCTGGTCGAACCGCCCCACTACAAGTCCCCCGCCCAGGGCGCGGCGACCTCGGTGCTGCTGGCGGCCTCACCCCTGGTGGCGGGCGTGACCGGACGCTACTTCGAAGACAACCAGGAAGCCGCGATCGCGCGCGGCGACGAGGAAATGCCCAGCGGCGTGGCGGCCTACGCCCTCGACCCGGAGGCCGGGGACCGGCTCTGGGAGTACGCGACGGCCGCGCTCCACGACTCGGGTGCGGGCCCGGCGCGCTGAAGTTCCCCTGGGGAGATGAGCACCGCGTCACGGCCGATGACGGCGGACGGGACCGGCGCGCAGTTCGGGTTCCGGTGCGGGGTGGTCGCGCGGGCGGTGGACCCGGACCGGCACGCTCACACCTCGGCCGGTCACACCTCCGCGGGTCACGCCGCGCCGCCGGTCGTACTCGGCGCGGCGCACCGGGTCGCGCAGGATCCGGTAGGCCGCGATGACCGCCGCCAGGCACTCGGGTTCGGCTGCCCGGGGCGTGTCCGGGTGGAACCGGCGCACCAGCGCGCGATAGGCGGCCGTGATCTCCGTGAGACCGGCGTCCGGACGTACTCCCAGCACCGCGTAGGGGTCCTCGCCCGCCATCGTCTCCTCCCGGCCTGCCTCAGGGCCAGGGTTCGTCCTCGGCGAGCCGGACCGCCGTGCGCTGGTCCACGACGTCGGCCACATCGGCCTCGACCGGCTCATCCGCTGTTTCGAGGGGGCGCGGCTCGTCGTCCGGGTCGAGGGCCACCGGCTGGGACTGCCCTGCCAGGTCTCCGTCGGGCTTGGCCTGCAACGGATCCTCGGTCATTGCCCCTCCTCCGCCGGTGTGGCGGGCTGCTGCCCGCCACACCGGCTCCTTCGTTCAGGCGTTGCTTTCCTTGCTCGGCTTCCGCCGCCCGGTCCGAGGGCCCCTGGAGAGAACGCGCCACGAGACGCCGCAGGCGAAGGCCGCCTGGCCGTGAGGACTGGAAAGTGCGGGGCCGACGGCCGGGACGGCGGGGGACGGCATCACCTCCCGATTCCGCTCCTCGGGTCCGGCCGGTTCGGCGTTCCCGGAGGTGAGCGCTGCCGCACCCAGCGCGGCGCTTGGACGAGAGCGGTGACCCCGCGATGGGCGGCCGCCTCGCGACGCCACAGGACGGGATGCGACCGAGGGGAACCGTCGGGGCGACGGCCCCGGGACGGGAGCGGGAACCTGGGCACCGGCCCGCCGAAACCGGCGGCCACGATCGCCTCGAACTCGGCTCGCACGAGATCTTCGTCCGCGAACACGACGTCCGCGAACTCCTGTCCGGCCTGCCTCGGCCGAAGGTCCGATCCGGTCATCGCGATCACTCCCCGGAAGTCCAGCCTGCTCGACACCCGGTCGTTTCACCGCTCTACTTTTTCTATAGCACTCACTGCAGATTGTGTCAATCCTCGACCGGAGGATATCGTCGGGTCGGTGGCGGAAACAGGGCGAAGGAGTGCCGCGGTGGCCGGAACGGGCAAGCTGGACGACCCGGACTATCCGGCCTACACGATCGGTCAGGCGGCCGAACTTCTCGAGGTGCAGCAACCCTTCCTCCGCAGCCTGGACGCCGCCGGAATCGTGTCGCCGGAACGGTCCGGCGGCGGCCACCGCCGTTACTCGCGGCGCCAGCTGGAGACCGTCGACCGCCTGCGGGCGCTGCTCGACGAGGGCCACTCGCTCGCGGCCGCGGCCCGCATCCTCGGTCTGCAGGACGATCTCGCCGCGGCCCGCGCCGAGATCGACGACCTGCGCGAGCAGCTCCGCAGCCGCTCCACCGAGCCGTGACGGCCTCTCAGGACAGGCGCGCCGCGGCCACGGCCGCGTGCAGGTCCGCCCAGCGGCCGGGCCCGGCCAGTCCGAGGTGGTACAGGTGCAGCTCGTCCGCCCCGGCCCGGCCCAGTTCCGCCACGTAGGCCCCCGGATCCGGGACCGGGGCGGCCGCCACCGCGGTGACGTAGGCACCCACCGCCACCCGGGAGGGCAGCAGGGCCCGGGCCCGCGCGATTTCGTCGAGGCTGTCCGCGCCGGGCCGCCAGCACGGGAACACGACGGTGTCCACGTCGTCCGGCGCGGCCGGGGTCAGCCCGGGCAGCGCCCCGGTCGCCCACGGGTCGGCGGAGCCGTGCAGCGCCACTGCGCTGCCGACGTGCTCGAGCACGGCCCGGCGCAACGCGTCCGCCGAGGCCCGCCGGGTGGACAGGACGAGCTCACGCACCTCGGGCGCGAGGCGGTCCTCGGCGAGGGTGAGGTCGCCGGTCGCCATCAGCCTGCCGATCTCCTCGCGCAGCGCGGTTTCACAGCCGGGCGCGCAGGCGTCGCAGCAGCAGACGGACAGCAGCCGGGCAACCGCGGGCGACCACACCGCGTCGGTTTTTTCGTGCCGGCACTGGTGAAGCACCCCGAGCTGGCCGCACGCCTCGAGGACGACCGACGAGATCTCCAGTCCCGTCACCGATTCCGCGGCCAGTGCCGCCGCGTAGGCACGCACTTCGTCCTGGGACGGGCACAGCGCCCACGGATAGCGCTCGCCGAAGCAGTTGCGCACCGTCAGCTCGGGAAACTCCGTGCCCAGCCTGGAATCGTGGGTGAGCACGAGCCAGGCCGCGGCCGGGATCCCGGCTTCGCCGAGCAACGCGATCGCCTCCCCCGCCGCATCCGGGGATTCCACCCAGTCGGGCACCCCGGGACACAGCCGCTCCCAGGCGCCTTCCCGCACCGGCCGGTACAGGGCGGCATGCCGGGCCAGGACCGCGGTGCGCTCCCGTGACCACGGCGTGGCGGCGCGCGCGGAGTGGTACGACACGGCGACGGCGACTTCGTCCACGCCCAGTTCGCGGACCCGCTCGACGAACCCGGGCTCGGCCACATCCCAGGGATAGGCATAGCCGACGACCTTCATCCCACCTCCGCTTGTTCATATTCGTGAACGGGAAACCATGTTGTGAACGAGTTCGGAAACGCTAGTATGACGTGGGTCACCAGTCAACGGAGGCAGGATGGAGCAACCCGCCGCACTCCCGGCCGGGGTGAAATCCGCACGCCGCACCGTGGAACTGCTGGAAGCCTTCGCCGCACGGGACGCCTGGCTCTCGCTGGCGGATCTGCACGCCCGCACCGGTTTCCCCCGGTCGAGCCTGCACGGGCTGCTGCGCACGCTCCACGAGGCGGGCTGGCTCGAAGCCGAGCCCGGCACCGCGCGCTACCGCCTCGGCGTGCGCGCGCTGATCTGCGGCACCGCCTACCTCGATCGCGATCCCGCCATCCCGTTCGCCACCGAGGCGCTGGAAGACGTCCGCGAACGCACCGGGTTCACCGCGCACTACGCACGCCGCGACGGCGCCGAGATCGTGTACCTGGAAACCCGCGAATCACGCCGGTCCACCCGTCTGGTGTCCCGCGTGGGCCGGACGCTGCCCGCGCACGCGACGGCGCTGGGCAAGGCACTGCTCGCGGAACTGACTCCGCACGAGATCACCGCGCTGTACGCCGGAGGACTGCCCGCGCTCACCCCGAACACCATCACCTCCCTGGAGGCGTTGCTCGCCGAATGCGAATCGGCCCGCCGGCGCGGGTTCGCCGAGGAGATCGAGGAGGGCACCCCCGGCATCCGGTGCGTCGCCGCCGTGGTGCCCTACCGCATTCCGGGTACCGACGCGATCAGTTGCTCCCTGCCCGTCGACCAGGCGGGCGAGGGGGAGGCACTGGCCGTGGCCGGAGTGCTGACCGAGGCCGCGGCCGAACTGGGACGGCGGCTGCGGCGGGCGGGAATCCGTTGAGCGGCAAGGAACTCCCCGCGTCAACCGAAGGAAAGGAATGGGCATGCGCGTCCTGATCACCGGCGCCTCCGGCGTCGTCGGCACCCTGATGCGTCCCCGTCTCCGCCGCGAGGGCCGGATCCTGCGGCTGCTCGATCTGGTGCCCCCGGCGCCGCCGGAACCGGGCGAGGCGGTCGAGGTGCGCACCGGGTCGGTCACCGATCCGGACCTGATGGCGCGCGCCTGCCAGGACGTCGACGCGATCCTGCATCTGGGCGGAATCAGCCGGGAAAACGGCTGGGCGGACATCCTGGAGGTCAACATCGGCGGCACCCAGGTGGTCCTGGAGGCCGCGCGGCGGGCCGGGGTGGGCCGGATCGTGCTCGCCTCCAGCAATCACGCGGTGGGTTTCCGCGCGGTGGAGCCGGAACTGCCCGCGGACTCGTCACCGAGGCCGGACACCTTCTACGGGGTGAGCAAGGCCGCCGTGGAAGCGCTGGGCAGCCTCTACCATTCCCGGTTCGGGATGGACGTGATCTGCGTGCGCATCGGCTCGTGTTTCGAACGCCCTCCGGGGGTGCGCGGGTTGTCCACCTGGCTGTCGCCCGACGACGGCGCCCGCCTGTTCGAGGCGTGCCTGTCCTGCCCGTCGCCGGGCTACCGGATCGTCTGGGGCGTTTCCGGCAACACCCGGCGGATCTACTCGCTGGCCGAAGCGGAGGCGCTGGGCTACCGCGCCTTGGACGACGCCGAGAAGTTCGCCGCCGAGACCTCCGGGCCTGCCCTCACCGGCGATGAAGCGCGTTACGTCGGCGGCCCGTTCTGCACGACCCCACTCGGCGAGCCGAACTGATTCACGGGGTTGACCTCGAGCTGACTGGAGGTCGCATCCTGGGCTCAGCAACCGCACCGAGGTGCGGACGTGCCGGCCGGAGGTTCCGGCCGGTCTCGCCGGAGGGGATCACCATGTCGTTCACCGATTCCGAACTGAACTACCTCGCCACCCAGCGCCTCGGGCGCCTGGCCACCGCGCAGCCGGACGGCACGCTGCAGGTCAGCCCGGTGGGGTTCGCCTACAACCCCGCCACCCGGACCATCGACATCGGCGGCTACAACATGGCGGCCAGCCGGAAGTTCCGCAATGTGGCGGACAACGGGCAGGTCGCGTTCGTGGTCGACGACATCGCCTCCGTGTCGCCGTGGCGGGTCCGGTGCCTGGAAATCCGGGGGCGCGGCGAGGCGATCGAGGAACCGGCGGATTCGGCCGCCGGGATCGGCGGGGCGATCATCCGGATCCACCCCCGCCGCATCATCAGCTTCGGCCTCGACGACCTCGACACCGAACCGCACAAGCTGGTACCGAGCAAGCGCACCGTGGCCGGATAGCGGTCTGCCGACCGGCGGAACGAGGTCACCGGCGGCCGGCTCAGCCGAGCCGGGAGAGGTCGAGGACCGCCTTGCCGAACGAGAAGCCGTCCGGGGGCAGGCCCTTGGGCGAGCTGAGCCAGCCGCCGCGGTCGCGCGGCCGGACCGTCGCGTCGTGGTCGAGAAGCAGCGACACGTAGCACCCGTAGTCGATGGCGAAACCGTCGTAGAGGGCTCCGGGGTGGTCGGCGTCGACGAGGCCGCGCCGCAGCACGTGGAGCAGCCGGGCGTCGACCAGGTCCCCGACGAGTTCGTGCCCGGTCCCGGCGGCCTGTTCCAGCAGGAAGGTCCGCGACCGCCGCCTGCCCACCACCTCGTCGACGAGGGCGCGCAACAGGAGGCGGGCGGGTTCGCCGGCCGCGATGGCCGCCTGCTTGTCGCGCAGGTACCAGTCGCGTGCCGCCATCCGCACCTCACGCAGCCCGATCGGCTCGTCGTGGGCGTACTGCGCGGCCAGCGCGGCGATGTTGATCGCGTCGCGGGGAATGCCCTCCGCGGCCCGCACGAGTTCGGCGAAGGCGGTGCCGCGGAAGCATTCCGCGACGAACGCGTCCGCGTCCGCGGGCGGGTCGGCCAGCATGGTGGCCAGCCGGACCGAAGCATGGTTGAAGAACAGGCGGCCGAAGAACTCCCTGGCACGGGACCGGGAACCGTCGAAGATCATGAAATCGTCGAGGCTGACCGCGGACGCGGCGTCCGCGCCCACCTCGATGCCCTGCAGATCCCCCGACGCCGAGGGGGCACGGAAACGGGAGCGGCGTTCGATGGCGGCGATCTTCACCGTGATCCCGGTGACCGGCAGCACGCTGCGGCGCAACAGGTCGGCCAGCAGTGGCTGGAGGTCGATCGGCACGCTGCTCCACTCGTCGAGCAACAGCCACAGCCTGGCGGGCGCCAGTGCCCGGGTCAGGGCGCGCAGCGCCCGGCCGACCGGCCCGAACACCACGTGGTGCTGTTCCGTTCCCCGCCGCCGCAGGCTGCGCTCCGCCGTGACGGCCTGGCGGCCGCTCACCCCCGCACCGGGGGAGCGGGAAAACTCGGCCGAGTACGCGGATTCCGCCGTACCGCCGATCTTCGTCTCCTGCTCGACCTCACCGACGACCCGCACCGCCGTCGCGGCTTCGGCCAGTGCGTCCAGCGCGGGCAGCAGCCCCGGTCCTCCCGCCGAGTCCCGCTCGACGATCGCGGTGAGGAGTTCCTCGTGCAGGGCTTCCAGGGTGTCGATGAGCAAGTGGGTCCCGCGCACCACGGGACTCAGGCTGCTGTCGGCGTAGAGCCCGCCCGACGCGCCGATCGTGCGCAGGTCGGCGTAGACGACGAGATCGCCGGTGCGCTCGACGAGATCGGCGAGATGCAGCAGGGCATGCGTCTTCCCGGCTCCCCGCCGCCCGTAGACGATCTGGTGGTCGGTGGAGTGCAGCATCGCGGAGAACGAGCCCGCCTCCACGAAGGTGGCGGTCAGGGTGGCGCGATCCGCGGTCTCCGCGCGCCTCGGGATCCGGAGCAGGGCCTGGTTGAGGTGTCGCTGTCGGGAATCACCCACCGGCCGAGCCTGCCGGGTCCGCCGGGCACGGGCCAGCCGCCGCCCGGGTGGATCACGCGCGGTTTTCCAGCCAGTGCGCGAAGAAGCCGCCGAGGGCGGCCCCGGCGTACCGTTCGGCGTGCGCGACGAACTCAAGGGTGGTGACGCCGCTGTGCCGGTGCTCGTGCGCCCACGACCGCAGCAGCGCGAAGAACGTCTCGTCGCCGACACGCTCACGGAGCGCCTGCAGGGTCAGCGCGCCCCGCTGGTAGACCCGCACGTCGAACAGGTGCGCCGCCCCCGGGTCGCCGATGCGCACCTCACCGGGCAGGCCGTCGATCCGCCGGGCCGCCTCCACGGCGAGCTCGGCCGCCGCCGGACCGCCGGATTCCTCGGACCACAGCCATTCGGCGTAGGTGGCGAACCCTTCGTTGAGCCAGATGTGCCGCCAGTCGGCGACGGTGAGGCTGTTGCCGAACCACTGGTGTGCCAGCTCGTGCGCGAGCAGGCGTTCCGCCCCGCGCCGCCCGTCGACGTGGTTGGCGCCGAAGATCGCCATCCCCTGCGCCTCGATGGGGTCGTCCAGCTCGTCCCCGGTCACCACGGCGACGTACTCGCCGAACGGGTAGGGCCCGAACCGGCGCTCGAACAGCGCCATCATCTCCGGCTGGCGGCCGAAGTCGTGCCCGGCCGCGGCCGCCAGCCGCGCCGGGACGGCGAGGCGCTGCCGTACCGGAGACGGCAGGTCCAGTTCGACGTACCGTCCGATCTGGACACTCATCAGATAGGTGGCGGTCGGCTCCCGCCGCTCGAAGACCCAGGTGGTCGTGCTGGCGCGCGAACGCCGCGAAACCTCCTCACCGGTCACCAGCACGGTGTACGCCGAGGAGGTGGTCACCGTGACGCGGTACGAGGCCTTGTCGGCGGGCCGGTCGTTGCACGGGAACCACGAGGGCGCGCCGATCGGCTGGCTCGCCACCAGCGCGCCGTCGGTGAGCTCGTCCCACCCGATGTCGCCCCAGTGGCCGCTGATCGGCCGCGGGTTGCCGGTGTAGCGCACTTCGACGGTGAACTGGGCCCCCGCACCGAGGGGCCGCGGCGGGATCACCACCAGTTTGGTCCCCCGGCGGGCGAACCGGGCGCGATGCCCGTCCACCGTCAGGCCGCCGACCTTGAAGCCGGCGAAGTCGAGACGGATCTCCGTCAGCGGGCGCGTGGCGATCGCGCTGATCTTCGCGCGCGCGGCCAGCCGGTTGGGGCCGACCTTGTAGTCCAGCTCCAGGTCGTAGTGCCCGACGTGGTAGCCGTCGTCCCCGTGGGCGGCCAGGCTGTCCCGCACCTCAGCGCCCCCAGGCCGAGATCGGGTTGCCGAGCCAGCGCGAATCGGCGGGGACCGTGTCGCCGCGGGTCACCAGTGAGCCGGGACCGACGGTGGTGCGCGCGCCGAGGGTCGCGCCCGGCAGGACGATGCCGTGCGGGCCCAGCGTGGCCCCCTCGTCCAGTGCGACCTCGCTCATGCTCATGATCCGGTCGTGGAACAGGTGGGTCTGCACCACGCAGCCGCGGTTGACGGTGGCGCCGTCGCCGAGGCGCACCAGATCCGCCTCCGGGAGCCAGTAGGTCTCCAGCCAGACGCCGCGGCCGATCCGGGCCCCCATCGTGCGCAGCCAGGCCGCCAGCAGCGGCGTCCCGCCGAGCGAGCCGATCAGCCAGGGCACCGCGAGTGCCTCGACGAAGGTGTCCGCCAGTTCGTCCCGCCACACGAAGGAACTCCACAGTGGATGGTCGATCTCCCGGAACCGGCCCACCAGCAGCCATTTCGCCCCGGTGGCGAGCGCGGCGGCGACGACACCGGCGGCCAGCAGCACCGCGCCCGACGCCAGTGCGGCCGCCCACAGACCCACCGTCGTCCACAGCGACAGGAGGGCGGCGAGCACCAGCACGGCCAGCGCGGTCCCGCACATCACCGGCACGACGCGGCACAGCTCGACGGCGGCACGCGCCACCTTGAGCCGCCTCGGCGGCCGGTAGGTCCGGGTCGCGTCCCCGGCCTCCACGGCCCGCCGCAGCGGCATCGGAGGCATGCCCAGGTAGGAGGAACCCTTCTTCGCCTTCGGCGGGGTGGACGAGAGCACCCCGACCAGCCCGCGTTTGGGCACCGCGCGGCCCGGCGCGGTCATCCCCGAGTTGCCGAGGAAGGCCTGCTTTCCGATGCGGGCGGGGGCCACGTGCAGCCAGCCGTTCCCGAGCTCGTAGGCGGCCACCATGGTGTCGTCGGCGAGGAACGCGCCGTCGTCCACCTGGGTCATCCGTGGCACGGCGAGGACGGTGGACACCTCGGCGTCCCGGCCCACCTTCGCGCCCAGCAGGCGCAGCCACACGGGAGTGAACAGGCTGGCGTAGAGCGGGAACAGCGCGGTCCTGGCCATGTCCATGAGCCGCTCGGTGGCCCACACCTGCCAGGCGGCCCGGCTGTGCACCGGGTGGTATCCCCCGGTCATGCCCACGCCGAGGGCGCGCACTCCGACGAGCACCAGCAGTGCGTAGGACACGAGGTAGGCAACCGTGGCGGCGGGCACCGCGGCCAGCGCGCGCCCGAGCGACGGGCCGCCGGACAGCGCGAACGCCAGCACCGCGATCCCGGGCAGGGCCGCCACCGCGGGCAACAGTCCCAGCAGCAGCGAACTCACCGCGTAGATCCAGGCCCAGCGGCGGGAGCGCGGCGGGCGGCTGGACGGCCACCGCAGCGCGCCCCGGCCGTCGCGGGCGGCCGGAGACCCGGCCCAGCGCTGCCCGGCGGGCACCGCGCCCACCACGGTCGAACCGGCCGCGATCTCGGCTCCCTTGCCGACGCGCGCGCCCGGGAACAGGGTGCTGCGTGCCCCCACCCTGGCGCCGGCGCCGACCCGGATCTTGCCGATGTGCACCAGATCCCCGTCCACCCAGTGGCCGGACAGGTCCACCTCGGGCTCGATCGCCGCGCCCCGGCCGAGCTTGAGCAGGCCGGTGACCGGGGGTGGCGAATGCAGGTCCACCCCCTTGGCGACCTTGGCGCCCAGCGCCCTGGCGTACTGCGTCATCCACGACGCGCCCGAAATCTCGGCGGCACCGCTGAATTCGGCGAGCTTCTCCGCCGTCCACAGTCGCAAGTGGACACTTCCGCCGCGTGGGTAGCTGCCGGGCCGGACGCCCCGCAGCAGCAGGCGCGCTCCGCCCGCGGCCACCGCGATGCGGCCCGCCGGACTGAACAGCACCAGCCAGGCCACCGCCAGCGCCCACCACGGGACCGAGGGCGCCCAGGCCACCCCGGCCAGGCCGAGCGCGGTGGAGAGGGCGGCCAGCACGGTGGTCCAGCGCAACCCGGTCAGTGTCATCAGCGGCAGCAGGAGCAGCGCCTGCAGGAGACCGGTGCGGCCCGGGACCGGCGCCACTTCGCGGTAGGCCGTCTCGCCGCTCTTCAGCCCGTCGAGCAGCGCGGCGAGCGCCCCCAGCGCCGGCCGCTGGTAGATGTCGCCGACCGAGACCTGGGGGTGCCGGGTGCGGATGCGGGCGACGAGCTGGGCGGCCGTGAGGCTGCCGCCCCCGTGGCTGAAGAAGTCGGCGTCCGGGGACGCCACGGCCACGCCGAGGATCTCGGCCCACATCTCCGCGAGCCACGCCTCGGTCGCGGTCAGCTTCCCCGGGCCCGCGTCGTCCGGATCGGACAGGGTGGGCAACGGCCAGGGCAGCGCGGCGCGGTCCACCTTGCCGGAGGTACGGGTCGGCAGATCGCCGACCACGGCGAGCAGCGGCACCAGCGCGGCGGGCAGGCGGTCCCGCAGGAGCACCGAGGCGGCGTCGGTGTCGAAGCCGGGCTCGCCGGGCACGACGTAACCGACCAGGATCTGATTGCCCGCCTTCGTGGTGCGCACCGCCGAAGCCGCCCCGGCGATACCGGGAAGCGCTTGCAGCGCGGCGTCGACCTCGCCCAGTTCGATGCGGCGCCCGCCGAGCTTGACCTGCTCGTCGGCCCGGCCGAGGAACAGCAGCCCCTCCGGCTCGGCCCGCACCAGGTCACCGCTGCGGTAGGCCCGCCGCCAGCCCAGCGACGGCAGCGGTGCGAACTTCTCCGCGTCCTTGTCCGGGTCCAGGTAGCGGGCCAGGCCCGCACCGCCGATCACGAGCTGCCCCGGCTCGCCCATCGCCACCGGTTCGTCCCGCTCGTCCACCACGGCCAGCTCCCAGCCCGCCAGCGGCAGGCCGATCCGGACCGGGCCCTCACCGGTGAGCGGCGCCGCGCACGACACGACGGTCGCCTCGGTGGGGCCGTAGGTGTTCCACACCTCGCAGCCCTCGACAGCGACCCGCTCGGCGAGTTCCGGCGGGCACGCCTCCCCGCCGAACACCAGCAGCCGCACCTCTTCCAGCGCCTCGGCTGGCCAGAGCGCGGCCAGGGTGGGCACGGTGGAGACCACCGTGATGCGCTGGGCGACCAGCCACGGCCCGAGATCCACGCCGGTGCGCACCAGGGACCGCGGGGCGGGCACCAGGCAGGCGCCGTGCCGCCAGGCCAGCCACATCTCCTCGCACGAGGCGTCGAAGGCGACCGACAACCCGGCCAGCACCCGGTCGCCGGGCCCGAGCGGTTCGTCGGTGAGGAAAAGCCCGGCCTCGGCGTCGACGAAGGCGGCGGCCGCGGCATGGGTGACCGCCACGCCCTTCGGCTTCCCCGTGGAACCGGAGGTGAAGATGATCCACGCGTCGTCGCCCGGACCGGGCCTGCCGGGCGCGTTGCCCGGCTCGCCCCGGAGCGTGAGCGCGCCCCCGTCGCCGAGCACGGCGCACACGCCCGCCTCGCCGAACACCAGCTCCGCCCGTTCCTCGGGATCGTCGGCATCGACCGGCACGTAGGCCGCACCGGCGGCGAGCACCCCGAGGATCGCCACGTACAGCGCGGCCGTACCGGACGAGATCCGCACGCCCACCCGGTCGCCCACGCCGATCCCGGCCGCGCCCAGCCGCCGCCGCACGGCCTCCGCCTCCTCGGCGAGCCTGCGGTAGGTGAGCACCCCGGTCCCGTCGTCGATCGCGGCCGCACCGGGCTGCGCGGCGACGGTCTCGGCGAGGATGTCGAGCAGGGTCCGCTCCGCGGCCGCCGGGCCGCCGGAGAACACCGCCTTCCCCGCCGAGAAGGCGCTTTCTGATCTTTCGGTTGTCGTCTCGGCGGGCACGGTCAACCCGTCACACCTTCTCTCCACGTCGGAACTGGGCGCCCCCACGAGGAGGAGGGTGCGCGAGGATCAGGCCCTAGGGGGCTACTTGCCCTTCTTGCCGCCCTTGGGTTTCTTCTCCCGCACGCGCACGTTGATGCGGACCGGGGTGCCGGCGAAGCCGAACCGCTCCCGGAACTTGCGCTCGATGAACCGGCGGTAGCCCGCCTCCAGGAACCCGGTGGTGAACAGCACCAGCGTCGGCGGCCGGATCGCGGCCTGCGTCGCGAAGAGCACCTTGGGCTGCTTGCCGCCGCGCACCGGCGGCGGGGTGGCCGCGACGAGTTCCGAGAGCCAGCCGTTGAGCTGCCCGGTGGGCACGCGCTGGTCCCACGAGGCGAGCGCGGTGCGCAGCGCCGGCGCGAGCTTGCGCACCGAACGGCCGGTGAGCGCGGAGATGTTCACCCGCTCCGCCCACGGCACCCGCACCAGGCCGCGGTCCAGCTCCTTCTCCAGCTGGTGGCGGCGGTCCTCGTCGACCAGGTCCCACTTGTTGAACGCGAGCACGCAGGCCCGGCCCGCCTCCACCACCATGGTGAGCACGCGGAGGTCCTGTTCGGACAGTGGCTCGCTGGCGTCCAGCAGCACGATCGCCACCTCGGAGGCGTCGATCGCGGACTTCGTGCGCAGCGAGGCGTAGTACTCGGTGCCGGTGGAGGTGTTGACCCGCTTGCGCAGCCCGGCGGTGTCCACGAACCGCCAGGTCTGGCCGTCCAGCTCGACCAGCGAGTCCACCGGGTCCACCGTGGTGCCCGCGACCGAGTCCACCACCGCGCGCTGCTCGCCGCTGAGCTTGTTGAGCAGGCTGGACTTGCCGACGTTCGGCTTGCCGACCAGTGCGACCCGCCGCGGCCCGGTGCCACGCTCCCCATCGCGGGGAGCCTCGGGCAGCGCCGAGACGATCGCGTCGAGCAGGTCACCGGAACTGCGGCCGTGCAGGGCGCTCACCGCGAGCGGCTCGCCCAGCCCCAGCGACCACAGCGACGCCACGTCGCCCATGAGCCGGTCGTCGTCGACCTTGTTCGCGGCCAGCAGCACCGGCCGCTTCGACCGCCGCAGCACGCGCGCGACCGCCTCGTCGGTGGCGGTCGCCCCCACCGAGGCGTCCACCACGAGCAGCACGGCGTCCGAAGTGGACATCGCGAGCTCGGCCTGCGCGGCGACGGCACCGGCCAGCCCGCTCGCGCCCGGCTCCCAGCCGCCGGTGTCGACCAGGGTGAACCGGCGGCCGTTCCACACCGCGTCGTAGGCGACCCGGTCCCTGGTCACGCCCGGCACGTCCTGCACGACGGCTTCCCGCCGTCCCAGGATCCGGTTGACCAGGGTGGACTTGCCCACGTTGGGGCGGCCCACCACGGCCAGCACCGGCTGGCTGAGCTGGGCGTCTTCCCGCTCGGCGGCCTCGTCCACGGCGGCGTCGAGCGCGGCGAACTCCGCTTCGTCGGCCCAGGTGCCGTCTACTTCAGTCATGTCTTCGCTTTCTTTTCCTGTTCCGGCACCGCACGCAGCTCGTCCAGCGTGCGCACCAGTGCCGCAAGTTCCGTCCGCAGCCGCTCGGTGGCCTCGGCCAGGCCCGCCCTGCCCTTGCCTACCGCCAGCTCGAACGGCGTCCCGATCAGTACGTCCACCCGGGGCCGGAAGCGCCGTCCGCTCCCGGCGGGCCGCCGGGTGCCCCGGACCGCCACCGGCAGCACGACCGCACCGGTCGCCCGCACCAGCCAGGCCGCGCCCTGCTCGGCGCTGGCCACGTCCCCCTCACCGCGGGTGCCCTCGGGGAACACCCCCACCAGGCCGCCCTCCCTCAGCAACCGGGCGGTGGTGGTCAGCGGGGACCGGTCGGGGACGCCACGGCGCACCGGGACCTGCCCGATGCGCCGGAGAAACCAGCCCACCGGCCCGCTGAACATCTCCTCCTTGACGAGGAACACCGAACGCCGCGGCAACATTCCGAACAGCAGTTGCGGTTCCACCAGCGAGCTGTGGTTGGCGATCAGCAGCACCGGGCCGGTGCGCGGCACGCGCTCCAGCCCCACGACCCGGATCCGGTAGGCGGGCCGGAAGCCCACGCGGCCGATGAACCTGCCGAAGTCGTGCAGCCAGCCGACGGCCCCTTCCGGCAGGCCCTCCGCGGTCACCGCGCGGCCTCGGCGGCACCGGCGGTGCGACCGGTGAGCAGGCCCCGCCGTCCGGCGAGTTCGCCCAGTGCCGTGATGACCTCGTCGATGGTCAGTTCGGAGGTGTCGACGTGCACCGCGTCCTCGGCGGGGCGCAGCGGCGAGGTGGCCCGGCTGGAGTCCAGCCGGTCGCGCCGGCCGACCGAGGCCAGCGCGTCGGCGTGGCTGGTGTCACGCCCGGCGGCGTTGTCCTGCGCGCTGCGGCGCGCGGCACGGACCTCGGCCGAGGCGGTCAGGTAGACCTTGAGCGGCGCGTCGGGCGCGACCACGGTGCCGATGTCCCGCCCCTCGACGACGATCCCGCCGACCGCGGTGAGCACCTCCTCGATCAGCGCGCGCTGGCGCGTCACCAGCAGCTCGCGCACCGCGGGCACGGCCGACACCGGCGACACCGCGAAGTTGACCTCGGGGCCGCGGATCTCCAGCGCCACGTCCTCCCCGGCCAGCTCGATCTCCGGGCGCTGGGGGCTGGTGCCGATGGTGAACACGGTGTCCAGCGCGCTGGCCGCCACGGCCTCCGGATCGGCGAGGTCCACCCCCGCGCGCAGCACGGCCAGCGTGATCACGCGGTACATCGCGCCGGTGTCCAGGTACCCCGCGCCGAGCCGTTCGGCCAGCCTGCGCGCCACCGTGGTCTTCCCGGTGCCCGACGGGCCGTCCAGCGCCACCACACCTCGTAGGGCTCCCGTCACCGATGCTCTCCTTGCCTGCGAACCGTCCGCCAACCGGCTTACCGGGGTTCCATTCTGCCTGGCAGGCGGCGAGGCGAAGGCACCGGCCCAAACCGGGCAAACCGGTAGCGTGGTGATCGTGAACGTAGAAGTGACCCCCCTGCCCGGGATCGGCGTACGCAAGGATTTCGTCCTCCGCACCGGCCGCCGCGTCGGCGTGGTGACCACCCGTGACGGGCGGATCGAGCTGATCGTGTCCAAATCCGACGACCCCGACGCCTGTCTGGCCTCCCTGCCGCTGACCGCGGACGAGGCGGGCACGCTGGCGAACCTGCTGGGCGCGCCCCAGCTCGTCGCACAGCTCACCGAGGAACACCGCGACCTGCCGGGCATCCACACCCGGCAGCTGCCGATCAGGGCGCACGCCCCGTTCGACGGGCGCACCCTCGCCGACACCGCGCTGCGCACCCGCACCGGGGTGTCCGTGGTGGCGGTGATGCGGGCAGGCCAGGTCCACCCCTCCCCCACCCCGGACTTCACGTTCACCGCGGGGGACCTCCTGGTGGCGGTCGGCACCGCCGAAGGCCTCGACAACGCACTGAGAATCCTGCAGAACGGGTAACGCGTGGACCACACCGCACTGTCCTTGATCGAACTCGGCGCGGTCTTCTTCTGCCTGGGCACACTGGGCAGGTTCGCCGCGAGGATCGGGCTGTCCCCGATCCCGCTGTACCTGCTGGGCGGCCTGGCCTTCGGCGAAGGCGGTTTCCTCCCCCTCCGCGACATCGACGGCTTCACCCACCTCGCGGGCGAGATCGGCGTGGTGCTGCTGCTGTTGCTGCTCGGCCTCGAGTACACGGCGGCCGAACTGGTCACCGGGATGAAACGCTCGTGGCCGGCGGGGCTGGCCGACATCGCGCTCAACGCCGCCCCGGGCGCGGCGGTGGCACTGATCCTGGGGTGGGGCCCGCTCGGCGCACTGGTGATGGCCGGGGTGACCTACATCTCCTCGTCCGGGATCATCGCCAAGGTCCTGGGCGATCTGGGGCGGCTCGGCAACCGGGAGACCCCGGTGGTGCTGTCGATCCTGGTGTTCGAG
The DNA here is from genome assembly GCF_026802195.1 of Amycolatopsis cynarae. NCBI lineage: Bacteria > Bacillati > Actinomycetota > Actinomycetes > Pseudonocardiales > Pseudonocardiaceae > Amycolatopsis > Amycolatopsis cynarae. The sequence continues at coordinate 2,085,602 of NZ_CP113836.1, read as the reverse complement.
GACCTGGCGATGGCGCTGTACCTGCCCATTCTCACCGCCGTGCTGGGCGGCGTCAGCTTCCTCGGCGGGTTGAAGGCGGTGGGCGTCTCGCTCGCGGTGATCACCGTGGTGCTGCTGGTCGCGCTGAAGTTCGGCCGGTACGTCTCGGCCGTGGTCGACTCGCCCGACCGCGAGGTGTTCCTCCTCAAGGTCCTCGGTGCGGCCCTGCTGGTGGCCGGTCTCGCCTCGGCGATGCAGGTGTCGGCGGCGGTCGGCGCCTTCCTGCTCGGCATCGCGGTCTCCGGATCGACCGCGGAAAACGCCACGCGCCTGCTCGAACCGCTGCGCGACCTGTTCGCCGCGGTGTTCTTCGTCGTGTTCGGGCTGCGCACCGATCCCGCCTCGATCCCGCCCGTGCTCGGCTGGGCGATCGCACTGGCCGTGGTGAGCACCCTGACCAAGGTGGCGACCGGCTGGTGGGCCGCGCGAAGGCAGGGGGTGGGCAGGCTGGGCCGGGCCCGTGCGGGCGCGGCACTGGTGGCCCGCGGCGAGTTCTCGATCGTCATCGCGGGGCTCGCCGTCACGGCGGGCGCCGTCGACGGCGAGCTGGCCGCACTCGCCACCGCCTACGTGCTGATCATGGCGGTGCTGGGCCCGGTCGCGGCCCGGATCGTGGAGCCACTGGCCCGCGCGCTGCAACGCAAGCCGCGGCAGGCGGCCGAAGCGGCCGCCAGCCCCGGCACCTGACCCCGCGAGTCCCACCCCCAGCACGTTGTGTCCCACCTTCAGCAGGGTGAGTCCCACCCTCAGCACGCTGGGTCCCGCTCAGGCACTGCCTGGAGGTGGAACTCAGGCGCCACAGCATGGGACACAACCGCCGGAGCGGGGGACACAGGGGGCGATGACAGGCGGCGGGTTCAGTTCTCGGCGAGGGTGTCGAGGATCTGCTGGCCGTAACGGGCGAGTTTGCTCTCGCCGACTCCGCTCACCCGGCCGAGCGCGGCCGCCGTCTGCGGGCGTTCCGTGGCGATCTGGCGCAGTGTCGCGTCGTGGAACACGACGTAGGCGGGCACGCCCAGCTCCTTCGCGGTGGCGGCTCGCCAGGCCCGCAGGCGTTCGAACAGCGGGGCCGCCTCCTCGGGCAGCTCCACCGCTGCCTGGCGTGCCTTCGCGGGTTTCGCCGCGCGGGGTTCGCGTTTCGGTTCACGCCGGAGCCGGACCTCGCGACGGCGGCCGAGCACCTCGCCGCTGGCCTCGGTCAGCACCAGGGTCCCGTAGTCCCCCTCGACCGACAGCAGCCCCTGCGCGAGCAGCTGGCGCACCACGCCCCGCCACTCGCCCTCGGACAGCTCGCTGCCGATGCCGAACACGGTGAGCTCGTCGTGGCGGAACTGGGCGACCTTCGGGCTTTGCTTGCCGAGCAGGATGTCGATGATCTGCCCGGCCCCGAACTTCTGCCGCCGCTCGTGCTGCAGCCGATACACGGTGGACAGCAGTTTCTGCGCCGCGATGGTGCCGTCCCACGACTCGGGCGGGGACAGGCAGGTGTCGCAGTTGCCGCACGGCTGTCCGGACTGGCCGAAGTAGTTGAGCAGCTGGACGCGGCGGCATTCCACCGTCTCGCACAGCGCGAGCATCGCGTCCAGGTGGCGGGAGAGGCGGCGCCGGTGCGCCTCGTCGCCCTCGGAGGTGTCGATCATCTTGCGCTGCTGCACCACGTCGGCCAGACCGTAGGCCAGCCACGCGGTCGAGGGCAGCCCGTCCCGCCCGGCCCGGCCGGTCTCCTGGTAGTAGCCCTCGACGGACTTCGGCAGGTCGAGGTGCGCCACGAACCGCACGTCGGGTTTGTCGATCCCCATGCCGAAGGCGATCGTGGCGACCACGACCAGCCCGTCCTCCCGCAGGAACCGCGCCTGGTTCGCGGCGCGCGTGGCCGCGTCGAGACCGGCGTGGTAGGGCAGCGCCTCGATGCCGTTGGCGACCAGGAACTCCGCCGTCTTCTCCACCGAAGCCCGGGACAGGCAGTAGACGATGCCTGTGTCCCCGGCGTGCTCGGTGCGGAGCAGGTCGAGCAGCTGCTTCTGCGGACTGTTCTTCGGCACGATCCGGTACTGGATGTTGGGCCGGTCGAAGCTCGCCACGAAGTGGCTGGCCCCGCCCAGGTTCAGCCGGGTCGCGATCTCGTCGTGCGTGGCCCGGGTGGCGGTGGCGGTCAGCGCGATGCGCGGCACTCGCGGCCATCGCTCGTGCAGCTGGGACAGGGCCAGGTAGTCGGGCCGGAAATCGTGGCCCCACTGGGAGACGCAGTGCGCCTCGTCGATCGCGAACAGCGAGATCCTGCCCCGTTCGAGCAGGTTCACCGTGGCCTCGACCCGCAGCCGTTCCGGCGCGAGGTGGAGCAGGTCGAGCTCACCGGCGAGGAAGGCCTCCTCGACCTCGCGGCGCTGCCGGTAGTCCTGGGTGGAGTTCAGGAAACCGGCCCGCACGCCCAGAGCGCGCAGCGCGTCGACCTGGTCCTGCATCAGCGCGATGAGCGGCGAGACGACCACTCCGACGCCGTCGCGCACCAGGGCGGGGATCTGGTAGCACAGGGACTTCCCGCCCCCGGTGGGCATCAGCACCAGCGCATCGCCCCCGGCGACGACGTGCTCGATGATCGCTTCCTGCTCACCGCGGAACGAGTCGTAGCCGAAGACGCGCCGCAGCACGTCGAGAGCCGGGGTCGTGGTGTCCGATTCGGTCGCGATCACCGGGCGATGCTATCGGCGGTCACCGACAGGGCCGCGCTCACAGGTCGACCGCCCGGTAGAGCGCGGCGACCTCCTGCCGCGTCAGGCGGCGCAGCGTGCCGGACTTCTGCGCGCCGAGCTGGACGTCGGCGATCGAGGTCCGCACCAGCTTGCGCACCGGAAAGCCCACCTCGGCCAGCAGCCGCCGCACGATGTGCTTGCGGCCCTCGTGCAGCACCACCTCGACCAGGGACCGGCCCGCCTGCATGTCCTTGACCCGGAAGGCGTCGACCTTGACCGGGCCGTCCTCCAGCTCGACCCCGGCCCGCAGCTGCTTGCCCAGCCCGCGCGGCACCAGGCCGTCCACCTCGGCCAGGTAGGTCTTGAGCACGTTGTACGACGGGTGCATCAGCCGGTGCGCGAGGTCTCCGTCGTTGGTGAACAGCAGCAGGCCCTCGGTCTCGGCGTCGAGCCTGCCGACGTGGAACAGCCGTTCCGCCCGGTTGCGGACGTAGTCGCCCACGCAGGGGCGGCCCTGGTCGTCGGTCATCGTGCTGTGCACCCCGCGCGGCTTGTTCATCGCCAGGTACACCAGGTCCTCGCGCAGGATGACGCGGCTGCCGTCGACGTGGATCACCGCGGTGTCCGGATCGACCCGGCGGCCCAGCTCGCGCACGATCCGCCCGTCCACGCTCACCCGGCCCCCGGCGATCAGTTCCTCGGCGGCGCGGCGCGAGGCCACACCGGCCTTGGCCAGCACCTTCTGCAGGCGGACACCCTCGGGTGCTTGGTCAGATGTCATCGATGGCGTCCACTTCGGGTAGCAGGGGGGCGATCGGGGGCAGGTCGGTCAGCGACGACAGCCCCAGCCGCTCCAGGAACAACTCGGTCGTCATGTACAGGGTGCCACCCGTCTCCGGATCGGTGCCCGCCTCCTCGATGAGGCCCCGGGCCAGCAGGGTCCGGATCACCCCGTCCACGTTCACGCCGCGCACCGCCGCGACCCGGGAACGGGTCACCGGCTGGCGGTAGGCGATCACGGCCAGCGTTTCCAGCGCCGCCCTGGTCAGCTTGGACCGCTGCCCGTCGAGCAGGAGTTTCTCCACGAACGGGGCGTAGGTGTCACGGGTGTAGAACCGCCAGCCCTCGCCCGCGCGGCGCAGGTCGATTCCGCTGCCGCGGTCGGTGAACCGGGCCGCCATGTCCCGCAGCGCCCGGGTGACCCTGGCCACGGGCTGGCCGAGGGTGGCGGCGAGCGTTTCCTCGTTCACCGGCGAGTCGACCACCAGCAGCAGCGCCTCCAGCGCCGCTTCGAGGGTCGCGTCGTCACCGACGTCGGGCAGCGCACGGTCCATGGCGACCAGGTCCGGCCCGGCCTCCGGTTCGCCGCCTGCCGCCCCCGGTTCCCTCTCCGGTTCCGTCTCGGTCTCCGGTGCCGCCATGCTTTCGGGCTCGGCCTCCCGCGCGGCCGGGGCCGCTTCCTCCTCGGGGCTCACCCGTACTCCTCTTCCTCCACGCGGGCACGATCGTGCTCCGCCGCTTCCGTGGCCTGCTCGAGCGAACCGCCGATCCAGCGCACGCTGAGCGGGCCCAGTGCCTCGTCCTGGTCGAACTGCACGGCCGCTTCGCGGTACAGCTCCAGCAGCGCCAGGAACCGGGCCACCACCTCGACCGTGTGCTCGCAGTCCGCCACCAGTTCGCCGAACGTCGCGGTGCCCGCCTCGGCCAGCCGCACCCGCAGCAGCGCCGCGTGCTCGCGCACCGACACCCGCCCCATGTGCAGGTGGTCCAGCGACACCGTCGGCGGCGGCTTGGGCCGGAACACCGCGAGCGCGATCTCGGCGAACTTCCCCGGGTCGACCCCGAGCATCACCTCGGGCAGCAGGCCCACGTACCGCTCTTCGAGCGCCACCGAGCGCGGGTACCGGCGCAACGCCCCGGCCTCCAGCTCCGCGAACAGCTCCGCGACCTGCTTGTACGCCCGGTACTGCAGGATACGGGCGAACAGCAGGTCCCTGGCCTCCAGCAGCGCCAGATCCTCTTCGTCCTCCACCTCGGCGGCGGGCAGCAACCGGGCCGCCTTGAGGTCGAGCAGGGTGGCCGCGACCACCAGGAACTCGGTGGTCTCGTCCAGGTCCCACTGCGGGCCCAGCGCTCGGGTGTAGGCGATGAAATCGTCGGTGACCTGGTGCAGCGCGACCTCGGTGACGTCGAGCTGGTGCTGGGAGATCAGCTGCAGCAACAGGTCGAAGGGGCCCTCGAAATTGGCCAGCCGGACCTTGAACTTCGACGGCGAAGCCTCGCCGGCGGCGGGCTCCGGCTGGGCGGTCACCCCAGCCGGCTCCCCTGTGCCACTCACGAGCCGGAAGCTTCCTCGATGTCGAGCTGCCCCTCCCGCAGCCGCTGGACCAGCACCGACTCTGACCCGTGCTGCTCGAAATCGGCGAGCAGCACCGCGACCGCCTCGCGCACCAGCCGGCCCCGGTCGATCGCCAGCCCGTACGTGGCGCGCAGCGCCAGCCGGGCCTGCTCCATCGCGACCAGTTCCTCACCCGACACGTACACCGTGATCTTCGAGTCGTGCTTCTGCCGCCCCGAACCCCGCCGCGCCGCGCCGTCGCGGCCCAGTTGCTCGCGGCGTCCCTCGGTGCCCGGGCGGGGCGCCTCGGCGGGACGCGCCGAGTCCGGGGAGGGAGTGCTGGTCAGGCGGAAGAGTTCGGAAGCCCCGGGCAGGGAGGCTCGCCTGCTCACCGAGCGATCACCTCGCGGGCCAGCGCGCGATACGCCTGCGCACCGGCCGATTTGGGAGCCCAGGTGGTGATCGGTTCGCCCGCCACGGTGGTCTCGGGGAACCGCACGGTGCGGTTGATCACCGTGTCGAACACGGTATCGCCGAAGGCTTCGACCACCCGCGCCATGACCTCTCTCGAGTGCAGGGTTCTCGGGTCGAACATGGTGGCCAGGATGCCGGTGATGTCCAGTTTGGGGTTCAAGCGCTCGCGTACCTTCTCGATCGTGTCGATCAACAAAGCCACGCCCCGCAGGCTGAAGAACTCGCACTCCAGCGGGATGATCACGCCGTCCGCGGCCGTGAGCGCGTTCACCGTGAGCAACCCGAGCGATGGCTGGCAATCGACCAGAACATAGTCGTAGTCCCTCAGCACCGGTTGCAGCACCCGGAGCAAGGTGTGCTCACGCCCGACCTCGGCCACCAGCTGGACCTCGGCGGCGGAGAGGTCGATGTTGCTCGGCAGCAGGTCCATGCCCTCGATCTTGGTCCTGCGCAGCACGTCGTCGGCGGTGACCGCGCGTTCCATGATCGCGTTGTAGACGGTCTGCTCGAGCTCGTGCGGCTGCACCCCGAGGCCGACCGAGAGCGCACCCTGCGGGTCGAAGTCGACCAGCAGCACCCGGCGGCCGTACTCGGCGAGCGCGGCACCCAGGTTGATGGTCGAGGTGGTCTTCCCGACGCCGCCCTTCTGGTTGCACATCGCGAGCACCTGCGCGGGCCCGTGCCGCTCGAGCAGCGGCGGATCGGGAATCGCCCGCAGCGGTCTGCCGGTCGGGCCCACCTGGGGCTTGCCGTTCACCTTGGCGGGCGGCACGGCCTTGTCCACGGCCTCGCGTTCCCCCTCTTTTGCGATGGTCAGCTGGCTGGGGTTCGCGCCGGCCGACCTGGCCGGGCCCGGGCTGGCCGGTGGCTGAGTTGTCGACATGGCGCGAAAGCTCCTCGTTCGACGGGTCGTCGGCAGCCTATTCGGCAGGACGTTTGTCGCCAAAGCGGCTCGCCGTGCCGGCGCGATGATCAACCCAGGGCCCGAGGGTGGGCGGTAGCATATATCTCACGGAGTGTGTTCACCGTCACCAGGGTGTAGACCTGTGTCGTGGTCACCGAGGCGTGCCCGAGCAGCTCCTGCACAACCCGGACATCGGCCCCGCCCTCCAGCAGATGGGTGGCGAAGGAGTGCCGCAGGGTGTGCGGGGAAACCCCGGCGGACAGCCCGGCCCGCTCGGCGTTGGTCTTGAGCACCTGCCAGGCGCTCTGCCGGGAAAGGCGGCTGCCCCGGGCGTTGAGGAACAGCGCCGGGGTACCCCGGCCTCGCCGGGCCAGCACCGGCCGCGCCCGCACGAGGTAGGCCTCGACCGCCTCCAGCGCGGGCCTGCCCACCGGGACGAGCCGCTGCTTGCCGCCCTTGCCGTCGAGCAGCACGGTGCGGTCGCGGGTGTCCACGTCGTCGACGTCGAGCCCGACCGCCTCGGAAATCCGTGAGCCGGTGGAATACAGCAGTTCCAGCAGCGCCCGGTCGCGTAGCGCGCGCTCCCCCTCGGTGCCGGGCATGTCCAGCAGGCGGAGCACGTCCGGCACCGGCAGTGCCTTGGGCAGCCGCCGGGCCGTGGCGGGCGGGCGTACCTCGCGGGCCGGGTCGTCCTCGGTGATGCCGTCGAGGTGGGCGAACCGGTGCAGGCCACGCACCGCCACCAGCGCCCTGGCCGCCGACGAGGCGGCCAGTCGTGGAAGGTCTCCGTCGCCCTCCCGCAGGGCCGCACCGAAGGCGGTCACGTCGGCCTCGGCGATGCGGGCGAAGTCGGTGACCCCGGCGCGCTCCAGGTACGAGACGTAACGACGAAGATCACGCGCGTAGCCGTCGAGCGTGTTGCGGGCCGTCCCGCGCTCCACCGCGAGGTGGTCGAGATAGGCCGTAACCACCTGTGCCACCGGGATGCCGCGCCCCACGTCCGCCACGGCCTCGACCCTAGCCCTGCCCGCAAGCACCCCGTGCCGCCTCGGGCCCCTCGCCGCGGAGGAGGGGGCGCAGCCGTGAGGGGTCCCCTCACTGTCGTATCGGCCAGGGTTCCGGCAAAGTCGTGTTAGGGGAGGTGGAGGAGGGTGAGTGGTCGGTTGTGGTTGCGGGCGGTGTGGCGTAGTGCGGCGGCGATGTTGGTGGCGCCGTTGAGGCGGTGTGTGCTGATGGCGAGGTTGCGCAGGCTGGCCATGACGCGGGGTGCGGTGCCGGTGCGGATGCGGGAGGTGTCTTCGCCGTAGGTGACGTCGCGGACCCAGTGCAGTCTGTTTTCGATGCCCCAGTGATCGCGGATGTGGGTGGCTAGTTGGGTTGGTGTGTCGGTCAGGCTGGTGATGCCCAGGACTGTTTCGGTGTGGGTGCGGCCGTTGGTGTGGGTGGTGTGGCGGTGTAGGCGCCAGACTTGGCGGGCGTGGGGGAAGCGGATGCCTTCTGGGGTGGGTAGGACCTGGATGGTGCGGCGTTCGTGGCGGCCGTGCCCGGTGCAGGTGTCTGTGTGTGCGGGGGTGGTGGTCCAGGGCAGGGGGATGAGTTTGTCCAGCAGGTAGCGGCGGTTGCCTTTGACGGGGAAGAGGTAGTCGGCGCCGCGTTCGGTGAGGTAGCGGGCGTGGTGGGCGGTGGTGTGCAGGGCGTCGGCGGTGATGATGGCGCCTGTGAGGTCGATGCGGTCCAGTAGTGGGGCGAACCAGGCGACTTCGCTGTCTTTGCCGGGTAGCTGGGCTTGGGCCAGCACGGTGCCGCTGTCGCGGTCGAAGGCGGCCAGAAGATGCACCGGGCGGCCGTCATGGCGGCGGCCGCCGCGCACGGTTTTGCCGTCCACCGCGATCGCGGGGCGCTTGTTCTGGGGCTGGGGTTGCTGGGCCAGGCGTTCCTGCAGCCAGGCGCCGATCGCGGCGTCCACTGCCTCGCCGTCGACTTGTTGCAGGGTGCGCCGCAGGGTGGCCTCGTCCGGTGCCACCAGTCGGTTGGCTTTGCGGTCGTGGCGGGCTCCCAGCCGCGCCAGGTCCGCTTGCGCGGCGTCGGCGGCCCATTCGCCGATCGCGGTAAAGGAACGGCATCCCGCGCACACTGCCGCTGCGGCGATCAGCAGGATCGAGCGCAGCGTATGGCGCACACCGCGGGGTTTGCGCGGGTCCGGCACCACATCCAGGTGATCAGCCAGATCCCACACCTGCACAGGCTCTGGAACAGACCCGTCAGGGGTCAGACGATCAAAACCAGCAACGGTGGGGCATGATGCAACGGCAGGCACGGCTCTCTCGCATGATCAAGGGTCTTCGACAAACCACATGATCAACTAGAGACCGTGCCTGCCCTGCAACCAGGCCCAACACGACTTTGCCGGGACCCTGGTCGTATCGACTGTGAGGGGACCCCTCACGGCGCGGGAAGCCACCGCCCGAGCAGGGCGCGGCCCCCGCCGCTCAGCGGATGCGGTGGGCGAAGGTGGTGGGCCGGTCGGGCCAGGGAGCGTCGGCCGCCCGGGCCGGGAGCCCGCCGGTGAGCACCGCGTGCGCGGCGAGCACACCGGCCACCGTGGCCCCGTTGACCAGTTCCCCGGCCAGCGCCATCCGGACCGCCTCCGGCAGCGGCACCCGGCGCACCACCAGGTCGGCCTCCTCGTCGTCGTGACCGAGCGGGTCACGGTCCACAACGGACAGTTCACGGGCGAGGAACACGCGCACCACCTCGTCGGTGAACCCCGGCGAGGCCGCCACGTCGACCAGCGTGTCCCACCGTGCCGCGGTCAGCCCGGCCTCCTCCACCAGCTCCCGGCGGGCCGCCTCGACCGGGGACTCCCCGTCGGCGTCGAGCAGCCCGGCGGGCAGTTCCCAGATGCGGCGGCGCAGCGGGTGCCGGTACTGGTGGATCAGCGTGAGCGAGCCCTCGTCGTCGAGCGCGGCGATGGCCACCGCACCGAGGTGCTCGACCACCTCGCGGCGGGCCACCGTCCCGCCCGGCATGACCACGTCGTCCACCCGCAGCCCCACCACACGTCCGATGTGGACATCGGTGCTGGACACGACGGGGAAGTCGTGCGCGCCGGGTTCGGTCACCGCACGCTCGCCGTGGGCTCGGGCAGCTCCACCGGCAGCCGGTCCGCGGTGCGGTACTTCACCGCGGCGGCGATGAAGGCGTCGAACAGCGGGTGCGGCCGGGTCGGCCGGCTCTTGAGCTCGGGGTGCGCCTGGGTGCCCACGAAGAACGGGTGCACCTCCTCCGGCAGCTCCACGAACTCCACCAGCCGGTTGTCCGGCGAGGTGCCGGAGAACACCAGGCCCGCTTCGGAGAGCCGCTTGCGGTAGGCGTTGTTGACCTCGTAGCGGTGCCGGTGCCGTTCGGACACCTCGGTGGTGCCGTAGGCCTTGGCCACCTGGGAACCCGGCAGCAGCTTCGCCGGGTAGGCGCCGAGCCGCATGGTGCCGCCCATGTCCCGCTCCCCGGCGATGACGTCCTTCTGGTCGGCCATCGTGGAGATCACCGGCTCCGTGGTCTCGTCGAACTCCGCGGAGTTGGCACCTTCGATGCCCGCCAGGTTGCGCGCCGCCTCGATGACCATGCACTGCAGGCCCAGGCACAGCCCGAGCACCGGGATGCCGCGGGTGCGCGCGTAGGTGATGGCCCCGATCTTGCCCTCGATCCCGCGCACGCCGAACCCGCCCGGCACCAGCACACCGTCCACACCGGACAGGGCGTGGGCGGCGCCGGAGGGAGTGGTGGCCTCGTCGGAAGCGACCCAGACGATCTCCACCTTGGCCCGGTGCGCGAACCCGCCGGCGCGCAGCGCTTCGGTCACCGAAAGATAGGCGTCGGGGAGGTCGATGTACTTGCCCACGAGCGCGATCCGCACCGTTTCGGCGGGATTGTGCACGCGCTCGAGCAGATCGCCCCACACCGTCCAGTCGACGTCACGGAAGGGCAGGCCGAGCCGCCGCACGACGTAGGCGTCGAGCGCCTCGCGGTGCAGGACCTTCGGGATGTCGTAGATGGACGAAGCGTCGGGGCAGGCGATGACGGCCTCGTTGTCCACGTCGCACATCAGCCCGATCTTGCGCTTGAGGTCCTCGGGCAGGTCGCGGTCGGCCCGGCAGACCAGCGCGTCGGGCTGGATGCCGATGTTGCGCAGGGCCGCCACGGAGTGCTGGGTGGGCTTGGTCTTCAACTCGCCGGACGGTGCCAGGTAGGGCACCAGGGACACGTGCAGGAAGAAGCAGTTGTCGCGGCCGATCTCGTGCCGCACCTGGCGGCAGGCCTCCAGGAAGGGCAGCGATTCGATGTCGCCGACGGTGCCGCCGACCTCGGTGATGACCACGTCGGGGCGAAGGCCCGTGCCGTCGGACTCCGCGACGGCCATGATGCGCCGCTTGATCTCGTCGGTGATGTGCGGGATCACCTGGACGGTGTCGCCGAGGTACTCCCCGCGCCGTTCCTTGGCGATGACCTCCGAATAGACCTGCCCGGTGGTGACGTTGGCCGAGCCGGAGAGGTCCCGGTCGAGGAACCGCTCGTAGTGGCCGATGTCGAGGTCGGTCTCGGCGCCGTCCTCGGTGACGAAGACCTCGCCGTGCTGGAAGGGGTTCATGGTGCCCGGATCCACGTTCAGATAGGGATCCAGTTTCTGCATCGTGACCCGGAGGCCACGGGAGGTAAGGAGTTGACCCAGGCTCGAGGCGGTGAGTCCCTTACCCAGTGAGGAGGCGACGCCTCCGGTGACAAAGACGTACTTGGCTGTCCGCGGCTGAAGTCCCACGGGCTTCCACCCTATCGCACCCTGCCCCGGACGTTCGCCTGCCTCACCGGCATAGTTCGATGTCGACAGGCAGGTTTCCCCGAGGAGGAGAAGCATTCGTGGCCGGAAACACAGCGAACACGTGGTCGGCACCGGTGGCGTCCGGCCCGCTGGAGGCGAGCGTGCGCGTCCCCGGCTCGAAGTCGATCACCAACCGGGCCTACGTCCTGGCCGCGCTGTCCGCGGAGCCCACCCTGGTGCGCAGGCCGCTGGATTCCCGGGACGCACGGCTCATGCTGGGCGCGCTGACCGCGCTCGGCGCCACCACCGAACCCGGCGGGGAGGACGTGCTCGTCCGGCCGATGGCGCCCTCGGGTACCGATCCGGTCTCGGTCGCGCTCGGCAACGCCGGAACGGTAGCGCGGTTCACCCCGGCGCTGGCGGGCCTGGGCTCGCGGCCGGTGCTGTTCGACGGGGACGAGGCGATCCGCCGGCGGCCGATCGCCCCGCTGCTGCGGGCCCTGACCGAACTCGGCGTGGACATCGACGACGGGGGCCGTGGCGCCCCGCCGTTCACGGTGCGGGGCCACGGCGGCATCGCCGGTGGCAAGGTGGAACTGGATTCCCGCGCCTCCAGCCAGTTCCTGTCGGCACTGCTGCTGGCGGGCCCGTCCTTCGGCTCGGGTGTCACGGTGCGCCTGATCGGCGGCGCCCCGCCCAGCGAACCGCACATCGCGATGACACTCGACCTGCTGCGGCGGTTCGGCGCCGCGCCGGAGCGCTCCGGCACCGAGTTCCACGTGCCGCCCGCCCGGCTGTCCTGCCCCGACTACACCGTGGAACCGGACCTGTCCACGGCGGCGCCGTTCGTGGTGGCGGCCGCGGTGGCCGGGGGCCGGGTGCGCCTGGAGGGCTGGCCCGAGGAAACCACCCAGCCGGGTGACTGGCTACGGGGGCTGCTCACCGATCTGGGCCAGGGCGTCGAACTGGACGCCGGGGGCCTGACCGTCACCGGTACCGGCAGCATTCCCGGGGCCCGGCTGGACCTGCACGAGGTGGGCGAGCTGACCCCGGTGGTGGCGGCGATGCTGTGCTTCGCCGAGGGTCCCTCCGTCATCTCCGGCGTGGCGCACCTGCGCGGGCACGAAACCGACCGGCTGGCCGCGCTGGCCACCGAGCTGTCCGGCCTGGGCGCCGGGGTCGCCGAGACCGAGGACGGCCTGAAGATCACCCCGGCCCCGCTGCACGGCGGCGTCTTCCACACCTACGAGGATCACCGGCTCGTGATGGCCGCGGCGGTGCTGGGCCTGCGCGTGCCCGGCGTGCTCGTCGAGAACCCCGCGACGGTCGGGAAGACCTTCCCCGGTTTCACCGGCGCCTGGGGGGCGATGCTCGCCTGAGGCCAGGCTCAGCCGACTCCGGCGAGGTGGTGGACCTCGGCGTCACCCTGCGCACAACCGGTCCAATGCCGACCGGCTCTCGTCGTCCGCGGCGCGGTAGATCAGCAACCGCTGGTCCTGATCCTGAAGCGGCATGAGCACTTCGAAGTCCACGGCGATCACACCGGCTTCGGGATGCCGCAGCTCCTTGCGCCCGCGGCCGTTGACCTCGACGTCTCGCTCACCCCACCAACGCGCGAATTCGTCGTCACGAGCGATGAATTCGGTGATGAGGTCGGTCAACGGCTGATCCTCCGGATGCGCGGCCCAGGCGGCACGCAGGTGCGCGATCCCCTGTCGCACGACGCGTTCGCGGTCGACATAGAGCTCACGCATCGCCGGATGCATCAGGCACAACCACATCGAATTGCGCTGTGACGACGGCAGGGCGTCGAAATCCAGGAGCAGCCTCGCCATTTCGCCGTTCCAGGCCAGGATGTCGTAGCGGTGGTTCATCAGCATGGCCGGTAGCGGCGACAGGTCGGCCACCAGGCGGGCCAGCGACGGCGCCGCGGTGGTGGCGAGCTTGCCGTCGCCGCGGGGGCGCTGTCGGGCCAGGCCGAAGAGATAGGCGCGTTCGTCGGGAGTCAGGCGCAGCGCCCTGGCCAGCGCCTCCACCACGTCCGCCGAGGGCCGCAGGCCACGGCCCTGTTCCAGCCGCACGATGTAGTCGGTACTGATCCCAGCCAGTTCGGCGACCTCTTCGCGGCGCAGTCCCGGGGTCCGCCGGGCCTGCCGGCGCAACGGCAGGCCGAAATCGAGTGGGTCGAGGCGTTCGCGCCGGGTCCGCAGGAACGCGGCCAACTCCTGTGTCGTCTCCACGGTGCGAGTGATCACGTTCGAGCCAACAACCCGGGTAGGAAAGGTGTTCCCAGGAACTTCCTTCCCTTATCCCCGGCTCGTGGCGGCCGCAGACTTGTTTTCGCCAATAGATCACAAGCACAGGAGGCACGATGCCGCTCACCCTCGACACCTACCGGCTGCTGGGCCGCTCCGGGCTGCGGGTCTCACCGCTGGCGCTCGGTGCGGCGACCTTCGGCACCGAGTGGGGCTGGGGCGCCGGGCAGGACGATGCGCGCAAGTTGTTCGACCTCTACGTCGAGCGCGGCGGCAACTTCATCGACACCGCCAACACCTACACCAATGGCAGCTCCGAGCGCATGCTGGGCGAATTCACCCGCGACAACCGCGAAAGCCTGGTGCTGGCCACGAAATACACCACGCTGCGCCGGCCGGGCGATCCGAACTCCGGGGGCGCTCACCGCAAGAGCCTGTTCACGTCGGTGGAAGCCAGTCTGCGGCAGCTGAACACGGACTACATCGATCTGCTCTTCCTGCACGTGTGGGATTTCACGACGCCGGTCGAGGAGATCCTGCGCGGCATGGACGATCTGGTCCGGCAGGGCAAGGTCCTGTACGTGGCGATCTCCAACGCCCCGGCCTGGCAGGTGTCGCGCATGCAGGCGATCGCCGACCTGCGCGGCTGGTCGCCGCTGGTCGCGCTGCAGATCGAATACAACCTGGCCGACCGCGCCGGGGAACGAGACCTGATCCCCATGGCACGCGAGATGGGGCTGGGTGTGATCCCGTACTCGCCGCTGGCCGGCGGGGTGCTCACCGGCAAGTACAGCCGCGCCGACCTGACCGCGGCGAACGTCGCCTCCGACGACGGCACCCGCAAGAGCTTCAACTTCGCCCTGGGCACGCTCACCGAACGCAACCTCGCCATCGCCGAGGTCGTGAAGGAGGTCGCCACGGAACTGGGCCGCACACCCGCCCAGGTCGGGCTGGCCTGGACCCTGCAGAACCCGGGCGTGACGGCACCGATCATCGGCGCCCGCACCCCCGGGCAACTGGAGGACAACCTGGGCGCGCTGGAGGTCGACTTCACGCCCTCCCAGCTGGCCCGTCTCGACGAGGCCAGCGCGATCGAACTCGGCGCTCCGCACGACCTGCTCGCCAGTGACCACATCCGTACTGTGCTCAAGGGCGACCTGAAGATCGAAACCCGCCGCTGACCCGGGTCACGGCCGATAGGCTCACCGCATGCGTTGCCCCATGTGCGGTTCGGATCGGTTGAGCCCCCTCGGACAGCTGAGGGTTCCGAATCCGGGGCAGTACGGCCCCGGGCTCATGCGCCTGAAGTTCCGCCGTCCGGGCTTCTTCAAGCCCCGGCCCGAGTTCACCGCCCCCTTCGCCCGCGCGTGCCGAGACTGCGGTGCGCTGCTCCCCTTCCTCGACGAACAGTCCCGGCGGCTGCTGGACGAGAGCGCCGATCAGTTGCGCGAGGACGAGGACTGGGAAGCGGAAGACGACCACCAAGCCTGAGGGGCTGTTCGCGGGTCAGCTGCGGGCGGGCGCGACACCCGGCGCCGGGGCCTGGGCGTTGCCCGCGATGCCGTACCGGCCCGCACCGCCGTCGAGCTGTTCCTTCAGCGCGAGGATGGTCGCGATCCGGCCCGCCGCCGTGTTCACGTTGTCCACAGTGGATAACACCGAGGTGGCCGAGGTGTCGGCACGGACGAAACCGATGGCTCCGCTACCCTCCGCCGAACCGGGATCACCGGCCAGCACCGTGCCCGCCCCCGAGCGGTCCAGCTGGGTGGCGAACCGGGCGAGGGTGGCGGCGCGGTCCCCCGCGCCATCCCCGGCGGCCTGCCCGCTGGTGAGGACGACGGCCAGCTGCGCCGGGCCCAGGCCCTGCGTCGCCTTGACGAAACCGCCGTCGGTGAGTCCGCCGATCGCCGCCGCCAGCTCGGCCGAGGTCGACTGCGGCCGCGCGGTCTGCTTGTCGAGCAACAGCACCGACCCGGCCAGCGCCCCGGCGAGGGTGCCCGGGTCACCGGCGGTCGGGAAGGAGGAACCCGCGGGCTGCAGCCGCGTCACCAGTTGCCGCAACTGGTCCGCTTTGGACGGATCGGTGAACGCCGAGGTCAGCTGCAGCTCGCCGGTCACGGTCGCGCCCGACTGCTGGATCAGCTGCCGCACCGCGTCCCGGTCGGCCGGGCTCGCGGTGTCGGTGGTGATCAGGACGACGGTGCGCTGGTCCAGTGCGCCCTGCACGATCTTCGGCCCCATGGCACCGGCGAAGGAGTCCGCGTCCGTCAACCGCGCGTCGAGCGCGTTGCGCTGGGCCTGCAGATCGGAAACCTGGCTGGCGAGCTGTCCCTTTTCGCCGGACAGCCCGGACAGCAGCGAACCGCTCAGCGCGGTCGAACCGAGCACTACCCCGACCGCCAGCGCGAGGAACACCGAGGCGACCGAAACGATGTGGTACCGGAGGGAAATCACGCGAAGAACCCCTTGAGCCAGCCGATGAACGAATTCCAGTAGCCGGCCAGCGTGTGCAGGTAGACGTCCCCGACGTTCGAGGTCAGCAGGGCCACCGCGACCACCGCGAGCGCGGCCAGTACCAGCAGCAGCACCGCCGGGAGCGAAACCCGGCTGCGGTGCAGGGCCGCCACCGCCTTGCCGTCGACCAGCTTCGTGCCGAGCTTGAGTCTGGTGAGGAAGGTGGACGGGTTGGAGCCCGACCGGCCGTGGTCGAGGAATTCCCGCAGGGTCGCCTGGAAACCGACGGTGACCACGAGCCCCGCCTCGTGGCGGTCGGCGATGAGCAGGGCGAGGTCCTCCGGGTTCCCGGAGGCGGGGAAGGTCACCGCACCGATCCCGAGGTCCTGGATGCGGGCCAGCCCCGGTGCGTGCCCGTCGGGCTGGGCCGGCACCACGACCTCGGCCCCCGCCTTCAGGGTTTCGGCGTCGATCCCGCTGGGATCGCCGACGATGATGTCCGGCTGGTAGCCCAGCTCCCGCAGCGTATCCGCCCCGGCATCCACGCCGATCAGCACCGGCCGATGCTCGGCGATGTACTTCTTCAGCGTCTTCAGTTCCGCGGCGTGCCCCTTGCCCGGGGCGACGACCAGGACGTGCCGGTCCCGCAGCGGCACCCGGACCTCGGGCACGCCGACCCCGTCCAGGATCAGCGTGCGCTCCCGGCGCAGGAACTCGATGGTGTTCGCGGAAAACGCTTCCAACTGGGTGGACATCCCCGCCTTTGCCTCGATCATCTGATCGGCGACGCTCTCCGGGGTCTGCTCGGCGCCGGAGGCGATCCGCCGCTCGCCCGCGTAGAGGACGCCCTCGTGCAGGCGGACCTTGGCACCGTCCTTGAGCCGGTGGAACACCTCGGCACCGACCCCGTCGACCAGCGGGATGCCCGCCCCCACCACGATTTCGGGCCCCAGGTTGGGAAAACGGCCGGAGATCGAGGGCGAAGCGTTGAGCACCGCCGCAACCCCGGCCTCGACCAGCGCGCCGGCCGTGGCGCGGTCGAGATCGATCTGGTCGAGCACGACGATGTCGCCGGGGCCTACCCGGCGAAGAAGCTCGCGGGTGCGCCGGTCCACCCGGGCCACCCCGGTGATCCCGGGCAGGGTTTCGGTGTGGCGCGTGAGCAGTCCGGTGAGCTTCATGCGAGTGATGGTGACAAACGGGGAACGCAACCCCGGTTTCAACACGCCGTAACAATGGGTGTTTCTGTGCGTGATCTTCCCAGGTCCCTCCCCCGGAAGGGGGTGTCGCCTTGAAAGCGCTACCGCGACGAACCGCGCTTGCGCGCGCTCTTCGACGACCGGGCCTTGCTCTCCTTCTCCGCCGCGAGCTTGTCCGCCTCCGCCACCGCGAGCAGCTCTTCGGCATGGGCGCGGCCCGACT
The DNA here is from genome assembly GCF_026802195.1 of Amycolatopsis cynarae. Taxonomy (NCBI): domain Bacteria; kingdom Bacillati; phylum Actinomycetota; class Actinomycetes; order Pseudonocardiales; family Pseudonocardiaceae; genus Amycolatopsis; species Amycolatopsis cynarae. Next base: position 2,068,210 of record NZ_CP113836.1, on the reverse strand, counting down.
CGGTGCCCTCCATCCCGGCCAGCATCCGCGCCAGTTCCCGCACCCGCTCCGAAGGTTCGAGCGTGCGCACGTCGCTGCGCGTCACCCCCTCCGCGGTGCCCTTGTCCACCACCAGATGCCGGTCGGCGAACGCCGCGACCTGCGGCAGGTGGGTGACCACCAGCACCTGGTGGCTGCGCGCGAGCCGGGCGAGCCTGCGCCCGATCTCCACCGCGGCCCGGCCGCCCACCCCGGCGTCGACCTCGTCGAAGACCAGGGTCTGCACGGTGTCGGCGTGGGCGAGCACCACCTCGATGGCCAGCATGACCCGGGACAGCTCACCGCCGGAGGCGGCCTTGTGCACCGGCAGCGCCGGCGCCGCGGCGTGGGCGCGCAGCAGCAGTTCCACCTCGTCGATCCCCTCGGAACCGGCGTGCACGAGTTCCCCGTCCACGGTCAGCGCCTGCGGATCGGCGGCGTCCGCGGGCCGCCGCTGGACCGTCACCTCGATCTGCGCCTGCCCCATCGCGAGCCCGGCCAGTTCCGTGGTGACCGCCTCGGCGAGTTCCGCCGCGGCCCGGGTGCGCGCCGCCGACACCGCCGTCGCCCGCTCCGCCAGCCGGGCCGCCAGCTCGTCGCGCCGCGCGGCGAGCTCCGCCAGCGCCTCCTCCGAAGTGTCCATCGTGGACAGCCGCGCCCGTGCGTCCGCCGCCCAGGCGAGCACCCCGTCCACGTCCGCCGCGTACTTGCGGGTCAGCTTCTTCAGCTCGGCCTGCCGGGCGAGCACCTGCTCGAGCCGTTCCGGATCGGCGTCGAGGCCGTCCAGATACGTGCTCAGCTCCGCACCGACGTCCGCCAGCAGTACCGCCGCCTCGGCGAGCCGCGGCTCCAGCTCCCGCAGCACCGGGTCCTCGGCGGTGGCCAGCCTTCGGCGTGCCTCACCGAGAAGCCCCAGTGCCCCCGGCTGGTCCGGATCCCCGTCGAGCGAGCCGGTCACCGCGGCCTGCGCGGCGCCCGCCGAGGTGCGCAGCTCGTCGGCCGCCGCGAGCCGCTTGACCTGTTCGGCGAGCTCGCCGTCCTCCCCGGCCTGCGGATCGACCGCGGCGATCTCGTCGAGCCCGTGCCGCAGCAGGTCCGCCTGCTGGGCCAGCTCCCGCGAGCGGTTTTGCCGCTGCGCCAGTTCCGCCACCACCGACAGCCACTCTTCGCGGATCTCCCGGTACTGGTGCAGCGGAGCGGCCACCGACTCCCCGGCGAACCGGTCGAGCACGGCACGCTGTTCGGCCGGGCGCAGCAACCGCAGCTGGTCGTTCTGCCCGTGCACCGCCAGCAGCCGGTCGGCCAGGTCGGCCAGCACGTTCACCGGCACGGAACGGCCGCCCAGGTGTGCTCGCGACCGCCCGTCCGCGGTCACCGAGCGCAGCGCGATCAGGCTGCCGTCGTCGTCGGCCTCACCGCCCGCGTTCGCCACGATCCGGGCGACGTGCCCGGCGAACACGCCCTCGAACCGGCCCTCGACCACCGCCTTTCCGGACCCGTTCCGCACCTTCGATGCCTCCGCGCGTCCGCCGGAGAGCAGGTGCAACCCGCTGACCACCATCGTCTTGCCCGCACCGGTCTCGCCGGTGACCACGGTGAATCCCGGGTGCAGTTCGAGCAGGGCGTCCTCGATCACTCCGAGGCCCTGGATGCGCATCTCGGCCAGCACGGCCCCCACCGTAGCCGCATCCGCCGACAGAACGACAGCGGATCCGGCGATCAGCGTGGGTGACGTTCCCGCCAGCTCTTCACCGGCAGCGCGAACTTGTGCACCAGGCGGTCGGTGAACGGCCCGGGCGACAGCCGGGCCAGCCGCACCGGGACCCGGCCCGACACCACCCGCACGGCGGCCCCGCCCGGCAGGTCGAAATGCCGCAGCCCGTCGCAGGTGAGCACCGCGGGCGAACCGTGCGGGTCCACCCCGACCGTGATCACGGAACTGCGGGACACCACCAGCGGCCGGGAGAACATCGCGTGCGCGTTGCTCGGCACGACCAGGAGCGCCTCGACATCGGGCCAGATGATCGGACCACCCGCGGAAAACGCGTACGCGGTCGAGCCGGTCGGGGTCGCACACAGCACACCGTCGCAGCCGAAGGCGGACACCGGACGCCCGTCGACCTCGATCAGGGCGTCGAGAATCCGCTCGCGGGAGCTCTTCTCCACGCTGGCCTCGTTGAGGGCCCACGTTTCGGCGACCAGTTCGCCGTCGACGGAGACGCTGACGTCGATCGTCATGCGCTCCTCCACGGTGTAGTCGCGGTCGACCACGCGGTGCACGGTCTCTTCGAGCGCGTCGGAATCGGCCTCGGTGAGAAAACCCACCCGGCCCAGGTTCACCCCGAGCACCGGGACCCCGGCCGGGCGCGCGATCTCCGCGGCACGCAGCAGGGTGCCGTCACCGCCGAGCACGAGCACCAGTTCGGCACCGGCGGCCGGATGGTCGTGCGGTGCGACCAGTGCGCAGCGCGCACCGTCGGCGCCCTGCTCGACGAGCTCACGCACCTCCTCGTCGGTGACCCGCAGGCCGATGCCCGCGGCGGCGAAGCGAGCAGCGACCTTCTGGGCCGCCTCGCGGGTGGTCTCCCGGTCGGGGTGCATGACGAGCAGCACCTCGCGATCTCGGTTCACTGAGGGCCCTTTCCGACCGCGATCCGCACCATGTTCTCCACACTGTCCACATCGGACCCCGCTCGGCGCAGCCAGGCGAAGTACTCGACATTGCCCGAAGGACCGGGCAGCGGGCTGGCCACCACTCCGTGCGCGTGCAGGCCCAGCGCCTCCGCCGCGGCGAGCACCTCGAGCACCGCCTGGACCCGCAGCTCCGGGTCCCGCACCACGCCGCCGCTGCCCAGCCGTTCCTTGCCGACCTCGAACTGCGGTTTGATCATCGGCAGCAGATCGGCCCCGGGCACGGTGCAGGCGGCCAGCGCGGGCAGCACCAGGCGCAGTGAGATGAACGACAGATCCCCGACCACGAGCTCGACCGGGCCGCCGAGCTGTTCGGGGGTGAGGTTGCGCACGTTGGTCCGGTCCAGCACGACGACCCGCTCGTCGGTCTGCAGCCGCCAGTCGAGCAGTCCGCGGCCGACATCCGCGGCGATCACCGTCCGCGCGCCACGGCGCAGCAGGACGTCGGTGAAGCCCCCGGTGGACGCCCCGGCGTCCAGGCATCGCTTCCCGACAACGGACAGCCCGCGCGGTTCGAATTCCTCGAGGGCGCCCAAGAGCTTATGGGCGCCGCGAGAAGCCCAGCCGGGGTCCTCGCCGGCGCCGCGCACGACGATCGCCTCGCCGGTCTCCACTCCGGTGGCCGGTTTGGTCGCGACCATGCCGCGCACGGTCACCTTGCCCTCGGCGATCAGCGCACTGGCCTGTTCACGGGACCGGGCGAGGCCCCGGCGGACGAGTTCGGCGTCGAGGCGGGCCCTACGGGGCATCGCTCAAACCTTGTCGATGCTGGACAGGGCGAAGGTCAGCTCGGTGTGGACCGCCTCGAACCGGTCCACGTGCCCGGCCAGCGACACGCGGTCCAGGTTTTCGAGCCCGGCCATCGCCTCGTCGATTCCCGCTCGCGGATCGGCCTGCTGCGGCGCGGCCGGCGGCGGCCCGGGCACCGGGCGGGGTGCCCCACTGAACGGACTTTGCTGTTGCACGGCTCCACGCTAACCGATCGCCTCGGCGCCGGACGCGAGCCCCAGCTCCGCCAGCGCCACGGCCGCCCGGTCATCGGCCGCGCCCACCTCGGCGTGTCCCGACTCCCACGCGACACCGCACAGCGCGCGGAGCAGGTCCAGCGCATCGGTGGAGCCGGTGGAGGCGGCGACGAGCCGTCCGCCGTCCGCGGTGACCCGCCATCCTTCCCGCGGCCCCACCGCCAGCGCGCTCGCCGGTTCGATCAAGGCGGTGAGGTCGGCCGCGAGGTAGCGCGGGCGCTCGGCGGGACCCGCCGCGAGCAGCCCGGCCGGGGTGGCCACCCCGGTGAGCACCGCGAGGGAATCGAGCCCGGCGGCCACGGCGCCCGCGATGTCGGTGTCCAGGCGGTCGCCGACCACCAGGGCGCGTACCGCCCCGGCGGAGGCCGCGGCGGTACGCAACAGCGGGGCAGCGGGCTTTCCGGCCACCTCGGGCTCGGCGCCCGTCGCCGTCCGCAGAGCCATCACCATGGACCCGTTTCCGGGCAGCTGTCCCCGCTCCGTGGGCAGGGTGGCGTCCACGTTGCAGGCCACCCACAGCGCGCCCGCCCGGATCGCCACGGAGGCCTCGGCCAGGTGCCGCCAGCCGGTCTCGGTCCAGTGGCCCTGCACCACGGCGGCCACGCCATCGCCTGCCTCGCGCACCGCGCGCAGCCCGGCCGCTTCGACCTCCGCCACCAGCGCGGGTGCGCCGACGACGAGCACCGGCGTTCCGCCGGGCAGCCGCTCGGCCAGCAGCCTGGCGCCCGCCTGGGCGCTCGTGCTGACCTCCGCGGCCTCGGCGTCGATGGCCATTTCGCGCAGATGCGCGGCCACCTCACCCGGCGCCTTGGAGGCGTTGTTGGTGACGAACCGGACCCGATTCCCGCGCTCGCGCAGCTTGCGGACCGTCTCCGCGACGCCGGGGATGGGACGGGCACCGTGGTAGACGGTGCCGTCCAGGTCGAGCAGCATGGCGTCGTACAGCGACGACACCAGGTCGTCAGGCTTGCTCATCCGAACTGTCATCCTGTCCTTCGACGGGCTCGTCCGCAGGCTTCGGGTTCGCCAGCTCCTCGGCGCGCTCGCCCGCGTCGGTCTGTTCGTCCGTGTCGGCCTCGGCCGCGGCCAGGAACCAGCGCACGGCCTCCTCGCGGCGACCTGCCACCGCCAGGTTGTCCGCGTAGGCGTAGAACAGCCGTGCACTCCACGGATCCCGCTTGGCCGGGTCGAGGTCGTCTCCCTGCAAGGAAACCACCGCGGCGTCGAGCTGGCCGAGGTCACGGCGGGCACCAGCGGCCACGATCCGGAGTTCGACCTCCACCTCGCGCGGCAGCGGGCGGCCCGCGACCTCCTTGGCCAGGTCCAGCGCCCGCTCCGGCCGGCCGAGAGCACGCTCGGCGTCGGCGATCACGGCGACGTGCTGGTCGGTCCTGGTCATCCGCCGCACGGCCCTCAACTCGGACAGTGCTTCGGCCCAGTGACCGGCGTGATAGGACACGAGGCCGAGCGCCTCCCGCACGATCGGCACCCGGGACGCCTTCGTCTTGGCGTAACGGGCGTGCACGAGTGCCGCTTCCGGGTCGGTGTCGATCAGGCCACCGGCCGCCACCAGGTGCTTGCCGACGGTCTCGGCCAGTCCCCGGGGCAGCGTGCGCAGGTCCCGCCGCGCTTCCTCGTCGAGGTCGGCGAAGTCGATGTCCTCGGGCAGCTCCGGTGCCTCCAGCAGTTCCCGGGCCAGTGCCACGTCCTCGGCCGTCTGCTCCGCGGGCGAGTCCTCCAGGCCCCGTCGAGGCGCCGGACGGCGCTCGGGGGCACGGCGGTTGTCCTCACGCGGGCCGCGCCGGTCGTTGTGACGGGCCGCGGCGGACCGCTGGTTCTCGTCACGGCGCTCCCGGAAGCCGCCCTGTCGCTCGCTCTCGCGGGCAGGGCGACGTTCCTGGCCCTGGCCGCCGTCGAAGCGCTTGGTGCCGTCCCGGAATCCACCACGACGCTCGTCCTGCCGGAACCCGCCGGAGCGGGGGCCGTCATCGCGGAAGCCGCGACGGTCGGTGTCCCGGGGACCGGCCGACCTCCGGTCATCCCGGAAGCCCCCGGACCGCCGGTCTTCATCGCGCGGGCCACCGAAACGCTTGCTGTCGTCGCGGGAGCCACCCGAGCGCCGGTCATCGCTACGCGGACCACCAAAGCGCTTGCTGTCGTCGCGGGAGCCACCCGAGCGCCGGTCATCGCTACGCGGACCACCAAAGCGCTTGCTGTCGTCGCGGAAGCCACCCGAGCGCCGGTCATCGTCACGGCCACTCCGCGGATTCCCGCGATCGTTGTTCCAGGCGGGCCGGTCCCGGCGATCGCCGCCGGATCGGTCACGGTCCTTGCTCCACGAGGGTCGGTCCCCGCGGTCTCCTCCCCGTCGGCCCTCGGCCGAGCGGTGGTCTCCGCGTGAAGCGAACCCACGGTCACCGCTGTCGCTGCCTTCGCCGCGCCGGCGATCGGGGCGGTCGTATCCGCCGTCTCGATCTTGCTGACGCGGGCGGCCACCGTTGCCGCGGTCGTACTGCCCCGATTTACCGCTGCCGAACCCCCGCCTGTCACCACGCGGTGCGCCGGTGCGGCGCTGGTCGGGACCCGAGTCACGGCGTCGCGGGCGATCGGACGCGGCGTCGCCCTCAAAGTCGCGCCGTCCGAACTCCGCCACTGTTCCTCCTACCGAACTTCGAAACATCTCAAGCTGCACATGCGCAAAGGGCCCGCTAGGGCAGCCAACCGGCTATCCTAGCGGGCCCTTTGGAAAAGGTGTTCGGCGGTGTCCTACTCTCCCACACCCCTTCGAGTGCAGTACCATCGGCGCTGGTGGGCTTAGCTTCCGGGTTCGGAATGGAACCGGGCGTTTCCCCACCGCCATGACCACCGAAACATTATGATCACACACAACCACTATCCAATAAACAGGGTCGCGTGGTGTTTCAGAACCATAGAGTGGATGCGTAGCACCTTTGTAGACAAGTCCTCGGCCTATTAGTACCAGTCAACTCGAAAACACATTACTGTGCGTCCATTTCTGGCCTATCAACCCCATCGTCTCTAGGGGGCCTTAACCCACAAAGGGGTGGGAGACCTCATCTTGGAACAGGCTTCCCGCTTAGATGCCTTCAGCGGTTATCCCTTCCGAACGTAGCCAACCAGCCATGCCACTGGCGTGACAACTGGCATACCAGAGGTTCGTCCGTCCCGGTCCTCTCGTACTAGGGACAGCCTTCCTCAAGTCTCCTACGCGCGCGGCGGATAGGGACCGAACTGTCTCACGACGTTCTAAACCCAGCTCGCGTGCCGCTTTAATGGGCGAACAGCCCAACCCTTGGGACCTACTCCGGCCCCAGGATGCGACGAGCCGACATCGAGGTGCCAAACCATGCCGTCGATATGGACTCTTGGGCAAGATCAGCCTGTTATCCCCGGGGTACCTTTTATCCGTTGAGCGACACCCCTTCCACCAGGAGGTGCCGGATCACTAGTCCCGACTTTCGTCCCTGCTCGACCTGTCAGTCTCACAGTCAAGCTCCCTTGTGCACTTACACTCAACACCTGATTGCCAACCAGGCTGAGGGAACCTTTGGGCGCCTCCGTTACTCTTTAGGAGGCAACCGCCCCAGTTAAACTACCCACCAGGCACTGTCCCTGAACCGGATCACGGTCCGAGGTTCAGATTCCCAATCCGATCAGAGTGGTATTTCAACAACGACTCCACGAGAACTAGCGTCCCCGCTTCACAGTCTCCCACCTATCCTACACAAACCGAACCGAAAACCAATACCAAGCTATAGTAAAGGTCCCGGGGTCTTTCCGTCCTGCCGCGCGTAACGAGCATCTTTACTCGTAATGCAATTTCGCCGGGCCTGTGGTTGAGACAGCCGGAAAGTCGTTACGCCATTCGTGCAGGTCGGAACTTACCCGACAAGGAATTTCGCTACCTTAGGATGGTTATAGTTACCACCGCCGTTTACTGGCGCTTAAATTCTCAGCTTCGCCCCGAAAGGCTAACCGGTCCTCTTAACGTTCCAGCACCGGGCAGGCGTCAGTCCATATACATCGTCTTACGACTTCGCATGGACCTGTGTTTTTAGTAAACAGTCGCTTTCCGCTGGTCTCTGCGGCCAACTCACCCTAGCCCGCGAAGGGCTTCAAGTGCTTTGGCCCCCCTTCTCCCGAAGTTACGGGGGCATTTTGCCGAGTTCCTTAACCACAGTTCACCCGATCGCCTTAGTATTCTCTACCTGACCACCTGTGTCGGTTTGGGGTACGGGCCACACATGTTCTCGCTAGAGGCTTTTCTCGGCAGCATAGGATCACTCTACTTCACCTCAACGGCTACGCATCACGTCTCAGCCCATATGGAACACGGATTTACCTACGTTCCGGCCTACACGCTTACACCAGTACAACCACTCACTGGCGGAGCTACCTTCCTGCGTCACCCCATCGCTTAACTACTACACCATCAGGCCCCACGCTCACCAACCACCAATCCGAAGATCAGCAGCCAGCTCGGGTGGTTAGTATCCGGCGCCTCGCTATGGGCGAACACACGCGGGTACGGGAATATCAACCCGTTGTCCATCGACTACGCCTGTCGGCCTCGCCTTAGGTCCCGACTCACCCTGGGCAGATTAACTTGACCCAGGAACCCTTGGTCATCCGGCGGCAGAGGTTCTCACTCTGCATTCGCTACTCATGCCTGCATTCTCACTCCCACACCCTCCACCGCTAACTTACGTCACGGCTTCACTGGATGCAGGACGCTCCCCTACCCATCAACACGACTACACACAACCCACAAAGAGCTGCGCGGATCTATTGTGTCAATGACACGGCTTCGGCGGTGTGCTTAAGCCCCGCTACATTGTCGGCGCAGGACCACTTGACCAGTGAGCTATTACGCACTCTTTCAAGGGTGGCTGCTTCTAAGCCAACCTCCTGGTTGTCTGGGCAATCCCACATCCTTTCCCACTGAGCACACACTTCGGGGCCTTAGCCGGTGTTCTGGGCTGTTTCCCTCTCGACGACGAAGCTTATCCCCCGCCGTCTCACTGCCGCGCTCTCACTCTCTGGTATTCGGAGTTTGGTTGACTTCGGTAACCCGGTAAGGCCCCTAGGCCATCCAGTAGCTCTACCCCCAGAGAGAAACACACGACGCTGCACCTAAATGCATTTCGGGGAGAACCAGCTATCACGGAGTTTGATTGGCCTTTCACCCCTACCCACAACTCATCCCCCAGGTTTTCAACCCTGGTGGGTTCGGGCCTCCACACCGTCTTACCGGCGCTTCACCCTGGCCATGGGTAGATCACTCCGCTTCGGGTCTAGACCACGCGACTCAAACGCCCTATTCAGACTCGCTTTCGCTACGGCTACCCCACACGGGTTAACCTCGCCACGCAGCACTAACTCGCAGGCTCATTCTTCAAAAGGCACGCCATCACCCAAAGGCTCTGACGGCTTGTAGGCACACGGTTTCAGGTACTCTTTCACTCCCCTCCCGGGGTACTTTTCATCTTTCCCTCACGGTACTAGTCCGCTATCGGTCACCAGGAAGTATTTAGGCTTACCGGGTGGTCCCGGCAGATTCACAGCAAATTCCACGAGCTCGCTGCTACTCGGGAACACCATCACACAACACCAACACGACTTTCGCGTACGGGACTCTCACCCACTCCGGTCAACCATCCCAGGCTGTTCCACTAGCCGCGCAGCATCACGCCCAGACTGTCAGATCTGGGAAGACAGGTCCCACAACCCCGCACACACAACCCCTGACAGGTATCACATGCATACGGTTTAGCCTCCTCCGCTTTCGCTCGCCACTACTCACGGAATCACACTTGTTTTCTCTTCCTACGGGTACTGAGATGTTTCACTTCCCCGCGTTCCCTCCATACCGGCTATATATTCACCAGCAGGTAACACCTCATAACAGGTGCTGGGTTTCCCCATTCGGACACCCTCGGATCACAGCTCGGTTGGCAGCTCCCCGAGGCTTATCGCAGCCTCCCACGTCCTTCATCGGCTCCTGATGCCAAGACATCCACCATGTGCCCATAACAACTTGACCACAAAGATGCTCGCATCCACTCTACAGTTCTCAAACACCACACCAGAAACAACCACCCACCGGCAAAACCGGCCCAGGCGTGTTGCCTCAGGACCCAACAGTGCACCAACAAACACCAAACAACAGAACCCCATCCACACACTTTCCACGCCCCCACCAACAGGCAGAAACAGTACTCACGCGGGACAGCAAACCCTGCCGCCGGCATAAACCAGTAGTTCCACAATTCCTTGAGCGCCCAGACAGTGCCACATTCGGACACTAGGCCTGGCCACTCCACCACTCACCACCAAAAGCGGATCGGATGGATGTGTTGTGCTCCTTAGAAAGGAGGTGATCCAGCCGCACCTTCCGGTACGGCTACCTTGTTACGACTTCGTCCCAATCGCCAGTCCCACCTTCGACCACTCCCTCCCTTACGGGTTGGGCCGTGGGCTTCGGGTGTTACCGACTTTCATGACGTGACGGGCGGTGTGTACAAGGCCCGGGAACGTATTCACCGCAGCGTTGCTGATCTGCGATTACTAGCGACTCCGACTTCACGCAGTCGAGTTGCAGACTGCGATCCGAACTGAGACTGGCTTTAAGGGATTCGCTCCACCTCGCGGTATCGCAGCCCTCTGTACCAGCCATTGTAGCATGTGTGAAGCCCTGGACATAAGGGGCATGATGACTTGACGTCATCCCCACCTTCCTCCGAGTTGACCCCGGCAGTCTCCCGCGAGTCCCCGCCATTACGCGCTGGCAACACAGGACAAGGGTTGCGCTCGTTGCGGGACTTAACCCAACATCTCACGACACGAGCTGACGACAGCCATGCACCACCTGTACACCAACCACAAGGGAAACCGTATCTCTACGGCTGTCTGATGCATGTCAAGCCCAGGTAAGGTTCTTCGCGTTGCATCGAATTAATCCACATGCTCCGCCGCTTGTGCGGGCCCCCGTCAATTCCTTTGAGTTTTAGCCTTGCGGCCGTACTCCCCAGGCGGGGCGCTTAATGCGTTAGCTACGGCACGGACAACGTGGATGTCGCCCACACCTAGCGCCCAACGTTTACAGCGTGGACTACCAGGGTATCTAATCCTGTTCGCTCCCCACGCTTTCGCTCCTCAGCGTCAGTATCGGCCCAGAGACCCGCCTTCGCCACCGGTGTTCCTCCTGATATCTGCGCATTTCACCGCTACACCAGGAATTCCAGTCTCCCCTACCGAACTCAAGTCTGCCCGTATCGACCGCAAGCTGAAGGTTAAGCCTCCAGTTTTCACGGCCGACGCAACAAACCGCCTACGAGCTCTTTACGCCCAATAATTCCGGACAACGCTCGCACCCTACGTATTACCGCGGCTGCTGGCACGTAGTTAGCCGGTGCTTCTTCTCCAGGTACCGTCACTTGCGCTTCGTCCCTGGCGAAAGAGGTTTACAACCCGAAGGCCGTCATCCCTCACGCGGCGTCGCTGCATCAGGCTTTCGCCCATTGTGCAATATTCCCCACTGCTGCCTCCCGTAGGAGTCTGGGCCGTGTCTCAGTCCCAGTGTGGCCGGTCACCCTCTCAGGCCGGCTACCCGTCGTCGCCTTGGTAGGCCATCACCCCACCAACAAGCTGATAGGCCGCGGGCTCACCCTGCACCGCCGGAACTTTCCACCCCACACCATGCGGTGCGAAGTCGTATCCGGTATTAGACCCCGTTTCCAGGGCTTATCCCAGAGTGCAGGACAGATTACCCACGTGTTACTCACCCGTTCGCCACTCATCCACCACCGAAGTGGCTTCAGCGTTCGACTTGCATGTGTTAAGCACGCCGCCAGCGTTCGTCCTGAGCCAGGATCAAACTCTCCAACAATGTCAGAAAATCCGATCGACTCAAACAGTCAATCTCAAAGGAACCCAAAGGGTTCAAATATACAAAGCTCTACTGGCTTAGTTCATTAGCACACTGTTGAGTTCTCAAACAACACGCAACCGCAGTTGCTTCTAAGCTCTTCTTGCTTCTGCGAACGAACCATACCCTACCGGCAATCCGGAGATTCATCGGGGGGTGTGGACTTCGTCCGTCAGGACCACCCACTCTACCACACTTGCTGGGAGCTTGGTTCGTGGCCCTCTGCCTGGTACCCCGCGCCTTGGGGCTCCTCGCCCCGCCGGCCCGGTCTCCCTGGCGACGAAGAGAAGATTACACGCCAGGAAAGCCGGCCCGAACAGGGGGGTCTCTAAACGGTGAAATCGCAGGTCAGGGCAGCATTCGCACGCCGCTGGCGTGCCGTTTGCCCCGGCGCACGACGAGCCACTTGCCGTGCAGGGCGTCGCCCGGCTCCGGCCGCCAGTTCTCGTCGCTGATCTTCACGTTGTTCACGTACGCGCCGCCCTCCTTCACGGTGCGTCGCGCGGCCCCCTTGCTGTCGACCAGACCGGGAGCGAGCAGCAGATCGACGATCGTGGGCTCGTCGGGCAGACGGACCTCACCGGTGGGCACCTCGCTCATGACCGCCTCGAGCGTGCGCTCGTCGAGCTCGCCCAGCTCGCCCCGTCCGAACAGCGCCTGGCTCGCGGCGATCACCTGCTTCGTCTGGTCGGCGCCGTGCACGAGCGTGGTGAGCTCCTCGGCCAGTCTCCGCTGCGCGGCCCGCAGCTGGGGCTTCTCGGTGGTGAGCCGCTCCAACTCCTCGATCTCCTCCCGGCTGAGGAAGGTGAACATGCGCAGGTAGGGGACGACCTCGCTGTCGGCGACGTTCACGAAGTACTGGAACCACGCGTACGGCGAGGTCATGGCCGGATCGAGCCACAGGTTCCCGCCGCCGGTGGACTTGCCGAACTTCCGGCCCTCCGCGTCGGTCACCAGCGGGGTGGTGAGCGCGTGCACGCCCGCCCCGTCGACCTTGCGGATGTAATCGACCCCGCCCACGATGTTGCCCCACTGGTCGGAGCCGCCGATCTGCAGCTTCGTGCCGTACTTCCGGAACAGCCGCAGGTAGTCGTAGGACTGCAGGAGCAGGTAGCTGAACTCCGTGTACGACATCCCGTCCGAGGCCAGCCGGCGTCGCACCGTCTCCCTGGACAGCATCACGTTGATCGAGAAGTGTTTGCCCACGTCCCGCAGGAAGTCCAGGGCGGTGACCTCGCCGAACCAGTTGAGGTTGTTCTCGATGACCGCCCCGGTGGGTGAGTCGTCGAAGGTGACGAACTTCGTCAGCTGGCCGCGGATCCGCTCCAGCCGCTGCGCGGTGACCTCCCGGCTCACCAGGGTCCGCTCCCCCACGTCCCGGGGGTCGCCGATCTGCCCGGTGGCCCCGCCGGCGAGCACGATCGGCCGGTGACCGGCGCGCTGGAACCGGGCCAGCGTCAGCAACTGGACCAGGTTCCCGGCGTGCAGGCTGTCCGCGGTCGGGTCGAAGCCGCCATAGAGGGTGAGCGGACCGGCGTCCAGGTCCTTCCGCAGCGCGTCGAGGTCGGTGGACTGCGCGATGAGCCCGCGCCAGGACAGTTCGTCGAGAATGTGTTCGCTCACGCCTCGAATACTCCCGTACCAGGTCAATCGGTCAATGGCCGGGTCGGCGGCACCCGGCGTCCACCCCGACGGTACGCGGACACCGAGCCCGAGCCGTCGACCCAGAACCGCCACGGGGTGTCCATCGCGGCGGCGACACCGACCCGCGGCCCGCTGAGGATCCGGCCGGGCGCCACCTCGTCGCCGGTGAGCAGGCGCACCGGCGAGGCCGGGTCGAGCAGATCGGCCCCGTTGTGCTGGGGGCCGATGCCCAGTGCGGTGGTCAGCCTTGCGGGCCCGCAGGCCAGGTCTTCGTCGCGCCGCGAGGCCTTCCTGCGGCCGCGGGCCAGCCCGGTGCCCGACAGCACTTCGGCCCCGCGCAGCAGCACGGCGCCGGCTTCGCCGTCCGCCCTGCCGACCACGTTGGCGCAGAAGTGCATGCCGTAGACGAAGTAGACGTACAGGTGACCGGCCGGGCCCCACATCACCTCGTTGCGGGGCGTGCGACCGCGGTAGCAGTGCGAAGCCGGATCGTCCTGCCCCCGGTAGGCCTCCACCTCCACCAGGCGTGCGGCGACGACGCCCTCGGGCGAGGTGGTCTCGATCACGGCACCGAGCAGGAGCCGCGCCAGCTCGACCGGATCGACGGCCAGTTCCTCCCGTTCGAACAGCCTCACCGCAGCACCACGACCTCACCGGTGGGCAGGGCCAGCTCGGCCGTCAGGCCCGGTCGCTCCCCCGGGTCCACGCGTAGGGCGAGCCCCAACGCGTCCAGCTTGCCGACGACGAGCGCGGGCTCGGGGTGGACGGCACGGAACGCGGCGAGGCGCCCGCCCCGGACCGCACTCGCCGCCGGATGGGGCGAGTCGCGCCAGTCGATGAGAAACGGCACCACCCCGTCCCCGTCGGGCGGGAAGGCCAGTTCCCAGGAAAGCAGCACACCGTCCGGCCGTCGCCGCGACATCGGCTGCGGCCCCCACAACACGTATCCGGCGGCCGCCGCGTCCCGCTGGGCCCTGGCCAGATCCGGTACCCGGGCCGCCCAGGTGACCAGGCACGGGCCGGACAGGTGGGCGATGCCGAACGGACGGGGCGATTCCGGCTCCGGCTGGTCCACGTCCGGACCGACCACCTCCAGGTAGGTGCCGTCGTCGAACGCCGTCAGGAAGTTCCTCGTGCCGAGCCCGACGTGCGGGCCGCCAGGTCCGAGCCGCACCCCGCGGGCGGTCAGCCGGGCGACGGTTTCTTCCAGATCCGGTGTCGCATACACCAGGTGATCGATTCGGGGCCTCACAGACTCCATGTGTACCCGACCGGGCCCCCGAGCCCGCTACGCCGCCCTGCGGTCACCGGGCCCTTCAGGAGATCCACTTCCGGAAGACGGCCACCCGCCCGTCGAGCCGGTCGAGCTGCTCGGCAACGCGTGCGGGAGCGGTGCCGCCCCGGGTGGCACGCGAGGCGACCGAGCCCGCCACGGTGAGCACCTCGCGCACCCGCGGGGTCAGCGCCGGGTGGATCTTCTCCAGCTCCTCGTCGGTGAGGTCCTCCAGGCCCGCATTCCGCGACTCCGCGACCCGGACGCACTCCCCCGCCGCCTCGTGGGCGACCCGGAAGGGCACCCCCTGCCGGACGAGCCACTCCGCGATGTCGGTGGCGAGCGTGAAACCGGCCGGGGCCAGCTCCGCCAGCCGGTCGGTGTGGAACGTGAGCGTGCCCAGCATCCCGGCGATCGCGGGGAACAGCAGTTCCAGCTGCTCCACCGAGTCGAACACCGGCTCCTTGTCCTCCTGCAGGTCCCGGTTGTAGGCCAGCGGCATCGCCTTGAGGGTGGCGAGCAGTCCGGTGAGGTTGCCGATAAGCCTGCCGGACTTGCCGCGCGTCAGCTCGGCGACGTCCGGGTTCTTCTTCTGCGGCATGATCGAACTACCGGTAGCCCACGCGTCGTCGAGCGTGACGTAGCCGAATTCGGCCGTGTTCCAGATGATGACCTCTTCGGCGATGCGCGAAAGGTTCACGCCGAGCATCGCCAGCACGAAGGCGAATTCGGCGGCGAAATCCCGGGACGCGGTGCCGTCGATGGAGTTCTCCACGCTGGTGTCGAACCCCAGTTCCTTCGCCACCGCCTCCGGGTCGAGGCCGAGGGAGGACCCGGCCAGCGCTCCCGAGCCGTACGGCGATTCCGCCGCGCGGCCGTCCCAGTCCCGCAGGCGATCCACGTCCCGCAGCAACGCGTGCGCGTGCGCGAGCAGATGGTGCGCCAGCAGCACCGGCTGGGCGTGCTGCAGATGGGTGCGTCCCGGCAGGACGGCATCCGGATGCCGCCGGGCCTGCGCCATCAGGGCATCGACCACGTCGAGCGTGCCGGAGGCGACCCGGCGGGCCGCGTCGCGCAGCCACATCCGGAACAGGGTGGCCACCTGGTCGTTCCGGGAACGGCCCGCGCGCAGCTTGCCGCCGAGTTCGGCACCGGCCCGTTCCAGCAACCCGCGTTCGAGGGCGGTGTGGACGTCCTCGTCCCCGGGGGCCGGGGTGAACGCACCGGACGCGACGTCCTCGGCGAGCCGGTCGAGCGCGGCCAGCATCCCGTTCAGTTCGTCCTCGGTGAGCAGGCCCGCGTTCCGCAGCACGCGGGCGTGCGCGCGGGACCCTGCGATGTCGTAGGGCGCCAGACGCCAGTCGAAATGCGTCGACGCGCTCAGCCTCGCCATCGCCTCGGCCGGTCCGCTGGCGAACCTGCCGCCCCACAGCTGCACCGGCTGCCCTGTGTCTCCCACGCTCTTTTCAGCCTTTCTGGTCGCGTTTGGCGGCGATCTTGCTCGGCAGGCCCCACAGCTGGACGAATCCCTTGGCCAGGGACTGGTCGAAGGTGTCGCCCTCGTCGTAAGTCGCCAGATTGAAGTCGTACAGCGACTCGTCGCTGCGCCGGCCGGTGACCACGGCGGCGCCCCCGTGCAGGCGCAACCGGATCTCGCCGGAAACCCGCTCCTGGCTTCGCGCGAGGAACGCGTCCAAAGCCTCCTTGAGCGGGGAAAACCACAGGCCGTCGTACACCAGTTCGCCCCAGCGCTGCTCGACCTGGCGCTTGAACCGGGCCAGGTCACGCTCGATGGTGACGTTCTCCAGTTCCTGGTGTGCGGTGATCAGGGCGATCGCGCCGGGGGCCTCGTAGACCTCGCGGCTCTTGATGCCGACCAGCCTGTCCTCGACCATGTCCAGCCTGCCGACGCCGTGCGCCCCGGCACGGCGGTTCAGCTGCTGGATCGCCTCCAGCATGGTGACCGTCTCGCCGTCGATCGCGACCGGGACCCCGCGGTCGAAGGTGATCACCAGCTCGTCCGGGGAACCGAAGTGGTTCGCGGGGTCCTCGGTGTAGGCGTAGACGTCCTCGGTGGGCGCGTTCCACAGGTCCTCGAGGAATCCGGTCTCCACGGCGCGGCCCCACACGTTCTGGTCGATGGAGAACGGGGACCTCTTGGTCACGTCGATCGGCAGGTCACGCGCTTCCGCGTAGGCGATGGCCTTCTCCCGCGTCCAGGCGAAGTCCCGGGCGGGCGCGACCACCTTCAGATCGGGGACGAGCGCACCCAGGCCGACCTCGAACCGAACCTGGTCGTTGCCCTTGCCCGTGCAGCCGTGCGCGACCGTCGTGGCGCCGAACTCCTTCGCCGCCTTCGCCAGATGCCGGACGATCACCGGGCGCGACAGCGCGGACACCAGCGGATAGCGGTCCATGTACAGCGCATTGGCCTGGAGCGCGGGCAGGCAGTAGCCGTCGGCGAACTCGTCCCGCGCGTCGGCCACGACCGCCTCCACCGCACCGCAGGCGAGCGCCCGGCGGCGGATCGTCTCCATGTCCTCGCCGCCCTGCCCGAGGTCGACGGCCACGGCCACCACCTCGGCCCCCGTCTCCTCGCCGATCCAGCCGATGGCGACCGAGGTGTCCAGGCCACCGGAATAGGCGAGCACGACCCGTTCAGCCATTCCCGTTCTCCCTGCCATTGCCACTTACGTCCAAAGTAGACGAGCGTCGGGCCAGTGCGGTGAACCGGTCGGCCAGATCCCGGCCGGACAGCGGTTCCCTGGCGATCACCGCCACCGTGTCGTCGCCCGCGATCGACCCGACCACCTCCTCCAGCGCCGCCCGGTCGATGGCACTGGCCAGGAACTGCGCCGCGCCGGGCGGCGTGCGCAGCACGGTGAGGTTGCCCGAGGCGTCCACCGACACCATCAGCTCGGCCAGCAGGCGCGAGAGCCGGGACGTGCCGCCCTGCACCCCCCGGACCGGGCTGCCGTCCTCGGGAATGACGTACACCGGTGCCCCGGAGTCCGCGCCCCGCAGCTTCACCGCGCCCAGTTCGTCGAGGTCGCGCGACAGCGTGGCCTGCGTGACCTCGATCCCCTCGGCCGCCAGGATCTTCGCGAGCTCGGTCTGGCTGCGGATGGCCATCGTGGACACGAGCTCGGTGATCCTGGCCTGGCGTGCGGCCCGGCTCATCGGCGAAGCCATGCGGTTACGCACCCTCCCGCGAAAGCAGCCACACCAGCAGCGCCTTCTGCGCGTGCAGCCGGTTCTCCGCCTCGTCCCAGACCGCGCTCGCCGGGCCGTCGAGCACCTCGTCGGTGATCTCCCAGCCCCGGTGTGCCGGCAGGCAGTGCAGCACCATCGCCTCCGCGGCGGCCTCCGCCAGCAGCTCGGTGTTGATCTGAAGCTTCTTGAACGGCGTCACGCGGTCCAGGCCGTCGTTCTCCTGGCCCATGGAGGTCCAGGTGTCGGTGACGAGCACGTCCGCGCCCTCCACCGCCGCGTTCGGATCCTGCAGGACGGTCACGCTGCCGCCGGTTTCGGCCGCTCGCTTGCCCGCCGCCTCCACCACGTCGGGCAGCGGCTGGAAGCCTTCGGGCGCCACGACCCGCACGTGCAGGCCCGCGGTGGTGCCGCCGAGCAGCAGCGAGTGCGCCATGTTGTTGCCGCCGTCACCGAGATAGGTCAGGGTGAGCCCGGCCAGCCTGCCCTTGCGCTCCCGGATCGTCTGGAGGTCCGCCAGCACCTGGCAGGGGTGGAACTCGTCGGTGAGCGCGTTGACCACCGGAACCGTCGCCGCCGAGGCCATCGCGATGATGCGCTGCTGGGCGAAGGTGCGCCAGACCACCGCGTCCACATACCGGGACAGCACCCGCGCGGTGTCCTCGATGGTCTCCTCGCGGCCCAGCTGCATCGAGCGGCCGTCCACGATGATCGGGTTGCCGCCGAGCTGGGCGATGCCCACCTCGAACGACAGCCGCGTCCGGGTCGAGTTCTTCTCGAACAGCACGGCGACGGACTTCGGTCCGCCCAGTGCCCGGTTGCCGAGCGGGTCCCGCTTGAGCTCGTCGGCGAGGTCGAGGACGGCGAGCTGCTCCTCGGGCGTCAGGTCGTCGTCGCGGAGAAAGTGGCGTGGCATGTCATTCCTTACCGGTGGTGCCGGCCGCACTGTCGAGTGCGCCCGGGAGCGCGGCGAGGAATCCCTCGGCCTGCTCATGGCTCAGGATCAGGGGTGGCGCCAGCCGGATGGCGTCGGCGGCCACCGGGTTGACCAGGTAACCGGCCTCCTGCGCGGCCTTCGCGACGGCCGGGGCGACCGGCTGCCGC
This sequence comes from Amycolatopsis cynarae, assembly GCF_026802195.1. NCBI lineage: Bacteria > Bacillati > Actinomycetota > Actinomycetes > Pseudonocardiales > Pseudonocardiaceae > Amycolatopsis > Amycolatopsis cynarae. The sequence goes on along the minus strand of NZ_CP113836.1, from coordinate 2,049,297 downwards.
AAGGCGATGCCCAGCAGCAGGCCCGCCCCGCGAACACCGCCGACCAGCGGATGCGCGAGCTCCTCGATCCCGTGGGCGAGATCCTTGCCCAGTGCGGCAACGTGGTCGACGAGGTTGTCGCGGGCGATCGTACGCAGCACCGCCAGTCCCGCCGCACAGCACACCGGGTTGCCGCCGAAGGTGGTGCCGTGCTGGCCGGGCTTGAGCAGGTCGCCCACCGCGCCGACCCCGATGACGGCGCCCAGCGGGAGCCCGCCGCCGAGGCCCTTCGCGAGCGTGATCACGTCCGGCACGATCCCGGCCCGCTGGAAGGCGAACCAGGACCCGGTGCGGCCGATGCCCGTCTGCACCTCGTCCAGGATCAGCAGGGCACCGACCTCCTTGGTGATCTCCCTGGCCGCCTGGAGGTAACCGTCGGGAGCGGGGATCACCCCCGCCTCGCCGAGGATCGGCTCGAGCACCAGCGCGGCGGTTTCGGTGTCGACAACCCTGCGCAGCGCGTCCACGTCGCCGAACGGGACGTGCACCACGCCCGGCATCAACGGCTCGAAGGCCTCCTTTTTGGACGGCTGGCCGGTCAGCGCGAGCGAACCCATGGTGCGGCCGTGGAAGGCCCCCTCACAGGCGACGATCTTGGTCCGGCCGGTCAGCCTGCTGATCTTGATGGCCGCCTCGTTCGCCTCCGCGCCCGAGTTGACGAACAGCACCTTGCCGTTGCCGTGCAGGCCCGCGACGTCCAGCAACGTCTCCGCGAGCTCCACCGCGACCGGGTTGAGGTAGAGGTTCGAGGTGTGGCCGATGCGGCTGATCTGCTCGGTCACCGCGCGCACCACTTCCGGATGCGCGTGACCGAGCGCGTTCACCGCGATGCCGCCGAGCAGGTCGAGGTACTCGTTGCCGTCGGCGTCCCACACCTTGGCGCCCTCACCGCGGACCAGCGCCAGCTGCGGAGTGCCGTAGTTGCCCATCAGGGCGGACCGCCAGTGCTCCTGCGCGTCGGCGTTGGAGGTCATCTGGTTCATCAGGACTCCTCTTCGGGCAGCACCATGGTGCCGATGCCGCGGGACGTGAAGACTTCGAGCAGTACCGAATGCGCGATGCGGCCGTCGATCACGTGGGCGCTGCGGACTCCGCCGCGCACCGCGCGCACGCAGGCCTCCATCTTCGGGATCATGCCGCTGGCCAGCGTGGGCAGCAGCTGTTCGAGCCGGTCGACGCGTAGCCGGTCGACCAGGGAGGACCGGTCGGGCCAGTTCGCGTACAGGCCCTCGACGTCGGTGAGCACGACCAGTTTCTCGGCGCCCAGCGCCGCGGCCAGCGCTCCCGCCGCCGTGTCGGCGTTGACGTTGTGCACCACGCCGTCGGCATCGGGGGCCACCGTGGACACGACCGGGATGCGGCCGGCGTTGACGATGTCCAGCACCGCGTCCGGGTTGACCGAGGCGACCTCGCCGACGAGCCCGACGTCGACCGGCCTACCGTCCACCGTGGCCTGCTTGCGCTCGGCGATGAACAGCTGTGCGTCCTCGCCGGAGATGCCCACAGCGTACGGGCCGTGGCTGTTGATCAGGCCGACCAGCTCACGGCTGACCTGGCCCACCAGCACCATCCGCACGATGTCCATCGTCTCCGGCGTGGTGACCCGCAGGCCGCCCTTGAACTCCCCGACGAGGCCCACGCGCTCGAGCATCGCGGTGATTTGCGGCCCGCCGCCGTGCACCACGACCGGACGCAGACCGACCATCCGCAGGAACACCATGTCCTGGGCGAAGGCCTGCTTGAGCTCGTCGTCGATCATCGCGTTGCCGCCGTACTTGACCACCACGGTCGCCCCGTGGAACCGCTGCAGCCAGGGCAGCGCCTCGATCAGCACACCGGCCTTCTCGGCGGCGGTGGCCAGCCGGTCGTCCGCCGCGACCAGGTTTTCGGACGTGGTCATGACGAGTAGGCGCTGTTCTCTTCGACGTAACCGTGGGAGAGGTCGGTGGTGTAGATCGTGGCCGTGCTCGACCCGATGCCCAGGTCGATCGCGATCTCGATCGCACGCGCACCGAGGTCGACCTTGGTGCGGTCGGCCGCGGTGGTCCCACTCGCGAACAGGGTGACGCCGTTGATCGCGATGGCCAGCGTGTTCGGATCCACCTCGGCCTGGGACCGGCCGACCGCCATCGCGATCCGGCCCCAGTTCGGGTCCGAACCGAACAGCGCGGTCTTCACCAGGTTGTCCTCCGCCACGGTGCGGCCCACGTTGATCGCGTCCTGCTCGCTGGCCGCGCCACGCACGATCACGTCGACGTCCTTGGTCGCCCCCTCGGAGTCCGCCCGCAACTGATACACGAGGTCGAGGCACACCGCGGTGAGCAGCTCGGTGAAGTCGTCGACGCGCGGGGACAGCTCGCTCGCCCCCGAGGACAACACCAGCACCGTGTCGTTGGTCGAGGTGCCCCCGTCGACGTCCAGCCGGTCGAAGGTGACCCTGGCGGCCGCCCGGAGCGCCGCGTCCAGCGCCTCCGGCGCGATCACGGCGTCGGTGGTGAGCACTACGAGCATCGTGGCGAGGTTCGGCGCGAGCATCCCGGCTCCCTTGGCGAAACCGCCGATGCTCCAGCCGTCGCTGTGACTCTTCCAGCTCTGCTTGGGCACGCTGTCGGTGGTCATCACCGCGGTGGCCGCGGCAAGGCCCGCCTCGCGCGTGCGATCCAGTGCCCCGACCGCGGTGACCACGCCGGAGAGCACGGCATCCATCGGCAGGCGCTCGCCGATCAGGCCCGTGGAGCACACCGCCACGTCGATCGCCCCGGTCCCCAGCACTTCGGCGACCTTCTCCGCGGTGGCGTGCGTGTCCTGGAATCCCCCCGGCCCGGTCGCCGCGTTCGCCCCGCCGGAGTTGAGCACCACGGCGCGCAGCCGCTGGTGCCGCAGCACCTCCTGCGACCACAGCACCGGCGCGGCCTTCACCGCGTTGCGGGTGAACACCCCCGCGGCCGTGTGCTGCGGCCCGTCGTTGACGACGAGCGCGAGGTCGAGGGCGCCGGATTCCTTGATCCCGGCGGCCACGCCCGCGGCCCGGAATCCCTTCGGTCCGGTGACGGTCACGGAGCTACTCCTACAGTCGAAAGGCCGGTGGTTTCCGGCAGGCCGAGCGCGAGGTTCATGGACTGGATCGCGCCGCCCGCGGTCCCCTTGGTCAGGTTGTCGATCGAGGTGATCACGATCAGCCTTCCGGCGTCGGCATCGACCGCGACCTGGATCTGCACGTTGTTCGACCCCAGCGTGGCCGCCGTGGCCGGCCAGACGCCCTCGGGCAGCACCTGCACGAAAGGTTCGGCGTCGTAAGCCTTCTCGTACACGGCCCGGGCGGCCGCGGTGTCCGTTTCGGCGGCCAAGGGGGCACTCGCGGTGGTGAGGATCCCGCGAGGCATCGGCGCGAGCACCGGGGTGAACGAGACGGTGACCCGTTCCCCGGCGACCGCGCTGAGGTTCTGCGCGAACTCGGGCGTGTGGCGGTGTGTGCCGCCGACCCCGTAGGCGCTCGCGGAACCCATCACCTCCGAGCCCAGCAGGTGCGGTTTGAGGCTCTTTCCCGCCCCGGAGGTTCCGGTCACCGCGACCACGTGGACCTCCGGCCTGACCAGCCCCGCCGCCAGCGCCGGCGCGAGCGCCAGCGAACCGCCGGTCGGGAAGCAGCCCGGCACCGCGATGCGCTTGGTCCCGATCAACTTCTCGCGCGCCCCTGGCAACTCCGGCAGACCGTAGGGCCAGGTGCCGGCGTGCTCACCGCCGTACCAGCGCCGCCAGTCGGCCGGATCGGCCAGCCGGTGGTCGGCGCCGAGGTCGACCACGAGCACCTCCGGGCCGAGCTGCGCCGCGATCTCCGCCGAATGACCATGCGGCAGGGCGAGGAAGACCACGTCGTGCCCGGCGAGGGTTTCCGCCGTCGTCTCCCGCAGCACCCGGCCGGCCAGCGGCGCCAGATGCGGTTGGTGCTGCCCGAGCTGAGTGCCCGCACTGCTGGCAGCGGTCAGTACACCGATTTCCACCTCGGGGTGCCCCAGCAGCAGGCGCAGGACCTCTCCGCCCGCATACCCGCTCGCCCCGGCCACCGCGACCTTCACCGTCATACGAATGATTATGCACCGCCACGCAATATCAATCAATCGGGGTCGAGGATTGGCCGCTACCGCAACAGGCTCCGCTCCGCCGCCGCGATCAGCAAATCGGGCGACCCCCCGCCGCGGGGAACGGATCAGCGGTCCCCGTGGATCCGGTGATCCGTCCCCTGCGGCCGTCGGCCCAGGACCCACTCGCTTCCCCCGGCCCCCTCATGGCGACGGATAGGTGCTGATGGAGATCAGTGTCTGGCCGTCAGGGGCCGGCGAGAGGGACAACGAGGCTCCCTGCCCCTGCTTCTTGACCACGTAGGCCGCCGTGCCGCCGGCTTCGGTCTTGGACACGACCTGCCATCCGCCCTGCTCGACCGCCTGGTCGTAGAACTCCTTGACCCGCTCGACCGGATCACCCGTGCGGAGCACGGCCGACCCCGCCGCCTTGCTGACCACCTCGGCGGGCTGGTACAGCGGGATGCCGCCGATCTCCTGCGCCGGACCGGACGTCGATGCCGACGCGGTCCCCGGTGCCGGAGCGGCGGCCGGGGAGGAACTGGGCGGGGCCGAACCGGTGTTGCCCTGGCAGGACGCCACGAGCACCACGGCCGCGAGGATGCCCGCGACCCCGGCCGCCCTGGCAGCACTGCCAGGCCCGGCAGCCCCGGCAGCCCCGGCGGTCCTGGTCACCGATCGACGTCCTGCCATCCCGATCCTCCCTTGACCGGCTCCTTTCCCTGTCTAGCCGAGGACCGTCACCACTGGTGCCCGGGCAGCGTCACGGGTCCTCGCGCGGTCCGCTCGGCGATCGGCGACTGGGAGGTTCCGGCAGGTACTCGCCCGGCCGCTCCGGATCGCAGCCCACCCGAGGCAGACGGGCCCGGATCCCGCCGGGAATGCGCTCCAGGTGCGCGGCGATCTCTTCCACGGTTTCCCCGGCCAGCCAGCGGCGCTCGAGTTCGGCGTCGAGTTCGCTCGTCCACGGGCGGCCGTGCCGCAGGGCCCGCGGCCTGCCTCTTCGCGCCCCCGGCTCGCTGAGCGCGCCGTGATGCCGCAGGGTCTCCGACAGCAGGGAGCCGAACGTCTCGGCGGCGCCAGCGGAGATTTCGAGCTGGCCTTCGGCGACCGGTTCGCCCTGTGGCCCGGTGCCACCGATGCTCACCACGAGGCGGTCGGTGCGGTCCCCGCCCGGCAGCGCGGTGACCTCGATGGAATAGGTGTTCTCGCTGGCCCGGATCGTCGTCCGGTGCTCTTCGATGATGGTCATGCCCCGCACGCTAGCGACACCCCCCGACAGTTTTCGTGACCCAGCGCATCCGGACGGGGACGGAACGGAATTGTCGGTGGCTCCCGCTACCTTCGGCCACAACACGGCTACAAACAGCCACAGGAGGTGGAAGTGCGGGACTCGTTTTGGGAACGGCAGTCGGGATGGCGCTGGGGATGGCGCCGGAGATACCGAGAGCGATGGCCTCGCCGCCCCGGTTCGCGGGTGGGGGCGGCGAGGCCGGGGGCGTCAGTACCGGGTGACCGCACTCACCAGCGCGTGCCGCAGTTCGAACGGCTGCGCCGAGGCCGCCTTGGCGGCTGCGGCGGCCTGGCCCGCGCCTGCCGGGACCGGATCCGGCAGGGGCGCACAGGTGGTGTCCGGGCCGTTGCCCAGCTTGCGCGCCGGCAGTTTGCCCGTGGCCAGGTAGGCGGCCACCTGGTCGTCCACGCACGCGTCACCGGAAAGCGAATCGGCGTGCGTCGTGCCGCCCGGCTCGGCGATCAGGCTCGAGTTCGGGAACCGCTTGCGCACCTCGAGACTGCCTTCGAACGGGGTGGCGGCGTCCAGTTCCTCGTCGATCAGCAGTGCGCTCGACACCTTGGCACCGTTGATCTCCACCGGCTTGCCCGCGGCGGCGGGCCAGTTCAGGCACGGTGCGTTGTACCAGGCGTTGCCCCAGGTTTCGAAGGGCGCCCGGAAGTAGGTGCGCCAGTTGTCCGCACGCCACTTGTTCCAGCTGACCGGCCACTGCACGTCGGTGCACTGGACAGCCGCGTAGACCGCGAACCCGTTGTCGTCGCCCGGGCTGTTGGTGTCGTCGTAGAGCGCTTTCAGCGTCTGCCAGTCACCGTTGTGGACCCAGCCGGAGAACGCCTTCGCCAGGTCCTCCCAGCCGAAGCGGTAGTAGCCGGCCTGCAGGAAGATGTCGCTCCACTCGTCGGGCCCGATCACGCCACCTGCCGGTTCGTGGTTCAGCTTCCGCTGCTCCGAGTACCACAACTGCTCGACGGCCGCGCCCGTGCCGCCCAGGTGGTAGACGTCGTCGTACTTGGCGATCCAGTCGAAGTAGATCTTGATGTTGCGGTCGAAGGCCACGTCCTGGTCCAGATTGGCCTGGTACCACACCTTCCGCGGGTCGACGTTGCTGTCGAGCACCATTCGCCTCACCCGTTCCGGGAACAGCGTGGCGTACACCTGGCCGAGGTAGGTGCCGTAGGAGAAGCCGTAGTAGTTGATCTGCCGCTGACCCAGTGCCTTCCGCAGCGAGTCCATGTCCCGCGCGACATCGGTCGTCTTCATGTGCGACAGCAGTGCGCCGTTCTTCGCGCAGGCTCCCGCATACCCCTTCGAACGGGCGAGCCAGGTCTGTTCGAGCTGCGGCGTCGACGGCACGTAGTTCGGCCGGTTGTAGCCGAAGTAACCGGGATCGCAGGACAGCGAGGGCTTGCTGGCGCCGACCCCACGGGGATCGAAGCCGATCCAGTCGTAGGAATCGCCCGCGTGGCCTGGCACGTACCTGCCCAGGACCGAAAGGCCGAGGCCGGAACCGCCGGGACCGCCGGGGTTGACCAGCATCACGCCCTGGGACTGGGGCGTGGTGTGCTGGACGCGGGACACCGCCAGCGAGATCTTGGCGCCCGACGGGTTGTCGTAGTCGAGCGGCACCTCGAGATAACCGCACTGCGCGCCCGCCTTCTGCAGCCTGGACGAAGAGCAGTCCCCCCAGGCGATGGGCACGGGCGTGAACTCCGCCCCGCCCGGGGAAGCGCTCGCAGACGGCGCGGCCACGAGACCCGCCGTGAGCACGCCGGCCACCGCGACCGCCGAGCAGAGTTTGTTCACTTTGATCCTTTTCGTCGACATTTCCCCCACTTTTCCGAGGAATCGGGCAGTGTCGCCGAACAACCTCTCGGATCACGGCGGTTTCCGCCACCCGACCTTCGTCGGAACTTGCCGGTAGGCTCACCCGGTGGATGTCGTGGACCGGCTGGTGACCGCGGCCAGGGCCGGGCTGGCCCAGTCCGGGGACCAGGCGAAGGCGCCGGCGATGCAGGCCTACATGAAGTCCGCCCTGCCTTTTCGCGGTGTGCCCAAACCCGTCCGCAGCCGGCTCACCCGGCGCCTGTTCGCCGAATTCGTCCTGCCGGACCGGGGGTCGTTCGTCGCCGCGGTCGAAAAACTGTGGCGGGAAGCGGATTTCCGCGAGGAGCGGTACCTCGCCATCGACCTGACCGGGTACCGGCACTATGCATGCTGGCAGGATTCCACTTTGCTCCCGCTGTACGACGAGCTCATCGTCACCGGTGCCTGGTGGGACTACGTGGACGATATCGCGGTGCACCGCATCGGCCCCCTGTTGCGGGCCGAGCCGCGGGCGGTCGGCACGGTCCTGCACCGCTGGGTCACCGATCCGGATCGGTGGCGACGGCGGACGGCCGTCATCTGCCAGCTCGATGCGAAGACGGAGACCGATCTCGACCTGCTGACCCACGCGATCGAAGCGAATATCGACGAACGGGATTTCTTCCTGCGCAAGGGAATCGGCTGGGCCTTACGCCAGTACGCGAGAACCGACCCCGCCTGGGTGCGTGGTTTCGTCGCCGATCACCCCGGTCTTTCGGCGCTCTCCGTCCGCGAAGCGCTCAAACACCTGCGGTAAATGGTCCAGGTGGACCGCACAAACACGAGTGGGCCCCTCCGCGGTTGGCGGAGAGGCCCACTCGAACAGTGCTCAGCCGCGCAGGGCAGCGCCGAACCGGGCCGCCGCCTCGGCGACCGCCGCGTCACGAGCCTTGGTGGCCTCTTCGACCGTGAGTGTGCGATCCGGGGCGCGGAAGCGCAGCTTGTACGCCAGCGACCGCTTACCCGCACCGATCTGGTCACCGGTGTAGACGTCGAACAGCGCGACATCCTCCAGCAGTTCCCCGGCACCGGCGGCGATCGCCTCGGCCAGGTCCGCGGCGGGAACCTTGGCGTCCACCACGACCGCCACGTCCAGCAGCACGGGAGGGAACGGCGAGACCGCGGGTGCGGGCCGCCCGTCCGGCAGCGGGATGGCGTCGAGGTCGAGCTCCATGGCGACGGTCCGCTTGGGCAGGCCCAGCGCCTCGATCACCTTCGGGTGCAGCTCGCCCGCATGCCCCACCGGCCAGTCGCCCACCATGAGCTGGGCGCAGCGTCCGGGATGCCAGGGCAGCAGGTCGGCGGCGCGCACTCGCAGTTCGACACCGGCGGCCGCGCCGACAGTGCGGGCCGCTTCGACGGCGTCGGCCCAGTTTGCCGCTTCCCCGGAGCCCCACCAGCCGGAACGCTGCCGCTGCCCGGTGAGCACCACGGCCACATGCACCGGCTGGGCGGGAACCGCGGCCTCGAGCGCAGCGAGTTCCTCGTCACCGGGACGGTGCTCGACGCCGAGTTCGGGCATCCGGACCGGGGCGGCGCCGGGCAGCACGACCTGTCCGATGTGGAACAGCGCCAGATCCCGGAATCCGCGGGAAACGTTGCGCTGCAGAGTTTCCAGCAGACCGGGCAACAGCGAACTGGCCATCTGGTCCTTGTCCGCCTCCAACGGGTTCTGCACCTTCACCGTGCGGCGGCGGACGTCGTCCTCGGGCAGCCCGAAGGCATCCCAGGTCTCGGCGGACATGAACGGGAACGGCAGGACCTCGACGTAACCGGCCGCGGCCAGCGCGCGGGACACGGTGCGCCGACGGCGCTGCGTGTCGGTGAGCCCCGCACCCGCGGGCGCCGGCGGCAGGGTCGAAGGGATGCTGTCGTACCCCTCGAGCCGCAGCACCTCCTCGACCAGGTCCGCGGACTGGAGCAGGTCGCCACGCCAGCTCGGCGGCACCGCGGTCACCAGCGCGATGCCCTCGTCGGAGGTGCCGACGGTGACCTTGCAGCCGATCTGGCCGAGCCGCCGCACCGTGACCCCGCGGTCGTACCGCACGCCCGCGACGCGGTCGGGCAGATCGATCGGCATGGTCACCGGGAGGTTCGGCTCGACGTGGCCGACGTCGGTGCGGCCCGGCTGGATGCTGCCGTCGCCGTACCGGCGCAGCAGTCGTGCCGCGAGCTCCACGGCCACCGCGCACACCTGCGGGTCGGTGAACCGCTCGAACCGCTTGGCCGCCTCGGAGAACAGCTTGTGCCGACGGGCGGTGCGGCTGATCGACGGGGGGTCCCAGTGCGCCGCCTCGATCAGCACGTCGGTGCTCTCGGTGGTGATCTCGGTGCTCGCGCCGCCCATCGTGCCCGCCAGCGAGATGACCCCGCTGTCGTCGGCGATGACCATGTCGTCCGGGTCCAGTGTCCGCTCGACATCGTCCAAAGGGGTCAGTTTCTCGCCCGGCTTGGCCCGGCGCACCACCAGATCCCCCTTCACCGAGGAGGTGTCGAAGGCATGCAGCGGGTGGCCGAGTTCGAGCATGACGTAGTTGGTGACGTCCACCGCCAGCGAGATGGACCGGATCCCGGCCAGCATCAGGCGGCGGCGCATCCACCACGGTGTCGGCGCACCGGCGTCCAGACCGGTGATCCGGCGCAGCACGAACCGGCTGCACCCGCTCGGGTCCTCGATGCGGACCGGCCAGGCCTCGCCCTCGGGTTCCGGCAGGTCCAGGCTCGCCGGGTCGCCGAACGGCACGTCGAGGGCGCACGCGAGCTCACGGGCAAGGCCGCGGATCGACAGCGCGTAACCGCGGTCCGGGGTGGGCACGACGTCGAGGACGGTGTCGTCCAGCCCGAGCAGCGCGCGGGCGTCGTCGCCGGGCGAGGCGGTTGCGGGCGGCAGCACCAGGATGCCGTTGTGGTCGTCGCCGAGCCCCAGTTCCCGGGCCGAGCAGATCATGCCGTCGCTGACGCGGCCGTAGGTCTTGCGCTGCGCGATGGCGAACCCGCCGGGCAGCACCGAACCGGGGAGAGCGACGACGACGAGGTCGCCCTCGGCGAAGTTCGTGGCGCCGCAGACGATTCCGCGGGTCTTCAGCGCGTCCGGACCGTGGTCCCCCGCCGAGGCGTCCTCGTCCGCGGAGCGATCGGCGGGCAGGTCGTCCTCTCCGGTCTCGACACGGCAGTAGCGGATGGGCTTCTTGAAGCCGGTCAGCTCCTCGATGGCGGCGACGCGGCCGATGACCACCGGGCCGGTCACCTCACCGAGGGGCTGGATGTCCTCGATCTCCATGCCGATCCGGACGAACGCCTCCGCCAGTTCCTGCGGCCCTATCTCGCCGGCGTCCAGATGCTCGGTCAGCCAGCTTACCGGGACTCGCACTGTGCCTCCTTGTTCCGCAGAGCGGCCGGGCCGGCGAGAGCGGCCAGTTCACGCACGCTCATTCAGGCCTCCGTGCCGAAGGGAAGGGTGAACCGGACGTCGCCTTCCACCATGTCGCGCATGTCGGGGATGCCGTTGCGGAACTGCAGGGTCCGCTCCAGCCCCATACCGAACGCGAAGCCCGAGTACACCTCCGGGTCGACGCCGCAGGCCCGCAGCACGTTCGGGTTGACCATGCCGCAGCCGCCCCACTCCACCCAGCCGGGGCCGCCCTTCTTCTCCTCGAACCAGACGTCCACCTCGGCGGAGGGCTCGGTGAACGGAAAGAAGTGCGGGCGCAGCCTGGTCTTGGACCGCTCGCCGAACATCGCGCGGGCGAACGCGTCGAGCGTGCCCTTGAGATGCGCCATCGTGATGCCCTTGTCCACCGCCAGGCCCTCGACCTGGGAGAACACCGGGGTGTGCGTGGCGTCGAGTTCGTCGGTGCGGTAGGTGCGGCCCGGGCAGACGACGTATACGGGAACGTCGCGGTGTAGCAGCGTGCGGGCCTGCACCGGAGAGGTGTGGGTGCGCAGGACCAGGCCAGAACCGGGCTCGCCGACGTAGAAGGTGTCCTGCATCTGCCGGGCGGGGTGGTCCTTGCCGAAGTTGAGGGCGTCGAAGTTGAACCACTCGGCTTCCAGCTCGGGGCCCTCGGCGACCTCCCAGCCCATCGCGACGAACACGTCGGCGACGCGCTCGCTCAGGGTGGTGATCGGGTGACGCGCGCCGCGCGGGATGCGCTCCCAGGGCAGCGTCACGTCGACGGCCTCTTCCCGCAGCACGCGCTCGTCGCGCTCGGCCTGCAACACGGCACGACGCGTGTCGAAAGCGGCCTGGACGGCCTGACGGGCCTCGTTGACCCGCTTGCCCGCTTCGGCCTTCTCCGCCTTGGGCAACGCCCCGATGGCCCGGCGGGCCAGCATCAGGGGGGCGTGGTCACCCAGGTGGGCCGGCTTCACCGCGGCGAGCGCGTCCAGGTCTTCGGCCTGCCCGAAATCGGCTTCGGCGGCCTTGACCGCGGCCTGCAGGGTTTCCGGCGTCAGGGTGGAAACCCCGTCGCCCGGCTGGGCGGCCTGCTTGTCGTTGGCTCCGGACATAACTCCTCAGCGTCCGCTGTGACGGTCGCGGCTCGGCACGAGCACACGTAAGCAATTACCGATGGATTCTAGGCGACCGCGATCCGGTGACGGACGGTCACCCTCCGCGCGGCCCGTGCAGCGCCAGCGCGCTGCCGTACAGGCAGACCGCCGCGGCGGTGGCCAGGTTGAGGCTCTCCGCCTTGCCGTAGAGCGGAATTCGCACCCCTTCGTCGACCGCCGCCAGCACCTCGGGCGGCAGTCCGTGCGCCTCGTTGCCGAAGATCCAGGCCGCGGGCCGGGACAGATCCAGGGCGTCCAGCCCCGTGGTGGCGTAGCCGTGCGCACCCAGCAGCCGCAGCCCCGCCTCACGGCAGGCCGTCAGCGCGGCACCGGTTTCGCGAACCCGCGCGATCGGCAGGTGGAACAGGCTGCCTGCCGAGGCACGGACGCATTTGCCGTTGTGGGGATCGACGCTGTCGCCCGCCAGGAGCACGGCGTCGGCACCGGCGGCGTCGGCGACGCGGATCACGGTGCCCGCGTTCCCCGGGTCGGACACGCCGACGAGGACCGCGACCAGGCGCGGGGATGGCGGGAGCGCCGCGGCGAGCGGGCGGTCCAGCAATGCGCACACCGCGACGATGCCCTGCGGGGTGACGGTCTCGGACAGCCCGGCGGCGGCCCGGTCGGTGACGGGCGAGACACGCACGCCCTGCTCGCGGGCGGCGGTGACCAGCTCCGGATGGGCCTGCGCGGCCCGTTCCGTCACGAACAGTTCGTGCACGAACCCCGGTTCGGCGGCGCCGCGGTCCAGCGCCGCGCCCACCGCGTTGGCGCCCTCGGCGAGGAACCGGCCGGTCTTGTCCCGTTCGGCGCGGCGGGTCAGGCGCCGGGCAGCGGCAACCCGGGGGGTCCGTTCGGTGAACGGCTCCGCCCCGGGTTGCGTGGCTTCGGTGCTCAGGCCGACTTCTCGGCTTCGGGGCCGGTCGTCACGTGCTGCTTGGCCACTTCGGCCAGCGCGGCGAACGCGGCCGCGTCGGTGACGGCCAGGTCGGCGAGGACCTTGCGGTCGACCTCCACGCCGGCGGCCTTGAGGCCCTGGATGAACCGGTTGTAGGTCACGCCGTTCTGACGGGCGGCGGCGTTGATGCGGGTGATCCACAGCTGGCGGAAGTCACCCTTGCGGGCGCGGCGGTCCCGGTAGGCGTAGTTCAGCGAGTGGAGCGTCTGCTCCTTGGCCTTGCGGTACAGCCGCGAACGCTGGCCGCGGTAGCCGCTGGCCAGTTCGAGAGTTGCGCGACGCTTCTTCTGGGCGTTGACCGCCCGCTTGACGCGTGCCACGGGTCCATCCTGTCGATCTCAGGGGGCACCGATACCGATGCCGGCACCCCGGGGTTTACGGCGAAAGGCGGGGAAGCTCAGCGGGCGAGCAGACGCTTGATGCGGCCCGCGTCGTTCTGGGCGACCTCGGTGGTGCCCTCGAGACGGCGGGTCACCTTGCTGGCCTTCTTCTCCATCAGGTGCCGCCGGCCGGCCTTCTGGCGGCGCAGCTTGCCAGTGCCGGTCACCCGGATCCGCTTCGAGGTGCCGCTGTGCGTCTTCATCTTGGGCATTAGTGACTCTCTTTCATGGTGCAGCACACCGGAAAACCGGTGTGCTGCGGACTGCGTCGTCTCGGCGGCGGCAGGTCAGGACTCGACGTGTTCCTGTTCTTCCTTCGGCGCCTTCTGCTGCTTCGCCTTGGCATTCTTGTGCGGCGCCAGCACCATGATCATGTTGCGACCGTCCTGCTTCGGCGACGACTCCACGTAACCGAGTTCGGACACTTCGTCGGCGAGCTTCTGCAGCAGCCGGAACCCGAGTTCCGGCCTCGACTGCTCACGCCCACGGAACATGATGGTGACCTTCACCTTGTTCCCGGCGGCGAGGAAGCGGGACACGTGGCCCTTCTTCGTCTCGTAGTCGTGCTGGTCGATCTTCGGGCGCAGCTTCTGCTCTTTGATGACGGTGAGCTGCTGGTTCCGGCGCGACTCGCGAGCCTTCTGCGCACTCTCGTACTTGAACTTGCCGAAGTCCATGAGTTTGCAGACCGGGGGGCGCGCCTGCGGGGCGACCTCGACGAGGTCGAGGTCCGCTTCCTGAGCGAGCCTGAGCGCATCTTCGATCCGGACGATACCGACCTGCTCACCGTTCGGTCCGACCAAACGGACCTCGGGAACGCGGATGCGGTCGTTGATGCGTGTCTCGGAGCTGATGTGGCCTCCTTGGTTCGAGAAATATGTCGCCTGCTCGACCTGGTGCCCACATACCGCGGGCCCCGTCTCCGGCACTTGCTGGCCGGCCCGCGGGGCCCTCTTCCGATCGCGTCCGCGAACGGACGCTTCACCACAACTGAAGTGGCGAGACCGGACCCGGCCACCTCGGTGGGCAGCGCGGGTGGGAGCGGGGCTCCACTTGCGGCCCCCGATTTCCCGGAGGCTGGTCGCACGTGGAAGGGTACCAGACGTGTCACACAACGCTTCTCAGCAGCCCGAAAATTCCCCTGACGTCCGTTCGCTCGAGGACATCCCCAGCGTGGAGGTCATTTCCCGGGCGGCCGTGATGCTGATGTCGGCCTCGGCCGAGCGGCTGGGCCTGGCCGATCCCGATCCGGACACCAGCCCCCACCGCGACCTGGACGAGGCACGCCGCCTGATCACCGCGCTGGCCGGACTGGTCACCGCCTCCGCCGAGTACCTCGGCGCGCACGCCGCGCCCCTGCGGGACGGGCTCCAGTCCCTCCAGAAGGCCTTCCGGGAGGCCTCCGCCGTTCCCGACGCCCCCGGCCAGGGCCCCGGCGAGAAGTACACCGGCCCCGTCCACTGAGACGACCTGAGGGAGGCCGTGGGCCCGGACCGGGCGAAACACGGAAGCCTGCCGTGAGGGACCCTCTCACGGCAGGCCACAGTGCGGTCGCCCGGACCCCGGCGGACCGTGCTCAGTCCAGGACGGCGAGGACGTCGATCTCGACCAGCTTGCCCGGGGGAAGGCCGACGTAGACGGTGGTGCGGGCCGGGTAGGGCTCGCTCACCAGCCGGCCGTACGCCTCGTTGAACTCGGCGAAGTGCGCGGTGTCGGTGAGGTAGGCCCGGACCATCACCACGTCGTCGAAGCTCGAACCCGCCGCTTCGAGCACCGCGCCGAGGTTGGCGAACACCTGCCGGGTCTGCTCCGCGACCGTCGTGCCGACCAGCTCGCCGGTCTTCGGGTCGACCGCGACCTGCCCGGCCACCTGCAGGATGTTGCCCTTGCGGCTGGCCTGCGCGAACGCGGCCGGGGGTTTCGGCGCGTCGCCGGTACTGATCGCGACCTTGGCCATCGACACTCCCTTGTCTCACTGCGCCGTCCACCCACTGCGGACGGATGCCCGACGGGCAGGGTTTGACCTGTTCGGGGGCCGATGCTACAGCTACAACGATCATCATCGGCAACCGCGTTTTCACGCACCGCAACAGATTCAGGAAGCCAGCATCGATGTCCACCGCCCTCACCCTGAACCCCGGAGCACTGGCCGCACTCACCGGGGAACCGCTCGACTGGCGGTTCAAATCGGTCCCGTCCGAGCTCTGGGGGCTGCCGCTGGCCGAGGCCGCTCGGCGGCGGCCGAACCTGTTCACCGGCGGTTTCGTCGGCCCGATGGTCGTGCTCGACGCCGAGGCGCTGGACCACAACCTGCGCACCATGGCGGACTTCTGCGCCGCGCACGGGGTCCGGCTGGCACCCCACGGCAAGACGACCATGGCGCCGCAGCTGTTCGCCCGGCAGGCCGGGCACGGAGCATGGGCCATCACCGCCGCCACCGCCGGTCAGCTGCGGGTCTACCGGGCCTTCGGGGTCTCGCGGATCCTGCTGGCCAACCAGCTGGTCGACCCGGCGGCACTGCGCTGGCTGGCCGCCGAACTGACCCGCGACCCGGGTTTCGAATTCAGCTGCTGGGCCGACTCCGTCCGGGCGGTGGAGCTGATGACGGAGGCCCTCGCCGCGCTGACGGACGCGGAGCGTCCCATCGACGTGCTGGTCGAACTGGGCGCCGACCCCGGCCGCACCGGAGCCCGCGACGACGACACCGCGCTGGCCGTCGCCGAGGCGGTGCGGGACAGCCCAGTGCTGCGACTGGCCGGGGTCGCCGGATACGAGGGCGCACTCGCCCACGACGCCGGAGAACATGCACAGGAAAGGGTCACCGGCTACGTGCGCCGGATGCGGGAGTTCACCGTCACGCTGGCCGACCGCGGTTTCTTCGCCGAGGCCGGCCAGGTGATCGTCACCGCGGGCGGGAGCGCGTACTTCGACCGCGTGACCGCCGAGCTGACCACGGGCTGGCCCGAGGGCCTGCCCGTGGTGCCGGTGCTGCGCAGCGGCTGCTACCTGACTCACGACGACGGCTTCTACCGCGGCGTCTCGCCCCTCGGCGAGCACCCGCGGATCAGCGAGGTGCCGCCGCTGCGCCCCGCACTGCGGGCCTGGGCACAGGTGACCTCCCGGCCGACCGCGGAACTGGCGCTGCTCACCCTGGGCAAGCGCGACGCCTCGTTCGACGAGGGCCTGCCGGAACCGCAGCTGTACCGCCGGTCCGGGACCGTCGCGCCGCTCGACGGCCACGCCGTGACCGCGCTGAACGACCAGCACGCCTTCGTCGCCCTCCCGCCGGACTCGCCGCTTCAGGTCGGCGACTGGGTCGGGCTGGGGCTGTCGCATCCGTGCACGGTGTTCGACAAGTGGTCGCTGATCCCGGTCGCCTCGGGCGAGACCGTGGTCGATTTCGTGCGGACCTTTTTCTAGGAAGCGGACGACCGCGGCCAGGCCGCCCGCCCTGCCGCCGAGTCCGAAATGGACGGTATGCCGGTCGTGCGGAGCCCACGCGACCGGGATTGCGACGAGCTCCTCGCCGGCCGCGCGGACACCACCTTCCCGGTTCGGCGGCCCTTACTGCTGCGGGTAGCCCTGCGGCGGCTGCTGGTACTGGGCCGGAGCCTGCTGCTGCTGCTGCTGTTGCTGCTGCGCCTGCATCTGCGCCATCCCGTCCTGCCCCTCCGGCATCACGTACACCGCGGTGCCGTAGGCGGCGATCTCACTGGCGGTCTGGGCGATTTCGTTGCAGTCGAACCGCAGGGCCAGCACCGCGTTCGCGCCGTGGGCCATCGCCTCCTGGCACAGCCGCCCGAGCGCTTCGTAACGCGAGTCGGACAGCAGTTTCGAAAGCCCTTTCAGTTCACCGCCCGCCATCGCCTTGAACCCGGCGCCCATCGTGGAGAACATGTTCCGGCTGCGCACGGTCAGGCCGAAAACCTCACCGTAGACCCGGACCACCTTGTAGCCGGGCAAATCGTTCATCGTGGAAAGCAGGATCGGGAACTGCTGGGGATATGGCTGGCTCATGCGCCGGATCGTAACGGCTTTAGCTGTTCCTGCGGTACCAGACCTCGGGCCTGCCCACCTGCCCGTACCGCGGTTCACGCACGGCCAACCCGTTGTCGGCCAGATATTCGAGATACCGGCGGGCCGTGACGCGGGAAACGCCGGTCGCCCCGGCGGCCAGGCCGGCGGACATCCCGTCAGGGCATCCCCGGAGGGCGGCGACGATCGCGTCGAGGGTGTCCACGCTCATCCCCTTGGGCAGCACGGGCCGGGCCGGGGCGCGCAACGTGGCCAGCGCGCGGTCGACATCGGTCTGGTCGGCCGCCTCCCCCGCGCTCTCCCGGAACCGCGCGTACCGTGCCAGCTTTTCCTTCAGTGAAGCGAAGGTGAACGGTTTGAGAAGGTATTGCACCACCCCGGCGGAAACCGCGGACTTCACCACTTCCAGATCCCGCGCCGAGGTCACCGCGATCACGTCCACCGTGCTGCCCGCGGCCCGCAGGGCGCGGCATACGGCGAGCCCGTGGATGTCGGGCAGGTAGAAATCGAGCAGCACCAGATCCACGGTGTGCCGCGAACAGAACCGCAGTGCCTCCCCGCCCGAGTGCACCACGCCCGCGACCGCGAACCCCGGCACCCGCTCCACGTACTGGCGGTGGGCCTCCGCGGCGACCGGATCGTCCTCCACGACCAGCACCATGATCATGCCTGGGCCCCCTGCCGCAGCGGGAGCCGGACGGTGAACACGGCGCCCCGGGTGTCCCCGGCGCCGTTGCCGACCTCGATCGTGCCCCCGTAGCGGCGGACGGTCTGGCCCACCAGAGCCAGCCCCAGCCCGTGCCCGACCGGACCCTCCTGCGATTTGGTGGACCAGCCCCGGCGGAACACCGCGCTCCGGGCCGCTTCCTCGATCCCGGGCCCGGTGTCGGCGACCCGGATCAGCAGCCCGTCGCCGTCCTCCTTCACCGTGACCACCACGCGCGGCTTTTCCCGCGCCGCCCGCCCGATCGCCGCGTCGATGCCGTTGTCGATCAGATTGCCCAGGATCGTCACCAGATCCCGCGGCTCCACGTCGAGGTCGTCGAGCGCGGTGTCCTCGGTCAGCACTAGTTCGGCGCCGCGCTCGGCGGCTTCCGCCGCCTTGCCCAGCAGCAGCGCGGACAGCACCGGTTCCGACACCGCACCCACCACGCGGTCGGTCAGCCGCTGCGCGATCGCGAGCTCCTCGGTGGCGAACGCGACGGCCTCCTCGGGCCGGCCCAGCTCCACCAGCGACACCACGGTGTGCAGCCGGTTGGCCGCCTCGTGTGCCTGCGAACGCAGGGATTCGGCCAGTCCGCGAGTGGTGTTGAGCTCGCCGGTGAGCAACTGGAGATCGGTGTGGTCCCGCAGGGTCACCACGGTGCCCCGGGCACCCCGCGACGAACGCACCGGGGCGGTGCTGACCACCAGCACCCGGGTGTCGGTCACGTGGATCTCGTCGGTGCGTGGTTCCGGCGAACGGAACGTCTCCAGCAACCCCGGTGGCAGACCGAGCGTGTCCACCGGCGCCCCCGCCGGATCGTCGGTGAGCCCGAGCAGATTCCGCGCCCCGTCGTTGCACAGGGCGACACGGCCGTCGGACCCGACGAGCACCAGGCCCTCCCGCACCGCGCGCAGCGTGGCCTCGTAGTAGGCGAACACCCGGCTCAGTTCGTCGGGTGCCAGCCCGCGGGTCTGCTTCCGCAAGCGGATGCTGACCAGGAAAACTCCGGCCACTCCCACTACGAGCACGGTGCCGGCGACCGCGAACAGCGGCACGAGCCGCTGGGCCAGACCCGCCGAGATGGCCTCAACCCTGATTCCGGCGGCCACCAGCGCCACCACGTGCCGGGAGCCGTCGAACACCGGGACCACCGCGCGCACGGACGGGCCGAGGGTGCCGGTGTAGGTCTCGGTGACGAGTCCGCCCCGCAGCGCCCCGGCGGTGTTACCGAGGAACCGCTGGCCGATCATGGCCGGATTGGGGTGGGTGTAGCGGACGCCCTCCGGGTTCATGATCGTGATGAAGTCGACCCCGGTATCGACCCGGACACGCTCCGCGAGCGGCTGCAGCTGCGCGCTGGGATCCGAAGTGGACAGAGCGGTCACCGTGGTGGGCGCGTCGGCGATCGTGCGCGCCACCGTGACGGCCTGTTCGGCGGCCCGGTCCCGCACCTCGCGGGAGGCGTCGAGCCAGTCGAGCCCGGCACCCACCGCGACCAGGGCGATGATCCCCGCCAGCTGCAGCAACAGCAACTGCCGGGCCAGACTCCATCGCCGGTTCCGCACCCACCGAATGTAACCGGTGGGCCGCGGGTCTCGCCGGGGCGTGCGCACCACCTTCACGAACTCAATGAACACAACCGTGACCCGAGCCACCTCCGCTCGCATAGTCACCGCAAAGCCGCGCCCGTCCGGCGCGATGAAGGATCTTTTGGAGGCAAGGGTGCCGACCACATTGTCCCCCGCCGCCGCACCGCGGCGCCGGGACCGGATGCACTATCTCTACCTCGCCGTGCTCGCCGCGGTCGTGCTCGGAATCATCGTCGGGTTCGCCGCCCCCGGCTTCGCCAAGGGCCTCACCCCGCTGGGCAACGGATTCGTCAACCTGATCAAGATGATGATCTCGCCGATCATCTTCTGCACCATCGTGCTGGGCATCGGTTCGGTGGCCAAGGCCGCCAAGGTCGGCAAGGTGGGCCTGCTGGCGATCGGGTACTTCCTGGCCATGTCGACCGTCGCACTGGTGATCGGGCTCGTGGTCGGCAACCTGCTGCACCCCGGTTCGGGTCTGCACCTGGACCCGGCGGCCGCGGCGAAGGCGCACCAGCAGGCCACCGGCGGGCAGGGCAGCACCGACTTCCTCCTCGGCGTCATCCCCACCTCGCTGCTGTCCGCGTTCACCTCCGGTTCGGTGCTGCAGACCCTGCTCGTCGCGCTGCTGGCCGGGTTCGCGCTGCAGAAGCTCGGCCCCGCCGGGCAGCCGATCCTGCGCGGCATCGAGCACCTGCAGAAGCTCGTGTTCCGGATCCTGTCGATGATCATGTGGGCGGCGCCGATCGGCGCGTTCGGCGCGATCGCGGCCGTGGTCGGCTCGACCGGATGGGCGGCGCTGCGCAGCCTCCTCGTGGTGATGCTCGGCTTCTACATCACCTGCGTGCTCTTCGTGTTCGTGGTGCTCGGCGCGGTGCTGTGGCTCGGCGCCCGTGTCAACGTGTTCAGCCTGATGCGCTACCTGGCCCGCGAGTTCCTGCTGATCCTGTCCACCTCGTCGTCGGAATCGGCGCTGCCGAGGCTGATCGCGAAGATGCAGCACCTCGGCGTGAGCCGCTCGGTCGCCGGGATCACCGTGCCCACCGGGTACTCGTTCAACCTCGACGGCACCGCGATCTACCTGACCATGGCGACCCTGTTCATCGCCTCGGCCCAGGGCAGCCCGCTGTCGATCGGCGAGCAGATCTCCCTGCTGGTGTTCATGGTCATCGCCTCCAAGGGCGCGGCCGGGGTCAGTGGCGCGGGTATCGCCACCCTCGCCGGCGGCCTGCAGTCCCACCGGCCGGACCTCGTCGGCGGGGTCGGTTTCATCCTGGGCATCGACCGGTTCATGTCCGAGGCCCGCGCCCTGACCAACTTCGCGGGCAACGCGGTCGCCACCGTGGTGATCGGCTCGTGGACCAAGGAGTTCGACCGGACGAAGGCAGCCCAGGTGCTTTCCGGCCGGGCCCCGTTCAACGAAACCACGCTCATCGACGACGAACCGGCGGCCGCGCCGGTCCCGGAGCAGGTCCCTGCCTGATCCTCCTGAGAGCGGTCCCCGACGGCCCGGCCACCGGCCGGGCCGTCGGCGTTGCCGCGGGGTCACCAGGGTCACTGGTGCCCCGGCCGACGACCCGGACCACTCAGCCTGTTCAGACTGCTCAGACTGCCTGGACGGCTCAGCCCAGCACGGACTGCAGGAAGCGCCCGGTGTGGCTTTCGGCCACCTGCGCCACCTGCTCCGGGGTCCCCTCGGCCACCACGGTGCCGCCGCCGGAACCCCCTTCCGGCCCCATGTCGATGACCCAGTCCGAGGTCTTGATGACGTCGAGGTTGTGCTCGATGACGATCACCGTGTTGCCCTTGTCGACCAGCCCGTTGATAACGCCCAGCAGCTTGCGGATGTCCTCGAAGTGCAGGCCCGTGGTGGGCTCGTCGAGCACGTACACCGTCTTCCCGGTGGACCGCTTCTGCAGTTCGCTGGCGAGCTTGACCCGCTGTGCCTCACCACCGGAGAGGGTCGGCGCGGGCTGCCCGAGCCGCACGTACCCGAGGCCGACGTCCGCCAGGGTCTTGAGGTGCCGGTGGATCGCCTTGATCGGCTCGAAGAACTCGGCCGCCTCCTCGATGGGCATGTCCAGCACGTCGGAAACCGTCTTGCCCTTGTAGTGCACCTCGAGGGTCTCGCGGTTGTACCGCGCGCCCTTGCACACCTCGCACGGCACGTACACGTCCGGCAGGAAGTTCATCTCGATCTTGATGGTGCCGTCGCCCGCGCACGCCTCGCAGCGCCCGCCCTTGACGTTGAAGGAGAACCGGCCGGGCTGGTAGCCCCGCACCTTCGCCTCGGTGGTCGCCGCGAACAGTTTGCGCATGTGGTCCCACACGCCGGTGTAGGTGGCCGGGTTGGACCGCGGGGTACGGCCGATCGGCGACTGGTCCACCCGCACCAGCTTGTCCACCAGGTCGAGCCCGCGCACGCGCGTGTGCCGGCCCGGCACCTGCCGCGCACCGTTGAGCTTGTTCGCCAGCACGGTGGCCAGGATGTCGTTGACCAGCGTGGACTTGCCCGAGCCGGACACACCGGTGACCGAGACCAGGCAGCCCAGGGGGAAGGACACGTCCACTCCGCGCAGGTTGTGCTCGCGGGCACCGACCACGGTCAACTGGCGCTTGCGGTCCGCCGGACGGCGGATCTCGGGCACCGGGATGGTCTCTCGCCCGGAAAGGTAGGCACCGGTGAGGGATTCCTTGCTGCGCAGCAGCTTCTTGTACGGTCCACTGTGGACGATGTGGCCGCCGTGCTCCCCCGCGCCGGGGCCGATGTCGACCACCCAGTCGCTGGCCCGGATGGTGTCCTCGTCGTGCTCGACCACGATCAGGGTGTTGCCGAGGTCCCGCAGCCGGGTCAGCGTCTCGATCAGGCGGTGGTTGTCGCGCTGGTGCAGGCCGATCGACGGCTCGTCCAGCACGTACAGCACACCCACCAGGCCGGAACCGATCTGCGTGGCCAGCCGGATGCGCTGGGCCTCACCACCGGACAGGGTGCCCGCCGCGCGGTCCAGCGACAGGTAGTTCAGCCCGACGTCGAGCAGGAAGCGCAGGCGGGCCTGGATCTCCTTGAGCACCGCGCCCGCGATCATCGTCTCCCGCGGGCCGAGCACCAGGCCGTCGAGGAAATGCGAAGCCTCGTCGATGGACAGCGCGCACACCTCGGCGATCGACCGGTCTCCGTGCTCGGCGTGCTCGAGGGTGACCGCGAGGATCTCGGGCTTGAGGCGCGTGCCCTGGCAGGCCGGGCAGGGCACCTCGCGCATGTAGCCCTCGTAGCGCTCCCGCATGTACTCCGACTCGGTCTGCTCCAGCCGCCGCTCGAGGAACGGGATCACGCCCTCGAAGGCCGCGTAGTAGGAACGCTGGCGGCCGTAGCGGTTGCGGTAGCGGACGTGCACCTGCTCGTCGATGCCGTGCAGGACGGCCTTCTGCGCCTTGGCACCCAGCTTCCGCCACGGGGTGTCCATCCGGAACCCGACCGTTTCGGACAGTGATTCGAGCAGGCGCTGGAAGTACTCCGCGCTCTGCCCGCCCGCCCACGGCGCGATCGCGCCCTCGCCAAGGGACAGTTCGTCGTCGGGCACCACCAGTTCCGGATCGACCTCCTTCCGGATGCCGAGACCGGTGCACTCCGGGCAGGCGCCGTACGGCGAGTTGAACGAGAACGAGCGCGGTTCGAGGTCCTCGATGGCCAGCGGGTGCCCGTTGGGACAGGCGAGGTTTTCGGAGAACCCCCGGACGCGGTGCGCATCGTGCTCGGGCAGGTCGACGAACTCGAGCTCGACCAGCCCGTCGGCCAGTCGCAACGCCGTCTCGATGGAGTCGGTGAGGCGCTGCTTCGAGGACGGCTTCACGGTCAGGCGGTCGATGACCACGCCGATGTTGTGCTTTTCCTGCTTCTTCAGCTTCGGCGGGTCGGTGAGCTGGTGGACCGCGCCGTCCACCACGGCCCGCGAGTAGCCCTGCTGCTGAAGGTTCGCGAACAGGTCGAGGTACTCGCCCTTGCGGCCCCGGACCACCGGCGCGATCACCTGGAATCGGGTGCCCGGCTCCATTTCGAGCACCTGATCGACGATCTGCTGCGGAGTCTGCTTGCTGATCGCTTCACCGCACTGGGGGCAATGCGCCTTGCCCGCCCGTGCGTAGAGCAGCCGGAGGTAGTCATAGACCTCGGTGATGGTGCCCACCGTCGACCGCGGATTGCGGGAGGTGGACTTCTGGTCGATCGACACCGCCGGGGACAGGCCCTCGATGAAGTCCACGTCCGGCTTGTCCATCTGCCCCAGGAACTGCCGCGCATACGCGGACAGCGACTCCACGTACCGGCGCTGGCCTTCGGCGAAGATCGTGTCGAAGGCCAGGCTGGACTTCCCCGATCCGGACAGGCCCGTGAAGACGATGAGGCTGTCCCGGGGCAGATCGAGATCGACGCCACGGAGATTGTGCTCGCGGGCGCCGCGAACAACGAGGCGATCAGCCACGCCAAGGTCCCTTCGCTGGATTGTGTCGGCCGATGTGGCCAGCCGCATCCATGCTAGGACGGGCCACCGACAGAAATGGGAGCCGGACCACTTCCGCTGCCCTTGCGCTGGGTCGGCAGGAAATCGTCGGGGGGTAGCCGGGGGGCGGGTGCGGGGCGTTTCGGCGCGGTCAGCCTGCGGTAGGCGGGCCGCTCCACGAACCTGGTGAGCAGCCAGCCCGCCAGCACCGCCGCCGCCACCACCAGCGGCAGCCGCAGCCAGCCGCCGAATCCCGCGCCGAGCAGCACACGAGCCAGCAGATAGCCGAGTTCCTGATGCACCAGGTAAACGCCGTAGGAGATGCCGGCCAGCCAGCCGAGCACCGGCGCGACGGGTCGCAGGAACTTCCAGTCCGGCCCCTTGGCGGCCGCGCAGATCGCCACCAGCATCAGCGCGAAGCCGAGGTCGGAGGGCAGGCGGGCCGGATCGGACGGAAGCTGGACGTGGTCGGGGTAGAGGTGCAGGTCCTGCGCGGCCACCGACGCGGCGAGCAGCACGGCGAGGTGGCCCCCGGTCATCCGGTCCCGCGCCCACAGCCAGATCGCGATACCGGCCGCGAAGGCGTGCATGCGGTGCAGCCCGAGCCCGAAGACGACGGCGTAGGCCCACGGCTGCGGGTTGTGCACGCCGATCACCCAGAACCGCAGCACCAGCGGCACCGCGACCATGGCCCAGGCCAGTGCCTGGACACGCCGGTCGCGGCCGCCGGAGAACCACGGGGTCGCCGACCACAGCACCGCCGCGCCGGTGAACACCATCAGCTGCACCGGCAGGGTCCAGTAGGACCCGTCGAGCCAGATGAAGGACTGGTTCCAGCCCTGCATCATGAGCAGGTTGACCACCAGGTCGGAGCCGACCGGGACGTACCACGACGACACCCAGGCCCGGCCGTCGCTGGTCGGGCCGAACAGGAAGTCCCACCAGCCATCGCCGAAACCCTGGTGGTTGAACGCCGCGCCGGCGTAGCGCATGACGAGGTAGGTCACCAGTGCCGCGACCAGGTACGCCGGCAGCAGCCGGGCGAGCTTGCGGGCCAGCCAGCCGCCGGTCCGGCCCCGGCGGACCGTGTGGCAGACGAAGTACCCGGAGACGACCATCAGCGCCGCGGCCCCGAACTGGGCGGTGATCCGGAACGGGTAGCCGTTCAGCTCGGGATGGGCATAGGGCCCCTGATGGGTGATGTGGCCCAGCATCACGGCCAGCACCGCGATCACCCGGACGGCATCCCAGCTGATGCGGCGCGGGGAACGGGAGGCGGAGGTCGCAGTGGGCTGTGACATGGCTTCCTGAAGATCGTTTTCGGGAGCCGCCAGGCTACGGGGTGTTGCTGAGACGAACCTGAACGGGTGGAACCGTCCGAAACGCTCCGGTTACGGTAGGGAGGTGAACGTCGTGGAGGACTACACGGGCCATGTCGAGCCGGGCGGCGACGCCGCCCGCCGCACGCTCGAAGCGCTGACCATCACCAAACTGTCCGTCGGGCCGATGGACAACAACACCTACCTGCTGGTGTGCCGCGCCCAGAACGAGGCGCTGCTGATCGACGCGGCCAACGACCCGGACCGCATCTCCGACCTGATCGGCCACGGCCCGGACCGTCCCGCGCTGCGCACCATCGTCACCACGCACCAGCACGGCGACCACTGGCAGGCGCTCGGCGCGGTCGCCGGGGCCAACGGCGCCAACACCGCCGCCCACCCCCTCGACGCCGGCCCGCTGCCGGTGCCGCCGGACTACCTGGTGGAGCACGGCGACCGGCTCGCGGTGGGCGACTGCGTGCTGGAGGTGATCCACCTGCGCGGCCACACCCCCGGCTCGATCGCGCTGCTCTACCGCGACCCGCACGGACACCCGCACCTGTTCACCGGCGACTCCCTGTTCCCGGGCGGGCCTGGAAAAACGGCTGGCGTGGAGAACTTCACCTCGCTGATGGACGACCTGGAGACCCGGGTGTTCGGCGAGCTACCCGACGACACGTGGGTGTACCCGGGCCACGGTGACGACACCACACTTGGCGCGGAGCGCCCCAAACTCGGCGAGTGGCGCGAACGCGGCTGGTGAGCCTGGGCGGGTGGGGCCGCCACCGTCTGCGAGGGGCTACGCAGGATCACCTTCGCGGGGATCGCCGGGGACTGGGGCCGGACGCGCAGCTACGCGCCACACCGGCCGCGGCTCGCCCTCAAGTGGCCCCCTGCGCGGCCGGACCGTGGCCGGTCGCCGCAAAACCGCTGGTCATGATGGGCCGCCGGACAGCAGACTGCCGGGGTGGCCGTACTGGAGAAGACCAGCCGTGCCCAGGCGACCGGGCTGAGCCTGACCTCGTGGGTGCTGTTCGCGAGTTCCGGCCCGCTGGCCAAGGCGGTGATGGCAGCGGGCTGTCCGGCGGCGGCGGTGACCTCGGTGCGGATCGCACTGGCCGCGATGCTGCTGGCACCGGTGGTCACAGTGCTGCGGCCGCGGGCACTGCGGTTCCGCCGCGCCGACCTGTGGCTGCTGCTCGGCTACGGCCTGGTCGGCGTCGCCGGGGTGCAGTTGTTCTTCTTCCTGGCCGTGGCCCGGGTCCCGGTGGGGGTGGCGATGGTGCTGGTCAACCTGGCGCCCGCGCTGGTCGCGCTGTGGGTGCGGGTGGTGCGGCGCACCCGGCTGCCCGGGCTGGTGTGGCTGGGTATCGGGCTGGCGGTGGTGGGCCTGGGTCTGGTCGCGCAGGTCTGGCAGGGCGCCCGGCTGGACCTCGCCGGTGTCGCCGCCGGGCTGGCCGCGGCGATCTGCTCGGCCGGGTACTTCCTGCTGGGCGAACACGGTGCGAGCAGGCACGACTCGTTCGGGCTGACCGCGGCCGGGTTGGCGATCGGGGCGGTCGTGATGGCCGCGGTCAGCCCGCCGTGGACACTGCCGTCGGACCTGCTCCACGCCCCCGCGGTGCTCGGCGGCCTGCGGGCCCCCGTGTGGCTGGCGCTGCTGACGCTCGCCGTGGCCTGCACCGTGCTGCCCTACCTGGCCGGGCTGCACGCGCTGCGTGAGCTGCCCTCGGCACTCGCGAGCGTGCTGGCCCTGGTGGAACCGCTGGTCGCTGCCGTACTGGCCTGGCTCCTGCTCGGCCAGGCGCTCGGCCGGACACAACTGGCCGGAGCCTTGGCACTGCTCGCCGGTGCGGCGCTGGTGCAACTGGCGGGCGAAAGCGCTTTCCGAGCTGGAAATCATGAGACCCGCAGCCACTCGCCGAGGGCGGCGAAGTCCGTGTCGGTGAGACCGATCCGAGAATCGACCCGGTGAAGCAGGGCTCGTCCGCTCCGGCTGCATCTCACCTGGCTCCCGTGAGGGGTCCCCTCACGGGAAAGAACGCCAAGATCCCGGCACAAGCGCGCTGCCCTGCTCATCCAGACCGAAGGTGGGACTCGCACCGTGAGCGAGTGGGTTGCCGAGCCGCGGCTCAGGCCGTGACCAGCGACAGCCCGTACGTCTGCAGGATCTCGTTCACCGGCTGGAACCACGTCTCGCCGCCGGAACTGCAGTTGCCGTACCCGCCCGAGGTCACGCCCTGGGCCTGGTCACCGGAAATGAACGAACCACCCGAGTCGCCCGGCTCCGCGCAGACCGACGTCCGCGTCATCTCGTACACCGCGCCCTGCGAGTAGTTGACCGTCTCGTTCAGTCCCTCCACGACGCCGCAGTGCCAGTGCGACGTCGAACCCGAACGGCAGATCGAGGTGCCCGGCGCCGCGACCGCCGAACCCCGCACCAGTTGGTCACTCACGGTGCCCCAGCCCAGCACGACCGGGACGGTCCACCAGCCGTTGCCGATGCTGATATAGGAGTAGTCGTTGCCAGGGAAGGAAGAACCCACGAACGTTCCCATCGCCGAGCCATCCCAGCCGGTGACCGTGTTGCCCGGGCTGCCGCAGTGCCCGGCGCTGACGAACCCACCGGACACCGAGAATCCGATGGAGCACCGCACGCTGCCGTTGATGATGTACGGGTCGCCGCCGACGGTGCCTGCCGAGGTCGTCGTGGGACGCGGCGCGGTGGCCACGGCCACCGGGGCGCCGGTCTGCCGCGCCCGGGAGAGGAACGCATCGACGTCGGCGCCCCGCGCGCCGGGCTGCAGTGTCACGACGAGGCTGCCGCTGCGGGGGTCCGTGCGCCATGCGCTCACCGACGCCGGAGCGGGCCGTGCCTTCGCGGAATCGTCGAGTGCCTTCTTCGCGCCGTCCAGGACGGCGGCGCTCACCCGGGCGGGCACCGTCGCGGCGCCGGTCCGCTCGACGGCCGTGGCCGACGCGCGATCGGTCACCGCGACCACGAGCCTGCCTTGTGCGGCGTCGAACCATGCGCCGCCGAAGGCCGCGCCCGCGGCACGCTGGGCCGCGGGCAGTATCTCGCCCGCGGTCTTCTCCTGCGCGAGTCTGGTCTGGACCTGTTCCTTCGTCAGACCGAAATCGTGTTGCATGGCCGCGAGCAAGCCGGGTGACGCCTGCGCGGCGGGTGCCGCGGCCGTGGCGAGACTCAGGGCGAGGGCGGCCGCGCCGACGACGGCGAGCGGGATTCTCGAACGCATGGTTTGCACCTCCGGGGACCGGACGAAAACACACCGTGCGCCGAGTATGCGAGGCACTCCGAAATTGGTCTAGACTTTTGCTCTCCTTCTGTCCGATTCCTGTCCGCCGTGGCCCCCGTTCGGCGCCGAAATCGTTGCGGCGTAAGTGTCACCGCCCGAGGGCGATCCGCTCCGCCGCGCGCCTGGCGTCGTCGATGCCGTGGCGCATGTAGCGCCGCCACAGCGGTGTGACGATCCGGTGCAGGATCCACCGGCGGCGCGGAAGCGGTTTGAACTCATAGGTCCAGCGGATGAGCGTGCCCTCGGCATCCGGGGTGAAGGTCCACTCGCCGCGGACGCCGGACACCAGCCGCCGCAGGACGTTGGTGAAGCCGGTGATCTCGTAGGCGAACGAGTGCGGGGCGGTGTACTCCGTGAGTCGTTCGAAGGCCGTGCTGCCGTCGGTGAGGTCCGGGTTGCGGGACTGGCCGGCCGCGTCCCAGGCACCGGTCTGGTTCTTCACTCCCCGCACACCGGGGAAGAGACCCCAGCCCTTGAACACGAGGCTGAGGTCGATCGGGACGATGATCCGGAAGGCGTCCTCCGGAGACAGGTGGGTCCGGTTCTGGACGGTCACGGGAACGGTGTGGTCGTCGAGCGAGATCAACGGCATGCGTGTCATGGTTTCACTGTTTACCGGCCCCATGGGTGTCTGCCAGGGATTGAGCGGCCCTGCCGGGCGCCCCGTGCGCCCTGCTACCCGGACGCCGCAGCCTGACTGGCTCAGCCCTCCGCCTCGGTGGGGAACTGGATCATGCTCACGAGCCGCGGGGCACGGCCCGGCGCGGGCCGGTTGCCCGCCCGTGACGCGAAGACGGCACGAAGCTCGCCGATCACCTCGGTGAGTTCGTCCTCGCTGAGCCAGAAGACGCCCTGCCGGTAGCCGATCCGGTCGGCGAACGGGTCGGCGCCCGGCCGGTCGAGGTAGGCGTTGAACTCCGCGTGGAGCGCGGCCATCGCGGCGGCGAATCCGCGACGATGGTCATCCGGCGACATCGACGCGCCCGCCTCGGCATCGACCGTGACCCGGTCCCGGCGCAGCCGGTAGTGGCGCTCCACCGCGCCGCGCACCCGTTGCTCGCCGGCGACCTCCAGCACCCCACCCTCGGCCAGGAGGCCGACGTGCCGGTACACGGTGGTCTTGGGCACGTCGGGCAGGCTCGCGCACAACTCGGCGGTGGTGCGGACGCGCCCGCCGGACAGGGCATAAACCAGGCGCAGGCGCACCGGATGCAGGAGCAGTTCTAGCGTATCCACCCCACAATGATCTCATATCCGGTACCATTCCCAATGTTGGGAACATTGAAGGAAGGGCCGGTCATGACAACGAACACGGCGACATCCGTCCTCAGCAGCGCGGCGGTGCGGCCACTGCGCACCCTGGATCCCGGCGGACCGCTGGACGATCTGGACTGGCTGGACGAGGTGATCGGGGACGCGAGGGTGGTCGCGATCGGCGAGAGCGCGCACTACAACCACGAGTCCTACCAACTGCGCCATCGCCTGCTGCGCCACCTCGTGGAGCGACACGGCTTCGGTGCCTACGCGATGGAGACCGGATTCACCGAAGGACACCGCACCGACCGTTGGGTCCGGGGCGGCGAAGACCGGATCGGCGAGGTCCTGGCCCACGGCATGACGTCGCTGATGGGGTTGTGGACACCGATGCGGGCCCTCCTGGAGTGGATGCGGCAGCACAACCGCACGGCCGCACGGCCGGTGGGTTTCCACGGAATCGACCTGTCGGGCTCGAACCTTTCGCTGTTGCCCGGGCTGGACGCCGCTCTCGACTACCTCGCCGAGGCGGATCCCGAGTTCACCGTCGACCCGGACATCCGGAAGACCGCCGCCGCGTTCGCGGTGCCGTCGGCATTCTCCTTCGCGCAGGCTGTCGCCGCCTACGGCGGGCTCGAACCCGCGAAGCGGGACGCCCTGACGGCAGGGCTGTCCGAGCTCACCGCACGGCTGGAGGGGCGGTGCCTGGACTACCGGCGGCGAACCGGAGCCGTGGCCTACGAGCGCGCGCTGCGTTCCCTGCGCCTCGCCGTCACCATCGACGTGAACGTCCGCGCGATGGCCCGCGGCGAGCGGGAAAGCGCCTTCTACAACCGCGATGCCGCGATCGCCGACACCGTGGAATGGATCCTGCGGCGGGAGGACCGCATCGTGCTCGCCGCGCACAACGGCCACATCCAGCGCTGGCCCGCCCGCTTTCCCGGCATGTCCCCGGCCTCGACGATGGGGCTGCACCTGGCCGACCGGCTCGGCGAGGACTACCGCGTCATCGCCACCACCAACGGCCGCGGCCAGACCCTCAACACCGGAGCGGACTTCTACACCGGCACCCTGTTCACCGAACTGGAGCCACCCGAACCCGGCAGCCTCGACGCGCTCATGGCCGCCAGCCATGGGGGCCCGTTCGCGGTCGACCTCCGGCGGCTGTCGCCGACCGACACCGCCACGGTCAGGGCCGTCTCGACGCAGCGTTACGGCACGTTCTCGACGGAACTGAACCCATTGGAAGCCTTCGACGCCGTCGTCCACCTTCCGCGGGTCACCGCGGCCGAACCCGACGACGACGCGATCGCGTGCTCACCGGCGGAGGTGCGAGAGCGCTTTCAGGACTAGCCGCGGAGCAGGATGCCGCGGACGAAGGCGGCCTGCCCGGCGTGCTGCAGGTCATCGGAGAGCACGCTCACCAACCGCACCCCCAGTGACACCGGCGGGTCCCAGTTCTCGTCCACGATCCGATCGAGTTGCGATTCCTCCAGGCCCGACAGCCAGGCGACGGTCTGGGCGTGCACCGCGTCGTGATAACCGGTCAGCAGGTCCCCGGAGACCCGCACCGAGGCCACCTGCGCGGCGCTGTGGCCGTAGCCGGTGTCGGCGGGATCGAGCGTCAGCCCGAACCGCTCGTGCCAGCCCTGGCTGGTCCAGACCTGTTCGGCGCCCTCGAGGTCGGCGAGGTGGTCGTCCTGGACACGGGTGAGGTGCCAGACGAGCCAGGCGATCGAATTGGCCTCCTCGTCGAGGCGCCGGGCCAGTTGGTCCTCGGTCAGGCCGCGGACCGCCCCGTGCACCACCTGCCGGATCCGGTCGAAGCCATCGGTCACGAGCTCGGCAACAGTCATGGCCGCCAACCTAGTGCCTTCTCACCAGTCCTGCCGCGACGAACTGCACGACGAGCAGCACCGCGATCGCCTCGGCCGCCAGCAGCGCGATCAGCACCAGGATCTGGGTCACCCCCGCCTGCACCGGGCTCGCCCCGCCGAGCAGCACGCCGACGTAGGCCCCGGGCAGGGTCACCAGGCCCACCGTGCGGGTCTGATCCAGTGCCGGGATCAGCGCCTGCCCCGCGGTGGGGAGGCAGATCTCCAATGCGGCGGCCCGCGGGAGGAAGCCCAGCGCCAGTGCCGCCTCGTACTCGCCGTGCCGGGTCTTCAACTCGTCGAGGGCGCGCCGCGCGGCCTGCGAGGTCGCGGTCATCGCGCCGCCGATCACGATGCCCGAAACGGGCACCACCGCGATCGGCTTCGGCGGCAGCACCCCGGAGCCGAGCACCAGCGCGAGCACCGGGGCGGCCCCGCCGCCGATCGCCGCCGCGATCGGGGCGACGCGCCGGGGCACGCCGACCCGCCGGGCCGAGGTGACGGCCGCGACCACGAACATGAGCAGCACGAACAGGCCGGTCCACCAGCCCGAGCGCAGGACCGCGGTGAGCACCACCGACACCGCCGCGAGCTGCACCACGGCCCGCAGCGCGGCGACGACCACCGCCCGGCCCGGCCCGAGACCACCGCCGCGGAACACGACGGCACCGAGCACCACCAGGGCGGCCAGCACGACCGCCAGCATCGGAGAGATCACCACCGAGCCACCCGTCACGGCTTCGATCGTGCCAGTGCCGGGGCGCGACGGCCGGGCTCAGCTCAGGGATTTCGAGCAGCGCACCATGCCGCCCGGCTCCGCGACGGTTCCTTCGGCGACCGTGCTCCCGTCCACCCGCACCCGGCAGTGCAGCGGTCCGGAACCGCTGTTCCGCGCCGAGACGCTGACGTAGAGGGCACCTCCCGCGGGATCGTGCCGCTCGACGATCATGGTCCAGGGAGTGGCGGCCTTGGCGACCTGCGCGATGGCGGAACCCTGGGCGACGTAGGTGATGTCGAGGGCGGTCTGCCCGCCGTCGAGTTCGTAGGTGACGGTGTGGGCCACCATCTGGGCCACGGGCGCGGCCACCACCGGCGCCCCGGTCATTCCCGACGGTGACGGGGCGGGACCACCGGCCGAACGCTGCCCGGCGACCAGCAGCGTGACCAGGCCGACGGCCAGTACCACGCCGAGCGCGGCAATCAGCACCGTCGTGCCCGAATCGGGCCCTCGCCCGTTCCTGGAATCCACCGCGGGAACCACACCCATGGCAGGGGTCTTCTCTCGCCTCACCGCGCTTCCAGCGAGCGCGTCAACGGGTATTCGGCAGAAGAGCACCAACCGTTACCCCACAACGGTGAAAGAGACGCATTTCACCCGTATGGAGGCCGCGCCGGTTATTCGCTCGTGTCGTCGATTTCCCCGGTCTCCACCGCCACCACGCCCGAGTGCTCGGCCAGCGCGGTGAGCAGCGCGTTCACCGAACGGGGCCCGAGCAGCCGCATTCGCAGATCGATCAGCCGCCCGCCGCCCCAGGGCGGTCGCGGGAAGTCGTCCTCGTCCGCGGGCTCGGACTGCCGGCGTTCGGTGACCACGTGCTCGACCGAGTAACCCGCGTGGGTGGCGTGTTCGAGCACGCTTCGGAGCACCCCACGCCCGTCCTGATAGGTGACCCGGACGGTCGCGGTGACGGGCCGGGTGCGGGTCAGGACCCGGATCAGGGGCGGGTAGCCGTAGACGACGAGGAAGTGCGCGGCCGTCACGAAGATCGCGAGCAGCGGGAGCCCCGCCGCGCAGGCACAGCCGACCGCCACGCTCATCCAGACGACCGCCGCGGTGGTCAGGCCGCGCACCACGTCGCGGCGGACGAAGATCAGGCCGCCGCCGATGAAACCGATCCCCGACACGATCTGCGCGGCCATCCGGGAGGGGTCGAGCACGATGCGCCCCTCGGCCAGCACATCGCTGAACCCGTACTTGCTCACCAAGAGGAACAGTGCCGCCCCGACCCCGACCAGCGTGTGGGTCCGCAATCCGGCGCTCTTCTGCTTCAGCTCCCGTTCGAGCCCGATGAGCGAGCACAGCACCAGGGCCAGCACCAGCTCCGCCAGTTGTACCCAGCCCTGGCCCACCGGTTCCCCGAACCCGGCCGCCAGGGCAGAGCGCATCCAAGGCCTCCTCGCTTCTTCTTCAGCTCGCCGGGCCGTCGGCCGCCTTCTGCTCGGCCGCCAGGAAATGCGCCAGCTCCGCCGTCGCCGGGTACAGCTCACGGTAATGGCGGTAGAACCGTTGGTAGACCTCGTTGTGGCCGGCTTGCGGCCGGACCGTGCGCACCACCGGGTTCCACTCGGCGATCTCCGGTGCGGCACCGGTGGCCACGGCCGCCAGCAGCGCGTCCCCGAAGGCCGCGCCGATGGTCTCGGCGGGCACGTCCTGCTCGGCACCCGTGACGTCGGAGACGATCTGGGTCCACAGCCCGCCCTGGGTGCCCCCGCCCACGGCGACCAGCCGCCGCGCCTTGCCGCCGGAGGCGTGCATGGCCTCGAGGTTGTGCCGCACGCCGTAGGCGATCCCCTCGAGGACCGCCCGGTACAGCTCCCCCAGGCCGTGCCCGGTGGTCAGTCCGGCGAGGATCCCGCGGGCGTCCGGGTCGAACAGCGGGGTGCGCTCCCCGGCGAAGTACGGCAGCAGCAGCAGACCGCGGCTGCCCGGCGGCACCTCGGCGGCCCGCGCGAGCAGGCCGGCGAAATCACCGCCGACGAGACCGCGCAGCCAGTCGGTGATGGCGCCCGAGGTGGCCATGCCCGCGGCGAGCGAGTAGGTGCCGGGGAAGGCGCCCCGGGTGGTCCACAGCCCGGCATGCGGGCGCGGATCGGCCAGGACCTGGATCAGGAACATGGTGGTGCCGTACATCACCATGGTCTCGCCCGGTTCGGTCACCCCGACGCTGGCCGCCTCCGCCCAGGCGTCGACCGTCCCGGCGGTGACGGGGAGTCCCCGCGGCAGGCCGGTTTCCGCCGCGGCCGCGGCGCTGACGGTGCCGGCCACCTCGGTCGGCCAGAGCAGCCGGGGCAGTTCGATCCCGGGGGCCACCAGGCTCGCCCAGTCCTGCGCCCAGTCACCGGCCCGGAGGTCGTACATGGGATCGCACTGGCTGGCGGAATGGTGGTCGAGCACGTACTCGCCGGTGAGCCGGTGCACCAGGTACGAGCTCGCCATCAGGAACAGGCTGCTGCGCCGGTACACCTCGGGCTCGTGCCGCGCGAGCCAGCGCCATTTCGGGCCGACCGCCTGCGAGGACAGCGCCGTACCCGCACGTTCCACAATGGACCGATCGCCGAGTTCCGCCGTGAGTTCGGCGATTTCGGCGTGGGCGCGGGTGTCGACGCCGTAGAGGATCGCCGGGCGCAGCGGGCGCCCCGCGGCATCGGCGGGCAGCAGCACCGGGCCGATCCCGCTGACCGCCAGTCCCGCGAGTGCCCGCCCGCCGGCGGCCGCGGTGAGCTCCCGGGACAGGGCGAGGAAGTCCTGCCACCACACGGTTTCCGCATCGTGCTCGACCCAGCCCGGATGCGGGTGGGAGGTCTCGTGCGCCCGCCAGGCGCGGGCCACGATCTCCCCGCGCGGCGTGACCAGCACCCCCTTCGAACTGGAGGTGCCGATGTCGATGCCCAGCAGCAGCCCGTCAGACGGCACGGGTCCACTCGTTCAGCTCGACGTCGAGCAGCTTCGCCGCCGCCCGCAGTTCGGCCCGGTGATCACCCGGGATGGCATGGATGTGGTTGGCGCCGAAGTTCGCCAGGAACACCTCGCCGGGCACGTCGAGCCGGGCGAAAGCGTGCGGCCATTCCGGGGTGGACTGGCGCATCAGTGCCTCGTTGGTCTCGTCGTCGTAGCTTTCGAACTCGCCGAGCATGAGCTGGAGCCGGTACCGGCCGTCCTTGCGGGTGAGGCGGCCGAGCGTCATCTGCCCCGGCGCCGCGACGTGGTGGACCGAGGCCCCGCCCGCGGGGAAGAAGAACACCTCGGGATAGAAGTTCACCTTCGCCAGGTTCTGTGCCGGATCGTCGCTGCGGGCGGCGAACCACGTGGCGTGCTGGCCGGAGTTGCACAGATCCCAGATGTCCCGGTCGGCGTGGTAGTGGCGCACGTCGGCGAACAGCACGGGGGTGCCGGAGATCTTGTGGAACAGCTGCATGGTCAGCGCGCCGTCCATATCCGCCTCGGTGGCGGTGATGTGCACGTCCTTGGGCCCGTTCCAGTCGTAAGGGTCGTTGAGGAAGGCCTCGGTGACGTCCATCGTGGCGTAGTGCTCGGTCAGCTCGGGCTGCCCCTTGATGCCGGAGAAGTCGAGGTGGCGTTCGGCGATGATGTCCCGGATCGCCTGGTAGGAGCGGATCTGCCGGTCGAGCAGTTCGGGGGTGAGCTTGTCGCCGTCGTAGTGCACGCCGGCGGCGTGGGCCTCGATCCACGCGCGGGCCTTCGCGGTCTCGCCCGGATCGGCCTTTTCCGCGCGCAGGACCAGTTCGTACTGGTCGATCTCCTCGACGTCCACACCGAACTGGCGCATCCACTGGTCGGTGTTGGCGACCGCGGTGTTCATGCCCATGGGACGGCCGCCGAAGCGGCCGAAGGTGGAGCCGCGCAAGGAGGCGACCGCGGCCGCGGCCCGTGCGTGCGAACCGATCTCGGCGGCGAGCGCCGGATCGTCCGGGGCACCCCACAGGCGCGTGTGCGCGCGCCCGATCTGGTCGAGCGCCCCGCCCGCGGCGAGCATGCCGACCAGGCCGGGTTCGGTCGGATCGGTGCTGGCCAGCAGGATCAGCGGGCCGCGGGTGGCGTCGGCGGCGAGCATGGTGAAGTGCGGGAAGCTCCACACCGCGTAGGAAAAGACCGTGACGTCGACGCCCGCGGCGGCGACCTCGCGGGCCACCGAGACGGCGAGGCTGTTCGTGGCCACCGCTTCGCCGCCCTCGACCACCTCGTGCCCGGCTTCGGTCAGCGATCGCACCAGCTCGCGCTGCTTACCGCGAATGAACTCGGCGTTTCGCGCGTGTACGTGATCGCGTCCGTCGGAAATGCTGATCACACCGATGCGGGCCACCGCGCCTCCCCGGCGAGCGTGCGGGTAATCGATTACCCGTGACGCTATTCTGGCACCCGGGCGGTGTCAATACCGCTGGCGTGGAAGGAGTTTTCGGCGTGCCGACCATCAGCGACGTCGCCAGGAAGGCCGGCGTCTCCACGGCGACGGTGTCCCGTGCGCTCAACGGGAAATCGTCCGTGGACCCGGTACTGGTGAGCCGCGTGCGCATCGCCGCCGAGGAGCTCGGTTACCACCCGAACGCGCTGGCACGGAACCTGCGCCGCCAGGAGACCGCGGTGCTGGCACTGATCATCTCGGACGTGGAGAACCCGTTCTTCACGTCGATCGCCCGGGGGGTCGAGGACGTCGCGCAGACCGCCGGGTACTCGGTGGTGCTGTGCAACTCCGACGAGAACGCGGACAAGGAGCGCCGCTACATCGACGTGGCGCTGCAGGAGCGGGCCGCCGGGGTGATCCTCTCCCCCACCGGCCTGCCCTCCAGCATCGAACGCCTGCGGCAGCGCGGGACGCCGGTGGTCGCGGTGGACCGGCCGCTCGCCGGCCGCGGCACCGACCAGGTGCTGGTGGACACCCGGCTCGCCGCCCGTGAGGCGACAGAGCACCTGATCGCGGCGGGATACCGGCGCATCGGCTGCGTCACCGGGCCTTCGGGGATTCGGACGGCGGACGACCGGCTTGCCGGGTACCGGGACGCCCTTTCGGCGGCCGGGCTGTCCCCCCGCCTCGAACGGCGCGCGGCGTACCGGGCGGCCGGTGGCCGCGCGGCGGCCAGGAAACTGCTGGACGCGCCGCACCCACCGGACGCGCTCCTGGTGGCCAACAGCGCCATGGCGATCGGGGTCCTGGAGGAACTGGCCGCGGCGAAGCTGCGGCTGGGGCGCGATGTCGGGGTGGTGGCCTTCGACGACGTGCCGTGGGCGAGCCTGATCGACCCGCCGCTGACCGTCATGGCGCAGCCGGCCTACGAGATCGGCGCCGAGGCCGCCCGCCTGCTGCTCGCCCGCATCGCCGACCCGGCACGGCCGCCGGAGGCCCGGACGCTGGCCGCTCGTCTCGTCGAACGGGGCAGCAGCCGCCGCGCGTCCGTGTGATCCGGCCCATGGGCTTTGGTTAGGCAAGCCTATGAGGCATACCCTGCAGTGTATGGACGCCGACGCGAGCACCCTGGCCGCGCTGCCGGTGGGCAGCCGGGCGGTCATCGAGACACCCCAGCTCGACCGCGCCCGCGTGCGGCGCCTGGCCGAACTCGGGCTCCGGGCGGGCACCGAGGTCCTGGTGCTGCACCGCACGGCGGGCGGGGGCCGGGTGATCGCCGTTCAGGACGCCCGCATCGCGCTCGACCGCTCGACGCTGCGGGCGCTGCCCGCTCGTTCACTCCCGGTGGGTCCGGCGTGAACCGGCCGGTGAAGACGGCCGCGCCCTCGTGCCATTCCGACGCGGCGGGCGGCCCGGCCGTCCCCGGCGCGCCGGTGGTGGCCCTCGCCGGAGCCCCGAACGCGGGGAAGTCCACCCTGTTCAACGCGCTGACCGGGGCCCGCCGCTGGATGGGGAACTGGCCCGGCACCTCGGTCGAGATCGGGCGCGGCGCCTGGAGTCTCGGCGGGGCTGGGACCACCAGGGAAACCGGGGCAAGCCCCGTCAGCCTGATCGACCTGCCCGGCGCCTACAGCCTCGACCCGGCCTCCCCCGACGAGGAGCTCACCCGGGACCTGCTCGTCACGGTGCCCCCGGCGGAACGCCCCGAGGTGGTGGTGGTCACCGTGGACGCCGCGCACCTCTCGCGGAGCCTCTACCTTCTCGCGCAGTTACGGGAACACCCGTACCGGCTGGTCGTGGCGCTGACCATGGCCGACGTCGCGGAGCGCCGGGGCCTGCGGATCGACCCCGCAGCGCTGGGCCGCGAGCTCGGCGCCCCGGTGGTGCCGCTCGATCCCCGGCGGCAAAACGGTCTCACGGCCCTCGCCGAAGCGGTCGGCGAGGCGCTCGCGGCCCCGGTGCCCGCACCACGCGAGGTGCGCGCTTCCGGCGACGGCGAACCGGACGAACTGGCCCTGGCCGACGAGCGGTTCGCGTGGATCAGCGAGGCCGTCTCCCGTTCGGTCACCCGGGACCCGGTGGTGCGACGCACCTGGACGGACCGGATCGACCGCTGGGTCACCGCCCCGGTCACCGGCCCGCTGCTGTTCCTGCTGGCGATGTTCGCCGTCTTCGAGATCACCACAACCGTCGCGGCACCGCTGCAGGACGCCCTCGGCAGGTTCTTTTCCGGACCGGTGACCGGCGCGGTCTCCGCCCTGCTGAACGCGCTGGGCCTCGGCGGCGGCTGGGTGTCCGGGTTCGTCCTCGACGGCCTGGTCGCCGGTGTCGGCATGCTGCTGACGTTCGTGCCGCTGATGGCGCTGATGTTCGTGCTGCTCGCCGTGCTCGAGGATTCCGGCTACATGGCGAGGGCGGCCGTCGTCACCGACCGCCTGATGCGCCGGATCGGCTTGCCCGGCCGGGCCTTCCTGCCGCTGGTCGTCGGCTTCGGCTGCAATGTGCCCGCGATCAGCGCCACCCGTGCCCTGCCGAACGCCCGGCACCGGGTGCTGACCGCGCTCCTGGTCCCGTTCACCTCGTGCAGTGCGCGCCTGACCGTGTACGTCCTGGTCGCCACCACGTTCTTCCCGCACTATGCCGGTGCCGTGGTGTTCGCCCTGTACCTCGCTTCGATCGTGCTCGTCGTGCTGGTCGGGCTGGCCCTGCGTTCGACGCTGTGGCGGACCATGGGCAGCGAACCGCTGATGATCGACCTTCCGCCCTACCAGCGCCCCACCGCCCGGCTCGTCGGGCTGGTCACCTGGGTGCGGCTCAAGGGTTTCCTGCGCACCGCCGCGGGCATCATCGTGGCCGTCGTGTCCCTGGTGTGGCTGCTGCAGGCGATCCCGGTGCGCGGCGACTCCGGTTTCGGCCAGGTGCCCCCGGCCGACAGCGTCTACGGCGCGACCGCGCAGGCGATCGCCCCCGTCTTCGAACCCGCCGGGTTCGGCCAGTGGCAGACCGCCAGCGCGCTGATGGTCGGTTTCGTGGCGAAGGAGGCGGTGATCTCCTCGTGGGCCCAGACCTACGCGACGAGCGAACCCGCGAACAGCCGGGAACCGGGGCAGCTGGGCAACCAGCTCCGGGCCGACTTCGCCCGCTCCTCGCACGGCCATCCGCTGGCCGCGGCCTGGGCGTTCCTGATCTTCCTGCTGGCCTACACGCCCTGCGTGGCCACGCTGGCCGCACAGCGCCGCGAGATCGGGCTGAACTGGACGGCGTTCGGGGTCGCGGTGCAGCTCACCGTGGCCTGGTCACTGGCGGTGCTGGTGTTCCAGCTGGGGAGGTTGTTCCTGTGAACGCGCGGCCTCCCGCCGGCCCGGCCGGGCCCCTGCGCGCCGTGCTGACGGCGATGGAGGGTGGGGCGCCCTCGGTGGAAGCCGTGGTGCGGGTGACGGACCTGTCCCGCGACGTGGTGGAGGCCGCGCTCGACCACCTGGTGCGGATGGGCCGGGTTTCGGCGGCCGAGCTGGCGAGCGGGTGCACCAGCGGCGGCTGCGGCGCCTGTCCGCTCTCGGCGAAGGGGCAGCCGGGCTGTGACACCCGCGGTGCCCGGCCGTCCCCCATCACCTTCACCCTGCGGCGTCCCCGCCCGGTCAGCGACCGTTGAGGGTCGCGTAGACCTGGGCCGCGTTCTCCTTGGTGACCAGCCGGGTGGGCAGGGTCTGGATCTTGGGCACCTGCTTGCAGTCGAGGAGGATCTGCTTGGCGGCCTCGATCGCCTCCTTGCCGCCGGTGGGGTAGACGAAGGTCGCCGAGAGCCTGCCCGCTTCGACGGCCTTGATCCCGCCGGACTCGATGGGCAGCCCGTCGATCCCGGTGATCGGCAGGTCCGGACGGCCCGCGTTCTGCGCCGCGATCCGCGCCCCCTCGCCCATCGGATCGTTCTGCGAGTAGATCGCCTGGATGTCCGGGTGCGCCTTGAGGATCGCGTCGGCCTGCTGCTGTCCCTTGTCGCGCAGCCAGTCGCCGTCCTGGGTGGCCACGATGTCGATGCCGTGGCCCTGGATGCCCTGCGCGAACCCGTCGCCGCGTTCCTTGGCCGGGGTCGAGCCCGCGAGCCCGCGGATCTCGGCGATCTTCCCGCCGTGCGGCAGCAGCACGTTCGCGAAGTACTGCCCGGCCTGGCGCCCGATGTCGACGTTGTCCGCGCCGATGAACTCGGTGTAGGCGTCGCCGTCGACCTTGCGGTCCAGCACGAGCACCGGGATTCCCTTGTCGTAGGCCCGTTTCACCGGCGCGGTCAGCGGGGTGGCCTCGTTCGGGCTGATGATGAGCAGATCGATCTGCTGGGTCAGGAACGTGTCCACCTGCTCGACCTGCTTGGCGTTGTCCTGCGCCGCGTCGGCGAAGTTCACGGTGAACTGCGGCACGGACGCGGCGGCGGCACGGATGTCGTCGTCCATCCGCTGCCGGTACGGCTCGGCGACGTTGGCCTGGCTCATCCCGATGGTGTACTTGCCGTTCGGGCCGCATTTCGCGCTTCCCTGCCGCGCGGCAGGCCCGCCGGAGGCGTTGTCGTGCGTCGTTCCGCAACCGGCGACCACCAGCGCGCCGGCCGCCAGCACCGCCGCCGTTCGCCGTGCCCTCCCCGTCATGACGAATCCCCTTCCGTGTTCGGGTGACGTTCAGGTGACGTCAGGTGACCGAAGCCGGCCTGAGCCGCTGCAGGCCGGCGGCGAGCACGATCACCAGGCCGATGATCAGCAGTTGGACGTTCGAGTCGACATTGTTGAGCGCGAGGATGTTGCGCAACACGCCGACCAGCAGTGCGCCCGCGACGGTGCCGACGACCGAGCCGCGGCCGCCGCTCAGGCTCGTCCCGCCGATCACCACCGCGGCGATCGCGTCGAGTTCGTACATCGCGCCGTCGTTGGGGCCGCCGAAGTTGAGCTGCCCGGCGTGCACGACGCCCGCCAGCGCGGCGAGCAGGCCGCAGA
This sequence comes from Amycolatopsis cynarae, assembly GCF_026802195.1. Lineage (NCBI taxonomy): Bacteria > Bacillati > Actinomycetota > Actinomycetes > Pseudonocardiales > Pseudonocardiaceae > Amycolatopsis > Amycolatopsis cynarae. Next base: position 2,007,420 of record NZ_CP113836.1, on the reverse strand, counting down.
GGCCGAACACCGCGATCTTCACCCGGGTCACCGGCACCCCGGACAGCCGGGCGGCCTTTTCGTTGCCGCCGATGGCGTAGACGTGCCGGGAGAAGGCGCTGACCCGCAGCAGCAGCACCGCCAGCGCTGCGACGACGATGAAGATCAGCGCCGGGATCGGCACCAGCCCGTCGAAGGTCCGCTCCCCGAGCAGTGAGAACACCACGGGTGCCTGGCCTGGGCCGTCGCCGTAGGTGATGGTGATGCCCTGCCCGCCCGACCAGATGCGGGCCAGTCCGCGCGCGATCTGCATCCCGGCGAGCGTGACGATGAACGCCTGGATGCCGAACCGTGCGATGGCCACGCCCTGCAGCAGCCCGAACCCCAGCCCGATGGCCAGTACGGCGAGCACCGCGGGGACGACGCCGAAGCCCTTCTCGACCAGCAGCACGGCCGAGCCGACACTGGCGAGCCCGAGGACCGAGCCGACCGACAGGTCGATCCCGCCGATGAGGATGACCAGGGTCATCCCGACCGCGAGGATGCCGATCTCCGAGATCGACCGGACCACGTTGAACAGGTTGCCGGAGTCGGTGAACAGCAGGTGCCCGTTCTTGCTCGGCGAGTAGAGCACCGCCGCGGCGAACACCAGCACCAGCCCGAACAGGCTCTGGAACCGGAACAGCAGGTTCAGCAGATCCTGCCGTCGCCGTCGCCGCCGCGGCGCCTCTTCCTCCTCGCGCCCGGCCACTCCGGCGGTCATCCGGCCCCTCCCACCACGAGGTCCTCCACGGTGCCCTCTCCCATCGCGGCCGCCAGCAGGTCGGCCTCGGACACGGCCGCGGTGTCCACCTCGCGCACGGTGCGTCCCTCGTGCAGCACCACCACCCGGTCGCACACGCCGACCAGTTCGGCGGGCTCGGACGAGGCGAGCAGCACGCCGGTGCCGCGGGCGGCGATCTCGCCGAGCAGGCGGTAGATCTCCGCCTTGGCGCCGACGTCCACGCCCCGGGTGGGCTCGTCCAGCAGCAGCAGATCCGGTTCGGTCAGCAGGCCGCGCCCGAGCACCACCTTCTGCTGGTTGCCGCCGGACAGCGACCCCACGGGTGCGTGGAGCGACGCGAGCTTCACCCCCAGCCTGGTCGTCGAAGCCCGTGCCGCCCCACGTTCCTTTCGCCGGGACACCGTCCCCAGCCGCGCAATCCTGTCCACAACGGACAGGACCGTGTTGGCGAGTACCGAGTGTTCGAGGACCAGCCCGGCGATCCGCCGGTCCTCGGGCACGAACGCGATCCCGAGCCGGAGCGCGTGGCGCGGCCCGCGCGGGCGGACCGGCTCGCCCCGCAGCAGCACACGGCCCCGCCACGGCCCGGGTGTGCCGACCCCGTAGAGCGTCTCCAGCAGTTCCGTACGGCCCGAACCGAGCAGCCCGGCGAGCCCCACGATCTCGCCCTTCGCGACGCGCAGGCCGACCCCGGCCGGGTCGCGCCGCCCCGGCCGGGCCCGTCTGGGGAGCACCGCGAAGTCCTCCAGACGCAGCAACTCCCCGGCCGCACCCGCCCCGGCCTTGTCCCGGGCGCGGAACATCAGTTGCACCGGGCGGCCGACCATCGCCTCCGAGGCCTGGGCCGCGGTCATCGACCGGGCCGCGAACTCGGCGACCACGGAACCGTTGCGCAGCACCGTGGCCCGGTCGGCGATGCGGCCGATCTCCTCCATGCGGTGCGAGATGTAGACGATCCCGGCGCCGCCGCGGCGCAGTTCGCCGATGACCTCGAACAGCCGCTCGACCTCCGACGCCGAAAGCGCCGAGGTGGGCTCGTCCATGATCAGCACGCGGGCGTCGAGCGAGAGCGCCTTGACGATGGTGACCAGTTGCTGTTCCCCCGTGCGCAGCGCCTCCACCGGAAGGCGCGGTTCGAAGGACACCCCTGTGCGCGCCAGCAGCCGCCGGGTCTCCCGCAGCATCCGCCGCCGGTCCACGGTGCCCCAGCGGGTGCGGGGCTCGCGGCCGAGGAAGACGTTCTCCGCGACCGTCAGCGCCGGGACCAGGTCCAGTTCCTGATGGATCATCGCGATGCCCGCGCGGCGGGCGTCGGCGGGCCCGGCCAGCCGTGCGGACTCGCCGCCGAGGCGGATCGTTCCCCGGTCGGCGGCCACCTGGCCGGACAGCACCTTCATCAGCGTCGACTTCCCGGCGCCGTTCTCGCCGAGCAGCGCGTGCACCTCGCCCGCCCGCACCGAGAAGTCCACGTCGGCCACCGCCCGCGCGCCACCGAAGGACTTGCTGATGCCGATCATCTCGACCAGCGGAGCGACGTCGCTGTCCATCCGGAGACCCCCACGCCGACGGGGAGAAATCGATTACCCAGCGACGCTAGAGTGACCGCCGACACCTGTCAAGCGGGCCCTCCGGGTGGTTCCGCCCTGGACAGAGGTGCCCCTACCTGCCACACTCGGTGGCGTCCGCCTACGGATCGTGTTGGATCACGTGCGGTGAGTGTGCGGATCTGGTGAATTCGCGCGCCACAGCGCACGAACCCGCACATCTGCGCTACCGTGTGCGTATGACGGTTGCGCTGGAAAGTGTCCTCGCCAGGGTGGGGCTCCGCGTAGACGCTAAGGAGTTCCTCACCCTCGTCGAAGACGCCGCACGCAGGCTCTCACCGCCCCACCCGGACCCGTCGCACTTCTTCTCCCCGGATCAGCGGGCCGCGCTGACCGACGTCGGGCTGGACCTGTCCGAGTGCCGTGACGACGAGCCCGACCACCGGGCCAGGACGGTGGCCGTGCAGGCGGTGCTGGCCGAATCGGCGCTCACCGTCACCGACGCCGCGCGGCTGCTCAACGTCGACCCGAGCCGGATCCGGCACAAGCTCGCCGCCGGCCGCCTCACCGGCTGGAAGGACCAGGGCGGCTGGCGCCTGCCCGCCTGGCAGTTCGCGGGCAGCAACGTGCTGCCCGGACTGGAGGTCGTCCTCTCCGCCGTGCCGGAGGACCAGCCCCCGCTGGTGGTGGCCGCGTTCATGGCCACCCCGCAGGACGACCTGGTGATCCACGGCAAGCCGGCGACCCCGCGCCAATGGCTGCTCGCGGGCGGCGACCCCGACCCGGTCGCCGACCTCGCGACCACCCTCGGCACCGCGTTCTAGCGGGCGGATCCTCACCCGAGATGGCACGGCTTCCGCTGCCGCCTGCGCGTGCCGCCCTGGCGCACGAACTGCACCCGGAGGACATCGTCGCGGTGCACCCGGGGACCCGGCTGGTCCGGATCTTCACCGCGCACGGCAACCATCCCCAGCACTGGAACTCCTTTCGCTACACCGGACCCCTGCCGCACGGCCGGTTCGACCCGCAGCGCCCCGGCCGCGACGGCACCGCGGCGCACGACCCGCGCAACGGAGTGCTCTACTTCGGACTGACCGTGCGCACGAGCATCGCCGAGGTCTACCAGACGACCTCCATTGTGGACCGCAGGACCCGGGGTCCGCGGCTGGTCGTGGTGCGCCCCACCCGCACCCTGCGACTGCTGGATCTGTCCGGGCTGTGGCCCACCAGGGTCGGCGCCTCCCAGGAGATCTCCAGCGGCCCCAAGAAGATCACGCAGGCGTGGGCGCGGGCGATCCGCGGCGCGTTCAAGGAACTGGACGGCCTGTGGTACCGGTCGTCCATGGACGGCGGGGGGCCCGCGTTGTGCCTGTGGGACCCGCCGGCCGGTTCCGCACTGCCGGTGGAGCCGGACGTGCTGCTGCCACTGGACCACCCCGGCCTGGACGTCCCACTCGCCCGGATCTGCGAGGAACTGAACTACGTCCTGCTGTGACCGCGGTGGTTGTTACCTTTCCCGGCCCCGCTCCGTCAGGGGTGTGACGGGCCCGGACGGGCCCGGTAACCGACGAAGGAGCTAGACCGATGGAAGCCCGCATGAAGAGCCCGGCGAATTCCGACGTGTTCACGGCGATCAAGCACCTCAACAAGGCCATTCACGCCGGGGGCGCCGACCCGCTCCTGCTCGAACTGGTCCACCTGCGGGCCAGCCAGATCAACGGGTGCGCGCCGTGCGTGTTCGCCGGGATCGAGTCGGCCAAGAAGCGGGGCGAGACCGACCAGCGGCTGCACAACGTGGTCGCGTGGCGCGAAACTCCCTTCTTCACCGAGGCGGAGCGGGCGGCACTCGCGCTGACCGAAGCCGCCACCCGTATCCAGGACGGCGCACCGGGCGTGACCGACGAGATCTGGGCCGCGGCCGCCGCTCACTTCGACGAGAACCAGCTGTCCGCGATCATCCTGGAAATCGCGATGACCAACTTCTTCAACCGCATCAACCACACCGTGCGGGAGCAGGCGGGCAAGACCTGGTAAGCCCCGCTCGCGGCCGGTCCTTCGACCTTCTACGCGGAGGCCCTGGCCGCTTTAGCGATACTGCCCGAAGGCGACGATCTCGGGCAGGCTCGGGTCGTAGCCGTGGGTGGTGTCGACGGTCAGTTCGGGCAGGTCCATGCGGATCCACTCGAAGTCGTCGAGGCGGTGTCCGCCCGAGTCGATCGCCTTCAGGAGTTCGTGATCGGCGTGGGCGGCCCGGCGGGGATCGTGGGCCGCGCGATGGGCGATGCGGCCGTGGGCGGTCGCGGCTTCGACGGTGCAGCGGATGATGCGGATGCGGGCGAGTTCGGCCAGCGGTGCCAGATTGGGTTGCCAGACGTGGTGCTGGAAAGCGGCTTCGGCGACAAGGGTGACTCCCGCCCGCAGGAGCAGCGCCAGGGTGTCGAAGAATGCCTTCAGCGTGGGGATGTTGAGCGAGTCGCTTCCGCCGGGTTCGTGTCCCGCGGCGGCATGGGTCATGCCCTGCTTGATTTCGTCGCGGATGATCGCCGGGCAGCCCATTTCCCGGGCGATCCGGTGCGCCAGGGTTGTCTTGCCCGCCCCGGGGGGCCCGCTCACGACGATCAGCGTCGGCAATGCCATACAGTGCATTGTGTCATTTCAGCCCGAGCCGAGGCGGAAATACTGGGGTGAATTTCGTTGTTGCGGCTCGGCTTGACGCGTCGCGAAGTGACCACCGGCCGATGCTCAGCTCAGGCGAGTTCTCAGAAGGCAGAATTCATTGCCTTCGGGGTCGGCGAGGCAGTGCCAGCTCTCCTCGCCGGTCTGGCCGATATCGACCCGACGCGCCCCGACCTTCAGGAGGCGTTCCAGTTCGGCGTCCTGATCGCGGTCGGTGGCGTTGACGTCGAAGTGCATCCGCAACTCGAGCACGGTGAAGTCCAGTACCTCGCACCAGAACGCGGCCAGCCGTCGCGGATCCAGGGAAGGGATCACCAGTTCCGAAATTCGAGAGGCCACGATCAGACCCTATACGGCATCGACCACAAACAGCCACTGCAATGGCAAAGCCTATGGCAGCAGCGTGAACCGGCCCGCTTTGCGGTGCCGCAAGATCAAGGCGGTGGTTCCGCAGCGGCGGGATCAGGTCGCGAACCGGCTTCATAAGGGATCAGATGGCGGGTGGCACCCGTCGTTTGAGGCCGAGCGGTACCAGCGAACGTAACCAGGTCGAGCGGGGCTTCAACCGGCGTAAGCAGTTCCAGGCGATCGCAACCCGCTACGTACAACCATGACCGGTGGACCTCTTGTCGTTCAGGCGGCGGTGATCAGGGGTTCGGGTTCGCCTCGGTAGGTGCGACCGGCCGGGGTGGTGATCTCCAGGACTCCGGTGTCGGTCATCCGGTGGTGCCAGCCGGGTTCGTCCTTGAGCCGGTGGTCGCGGCGGCACAGGCCGCAAAGGTTGCCGTGGTCGGTGCCGCCGCCCTGGGCCCAGGGTTCGACGTGGTCGAGATCGCAGGCCTGAACTGGTCTGTGGCAGCCGGGTATGCGGCATTCCCGGTCTCGCACCTGGACCAACTCCTTGGTGGCGGCGGGTGGTCGGTAGCGGTGGCGCCCGACGTCGATCGGGGTGCCGGTCATCGGGTCGGTGACGACCCGCCGGATCGTGGCATTCTGAGCGATCTCCCGTGCCAATTGAGCGGGGATCGGGCCGTGTCCGGCCAGTTCGGCAGGTTCGCTGCGCAGCCCGGCCCAGGTCAGGAAATCCAGATACACGAACACCTCCGCCCGCGGCGGCTCCACCGGCCGCGCGACACCAAGGCACAGATCGGAGAACACATCCGCCCGCAACTCATCCAGAGTGCGCTCCTCCCCCCGGCTCCGCAGTTGTCGCGCCACCCGATCCACCCGCGCATAGATGGTGGCGGCGATCTCGGCCGGAAGATACGCATACAGGGTCGCCATGCCCTCATCCTCGTGACACAGCTGAACATTACGGGACCGCTTCCGCTCCTCGCACCGCCGCGCGTATCCATCCGGATCAACCCGGGCGACGGTCCTGTTCACCAGGCGCCGCACCGACGTCGCATCCCGGGTAGCGATCTTCCCCGCCACCCGCGCATCCACCTCTCGTGCCTGGTCGTCGGTCAAGACCGAGGTTTGATCGGCCACCTTCGACGCCCGATACGGATCCAGCGCACGCCGCCGCATCGCCTCGAACGTCGAAGGCAGACGCCGCACCAAATCCCGGGCCAGCGACACCTGACCCTCCGCCTGACGCGCACCGTAATGCAATTCGAGGCCGACTTCCTTCGCCACCGATTCCGCATCCCCCAACGCCGCCACCGCGGCCAGCTTCACCGCCTGACACGCATTCGAACACGCCTCAGCCGCCGCGATCAGCGACAACACCTCATCCCGGTCGAGATCGGCGATGCGGTCGTACAGTTCCGGATCGGGCCCGGAAAACCCCCAGTTTTCGGTCACATCACAAGCCTATCGACGACACGTCGCCAACAGCACCGCACGATAGTGGCATTTCGAACGGCGTTCGCCGCTGGGTTCTTTCAGGTAACGTGGAGGCGTGAAACCGTTGCTACTGGTGGACGTGGATGGGCCGTTGAACCCTTTCGCCGCCGAGACGCGACCGCCCGGCTACGTCGAGCACCAGTGGCGCTTGTCGCGGTGGCGGAGGAAAGCCGTGCGACGAGCCTGGCTCAACCCGGCGCACGGGGTCGCGCTGGTGGATCTGGCCGAGCGAACCGGCCTCGCCACCGCGGAAGCGGCACTCCACCAACGCCCCGGATGAGCAAGGCCGGAGGAAACCCCGCTCACCCGTAGACGGTCAGCCAGATGGACCGGGCCAGCGCCCTGGCCATGGCCGGGTCCTCGTCCGGCCCGGCGATGTGGCAGTGCAGGGAAATGGCGCGTTCCACCATGCCCGCCAGCAGGCGCGCGGTGTTCTTCGGGTCGAGGTCCGCGCTCACCCGCCCGGCGCGCTGTTCGTCTTCCAGCCGCCGCTGTTCGACCTCGACGAACCCTGCCACCTTGTCCAGCCAGTAGGCCGCGACCTCCTCGTCGTAATAGGAAAGCTCGGCCAGCGCGCGCAGCACCCTCGGATGTGCGCGGTAGTGGGTGAGCATTTCGCGCATCGCGCGTTCCACGCCCGCGGGGCCGTCCCCGTGGTCGGCGCTCCACCAGCGGGCCGCGGCGTCGAACAGCCCCTGGACGGCCTGGTCGGCGACCGCGATCAGCAGCCTGCTCTTGTCCGGGAAGTGCAGGTAGAACGTCGACCGCGCGATCTGTGCCTGCTCGGCGATCCGCAACACCGAGATCTCCGTGTACGGCGTGCCCTGGCCGAGTTCGTTCTCCACCGCCTCGACAAGCCTGCGCACGATCTCCTCGCGCTTCGGGCGGTTGCGGGACGCTCTGGTCACGGACGGCATGACCCGAATGCTACAACTGGACCCCTTGACTCGTGGACACAGTGTCGACACTCTGTCCATGAACACTGGAGGGTCAGATGAAATTGCGTCACAACGGTGTGGTGGCAATGATCGCGGCCGCTGCCCTGAGCCTGTTCTTCCTGCCGCCGGCCGGTGCGCAGGACCTCGTTCCCCCGCCCACCGACATCACCGGCTCGGACCTGACCCAGGTCCCCGGCCACCTCGCCCAGCCCGCCGACGACGTCGCCCACCCCGGGTCGGCGACCGAATGGTGGTACGTGCACCTGATGGACCCGCGGACCGGGCGAACCTTCATCGCGCTGTTCTTCACCAGCCCCGCCCCGATCACCGCGATGTTCTACTACCCGGAAAACGGCCCGAAGGAGGTGCTCCCGGTGGCGGCGACGCCGACCACGGCGAGCACCGCGACCCCGTCCGCGGGCAACAGCGCGGGCGGCATCGGGTACGACCCGGTGCGCGGCGCCTACCATTTCGTGTTCCACGCCAACGGTTTCGACGTCGACGCCTGGCTGGACCAGCCGGTCACCGGGCTGACCGGCGGACCGATCCGGTACGACGGCGGCCAGGAGATGTACTGGACCTCGCCGGTCGCCACCAGCCATCCCACCGGACATCTGCGCACCCCCGACGGGCAGAGCACCGATCTCGCGGGCTGGCGCGGCTACCACGACCACAACTGGGGCAGTTTCAACGTCGTCGACCAGCGCTACTCCGGGTGGGAATGGGCCGTCTCGCACGAGCCCGACGGCAGTGCCAGCCTCCTCGGCGGCGTGGTCAAGGGCGACGGCGTGTGGCAGGGCGTGGTCGCGCACGCCACGCCGGACGCGGTGATCGGCTGCATGGCGACCCTCCGGCTGTCCGACTGGCGGGTGTCCGGGGCCTACTCCTATCCCGCTGCGGAAAACGCTTCCTGCACGGACGCCAAGAAGGGCACGCCGACCGGCTGGGAGCCGGAACCGTATCCCGGGCTGGACTACACCTTCCACGTGACCGATCCGTTCGTCTTGGACTCCGGCCTGCTGGCGCTGCCCGAGTCGGTCGGGCGGACCGGCCCCGGCTCGATCGGGCTCGTGGAACACATCCGCACGCTGCCGTCCCGCCTCGGGGGTGGGCAGTGAACCCCAGGAAGTTCAGCAGACGGACGGTGCTGCGCGGCACGACCATGGCCGGTGTCGCCGTCGCGCTTGGAAGCACCCCGGCGCGAGCGGCGAGCGGCGGACTGCGGGTGGCGGTGCTCGGCGGCGGCATGGCCGGGCTGACCGCGGCGCACGAACTGATCGAGCGCGGCTTCGAGGTCACGGTGTACGAGAGCACCGCGCTGGGCGGGAAGGCCCGGACCATCCCGATGCCCGGTACCGGGACCATGGGGCGGGCCGACCTTCCCGGCGAGCACGGCTTCCGGTTCTTCCCCGGGTTCTACCACAACGTCCCGGACACCATGTCGCGAATCCCCCTGCCCGGCAAAGGAAAATCGGTCTCGGACAACCTGGTGTCGCTCAACGGCGCGCTGATTTCGCGCAGCGGCGGAAGGTCGGATATCGAGCTCGCCCTGCCGACCAACCCGGCCACCCGGCCACTGGATCCGGATTCGCTGCGCGACACCATCATCGGCCTCGTGCAGGAGGTCGTCTCCCTGCCTCCCCAGGAGGTGGCCTTGTTCGCCGACCGGCTGCTGGTGTTCATGACCAGTAGCCGCGAGCGCCGCGAGAACCAGTGGGAGAACGTGGCGTTCTGGGATTTCATGCGCGCCGCCGGACGCTCGAAGGAGTACCAGGTCGCGCTGGTGCGGTTCATGACACGAGGACTGGTCGCGCTCAAGGAAAAGGTGGCGAACACCCGCACGGTCGGCGCGATGGGCGAGGCGTTCATCCTGGCCTTCCTCGGCCTGGGCACGAACGGACAGTCCCCGGCCAGGATGCTCAACGGCCCCACCACCGAGGCGTGGATCGACCCGTGGGTGCGCTGCCTGGCCGACCTGGGCGTGCGCTTCGCGGTCGGGCAGACCGTGCGGTCGCTGGAACTGTCCGGCGGGCGGATCTCCTCGGCCGTGGTCACCGATCCCACCGGAACACCCGCACAGGTCGCGGCGGACTGGTTCGTCTGCGCGGTCCCGGTGGAACGGGCCAGGCAGCTGTGGTCACCGGCGATCCTGGGGCAGGCCCCCGAACTGGCCGGGATGAACGAACTGCACACCGACTGGATGAACGGGGTGCAGTTCCCCCTGCGGGAGACACCGCCGATCAAGGCGGGCACCCAGTTGTTCCTGGACTCACCGTGGGAGATCACCTCGGTGCTGGACAGCACCCTGTGGGACCGGGACATCCCCGCGCAGTACGGCGACGGCGCCGCGCGGGACATCCTGTCGCTGGACGTGTCCGATTGGGACACTCCAGGAATCCTCTACGGGAAACCGGCCCGCGAGTGCACCATCGAGGAGGTGCTGGCGGAATGCTGGGCGCAGGTGTGCGACGCCCTGAACGACACGGGGCGATCCGTCCTGCCCGACGGCATCCGGCATTCGTCCTTCCTGGACCCGGCCATCCGGGAAAGCGGCGGCGGGCTGACCAACGACACGCCGCTGTTCGTCAACACGGTGGGCAGCTACCGGTACCGGCCGGAATCGGCGACATCGATCCCCAACCTCTTCCTGGCGGGTGACTACGTGCGCACCGACATCAACCTGGCCACCATGGAAGGCGCCAACGAATCCGGCAGGCAGGCGGTGAACGCCCTGCTCGACGCCGCCGGTGCCACGGGCGGCCGGGTACCGGTCCAGACCCTGTACCAGCCGCCGGAGCTCGAACCGCTCAAACGGATCGACGCGGCTCGGTACGCGGCCGGGCAGCCCAACCTCTTCGACCTGCCGGGATGACGAACGAGAGGGACGCCGTGGACGCACTGGTGGTCGGCGCGCGCCCGGCCGGTTCGGCGACGGCGATCGCGCTGGCCCGCGCCGGGAAGCGCGTCGTGGTGCTGGACCGCTCGCGGTTCCCGTCGGACACCCTGTCGACCCATCTGCTGTGGCCGGGCGGGCTCGCCGAGTTACGGGCCCTCGGCGCGCTGGACCGGGTGGAAGCCCTTGGCGCGCCGCGGCTGCCGATCGGGATGGCGGTCGGCGAGGGCATCACCCTTCGCGGCCGCTATTCCACTGTGGACGGCGTCGGGTACGCGATGTGCGTGCGCCGCACCGGGCTGGACGCCGCGCTGGTCCGAACCGCGAGGGAGGCCGGGGCGCAGGTGCGGGAGGGCTGCCGGGTCACCGGGCTGGTGGTGCGCTCGGGGCGCGTCGCCGGGGTCCGGTTCACCGGCCGCGACGGTACGGAAGAGGAACTGCACGCACCGCTCGTGGTGGGCGCGGACGGCAGGCGCAGCACGGTGGCGAGGCTCGTCGGCGCGCAACGGCCGTACCGGCGCGAGCCCAGCGGCCGGGCATGCTTCTTCGGGTACTGGACCGATCCGCGACCTGAATGGCGCGAGATCGCCGCGCAGTGGCGCACGGGCGCCGAACTGGGCACCGCGTTCCCGTGCGATGGCGGGCTCGTGCTGTGCCTGCTGCAACCACCCCAGGACCGCGCCGCGGACTTCCGGCCGGACACCGAGGCGGAGTACCTCCGCACGATCAACGCGATTCCCGGCCTCGCCGAACGGCTGCGCGGCGGCGAACTGGTCGGCGGTATCCGTTCGGCCACCGGGATCGAGTCCTACTTCCGCCGGTCGTCCGGTCCCGGCTGGGCCCTGCCGGGCGACGCGGGGCACTTCAAGGACCCCGTGACCGCGCAGGGCATCCGCGATGCCCTGCGGTACGGCCGGCTGCTCGGTGAGGCGGCCGCACCGGTGCTGCACACCGACCGGCTGGACGCGGCACTGCTGGACTGGGAACGCCGCCGGGAGGCCGACTGCCTCGAGGTCTACCAGTGGACCAACGGCCTGGCCCGCGGCGAGGCGATGACGCCGCTGGAGATCGAGCTGTACCGGTCCGCGCGGCAGCGGGACGGGCTGACCACCCTGATGCTCGACGTGTACTCCCGTTCCCGCCGCCCGGGTGAGGTCGCGACCCCGCACCGGGGCCTCGCGCTCGCCGCGGCCGCGCTGGCCCGCCCGGCCGCCGGCCGCCGCACCGTGCTCGCCGCGCTCTCCCGCGACCTGCGGACCATGGTCTCCGACGCCCTTGAACGGCGCGCCGTCCGCCGCCGGCCGCTCCCGCCCACACCTGGGCTCGAAAGCCCGCGCGCGCCGTAAAAGTTGATCACCCGGAGGGCGGCGGCGGGCCTGCCGGTTACCATGTCCGCACACCGTGCTACCGACCGAAGGACGCGTTGTGGCCGATTCCGAAACCACTGACTCACGCCGTGACCCGTACCTCCCCCGGGACGTCGACCTCGAACACCCGAGCGTCGCCCGCGTCTACGACTACTACCTCGGTGGCACCTCGAACTGGGCGATCGACCGCGAGTTCGGCGCCAAGGCGCTGGCCGCCTTCCCCTTCGTGCGGCCCGCCGCCAAGGCCAACCGGCAGTTCCTGCACCGGGTGGTGCGCTACCTGGCGAAAAGCGGCATCCGGCAGTTCGTCGACCTCGGCTCCGGTATCCCCACCATGGGCCCGACGCACGTGGTCGCGGACCGGGTGAACCCGGAGTCGGCCGTGGTCTACGTGGACAACGAACCGGTCGCGGTCGCGCACTCGCAGGTGCTTCTGGAGCGGGACGGCGACCCAGCGCGGCATGCCGCGATCAACGGTGACCTCCGCGACCCGGAGGGCCTGTGGGAGAGGATCGCGGAGACCGGCGTGATCGACTTCAGCGAGCCGGTGGCCCTGCTGATGATCGCGGTGCTGCACGTGCAGCAACTCGACGCCGACGGCGTGGACCAGACCCCGGACATCCTCGCCCGGTACCGCACGCTGCTCACCCCCGGCTCCTACCTGGCCATCTCGCACGGCTCCTCGGACGGAGTGCCCGGACAGCGCGCCCTCGACATGGCCAACTTCGCCCGGATGTACGAGCAGTCCAGCACGCCGGTGCGCTGGCGCCCGCGGGCGGAGATCGACCTCCTGTTCGGCGATCTGGAAATGGTCCCGCCCGGCACCACGTGGACGCCGCTGTGGCATCCGGAGGAGTCCACAGCGGATTCTCCGGTGATCGACTTCGACAGCCCGGAAGATTCGGTGGTCTGGGCCGGGGTGGCCCGCAAGAACTGACGCGGACCCCGGGCGCCGGAAGGGCGCTGACGGCGGGCGAAGCGGATGCCGGTCGGTCCCGGCATCGCACCGCCATTCCCTGGGCCCGCAACGGCCTCACCGCAGCACGGGAGACCGGTCCCCGCTGCCCAGTGTTTCCCGGTACCAGTCCGCCGCCTCCGCGAAACGCCGGGCGAGGCCCGGCCCCGGCGACACCCCGGTCACCGACCAGATGCGGCTGCTCTCGTACCAGTGGTCCCGGGTGAGCAGGGAATACTGGTGATCGCTCACCGCGGGCAGTACCGCGCGAGTGCGGGCGCGGTGCTCGCCGAGCGACAGATCCACGGTGGGGAGCGGAAGGTCGAGCAGCTCGCACACCAGGGTGAGCAGCCTGCGCATGGCCAGCGGACGCGGTCCGGCCACGTGGAACACGTCGCCGGACCGGCCGGTGCCGGGGTGCAGCGCCAGCGCCCCGATCACCGCGGCCAGGTCGGTGACCGCGACGAGCGAGGTGCGCGCCGAGCCGCCCGCCGCCCACGCCGGAACGGCACGCAGCCAGCGGGCCAGTGTGGGCACCACGTGGCGGTCGCCCTCGCCGTAGATCAGGTGCGGGCGCAGGACGATGCCCCCCGCGGCCCGGACCAGGCGCTCCCCCGCCAGCCGGCTGCGACTGGTCGCCGACGACGGATCCGTGACCGGAACGGAGCCCGGTGGTGCGCGACGGTCGGGATGGCCGGGTTCCGCGGCTCCCCGGTGGACACCGTCGCGATAGACCGCGCACGTACTGAGGTACAGCACGCGCGGGACACCGGCCCGGCGGGCCTGCTGGAGGAGACTGCCGGTGCCCCGTTCGTTGACCGCCGTGCACAGCGCCGGATCCCCGCCGACCTGCGAGGCGAGGTGGACCACGGTGGTGATCCCGGTGCACGACCCGGTGAGGCAGGCGGCGTCGGTCAGGTCACCGCACCACACGGTCACACCGGAGTCCGTCATCCACTCCGGAACCGGACGCCGGACGAGGACGCGAACTCGCGGGCCCGCGCCCCGCGCCACCAGCTCACGTACCACCGCCGATCCCACGAAGCCGTTCGCGCCGGTGACCAGGATGTCCGGCGTGGTGGCCGTTTCCGGGACGGCCTTCATGACAGGCGCATCGCGAGCGAGCCGGAGGCGGCGGTGGCGCCGTTCTGCCTGGCCACGACCCGCACGCGGCGAGTGCCGTCCGCCGCGACGGGTTCCGCCGTGACGAGCAGCAGGCATTCCGCGTCGAATTCCACGTAGGCGTCGAACCCGAACTCCACGTCCACGGGAAGGGCATGGGGATCGCCGACGGCCAGCAGCGCCGCCTGACGCGCCGCCTCCATGAGCACCATGCCCGGCACGTGGTCCACGGGGTGATCGAACAGCACCGCGTGGTCCGGATCGAACTGCAGGGAAAAGGTTGCGGCCGCCGCCGTCTCCGAGCTGGCGGCCGCCAGCAGCACGTCCTCCGCCCGCTCGCGGCCGACCAGCGCCGGCGCCACCGTCGGCCGCGCCCTGGCCTGGAACGGCGTCGCCGCGAAATGATCGCCTCGCACGCGCCGGTAGACCGCCGAAGACACGCAGCGCCAGCGCTCAGAGGCACTGCCGATGCGGTGACCGTCCCGGAAGCATTCGAAGTCCAGTCGCATTCCGGCAACGTTCTTTCCGCGGTACTGGATGTCGTGCGCACTGGCCTGCAGGACCACGTCGACGGGCCTGCCCACGGTGCCCAGGCCCGCCGCGTCCACCGAGTAGGTCTTGTGGTCGGAGAGAAAACTGTGCCCGAGCGGGATTCCGTAGACCTGGTGGGCGATCAGGAGCCCCGCCTGCCGGAACGTCTCCGCGCAAAGCATCGGGTCGTGGGACGAAGGGGTTCGCGGGCCGAAGAAACTGTGCCGGCGCGGCCACTGCGCGCCGATCTCCGCCCTGCCCTCGCCAAGTATGTTGAGATCGGTGACGAAGACCTCCGAGACGGCCGCGCGGTGCACGAAGCTCCGCGGAATCGTCTGCTGGAAGCCGAGTTGCCTCGGCACGGATCGTTCGCCGGTCTCGGTCTCGCTGGTTTTGTGAGCAGCCTCCAGTAACAAAGTACCGATCACGTCTTCCTCCCAGAAAAAAACTTGCCCCAGACCATTCCGTTTGTACCGGAGACGAACCGGGAAAACCATACCTGCCCACCGGTTTTTTTCTGGCCCCTGACAGCCCCGCGCGTTAGACTGGCCTTTCGGCGTAGCGGACATCCGCCCGACGGTCTAAAGTTGATCTTCCCGCGAGGATTACGGAGGAACCTGCCTTGGCCCGCCAAGAGCGTGCGGAACAAACACGGAACGCCATCCTGCAAGCCGCGGCTTCCCGGTTCGACGAAGTCGGCTTCGTGGGCGCCAGCCTGTCGGACATCCTCGCCGAGGCCGGGGTCACCAAGGGAGCGCTGTACTTCCACTTCAAGGCCAAGGAAGATCTCGCCGACGCGCTCATCGACGAGCAGTTCCGGGTCTGGGAGGCACTGTCCGAAATAGACAAGCCGGGACTGCAGACGGTCATCGACCTCGGCCACCACCTGGCGATCAGCCTGCAGCATGACGTCCGCGTGCGGGCAGGCATCCGGCTCGTGATCGAGCAGGGCTCGTTCCTCCTGCCCGCGAGCAGCGCCTACAAGCAGTGGATCGATACGGTCCACAGCTTCCTGCTCGCCGCGAAGGCGGCGGGCGACCTTCGCGAGGAGGTCAACGTGCACCAGCTCGCACAGTTCGTGATCGGCTCGTTCACCGGGATCCAGCTGACCTCGCAGGTACTCACCGGGCGAGCCGACCTGCCCGAGCGCGTGACCTTCATGTGGGAAACGATCCTGAACTCGGTGGTGCCACCCCGGCGGCGGCACAAGTTCTCCGCGGCGGGCACTCTCACCGACACCGGCACCGTCCCGGCCTGAAAGCGGTTACTTCCCCGCCGCCCGATCGGCGGCGGCGCCGTCGCCGACGGTGCCGCCGCCAGGCCCCGACAGGTCGATGAACCGGCAGAGGTCGCTCAGCGTCCCGGCGAAATCGGTTTCCGGTGCGACGGTTCCGCCGCCAACCGCGGACTCGAGGCCGACGCAGACGGCCACCACCAGGAGCGTGGCCCGGTCGGCCCGCACCCCCGGCCGGAGCTCACCGCGGGCGCCCGCCTCCGTCACGTACTCGTGGACCTGCGCGACCCAGGCGCGGGAAAACGACACGAACCGCTCGTCCTTGGCGCCCATCTCGCGCGCCACGCGGAAGCTGGCGCCCACCCGCGGCTCGGTGTCGAGCCAGCGCATGAGTGTGTGGCCGAGGTTGGCCAGCCGCCGCAGGGCGGGCAGCGGGGCGGCGAGTTCGCGAGCCACGTGTTCCCGCAGCATGGCGACCGCGCCGTCCTGGACCTCGTCGCAGATCTCGTCCTTGGAGGAGAAGTGGAAGTACAGGCCGCCCTTCGTGACACCGGCCGCGCGGGAGATGTCCACCAAGCTGGTGGCCGCATAGCCATGCCGGTGCAGCAGCTGGGCGGCGGCATCCAGCAGCAGGCGCCGTGTCTGCTCCGAGCGCGCCTGTTTGGTCACCGTCGCCCCTCCAGTCCCGAACCACGGACACGGGACACTCGACCCGCATCGCTTCTCCATTATTACATACCAACCGCCCGGTTTACTATCGGGTACAACCCCGAAGATCCGTTCCCCCGAATGGCTTACGGCGGACCTCATGGCCAAACAAACCGACCGACCTCCCGGTTTTATCCTTGAAAACCGGCCGGTCGGTTCAGTAGGCTCCGACTGTGGAGCCGGACACGCACCGGCAGACACCAGGCGCTGGGGGACGGACGAGGCGCCACGGGCAGATCCCGGACAACGCGGACACCGGAGGGCACTTCAGATGCATTACGAGATACTCGGAGAAATCAGAGTCAGCGGCCGGCCCGGTGTCAGCGCACCGCGGGCACGCAAGATCGAGACGCTGCTCGCCGTACTGCTGGCGAAACGCAACCAGGTTGTGACCACCGAGTACCTGATCAGCGAGATCTGGGGCGAGAATCCGCCCGCGCGAGCCAACGCCGCGCTCTACGTCTACGTTTCCCAGTTGCGGAAGCAGCTTCGCGGCACGGGCGAGGACGCGGACGAGAGCCCGCTGGTCACCAACCCGCGCGGCTATTCGCTCCGCGTCGGAACCGACGAGCTCGACGCCGACCGTTTCACCCGCCTCTACCAGCAGGGGCGTGCCCTGCACCAGGACCGCAGCTACCGCCAGGCGGCGGCCGTCCTGCGTGAAGCCACCGACCTGTGGCGCGGCGCGGCCTTCGGCGGGTTCGCCGACTCGCCCGAAATCCAGTCCTGCGCCGCACTGCTGGAGGAAAGCCGGCTGGAATGCCTGGAACTGCTGATGGAGACGGAACTGCTGGTCGGCAGGCATCGCGAGATCGTGGGGCAGCTTTCCGCACTGGCGAAGGAGCACACGCTGCGGGAAACGTTCTACGAGTACCTGATGACCGCACTCCTGCGCTCGAACCGGCGGGCCGAGGCGCTGGAAACCTTCGCCTCCGCACGACAGAACCTGGTCGAGCAACTGGGCATCGAACCCGGCAGCTCACTGCGGAAACTGCACCACACGATCCTCGTCGGCGAACTGTCGGACGCGGTCTGACCCCCTTCGCGTCTCCGGCACCCGGCCCGGTCCCCCGCCACCGGCGGTGGGGCTGGGCCGTTCGGCGTCGCCGCGCCCGGTGGATCAGCTGCGGAACACCGACACCACCACACCGCCGCACACCACGGGTTCGCCGTACCAGCCGCCCCAGCAGCCCTCGGGTGCCAACCCGGCCAGTTCCGCCATGAGATCCAGTTCCGCGGGCCACACGTACCGCTGCGGGAACCGCGCCCCGGCCAGGAGCAGGGTCTGACGCAGGGGGTCGTGGTCGGCCACCAGCGCGTCCCTCGCCCAGGCGGCCGGGTCGGGATGACGACCCTGGATCACCAGGGCACCGCCGGGGCGCAGGAACGCCGCAAGCCGCCGGACAAGGCGAAGCTGGTCGCGCTGGGCGAGAAGCCGCGCAAGCTCGTCCGAACCCGAGAAGACGACGTCGAAGCGCGGACCGGAGCCGAGCGGGCCGTCGGTGCCGGCAGTGCCGTCGGTGCGGTCGGTGCCGTCGGTGACGCGGTAGCCCTCCCCCGCCAGTGCCCCGGCCACCGGGCCACCGCCCGGCACGAAGACCCGGCCCGTGCCGCGGCGATGGGTGACCCGGTCGGCGAGTTCGGCGAGGAAGGCCACGGCACCGGCGGGATCGGCGGACGTCGGAGCGAACCACGGGCCGATGGCGTCGGCCGTTGTTTCGGTGATTCGGGTCGGCATCGGGCCACCTCACTTCACGGGCTGTTCCGCTCTTCTCCACGCAGAGTGCCCGACCGATCTAAAGTGGACCTTGTGCGGACGCGCCGGGGGGCGGCCGGTGCAAAGCACGGGCCGCCCCGAAAGGAGTGCGGGCCTTCAGCCGCCGGCGCGCTGGTGGAACTTCCGCACCGCGAAC
Source organism: Amycolatopsis cynarae (assembly GCF_026802195.1). Lineage (NCBI taxonomy): Bacteria > Bacillati > Actinomycetota > Actinomycetes > Pseudonocardiales > Pseudonocardiaceae > Amycolatopsis > Amycolatopsis cynarae. The sequence goes on along the minus strand of NZ_CP113836.1, from coordinate 1,988,928 downwards.
ACCGCGGCCAGCGCCGTGATCGCCACCCACCAGGTCAGCGCGAGCCACCCGGTGGAGCCGAGGTCCGTGCCGTTCATCAGCGCACGGACCGCGTCGATGAGCACGGTCACCGGCTGGTTCTGGACCACCACCCGCAGCACTCCCGGCATCGACGCGGTCGGCACCAGTGCGCTGGTGGCATACGGCACGAAGACGAGGATCATGCCGAGCCCGCTCGCGCCTTCGACGGTCTTGGCGATGGTGCCGAGCAGCGTGGCGAGCCAGAACACACCGGCCGCGAACAGGGCGAGCAGGCCGAGCGCCCCCAGCCAGCCGAGCAGCCCGCCGCCGGGGCGGAAACCGATCGCGAGACCGACGCCCACCATCACCACGAGCGACAGCGCGCTTCGCAGCACTCCCGCGGCCACATGACCCACCAGTACCGCCGACCCCGCCATGGGCATGGACCGGAACCGCTCCACGAGGCCGTTCGTGAGGTCGGAGGCGACACCGACCACGGTGGTCGTGGCGTTGAAGCCGATGCTCACCACGACCAGGCCCGGCACCAGGTAGTCGATGTAGGCCATGCCGGGCGAGTTGATCGCGCCACCGAACATGAAGCGGAACAGCAGCAGGAGCACGATCGGCAGCGACACCGCCTGGAACAGCATTTCCGGGTTACGGGTGATGTGTTTGATGTTGCGGCCGATCAGCACCCGCCAGTCGGACAGCACCAGCGAAAGCGGGGAACGGCCGGGAGCGGCGGGAAGGTGTTTTCCCTCGGTCTCCGGTGACAGGGTCTGGGTCATCGCTTCTCTCCCGCGGTTCCGGTAAGGGTGTGGAAAACGTCGTCCAGGGTCGGTTCGGACAGCTCGAGCCCGGTGACCTCGAGGCCCGCGTCACCGACTTCGTTGAGCACCCGCCGCACCTGCGCGGGCTCTTCGATGGCGACGCTCACCGTGTTTTCGGTCAGCACGGCGGTGACCCCGATGGCGCCGAGGACGCCCTTCGCCTTCAGCGCCGCACCGGTGCCGCCGAAGGCGAGCTTCAGCCGCTCGGTGCCGACTTTGCGCTTGAGCTCGGCCGCCGTGCCCTCCGCCACCACGCGGCCCTTGTCGATCACCGCGATGCGGTCGGCGAGCTGGTCGGCCTCGTCCAGGTACTGGGTGGTGAGCAGGATCGTGGTGCCGCCGACGAGCAACTCCCGGATCGCGTCCCACATGGCCGAGCGGCTGCGCGGGTCGAGCCCCGTGGTGGGCTCGTCGAGGAACAGCACCGGCGGCGTGGTGATCAGGCTGATCGCCAGGTCGAGGCGGCGGCGCATGCCACCGGAATAGGTCTTCACCTGGCGCCCGGCCGCCTCCACCAGGTCGAACTGCGCGAGCAGCTCGGTGGCCCTGGTCTTCACCGCGGCGGGCGGCAGGTGGAACAGCCGCGCCATCATCTCCAGGTTTTCGCGGCCGGTGAGCAGTTCGTCGACCGCGGTGTCCTGACCGGTCAGGCCGATCTGTTCGCGCACCTTCCGCTTGTGCCGGGTGACGTCGTGGCCGTTCACGGTGAGGGTGCCGCCGTCGGCCTCCAGGAGGGTGCTCAGGATCCGCACGGTCGTGGTCTTGCCCGCCCCGTTGGGGCCGAGGAGCGCGAACATCGTGCCGCGCGCCACGCTCAGGTCGACGCCCGTCAGGACTTCCACCTCGCCGTAGGACTTGCGCAGCCCCCTTGCTTCGATCACGTTGCCGGTGACCATCGGTTACCTCTCCTCTTTCGGGTCGAGATCGGTGACGAACTTCTCGGGTCGGAAACCGGCAAGGAGCTCGGAAACTGTCCGTACCAGTGGGCCACAGTGCGCGCGGGCCCGGCAATAATGGCCGGGTACGGGCGCATTAGGGGTGGCGACTGACGCCGGGGTGGAACACGGTTCACTCGTCGTCCCCGCCCCCGATCGCCATGCTGATGAGCGCGTCGGTGTCGAGTTCGTCGATCGTGGCCGCCGGTACGGCGGGCGCCTCGGGTCCGGTTTCCTCCGGCGCCCGCACGCCCGCCAGCTCCAGCAGGCCCTCCAGCAGGCCCGCGGCCCGCAGCTTGTGCAGTGGGATGCCCGCCAGCGCGTCCCGGACCCCTTGTTCGGTCAGGGTTTCGGCGGAGGCGCCCGGCCCGTCGCCCGCGGCCGGTTCCGGGGCCAGCTCACCGAGGAGGTGCTCGGCGAGGATCCGCGGCGTCGGATAGTCGAAGATCAGGCTCACCGGCAGCCTCAGGCCCGTGACGAGGCTGAGTTTGTTCCGGAAACCGGTGGCGGACAACGAATCGAAGCCGACCTCGTTGAAGGAGCGGTCCGGCTCCACCGCGTCCGGGCCGGCGTGCCCGAGCAGCGCGGCGGCGTGCGTGCGCACCAGCGTCAGCAGGGTCGCGCTGCGCTTGTTCGCCGGCAGCCCGGCCAGCTTCTGCGCCAGCGACTCGGTGGTGTCCTCCGCCGTGTCCTGAGCCGCGCGACGGCCGCGGGCACCCGCCAGCCCCCGCAGCACGGCCGGAAGGTCCCCCTCGCCCGCCGCGGACAGGACCCCGGTGTCGAGCGCGATGGGCACCAGCAGGGCGTCGGTGGCACCGGCCGCCGAATCCAGCAGCCGTAGACCGTCCTCTGTGGACAATGCACCGATGCCGGTCTCCCCGATGCGGTGCGCGTCGGCACCCTCCAGCTCCGCACCCATACCGCCCTCGGCCGCCCACAGGCCCCAGGCCAGCGACGAACCGGCGAGCCCTTCGGCCCGGCGCCGGGCGGCCAGCGCGTCGAGGAACGCGTTGGCCGCGGCATAGCTGCCCTGCCCCGGCGCGCCGAGCACCCCGGCGGCCGAGGAGAACAGCACGAACGCGGTGAGGTCCCGCTCGCGGGTCAGCTCGTGCAGCACCAGCGCCGCATCGGCCTTCGGCCGCAGCACGGCGTCCAGGCGTTCCGGGGTCAGCGAGGTCAGCACACCGTCGTCGAGCACTCCGGCGGCGTGCACGACCGCGCGCAGCGGCGCCTCCGCCGGAATGCGGGCGAGCAGTTCCGCCGCCGCCTCGCGGTCCGACACGTCGCAGGCGGCCAGGACGACCTCCGCGCCGAGCCCGGTCAGCTCCTCGCACAACTCCGCCGCGCCCGGGGCTTCGGCCCCGCGACGGCTGGCGAGCAGCAGGTGCCGCACCCCGTGCGCGGTCACCAGGTGCCGGGCGACGAGGCCGCCCAGTGCACCGGTGGCGCCGGTGACCAGCACCGTGCCTTCGGCGTCCCACACCGGCGCTGCCGGGCCGGCCTCGGCCGGGCCGGGCACCCGGGTCAGCCGGGGCACCAGCACGGTGCCCGAACGCAAGGCCACCTGCGGCTCGTCCGAGGCCGACACCGCGGCCAGCGTCCGGCCCGAGGGGATGCCCGCCCCGAGATCGACCAGCGCGATCCGGCCGGGATGCTCCGCCTGCGCGGAGCGCACCAGGCCCGCCACCGCGGCCCCCACCGGATCCGGGGCCTCGCCGGGCTCGGCGGCCACGGCTCCCCGGGTCACCACGATCAGCGAACCGTCGGCGAACCGGTCCCCGGACAACCAGGACTGCAGCAGGCCGAGCACGCGGTGCAGTTCGGCGTGCACCTCGGTGCCCCCGGCGGGCAGCACCAGCAGTCCGGTGCCGGAGGCTTGGTCGAGGTCCTCGGCGGCCGCGGCGCCCAGCGCCCCGGTGAGGCCGAAGGGGTCCGGGCCCACGACCGTCCAATCCGTGACCTCCGCTACGGCGTCGAGTTCGGTCTGCTCCCAGGCGAGGCGGAAGAGCGCGTCGGGGCCGGTGGTCCGCACCGGCTGCGGCACCGCCGACAGGGGGCGCAGCAGCAACGACTCCACCGACGCGACCGGCGCCCCGGTGCCGTCGGCGATGTCCAGTGCGACCGCGCCGGTCCCCACCGGCCTGACGTGCACCCGCAAGGTCGTCGCGCCGACGGCGTGCAGCCGCACGCCTTCCCACGCGAACGGCAGCACCGGCTCGTTCCCGGCCGCACCGGAGACGCCGATCGTGTGCAGTGCGGCGTCCAGCACGGCCGGGTGGATGCCATAGCGGTCCACATCGGACACCGAGGAAACCGGGGCCGGGAGGCGGATCTCGGCGAACGCCTCGCCGTCGCGCCGCCAGGCCGCGGTGAGGCCGCGGAACGCGGGCCCGTACACCAGTCCCCCGGCGGCCAGCTCCTCGTAGGTACCGTCGAGCCGGACCTCCTCGGCGCCGGGCGGCGGCCAGGCGCTCAGCTCGAACTCCGCTCCCGTCGATCCCGCCGATCCCGCCGTGCCGGTACCCACGAGCCTGCCGGTGGCGTGCCGGGTCCACGGCACGCCACCGGTCGCACCCTCGGGCCGCGAATGCACGGTGAAGGCCCGGTTCCCGCCGTCGTCGGCCGCGCCGAGGGCGAACTGCACCCGCACGCCGGTGCGTTCCGGGATCACCAGGGGGTACTCCAGCGTCAGTTCGTCGAGCCGGGGGCAGCCCGCCTCGTCACCGGCGCGGATCGCCATCTCGACGAAACCGGTGCCGGGGAACAGGATCGAACCGCCGACCACGTGGTCGGCCAGCCACGGGTGGGTGCCCGCCGAGAGCCGTCCGTTGAACACCAGCCCCGCCTGCCCGGCCAGTTCCAGGGGCGACCCGAGCAGCGGGTGGTCCTCTTGGCCAGGCGAGGACGCCACGCTCTCCAGCCAGAAACGCTGCCGCTGGAACGGATACGTCGGAAGCGGAACCGTACGGGCGCCCGTGGGCCGGTACACCGCCGCCCAGTCGACCTCGGCCCCGCTCACGTGAAGACGCGCGATGCCGGTCAGCGCGGCGACGGCCTCGTCCTGTTCCCTGTGCAGCAGTGAAGCCAGCACCAGGCCCTCGGGCCGCTCGTCGAGGCAGCCGTCCGCCATCGCGGTGAGGGTGCCGTCCGGGCCCAGCTCCAGGAACCGGGTGACGCCACTCGCCGCCGCGCTGGTGACCGCGTCGAGGAACCGCACGCCCTCCCGGACCTGCCGTACCCAGTACCCGGGCGAGTCCAGCCCGGCCGCCGGTTCGCCGGTGACCGTGGAGATCACCGGGATCCGCGGCGGCTCGTAGGCCAGTTCCTCCGCGACCGCCCGGAATTCCGCCAGCATCGGGTCCATCAGGCGGGAGTGGAAGGCGTGGGAGACGCGCAGCCGCTTGGTGCGCCCGAACTTCGCCGCCACCTCCGCCACCGCTTCGGCGGCTCCTGAGATCACCACGGCGCTCGGGCCGTTCACCGCGGCGATGTCCACGCTGTCCCCCGCGGCCGCGCGGACGGCCTCGGGCGTCGCGTCGATCGCCACCATCGCCCCGCCCTCGGGCAGTGCCTGCATCAGCGCGCCCCGCGCGACCACCAGCCTCGCCGCGTCCGGCAGGGAGAGCACACCGGCGCAGTGGGCCGCGGCGAGTTCGCCGATCGAGTGACCGGCCAGCACGTCCGGCTTCACGCCCCAGGAGCGCACCAGGCGGAACAGTGCGACCTCCAGCGCGAACAGCGCGGGCTGGGTGTACCGGGTCCGGTCGAGCTCCGGCCCGGCGGCGATCTCCCGGATCGGCCGGTCGAGGTGCCGGTCGAGCTCGGCGCAGACCTCGTCGTAGGCCGAGGCGAACGCCGGGTGCTCGCGCGCCAGCCCCTCGCCCATCTCCACCCGCTGCGAACCCTGGCCCGCGAACAGGAAGGCGGTGCGCCCGCCCGCGGCGGCGACCCCGGTGACCAGGCCCCGCGCCGGCTCTTCGTCGACGAGCGCCGCGAGACCGCGGACGAACTCCGGCGACCGGCGCCCGATGACCACCGCGCGGCGGTCGAACGCGCTGCGCGTGGTGGCCAGTGCGAAGCCGATGTCCGCGAGGCTGCCCTCCGGCTCTTCGTCCACAAAGGACAAGAGCTGCTCGGCCCGCGCCCGCAGCGCCGCCGCGCCACGGCCGGAGACCGGCCACGCGACGGGGCCGTCGTAGCCGGGCAGGCCGCCGGGCACGGCCTCCTGCCGGTCACCCTCCTCCAGGATCACGTGCGCGTTGGTGCCGCTGACCCCGAAGGACGACACACCGGCCCGGCGGAGATGGCCGTTGGGCAGCCACTTCACCGGCTCCGTCAGCGCACGGACGGTACCGGAGGACCAGTCGATCTCGCTCGACGGCCGCTCGACGTGCAGCGTCGCGGGCAGCTCGCCGTGCCGCATCGCCAACACCATCTTGATCACCCCGGCCGCGCCCGCGGCCGCCTGGGTGTGGCCGAGGTTGGACTTCACCGAGCCGATCCACAGTGGACGCTCGGCGGAGGTCTCCCTGCCGTAGGTGGCCAGCAGCGCCTGGACCTCGATGGGGTCGCCCAGCCTGGTGCCGGTGCCGTGCGCCTCGACGGCGTCCACCTCGGACGGATTCAGGCCCGCGTCGGCCAGCGCCGCGCGGATCACCCGCTGCTGTGCGGGACCGTTGGGGGCGGTCAGTCCGTTGGAGGTGCCGTCCTGGTTGACCGCGCTGCCCTTGAGCACCGCGAGCACCGGGTGGCCGAGCCTGCGGGCGTCGGACAACCGCTCCAGCACCAGCACGCCGGCGCCTTCGGACCACACGGTGCCGTCGGCGTCGTCGGAGAACACCTTGCACCGGCCGTCGGCGGCCAGCCCCTGCTGACGGCTGAACTCGACGAAGGTCTCCGGGGTCGCCATCACCGTGACCCCGCCCGCCAGCGCGAGCGTGCAGTCACCGCCGCGCAGCGCCTGCGCCGCCAGGTGCATAGCGACCAGCGACGACGAGCACGCCGTGTCGACGCTGACCGCGGGGCCCTGAAGGCCCAGGGTGTAGGACACCCGCCCGGTGACGAGAGAACCGGCGCTGTTCGCCCCCGCGTAATCGTGGTACTGCACACCCGCGTACACGCCGGTCGGGCTGCCCTTGAGGGAGAGCGGGTCGATCCCGGCCCGTTCCAGCGCCTCCCAGCAGGTTTCGAGCAGCATCCGCTGCTGCGGGTCGATCATCGGTGCCTCCTTCGGGGAGACACCGAAGAACCCGGGGTCGAAGTCGCCCGCGTCGTAGACGAACCCGCCGCGCGCGACGTAGGTGGTGCCGGGCCTGCGGCCGGTCGGGTCGACCAGGCCACCGAGGTCCCAGCCGCGGTCGGCCGGGAAGTCGCCGATGCCGTCGTGGCCGCCCGCCACCAGTTCCCACAGCTGCTCCGGCGAGGTGACCCCGCCGGGCAGCCGGCAGGCCATGCCGACGATCGCGACGGGCTCGTCGGCACCGGCCTGGCCGGTCCCGGCGGTGGCCAACCGCTCGCCGGTGCCGGTCAGCTCGGCCAGCAGGTACCCGGCCAGCGACGACGGCGTGGGGTGGTCGAAGATCAGCGTCGCGGGCAGCCGCAGGCCGGTTTCCGCGGTGAGCCCGTTGCGCAGTTCGATCGCGGTGAGCGAGTCGAACCCAAGCGACTGGAACTGCGCCGAGGGCTCGATCTCGTGCGCGCCGCCATAGCCGAGTACGGCCGCGGCCCGGCCGCGCACCAGTTCGAGGGCGGCGTCGGCCTGGTCGGCCTCCGGCAGGGCCAGCAGGCGGGCGGCGAACGAACCGGCCGGGGCCGTGGACTCGGCGCCGGCCGAGGCGATCCGCCGGGCGGGCCCGCCGGTGAGCTCCTCCAGCAGCTTCGGGATCCGGCCCAGCCGGCGCAGCACCGGCAGGTCCAGTTTCGCCGGGACGACGGACGGTCTCGGGACGGCCAGTGCCCGGTCGAACATCGCCAGTGCCTCCGCCGACGCCAGCGGCACGATCCCGCTCGCGGCCAGGCGGGCGACCTCTTCGGCGGACAGCGTGCCACCCATACCGCCGATCTCGCCCCAGAGGCCCCAGCCGAGCGACAGCCCGGGAAGGCCCTGTGCCACGCGATGGGCGGCGAGTGCGTCGAGGAACGCGTTGGCCGCGGCGTAGCTGCCCTGCCCCGGTGCGCCGAGCACCCCGGACACCGAGGAGAACAGCACGAAGGCCGAGAGCGGGATGTCCCGGGTGAGTTCGTGCAGGTTCAGCGCGCCGTCGGCCTTCGGCCGCAGCACGTCGGCCAAGCGTTGCGGCGTCAGCGACGTCAGCACGCCGTCGTCGAGCACACCGGCGGCGTGCACCACCGCGGTCAGCGGGTGTTCGGCCGGGATCGCGGCCAGCACCGCGGCGAGCGCGGCACGGTCGGCGACATCGCACCGGGCGAGCACGACCTCCGCGCCCCGTTCGCCGAGTTCGGCGGCCAGGCGCTCCAGTTCCGGGGTGCCCCGCCTGCTGACCAGCACCAGCCTGCGCACGCCGTGCCCGGTGACCAGATGCCGGGCGAGCGTGCCGCCGATCGCACCGGAGGCACCGGTGATCAGCACCGTGCCGTGCGACGGGAAGGTCACCGGCTCCGCTTCGTCCGCCACGCGGACGAGCCGCGGGACGTACACCGTCCCGGCACGGACGGCGGCCTGCGGCTCCCCGGCCGCGAGTAACCTCGGCAGTACACTGTGGACGTCTGTGTCCCCGGCCTCGCGGTCGAGATCCAGCAGCAGGAACGTGTCGGGGTTCTCCTCCTGCGCCGAGCGCACGAGGCCCCAGACGGCGGAGGCGGCCGGATCGGTGGTGCTGGTGTCGCCGACGGGGATGGCGCCGCGCGTCGCCACGACCAGCCGCGCGCCCTCCGGGTGGTCCGCCGCCAGCCAGTCCTGCACGGCGACGAGCGCGCGCCGGGTCAGCGTGTGCACCTCCTCCGCGGTGCCCGCCTCGCCCAGGCAGGAGAAGATTTCCGTCCCGGAACTGTCCGAAGTGGATTCCGGCAGGGCCGCGGGCCGCCAGTCGACGCGGTACAGCGGGGGCGCCGCAGCGGCGACCGGCGTGGTGAACGCGCGGAACACCGTTTCGCCCACCGTGGCCACCGGCGCGCCGGTGGCGTCGGCGAGCACGACCTCGAAGCCGTCCTCGGTGGTCGGTGTGAAGCGCACGCGCAGTGCCGAAGCCCCGGTGGCATGCAGTTCGACCCCGGTCCAGCAGAACGGGACCCGGCCGGCCCCGCCGTCGCCGCCGCCGGCGACGCGCAGTGCGTGCGTGCAGGCGTCGAGCGCCGCCGGATGCAGGCCGAAGCGCTCGGCACCGCTGTCCTCGGGCAGCACGACCTCGGCGAACACCTCGCGCCCCCGGCTCCACACCGCGCGCAGCGAGCGGAACAGCGGGCCGTAGGTGAGCCCGGTGTCGGCGAAGTCTTCGTACAGGCCGTCGATCGGCACCGGCTCGGCACCCGTCGGCGGCCACTCGGCCAGTTCCGTTCCGCCCCGGTGCGACCGGGGCGCGACGGTGCCGCTCGCGTGCAGCGTCCACGGCTCGCCGGCCTCCGCGCCCTCGGGCCGCGAGTGGACGGTCACGGAGCGGGTGCCGTCCGGGCCCGCGGGCCCGACCGTCACCTGCACGCCGACACCGCCGGTCTCCGGCACGACCAGGGGGCTGCCCAGGGTCAGTTCCCCGATCCGGCCGCCGCCGACCTGGTCACCGGCGCGGACCACCAGTTCCAGGAACGCCGTGCCGGGCACGGTGACGATGCCGCCGAGCCGGTGCTCGGCCAGCCACGGGTGGGTCTCGACCGACAACCGCCCGGTGAGCACCGTGCCCTCGCCACCGGCGAGCGTCACGGCCGCGCCGAGCAGCGGGTGCCCCGCCGCGGTGAGACCGGCGGCGGTCACCTCGTCGCGGTTGGCGCGGGCCGCGAGCCAGTACCGCTTGCGCTGGAAGGCATACGTGGGCAGGTCGGCGCGCCGCGCGCCCCGCCCGGCGAACACCGCGGCCCAGTCCGGGACGAGCCCGGCGACGAACAGTCCGGCGAGCGCGGTGAGTGCGGCGAGCGGCTCCGGGCGGTCCCGGCGCAGGACGGGGACGACCACCGGGTCCCGGCCCTCGAGGCTCTGCCGGACGAGTCCGGACAGCACGCCGTCCGGACCGGCCTCGACGAACCGCGTGACGCCCTGGGCCGCCAGCACACCGACACCGTCGTGGAACCGGACGGCGGCGCGCACGTGCTCGACCCAGTACTCCGGGGTGGCGATCTCGGGCCCGGCGAGCCTGCCGGAGACGTTCGAGACGAGCGGGATGCCGGGCGCGGAGTAGGAAAGCGTACGGGCGACGGCGGCGAACTCGGCCAGCATCGGTTCCATCAGCGGCGAGTGGAAGGCGTGCGACACCTTCAGCTTCGAGCACTTGCGGCCCTCGAACCGCGAGAGGAAGGCCGCGACGGCGGCGCCGACCTCGGTCTCCGCGCCGGAGAGCACCACGGAGCTGGGCCCGTTGATGGCCGCGATGCTCACCTGCCCGGTCAGCAGCGGCGTGACCTCCTCCTCGGTGGCCAGCAGCGCGACCATCGCGCCCCCGGAGGGAAGTGCCTGCATGAGCTTCGCGCGGGCGGCGACGAGGGTGCAGGCGTCGGTCAGCGACAGCACCCCGGCCACGTGCGCGGCGGCCAGTTCCCCGATCGAGTGGCCGAGGAGGAAGTCCGGTTTGAGGCCCCACGAGGACAGCAGGCGGAACAGCGCCACCTCGATCGCGAACAGCGCGGGCTGGGTGTAGCCGGTCTGGTTGATCAGCCGCGGCTTCGTGAACACCACTGTCCTCAACGGACGGTCGAGGTGCCGGTCCAGCTCCGCGAAGACCTCGTCCAGTGCCTCGGCGAACACGGGGAACGCCGCGGCCAGCTCCGCCCCCATGCCCGCCCGCTGGGCGCCCTGCCCGGAGAACAGGAACGCGGTGAGGCCCTCGGCCGGTGTGCCGGTGACCAGACCGGGCGTGCCGCCGGTGCCGCCGTCGGCGAGGGCGGCCAGAGCGGCCTTCGCTCCGGCCGGATCGGCGGCCAGCACCACGGCGCGGTGCGTCAGCGGCGACCGGGACGTGGCCAGCGAAAAGCCCAGGTCGAGCGGCGAAACATCGTCCACAAAGGATAGCAGCCGCCGCGACTGCGCCTTCAGCGCCGCGGTGCCGTGCCCGGCGACCGGCCAGGGCACCGGAACCCCCTCGGGCCAGCTCGGCGCCTCCTGCCCGGCGGACTCGGCGGGCTCGGCGAGATCCGGTGCCTCCTCGACGATCACGTGCGCGTTGGTGCCGCTCACGCCGAAGGAGGACACCCCGGCGCGGCGCGGACGGTCCGCGACCGGCCACTCGCGCGCCTCGGTGAGCAGTTCGACATTCCCGCCCGACCAGTCGACCTCGGTCGACGGCTCGGTGACGTGCAGCGTCGCGGGCAGCATCTCGTGGCGCAGCGCCATCACCATCTTGATCACGCCACCGACCCCGGCCGCGGCCTGTGCGTGGCCGAGGTTCGACTTGACCGAGCCCAGCCACAGCGGCCGGTCCGCGGGGCGGTCCTGGCCGTAGGTCGCCAGCAAGGCCTGCGCCTCGATCGGATCACCCAGCGTGGTACCGGTGCCGTGCCCCTCGACGGCGTCCACATCGGACGCCGACAACCGCGCGTTGGCCAGCGCCTGCCGGATCACCCGCTGCTGTGAGGGGCCGTTCGGGGCGGTGAGCCCGTTGGACGCGCCGTCGGAGTTCACCGCGGAGCCGCGCACCACGGCGAGCACCGGGTGGCCGTTGCGGCGCGCGTCGGAAAGCCGCTCCAGCAGCAGAGTGCCCGCGCCCTCGGCCCAGCCGGTGCCATCGGCGCTGTCGGAGAACGCCTTGCAGCGGCCGTCGGGGGCCAGCCCCCGCTGGCGGCTGAACGCCAGGAACGGCCCGGGCCGCGACATCACCATCACCCCGCCGGCCAGCGCCAGCGAGCAGTCCCGCTGCCGCAGCGACTGCACCGCCAGGTGCAGGGCGACCAGCGACGAAGAGCACGCCGAGTCGATCGTGACCGCCGGGCCCTGAAGGCCCAGCGCGTAGGCGACGCGGCCGGAGATCACCGAACCGGCGTTGCCGGTGCTCAGGTAGTCCTCCACCTCCCCGGCGAGCACCGACGGCGGGAGCTCGTCGTAGTAGTCCTGCCCGCCGCTGCCGACGAACACCCCCACCTGCTGCCCGGCGAGGGCGTGCGGCGCGATGCCCGCCCGTTCGAAGGTCTCCCACGCCAGCTCCAGCACGAGCCGCTGCTGCGGGTCCATGGCGAGCGCCTCGCGCGGCGAGATGCCGAAGAACGGCGCGTCGAAGTCGGCGACGTCGTGGACGAAGCCGCCCTCGCGCACGTAGCTCGTGCCCGGGCTGTCCGGATCGGCGTCGAACAGCGTGTCCAGCGCCCAGCCGCGGTCCGTGGGGAACTCGCCGATCGCGTCGCGGCCCTGGGCGAGAAGCTCCCAGAGGTCCTCGGGCGAGCGGATGTCCCCCGGGTACCGGCAGCCCATCGCCACGATCGCGATCGGTTCCGTCTCCGCCGCTTCGACCTCACGCAGCCGCTCCCGCGTCTCCTGCAGGTTCGCGGTCACCCGCTTCAGATAGTCGACCAGCTTGTTGTCGTCAGTCATCGTGAGAAACCTCTTGTCGTGGTCGGTGCGGGTGGGCGGGTGCGCGGGTGCGCGCCTCAGGCGCCGAGCTCGTTGTCGATGAGGGCGAACAGTTCGTCCGCGGTCGCGGTCTGCAGCGCGGTGCCGGTCCCGCCGGTCCCGCCGCCGTCGCCCGCGAGCGTCCGGTGCAGGGTGGTCACCATCGCCTGCAGCCGGGCGAGGACGCGGGACCGGTCGATCTCCGCGGCGTCCAGCGTGGCAGTCACGGCCTCCAGCCGGTCCAGCTCCACCTCGAGGGGCACCTGGGCGGTCCCCTCGCACAGCCGGGACCACAGGTGCTCGGCCAGCGCCTGCGGGTTCACGTGGTCGAAGGCGACGGTGGCGGGCAGCTTCAGCCCGGTGGCGGCGCCCAGGCGGTTGCGCAGGTCGACCGCGGTCACCGAGTCGAAGCCGAGTTCCTTGAACGCACGGGCGGGCTCGACCGCGGCGCCGTCGTCGTACCCGGCCACCACGGCGACCTGTTCGCGCACCAGCTCCAGCAGTGCCCGCCGCTGTTCGGCCGGGGTGAGCCCGGCCAGCCGTTCCGCCAGGCCGCCGGTGTCGGTCTCGCCGGTCGTCTCCGCCTTGTCCCCGGCGGCTTCGGGCAGCGCCCGCAGCAAGGGCCGGGGGCGGGCCAGCTGGTAGACGGGGGCGAAGGCGGACCAGTCGATGTCCGCGACCACCAGGTGGGTTTCGTCGTGGTCCAGTGCCTGCCCCAGTGCCTGGACGGCCAGCGCGGGTGCCATCTCGGCCAGGCCCATGCGGCGCAGCAGTGCGCTCGCTTCGGCGTCGACCATGCCCCCGCCGCCCCAGGAACCCCATGCGATCGCGGTCGCGGTCCGGCCCGCGGCCCGGCGGCGGCGGGCGAGCGCGTCGAGGTAGGCGTTGCCCGCGGCGTACGCGGGCTGCCCGGAGGTGCCCCACACCGCGGCGCCGGAGGACATCAGGACGAAGGCGTCCAGCTCGGTCTCCCCCAGCAGTTCGTCCAGCAGTGCGGCACCGGTGACCTTGGCGCGGGTGGCGGCGGCGAACCCGGCGGGTGTGACGTCGGTGAGCGGTGGCTCGGCGGTCAGCACCCCCGCGGCGTGCACGACGGCGGTCGGCGGGTGCTCGGCCAGCAGCGCGCCGAGTGCCTGCGCGTCGGTGACATCGCAGGCCGCGACCGTGACCCGGCGGACACCGGCGGCGGTCAGTTCGGCGGCGAGCTCACGGGCTCCTTCGGCGTCGAGGCCGCGGCGGCTGGTCAGCACCAGGTGCTGGGCACCCCGTCCGGCCAGCCAGCGGGCGACGTGCGCGCCGACCGCGCCTGTGCCGCCGGTGACCAGCACCGTTCCCCGGGGACGCCACGGTTCGGCCGTGCCCGCGGCGAGCGGGGCCCGCACCATGCGCTTGGCGAACACTCCGGACGAGCGGATCGCGACCTGGTCTTCACCGTCCGCGCCGGACAGCACGGCGCACAGCCGGGCGGCGTCCGCCGGGCCTTCGAGGTCGACCAGACCGCCCCAGGTGCCCGGCTGGTCCAGTGCGGCGACCGTGCCGAGGCCCCACACCTGCGCGGCGGCGGGGTCGGCGCCGGCGAACGCGTCCACGGCGACCGCGCCCCTGGTCACCACCCAGGCGGGCGCGTCGACGCCGGAGTCGGCCAGCGCCTGCAGCAGCACGATGGTCGCGGCGGCGGGCGTGCCGAGCGCGGGGTGCTCGGGATGCCCGCCGGAGTCGAGAGCCAGCAGCGACAGCACGCCGTCGAAGCGGCGGGCGGCGGTCGCCTCGGCGAGCAGCCCGGCCAGCACCCGGCGCTCGGCCCGCGCCGGGACGGTGATCCGTTCCACGTCCCCGTGCCCGGCCACGGCGACGGCCAGCGCGGCGGCCTCGGGGACGTCCGCCGGGACGACGACCAGCCAGCTGCCGGTCAGCCCGCCCGCCCCGGTGCCGGTGAGCGGCGCCCACGAGACGCGGTAACGCCAGGAATCCAGAGTGGACAGTTCGGTGCGGCGGGCGTGCCACGCGGCCAGTGCCGGGACGACCTCGGCCAGCGGGGCGGCCCCGACGCCGAGCCGGGCCGCGAGCGCGTCCACCTCACCCTCGGCCACTTCCCGCCAGAACTGCCCGTCTGCCACCTGCGCGGGAGCGGCAGGCGCGGCGGCAGCCTCCTCCTCGTGCCAGAAACGCTTGTGCTGGAACGGATAGGTCGGCGGCTCGGCGATTCCCGCACCGGGCGCGAAGCGAGCCCAGTCCAGGGAGCCGCCGCGGACGTACAGCTCGGCCATCGACGTCGCGAAGCGGACCAGACCGCCCTCGTCGCGACGCAGTGTGCCGGAGACGACGCCGGAGTACCCGCCCTCGTCGAGGGTTTCCTGGATGCTCATGGTCAGCACCGGATTCGGGCTCACCTCGACGAACCGGGTGTAGCCCGCCTCGGCGAGCCTGGCGACCACGGGCCCGAACCCGACCGTGTTGCGCAGGTTCGCGAACCAGTACCCGGCGTCCACAGTAGATGGCGCGACCGGCTCTCCGGTGACCGTGGAGGTCATCGGGATCTCGCCCGGCCCCGGCCGGATCGGGCCGAGGTCCGCCGCCAGCCGGTCGGCGAGGTGCTCGACGTGCGCGGAATGCGAGGCGTAGTCCACCGGCACCCGTTTGGCGCGGAACCCCTCGGCGAGCAGCCGGTCGCGCAGTTCGTCGAGCGCGTCGCCGTCGCCGGACAGCACGGCCGAGGTGGCCCCGTTGTCCGCGGCCAGCGAGATCCGGCCGTCCCACTCGGGGAGCCGCTCGCGCAGGGCGGCGGCGGGCAGGCCCGCGGCGAGCATGCCGCCTCCCCGTCCGCCGAGCAACTCACCGATGGCCTTGCTGCGCAGGGCGACCACCCGGGCACCGTCGGACAGCGACAAGGCGTTCGAGACCGTCGCGGCCGCGATCTCCCCCTGCGAGTGGCCGATCACCATGTCCGGCTCCACGCCGAACGCCCGCCACAGCGCCGCCAGCGAGACCATCACCGCCCACAGCAACGGCTGCACCACGTCGACGCGGTCGGGCGGCGGCGTGCCCGGCTCGCCCCGCAGGACGGCGAGCACCGAGTAGTCCAGGAACTCCCGCAGTGCCGCGTCGCACTCGGCCATGCGTTCGGCGAACACCGGCGACTCGGCCAGCAACCCCGTCGCCATGCCCGGCCACTGGGAACCCTGGCCGGGGAACACGAACACGGTCTTGCCGCGCACGTCCGCGGTTCCGGTGACCACGTCCGGGCGCGATCGCCCCGCCGCCAGGGCACGGAGCGCCTCGGCGGCCTCTCCGCGCTCCGCCGCGAGCACGACGGCACGGTGGCCGAACCGCGCGCGCCCGGTGGCCAGGGTGTACGCGAGGTCGGCCATCGAGTCGCCGGAAGCGTCCACATGCGACGCCAGCCTGCCCGCGGCCGCCGCCAGCGCGGCCGGGGTCTTCGCCGAGAGCACCAGCGGGCGCACCACGGGCGAGGCGGGCAGGGGCTCGGTGCCGGTTTCGCCGCCGGTTTCGGGGTGGGTGTCCGGGGCCTGCTCCAGGATCACGTGCGCATTGGTGCCGCTGACGCCGAAGGACGACACGGCCGCGCGGCGCGGGCGGTCCACCTCGGGCCAGTCGCGCGGCTCGGTCAGCAGTTCGACCGCGCCCGCCGTCCAGTCGACGTGCCTCGACGGCGTGCCGACGTGCAGCGTGCGCGGCAGCTTCCCGTGCCGCAGCGCCTGCACCATCTTGATCACCCCGGCCACCCCGGCGGCGGCCTGCGGGTGCCCCATGTTCGACTTGATCGAGCCGAGCCACAGGGGCTCGCCGGTGCGCTTCCCGTAGGTCTGGATCAACGACTGCGCCTCGATCGGATCGCCGAGCGCGGTGCCGGTGCCATGGGCCTCGACGGCGTCCACATCGGACGGTGAGAGCCCGGCTCCGGCCAGCGCCGCTTCGATCACCCGCACCTGCGAGGGGCCGTTCGGCGCGGAAAAGCCGTTGCTGGCGCCGTCCTGGTTGACCGCGGAACCGCGCACGAGGGCGAGGATCCGGTGACCGTTGCGGCGCGCGTCCGAAAGCCGCTCCAGCACGAGGACACCGACCCCCTCGGCCCAGGAAGTGCCGTCGGCGTCGTCGGAGAACGACTTGCTGCGGCCGTCGGCGGCGAGGCCGCGGCGGCCGCAGAAGTCGACGAACATCTCGGGGGTGCCCATCACCGCGACCCCGCTCGCCAGCGCGAGCGTGCAGTCGCCGCGCCGCAGAGCCTGCGCCGCCAGGTGCAACGCGACCAGCGACGACGAACACGCGGTGTCCACCGACACCGACGGTCCTTCGAGACCGAGTGTGTAGGAGACCTGGCCGGAGACCAGGCTGCCGTCGGGGCTGCCACCGCTGTAGTCGTGGTACATGACGCCGGCGTAGACGCCGGTCGGGCTGCCCTTGAGCGAAAGCGGGTCGAGCCCGGCGCGCTCGAAAGCCTCCCACGAGGCTTCGAGCAGGATCCGCTGCTGCGGGTCGGCGCGCCGCGCGTCGCGCGGGCTGATGCCGAAGAACTCGGCGTCGAAGTCCGCGGCGTCGTAAAGGAAACCACCGCGGCGCGTGTAGGTCTTGCCGGGCCGCTCGGGTGTCGGGTCGTAGATGCCCTCGACATCCCACCCCCGGTCGGCGGGGAAGTCGCCGATCACGTCGCGGCCCTCGCCGACCAGGTCCCACAGGTCGTCCGGGCTGGCGACGCCCCCCGGGTAACGGCAGCTCATGCCGATGATCGCGATCGGCTCGGTGTCCCTGGCCTCGCGTTCGCGCAGCCGCTGCCGGGCCTGCTGCAGATCGGCCGTCGCACGCTTCAGGTAGTCGCGGAGCTTGTCTTCGTTCCCCATGGCCTTCCCGTTCATGAGATGCCCAGTTCGTCGTCCAGCACGGCAAAGAGTTCGTCGTCGGTGGCGGTGCCGAGATCGGCGCGGGCGGCCGCCGGCTCCGCGGGGACGTGCGCGCCGGTCCACTTGCGCACCAGCGCGTCGAGCCGGGCGGTGATCTTCGCGGTCGAACCGTTGAGCGCTCCGGCCGCCTGGCCCAGCAGCGCCTCGACGCGGTCGATCTCGCCCAGCAGCGAGTCCACGGCGTCGCCGGGGCCGGACAGCTCGTGCAGGCGCCGGGCGAGCGCGGCCGGGGTCGGGTGGTCGAACACGAGGGTCGCGGTCAGCTTCAGCCCGGTCAGGGCGCCGAGCCGGTTGCGCAGCTCCACGGAGGTGAGCGAATCGAAACCCATCTCCTGGAAGGCGCGGTCGGGCTCGACGGACGCGGCCGACGAGAACCCGAGCACGGCGGCCACCTCCTCGGACACCAGGCCGAGGAGGTGGGTTTCGCGTTCGGCCTCGGGCAGTGCGGCCAGCCGGGCGGCGGTCTCGACGCCCGCGGCGGCGGCGCGGCGGCGTGGCGCCCCGGACCGGACCAGTCCGCGCAGGACCGGCGGCAGCGCGTCCCCGCGGTCGCGCAGGGCCGCGAGGTCGAGCTTCACCGGCACGAGGGCACCCTCGGTGGTGAGGCAGGCGTCGAGCAGGGCGAGTGCGTCCGCGGTCGCCATCGGCGGCGTGCCGAGGCGGCGCAGGCGGCGCAGGTCGGCCTCGGTGAGTTCACCGGCCATGCCACCGTCCTCGGCCCAGGCGCCCCAGGCCAGCGAGGTCGCGGGAAGGCCCAGGGCGCGGCGGTGGCTCACCAATCCGTCGAGAAACGCGTTGGCGGCGGCGTATCCGGCCTGACCGGCCGCGAGGATCGTGCTCGCGGCCGAGGAGAACACGACGAAGGCGTCCAGATCGCGGGTCAGCTCGTGCAGATGCCAGGCGCCGTCGACCTTCGGGGCGAAGACGCGGTCCAGTTCGTCGGTGCTGAGGGTCTCGACGCGGCCGGCGGACGGGATGCCCGCGGCGTGCAGCACCGCGGTCAGCGGCGCGTCGGCCGGAACCAGGTCGAGCAGCGCCTTGACGGAGGCGGCGTCGGCGACGTCGCAGCCGGCGATGGTGACCGTGGCTCCCAGTGCCTCGAGTTCGGTGCGCAGCCCGGCCGCGCCGGGGGCGTCGGCACCACGGCGGCTGGTGAGCAGAAGCCGCCGCACGCCGTGGTGTGCCACGAGGTGCCTGGCGACGACGGCGCCGAGCCCACCGGTGCCGCCGGTGATCAGCACGGTGCCCTCGGGCTTCCAGCCCAGCGCACCGGGCTGCCCGGTCACGGAGGTGAGGCGGGGCACGAGGACCTCGCCCTTCCGGACGGCGGCCTCGGGTCTGCCGGTGGCCAGTGCCCGTCCGGCGGGATCGGGGTCGCGGTCGGTGCCGGGGTCGGTGTCGATGAGCACGAACCGGCCCGGGTGCTCGGCCTCGGCCGCGCGTACGAGGCCCCACACCGGCGCGAGGGCCGGGTCGGCATCCTCACCGGCCACGGACACCGCACCGCGCGTGAGCACGGCCAGACGCGTCTCGCCTTCCTCGGCGAGCACCGCCCGGATCGCGGCCAGCACCTGCCGCGCCGTCTCACGGGCAGCAGCGGGCACCGGTCCGTCCGGAGTGGACACTTCGAGCACGCGCAGGTCTCCGGCGTCCGTTCCACCGGTGCTCGTCGCGGGCTCCCACGCGATCCGGAACAGCGAATCACGGTTCGGCGCCAGCTTGCCGAGGGAGACCGGCCGCGCGGCCAGTGATTCGACGGACAGCACCGGCGCACCGGTGGCGTCGGCGACCTGAAGCGTGATGGTGTCGGTGCCGTCCGGCGACACCCGCACGCGCAGCGCCGCGGCACCCGTGGAGTGCAAAGTGGCGCCGCCGAAGGAGAACGGCAACATCGGCTCGGCCGCGCCGCCTTGCGGCGCCGGGCCGAGGAGCTGAGCGTGCATCGCGGCGTCGAGCAACGCGGGGTGCAGGCCGTATTCCCCGGCCTCACCACCGTCCGGCAGGACGACCTCGGCGTAGGTGTCCTCGCCGTGCCGCCACATCGCGCGCAGGCCCTGGAAGGCGGGGCCGTAGTCGTACCCGAGTCCGGCGAGCAGCGCGTACGGGTCGGTCAGCTCGACCTCGACGGCACCCGCGGGCGGCCACTCCGTGAGGGACAAGGACGGCACACCCGGCTCTTCCGCGCTCACGAACCCCTCGGCGTGCCGCGTCCAGGTGTCCTCGCCGTCGAGTCGCGAGTGGACGCTCACCCGGCGGCGCCCGTGCTCGTCGGCCGCCTCCACCGAGACTTCGATCGCCGCGCCCGCGTCCGCGGGCACGCTGAGCGGGGCCTGGAGCGTCAGCTCGTCGATCCGGGTGGCGCCCGCCTCGTCGGCGGCACGCCGCACCAGTTCGAGGAAGGCCGTGCCGGGCAGGAGGATCGTGCCCAGCACCACGTGGTCGGCCAGCCACGGCAGGGTGTCGGCGGAGAGCCGTCCGGTGAGCACCAGTGCGCCGGTCTCGGGCAGGTGCACGACGGCGCTCAGCATCGGGTGCCCGGCGGGCCGCTGGCCGTGGAGCCCGGCGCCGGTGGCCGCGGAGGAAGCCGTGGCGGGCAGCCAGTACCGGGTGCGGCGGAAGGCATAGGTGGGCAGGGCGACGCGGCGTCCCCCGGCATGGAAGGCCCGCCAATCCACCCCGATGCCGCGTGCGTGCAGGCTCGCGAGCGCGGTGACGACGGTGCGGTCTTCGTCCCCGTCCTTGCGCTGGGCCGGGACGAACGCGAGCTTGTCGTCGTCCAGCGCGGTCCTGGCGGCGGCGGTGAGCACCGCGCCCGGCCCCAGCTCGACGAAGGTGCGGACGCCCTGACGGAGCAGGGTGCGCAGGCCGTCGTGGAACCGGACGGCCGCGCGAACCTGGTTCACCCAGTACTCCGGCGTGGTCAGGTCGGCGTCTTCGGTGACCGTGGAGACGATCGGGATCTTCGGCTTGGCATAGGCGAGTTCCCTGGCGACGGCGGAGAACCCGGCGAGCATCGGTTCCATCAGCGGCGAGTGGAAGGCGTGCGACACCCTGAGCTTCGAAGTCCTCCGGCCGGGGAACGCGGCGGTCACGGCCCGCACCGCCTCCTCGGTGCCCGAGACCACCACCGCTTCCGGGCCGTTGATCGCCGCGATGCCCACCTCGCCCGTGAGCAGCGGTGCCACCTCGGCTTCGGTGGCCTGCACGGCGACCATCGCCCCGCCCGGGGGCAGTGCCTGCATGAGCTTCGCGCGCGCGGCCACCAGTGTGCACGCGTCGCCGAGCGAGAGGATGCCGGCGACGTGCGCGGCGGCCAGTTCGCCGATCGAGTGGCCCAGCAGGTAGTCCGGCCTGACCCCCCACCCTTCGAACAGCCGGTACAGCGCGACCTCCAGTGCGAACAGCGCGGGCTGCGCGTACCCGGTCCGCTCCAGTGCCTCGCCGTCACCCAGCACCGTCCGCAGTGGGCGGTCCAGATGCGGGTCCAGTCCGGCGCACACCGCGTCGAAGGCTTCGGCGAAGGCGGGGTACCGGGCGGAGAGCACCGTGCCCATGCCCGCCCGCTGGGCGCCCTGGCCGGTGAAGAGGAAGGCGGCCAGGCCGCTGCCGCGCCGGTCGAGCACCACGCCGGGCGCACTCTCACCGGCGGCGAGCGCGCTCAGGCCCGCGAGCAGTTCGGCGCGATCGGAGCCGAGGACGACGGCCCGGTGGTCGAGTGCCGAGCGGGTCGTGGCCAGCGAGAAACCGATGTCCGCGGGCGAAGCGTCGGCGAGTTCCGTGGCGAGGTGGCTTTCCAGGCGCCGCGCCTGGGCGGCCAGCGCGTCCGCGGCACCGGCGGACACCGGCCAGGCCACCACCGGAAGCTCCACCGGATCGGAGGTTTCGTCCGTGACCGGCGGCGCCTGCTCGATGATCACGTGGGCGTTCGTGCCGCTGAGACCGAACGACGACACCGCGCCTCGGCGGGGCCGCCCCGTTTCGGGCCATTCGCGGGCCTCGGTGAGCAGTTCCACCGCCCCGGCCGACCAGTCGACGTGCGGCGACGGCGCGTCGATGTGCAGCGTCTTCGGCAGCACGCCGTGGCGGATGGCCTGCACGACCTTGATCACGCCGCCGACCCCGGCGGCGGCCTGGGTGTGGCCGATGTTGGACTTGAGAGAACCCAGCCACAGCGGCTCCCGGCGATCCCGGCCGTAGGTCGCCAGCAGGGCCTGCGCCTCGATCGGGTCGCCCAGCTTCGTTCCCGTGCCGTGGCCCTCGACCAGGTCGACGTCTGGTGTGGACAGTCCGGCGGCGGCGAGGGCCTGCCGGATCACCCGCTGCTGCGCCGGGCCGTTGGGGACGGTGAGCCCGCTCGACGCGCCGTCCGAGTTCACCGCGCTGCCGCGCACCACCGCGAGCACCTCGTGACCGAGTCGCCGGGCATCGGACAGGCGCTCGACCACGAGCACCCCGACGCCCTCGCCCCAGCCCGTGCCGTCCGCGCTCGCGGCGAACGCCTTGCAGCGGCCGTCGCCGGACAGGCCGCGCTGCTCGCTGAAGTAGACGAAGGTCTCCGGTGTGGCCATTACCGTGACACCACCGGCCAGTGCGAGGGAGCACTCCCCGCGGCGCAGCGCCTGCGCCGCCCAGTGCAGGGCGACCAAAGAGGACGAACACGCGGTGTCCACCGACACCGAGGGGCCTTCCAGTCCGAGCGCGTAGGAGACGCGGCCCGAGACGACACTGCCTGCCGCGGCGTGGCCCGCGTAGTCGTGGTACATCACCCCGGCGAACACGCCGGTGTCGCTGCCGCGCAGGGTCTCGGGCACGATTCCCGCGCTCTCCAGCGCGGTCCACGACGTTTCCAGCAGCAGCCGCTGCTGGGCGTCCATCGCGAGCGCCTCACGGGGCGAGATGCCGAAGAATTCCGGGTCGAACTCCGCGGCGTCGTAAAGGAACCCGCCCTCTCTCGTGTTCGTGGTGCCGGGGCGCTCGCCCGTGGGATCGTAGAGTGTTTCGAGCGGCCAGCCGCGGTCGGCCGGGAAGCCGCCGACGGCGTCCGTGCCCGTGGCGACGAGTTCCCAGAGCCCCTCCGGCGAGCTAGCCCCGCCGGGATAACGGCAAGCCATGCCGACGATCGCGATCGGCTCGCTGTCGCGCTGCCGGGCCTCCTGCAGGGACCGCCTGGCCTCGCGCAGATCGGTGGTGGCGCGCTTGAGGTAACCGAGCAGTTTGCGCTCGCTTTCGGCGGTCACACCATTACCCCCGCTCCAGACAACGGCCCGGAAAACGCCGCGAAACAGAAATCGGTACTCACGTAATCGACCCACCTAATACCGAAGGGGTGGAACGTGCCACGCCGAAAACGCTACCGAGATCCTTTTGCCCGCCCCACCCCTAACAGGACGGAGGCGGCCCCACAAATCCGCCGGAGAATTCAGCGGGTCAGTTCGGCGACGACCTCGCGGGGGGCGGGCAGCGCGGCGATCTCGCCCTGGAGCGCGCTCGCGCCGGTGCGCAGCGCCTCGTCGGCCAGCAGGTCCTGGATCCGTCCCGGTGCGGCGACCACACCCGCACCGGCTTCGGCGACCCGGACCGCGAAAACCGATTCGGTGAGCGAAAGCTGCGGCAGGCCGTGAGTCACCGCCGCGAGCGCCAGTGCCGCGTCGCCTTCGTGGACCACCGCCGCGCACGTGGGCAGCAACGCGGCGGGCGGCGCCGAATCGACGAGCCTGACGTTCGCCGGTACGCCGACCCCGTCCGGGATCCGTTCGGCCCTGGCGGCGCACACCAGCTCGGCGTCCAGGCGGGCGACGGCGTCGAAGACCGGACCGAACAGGGCCGCGTCGGTGAGCGAGAGCAGGATGCGGCCGCGCCTTGCCTTACGGCGCAACCAGGTCGGCACCTCGGCCGGTCCGAAGTACGGTACGTGCCGGACCGCACGGGCCGCCCCGGCGCTTCCGTCGCTTACGCGCAACGACGGCGGAACGGTGTCGAAGGTGGGACCGGCCCCGGTTTCGCCGGCGACCGGCTCGTCCAGGGCACCGAGGAGCCGTACCGCTACCGCCTCCACGGCGCGCGCGGCGGCGGTCCCCGCCGGCGCCCGGCCGTCGGAGACGACGATCGCGGGCCGCCACAGCCTGGCGAACTCGACCAGTGCCGCCGACTCGGCGAGCGACGTTTCGTCCCCGGATTCGAGATCGACCGCGACACAGCCGGTGCGGAGGATCTCGTCGACGAACGAGGGCCTTCCGGCGATCTTCACGTCGTGCCCCGCGGTCCGCAGCGCCCAGGCCAGTGGCACGAGATTGTGCAGGCGGGCGGGCGAGGACGGCGCGGCCAGGAGTACACGCATGGGAATCCACTCCAGAAAAGGAAACCGGGCCGGCCCGGTGCGGATAGTCGCATTCGAGGCTATCCACCCGGAAGCGGCCCGCGTACCCCTAAACCAGTTGCGCAGCGGGGCCTGTTTGCTCCGAATGATTCGAAGCAAACAGGCCCCGCTCGGACACCTCACTGCCCTGGCAGGGTCACCGCTTCGATCGGGCTGCGCCGCATCGCCAGCCGCGCGGAAACCGCGGTGACGGGCCAGACGATCAGGAACACCGCCAGCACCACGGCGAGGAACACCCAGACCGGCCCGGACGGGATGATCTCGCCGGTGGTGATGGCCATCGGCAGCACGGTGAACAGCGAGATGACGATCCCCAGCAGCAGACCGGTCACCGCGACGATGCCGCCTTCGACGAACAGCATCCGCCGCACCTGCCTGCGGTCCGCGCCCGCCAGCCGCTGCGCGCCGAATTCGCGGCGGCGGGCCAGTACGGCCACGGCGAGGGTGTTCACCGCCGCGATCGCCGCGTAGGCGATGGCGAGTACGGCCAGCAGGTAGTTGATCATCGCCTCGACGTCGGCGCTCGCCTGGAAGTTCCGCTTCAGCGCGCCGTCGTCGCCGACGGTGGCTCCCGGCCAGTTCTTCATGCGCTCGGTGAGCGCCGAAACCAGCGCGTCCGCGTCCTGCCCCGGTGCCGCCCTCACCAGCACCTGCGACGGCAGGCCGGTGGTGGTGTGCGCGGTCAGCAGGTCCGCGGGCAGCACCATGCTCGCGTAGCTCGATGGGCTGTCCAGCAGCGCGACCACCCTCACCTGTGCCTGCGCCCCGTCGCCGAGCCGCATGGTGATCTGCTGGCCGAGCTTGATGCCCAGGTCCTCGGCGACGTTCTGCGGCAGCGCGACCGAGTCGCCGGTGAGGTCCTTCAGCGAACCGGACGTGACCTCGGTGGCGAGCACCGAACCGCCCTGGTCCTCCGCGGCGATGCCGATCAGGCGCAGCGGGTCGCTGCCGTTGCCGTCGTAGGGCTGCTCGATCCAGCCGGAACTGGTGACCAGCGGCGACGCGGTGCCGACGCCCGGCGTGCCGCGGATCTGCCCGAGCGCCTCCGGCGCGATGCCGCCGGTGTCCGAGCTGATCACCGCGTCGGCCCGCAACTGGCCCGCGTACGCCGACACCTGTGCCCGCTGCGCGGTGGTTTCCGAGTACACGTTGCCGAGGGCGACCGCGGTGGCGAGCGTGATCGGGGTGAGCGCCGCGGCGAACGCCACCGCGCGCGCCCGCGAGTTGATCACGGCGAGGGTGGCGTCGCGGCCCGCGATCCGCCGGATGAACGGGCCGTACCGGTCGGCGACGAAGGCCATGATCTCCGGGCCGATCAGCGCCACCGCGATCGCGCCGGTGAGCACCGCCGGGCCGCCGATCGCCGAGGCCGTGTCGGCGGGCATGAACATCGTCGTCCCGGCGAGCAGTACCGTCGCGGCGGCGAACACCAGCGCCCCCATGCGGCGCAACGGGTTCACCCTGGCGCTGGGGATCGCGGCCTCGGCGAGCGCCTGGATCGGCCGCGACCGTGCCGCCGCCAGCGCGGCGAACCAGGCCGCGGCGTAGGTGATCGCGAGCGTGGCGAGGATGCCGGCGGCGAAGGCGATGACGTCCTGCCGGAACACCAGTTCGCCGGGCACGATGCCGAGCGACCGGCTGGTGCCGAAGATCCGGTTGCCGACCAGGCTGCCCAGGAAGGCTCCGCAGACCGCGGCGAGCACGCCGACGGCCATGGTCTCGGCGACCACCATCCGGTGGACCTGTTTCGGCGTCGCGCCGGTGGCCCGGAGCAGCGCGAGCTCCTGCTGCCGCTGCCGCACGGTGAGGCTGATCGTCGCGGAGACGACCAGTGCCATCACCACCAGCACCATGCCACCGAACACCGCGGCCAGCAGGATCAGCGGCAACTGGCTGGCGGACACGCCGAGGAACTCGGCCGAACCGCGGTCGTCCCCGGTGAGCACGCTGACCCCGGGGACCTGGCTGGCGATGCGCGCGGCGAGCTCACCGGCGTCCACGCCGTCGGCGGGGAACACTCCGGCCAGGCCGACGCTGCCCGGATGCGTGCCGAACCGCTGCACGTCGCCCGCCGAGAAGAAGAACGCGGGCGCCCGCACGGTCCGGCCCGGCTCCGCCGTCCCGGTGACGAGGAAGTCCTGCTTCTGTCCGTCCACCGCGAGTTCGACCCTCGCCCCGGGCCCGATCCCGGCCGCGGCCGCGGTGGCCGAGTCGAGCACGACCTGCCCCGGCGCCTGGGGCTGCGCGCCCTCGCGCAGCGTGTAGCCGCCGAGCACCGCGGAGTCCCAGCCGTGTCCGGAAAGGACGGACGCGGAACCGGGGACCTGCGGTGCGCCGTCCCGCAGCAGCACGGCGGGGAACGACACGTCCGGCACCGCCTGCCGCACGCCCGGTACCGCCGCGATCCTGCCGATCTGCTCCTGGGTCAGCCCCGCGCGCTCGGCGTACGGCACCACCTGCGACTCTTCGTCCGGCAGTTTGAACCCCGCCGAGCCGCCGACCACCACCGGCGCCGACGCGAGCCGCTGCGGCGGTGCCTGCAGCACGATGGCCGTTTCGAACAGCCCGGCGCAGGCGATCAGCAGCCCGCACCCGATCAGGATGGCGACGAACGAAGCGAACGAGGCGGCCGCGCGGAACCTGAGGCTGGCCAGCGCCAGCTTGAGCACCACCCGCCGCGAACTCACCGCTGCCCCCGCGCCTGCTTGGCCCGGGCGCCCAGCTGCGCCAGCGTGGCGGCCACGGCCTCCACGCCCGGTGCGGTCAGCTGCGTGACGATCCGGCCGTCCACCAGGAACAGCACCTCGTCCGCGAAGGACGCCGCCACCGGGTCGTGGGTGACCATCACGATGGTCTGGCCCGCGCGCACCAGTTCGCGCATCAGGTTCAGCACCTCGACCGCGGTGGTGGTGTCGAGCGCACCGGTCGGTTCGTCGGCGAACACCACCGCGGGCCTTCCCGCGAGGGCGCGGGCGATCGCGACGCGCTGCTGCTGTCCGCCGGAGAGCTCGCCGGGGCGGTGCTTCACCCGCTGCGACAGCCCGACGCGCGCGATCACCTGGTCCACCCACGCCCGGTCCGGTTCCTGGCCCGCCAGCAGCGAGGGCAGGGTGACGTTCTGCTCCACGTTCAGCGCGGGCATCAGGTTGAACGACTGGAAGATGAACGCGACGTGCGCGCGGCGCAGCAGCGTCAGCTCGGTCTCGTTCTTGCCCTTGAGGTCGGTCCCCACCAGGGTGACCCGGCCGGAGGTCGGCTTGTCGAGACCAGCCGCGCAGTGCAGCAGCGTGCTCTTGCCGGAACCCGACGGGCCCATCACCGCGGTGAAGGTGCCGGCGCGGAAGTCGACGGAGACACCGGCCAGCGCTTCGACCGCGCTGTCGCCGGAGCCGTAGGTCTTGTGCACCGAGTCCAGGCGTACCGGGGACTCGACGGAAGTCGTGGTGGACACGTGGTTCACTCCGTTCCTTGCCGGGCGCGGCGGTCCGGGCCGAAGTACCACCACAGCAGCAGTACCGCACCCCCGATGCCGATCGTCCACAACCAGAACGGGTACTTGACGGACATGCTGATCAGGCTCATGAGCAGCCAGATCACGAACTGGATGCCGCTGACGACCGCCCAGACGATCGTGACGACCCGGCGCGCGAGTCCGCTCGAGGACCGGGCGTCTCCTGTGCTCTCCGGCATGAAGCCCCCATATCGGCTCGGCGGAGCATCGGATTGATCTCGGATTAATTGTGTAAGGCTTGCACAGTTTAGCGGAGCCGGGCCGTACGGAGAACCCGGACCGCGCTACGGCGTGTCTCGCGCCGCCCGGCGCATCCGGCGATCCCAGTCGCGGGCACCCCAGACGCCGGCCACGAGGACGCCGCCGGCGAACAGCACCCAGAGTAGCCACGACGGGTCCCATTGACCGCCGATCAGGCCGATGAACAGCCAAATGAGGAGGTTCACCCCACTGATGGACAGCCACAGCGCGCCCGCGATCCGCGGCGCCGCTTCCAGCACCGGCGGGGCCACGGCGTCGATCCCGCCGGCGACGGCGACCCGCAGTTCGGTGTGCGTGCTCGCCGCGCGGACGCGGGCCAGCCGCCGTGCGGCTTCCGCGCTGTCGTATTCCCCGGTCGAGCGGGCGTGTTCGATCTCGGTGGCCGCCAGCTTCCGGTCCAGCTCGGTCACGCGGCCCAGCCCGAAGTGGTTGGCCTTGCTCACACCGCCCCCAGCCCTGATCTGTGTAAGACTTACACAGTTTACGGAACGAGGCTGCGGAGCGAAAGATGCCGACCGAACCCGACCCCCACGAGCTTCCGGGACTGCCACCCGGCCTGACCGCGGCCTGGGTCACCGCGCCGCGGTCCCGCCCTGGTCCGAAGCCTTCGCACAGCTTGGCGCAGATCGTGGCCGCGGCCGTCGAACTCGCCGACACCGAGGGGCTGGCCGCCGCCTCGCTGCCCAACATCGCCGCCTCGCTCGGGCTGACCACCAACGCCTTGTACCGCTACGTGGGCTCGAAGGAGGAACTGCTGATCCTCCTGGCGGACACCGGACTCGGACCGCCCCCCGCCCCGCGGGCCGGGGAGACGGACTGGCGGGCCGCCGTCCGTTCCTGGGCGCACGCCGCGCTCGAACGCTACCGCGCCCGGCCGTGGCTGCTCGACGTCTCCTTCCGCGGCGGGCCCGTGACACCGCACCACCTCAGCTGGACGGAGCGGCTGCTGGCGGCGCTGTCCGCGGCCGGTCTGTCCGATGTGGACGCTCTCGGCTGCGCCCGGCTGGTGGCCGACTTCACCCGCACGACGGCCGAGCGCCTCCGCGCCCGCACCGACCCGGACTCCGCCGACTTCCCGCCGCGGGCGGCCGGGGTCCGCGCGTTCCTGAGCCCCCTCCTCGCCGAGCGCGACTACCCCCATCTGGCCGCACTCGCGGCCAGGGGCGAGTACCCGGCGGCCACCTCCGTGGACTTCGGGCTCGACCGCATCCTCGACGGCATCGCCGCCCTCCTTCCGCCTTCCGCTCCCGGAGACCCGTCGACCGCCTCCGTCACGTGAGCTCGTCGAGCCAGGCGCCGATGGCACCGGCGGTGGTGCCGGCGTCGGCGTCGACGACGCTGAAGTGGTCGCCCGGGACGGTGACGACCGCGTCGGCGCGATGCCACGTCGTGCGCCAGGCCGCCGGGTCTTCGCCCGCCCCGTCCGGAGTGCCGCCCGCGGTGGTGAACCGGTGCTCGGGCCGGACGAGCACCGTCGGGGCACTCACCTCACCCGGCTCCACCGATTCCAGCAGACCCAGGTAGTGCGCCATCGCCGTCAGCTTGTCCCGGTCGAACGGGCCGTACTGCTCCTCGCGTTCGAGCATGCCCGCCGCCATGTCGGCGACCGTCCCGGCGGTGGCTTCGCCGCCGCCGTCCATCTCGTAGCTGTCCAGCAGCACCACGGCCGCCGGGACGAGGCCGCACTTCTCCAGCCGCGAGGCCAGCGCATACGCGAGCACCCCGCCCGACGAATAGCCCAGCAGCGCGTACGGCCGCTCCCCGGCACCCAGCCGGACGCTCTCTTCGAGCACCTCCAGCACCGCGTCGAGGTCGGCGGGCACCGGTTCGCCGCTGGCGAATCCGGGCATCGGCAGCGCCGCAACCGCCCGCGTGCCGCGGAACTCCGCCGCGAGCTTCGCGTACTGGTACGCCCCGCTCATCGCCGCGGGCGAAGGCACCGCCAGCACCCGCAGGCCGGGCGCGTCCCCGGCCAGCGCCAGCGGGCGCGGCGGGGCACCAAGGTCGGCCGGTCCGCCGAACTTCGGCCGCAGGTTCGCCGCCGCGCCCAGCAGGGCGATGCCGTCTTCCACGCGCCCGCCGCGGACCGCCTCGGCGAACAGTTCCTTCACCGGGTCTCCCGCGGGCTTCTCGCCACCATCGGCGGTGAGGACGGCCAGCAGGTGCTTCGCCAGCCCCGCCGGGCTCCGGTGGTCGAACACCACCGAGGCGGACAGCTCGACCCCGGCCGCTTTCGCGATGCGGTTCCGCAGTTCCATCGCGGTGAGCGAGTCGAAACCGAATTCGAGGAAATGCGCCTCCGGGTCGATCGAGTCCGCCTCGCGGTAGCCGAGCAGGGCCGCGGCCTGGCCGAGCACGAACTGCCGCAGTCCCTTTTCGGTCCGCTCGAACGGAACGTGGTCCGTGATGGCCTCTTCGAGCCGCGCGGGCGGCAGGCCCGGCACCGCGTGCTCCCCCGCCGCCCGGCGCGCCTCCATGTCGACCGACGGCCAGTAGCGCGTGCGGTGGAACGCGTAATCGGGCAGGGGCACGGTTTTCGCCGCCTGGCCGGTGAACAGGCGGCGGATGTCCAGACCCGCCCCCGCGACGTGCAGCCCGCCCGCGGCCAGCAGCGCGGCGGGGACCTCGGGCCGGTTCCCGCGCAGCACCGGGATGAACACGGCGTCACTCGCGCCGGTGTCGCCGGTGCCCGCCAGCGCGGACTGGGCGAGCGCGGTGAGCACCCCGTCGGGGCCCAGTTCCACGAAGCGGGCCGCCCCGGTCGCCCGCACCGCGTCGGCGAACAACACGGTTTCGCGGCAGTTGTCCACCCAGTGCTTCGGTTCGCGCAGTTCGCCGGTGACCGCGGTGCCGGTCACGGTCGACACGACGGCGATCCGCGGCTCGTCGTAGGTCAGCTCCGCGGCGATCTCCTCCAGTTCTTCGAGGATCTCGTCCAGCAGGGGCGAATGCACGGCGGCTCCGATCGGGAGCCGGTTCGTGCGCCGGCCCAGCTCGCGGAAGTGCCCGGCGATCGCCAGGACCGCGCTCTCCGTGCCGGAGACCACCACGGCCTTCGGGCCGTTCACCGCGGCCAGCGCGGCCTCCGCGCCGAGCAGCGGGCGCACCTCCCCGGCATCGGCCTCGATCGCGACGACCGCACCGGCGGGCATCTCCGCCATCAGCTGGCCGCGGTGGGCGACCAGCTTCACGGCGTCGTTAAGCGAGAGCACACCGGCCAGATGCGCCGCCGCGATCTCACCCACGGAGTGGCCGACCAGCACGTCGGGCCGCTGCCCCCACCACTCGAGCAGGCGGTACAGCGCCACCTCGAAGGTGAACACCGCGGCCTGGCCGAACTGCGTCTGGCCGAGCAGTTGCGCGGCGGCCGAGCCCGCTTCGGCGAACATCACCTCGCGCAGCGACCGGCCGAGGTGGGCGTCGAACCCGGCGGCCACCCGGTCGAACTCCAGCGCGAAGGCCGGGAACGCCGTGTACAACCCGGCCCCCATCCCGGCACGCTGAACGCCCTGGCCGGGCAGCAGGAACGCCGTGGTGCCCCCGGGCCGGGCCCGGCCGGTCACCGCGTTGTCCGAAGCGGAGAGTTCGCGCAGCGCGGAGGCCACCTCGTCACGGTCGGCCCCGACGATCGCGGCCCGGTGCCCGAACAGCGGACGGCGGTGGGCCAGCGAATACGCGACGCCGGCCAGGTCCGGCGAAGGATCGGCCTCCAGGTGCGCGAGCAGGGCACGCGCCTGATCCGGCAGTGCCGCGGCGGTCCTGGCCGACAGCACGAGCGGCGGCAGGACCGCGCCGCCGTCCTCGGCCGTACCGGTCTCGGCGGGCTCGGGAGTCCTACTGGTTTCGGGGGTCTCGTCCGCCGGTGCCTGTTCGAGGATCACGTGCGCGTTGGTGCCGCTGAAACCGAAGGCCGAAACCGCCGCGCGGCGCGGACGGCCGGCCTCGGGCCAGGGCATCGTCTCGCCGAGCAGCCGGAGGGTGCCCGCGCCCCAGTCGACGTCGGCCGTCGGCTCGGTGACGTGCAGCGTCCGCGGCAGCACGCCGTGGCGGAGCGCCTGCACCATCTTGATCACGCCCGCGACGCCCGCGGCGGCCTGGGTGTGGCCGAGGTTGGACTTCACCGATCCCAGCCACAGCGGCCGGTCCGCGGGCCGGTCCTTACCGTAGGTCGCGAGCAGTGCCGAGACCTCGATGCGGTCGCCCAGCGGCGTGCTGGCCCCATGGCCCTCGATAGCGTCCACTTCGGACGGTTCGAGCCCGGCGGTGGCGAGCGCCCGGCGGATCAGCCGCTCCTGGGCGGATCCGCTCGGCGCGGTGAGACCGTTGGACGCGCCGTCCGCGTTGACCGCGCTGGCCCGCACCACCGCGAGCACGGGGTGGCCGTGCCGTCGCGCCTCGGAGAGCCGCTCGACGACCAGCACGCCGACCCCTTCGCCCCAGCCGAAGCCGTCCGCGGCGG
The DNA here is from genome assembly GCF_026802195.1 of Amycolatopsis cynarae. Classification (NCBI taxonomy): domain Bacteria; kingdom Bacillati; phylum Actinomycetota; class Actinomycetes; order Pseudonocardiales; family Pseudonocardiaceae; genus Amycolatopsis; species Amycolatopsis cynarae. The sequence continues at coordinate 1,956,938 of NZ_CP113836.1, read as the reverse complement.
CCGAGTACGGCTTGCACCGGCCGTCGCGGGCCACGGCGCCGTCCACGAACTGCGCGAACGGTGCGGGTGAGACCAGCGCGGACACCCCGGCGACCAGCGCCAGCGAGCAGTCCCCGCCCCGCAGCGCCTGCGCCGCCTGGTGCAGCGCGACCAGCGAGGACGAGCACGCCGTGTCCACCGACACCGCCGGGCCCTCCAGTCCGAAGGCGTAGGCGACGCGACCGGAGACGACGCTGCTCAGCGCGCCCGATCCGCGGTAGCGGCTGCCGCTGTCCATCGCGTCACCCGGGTCGTAATCCGACTGCATCACGCCGACGAACACCCCGGTGCTGCTTCCCTTGAGCGACAACGGGTCCAGTCCTGCGCCGGTGAGCGCCACCCAGGAGGACTCCAGCAGCATCCGCTGCTGCGGGTCCATCATCACGGCCTCGTTCGGGCCGATGCCGAAGAAGGCGGCGTCGAACTCGGTGGCATCGCGGACGAATCCGCCCTGCGGGGTGCCGCCGTCCGGCGCCACCTGCGCCAGCCAGTAGTCCATGTCCCAGGAACGGTCGGCGGGGAAGTCGCCGATGCCGTCGCCGCCCGAGGCGACCAGCCGCCACAGGTCGTCCGGCGAGGCGACCTCGCCGGGGAACCGGCACGCCATGCCGACGATCGCGATCGGTTCGTCGGCGCCCGCGGGCAGCGGGGCCTCCTCGGGTACCGCGGCGTCGCCCAGGTCCCCGAGCAGCGACTCGTACAGGTGCGCGGCGAGGTCGCCCGCGGTCGGGTGGTCGAAGACGAGCGTCGCGGTCAGGCTCAGGCCGGTGGCCTCGTTGAGCGCGTTGCGCAGCTCGACGGCGGTGAGGGAGTCGAAACCGAGGTCCTTGAAGGCGCGGTCGGCGTCGAAGACGTCGGCCGCACGGTGGCCGAGCACCGCGGCCGCGTGGCGGATCACCAGCTCCCGCAGGTGTTCGAGCCGCTTGTCCCCCGGCAGCCTGATCAGCTTGCCCAGCAGGGAGTCCGCACCCGCCTCACCGCCGGACACCGCCCGCCGGGCCGCCGGGACGAGGCCGCGGAGCAGATCGGGGACGGCGACCGCCTCGCGCCAGGCGGGCAGGTCGAGCTTGATCGGGACGTACACCCCGCCCGCCGCGCCGGCCGCGCTGTCGAACAGCGCCAGGCCCTCTTCCGCCGTGAACGCGCCGAGGCCGCGCTTGCCCTGGGTTTCGCCCGCCATGCCCGCGGACGATTCCCACATGCCCCAGGCCAGCGACAGCGCCGGTTTGCCTTCCCGGCGCCTGAGCTCGGCGAGGGCGTCGAGGAAGGCGTTGGCGGCGGCGTAGTTGGCCTGGCCGGGCGCGCCGAGTACCCCGGCGGCCGAAGAGAACGTGACGAACGCGGTGAGGTCACCGGCCAGCTCGTGCAGGTGCCAGGCGGCCAGGGCCTTCGGATCGAAGACGGCGTCGATCCGTTCGGGCGTCATCGAGGCGAGGACACCGTCGTCGAGCACACCGGCCGCGTGGACGACCGCGTTCACCGGGTACTTCTTCAGCAGCGCCTTGACTTTCGCCCGGTTCGCGAGATCGGCGGCCACGACGGTCGCTTCGGCACCCAGTTCCGCCAGCTCGGCCACGAGCTCGGCCGCGCCCGGCGCCTTCGGCCCTCGGCGACTGACCAGCAGCAGGTTCTTGACGCCGTGCCGCCGCGCCAGGTGCACGGCGATGAGCCTGCCCAGCGCGCCGGTACCGCCCGAGAGCAGCACAGTGCCCCAGTCGGGCATCTCGCCGGGTTCGGGCACCGCGCGAACCAGCCGGGGCACGGACGCCTCGCCGTCCGCGATCCGGACGGCCGACTCGTCCGCCGCGGAGATCGCGGCGAGCTGCTCCGGCGTCGCGGTGCCCTCGACGAGCACGATCCGCCCCGGATTCTCGACCTGGGCCGTGCGGACGAGTCCGGCGACCGCGGCCCCGGCGAGGTCACCGTGGGTCACCACGAGCAGGCGGCCGGATTCGGTTCCGGAGAGCCGGTCCCGCACCACGGACAGTACTTTGTGGACGGCCTTCTTCGCCGCGGCCGCGTCCGTTCCCGGCGCGACCTCGTGTACCAGGAGATCCGGGACCCCGGCGGCAGCCGGCAGCGTGGCCGGGACCCAGTCGATCCGGTAGAGGGAGTCGGTGCCACCGGGAACCGCGCGGGCCGCGGCGAGCTGCTCGTCGCTGATCCGGCGCAGTGTCAGCGCACCGACCCTGGCCACCGGCAGCCCGGCGGAGTCGGCCAGCCGCAGTTCCACGGTCCGCTCCCCGGCCGGCCGGACGTGCACCCGCAGCGCGGACGCGCCCGCGGCCGTCAACTCGACGTCGGAGAACGAGTACGGCAGCGAAGTGCCCTCGCCCGCCGCCCCGCTGAGCCCGACGGCGTGCAGCGTCGCGTCGAAGATCGCGGGGTGCAGTCCGAATCCACCGGCAGCGGGACGTTCCTGCTCGGGGAGCGCGACTTCGGCGTAGATGTCGCCGCCGGAACGCCAGGCCGCCTTCAGTCCCTGGAACACCGGGCCGTAGGCCATGCCGTGCCCGGCGAGCATCTCGTACATGCCCTCGACGTCCACCACCTCGGCACCGGCGGGCGGCCAGGCACTCAGGTCGAACGAAGTGCGGTTCCCGGAAGCGGGCGCGAGCGTGCCGTCCGCGTGCCGGACCCAGTCACCGCCCGCGGCGAGGCCGTCCGGTCGCGAATGGACACTGATCGGGCGGGAACCGTCGGCGGCGGCCCCGCCGACCCGCACCTGGATCCGGACGGCGCCCTTCGGCGCCAGGACCAGCGGGGCGTGCAGCGTCAGGTCCCGGACACGGCCGCAGCCGGCCTCGTCTCCCGCGCGGACGGCGAGCTCGACGAAAGCCGTGCCGGGCAAAAGGATCGTGCCGGCGACCTGGTGATCGGTCAGCCAGGGGTGCGTCGCGGGCGAGATCCGGCCGGACAGCACCACGCCCTCGGTGTCGGCGAGCAGGGTCGCGGCACCCAGCAGCGGGTGGTCGACCGGGTCGAGACCCATCGAGGTCGCGTCCCCCGAGTCCGGCGAGGTTTCCAGCCAGTACCGCCGCTGCTGGAAGGCGTAGGTCGGCAGGTCGGTACGCCCGGCACCGCGGGCGGTGAAATACGCGGTCCAGTCCGGCACGACGCCGCGGACGTGCAGGGTCGCCAGCGCGGTGGCGAGCGCCACGTCCTCCGGCACGTCCCGGCGCTGCGCCGCGACCGCGACCACGCCGTCGGCGGCCGGGACCACCGCCGACAGCGGCGCGTCCGGGCCCAGCTCCAGGAACCGGTTGACCCCCTCGGCGGCCAGCGTGCGGACGGCGTCGCCGAACCGCACCGGCTGCCGGACGTTGCGCACCCAGTATTCGGGATCGGTCAGCTCGGCGTGGACCTCCTCGCCGGTGACGCTGGAAACGACGGTGAGCGCCGGCGGCCGGTAGGTGAGGTTCCCGGCGACGGCACGGAACTCCGCCAGCATCGGTTCCATCAGCCGGGAGTGGAACGCGTGCGAAACGCGCAGCCTGGTGGTGCGGCGTCCGGCCCCGGTGAACTTCGCGGCCACCGCGAGCACCGCGGCCTCCTCGCCGGAGAGCACCACGGAGCGCGGGCCGTTGACGGCGGCGAGGTCGACCGTCCCTTCCGGATCGTGGGCGGCCACCTCCTCGGGCGTCGCCTCGACGGCGACCATCGCACCGCCTTCGGGCAGCGCCTGCATCAGACGGCCACGGGCGGCCACCAGCCTGGCCGCGTCTTCGAGCGAGAGCACGCCGGCGCAGTGCGCGGCGGCCACCTCGCCGATCGAGTGGCCGCACACGGCGTCCGGTACCAGACCCCACGACTCGACGAGGCGGAACAGCGCGACCTCGAAGGCGAACAGCGCTGCCTGCGTGTTTCCCGTCCGTGCCAGCGCTTCCGGGTCGGTGTCGATCACTTCCCGGATCGGGCGGCCGGAATGCCTGTCCAGCTCCGCGCAGGCGGCGGCGTACGCCGCGGCGAACACCGGGTGGGCCGACGCCAGCTCCCGGCCCATGCCCGGACGCTGGGACCCCTGTCCGGAGAACAGGAACGCGGTGCTCGTCTCGCCGCGGGCGACTCCGGTGATCGCGCCCGGCTCGCCGTTCGCGAGGTCCTTCAGTGCGGCGAGCAGTTCCGCGTGGCCGCGGCCGACGACGGCGGCACGGTGGTCGAGGTGGGTGCGTCCGGTGGCGAGCGTGCGCGCGACGTCGAGCGGGGGCGCGGACGGGTGCCCGGCGAGGTGGTCGGCCAGCCGGGCGGCCTGCGCCCGCAGCGCCTGCGGCGTCCGGCCGGACAGCACGAACGGAATCGCGGCTTCCTCGCGCGGATGCGCGGCCGCTGCGCCTTCCGCGCCCTCGGGGACTTCTTCGGGGGCCTCTTCGATGATGACGTGCGCGTTGGTGCCGCTCAGGCCGAAACACGAGACGGCACCCCGGCGGGGATGCCCGTTGCGCTCCCACGGCCGCCGCTCGGTGAGCAGTTCGACCCGCCCCGCGGTCCAGTCCACCTGCCGGGTCGGCCGGTCGACGTGCAGCGTCTGCGGCATCACGCCGTTGTTCAGCGCCAGGACGATCTTCAGCACCCCGGCGACGCCGGACGCGGCCTGGGTATGGCCGAGGTTGGACTTGACCGAACCCAGCCACAGCGGGCTGTCCTCCGGCCGGCTCCGGCCGTAGGTGGCCAGCAGCGCCTGCGCCTCGATGGGGTCGCCGAGCCTGGTCGCGGTGCCGTGTGCCTCGACGAGGTCGACCTCTTCGGGCACCACCCTGGCGTTGGCGAGCGCCTGGCGGATCACGCGCTGCTGTGCCGGGCCGTTGGGCGCGGTCATGCCGTTGGACGCGCCGTCCTGGTTGATCGCGGTGCCGCGGACGATCGCGAGCACCGGATGGCCGTTGCGGCGGGCGTCGGAGAGCCGTTCGACGAGCAGCATGCCGCAGCCCTCGGACCAGCCGGTGCCGTCGGCGGAGTCGGCGAACGCCCGGCAGCGGGCGCTGCGGGCCAGTGTGCCGTCGAGGCTGAACTCCACGAACGTCCGCGGCGTGGACATCACCGAGACGCCACCGGCGAGGGCGAGCGAGCACTCACCGCCGCGCAGGGCCCGCACCGCCAGATGCAACGCGACGAGCGAAGACGAGCACGCGGTGTCGATGGTGACCGCGGGTCCTTCGAGCCCGAAGGTGTAGGCGAGCCTGCCGGAGATGACCCCGGACGAGCCGTAGCTGCCCTGGTAGTTGTGGTACATCGTGCCGGCGAAAACACCGGTTTCGCTGCCCTTCACCGAATGCGGCGCGATACCGGCCCGTTCGAAGGCCTCCCAGGAGGTTTCCAGCAGCAGCCGCTGCTGCGGGTCCATCAGCAGAGCTTCCCGGGGACTGATGCCGAAGAGGTCGGCGTCGAAGTCCAGGGCGTCGTGGAGGAAGCCGCCTTCTCGGACGTAGCTCGACCCCGGGCGCTCGCCGGTCGGGTCGTAGAGCCGTTCGAGGTCCCAGCCCCGGTTCGCCGGGAATTCCCCGATCGCGTCGACGCCGCCGTCGAGCAACCGCCAGAGGTCTTCCGGCGTGTTCGCGCCGCCCGGGAGGCGGCAGGCCATGCCGATGATCGCGATCGGCTCCCGCACGGCCTCGGTCAGCCGTTGGTTCTTCTCACGCAGCCGCTCGGTCTCCTTGAGGGACGCACGGAGCGCACCGACCAGTTTTTCCTCGGAGTTGCCCACGTGTCCTCGTTCCTTCCGCCTCGCCGGACAGTCGGATGTGACGATACGAGCGCACGAACGGCGCACCCACCCCTAACGGCCCCCCAAGCACGGCGGAATCCGGCCCCTACCCCGGCGGGTCCCGGGCCCGGCATGCCCGGAAGGTACACAAAGGACGGTTCGAGCGTGACCCCGCGGCCCCGCCCCTACGCACCGGGTTCCTTGTCACCAAGGTCTGCTTTAGAAGGTCTTTAGGGGTTGTAGGCCGCACTCGCCGGTGACAGATTTTCGGGCATCTTCGACAGACCTTTCGACTCCGTTGTGCCGTGCTCGCCCGCGTTTTTCGGCGATGGCCGGTTCCGGAATGGCTCGCCCATTGGATGAAGGCTGGGGATCGGTATGCACAGGAAGATACGCAGACTGCTGGTGGTGGGAGCGCACGGCGACGACGAGACGCTCGGCGCGGGCGGTACGATCGCCCGCCTCGCCGACGAGGGCGTGGCGGTGTCGCTCTGCATCCTCACCAACGACGACGGCTCCCGGTCGGCGACCGGGGAGGGCGTCACCAACCGCACCACCGCGATCGAACTGGCCGCCAAGACGCTCGGGGTGGAGCGCGTGCGGATCAGCGAATTCGGTGACAACCGGCTCGACACGGTCAGCCACCTCGAGCTCAACCGGGTCGTGGAGCGGGAAGTGCGCGAGTTCGAACCGGACACCATCTTCACCACCGGCATGGCCGATCTGAGCACCGACCACGCACTGGTCAGCCGCGCGGCGCGGGTCGCGGGCCGGCCCGGCAAGGGCAGCGTGCGGGAGCTGCGGACGTTCGAGATCCGCTCGGCCACCGACGTCGGGGAGGCGTCCGGGCTGCCGACCGCCTTCCGCCCCAACTGCTGGCAGCGCCTCGACGAGAAGGACCTGGAGCGCAAGCTCGAAGCGCTGCGCGCCTACGGCAAGGAGTTGGAGCCCTGGCCCAACCCCCGCAGCGAGCGGGGCGTGCGGGCGCTCGCCGAATACCGCGGTTCGCAGATCTCCGCCGCCCTCGCCGAGGCGTTCGAGATCGTCCGCGTCGTGCACTGACCACGTCCGCGGGGCGATCACCTCGCGTTTTTCCGGGAATTTCACTGCCTGCCAGAGACGGGTGAACCTGAATGACGAGTACTGTCGCTGAATTCGAAGCCGTGGCCCAGCGCAACAAGCTGACCTCGGTCGCGGTGATCGGGATGGGTTACGTCGGCCTCCCGACCGCGCTCGGCCTGCACGCCGGCGGGGTCGAGGTGATCGGCATCGACCTGTCGCAGAACCGGCTCGACGCCATCCGCGCCTGCGAGGTCGACCTCATCGAGTCCGACCTGAGGCGGCTGGAAAAGGCCGTGCACCAGGAGGACTTCCAGCTCACCGCCGACCCCGCGCGGCTGGCCGAGGCCGACGCGGTGCTGGTGTGCGTGCCGACCGGGCTCGACGAATACCTGATGCCGGACCTCGGCCCGCTCAAGAACGCGTGCGCGGCGCTGATCGCCAGCGCCCGCGCCGGCCAGACACTGATCCTCACCTCCACCAGCTATGTGGGCACCGCCCAGCAACTGCTGGTGAAACCCCTGAGTGCCAAGGGGTTCAAGGTAGGCCGCGACATCTTCGTCGCATCCAGCCCCGAGCGCATCGACCCTGGCAACGTGACGCACACGCAGGCGGACACTCCCCGGGTGCTGGGCGGTGTGACGCCGGCGTGCACCGCGATGGCGCAGCGCGTGATCAACGTGCTGACCCCGGCCGTGCACTGCGTCAGCTCGCCCGAGACCGCCGAGATGACCAAGCTGTACGAGAACACCTTCCGCGCGGTGAACATCGCGCTGGCCAACGAGTTCGCCGAGATCAGCGACGGGTTCTCGATCGACCCGATCGAGGTGATCGAAGCGGCGGCGAGCAAACCGTACGGGTTCATGGCCTTCCACCCCGGCCCCGGCGTCGGCGGCCACTGCATCCCCTGCGACCCGCACTACCTGCTCTGGCAGCTGCGGGCGACGCAGAGCAACGCGCCACTGGTGACCCAGGCCATGCACGCCATCGCGGAACGGCCCAAGCAGGTCGTCGACCGCGTGCTGAACGTCCTGTCCCGTGACGGAAGGGGCATGGCGGACACGCGGATCCTCGTGGTCGGCGTGACCTACAAGCCGGGTGTGCAGGACGTGCGGTCCTCCTCCGCGCTGGACATCATCGACCTGCTCGCCGCGAAGGGCGCGAAGGTGGGCTACCACGACCCGCTGGTGCCGAACGTGCGGGTCACGGGCGGCTCGCTCGACAACGTCGCCGATCCGCACGGCGTCGACTGGGACCTCGCGCTGATCCACACCGTGCAGCCGGGGCACGGCTACGCATGGCTCGCGCAGTGCCCGGTCGTGATCGACGCCACCTACCGCTTCGACACCGCCCTGTTCACGAGCTGAAAGGACACCTCGAGGTGCGTTACCTGATCACCGGCGGCGCCGGGTTCATCGGCTCCCACCTGACCGAGCATCTTCTGGCGCGAGGCCACCAGGTCGTCGTGCTCGACAACCTCAGCACCGGCAGCCGGGACAACCTCCGCGGCGCTTCCGGACAGCCCGGCTTCCGCTTCGTGCGCGGCTCGGTGACCGACCCGCACGCGGTCGAAGCGTGCATGCCCGGCATCGACGCCGTGTTCCACCTCGCGGCCGCGGTGGGCGTGTTCACCATCCTGGACAAGACCCTGGAAAGCCTCCGGACCAATCTGCACGGCACGGAGAACCTGCTCGACGCCGCGCTCCGCCACGACGTGCCGATCCTCGTCGCGTCCACCAGCGAGATCTACGGCAAGAACACCGCCAACGGACTGGACGAGGACGCCGACCGGATCATCGGCTCCCCGCTGAAGAACCGCTGGTCCTACGCCGAGGCGAAGGCGCTGGACGAGACCTTCGCCTACCTCTACGCCGTGGAGCACGGCCTGCGCACGGTGATCGTCCGGCCGTTCAACACGGTCGGCCCGCGCCAGACCGGCCGCTACGGCATGGTCATCCCCCGGTTCGTCACCCAGGCGCTGGCGAACGAACCCATCACCGTGTTCGGCGACGGCCAGCAGACGCGCTGCTTCTGCCACGTGCACGACGTCGTCCCGGCCCTGGTGGCCCTGCTGTCGGACGAATCGGCGTACGGCAGGGTGTTCAACCTCGGCAGCAACGAGCAGACGACCATCTCACAACTCGCGGAGCGCGTGATCGCCGCGACGGGATCCACGAGCACCATCGCGAAGGTCCCGTACGAACAGGCCTACGGCGAGGGCTACGAGGACATGCAGCGCCGCATCCCCGACTGCACCCGCGCCCGCGAGCAGATCGGGTTCGCCCCCACCCGCACCCTGGACGACATCATCGCGGCAGTGGTCGCCGACCGCCGCCGGGAGAATCCTTAGCGGCGTCGGGGTTTCGGGGGCCGGCCGGTGCCGGGGCGGCACCGGCCGGGCCCCGAAGGGGCACGTGATCATCCTCAGTGCCGAACCCGGTACCCGAAAAACTTGTTCGAATTCTCGTTCGAAGTGACCATGATCGTGTGACACTGTTGGCGGCGTGTCGCCGATAGCATTGTTGAGTGACCGAGAACTGGGGGGTTTCCGGACCCAAACCGGAACTGTACGAACGCATCGCCGACCTGGAGTGGGACGACGTGTTGTCGCTGATCGCGGCGGCCGAGGCGTGTTCGAACGCGTGTCAGGCGGTGAAACTGGCCGCGATGGCGGCGTTGGGGGATTCCGATTCGGTGCCCAAAGAGGTCGCCCTCGAATTGCATTACGGGGCGCGTCAAGCAGAGGGGCAGGTGTCACTCGCGCGGGACCTGGCGCGGCGGTTGCCTTCGACGTTTGAGGCGATGAAGCGGGGTGAGCTGGATCCGTATCGGGCATCGAAGGTGGCCGACCAAACCTCCGTCCTCACCGACGAACAAGCGAGGGAAGTCGATACCCAGGTGGCGGGGAAGATCGCTACCCGGGATGCGACCTCGGTACGGAGGCTGGTGAACAGGACCGTCGCCCGGGTCGATCCCGACGGGCACGCCCGGCGGTGTGAGGAGCGCAAGCGGGGTCGCAAGGTTCAGTTGTGCCATGAGGATGACGGGATGGCCACGCTGTACGCCTACCTCCCGGCCGAGATCGCCGCCACCATCTATGCGCGGGTGGATCGGGTGGCTCGGGAACTGCGGAGCAGGGGTGAGGAACGCACGCTGGATGAGCTGCGGGCGGATGTGTTCTCCGACCTGCGCCTCGGTGTCGCTTGCGAGGTGGAGCCGCCGCGGGCGGAAGTGTTCGTGTATCTGGACTTCCTGACCTGGGCCGGGCTGCGTAACGAACCCCCCGAACTGGCCGGGCACGGCCCCATCCCGGCTGACCTGGCGCGGGAGCTCGCTCAGAATGCCACGATCCGGCGGGTGATCACCGACCCCATGACCGGCGCACCCATCGAGGTAGGGCGTCACCGCTACCGGCCGTCCGCCGCCACCAAGGAACTGGTGCAGGTACGCGATCGAGAATGCCGGGTACCCGGCTGCCACCGACCGGTCCAGGCCTGCGACCTCGACCACGTCGAACCCTGGGCCCAAGGCGGCGACACCGACAGCGGAAATCTCTGCGGCCTGTGCCGCCGCGATCATCGGCTCAAGGACGAGCCGGGCTGGCACCATCGCATGACCGACAGCGGCGTTCTGGAGATCATCACTCCGGCCGGGCGCACCTACCGCAGCCAACCAGAACCCCTCACCACCACCGCCGCCTAATAGCGTGTCTCACTTGGATATTGGTTGAGGTGCGGGCAAGATCATGACTTGTGATGGACGAGTTGTCGCGGCGGCTGGTGCCCGACGAGTTGTGGGCGCTGGTGGAACCGCTCATCCCGTCGGGAAAGGCGCGCCCGCAGGGTGGCGGAATGTCCCGGTGGACGATCGGGCGGTGTTCACGGCGATTGTGTTCGTGCTGACCAGCGGGTGTGCCTGGCGGCATCTGCCGCCGAGTTTCGGGGTCACGGTACCCACTGCGCATCGCCGGTTCTCCGAGTGGACGGCTGCTGGACTGTGGCGCGATGTGCACCGGGCGGTGCTGGACGAACTGGGCAGCCAAGGCATGATCGACTGGTCCCGCGCGGTCCTCGACGGAGCCTCCGTCAGAGCCAAAAAAGGCTCTGTTGATCTATGTGTGGGTGCGGTCGGGTAGTTCGGGGCGGTAGCCGCCGAGGGCTAGCAGCGCGAGGGAGATCAGGGCGTTGGGGTGTTTGAATCCGAAGGCCAGGCGGGTGAGCAGCCGTATTTTGGTGTTGGTTGATTCGATCAGGCCGTTGGACAGGCCGTGGTCGAGGGTGGCGTGGATGGCGATGCGTTCGGAGCGGATCGTTCGGGCGAGCTTGACGAACTCGGGTATCCGGCATCGTGCCGCCCAGGACAGCCAGCGCCGCAAGGCTTCTTTACCGGCATCACCACCAACCGCGAAAACGTGCCGGAGTCCTTCTTTGAGCAGGTAGGCGCGGTAGAGACGCGGGTCGGTTTTCGCGATCCAGGCCAGCTTGTGGCGTTGGTGGTCGGTGAGGTTCTCGGGGTTCTTCCACAGCGCCCACCGGGCGCGTTTCATGGTTTGGGCGGCACCGGCCGAGGCGGTGCGGCCACGCCGGTCCTTGTGGCTGCCCCCGGGTTGTCGGCGCGCGGTATTCCACGCCTGGCGCCGTACCTTGTCCAGAGCGTCGGTGGCCCACACGACCACGTGAAACGGGTCAGCGCAGCGGATGGCGTTCGGGCAGTACTGCGCCACGGTGCGGGCGATCCACGCGGCCGCGTCCGCTGATACGTGGGTTATCTGGGCGCATCGGTCCGGCCCGAGCAACTCGAAGAACGCGGCCAGGGTGGGTTTGTCGTTGCCCGGTGCCGCCCACACCAACCTGCCGGTGTCGTGATCAACCACCACCGTCAGATACCGGTGATTCTTCTTGTAGCTGATCTCGTCGATCCCGATCCTCCGCAGCCCGGCCAGACGATCCACGGCAGCGTCGATATCGGCGCGGACCCGGGCGATGATCGCCCCGACCGTCGGCCAGGCGATCCTCATCAGCTGCCGGACTGTAGTCCTCGATGCCGTGGTCGCCAGCCACGCGACGGTGTCATCGAAGGCACGGGTGTGCCCGGCGCCATGCCGGGCCCAGGGCACCGCGGCCACCACGACACCATGCTCGCGGCACCGCACGCGCGGTGCGTCCGCCTCGACGAACGCCTGCACCGTTCCCAGATCCAGGGCACGCCACCGGCGACGGCCCCGCCCGGCGTCATAGCGCGGGCACCGCCGCCGGCATACCCCGCACCGGTGACGATCCCGCCGCCGCAACCTCACCCCAGCCACCAACACCTGCCCAGCCTCGTCGAACTCCACCGACTCCACGACCGCGCTGCGCACGCCCAACAGCCGACCCCATACCCTGGCAGAGGGCACGTCGTTCTCCGTCTATTCGTTTCTGTTCCTCGACAGCTCAGAAACCTAGACCCAGCAACGACGTGCCCCTCCTACCAGGTCACACCCCACCCACACATAGATCAACAGAGCCCCAAAGGCGGGCTGACCGGACCGAGCCCGGTCGACCGGGGCAAACCCGGCTCCAAGATCCATGCCCTGTCCGACCGCGCCGGTTTGCCCCTGACCGTCGCCATCTCCGCGGCCAACACCCACGACAGCCACGCACTCAAACCCCTCGTCAACGCCATCCCCGCAATCCGCTCCCGCCGCGGACCACGCCGCCGCAAACCGGCCAAGCTGCACGCCGACAAGGCCTACGACATCCCCGCCCTGCGCGCCTGGCTCCGCCAGCGAAGGATCGCCCCGCGCATCGCCCGCAAGGGCATCGAATCCGCCGAGAAACTCGGCAAACACCGGTGGGTGATCGAAAGAACGATCGCCTGACTATCCGCTACGAACGCAAACCCAGCCACTACCTCGCCTTCCTCACCCTCGGCGCCACCATCACCTGCTACAAGAAACTTGCCAAGTGAGACACGCTCTAAGAACTCCCAACAGAGTTGGATGTCGGCCAGTCGGCGGTAGCAGATTATGCGCATCCCCAGCGCAGGAACGGACCGCCCTTCACCGCCCGGGACCGGCATCGCCGCATCGTGCCTTCCCGAGCTTGCGGTACACCGTGGCCAGGTGCCCGGCCGCCGCGTTCGTGGAGACTCCCAGTACCTCCGCGATCGTGGGGGTGGCCGTGCCGTGCAGGGCGAGTTCCGCGACCCGCAACTCGATCTCGTCGAGCAGTACCTCTCGCGACACCGGAATCGCCTACTTCCCACCCTCGGCGGCGGCGAATTCGCCGGCCAGTGCGGAACGTCCGGGGACGCCGAGCTTGCGGTACACGCGGGTGAGGTGCTGTTCCACCGTGCTCACCGTGATGTACAGCGTCTCCGCGATCTGCCGGTTCGTCCGCCCCTCCGCCGCGAGTTCGGCGACCCGCAGCTCGGCCTCGCTCAACACCCCGGACATACCGGCCACAGTGGACCCAGGGGGCACGGTGGACACAGTGGACGGCTTGGCCGGGGAAGCCAGCTGTTCCGGGCGCGGGACGACGTGCCGGTGCGGGGTCGGGCGGTCCGCCTGGCGCGGCAGGCGGACCGGCTTGACCAGGCCGTGGCTGCGTTCCGCGCGCTGGCCCAGCCGGTTGATCCCCTGCAGGGTCCTCGCCAGCTCCAGCCGGTCACCCGAGGCCTTGAAGGCCTCCGCTGCCCGGTTCAACAGCCCCTGTCGAGCCGCCGCGTCGCCCGCGAACGCGAGTATCCGCAGGGCGGAACCTCGCGAGTAGGCGTCGGTCGGCGCGGAGCACGCGAGTTGCTGCTGGGCCAGTTCGACGGCGAGGGTCGGATTGCCCAACCGCAGGTTGGCCTCCGCGAGGTCGGTGCGCCACGGCACGATCGCCGACACGTCGAGCTCCCAGTCGCGCAGCATGCGCTGGCACTGCTGGAAATCGCCGACCGCGGCCAGCGCCCGGTTGGTCGCCAGATGGAACTGGCCGCGCGCCCGCAGGTACCGGAGGCCGCTCAGCGTGGTCAGTGCCGCGTCCGGCAGTGACTGCCTCAGCACCGCCGCGGCCGCCTTGAACCCACCGGTCGCCGTGTGCGCACTCAACAGCGTCGCCAGCGGGTAGCTGATCGCGATGCCCCAGTTCGGCGCGTCCAGCATGGCCACCGCACGGGCGGCCCGCTCCGCCGCACCCGCGGCGTCGCCCTGGCGCAGCAGCAGGCTCGCACCGACCGCGTCGAGCAGCGCCTGCCACGTCACCGCGCCGCGGTGCTCGGCCTCCTCACTCAGCGAGGTGCACCACCCTTCGGCCCGATCGGCCTTGCCGTCGTAGGCCAGCGCGAGGATGGCGGTGGCGAGCGCCTCGAGGGAGTTGTCCGAAAGCCTGCTGTTCTGCAGGATCTGTTCCGCGCAGGCGGATGCCGTCTCGTTCCCCCCGGTGCGCCACAATCCGAAAAGCGCCTTCGCGGTGCGAAGCCAGCGATCACCGGTTTCCGGCGTGGTCATCGAAACGCCGTAGTGCCAGTGTCCGGCCAGGCCGAGTTCGGCCGCGGTGCGCGGGTCGAGCGGCTCGTCCTCGCCGGCGAGCGCCGCGAACGCACCTTCGAAGGCGCCGCGCTCACCGAACCACAGCGACTGCCTGGCGAGCGCGACCCGGTCGGACCGGTCCAGCTCATCGCCCGCCTCGCGCAGCGCCAGCAGGTGCGGTGCGGCCGCGGCCGGGTTCACCCGCCAAGTGATCTTGGCGAGCAGCTGCGAAATCCGCTGCTGCTCCTGCGGCGTCGCCGACACCGATGCGGCGAGCTTCAGGCAGCGGGTGGCGAATTCGACGTCGTCGTCGAGCATCACCTGTTCCGCCGCGTCCACCAGCGTCGGCAGCGCCCACTCGGCGTTCGCCTCACCGGCGGCCACCAGGTGCCGGGCGACCGCGGTGGCGGTCAGGCCCCGAGCGTGCTTCACCGCGGCGGCCCGCACATGCAGCCGCACCTTTTCCGATCCGCGCAGCCCGCCCACCACCGCTTCCGCGGCCGGTTGCTGCCGGAACCGCGAACCCGCGACCAGGCCGCTGCCCGCGAGCAGACTGGCGGAGGTCTCGGCCTCCACGGGATCCACACCGGCCACGGTGGCCACCGCTTCGGCGGGGACCTCGGTGTCCAGCACCGCCATCGCCGTGGCGACCTCGCGCAGCGGCGAGCCGTAGCGGTGCAGAAGCCGTTGCACGCCCTCGGAATAGGCCGATCCGGGGTCCGTTCCCTCGCGGTGGGCATCGATCAGCGCGTTGACCAGCAACGGGTTTCCGGCGCTCAGTTCGTGGATGTGCTCGGGCAACCGGTCGCGCTCCTCGCCGGGCACCAGTTCCGCGATGGCATCCACGGACAGCGGGGTCAACTGCACGTGCTGGTGCGGTTGCGAGGCGAACGGCAGCCCACCCCCGGCGTACCAAGAGTCGTCATGGCTGAACACCAGCAGCAACGCCACCGAACGGGCGCGGCGCTGGAGGCGCAGCAGCAGCCGCGCGGAGATCTGGTCCACGTGGTGCAGATCGTCCACGGCCACGAGTACCGGATGTTCACCGGCCATCCGGTGCAGCGCGCCGCACAGCCCGGTGATCCGGTCCGCGCTGTCCCCGCCGGGCTGCCGGAATCGCTCGGCCAGGTCCAGCGGCATCCCGGGGCACGCCAGCAACTGGTCGATCACGCCGCCGTCCACGTCCCGCTCGTCGGCGGCGCCGGTCGCGGTGAGCGCGGGGATGCCCAGTTCCTTCGCCAGCACCACCACCTGGTTCTGCACCTGCGTCTTGCCGCTGGCCGGTCCCCCGCCGACCAGCACGGTCTCCCCCGCGCCCGCATCGCATTCGATCAACAAGCCTTCGAAGAACTCCCCTGCCTCCTGCGGTTCGATTCTCCGGTTCTGCTGCCCCCAGTTCACGTTCATCGCAAACTCCTCGATGCAGGCGGTCATCTTCCTGCGGCATCGACGGTCGCAGCAGGCCCCTAAGCGCACCCAACCGCGATCTAAAGTCGCTCGATGAGGTGAAAAATGATTACGCACTGTTGCTTACCGATCATTTTCACGTTAGGGGTTGCCGGTCCGGGATATGGGCCGAAGACTTCCTGAACTGTGACTGCCGTGAACGCGAAAACCAGCCGATGGGTCCGGCGATTCCACCCCAGCGACGAAGCCGCGGTGCGGCTGGTGTGCCTGCCGCACGCCGGCGGATCGGCCACCGCCTACTTCCCCTTTTCCCGTGCGGCCAACGAAATCGGGCTGGCCGCCGAGATCCTCGCCGTGCAGTATCCGGGCCGCCAGGACCGCCGGGGCGAACGCTGCTTCGACGACGTCGGCGCGATGGCCGACGCCATCGCCGAAGACCTCGGCCTGTGGCAGGACCGGCCGATGGCGCTGTTCGGCCACAGCATGGGCGCGACCCTGGGCTACGAGGTCGCGCGACGGCTGGAAACACGCGGAGCGCGGCCACTGGGCCTGTTCGCCTCCGCCTGCCGGGCGCCGTCCGCGCAGCGCATCGAATACGTCCACCAGCGCGACGACGAGGGCCTGATCGCCGCACTCAAGGAGCTGTCCGGCACCGACAGCGCCGTCTTCGGCGACGACGAGTTGCTGCGGATGGTGCTGCCCGCCGTCCGCGGGGACTACACCGCCGTCGAGACCTACCGTCACCGGGCCGGGCGCGAGCTGGACTGCCCGATCCAGGTCCTGGTGGGCGACACCGATCCGGTCACCGACCTCCCCGAGGCCCAGGCCTGGCGCGCCCACACCACCGGCGGCTGCGCGGTGGAGGTGTTCCCCGGCGGCCACTTCTACCTCGGCGCCCAGCTCGGCGGCGTGCTGACCACCGTGGCCGCGCGCCTGCGCGATTGGAGCGACGGCAGCGCGGCGCGCAACCCCTGAACCCCGGGACCGGGGGCGGCGGACTGGAGGAAACACCGCCGGGTAAGGGTAGGGAAACCCCAGCTCCCGTTCAGGTGCCGCCCCCATGGTTCGGCCGGTCCGTATTCGCGAAACTGGATACAGCAAGGAAACAAGCCCGGACCGCCAGCCCTCGGAGGTAGTGATGATGACCATCCAGACCGCTCCCGGTGTCACGCAGCGGATGCTCCCCAACGGCTGCCTCCAGCTCACCTGCCGCAGCACCCGCCGCCAGGTCGAATGCGAGCCTGCCGCCGCCGCGATGTGGATCGCGCTCAAACAGCACAACGGCGACGTGGACCGCGCGAGCGCCGTCCTCGCCGCGCTGTGGGAGACCGACGTCGACCAGATCCGCCAGGACATGATCGCCCTTGCCGGTTCCCTCTGCTCCCTCGGCCTGCTCACCGAAGTGTGAAACCCCGTATCGACAAGGGACCCGGCAAAGTCCGGTCGGCTCGGGTCCCCCAGGCGGTTGTGTCCCACACTGGGGCCGGGACGGGATGCCCTGAAGGTCGCCTTCAGAGTCATAAACGCCCTCAAGGCCACTTTGAGGGCACGACCCCGATCCCAGAAGTCCCGTTTCCCGTCGAACGACTGCCGTGAAGGGTCCCTTCACAGCCGTATCGACTGTGAAGGGACCCTTCACGGCAATCCGCGGCCCCGCTTCGCGATTCACCCTCGCGGGGAAGGGATTTTCAGGCCGGGGATTCGAGTTCCTCGTCCAGCAGTGCGAACAGGTCGTCCGCGCTCGCGTCCTCGATCTCCCCGTCGGCCGGGGAGACCGGCGAGAGGGCCGCCAGCAGCGTCTTCAGCCGGGTGACGAGTTCGTCCCGCGAGGCGTCGTCCAGCTCCGTCTCCCGCACCGCGGCCTCCAGCCCGGCCAGCCGGGTGTCCACAAGGGACGACGTATCGGCCAGGCCCGCGCCGAGGAACCCGGCCAGTGCCGCCGCGGACGGGTGGTCGAAGATCAGCGTGGCGGGTAGCCGCCGGCCGGTCAGCGCGTCCAGCCGGTTCCGCAGTTCGATCGCCGTCAGGGAGTCGAAGCCGAGTTCGATGAACCCCTTCCGCGGGTCGATGGCCTCCCGGCGCTCGTGTCCCAGTACCACCGCGGCGGCGCCGCAGACGAGGTCGAGCAGGGCCCGCCCCCGTTCCTCGGCGGGCAGCGCGACGATCCTGTCCCACGAGTCGTCGGCCGCCTCGGCGCGCCGCCGCGAACCGCCCCGCACCAGCCCTCGCAGCATCGCGGGGACACCGTGCGTGTCGCCCCGGACGCCGGACATGTCCAGCCGAACCGGCACCAGCGAAGGCTGCCCGGCCCCGAACGTCGCGTCGAACAACTCGAGACCGTCGGCGAAGGACAACCCGAGCACCCCGGACCGCGCCATGCGGACCAGGTCGGTGTCCGCGAGATCGCCCGACATGCCGCCTTCGGACCACAGCCCCCAGGCCAGCGACACCGCGGGCAGCCCGAGCGCGGCCCGGTGGTGTGCCAGCGCGTCGAGGAACACGTTGGCGGCCGAGTAGTTCGCCTGCCCCGCCGCACCCAGCGTCCCGCCCGCGGACGAATACAGCACGAACGCCGCCAGATCCAGCGAGGCGGTCAGCTCGTGCAGGTGCCACGCCGCGTCGACCTTCGGGCGCAGCACCGCGTCCATCCGCTCCGGCGTCAGCGCGAGCAGCACCCCGTCGTCCACCACGCCGGCCGTGTGCACGACCGCCGTCAGCGGATGTCCGGCGGGCACCCCGGCCAGCACCGCGGCCACGGATTCACGGTCGGCCAGATCGCAGGCGGCCAGCGAGACCGTGGCGCCCAGTTCCGTCAACGAGGCCGCCAGTTCGGCCGCGCCCGGTGCCGCGGCACCGCGGCGGCTCGTGATCAGCAGGTGGCGGACGCCGTGCGCGGTCACCAGGTGCCGCGCGATCAGCCGCCCGAGCACGCCGGTGCCTCCCGTGACGAGCACGGTCCCATCGGGATCCAGCGAAACCGGGGCACCCGCCGGGGGCACGTGCTTCGCCAGCCGGTGCACCAGCACCGCCCCGTCACGGACCGCCACACCGGGTTCCCCGGCGTACATCGCCCCGAGTACCGCGCCCACCGGAAGGTCGCCCTCGTCGACGTCGACGACCATGAACCGGTCCGGGTACTCCAGCTGCGCCGTCCGGATCACACCCCAGAGCGCGGCGTGCGTCAGGTCCTCGACGCCCTCCTCCGGCCGGGTGGCGATCGCCCGGGACGTGACGACGACCAGCCGCGAACCGGCAGGCACGTCCGGGCCCACCCAGGCCTGCGCCAGCGCCAGCAGCCGGTGCGCCGCCTCCCGCGCTCCCCGTGGGGAAGCCCCGGCGGGCGCCGCGAACGACGCGATCACCACGTCCGGTATCGGGGAACCCGCACGTACGGCCGAAACCAGCGCATCGAGGTCCTCATAGGACTGTCCGCCGAAACCGAACGGATCCGCGCCGAGCACGGCGGAACGCACATCCAGCGGTGCCCCCGGCTCTTCCGTTCGAGGCAGCCACTCGACCCGGAACAGCGAATCGTCCACCGCCGACCGCGCAGCCACGGCGAACGCGTCGTCCGCGATCGGGCGCAACGCCAGCGACGCCACACTCAGCACCGGCGTGCCGGCCGGATCCGTGGCGGTGAGCGACACGGTGTTCTCGGCGTCCGACGAAACCAGCACGCGCAGGCTCGGCGCTCCGGCCGCGTGCAGCGAAACCCCGGACCACGCGAACGGCAGCACCGGCTTGTCCTCGGTGGGCCCGGCGAGCCCGATCACGTGCAGCGCGGCGTCCAGCAGCGCCGGATGCAGCCCGAACGCCGCGGCGTCCGCGTGCTCGGGCAGCGCCACCTCGGCGGCTAGCGTGGCGCCCGCGCGCCACACGCGTCGCAGCCCGGCGAACACCGGCCCGTAGTCGAAGCCCTGGGCGGCGAGCTGGTCGTAGCGGTCGCTCACGTCGATCTCCACCGCTCCGGGCGGCGGCCATTCCGCCACGGCCGCGGGCGGGTCCGCCTCCGGCGACATCCGGCCGCTGCCGTGCCGTATCCACTCCGCCTGTTCCGCGGTGTCTTCGGCCTGGGAGTAGATGCCCAGCGAACGCTCGCCAGACTCGTCCTCCGCGCCCAGGACCACCTGCAGCCGCACCCCGCCGTCGCGGGGCAGGATCAGCGGCGCCGCCAGTGTCAGCTCGTCGAGGCGCCCGCAACCGGCCTCGTCACCGGCACGGACGGCCAGTTCGACGAACGCCGTCCCGGGGAACAGCACGGAGCCCTGCACCACGTGCTCGGCCAGCCACGGCTGGGTCCGCAGCGAGAGCCTTCCGGTGAGCACCACGCCACCCGAGTCGGCCGCGACCACGACGGAGCCCAGCAGCGGGTGCTCCGCTTCGCGCTGTCCCACTTCGGCGGCCCCGCGGCCGCGGGCGCCGGTCGGGTTCTCCAGCCAGTAGCGTTTGCGCTGGAAAGCGTAGGTCGGCAGGTCCACCGTCCGGCCACCGGGGTAGAACGCGGAAAAGTCCGGAGTGGACCCGGTGACGAAGAGCGAGGCGACCGCGGCGGCCACGGACTCGGGCTCGGGCCGGTCCTTGCGCAGCGCCGGGACGAACGTCGCGCGGTCCTCACCGGTCAGGCAGGACTGCCCCATCGCGGTCAGCACCGCGCTCGGCCCGGCCTCCACGAACTTCGTGACCCCGGCGTCGAGCAGCGTGCGCATCCCCTCGGCGAACCGGACGGTGGCGCGCACCTGGTCCACCCAGTATTCCGGTGTCGCGAGTTCCGTCCCGGAAACCGCACCGGACACGGTCGAGACGATGGGGATCTCCGGCGCGGCGTAGCTCAGCTTCCCGGCGACGGCGGCGAAGTCCGCCAGCATCGGCGCCATCAACGGCGAATGGAACGCGTGCGACACGCGCAGCCGCGAGGTCTTGGCGAACTTCCCGGCCGCCGCGAGCACCGCGTCTTCGGCGCCGGACAGCACCACGGACGCCGGGCCGTTGATCGCCGCGACCGCCACCTCCCCGGTGAGCAGCGGCAGGACCTCGTCTTCGGTGGCCGCCACGGCGACCATCGCGCCGCCGGGCGGCAGTTGCTGCATCAGCCGCGCCCGCGCCGCCACCAGCGTGCAGGCGTCTTCGAGCGACAGCACCCCGGCGACGTGGGCCGCGGCGAGTTCGCCGATCGAGTGGCCCAGCAGGTAGTCCGGCCGCACGCCCCAGTACCGGAGCAACCGGAACAGCGCGACCTCGACCGCGAACAGCGCGGGTTGCGCGTATCCCGTCCGGTCCAGTTTCCCGCCCGCCGCGGCTTCGCCGAGCAGTGCG
Source organism: Amycolatopsis cynarae (assembly GCF_026802195.1). Classification (NCBI taxonomy): domain Bacteria; kingdom Bacillati; phylum Actinomycetota; class Actinomycetes; order Pseudonocardiales; family Pseudonocardiaceae; genus Amycolatopsis; species Amycolatopsis cynarae. The sequence continues at coordinate 1,935,924 of NZ_CP113836.1, read as the reverse complement.
CGCAGCGGCAGATCGAGGTGCCGGTCCAGTTCGGCGGCCACCGCGTCCAGCGCGTCGGCGAACGCGGGAACCGCCGAGGCCAGTGCAAGTCCCATCCCGGCGCGCTGCGCACCCTGTCCGGTGAACAGGAACGCCGTGCGCCCGGCCCCGGCGACCCCTGCCACGACGCCCGCGGGCATCCGGCCCTCCGCGTATTCGGCGAGCGCGCGTAGCGCGCCCTCGGCGTCGGGAGCGACGACACCCGCACGGTGCTCGGCGAGCGTCCGCGTGGTCACCAGCGAGAACCCGATGTCCACAGCGGACGCTTCTCGCGCTCCGGCGAACGAGGCCAGCCTGCCCGCCTGCGCCCGCAGCGCTTCGGGCCCGTTGGCCGACAGCAGCCAGGTCACCGGCCCCGGCCCGGCCGGGGCACCGGCCTCCACCGGGTCACCCTCCTCGAGGATCACGTGCGCGTTGGTGCCGCTGATCCCGAACGACGACACCCCCGCCCGCCGCGGCCTGCCGGTCTCCGGCCACGGCCGGCCGGCGGTGAGCAGCGAAACGGTGCCGTCGGGCCACTCGATGTGGGGCGAGGGCTCGTCGGCGTGCAGCGTCCGCGGCAGGACACCGTGCCGGAGCGCCTCCACCATCTTGATCACGCCGCCGACCCCGGCCGCGGCCTGCGTGTGACCCACGTTCGACTTGAAGGACCCGAGGTACAGCGGCCGTTCCGGCGTGGCCGCCCGGCCGTAGGTGGCGATCAGGGCCTGCGCCTCGATCGGGTCGCCCAGCCTGGTCCCGGTGCCATGCCCCTCGACGGCGTCCACATCGGACGGTTCGAGACCGGCGTCGGCCAGCGCGGCGCGGATCACCCGCTGCTGCGCGGGCCCGTTGGGCACCGTGATGCCGCTGGACGCGCCGTCGGAGTTCACCGCGCTGCCGCGGAGCACCGCAAGCACGGGATGCCCGTTGCGCCGGGCGTCCGAAAGCCGCTCCAGCAGCACCATCCCGGCGCCCTCCGAGCAGCCCACGCCGTCGGCTCCGGCGCCGAACGCCTTGCAGCGCCCGTCGGAGGACAACCCGTGCTGCTCGCTGAAGTACACGAACATGTCCGGGGTCACCATCACGGTGACCCCGCCCGCCAGCGCCAGCGAGCACTCGCCGCGGCGCAGCGCGGTCGCCGCCCAGTGCAGGGCGACCAGCGACGAAGAGCATGCCGTGTCCACCGAGACCGCCGGGCCCTGAAGCCCGAGCGTGTAGGCGACGCGGCCGGAGACCAGGCTGCCGTCACTGCTGCCCGCCCCGTAGTCGTGGTACATCACCCCGGCGAACACGCCGGTTCTGCTGCCGCGCAGGGTGGACGGCACGATCCCGGCCCGCTCGACGGCCTCCCAGGCCGTCTCCAGCAGGATGCGCTGCTGCGGGTCGAGCGTGAGTGCCTCCCGCGGCGAGATCCCGAAGAACTCGGGCTCGAAGTCGGCGGCGTCGTAGAGGAAACCGCCTTCCGCCGAGTAGGTCGTGCCGGGCCGGGAGCCCGTCGGGTCCAGCAGCGCCGCGGTGTCCCAGCCGCGGTCCTCGGGGAACGCACCGATCGCGTCCACCCCTTCGGCCACCAGGTCCCACAGCTGCCCCGGGCTGGTGATCCCGCCGGGATAGCGGCACCCCATGCCGATGATGGCGATCGGCTCGGTCATCGGCGCCAGGGCCGCGTTGAGCCGGTGGTTGTCCGCCTTGAGCCGCTCGTTGTCCATCATGGACCGGCGCAGGGCGGCGACGATCTGCTCCGTCGACGGCACCTCGGTCACTGGGATTCCCCTCGTTCGTCGGTGTGGTTGTCACCCATCGCGGACCGGACCAGCTCCGCCAGGTCCATGGATTCCAGCGCTGCCGCGGTGTCGGCGCCCTCGATGTCCACAGTGCCTGGTGTGCTTGCTGTCTCCGTGGGGTTCGATGCTGCTTCGCCGAGTTCCGCGGCCAACTCCGTCAGCAGGTGCCGGGCCAGCGGGCGGGGGCTCGGGTAGTCGAAGATCAGCGTCGCGGGCAGGCGCAGCCCGCAGGCGGCGCCGAGCCGGTTGCGTAGTTCCAGCGCCGCCAGCGAATCGATGCCCAGGTCGGTGAAGCCCTTCTCGGCGCCGACAGCCGAAGCGTCCTCATAGCCGAGGACCGCCGCCGCATGCTCGCACACGAGCTCCAGCGTCGCCGCTTCCCGCTCGTCCACGGGCAACCCGGCCAGCCGTGCGGCGAAACCGGCCTCCTGCGCGGCCGCCTCCGGTGCGGCCGCCGCGGCGACCCGCCGGGGGGCGGCCGTCACCAGGCCGCGCAGAAGCGGAGCCACCCGGTCGGCGTCCCGCCGCTCGGCGAGCCGCACCGGCACCAGCACCGGCTCCCCGGCCGCCAGCGCGGCGTCGAAGAGTTCGAGCCCTTCGGCCGCGGAGAGCTCGGCCACCCCGGCCCTGGCGATGTGCGCCAGGTCCACTTCGCCGCCGGTGCCCTGCCACGGACCCCAGGCCAGCGAGGTGGCCGGGAGGCCGCGGGCCACGCGGTACCGGGCCAGCGCGTCGAGGAAGACGTTGCCCGCGGCGTAGTTCGCCTGCCCGCCGGCGAGCAGCAGGCCGCCCACCGAGGAGTAGAGGACGAACGCGGACAGGTCCCGCTCCGCGGTCAGCTCGTGCAGGTGCCAGGCCGCGTCCACCTTCGGCCGCAGCACGGTTTCGACCTGCTCCGGGGTCAGCGAACCGAGCACCGCGCTGTCCATCTGGCCCGCGGCGTGCACCACCGCGGTGAGGTTTTCGATCGAGCCGAGCAGCCTGGCCAGCTCGGCGCGGTCGGTGACGTCGCAGGTCGCGACGGTCACCTTCGCCCCCTGCCCGGCCAGCTCGTCGGCCAATTCCTTCGCCCCCGGCGCCTTCGGCCCTCTGCGGCTGGTGAGGACGAGGCTGCGGGCACCACGGGCGACCAGGTGGCGGGCCAGCAGGCCGCCGAGCAGCCCGGCGCCACCGGTGATCAGCACCGTGCCGTCGGGGTCCCACTCCGCGTGTTCGCCGAGCGCCGTCACCTTCGTCAGCCTCGGCACCCGGATCTCGCCCTCGCGGACGATCGCCTCCGGCTCGCCGGAGGCCACCACCGTCGACAGCGCATCCAGCGCATCCAGCGCGTCCAGCGCATCGGTGTCGGTTGTGCCGGTCAGGTCGACCAGCTGCACCCGGCCAGGGTTCTCCGCCTGTGCGGCCCGCACGAGGCCCCACACCGACGCCTGTGCCAGATCCGGACCGTCCTGATCGGACACCGCGTTCCGGGTGAGGACCAGCAGTTTCCCGTCGGCGAAACGGTCGTCGGCCAGCCAGGCCCGCAGCCGCGCGAGCGTGTCCTGCACGGTCGCGTGCACCCGCGAAGGCACCCCGGCCCCGCCTTCGCCGGAGCCGGCCGGCAGGACCAGCACCTTCGCCGGGACCGGCTCCTCGTGGACCGGCAGACCGAGACCGAGGTCGGTCGAGCCGAGCACGGCCCAGCCGTCCCTCGTCCCGGCCTGCCGGGTACCCGCCACCCGCTGCCACTCGATGCGGTAGAGCGAGTCCGGCACCTTCGCGCCCAGCCGGTCGTGGGACACCGGCCGCGTCACCAGCGAGGAGATCCACGCGACCGGCTTGCCCGCCGCGTCCGCCAGCGCGAGCGACGCGCCGCCGTTTTCCTCGCGCACCCGAACCCGCAGGGCGGTGGCCTCGGCGGCGTGCAGCGACACACCGCTCCAGGCGAACGGGATGGTCGTTTCGGTCAACGCCTTGGGCCCGCCAGGGACCAGGAAGTCCGTGGCGCCCAGTGCCGAATCGAGCAGCCCGGGGTGGAGGCCGAACCCGGTCACCACCGTGCCTTCGGGCAGGGCCACCTCGGCGAACACCTCGCCGTCTTTCCGCCATACCGCCTTGAGGTTCCGGAAGGCCGGGCCGTAGCCGAAGCCGAGTCCCGCCAGGTCGTCGTAGAGCCCGCCGAGATCGACCGGCTCGGCCCCGGAGGGCGGCCAGGACGAAAGGTCGAACTCCTCGGGCGCGGCCCCGGTGTCCAGCACGCCGGCCGCATGCCGCGTCCACACCGCACCGGACTCCTCCGTGCGCGAGTGCACCGACAGTTCACGGCGGCCGGTCGCGTCGGGCGCACCGACCAGTACCCGGATCTCGACGCCACCGGCCGCACCGTCGGGCAGCAGCAGCGGAGCCTGCTGGGTCAGCTCCTCCACCACGTCGCAGCCCAGCTGGTCACCGGCGTACACGGCCAGCTCGACGTAGGCCGTGCCGGGGAGCATGGTGCGGCCCAGGACCACGTGGTCGGCGAGCCAGGCCTGGCTGTCCACCGACAGCCGCCCGGTCAGCACCGCACCGCCGTCCGGCAGTTCCACCACCGCGCCCAGCAGGGGATGCGCGGCGGACCTGGCGCCGAGCGACCCGGCGTCACCGGTCTTCCTGGTGGCGTCGAGCCAGTAGCTGCGGTGTTGGAAGGCGTACGTCGGAAGGTCCACTCTGGACGCCCCACGGCCGGCGAACACGGCCCGCCAGTCGATCCCGGCGCCCCGCGAATACACCGTGGCCAGCGCGGCGAACAGGGTCGTCACCTCGTCGCGGCCGCGCCGCAGCGCCGGGACACCCACGACGCGGTCCGGCCGGTCGGCCCGCGCCGGATCGCACTCGCGGGCCATGCCGGTCAGCACCGCGTCCGGGCCGAGCTCCACGAACCGGGTCACCCCGGCCGACAGGAGGGCGTCGACCCCGGCGGCGAACCGGACGGCCGCCCGCACGTGGTTCACCCAGTACTCCGGCGAGCACAGCTCGGCGGCGGTGGCGATCCGGCCGGTGACGTTCGAAACGACCGGGATCGCCGGGGCCGAGTAGGCCAGCCGCCGCGCCACGGCGCGGAAATCTTCGAGCATCGGGTCCATCAGCGCGGAATGGAAGGCGTGCGAGACCACGAGTTCCTTCGTCCGCCGTCCTGACTCGGCGAAGGCCGCCATCGCGGCCCGCACCGACTCCCCGGGACCGGAGACGACCACCGAGCGCGGGCCGTTGACCGCCGCGATGTCCACATCGGACGGCAGTGCGGCGCGCACCTCGTCCTCCGTGGCCGCGATGGCGGCCATCGCCCCGCCCGCGGGCAGCGCCTGCATGAGGCGGCCGCGGGCCGCGACCAGCGAGCACGCGTCTGCCAGCGAGAACACCCCGGCCACGTGCGCCGCGGCCAGCTCGCCGATCGAATGCCCGGCCACGTAGTCCGGTGTCACACCCCAGGACTCCATCAGGCGGTAGAGCGCCACCTCGACGGCGAACAACGCGCACTGCGTGTAGGCGGTCCGGTTCAGCAACCGTCCCTCGGCGGAGTCCTTGTCCGCCCAGATCACCTGCTTGAGCGGCACCTCCAGCTCGGCGTCGAAAAGGCCGCACACCTCGTCGAAGGCACCGGCGAACACCGGGAAGGCCTCGTGGAGTCCGCGCCCCATGCCCGGCTGCTGCGCGCCCTGGCCGGTGAACAGGAAGGCGGTGAGGTCGGCGGCACTGGTCGTGCCGGTCACCGTGCCCGCCGGGGTGCGCCCCGCGGCGAGGCCGTCGAGCAGCTTCAGCGCGGCCTCCCGGTCGGCGGCCAGCACCACCGAGCGATGGTCGAGTGCCGCCCGGCCGGTGGCGAGCGAGTAGCCCACGTCGGTGAGGTCCTGCTCGGGGTGGGCCCGCAGGTGCGCGGCCAGCCTGCCCGCCTGGTCGGCCAGTGCCCCGGCCACCGCGCCGGAGACCGGCAGCGGCACCACCGGAAGTGGTGGCAGCTGCGGTGCCGCGCGTGGCTTGTCCTCCACAGTGGACGGTGGCGCCTCCTCGATGATGACGTGGGCGTTGGTTCCGCTGATGCCGAAGGAAGAGATACCGGCCCGGCGGGGGCGGCCGTTCGGCGCCCAGGGCCGCGCTTGGGTCAGCAGCTCGATGTCCCCGGTACTCCAGTCGACGACGGGTGACGGGGCGGTCACGTGCAACGTCGCGGGCAGCAGGTCGTGCCGCAGGGCCTGCACGACCTTGATCACGGCCGCCGCGCCGCCCGAGGCCTGGGCGTGGCCGATGTTGGACTTCACCGAGCCCAGGTACAGCGGCCGCTCGCGGTCCTGGCCGTAGGTGGCCAGCAGCGCCTGCGCCTCGATCGGGTCACCGAGTTTCGTGCCGGAACCGTGTGCCTCCACCGCATCCACATCGGACGGACGGAGGCCGCCCGCGGCCAGCGCGGCGCGGATCACCCGTTCCTGCGACGGGCCGTTCGGTGCGGTGAGCCCGTTGGACGCGCCGTCCTGGTTGACCGCGCTGGAGCGGACCACCGCGAGCACCTCGTGCCCGTTGCGGCGGGCGTCGGAAAGCCGCTCCAGCAGGAGCAGGCCCGCCCCCTCCGCCCAGCCGACGCCGTCGGAGGCGGCGGAGAAGGACTTCGACCGGCCGTTGGGCGAGAGCACGCCCTGGCGGCTGGAGTCGACGAACAGATCGGACTGCGAGAGCACCGTGACACCACCGGCGAGCGCCAGTTCACACTCCCCCGCCCGCAGCGCCTGCACCGCGAGATGCAGTGTCACCAGCGAGGACGAACACGCCGTGTCCACCGTCATGGACGGGCCTTCCAGCCCGAACAGGTAGGAGATGCGGCCGGAAACGACCGCACCCGAGCTGCCGTTCGGGATGTAGGCGGCGACATCGGCGGGCGCGCCGGGGGCGCGGCTGCCGTAGTCGTCGTACATGGCACCGGCGAAGACGCCGGTCAGGCTGCCGCGCAGCGTGGTCGGGTCGATACCGGCCCGTTCGATGGCCTCCCACGCCGTTTCCAGCAGGAGCCGCTGCTGCGGATCCATGGCCGTCGCCTCACGCGGGCCGATGCCGAAGAACGCCGGGTCGAACTCGGCGGCGTCGTGCAGGAAGCCGCCCTCGCGGGCGTAGGTCTTGCCCCGCTTGCCGGGCTCCGGATCGTAGATGCCGTCGATGTCCCAGCCCCGGTTCACCGGGAACCCGGTGACCGCGTCGACCTGGTCCACCAGCAGCCGCCACAGGTCCTCGGGTGACTTGACACCGCCGGGATAGCGGCAGGCCATGCCGACGATCGCGATCGGCTCCCGCATGGCGGCGCCGGTCCGCGCCGGCGCGGCGGAAACCCTGGCCAGTGCGGAGGCACCGAGGAGCCTGCCCTTGACGAAGTCGGCCACCGCCTTCGCGGTCGGGTGGTCGAAGATCAGGGTCGCGGGCAGCGACAGGCCGGTGGCGGTGCCGAGCAGGTTGCGCAGTTCCACCGCGGCGAGCGAGTCGAAACCGAGCTCCTTGAACGCGCGCGTACCGTCCACTTCGGACTTGTCCGGGTAGCCGAGCACGGCGGCCACCTGGGTGAGCACGATGTCGGCCAGCAGCCGGTCGCGCTCGCTGTCGGCCAGTCCGGCCAGCTCGGCGGCCAGCGCGTTGCCCGCGCCGGCCGGCTTCGCCGCCTTCGCGACCCGGCGAGCCTTCGCCGGGACGAAGCCGCGCAGCAGGGCGGGCAGTTCGCCGGCGCGGGCCCGCAGCGCCGCCACGTCCACCCGCAGCGGGGCGATCACGGCGGGCATGTCCTCGCCGTCGCCGAGTGCGGCGTCGAACAGCGCCAGGCCCTGCTCCGCGGTGACCGCGGGCAGGCCGAGCCGCGCCATGCGGGTCAGGTCCGCCTCGGCCAGTTCGCCGCCGAGCCCGGTGTTCTCCGCCCACAGGCCCCAGGCCAGCGACGTCGCCGCGAGGCCCGAGGCCCGGCGGTATTCGGCGAGGCCGTCGAGGAACGCGTTGGCCGCGGCGTAGTTCGCCTGGCCCTCGGGCAGTACCTGCCCGCCCGCGGAGGAGAACAGCACGAACGCGGCGAGGTCCAGCTCCGCGGTCGACTCGTGCAGATGCCAGGCCGCGTCCACCTTGGGCCGCAGCACCCGGTCGGTCTGCCCGGCGGTCAGCGAGTCGAAGAGCCCGCTCTCGGCCGTACCGGCCGCGTGCAGCACGGCGGTGAGCGGCGCGTCCGCGGGAACCCCCGCGATCAGGGCCGCCACCTGGGTGCGGTCGGCGACGTCGCACGCGGCGACGGTCACCTTCGCTCCGAGGTCGGTCAGTTCCTCGGCGAGCTGCGCCGCACCCGGCGCGGCCAGACCGCGGCGGCTGGTCAGCAGCAGGTTCTTCACCCCGTGTTCGGCCGCCAGGTACCGCGCGAGCAGGCTGCCGAGCCCGCCGGTACCGCCGGTGATCAGGACGGTGCCGCCCGCGGCCCACGGCGACGTGCCCGACGGCTCCGTCCCGGCGTACCGCGGCACGAACACGGTGTCCCCAGCGACGCCGCGAACCGCCGCCTCGGGCTCACCCGAGGCGACCACCGCCGCGACCACCGCCACCGAGGTCTCCGAGGTGCCGGTGCCGGTGCCGGTGTCGACCAGGAAGACCCGGCCGGGGTGCTCGGCCTGCGCCCCGCGGACCAGACCCCACAGCAAGCTCTGTGTGACGTCCACAGTGGACCCTTCGGCGGGCACCGCGTTCCGGGTCACCACCGCCAGTTTCGTGCCCGCGAACCGGGAATCGGCCAGCCAGGCCTGGAGCTCGGCGAGCAGCCAGGCGGTGTTCTCCCGAGCCGTCTCCGGCACGTCGTCCGCGCCGTGCGCCGCGGTCAGGGGCACGGTCAGCGTCACCAGCCCCGGGACCGGCTCACCCCGGTCGACGGCGGCGGCGAAGTCGGCGAATCCGGCGTAGGTGGCGGCCACCCCTGGCAGGCCACGCCCGACGGCGACCACGTCGCTCCCCTCGGCCGCGTCGTGCTCGGCGGCCGGGACGGGCACCGGCTGCCAGGCGATCTTCAGCAGTCGTCCGTCGGCCCCGTCGGACGGCGCCCCGGAAAGCTCCTGCCGCACCGGACGCGAGACCAGCGACTCGATCGACGCGACCGGCCTGCCCTCGCCGTCGGCCACCTCGATCGCCGACACCTCGTCACCGTCCAGCCGCACGATCCGCACCCGCAGCATCGAGGCGCCGACGGCGTGCAGCGTCACGCCGTTCCACACGAACGGCAGCAGCGTCGGGCCATCGGGATCGCCCAGCAGATCGGCGTGCATCGCGGTGTCGAGCAACGCCGGGTGCAGGCCGTAGGAGCCCGCCGTGGCCGCGGCCGGCTCCGGCAGCGCCACCTCGGCGAACACCTCGTTGCCCCGGCGCCACGCCGCCTCGAGGCCCTGGAACGACGGGCCGTAGCCGTAGCCGCGGGCGTTGAGCAACTCGTAGGCACCCTCGGTGGGGATGGGCTGCGCACCCGGCGGCGGCCACTCGGTGAGCCCGGCGGGCTCGGGCCGCGGCACCGCGGCGAGCGAGCCGAGGGCGTGCTGGGTCCACTCGCCGTCCACCGGCGAATCGGCCGGGCGGGAGTAGACGGTGACCGGGCGGCGGTCGCCGGTCGCGGGGCCGACGACCACCTGCAGCGCGGCCGCGCCGTCCGGCGGCAGCACGAGCGGCGCCTGCAGGGTCAGCTCCTCGACCGCCGGGTAGCCCACCTCCTCGCCCGCCGCGAGCGCCAGTTCGAGGAAACCGGTACCGGGCACCAGGATCGCGCCCTTCACCACGTGGTCGGCCAGCCACGGCAACGATCCGGCCGAGAGCCTGCCGGTGAGCACCGTGCTGTCCGAACCGGACAGCGCCACGGCGGCACCGAGCATCGGGTGGGACAGCGCCTGCTGGCCGACCGCGGTCACGTCGCCGGACGGTGTGGCGTCGAGCCAGTAACGCTTGTGCTGGAAGGCATAGGTGGGCAGGTCGAGCCGCACCGGGCCGTCCCCGAGGACGGGCGGCAGCGTCGCCGCGCCGCGAACGTGGAGGCTCGCCACCGCCGCCAGCGCCGTGCGCACCTCGTCGGAGTCACGACGGCCGAACGGCACGAACGCGACCGCGCCGGGATCCGGCACGTTCTGCGGGCCGAGCACCGACAGCACGCTGTCGGGCCCGAGTTCCAGGAACGTCCGCACCCCGCCGGATTCCAATTCGGACACCGCGTCGCCGAAGCGCACCGCCTCGCGGACATGGGTGACCCAGTACTCCGGCGAGCACAGCTCTTCGTCCGTCGCGGGACGGCCGGTGACGCAGGAGACGATCGGGATCTCCGGCGCGGTGAACGTCAACCCGGCGGCGATCTCGCGGAACCGGTCGAGCATTGGCGCCATCAGCGGCGAATGGAACGCGTGACTCACCCGGAGCCTGCGGGTCGGCACGCCGCCCGCGGAGGCCTCCCGCTCGATGCGCGACACGGCGTCGGCGGCGCCCGAGACGACAACCGAAGCGGGACCGTTCACCGCGGCGATGCTCACCTCGTCCTCGTGTCCGCGCAGCAGTTCCCGCGCGGCCTCCTCGGGCATCGCGAGCGAGACCATCGCGCCCGGCACCTCGTCCAGCGCACCCATCAGGCGGCCGCGGGCGGCGACGAGCGTGGCGGCGTCGGCCAGCGACAGCACGCCGGCGACGTGCGCCGCGGCCAGCTCGCCGACCGAATGCCCGGCGAGCGCGTCGGGGACGATCCCCCACGAGCGCACGAGCCGGAAGAGCGCGACCTCCACGGCGAACAGGGCCGTCTGGGTGTACTGCGTCTGGTCGAGCAGGCCGCGGTCGGCCAGCGCCGTGGTGCCGAACACGACCTCGCGCAACGGCAGGTCCAGCAACGGGTCGACGGCGGCGCAGACGGCGTCGAAGGCCTCCGCGAACACGGGGTAGGTCTCGTACAGGCGTTGCCCCATGCCCACCCGCTGCGCGCCCTGCCCGGAGAACAGGAAGGCGAGCTTGCCGTCGGTGCCGTCGGTGCCCGCGAAGCCGGTGACCACCGCCGCCGAGGGTTCGCCCGCCGCCAGTGCGTCCAGGCCGTCCGCCAGCCCGGCCGCGGTCCCGGCGATGACCACCGCGCGGTGCTCCAGCGCCGCGCGGGTCGTGGCCAGCGAGCGGGCCAGCTCGGCGACCGGCACGTCCTCGTGGGCGGCCAGGTATCCGCGCAGGCGCGCGGCCTGGCCGCGGACCGCGGCGGGCGACCGGCCGGACAGGGGCACGGGGACCACGTCCGGCCCGGCGTGCGGCTCGGGGACCGGCGCCGGTGCGCCCTCGGGCGCGGGAGCCTGTTCGAGGATCACGTGGGCGTTGGTGCCGCTGATGCCGAAGGACGACACCGCGGCCCGGCGCGGGTGCCCGTTCGCCGTCCAGTCCCGCGGCTCGGTGAGCAGCCGGACGGCGCCGGAGGTCCAGTCGACCACAGTGGACGGACGGTCCACGTGCAGCGTCCGCGGCAACCGCTCGTTGCGCATCGCCATGACCATCTTGATGATGCCCGCGACACCGGCCGCGGCCTGGGTGTGCCCGATGTTGGACTTGATCGAGCCGAGCCACAGCGGCTGGTCCTGAAGCCGGTCCCGGCCGTAGGCCGCGAGCAGCGCCTGCGCCTCGATCGGGTCGCCGAGCGTGGTGCCGGTGCCGTGGCCCTCCACGGCATCCACATCGGACGGGGAAAGACCGGCGTCGGCCAGCGCCTTCGCGATCACCCGCTGCTGCGAGGGGCCGTTCGGGGCGGTCAGGCCGTTCGAGGCGCCGTCGTGGTTCACCGCGGAACCCCGCAGCAGCGCGAGCACCGGGTGACCGTTGCGGCGGGCGTCGGACAGGCGCTCGACGAGCAGCATGCCCGCACCCTCACCCCACCCGGTGCCGTCGGCCGCATCGGCGAACGAGCGGCAGCGGCCGTCGGCCGACAGGCCGCGCTGGCGGCTGAAGTCGACGAAGGTGTCCGGAGTGGACATCACCGTCACCCCGCCGGCCAGCGCCAGCGTGCATTCGCCGCGCCGCAGGGCCTGGGCCGCCCAGTGCAGGGCGACCAGCGAGGACGAACACGCGGTGTCGACGGTGACCGTCGGGCCTTCCAGCCCCAGTGCGTAGGAAACGCGTCCGGAGACGACACTGGCGAGACTGCCGTTGCCGAGGTACCCGGCGATGTCGTCGGAGACGGTGCCGAGGCGGGTCCCCCAGTCGTGGTACATGACCCCGGCGAACACCCCCGTCGCGCTGCCGCGCAGCGACACCGGGTCGATCCCGGCCCGCTCGAAGGCCTCCCAGGACACCTCCAGCAGCAGCCGCTGCTGAGGGTCCATCGCGGCCGCTTCGCGCGGGCTGATCTCGAAGAAGTCGGCGTCGAACTCGGCCGCGTCGTGCAGGAAGGCGCCGTGCCTGACGTAGCTGTGCCCGGGCTTGCCGGGCTCGGGGTCGTAGAGCGCGTCGACGTCCCAGCCGCGGTCGGCGGGGAACGGGGTGAGCGCCTCCCGGTCCTCGGCCACCAGCCGCCACAGGTCCTCCGGGGTGGCGACCCCGCCGGGGTAGCGGCAGGCGATGCCGACGATCGCGATCGGCTCCTCCGCGTCGGCGGTGGTGACCGGTGCGACCGGCCGATCCGGGGCCTGCCCGGCTAGCCGCGTGACGAGGTACCCGGCCAGCGCCCGCGGTGTCGGGTAGTCGAACACGAGGGTGGCGGGCAGCCGCATGCCGGTGACGGAGTCGAGTGCGTTGCGCAGCTCCACCGCGGCCAGCGAGTCGAACCCCATTTCGCTGAAGGGGCGGTTCGGGGAGATCGCGTCGGCGCCGTCGTGGCCGAGCACGGTGGCGACGTGCGAGCGCACCAGCGTGAGCACCGCACGGTCGCGGTCGGCCTCGGACAGGTGCCCGAACCGCTCGGCGAACCGCCGTTCCGGCGTGAGTTCCGTGACGGCGACGGGGGCGGCGCGACGGCGGGCCGCGGGAACGAGACCGCGCAGCAGCGCCGGGAGGTCCTCGCCCCGGGCCCTCAGCGCGGCGCGGTCCACCCGGGTCGGCACCACGGCGGGCGCGCCGGTGGCCAGCGCCGCGTCCAGCGCGGCCAGGCTTTCGGACACGGTCAGCGGGGCGAGGCCGAGCCGCGTGATCCGCTGACGGTCCACTTCGGACAAGGTGGCGCCCATCCCGGGCGCCGCCTCTTCCGTGCCGGGCGTTCCGCTGGGAGCCTCGTCGGGAGCCCACAGCCCCCAGGCGAGCGAAGTCGCGGGCAGGCCCAGCTCATGGCGATGCGCGGCGAGGGCGTCGAGGAAGGTGTTGCCCGCCGCGTAGTTCGCCTGGCCCGCGCCGTCGGCCAGACCGGCCGAGGAGGAGAACAGGACGAACGCCGACAGCCCGGCCCCGGCGGTCAGTTCGTGCAGCGCCCAGGCCGCATCGAGCTTCGGCGCGAGGACGGAATCGAGCCGCGCCTGGGTGAGGGTGCCGATCAGCGCGTTGTCGAGCACCCCGGCGGCGTGCACGACCGCGGACAGCGGGTACTCGGCAGGGATCCTTCGCAACGCGGCCGAAAGCGAGCGCTTCTTGCTGACGTCGCAGGCGACGACCTGCACGGCCGCCCCCAGTTCCGCCAGTTCGGCGACCAGTCCGGCCGCGCCCGGCGCGTCGGGACCGCGGCGGCTGAGCAGCAGGAGCCGTCGCACGCCGTGCGTGGTGACCAGGTGACGGGCCAGGTGCGCGCCCAGGCCGCCGGTGCCGCCGGTGATCAGCACGGTGCCGTCGGCCCGCCAACCGGACGCCCCCGAGGTGTTCGCGGCGGTGTTCGCGGTGAGGCGTACCAGCCGCGGGGCATGCACGTGCCCGTCCTCGACCCGCAGTTCCGGCTCGCCCGAGCCGAGCACGGTGGCCAGCGTCGCCGCCGACAGGGTGCCCTCGACGAGCACGATCCGGCCAGGGTGCTCGGCCTGCGCCGAGCGCACCAGCCCCCGCACCGCGCCGTCGGCGAGCCCGCCGCCGGTGACGACCACGAGCCTGGCCGACGCGAAGCGGTCGCCGTCGAACAACTGCTTCAGCACGCCGAGGACGCGGTGGGCGGCCTGCCTCGCCGCGGCCGGAACGGTTTTGCCGCGCGCCGCGACCGGGAACAGGACGACGTCCGGAACCTCGGCGAGCTGGTCGAGCGAATCGGCCACCGGCACGTCCAGCCCGGGCACCCGGCCCAGCGCCACCATGCCCGGGTCGTCCGAAGTGGACGGCGTGACCGGTGTCCATTCGACGGTGTAGAGCAGTTCCTGCGCACCGGTGGCGAGATCGGCGCCGCGCACCGGACGGGAGCGGAAGGATTCGACCGACAGCACCGGCGCACCGGCCGGGTCCGCGATCTCCAGCGAGACCCCGCCGGTGGCGGGCGAGGTGATGCGCACCCGCACCTCCCCGGCGCCGGAGGCGTGCAGCCGCACCCCGGTCCAGGCGAACGGCAGGCGGATCTCGTCGGCCGCCCGCGCCTCGCCGGGGGCGAAGTCGGTGGCGTGCAGTACGGCGTCGAGCAGCGCCGGGTGGATGCCGAAGGCGGCATCGCGGCCGTCGGCGGGCAGCGCGACCTCGGCGAACACGACGTCGTCGCGTTTCCACGCGGTGCGCAGGCCCTGGAACAGCGGACCGTAGCCGTAGCCGTGGGCCGCCAGTTCCTCGTACAGCTCGCCGGTGGCCACCACCTCGGCACCGGACGGCGGCCACTGCGCCAGCCCGGACATCGGCCCCGGCTCCGCGGCGGGGGCCTCGGCGAGCACACCGGCGGCGTGCCGGGTCCAGACCGCCTCGGTGTCCTGCTCGGGACGCGAGTAGAACTCGATGGTGCGGCGGCCGTCCTTCCCGGGACCGACCACGGCCTGCAGCGCGACGCCGCCCGCCTCCGGCAGGACCAGTGGCGCCTGGAGGGTCAGCTCGTCGACGAGGTCGCAGCCGGACTGCGCGGCCGCGTGCAGCGCCATCTCGACGAACGCGGTCCCGGGCAGCAGCACCGCGCCCGCGATGGTGTGCCCGGCCAGCCACGGATGGGTCCGCAGGCCGATCCGGCCGGTGAACACCAGGCCGTCCTGATCGGCGAGCCCGATGCTCGCCGCCAGCAACGGGTGCGCGGAGGCGAGCTGGCCCAGGTCCGCGGCGTCACCGTGCCCGGCGGGAGCGGTGAGCCAGAAGTGCTTGCGCTGGAAGGCATAGGTCGGCAGGTCGACCCGGCGGGCCGGACCGAAGAACGCCGTCCAGTCGAGGGTGACACCCCGGGCGTGCAGACGGCCGAGTGCGCTGGTGACGGCCACGAGTTCGCCGTGATCGCGGCGCTGGGCGGCAACGGCGGACACCGCTTCGGCGTGCGGGCCCGCGGCGATCATCGCGGAGAGGACGGCGTCCGGGCCGACCTCGATCGCCGTGGTCACGCCGGACTCGGCCAGCGCCGCCACCCCGTCGGCGAACCGGACGGCCTGGCGCACGTGCCGGACCCAGTACTCCGGCGAGCACAGCTCCTCCGCCGTGGCGAGGTGGCCGGTGACGTTGGAGACCACGGGGATGGCGGGGGCCGCGTAGTCGACCACCTCGAGGATCTCGCGGAACTCGGCGAGCATCGGCTCCATCAGCGGCGAATGGAACGCGTGGGAGACGCGCAGCTCACTGGTCTTGCGGCCCCGCGCCCGGAGAACCGACACCACGGCGGCGACCGCTTCGCGCTCACCGGAGACGACCACCGACGACGGGCCGTTGACGGCGGCGATGCTCACCCCCTCGGTCAGCAGCGGCCGGACCTCGTCCTCGGTCGCGGCGACGGCGACCATCGCGCCGCCCTCGGGCAGCGCCTGCATGAGGCGTCCGCGCGCGGCGACGACCAGGCAGGCGTCGGCCAGCGTCCACACGCCGGCGAGGTGCGCCGCGGCGAGTTCGCCGATCGAGTGGCCGAGCAGGACGTCGGGCCGCACTCCCCAGGACTGGAGCAGCCGCGCGAGCGCGACCTCGACGGCGAACAGCGCGCACTGCGCGTACTGGGTGTTGTCCAGCTCCCCGGCGTCCTGTCCGAAGAGGACATCGCGCAGCGGACGGTCGGTCTGCACGTCGAGGTGGTCGACGACCTCGTCGAACACCTCGGCGAACACCGGGTGGGCGAGGTAGAGCTCACGGCCCATCGCGAGCCGCTGCGAACCCTGGCCGGTGAACAGCATGGCGAGCCTGCCCGGCGTGCGGGAACCTGTGACCACCCCGGCGTCCGGCTCACCCGAGGCGAGCGCCCTCAGCCCGCGGAGGGCCTCCGTGATGCCCTCGGTGTTCGCGGTGTTGTCGCACACGACCACCGCCCGGTGATCGTGTGCGGCACGGGTGGTGGCCAGGGAGAAGCCGATATCGACCAGGTCCGCCGGGCCCGCCGATTCCACAAGGGACAGCAGGTTCCCGGCCTGGGCGCGCAGCGCCTGCTCGCTCCGGGCCGAAACGACGAGCGGGACGACCGGAAGCGGTCCGGCGGGGAGGACGTCCTCGTGCCCGACGCGGTCTGCCTGCTCGATGATGACGTGCGCGTTCGTGCCGCTGACGCCGAAGGAGGACACCCCGGCGCGGCGAGGACGGTCCGCGACCGGCCACTCGCGCGCCTCGGTGAGCAGTTCGACCGCGCCCGAGGACCAGTCGACGTGCGGGGTCGGCGCGTCCACGTGCAGGGTCTTGGGCAGCACACCGTGGCGGAGGGCCTCCACCATCTTGATCACCCCGGCGACCCCGGCGGCGGCCTGGGTGTGGCCGAGGTTGGACTTGATCGAGCCGAGCCACAGCGGCCGGTCCGGTGGCCGCTGCCTGCCGTAGGTGGCCAGCAGCGCCTGCGCCTCGATCGGGTCACCGAGGCGGGTGCCGGTGCCGTGCGCCTCCACGGCGTCCACTTCGGACGGTTCAAGCCCGGCGTCGGCCAGCGCCCGGTGGATCAGGCGCTGCTGCGAAGGACCGTTCGGGGCAGTCAGGCCGTTGGAGGCGCCGTCGGAGTTGATGGCCGAGCCGCGGACGACGGCGAGCACGGTGTGCCCGTTCGCGACGGCGTCGGACAGCCGTTCCAGCACGAGGACGCCGCCGCCCTCGGCGAAGCCGGTACCGTCGGCGGCCGCGGCGAAGGCCTTGCAGCGGCCGTCCTCGGCGAGGCCGCGCTGGCGGCTGAACGCGGTGAACGTGCCGGGGCCGCCCATCACGGCGACCCCGCCGGCGAGCGCGAGCCGGGTTTCGCCGCACCGAAGCGCCTGCACCGCGAGGTGCAGGGCCACCAGCGAACCGGAGCACGCGGTGTCGACGGTCAGGGTGGGGCCTTCCAGGCCGAGCGCGTACGCGACCCGGCCGGACACGACGCTGGGCGCGTTCCCGGTGAGCAGATAGCCGTCGAGTCCGTCCGGCGCCTCGTGCAGGCGCGGGCCGTACTCCTGTGCCTCGGCACCGATGAACACCCCGGCCGGGGTGCCGCGCAGGCTCGCCGGGTCGATCTTCGCCCGCTCCAGTGCCTCCCACGCCAGTTCCAGCACGAGCCGCTGCTGCGGGTCCATCGCGGAGGCTTCCCGCGGCGAGATGCCGAAGAAGTCCGCGTCGAACTCCCCGGCGTCCGGCAGGAACCCGCCCGACGTGACGTAGCTGCTGCCCGGGCGGTCGGGGTCCGGGTCGTACAGGGCGTCGAGATCCCAGCCGCGGTCGGTCGGGAAGCCACCGATGGTGTGCACCCCGTCGGCCACGAGTCGCCACAACTGTTCCGGGGAGGTCACACCACCCGGGTAGCGGCAGCCGATGCCGACGATGGCGATCGGCTCGTCCGCGGGGCCGGACCGCCCGGACCGTCCGGACGGCCCGGGATCCGGTGCTTCGGCGCCGAACACCGTGGCGTGCACCAGGTCCGCGACCGCGGCGGGCGTGGGATGGTCGAACGCCAGCGTGACCGGCAGTTCGAGCCCCGTGACCTGGGTGAGCTGCGCGTGCAACTCCACCGCCGCCAGCGAATCGAACCCGTGGTCCGAGAACGCCTTGCCCGGATCGAGCACCGCGGGAACCTCCGGCAGCACGGCCCGCAGCGCGGCCCGCGTCGCCTCGTGCACGACCTCGGCCAGCAGTGCCGCGCGCTCGCCGGGCGGCACTGCCCTCAGCCGGGCCGCGAACCCGGAATCCGGGTTTTCCGCGGGTTTTCGCGGCCGCGCGCCCGCCTGGTCACCCTGACGAGACATCTCGTTCTCAAACTCACGCATTGCGCACTCCACCGCTTTCGCAAGGCAGCATTCGTGGTCAACTCGTCCGATCGTAGGTCGGCCCCTGACCGGGCCGGATCCCCAGAAAACTCGGTTAGGGGCGGGAATTCACCAGGCGATGCGCATCAGCGACGGCCCGCGGACGATCACGCCGTATTCCCATTTCACACCGTCACGCCCGTCCGCGAGACGCATTTCGGGGAACCGCTCCAAAACGGCTTTCAGCGCCTCCTGCAGTTCCAGCCGGGCCAGCTGGGCGCCGATGCAGTGGTGCGGGCCGTGCCCGAAGGCCACGTGCGGGTTCGGGCTGCGCGCCAGGTCGATGCGATCCGGGTCGGCGAACACCTCGGGGTCGCGGTTGGCCGCATGCAGTGCCGGCAGCACCGGGTCGCCCGCCCGCACCACCACGTCACCGAAGCGGACGTCCTCGGAGGCGTAGCGGGCGAACATCGCCGCGGTGTTGATCGGCACGTACCGCAGCAGTTCCTCCACGGCCGTGGGCATGATCTCCGGCTTGGCGCGCAGCAGCGCCAGCTCGGCGGGATGGGTCAGCAGCGTGAAGAGGAAGCTGGGCAGCGCCGAGGAAACCGTCTCCACACCGCCGGTGAGCAGACCGGCGCCCGCGATCGAGATCAGCTCGTTCTCGGTCAGCTTGTCCCCGGCGTCACGGGCGTAGACGAGGGCCCCGAGCAGGTCGTCCGTCGGCTCCTCGCGCCGCTGCGCGACCAGCCCGGCGACGTAGTTGTCGAGCTGGTCGCCGTAGACGTCGAGCACGTCGCCCTTGGCCGTGGCGTCGCTGACCAGAGCCTGCGTCCACTCGCGGAAGATCTGGTGGTCCTCCTGCGGCACGCCGAGCAGATCGCAGATCACCGTCACCGGCAGCGGCCGGGCGAGGTCCTCCACCACGTCGGCGGAATCGCCCTGGGCCGCCATGCCGTCGAGCAGCCTGTGCACCAGATCCCGCACCCCGGCGCGCATCCGCTCCAGGCGGCGCGCGGTGAACGCCTTGGCCACCAGGCGGCGCAGGCGCGTGTGGTCCGGCGGGTCCATGCCCATGATGCCGTCGCCCATCTGCTGGCGGCGCATGCGCGGCTGGTCGAGGCCCTGGGCGAGCTCCCGGCTGAACCGCTGATCGGTCATCACCAGCTTGACGTCGGCGTACTTCGTCGCCAGCCACGCCGGTTCACCGAAGGGCATCTGGACCCGGCTCATCGGCTCGTCCCGCTGCAGCAGGTGGTACTGCTCGGAAACGGAGATCTCGTGCATGTCGAACGGATACGCCCGGACCTTCCGGCGGGTGCTCATCGCGCTTCCCTTCACTGGGTTGTTCTTCCTTCGGAACAAGTCCTCATCGCTGTTCCAGCGCCTTGGTGTCGTAGGTGTGCTGGACGTAGGAGAGCGCCGACATCAGGGTCGACGAGGTGATCGCGCTCGCGTGCCCGCGCTCGGCCACGCCGCGCAAAGGCAGCGACCCGAGAGCGGACCAGCCGAGCCTGCCCTCCGGGTCGAGATGGCTGCGCGCCTGGCCCGCGTTGTCGGGGTGCAGGCAGAACGGGACGTCGAGCAGGCCGCGTTTGAAGGCGACCACGAGCGCACGCCCCAGGTCCGCGTGGCTGTTCAGCACGGCGTCGACGAACGCGTACGCCTCCCGGTAGACCTGGTTGTCACTGTCCACAGTGTCCGTCGGAGGAACCGAAGCCGCCACCGTCCCGGCGTGTTCGAGCGCCGCCACGTTCTCGGCGATGGTCGGGATCCGGTCGGCTTCCACGGCCGTCTTCACGATCAGCCGCTCCGCACCGCTCGTCATCGCCAGTTCGGCCGCCTTGCCCAGCAGGAACCGCGCGCCCTCGGCGCTGCGCGGGAACATCCCCATGTACGCGTAGATCACGACGTGCCAGGTGGCGCCCGGCAGCAGCTCGGCGCACAGCCGGCGCAGCGCCGCCACCGCCTCCCGGTCCTGCGCCATGTTCGTCTGCTGCGCGTAGCTCACCGAGATGCTGCGCAACCCCTTGCGGTAGAAGAACAACGCTTCCAGTACGCTGAGCGCCACCAGCTCGCTCGGCGGGCACAGCTGGCCCAGCATGCACCCGCCGAAGGTCTCCAGATGCGGCCGGGCATCCCGGTGGCCGGCCGCCAGCAGCAGCTCGCAGCAGCGGGACCAGTTGCGCACGGACTCGTCGAGCGGGGTCCGGCTGTAGGGCAGGCAGTAGGACACCGGGCCCCCCTCGGTGGCGTGCAGACCGGCGGCGATCATCGCGCGGAAGATGTCCGCGGGACGGGCCGAACCGTGCCGCACCTGCACCGGGAAGTCCGGGCCTTCGATGCCGTCGAGCATTTCCCGGGTGGCCTCGGGCGGGTGGTTGACGATCGGGTAGCCGTTGAGCGGGATGCCGTGGCGCAGCGCGTGGGCCGCGGAATCGGTGTCGCAGATCCGTGTGTAGCTGTCGAGCGTGACGGTGCCGACGGTCGCGGCACGCGCGGCCTTCGTCGCGGCCAGCCCGGCACGCATCGCGGCCGGGTCGGCAAAACCCATCCGTGGCTGCACCACGAGCTCACCGGCGGCGTGCCGGTTCGCGACGAACTCTTCGAAACTCACGCCCCGGCCCCCTCCACCCGCGCGGAAAGCCGTGCCGCCCCACCGGGGAGTGTGGCGGCGAACCGGCGGAACGAGGACGCGCCCTGGTGGTCGTCGAACACCGCGTCGAACCCGGCGAGCAACAACTGCGCGGTCTCCTCGGCGGTGAGCCCGCCGCCGATGCCGAGCTTTCCACCGATCACCACGGGCAGTTCACGCAGCTCCTCCAGCGCTCGCAACCGCTGGATCACACGCAGGCCGTCCTGGTGCCCGTGGCCGTTCACGCTGCTCAGCACGAGCATCGCGGGGCGGCGGCTCAGGCACTCGGACTCCAGCAGCTCGTCCGGCACGCACGCCCCGAGGTTCACCACGTCGAAGCCGAGCTCGCCCACGAGCAGTTCCAGGTACACCAGGTTCCAGGTGTGCGAATCGGAGGCCATGCTGCTGACGATCACCGTCGGCCGATGCGGCCCGGTCACGGTCCCGCCGCCGTAGGCACGGGCTTCTCCGGTCATGGCGACACCTCGTAGACCCGCCCGTAGTCCAGCCGGGAGGCGGAGACGACCTCGCCGCCGCGCACCACGACCTCGGCCGGTGCCGGGCGGCCGAGGAAGGCGATCAGGCTCGCGGTGGCGCCGTACGCGCCGACGTTCGGCACCGTCACCACGTCGCCCGGCGACAACTCCGGCAGCCTGGCCGCCTTCGCGAGCGAGTCGCCGGGAGTGCACAGTGGACCGACCAGGCTGCCGGTCACCCCGTTCTCCCCCGTGTCTTCGCCCTCGGTGATCCCGACGGCGGCGGGGAGCAGCCTGCCGATGCCGGAAAGACCGCCGACCGCGTTGATCCCGGCATCGAGGATCACGAACCGGCTGCCCCGGCTCTCCTTGACGTTCACCACGCCCGCGAGCAGCGAACCGCTGCTGCCGGACAGGTAGCGGCCCGACTCGCAGGCCAGTTCGACCTCCCCGGAGCGCCACTCGGGCAGATGGAGATCGAGCAGCGCCTCCAGCCCCGCCCGCAGTTTCGGGTAGTCGGTGCGCGGACCCGGCACCGCGTAGGGTGAGGAGAAACCGCCGCCGATGTCGAGAAGTTCCAGCGGCAGCCCGGCCTCGTCGCGCAGTTCCGCGGCGGACCGCAGCACGAACTCGTACTCCCCGAGCAGGCTGTCCTCGTCCTTCGCGTTGCTCATGGTGAAGAAGTGCGCCCCCACCACGCGGGTGCCGGGCACCGCCATCAGCGCGGGCATGAGCGCGGGGAGCGTCTCGGCGTCGATGCCGAACTGCGAGGGCCTGCCCATCATCCGGATGCCGGTGGAGGCGCTGCCCTGCGTGGTGTTCACCCGCAGCAGGCAGGACACCGTCACGCCGTACTTCCCGGCGGCGGCACCGACGTGCCGCAGATCGGTCGGCGACTCCACGGAAAACAGCCGGACTCCGGCGGCGACGGCCTGCTCCAGCTCACCGTTCGTCTTACCGGGTCCGGTGTAGAGGATCTCGTCCGGGGTGAAGCCCGCCGCCAGCGCGTTGGCCAGCTCGCCGGTGGAGCTGATCTCCGCGCGGCACGGCCGGTCACCGCTCTCGCGCAGCTCGCGCGCGATCTCCGGGTGCGGGTTGGCCTTCAGCGCGTAGAACAGGTGGAAGCCCTCGGGCAGCAGGCCGAACAACTGATCGCGCGACTCGGCGACCACGTCGAGGTCGTAGACGTAGGCGGGCGTACCGAACTTCTCGGCCAGCTCGCGGTACTTGCTCATTTGCGGGCACCTTCCACCAGCAGGGCGAGTTCCTTCGTCGCGTTCTTGCCGTGCGCGGTGAGGGGGAACTCGTCGACGACGTGGCACAGCGACGGAACCTTCTGCGGTTCCAGCCGCTTCGCGAGCTCCCGCAGCACGGTGGTGGGCGGCAGATCGCTCTCGACGCAGATGGCGAGGTCCCGGGTCTCGCTGGGCGGGATCGCACCGGCGGCGCGGACACCGAGAATGTCCATCGCGGCGGCCTCGATCTCCAAAGTGGACATCCGGATGCCCTTGCGCTTGAACATGTCGTCCCGGCGGCCCTCGAAGTAGAGGTAGCCGTCGGCGTCGAGCCGCCCGTAGTCGCCGGTGTGCAGCCGCAGCCCTCCGGTGGCCTTGTCGCGGCGGAAGGCGCGGGCGGACAGCTCCGGCGCGCGCCAGTACCCCGGCATCACGTGCGGACCGGCCGCGACGATCTCCCCGATCTCCCCCGGCGGCAGTTCGGTGCCGTCGGCCGCGACGATGTGCACGGACGTGCCGGGCAGCGGCAGTCCCGAAGACCCGGGACGTTCGGTGTCCTCGTCCGGCGGCATGATGGTGATCCGCTTGCACTCGGTCTGGCCGAACTGGCGGACCACCCTGGCGCCGGGGAAGGCCGCGCGCAGCCTGGCTATCGTGGCCCCGGGCAGCGCGGCGCCCGTGTTGGTGAACAGGCGCACCGGAGCGGCGGGCCCGGACTCGCGGCCGGCCAGTGTGGCGATCATGGTGGCGAGCGAAGGCACGATGGGGACCACCGTGGCGCCGACCTCCCGCATCCTCGACAGCAGCCGCAGATCGGACTCCGCGTCGGCGAGCACGATCTCGCTGCGGCCCGCGCAGGACAGCAGCACCTTGTACAGCCCGTAGTCCCACGACATCGGGAACCGGCAGAACACCACGTCGTCGCCGCGGTAGGAGAGCACGGCCTGGATCGCACGGGTGGCGAAGGTGACCTGGCGGTGCGGCCCGATCACGCCCTTCGGCGTGGCGGTGCTGCCGGAGGTGTAGACGAGCACCGCGATGTCGTCCGGGTGGACCTCCGTCTCCTCCACCCGCTCACCGGTGTGCGCCGCCCGCTCGACTTCGTTCCACAGCGGACCGAACTCGTCCGGCGTGACGACCAGCACCGGATCGGCGTTGTCCACCACGGCGTCGAACTGGAACTTCTTCATCGCCGGGTTGATCGGCACGAACACCGCGCCGCGGCGCGAGGTGCCGAAGAACAGGGCGACCAGTTCGCGGCTGGTGGGCAGGTGCAGAACCACGCGGTCGCCCTTGCGGACTCCGCGGCGCGCCAGCACCGCCTCCACGGCCCGGCTCCACCGGGCCAGCTCGGCGTAGGTCCACGCGCCCGCACGGTCGCGCACCGCCGACGAGGTGGCGGCCTCGGCCACCGCCTCGTCGAGCAGGGAATGAACGAGCGATCCGCCCGGAGAATCGTTCACGACTGCCTCTCCCGAAAGGATTGAAAAGACTCACGAAGAATCACCGCGCCGGCGCGAAAACACTCCCCGACGTCGGAAAACTAGCCGCGGCGACACGGATCGCCACACCCCTAGACCGCCCCTAACACTCGTGCGCCCGTGTCCCGCACTCGCGCGCCCGTCGGGGCAAGCCGTGAGGTGGTCCCTCACGGCACTTCGTGCCGCTCAGCCGACGGGAGCCGGGGCGAGGAGCCCGGCGGCCTCGGCGGCGAGCGCCTTGCGGTCGATCTTGCGGTTGGCGTTGAGCGGGAACTCGACGACGTTGCGGTAACGGCGCGGGATCACTCCCTCCGGCAGCACCCTGCGCAGCGCGCGGACCAGCTCGATGACCGGCCGCTCGGGTCCGGTGTAGAACACGAACAGCTCGGTCCCCAGCTCGGTCGCGACCCCGAGCGCCACCGCGTCGCGGACCCCGCAGTCGCGCAGGGCGTGCTCGACCTCGGTGAGTTCGACGCGCCAGCCGAGCACCTGCACCTGCGAGTCGAGCCGGCCGAGGTAGGCGAGATCGCCGCCGCGGAGACGCCGGACCCGGTCGCCCGTGCGGTAGAAGCGGCAGCCGTCGCGCTCCACGAACCGGCCGCGCTCGTCGGCCGGATCGAGGTAGCCCGGCGTCAGCTGCGGGCCCGCGATGCACAGCTCACCCTCGGCACCGGCCTCCGTCCCTGCCTCGGCGTCGTTTTCGGCCAGCAGCACGAAATCGTGGCCCGCGTGCACCGCGCCGATCGGCACCACACCGTTCACCGCGACCCTGGGCGTCTCCTCGTCGTCCCAGCGGTACCCGGCGACGGTGATGGTCAGCTCGGTGGGGCCGTACAGGTTTTCCACGATCGACGACGACGCGGCGGTGCGCCAGTCGGCCGTGTCGCGCACGTTGAGCGCCTCGCCCGCGAAGAAACTCCACCGCAGTCCGGGCATCGCCCCCGGCGCCAGTCCCCCGGTTCGGCGGACCAGGTCGATGGCGCTCGGCGTGGAGAACCACACCGTCAGCCCGTGTTCGGCCGCGAAGGCGGGCAGGCCCCGGTAGGCCGCCGGAGGCAGCACGACGGCACGGGCGCCGGCGCCCCACGCGCAGAACAGGTCGAACATCGCGCAGTCGAAGTTCAGGTCGAACGTCTGCGAGAACACGTCGTCCGGCGAGAAGTCGTAGCGCGCGTCGAGCAGGCCGAAGTAGTGGTCCGCGGCACCGTGCCCGATCCGGACCCCCTTGGGCCGCCCGGTGGAGCCGGAGGTGAACAGCACGTACGCGGTGTCCTTCGGGCTCACCGACCGGGGTGCCGCCAGCGCCTGCGAATCGAGCGGCCGCAGCACCGATGGCCCCCCGGCACACTCCGGGGCGAGCACGGCGGGGCGCCGCGCGCCCAGCACCTCCGGGAGGAGGGCGAAACCCCGCGCGTCGGCGATCACCGCGTCCACCTCCGCGGCGTCGATCATCTGGGCCGTGCGCGCCGCCGGGAAGTCCGGCCGCAACGGCACCACCGTCGCGCCGGCGTACAGCCCGGCGAGGATCCCGGCGTACGCGGTGACCCCCTTGGCGGCCAGTACCCCTACCGTCCGCGCACCGGAATCGGCCAGCGCACCACCCCACAGCAGGGCCAGGTCGTGCAGGCGGGCGTAGCCCAGCGCCTGCCCGCCCACCTGGACGGCCACCCCGTCCGCCGAAAGTTCCAGGCCCCGCAGGAAGCGCGAGTGCAGCCCGGTGAAGCTCGTTTCCATCATCGTCCTCTCGCCGTGAATAGGGGTGCCGATGCGTCGATCCGGAGCGGCGACGCGGGGTAGATTCCAAACAGAACCGGGCGGTCGGTTTTCCCGCTTGGTAGCCATCCGAATCCAGCAATCCGGAGTAGCCATGTGGGACGCCACTTTCGAAGAGACGCTTCGCTCGTTCCTTCCGTTCCTGTCCGCCGACGAGGCGCTGACGGCCGAGACCCCGCTTCGTGAGTACGGGCTCGACTCGCTCGCGATCGTCGAGTTGCTCGCGACCCTGGAGCAGCACTACAACGTGCGGTTCGAAGACGACGCCCTGAACCTGGAGACCTTCGAGAATCCCGGGCGCCTGTGGACGACGCTGTCGGACCTGTCCCCGGAGGGGACACCGGTCAGCTGACGCGCGACGGTCCTGCGCCCCGGCGCCGGGGCTGCAGGGCCAGCCGCGGGTTCACCGTGCACACCTCGAACCGGCTCGTGGTGACCCGGACGCGGCCGAACAGCGTGTCCGGACCGGCCACCCAGAGCTTGCGCACGCCGAGCTGCTCCAGCGACGAAACCACGTGCGGCCAGCGCAACGGCTTGACGATGCTGTCGAGCAGCATGGTTCGCACCTGTTCGCCGCAGCGCAGGATCGAGCCGTCCTGGTCGGCGACGATCGGCAGCAGCGGGTCGTGGAAGTCCAGGCCGCCGAGCACCTCGTCCTCCGCCTTCCGGCGCAGCGCGCCGAAGGCCCGTGAATGCAGGGGCGGCCGCATCGTGTAGAGCGAAAGCCCGCCCATGCCGCGCACCGTCCGTTTGAGCCAGTCGAGATTCCGCTCCCGCAGGGACACCATGTAGAAGTCGTGGTCGATGTAGCAGGAGATGTCACACCATTCGCCGCGCTCTTCGAGCTCGGCGAGGGCTTCGTTCAGCTTGTCCTCCGGCGTGCGGACGAACGAGTGCGTCACCACGTCCGTGTACTCGGTGGCGAAGAACTCGTTGAGGCAGCGGGCCAGCTCCGCCGTCATCCAGACGGCGTCGGAGAAGGTCAGGGAACCGGAGTACACGCTGGCCGGTTTCTCACCGAAGCTCGGGCCGGTGCAGTAGTCGGGGGTCATGCCGTACTCCTGCTCGGCCCACTCGGCGAGCGCCACACAGGTGAGCATGAACCCGACCTGGGCATAGGAGGAATAGTCCCCCTCGGTGTCGCGGAAGCGGTCGACCAGCGAGTACCCGAGCCGGTCGTTCGCCTGCGCGATCAGCCTGCGGGCGAAGGGGTTGATCAGCAGGAACTTGCCGAACTCGGCGAAGCGGGCCGGGCTCATCCCGGGGAACACGACCGCCGATCCCGGCCGGGTGGCCTCATCCATGGCTGGCGACCTCTCTTTCGGCGGACCGGCCCGCGCGGGCACGGCCGTGGATGTCCCGCAGGAAACCGAGCAGGACCTCGCGGAACCGTTCGGGTTCCTCGAGATGCGGGACATGGCTGGATTCTTCGAAGATCTCCCAGCGCACGTCATGGATCCGGTCGAAGTAGGGCTGGACGGTCACCGGGGTGGCCTCGTCGTGCCTGCCGGAGACGAGCAGGGTCGGCACCTCGATGTCGTCGAGGAGATCCACCACCGAGTAGTCCTTGAGCGTACCGGTGACGGTGAATTCGCTCGGCCCGTTCATCACGGAGTAGACGGTGTTGTTGTCGGCCATCTCCATGAAGGAGGCCAGGTAGTCGCGCGGCCAGGGGACCACGCGGCACACGTGCCGGTCGTAGAACACCCGCATCAGGTCGAAGTACTCCTGGCTGCCGGTGGTGCCCGCGGCCTCGTGCGCCCTCAGCTCCGCGTCGACGCCGGGTGGGAGCAGGGCGCGCAGCACCTCCATCTCCTGGCGCCACAACCGGTACGACGCCGGCGAGTTCGCTATCACGAGCCCCCGAAGGCCCTCGGGCCGCCGCGCGGCGTGCCGTGCGACGACCAGTCCGCCCCATGACTGTCCGAACAGGACGTAGTTGTCCTCGATCTCCAGCCGCTGCAGCAGGTTGTCCAGCTCGTCGCCGAACAGCTCGGGTGTCCAGAAGTTCTCGCCGGCGTCCGCCAGGTGTGTCGAGCCGCCGCCGCCGAGCTGGTCGTAGTGCACCACCGGCCACCCGTCGTCGGCGAGGGAGCAGAGGTTGCGCAGGTAGTCGTGCGTGCTGCCGGGCCCGCCGTGCACCACGACGACGGCGGGCAGTTCTCCCCCCGCGGCCCCGGTGACCCGGTACCAGGTGCGGTACGCGCCGAAGGAGACCCAGCCCTTCCTGATGGGCGCCGCGGCCATGCTCATCACCTCGTTCGTTGTGTTCGCCCGGCCGGAGCGCGGCCGGTTCCTCCACCATGTCTATCCGCCGCCGCACCGCCGTCACCAGCCCCTAAGGGGCGGCTAAAGCCGGTCTAATCCCACCC
The DNA here is from genome assembly GCF_026802195.1 of Amycolatopsis cynarae. Classification (NCBI taxonomy): domain Bacteria; kingdom Bacillati; phylum Actinomycetota; class Actinomycetes; order Pseudonocardiales; family Pseudonocardiaceae; genus Amycolatopsis; species Amycolatopsis cynarae. Next base: position 1,907,942 of record NZ_CP113836.1, on the reverse strand, counting down.
CGGGGTACCTCGTTTCGCACCCCTACTCGCGTGTTTTCCGGGTAGGCGGCAGGACGCGCGCGCTCTACCGTTTCGGACTAGCCTGCTTTTCCCGCTCGCGATTCCGGAGTGTGCGTCGATGCGCGTCATGATGATGGTCTTCCCGACGAGGACGCACGTCTACAGCATGGCCCCGGTCGGCTGGGCACTGGCCGCCGCCGGGCACGAAGTACGGTTCATCGGCCAGCGCAACCCGCGCGAAGTGGCGTCGTTCGCCGAGACCGGCCTGGACGCCATGTGGTTCGGCGAAGAACTCGACATCGCGCGCCACCGGCAGCTCCAGGTCGAGGGCGACAACGCGATGCAGGGCGAGTTCAGGATCTCCGAGAGCAGGCCGGAACGCTACACCGACGAGTACGTGCGCACGGTCTACGAACACTGGGTCGAGGTGTTCCGCTGGACCACACCGGATTCCCTGCTCGACGAGCTCGTCCGGTTCGCCCGCGGGTGGCGGCCGGATCTCGTGCTGTGGGACCCGATGATCTACGCGGCGCCCATCGTCGCGCATGTTCTCGGCGTACCGCATCTGCGGATGATGTACGCGGCGGACCAGACGGCGAGGATCGGCGCGCAGTACCGGGATCTCCGCGCGCGCCTTGGTACGAGCACGGAACCGGACCCGTTCGTGGAGTGGATGTCGGCCGCCGTGGGCCGGTTCGGCGCCGGCTACGACGAGACGTTGCGCTACGGCGTCAGGACCATCGACTGCCATCCGTCCTATCTGCGCTACGACGGAGTGGACGTCGACTACCTTCCGGCCCGGTTCGTGCCGCTGAACAAACCGATGGCGATCCCGCGGTGGGTACTGGAGGAACCCGCCCGCCCCCGCGTGATGCTGACCCTGGGCATCTCCAACCGCCAGGTGCTCGGCATCGAGGAGACTTCGGTGTCCGATCTGCTCAACGGCCTCGCCGACCTCGACATCGAGGTGATCGCGACGCTGAACGCGGCCCAGCTCGCGTCGGTCGAGAAGATCCCGGACAACGTCCGGGCGGTGGACTTCGTGCCGATGAACGAGCTGCTCGCGAGTTGTTCCGCCATCGTGCACCAGGGCGGCGGCGCGACGATCGGCAACGCGGTGGTCAACGGCGTCCCGCAGCTGGTGATCCCCGGAACCACCTGGAGCGAGCGGGGGTCGGCCGTCGCGCAGGTGGAGCGGGGCAACGGGTTGCTGGTGGACCTCGAGGACGTCACGCCGGAGACCGTCCGAAGTGGAGTCCTGCGGCTGCTGGACGAACCGTCCTTCCGCGACCGCGCGCTCGAAGCACGGGACGAAATGCTGGCCACGCCGACGCTCGACGCCCTCGTACCGGAATTCGAGCGGATGGCGCAAGCCCGGTGACGGAACGCCCGCACGCGATCCGGACCATCGGCTTCCTCATCGCGAGTTTCCCCATCCGGCTCGTGGCCTTCGTGCTCGTCCTCGTGACCACGGTCCTCGGCATCGCCACCACCATGCTGTGGATCGGCATTCCCGTTCTGCTCAGCGCCACCACGCTGGTCCGCGGCTTCGCCGACCTGGAACGCGCCTGGGTGCGCGCCATGCTCGGCGTCGAAGTCGCCGCACCCCGGCGGTTGCGGCACGGCGCCGGGATGCTGCAGACCTGGCAGACCAGGCTCGTGGACCCGACGACCTGGCGTGAACTGGGCTACACGCTGCTCGCGCTGCCGCTGGGCATCATCGAATTCGTGGCCGGGATCGTGTCGGTCGCCGTGCCGCCGTTCGGCATCTTCGTGGCGCCGCGGATCGGCTCGCTGCACGGCGCGCTGACGCTGTCGTTTCTGGGGCCGGACCGCACGGCGCAACTGGAGGCCCGCACCCGGCAACTGACGCACTCCCGTGCCCGCGGTATCGACGCCGTGGAAGCCGAACGAAAGCGCATCGAACGCGACCTGCACGACGGGGCGCAACAGCGGCTGGTGGCCGTCGCGATGAGCCTGGGCCGGGCGCAGCTGAAGCTCGACTCGGAGGATCCGGACGGCGCGCGCGAGCTGATCGGTGCGGCGCACGCCGACGCGAAGCTCGCCGTGTCCGAACTGCGCGATCTCGCCCGCGGGATCTACCCGCCGGTGCTGCAGGACCGCGGCCTGGACGCGGCGCTGTCGTCGTTGACGGCGCGGATGCAGATCCCGGTCGAGGTCGAGGTGGCGGTGGAACCGCGGCCGCCCGCGCCGGTGGAGACCACGACCTACTTCATCGTGAGCGAGACGCTCACCAACATCACCAAGCACGCGGGCGCGGATCGTGCCTTCGTGCGGGTGACCCGCGACGAGGACACCGTGGCCGTCGAAATCACCGACAACGGGCGCGGCGGTGCCTCGATCCGCCCCGGAGGCGGGCTGGCCGGCCTCGCCGACCGGGCCGCGACGATCGACGGTGTGCTCACCGTGGTCAGCCCGGTCGGCGGGCCCACGGTGGTGCGCGCCGACCTTCCCGTCCGCTGGTGACTCTTCCCTGGAGCGCGAAATGCGTGTTGTGATAGCCGAAGACTCCGTGCTGCTGCGCGCCGGTGTGCAGAGCCTGCTCGCCGACGTCGGCATCGAGACCGCCGCGGCCGTCGACAACGGCGAGGACATGCTCGTCGCCGTTCGTGAGCACCGCCCGGACCTCGTCATCGCCGACGTGCGCATGCCCCCCACCTACACCGATGAGGGCCTGCGGGCGGCCCTGGCCGCCCGCAAGGAGATTCCGGGGCTGCCGGTGCTGGTGGTTTCCCAGTACGTGGAGGGGACCTACGCCGTCGATCTGATCACCGAGGGCACCTCCGGTGTGGGCTACCTGCTCAAGGAACGCGTCGCCGACGTGGCCGAGTTCCTGGAGGCGGTCCGGCGGGTGGCGGGCGGTGGCTCCGCGATCGATCCGGACGTGGTGGCCCAGATGCTCTCCCGCAGCCGTGACCCGCTCGACGCCCTCACCGCACGGGAGAAGGAGGTGCTGGGGCTGATGGCGCAGGGCCTGTCGAACGCCGCCATCGCCAAACGGCTCGTGGTGACGCAAGGGGCGGTGGAAAACCACATCGGCAACATCTTCGCGAAGCTCAGCCTGGAAGCCAGCGGGGAGGAGAACCGCCGGATCCGCGCGGTACTGACCTATTTGGACAGCACGGCGTCGCGCGGGTGACCCGTCCGTGGGAGTCCACAGTGGAAAGCCGCATCCGTGCGCGCCGGGTGCGGCACGGATGCGGCGGCTCGGGGTTGTTCAGCGGGGTGTCCGCCAGCTCGTCGCCGACGGGAAGGGGACCAGGCGGCGGGACGCCGGGCGCGCCGCCGTTGGCGTGGTCGCCGGTCCGGCCTGCCCTGCCGCGGCGCTGATCGCGGAGAGAACCGCGATCAGCGCCGCCAGCTCGTCGTCGTCGGGTGCGCCGCGCAGAACGCGGATCCGGGGTTCGCTCATCAGACCGGCGGATTCCCGTGCTTGCGCGCCGGGATGTCGGCGTGCTTGGTGCGCAGCATGGTCAGCGCCCGGATCAGCAGTTCCCGGGTCCGGCCGGGTTCGATCACGTCGTCCACCAGACCGCGTTCGGCGGCGTAGTACGGGTGCATCAGTTCGGTGCGGTACTCCTTGATCTTCAGCCGGCGCACCGCCTCCGGGTCGTCCGCGGCCCGGATCTCGCGGCGGAAGATCACGTTCGCGGCGCCCTCGGCCCCCATCACGGCGATTTCGTTCGTCGGCCACGCCAGCGACAGATCGGTGCCGATGGAGCGCGAGTCCATCACGATGTAGGCACCGCCGTAGGCCTTGCGCAGGATGAGCTGCACCCTGGGCACCGTGGCGTTGCAGTAGGCGTACAGCAGTTTCGCGCCGTGCCGGATGATCCCGCCGTGTTCCTGGTCCACCCCGGGCAGGAAGCCTGGCACGTCCACGAGGGTCACGAGCGGGATGTTGAACGCGTCGCAGGTCTGCACGAACCGGGCGGCCTTCTCGCTCGCCTCGATGTCCAGCACTCCGGCGAGGACGGCGGGCTGGTTCGCGACGATCCCGACCACCTGACCGTCCAGCCGGGCCAGCGCACAGACCACGTTGGTGGCCCAGCCGGCGTGCACCTGGAGGAACTCGCCGTCGTCCACGATCTCGCCGATCACCGCGCACATGTCGTAGGCGCGGGCCGAATCGGTCGGGACGAGGTCGAGCAGCCGGTCGGTGCGGCGGTCGGCCGGATCGCCGGACGGTTCCACCGGCGGGGTCTCGTTGTTGTTGGCGGGCAGCAGCGAAAGGAGGTAGCGCACGTCCTCCAGGCAGGTCTGCTCGTCGTCGTACACGAACGCGGCCACACCGGAGGTCGCGGCGTGCACGTCGGCGCCACCGAGGCCGTTCTGGGTGATCTCCTCGCCCGTCACCGCCTGGACCACGTCCGGGCCGGTGATGAACATCTGCGAGGTTTCGCGGACCATGAACACGAAGTCCGTCAGCGCGGGCGAGTAGGCGGCGCCGCCCGCGCACGGGCCGAGCATCACCGAAATCTGCGGGATGACCCCGGAACAGCGGGTGTTGCGCTGGAAGATGCCGCCGTACCCGGCGAGCGCCGTCACCCCTTCCTGGATCCGGGCGCCCGCACCGTCGTTGAGCGACACCAGCGGCGCGCCGGCCGCCTCCGCGAGATCCATCACCTTGTGGATCTTCTGCGCGTGCGCCTCGCCGAGCGCGCCGCCGAAGATGCGGAAGTCGTGTGCGTACACGAAGACCGTGCGGCCGTGCACGGTTCCCCAGCCACCGACCACCCCGTCGGAGTACGGCCGCCGGTGTTCGAGGCCGAAGCCGGTGGCCCGGTGCCTGCGGAGGGGCTCGACCTCGGTGAACGTCCCGGGGTCGAGGAGCAGTTCGATCCGCTCGTGGGCGGTGAGTTTGCCGCGCTCGTGCTGCCGGACGGTGGCCGCGTCGTCGGGCCCGCGCCGCGCCGCCTCCTTGATTTCGCGCAGCTCCACGAGCCGGTTGGCGAACGATCCTTCGTCGACGTTCGGCGCCAGAGCCTCAGACATGGACCGACTCCTCGCTGCCCACCAGGCGATCGGCCAGGGACCGGACGATCACGTCCTGGTGCCGGGTGAGGAAGAAGTGCCCGCCTTCGAGCGGCACCAGCTCGAAGCCGCCCGTGGTGTGCTCCGCCCAGGACGCGACCTCGTCCACGGAGGCCACCGGGTCGTCCGTCCCGGTAAAGGCCACCACGGGCGCCGCGAGCGGATCGCCCGGGGCGTGCCGGTAGGTCTCCACGGCGCGATAGTCGTTGCGCACCACCGGAAGAATCATGCGCACCACGTCCTGGTCGCCCAGCAGGTCCATTTCGGTGCCGCTCAACCTGCGCAGCTCCTCCACCACACCCTCGTCGGTGCGGGTGTGCACACTCTCGTCGCGCCATCGCGACGGCGCGCGGCGGCCGGAGACGAACAGACCCGCCACGAGCCTGCCCTCCTGCTCCAGCCTGCGCGTCACCTCGTAGGCGATCATCGCGCCCATGCTGTGGCCGAACAACGCCAGCGGCAGGTCGTTCCCGCCCCGCAGCAGTTCGGCGATCCGGTCGGCGATGCCGTCGATGGTGTGCAGAAACGGCTCATGCCGCCGGTCCTGCCGCCCCGGATACTGCACGGCCAGCACCTCGACGTGCGGGGCGAGCGCCCGCGACATCGGGAAGAAGAACGGAGCCGATCCCCCGGCGTGCGGCAGGCACACCAGCCGCGCCACCGCCCTGGATGACGGGTGGAACCGGCGGAACCAGCTCTCTTCGACGTTCTCCGCGTGGACGACCATGTCGTCCCACCGCCTTTCCGTCTCTCGGACCGGGACGACCGCACTGACCTGCTCCCCGGCCGCCCCAAGCTACCCCGCGGCCAGCCGCTCCAACGACCCCTAGCGGCCCCCTACCGAGCTGCTCCACAGTGGACGGTGGCGCCACCCCGCGTCGCTGGTCCACCCTCAGCCCATTCCCTCAGGCGGCGGTGGTGAGGGGTTCCAAGGTCAGGACCCGCCACCTGTGGTACTCCGGCAGGTATCACGCTCGGCGGTGCAACGTTCAATAACTCTTCAGCGCCGCGGGATTTTCGCTGTGGGTTTCCGATGCCCAGCTGAGCCAGACCCATAACCTGGCCGCCGCCTGTCTTGAAGGTGCCAACAGCTGTCGCGACGCGCGTCGGCATTGCGCCACCGGGTTGCCATAGCGGACCCGAAGGCGACGGCGACTCCTCCCATGAGGCCGCAGACCCACTCGTTCGCTCCGAACAACTCGACGACCCAGAAGTCAGCGCCCGCGAAAGCCAGGATGGCGATCACCCGTGGCGCCGTAAGGCGAGGGTATTGCTCCTTCACGGACATGGGCGCCTTCCAATCATCCCGGCCAGCATAGAAGTGGCACCTCCAGGTCACCGCGACCTGGCCCGATTGCGACCACGTTCACGACCTCGGTCTCACGCCCCGCGGGCGCCCACGGCCAGGACCGGGCACCGGGCAACGCCCCGGAAGAATCCGGTGACCGGTAACTTGGTGGCGACTTTGACCTGGAAGGGCCAGGCTGTGGGACGTTGGCGGAACGGACCGATGCGGTGAGCACGAAGGGATGCAGGGTGGTTCAGAACAAAGAGACGCCCACCACTGTGCTGTGGCGCCCGACCGGACCGGAGGAGCTGGAGCTCGTCCGGCAATCCGGCTGGCGCGCTTGGCCCCCGCGGCTTCCCGAGCAGCCGATCTTCTACCCCGTGCTCAACGAGGAGTACGCGATCAAGATCGCCCGGGATTGGAACGTCCCACACCATGGAGTCGGCTACGTGACCCGCTTCCGGATCGAGTCGGATTTCCTCCGGCGTTACCCCGTGCGGCAGGCCGGGGGCAAAACCATCCTCGAGTTGTGGGTTCCGGCCGAGGAACTGGACGAGTTCAACGCCCACCTGGCCGGCCCGATCGAAGTCGTGCACGAATTCCGGTGACCCGGGCCCGGCCACCGGGTTCCCGTCGCCAGCGCACCTCGGCCCGGCATCACCTGCGTTACGACGATTCCCGGCCGAGTCGGCGGTCGGCGTCCTCGGTCTAGGGCTGTATCGAAGCGGTGTGCGCGGTGAAGTGTGGCCATTCGGCGAGGAGCGTGGTTTCGCGACAGGCCATGCTTGGCGAGAATCAGGCACCCTTTGGCATTTTTGCCACTATTCGGCGCGGCGGCGCCGTTCGTAGGGTATCGGCGTGATCGATAAGAACAATGAAGCAAACGGAGTCGCTCGACGCGCGGTGCTGCGAGGAAGCGCCGGCATCGCGGCGGCCGGCACAGTATCCGCGCTCTTCGCCGCAGCGTCCAATCTTCCTGCTTCCGCACACCCCGCGGTTCCTGGGAATTCCACCGCAGATTCCCTTACTCTTCCGTCCACAGTGGCCGGAGTTGTCTTCCCCACCTGCAGGCTGACCAGTGAAGCCGCGGCCTTCGCGCGGAACGTGTACTCGGAGACGCTGTTCAACCACGTCATGCGGACGTATGTCTTCGGCAGTCTGCTGTTCGACCGGCGTGGCGTCCGCTACGACCGGGAACTCGTTTTCGTGGCGGCCGTCTTGCATGACCTCGGACTGGTCGAAGCGTTCCAGACCCCGTCCGAACGATTCGAGGTCGACGGCGCCGACGCGGCACGCCGGTTCCTGCAGGAACAGCGCGTGCCGGCCGAGCGAGTGGAGCTGATCTGGGACGCGATCGCCCTGCACACCAGTATCGGCATCGCGACCAGGAAGCGGCCGGAGATCGCCTTGATCTCCGTCGGCTCCGGACTCGATTTCACCGGAAACGATCTGAAGCAGATCCCCGCCGACGCGCTCGAAGAAGTGCTTACCGCCTTCCCCCGAAGCGGCTTCAAGAAAAACGCGCTCAACACGATGATATCGCTGTGCCGAACGAAGCCCATGGGGGAACTCATGCACCCCTTCGCCGAGGTCGGCCGTCGCCACATCCCCGATTTCCCGGTGCCCACCCTCGAGGACCTGCTGCTCGCCTCACCATTCGCGGAGTAACGGAATCGCGAGGCCGAGCCGACGAGGACGTCCCGGGTCGCTGACGGCGATCCCAGTCCTAGTTGAGGTGGCGTAGCCCCGGCCAGAGCTGCGCCCAGTCGCCGTGCGGCTGCCGGCACAGGTAGATCGCCGCGTGGTGGGCGGTCTCCTCGTCCACGATCCCACCGGGCATGGTGATGGGTGCGATCTCCCGCACGTCGGACCAGAACCGGTGCAGGTAGTCGGCATTCCACTCGCCCACACACAGGACGGTGTCCGGGGTGCCCGGCGGCGGGCCCCACAGGAGGTAACCGTTGTGCCCGCTGGACACCGGCAGTCGCAGGCCCGCCGCCGGGCCGAGGATGGTCAACGCACCGGCTTCGCCGTAGTTGCTGGTGAAGACGCTCGCCCCGGCAGGCAGGGTGTCGGCCACCGCCGTGACCTGGCGGACGAAGTCGGGCCAGCCGTAGGTCTCCAGCGGTTGGGGGTTGACCGGGCGGAGCGCGTTGGCCGCGCCCACCGGCAGCACGGGCAGGCCGATCAGCACCGCGAGCATCCCGGACGCGGTGATCAGCGCGGGCAACTGCCATCGGCGCCGACGGACGGGCGTGGTCCGGGGCTGCGTGGCCAGGGCTTCGGCCAGCACGGCCCCGGCCGCGAACAGCCCGATCAGGACGGGTGCCGGGTAATAACCCTTGCCACCACTCGCGGTGAACACCGTCACCGCGGTCACCGCGACGACGAGAACCCACCGGTGGTCTCGGCCGGCGGCCGAACCCAGCCAGCGTATCCCGAGAACCCACAACACGATCAGCGGGCTGGCGAAGGCCACCGGTAGCTGGGCCAAGGCACCGAGCGGGCCGCCCTGCTCGGCCGAGAGCACGGCGGCCATGCGGAACTGCGCCCAGCTGTGCTGCGCGTTCCACACCAGGTTCGGCGCGAGCATCACGGCCGCGAGGACACCGGCCAGCCATGGTCCGGGGGTGCGCAGCGCGGCGCGGCGATACAGCGCCAACCCCAGCACGATGCCGAGCAGCAACACCCCGACGGTGTACTTGTTTTCCAAGCCGATCCCGGCCACCGCTCCGGCAGGCAGCCACGCACGCACCGTGCCAAACCGCACCGCCCTGGCCACCGTCACGAACACCGCGGCCCAGGCCAGCTGGTCGGTCACCGTGGTGCCGAACAGCATCGCGCCCGCGACGAACACGGGGCTGGCCGCGACCGCCCCGGCCGCGATGGCCTGGGCGCGGGCCCGGCCGCCGAACTCGGCGGCCAGCATCGCGGCCAGCAGGACACAGCCCAGCTGGGCGGCGATCGCGAGCAGCCGCAGCGGCAGCACCCCGCCGGGCAGGTCGGCGGCCAGCCGGGCCAGCAGCGGGGTCAGCGGAGGCTGGTCCGGGTACCCCCAGGCCAGGTGCCTGCCGGAGATCACGTAGTAGAACTCGTCGCGGTGCCAACCGAACCGGGCCGCCACCCCCAGGTGCACGAAACCGGCCACAGCCAGCACGGCCGACACGGGTTTCCACGCCAACCGCGGGGAAACCCGTGTCGCGTCCGGTTCTCCTGGTCCAGCCGAAGCACCCGCCTCGGACATCCCGATGTCATCCATGACCTTCCAGACCCCCATTTCGCATCATGTCGGTGCTCGGGCCAGGTCCGGCTCGGGCAGGAACGCGGCCAGCAGCAGGTGGCGGACGGTCCGACGGGAGACCTCGTCGTCGAGCATCGCCGAGTCCGGATCGTCGATCCGGTGCCAGGCGAACCAGGTGACGGTTTCGACGACGAAGCGCGCCGCTGCCGCCACGTCGGGAACCGGGCGCAGCGTGCCGGAGCGGATACGTCTGCGCAGGTAGTCACCGAGGTCGGCCAGCAGGTTCCTCCGGCGTTGCACGAAGTAGAACCGGGCCAGTTCGGGGAGGTCCTGGGCGCACCGCTCGACCAGAGCCAGCAGCCGCCGGTTGGTCTCGACGAACTCGTACAGTTCGTCGATGATCTCGCCGAACTCCTCGGCGACCGCCACGTGCCGCCGCCGACCGCCGGAGGCCCCGGTCAGCACGGGCAGCACCTCGTGGTCGGCGGCCCAGGCCTCGACCACGGCCACGATCTCCCCGGGGGCGGGCCTGACCACCGGAATGTCCAGCCCGGCCAGGGACTCCGGCCGGGTCAGGTGCAGCAAAGCCAGGTACAGCAGGGCTTCCTTGCTTTTCGCGTAGGTGTACACCGCGCCATGGCTCAGGCCGAGGGCCGCGGACACGTCGGACACCCCGGCCGCCCGGTAGCCCTTGGTCATGAACACCCTCGCCGCGGCTTCGGCTATCTCGTCCACCGAACGCGGCGGCACCCGACCTCGCACCCGCCCAGTATTGACTGACTGGGTTAGTCAGTCAAGACCTCCAAGCCGGCGTCGAGGCCGCCTGAGCGAACGTCAGCGATCGCGCGTCAGTCGCGAACGCAGGAGAAACACGTTGTACGGCCCCCATTGCGACATCAGGTAGTAGATGTCGGGGCCGTCGAGTGCCCACGGGTGAAGGTAGCCGCCGTACAGTCCGGGGAACCGCGCGCCGGACACCGCCACCTCCCCCGCCGACCACGGGCCTTCGAGGCGGTCCGCGGTGTGCAGCAGGATCACTCCGCCCGGATCGTCCAGGTGCAGGGCCAGCCATTGTCCCCAGTGGACACTGTAGGCAACGGACAGCTCGCCGACCGGGCCCGGCAGGACCGGGACCGCGGCGGACTCGTCACGGACCCAGCCGCGGCCCGTGAAGTACTGGTAGGCGGAAGCATCCAAGATGTCCGGAATTTCGGCACGGGCGAGGTAGGCGTCGCCATGCCGTCCGTTGGTCGTGCCGAACAGGTAGACATGGTCACCGTCGCGGGCAAAGGCACCCATCTGGAACGGGTCGTCCCGCTCCGCCCGGTTGGCCCAGCGCGCTCCGCGCGGTTTGTCCCACGTCACCCCACCGTCCCGGGAGACGGCTATGCCCCCGTAGTTGGTGTGCCACCAGCCCGGCGGACCCCACTCGCGCACGGACATGTACTGCACGTACTGCCTGCCCTCGACGGCGATGCCCGAATTCGGGATGACGGTGACCTCATCGCGTCGCCCGTCCCGCGGGATGACCTGGGCGGCGGTGCCGTCCGCACGAGGAACCACGCCGTCGAGGATCAGCCCCCGCGACAGATCGCGGGTACGGGAGAAGGCGAGGACGTTGCACCGCCAGTCGGCACTGTCCGGTCCACCGCCATCCCCGCCCCAGCCCTCGCCGAAGGTGTCCCCGAACAGCACGAACACCCGCCCGTCCCCGCCGTCCCAGAGAATCCCAAGATCGGTCCCGTGTACGGCGAACCGCCGGTCGGTTCGATTGACCGACCCCGGCCCGGTGATCTTGGCGATCAACTCCGTCCGCTCGACCCGCACCCCACCAACCTAGGCGCTCCCCACCCCGTTCGCCGGATGGCCGGGATCTTGCCTCGGATACGACACTCGGATAGTATGAGTTTCATATTGAAGAAGGTTCGGCGCCCGGAGCCGACTGCCCAGTTGAGAGAACTACGGAGTCCCCTTTGGCTGCCGCCTATGTCGCCGTCGCCACCCTGACCGTCGCGGCCAACCTGTTCTCGGGCATCGCCGCCATCACCCGGCTCGAGCCGATCATGCGGACACTGCGCCCGGCGCTCGCCACCGCGGGCGTGCCCGAGTCGTGGCTGGTGTTCCCGATCGGAACCTTGAAAACGGCCGGAGCGCTCGGCGTCGCCCTCGGCCTTTTCGGTGTCCCCTGGGTCGGCCCGGCAGCCGCGATCGGCCTCGTCCTGTTCTTCGTCTGCGCCGCCTACACCCACATCCGGGTCGGCGACTACTCGTCGACGTTCTTCCTGGGCAGCTGTTTCTTCCTGCCACTGGCCGTCGCCACCCTGGTGCTGACTCCGACCGGTTGACGGGCAGCCATGGCGGCGCGTTCCGGCACCGCCCCGGGCAGAGCAACCACGATCCGATCCGAAGGAGTCAAGTCATGACGGTCCTGGTCACCGGAGCCACCGGCAACGTCGGCCGCCACCTCGTCCGCCAGTTGCTCGACGCCGGACAGCAGGTGAGGGCACTGACCCGCCGGCCGGAAACGGCCGACCTGCCCGCCCCCGTCGAGGTCGTCGCCGGTGACCTCTCCGATGTCGCCACGTTGCCGGCCGCGTTCGACGGCGTCACCGCGGCCCACCTGATCAATTTCACCGGCGACAACCAGCCACTGCGCAACGGCGAACGCCTCGTCGACCTGATGGTGCGGGCCGGGGTGCGCAAGGTGACGATGCTGGGCGGCTGGGCGGAGTCCACTTTGGAACCCGCCGTGCGGGCCAGTCCACTGGAGTGGACCCAGCTGCGGCCGATCGAATTCATGGGCAACACCCTGGCGGACTGGGGTGAGCGGCTACGAACCACCGGCGTGATCCGGGAGCCGTTCGGTGACCGCAAAAGCGCCCCGGTCCACGAAGCCGACATCGCCGCCGTGGCGGCCGTGGCGCTGATCCACGACGGCCATTCCGGCACTACCTACCCGATCACCGGGCCGGAGGTACTCAGCCCACGCGACAAGATCCGCATCCTCGGCGAGGCGACCGGGCGCGACCTCGTTTTCGAGGAACTCACCCCGGAACAGACCCGCCGGGAATGGGTCGCCGAGGGGAAGCCGCCGCGGCTGCTGCTCTTCAAGGCGCTCAGCGACAAAGGACTGGGCGACGCGGAAAAGGTCGAGTTCCTTCTCCAGGTCTACGGCCGCGTGCACGAGGAGGCCATGGTCGTGGCCGACACCGTCGAACGGCTGACCGGCCGCCCCGGACGCACCTTCACGCAATGGGCGAAGGAACACGCCACCGAGTTCCGGCCCTGACCTCGCTGCCCGGCCCGGCTCCGAAGCCAACCGGCACCGGAGCCCGGCCGGGCGTCGTGGTCAGGCCAGCAGGTCCTCGATCCTGATCGGGATGTGGCGGACCCGGATTCCGGTGGCGTTGTAGATCGCGTTGGCGACCGCCGCCGCCACGCCCACCGTGCCGATTTCGCCGAGGCCCCGCGCGCCGATGTCGTTGTGCAACGTGTCGGGGTACTCGACGAAGTGCACGTCGATGTCCGGGATGTCGGCGTTCACCGGGATCAGGTACCCCGCGAGATCGGCATTGGCGAACCGGCCGCCGGATTCCACTTCGAAACCCTCGTGCAGCGCCGCCGACACGCCCCAGATCATGCCGCCCTTGAGCTGGCTGCGCGCCGCCTGGTCGTTGATGACCCGGCCGCCGTCGAAGACCCCGAGCATCCGCGAAACCCGCGCCTCGCGCGTCAGGCGGTGCACCCGGACCTCGACGAACTGTGCGCCGAACGAGCTGAACGAGTGCTTCGTCATCTCCTCGCCGGGCGCCGACGAGCCGACCGCTGTGAGGTTCGGCCGTCCCACCGCGCGCAGCACCTCACCGAAGGTCATCGCGCGGCCAGCACCGTGGACGCGGCCGTCGGCGTAGGCGACCTCCTCCCCGGCGAACGGGGCACCCGGAGCCGAAGCCACCGCGAGCAGTTCGTCGATGACCTTCGCCGCACCCGCCATGATCGCCGTGCCCGCGCTGGCCGTAGCGGTGGAGCCCCCGGACATGCCACCGGCCGGCAGCGCCGAATCGCCGAGGCGGGGCTTGATCCGCTCGGCCGCGATGTCCAGCGATTCGGCCCCCACCAGGGAAAGCACGGTCAGCAGGCCGGTTCCCGGGTCCGCGCCGCTGGTCTGGACGTCCGCGGTGTCGTCCGCGTTCAGCGTGATCCTGACCGACGCGGGGAACCGCAGGGCGGGGAACATCGCCACGGCCACCCCCATGCCGACGAGCCAGTCCCCGTCGGTGCGTCCGCGCGGCGAACGCTCCGCCCACCCGAAACGCTCCGCGCCGATGCGGAAGCACTCGTCCAGGTGCTTGCTCGACCACTGCAGGTCCTTGCCGGGCGGCGCGAGCGAGTTGTTCCGCTGCCGCAGCTCGATCGGGTCCATCCCGAGTGCGTCGGCCAGCTCGTCCATCGCGCTCTCCAGCGCGAACGAGCCGGGAGCCTCCCCCGGCGCCCGCATGAACGTGGGCGGCGGGAGGTGCAGCGGCACGACCTTCTGGCTGATCGCCAGGTTCGGCGTGGCGTACCACTCACGGGACGTGCCGTGCGAAGTCGGCTCGATGAACGAGCGCTCGATGTCCGTGCTACTCCACGAGTCGTGCCGCAGCGCGACGAGCGTGCCGTCCCGCTCCGCGCCCAGCGTGATCCGCTGCACCGTCGCCGCCCGGCCCGCCGTCGCGGTGAACACCTGCTCCCGGGTCAGCGACGCCTTCACCGGCCTGCCGAGCGCCCGCGACGCGGCGGCCGCCAGGAAGGCAGGGGCCGAGGTCCTGGCCTTGCCACCGAACGCACCGCCCACGAAGGGATTCACCGCGCGCACCGCCGCCGGGTCCAGATCCAGCGCCGTGGCAAGTTCCCTCGCCTGCAGATCGGAGCCCTGGTTTCCACTGTAGACGGTGAGCCGGCCCGACTCCCACACCGCGACGGCCGAGTGCGGCTCCATCGGGGTGTGGTTCTGCGGCGCCGTGCTGTAGGTCGCGTCGACGACCACGGGACTGGCCGCCAGGGCGTCCTCGATCGAGTCGACGCCGTCCGCGAGCACGGTGATCTCCGGCGGGGTGTCCAGGTGAGCGGGGACCGCGGCCTCGGCGGTGGCGAGCCCGTCGGCCAGCGACGTCAGTGCCGGGAGCTGCCGGTAGCCGACCTCGACGAGCATGGCGGCGTCCCGCGCCTGCTCGAAGGTCTCCGCCACGACGAACCCGATCGGCTGGCCGACGTAATTGACTTTCGTGCTGCGCAGGGGAACCCAGGTCTCGCCGAACGACGGCGACATCGCCGCGCTCAGCGCCAGCGGGTCGAACGGCGAGTACACCCCGAGCACTCCCGGGGCGCCCTTCGCCGCGGTGACGTCCATGTGCTCGATCTCGCCGTGCGCGATCGAGCTGACCACGACATAGCCGTAGACCATGTCCGGGAAGTTGTGGTCCACCGCGTATTTCGCGCTACCGGTGACCTTCAGCGGCGCGTCCAGCCGTGCGGGCATCAACGGCTCCCCTCGGTGACTTCGAGCAGCGCGCGGACGATCGTCCGCGGCAGCAATGACAACTTGAAACGGTTGTCCGCCAACGGCTTCGCACCTTCGGCGGCGATCGACGCCGCCTCGGTGAAAGTCTCCTCCGTCGCGGGCTTCCCGCGCAGTGCCGCCTCGACGGCCTCCAGGCGCCAGGGCACGGTGGCCACCCCACCGACCGCCACCCTGGCGTCGGCGACGAGCCCGTCCCGCACGTCCACCGCGACCGCCGCCGAGCAGAGCGCGAACTCGTACGACTGGCGGTCGCGCACCTTCACGTACGTCGAGCGCGAGGCCCAGTCCAGCCGTGGCACGATGACCTCGGTGATCAGCTCGCCGGGGCGCAGATCGTGCTCGACTTCGGGCCTGTCGCCGGGAAGGCGGTAGAAGTCGGTCAGCTTGACGGTGCGCTCGCCCTCGGGCCCGGCGAGCCGCAGTTCGGCGTCGAGCGCGACGAGGGCGACCGCCAGGTCGCTGGCGTGCGTGGCGACGCACGAGTCGCTCGTGCCGAGCACGGCGTGCATCCGGTTCGCGCCGGAGATCGCGGGGCAGCCGCTGCCCGGATCGCGCCGGTTGCACGGCATGGTCACGTCCCGGAAGTACGTGCACCGCGTGCGCTGCAGGAGATTGCCGCCGATGCTGGCCATGGTGCGGATCTGCTGGGAGGCGCTGAGCAGCAGGGCACGGGAGATCACCGGGTACACGCCGGGGTGCGCGGCGATGTCGGCCATCCGCTCGAGCGCGCCGATCCGCAGCCCGTCCGCGGTGTCGATTCCGCGCAGCGGCAGCCCGTTGATGTCGAGCACGTGGTGCGGCGTCAGCACGTTCAGCTTCATGAGGTCGACGAGCGTGGTGCCGCCGGCCAGGAAGGTGCCGGACTCCTCCAGCGCGTCGGCGACGGTCGCCGGGGCGGTCAGTTCAAAGGGCCGCATGGGCGCTCCTCGCCTGCTCGACGGCCTTGACGATGTTCGGGTACGCCGAGCAGCGGCAGAGGTTGCCCGACATGAACTCCCGGACGTCCTCGACGTCCTGCTCGACGGCGGCCACCGCGGACATGATCTGCCCCGGCGTGCAGAACCCGCACTGCAGCGCGTCCTGATCGGCGAAGGCCTGCTGCACGGGGTGCAGTTCGTCCCCTGTGGACAGTCCTTCCACGGTGGTCACCGGCTTGGTCACGGTGGCGGCCAGCGTGAGGCACGACAGCACGGGCTTGCCGCCGACGTGCACCGTGCACGCGCCGCACTGGCCGCGGTCACAGCCCTTCTTGGGCCCGGTGACCCCGAGTCGCTCGCGCAGCGCGTCGAGCAGCGTCACCCCGGGGTCGACGCTCAGGTGTTCGGTTCGCCCGTTCACTTCGAGTGAGATGTCCACTGATCTCTTTCCCTGACGGCATGGGTTGCGGTGGGAGTCGGCCCTGGGCGGACCGCTCGGCCGGCAAACTGAAGCGGATACTAATCCGCTAGCGCTGGAATCGACGTTAGCGGATTACAATCCGCTTCGCAACGAACGGTACCCCCGGAGCTACTCCAGGTCAGCGGACTAGCATGAGAAGGGCGAGGAGGGGCGATGACGGTGGGTTCGGCGGGCTCGGTCAGCCCACGGCGTGCCGACACCCGGCGCAACCACGAGCGCATCCTCGCCGTCGCGGCGGAGAACCTCACCGCGTCGGGCGAGGTGTCGTTCAACGCGATCGCGAAGCTGGCCGGGGTCGGCGTGGGCACGGTGTACCGGCACTTCCCCACCCCGGCGGACCTCATCCTGGCCGTCTACGAGCGCGAGGTGCGACACCTGGTCGACGTCGTGCCGGAACTGCTGGAGCGCACCGACCCGGCCGAGGCCTTCCGGGCCTGGGCGACGGACCACCTGGCGCCGTACATGATGACCAAGTGCGGCCTGGCGAAGGCACTGGCCGCGGTGACGGCGCAGCGGGGGACGCTGCCCGCCAGTGCCGTCCAGGCCATTCAGGGCGCGATGGACGCACTGCTGCGAGCGAACGCCGAAGCGGGCTTGGTGCGGCCAGGACTGCGCGCCGACACGGTGATGCGCAGCCTCGTGGGCCTGCTCTACCTCGACCCGGACGGCGACTGGCCGCGCCAGACCGCCGAACTGGTCGACCTGGTGTGGCGGGGCATCCGCGCCGCCTGACGCCGCGTGCCGCTCGTCCACCGTCCCCGGGGCGAACCCGGCGATCACCGGCATGATGGCGCCGTGCAGCATCTCGGTCTCGTTTCCGTCGTCGTGCACGACTACGACGAAGCAATCGCCTTCTACACCAAGGTCCTCGGGTTCACCCTCATCGAGGACACCGCGCTCGACGAGAACAAGAGGTGGGTGGTGGTGGCCCCGCCCGGAGCACGGGAGACCGGCATCCTTCTCGCGCGCGCCGCCACTCCGGCACAAGCCCGCTGCGTCGGCGACCAGACCGGCGGACGGGTGTTCCTGTTCCTGTACACCGATGATCTTCCCCGCGACCACCAGCGCCTAAGCGAAGCCGGTGTGCGGTTCACCGAGCGACCACGGCACGAAACCTACGGCGACGTGGTCGTCTTCGAAGACCTCTACGGCAATCGCTGGGACTTGATCCAGCCGCGATCGGCCCCGACGCGGTAGTGTCGCGCGCATGGCCTGCAGGATCACCGAACTCGTCATCGACTGCGCCGATCCGCAACGGCTGGCGGACTTCTGGTGCGAAGTCCTCGGCTACGTCGAACTCGGCTGGGAGGGCGACGACCTGGAGATCGGACCGCCCGAAACCGGTTTCGGCGGGCCGCGGCCGGTGCTGGTGCTCAGCCGCAGCACCGAGCCGAAACGCGGGAAACTGCCGCTGCACCTCGACGTGAGCCCCACCGACCGCGATCAGGACGCGGAACTGGAGCGGCTGCTCGCCGCGGGGGCACGCAAGATCGACATCGGCCAGACCGGCACCGAGACGTGGCATGTGCTGGCCGACCCGGAGGGGAACGAATTCTGCCTGCTCCGGCGCCGGGTCGAGGCGACGGAGAACTGACGGGCACCAGTCTCGCAGCCCAGCCATAGGCGGGACACGACTCCTCCGCCTCCTGGCGCCGAGACCGTTGACTCGACTGCTCTTCGCGTGCAACTCTGAAAGAAGTCTTTCGAAAGAATCCTTTCAGAGCTGGGGTGGAGATGACCGAGCTACCACCGCGGATGCGTGTCCGCGACGTCGAGCTGATGCGAGCACTGGCCCATCCACTGCGATCAGCACTGCTGAACTACCTGCTGGCCGTGGGACCTCGGACCGCCAGCGAATGCGCGGTAGCGGTCGACTCCACCGCGTCGAACTGCAGTTGGCACCTGCGGCAACTCGCCGGGTGGGGACTGGTCGAGCGGGTCGATGCCACCGATGGCCGGGAACGACCATGGCGGGCCACCCAGGTGGGTCTGGACTTCGACGAACTCGGCACCGACCCCAGCGTCCAAGCCGCCCAACTCGCCGTGCTCGGCACCAACGTCGCCACCGACCAGGCGCTGACCCAACGATTCGTCGACACCGTCGGCGACCTCGAATCGGACTGGCGCAACGCCGCGGCGATGAACACCTACTCGCTGCGGGTCACCCCGACCGAACTGGAGGAGTTGACCGCGGCCATCGACGCGTTGCTCCGCCCCTACGTCACGACGATCCGCACCGGCGCACCAGCGGCTGCCCGACCGGTGCACGCGAGCTGGCGGGCGTTCCTGCGCATCGAAGCGGACGGAAAACCCAGCTCATGAGGGACTTGCTGGGGCAACGGGCATTCGTGCGATTGTGGACCGCGGGCGTGTTCGCGGAAACCGGCGAATGGATGCTGCAGATCGCGCTGCCGGTGTTCGTCTACCAGGCGACGGGATCGGCCGGCTCGACCGCCCTGGCCATGGCGGCCGGGATCCTCCCGATGGTCCTGCTCAGCCCGGTGGCCGGAGTGCTGGCCGACCGGTGGGATCGGCAACGGATCCTGTGGGGGGTCTGCCTTGCCCAGGTGGTGATCGCGGCACCACTGCTGATCAACGGCGGGCACAGCCTGGTGCTGATCTACCTCGTGATGGCCGCACAGTCGGCACTGGCGTCGCTGTTCGAACCGGCCCGCAACGCCTTGACACCCACGCTGGTGGGCAACGAACGGCTCACCGCGGCGAACGGACTGATGGGCTTCAACAGCAGCATCTCCCGGCTGGCAGGCAGTTCCCTCGGCGGCCTGGTCCTCGGCACCAGTGGTCTTGGCTGGGTCGTCGGCAGCTACCTGGCCGCGCTGTCGATGGCCACCGTGCTGCTCCTGCCGCGCTTCGCCACTCCAACCAGGCCGGTCACTCCCTCACCCGGGCGGAACCCCATGCTCACCGCATGGCTCGAGGGCATCGCCGAATTCCGCCGGGAACGGCGCCTGCGCATCACGGGCATGACGCTGGCACTGGCATCGCTTGCCCAGGGCATGTTCCTCGTGCTGTTCGTCGTCTTCATCACCGGCCCGCTGGCCGGCGGCGACGCCGAAGTAGGGCTTCTGCGCGGTGTGCAGGCGATAGGCGGACTCGTCGCGGGCATGGTGATCGCAACCCTTGGCCGTCGCGCCGCGCCGGCGACGCTGATGGGCACCGGCACGCTCGTGCTCGGACTGGTATCAGGCGTGATCTGGAACCTGCCGCAGTTCACCACGGCCAACTGGGTCTACCTTGCACTCTTCGCCGCGGTCGGGGCACCGGCCGTGTTCTGCACCTCGGGCGCGCTCACCATGGTGCAAACAAGCGTGCGCCCCGAGTACGCCGGCCGAGTACTCGCCACGACCTTCGCGGGCATGGCCGGATTTCAGACCGTCGGCACACTCGCCGCGGGAGCACTCATCGGTACCTGGAGGCTTGACCCGTTGCTCGACCTGCAAGCCGCACTCCTGGTCACCGCCGGCCTGATCGCCCTCATCGGCTTACGGCGACGAACAGACCGGCGACGCGAACGCTCCGCGAGGGCGACCGCCGCCACCGATCACCCTCGCGGAGTTGTCACGTCTTACGACAGGTCATTGTAGAGTCCTCGACCCCGAAACTGTTGCTGCGCAACAGCCTCACCGCACTGTCGGGTTCGAACGGGTTTCGTGGCCGCCGTGCTCGTGCGCCTCGTGCCCACCGTGGCCGCCGTGCTCGTGGCTCGCCATGGCGTCGGGTGATCCGCCCATCATGCGCAGCATGTCCCGGCCGCCGCTGCGGAAGAACCTCACGAGCAGGACCGCGGCGAGGATCAGGAAGGCGATGTTCAGCCAGGTGGTGTAGTTCCACGAGATCCCCTCGGCCATCACCATCGCCGAGCGCTGCGCCGGGATCAGGCCGGTCGCGCCGAAGAGCAACTCGACGAGGTATCCGGCGCCGACCATCGCCGCGTAGAAGGTACCCAGCAGCGCCAGGGTCATCCGGGTGCCGTAGTACTTCCGGTAGATGTTGAGGATCGGCAGGATGAGCAGGTCGGCGAAGATGAACGCGACCACGCCGCCGAAACTGATCCCGCCGTTCCACAGCACGGCGGCCAGCGGGACGTTGCCGATCGAGCAGACGAACGACAGGATCGCCACGATCGGCCCGACGACCGGTCCCCACAGCGCGGAGACGACCGGGTGGTCGGTGAAGAAGAACGCGCGCCAGAACGATTCCGGCACCCACGCCCCGATCGCCCCGGCGATGAGCAGGCCGATCACCAGGTCCCGCAGGATGGCCGCCCATTCCATGACGAACACGTGCGACACCGAGGTGAACCCGCGCGGCGAGAACAGACGCCGCCAGAACGAGCCCTCGCCCGCCACGGACATGTCCATCGCTGCGTGGCCTTCCATCGACCCGGCCAGACCACGCTCGGCCTGCTCGCGCGCCTTCTCGATCAGGCGCTTACGGACGAAGATCCGGAACAGCAGGGCGAGCAGCACGATCATGATCGGACCGCCGACGAACTCGGCCGCGGTGAACTGCCAGCCCATCAGCAGCGCCATGATGATGCCCAGTTCCACCACGAGGTTGGTGGAACCGATCTCGAACGCCATGGCGGCGGTGAAATTCGCGCCCTTGCGGAACAGCGAGCGGGCCAACGCCACCGCGGCGTAGGAGCAGGACGACGAGGCGGCACCCAGCAACGACGCCACCGCGAGCGTCCGCGGCCGGTCGTCGCCCATCAACCGGACGATCGTGGACTTGCGCACCACCGCCTGCACCACCGCGGACAGCAGGAACCCGAGGATCAGCGCCCACAGGATCTCCCAGGTCATCGATCCGGCCAGCGCCAGCGCGTGCCCTATCGCACTCATCTCCACCACTCTCCCTAATACCCACAGGGGGTATGTCGCGTGGATGAATGTAACCTCCGTGACCGCGATCGTCACTGTGATCCACACGACAGGCCCTCAGGTGGGCGAGCCTTCTCATGATCGGCCTGGACCACCACCGGCGCTGGCGGGTCACCGCGCTGGTCAAGACCGGCGGCCAGCACCGGGCAGTTCCCGGTCCACGATCCGGGTGAGGACGTGTTGCTGGCCGAAGGTCCAGACGTTGCTGACCAGAAAGTACAACAGCAATCCGATCGGCACGGGGAAGAACGAGCCCGAGACCAGCATGCCGACCGGGGCCAGGTACATCATCGCCCTGCTGAGCCTCGCGGTTTGCGGGTTCGCCGCGGTCTGCCGCGCGAGGTTCGCGCGTAGTGACAGGAACGTGGCCAGACCGGCGATCAGCATCAGCGGCACGCCGACCGCGATCACGTGAGAGTGGTCGGTGCCGTAGGCGGCCAGGTCGGAGCCCGGTTGCGAGAGCCAGCTGCCGAGCCTCGCGCCGAACAGGTCGGCGTTCAGGAAGGACCGGATGGCGCCGCGGTCGAACACCCCGTCCGACTGGGCGGCCGGGGTGAAACCGCGGAGCACCCAGTACAGCGAGAAGAACACCGGAAGCTGGATCATCATCGGCAGGCACCCGGCGAACGGGCTGGAATGGTTGTCGGCATGCAGTTTCTGGATCTCCTGCGCCATGCGCCTGCGATCCTTGCCGTACCGCTCCCTGATCTTCTGCATTTGCGGGGCGAGCGCCTGCGTGCGCCGCCCGGCCCGTAGCGCACCGAGCGCGGGCCTGAGCAGCGCCAGGCGCAGCGTCAAGACGAGGAACACGATGGCCAGCGCCCACACCACGCCCGTGTCCGGATTCAACAGCGTGCCGAAAACCTTGTGCCAGAACCAGAGGATGCCCGAAACCGGGTACAGGAAAAAGTCGAACATGAAAAGTCACTCCGTCGCTTGAAGATGGACAGGCGGGAGCGACTGCCTTACTCAGGACAAAAGGAAAGGTCAGGCAGCCGCGCTGCCCGTTGACGGAGCTCGTGACCGGGTGCGGCCGGGTGCATCGGGATCACGCAGACGCAGGAACAGCTGCGCGCGTTCCCGCAGGCTGATCGTGCGCACTCGCATCACGGCCGCGGCGGGTTCGACCCGGATGTGCACAGTGATCGCGAGGACGGCGACCGCCAGGGATGCGGTCAGCGCGGTGGCGAGGCCCAGTGGATTGAGGCCGCCAACCAGGGGAAGCGCGACGAACAACGTGGGCAGAAACAGCGCGAGCGCCAGAAGGAAGCGCATGCCGACGCCGAGTTTGCTCCGCTCCACGGCCACGACTCTACACCGGGACATCCGAGCGCGTCCCGCCTTACGATGGCGACGACTTCGGCCATGGTGGCTCTGGCTGCTCCGCCCACACGGAGGCGTATTCCAGCGTCAACCGCTCGACACTCGCCGCCCCCGCCGCGAAAACCGCCCACCACAGCTCTTCACAGGGAATATGGGCCTCACCTTTCGTGTCGACCCAAACGCAGATCTTCCCGTTGTCGCCGACAGTGATGTCCCACCAGGACCATGCCCGAAGATCCGGGTCGAAGCAGTAGATCCACTCGTCCGAACTCCAGGAACGATCGTCCCTGACTTCCAGGTATCTTCGCTTTCCCGCGCTCCCCATCGCATCCCCCGGAACGTCCCCGGCCGCACCGGTGGAAAGCGCCAGGAACCACGACGGAAGCCCGACCCCCGAAACTTCATCACTCTCGAAGTCGGCGGACCGGGCGATCTCCACCGCTGCGGCGATCAATCCCCTGAGGCGTTGGGCATACCTCGACCCGTCCCCCGCAGGCGTGACTACCAGCAGCCCGAGCAGGCCGATCGACTCGTCCAGGGGGTGTCTTTCCAGGCGGTGCACCTCACCTACAAGATCGTCCCGCCCCATCTCTCCGCCCTGTTCCATCCCCCGGCCCGACACGGTACCCGTGGTCGAATCGCTTCAGGCAACGGAACCCTCACGGCGGTTAGCGGGAGCGCAGCCAATCGCGGTAATGAGTCGGGGCGAGCCACGCCCCCGCGGAGGCGGTGGGTCGATCGTGATGCGGCCCAACTCGTCGAGCGGGAAGACCTCGGGTCCCGCGATTTCGCGGGTGCCCCGGAGCGGGGCTCGGCGACCGCCGCGGCGACCTCCGCGGAACTGATCGACTGGATCGGCGTGGACGGCAGGCGCACGACGTCGCCGTCGGTCGTGAGGTCCAGCACCGACGGGACGAACTCCATGAACTGGGTGGCTCGCACGATCGAGTAGGGAATCGGCCCCTGCCCGAGGCCTGCACCGCGCGCCATCGCACGCACCATCTACGCCGCCGACAAGGCATGGCGCGCCGCGCTGCGGGAGGTTTCGATCGCCGACCTCGGCCGCATGGTGGAAACGGACTACGAGGGCGACGTGCTGGGCCAGGTCGGGAAGTGGCTGCGGGCGGCAGAGAACTGAACGTCCAAAAAGCACGGTCGGCCGCACCGACGGAAAGGGGTGGGCGATCTGCCCGGACGGCGGTAGCCTCGGCGGTCATGAGTTGGCTCCCCGAGGACTTCACCCACCCCGTCTTTGTTCCGGTGCCCGGCACCACGCTGCACCTGCGGCCGATCCGGGAGGCGGACACCGCACTCGACTACCCCGCCGTGATGGGCTCCCGACAACGCCTGTGGGAGATCTTCGGTCCGGCCTGGTCCTGGCCCAAGGAGACGATGACCCGTGAAGAGGACCGCATCGACCTCTTGCGGCACGAGCGGGAGATAGCCGCACACCAGTCGTTCAACTACGCGCTACTGGACGAGGAGGAGACGGCGCTGTTCGGCTGCGTCTACATCGACCCGCCCGAACGCGCCGGCTCCGACGGCGAGGTCTCCTGGTGGGTGGTGGACGACCTCGCCGGCGGCGAAGTCGAGCGCGCGCTCGACGCACTGGTGCCCCAGTGGATCGCCGCCGACTGGCCCTTCCAGCGGCCCCGGTACCTGGGCCGCGACATCACCTGGCAGGACTGGCTCGCGCTGCCGCCCGCTTAGCGACCCCCGCGCTTCCTGGCGTTCGGCAGTTGCCGCCTGCACACTGCGGCATTTCCGGCGCCTCAGGTCGTCACACGGAAACCTCATCAAGCAGCAGGCCAATCGACTCTTCATAGGCAAGAAGAAGGACTTTGAACGGAACACCTTCTCCACCAGATTTTCCAAGCGGACTTGCCCATTCCCGCGCAGCACCCGAGAGAACAGAGAAGAGCAGTTCACATTCCTTCGCATTTCCGGCGAGCATGCCATAGCGCGTGAAGTATATGGTGAGCCGTCGACGCCGAACCGGGAATAACCGCCGGAACGCGTAGACGACCTCGGGCGCCGACTGGCGGCTTTCACGTGCTAACCCGCTCCAGAAAGGGCGGGCTCGTGGCCCTTGTACGCGGTGAGCACCTCGCGCACCGAGCCGCGCATCCGGATCCGGCCTTCGTCCATCCAGATCGCCGTGGTGGACAACTCCAGCAGGAGTTCATCGGCGTGCGAGGCGAACACCAGTAGCCCCGATCGATTGACCAGGTCCACCATGCGCCGTCGCGCTTTGGCGATGAATTGCGACCATCCGCGGGGTCCGGGTTCGGCGCACCCAGCCCCGCTTCTCGAGTTTGACAACCACCTGCGACAGGCGGAACAGCGAGGCCTCGGCCCGCGTGGCCAGGTCACCCATCCGCATCGTCCGTTCCGGGTCATCGACAGCGTCGACAGCACGAGGTAGTCGAAGTGGCCGATGCCCGCATCCCGGCGTATCTGGGTGTCGAGCGGGCTGGAAGATCAGGCCGACGAACGCTCGCCGCCTAGCCTTCACCAAGTTCTTCCACTGTACGAAATCTCGTTCGAAAAACCACTGATCGTGTGATGCTGTTGGCGTTGTGTCGTGGATACGATGGGGACGTGACCGAAAACTGGGGGTTTTCCGGGCCCGATCCGGAACTGTACGACCGCATCACCGCACTCGACCTGGATGACGTGTTGTCACTGATCGCGGCGGCCGAGGCGTGTTCGAACGCGTGTCAGGCGGTGAAACTGGCTGCGGTGGCGGCGTTGGGGGATTCCGATTCGGTGGCGAAGGAGGTCGCCCTCGAATTGCATTACGGTGCGCGCCAGTCGGAGGGCCAGGTCTCGCTGGCGCGGGATCTGGCGGAACGGTTGCCTGCGACTTTTGAGGCGATGAAGCGGGGTGCGCTGGATCCGTATCGGGCGTCGAAAGTAGCCGACCAAACCTCGATCCTCACCGACGACCAAGCCCGGGAAGTCGACGCCCAGGTCGCCGGGAAGATCACCACGCGGGATGCGACCTCAGTACGGCGCCTGGTGAACAGGACCGTCGCCCGCGTCGACCCCGACGGACACACGCGGCGCTGCGAGGAACGCAAGCGGGGGCGCAAGATTCAGCTGTGCCACGAAGACGAGGGCATGGCGACCCTGTACGCCTACCTCCCCGCCGAGATCGCCGCCACCATCTACACCCGGGTGGACCGGGTGGCGCGGCGGCTTCGGAGCCGGGGTGAGGAACGCACCCTGGACGAACTGCGGGCGGACGTGTTCTCCGACCTGTGCCTTGGCGTCGCGCGGCCAGTGGAGCCGCCGCGGGCGGAAGTCTTCGTATACCTGGACTTCCTGACCTGGACCGGGCTACGCAACGAACCCGCCGAACCTCGCCGGACACGGACCCATCCCCGCAAACCTGGCCCACCAGATCGCCGCGAATGCCACCATCCGGCGAGTCATCACCGACCCCATGACCGGCACCCCCATCGAGGTAGGGCGCCACCGCTACCGGCCATCCGCCGCCACCAAAGAACTCGTGCAGGTACGAGACCGGGAATGCCGCGTACCCGGCTGTCACCGACCAGTCCAGGCCTGCGACCTCGACCACGTCCAACCCTGGGCCCACGGCGGCAACACCCACCACGCCAACCTCTGCGGCCTCTGCCGCAGAGACCACCGGCTCAAGGACGAACCCGGCTGGCACCACCGCATGACCGACACCGGAGCCCTGGAGATCACCACACCAGCCGGTCGCACCTACCGCAACGAACCCGAACCCCTCACCACCACCGCCTGAGCCTCTCCGGAACCATAGCTGCCGCCGGTCACCCCTTCATGCCCGGAAGACGCTCTCGGTGTCCTTTTGGATCGTGGCGGAAACACCCGGCGTGGAGATCGCCCACCATCGCCGACCAATACGTGCCGCTGCTGCTCACCGTCGGTGCCGCGACCGACCCGGCTCCCCCGGCCTGCGCCGCGGACAGCGCGTCAGCCCGTCGTCCAGAGACGGAGCTTCTCGGGGTTGCGCACCACCCAGATGTGCTTGATCCGGTCGCCGACGACGTCGAACGCGTACACCGTCACGGTGACACCGTCGAGCTGAGCCACCAGACCGGGCTGACCGTTGACCGTACGCTCCAGGAACGTCATGCCGCCGGGCCTCCGGCGGGCGATTTCGATCCAGGCGTGCGCGATCTGCTCGCCGCCTTCGATGGGGTGCAGGAAGGCCATGGCGAGGCCGCCGCTGTCCGCGATCGCGGTGGCGCCGGGGTCGAGCAGTCCGACGAGGGCGTCGATGTCCTTGGCTTCCCATGCCTGCTTGAAGTCCCTGACGATACCGGCGCGCTGGGCTGGCGGGGTCGCGGGAGGCTGCGAGGCCCGGATGCGGCGGCGGGCCGAGGACGCCAGCTGGCGACATGCCGCCGGGGTGCGGCCGACGATCTCCGCCACTTCGGCGAAGGAGTGGCAGAAGACGTCGTGGAGGATGAACGCGACGCGTTCGGCCGGGGTCATCGATTCGAGCACGACCAGGAAGGCCAGGTTGACCGACTCGTCCAGGGTGACCCGGTCGGCCGGATCGGCCGTGGTGCCGCCCGGCCGCCCGGTGCTCCACTCCGACTGTTCGGGTAGCGGCTCGGGGATCCATTCGCCCACGTAGGTCTCTCGCCGGGCCCGGGCCGAGCCGAGCACGTTGAGGCAGATCCGGCTGACAACCGTCGTCAGCCAGGCGCCTGGGGACACGATGGCGTCCCGCTGCTGCTCGGACATGGCGTACCAGCGGGCATAGGTCTCCTGGACGGCGTCCTCGGCCTCGGCCAGGGTGCCCAGGAGTCGGTAGGCGATGTTGATCAGCTGCCGCCGCTCGCTCATGATCGCGTCCAGGCCCGCATCGGGCCGGACGTGCCCTGGTCCGGATGGTGTGGTCATGTGCCGACGGCTCCCTTGGTCGCTTCTGCCCTCACCGGTTCGACAAGACAGCGCCCCGGAATGTGAGGCCGGTGCGTCGCCTGACATTCCGGGGGGCCGTGTTGTCGAACCGGTGAGACGAACACATCACCCAGTGAACAGGAAGCTCGGAGACATCATGACCACCCCAATCCCGGCAACACCCTTCGCCGACCCGGCGTCCGCGCAGCACCTCGAGCGGGCGGCCACCGCGTTGACCGCCCACGGTTTCACCGTAGAAATCCTCGACGACGCCGCCGCCGCGCGTACCCGCGTCAAAGATCTGATCCCCGAGGGTGCCAGCGTCTTCACCGGGGCCAGCGAGACCCTCCGCCTGTCCGGCATCGACGACGACATCAACGCCGGCGGACGGTACCAGGCCGTCAAGCCACGGGCCCTGGCCATGGACCGCGCCACTCAACTGGACGAGATCCGGCGGCTGCTCGCCAGCCCCGACGTCGTCGTGGGAAGCGTCGCCGCAGTCACCGAAACCGGCTCCCTCGTGGTCGCCTCGGGTAGCGGAAGCCAGCTACCCAGCTACTCCGGCGGCGCCGCCCGCGCGATCTGGGTCGTGGGGGCGCAGAAGGTGGTACCCGACCTGGACACCGCGCTGAGGCGCGTCGAGGACCACTGCCTCCCGCTGGAAAGCGCTCGCACCCGGGAAGCCTACGGGTGGCCCAGCGCCGTCAACCGGCTTCTCATCCTCAACGCGGAACACCAGCCCGGACGCGGCACCGTCCTGTTGCTCCGCGAAGCCATCGGATTCTGAACGCGCACGGCTCGTGCGGACCGGGTGAACGCGGCACCCGAAGCCCGGCTTCGGGTGCCACGGCCCCGTTACACAGTAACGCCCGCGACGAGTGGGGCGATCACCCCAAGCATGACGCTCTCAGGGGGGCGAGCGAGGTCCGGTAAAACGGTTGCCGTTCCCGAACTGTCCCCACCGCCGGCCGCGAAACCCCGTCCCACCGGACATTCCCTTGCCTTGGACGGGCTGCGTGGACTCGCGGTGCTGGCCGTGGTCGCCTTCCACACCGGGGTGCTGCCGTTCGGCTGGCTCGGGGTGCCGGTCTTCTTCGTGCTCAGCGGGCACTTCATCACCCGGATCCTGCTCGAACGCCGTACCGGCGACCGGGCGGCCGATCTGGGGAACTTCCTGCGCAACCGGGCTTTGCGGCTGGCGCCGCTGTACCTGCTCGCGTGCGGGGCGCTGACGGGGCTGGCGCTTTCCGGGCGCGGACCGCAACACCTCGCGGCCGACCTGCCGTTCCTGTGGACCTGGACCTACGACCTCCGCCCGCTGACGCAGGGCTACGTGGACAACAACCTGTACGACCACCTGTGGTCGCTGGGCGTCGAGGTGCAGTTGTACCTGTTGTGGGCCGCGCTGGCCCTGCTGCTGACACGGCGATGGTTCGTGCGGACGGTCGTCGCGCTCGCGGTCGGCGGGCCGGTGATCCGGGTGCTGGCGGGCCTGGTGCTGGCCGCGGACGGGTTCGGGCACGACCAGCTGGTGCTCGCCACCTACGAACTGCCCACCACGTACCTCGACGCGTTCGCCATCGGGGCGCTGACCGCGCTGCCGGAGGTACGGGCACGGCTCGGACGGCCCGTGCGGCTGCTGTGGGCGACCGGCGGGCTCACGGCGGTCGTCTGCGTGGCGGAGCTGATCGGGGTCCTGCGGCGCCAGGGGCCGATCACCGCCAATCTGCACTTCCCGATCGCGTTCCCCCGGCAGCTGGCCTGGGTGTGGGGATACTCGCTGATCGCCGCGCTCACCGGAGCCGTCGTGCTGTGGGCGCTCGACGGATCGCGGTCGCTGTCGTGGCGGCCGCTGACCTGGGTCGGGCTGGTCTCCTACGGCGTCTACGTCGGGCACCGGCCGGTGCTGGAGCTGGGCAAGCGGCTGCTGCCCGGCGAGCCGGGCATGATGCTGTTGCTGGGGCTGGCCGTGGCGGTGGTCCTGGCCAGCGTGGCACTCGCCGCGATGAGCTACCGCTGGCTCGAGCGGCCCTTCATCACCCGCAAACGCCACGCGCTCACACCCGCAGGCTAGACGCCCCGGACGGGGCCGGGGCGAGCCGTGAAGGGTCTGCGGTCAGGCGGTGGGGAAGTCGGTGGCGCTCGCGGTCCGCGCGATGGCGTCGAGGTTCTCGCGCAGGGCGTCGACCTTGGCAGTGGCGTAGGAGTGTGCGTCCGAACCGAGCAACTGGCGCAGCGGACCCTCACCGCTGGCGACCCGGCGAATGATCGCCTCCGCGCCCTTGACCGGGTCACCCAGCTGGCTGCCCTGCAGCTTCAGGTGGTTGTCGGTCATCTCGCGGAGAGCCGGGTAGGCGTCAGTGGTGGCCGTGGGCAGTGCGAGCGAGTCGGTGGTGAGGAAGTCGGTGCGGAAGTAGCCCGGCTCGACGATGGTGACCTTGACATCGAAGTCGGCGACCTCCCCCGCCAGCGCCTCGCTGAGGCCCTCCAGCGCGAACTTGCCCGCGCAGTAGAGCGCCCAGCCCGGCATGGCGGTCAGCCCGAGGATCGACGACACGTTGACGATGTGACCGCTCTTCTGCTCACGCAGGATCGGCAGCGCGGCACGCAACACGTTCCACACGCCGATGACCTGGACGTCGAGCATGTCGCGGATCTCGCGGACGCCGGTCTCCTCGACGGCGGCCAGGAAACCGTAACCGGCATTGTTGACGACCACGTCGAGGCCGCCGAATCGCTCGGTGGTCCGCCGGACGGCCTGCCGCACCTCCTCCTCGTCCCGCAGGTCGACCCTGAGCGGCAGCAGCCGGGACGTGTCGATGCGGTCGCCGAGGGCCGCCAGCAGCCGCTCGGTGGAGCGTGTCGTCGCGGCGACGTGGTCACCGCGACGAAGCAACTGCGTGACCAGCTCCAGCCCCAATCCGCGGGAAGCACCGGTCACGAACCAGGTCGCAGGTCGATCCGTGGGGAAATTCATGATGGTCCTTTACTCACGATTCCAGTGATGCGCCGCCGGGCCGTTTCCGTGGTGGCGTGCTTTCAGCTTGGCCGGCCAAAACTCGTGGTGGGGGCGTATCTCGCGCCCTGTGCGACCGCCGACTCCGCGACCTAGGACGCACAGGTCCACCCTGGACCGGAAAAGGTTCGGGATAATCGATCCCGTGACAACCAAGGCCAACCGTGAACTCGCTGATTTCCTTCGGCGGGCGCGCAGTCAGATCGACCCGGCACGAGCAGGGCTGCCACCCGATGGACGGGTGCGCCGCGTGCCCGGCCTGCGCCGTGAGGAAGTCGCACGGCTGGCCGGAGTGTCCACCGACTACTACGCCCGCCTCGAACAAGGCCGTCGCATCACCCCCTCCGCCGCCGTGGTCGAGGCGATCGGCCGCGCGCTCGGACTCGACGCCGCGGGACGTGCCCATCTCGAAGACCTCATCGGACTGACCTCGGCACCTGTCCCCCGGCGAGCCCGCGACGTCCAGCGGGTGCGTCCCGGGCTCTACCAGCTCCTCGACGCCCTTGACGGCGAGCCCGCCCTCATCCTCGGGCGCCGCACCGACGTTCTGGCCGCCAACCGGATGGCCAAAGTACTGTTCACCGACTTCGACCGGCTTCCGGCGGCGCAACGCAACTACGCCCGCTGGATGTTCCTCGGCGAAGACGCCCGATCGCTGTTCGCCGACTGGCACGATCAGGCCCGCGCCGCGGTCGAGAGCCTCCGGTTCGAGGTCGGCCGCGACCCGGGCGACCAGGCCACTGCCGCCCTCGTCGCCGAACTGCGCCACAACAGCCGCGAGTTCGACCACTGGTGGGAGCAGCACCGGGTCCACCAGCGCACCCACGGTTCGAAACGGCTGCGCCACCCCCTGGTCGGCGATCTCACCGTCGAATACGAAACCCTCACCCTGCCCGGCGACCCCGACACCACCCTCTACGTCTACACCACCGAAGCCGGATCACCGTCACGTCGAGCCCTCGAACTCCTCGCCGGCTGGACGGCCACCAGCCCGCACGTGCAACCCCGATCCCACGAGCCCGGCATGTGACGGCATCCCCCGATCGGCGCGGCGCCGCGGCACCGGCAAGCGTGTCATCAAAAACTCATCCGCCGTGAATAACGTCTGCGAGGACAGCCTCCGGTGGCGCCACGCCACCACGAGTGGATGGGGAAATTCATGGACCTCTTGCACATGGTGCTCAGGCCGATCATCGTCGGCGCGCTGGTCGCTTTCGTGAGCTGGCTCAGCATCACGGTCCGGAAACGGAAGGTCGCCCGGGCGGAGGCGGCGGCGCCGGCGCCGGTCGAAGACCGCTCGCAGACGTTGCTGCGTCAGGCACAACGGTTCGACTCCGAGCGGGACTCGCTGGAGGCCCGGGGACAGCGGCCGGAGGCACTCGCCCAGGCCCGGGCGGCGGCCGACAGCTGGCGCCAGCTCGCGCACCTGCGACCGGGGCGCTTCCAGACCGAACTCCAGGCCGCGCTGACGCGACTCGACGACCTGCAGAAGACCGCAGGGCACGCCTGAGAAAGCGAGACGGACCGACCAAGAAGGCGAGACCAAGATGCCTGCCGCTCTGTGGACCGGCCGACACGCCGACGAGGAGGAGGTGAGCGCCGACATCGCCCGGACCCTCGGGAACGAGCTCGGCCTCGCCTCCGCACCCGCGGCCATGACCCTTTCGGCCGCCAGCACCGGCGTTCCGGCCGGGAGCCTGCTGCCGCCGCGCGAGCGGTTCAGCGGCATGCCGGCGCCGACGCACTGCTTCGTCTACATCGACGCCCAAACGCCGCGGCCCTTCGAACTCCGCGCCGCGATCATGAACGGGCGCACGGCGATCCGTCGCGCCCTCGGGCTGGGCACCTTGCTCTATGCGGTGCCCTTGAGTCTGCCGGCCCCGGTCCGGGTCGCCTTGGGTACGCCCAGCGGCTCCGGTCCCACTCCCTTCGAAGGGGACTCCGTGGTCGCGGACCGCCTGAACGCGGACGCGGAACTGGTGAAAAGCGCCAACGCGCTGGCCGCCACCACGGCCGGGCAACGGAAGCAAAGCATCAGCACCCCAGGCGTCACCTACGACCGAACCTGGGCAGTGGAGCGGCTGCTGGCGATCGAGCCGCTTCCCCAGGGCCCGGTCCTGCTCGTGCGCACCCTGCACCGCGCCACCACCCTCGGCTGGACGCTCCGCTCCGCCGCCGTACTGGACCTCGCCACCCGTGTCGAAACGGCACTCCGGACGGTGCGTGCGTAGGACCCCGGTCCTTGAGCCGCCCGCGATGTCTTCGGCTCGGCGGCGGTGTCGATTCCGCGGGTCGTCGTTCGTGTAGGGGTGACGGGCTCGCGGCGGGCGGCCCGCGAAACCCCAGGGAGCACTCGATGGGTTCGATCACGGTGACGATGAGCGTCACGCTCGATGGTGTGGTGCAGGGTCCGGGACGGGTGGATGAGGACACCCGCGGTGGTTTCCCGCACGGCGGCTGGGGGCAGGGTTATTGGGACGAGGTGATGGCCCGGGAGATGGGAGCGGGTATGAGTGCGCCGGGCGCCATGCTGCTCGGCCGCCGCACCTGGCAGGACTTCCTCACCAGCTGGGGACGGGCGACCGCGGACAACCCGTTCAGCGCACACCTGAACGCGGCCACCAAGTACGTCGTCTCGCGGGCTCTGAAAGACGTGGACGCCTGGCAGAACTCGGTGCTGCTGCGCGGCGACGCGGTCGCGACGGTGGGCGAGCTGAAGGCCCGGTCGGACGGGGATCTGTCCGTCATCGGCAGCGCGTCGCTGGTCCGCGCCCTGCACGCCGCCGGTCTCGTCGACCGGTACACACTGCTGATCCACCCGCTGACCCTGGGCAGCGGTTCGCTGCTGTTCGAAGGCCCCGCCCCGTGGACCCGGTTCGAGCTCGCCCGTAGCGTGACGACCACCATGGGCGTCATCATCGCCCGCTACACCCGCCGGTGAAGGAGCGGACCGTGCCGAAGTACCTGCTTTCCATCTACCAGCCCGACGGCGGCAGGCCCGACGCCGAAACCCTGGCTCGCATCGCGGCCGACCTGCACCGGCTCAACGAGGAACTGCGTGAGAGCGGCTCGTGGGTGTTCACCGGCGCGCTGCATCCCCCGGACACCGCGACGGTCGTCCGGCCCGAGGGCATGATCACCGATGGCCCCTACCTCGAGGGCAAGGAGCACATCGGCGGCCTCTACGTCGTCGATGCGCCGGACCTGGACGCGGCGCTCGCCTGGGGGCGCAAGGCCGCGGCAGCGACGACGCTGCCGATCGAGCTGCGCCCGTTTCAGGACATAGCGCCGTACTGACGGGATGACGCCGGAGGGGATCGCGGCGGTTTTTCGCGCCGAGTACGGCAGGGCCGTCGCCGTCCTTGTCCGCCTGCTGGGCGACATCGGTCTGGCCGAGGAGGCGGTCGCCGACGCGTTCACGACCGCACTGCAACGCTGGCCGGACGAAGGCGCGCCACCCAGCCCCGCAGGCTGGATCATCACCACCGCCCGCAACCGCGCCATCGATCAGCTGCGCCGCGAGTCGGCCCGCGCGCACAAGCACGCCGAGGCGGCGGTCCTGCACGCCCCGGCCGAGCCCGTCCAGGAGGGCGCCGTGCCCGACGACCGGCTGCGGCTGCTGTTCACCTGCTGCCACCCGGCGCTCGCCCGTCCCACGCAGGTGGCGCTCACGCTGCGCCTGCTCGGCGGGCTGACCACACCCGAAATCGCCCGCGCCTTCCTCGTCCCCGAGGCCACCATGGCGCAGCGGATCGTCCGGGCGAAGGCGAAGATCCGCCACGCCCGTATCCCCTACCGGCTCCCGCACCAGGCCGACCTGCCCGAACGTCTCGACGCGGTGCTCGCGGTGCTCTACCTGATCTTCAACGAGGGCCACACCGCGACCGCAGGGGCCGAACTGGTGCGCGCCGACCTGTGTGCCGAGTCCGTTCGACTCGCGCGGGTGCTCGTCGAGCTGATGCCCGACGAGCCGGAGGCAACGGGACTACTCGCCCTGATGCTGCTCACCGAAGCACGGCGGGCTGCGCGGACCGACGCCAACGGTGCGTTCGTCCGGCTCGCCGACCAGGACCGCTCGCGATGGGACACCTGCCTCGTCGCGGAAGGCCGCGCCCTCGTGCGCGCCTGCCTGCGCCGCAACCACCCGGGCCGCTACCAGCTCCTCGCCGCTATCAATGCCGTGCACACCGACCCGGTCACCGACTGGCACCAGGTCCTCGCGCTCTACGACCAGTTGACACAACTCGACCCGAGCCCGGTCGTCGCACTCAACCGGGCGGTGGCGGTGGCCGAGGTCGACGGCCCTGGCGCGGCACTGCGCCTCGTGGACGGGCTCCATCTCGACCGCTACCACCTGTTCCACGCCATCCGCGGTGACCTGCTCGCCCGGCTCGGACGCGCGGCCGAGGCCAGGCAGTCCTTCGAGGCCGCCGCGGGGCTCACCAAGAACCAGCGGGAACGCGACTACCTGCGCACGCGGTCTCGCTCACTCACCTCTTCCGACTGAGCGCCTGAAAGCGCTACAGAGCGGCGCATTGTCCAACGTGTGCTCCCCGGACGGTGTTGGGTTGGCCGTTGTTGCTTGGCGGCGGCGTGTTGCCCGCACAGACCAGGCTGCCGTTGATCGAGTTGGCCTGGATAGCGGTTTCACTTGGCGCCGAGGTCGTTTTCTGGATCGTGGTGTTGCCAGTGACGCGGAGCGAACCGTCGATCCTGGCCCCGTTGATGCCGATCCAGCCGGTGTTTCCGCTGAGCACGACCGGGCCCTGCAGAACGGAGGGCGGGCATGCGGACACGGGCCCGTCGACGGTGATCGGTCCGTTCATGCCCGACACGGTGGTGGCGCCGGCGACAGTGGTGTCGCACAACTCCATACCCCTGCCGCCGCTGGCGCGGATCGGACCCGCAATCGTGGCTCCCGCGGCGAGCAGCCCGTTCTGGCCGGTGATGACGATGGGGCCGCCGACCTGCGCACCGGGCGCCAGCACCGTGGGGCGGGTGACGGTGAGCCGGCCGCTATGGGTTCCGGTGAGCGTTGTGTCCGGGCAGAACTCGATGTTGTTCGTCACTTCGGCGAACGGCGCGTCCAGCAGCCATCCGCCGTTGAGGTTGCTGGCCAGCACGTGGCTGCCGCCACGGGTGCCGTAGAGGTTGCTGATCGAGCCGGGGACCTCGCCGATGTGCCCATACACCTCGACACCACACGACAAGGTCGTGATGGCGATGCCCAACCCGTAGCGGTATCTCCCGACTCCGGTCTTGATATCCAGCAGCGGAGTGGGTGTGAGCATCGTGTTCAGAAGTCCGGATTGCAGCAGAGTTCCGCCGAGCAGTGCCGCCTCGAAGCGGTCCAGGTCGCCGACAGTCGAAATCATGCCCGCGGCCGACCCCGCCCAGGACGGATTGAATTCGGTGACGTCGGTCTTACCTTGCGGAGTCATGGAGTAGCCGTGCATGAACGGAGGAGGAAGAACGTCCGACACCTCCGGCACGAACGTGTCGCGCAGTCCCAGCGGTTGCAGGATCCGGTCCCTGATCTCGGCGGCATAGGCGCGGCGGGTCACCCTTTCGATGATCATGCCCAGCAGAATGTAGTTCGTATTGGAGTAGGCATACGACGTCCCGGGCGGAAAATACGGCGGGTGCGCGAGCGCGTAGCCGACCAGTTCGATCGGCTTGTAGGTCCGGTGCGGATGATCCAAGACCTGCTTCATGAATTTTTCATCGGTGTAGTTGTACAGGCCGCTGGTGTGGTTGAGCAGCATCTCCACGGTGATCCGGGAGCCCTGGTTTCCGTTCCCGTTCACGACCTTGGGCAGCCATTGCTCGACCGTGTCACTCAACTGCAGACGACGCTCCCCCACCAACTGCAACACGACGGTCGCGACGAACATCTTGGTGATACTGCCGATCCGGAAATGCATGTCCGGGTCGGTGCGGCGGCCGGTCGCCACGTCCGCGACCCCGGCCGACAGGGCGGTCGACCGCCCGTCCTCCAAGACTCCCGCCAGTGCGCCGGGAGAACCCAGTGACGTGACGGCCCAACCCAACGCGGCCTGCAACGCTGCGTGGCGCGAACCGCCTTGGGCAGGCGATCGCCCAGAAGGCTGGGCGGCCGTGGCGGGCCCGCTCACGCCGAACGCCGGCAGCACCGCCGAGATGAGCACGGCCATCAGGCGAAACAAGATCGCCAAACGGGCAGGACGCATGGGTACTCCTCCATCACACGACCGGCAGGGCGGCACGACCGGGACAGGCCCACACCCTTGAGATCCGCGCGGCGGTGAGATGGTGGTATGGACCGTTGCAGCACCGATACTCGCCAGAAACCCGACTAGCCGCAGCCCGACACCCCTTTGAGCCCACCAAGGTATGAAGCAGGCACTCCGACCGGGGCTTTCCAACCTACCCGGCCGGGTGGAGCCGCTGTATTGGCGCTCCGTCCTATGCGCGTCCGCGTGGCGCACCGCTCGGCGGGTCAAAGCGATCGTTCGGACACTGGCGCTCCCCACCGCGACGGCCCCGGTCAGCCCGTACCGCGGATGCGCCGCTGATCGGTTGGCAGCAGCAGGACTTCGAGCGCGTCGGCGCAGGCGCAGGCGAGGAACCAGGGCAGCCTGGCGTCGGTCAGCGCGTCCACTGTGGACCGCCGGGGATGAGCCTGTTCCGCCCCGGCCCCGGCACCGCGATCGTCGGGAGCACCGAACAGGCGCTCGAACGCCTCGCGGAGTTCCGGGATCTGGGCGTGGGCACGTTCATCCTCTCCGGAAACCCGCTACTGGAAGAGTCCTGTCGCATCGGCGAGGCGATCCTTCCCGCCCTGCGCGGGGCCTGATCACAGGTCCCGGGATTGAAGGATGATCATCGGACTGGTACCTTTCAGCCGACCGTGAAAACGCCCGAGGAGGTGGGACCCATGAAGGCTGTATCGAGGTGGGTGCTCCTCCTTCCCCTCACGGCGGGCGATTGACGTAGGTGTCGCCGGGAGCGCCTCGATGAAGGACACTCCCGAAAGGCAACACCATGTATTCTCTTCAGTTCACCGCCGAGTCGTCGTCGGACGGCATGCTCGAACGCGACTTCACCGTGGGCGACATCCCTGGCGTGCTGTGGTCGCCGGACTCCCCCGCGGCCGGCCGGGCGCCCCTGGTCCTGATGGCCCACGGCGGCGGCAACCACAAGAAGCATCCGGCGATGTCCGGCCGCGCGCGGCTCCTCGTGACCGGGTGCGGCTTCCACGTCGCCGTCGTCGACGCGCCCGGTCACGGCGACCGGCCCCGCACGGCGCACGACGAGGCGGAAATCGCCGAGCTGTTCCGGGCGAGGGCGGCGGGCGAGCCGGAAGGCCCGATCGTCGTGCGCTACAACGACCACCTGGCGAACCTCGCCGTGCCCGAGTACCGGGCGACTCTGGACGCTCTCCAGGGACTTCCGGCGATCGGCACCGACGGGCCGGTCGGGTTCTGGGGCATCAACATGGGCACCGCGGTCGGCGTGCCGTTCGTGGCGACCGAGCCGAGGATCACCGCCGCCGTCTTCGGCCAGCACTGGCCCGACGTCCTGGCCGAAAAGGCGAAGCAGATCACCATACCGATCGAGTTCGACCTCCAGTGGGACGACGAGCACATCTCACGTGAGGAGGGTCTCGCGCTGTTCGACGCCTTCGCCTCGAAGGAGAAGTCGTTGCACGTGAACTCGGGCAAGCACAAGGAACTGCCCAGGTTCGAGGCCGACAGCGCGGCCCGGTTCTTCGCCCGGCACCTCGGCCGGGCGACCATCACGACAGCCTGACGTGCGTGGTTGCGGCGTCCAGCGCATCCGCCGGGCGCCGCAGCCGTTGGCCCTTCGCGGCAGCGAGCCGCACCGACTCACCTCAAGCACGTGGAGCACACCAAAGTCAACGAGGGCAACGTGCCGCTGCGGGTGCTACGGTTCGCCGGGCTGGAGCCGTGGCGTACCCGGGGAGAAAGCGGATCGATGGCGGATCGAGAGCACGTTTTTGCGACGGAGCGGCGCGCTCTGCTCGCCGAGGGGAACCGGTTGAAAGCCCACTACGCGGAGGTGGGTTTCACCGCCGGGGGAAAAGCCGCCATCTACCGGGTATTCGATCTGCACGATCGGTACGAGGAACTGCTGCCCGAGTCGGTGGTGGCGCGCTGCCCGTTCACCGGATCCGCGGTGCCGTGGCCGATCGACTCCGTCGATCTGGACGGCTGGTATTGGGATTACGACAATCCGGCCCGCCGGCTCCGGGGGCGGGTCCTGCCGACCTGGCTGGCCATGGGCGGTGCGGTCCGGCTCGCCGAACCGGTGGCATCGGCGCCCTTCTTCTGCATGCCGGGTCCCGATGCCCCCTATGTCGTTCCGCGCCTCCTGGCACACCCGCAAGTGCGAGCAGTCGTCGCGCAACTGCCGATCGGCCCGCACACCGGCTGGGCCGTCACCTATTTCGGCACGCGGCGCCATCTCGGGGTGGATCTGGAAAACCTTTGGGGCACAAGGCGATACGAGGTGTACTACGACAACGGATGCTGGAAGGGATGGGCCGGACGTCAGCAGCACACCGGTGACTACGATTTCGATCTCGGGCCGTGGCTCGATTCGGGAAAACTGTTGTGGATCGCGCCGGACGATTCCGGAGCCACGCTGCGGGAGGGCTTGCCAGGGTGCCCCTACGTCGACCTCGGCGGAACCAGGAAACTGCAGATGATCCACGACGGGAAAATCACCAGGTATTAGGTGTCACCGTCGGAGTGCCGGCCTGGCCCGTCGTTGCGGGCCAGGCCGGCACGGCCCACCGGGTTCAGGAGAGCAGAAGGCCCTTCAACTGGCTCTGCCGGGTGCACCATTGAGCAGTGGACGGTAC
Organism: Amycolatopsis cynarae; assembly: GCF_026802195.1. Classification (NCBI taxonomy): domain Bacteria; kingdom Bacillati; phylum Actinomycetota; class Actinomycetes; order Pseudonocardiales; family Pseudonocardiaceae; genus Amycolatopsis; species Amycolatopsis cynarae. The sequence goes on along the minus strand of NZ_CP113836.1, from coordinate 1,868,383 downwards.
CAGCGCAAGAATGAGGACGGCGATCGCCAGGACCGCCGAGAGGGGCCCGACCACGAGGTAGGCGAAAGCGCCTTCCATACGCCAAATATGGTAACCGTTGAACATCTGGAGGATGGTGACGACGGTGATGAGCACCTGCGCGATCACCAGCCCACCGCCGACCGACAGGAGCACTCGCCCCGCCGACCTGCCCGCCAGCAGCAATGCAGCACCGATTCCGAGCAGCACCGCCTCCGCCAGGCAGGGCATGAGGTGCAGAACCAGCAGCAGCGGGTAGTTGGCGTGCCCGGTGAGCAGGATGGCGAAATCCGGGTAAACGCCAAACAGCGCCAGACAGGCACAGCACAGGCCGAGGACACCCGCGGATACCGCCGTGCCGCTGCTCGGCTGCCAGGGACGAGGACCGAACGGCCCCACCCCCATGCCGGGCACGAAACCCTGCGGCGCGAGGTTGTGCTGGACCGCGGTCATCGCGACGGTCTGCCCGGTGGCAGGCTCCGGCAGGTCGAGCAGGGTCAGCGCCTGGCCGGTCGTCATGCGCTTCTCGGGATCCTTCGCGAGCAGCCCCATGATCAGCAGCGCGAGCCGGCCCGCGCGCTGCGGGGGTGCGGCTTCGCCGAACAGCACCGCACTCAGCGATTCCGCGGTGGTCTCGCGACGGAACGGCGACACCCCCTCCACGACCTGGTACAGCGTGACGCCCAGCGAGAAGAGGTCGCTCGCGGGCAGGCCGTCCTGCCCCTGTGCCCGCTCGGGAGCGAGATACTCGACGGAGCCGATCACGCTGTCGGTGGCGGTCAGTGCGGTGTCGGCGTGGTGCTTGGCGATCCCGAAGTCGGTGAGCAGGAAACGCCCGTCTTCGGCCAGCAGCACGTTGGCCGGCTTGATGTCCCGGTGCACCATCCCGGCCTCGTGGACGGCAGCCAGCGCCTGCAGCAGGCTCCGGGCCAGAACGGCCGCCTGCTCGGCGGGCAACGGCCCGTGCGCCTCGACGTATTCCGCCAGCGACTGCCCCCGCACCAGTTGCATGACCATCCAGGGAATCCCGTCCTCGACCACGACGTCGTGGACGGCCACGATGCCCGGGTGGTCGCGGAGCCGGGCGGCGTTGCCCGCTTCCCGCACGGCCCGGGCCAGACGCCCGGCCTGTTCCTCCTCCGACATGGACGGCGGCAGCGACACCTCCTTGATCGCCACCTCGACCCCGAGGGTCTCGTCTCGCGCCAGCCACACCCGGCCGAACCCACCCGACCCCAACCGTTCGATGAGGCGGTAACGCCCACCGATCACCCGCTCAACCTGTTCCTGGGACACGGCCGAACAGTATCGCAGCGAAATGAGATTCCGATGACACGGCAGTTCTGAACCGGATCACCCCGCCACGCCGATGTCAGGGGTGGAGCGGAAGCTGGTCACCGCGCTCGGCAGGCGGCTGGAATAGTGGCCGGCTGTGGCCGAGGACTCCCCAGGGGCGTGGGCGCGGTGGCTGGTCTGGTGGACCGTCGAACTGCTGCCCGCCGACCTGCGTGCGACCGCGCTGGCTACCCGCACCGTGGCCCGGTCGTCGGCCTGGTCGCCGAACTGCGCCGATGCACCACCCCGGTCCAGGCCGAAGCCGTGCTCGCCACGCAGACCACCCTCCCCTGGACCGGACTGGTCGAGGCGCACCACACCGAGCCGCTGCCGGAGGCCGTTCAGTGTGCGCTGGCGGGCCATGCCGACTTCCCGGCCACGCTGGTCGGCGCGCTGTCCGAGGAACCGCTTTCGACCTTCGCACCGCGGAACCGGGCAACCGCGCTGGCCGTGCTGGCCGTGCTGGCCGCGCTGGCCGTGCTGGCCGTGCTGGCCGTGCTGGCCGTGCTGGCCCACCGGCCCGCAGGCCAACTGATCTCCCGGATCCGCGCCATGAGAAGCCTGACCGACGCCGAGCTGACCGCCACGGTCCGCCCTGCCCGCGATCTGATCAACTACGTGCGCATCACTACTTTCCCCGAACGAAACCCGGCCGATCCCTGGCTCGACCACTACATCGCACCGGTGTGCGAAACCGCCCGATCGGCCCCGTCCGGTTTCTGGACGGCGTTGCTGGACCTGATACCCACCCATGACGGCACCGTTCCGGAACTGCTGGCCCGGGCACGCCATCCTTGACACACAACCGAAGAACGTGCCAGGTACGCCACGCCCATCCGTGGTTCGCGGTTGAAGGGCACGCTATGGACCGGCCAGTGCGGCCTGGGGACTGCAGGGTTTCTCCCTCGGCCCCAGATCACGCCAGTTGAGCGACCACACTGTGACGACCCCGCCGGCACGGCGTCCCATCATGCATTCCTTGTCCTCGACGCCGATACGGGCGAACAGCGCCACGCCGACGTCAGAACCCCTGACCTGCACGAAGATCTCCGGCGAAATGCCGGCAAGGTGGGTTCCCGGGTCGACCGGCGGAGTCGGCAGGCCCGTGGCCAGTGCGGCCCGCACATCCGCCTCGGTGGGCGTCCCGGGCAGTTTGGTGAGGGTGGCATTCAGGGCTGGGTCGAATTCCGGCGGAATGCCCCGCCTCGGCAAAGGCGGTGGCGTGATCGCGACGGCGTTGTCCGGGCAGGTGATCCGAACCGGCCCGTAAGAGACCTCGTCGTCCGTGAATTCGACGCTGTAGCAGGCGTCGAACGCCTCGACCCTGGTCCAGCCGCCTTCGGATGCGGCGTGATGGATCCGCCAGACCAGGCGCGCCATCGCCCGCGAATCCTTGTGGTCCAGGTCCTTGGCCTCCAGCACACTGAAGTCGCCGGACCTGCCCAGTGGGGTCGCCAGCGCAGCGCGGGCGAACCCGGCGGCGTCGGCCTGCCGCGGATAACTGATCGCATCGGCCAAGGTCACGGACTGCCGGTCGGTCTCCGCGTAGCCGGCGGCGACCGCACTGCAAGAGGTCAGCAGCAAGGCCGCACAAACGACGGCCACACCCCTGGGTAAAAGGACCATACCGGGCACGCTATCGATTCCGCGTTTTGGCCGCCTGAGTAGTTCCACCCGGTTTGCCGCCGGGGTGCCGCCGGGCGGCGAGGGCAGCAGTCCCGGCCGCTCGGCGGCCACCTCGCGAGTGTGCTCCCTGATCGCCGCCCGGTCCGTGAAGAGTCCACATGCACCCTACTGGACAGTCGTCCTGAGCAGCGGAAACGATCGGGCAAGGATTAATCCCTCTGGTTGACGTGGCCCCCCGATGATCGAGTATCTTCGTGCGTCACCCCGACCTGAGGACTTGATCAATGTCAGCACGAGAAGACGTTCGCCCCTGGGCGCAACGCTCCCCGCTGAGCCAGGCGCTACTCGCCTCCCTGGGCGTGTTCGTCGTGGCCGGCGGTTTGTGGTCCTGGGCCGTCTTCGGGACGCCCGCCGTCATGCCCGCCGTCGCCGCGGTGCTCGCCGTAGCGCTGTGCGTGGGCGCTGCCCTCGCCGTCTACCAGGCGCGGCGGACCCGCAGCATGGTCGACAGCGTCTCCGCGATGGAAGCGGAACTCACCCAGCTAGTCGACGAAACCCTGCCCTTGGCGGTGTCGAAGCTCCGCCAGGGCACCCCGGCGAACGCGGTGCTCGCCGCACTCCCCCAGCCCACCAGGGAAATCCACCGCGGCATCCTGCGCACGCTGGTGGTCGAGATCGGTCTCGGTGAGCGCCAGCGGGCCGCGGCGATGGTGGCCTGCGCGAACGCCGCCGGGCGGGTCCAGGCCATGGCCACCAGCATGCTCGCCGACCTGCGGGAGATGGAGGAACGGCACTCCGAGGAGGTTCTCGGCGACCTGCTCGCCCTCGACCACAGCACCGCACAGGTCGGCCGGCTGGCCGACAGTATCGCCGTGCTCGCCGGTGCCCGCTCAGGCCGGCGCTGGACGAAACCGATCGTGATGGAGAGCATCCTCCGCGGGGCCATGGGCCGGATCGGCGCTTACCAGCGGGTGCGGGTCCATTCGGCCAGCGGCGCGGCGATCGCCGGGTACGCCGCCGAAGACATCATGCACACCCTCGCCGAACTCATGGACAACGCCACCAAGTTCTCCGCACCGTCGGAAGAGGTGCACGTCTACGTCGAGGAACTGCACAACGGCCTGGTGGTGACGATCGAGGACGCCGGTCTCGGCATGAAACCGCAGGCACTGGAACGGGCCAAGGACGCGGTGTCCTCCTCGGAACCGCTGGACCTGGCGAAGCTGTCCGGCACCCGGCTCGGGCTGGCCGTCGTCGGCTCACTGGCCCGCAAGCACCGGCTGGAGGTCTTCTTCCGGCCGTCGTCGCGCGGCGGAACCGGTGTGGTGGTCCGGGTGCCCAGCCAGTTGCTGGCGCAGGACCGGGGGGAATCGGTGCCGGCGGTGGCCAGGCAGACCACCGTGCCGGTCGCCACCACCCCCGCCGCAACCGCCACTGCCTTCGGTGCCGCGCAGGCCGAAACCGCGACCGCCGTCGACGAGGAGGAGCAGCGACTGCCGAAACGGCGGCGCGGGCAGACGCTCGCCTCCGCCAAGTCGCCCGGCAGCCCCAAGCCCGCACCGGCGAAGCCGCGCACCGACGCCGGAGCCCGGTTCGGCGCCTTCCGGCACGCGAACCGGCCCAAGCCCACCACACCGGACACCAACACAGGAGACGAATCCTGATGAGCACCACCAACCCGAGTCTCGAATGGTTGCTGGAGAACCTGGTGCAGGACACCCCGGGGGCCCAGCACGCACTGGTGTTGTCGCGTGACGGCCTGAAGCTCTGCCACACCGGTGGGCTGACCGTGGACAGGGCCGACCAGCTCGCCGCGATCGCCGCGGGCGTGCAGGCGCTTTCCCACAGCGCGTCCGTCGAGTTCGGCGACGGCACCGGCGGGGTCCGCCAGTCCATGACCGAATTCCACGGTGGCCTGCTCTTCATCGTCGAGGCCGGAGACGGGGCGCACCTCGCGGTGCTGGCCACCGACGACTCCGATGTCGGTCTGATCGGGCACCGGATGGACGAGCTGGTCGAGCAGATCGGCGAGTTCCTCGTCGCCGCCCCTCGCGATCAAGGCTGACATGGCTCCTCACCTGCTCGACGACGAAGACCCGGACCGGCTCTACACGATCACCCGGGGACGCAGCCGGGTCGACGACCGGCAACTGGATCTGGTGACACTGGTGGTGGCCAAGGCCGAGGCCACACCGGGGATGCAGTCCGAATACGTCAAGATCCTGCGCCTCTGCAGCGCCCCGACCTCGGTCGTGGAGATCTCCGCCGAACTGCGGCTGCCGGTGAGCGTCGTGCGGATCCTGGTGTCGGACCTGCTCCGCGATGACCTGGTGACCGTGCGGCACCCCTCGACCGGCCGTGCCCAGTTACAACTGCCCGATGTGGCATTCCTGAAGAAGGTGCTGGTTGGACTCCAAAACATCTGAGCGGCCGCGCACCCCGCTGCCCCGCACCGCGGCCGACGCGGTGAAGATCGTGGTCGTCGGCGGGTTCGGGGTCGGCAAGACCACGCTGGTCTCCTCGGTCAGCGAGATCCGGCCGCTGTCCACCGAAGAGACGATGACGCAGGCCGGCATCGGTATCGACAGCAACGCCGGCGCGCCCGGCAAGTCCACCACCACGGTCGCGTTCGACTTCGGGCGCATCACCCTGACCCCCGAACTCGTGCTGTACCTGTTCGGCGCGCCCGGCCAGGAACGGTTCTGGTTCCTGTGGGACCAGCTGTTCGCCGGTGCGCTGGGGGCCGTGGTGCTGGTGGACACCCGCCGCGTGGCCGACTCCTGGTACGCGATCGACCGCCTGGAACACCACGGGACACCGTTCGTGGTGGCGCGCAACAAGTTCCCGGGCCCCGACCACAGCCGCGACGAACTTCGCGACGCGCTGGACCTGTCCCCCGACATCCCGCTCATCGACTGCGACGCCAGGGACCGGGAATCAGCCAAGCAAGTCCTGATCGCACTCGTCAACCACCTTTACGACCTGTCCGCCGCTCGGGAGAACGCCTCATGACGGATGCAGCGCACTCGCACCAGGACCCGGTGCGGCTTTACGGACCGCGATATCAGAAGGACCCCAAGGCGCTTTACGCCGAGATCAGGGACCAGTACGGGCCGGTCGCGCCGGTCCTGCTCGAGGGCGACGTCCCCGCGTGGTTCGTCTGCGGGTACCGGGAGGTCCACCAGGTCACCACGGACTCGCAACTGTTCGCCAGGGACACCCGCCGCTGGAACGCCTGGCACATGGTCCCCGACGACTGGCCGGGAATCGGTTTCGTCGCCCACAACGACTCGGTGATGTTCACCGAGGAGAACGAGCACCGGCGGCGGGCCGGAGCGATCAGCGACGCACTGAACGAGATCGACCAGTTCGCGCTGCGGGCGCAGTGCGAGAACTTCGCCGACCGGCTGATCGACGACTTCGCGGGAACCGGCCACGCGGACCTGATGTCCCAGTTCGCCTCGACGATCCCCCTGCTGGCCGCGGCCGACATGTACGGCCTGCCGGAGTCCGAGACGCCGGACCTGGTGCGGGACATCACGCTCGCGGTCAACGCCGATTCCGATTCCGCCAACGCCCACCAGCGGGTCGCCGCCGCGATGGGGCGGCTGCTGGAGGAGAAGCGGCGGAACCCGGGCCCGGACGTCCCGTCCCACCTGCTGTCGCATCCGGCGAACCTCACCGACGAGCAGATCGTGCTGGATCTGGCGGTGGTCATCTCGGCCGCGCACCAGCCGACCGCCTACTGGATCGGCAACACCATCCGGCTGATGCTGACCGACGACCGGTTCGCCGCCAACCTCGCCGGCGGCCGGGCGAGCGTCGGCCAGGCACTCAACGAGGTGCTGTGGCAGGACACCCCGACGCAGAACTACATCGGGCGTTTCGCCACGCGGGACACCCAGCTGGGCGGGCGGCTGATCCGCACCGGTGACCTGCTCCTGCTGGGGCTGGCCGCGGCGAACGCCGATCCCCACGTGCACCCCGACGGCGGTGTCATCGGCAACCACGCCCAAATGTCCTTCGGGCACGGTGAGTACGGCTGCCCGTGGCCGGCCCCGGAGCTGGCCGAGGTGATCGCCAAGACGGCGGTCGAAGTGCTCCTCGACCGGCTCCCGGACCTGAGGCTGGCGGTACCGGCGGAAGTACTGGTCTGGCAGCCCTCGGTGTGGATGCGCGGCCTGACCAGCCTTCCGGTCCGGTTCAGCCCGACGTACGTGCCGCGCTGAACCGGACCGGCAGCGACGCCGGTCCCCGGGTGAAGACGCCCTGTTCCACCGGGTTCGCGCCCTCGTCGAGTTCGAGGTCGGGCATCGCGTCCAGCAGCAGGTTGGTGCCCACCTCGACCTCGGTCCTGGCGAGCAGCGCGCCCACGCAGAAGTGGCGGCCGAGCGAGAACGACAGGTGCTCCGCCGCGGCGGAAAACGCGGTGCCGGTGGGCAGGTCGTCGCGGAAGATGTCGAACGAATCCGGGTCGGCGAAGTGGTCCGGATCCCGGTTGGCCGCGGCGAGCAGGCAGATCACCGTGCTGCCCGCGGGCACCACGCCCCCACTGAGTTCGACGTCCTCGGCCAGCTCCCGCATGACCATGTGCACCGGCGGGCTGTAGCGGAGGGTTTCCGCGAAGGCCCGGTCGATGAGGGTCCGGTCCTCCCGCACCGCGGCCAGTTGGTCCGGGTGCGCCAGCAGGTTCTTGAACAGGCTCGCCACCGCCTTGTCCGTGGTCTCACCGCCCGCCGCGAGCAGCAGGCTGACGAACGCCTTGATGTCCTGATCGCTCATCTGCGTGCCCTCGACCTCGGCCGCGCACAGCGTGGACAGCAGGTCGTCACCGGGTTCGCGGCGCCGCCGCTGGATGATCGGAATCATGTACGCGGCCATCTCCTCGCCCGCCCGCACTCCGGCCTCGTTGACCTCGGGGTCCTGGCTGAGGTTGCCGAGGAACTCGATGACCGCGGTGTACCAGCGCTGGAACCGCACGTGGTCGCTCTTGTCCAGGCCCAGCATGTCGACGATGACGTTGATCGGGAAATGCCGCGCGAAGTCCCAGACCAGGTCCGCGCGCCCCGCGTCGCGGAAGCGGTCGATCAGGTCACGGGCGTTGCGCTCGATCACCGGCAGGAACTTCTGCTGCAACTCGGTGCCGCGGAAGGCCGGCGCCACCAGTGCCCGGCGGACGGAGTGCTCGCGCCCGCTCATCTGGACGATGGTCCGCCCGCCGTGGGCGGGTTCGAGCTGCCACACGTAGTTGTCGGTGGTGAAGGCCGGGTCCTTGCACGCCCGCACGACGTCGTCGTAGCGGGAGATGATGAATTTCTGCATCGGTTCGTGCCAGAGCAGCGGTGCGTGCTCCCGCATGATCCGGTACGCGGCATAGGGGTTTTCCGCGAATTCCGGGGAAAGAATGTCTGGCGCTTCGTGGGCGATGGTCACGGGCCCTCCCTGGACCGGCAATGGACAGCGAGTCAGAGGTTAACGATCTTCGGACCGGTTCCGTTGACCGGTCGCCGAAGTTCAGGCGGTCGGACTAGCGCTACATTCGGCACACGGGTGCCGGACCGGCGCCCTTTCTGCTGTGACGAAGCCTTAGGCTCCGTGATCATGACGGAGCGCCCACGCTGGAAGTCGCCGCTACTCGGCACCTTCGTTCTCGCGACGGTCCTGCTGGTCGCCGTCAGCGGCTGGCTGCTGACCGATCCGGCGACCACCCGCGCCGACGCGCTGCGCACCGGTGGCCTGGCCGCGGGTGCGGTGGTCGCGCTCTATGCCCTCTGGCTCAACGACCGGCGACGGCAGGTCGAGGAGAACCGGCAGCGGGTCGAGCGCGAACGGTACGAACTGGAACTGCTGCGCGCCGAACGCGACCGGGAACGCGTCACCGACGAACGGTTCGGCAAGTCCGTCGAACTGCTGGGCAGCGACGCCGATCAGGTCCGGGTCGGGGCGCTGCACGCGCTCGCCGGGGTCGCGCGCGCCAGCTCCGGCTACACGCAGACCGTGCTCGACGTGCTCTGCGCCTACCTGCGCCGCCCGTTCGACCATCCCCGCTACCACGGCGAGGACGACGAGCCCGACGAGCCCGATCCGGTGGCCGAACGCGAACTCCAGGTCCGGCTCACCGCGCAGCGCCTCATCGTGGATCTCCTGCCACCGGCCGGTGCCGCCGCTCCGGCCTACGACCTCGACCTGACCGGCGCCGTGCTGGAGTACTTCGAACTGACCGGGCGCAAGGTCGGCACCCTGGTCCTGCGCTACGCACGGCTCTACAGCAGCTCGAACCTCAGCGGGACCGAGTTCACCGGCCCGGTCTGGTTCACCAGGGCGACCACCGGGGAAGGCCGGTTGAGCGGCCGGTTTCGCTGCCAGGGAGCGCACTTCCGCTCCCGCGCCTGGTTCAGCGGGGTCCATTTCGGCTTTTCCGCGTGGTTCGACCGCGCCCGCTTCGACGGCGAGACGGCCTTCAAAGGAATGGTCTGCACCGGTGATTTCAGCCTGCGCGACGCTGTTTTCGCAACCTCATTGGACCTTCACCAGGCCGAGTTCGGAAGCGACGTCGATCTGCGCTTCACGGCACCGCAACCGGCCATTTCGCTCGACAACACCATCGTCGGCCCGGACCACAACATCGAACTGCCCGACGGCTGGGCGACCGAAACCCTCGACTCCCACCGCGCCCGGATCAGGGTCCACAAGGCCTGACGCCGGTTCGGCGACAGCGGGGCGCCGTGTGCGTGTCATCGGGGTTTCATCGGTACGTAGTTGGATGGCGGCCGGACGTGTGGTCGGTGATCGTGGTGGAGGGCTGGGTTCATGGTGAGTCCACTGGGGGCGTCGGATCCGCGGCTGGTGGGGCCGTACCGGGTGCTGGCGGGGCTGGGCGAAGGCGGGACGGGTCGGGTTTGGCTGGCCTCGGGGCTGGACGGACGGCTGGTCGCGGTCAAGCAGATCCACCCCCGGCTCGCGGCCGAAGAAGACTTCCGAGCACGGTTCGCCCGTGAGGTGGCCGCGTCCCGCCAGGTGTCCGGGGCATACCTCGCCGCGGTCGCCGACGCGGACCCCGCCGCGGAGGTACCGTGGCTGGCGTCCGCGTTCGTGCCCGGCCCTTCGCTGCGGGAGACCCTGGACACGACGGGTCCGTTGCCCGAAGAGGCAGTGCTGCGTTTGGCCGCGGGGCTGGCCACGGCGCTGGCCGACCTTCACCAGGCCGGGGGTGGTGCACGGGCGCCTGAACCCGTCGAAGGTGCTGTTGACCGCCGACGGGCCGCGGCTGATCGATTTCGGGCTCGGCGCGGCCGCGGGAACGGAGGACGGACGGGGAGCCGGCCGGCCGGCCGGCCGGCTCGGCCGGGTTCGCCTCGCCCGAGCAGGTCGAGGACGGAGAACCGGATCCCTCCAGCGACGTGTTCTCGTTGGGCTGCGTACTGGCGGCGGCGTGTACGGGGAACAGCCCATTCGCCGGTTCCTCGACGGTGCGGACGTTGTACAACATCGTGCAGGGTGAGCCCGACCTCGGCGCGCTGCCCGCGCGACTGCGCCCGATCGTCGAAGCGTGCCTGGCCAAGAACCCCGCCGGCCGGCCCGGCCCGGCCCAGGTCCTGGAGGCAGTCGGCGCCCCGGCCCCCACCGCTCGACCGTGGCCGCCCGCGGTGCACCAGATGATCGACGCACAGCACGCGCAGCTCGCCGGGCTCGCCGGAACGCCGCCTAAGCCTGGCGGACCCCGGACCGCGTGGGCGCCCGTCGGCTACGGGCAAGCCGGGCAGCCCGGCACCGGCCCGGCCGACTGGTCCAGCTGGGCTCCTCCTGTTGCACCCCAACCGATCCCGCCCCAGCCGATCGGGCCACCGAAGGCTCGTGGTCGTCGTCGCGCGATGTGGTATGGCATTCCAGCCGTGCTGTGCGTGGTGCTCGCCGTCGTCGCGGCCGTGGTGTTCTGGCCGGACAACTCCGCACAGCCGCGGTTCCCGCCGAGGGCAGTACCGAACGGGAAGGGTGGCTTCCTTTGGGCGGTGACCACGGACGGGAACAAGACGGGTGAATTCGTCGGCATGTGGAGCACGCCGACGACGGTGGTGCTGGGCACCGACCACGAGATGACCGCCTACGACATCGCGACCGGTGCGGCGGTCTGGACGTGGAAACCGCCGGAAGCCGACGGGTCCCCGTTGCTGTGCGGGATGAGCAACACGACCTCCGATGGGGTCGGGGCGTTCACCTACGGAGTTTTCGGCAAGGACAGCGTCGACCACTGCGACCATCTCCAGGTCATGTCGGTGGCCACGGGCAAACTCGGCTGGGCACAACCGGTCAGTCTGGTCGGTGCGGGAGCCACCCGATGGCCGCGGCAGGGCGGCAGCCAGTCGTTGTCGATCGGTGGTGGTGTGGTGGTCGCGCCCTACGCCGGGGTGAACACCCATGAGCCGGTGACCACGGACCTGATCGCCGTGGACGCCAAGACGGGACGGCCGCAGTGGTCCACCGACTTCGGCGGCGGCCCGCAGCCTGGCGACAGCAAGGCGTGCAAGCTCGGCGGGCAGGCGCAGGTGTACCAGGGCAGGATCTATGCGCTCGCCCTGTGCACTGGGATCAGTCCCACGCTCGACCCCGAGGTGATGCTCATCCGGAACCCCCAGACGCTGCTCGTTTCCGACCTGCTGACCGGTTGCCGCGACAGCACCCCCGACTGGACGCTCAACGACGCGCGATTCGTGCTGACCGGCAACGACAATTATCTGCTCGCAGCATGCAGAAGTTATCGGGATCAGCATTACCACGTTTCCGTGCTGGCGAGCCAGAACGGCCGTGAGACCGCAATCGGCAATCCGGTGGATCTGACGTTCACCGACACCGGCATCTTGGATCCCCCCGCCGGCGGCAGCACCCTGCCGTCGAATCTCGTGCTGGGCAAGGACTCCTTTTACCTGCTTCGGAAAGGGAGCAGCGGCGACGACGGAGTGGTCGCGTTCGGCCCGCCGAGCCCCTGGCAGAAGTGGAACGCCGAGGTGGCCGGAGCCAGCTCGGTGGTGCTGCTGGGAGCCGACGACTCGGGGGTGGTGCTCATGGCGGCCGGAATGTCCGGTCCGGCGCTGTACACCATCACCGGGAAGGACCAGGTAACCAAAGTGTCCGCGTTGAACCCCGAGCAGGTGAAGGCCTTCTCCGACGCGACCGGGGACGCTGTACCCCGGGGCGTACGCATCGGCGACTACGTGGCGATCGTGTTCCCCGGCATCCGGAAGAACGGGGAGACGCTGCTCGGAGTCACGCGAGTGAGGTAGCGCCCGGCAGGTCACCAGGCCATCGCGGCCGAGTGCTCGGCGGCCAGTTCGGCCAGCCGGTCCGGGCCGGCCTGCGCCGCGAGCCCGCCGGGCCCGATTTGAACATCCCGAGTGGGGGTACCCGGCTGCTCGCTCAGGGCGGGAACCGTGCCGCCACCTCGCTCGACCAGAACGATCGCCGTAGCGACGAACCCCTCCAGCAGCGACCGCAGAATCAGGTGGTTCGACTCCCGGTAGCGCCGGACCAACGCGTCGGTGAACGCCGTGAAGGCAACAAGATCGATCCCATGGCAGTCGGGATCGCCCGGCCCCCACCGGCCGACCCCGATCCCCGACGGCAGTTCGGCCAGCGGCTCCAGCGCCTTGGCCACGTCCACGAACAAGCGGCCGGGGCCGTTGGACGGATTCCACAAGGTCCGCTCACCGACGTCGAAAGATTGGCTCATCAGCATCCGCCTCGCGATTGTCCGGGTAATGGTGTTTCCCTGCCGACGCGCCGGGTGGAAATCCGGCGGGATGGGCAGTGCAACTCAGCTTCTGCCGCGGTAGCGCTCTTCCCACCTCGACAGGGTTTTTGATGATCGCAGGGCACGGGTGGTCCGGCGAGCGATTTTTTCGACACCACACCGGGGCGGGCGGTCGAGACTGGGCCCATGGCCGATGAAACGTGCACCCCGGCGACCGGCGCTTCGCCCTTACGCGTTTCCACGGTCCCAAGGCGGTGCCGGTCGATGGCCCCCGATAGACCGCGTAGCCCTCGCAAACGGCGATACCCGGCTCAATCTCCCCGGCCCCCACACCTCGATGTTGCCAGGCCGGCACCGCACCCCCGGCGCGACGGGCATCGCGGGCCGCGGGGGTGCGCCGCTCGGCCGGGCGAGTGCGCCTACTCGCTGCGCAGGGCCACCGCCGGGGGCTTTCGGGCCGCCCAGCCTGCCGGGAGAAGCGCACCCGCCGTCGCGATGATCAGTCCGCCGAGGACCAGTGCGACGACCAGCGGCAGGGAGTAGATGGCGATGTCCGCCGCCGGGATGCCGCTGCCCGCGGCGGAGCCCATGGCCGACACCACCGCACCGTGCAGCAGGATGCCGATCGGAGCCCCGATCACGCCGGAAACCAGGCCGATGCCGGCCACCGACGTGACGACCATGGCGACGGTTTGCCGCGGCGACATCCCCAGTGCCTTGAACACCCCGAAGTCGTGGACGCGTTCACGGGTGTCGAGAACGACCGTGTTCAGCACCCCGAGCCCGGCCACGGCCACCAGCATCAGGGTGAGCAGGGCCACCAGGCTTTCCATGGCGAGGAAATTGGAGCCCACGTGGCCGGTGTTGGGCTGAGCGGTGATGTCGTACGGCTGCAGTGCCCGGTCGAGGGAGTCCAGGTAGCTCGCCTGGCTCACGCCCGGCCGGAGGTCGATGTCGAACTGGACGGACACCGGCAGGATTTCTTCGTCGAGGCCGTCCAGTGAAGCGATGTCCGTCAGCACGGCCTCGTGCGTCGAGAAGATCTCGCCGACCAGTCGCACCGTCACGCTGCGGCCCTGGTTGGTCAGGGTGATGGTGTCCCCGACCCGCGTGCCGGTGCTGCGCAGGAAGCCGGTCGGGGCGACCGCCTCCCCCGGCCCGCGGAACCAGGTCCCGCTGAGCATCCGGTACGAGGCCCAGGAGGAGTCGCCCTGGTAGGCGATCACCTCGGTCTCCCCGGCCAGCCCGGCCACGCCGACACGGGTCTGGCCGGTGCTGAAGAACCGCCGGGTACCCGGCTGGGCCTTGATCAGGGCGGCGATCTCGGTGGGGTCGGCCTGCCGGGTCGGCTGCCCGGTCACGCCCATCCCGACGGCGGGCGGCGCCGGTGGGCCGAAGAGCTGGACCACGGCCGCGCCGGGCGACCTGCGGTTGAGATCATCCTGGATCGCGCTCAGCGAAACGGCCAGGCCGACGCCGAAGGTGACCCCGACCGTCCCGAGGACCACGGCCGCGACCACCGTCGCCGATCGCGACGGCCGCTTGAACGGGCCGGCCAGACCGAGGCTCAGCGCCCGGGGCAGCGGCAGGCGCCCGAGCAGGCGGTTGACGGTGCGGCCGCGTCCGGCCCGCGGTGTGCGGCCCACGGCGATCGCCTCCACGGTGCGCAGCCTGCCGGCGCGCAGCGCCGACGGCAGGGCCGTGGCCACCACCGCGCCGAGCGCGAGCGCGGGGACCGCGAGGTCGAGCCACGGAGCCAGAGTCGGCGTCCCGTCGCCGAACGCATCGCCCGCATCGGCCATGACCGGGATCGCCAGCAGGTTTCCCGACACGACGCCCAGTGCGGTGCCGATCGAGGCCGGGATCAGCGCCTGGCCGACGTAGGCGCGCGCCACCTGCGCCGGGGTGAAGCCCAGCGCCTTCAGGATGCCGATCCGGCGCGTGGCCGCGGTGACCGCGCCGCTGACCACGATCCCGATGATCAGGATCGACATGCACAGTCCCAGCACACCGAAGGCGGCTACGAACGGGACGAAGGTCGCGGCGGTCTTCTCGGCGGCCGCCCTGAGCTTCAGATAGGAGGCGGCCTCGGTCATCGAGCCCGGCGGCACCGCCGCGGAGACCGCGGCCCGGTCCGCGGCCAGCTCGGCATCCGTGTCCGCGGTACGGAAACGGTAGAGCATCTGGTAGGCGGGGTTGGTATCCGATGTGGACAATGCTGCCAGCTGCGCCGGCGTCACCCAGGCAGAGGAGCTGTCGGACATCGACCGGGCCTGCCCGACCACGGTGAGCGCCGGTTTGCCCGGCAGGTCCGGGAAGGTCATCCTGTCGCCGACCTCGAAGGGCGAGTCGGTGGAGCTCACCACGACCTCGCCCGGTTCGGTGGCCCAGCGGCCCGAGGTGATCACCAGGTCGTCGACCGGACCGCCGTCATCGGCGCGACCGACGAAGGTCATGCGCTCCAGCTGCAGGCCTGGGGGCAGTCCGTCGGCGCTCTCGGCCGGGGACGGCCGCAGGGACAGGACGGGGAACGGACCGGCGCTGGCCGTCACCCCGGCCACCCTTGCGGTCGCCGCGAGCTGGGTCGCGGTGACCTTGCCCGCGTCGAACCGCGCGGTCAGGTGAGCACCGCGCTGCTGGGCGAAGGCCGTGTCGAAGGGAGCCTGCGAGGCCACCAGTAGCCCGGCGGCCAGTATCGAGGCGGTGACCGCCATCATCGTGGTCAGGACCATCACCACGGTCTGCCAGCGGCGCCGCGCGGTCCCGGCGCGCACCACCTTGCCGAGTGCGCTCACTGGACCGCCACCCGCTCGTCCCGGAAGATCCTGCCGTCGAGCAGTTCGATCGTCCTGGTCGTGCAGGACCGGGCGAGCGCGACGTCATGGGTGACCAGCAGGATGGTCTGGCCGTTCCGGTTGAGCTCGACCAGCAGCTCCCGCACGTCCGCCGCCGAGGCGCTGTCGAGCGCGCCGGTCGGCTCGTCGGCCAGCAGCAGCGCCGGACGGTTCATCAGGGCTCGTGCCACCGCGACCCGCTGACGCTCACCCCCGGACAGCCGCCCGGGATAAGCCTTGGCATGCCGGGCGATACCGAGCGACTCCAGCAGCTCGGCGGCCCGCCCGCGGGCCGTACCGGCGGGCATTCCGGCCAGTTGGGCGGGAAGCATCACGTTGTCCTCGACGGTCAGGTCGTCCAGCAGGTTGAAGAACTGGAAGACCATGCCGATCCGTTCCCGCCGGTACCGCGCCAGCTCGGCCTCGCTCATCTCGTCGATCCTCAAACCGTCCACGAAGACAGCGCCCTCGCTGGGCTTGTCCAGTCCGGCGATCAGGTTGAGCAGGGTCGACTTGCCGCTGCCGGAGCGGCCGAGCACGGCCAGCGCCTCACCGGTACCGACTTCGAGATCTATTGTGGACAATGCTGGTCTGCCGACGTCGTATTTCTTGCTCACGTCGCGGATCCGGATGAGCGGCGCGGTCACGGGGCCTCCAGGAGAACGGGGACGAAATTGCGCCGTCAACGCTAGGTTGGTGCGCGGCAGCGGCGCGTCGGCCGCGAAAACGAAAACCCGTTCCGTCTGCCGGACGACCGGCTCCCGCGTCATCCTTTCGGAGGAGGCCCCGCGGACGAGTCGACCTCGCCGTCACGAAGGATGTGGCGCGGGACAAGGGGCTGTCAGACTGCTCCGGTGCACACAGGAGACCTCAGGACCCGATGGAACGCCACCCTCGCCGTGGTGCGCCGGGGCCCGTTCCCGCCACCCGGCCCGTCCCGTTGGACCTGGGCGGCCGATGCGGTTCTCGCGCTGGTCCTGGCCATCGGCACGCTGAACGGTGCGCTGAACAGGCCTGACGACGTCACCGAGTCCCCGACGCAGCCGATGGGGCCGTTCGGCCTGCCGTCCGGGGTGCCGTCGGCACCCGATGCCCCGATCGGGATCGTCACCCACCACTACGGTCCCGCCCAGCCCTGGCAGGTGGCCCTCGCGCTGCTGGCCACGCTGCCGCTGGCCGCCCGCCGCCGGTATCCGCTCACGGCGTTCGGCGTCGTCCTTCTCGCCAGCGCGCTGTACCACCTGAGCCCGGGGTTCGACCCCACGTTCACCTTCGCCGCCTGCATGATCGGGGCCTACAGCGCGGCGGTGCACAGTCCGCGGCAGCCGGTCGCGACGATCAGCGCGCTGGCCGGAGTGGTGTGGCTGATGGTCACGCACACCGAGAGCGTGCCCGACCGCAAACCGAGCCTGCTGATCCTTCTGGTGCTGATCCCGGTGGGTCTGGCGGCCAACACCGTTTCCGTCTGGAAGGCCAGGATGCGGGCCGCCGAGGAGGAGAAGGCGCTGGCGACGAAACTGGCGGTGGAGCAGGAGCGGTCCCGGATCGCGCAGGAACTGCACGACGTGATCACCCACAGCATCAGCGTGATGATGGTGCAGGCCGGTGCGGCCCGGAAGGTGATGGAGACCGCGCCCGACAAGGCCCACGACGCCCTGCTGGCCGTCGAATCCGGCGGACGGGCCGCGATGACGGAACTGCGCCACACCATGGACCTGCTGACGATGAGCAGTGAGGACCCGGAATTCCTGGCCGAGGAGGCGCCTGCGCCCGGTCTGGCCCAGCTGGACACACTCGTGGCGCGGGTCCGGCAGACCGGCATGCCGGTGGAGCTGACCGTGACCGGCACCGCGGTCCCGCTCTCCGCCGGGTTGCAACTGGCCGTCTACCGGACGGTGCAGGAAGCGCTGACCAATGCGATGAAGCACGCGATCGGCGCCCGGGTGGCCGTCGCACTGCAGTACGACGACGGCCGGCTCCGGGTTTCGGTGACCGACACCGGCGGCACCACCGCGCCGGCGGGCAACGGTCGCGGGCTGATCGGCATCCAGGAACGGGCCGGCGTCTACGGCGGCACTTTCGAGGCGGGCGAGCTTCCCACCGGCGGCTACCGGGTGTCCGTCGTCTTCCCCATGGAGGGTGCGTGAACGAGGCGCTGCGGGTGGTGGTCGCCGACGACCAGACCCTGCTCCGAACCGGCTTCGCCATGATTCTCACCGCCGACGGAATCGACGTCGTCGGCGAGGCGGGCAACGGGGCCGAGGCCGTCGAACTGGTCCGCGATACCAAGCCCGACGTGGTGCTGATGGACATCCGGATGCCGGAGGTCGACGGCCTCGAGGCCACCCGGCGGATCCTGACCGGGATCGCGGATCCGCCGCGCATCATCATTCTCACCACCTTCGATCTCGACCGGTACGTGTACGCCGCCCTCAGCTCGGGTGCCAGCGGCTTCCTGCTCAAGGACGTCACCCCCGAGCAACTGGTCGCCGGGGTGAGGACGGTGCGGGCGGGCGACGGACTGCTCGCGCCGAGCATCACCCGGCGCCTGATCGAGCGCTTCGCGCCGAGCGAAGAGGCGGTGGGCCCGGCACTGCACCGCGACCTTTCGGTGCTCAGTCCTCGCGAGCTCGAAGTGCTGCGTCTGCTCGCCAAGGGGCTCAGTAACGCCGAGCTCGCCGGACAACTCCACGTGAGCGAGACGACGGTGAAGACGCACGTCAGCCGGATCTTGCTGAAGCTGGATCTGCGAGACCGGGCCCAGGCCATCGTGATGGCCTACGAAACCGGACTGGTCACCCCGGGAGGCGGGGGCCGATTCGGCCGGGACGCTCGGACATCGCCGTGAGGGGTCCCCTCACGGTCCGGTCGGCTCGGGTCCGCCGGCAAGTCCCACGCCGGGGCCGGGGCGGGATGCCCTGAAGGTCGCCTTCAGGGTCACAAACGCCCTCAAGGCCACCTTGAGGGCACGCCCCCGGTCCCGCGAGTGCCGTTCCCCTGTCGAGCGATTGCTGTGAGGGGACCCCTCACGGGAAACGTGAGCGCCGATTGGGAAATCCACTGGCGCCGTCCCGCCGCACGGCGTGTACTGGCTGGACGCGGACGAAGGGCGGGCGATGAGCGACTCGTACGACGTCGTGGTCGTCGGTGGTGGCGCCGGTGGCATCGGAGCGGCGGTCGGCGCCGCGTGGTCCGGAGCGCGGGTCCTGCTGGTGGAGCAGTACCCGTTTCTCGGCGGCGCGGCCACCATCAGCTCGGTACTGACCTATTGCGGCTTCTTCGACCAGCGCGGCGAACGCGTCGTGGCCGGGGTCGGTGAACGGGTGCTGCGGGAGCTGCGCGATCTCGGCGCGTACGAGGAAAAGGTCATGGGCTGGACGGGGAACCGGATCGTCCTGCTCGACGCCGAGGCCACCAAGCTCGCCTGCGACACGGTCACCGCGGAAGCGGGTGCCGACGTCCGCCTGCACACCACCCTCATCGGCGCGCGCCGGGACGGCGACCTGGCGGCCGAGATCGAACTGCACCATCGCGGCGGACGCGAGACCGTCACCGCCGCGGCCTTCGTCGATGCCAGCGGCGACGGGGCGCTGCTGGCCGCGGCGGGCGCCGGGGTACGGGTGGAGCCGGTCGAACGCCGCCAGACCAGCACGCTCGTCTGCCGCTTCGGCGGGGTGGCCGAGAATGCCGACCTGTCCCGGGAGGGGCTGCGCGCGGCCATCGGCGCCTACCGCCACGACACCGGCATCGAACTGGCGCGCGACTACGGGATCGCGGTGCACCTCCCGCTGACCGGGGAGGTCATCGCGCTGCTGGTCGACGAGCAGGCCGACGTTCTGGACGCGGCCACCTTCAGCCGTGACGAGGCCAGTGCGCGCCGCCAGGCCTGGCGGTATCTCGACGCGCTGCGCAAGCACCTTCCCGGCTGGTCCAGGGCCCACCTGATCGAGACCGGCCCGCAGCTGGGTATCCGGGAAGGCAGGCACCTGCTCGGCCGGGACACCGTCACCGGCGCCGACGTGCTCGGCGCGCGCAAACGTCCGGAGTCCTCGATCGCCCGCTGCGGCTGGCCCGTCGAGGACCACGCCGGTCCCGGCGTGACCCGCTACGTCCCCATCGCGGGCCGCGGCTGGTACGACGTACCCTACGACGCGATCCGCTCGGCCGACACCGAAAACTTATGGGGCGTCGGGCGGTTGACGAGTTCCGATCCCGAGGCCTACGCCTCCGTGCGCGTGATGGGAACCGCTTTCGCCACCGGGCACGCCGCCGGTGTCGCCGCCGCCCAGTACGCCGACGGAACCAGGCACGACGTGGCCGCGATCCGTACCCGGCTCCTGCGCCAGGACGCGATCATCTGACCTGCCTTCGTCCGATGGGAGCCTCGACGATGAGTGCCAAACCTACGCCCTACCGGTGGGTCGTACTGGTGTTGTGCTGGGCCGCCTTCACCATGACCTCGGTCGACCGCTCGACCTGGGGACCCGCCGCCGCCGCGGTCAGCGACTCCTGGCACGTCCCCCTCGCCGCGCTCGGCATCTTCGCCACCTGCTACTACATCGGCTACGTCCTCTCCAACGCGGCGGGCGGGTTCCTCACCGACTGGGGCGGCAGCCGCCTCGTGCTCGGCCTCAGCCTGCTGGTCGCGGGCTCGCTGATGATCGTGTTCGGCTCGACCACGTCGATCCCCGTCGGCATCACCGTGCAGGGACTGGTCGGCCTGTTCGCCGGTGTCGAGTTCTCCGCCGGGATGAAGCTCATCACCACCTGGCTGCCGGAGCGGGAAATCGGGCTGGCGAGCGGGATCTTCATGACGGCCACCTCACTCGGCACCGTCATCGCCAACGCCGTCGTACCGACGCTGATCAAGCACACCGGCTGGGGCGCCTCCTACCACGTCTTCGGCGGCGTCACCGTCGTGCTCGCCGTGCTGTGCACCGTCTTCCTGCGCAACGGCACAGCGGCCCGCGGCGAGGCCACGCGCGCTCTGCCCGACCTCCGGCCGCTGCTGCGCAACAGGGATCTCCTGCTGCTCGGTCTTGCCGGGTTCGGCGGCCTGTGGGGCACCTACGGGTTCGTCACGTGGTCCAACACCCTCATGATGAAGGGCAGTCACCTCTCCGGTGTCGACGCGGGCCTCGTCGTGGTGATCTTCTCCGGGGTCGCCGTGGCCGTGAAGCCGCTCGTCGGCTGGGTCACCGACCGCCTCGGCCTCGGCATGCGCCTGCCGATCATGGCGATCCTGCTGCTGTTCACCGCGTCGCTGCTGGTTTTCGGCGCGATGCGCAGCTACGGCGCCTTCCTCGCCGTCGCGCCCGTGCTCGGGATCGCGGCCTACGCCTACAGCCCGCTCACCGCCGCGATGATCCCGAAGCTCGCGGGCGGCCTCCTCGCGGGCTCCGCGGCAGGGGCCGTCAACGCCGTCTGGCAACTCGGCAGCGTCCTCGTCCCCGCCGCGGTCGGGCCCGTCTTCCACGCCACCGGCTCGTTCTACGCCGCCTTCGCCCTCCTCGCCGCCGGGCCCCTGCTCGGCGCCGCCGCCGTCCTCGGCATCCGCGACGACCGTCCGGAAAGGACAACCGGGGCTTCGGCGGCAACCGTGGGCCAGCCCGGGTAAGCGGCTTCAGCGGGCACCGCGCCGGAAGGCCGCTCGGTAATCCCTGGGGCGGCAGCCGGTGTGCTGGGCGAAGAGGGCGGCGAAGGTGCCGGCGTCCCGGTAACCGACGGCGGCGGAGATGGCGGCGACCGTTCTCTCCGTCGTTTCCAGGAGGTGGCGGGCACGGCGGACGCGCGACGACCGCAGGTAGTCGAGCGGGCTCTGACCAGTCTCGTCCGCGAAGCGGCGCAGCAGTGTCCGGGTGCTGACGTTGAAGGCTGCGGCCAGCGCGGCGAGGTCGTAGCGGGCCGCGAGGTTCTGGTCGAGCCGTCGCATGACCCTGCGGGAGAACTCGTTTCCGGGCTGCGGAAGAAGACGCGCGTCGACGTAGGGTGTCTGGGAAGATCGCGCGTCGTCGACGAGCGCGACCCGTGCGGTCGTCCGTGCCACGCGGGCACCGCTGTGTTCGCGGATCAGTTCCAGCGCGAAGTCGTACATCGCGGTGAAGGCGGCCGTCGTCGTCACCCCCCTGTCGGTGACGACGATCCGTTCGGGCCGGATGTCGGCGCCGGGACAGCGCCGGGCGAGTTCGTCCGCGAAGAGCCAGGCCGTGGTGGCCCGGCGTCGGTGCAGAAGCCCGGCCTCGGCGAGCAGGAACGCACCGACGCAGATCGAGACGACGACGTTGCCTGCGGCGGCGTGCGAGCGGATCGCCGCGATTTCGGGGGCGAGCGACGCGAGTTTGGCCTCCATGTCGAGTCCGGGTGAGAGCTCGAACCCTGGCACGACGAGGACGTCGACCTCGCGCAGCGAGGAAACGGCCAGTGCGGTCCCGCCCGACGCGGCGACGCGACGCCGAGGCGAAATGATCGACACCTCGTATCCGGCGTTGTCCGGGCCGGCAACGTGCGCAGCCATCGTCAACAGATCGGGGACGCCGAACACCTCGGACGCGAAGCAGCCCGGGTAGGCCAGGACACCGACTCGCAGCATGGTCGTGCTCACCTCCAAGCAGTGGCGAGATTACCCCGATACCTGGCGATCTGGCCTGTCCCGGGGTGGGGCCCGGAGGTCCAAGCTCTCGGTATGAGAACTGCCAAGGAAGGTCATGACGACGCGATCACGGACTTCTCACGCCGGGTCGTGACCGTGGACGGGGTGGAGAAGACGGTGCTCGTCGCCGGTGCCGGACCGGCCGTGGTGCTGATGCCGGAGATGCCGGGCATCAGCCCCGACGTCCTCCGGCTGGCGAGGTGGGTGCGGGACGCGGGCTTCACCGTCCACATCCCCTCACTTTTCGGGACCGACGGCGCCTATCCCACCGTCGAGGGTGGCCGGGAGGTGGTCCGGCGCGCGTGTGTCAGTGCCGAGTTCCGTGCCTTCGCCGGGGGCGGCACCAGCCCCGTCACGGTGTGGCTGCGCGGGCTCGCGCGCCAGGCCCACGCCGAATGCGGCGGTCCGGGAGTCGGCGCGATCGGGTTGTGCTTCACCGGCAACTTCGCCCTCACCATGGCGCTCGAGCCGGCCGTCATCGCGCCGGTGGTCAACCATCCTTCGCTGCCGCTGGACGACCCCGCCGGACTCGAGATCGGCGACGAGGACGCGCGCGCGGTCCGCGACCGCATCGCCCGTGACGGTCTGAAGGTGCTCGCCTACCGCTTCGACAACGACCGCTGGTGCACCGGTCAGCGCTTCGCCGCCTATCGAGCCCTCCTCGGCGATGCCTTCGACGGCCGCGTCCTTCCGGGCAGTACCGCCAACACCGACTCGCCCCCGTTCTTCCGCGACGTGGTCGGCACCCCCCACAGCGTTGTCACTGCCCACTTCGTCGACGAGGACGGCCATCCCACCCGGACGGCCAGGGACGAAATCCTCGCCTTCCTCACCGAACGCCTCCATGGGGACACCGACCGGCCGTGAACGTGCTCGTCGGCGGGGTTTGGTGCTACGCGGTATGGTCTTCGGCCCGGCCGGTCCGCGGACCGGGGCCGAGCCAGGTCAGTGCGGCGATGGCGAGGGCCTTGATCCCGGTGTCGAGCGTGGGCTGCGGAACCGGAGCGAACTCCGGACTGTGGTTGACCGGGATGTCCTGCGCCACCGTGCCTTTTCGCTCGGCTTCGGCGTAGCGGCCGGGATCGGCCCCGCCGATGCCCCAGTAGGTGAAGGGAACCCCGAACGCCCCCGGAATCCGGCTCATGTCCTCGCTGGCGGTTTGCACGTCGATGGTGTGCGCGTCTGCGCCGAAGTGCGCGGCGAAGGCACGGGCGACCTCGTCCGTGGCGGCCTCGTCGTTGATCGTGGGCGGGAACGCCGCGAGGGTTTCGAACTCCGGCTCCCGCACCGCACCCGTGGCCTGGGCCTCGGCGCGCACGATGCGTTCGATCGAGGCGAGCACGTGCTCCCTGACCGCGGGGTCGTAGGTGCGCACGTTGAGTTGCAGCACCGCCCGGTCCGGAATGACGTTCGGCCCGCTGCCGGACTGGATGCTGCCCACGGTGAGCACCGCCGGGGTGGTGGCTGCCAGTTCGCGGGAGACGATCGTCTGCAGCCGCACCACCGTCATCGCCGCCATGACCACCGGATCGATCGCCGCCTGCGGAGACGAGCCGTGCGCGCCACGCCCGTACAGCGTCACCCGGAGACTGTCCGCGGCGGACAGAAACGGCCCCGCCCTGGTGCCGACATAACCGGCCGGATAGGGCAGAACGTGCTGCGCTAGCAACACATCCGGCTTCGGCACGCGCTCGGTGAGTCCATCCTGGATCATCGCGTCGGCGCCGTCCCCGTTCTCTTCCGAGGGCTGGAACAGCGCCACAACTGTCCCATTCCAGGCATTTCTGGCACGGGCCATCAAATCGGCGAACCCGATCAGGCACGAGACGTGCACATCGTGCCCACAGGCGTGCATGACCGGTTGCCTGCCTCCTTCGGGACCGGGCACGGTCACCTCCGAAGCGTAGGGCAGCCCGGTCCGTTCCCGCACCGGCAACGCGTCCATGTCCGCGCGCAGCATCACCGTCGGCCCCGTCCCGTTGACCAGGACACCGATCACCCCGGTACCGCCGACGCCCTCGATCACGTCGTAACCCTGGTCGCGCAGCCGCCGCGCGACCTTGCCCGCCGTGCGGTACTCCCGCATACCGAGCTCCGGATGGGCGTGCAGGTCCCGGTAGAAATCCTCGATCCCGGCCCGGATCTCGCCGAGCGGCCCGAGGACGGTGCCGACGCCGGACTCCATGATCAGTCTCCTTCCTCCTCGGGCGGGTTGCGCCGACGACGGTGCTTGTGCCAGGCAGCGGCGAGCCGGGACTGCGGCTGCCAGTCCAGCCCGCTAGGCAGGTTCCAGCCGAACTTGACCGCGGCAACCCGGAACAGCAGTGCGCCGACGACGCCGACGACGATCCCGGCCAACGGGGCCCCCAGGGCGGTGCAGATGACCATCGTGGCGGCGACGGCCGCCGCGACCGTGGCATAAAGCCCGTTGCCGCCGAAAACGGCCGGGACGCGGCGCAACAAGACGTCCCGCAGCGCGCCACCACCGACAGCGGTGGTCGTGCCCAGCAGGATCGCGGGCAACCAGCCCAGCCCCACGGCCAGGGTCTTCTGCGCCCCGGCGATGGCCCAGAAGCCGATGACCGCCGCGTCCAGCGCGGTGAACAGCCGGTCCCAGGCACTCTCACTGATCGAGATGACGAACGACAGCAGCGCACCGGCCAGCGCGGTCGGCAGGTAGGCGTAGTCGGTCAGTGCGACCGGAGTGCCGTGCTGCAGCAGTGTGTCGCGGATGACACCGCCGCCAAGCCCCGACACGACGCCCACCACGAGGAACCCGAACAAGTCCAGCCGCTCGGTGCGGGCCACAGCCCCACCCAGGATCGCGCACGCGAACACTCCGGCCAGGTCCAGGTAGCGCGTCACCTGGTTGATCGTCGCCTCGACGGCCATCCCACCCGCCATACCCGGAACCTACGCACAATCGCGCCGGTCCGCTGGCAACGCGACCCGGCCCGCCCGGCAGCGCACAGCGATCTCCGTGCACTCACCCGTCACAGGCGAGGCGGCCATCGGCCGCCACGCCAAGGACGCACCGATTCCGTAGCAGGGGTCAACCCAGGAACTGGGCCAGGGGCGCTTGCCCTGTTGCGATCACGTGAGCTGCGATCAGGTCGTTTTCGTGTTCCAAGAGATGGACCATCGCGGTGCCGGGCAAGGGCACCCATGACACTTGCGGGTCGGCAGAAAGATGGGGCCCCTGCCGATGGTCCGGCTTCAGGGCTTTGGCCTGGTGCGCCCGCAGGCGCGCAGCAATTCTGCCCTGGCCGATATAGGTCAACTTCGCATCGTCCTTCGAACCGATTCGGTAGATTCCAACGCATGCAGGCGGCGTGCTCGCCTGGAGGAGGGGTACCCAGGACGTCCATGGCCAGTTCATCCAGCGGTCCGAACGTGGGTCCGTACCAAGACGGCCTGCAACCGGAGCGCTGCCGGGGACTCTCGGGGCGTGCGGGTCCGGACCGCCGCGAAGGCGTTGTCCACTCGCCGTCAGCCGTGCATTGTTGCCCGTCGACATCCGGTATCCCGACGGCATCCGCCCGAAATTCGCAGCGGGCGATTTCCCGGAGGCTGTGCGGTAAAGGCTGACAGCTGTGGCTTCGAGCGCCTTGCGCTGAGGAACGGTAGCGGATATCTCGATCACAGAAGCCTCGAAATCACATCCATCCCGGTGGCGAAGAGCCCAGAGCGCCGGTCCTGCCGTGTGCGGATCGCGATACGGCATCTCCGCTTTGTACACCCCGCTCAGCTGGCCAAGCCTGCCCCGCAACGACCGCCCGGTCTGCCCGATATAGACCAGACCGGATTCGTCGTCCTTTCTCCGTACCCGGTACAAGCCCGGCACAGAGGAGACTTCCTGGTTCCGGCCAGCACCGCACAGGTCCACCCACTCGGACCAGCACTCCAGCGCAGTGGCCACCCCGCCCACCGATGACATCACGCCATTACGGTAACCAGAACCCGGCGCGGCTCAGCGAAGAAGGGCATCGCCGCGCCCACTCTGGGCGAACTGCTGGAGATCATCGGCTGGTCGGCACAACGAGGCCGCCGGGGTCGTGATGCGGGCCTGGCCGCCGGGGGTTTCTCTGCTTCGGACTCGCCGAGCAGGCCGTGCGGGTGCAGCAGGTCGGCTTGCTCGCCGACCTCGCCCAGTTCGGCCGTGAGAATTACTCTCGACCCCGCACTGCGAGTTGCCGGGGCGGTCCGGTGCCCGCCCCGGCAACTAAACGCGTCTCTCGTTAGCGGCGAAGGCCGCGATCACTTCGCGACGATCAGGTAGATGCCGTAGATCACGATCGCGAAACTCAGCACGAAGCTGAGCACGGGACCGGCGTCGCTGACGTTGGTGGAGCCTTCGCCCTTGCCGGCCCCGGACCGCTTTCCCAGCCCCCGTACACCGACCGAGAACAACGTGACCAGCAGTGCGGTCGCCGCGACCGTGGCGCCGAAGACCTGGAGCATCTCGCCCCATTGGATATGCATGGGTTTTCCCGTCTGGTTCGTCAGTAGGTGGCGTCCGCCGTCGCCGGCATCATGGTTTCGGCCGGGGCCTCGGTGACGGTGTGCGCGCCGACCGGGTTGCGCCGGGACAACGCGAAGAGCCCGGCCGCGACCACGATGCCGATCCCCGCCACGACGGCCGTGCCCAGGACTCCGGTCGAAGCGAGTTTCCCGGCGCAGGCGCCGAACACCGCGGAAGCGGGCAGGGTGACGACCCACGCGATGACTATTCTGCTCGCGGTGCTCCAGCGCACTTCACCGCCGCTTTTGCCCAGTCCCGCACCCAGCACCGCACCGGAACACACCTGCGTGGTGGACAGCGCGTAGCCGAGGTGGGACGAGGCCAGGATCGCCGCCGTGGCACTGGTTTCGGCCGCGAAGCCCTGGGGGCTGTCCAGCGTGGTGATCCCGCTGCCCAGCGTCTTGATGATCCGCCAGCCACCGACGTAGGTGCCGAGCGCGATGGCCAGGCCGCAGGCGACAACGACCCACAGGTAGGGGCTGGAGTGCGCGGGCTGGATACCCGCGACGATGAAGGTCAGGGTGATGACCCCCATGGTCTTCTGCGCGTCGTTCGTGCCGTGCGCCAGGGAAACGAGCGAGGCGGAAATGTTCTGCCCGGCGCGGAACCCCCGCGAAACGTGCTTTTTCTTCACCCCTTCGTTCGTCCGATAGGCGATCATGGTGCCGGTCGCGGCCGCGACACCGGCGATGATCGGGGAAACCACGGCGGGCAGCAGCACCTTCTGCACCACCACGGAAAAGTTGACGACGTGGCCGCCGACGGCGACCCACGTCGCCCCGATCAGTCCGCCGAACAACGCATGCGACGAACTCGACGGCACCCCCAGGTACCAGGTCAGCAGGTTCCAGACGATCGCGCCGAGCAGGGCGCCGAACACGATGTAGGGACCGGTGTCGGCATGGAATCCGCTTTCGTCGACGATACCGCCCGAAATCGTGCTGGCCACCTTGACCGACAGGAAGGCGCCGACCAGATTGAGTATCGCCGACACGGTCACCGCGGTTCTGGGCTTGAACGCTCCGGTCGCGATCGACGGCGCCATCGCGTTGGCCGTGTCGTGAAAGCCGTTGGTGAAATCGAACGCCAGCGCGGTCACGACGACCGCGTAGACGATCAGTGGGACATGCAAGATCAGACCTCCCGCTGGGATGTCCGGGGTGGACATCGTTGCGAAAGGTAGCCAGATGGCGGAAACAGTTGATGAACAGCACCCATCCCCCAGTGAAGATGATCTTGACTTCTGGTGACCAGGTACCGATTCACGGGTGATCCTGGTGGAAAACCGGCACTTTGTCCGGCCCTCGTGACGCAACGACAGTCCGCTGTTCTCGAACAGGCCGAGGATGTCCAGACCCTGGGACACCGGCAACGGACTAGGGTTTCCGCCGTGACCGACTCCTCCGTACTGCACGACACCAAGGCCGCCTACGACGCCGTTGCGCCCCTCTACGCCGAACTTTTCGGCAACATGCTGGAGACCTTGCCGCTGGAACGTGCTCTGCTGGCGGCGTTCGCCGAACTTGTGCAGGCCCACGACGCCGGACCGGTCGCGGACATCGGCTGCGGCCCCGGCCAGGTGACGGCGCACCTGCACGCGCTCGGGCTGAGCGCCTTCGGCATCGACCTGTCCTCCGAGATGATCGCCCTGGCCCGCCGGGCCCATCCGGAGCTGCGGTTCGACGAGGGGTCGATGACCGCCTTGGACCTCGCCGACGAAATGCTCGGCGGCATTCTCGCGTTCTTCTCCACCATCCACACACCACCGCGGCAACTGCCCACCGCTTTCACCGAATTCCGGCGCGTGCTGGCGCCGGGCGGCCATCTGCTGCTCGGATTCCTCGCTGGTGACGACCCGCTGCCGCAGGAAGTCGACCACAAAGTCACCCTCGCCTACCAATGGTCGCCCGACAGTCTCGCGGAACTGTTGCGACAGGCCGGGTTCGCCGAGGTCGGCCGGTTGCTGCGCGAGCCGCACGAAGCGGAGCGGTTCCACTCCGCCTACCTACTGGTTCGCAAGCACCAGGAGCCCTGACCGCCCCGCCGGGGCCGCCGTTCCAGACCATCACGACCTCCCGCCAGGAGATCGGCAACCGGCAAGATCAAGGCCACCGGTCGGGCGGTGTCTTCCAGCGGTACGCCGAGCGTCGTCGATTCGGTGCCATCTCCTTGTCACCTACCGCGAACGGCGGTCCACGCGGTCCGCCTTCCACCGGCCCCATTCCCGTTATCGACAAGCCGCTCACCATTCATGGTGATGACAGCACGATCAGCCGGGACCCGAGCGCGGCGGCATTCCGAATCCTCACCGTGAACAACAGCGTTTGACCGGATCAACCTGACCGGTGGCGCCGCGCCCGGCTGCATCGGCGGGGGGATCGCGGTCTTCAGCGGTATTGCGAACCTGAACAACGTGCATCTGTACGGAAATGTCGCCGCCTCCGCTGGTGGGCCCGGTGTGTTGTCGAACGCCATGGTGAGGTTGACCCGGAGCACGGTCACGCAGAACCGGGGAACCCAAACCGGGGGCGGCATCGCCAACGTGAGCGGCACCGTCGTGTTGTCCAGGACGGCCGTCAGGGGCAACACTCCGACCAACTGTGCTCCGACCCACGTCCCCGGCTGCATCGGCTGATCCCGCACCTACCCTCCACCACGACGTGGGCCCCTCCCCCACCGAGGGGCCCACAGGCCGAGTGCTGCTAGCAGGACAGTCGATCCTCCCGAATTCCTCCTGCTCCGATCACCTCCGAGAATCAGTGCTGGATCGGGGGGCAGGTCCCGGTGGATTCACCGATCGAGTTGATCTCCGCGTTGGCGCGCGAATCGCCCGCGTAGTTGTACAGATCGGTGCAGTGCATGCCCTGCTTCCACGGCCCCGGCGGAGTGGTGCTCCCCCCGGCCCGCTGGATCGGGGGGCAGGTCCCGGTGGACTCGCCGATCGAGTTGATCTCCGCGTTGGCGCGCGAATCGCCCGCGTAGTTGTACAGATCGGTGCAGTGCACGCCCTGCTTCCACGGCCCCGGCGGAGTGGTGCTCCCCCCGGCCCGCGTGGTCTGTGCCTGTGCCTGGGTCTTGACCGCGGCCGGGGCGGCCTGTGCGGATGCGGAAGCAGAGGGCGCGGTGGGAGTGGAGCTGTCCGGCGTTGTGGCGGTGGAGGTGGCCGTGGCGGACGCGGATGACGAGACGGGCGCGTTGGCCGAGGTGTTCGACGACTCGCACCCGGTCACCAAAGCTCCGGCCAGAACGACCCCCATCGACAGCAGAGCCGCTGCGCGGAAGTTTCGGAATGCTTGCGGAAACATCGGTCTTCTCCTGCTGTCGGTCAGAGGTGGTGTGTTTCTTTACTTGCCCATAGGACGCCACACCCCCGGTCCGGTTGCTTCGCTCTTCGGACCAGTGCCAGCACTTTGCCGAGCTTCCGCTCAAGCCGGGCCGACCCCGGCGTGCCGGGTGACCACTGTGGACGGTGCCGTGGCCACGCCGGTTTCACCGCCACTACCCGGGCAGCGACGCCAGCTCCGCCTCGGCGCGTGCCCGGCGATCGGCGAACACCGGGCCGGAGAAGACACCCAGCGCCAACCGCAGGCAATCCCGCGCCCGGTCGAACTCCCCGGTCTCACGCCAGGCCGCACCCTCATGCAGTGCCGTCTCGGCCTCCTGGAAGGAGTCGCCACCGGCGGCATGCCAGGAGCGGGCCTCGCGAAACGTCTCCGCGGCCTCCCGCCACTGCCCCAGCCCGGCAAGGCAGTGAGCGATGTCCGGCAGGAACGCCACCGCCGCCAACCGCCACATCTCCGGGCCGAGCTCCTCGTGGTGCCCTTCGGTCTGCCTGAGCAGGTCCCGGTGGACGGCCAGTGCCTCCTCATAACGGCCGAGTGCCCGCAGGGCCTGGCCCAGTCTGCTCGTGCTCGCGGCATCGGTGATCCAGCTGCCGAGTCCGGCGGATATCGCGCAGCCCTGCCGCGCGTGCTCCAGTGCCTCGTCGAGGCGCCCGAGAGAATCCATGGCCGTGCTCAGACACGTGTGGGCCCAGGCCTCCTCTGACCGGTGCCCGGCCTCACGAGCCACGACCAGCGCTTCCGCATGGGTGGCCAGTGCGTCCTCGGGGGCGCCGAGGTGATCGTGCTGCGCCTGGCCGAAGAGGTTGAGCAGCGCGGCGAGATCCAAGCGGCTGCCAAGGGCGCGCGCGGAAGCCACCCCGTGCCCGAAGACGTCACTCCACGGACGCTCCTGAAGCCGATCTCGTAGCCAGAAGGGCCAGCTCAAAGCCTTGGCCAGCGTGACGACCTCGCGGTGCAGGCCCAGTGCCGCGGCCTTGCGCTGGGCGGCCACCCAGTTCGACTGCTCCCGCGTGAGCCACGCCGTCGCCTTGTCCGCGCTCGGGAACCGGCCGGCCTCCCGGGTCAACGGGGACAGTGCCGCGGCGGCCGTGGTGGCGGTCCGCAGCAGATGCACCAGCAGGGTGTCGCGTACAGCGGACCGCTCTTCGGGGCTGTCTTCGGCTTCCCACCGTTCCCGCGCGAACAGGCGGATCAGGTCGTGGAACTCGAACCGCCCCGGCACCGCGGCAGCGTTCAGCAGGTTCGTCTCCACCAACTCGTCCAGCTGCGGCAGCACCTCCGCCTCCGCCGCGTGGTGGGCCACCCCGGCCAGCTCCGCCCCGAAATCCGCGCCGGGAATCACCGCCAGCCGCCGGAACACCCGCCGCGCGCCGGGCGACAACCGCTGGTACGACACCTCGAACGCCGACCGCACCTGCAGATCCCCGGCGGACAGCGAACCCAGGCGGGTGCGTTCATCCCGCAACCGCCCGACCGAATACGCCAGCGACCAATGGGGACGGGTCGCCAGCCGGTTCCCCACGATCCGTACCGCCAACGGCAGATTCCCGCACAACCCGACCAACTCCGCCGCCGCCCTGGACTCGCCGGCGACCCGGTCCTCACCCGCGACGCGCATCAGCAGTCGCACCGCGTCGGCCTCGGTCAGCGGCTCCACCCTCAACCACCGCGCACCGGCAAGCCCCGCCAGCGCCCGGCGGCACGTCACCAGCGTCAGGCAACCGGGACTGTGCGCCAGCAACGGGCGCACCTGGGCCTCATCCGCCGCATTGTCCAACAGCAGCAACAGCCGCCTGCCGTCCAGCAGCATCCGGAACAGGCTCGACCGCTCCGCCTCGGTCACCGGAACCTGCGGCCCGGGCACCCCGAGCGAGCGCAACAACCGGTCCAGCACATCGCGCGCCGCCACCGGCTGATCATCGACGCCCCGCAGATCCACCGCCAGGCACCCGTCCGGGAACAGCGGCATCAGCTCATGGACCGCCGCCACCGCCAGCGCGGTCTTCCCGACGCCCGGCTGACCCACCACCGCCAGCAGCCCGCCCGTCAGCGCCCGCTCCCGCAGCCACGCCAGTTCCCGGGCCCGCCCCACCAGATCCGGCAAGGGCTGCGGCAACGCACCCAACGCCGACGCGTCCACGGTCCACCCCGCCCGGCGACGCCGGTCCCGCGCCACCTCCAGGAAAACCTCCCGCGCCCCCGCCCTCAGCCCCAGCGCATCCGCCAGCACCTCGGCCGATCGCTGCTGCGCCGCCTGCGCCCGGCCCCGCTCCAGATCCCGCAACGCACGTACGCTCACGCCCGAGGCCCGAGCCAGCTCCACCTGCGACAACCCCGCCGCGCGCCGGTGCTCGAACAACAACTTCCCGAAAGCCGAGGGCCCGCCCTCCTGCTCGTCCGTCGTCCCACCTCGCTCGCACACAACCCCATTCAACCCGCGACTTGTGCGGTGCGGAACTCCACCCCTCGGCCCGATCCGACCACCTGTCGACACTCCGGCATATCCGTTTCCGCGGCGATCACCGGGCGAAAAACAGCAGTTCCAGTTCCGCACCTTCAAGAGAGTGTCGGGAAACACGCACTCGGCCGGCGGCGACGAAGCCGGTCCCGCTCGGTGAAGAGATCTCCCACAATGATGCGCGGACGTGCGGAGGCGGCTGCCGGTAAGACTCGTGCGAATCGACCTCGGACAGGGCTATTCCCCCCTTGTACGACCGGTAGACCTCGATTCGTTCGACGCCTTCGAAGAGGATCCGCACGATGTCGGACGGATTATTCCCGAAACTTTCCAGAACCAACTGTGAATGACTGTAGACATAGCGACTCAGGATGAAATTCCGCTCGCTCGACCAAGAGCGATCCGGCCGTCGGATGTCGTCACGCAAAGGAACGGCACCTTCTTCCCGCTTCTCCGGATCATGGTACAGGGAAATTCCCGTCGCCTGCTTACCGTGCCGCGCACCCGGACCGGCCGACGGACAGCTCGTGAACATGACCGTTCGGCGGGGACCGAAGGGTCGCGGCCCTACGGTCGGGCACATGCTGACCGACCCGGACTACCGCGTTCCCACCGTTCCCGACGCCGATTCCGGCGTGGGCTGGTTACGCGCTCATGTCGTGCGCTTCAGTGAGGGCGCGGCCCACCAACGGCGCCGCGCGCTCGCAGAGCGTCACCTGGCCACCGTGGATGTCCGGTCACTGCGCCGTCCGGGCAACCCGGTGGCGAACCTGGCCGAGGCACTCGGCCTGCCGCGTTCGGTCGCGGCCGACGTGGCCGTCGTCGCCGCCTCGTACCAACCGCACACGACGGTGACGCGGAAGGCCGACGAGGCGGTGGCCCGCCTCGTCGCGGACTGCGGTGGCAGCTGGGACGAGGACACCGCCAACCGGATCGGGCTGCTGGTGCAGGCGTGCGATGCCACGAACGCGCTGATCGCGGGCAGGCAACCCCCCGTGCCGGTCACCCGCCGGGTCACACCGACCGGTGAGATCGTCGAGGTCGACCTGACCGCCACCCCGTTCGGGGCCGGGCGGCACGCGTGCCCCGGCCGCGAACACGCCGAGGCGCTGGCCGAGGGCGCGCTGGCCTTCCACCGCCTGCACGACGGCGAACGGCCGCTGCTGCTGCCCAATGCCTGGGACCTCGCCTCGGCCGCCGCGTTGGTCGACGCGGGCTTCCCGGCACTGGGCACCACCAGCCTCGGTGTCGCCGCCGCGCACGGCGTGCCGGACGCGGCCGGGCTGGCCAGGTCCGAAACCCTCGCGCTGGCAACGAAACTGGCGCGCTTCCCGGTACCGGTCACGGTGGACATCGAGGCAGGCTTCGGCGCGGACCCGGGCGAGTTCGCCGCGCAACTGTGGGAACTGGGCGTGGCGGGCGTCAACATCGAAGACGGCCGGGGTGCCTGCCTCGCCGCCCCGGCCGAACACGCGAAGGTGGTCCGCGCCCTGAAGCACGGCGCGCCGGGACTGTTCGTCAACGCCCGAGTGGACACCCACTGGCTGGCACTCGAACGGGAATCGACGATCGACCGCGCGCTGCGCTACGTCGACGCCGGCGCGGACGGGATCTTCGTGCCCGGCCTGCGCGACGAGCGCGGAATCGCGGCGGTCGTCGCCGCGACCCCGGCCCCGGTCAACGTACTGGCGCAGCGGGACATCCGCGTACTGGCAGATCTGGGGGTCCGGCGGATCAGTACCGGCTCACTGCTCTTCCGTGCGGCGCTGGGCGCCGCCGCCGCGACCGCACGCGCCGTCCGGGACGGGCAACCGGTCGGCGACGTCCGTTCTTGGCGTTCTTTCCCGTGAGGGGAGCGGCACTTCCAGGGCCAGGTGGATACTGGGCTCGGGGTGTCGGGCACAGCCGGGCCGCGGTGCTGGCCGGACGGCTGGGTCGCGGTCGTGGCCGGTTGACCCCGCAGCCGAAGGCCGACCGTGTCGACGGGTGTGTCGATGGGTGTCACGAGCAGCCGGTCGCCCGCGGTCGCCGACGTGACGGGTGCTCACCGAGCGAACGGAAGTGGGGAGACGGCGATGGTGTCGCTCCGCGGGGACGCGCTGGTGCTGTTCGGGGCTTCCGGCGACCTCGCCCGCCGGAAGTTGCTGCCCAGCGTGTACCGGCTCGCGTGCCGCGGCCGGTTGAGTGGCATCCGGGTGGTGGGGACCGCGGCGCGGGTCTGGACTGCCGACCGGTTTCGCGGCCAGATCCGTTCGGCGGCGGAAGCCGCCGGCGAGACGGTGGATGACGCCGTACTCGGTGAGCTTGCCGGGCGGGTCGGCTACGTGGCGGGTGACTACCGGGATCCGGAGCTGTATCACCGCCTGGCGGTGTCCCTGGAGGGGTGCCGGGCACCGGTGTTCTACCTGGCGATCCCGCCGGACCTGTTCGAGAACGTGGTGACGGGGTTGCGTGCGGCGGGGTTGCACCGGGGAGGCCGGGTGGTCGTGGAGAAACCCTTCGGCCGGGATCTGAGCTCCGCGCGGCACCTCAACGCCTGCCTGCACGAGGTGTTCGCCGAAGCGGACATCTTCCGGATCGATCATTTCCTCGGCAAGGAACCGGTGCAGAACGTGCTGGTCACCCGCTTCGCCAACACGGTCCTGGAACCGCTGTGGAACCGCAACTACGTAGCCCAGGTGCAGTTGACCATGGCGGAGTCGTTCGGGGTGGAGGGGCGGGGCGCGTTCTACGACCGGGTGGGGACCGTGCGGGACGTGGTGCAGAACCACCTGCTGCAGTTGGTGGCCCTGCTGGCGATGGAGCCGCCGGTGTCGGCCGATCCCGGCGCGCTGCGGGACGAGAAGGTCAAGGTGCTCACCGCGACCCGCGCCGTGGATCCCGGGCACCTGGTGCGCGGCCAGTACGTGGGTTACCGGGACGAAGCCGGGGTGGCGGCCGACTCGCGCACGGAGACCTTCGCCGCGCTGCGGCTGGAGATCGACTCCTGGCGATGGGCGGGAGTGCCGTTCTGCCTGCGGTCCGGCAAGTCACTGCCGTGCACGGTCACCGAGGCGATCGTGGAATTCCGTGAGCCACCCCGCTTGTTGTTCGCCGAAGCCGATCCGGCCCGGCCGGGCCCCAACCAGCTGCGGTTCCGGGTCACGCCCGACGGCCGGATCACCTTGCACCTGCAGGCCAAGGTGCCGGGCAGCCGTCTGGTCAGCGAACCGGTGGCGCTGACCATGTCGGAGGCCGAGGCGCTGGGCGAGGGCCCTGCCGCCTATGAGCAGTTGCTCGACGACGCGTTGGATGGCGACCCTTCCCGGTTCGCCCGGCAGGACGCCGTGGAGCAGGCGTGGCGGATCGTCGAGCCCGCCCTGGCCGTGTCGCAACCGCCGCTGCCCTACCCGCGAGGCTCCTGGGGGCCGGACCAGGCGAACGCCGTGGCCGGGCGTCATGGTGGCTGGCGCTGCTGTCAGCCGGGCACGTGATCGCCTCGCCCCGCGCCTGGCGAAGGTGTGGCACGGGCTCAGAGCACGATCCGGGTGGGGTGTTCCAGCATCGCTGCCAGATCGGCGAGGAACCGGGCACCGCCGGCGCCGTCGAGGACGCGGTGGTCGATCGAGAGCGTCAGCGTCATCGTGGTGGCGACCGTGAGCCCACCGTCGCGGACGACGGGGCCAGGGGCGGCGGCACCGACAGCGAGGATGGCGGCCTCGGGCGGGTTGATCACGGCGGTGAACTGGTCGATGCCGTACATGCCGAGATTGCTGATGGTGAAGGTGCCGCCGGTGATCTCGTCCACCGACACTCGCCCGTTACGGGCGCGGTCGGCGAGGTCGCGGGCCTCGCGGCTGATCTGGGACACGGTCTTGCGGTCGGCGTCATGGATGACCGGGACGATCAGCCCGTCGTCCAGCGCGACCGCGATCCCGACGTGCACGCGGTGGTGGCGCAGCAGCCGCGTACCGGCCCAGGAGGAATTGACCTCCGGGTGCGCGATGAGGGCCTGCGCGCAGGCCTTGACCAGCAGGTCGGTGATGCTGACCCGGATTCCGGCGTCCGCGAGGTCGCGGTTGACCTGGACGCGGAAGGCCAGTAGCGCGTCGGCGTCCACGGTGCGGGTGAGAAAGAAGTGCGGTGCCTGCTGCGCGCTGTCGGCGAGGCGTTCCGCGGTGAGTCGCCGCACCCGGGTCAGCGGGATTTCTTCGGTGTCCGGGCCGGCCGGGGCAGCGGATACGGGCCGTGTCGCGGGCTCCGGTACGGGCGGTACGGGCGGTGCCGGGGGCGCAACTGGTGAAGGCGGGGCGGCGGCCTGGCCGGCTATGGCGGCATCGATGTCGGCGCGCACGATGCGTCCACCCGGTCCGCTGCCGGGGATCGTGGCCAGGTCCAGGCCGTGTTCGCGGGCGATCCGGCGGGCCAGGGGCGATGCGCGGAGGGCCTCGCCCCTGGCGCCGGTGGCCTGAGCCGGTGGCGGCGGGGATTCCGCTGGCGGAGCGGCGGGTGGAGCGACCACTGTGGTCTCCGCGGTGGTTTCCGCGGTCGCCGACGGGGTGCCCCCGCCGGGGTCGATGACGGCGATGGGGGTGCCGATCGGCACGGTGGTGCCTTCGCCGACCAGCAGGCGGGTGAGGACGCCGTCGTCGTACGCCTCCAGTTCCATGGCGGCCTTGTCGGTCTCGATCTCGGCGAGCACGTCACCGCGGTGCACCGGGTCGCCTTCGTGCTTGCGCCACGCGGCGAGCACGCCTTCTTCCATCGTGTCGGACAGGCGGGGCATCAACACGTCCGTCATCGGTGGTCCTCCTGGCCGGTGAAGCGCGTCGCGTCGAGGGTGTCCCGGATGGCCCGGGTGAGCGCGGTGGCGTCGGGCAGCGCGGCCAGTTCCAGCGGTTTGGCGTAAGGCAGGGGAACTTCGGCGGCGGCGACCCGCCGGATCGGGGCGTCGAGGTAGTCGAACGCTCCTTCCTGGAGGGTGGCGGCGATTTCCGCACCGATGCCGTAGGACAGCCAGTCGTCTTCCAGTACGACGGCGCGGCTGGTCTTGCGGACCGAGGCGCAGAGGGTGTCCCGGTCCAGGGGGCGCAGGCTGCGCAGATCGACCACCTCGACGGAGATGCCGTCCTTTTCCAGCCGGCGGGCCACGTCGAGGGCGACCACGGCGGCGCGGGAGTAGGCGATGACGGTGATGCCGGTGCCGGGTTTCATCACCGTGGCGGTACCGATGTCGAGGGTGTGGTCGCCGTCGGGGACCTCGCCCTTGGTGTTGTAGAGGGCGAGGTTCTCCAGCAGGAGCACCGGATCGTCGTCGCGGATCGCCGCGGCGAGCAGTCCCTTCGCGTCGGCCGGAGTGGCCGGGGCGAGCACCTTGAGGCCGGGGACGTGGGCGTACCAGACTTCCAGGTTCTGCGAGTGGGTGGCGGCCAGTTGCTGGCCGCCACCGCCGGGAGTGCGGATCACCAGGGGGACGCGGACCTGGCCGCCGAACATCGAGCGCATCTTCGCGGCGTGGTTGACGATCTGGTCGATGGCCAGCAGGCTGAAGTTGATCGTCATGATCTCCACCACCGGCCGCAGGCCGAGCATGGCGGCGCCGATCGCGGTGCCGACGAACCCCTCCTCACAGATCGGCGTGTCCCGCACGCGGCGCGGCCCGAACTCGGCGAGCAGCCCGGCGGTGATCTTGTAGGAGCCTTCGAAGACGCCGATTTCCTCGCCGATGAGCAGTACGTCCTCGTCGCGCAGCAGTTCCGCGCGCAGCGTGTCGTGCAGTGCCTGCCGGTAGCTGATCACCGTCACGGAGTCACCGCCGGGTCACCGGGCCTGCCCTGGGGGGTGTTGGCGACCGGGGTGGCGTACACGTGGTCGAACAGTGTTTCCCCGTCCGGGTCCGGTGCGTGGTCGGCGACCTCGACGGCCTCGGCGACGATCTGCTCGGCCTCGCTGTCGATCCGCGCCGCACTCCCGGGATCGAGGACGGCGTCGTCGATCAGCCGGGCGCGGAACGCGGGCACCGGGTCCAGGTCCCGGAGTCGCCGGTTGTCGGCGTCGCTGCGGTAGCGGGCCGGGTCGACCACCGAGTGCCCGCGCAACCGGTAGCTGACCGTCTCCACCAGCATCGGCTGGTGCTCGCCGCGGGCCCGGTCCAGCGCGTCACGGGCGGCCTCGCGGACGGCGAGCACGTCGTTGCCGTCCACCCGCTGCCCGGGGATGCGGTAGGAACAGCCCCGCCGGAACAGTTCGGGCTCACCGGCGGCGGCCTCGACCGGGGTACCCATGCCGAGCTGGTTGTTGACGATCACGTACACGATCGGCAGCCGCCAGACGGCGGCGAGGTTGAGCGACTCGTGGAAGGCCCCGATGTTCGTGGCCGCATCACCCAGCAGGCACATCACCGCGTCGCCGTGGGGGCTGGGGCCGTGCCGGTAGGCCAGGGCGAGCGCGGCACCCGTGGCGGGCGGGATCTGGCCGCCGACGATGCCGTAACCGCCCAACAGGCGGTGCTGCGCGTCGAACAGGTGCATCGAGCCGCCCCGCCCGCCCGACAGCCCCGTGGCGCGGCCGAACAGTTCGGCCATGACCCGCCCGGGGTCGGCACCGCGGGCCAGGGCGTAGCCGTGCTCCCGGTAGGTGGTGAACAGGTAGTCGCCCGCTCGCAGGGCGGCCGTCAGACCGACGACGGTGGCTTCCTCGCCGAGGTTGAGGTGGCAGTAGCCGCCGATCTTCGCCTTCGTGTACATCTCGGCGGCGCGCTGCTCGAACACCCGGATCACCATCATCTGCCGGTAGTAGCGGCGCAGCACTTCCGCGTCCTCGGATCGTCCGCGGTCGCTGGTGGCCGCGGAGCCGCTCACCGGTTCCCGAGAGGGCTCGGCCATGCGCATACCTCCTGGCTCGGGTCTTTGGGCTAGCTGCCGGGATTGGGCTCCTGCAGCACGAACTGCCCGGTCCCGGCCTGGCATTTCGGGCACGACGCCGGGGCTTGGCCGCCACGCACCGCCTCACCGCAGACCTGGCAGACCCACTCGGTGGCCAGCAAGGCCACGACGTCGGAGCGGCTGACGATGCCGGTCAGCCGCGCCCCCGCCAGCACGGGAACCCGGTGGATGCGGCGCTCCACCAGCAGGTGGCGCACCTCGTCGACGTCGGTGTCCTCGGTGACACTGATGACCGCCGTCGACATCACATCGCCTGCGCTGCCACCGGACCGGGCCAGCAGGTCGTATTCACTGACCAGCCCGACCACCGCGCCGCCGGGGTCGACGACGGGCACGCCGCTGATCCGGTGCTCCCGCAGCACCGCGGCGATCCGGGACGGGTGCGCGTCGACCGGCACGGTCACCACCGGCGTCGTCATGATCTCCTTCACCTTCACCGCGGTCCCTCCACCCGTCGACCGTCGCCAGCGCGCACCGCCTCCCCCGGGCACTTGCCGCTCCGGTGGTTCCGTTGCCGAGGGTGCTCGGGGCGGCCTGCGGTTTGCCTGCGGCGGCCGGTTCCCGCTGCCCGGCGCGCCACGGACCAGCGCCACCCGCACCTGCCGATCCGCCAGCAGTCCGGCGATCCGTGCCCGCGCCTGGTCTCGCCCCGCCAACGGCAGGACCGACGTCGGCGGATCCGCGCCGACGACGCCGGGCACGGTCGGCGCGGAGTTCGCGGGGCGGACCTCGTCACACAGCACCTGCTGGCGAAGCCGCAGCGCGTCGGCGGAGGGGTCGATACCCAGTTCGTCGGCCAGCCGCCGCCCGAACGCGTCGAAACTCGCCAGCGCGGCGGCACGATCGCCACCGGCCGCCAGCGCCCGGACCAGCAGCAACGCGGCGGCCTCGCGCAGAGGATGCCCGTCGGTGGCCGTCTGCGCCCAGGTCAGCGCGCCGGTGGTGTCGCCGGCCGCCAGTGCCGCGGTGGCCGCGCCCTCCAGTGCGTCGAGGTGGGCCCGCAGCAGGTGGTGGCGATGCTCGGCGGCCCAGGCCGCGTACGCGTCCTCGGCCAGCGGTTCGCCGTGCCACAACGCCAGCGCCGCCCGGAACGCGGTCAGCGAGGCGTCCGGGTCGTGGTTCAGTTCGGCCTGTCCCCGGGCCACGGCGGTCAGGAACGCCTCGATGTCCACCCAGCAGCGGTCGTCCCCGACCAGGGAATAGCCGCCGGATCCGGTCAGGATCAGCGACCTCTCACCCAGCGCACGACGAATACGGCTGATGAGGATCTCGACATTGCCCGAGGCGTCCACCGGCGGGTGGGTGGGCCACAACGCCTCGATGGCGACATCCTTGGAGAGCAGCGTCCCCCGGGACAGGGCGAGCATCCGCAGCAACTGGCGTGCCTGCCGTCCGCCGAACGCCCGGTCCGGTTGCTCCCGGCCGTGCCGCCGGACCGCGAACCGCCCCAGCAACTGGATGCTGACCTGCGGGCCGGACCGCTCGCCCGCGATATTCGGTTGACCGTCTTGCCGGGTCCGCTGCTGTGACTGGCTCATCTCAAGAACACCGTCGGTCTGTGGTGGTTCTGGTGGCCGCTGGGCGTTTCACCGCCACGACGCGGCCGGGTCGCAGGCAATCTGCAAGCACCTGCCCTCACCGTGACTGTAACGACGGGAAGCAAGGCGAAACCGGGGTCTTTGGTCGTCGGATCGGCAACCGTGACGAGGTGACACAGCGGGTCAGGAGGATCGACACGCCCAGCGAAGCGGACTACTACCGCCACGGAGGGATTGTGCCCCATGTGCTCCGCCGGATCGCCGTACCCTAGCGGACCGTCCACACAGGACGCGGTCGACGCGCTCCTGCGCGCCGCCCAGTGGTTCTTCCCGGGTGAGCAGTCCGCCGACCGCCGGGTGCTGTACCGGGAGGGCGGCCGGGGCGCGGAGGAGTTCTCCCGCGAGCGGTGGCGCCACGACCGCGAGGTGCGCTCCACCCACGGGGTGAACTGCACCGGGTCGTGCTCGTGGAAGGTGTACGTCAAGGACGGGATCATCACCTGGGAAACCCAGGCCACCGATTATCCCCTGGTGGGGCCGGACTCTCCGGAGTACGAGCCGCGCGGCTGCCCGCGCGGGGCGTCGTTCTCCTGGTACACCTACTCGCCGACCCGCATCCGCTACCCGTACGTCCGGGGGCCGCTACTGGAGTCGTGGCGGGCGGCGCGGGCCGAACACGCGGATCCGGTGGAAGCATGGGAGTCGATCGTCGGCGACACCGACCGCTCGGCCCGGTACAAGCGGGCGAGGGGCAAGGGCGGGTTCGTGCGGTCCGCCTGGCACGAGGTGATCGAGCTGATCGCCGCCGCCCAGGTGCACACGATCAAACGCCACGGCCCGGACCGGATCATCGGCTTCTCGCCGATTCCCGCGATGTCGATGACCTCCTACGCGGCGGGCACCCGGTACCTGTCCCTGATCGGGGGCACGATCTCGTCGTTCTACGACTGGTACGCCGACCTGCCGATGGCCTCGCCCCAGGTGTTCGGGGACCAGACCGACGTACCGGAGTCCGGCGACTGGTTCAACGCCGGCTACCTGATCGTGTGGGGCACGAACCTGCCCATCACCCGCACCCCCGACGCGCACTTCATGGCGGAGGCGCGGTACCGGGGCCAGAAGGTCGTGGTGGTGTCGCCGGACTTCTCCGACCACACCAAGTTCGCCGACGAGTGGCTGGCCGCCGTACCGGGGACCGACGGAGCGCTCGCGATGGCCATGGGCCACGTCATCCTGGCCGAGTTCCAC
Source organism: Amycolatopsis cynarae (assembly GCF_026802195.1). Lineage (NCBI taxonomy): Bacteria > Bacillati > Actinomycetota > Actinomycetes > Pseudonocardiales > Pseudonocardiaceae > Amycolatopsis > Amycolatopsis cynarae. The sequence continues at coordinate 1,826,143 of NZ_CP113836.1, read as the reverse complement.
CGCGACCGCCGAGTGCCGCGCTTCGCCCGCTACGCCCGCACCTACACCGACCTGCCGTTCCTGGTGACCCTGACCGAGCGCGGCGAGGGGTTCGTGCCGGGCCGGTTCCTCACCGCCGCCGACCTCGGCCACGGCACCGAGCACGCCGAGTTCAAAACCGTACTGCTCGACGAGGCCACCGGACGACCGCACGTGCCCAACGGGTCGCTGGGCTTCCGGTGGGCCAGTGAACCCGGCCGGTGGAACCTCAACCTGGATGTCGATCCCGCCCTCACGCTGTACGGCCGGCCCGCCACCGAAGTCGTCACCGTGGCTCTGCCGCGCTTCGACCGCGAACGGAGCGAGTCCGGTGCGGCGCTGCGACGAGGCGTTCCCGCCCTCCGGATCGGGGATCACCTGGTGACCACCGTGTTCGACCTGGTGATGGCCCAGTACGGCGTGGCGCGCGACGGCCTGCCCGGCGACTGGCCGAGCGGCTACGACGACGCCGGACAGCCCTACACGCCCGCCTGGCAGGAGGCGATCACCTCGGTGCCCGCCGCGGCGTGCGTGCGGGTGGCCAGGGAGTTCGCCCGCAACGCCGAGCGCACCGGCGGCCGGTCGATGATCGCGATGGGGGCGGGCACGAACCACTGGTTCCACTCCGACCAGATCTACCGGACCTTCCTGTCGCTGCTCCAGTTGTGCGGCTGCCAGGGAGTCAACGGCGGCGGGTGGGCCCACTACGTCGGCCAGGAGAAGGTGCGGCCGCTGACCGGCTGGTTCCACCTGGCGTTCGGCCTGGACTGGCAGCGCCCCACCCGGCACATGGTGGGCACGCCGCTGTTCTGGCTGGCCACCGACCAGTGGCGCTACGAAGCCTTCGCCGCCGACGCGCTGGCCAGCCCGCTCGGATCCGGGGCACTGGCCGGGCGGACCCTGCCCGACTGCAACGCGCTGGCCGCACGGCTGGGCTGGATGCCCTCGCATCCGGCGTTCGGCCGCAACCCGCTGGATCTGTGCGACGAGGCCGAACGGTCCGGCGTCACCGTGGCAGACCACGTGGTGGGCCAGCTGAAGTCCGGCGCGCTGCGGTTCGCCGCGGAGGACCCGGACGACCCGGCGAACTGGCCGAGGGTGCTGATGGTGTGGCGGGCGAACCTGTTCGCGTCCTCGATGAAGGGGCACGAATACCTGTTGCGGCACCTGCTGGGCACCGATGACGCCGTCACCGCGACCGAAACCCCGCCCGGGTTGCGCCCGGCCGATGTGGTGTGGCGCGAGCGGGCACCGGTAGGGAAGCTGGACCTGTCCGTCGCGGTGGACTTCCGGATGACGAGCACCTGCCTGTTCTCCGACATCGTGCTGCCCGCAGCGACCTGGTACGAGAAGTACGACCTGTCCTCCACGGACATGCACCCGTTCGTCCACGCCTTCACCCCGGCGATCGCCCCGCCCTGGCAGGCGCGCACCGACTTCGACGTCTTCCACACCCTCGCGGCCGAATTCTCCCGCCTGGCCGCGACGCACCTCGGGGTACGCCGCGACGTGATCGCCGCGCCGCTGGCGCACGACACCCCCGACGAGCTGGCCCAGCCACACGGTGTGGTGCGGGACTGGAAGAGCGGTGAATGCGAGCCGATTCCCGGCAGGACCATGCCGAAACTGATCGTGGTGGAACGGGACTACGCCGCGGTGGCGGAGAAAATGGCGGCGATCGGGCCGCTGCTGGACACCGCGGGCACGACCACCAAGGGCATCACCTGGACACCCGACGCCGAGATCGACCATCTGCGCGGGCAGAACGGCACGGTGCGCGGCGGGATCGCCGACGGCCGTCCGTCGATCGCCCGGGACGACCAGTTCTGCGAAGCGATCCTCGCGCTCTCCGGCACCACCAACGGGCGGCTCGCCGAACTCGGTTTCCGCGCGCTGGAACAGCGCACCGGGGTCGGGCTGCGCGACCTGGCCGCCGAGCGGGCCGGGGACCGCATCACCTTCACCGACACCCGGACCCAGCCCCGCGCCGTGATCACCTCACCGGAGTGGTCGGGCAGCGAGACCGGTGGGCGCCGGTACTCGCCGTTCACCGTCAACGTGGAACGGCACAAACCCTGGCACACGCTGACCGGGCGGCAGCACTTCTTCCTCGACCACGAGTGGATGGCCGAATTCGGCGAGCAGTTGCCGACCTACCGGCCACCGCTGAACGTGCTCGCGCATTTCGGCCGTCCCTCCGCCGCGGAGGACGGCCGGCCGGAACTGGTGGTTCGCTACCTGACCCCGCACTCGAAATGGTCCATCCACTCCGAATACCAGGAGAACCTGCACATGCTCACCCTGTTCCGCGGTGGGCCGGTGATCTGGATGAGCCCGGCCGACGCGGCCAGGATCGGCGTGGGCGACAACGACTGGATCGAGGCCTACAACCGCAACGGCGTCGTGGCCTGCCGCGCCGTGGTCACCCACCGGATGCCCGCGGGCACGGTGTACATGTACCACACCATGGACCGGCACCTGAACGTGCCGAAAACCGAAATCTCCGGCCGGCACGGCGGCGGCGACAACTCGCTGACCCGGCTGCTGATCAAACCCACGCACCTGATCGGCGGCTACGCCCAGTTCGCCTACGGCTTCAACTACATCGGCCCGACCGGCAACCAGCGCGACGAGATCACCGTCATCCGGCGGCGGGCCCAGGAGGTGGAGTTCTGATGCGGGTCATGGCACAGGTGGCGATGGTGATGAACCTGGACAAGTGCATCGGCTGCCACACCTGCTCGGTCACCTGCAAGCAGGTCTGGACCAACCGGCCCGGCAGCGAGTACATCTGGTTCAACAACGTGGAGACCAAGCCCGGTACCGGCTACCCCCGCCGTTACGAGGACCAGGACCGGTTCAAGGGCGGCTGGACGCTCAACCGGCGCGGCAGGCTGAAGCTCAAGGCCGGAGGGCGGCTGCGCAAGCTGCTGTCCATTTTCTACAACCCGGAACTGCCGTCACTGGACGACTTCTACGAGCCCTTCACCTACGACTACGAACACCTGACCACCGCACCGCTTTCGGACTCGTTTCCCAGCGCCCGCCCCAAGTCCCAGTTGACCGGGCGGAACATGGCCCCCTCGGCCGGGCCGAACTGGGACGACGACCTCGCTGGCTCGGGCACCTACGCCGCCGCGGACCCGAACCTGGACGGGCTGGCCGAGCAGGTGCGGTTGGAGTTCGAGCACGCCTTCTACTTCTACCTCCCCCGCATCTGCGAACACTGCCTCAACCCGTCCTGCGTGGCGTCGTGTCCCTCGGGGGCGATGTACAAGCGGATCGAGGACGGGATCGTGCTGGTCGACCAGGACCGCTGCCGCGGCTGGCGGTTCTGCGTCTCCGGCTGCCCGTACAAGAAGGTGTACTTCAACCACCGCACCGGAAAGGCCGAGAAGTGCACCTTCTGCTACCCCCGCATCGAGGGCGGCCGGCCCACCATCTGCTCGGAAACCTGCGTCGGCCGCCTGCGCCACCTCGGGGTCATGCTCTACGACGCCGACGCCGTGCTCGCCGCGGCGTCCACAAAGGACGAGACGGACCTGTACGAGGCCCAGTTGTCGGTGTTCCTCGACCCGCACGACCCGGAGGTGATCGCGGCGGCCGGGCGGGACGGGATCGCCCACGACTGGATCCAAGCGGCGCAACGATCCCCGGTGTACGCGCTGATCGCCGAACACCGGGTGGCGCTGCCCCTGCACCCGGAGTACCGGACGATGCCGATGGTCTGGTACGTCCCGCCCCTGTCCCCCATCACCGACGCCGTCCACGCCACCGGCCACCACGACGACGACGACCCCGACCGGGTGTTCGCCGCCATCGAGGATCTGCGCATTCCGCTGGGATATCTGGCCGGCCTGTTCACCGCCGGGGACATCCGGCCCGTCGAGCGGGCACTGCGCCGGCTGACCGTGCTGCGCACCCACATGCGCTCCCGGCAGATCGGTGATCCCGTGGACGCCGGGCTGCTGGCGTCGGTCGGCATGACGGCCGAGGGCGTCGAGGACCTGTATCGGATCCTGGCGATCGCCAAATACGACGAGCGCTACGTCATCCCGAAGACGCACGCCGAGGACACCGGTCGCCTGCAGGCCCAGCACTGCGCCGTCGGTTATCCCGGTGGCGTCGCGGATCCGGGCGCCCATACCGCGGACACGGCCGCGACGGCCGGCAGCGGCAGCCAGTTCCGCGACGACGAGGGGCGGCTCCGGTTCAACCTGCTGGGCTGGAACGGCACCGGCCGCCCGGCACACCTGTTCGGCGAAGGCGGTGGCCGATGATCCGCCGGACTCGACGCGCCGTATCCCGCCCCGCGGACACCGCGCTGCTGTTCAAGATCACCTCGATCCTGCTGCAGTACCCCGACGACCGCGTCCTCACCCACCTGGCCGACGTGAACGCCGCATACCCGGCGATCACCGACGCCGGGGCACGCGACCGGCTCGCCCGCTTCACCGGCTGGCTGGCCGGACACACGCCCACCGAGGCCGCCCAGCACTACGTCGCCACCTTCGACCACACCCGCCGCCGCAGCCTGTACCTGACCTACTACCGCCACGGCGACACCCGCGCCCGTGGACTGGCACTGCTCGCCCTCAAACACACCTACCGCCAGGCCGGTTACCCGGCCCCCGCGGACGAACTGCCCGACTTCCTGCCGCTGATGCTGGAATTCGCGGCAGCCGCCCCCGAACCCGGACAACGCGTGCTGGCCCACTGCCGGGGCGGACTGGAACTGCTCACCGAGTCCGTGCACGCCACCGGCAGCCCCTACGCGGCGCTGCTCGACGTGATCCGCAGCCGCCTGCCCGGACTCACGCCACGGCACCGGGACGTGCTGCGTGCCCTCGCCGAAGCCGGGCCACCGGCCGAGCAGGTGGGCCTGGAACCGTTCGCCCCACCCGAATACCTCACGGGAGGACGCCGATGAGCGCCTGGGAGTTGTGGTGGTGGGTGATCCTGCCCTACCTCGCCCTCGCCGTGTTCGTCGTCGGGCATGTCTGGCGCTGGCGCTACGACCAGTTCGGCTGGACCAGCCGCTCCACCCAACTACAGGAACGCGTGCTGCTCAAATGGGGCAGCCCGCTGTTCCACTACGGCACGTTCGCCGCGATCGCCGGCCACGTCATCGGCATCCTGATCCCGGAGTCCTTCACCGACGCGATCGGCATCCCGGACACCGCCTACCGCTGGTTCTCCTCCATCGCCGGCACCATCGCCGCGCTCGGCGTGATCATCGGCGTGGCCATGCTCGCCTACCGGCGGACGCTGATTCCGCGAGTGCGAGCGACCACCAGCCCAGTCGACTGGGTGGCGTTGATCCTGCTGGCCATCGTGATCGTGCTCGGCATCATCCCCACCATGGGCGTCAACCTGCTCGGCAGCGGCTACGACTACCGGATGAGCGTCGCCCTGTGGTTCCGCGGTCTGTTCGCCGGAAACCCCGACGTGGCCGCCATCGCCCACGCACCGCTGATCTACCAGGTCCACGCCACCGCGGCCTGGGCCATCCTGGGCATCTGGCCGTTCACCCGGCTCGTGCACGTCTGGAGCTACCCCCTGTGGTACCTGTGGCGGCCGTTCATCCTCTACCGCGGCCGAGTGCCCGCCCACCCGGCCGAACCGGGCACCAGCGGCCGGCGCTGGCGCCGCATCGGCGTCCCCTACTGATTCGGCAACCCGGAAGGCAAACGATGCGGAAGTTCTCCCTGGATGCCCTGGCCCGGCAGCACCTCGACCGGTCAAGGCACTCCTCGTCCGGCCGGAGCGCCACCACCGTCTACGGCGGGCACGAACACGTGCTGCGCCAGACCCTGGTCGCGTTGTGCGCCGGAACCTCGCTGACCGAACACGACGGCCCCGACGAGGCCACCTTGATCGTGCTGCGCGGCCGGGTACGCCTGCACGCGGGCGAGGACACCTGGGAGGGCCGCACCGGAGACCTCCTGGCCATCCCGCCCACCCGGCACAGCCTGGAAGCCGTCGAGGACAGCGTCACGGTGCTCACCGTCGCCACGTCGTCCTCCCGCCACTCGACACCACCATCAGGGGAAGGAATCCAGCAATGACCGACGCCGTGTACCCCCGTGGCACCCGGGAGATCGGCGAGCGCCGCCGGCAACTGGCACCCGAGATCCACCGCGCCTTCGACGAGTTCGGCAAGCGGGTGTTCGCCGAAGGCGCACTGCCGGAAAAGACCAAACAACTCATCGCCGTCGCCGTGGCGCACGTGACCCAGTGCCCCTACTGCATTTCCGGGCACACCGCGCTCGCCCACCGCAAGGGCGCCACCGACCACGAAATCATGGAGGCGATCTGGGTGGCCGCGGAGATGCGCGCGGGCGGCGCGTTCGCCCATTCCACGGTCGCACTCCACACCCTCGGCGAACAGCCGCAACAGCCACACTGAACACCGCGGGCACGGGGCCGCATCGATCAGCACGGCGCCACGCGCGGCTGCGCGTCAGCCCGCGACGGCCTCTCGCACGTCCTCGACGAGCAGGCCGCGCAACTCGTCGACGGTCGGTACCCGGCCCAGCAACCGCAGCCGCTGGGACTGCGATTTGCGGATGGCCTCGAACAACCGGCGAGCGTCGCGTGCGTTGCCGAAGTTCGCGTCCTGCGAGATCCGCCGGAAGTACTCGACGAACACCTCCCCGGCGGCCGGGTCGAGTTCGTACGCTTCGGCCGACACCATCCGGCGGACGATGGCGAGGAGTTCGTCCGGTGTGTAGTTCTCGAACTCGATGGTCTTGCCGAACCGCGAGGCCAGACCGGGGTTGGTGGCGAGGAATTCGACCATCTCGTCGGTGTAGCCCGCCACGATCACCGCCACCTCGTCGCGGTGGTCCTCCATCAGCTTGACCAGGGTGTCGATCGCTTCCTGGCCGAAGTCGCCGGTGCCGCTCGACCGCGAGAGCGTGTACGCCTCGTCGATGAACAGCACGCCGCCCTTGGACTCCTCGAAGATCACCGCGGTCTTCTCCGCGGTGTGTCCGATGTACTGGCCCACCAGGTCCCGCCGGGACACCTCGCGGAACTGGCCGCGCGACAGCACGCCGAGCGCCTTCAGCAGTTTGCCGTAGAGCCTCGCCACGGTCGTCTTCCCGGTGCCCGGAGCGCCGGCGAAGATCAGGTGGTGACCGGTAGCCCCCACCGGCAGCCCGGCGTTGCGGCGCCATTCGTTCACCTGCAGTTCGTCGACCAGGGCGCGGACCTCGGCCTTCACCTTCGGCAGGCCGACCATGGCGTCCAGTTCGGCCAGCAGCCCGTCCAGTTCGCCGCCGCCCTGTTTGATCCCACCGCCCCGGGAGCCGTCGTCGACCACGGTCACGCTGGCCCCTTCGAACACCTCGATGCCCGGCTCCGCGGTGTTGTCCACGCGGCAGGCCTCCACGGTGCCCCGGCAGCCCGGGCCGAACGCGATGCCCACGCCGCCCGTTTCGTGCACCGAGCACCGCTTGAGCGCGGGTTCGCTGTGGTGGGCCACGGCGATGCCTTCGAGGCCGGTCCGGGAGATCTCGCAGTTCTCGATCACCGGCCGTCCGTACTGGTAGACGTAGATCCCGCGCAGCGCGCAGCCGGTCACCGTGCAGTCCCGGATCACCGGGGCGGCCCCGAGGCCGATGATGATCCCGTCGCCGGTGACGTCCTCGACGACCGTGTTCTCCAGCCGCCCGGAAGCGCCCTCGATGGCCATGCCCTGCTCGACCCCGGTGATCGTGCAACCGGTCAGCTCGAACGGCGCCGAACCGCGGACGCTGATCGCCGGGCCACGCCCGCCGGTGACCTTGCACCGCTGCGCCGTCAGGCCGGCGTCTTCGGCGACGATCGCGGCGCCCTGCCCGGCCCGCAGCTCGATCCCCTGCAGCACGACCGATCCCCCGCGGACATGGAGTACCGGATGGTTTCCCCCGGTGCCGTCGATGACCACGTTCGCGCCGGGAGCCGCGGCCAGTGTCACCTGCAGGCCGACCAGTTCGAGGAGTTCCGGGTAACTGCCGGCGTCGATGGTGATCACCGCGCCCTGCTGCGCCTGGCCGAGCGCGTCGCCGATCGTCGGGTAGGCGCCGGGCCGCTGCGAAACCAGGAGCGCGCGGCCGGGTGTCGAGACCGTCATCAGCTCGCCTTCCGGTGGTCATCAAGCTGCATGCACCCAGTTTCCGTCGCCCCACATGAGGATTTGATGACACGCGTGACGGCCGTCGATGTCGCACGGCAGGTTCCTGCCTCGGGCTCCCGCGGCGGCGATTCGCCGTCGAATCTGGTGCCATGCACGCTGCTGGCTTGATCAGAGTGACGATCGCCGCCCCGACGCGACGAATCGACATGGCGCTGCCCGAGTACGCGAGCGTCGCGGAGTTACTGCCGGGCCTGCTCGCCCGCGCGGGCGAAGGGCTGGCCGACGAGGGGGTCGCCGGTGGCGGCTGGCAGTTGCGCAGACCGGACGGGACCCCGTTCGACCTCGGCCGCACGCTGGGCGCGCACCGGGTACGGGACGGGGAGATCCTGCATCTCGTGACGTCGCGGGCCGACTGGCCGGAGCCGGAATACGACGACGTGGTGGACGCCATCGCCACCGGAGCAGGGCGGACGGGTTCGGCCTGGGCGCCGCGGCACACCCGGCTCGCCGGGCTGTCCGCCGCGACCGTGACGATTCTGCTGGGCGTGGTCGCGGTGCTGCGTGCCGGGCCTGGTTGGACCACACCCGCGGTGTGGGCGCTCGTCGCCGCCGGGGTGCTGCTCGCCACGGGCGTGGTACTGGCCCGCGCGGTCGGCGACGCCGGGGCGGGCGCGGTGCTCGCCGCGGCCGCGCTGCCGTTCGCCTTCCTCGGCGGGGGGCTGTTGCTGGCGGGCGCGCACCCCCTGAACGGGCTGGCGGCGGGACACCTGATGCTCGCGGGCGTGGCACTGCTGCTGGCGGCGTTGGCGGGCTACCTCGGCGTGGCAGCGGCCCAGACCCTGTTCGCCGGGGCGGCCGCCACCGGCCTGTTCGCTCTTCTCGGCGGTTTCGTCGCGGCGGTCAGCGATCTGGCGGCATACCAGACCGCGGCCGCGGTCGCCGCCGCGCTGCTGGCGCTGTCCATCGTGTTCGCCCCGCTGGCCCTGCGGCTCGGCAAGGTACCGATGCCGGTGCTGCCGCGTTCGACGGCCGACCTGGTCCGGGATGATCCGCAGCCGCCCATCGAGCGGGTCCACGCCGCGGTGGCCAGGGCCGACGGGTTGCTCACCGGCATGCTCGGCGGCGCGTCCGTCGTGGTGATGTACTGCCAAGTGCTGCTGATCCGCGACGGCAGTGCGGGCTCGGTGACGATGGTCGCCGTGCTCGCCGCCGGATTTCTGTTGCGCGCCAGGCTGTATCCGACGCCGCGCCAGCGGATTCCGTTGCTGGTGACGGGAATGTTCGGCGTCGCCTGTCTGGTGGCCGGGCCCTTCACGGACGGGACGGTGCCGCTGGTGGCCGTGGTGGCCGCGCTGCTCGCGGTGGCGGCGGCCCTGATGGTGGCCGGGATCCTGCTCAGCACGCGCGCCGCGAACCCCTACCTCGGCCGGTTCGGCGAGTACTCGGAGATCCTGCTCCTGGCCGCTCTGGTGCCGGTGGCGTGCTGGGTGCTCGGGCTGTACGGCTACGTGCGCGGACTGGGGGGCTGAAGCTCATGGCGTCGAAGCGTGATCAACTCCAGGCGTACCAGTTCCTGATCCAGCGGGCGATCTCGGCGCTGGTCACCAGGGAGACCGATCCCGAGCAGCCGCCGTTCCGCCGTCCGGGAGGGGCGGCGTTCGCGAGCATCGCGCTGGCGATCGTGTCACTGGCGTGCGTCGGCGTGTACGGGATGATCGTGCCGGGCGGCAACAACTCCTGGCGGAACCAGTCCGCGGTGATCGTCGAGAAGGAGACCGGCACTCGGTACGTCTACCAGAACGGCCGCCTGTATCCGGTCGCCAACTACGCGTCGGCGTTGCTGGTGCTCGGCAGTCACGTGGCCACCGATGAAGTGTCGGCGAATTCGCTGGCGGGGGTGCCCCGCGGGCCGCGGATCGGCATTCCCGACGCGCCCGACGCGCTGCCCGGCGCGGACCGCCTGCTGACCGGATCCTGGTCGCTGTGCTCGGCGCCGGCCAGCGACGCGGCCGGGAGCAAGATCGAGGAATCGGTGCTGCTGGCCGGTGCGGAACCGGCGGGCGGGCTCGGGCTCGGGGACCAGGCGCTGCTGGTGGAGCTGGTGTCGAACGGGGACCGGTACGTGATCTGGCGCGGGTACCGCCACCGGATCTACGACTACGGCACGGTCGGCACCGGGCTCGCGCTGACCGCGGAACCCTGGGCCAGGGTGGATCAGGCCTGGCTGGACGTGCTCCCGCAAGGCGCCCCGATCGGGCCGGTCGCGGTCGCCGGGGCCGGGGAGCCGTCGACCGCGGTACCGGGGCGGACCGACCTTCGAACCGGTTCGCTGCTGGTCGTTCAGACCTCCGGTGGCGGGCAGCAGTACTACCTGGCCGAACACGACGCACTGCGCCCGATCAGCGAGCTGCAGTACGAAATCGAGCTGGCCGACGCGCAACTGGCGCGCGCCGCCTACCCCGGCGGTGAACCCCGCGCGATCCGGCTCGCCCCGGTGGAGGCGGCCACCGCGCGGCAACTCGACCCGGTCGCGGCGACGGCGGACGCCGCCCCGGCCACGCGACCGTCGATCGTCCGGCTGGCCGACCAGGAAGCCACGGTGTGCGCGGGCTTCGCCCCCGGCGCGAACGCGCCGAAGCTGACCGTCGACCCGGCGCTGCCCCCCGCGAACCGGCTCATGGCCACCACCGGCCGGTCGGCGACCGGCACCCCGCTGGCCGACCTGGTCTACGTGCCGCCGGGCTCCGGGGTCCTGGTCGAGGCCATGCCGTCCGCGCAGGCCCCGGCGGGCACGCTGACCCTGGTCACCGACCAGGGGCGGCGCTACCCGCTGGCCACGCCGGACGTGGAGAAGGTGCTCGGCTACTCCTCGGCCACCCCGGTCCGGCTTCCCGGCGGGCTGGTGGCCCGCCTGCCCGAAGGCCCGAGTCTCGACCCCGCCGCCGCGATGCGCCCCACCGTGGAGGGGTGACGGGCGCTCAGGCCCTGCGGCGCCCCGGTCGGACAGCCTTCGGCACACGCTCCTCGGCTGAGGAGCGCTTGCCCTCAAGGCGACCTTGAGAGCCTTTATGACCCTCAAGGCGACCTTCAGGGCACACAACCCCGCACCAGCGTGGGACACAAGCGCCGGAGGGTGGGACTCGCGCGGCCGAGCGACACGACTTTGCCGGGGCCCTGGTCGATACGGCCGTGAGAGGTTTCCTCACGGCCGACCCAGCCTCGGTCAGAGCGCTTCTCGCGGATAGCGGGTGGCCCACTCGGTCGCGTACCGGGGGTCGGCCAGCGGCGGGTGGGCGGAGAAGTGCCAGAACGCATCTCCCGCGACGGTTTCCACCAGATCGCGGAGTTCCAACTGGTGCAACCAGTCCTCGGGCAGGCCCGGGATTCCGTACCGGGCGCCCAGCATCGCCCCGGCCAGCGCCCCGGTGATGGCGCTGTGGCCCGAGTGCGTGACCGCCGAGACCAGTGTCCAGCGCGGGTCGAAGAACCGCCGGAACACCGCGATCAACGACCGGCCCAGCGCGTCCACGGCGCTGTGCCCGGTGCCTGCCGCGTCCAGTTCCTCGTGGTCGGCGCGGACCAGTTCGACCCTGGTGCGGGCGGCGTTGGCCAGCGCCTCGGCCACCGGGCCGGACACCGTCCCCGCGTCCAGTTGCCGCTGGACATGCACATGCGGCGGATACGCCGGGTCGGCCCGCCGGAACAGCCGGGCGAACAGATCCGCCACGGCGGCCGCCGCGTCGGCCGTGGGGCCGTCGGCGCCGGCACCCGCCGCGAGCAGCCTGCCGACCTGCGCGGCGGTGTCCTCGTCCGATTCCGGGCCGCCGCCGCAGACCGCGGCCGCCAGGCCCGGCACGAGGAAGCTCACGTCGTCGCCGGACGCGGCAGGCACGGGTGCCCGGTCGCGCAGGGCCGCGACCCTGGCCAGCCAGCCGTCGTCGCCGCCGACCTCCTGCCAGCGTCGCAGGGCGAGAACTCCGACGGTCTGCAGCACCGGGGTCACCGGGGCGGGCAGCGCTCGCAGCAGGCCCTCGGTGTGGAACAGCAACTGCTCGGTGAGCGGGCCGGGCCTGCCGACCCGGTCCAGCAGGCCCTCGTCCAGCCGGGCGTGGACCTCCGGTGTGCTCAGCTTGTCCACCGCGAGGCCGAGCGACTCGCCCAGGGCGAACCCGACGAACGCCCCGGCGATGCGGTGCCACTGGAAGCCCACCCCGTCGGCGTCCTGCCGGAAGAACTTGCCCGACCCCGTCGCGTGCGGCCGGACCCGGCCGAGGGCGTCGTAGCCCGCCGACAGGCCGTTGGCCGCCAGGTCCTCCGGCCACTCCTGGCCGGACAGGTCGTCCCCGGGCGAGTCGACCCCGTCGGCGGGCACGCCGTTGCGGCGTTCCCATGCCCGGCCGACGACGAAGTGTTCACACTCCACTTCGGACAGTTCGAACCCGGCGGCCCTGGCCTTCGCCATCGCCCCGCCCAGTCCGGCGAGCGGGTCGTCCAGCCCGAACCGTTCCGCGACGAGCCTGCCCGTTTCGGCCAGCCGCTCGGAGTGCTCCGGTGAGTTCTCCACGACCGGCGGCGACTGGCGGAACTTGGGCCATTCGGCCCGCGCGGCGGCGAGTTCACTCGCCTCCAGCCGGTCCGAAGGAAACGAACCCGGGTTGATCAGCAGGCCGACGCCGGGGAACCGGTCGATGACCGACAGCACGTCGGCGCGCAGCCAGCGCGCCGTGCCCACCGGCAGACGGCGCCGGGAGCTGTACACCCGCAGCATCGTCCGGCCTTCCTCCCACTGCTGTTCCAGTGGCTGCCCGGTTTCCGGGTCGAGGGGGATGAGCACCTCCGCGCTCAGCAGGCCCGCCAGGTACTGCGCGCGGTCGTAGCGCTCGGTCGAGAAGCAGCTCAGCAGGTACTCCAGCGGCGTGTCGATGGGCGGGTAACCCAGCCGCTCCGGGCCCTGTTCGTACTCCGGGTTGATCCGCACCTCCTCCGTCGGCTCGCCGTCGACGTACTTCCGCCAGGCGAGCACGGCGGTGGCCGGAACGCCGAGATACGCCACCCCGCTGTGCTCGAACTCCGGCTCGAGGATCTCCTGCCAGTCCTCCTCGCCGGGCACGGGCGAACTCGGCAGCCTGCCTTCCGGGCTGAGATCGGGCTGGCGCAGCGCGCCGTCCTCACGCACGACCAAGGCGGGCTGCGGCACCAGCGCGGCCAGCCAGTCTCCCCCGTCCAGCGCCCGGACCGTGTCGTACGGCACGTACCAGCCTTCCGGTACGCGCAACACGTTCTCGTGGTCGACCCGCACGGCGTGCTCCCCCGTCGTCAGGTCGGCGGACGTGCCGGTGCGCAACCACTGCTCGACCTTCTCGACAGCTTCCCGTGCTTCCACTGCTGCTCCTTCGTGCGTCACCTGGCTGGACTGACCGAGGTCACTCAGCGGTTCGAGGTTGTTCGCCGGTGATGGCGGCGAGAGCGAGGTCCCTGGCGGCTTCCGGGACTTCGGCGGGTGCGGTGAAACGACGGGACCGGATGTGGGCAAGCAGGTCCGGATCCGGCGCAACCCCGTGCTCACGCAAGTAGTACGCGACCGCACCGGGCCACGCCCAGGCCCCGTCGGTACGGAAGTTCATCGGCACCGCATCCTCACGCTCCGGAGCGAACGCATCCGGCCCCCTGCTACGCGACGCCAGGATCACCGGCGCCGCATCAAGATAGGCCAGCACACGCTCGACCTCACCAGGAACGAGCGACTGACGACGGATGAGCGGCTTACCGGACGCGTCGAGACCATCCCAGATACGCGGCGTCCGCACCCCACCCTCAACAACCGTCGGGCCGGGCACCGGGACCAGACCCGCGCGCTCACGCAACCACGCCGGAATGTGCTCCTCCGCCCGCGGGAAAAACCGCAACTCGTCCTGGAACCCGATCGGCGGCGGCTGCTGCCGAAACGGCGGCTCCAGATCCGGCCGCACAAACTCGACCTCCGGCTGCAGCCCCGGTCCGAACACGACGATGGCGCCCAGCCAGGTCCCCCGGCCCGGCTGGTACATGCCCGAACGCAACACCCCCAGCAACCGCACCGCCTCCGGATGCGGCCGTACCATCCGGGGCACCCCGTCCGCACCGGTCACCAGCAGGTCAGCCTCGACATGCCTGCCCGCGGCGCGGTACTCGACCCGCAACTGCCGCCACCCCGGCAGCACCTGCGACGCCACCACCGCCCCGACCTGACCGACAAGCTCCCGCTGCTGCTCCGGCCGCAACGGCCCCGCTGGCTGGCTCATGGCGCTGTCCCCCTTCACTCGCCTGCCGGTCGGATGCCGGTGAGGAAGTTGCGTGGCAGGTACTCCGACTCGATGTCGGTACTCATCCCGGCTGAGCGGGCGAGCACCGCGATCGCCAGCGGCGCGAGCGCGAGGAACCCGTCCGGAGAGTCGGCGAGCCCGTCGGCGCTCCAGAAGGTCCGGTGCTGCCGGACCGCTTCGGTCAGTGCCGCGGTGAACTGCGCCTGGTCACGGCGAAGCAGGTGGTAGAACGCCCGGATCGGCGGGTAGACCAGCTGGAGCATGACGCGGGGCGGGGTGATGCGGGCGTTGTCCGGGTCGGTGCCGTCCATGACCGCGCCGAACAGCTCCGGCGTCACCTCGCGGTGGGCCAGGAAGGTACGCACGGTCTCCACCCACGGCTCCAGGTACGCGTCGTGTTCCGTCCCGGCCGCGCGCAGGGTCTCCACCGACACCGCGCACAGCCGCTGGATGAGCGCGTCGTTGCGGTCGATCACGGCCAGCCAGGCCGCGTTGAGCCAGGCACCGGGGTTCGCGGCAGAAACCGGTCCGGTGGCGGCGAACCGCACCGGCTTGGCCACCACCGTCTCGACCGGCCTGCCTTCGCCGGTGTCGGCAGCGGTGAAGACCGCGGTGGCGGCCTGGGCCGCGATGCGGAGGTCTTCCCAGGTCTCCGGCTGCTCCGCGGCCGGGTCGACGACCGTCCGCCACTGCGTGAGCATGAGCGTCGTCTGCTGCAGGTTCTTCAGCGCGGCGGCGTTCTTCCCGACGTGGTCGAGGTACATGATGACCTGTGGTGACAGGTCTTCGATCTCCTCCCACGCGGTGCTCTCGTCGGTGGGGTGCCTCGGCACGGTGGTCATCGCGATCATTCCTCCGGCTTGGCGTTTTCGGCTTTGGACAGGGGTGACTGGTAGCCGTAGCCGTTGTACGGCTTGTAATCGTAGCCAAGGTTGAGGTGCGGCGTGACCGACTCGTCCACTCGGGCGCGGACCTCGACGTAGTCGAGCCGTCCGTCCAGTTTGGCCCGTGCCAGCGCGTTGGCCAGCTCCCTGCTGCCGCGCCTCATATGCTTGAGTGTGTCGTCGAAGTAGTCGGGGTGGCCTTGCTTGACCGTGCGGCCTTCCAGGGGTAGATAGCGCTCGCTCGGCTTGCCGCCGGGCCCCTTCGCCTCGTGGACGATGTAGTGCGGGTCGCCGCCGTTCTTGTAGTCGACTTCCCAGATCTGGTCGAAGTTGGTGTTCCCCGGCTTGCTGCCGTCGGTGGGGTGGTGGGGGGTGATCTCCGCGCGGACGGTCCCGTCCGCGTCGACGAGCTGGAACCGCTGGTCGCCCGGGGTCGCGTCCGGGTGGGGCCGGAAGTCGAACTCCTCGCCAGGGAACGCCTCGCGGAACTGCCGGTACACCCGGTCGCGGATCGCGTGGTTGGACGCTTCTTCGCCCAGCACTTCGGAGGCGTTGTTCTTGGCGTTGTGCGCGTCGACCCAGCCGTCGGAGTCCGGCGGTGTGTCGTCGTAAACCTTCTTTCTTGCTTCGCGGTCGGCGATCTTCGCTTCGATGTCGTGGTAGTCCTGCTCGCGCCAGTTCCGCGTGTCGGCATGCCCGCCGGGCACGTGCTCGGGCGGGAAGCTGTCCGAACGGGATTCGTCGAACCCGAGCGATTCGGCGGGCGGCCGGTCCTTCTTGAACGCGGGCTCGCCGTCCACGAGGTCCAGCTCCGGGTGCGGCGGGTTCGCGTTCATGACGCTGGGCCTGCGGCGCAGTTCGACCGTGCCGTTCGCGTTGACGCGCCGGTAGTAGTTCT
Organism: Amycolatopsis cynarae; assembly: GCF_026802195.1. Lineage (NCBI taxonomy): Bacteria > Bacillati > Actinomycetota > Actinomycetes > Pseudonocardiales > Pseudonocardiaceae > Amycolatopsis > Amycolatopsis cynarae. The sequence goes on along the minus strand of NZ_CP113836.1, from coordinate 1,809,919 downwards.
CCTCGATGTACTTCGGGTCCTTGATGTTTTCGCTGTGCGGCCTGCCGTTCGGGCCCGGTCTGTCGCGCCAGTCGCCGGACTCGTCACCGTCACCGCGGTGGCGTGCACTGTCGACGTCGACGTCTTGTTGTTCGCCCTGCCGCGACTCCGGCGCGAAGCCGTCATTACCCGAGCGTCGGCTCGAACCATCCGGGCGGTGGCTGTGCCATTCGCCGTTCGGCGGGATCCGGGGCCGCATCCGGCCGTCCGGTCCGATCTCGAAGTCGGTCGAGAAGACGTGGCCGTGCGAATCGGTCCACGCCCGCTTCGTCGACGCCACGACCTCCGTGTCAAGCTCACGCGAAAGCCAGCTGGCGAAGCCGTTGGAACTCGCGTCGCAGCCGATCAACCGGATCGGGCGGCCGTCATAGTCGCCGTTGCGGCACAGGATGTCCGCGAATTCGTCCGGCGTGTAGAGCCGGTCGCCGATGCGGGCCAGGCCATCCCGCGTGACGTCCACGTCCACGGTGTAGCGGCCCTGGGGGTCGGGTTTCACCCGGTGCGGCAGGTCCCCCATCTCCGGGTCGCCGGCATGGTAGGAGATACCCGACGGTGTCCTTTCGGAGTACCGCGCGTTGATTTCGTCAAGGATCAGCGGCTCGGCGCCGCCGTGGTTGCCGTGCGGACCACCCGGGTGGGTGGCCGGACCGTTATCGACCGAGAGTTGCTCGACCAGTGAGTTTTCGCCCGCCTGGCAGTACAGCACGCCGTCGAAGTCCAGCTGGGCCATCACCTCCGCGGCGAACGCACGCACCTCGTCCAGGTTTGTGTCGGCGTCGACGTGGAACAACAGGTAGCTGCGGTTTTCGCGCGGGACGAGCGCGCGCTGCTTCCTGGCATGTGCCAGCACCTGTTCGCGGGTCGCCTCGTCGACCGACGAGAGGTGGCTGACCGAGAAATCCACCTGCCCCGCAGCCGATGCCCGAAGGTCGACGAGGCCGAGGAGATCGCCCCGTGCGTCGTATTCGGGCAGCCGGAAACCCTGGAACACGATGTCCTCCAGATCGGTGCCACGCCACCGCTCGGGGTCGTCCAGGCGGCGCAGGCTGTGGGCCAGCAGTACCAGCCTGTCGACGTCCAGGGACATCTCCCTGAGGCGTGCCGGTTCTCCGTCCGGCAGGAGAAGTTCTCGTTCGTTTTTCTTTTGTTCCTCCCGATATTTGACGGCCGGGTCTCTCCGGAGCGTGAATCGATTCCTCTTCGTTTCTTCGCGCGCTGGAGTGTTTTCTTCCTCAGCGAGCTTCAGGTGGAGTTCCCAGGCCCGTGCGGCGCGGGACTGACTCCGTACCAGCTCGACCGGCAGGACGCCCCGAACCACGTCCGAACTGGGGGAAGAAGCGGCATCCCGGTGGAGCAGGCCCACCAGCCGCTCGGCGACCAGCGCGCGGGGGCTGCCGGGGCGGTCGTTCCCGAGTGACTCCAGTATCGCCGCGGTGTCGGCGTCGGCCGGATGGTCTTTGACTTCCTCGGCCGCGATGGCGGTGACGAGATCGCGCAGCAGGTTCCCGGCCTCCCGACCGGCGGCCGCGCACAGTTCGCGCACCGCTGCCCGCTCCGCCGGGTTCGACACTGCCCAGGCGTCGTGCAGCGCGTCGGGCAGCAGCGGCGCGAGCCGGACGTCGTCACCGGCCGGCAACACCGCCGGACGCAGCCGGGCCTTGAGCACCACCCAGGACGGTCCCGCCCATGGTTCCGTGGAATCGGTGTACTGGTACAGCACGCTGTCGGCGCCCCGCCTGGCCAGCGAGCCGGTGAAATCCCACAGCCACGCCCGCTCGTCCTCGGTCCACGAATGGTTCGAGAGGTCGACGGGGCCGTCGATCACGACATGGCGGCTCACGCCCCCGGCTGGGACCGAAAGCAGAAGCTCGGCCTGCTCGTCCGCGTCCCGTCGGCCCTCCGGAGAGAAGCCGTCCAGGCTTACGGTCGCCACCCACGCCTCGCTCGTGTCACCGAGGTGCTTCAGGATCTCGACAATCCCCGGCAGATCGTTCTGTCCCTGCACGGGTACCCACGTTTCGACATGGTCCGGCAATCCGCGGGACAACAACGACCGTGCGCCGTCTCGCGTGACACGCCACGTGTCGTCGGTCAACCGCATGACCAACCGCAGGTTCCGCAGACCAGACCCCGGATCGCGCTGGACGGTCCAGAGCCGGTCGATCAGATCGTGCTCGCTCGCCTGGCAGTACAGCACGCCGTCGAAGTCGAGTTCGGCCATCAGTTCCGCGCCGAAGGCCTGGATCCCCGCCAGGTCCGCGGTGTCGTGGTCGAGATGGAAGAAGAGGTAGTTCAGTCCGTCCTTTCCGGCCAGCGCGCGTTGCTCCCTCGCGTGCGCCGTGACCCGTTCACGGGTCGGCTCATCGGCCGAGGGCACGTGGCTGACCGCGAAGCGCACCGGGTCGCGGTCGTGGCCGCGAGGGAGGCTGCCTTCGAGATCGGCGAACCCCCGAAGCCGGTAGCTCTTTGCGTCGTATTCCGGGATTCGAATCGCGTCGAGCTTGATCTGGTGCAGCTCGGTCCTCGCGAGCTGGTAGAGGTGACCGGGTTCGCGCTCGAACTCGAAGGCAAGCAATGCCAGCCGGTCGGCGCCGAGGGCCAGCGCCTTCAGGTGGTCATGTCCGGAAACCACGCGAACATGATCCGGTCTCCGGACGATGATCTCCGTCTTTATCGCCTTGTCCCGCAGGAACGGATTTCCGGCTACCATCGAGCGCGCGATGCCGTTCTTGTTCTCGCGCAGGAGTCGCAGGGTATTCCAGGCCCTTACCGCCCGGGATGTCTCATCGAGAGTGGAGATCTCAATGCGATTGAATTGCAGGGAGATCGGACGGGATTCCATCGATTGATTCGCAAATGAGAGCAAATGCGCGAGGGGGTCTTTCCGTCGCTTGGCCAAGCCGTCATCCAGGGCCTTCAGCACCTCGGCCATACCGGCGTTTCCGGGAAATTCGATATCGCTATTACGGGCGACCGCGCCCACGAGATGTTCCAGCGCGAGCACGGCCACCGGGCCCGCCGTCGCGTACACGTGACAGAACGCGATCCGCTCGTCGTTGTGCAAGGCGGGCCACACGTCGCGCAGCGCGTCGGGCGCCAGTTTTCCGAGTTCGTTCCAGTCGACAGACGCGCGCCCTGACATGTTCCGGTAATCGGCCAGGACCACTCGTGTCAGGCTCTCTCCGGCCTCCTCCGGGGCGGTGTACTGGAATACCACGGTGTCGGCGCCCTGCTTGAGCAGGGAACCGGTGAAGTCCCACAGCCGCTGCCGCTCGTCTTCGCTCCAGGCGTGGTTCGAAACACCATAGGGAGAATCGATCACTACCTGGCGGCTCTCCTTGGACAGCAGTGCGAACCGGCGGCTCGCCGTGGACGGCAGTGCGAGCTGGCGACCGGCGTAGACGGTGGCTTCGCGCAGACTCGACGGTGACAAGTCGTTCAGGTGAACGACCGTCACCCAGGTTGGATCGCCGTACACGCTCTCGCCCGCCACGTCGACGACCCCGAGCAGTTCATTCTGCTTGCCGTGGACCGGCGTCCGCACGGTAATGGACCGCAGCTCGCGGCCGTTCTCCCGGCGCATCCAGTCGGCGACCACGGCCGCCGGATCGGCCTCGATGGATTCCGCGCGCAGGAGCGACAGCAGTTGCTCGTGATGTTCCCCCGCGATGCCCGAGTCGAACGAAGCTTCGTCGAACCCCGGCGCGATCCTCCGCACGGTGTCCAGCGGAGGCGGCTGATCGGGCTGCCGGATCAGTTCGTCGTAGACCTGCCAGGCTTCGAGGGCGCGGGATTCCTGCCAACTGGACGAAGACCGGGGGTTCCAGGAACCGGGTCGCTTGAGCAGATACCCCAGCTCCTGGGCAACCTCGTCCCGCAGATCCAGAAGAGCCAGGTTCGACAACGACTCGGCCACATCGGTCACCATCGTGCCGGTACTGTCGGCAACCACCGCCCGCACCACATCGGCCAGCACGAGTGTGGCGGTCCGGGCGTCGGTAAGGGCGCTCAACCGCGCCAGCACATCTCGTTCCGCCGGCACCAGTGCGTCCCACAACGCCGGGGCGACGTCGGCGACCAGAGGTGGCGTCCGGCGCCCGCCCGCGAGGACCTGCAGCGACTGGGTGGGCTCAGCGGGCTCGGAATCCGACTCCGGCCTCAACCAGAGCACACCATCGAGTCCAGCCTCCCGCATCATCCGCTCGGCGAACGCCGTCGCACCTTCGACGTTCTCCGCCCGGTAGACGACGAGATACCGCCGGGCGACGACCGAGGACAACACACGGAGCCGCTCGACGCAGGACTCCGCCATCTCCTGAGAAAGCGTGAAACCGTTCAGGGGCAGCATCGAAAGCCACACGGACTCCCCGCCAGGAAGCTCACCGGCGACATCGACGATCCCCTGTAGTGCGCCGAGCTCATCGCGGATCGCTACGCGTAGCTCGACATCACGCAGCCCCGTCAACCCGTAGTCCGCCAGCCGCCCGGGGTCCGCGTGCGTCAGCAGGTGCGCGGTCACCGCCGCGGGATCGGTCTCCACCGACAGCTTCGCCAGCAGTTCCGCCAGCTCGCGTCGTGCTCGGGCCCGCTTGGCCTGATCCTGGTGTTCCCCATCGGTGGGCAGGGAATCGATCAGCAGCAACCGGGCGTGCGGGAGATCTCCGTTGGGTACCACCCTTGGCAACCGCACAACCAGATCCGAATCGGGATCTCGCAGCAATTCCGACCGCAGCTCCCACGCCTCCACGGCGCTGGTTTCCCGCCAGTCCACCCCGGTGCCCGATCCCTGATGGACCAAATCCTCCAGCGCCACGACAACCGACGCCCGCCGGTCCTGCTGCGTCAGTGTGGACAACGCCCCGAGCACAGCGTCCATCCTGCTGGTGATATCCGGGACGAGTCCCCGCACCACATCGGCCAGTACGCACACCGCGGTCGATGCTCCGGCCACTGAGGACAGTGCTGTCACTGCCTCCCGTTCCGCCGGGGTGAGTGCTTCCCACAGCGCGGGAGCCACTTCGGCAGGGTGAAGCGCGTACCGGGATGCGGCGGCGAGCACCGTGAACGGCGGTTTCGCTTCCGAGCCCAGCATCGGTGTGTTGTGCCAGAACACCCTGTCCAAGCCGGCCAGGTTCACCAGACGCTCCGCGAAGGGCTTCACACCTTCGCCGTGGCCGTTCCGGGAGGCGAGGACGAGACACCGCTGCGCATCGCCCCCAGGCAGTGCCCGAAGGCGCTCGACGTGAGCGCTCAGCTCCTTCTTCCCCTGTGGGAAATCGTCCAGCCACGCCACCGCAAGCCACACCCGGCGTCCACCGGGCAACTCACCGTTGATGTCCGCGACGCCCAGCAGATCGCCCTGTTCACCATGAACCGGCACCCGCACCCGCACGTCGCGCAGCCCGGCGAGTCCGTAGTCCGCCAGTTGTTGTTCGTCCAGTTGCGTGATCACGTACGCGATCACGGTCGCCGGATCGGCCTCGACCGAGCGCTCGGCCAACAGCTCCGCGAGCTGTCTCCGCGCCCGCGCGCCTGCGGCCGGATCGTCGCGCAGCGCTTGAGCGATCAGCGGTTCGGCCCGGGGCAGATCTGCCTGAGGGATCACCGTCGGCACGGCGCTCACCGGAGACGACGTATCGGGGAAACGGACGAGCTCCTCGCGAAGCCTCCAGGCGGACACCGGCGCGGCCAGCCGCCCGTCGACCGCCGAAACACCCATTTCGGGGGTCTCTGGCCCTCCCTGGAGGAATGCCTTCAGTGCCGAGTCGACCTCGGCCCGCCGGCCGGCCCGGCCAAGCGTGGACAACAGGTCGGTGACACCCATCGTGTCCGTGCCCCTCGCAAGGCCACGCACGACGTCGCCCAGCACGGCGATCGCCTTCCGCGCATCCGTTGTCTTGGCCAGCCTCTCCAGCGCATCCCGCTCCGCGGTGGTCAAGGCGGCCCACACGTCGGGTGCCGCCTTCGAGACAGACGGCGGTTCGGAGTCGTCGCGCCGTTTACCCTGGTAGATCGCCGTGCGTTCGGTTCCGGGCAGTTGCGCGAGCCCGTCGGCCGGCAGCTCGACGTGCTTACCCGGCTTCGCCAGCTCCGCCAGGTCGACGGGTAGCAAGTAGATGGCTTCGGGGTTGTCGGGCAGGTCGGTGGCGTGCCCGCTCTGCGGATCGACGAAGATCGGCACCCCGGTTTCCTCACTCACCACGATCGCGGTGACGTGCCTGACCTTCTGCCCGGTGATTCCGGTGGAAACCACGGCCAGCGCGGCCGCCGTTCCAATGCGGCCGGTCATCGCGGCGACGACACTGTCGTAACTGGTGCCATGGTTTTGCCAGGTGCCACCGAATTCCCGCCAGAGCGCTTCAAGAGTGTTGCGCCCCTGGGCCTCGAGTGAAGTGGAGGGGACAGCGTTGGTGTCCCGGCCCGCCAGTGTGTGGAGGAGGGCGCCGGTAGCGATGACGCAGTTGTCCCGGTAGCCGCTTTCGGCGGCTTGCGGGTCGTGGTAGCCCGGATTGATTCCCGGAAGTTGGGGGACTTCGGCGGCCAGCAGCGCTTCCACCAGTTCAGTGGGCGTGGTCGCCGCAGTGACCGCAACCTCCGCCGACCAGCTCCGCGGACCATGATCGGCCAGATAACCCGAACCCAGCGCGGTCTCCGCAGGCGCCAGCGGTACGGCCGCCGCATCCCTGGGAGAACCCTGTGTGGGCTGGTGTACGGCGGGTGCGGTGGACCGGAAGACGGTGGGGTCGTTGTGGGGCAGAAGATTGATCTGGGGAGCGTGTTCGGGTAGGTCGAGTAGTTCTCCGGTTCGTGGGTCGAGGAACGCGATGCCGTAGGGGCCGTGGGTGACGTATCCGAGATGTTGTTTGATCGTCCCGTACTGGTCGACGGCGACGATGTGCAGCAGTGCCCGCGCACCGGTTTCGCGGTCCGCCATCATTCTGATGACGTGGTCGTAGGAGTCGAGGTGCTGCAACCACTCTCCGCCGAACCGGTGCCGCAGGTAGTCCTGGTCGACGGTGCGATTGGGTGTCCAGGCGCCTTCGCCGTAGAAGTCGGGCCTCGGCGTGGCGAAGTCGGGGTGATGTTCCCGCAGGAACCAGGCCTGGTAGTCCGCGGTGAAGCCGTTGGCGTCGATGGCGGGCAGCCTGTGTTTGTCGGTGGCGATGGCCAGTGGTGATCGGCGCCAGAGGTCGGCCACCGGGTCGTGGTAGGAGGGCCGGTCCAGGAGCTGGCCGCTTGTCCCCGTGAACAGCATTCCGATCTGGGGCTGGTATCCGGAGGGTGCGTCGGGCCAGGGCAGTTGCGCGTCGGTGTAGGGCAGCAGGGAGATCCGGGCCGGGTACTCGGGCAGTTTCAGTAATGTGCCGTTCTGCCGGTCGAAAAACGCGACGCCGTATCGGCCGCGGACCACGTAGGCGAGCTGCTGGTGTTCGTACCCCTGGTTGTCGGTGGTGGTGATGAGCATCAGTGCCCGCGCACCGTACTGGCGTTCCGCCATCGCGATGAGCACGTCGTCGTAGGAGTCGAAGTCGTGGAACCAGTGTCCGCCGAACCAGTACACCAGGTGGCCCTGGTCGACCGTGCCGTCCGCCTTCCAGGCACCGACGCCGTAGAAATACGGGTCGGGCTCTGCGTAACCAGGGTGGTAGTTCTTGACGAACTTCGTCGCATCGGATCTGGACAGGACACCGGCTTCGATGGCGGCGAATTCATGCGTCCTGCCCACCTCGGAATAATCCGATTCCCGCCAGAGGAACTGCACCGGATGGAACTGGTAAACCTCGGCCGAGGTCGACCGGGGTGCCGGCAACACCGGAAACACCGGGGCAGCCAACCCGATGGCCCTGGCGATCCCAGCCAGTGTGGACAGCCGCCCGTAGGTGGCACGCCAACTGTCGTCGGAAGCCGACGGCGCCTTCGGCGGCAACTGCTTACCGAACTTGGACGCCCGCGCGAGGCTGTAGGCGTCGTCGAACCGACCGCCGTAGACCGCCTCCCGTTCCGTGTCCGGCAACTGCGCCAGCCCATCGACGGACAACTCGGGCGTCTTGCCCGACTTCGCCAACTCCGCCAGGTCGACCGGAAGCAGGTAGATCGCTTCCGGATTGTGTGGCAGGAGCGTCGCGTCGCCGGTCATCGGATCCACGAAGATCGGCTCTCCGGTTTCCTGGTGCACCACCACGGCGGTCACGTGCCGGATTTCCTGGCCGCCGCGTCCCCGCGACACGACGGCGAGTGCGGCCGCCGTCCCCTGGCGGCCGGTCATCGCCGCTATGACATCGTCATAGCTGCCGTGGGCCTGCCAGGTGCCGCCCACTTCCTCCCAGAGCGCCTCCAGCGTGGTCCGCCCATGTTCCTCGGCCGTCTTCCACGAAACGGCCGTGGCGTTCTTCCAGCCCGCCTGTGCGTAGAGGAAAGCACTCGTGGCAACCACGCAGACATTCTTGTAACCCTTTTTTCCGGCTCGCCAGGAACGGTATTTCGGGTTGATGTCCCGCAGTCCGGGGACCTGCTCGTCGAGGAGCTTCCTGCGTGCAGGAGCCGACGCGGTGTCCGCCGTGACGGCGGGCAGGCTGTACTTCCCGTTCGTCGTGTCGCGCCAGGCCGCCTGCGCCACCCTGATCCGAAGGTCCTTCAGGAGTTCTGATTTCGATTTGGTTTCCTTTTCCGGCGATTTCTCTTCCTCAGGCTTTTTCGCACCTTGACCGGCCTGATCGGGATTCTCGCCGGGGTCCTTCGAATCGCCGGAACCACCGTCGTCCTTGTGCACGACGTCGAAGAGATAACGAGACCCGAGCAGCTTCTTGGGTTTGTTCTTCAGCAATTCCTTGGCGTCGTCCAGCCGCTGCTGGAGTTCGGGCTTGTAGACCGGTTCGGGGAGCTTGGGTTCGGGGTCTGCGGGGTGGAGGAACCGTTGCGGATCGCTGAGCGCCTTGTATTCGTCGATGGTCTTGTTGAGCTGGTTGACGGCTTCCATGGCGAGCCGTCCGGTGCGGGTGCGTTCGTTCTCGAACGATGCCAGCAGCAGCGCGAGCTGCCCGGGGAGCGCGACACCTTGGGGAACCCGCCGCAGCACCGCCTCCACCTGCCGGGCGAAGTGGCCGTCGCCGTGGGTTTCGTACCAGTGCAGGAGCAGTTTCAGGTGCTGGACGAGCTCCCGGTCGCCGAACCGGAAGTACGGTTTCACCAGCCCGTTCAGGCGAGCGGCGAGCTGGAGATCCCCGAGGTTTTCGGACCCGTTCCGCAGCAGGTCGAGTACCTGGTTGCCGAGATCGCCTTGTCCGGTCTTTTCGTACTGCTCCACCAGTGCTTTCAGTTCCTTGAGGAGCGGGAGGTCAAGGAGTTCATGGGCCCACAGCACCTTGTGCACCTGGAAGGTGAAATTGCCTTCTCCGGTGCGTAGGTACTGCCCGAGCAGAGTGGACAGCTGTGTGGCGAGGAGGCTGTCACCGCTGCGTTCGTACTTCTCCAGCAGCCTGTCCACCCGCTTGATGAGCCGGGGCAGGTCCTCTCGCAGCAACCCCAGCCTGCGCTCCAAGGTCGGACGGAAACCCCAGTTGTCGAGGCTGATTTCGCTGTTGACCGACTCGTTCAGGGAAGCCAGCTTCGCCCGGACCGCCCGCGTCCATTCTCCCTTCTCCAGGCCCTTCTCCAGGTCCTTCTGGCTCGCGGGGATGGGTTCGAATTCGGTCAGCGGCGTTGGCGCGGGTACGGCCGTGGCGAGTGCACGCGAAAAGTCCGCCCTCAGGGCGGGGATGGCCTGCTCGCCGTAGGCCTCGAGGTAATAGCGGAGCATGGAGGCGAATTCGAGCCTCGCCACGTAGCCGGATTCCCTGGCCGCCCTGTCGGCCGCTTCCTCGACAGGGCGGCTGCCCCAGTCATCCTTGCTGATTTCGCGTGTCCGGTAATACCGTTTGCCGATCGCGCCGAAAAGCCCGGTCGCGGCGGCCGCTACCAGGCTCACTACCAGATAGCCCTGCATGTTGAGGGACCAAGCCAGGAAACCCACGAGAAAAGACGTGGAAACAGATTTGACCGCCGTGTATCCGAAATAGGCCCGGCGGGACGCCGCGGCCTTCCGGGTGACCGCCTCCATCGGGCGGGGCGTGTGCGACCGGGCGTTCTGGACAAGCTCCTGCAGCTTCGGCGGCAACGTGTCGAAGTGAGGACGCCAGGCCTCTTCCGGCGGTGCGGGGTTCACGGCCTGGGTCGCGAGGTACAGGGCATGCACGAGGATGTCCTGCACCAGCTGATCCCGGACCTGGATCTTCATCGGGATCTGTGTCTCGCGTTCGGCTCGGATCATCATGGCCAGCCGGGTGAACTTGTTCCGGAACTCCAGCAGCGCCAGCCGGTGGTCCGCCCAGGCGGAAATACCGCCCGCGCCCAGAAGGCGCACCACTTCGAAGGCCACCACCGTGGTGCGCAGGTCGACGTGGCTCAGGACTTCCCTGATTTTCGTGAGGTCCGGGTTCCCGTACACGCGGTCGATGACCCACCTGAACGGCTTGGTGATCCCGGCCTGGTGCCATTTGTCCAGGACCTTCCCGAACGGATAGAGGTCCGACGACGGCTTGAAGATCCTGGTCCAGAAGGGCGCATGCGCCAAGAAGCTTGTCGCGGCGGCGGTCGCGTCCGGCTCGCCGGTGGACAGCCCGAGGTGTTCGTCGGGGGCCGGCGGATCAGGTCGGACCAGCGCCTCCAACGCGCCCTCCGGCAACTCCTCGCCTGCCACGTAGGCCTCGATCACGTCCGCGGCATGTCCGAGCTGCTCGTACAGGTTCTCGTAGTCTTCGACGTCGAGATTGTCGCGCTTGCGCCGGTAGTGGTCCTGCGCATCCTGCTCCATGCCCTTGCGCAACCGCCGGGTACGAGCGTCACCGGGTGGCTGCAGCAGGCCCGCAAGGACTGTCACGCCCAGCAGGCCCAGCCAGAAGACTAGGGTAACGCCGTCCAACAGGCCCGTGAGTGCTGCGACAGGCTCGAGAACGCCCAGCGTGGCCAGGCCCACCGCGGGCGGGGTGACGACGCGGATGAACCGCTGCCGCCAGCTCGGGGGAATCTCGGGCGTCTCCCCCTGGCGCTGGGCCTCGGTGGGTAACCCGATGCCCTCCTGCGGCGGCAGGCCGTGCTCGCGCCGCGCTTTCTCGTCCAACTCGACCAGGGGTTCTGCCTTGGCAAGCGCGGATCGCTTTTCGAGGACCGTCCTCCTGTTCTTGGCCACGCCGTCGCTGATCGTCTCGTACCATCGGATCATCGCGCCGGTCGTGACCGCGACCACCAAGCCGTACACGAGAGTGCCGATGCCATTGCCCAGGCTGCTCATGCCACCGAGAAAGATGTACACAAGCCCCGACGCCAGCCTCGCCGGGTAGTCGTTGCAGATCGTGACTGCGATGTTGAACAGGGTGGACAGGTAACCGAGGTTGGATCTGGTGACGGCGAACTTGTCCACCACCTCCGCGGCCTCGGCACCGAGCGAGACCGTACCGAGGGTGTAGCCCTCCGCCTGCTTCTCCAGGCCTGCCTGTTCGAGCAGCGCGCGCAACTGGGATTTCAGCTGTTCCTTGCGCCACGGGCGCACTATGGGAGTATTGGCGATCCGCCGGCCCAGCACCTCGATCCGTGCCTCGTAGGCGCGGTCGGCGGGGCCGTCGGGAAGGTAGTCCAGGTCGGCGTCCGGCCCCAGTGTGTTTCCAGCAGTATGGTCGGCCGGGGATTCGAAATACTGCGCCCCGTAGGCGATCGCGCCGGCCAGGAATTCCTCCACGTCCCGGAGCCGGGTCCGGGCCGGGAGGTAGCCGGACAGTACCCGCGTGCCGGGGTGTGCCGATACCCCTGCCGCTTCGAGTTGACGGCCCGGCAGCACGTGGAAGTCCGCGGTGAAGATCTTCTCATCCCCGCGGAAGGCGTCGTAGCGAAGGCCATCCCCGGTGGGGACCAGCCGCACTCCCTGCCAGGATTCGGTGTTGGCGAGGTGCTTGCGCACGGCCCCTTCGACCGCGGAGACGCGATCGAAGCGCCGGGGACGGGCATCCACCGGCATGCGGTACTCGGTCTCCACGTACGGGTCCCCGACCGGCCAGTTGCCGGGCTGGTAGCCCTTGGCGGCCTTCGCAGGCCGGTACCGGTTGGCCGTGAGGAGTGCACCGTTGACCGCCGGCATCGCTTCGCGAGCTTCCGGTGCTGCGCTCATCGGGACTCTGGTGCCATACCCGGCGAGCGCGCGCAGCCGGACGCCGCTGTAACGATCTTCCTCGGTGAGGCCGAGATACGACAGCAGTTGATGCAGGTATGCCATCATCCGCTGTCTCGTGCGCCGCGACCCGGACGAGGACCGCGCGATTTCGTTGCCCAGCGCGGCGACCTGAGCGATGTAGCCCCGGTCGGCCGGCTTGGGCTCCGGTGCCTGTCCCGGGAACAGGTCGTACCTGAGGCTCTGTTCGTTAGGGAAATCCAGGGGGCCGCGCGCGTAGGCGGCCACCATCGCCCCGCCCGCGGCCATCGCGTGCGCCATCTGCAGCACCGCCACCTCCGGCGGGAGCCAGTCGGGCAGGCGGAGGATGACCTGGGGCAGCGGACGGCTCGCGCCGGGTTCCGGGAAGACCTGGAAGGTCACTGGCGTCGAACGTGAGTAGCCGAGTTTCGGCTCGGAGATGATCTCGAAAGCGAACCGTGTCCCAGCCCCCTCAAGAACTTGCACACCCTTCGAGCGCTGCTCCTCCGAGAGCAGCGAATCGTCTTCGGCGATCCGCATGTCGGCCGCGATCGCGGCGTCCCCCATTTTCGAGAGGAAGATCTGGCTGTCCGGCTCCTTCTGCTCGGTGTCGCGGGGTGCATGGAGATCGACGAGCACCTCGATGGTGCCGGTGATCGGGCGAACCGGCTTCCTGTCGGACGGAACCGGCGCGGAGAAACTCGGCCCCTCGCCCGCCGCGGGCGGGGCCGGTGCCTGGGCAGGGACCGGCTGGCTGTCAGGCTGAGGCTCTTGCGCGGGGGCCTGCACCGGAACTTGGTGGTGCACGGCCATGGCGCCCACGTCGCTGCCAGTCGTGCCGACAGCGGCTTGTTCGCGTTCGGAACGCGGCGACTCGCCGAGCAGGGTCAGCGGCGATCCGGCTCCGTGCTGGGCGAAATCCGTGTGCAGGTACAACACGACCCGCACACCCGGGCGGTCCAGTTTGCGAACGTAGTCGTCAAGCCATTCGCCGGGACTCCGCTCGCCGACGAGCACGAATGCCTGTTTCTCGCCCTGCCGGTGCGGGGCTGCTTGACGTTTTTTCGCCGCCAGTGCCAAGTCATCGGGCGACCGCCGGCGTGGGCCGTCCACGTGCGCGGTGGTGAACCGGATCGCACCTTCGGCGAAGGTGGCGTCGAAATCGGCCGGACCGATCGGAACGCCGTTTTCATCGAGGATTTCTTCCGGCAGGGGCTCGATTTTCAGCCCAGGCAACCGGTGGGCGGCCAATTCCGGCTGGGACAGCCGGGCCAGCTCGTAGGCGACCATTCGCGTCGCCGCGACTTCCAGTCCACTGTGGAGCAGGCCGCTGATGGCTCGCTCTCGCAGGCCGTACCTGAGCGCATTCCAGATGCGCTTGTCGTTGTTGCTGAGCTGACTGGGGCGGGCGAGAAAGGCGGGCAACCCGGCCCACTCGTCGTGCATCCGGCGGAAGTCGGACCAGTTTCGCGCGGCATCGTCCTGACTCATCCCCAACGGGCGCAGCGGCAGCCGATCGGGCGAGCGAAGAGTGTCCGCGACGAGCCGCTCCTCGATGGTGGATTCCGCGCTTGGGGTCAGGGTAGCCAGTTTTCGCGCAGGACTCGCGTCCCTGGGGATACCACGCTGCTCGGCGTGATCGCCCAGTGCTCTGGCGAAGGCCAGGAGAGCGAACGCGACGCCGTGCCGCTGCGCGTTCTCCGCCAGCGCCCATTTGAGGGCCGGCGCCAGGCTGCCCCAGATCTCCGGTGCCAGCCCCGGGGGCCTGAGGGAGTCGGGAACCGGCTTCTGCCAGTCGGCTCGACGAGTGTAGAAATAATCGTCGCCGACTGGCTTGTAGAACACCTTGTCGGCCCCGGCCTCGCGCATCATCCTGGTCACGGTGGCCAGCCACTGGCCGTCCCTCGTCCGATCGCCCAGGAGCAGCAGGTACCGCTTGCTGTCCGGCCCCGCAGGCATGCGGGCAACGGCGGCGCGCAGTTCCTCGAGTGACGGAACGTGGTCGCCATCGACCACGCCGACCGCAAGGAACACGTCGGCATCGCCGAGCCTGCCCTCGAGATAGCCGTTGTGCCGACCGAGCAACCGCAGCTCTTTCAGTCCGAGCGAGGACAACCGGTTTCGGTTGCGGTCCAGTTCGAGGGCACCGGCCAGCAGAACATCGGCAGGCTCGCCCAATTCCCGCACCGGGTAATCGCGGGTCCATCCGGAAACGGTGTCGAAGTGCGCCAGCAACTGATCGAACAGCTTTGGCTGGAGCAGCGCACGCCTGTCCTCGGGCAGGCCTGTCAGCTGCCGCACCGGGTCCTTTTCGCCCTCGACCGCGGTGCCCTTGGCGAGTTCCGCGGCCACGGCTCGCAACGCGAGCGGGGCGGCGCCCGGTGCGGCCTGGTGGAAGTCCCCGTAGACTCCGCGCGCCTGCGGGGGCAATGCCTCCCGAATGGGGTCGCCGGGTCCCGCAGAGACCTGCTGTTCCCGTTCGGGCGCCGCTGGTGTCTCCGGCGAAAGTGGGCTCCCCTGCGGGGCGGCCTGTGCGGGCCGGGTCGGAGCAGCCGGATCACCGGGGCCGGCTTCCGCGACCACCTCGATGTTCCACCAGAGGTAGCCGTGATGGAGCACCCGGTCGACCCCGCGTTCCAGCAACTCGCCGGCGACCGTGTCGAGCCCGGTGGTGGCCTCCGGGCCGACGTTGTTGCTGATGATGTAGACCAGCTTTGGCGGCTTTTCCTCCGCCCTGGCCGTCTTGGTTTTCTGCTCGGCCCCCTTGAGCAACAGGGTGCGGTCCTGGTCGTTGATCGACTGGTACGCCTTGACCTCGAAGTGCACTTCGGTCCCGTCGCCGAGCTCCCCCAGGATGTCGACGTCGTAGCGCTTCCCCAACCGGACCCGTTTGATCTTCAAGCCCCGCAATCCCAGGCGGCGGAGTTGCGAATCGGTTTGACTGGTCAGCACCAGCGCGGTGAGCAGTTCCGCCTCCACACCGGCGAAGTCGTTCATCGCGCCGTTCAGTCGCTTGCGCGCCGCGGCGTCCAGAGGGCCTTCGGACGGAATATTGCGCCGAAGAGATTCGACGAGCTCCTTCAGTTTCGTCCGCGCCGTCCTCGTGTCGACGTTGGCGTCCGCGAGCCGGGCGAGGACATCGTCGATGCGGGCGAGCGCCCCGAGCCGCTGGTACCAGTCCAGGCTTTCCCGGTTGACCGGATCGACCGAGGGCAGCTTGCCCTTCCCCTTGTTGCGACGGCCCTCCAGCCGCTGGGCGAAAACCTGGGCCTGCTCGGCGGTCAGCTGACCGAGTTGCTCCTCCGGGGGCAGGCTCCTGAGCTTCTCGTCCTGCTTCACGATCTGGGCCAGCATGCCGGTCACGGCGGCCATCGTGGCCTTTGTGCCATCCCTGGCGAGGATCTCGTCGAACGCTTCCCGCTGGGAATCCGACGGCAATGCCGTGCGCAGGCGGGCGGCCTCCGGGGACAGGTCAGCCGAAGGCTGGGCGGCGGGCGCTTCGGGCTCCGGCTGCGGTACTGCGGGCGCCACTGGTTCCGACACCGGCGCTTCGGACTGCGCGGCCGGAGCGGCGGCGAAGGCGGCGTGTTCCTGGTACTTGGCTGCGGACTTGGCCGACAGCCAGGTCTTGAGTCCTTGAGCATCGAGCGGCCGGAGTGGGCCGGTGGCTGTGGCGACCTGGAGGGTGAGGGGTCGTTCTTTGGCGGCGAGGACTTCGATGGGTTGCCCGTTGCGGTGGATGGGTACCGCGTCGAATCCTGCGGCGAGCAGTTGCCAGGACAGTTCGGTGAGCCAGGCTGGATCGCCTGTGGTCGCCTCGCCGGTGAGGAGGAGGAACCGGCGGTTGGTGTCGTCGGCGGGAATGGATTCCTGGTAGCGACGGACCTGGTCGAGCAATGCCTGGCGCTGTTCGGGGGCGCGGCCGTCCAGCCGCGCGACGACGACCCGGAACTCGGGTCCGGTGGAGCTGGCGCTGCGGACGGGGAACTCCAGGAAACCTGACCGGTCTTCGCCGGTCCGGGTGGGAGCGCCGAAGACTCCGGGCTGCCACAGGTTTTTCAGCGCACCGCCGTTGAGGATCAGCGACAACACAGCCGCCGCCGCGGACACCTCCTCGTCCGGGCTGGCGTACAGCTGGAGCAGTTCCGGTGCGAACTGCTGGAGTTCTCGGGCGGACAGGCCGCTTTCCAACCCGGAGAGCAGGCCTGTCCCCATGAACAGGCCCTTGGCATCCTGGAAAACCTGCTCCGAAGGCCCGGCCTCCGGCTCAGTGCCAGGGAGTGCGGGCGCCGTGGTCGAGCCTGATCCGGGCGCTTGTTCTTGCGCCACCTCGGGCAGGCCGGCGATCGCACGCTGAACAGCGCTGAAGTCGGCCGGATCGGCGGCCTCAACCTCAGGCGGCTTAAGGTCCGGTGCGCTCGGGGCATTGGCCGCGGCCTCGGTGGGTGCGGGTGGGGCGTTGGGCTGGTGAGTGGGTGGTGTCTCGAACTCGGCCCGCTCCGCGGCGGCTCGCCCCCGCAGTTCGGGGATGATCGCGGCCACCCCACTCCCGGCCTCGGCAAGCGCCTGCTCGGCATCGGCGAGAGCCTGCTCGTTCTCCGGTGTCGGGTTGCCGCGGTATTCGACGTCGGCGTTCTCGTGTTCGGCGTGTGCCTCTTCGTACCTGATGATCACGCGGCTGGCGTGCGCGCCGGGGGCCGCTTCGAACAGTTCGTCGTCCAGTGACGGGTAATAGACCACGTCACCGGGGTCACCGTTGCGCGCCGTACGGTTCTCGGTCTGAATGTCGATGTCCAGGAACGGTGATCTGGCGCTGACCCGGACCTGCAGTCCGCCCGCCTTCAACGCGGCTGATTCGACCTTGATGTCGAGGCCTCGCGCGCCCATCATGTTGACGACCAGCACCTTGCCTGCCGCGCCCGCCTGGTCGAGGATCTTCTCGAATTCCTGCTGATGGTTAACCCCCCAGCTGGTGAACCGTTCCGCGTCGACCGCTTCATGCTCTACTCCGTCGCGTTCGAGCAGCTTGGAAAGCTTGCTGACCAGGTCATTTCGATGCATGAGGACCAGCTGTGGCCGCTTTTCCTTCGCCTGGAAGGCCCGGATGTCGCTCGCCATTCTTTCCAGCTTCTCGTCCAGGTTCCGGGTAACGACATCGCCATGTCGGATCAGCCGGGACTGGTAGTAGCGCCGAATGTCGGCAACCCTGCCGGGCAGGCCTTGTGACGCGAAGTGCTCGCCGTGTCCGTTTGCCGTCCCCGAGGCTCCGGTCACGCTCGGGATCAACCCGCCCTCGCCGAACGTCTCCTTGGCGGTGATCTCGTTGCTACTCTCCGTGTCATTGCGGATCCGCAGGCCTTCCTTGGCCTCGACTGCCTGCGCTAGCCCCTTGTTCCACCGGCTTTCCGTCGCTGTCGCCGGGTCGTAAAGGACTTCGTGGGTGACTGGGTTGAGAATCTTGACCGTAGGACCTTTGGGGCCACGTACACCCGGCCCGGTCGGATGTGTCCCGTCGTCGACGATGTAGTCGATGCCCCTTCTGAACAGCCACTCGGCGTTGGCGGCCATCTGCAGCCGATGCATCTGCTCGAGCGTCGGTGGCTTTCCCAGCTTTTTGCCAACCTCACGCAAGCCGGAGTCGGTCAGGACGAGGAGTCCCTTCTTGCGCCCTCCGACGATGTCGAAATGCTCTCGGGTGAGGTTCTCCTCGACGAACTTCTTGGCCCAGCGGACTATCTTGACGATTTCTGGCGGGGCGGGCAGTTCCGCACCCTTGCTGAGGATGTACTTGGTGTCGGAGTACACGAACGCCTCGTCGATCTCGTCGACGACGGCATGGATTTTGTTCTTGCTGCCCTCGATCTTTCCGGGAATCTTGCCTTGCTTGAGAATCGTGAACTCGAGTTCCTGCAGGGTCCCGACGTAGATCGTGGGCCTGCCATGCTCGGGCGTCGGCATCGGGCTGTCCGGAGTTATGGGGTGGATGTCGAAACCCAGTTCGCCCAGCACTTTCTGATAGGACGCGAGTTCCCGTTCGGCCAGATGGCCCCGGGTCTCGAGCATGAGCACGGCGTCCACGTTGTCCCGCACCGCCTCGCGCGCGGCGTGCGCGAGATAGACAAGAGACTTGCCCTCGCCCGCGGCCATGTTCACGATGCCGTCGCGCATCGCGTTCGCGGCCGACAACTGCGTCCACCGCAACGATTTTCCCTCTGTCCGGCGAATTCCCTCGAAGATCGCGGCGGCCACGTCTTCGGTACTGCCCTGGAGCAGGTCCTTCAGCTGGTCCCAGCTCAGGTTGTCCAGACGTTCGTCCTCGGGCAGGTCTTCGCTGTAGCGCGCGCTGAGATCCTCGAAGATCCGGGCGGTCTCCTGGTCATAGTTGGCATTCGACAACCACGCCTCGTGCGCCGTCTGGTGCAGCGGCTTTTCGGTCCTGGCCCAGCCGCCGTCCTGCGCGGGAAAAAACGTGACCGGTTTCTCGAACTTCGTGCCGTCTTCGTCGACCAACTGCCGGTACGCCACCGGCTCGCCCGTTGCCTCGTCACGTATCAACTCGTTTTCGGGCGGCAGTGTGTGGATCGACCCATCCGTCAAGGGCAGCGGCACCTCGGTGCTGGTCTTCTCGACGGTCAGCGGGCCTTTGCCTTGCCAGTCAGCGGGGTGCTGCGCCGCACCGGCTTCGTTCGCCACGGACGCCGAGGCGGCCACTGCCTCGCTGAGCATGGCGAACACTTCCGGGGCGTCTTGGAAGCCATACTGGGTGACAACAGCGTCGAAGGCAGCCTGCTCCTCCCGGGTCAGACTCTGGTACACCTGCGTCATTTCTGACGCGAACTGTTCCGGTGATTCCGTCCCGAACCTGGCCAGCGTTTGTTCCAACAACGTCCGGAGGTCGGCCACGAACCGCCTGACCTCGTCCGTCAGGTCCGGTATCTCGGTGAACTTCCTTTCGTTCAGCAGCCGCGCGAGCTTGTCCGCAAGGCGCTTGAAGTCGTTCACCAGTTGGCTCAACCGCTCATCCGACAGGAACCACGACAACAGCCACAACACTTTGCGTGCCTCGTTGTAGTCGCCGCGAATGCCCTGCCAGTAGGCGTTGGGAAGGCCGGACTCGGCCCCCATGGACACGCCCACCGCCAACCTGACCGGGGCCCCCGCACCCGGAAGACGGTCTTCCTCCACGAGCCTCGGGACCGGCTTGCCCAACTGCCGGTCGAGATGCTTACCGACTTCGTCCCGCAGCCCCTTGATCGCCTTCAGCCTGTCCGCGAGGCCGGCGTCGGGCAGCAACGGGCCGAGCCGCCTCGACTTCTCCTGGTCTTTCGACGCCCGCTTGCGCACCTCGTCGATCGCCTGTTCCAGCAGACCCGCGGCGGTTGAACCGGTCAGAACGGAAAGTTCCCACAAGGCCCGGCGTTCCGCATCGGTCAACTCGTGCCACACGTCGACCGGCAGTCCGAGGGGGTTTTCGCTCGCGTCGGCCCCCAGCGGGAGCTGCCACGGCTCAACGGGAAGCGGATAGCTTATTTCCGTGGGAGCCGTGACCGTCGGCACCGAAGGCAGCAGCGGGTGCTCGATCGGGGTGGGCTTGTTCGGGGACTCGACGGGCCGGGGGTATTCCTCCACGTGATCGGGCACCGGCCTGACTTCCGGCGGCGGCGACGTGTCCGGATACCCCTTCGGGTAGTCGCCCGGCGCAAGGGGTCTCGATGGTTCCACGGTCGCGGCCGGCAGGATTTCCGGCGCGGTGTGGGGGCTGACGTCAAGGCCAGGATGCTTCGGCTCGAACTCTGCAGGCGTCTTCGGAAGGGGGGAAGACGCGACCCGGCCCGGCTCGGACTCCACCAGCGGTTTCGGGAACTCCGCAGGTACGGCGGGTAGCAGGTCTCGAGGTGGAACGGTGCCTGGACCTGCCGGAACGGTTGTGGGACCCAGTCGCGGCACCGCGGATGACGGAATCGACTCCAGCGGCTTGACCGCCGGGAGCCCGGCCGGTGAACCTTGCTGTGCGACGGCGCCCAGCGGCCCCGTCCGGAGCAACGGTGCCTTCGGCTGGTCCGCGGGAGGCTGCTGCGCCTGGGCACGCTGGTGTACGGAACGCTGCGGTACGGCAGGGTCGGTGCCGCTGGTGCGAGCCGGCTCCGCCCCGTGCGGGGCGGCAGCGCCGCCGGCCGGTGACGACGCGGCCCCATCGTCCGGCGGAGCCGACGTGCGTTTCGGTGGCTCGGGTGACTTGGGTGGCTCCTTGGAGTGCATCGGCGCCGAGTCCCCGTTGACCGTTTCCTCTGTCCGCAATATTCGCGTCCGGGCAGGCTCGGTTTGCGGCGTCTCGGCCGGATTGGCCTCATCCGGGAGTGGATCACCGATTTCGGCCGGGCTGTGGAGTTCTCCAGGATGACTGGATTCGGCGAGCTTGGGTGACGGTTCGGGTTTCGGGTCGACTGCGGGCTGCGAACTGGTCGCGGGCTCCACGTCACTCGCCAGTGGCTCCCTGTCGAGCAGGCCAACGGCCGCATTGTACGGCGCCTGCTGCGCCGCATTGGCACCACCATCACCCCGCGGTGGTCCTCCAGCGGGACCATCTGGCCCACGACCGATGCCATTCCCATCGCCGTCGGCATCGGGGCCGCCACGAAGCTCGCGGTATTCCTTCAAGAAATTGTTTTTCGCGAATTCATCGATCGACGGCGGGTTGTCGCTGGTCTTGTCTGGGGTGTGTCGCTCGCCGTCAACCGAGGCCTCAGTCGGCTTTCCGTCGTCACCGCGGTGCGACCCTGGCGAATCGGGCTCAGCGCTCGCTGAGCGCTCAGCAGACCCGCCTTCATCGTAACCCCGGTCGGCTCTCGCTGAATTCGGACCACGCTGCTCGACTACGGTATGGTCACCAATCCCGATGACGATCCGCAAGTCCCCATCCTGTGGCCATGAAAAGGGAGGTTCGCCTGCTTGCGGGGAATCGGTCCCGCGCTCTCCACGGCCAGAAGCAGCTTCCTCGGTCTTCGCAGCCTTCGGGTCGGGCTTGTTGGCCTTGTTCGCCGGGTCAGGCCGGGAACCCGCATCCGAAGTAGTACCCCTGGCTTTCGAACCGGGACCACCAACCTTGTCCCCCGAATCCGAAGTAACACCCCCGGACTTCGAACCAGGACCACCAACCTTGTCCCCCGAATCCGAAGTAACACCCCCGGACTTCGAACCAGGACCACCAACCTTGTCCCCCGAATCCGAAGTAACACCCCCGGACTTCGAACCAGGACCACCAACCTTGTCCCCCGAATCCGAAGTAACACCCCCGGACTTCGAACCAGGACCACCAACCTTGTCCCCCGAATCCGAAGTAACACCCCCGGACTTCGAACCAGGACCACCAACCTTGTCCCCCGAATCCGAAGTAACACCCCCGGACTTCGGGGCCTCCAGGTCCGGAAGGGGTTCGAGGGGTCGGTCCGTGATCGTCCCCGCGTCCCTTTGTCGATTGAGCAGGTCCTGCGAGCTGGCAAGCGCCGTCTTGCCCTCGCGGTATTCGACCTTTGCAGGTCCTTCTTGCTCAACAGAGAGATACCTCCCGGTCGCCCGGTAGTAAGCGTAATGCTTTCGGACGTGGTCCTTATGGCCGGAGTTGGCGGTTTCCTCCCATACCTTGTCGTACACACCCTTTTTACGGGGAGTGAGGGACTCGCGCGGGTCTTTTGGCTCCCGTGAGGTTGTGGAGCCATCGGAGGTTGGCGGGTGACTCCCGCCGTCGGACTGAGCGGGCTCGCCGGGCTGCGCGCGATGAGTCGACTCACTCGAAGCATCAAGGCCGGGTTGCTCGGTTGAGCCGGGGGCGTGCCCCCCGGACTTGTCGATCCGCGAGGCGTCGGACAGGGGATCGGCTTTGCCGTCTTGGCGCGCGCCTCCGGCCGGTTCCTTCCCGGCTGTTTTGTCCGTACCTATTTCGGGGCGCCCGGACGGACTGGCCGTTCCCGCCGCGCCACGGCCCGGTGTCTCCATCATCACCGGCGACGACGACTGGGGCGTGCGTGCCGACGCGTTTGGTTCGCCCGGAGCGGATTCCGCGTTTGACGGCCGAGCTTCCGTGTTGTGCGTCGCGTCGACGGTGGTGCGGTGCGTCTCGCCTGCGCCGACTTGCTGTGGCGTACTGGCGGTCGTCGGCCGCGCTGCTTGGTCGGCGGCTCCGGTGCCATGGGCTGCCGACTGCTGGCCCACGGGCTCTGTTCCGGCGCTATCGCCTGTCGGCGGCCGCGCTGTTTGGTCGGCGGCCCCCATGCCATGGGGCGTCGGCGCCGAGGGGGTTCTCGCTGGCGGGGTGTCGTTGTTCGCCGATGGAGCGTGCCGGCCTCCCCCGGTCGGCGCGGTGTCGCCCCCGCCACTGACCGTCGAGCCATGAACGGGAGCAGGTGCGACAGCGCCTGGTTGCGGAGCCGCATCGGTAGAACCGGGCGTCGGATGGCCCCCCGTGGTCACCGGCTTGGTCCCCGGCTCTGCCGCAGTCGGAGGGGTGTCCTGGGTATGGGGTGGCGTGGCACCGGGCCCCGATGGCCCATCAGGCCGCGGCTTCGGCGGTGGGCCGGGTGACTTCGGGCCGCCGGGCTCGGGGGGATTGTTCCCCTTGCCAGGCTCATTGCCATCGCTACGGCGAGAGGTCGGATCCACATGCGGCTTGAGCACGGTCTGCTCGCCGCGCCCGAGCAAGCCTCGGACGGAAATGTCTGTTTTGGAGAGCTTCGTCAGGCCATCGGCGGCAAGATCCCGGAGCCTGGGGAGCTTCATGACACGGTCCAGTGCCGTGCCCAATCGCGCTATGGAAGCGACCTTGCTTGCCTTGGCCGCCGTCGCAAGACCACGCAGCCCGGCGCCGACCCCGCGACCAACCAGCAGGGCACCGACGTTGCCGGTGATCTCCCCCGCCATGAACGCCGGGTCACTCCGGTCATCCCAGGCAGTCATGAACTTGGCGAAATCGACTACCGTGGTGCTCAGTTCGCCCTTTTTCAGGAACGGCAGGTCGGTGAAGTTGTTCAACGCGAGCACATAAGGACCGGCGCTCGAGAAGGTCAGGCCCAGTTCCACCAGGGTCTTCCAGGCGGTCCCCGCCGTTCCCGGACTCCAGCCGTCCTCCCAGTTAAAGCCGACCAGCGATGTCAGACCTTCGGCGTTGCCCGCGAGGGCGTTGATGACGCCACCGGCGAACGCCTCGCCGTAGTCCAGCAAACCGCGGTGCCGATCCTCGCCCAGTTGGCCGACAATAACGTCCGCGACGTGCTTCGCGAACCACCGTCGCGCGGTTTTCGCGCCGTTTTCATTCCAGCCGCCCAAGGCGCCGGTGCCGCCGAGGAGGCCGGCGAACTCGAATTTTCCTTCGTTGGCATGGATGGTCTTGGTGACGAATTCCTTGGCTTCTTTCAGTTGCGCCGCATAGGATCCACAGAAAACTGCCATCTTGGCCATCGACGCGGCGACGTCCATGACGGTCTTGTTGACCGAGGTGTCGATGCTGCGGTGCATGCTGAAACCGGCCAGGTCCGGCCAGGTGTTGACCAGCTCCTTCGACACGCCATTGGCGGCTGTCGCGGCCTTCATCAATGCCACGGCGCCGTTGAGCCAAGCTACGGCGCGCTTGGCGACGTCGGTTTCGCTGTCCGGCGGCCAGATGTGATCCTTGGGATAGCCGCCGTCGTTCACCACGTACGTGTACAGCGTCGAATTCGGCTCAGGAACGTCACCCATGGTTTCGAACCGGGTCAGCCGCCGAGGGAGCCGGCGACCTCGTCGTCCGTGCCCTCGTATTTCCGCACCGCGGACTCACCGGCGTCGGCATAGTCCTGGTAAGCCCCGGTGATGGCAAGTTTCCCCGGTGTTCCGTCCATGACCTCGAAGAAGCTCTTTTCCCCGGGTTTGTATTGAGCCATGAACTTCTCACCGAGTGGCCCGCTACCGATCTTACCCTCGGCCGTGATCTCGTTCTTCGCGTTCTGCCAAGCGGTCTTGAGGTCGTCGCCCACCCCGCGCAGCTTGGCCATCTGGAGATTGGTCTCGGCCGGGTACATCGCAATCAGGCCATCTGCGTCGTAGATCGGATCCGTCATCGCGGGGCACCTCCCGAGACCTCTCGGTCGAGGTCCGTCAGCAGGGGATCGAAGCGCAGGTCGGCGTTCTCGGGCGTGGCGTCGGTGGGCAGGTAGCGGGCAAGGATCTCGAAGCCTTCCTCCTGCGCGCCTTTGGCGGCCTCGTGAACCGTATCGGTGATCGCCTCCGCCAGCCCGGCCGAGTCGGGGGCACGATAGATGCGCGGGTCCAGCCGCAGCTCGATCAGCTGGCCAGAGGCGCCAACGGTCGCGCTGATCAGCCCGTCCTCCGATTCGGCCGTGACCCGGATCTCGGCCATGCGCTGCTGCGCCGCCCGGACTTCAGCGGCCATCTGCTCGTAGTCGCCATACTGGTCCACACCCATCGCCTCCTCTGCTCCAGCCCATTCTGGGCCAATGGAAGGCGCCCAACGGGCACCTGGCATGTTGCGGCCACGAACTGGTTCTCCGACCAGGGCCCGACCCCGCACCACAGTCGGCTGGAACAAGAAAGGCGCGCCCCGCGATGTGCGCGGGGCGCGCCGTCAGCTGGCGTGATCAGACGTTCGGCCACATCGCCGCACAGCTCTGCACGCAGTCGCCGTATGCGTAAGCACCGTCCACGAGAGTCCCGTGAAGCGCGTTGGTGCGGTCCAGTGTTTCGTTCTCGAGCTTGTTGTTCTGGGCCGCCTGCCGGAACATCTCGTCCATGTTGCCGTCGTGGAACTCGCTAGCGGTTCCCTTCGCACGGTGGATCACGTCGGAGAAGGACCCGAAGCTCCGGTTGACGTCCTGCTGCAGAGTGCCGGCATGGTCAAAGATTTCCTCGAGCTTCGCCGAGATCAAATCGCCTGACATCTGGTCTCCTTTCAGATGGGAACTGTTCCTTGGTGTTGTGGAGAATGCGCTCGGCCGGTCTCGCGACCAGGGTTTCAGGCGATGGTACCCATGGCATCGCTGATTTTCCCGCCGTCGATACCGAAGTCGCCGACCGAGCCGACTCGTTGGCTGACGTCGGAGTCGTAATCGAAGTACTTGTTACTCGAGAGCGTCATCGCGTCGACCATTCCGTTGCCGGTGGTGACGTGCTTCCGGACCCGTTCGAACCGTGCCAGTTCGACGATTTGGTGCTGGCGCCCGCCTCCTCCCAGCCAGGACCCTGCCAAGCCGGAGGCGCTGGCGTTGACGCCTGAGTTCCCGCTCTCGACATCCTGATATGCCTGGCTCCAGGACGCGGCGACCTGCCGCATTTGGTCGGGATCACCGTTGATTCTGTCGAAAGTTGTCATATGACCCTCCGTGATCGGTTTCGGTGAAGCGCTCCCGGCGGGCCGGCCGCGACCTCACCTTGCCGAAGCTAGTTCGCCGGGACCGGCGATCCGGGCCCGCGGCACGTTCCTGCCACGGCCTCCGCACCAGCCCGTTCGTCCCGGAGGATCGGGGGCATGGCGACTGTCCTGGTCAAGCGGCCGGCCCGCAAGCAGGCTCCGGAAATGCCCGCGGGCGAGCTGATGCTGCAACCGCCGCCCGCGATCCCGGCCCCGCCGGGACGGCAGTGGGCGCAGGTGTTCACGGTGCTGCCGATGCTGGCCATGATGGCGTCGACGTTGCTGCTCTATTCGGGCTCCGTCGCGGGCACGGTCCGGTTCGTGATCTACGGGCTGATGGGCGTCGGCATGCTCGGCATGGTCGTCACCGGCTTCATCCAGGGTGGCGGGCCGAGCAAACGCGAAATGGGGCACGCGCGGCGCAAGTACCTGCGGCACCTGTCCCAGCACCGGTTGCGGCTGCGCCGCGCGGTGCGCCGCCAGCGCACGACCATGGCGTACCTGCACCCGGAGCCGACGTCGTTGTGGTCTCTCGCGGCGAGCTACCGGTTGTGGGAGCGCCGCAAGGAGGACGAGGACTTCGCCGTCGCCCGCATCGGCCGTGGCCCCCAGGGTCCGGCGCTGGGCATCGTCGCTCCGGACACCCTGCCGCTGGAGGAACTCGAACCGCTGTCCGCCCTGGCCCTGCGCCGGTTCCTCACCACCTACAGCACCGTCGACGGGCTTCCGCTGGCCATCGCCGTCAACGGGTTCAGCCGGATCTACCTTCGCGGAGGTCGCGAGGCCGCGCTGGGCATGCTGCGTGCGCTGCTGGCCCAACTGGCCACCCTGCAATCTCCCGATGACCTGCGCATCGCGGTCTGCGTGAGCGAGGACCGCCGGGAAGACTGGGAATGGGTGAAGTGGCTCCCGCACGCACTGCACCCCAGCCGGTCCGACGCGCTCGGCCCGTTGCGCCTGGTCGCGCCCGGTATCTCCGCACTGGAGTCGATGCTGGAGGAGGAACTGGGCAACCGACCCCGATTCGACCCCGACGAACAGGTCAGCGTGCCCGGCCCGTACCTGGTGGTCATCCTGGACGGCGGGGCGGTCGCCGGGTCGGATCACTTGATGACGGGCGGCGGGGTCGAAGGTGTCACCGTGATCGACCTGACCACCACACCACCACGGGCGCTGGACCGGACCGCGGTGGTGCTCGCGGTGGACGAAGACGGCACCTTGTCCAGCCAGTCGGCCGAGGGCAGGGCCCCGCTCGGGGACGCCGACTTCCTCGGCCCGGTCGCCGCCGAGGGCCTCGCGAGGCAGCTCGCCCCCCTGCGGTTGAGCTCCGGTATCCGCGGGGACGCGCCGATGAGTTCCGAACTGGGCCTGGCCGATCTGCTGGAACTGGGCGATCCCTACGACCTCGACCCGGACGAGACGTGGGTGCCCCGGCCGAACCGGGACCGGCTCCGAATCCGGTTCGGTATCCAGGAAGACGGCACGCCGATCGAGCTGGACATGAAGGAATCGGCGCAGGAGGGCATGGGTCCGCACGGCCTGCTGATCGGGGCCACCGGTTCCGGCAAGTCGGAGCTGCTGCGGACGCTGGTGCTGGCGCTCGCGGTGACCCATCCGCCGAGTTCGCTGAACTTCGCGCTGATCGACTTCAAGGGTGGCGCGACCTTCACCCGGCTGGACAAGCTGCCGCACACCAGCGCGGTGATCACGAACCTGGCCGACGAACTGCATCTGGTCGACCGGATGACCGACGCGATCAACGGCGAGCTGATCCGGCGTCAGGAACTGTTGCGCGCCGCCGGGAACTTTTCTTCGCTGCGTGACTACGAGAAGGCCCGCCAGGCGGGCGCGCCGCTGCCCGAGGTGCCCACCCTCCTGGTGATCTGCGACGAATTCTCCGAACTCCTCTCCGCCAAGCCGGATTTCATCGACATGTTCGTCCAGATCGGACGGCTGGGCCGTTCGCTCGGGGTGCACCTCCTGCTCGCCTCGCAGCGGCTGGACGAGGGCAGGCTGCGCGGGCTGGAGGGCCACTTGTCCTACCGGATCGGCCTGAGGACGTTCTCCGAAATGGAAAGCCGGGTCGTCCTCGGGGTGCCCGACGCGTTCAAACTGCCCAGGGCGCCCGGCAACGGTTTCCTCAAGGTGGGCACCGAATCGATGGTGCGATTCCGTTCCGCCTACGTCTCCGGTGTGCATCAGCGGAACCTGGGCACCGGAACGACCGTCGCCGCGACGGAACAACTGGTACTGAACGAATACACCACCGCCTACCACGCGCCCGCGCTCGATCTCGAGGACACCGAAGAAGAACCCGAGGTCGACCAGGACACCGTGGTCGGCGACACGCTGCTGGACATCTGGGTGGACCGGCTGGTCGGCCGGGGCACGCCCGCGCATCAGGTGTGGCTGCCGCCGCTGGACGAATCGCCGACCCTGGACCAGTTGCTGCCGGATCTGGTCGTGCACCGGGAGCGTGGCCTGACCGCCAATTCCACCGAACTGGCGGGCTCGCTGCGGCCGGTCCTGGGCATCGTGGACCGGCCGTTCGAGCAGCGGCGCGACCCGCTGACCCTGGACCTCGCCGGGGCGGCGGGACACGTGGTGGTGATCGGCGGGCCGCGGACCGGTAAGAGCACCCTGCTGCGGACGCTGATCCTCAGCCTCGCGCTCACCCACACTCCGCGTGAGGCGCAGTTCTACTGCCTCGACTTCGGTGGCGGCACGCTCGCTTCGCTGGCAGGACTGCCCCATGTGGCCGGGGTGGCCACCAGGTTGGACACCGGGGCGGTCCGCCGCACCGTCGCGGAAGTCGCCACGCTGCTCGCGCAGCGCGAGCTGCTGTTCGCCGAGCACAAGATCGACAGCATCATCACCTACCGGAAGCTGAAGGCGGAGGGCAGGTTCGCCGACGATCCACACGGTGACGTGTTCCTCGTCGTCGACGGCTGGCTGACGCTGCGCAACGACTTCGAGGGGCAGGAGGAGCTGATCGGCGACATCGCCGCGCGTGGACTTGCCTACGGCATCCACGTGGTGGCCGGCTGCACCCGTGCGTTCGACCTGCGGATGAACGTCCGGGACCTGTTCACCAGCAAGCTGGAGCTGAAGATCGGCGACCCCATCGACTCGATCGTCGACCGTCGCGCCGCGATGGGTGTGCCCGCGGACCGTCCTGGCCGGGGCCTGGCGATGAGCAAACACCAGATGCTGGTCGCCCTGCCGCGGATCGACGGCCGGCCCACCGCCGAGGATCTCGCGGAAGGGGTCGGTGGCCTGGTCAGGGCGATCGCGGACGCCTGGGCCGGCCCGGCCGCGCCACCGGTGCGGCTGCTGCCCGGGATGTTCCCCTACGCCGAACTGCCCGCCACCGACACGCTGACCGGGCCCGATGCCGGGCTGGCGATCGGCATCTACGAGCGCGACCTGTCGCCGGTGCGGCTGGACTTCGCCACCGATCCGCATTTCTTCGCGCTGGCCGACACGCAGAGCGGCAAGACCTCGTTCCTGCGGACGGTAGCCGCCCGCATCTGCGCGTCCTACACCCCCGAACAGGCCAGGATCGTGCTCATCGACCACCGCCGCTCGCTGCTCGGCGAGATCCCCGACGAGTACCTTCTCGGCACCGGCACCAACGACGCGCACAGCATCGCGTTGATGAACGAGGTGATCAACGCGATCTCCAAGCGGCTACCGGGCCCGGACATCACCCCGGAGCAGCTGCGCGCCCGGAACTGGTGGCAGGGACCGGAAATCTTCGTGCTCGTCGACGACTACGACATGGTGGCCACGCACAAGGACCACCCGCTCATGCCGCTGCTGCCGCTGGCCGCGCAGGCTTCGGACATCGGCCTGCGGGTCGTGCTGGCCCGCCGGTCCGGTGGCGCGGGCAAGGGCCTGTTCGAACCGGTACTGAACCGGCTGCGCGAGGTCGGCGCGCCCGGCCTGATGATGTCCGGCGACCGGGACGAGGGACCGCTGCTCGGTGGCATGCGCGCCCAGGTACTGCCGCCCGGCCGGGGCTGGCTGGTCGATCGGCGCGGGAGCAAGAACCTGGTGCAGGTGGCCTGGCTGCCGCCCAAGGTGTAGGGCCGTTTCCGGCGGGTCGGCGCATATGGCAGTTTCCTGCCGCCGACGGCCGGGTGGTTCCGCGATGTGATTGATTCGAGCACACGAGCAAAGTCAGGGAGCACGCGATGGCGCCAGTAACCCAGATCAACGGCAATCCGGAGCACATTCGGCAATGCGCGAGCGACCTCAAGCTTGTGGCGGTCCAACCTATTCCGAACGCACTCAAAGGCCAAGGTGCCGTCACATGTGCCCTCGACATCAACGGGCACAAGGAATTCGTGGACACGGCCAACGAGTGCACCAAGAAACTGCTGGAGTTCGTCACGCGTTTCGAGGAGGCGGTCAGCGCGTTGAGCAAGTTCGCCACTGACGCGGCCGCCAACTACCATTTCACGGACGAACATCTCAAGGACCAGCTCAAGGTGGCGTTCGACCAGTTCACCCGGGACAGTTTCGCGAAGATGACCGGAGCTGACCTGCCCACGATCCTCCCGGAACTCGACAACCACGGCGGCCAGTAGGCGGCGAGGTACCGAAAATGGCGGATTACAGCAAAATGAGTTCGCAGGAGCTGCTGGCCCTGATCGAACATGAAGCAGACGTCCATGTTCCGGCGCTCTACGCGCTGGCGGACGCGTGGGAAGAGGGACGCGATCACCTGGCGCAGCAGGCCAGTCGGTTGTCGGGAGCCAGGAACAGGCTCACGGGTGAAGAAGATGGCTGGACGGACTTGGCGGGTACCGCCTTTTCCACAGTGCTGAGCGAAGTCGCGGAGACCGCGAACACCTGGAACGTACCCGGAGACGGCGGCACTCCAGGACGTCAGCCCGGTACTGGGACCACCGTCAACACGAAGAAGCTCACCGGGAGCATCAGGGAACTGGCGGACATCATCATCAGGGCCAGAGACGGGTTACGCATGCTGGTGGCCAATTACTCTGATGAAGAGTACAAGGCCAGAGAGGCTGCCCAGGCCATGACTCTGTTGACCTCGTGGTACACGGACGCGACGGCGAACCTGAAAGTTGCCACCGGCCAGCAGTTGGGGAACGATGTCCCGCTGGCGAGCCCGTTGTCCCCCACGACGGTCGACCAGAAAGGTACGCCATCGGGCCCCGGAGGCACCTCGCCGAACTCCGGCGGTGGTGACCCGAGCGCGGTGAACCCGACGGACACCCCCGACCCCACGAACCCGGGTCAGGACCCCAACCAGAACCCCACACAGAACAACAACAATTCCACGGAATCCCCGCTGACCACCGCGAAGGACGCGGTGGACGTGGCGAGCAAGCTGCTCGACCTTGCCAAGAACGCGACCGGCAGCACCGGGCAGATTCCTGATCCGACCACGTTCAACCCGGCGGACCTGTACACCCCGGTCGATACGACTCTGCCGCAGACGGATTCCGGCCTGCCCGGGCTGGCCTCGGCAGGCGGTGTCCCGGGACTCGGCGGTGGCACCGGACCTGGCGTCGGCGGGGTCGGAGCCAGTGGTCTCGGTGTCGCCCCGCCGGCGGATTCACCGCAGACACCGATTTCCGGCAGCGCGACCACCATGCCCCCGATCGCCACGGCGGGCACTGTGGGGAGCGCGGGCGCCACGGGCACCACCGGGGTCGGTACCAGCGGCATACCGCCGATGTATCCGCCGCGCTACGGCGGCGGGGGCGGGGGCGGGGCGGGCGGAGGCGTCCGTTCCGGCGCGGCGGAAGAGGTCAACGCCGTCCGCTCGCGCAAGCCCGACGGCAAGGCGGGGGTAGTCCTGTCCGGTCGGGAGGGCCAGGACGGCAAGGGCCCCAGGGGAAAGGGCAAACGCAAGGGCACCGCCACGCCCACGGTGGCGAAGGCAATGAAACCAAAACCACGGCCCGCCGAGAACAGCGAACCCGGCGAAGTGCTTGATGAAGAGCTGTGGAAAGTCGACACGGCCGCCCCCGAGCGCGGCTACCAACACTAGAGGAGGGGAATATGTCAGGCGTTTCGTCCATCAGTGGCAACCCGGAGTCGATGGCACAGTTTTCCGCAACGACGAAGGCGCCGGAAGTGCCTGCCTCACTCGGCAGGCTGGGCGAACCTGTCAGTCTCTTTGGGACGATCGAGGGCATCCTGATGACGGTGCTGGACAAGGCCGCCACCGGCGTGGTTGGTGCCTTCATCGCCAACACCAGCGAGGACATGACCACCATTTCCGCGAAGGTCAAGGCCGCCGCCGCGAAGTACAGCGCCACCGATCTGATCAACAGCATCGACCTGGCCACCTCCATGACCAAGCTGGCCGACAAGGGCATCAGCCTGGTGAAGCAGGTGTCCGGCAGCAGCAGCGGTTCGACGGGAACCACGTCGGGCGGTGGCGCCAGTGGCGCCAGTGGGACGAGTGGAACCAGCGGCACCCAGCACACGGGCACGACCGGCGCGACGGGAAGCACGGGCGCCGGCGGTGCTCACCCGGTGCCAGCCACCGGCACCACGCCGTCCGTCACCGGCATTCCGCCGGTGAGTCAGCCCGCGCAGAAGACCGTCTGAAAGAGGAGACACCCATGATTCCCTACATCGTGCTGCCGCCTGACGCCCACCGAGCGATGATCACCGCCGAGCAGGCCCATATCCCCGTGCTCCGCGGCGCGGCCAGGATGTGGCAGGACGTGCATGCCTGGAGCGAGGCCGCCGCCGCGGAACTGCAGAAGAACGCGGGCAACCTGACCTACGCGGACTGGAAGGACAAGGCCGCGGACTCCTTCGAGGCCAAGACCGGACGCTCGATCGCGGACCTCCGTACCTGGAGCGACCGGATCGCGGGGTCCCAGGTGTGGACCCACCTGGAGGGGCTGGCCGACGCGCTGCCCGCGGCGCAGGCCGCCGTGCAGACCTTCGCCAGCGAATTCGACGCGACCTGGCAGAACCCGCTCACCTGGGGACTGGCTGCCCAGGCCTGGCAGAACTCCGCCAACGTGATGGACGCGCTGGGCGGGCAGTTCCAGACCGCCATGCTGGCCGTTTGCCAGGCGGCCGGGGTCACCAACCCGGCCGACCTCATCCCCAACTTCAACATTTCCTCCGCGGACGCGGTCAAGACGGCCGATGCGGCGGTGAACTTCCTGACCGAGGTGCAGAGCCTCGCCCAGACGGCGGGCATCGGCGGTGGCAGCAGCAGCGGGACGTCGCTGAACCTACCCAGCCTGTCCGGCATTTCGGGCGGCACACAGGTGAGCTGGAATCCGCAGGACTGGGCGTCCTGGCAGGGGCCGTCGCTGGCCGGGCTGGGGGCGGGCTCCCTCGTCCCGCCGGATCTCGGCGGCGGCTCGTCCGGCGGCCTGCCTGGCCTGAGCCCGGCCGGGTCGGCTCCGGTCGCCACGGCCCTGCCCTTCGGGGCCCTCGGCGCGGCGGGCACCGGGCTGGGCGGGATCCCGATGGTGCGGGCCGCCGCGGCGAAACGCTCCGGCACCGGTGAAGAGGTGTCCCCGGGCGCGGCCGGTTCGTCGCGGGGCAGCACGGGCGGCGGCATGGTGCCGCCGATGACACCGCACACCCCGGTCGGCGGCGCAGGCACCCTGCGTCCGGGCACGGCCGAGCACACGGACGGGTCGGCCAGCGGCAGGCGGCGGGCCAGCGGCAACGACGGCGTGGCGGTCGCGCTCCGCGGGCGGACCGGCGGTACCGGTCAGGACGGCGCACGCCCTTACCGCTTCGGCGAATCCGGTACCGGCACGGTGGAACTCATCGACGCGACCGACCACTGAACCTCACGCGCTTGTGCTGTTGGGTGCCCTGAAGGTCGCCTTGAGGGTCATAAACGCCCTCAAGGTGGCCTTGAGGACACACGACCCTGCCGCCGGAATCGGTCCTCCCCTGACCTATAGCGGCCAAGCCACGGTTGTCGGGCCGCGGGTGCCGCAGTATCGCGGAGTGAACCGACACCGTCTGGCCTCGATCGCCACCGTGCTCGCGGTGGCGGCCCTCCAGTTGTCCCTCGGCGGCGGAACGGCACACGCCGCACCCCCGCCGGGGGCCTGCACCGATGCGCAACCGGCGCACCCCGAGATCACCGCCCAGCCCTGGGCCCAGCAGACACTCGCGCCCGAGGCGGCCTGGCCCTACAGCCGCGGCGCGGGCGTGCTGGTGGCGGTGGTCGATTCCGGGGTGGACGCCGACCATCCGCAGCTGCGCCGCCCCGGCAAGGTCCTCGCGGGCCGGGATTTCGCGGCGGGGCGCACCTTTCCGGGAAACTTCGACTGCGATTCCCACGGCACCGCCGTGGCGAGCATCATCGCGGGCGACGCCCAGCCGGGCGTCGGCTTCCACGGCGTGGCGCCGGACGCGACGCTCCTTCCGGTGCGGGTCAGCGACCGGGACATCGGCGACCGGGGGGAAACCCTGCGGATCAACCCCCAGGTGATCGGCGCGGGCATTCGCTACGCGGTCGACCAGGGCGCGCGGGTGCTCAACCTGTCGCTGGCCGGACTGGCCGACTACTCCCCGATCCGGGACGCCGTCGCCTACGCGGTGGCCAGGGACGTCGTGGTGGTGGCCGCGGCGGGCAACGCGCAGCAGGACGCTTCGACGGAGCTCCCGTCATATCCCGCCGCCTATCCCGGTGTGCTCGGGGTGGGCGCGGTGGACATCAACGGAGCGCGCGCGTCCACCTCGCAGATCGGACCGTACGTCGGCCTGGTCGCGCCCGGTGCGGGGGTGCTGGCCGCGACGAGAGTGGGCGGTCATGCCTACGTCGACGGCAGCAGTTTCGCCACGCCCTTCGTCGCGGGGACGGCGGCGCTGGTGCGGGCTGCCTGGCCGCAGTTGTCCGCGCGCGAGGTCATTCGACGATTGGAGGCCACCGCGAGCCCCGCGCGGGGTGGCCAGGACAGCGACGCCTACGGGGCCGGTCTGGTGAACCCGTACCGCGCCGTCACCGACGGGATGGCCCTGGCACCGGCGGCGGGCCTCCCGGCCTATCACCCGGCGCCGGTGGACACGGCCGCGCTCGCGCACACCGCGTGGGTGCACGACACGACGTCCACCGCGACCTGGCTGGCCGTCGGAGGAGCCGGGGCGATGGTGCTGGTGGCCTTGGTCTTCGTCGTCGTGCCCCGTGGCCGACGGCGGGGCTGGCAACCCGGGCGGGCCGCGTCCGTGGCGGCCGAACCGGCCGGAAACGAGCCCCCCGAGCAGGTTTCGCTGCTTCAGCGGTCCTGAGGGACGAACGCCGTCCCGAGGCAGGAACCTGCCTCGGGTGCCCGTAACCCCTTGTCCTGGGAAGAGAATGAGTGTCATGAGCGTCGAGAGCTGCGAAGTGGTCGCCGGCCTGAGGCTGCTCGCCGAAGGACCGGTCGCCACGGTCTACGCGGGCCAGTGGGGCGGGGCCGAAGTCGCGGTCAAGGTGTTCGGAGAAGGCTTCGACCGCGAAACGACCGCTTCGTTCGACCGTGAGCGCAAGGCGCTCGACAGCCTGCGGGCCGAGCGCGCGATCCTGCCCGCCGACGGCGTGATCGCGCTTCCCGACGGCCGCTCGGGCGTGCGGATGGAGCTGTGCCGGGGTTCACTGGCCGGGTTGCTCGGTTCCGGCAAGGTGCTGGCGGTGCGTGACGCGCTCGCGGTGGGCTGGACGGTCGCCGCCGCGCTGGCCGCGGCGCACCAGGTGGGTGTGGTGCATGGCGGGGTCACGCCGCACAACGTGCTTTACCGCCAGTCCGGCGAGCTGACTCTCGCCGACTTCGGTGTGGCCTTGCGCCGCCGGTTTCCGCGCGACCCGATGCACACGGTGGAGTACGCCGCTCCGGAGTCGCTGCGCGAGGACACCCTGTCGGTGACCTCGGACCTGTACGGTCTCGGCGCGGTGGTGTTCGCCGCGTTGACCGGTGCGCCGCCGTTTCCCCGCCGGACCGGGCAGCAGCCCGGTGAGCGGATTCTGCAGGTGCTGCGTGATCCGGTACCACCGCTGGACGTTCCCGGCATCCCGCCCGGACTGTCCGAAGTGGTCGGTCGCCTGCTGGCCAAGGATCCGGCCGACCGGCCGCAGGACGCGGTGGTGGTGGCGGAGCTGTTCGAGCGCATGTACCGGTCCGAGGCGGGCCACAACGACGTCGAGGCCGAGTTCGACGATTTCGCCGGGACGGCCCAGGCCGCCCCGCCCCCGCCACCGTCGGCGCTCCCGTCCGAACCGGTGCGGGCGCAGGGCGGGCGGACCCTGGTCCGGACCTTCGGCGGTCCGGAGCGGTCACGTGGGGACAAGGCGCAACGGCCCGGCAGGCGCCCCGCCGTGCTGGCCGGGCTCGGGGCCGCCATCGCGGCGTTGACCGTGGTGCCGGTGATCACCACCCTGAACGGCTCGACCGACCAGGGCGCGGCACCGGCCGCGGCGACCGCCGGGACGAGCGCCGACACGAGCACCGTGCCCTCGTCGCCGCAGCCGTCTTCGCCCGCGGAGCCGGACGTGAACCTCGTCCTGGCCCCGCCGAACGATCAGGGCACGCAGGTCCAGCTGACCTGGAGCGCCGGGGCCGACCTGGATTTCGCCGTGGTCGTCGCCGGGGAGCGGCTCACCACGACAGTGCTGATGGCGGGCCGTCAGCACACCAAGGCGGTGCCGGTGGACCCGGCGCGCAAGTACTGCTTCCAGATCCGCGGCACGGACGGCACGCACATCTACAGCGGGGACCCGGTTCCCATCCGTGGCGCCCACTGCAACCTGTAGGACACCCGCAGGGACTGCCCGTCATCGAAAACTCATGTGCGCCCGGGAAAACTGGCCGCAACCGACCCGAGGAGGTTCAGCGTGACCGATCCAGGCGCGGGCGGGGCGCGGCTGACCGCGCCGGCATCCCCGCAACCGCAGACGGGCATGGCCGGACAGCCGACCGCGACCGCCTACGGCAGCGTGTCCCTTCCCGAGCCGGATGCGCGAGCGGCGGCCCGGGCGGCCGCCGTGGCCGCGCTCGCCGCGGCCCGGCCCGCGGAGCAACCGTGGGCCTCGGGGGGGTTGGCGGCGGCCGGCGCCCAGCCGCGCAATGCGCCGGCGAACCCGGCCCCGGCCGCCCCGCCTCCCGGCCGGCGGCGCGCCACCGGTCCGCTCGCCGGGATCGGCCCGTTGCAGATCATCTGCTGGCAACTGGTGCTGATCGCGGCCGTCCTGGCGGCCGGGCAGTCGTGGCCCGTGATCGCCGCGACCGGGCTCGGCGCCGTGGTGGTCCTGGCGTTGACGGCCGTCCGCGTCCACGGCCGGTGGGGCTACGAATGGCTGCTCCTGTCCGCACGGTATCTGCGCCGTCGCCGTGAGGATGATCTCCGGGACGGGCCCGCGCAGAAACTGCTCCGCCTCATAGCACCGGAAGCGGAGGGCTGCACGGACACCCTCGACGACGAACCCGTGTTCATGCTCAGCCGCGCCGAGGGGATCAGCGCGGTGCTGCAACCGCAGTCGAACGACGTGCCGCCCCCGGCAGCACTGGTACCCCCGCCCAACGAGCAACCGCTCGCCTTTGCCGCGCAGGTGATCCACCACGCCGGGTTGGGTCGTCAACGGCCACTTCGGACCTGGATCGTGTTGCAGGCACTGCGAACCGTCGAGGTGTACTCCGACATCGACGTCCGTTTGGCGCTCGGCAACGCGCTGCGGCGGGTGCGGCGCCACCTTCGACGGCAGGGGCTGCCGAGCATCGGGCTGGCGGAAAACGAGTTCCTCGGCACCCTCGCCTCGCTCGCCCAGGTCACCGCCGGGCGGGACCAGGTTCGAGAGGAGTGGCGGTTCTGGCACAGCGGATCCGTGTCGCAGGCGACGTTCCGCCTCGGCGGCTGGGATGCGCTTTCTCCGGCGATCGCATCCCAGTTGGTGCAGCGACTGCTCACCGCCGCCCCCCAGGCGACCGTAACCGTTTCCGTGATCGCCACCCGGAAAGCCGAGACGGAACCCGAGATCGAGGCCGCCCTGCGGATCGCGGCGGCGAACCCGCCGCTGGTGGACCACGCCGCGCGGACGCTCACCGGGCTGGCGGCCCAGTGGGCCGTCCGCCTGGAACGCCTCGACGGCCGCCACGCCCACGGCCTCGCCGCCACCCTCCCGCTCGGGGTGCGGTGAAGGTGACCTCCACTCGAACGGTTGTTCCGGTTACCGGTTCCAGGTGACTTCCGGTTCTTTCCCGTCGCGCGCGCCCCACTCGACGGTCGTCGGAGCGCCGGCACCGTGCTCGGGCAGGTAAATCGAGCAGCCCTCGACGGAACCTCCCTTGGCGAGTTTCCTGAACTCGTCCGAATCCGCCTGCACGCACTTGCTGAACTGGTGGTACGACAGCGGATGGTCCGGATCGGCGGTGGCGTCGAGTGACCCCATCACGGTCAGGTGGGTCAACTCGTTCTTTCCGTCCGTCACCACGAAATCGGTCGTGGTCTCGACCAGATCGGTTTTCGTCAGCCGGTAATGGAGGTAGTACGGCGTCTCCCCGGCGTACTGAGAGGGATTGCTGAGCTCGCTCAGATCCGAGTTTCTGCCCGCTTCGATCCCCAATACGGTCACGCCGATGGTGCCGCCCCTGACCGCCTTCACCGTGGCCTGTTCACCGTACTTCAATTGCTGGCCCGAGGCACCGCAACCAGCCACGGCAATAACGCACATCGAGGCGGCGGCGCAGGCCGCCCACAATTTCATCCTACCCGACCTCACCATTCTGACCGGCCGCCGACCGTAACGCGACAATCGTACCCAGGCCACCTTTGCCCGCGACAGAGTCGATGATCCGCACTTCATCGGGATTTCATAATTTCCGCGAGAGGACCTGTCGCGATCGCCGGAGCCGAACCAGAGCCCGACGTCTCACCACATAGTGGTAGTGTCACTGCATCGTGGTTGACCAGGCCACCGTCCGGAAGGGGTAGCACCCGTGAAGATCAACCGGCTCGACCACCTCGTCCTGACCGTCGCCAGCATCGAAGCGGCCGTCGAGTTCTACACGGCGGTACTCGGCATGGAAGTCGTCACCTTCCGGGGCGGTCGCAAGGCACTCACCTTCGGCAGCAGCAAGATCAACCTGCACGAGGCGGGCAAGGAGTTCGAGCCGAAGGCCGCCCGCCCCACGCCGGGCAGCGCCGATGTCTGCCTGATCGTGGACACCCCGCTCGACGACGTGATCGCCGAACTCACCGCGGCCGGGGTCGCCGTCGAGGAGGGCCCGGTCGAGCGCACCGGAGCCACCGGCCCCATCGTCAGCGTCTACCTGCGAGACCCCGACCGTAACTTGATCGAACTGAGCAACTACCTCTGACGATCCGCCTCACACGCCGGGACGGCCGCCGAGCAGCCGTGTGGCCTGCTCGGCGGCGCGCACCACCTCGGGTGCCCACTCCGCGGCCCGCTGCGAGGTCAGGCGCTGTGTCGGTCCACTGATACCAAGGGCGCCGACCAGAGCCTGCCCGGGACCGAAGACCGGCGCCGACACCGACGCCGCTCCCGCGTCGCGCTCCTCCGACGTGATCGCGTAGCCCTGCTGCCGGGTCTGGCCGAGCAACGCCCGCAACACGGACGGATCGGTCACCGTCGTCGTCGTGAACGGTTCGAGCGGCCAGCCGAGCACTTCCTCCGCCGCCGCTTCGTCCCAGGCCAGCAGAACTCGGCTCGCCGAGCCGGCGTGCAGGGGCATCAATTTGCCGACGTACATCTGCCGACGGATCGCGTGATAGGTCTCGGCCATCGCGACACAGACCCGAACGTCGCCTTCGCGGCGGTAGAGGCAGGCGGTCTCGCCCGTGGTGTCCCGCAGCCGGACGAGCGCGGGGTGCACGATCTCGCTCACGTCCAGTCCGGCACCGGCGGGTGCGGCCCAGTAGCCCAGACGCAGTCCGACGCGGTACTTGTCGCCATGACGGTCCAGGAACTGCTCGGCGACCATGTTGGACACCAGCCGCTGGCACGTGCTCGCGGGCAGGTCCGTGGCGCGCCGGATCTCGGCGAAGGTCAGCTCCGGCCGTTCCGGGCCGAACACCTCGAGGATCTGCCGGATCTTGCCCAATACCAGCAACGGCCTGATCCCCCGCGGCAGTGAGCGGGGATCGGCGGCCCCCTCGCCGCCGGGGCCATTCTCCGTCTCGCCCCGGGCCAGGTCGTCCTCGTCGCTCACCACATCGCAATGCTATCGCCACGATGAAGCAACGGCGCGGGTGATCAGCCCGTGGAGATCCCTACGAGACCGCCCGCAGGTAGCGCCACTGGCCGTCCTCGCGGGTGAACATGCTGAGCTCGTGCATCGAGCCCGGCCTGCCCTCGTGACGGTAGTGCGCACGGAATTCCACCTTGCCACTGTCGTGGAACGGGCTGCCACCACTGGTGGCAAGCACGTCGAGCCGGGTCCAGCGCTGCGCCGGGTCCAGTTCCAGGCTCTTCGGCCGGGTGCTGGAATGCCACGTGGCAAGCAGATACGCAGTGTCGCCGACCGCGAACGCGCTGAACCTGGACCGCATCAACTGCTCGGCGGTGGCCGCCGTGCGCTCGCCGGCGTGCAGCGGGCCGCAGCAGTCGCCGTAGTTCCCGCCGGAGCCGCACGGGCAACGGGAACCGGCGGTGATGTCGTCAGTCACCGGCCGATCCTACCGTTGTCCACTGTGGAAGGCGCAGTGCGAGGAGGGGTCGCCGACGGAAACGCCTTGCTGCCGCACGCCTCCGCCGCGGAGGATGACGTCATGGAGGCGGTCGTCCAGTGGGTGCGCACGTCATGGACCAAGCGATCTCGCGGCGGCGCTGGGGCCAGGCGCCGCAGCGCCGCCCCGACAGCGTTCCCGCTCCCGGCCTTGCCACCGCCCTTCACACACGAGGTCTTCATGGACGAGCATGACGGTTTCCCACCGCGCTCCGTCACACGAGAAGGGCTGCCCGACTCCACCTCGGACGCCACGTGCTCCTCCGGGAGGCCGACGGGCTGCTGCGGGTCCAACCGACCATTACGCCCTTCGGCCTGCCACGCAGGCTGCGACGGCCCCCCGCGCGGCGACTCGCCCGCGGGGAATGGCTGCGCTGGCGGATCAACTACCGGTTCACCGGCTCGTGCGGCGGCGAATGGACCTACCGGCTGGACACGCTCAACATCGCCTATGGCCCCATCCGGGCCGACCTGTTCCTGGGCACCCCCACGCACCAGGTCGACGAGCTCGCGTCCCTTCGCTGACATCAACTCGCCGCTGCGGCGGCAACCTACACGAAGGCCCACGACTGTCTACGTACCGTCGAATTCCTCAGCCTCATCGGACGGCAGGGCGAACGCGCGCACGTCCGCGCGGCGCCCGCCCCGCCCCTGACGTCGTACGCCGCAGCCGTCGAATGCGCGCGAAATCGGCACGCCGGGCCTGGCCACCCGGTATCCTTCACGCGGTTTGTCCCACTTTGCGGCAACCGTCCCGAGGTGGGCATAAACATGGGCTACCGCTCGCTTGCCGTGAGCGGCACGTGTCCGACGAAGGGGGGAACCGGGGTGGCGGAAAACGGGCGTTGGATCACCAAGGACGGCCGACGGATCTTCATTGGCGCCGGTGGTGGTTCCGGCAAGGGACGTGGCGGGATCGTGGCGGTGGCGGCCGCGGTTGTGATCGCGGGTGGCGCGGGCGGGGCGGCCGGGATCGGTGCGCTCGGCAGTGCGGCCGCCGAAGCCGGGGCCGGATCCGCGGCAGAAGCGCTGGCGGGGAACACCGCGGGCGACGTGGCCGACTTGCCGCCGGAGCGGTCGATGAAAGCCCGCCGGACCTCGGCCCGCGAATCGGCCAAGCACGGGAAAACCGACGAGGCGCTGGGCAAACTGCGGCTCAAGCGGCTCAAGCGCAAAGCCGAGCGCGAACTGGACTGCGTTGCCTCCTCCACCGGAAAGGTCCGCGAATTCCTGGTACGGACCCCGTGCACCTCGCTGGACCGCATGCTCATGGCCGTCGGTGACGGACACGGCAACGCCGCGGTGGTGTCGGTGGTCCGGGTCGGGTTCCGCAACGCGAAGCAGGCCGAGGCCTTCGAAAAGGTCGAGCGGGTGCAGGGCAGCGGCGACGTCCGGCCGCTGGAGATCGCCGCGGTACTCGGCCTCACCGGCGTGCACATCACCGGGCACCACTACCAACCCCGGCCGGACAAAAACGCCATGATCATCGCAGAGACCGACATCGCCACCGGCCACGTCGACAACGCCACCCTGGATGCGCTCGCCGACATCGCCACCTTCCTGCCCGTGACCTGACCCGGCCTCGCCGAGGCGTTGATCACTGGCGGGCAACTGGCTTGCGGATACGACCGCCATTGTCAGCCGAAGGACCTGCCAGCAGCCTGTCCGGAGTTTTCGGCACCGGAGTCGGCACCGACCCACCGGCCGACCCGGAACCGGCTGCCGTCGCGCTTCACCTCGACCGCGCCCGCGCCCGGGAAGTGCGCGGGGATCACGATCTCCACCTCGTCCGCGGCCCGTTCGAGCAGGCGCCGGCGGGTGGCCGCCGCCTGTCCGCGGTCCTCACAGAAACAACTGTTGCAGGACGGTTCCAGGATCTGCACGGGGCTGTGCAGAATGTCGCCCACCAAAGCGGCCTTTTCGCCTTCCGAGCGCACGCGCAGCACGGATGATCCCGGTGTGTGCCCGGGAGCCGCTTCGAGGGTGAGGTTGCCGTCCACTCGGCAGGCGCCCTCCCACAGCGTGGCCCTGCCCAGCACCGGTGCGATGCTGTCGGCGTAAACGAGAAGACTTCCTTGCTGTCGCAGGCGTTCGTGGTCGCTGCGGGGAGCCGGACGGCGGCCGGCGTTCTCGGGCGCGAAGTAGCGCTCGTCGACGGCCGGGATGAGGTAGGTCGCGTTCGGGAAAGCCGGTTCCCAGCCTTGGTCGCCGCCGAGGGTGTTCCAGCCGACGTGGTCGTAGTGGATGTGGGTGTTGATGACGATGTCCACCTCGTCCGGCCGGACACCGGCCGCGGCGAGCCGATCCAGGAAATCGGTGTCGAGGTGGTCGAAAAGCGGGATCTGCGGCCGGTCGCGGCCGTTGCCCACCCCGGTGTCCACGAGTACGGTCCTGCCCTCGCTGCGCAGAACCCAGGTCTGCACGGCCGCGCGGTAGGCGTCCGTGTCCGGGTTCCAGTGATCGGGTGCGAGCCAGCCTTCGTTGTCCCGCCAGATCTCGGGGGTGCTGTCGGGGACGATGAAGCGCGCCGGAGCGACCTCGCCGGTCCATTCGGGAACCTTCGTCACTTCGACGGCACCGATGGTGAAATCACTCATAGCCCCATGCTAAGCACACCCGACGAGGCGATGAATGATCGATCGGCCCATTTCGATACGAGTTCGGGTCAAGTTGTGGGAGGTAGAATTTGTGCCATGGATCCGCTGAGCGACATCGTCCGGGTCATGCGTACCGGGCACCCCTCCGCGAACTGGATGCGAGTCGGTTCCCCGTGGTCGTACCGGTTCGCGCCGTACGAGGGCGCAGGTTTCCACGTGGTCGTGCGTGGTTCGGGCTGGCTGCTCATGGAGAGCCACGACCCCGTTCAGCTCGGCCCCGGGGATGTCGTGCTCCTGCCCGCCGGTCACGGTCACGTGCTGTCCGACTCGCGGGACGCAGGCCGCCCGGTGCCATTCGAAACCGCGGTGGCGGATCCGGCGGGGAGCGTCGAGTTGCTGTGCGGAAAGTACCGGCTGGATCGGCGGCGGCCCCATCCGTTGCTGGCGATGCTCCCGAATGTGGTGCACCTGCCCGCCCGCGTCGGCGACCACGGCCGCCTGCGAGCCGCGCTCGATCTCCTTGCCGCCGAGACGACGACTCGGCGCCCGGGACGGGACGCGGTGCTCGCCGGTCTGCTCGATCTCCTGCTCGTCTACCTGATTCGCGCCTGATGCGATGACCACGGAAACCTGGGCTGGCCCCGCGCGCTCCGGGATCAGGCCATCACCTCGGTGCTCGAAGCGATGCACGGCGCGCCGGACAGGCCGTGGCGGATCGACGACCTGGCCGCGGAAGCCGGCCTCTCCCGCACGACGCTCACCCGGAAGTTCACGGATCTGGTCGGGCAGGCCCCGATGACCTATCTGACGCACTGGCGGATGACGC
This sequence comes from Amycolatopsis cynarae, assembly GCF_026802195.1. NCBI lineage: Bacteria > Bacillati > Actinomycetota > Actinomycetes > Pseudonocardiales > Pseudonocardiaceae > Amycolatopsis > Amycolatopsis cynarae. The sequence goes on along the minus strand of NZ_CP113836.1, from coordinate 1,766,157 downwards.
TCGCGGCCAGGCTGCTGCGCGAGACCGACCTGGGGCTGGCGGCGATCGCGCGGCGCGTCGGCTATGCCTCACCGTTCGCGTTCTCGCACGCGTTCAAGCGTGAATTCGGCGTCGCACCGGGGCGTTATCGCGACGACCAAGCCCTCGGCATCGTGGCACCCGAGGAATCCGCCGAACTCACACCGGTGGTATCACTCCCCCGCTAGACCCTGTTTCAGGTTTTATTCCGCGGCCCGCGACGACTACAGGGCTGTCGCGACCCAGCCCGGTGCGTCGAACCGCACGCCGGCGTCCCCGACAAGCACGGTCAGGTGTTGTTCGAGCTCCGCCAGTTCGGACTTGCCGATCCGGCGTTGAAAGCGGGACCGCAGCAGGTTGAACACGCGCTCGCCTTCTCGCATGACCTCGTGCCCCAGTGGCGTCACCGACAGTCGCTTGCGACGCGCGTCTTCGGGATCGGGCTCTCGACGGATATAGCCGCGGTCAAGCAGTGTTTCGATGATCTTCGCCGCCGATTGCTTCGTGATGGACATCCGACGGCCGAGTTCCGAGGCGCTGCTGGCACCGGCATCGATGGCGCGCATGGCGAAGTCATGCGCCGGACGCACGTCCTCGTAGCCACGGGCAGCCAGCTCGGCGGTGGCGGAGTCGACCAGCACACGAAAACCGCCGAGCAGCAGCAGAGCGAGATCCGCACCCGAACGACTCATGCCGCAAGGCTACAACCCCAAGACGACGAACGACAACCAGGCTGTCGACAACGACAGCCAGTCTGTCTATATTCGACACCGTAGCTGTCTATCTGTCGCGGAAGGAACCGCTCGTGGCCAAGGTCGTCCCCACTCCCGATCTCGGAGTGGCCCATCACACCGTCGCCGTCAACGGCACGGAACTGCACTACGTCTCGGCGGGAGAGACCGGCTCGCCGGTGCTGCTGGTCCACGGATTTCCCGAGACGTGGTGGGCTTTTCGGAAGGTCATCCCCCGCCTCGCGGCCCGGCACCGCGTCTTCGCTGTCGACCTGCGCGGCTTCGGTGACTCCGCCGTCGCCGAGGACGGGTTCGACAGCACCATCGCCTCCGAGGACCTGCATCGGCTCATCGCGCACCTGGCCCTCGGACCGGTCCACCTCGTCGGACAGGACATCGCCGGTGGCGCCGTGTTCCGGCTGGCCACCTCCCACCCGCAGGCCATACTCAGCTTCACCGCCATCGAAATGGGCCTGAGCGGTTTCGGCCTCGAAGCTCTCGGCGACGTTACCCGCGGCGGTTCCTGGCACATCGGCGTACTCGCCGCGCCCGGTATCGCCGACCTGCTGTTCGCCGGCCGCGAGCGCCAACTGCTTGCGGAATGGGCGTTTCCCGCCATGACCGCCGTCGCCGGATCGATCACTCCGCAGGACATCGAGGAGTTCAGCCGGGGCTTCTCCCGTCCGAACGGCTGGAGGGGCGCAGTCGGCCTCTATCGATCGATGCTCTCAGAGGGCGACCAACTGCAAGCGCTTGCTTCAAGGACACCGCTGACCATGCCGGTGCTGGCCGTGGGAGCGGGCGGTGGCGCATTCACCGCCGAGACCCTTCGACAGGTCACCAGCGGGGACATCAGCTCGATCCAGCTCGAAGGGGTCGGGCACTACGCCGCACAAGAAGCACCCGACCAGGTCAGCGACGCCATCCTCAGGCACATCGAAACCGTGGACGCCCACGGCTGAACGCTGATCAATCCGTCGTAGCGCCGGTTGCGGCAGTTCGCCAAATCCGCGAGCTCGTCGCCCAGCCGGACCATCTAGTGTGGACCATGACGGGCCGGGGATGCAGGACCGCGAGCTGGACCGGCCGTCGGGCCGGCGACGGAGGGAAACCGGGGGACATCGCCATGTCCATGCACGACCCAACGGTCACCAAACGACTGGCCCAGGCCGAAGCGCTGAGCGGCCGCGCGATGCGGCACGCCGACGCCGGCGACCTGGACGCCGCGCTGCCGCTGCTGCGCCAGGCCGAACAGGAGATTCGCCCCCTCGTCGAGATCCTCCCGGCGGCACGGCTGGACCTCGCGGTCGTCCTGAACGATCTGGCCCTGGTCCTCGCCTGGCTGGGCCGCCCGGCGGAGGCGCTCACCCCGCTCCGGGAGGCGATCGCGCTGCACCGGGCACGGCTGGCCGCACCTCCCCCGATAGACGCGGGAACCCGACACGCAGCCGGGCCCGCCGACGTCCGGTTCCTGCTGGCCAACTCGCTGGACAGCCTCGGCACCCGACTCGCCGCGCTGGGCCGCCACCGCGAGGCCGCGACGGCCCAGCGAGAGGCGATCAAGCACTACCGGGACGCCTTCGCCGCCGCGCGGACCGATGTCCGCGCCTGGGAACTGGCCCGGGCGCTCAACAATCTGAGCATCCGCTGCGCCGATCTGGAGGAGCACGAGGAAGCACTCGAAGCCAGCCGCGAGGCCGTCGACCTCTACCACCAGGTGCCGTCGGCCGATCCGGAGCAGCTGAGCGGGCTGACGCACGCCACCGCCAACCTGGCGCTGCGGCTGGCCCGGCTCGACCACCGCGCCGAGGCCCCGGGCGTCACCGCCCGGGCTGTCGAACTGATCGCCCGGCTCCCGGAACCGCATCCGCGCAGCCAGCTCGCGGCGCTGGTCGACTCGCTGACCTGGCTCGCCTGGTACCTGCGCCGAACCGGCCACCCGCTGCGCGCCCGCAGCGCCACCCGGACCGCCCGTGCCCTGCGGCGACGCCTGGCCGGCTGAGCCCGCAACGGCCGGGCAACTCCGCGCCGACGACGAACGGCCCTGCTATTGGCCGGGGCTGCTTCCCTGTTCCCCGCGGTTGGTCTCGGCGAACATCATCCGGAGGTTCTCGCCGCGCGGGGTCAGTACGTAGACAGGGGACGTCGATGACGGCGATTGGCTCACCACCCCGGCGTTGATCAGGTCCCACAGCCGCCAGTTCAGCACCTCGGGATTCGTGCCGAGGGGCCCCGCCTGAAGGTCGGCGAGGCTCCGCGGGCCGGTCATCAACTCGCTGACTATCGACCGCAGCCACGGATCCGAGACGATCGTCTGGGTGTCCACGACGGGCGTCACCGGCGCGGCGCCCGGCGACTGGACCGACAGCGGTGCGGTCGACAGGTTCGGGCCGCCGTTCGCGGCGGCGAACCAGGTCCTCGCCCCCGGCTTGGCCAGCAGCGCGATGACGGCGGCGCACCCGATGACGGCGAGGGCGGAGGTCACGTAGTCGACGTAGTACGGCCAACGCGGCATAAGGTCCCCGACCGCCGGCAGGGCTGCCACGTTTTGGTACTGCTTTCCCATGCTCTGCTGCATGCTCTGAAACTCGGCGTCGACCTGGTTCAGCGCGAGCTGAGAGGTCAGCGCGATCCCCGCCTGGGCGATGGCCAGCACAGCGAGCGTTCCCGCCGCCACGAGCGTGCTCACCCGCGCCCGCGGGCGGGGGCGCCGGAGAGCGAGCGCCAGCGTGACCAGGCCGGCCGCGATAGCCGCCAAGACCACCACCACCATGATGGTGGGCCCGATGGCGACCGACGGGAGTTGGGTGAACCTGATGTCGAGGCCGTATTTCGAACTCTGCTCGGTCAGCCCCCGCTCGAATCCGCCGAGCATGTCGGCGATGGCGCGGTAGCGCAGCACCTCGGCGACGGCGCTGCCGATCGCAACGCAGGCCAGCGCCAGTAGGACGATCACGACTGTCGAAACGGTGCGTGGCCTGCCCTGCATCGGTCCCCCTCCGGGTGTCGCCGACCCTGGTAGAGCGGTGCGAATGAGGGAAAAGTACCGGTGTCGTCAGCACCGGGGGGTGACTTTCGCCAGTTTCACCGGAGTGGCTCAACCCGGATCCGCCGCGGTGCGCGGTGGAAAGCCGTCGTTGAGCGGCTGTTCGGCCTAGACTGCCGGTATGCCCGACGATCCGGAGGAAGCGCTTCGCCGTTTCGACGAGTGGGAGCGCGGCTTCGTCCTTCCTGATCTGCCCTACCCGCCGCCGCCTTCGGGTTCGCGGTTCCTGCGAGACTGGCTGGCCGAGCGGGAGCGCGCGTTCCCGGCCTGGGCCGCGAGCCACGGCCCGGCCGACCGGTGGGACTTCTCCCCCGACTCGATCGACGCACTGGCCACCGTCGTGCGCGAGGAGACGCCGACCGAAGAGCTGTTCCGGTCGCCGGAACGGGCCGACTTCGCCAAGGGCGCGGAGTGGTATTGGGGTGAGGTACTCCGGCGGGCGCGGCCGTCCCGGTGGGAGTACACGCCGGGTGAGCACGACGAACACAGCCCCTTCCTGGGGTATTTCTGGCTGCAACGGCTCGACGTCAAGGCGTCCTACACCCCGCTGCTGAATCTGGTGCGCATGCTCGAGCTCGAAGACCATCGGCTATTGGGCGAATTGTTCCGGGAATGGATGTCCTGGTAGCCCGTGACCCCCTGATCGGCGGTTGACGGCTGTCCGGCGGCCTCTGGAGACTCTGCGTCTGTGTCGCAGGCTCCCATGTCGCCTATCCGCAGCCGCATTCGCCTGTGGGCTGTCGCGGCCGTCATCGGTTTGCTGGCCATGCTCGTCGCGGCGCCGGCGGCGGCCGCCCCGCCCGCGGTGCCGCCCGGCGCCGTGGTCGGGTCCGGCGATGAATGGACGATCCAGACCCAGGGAGTCTACGAGTACGAGGACCACAGCGCGCTCCTGCACGTCCCCATGCCCACTCAAGCCGACCTGAACAGGATCGCAACGGACCCGGCCGCCGAGAAGGACGGCACCTGGCAGCACATGTATGCCGCCTGGGGCAGGTACCTCCAGAAGCAACCGGGCTGGACCGTGTGGCGCGCGAAGTACGCAGAAGTGGTACTCGGCGATGCGAAGGCTCTCGACAACATACCCGAGCCTTCGGACGCTCTGATGGCCCAGGTAGGCCCGGTGAAGGACGCGGCCGGGAATTTCACGTACCCGTTCAAGAGCACTTTCTACATGCTCGCCCGGTGGAAGGAGTTCAAGACCTATCCCAGCCAGTGGCCGGCGTGGCGTGCGCAGTACGTGACCATCAAGAACAACGACCGCAGAGGAGGCACGGCCCTCGACAAGTACGGCTTCGAGTCGGCTTACCGGGAGCAGGCGATCAACGCGGATCCCACGCTGTCGCAGGGTGATTGGAAGTACGGGAAGCAGTTGTCGCCCGAGCTGAAGAAGCAGCTGGCGTCGAAGCTGCACATTGTCGACCGTCCGCTCGACGCCGTCGATCTGACCAAGCTCAAGATGATCCTCGAATTCAAGTCGGGGGATTCGATAGAGGGTAATGCCGGCCGTAAACAGCTTCAGGACCTGATCCAGATCGCCAAGGCGACCGGCTGCCGGCTCTACTACGTCTTCGGGAAGATGCCCGGCGACAAGTCGATCGCCATGATCCGGGAAGAGGCCAAAGCGGCCGGGATCCAGGTCCCCGTCGTGTACTGGCCGGCACTCGCCCAGCCCATCATGCCGGCCAACTGGGAGGGCAGGAGTCCGCCGGACGAAGACGGCGGCGGAGTCACCGCCCCGCCGCCGTCCGGCCCCTCCGGCGGCCCGGCCGGCGGCGCCGCTCCACTGGCCGGGCCTGGCCAGGTCCCGGCCGACAGCCCGCTGGCCGACGCGATCGCCACCGCGCCGAACTCGGACGGGGAGGCGGTCACGCAGGGCGTGGCCAACCAGTGGTTCGCCGCACAGGACCCCAATTCCGGCGTTGACGATTCCGCGTACAGCCAACCCAACCTTGGCGGCGTCGACTTCTCCACTCTGCAGCTGCGGTATGTCTCCGACACCTACCACAACGGCTCCGGCGTGCAGTACGCGTTCAAGGCGGACGCGTCGCCCACCGGCGAGCAGTCCTTCGGCGGCCAGGCCGCTGCCCAGCTCGCCTCGGACTCCTTCTTCACCTGGCTGGAACTGAGCCCCGACAAGTTCTGGGTGAACCTCAATCCGGACGAGCCCGACCGCATCATCGACTCCCAGTTCGGCACGACCGACGCCGGGCGGGTACTGCTGCAGGCGGACCTGCAGATGAAGAAGACCGTCGCCAAGCTCATCCACCCCGACACCCCGGCAGGCAAACAGTTCTGGGACGCGATGCAGGGCGACTCGCCCTGCCTTCAGATGCGCAACTGGATCGTGCCGGACACGGCGACGGTCCGGGACAACGGCGACGAGCTCTACATCCTGGACACACCGCTGCGGGTCGAGACGGAGAGCGACTACATCAAGGCACCAGGGGTCGGGGCGGACTGCGGCCAGCAGGACCGGGCCACCACCCAGCACAACGAGCAGGTGTACAAGACGACGATCCTGCCCCAGGTGCAGGACGCGGTGAACCATGCGCCCGAGTACGCCGACCTGCGCCGCGTGTACGCCAGCCGGGTGGCCGCCGAGTGGTTCCGGCAGCGCAGCGCCACCAAGCACACCGCGTACTCCGACCTCATCGGCAAGGGCGACATCAGCCGCTGGCGGTCCCGGGAACCGTGGACCCCGCGGCAGGTCTTCGACCAGTACGTCCAGTCCTACAAGAACGGCGAGTTCACCATCACGCACACCACCACCGAAGGCAACACCGTCTACACCAACACCTACGTCTACGGCGGGGTGGACTTCAGCCGGCTCAACGAGAACAAGGTGAGCGCCGCCGCCTTCACCAAGGACCACCCGGACCTGGCCGGTGCCGTGGGAGGCGCGCTGTACAAACCGGTTCAGGCCGGGGGCGACCTGTGGTTCGGCGGCATGACCAGTTCCAAGCCGCCCGTCGAAGCCTTCGCCAAGCCGTCCCCAGCCACGTCGAATCCGTTGCTGTACCCGCTCGTCGCCCTGCCGCTGGCGGGTTGGCTGGTGGCGGGGGCCTGGCTGTTGTCCCGCCGCCGCCGCACGACGGCGACGGACAGGAGCGCGGCGTGACGACCACGGCGGCACGTCCGGACCGGAAACCGCCGGCCGCGGTGTTCGCGGGCAGCTACCTGTTCGCCGGTGTCGCGGCATTGGCCCTGGTCAGCGCGATCGGTGCGCTCTTCGCGATCCCCGAACTCGGACACTACGCGAGCGAACGCGCCGCCGACGACGCGGCGGGCGAGTTCGCCACAACCGGCCTGGTGCTGTACGCCGTGCTGGCCGTGGTCTTCAGCTTCCTGTGCCTGCTGCTGGCGGTTCTGGACGGCCACGGCCGGTCGTCGGCGCGGGTGCTGACGTGGGTGCTCGGCGGATTGACGGTCTGCTTCAACGGCGGGCTGCTGATCATCGGGCCGTACGACTCGGTGCCCTGGTACCGGAACCTGACCCAGCTGGCGGCCGTGGCCACGGTTCTGCTCGTCACCGGGTCGGCCACACTCCTCGCGCTCCCCGCGTCTCACGGGTACTTCCGCGCCATGCGGGCGGCCCGGCGACAACGACTGCTCCGCGCCGGGCCGCCCTCGGGCTATCTGCCGCCGGGTCACCCGATGCCCCCGCCCGGTTATCAGCCGCCCCCGTCCCTCGGTCAGCGGATGCCGCCGCAGTAGCGTGGTCCACGCGATCTACTTGTCGGAGTTGCGTCAAATATCCTGAAGTCGCTGTGTTGCCCTGTGGAGAGTGTTTCCCTGAACGCGATGGCCCACAGTCCAGATTCGTGGTGGAGGGGCTGAACGTGCCGCGGAGAACGACGTGAAGGCACGGCGAGTCACCCGGGACGCAGGATCATCCCGTTTCCCAGGTGGGTTGCGGTCGGGCGCGGTCAGCGGGGCCCGAACCCCCGGTAGGGGTGGAGCGGGATGATGGTGAACTCCGACAGACCGGACCGGGCCATGGGCAACGCGTCCACAGTGGACCGGACACTGTTCTCGTCGGCAGCCTCGACGAGGAAGCAGGCACCAGGGAGGTCGGCGCGCAACCAGATCTGGCGCACCACTCCGTCGGCGTAGAGTTGGCGCACTTGCCGGGTCTCGGCCGGGATGACGGCGTCGAAGTCGGCCTCCTGGTACAGCTCGGTGCGCCTGCGGCTGAGGACCATGAACTGCATGACGATGCCCTTTCGTGTTGAAACACCCTAGCGGGGTGCGGTGAGGAGGCGGTGGAGCAGGCCGCCCGCCCGCATCCATTCCTGTTCGACCTCGGTGTCGATCCTGGCGAGCGCGGCCTGTTCGAACACCGTTCTCCCGCCTCGTCGCGCGATGACGGTCAGTGGCGCGTTGACGAGGGGGCCGCCCTCCAGGCCGGTGATGTCGAACTCCTCGGTTCCGTCGGCGTCGAATCCGCCGAGTGCGGGGCATTCGACGGGCAGTACGCCCAGTGCGACGAGGTTGGTGCGGTGGATGCGTTCGAAGCTCTGCGCGAGCACGGCCCGCACACCGAGAAGCCGGGTCACCTTCGCCGCCCAGTCGCGGGCGGATCCGGCTCCGTAGGACCGCCCCGCGACGATGATCACCGAGGTCCCGCGCCGGGCATACGCGGCCGCCGCGGAGTGGATCGGCATGACGTCGCCGTCCGGCAGCAGACGCGTCCAGCCGCCTTCGTGTCCCTCGACGAGCCGGTTGCGAAGCCGCGGGTTCGCGAATCCGCCGCGCAGCATCACCTCATGGTTGAGGCGGCGCGAACTGTAGCTGCCGAGTCCGTCCTCCGCCACTCCCCGTTCGACGAGCCACTTGCCCGCCGCCGAAGCGGGCAGGATGCGCCCGACCGGCGAGATGTGGTCGGTGGTGACGTCGTCGCCCAGGACCAGCAGCGGCCGGGCCGCGGTGATGTTTCCCCGGACCGGCGCGCACACCTCGCCGTCGGCGAAGGGGGGACGGCGGATCATCCCGGTTTCCCCTTCCCACGCGTAACCGTCACCGTGGGGATGGGGCAGCCGTTGCCAGCGATCCGTGGTCAGCGGCAGGGAGGCGCCACGACCCGGCGATGCCCGCTCGGCGGTCGCTATCGTTGCGTCGATCTCCTCGTCGGTGGGCCAGATGTCGGCCAGCAGCACGGGTTTTCCGTCATGGCCGGTGCCGAGGGGATCGCGGTCGATGTCGATCGTGGTGCGCCCGGCGAGGGCGAACGCGACGACCAGCGGGGGTGAAGTCAGATACGAGTGGGTCACGTCAGGGTGGATCCGTCCGGGGAAGTTCCGGTTTCCCGACAGCACGGCCGAAACCGCGAGACCGCGCTCACGGATCTGCCGCCCGGCATCCTGCCGTAGTGGGCCGGAGTTGCCCATGCAGGTCCCGCAGCCGAACCCGGCGACCTGGAAACCCAGTTCGTCCAGCGCGGGCTGCAATCCGCCGGCGCGCAGCAGTTCCGCGGTCGCCCGCGAGCCGGGCGTCAGTGAGGTCTTGGTCCACGGGGCGACGGTGAGCCCGCGGGCCACGGCATTGCGGGCCAGCAGGCCCGCGGCCGCCATCGCCCGTGGGTTCGAGGTGTTGGTGCAGCTCGTGATCGCCGCGATCACCACGTCGCCGTCGGACAGTTCCCCACGGGGGTGGCCGGTGGCAGGGCGGCGCAGGTCGGCGGGACGGAGTGTCTCGTGTGGACGGGAGGGGCCGGACAGGGTCCGCTCCACCGTGCCCAGGTCCAGCTCGATCAGGTCGTCGTAGTCCGGTTCGGTGGCGGACAACATCCCTTGTGCCGTGAGGTAGTCGCGGATCGGGCCGACCGGGCGGCCGGTGCGGGCCAGGTAGTCGAGCGTGCGGGTGTCTGCGGGGAAGTAGGCCATGGTCGCGCCGTACTCGGGGGCCATGTTCGCGATCGTGGCGCGGTCGGGAACCGCCAACGTGGCCAGACCGGGTCCGTGGAACTCCACGATCCGCTGCACGACCCCGTGGGCTCGCAGTAGTGCGGCGAGGGTCAGCGCCACGTCGGTCGCCAGCACCCCCGGCCGGGTGGACCCGGTCAGCCGGACGCCGACCACCTCGGGCACGCGCAGGAGGATCGGCTCGCCGAGCGCGGCGGCGGTCGCCTCGATCCCGCCGACCCCCCAGCCTGCCACGGACAGCGCGTTGATCATGGTGGTGTGGCTGTCGGTGCCGACCACGGAGTCGAACCGGGCGAGCGGGCCGCCGGTGACCACGTCGGCGAGCACCTCGAGGTTGAGCTGGTGGCAGATGCCGATGCCGGGCGGCACGACGCGCAAAGCGCCGAACCGGGTCTGCGCCCAGCGCAGGAACCGGTAGCGGCCGGCGTGGCGGTCGTACTCGCGGTCGAGGTTGTGTCCGGCCGCCCCCGCGGAACCGGCCAGGTCGAGTTCCAGCGCGTGGTCGACGACCAGGTCCATCCGGCGCCTCGGCGCGACGGAGGCGGGGTCGAGTCCGAGTTCGGCGGCCCGTTCGGCCAGCGTGACCAGATCGGCCAGCACCGGGATGCCGGAGGCGTCCTGCAACAGGATGCGTTCGGGGTAGAAGGGAATCGAGGCGGTGGTGTCCCGTTCGGCCAGCGCTCGCACGTGATCGGTGGTGACCGTGCGACCGTTTTCGTGGCGCAGCAGGTTTTCCACCAGGACGCGGCTGGCGTGGGGCAGGCGGCTCAGTGGCCCCGCTCCCGCCGCTTCGGCGGCGGGCAGGCTGAGGAAGCGGGTGCCGTCGGGCAGCGAGCGTGTCGCCCGGAACGAGTCGGGCGTCATGACCGCGCCACCCGGCGTTCGGCCGCGCCGACGTAGGTGGGCAGCAGCGGCGGTGGGAGCGGGCCCTTGATCCGGCGTCCCGACCGGGTTTCCTCCCAGGCGTGGGCGAGGATCCCGACCGAGCGCGACAGGATGAACAACCCGCGTGCCAGTTCCGCCGGGAATCCGAGTTCGGCGTAGACGACGGCGGTCGCGCCGTCGATGTTCATCGGTACCGGTCTGCTCCTTCCGGCCGCCAGCTGCCGTTCGATTTCCTGGGCGATGCTCAGGTGACGCCCCTCCACGACCCCGGCCGCAACCTGCTCGGCCACCGCCCGCAGCAGGGGATCGCGCCGCGGATCGCGCGGGTGGAACCGGTGTCCGAAGCCCGGTACGTGCTGTCGTCGTTCCCGGAACTCCGCCAGTGCCTTCGAGACCGCGGTCTCCACACCATCCTTTTCGGACACTTCACGGAGCTGGTCGAGCAGTGCCAGGCATTGCTGCCCGGCACCGCCGTGCACATCGCCGAGCAGCCCGACACCGGTGGACATCGCGCCGTGCAGCCCGACGCCGCAGGTGGCCGCCATGCGGGCGGCGGCGATCGACGGCGCCTGCGGCCCGTGGTCGACGGCGGCGACGAGGGCCTTCTCCAGCAGGGCGGCCTGTGCCTTGCCGGGCAGTTCACCACGCAGCATCAGCCAGATCGTCTCCGTGAAACCGGCGTTCGGAATCAGCTCCTCCACGGGATAGCCGCGCAGCCGGATGATCCCGGGCTCGATGTCGGACACGGCGGTGGACCACCAGTCGGTGACGTCGCGGACCGAAGTCGTGCGGATCGCCTCTTCACGAGCGGAGGTCATACCGCCTTCTCCTCACGCAGCCGCGCGATCTCGGCTTCCCCGAATCCCAGTTCCTTCAGGATCGCGTCGGTGTGCTCCCCCAGCTTCGGCGGCCGCAGGTCCGTGGCCACCCGGGCACCGTCGACCCGCGTGGGTGCGCCGAGCACCCTTACCTCGCCGCCGGCGGAGGCGGGCGAGGCGACGGCGGTGACGAGTTCGCGGTGCGCGACCTGGGGAGAGGCCAGCGCCTCGGACACCGAGATCACCGGCGCGGCGGGCACTCCGGTGCCGAGCAGGATTTCGTCCCATTCCGCCGCGGTCTTCTCCTTGAGCGAGGTTTCCAGTTCCGCCCGCAGGATGTCCCGGTTGCGCTTGCGGTCCTCACGGACGGCGAACCGGGGATCACCGATCAGCTCTTCGCGGCCGAGCACCCGGCAGAGGGTCTCGTATTGCTCCTGCTTGTTCGCCGCGATGTTCAGCGCCCCCTCGGCCGTCTCGAACGTGCCGGACGGCGCCGAGGTGATGTTCTCGTTGGCCATCGGCGCCGGTTCCCGCCCGGCGATCAGGTGGTCCGAGACCACCCAGCCCATGGCGGTGAGCGCGGCGTCGAGCATCGAGGTGTCGAGGAAGGCACCTCGGCCGGTGCGCCGCTGGCGAAGCAGCGCCGAGGAGATCGCGAACGCCGCGGCCAGGCCGCCGAAGCTGTCGCACACCGGGAAGCCGACGCGCAGCGGGGCGGTCTCCTTCGTCCCGGTGACGCTCATGATGCCGGACAAACCCTGGATCACCTGGTCATAGGCGGGCCTGTTGCGCATCGGCCCCGTCGAACCGAATCCCGAGACGGCGCAGTAGACCAGCCGCGGGTTGATCTCCCGCAGGCGGTCCCAGCCGAACCCGAGGCGTTCCAGGACACCGGGCCGGAAGTTCTCCAGCAGCACATCCGCGTCCGCCACGAGCTTGGCGAAGACCGTCTTGCCGCCGGTGCTCTTGAGATCCACCGTGATGGACCGCTTCCCGGAGTTCTGGGCCAGAAAGGACACCCCGAGGCCCTCGCCGGCCAGCTTCGGGTCGGCGCCGAGCTGACGGGCCAGGTCCCCGCCGCCCGGGGTCTCCACCTTGATCACGTCGGCCCCCATCAACGCGAGCTGGTATCCGGCGAACGGCCCGGCCAGCACGTTGGTGAGGTCGACGACGCGAACGCCTTCGAGCAGATCGGCGGTCACAGGAACACCTCCACCGGGCCGAGACCGGCTTCACTGATCTCGCGGGCCGCCGCGGTGACGGCGTCGACGTAGCGGCCGACGCGGTCGGCGGTGAACCGTGAAGTCGGTCCGCTGGCGGACAGCGCGGCGATCACCCGGCCGTCCTTGCCGAAGATCGGCGCGGCCACCGCGGAAGCGCCGAGTTCGCGATCGCCGTGGGTCACCGCGTACCCCGCCTCGCGGATGCCGGCGACCTCGCGCCGCAACGACTCCAGGTCGAGGTCGGAACGGCGGGCGGCGAGGTCGCGCAGCACCTCGTCCGGCGCGCCCCCGAGCAGGATCTTGCCGGCGGCACCGCTGGCCAGCTGGTAGGGGACCCCCACCTCGACCACGCTGCGGACGGTCGCGGTGCCCTCGACCTGGGCGACCGAGACCCGGTCGAGAATCCGGCGGATGTAGACGTTGACCGTCTCGCCGAAGGCGTCCACCAGGCCCGACATGACCCGCCGGGCCTCGGGACCGACCTCCCACAACGTCTCCGCGAGCTTGACCCAGCGCAGGAAGCCCGGCCCGGGGCCGTAGGACGAGTCGCCGCGGTCGACGATCAGTCCGAGCGACTCCAGCGTCGCGAGCAGCCGCACGACCGTGGTCTTCGGCAACCCGGTCAGCGTGACGATGTCACGGAGCTGCCGGAGGGGATGCGCCGCGTCGAACAGTTCCAGGACCTCGACGGCGCGCGCGATGCTGCGCACGCCCCCGTCGGCCCGGGTGGAACCGGTGTCAGTCTCAACCATGTCCCCCACCGTAGACCATTCTGCGGTTTTTCAAAACCACATTGTGGGTTGACATGGATATGGTCTCGGTGTTCTTCTGTTGCTCGCGGTACTTGGACTGCCCAGTGGAACTCCAGAACCGCTCAATGGTGCGCTGGGACGAGAAAGGGAGTTTCGTGAGTCGACAACAGGCGGATCTGGTCGTGGTCGGCTGTGGTGCCGGCGGACTCGCCACGGCGGTGCGGTTCCTGGAACTCCAGCCAACGGGCCGGGTGGTGGTACTCGAACGGACGTCGAAGGCCCGGCGCGGCGGCAACACGGCGTGGACCGGATCGTTCTTCCGGCTCGAAGCGGACGGCGCCCCGGCGGCCGACTTCTCCTCGCGCATGCTCGAACTGAGCGAGGGCAGGACGGACCCCGCCATCATCGGCAGGCTGGCCGAGCTGGCCCAGCCGACCATGAACTGGCTCAACCGCAACGGGGTCGCCACGAAATCGGACCTCACCTACTTCCTGACCTCGAAAGGCCCGCGCCTGATGCCCGTCGGCGGCGGCGCGGCGATCGTGGAAACCCTCGCCGCACGGGTCGAAGCCCTCGGCGGCACCATCCGGTACGAGACCACCGCACAGGACCTCGTCCAGGACGAAACCGGCGCGGTGACCGGTGTCGTGACGGCCGACGGGACGAGTTGGCAGGCACCGACGGTGGTTCTCGCCTGCGGCGGTTTCGAAGGCAGCGCGACCCTGCTCGACCGTCATCTCGGCGAGCACGGCCACGAGCTTTCGCCGATAGCCCCCGGCGGGCGTGCCAACCAGGGCGAAGGCATCGAGATGGGCATCCGGGCCGGCGCGGCGACCGACGGTCAGTTCGAACGCTTCCACGGCGAGCCCGTCGATCCGCGGACCCGGTCGCCGGAAGCCCTGGTCATGGTCTACCCGTACGGGATTCTGGTCGACCACCGGGCCCAGCGGTTCCTCGACGAGGGCGCCGACACCCCGGACAACACCTTCGAGTCGGTGGCCTACCGGATCTGGCGCGACGCCGACCAGTTCGCGTACGTGATCGCGGATCAGAAGCTGGTGCGCCAGGACATCGCCCGCGCCGTGCTGACCGACCGCGAGCCCGAATCCGCGGACACGCTCGAAGCGCTGGCGGAGCGTCTCGACCTCGATCCCGCCGCGCTCGTCGCGACGGTCGAAAGGTACAACGCCGCCGCCCGGCCGGGCCCGCTCGAGGTGGACCGGCTCGACGGGGTCGGGACCAGCGGTCTCGAACCACCGAAGTCCAACTGGGCGCGCCCGATCGACGAGCCGCCGTACGTGGCCTGGCCCGTCACGTGCGCGATCACCTTCACCTTCGGCGGTCTCAAGACCGACGAACACGCGCACGTCCTCGACCGCGAAGGCGCGCCCATCGCGGGTCTGTACGCCGTCGGCGAGGTGGCCGGGATCTACCACCACAAGTACCCGGGCGCCACGTCCGTCCTGCGTGCCCTCTGCTTCGGCCGCGTCGCGGGCGAAGCAGCGGCGGCACGGTGCTCCACCCCGACCACCGCGTCCTGATGTCAAGGGAGACAGTCATGACACAAGCAGTGCAGGCCTCCGGGAACATGCCCCGCCGTGCCGCGATCGCCAGTCTCGTCGGCACCACCATCGAATGGTTCGACTTCTTCATCTACGGGCTCGCCGCGGCGCTGGTCTTCGGCAAGCTGTTCTTCCCCGCGGTGGACGCCCACAGTGGACGGCTCGCCTCGTTCGCCACGCTCGGCGTCGCGTTCCTCGCCCGGCCCATCGGTGCCGCGGTGTTCGGCCACCTCGGCGACAGGTTCGGCCGCCGGACCACCCTGATCGTCACGCTGAGCATCATGGGTGTCTCGACGGGCCTGATCGGCCTGCTGCCGACGTACGGCACCCTCGGTGTCTGGGCTCCCGTCCTGCTCATCACGCTGCGCCTGCTCCAGGGGCTGGCGGTCGGCGGCGAATGGGGCGGTGCGGTGCTGATGTCGGTCGAGCACGCACCGGCCTCCCGGCGGCGCCTGTTCGGGTCCGCGCCGCAGATGGGCAGCCCACTCGGCCTGGTGCTCGCCACCGCCGTGA
This sequence comes from Amycolatopsis cynarae, assembly GCF_026802195.1. Lineage (NCBI taxonomy): Bacteria > Bacillati > Actinomycetota > Actinomycetes > Pseudonocardiales > Pseudonocardiaceae > Amycolatopsis > Amycolatopsis cynarae. The sequence goes on along the minus strand of NZ_CP113836.1, from coordinate 1,750,685 downwards.
TGTCCGCGGTCTCGACACTGCCGGACGCGCAGTTGCTGGCCTGGGGATGGCGTATCCCGTTCCTCGTGGGCTTCGTGCTGGTCGCCATCGGCCTGATGATCCGCCTCGGCGTCGCCGAACCCGAGGAGTTCGGCGAACTCAAGTCGGCGGGGGAAACGGCCCGGCTGCCGGTGGGCGAGGTCTTCACGCGCGCCCTGCGGGGGCTCGCGGTCGGCACCGGGGTGCAGGCGTCGGTCAACGTCGTCTTCTACCTGATCTCGGTGTACTTCCTGACCTACGCGACGGCCTCGCTCGGAATGCCCCGCAAGACCGCGCTGCTCATCGTGATGATCGCGGCCGGCGTCGACCTGCTCGTCCTGCCGGTGGTCGCCGCTCTCAGCGACCGGATCGGGGCCCGGCCGGTGCTGCTCGGAGGTGTCCTGTTCACCGCCGCGGCGGTGTTCCCGTTCTTCTGGCTCATGGATCGCGAGCATGTCTTCGCGACCGCCGTCGTCATCACCGTCATGATGCTGGGTGCCCACGCCACCGTCTACGCCGTGGTGTCCAGCGTCATCGCGGACCAGTTCGACACCAGGGTCCGCTACAGCGGCACCGCGTTGAGCAACGCGCTGGGCGCCCTGATCTTCAGCGCGCCGACACCGTTCATCGCCGAAGCCGTGGTCGGTGACGGCACCCGATGGTGGCCGCTCGCCCTGCTGACCGTCGCCTCCGCCGCCATCTCGGCCGTCGCCGTCGCCGGCACACCGCACCGCAAGCGGACGGCGGTGGCGGCGGTCGCACCGGCCGCGTCCACGTCCGCCTGAAAGACAGTTCGGGAGAACCCCTTCATGAGTACCGAAAACTACGCCATGCTGATCGACGGGAAATGGCGCGACGCCTCCGACGGCGCCACCTTCCCCTCGGTCAACCCCTTCGACGGGCAGGCCTGGGCCCATGTTCCGGACGCCACGCCCCAGGACATCGACGACGCCGTCACCGCGGCCCGGCGCGCGTTCGAGGACGGGCCATGGGCCCGCACGACGCCGCTGGAGCGGGCGACGCTGCTGCGGCGGTTCGGTGACCTGATCAAGGACAACGCCGACGAACTCGCCCGCATCCAGGTACGGGAGAACGGCAAGCTCATCCGCGAGGTCGCCAGCCAGGCGACCGCGCTGGCCAACCACTGCTACTTCTTCGCCGGGGTCGCCGAAAGCCCGCTCGGCGAAACACTCGCCAGCAGCGTGCCCAACATGCAGGTCTTCACGGTCCGCGAGCCGATCGGTGTGGTCGCCGCCATCACCCCGTGGAACAGCCCGCTGGCCTTGCTGCTGTGGAAGCTCTGCCCCGCCCTCGCGGCCGGGAACACCGTCGTGATCAAGCCTTCGGAGATCACCCCGGTGTCCACTTTGGTGCTGGGAAGGCTCATCCAGGAAGCCGGCTTCCCTGACGGCGTGGTCAATGTCGTCACCGGAGCCGGTCCCGCCGGTGCGGCACTGGCCGGGCACCACGGGGTCGACAAGATCGCCTTCACCGGCTCCACCGCGGTCGGCAAGAAGATCGCGGTGACCGCCGCCGAGCGGCTCGCGCGGGTTTCCCTGGAACTCGGCGGCAAATCCCCCAACATCGTCTTCCCCGACGCCGACCTGCCCAACGCCGTCAACGGCGTCATCGCGGGCATCTTCGCCGCGACCGGGCAGACCTGCATGGCGGGCTCGCGGGTCCTCGTCCACGAGGACGTCCACGACGAGTTCGTTGCCGCGCTCGTCGAGAAGACCTCGAAGATCAAAATCGGTGACCCGCTCGACCCCGAGACCGAACTGGGCACCGTCGCCTGCCAGGCCCAGTACGACAAGGTGCTGCACTACATCGAGGTCGCCAAGGCCGACGGCGCACACCTGGCCACCGGCGGCGGGCGCCCCGACGACCCCGCGCTCGCCAAGGGCCTGTTCGTCCGGCCCACCGTCTTCACCGGTGTCACCAACGACATGCGCATCGCCCGTGAGGAGGTGTTCGGGCCGGTCGCCGTGGTCATCAGGTTCACCGACGAGGACGACGCCGTCCGGATCGCCAACGACACCTCCTTCGGCCTCGCCGCCGGAGTGTGGACCCGCGACCTCGCCCGCGCCCACCGCATGACCCGCCGCCTGCGCGCCGGCAGCGTGTGGGTCAACAACTACCGCAAGACCAACTACGTCGCACCGTTCGGCGGATTCAAGGAAAGCGGCATCGGCCGGGAGAACGGGTTCCACGCGATCGAGGAGTACACCGAGGTCAAGACCGTCTGGATCGACACCGGGAACACCATCACCGACCCGTTCAACCCGCGCGCCTGACCAGCCGCTCACGGGACGCCGCGCCGGTGCGGACCGGATATCCGGTCCGCACCGGCGCATTCCTTTCGTGGCCAAGGGGCACGAGCGTTCCAGCGAACCGGCAGCAGCGACAGTTTTCACCACCGTGGTGATGCCGTCACAGCGGAGGGTGCTGGTCCTTGCGGGTGAACCGGACGCCGTTGAAGGTGTGCGTGCAGCACGGGCAGGCCGGCTCCAGGTCGTCGGCCCCCAGCTCGGGATTGACGACCTGCAACCGGTTGTCATCGTCTATGTAGAGGCCGCTGTAGTAGCTGGCCTCGCCGATCCGCACATAGTCGCGTCGTTCCTGCGACTGCCTCGCCACCAGCCAGTAGATCGGGTCCGGGGAGTCGAGCCGGGCGGCGGCCTCGTCACGCACCTCGTCCCAATCCTCGCCGATCTTGCCGAGCAGGAACCGGAACAACGGCGTGTAGTCCAGGCCCCGGCGTTTCCGCCCGCCCATGGACCCGCGCGGCAGGTCGGAGTCGCGTTCTCGTTTCGTGTTGCGTTGGTGCCGGTAGTCCCCGCCGTGGTTGTGGTGGACGAACCTGGCGCGGGTGTTCACGCGACGGTACAGTGGCTCCTTCACCGCGCCTGCCCTCCTTGACTCGACCAGCGATGCCCACGACCCGACGCTTCCGACGATATCCAGAACTGACGCGACGGTGTGCCCGAACTTCGTGCATCGGGATACCTGTGCGGGTGCAGACCAGCCCCATCGCCGCGCCCTCGGCCAGGAAGGTCGGATCGAGCGCGAAACGCCGAAACCCCGGTCGAGGCCGACAACGGAGACGACGGGGCCGCTGCGATGTCTTCAACGCTCTACTTGCCCAGGTGAATCTCGCTCCGTTTCAGATCCAGCAGGTCCGGATCCTGTTCAGCGAGCTTCGACTCAAAGGCGGGCATCATCGCAATAGACCGGAATAGCCGCATAAAAGGCCTCCATGGAACTCCCGGCTATTATTGGCCCACGAGGTCCGATGACTTCTCCTCACAAAATTGCCTCGCCGCTGGCCGCGGTGGCGCAGGGGCCCGCGGTCTTCTTGCTATCGGGTGTGGGTGAGGGTGTAGTAGCCGTCGACGGGGGCGCCGGGGCCGTGCCAGGAGGAACTGGCGGGCCAGGCCGGGTCGCCGGGGGCGGGGTTTTGGGTGTGGGTGAGGGTGAAAGGCGTGTCCAACGGTGGTGTGGCGCGGTCAAGGAACCGGTAGTTCAGTTCCAGCAGCGCACGGGCAGCAGGGCTCGCCTTGTCGATGACGTTGTCGATGATGGGCAAGAGTTCAGCGCGGTCGGAGAAGCCGTCGACGACGGCGCAGTCGCAGAAGTAGGCGATCGCCCCGATCTCACCACCCGCATGCACCGGCCGCCCACCCGTGAGAGCGGCAAGCTGGCTACCCAGGGTGGCGTACTGGGCCGGGGTTGCCCAGTTCGTGGTGATCGCCGCCTGCCGCCACGGCAAGCCGTGGTGGGCGTCGAACGCGACCTGCCCGACGATCGGCACCGCCACCAGCGCGAGGGTCGCAGGGTGCGCGGCCGACACAGCGAGGGCAAGGAACACCGACAGGCAGACCAGGCTCGGCGCGTAATACCAGTGATACGGCGGCACACCCAACGCCGTATAAGCCAGATAGTGCACCACCCCCGCCGCACCCAACGCGGCCGGCAGCACCAGTCGGCGCCGCGCACGCGTCGCGACCACCACAACAAGAGCGAGCACGCCGAGCAGCGCGGGCAGAAACGCCAGCACCGTCGCCGCCGGGTAGCTGCGCAGATACAGCAAAGGGCCGTTGCCGAACTGGTAGCTACCCCACGCCTTCTGCTGAGTCTTGATCACCAGCGTGTCCGGCACCGCCGAACCCAGCACCCGCCAACTGAACGCGAACCACGGCAAGGCCACCGCCACCCCACCCAGCAACACCTTCCACCACCCCCGCCACAACCCGGCGGCCGCGGCGAACACCACCAGGACGATCACCGCCAGGTCAATCCGGGTCAGCACCGCCAGCCCCGCACACAGCCCGAACAGCCACGGGCGGCGCAACACCGCCGCCGCCAGCAACGCACCCAGCACCGCGGCGGTGAGCGTGACCTCCAAACCCACCGCGGACAACAGCAACGGGTTGCCCAGCACCACAAGCCACGCCGCCCACACACCCCACTCACGCAACCCCAACGCCCGCGCCGTCGCCCGCAGCGTCAGGCCGAGCACCACGTTGGCGGCAACGAACACCGCGGCCAACGCCCACACCGGATGCCGCAACACCACCGTGAACCCGGCCAGCAGCAACACGTTCAACGGCGAGGTCGCCGTGTTCGACGTGCGCTGCGGAATCAGACCCCAATGCCCGTGCAACGCCACATTCCGCGCATAGCTCAGCGTGATGTAGGAGTCGTCGATGATCGCCGAATGCACCAGCCAGAACACCCCGGCCGACACCGCGGCCAACACACCCACCGCGGCCATGGAACCGGACCACCAGCGGGACGCAACACGGACCTGTCTGTCACCGGCGATCCACTCGGCGGTGGGCGCACCCAGCACGGCCGCTCCTGAATTCTCAAGCTGTCAAAACGAACGGAGTCTACGGGCGGGTGAAACGCTCATCTCATTCGGCCCCTCACGGGAACGCGCAGTTCCGAGCGTCGAAAATGGGATGAGGAGCGCCCGGTCTCGGGCGTAGCCTCGGCGACCGTGATCGGTGAGGCGAATGCGCAAGACGACCCGGCGGACGGCTGGTTCCCCGAGAGCGTGGCCGCACACTACGACACCCCCGGCGGCGCGAACCTGCCCGAGGTGGTGACACCCGCGGTGGACGTCCTCGAAGACCTGGCCGACGGCCCGGTACTCGAGTTCGCCGTCGGGACCGGGCGAATCGCCGCGCCACTGGCCGCCCGGGGCGTGCCGGTGAGCGGCATCGAACTGAGCCGGACGATGGCGGCGCGGATCGCGAACAAGCCCGGCGGCCACGCCGTCGAGGTCACCATCGGCGATATGACCACGACACGGGTGCCCGGGCGGTTCTCGCTGGTCTACCTGGTGTTCAACACCATCAGCAACGTGACCACCCAGGACGGACAGGTCGACGTCTTCCGCAACGCGGCCGCACACCTGCGACCGGGCGGGCTGTTCCTCATCGAGGTGGGCCTGCCGGGCCTGCGCCGCCTGCCACCCGGACAGGACACCGTCCCCTTCGCGGTGGCGCCCGGCCCCGACGGGGGCGGCTATGTCGGGTTCGACCAGTACGACGTCATCACTCAAGAGTTCACGTCGAACCACGTCACCGTGTCACCGGACGGGACCGGGCAGTTCCGCCGCATCCCCTTCCGATACGCCTGGCCCGCCGAAATGGACCTCATGGCACGCATCGCCGGGATGCACCTGAAACACCGCTGGGCGGACTGGGACCGCTCGGAACTCACCGCCGAAAGCACCAAACACGTGTCGGTCTGGGAGAAAGACCCGAACACGTGATCATGCATCACCCGAGACCGGCGACTGCCTCCGCATGGCGTCCTGGCACGGTCACTTCGACGGCGCTCAGACATCGAGAAAGGCGGTGACGTCTGAGCTGAAGATACGCAGATCTTCACCCGGGCTGAGGTGAACCCGAACGGTGGCTTCCCAGGCTCCTGGATCTTGCTCCGTCAGCTCCGGAAAGCGCAGTGTCCAGGCCAAGTCGATCTGGTGGCCCGTCAGGAGTCGGGCGATCCGTACCGGGCCAGTTCGGTCCGTGATCCGACGCCGAGCTTCCGGAAGGCGTTGTAGAGGTGATAGCCGACGGTGCGGGGGCTGAGGAAGAGTTGCGCGGCGATCTCGCGGTTGCTCGCGCCGGTGGCGGCCAGGCGGACGACCTGGGATTCCTGCGCGGTCAGCAGGTCGAGCGCGCCGGCTTTCTGCGTCGTGCTCCGAGGACGTGCGCCGATCGCGGCCAGCTCGTGGTTGGCGCGCTTCAGCCATGGGGAGGCGCCGAGCCGGTGGAAGATGTCCGCTGCCGCACGAAGTCGTTTGGCCGCCTCGGATCTGCGGCGGGCGCGGCGCAGCCATTCGCCGCAGAGCAGCAGGGTGTGGGCCTGGTCGAACGGACGGGTGCCGCGGTCGTGGTGTTCGAGCGCCGTCAGGTAGTGGGGTTCGGCTTTCGCTGCCGGGCTCAGCATGGCGATGCAGCGATGGACCAAGCCCAGCGCCCACGGCTGGTCGCTCGCCTCGGCCCAGTCGCGGAAGCGGGCGAAGTGTCCGGCCGCCGGATCGGGCCTGCCGAGCCGGACCAGCGCCTCGACGAGGCTCGGTATGGCGTACTTGGCGACGACGGTGTGCCCGCCACGGCCGCTCAGCAGATCGTTCAGGTGCCGCACGGTGGACCGGTGGTCACCGCGCCCCAGGGCCAGCAGGCCGAGGGCATAGCCGCCCCAGGACGCGCCCGCCGCGCCCGCGCTCGCGTGCCGGGCCAGCGACTCGCATTCCGCGTCCTTGCCCTCGATCGCCGACAGCAGCGCCAGGATTCCCCGGAGATGGCCCGCGCGCCGGGTGTGGCCGGTCGCTTCGGAAAGGTGCAGCAGTTCGGCTCCGTCCGCCTTCGCCTCGGCGTGCCTTCCGGTGAGAATCCGGATCTGAGTCCTGATCTGCAGCGCGTGAGTCAGTTCGCTGATCTGGCCGGTGTCACGACATTGCCGGACATACTCGTCCGCCAGCACCTCCGCCTCCCGGTCGTCGCCAAGGAGAATGGCGTTGAACAGCGCGTAGGAAATGGTGGCGCCCACTGGCTTCCCGCCGGTGCGCATCGCCGACCGCATCATGCGCAAACCGCCGAGATGATCGCCGGACAGCAGGAGCGCACAGCCGCGGACCCAGCCCGGCAGGTATCCGATCGCCTCGGGGCCGGGCGCGGTGGTGGCGGTCATGACACGCGCGGCCCGTCGCACCGTCTCAAGGTCTCCCGCCAGGTATGAGCGAGTGGTGGCCACGCCGAGCATTTCCCTGGCTTTCGCCGGCGCCACCGTCACGATCGCCGCGGCGGCTTCGACCATGATCCGCCCCGCGCTCTCGGCGTCGCCCAGCTCGAATTCCCGTGCCGCACGCACGCTGACCAGTTCTGCCTTGGCCTCGGGCGCGGTGGTGAGCCGCTCACCACGTTCGGCCAGACCGCCCGCCCGGGACAGTTGCCCGCCTTCGGCCGCCTTCTCGGCGGCCAGCGCCAGACGGCGCGCCCGCAGCTCCCTGTTCCCGGTGAGCTGCGCGGCCCGCTCGTACCCGGTCGCGGCCACCGCGAGCGCGCCGCGGCGCGTGGCCCGATCCGCGGCGCGCTCCAGCAGGCGGCCAAGGTTCTCGTCGATGCCGGTCGTCGCAGCCGCGAGATGCTGGGTTCGCCGGTCCTCTCCGTCCTCGTCACCGCTGGAGGCGAGCACGTCGGCGAGAACGCGATGCGCGTCCTGACGCCACGACAACGTCGCGCCCCGGTAAGCCGCCGCCTTGACGAGCGGGTGGCGGAAGACGAGCAGGCCACCGTCGATCCGGACGAGCCCGGCATGCTCGACGGGTTCCAGGTCCGTGACGCCGACGCCCAGTGCGGTCGCGGCGGACATGATCAGGCCGAGGTCGCCGGTGCCCTCGGCGGCGGCCACGGTCAGCAGGGTCCGGCTCCGCTTCGGCAGCACACCGATCCGTTTCTGGAAAGCACTTTCCAGACGGCCAAGCGGCGAAGAAGCCTCGGTGTACAGGCCGAGCGGTGGCAGTTTTCCCGCCCGCTGGTCCGGGCCGAGCATGCGCGACAGCTCGATCAGCGTGAGCGGGTTGCCTCCCGACTCGGCCACGACGCGATCGCGCACCGCCGGGGCGAGTTCGCCGCAGTGCTCGGCGAGCAACGCGGCCGACTGCGTCTCGTCGAGGGCGTGCAACGGCAGTTCCGCGATTCCGGCGGTGGGGAACGGCCGGTCTCCGTCGCGCATACCGAAGAGCACCATGACACGTTCGGCCTGCAGCCGCCGGGCGGCGAACAGCAGCGCGTCGGCGGAGGACTGGTCCAGCCACTGCGCGTCGTCGACCAGGCAGACGACCGGCCGTTCCTCCGCGACCTCGGCCAGCAGTGTCAGCACGGCGAGCCCGACGAGGAAGCGGTCCCGGCCCTCGGCGGCGGCCCGCAGACCGAACGCCGCGTGCAGAGCGTCGGCCTGCGGCTCCGGCAGCGAGTCCACTCGCTCCCGAACCGGGTGGAGGAGGGCGTGCAGCCCGGCGAACGGCAGGTCCGTCTCGGCCTCGGTGGCGGTCACCCGCAACTGGCACGCCACGTCCGCGGCGAGCTCGGCCATGTGCGTCAGCAGCGCGGACTTGCCGATACCGGCCTCACCCCGAACCACCAGGGCGGCGCCACGGCCCTGAACCACCGCGTCGAGCATGCCCGCGAGGTGGGCCTTCTCCAGATCACGGCCCAAGATCACGACGAGAACCTACCCAAGAGACCGGTCAATCCAGGTAACGATGACAGATTCGCCGCGCGGACGGGATGCCTAGCGTCGACCGCATGCGGCTGGAACTCGTGCCGATCGGCACGGTCGTGGGCGGCCGGACGGATCCCCACGACGACGACTGGAGCGTCGAACGCGCGCTCATCCGGCTCGACGCCGACCGGTACGGGCCGGAGTCCCTCGCCGGGCTCACCGACTTCTCGCACCTCGAGGTGGTGTTCCAGTTCCACCTCGTCGCGCCGGAGGACATCCGGCAGGGCGCCCGGCGCCCTCGCGGCAACCCGGACTGGCCGCTGGTCGGGATCTTCGCCCAGCGCGCCAAGAACCGCCCCAACCGGCTCGGCGTCTCGCGGTGCCGCCTGCTCGGCGTCGACGGACTCGACGTCCACGTCGCCGGGCTGGACGCGATCGACGGCACACCGGTGCTGGACATCAAGCCCTACCTGGTCGAGTTCGGGCCGGCCGGGGAGATCACGCAGCCGGTGTGGGCGACCGAACTGATGCGTAGCTACTACTGAAGGAGATCGTCATGTCGGATGTGATCGTGGTGGGCGCGGGCCCCACCGGCCTGCTACTCGCCGGTGACCTCGCGGAGGCCGGCGTCTCGGTCACGCTGCTGGAGAAGCGCGACGGAAAGATCTCGAACCTGTCCCGCGCCTTCGTCGTGCACGCCCGCACGCTCGAAATGCTCGACGCCCGAGGACTCGCGGAGAAGGTGGACCAGACCGGGGTGAGCCGCCTCGCCGACGCCCGGCTGTTCGGGCGGGTCGACGTGAACCTCGGGCGCCTGCCGAGCCGTTTCCCCTACCTGCTCGTCACCGCGCAGTACAACGTCGAACGGGTGTTGCTGGAACGAGCGGTCGCGGCCGGGGTGGATATCGTCTACGACGCGAAGGTCACCGATGTGCGGCAGGACACGGCCGGTGTCTCGGTCGACACGCGAGAAGGCACCCACCGCGCGGCCTATCTGGTCGGCACGGACGGATTCCACAGCACGGTGCGCCAGGCACTCGGTCTGCCCTTCCCCGGCAAGTCGGTGCTGAAATCGATCATGCTGGCCGACGTGCGGCTGCGGGAGACACCGCCGGAAACGTTGACGGTCAATGGTTTCGGCACCGAGTTCGCCTTCATCGCACCGTTCGGCGACGGCTGGTGGCGGGTGCTGGCCTGGGACCGCCTTCGCCAGTTGCCCGACGATGCCCCGCTGGACCTGGACGAGATCCGCGCGGTCACCAAGCGGGCGCTGGGCACCGACTTCGGCATGCATGACGCGCGGTGGATGTCCCGGTTCCACAGCGACGAGCGGCAGGCTCCGCGGTACCGGGTGGGACGCGTGTTCCTCGCGGGCGACGCCGCACACGTCCATTCACCCGCCGGCGGCATGGGCATGAACACCGGACTGCAGGACGCCGCCAACCTCAGCTGGAAGCTCGCCGCCGTGCTGCGCGGCGAACCCGAGTCGCTGCTCGACACCTACCAGACCGAGCGGCACCTGGTGGGCAAGCAGGTGTTGCGGCTCAGTGGCACCATCATCCGGATGGCGATGCTGCGGCCGCGGATCGCCCGCGCCCTGCGCGGTCTCCTCGGCCCCGCCGTCGTGCGCGTCCCGGCCGTCCACCGCCGGTTGACCGGACAGCTCAGCGGCGTCGGATTCCGGTACCGCGCGCCCCGCGGCGAGCACAAACTCGTCGGCGCCCGAATGCCGGACATCCCGCTCGCCGACGGCACGCGGCTGTACGAAGCCCTCCGCGGCGGCAGGTTCGTTCTCGTCGGCGACACCAAACCCGATGGCTGGACCGGTGAAATGCACCTCGCGGAACCCGCCGAGCCGGTCGATCGCCCCATCCTGGTGCGCCCCGACGGCTACATCGCCAAGGTCTTCGACCCGCATCGCTGAACAGACGCTCGGCGAACGCCACCAGCGGGTACCGGCCGCGAGTTTCGATCTTCAGCTCGCCCTTGGTCACCTCGGGGACGTCGGGTGCGGGCCGTCGAAGCGGCGGCGGTCCCGACTCATGGTGGTCAGTTCCCGATGGCCGATTCGAAGTCCGCCAGCCACTTGCGGAAGTCCTCCGGTCCGTACAGGTAGACACCGGGGCCTGTCTCGGTGTCCGCCCCGCTGAGCCAGTCGAGTGCCTCCCATACCGCCTCGTCCTCGACCAAGCCCGCCTCCTCGCCTGATCCACGGCGTGGCCCAGTCCGAAGCCTGACCAGGGGTCAGCTTTCCGCTGGCGAGGCCGGCCAGAACTCCGCGGACCTCCTCGTGGGTCGGCTCCGGACGGTCCCCTTCATCGATCGTCATGCGTCAATCCTGTTCCCCTCGGCGTCGCGCCACCCAGTCGCGTTGCGCCCGCTGTCCATATCGAGGTCGGCGCGCTGGACGAAACTCTCCTCGTTACTGGCGTGTGGCTCGCGGACGACGAAGCTACGCCACCAAGACTCATCACGACCAGCGGTCTCGAAGGCCTCGATGCTGGCGAGTACGTGCGAGGTAAAAGGTTCGGGGAGACGAACGTCGTGGTCGTCCACGTAATGCTTGAGTCCCTCCGGCCATACATACACCCCATCGCTCAACTCGAGCGCACCGTTTGCCCGACCGCACATCCGGCACGGGGAGAAGCCCATGCAGGCTCTCACGACGAAGCCTCTGCCGAGATAGTCCGCGACCTGGTCGCGCTCGTTGGCGTCCCAAGACGAGTCTACGAAATCCTCCGGGGAGGGCCAGCGGTCGTCCGCCGGCCATCCTCGCCCGGCCTTCCGCCGCCAGTACCCGATCAGAATCAGTTCGGATCGAACCATCGCCACCGAGAGTTTTTTCATTGGATAACTCATGACCCTTCGCAGGTATTGGTACTGGACGTTGACTTGTGAGTCTCACTGGCGGCTGGTACCTGTATCGCGAAGCCCAGCGGTGATGCGGGCCACATCCTCCTCCTCGCGCGCTCGAAACCATCGGGCTGCCGGCCGGAACACCAGGAACACCGCACCCATCCAGATCAGGACAAGGACCGTTGGGCCGGCCAGCAACACCCACCACCCTCCGTTCAGCAACCGAGCGCCATTCGCCAACCCGATCAGGAATTCAACAGGGACGAACAGGGTCGCACCGGCCAGCACGCCCCCCGCCACGATGCGGGCAATCCACCACAGCACACTCCGCCATGCCGACGGGAAGAGGAGGAGCGCCATACCCGCCCATGCCGCGGTCAGGATCGTGGGCGTGCCAAGCAGGCTTGACCAGGTCAGAAGCGGACCGTAGTCAGCGCCGTTGATCAGCACGAGCATGACGAGAATGCCACCAAACAACGTCGCAGCGCTCAGAGCCACCATGAGGATGAGGCGCGCGAACCACCAGAACGTCTCCACAGCCTCATTTCCTAGATCACGTCTGGCCCGCCGACAACCACAGAGGCCCACTGGGCCCTGACGAAACTCAGGGCAGCACGCCCACCAGGGCGAGCCCGAGCAGGCGCCGCGCCGTCGCGGCGTCGCCTTCGGTGGCCAGGGACACGGCCGTCACCAGGGAGCAGGTCGTCTCCCTCGGGGCGGACGGCAGCCAGGTGTGCGCGCGGTTCACCAGGTCCGTCGTCGCGTCGCGGATCACGGCGTAACAGGTTTCGCCGGCACCCAGCGAAGCCGCCAAGCCCCGGGTTTCCGCGGCGGCGCCTCGTGGGCTGAGGAGAAAATCGCCGCGTTCGGCGGTGATCGGGGCCAGGTCACGCTCGCCGAAGAGTCCGCGGGAGCGATGAGCGTGACCACTCTGCTGTCCATGGAGCGGAGCCGTGATCTCTTCGCCCGGCCATCGCGCAGAGCGGCAGCGCCCTCCGCTTCATCCGCGACGGCGCCCCGGGCTGGCCGGCCTACCTTGAGGCGACGACAGTTCGCGATAGCACGGTGGGAAACGGGTCATCCACGGGGCGGGTGTACCGGGTCCATCCGAACAGGACGGACCCGGTACACCGGCCAGTGCCTGCGTGGTTTCCACCTCGGTCACGACAGCGGGAACGCACGGGTGCGGGCGTCGAGGAGGCCGATCTCCGGCGATTACGAACATCGTCCGGAACTTCGACAAACGTGGCGACGCCCTGACGATCGAGCCTGTCGGAACGCATCGGAGGCCCCGAGGACTGGGCCGGGAGCGTGCCGAGCACTCTGCCGTGGGAACAGGTTCTCGACGACGCGATCAGCGCCTGGGAATGAGCGGTCTAGCTGGATCTGCCCCGCCCTCGAGTACGAGGGTGGTAGGCCCAACGACGAATTCCTGACTCGCTCTGATTGGCCGATGCGCGCCAGGATCGTTCGCGAGGTGCTGTCGGAGTCGCAGGAACTCTCGCTCCTGCAGAGGTTCTGCGACCTGGCGATCTCCCTCGCCGAACGCCGGGGGGAACGGCCGAGCGCATCGCTGGACCGGCTTCACGAGCGGATCGACGACCTGTCCATCCACCTGCCGTCGGACCGGCTCGCGGAGAAGAAGGCGGAGCGTGAGCGTCCCGACGACCTGGGCGTCTACCGCGAGCTCGCCGAAGACCGTCACGGTGAGCTGGTCCGCGAAGAGCGGATTGCGCAGGCACATGTCATTGCCGCTCTCGACCGGCTCACACCTCCCGAGAGGTACTTCGGGGTGCAGGGACGGGTGTTTGGTCGGGCGGCCGCGCTCCGCGAGTGGCGCTGGATCGCCACGTACGCGCCGACCGCCGTTCGCTCACGCGATGCCCGTGGCGCCTGGCTGGTCCGCACGGCCCGCGCCGCCGGCCGCCTGACCGGTTCGCTGCGCAACCGCACTCTCTACCTCTGAACACCAAAGTCGCGCTCCGTAGCGGACAATTCCGCGTGAAACACACCTGTGGGTGTCCCCTCCCTGGTTTCCGCCCCGGGCGCACCGAGGTATACCGCCAGCGTTCCACCCGAGCGCGTGGCAGCTGTTTCCCTTGTCAGCCTCCATTCACCACTCACAAGGCCGGTCTCCTGGACCCGGCAACCCTACGTCGGAAGTAATGTTCATGTTCGTAGATCTCATCTTCGCCAACGCCGCCATCCAGACCGGCGATCCCACCCGACCTCGTCTGGAACCGGGTTACCTGGCCGTCACGGATGGGCACATCGCAGCGATCGGCCCTGGTGACGTGCCACCCGAGTACACGGCGCCGCCGGGTGGCATTGTCGATCTCCACCGGCAAGGCCTACTCATCCCCGGTTTCCACGATGCGCACATCCATGCCCTCGAGGGCGGCCTGAAAATGATCCAATGCAATCTCCACGACTGCCGGACAGAAGATGAATACATACAAAAAATAAGAGACTACGCCCATGGGCGTGCCGGAACCCGTGAAGACCATCCGTGGATTATCGGCGCGGGCTGGACCATGGGCACCTTCACCTCCGGGCAGTGGCCCGACAAGACGATTCTCGACGCGAAGCTGCGGAACGAACGACCGATCTGCCTCGACGCTCGGGACGGGCACGCGACCTGGGTCAACAGCGCGGCGCTGACACTGATCGAACAACATTTCAAGAATGCGTCATGGTGGGACGACAAGGATCCCGACTGGGAAAACTGGCAAAAGGGTATGTTTTTCGAAGGACCGGCGGGTTTGGTCAGCTCTCTCGCCAAAGAGCTTTCGCCACCGTCGGAAAAGGACTGGCAAGACGGCCTCGAGGAAGCCCAGAAACAGTTGCACAGATGGGGGATAACCGGCTGGCAGGACGCCCTCGTCTCCGACACGGTGCATCATCAATATCTCAAGGCCGCACAGGAGCGCAGGCTCCACGGCCGAGTGACCGCCGCCCTTCCCTTGTCTCTCGACACCAATTGGAGTGACGAACTCGAGACCAAGTGCGGCGACAAGCTCAGGAAGTTCAGCAAGATGAGACACGAGGCCGATCCGTTTCACGGCACCTATCGGGTCGAGTCGATCAAGATCTTCCTCGACGGAATCATCGAAAGTCGTAAATCCGCACTCAGTATGCCGTATTTGGGCGATGACCACCACCCCAAAGAGTGGGCCGGTCCGACCTTCATTCCCCTGGAGCTTCTGCGCGATCTGGCAAGGAAGATCGCGTTGGACGACAACGACTTCGCCATGCATTTCCACGCGATCGGGGACCGCGCTGTGCACGATGCACTCGAAGCCATCCGGGTCGCCCGGGAAGCGGGCAGCAACGGCCGCCACCAGATCGCACATCTGGGAATCGTCAGCCCCCACGATATCGCCCACTTCAGCAGTTTGAACGCGATAGCCAACATCCAGCCGCTGTGGGCGAGCCACGGAAAGCAGATGGACGACTACACGATTCCGATCCTGCCCCGGCGACTGCATCCCTGGCAGTATCCGTTCGGGTCACTCAAGAAGGCGGGTGCCCGATTCGCCGGCGGTAGCGACTGGTCTGTCACCAGTGCTAATCCGCTAGAGGAGATGCATGTCGCAGTCCATCGGACGGAACCGTACACCGATCCCGAGGTCAATCCGTTCTATCCGGAGCAGAGGATCGACCTGGACACTGCGTTCGCGGCCTACACATCCGGCTCCGCCTACGCCGGCGGTTGGGAGGGCGAGGCCGGCATGTTGCGTGAAGGCAACTTCGCCGACCTCGTGCTCCTCGACCGCGACATCTTCGAACCCAATGCCCGTCTCGACCGCGTGCAGGTCCTCGAAACCTATGTCGACGGCAACCTGGTCTACGCACAGGCTTCGGCGGGGAGTCCCACCGCTGCGGCCAGCAGGAGGGTTGCGGCCCCGGACGGGGAGAGAGTGCCCACCCGGGTCCCGCAATGGTGAAAAAGCAGCTCCTATGCTGCCATGCTCGATGTGCCGACCGTCACCGTTTCCCGCAGGACCGGAACCGCCCCCTCGCCGGCTCCGGGTGCGCCCGTCTCACATCGGTTCGACCGGCAGGAGTGGCACGACGATGCGGGGCCGGGCATAGGTGCTCTCGCTGATCTGCAGGTAGGTCTGAAAGTAGGGCTTCGGTAAAACGACGTCGCGATACTCCGCGAGGTCATGCCACCCTTCGGAAAGAACGAAGACGTCGGGTTCGGTCATGGATTGACCGACGTGCAGGTAGATGCAGTTCGGCTCGGCCCGCGCGCTGGGAAGCACCTCGCGCAGGGCCGCCAGGAACTCCTCCCGGCGTTCGGGCTGGATGGTCAGGGTGACGTTCATGAACAGCGGTACACCTGGCTGGGCACTCGTCCACAGGTCGGCTACTCGCTGCTGCGGGTCTGCCGCATTGTCCTGTTCGCTCATCGGGCCATGCCTTTCTTCCGAATCGTTTGCGTGCCTGGACCTTGCACTGCCAAAGCGGCGTGTGCGTGGAACTTCGGGTGTTCTCCCAGGGTTCTGCGGCTGGGGTTCAGGAGGCGACGTGGAGGACGAGTTTGCCGTGGGTGTGGTTGGATTCGCCGCGGGTGTGGGCCTGGGCGGCCTGGTCGAGCGGGAACACTTCTTCGACTTGCACGGTCACCTTGCCGGAGTCGATGAGGGCGCCGATGGTGGTGAGTGCGGGCCCGTCGGGCTCGACGAGGAACGGTGTCACGCGCATGCCCTTCGCTTCGGCCGCGGCGGCCAGTTCGAGTGACACGCCGGCGGGGATGGCGACGAGGAGCCCGCCGGGGCGCAGCACCTGTAGTGAGCGGGTGCTGGTGTTGTCGTGGTGGTCGCCGACCAGGTCGATCACGGTGTCGACGTCGGTGACCGCGTCCTCGAACCGGACGGTGGTGTAGTCGATGACCTCGTCCGCGCCGAGCGTGGTGAGCCAGTCGTGGCTGTCGGCGCGGGCGGTGCCGATCACGTGGGCGCCGAGGTGTTTGGCGAACTGGACCGCGAGGTGCCCGACGCCGCCGGCGGCGGCATGGATCAGCACGCGCTGCCCGGGCTGGAGGTGCGCGGTGTCCACCAGGGCCTGCCAGGCGGTGAGCGCGGCGAGCGGCACCGCTGCGGCCTGTTCGTGGCTGATGCTGGCGGGCTTGCGGGCGAACTGCCGGGCCGGCGCGGTGACGTACTCGGCGTAGCCGCCCGCCACCCGCGGGAACCAGGGCATGCCGTAGACCTCGTCGCCCTCTTTCAGGGTGGTGACGCCGAAGCCGACCTTGTCCACGGTGCCGGAGACGTCCCAGCCCAGGATGAACGGTGGCTCGCCGAGCACGCCCGCCATTCCGGCCCCGGCCCGGGTCTTCCAGTCCACCGGGTTGATACCGGCCGCGTGCACCTTGACCCGGACTTCGGTCGGCAGCGGTTCGGGGCGCGGTACTTGCTCCACCGACAGCACGTCGGGGCCGCCGATGCTGTGTTGCAGGACGGCGCGCATCGTTGTGTCGGACACTGGTTTCTCTCCCTGGATTCAGCTGCCCGGAAAGACCGGAACTGTCTTCCCCGTGACACGCGAAACGTATCTCCAGGGATATAGTTACCCGCAAGGGCTAGAACTTCCCAACGGGAAGCATCCAGGTGAGGGGCTTGTCATGACTACCGTATGCCTGACCGGGCAGCACTCCGACCACGACGTCTACGCCGCGCAGTGCCCCTGCCGGGCCATGCTGGACCTGCTGGCGAACAAGTGGTCCGCCCTGGCCATCGGCGCGCTCGAGGACGGTCCCCAGCGTTTCGGCGAGCTCCAGCGGCACCTGCAGGGAATCAGCCCGAAAGTGCTGACCCAGACGTTGCGGCGCCTGGAAGAGTTCGGCCTCCTCGATCGCACCGTCTACCCCGCCGTGCCACTACACGTCGAATACTCCCTCACCGAACTCGGACACAGCGCGGCCGTGCCCCTTCGCATGCTGCGCAGCTGGGTCGAAGACAACATCGACAACGCCGCACGCACCGGAGCAACGGCGGCATCCTGCGCCAGCGAGACCACAACCAACCACTGACAACACCACAGCCCGGCGGCCGTCCCGACCGCCGGGGTACTCGTGCCGATGAGCGGCTCTGGGGCGGGGTCGCGGCCGAGCAGGGTCGAGCGCACCTCACTCCCGTCGAGCGCGAGCCAGCCAGTCTTCGAACTTCAGAACAAGCCTCTCCAGTCGCACCTCGAAATCGACGACAGAGATTTTTCCGCCATCGAATGATCGTCGTGCCCCGGTCAGCTCGTCAAGCATCGAGCGCCTCAGAGTTTCTTGCAAAGATACACATTCCTTAGATCGGTCTACGATTTTCGAAGGCATCATTGAAAATGCTGCTGAGCCACTGGAACCGCCGACGGCAGGCAGCCGTGATCTTGCACCGTCCGGCAAGGAGCGATCACCCCGTTTGCTCCGCCCAAATGGCCCGGTCGAGAGCGGTGCGGGGCCGACCGACGGTGTTTCCGGCATCAACCGGGACGCCCTCCCGCAGCAGGCGTGCCACCCGCTCCACATCACCGGTTTCCGCCGCGTACCCCAACTGTTGTATCGCATCCACGATAATGAATTCTGCAGTCTCTCCGAGATGGCAGCACGCCTGGACCATCTTCCCTTTTCCGAGCTGTTGGTTGCCTATCCGCGCCGCTTCGGCCCGAGAGGACGGGGTGTTTAAAATATCACCGGGAATAAGAGAGAACACGCTCGACATCGCGCGCCTGAGGCGACGACTTGGCCGCACCGACCTCAGCGGACAGCCACCGTGCTGCCCCGGCCCGCGACACGCTCCACCAGAATTTCGCGACTGACCGGTCCTGAGTGTGTTCAATGGTATTCGCCGCTGGGCGGGCACGGTGGCCTCAGGTCCGCCGTGCCATAGCGGGCCGCCTGCGTGGCCCTGATCTCGGCCCAGATCATCGGCTCGATCGAACTCGCCTCCGGGAAGGTGCTCCACAACTCGACGGCCCACTTCCTCAGGTCGACCTGCCCGAACGGCACGACCGTCGCCGAAGCGGGCAGAGCCTCCGGCCGGGCACCCGCCAGCAATCTGGGCTCGTCCTTGAAAATCTTCAGGAACCGTTGGTACGCCTCATCCTTGGTCTCGGTGTACACCTTGCCCACCCGGTGATCATCGTGCAGCACCTCCGCGATCCGCCTCATCTGCGCGTCGGACTCGACCCTGATCACAATCTGGTCCGCACACACATCGTGTCCCGCGATGGGCAGCACCGGGGCCGGTGTCCACGGGCCAGCGGCGGTGTCGTCATCCGGCCACAACAGGAACACCACGGTGCCCGCGACGACAAGAATCGCGGCGAGCGCCACCAGGAGAAAACGGCGGCGCGGGAAAGGATCGGCTCTCGGGGCTTCGTCCACGACGACACCCTAGCGGAGGCGACCACCGGCCCTACCGCCGTTTGATTGCCCAGCCGGGTACTCGTCGAATGCGTGGTGTCGAGCGGCGTCGGCGACCGAGCAGAACTCCCCCGCCCCCGCCGAGGACGAGCAGGATCGCACCACCCGCGTACCACAACGGGTTCGGACTCGCCGCCGGTGCGGGGGCCACGGGTAGCACCGCGGGCCCGGCCACCGGGGCGTTCTCGGTGGAAGGTTCCTGCGCAGCCGCGACGGAACCGGGCGCGAGATCGGGCTGGGCACCGGCCGAGGCACCCGCGACGGTCAGCACGGGCGAGGGGAACTCCGGCGCGCCCGGCCCGGCCTGGATCTGGTTCCACGCCACCGTGTCACCGTTGGAATAGGTCTGGACCAGGACGAAGCCGAGCGACGGGTGATCGGGCAACGGCCCGGCGTGCACGGTGAAATCCGCCACCTGATCGGGCCGGAGCGGATGTCCGGGCTGGGCGGTCCAGGTGATCTCGTGCGAGCCCGCTCCCGGGGTGGCGGTCCAGCCGCCCACCGGGTCGATCCCGGTCACCGTCAGGTCGGCGGGCACGGTCAGCGACAGCCGGATCGTGCCGGCGACCTGTTCCTCGCTGGGCACCCGGAACTGCAGGGTCGCGGGCATCCCGACGACGGCCTGGGGCGCCCGCACCCGGACGTGCGCCTGCGCCGATCCGGCCAGCAGGACCAGGGCGGCCGCGGCACCGGCTACCGGCGCCGCGATACGCGGAAAACGGTTCACAGCGGTGTCCTCCCGGTTCGGCCGGGGTGGACGGCGACGCGGCGCGCGTCCACCCCGGAGTCTCGATCAGCAGCAGCAGTCGCAGTAGAAGAGATCGGCGGCGGTGACCACCTTCCCGCCCATCCCGGCGGCCAGGTCGTTACCGGTCGACGAGGCGGGCCGGTCGGTGCTGCCGATCGGCTTGATCGAAATGCTCTTGCCGTCGAACATCGCGAACGCGAGTACCTGCGGCGCGTTGCCGTTCGCGTCGGTGGTGAAGGTGACCACCGCGGTCTCGCCGCCGTCGGCGCCGACGCTGTCGGCTTCGAACGTGGTGTTCGCGGCGAGCCCGCGGGCCTGCAGGTCGATCATGTCCAGCCCGGCGACGGGACGGACGGTCGCCTCGAGGTGCCGACCCTGGGCCGGATTCATGGTCTCGCCGTCCGAACCGTCGGGCAGCGTGGTGGGGATGTCGTGCCCCTGCTGACCGAGCCCCTGGGTGGCCAGGTTCGGCGCTCCGCCACCGGGGGCGGCGCCGGGAACGTAGACCAGCGCCTGCGGCTCCTGGCCTACGCCGATCGTGCCGGTCACCTGGTTGGTGGCGGTGTCGATGACGTCGACCTGGTCCGACTTCTCCATGCCGACGTACATCCGCGTGCCGTCACCGCTGGGCCAGATGCCATGTGGCGCGAGACCGTGGTCGTGGATCGTCGCGGTCAGCGGCGGGGCGCCGGCGGGCGTGAGCCGGTAGACCAGGGTCTCGTCGAGGCCGCCCACGGTGAGGTAGGCGTAGGTGCCGGTCGCGCTCCGGGCGAAGTTCGGGTGGTTGGTGTCCGGCCCGGTGCCGAGGACCGCCTGCACCCTGCGGTGCACCAGGTCCACCACGGTGAGTTTGCCGGCTCGCTTGTGCGGAACCCACAGCTGTGTGCCGTCGGGCGAGATCGCCAGGTCCGAGGCCAGCGAGTCGGCGAGACCGGTGATCCGGCCGACGACGCGGCGCGAAGCGACATCGATCACGGTGATCTCGGGCACGGTGAAGTGGTTGACGTAGGCCAGTTTCCCGTCCGGACTCATGACCACTTTGGACGGGTTGTCGCCCACGTCGACAGTGGTGATCACCCCACCGTGGACGGCGTCGACGATGGTCACCGTGTTGCGTCCGCGATCGGCGACCCAGAACTGCCTGCTGTCCGCGGTGAACCAGCCCTCGTGTGCGGAACGGCCGACGTCGGTGTGGCTGAGCACCTTGTTGGTGGCGGTGTCCACGATGTCGACGGTGTCGCTGCCGATGCTGACCACGGCCAGTTCGCGGTGGTCCGGCGAGTAGGCCAACCCGTGCACGTTTTCGTCCCGCAGGTACTGCGGGTTGAGCGTGTTGGACAGGCGCTGCGCCCCGAGTGCGATGGTGCCCAGCACCTTGTCGCTGGACGGATCGATCACGGTGACCGTGTTGGACGTCTGGTCGGCGGTGTATACCCGGTCCTGGGACGACACCGGGATCGGCCGCTGATAGGCGGCCTCCGCCGCCGACGCGGGATCCGGCGCGGCGGCGGCCTCGATGCCGCCCGACGACGCGGACACCACGCCCACGGCCGCCGCCACAGTCCCCAGGGTGGCCAGGGTGGCCAGGGTGGCCAGGGTGGCCAGGGTGGCCAGGGCCCTTCGGGCCCGGCGTTTGCGCGACATGCTCACTTCCTCTCTCGGTACTTCTTCCGGGCAGACTTCACCGGCCGGCCCACGGATTCGGTGGAACGGATGGAGGGGCGAAAGGGCTTCAGGCCACGGGTAGCTGCCCCACGGGCCGGCCGTCCTGGTCGGCGACGATGAGGAGCCTGATGGCCGCGCGGTTCATCGCGGTCACCATGTGCGTGTGCAGGGGCTGATCCGACTCCGCGCGCACGGTGCCCGCGGGCATCGTGTTCCCGGTCGCGTCGGCGGTCATCAGGCGATACGTCTTGCCCTGGTCGAGGCCGGTCAGCGTGATCGGCACCTCGGTGCCCCAGGGTTGCGGGATCATCCTGCCCTCGCGGGCGAGCGCGACCGGGTGCGCGGGCTCGGGCCCGCCCCGGCCGAGGACCGGCGTGAACACCAGCGCTCCGAGAATGGCCGCGGCGGCGGCGAAAACGGCCAAGGCGCGGCGCCTGCGGGTGCCGGCGACACGTTTCCGGCGGATGTCCGCGGCGATGCGCGGTCCGAGTCCGCCCGCCGCCTCCACCGGCCCGGGCGCCGGTCCGGCGGTTCGCGGGAAGCCCTCCGCCTGATCCAGCGTGGCCACGACCTCCCGGATCTCGTCGGCCTCGCGGGCGCAGCCGGGGCAGCCGGCCAGGTGCCGTCGCTGCACGAAGGTCAGCGGGCGGCCGAGCATCAGGGTTTCGGCCAGTTCAGGGCGCAGGGCCGCGCACGCCGGATTCATGAGACCAGTCCCCCGTTCTCCTGCAGGAGCAGGCGAAGCGCGCGGACCCCGTAGTACAGGCGGCTGCGCACGGTGGACGCCGGGATGCCCAGTTCGCCGCCGAGTTCGGCGCAGGTGCGGCCGTGGTAGTAGACCTCGACCACCGTTTGGCGGTGCTCCGGGCTCAGGCGCTGCAACGCCTCGTCGAGTTGGATCGCGGTGAGCAGGCGATCGAAGGGGTCCGCCGGATTCGGCCCGTCCGGCCGGTCGCTCCGGCCGGTCTGTTCCACGCGGGCCCGGACGGAACGGCGGCGGGCCGAGTCCGCCACGCTGTTCCGGGCGATCGCGAACAACCAGGTCCGCAGCGTGCCCGCCGCCGGGTCGAACCGCGCTGAGGCGCGCCAGGCTCGGAAGAAGATCTCCTGAACGAGTTCCTCGGCGAGGGGACGGTCCCGCACCGCGTTCAGGACGAACCCGAACAGTTCGTTGCCATAACGGGCGTAAGCCGTTTCGACGTCCCGTTCGGTCCGCAGTGACTCCGGCGGACCGTCCGCGTCGGTCACCTTCGCGTCCCCCCGGCGGTTTGTCCGCACACCCATGAATCGGTCCCTCCGTGCCTGTTCACCAAGGGGATACGCAGCGCCGTGGCGCGGTGTTGAAATGGCGTACCGAAAAATCTACTTGAGTAGTCACGGGTGGCGGTCGAGCGGCGGCTGACCGGTTCGCCCGCCTCGTGGGCACCGATGGGTTGGATACCCAATCGGCGGGTGACCGCCGCAGCGGTCAACCTCGCGTCCCCGAAGAGCCGGAAAGCGGCGGTCGAGTTCGGCCGCGTCAGTGTCCCGCGCCGGTGGCGGGGAATGCGAGCCGTTTTCGGCGTCCGGATGACTGTGGCGACGGGGCACCTGTCGACGCCGCCACCACCACCGCGCCTGAACCCCAAAGGGGAGATGGTTGACCGGCCCGAACCCGCAGGCGCCCTACGCTAGCCAGTACCTCTCGGATCCGACCTGCGATCGCGTTGCCGTCGGTGACTCGGCGGCCACGTCAACGCCTCGGTGAATTCGCGCTGCCGGTGGACTGCGGGGCGTAGGCGAAGGGAGCCGGGGCCTCGGTCATGCCGTGGCTCCAGCCTGTGTGCGGAGCCAGGCTTGGAAGACGGGCACCTGGTTGAAGGTGAAGACGTGCAGTCCCTCGATGTCGCTGCCCGGCTCCGGCTCCGCAGCGAGCACCGCCCGCACGAGGGGAGCCGGGTCGTAGGTCCGTCCCATGAGGACGTTGCCGACCAGTCCGTGCTGCTTGGCCAGGAAGCGCAGCGACCGGCCGACCCCGATGCGCAGTGACAGCTCGGTAAGCCTGGGGACCTTCAACGGTCCGGCGATGCCGATGCGGATCGGCAGTGACACGCCGCGCTCTCGCGCCCGCCTCAGCCACGACGTGAGCGTCGCGGCGTCGAAGCACATCTGACTGACCAGGTAGCCTGCCGCATCCTGCTTGCGCAGCAGTGCCTCCCACAGGCGGTCGTCGTCGATGTGCGGATGCCCCTCGGGATAGCAGGCGATGCCGATCCGCGTGAACGGGTGCTCCATCGACGACAGGTCGTCGAGCAACTCGGCGGCCTCGCGATACCGGCCGACGGGAGTCGTGGCGTCGCCGCCGACGACGTAGAGGTCGGTCACGCCCAGGTCCGCGAGGCGCCGCACGAAGTCGCGCAGCGACGCGCGATCCGCCACCATGCGCGCCGCGAGATGGGGGACGACGCGCCGTCCGGATTTCGCCGCCATCGCGCAGTGCTCCAGGGTGCGCCCCAGCCCGAACTTCGGGGAGCAGGTCACCGCGACGGTGGCGTTTTGGGACGTCGCCAGGATCTGCGCCTGCGCGCCCTTCACGGGAACGACCTCCATGGTCGCCTCGTTCAGCAGTGGGAGAAGCCGCTCATCGACGTCTGGGTAGGTGGCAGGCTGCTCGGCGGTCATCCGGCGTCCTCTCGATTGGAAGCGGTTTCCTGGCCCGTCGTACGGCCGGGCCGCGATGTGACACGCTAGGTGCGCGGGAACGCGCCCGCGAGCCACCAGGCGAAGCGGTCAGCGCCGCCTGACGAGCACGCACGCGTCCGGTGAGCCCTCGCGGCCGTTCGCGTGGTGCGGCGGGTTCGCCTAATGCACCTGGTCACTTCGTTCGGTGGCTATCGCCCTGGCCGGAGCGCTCCTGGATTCGCAGACGCGTCAGAATCCGTGACCTGGGCTCGAGCGCGGACCAGGCATCGACATCGGGGAGAGCCGTATGACTGCCACGCTTGACGTCGCTCACCAACCGCGCGCCGAGGACTCCGTACTGCGATCGCTCGCCGCCTACAAGCGGTACGAGACACACGACCTCGAGGTCGCGGAGCTGGAGATCAGCCGGTTCATGTCACCGGGCCGGCTGCGTGCCCGCCTCAGTGACCGCGACGACGTCCGCGCGCGAGCCTTCTACGCCGACACCGGCTCCGTCGGGGTCGGGCGGATGAGCTACGGCGCGAAGGTGATCATCGACCGGCAGGCCGATTCTCGATACGTCGGGGTGGTGATACCGCTGTCGGGACGGATGCGCGTCTGGCGAAGGCGCGAGGTCGTCGAGGCGTGGGCCGGGGAGTCGATGGTCGTGATCGCGGCGGACGGGCGCTTCCTCGCCGAGTTCAGCGCCGACTGCGACGTCCTCTTGCTCCGCGTGACAACCTCCTCGCTTGCCCGTGCGGCGGGCGGGTTGACGGGCGAACGGGACTCGGCGCGGCCACCGCGGTTCGTGCACCAGGTGCTGCCGCTGGAGCAGGGCTACGTCGTCCACAGCGCCGCCAGGCTGCTCGCCGAGACGTTCGGACGGTACGACGACGTCGCCGCCGTACCCCACGGGTTGCTGCACTCTCCGAGCACGCGCTGAGCGCGGTCCTGCTCGGCCTGGAGCACGATCTCAGCGCTCCCACCAAGCCTGCCCACCGTGCGGCTCCGAGCAAAGCGGTGTGGTCGGCGATGCGGCTGATCGAGGACGAGACGGCGGCGGTGTTCAACGTCGGCGAGTTGGCCCGCCACCTCGGTGTCACCGTCCGGGCCCTCGAACTGGGGTTCCGTCGCGCGCTCGACGAAACCCCGCACGAGTACCTGCGGCGGATCCGGCTCGGCCGGGCTCATCGCGAACTCGTGGCGGCCGACGCCTACGGTGTCACGCCTTCCGTGAGCCTGAAGGCGTCGCCGGCGGAGGAGGCAACACGATGCCGACGAGACGCCTGATTCTGTCGAGGTCCACATCTTCCGCGAGGCGGGTTTCCTCCGGCGTCTCCTCCGTGAGGGGTTCGACTCCGAACAGCAGGCGGGGCAGCAGCGGGTGGATCGTGAGGCCGATCAGCTCGTTCGCCACCACCTTTGCCTCGTCGGCCGCGAGCCCCGACGCGGTCACCAGGTGTGACGCGAGATCGCGAACCGTGAGTCCGAAGAGGACGTCGTAGAGCCCCGCCGCCAGATCCGGCAGCCGTTCCGCCTCGGCGATGCCGAGACGGACCATCTTCCCGACCGAGGACCAGCGCAACAGTTGCAGGAAGCGCCCGCAGTACTGCACGACCGCCTCCAACGGCTGCCCCGCGTATTCGGCGGGCGTGCGCA
The DNA here is from genome assembly GCF_026802195.1 of Amycolatopsis cynarae. Classification (NCBI taxonomy): domain Bacteria; kingdom Bacillati; phylum Actinomycetota; class Actinomycetes; order Pseudonocardiales; family Pseudonocardiaceae; genus Amycolatopsis; species Amycolatopsis cynarae. Next base: position 1,724,916 of record NZ_CP113836.1, on the reverse strand, counting down.
TCCGCTCGCCGAACAGGGCACGGATGCGCTCGACGACCGCGAGGAACAGCGCGTCCTTGGTTGGGAAGTGCGCGTACAGGGAACGCTTCGACGTCTCGGCGCGCGCCGCGATCGCATCCATGGAGGTCCGTTCGAAGCCGGACTCCAGGAACGCGAGCTTCGCCGCGTCGAGGATGTGCGCACGCAGTGCTTCCCCGCGTCGGGCCATGACATCCACCTCAAGTATACGGTACAGTAGAGTTTACTTCAGTTCCTGTGCTGATCGGAGTCATCATCCATGATTGTGATTACCGCCCCGACCGGACAGATCGGCGGCAAGCTCGTCGCCACGCTGCTGGCGCAGCGCGAACCGGTCCGCCTCATCGCCCGCGACCCCGGCAGACTGCCCGCCGAGGTACGCGAACGAGCCGAGATCGTCACCGGATCGCACCGCGACCGCGACGTCCTGGACCACGCCCTCGACGGCGCTGACGCACTGTTCTGGTTGATGCCGTCGGCCGCGACCGCGAGCAGCCCCTACGAGGCGTACGTGACCGCCTCCATCCCGGGCGCCGACGCCGTCGTACACCACGCGGTGCCCCGTGTCGTGATCATCTCCGCACTCGGGCGCGGATCGCAGATCTACGCCGGGCACATCTCCGCCTCGCACGCCATGGAGGACCTCTTCCGCAGCACCGGCGCGCACGTGCGCGCACTGGCCCTGCCCACCTTCATGGACAACATCCTCCGGCAGGTGCCCACGATCAAAAACGGCGTCATCTCCGGCACCCATCCCGCCGATTTCACCATGCCCTGGATCGCGACGAAGGACATCGCGGCACTCGCCGCCCGGTACCTCCTCGACCGCACCTGGACCGGGCAGGACACCGTCGAAGTCCTCGGCGGCGAGGACCTCTCCTACCGCGACATCGCCGAAACCCTCACCGACGTTCTCGGCACACCCATCCGCTTCCAGCCCGGAGACCGCGCCGCCATCAAACAATTCCTCATCGGCCGCGGCTTCTCCGAGGCGATGGCCCAATCCACCATCGACATGGACATCGCCGGCGAACGCGGCATCAACAACGCCACACAACGCACTGCCGAAAACACCACACCCACCACCTTCCGCCAGTTCGCCCAGGAAACCGTCAAACCAGCGGTGACCGGATGAGCAGGCGCCGCCGCCGGCCTTCAGGCCATCGCTTTCGCATCCACCGCGGGCTTGAGCACGTCCCGGCACCAGGTCCGAAAGTCCGTCGTCGCGATCTTCGCGGTCACCCAGTCCGCGTCGTAGATGCCGGCGTCCTGAGCCGCCAACGCCTCGCTCATGTCCTTGACGGCCTGCTCGCTCGCCCCCTGGAAGCGGCACATCGACGCGAAGTCGTCCACGCTGGTGCGACGGTAGACCACCGGACGTCCCAGCACTTGGCTCATCACCTCCGCCATACCGGCCGGGGAAAGCCGGTCCGGACCGAACAAGGGCAGGTTCTCCTGCCCCGTCCAGGACAGGTCGGCGAGCAGGTCGGCGGCGGCACCGGCGATGTCCCGCGTCGCGACGGACGCGAGCGGCCGGTCGGCGGCATAGGTCAGGAAGAACGCGCCATCCCCGCGGATCGCGGCACTCTGCCCCAGCAGGTTCTCCAGGTAGAACGGCGGGGACACGGCCCGGTAGGCCGCGCCCGACCTCGCCAACTCGGCGTCCATGGCGAATGCCGCGGACAGGACGCCCGCCGGGGCAGGCCAACCGTGCCCGGCGCTGCTCACACCCACGACGTGGCCGACACCGTGGCGCCGGACGGCCGCGGCCCGGCTCGAGCGAAGGTGCGGTAGTGCTCCTGGACGCTCGGCGCGGCCGGGTTCGGAGGAACGAGCCAGAACAGTGCGTCGGCCCCGGGCAGTGCCCTGTCCAGCACCGCCGGATCGTCATGGGCCCCCTGGACGATCTCGACCTGCTCGGCGACGCCCCCGTCCAGACGCGAGGGCTCGCGGACGATGACCCGGACCGCGCACCGCCGGTCGAGCAACCGCCGGACGAGGCAGCTGCCGATCCGGCCGGTCGGTGTCGTGACAACGATCATGTGAGCTCCTTGGAATCGAACGAAATCCGGGTTACCCGGCGGGTCCTGCTCACGGCCCGGCTTTCCGGCACTCCCGCCCAGCGAACGTATACGGTACAGTTTAGTTTACATCCAACTCGTAGCAGGGAAGATCCATGACGCTGATCTGCATCGAAGAGCACGCGGTCGATCAGGCGATCGTCGAATCGGCCGGCCCGGTCCTCGCCCGCGAAGCGCCGTACATGCGCTGGCAGAGCTCCAGCTCCTCCCCCGTCCGACCAGGTCCTGACCGACGGCCCGCCGTCGACATCCAGGAAGCGCTCCGCCTCGGGGCCGACCTCGGGCCGGGCCGCATCCGACGGATGGACGAGCACGGCATCGACATGCAGATCGTCTCCTGGACCAGTCCGATTCAGCTGGTCCCCGAGGACAAGGCGATCACCCTGTGCCGCTCGGCCAACGACAGGCTGTCGAAGGCGGTCACCGACCACCCCGGCCGGCTCCAGGGACTGGCGGCGTTGCCATGGCAAAACCCCGCCGCCGCCGTGGACGAACTCGACCGCGCCGTGACCGACCTCGGCCTGCGCGGGGTCCTGATCATGGGGCGCCCCGGTTCCGGCTTCCTCGACGATCCCGTCTACCAGCCCGTCCTGAACAGGATCGCCGCGCTAGGAGTGCCGCTCTACGTGCACCCCTTCTATCCGGTCCCGCAGGTCCAGCAGGCCTACTACGCGGGGTTCAACGACAAAGTGAGCGCCGAACTCTCCCTGGCCGCCTGGGGCTGGCACCACGAAGCCGGGATACACGTCCTGCGGCTCATTCTCGCCGGAGTCTTCGAACGCCTCCCCGACCTGCAGGTCATCAGCGGCCACTGGGGCGAGATGGTCCCCTTCTACCTCAGCCGCCTCGACGACATCCTTTCCCCAGGCGACACCGGGCTGTCGCGAACGATCACCGAGATCTACCGCTCCAACGTCTGGATCACCCCGAGCGGCATGTTCCACCACCCCCAGTTCGACTTCATCCGGGCCGTGATCGGACTCGACCGACTGATCTGGTCCGTCGACTACCCCTACCGCCACCTCGACGACACCCGGCAGTTCCTCCACGAACTCGACCTCACACCCGAAGAACGGGAAAAGATCACCCACCTCAACGCGGAACGCCTCTTCCGGCTGCACGGCGCGTAGTCAACACGTTGGCCGTGGAATTTCGTCGCGGTTCGGCTCGACCAGATGTCCGCTCATTGCACCCCTTGCCTCACATAGGTTCGACCGGCATGAGCGGCCCACGGATAGTCAGAGGTTACTCACCACATCACCGCACCTGTCCAAGGAACTCTCTGACTGTTCAACATGGGAAGCCTCTGAAGGATCAAGGCTTATTTCGGGAATGTCGAACACCGGTGCAATGTCATAGCATTTCATCGACTGCGAGTCGAATATCTCCACGTTCCTCCGGCGATACGGAGATGATCTTTTCGATCAGTCCCGCCAACCGCGATCCACCAATGCTCATCCAGAATCCCAGTCAGCCATTATCGTCAGCCGTGAACACCGTTAGCGCGAGAACTGTACGCCTTGTCCGCCAGCACGCGATCCGGTCGAGTTCGGACCCTGCCGACAACAGCTCGCGCGACCCGGATCCCGTGACCCGCCCTTCGGCACGCGACCGACCGCCTGCACCGGACGATTCTTACGCCCGGACGCCGAATGTCCCCGTTTCCAACAGAGGCACTAGGACGCGCCGATGGCCGTTCCCTGCGCTGACACCAAATGCCACTCCTCTTCGGTGGAGACGAACACATGCGTGTACCGGCTGGCCGCGGTGACCTGCGTGCCGTCGGGCAGACCGAATTCCATCGCGGTACGGCCCACGATGATGGCGGTCGCGCCAAATCGCCGCACGAGCGCCTCGTCGAGGAATTGGTCGATCCGGGTGAACCGGACGATTCGATCGCTCACGAACTGCAGGAATTCGGCGCGGGCCGTGACATCACCGGCGGCGACGTCGACGATCACGAACTCGGGATCGAGCAGTGCGTCGAGCGCGGCGCGGTCGGCAGCCAACAATGCTTCGAAGAAACGCCGGTCCGCGGCGATCACCGCGTCGGTCGCCGGGGTCGAAACGTTCACGATAAAGCCTCTCGATCGGTGTGGTGGGTCCTCGCCTCGATGCCGGCGAGAAGCTGACGTAGCCCGGCCACGAATCGACGGTGCATCGCGGCGAGGTCCGTATTGGGGCTGTAGCGGACGAGATTGGGGTAGCGCGCTGGCTCGTCGTCGGCCCCCGCCTGCGGCGGGAACCCGGTGTTGGCCGCGGCTTGCGACTCCGCGTAGATGAATCCGAGGATGAACCACAGCACGGCCAGATAGGCGTCGGCCACATCTTCGTCCGGTAGCCCGCTCTCGGCCACCAAACCGACTGTGGCGTCTGCCAGGCCCAAGGTCACCGGCCCCAGCTGCCAGTCCCGGTGCCACAGAACCTCGATCAACGCGGGACGCGGCAACAACGCCGCCCGCATCCGTTCCGCCAGCAGCACCAGGCGGTCCTGCCAGGGGCCGTCCATCGGTACGTCGATGTGACGAAGTGTCTCGTCCAGCACCGCGGTCAGCAGTTCGTCGCGGTCGCGCACATGCCAGTACAGGGTGGCCGGCCCGGTACCGAGCGATCTGGCCAGTGCCCGCATCGACAAACCCTCGATGCCGGATTCGTCCAGCAGCTGCGCCGCGGCGGCCAGTACCTCCGGCCTGGACAGGACCTGCCGCCCCTTCGCGCGGGCTGCGGTGCGCTGCCTCTCGAACCCCGTTCGTGACACACGAACACCGTACCAGTCAGATCTTCGGCAGCCGAACGCCGCTTCCCGCACGGTGCGCTGAACGAGAATCCGGGCCGGGCTGAGCCTGTCAGTGCCTCGCGCGGCGCCATTCTTCGAACTGCCGGGGAGAACGGACGCCATGGTCGAGAACCGCGGTGTAGATGTCGTAGCCGGTGACCTCCGACCCGTAGCCCGCGTTGTCCGCCCACGCGTTCTTGATGGCGAGAACGGTCTTCCTCGTCTCGTCGGTGAGCCGCGGCGGGAAGGTTTCGAGATGCGCCAGGTCGGGCTGGCGTGCTGGTTCGTCGACGAACCAGATGTCGAGGTTCCAGTCCTTTCCTTCGGGCGAGCGGTATTTCACGCCGAGGTACAGTCCGTCCGGATAGGCGGGGTCGGTGTTCCAGTGCCCGGTGTCGTCGCGCAGGGTGACCACGCGCACCAGGGGGTGGCCGATCAGGTGCGCCCCGAGCCGGGCCACCGCGTCCGCGGTTTCGTCGTCGAGCGCCGGGCAGATCACCGTGAGGTCCAGGTCGCGCCGCACCATCAGGCCGAGTGCGGCACTGCCGACCCGGACCGGTTTCCCCAGTTCCCCGAGCCGGTCGAGTCCGAGATCCTGGTGCACGGCTTCGGCTTCTTCCTGCAGCGCGTCCTGCCGCGCGAGCAGACCTTCCCCGGTCATGAACGGTATTGTGGCACGGGCCGTTCCCGAAGATATCCTGCTCGGGTGCTCGAACAGCCGACAGCGCCGCGAATCGTTGCGACGGATTCCCACCGGACCATCGAAGGTCCTTCCGAGACGCAGTTGCACGACCTCCTCGCGGACATGAACCTGAGTGTGCCGTTCGTGATCGTCGAGCGCCTTGACGACGATCCTGGTGATCACTACCTCCAGGTGCGCCTCGACGAACGAGTCGACCCGGACCAGGGGCGCGCGTATCTCGTCGAATTCCGTGAAGGTGGGCCGGAAGCACATTTCCGCGCCGTCGTCAGCGACGACTCGCCGTGGGACAGCGCGTTCTCACCCGCATTCGACACCGTCGTGAGCACCGTCCAGAGCTGGGCATTCCAGCGCGAGGACTGGCGAACGGCGCTGGCGTGGGAACGGCTGGAATTCGAGAGCTGAGCGGGCAGGCCGTCGTTCCGAAAGGTGGCCGACGCGCACGGCGACGAGCCGGACGTGGCCGAAATCTGCCACACCCTCGCGCGGTTCAACGACCGCCATCTCGCCGCGCTCCCGCCGCTGATGGAGCGCTACGCCGCGCGACGCTCGGAGGAACCCGAGCGGTTGCACACCGAACCGCCCCAGGGCAGCCGGGGCGGGCTGGGCCTGCTGCGGGATCTTCAGGAACTGCACACCCTCGCGTCCCTGGCCGAACTCACCTGGACCGTGGTCGGGCAGGCGGGGCGGGCGTTGCGGGACGAGGAACTGGTCGCCACGGTGGAGTCCGCGCAGCACGACCTCACCCGGCAACTGCGGTGGCTGGTCACGCGCGTCAAGCAGGCCGCCCCGCAGGCACTGGTCGCGGCGTCCTGAGGCGTTTCACGGCCCGATGTGGTCGCACGCAGAACGGGTGACGGAACGTTGTCGTGATCGTGGCCGTCGCATCGCCTACCGTTGGCGGGTTGGGTGCGGCGGTGGCGGTTTGTCGCGAACGGACCTCTGCGACCATGGGGGCGTGGGGGAACGCGATGACGGTGTTGCGAAGCACTCGCCCGCGGTCGCGCACAATGAGGTCAGCGGTGTGGTCTGTGGTTCCGTGGTGCAGGCGAACTCGATTCTGGGCAATGTCGTCGTCACCACCGAGACTGCCACCAGGCGATCATCGGGCCCCGGTTTGCTGCCCGGCTTGGACGAGTGGGCTGAGAGCCTGGCTCAGGGTGTTCAGAAACTGTTGCGGCGGGAAGAGGCCCATCGCCGGGTGCATGACCCCGAGACGGCCCTTAGCACAGTGGTCCCTATGTGGTCACCGGCTGAGGCCGTCTGATGAGCACCCCTCTCACGTAGTACGTCACGTCGCGCGCATTCCCCGTCATGTGAGCTTCGCCCGTCCGCCGGTCGACCAGAATCGGAGAATTACCTGGCAGGGCGTACCGCAGGTCGTCTGGTGTCTCCAGGAAGCCCTGGCGACAATAGAAGATCTGAATTTTGGGGATGAGGGTGTGGATGGAGACCAGGTCGAGATCCATCTCGGACCTGGTCAATCTCATCGACGCCGATGCCGCTGCTTGCGGCAGTCCCGCGGTGTGCGCGGCCATCGGCCCCATAGCCGATCTTCCAGTCAGTTCTCCCTGATCACGCGAGGCCGGCGTGCGCCCAGCAGGAACACCTCCAAAGCCGCGCCGAAGTCGTCCGCTATGTCGAGCCACTCGATGTCGTCATACGAAACGACTTTGCCGGCCTCGCCGACGAAGACGCACGCGTTGGATATCCATTCCGCGATCGGATAGAATCGCTGCTTGAACATGGATTCGAATTCTTCCGCGATATCGTACGCACCACTGCCGGCGAGCACCGGCTCGAACAGTAGCGGGTGGGCATAGGGACCGTCCGCTCCCGGCCGTATCTCCAGCCCACCGAGTGAACGCAGTATCTCTGCCGCCGGCTCCGAGAGGAAGAACCCCTCGTTCGCCAGCACCTGGTTCCATCCGTCGATCGAAACCCGCCTTCCCGCGCTCCAGCCACTCGCCTCCAGTGCGCGAGTGACACCAGGCGACAGGTTGTCGAAAACTCCCACGGTTACGCTCCTACCAGCTGATTCCCAGCCTTCGCAACAACGGCGTACAGAATGGCGGGCACGGGTCGATGGGTGTGCCATGGGAGTTCACCGGGCTCCCACTCGGCCGCACCCGCACCGACTCCATGTTCCCACCACGGATAGCTTGCCGCGCCAGCGCGTCGGCTTCTTCCGGGGTCTTCCCGGCCGCGATCGCCGCGGCCCGTTCACCCAGGTATGCCTTCGACAGGGCGTTGACCTCCGCACACGCACCGTGCCGATTGCTCAGTGGGGCGATCTGCTCCATTTCGTTGCGCAGATGGTCCGGGATCGGCACCCCTTCCCGGTTGTGAGCACGATATTTCTGGCCGGACGGCGTGGTGTATTCCGACGCCACACGGGGAGTGCTCGCCTGGTTCGACCCGCGCAGACTGTCGGCGTAGTCATTGAGGGTGCAGGAGACCAACCCGAGAGGGTCAATGAACTGCAGCGGGTTGACCGTATAGCGGTAGTGGTGCGGCCCCGCCGCCAATCCCAGCGGATCGGCGCTCACGTAGTGACCGGTGTCCGGATCATAGTGCCGGAAGTAGTTGTAGTTGAAACCAGTTTCCGGATCGGCGTACTGGCCGGGAAACCGCAACAGGGTAGCGGCGGCGCCCGCCATGCTTTCCGTGATCGTTCTTCCCCACAGATTGGCGCGGCGGAACCAGGCTATGGCACCCCGCTCGTCCACCAGTTCGGATGGGGTGCCGGTAAGGTCGGTGACAATGGCGTAGAACTGCTCGTCGAACCATTCCTGTGACGAGTTTCCCGACCAGGAGCGCTCGTTCTGGGTCACCGGCGTGAACCGGTCGGGTTCGTGGTCCCAGACCGTCACACGGACGTCATCGGAGCCCGTCCGATGTGCCTGCTCGGCGAGCACGACACCGTCCCACCTGAAGTCGATCTGCTCCACTACATGCCCGTCGGCGCCGAGTCGCTGCTTGGCAATGCGCCGTCCCAGTGGATCGTACGAGTAGCGCCAGTTGGTGCCATCCGGCGTGCGGACCCCGACCAGGCGATCGTCGGGATCCCAGAAGTACCGCCACGTCTCCGGTTTGCGCGACAACCGCTTTCGTTGCCGCAGCACCACCCGTCCCTGGGCGTCGCGCTGGTATCGGGTCGTTCCCGCCTCCTGGACGAGGGTGCCGTCATACCGGCGTTCGCCCAGCAAGTCGCCATCTGCCGGGTCGGCGGGCCACGACGCACCAGTGATGTTCCCGGCCCGGTCGTAGCGGTAGTTCTCGCGCCACTCCGCGCCCGTGACCGCGGTGACGCGGCCGACCGCATCGAGGTCGAAGGACCGGCGCCCGGCCAGGCCATCATCGATCCCGGCGAGGAAACCGTCCGCACGATAGGTGTACGAGCGATGCTGCAGGCGTCCGGACGACCCGGCGATCGTCTGGCTGACGAGCTGCCGATTGGCGTTCCACCGTTGCGCGAGTACGACACCGGCGCCGATATGCCGCTGCAACTCCTGTCCGGCCGGGTCGTAGGTGAACCGCAGGGTCCGCCCGGCGGTGTGCAGCACGACCGGCTGGTCGTTGGCGTCGTACTCCCAGCGGCTCTCGGCCCCGGACGGTGTGCGTCGCCGGACTCGCCGCCCGAGTGCGTCATAGCTGGAGACAACAGCGTGCCCGTTGCAGGTCTCGGTGAGGACACGACCGAGCGCATCCCGCTGGAAGAACAGTGCGGTGGCACCGTCGTTCGCGTAAACCAGTCGGCCGGCCGGATCGTAGCCGAAGGTCGCCACACCCGCGGCGTTGCGGCGCTCGACAAGGTTGCCGAGAGCGTCGTAGGTGAAACGCGTGGCCTCACCCGCGCCATTGACCCGCTCAACCAGCTGTCCGGCGGCGTCATAGCGGTAGGCGATCGTCCGGCCGTTGAAGTCCGTCTCACGTACCAGATTTCCGGCCGGATCGTACTCACGCCGCCACTGCAAACCCAGCTCGTTGGTGACGCCGATCAGCCGAAGTTCGGTGTCGTAGGTGAACTCCAGGGTGGTGCCGTCGGGGCGCCGCTCCACGCTCGGCAGGTCGAAATGGGTGTACTCGGTGTGGGTCGGGCGTCCCATCGGGTCGGTGTAGACCCGGGAATTCCCTTCGCCGTCGTAGACCCATTTCTCGACCGAGCCGTCCGGCAGACCACGCCAGGCCAAACCGCCGCCGACCGTCCACCCGCCTCGCTCGTCATAGGCGAATTCGGTCGCGTTGCCGGCCGGATCGACGACCTTCGTAACGTTGCCATGCTCGTCGAATTCTCGCCGGATGACCGCGCCGTCCGGCCCGACGCTGGTCACCGGGAGCCGGAACTCGTTGTATTCGAACAGGTGCTGGCTTCCATCGGCACGGGTGATGGTGGTGAGGTTCCCGTCCTCGTCGTAGCGGTAGCGCTCGACTCTTCCGAGCGGGTCGGTGCGGGACAGCAGGCGGTCGTAACGGTCCCACTCGAACCGCGTCTCGTTACCGAGCGGGTCCACCTCCCGCACCACCTGCTTCGCCTCGTTGAGGTGGAACGCGGTCCGGCCGCCGAGTGAGTCGACGGAATACGTGACCCTGTTTTCCAGGTCGTATTCCATCGTTCCGCTGACCGCACCCTGCGGCCCCTCGGTGCGCACCACCCGTCCGGCACCGTCGTAGAAATAGCGGTACCAGCCGCCGTTCCGGTCCGTCCAGCCGGTCACCCTGCCCGTGGGGTCGTAGTCGAAGCGGAGCGGTCGCCCGGAGGAGTTGACGACCTCCGTGAGCCTGCCATTCTGGTAGCGGTACCAGATGAGGAGAAGGTCGTCACCATCGCCGCTGTCGCAAAGGTGCAGCGCGGAGACCAGATCTCCGTCGCACTCGACTCGTATCCGGTAGCCGCTGCTGTGCCGGATCTCCGTGGGAGCACCGGAACCGGTGTACTGGAACTCGACCCGGTTCCCGTTCCGGTCAGTGATGGAGGCCAGCCGGCGTACCGGTCCGTCGGGTTCGAAACACAGCATTACGCGCTGCTCGAAATCGGTCAGGCGGTATCCGCCGTCTTCGGCACGCTCGAGCAGCCGCCGAGGCCCTTCGTCCGGAAGGGACGTGAATCCCGGTGCCGGATTGGGGAAGGACTGCAACGTGCCATCGTCGGCCGCAAGGTACACGGTCTCGTCCTCGATTTCGAGCCGCTGGTCAAAAGTGGATGCCCAGCTCGGGCCGAAACACCGGCCGGCGCGGTACGAGGAAAGGTGGACACGCCGGAGCACCACCGGAAGGACGCCGAGGAGTTGTACGTCGGTCTGCGCCATGACCATTCGCCCGCTGGCCACGTCCACCGGGTCCTGCGCGCACTTGAGCTGGTCGGCGGGAACGGCGTTGTCCCGTGGTTCGCCGATATTGTCCTTGATCCCTCCGGACGAGGGTTCGGTCCCGGAGGGGGTGGTGCCATCCGTGGTATGGCTGCCCAGCGGAGTTTCCGGGTTCGGACTGGCCGGGGTGTCGTGGGCGGAGGAGGCGTGGGTGCTTTCGCCGGGGAGATGAGGCTCTGCCTCGCCAGGGCGGCCGTGGAGGGCAGACATGACCTTCTTGATGGCGGCGAAGATCTCTTCCAGCTTGCTCATCATCGGCCGCAACTTCTCGACGGAGTTGATGAGCTTCTTGATGACCGCGCCGATCTTTTCCATCCACGCGGAGACCTGCTCGACGACCTGCGCGACCACGACGGGAGTGCCCAGGCCCAGGGAGCAGACCTCCTCCAGGGCGTCCTGGATGAAGTCACCGATGGCCTGGGTGACCATGTCCCGCACGATGCCGCGCACCGCGCCGGTGATGACGCCGACGATCTGCACCACGATGGCGATGGTCTCCGCGCAGGTGGATGCGGCGTTGATGTGACCGATCTTGTTCTTGAGGTTGGCGCGGTAGGTGTCGGCGGCTTGGCCCGACCAGTTCGCCGTGTCCTTCTCCACCGTAGCGGCGAGGTCCTTACCCGCTTGCTGGACCGCTTGGGCGACGTTCTTCCACGTCTGGGAGTAAGCGGCGATCTGGTCGGCGTCCCCGGCCAGTTGGTCGAGCGCGTCTTTCAACGGTTTGACGTGTTCGATCAACCAGTTCAACCCGTAGGAGATCAGTGTGCCGACCGGGTTCATCGCCATGGTCAGCAGGTCCATCCCGGTACCCAGAGCGGCGATCCCGCCCTCGATCCAGCTTCCGGACTGAACCCCCTGATAGACCCCGGCCGCGTCGTCGAGGACGTTGATGCCGGAATGCCAGGTCGTCGAATCCTGCTTCTGGGCCACCAGCGGATTACTCATGATCTTCCCCCGGGCTGCGGACGCGGCCTCCTCGGCTTCATGCCTGAACAATTGATGCACACGGCGACCAATCGGGTTCCAGCAACTGCCCGGGCCGCGCCGAAATTGCTCCAAACGGCCCAACACGACCGATCCGGTCGCCCCCGCCGTTGGATGCGGAGAGCTACAAGCCTCGGCACGCGGTGGAATGCGGGATCAAGCGGCTCAAGCGCAACAGTGCGGTGGCGACGAGGTATGACAAGCTCGCCGTTCGGTACGAGGCCACGGTCCAGCCGCCAAGACCCGCACAGTCCACCCCCGACTTCCACGCTGACCGCTGGTCCTCCGACCGGTACCGCTGTTCAGACGATTTTCGGTTTTCCGCCCGAGTAGAACAGCTGCACGGAAAACGTGCCCTCGTTCAGTAGCCACTGCCGAACGCGGAATGTACGTGCCCCGCTGATGTGCATCGGATCCGCCTCGGCGAGTGCCGTCGCGGCCTCCAGCGAATCGGCCCGGTAGACGAACATTCCGTCGCCTTTCCATTCCTGCAGATCCTCGCTGGCGAACGGGCCGGCGGCGAACATGATGCCGTCCCGCTCCAGTTTCCGCTGGTACTCCACGTGCGGGTCGAGGGAATCCAGGACTGGCCCGATGCCGTTCACCGGATCGGAGAAGACGACGTAGATCTGCTTCGCGAGCAGGCCGTGTTCTTCCGAGTAGGAGACGATGTCTTTCCAGGGCATGATGCGCTCTGACATGAGAATACTCCGTTGACTAGATGGCGAATATCATCGAGGAATGAGCACACAGTGTCCCATTGCCGGACGAGCCCGCAGCCGGTCGTGACTAGTCCCGGTCGGGCACGGCGAACTGGACGGCGGTCTTGCCGGCCACGTGCGGGCCGAGGATCTCGTGCCTGATCCGGAGATGCTCGGGGTGGTCCAGGTAGCTGCCGACGTACTCGGGTTTCTCCACGAGCGCGGTGACCGCGAATCCGCCGTTCCCCGCATTCAGTCCGAGGTCGCGGCCGAACTCGTAGGAGACCAGTTCCGGGATCAGGCCGGGCAGCTTTCCCAGGGCTTCTTCGACTTCACGGAGGTCGTCCGCGCTGGTGTCTTCCTTGAGCGCGAAGGTCACGACGTGCCGGATCATTACTTCCCCTGTTCCGTGGTCTTGAGGGTCCGCAGCACTTGCGCCATGTCCAGACCGCCGTCGCCGGCGGCACACGCTTCCTCGAGTACCTTGGCCGTCGTCAGAGTTCCGGGGAGGCGGCAGCCGTGGCTGTCGGCCAGTTGGAGCGCGAGCCGCACATCCTTGGCGATGAGTGCGACCGGTGCCGCCACCGGAGTCCGGTCAGGTTCAAGGAACGCAGCACGTTTCTGCCCGACGAAGGGCGCGTTCGCCGCGCCCCGCTCGAGCGCGTCGTACAGGATCGCCGGGGCTATCCCGGCCGCTTCGCCCAGCAGCAGGGCCTCGGCGACGGCCTGGTTCAAGGCCGCGATGACGAGATTGACCGCCAGCTTCACGGCGGATCCCGAACCCACCGGTCCGGCATGCAGCTGTGCGGCCGTCATCGTGGCGAGGACGGGCTGGATCCGCTCGTAGACGTCGGCGTCGGCCCCGACCATGGTCACGATCGAGCGTGCGCTCGCCGCGGCCACGCTCCCGGACACCGGGGCATCGGCGAGCCGGACGTCCCTCTTGGCCGCCTCCGCGGACAGTTCCCGCACCAACTCGGGCCCGACCGTCCCCATCAGCACGTGACAGTGCCCGGGACGGGCCGCCGTGAGCAGGCCGTCGTCGCCCAGCAGGAACTCGACCGCGGAGTCACCGTCGGGCAGCATGCTCAGCGTGATCGGCAGCCGGGCCAGGTCGCGCACCGATCCGGCCGGCCGCACCCCCTCTTCCCGCAGGCTGGCCAGGACTCCGGCGTTGCGCTCGTAGACCGTCACGTCATGTCCGGCGGCCGCGAGATTGACCAGCATCGGACGGCCCATCCGTCCGGCACCGACGAACCCGATCTCCATCTTCACTCCCTGGTGAATGTGGTGAATGTGATCGACGGGGAGTTCCCCGACCCCCCGGGGGGTGTCTCGCAACGGGTCAAGCGTGACATCGCCAGGATCGAATAGCAAGCATAATTTCGAAATTACCTGCCATCGTCGAGTCTCGACGAGGAGACTGCAAGGATTTTCGACATTGAAGGCCAAGCTCGAAGATGGTTGACTGGACGCCATGGCTCCCGAACGACCAGTCACGCGGGTCGAGCGCACCTACGATGCGCTGCGCACCGACATCCTCGCCGGACGGCACGAACCCGGGGCGAAGCTGCCGTTCGCGGATCTCTCCCCGCGGTACGACGCGAGCGTCGGCGTCCTTCGCGAAGCCTTGTCGAGACTCGCCGCCGAGGGCCTCGTCGAATCGGTGCCACAGCTGGGCTTCCGCGTGCGCTCGCTGTCGGTGGAGGACCTGCGCCACCTCACCGACGCGCGCTGCGCCATCGAGACGCTGGTGTTGCGCGAGGCGCTCGCGAACGGTGGCGTGGCTTGGGAGTCACAGGTGCTCGCCGCCCATCACCAACTGCAGCACACCCCGCAGATGTCCGAGGGCGACCCGGCGCGACTTTCGGACGAATGGGCCCGGGCACACGCCGCGTACCACGACGCGTTGCTGATGGGCTGCCCGAACCCCAGACTGCTCGCGATCGCCCGGTCCTTGCGTGACTCCGCCGAGCTGTACCGGCGCTGGTCGGTGCCCTTTGATCCGACACACCGGGACATCGCGAGCGAGCACCGGACGATCCTCGAGGCCGTCCTGGCGCACGACGAGGAGGCGGCGGTCGCGGCGCTCACCCGCCACATCCGGTACACCACCGACGTGCTGCTGCGGCATGTCGAAGGCGGCGCGGTCGACGCGGCGCGCGGCTGAGCTCACCCGATCCGCCGCCGGCGCAACACGATCGCCGGCCCGGCGTCTCCGTACCTTCCCCGACGGTCGTGATCGTCGGGGACATCCAGCCCTCTGGCCGTGTACGGCAGCAGGCCGCGCGGCTCCCAGGTCGAACCCACGGCGCACCGTGCCGTCCGCCGTGGGTGAATGACGGTCGGTAAATGTCGAAAATCTCTGGACTTATCGAACCAGCCGCCTGATACTGAAGATCCGGCGCCACGAGGCAGTCACCTCGCGCGCGGTCCCGCACACCGTGGTCCTCGCGGCCGGTTTGTGTCGAAGGAGACTGATCGTGCGTTTTGCCAATGTGTCCGGACGAGCGGCCCTGCTGATCGGGGACGGCGCGGTGGACGTGGAAAAAGCGTCGGACGGCCGTTTCGGGGCGGACCCGCAGGCCGTCTATGAGGTGTGGGACGAGTTCCGCACCTGGGCCGCGGGAGTCGCTGCCGAGGAGGCCATCCCGTTTGACGCCGGGTCACTGGAGGCCCCGGCGCCCACCCCCGCGCAGGTGTTCGCGATCGGGCTGAACTACTCCGACCACGCCGCCGAATCCGACTTCGAGGTGCCCAGCCAGTTCCCGCCCGTCTTCACGAAGTTCCGGACCTCCCTCGCCGGGGCCCGCACCACCGTGGAACTGCCTCCCGGCGGAAAGGTCGACTGGGAGGTGGAACTGGTCGCCGTGCTGGGCCGCCGCGCGCATCGGGTGAGCGCGGACGAGGCGTGGTCCTGTGTGGCCGGTCTGGCGGTCGGGCAGGACATCTCCGAACGGGTCAGTCAGCTCGCCGGCCCCGCACCGCAGTTCAGCCTCGGCAAGTCGTTCCCTGGATTCGCGCCGTTCGGCCCGTGGCTGGTGACGGTCGACGAGTTCGACGACCCGGACGACATCGAGATCGGCTGCTCGGTGGACGGCGAGGTGCTGCAGCACGGCCGTACCAGCGACCTGCTGTTCTCGGTCCCCCGGCTCATCGAAGGACTGTCCAGGGTGACCCCGCTCCTGCCCGGCGACGTCATCTTCACCGGCACTCCGTCCGGCGTCGGCCTCGGCCGCGAGCCACAACGTTTCCTGCAGCCCGGTGACGAGCTCGTGAGCTTCGCGCGGGGTATCGGCGAGTTGCGCCAGCGCTTCGTCCAAGCCTGAGGGGCCAATCCGGAAGGAGACCAAGCTCATGAGTCTGCACCGTCTCGCCTCCGTGGTGATCGGGGTACCGAACGTCGCGGAAACCGCCCACTACTACGAGGAATTCGGGCTGAGCCCAGCGGAGACCAGCGACGGCAGCGCTGCGTTCAGCACTCTCGACGGCGGGGAGCAACTGCGCCTGGTGCCGGCGCCGAGCCGCCGCCTGGTGGCGCTGACCATCCACGCGGACGACCACGAGGATCTCGGCCGGATCACCTCCCGGCTCGCCGCACTCGGGATCCGGG
Source organism: Amycolatopsis cynarae (assembly GCF_026802195.1). Lineage (NCBI taxonomy): Bacteria > Bacillati > Actinomycetota > Actinomycetes > Pseudonocardiales > Pseudonocardiaceae > Amycolatopsis > Amycolatopsis cynarae. The sequence goes on along the minus strand of NZ_CP113836.1, from coordinate 1,708,674 downwards.
CAGAGCAGTACCCGGCCGGGATCGGTGTCGTCGAGCCGGTGACGGGCACGCGTGCGTTCGTGCGTATCGCACCGCGGCTGATACAACCCGCGGTGCGGGCGACGGCTTACAACGGTCCGGGCCGGGTCGAGCGGGCGGGCAGCCGGGCGCCCGGCGTGCTGCGCGAGACGGCTGTGCGGCCGCGCAAGCTCGGGCACGTCGTCCTCGGCACGCCCGATGTCGAGGCGACCGAGCGTTTCTTCCTTGAGGGCCTCGGATTCAGGCTCTCCGACCGGATCGCGGGCGAAGGCGCTTTCCTGCGGTGCTCGACCGACCACCACAACGTCCTCGTCCTCCGGGCGCCGATCCCCTACCTGCACCACACCTCGTGGCAGGTGGACGATGTCGACGAGGTCGGCCGCGGCGCGATGGCCATGCTGGAGGACCATCCGGAAAGGCATGTGTGGGGTTTGGGACGGCACCACGCGGGCTCCAACTTCTTCTGGTACCTCATGGATCCGGCGGGCAACTTCAGCGAGTACTACTCGGACATGGACTGCATAGTCGAGGACCAGCTGTGGACGCCGGAAACCCTGGAAGGCGCCAAGGGTCTGTTCAGCTGGGGTCCCCCACCCCCGCCGTCGTTCATCAAGCCCGAGGACCTCGCCGCCCTGATGACGGGTGCCCATTCCGCTCCCTGAGGGATTTTTCGTCACGATCGCGGCCCTGATCGGTGATCACGGCGTGAGCCATGGCCGCAATCCAGAACGACGCAAGCCCTGGACAGGATTCACCCCCGCTGATCAACGAGTCGGGGCGGGGCGCCCACCACCATCTTCGACACCAGGAGTACCCATGTCAGGCCCGCGGTTCGGGGTGTTCCTCAGCCCCCATGTCGAAGGACTACCCCAGCTCACCGAGAAGGCGCAGGCCGCGGAGTCGACCGGCTTCGACTATGTGTCCATTCAGGACCACCCGTATGTGCCCCACTACGTGGACACCTTCACCCTCATCGCGCACCTGGCGACCACGACCAGCCGGATCCGGCTCATGACCAACGTCGCCAACCTGCCACTGCGGCCCGCGCCCATGCTGGCCAAGACCAGCGCCAGCATCGACCTGCTCAGCGGTGGCCGCTTCGAACTCGGACTCGGCGGCGGCCGGGCATGGGACCAGATCGCCGGACTCGGCGGCCCCCGCTGGAGCCCCGGTGAAACCGTCGCCGCGACCAGCGAAGCCATCGACACGATCCGGGCGTTGTGGACCGCGGACCGCGTTCTGAACGTCTCCGACGGCCACTACCCGCTCATCGACGCGGCCAGCGGCCCGCCCCCGGCCCACCGGATCGGAATCTGGCTCGGCGCCGCTGGCCCCCGCATGCTCAACCTGCTCGGAGCCAAGGCCGACGGTTGGATAGCTCCCCTGGCGACGGCCTTCGACACCAAGCCAGCCGCGCAAGACCGCATCGACGCCGCCGCCCGTGCCGCCGGTCGACAGCCGACCGACATCCACCGCGTGATCCAACTCGTCGGCCTCATCGACGGCGCGACCGCCTCCCGGCCACGTACCGGTCGCGGCAACACCCCGATCCACGCCAACGCCGAGAGCTGGGCCCAGATCATCACCGAGTTCGTCACCGACGAACGCTTCGACACCATCAATTTCGTCCCCCAGAGCGAATCCGTCGATCAGGTGCGACACTTTGGCGACGACGTCATCCCGCGTGTCCGTGCGGCACTCCAGGATCGGCAACGTGACCGCCCCGGAGCACCCCCTCGGTGAGGGCGTACGGCTGATCAACCTGTGATCCGAGTCCTTATTGGTGCTCGGCGGACTGGGGCTTCGGCTTCGGCTCCGCGTGCAGCATCCAGGGGGCGAGGGCGGGCTCCGGAGTCCGGCCGGATTGGCCAGCGCTTCCAGCGCGTGGCGGTGCAGCTGTTCGGGCAGCGGGGTGCCCGGCGGCGTCAGCTCACGCCGCCGCTGCTGCCACTGCTGCGACATGGCCTGGTAGAGGCCCTCTTTGCCGTCGAAGTAGTACGAGATCAGTTGCTGGTTGACGCCCGCCCTGGCCGCGATCGCGCTGATCCGCGCGCCCGCGTAGCCGCGTGCGCCGAATTCGGCCGACGCCGCGTCCAGGATCAGAGACGGGCCAGGCGTGGGACGTGCAGGCGGGCCTGGTGGTTGAACAACGCCACCGGCCCCTCCGCGTGTGTCTACGCCCGCCCGTACAGGAAAGTCCGGGACTTCCGGCCCCAACGCGAACCCCAGGCGCGAATGATCGCCCCGGCGTTTCCCGATCAGCCACCGGTCCTCGTCATCCAGGAAGGCCTGCTCATCCGTCAGCAACTCCACCGGCATGGAGGCGAACCGCTGCTACTCAACCCCGAAAAAGGGCCGACGCAGCAGTACAGGCAGGACTGCCGCCCCTCAAGCCGGTCGTCACGACCAGCCACGTGACCATTCACCAACGGGCCTGATGCCCTGCCGCCCTACGCCGGTCAGGAGACGTCGCGGACAGTGTTGCGAAGCGTCCCGAGTTTGCTGACTTCGACTTCGACGACGTCACCGTCGACGATGAATCCCGGCGGCTCCATGAAGAGCCCGACACCGCCCGGCGTGCCGGTGACGATGACGTCGCCGGGCGCAAGCGGGGTGAACGTGGTGACGTACTCGATGATCGAGGGAATGTCGTTGATCAGATCGGCGACCTTGCCGCGCTGGCGTACCTCACCGTTGACCCGGGTCGTGAGTTCGAGTTCGGTGACATCGCCGACCTCGTCGGCTGTTACCAGACAAGGACCGAAGCCCCCGGTCCCCGGCCAGGTTTTGCCGGGCAGCCACTGACTGGCGGCACGCTGCCAATCGCGCACCGAGAAGTCGTTGTACACGGCATAGCCGGCGACGTGGTCGTAGGCCTCGGCCTTGGAGACCTGATGCGCGGGCTTGGAGATGACCAGAGCCACCTCGCCCTCGTAGTCGAACTGCGTGGAGTGCACCGGCTTGAGGGCGTCCTCGCCATGGCCCATCTGGCTGTCGGCGAAGCGGGCGAACACGACCGGGGCCTGGGGAGCCGCCTTGCCGATCTCGTCCTGGTGGCTGCGGTAGTTCACCCCGATGCAGATGATCTTGCCGGGCTCCGGGATGACCGGAGCGAGCCGTACATCGTCGAGCGCCACCGCGCGATCGGTGTAGTGGGCCAAGGAATCGAGGGCGCCGGCGGCGATGGCTTCGGCAAGCGAGGGTGCTGCTGGGGTCGCGTCATAGATGGTCTCGGCGTCGAGACGCCCCCAGGCAATGCTGTGGTCGGCGCGGTAGTAACTGACGAACTTGCTCATCGGGTTCCTGTTCCGTGGTGGGCTCGAGTGCGGGATTTCGGAGTATGGATCAGTCCGGTCGGCAGCGGTCATCGATGAAGGCGCGGAGGCGCTCGACGACGCGTTGCTCGCCGGCGGAGTCGAATACCGCCGCGACGTAGCGGTCGGGACGTACCGCGACGAAGACCGGAAGGGGGCCGGTGCCGGAGGTGAGCACCGCGGTGGTCTCGGTGACGATGCCGTCGGTCGGCTCGCCGCCCGGTGCGCGGACGCACAGCCGGTTCGCGCCGATCGCGTCCCAGTACGCGTCGACCGCCGCGTCGGGCGAACCTCCGATCTGCAGCAGCGTCCACCCGCGCCCGAGGTGGGCGTCGAGTCCACGCTCGGCACCGGTGGCGTCGCGTACGACCGGCTGGCTCAGGGCGCGGCCGACCGTCACGGTGTCGAGGGTGACGCCGTGGGACGCAATGGCGACTCCGGTGGAGTAGTCGGGTGGTGCGATGAAGCGCATGTTGGCGAGGAATTCGCGTACCCGGGGGATCAGGCTGACCGTGCGGACGACGGTGTCGCGTAAGCGCGTGACGACCGGGTGGGTCGCCATGACGACCCCGCCGATGCGGCGCGAAACCCTCACCATCGCGGCTCCGTGGGTGCGGCGCTCGACCTCGTACGAATCCAGCAGCCGCTCGGTCGCGCCGCCGCTGATCGCCTCGATCAGCTTCCAGGTGAGGTTGGTCGCGTCGCGGATACCGGCGTTCAGGCCCTGGCCCGCGAACGGCGGCATCAGGTGTGCGGCGTCACCGACCAGGAACGTACGCCCCGCACGGTACGTCCGCGCGACACGCTGGTGCGCGATGTACACGGCCGCGCGGCGCACGTCATCCGGTGCCAGCTCGGCCCGGAAGCGCGGCACGACCAGTTCGCGGATCCGCTCCGGCGTCGTCATCTCCTCGGGGTCCTCGTCGTCGAAGAGCATGAACTCGATCCGCAGGCGTCCCTTGACGCCGGGCACGAGCACGTACGGCCGCTCCCCGTCGCCGTGGAATTCGGCGAACGGGCCCCGCGCGTGCGGCTCGTTGTGCAGATCGACGACGATCCACCGCTGCGGTTGGGTGGTGCCGGCCAGATCGATCCCGACCGCCCGGCGGGTGAAGCTGCGCCCGCCGTCGGCGCCGATCAGCCAGTCGGAGGTCAGGGTCCGTGTCTTCTCTCCGACGGTCACGGTCACGCCGGCCCCGTCGCTGTCCTGCGTGATCGCCGTTGCCTCGGCGCCGCGCAGGAATTCGAGTCCCTCGTGCGCGACCGCTCGCTCCCACAGCAGCCGCTCCAGGATCGGCTGGTCGAACTGGGTCTTGGCGGGATGCCCCAGCCGGGACGCGACCGGCCTCGCCTCGAGCAGGAGGCGGTCCCCGAGCCCGAAGTAGCGACTACCCGTGTCGAGCAGGGACTCGGCCTTGAGCGCGTCGGCCACACCGAGCTGCTCGAGGGTGCGGAACGACTCGTCCTGGAGGCTGATCGCGCGAGGCAGGTCTCCCGGTTCGGTCTCCTTCTCCACGAGCGTCGTACGCACACCCGCATCGGCGAGCAGGAGGGCGGCGACGAGCCCGATCGGACCGGCACCCACCACGAGCACGTCACGGCGCGCTGTCACGGTGTCGCCTCAGGTCGTGGGCGGAACGTGAAGTCGGTGTCGAAGTCGGCGCCCCGTGTCAGCGTCCAGTACTCGAGATGGCTGTACGGCCATACCTGCGAGACCCGGCCCCGGGAGTTCTTGTACCAGGTGCGTACCTGTGACTGCCCCCATGCGCACTCGGCATTGCCCTGGTCGATCCACGCGAGGAAGCGGTCCAGGGGCTCCTGCTTGACTTCGAGCGAGGCCGCCCCGCGCCGCAGCAGCTGGTGGATCGCCTCGGTGGTGAACTCGACCCCGCATTCGATCATGAAGTGGAACTGGCCGTGCACGACGTAGTTCGTGTTGGGCCCCTGGATGAGGAAGAGGTTCGGGAAGCCGGGCACGGCGATACCGGCCCAGGCCGTCGCATCACCGTTCCACTGCTCCTTGAGTGTCTGCCCGGACGGCCCGGTGACCACGATCGGGTCGAGGTAGTCGGACGCCTTGAACCCGGTCGCGTAGATCACGGCGTCGACCGGGTGCTGCTCGCCGTCGGCGGTGACGATGCCGTCCGACGTGAACCGTTCGATCGGGGAGGTGACGAGATCGGCGTGCTCCTGGTGCAGTGCGTGCGTCCACACGCCGTTGTCGCGGAGCATGCGCTTGCCGCCGGGGGGATACGCGGGCACGACGACAGAAAGCATGTCGGGACGGTCTGCCCACTGCTCGCGCATGATCGCGGTGAGTGCCTCACGCACCCGCAGGTTGGTTGCCGATACCGAGTCGGTGCGGTTCCACTCCGGATCGACCTTGACGGTGTGCAGCCGTCCCGTGCGGGCACCCCAGAACGCCTGGAATCGGAACCACTGCCCGTAGTGCGGGACGTGGTCGCTGAGCCAGGCCAGGGCCGGCGGTACCGGGTCGTGGTAGTTCGGGGCGGGAACCGTCCACGGTCCGGACCGCTGGAAGACATCGAGGTGGGCGACTCGGTCGATGATGCCCGGGACGATCTGGTAGGCGCTGGCGCCGGTGCCGACCACCGCGACGCGCTTCCCGGTCAGGTCCACGTTGTGGTCCCACCGCGCGGAGTGCATCTGTACGCCGCCGAAGTCGTCCTGTCCGGGGATCTCCGGGATGTTCGGCTTCTCCAGCTGCCCGGTCGCGGCGACGACGGCGTGGAACCGCCGGTACTGCTCGGCGCCGTCGCGCCGTACGACGACCTCCCAGGTGCCCGATGCTTCGTCCCAGGTCATCGAGATGACCTCGGTGTTGAACTCGATGTGCTCACGCAGCTTGGCGCGATCGACGATCTCGACGGCGTACGCCTCGATCTCCGCGCCCTCGGCGTAGGCGTTGGGCCAGTCAGCCCGCTGGGCGAAGGAGAAGCTGTAGCCGAAGGTCGGGGTGTCGAGACGTACGCCGGGGTAGGTGTTGGCCCACCAGGTGCCGCCGACCTCGGGGTGCTTCTCGAACGCGACGAACCGTACGCCCGCCTGCTTGAGCCGGTACATGGCTGCGATGCCGCTCATCCCGGTGCCGATCACCGCGACTTCGAAGTCGCGGCCGGGCGCGACCTCGTCGATGTGCCAAGTCGGTGCTCCCGGACGCTGTGTGACCAGGTCGAGCTCGTGCATCATCAGTGCCGCATCCTCGGCACTCGCCCCGCCCGTAAGGAAGTCGACAAGGGTGCGTGCTTCCTCGGGCTCCAGCAGGCGCGGCGAGATGAGCCCCTCATCGCGGACGCGCTTGAGCGCGGGCAGCGCGAGCTCGCGCGCTTGAGCCTGCGCGGCCTCGCTCATGCCGCCGTGCGCAGGCGGGGTCGTGTCGACGGGAGGAAGCGGGGGGCGCAGCTCCGCCGGGATCAGCGTGTGATCTCCGGTCAGGGCCGCCAGCGCCGTGAGCAGCGACGGCAGGTCGGCCTCTGCGACGATGCGTTCGAGGAAGGCGTCGTCCTCTGTGATGGGCGTGTACTCGTCGCGCCAGTACACGTCGTCGATCTCGGCGACCTCGCTCGGGTCGGGCATCAGCGCTCCATCGTGTTCGGGGTTCGCTCGGGGACAGGGCGGGATCACGCGATGCAGGCGGCCTCGAAGACCTTGCCGAGTACGTCGTCGAGTTCCTGGGCGAGGCACTCGGCGGCGATCACGTGGTCGGGACGGACGATGACCGCGCCGACCGGGCGTGCGTCGAACCACGCCTGCAGGCTCGACACCCCACCGAGGTCGCCGACGACCGTGACGCCGGTCGCGGCGTGCTTGCGCGCCCACGGCAGCTGTGTCTTCGGCACGACCTGCACGAGGTGGGCGCCGAGGCGCTCGAGCACGGCGAGCCGCTCCGCCGGCAGGAAGGCCGTCGGGTCGTTGTTCCAGGTGATCACCCGCCAGCCCTGCCCGGTGGCCTCGTCGAGCAGCATCTCCACGCCGTCCGCGTCGGTGGCCCGCGGCTGCGGGAAGATCGAGCCGGCGAGACGCGGCACGTCACGAGCCGGCAGCGTCTTGAACGTCGGCAGCGGGGTGTGCACCACGACGCCCTGTTCGAATTTCGGCTGGGGCTTGAACGCCTGCCGCTTCTGGGCCTCCCGCTCCTCGGGGGTGCGGTTGGCGGCGATCCGGTCGCGCTCGGCGGCCTTCTCGGGATCGTGGTCGGTCATCTCCTTCGCCATTCCGAGGGAGACGGCCACCATCTGCGTGACGTGGCCCCGCCGTTCGGTCTCGTAGGTGTCCAGCAGAGCGTCGGTCGAGAGGCCCTTGAGGACGGCGGCCAGCTTCCAGCCGAGGTTGAAGGCGTCACGGATCCCCGAGTTCCAGCCCTGGCCGCCGACGACCGGCATGACATGGGCGGCGTCACCGGCGAGGAAGATCCGCCCGTGGCGGAACCGCCCGGCGATACGGGCGTGGTGCCGGTACACGCGGCGGCGGATGATGTCGAGCTTGGACGGGTCCGGCACGTGCGGTGCGAGCAGCCCGAAGATGTAGGCGTCGTCGTCGACGAGGTCGGCGGGCTCGTCCTCGAAGAGTGTGAACTCCCAGCGTCGGATGCCGTGCGGCAGCGCGATGGAGGCGTAGCTGCGGGCCGGGTCCCCGCCGAAGACGGCATGGGGCGTGCCGATCGGGTCGTTGGCGACGTCGATCACGATGCCGTCGGTCGGCCGGGTCTCGCCCTCGAACGAGATGCCGAGGCGCTTGCGGGTGGGTGAAGCCCCGCCCTCGGCGGCGACCACGTACCGGGCGCGGACGGTCCCGCCGCCCGCGAGGGTGGCCACCACGCCGTCCGCGTCTTCGACGAGATCGGTGACCTCGGCGCCGAACCGTACGGCGGCGTTCGGGAAGCGATCCAGGCCGGCGAGCAGCACCTGGTCGACCAGCGGCTGCACGAATCCGTTGCGGCGCGGCCAGCCGAACTCGCGCGTCGTCGGGTTCACTTCGGACAGGATCATCCGTTCCCCGTTGACCATGTAGATCTTCTGGTCGGGGATGGTGTGCGGGAGCACCTCGTCGACGAGCCCGGCGGTCTGCATCGCGCGCAGCGCCTCGTCGTCGACGCCCACGGCCCGTGGGTAGTCGATCAGCTCCTCGCCCTGCTCGACGAGGAGGACTTCGACGCCCTGCTGCCCCAACAGGTTCGCGAGGGTGAGGCCGACGGGCCCCGCACCGATCACGAGGACATCGGCGGTGGTCTTGCTCATGCGGTGCTCCCAGAAGATCGCGCCGAGTCCAGCGCGGCGATGGTGTCGGCGAACGCGCGGTTCAGCAGGACGAGGTCGATGCCGAGGGCCACGTAGTCGACCAGGCTGGCGGCGAACAGGCCGGCCGCGTACGCCGGCTGCCCCGAGTAGATGCCCAGGGTGACGCCGTGTGCGGTCGTCACCTCGCGCAGGTGCGCGATCGCCTCCCGCACGGGGCCGTCCGCCCAGTCGCCCCGCCCGGGCAGTCCGTAGGAGACGGCCAGGTCGGCCGGTCCGATGTAGATGGAGTCCAGTCCCGGGGTCGAGATGATCTCCTCGGCACGGTCCACGCCGGTCTTCGTCTCGATCTGGGCGATGGCGGATACGGCGCGGTTGCCGGCCTCGGTGTACGAGGCGCCCTGGTAAAGCGCGGGTCTGGACGGGCCAAGGCTGCGGTTGCCGACCGGGGGGTAGTGGACCGCGGCGACCAGCGCCTCGGCCTCGGCCCGGGATTCGATCGCGGGCGCGATGATGCCGCGGGCCCCGCTGTCGAGCAGCCGCAGGACCGGCGCGGGATCCACCGAACCCACCCGCGCGTATGAGTACGCGCTCTGACGCGGCAGCGAGCGCAGGATCCCGCAGGCCGCCTCCAGGCCCAGCTCGCCGTGCTGGAGGTCGAGCACCACCCCGTCGTAGCCGGCTGCCGCCGCCCACTCCGGCATCGAGAACGACGGCACCGACTGGTGGTACAGAACGGGGTTGCCGCCGCCGAGAGCTGCCTGCTTCACTGCGCCGGCCCCTCTCGCCCGGCCAGCCGCGCGGCGTGCGCGGCGGCCGCCTTGCCGCCGAAGACCGGCACGATCTCGCGGCGGGCGAACCGCCACTGCCCGTCGACCCTGCGGTACCGCTCGCGGAACTCGCCGACCGAGGCGGGCTGCGTCTGCGGCTCGTTGGTGTCGCGGAAGGTCAGGTACTGCACCGTGCCGTCGACCTCCTCGCCGTCCCACACGAGGCGGATCCCGCCGATGAAGTGCCGGCTGACGATGTCGGTCTGCTTGGCGCGCTGGGCACCCCAGGCCTTCATGGCCTCGCGGTCCATGTCACCCAGTGGGCCGACCGAGACGCCGTCCTCGGTGTACAGCTCCCAGGTGGTGTCCGCCTGGTTGTGGTCGAGGCGGTACAGCATCTCCGCGATCAGCTGCTCGATCTCGACGCGGGCCGCCGCGTCGACGGGGCGGTAGTCGCTCATGTTCAGCCTTTCGAATCCGCGGTCGCGACCACGCGACCGAGTCCGGTGATGGTGGCGACGCACTCGACGTCCGCGGGCCACGGCTCGATGTAGCCGATGGACCCGGACAGCAGCACCTCGCCGGCCCGCAGCGGTTCGCCGGTGCGGATCGCGGTCTCGGCCAGCCAGATCACCGCGTTGACCGGGTCCCCCAGCACATTGCCGCCGACGCCCCGGGTGATCTCCGTGGCGCCGCCGGTGATGACCATCTCCACCTTGGTGAGGTCGACCTCGCCGTACGGGTGCTGCTCCTCGCCGACCACGATGCCGCTGCAGCCGGCGTTGTCCGCGATGGTGTCGACGATCTGCCCGACCGAACCGCCGTAGCGGAAGTCGACCACCTCGAACGCCGGCGTCACGTAGTCGATCGCGGCCTCGACGCCCTCGCGGGAGGCCTCGAGGATGTCGCTCTTCAGCACGAAGGCGACCTCTGCCTCGATCAGCAGCCGGTTGTACCGCGACAGCGGCAGATGCGAGCCCGAGGGGTGCACCATGTCGTCGTGGATGATCCCGTAGTCGGGCTCATCGATACCCACGCGCTGCTGGACGAGGGGGTTGGTCAGGCCGACCTTGCGGCCCACCCGCTTCACCCCCAGCTCGCGCTCGCGGAGGGCGGCGAACTCGGCGGAGATCGCGTACGCCGCATCGAGATCACGCTCGGGGAGCCGGGGGCTCACGTACGGCACGGTGTACACGCCGCGCTTCGCCTCGAACAGCTCGCGCGCGATCCGGTTGATGGTCTCCTTGGCGACACTCACCGGCGGTCCTTTCCGGACGCGTGCTTCTTCAGGAAGGCGACCGCCGCGGCGTTGAACTCCGCCGCGCCCTCCCACTGCGGCCAGTGCGCGGCCCCGCGGACCAGCAGGTACTCGCCGTCCGGCAGCAGTCCGCACAGCCGCTCGCCCTCGGCCTCGTCGCCGGTCGGCTCGTTGTCGGTCCACACCATCAGGGCTGGGACCGGCACCGCGGCGAAGTCTTCGTCCGTGACCCGGTTGCGCCACCGCCGCTCCGGCTCCCGCAGCGCGGACACGTTCGCCATGCTGAACCCGTCCCGGGCGTAGATCGCCTGGCGGATGCGTACCAGCTCGTCGGTGATGTTCTCCGGGTCGTGGATCACGACCTGCAAGCGCTTCTTCACGTTGTCGAAGGTCGGCTCGCTCACCGCCAGGGTGCTCACCGACTGCGTCTTGTCCAGCCGCGGTTCGGCGATCATCCGCCCGCCCGGCGCGGAAAGGATCACCGTGTGCAGCCGCTCGGGGTGCTTCGGCGCGAACTTCAGTGCGAGCCACCCGCCCAGCGACTCGCCGGCGAGGTGCACGCGCTCCAGCTCCAGTGCGTCGAGCAGCGCGAGCAGGTGCTCCTCGTAGTCGCGGATCTCCAGCGGATGATCGGCCAGCGAGGTGTAGCCGTGGCCAGGGTAGTCGTAGCCGACCACCCGGAAGCCCGCCTCGACGAAGGCGCGGATGTTCTGCGTCCACGCCTCGATGTGGCCGCTGGTGCCGTTGGCGAGTACGACCGTCTGCGCCCCGGGGCCCGCTCCGGCGCAGTCGAGGACCCGGGTGCGGTAGCCGCCCGCGTCCACGTACCGCAGCGTGTGCTCCAGGTCCGCGATCTCCTCCCAGAAGGTCGCGAGGTGTGTCTTTCCGCCGCGGTTCATGCGGTCACCGCCGCCTGGATCGCGAAGCCGGCGCCCCACTTCTCGACCGCCCAGTAGTGGTCGACGGCCAGGCGGTACGGGCCCGCCGTGGACAGTGCCGCGTAGGCGGCGATCCAGCTGCGCATCTCGTGCGCGGCCGAGCCGCCCTCCGCCAGGAACCAGCCGTTCTCCCAGTCGTCGACCGGATTGAGGTCGCCGGAGCGGAGCACGTCGAGGACGAGCGTGTCCCATTCCTCGTTCAGCGGGTCGCTCGGGGCCTTGCCGTCGGCGATCGCCTGGATGCCCCGGACGATCATCTGCTCGCGCTCGTGCCGTTCCTCGGGGGAGGGCGCATACCTGACCAAGCGCTCGTGCACGGTGTCGGGGGCACCCTCCCAGCGAGGGATCGGCGGGCTGTGGGAGATGCCGCCCGAGGCGAGGAACAGCACCTTCTTGTCCATCGCCTGGGCGGCCCGGCCGAACGCCTCCCCCATGAGGCGCACCCGCCGCATGGGGGAAAGCGGCAGGCCGATCGCATTCACGAACACCGGCACGATCGGCTGCGTGAAACCCTTGCCGAACACGAAGTCGAGCGGCTGCACCACGCCGTGATCGACCTTCATCCGCTCGCTGCGGCCGATGTCGATGCCTTCACCCAGTACGGCCGTGTGGAAGGCCCGGGCGGCGCCGCCGTCGACGGGGAGCGGCCCCGCGGTGGTGCCGTAGTCACCGACCCCTTCGGCGACCGCACCGATCACCCACGGTGTGATCAGCGAGTAGAGCTGGCCGTTGAAGTGGTCGGGCCCGAACACCACGACCAGGTCGGGGCCGTACTCGGCGACGAACCCCCTGACCTCGTCGATGGCGGCATTGATCTCGGCGAACGTCTCCCCGCCCGGGTCGACGTTGCCGAAGGACGGTGCATGGGAGAGCGCTGCGACGGCCAGCGGCATGGCTTGTTTCCCTTCGAAAGTGGTGGACGGCTGCTACGCGGACGTACCGGCGAGCTGGGCATCCGGTACAGGAGAGCGGCGCAGGCCCAGGTGCAGGCCCACGACGCAGAGGCCGGCGACGAGCATGGGCAAAGCGAAGACGGTGAAGGCCTGCCCCATCCCCATGCCCGCGTCGAAGGCCGCCCCGCCGAGGATCGGCGCCGCGATGCCGCCGAACCGGCCGACGCCGATGACGACACCGAAACCGGTCGAGCGGGCCAGCGTCGGGTACAGCGTGGGGACGATCGCGTAGAAGGCGGCGGTGCCCGCGCAGACGAAGAACGAGGCCAGGAACAGGGTCCACCAGGCGGTCGGCATTCCCGGGCCGGCGATGCCGAACAGCGACAGGGCGGCGGTGGCCAGGAACAAGAAGACCGGGGCGAGGAAGCGGACGTTGAGCTTGCTGCCGAGGAAGCCGAAGAGCACGTTGCCGAGGATGCCGCCGATGCTGAAGGCGGTGACGAGCTGCGAGGCGAGTGCCGGTTTGTGGTTGGCGGACGCGACAGCGCTCGGCGCCCAGGTCGTCATGAAGTAGAAGCTGAGCATGTACGCGACGTACCCGACGACCATCAGCAGCGTGTAGAAGCCGGTCCGGCCGGTGAACACGGTGCGCAGCGAGCCCTTCGCCTTGACGCCCGTCGAGTCGGACTCCGGGAGCGCTTCGAGTGCGGGGCGGCGCATCTTCGTCAGGAGCGCGTTGAGCCGCTGCAGGGAGTCCGTGTGACGGCCCTCGGAGAGCCAGGCGAGCGATTCGGGGAGGAAGGCGAACGTGGCGACCGCGGCGATCGCGCTCAGCGCGAATCCGACCCACCAGCCGAACTGCCAGCCGTGTGCGCCGAGCATCGGGCCTACGATCATGGAGCCGAGCAGCCCGCCGATGTTGATCGCGGCGGCGTAGATGGCCATCACCAGCGAGTACACGCGCTTGCCCGTGTACTCGGCGAGGATGACGCCGACCGCGGCCACCAGGGCGCCGACGCCGATGCCGGTGATGATGCGGCTCACGACGAGGGGCCCGGTCCCGGTCGCCCGCGTCGCGAACGGGCCGATGAGCATGCCGATCGCAATCGTCACGGTGGAGATGACGCCCAATTTGCGCCTGCCGATGCGATCGGCGAGCGGCGCGACGATGATCGAGCCCACGAGCATGCCGATCAGGGCGCCGGACATGACGAGTCCGAGTTCGGCCTTGGAGATCCCGAAGCCCTTCTCGACGTACGGGGCGGCGAACGACGAGAGCGAAACGTCGTAGCCGTCGAGTACGACCAGGGCGATCGCGACGCTGACGGCGCGGATCTGTAGGCCGCTCATCTTCTCTTGAGTGATCTGGTCATTGATCCTCATGAAGGTCTCTCTATCTCGGATCGAGCGGACATGCGCCATTGCAGTGGCCCGCTGGGATGAGGTGGACCGCGTACCGGGTCGCGTTCCGTCAGAGCTAACCTAGAAGCAGAGTTCTAGAATCGCCATTACAATGACCATGGCCATCGCCGGTGTCAAGGGTTGGCGCCGATTTGGTAGAACTACTGCAGTCCGAGAGCAGCGAGGGGATCGATGACCACGAGGCGGAAGACCCGCCAGGCGTCCGAGTCGTCGAAGCGGGCGATTCTCGAAGCCGTGCTCTCGCGTGCGGTCGAGGCCGGGTACGAGGGCACCACCATGGCCGATGTCGCCAGCGCGTCGGGTCTGCCGATCGGGTCGGTCTACTGGCACTTCCAGAACAAGGAGCAACTTTTCGTCGAGCTGCTCGACTACTGCTTCGAGGTCTGGAAGCAGGCCAACGCGCCCATCGGTAGCATGCGCGACCTGCTACGACGCAGCATCAGCGAGTCGGCGGCAGCCTCCGCGAGCCTGGCCGCGCCGGCCGCCGCGTTCTGGAGCATCGGTCTCGTGTTCGCGTTCGAGCGGCGCCTGGAGGACAACCTCGCACGGCAGCGGTACCTCGCCATCCGCAAGGAGATGTTCCAGTTCGTCACCTGCCAGCTGCGGGCCTCGTACCCGGAGGTACCGGAGGATGTCGCGGAAGAGTTGGCGCACGACCTGGCCGTCATGGGGCGCGCGCTCACCGACGGCTTCCGGGTAGCCGCGGCCGCCGGCGATGACATCGACTTCACCCGGTACGCCGAGCTGGCTGCCGACGCGCTCGAGTCCCTGGTCACCACCCGCCTGAAGGGGTACGAGCATGCCTGAGACCTCCTCGCCCGCCTCCGAGAAGGTCGCGATCGTCGTCGGTGGCGGATCCGGAATCGGTGCCGCGTGCGTGCGGGAGTTCGCCGCGAACGGCTACCGGGTGGTCGCGATGTCGCCGTCGGGCCGGGCCCGGGCCCTGGCCGAATCGCTCGGGGGCGCTGGTCTGGACGGCTCGAACACCAGCATCGAGGACCTTCAGGCGTGCGTCGACCTCGCCGTGTCGCGTTACGGCCGGGTCGACGCGGTCGTCAACAGCAGCGGTCACGCGGCACGCGGCCCGGTACTTGAGATCACGGACGAGCAATGGTTCGAGGGCGTCGACCTCTACCTGCTGAACGTCGTGCGCATGGCCCGCCTCGTGACGCCCCACCTGGTCGCCTCCGGCGGCGGCGCGATCGTGAACATCTCCACCGCAGGCGCCTTCGAGCCCGGCCCGATGTTCCCCGTGTCGGTGACGATGCGAGCGGCGCTGGCCTCTTTTACCAAGCTGTACGCCAACGAATACGGCCCGCAGGGCATCCGGATGAACAACGTGCTCACCGGACTGACCAAGGACGACCCCAGCGTGGTCCCGGCCGAGTGGACGAGCGGCATCCCACTGCGTCGAGCGCAGAGCACCGCGGAGGCCGCTCGGGTCGTACGCTTCCTGGCCGGCGAGGAGTCTGCCTATATGACCGGACAGAACCTCCGCGTTGACGGCGGAGAGACCAAGTCGGTCTGAGAGCCTGTTGGCGAACACTGGATCGTGGGACGCGGGAGCGTGTCGTAAGGGCAGGGCCCCGGCAAAGTCGGCTCGACGCGTCGGCGCCCGGCGAGTCCCACCCTCAGGCGCTTGGGGCTGTTCGGCCCTGACCCTCCGCCACCAACTCACCGTCCTGCAACGAAACTCGGCGATCAGTGCCCACCTTCGGCCGCGCCGGACCGGACAGCCGACGGTTCCGCGGGACGGCGCGATTCGCAGGCTTTCCAGGTTCCGGCCAACCATCCTGTTCGGACAGGAAGCAGCATCGTGTCGGCCGGGGCCGAGCACAGTCGGCGAAAACTCGTGTCCGGCACCGCTGTCCATAGTGGTCGTTCTGGCGATCAGCCGGAGCACCACGCCCTGATCGCTCAAAGTCACTGTGCGAGGACTCGTTCGCCGCCTGAGGGCCCGGTCACAGGGCTGATTCGACCCGGCTCGACCCGAGACCGGTCTCGGCGTCGTCCGCAGCGGAGCGCACCCGGTTCTTCGGGCCTCGCACGGCGACGTAGACGGACAACACCACCATGACGGCCGCTCCCGCCCACATGGCCTGCCGCCATCCATCCACAAAGGACTCGCGAGCGGCCTGGACGATCTGCGTCGCGTGCGAGCCGGTGCTGCCCGAAACCTCGACGGCGTTGGCGACGCCTTCCCTGGCGACGTCCGCGGCCTCCTGGGGGACACCGGACAGCTTGCCGTCGATCGAGCCGCGGTAGCCGGCGGACAGGAGCGCGCCCAGCAGGGCGACGCCCAGGGCGGTGCCGAACTCCCGGGTGATGTCGTTGAGCGCGGAGGCGACGCCCTGCTTGTCTCGCGGCAGCGAGCCGGTGATGGCCTCGGTGGACGGCGTCATCGACAGGCCCATGCCGAGGCCCATGGCGACCAGCCCCGGCAGGATCGACAAGTAGCCGCCCTCCACCGAGACGAACAGCCCCATGAACACCAGTCCCACGCCGGCCAGCGCGACGCCGGTGGTCATGGTCACGCGGGAGCCGATGCGCTCGGCCAGCTTGGCCGCGAGGCCGGAGGCCAGCATCATCGAGATCGCCATGGGCATCAGGGCCGCCGTCGACACCAGTCCCGACCACCCGAGCACGGCCTGGAAGAACGGGAACAGCACCACGCCGATACCCGCCTGGACGCCGAAGACCACGAGCAACGTGAGCGAGCCGCCCGCCAGGCCGCGTTCCCGGAACAGGCGCACGTCCAGCAGGGAGGCGTCGCGGCGGCGCAGCTCCCAGACCACGAAGCCGATGCCGGCGACGATGCCGACGGCGAGGCTGAGCAACGTCTCGGGGGCGGTCAAGCCGCGTTCGGGTCCCTCCTGCAGCACGAAGATGAGGCCGACGACGGCGACGGTGGAGAGCAGCGCGCCGACGGTGTCGAAGGGGCGAGCCGAGCGCTCGCGGGAGTTGGGCACCGACTTCACCGTCGTCACGAGCGCCGCGACGATCAGCGCGGTCGGGAGCGCGAACAGCCAGCGCCAGTCAGCGATGTCGACCAGGAACGCGGAAAGGAACATGCCCAGGATGCCGCCGCCTCCCGCGACGGCCGTCCACACGCCGATGGCTTTGCCGCGCCGTTCCTCGGGGAAGGTGGAGGTGATGACGGCCAGGGTGATCGGCATGATGATCGCGGCGCCGGCACCGCTGATCGCGCGGGCCGCGATCATGACCTCAGCCGTCGGGGACAGTGCCGCCCCCACGTTCGCGATGCCGAACAACGTGAGCCCGGCGGTCAGCATGGGCTTGCGGCCCAGGCGGTCACCGATCGCGCCGAGCGGCAGCAGCAACGCGGCCAGGGTCAGGGTGTAGCTGTTGATGATCCAGAGAACCGTGCCCAGCGAGGCCCCGAATTCGACGGCCATGTGGGTCTGCGCGACGTTGAGGCCCGAGACCGAGGCGACGACGGCCATCAACGAGATGGACACGGAGATGAGGATGGTCCGCAGCTGACGCGCGTCCGGTGTGGCAGGCCCCTGTGCGGGCTGGTTGGTGCTCATCGGTTCCTCTCAGAAGGGCATGGCACATCACGGCGCCGGGCGGTGCCCGGCGCCGGAAGTGGTTGGGGGAAGTGAAGGTCAGCCGGTGGTGACGCGGTTCAGCGCCGCGTCGGTGTCGGCCGTGACGAGCAGTGAGTTGATGTGCGCGGCGGCCAGGGCACCGGCCGCGGCGGAGGCTCCGACCTGGGCGGCCGGGTCGGTGGCGTTGCCGGCCACCCACACGCCGGGCACGTCGGTCGTTCCGGCCGGCCCGGACACGAAGCGGCGGCCCATGTTGCCGGGCAGGTCCTCCATCGGCAGCTTCAGCCCGTCCAGTCCGTCGGTGCGGGCCTGCATCCGGGTGGCGACCGCGAGAATGCTCCTGGCGATGACCGAACCGTCGGCCAGGCGCAGGCCGGCGACGCTGCCGTCGTCGGCCGCCAGTACCTCTTCCACCGCGATGTCGACGATGCGGATACCCCTGGCGGCAAAGCGTTCGCGGGTGTTCTCGTCGAGCTCGTTGTCGCGGGTGAAGTAGACGAGGTCGTCGCTCAGCTGCCGGAACAGCAGGGCGTGGTGGACGGACGCGGGGCCGGTGGCGAGGACGCCGATGGCCTCGTCCCGCACTTCCCACCCGTGGCAGTACGGGCAGTGCACGACACCATGGCCCCAGTGCTCGGCGAGCCCCGGCACGTCGGGCAGCACGTCCCGCAGACCGGTGGCCACCAGGACCCGGCGTGCCGTGATGGTCCTGTTGCCGGACAGGGTGACGGTGAAGCGCAGGTCGCCGTCGTCCGACGCCTCGGCGGGTTCCGCCGCGGTCACCTCACCGAAGACGACCTTGCCGCCGTAGTGGCGCACCTGCTCGCGGCCGCGCTCCAGGATCTCGGCGGGCGGCGTACCGTCCAGCACGATGAAGCCGTGCATGGCCTCGGCCGGTGCGTTGCGGGGATTGCCGCTGTCGACCACGACGACGGAGCGGCGAGAGCGGGCGAGCATCAGCGCACCGTTCAGGCCGGCGGCTCCCCCGCCGATCACCACCGCGTCCACGGTCTCACCGGTCAGTGCGTCGCTCGCGTACGCGGAAGTCTGTACAGACATCTCGGCGCGCCCTTTCTCCTCGTGCGTGGCCCGAGTCGTTCCAGGACCATCTGCCACGATGCTAAGCAGAGTTTGCAGAACTGGCATAACATCTTGTCTATGACGCAAGAAGAAGGCGCGCTGGACGGCCTCGTGCGCAAACGGATCCGGGCACTGCGGGTCGCACAGGGCCTGTCCCTGGAGGAATTGGCCAAGCGGGTCCACCTTGGACAGTCCTCGCTGAGCCGCATCGAGAACGGCCAGCGCCGCCTGGCGCTGGACCAGCTCGTCGCACTGGCCCGCGCCTTGGACACCACCATCGACCAGTTGGTCGAGACCGCGGCGGATGATGTCGTCATCAGTCCGATGAACCACGGCGCCAACGGCCTGAGCTGGCCGATGAAGGGCGACCCGGCCATGAGCGTCATGCGCCGGCGGTTGACCGAGCCGCCGCCGGACAATCCCGCCAAGATGCGCGCCCATCCGGGCAGGGAGTGGCTCGTCGTACTGTCCGGCACGGCGACCCTGTTGCTCGGCGACCGCCGCTTCCGCGTCGAAACCAATCGTGCCGCCGAGTTCCCGACCATGATGCCGCACGCCATCGGCGCGGAAGGTCGCCCGTGCGACGTCATGTTCATCTTCGACCGGGACGCCCGTCGCGGACATCGCGAGAACGCCGACTCCGAAGACACCGACGACCTCGGCTCATAACGGCACCACTTGTGTCCACAGCATCGCGCGAGCCCGCTTTCTTGCGAAATACGCAAGACAATAGGCGGAAAAGGCATAGCACTTCTACCGTGGCAGCATGACGCACGCGCATGCCCAGCACCAGGGCCACCACAATCACGGCCACCACCACGACGCGGACAGCGCGCAGGCGGAGATCCTCGAGCTGGACGCGGAAGTTCTCGCCGAGCACACCAGCGACATCATCAGGTGGCTCCCCCTGCACGGCGGCCCGCGTCAGTTCGTCGACCTCGCCTCGGGGACCGGAGCGGGCACGTTCGCCCTACTCGACCAATTCCCCGAGGCGCATGGCACAGCCGTGGACACCTCGCCCGGCCACCTGCAGCGGCTCAGCGAGAAGGCGTGCGCCCGCGGGGTGGACGGGCACGTTCGCACGGTGCTCGCCAACCTCGACGACGCCACCTGGCCCGACCTCGGCACCCCGGACCTCGTGTGGGCCTCGGGCTCCCTGCACCACATGGCTGATCCCGACCACACCCTGCGCTCCGTGCACGACCTGCTCGCGCCCGGCGGCCTGTTCGTCGTGGTCGAGATGGCGGGCCTTCCCCGCTTCCTGCCCAGCACCGCACCCGCCGACCGGCCCGGCCTGGAAGACCGCGTCCATGCCGTGAGCGACCGGCTCCACGCCCAGCACCTCCCCCACCGCGGCGCTGACTGGGGACCGATGCTCACCGCCGCCGGATTCGCAGTGGAGGGCGAGCTCATCGTTGACGTGGACGTCAAGGGCGCCGGCAACGCGGCGATCGGCCAGTACGCCCTCGTTGCGCTGCAACGCGTTCGCGACGCGGTCGCCGCCGAACTCGACACCGAGGACCTCGTCGCGCTCGACCGGCTGCTCGACGTCGACAGCCCGCACAGCCTCCCGCGGCGTGACGACCTCGCGGTCCGCACCAAGCGTTCCGTCTGGGCCGCACGCCGCACCTGAGGAGGAAGGCCGCTCGCCGCGACCTGAGACGCGGCTGACCTTCTCGGACATCCGGATTGCTTCCCGGCGTTGACGTCGCTGGTGACGCACCTTACTGTAGCAACCATTCCAGTAACTACTGGAGTGTTCACTACAGGAATTGCTCAGGAACTCTCGGAGGCACATCGTCGTGACCGAGTACCCGCACTACGACGTGGCCGTGATCGGCTACGGCCCGACCGGGGTCACCGCGGCCAACCTGCTCGGCGCGGACGGCCTGTCGGTGGCCGTCATCGAACGGGACGCCGACATCTACGCCCGGGCCCGCGCGATCTCCACCGACGAGGAGGTCGTGCGGATCTGGCAGCATGCCGGGCTGGCCGAGCGGCTCAAGCAGGACATGCTGGCCGAACGGCCCCTGGACTTCGTCGACCGCAACGGCCGGCCGTTCATCAGCGCCTCGTTCACCCCCCGCGGGCATGGTCATCCGCCGCAGATGTTCCTCTACCAGCCCGCTCTGGAACGCGTTCTGCGTGAGGGTGTGCAGCGGTATCCGAACGTGGAACTGCGGCTGGAGCACGAGTGCGTGCGGGTGTTCCCGCGTGGCGACCGGGTCGAACTCATGGTGGTCGACCTGCGCACCGAGGAGATCAAGCGGATCACCGCCTCCTACGTGATCGCCGCCGACGGCGGCTCCAGCCCCACCCGCGGCCAGTTGGGCGTGGGCTTCGACGGGCGCACCTACGAGGACCACTGGGTGGTCGTCGACACGAAGATGCTCCAGCCGTGGCCCGGCCACGACCGGCTGCGCTTCCACTGCGCCCCGGACCGCCCCGCCGTCGACTGCCCCACCCCGCTGGACCACCACCGATGGGAGTTCCCGGTGCTCCCCGGCGAGGACGAGGAGCAACTGGTCACCGAGGACGCGGTGTGGCGCCTGCTGAACCGGCAGGGCATCTCGGCCGAGCAGGTGGAGATCCTGCGCGCGGTGGTCTACAGCCACCATGTCCGGTTCGCCTCGCGCTGGCGGATCGGCCGGGTCTTCCTGGCGGGCGACGCGGCCCACGTGATGCCGCCGTGGATCGGGCAGGGCATGGCGTCCGGGGTGCGCGACGCGCACAACCTCTGCTGGAAACTCAGCGGTGTCCTGCGGGGCGTGCTGCCGGAGTCCGTTTTGGACACCTACGAGACCGAGCGGCAGCCGCACGTGCGGGCGACCACCCGGCGGGCGGTGCTCGTCGGGCGCATCATCACCGAACGCCGCCCCGCGGTGACCAAGGTCCGCGACGTGATCTTCCGCGCGGCCGAGGCCGCCCCCGCCGTCAGGCAGCGGATGCACGACAGCCTCTGGGTCCCGGACTGCCGCTACCGCAAGGGATTCTTGGCCGACGACGGGCGGTCCGCGACGGGGTGGAAGATCCCGCAGCCGGAGATCCTCGACGAGAACGGCGAAAAACTGCTTCTCGACGAGGTCACCGGCGGCCGGTGGACGCTGCTGCACCGCGGGCCCGCCCCCGCCCTGCCCGGATGGGTGGGGCTGGCGGCCCTGCGGGTCCTGCCTGCCGGTTCACCCGCCCGCCCGGGCGCGGTCATCGACAGCAGTGGACTGCTCGGCGGCTGGCTGGCCGAGAAGCGTGCGACGGCCCTGGTGCTGCGGCCGGACAGCGTCGTCTACGCCGCGACCGCCCCCGGCCGGCCCTTACCCGCTCCCCCGCGCGGCCTCCGGCTCGACGCGGACCGACCCGCCCCGGAGGTGGCCGCATCATGAACCTCACCGAGAAGACCTACCAGGTCGGCAACCGCGAGATCTTCCTCGCCGAAACCGGCGACGGCCCGGCCGTCCTGCTCCTGCACGGCGGCGGCCCCGGCGCCTCCGGGGTGTCCAACTACGTGCGCAACATCGAACCCCTCGCCGAGCACTACCGCGTCATCGTGCCCGACCTGCCCGGCTACGGACGCTCCACCAAGGGCATCGACCTCAGCGACCCCTTCGGCGACCTCGCCGCCGCCCTGCGCGGGCTGCTCGACGAACTCGGCCTGCGCTCGGCCCACGTGATCGGCAACTCCTACGGCGCCTCCGCGGCGCTGCGCCTGGCGCTGGACCACCCCGGCCGCGTCGACCGGCAGGTACTGATGGGCCCCGGCGGCATCGGCACCACCAGGGCCCTGCCCACACCCGGCCTGCAGAAACTGCTGAACTACTACCGCGGCGACGGGCCGAGCAGGCGCAAGCTCGAGGAGTTCATCCGCGACCACCTCGTCTTCGACGGCAGCGCCGTCCCCGCCGAGACCATCGAAGCGCGCTACCAGGCCAGCATCGACCCCGAGGTCGTCGCCGACCCGCCCCTTCGCCGCCCTTCCTCGCTCAAAGCCCTGTGGCGCATGGACTTCACCCGCGACCGGCGCCTGTCCCGGTTACGCACCCGCACGCTGGTGATCTGGGGCGCACAGGACAAGGTCAACCGCCCCGGCGGCGGCCACACCCTGGCCCGCACCATGCCGAACTGCGACCTGCTGCTCGTCGCCAACACCGGGCACTGGGTCCAGTGGGAACGCGCCGAGTTGTTCAACGCCGCCGTCCGCACCTTCTTCGAGGAGACCGCATGAACGTCTTCGGCGCCGTCCACCTCGGCTACCTCGTCATCGAGACGCAGAAGTTCACCGACTGGCACCGCTTCGGCCGCGACGCCATCGGAATGCACGCCGACGAACCCGACTCCGGCACGATGCGCTTCCGGCTGGACGAGAACGACTGCCGGTTCCTGCTGCGCTGGGGCCCCGCCGAAGACGTCACCACCCTCGGCTGGCAGATCGACGACCACGAGACCTTCGACCACATCCTCAACCGCGTCGCCGACCGCGGAGTGCCTCTCCGGGAAGCGAGCGCCGAGGAAGCCGCCCTGCGCGGCGTCGAACGGCTCTGGCGCTTCCCGGGCCCGAAAGGCCTCACCCAGGAGATCTTCACCAACCCGCTCCGCTCCGGACGGCCCCTGTCGATGCGCGCCACCGGGTTCGTCACCGGCGAGGCGGGCATGGGCCACGTCGCCCTCACCACCACCAGACCGGAACAACTGCGCGGCTACTACAACACCGTCTTCGACGCCCGCCTGTCCGACTACATCGACGAAACCATCAGCGGAATGAAACTCAAGATCCGCTTCCTGCGCGTCAACCAGCGCCACCACTCCATCGCGCTCGCCGCCACCCGCGGACTGCGCCTGGACCCCATCCGCACCCGCGTCCAGCACCTCAACATCCAGGTCGCCGGACTCGACGACCTGACCCAGTCCTACCAGCGGGTGCAAGAACTCGGGTTCGGCATGGCCCTGTCCGTCGGGCAGCACACCAACGACAGGGAACTGTCCTACTACGCCCGCACCCCCTCCGGCTTCGAATTCGAAGTCGGCTGGAACCCCATCGTCGTCGACGAAACCACCTGGAAACCCACCACCCACCAGGGCATCAGCATCTGGGGCCACACACCCGTCGGGCAGACCATCCTCGACAAACTCACCCAGTTCGCGCGGGCTGCCCGCTCCCTGCGAGAACGGGAGGACACCGTGCCCGCCCTGGCCGAGGACGGCATCCCCGACGACTGAGCTGTAGCAATCACTACAGTGGAACCATGACCGACCCGCGAGCCACCCGGCGCAAACGCGCCAACGGAGAGGAGTCCCGCCGCAGGATTCTCGACGCCGCCGTCGAGGTGGCCGGTGAACGCGGCTACGACGGCACCAGCATCGCCCTCGTCAGCGCCAAGTGCGGACTGCCCGCCAGCTCCATCTACTGGCACTTCAAGGACAAGGACGAGCTGATCGCCGCGGTCATCGAACGCAGCTTCACCACCTGGCTCGACGCGGTGTCGCTCTCGGACACCGGCCGCGACCCGGCCCGGCAGCGCGTCAGGACCCTGGCCTTCTCGGTGGCGAAGGCCCTGCTCGAAGCACCGGACTTCCTCCGGCTCGGGCTCATGCTCGCCCTCGAACACCGCCCCCAGGAACCCAGCGCCCGCACCATGTTCCTCCAGGCCCGCGAAACGACCCACCGGTACGTCGCGGGCATTGTCCGGGAGCTGGACGGCGACCTCGACGAGGACGCCGTCCAGCTCCTCACCACCTACGCCATTGCCGCCGCCGACGGCCTGTTCATCGCCAAGGAAATCGGCGGCGAAAGCGTCGACCTCATCCGCCTGTTCGAACTCCACGCCCGCGGCATCCTGGCCGCCGCCGAACAACTCGCTACGCCCACGGCGATCAGGCCGTGTTCCGCGCCGACTACCTCGCCGGCCGCGACGGCGGAAGAAGCCGCACCCGCAAGTACAGGCAGGTGAGCTTCGACGGGCAGTCGCCCTCGACCCGCTGGCTCGTGGTCGACCTGCCCGACAATCCGATCACAACCGTTGACCGGCTGAGATGAGGCGGTGGAAGCCGCGGAAGAACCCGGCGCATGTGGTGACCTTCGGACGGCAGGTGCATCCAAGGGCATTCTCAGCGGCGCCGACGAGCCGGGCGGCCGGGTGCGTCATCTCGGCGTGACGGTGATAACCGCTCGTGCGAAGGCCGCCTGAGAGTGGCGGATCTGTTCGGGTGTACGTCCGCTGGCGAGCAATTCCTCGACAAGGTCGATGTGGATCGCGGCGAGCAGGGCGTGGGCGGTGTATCCGGCGTCGCCGCCGGTCGCCGCGGGCATGGCGTCGGCGATCAGGGTCCGCAGCGTGTCCTGCATCCACAGGTAACGCTCGGTTCGCAGTGCTCCGGTGGAGGTGACTTCTCGTGCACGGATGAGATGACGGTTGTTCAGCTTGAAGGTGAGCACCGCGTCGAGGAACGCGATGATCCGCTCCCGTGTCGGCGCGTCGGATCCCAGCGGCGGCTGCCGTCCCTCCGCGGCCTGGCGCACCGGCGTGAACTTCGCGTCCGACAGCGCGTCGAGCAGGCCGTCACGGCTGCCGAAAGCCCGGAACAGGGTGCCCTTGCCGATGCCGGCCGCGGTGGCGATGGCGTCCATCGTGACCGAGCCCGGGGTGTCGGTATCGGCGAAGAGCGCCTCGGCGGCGGTCAGGACGCGCGCCAAGGGGACGGGGGGACGGCCGCGCCGGACGCGACTTTCGGACCCTTGGTCCGAAAACCTGTTAGCGTGTTCTGGACTCACGGTCCGAAATTCTACTGGAGGATGCCATGGCACCTGTGTCCGTTGTTCCCGGCTGGCTGGCCGAGGCGTTCGGCTGCCTCGCCGCCGGCGACGTCGACGGCTGGGCGCGCATCTACGCCCCCGATGCCGTGCACGAATTCCCCTTCTCGGCCAGGGAGGCTGAACGCCGGATCGAGGGGCGGGACGCGATCGCCGCCCGCCTGCGTGAGGTCTTCGACGCCGACACCGGGCGCCTGCGCTTCGGATCCTTCGACAACGTCCGAGTACGCGAAGTCGGCGACGAGGTCATCATCGAAGGCGACGGCCACCACCGGACCGCCGACGGCACACCGGTTGAGATCAGCTGCGTCTGGTTCATCACGCGGCGCGACGGACAGGTGTCGTGCTTCCGCGACTACATGAACCCGATGACATTGGCGACGCACCAGCTGATGTGACCGGACGGCGGCGATCCTCCGTCCACACGAGGTCGAAGTGCCCACCCGGTTCCGGGCATGAAAAAAGCCTCGAGGCCCTGGGAAAACCCCTTCACAGGGTTCTCAACCAGGGCCCCGAGGGCCATAAAGAGTGTTCGGCGGTGTCCTACTCTCCCACACCCCTTCGAGTGCAGTACCATCGGCGCTGGTGGGCTTAGCTTCCGGGTTCGGAATGGAACCGGGCGTTTCCCCACCGCCATGACCACCGAAACATTATGATCACACACAACCACTATCCAATAAACAGGGTCGCGTGGTGTTTCAGAACCATAGAGTGGATGCGTAGCACCTTTGTAGACAAGTCCTCGGCCTATTAGTACCAGTCAACTCGAAAACACATTACTGTGCGTCCATTTCTGGCCTATCAACCCCATCGTCTCTAGGGGGCCTTAACCCACAAAGGGGTGGGAGACCTCATCTTGGAACAGGCTTCCCGCTTAGATGCCTTCAGCGGTTATCCCTTCCGAACGTAGCCAACCAGCCATGCCACTGGCGTGACAACTGGCATACCAGAGGTTCGTCCGTCCCGGTCCTCTCGTACTAGGGACAGCCTTCCTCAAGTCTCCTACGCGCGCGGCGGATAGGGACCGAACTGTCTCACGACGTTCTAAACCCAGCTCGCGTGCCGCTTTAATGGGCGAACAGCCCAACCCTTGGGACCTACTCCGGCCCCAGGATGCGACGAGCCGACATCGAGGTGCCAAACCATGCCGTCGATATGGACTCTTGGGCAAGATCAGCCTGTTATCCCCGGGGTACCTTTTATCCGTTGAGCGACACCCCTTCCACCAGGAGGTGCCGGATCACTAGTCCCGACTTTCGTCCCTGCTCGACCTGTCAGTCTCACAGTCAAGCTCCCTTGTGCACTTACACTCAACACCTGATTGCCAACCAGGCTGAGGGAACCTTTGGGCGCCTCCGTTACTCTTTAGGAGGCAACCGCCCCAGTTAAACTACCCACCAGGCACTGTCCCTGAACCGGATCACGGTCCGAGGTTCAGATTCCCAATCCGATCAGAGTGGTATTTCAACAACGACTCCACGAGAACTAGCGTCCCCGCTTCACAGTCTCCCACCTATCCTACACAAACCGAACCGAAAACCAATACCAAGCTATAGTAAAGGTCCCGGGGTCTTTCCGTCCTGCCGCGCGTAACGAGCATCTTTACTCGTAATGCAATTTCGCCGGGCCTGTGGTTGAGACAGCCGGAAAGTCGTTACGCCATTCGTGCAGGTCGGAACTTACCCGACAAGGAATTTCGCTACCTTAGGATGGTTATAGTTACCACCGCCGTTTACTGGCGCTTAAATTCTCAGCTTCGCCCCGAAAGGCTAACCGGTCCTCTTAACGTTCCAGCACCGGGCAGGCGTCAGTCCATATACATCGTCTTACGACTTCGCATGGACCTGTGTTTTTAGTAAACAGTCGCTTTCCGCTGGTCTCTGCGGCCAACTCACCCTAGCCCGCGAAGGGCTTCAAGTGCTTTGGCCCCCCTTCTCCCGAAGTTACGGGGGCATTTTGCCGAGTTCCTTAACCACAGTTCACCCGATCGCCTTAGTATTCTCTACCTGACCACCTGTGTCGGTTTGGGGTACGGGCCACACATGTTCTCGCTAGAGGCTTTTCTCGGCAGCATAGGATCACTCTACTTCACCTCAACGGCTACGCATCACGTCTCAGCCCATATGGAACACGGATTTACCTACGTTCCGGCCTACACGCTTACACCAGTACAACCACTCACTGGCGGAGCTACCTTCCTGCGTCACCCCATCGCTTAACTACTACACCATCAGGCCCCACGCTCACCAACCACCAATCCGAAGATCAGCAGCCAGCTCGGGTGGTTAGTATCCGGCGCCTCGCTATGGGCGAACACACGCGGGTACGGGAATATCAACCCGTTGTCCATCGACTACGCCTGTCGGCCTCGCCTTAGGTCCCGACTCACCCTGGGCAGATTAACTTGACCCAGGAACCCTTGGTCATCCGGCGGCAGAGGTTCTCACTCTGCATTCGCTACTCATGCCTGCATTCTCACTCCCACACCCTCCACCGCTAACTTACGTCACGGCTTCACTGGATGCAGGACGCTCCCCTACCCATCAACACGACTACACACAACCCACAAAGAGCTGCGCGGATCTATTGTGTCAATGACACGGCTTCGGCGGTGTGCTTAAGCCCCGCTACATTGTCGGCGCAGGACCACTTGACCAGTGAGCTATTACGCACTCTTTCAAGGGTGGCTGCTTCTAAGCCAACCTCCTGGTTGTCTGGGCAATCCCACATCCTTTCCCACTGAGCACACACTTCGGGGCCTTAGCCGGTGTTCTGGGCTGTTTCCCTCTCGACGACGAAGCTTATCCCCCGCCGTCTCACTGCCGCGCTCTCACTCTCTGGTATTCGGAGTTTGGTTGACTTCGGTAACCCGGTAAGGCCCCTAGGCCATCCAGTAGCTCTACCCCCAGAGAGAAACACACGACGCTGCACCTAAATGCATTTCGGGGAGAACCAGCTATCACGGAGTTTGATTGGCCTTTCACCCCTACCCACAACTCATCCCCCAGGTTTTCAACCCTGGTGGGTTCGGGCCTCCACACCGTCTTACCGGCGCTTCACCCTGGCCATGGGTAGATCACTCCGCTTCGGGTCTAGACCACGCGACTCAAACGCCCTATTCAGACTCGCTTTCGCTACGGCTACCCCACACGGGTTAACCTCGCCACGCAGCACTAACTCGCAGGCTCATTCTTCAAAAGGCACGCCATCACCCAAAGGCTCTGACGGCTTGTAGGCACACGGTTTCAGGTACTCTTTCACTCCCCTCCCGGGGTACTTTTCATCTTTCCCTCACGGTACTAGTCCGCTATCGGTCACCAGGAAGTATTTAGGCTTACCGGGTGGTCCCGGCAGATTCACAGCAAATTCCACGAGCTCGCTGCTACTCGGGAACACCATCACACAACACCAACACGACTTTCGCGTACGGGACTCTCACCCACTCCGGTCAACCATCCCAGGCTGTTCCACTAGCCGCGCAGCATCACGCCCAGACTGTCAGATCTGGGAAGACAGGTCCCACAACCCCGCACACACAACCCCTGACAGGTATCACATGCATACGGTTTAGCCTCCTCCGCTTTCGCTCGCCACTACTCACGGAATCACACTTGTTTTCTCTTCCTACGGGTACTGAGATGTTTCACTTCCCCGCGTTCCCTCCATACCGGCTATATATTCACCAGCAGGTAACACCTCATAACAGGTGCTGGGTTTCCCCATTCGGACACCCTCGGATCACAGCTCGGTTGGCAGCTCCCCGAGGCTTATCGCAGCCTCCCACGTCCTTCATCGGCTCCTGATGCCAAGACATCCACCATGTGCCCATAACAACTTGACCACAAAGATGCTCGCATCCACTCTACAGTTCTCAAACACCACACCAGAAACAACCACCCACCGGCAAAACCGGCCCAGGCGTGTTGCCTCAGGACCCAACAGTGCACCAACAAACACCAAACAACAGAACCCCATCCACACACTTTCCACGCCCCCACCAACAGGCAGAAACAGTACTCACGCGGGACAGCAAACCCTGCCGCCGGCATAAACCAGTAGTTCCACAATTCCTTGAGCGCCCAGACAGTGCCACATTCGGACACTAGGCCTGGCCACTCCACCACTCACCACCAAAAGCGGATCGGATGGATGTGTTGTGCTCCTTAGAAAGGAGGTGATCCAGCCGCACCTTCCGGTACGGCTACCTTGTTACGACTTCGTCCCAATCGCCAGTCCCACCTTCGACCACTCCCTCCCTTACGGGTTGGGCCGTGGGCTTCGGGTGTTACCGACTTTCATGACGTGACGGGCGGTGTGTACAAGGCCCGGGAACGTATTCACCGCAGCGTTGCTGATCTGCGATTACTAGCGACTCCGACTTCACGCAGTCGAGTTGCAGACTGCGATCCGAACTGAGACTGGCTTTAAGGGATTCGCTCCACCTCGCGGTATCGCAGCCCTCTGTACCAGCCATTGTAGCATGTGTGAAGCCCTGGACATAAGGGGCATGATGACTTGACGTCATCCCCACCTTCCTCCGAGTTGACCCCGGCAGTCTCCCGCGAGTCCCCGCCATTACGCGCTGGCAACACAGGACAAGGGTTGCGCTCGTTGCGGGACTTAACCCAACATCTCACGACACGAGCTGACGACAGCCATGCACCACCTGTACACCAACCACAAGGGAAACCGTATCTCTACGGCTGTCTGATGCATGTCAAGCCCAGGTAAGGTTCTTCGCGTTGCATCGAATTAATCCACATGCTCCGCCGCTTGTGCGGGCCCCCGTCAATTCCTTTGAGTTTTAGCCTTGCGGCCGTACTCCCCAGGCGGGGCGCTTAATGCGTTAGCTACGGCACGGACAACGTGGATGTCGCCCACACCTAGCGCCCAACGTTTACAGCGTGGACTACCAGGGTATCTAATCCTGTTCGCTCCCCACGCTTTCGCTCCTCAGCGTCAGTATCGGCCCAGAGACCCGCCTTCGCCACCGGTGTTCCTCCTGATATCTGCGCATTTCACCGCTACACCAGGAATTCCAGTCTCCCCTACCGAACTCAAGTCTGCCCGTATCGACCGCAAGCTGAAGGTTAAGCCTCCAGTTTTCACGGCCGACGCAACAAACCGCCTACGAGCTCTTTACGCCCAATAATTCCGGACAACGCTCGCACCCTACGTATTACCGCGGCTGCTGGCACGTAGTTAGCCGGTGCTTCTTCTCCAGGTACCGTCACTTGCGCTTCGTCCCTGGCGAAAGAGGTTTACAACCCGAAGGCCGTCATCCCTCACGCGGCGTCGCTGCATCAGGCTTTCGCCCATTGTGCAATATTCCCCACTGCTGCCTCCCGTAGGAGTCTGGGCCGTGTCTCAGTCCCAGTGTGGCCGGTCACCCTCTCAGGCCGGCTACCCGTCGTCGCCTTGGTAGGCCATCACCCCACCAACAAGCTGATAGGCCGCGGGCTCACCCTGCACCGCCGGAACTTTCCACCCCACACCATGCGGTGCGAAGTCGTATCCGGTATTAGACCCCGTTTCCAGGGCTTATCCCAGAGTGCAGGACAGATTACCCACGTGTTACTCACCCGTTCGCCACTCATCCACCACCGAAGTGGCTTCAGCGTTCGACTTGCATGTGTTAAGCACGCCGCCAGCGTTCGTCCTGAGCCAGGATCAAACTCTCCAACAATGTCAGAAAATCCGATCGACTCAAACAGTCAATCTCAAAGGAACCCAAAGGGTTCAAATATACAAAGCTCTACTGGCTTAGTTCATTAGCACACTGTTGAGTTCTCAAACAACACGCAACCGCAGTTGCTTCTGCTCTTGTTGCCAGGCCAGACTCTACCCCGAGTCGAATCCTGCGATTCAACCGGGGGGTGTCCAACCCGGCAGCCTGGTACCCCGCTCCTTTGGGCTTTCGGCCCGCCGGCCCGGTCTCCCTGGCGACGAAGAGAAGATTACACGGGCCGAAAACCCCCCTGGAACAGGGGGTCCTTTAAGCGCAAAACCGCTGATCAACGCCCCATTAGCGGGCCCCGGCGGGCGACCGGTCGCCGATTCGGCTCTCTCCGCCAAACCGTCCGCCGCACCGGGAGCCGGTATCCACGTGCCGCGATGGCCGTTCGAATGGCCGCACAGAATCCCCGGCCGCGTTTCCGGCCGGGCGGACCAGGTCGCCTCCCACTGCGACGATTAGTGCTCACCTGCTCGAACACCAGCCCAACCGCACGCTCACGCAACTCACGCGAGTGCCTCTTCCCGGCCATGCTCCACATCTGGGCACAGTGTCGTCGGTGGCGAAGGGTCGTCAGGCGGGTTCGGCGTTGAGGGCATGTCCGGCGGGGCCGCGGGTGTGAAGCCACGCGGGCAAGACGGTCAGCGCGGCGACGGCCAGCGTGCCAGGTGAGCACCGCGGTGACCATGACAGTGGTGGCGGCCGTGCCCGCGGACGCCAGGGCGGCACGGCCTGGGCGGCGGGCCAGCAGCCGGAGACCGAGCAGGAGCGACGTCGGCAGATGCGCCGTCACGGCGGCCAGCCCGAGCGTGGTGGCAAGGACGGTCAGCAGCAGGTACTGCGCCAGCAGGACGGCCGTGACGGGTCCGGCGCCGACGGCCTTGAGCAGTGCGGCACGCCGGTTGTCGCGGCCGGCGCGTTCGCCGGCGAGCGCGGTGAGGGTGACGATCGCGGCGACGGCGAGCAGCTACCCGCCGACGACCAGAGTGGGCCGGGTGAACTCGATGATGGCCTTGTCCGTCCGGAGGACGTCCTGCCAGTAGTGGTAGTCGAGCCGGCCGTCGGGATCGATGGCCCGTATGGCGGCGGACTTGCCGAAGCCTTCGGTCGCATCGGGGTCGGACAGTTTGAGGTAGATCAGGGAGACGCTGGGAGCGTCACCCGCGGCCGCGTGAGCGCCGGCGGTGGTGAGCCAGACCATGCCCCCGGGATCGGACGGCCCGGCCTGCGCCGGATCGCCCCACGGATACACCCCGGTGGCGGCGCTGATCGCGGTTCCGACGATGGGGTAGCTGCGCCCGCCGACGGTGATGCTGTGCGCTCGGCGGCCAGGTGGACGGGGTGAGCGCGGCGTGCGGGCTCGGCCGCCGCTCCCCAGACCAGGCACGTCGAGTGGCGCAGCGCATGGCGGAGAGCGACACGAGCATCCTCTTCTGCTCCGGGCGCATCACTGCATCGTCGCCTGGTCGCCGACGCGCTTTCACAATCTCTTGCAGGTCGCTCGTGCAGTCCGACATTCGGTGGCGCTCACCCGAGTTGACGGTCGAGGTTGTAGGCGGCACTGATCAGCGCCAGGTGCGTGAAGGCTTGGGGGAAGTTGCCGAGCTGCTCGCCGGCCGGCCCGATCTCCTCTGAATACAGCCCGACGTGGTTCGCGTAGCCGAGCATCTTCTCGAAGGCCAGCCGCGCCTCGTCGAGCCGCCCGGCGCGGGCGAGCGCCTCGACCCACCAGAAGGAGCACATCGAGAAGGTCGCCTCTCTGCCGGCGAGCCCGTCGGGCGACGCGTCGACGTTGTATCGGTAGACAAGGCTGTCGGAGACCAATTCGGAGGTGATGGCGTCGAGTGTGGAAATCCAGCGCGGGTCGGTGGGTGCGACGAACTTGCACAGGGGCATGAGCAACACGGAGGCGTCGAGCACGTCGGTGTCGTAGTGCTGGACGAAGGCCCGGGCGGAGGGATGCCAGCCGTGCTCCATGATCTGGTGGTAGATGCGATCGCGGACCGCACTCCAGCGGGGGATGTCGCCGGGCAGGCCCCGTTGGCGGGCGATCCGGATGGCGCGCTCGACCGCGACCCAGCTCATCAGTCGGGAGTAGGTGTAGTCGTGCCGTCCACCGCGCGTCTCCCAGATCCCCTCGTCGGGTTGGTCCCAGTGGCCCATGAGCCATTCGAGGGTTCGGGTGATCTCGATCCAGCCGTCGTGGTAGATGGGCAGGCCGTACTTGTTGCACAAGTAAAGGGAGTCCACCAGCTCGCCGTAGATGTCGAGCTGCAGTTGGGTTGCCGCCCCGTTGCCGATCCGCACCGGCGCCGAGCCCATATAGCCCTCGAGGTGTGAGAGCTCCTCCTCGGGCAGGTCCTCGCGCCCGTCGATGCTGTACATGATCTGCAGCGGTCCGGACTCGCGGGCGGCCGCGTCGCGGACGCGCCCCTCGAGCCAGTTCATGAACGCGCCGGCCTCCTCGGTAAACCCGAGCCTGAGCAGCGCGTAGAGCGTGAAGGCGGAGTCGCGCATCCATGTGTAGCGGTAGTCCCAGTTGCGTCCGCCGCCGAGCACCTCGGGCAGACTGGTGGTGGGCGCGGCGACAATCGCGCCGGTGGGCGCGTACGTGAGCAGCTTGAGTGTGAGCGCCGAGCGATGCACCATCTCGCGCCAGCGCCCACCGTAGCGTGAGCGGCGCAGCCAGCGCCGCCAGAATTGCGCGGTGAAGTCGAACGCGGCCGCAATGTCGGCATCGGAGTAGGGCACCGGCAGCTGGCCGGGCTCGATGCGTTCGAGCACGAAGGCGGCGGTCTCACCGGCCCGGAGGGTGACGCACGCGCGTACGTCACCGTCGACGATCTCGATAGGGCAGCGCGTCGAGAGGCTGAGTTCCAGCTCGGACGTGCCGAAGTGCGCGCCGTGCGGGGTGAGCGCGACCTCGTGACGGGCGCGCGCGTAGTCGAAGCGGGGCGCGACGTCCACCACGAATCGCATTTCTCCGCGCACGGCAAGCACCCGCCGGATTATCCGGTGGCGGTGCGCGGACTCGACGGTGCTTGGCGGGGGCATGAAGTCCTGCACCTCGCCTACCCCGTGGGGCATCAAGAACCGGGTGATGAGGATGTTGGTGTCGGGGAGGTAGAGCTGCTTGGAGCTCCAGCCTTCGTAGCCGGGCGAGATCCGGAAGACACCCCCACGCTCGGCGTCGAGGATTGCGGCGAAGACGCTCGGTGCGTCGAAGCGCGGGCAGCAGTACCAGTCGATCGTCCCGTCGGTGCCGACGAGCGCGACGGTGTGCAGGTCGCCGATCAGGCCGTGCTCGGCGATGGGCAGGTAGCGCGCCCGCGGTCTTTGCGGAGGCCCATCGGACACGGCGGCTGTCGCGGGACCAGAACGCACGTCGCGTGCCATCGATACGCGTCCCTCCGATACGCGTCCTCGTCGCTTACGGGACGAGGACGATCTTTCCCTTCTCCGCTGAGCTCTCGAGCATCTCGTGCGCGTGACGCGCTTCAGTGAGCGGCAGGCGCTTGGCCACCACCGGGTGGATCTTGTCGGCACGAAGCAGCTCGACCAGCACCGCGAAGTCCTCCCGGAAGTGCTCCGCGTTCATCGGCTCCCCGCCGACTGCTCCGTCTCGCCTCGTCGCCTTGTCGCGGTACTTCTGGACGTGGTAGGCGTACACGTGCCGGCGAGGCGACACCTTGTCCCACAGCCAGACGGTCGCGATCGCGACGTACCACTTGAATACCGCCTGCCAGTCCTTGTGCCCTTCCTTGATCGTGCTGTAGCGGCCGAACACCACCAGCCTTCCGCCCGGCCGCAGCGCCCGGAACGAGCGCCGGGAGATCGGCCCACCCAGGCTGTCGACGACAACGTCCACGCCGCCGGCCTCCTGACGAACGCGCGCCAGGAAGTCCTCGTTCTGATAGTCGATCGCCACCGCGCCGAGCGCCTCGACCTTGGCTCGGTCGCGAGCGGCTGCGGTCCCGTAGAGGCGGAGCCCAGCCTCCCTTCCCAACTCGAGAGCCGCAACGCCGACCCTGCCCGCCGCGCCGTGCACCAGGACCCTCTCCCCGGACTTCACCTTGGCCGTGCGATGGAGCACTTGGTAGGAGGTCATGTACGGGAACAGCAAACTCAGGACCTCCCCCGGATCGAGGTCCTCGGGAACGTCCACGGCGCCGGACTCCGGCACACAGACGCGCTCCGCGTCCGCGCCCCAGACGGTCAGCGCGCCGACACGGTCACCCACCCGCGCCCTCGAGCAACCCGGCCCGACCTCTTCGACGACGCCGACAAGCTCGTACCCCGGCGTGAACGGCGGCTTCGGGGCGCCAGGGAGGTACGTCCCAGCGCGCAACTGCGAATCGGTGAACGACACCCCCGCTGCCAGAACCTTCACGAGCACCTCACCCGGCGCCGGTCGAGGAACCTTCTCCTCAACCACCTTCAGCACCTCGGGCCCCCCGAAATGGTCAACAACCACCCGCTTCATCGCAAGCCTCCTTTGCGACGCCCACGGCGTTCTGTCAAGGCGCATACTCCACCGCGTCGGTCGCCGGCACGAGGGCCATTGGACCCTGACGGCGTCAGAGCCCATCACTCACAGTGCCCATCCCGCCGGACCATCACAGGGTTCTGGCGGAACCAGCGCAGGGCCAGCACCGCTTGCCGGAAGCAGGTCAACACCCGCGACCCCCCTGCGGGTACCACGCCGACGCCGCTCGGCCCGCAGCAGCCGACTCACATACAGGGCCAGTTCCCGCGGCACGTCGAGCATGGCTCGATAGGCAATCACGTGGAATCCTTCGGTGAAGATCTTCTTTGGCGAGACGTCTTCTACCAGGGACTCCACGCCCCCTCATTACAGGATCAGCCAAACCACCACACCGGCTTGCACAACGCCGACCACCCAACACGATCTTGGTGAGATCACGTCAATGTAGTCCAATCTTCGCCGCAGTTGTGGACCAGTATCGGCGAGATGCCTGTTAGGACATAATGCGTGTGGATCTGATCGGTGGTGAGGTTGTAGGTACCGATGATACCGGCGTGCCGGAGGATCCCGATCACGAACATGTGGATGTTTCCCGGGCTGCCGAGGAGATCCTTCCTTCCATTCCTGGAGTCACAAGACAAATCTTGCAAGGATCCAGGACTGGAGACTTTGAGATATCAATCAACGAGAGATGGATCAGAACGATGAGCCGCCACCAGAAATCCCTGATCGTCAAAACTTAGGAGAACTCCAGACCCGGAGATTAGCCACCAGTACTCACCAGCAACAAATGGTTCGCACCGCACCACCCTCTCGACTTTCCGACGGAGGTGGCTCATGAATTCCGACATGCTCGGTGTAGTCGCTTCATCACCCGATCCGATCGGCGATGGCAACACCATCGCCAAACCAGACGGCTCCACGGCGAGATGCCAAAGAATCCCATCCCCAGAAAATCCCAACTGCAGATCACCATAGGCACAGATCGCAGGAAGCTCCCCAGTGACGCCGTCCGGTGTGCCCATTATCCCCAGAACCTCACACACTGACGCACCCACAGTGAGCGACCCCAGGCGGCCCGTGCCGGCAAATTCAAAGACCTTTTCCACGTCGCCCATCAGCAATCCCTCTCAGATACGGCTAACAGTAGCAGTTCGCCGCCAGAGAAACGACCTCCCCGGCGGCGAACCACACAAAGTTTACGAACTCCCTCCACTGAGAGTGTTTACGAGATTCCGCGGAATGGCAGGAATGACTCTGCTCGAAGTATTCATGCCCCTCCTGCGCCTGCACCAAAGCCTTGGCGCGGAATGCAGGGTCCTGAAACTCCTTCTCAACCTGAGCAATTTCCTTTCGGCGAGATCAACACTACCACCAAGATTTCTGTTAGGACCTCTAACGCTCCGGATGAAGGTCCGGCGGGATGGACACCAATGTCTCGATCATCGACGACGCGGCGACCAGTGCCCCGTCGGAGGTACGGCTGTAGGTGCGGGAAACCGGTGTACCGGCGGCGTCGAGCGTGTTGGTCACCTTCACCCCGCCCCGGCAGACCCTGCTCGGTAATCTGGCCATCAGGACCGTAACTGGCGGTGATGGTCCCGGCGACGCTGTCCGTCATCGACGTCAGTAGGCCGCGTGGTTCGGCCGAGCGGTCGTAGGTGAAGGTCTGGGTGCTGCCGAGAGAATCAGTGACCTTCGCGGGCTTGCCGAACCGGTCGAACTCGGTAGCCGTCCAAGCGCCGTCCGCGGCGGTGTAGCGGGTCAGCACCGACGGGCCCATACCTGCGTGCCATCAGGACTCGACACCTCCGGCCACGGCGGTCAGTCCGGTCTGCCGCTGCATCTGCCGCCGGGATTCAGCAGATTGTTGCGGGAAGCGATCGCTACCGCTTCGAGCTTTGAGTGGGCGTCGAGTTTGGTGAGCACGCGTTGCACATGGTTGCGTACCGTGTTGACACTGAGGTGCAACTCGTTGGCAATGCTCTGGTTGGACAGGCCGGCACTGATCAGGTCGAGAACCTCGACCTCGCGGTGGGTCAGATCGCTCCCGACCGACGGGGTCCGCCGACCGATCAGACCGCCGGCCACGTCGGGCGAGATCGGTGTCTCGCCCCTTAAGACCGCCCCGACCGCCGCGATGACAGCGGCCACGTTCTGTCGCTTCGTGACGAAACCGTCACAGCCGGCGTCCATTGCCTCTTGCAGCACGCTGCGTTGGTCGGCGGCGGTCAGCATCAGCACACGGGTCCGCGGCGCGCGTCGCCGGACGGCCGCAATCCCGCCGGCCCCGCTCCCAGCCGGCAGGTGGTGGTCGAGGACAACGACGTCGGGCGAGGTGGCGGCGACGGAGTCGAGCGCCTCGGCGAGAGTCCCGCAGCACCCAATGACGTCCATCCCGCTAGCTGTCAAGGCTTCCCCGAGCAGCTCAGCGAAAACCGGATGGTCGTCCACGAGCAGCACGGTCGGCGCCGCTCGCGATGTTAAGGTTGCCTGAGCTACGGCCGGGGGTATCCGCCGCGCCGCCGGCTCGCTGCGCAGGTTACGACGAGGTGACATGTCATGCACGAGATCCTCCGGTCCGACGTCGCCACCGGGTTCGCCCCGGAGGAAGTCCGAGTGGTCCGCGTCGGCGAGGTCCCGTCGTTGCGGCAGTCGTCGCCGGATCTTCCCATTGTTGCGCTGGTCCGGTCGAGTTCACCAGGCGAAATTATCGCGGCGCAACTGGCCGGAGCCGATGTCGTCCTGGCTTGCGCC
Source organism: Amycolatopsis cynarae (assembly GCF_026802195.1). Taxonomy (NCBI): domain Bacteria; kingdom Bacillati; phylum Actinomycetota; class Actinomycetes; order Pseudonocardiales; family Pseudonocardiaceae; genus Amycolatopsis; species Amycolatopsis cynarae. The sequence goes on along the minus strand of NZ_CP113836.1, from coordinate 1,670,375 downwards.
GACGGGGAAAGGCCCGCACCGGACGATCTGGCGGCCGCGTGCGCGGCTGCCAGAGTGATGGCCGCCAGGGCGGCCGTCCAGCGCGGTGAGACGCGACGGGCGGCCCATGAGATCGCAGGCAACGCTTCCGCGGTCTCGATGGCTGCCCAGCTTCTCGCTGCCGAAGTGCCCACGAAGTCTTTGCAACTGCAGACACTGGCGGAACAGGGTGCCGAACTCGCATGGCGTGCCGGGCGAGCGGCCCGATCCGGTCGTTCACCATTGGTGCAGTTGGACATGGTCACGGCAGTCCGCTCGTTGTGCCGGAATTCGCGCCCAGGCGAGGTGGTGCCCACGGTCGATGCCGTCGGTTGCCGGTCCATCCGAGTGCTGGTGGACCGGGTCCGGTTCGCGCGGGCGATCACGAGTGTGCTGGACAACGCGCGACGGGCCGGGTCGACATCCATCGAAGTACGGATACGCCGTGGCTCGCTCGCTCGGAACACGGTGGAGCTCACGGTGACCGACAACGGTCAGGGACTGCCGGGCGATTGGGACGAGGGCAGAGCGCTGCGGCCGTTCACCACGGGCTGGGCAACTCCTGGCGATGGACTCGGACTGACCGAGGCCGCGGAGTTCGCCGCTGATCATGGTGGCACCCTGACGGTCGAGTCCCGCGCGTGCGCGCCGGGGGCCGTGGTGCGGCTGCAGCTACCTGACGCTACGCCACACTCCCGGGGGCAGCGGGCCCCGATCGCCTCGCCGTCTTCGGACGGTGACTGGGCGGTCGCCCGAATTCTCGAAGGCATCGCACGTCGCGATCCGCTCGAACAAAGCCTTCAGGCACTGATCACGGCGATGGAACAGCACCTGCCGGGGAGCACCTGCTCGATCCTGCTGCTCGACCAGTCGGCCGGCACATTGCATCACGGTGCAGGTGAGCGTCTTCCGGCACCGTACCGCTCGGCGATCGACGGAGTGCGCGTCGGCCCCTTCGCCGGCTCGTGTGGCACGGCCGCTTTCACTCGCAGTGAAGTCATCGCGGCCGACATCGGTACCGACGAGCGGTGGATCGACTACCGTGCCATCGCGTTACCTCATGGGCTCAGGTCCTGCTGGTCGACACCGATTCTCGACGTCGATCGGGGGATCGTCCTCGGTACGTTCGCGGTGTATCACGCGGTCAGCTGGGTGCCCGACGCAGCGGCGACGGAACTCGTCCAGCGCCTGACCCACGTGGCCGCGATCGCGATCGGTACCGCCGAGCTGCACGAACACCTGCTCGAGAGTGAGGCACGATTCCGCAGTACCTTCGAAACGACCGGACTGGGGATCGCGCTGGTCAACCTGGACGGTCACATTCAGCAGGCGAATGCGGCGTTCTCGGCCATGGCCGGCCGGGCAGTCACCGGTCTGCGGCTGGCCGACGTGGTGGATCCCGGCGACGCGCGGGCGGTCGCGGCGGCGATGTCGGCCATGTCGGATCGGCAGTCAGGGCCCGGTGTGCTCGGCGACCGGCTGCCCTCCGCGGAAGTGCGGGTTTGGGTTGCCGGGCAGGAGGAGCCGCTGTGGGCAGCGCTGAGCGGATCGCTCATCCGCGGCCGCGACGGCGATCCGCGACACTTCTGCGTGGAATTGTTCGACCTGACCGAGCGCCGACGGGTGGCCCAGGCATACCAGGACCGCGCGATTGCCGAGGCCGCCAACCACGCGAAGAGCGAGCTGCTCGCCTTGGTCAGCCACGAGCTGCGGACACCACTCAACGCCGTCATCGGGTTCGCGCAGCTCCTCGACGCGAACAGGTTGACCAAGCAGCAGGAGCGAGATGGCGTGGGCCACATCCTGAGCGCTGGGCGGCATCTCCTGAGGCTGATCAACGACCTGATAGACCTGACCGGCGCGGAGAGCGGTCAGCTGCGGCTTACGCCAGAACCCGTCGCACTATCGCACGCCGTGCGCGAGGCATTGGAGATCGTCGCCGGGCTGGCCGACGAACGATCTGTCAAGCTGAGCGGTCCCGACGACGTACCGGAGGAATGGGTCGAGGCGGATCCCCAACGGCTGCGCCAGGTTCTGCTGAACCTGATCGGCAACGGCATCAAATTCACCCCCGCGGGCGGACGGGTGACGATCGGACTCGAGCGCGGCGCGATCGTGGTGACAGACACCGGGCCCGGCATTGATCCAGAGCAGCTCGAACAGCTTTTCCTGCCCTTCCACCGCGCGAGCGAGACAGGCGCTGAGGGATCGGGACTTGGCCTGGCCCTTTCGCAGCGGCTGACCGCGGCGATGGGCGGGCACCTCACGGTTGCAAGCGAACTCGGCGTCGGCAGCACCTTCCGGGTGGAACTGGCCGCATGTGCGCCGAAGCACGCCAACCCAGCACAAACCCGAGATGCGGTCTCGGATCACGAACCTCGGGGGCGCGTCCTCTACCTTGAGGACGATCCAGCGAGCCGGCTGCTGCTCTCGTCGGCCCTGTCTCGGTGGCCGACGGTAACGCTCGACCTGGCGGCCACATGCGCGGAAGCGCGGTCGCTGCTCGCGAAGAGCCCGGCCGACCTGCTGCTGATCGACATCGGCCTGCCCGACGGCAACGGTTGGGAGTTCGTGCAGGAACTTGCCGCGCATACGAACGGATATCTCCCACCAACCCTCGTCGTGACGGCCGGCCCCCGCACCGCGCCGCCGGCTTTGGCTGACGTCGAAGTCTTCGGCAAACCGTGGGTGGTCAACGAGATCCTCGGGGCGATCAGCCGTCGGCTGACGTCGAGCGCGCCGCGCTGACCTCGACCAGGATCGCCAGGAACTCGGTGATATCGAAGGGTTTGGGCAGACACGCGTCGGCGCCGGCCGCCCGCGCTCGTTCCAGATCCTCGACGCTGGTCACGCCGGTCAGCGCCACGACCGCGACACGGTCGTGCGCCGGATCCGCCCGGATCTTGCTGATCAGGCGGTACCCACCGTCTCGCTGGGCGCCCATGAGGAGGTCGGTGACCACGACCGCAGGGGGTGTCCCCTCAGCTAGCAGCCGCAGGCCCCCAGTGACGTCCACGCTCGTCCGTACCCGGTGGCCTGCCGACTCCATGACCAGCCTCAGCAATTCCAAACCTGCAGCGTCGTCGTCGACGGCGACCACGTCCACCTCTGGCCACCTCCTCCTTCCGCGCACCACCACCCTAAATGGCGCGGTGAGTGCGGAGATGGTGCGAATGCACCAGTCGCAGGTGATGCGATGAGCCCTTCTGCGGCGCCAGACGCGTCCCTAGCGTGATCCCCATCATATCCGGCAGTGGTTAGCGGAGGACCCAGTGGGACGAGTCGAGGGCAAAGTCGCCCTGATCACCGGCGGCGCACGTGGCCTGGGTGAGGCGACGGGTCGAGTCATGGCTCAAGAAGGTGCGACGGTCATCCTCACCGATGTCCTGGATGCCGAGGGCGAGGCAGTCGCCAAGGACATCCTGGCCAACGGCGGCAAAGCCGCCTACTTGCACCAGGACGTCACCGACGAGGCGGTGTGGGCCGCGATCACCGATCGGATCGTGGCAGAGCACGGACGTCTCGACATCGTGGTGAACAACGCCGGTATCGTCCTTGACGCAACCGTCGAGGACACGACCCTCGAGGGCTGGCGTCGGGTGAACGGTATCAACAACGAGGCGGTCTTTCTGGGGACGCGAGAGGCCATCCGGGTGATGAAGGCGCAGGACCCGAAAGGCGGATCGATCGTCAACATCTCCTCGATCGCCGGTCTCGTCGGGATCGACAACCTGGCCGCATACAACGCCTCGAAAGGCGCAGTGCGGCTCTTCACGAAGTCCGCGGCGCTGCACGTCGCCAAGTCGGGTTACGGCATCCGCGTCAACTCGGTGCACCCCAGCTACACCTGGACGCCGATGGTCCAGCACCTCGGTGACAACACCGGTGACCGCGACGCGTTCTACCAAGCGCTCGCCCAGGCACACCCGATCGGCCGGCCCGGCCAGCCGATGGACATCGCCTACGGCGTGCTCTACCTCGCCTCTGACGAGGCGTCCTGGGTGACCGGCTCCGAGCTGGTCATCGACGGTGGGATCACGGCGGCCTGACCTCGCGTCGCGGGCCGGGCATGCCGGACGGCATCTCGGCCCGCGACGTCGGTGTTCCCGCCGACGGCCACCGCATCAAACCCGCTGTCCCTGCGCCGAGCACCAGGACGGCGCCCTGACGATCTCCGCAGAGGGAGTCCGATGACCTCCGGTTCATTGACACTGCGCGACCTGTTCGTGCCCGCGCTCGACCGTTTCGCCAGCCAGCCTGCCGTCACCTCGGAGGGCATCACGCTCTCCTACCGCGAGGTCGTCGAACAGGCCAACGGATTGGCTCGATTCCTTCACGACAACGGGATCTCTCCAGGCACGCCGGTCGCGCTCATGATGGGCAACGGAGTCGAGTACGTCGTCGCCGACCAGGCGGTGCTGCGGTGTGGCGGCGCGAAGGTGCCGCTCAATGACATGCTCGGCCGCCGCGAGTCGCAGTACATCCTGCGCGACAGCGGAGCCGTGGTCGCGATCGCGACTCCCTCGCAGCTGCCCAACGCCCGTGCCGCGCTGGCCGATCCCGAGATTCCGCTGCGCACGCTCGTGATCGTCGGTCCGGCACCGACACCGTGCCCGCCGGGCACGGTGTCGTGGGAAGCAGCCATCGGGCACGGTGCGGCGACCCCACCCGAGGTCGCGGTCGCGCCGTCCGACGTCGGTTTGATCATCTACACCGGGGGAACCACTGGTGAACCCAAGGGTGTCGTGCACACCCAGCAGGGACTCGCGGTCAACGTGCTCGGCCACGTCGTCGAAATCGGGTTCGGCGACGACGAACGGCTTCTGCTCACCTCGCCGCTTCCTCATTCGGCGGGGTTCCACCTGCAGGCCGGGATGGTGAAGGGCGCGCACTCGTTCGTCGAGCCGGGCTTCTCTCCCGGGATGGTCGTGGAGCGTATCGAGCGCGACCGCGTGACATTCCTGTTCGCCGTGCCGACGATGATCTACCGGCTACTCGACCATGTCGCGACGATCTCTCGCGAGCGCGACCTCGATTTTTCGGCACTGCGGACGATTCTGTATGGCGCGGCACCGATCACCCCGGAGCGGCTCACCCAGGGCCTGGCGACTTTCGGTCCGGTTTTCATGCAGCTCTACGGTCAATCCGAAGCGCCGAATTTCATCACCCGGCTGACTCGCGAAGACCACGACCCCACGAAGCCGCAACGCCTGACCAGTTGCGGCCGCCCGGTCGCCCTCGCGCGGGTTCGCATCGTCGACGACGAAGGCAACGAATGCCCTACCGGAACCGTCGGCGAAGTCATTGCCCGCACGCCGTACACGATGATCAGGTACCACGGCCTGCGGGAGAAGACGGCGCAGACCGTCCGGGACGGCTGGCTGCACACAGGCGATCTCGGCTGGGTCGACGACGAGGGCTATCTCTACCTCGTCGACCGCAAGAACGACATGATCATCACCGGCGGGATGAACGTCTATTCCAGCGAGGTCGAGAACGTCATCGCCCAGGTCGACGGCGTGGGCCAAGTCGCCGTCGTCGGAATACCGGACCCGGTGTGGGGAGAAGCAGTCGTCGCGTTCATCGTCGCCTCCCCCAACCGCACCATCGATCCGGATGTCGTTACGGCCCACTGCCGAGAGCAGTTATCCCGCTACAAGGTCCCGAAGAAGGTGAGGCTTGTCGAAACCCTGCCGCTGACCGCAGTCGGCAAGCTCGACAAGAAGGTCCTCCGGACTATTGATTCTCCACGCTGATGCAGTCATCGACAAACCATTCCAGGTGCCAAGGAGGACGTCAGTCATGAAGCTCGCTCTCTACCTGCCGAACTTTCGGGACAAAGTGACCGTCCGGGAGCTCGAAGACCTCACCAAAACCGCCGAGCAGCTCGACTTCGACTCGGTGTGGACGCTCGACCGGATCGTCGTCCCGGAAGCTTCCGACCGCGAGGAACTCCAGTACTCGTTCGGCATGATGGACGGTTTTCCCAAAGGCCTGCCGGTCTCCGCGCGAGGCGAGTTCCTCCAGGGGATGCCCCTGATTCCCTGGCTGGCCGCGAAGACGACCAACGTCCGGATCGGCATGAGCATCATCGACACCCCGTTCCGTGCGCCCGGAGTCCTCGCCGCGGAGCTCGCGACCATAGACCACCTCTCGAACGGCAGGCTCAACGTCGGCGTAGGGGCCGGCTGGATGCCCGAGGAGTTCGCCGCCGCGAGCGCCTCGCACATCTACCCGAAGCGGCACAAGCATGTGCGCGAGACGATCGAGATCATGCAGGGCATCTGGACCAACGAGCTCTTCGAATACCACGGAGAATTCGCCGACTTCGACAGTTGCGGGTTCGGTGCGAAACCCGTGCAGGATCCGCATCCGCCGATCTACTTCAGCGGACTCAAGGATCCGAAGCGTTCAGCTCTGCGCATCGCGAAATATGGTCTGTCGGGCTGGATCGGAATCCAGGACACGCCAGACGAGCTCAGCCGGTGGCGCGGCGCCATCCAGCAGGAACTCGAAGAGATGGGCAGCTCGCGGCGGGTCGACGAACTCGACATCTGCAGCATGCTCTGGTTCGTCATCACGGACGAAGAAACGGATCAGTCACCGAACGGCAAACTCACCAACCTGCTGGTGGGAACCGCCGCACAGCTCACCGACCGGCTCAAGCGGTACCAGGAGGCCGGGCTCACGATGCCGCTGCTGTGGCCGCCGTTCCAGGACGTCCCGGTCGCCAAGACGCTCGACGACCTCAAACGATTGAAGGAAGAGATCCTGCCGAAGGTCGACGCCCAGTAGCCATTTCAGCGGCGTTCCCGAGTGCCGGTGCGGAGCCGAGCTGGCGGTGCACCCCTATCAGACCGTTGTTCCCATGCCGACGCCCACGTTGCGTTTCACCAGCGAGACCTCTTCGGGCGATCTCGTCGTTTCCACGAATTTCATCGGGATTCCGGCCGTATCGTCAGGAGCGATACGGCCGGTATCGGCCTTATGTGGCGCTGCGGAAGCCGCACATCATGGTCGAATTCGCGACCGAACACCGCCGCCGCGTCGCGACGGAAGCGGCGTCCGCGAGGTCCAGCCGGACGCTGCGGAGCTCGGCATCCGGTACGGCCAGGCGGATCCCGTCACACGCGGCCGCGGCCCTTTCGGGATGCCGGCACGCCGGCACCACGTGCGCTCCCTTTTCGGCGAGCATCCGCGCAGTCTCGAAGCCGACCCCCGAATTGGCGCCGGTGATCACGGCGATGCGATCTCGCTGGTCGGGGATGTCGGCGGAAGTCCGCGGCATGATCACTTTCCTTTTCGCCGCGGAGGGAACGACGCGAAAGGCTAGCGGTCGGAGCCGAGGCCGCGGGTCCCCGTTTCGCGAACATGCGGCGTAGCTCGCCGGAGGGACATCGGTCACTGCTTGTCGTGGACGACGTGCGCGACCGCGCGCAGGGCACCGATCGGGTCCTCGCCCATCGCGTGCAGGCCGACGTGATCCGCGCCCGCCGTCAGCTCCGCGTGGACGCCGGCCGCGACAGCCCCCTCGTCGCCGTGCAGCACGAGCTCGTCGATCAACCGGTCGCTGAACGGCTCGGTGAGGTCCTGATCGGTGTAGCCGATCCGCCGGAGGTTGGTGGCGTAGTTGGCGATGCCGAGGATCGGCCGCACGCCCGCGCGGGCGGCCTCCCGGGCCCGTTCGGCGTCGGTGTCCAGCACCACGCCGTGGCCGGGCACCACCAGCTTGTCTGGCCCGAGAGCCTTCCGGGCGCGCCGGGTGTGCTCGGGCGTCACCTGGAGGGTGAGCGTGCCCGCCGCGCGTTCGGCCGCCAGCCGGAGCATCTTCGGGCCGAGCGCAGCCAGCAGCACGCGGTCGGCGGGAACACCGGCCGCGGCCAGGACGTCCAGGTAGCTCGCGACCTTCGGCACGGGCGAGGTGTATCCGGCGTTGATCTCCCGATGGCCGGCACCGATGCCAATGAGGAGCCGATCGGTGTACTTCGCCTCGATTCGGTGGTAGGAGTCCGCGACCTCTTCGGCGTTTTCCTGCCACACGTTGAGCACACTGGTGCCGACCACGATCCGGTCGGTGGCGTCGAGCAGCCGCTCTGCCGCGAGGAGGTCAGCGGCTGGCGACGCGGCCAGCCAGATCGCGCTGTAGCCGGTGTCTTCCAGTGCGACGGCGTCCGCCGCGGTCGCGTCCGCCGCGGTCAGGTAGGCACCGAGTGGTCCGAGTTCGATCGTCATGATCACGACTTCAGCACCAGGGAGTGACGCGCGCCAGCAGCAACCGGTACGCGCTGCGATAAGCTTTGCTTATCGTCGAAGCCGGACCGGGTGGGCACCATGGAGCTGCGGGCACTGCGCTATTTCGTCACCGTCGCCGACGAACTGCACTTCGGCCGGGCCGCCGAGCGGCTGCACATCGCGCAGCCCGCGGTCAGCCAGCAGATCGCCCGACTGGAGCGGGAACTCGGCGTCCGGCTCCTCGACCGGTCACCGCGGCGGGTCCGGCTCACCGCGGCCGGGCGGCGGGTGCTCGACGCGGCGCGCACCACGCTCGCGGCGGCCAACCAAGTGCAGCTCGCGGCGCAGCAGGTCATGACAACCGTGCGCATCGGCACCGCCGCCGGCATGACCGCCCGGCTGGAACGCGGGATCGACGCCCTCCGCGCGCGGGCGCCCGAGTTCGACGTCGTGCTGGTCGATCTGCCGGTCGAGGTCCGGCTCAACGCGCTCCGGCAGGGCGAGCTCGACCTGGCGCTGACTCGCGGCGCGCGGTCCGTGCCGGGGCTCACGGTGCTGCCGACCTGGACCGAACGCCTGTTCGCGGTGGTGTCGAAGCACCACCCAGCCGCGCAGCGGAGCGCCGTCGGCCTCGCCGACCTGGCCGGCGACACGCTACGCGTTCCCGCCCACGAGCATGACACCGTGGTCGCGGCACTGCGCGATGCCGGGCTGCACCGGAGAGCGGGCCGGCCGACCGGCACGCTGCAGGACACGATCGTCGAAGTCGGCTCGGAGCCGCGGAGCTGGACGGTGCTGCCCGCCGACCAGGTCGCCGAGATCCGCTCGTCGCGGGTCCGGGCGATCCCGCTGGAGCCGGCGATCACGATCACCGGTTGCATCGTCGTCGGCGCGGAAAACGCGGGCAACGCGGCGGAATGCGCGGTCGCGGCCTTTCGCGACGACGCCACCGGCTGACCCGGCACCGTCCACACCAGACAGGTTCGCCAACCACAGCGACCGGTCAGCCGCCCCGGTGTGGAGACGGTCACGATGGCCTGCACCGTCCGGTTCGGCTGTCTGCAGTCCTGGCGCCGCTGCCGGACGGTGTTCGCGGTTCCCGCGACGCGACCGGCCCGGCCGGCGCCGGTCAAGGTCAGGATGTTCATGCCAGGGCGTCACGTTGCTGAGGCATCAGACGAAGAAGGCGTTCATTCCCGGTACGTCATCGGCGAACGTTTCGATCTCGGCGATGCGTCCATCGCGTAGCCGGCAGACCGTGGCGAGGTGTTCGCCGAGGACGACATCGCCACGGTGGCCGGTGTTGTGCTGTAGCAGTGCCAGGTTGTCTCGGCTTGTCAGCAGGCGTTCCAGCCGGAATTGGACGCCGTAGTCGGCCACTTTCCGCATCTGGGCGATGACGGCATCAGCACCGACCGTGGTGCCGGACAGGGCGTGGTCGCCAGGCAGGGTCCAGGTTGCGTCGTCATGCAGCAACGTGCGCAGGGTCGGCCAGTTTCCAGCCAGCAAGGCGGCGTAGGCGCGGCTGCCGAGGTCGTGTGCGGTTGTGTTCATTGTGCGTTCCTCACCGGGTGATCGTGGTTCACTACGTCGGGATGGACGGGGCGTGGAGTAGGGCGGTGACCGGACCGAGCCGGGTGTGCGCTCACGCGGTTGCCGTGGACCATCGGGCCGCGTGGTCCCGGACGAACTGTTCGAACGTGCGGGCCGGCCGGCCCGTCAGGTCGGGCACCACGGTGCTGACCACGTCGTCGCGGCCCGATCGGGCACCGGCATCGGCCCTGGCGTAGATCGCGGCGAATTCTGGGGAGAACCCGACGGTTTGCAGGTCCGCGGCCAGCGCATCCTCGTCGGTGTGGACCACCCGGACCAGCTTTCCGGCGGTCGCGGAAATGACCGCCGCCGCTTCGGTGTAACTCAGGGCCTGGGGGCCGGTGAGCAGGTAGTCGCGTTGATCCACCTCGGTCTCGGTCCGATCAGTCACCAGCAACGCGGCGGCGCAGGCCGCGACGTCGCGTACATCGATCCACCCCACGCGGCCCTCACCACTGGCGGTGCGAATTTCGCCGTCTCGCAGGATTTGCCGCCCCACTGGATGCGGGCTGAGGAAATTCTGCATGAACCCGGACGGACGCAGCACGATTCCGCCGGGCTGGTCGCGGACGCGAGCAGCCAGTTCTGGTGCGCGGGACTGCAGAGGAACAGCGGAGCTCAGCAACACGACTGTGCGCACGCCACGACGGTAAGCTTCGTCCAGGAAGGGAATCACAGGGCCCGCCGGGTCGGCGGCGTTCGGCGGGGTGACAAGGAAGATCCGGCCCTGCCCGTCCAGCGCGGCGGCCTGGGTGTCGCGATCGAACCAGTCGAAGGGCACCGCGTCCGGGTCTTCGGCGGCCGGCGCGCGGCTGGCCACCCGCACCGGCACGCCGCGACCGCGCAGAAGCGTAACCAGTTCTCGGCCGACCTTGCCGGTCCCGCCGGTCACGAGAACACCAGGTCCCGGATCATCCGCAGGCCGGTGGTACCGGGTGTCGGCCGCAGCAGTAGGCACAATGTCTCCTTCGGTGTCTTCACGGACCCTGGGCCTGGGGGTGGGACGTCGTCAACGCGCTGGCGGGTATCGAACGGGGAGCACCACCACGCCCATAGTTCGATGGTTAGCTAAGCATCGATAGGGAGGACCGTACGCTATAGTTAGATGAGCGTCAAACGAAGGAGTGGAGGTCTCCGTGTCACGAACGCTTCCCGGACCTTCGATCGAGTCGCTGGATCTCACCATGATCCTGAGCGCACTCGCCGAACCGGGCAGACGGGCGATGATGACCGAGCTCTACCGGCACCTGGAACCGGTTGACTGTGCGGTCGTGGTGGAGAAGGTCGATCTGGGTCTGAGCAATGCGACAATCTCGCACCACTGCCGTGTCTTGAGAGAGGCCGGGCTGGTCAGGACAGTCGCAGAAGGACGACGTCGCATCATGGCGGTCCGTCGGGACGAGGTGGAAAAACGCTTCCCCGGGCTGCTCGACGCCGTCCTCGCCTTAGGAGGAAGCTCCTGACCAGCGAACGTCACGCCCTCGCGGGTGCGGAGGTGGCCGAGGTTGCCCTCGGACTCGGCCACCTCGCCAGGGTCTAGAGGAACGAACAGGACAGCCGGTTTGGACAGATCGGCGAGGTTTGTCTGGGCCTCGGCCGTGTCGCAGGCGACACGGCCGAACTTGGTGCCGGTCACGATCGACCCGTTCCACACCGTTGAGGTCAGTTCAGTGGCGTTCGTCATATTTCACAAAGGAAAGGCCATTAACGCGACCCATATGCCCTTGGGTCAACGCCGATCCGTGATCGTCTCCTGATTTTCTCCTTCACCCCCTTGTTGACCTCTCGTCAGACCACAATGGACAGCCGATCGAGATCCACAACCGAACGCAAAAAAGCCCGCCGACCTGGGCTTTCGCCCAGAGCCAGCGGGCTCTTCAGACCTTCGGGACGACAGGATTTGAACCTGCGACCCCTTGACCCCCAGGGTCGCTTCCGCAATTCTTTGGACTACGGAAACAGAGAAACCCCAGCGTAAATCGGGTCCTTTACTCGGTTCGCTGTACTTCGCGGTATCACCAGAAAGTCCAACTCTCCTGATTTCTCCTTCTCCCACTGTATCCGTTTGCGCCAAGCCTGCCGAGGGCTTGGTCTACCCCTCGTCGTACAGCCATCTCAGGTACCATTCACGAAAGTCCGGGCCGGGCGTCAGGCCGCCGTCGCTTGCACGGTCGTCGAACCACACCTGCCCGCGAGATTTCGGTAGCCCTTTATGAGATTACAGAGAACTGCTCGAAATACTCCACCCAGCACACTCCGCCACAACTCGCGCAATCTGCCGTCGTTTCCCGTAATTTGAGCGGATCCTAGAGAGGCGTTCAGCGTAGACTTCCACAACATCGACTCCCTGATCGGAAAGGAGGCGAATATCCCCATCTCGCCAGATTTCCTCAACTCCTCGCAGAGTCGTCTTAATTCCCTGAAACTCTACCCTTGAGTATCCACCGCCGGAATTTAACAGGTCATCGCAGGAATCCCAAAAGTTCCCCACACTTGACCTGATCTTCCACTCTCGATCGCTTGCGGGCAACCCTTGCGACGCCACCAGAATCGCTACACCAGCAGCTGTCGATTGAAAATAGGTCGGCGCGGACGAGTTCTCGAGGTGGCCAATCTCACTTCGCCAACTCCTCAGCGAAGTGACCTTCTCCGCATTTCCAGGAAACCCTGGAGCACTACACCCTGCAACTATGTCATCGATCTCTGCCAGGCCTGCGGCCCCGGCAACCTCAAGGATGGGCCGCATCCTGGCGAGAGACAGCCCTCCTATCAAACTCCACAAGTCCATCAGCCGCCGTCCCCTAGAACTAATCGCCATGGCATGTTTCCAGTACTCAATACCCGGCGCCCTTGCCGATCGGGCTCGGCAACGCCTGGACTTGCTGCTTCCTCTAATCACACAGGGCACATTCTAGTGCCTCAACGTTGGTCGTTGTGACATAGAGACGTTCGCGGTACTCGCCGGAATTCCGGGAGGCGGCCGAGCGACGGTCACCCCGCCGACGAGGAGGAATTGCCGGTTTCGGACCGTGCGCGGCTGAAAGAGTTGGAGCGGCGCGTCCGGGAACTGGAGCAGGAGAACGAGTTCCTGGGAAAATCGGCGGCCTTCTTCGCGAAGAACAACAGGCGACCGGCAGCGGGAAACGGAATATCGATCGCCTCCCGCGGCAAGCTCCCGCAGTCCAGAGTCGCCACATGCGTGAGCAGCCCCTCCGGCCATACCGGCCACGGCATCCCTACCGGCCACGGCATCCCTACCGGCAACGACGGGTTACCGCCCAAGTGGCCCACGGCCACCCCACCGCCCGCGGAGACGAGACGTACCGCTGGACGCAGCAACGCGGTCCAGGTTTCGGCAACCGCTTGCGGCGGCCGTAGCCGCGCAATCTCACCGAGCTGATCTACGTGATCGAGCACTCCCGCATCCTGCCAGGCGACCACCAGCCACTCCCCCTCGGCCACTCCCCGATCACCATCCCAATCCGCCATCTTGCAGCATCGATCCGCTGACGTTGCCGTCAACTACTGCCGCCAGAACCTCCCAGCCCGCAAAGTGACGGCCCCACCGGCGATAAGACCGTTGGGGCCGCCACTTTGCGCGTATCGGGAATATCACTGACGCCAGCACCCCAAGGCGATGGCAACAAAAATCCCGAACAGAGCAGCTGAGAACTTCCGAGAAATCTCGGACTACATCCCCAAGAAGCGAGGGTGGTATTCCGGTCGCCCACAAGTCAGAATCCTACGAAGCTCGCGCACAATCTCACCCATATCGACTTCCTCGCTCACGAACTGAAACTCGTACTCAGAGTCCGCCAGGCGAAGGTCGCGGACAGCTCCCTCCGTGAAGACAACCCTAATTACATTACCTTTCAACTCAATCTCGCTCACGCAACCAAATCGAGTGAAACCACCCTCGTTCGACACACAGTAGCTCTCACCCTCAGGCCAGTTACTGTTTTCCTCGTACTCGTTTCTCCGAAGGTCGCACTGGAAGTGGAAGGCTCGTCCTCCTCCGTCCTCCGACTCCGCAATCCCCACCAGGAGCAGAGGAGGCTCCTCCTCGACACCGGCCGCTCGGGCAACGATCGAGATCACTTAACTCTCCTACCCATTTGGTCCACGCCACCAGAATTGTCGAACTCCACTGTCATCAAGCCAGCTATAGACCCAGTTCGTTCGAGTGTTGGCGGCCGCCTCCTCCATCGCAACTTGGCACCAGCTACACGGGGGCAACTGCCCTTCAACGTAGTAGGTATCACCTTCAATGGCCGGAGCCCGACCCAGTAGTGGATCGCCGCCAGCCTTCCAGTACGGCCAAGGAGATCCGGCGACGCGAGTTGCACGCGCCTCCGTGTGAGTCGCCATGCCACCCTTCCACGGCCCCTGCGCCTTCTCTGCTGGCATCCCACGACCCGCATAGTAGGTGCCAGGATTTGCTCCACGCGCAAGGGACTGTCTCGGTAACGGTGTCTCCAGCCTGACGCGCCGGATGTAGGTCCGGCGGGATGGGCACTGTGAGTGATGGTCTCTGATGCTATGAGCACAGACCGGAAGAAGATCAACAAGTCGGGGCGGTCGTTGTCGCCGGAACAGGCCGCCGCCGTGGAGATGGTGGCGTTGGCCCGGGAGAAAGGGCTGGACCTGACCGGCCCGGACGGGCTGCTGAAGCTGTTCACCAAGAACGTGTTGGAAACAGCGTTGAACGAGGAAAAGGCCGCTCATCTCGGGCATGAGAAGAACCGCGCCGGGGCAGGTCGTGAGTCGGGGAATGTGCGGAACGGGTATCGGGTGAAGACGGTGATCTCGGATGCGGTCGGTGGTATCGAGATCGCGGTGCCGGCGGACCGGGAGGGCGCTTTCGAGCCGGAGATCGTGAAGAAGCGGCAGCGGCGCCTGGGCAGTGTGGACGAGGTTGCGCTGTCGCTGTATGCGAAAGGGTTGACTGCCGGGGAGATCTCGGCGGGAACGCATGCTGAGGCCACCCTCCACCGGTGGCAACAGATCCATGCTCTGCTCAAGGCCGGAGTCGGGCTGCTGGACTGCTCACGCCGTCTCGGCCTGACGCTGAACACAGTCAAGCGGTACGCCCGCGCGGCGACACCGGAGCGCATCCAGCGAGTCCCCAAGTACCGGGCCTGCATGGTCGACCCGTACCGGGACCACCTACGCGGAAGGAAGGCCGGGGTGTGGCAGCGGCTGCATGTTGGCCAGGCTCAACACCGGGATCAAGGACGAGCTCTCAGGACGAGGCGCGCGGCGGCATCCGCCAAGGAAAGCCGCTGCGCGCACGCCGGCTAAGAAATCCCGTGACGCTTCCCGGCCGCATCGCTATGTCTGGCCGGGCGACACCGCGGTTCGGATGAAGGCCGCCGCCCGGTTCATCGCCGCGGCGGCTTCGTCGAGAATCGGGGCGAATGCTTGGAAAACGTGCGTGACCTCAGCGGTGAGGTCCAGGATGACCGAGACGTCGGCGTCGGCCAGTCGCATCGCGAGCCGGGTGGCGTCATCGAGGAGCACCTCGTGCGTTCCTACCTGGATGAGCATCGGGGGCAGGCCGTCAAGTCGCTCGAACAACGGGCTGTGCCGGTGCGCGGCGGCGGGGTCGCCGACGTAGTCCCTGACACGACGGGCGAGGGCTTCGCGGCTGACGATGTAATCATCGGCGGCTCGTGTTGTCATCGAGCCGCCGCTGAGTGTGAGATCGACCCACGGCGACAGCAGAACGCCGGCCGCGGGCGTGCTCGTGGCCGGCAGCGAAGCCAGTAGTCCCAGGGCGACACCGCCGCCCGCGGATTCACCTGCCACGACGATCTTTCCGCGGTCCTGCCCCGTTGTCAGCAAGGTCTCGTAGGCGTGCCGCGCGTCGTCGACCGCCGCGGGGGCAGGATGTTCGGGCGCCAGCCGGTAGTCGACGGTGACCACCCGGGTTCGTGATCGCCGGGCGAGGTCGGCGACGATCCCGAGTGAGCTGCGCGCGGACCCGAAGGTGAAGGCGCCTCCATGGAAATAGAGTGTCGTCCCCTCGCAGGGCGTGTCCGCCACTGTGACGGACAGCGCGGGTACGCGGTCGAGGTCGAGTTCGTCGACAACGATGTCCGGGGGAACCGGATGCGCGGACAACAACTCCTCGAACAGAGGTCGCTGTAGCGCGACATCTCCACCCAGATCGAGCGGTGATTTCTGCCGAAGCCGCCGGATCTCTTCTCGTTGCTCACGCGTCATGACGGTGTTGTTCTTCCTTCACTTCGGCTCAGTGGTGGTTGCCCGCGTGCGCGGTGATGAGGTCGGCGAAGACCTCAGGTTCGTCAACCGGCACGATGTGGCCTGATTGCGGCAGGAGGTGTGTGGTGAGGTGGTCCGAGACGCCGGAGAGCTGGCGGGCCGTGGCTTCGCCGACCGCGCCGCCTCCGACAGCGAGGACGGGTGCCGAGAGCCTGTTGCCCGCGGCCCATTCGCTGATCCACCTCGCCGTGGACGGCATCGCGCGGTAGTGGTCGAACGCGTTGCCGAGCGAGTCTTCGCCGCGGTACGCGGCAACGATGACCTGTGTCAGGTCGTCATCGAGACCCCGGCGGCTTCCCCCGGTGAGGAAATGGCGGAGGTAGCGTTCCTCGTTCCCCACGAGGACGGCTTCGGCGAGTTTGCCCGGCGCCTGGTGGAATCCGAACCACCAGGGCGGCCCGTGCCGGAGAAAGTCCTCAGCGCCGGGAAGTTCGCCCACCAGGCCCTCGCTCAGCACCAGGCTGATGACGCGTTCGGCCCGGACGGCGGCCAGTGCGAAGGCCGTTGTGACACCGAGGTCGATGCCGACCACGTGAGCTCGATGGACGTGGAGGGCGTCGAGAAGTCCGGCCATGACGCCGGCCAGAGCCGGTGCGCCGCAACCCGCCGCGGCCGGATCGCTGTCGCCGAGTCCGGGAAGGTCGGGAACGATCACACTGAAACCGTTACGTGTCAAGACGGGGGCGACATCGCGCCACACGGCGCGGGTGTGCGGGAACCCGTGCAACAGGAGCACTGCGGGACCATGTCCGGCGGTCTCGACCACGAGGTCGCGCCCGCTGACCGTCAGGCGGTGGACATCTGCTCCCTTGATGTGCGGGACCAGGCGAGTGGAGCGCATCACCGTTCCTTTTGGGTTACTGTTAGATACCAGGTAACCGTATTAACCCGCCGTGATCCCGACAAGGAGGCACTTTGCCGAAACCAGATCACCCCGAGGTAACCAGGGCACGCCGGGGAGACCTGTTCGACCCGGCCTGCCCGACCCGTCTTCTCCTCGACCGGGTGGGCTCGAAGTGGACGACGATGCTCGTGCTGCTGTTGTCCAAGGCAACCGGTGAGCTCAGGTTCACCGAACTCAAGCGCGGTATGACCGGTGTGTCGCAGAAGATGCTCGCGCAGACACTCCGCTCCCTGGAACAAGACGGTCTGCTCGATCGCCGCGTCGAGGCGACATCACCTCCTCGCGTCTACTACAAGCTCACCGAACGGGGCGAATCCCTGGCGGTCCCACTGCGGGCTCTGCGCGAATGGGCGGAGGCCAACATGGCCGACATCCAGGAGCACAGCCGTGCTGTGGCGGACCATTCAGGAGGTGACCATCGCGGGGAAATGCCGTAATCGATCGAGCCCTCACCCGTCGCGGCCGCGTGACCGCGTGGTGAGAGCGTCAAGATCAACTATCACACCCGTCCACCCCGCCCTCCAGCGGGGTTACGAGACAGCCCTTAGGCAAGCGCCAGGCGGACATCGACAAGGCGAAGGCCGAGGCAGTGGCCGCCCTGCTCACGGTCGTGAAGGAGCAGACCAACGCCGTCGTCCGCCTGGGATCGATCATCCTGATCAAGACCGAAGGCGATGTCGTCATCTGGACCATCAGCGAGATGGAGGCCGCCGTAATGGAGAGGAACAGCCACATTCTGCGAGCCCCAGTGACGGCCTTGAAGTTCCTACGTGACGACAGCCAGGGGCATGGGCAGACGAGCCTCGATCACCCTGACAGGGATGCACTCCACGAGTGATAAGACATCGGAAAGCCCCGGAGCCCCACCCAGGCCCGCGGATTGCTACCTATAACACAAGATATCGGTACTAAAGCCGTGTGCCGCATCCATGGACCAGGCCGTCGGTGAGTCGGGTGGTTGGTGCCGGCCGGCTCTTACGTGTCCGCCGTCAGAGGCTCAGCACCAGGTCTCGGACTGCGGCGGGCTGGGACAGGAATGGGTGGTGGCCGGTGTCGAGCTCAACGACGCTGCCGGCCCGGCGGGCGAACTCGCGCTGTAACCGTGGCGGCGTGCCCCGGTCCTTGGTGCAGACGAGATAAGTTGAGGGCACCTGCTGCCACGCGGCCGCCCCGACCGGCTGGTGGGTCACCTGCAGGCTCTGCCGGGCGAGGTGCTGCGACGCCTGCGCCTGAACGTCGGGGTCGCAGTCCTGCAGGAACGTGCTCACGAGCAGTTCGGGTCGGACCCCGAAGGTCCCGGCATCGGGGTCGACATCGAGAAACGGGGCAGGGCCACCGTCCCCGAACTCCGATAGGCTTTGCCCGACCTCGGGCAGGTAGCTGGAGACCAGCAGCACGTGGCGCACCGACCCGAATCCTGCGGCCGCTTCCGCGGTGACAATGCCGCCGTAGCTGTGGGCGACGAGCACGGTCGGCTCGTCGTCCTCCCGCAGCACTTGCCGCACCGCTGCGACGTCCTCCGGTAGCCCCGGCCCGTCGGCGCCCGCGGACCGCCCTGTCTCGCCGCAGCTCGGCAGCGCCGGCGCCACGCTCGCCACCCCTCGCTCCTCCAGCAGCGCGACGGTGCGGTGCCACCACCACGACCCGTCCCGTACGCAGGCCCCATGCACGAACACGACCTTCATCGCCACCTCCACCGCTACCGTGATTTCTTCTGTGCGACGCTAGACATAATCACTGTTACGTGAACAGATCGCACACTGTGTAGACGGCCGCAGCCGGACATCCGACTACGACTGCTCGACCCTGCACCGATTACGCCCTGGCCCACGGCCTCCCCGGCCGGCTCGGCCCGCTGGCCACGGTTACCGGCACCTCCGCCCGCATGCTGATCTACCACTTCGGTACCCGCGATGCCGTTCTGCGAGCCGTCCTCGGGCATGCACGGCAACGTCAACTCGACACGTTCGGCCGCCCGCTCAGCGCGGCGCGGAGGGCTGCCCGAGTCCGTGGACTTCACGCCCGCTTCGATCGACGCTGAGGACCTGGAATCCGGAAACCAAACCGGTTACCAGACTGGCCGTAGGCGGAAGGCTTCGTCGCCGCCTGCGGTCACGAAGGTCTGCAGCGCGTCGCGCACGTCTTCGAGCCGGTCGGCGCCTACGAGGTTGGCCCAGTTCGCCTCCTCTTCGGCCCAGATCTGAGCCGCACGGGTCACCAGCGACCTCCCCTTCTCGGTTACGACGACCAGGCGACTGCGCCTGTCCGTGGGGTGGTCGATGCGCTCGACGTGTCCCGACTGCTCCAGTTCTCCGACGATATGGGCGGCACCTTGCTTGGTGATGCCGAGATAGGCGGCCAGTTCCACCGCCGTTGCCCCGCCGGTGTTCATCAGATGACTGATCGTGAAGCCGTGCACGGGTCGTACCGGTTCTCCCTCGGCGGCGAGGCGCTCGTGCAACCGATCGATGAGCAGCCGGAAGGCCATGGCCAGCAAGAGCGAGAGAGGGGTCGACATCGGGTCTCCAACTAGACAAGTTACTGTTCTAAGTAGTCTACTTACTGGTCTAGTTTGCCACCAGGGAGCGAGCCGCGATGGAAGCCATCACGATTGAGAACGTCCGAGTCTTCGACGGAACCGGCCTGACGGCGCCCCGGTCGGTCCACTTCGACGGCGGCCGGATCACGGCGTGCCCTCCGCCGGGCGCGCGTACGGTCGACGGTCGCGGCGGCACCTTGTTGCCGGGACTGATCGACACCCACGTGCACGTGGAAACGCGCGCCGCGCTCGAGGAGTGCGCCCGATGGGGAGTCACCACCGCGTTCGACATGGCCGCGGCGCATCCCGGCGAAACCTTGGCACTGCGTCATCTCGACGGGCTCACTGATCTGTTCAGCGCGGGCTATCCGGCTCTCGCTCCGGACTCCGGACCGATCAAGACGATGGGCTTTCCGGACGACATCGCCGTGTCCGGTATTGACGCCGTGGAGGGATTCATCGCGAGCCGGGTCCGTGACGGCGTGGACTACCTCAAAATCCTCGTCGAGGACCCCGAACTACCCGACAGCAATGCGCTTGCTCCGGAAACGGTCACGGCCCTTGTCCGATCGGCTCACCAGCACGGTTTGAAGGTCATCGCACATGCGACCACCGGCGCGACTTATCGGGTGGCCGTGGAGGCGGGCACGGACATCGTGACCCATACCCCGATGAATGCCGTCCTCAGCGCGGACCTGGCACGAATGGTCCCGGTCGCCTCACCGACACTCGGCATGATGCGGGGAATGTGCAGGGCCTTCGAGGGCCGGAGTGCACTGCCGATGGACTATGAAAACGCACGCGAATCGGTCCGGCGTCTCCATGAGGTCGGCGTGACGATTCTGGCCGGCACCGACGCGAATGCCAACCCGTTCGGACCGTTGTCGAGGCCGTATGGAGAGACACTGCACGAAGAACTCCAACTCCTGGTCGACGCCGGCCTGTCACCCGTGGAAGCGCTCCGCGCGGCCACCAGCACGCCCGTCGAGGTTTTCGGCCTGCCCGACCGCGGCGTCGTGGACGCTGGGCGACGAGCGGACCTTCTGCTCGTCGACGGCGACCCCACCGCCGACATCCAGGCAACGACCCGGATCCGGCACGTCTGGATCGGCGGTACGCAGGTCAGGTGACCGTGTGTGGTCGAGCGCCACCCGCGCTATCCGCTCGTTTTCGTCCAGGTGGCGGAGCACGGCCGCGGCGACGGCGTCGGGATCGCCGTCGCGGAAAGCCTTGAGGAGGACGGCGTGGGCTCGTTTACGGCGCCGCTGCTCCTCGGGCCGGTTGTCCAGTCCGGCGAACGCCAGCCTGATATAGCGTTCGGCCGCGTGCCACAGACTCTCCAGCGTCCGCAGGTCCCAGGTGGTGGCGGCCGGCTGGAGCAGTTCGAGGTGGAACGTGTGGTGAGCTTCGTAGATCTCGTCGACTCCGAGGTCCTCGTCGCCGAACATCGCGACATAGGTCTTGAGGCGCTGGAAGTCGGTCCTGCGCAGCAGCGCGCAGGACCGACTGGCGATCTCCAGCTCCAACCGGCGCCGGAGCCGATAGATGCTACGAAGGTCCTCGGCGTCCAGCGGAGCGACGGTCGCGCTTCTTCCGGGGTGCGTCACGACCAGTCCCTGCGCTTCGAGTTGCCGGAGGGCCTCACGGACCGGGATGAAGCTAACCCCGAGCTGGCCGGCGATCTCTCCGAACGGACTTGAATCCGCCGAGAGGCCAAGCAACCCTCCCAGCGCACTTTCTGCAGCAGGCTGGACTGGCTGGCTATTTATCCTCCCTGTCCCACGGCTGCCCTCCGTGATCGTCGCCTTCACAACCCTGCCTGTTACAGACCGCACGAGATCGCTTTCAGGAAATCAACTACTACGCGTGGGGTACCGGCGAGGGAGAGGGCCGGGGTGCCGGAGAAGACGCCCGGGCCAGTTATGTGTGACTCCGTTTCAAAAGGTGGATACGGAAGGGGCGAGGGGGGATGTTCGCGATCGTGCTGCGCCGGGCTCGCGGCGACGCGAGCGGGTGGAGAAGTCCGGGGTGGCTCGGCCGCACGAGCCGGTTACTCGTGGCTGCCGTAAAGCTCGACGATCGTCAGCTCGAATCGCTTCTCGAACTTCGGCGCCCATTCCGGTACGGGGCCTCCCCTGGCGGGCAGGTCCGTGGCGCGCCGGATCTCGGCGAAGGTCAGCTCCGGCCGTTCCGGGCCGAACACCTCCAGGATCAGCCGGGTCTTGCTCAGTGCGCCAGGGCGGACTTGAGTAGAACCGCTGTTGTGCTGTCACCTCGCACTGGACCGGCCGCCTGCGGGTGTCTGCGACCGCTCCTGCGATGTCCACTCCAGTCCCGTTCAGCCGAGCACCGCGGCAAGGCGACCGGAGATGAGTTCGCGTGCCTCGCGCACGATCCGGTCGATCAGCTCCGCCACCGTCGGGACGTCGTGGATGATGCCCTGCACCAGCCCAGCGGTCCAGATGCCCAGGTCGAGGTCCCCGGTCTCGAAGACCTTGCGGCCGCGCGCACCGGCGACGAGCTCACGGACGTCCTCGAACCGGCCGCCATCGTCCAGAATGGACACCACCTCGGCACTGACCGTGTTGCGCGCCACGCGGGCGGTGTTGCGCAACGGCCGGAAGATCAGGTCGGTGTCTCTTTCGGTGGCCTCGACAAGGCGCCGCTTGACCGCGTCGTGCACCGGCGCTTCCCGGGTGGCCAGGAAGCGGGTGCCCATGTTGATCCCGTCCGCGCCCAGAGCCAGTGCCGCCACCAGGCCGCGCGCGTCACCGAACCCACCGGAGGCGATCATCGGGATGGTGATCTCCTCCGCGGCAGCGGGGATGAGTACCAGTCCGGGAATGTCGTCCTCACCCGGGTGACCGGCGCATTCGAACCCGTCGATCGAGATGCCGTCCACCCCCAGTTCCTGCGCCTTGACCGCGTGGCGCACGCTGGTGCACTTGTGCAGCACCTTCACCCCGCCCGCGCGGAACGCCGGAAGGTGCTCGGCCGGGTTGAACCCGGCGGTCTCCACCACCGGGACACCGGAATCGACGATGACGTCCCGATATTCGGCGTAGGGCGGCGGGTTGATCGAGGGCAGGATGGTGAGGTTGACCCCGAACGGCTTGTCCGTCATCTGCCGGCACCGTGCGATCTCCTTGGCGAGATCGTCCGGTGTCGGCTGGGTCAGCGCGGTGATGAAGCCGAGCCCACCTGCGTTGGCGACGGCGGAGACAAGTTCGGCGCGGCCGACCCACTGCATCCCGCCTTGCACGATCGGGTGCTCGACCCCGAACACGTCACAGAACCGCGTGCGCACCATTGCTCACGTTCCTCTCGTCCACATTAGTTGCGGTCGGAATACTGATCGATCGACAAACAGGCGGGGCTATCGCCGTGTGGCGGTGAAGGCGAGCGCCTCCCGCCAGCCGGTTCGGCGCGCGATCAACGCGCGGAACTTCATGGTCTCGCGCGGCCGGTTGACGGTGAGCGCACCGGCGAGCCGGTCACCGGCGCGGTAGAGCGCCACGAACCGGTTCGACTCGACATCGCCCAGCGCGATCTCGACCTCGTCGGCCTCCGGTACCCCGACGAACTGCAGGCGCGTGTCGTACCAGTCCGACCAGAAGTACGGCACGGTCTCGTACGGTTTGGCCGCACCTGGTAGCGCCGCGGCGGCGCCCGCCGCGGCTCCCTGCTCCGCCGCGCTGCTCCAGTGCTCCAACCGCATGTGCCGGCCGAACAGCGGGTTGAACCACCGGGCCACGTCCCCGGCCGCGTAGACCCCTGGGACCGACGCGGCCAGGCTCTCGTCGCACACCACACCGTTGTCCACCACCAGGCCGGACCCGTCCAGCCAGCCGGTCTCGGGTTCGGCACCGATTCCGACGACCACGAGATCGGCGTCCAGCACCGTGCCGTCGGCCAGGCGCACCCGATCGACCCGGCCATTGCCTTCGAGCGCCTCGACGGCGGCACCGCAGCGCAGGTCCGTCCCGTGGACTCGGTGCAGGTTCGAACAGACCCCTCCGAGTGCCCCCAGGGCGCGGGTCAGTGGAGTGGGGGCCGCCTCGACTATGGTGACGTCAAGCCCGCGCTTCCTCGCGGCGGAGGCCACTTCGGAGCCGATGAATCCGGCTCCGATCACCACTGTGCGCGGGCCTGCTTCCAGCGCCTCGCGAACGGCGCGGGCATCGTCGAGTGTGCGGAGAGTGTGCACTCCGGACAGTTCACCGGCGCCGGGCAGCCGCCGTGCGGTGGCTCCGGTGGCGATCACCAGCCCGTCATAGGGGATCTCCGCCCCGCCGACGATCACCGACCGCGCGTCGGTGTCGAGCCCGGAGGCCGGGGTACCCAGCAGGAGTCGCACACCCAGCTCGCCGGTGAGGAACTCCCCGGTCCGGTAGTACGGAACGTCCACCTCACCGTCCAGAAAGGACTTCGACAGCGGCGGCCGATCGTAGGGCGGATGGGGCTCGCCGCCGATCAGGGTGATCGGGCCGTCGAAACCGGCCCGGCGTGCCCCCTCCACCGCCCGCAGCCCGGCGAGCGATGCGCCCACGACGACGAGTCCGCGCGTCACGGCAGCAACCTCAGCGCCTCCGTGGGGCACCCGGCCACGGCCTGCTCGACCGCGCCGCCCAGCCCCTCGGGCACCGTGTCCGTGGTCAGTGTGAGCTGGCCACTGTCGTCGACCTCGAACACCTCGGGGGCGAAGGACTCGCAGATACCGAGACCGGTGCACTTGGTCCGGTCGAGATGGATTTTCACTGTGCTTTCTCCTCTTGCCGGGCCACGACGGGGCGCGCGTAGCGATCCCGAAGCGCTCCCTTGACCAGCTTCCCCGTGGGCGTGCGCGGCAGCTCGTCGACGAAGTCGAAGCTGCGCGGCACCTTGTAGTGCGCGATCCGATCGCGGAGGTAGGTCCGCAGTTCCTCGGCGAGAGCCGGGCCCGCGGCGGCTTCCGCCGTGGGCTGCACTACGGCCTTGACCGACTCCCCCATTTCCTCGTCGGGCACGCCGATGACGGCCGCGTCCAGCACCTTCGGGTGCAGCGCCAGCGTGTCCTCGATTTCCTGCGGATAGATGTTCACCCCACCTGAGATGATCATGAAAGCCTTGCGGTCGGTGAGGAAGAGGAAGTCGTCCTCGTCGAGGTATCCGAGATCGCCGGTGGTGGTCCAGTTCGGCCGCAGTGGGTGCCGCGCCTGCGCGGTCCGCTCCGGATCGTTGTGGTAGGCGAAGGGCGCCTCGTCGCGTTCGAAGTAGACGGTGCCGACCTCGCCCGTGGGCAGTTCCGTACCGTCCTCGGCGCAGATCCTGATGGTGCCGACGAGCGCACGGCCCACCGAACCGGGTTTGCGCAGCCACTGCTCGGTGTCGATCAGGGTGAGCCCGTTGCCCTCGGTGGACGAGTAGTACTCGTGCACGATCGGCCCCCACCAGTCGATCGTCGCGCGCTTCACCTCGGCCGGGCACGGTGCCGCCGCGTGGATCACGACCCGCAGGCTTGACAGGTCGTACCGGCGTCGCACCTGCTCGTCGAGCTTGAGCAGCCGGACGAACATGGTGGGCACCCATTGGCTGTGCGTGACCCGGTAGTGCTCGATCGTGGCGAGTGCGGCCTCGGGTTCGAATCGCTCCATCAGCACGACCGTGCCGCCGAGCGCCTGCACGACTCCCCCGAAGCGCAGCGGCGCGGCGTGGTAGATCGGCGCCGGTGACAGATACACCGTGTCCGGCCCGAATCCGTACAGCCGCCCGAAGACGGCGGTGTAGATGTCACCGGGGTCGCCGACCTGCCGGTCCGGCAACGGAGGCTTGATCCCTTTCGGACGCCCGGTCGTGCCCGAGGAGTACAGCATGTCGATCCCTCGCGGCTGCGAGGGGAGCGGCTCGGGTGAGGTGTTTCGTAAACCGTCCTCATAGGACTCGTGCCCGTCGACGGGTCCACCGTAGGAGAGCCTGATCTCGACGTCCGGGGTGTCGGGGATGATCTTCTCGGCGGCCTCGGCGAGGCGTGCCGACACCACGAGGGCGCGGGCTCCGCAGTCGTTGACGATGTAGCTGATTTCGCCGGGCGCGAGGTGGCGGTTGACCGCGGTGAGGTAGAGGCCGGACCGCAGTGCCGCCCAGTACACCTCGAAGGCCTGGGGATCGTTGCCGGTCAGCAGCGCGAGGTGGTCACCGCGGCGCAGGCCGAGGTCGTGGAGGTGGCGGGCCAGGCGCGCCGACCGCTCATCCAGTTCGCGATAGGTCAGCATCTGCCCCGTTCCGGCCACGACGACGGCCGGTTTGTCCGGGAACCGGGTCACGTAGGCACCGGGATACATGTTGCGCTTCACGTTCCTTTCGCTGGTCAGATCTCCGGTGCCGGTACCAGCCCGGTCAGTACCACGCCGCTGATCCCGCCGTCGACCACGAGCGCGTGCCCGTTGATCCAGCGGGACTCCGGCGAGGCGAGGAAGACGATCGGGTCGGCGATGTCCTCGGGATCGGCGTGCCGCCCGAGCAGCTCCTTGACCCCGTCCAGGTTTTCCTTGCCCATGGATTCCTCGAAGTCGGCCAGGATCGGGGTCTCGACCGGGCCGGGGAGGACCGCGTTGATGCGGAAGCCCATTTCCTTCACGGCCACGCCCATGGTCATCGCGTAGACGGTGGCGACCTCCTTGGAGAAGTTGTAGGCGTTGCCCTTCTGGGGGTGCGCGGCGAACCACGCGGCACCGTCGGCGAAGGTGTCGGTCGCCAGCAGTTCCTTGATCGCGTCGAGTCGCTCCGGCCAGTTGTATCCCGCGGTAGAGGACACCACGACGATGCTCGCGCCGGGGGCGAGGAAGCCGAGTACGGACTCCGTCAGGTGGCGAAGGCCCAGCACGTTCACGGCGAGGACGACGTCGGCGGGCGCGGTGCCGGGCACCCCGGCCACGTTGAGCAGGCCATCGTAGGGCCCGGCCAGCCGGGCCACCGCGTCGTCGATGCCGGCGGGGTCGGACAGGTCCACCGGGATGTGCCGGTGGACCGGCACGCTCGGGTCGTGGCGGTCGAGGCTGGTGACCTCGGCGCCGGCGTCGAGCAGCCTGCGGGCGGTGGCGGCGCCGATCCCCGAGGCCGCCCCGGTCACCAGGAAGTGCTTTCCGGCAAGGGAACTCATGATCGTCCTTTGTGTTCTGTGTCAGCTCAGGGAGTACGGCAGGCGCCGCACGGCGTGCACGAAGTTGCCGACGAGGAATTCGGGCGTGTCGAACTCGATATCCGGTACGCGGTGGAGCAACTGGCCGAAGACGTGCCTGAGCTGCATCTTGGCCAGGAAGTGCCCGAGGCAGTAGTGCGGCCCGCCCCCACCGAAACCGACGTGCCCGTTCGGGGTGCGGGTGATGTCGAAGCGTTCCGGGTCCTCGAAGACGGTCTCGTCGCGGTTGCCGGAGGCGTAGAACATCGCCACCCAGTCACCCTTGCGGATCTCGCGGCCACCGAGTTCGGTGTCCTTGGTGGCCGTCCGGCGGAACGTCATCACGGGAGTCGCCCAGCGCACCACTTCCTCGATCGCCGCGCCGATGCGCCCGTCGAAGTCGGCCAGCAGCAGGTCGCGCTGGTCCGGATGCCGGGCGAAGGTGTGCGCTCCCAGGCTGATCGAGTTGCGTGTGGTGTCGTTGCCCGCCACGGACACCAGGACGAAGAACGAGGCGATCTCGTCATCGGTGAGGCGCTGCCCCCCGACCTCGGCCTCGACGAGGTTGGACCAGATGTCCTCGCGCGGGGCACGCCGTGTCTGGGCGGTGAACTCCAGGCCCATGGTCAGCAGCCCGACGAGCGCGTCGCTGACCAGCTGGCCGGGTTCGCGCCCCTGAGCGATGTCCGGATCGTTCCAGCCGACCAGCATGTCGGCCAGGTGCGCCGCCTCGTCGCGCATCTCCGGCGGCAGGCCGACCATGTCGTAGATGGTGTTCATCGGCATGCGTTGGGAAAACTGCCGCACGAAGTCCCCGGAGCGGGTCTCCAGCAACTCGTCGACCAGGCCGACGGCCCGGTCACGGATCATCGTCTCGAGCCTGGCGACCGCCTTCGGGGTGAAGGCCGAGCTGACCAGGCGGCGCATCGACAGGTGCCGCTCACCGTCCATCGCCAGAAACGAGGACGCCGCCTCCAGATGATCTTCCGGGATCTCCTCGAACTGCACACCGAGACCCGAACAGAAGGTCTCGGGGTTCGTGCTCACCTCGGCGATCAACTGGTTCGTGGTCACCGCCCAGTAACCGTCGTTCTCCGGCGGGGCAAGGGAACCCGCGACCGGAGGCTGCCAGCTGACCGGCGCGCGATGACGCAACTCCTTGAACACGACCTCGCGCTCTTCCGCCGTGGCCGCCCAGAAGGACATGTGCGAGACACTGGCGGGGTCGTAATCGCGCCGCGCCATCCGTTCGGTGCTCGTGCTCATTCCCGCCTCCTCAGACGACCAGGTCGTCGCGGCCGTCGGCGCGCAGGGTTTCGACATAGACCGGGAAGAACCGCTTGCTCAGCGGTGCCAGCTTGAGCAGGCTCGCGACGTTGCCCTCGACCCTGATCTTGCCCTTCGCCATCGCCAGCGGCAGGTTCACCTTGCCCTGCCAGTACGCGTTGCCCGTCTCGGCCGACATCGACATCGTGGCATTCGTCTCGGGGTCCGCATCGGCGTCCAGTACCGCGCCCTGGCCGCAGTCGATGACGATCGAGGTGTCCGGCGCCGAATACGCGAAACGCAGCACCAGACCTGTGTCACGAAGCTTCGGGCCGATCTCGGGATCGGCGAACGCCGTCTCGAAGACACCCCCGAGGTACCTGCGCACCTCGTCAGCACTGCTGAACCCCATTGTTCCCATCCTTTCGCGCGAACCTCGTCGTTCGTCGGTAACATAACCTACTTTACGTTTCGACCTCAAGCCAAAAGTCTCCAGTTGACGTAACTTGATCTACGTTTGCCCCTTCGAGCACTCGCCCGCTCGAGGTCGAGCCACCCCATCGGGGTCACCGGCGGGTCCGGATCGAAGCCGCAGACGTCAACGAACTCTCATCGGCATCACTCAGCGATAACACAGATCACTCTATGTTTGACGAAGTAGTCGTAACATGTGTTACGTTAGCTTCGATCCGACCTGGTTCTTTAAGGAGCACCATGAGCGCACCCGACAGCGAAGTTGCGGTCCGCCCGTCCTGCCCTTCCCGGCCCGTGGAGACGATTCCCGATGTCGTCGCCCGGCTGCGGGCCACGTTCCACACCGGGCGTACACGACCGCGGCAGTGGCGCGTCCGGCAACTGCTGGCACTGGAACGCCTCCTCGCCGAACAGGAGCAGGACCTGGCGGCCGCCCTCGAAGAAGACCTGGGCCGCAACGCGGTCGACGCGTGGATGGCCGACCTCGCTCCCGTGGCCGCCGAGTCCCGATTCGCCCGCAAGAAACTGCGTGCCTGGATGCGCGACCGGCGAGTCGGCCTTCCGCTGAGCGCGCGCCCAGGCCGCGCCTGGTACCAGTACGAGCCGCTGGGCACCGTACTGGTGATCGGGCCGTGGAACTACCCCGTATTCCTCACTCTCGCACCCGTCGTCGCGGCCCTCGCCGCCGGCAACTGTGTGATCGTCAAACCCTCCGAGCACACCCCAACCGTGTCCGCGCTGCTGGCCGACCTGCTCCCCCGCTACCTCGATTCCGACGCGGTCGCCGTAGTCGAAGGAGCCGCCAACGAGACCCAGGAACTACTCGACCAGGGTCTCGACCACGCGTTCTTCACCGGGGGACCCGAAATCGGGAAGGCTGTCATGACGGGGGCCGCACGGCACCTCACGCCGGTCACCCTCGAACTGGGGGGCAAGAGCCCGGTCATCGTCGCCCGGGACGCCGACCTCGAAGTCGCCGGAAGGCGCATCGCCTGGACCAAGCTGATGAACTCCGGCCAGACCTGCGTAGCCCCGGATTATGTCCTCGTCGAGCGGGCCGCCCGCGACGAACTGGTGGATCACATCCGGCGCGCCCTGGACGCCTTCCGGACCGACGACCGCCAGGGCCTGCCCCTGGTCCACCGCCGGCAGGCCGAACGGCTCGCCCGCCTGGTCACCGACACCGGAGGCAGGACCGCCATCGGCGGCACCGTCGACGTGGACGCGCTGCGCGCACACCCGACGATCATCCTGGACCCCGATCTCGACTCCGCCGTCATGACCGAGGAGATCTTCGGGCCCGTCCTGCCCGTCGTCACCGTGGATTCGCTCGACACCGCGATCGACTTCGTACGGGCACGCCCCAAGCCGCTGGCGGTGTACCTGTTCACGAAGTCGAAGACCGCGCAACGCCGGGTGCTGGCCGAGGTCAGTAACGGCGGAACCGTCATCAACCACCTGATGTTCCAGGTGCTGGTGAACAAACTGCCCTTCGGCGGCGTCGGCACCAGCGGCATGGGCGCCTACCACGGCGAATGGGGCTTCCAGACCTTCAGCCACCGCAAGGCCGTGCTCCGCAAGCCGGCACGCCCCGACCCATCGCTGGTGTACCCGCCCTACTCGCCCGCCAAGCAGCGATTACTACGCAGAGTGTTCTGATCGAGTACTCCTCGCGGGCTCTACACTGGACGCACCGACACCGACCAAAGGACGGCAATGCGACTAGTGGTCACCCGCGAGGAGTACTTCGAAGCTGCCATGCGACTGCTGGCCAGTGGCGGCTTCGGCGACCTGAAGATCGGCAGGCTCTGCAAGTCGATCGGCGTGACCAGCGGCTCCTTTTACAACTACTTCGGCAACTGGGACGGCTTCGTCGTCGAACTGCTCGAGTACTGGGAGGCCGAGCAGACCGCGCGCATCGTCAAGATGACCAACGTCCACGACGACCCGTTCGACCGGATCGCGACCATGAAGGAACTCGCCACGACGGTGCCCCACGAGACCGAAGCCGCCATCCGCGCCTGGGGCAACAGCAACGCGACCGTCGCGGAAATCCAGAAACGCGTCGACGGGGAGCGCTACGAAGCTCTGCGCAACCTCGTCCTCGCCGTCGTACCGGACAAGGACCGCGCCGAGATTCTCGCCGTCATGGGCATCACCCTCCTCGTCGGCATCCAGCAATGGCGCACACCCGTCGACCCGAAGGAATTCCACCGCCTGCTGGACGAATACGAAGCCGTGATCGTCACACATTCCGAAGCCATCGGCGAACACTGAAAACTCCTAACACAATGAGTAGATCTTCCTTGATGCGGATCCCGTCCACATACAGGATCGGATACACCTCATCCAACGGACGAGACTGCCACAGGGCGATCTCGTCGACCACCACCTCGGTCACATTCGACACCAATTCCCGCGACACCTGCACCCCATACACCTCGTACAGATGAGCCTCGATATCCCGCGTCGTCATGCCCCGCGAATACAGCGACAGAATCGCCTCGTCGATATTCCCCAACCGGCGGGACCGTTTCGGCACGATCGCCGGCTCGAACAACCCATTCCGATCCCGCGGAACCTCCACCTCCACCGGCCCGTGCATCGTCGACACCGTCTTCCGCGACCGACCATTCCGCGAATTCCCCGTGCCCGCGCCGGCCGGATCCCCCTTCTCATACCCGAGATGATGCGTCATCTCGGTCTCCAAAGCCCTTTCCAACATCGCTTTCGTCATCTGGTTGAGCAATTCCTGCACCCCCAGAGATCCACCACTGGCATGCGCCTCTTTCACCAGCGCATCCAAGGCCCCCGGCGCCAAAGCCCCCGCGAGCAACTCGCCCGCTTCCCCGTCCCCCATCGAAGCAGATGTGTCCTCAGTCAGATGAACCTTTCTGAGTCGCCACGCGACCCGATCCTGGCCCATCCGCGGCTTACACAGTTGTCATGACACGGCCCGGCGGCGTGCACGGTCACCTACTCCACCCCGGGCAGTCACAGCGTTATGGCCGACTACCGCCCCGCGCCGGGCTTCTTCCTGCCCTCCCAGGGAACACTGACTCAGGAGATCACCGCCCAGACCTCGCACACCACCCTGAGTCCCTCAGCGTCGAGCGTCGGGTTTGGGCAGCCCGTGATCCTGACCGCGACGGTGACCTGCACCGCCGGAACACCTTCGGGCACGGTCACGTTCACCGAGGGCGCCACCACCTTGGGCAGCGCCCCCCTGACCGGCGGCAGCCCGGCGACCGCATCCCTGACCGTGAACGGCCTGGCCGCCGGAACCCACACGATTGTGGCGCGCTACAGCGGTGGCGGGTTGTCCCCGCCTCGAAGTCTGATCCGGTGACGGTGACCGTGACCGGCACCATCACCGGTCCCCTGTTCGTCACCAAACCCACGGTGCTGGCCCTCGGACAGCAGGTCACTGTCACCATCAACGTCGACGCGTTCGCCACCGTGGCCTGGCGCAAGGTGTTCTCGTACCTGGCGGCCGAGCTGCGCTCCGGTGACATCGCCGCCAGCTCGCCACCACCGCGGCGCAAGTAGATGCGGGCTACCCGGCCAACAGTGACCTGGTGCTGGAGGAAGGCCGCCCGGTGCTCAAACGGCGCAAGGGCGCCGACCGGCGCCCCAGCGCGCTGGCGCTGGAACAGGCGATCCACCAGCGGCTCCCCGAGCGCAGCCTGCTGGACACCCTCACCCGCGCGGCGTACCTGACCAGTTGGCATCGCCACCTCGGCCGGGCCTCGGGCTCGGATCCGAAGATCCGCGGTGACGCGCTCGGCCGCTACGTGCTCACCGCCTACGCCTACGGCGCGAACCTTGGCGCCGCCGAAGTCGCCCGGCACATGCGCGGCCAGGTCTCCGCGCACGAGCTCTACACCGCAGGCAACAAGCACTCCACCGCCGACAAGGTCCACAAGTGCTCGGCGGATGTGATCAACGCGTTCACCGGGCTGGACGTGGCCGGGGTGTGGGGCGACGGGCAGATCGTCGCGGTGGACGGGTCGCAGGTGGACACCTGGGAGAACAATCTGCTGGCCGAGTCCCACATCCGCTACGGCGGTTACGGCGGGCTGGCGATGCGGTTCGTCTCCGATTCCTACATCGCCCTGTTCTCCCACTTCGTACCGTGCGGGGCGTGGGAGGCCGTCAACATCATCGACGGGTTGCTGCGCAACGACTCCGAGGTGCAGCCCGACACGATCCATGGCGACACGCAAGGTCAGTCTCTGCCGGTCTTCGGCCTCGCCGCGTTGCTGGGGTTCGAGCTGCTGCCGCGCATCCGCAACTGGCACGACCTGAACTTCTACCGCCCCGATGCCGCCACCCGCTACCAGCACATCGACTCGCTGTTCGGCGACAACACCATCGACTGGCAGCTGATCGAGAAGCACTGGACCGACTTGCTTCGCACCAGCATCTCCATCCGGGAAGGCCGGGTCTCCTCGGTGACCCTGCAGCGGCTGGGCAACCACTCGCACAAGAACCGCCTGTACCGGGCGTTTCGTGAGCTGGGCAGGGTGATCCGCACGGTGACGCTGCTGAGGTTCTTATCGGAACCGGGTTTACGGGAGCAGATCACCGCCATCACGAACAAGGCCGAGGCATTCCACGGCTATGCCGAGTGGCTGATGATCGGCGGCAAGCTCATCGGTCACAACGACCCCGACCACCAAGAACGCGTCGTGAAATTCAATGAGCTGCTGGCCAACTGCGCGATCTATTCAACCGCGCTGGACATCACCGACGTGGCCAACCAGCTCGCGGCCGAGGGCTATCCGGTCGCTCGTGATGATCTGGCCACCATCACGCCCTACATTCAGCGCACCATCCGCCGCATGGGCGATCTCGTGCTCGACCTCGCCCCGCCGGACCACACGCCGACCACGCGGCTGGACTTGGAGCCACGGGTGTTGTTCGCCCCGCGCGCCTGATCAGTCCCAGTAGGGCAGTGGGAACGCCGCGGCACTCAATCGTGTTGGTGGACTGGCCGATCATCCCGGCATGGACAACACCGCTTCCGAGTCAGAGGCCCGGTACAGGGCCGGGGACGCCTGGTCGGTGCCCAGCGCTGCAGCGGCGGTGAGCAGCGCCTGGTGCACGTCGGGCAGGGCGGTGACGTGGAGGCTGTAGCCCTGGTCGCGGCGCAGGGCACCGCCGTCCAGGGCGACGCGGTCGCCGTGCACGCTCACGCCGATGATCTCACCCACCGCACGCAACAAGGCCCCTCGCCGACGATGAGCGCGAAGCGCTGCCGGCCGAGCCGGGTTCGTCGGACATGGCGGCGTCGACCCGGCTGAGAGCTATCGCGGAGCTGCGCGCCGACCGGTGACCGGTCTGTGCGGACCCGGTCTACCGGTTCGCGGCTTCGCGAGCGGCGATCCGGCTCGTGCGACCGACCGCGCGGGCCACCGTATTGCGCACCACGAGGCCCGGCCGGGTGCGGGGCACCATGAGCCGGGAGACCAGACCGACGCGTCGCTGCCGCGGTCGCACTTCACGGCGGAGCCGCGACTCGTAGGCAGCGAAGGCGCGGGCGTGATCACCTGGATGGGCGGCGAGCTCGTCCGCGAGGGCGTACGCGCCCGCCATCGCCATGCTGGACCCGTCGCCCAGCAAGGCTGTCGCTCCCGCCGCGTCCCCGAGCAGTACGACCCGTCCGCGGGACCACGAGGGCATCCGGACGGTGGTCAGGGGGTCGAAGAACGGAGCCGGGTGGTCGAGGTACGCCGCCACAAGTTCCGGCGCCCGCCACCGCACGTCGGCGTAGGCATCGGCCACCGTCTGCTTGTGAAGTGCGATGTTCTTGCGGTCGTGGGGCGCCGGCCGTGCGGCCCGGAAAGTGAAGATCGCGAGCGGGGTGGTCCGCGAGGGGTGGACGACCAGCATCCGGTTCGGCACGGTCAGCATCGTCAGCTCGCTCGGGTCGTCGATGGCGTCGGGTTCCAACGGGACGGTCGCGCCATACAGACCCAGATCGCTCACGAACTGCCGCTCGGGCCCGAACACCAGGCGCCGTACTGTGGAGTGCATCCCGTCGGTACCGACCACCAAGTCGAAGCGCCGCGGCGCGGACCGCCGAAAAGTGACATCGACCCCGCCTCCGTCCTGGTCGAGAGCGGTGACCGTGTCGTCGAACACGAACTCAGCATCGCCCCGCGCCGACCGGTGGAGCACCTCGGACAGGTCGGCCCGGGTCACCTCGACCGTCGGCGCCTCGTCCGAGGAGGAGGGAAGTCGCAGTACTCGTTTGCCGGCCGGGTCGAGCAGGGTCAGCGACCGATTGCGCGTGGCGAGCCCGCGGAGCTGCGGAAGGATGCCCATACGCTCGGCGACC
The DNA here is from genome assembly GCF_026802195.1 of Amycolatopsis cynarae. Lineage (NCBI taxonomy): Bacteria > Bacillati > Actinomycetota > Actinomycetes > Pseudonocardiales > Pseudonocardiaceae > Amycolatopsis > Amycolatopsis cynarae. The sequence goes on along the minus strand of NZ_CP113836.1, from coordinate 1,635,565 downwards.
GGGATCGCGGGCCCCTTCACGACGATCGCGCTACCACCGGAGCGCAGCTGCCGGGCATGCTCGACGACCGTCGGCCGGTATCCATTCCGGGCGAGCCAGTACGCGAACGCGGGCCCGGCGATTCCGGCACCGACTATCAGCACCTCGGGCTTCTTCATGACAAGACCTCTCGGAGCGTCGACGACCACATTCCCGGCCGTCTAGGTACGATTGATTTCGTACTCGAGTAGAACACGCCACTGAGGTACGATGCAAGTCGTACCTGAAGGGGGTGCCCGTGGCCGGAACGAACCAGGTCGGGCCGGAGGCCGATGCGCTGGATCTGGGCGTGGTGTTTCGCGCCCTCGCCGACGAGCACCGTCGTTCGGTGATGACGGAGTTGGCCGCCGACCACAGCGACAGCGAACGGGGCTGCAACTCGTTCGCTCTCCCGATCTCGAAGCAGACCCAGACCCACCACTTCCGGGTCCTTCGCGAGGCGGGCCTCATCGACGAGATCGACTACGGCAACCGCAAGGGCATCCGACTACGACGCGCGGAGATCGAGAAGAGGTTTCCCGGGCTGCTCGCACTCCTGAAAGCAGAGCCCCAAGGCGGTATCGCTCCTCACTGAGCACACCGGAGATCGCTGCGGGCAGGTGGGCCCTGTTCCGCTTCGTTGGAAGTGGAACAGGGCCACCGGCGAGGGTTCCGTGATCGCGCGACCTCGGACGATCGATCCGCCTATCGTTCCGGAAGTTTGTTCGACAAGTTGCGTACCGAAAGTCGGGTACGGCGACGACTTCCGGTACGTTTGGATCAAGGGAGTCAATGATCGCCGCCTCGCCAGTGGGCTCGAACTCGGCTACGCCCGTGTGTCCACCACCAAGCAGAGTTTGGTACGCCAACTCGCGACGCTGGGCGAGGCCGGTATCCCCGACGAGCGGCTGTATATGGACAAGACGACCGGCGCCACTGTGGATCGCCCCGGCTTGGCCGTACTTCAAAGCGCCAAGATCAGACACTGTGCGTGATCGAGGGGGCGATCTTGGTGATGGATGGACCAGGCTTCCACGTCGACGTCGACAAGGTCGACGAAGCGGCTAGAGGTATTCACGACAGCGTTCAGGATCAGGACAATTTCGAGCTCCGTGGCTTGTGCGGCGATGCGGGGCTGTATGGGCATGCCCAGCTGCACGACGCACTGATGGACTACTGCGTCAGCTGGAGCGATGGCCTCGACGTACTGACCGAGGATGCAGGCACGATCGGGGACGCGCTCTCGCGGGTCGCAGCGGCGTACCGCGCGGTCGACGAAGCCGCGGCGCGATCCTTGCCAGAGGACCCGGGTGTCAAGGCGGTCGAGGGTGGCTGAGCTCGGCGATACTCAGGACCCACAGGCGTTGGTGCCAGGCAAGCCTGAAGCGATCAAGGAGAACGCACGCGTCCTGTTCGCCCGCGCCGACCGTGCGAACTGGGCCGGGGAGGGCCTGCTCGCGATCGACACGGGCGCTTGGCAAGGGCCGGCCGCGCGGGAGTTTCACGACAAATTCAGCTACGAACCGCGCAAATGGTTCGCCGCGGCCGACGCCCTCGAATTTGGCGCCAGCGCCCTGGAGGACTACGCCGCCACACTCCGCTGGGCACAGTCCCAGGCGGTCGAGGCCATTCAGCTGTGGAGCCAAGGCCAAGCCGCAACCCAGCAGGCCAAGGCCCAGCACGACCTTGCTGCCGCGCAGGCGACCGCGCAGAACCAGCCTGCGCCGCCGTTCACCGACCCGGGAGAAGCCACCCGACAGGCCGCCCGCGAGATGCTCAATCGCGCCCGCGCCCAGCTGAAGGACGCGGGCGACACCGCCGCGGGCATCCCAGGAGTCGAGCTGGCTCGACGACGTCGGCAACTTCCTCGGGAACGTAGGGGCGCACATCGTCAATGACGTGGCGTCGTTCGGCAATGCGCTGCTGCATCACCCCGGAGACGTGGGCAGCGCCATCTTGGGGCTTGGGCTCACAGTTGCCAGTGCGACAGGCGTGGCTGGTGGTGCCGTGCTGACCGCGACCGGGGAAGGTGCGGTCATCGGCGTACCGGCGATGGGCGTCTCCGCGGCGGGAGCCGTGACCGGGGTCGGCATGATGACCGCGGCCATGGGCGACCTGGCCGCACACGCCGGCGGGGACGACCGGGTTGAAGTGATCAAGACGAACGAGGGCTCGGCCAGTCCGGCGCCCGCCTCGCAGCCCACACCCGCTCGCGGCCTGTCCGACATGTTCAAAAACGGCCCGCCGAAGGCGTCGGACCTGGAACGGTACGCACAGGAGCAGGGCTGGACCAGAACCCAGACACCCAACGGGCCAGCCAAATACGTTGACGACAACGGCGTGGTCCGGATGACGGTCAAGCAAGGCAGCCCCCGAGCACCGGGTAGCGGCGACCCTCACGTCGAGCTGAGAAACGAATACGGACAACGAATCGACCCGGACGGGAACCCCGTGACCAGAAAGAGCGCCGGAAACCACACCCCGATAGAATGGGACTGGTGACCGTGCAGAACTACAGCGATTTCGCCGACCTCGCCCAGGTCTACCTCGAAGACAGCTTCGTTCTCGACATCACCGAGAAAGCCGACTCGGTGTCCTTCTCGATCGAGGCGGTCCTGACCCGACAGCACCCTCACTATCACCCCGCCAAGCCAGGTGAGCAATACTGCTATGTCGACGCCGATTTAGTTATCGACGGAGTCACGGAAATTCGGTGGATCGAACGCATCAACCGCGCCTACACCGATGCCAGCGGAGAAACCGATCTGGGAAACATCGACAGCATGGTTTACAACAACGACCACTACGAAATAGCCGGGGACTGGGGCCAGGTACACATCTACACAACCCACGCGCCACACCTCGCCCTGAAGTAAGCCCTCAATCCGACGACCGACAGGTCAGTTCGTTCCTCGTCGTCCAAGCCCGCCGGGACGTGAACGCGGCTGGAGTGGTCGAAACGTGGAATACTTTTTCCCCGACAAGGTGGGCCGTTGGCCTTGCTGTCGTTGAGAATCCGTTACAGCCTCTGGCGGAGTGACGCGCAGGGAACCGGCCGCAGGATAACGACGCCCGTTGGTGCCTGCACAGCTTTCCAGTACTTTGGCTGCCCGGCGGGCCGAATCGGCCTGCCGTCGTCGCTGGGTCGACTCACGCCATGCTGCGATCTCGGCGATCAGGGCCACCAGAGCCACCAGTAGGACAGCGATCCCATCCCCTTCGCGGCCGCGTCGCGACAGCACGCCCACCCGCGCCAGGCGTCGCGCCGCGGTGCGCAGCTCGGCGGCGATGGGGCCCCATCGAGCGGGCTGGACCCGCCAGGGAGTAGCTGCGGCACGCTCGTACTCCATCGCGGCGGTCCAGACCGGCGCCTCACGCCGATCAAAGCGCAACTCGTGCCCGTCGATCCCCCGTGCCGCCGAGAGCAGCAAGTCGTGGATCGCGTGCGCGATGGCGTCCGCGTCCTCCGAAACTGCTTCCGACACAGCACTGAGCTGCTGTCGGGTATTGAGCGCAGCTAACGCCCCGCTGGCACGTTTCGCGGCCAGGGTGGCTTCCTCGACCGCGATGGTGCGTTCGGCGCGGCTGGTCGTGGCGAACCGGTCACGTTCGTCGCGCGGCAACGAGGACGGTGGTGCGGGCGCGCTGGCCCAGCGCTCAAGCAATTTCGGCGCGGAGAGGTCTCGGGCGAGTTGGCTGACCCGAAACCAGACCCGCCTATCGGGTGATTTGGTACCGATGTCGCCGGGCAGCGCCACACGATAGCCAGTGAACATGCCTTCCGCGCCCCAGCGCGGCTCGACCTGAACCGGCTCCTGCGCCAACAGCTCAAGAAACTCGTCGACGCTGCTGGCGCGGGGTTCGCCCCGGACAAGCTCACCGTCTCGGACTGGCTGGACACGTGGCTCAAGTCAGCCACCATCGACGTCGAGAAGGCCACTGCTGCCAACTACGCCGACGCCCTCCTGCCCGTGCGGGACCGCCTCGGTGACCGGCGCCTGCAGCAGCTCGATGAGGAAGACGTCGACAGCCTGGTCAGCTGGATGCTTACTTCCGGTCGCAAGCGCGGCGGCAAGGTCGGCACCGGCCTCAGCGCGCGATCGGTCCAGTTGACTCTCGGTCGCCTTCGCTCCGCCCTCACCGTCGCGGTCCGGCGCAAACTGGTCGCCCGCAACGTCGCCCAATACACGCAGATCCCGAGGGAAGCACGGAGGAAGGCTGCCGAAGCGAAGGCGAAGCGGGTCCCCTGGAGCGCGGACGAAGTGAAGACCTTCGTCGCCGCGACACGCGAATACCGCCTCCAAGCGCCGATGCTGCTGTCCTTGCTGGGAATGAGGCCGGCCGAGGTCTGCGGGCTGCGGTGGTCCGCTGACGTCGACCTGCTCGCCAAGACCATCCGGGTCGAGAACACCAGAACCCTCGTGGAGGGCGAGGTCGAGGAGAAGGGGCCGAAGTCAGAGAAGGGCAAGCGCACCCTGCCCCTGCCCAGCCCGGTCGTGGCCGCGCTGAAGTCGCTCAAGGCCCGCCAGGCACAGGAGAAGCTCGCAGCCGGATCGGTGTATCTCGACTCGGGGTACGTGCTGGTCGACGAGCAGGGCGCCCCGTGGAAGACCGACAAGCTACGCCGGGAGAGCTACAAGCTCATGGCTGCCGCGAAGGTCCGCAAGGTGCGTCCCTACGACGCCCGGCACTCCTGCCTGACCTACCTGGCGACCTCGGGGGTGCCCGACGTGATCGTGAGCGCCTGGGCAGGCCACGCGGACCTGAGCTTCACCAAGCGTGTGTACATCCATCCCAACACCGAGCACCTCAAAGAGGCCGCCGACCAGCTGGACACGCTTCTCGGCTGACAAGCAGTACAAGCGTTCGTGAGAAAATGTGAGACGACAAGCCCCGGACAGCAGTCAGGGCCCCGTCTCACCGAAGTAAGAACAGGGCCCTGACCTGAACTTTCTCAGTCCATCGACCGTCGGGACGACAGGATTTGAACCTGCGACCCCTTGACCCCCAGTCGCTGAATCACTGAGCGGCATGCTACGGCTTGTTCTTCCAGGTCAGCTTCCAGTGTAACCAACCGAGTAAAGGAGTCAGGGCCTGACCGTCATCCGGATCGCAGTCGGGCGCGCCACTCCCGGGCGGGGTCGCTGACCTGATCGTCGAGCCATGGGCAGGCCAGAACCAGGTCGGTCAGGGAACCGAGAATCGTCACGGCACGGGTACGGGCAGCTTTTTCGGCCTGGAACCAGCGCACCGCGACCGTCGCGCCCACATCCCGCCGCAACGACGGATCCGCCCAGGCGGAAGCGACCATGGCGAAAGCGGCCGCCTCGGTGACCCAATCCTCCGGACCAAACAACAGCTCGGACAAGATCCGCGCTGGTTCGCCAACTGATGTCGAGCGGCGGTATCGACGTTGCAATGCCATATCTCGATGACGCTGTAATAGACCTATGCTTGACAGTGCGACCAGAAGAGAGGTCCAGCCCCTGGCAGTTTAAAGCGCTCAATACGGAATCTTTCACCACCTTGGCTCCAAACGAGCTGATAGGTCGATCAACGAAGAACGATATGCCGGAAGACGTCCACCGTGGCTGGGAAGCACAACGGCAAGACATTGCAGAAATGTGCGAGGACCTGATTCTCGGAAAACTGGGTCTCGTCAATACAGAAGACTTCCGTAAAGCTTGCCTTTTGCCTCAACCGCCGGGCCAGTGGCTCCCTGCCCTCGTCATGACGCTGAATTGTGAGGCATGGCTGAAGAGTATCTATTCATAGCATAGAAGAAATCACCTTAGGGGGAATAGATAAATTGCCTAGAGCGAAAGCCACGGCACTTGCACGCCGCAAACCGTCAGAGGTCATCCGCCATCCGCTCACGACTCTGGTTGTTTGCTTCGCCAAAATTTTGTCCAAACAGCCTCCCCGGCAGATTGAAAAGGTATTCAAACTGCTGTCCCGCGGAGCACGAAAACCGACCGTAGAGGAAGCAGCGCGCGCTAGGCAGCTAGTTCTTAGTGAGCGTTATCTGTGACGGCGACGGATGCCTTCCGCACTCAATCGCTACAGCCGCGCTTTGTCGGGTACGTGGGGCTTTGCCAAGTTGGCTCGTCGGCGTGCAACTCGACCCGTTTCGCGCCCACGCATGGGTAGAGGTAGACGGCACAGCAATTGGCGAGGACGATGACATGGCACGATGGACGCGGTTGATCGTCGTACATCCCAGCAGTTGATATAGCGAGGCTCTGATGATCACTTTAAAACCAGGTATATCGATGGCCACCATCGATGGAAGAACGGTATTACTAGATGGAGACACCGGTCGCTATTGGGAGATGAACAAGAGCGCTTCAACAATCTTACGCGACTTATTGAATGCGCATTCGATCGAGAAAATATGCGCGCAGAACACGACTCGACGAGGCCGGCCTAGTTGTTCGCAGGGAAACGGACATCTAGCGAACAAGCAAGGGTCTCCCCCCGGTTAGTTACGTATCGTGAAGTGGTTTACACTGCGCCAATGACCCTTGTACACAAGCTGCCGAGTGTCCTACCAGGGCCGATGCGTAGCGTGCTGATTCAACATCGCTCGCTACTGAAGTTCTTAATCGTGGGAGGTGTTTGTTTTGTTGTCACAGTGTTAATTAACTACGGCCTCAAACTTACCGTCCTGCACGGGAAGCCCGTGACGGCACTGGTGATCGCTACCGTGATTGCAACCATCGTATCGTATGTACTAAATCGCGAATGGTCATTTCGATTAAGAGGCGGCCGAGAACGCCGTCACGAAGCGGCATTGTTCTTCACTGTCAGCGCAGTGGCAGTCGGTTTGAACGCGGTTCCCCTGTACATTTCTCGCTATCTGCTCGGCCTGCAGGTGCCTGTTGTCAGCGTCTTAACACAGGAGCTTTCAGACTTCATAAGCAGCATTATTATAGGCACTTTGATCGCAATGGTATTTCGTTGGTGGGCGCTCAAGAAGTGGGTATTCCCTCAAGAGATCGAGCGACGGCGGCGATCAGAGCTACTCAAGAAGTAGGAACAGGTCTCACGCTGCGATCGATCACCGTTAAGTAATGAGGTATTTTGGTCAGCGCACCTCGCCAACCCAGAAGAATGCAGCACCTCACCCACCGCCTGACTGGAACCAGCCACCTTCCAGGTTGACAACAACCATAGGGACGCCCCGAGTCACTAGCAGGATTAGTAACGGTCGACAGCGCGGATTCTAACCCTAGCCCCTTACTGCCAGGGTTGGCTGCTCATGAGTTCATTTTGGAAGCGGTATCACCGACCGAGTCCGAAACCTTGTACGAGATCGGTGACCTGACCAGTCTGGTCGCCTGACCCCAGTCACGAGTCTCTACCGAACCTGGGGCGGTTCAGCTTGTCTTATGTGGCATGTTTGTGGAGTTTCTTGAAGCAGGTGAGGGTGGCGCCGAGGGTCAGGAAGGCGAGGAAGTGCGTGGCCTTGCGTTCGTAGCGAATGGTGAGGCGTCGGTACCCCGTTAGCCACGCGATGGTTCTTTCGATCACCCAGCGGTGTTTGCCGAGTTTGTCGCTGGATTCGATGCCCTTGCGGGCGATGCGGACTCCGATGCCGCGGGATCGGACCCAGCGCCGCAGGTCTGGCTGATCGTAGGCCTTGTCGGCGTGCAGTTTGCCGGGCTTGTGGCGGCGCGGGCCGCGCCGGGAGCGGATCGCTGGGATGGCGTTGACCAGGGGCTTGAGCGCCTGGGAGTCATGGGTGTTGGCCGCGGAAACGGCGAGGGAGATCGGCAGCCCGCCCCGTTCGGGCAACACGTGGATCTTCGATCCGGGTTTCCCGCGATCGACCGGGTTCGGGCCGGTCAGCGATCCCCCCTTTTGGCCCGCACGCTTGCTCCGTCGAGGATCGCGCGAGACCAATCGATCGAGCCCTGGCTGCCAAGTTCGTCGAGCACGGCGTGGTGCAGTCCGCGCCATAGCCCCGCCTCGGTCCACTGACTGAAGCGACGGTGCGCGGTCTGGAACGGCACCCCGAACGACGGCGGTAGATCCCGCCAGGCACAACCACTGGTCAGCACATACACAATCGCCGTGAACACCTGGCGAGGCGGCAACGGCGCGGTCCCACCACCCTGCGGGCGCGGCGTGAACTCCGGAATCAAGGGCTCGACCAGCGCCCACAACTCATCCGGCACCAACCGCAACGACAACCGATCCACGGACCAAGATCATCCCAGAAGACCGACCGAACACCACGTAAGACACGCTCTTACTCGGTCGCGCCACTGACTCGTTCCCCTCGATTCCTTAACAGGATAACCCTATTGGGTCCCTGTCCGGGATCTTCGGAGCCCCTCACTTCGACGAATTCCGGGAGTTCTGAGACAGACGCCGCTTCAGCTCCGCGTTCTCCGCCCGCAGCCCCGCATTCTCGCGCTCCAACTTGGCGACACGAGACTCCAGTTCCTCCAGGCGCGCCAGCAAACGCTCCAGCGACACACCCTCGGAACCCGACACCCCAAGATCATCCCAGATCACCCGCCAGCGCTACACAGACCCCTTCAAGACCTGAGTAGTTACACCTCAGGAACGATCAAACACCCGTCACTGCACCCCGAAGTACCTCTCGGGAGGTGTGAGCCGGTCGAGCGCGGCAATGACCTGTGCCTGGGCAATCCGCTCTTCGCGGACCAGCTCACCGTGACGATCTTCGGCGAGTTCGCGGTGGACGCTCAGGTCGTCGGGAGGCTCACGCTCCGCCTTCTTCTCCGCGAGCCGGTCCGAGGGCAGGTGGATGGACAGGTCGTCGATCCGCTCGTGAAGCCGGTCCAGCGACGCGCTCGGCCGTGTCTCCCGGCGCTCGGCGAGGGAGATCGCCAGGTCGCAGAACCTCTTCAGGAGAAGGAGTTCCTGCGACTCCGACAGCACCTCACGGACGACCCTGGCGCGCATCGGCCAATCGGAGCGAGTCAGGAATTCGTCGTTGGGCCTACCACCCTCGTACTCGAGGGCGGGGCAGATCCAGCTGGGCCGCTCGACACCGGCCAAGAAGTCCGCGTGGTCGGCCGACGCCAGCTCGGCCAGTGCCTCCGGTGCCACGACCAGGCTCGCGCCCAGCGCCATGATCATGGCGAGGTCGTCCGTCGCGGTCGGCAGATAGAGACCGTGCAGCGCGCCGAGCGCCGCTCCCCGCAAGTCTTCCGGGTTCATTCCGAGCGCCTTCCAATCGGTTGCCGGGATACTAACCGATCGGCCCAGTGGGGCCGATCTTCCCCTCTTGCCATGCGGTGATCGCGTCGTTGAGAACCTGGTCCCATGGCAGAGTGTTCGGCACGCTCCCGGCCCAGTCCTCGCGGTCCTCGGGTCCTCCGATGCGTTCCGACAGATAACGCTCGATCGTCAGGGCGTCGTCGCGGTGGTCGAAGTTCCGGATGATGTTCATCTGGTAACTGCCGCCATAGTTCCGCGCCCAGTTGGTGCAATCGTCCATCGTGTAGCGGCCGGCGGGATTGTTGCTGATGCCGAATTTGAGGATCTTGCCCGTGACCGGATCGACAATGACGTAGAGCGAAGTCTGGCCGATGTCCGGGTAGTCGCCGAAGATCGGCTTCCTCGTCATCGGGATCGCGCCTGTCTTGGCCCCGCAAATCTCGTTGTGGACGAGCACGGGCGTGTCGCCGGCGAAGACGTAGAAGGTGTGAACCCGGTCGACGGTCAGGTTGTAGGTTCGCCCGTTACCGGCGTACTGGCGGCTCGCCGTCACCGCGACCCGGGTGTCGCCGAGGGCCTGGAGCCGGTCACCGGCGGCGAGCCCGGCCGCGGTCGTCCACGTGTGGTGACCGGCGTTCCAGATCAGGTGGTGCGCGGTCGTGGTGATCGACGACGTGCCGACGGTGAGTTCGTCGAAGTCCTTGTCGTCATCCGACACGTGTACCGCGGTCACCGGGTGCTGCTGGACGACGGTGCTGTCCGGCTCGGCGTTGGCGACGCGGTCGCCCACTCCGACCAGTTCAATGGGTCTGCGGCTCCCATCGGCCATCAGAACCTGGGTGCCTGCCGCGAAACTGTTGGCGCACGGTGGCCGCACCGCGGCTTCGGCGTCGCGCTGGAGCCTCGCGAGCTCCATGTCGGTCTGGAACTCGATGTTGCGCAGGTTCCCGAGCTGGATCCCGCTTCCGCACCCGCTACGTCAAGCAAGCCTTCGCCCTTGGCCAGCGCGCGGGCCATGGCCTCGGAGATTTCGTTCGCACTGACCAGCCCCAGCTCCGACTCGGCGTTCTTGAGCAGCGAGCCCAGCTCGCATTCGGGGCACATCAGTGAAAGCAGGCCCGCCAAGACGACTCCGGAGAGAGTCTGGGACAAGGTCGAGGTGCCGGTCGGCGGCGGCCCGGGCAGGTAATCCGGGCTGAGCAGGTTCCGAGGGTCGAGGCAGTTGGCGAGGTCGGTGCTGCCCGGCTCGTTGACCTGGCGGCACAGGTCCTGCAGGTGCTGATAGATGCGCTGCTGTTCCGCCGGGGTACCGCTGAACAGCGTGATGCAGTCCTCCGTGCTGAACGACTGCTCCACCCAGGCAGCCCGGTAGGTGCAGTCCCAAGTCCGCTGGTTGATCGCGTTCTGCTTTTCGTTCTGCGCCTTGGTGGCGACGTCCTGCCAGGCGCCCTTCGCCAGTTCGGCCGCTTCCTGTGCGCTCAGGCCGGCCTGTAGCGCGGCGTCGTAAGCCTGGCTCGACGAGTTCGCCGCCTGGAACGCGTAGTTCGCGGCCTCGTTCGCCGAGCGCTGCGCGCGCGCCGCCGACCGGTCCGCCGCGTCGGCGGAAGACAGCGCTGACTTCGCCGCCGCGGCCGCCGTGTTGGCCGAAGTCCGCGCCTGCTGTGCCGAAGCCGCGGCCCGGTCCGCCGCAGCCCTGGCCTGGTCGGCGTACTCACCCGCCTGCTGTGCCGCGGTCGCGGCCTCACCGGCGTAGCGGTTGGCGTCGTCCGCCGCGTTGCGAGCCCGGGCCGCGGCGGCCTGCGCCTCGTCGGCGTCGTGGGTGGCCGACGAGGCCGCGGCGACGGCCTGGGCGACAAGACCGTCGACCGCGGCGTTGTGCGCGGCGGTGTTCTGGTCCCGGCGGGCCGCCGTGTGCTGCCCGACGCTGAGGAACTCGTGCCGAAGAGTGGGCGGGCCGTCGAGAGCAGCCTGCGCCGACGCCATCACCTCGCGAGCACTCGCCGCGCGGGCCGCCGACAGGACCTGGTTGACCTTGACGTCTTCATCGGTGGCCAAGGCAACGTACTGACCGGTGTCGACAAACGTCCGCAGCGCCTGCTCGGAATTGGCGTCTAGGGCCCGCTGCGCCTCCTGCGCGACGACCGTCCGGCCGGCGGCCGTCGCCGCCGACATGATCTGGTTCACCCGCAGGGAATCGTCGTCCTGACGTCCTGGGTAGTCGCGGGAACGAAGGAAGTTCAGGACATCGGTGTCGGATCCCGCCGCAGCGGCGGCGGCCGCCGTCCGGAAACCCGCCGTCTCCGATTCGGCAAGGGTCGACAGGACCACGCGGTTGTCCTGACCGGCCGCGGCCGTGAGCCCGCTCGTCACGAACCTGACAGCCTCGTCTGGTGCGGCGGGGCAGGAGCGGAGTTTGGGTAGGATGCGCCAGGTCTTGAGTTGTGCGTTAATGCGTTCGCCGGGGCCGCGTAGCCGCACGTGGGCACTGTTGGCATCTTTGCAGGACTCGGGCTTGTCGCGGCCCTTGTAGGGGCTGAGAGGTGCCCCGCGCTTCTCGGACGGGAGAATGACCGCCTAATTCATGCTTCATATACTCCGCGTGAACCTCGCGAGGAGGTCGATAGTCTACCGCCGAGTGAAGACGCTTCTGATTGTACCAGAGCCTCAGTGAACCGTTTTCATACTGGTCTGAATATGTTGGCGGGTAAGGGATTGTAAGTCGAGGGCTGGTTGATCGTCGGCGTGTCGGTGCCGGGAGCGTGGGGAAGCCCTTGGTAGGACAGTAATCGACCAAGATCAAGATCTTCGCGAGGGCTTCGGATGCCCTTCTACCGTGCCGCGCCGCCATTGTCACGTAAGACCCTGACCTTCGTGTCGGGCCCGCTCCGCACGCACCGCCAGGCGATCGGCTCGCCCTGACGAAAGCTCGACCGGGCCAGCAAGCGCTGCTGGCGCTGGTGTACCTGCGCAAGGGAGAGCCGTTCGCCGAGGTGGGCGCAGGGTTAGTGGTCTCGACCATGACGTGCTGGCCGAGGAAGGGCTACCACGGCTACGACCACACCGGCCAGCACGTGATCACCCCCTACAAGGGCCGCAACAAGACCGAATGTGCTAGTACTCCAGCCGGACTTCGTGATCGGGGCTGGTGGGGGCGCTGGAGGTGGGTGCGGCCGCCGGTTGATCATGGTCGGTTGTGTGGACTTTCCAAGATCGTGTGGCGGCCGCGGGCCCCAGCATAAACCCTGCCCGGTGGCGGGCGATGTTCGATGAGCTGACGGGGCGGATCGCGGGTCGTTTCAGCCGGGTCGAGCCCCGTCGCCGGGCGGAGAAGTTGTTGCTGGGCCTGGTGTCTGGACTGCCGCGGAAGAACTGCTGGACCATTGCCGAGTATGTCGGGGACGCGACACCGGACGGGCTGCAGCACCTGCTGGCCCGGGCGGTATGGGATGCCGAGGCGGTGCGTGATGACCTGCGGGACTACGTCTGCGAGCACCTCGGCGACCGGGACGCGGTCCTGATCGTGGACGAGACCGGAGACTTGAAGAAAGGCACCCGCACCGTCGGGGTGCAACGCCAATACACCGGAACCGCCGGACGCATCGAGAACTCCCAGGTCGCCGTGTACTTGACCTATGCGACAACGGCGGGGCACGCGTTGATCGACCGGGCCCTGTATCTGCCGAAATCCTGGACCGGCGACCGGGATCGCTGTGCCGCGGCCGGGGTCCCTGCCGAGGTCGGGTTCGCGACCAAACCCGCACTGGCCAGTACCATGATCAGCCGTGCTCTCGACGCCGGAGTCCCGGCGCCGTGGGTGACCGGTGACGAGGTCTATGGCGCCGATCCCCGGCTTCGGGCGGAGTTGGAGGGGCGCGGTGTCGGCTATGTGCTTGCCATCGGATGTGATCGCCGCGTCACCACCGGGGTCGGGCCGCTGCGCGCGGACGAGGTGGCCGCGCGGCTGCCCCGCCATGTGTGGCAACGCCTGTCGGCTGGAGCTGGGGCGAAAGGACATCGCTTCTACGACTGGGCCCTGGCCGATATCGATCCCGGCGCTGACGTGGCCGGGCATCGCTGGCTGCTGATCCGGCGCAACCGGCGCACGAAAGAACTGGCGTTCTACCGCTACTACGCACCCGACCTGGTGGCGCTGCCCGTTCTGGTGCGCGTGGCCGGAACCCGCTGGCGTGTCGAGGAATCTTTCCAAACCGGCAAAGGTCTGGCCGGCCTGGATCAGCACCAAGTCCGTCGCTGGACCTCCTGGCATCGCTGGACCATCCTGGCCATGCTCGCCCACGCCTTCCTCACCATCGTCGCCGCGACCGAACGTGCCCGAGAAACAGCATCGCCTGGCTGGATTCCCTTAACCTGCAACGAAGTCCAGCACCTCTTCGCCACCATCGCCATCACCCCGACCACCAACACCGCGCATCGGATCCGCTTCTCACACTGGCGCAGACACCACCAAAACCGAGCCCGCCAAGCCCACTACCAGCGACAATCCACCCGAGAACCATGACCATCACGATCTACGACTGGAGTACTAGCTACGCTCGCAGGCATGCTGGACATGCAGTACGAAGACCTGCTCCGCCACGTGCTGGACACGGGCGCCTGCGAGGAGGACCGCACCGGTACGAGCACGCGGTCGATCTTCGGTCACCAGTTGCGCTAACGGCTGTCCGACGGCTTCCCTCTGATCACCACGAAGAAGGTGCACCTCCGCTCCGTCACGTATGTCTGAACATCGTCAGTCCGACCCCGGGAGGCAGGCCATGACGAGCGACCCCAAGCTACGGCGAACGGTCACGGAAGTCCATCACTACCTGTTGGGCCAGTTAAACTCCGCGATCCGCCGACCAGGCGCGTTCGGTGGAGAACAGACGCTGCGTCTCTATCTCGACGCCCTGACATTTGTCGACAATCGTGAGCAGGACTGGCATCAGGAACTAGCTGCGCTCCGGGACCGGGGCGCTTCGGTCTCCACCGGGGTAACCGGCGCGGTCCACCACGCCCTCGGAGCCAAGGCAGAGGACGTCATGGCATCCGTCTTCGCCGAGATCGCCCACCGCAACGCCTGGCTGCTCTTGGACCGATCACTGCAACGCGCCGAACACGACCACATCCGCCGCACCGTCGACGCGTGGTGCTCACGCAACCAGACGTTGAGCGGCACGCTCGCCGAATTCGGACCACCGTCGATAGTGATCGGGAGTAACAACCCGCTCTATCCCAAGACACTCGGCTACGGCACAACGCATCCCGACCAGCCGCTGATCTTCCTTCACTTCTGGAACGGGACCGAGCCGGGGGCCGCCAGCACCTGGCCACCCGATCACCCCGAGCCGCTGCTGCTGGCCGCACGCCACCCCGGTGACCGGTTCATCGACGAGTTCGTCTTCACACCCACGGGTGCACATCGTCGCCAACAACTCGGGGCCACCACCTGACAGGCACCTACTTGATCAAGGAACTCCGAAATCCTCGAGCAGGCAACTGCACACGAGCCAAAGCTCGAGGAAGGGCGATCGAGCTGGTGCGCGGACTAAGAGCGTGTCTCATTTGGTGAGTTTTTTGTAGCAGGTGATGGTGGCGCCGAGGGTGAGGAAGGCGAGGTAGTGGGTGGGTTTGCGTTCGTAGCGGATAGTCAGGCGTCGGTAGCCGGTCAGCCAGGCGATCGTGCGTTCGATGACCCAGCGGTGTTTGCCGAGTTTCTCGGCGGATTCGATGCCCTTGCGGGCGATGCGCGGGGCGATCCTTCGCTGGCGGAGCCAGGCGCGCAGGGCGGGGATGTCGTAGGCCTTGTCGGCGTGCAGCTTGGCCGGTTTGCGGCAGCGTGGTCCGCGGTGGGAGCGGATTGCGGGGATGGCGTTGACGAGGGGTTTGAGTGCGTGGCTGTCGTGGGTGTTGGCCGCGGAGATGGCGACGGTCAGGGGCAAACCGGCGCGGTCGGACAGGGCATGGATCTTGGAGCCGGGTTTGCCCCGGTCGACCGGGCTCGGTCCGGTCAGCCCGCCCCTTTTTTGGCCCTGACGGAGGCTCCGTCGAGGACCGCGCGGGACCAGTCGATCATGCCTTGGCTGCCCAGTTCGTCCAGCACCGCCCGGTGCACATCGCGCCACAGTCCAGCAGCCGTCCACTCGGAGAACCGGCGATGCGCCGTCGGCACAGTGACCCCGAAGCTGGGCGGTAGATGCCGCCAGGCACACCCGCTGGTCAGCACGAACACGATCGCGGTGAACACCGCTCGATCGTCCACTCGCGACATCCCACCACCCTGAGGGCGTGTCTTTCCCGGCGGGATCAGCGGTTCGACCAGCGCCCACAACTCGTCGGGCACCAGCCGCCGCGACAACTCGTCCACTACAGGTTGTGATCTTGCCAGTTCCTCAACCAAGATCCAAGTGAGACACGCTCTTACTCTATAAAAGCCATTCCCCTATAGGTTGCGGCCTGCGCCCATCAGCCAACTTCGCAAAGAACTCGTCAACACCTTCAGCGTACCTGTAGACCACCGAATCCATTCCTGCAAGGTATCTTCCGGCAGGGGACAAATAGATGGTCAAATGAAACCCATCGATCCCTAGCGGACAAAGCGATTCTCCCGCCACGCCAGCACAACGGCGGGCGATTCTAGCGCTTCGTTCGGTGCAAACCAGCATCGGATCAAACTCAGTCCAGCAGAATATCTCAGCATCATCCAGGACAACACTTGGCGGGTGCTCAATACGGAGTTTCCAAAACATCTCTAGGAACGCATGCGCCGCATCTGATACCTCAAATCCGACTTCCTGCAAGTTTGCGACGACCTGAGAGACATCAATCTGACGGCCTGGGATCCATCCAGCTCTCTCGAGCAGGAGACGACCTCTGCCACTAACCGTGATCTTCAATTTCAACCTCCGACCGAAAGGTCCGTGGCACCACGTCTCACGAGCGCGCTCTGACACGAGATGCAGGCAGCTTGAGCTCCGCCAGTGTCGCTCCTAACTGTAAGAAATTCGATGTCGCCGAGTTCCAACGGACGTCCAATTTGATGCTCAAACTCCGCGGCATGATTGGCAAATAGTGCATTGCACGCGCGCATCTCCGCGCAGTTTGCCGCATCGCCTTCGAACATTTGTCCGCCGTCCTGAGCGGCTTCTTGAATCTCAGGTTCCAGGTAAGCAGGCTTCGATGAGTGGCCAGAATAACCAACCTCCATCATGTCCATGCCCTTGATCCGAGCGACCGAGGTCATCGTCGCATCCTCAGGCGCGGCCTTTGCAGCCGCACGGGCAACGGCACCCATATCCCCGGTCCCACAGTTGTGGACCAGGACTGGTGTGCTGCCTGCGAGGACATAGTACGTGTGGAGGTCGGTGATGGTGAGGTCGTAGGTGGTTTCGGTGGTGTGGTAAGGCGTGACCTGGGTGACGGTGGCGGTGCCGGTTGAGGTTCACCCCGAGTGGTGGACAGGGGCTTACAAGGGTTCAGGCAGCCGTTCGGAGTGATTGCTCGAAGTTGTCGGGGCTGATCATCCCGATCGCGGAGTGCCGCCGTGTACTGTTGTAGAAACTGATCCATTTGTCAATCGCGGCAACGAGTTCTGTCTTCGTGGCGTACGTGTGCCGGTAGTAGTGCTCGTGTTTGAACGTCGACCAGAACGATTCCGCCGGGCTGTTGTCCCAGCAGATCCCGGTCGCGCCCATCGACCGGCGCAGCCCGTGCCGGAAACACGCTGCGGCTGTCAGGTGCGCCGTGTATTCCCCGCCGCGGTCGGAATGCAGGATGGTGCCACGACATCTGGCGCCACGGGCGGCCACTGCGGCATCGATGGCATCGGTGACCATCGCGGCACCGATGTGTTCGGACACGCTGTAGCCCAACACTTTCCGGGAATGTCCGTCCCGGATCGCGCACAGGAACATCTCGCCCTCACCACACGTCAGATACGTGATGTCGGTGAGCCAGACCGCGTCGGGCCGGTCCCGGTCGAAGTGCCGGTCGACCAGATCCGGCGGGAACGACGCGGTCGGATCGACCACCGTCGTCTTCACCTTGAACGTGCGCGGGCTGATGCCCTCGAGCCCGATCGAGGCCATGATCTTGGCGACGGTCTTCGCGGTGACCACCTCGCCTTGGTCACGCAGTTCGGCAGTGATCCGCGGCGACCCGTAGGTTCCACGCGACTCTGTGTGCGCCTGGGTGATCTTCACCTCCAGGTCGGCTCGGCGTTGCTGCCGCGGTGTAAGCACCGTTGCCGCAACACGCTTGACGTGGGCGTAGTAGCCCGACGTCGACACGCCCAGCAGTCGCGCCATGCGGCGGACCGAGAACCGGGCGTTCGGCGGCGAAGCGGTGGTGGCGGCGGCGGCGAACTCGTCGGGGCCGGCGTACTTGGCCATCAGAGCGAACCGGGCCGGTTCTTCTGCATCGCGGCAAAGTACGCCGAGGCTTTTACCAGGAACGCGTTGTCCTTCTCCAGCTCGGCCACCTGCCCGCGCAGGCGCAGCAACTCGGCCCGCTCGGCGGCCTCCAGGGGTTTGTCCCCGTGGACCTCGGCCGCGGTGATCCGGCGTCGTTCGTCTTTGACCCAGACACTCAACATGCCCGCGTCGATTCCCAGCTCGCGAGCGACCTCGGAGATCGTACGGCCGGAATCGATCACACGGTGAGCAGCCTCGACCTTGTACTCGGCCGTGTACGAACGGCGCTTGTGAGGAGGCATGAGGACATCCTTTCAACAGGACCACTGGTCCTGCTAACTCGGTGTCCACTACCCGGGGTGAACCTCAGTCGCCGATGACGCAGCCGGACAACGGATCGGATGGGTACACACCGCGCCTGTACGAGGCCGAGGTCTATGCGGGGGTCTCCGGCGCCAACGCCAAGAAGAACCCGTGGCTGGACCCCGACTGGCAGGACCCGACCACGGTGGCGGGCAAGTATTCGATCAAGTCCCGCCAGATGTACGAGGCGAAACTGGCCGCTGAGGGCACCGGCTACCGGCCAGGTATGGACCCATCGGATGTGTTCTACAGGTCCATGCCGCATGAGCAGATGATCTCGATGGTGCACGATGGCGTGAGCGCTCAAGACGTGGACGAAAAAGGCCTGGTCATCAACAAACTGGGCAACGCCTTCAAGCACATGTCCACTACACTGCAGCAGGCCGTAACCAAGGAACAAGCGGGCTGGCAAGGCGCCGGCGCCGAAGCTGCTTTTCAGTATCTCGGTGGTCTCGCGAGGTGGTCTGACACGGCGGGCGACGCCGCCTTCCTGACCGCCAACCGGTACTCGCAGACCTCCGCGGCGGTTGCGAACGCGCAGAACAGCATGCCCGAACCCGCGGGACGATCCGTCGCTCAATCAATGGACCTCGCGCGGCAGCAGTTCCACAATGGCAACTTCATGGACGGGATCGCGACCCTGAAGGACGCCCAGAATCAAGCGACGCTCCAGTTCCAAGCCCAGCAACAGGCCGCGGCGGTACTGACAGCACGCGACCAGACGCTCTACAGCACCGCATCGACCCAACCCATGTACACAGCACCCCCTCCTCCACCACGGGCTGCGACGGCGACGGCACCGACCGGGACAACACCCGGCCCAGTCGTCGGAGGCAGTGTCGAGTCAGTGACGGTTCCGGACGTCGGGCGGACCACCGCGGCAAGCGCAGGCGTGTCGTCACCGGCAGCCGGTGCTGGCCCCACTCCAAACATCGCAGGCGGTGCTGGTTCTGCCCCGACCGCTCCGGTGCAGGGCGGCGCTACGACGACCGGCTCCAGCCCGAGCTGGGGTTCCGTCCCCGGTCCCGGGACCGACGGGGGGTGGCTCCGGTCCCACACTCCCACGTCCGGCCCAGGGCCGAGTGTCGGGGTCGGGCTGATTCCACCGGGCCGGGATGCCGGTTCAGGTAACGACAGTGAGCGCGGCGGTTCGAGCCGAGGCAGTGGTGGCTCAGGCAACTCGTCCGGACGGGCAACCGGTCGAACCCCCAATGGTGCCGCGGAGGAAAACCCCGGGTCCGGTAAACGGTCCGGGGCGGCCGAACCAAGCGCGAAAGCCGCAGCGGAGGCGACACGCGCGGGCGCCGCGGGAAAAGCTGGAAAGACCGGGGTCAACGGCATGCCCGGCGCCGCTGGCGGCAAGAAGTCCGAGGAGGACAAGGAACGCAAACGCCCCGGCTACGTCGTGGACGGCAACCCGAACGAGACCTACGGTCTCAACATCGAGACCGACGAGCAGGGCAACAAGATCGCACCACCCGTCATAGGGACATGACCGCTAGGTCAGAAGTATGCCCCTGGGCCTCATTACCCGAAAATGCTTGATGCTGTCGCCCACACGCAGTTGTATACCGCATGACAACCCTGTTGCTTCTTGGCCCGCACCGGCGTGCGTGCCCATCCAGCGCAACCAGTTGAGAGGCCGCACTGGCATCGCCCGGCTGGAGGAGCGGATAAGGAGCCCGCCTAGCCGCGGTCGTCCACCGAGATCATCTCTGCGCGAAGCGCGCCAGCACTGCACGCAACGCGGGAACTCGCGGGTCTCTCGGGTCAAGGTCGGTGATGATCGCCCGTACATCCGCTGCCGCGCCGCGCACGTCGCCTGCCGACGCACGCAACGTTGCCGCCTGGATACGCAGTTCAACCACCTCGTCCTCGGCGGCGTCGGACTGGCGCATCCGGATGGCCAACACCGGTTCCAGATGCGCCAGCGCCTCCGGTGCTTGACCAAGCGCGGCATGGCAGATGGCGATCTGCGTGCGCCAGTGCAGGACGTCGGGGTCATCGTCGGCGCGCTCCGGACCTATCTCTGCGACCAGCCGTTCATAGTGCGGAAGAGCCCGGGCATAGTCGCCGCCGAGCAGCAACGTGTTCGCCAGTTGAAGCCTCGCACCACGATGCTCACCGGCCTGTCCCAGCAGGTTCTCCAGCAGTTCCGCAGCCTGCGTGAACCGGCCCGCCTCTGCCAGGTCGGCTGCTTCGTCGCGAGCACTGGCGATGTCGGCCAGGTTGGCTGCGGGGACACCGGCTTGCTGAGTTCGTGGCGTAACCGCACGTCGACGCGGCGCGAGCGGGTACCGGTAGGGCCGTGTGGGATCGGGCCCCGGTGTCGTCTCATCAGCAGAATCGGCAGGTTCCGGCCGCGGGAGGAAAGGCAACAGCCGTTCGTAGACTTCCTGCGCATCTGCCGGCCGGTTCTCCGGCTCCTTGGCGAGGAGTTGGAGCACGAGCGCTTCGATTTCCGTCGGTATGTCCGGCCGTAGAGACCGTAGCGGCGGCGGCGGTTCCTCGACGTGCTGTCGCATGGCCGGATAGGTGCCTTCGGCAGTGAAGGGCCGGGCACCGGCGAGGAGTTCGTGCAGGATGCAGCCGAGTGCGTACAGATCGCTTCGCGGGCTGGGCACACCACCGCGCACCTGTTCCGGTGACATGTAGGCAGGGCTGCCGATGGCCTCGCCGGTCGCGGTGAGGCGGGTCAGGTCCGCTTCGAGCAGGGTGGCGACGCCGAAGTCGAGCACGGTGACGCTACCCTCGGGCTTGATCATGACGTTGCTCGGTTTGAGGTCCCGGTGCACCAGGGAAACGGCGTGCGCCGCGGCGAGGATCGAAGCGATCTGCGCCGCCGCGGCCATCGCCCAGCCCATCGGCATCGGCTGGTGCTGTGCGAGGAAGTCGATCAGGTCGATGCCGGGGACGAGTTGCATCACCAGATACAGTTCGTCGCCGTCGGTTCCGGCGTCGAACACGGCGGGCACGCCGGGGTGCTCGACCCGTGCGGTAAGCCGGGCCTCGCGCAGAAAGCGCTTCACCATGTTGCCGCGATCCGAACGGGGCGGAAGCGCGTCGGACCGCAGCAGTTTCACGGCGACGGGCCGGTCGAGCCTTTTGTCGAAGCCCGACCAGACCTCGCCCATCCCGCCACGGCCGATCGGCGAGGTCAGCTCATACCGCTCGGCCAGCGTCCGTCGCGCTCCCATGGATCAGGCCACGTCCCGGCGGAGCGACTCGTAGGCGTAGCGGCGAGCGATGCTCTTGAGCGCCGAATTGAACTCGGGATCGTCGGCGAACTTCTGCACCGCCTTGGTGTCGTTCTCGATGCGCTCGTAGAGCTTGTCTTCGAACACCTCGTCGAAGACGTGCCCGAAGTTCTCCTCGTCGTTGGCGAAGGCGGCGGCCCGCACCTGAGGCTCGGCCATCGCCGCTTCGGCCGAGCCTTGCACGATGTCGCCTTCGCCGAGGTTACTGCCGAACCGCTCGTTGAGTTCGGCAATCAACTCGGCCAGTGAGGTGCGCGGACGCTCGCGCTGCCCGCCCGTGCCGTCACCAGTGAAGCCGGGCAGCATCTGCTCGCCTTCGGCCGTCAGGGCCAGATCGTGCTCACCGGTCTTCCCGATCCGAAGGTGGGTGAGGTCGACCTGGCCGAGGTCGATGCCGGGGTCCTGCCGCCGGTTGAGCCGCGGGATGAGGATCTTCCCGTAGACGTAGAGCCTCTCGAGGGAACGGTCGGTGAACCCGACGACCTGGGCGAGGAAGCCGTACTTGCGCACGTAGTCGCGCAGCGCCGACCGGAACTCCTCGGCCCGCTCGGTGTCTTCTTCGAGGAGCTGCGCGAACCGGTCGCGTGCGGGGTCGGTGAGCCGGTAGAGCTCGGCGTGTGCGCGGTCCCATTTCGCCTGGTCACCGGCGAACTGCTGGGCCCGTTCGTATTCGGCGGCGAACGCCTCCATCTCCGACTCGACGAGGAGCTGGTGGTCCATCACCGCGCGCTGGGCGTCGTAGATGAGGTTCGGGTCGGTCGGTGCGGTGATCGTCGCTTCGAAGAAGGGTTTGAACGCCTTCTGGATGTCCTCGGCGTCGTTGGCGAAGTCGAGCACGAACAGGTCGTCCTGTCCCTTTCTCGGATGCGTGCGGTTGAGCCGCGACAGGGTCTGCACCGCGGCGACGCTCTTGAGCGGCTTGTCGACATACATCGTGGTCAGCAGCGGCTGGTCGAACCCGGTCTGGTACTTCTCCGCCACGACGAGGATGCGGTACTCGGGTTTCGGGTTGGCCGCCGCGTTTTCGTCATCCGCCCGGGTGTAGGCGAAGGCCTTCGGCAACGCCGCCTCACTGATCCCGTTCAGCGCGGACTCGGTAACCGTGTCGGCGTCGAGGTTGTCCACCTTGAGCTCACCGGAGAACGCGACGAGCACCCCGCAGTCCCGGTAGCCACGCATGTCCACATAGGATCGCAATTTGCGGTACAGCTTGACCGCGTGTTCCCGGGAGCGGGTCACCACCATCGCCTTGGCCCGTCCGCCGAGCCGGTCGCGGGTGTGCTTGATGAAGTGCTCCACGATGATTTCGGCTCGCTGCTGGAGGCTGGTGGGGCTCAGCTCCGCGAACCGGGCCAGCGCGGCGCTGGCCTTGCGCTCGTCCACTTCACGGCCGTCGTCGCCGCCCGTGAGACGCCAGTAGGTCTTGTACGTGACGTAGTTGCGCAGCACATCGAGGATGAAACCTTCTTCGATGGCCTGCCACATGGAGTAGATGTGGAAGGGGCGCATCGTTTCGCCGACGCGCTCACCGAACAGTTCCAGGGTTTTCGGCTTCGGCGTTGCAGTGAAGGCGAAGTAGGACAGGGTTCCGTGACGGCCGCGTGCGAGGGCGGCGGCGGTGAGCGGGTCGCTGTCCTCGTCGATGTCGTCACTGCCAAGCTTGGTCAGCACGCGCTTGAGCGCCGCGGCGGATTCTCCGGACTGTGACGAGTGCGCCTCGTCGACGATGATCGCGAACCGTTTCCCCCTCAGGCCGTCGACCTTCTCCAGCACATACGGGAAGGTCTGCAGGGTGACGATGAGGATCTTGGTGGTTTCGCCCGCCAGCGCGGCGCTGACCTGCTCAGACTTGGAACCTTCGCCCTTGTCGCTGATCCTGGTGACCACCCCGGCCCGGTGTTCGAACTGGTAGATGGTGTCCTGCAACTGCCGGTCGAGCACGGACCGGTCGGTGATCACGATGACCTTGTCGAAGACCTGCTCGTTCTCGGCGGAGTGCAGATTGGACAGCCGGTGGGCGAGCCAGGCGATCGTGTTGGACTTGCCGGACCCGGCGGAGTGCTGAACGAGGTAGTTGTGCCCGGAGCCGTGGTCGGCGGCATGGCTGACCAGGCTGCGGACCGCGTGCCACTGGTGGTAGCGGGGGAAGATCAGGCTCCGGTCGTGGGGACCGGGACGCCGGCCGCCGCGCTGCGGCTGCCCTTCCTCCAGGTGCACGAAGCGACGGATGATGTCCAGCCACGCCTCCGGCTGCCAGACCTCTTCCCACAGGTAGGAGGTGCGGTAGCGACCGGGCTGGGCAGGCGGGTTGCCCGCTCCGCCGTCTTCGCCGGGTCCTTCGGAGCCGGTGTTGAACGGCAGGAACCGAGTCTTGTCCCCCGCCAGGCGGGTGGTGAGGAAGACCAGGTCGGGGTCGACCGCGAAGTGCACCAGCGCCCGCTTGGCAAACAGGAGTTCCCGCGGGTCGCGGTCGCGCCGGTACTGCTCCTTCGCGTGTTCCACGGACTGGCCGGTGAGCGGGTTCTTCAACTCGGCCGTGGCGACCGGGATGCCGTTGATGAACAGGGCGAGGTCGAGTTCCTTGCCGCGCTCGGTGTCGGAGTAGGCGAGCTGGCGGGTGACCGACAGGCGGTTCTGCTCGTAGCGGACTAGGGCGTCGTCGGCGAGGGTGTGGGCGGGACGGAAGTAGGCGAGTCGGATCAGGTGCCCGCGGTCACGCACTCCGTGCCGCAGCACGTCGACCGCTCCGCGCTTGTCGATCTCCTTGGCGACATGGCGAGCGAAGCTCCGCTGGGCCTCGGCGCTGTCGTCGCCGTAGTAGGCGCGTAGCTGCTCCCAGACATCGCTCTGGGTGGCTCCGATGAACGTGAACAACTGGTCGGTGTCGATCCCCAGCTCGCGGTCGTACCCGTCCCGCTGCCCGCGGTGCCAGCCGGCCGCGATCAGGGACGCTTCGATGGCGTCCTCGAACGCCTGCTCGGTGTGGACGGCCATCGCCCTTCGCTCCTTCGCTGTCACTGCTGTCACTGTCAGTCCGCCGAACCGTCGCTGCCGAGCAGGGTGTTGTTACGGGCGAGCCTCATGCCTTCGTGTTCGGGACGAGGTAGTGCGGGCCGACGAGCCCGACGTGCACTTTGCCCGTTTTGCCACCGGTGTCGTCGTAGAAGTACACCCGCGGCGCGAGCGGGCCACCACCTTCGCTGACCTTCAGGTGGGATTCCATTTCGATTTCGCCGCTCGGGTCCAGGTCAGCGCTTACCGGTAAACGGCGCCATTTCCGTAGCTTCTCGCTGTTCATGACGCTCTCGGATTCCTTCATGGCCAACGCCTTGGAGGTCGCGGGCCAGGCCAGCGGCTCGCCACTTTGACACCAGATCCAGAAATCGCCGTTAAAGCCCGTTCGTCGGGCTTTGGCGTACGCAGCAAGCGCTCGCAGGCCACGCCAAGTCGTGTTTCCCCATGCCGACGCCTTCGGCGCGGTGTCGATCTCGTCGAGTTCGCGAGCAGCGGACTCCGGTATTTCGATATCCTCGGATAGATACGCTTGCGCGGCGAGGACCGCTTCCGAGACGTCGGCAACTTTCTCCGGCAGCTCAGGTCGGGACTGTGCATCAGGCGCTGACCAGAAAAGCCCGCCGTTGCCTTGGTCGGTCAGTTGCCGCTGGAGCCAACTCAGTTTCGCCTCAAGACGTTCCACTTCGCGCTGGAGGCGATCCGTGTGCCCGAGTGCGTGGGCGAGGTCCTGTTCGACCTGGTTCCGTTCGGCGTATTCGAGTTCGAGCCGCTCCGCCCAGTCCTCCTCGATGCGGGACAACTCGGAGGCGGCGATCGTCCGGTCCGGCCGCTCGAAAACCCGGAACACCTGCGGGATGTGCCGCCGGGTCGAGAGTTGGGTGACGCCGTAGACGATGCGGTCGATCATCCGCTGCTCGGCTTCGAGCAGTTGTTTGCCCTGCACATAGCGGTGGTGCCAGCCGTCCTGCGGCGAGTCGAGGGGTGCGGGAACGTAGGTGCGGATTCCGCCACCCCACACCGCCAGGTCGCCAAGCTGCTCGCGGAAGGTTGTGACCGCCGAACTGTCCAGGGTGATCACGTTCGCGACTCCGTGGACCCGCGTCGCGATCTTCGCCGCCCAACGCTGCCATTGCCCCTCGGCGCGCCCTCCCTCGGACACGACGATGAAAGGCAACTGCCTGGCGGGGTTGCGGAGCAGTTCCACGAGCACCTCGGCCTCGTTGCCGTGCAGCGGCTGCACCCCGGTGAGCACCGGGGTGCCGAGGCGATGATTTCCAGGCAGCGCGAGGAGATCGTCGACTACTCGTGGCCGTCCTACCGACGGGCGGTAGCTGAAGCTCTTGGTCTCCATGCCGTTTTCGACCCAGGTGTGGATGGCATCGTCTGTGGCTAAGACGCGGATTTCGGTCTTCCACGTCGCCTCGTTCGGACCGCCGTGGCCCTTCGCGTCCACCGCCACGAACTCGAACCCGTAATGCGTCTCGTGGTCGAGGGTCCGGACAGTGATCTCCCGCTGACCCACGACGGCTTCCCCGTCCGGCAGTTTCGGAGCTTCATCGCTTTCGTGCACCCAGGCCGAAACGCGGTCCCGCGCCAGCAGCACGGCCCCTCGGCGATTTGTTTCGGCGGAATCCGACCAGATCGCCCGATACAGAGTGCTCATCCCACCATCCTTGGTCGCTTCGACAATCCCGCCGCCGGTGCCGCTGTCAGTCTGCCGGAGCGTCGCTGCCGGGCAGGGTGTCGTTACAGGCGAGCCTGTGGAACCACGCAAGCACCTCGACGAGCTGTTCCCGCTTCGCGGCGTCCGCGAGCAGTTCGATGTCGAAGCTCGGGCGCTTGTCGAGCTTCGACTCGGGGAAGTCGATAGCGTCGATCTTGTTCAGCCGTTGCCGGAACTCGTCGCGGAGGGCGGGGTCGTTGAAACGCGGCCGGGTGCCGAGGTGCTGGAAGACCACCTCGAACCGCCCACCCGGGTAGACGGCGGCAGGCCAAATGTCGCCGTTTGGCCCGGACTTGTCGCGCGACATGAGGAAGCAGGAGGTCTCGTTCGCGGTCCCGTAGTACAGGTGTCCGCCGATCCCGACCCACGCGTCGAGCACCTTGATCACGGCCCGGGCGACCTCGCGGCCCTGCCAGTCGATCAACTGCTTGCGGAACCGGTCCCGCAGGTCCGGCGCCTGACCGGGGGCCGGGTAGGGCACCAGTTCCGGTACCTCCGCGCCGATCAGCAGGGCGAGGTCGTCGGTGGTCCGGCGCTGCTCCGGGTTGGCCCGGCCGTGCTGGTCGAAAGTCACGCCTTCCGCTTCGAGCAGGTCTCTCGGCTTGTCCGTGCGTTCCGGGTCCAGCCAGGCGAAGTTCGGCGATACCTTGCCGTCGGACTGGAGGACGCGGTGGGCGTTCGGGATGGGTCCGACGGTGGCGAGCCGTTGGCCGACTGCGACGGGGTGGCTGCCCATCAGGGCGGCCAGGTCGCCGTAGGTGGTCCAGGACCCGGCGGGCAGTTCGGCGAGGGCTTTGGTCAGCACATCCCACGCGGGCGCCGACGCGCCCGACGCGCCGCTGTCCCGAGATGTCGGTCCAGGCCATTCGGAGATCACCCGGTCGGCGAGGGTGTCGGCGCGGTGCAGAATCTGCGGCCGCCCCCACCGCTCCTCCTGGGCGATCTCCTGGTTCATCAGCAGGCCGCTGGCGGCGAACTGGGCCCGTTTCACTTTGAAGGCACTGTTGCTGAGCTTGGCGTTGTAGCCGGTCAGCGTGAGATTGCCCAGGGTGTGCACGATCGCCTCGTGCACCTGCTGGAAATCCTCGCCCGGCTCCAGGTCCTCCGCCAGTGTATGCCTCCATTCGGCGGTGGGCGTCTGGGGCAGCACGTGTTCGATGGTGAGGGAGGACAGTTCGACCGGCTCCTTGCTGCTGTAGGTCTCCTCCAGCCACTGCAGCACGAGCGCCCGCTGGTTCGGTCGTCCGTTGAGGTAGTAGGGCACAGACTGGACCGCGGACCGGATGTCCCGGTCACTGGCGTAGTACTTCCGGCCGCTCGACAAGTAGTCGCGGATGGCCTGGTCGACCGAAACGCTTGGGTCCATTTCCGTCACCGCGGACAGCATGACGCGGTTGATGCTGGCGGTGGCGCGGCCGATGAGCAGCCGCCGGACGAAGTAACTTTCCAGGTAGAGCATCGCGGTGGCGATCTCGGCGGAGCTCGCGGTACCCTGCTCGCGCCGGTCGAGCAGGTTCAGCAGCACCGGGTAGACGGTGGTGGTGCCCCACGCGCCGAGCCGTTCGAGGCGGTGCCGCACCGCCGGGTCGGTTTCCCGTGCCGGATCGAGGATGGTCCGAAGGAACGCACCGAGCCGGCCGAACCGGGTGACCTCCTGCTCGATCTCCTCCTCGGTGTGCATCTTGTCCAGACGGCGCTGCTGACGAACGTAGGTGTCGGTCTGCTTGATCCTCGGGTCACGCTGGACCAGATCCAGCCAGAAAAGAAGTTCGAGCTGGTCACTGGTGAGATTTTCCTGCAGGGGCAGCCACAGCGATTCGTAGACCGCATCGCCGCGCGTGGGCAGGCGCATGAACAGGTAGTTGCGCAGCAGGTCAGCCTGAGTGAGCTTGAGGCCGGTGTTGTTCAACGACTCGAAGATCCGGTGTGCGTTGTCTCCGCGCTGCGCGGTCACGGACACCAGCGCGAACCCGGAGATCACCGCGTCCTCGATCCGCTCGATGTCGGCCGGGTCGCCTGGATCATCGGTAGCGGCGAGTTGGGCCGAGAAGAATCGGTAAGCGGCGCCGATGCGGTCACTGCCGCCAGCCTGCGGGGTGGCGTCGAGGCAGGCCAGGTAGGCAGCACGGTCGGCCTGCGTCGGCACCAGCTTGAGGCGCTGCTTTTCCGGCTTCCACCTGTTGGTCAGGTACTGCTGGTCGATCCGCTCCCGGTGCTCGAGACTCTCGTGCTTGGCACGGTGGTCGCGAATGGCGCACAGCAGAATGGACAGGGTGGTCAGGCGCTGCTGGCCGTCGATCACCAGGAATTCCTGCACCCCGGTCGGTCCGTTGGCCGGACTGGGCGCGAGCACCACGGAGCCCATGAAGTGGGTCAGTTCCGGATCATCAACGCGGTCCTTCGCCAGTTGGACAAGGTCGTCCCACAGCCGCTCAAGCTGGCCGTCCTTCCAGGAGTATGTCCGCTGATACAGGGGCACCTGATACTGCTTGGAACCCTCCAAGAGCTCCTGCAACGTCGTCTCGCGTGCCGCGACCACGTTATTTCCCCTTCGTTTCAGGACTGGACGCCGAGGCGGTGCCGCTCGGCGAGGATGATGCGTTCCTTGAGCGGGATGGCCTCGTCGTCGAGGGTGACCGGATGGTGTTCGCTACGCTCGCGGCATCGTCGGCGTACTCCTGCCACAGCCGGGCGGGGGTGTAGGAGCCGGGATCGACGGCCTTTTTCTGCAGTTCGACGGTCTGCCGCAGGGCGGCTGTCCAGGATTCGGCCAGAATTGCTTCGAGTTTGGCGAGCGCGGTGAGTGGCCATCTTCTCCGCCCGGCCGTAAAAGAACATGGCGACGCGACTGGTAGTCGGCTCCGACTCTTCCACCAGTTGCGTGGTGCGGGTGATGAACAGGTAGAGCGGATCCTGCAGCCTGGAGTGGGCGCTGTCGGCGTGGCGGGGCGGCGGCGTGGCAAGGAGCTGAGTCTGGCCGAGATACTGACGGTCCGGATCGAGGCGGACCCGGGTCTCCTGACGGACTTCTTGTGAAAGACAGCGAGCGGCCGCCGACACCTGATGGGCCGTCTGCAGTCCGATTCCCGGCACTGCCTCGAGTTGCTGGGGATTGGCGAGGACGACCGCTGAGACGCTCCGGTACCCGGCACCCAGGCGGGCTCCCTTGCCGACCAGGTCGCGAAGTTCGATGACTGGCCGGTCTTTCAGTGCCGCCCGCGCTCGCTGCTTGGTGAGGATGGTGGCCTGCTGAAGCCCGCTTTCGCGCAGGGCGTCCGATGTGGACAGCAAGGCGACGGCCCGCTGCGCGAACGACAAGATGTCGTCCAGTACGGCCCTGGCCGCCGCCCCGACCCTGCATTTGGCGGCGGCCGGGTCCTGCGTCGACTGACTGTCCGCCACGGGTTCCGTCGTGCTCAATCGATGCCCCCAGTCGCCATAGTTACAGTCCGGAGCGGGCGGTGGTCACGTCAAGCTGACCGGTCACGGCGGCGGTGATCAGCGCTTGGCGCCGCTCGGCAAGGAGAGCGAGTTGCCGCGACACAGGTTCCCTCATTGTTCGCGAATCACCCTCGATGCGCCTCGCGTCAAGGACCATACTACGTTGCGTCGAGGTATCGATCGGCCACGCGAGGACAAAATTCGACAAATCCTCCATTCCGAGTGTCCGTTGCGCACTATCGGAGGCAGTTGCTTCAAGTGCCTGCTTTGTAAAACTCTTGCTTAACATCCACTGACGAAGCAGTTCCACTTCCACCCCCGGTTTTGTCCTTACTATCGCAATCGCCCGGTTTACATTTGCCCCAACAACAGAAGGGGAGGCAATTGCGGCACGTCCTAGCGTTCCAACAACACTAACAAGGAGATCTCCTTCCCGAACAATTGTCGTTCGATACTGAGCAGATAGCGCCTTAGGTATACACAGAAGTTCTTTAGATCGAGCTTCAAGATCAGAAAGATCATTGACTCGTATGAAGGGAACTCCATCGTCCGTAAATTGGGGAACAAGGACTCCATACCTGGGACGAGCACGGAGCAGCCGCTTTAGGCGGGTCACCCTCATGTTCACCGTCGACGAAAACAACTGATCAATGCGAGCTTCATACCTCTCCCGCAAGACCACAAGCTGAGAGCATCTCAGCTCTATGAGCTGATCTATTTTCGAAATCTCAACGTCAAGGAAGTCGGCAATGCGCCGCTGCTCCTCGATCAACGGGACATAGACCTGAAGTCTGGTGACATCTGCAGGGCTGGCGCGTTGATGACTTCGAGTTACCGACTGAACTCGCGAATCAAGCGTTTGCCTCACCATTTCAGAACTAAGAAGATAGAAAAGGAATTTCGGTTCGATTTTAAATGGGCGGAGTGCGACAAATTCTGTTGATGCCACCGAAGGAACGTCTCGTTTTTGCGCCAAAAACACACGACTTTTCCGTGGATTCAACTTGCTGACGAGGATTTCGTCACCTTTGAGATGCAACTTCGCCGACTTAATGTCGTAACTCGACTCCATCCTTCCGTCGCCAATTTCGTCTAGAGATGGAATGCTGTAGTGGAAGACCTCCTTCCCAAGAGAAGCGGGCTCCACGACTTTCCGAACCTCTGAAGCGACCGACCAGAGCGGAACCAGGTTCTTGCTCACTCCGTCACCTCGCTCAGCAGACGCTGGATCTCCGCCTCAAGCTCCCTCAACTCCGCGTCGATCTCCTCAAGCGGTCTCGGCGGCACATACTTGTAGAAGTGCCGCGTGAACGGGATCTCGTACCCCACCTTGATCTTGTCGTGGTCCACCCAGGCGTCCGGGACATGCGGCAGGACCTCGCGCGCCATGTACTCGTTGATGTCCTCGTCGAGGGGGACGTTCTCGTTGTCGCGCAGGTCGGGGTCGGGCAGCGGGTCGCCCTTGCGGTCGGTCTGCAACTCGCCTTCCGGGTCGCTTACCGATACCGCCGCCCAGACTGCCTTGTCCACCGCCAACGGCAGCTTCCCCAGGGGAACCAGCGTTTCTTTCAGCGTCTTCGCGAAGTCCACCTTGCGGAACGCGGCAGGTTTTCCGACCAGCCCGCGCAGCGCCTCGATCAGCTTGTCCTTGCCCTCGTACTTCGCCAGCGGCTTGGCGAACTCCAGTTCCGCCAGCGCTTCCTCGGTCACCTCGAACCGCAGCTTCAACGGCCGCTCCACCGTGATCCGTCGGTACCCGAAGTCCCGCGGGGAGAAGACCTTCACCTTCTCGTGCATCGGGTGCTCGGGGTCTTCGGCGGCCGTCAGCGCCTCGCCGTACAACTCGGTGAGCTTGGCGATCGCCTCGTCCGGGATCTGCTTCCGCTTGTCGCCCAGCGACTTGCGCATCTTCTGCCAGTGTTCCCGCGCGTCGAGCAGGATCACCTTGCCCCGGTGCGCCTCGTCCTTCCGGTTGGTGAGAATCCAGAAGTACGTGGAGATGCCGGTGTTGTAGAAGAGCTGGTCCGGCAGCGCGACGATGGCCTCCAGCCAGTCGTTCTCCAGGATCCACTGCCGGATCTTCGACTCGCCCGACTCGGCCGCGCCGGTGAACAGCGGTGAGCCGTTGAAGACGATCGCCAGCCGTGAGCCGCCCTGCTCCGGCTTCTTCATGTGATGGATCATGTGCTGCAGGAACAGCAGCGAACCGTCGTTGATGCGAGGCAGTCCGGCGCCGAACCGGCCAGCAAAGCCGATCTTCGCCTCGGTCTCGACGTCGTCCTTGACCTTCTTCCACTCCACCCCGAACGGCGGGTTCGCGAGCAGATAGTCGAAGGTCTTGCCGTAGTGCTTGTCGTGGCTGAACGAGTTGCCGAGCTTGATGTTCGCGGCGTTCTCGCCCTTGATCAGCATGTCGGACTTGCAGATGGCGTAGGATTCGGCGTTCAGTTCCTGGCCGTGCGGCACCACCTTGGCCTGCGGGTTGTGCTCCAGGATGAACTCCTCGGCCGCTGTGAGCATCCCGCCCGTCCCGCATGCCGGGTCCAGCACGGTCTTCACCACGCCCGGCGTGGTCAGGTCCTCTTCATCCGGCGCCAGCAGTAGGTTTACCATCAACCGGATAACCTCACGCGGCGTGAAATGTTCACCGGCGGTCTCGTTCGAGATTTCCGAGAACCGCCGGATCAGCTCCTCGAACGCGTAGCCCATGTCATGGTTGTCCACCTTCTCCGGGCTCAGGTCGATCTCGGCGAACTTCGACGCCACCTGGTAGGTCAGCCCAGCGCCGTCGAGCTTGGCCAACTGGACCGGGAACTCGTAGGCGTCGAAGATCTCCCGCGCGTTGTCGGAGAACCCGCCGATGTAGGACTTCAGGTTGTTGGCGACGTTGTCCTGGTCCCGCACCGCGGCCTGGAAGTCCAGTTTCGAGGTGTTGTAGAAGTCCACCTCCGCGGCCTTCTTGAGCAGGCGATCCACGTTCTGCACGCCCTGTTCGGCCAGTTTGGCCTTGCGTTCCAGCACCTTGTCCTTCGTCGGTGCCAGGACGCAGTCGAGCCTGCGCAGCACGGTGAACGGCAGGATCACCTTGCCGTACTCCGACTGCTTGTAGTCACCGCGCAGCAGATCGGCCACGGACCAGATGAAACTTGCCAACCGAGTATGCGTGCTGCTCACAAACTTTCCCCCTTTGAGGACTACGTAACGGTGGTGTCGTCGTTGCCGAGGTAGGAATCGTTTCTACTCGCCTGGTTCGACGGCCCCGTCGGCGAGGCCGTCGATGAGTTGCCCGGCCAGGCGAGCACCGAGATCAGCGGCGTGGCGCAGGCCCAAGCTGAACGACTCAAGCTGCTGGAAGGCCCTGCCGAGCCGTCGTTGGCCCTCCAGGTCGAGCACGGGGATCTCCACCCGCCGGGCATCGACCCTGCGTACCCCTGAGGCCGTCGCGCCGACCGCCCGGGCCTGACCGGCGCCGCGGATCTGCCCGGCGAGGAAGTGGGGGTCCAGTGTGCTCTCGTCCACCCGGATCAGTTGCAGGTTCGGCCCCAGTACCAGGTCATTCTCGTCGATTACTCGTGCTTTGAGCGCGCCGTCGCCGGCGGCTACCACCGGCACCACCACGTCGCCGGGCCGCAGCTTCACCAGTTCGTCCTGGTCGTGACCGGCGTAGCGCTCACCGGGTTCGTCGCCGGTGATCACGTCCCGTCCCCGCAGCACCTGGGGGCCGCTCGCGTCTTCGGCCGTTTCCAACGGCCCAATCTGGTGTTTCAGCACCAGCGCCCCCGCCCGGGCCAGGTCCCCAATGGTGGTGAAAGCGCGTGCCTGGCGCCCGGTCTCGCGTACCTTCGGGATTAGTCCGCCCAGCTCACCGAGGGTGCGCTCCAGTTGCTCACAGGTCCGCTCGATGGCGGCGAGATCGAGTTCGACGACCGGCTGCGGCAGGTGGCGGGCGGGGGTGAGGTCGACGTCCTCGTCAAGCAGTTCGATCGGTTCGATCACCCGCCGTCGGCCAGGGACTTCGCTGGTGGTGCCGGTTGTGTGGAACTCACGCCAGCCGTCGAGGATGTCGTGTTCGAGCGCGTCCCAGTCCACTTGGCCGCGACGGGGTGGTTGTTGGTGGCTGGTGTCGAGGAGAAACACGGGGTCGGCGCCGACGGTGTCCGGGTTGCGCAGGATCCACAGGTGGATGGGGATGCCGGTGGACATCAGCACGCCGGAAGGCAGGGCGATCACCGCTCGGAGCGCCCCGCGCCGGAGCAGTGCCTGGCGGATGGCCCGGCCCGAACGGCGGGAAGCCACTCCTGCGGGAAGCGCTATCACCACCGTGCCGCCCGGTTTGGTGTGCGCGAGGCAGTGCTGGACCCAGGCGAGTTCGGGGTCGCCCTTCACTGGGAAACCGTATTCCCAGCGCGGATCGAAGCCGAGTTCCTCATGGCCCCAATCGCGGTAGCCGAAGGGCGGATCGCAGACGACCGTGTCGGCGCGCAGAGCGTCGAAGGCGTCGGCGCGCAGCGCGTCGCCGGTGGCGATGTCCACGGGGTTTCGTAGGTGCAGGCGCGCCTGTGCGAGCCGGGTCAGAGTTGGGTCGATTTCCTGACCGGCCAGGTGCTTCGCACCGGCTTCGGCGGCGGCGCGCAGGATGGTGCCCGAGCCGCAGGCGGGATCGAAGAGGGTGCCGGTGACCGGGGCGGCCAACTTGACCATCAAGCGGGCCAGTTCCGGCGGGGTCACCAGGTGCTGGCGCTGTTGCCGTTCGAACGCGCGGGCGCACAGTGACTCGATCAGCTCCTCCGGTGGCACCTCGTCGGCGAGATCGTCGACCACCTTCCGCAGGTTCCGGGGTAGCTCCTCATGAGCACCGTCGCGCACGTAAGCTGCGATGTCGGCGACCAGTTTCAGCACGTCCGCGTCGGTTTCCAAGGCGCGCCACACCGCCTCCACCGGAGCTGTCTGGGTGAGTTTCCCCTGCTTGCGCAGCCAACGCTCCACCTCGTCGAGCCGGAAGGCCGGAGCTCCCCCCGCGCCGACCACTGGCTCCGGGAAGTCCGGATGACGCCTGCGCCAGTTGCTCACCGCCGCTCGGCCGACGTGGGCCAGGCGCGCGATCTCCGCCGCCGTCACCAGCGTTCCATCTGACATGCCCACCTCCAGATTGAACAGGCGTTAGCCTAACACAGTCAAGTTTGCTTGTTGACTGTGAACATCAACGATGCTTAACTAAGCATCGTCAACACCCAGTCGGGTTGTTTCTTCCAGTCGAAGGCTTGCTCATGACTCTCTGCGCGGAACCCTGCGTCGATCTCGAGTCGCTTGCTCGTATCGCAGGTGACGGCGATCGGAACGCCGTGGCCCGGTTGCTGGCCGCCATCCAGCCCAGGGTGATCCGCTACTGCCGAGGCCGCATCGGCTGGCACCACAGCACCTACGCCTCAGCGGACGACGTCGCACAGGAAGTGCTGCTCGCCGTCTTCAAGGCGCTGCCGTCCTATCGCCGGAGCGAACA
Source organism: Amycolatopsis cynarae (assembly GCF_026802195.1). NCBI lineage: Bacteria > Bacillati > Actinomycetota > Actinomycetes > Pseudonocardiales > Pseudonocardiaceae > Amycolatopsis > Amycolatopsis cynarae. Next base: position 1,600,645 of record NZ_CP113836.1, on the reverse strand, counting down.
CGGGTTCCCGGCCTTCGTCTTCGGCATCGCCGCCCACAAGGTCGCCGACTTCTACCGCAAACGCCAGCGGGAACCGGTCACCCCGGTCGCGGACGTACCCGACCACGCCGAGTACGACACCGGTCCCGAGCACGCCGCGCTGGAGGTCGAACTGCGGCACCAGGTACAGCAACTGCTCGGCACGCTGACCGAGGCACAACGAGACATCCTCGTCCACCGCGTGATCAACGAGATGTCCTCCGAGGAAACCGCCGCCCTGATGTCGTCCACGCCCGGCGCGGTCCGCGTCGCCCAGTACCGCGCGCTGGAGAAACTCCGCCGCCTGCTCAAGAACCGGTCCACCCCTTAGGAAAGGAACACCATGTCCCTCACCGTCGACACCACCCGAGTCACCGCCGGGCGCCGCTCCGACACCTACCTCGCCATGCGCAGTGTGCAGGGCGGACGCACCGTCTACAGCACGCGCGTGCCGCTGCTCGACCTGGACAAGATCCTCCCGCTGCCCGACCCGTCCCAGCCCGACCCCGACAACCGCAAGGTCGACCCGCGCCACGCGCGCTCGTTCGGCGACTACATCTCCCAGCACGAACCCTGGGTCGCGCCCGCGCTGCTCGCCCGCGACAACGGCGGCTGCACCTTCCAGCCCCTCGACGGCGCCGACGGGCAGATCGGTTACCTCGAAATCCCCTGGTCGACCGGTGCTTTCGGCGCGCTGAGCACCATCGACGGGCAGCACCGCATCCTCGGCAGCCACCTCGAAACCCGGCGACTGTCCGACGAAACCGCCAAAACCGAACGCGACCTGTCCCGCACCCGCTCCGGCGATCGACAGGCCAAACTGGAAGCGAAGCTGCACGACCTGCGCGGCCGCCTCGCCCGGCTGGGCAACGAAGCGATCGGACTGGACATCTACGTCGAACCCGACTCCGTGCGCGCCCGGCAGATGTTCGTCGACGTCGCCGACAACGCCAAGGGTATCTCCACCGCCCTGCGCGCCCGCTTCGACGGCTCCAAGATCGCCAACCGCACCCTCGACCGCGTGATCGACCACGCCCTGCTCAAGGGTCGTGTCGACCTTGAACAGGACCGCATGACCCGCAACAACACCAACCTCATCGGCGCCAAACACGTCGCCGACCTCACCAAGGCCGTCGCGGTCGGCGTCGGCGGACGCATCAGCGCCCGCCGTGAGGCCGAACTCTCCGACGAAGCCGTCATCGAAGTCGTCCACGGTTTCCTCGACAGCATCACCGAAGCCTTCACCGACCTCGCCGACGTCGCCGAAGGCACCCTCGCCCCCACCGACCTGCGCAGCCGGTCCCTGCTCGGCTCCGTCGGCATGCTCCGCGTGCTCGCAGGCACCTACCACGCCCTGCAGAACAAGGAGATCTCCGACGACGACATCACCGCTTACTTCCACACCCTCGCTCCGCACATGACCGCACCCATCACGGAAGACAGCCTCTGGCGCCACACCGAAGCCAGCACCGACTTCGAACCCCGCGCCTCCGCCCCCGTCATGCGCACCCAGAACCTCCAGCACCTCGTCACGATCCTCACCGCTTGGTACCCCAACGCCCCCAGGACCGACCGGGGCTGAAACCCAGGCTGCGAGGAACCCTGTAACAGCACGGCAGGTACCTGCGACTGGTCAGTCGCGAGTCGAAGCTTCAGGAAGGCAGTCGCTTGTCCGACAACAGTGATTTCGATCCGAACCTTGGCCTACCCATCCACGAGTTGCCCAACGGCGCCAAGATCTACGGCACAGCGGGGCACCCGGCATATTCGCCTGAAGCCATCGAGATTTTGAAGCGGCAGGGCGTGGATGCGTGGCACGAGTGGTGCCGGGAACATGCGCTTGAAATCGAACTCCACAAGATGAACCTCGTGTCCGCTGCCACCGAGAGCTCCGCCGACGAGACCACCGGACGCCGAGACGACGACTCCGGACAGGAAGATCACGACGCAGGGGACCGCGACGACGAAGCGATCGAATATGTCGTCTGGGCCGGCGGAGGCCGCGGCGACTACTATCCGGAAGCCGTCGAACAGCGCGATCGTCTCGCGCATGCCGCGCACACGGGGGACTGGGACACGGTGCTGGACATCCTGCGCACCGACAAAGAGTGGGTCAACGCCTCCCGGCTCGGCTCACAAAGCGGCTACGCCCCACTGCACCAGGCCGCCTGGCATGGCGCGGGCGAAGAGATCGTCCAGGAATTACTCGACCTGGGCGCCTGGCGGACTCTCAAGGCCGCCAACGGCGCCACTCCTCTCGACGTAGCCCTCAAGCATGGACACAACCATCTCGCACATCTGCTCACCGTCGACCGGAGCCAATTTCCGCCCGCGGGGGTTCTCACCGATATCCAGACCTTCCTCTGGGCGTTGATCACCGTCAGGACACGAGGGTTGGAACGGACCGAACCACTCACATTACCGCAACTCGATCCGCTGTTCGAAGCACCCAACAGAGGCCTTTGGTTCCCCGTTCCCGGAATGTACGGCGGATTCCGGCTGCGATGGCACAACCAGACTCTCATCTCCGAAAGCTGGTGCAGGGTTGTCGGCGGTTCCGAGCGGGTGCATCGAATCACCCAGGAAGGCATCGAGTTGCTTGCGGCGGGCTGACCGCGGCCTCAAACACCCCAGCCCACGGGAGCATCAAGGCCGCACTTCGGTCCTGAATCAAAGTTTTTCTCGGTGCAACCTTCCGTAACCGGGGCACACTGCACACCCGCCTGCCGGTCGGTTCATTAATTCGAATGGCGGGACAGTCTGCACACTGCGTGATCTTGCCCGTACTCTCGTCGCGGGATCTGATCGAAAAGCTGGCCCGAAACCAGCCAGCACGCTGCATCCTACCAAGATGGCCGCCACCCCGCCGGTTCCACCCGAACAGCCCACGACAGGCCGAAATCAAAAAGTACTGTCAAACAAGACCATTGCCATCTCAGCGGCAATCCTTATCGTCTTCGCCGTATTGATGGCATGGCTCCTCCTTCGCATGTACGGCAACGGAAGCCCGGCCAACCAAGCCCGCCTCGAGGGTATCCGTACCGTCGGTACCATCGTCCTCGGGGCAGGCGGAGCGGTGGCGCTGCTGCTTACAGCACGCCGTCAGCAAACAGCCGAGCATGATCTGGCGACAAAGCGATTCGACCTGCTCCTACGGGAGCAAGCGAATGAAGACATACGACACGATGCCGCCGAACGGCGAATTACGGAACTTTACCTGAAATCCGTCGAACAACTAGGATCCGAGAAGGCGCCGGTCCGACTGGCGGGCCTCTACGCACTGGATCGGCTTGCCCAGGACAATCCAAGGCAACGGCAGACCATAGTCAACGTCATAAGTGCATATCTCCGAATGCCGTACGCATTGCCAAGCCCGCCATCCCCTGCCGATCACGATAGCCGCGACGAGTACAAACACGAACTAGAGGAACTCGAAGTTCGACTAACAGCACAGAACATTCTCACAGATCACCTTACCCCAACCGGCGACCCTGAACGCTTTTGGCGTGATATCGATCTGAACCTCAACAGTGCCACATTGATCGACTTCAGCCTACGAGAATGCGAAATAAGGCGATCGAACTTCTCAAAATCGACCTTCACTGGTGAGACCATGTTTCTCGGAGTCGACTTCACAAGTGAAGCCAGATTCCAAGGCGCGACATTCAAAGGTCAGGCCTGGTTCAACAACGCAAACTTCGCGGGAGACGTTCGGTTCAACAGCGTCACGTTCGAGGAGGACGCAAGGTTCGAGAAGAGCACTTTCATCGGCGCCGTAACATTTCGTGATTCGATTTTTCTCGGTAAAGCGCGTTTCGATCAATCATCATTCACCGGGGTGGCAGTATTCACGGGTGCAAATTTTTCCAGCAGCACCAACTTCAGTCAGGCCAGTTTCGTGAATGATGCCTGGCTACCATCGGCACAGTTCGGCCAGGACACACATTTCAGTGGCACCATTTTCAGCGGAGACGCATGGTTCCACGGCGCCGCCTTCAATGGATATGCAACTTTCGAAAAAGCAGCATTCACCGGAGACATCAGGTTTGACGGAGCAACTCTGGACGGGATGCCATACGAACCACCTGAGCTGAATCCACGCGACTTGGACTATTTCGAGGAGTAGCCTCCGAATCCTGTTCACTCGACTCGTTGAGCACGTTGCATTTCCGAGCTGGATTCCTCGGGGCCCCGGTCACTCCTCGGAGAAGCTGTGGCTGGCGCGACGGTATGGCTGGATGAGGAGGGTCAATCGTTGCGGGGGCCAGAGGCCGGGGTCTTCGCTCACGCTCAGGTCATCACTGCGGCGAAGCAGCCAGATGTGCTCGTAGTCCCAGTGCAGCAGCAGATCCCCCGGAACGCGGTCCAGTAGTCGAGAAACCAGCCGTATCATATCGTTTTCCTGCTCTGACATCCTGTCCTCTTTGTTGAGGCGGAATACGATTGACACTGTTGGCGTGAAGCCAAAATCGGCTGCCACCGGGTTCCACGGCCGAATTCTGGGCTCGTATACCCGAATCCATGTTCCCAGAGACGCGAGAACTCCCTTTTCGAGTAGTTGCTCGACCTGCACCGACGTGTCGAAGATGCCGATGATCTGGCCAGAGTCGAGCACCTCGTGGGCGACTTGTTCTTTCGTGAAGCTTGTCGCCATTTCGAGGTTGTAGGCAATGGCCATGTGAAATAGTCCTCGGTGCTCGCTACGGGTAGATGTGGAGTATCGTACCTTGTCGATCGATGGCGATGACCTCCTTGAGTCCTTCGATCGGCCAGTCATGCAGTTGAGTACGTATCGCGGCCGCGTCCGCTGAGCTGTCGCTGAGATTGAGCACGATACGATCCGTTTGCCCATCGACAACTTTCTCTTCCATCCGACTGGCGATGTTGCGCACGTTGCTGGTTGTGGGCGCGTAGCAGTCGAAGATCTTGCCGTTGACTCGGTAGTCGGGGTTCTTGTCCCCCGGGATGGTGGGGTTTTGTTCGACGTCGTATCCCGCTCGGGCGAGGGTGGTGGCAGATTCGTTCTCGCGTTAGAGCGCAAGCTTCTTGGCGGCGCTCTCGTCGGCTCCGATTTTGGTGGGATGGCCACCGAGTTGGGCGTTGGGGTCTGGATCGCGGACGGGTTGTGTTTCGGCTCCGAGTTCGTTGCTGATTTGGGTAGCGTTGATGCCTTCGATTTCCGGGTTGGGGGTGTTGCTCATCGCGGCTTGGATGGCGGGCTGGATTCCTTGGGCGATGGCGAGGGCGCCGCCCGCGGCGGCGAGTGCGGGGATAGCGGCAGCGGCTGCCTCAGCGATGGGAGCGCTCAGGGCGCCTTCGGCGTCGACGCCGAAGGTTTGGAGTGCTTTGACGACGGCGATGAGGATGGCGTCGAGTGTGCCATCGGTGAGAATACTGCCAAGCACGAAGAGGGCACCGATGGCGCCGAGAGCCTCGATGGCGGATTTGATGGCGTCTTTGATGGCTTCCTGGGTGTGTTCGTTCCAGATGCGGAAGTCGACGAGGCTGTCGGCGATGCTGTCCAGGGCTTGGGGCAGGCCGTTGAGGATGGCCTGGGGGCCGGCGACCTGTTGCCAGAACAATTCGAGTTCGTCGAGGTCGGCGGAGGTGTTGTTGCCGAGCAGGCCTTCGAGATCGTTGTGCAGGCCGGTGGTGAGTTCACGGATGGCTCCAGCTGCCGTGTGGCAGGCGTTGGCGGCGTCGTCGAGGCGAAGGTTGTCGGCGGTGGGAATGTAGCTTTCCAGGAAAGCGGGCATCCACCACGGGGAGGGCCCGGTAAGAACGGCGAAGTCGCTGTTGGCGGGCCACGGCTCTGGCGTGACGGGAGTCCAGGGTGAGTCGCCTGCGGGGTGGCCGGGAATGCTGTCGTGGTCAGCGGACCAGTGGTTGAGGGCGGAGAGGTCGATGCCGCGACCGATGGCGCCGACCAGGTCGAAGGCGGTGCGGAACCCGTCGTTGACGACGGCGTCCATCGCGGTGGCCCAACCGTTCTGGAACTGGCGCGCACCGTCGCAGGCACCAGCGGACCGAGCAGATCCGAACTGCCTTGCTGGAGTTGAAAACCCTCACCGAGCATGCCGTCGCCGCAGGCGAAACCGCGCTCGATCCGGCAGAGTTGGCCCTGCACGCCGGCAGGATCCGCTCCGCCACCCAGGTCGCAGTCAACACCCTCCGCCACCAGGATGATCCGCTGGCCTCCCGGCATCGTGCCCTCACCAAACGAATACTCAACCGGCAAGCCGACTACCTGCGGTTTGCCACCGACTTCCGAGTCTCGTTCGACAACAACGCCGCCGAACGAGAAATCCGCATGGTCCGCCTGCGCGAGAAAGTCTCCGGCTGCCTCCGCACCCTCACCGGCGCCCACAACTTCGCCGCCATCCACTCCTACCTCGCCACCGCGGCCAAATACGGCAAAGAATTCCTCCGCGTCCTGACCGAACTCGTCCAAGGACGTCCATGGCTACCAGTCACCACATAACCTGACCAGTTACGTCGACGGTTCCGAGCGGGTGCATCGAATCACTGACGTGATCTCAACGACTTTCATTTGATCATTCGATGTTCAAAATGGGTCAGGGTGAGTGCGGCTTTCACGATGTCGCCGATCTTGCGCGGGCTGGTGGTGATGTGCCGCAGGCTGCGCCAACGGCCGGTGAGTATGGCGAATCCTCGTTCGCCCAGGCACCGCAGCCCGCGTAGTAAGGCGTTGTAGGTGCGGTTGTGCACGTCGAGAACGTGACCATCGGCGGGTTGTTTGATCGGGGTGTGCACGCCGATTCCCGCGCCGCCGTAGCCACCGTCGGCCAGGGTGGGCAGGTCCAGCCGAGAGGCGGCCCAGTACAACGCGCCCAGCACGTGCTCGCGGGCTGCCGTCAGGTCGTGCACCGATCCGGGCTCGACATCCGAGACCCACAACGGCAGGCCGCCCGGTGCCGACAGGGCCTGGATGTTGCCGCCCGGTTCGTGGGCCTTCCCGGAAAACCACAGGTCAATCTGTTTGCCTCTCACGCTGGTGGTCTTTTCGCTACACCGGTCGGCGGAGAAGATCTTTCCGTCGAGGATGACATAGGTCAAGCCCTCGGCTTTCGCCCGGTTCAGGGCTTCATGCAGGTCCGGGGCTTGCGCGGCGAGCACGTCGATAACCTCGTCCAGGTAGCGGTAGCCCGTGGCGCGGGAGATACCAGCATCACGGGCCAGCGCGGTCACCTCGGCGTTCTGGCGAAACCAGCGCAGGCCCAGCACCGCCTGACCGAAGCAGGTCAACGCCCTGGCGCCGGTGCGGGTGCCGCGTCGGCGGCGTTCCGCGCGCAGCAGCCGACTCAGGTATTGGGCCAGGTCGCGGGACACGTCAAGTGTGGCATGATAGGCAATCACGTGGAGTCCTTGGTGTAGATGGATCTTGTGGCGAGAACTCATCTACCAGGGACTCCACGCCCATCAGGGGCACTGTCCTATATCGATTGCTTTGCCCGTGTCGTCCGAACCCAGACACCAATCGTTGGTGAGATCACCTCACTCAGGAAGGCATCGAGTTGCTTGCCGGGCTGACCATGCCTCAATCGCCCCAGCCCGCGGGATCATCAAGACTGCACTTCGGTCCGGAAGGAAAGTTCTTCTCGGTGCAACCTTCCACGGCGGGCCGTACCACACACACCCGGCCTGACGGTCGATTCACTGCTCGGTCATTTTCGTGATCACCGCTGGTGACAGGCCCTTCGCGTCGAGCCGAGGAACTGACGCAGCGCCGGAACGAAATCCCAATGGAGAGTCCGTGCAGATGTAGCAGCGACAACACCTCGGTGATCTACGGGGTCTTGTGCGCCTACGGCGACACGATCGCCGAGGAGGACCGCACCCGCTCGCAAATAGCAGGGTCGGTATGTTGGTCGTTAACCTGCGGCGCGTTGACCTCGCCCCCACCCCTGAGGTGCAACCTCCCGCGCCTGGCGGCGCCCGTTGCAAACCGCGCTCGTCACGCTCGCCGACAAACCGGCCGAGGTAGGCGTCCGCCTCAGCCTGCAACGCCTCGGCCAGCATCAGATGCGCGCCCTCACGCACGATCTCATCGATCAAGACGAAACCGACGCCCGGTCAGGACTGCCGTCATCGCCAGCAGCAGGGTCAGGGACAACCTGAGCATGAGGTCGTATCTTCCCGGCGGACATGCGCGCGTCGGCCATGCTTGGAACCTCCAACCGGGCCAGTGGGAAAGTACGTGCCCCCAGCCATCCACAGGTCTCAAGCATTGCTCCATGGCCCCCGTCGATGTCCGTGTGGTTCGGTTCTGAGCGTCGGACGCCTAACACCGCCGAGGTCTGATCAGTTGATGTCGTACATCGACAAAGAGCAGGTGCGTTAGTATGGGTGCACTGCGGGATGGGGGAAGACTTTGTCGACGGTCGTCATTTTCGAGGTAGCCGGTCACGTTCAGCAGGCTCTGCAGCAGCCAGCCTTCCAGGTAAACGGCCTCATCGCTCTGGACGCGTACCCGTACCGCACCTTGAAGCGGGGCAAGCAGTCCGTGGCTGTCTTCGTTGAAAGAACCAATGATTTGGTCACGGTCGTCGCGCTCGGACGAGTCTTGCCGGGCGACCTCTCTGGGGCGTCCAACAGGAATTTGGAGTTCGACCTCTGTCGAACGGTGAGGCCCGGCGTGCTAATACCGTCGGATACGGAGGTGCACCTCGAGCTAATTAGTGGGCTGCGACGTCGCGCAACACTGACTCCACTTAAGAGCGACGAGCTATTGGGTGTGATCGCGAAGTCTGGCGAGCACGCTGCGCGCGAGGTGGAATGTCTGCTCAGTCAGATGGAGCCGAAGAGGGTCAGGGGCGAGGCAGGGTTTCTCCTAGCCTGTGAGCAGGACGCAGTCGCACTCTCCTTGAAAGCAGCCAATCTGCACGCCCAGTTGTCCAAGCTGTCGACCTGGTCGGCTGGTTCCCCGGACCCGCCGTTGATCACAGGCCTCAAGGAGGCTCGCGAGCCAGAAACGTTTTGGTCATGCCCGGACCACAAGGTCCTGTGGTCGCAGCGGAACGGAGTGGATTTCGGCTGGATGCGGTTGGCCCGGGAGAACAATGGATCGGGACTCGGAGTCACTTTGGTCAACGCCAGGCCCGCAGGTGGTCAGCGGCCCGCTGGCGTGACTCTCGTCTACTTTCATCCGAAGTTCCGCGCCCTCGCGTTGCTTCATTACAGCTCGGACCGAACATTCCCGGAGTATGTCGATGAAATCGACGCACTGTACTCGAGCGAGGGAAACCCCGCCGATCCGCGCCTCGCACCAAAGCCGGGGTTCATCAAGTTCGCAAAGACCAAGGATTTCGAGACAACAAAGGAACGGTTGCTCGGCGGAACCATCCATCTCGCAACCGATCTCCGAAATTGGGAACAATGGCGACACCTCCAGTTCCGCCCTCAACGACACCTGAGCAACAGCACGTTTGCAGCACTGCTGGGCGGCGGATGGCTCGGGGCTCGAGACGCTGGCTATAGCCAGGCCAGGGAAGTTATCGAACGTGTGCTCGAAACAAATCACGCTGCCGTAATCGCAGTGCAGGGCCATTGGGATGCGGCCATGCGACGGCCACCCTCGGACTACTCGCTCTTCTGACAACCGTCCGGCCGACCACAGTGAGTTTGAGGCTGACATTCTTGCTGCACGCCGTGAGCCAGGACCGCTAGGCTCACAACCAACTGATCAGTAGATAGGGAACGGGGCGGATGACTACTGAGGGGGACGCACGGCGTCACGCGCGCCAAGTACGAGCAGCGCTGGAGCGCAGCTACACCAGCCATGTTTACGCAGGCGACCTGCAGCAATATGGTGTGGTGGGCGCAGAGCAGCGGCTGCTTTCGCGGGCGCTGACTGCGCTGGCCGTGCGGATCGTCGCTGGGGTGGATCCGGTTACGGCCGGAGGTTTCGTCATAGATGGCATAGCCGATCAGGGCATCGACGGGATCGCGCTGTGCAAGCAGCCACCGCACGTCTACCTGGTGCAGGCGAAGTGGAGCGATACCGGTGCTGCCAAGATCGATCGGGAGGCCGCAAGAGAGCTGGTCAGCGGCCTGGACTATCTCGATCGTGAACGGTTCAGCGAGTTCAACGCGCGTGGTGAGGCTCTCGGGGAGGCTGCGTCCGCCTTGATGGTCGAAGGCAACGCGCAGGTCACCCTTGTGATCGCGCTGATGGGTACGGCAACTCCCGGCCCTAACGTGATACGGGTGCTCGACGACGCGATGGCGCGGTTCAACCAGCATGGGCCCCGGGTCAAGTACTGCTTCTTACATGCCCAGGACTTCAGTCGGCAGGTCCGTCAAGACCGTGAACCCGAGCCCATAACTCTGGACGTCACGCTGGGGCCTTGGCATCAGCATGACGGGCTGCACACCTCCTTTCAGGGCTCGGTTCGGGTAGAGGATGTCGCCGCGTGGTCGGCGACGTATGGCGCAGGCCTGTTCCGCGCGAACATTCGCGACCCGCTCGGGGCGACGCGGACGAACAGCGGGATTGTGCGATCGCTGATCACTGAGCCGGGCAACTTCTGGTACCGCAATAACGGCATCACAGTGCTGTGTGACAGCATCGAAGCCCGGCCCGGCTCGATGCAGTTCGCGCACAATTTGCCGATGCAGTTGACAGCAGTGAACGCAAGCATTGTCAACGGTGCCCAGACCGTCACCGCAATCGCAGAGGCGATGCGCATCCATCCGGAGATCGCCGCGCAGGCGAAGGTCGGGGTTCGGGTCATCGCGACGAACGGGGTCACCGGATTTACCGAGGACGTCACGAAGGCAACCAATCTGCAGAACAGCGTGGAGGCCCGTGACTTCATTGCGCTCGACCCAGTTCAAAGCGAGATCCGCGAGGATTTCGCCGCAGACCTGGATAAGCAGTACACAATCAAGCGCGGCGCCCCCGACCCCTCGCCCGAGTCCGGCTGCTCCATCGTGGAGGCCGCTGCCGCGCTCGCCTGCCTTCACCCGACCGCCGACTACTCCGCACGCTTAGCCCGCTCACTAGATCCGCTTTGGGAACGCGGCGAACGCGGTGCCTACGATGTGCTATTCGATCCACGCCCCCCAGCCCTGCAGATCTGGAGAGCGGTCACTGCGGTGCGTGCCGTGCGTGAAGCCCTGCACTCCACGCGATCGCAGCGAGAGGGCAGGGCCGCGGCCGTGGCACAGCACAGTGAGTATCTGATCGCTCACTTGGTCTTGAAGCACCTAGGCATATCTCAGATCGACGAGCGCAGCTACCCGTTTGAGGACGAAATTCTGCCACGTGTTGCGGACACAGTCGCCGCACTCGTGCCGTGGCTCATCCATCATGCGGACGCCGAGTATGGCGCGGACACGCAGATACGCACGATCCTCGCAAACCCGGAGCAGACAAGACATCTGAGCACCCTCGTTTTGAGCTCCGCGGCAACGGGCGAGGACGCTCCTACACTGCCAGCCGAGTACATACGGGCTAAGCCTGAGCGCAAGCCTCGCCGCCCCAACACCGTCCCATACCTCGTTGACGCGAACGCGATCACTGAGGGGACACCACTGGTCTACTACAGCGCCGTCAGCACTGAGCAGGCGGCGCTCGCCGAATGGCTCGCCGAGGACCTGCGACGCAGCCGGGCGACCTGGGTCAACAGTCGTACGAAGCCGATCCTCTGGGAAGCCGACCAGCAGCAGTACTCCCCGTCCGGTCTCATTCGTGAGATGTGGCAACTCGCCGATTGGAAAGAGCAACCCGTCGCGAACCAGGGCACTACCCGGTGGCTGGTCGACGGCGGCGAAAGTTTGTGGACCCTTGCCCTGCGCCTACAGGAAGCCGAAGAAGAGACGGAGTCAGACCGGATCGCGTAAGCGCGGGCAACCCTGGGCAAAAAACCCGGGTGGCTTGATGAGGACGTAGCGGCGGCTACCAGCCCATGTCCTTGACGACCTCGTGTTGCGCTGCGGTGATCTCCTCGAGGTCACGCCGAGGAGATCCGGCGCGGGGTCGTACTCCAAGCGGGACAGCAGGTCGGCCAAGGCCTGCTTCTGCGCGGAATGAGTGACGGGCACGGAATCCAGGTCGGTGCTCATCAACCAGTCGAACAGTACGACCGCGCCAGCACGCCACAACCGCACGGTGACCGTCGGAAGGTCCTGGTTCATGCCAAGCATTGTCGCAACGACACAAGGTCAATGCCACAGGTTGGTGCTGACGGCTGATCTTCGCCACTAAAAGACCACGACACGCGCCCCGCCGGAATCACGTTCTTGGCCCGGCGCTGAAGACCCGACGTTGCGGGAGCCAGTCGACTGCCGGCTGAGCCTGCTCGCGCCGGCCGTGGTGCACGAGGAGCTCCTGCAGGCATGTCTACAACGGGAGAGGTGACCGCCCGCGAGACTCATAGCAGTGAGGGCCGTATCCGCGCCCGTTTCCCAGCTCGTAAAGTCGAATTGGCGGGCTGGCCATCCGTGACCTCCAAGGCGGGCATCAGATCGCGTTCGCCACTGCCGCCAAGCGGGTAGCCCCGGTTTGCCGGCACCCACCACGCTGGCCGACTCCAAGGACAGCGACCGAATGATCTGGCGGCCAACCGCTCGCGGCAGCCAGCAACCATGCCCCAGCCCGACCCATCGACCCCTAACCACCATCGCCGACGCCCAATTGCGGCGAACAGTCGTCAACCGACTACAGCCGTGAACACCTCCACGACCGTTGACGTCAGTTCAGTGGCATTGGTCACATTTCATGAAGGAGGGATCACTAAGGCGACCCCGAACGGCCTTGGGTCAACGCCGATCCATGATCGTCTCCTGATTTTCTCCTTCACCCCCTTGTTGACACCCAGCCAGACCACAATGGACAGACCCGCAAGATCCACTACCGAACGCAAAAAAGCCCGCTGACCTGGGCTTTCGCCCAGAGCCAGCGGGCTCTTCAGACCGTCGGGACGACAGGATTTGAACCTGCGACCCCTTGACCCCCAGTCAAGTGCGCTACCAAGCTGCGCCACGTCCCGGCCATCACCTCGTTCCAGGTGACGGCGATTAGCTTATAACGCCCCTCCCAGGCCCTCTCAACCAGGGCACCCCACCAGCCCCGACCTGCTGAAACACCGGAAGAACCGGATCATGGGCACACCGGGCCGGGAGGGGCCGGGGGCGATCGCTAGGGTAGGCCTCGATGCGTAAACACCTCTGGGTCGTTCCCGTGCTGTGCGCCGTGTGGTTGTTCTTCGCGTTCCGGGGGATGTTCACCGCGATGCCGACCCGGCCGCAGATCGACTTCGAGGTCTACCGCTACGGCGTTCAGGCCTGGTGGGACGGGCGCGACATGTACGGGACGCTGCCGCCGGTGGCCAACGGCGCGCGGCTGCCGTTCGTGTATCCGCCGTTCGCGGTGCTGTTGCTGAGCCCGCTGGCGATTCTGCCGTGGGATGCGGCGGTCGTCACGTTGTACGTGGTCAGCACGCTGTGCCTGGCCGTGACGATCTACCTGGTGTCGCGGGTGGTGTGGCCGCCGCTGGGCCGCTGGGGCGGGGTACTCGTGACGTCGGTGGCGCTGCCGCTGACGGTGTTCCTGGAGCCGGTCAGCCAGACGTACCAGTTCGGCCAGGTCAGCCTGATCGTGATGGGGCTGGTGGCGGTGGACTGCCTGGCGGGCAGGACGCTGTGGCCTCGCGGGGTGGGGATCGGGCTGGCGGCGGCGCTCAAGCTGACGCCGGCGGCGTTCATCCTGTACTTCCTGGTCCGCCGCGACTACCGGTCCGCGGCGTGGGCGGGCGGGACGTTCGCGGGGGCGGCGCTGATCGGGTTCGTGGCCGATTTTCCCGCCTCGGTCCGCTACTGGTTCCTCGGCGGCCTCTCCGGCGGCGGGGTGAGCGGCACCGCGTTCAAGACCAACCAGACGATCGAGGCGTCACTCGTCCGCATGGGTCTGTCCGGCGTCGCCGAAAAGGGCCTGTGGCTGCTGGTCGTGGCGGTGCTGGTGGTGTTGGTGGTGCGCGCGATGCGGTGGACGGGGCCGGTGCTCGCGCTGCTGGCCAACGCCGGGATCGCGCTGCTGGTTTCCCCGACCTCCTGGTCGCACTACTACGTGTGGGTGGTGCCGACCCTGGTGCTGATGCTGGCTCAGGTCGCGCGCCACGCTTACGCGCGGTCGTGGCAGGCCGTGCCTTGGGCGGCCTGGGCGATCCTGACGGCGGTGCTGTTCAAGCTCGCGCCGTTCCACGGCCTGCCCGACACCGACTTCCCGGTCGTGCACATGCACTGGACCTGGCCGCAGCAGCTTTCCGCGGCGACCTATCCCCTGATCGGGCTGGCGCTGCTGCTCGCGTTCGCGCTGCCCCGGCAGCGCGGGCCCCGCTGGGATCCCGCGCTGCCGGTGACACCGGAACCGGTGGCCGTGGCCCGCTGAGGCGTCAGCGCGGCGCCAGCCCCTCGACCTGGGCGGCCGGGTCCCCGCCGGTGGGCAGCAGGGCGATCACCGGGGTGTCGAGCCCGTTTTCGGTGTAGGCCCGCACCCGTTCCCGGCAGGCGTCGAGGCTGCCGTGCACGATCAGGTCGTCCACGACCTCGTCCGGGATCGCCGCGTTCGCGCCCTTGCGGTCCCCGGCGGCCCACCGCTCGTGCATCGGCGCGAGCAGTTCCCCGCGGCCCAGCCACTCGTGGAACGCCGCGTACACCGGCACGGTCAGGTAGCTGCTGATCAGCATCCGCCCCAGCGCCCGCGCCGCGTCGGCATCCTCGGTGGGACACACGAAGATCCGCGCCACCAGTTCGACCCCTGGCCCGACCTCGGCCCGCACCTTCGGCACGTCCGTGGGCGCCAGCCAGTTGGTGATCGCGCCGTCGGCCTCCCGGGCGGCCAGCTTGAGCATCCCCGGTCGCAGCGCCGCCAGCATGATCTTCGGGGGTTTCGGGGGCACCCGTTCGAGTTTGAACCTGTCGACCGCGAAGGTCGGATACCGCTCGGTCACCTTCTCCCCCGCCAGCGCCGACCGCAGGAACCGCAGGGTGTCCCTGGTGCGGCCGTAGGGTTCGGTGAACTCGGCGGCGTTCCACTGGTTCACGATGACCGGTGACGAGGTGCCGATCCCGAGCACGAACCGGTCCGGCGCCACCTCGGCCAGGGTGGCCGCGCTCATCGCGAGCAGCCCGGGGCCGCGCGTGTAGACGGGCACGATCGCGGTGCCGAGCCGCAGCTGGGGCGCCCACTGCGAGGCCAGCAGCAACGGGGAGAACGCGTCGGTGCCCGCGGTTTCGGCCGACCAGGCGTCCGTGTAGCCCAGATCGGGCAGTCGCTCGATCAGCTCGCGGTGCGCCGTCAGCGGCACCCCGGTCAGCGGGATGGTGATGCCCCAGCGCTTCAACGGAGGGCCTCCAGTTCCTTCTTGATCCATTCGACCTGCCCGAGCATCAGGTTCTCGGCGACTTCCTCGGCCTGCGGCGACATGTGGGTCGCGCCGACCAGCGGCAGGAACGCGTGCGGCCGCCCGGCCGCCAGCAGCGCCGCCGACAGGCGCAGCGAGTGCGCGACGAACACGTTGTCGTCGGCGAGGCCGTGCACGATCATCAACGACCGCCGCAGCTCTCCGGCGCCGGCGATCAGCGAGTTCCGCTCGTAGCTTTCCGGCTCGTCCTGCGGCTTGCCCAGGTACCGCTCGGTGTAGTGGGTGTCGTACAGCGACCAGTCGGTGACCGGTGCGCCCGCGACGGCGGCGTGGAAGACGTCGGGGCGGCGCAGCACGGCCAGCGCCGACAGGTAGCCGCCGTAGGACCAGCCACGGATGGCGACGCGGCCGAGATCCAGTTCCGGGTGTTCGGCGGCGACCGCGTGCAGCGCGTCCACCTGGTCCTGGAGCGTGACCTCGGCGAGCTTGCCCGCGATTTCCTTCTCCCAGGCCGCACCGCGCCCCGGGGTGCCGCGGCCGTCGGCAACCAGCACCGCGAATCCCTGGTCGGCGAGCCACTGCGAGGTCAGGAAGGCGTTGCGGCTGTGCAGCACCCGCTGCGCGTGCGGCCCGCCGTACGGGTCGAGCAGGACGGGCAGTTTGACGCCCGGCCGGTGGCCCGTGGGCAGCAGCAGCGCGGCGCGTAGACCCCGTTCGCCCACGGTCAGCCAGAGTGGCCGCGGTTCGATCCCCGGGTCCTCGGGGTAGGAGTCCACTTCGGCCACTCGTTCCCCGTCGCGCACCACGGAAACCCTGGGGCCGCTGTGTTCGAGGCTCCATGACGAGAGCACCGCCAGTTCGGCGGTTCCGGCACCGACGTGCACACCGTCCGAACCGGACAGCCGGATGATTTCGCCGCCCTCGGTGCGGTAGACGTGGATCTGCGTCGGGTCGTCCTCGGAGGCGCTGAACAGCACCTCCTCGCCCACGTCGAGCACCGACCGCACCTGCAGCCCGGACGGGGTGACCGGCTTGCCGTCGATCACCAGCCGGTAGGTGCCGTCGGCGGCGCTGACGTGGACGAGGCGGCCGTCGCGGGTCCACGCGGGGGCGCCGGGCACGATCTCCACCCAGAGCGGGTCGGCCTCGGTGTGCAGGAGCTTGGTCGTGCCGGTGGCCGGGTCGACCGCGTGGATCTCCAGGCGGCGCTGGTCGCGCGGCTGTACCGCGAGCAGGGGCGGCCCGCCCGCCGACCAGTGCACGGCGGTCAGGTATTCCCAGTCGCCCCGCTGTACGTCCACCCGGCTGCCGTCGAGTCCGAAGAACGCCAGCGAGACCTCGACGTTGTTCTCCCCAGCGGCGGGGTAGGCGACGACGTTGGCGGGGGCCTTCGGATCCGACGGGTCGGCGATGGTCCAGCGCGGTACACGGGCGCGGTCACTGCGCTCGGCGAGCAGCGTGCGGCCGTCGGGCGACCACCAGTAGCCGCGGGCCCGGTTCATCTCCTCGGCCGCGATGAACTCGGCCAGGCCCCAGGCGACGTCCTCGTCGTCCTCCGCCGCCACGACACGGTCTTCGCCGGTGGCCAGTTCGATCACACGCAGCCTGCGGTCCCGGACGTAGGCGACGCGCGCCCCGGCCGGGTCGGGACGCGGGTCGACGACCGCGCCGCCGACCCGTTCGGTGACCTCACGGGTGCCCAGATCGACGGTGTAGAGCTTGCCGGACAAGGAAAACGCGGCGATGCGGACCTTGGTGTCGGTGGCGTAGCCGACCACGCCGCCCGCGCTTTCACGGCTGCGTTCGCGCCGGGCCCGCTCCTCCGCGGGCAGGTGTTCCTCGCCGGGCAGGAGTTCGGCGGCGTCGACCACCTTCGTCTCCGCGCCCGTTTCCAGGTCCAGCTCCCACAGGCTGTTGCGCCGGTCCACGCCGGATTCCGAGCGGAGGAACAGCAGCCGCCTGCCGTCGGGCGAGGCACGGAACTCCCGGGGAGTGCCGAGGGTGAAGCGCTGCGTGCGGGCCTGTTTGCGAAGGAAGGAAAGCTCGTCGGTCACGCTCGCACTCTTGCAGACCGCCCAGCCCGTTGGCGAGTCCGGCACCCACACAACGTTTCGCCGATTCCGAGGCAAACTACGCAACGAACCCTCTGTATACGCAACGGTTTCCGGGCTGAACTGGACGTGATCAGCCCCTTAGCCTGGTGCTATGACGACGATCGAGGACCGGAACGCCGCCGAGTTCATCGCCCTGGACGAGCGGTGGAGCACGCACAACTACCACCCGCTTGGCGTGGTCATCACCGAGGGCGAAGGCGCCTGGGTCACCGACGTGCAGGGCCGTCGCTACCTCGATTTCCTGTCCGCCTATTCGGCGCTGAACTTCGGTCACCGGCATCCCGCCCTGGTCGCGGCCGCGGTCGAGCAACTCGGCCGGGTGACCCTGACGTCGCGGGCCTTCCACCACGACCAATTGGGCCCGTTCTGCGCCGAACTCGCGGCGCTGACCGGCACCGAGATGGTGCTGCCGATGAACTCCGGCGCCGAGGCCGTCGAGTCCGCGATCAAGGTCGCCCGGAAGTGGGCCTACGAGGTCAAGGGCATCCCGGACGGCCGGGCCGAGATCGTCGTGGCCGGTTCGAACTTCCACGGCCGCACCACCACGATCGTCTCCTTCTCCACCGACGAGACCGCCCGCGCGCATTTCGGCCCGTTCACCCCGGGTTTCTCGGTGGTCAAGTACGGCGACGCCGAAGCGCTGCGGGAGGCGATCACCGAGCGGACCGCCGCGGTCCTCCTCGAACCGATCCAGGGTGAGGCGGGCGTGATCGTGCCGCCCGACGGATACCTGGCGCGGGCGCGGCGGCTGTGTGACGAGGCGGGAGTCCTGCTGATCGCCGACGAGATCCAGTCCGGCCTGGCGCGCACCGGCACCCTGCTCGCCCTGGACCACGAGCGGGTGCGCGCGGACCTGTACACCCTGGGCAAAGCGCTCGGCGGCGGGATCGTGCCGCTGTCGGTGGTGGCGGGGCGCCGGGACGTGCTCGAAGTCCTCAAACCGGGGGAGCACGGCTCCACCTTCGGCGGGAATCCGCTGGCCTGCGCGGTCGGCCGGGCGGTGATCCGCCTCCTGGAGACCGGCGAGTTCCAGCGGCGGTCGACGGAACTGGGCGCGCATCTGCGGGCGCGCCTCGGCGAACTGGTCGGGCACGGGCTCGCCGAGGTCCGCGGGCGGGGCCTGTGGGCGGGCCTCGACATCACGCCGGGGGGCTTGTCCGGGCGGCAGGCTTCCGAGGCGCTGGCCGCAAAGGGCGTGCTGTGCAAGGAAACCCACGGCAACACGCTCCGGGTGGCACCGCCGCTGACGATCAGCCGCGAGGACCTGGACCGGGGCATCGACGCGATCGCCGAGGTGGTCGGGCGCTGACCCGCACGGGGTAGGCTCGGCGCCCGTGCGGGGGAAGGTGGCGGCCGGTGCCGCGCTCGGAACGCTGGGACTCGGGCTGTGGGTGGGTGACGGGAACGCCGTCACCGGCCCGGACCGTTCGCTCGCGGACGCGGTGACCGGTGGGCTGGCGCGTCAGCACGGCCTGCTCGAACTGTTCGTGCAGCCGACCGAGCCGTACGTCCTGCTGCCCCTGATCGCCCTCATGACGCTCTTGTGCGCCCTGGGACGGCACTGGCGAGGGGCGCTGCTGTGCGTCGCGGGCACGGCGATCCCGGTGGCGCTGAATTCCTGGGTGCTCAAACCGGTTTTCGACCGGCACCTCAAGGACTATCTGGCCTATCCGAGCGGTCACACGGTGAGCCTGGTCGCCGTGCTCACCGTGCTCGTGCTGCTGGCCCGCCCCGGCACGGGCAGGCTGGTCGCGGGCGCGCTCGCGGTGCTCGTCACCGCCGTCGCCGGGGTCGGGTTGGTGGGCCTGGGCTACCACTACCCGATCGACGTGGCGGGCGGGGCGCTGTTCGCGGTCGCGGCGGTGCTCGGCGTGTCGCTCAGCGTGTCGTTCCTGCCGGTGCCGCGTCGCGCGCCAGAGCGGTCAGACGGCTCACCGCCCGGAGGTACTTCTTCCGGTAGCCCCCCTGCAACATCTCCTCGGTGAACAGCTCCGACAGCGGCTGCCCCGAGGCGAGCACCGGGATGGCCCGGTCGTAGAGCCGGTCGGCGAAGGCGACCAGGCGCAGCGCGACGTTCTGGTCGGGGGCGGAGTGCACGCCTTTGAGGTGCACCCGGGAGACGCCGTCCACCAGGCGCCCGTAACGGGACGGGTGCAGACGGGCCAGGTGGTCGCACAGGGCGTCGAAGTCGTCGATCGTGGCGCCCTCGTGCTCTTCGGCGGAGGCTTCGAGCACGTCGCCGGTGACCGGGGGCGGCGGCTCGGGCAGGCCGCGGTGCCGGTAGTCCGGGCCGTCGACGCGCACCACGGAGAACCGCTGGGACAGCGACTGGATCTCCCGCAGGAAGTCCTCGGCGGCGAAGCGGCCCTCCCCCAGCTTGTCCGGCAGGGTGTTGGAGGTGGCGGCCACGTACACGCCGGCGTCGGTCAGTTCGCGCAGCAGCCGGGTCACGAGCATGGTGTCGCCCGGGTCGTCGAGTTCGAACTCGTCGATGGCCAGCAGCCGGTGCTCCGACAGCCGCCGCACCGCCTCGTTGAAGCCGAGCGCGCCGACCAGGTGGGTCAGCTCGACGAAGGTGCCGTACGCCTTGGGCGAGGGGGCCGCGTGCCACGCGGAAGCCAGCAGGTGGGTCTTGCCCACGCCGAACCCGCCGTCCAGGTACAGGCCGTGCGCGCGGGAGTCGCCGGAACCGCCGCCAAAAAGGGCACGCAACCGGGACTTCTTCGCCGTGCCCGCCGGGATGCCCTCGGCGAAGGAGGCACACGAGGTCACCGCCTGTGCCTGGCTCGGCTCGTCCGGGTTCGGCACGTACGTGGCGAACCGGACCGCGTCGAACCGCGGCGGCGGCACCATCGAGGCGATCAGCTCGTCGGCCCCGATTTCGGGGCGACGGTCGGTCAGGTGGGCGGCGGAGGGCATGCGTTCGAGCCTAGCCGGGTGCCCCGGCCGCTCCGCCGCCTCGGCACCGGTTGCGATTGAGATCACCGGCCCGGCTCGACCCCGCTTTCCCGGCGTGCTGGGATCGGATCATGCGGATGTTCTGGCCCCTGCAACGCGACGACGTGACCGACGCCGATCTGGAGCGGCTCTACGACTACCCGTCGGGGCTGGACCGGCCGTGGGTGCAGGTGAACTTCGTGTCCTCGGCGGACGGCGCGGTGACCGCCGACGGGGTGTCCGAGGGCCTGTCGCATCCCGCCGACAAACGGGTGTTCCTGATGGGGCGTGATCTGGCGGACGTGATCCTGGTGGGTGGCGGGACGGTGCGCGAGGAGGGTTACCGGGGCGCCCGGTCCACCGCCGAGCGCCAGGAGCGGCGCCGCCGCCTCGGCCTGTCCCCCATCCCGCCGATCGCCGTGGTCAGCGGCAGCGCACGCCTGGATCCGGCCTCGCCGCTGTTCACCGACACGACCGTCCCGCCGATCGTGATCACCACGGAGAGCGCGCCCGAAGAGCGCCGCGCGGCACTCGCCGAGGCGGGCGCGGACATCCTCGTCGCGGGCGAGAAGATGATCGACCTCACCGCCGCGCTGGGCGAACTGTCCCGGCGCGGGCTGCACAGGATCGACTGCGAGGGCGGCCCGCACCTGTTCGGTGAGCTGATCGCGGAGAACCTGGTCGACCAGCTCTGCCTCACCGTGGCGCCGGTGCTGGCGGGCGCCGGTGCCGGCCGCATCGCGATGGGCCGGACGGCCGGCGGGATCCAGCGCCTCGACCTGGCTTCCGTCCTGTACGAGGACGGGTTCACCCTCCTCCGCTACCGCAAGCGGGATTGAGGACCGACGGGAAGCGGCTACGCCGCGATCTCGGTCGCGGTTCCGCTGACCGAAATGCCCGTTCCTGCTTCCGCGGGGATGTCGACCACCAGGCGGCACGGGCGGCCCATGTCCGCACCCTGGTGGATGACGATCCGGGCGGGCGTCTCGACCAGGGCGAGTTCCCGCAGGTAGGCACCGAAGGCGGCGGCCGCCGCGCCGGTGGCCGGATCCTCGTAGATACCGCCGGGCGGGAACGGGTCGCGGGCGTGGAACTCCCCGGTCGCCCCGTCCCGCCAGACGAGCTGGAGCGTGGTCCAGCCGCACCGCGCCATCACGGTGCCGAGCGCGTCGAAGTCGTAGTCCAGCTCCGCCAGCCGGTCACGCCCGGCCACGGCGAGCACCAGATGGCTCGCACCGGCATTGGCGACGCGGGGCGGCATCGCCGGATCGAGGTCCCCGGCCTGCCAGCGCAGCGCCTCGATCGCGGCGGCCACGTCCTGCTCGCCGGCTTCCCGCACGGTGGGCCGGACGCTGGTGAGCGTGGCGTTCACCCGGCCGTCCACCAGCCCGGTGGCGACCGGCACCTCCCCCGCCGGGGTGCGGAACAGCAGGTCGCCCACGCCTTCGCGGAGGGCGAAGGCGACCGCCGAGGCGATCGTGGCGTGCCCGCAGAACGGCACTTCCGCCAGCGGGCTGAAGTAGCGGACATCGAACCGGCGGCTGTCGCCTTCCCGGACCAGGAACGCGGTTTCGGAGTAGCCGACCTCCGCGGCGATGGCGAGCATCTTCGCCTCGGCGAGCCCGCGGGCTTCGAGTACGACCCCGGCCGGGTTGCCGCCTTCACCGGCGACGTCGAACGCCGCGTAACGCAGAACTTCCGCTGTCGTGTTCACGCCCGCAGCATGCCACGCGCTCAGCGGTCGAGATCCACGCGGACGGTCAGCAGGTCCGTGCCCACCGCACGGACGGCGGCGCTGTTCATCTTCGGCAGCTTGTCCAGGCGCGCCCGGGAATCGTCCTGCCGCAGCAGTTCGGCGGTGCCGGTGTGCCACCGGCCCGCTATGCGGACCCGGACGCGGGGCTGTGCCCGGATGTTGCGCACGTACTGCGACCGGTCCCCGTGCTCGGAGACGAACCAGAACTCGTCGCCGGTCCGGCGGCCGCCGATCGGGGTGCGGCGAGGCAGCCCGGAGGTGCGGCCCGTGGTTTCCAGCAGGGTCTGGAACGGCAGCGCGCGCGTGAGCGGGTTGAGGACGCGGCGCTGGAACGCGGTGACGCGGCGGTGCTTGCGGGCCACCGGATCCCGCGTGGCCCGTGCCAGCGCGCGGGGGACCAGCCACTCGTGCACGAGTGCCGCGGGCGCCCAGACCTGGCGCGCGGGCGGCCGCAGGAAGCGCACCTGTGTGGTCCAGACCAGATCGTCCCCGTCGACGCGGATGAGGTTCCGCGGCCATGAGCGGAGAAGACGCGTCGAGCACGACGAGTTCCGGAGTCGAGCGGGTGATCGCCCAGCCCAGGACGCGCCGGGGCGAGGGGCGGGGCGAGAGGCGCAGGCCGAGCACCCCTCTCCACCCGGCGAGCAGGAACCACCGCGCGGGAAGCGAGGCGTCCTCCCAGAGCGCGCGGGCCCACCGTTCCGCCGTGCGCACGTCCCCGGAGGGACGAGCGATGCCGAAGGCGGAGGCGTAGTCGGCCTCGGTCATGGCCGCCGGTTGCGGGGTCACGGGGACGCGACGTGCGTTCATCGGCCTACCTCCTTTGTTATACGTGCGTCTACTAATGACGCTAGGCCGCATAGTAGACGCGTGTCAACTAAGCTGGCGTGGTGACCACCCCGCGGCGGCGCCTCCACCCGGACGAGCGACGCAACCAGCTGATCGACATCGGCGCGCGCCTGTTCGCCACGCATCCCTACGAGGAGGTGCTGATGGAACAGGTCGGCGCCGAGGCGGGGGTGTCCCGCGCGCTGGTCTACCGCTACTTCCCCACCAAACGGGACCTGTTCGCGGCGATCTACCAGCGTGCCGCCGATCGCCTTCTGGCCGCCACGGAAACCGGCCGCCACGGCTCCCTGACGGAGTGGGTGCGCGCCGGACTCGATGCGCACATCGACTTCTTCGCCGACAACGCGCGCACGACGCTCGCCGCCAATCGCGAACTGGCGGGCGACCCGGTGATCCAGGGCATCATCTCCGCCGAGCTCGGCGCCCTGCGCGGCCTGATGGTGGAGGCCGCGGAGGTACCCGGCGACCGGCGGGAGCTGGTCTCCGCCGCCCTGCTGGCGTGGCTGTCGTTCGTCCGCGTCCTGTGCGTGGAATGGTTGCAGCATCGGGCATTCTCACGGGACGAACTGCGCGAGACGTGCCTGCGCGCCCTGTCCGGAATCCTGCACGGCGGAGCCGGGGAGGACGGCTGACGGCCCACGCCGTTCGCGCCCCAGTGTGTGAAGCCGGTGAGAGCCAAGGCGGTAACCACTTTGATTCAGGCTGGCCCTAATCGTCATCGAGGCGGGCGTGCAGGTGCATGTCGTGCCAGCCGTCGGCATGCAGCGCCTCCCGCCGTTTGGTGCCCTCATAGGCGTAACCGGCCCGCGCGGCCACCTGGCAGGGCGGGGTGTTGACGGTCGAGTGGGTCAGTTCGATGCGGTGCAGGCCGATCTCGGTGAAGAACCACCGGGTGATCGCGTCCAGTGCACGCGGTGCGATCCGCCCGCCACGGGCCTCCGGCACCACCCAGGCGGCCGCCTTGCCCGCTCCCCTGGCCAGCTCCAGCCGGTGAAGAGCGATCCGCCCGATCGGGACGTCGTCGTCCTTGACGACGGCCCAGTCCGCTCCGGTCTCCGCCGTCCACCTCCGCGACCGCTCGGCGATCCAGGCCGCCGCGCCGGCTTCGCTCATCGACCGGCTGTGCCAGCGGCGGATCATTTCGTCCCGGTACGCCTCCACCAGCCGGGGCGAGTCACCGGGGCGCCAGGGGCGCAGGATCAGTTCGTCCACGGTCAGTCGCGGCTGCCGGTGCGCGGCCAGCCGTCCGGCGGGAATGACAGGGGTGGAAAGAGCCATGGATCGACTGTGCGCCCGCAAGCGCCCGTCACCGGCCCGATGGCCGGAACAGGCCGCGACCCGCTTACCCCGTGCTCACCGGCGGCATGCGAAGGTCTCCAGGGCAACGCGTATCGAAGTGAGGGGACTCGTCTTGCTCCGCCGGCAACACCTGCTGCTGCTCGCCGTGCTGGTGCCCAGCCTGCTCGCCGGGTGCACGGCGGGGCCGTCCCAGCGCCCGGCCGTGATCGAGAACGACCAGCAGTCGCCGTCCGCCACTTCGGCGAGCCCCCGACCCGTGCCGCTGCCCCCGCTGGCCGAGCCGCGGTCCCCGTCGATCGCCTGGTCCGACTGCGATCGGCAGATCCGCGCGCGACTCGACCCCCCGGCCGTGTCCCCCTCACTGCGGTTCACCTGTGCGGAGGCGGCCTCCGTGCTCGACGCCCCTGACCTGCCCGGCCGGGTCCGGACCCGGATCGCGCTGACCAAGGTGGGCGACGGCCCGGTCCCGCTGATCGTGCTCAACGACGTCGAGGGGGAGTCCGGCGGGCTCTTCGCCGCCCACCTGGCGGCCTCGCTGCCCGCACCGCTGCTGCAGCGGTTCTCGCTGATCGGCGTGGACCGGCGCGGTACCGGAGACTCCGACCCGATCAGCTGCGTCCCGTCCGACATCCGCGGCCAGCTGCTCGGCCACGACCCCTCCAGCCCCGACGTCGACGGCCTGCTCGACGCGGCGCGCAAGGCGGGCCAGCAGTGCGCGATCGAGCTCGGCAGCGGCCAGCAGGCACTCGACAGCGGGCGCACCGCGGGCGATCTGGAGGAGATCCGCGACCAGCTCGGCGTCCCGCAACTCAACGTCATCGCCCGGGGCGAGGCCTCCGACGTCGTGATCGCCTACGCGAACCGGTTCCCCACCCGGATCGGCCGCGTGGTGCTCGACGGGCTCCGCGACCCCTCCAGCGATCCGGCCACCGTGCTCGGTGACCTCGTCGCCGCCCAGCAGGCCACGCTCGACGCCTTCGGCGCCGACTGCGCCGCCCGGGGGTGCGCACTGGGCCAGGACGCCACGGCCGCGGTGACCGCGCTGCTGCAGCAGCTGCGGTCCGCGCCGGCGGTGCTGCCCGGTGGGGCGAGCTTCGGCCCCGGCGCCGCGCTGAACGCGATCATCGCCGGGCTGGCGCAGCGGGCCCGCTGGCCCGAACTGGGCGACGCGATCCACGCCGCGCAGGGCGGTGACCCGGCCCGGCTGGCCGCGTTCCTCGGCGCGATGCTCAACGGCTCGCAGGTGGCCCCGTCGCGGTTCGACGGCGCCATGGCCACCGAATGCAACGACACCGCGACCCGCATGCCCGCCGACCAGATCACCACGCTGACCGGGCGGCTCCGGCAGCGCTCGCCGCTGTTCGGCGGACTGGCCACGCAGCGGCTGGTGTGGTGCCTGCCCTGGCCCGGCCGCACCGGCGCGCTGCCCTCGCTCGGCGTTCCGGGGTTGCCGCCCGTCCTGGTGACGAGCACGGGAACCGATCCGGTGACCCCCGAACCGGGGACGATCCGGGCCGCCCAGCAGATGTCCAGCGCGGTCCGCGTGGCCTGGCAGGGCACCGGGCACGGCGCACTGGCCTCGCCGTGCGTCGGCGAAGCAGTCCGGGCCTTCCTCGTCGACGGCAAGATCCCCAGCGACGGCACCCTCTGCCCGGCTTAGGGCCCGGGCGCCTGCCCCTGGCGTTCCCGTGAGGGGACCCCTCATGGCAGCGTCGGCCCGGCCGCAGATCAGCACTGGTTGGGCCACGCGGCCGAGGCCGCGTTACTCTTGCCCACCGAACACCGCCGACACTCCCAGGGGGTCACCGTGTCCTCATCCGCTGTCGAGGCCCCGGCCAACGCGCCGAAGCCCTCGGCTCCGGAGAGACGCCCTTTGCCCGCCCCCGTCTTCTGGACGATCCTCGTGCTCGGTGCGGTGGCCGCCGGCGGATACCTCGCCGCGGTACTCGCCGACCCCGAGACCCTGATGCACCTCAAGGACCTCGGGGTGTACCAGATCGCGGGCAACCGGGTCCTCGACGGCGTTTCGGTCTACGACACGCCCCTGCTGGGTCACACCCGCGGGGTGTGGGAGTTCGTCTACACGCCGTTCGCGGCGCTGCTGTTCGTTCCCCTGGCCAAGCTGAACGTCCCCCTCATCGTCTACGTGGGCGGGATCGGCAACTTCCTGATCCTGGCCGTGGCCGCCTGGGCCGCGCTGGCGCTGCTCGGCTACCGGCGCGACCTCCGGCTCGCCGTGTTCAGCCTCCCGGTGGCCGCACTGCTGCTGTGGTGCGAACCGATCCGGCAGACCATGGCCTTCGGGCAGGTCAACATCCTGCTGATGACGCTGGTGCTGGTGGATCTGGCCCTGCCGGACTCCTTCCGCGGCAAGGGCGCGCTGATCGGCATCGCCGCCGGCATCAAGCTCACCCCCGCGTTCTTCGTGCTGTACCTGCTGTTCAGCAAGCGGTACCGGGCCGCGCTGACGTCGGTCATTTCGCTCGCGGTCACCCTGCTGATCGGTTTCCTGGTGCTCCCGCACGATTCGAAGACCTTCTGGTCCGGCGCCTTCGCCGACCCCGCCCGCGTAGGCGTGCCGCAGGACCCGTCGAACGAGTCGCTGCGCGGCATGTTCGCCCGCACCATCGGCGTCACCGGCGGCCAGCAACTGTTGTGGCTGGTGGTGGCCGGCGCGATCGCGCTGGCCTGTCTGCTGCTGGCCCGGCGGCTGTCCTCCGGCGGGCACGAACTGCTCGCGGTCACGCTGTGCGGCCTGACCACCACCGCCGTGTCCCCGTACAGCTGGGTGCACCACTGGGTGTGGCTGGCCGCCCTGCTGATCTGCCTGCTCGACGCCTCCCTGCGTCGCTGGGCCGTGTCGGCGTGGGTGGGGCTGGCGCTCACCTTCGCGGTGGCCTCCGGCGGGGTGCTGCTCCTGCTCGGCTCCGACGAGAGCAGCATCCTCACCATCCCGTGGGACCACCAGGAGGTCAACCGCAACGCCTACCTGTGGCTGACCATCGTGGCCCTCGCCGTCGTGGCGCTACGGCTGAAGAAGCCGGCTCAGGACCGCGAAGCGGCCCGGTAACGCCGCGCGGCACGCGCGTGTGCCTCGGTGAGCAGCGATTCCACCTGTTTCGCCGTCGCCTCGCCGGGATTGAGCACGCAAACCCAGCCCTGGGTGGCGTAGACGGGATGCGGCAGGATCCGGTCGAACGCGGTGTAGTCGAATCCAGTCTGGTGATCGGCGTGCGCGGCGGGCGGGTAGCCGGTCAGTTCCTGGAACAGCGTGCGCCCGACGGAGATGTTGAGCCGGAAGACCCCGGGACGGTCCAACCGGGAGGCCGTGTCGTAGTCCGGATAGTCCTTCGTGACGACCGTGGCGAACGGCAGTTCGCCTTGCGGCATCACCCCTGCCGGGTTGTAGAAGAAGAACGTGTCTCCCCAGGCGACCCGGGGTGCTCCGGTGGACTCGCTCGCGACTTCGACCACGGCTTCGGGGAGCGCACCGACGAACCGGATGATCTGCTGTTCGTTCATGCCTCAACCGTATCGTTGAAGTGCTTTTTGAGACTTTTTGCCGGAATTGTCCCCAGCTGTCCCGACTCTCGCCAGAAAACCCTCAAATCCGGGGCCTTTTCACGGCGCTCACTCCCGCGCGACGCGACGGATTCGCCGTCCGGCGGATCGCCGTAGGGTTGCGCTATGCGCTTCGCGATCTCACTTCCGCAGTTCGTGTCCGACGGGGAGTTCGATCCCGCTGGCTTCCGGTCCTACGTCCGCCGCGCCGAGGAACTCGGTTTCGAAAGCGGCTGGACGCAGGAGCAGGTCCTGGGGACGATGCCGCACCTCGATCCGCTCGCGACGATGACCTACGCCGCGGCCTGCACCGATCGGCTGCGGCTCGGCTGCGCGGTGTTCGTGACGCCGCTGCACACCCCGGTTCGCCTGGCGAAAAGCCTGAGTTCGCTGGACCAGCTCAGCCGCGGCAGGCTCGAGGTGGGGATCGGCACCGGGGGGCAGGGCCGCATGTTCTCCGCCTTCGGTATCGACGGGGAAGGACTGGTGTCCCGGTTCAACGAGGGTCTGCGGCTCATGCGGGAACTGTGGACGCAGCCGGAGGTCACCTTCGCCGGACGGTTCTGGCAGCTGGAAAACGCTGCGATGGAACCCAAGCCGTTCCAGAAGCCCGGTCCACCGGTGTGGTTCGGCGGCGGCCACCCGAACGCGCTCCGCCGCGCCGCCCGCTTCGGCGACGGCTTCTTCGGTGCCGGATCCGCCACCACCGCCCGCTTCGCGGAGCAGGTGCGGTTGCTCCGGGAAATCCTGGCGGAGGAGAACCGCACCGATTTCCCCATCGCCAAACGGGTTTACGTCCACCTTGACGACGACGGCGAGCGCGCCAGGGCCGCCGTGGCCGACGGGCTCGAGCAGATCTACGGCAAACGCGGGCTTGAGGGGGTCGCGGTCGCCGGAACCCCCGAGGAGTGCGTGCGGGGCGTACGCGAGGTGGCCGAAGCCGGCGCCGAGCTGATCCTGTTCACCCCGGTGACCGATCAGCGGACGCAAATGGAGCGGCTGGCCGCCGAGGTGATGCCTCAGGTGTCCTGACGCGCCTTGCTGGGCTGGACCCGTTTGGGCTCGCCGGGCATCTTGGGGTAGTCCGGCGGATAGGGCAGTTCACCGAGACCGTGGTCGCGCTCGTCGCGGGCGTACCACTCGAGGGCCGTCTCGATGCCGTAAGCGTGCTCGTCGAGAGCGGCGTGCGGATCGCCGTGCTCGGCCAGCCAGGCGGGCACGGTGAACACGTCGAAGTCCTCGGGCCGGACCTCGGTCAGCTGCTCCCAGGTGACCGGCGTGGACACCGTCGCCCGGGGCGTGCCGCGCACGGACCAGCTGGAGGCGACCGTGCGATCGCGCGCGGCCTGGTTGTAATCCAGGAAGACCCGTCCGCCGCGCTCCTCCTTCCACCACGCCGTGGTCGCGAGCTTCGGCAGGCGCCGCTCGGTCTCGCGCGCGAGCGCGATCACCGCGTGCCGCACGGCGATGAAGTCCCACTCCGGCCGGATCCGGACCAGCACGTGCACACCGCGGCCACCGGAGGTCTTCGGATAGCCGGTCAGTCCCGCGTCGGCGAGCACCTCGCGCACGGTCAGCGCGACCCGCACCGCGTCGTCGAACCCGGCCGGACCGGTGCCTTCCGCCGGGTCGACGTCGATGCGCAGCTCGTCGGGATGGTCCACGTCCGGGCGCCGCACCGGCCACGGGTGGAAGTCGAGGGTGTTCAGGTTCGCCGCCCACGCGATCACCGCGGGCTCGCTCGGGCACACCTCCTCCGCCGTCCGGCCCGACGGGAAGGTGATCCGCACCGGCTCCACCCACGACGGCGCGCCCTTGGGCACGCGCTTCGCGTAGAAGAACTCCCCGGCCACCCCGTCGGGAAAGCGCTTCAGCGTGGTCGGGCGGTCCCCGATCGCCCGCAGCAGCGGCTCGGCGACGGCGAGGTAGTACTCGGCCACCTGCCGTTTGGTGATGCCGCGCTCCGGAAAGGAGATCTTGTCCGGGCTGGTCAGCCGGACGGTCCGCTCGCCTACCCGGTATTCGACCGGTTCGCCATGCTTGGGCACCCGTTCACCGTAACCGTCTTCCGGGTGCCGGGCCGGACAGGACGAGCCGGGCCGGCCGTCTTCTCCTTGTCCCGCGGGCCTTCCCGGCCCGGCGGTGCAATACCGTTGAGTCCATGGCCCGACGCACCAAGCTGATCGTCGCGCTCGCGCTGCTCGCCGCGTTCGTGGCGGCGGCGTTCACGCTGCCGATCCCCAGCCCGGCCCAGCTGCGGACGTGGGCGGGCGGCGGGCCGCTCACCGCCCTGCTGCTGCTGGGTGCCTATTCGGTGCTCACCGTGGCGCCGATCCCGCGCACGGTGTTCAACCTCGCCGCCGGACTGCTGCTCGGCGACGCCGCCGGCATCGCCGTCGCCATCACCGCGACCGCGATCTCCGGCGCGCTCGGGTTCGGCCTCGCCCGGCTGCTCGGCCGCGACCTGGTGAGCCGCCACCTGCAGCGCCGCTCGGTCCGCACGGTCAACAACCGCCTGGCCGACGGGGGCGTCCTCGCCATCACCTCGCTGCGCCTGATCCCGGTGGTTCCCTTCGCGCCGCTGGGGTACTGCTGCGGAATCCTCGACGTGCGCTGGCGGCCCTATCTGGTGGGCACGGTGCTCGGCAGCCTGCCCGGCACGGTCGCCGTCGTGGTACTCGGCGACGCGCTCACCGGAGGCACCCCTCCGGGCCTGCTCGCGTGCTACCTCGCGTTCGCGCTGGTGGGAACGCTCGGAATGATCAAGGTCGTGCGGGGGGCAGCTTACGACGGCGCCACGATCGCGACCGCTACACTCGTTCCGGTGCGCGAGGAGGGTATTCGCGCTCGGTCAAGCCAAGAAACGCAGGTAGTTTCCGAGGAGTAGCCGCCATCGACACCGGTCAGCTGATCGCAGGGCACTATCGCCTCGTCGAGCACATCGGCAGCGGCGCGATGGGCGTCGTCTGGCGTGCCGTGGACGAGCGCCTCGAACGTGCGGTGGCGGTGAAGCAGATCCTCGCCCAGCCAGGCATGTCCGAGGCCGAGCGCAACAGCATGCGCCAACGGGCGATGCGCGAGGCGAAGAACGCCGCGCGGCTCCAGCACCCCAACGCGATCGTCGTGTTCGACGTCGCCGAGCACGACGGCGATCCCTGCCTCGTGATGGAGTACCTGCCGTCGAAGAGCCTGTCCGCGGTCATCGCCGAGCACGGCACGCTGCCGCTGGGCCAGGTGGTCAAGATCGGTGAGCAGGTCGCCTCGGCGCTGGTCGCCGCGCACCGTGCCGGCATCGTGCACCGCGACATCAAGCCCGCCAACATCCTCATCGACGAGCACGGCACCGCCAAGATCACCGATTTCGGCATCTCGCGTGCCGCCGGTGACCTGACCCTGACCCAGACCGGGCTGATCGGCGGCACCCCGGCCTACCTCGCGCCGGAGCTGGCCCGGGGGTCCGATCCCGCACCCGCCTCGGACGTTTTCTCGCTCGGCGCGACGCTCTACCACGCGCTGGAGGGCCAGCCGCCTTACGGCAACAGCTCCAACCAGCTCGCGCTGCTCTACACGGCCGCCAACGGCCAGGTGATCCCGCCGCGCCAGTCCGGCAAGGCGACCGCGCTGCTGATGAGCCTGCTGCGGGGGGAGCCCGACGAGCGCCCCACGATGGCACAGGCGAAGGAAAGACTCGCCGCGTTGGCCGCCGGGGAACCGGAGGCCAACGCGGGAACCCTGGTTTCCCCGCCGGTGTACGGCGCCGGGCGCCAGCCCGCCGCCGTCCCCGTGGAGGTGCCGCCCCCGCCCGCCCCGGCCGAACGCCCGCCGTGGCAGCGCGTCGGCAACGGTGGCGGTGGCGGTGGCGTCTCCCCTGCCTTGCCGCCGCAGCGCTCCCCGCGGAACCCCACGGCGGCCTTCATCCCGCCACCGCGCCCGGCAAATCAGGCCCCGGCCGCCGATGCCAAGCGCAAGAAGATCCTGGCAGGTTCGGCCGTGGCGGCCGTCGCGGTCATCGTCGTGATCGTGGTGATCGTGTCCAACCTGAGCGGTTCCCCCACTGGCGGCGGCGCGCACCCGAACACCGCCACCCCCACCAAGCAGACCACCGCCCCGCAGTCCAGCGCGCCCAGCAGTGCCGCCTCGGCCGCTCTGGGCCAGACGCCCAACGCCGGCGGCTCCATCGACTACAGCCGGGCGGGCAACTTCGTCGACCAGTTCCTCTCCAACCTGCCCGGCGACGCCGCGTGGAACCTGCTCACGCCCGCCGCGCAGGCGGTGTACGGCAGCGAAGCCCACTTCCAGGCGTACTGGTCGGCCCACAAGCTGAGCTCTTGGGGCTCCATCACCGCCGACAAGGGGGGCAACAGCGACGGCTCGGTGGACATGTACACCAACATCCCCGGTGTCGGCCGGGTCGGCGGCTGGCGCGTGGTGAACACGTCCGAGGGCATGCGCATCGACGCCGACACCCGCATCGGTTGATGGCCTACCGTGGGGGTATGGCCGGAAACGAGCGCGACCCCCGGCTCGACGAGGACCTGATCGGGCTGGATCCGCACGATCCCGAGGTACAGGCGTTCGCCGCGCATCTGGACCGGATGCACCGGGCCGAGCCCGGGTTCACCGTCGAGGCCTCGCTGCACCGCGTAGCCGATTTCGCCGAGTCCAGCACCCGCGCGGGCGGGTTGCGCTGGTGGGTCGCGGCGATCGTGGTGGTGCTGATCGTGTTCGGCGTCGTGGTGGCGGGCTGGGACATCGTCCTCCGCGCTCTGCACTGGCTGGCACAGTGACGGGGCCGGGTAACCTGGCGGCATGAAACCTGTCACGGGTTCGACGCCCCGAGTGGTCAAGACCGAGCAGGAATGGCGGGAGCAGCTCGGCCCCGAGGAGTACGCGGTGCTCCGCCAGGCGGCCACGGAACGCCCGTTCACCGGCGAGTACACCGACACCAAGGCCGAGGGCGTCTACGAGTGCCGCGCCTGCGGCGCCGAACTGTTCCGCAGTGACACCAAGTTCGAAAGCCACTGCGGCTGGCCGTCGTTCTTCGACCCGGCCGATTCCGACGCCGTGATCCTGCGCGAAGACCACTCGATGGGGATGGCACGCGTCGAGGTGCTGTGCGCGTCCTGCCACAGCCACCTCGGCCACGTCTTCCGCGGCGAGGGCTACCCCACGCCGACCGACGAGCGGTACTGCATCAACTCGATCGCGCTCAGGCTGGTGCCGAAGAGCTGAACACCGGGGCGTCCGCCCCCGGCAGCGGGGAGCCGTGCGTCCAGTAGGGCATGGCGCCCGGCAGGATGCCCGGCACGCGCACGTGCGTGAGCGTGCCGAACCCGCTCTCGGTCTTCTCCAGCAGGCCCGTCACGTCCGGCTCGGCCGCGCCGCCCTCGGTGCGGCCGAGTTCGTCCAGCCACCGCCCGGTGCGGGCCAGGGAGAGCCGGGCTCGCAGGCTCGCCCCCTCCAGCGCACGGCGCCGCAGCCCGGTCATCGCCGCCGCGGCCGCCAGCCAGCCGGTGGCGTGGTCGAGCGCCTGCGCGGGCAGTGGCTCCGGCTTGTCGATCGCCGTTTCCGCCGCGATCCCGCTGGCCATCTGCACCAGGCTGTCGAAACCCCGGCGGCGCGCCCAGGGACCCTCCCAGCCGTAGGCGTCGAGTTCGACGAGCACGATGCCCGGGCTGGCCTGCGCCAGTTTCTCCGCGGTGAAACCCAGTCCGGCGAGCGCGCCCGGCCGGTAGGACTGCACGAACACGTCCGCCTCGGCGACCAGTTCCCACAACCGGTCGCGCCCCGCGGCCGTGCGCAGGTCGAGATGCGCCGACCGCTTGCCGAAACCGGTGTCCATCGCCAGCATCGGCAGGGTGGGCAGGTGGGCGGCGCCGATGTGCAGCACGTCCGCGCCGTGCGCGGACAGCACGCGCCCCGCGACCGGCCCGGCGATCACGTGGGTCAGTTCCAGCACCCGGACACCCCCGAGCGGCCTGTCCGAAGTGGACGGACGTGGCGGTCGTACCGGGGCGGGCCCGATCGCGGTGAACTCCGCCAGCGGCGCGGCGGCCAGCGCCTGCCCCTGCGGGTGCGCCAGCCACTGGGCGCGGCTGCGCATCGCCGCGGCGGCCCCTCCCTCGGCGATCACCGCCTCCTGGACGTCCCACGCGGTGCGGCGCGCGACCGCTTCCCCGACGGCCTCCCTGCTGTCCGGCACGTTCAGCGCCCGCCGGACCGCCTCACCGTGGTGCGGGTAGTTGCAGTGCAGCTTTACCCAGCCCTCGGCGGTCCGGTAGTCCCCGGACAGGCCCTGCCAGGCATCCGGGGGCAGCTCTCCGTCCACGCGCAGGTACCGCTCACTGCGGAACGCGGCCGCCGCGTGCCCGGTGTCCACCGACACCGGACCCAGTTCGCTCCCTTTCAGGCGAGCCAGTTCCGCGGCTGCCAGCGTCGCCGCCGCGATGCTCAGGGAGGCGGCCGCCGCGACCCGGAACGGCCCGGGCAGTACGTCCTCCCCGCCGGTGATCCCCACCGCCCCGGGGGCGGGGCGCTCGCCGGTCAGCGAGTGCCACAGGGCACCCAGCTCGGTCTCGAACACCCTGTTACGGGAGCGCCGCGATCAGCTCGGCGGGCTGCACCCTCGTGCCGGTGTAGAACGGGGTCTCCTCGCGCACGTGGCGCCGGGTCTCACTGCCGCGCAGGTGCCGCATGAGGTCCACGATCCGGTGCAGCTCGTCCGCTTCGAAGGCGAGCATCCACTCGTAGTCGCCCAGCGCGAACGAGGCCACCGTGTTGGCCCGCACGTCGGGGTAGTCCCGCGCCATGCGGCCGTGCTCGGCGAGCAGCTTGCGGCGCTCGTCGTCAGCCAGCAGGTACCACTCGTAGGAGCGCACGAACGGGTACACGCAGACGTACTTGCGGGGCTCTTCTTCGGCGAGGAAAGCCGGGATGTGGCTCTTGTTGAACTCCGCGGGCCGGTGCAGCGCGAACTGGCTCCACACCGGGGTGGACACCCGGCCCAGCGCGGTGCGGCGGAACCCGGTGTAGGCCGCCTGGACCTGCTCCGGCTCCTCGGCGTGCCACCAGATCATGTAGTCGGCGTCCGCCCGCAGACCGGACACGTCGTACACGCCGCGCACGACCACACCCTTGCCCTCCAGCGCCTCCAGGTACTCGGTGGTCTCCTGCGCGGCGGCGCCGCGGTCGTCGGGGAGCCTGCCGGGCTCGACCCGGAACACGGACCAGGCGGTGTAGCGGATGGTGTTGTTGAGCTCGGAATAGTTCAGGCGCGCCATGCCTCCATCTTGGCACTACTCAAGCGCGCGACGGCCCGGAGGTGATGCGGGTCGCGAGGTCGTCCACGGCACGTTCGGCGGTGGCGACACAGGCCGGAATCCCGACCCCGTGCAGCACCGCCCCGGCCACCGCCAGGCCCGGCACCCCGGCCACGGCGCGCTCGACGCGTGCCATCAGTTCCGTGTGCCCGACTCCGTACTGCGGCAAGCCGCCGTCCCACCGCACGACGTGGGTGTCGAGTGGTTCCGCGGTGATCCCGGCCAGTTCCGCGAGGTCGGCGCGGACGCGCCGCACCAGTTCCTCGTCGCTCACCGCGAGTGCCCCCGGTTCGCCGAACCGGCCCACCGAGCCGCGCACCAGCCGCACGTCGTCGCCGAGATGCCCCCATTTCCGGCTGGAGAAGGTGAAGGCCTTCGCCGCCACCGGGGTGCCGTCGCGGTACCGCTCCCCGGCGCCGATCAGGATGCCCGAGGCGTCCGGAAGTTCCGTGTCGCCGGGCAGGGCGAGGGCCACCACCGCCATCGAGGCGACCCGGACCTCGCCGAGCACCGCGGCCGCCTCGGGGGCGGCCTCGGCGAGCAGCGCGCTCGCCGCCGGCGCGGGCACGGCCAGTACGACGGCGTCCGCTTCCGTGATCTCGCCGTTCGCCAGCTCCAGACGCCAGCGGCCCTCCGGCAGCCGGTGCAGCGCGCGCACCGCGGTGTTCAGGCGGACATCGGGCTTGGCCAGCTCCACCAGCCGGTCGACCAGCGTGCCGAGACCACCGGTGAGCGTGGCGAACACCGGCTCACGGTTCTGCGGCGCCGACCGCGACGGGGTGGGCAGCAGCGATGCGGCCGCGGCGGTCAGCGAGCCCGCCCCGGCATCCAGTGCGGAGGCCAGTGCGGGCACCGTCGCCCGCAGACCGAGCCCGTCGGCTCCCCCGGCGTAGACCCCGCCCAGCAGCGGGTCCACCAGCCGGTCCACCAGTTCGTCACCGAAGCGGTCCCGCAGCAGCGCGCCGAGGTTCACGTCCCCGCCGCCGAGCGACACCGGCGGCAGCCCGGGCTCGGCCGCGACGCGGCGCAGCCCCTCCTCCGACAGCACTCCCGCGACCGCCTCCGCCGACCCCGGCACGCCCATCACGGTGCCCGAGGGCAGCCGGACGAGCCGTCCGCCCGCCCGGACGGTCGACTGGGCCCCGGTGGGATGGGTCAGCTGCCCGCCGAGCCCGGCTTCCGAAGCCAGTGCGGCCACCTCGGGGCGGCGGGCGAGGAAGGCCTCGGCACCCACGTCGTAGGAGTGGCCTGCCAGTTCCACGGTGCGCAGCTTGCCGCCGAGAGTGCCTGCCGATTCGAACACGGTGATGGCGGTGTCATTACCGCCATCACCGCCATCGCCGAACCTGCCGCGCAACCGGTACGCGGCGGTGATCCCGGAGATGCCCCCTCCGACGACGGCAATGTGCATCATGGCTCCAGTTCGTGCACCAGTTCGACGACCCTGGTCAGTACCGCGGGGTCGGTTCCCGGGGGCACCCCGTGCCCCAGGTTGAAGATGTGCCCGGCGGCGACGCGGCCCTCGGCCGCGATCCGGCGGACCTCCGCCTCGATCACCGGCCAGGGCGCGCCCAGCAGCGCGGGATCGAGGTTGCCTTGAACCGCCGGAGCCGGTTCGCCCGCCGCGGTCAGCCGTCGCACGGCCTCGTCCAGCGGGATCCGCCAGTCCACGCCGACCACGTCGGCGCCCGCGTCCCGCATTGCCGTCAGCAGTTCGCCGGTGCCCACGCCGAAGTGGATCCTCGGGACGTCGTAGTCCTCGATCCCGGAGAACACCTTCGCCGAGTGCGGCAGCACATATTCGCGGTACTCGCGCAGCGACAGCGCGCCCGCCCAGGAATCGAACAGCTGGACCGCGTCCACCCCGGCGTCCAGCTGCGCGCGCAGGAAGGCCAGTGCGAGATCCGCGAGCTTGCCCGCCAGCGCGTGCCACAGGTCCGGCTCGGAATGCATGAGCGCCTTGGTGTGCTCGAAGGTGCGGCTGGGCCCGCCCTCGATGAGGTAGGAGGCGAGCGTGAACGGCGCCCCCGCGAAGCCGATCAGCGGCGTCTCGCCCAGCCTGTCCACCAGCAGGCGCACACCGTCCGCCACCGCCGAAACCTGCTCCGGGTGCAGCGGCGGCAGGGCCGCCACGTCCTGCGCGGTGCGCACCGGCGAAGCCACCACCGGTCCGGTGCCCGGCACGATGTCGATGTCCACTCCCGCCGCGTACAGCGGCACCACGATGTCGCTGTACAGGATCGCCGCGTCCACCCCGTGGCGCCGCACCGGCTGCAGCGTGATCTCGGCCAGCATCTCCGGGTCGAAACAGGACTTGAGCATGGGCACGCCCTCGCGCAGCGCGCGGTACTCCGGCAGCGAACGGCCGGCCTGGCGCATGAACCAGACGGGAAGCCGGGACGGGCGGCCGCCGCGGGCGGCGACCAGGAGCGGGGCCTGCGCGAGGTCCCGCCGGGCCGGAGTCCGGCTGGGAATCCGGCTGGAGGAGGCGGTAGTAGGCATCGGCCCCATCGTGCCACGCGGCCCGCGGCCCCCTTTCCTCGGCGCGTCTACGTTCCCCGGTCGCCTTTCCGTCCTACAGTCGGCGCTGTGACCGCGATGACGCATGCGCCCGAGTTCTTCCGTGAAGCTGTCGCGGCGCTGCAAGCCGTCCGGCCGAGGCCGGAAGTGACCCTGGAGACCATCCGCGCGCCACAGCGGCTGGCTCCCTGGTCCTACGCACTGGGGTGCGAGGCCACCGGCCCCGCCGACGTGCTGGCCACCGGCAGGCTCGTGCTGCTGCACGACCCGGAGGGCCAGCAGGCGTGGCAGGGCGTGCTGCGCCTGGTGATCTACGTGCGCGCCGAACTCGACACCGAACTGGCCGCGGATCCGTTCCTGCCCGCCGTGGGCTGGTCCTGGCTCACCGACGCGCTGGAGTGCTCCGGTGCCCAGTTCAAGGCACTGGGCGGCACTGTGACCGAAACCTCCTCGGCCCGGTTCGGGGACATCTCCGGCCCGCCCCGGTCCGACGATCTGGAACTGCGCGCCTCGTGGACGCCGGCCGACCAGCATCTCGAACCGCACGGCGAGGCGTTCCTGCAGCTCATGTCCAGTGTGGCCGGGCTGCCGCCGGTCGGCGTCACCCTGTTCGAGCAGCGGCAGACCTCGTAGGCCGCCGCAGGAAGCGGGGAAGCACTCCTCTCCCCTGCCTTTCCGGCGACGTCAGGGGCAGCCCGCCTACCGGAGATAATCCGGAATCTGGAATAATCCTGATCGCGCCGCTCTGGACCACTCCATGTTGTCCCATGCCGCCCCATGCCTCGGGGGGCGAGGGATCGCCGGTGCCGCCTCGCCGAGGCGCCGTCAGCTCGGAAGGAGCGGGAATGACCGGCAGAACCGCCTCGCGCCGCCACGCCGCCGTGTCAAGCACTCCCGCCGAATTCGCCCGGCCGGCCCCGGCCGGGCCCGGCCTCCGCGCACGCCGGGCACCCGGTTCCGGCATCCGGGCCACCCGCCGGGCCCAGGCTTCCCACGATCCGCTGAACCGACTCCCCCGCTCGGTGGTCGCCCACTAGTTGGCGAACGCGCAGATGCACGAGGCGGATGCACGCGCATCCGTCAGACGTGAAAGTCTTTCTATCGTGCGCACTCCGCGGTCCGTTAGCCACCGGGCGTGTATTAGCCCGAATGTGCTACATGGAGAGCACTTTGTCGGTACCCGATCGGGATAGATACCGCTCGGATCGCCCCGCAAGTCCTCCCGGGCGGCTAGAGTGCTCCTTCGACGACACCACTTTCGGTCTAGAGCTGGCGCGGCTGATTGGCCGAAAGTCCCGGTGCCGGTCGGGGGGCACGACCGACTCCAGGGAGGTAGTGACGTGGCTGCCGTCGGCTTATCTCAGGCCGTCAGATCCACGCCAGCCGGCGCGTTGCCGGCGAGCATGGTTCCGCACCCGCGGGAAGAGCTGTTTTCCGTGCTGGTGGTCGATGACCACCCGTTACTGAGGGAGGCTATTGCCGCACGGCTCGCTCAGATGGGAGCGGGCACCGTTCACGAGGCTGCATCGGTAGCCGAGGCGAGAGCACGAGCGACCGCGACGGGTCCCTGTGACCTGGCGATCCTCGACCTCGGTCTGCCGGACGGTTCGGGCATCGAACTGGTCACGGAACTCCGTAGCCAGGGCTGGCCCCGGATCGTCGTGCTGGCCGCGTCGGACGACCCGTACGCCGTGCGCTCGGCCTTCCAGGCCGGTGCCCAGGCATATCTGCTCAAGTCGGCCTCGCCCATGGTGGTGACGGACGGCGTGCGCAGAGTGCTCGAGGGCGGCGTGTACGCCGACCCGAGCGTGGCACCGGTGCTGGCGACCGGCACGCGAGTGCCGGGCACGGACAACACGCCGCGGGAACTGTCCGCGCGCGAGGTGGAGGTGCTCCAGCTCGTGGCGGACGGCCAGTCCAACAAGGAAATCGGCGAGGAGCTCAGCCTCTCCGCGCTCACCGTCAAGTCGCACCTGTCCCGGATCGGGCGCAAGCTCGGCACCGGCGACCGGGCGCAGATGGTGGCGCTGGCGATGCGCGCGGGCGTCATCCGCTGACCGACACAGAGAACCCGGTGGGACGGGCGTACCCACATCGGTCCGCCCGTCCCGTAGGGTTTGTCTCCGTGGAAACCGCAGATCACGGCCTTGACGCCGCGGAGCAGCCGGTCGGCCCCATCCTGCTGAAGGAACCGGCCGACGGTACGCCACCGGTGGTGGCCGACCCCCTCGAACTCGAGCGCGCCTGTGAACGGCTCGCGGCGGGGACGGGGGCGATCGCGGTCGACACCGAACGGGCGTCGGGATACCGCTACTGGCCCAAGGCGTACCTGGTCCAGCTGCGCCGGGAGGGTGCGGGCACGGTGCTGATCGATCCGATCGCACTGGCCGGGGAACTCGACCCGCTGCGGCAGGCCGTCAACGGCCAGGAGTGGGTGCTGCACGCCGCCTCACAGGACCTGCCGTGCCTGGCCGAGCTCGAACTCGCCCCGGGCAGCCTGTTCGACACCGAACTGGCGGGCAGGCTGGCCGGTTACGAGCGCGTCGCCCTCGGCACGCTCGTCGAACTCCTGCTCGGGTACCAGCTCGAAAAGGGGCACAGCGCGGCCGACTGGTCGAAACGGCCCCTGCCGGTGGACTGGCTGAACTACGCCGCGCTCGACGTGGAACTGCTGGTTCCGCTGCGGGAGAAGCTCGAGGCGGAACTCGCCGTCCAGGGCAAGCTCGACTGGGCCCGCCAGGAGTTCGAGGCGGTCCGCAACGCGGGTCCGCCCGCGCCGCGCGCCGAGCCGTGGCGACGGACCTCGGGGATCCACAAGGTCCGCACCGCGCGCGGCCTGGCCGCCGTCCGTGCCCTGTGGGAGGCCCGTGACGAACTCGCGCGCAAACGGGACCGGGCACCGAGCCGCGTCCTGCCGGACAGCGCGATCGTCAACGCCGTCCTGGCCGAACCCCGCACCATCGCCGAACTGCAGGCGCTGCCCGTCTTCGGCGGGCGTGTCCAGCGGCGCTACACCGCGAACTGGTTCCGCCATCTCCAGGCCGCGCGCGCCCTGCCGCGCGAAGAGCTGCCGAACCCCTCACAGCCGAACGACGGGCCGCCCCCGCCGAACCGCTGGGCGGACAAGGATCCCGACGCCGCGGCCCGGCTGGCGGCGGCGAGGTCCGCGCTGAACGCCATCGCCGAGCACCACCGGCTGCCGGTGGAGAACCTGCTGCTGCCCGATCTGCTGCGGCGCACCTGCTGGCGCCCCCCGGAGGACCGCGGTACGGAGAGCGTCGCCGAGGTTCTGCGTGCCGGGGGCGCGCGTCCGTGGCAGGTGGAACTCACCGCCGCCGAACTCGCCAAGGCACTGCGCACCACCGCTTCCAGCTCCTGACCTTTCCGCCCGGGCGTCGCACTTTCCGTCGGAGTGCGACCCCTTCGAGTGCCCGGACGCCCGGAAAGGTGGCGTAACCCACTCGACAAGGCCACACCCCTGGTTACCCGCGGGTAACAAGGGCTATGGTGCGCTCGTACATCGTTCACGTCGGTGCGACGTCGCCCGGCCGCCCGTGGCCGTCACCGGCCACCCTTCCGGCCGGATCTCGCACCGTGCGGAGCGCGGGGCCGCCCGCGCGACAACAGAGTGGAGCAACCGTGGCCGCAACACCCCTAGCGCCGACCGCGCGGGCGGTGCGCACCGTGGCCTTCGTCGACGGGGTCCGGACCCCGTTCGGCAAGGCAGGCGACAAGGGCATCTACGCCGGCACCCGCGCCGACGATCTCGTGGTCAAGGTGATCAGGGAACTGCTGCGCAGGCACCCTGAGCTGCCGCCCGAGCGCATCGACGAGGTCGCCATCGCCGCCACCACGCAGATCGGCGACCAGGGCCTGACCATCGGCCGGACCGCCGCGCTGCTGGCCGGCCTCCCCCGGTCCGTGCCCGGTTTCGCGATCGACCGCATGTGCGCCGGCGCGATGACCGCGGTGACCTCGGTCGCCGGTGGCATCGGCATCGGCGCCTACGACATCGCCATCGCCGGCGGTGTCGAGCACATGGGCAGGCACCCGATGGGCGAGGGCGTCGACCCGAACCCGCGCATCGTCGCCGACAAGCTGGTCGACCCGACCGCCCTGGTCATGGGTCAGACCGCGGAGAACCTGCACGACCGGTTCCCGGCGATCACCAAGGAGCGCGCGGACGCCTACGCGGCGCAGAGCCAGGAGCGCTACGCCGAGGCCGTCAAGACCGGCAAGATCGGCCCCGAACTGGTGCCGGTCGCCATCCGCAACGCCGAGCTGGGCTGGGGCCTGGCCACCGAGGACGAGCCGCCGCGGCCGGGCACCACGGTCGAGCAGCTGGCCAAGCTCAAGACCCCGTTCCGCCCGCACGGCCGGGTCACCGCGGGCAACGCGGCCGGCCTCAACGACGGCGCGACCGGCGCGATCCTCGCCGACGAGGACACCGCTCGCGAGCTGGGCCTGCCCGTCGGCATGCGGCTGGTCGGCTACTCCTTCGCCGGTGTCGACCCCGAGATCATGGGCGTGGGCCCGGTGCCCGCGACCGAGAAGCTGCTCGCCCGCACCGGTCTGTCCATTTCGGACATCGGCCTGTTCGAGATCAACGAGGCCTTCGCGGTCCAGGTGCTGGCCTTCCTCGACCACTTCGGCATCGACGCCGCGGACCCGCGGGTCAACCCGTGGGGCGGCGCCATCGCCTGCGGTCACCCGCTCGCCTCGTCCGGTGTGCGGCTGATGACCCAGCTGTCGCGCCAGTTCGCCGAGCGGCCCGACGTCCGCTACGGCCTCACCACCATGTGCATCGGACTCGGCATGGGCGGCACCGTGATCTGGGAGAACCCTGCCTACGACGGGAGCAAGAAGTGACCTTCACAGCTGAACAGGCCAAGGCCGCGTTCCCGAACGAGGTGGTGACCAGGGCGGTCACCCGGCTGGTGAACGTTCCCGGGCTCGACAAGCCCGTCGCGCTGATCACGCTCGACAACGGGCACGACCACACCCGGCCCTCCACCTTCGGCCCGCAGGGGCTGGTCAGCCTCGGCTCCGCGCTGGACGAGGCGTTCGCCGCCGGGCCCGCCGCGATCGCGGTGACCGGCAAGCCGTTCATCTTCGCCGTGGGCGCCGATCTCTCCGGGGTCGAGGCGGTCTCCGACCCGGCGCTGGCACGTGAGATCGCCGAGACCGGGCACGCGGTGTTCCGCCGTCTGACCGACTCGGAGATCCCGACCTTCGCCTTCGTCAACGGCGCGGTCATGGGCGGCGGGCTCGAACTCGCGCTGTCCTGCCACTACCGCACGCTTTCGGAGAACACCGCGGCCATCGCGTTCCCCGAGGTCTTCCTCGGTCTGTTCCCGGGCTGGGGCGGCACGCAGCTGCTGCCGAACCTGATCGGCCCGGACGCCGCGGTCACGGTGATCGTGGAAAACGCGTTGAACCAGAACAAGATGCTGAACGTGGCCAAGACGGCCGAGCTCGGCATCGTCGACGCGGTCTTCGGGTCGGCGGACTTCCTCGAGCAGTCGCTGCTGTGGCTGGCCAAGGTCGTCCGCGGCGAGCTCACCCCGGCCCGCCGCGAGATCGACCGCGGCGAGGCGTGGGACGCCGCCATCGCCCGCGCCCGGTCCATTGTGGATGGCAAGACGCACGGCGCGTCCCCGGGCGCGACCAAGGCCGTCGAACTGCTGGAGCTGGCGCGCACCGCCGACCTCACCACCGGCTACGCGGCCGAGACCGAGGCGCTCGCGGAACTGCTGATGAGCGACACGCTGCGCGCGGGCCTGTACTCGTTCAACCTGGTGAACAAGCGCGCCAAGCGCCCCGCGGGCGCGCCGGACAGGTCGCTGGCCCGCAAGGTCACCAAGGTCGGCGTCGTCGGCGCCGGGCTGATGGCCAGCCAGCTGGCGCTGCTGTTCGTGCGGCGGCTCAAGGTTCCGGTGGTCCTCACCGACGTGGACCAGGAGCGCATCGACAAGGGTGTGTCCTATGTGCACGCCGAGATCGACAAGCTGCTGAGCAAGGGCAGGCTCTCGCCCGACGCGGCGAACCGGCTCAAGGCGCTGGTCACCGGTTCGCTCGACAAGGCCGCCTTCGCCGACGCCGACTTCGTGATCGAGGCCGTGTTCGAGGAGATGGGCGTCAAGCAGCAGGTCTTCGGCGACCTCGAGCAGTACGTCTCGCCCGAAGCCATCCTCGCCACGAACACCTCGTCGCTGTCGGTGTCGGAGATGGCGTCGAAG
Source organism: Amycolatopsis cynarae (assembly GCF_026802195.1). Taxonomy (NCBI): domain Bacteria; kingdom Bacillati; phylum Actinomycetota; class Actinomycetes; order Pseudonocardiales; family Pseudonocardiaceae; genus Amycolatopsis; species Amycolatopsis cynarae. The sequence goes on along the minus strand of NZ_CP113836.1, from coordinate 1,556,647 downwards.
CTGCAGCACCCGGAACGCGTGGTCGGCTTCCACTTCTTCAACCCGGTGGCCGTGCTGCCGCTGCTGGAGATCGTGCGCGGCGAGCAGACCGACGACGCCGCGCTGGCGACCGCGTTCGCGCTCGGCAAGCAGCTGAAGAAGTCCTGCGTGCTGGTCAAGGACGCGCCCGCGTTCGTGGTGAACCGGCTGCTGCTGCGCTTCCTCGGCGAGGTGCTCAACGCGGTCGACGAGGGCACGCCGTTCGAGGTGGCCGACCGCGCGCTGGAGCCGCTCGGCCTGCCGATGTCGCCGCTGGTGCTCATGCAGCTGGTCGGCCCGGCCATCGCGCTGCACGTCGGCGAGACCCTGCACGGGGCCTTCCCGGACCGCTTCAAGGTGAGCGGGAACCTCAAGAAGTTCGTCGAGGCGGGCAAGCGCGCCGTCTGGCAGTGGGACTCGGCGGGCAACCAGGTGGTCGACCCCGAGGTCGCCGCGCTGTGGCAGCTGGGTGACCGGCCGTCCACCGAGGAAGAGGTGCGCGAGCGGGCGCTCGCCGCGATCGCCCAGGAGATCAGGATCATGCTCGACGAGGGCGTGGTCGCCGAGGCGCAGGACATCGACCTGTGCATGCTCCTCGGTGCCGGCTGGCCGTTCTGGCTCGGCGGCATCACGCCCTACCTCGACCGTGAGGGCGTGTCGGCCAGGGTCAACGGCAAGGCGTTCCTGGCCCCGGGTGTCGCCTCCGTCCCGGCGTAACCCGGCTCAGCCGACGGGGCCCCTCACCACACCCGGTGAGGGGCCCCTTCCCGTCTCGCTGTGTCTCACGCTCGTGCGCTTGTGTCCCACCCTCAGCGCCGCGAGCGTGGGACTCGGGCGCCTGAAGGTGGGACACAAGCGCGTGAAGGTGGGACTCGGGCGGTCAGGCGGCGGGGAGGACGACGGTGACGGAGAGGCCGCCGCCGACCACGGGTTCCGCGGTGACCCTGCCGCCGTGGGCCTCCACCGCGGCCCGCACGATGGACAGGCCGAGCCCGGCCCCGGACCGGGCCGTCCGGGCCACTCCGGCCCGGCGGAACGGTTCGAACAGCTCGGCCACGGTCGCCGGATCGATCAGCCCGCCGGACGAGCGCACGCGCAGCATCGACCAGCCTTCGCCCGGCTGCGTCACCACCTCGATCCAGCCCGAGTCCACGTTGTGCCGGACCGCGTTCTCCAGCAAGTTGCCCGCGATGCGCTCCAGCAGCGCCGGATCCCCCCGCACCGGCGTCGGCGCGGTGTCGAACTTCGTCCGGATCCCCCGCTGCTCGGCCTCGCCCCGTGCGGCCCGCCACGCACTGGACACCAGCACCGCCAGATCCGTCGGCTCGTTCACCATCAGCCCGGCACCGTCGGTGCGGGCGAGCAGCAGCAGCGAACCGACGAGATTGCCCGCCCGCTCGGTCGCATCGCGCACCACGGCGGCCATCCGGCGCAGCTCCGCCACATCGGCATCGGGGTCCGACAGTGTCACATCCAGCTCGGTGCGGATCACCGACAGCGGGGTCCGCAGCTCATGACTGGCATTGGCGACGAAATGGCGCTGCGCCTCGAACGCCGCCTGCAACCGGTCGAGCATCGCGTCGAAGGTGTGCGCGAGCTCGGCCAGCTCGCCCCTGGACTTCACCTCGCCGATGCGCTCGCCCAGCGACTCCACCGACAACCGCCGGGCGGTGCCGGTGATCTCCCGCAGCGGCCGCAGCACGCGCGAGGTGAACGTCCACGCCAGGATCGCGGTGGCCAGCACGACGCAGCAGAACGCGATCGACCCCGCCAGCAGCACCTTGTCCCGCGCGTGCTCCCGCAGGTGCGCCGCCAGCGCCGCGGCGTCCACGTCCACCCCGTCGGCACGGACCGTCGTCCCCGGCGGCAGCTGCGGGAAGGCCGCGACCGCGTCCCCGACCAGCATCCAGGCCAGCCAGAGCAGCACGAGGCTCACCCCGGCGGCCAGGCCCGTCGACAGCAGCGTGATCCGCGCGCGCAGGCTGTTCGCCGGCAGCAGTCCGGCGGCCCGCCTCACCCGTCCACAGGACCGGCGTTCGGTACCCGGTATCCCGATCCCACCACGGTCTCAATGATTCCAGGCTCGCCGAGCTTCTTGCGCAGGGTCATCACCGTCACCCGGACCGTCGTGGTGAACGGGTCCGCGTTCTCGTCCCACACCCGCTCCAGCAACTCCTCGCTGCTCACCACCGCGCCCTTCGCGGCGAGCAGCACCTCGAGCACGCCGAACTCCTTGCGGGTCAGCTCGATCGGGCCACCGGCCCGCCGCACCGTCCGGCGTGCCGGGTCGAGCTCGACGTCACCCGCGGTCAGCAGCGGCGGCGCGGCCGGGGTGGCCCGGCGGCCGAGCGCCCGCACCCGCGCGACCAGTTCGGGGAAGGCGAAGGGCTTGGCCAGGTAATCGTCGGCGCCCAGGGAAAGCCCCTCGACGCGGTCGGACACGGTGCCACTGGCGGTGAGCATCAGGACCCTGGTGAGCTCGCCGGAGGCCACGATCTGCTTGCACAGGTCGTCGCCGGACATACCGGGCAGGTCTCGGTCCAGCAGCACCACGTCGTACCGGGTGATGCTGGCCTTCTCGTGCCCCTCGTCCCCGTTGAGCGCGATATCGACGGCCATGCCCTCCCGGCGCAGGCCACGGGCGATCGCTTCCGCGAGGGGTTCTTCGTCCTCGACTACCAGAATCCGCACGTCAACCACCGTGCCACAGTTTCCTGAGAAGCACCTGTACGCCACGCGCCGGGGCATGTCCCCTATTCGGCCGCCTCCGGCTGACGCTCCCGCAGCAGGTTCGCCGTCCATTCGGTGACCTTGCGCGCCACGTCCTGGGCGGTCAGCCCGACACGTCCCAGCACCTCCTCGCGGGAACCGTGCTCGTGGAACTGCTGCGGCACCGCCAGATCCCGCAGCGGCACATCGCACTCGGCGTCGCGCAGCAGTGCACTCAAGGCGGAGCCGAAGCCACCGTGACGGCCGCTGTCCTCCACGGTCACCACCAGACTGTGCCGGCGCGCCAGCGCGACCAACTCGGCCGGAACCGGCACCACCCAGCGCGGGTCCACCACGGTGACCCCGATGCCCTGGTCGGCCAGGCGTTCCGCGGCCGCGAGCCCGAGCCCGGCGAACGCGCCGACCACGACGAGCAGCACGTCCTGCTCGGCCTCCTCCGCGGGCTTGGCCAGCACGTCGACCACACCGATCCGCTCGACGGCGGGCACCGACTCGACCACGCTGCCCTTCGAGTAGCGCAGCGCCGTCGGGCCGTCGGACACCGCCAGCGCCTCGCGCAGTTCCTCCCGCAGGGTGGCCGCGTCCCGCGGGGCCGCCACGCGCATCCCGGGCACCATGCCCAGCAGCGACAGATCCCACATGCCGTGGTGGCTGGGCCCGTCCGGACCGGTGATGCCCGCTCGGTCGAGCACCAGCGTGACCGGCTGCCGGTGCAGCGCCACGTCCATCAGCACCTGGTCGAAGGCCCGGTTGAGGAAGGTGGAGTAGACCGCGACGACCGGGTGCAGCCCGCCCATGGCCAGTCCGGCGGCCGACGTCACCGCGTGCTGCTCGGCGATGCCCACGTCGAACCAGCGGTCCGGGAAACGGTCGGCGAACTTGCCGAGGCCCGTGGAACGCAGCATGGCGGCGGTGATCGCGACCACGTCGGGCCGCTCGGCACCGATCTCGGCCAGCTCGTCGCCGAAGACGTCGGTCCAGCTGCGGCCCTTGGGCCTGGGCAGCCCGGTGTCCGGATCGATGGGATCGGTCTGGTGCATCTGGTCGGCTTCGTGGTTGACCGCGGGCGGATAGCCGTGGCCCTTCTCGGTGACCGCGTGCACCACGACCGGACCGCCGAAGGCCTTCGCCGACTGCAGGGCCCGTTCCAGCGCGACCAGGTCGTGCCCGTCGACCGGGCCGAGGTACTTCAGGCCGAGGTCGGAGAACATCATCTGCGGGCTGAGCGCGTCCTTGATGCCCGCCTTCGCCGCGTGCAGCGCGGCGTAGATCGGCTTGCCCACCACGGGGGTGTGCAGCAGCAGCTCGCGGCCGCCGTCGAGCACGCGCTCGTACCCGGGCTGCAGTCGCAGCGACGCCAGGTGCTCGGCGAAACCGCCGATGGTCGGCGAGTAGGACCGGCCGTTGTCGTTGACCACGATCACCACGGGACGGCCCGGTTCGGCCGCGATGTTGTTGAGCGCCTCCCAGCACATGCCGCCGGTGAGCGCACCGTCGCCGACCACGGCCACGGTGTGCCTGCCGCCCCCGGCCAGCTCGAACGCCTTGGACAGGCCGTCCACATAGGACAGCGCGGTGGAGGCGTGGCTGTTCTCGACGAAGTCGTGCTCGCTCTCGGCCCGGATCGGGTAGCCCGCGACCCCGCCGGTCTGCCGCAGGAGGTCGAAGCCCTCACGGCGACCGGTGACGATCTTGTGCACGTAGCTCTGGTGACCGACGTCGAAGACGATCGCGTCCCGCGGCGAGTCGAACACGCGGTGCAGCGCGATGGTCAGCTCGACCACACCCAGGTTCGGCCCGAGGTGCCCGCCGGCGCGCCGGACCTTGTCGATGAGAAAGTCGCGGATCTCCCCCGCCAGCTGCTCGAGCTGGCTCAGCCTCATGCGCTTGAGATCGGCCGGCCCGTGCACGGACTCCAGCAAAGTCACTTTCCACCTCACCCTGTCGATCCGGGACCGTCCGCTCAGTCTACGGAGAAGCGAAACGGGCTCGCCGCTCCGCGCGGTGTGCGTCACTGGAGCGAAAACGGTCCGCTCGTTCACCCACCGTAGCGCCAGTGGGCGGCGGCAGGTGCGCCCGGCAGGGGCACGGACCCGCACGCCCTGTTCCGCGGACCGTCCACAACGGAGGGTCACGGCCGCGGCCCCACCGCGCGCCGTTCGACGGTCAGCCTGGCCCGCTCGGCGGCCGCACGCCCGGCCTGCCATCCGCCGGCGTCGCTGCCCGCGGCATACCGGCGCGTGCGAACCTCGGGGAACAGCTCGCGGAACAGCTCGTCGACCTCCTCCTCGCGCCGGGCGAGCACCGGCAGCAGGCGCTCGTCGGCCACCTGCTCCAGGCACCGCCGGTCGGTCTCGGTCAGGCGCTCCCGGATGCGTTCGGCGTAGGCCAGCAGGAACGAATGCCGGAACGAGCGGGTGCGCGAGCGCCCGTCCCGGTGCGTGTGCCTGCCTGCCGCCAGCATCGCCTCCGTCGCCTGCACCAGCAGCGAGGTCGCCAGCAACTCGACGATGTCCAGGTCGGTCTCGTGCCCCACCACCACGACGAAACCCAGCCCCGGGTAGACCACCGAACGGCACCGGTTCGCCGACGCCACCGCCATGACCAGGGCCGACTTCGCCGTCAGGTACGGATCCTCCAGCCACAACCGCCGCGCCGAGCCCGTCCGCCCCGGGCCGGAATCGACCAGGGCCCGCTCGAAGGAGTAGCGGCTCATCAGTTCCTGCGCCTTGGCCGAAAGCGCCTCGGCCTCCTCCGGGAACGATGTCGACTCCGCCTTGGCCAGCAGGGCGCGAACACGGGCCAGCATCTTCTCGTTCACTCCCGTCCCCGGCCGCGCGGGCGCGGGCGGATCGGGCAGCGCGGGCAACAGCGCGACCGACCCCAGCGCCCGCATCACCTGCACCAGGGTGTCCCGCCTGCCGACCCCCTCCCGGGCCGCCCACTGGCTCACTCGCGGCTCCTCCGGCCGCCACCAGACGGAGGAGCCGAGCCGGTCGAGCTGGTCCCGCCACGATGGCGGTACGGCCGCCGACGGCCGTGAAGCCAGCTCGGCCGCGATCGCGTCCGCCACCAGCCCGGCCACCCGCGCGTCCTCCCGGCGCAGTGCCATCCGGTGCAGGTCGCAGGGCCGCCAGCCCCGGCCGAGCGGGTCGGCCACGGCTTCGGCCAGCGCCACGTCGGCCGCGAGGTCCACCCGGCGCGGCTCCCCGGCGGAACCGGGACCGGCCAGCACGTCGGCCACCCTCGCCCGCGCTGGATCCCCGAAACCGCCGGACTTCAGGGCAGCCGTGATCTCCCTCAGTTCCCACATGGGCCGCTACCGCCCGCCGCCGAAGGCGGACAGCCGTGTTCCGGTGACCGCCGCGGCCGCGCGGTCGAAGCTCTCCAGGCTCATACCGGGCATCCTGCCCCGGGGCACCGACACTTTCGCCCGCTTCGTCCGGTCACGGAGTGCGGAACCCCCGGAAGGTGACGTCCTTGCGCGCCTTGAAGCCGAGCCGCTCGTAGAGGGCGATGGCTCCGGTGTTCGCCTCGGCGACGTGCAGGAAGGGACGTTCACCGCGGGCCAGGACACGCGCGATGAGCGCACCGACCAGGCGGGCGGCGTGGCCTCGCCCCCGTGTCTCGGGAGCGGTGCACACGGCGCTGATCTCGGTCCAGCCCGCGGGTCGCAGCCGTTCCCCCGCCATCGCCACCAGCGCGCCTCGCTCGCGGATGCCGAGATAGGTGCCCAGTTCGTGGGTGCGCGGCCAGAACGGCCCCGGCCGGGTCCGCGCGACGAGGTCGAGCATCTCGGGCACGCTGTCCCCGCCCAGTACGACCACCTCGGTGCCGTTCCCGGACCGAGGGTGATCGGGCCGGCCGCTGCCGGGCCAGATCATCTGGCGGCCCTCGACGGCGAAGACCGGCTCCCAGTCCGGGGGCGGAGTGGCCGGGCAGGTGAACAGGTCGGCGAGCTCACCCGGGCCGAGCAGCCGGGCCAGGTCCGCCCATTCCGCCGCGTCCGGGTCGGCGGGCACCGCGGAGAAGGTGGCGACTCCCGGCACGTAACCGGCAGCCCGGCCCGAGCAGCGGGCGAACCGCGCGTGGTGGCCACGGAGTGACCAACCCACCGGGTCGTCGAGCACCAGGGCGTCGCGGTCCGCCATCAACCGTTTCCGGCGGGCTCGAGGAGGGCCACGCACTCCACATGGTGGGTCATCGGGAACGCGTCGAACGCCCGCAGCGCGGTCAGCCGGTAGCCATGAGCGCCGAAGGTCGCCAGATCCCGGGCCAGCGCCGCCGGATCGCAGGCCACGTACACCACCCGCTCGGGGCCGCGCCCGGCCACGGCCTCGACCACGGCGCGCCCGGCCCCGGCCCGCGGCGGATCCAGCACCACCACCGACGGGCGGCCCTCGAGCCCGGGCAGCACCCGCTCCACCTGGCCCGGCAGCCAGCGCACCTGCGGCAGGTCCGCGAGCGCCGCTTCGCCGTCGGTGACGGCACGGCGGCCCGACTCGACCGCGACGACCTCCCCCTGGAGACCGACCTGAGCGGCCAGCACGGAGGCGAACAACCCGACCCCGGCGTAGAGGTCCCACGCCAGCCCGCCGTGTGGCGCACGCGCCCACTCACCGGCCACGGCGGCGAGCGTGTCGGCGGCGGCCGGATGCACCTGCCAGAAGCCGTGCGCGTCGAGCTTCCAGTCCCGGCCGGCGGCATGCTGCACCGCGACACCGCCGCTGATCTGCCGGGCGCGCCGCTTGCCCCGCACCATGCTCAGCTCACGGACGTGGGTATGCCCCTCGGCATCCCGGGTGACCTCGAGTTCGCTCCCCGGCCGCCACCGCCGGGACAGCACCGGTTCCAGCGCGCCCGGCACCGAAATCGGGCAGTCCTCGAGCGGCACCACCCGGTGGCTGCGGTGCGCCCGCAACCCGGCACGGCCGTCACGGCCCGCCACCAGCCGGACCCGGCTGCGCCAGCCCAGCGGCCCGCCGGGCAGCGCCTCCACCTCGACCGCACGCTCGATGCCCGCCAGCCGGCGCAGCTGCTCCTCGACCACCCGGGCCTTCAGCTCGCGCTGGAACTCCGGGGCCGCGTGCTGCCAGTCGCATCCGCCGCAGCCCCCCGGCGCGGCCAGCGGGCACGGCGGCTCGACCCGCTGCGGCACCGGCCGCAGCACGCGGACCGCGTCCGCCCGGCAGAACGACCCGCCCTTGTCCTCGGTGACCTCGGCCAGCACGAGCTCGCCCGGCAACGCGTGGCGGACGAACACCACCCGTCCCTCGAACCGGGACACGCAGTGCCCGCCGTGGGCCACCGGACCCACCTCGACCTCGAAGGTCCGGCCCAGCCAGCTCTCGCCCGTCACGAGCCGTCCTTACGCCCCGCGGGCGCTCGGTAGAGACCGCGCCGCACGTCGCCGGCTGCCGGACGCAACCGGGCCCGGTTGACCGCCTTGACCGACGACGCCAGCTGCCACGGCACGCTCGTCACCATCACGCCCGGCTGGAACAGCAGGCGGCCCTTGAGCCGCAGCGCGCTCTGGTTGTGCAGCAACTGCTCCCACCAGCGCCCCACCACGTACTCGGGGATGAACACGGTGACCACGTTACGCGGATTGTCGCCACGCACCCGCTTCACGTAGTCCACGACCGGCCTGGTGATCTCCCGGTACGGCGACTCCAGCACCTTCAGCGGCACCTTGAAGCCGTGCTCGTCCCACTCCTTGGTGAGGCCACGGGTTTCCTCGTCGTCGACGTTGACCGTGACCGCCTCGATCACGTCGGGCCGCACCGCCTTCGCGTAGGCGAGCGCCCGCAGCGTCGGCAGGTGCAGCTTGGACACCAGCACGATCGCGTGGTTGCGCGAAGGCAGCACGTCGGGCTGGTACCCGTCGGTCTCGGCCAGTTCCGTGGCCACCCGGTCGTAGTGCCGCCGGATCGCCGTCATCAGCAGGAAGATCGCCACCATGGCGGCGATCGCGATCCACGCGCCCAGCAGGAACTTGGTGACCAGCACGATCACCAGCACGAGGCCGGTCATGGTCAGGCCGATCGCGTTGACCGTCTGCGAACGGCGCATCCGCCGTCGTGCCTGAGGATCGGTCTCGCGGGCCAGCAGCCGGTTCCAGTGCCGGATCATGCCGGCCTGGCTGACCGTGAAGGACACGAACACGCCGACGATGTAGAGCTGGATCAGCTTGGTGACCTCGGCGTTGAACGCGAAGATCAGCACCAGCGCGAAGGCCGCCAGGAACAGGATCCCGTTGGAGAAGGCCAGCCGGTCGCCCCGGGTGTGCAACTGGCGGGGCAGGTACCGGTCCTGCGCGAGGATCGAGCCCAGCACCGGGAAGCCGTTGAACGCCGTGTTGGCGGCCAGCAGCAGGATGATCCCGGTGGCGAAGGAGATGTAGTAGAAGGCGGGCGGGAACCCGGCGAACACCGCCTGCGCGATCTGCGTGACGATCGTCTTCTGCTGGTAGCCCGCGGGCGCGCCGAACAACTGCCGTGCCGGGTCTTCGGCGAACTTGACGCCGGTGATCCGCGCCAGCGCGATGATGCCGATCAGCATGGTCACCGCGAGCAGGCCCATCATCAACAGGGTGGTCGCCGCGTTGCGCGACTTCGGCTTACGGAAGGCGGGCACGCCGTTGCTGATGGCCTCGACCCCGGTCAGCGCGGCGGCACCGGAAGAGAAGGCACGCAGGATCAGGAATCCGTAGGCGAAACCGGCCAGCGAACTCTCTTCGTGCAGTTCGAACCCGGCGCTTTCGGCCCGCATCGGCGTGCCGGCCACCGCCTCGATCAGCCCCCAGACCACCATGACCAGAATGCCGGCGATGAAGCCGTATGTCGGAATCGCGAAGGCCTTTCCCGATTCCCGCACCCCTCTCAGGTTGAGCGCGGTGAGGACGGCCACGATCAGCACCGCGCACAGCACCTTGTGCTCGGCGACGAACGGGATCGCGGACCCGATGTTGGCCACCCCCGACGAGGTCGACACCGCCACCGTGAGCACGTAGTCCACCAGCAGGGCACTGGCCACGGTCAGCCCGAACTTGCCCCCCAGGTTGGTGGTCGCGACCTCGTAGTCACCTCCCCCGCTGGGATAGGCGTGCACGTTCTGCCGGTAGGAGGCCACCACGACCAGCATCACCAGCGCGACGGCGATGCCGATCCACGGCGCGAGGGCATAGGCCGACAGGCCCGCCACGCTCAGCGTGAGGAAGATTTCCTCGGGCGCGTAGGCCACGCTGGACAGCGCGTCGGAGGCGAAAATCGGCAGCGCAATGCGCTTGGGCAGCAGGGTGTGGGACAGCCGGTCGCTGCGGAACGGACGGCCAAGCAGCAGCCTTTTGGCCACGGACGCAAACTTCGGCACGGCAGCAGCCTAACGTTCCCCGGGACAGGGTAGGTTCTCCGCTGGCGAAACGCGGGTAGCCGCCGTGTGGGTGAAGGCCCGCGGTGGCCGCCGGCGTACGGATCGCAGGCTAAGAGGAGGCAAGCGCGTGCACGTGGTGATCATGGGATGCGGCCGGGTCGGCGCGTCCCTGGCCGCGGCGCTGGAGCGCCTGGGGCACGAGGTCGCGGTCATCGACAAGAACCAGGAATCGTTCCGCCGCCTGGGCAGCGACTTCCACGGCAGGCAGATCCTCGGCATCGGTTTCGACCGCCAGGTCCTGATCGACGCGGGCATCGAGCGGGCCGGGGCGTTCGCGGCGGTGTCCAGCGGCGACAACTCGAACATCATCTCCGCCCGGCTGGCGCGCGAGAACTTCGGTGTCGAGCACGTCGTCGCCCGCATCTACGACCCCAAGCGGGCCGCGGTGTACGAACGGCTCGGCATCCCGACCGTGGCGACCGTGCCGTGGACCACCGACCGCTTCCTGCGTACGCTGCTGCCCGAAGGCGTGTCGTCGGCGTGGCGGGACCCGACGGGCAACGTGGCGGTGCTGCAACTTCCGCTGCACGAGGCGTGGGTCGGCCACTCCGTTCGCGAGCTGCAGGAGGCCACCGGCGCCAGGGTCGCGTTCGTGATGCGGTTCGGCACGCCGGTGCTGCCCGACAGCAAGACGGTGCTGCAGGCCGACGACCTGGTCTACGTCGCCGCCCGCTCGGGCACCCTCGGCGACGTCACCAGCGTGGCGGCCAAGGCACCCGAGGACTGACCAACACCTACTTCGGTGCGGGTGCCCCGCACGACTTCTAGGAGGACTCATGCGGGTCGCGATCGCGGGAGCGGGCGCCGTGGGCCGGTCGATCGCCGCCGAACTGATCGATGGCGGGCATCAGGTGATGCTCATCGAGCGGCAGGCGCACCAGTTCGAACCGGAGACCGTCGAGCAGGCGGACTGGGTGCTCGGTGACGCCTGCGAGGTCTCCACCCTGGAGGAATCGGGGATCGAGCGGTGCGACGTGGTGATCGCGGCCACCGGCGACGACAAGGTGAACGTCGTGGTGTCGCTGCTGGCCAAGACCGAGTTCGCGGTGCGGCGGGTGGTGGCCAGGGTGAACAATCCCGCCAACGAGTGGCTGTTCACCGAAGCCTGGGGGGTGGACGTGGCGGTGTCCACGCCCCGGATCCTCGCCGCGATGGTGGAAGAGGCCGTCAGCGTCGGTGACCTGGTGCGGCTGATGACCTTCCGCCACGGGCAGGCCAACCTCGTCGAACTCACCCTGCCGGACGAAACCCCGCTGGCGGGCCGCCCGGTGCGGGAGATCGCGCTGCCGCGGGATGCGGCGCTGGTCACCATCCTGCGGGGCGAGCGGGTCATCGTGCCGCAGCCGGAGGACCCGCTGGAGGCGGGGGACGAGTTGCTGTTCGTGGCTCCGGCCGAGGTCGAACCGGACATCCGCAAGGCACTTCTCGAGGGCTGAAGCACCGGAACGGCCCGGGGGGAAACGGCGCGGAGGCAGGGCCCCCAAAGCGGGGTCGGGCCGGGTTTCAGGCCTCGTTGGGACGGCCGCCGTACTTGAGGCGCAGCGCCTCCTCGGCGGCTTCCTCGGTGGCGGCCCTGTCCAGTTCGAGTTCCTTGATCCGCTGGTCGGACCGGCGCACGGCCCACACCACGACCAGCAGCGCCAGCGCGTACAACGGGTAGCCCATCGCGATCTTCGCGAACGCGAGCCAGCCGGTGTAGTCCGCGTTGTACAGCCAGCGCTGCACGATGAACCGGGCGAGGAACACCGCCGCCAGCGCCAGCGTCGCGAGGTCGTAGCCGAACCGGGAGCGCTTGTCCTTGCGCCACTCGCTGCCGGTGCCGTTGAGCAGGTTCCACACCACGCCGGCCAGCGGACGGCGCACCAGCACCGACAGCACGAACACGCCGCCGTAGACCAGGCTCGCCCAGATCCCGAACAGGAAGAACCCCTTGGCCGATCCCGTGCGGTAGGCGATGAACGCCGCGATCGCGACACCGAAGAAACCGGAAACGGCGGGCTGCAGCGGTTCCTTGCGCACCAGGCGCAGCACGGTGATCGCCACCGCGCTGCCCAGCGCGCACCAGATCGCGGGGAACAGCCCGAGGAACGCGTTGGCGAGGACGAACACCGCGATCGGCACCGACGAGTAGATCAGCCCGGACACGCCGCCCAGCTGTTCCAGCACGGTCGGCTGCTCGTCCTCGGTCTGCTGCTTGTCGGTGCCGGCGGGTTCAGTCACGTGTGGTTACCAACTCATGAGGTCGTCTGGAGCTCGTAGAACGGGTTGTACAGCACCTTGTGACCATCGCGCTCGGCCAGCCGGCCGCGCACCTTGATCGTCCGCCCGGGTTCGATCCCGGGGATCCGGCGCCTCCCGAGCCAGACTAGCGTCACGCCTTCGGTTCCGTCGAACAGTTCAGCCTGCAGTGTCGCCGCTTCGGTGGTCGGGCACAGCTGCACGCTGCGCAACCGTCCGAGCACGGTCACTTCCTCACCCGAGCGGCAGTCGCAGGCGCGCCGCGCCCCGACCGCCTCGGATTTTTCGGACAGATCGTCGGCGTCGAGTTCCTCGACGTCGCTGGTCAGTTTGCGAACCAACCGGCTGAAGTAGCCGCCGTCTTTGGCGGACATAGGCGGTGCTCCTGTACTCCGGGGCCCCCGACTTGAACGGCCCGTACGTGGTCAAGGCTAACCTTGTTGAAGGTGTTCCAGGCAAGGGAAACGGGCTTTGGGGCAAGATCGCAACGTGACCTCCGCTATGCCGAAGCCGATGGCCCTGATGCTGCCCGGCACCGGCTCCGACGAAATCTTCGTCCGCTCCGTTTTCGCAGGTCCGCTCGCCGCGTCCGGGATCGAGCTGGACGCGCCGGAACCACCGCCCGGAGCGCAACTGGCAGTGGGCTTTCTCACCATGATCGATTCGGTTGCTAACGCCCGGCAGGGACGGCTGCTGCTGGGCGGGATCTCCTTCGGGGCCCACCTCGCGGCGGAATGGGCGGTACGCAACCCCGGCCGGTGCGACGGCCTGCTGCTGGCCCTGCCCGCCTGGGCCGGAGAACCGGACGCGGCACCGGCCTCGCTCGCCGCCAAGGCGTCCGCCGACCTGGTGGAGCGGGAAGGACTCGAGAAGGCGCTCCGGTTGTCCGTGGCCGGTGTCGCGCCCTGGCTGGCCGGAGAACTCACCCGGGCCTGGCGACGGCACGGCGCGGGGCTGGCGGCGAGCCTGCGGGTGGCCGCGAACCGGGCCGCACCGACCCTGGAAGCCTTGAAGGAACTGGACATTCCAGTCGGTATCGCCGCCTGTGTCGACGATCCGGTGCACCCCGCCGAGATCGCCCATGCCTGGGCTGGGGCGCTGCCCCGCGCGACGGTCCGCGAAACCACTCTCGACCGGCTCGGTGCCGACCGCGAATCGCTCGGCCGGGCCGCCGTGGAAGCGTGGCAGGTCAGCCGGCTCAGTCGGCGCTAGCCACGAAGGCCCCCAGCCCGATCATCACCGCGCCACCGGCCACCCGCTGCCGGATCCGCCGCCGCCGGTCGGCGAGGAAACGCTGCGCGATGTTCCCGGCGAACACCCCGACCACCAGGTCGGCGATCATCGCCAGTACCAGCGCGATCATCCCCAGCAGGCCGAACGCCACGGGGGCGGGCGTGGTACCGGGATGCACGAAGTGCGGCAGCAGCGCCATGAAGTACAGCGCCGTCTTGGGATTCAGCAGTTCGGTGAGGATGCCCTGGGCGAGCGGGGAACGCACGAGTTTGCGGGCATTCCCTTCCGCCGTCTCCGGTTCACCGTCGTCGTGCCGGTGCCGGATCGCCTGCACGCCGAGATAGACCAGATAGGCCGCCCCGGCGAACCTCACCACGGTGAAGGCCGTCGTCGAGGCGGCCAGCAGGGCGGAAAGCCCGAGTGCCGCGGCGAGTACGTGCGCCGAGCAGCCGATGGCATTGCCCAAGGCCGACAGCACGCCCTCGCGGCGCCCGCCGCGCAGCCCGCGGGCCAGCACGTACAGCATCCCCGGGCCCGGGGTGAACGCGAAGACGGCCGCCGTCCCCAGAAAGATCAGCCATTCGGTGGAGTTCGGCATGCGGTGATCCTAGGGATCCCCGCATGCCCCTCCCCAGCGAATAATTCAGGCCTGCTGCTGGGCCTGCTGCTCCGCGATGTGCTGCGCGACCGCCTCGGGCAGCGTGATCGGCAACGGCGTGCGCACCGGCATCGGCGCGTCCCCGCGCACCACCACGGTGCCCCGCACGATCTCCCGCAGGGTCGCGGGCGCGTCCGCGGCCAGCGATTGCGGACCCGCGATCACCCCGCGCAGCATCCAGCGGGGACCGTCCACCCCGACGAAGCGCAGCGCCACATCACCGATGAGGGCCGACAGCTCGAAACCCCATTCCCCTTCTCCGGGCGAGACCTTCGCGCCGTCGGCGCGCAGCTGTGCGGTCAGCTCGTCGCCGACCTCGGCCCACAGCCCACCGGACTTCGGCGCGGCATAGGCGCTCACCGTGACCTGACCGTGCGGGGTCACCACGTGCACGGCACGGACACCGCCCGCCGCCGGGTCCATCTCGACCTGCACCTGCGAACCATCCGGAACCGGGACCCGCACCGAGCCCAGATCGATGCGCGGGATCCCGTCCTCGGGCGCGTCGGCGACGTCGAACGGCCCCTCGGTCACCGCCGGTGCCGGCTCCTCGTAGTCGTCCTCCGCCTCGGCGACCGCGGCCCGCTCCGGCATCGCGTGCCGGCCACCCGACCGCCGCTTGCGTCCGAAAATGCCCACTACTTCCTCGCTCCTTCCCCCGTCACACCGTCCAGCGTGGCATGACCGCCCGTGGACCCGTAACCGCCCTCCCCGCGCTCGGATGGCGCGAGGCCGGCCACCTCCACGAACTCGGCGGTCTCCACCCGCTGCACGATCAGCTGCGCGATCCGGTCGCCCCGCGACAACCGGATCGGCGTACGGGGATCGTGGTTGATCAGGCAGATCCGGATCTCCCCGCGATAGCCGGAGTCGATCGTGCCCGGCGTGTTGACCACCGACAGGCCCACCCGCGCCGCCAGCCCGGACCGCGGATGCACGAAACCCGCGTACCCCTCCGGCAACGCGATCGCGATCCCCGTGCCGACCACGGCCCGCTCCCCCGGCGCGAGTTCCACGTCGCTGGTGGTCACGAGATCGGCACCGGCGTCGCCGGGCCGGGCGTAACCGGGCACGGGAACATCCGGATCGAGACGGGTAAGCAGGACCTGCACGGAGGGCACGGGCGGCGAGACTACCCTGAAGGCGTGGGTGAGAGCGCAAGTACGGCCGGTGCGCCGGTGAACCAGGACCGCGGTGCCGACCGCACGCTGCACGCGGAGCGGCTTTACGTACCTTGGTGGGGCTGGCCGCTGCCGCTGCTCGCGGCGGTGCTGCTGGCCGCCGAAGTCCACATGGGATACCCGGGCGTGCGGGCCTGGCTGCCCTATGTGGTGCTGCTCCCCCTGATGATCGCCTGGCTGATCTCGATGAGCCGGACCAAGGTCGAGGTCACCGAGACCGAGTTGCGCGTGGGCAAGGCCCGCCTGCCGCTGCGGTTCGCGGGCGAGGCCGAGGTCATCGGCCGCGACCGCAAGCGCAAGGCGCTCGGACCCGAACTCGACCCTGCCGCCTTCGTCGTCCACCGCGGCTGGGTCGGCCCGGTGGTGCGGGTGCACCTCACCGACCCGGACGATCCGACCCCGTACTGGGTGTTCAGCACCCGCAAGCCCGAGGCCGTGGCCGCCCTGCTGCGGAAGGCCTAGCCCAGGCCGCACTCACGGTCGCCCGTGAGCGCGCCCTCGCGACGTTCCTCGTACCGGACTTCGGCCTGGTTCACGCACAGTCGCGGCAGATCATCTGGCCGTTGTTCTCCTCGGCCAGACGACTGCGGTGATGCACCAGGAAGCACACGGAGCAGGTGAACTCGTCCGCCTGCTTCGGCACCACCTTGACGGTCAGGTCTTCACCCGAGAGTCCCGACAGATCCGCACCTGGGAGTT
Organism: Amycolatopsis cynarae; assembly: GCF_026802195.1. Taxonomy (NCBI): domain Bacteria; kingdom Bacillati; phylum Actinomycetota; class Actinomycetes; order Pseudonocardiales; family Pseudonocardiaceae; genus Amycolatopsis; species Amycolatopsis cynarae. The sequence continues at coordinate 1,540,459 of NZ_CP113836.1, read as the reverse complement.
CGAAGTTCTCCGCGGACGCGTCCTCGTCGACGTCCACAACCCCGGACTGGTTCTCGTTCCGCCTGGCCTTCAGCTCCTCCAACGAGTCTTCGGCCAGCTCGTCGGCCTCGCTGCGGCGCGGAGCGTCGTAGTCGGTCGCCATTGTCCTTCACCCCTGCGATAGCTTCGATGTTGATTCTCCAGGCTCGCGATACACCTCCGCGCGCCCTTCGTGCCGCTGGACAACGTTCCAGCGCCCCTGTTTGTGCCCGGCGCCGTAGTGAGGCGGGTCTCTCTTCGGCGAGTGGTGTGGGGACCCTGATCTACGGCTGGAGCCCGCAGAGGGTAGCTCACCTCATACCCGGAGCTGCAACGGGTTAGACCACGGCGCGCCGACCTCACCCCCGAGGGGGAGATCCGAGGGGGAAAATCCCAGGTGAACCGCCTAGTCAGACCCACTCGAGAGGCGGTTTCGGCGTTGGTGCACTGTAACGCTTACGCTGATCAGGTGCGACGGTCCAGGCAGCGGGGACGGTCGGCGGAGTCGGGAAGGATGTCGGGCTGGTGGCGTCGGGGATCGGGCTGGGCAACCGCAAGAAGCGGGGCTATCGCAGACGTCGTCCACTACCCGCAGTGATCTTCATCGGGGTACTCGGCCTGGTCGCGATGGTGATCTGGGTGCGGGCGATCACCAGCCGGGCGGACATCGACGCGGTGCTGCGCTGCGATCCGGGACCGACCCCCGCCCAGGGCATGACCTTCACCTCACTGAGCCACTCCGCGCTCGACGACATCGCGCCGGTCCCGCCGGACAAGGTCGCGGTCAAGGTGCTCAACGCGAGCCAGTTGCGCGGCCAGGCCGCGATCACCACGGAGGGTCTGCGCGAGCTCGGCTTCACACAGATCGCACAGCCGGAGAACGACCCGTACTACCCGAAGGACACCGCGGCCAAGTGCCGCGGCCAGATCCGCTTCGGCGACAACGGCGTGTCCGCGGCCCGCACGCTCAGCCTCGTGCTGCCGTGCGTCGAACTGGTCAAGGACACCCGGGCCGACGCCTCGGTGGACCTGTCCATCGGCGGCACCTTCGGCGACATCCGGCCCACCCAGCAGGCGCGCCAGATCCTGCAGCAGTTGCAGACCTGGTCCACGCAGCATTCCAACGGCAACGAGCAGTCCGCCCCGGGCTCGCCGGTGCTGGACCCGGCCCTGCTCGCCGCCGCCCGCAACGTCGCCTGCTGAGCTCCGCGACACGGCTGTGACGGGGCCGAAGTCCTTCGCGGGCGTGGCGGGCAGCTAGACGTCCTGGGCGCCGGAGGCGACGAGGACGTCGCGCAGCGGGCCCGCGATGCCGGGTGCGGCGGCGAAGGTCGCGTCGGTGCCCAGGCCGGGGTCCTCCCCGGGCAGGCTGACCGTGGCACCGGCCTCGGCCGCGACCAGCGCACCGGCGGCCCAGTCCCAGCGGTGCAGCCCGTGCTCGAAGTACGCGTCCGTCCAGCCCGCCGCGACGGCGCACAGGTCCAGCGACGCCGCGCCCGGCCGCCGGATGTCCCGGACGTGCCCGAGCAGGTTCGCGACCATCCGGGCCTGGCGTTCGCGGCGCTCGGCCCCATAGGAGAAACCCGTGGCGACGAGGGTGAGGCCGAGCCGGTCCGCCGACGAGACGCGCAGCGGGTGCCCGTCGAGCCACGCGCCCTGACCGCGCACCGCGCTCCAGCAGCGGCCGTCGACCGGCTCCACGACCGCCCCGGCGACCGAGACCCCGTCGATCTGCGCGGCCACCGACACCGCGAAAGCCGGTGAGCCGTAAAGGAAGTTGACCGTGCCGTCGATCGGGTCGACCACCCACGTCACCCCCTCCCCCGCGGCACCGCCCTCCTCCTCGCCGAGGATCTCCTCCCCGGGCCGCAGGACGGCCAGCCGCTCGCGGATCAGCCGCTCGGAGGCGCGGTCCACGGCGGTCACCACGTCCGTGTCGGTGGACTTGGTGTCGAACGACACCGTTTCACCTGCCAACATGGCGGTACGGGCCTGGCGCACGAGGGCGGCCGCCTCCCCGGCGACCGCCACGGCGGTGTCTTTCAACTCAGTCTCGAAGGCTCCCACTCCACCATGTGACCACATGCGGATAAAGTCTCGTGGACAGGCTTCTGAATCGAGAAGGAAGGGATCACGCCAATGACGGCGACCCGCGGTTTCGGTATCGACATCGGCGGCAGCGGTATCAAGGGCGCCCTTGTCGACCTGGAAAAGGGCGCGCTCATTGGCGACCGCCTCCGCATCGACACGCCCCGGCCCGCCACCCCTGAGGCGATCGCCGAGGTGGTGGCCCAGGTGGTCGCCCACTTCGGCTGGGACGGGCCGGTGGGCATCACACTGCCCTCGGTCATCAAGAAGGGCGTCGCCCTCACCGCGGCCAACATCGACCCCAGCTGGATCGGCACCGACGCGGACGCGCTGTTCGCCAAGCGCCTCGGCCTGCGCGTCGAGGACGTCGTCATGCTCAACGACGCCGATGCCGCCGGCCTGGCCGAGATCCGCTACGGCGACCCCGCCGCCGGCCGGGGCGTGACCACCCTGCTCACCTTCGGCACCGGGATCGGCAGCGCGCTGTTCCAGGACGGCAAGCTGGTCCCCAACACCGAGTTCGGCCACGTCGAGGTCGACGGCCACGACGCCGAGAAGCGCGCGGCCGCTTCGGTGAAGGACAACGAGGGGCTTTCCTACCCACATTGGGCGAAGCGGGTAAACCGTTACCTGACCGTGTTGGAGAACCTGATCTGGCCGGATCTGTTCATCGTCGGCGGCGGGGTCAGCAAGAAGGCGGACAAGTGGGTTCCCCTGCTCGACATCCGCACGCCGGTCACGGTGGCGTCCCTGCAGAACAACGCCGGGATCGTCGGAGTGGCGGCTGCCGCGGCGGAAGGCCTCCATCATTGATCTTGAAGTACCGGCCGGTTCCGGCAGGGGATCGATGATCGCCCGCAACGCTTCGGCGTATCGTCGTTACAATGGAACACGGCCCACGGTCGCGGAAAGCAAAACCGCAGGCCGCGGGACGTTCCCCGAATCTGAGGCAACCGGGTTCCACCGACCCGGCTCGCCGTGATCGACCGCTGCGAAAGGGCGTACGTGGCAGCCGCAAAAACCGCTACCCGAAGCGGCACGAAGACAACGAGCGCGGAACCCGACGCAGGCGTTGAGGCCGCCGCCACCGAGCAAAAGAGCGCCGCCAAGAAGCCGGCCGCCCGCAAGACGACCGCAAAGAAGGGTCCGGCCAAGCCCCGTACCCGGAGCAAGGCTGCACCCAAGACCGAAGACGGCGAGCCTGACGGTCCCGGCGGCGAGGACCTGGAAGACGTCGATCTGGACGCCGACCTCGCCGACCTGGAAGAGGTCGAGGTCGACGTCGACGACTCCAGCGCCGGCGAAGAGTCCGACGACGAAGACGACGACGAAGAAGAGGCGGAGGCCCCGCGCAGCGAACGCAGTTCGCGGGCGAAGTCCTCGAACGACCCCGACTTCGTCTGGGACGAAGAGGAGTCGGAGGCGCTGCGGCAGGCCCGCAAGGATGCCGAGCTGACCGCCTCGGCCGACTCGGTCCGGGCCTACCTGAAGCAGATCGGCAAGGTCGCGCTGCTCAACGCCGAGGAGGAGGTGGAGCTCGCCAAGCGCATCGAGGCCGGGCTCTACGCCGCCGAACGCGTCCGCATCGCCGAGGAGGAGGGCGAGAAGCTCCCCACCCAGATGCGCCGTGACCTGAAATGGATCGTGCGCGACGGCGAGCGTGCCAAGAACCACCTGCTGGAGGCGAACCTCCGGCTGGTCGTCTCGCTCGCCAAGCGCTACACCGGCCGCGGGATGGCGTTCCTGGACCTCATCCAGGAGGGCAACCTCGGTCTGATCCGCGCCGTCGAGAAGTTCGACTACACCAAGGGCTACAAGTTCTCCACGTATGCCACGTGGTGGATCCGGCAGGCCATCACCAGGGCGATGGCCGACCAGGCCCGCACCATCCGTATCCCGGTGCACATGGTCGAAGTGATCAACAAGCTGGGCCGGATCCAGCGCGAGCTGCTCCAGGACCTCGGGCGCGAGCCCACCCCGGAAGAGCTGGCCAAGGAGATGGACATATCGCCGGAGAAGGTGCTGGAGATCCAGCAGTACGCCCGGGAGCCCATCTCGCTCGACCAGACCATCGGCGACGAGGGCGACTCGCAGCTCGGTGACTTCATCGAGGACAGCGAAGCCGTGGTAGCGGTCGACGCCGTCTCGTTCACGCTCCTGCAGGACCAGTTGCAGTCCGTGCTGCAGACGCTGTCCGAACGGGAGGCGGGGGTGGTGCGGCTGCGCTTCGGCCTCACCGACGGCCAGCCGCGCACCCTGGACGAGATCGGCCAGGTCTACGGCGTGACCCGCGAACGGATCCGCCAGATCGAGTCGAAGACGATGTCCAAGCTGCGTCACCCGTCGCGTTCGCAGGTGCTGCGCGACTACCTGGACTGAGCAGTCCGGCACGTCCCAGAGACGGAAAAGGCCGCCATGCCTCCCGCGTGGCGGCCTTTTCGCTCCTCCCTCGCCGTCACCGCTTCGCCGCCCGCTACCGTGCGGACCCCGGGGCGCTCTTCTACCGTGAGGTGAATGGGAAAAAGGCGCACCCTTGACGTCGACGACATCCTCGCGCGTCAGGAATCCGGGGAACTGCGACGCCATCTGCGGGGCCGGGACCTGATCGGGTTCGGCGTCGGCGTCATCATCGGCACCGGGATCTTCACCCTGGCCGGGGTGGAGGCGAAGACGCACGCCGGTCCGGCGGTCACCCTGTCGTTCGTGATCGGCGCGATCGTCGCCGGGCTCGCGGCCGTGTGCTATGCCGAACTCGCCTCCAGCGTGCCGACCGCGGGCAGTGCCTACACCTATGCCTTCGCGACCCTGGGCGAACCCTTCGCCTGGATCATCGGCTGGGATCTGCTGCTGGAGTTCGCCCTCGGCACGGCGGTGGTGTCACGCGGCTGGTCGGGGTATCTGGCGAACCTGCTGGGCCTGCCCTCCTCCTGGTTCGGGGAGGAAGCGACGGTGAACGTGGGCGCGGTGCTGATCATCGCGGTGCTCACGGCGGTCGCGGTGGCCGGCATCCGGGAATCGGCCTGGGCGACGAACGTGCTGGTCATCGTGAAGGTCGCGGTCTGCGTGCTGATCCTGGTGGTCGGCGTCTTCTTCGTCAGGGGCGCGAACCTGACCCCGTTCATCCCGCCCGCACAGCCCGCGCCCGGCGCCGGCGGTGTGCTGCACCAGCCGGTGGCGCAGGCCGGGCTGGGGCTGGCCCAGTCGGTCTACGGAATGGCCGGGGTGCTCAGCGCCGCGGCGATCGTCTTCTTCGCCTACACCGGTTTCGAAGCGCTGGCCAACCTCGGCGAGGAAACCCGCAACCCCCAGAAGGACCTGCGGGTCGGCCTCCTGGGCGCGCTGGGCGTGTGCGCGCTGCTCTACATCGGGGTCTCGTTCGTGCTGACCGGCATGGTGCCCTACACCCGGATCGACACCGGGGCGCCGCTGGCCTCGGCCTTCGAGTCGGTGGGCATGCACTGGATCGGCGCGCTGATCTCGCTCGGCGCGGTCACCGGCCTGACCTCGGTCATGCTGGTCGAACTGGTCACCATCGGGCGCATCGGGTTCGCGATGGGCCGGGACGGGCTGCTGCCCGACGCGCTGGGCCGCACACATCCACGCTGGGGCACCCCGCATCTGATGACGATCGGCGGGGCGGTGCTGATCGCCGTGCTGGCCGCGTTCGTTCCGATCACCGAACTGTCCGACATGGTCAGCATCGGCGCGCTGTCGGCGATGATCATCGTGGCGGTGGCGGTCCCGGTGCTGCGGAAGCGGCGCCCCGACCTGCACCGGCCGTTCAGGGTGCCGTTCTCCCCGGTGGTCCCGATCCTGGCCGCGCTGGCCTGTTTCTACCTCACACTCAACCTGAGCGTGCTGACCTGGATCCGGTTCGCCGTCTGGCTCGTCCTCGGCCTGGTGATCTACTTCGCCTACGGCCGCCGGCACTCCCGTCTGGCCGAGCGGGTCACGGCCAGTACGCGACGGACAGGCCGGCCGCGGTGACCAGTTCCGCCGCGGCCGGTTCGTCGGCCTCCCGGACCACGAGCAGCAGGCCGCCGGGGGTGGACAGCCGTTCCCGGCGCAGCGCCTCGGCGAGCCTGCCCAGCGGCTGGAAGTGCACTCCGCGGTCCCCCAGTCCGGGATAAGTGTCCACAACGGACACCAAAGTGCCGCCGGGGCCGTGCAGGGTGCCGGCCAGCAGCACGAAATGCCCGGTGCGCCAACGGGAATTCCACATCGGCGGCAGGCCGCCTTCGAGGTAGTCCGTCAACGCGCGCTCGGGTGTGTCGTGCGCGCCGAACTCGCCGGTGTCCACATTGGCCACCAAAGCCACCCACGGCAGCTGGTGGCATCCCTGGAGCAGCCGGTGCAGCCCGGGGACCTTCCAGTCCCCCGAGGCCGGGACCGCCTTCAGCCGGCCCGAGGAGAGGATCTCCACGGCGCGGGCGACCCCGCCTGCCGAGGCCCCGGCCTCGGCGGCCTCACCGGCTCGGGGAAGCGCGACGCGGTAGTCGTCGCGGCCCTTCTCCCCCGGTGGCAGCCCGGCCGCCGGATCGGCCGCCAGCCGCACCCCGGCCGCCACCGCGGCCTCGTCCTGATCCAGCACCGGAATTCCGTACGCTCGCACGGAAACCAGCGCGGCGAAGGCCCCGCAGAGATCGTTCTTCTGGGGCATCTCCGCACGCGCCTCGGCGACCAGCGCTTCGGCGCCGGGAAACCAGCGGGACCGTCGCAGCAGGAGCACTAGTACCGCCAAAGGTGTGCCGCGACGATTTCGTCCGGTTCGCGTTCGGCCGCCCAGTCGAGGTCGGCCTTGCGCACCGCCCGGAAAGCGCCGAGCAGCTCCTCACCCAGCACCTCGCGAATCCGGGGCGACGCGACCAGGGCCGCGTCCTGCTCGGCGGGTGTGCTGGGCAGGCGGACCACCCCCCGCGCCGCGCGCTGCTCCTCGGTCCACGTGCCCGGGTCCGCCGCGATGGGTTCGGGCAGCCGCAGCCCGTCGACCATCCCGGCGACGCCCGCGGCGAGCACCGCCGCCAGCGCCAGGTAGGGGTTGGCGGACGCGTCCGAGGGTTTGAGCTCGACGTTGGCGTTGCTCTCACCCAGCAGCTCGGTCGCGGGCACGTACCGCAGCGGTGCCTCGCGGTTCTCCACGCCCCAGAATCCGTAGGCGCTGGCGAAGAAACCGGGCCGCAGCCGCATCGTCGAGGGCACGCTCGGCGCGGTGATCGCGGTGAGTGCGGGCAGATCCCGCAGGAGCCCGGCGAGGTAGCCCGCCCCTTCGGAGTCCGGCACCCCGGCGAGGAGGTTCCGGTCGCCGCGCCACAGAGAGGTGTGCAGGTGCCAGCCGTTCCCCACCGCACCCTCGCTGATGACCGGCGCGAAACTGACCTTCAGCCCGTGTGCCCTGGCCGCGGCGTGGATGGTCTGCCGGGCCAGCAGCTGGTCGTCGGCGGCCGAGAGCGGATCGGTGGCCCGCAGCGACAGTTCGAGCTGGGCCGGGCCGTACTCGGCGTGCAGCTGGTTCAGCGGCAGCCCGTTGGCGTCGAAGTCGTGCAGGAGAGCCGCGACGAACTCGTCGAGTTCGAGCAGGCCGTGCGGGCTGTAGGCGGGGCCGGGGTGCCCGGGCGCGGAAACGATGTCCGGGCTGCCCGCCGGCGCGACCGCGAACTCCAGCTCGTATCCGGCCTTCAGCGTGAAACCCCGCGCCTTGGCGGTCTCGACCTGTCGCTGCAGCACTGTGCGCTGGCAATACGGCCACGGCCGCCCGTCCGCGGTGATCTGGCGCCCGGGTGCCCAGGCGAGCGAGGGCTGTCGTGACAGCCGCCTCAGTCGTTCGAGCACAGGTACCACCCGGATGTCACCGGAGGGGGTGCCGAGATCCGGGTGGGCGAAGGTGATCTCGTCGTGGGTGTCGAAGACGGCGAACAGCGCTGTGGCGCCGACCCCTCGCGCGGCGGCGTCGGCCAGTCCCGCGATCGGCACGACGCGGGAGCGCGGGATGCCGTTGTTGTCCGCCCAGGCGAGCTGGACGCCGGTGATCCCGGCCACAGCCAGATCCTTCGCGGCCGCCGACGCTGCCTTGGTCATGGTGTGAAGTGTCTCACGAGTCACAGGGGTTGAAATCCCCTCCGGAGCCGATCTCAGCCGTTTTCGGCAATCGGGCGATTACGCTCAGAACGAACAGGGGGCGGCGCGACCGCCGTCGGCAAAGGCCCGTTCCGGTGGTTTGAGCCGCGGGACGCTTCCCCAAAACCCGCATCTGACCAGGAAAAACGCATGGTCTGGACGTTTCGTGAAGGTTTCACTGTCCGGATGGCGGGAAAGGCTCTACGACATCCGGGGTAATTCGGCGTGACGGAGGTCCCACCATGACGGGAACACTTGCGACCTGCTCAGCGTCTGCAAGAGTGGAAGCAACGACCACCCCGGAGCCGGTGGCACCCGCCCCGGCATCAGTGCCGAAGTGATCGCGCTGGATAGGCATCGGGGCACCGATGCCGGGACGGAGGGAGACCCCCATGACATCACCCACGCTCACCCGCCCCGAACTGACCGCTGCCGACCGTTGCGACCGCTGCGGCGCCGCAGCTCAGGTACGAGCGATTCTCGCCAACGGCGGTGAGTTGCTCTTCTGCGGCCACCACGCCCGCGAGTACGAGCCGAAGCTCAAGGAGATGGCGGCGGAGATCCAGCGCTAGGGACTCCAAGACCAGCGAGAGGGCGGGCGCTCACGGGGCGCCCGCCCTTTCCGTGTTCCCGGCCGGTTCCAGGTCGGCTACCAGGAACGCAGGGTGACGATCCGCTCCTCCAACTGCTCCACCGAGGCCATCGCGGTCGGCGGGCCACCGCAGACCCGCCGCAGTTCGCTGTGGATCGCGCCGTGGGGCTTCTTCGTCCGGTGGTGGTACACCCCGACCAGGGCGTTGAGCTCCTTGCGCAGGGAGGCGATGCGTTCGGACACCGACTGCGGCCGCCGGGGCGCCTGCGCCGGCTCCTCCTTGGCCGGTTTGCGGCGCTTCGCGTCGGCCAGCTGCTCTTCCTGCCGCTTGCGCAGCAGCGCCCGCACCTGGTCGGGTTCGAGCAGCCCCGGCAGGCCCAGGTACTCCTGTTCCTCCTCGCTGCCGGAGAACACCGCGGTCCCGAACGAGTTGCCGTCGAAGATCACCTGGTCCAGCTCGGCCGAGGCGCCCAGCGAGGTGAACGACTTCTCCTCCTCGCCCGGCTCATCCTCGGTGCGGTTGGCCTGCGCCAGCAGTTCGTCGTCCCAGCCGTCCTTTTCCCGGTGCGGCTTGCCGAGCACGTGATCGCGCTGGGCCTCCAGCTCGCTGGCCAGCTCCAGCAGCACCGGCACGCTGGGCAGGAACACGCTCGCGGTCTCACCCTTGCGCCGGGCCCGCACGAACCGGCCGATGGCCTGCGCGAAGAACAGCGGGGTGGAGGCACTGGTGGCGTAGACGCCCACGGCAAGGCGCGGAACGTCCACCCCCTCCGACACCATCCGCACCGCGACCAGCCAGCGGTCTCCGGACTCGGCGAACTCGCCGATGCGCTGGGTGGCCTTCGGGTCGTCGGAGAGCACGACCACCGGGTTCTCCCCGGTGATCCCCTGCAGCAGCTTCGCGTAGGCCCGCGCCGACTCCTGGTCGGTGGCGATCACCAGGCCCCCGGCATCGGGCATGCCGCTGCCGCGCAACTGCTGCAACCGGGTGTCCGCGGCCTGCAGGACCGCGGGCATCCACTCGCCGCCCGGGTCCAGCGCGGTACGCCACGCGCGGGCGGTCTGCTCGGCCGTGAGCGGTTCCCCCAGGCGGGCGGTGAACTCCTCACCCGCGCTGGTGCGCCAGGAGGCCTCACCCGAGTAGGCGAGGAAGACCACCGGCCGCACGACCCCGTCGGCGAGCGCGTCGGCGTAGCCGTAGGAGTGGTCCGGCTTGCTGCGCAGGGCGCCGTCACCGTCGGGCTCGTAGGTGATGAACGGGATGGGCGAATCGTCGCTGCGGAACGGGGTCCCGGTCAGCGCGAGCCTGCGGACCGCCGGGGTGAACGCCTCCCGCACCGCGTCGCCCCAGGACTTGGCGTCCCCGCCGTGGTGGATCTCGTCCAGGATCACCAGCGTCTTGCGGGTCTCGGTCCGGACCCTGTGCAACGTGGGATGGGCCGCGACCTGCGCGTAGGTCAGCGCCACGCCCTGGTAGTCCGAGGAGGTGGCCCCCTGGCCGTTGCGGTAGTTCGAGTCGATCGCGATGCCCTGCGTGGCGGCCGAGGCGGCCCACTGGTGCTTGAGGTGTTCGGTGGGCGTGACGATGGTGATCGACTCGATGGTGCGGTCGGAGAGCAGTTCGGCCGCGATGCGCAGGCCGAACACGGTCTTCCCGGCGCCCGGCGTCGCCACCGCGAGGAAGTCCTGAGGCCTGGTGGTCAGGTACTTCGTCAGCGCGCGCCGCTGCCAGGCGCGCAGCGGGCGCGCGGTCGCGTCGTGCTGCGGCTCCGGTGCGGTGATTTCGCCGACTTCACGGACGCGGTGTCCATTCCCACTACGCTGGGCCGTGTCCGACAAGGATGGTCCCCCTCCTCTCGCCGACAGGAACGCCACATGCGAAAACCCCCACGGTGTGGTCCGGCCGCGACGCCGGACGCGGGTGAGGGTGCAGCGAGAAGAGTACCGGGCGGCTCGCGGCGGGGCCGCCAACGCCACGGGCAAGTGGAACACGCCACAGGTGTAACGGGCCAAATCCGCGAAAATCGACCATTCTGGAACTCGCGATGAGCAACCAGACCGAGCCCGAGCCGCCCCGCAAGGGGGCACGGCGCCTGATCGCCCGGACGCTCGACAAGGCGTGGGACGGCAACATCTTCTCGGAGGCGGCGGAAGCGGCGTTCTGGCAGACGCTGTCCCTGCCCCCGCTGCTGCTGGGCCTGCTGGGCAGCCTCGGTTTCATGGGCGACTGGTTCGGGCCCGGGTTCGTGGCCGATGTCCACGACAAGATCATCGGCTTCTGCCGTCAGGTGTTCACCGGCAACGTGGTGAAGCAGATCATCGAACCGACCGTCGACGACATCCTGCACATCGGGAAGGGCGAGATCGTCTCCGTCGGCTTCCTGATCTCACTGTGGGCCGGCTCGTCGGCGATGTCGTCGTTCGTGGACGCGATCACCGTGGCCCACGACCAGTACGGCGTGCGCAACGAGGTGTGGCAGCGGATCTTCGCGCTGCTGCTCTACCTGGCCAGCCTGATCCTGCTGGTGATCGGCCTGCCGGTGATCGCGATCGGCCCGGACCTGCTGATCGACTTCTTCCCCCAGTCCTGGCGTCCGACGCTGTCCACCTGGATCGGCATCGGCTACTACCCGGTGGTGGCGCTTCTGCTGATGCTGGCGCTGGCCACGCTGTACAAGCTGGCACTGCCGCGGCGCCTGCCGTGGCACCGCGGCCTGCCCGGCGCCGCACTGGCCATGGTGATCTTCCTGCTCGCCAGCGTGGGCCTGCGCATCTACCTGACCTGGATCACCAGCACGGGCTACACCTATGGCGCGCTGGCCACCCCGATCGCGTTCCTGCTGTTCACCTTCTTCATCGGGCTGGCCGTGGTGGGCGGCGCCTACTTCAACTCCGCGATCCAGGAGTTGTGGCCGGCGAAGATGACGCGGCGGCAGCGGCGGAAGTGGCGCCGGCTGGAGATGGAACGGCTGAAGGAGCGGATGCGCGAGGAGGCCGCCGGGGCGGGCCGGAGCCTGTGGGAGCGCACCACGACGCCGCTGCGGCGGCCACGCGGCAAGGGCGAGGACGAGACCCCGGCAGACGACTCCCCCTAGCCGGGTCGCCTCCGGTTACGCGGTGCTGTGAGGGGACTCCTCACGGTCGTTTCGACGGTGAGGGGCCCCTCACGGCACCACCGGCAAGTGCCGGGACTATTCCGCGCCGGGGCCGGGCTGCAGGCTCTCGTAGATCTCCTTGCAGGCCGGGCAGACCGGCGAGCCGGGCTTGGGCGAGCGCGTCACCGGGAAGACCTCGCCGCACAGCGCCACCACGTGCGTGCCCATGACCGCACTTTCGGCGATCTTGTTCTTGCGCACGTAGTGGAACATCTTCGGTTCGTCGCTGTCGGTCTGGTCCGTGGTCTCCGGCCGGGTGTCGACCTCGGGCAGCGTCATGGTGCTCATGTCTCCATGATGCCGCAGCACCCTCCGGACACGAAGGCTTGGTCGTTGTACCTACTGGTATGTACAGTGTGCGCATGCCTCTCGTTCGCATCGACGCTCCGGACAGCTACGACCAGGACACCCTCACCGCCCTCGGCGACGCCGTGCACCAGGCGATGACCGAGACCATCGACGTGCCCGGGGACGACTTCTTCCAGGTCATCACCCGGCACGAGCCCGGCCAGGTGCGGTACGACCGCGGTTACCTCGGCATCACGCGCGGTGACGGGTTCGTCGTGGTGGCCATCACCCTGCGTGCCGGACGGCTCTACCAGCAGAAGACCGCGCTCTACCGCCGCATCACCGAACTCGCCCGCGACCGTGCCGGCATCGACCCGGCCGACGTCTTCATCGCGCTCACCGAGAACCAGCCGGTCGACTGGTCCTTCGGTGAGGGGAAGGCCCAGTACCTGCCCTGAGGACGCCGGAGGGGGCCGGACTGGGGGACAATGATCGTTTGTGACCCCAGTTTCCCCTTCCGGCGAGGTCGCCGACGCCGTCAACAGCGGCAGGCCCGTCGTCGCGCTCGAAAGCACCATCCTCTCCCACGGGCTGCCGCCCGGCCGCAACCTCGACGTGGCACGCCGCCTGGAGGAGACCGTCCGCGCCGCGGGCGCGGTGCCCGCCACCATCGCGGTGCTCGACGGCGAGGCCGTCGTCGGGCTGTCCCCCGCCCAGCTGGAGCGCGTGTGCGCCCCCGGTGCGGACCTGGACAAGCTGTCGCTGCGCGATCTCGGCCCGGCGATCGGCCTTGGCCGCTCCGGCGCCACCACGGTGGCGAGCACCTCGGCGCTGGCACACGCGGCGGGAATCGGGGTGTTCGCCACCGGCGGACTCGGCGGGGTGCACCTCGGGGCGAGCGAGTCCTGGGACGTCTCCGCCGATCTGGGCGTGCTGGCCCGGATTCCCACCCTCGTGGTGTGTTCGGGTGTCAAGTCGGTGCTCGACATCGCCGCGACCCTGGAGGTCCTGGAGACGAACTCGGTGCCGGTACTGGGTTATCGGACCGACGAGTTCCCGGCCTTCTACCGGCGCGGTTCCGGGCACTCCGTGCCGTGGCGAGTGGACGATCCGGCCCAGGCGGCCGCCGTGGTCGCGGCCCACCGCCGGTATGCGGATTCCGGCGTGCTGCTGGCCAACCCGATCCCCGCGGAGTCCGAAATGGACAGGGAGCTGCACGATCGGCTGCTGGCCGAGGGGCTCGAAAAGCTGCGTGCCGGCGGCGTGCACGGGCAGGACGTGACGCCGGTGCTGCTGGAGCACTTCCACACCGCCAGCGGCGGCGCGAGCCTGGACGCCAACGAGGCGCTGGTGCTGTCCAACGCCCGGCTGGCCGCCGAGATCGCGGTGGCTCTGGCGGCCTCGGCATGAGGGTGATCGTGGTCGGCGACGCCGGGCTCGACGTGGTCGCTCGCCACGACGAGGTGGTGCACGGCGGCGACTCGCGGGCCGAGGTCCGCCTCACCGGCGGCGGCGCGGGCGCCAACACCGCCCGCTGGCTGACCGAAGCCGGCGTGGACACCACCCTCGTCACGCGCATCGGAGACGACGCCGGCGGCCACTGGGTGCGGCAGGATCTGGAAGCGGCGGGCGTGCGGTGTGCCTTCACCGTCGATGCCGAGGCCGCCACCTGCTGTGTCGTGGTGCTCGTCGATGGCGAGGGGCAGCGCAGCATGCTCGCCGCCCGGGGAGCCAACGCACGGTTCGCGCCCGGTGACCTCGACCCCGCTCTCCTTGCCGGGGCGCGGCACCTGCACCTGTCCGGCTACGTGCTGCTCGACCCGTCCTCGCGGGCGGGCGGGCTCGCCGCTCTCTCCGCCGCCCGCGCGGCGGGCCTGACCACCTCGGTCGACCCCCAGGCCGCCGCGCTGCTCACCGACCCCGCCGCCTTCCTCGAGGACGTGCGGGGCGTCGACCTCCTGCTACCCAACACCGACGAGTTGCTGGCGCTGACCGGTTCGGCCGAACCGGCGGGCGCCGGGCGGCTGCTGGACACGGTCGGTGCGGTGGCCGTGACGGCGGGTCTGGACGGAGCCGCCTGGGTGGACGGCGAGGGCGTCACGAGCGTGCCGTCCGAAGCGGTGACCTGCGTCGATTCGACGGGCGCGGGCGACGCCTTCGACGCGGGCCTGCTTTCGGCCTGGTTGCGCGGGGAATCCCCCCTCGAGGCACTGCGGGCCGGGGTGCGGCTCGGTGCGAGGGCGGTCAGCGTGCCGGGGGCGCAGCCGGAGCGGCTCAGCCGTCGATGACGCGGTGTTCGCGGTGCTCGATCGCCTTGACCTCACGCTGGAAGTGGTTGACCTTTTCCGCCTTGCGGGGCGGGCGGTCGTTGGCGATCAGCACCGCGACCCACGGCAACGGCACCGACAGCACCACGAACAGCAGTGCCAGCCACCAGGTGTGGTAGAAGACACCGGCGAGCACCAGGCACGGGAAACGCAGGCCCATCATCAGCGCGTACTTGCGCTTGCGGGCGGCGTGCTCGTCCTCGAAGGAGGGGGCGGCCTCGGTGATGAGAACCGGCTCGGCCTCTTTCCCGGACGACCGGGGGGACCTGCTCACTACGACCACCTCCGCCGTCCATGCTGCCACTCGGCGTGCCCCGGCGACAGTCCGGGGCACGTCAAAGACCGCACCAGTGCGCGCCGAGACGTTCGAAGATCTCCACGGATTCCCGTAGCCGGTCCAACGAGCACCATTCGTCGGTGACGTGGGCCTGCTCCGGCTCCCCCGGCCCGCAGATCAGCGTCGGCACCGAACCGAGTGCCGGGGTGAGCACCGAAGCGTCGGTGAAATAGGGCGCCGCGCGGGACTCGCGGGGGTGCCCGGTCACCTCGCCGGCGATCCGGGCGGCCGAGCGCGCCCACTCGTCCTCCGGATCGGTCCACACGGGAGGGAGATCCACCAGCGGCTCCAGCCGCACCCCGGCACCGGCGACGGCGGCCAGCGCGGCGGTGAGCTCGGCGTGGTCCTGCCCCGGCACGGTGCGCACGTCGATCGTCGCCACCGCCCGGTCCGGCACCGAATTGGTGTTGAGGCCACCGCTGAAGGTGCCGACGTTGAGGGTCGGCTCCCCCATCACCGGATGCGGTGCGATACCGAACCGGTACTCCTCGAAACGCGACACCGCACGGGCCAGTTTGTAGATCGCGTTGTCCCCCAAGGAAGGCATCGAGCCGTGTGCGGTCACACCGGTGGCGAGTGCCTGGAGCCACAGTGCCCCCTTGTGCCCGTGGAAGACCGCGTTCCCGGTGGGTTCCGCGATCACCAGCGGGCCGCTCGGCTCGTCCAGCAGCGACGCCGCCGCGTACCGGGCGCCGTGGGAACCGGTCTCTTCAGCGGCGGTGAGCACCAGGCGCAGTCCGGCCCGCTTCGGCGTCCCGGCGGCGAGCGCGACCGCCGCGGTGACGATCGCCGCGACCCCGCCCTTCATATCGCTGCTGCCCCGCCCGTAGAGCCGGTCACCGTCGATCTCGCCGGACGGGTCGTGCCGCCACGGCTCGGCCCCCAGCGGCACGGTGTCCACGTGACCGGACAGGCACAGCGGCGGCACCTCGAGCTCGGGGCGCCAGTCGGCGACGAGGGTGCCCCGGCCGGGTTCGTGCTCGGCGACGGCCACCACGAAACCGGCTTCCTCCAGCGGAGGAGCGAGCAGTTTCCAGGCAGTGCTCTCCGCCTGGCCCACCGTGTCCAGTGCGAGCAGGCCACGGGTCAGCGCGATCACATCGGTCATGGTCCCTCCAGAGTTCCGCGGTACTGCCTCCAGTCTCCCGGTCACATCCCCGTGGCGCCGTCGATGCGCTCGCGCAGCAGATCGGCGTGGCCGTTGTGCCGCGCGTACTCGGCGAGCGTGTTCACCACGATCCGGCGCAGCGAAACCGGCCGTCCGGTCGCGAACGAGGTGCCGGTGTCGTCCAGCGAAGCGGCGGCCACGATCTCGCGGGAACGGGCGCATTCGGCCCGCCACACCGCGAAGGCCTCCTCGACATCGCCGTCGAGATCGTCGAAATCCTGGTCCGGATCTTCGTCCGAGTAGTAGAGGTGGGGCACCTGCTCGCCCGCGAACTGCATGCGGAACCACCAGCGCTCGACGCCAGCCAGGTGGCGCAGGAGTCCGTGCAGGCTCAGGCCCGACGGCGGGATGGCCTTCTCCGACAGCCGGTGGGGCGGCACCCCCAGGCATTTCAGTTCGAAGGTGCGCCGGTGCCAGTCCAGGTAGGCGGTGAGGATCTCACGTTCGTCCCCGGTCAGCGGCGGGTCGGGACGTTCTCCACCGGTCCAGCGCGGCGAGTGGTTCTCTTCCGGGATCGCGGTCATGGCCGCACCCTGCCTCAGGGCACCGACAAAAACCTGAGCGCGCCGACCACGAGCGTCTCCACGCCGGTCCGCAGCGTCGGGTGTGGTACGGGCGCGAACAGGGGCGAATGGTTCGACGGGACGTCGCGTTCGAACCGGCCCTCCGCCATCGCGGCCAGCACCGGTCCCGCCTCCAGCCCGCCCACCAGCCAGAACACCGAGGGCACCCCGGCGACACGGGCGAACTCGCCGAAATCCTCGCTGCCGGTCACGAGGGGGGCCTCGAACACCCGGTCGGGGCCGAAATGCGCGCGGAACGCCTCGGTCAGCTCCGCCGTGGTGCCGCCGTCGTTCTCGGTGACCGGAAAGCTCGCCAGCCTGGTGATCTCCGGCGGCAGCGGCGAACCCGCCACGACCGCCTCGCCCTGCACGATCCGTTCGATGGCCGCCAGCACCTTCCGGCGCACCTGATCGTCGAAGGTGCGCACGTTGACCTCGAGCACCGCGTGGTCGGCGATCACGTTGTGGGTGGTGCCCACGTGCAGCGAGCCGACGGTGACCACGGCGGACTCGGTCGCGGCGATCTCCCGCGAAACGATGGTCTGCAGCCGCAGGACCACCGACGCGGCGAGCACCGCGGGATCGACCGTGGTCTCCGGCCTCGAGCCGTGCCCGCCCCGGCCGTGCAGCACGATCCGCAGCGCGTCGGTCGCGGCCATCAGCACGCCCGGCCGGGTCAGCACCCAGCCCGCCGGTCCGGGCACCACGTGCTGGCCGAGCACCACCGACGGGCGTCCCGCGATGTCGAACACGCCGTCACGCACCATGGCCGCCGCGCCCGAGCCGTGCTCCTCCCCCGGCTGGAAGACCACCTGGAGGGTGCCGCGCCAGTGCGCGCGCCCCCGCGCCAGCAGCTCCGCCGCCCCGGCCAGCCAGGTCGCGTGCATGTCGTGGCCGCACGCGTGCATCACCGGCACGTCCTTGCCGTCGCCGTCGCGCCCGCGGGCGCGGCTCGCGTAGTCCAGGCCGGTCTTCTCCTCCACCGGGAGGGCATCGATGTCGGCCCGCACCATCACCGCCGGGCCCGGACCGTTGCGCAGCACGCCGAGCACCCCGGTGCCGCCGAGGCCCGTATGCACCTCGTAACCGGCCGTCTCCAGGCGACCCGCCAGCTCGGCGGCCGTCCGGTGCTCGGCGAAGGACAGCTCCGGATGCCGGTGCAGGTCCACATAAAGCTTTTCCAGCCCGGGCAGCATCTCCTGAACCCCAGCGAGCACACCGTCGACACTCATCCCGCCATCTCAGCACAGGCGTGGAAGGATTACGCCCCGTGAACCCCGAGTTTTCCCCTGAGTTCTGTGCCCGGCTCCGCGAAGCGTTCCGCCGCACCGGATACGACACCGGCGGCGTGATGGCCGCACTGGGCCCGATGGCCCACACCGCCCTGGGCCGGGGAGAACCCGAACTCGCCTTCCGCGCCAGCGCCGACGCCGGCGAACTCGGCACGCTGATCCGCCTGTTCCTGCTCGGCGGGGCCGAGTCCGAAGCGGCGGTGCGTGCCGCGCTGGCGCCGCTCCCGCTGGAGGACGCGCTCGGCACCGGCCTGCTCCGTGGCGAGGGTGACGCGCTGCGCGCGGGCCTGGACGTGCGGCCGCACGGGGACGAAGAAGGCGACTGGTGGGTGGTGTCCGACCTCGACGCCGACGCACTGGGGCACCAGGTCCCGCCGGAGCACGTGCTCGGCGTGGGGCATGCCTCGCTGAGCCTCCTCCGCGCCACCCTCCGCCGCCCGGTCGACACGCTGCTCGACCTCGGCACCGGCAACGGCGTCCAGGCCCTCCACGCCACGCGGCACGCCCGGCGCGTCACCGCGACCGATGTCTCGCCCCGGGCGCTGGCACTGGCCCAGGCCACCTTCCTGCTCAACGAACTCGATGTGGAACTGCTGCGCGGGGAATGGTTCGCCCCCGTCGCCCGGCGCCGCTTCGACCAGATCGTGTGCAACCCGCCGTTCGTGGTCGGGCCCGCCCGCGTCGACTACACGTACCGCGATTCCGGTCTGGGCGGGGACGACGCCTCCGCGCTGGTGGTCCGCCAGCTGCCCGCCTTCCTCAACGAGGGCGGGGTCGGGCAGCTGCTGGCCTCCTGGCTGCACGTCGAGGGCGAGGACTGGGCCGACCGGGTGAGCCGCTGGCTGCCCGCGAATACCGACGCCTGGTTCGTCCAGCGTGACGTCGCCGATCCCGGTCTCTACGTCGGCACCTGGCTGCGGGATGCCGGGATCGACCCGCGCTCGCCGGAAGGGCGCGCCAAGGCGGCGGCCTGGCTCGACTGGTTCGCCGAGACGAAGGTGCAGGGGGTCGGCTTCGGATTCGTGACCCTGCGGCGCACCGGGGGTGAGCAGCCGACCATCGTGTGTGAAGACCTCAGGCAGGCCTACGACGATCCGCTGGGCCCCGAGGCCGGTGCCTGGCTGGACCGCGTGACATGGCTACGCGAACACGGCACCGAGCTGCTCGAAACCCGGTTCCGCGTGCCCGACACGGTACTGCTGGAGCGGGTCGACGCTCCGGGCGACGAAGGCTGGCAGACCACGATCCGCCGCCTGCACCGCACCGACGGCCCGGGCTGGCAGCACGAGATCGACGAGGCGGCCGCCGCGCTGCTCGCCGGCTGCCGGGGTGTGCTTCCGCTGTCGGATCTGCTCGAACTGCTCGCCGTCGCGCACGGCGGTTCGGCGGAGGAACTCGCCGCCGCCGCGCTGCCGATGATCCGGGAACTGGTCCGCCACGGGATGGTCGAGCCGGTATGAGAGCCGTCGCCGCGCGCGTCACGGAGGCGAGCGTGACGGTGGACGGGGACGTCGTCGGGGCGATCGGCGAACCGGGTCTGCTCGTCCTGCTCGGGGTGCACCGCGAGGACACACCGGACAAAGCGCCCGTGATGGCCAGGAAACTGCACGAACTCCGGATCCTCGAAGGGGAGGAATCCTGTGCCACCGCGGGGGCACCACTGCTCGTGGTGAGCCAATTCACGTTGTACGGCGACACCCGCAAGGGGCGCCGTCCATCCTGGAGCGCGGCCGCCCCGCCGCCGCTCGCCACCGAGATGTTCGATGCGGTGGTCGCCGATCTGCGCGGCCGCGGGGCACGGGTCGCCACCGGCGTTTTCGGCGCGAAAATGGCCGTGCACAGCGTCAACGACGGCCCCTTCACGGTGCTGGTGGAGGTCTAGCCAGAGGTCTAGACCACAGCCCCACCGCCGAGCCTTCCCCGGTCTCTCAGGAAAAGTTCAGGCTTGGTCGAGCAACCGGACGGCCCGTGACGCCGTCTCTTCTTCGGGCAAGCGGGAACGTTTTAACAGCCCGCGGCGTTGACCACAATGTCCGGCCCACCAAGCCAGATTCGCGCACCGGGTTCCACAGGCTCGGCGCCGAAGCACAACCGGTGTGACACCCAGGTGTCAGCCCGTGACCGGGGAGGCAGAAATGTCAGTACAGACTCTCGAGCGGACGCCTCGTCGCGCCCGCGAACGAAACATCCCCGAGCCCGCCGCTGAGCCGGCCTTTGCCACCAGGGTACCCGAACAACCGAACCTCGACGCCGACCTGGACGCCCAGGGCCCCGCCGCCGACCTGGTTCGCGTGTACCTCAACGGGATCGGCAAGACCGCGCTGCTGTCGGCGGCCGACGAGGTCGAGCTCGCCAAGCGGATCGAGGCCGGGGTGTTCGCACAGCACATGCTCGAGACCGCCGAGAACCTCAGCGCGCAGCGCCGCAGCGAGCTCAGGGCCCTGATCCGCGACGGACACCAGGCCAAGAACCACCTCCTCGAGGCCAACCTGCGCCTCGTGGTGTCGCTGGCCAAGCGTTACACCGGTCGCGGGATGCCGCTGCTGGACCTGATCCAGGAGGGGAACCTGGGTCTGATCCGCGCGGTGGAGAAGTTCGACTACTCCAAGGGGTTCAAGTTCTCGACCTACGCGACGTGGTGGATCCGCCAGGCCATCACGCGCGGCATGGCCGACCAGGGCCGTACCATCCGGCTCCCGGTGCACCTGGTGGAGCAGGTCAACAAGCTGGCGCGGATCAAGCGTGACCTGCACCAGCAGCTGGGCCGGGAAGCCACGCACGAGGAACTGGCCTCGGAGTCGGGAATCCCGGTGGACAAGGTCGCCGACCTGCTCGACCACGCCCGTGACCCGGTGAGCCTCGACATGCCCGTCGGCGCGGAGGAGGACGCACCCCTGGGCGACTTCATCGAGGACTCCGAGGCCACCGACGCCGAAAGCGCGGTGATCTCCGGCCTGCTGCAGGACGACCTGCGCCGCGTGCTGGCCACCCTGGACGAGCGCGAGCAGTCGGTCATCCGGCTGCGCTACGGCCTCGACGACGGGCAGCCGCGCACGCTCGACCAGATCGGCAAGCACTTCGGGCTCTCCCGGGAGCGCGTCCGCCAGATCGAGCGCGAGGTCATGTCCAAGCTGCGCCAGGGCGAGCGCGCCGAACGGCTCCGCGCCTACGCCAGCTGAACCACCTTCCGCCGAAGGGAGTTCCATTCCGCATATCGCGGACCGGGACTCCCTTCACTGCGTCCGGGGGCGGTCACCTTCCGCGCAACCGGAGTAACCCGAACAGCGGCGTTGACATATGACGTAGATCACGAAACAGTCGAAGCAACGCACCCGGGACAACGGCGTCTTCAAGGGTGCCGGCTTGGCGACCGGTGCGCGGCGCACCGGATCGCTTACCCCGGAAGGTCGGGTCCGTCGGGGTGGGCCCGGCCTTCCGACTTTTCCGGGTAGTTCTTCCCCACACCTCAGCGTGGGCGAGGCCGAGCGCGCGGTAACGTCGAAGGCCCCGAACCGCGTCAAGGAGCAGTGCGTGACCACCACCTCGTTCCAGTACACCGATGTGCTGCCGCTGGCCCCCGACACCCACACCGAATACCGCCTCGTCACCGAGGAGGGCGTGCGGGTGGTGGACGCCGGGGGGCGCAAGTTCCTGGAGATCGAGCCCGCCGCACTGACCCGGCTCGCCCGCACCGCCATCACCGACATCCAGCACCTGCTGCGCTCCTCGCACCTGGCGCAGCTGCGCGCGATCGTCGACGACCCGGAGGCCAGCGGCAACGACCGGTTCGTCGCCATGGACCTGCTCCGCAACGCGGCGATCTCCGCCGGCGGTGTGCTGCCGATGTGCCAGGACACCGGCACGGCGATCGTGATCGGCAAGCGCAGCGAAGGCGTGCTGACCGGTGGCGACGACGAGGAAGCGCTCGCACGCGGCATCTTCGACGCCTACCAGGAGCTCAACCTCCGCTACTCCCAGATGGCCCCGCTGACCTTCTGGGAGGAGCGCAACACCGGGACGAACCTGCCCGCGCAGATCGAGCTGTACCACAAGCCCGGCCACGGCGACCCGAGCTACGAGTTCCTGTTCATGGCCAAGGGCGGCGGCAGCGCGAACAAGACCTTCCTCTACCAGGAGACGAAGGCGGTGCTGAACCCCAAGCGCCTGGCCCGGTTCCTGGACGAGAAGCTGCGCAGCCTCGGCACCGCGGCCTGCCCGCCCTACCACCTCGCGATCGTGGTCGGCGGCATGTCCGCGGAGTTCAACCTCAAGGTCGCGAAGCTGGCCTCGGCCCGCTACCTGGACGACCTGCCCACCGAGGGTTCCCCGCTGGGCCACGCGTTCCGCGACACCGACCTTGAGCAGCAGGTGCTGGAGATGACGCGGCAGTTCGGCATCGGCGCGCAGTTCGGCGGCAAGTACTTCTGCCACGACGTGCGCGTGATCCGGCTCCCCCGGCACGGTGCCTCGTGCCCGGTCGGCATCGCGGTGTCCTGCTCCGCCGACCGGCAGGCGAAGGCGAAGATCACCGCCGACGGCGTGTTCATCGAACAGCTCGAGCGCGACCCCGCCCGCTTCCTGCCCGACGTGACCGAGGACGACCTGTCCGACGAGGTCGTCAGCGTCGACCTGAACCGGCCGATGGACGAGATCCGCGCGCAGTTGTCGGCGCTGCCGGTGAAGACCCGGCTCTCGCTGACCGGTCCGCTCGTGGTGGCGCGCGACATCGCCCACGCCAAGATCGCCGAGCGACTCGAAGCCGGTGAGGAGATGCCGCAGTACCTGCGGGACCACCCGGTGTACTACGCCGGTCCGGCCAAAACCCCCGAGGGCTATGCCTCCGGCTCGTTCGGCCCCACCACCGCGGGCCGCATGGACTCCTACGTCGCGCAGTTCCAGGCGGCGGGCGGCTCGATGGTGATGCTGGCCAAGGGCAACCGGTCGAAGCAGGTCACCGAGTCCTGCCGCCAGCACGGCGGGTTCTACCTCGGCTCGATCGGCGGTCCCGCGGCCCGGCTCGCCCAGGACTGCATCAAGAAGGTCGAGGTGCTCGAGTACCCCGAGCTCGGCATGGAAGCGGTGTGGAAGATCGAGGTCGAAGACTTCCCCGCGTTCATCGTGATCGACGACAAGGGCAACGACTTCTTCGCCGAGACCTCCGAGCCCGTCCTGCAGATCAGCTTCCGCAGCTGAGTCGACCCGCCACCGGGAGCCGCCCAGACCTCGTCCGGGCGGCTCCCGTGCGTTCAGCGCTTCTGGGCGAGCAGCACCACGTGCCGCTGACCGAGCGGGGCGGCCAGCGCGACCGACAGCAGCGGGTAGCGGATCTCCATCGTGCACATCTGGTTCTGCACGGTCGACTTCGCCTCCACGACGTCCACCGTCACCTGCTGCGCGGTCTCGGACCGGACCTCCGCCGAGGCGTGGTTGCAGCCGCCCTCCTGTCCCCGCACGTAGAGCAGCCTGCCGTCGGCGCTGACGTAGACCTCGTGCGGGAAGTCGGCGGGCAGGTTCGTGACGTCCACCCGGTCGCCGGGCACGGCCGTGCTGCCCGGGGGCGGGTTCTGCGGGGAACCGGGCCGGGTGGGCATCGCCACGGTCGGCGAGCTTGACACCGGCGCCTTCGTCGGCGGCGGTGCCCCCACATGCGCGGCCGGGCGTTGCCCGCAGGCGGTCGCGGCGAGCAGGACGATTCCTGTTCCGGCAAGCATTCCTTTCCACCTCATGCCGCCAAGACGGTACGGGCACCCCGGACGGTTGCATCGGGACTCGCGCGGGCGCGCGGGGGACGCTGGGGTTGAATGGGTCCGCCAGGGTGCCCCGAGTGAGGAGCCAGCACTTGTCCGATCAGCTGAAGCGGCGCCTGGGCACCGGTGACGCGGTGGTCATCGGCCTGGGTTCGATGATCGGCGCCGGGGTGTTCGCGGCCTTCGCGCCCGCGGCCCGCGCCGCCGGGCCGGGCCTGCTCCTCGGGCTCGCCGTGGCCGCCGTCGTCGCCTACTGCAACGCGATGTCCTCCGCCTGGCTCGCCGCACGCTACCCCGCCTCCGGCGGAACCTACGTGTACGGGCGGGAACGGCTCGGCCCGTTCTGGGGCTACCTGGCGGGCTGGGGATTCGTCGTCGGGAAGACCGCGAGCTGCGCGGCGATGGCGCTCACCGTGGCCGCCTACGCCGCCCCGGGGCTCTCGCGGCCCTGGCAATCGGCCGTCGCGGCCGGTGCGGTGCTCGCCCTGACCGCCCTGAACTACCGGGGTGTGCAGCGGTCGGCCCTGGTCACCCGGATCATCGTCTCGGTGACGCTGCTGGTGCTCACCGCCTCGGTGGTGGCCATCGCGGTCGTCGGCCACCCGGGCACGCAAGCGCTTTCCGGGTTCCCCGGTTCGGGGGCCGGTGGCATCCTGGAGGCGGCCGGGCTGCTGTTCTTCGCCTTCGCCGGGTACGCGCGCATCGCCACGCTGGGCGAGGAGGTGCGCGACCCCGCCCGGACGATCCCGCGTGCCATCCCGATCGCGCTCGGGTTGACGCTCGTGGTGTACGCGGCGGTCGCGATCGCCCTGCTGCTCGAACTCGGACCGGCCGACCTGGCCACCGCCGCGGACCCACTGGCGCAGGCGGTCCCGTCGTGGCTCGCCCCGGTGGTGCGGGCCGGTGCGGCACTGGCCGCACTGGGTTCGCTGCTGGCGCTCGTGCTGGGCGTGTCCCGCACGACCTTCGCGATGGCCAGGGACGGCCACCTTCCGGCCGCGCTCGCCGCCGTGCACCCGCGGTTCGGGGTGCCGCATCGCGCGGAGGTCACCGTCGGTGTGGTGGTCGCGATCCTGGTCGCCTTCACCGATCTGCGCGGCGCGATCGGGTTCTCCTCGTTCGCCGTGCTGGCCTACTACGCGATCGCCAACGCCAGCGCCTGGACACTGCGCCGGTGGCGGATCGTGCCCGCGGTGGGCCTGGCCGGCTGTGTCGTGCTCGCCTTCAGCCTGCCCGCCGTCTCGGTGATCTCCGGGATCGTGGTCCTCGCCGTCGGTGCGGCCACCTGGCCCATCCGCTTCTCCCCGCGGACCCGGTGAAGCGGCCCCGCCCACCTCACCGGCAGGGCCGCTTCGCACCGCGGGATCAGCGCGTCTTGTCGAGCCTCGCCAGCGTCTGCTCGTAGCCCTCGACCAGCTCGGCCATGATCTCGGCGACGGGACGGATCCCCTTGATGCGCCCGATGATCTGCCCGGCGGGCATGGACACCAGGTCCGGGTCGTTCGTCTCGTGCAGCCGGTTGTGCGCCGGGGTGACCAGCAGGTTCTGCAGGGGCATCGGCAGCGGCTGCGGTGCGTCCGGCTTCGCCCACGCCTCGGTCCACTTCGTCTTGAGCAGCCGGGCCGGTTTCCCGGTGTAGATCCGCGTCCGCACGGTGTCCGACGAGCTCGCGCGGACCAGCGCGGTCTGCATCGCGGCCGAGGCGGGCATGGTGTTGAGGTACTCCTCGGTGGCCAGCCAGTACGAACCCATCCACACCCCGGAAGCACCGAGCGCGAGGGCCGCCGCCGCCTGGCGCCCGGAGCCGATCCCGCCCGCGGCGAGCACCGGTGCGCGGTCGCCGACCGCGTCGACGATCTCCGGCAGCAGCACCATGGAACCGATCTCACCGGTGTGACCACCGGCCTCGTACCCCTGCGCCACCACGAAGTCGACCCCGTTGTCGACGTGCCGCACGGCGTGCTCGGCCTTGCCCGCGAGCGCCGCCACCGGCACCCCGTGCGCATGCGCCTGGTCGATCACGTCCTTCGGCGGGGAGCCGAGCGCGTTGGCGATCAGCTTGATCGGGTGTTTGAGCGCGACCTCCACGTGCGAGCGGGCCACCGAGTGCAGCCAGCCCAGCACACCCGCGCGTTCCTCGGTGTCCTCCGGCAGCTCCGGCACCCCCAGCTCGCGCAGGGTGCGCTCCACGAACGCCCGGTGCTCGTCGGGGATCAGCTTGGCGAGGTCGACCTGGGTGCCCTCGGTGGGGATCTTCGCCGGCATCACGATGTCGACCCCGTACGGTTTGCCGTCCGTGTTGGCGTCCATCCAGTCGAGCACCTCGTCGAGCTCTTCCGGATCGTTGAACCGGACGCAGCCGAGCACGCCGAGCCCACCGGCCCTGCTGATCGCCGCCGCGACATGCTGTGACGGCGTGAAGCCGAAGATCGGGTACTGGATGCCGAGCGTGTCGCACAGCGCGGTACGCATGAGGGTTCCTTCCTAGACCTGGACGGCGGGGGTGTGCTCCGCCGCGTATTTCTGCGCCCACGGGTAGTCGGCCTTGCCGCTGGGCGAACGGCCGATCTTGTCGACCACCCAGATCGAGCGCGGCACCTTGTACCCCGCGATCTCCTTCCGCACGTGCGCTTCGATCCCGGCGAAGTCGGGCGTCTGGCCGGGACGGGTCTGGATGACCGCGGCGACCCGCTGCCCCAGCCGCTCGTCCGGCACGCCGATGACGAGTGCGTCGAACACGTCCGGATGCGATTTGAGCGCGCCCTCGACCTCTTCCGGGAAGACCTTCTCGCCACCGGTGTTGACGCACTGGGAGCCGCGGCCGAGCAGGGTGACGGTGCCGTCCTCCTCGTAGCGCGCCCAGTCGCCGGGGATGACGTACCGGACCCCGTCGATCTCGGCGAAGATGGTCCGGCTCTTCTCCGGGTCCTTGTAGTAGCCCAGCGGCACGTGGCCGCGCCGCGCGATCCGGCCGATCGCGCCCGGCTTGCGCTCGACGAGGTTGTCGTCCTCGTCCAGCAGGATGGAGTGCTTGCTGAAGTTGACCCGCGGGCCCTGCGAATGGTCGGCGTCCTTGGCCACCATGCCGATGCCGGTGAAGCCGCTTTCGGTGGAGCCGATGGCGTCGGTGAGCAGCACGTTGGGGAAGGCCTCGAGATACTGCTGTTTGACCGACTGGGAAAACAGCGCGGCGTGGCTGGAGACCGCGACCAGCGACGAGGCGTCGTAGCCGCCGCGGTGGTAGGCCTCGATCAGCGGGCGGGCCATGGCGTCGCCGACGACCGTGAGGACCTGGACCTTGTGGTCGACGATGTGGCGCCAGACGTCGTCCGGGTCGAACTGCGGCACGAACACGACGGTGCCGCCGGCGAACAGGCCGCCGAAGGCGGCCCACTGCGCGGCACCGTGGATCAGCGGGGCGACCGGCAGGCGGACCAGTCCGCCCTGCTTGCCCTGCTCGGCCAGGGTCCACTCGTCGGGCACGTACTCGCCGGTGACGAAGTCGATCCCGCCGCCGAGCGCGCGGAACACGTCTTCGTGGCGCCAGATCACGCCCTTGGGGAAGCCGGTGGTGCCCCCGGTGTAGAGCATGTAGATGTCGTCGCCGCTGCGCTCGCCGAAGTCGCGGTTCGGCGAGCCCTCCGCGATCGCGTCGGCGTAGGCGACCCCTTCGTAGGGCAGCCCGCTCCCGTCTTCGACAACTACAACGTGTTTCAGTTTTGGCACCTCCGGCAGCACCGCGGCGACCTTGTCCGAGTACTGCCGTTCGTGCACCAGCGCGACCAGGTCGGCATTGGTGAACAAGTACTTCAGCTCACCGTGGACGTACCGGTAGTTCACGTTGATCGCGATGGCACGCAGCTTGAACGCCGCGAACATCGTCTCGACCATCTCGATGGAGTTTCGCGAGTACACGCCGATGTGATCACCCTGGCCGATACCCTGCGCGGCAAGGTGGTGGGCGAGGCGGTTGGCGCGTTCTTCCAGTTGTGCGTAGGTGACGCTTCGACCGCCGCAGACGACCGCAGTGCGATCCGGCACGGCGTCGACGGCGTGCTCCAGCAGATCCGCGATGTTGTATGCCACCCAGCCAAAGTAGAACATGTTACTGTTCTGGGCAATGGTCTCATCGGGCCCGACGGAGGTATGCATGACCGAGCCGCACGCTCTGGTGGAACAACGCGGGCACACGCTCGTGGTGACGATGAACCGGCCGAAGGTCAGGAACGCGATCAGCGGCGAGATGATGGCGATCATGGTCGAGGCCTGGAACCGGGTCGACTCCGATCCGGAAATCCGGAGCTGCGTGCTCACCGGGGCCGGCGGCGCGTTCTGCGCCGGGGCCGACCTCAAGTCGATGTCGGCCAACTCCCCCGCCGACTCCTACGAACGCGGCACCTTCGATCCGGGCAGGATCGAGGGACTGCTCAAGGGCAGGCGGCTGACCAAACCATTGATCGCAGCGGTCGAGGGGCCCGCGATCGCGGGCGGGACCGAGATCCTGCAGGGCACCGACATCCGCATCGCCGGTGAGAGCGCGAAGTTCGGGGTTTCCGAGGCGCGCTGGGGCCTGTTCCCGATGGGCGGCTCCGCGGTCCGCCTGCCGCGCCAGATCCCCTACACCGTCGCCGCCGAGATCCTGCTGACCGGCAGGCACATCACCGCGGCCGAGGCGAAGGAGATCGGCCTCATCGGCCGCGTCGTCCCCGACGGCACCGCGCTGGACCACGCACTGGAGGTGGCCGAACGGATCGCCGCGAACGGACCGCTGGCGGTGCAGGCGATCCTGCGCACCATCCGCGACACGGAGGGCATGCACGAGGAAGAGGCGTTCAAGCTCGAAGCCCAGTACGGACTCAAGGTCTTCCAGTCCGACGACGCCAAGGAAGGTCCCCGCGCCTTCACGGAAAAGCGGCCGCCGAACTTCCAGGGCCGCTGACGGAAAGAGGTGGGCCGGGGTACCCACAACCGCGCCGACTGCGGGCACGAACCATAGCCATGGATCGTGCCGGGTTCGATCTCGGGCGAGTGGACTCAGGCGGCGGTGGTGAGGGGTTCGGGTTCGCTGCGGTAGGTGCGACCGGCCGGTGTGGTGATCTCCAGGACCCCGGTGTCGGTCATGCGGTGCTGCCAGCCGGGTTCGTCCTTGAGGCGATGGTCTCTCCGGCACAGGCCGCAGAGGTTGGCGTGGTGGGTGTCGCCGCCGTGGGCCCAGGGTTGGACGTGGTCGAGGTCGCAGGCCTGAACCGGTCGGTGACACCCGGGCACCCGGCATTCTCGGTCTCGTACCTGGACCAGTTCTTTGGTGGCGGCGGGTGGCCGGTAATGGTGGCGTCCGACTTCGATGGGGGTGCCGGTCATCGGGTCGGTGATGACTCGCCGGATCGTGGCATTCTGAGCGATCTCGCGCGCCAATTCCGCGGGGATGGGTCCGTGTCCGGCCAGTTCGTCCAGGGTGCGCTCCTCGCTCCTGCTGCGTAGTCGTCTGGCCACCCGATCCACCCGGGTGTAGATCGTCGCGGCGATCTCCGCGGGGAGATAGGCGTACAGGGTGGCCATCCCATCGTCCTCGTGGCACAGCTGAACCTTGCGGGACCGCTTACGCTCCTCACACCGCCGCGCATGCCCGTCGGGATCGACCCGGGCGACCGTCCTGTTCACCAGCCTCCGCACCGACGTCGCATCCCGCGTGGTGATCTTCCCGGCAACCTGGGCATCAACCTCCCGGGCCTGGTCGTCGGCGAGGACCGAGGTCTGGTCGGCCACCTTCGACGCCCGATACGGATCCACCTCACCCCGCCGCATCGCCTCGAACGTTCCGGGTAACCGCTGCGCCAGATCCCGCGCCAGTGACACCTGGCCCTCCGCCTGGCGCGCCCCGTAATGCAATTCGAGAGCGACCTCTTTGGCCACCGAATCCGCATCACCCAACGCCGAAATAGCAGCCAGCTTCACCGCCTGACAGGCATTCGAACATGCCTCGGCCGCCGCGATCAGCGACAACACGTCATCCCGGTCTAGGTCGGCGATGCTGTCGTACAGTTCTGGCTTGGGCCCGGTAAATCCCCAGTTTTCGGTCACACAACGATGCTATCGACGACACAACGCCAACAGAGTCACACGATCAGGCATAATTTCGAACAGAAAACTGACCCGAGATGACAATAGTCGGTTGTTGATCTTCTGCGGGAGATTGCGGTGGCTCTTGAACTCGCCACGGGGCCGCGGGTGCCGTGAGGGATCCCCTCACGGCGCCCATTCCCGCCTGAGCGTGCAATTCGCCCGCCTGTGCGTGGGACACAAGCGCACCAGCGTGGGACACACGCGCACGAGCGTGGGACTCGCCCGGCGGCCGTGGGGAACCGGTGGACCTGCGTCAGGTGAGGGGCGTCTTGAGGGCGTTCATCGCCCTCAAGACGCCGGACGGGAACTCACCCGCGAAATGTGGAACTCAGGCGCGTAAATGGAATCAGCGGCCGGCTTCCACGGCCAGGGCGCCGACGCTGATGTGCAGTACCGCGTCGGCCGCGTCGAGGGTTTCCTGGTCGAGCGGGAGGTACCTCGGCTGGTGAGTGACGTCGGTTCGCGGGCGAGCGGACGCGCCGGTGGTGGGCGCGGCGAATCCCCACGTGGCGATCCGGCGCTGGAGCAAGCCCTCATAGGTATCCGGCTCGGGCTCCGGGACCCCGAGTACCTCGCTGCGCCCCAGACTGCCGGCGACGAAGGTGTACCGCTCGCGGGACAGAGCCGCCGTGATGGCACCGGCGGAGACCCATTCGAGGTCCAGCCCCGGCACCCGGATGGTGCTCAGGTTCCTTTGCAGGTGACGGTTGTGCGCGGAGACCAGAGTCGCACCGCGCCCGCTTTCGGCGCTTCGGATGTCGAGGAGGTTCTGGGCCATGAGCGCGTCCCTGGTGGCGGACAGGCGGGATATCCGGGCGTTCTGTTCGAGATGCTGCGCCGCCTGCTTGTGGTAGCGCAGCAGGCCGAGACCGGCGGTGAGGTGTGTCCTGGCCCTGAACCAGCGGGCACGTGAAGTCGCCGCGATCAGTCCCGGTGCACGCACGTAGAGCATGAGGAGCATGTCGTCGGCGATCGACCGCAGCCGCTCGGCCTCGGCCGTGGCGCCGGGCGACTGGGCCGGGTCGATGACCGCCTCCTGGCAACTCCACCGCTCGTCCTCCCCGAGAAGGCTCGCGAGATCGAGGTCGAGCTCCAGGTAGTCGCGGGCGTGTTCGAGGTAGCGCCGCGGGCTCGGAGCACTCATCGTCTCCATCGGAGCGTCGAAGCCGTGGAAGGCCACTCGGTCTCCCGGCGCCCGGTTTTCGTTGTATTCACGCATCCAGGCGACCAGTTGCCGGTTGGCGTCCAGGTCTCCGAAGTCGTGCGAGAAGCCCTCGCGCATCACGGTGTCGAGCGTGCCCACCCCCTCCCGGACGAAGTCGTCCACGGCGAGCGCGGCCACGCGATCGGTCTCCAGCGCGATCGACCGGAAGCCGCGGCCGGCCAGCTGAGCGAAAAGTTCGTTTCGGACCCGCCCGAAGGCGGGCTCCCAATGCGTCGGCTCACCCAGCGCCAGCAGCCCGCCTGACGCCGTTACGAAGTGTCGAATGTCCTGACTCATGAGCCTCAATCGTATCGTTGAGAAAACGGTTGAGACTTCGCCTGCGTTCACCACCGCTCAAGGGAGTAAAGTCTCAAAGCGGTGATAACCCTGCGACCAGCCGACCTCGCGCGCGGGCACGGCATCTCGACCCAGGCGGTCCGCAACTACGAGCGCGACGGGTTCATCCCGCCCGCGGAACGCACGGCCAGCGGATACCGGATCTACACGGAAGTGCATGCGGCGGCGCTGGACGCGTACCTCGCGCTCGTCCTGGCGTACGGCCACTCGGCCGCCGGGCGGATCATGAGCGCGGTCCACCGTGACGAGTTCGACGACGTCCTTGCGGTCATCGATCGCGGCCACAGCCAGTTGCTCCGCGACCGGGAAACTCTCGACGCGGTACGGGAGGCGGTGGATCATCTGACCGCGGCACCGGAGGCCGGACCGGACCGCCCGGTGGCCGATGTCCGGACCATCGGCGAGCTCGCACGCCGGCTCGGCGTCACCCCGGCCACCCTGCGCAACTGGGAAGAGACCGGGATCCTCGTCCCGGCACGCGACCCGGCCACCGGTTTCCGCGTCTTCCGCGCCGCCGACATCCGCGATGCCGAGCTCGCCCACCTCCTCCGGCGCGGGGGCTACCCGCTGGACCGGATAGCGGTCGTGGTCCGGCAGATCCGGACGGCGGGCGGCACCGAAGCCCTGTCCCACGCGCTGGCCGACTGGCGGCGGAAACTCACCGCACGGGGGCTGGCCATGCTCCGCTCGGCCACCGAGCTCGACCGTTACCTGAGCCTGCGCGACGGTGGTGCGACCCGGCAGACCTCCCGGTAAATCTAGAACTCGTTTCACATGCGGACAAGTATCACCCTGGGCATCTTGCCGCGATTTCGAGAACGTGTTTCACTTCTGCTGTGACTACACCGCTGTCTGCCCCACTCGAGGTCGGCTTCGACTACACACGCTCACTCGGGCCGGTGTTCGGGCGGTTCGTGAACGGCCTGCGCGAGCGGCGGATCGAGGGTGTCCGCGGTTCCGACGGCCGCGTCCACGTGCCGCCGGTCGAGTACGACCCCGTCACCGCGGCCCCGCTCACCGACTTCGTCCCGGTGAGCGACGAAGGCACCGTCGTTTCGTGGTCCTGGATGGCCGAACCGCTCGAAGGCCAGCCCCTGTCCCGCCCCTTCGCCTGGGCGCTGATCAAACTCGACGGCGCCGACACCCCGATGCTGCACGCGGTCGACGCCGGCAGCCCCGGCGGTATCCGCACCGGAGACCGGGTCCGCGTCCGGTGGGCCGACAACCCGGTCGGGCACATCCGCGACATCGCCTACTTCGTCCCGCTCGGCGCGCCCGACGGCGAGGCCCCCGAACCCCCGCCCGCCGCTCCCCGGGAGGAGGGTGCCCCGGTCAGCATCATGATCACCCCGGTGCACCTGCACTACCAGCATTCCGCCTCGCCGGAGGAAAGCCGGTACCTGCAGGGACTGGCCGAGGGCAAGCTGATCGGCCAACGCTGCCCCGCCTGCGAGAAGGTCTACATCCCGCCGCGCGGCGCCTGCCCGACCGACGGGGTGCCCACCGCCGAAGAGGTCGAACTGCCCGACACCGGGATCGTCACCACGTTCTGCATCGTCAACGTCCCGTTCCTCGGCCAGCGCATCAAGCCGCCCTACGTCGCCGCCTACATCCTGCTCGACGGTGCCGACATCCCGTTCCTCCACCTCGTGCTGGGCTGCGAGGCCTCCGAGGTCCGGATGGGCATGCGGGTCCGCGCGGCCTGGAAGCCCCGCGAGCAGTGGTGGACCAGCCTCGAGAACATCAGCCATTTCGAACCGACCGGCGAGCCCGACGCGCCGTACGAGTCGTTCGCCCACCACCTGTGAGGGGTGCATTCATGCAAGACGTCGCCGTGGTCGGGTTCGCGCAGGCGCCGAACGTCCGCCGCACTTCGGGCACCACCAACGGGGTGGAGATGCTCGTGCCCATCTTCGCCGAGGTGTTCGGGCAGACCGGGCTTTCCAAAAAGGACATCGGGTTCTGGTGCTCGGGTTCGTCGGACTACCTGGCGGGCCGGGCGTTTTCGTTCATCTCCGCGGTGGACGCGATCGGCGCCTTTCCCCCGATCCACGAGTCCCATGTGGAGATGGACGCCGCGTGGGCGCTGTACGAGGCGTGGCTGAAGATCCGCACCGGCGAGGTGGACACCGCGCTGGTGTACGGCTTCGGCAAGTCCTCCGCTGGGCAGCTTCGCCGCGTGCTCGCG
This sequence comes from Amycolatopsis cynarae, assembly GCF_026802195.1. Lineage (NCBI taxonomy): Bacteria > Bacillati > Actinomycetota > Actinomycetes > Pseudonocardiales > Pseudonocardiaceae > Amycolatopsis > Amycolatopsis cynarae. The sequence continues at coordinate 1,506,898 of NZ_CP113836.1, read as the reverse complement.
ATGCAGCTCGACCCGTACACCGTCGCGCCGCTGTGGCCGGATTCGATCAGCATCGCCGCCCTGCAGGCGCGGTTGGGCCTGGAAGGCGGGCTGTGGAGCGAAAAGGACCTCGCCGAGGTCGCCGCGCGCAGCCGGGGCCTGGATCCGGCGGGACTGCTCGACACTCCCTACGTCGCCGACCCGCTGCGTGCCCACGACATCGCCCCCGTCACCGACGGCGCCGCCGTGATCATCCTCTCGTCCGCGGAACGCGCGAAGGAATTCGCCGAACGGCCCGCCGTGATCCGGGGGATCGAGCATCGCGTGGACACCCCGGTGCTCGGCGCGCGGGACCTCACCCGGGCCCCGTCCGCCGAGGCGGCCGCCAAGGCCATGGGCGCCGGGGTCGGCGGAGTCGTTGAAGGCGTGGAGGTCGCCGAACTGCACGCCCCGTTCTCCCACCAGGAACTCATCCTGCGCGCCGCACTCGGTCTGGACGAACGGGTGCGCGTCAACCCCTCGGGCGGCCCACTGGCGGGCAACCCGATGTTCGCGGCCGGGCTCGCCCGCATCGGCGAGGCGGCGAAGCAGATCTTCACCGGCAGCGCGAACCGGGTGCTGGCCCACGCCACCAGCGGTCCCGCCCTGCAACAGAACCTCGTCGCGGTCATGGAAGGACTCGACTGATGGCCAAGCAACTCGCCGCCGTGCTCGGGACCGGGCAGACCCACCACCGGGCCAAGCGCACCGACGTGTCGATGCCGGGTATGGTCCGCGAAGCGATCGACCGGGCGATGGCCGATGCCGCGGTGGAGTGGGCCGACATCGACGCGGTCGTGCTGGGCAAGGCCCCGGACCTGTTCGAGGGCGTCATGATGCCCGAACTGTTCCTCGCCGACGCGATCGGCGCCACCGGGAAGCCGATGCTGCGCGTCCACACCGCCGGTTCCGTCGGGGGATCGACGGCGCTGGTCGCGGCGAGCCTCGTGCAGTCCGGGGTGCACCGGCGCGTGCTGACCGTGGCCTACGAAAAGCAGTCCGAGTCGAACGCGATGTGGGCGCTGTCGATCATGCCGCCGTTCTCCATGCCGGTCGGGGCCGGTGCGGGCGGCTACTTCGCGCCGCACGTGCGCTCCTACATCCGCCGCTCGGGCGCACCCGAGCACGTCGGCGCGATGGTCGCGGTCAAGGACCGGCGCAACGGCGCGCTCAACCCGTACGCCCACCTGCGCCAGGCCGGCATCACGCTGGAATCGGTGCAGGCTTCGCAGATGCTGTGGGACCCGATCCGCTACGACGAGACCTGCCCGTCCTCCGACGGGGCGTGCGCGATGGTGATCGGCGACGAGGCCGCGGGCGACGCGGTGGCCGGAGGGGCCGCCTGGATCCACGCCACCGCGATGCGCACCGAGCCGACCACCTTCGCCGGGCGGGACCAGGTCAACCCGCAGGCGGGCCGCGACGCGGCGGCCGCGCTGTGGAAGGAGGCCGGGATCACCGACCCGCTGTCGCAAGTGGACTGCGCGGAGATCTACGTGCCGTTCTCGTGGTTCGAGCCGATGTGGCTGGAAAACCTCGGGTTCATGCCCGAGGGCGAGGGCTGGAAGCTCACCGAGGCCGGCGAGACCGCGATCGGCGGCAGGCTGCCGGTGAACCCGTCCGGCGGCGTGCTCTCGTCGAACCCCATCGGTGCCTCGGGCATGCTGCGGTTCTCGGAGGCGGCCAAGCAGGTGATGGGCCGGGCGGGCGACTACCAGGTCGACGGGGCGCGCATCGCGCTCGGCCACGCCTACGGCGGCGGCTCGCAGTACTTCTCGATGTGGGTCGTGGGCGCCGCCAAACCCACCCGCTGACGCGACCGTACCCCGGGGTGCCCGGCCGGGGCCGTGAAGGGTCCCTTCACCGTCGAAACGGCTGTGAAGGGACCCTTCACGGCTGCGTGGTTCTCGGCTCAGGCCAGGACGAGGGGGAGGCGGTCGGCCAGTGCGCCGAGTGCGGCGGTTTCCGCGGTGGCCGGGGCCCGGCGGCCCGTGACGACGAGAGCGGCGTCGCGATCGTCCAGTGTGTCCGGGATCGGGGCCCGGCCCAGCGTTTCCAGTACCCGGCGGGTCTCCGCGAGCGCTTCGGCAGGCGGTCCGGGCAGGTCCGGCAGGTGCGCCACCAGGTCGAGATGGTGCAGCGTCCACTCGACGACGTAGGAGTCGAGGTAGTCGGCCACCGTCAGCACCCGGTCACGGGTCTCCACGCGCCGCTGAAGATCCGCCGCGGCCGCCGCCCGCGCCGCCGCCACCGCGAGATCGGTGAAGTGGTGCCGCAGCCCGCCGTAGTCGCGGTAGGCGAGGGCCGACCGGCGGACGAACACCGATTCCGGCTCATCCCCGGTCGTCGGCTCCCCCAGGTCCCAGTACCCCACCGCGTCCACCGTCGCCTCCGCGTCGGTGGTGCTCGCCAGCGTGATGAGCACGTCCTGGGCGTCGATGATCAGGTGGAACACCAGGTCCTGGACCCGCCAGCCGACACAACCGGACGGCTGGACCCACTGCCCGCCGTCCAGCATGTCCACGACCGACCGCAACGCCTCCCATGAGCGGGTAAACAGTGTCATGCCCCGCCACCCTAGCCATTACCACGCGAAAGCGCCCTCCCTTTGGGGAGAGGGCGCTTTCGCGGAAGATGGCGCTCTTATTCGTAGGCGACCTGGTAGTGCTTGATCCCGTTGAGCCAGCCGGACCGCAACCGGTCCGGCGGGGACACCTCGCGGATGCCGGGCATCTCGTCGGCGATCGCGTTGAAGATCAGGTCGATTTCCAGGCGGGCGAGGTTCGCTCCGATGCAGTAGTGCGAACCGGTGCCGCCGAAGCCGACGTGCGGGTTCGGGTCCCGCAGGACGTTGAACTTCTCGGGCTCCTCGAACCACTCCGGGTCGAAGTTGGCGGAGCTGTAGAACATGCCCACCCGGTCGCCCTTGCGGATCTGCCTGCCGCCGAGTTCGGTGTCGGCCGTCGCGGTGCGCTGGAACGCCACCACCGGGGTGGCCCAGCGGACGATCTCGTCGGCCGCGGTCTTGGGCCGCTGCTCCTTGTACAGCTCCCACTGGTCCGGGTGGTCGAGGAAGGCCTTCATGCCGTGGGTGATGGCATTGCGTGTGGTCTCGTTGCCCGCCACGGACAGCAGGATGACGAAGAATCCGAACTCCTCGGAGTTCAGGGACTCACCGTCGAGGTCGGCGTTGATGAGCTTGGTGACGATGTCGTCCATCGGGCACTTGCGGCGCTCCTCGGCCATGTTCCACGCGTAGCCCACGAGCTGGGCGGAGGCCGCCAGCGGGTCGACTTCGTACTCGGGGTCGTCGTAGCCGATCATCTGGTTGGACCACTCGAAGATCTTGCCGCGGTCCTCCTGCGGGATGCCGATCAGCTCGGCGATGGCCTGCAGCGGGAGTTCGCACGCGACGTCCTCGACGAAGTCGCCCGAGCCCTTCTTCCGCGCGTCGTGCACGATGCGCGCGGCGCGCTCGCGCAGCGTGTCCTCGAGCTTGGCGATGGCGCGCGGGGTGAAGCCCTTCGAAACGATGCGGCGCAGCTTGGTGTGCTGCGGCGCGTCCATGTTGAGCAGCACCAGCCGGTTGGCGTCCATGGCCTCCGGCGTCATCGTCTCGTCGAACCGGATGATCGCGAGCTTCTCCTGGGAGGAGAACAGCGTGCTGTCCCGGGAAACCGCCTTGACGTCCTCCAGCCGCGTCACCACCCAGAAGCCGTCGTCGCCGAAGCCCGCGCGGTTGTGCGGCTGCGCGTTCCACCACACGGGCGCGGTGCGCCGCAGCTCGGCGAACTCTTCGAGGGGGAGCCGTTTCGCGTACAGATCGGGGTCTGTGAAGTCGAAACCGGCGGGGATCATCGGTGTTGCCACGCCTACCTCCGTGGGTGCCACAACTTCGTGGAACACGTTCTAACCCCGATTGAAGCATACGGTGTTAACTAGGGAAAGACCTTGAGTGATACCCGTTTACTTTTTCGATTAGGATCTTGAAACTCCAGGTGGAACCGAGCATCACCAGCGGTAGCCAAATGCCGGTTGACCTGCATCACACTTGCCCATTATTGAAACTTGTTCTACTTTTGAGCGCAGACAGCGGCAGTGGACAGCACAACGGACAAAGGAGACCACGGTGGGCGACCCCGTCATCGTCGAGGCCGTGCGGACCCCGATCGGCAAGCGGCGCGGCTGGCTGTCCGGCCTGCACGCCGCCGAGCTGCTCGGCGCCGCCCAGTCCGCCCTGCTCGAACGCGCCGGGCTCGATCCGGCACTGGTGGAACAGGTGATCGGCGGCTGCGTCACCCAGGCAGGCGAGCAGGCCGGGAACGTGACCCGCACGGCCTGGCTGCACGCCGGTCTCCCGGAGGCGACCGGCGCGACCACGATCGACGCCCAGTGCGGCTCGGCGCAGCAGGCCACCCACCTGGTGGCAGGCCTGATCGCGGCCGGGGCGATCGACATCGGCATCTCGTGCGGCGTGGAGGCGATGAGCCGGATCCCGCTCGGCGCGAACCGGGGCACCGACGCCGGGCAGCCCAAACCGGATTCGTGGTCGGTCGACATGCCCAACCAGTACGGCGCCGCGGAGCGCATCGCCGTGCGGCGGAGCCTGACCCGCGAGGACGTGGACCGCTTCGGCGTCGCCTCCCAGACCAAGGCCGCGACCGCCTGGGCTCAGGGCCGCTTCGACCGCGAGGTCGTCCCGGTCAAGGCACCGGTGCTCGACGAGAACGGCGCACCCACCGGAGAAACCCGCCTGGTCAACCGGGACCAGGGGCTGCGAGAGACCACGATGGAAGGGCTGGCCAGGCTCAAGCCCGTCCTCGAAGGCGGCGTGCACACGGCCGGCACCTCGTCCCAGATCTCCGACGGCGCCTCCGCCGTTCTGATCATGGACGAAACCCGCGCCCGCGCACTCGGACTCAGGCCCCGGGCCCGGATCCGCGCGCAGGCCCTCGTCGGCGCAGAGCCGTACTACCACCTCGACGGTCCGGTCCAGTCCACCGAGCGGGTGCTCCGGCGCGCCGGGATGCAGATCGGCGACCTGGACCTGTTCGAGGTCAACGAGGCGTTCGCTTCGGTGGTGCTGTCCTGGCAGCAGGTGCACCGGCCCGACCCGGAAAAGGTCAATGTCAACGGCGGGGCGATCGCGCTCGGCCACCCGGTCGGCAACACCGGCACCCGGCTGATCACCACCGCCCTCCACGAACTCGAACGGCGCGACGGGAACAGCGCGCTGATCGCGATGTGCTGCGGTGGGGCGCTGTCCACCGCCACCATCATCGAACGGATCTGATCGGGACCGGGGCCCGAGCGCCCCTGGACAGTGAAGGCGACCACCACGGGCCGGTGCGGGTCGCCTTCACTGCTGTCCGGGGCCGGAGTGCTGCGGCTACCGCTGAGCTGCCTTGGCCTCGTCGTAGCGAGTGCGGGCGGCGTCGACGTCGGGCACTCGGGCCTCGACGAAGGCGATCAGGTCGAGCAGCTTCTCGGCCGCCGCCCGCCCCATGGGCGTCAGGCTGTATTCGACGCGCGGCGGGATCGCCTGCTGCGCCTCGCGGTGCACGAACCCGTCGCGTTCCAGCGCCTGCAGCGTCTGCGCCAGCATCTTTTCGCTCACGCCGTCCACGCGCCGGCGCAGTGCGTTGAAGCGCAGCGGCGCTTCGGCGAGCGCGGCGAGCGCGAGCGTGCCCCAGCGGCCGGTGATGTGCTCCAGGATCCCGCGCGACTCGCAGGCCCGGGCGAAGACGTCCGCGACCAGCCGGTCGTGCGCGCGGTCGGCGCTCTCGGTCACACGGCTGCTCATGCTGCCAAGGTACCGGTCCCGCATTCCGGGAACGATCGGATGTGACCATACTTACCTCTAGTTTGCACTTACTGATAGTTAGTACAAACTGTGCGGCAGGAACCCCGTCGAGAGGAAGTACCACCATGATCGTCATCACCGGGGCCACCGGACAGCTCGGCCGCCACGTCGTGAAGGCCTTGCTGGACCGGCTGCCCGCCGAACAGGTCGTCGCCGCGGTCCGCTCCCCCGAGAAGGCGGCCGACCTGGGCGTCGCGGTGCGCAAGGCCGACTACGACCAGCCGGAAACGCTCGCCTCCGCGCTGGAGGGAGCGGACAAGGTCCTGTTGATCTCGGGCAGTGAGGTCGGCAAGCGGGTACCGCAGCACCAGGCCGTTCTCGAAGCCGCGCAGAAGGCCGGGGTCGCACATCTGGTCTACACCAGCGCACCGAAGGCCGACAGCAGCCCGCTCACCGTCAACCCGGAGCACAAGGCGACCGAGGCCCTGATCCGCGCGTCCGGGCTGCCCTTCACCGTCCTGCGCAACAACTGGTACCACGAGAACTACGTCGCGACGATCGAGCAGGCGGTGCGGAACGGCTCCTTCGCCGGCAGCGCGGGAGACGGGCGCGTCGCCAGTGCGACCCGGGCCGACTACGCGGCCGCCGCGGCCGCCGTGCTCACCGGGGAGGGGCACGAGAACAAGGTCTACGAACTCACCGGTGACACCGCGTGGACCTACGAAGAGCTCGCCGCGGAAATCGCCAAGGCCGCCGGAAAGCCCGTGACCTACACGGATCTGGACCCGGAACAGCACCGAACCGCGCTGACCGGGGCCGGACTGCCCGAGGGCACCGCCGGGTTCGTCGTCGCGCTCGACGCCGACATCAAGCAGGGCCTGCTGGGCGAGACCAGCGCGGACCTGCGCACCCTGACCGGGCGGCCCGCCACTCCGCTCGCCGTGTTCGTCGGAGAGACGGTGCGCTCCCTCTGAATCGGCCCGCTCGTCACTGCGAGCCGTAGACGGGCTCGGGTTCGGGGGACTCGGCGATCAGCTTCGTCACCACCGGCCCGAGCTCGGCCGGTTCCCACCGGGCCCCCTTGTCGATCACTGGACCGTGCCGCCAGCCCTGGGCCAGCGAAACCCGCCCACCGTCCACTTCGAACACCCGGCCGGTGACCTCCGCGGATTCGGCGCTGCCGAGCCAGACCACCAGGGGTGAGACGTTTTCCGGAGCCATGGCATCGAAACCGGACTCGGGCGCGGCCATGTCCTCGGCGAAGGCCTGTTCGGTCATCCGGGTGCGGGCGGCGGGCGCGATCGCGTTCACGGTGACCCCGTAGCGCTCGAACTCGGCCGCCGCCACGAGCGTGAGGCCGGCGATCCCGGCCTTGGCGGCCGAGTAGTTGCCCTGCCCGACGCTGCCCAGCAGACCCGCGCCGGAGCTCGTGTTGATCACACGGGCATCCGGCGTGCGGCCGGCCTTGGCCTCGGCACGCCAGTACTCGGCCGCGTGCCGCATCGGGGCGAAATGCCCCTTGAGGTGCACGCGGATCACCGCGTCCCACTCGTCCTCACCGAGGTTGACCAGCATCCGGTCCCGCAGGAACCCCGCGTTGTTCACCAGCACGTCCAGCCGTCCGAACCGCTCGATGGCGGTCCGGACGAGAGTGCGCGCCCCCGCCCAGTCCGCGATGTCGTCGGTGCTGGCGACCGCGGTCCCGCCCAGCGCCTCGATCTCGTCGACGACCTGCTGCGCCGGTCCCGACGAGTTGCCGCTGCCATCCAGTGCGGCACCGATGTCGTTGACCACCACGCGCGCACCCTCGCGGGCGAACGCGAGCGCGTGCGCGCGGCCGATCCCCCGCCCCGCGCCGGTGACGATCACGACACGGCCGTCGGCGATTCCGCTCACTTCTCCTCCTTCGACGCGGCGAGAAAGGCCGGTACCTCGCCCCCGCCGTGGACCTTCAACGTCGCCCCGCTGACGTAGGAAGCCAGCGGGGAAGCCAGAAACACCGCGCACGCCCCGATCTCGCGGGGTTCGGCCAGCCGCCCGAGCGGAACCGTGCGGCCGACCGCCGCCAGATCCGGATAGTGCAGGTGGGACTGCTCGGTCCGCACCATGCCCACGTCCAGTGCGTTCACCCGGACCTTCGGGGCCCACTCCACCGCGAGGCTCGCGGTGAGGTTGTCCACCCCCGCCTTCGCCGCGCCGTAGGAGGCGGTCCCCGGCGACGGCCGGGTGGCGCTCACACTGCTGATGTTGACGATCGCGCCGCCGGATTCCTGGCCCTGCATCACGGCGTTCGCCTCGCAGGCGACGATCAGCGGCGCGAGCAGGTTCAACTCGACGATCTTGCTGTGGAAGCGCGCCGAGGCCTTCGCGGCCTCCGCGTACGGGGCCCCGCCCGCGTTGTTGACCAGGACGTCGAGCCTGCCGTGCCGGGCGGCCACCTCGGCCACCAGGTGCGCCACCTGCTCGGGCTCGCGCACGTCGCAGCGGAGGAACTCGGCGCCGGGCAACGAGTTCTCCGGTTCGGTCCGGCCGCAGGTCACCACCTTTGCCCCGGCGGCGAGGAAGGCATGCGTGATCCCGGCGCCGACCCCGCGCATACCGCCGGTGATCAGCACGACCGCATCCGCCAGTCGCAGGTCCAACGTCACCGGCGAACCTCCCGTCCCTGCCGCGTTTCCGGTTCCCCGCCAACCTACCAAGCAATCGCTAGGTCGGGAAGCGGGGAAGGGACGGGCGCGGTGTCCGGGCGGCCGCGGCCTGTGCTTGACTGCCGCCATGACCTCCGAGGACGGCACCTGTCCCGTCGAGGACGCCGACCTGCACGTCCGGCGCCTCGGGGACGGTCCCCCGCTGCTGATGATCGCCGGGGGAATCGGCGCCATCGACACCTACCGGGCACTGGCGGCGCGGCTCGGCGAGACCTACACGGTGCTGACCTACGCCCGCCGCGGCCACTTCCGCAGCGCCGACCGGAGCGACGGGCCCCTCACCGTCGAGCGGCACGCCGACGACGCCCGCGCCGTGATCGAACACTTCGGCTACGGCAAGGCGCTCGTCTTCGGCAGCAGTGCCGGGGCGCAGATCGGGCTGGCACTGGCGACGCGCCATCCCGGCGCCGTCACCGGCCTGGTCGCGCACGAACCACCCGCCGTCCGCGTGCTGCCCGATGCCGAGGACTGGCTGGACTTCGCCGCCGAACAGGTCGCTCATGCCGCCTCCGGCGATGTGATGACCGCGTTCAAGGAATTCCTCGGCTCGATCGCGGGAGCCGGGCTGCCCGATCTGAAGACGATCCGGATCCCCCACGAGGCGGAATGGAAAGCGCTTTTCACCCGCGAACTGGCCGGGTTCTACGGGTACCTGCCGGACGTGGCCACGCTGCGCCGCGCACGGCTGCCGATCGTGCTCGCCGCCGGAGAGGCAAGCCGCGGCTACTACCACTACCGCCCGGCCCGTCTGCTCGCCCTCGAACTGGGCCTGCCCTTCGTCGAGACGCCGGGCGCGCATCTCGCCCCGCAGCGGCACGCCACCGACTTCGGTGACGCGCTGACCGACCTGCTCACGGACCTGGTGCTCTAGGCGACGGGGACTTCCGGCGCCCGGCCGAACGCCGTACAAGACGGAATCCCGGACGTAATTGGCGAAACGCCACCAATCCTCATCGCCGGGAGGTACCCTGTGAAAAGCGGCCGGGGGTTCACCCGCCGGTCGCGGCCCCGGCGCACTCCTCCCCCTCGGGCGCCGGGGACAACGGCCCCGGGTCGCGCCCTCCTCCCCCAGCTCGGCGCGCCCGGGGACCCCCTTACTCCACTGTGGACCGCATGGGAGCCACGACCGCCTGCTCCGCCGGCTGCCCGCCGCGCCCGGCCACCCGTTCGGCCGCGGCCGCGCCCAGCAGTACGACCAGGTTCGCCGCGAGACCCACCAGCCCCACGTTCACATGCCCGACCAGCCCCGGACTGACGAAGGTGAGCCAGACCACCACCAGTTCACCGACGATCAGCCCGGCCAGCACCGGGACCTTGCCCACCGCGACGCGCCGGGTGAAGCCCAGGACGTTCGCCGGGGCCAATTGGACCGAACCACTGTAGGTGAGCAGCAGCAGGTTCGCCAGCAGGTCGGGCCGGAAGATCCCGAGCAGCAGGGCCAGCGCGCACGCCACCACCACCGTGCCGTGGTTGACCCAGAACTGGGTCCTGGCGCCCCTGACCCGGACGATGTTGCGAGCCACCAACGAGGAAATGCCGATGAGAATGCCCGCGGCGGGCACCATCGCGGTGGCGATCGCGGCCACCACCACCAGCCCGGTGGCCCAGCCCGGCAGCACGTCCTTGCTCAGGCTCAGCAGCACCCCGTTGGAGTTGCTGCCCTTGGGCAGCACGAGGATCGCGGCGAAACCGATGATCATCGGCAGCAGCAGGCACAGCTCGTACAGCGGCATCCAGGTGTAGTTGCGGCGCAGCACCTTCGGATCCCGCGCCGACATCACCGCGGGCCACGAGTGCGGCAGGCACATCAGGCCGACCCCGATCGCGCTGACCAGCATGCTCGTGATGAACCACACGTGGTCGTTCGCCCCGGCGTGCACCGTCAGCACCTGCGGGTGCAGCTGGTCGATCCGGTGGAAGACCCCCGAGATCCCGCCCGCGAAATGCGTCGGCACCGCGATCAGCAGCACCACCAGGACGATCAGCATGATCACGTCCTTGAAGTACGAGGTCGCCGCGACCCCGCGCAGTCCCGCCCACAGCACGAACCCCACCACCAGCAGGCAGCCGACCACCATCGACAGCGTGGAGGAGGCCGCGTCCCCGGTCACCAGCTTGACGATCAGACCGAGGCCGGTGATCTGAAGTTGCAGATAGGGCAGCACGAACAGCACGCCCAGCACGGCCGAAAGCGTGCCCAGGGCGCGGCTGCCGAAGCGGTCGGCCAGGAAATCGCCCTGGGTGAGGTACCCGCGCTCCTTGCCGAGCGACCACAAGCGCTTGGCGAGGAAGAACAGCACCATGTAGCCGATCGGCACGTACGGCAGCGAATACATCGCCGCGACCCCGCCACTGAAGGCCAGCCCCGCCATGCCGAGGAAGGTGAAGGTGGTGAAGACCTCCCCCGCCTGCAGGAACCACATGGTGATCGCGCCGAAGCGGCGGCCGCCGACCGCCCATTCGGCCAGATCCGCCGCCGGGGTGCGGCGGCCGAGGAAACCGAGCACGCCGATGAGCACGATCCCGGCGAAGGTGAAGATCAGTATGGTCGTCATCGATCCTCCCCGCGCCGCGCCATCATGCGCTCGGTGATGAGGAGGGCGGGGGTGCACAGCACACACCACACCGCGCCCCAGACCATCATCTTCGGCAGGCCGAACCACAGCCCGGCACTGTTCACGAACGGGAGAAACGGCATGATCGCCAACGCCAGCGCGGGGATCAGGGGGACCAGGTAGTACGCGCGCAAGTCTGTCTCCTTTTCAGTCAGGGCCTGAGCCGCCGCGCCGCGAGTTCCGCGAGCAGTGCCGCACCGTCGGCGACGACGCTGTCGTCGAATGCCGCACGGGGAGAGTGGTTGTAGGGCGCCTCCTCCGGGTTGTCGCCGACGGTGGCCCCGAGGAAGGCGAACGCGCCGGGCACGCGTTCCAGCACGCGCGAGAAGTCCTCCGAGCCGGTCATGGGATTGGGCAGGAACGCGAAGCGTTCCTCACCGAAGACCTCGCGGACGGTCTCGGCGACGAACTCGTGCCCGGACTCGTGATTGGCGGTGACCGGATACTCCTCCTCGTAACGGACCTCGGCGCGCAGGCCGTGCGAGGCGGCGATCTCCTCGCACAGCTTCACGGACAGCTCCGCGATCCGCTGCCGGGCCTCGCGGGAGAAGCTGCGGACCGTGGCCTCGAACGTCACGTCGTCGGGGATGATGTTGCGTTTCGTCCCGGCGTGGAAGGTCCCGACCGTGAGCACCACCGGATCGAACACGTCGAACCGCCGCGTCACCATCGTCTGCAGCGCGGTCACCATTTCGCAGGCCACCGGGACCGGGTCCAACGCCTGCGACGGCCGCGAGCCGTGCCCGCCTTCACCCACCACCCGGACGAAAAGGCCGTCCGAGGCCGCCATCAGCGGCCCGGGACGGGAGGTGAACAGGCCGCGGGGAATCGCCGAGGACGTCACGTGCAGCCCGAAGGCGGCGTCGGCGGGCCGCCCGGCCGCCTCCAGGACCCCTTCGGCGATCATGTGGCCGGCACCGTCGAATCCCTCCTCGCCCGGCTGGAACATGAACACCACGTCCCCGGCCAGCCGGTCCCGGTGCGCCGAAAGCAACCGCGCCGCACCGACCAGGCCCGCGGTGTGCAGGTCGTGGCCGCAGGCGTGCATCGTGCCGTCGTGGCGGGAGGTGTAGTCCACCCCGGTCTTCTCGGCGACCGGGAGGGCGTCCATGTCCCCGCGCAGCAGCACGACCTCGCCATCACCGGCTCCGCCCCGCAGGACCGCCGTCACCGAGGACAACCCGGCCCCGGTGGAGATCTCCAACGGCAGGCCGTCCAGCGCCGCCAGCACCTTCTCCTGAGTCTTCGGCAGGGCCAGGCCCACCTCCGGAATCCGGTGCAGGTCCCGTCGCAGGGCCACCAGATCGTCACTGAGCGCCGCCGCGTCCTCGAGCAGGTTCATCGCTTCCCTCCCAGGCGAACCCATCTGTACTTTGATGATCGATATTGCGACAACCGGGCACCGTCGGCCGGGTCATCGGAAGAATCCGTCACCATCGGGCTCCCTGAACAAGGAATCCACCGTGCTGAGCGAAACCGACCTCACTTTGGTGAACGCCCTCCAGGTCGACCCCCGCGCGCCGTGGTCGCTCATCGGCCGGACGATCGGCATCGGCGCGGTCACCGCCGCACGACGATGGCAGCAACTGACCGGAGACGGCCGGGCGTGGATGTCCGCCTACCCCGCCGGGGCACTGGCCGGGCGGCTGGCACTGGCCTTCGTGCAGATCGACTGCGCCCCGGGCGAACCACTCGCCGTGGCCGCCGCGCTGGCCGGCGATCCGCACGTGCCGACCATCGAGTACGTCGCGGGACCGTGCGATCTTCTCGTCCACGTCGTGGCCGCCGATCTCGCCTCCGTCACCGAGTACATCGCACACCGGCTGTCGCGCCTGCCCGGCGTGGCGAGCACCCGCACGCTGGTCTCCGCGAAACTGTTCAGCGAAGGCAGCCGGTGGCAGGTGCGGGCGATCTCACCGGAGCAGCGCGACGCACTGGCCACCCGGGCCAAGCAGGCGATCGGCGCTCCCCGGTTCGACGAGCTCGACCGGCAACTCATGCTCGCGCTGGGCGAAGACGGCCGGGCCTCCTATTCGGCCATCGGTACCCGTCTCGGCGTCAGCGCGAGCACCGCCCGTCGCCGCGTCGAGATCGCGCTGGGCAGCGGATCGATCCGGCTCCGCTGCGAAATCGCGCGTTCGATGTCGCCCGCCCCGGTCACCATGATGCTCTGGGTCCGTGTTCCACCGGACCGGCTGGAATCCACCGCCCGCTCGCTGGCGAGCCTGCCCGAGGTGCGGATGTGCGCGGCGATCAGCGGTGCGGCGAACCTCCTGGTGGTCGCCTGGCTGCGTGTGCCCGCCGATGCCGTGCCCCTGGAAAGCTCGCTCGTGACCAGACTGCCCTGGCTGGACATCGTCGACCGAGCGGTGACGCTGCGCAGCGTCAAGCTCATGGGCCGCGTCCTGGACGAGACCGGCCGCGCCCGGAGCCAGGTACCGCTGGACTTCTGGGCCGCGACCGGCACGAAGGCGGCCCCGTCTCCGGAGAGGCCGTGAAGCATCCCCTCACGGCCATCCGCCCCAGCCCGTCGTCCCGCCCCGGCCCCTCGTCGTGGCGGAACCCCCGGCAACGCCTCAGGCACCGGTCCTGCGCTTCACCGGCCTGCGTCCGGTCGCGATGCCGTCGAGCACGATGGACAGGTACTGCCGCGCAACCTCTTCCGCGGACAGCGAGCCCTTCGGGTTGTACCAGTGCACCGCCATCCACACCGTGTCGCGGACGAAGCGGTACACCAACTCGACGTCGAGATCGGCACGGAACACACCCTCCCGCACGCCCTCGGCGAGCAGGTCCGTCCACAGTGTCCGAAACTCGGTGTTGCGCTGCTCCAGGTAGGCGAACCGGGGCAGCCTGAGCAGCTGCTTGGTCTCGTTCTGGTAGATGGCCACTTCGGACGGATGGGACTCGATCGCCTCGAACGAGGCGATCACGATGGCTTCGAGGGTCTTGCGCGGCCCGAGTCCCGCGGCGACGATCTCCGCGTAGGTGCCGAACAGCCGGTCCAGGAAGCCGCTCAGGATCTCGTCCGCCATCGACTCCTTCGAGTCGAAGTGGTGGTACAGACTCCCGGAGAGGATTCCCGCCGCATCGGCGATATCGCGCACCGTCGTGGACACGTACCCGCGCTCGGCGAACAGCTTCGCCGCCATGCCCAGCAGCTCCGCCCGCCGTCCCGAGCCCTGCTGGTTAAGCATGCTGGCTGCTCACGGAGACGACCTCGCCGGTGAGGTAGGAGGCGTAGTCGCTGGCGAGGAACACCATCACGTTCGCCACCTCCCAGGGCTCGGCGGCCCGGCCCGACACCTCCCGCGCGGTGAGCTCTTCGAGCAGTTCCTCGGTGGTGACCTTGGCCAGGAACGGGTGCATCGCCAGGCTCGGCGCCACCGCGTTGACCCGGATGCCGTGCGGGGCCACGTCCACCGCGGCGCAGCGGGTCAGCGCCATCACGCCGGCCTTCGCCGCCGCGTAATGCGCCTGCTCGGCCTGGGCGCGCCAGCCGATCACGGAAGCGTTGTTCACGATGGCGCCGCCGCCGCCCTGCGCGAGGAACGCGCGCACCGCCGCCCGAGTGGCGCGGAACGTGCCGTTGAGCGTGACGTCCAGTACCCGGGACCATTCCTCGTCGGTCATGTCCACTATGGACCTGCTGCCGCCCAGACCGGCATTGTTGATCAGCACATCGATCCGGCCGAACCGCTGCCTGGCACCGTCGATCAGCGCACCGATCTGCTCCTCCTTGGTGACGTCGCAGGGAATCGAGTGCACCTCGCCGAGCCCGGTCAGCTCCTCGGCCTTTTCCCCGAGGCGGCGTTCGTGCCAGTCGCTGAGCACCACCCGGGCGCCCTCCTCCAGGCTGCGCCGGGCGACCGCCGAACCGATCCCCGTGCCGGCCGCGGCGGTCACCACGACCACCTTGTCCCGCAACAGGTCTGCGCCCTTGGGGTACTGGGGAATGGGGATCAAGGTCGAGCCTCCCGAGGTAGCCCGAGCACACGCTCGGCGATGATGTTGCGCTGGATCTCATTGGAGCCGCCGTAGATCGTGTCGGCCCTGCTGAACAGGTAGAGGCGCTGCCAGGAGTCGAGATCGGCGCCCGCGCCGAGCATCGAACGAGGCCCCCGGACGGCCATCGCCAGCTCACCCAGCTCACGATGCCAGTTCGCCCAGACCAGTTTGGACACCTCCGCCACCCCGGGGGCCGATGAGCCGAGCGTGCGCAGCGCGTGGGAGCGCATCACCGACAGCCCCATCCACGCCCGGGCCAGCCGTTCGGCGATCACCGGTTCCTTCGCCGCCCCGTTCACCTCGGCGAGCCGGGTCAGCTCGGTGAGCTCGCGCCGGAAACCCACCTGCTGGCCCAGCGTGGCCACCCCGCGTTCGAAGGCGAGCGTGCCCATGGCGACCCGCCAGCCCTCACCCGGTTCGCCCACCACCAGATCCTTCGCGGTCCGCGCGCCGTCGAAGAACACTTCGTTGAATTCGCTGGTTCCGGTCAACTGCTGGATCGGACGCACCTCGACACCGGGCTGGCGCAGCGGAACCAGCAGGTACGACAGGCCGTGATGCCGCCGCGAGCCCGGTTCGGTGCGGGCCAGTACGAAGCACCAGTCGGCGACGTGGGCCAGCGAGGTCCAGATCTTCTGCCCGGTGATCACCCACTCGTCGCCGTCGAGCCGGGCGCTGGTGGACACCGCCGCCAGGTCGGAACCGGCACCGGGCTCGGAATAGCCCTGGCACCACAGTTCCTCGACCGCCACGATCTTCGGCAGGAACCGGCGCTGCTGCTCCGGTGAGCCGAACGCGATCAGGGTCGGCCCGAGCAGTTCCTGCCCGAGGTGGCTGACCTTCGCCGGCGCCCCGGAACGCGCGTACTCCTCGTGGAAGACGACCTGCTCTTCCAGGGTGGCACCGGCACCACCGTGCTCCACCGGCCAGCCCAGGCAGTTCCAGCCCGCCGCGGCCAGGTGCCGTTCCCAGGCGACGCGCTCCTCGAAGGCTTCGTGCTCCCGGCCGGGCCCGCCGAGCCCGCGCAGGCCGGCGAACTCGCCACTGAGGTTCTCCTCGAGCCAGGTTCGCACGCGTTCCCGGAAATCGGACACGGCCTCTCCTCCTTCGGCGGCCGCGGGTCTGTTCAAATCCGCGACACCTGCGTAGGGTACCCTACCAAGCACTTGCTAGGGAGTTCGTCATGGAAACCATCCCGGCCGCGGTCGTCCGGGCGGCGGAACGGTTCGGCGACCACGAAGCCGTCGTCGACGGTCCGGTGCGGCTGACCTATGCACAGTTGTACGAACGGATCCGCCGCTGCGCGGGCCTGTTCCTGTCCGAAGGAATCCAGCCGGGCGACCGCATCGCGATCTGCGCCCCCAACAGTCACCACTGGATCGTGGCCGCGCTCGGCGCACTGCACGCGGGCGCGACCCTGGTGCCGATAAGCACCCGGTTCACCGGACCGGAAATGCGCGAACTCATCGAGCGCACGGATACGCGGGCACTGGTGATCGTGGAAAACTTCCTCGGTACCGACCGGCTCGCCCAGTTGAAGGAAGCCGGGACCAAACTGCCGGGAACCGTGCTGACCGTGCCCGTGGCAGGAAGCGTCGACTGGGGCGGCGACACGGCCTCGGTGGACGCGCGGGCGGCCGCGGTGCGGCCGGACGACGTCAGCGACATCCTGTTCACCTCGGGCACCACGGGACGCAGCAAGGGCGCCATGAGCGCGCACCGGCAGGCCCTCGGAGTCGCCGCCTCGTGGGCGGAGTGCGGGCGTCTGGAGTCCTCCGACCGCTATCTGGTCATCAACCCGTTCTTCCACAGTTTCGGTTACAAGGCGGGAATCCTCGCCGCGCTGCTGCGAGGCGCCACTCTCGTTCCCCAGCTCACCTTCGACGTGGAGCAGACCCTGCGCCTGATCACGGAGGAGCACATCACCGT
The DNA here is from genome assembly GCF_026802195.1 of Amycolatopsis cynarae. NCBI lineage: Bacteria > Bacillati > Actinomycetota > Actinomycetes > Pseudonocardiales > Pseudonocardiaceae > Amycolatopsis > Amycolatopsis cynarae. The sequence continues at coordinate 1,489,817 of NZ_CP113836.1, read as the reverse complement.
GCTGCCCGGCGCGCCGACGATCTACCAGATGCTGCTGGATTCCCCGGCGCGCCCGGATCACGACCTGTCGAGCCTGCGGCTCGCGGTGACCGGGGCCGCCACCGTTCCCGTGGCGCTGGTCGAGCGCATGCAGTCCGAACTCAGCTTCGACACCGTGCTCACCGCCTATGGGCTTTCGGAAGCGGTGGTGGCCACGATGTGCCGCCAAGAAGACGACGACGAAACCGTCGCCCGCACGGCGGGGCGCGCCGCCGCCGCGATGGAAGTGCGCGTCGATCCGGACAACGGCGAGATCCTGCTGCGCGGACCGAACGTGATGCTCGGCTATCTCGACGACCCGGAAGCCACCGCCGAGGCGGTGGACAGCGAAGGCTGGCTGCACACCGGCGACGTGGGGCGCCTCGACGAACGCGGCTACCTCACCATCACCGACCGCATCAAGGACATGTACATCTGCGGGGGTTTCAACGTCTACCCCGCCGAGGTCGAGCAGTCACTCGCCCGACTGCCCGGCGTGGCCGAGTCGGCCGTCGTCGGAGTGCCCGACCCCCGGCTCGGCGAGGTGGGCAAGGTCTTCGTGGTGCGACAGGCAGGATCCGCTTTGTCCACAGAGGACATCATCGCGTACTGCAAGCGAAACCTGGCGAACTACAAGGTGCCAAGGCACGTGGAGTTCCGGGAGCAACTGCCCCGCAACGCCGCCGGGAAGGTGCTCAAACGAGTGTTGAGGGAGACCTGATGAGCGAAGTCGTCCGTTACGAGCGGCGCGGTCCGGTCGCCGTGGTGACGATGAACCGGCCCGAGTACCGCAATGCGCAGAACTCGGCGATGACCTACGCCCTCGACGCCGCGTTCACCCGGGCCGTGGACGATCCCGCGGTGAAGGTGATCGTGCTGGCCGGGGAAGGCAAGCACTTTTCCGCCGGGCACGACATCGGCACCCCCGGCCGCGACGTCGACGTTTCGTTCGAGCGCAAGGCCGTCCTCTGGTGGGACCACGTCGGCAAGGAGGGTGCGGACCAGCGTTTCGCGCGCGAGTCCGAGGTCTACCTCGGCATGTGCCGCCGGTGGCGGGAAATCCCGAAACCGACCATCGCCAGTGTGCAGGGTGCCTGTATCGCGGGTGCGCTGATGCTGGCCTGGGTCTGCGATCTCATCGTCGCCTCGGACGACGCCTTCTTCGCCGATCCCGTGGTCCGCATGGGGATTCCGGGGGTGGAGTACTTCGCCCACCCGTGGGTGCTCGGGCCCCGGGCCGCGAAGGAAGTGTTGTTCACCGGTCAGCGGTTCAGCGCCCAGCAGGCCAAGGAGTGGGGAATGCTCAACCGGGTGGTGCCCCGCGCCGATCTGGAAGCGGAGACCTTCGCCCTGGCCGAGAAGATCGCCGAGATGCCCGCCTTCGGCCTCGCGCTGACCAAGAAGGCGGTCAACCAGGCGGAGGATCTGATGGGACTGCGCACGGGCATGGACTCGGTGTTCGGCCTGCACCACCTCGCCCACGCCCACAACGCCGAAGTCGGGGGCGACTCACTCGCCGGTCAGGATGCCCGGTCGATGCGCGACGCGAACAGGACCTCCTGAGATGGATCTCGATCTCGACGAGCGGACGCTCGCCTTCCGGGACGAGGCCCGCGCATGGCTCGCCGCCAACGTCCCCAAGGAACCGCTGGCGTCCTTCGACACGGCCGAGGGCTTCGAACAGCACCGTGCCTGGGAGGCCGAACTCGCCGAGGCACGCTGGTCGGTGGTCTCGTGGCCTGCCGAGTTCGGCGGGCGTGACGCGAGCCTGCTGGAATGGGTCGTCTTCGAAGAGGAGTACTACCGGGCCGGGGCGCCCGGCCGGGTGAGCCAGAACGGCATCTTCATGCTCGCGCCCACCCTGTTTTCCCACGGAACCGACGAGCAGCGGCACCGCGTGCTGCCCAAGATGGCCCGAGGCGAGGAAATCTGGGCCCAGGCCTGGTCGGAACCGGAAGCGGGCAGCGACATCGCCGCGCTGCGGAGCACGGCGGTGCGCGCCGAGGGCGGCTGGCTGCTGTCGGGGCAGAAGACCTGGAGTTCCCGCGCCGCCTTCGCCGACCGTGCGTTCGGGTTGTTCCGCAGCGATCCGGAAAGCAAGCGGCACAAGGGGCTGACCTACTTCATGGTCGACCTGCGCGCGCCGGGTGTGCAGGTGCGCCCGATCCGGCAGTTGGACGGTGAACCCGGTTTCGCCGAAATCTTCCTCGACGAGGTGTTCGTCCCCGACGCCGATGTCATCGGCGAACCCGGGGAGGGCTGGCGTGTCGCGATGACCACGGCGAACAACGAGCGTGGACTGTCGCTGCGGAGCCCCGGCCGCTTCCTTGCCGCCGCCGACCGCCTGGTGGCCCTGTGGGGCAGCCAGGGCGGCCCCGCCGCTCTGGGTGAGCGCGTGGCCGACGCCTGGATCGGCGCCCGCGCCTATCAGCTCTACACCTTCGGCACCGTCACCAGGCTCGCCGAAGGCGGCGAGCTCGGACCGGAGTCCAGTGTGAACAAGCTGTTCTGGTCGCATCTGGACGTCGCACTGCACGAGACGGCACTGGACCTGCTCGGCCCGGAGGCCGAGGTACGCGAGGACTGGCTGGACGGGTGGCTGTTCTCCCTCGCCGGTCCCATCTACGGCGGCACGGACCAGATCCAGCGCAACACGGTCGCGGAGCGACTGCTCGGCCTGCCGAGGGGGGACCGATGAGATTCGCCCTGTCCCAGGAACAACACGACTTCGCCGCCAGCATGGACCAGCTACTGTCCGGTGTGGACACTCCCTCGGTGATCCGCACCTGGGCCGCCGGGGAGCACGAACCGGGGCTGAAGGTGTGGCGCGATCTGGCCGAGCTCGGCGTGACCGCGCTGACCGTTCCCGAACGGTTCGACGGGCTGGGCGCGACCGCCGTCGACCTCGTGGTCGCGTTCGAGCGTCTCGGCTACCACGGTGTGCCCGGTCCGTGGGTGGACACGGCGGCGGTCCTCCCCGCCCTGCTCGAGGACGAGGTCCTGGCCGGAACCGCCGCGGGTGAGACGATCGCCTCGGTGGCCGCACCCCCCGAAGTGCCCTACGCCCTCGATGCCGATATGGCGCATCTCCGCGTGTTCGTCCGGGACGACGAGGTGGCCGTGTTCTCCCGCGGCCGCCGCCTGCCCGGTGTGGATGTCGCACGCCGTCTGTTCGAGGTGAAGCCCGGCGACCAGATCGGGGTCGCGCACGATCCGGCCCGCGCCTTCGACCTGGGCGTGCTCGCCACCGCGGCCCAACTGCTCGGTGCCGGGCAGTGGCTGCTCGACACGAGCGTCGCCTATGCCGGACAGCGACACCAGTACGGCCGGGCGATCGGGCAGTACCAGGCGATCAAGCACCTGCTCGCGGACGTGGCGACGAAGCTGGAACTGGCCCGCCCACTGCTGTATGGCGCGGCGGTCGCCGAGCGCACCGCCACCCGGTCCCGCGACGTGTCCGCCGCCAAGGTGGCGGCCGCCGACGCCGCCTACCTTGCGGCGCGCACGGGCCTGCAGGTCCACGGCGCGATCGGCTACACCTCCGAACACGCCCTCGGCCTCTGGCTGACCAAGGTGCGGGCGCTGGTCGGCGCCTGGGGCACCCAGGCTTTCCATCGGTCGCGCGTTCTGGGAGCCCTGGTATGACCTTCACCGACGAGCAACTCGCCCTCCGGGACACCGTCCGGAATGTCCTGGACCGGCACCCGGATCCCTGGCCGGTGCTCTGCGCGCAGGTGGGCGTGGCCGCGCTGGCCGTGCCGGAACGCCACGGCGGCCTGGGCGCGGGCCTGCGCGAGGTTCAGATCGTCGCCGAGGAACTGGGCCGGGTGCTGAGCCCGGCCCCGTTCCTCGGCTCCGCTGTGCTGGCTACGCACGCGATCCTCGAAACGGCGGACGAGGAGGCGGCGAAACGGCTGCTGCCCAGGCTCGCCGAAGGGACCCTCGCAGCACTGGGGTGGACGACCGAAGACGGCAGCTGGGATCCCGTCCGCGCCGCCTTCTCCGCCCGAGGCTCCCTTGTGGACGGTCACGCGCATTACGTCCTCGAGGGAGACCTCGCCGAGGTGCTGCTGGTGGTCGCCGAGACCGACGGCGAGCTGGGCCTGTTCGAAGTCGATCCCGCCCAGGCGCGGCGCGTCCACACGCCCACGATGGACGAGTCCCGCCGCCTGGCCGAGATCGAAGTCACCGGCGCCGAGGCCACCCGGGTCGGCACCGGTGATTTCCGTCCGGCGCTGCACCGCCTCCGGGACACGGCCTGTGCCGTCCTAGCCGCCGAGCAGGTGGGGGCGGCCGCACGGGCACTGGACATCACGGTCGCCTACTCGCGGCAGCGGGAGCAGTTCGGCCGTCCCATCGGCGGTTTCCAGGCGCTCAAGCACCGGATGGCGGACCTGTACGTCCTGGTGGAGACGGCACGGTCCGCCGCCTATGCGGTGACCGAGCCGGACGCGGACGTCGCGCATCTGGCTGCGGTCGCCAAGACCTACTGCTCCGAGGTGTTCTCCCGGGTCGCCGCGGAGATGATCCAACTCCACGGCGGGATCGCGATCACCTGGGAGCACGAGGCCCATCGATTCTTCAAACGCGCGCATGGCGCCGGCCAGCTCTTCGGGCAGCCGCATCACCACCTTCCCAGGGTCGTCCCCACTCTTGATTAGCTCGGGGGTTCCGGGCAGGTGCCTCGGCGCTCGGCTCGCCGCAGCACCCGCCGGGCCCCGCATCAGTCCTGCTCCGATTCCGGCCAGGGCCAGCAGATCGGACATCGGGCGCGGCCCGGGTGCGGAGCGGCCGGCACGCAGGCCGCCCCGCACTCGGCCAGTCCGAAGAAACGGCCTCGCGCGCGCAGACGAGACACGTTGTCCTGCCGGACCCGATGGAGCAGGTTTCCCGAGAACGCGCCGGGCCACGCGTGCTCGTCTTCAGGACGCGACGGCGGCGGATCCGACCGCATCGCAGCTCTTCAAGGGCAGGATCGGCTGTCCGCCGACCGCCCCGTGCACCGTTGGCCACCGTCCCCGGACAGCCCCCGGCGAGCGCGCCGCTCGCCTGATGGGGTGGCCTGTCCAAGGACGACCCGGACGTGGTTGTTCGCCCATTCCGCACTCCTTCCGCTCGGTACGACATCGACGGCCGTCATGGCGAGTGCGTGCCGGGTGTTGTCTCCCACCTGCCGCGAACCACGGTAATCGAACACGGGTTCGCGCGACATCTACCGAATTACGTATTTACGGTTCCGGATCGCGGCCGCTAGCTTTCTCCGCCATGAGCACAGTGGAATCTTCGAATCTCGCCACGGGCAGTCAGTACGCGGGTTCACGCTCGTCACGATCGACGTCTCGGCCGTTCGCCGGGCAGACCCTTGCCTCTCGCCTGCGCCCGGGTGCGCCGTAACGGAACCCGGGCGACCCGCACGGCACCGCCGGGGGGACGGCGGGTTGCCGGGAGCGGAACCGTCTCCATCCAGGCCGAACCCGCCTGTTCCAGCAGGGCCTCGAAGACGAACGCCCCCGCGATCCGGAACGACCGCAGCACCGAGGCGAGCGGGATGCCCAGGCGGGCCTGCACCCGCCCGGTCTCCTGCGCGGCGTCGACCGCGAGCTCCTCGCCGTCCAGCACGGCCCGCAGGGCACGGTCCAGGTTGACCTCGCACACCTTGCACAGCTCGGCGCGGCGGTCGAGCGCCACCCGGCGGTAGTGGAGGTCCTCGGCGACGAGCCGGTCGGTGAGCCGGCCGGCCAGTTCGGACAGCCGTGCCAGCAGCGCCTCGACCAGCCCGCGCTGCTCGGGCGGCACGGCGAAGGAAAAGGCCACCCTGCCCATCCTGACCACCTCCGCTTGTTCCCGCCCCGACGCCCCGCCAGTGTAAAACCCCCAATTTGATCAGAACCGGACAGTGGTACCACGGTTTCAGACGGCCGAGACCGGGAGGTAACCGGCGATCATCGCGGTGACCTCGTCGAGCAGCCGGTCGCGCTCGAGGTCCGGCTCGTCGAGCACCCAGCGCATGGTGAGATTCTCGATCGCCAACACGACCACCCACGCCTTGACCGCCACGCCCGGCCGCTCGTGCTCGGGAACCTGGACGGCCATCGCCGCGGTCGCCAGCTCCCGTACTCGCTGCTCCAGCGCCCGGCGCTGGTGCCGCAGCCTGCGAGGGGGCAGTTCCTCGTGGATGACCCGCAGCAGTGCGCGGTCGGCTTCCAGTGCCGCGACGAGCGCGTCCACCACGTCACGGATGCGCGCCGGGCCGATCTCGCCGAGCCGGTCGCCGAGCGAGGCCACCACGCGATCGGCGACCTGCTCCCAGTACCGGTCCACGACGTTGTCCAGAATCGCCGTCCGACCGGCGCTACCCCGGCGTGCCCGCCGCGTTGTCCGGGCTGCGCGCCCGGTGGGAACAGGAGCGCATGCTCAGCATGCTGACCGCCTTTCACGGTCCCGCCGCGATGCGCGAACTGGGCCTGCCGGTGGCCGCCGTGGGCACTGGCCTACCTGCTGCCGCTCGACACCTGGCGGTACCGGGTGCTCGGCCGGACCGAAGGCGGGCGCCGCCGTCTGGAGGAACTCGGCCGCCGCAGCCGGCGGGAGATCATCGGCAGCTACTTCCCCGGCGAGACCCCGGAGGTGGGCGACCTGCCGTCCGGGCAGACCCGGTAGCCCCGGTCCCGGCCCGATCGCCGCGGACCGGGCCGGGGCCGGGCACCGGACGACGGCGATTCAGAGCCAGTCGTCGGGACCGGGCCAGGTGAGCAGGTCGCCGAACTCGGGTCGCAAGGGTTCGGTTCCGGTGTAGTGACCGCGGTAGAACAACAACGGCCGTCCGCCCGTCGGCTCGCCGAGCGTGGTCACCCGGCCCACCACGACATAGTGGTCACCGGCCTCGTGCACCGCGTCGAGCGTGCAGTCCATCCAGGTGAGAGCGCCCGCCAGGACAGGGGCACCCGATGGGGCCGGGGCCCACTCGACCGCGCCGAACTTGTCCGCACCACGCGAACCGAAGATCGCACTCACCTCGCGCTGCTGCTCGCCGAGCACGTTCACCGCGAACCGGCCGGTGCGCTCGACCACCGGCCAGGTCCGGGAGTTCTTGCCGGGGCAGAACAGGATCAGCGGGGGGTCGAGGGACAGGGCCGCGAAGGACTGGCAGGCGAAGCCGACCGGTTCCACCCCGTCGTGCGCCGTCACCACGGTCACGCCCGTGCAGAAATGACCCAAAACCGCACGGAACCGGGCCGGATCGATCTCGGTCACCCCGGTAGTCACCGTGCGCCCACACTGAAGTCGTGGCCCCAGAGGCTGACCGCCGTGCTCTCGCGCGCGATCCAGACCTCGTCGTCGACCTGACGTCCCTCACAGCCGAATTCGACATCGAACCCGCCGGGAGTCTTCATGTAGAACGACAACATCAGATCGTTGACGTGCCGGCCCAGAGTGGCCGACATCGGCACGTTCCGGCGCTTCGCCCGGTCCAGGCACAGGCCCACGTCGTCGGTGTTCTCCACCTCGACCATCAGGTGGACGATCCCGCTCGGCGTCGGCATGGGCAGGAAGGCCAGGCTGTGGTGGCGTGGGTTGCAGCCGAAGAACCGCAGCCAGGCCGGGGCGCCGTCGGCGGGCCGCCCGACCATCTGCGGGGGCAGCCGCATCGAGTCGCGAAGCCGGAAGCCGAGTACGTCCCGGTAGAAGCGCAAGGCGGCTTCGTCATCATGGGTGGACAGCACCACATGGCCGAGCCCCTGCTCCCCGGTGACGAACCGGTGCCCGTACGGGCTCACCACCCGGCGGTGCTCCAGGGCCGCACCGTGGAAGACCTCGAGGGTGTTGCCGGAGGGGTCTTCGAAGGTGATCAGCTCGCAGACCCGCCGGTCCGCGAGCTGCTCCGGCGTGCCCTCCTTGTAGGGCACCTCGTGCGCGTCGAGGCTCGACCGCACCTCGGCCAGTTCGGCGGCGTTGGCGACCTCCCAGCCGGCCACCACCAGCCGGTCCGATTCGCCCGGTGAAATCACCAGGCGGGCCGGAAAGTCGTCCATGCGCAGGTAGAGCGCTTCCGGATCGGTGCCCTTGCCCTCCACCATGCCGAGGACCTTGAGACCGTACTCGCGCCACTTCGCCATGTCCGTGGCCTCGATGCGGAGATAGCCGAGCGATCGGATTCCCATCACGAGCCTCCCAGGAAGTCCAGGGTCAACCGGTTGAACTCGTCGAACTTCTCCAGTTGCGCCCAGTGCCCGCAACCGCCGAAGACGTGCAGCTGGGCACGCGGGATCATCTTCAACGCCAGCAGCGCGCCGTCAAGCGGGTTCACCCGGTCCTCACGGCCCCAGACGAGCAGCACCCGCTGCCGCAGGCGGTGCGCATCGCGCCACAGCATGCCCTGCTCGTAGCTGTCGGGGCGCATGAAGGACGCGCCCATCGCCCGCATCGCCGCCAGCGACTCGGGGGTACTCGCCGCCTCGAACCGTTCCGCCACCAGTTCCTCGGTGATCAGGGACTGGTCGTGCACCATCACCCGCAGGAAGGCTTCGAGCTTTTCCTTGCTGGGGCCCGGCGGAGCGGCGAAGCGACCGAGGTTCTTCACCCCCTCGGTGGGGTCGGGCGCGAACACGTTGACACTCAACCCTCCCGGGCCCATCAGGACCAGGCGGCCGGCCCGTCGCGGGTGGTCGAGCGCGAGGCGGACCGCCGTCCCGCCGCCGAGCGAGTTGCCCACCAGGTGGGCCTTCTCGATGCCGAGTTCGTCCATCAGCCCGATCACGGCCTGCGAGCTGTGGGTGAAGTACTGCGGATGCTCGGTCGGCTTGTCGGAACGGCCGAAGCCCGGCTGGTCGACCGCGATCACACGGTAGGACTTCGCGAACACCGGGATGTTGCGGGCGAAGTTGCTCCAGGCGGAGGCGCCCGGCCCGCCGCCGTGCAGCAGGATCAGTGTTTCCTCGTGCTCGGCACCGGCCTCGTGGTAGTGCAGCCGCAGTCCCTCGCGTACCTCGACGTACTTGCCTTCGGTCATCTCACACCATCGCGTTTTCCACCGGCAAACCGAATTCGCCGGTACCGAACATCGTGTAAGCACGCTCGGGGTCGTTCGCCGCGTGCACCCGGCCCGCGTGGGCGTCCCGCCAGAACCGCTGGATCGGGGTGCCCATCTTCAGCGCGCGACCGCCGGAGTTTTCGAAGAGCCGGTCGATCGCCGCGATCGCCCGCTCGGTGCCGCGCACCTGGTCCCGCCGCACCCGAAGCCGCGTCGAAAACGGCAACTTCTCACCGCGGCAGGCCAACTGGTAGAGCTCGTCGATGTTGCGGGTGAGCTGCAGCCACGCGGCGTCGATCTCACTCGCCGCCTCGGCGACGCGGACCTTGGCGAACGGGTCCTCCTTGGCCTGCTCCCCCGCGTAGGCGGCACGCACCCGCGTCCGCTGGTGCTCGATATGGGCGTCGTAGGCGCCCTGTGCCATCCCGATGATGGGTGCGGTGATGGTGGAGGGATGCACGGACCCGTAGGGAAGCTTGTACAGCGGCCCCGGGTTGACCTCCTGGCCCGGTGTCTTGCACTTGGAGGTGGCCATGAAGCTCAGCGCCCGGTGCCCGGGCACGAACACGTCCTCGACCACGATGTCGTTGCTGCCGGTCCCTCGCAGGCCCACGGTGTCCCAGACGTCGACGATGGTGTAGTCCGCTATGGGCACCAGGTAGGTGCAGAAGTCCACCGGCTTGCCGTCGGCGAAGGCGGGAGCGCCCAGCATCACCCAGGTGGCGTGGTCGCATCCGGAGGAGAAGCTCCACCGGCCGGAGAGCCGGTACCCGCCGTCGACCACGGTCGCCTTGCCCATCGGGGCGTAGGAGGACGAGATGCGGGTGTCCACGTTCTCACCCCACACGTCTTCCTGCGCCTGGGCCTCGAACAGCCCCAGATGCCAGGGGTGGACCCCCAGGATCGAGGCGACCCATCCGGTGGATCCGCACGCACCGGCGATCATCTTGACCGCGGTGTAGAAGGTGACGGGATCGGCCTCGTAGCCGCCGTAGATCTTCGGCTGCAGCAGCTTGAAGAAGCCCGTCTCCTGCAAAGACTTGATCGACTCGTCCGGAATCCGCCGGGCGTCTTCGGTTTCCTGCGCCCGTTCCCGGAGGACGGGCAACAGCTCGGAGACTCCGGCGATCACCCCACGCGCGTCCTGCTCACTCATCGGCGATGCCCCGTCCTACTCAGACCTGCACTCTCTGCACCAAGAGTAGAACACGTTCTCGTTTTTGTCATCACCACGTGTGCGCTTCACCACCCAATCAACGGCGCCGGACCGGAGAACACGTCTTCGGCCGGCGACAGGACGCCAGACCAGGGCCTAGAACAGATTCCCTGTCGCGGAGGCCACGAACGGAGACGACCGCGGCCCTGTCCGCTTGGCCAACCCTAGAACTGGAACATGTTCTCGTCTATGGTTACCACCAAGGCTACGACCAGAAGCCGAACTTTCTGTAACACGTTTCACCCGGAGGTGGCATGAGTGCAGGACCGGTAGGCGAGTACGACGTCATCGTGGCGGGCAGCGGTGCCGCCGGGATGACGGCCGCACTCCACGCCGCCCACCAGGGTCTGGCCGTCCTCGTCCTGGAGAAGGCCGGGAAGTTCGGCGGCTCCACCGCGCGTTCCGGGGGCGGCGTCTGGATCCCGGGCAACGAGGCGCTGAAGGCCGCGGGCATCGTCGACCCACCGGAGGAGGCGCGCCGCTATCTGGAGGCGATCGTCGGCGACGTCGTCCCCGCCGAGCTCCGCAACACCTTCCTCGATCGCGGCCCGGAGGTGGTCTCCTTCGTCCACCGGCACACGCCGCTGCGGTTCCAATGGGTGCGCGACTACTCCGACTACCACCCGGAGGCACCCGGTGGCCGCGCCGGCGGCCGCTCGGTCGAACCGAAGGCCTTCAACGCCGGCCTGCTGGGCGAAGAACTCGCCAACCTGGAGCCGCCCTACAGCGCTCCCCCGCTCGGGGTGCCGCTCACACAGGCCGACTACCGCTGGCTGAGCCTCATCGCCCGGCACCCGAAGGGCACGCTCACCCTGCTCAGCCTCGGCGCCCGCTGGCTGGCGGGCCGGCTGCGAGGCCGCCACCTGCTGTCCATGGGCCAGGCGCTGGCCGCCGGACTCCGGGTCGGCCTGGCCGACGCCGGCGTCGGCGTCTGGCTGAACACCCCCGTGCTCGACCTGGTCACCGAACAGGACCGGGTGACCGGCGTCGTCGTCGAGCGCGACGGCGAAACCACGCAGCTGCGGGCCCGGCGCGGCGTGATCCTCGCGTCCGGCGGCTTCGAACACAACGAGGAGATGCGCGCGAAGTACCAGCGCCAGCCGATCGGCACCGAATGGACCGTGGGCGCGAAGGCCAACACCGGCGACGGGATCAACGCCGGACTCAAGCTCGGCGCGGCGGTGGCACTCATGGACGACGCCTGGTGGGGCCCCTCGCTCCCGCTCCCCGGCGGCCCCTGGTTCGCCCTCGCCGAGCGGTCGCGTCCCGGCAGCCTGATGGTCGACATGCGCGGTAAGCGGTTCGTCAACGAATCCGCGCCGTACGTGGAGGCGGTGCACGCGATGTACGGACCGGGCGAGGGCCCGGGCAGGCACATCCCGACCTGGCTGGTGTTCGACCAGCGCTACCGCAACCGCTACATGTTCACCGGGATCGGGCCGCGCCAGAAGATGCCGGGCCGCTGGTTCAAGGCGGGTATCGCGGTCAAATCGGGCACGGTGGCCGGTCTCGCCGAACGGATGGGCGTCCCCGCGGACGCGCTCACCGAGACGGTGGAGCGGTTCAACGGCTTTGCCCGCGCCGGTGCCGACGAGGACTTCGAGCGCGGAAAGAGCGCCTACGACCACTACTACGGCGACCCGCGCAACAAGCCCAATCCGAGCCTGGGCGCACTCGAGACCGCGCCGTACTACGCGATCAAGATCGTGCCGGGTGACCTGGGCACCAAGGGCGGGCTGCGCACCGACGCCCACGCCCGGGTGCTGCGGGAGGACGGCTCGGTGATCGAAGGACTGTACGCGGCCGGGAACACCAGCGCCGCCGTGATGGGCCACACCTACGCCGGTCCCGGCGCGACGATCGGCCCCGCCATGGTCTTCGGCTACCTCGCCGCCGAACACCTGGCCGCGGGCAAGGACAATGAGGGGCATCCCCAGGGAGGTCAACGATGACAGAGGTTCGCACCATCGACGCGGGCGCTCCCCCGCAGCGGTTCGCGCGCGGCTGGCACTGCCTCGGCCTGGCCGACTCGTTCAAGGACGGCAAGCCGCACGCCATCAACGCCTTCGGCACGAAACTCGTGGTGTTCCAGAGCCAGGACGGCAGGCTCAACGTGCTCGACGCCTACTGCAGGCACATGGGCGGCGATCTCAGCCAGGGCACCGTCAAGGGCAACGAGGTGGCCTGCCCGTTCCACGACTGGCGCTGGAGCGGCAGCGGCAAGTGCGTCTCGATTCCCTACGCCAAGCGCGTCCCGCTGCGGGCCCGCACCCGCTCGTGGCTCACGATGGAGGAGAACAAGCAGCTGTTCGTCTGGCACGACCCGGAGGGCAATCCGCCGCCGCCGGAGGTGGCGATTCCCCGCATCGAGGGCGTGATGAGCGGCGGGTGGAGCAACTGGACCTGGGACTCGATCCTCATCGAGGGCGCCAACTGCCGGGAGATCGTGGACAACGTCGTCGACATGGCGCACTTCTTCTACATCCACTACGCCTACCCGACGTACTTCAAGAACGTCTTCGAAGGCCATGTGGCGACGCAGTACCTCAACACCAAGGGCCGCCCGGATGTCGGATCGGCGGGCAACTACGCCGGCGAGGACAACGTGCTGCGCTCGGAGGCCTCCTACTACGGCCCCTCCTACATGATCAACTACCTGCACAACAACTACAAGGGCTTCGAGTTCGACAACGTGCTCGTCAACTGCCACTACCCGGTCACCCCGACCTCGTTCGTGCTGCAGTGGGGAGTCAGCGTGTCGAAGCTCCCCGGCGTCTCCGACGAGCAGGCCGACAAGATCGCCGGGAAGATCGCCAAAAGCTTCGGCGTCGGCTTCCTGCAGGACGTCGAGATCTGGAAGAACAAGACCCGGATCGACAACCCGCTGCTGTGCGAGGAGGACGGGCCCGTCTACCAGCTCCGCCGGTGGTACGAACAGTTCTATGTGGACGCCGCGGACGTCACCGAGGACATGACGCGCCGCTTCGAGTTCGAAGTGGACACCACGAAGGCCAACGAAGCCTGGGCCAAGGAGGTCGCGGAGAACCTCGCGCGGCAGCAGGCGGGGGTATGACCGTGGGGGCGCCGACCGGCGAGCGTGCCGAGTTCCTCTCCGGGGGGATGCGGCCGCACACCTGCGCGACCTGCGGCACCCGGGTGCTGGTGAAGAAGAACAGCTGGAAGCACACCAGCATCCAGTGGACGACGGACGCGGCGAGCAGTTGCCCGGTGTTCGCCGAGCGGGTCGCCGCCGGCGGGAACACCGCGCTGCTGGACACGTGTGAGCGGTTGAAGGAAAGCATCGCGGAGTCGGTGCGAGGAGGGGCGTTCGGAGTGCTGGATGGCTGAGGCGCACACCCTGACCGTGGCCGAGGTGATCGCGGAGACCGCGGACGCGCGCTCCGTGGTGTTCGAACTCGGCCCGGAGCAGGTCGAGGCGTTCCGGTACCGGCCGGGGCAGTTCCTCACCCTCCGGGTCGGGTCCGCCGCGCGCTGCTATTCGCTGTCGAGTGCACCGCACGAGGGTTCCCGGCTGAAGGTCACCGTCAAGCGGACCGAAGGCGGCTACGGGTCGAACTGGGTCTGCGACAACGTCGTGGCCGGTTCGACCCTCGAAGTCCTGCCCCCGGCGGGGGTGTTCACCCCCGCCTCGTTCGACGAGGATCTGCTCCTGTTCGCCGCGGGCAGCGGGATCACGCCGGTCATGTCGATCCTCAAGACGGCGCTGCACCGCGGCACGGGCCAGGTCGTGCTGATCTACGCGAACCGCAACGAGCGCTCGGTGATCTTCGCCCGGGAGCTGGCCGGACTGGCCGCCGAATTCCCGGAACGGCTGGTGCTGATCCACTGGCTGGAGACCGTGCAGGGGCTTCCGGACGCCGCGCGGCTGAAGGCGCTGGCGAAACCCTTCGCCGCCTTCGAAGCCTTCCTGTGCGGGCCCGCGCCGTTCATGGACGCCGCCCGCCAGGCGCTGAAGGAACTCGACGTGCCGCGAAGCCGGGTCCACCGGGAGAAGTTCGTTTCCCTCGGCGGGAACCCGTTCGACACCGGCCCGGCACCGGAGACCGGCACGGACGAGACGAGCGACCTGCACGTCGAACTGGACGGCGAGCGACACTCCTTCACCTGGCCGCGACGGCAGAAGCTGCTCGATTTCCTGCTGGACAAGGGTTTGGACGCGCCGTACTCGTGCCGGGAGGGGCAGTGCAGCGCCTGTGCCTGCCGCATCGTCTCGGGCGAGGTCAAGATGCTGAACAACGAGATCCTGGATTCCGAGGACATCGCGGAGGGCATCGTGCTGGCCTGCCAGTCGCTCCCGCTGACCGACGAAGTCTCCGTGACCTACGAGTAGGAGTCGACCCGTGCCCATCGATCCCGAGCGTGCCCTCGGCGCCGAACTCGACGAGGTGACCTTCGGCTGGACGTCCTCCGACGTCCTGCTGTACCACCTTGCGCTCGGCGCGGGCGCGAAGCCCACGGACGAGAAGGAACTGCGCTACGCCTACGAGCGCGACCTCCAGGTTCTGCCGACGTTCGCGACCGTGGCGGCCGATCTGCGCACCTTCGAGCCCCCCGCGGTCTCCTTCCCCGGCGTGGAGATCGACCTCGCCAAGGTGGTACACGGCACGCAGGCCGTCACGGTGCACCGGCCGATCCCGGTGGAGGGCAACGCGGTCGCGCGCACGCGCATCGTCGATCTGCAGGACAAGGGCAAGGCCGCGGTCATCGTCAACGAGACCACCGTGACCGAGCCGGACGGCGGTCCGCTGTGGACAGCAAGGTCGAGCATCTTCGCCCGGGGCGAAGGCGGATTCGGCGGGCATCGCGGGGAATCGGAGAAGGTCGTCCTGCCCGACCGCGAGCCGGAGGCGGTGCTCGACACGCCGACACTGCCGCAGCAGGCCCTGCTGTACCGGCTGTGCGGCGACCGCAACCCGCTGCACGCCGACCCCGGGTTCGCCCGGAGCGCCGGGTACGACGTGCCCATCCTGCACGGGCTGTGCACCTACGGTGTGGTCGCGAAGGCGGTCACGGACGCCTTCCTCGACGCCGACACCACGCGCGTGAAGGGGTTCTCGGCCCGGTTCGCCGGTGTCGTGCTGCCCGGAGAGACGCTGCGCACCCGGGTCTGGCGCGACGGCGACCGGCTGCTCATCACCACGACCGCCCTCGACCGCGACGAGGCCCCGGTGCTTTCGGACACCGTGCTCACCATCGCAGGCTGAGCACCGGGGCCGCGAGCCCTCGGCCGTCCTCCGGTCAGACGGCGGCGACCAGCAGGTAGGTCATGCCCGCGCCCATCGCGGCGCGGTAGACCGGCCGCGCGATCAGGGCCTCGCGGACGGGCGCTCCCCGCACCATCCGCAGGGCGGTGACCCCGGAGCGCCCGGCGTCGAAGGCGAAGTAGGCGACCGCCAGCACGGCGAGCACCGGCCAGGAAAGCCGCCCCGGCATCTCCGACATCACCAGCCACGGCCCGTGCGCGGCCTCGTGCCCGGGCATGGCGGTGATCATGTAGAGCATCGCCGCGGCCGACACCAGGTGGTGCACCGCGCAGCAGCGGCGGCCGCGCAGCACGGCGACGAAGAACCAGCCCGCCATCAGCACGAGCACGGCCTGCCAGCCCGCCGCGGGGATCGGCCCGCCCAGCGGCGAGACCATGGCCACCATCGCCGCCACCATGAGGAGTTCGGCGAGATCCATCTGCCGGATGTCGGGATCGGAACGGGCGGCGTCCGAGCGCACCAGGCGGTACAGGCTCGGCAGGGCGAACAGGGCGAAGAGCACGGTCAGGCTCCACGCGAGCGGGGCCGGAATCTGCATGCCTCAGGGTCACCGGCCGCCCCCGCACCGGGCTAGAGGTCAAACCGGTGATAGCCGGTGATGTCTCCGACACGGAGCGACACGGGTTGCCGTGAAGGTTCCCTTCACGGTCGATACGACTGTGAAGGGACCCTTCACGGCTAACAGCCGCGCGAAGTGGCAGGGTGTCAGGCGCGGGTGAGGACGAGGCCGCTGGTGGGGACACCGGTGCCCGCGGTCACCAGGACGGTGCCCGCCCCGGCGACCTGGTTCACCGCGTTTCCCCGCACCTGCCGCACGGCCTCGGCGATGCCGTTCATCCCGTGCACGTACGCCTCGCCGAGCTGGCCGCCGTGCGGGTTGAGCGGCAGCTCGCCGTCGAGTTCGAGCCTGCCGTCGGCGATGAAGTCCTTGGCCTCGCCGCGCCCGCAGAAGCCGAGCTCCTCGAGCTGCATCAGCACGTAAGGGGTGAAGTGGTCGTAGAGCACCGCCACGTCCACGTCGGCGGGCCCCAGTCCCGACTGGGACCACAGCTGCCGCCCCACGACCCCCATCTCCGGCAGCGCGGCGAGCTCGTCCCGGTAGTAGCTGGTCATGATGTACTGATCGGGGCCGCTGCCCTGCGCCGCCGCGGTGATCAACGCGGGCGGGTGCGGCAGGTCGGCCGCCCGCTCCGCGCTGGTGATCACCAGGGCCACCCCGCCGTCGGTCTCCTGGCAGCAGTCCAGCAGGTGCAGGGGTTCGGCGATCCACCGCGAGGCCTGATGCTCCTCGAGAGTGATCGGCTTGCCGTAGAACCAGGCCTTCGGGTTGGTCGCCGCGTGCTTGCGGTCCACCACCGCGATCCGGCCGAAGTCCTCGCTGGTCGCGCCGTAGTCGTGCAGGTAGCGGCGCGCCACCATGGCCACCGTCGCCGCCGGGGTGCCCAGCCCCATGGGGTAGTGGAAGCTGTTGTCCACGCCCGAGGAGTTCACCTGCTGCGCCGCGGCGGCCGACACCTGCCCGAACCGGTGTCCGGAGCGTTCGTTGAACGCCCGGTAGGCGACCACCACGTCGGCCACCCCGGTGGCCACCGCCATCGCGGCCTGCTGCACGGTGGCCGCGGCCGCGCCTCCCCCGTAGTGGATCCGGCTGAAGAAGGTCAGTTCCTCGATGCCGAGTTCCCTGGCCACCGCGATCTCGCTGTTGCCGTCCATGGTGAACGAGACGAGACCGTCCACATCGGAGGGTGTCAGCCCGGCGTCGGCCAGGGCGTGGCGGACCGCCTCGGCGGCCAGCCGGAGTTCGCTGCGGCCGGAGTCCTTGGAGAACTCGGTGGCGCCGATGCCGGCGATCGCCGCCTTGCCGGAAAGCCCGCTCATTTCGCCCCCTGCCCGAGAAGAACCGACACGGTCCCCTTCACGTGTTCCCCGAGCGCTCCGGTGCCGGTGACGGCCACGGTGACCTCGTTCCCGTGCTGCTCGGTCACCTCACCGGTAAGTACCAGTGTGTCGTAGGCGTAGCACGGCACCCCGAGCCTGATCTTGATGGACCGCACGAGTGCCTCCGGGCCCGCCCAGTCGGTGACGAACCGCTGGACCAGGCCGGTGTCGGTGAGGATGTTGACGAAGATGTCCTTCGAACCGCGGGCGATGGCGGCGTCCCGGTCGTGGTGCACGTCCTGGAAGTCCCGGGTGGCCAGCGCGGTGCTGATCACGAAGGTCGGGGTGACCTCGACGGTCAGCGGCGGAAGTTGCGTGCCGATCATTCGACCACCTTCCAGGCGGGCAGGGTCAGCTCGTCGTCCACCCGCACGAAGACCGCCTCCACCTTCTGTCCGATGTGGACGTCTGTGGTGCCGATCACCTCGCCGAGCATCCGCACCCCCTCTTCGAGTTCGACGAGGGCGATGGCGAACGGCAGCTTCTTTCCGGGCACCTCGGGCTTGTGGTGCACCACGAAGCTGTAGACAGTGCCGCGGCCAGTCGCCACCACGTAATCGGGCTTGAGGCCGAGGTCGCCGTCGGGCGGCATGGGCCCGGGCGGATGGCGCAGGGTGTCGCCCCACCGCTGGATCCGCAGCTCGCCCGCCCTGGTGCCTTCCCAGAAGAACTCCGTGTCCCGGCTGATCACCGGGCGCAGCACCGGGGTGGCCGGTTCGGTGGCCTGCGTCGTCTTCCGTGCCGCCTTCGGTGTCTTTTCCGGTGCGAACTTGAGCACCCGGAACAGCATCTCCGCGACGGGTTCGTCACCCACGTACCAGGTGGTCTTCGTGGTGACGAACCAGCCTTCGCCCAGGGCAGTCCTTTTCGGACCGACGACACCCTCCAGTTTCGTGGACGTGGAAACGTGTTCCCCGTGGCGCAGATACCGGTGGTAGGTCTGCTCGGAGTTCGTGGCCACCACCGAGGTGTAGCCGGCTTCGTCCAGGACGGCCATCATCGCGCCGAGCGGATCGTCCTCGGCCCGGTGCCCGTGCAGGCCGTTCATCGTCCACACCTGCGCCATCGCCGGGGGCGCGACCAGTTCGCCGTGCACGGACGCGGCGGCGAAGGCGGGGTCGGTGTACACGGGATTGGCGTCCCCCAGCGCCTCCACCCAGTTGTTGACCATGGCCTGGTTCACGGGATCCCGGGCCAGGCGCGGCCGGGACTCCCCCTGCGCGGCGATGCGGGCCGCTTCCTCTTCGATCGTCATCGCGGCACCCTCGGCAGTCCGAGCC
Organism: Amycolatopsis cynarae; assembly: GCF_026802195.1. Lineage (NCBI taxonomy): Bacteria > Bacillati > Actinomycetota > Actinomycetes > Pseudonocardiales > Pseudonocardiaceae > Amycolatopsis > Amycolatopsis cynarae. The sequence continues at coordinate 1,471,049 of NZ_CP113836.1, read as the reverse complement.
CGAACATCGCGATCAGCTCCCGCTGGATCTCGTTCACCCCACCTCCGAAGGTCAGCACCAGGTTGCGGCGGGCCAGCACGTCCAGCCATTCGGCCAGCTCCGCGGTCGGTGGATCGGTCAGGTCCCCGTGCCGGGCCAGGACCTCCTCCAGCAGGCGCGCCACCCGCTGCATGCGCTCGGACCCCAGCACCTTGGTCGCCGAAGCGTCCGCGATGTCCACCGGGGAACCCGGTGGCGCGGCGGCGACCTGCCAGTTGAGCAGTTCGTTGACGCGCATGGTGGCCAGCGTCTCGGCCAGTGCGCCGCGCACGTCCGGGCACTCCAGCAGTCCGCGCGCGGCGGCCCAGTCCCGCACCCGGTCGTACAGCCCGCCGATGCGCCCGGCCGGGCCCAGCATGACCCGTTCGTGGTTGAGCTGGGTGGTGATCAGCTTCCAGCCCTCGTTCTCCTTGCCCACCAGCATGTTCGACGGCACCCGCACATCGGAGTAGTAGGTGGCGTTGACGTGGTGGGCGCCGTCGCAGGTGATGATCGGGGTCCACGAGTAGCCGGGGTCGCGGGTGTCGGCGATGAGGATCGAGATGCCCTTGTGCCTCGGCGCCGCCGGATCGGTCCGCACCGCGAGCCAGATGTAGTCCGCGTCGTGCCCGCCCGTGGTGAACATCTTCTGCCCGTTCACCACGTAGGTGTCGCCGTCGCGGACCGCCGACGTGCGCAGCGCGGCCAGGTCGGTACCCGCGTCGGGCTCGCTGTAGCCGATCGCGAAGTGCACCTCACCGGCGAGGATCTTCGGCAGGAAGAACGCCTTCTGTTCCTCGGTGCCGAAGGCCTGCAGCGTCGGCCCCACCGTCTGGAGGGTGACCGACGGGAGCTGCACGTCGGCCCGTGCCGCCTCGTCGACGAAGATGTGCTGCTCGATCTCGCCGAACCCGCGCCCGCCGTACTCCTTCGGCCAGCCCACGCCGAGCCAGCCGTCGCTGCCCATCCGGCGCACGATCCGCCGGTAGGTCTCCCCGTGGCGTTCCCGCAGCAGCGCCTTGCGCTCTTCGGGACTGATCAGCCCGGCGAAGTACGCCCGCAGTTCGGTCCGCAGCGCGCGCTGCTCCGCCGTCAGTTCGATGTGCATCCTCACCTCACCAACTCGCCCAGCCGGTCCTGCGCGCCGCCCAGGAACTGGCTCAGCTCTTTGCCCAGCGCGTAGTACCGGTGCAGCGGGTAGGTGATGTCCACGCCGAGCCCGCCGTGCAGGTGGTGGCAGACGGCGAGCGCCTTCGGCCCCTCCTCGGCCAGCCAGTACCCGGCCACCTCGAGGTCCGGTTGCGGATCGAGCCCGGACGCCAGCCGCCACACCGCGGACTGCGCCGCGAGGTGCACGGTCCGCGAAGCGATGTAGACGTCGGCGATCTGCTGCGCCACGGCCTGGAAGGCGGCCAGGGGCCGTCCGAACTGTTCCCGTCGCCCGACGTGCTCCTTGGTGAGCGTGAGCGCTCCGGCCAGCACGCCGTCACCGAGCGCGACCGCACCGGCCACCGCCAGCCGCCGCAGGGTCGCGATCGCCTCGCCGGGTTCGCGATCCCGCAGCAAGCCCGCCTCCTCGACGCTGACGCGCTCGAGCCGCACTGAGCCGCCGGCCACCGTCACGCCCGGCGCGGCCGGATCGACCAGGAACACGCCCGTGCCGCCGGGCATGGCGGCGGGAACCAGGATGCGGGTCGCGGCGGCGGCGAAGGGCACTCCGATCTTCGTGCCGGTCAGCGTCCACGCCCCGTCCTCGGCCACCGCCCGCGTGGCAGGCTCCGTGACCAGCGGCGACGACGGCTCGTGCAGGGCCGCGGTGACCAATGCGTCCCCGGTGGCCACTTCGGGCAGGAGCGCGGCCCGCTGGTCCGGGGTGCCGAGCAGCTCCAGCGGCAGCACGCCCAGCGTGAGCGTCAGTGCCGGGACCGGCGCGGCGGCACGGCCCAGCTCGGTCAGCAGGACGGCCACCTCGGCGATGCCCAGCCCGGCGCCGCCCAGTTCGGGCGGCAGCGCGAGCGAGAGCAGCCCGGCCTTTCCCAGCGCCCGCCACACCTGTTCGTCGTACCCGAGCGGGCCCGCGGGGCGCGCGAGGTCGACCTCCCGGCGAAGGACATCGGCGGCCAGGCCGGCGATCTCCCGCTGGGTGTCGTCGAGGGTGAAGTCCACACCGGCTCCTCAGCTAAGACTGAAACCTGTTCTAGTCTTAGTCGAGTGAGCGCTCCTAGGCAAGACCGGGCGCTGTCCGAAGAAGCTCTTCCATCTCGTCCTGGACCGCATCCGCCAGCGACCACAGTTCTGGAACGAGTTCTCGTGCGGCGAGCAGGCCGACGTCGACCCGGCCCGCGTTCGACATCACGGTGACGTTCAGCCCCGCGCCGTGGAAGACCGGCCCCAGCGGGTACAGCCCCGTCACGCGGGCACCCAGCAGGTACATCGGCTCCCGCGGGCCCGGCACGTTGGAGATGATCAGGTTGTGCACCACCGGATGCTTCTCCGCCAGGCGCAGGGCCGAATAGGCCCGCATCGCCAGGCCGGACAGCCGGGCCGGGGCGAACTGCGCCCAGTCCTGCAGCATGTCCGGTTTGATGCTGAAGTGGTGCTCCTTGGCCACCCGGTTGCTTTCCGCGATCGCATAGATCCGGGCCGCGGGATCGGCGAGCTGGGTCGGCAGCGCCGCGAAGAACGCCGACACCTGGTTCGCCCCGCCGTCGCGCGCCGTCCTGCCCTGGACCGACACCGGCACCGTCGCGACCAGCGGCTCCCTCGGCAGCTCACCGCGCCCGTCGAGGTAACGCCGCAACGCCCCCGCACACAGCGCGAGCACCACGTCGTTCACCGTGACCTTGAAGGCGCGCCTGACCTTCTTCACATCCTGGAGATCGAGACTGGTGTAGGCGACCTTCCGCAGGCCGGTGATCGTGCGGTTGAACGAGGTCCGCGGCGCGGTGAACGGCGCCGGCATGCCGGTGCGGGTGAGCGCGCGGCCCACCCAGCGCGGCGCCATGCCCAGCAGATCGGGCAGCAGCCTAGCCATCTCGACCGGCCGTCGCGCCAGCCCCGCCAGGCTGGAGCGGAGCAGATCGAAATGACTCGGCGGCGCCGGATTCTCCTGCGCCTCCGGCAGGGGCACCAGCGAATGCGGGTCCAGCCCGCACAGGTAGGCGATCAGCATCGCGCCACTCACCCCGTCGACCGAGGCGTGGTGCAACTTCAGCAGCACGGCGACCCCGTCGCCCTCCACCCCCTCGATGACGTAGAACTCCCACAGCGGACGGGAACGGTCCAGCGGCTGCCCGGCGAAATACGCGCACAGCTCCGCCAGCGCCTCCCGGTCGCCCGGACTCGGCACCGCCACCCGGTGCAGATGCCGGTCCAGGTCGAACCCGGTGTCTTCCACCCACACCGGATGCAGCAGGTTGAAGGGTGAATCGTGCAGTTTCCGCCGGAACTGCGGAATCGCGGCCACCCGCTCGGAGAGCTTGGCCTTGAACTCGTCGAACCGGTAACCGCCCGGCATTGTGGAGCCGTCCAATGTGAGCAGCGCGCAGACGTGCAGCACCTGTGAAGGTGTTTCCAGGTACAGAAAACTCGCGTCCAGGCCACTCAGCGGTTGCACCCTTCCAGGGTAGGCCAGGCGAGGGTGGGCGGCCCGGGTGCGCGATTCTTCCGGCCGGGCGGTGTGCCCGCCGGTGTCACTATGCTCGGGACATGCGACCGCGCTTTCTCACCCGACGGGCGATCCAGCTGGCCCTGACCGCGAACGCGCTGCGGCCACTTCCCGGCAACCGGGCCGCCATCCCGGCCTTCTTCGCCGGCTGGCTCACCGGGGAACTCGCACCGCATCTGCTGGCGGTGACCGCGGCGGACACCGCCGCGCACCTCGCCCGCGACGGCGCCCGCTCCCGGACGGACCGGATCGCGCTCGGGCTGTCGGCGGCGTCGGCGGCGGGGCTGACCAAGCTGATCGTGGACGCCCAGCGTGCCCGGGGCGAGGTCGAGCAGGCGCTGGCCGAAGCGCTCGGGCCGCGCTACGTCGAAGGCCTGCGGCGACCGCCCAGCCCGAAGGACCTCGCCACCCCGTGGGGCCAGTTGCTGCTGCCGTTCCGGATGGCCCACCCCGAGGTCCGGCGCGACCGCGACATCGCCTACGCCCCTGGCGGCAGGCGGTACCTGCTGGACGTCTACCGGCCGAAGGAACCCGTCGAGGGCAGGCCGGTGCTGCTGCAGATCCACGGCGGCGCGTGGATGGTGGACAACAAGAACCACCAGGGCATCCCGTTGATGCTGCACATGGCCCAGCGGGGCTGGGTGTGCGTCGCGATCAACTACCCGCTCTCGCCTGCCGCGCGCTGGCCCGCGCACATCGTCGCGGTCAAGCGGGCGGTCGCCTGGATCCGCGAGAACATCGGCCGCTACGGCGGCGACCCGTCGTTCCTCGCCGCGACCGGCGGTTCGGCGGGCGGCCACCTCGCGGCCCTCCTCGCGCTCACCCCCAACGACGCCACCCTCCAGCCCGGGTTCACCGAGGCCGACACCACCATCCAAGCCTGCGTGCCGCACTACGGCGTGTACGACTTCGCCGCCACCAGCGGCTCGTCTGCCAGCGAGTACCGGCTCAAGGGGCTGCTCGCCCGCTATGTCGTCGGGAAGGATCCGGTGGAGTTCCTCGACGAGTACAAGGCCGCCTCCCCACTGGACCGCATCACCGACAAGGCGCCGCCGTTCTTCGTGATCCACGGTTCGCGGGACACCATGGTCCCGGTCCGGGAGGCGCGGGAGTTCGTCCGGCGGTTGCGGCAGGCCTCACCCAATCCGGTCGCCTACGCCGAACTCGCGGGTGCCCAGCACGCGTTCGACATCTTCCCGTCCGTCCGCAGCGCCCACGTCGTCCGCGGCGTCGAGCGCTTCCTGGAATGGGCCTACCTCCGCTCCCTGCCGGCGCGGCCGTGAGGCCCAGGGCTCTGGGGCGGGTCAGGAGAGGGCATCGAGTGGGTTGAGGGTGCCGGGAGCGGCGGGGAGCCAGCCGTCGGGGCCGGGGCGGAACAGGTACCAGCGGTGGTCGCGCCCGAGACGGAGCTGCACGTCGCCGCGGGTCAGGCGGTTGCGCCACACCTTCGTCTCGCCGGGCAGTTCTGCCTCGTCGAGCTCGGCGCGGGCTTCGGCCAGCGCGCCGGTCGGGGGCTGCCAGCTCTCCCGGAGCGCGGCAAGGCCGCCCCGGCCCGCCTCCCGCCACGCCACCGCCCAGCGTGCCAGCTCCTTGGGCGGTACACCGGCCGCCGCGGCGAGTCGCGCGACGTCGCCGTGCGCCGCGCGGCGCGCGAGGTCCTCCTCCATGCTCAGCGGTGCTTCGTCGAACGTGCCCCTCAGCAGTTCCCAGGCGCGTACCGCGGCGTCGGCGGCCAGGTCGCCCAGCACGTCGGAGCGCAGCGCCGACCCGGGTGGCGGCTCCCCTGCCGGCACCGCCGGGCGCACCGGCCGCCGGGGTGGGGGCGGGAGCGCCGGGACCGGGGCCGGGCGCCGGGCGAAGGCGGCTCGCGGGGTCAGCCCCTGGTCGACCCGCGGGACGGGCGCGGCGGTGTCGCGGCGGCGGGCCCGCAGTTCCTCCAGCACCTCGTCCCGTCCCCGCCCGCGCAGCAGGAACAGGACGAACGGATCGGCGTCGACCTCGTCGGCGACGAGGTAGCACACCGCGGCCGAATGCTTGCACGGATCGGCGCGGTCGGGGCAGGAGCAGCGGGGCAGCAGGTCGCCCGGGCCGGGCAGCAGGTCCGCCCCCGAAGCACGGGCGTCCTCGGCGAGTTCCGGTGGCAGTTCGCCGTCGAGCAGCGCGGCGGCGTGCCCGGCCCGGCTCGCCACAGTGCCCAGCAGGGTGTCCCACTGGGCGGAGGTGAACCGGTGGGTGCGGATGGTGACCCGGTACGGCGTGGGCAAGCTGCCGCGCACCTTGGCCCGGATCTCCCCCGGCGCCACCTCCAGCAGGATGACCATGCCCTTGCGGGCGTAGGTCCGCCCGCGCGGCAGGCGGTTCGGGTCCAGCTGGGCCCGGCCTTCGAGAGCCTCGACCCACGCCCGGCCCCACCAGGTGGCCCCGAAGGTGCGGCGGCTCACGGCTGTTCCCCCAGCCGCACGAGGTCGGCGAGCTGATCGTCGGTCAGCTCGGTGATCCAGTCCTCGCCCGCCCCGACGACCGACTCGGCGAGCCCGCGCTTGGCCTCCAGCACGGCCGCGATCCGGTCTTCGAGGGTGCCCTCCGCGATCAGCCGGTGCACCTGCACCGGCCGGTCCTGACCGATCCGGTAAGCGCGGTCGGTGGCCTGGTCTTCGACCGCGGGGTTCCACCACCGGTCGTAGTGGATCACGTGGGTGGCGCGGGTGAGGTTCAGGCCGACCCCGCCTGCCTTGAGGGACAACAGGAACACCGGGATGTCGCCGGACTGGAACCGGCGCACCATGTCCTCCCGCTGCCGGGCGGGTGTCGCGCCGGAAAGCAGTTCCGCGGGAAGCCCGCGCTCGGCGAGCCGGGTTTCGAGCAGGCGGCACAGCCGCACGTACTGGCTGAACACCAGCACGCTTTCGCCCTCGTCGAGGATGACGTCCAGCAGTTCCTCGAACGCGGCGAGCTTGCCGGACCGGCCGGTCAGCGGGCCGTTCTGCTTGAGGTACTGGGCCGGGTGGTTGCAGATCTGTTTGAGCTCGGTGAGCAGTTTGAGCACCTGCCCCCGCCTCTGCACACCCTTCGCTTCCCGGATGGCGGCGAGGTTTTCCCGCACCACCGCCTCGTAGAGGGTGGCCTGCTCGGCGGTGAGCGGCACGAACCGGTCGGTCTCGGTCTTGCGGGGCAGCTCCGGCGCGATCTCGGGGTCGGTTTTGCGGCGCCGCAACAGAAACGGGCGCACGGTCGCGGCGAGCCGCCCGGTGGCGGCCGGATCGCGGTCACGTTCGATGGGCCGGGCGAAACTGCGCCGGAAATGCTCAAGACCGCCCAGCAGACCCGGTGTCGTCCAGTCCATGATGGACCACAGCTCGGTGAGCCGGTTCTCCATCGGGGTGCCGGTGAGGGCCACCCGGGCGGCGGTCGGGATCCGCCGGAGTTCCTTGGCGGTCACCGAAAGCGGGTTCTTCACGTGCTGCGCCTCGTCCGCGGCGACCAGCCCCCAGCGGACCTCCGCGAGCGCCTCGCGGTCGCGCCGGAGCACCCCGTAGGTGGCGAGCACCACCTCGTCCGGCGCGAGTTCGGTCAGGTGCCTGCCGCCGCCGTGGAAGCGGCGCACCGGGATCTTGGGCGCGAACCGGGCGAACTCGCGTTCCCAGTTGCCCAGCAGCGAGGTCGGGCACAGCACGAGGGTGGGCCCGGCGGCGAGGTCGCGCCGGTGCAGGTGCAGTGCGATCAGCTGGATGGTCTTGCCCAGCCCCATGTCGTCGGCGAGGCAGCCGCCGAGGCCGAGTTCGGTCATCTTGGCCAGCCAGGCGAGCCCGGCCCGCTGGTACGGACGCAGCGTCGCCTGCAGCTCCGGCGACGGCACGACCTGCGCGGCCTCCGCGCCCACGGTTTCCTTCAACCGTTCGAGCAGGCCGGAAAGCGCCTGGGGCGGCGAAAAATCGAGCTCCTCACCGTCCACTTCGACCGTTCCGGTGAGCGCGGCGGCGAGCGCCTCCGCCACCGTGAGGGTGCGGTTCGTGCGCCGCCGCAGCCGGGCCAGCAGGTCCGGATCGGCGCGGACCCACTGGCCGCGCACCCGCACCAGCGGCCGCTTGGCCTCGGCCAGCGCGGCGACCTCCTCCTCGGTGAGTGTTTCGCCGCCGAGCGCCAGCTGCCAGCGGAAGGCGAGCAGATCGGTGAGCCGGAACGCGGCCTCGCCCTCGCTGCCGGGAGAGGGGGTGGCCCCGGCACGCAACCGCAGGCTCTCGGCGAACATTTCCTTGGGCCACAACACTTCCACGCCCGCGCCCCGCAGCGCCTCGGTCCCCGTGCCGAGCAGTTCGACAAGTTCCTCGTCGGTGAACGCGACCTCGCTGGGCGAGGCGGTCTCCAGCGCGCGCCCCAACGGCGCCCACGCGCGGGCACCGCGTCGCAACCCGATCAGCAGCTGCGCCTCGACCTGCTCGCCGAAGCGCGACAGCACGGCGTCGGGTGCCTGCCACAGCGCGGCCGCGTCGAGCACGAGACTCGGATCGGCGGCACTGCGCAGGGCCAGCACACCGGCGAAACCGAAGTCGTCCGGCGCCTCCCCCTCCCGGGTCTCGACGCGGAGCAGCAACTGCGCCTCGGGCGGTTGCCGGGCGGCGAGCCATTCGGCGTCCGCGGCGCCGAGCAGGGTGGGCTCGGTGGCGGCGAAGGCGGGTCCGCCGGCGGCGACGCGGGCGGCCGGTGTGCGCACGAGGACGTCCGCGGTCGCGTCCCAAAGGGCGCGGATCAGTGACTCCGGTGAGTGCAACCGGATGCGTTTGAGCCCGGACAGCGGCAGCGCGTGCGCTTCCGGCGGGAGGGCCGCGGCGAGTTCGCGGAGCAGGTTCTCGTCCGCCGATTCCAGCGGGCCGACGCGCCAGGAGTCCATCCCACCGGGGCTCACGGCGGGCAGCAGCCTGCCCCGCGCGATCAGGGTGAGCGCGGCCGAGACGGCCGCGGACCACGCGGTGAGCGCGGGACCGGCGGGCTCGGCGAGGTTCAGCAGGGGCGGGATCGCCTCGCGCAGCGGGAGCACGCGGGCGTGCACCGTGGTGCGGCGGAACTTCCTGCCCTCGGGCAGCACCAGTTCGACCGGGGTGTCGCCGTCACCCTCGCCCCAGCAGGCGAACACGCCCTCGCGCGGCGGATCCGAGGGGACGAAGATCGCCTGCGTGCCGGGTGTCAGCTCCACCCGCCCACCATAGATCCCGGACCCGCCCGGGGCCGTGCCCGCGCCGGGGGACGTTTGCTCCGAATGATTCGGAGCAAACGTCCCCCGCTCCGGCACCTCCGGCGTCCGTGCCCCGGGAGCTAGCGGGGCAGGCCGAGCAGGCGTTCGGCGGCCACGTTGAGCAGCACCTGCGTGGTGCCGCCGGCGATGCTCAGGCACCGGGTGAGCAGGAACTCGTGCTGTGCCTCGGCCTCGACGACGCCGAGGGGGCCGCGCAGGTCGAGTGCGGCCTCCGCGCACGCCTGCCGGTGCCGGACGCCGAGGAGTTTGCGCACGCTCGACTCGGGGCCGGGGTCCTGCCCGGCCAGCCGCCGCAGGGTGGCCCGCAGGTCGAGCAGTGCGCACGCCGAACCCTCCGTCACCAGCGCGCCGAGCCGGTCGAGCACCGCCGCGTCGGGCTCGGTCACCGTCGCGAGCAGCCCCTCCACCGCCTCGCCGACGGAAGAGCCACTGCCCATCGCGACCCGTTCGTTGGCCAGCGTGGTGCGTGCGAGCCGCCAGCCGCCGTGCACCTCACCGACCACCATGGCGTCCGGGACGAACACGTCGTCGAGGAAGACCTCGTTGAACACCGCGTCGCCGGTGATCTCGCGCAGCGGCCGGATGTCGATGCCGGGAGTCCGCATGTCGACAAGGAAATACGTGATGCCCTTGTGCTTGGGCGCCTCCTGGTCGGTACGGGCCAGGCAGATCGCCCAGTCCGCCTCGCGCGCCACCGAGGTCCATACCTTCTGCCCGGACAGCCGCCAGCCACCGTCCACTTTTGTCGCCCTGGTGCGCAGGGAGGCCAGGTCCGATCCCGCGCCGGGCTCGCTGAACAGCTGGCACCAGGTGATCTCGCCGCGCAGGGTCGGCCCGGCGAACCGGTCCCGCTGCTCCTGGGTGCCGTGCTCGAGGATGGTGGGCACGGCCCAGGCACCGATCACCAGATCGGGACGGCGGACACCGGCCCGCTCCAGTTCGGCGTCGATCACCAGTTGGCGTTCGGCCCCGGCGTCGAGCCCGTACGGCTTCGGCCAGTGGGGCATGAGGTAGCCGGTTTCGGCGAGCCGGATCCGCTGCCGCGAGGGCGGGAGCGCCGCGATCGCCTCGGCGGTCGCGCGGACCTCCGGGTCGGAGGCGAGTTCGAGGCCGAGCCGCCGTCGCGCGCCGGACAGCGCGAGTTCCGCCACACGGCGCCGCCAGCGCCCCGAGCCGCCGAGCAACTGCCGCAACGACACCGCACGCCGCAGATAACGGTGTGCGTCGTGTTCCCAGGTGAACCCGATGCCGCCGAGGACCTGGATGCAGTCCTTGGCGTTGTCGACGGCGGCGTCGAGCGCCCCGGCCGCGGCGAGCGCGGCGGCGAAGGCGTGCTCCGCGGGGTCCGCGGCGGCCCGCGCGGCGTCCCAGGCCAGAGCCGCCGCGAACTCGGCCCGGCACAGCATTTCCGCGCACAGGTGTTTCACCGCCTGAAACGATCCGATCGGGCGGCCGAACTGCTCCCGGACCTTGGCGTACTCGCTCGCGGTGCGCACGCACCAGCCGGCGATGCCGGCGGCCTCGGCGGCGGCCAGTGTCGCGGCGAGATCCTCGACCGGGGCATCGCCGAGCACCCACGACCGGTCGACTTCGACCCCGTCGAGATCGAGGAAACCGAGGTGGCGCGAGAAGTCCAGCGCGGCGGCGTCCTCAACCGGGCGGGGCGGCAGCAGACACCAGACGGTGCCGCCCTCGAACGCGGCGGGCAGCAGCAGGTGGGTGGACTCGTCCGCCTCGAGCACCGGACCGGTGCGGCCCCGCAGGATCAGCCCCGGCTCGCCCCGCGTCGCGGTGACGGTGCCGGTGCCGAATCCGACGGCGACGCGGGCCTTGCCTTCGGCCAGCGCCGGGGCGAGTTCCCTGGCCACCGGCGCATCCGGGCGCCCGGCCAGCACGAGCCCGGCGAGGACGGTGCCGAAGACCGGGCCGGGAACGAGGGCCGCCGCCACCTCCTCCAGCCCCGCCACGAGATCGGCGACGGTCCCGCCGTCCCCGCCGAGTTCTTCGGGCAGGGCCAGCCCGAACAGCCCGGTGCCGGCGAGCTCGCCGCGTCCTCCCGCCGCCCACGCCCGCACCGATTCCGCCCACGCCCGCTGCTCCGCGGTCACCGCGATCGACATGCGGACCACTATAGAACGTGTTTCAATTTTCCCGGAAGAAATCCGTTAGGTAAGCTAGATACCAAGGATGGAACAAGTTCCGGAGAGGTCGATGGCCGGCAAATCGAAGGCACCCGCCCAGTCCAGGACCGGAATGGGCGCTCTCCCCAGCGACGAGCTGGGTTCCGCGGCACAGCGGGACCGGCGGCGGCGCATCATCGACGCCACGCTCGCGCTGGCTTCGAAGGGCGGCTACGACGCCGTGCAGATGCGGGCGGTGGCCGAGCGCGCCGAGGTCGCGCTGGGCACGCTCTACCGCTACTTCCCCTCCAAGATCCACCTACTCGTCTCCGGCCTGGCTCGCGAGTTCGAACGCGCCAGGGAAAAGCTCGACCGCAGCGCGATCCCGGGCGAGACGCCGAGCGAGCGGCTGATCTTCGTGCTCAACCGCAACACCCGGACCATGCAGCGGGACCCGCACCTGACCGAGGCGATGGTGCGCGCGTTCATGTTCGCCGACACCAGCGCCGCCGCCGAGGTCGAACAGGTCGGCAAGCTGCTGGAGGACATGTTCGCCAAGGCCATGCGGATCGAGGAACCGACCGAGCACGACCGCGACGTCTTCCACCTGATCGCCGACGTGTGGATGGCGAACCTGGTCGCCTGGGTGACCCGGCGCGCCTCGGCGGCCGACGTGGCGAACCGCCTCGAACTGTCGGTGCACCTGCTGCTGGACTCGTCCAAAACGGAGTGACACCGATCCGTCGCGAACCGTGATCTTGGCTGTGCCCGGGCTGTCGGAAACCTGAGCATCCCCTGTACATCAGGAAAATCTGCAACAGATGCCGGTGAGCGTGGCGTTTTCCGGCCATGAAGCGCGCGACGGCCGGTCTGGCCGTGCTCACAGCGGTGATAACCGGGGCGGCGGTGATGGCCGTCTTCACGGTGACCAAGGAGTCCCGGGAGGTCGTCGGCGTCGCCGTCGTGACCACCTCCCCGACGGACACGACGGCGCCTCCGACGGTGCCCGCGACGACGCCCCCGACCGTCGCCCCGACGGAGACCCCCGCGGAAAGCGCTTCCACGCCCTCCTCACCGGACCCGAAGCCGGAGGAGGTGGCGAGGCTGGTCCAGCAGGCCGTCCAGCAGAAGGTCTCCAGCGCGAAGGTCGGCATGGAGGTCTACGACCGCCGGGACGGGAAGGTCCTGACCAGTCTCAATTCCGGCCAGTCCTTCGCCAGCATGTCGGTGGTCAAGCTGCTGATCGCGATCGACGTGCTCGCCCGCGGCCACTGGGCTCTCCCGGACAGCGCGACCCAGAACCAGATCACCCGGATGCTGTCCACCAGCGACGACGACCTGGCGAGCGCGCTGTGGGTCGACGGGGGCTTCGGCTCGATCGTCACGCGCGACGTGAAGCTGATGGGCCTGTCCGCCACGAAACCGCCGGACGACCCGGGACGGTGGGGTGACACGCAGATCACCGCGCAGGACATGGTCACCGTCTACCGCTACCTGATGGACCAGGTGCCGTCATCGGCACGAGACCTGCTGTACAACGCCCTGTATCACGCCAGCAGGACCGCCGCCGACGGCACCGACCAGTTCTTCGGCATCCCCGACGGCCTGCCGAGCACCACCTGGGCGATCAAGCAGGGCTGGGGCAGCAGCGGCTCCTCCGCCTGCTACAACACCACCGGGCTACTCGGGAAGGACTCCCGGTACGTGGTCATCGTGCTGACGTCGGCACCGGAGGCCTACTACCGCTCCCTCGACGACGCCCTCACCGCGGGCACCGCGCAACTGGCGTCCCTCGTCGCCGCCTGACTCACGCGAACGTTCCGGCGACCGCGGCGAGCTTGTCCAACCGCCGCAGCGTGTCCGCCTCGGACGCGGTAGGCAGCGCGAAGGTCACGCGTTCGGCCCCGGCCTCGGCGTAGGCCGCCACCAGTTCCGGCTCGGGCGGAAGCGAGGCGGCAGTGACCGGCAGCCCCGAATCCCCCAGCATCGCCATCTGTTCCGCGATCCGCCCGGGTTCGCCCAGCCCGTTGGGCAGCCAGCCGTCGCCGACGCGGACCGCCCTCGCGGCGGCCACCGCGCTGTTGCCACCCACATACACGGGCGGGACCCGGACCGGCTTCGGCCACTGGCGGACCGGACCGAAGTCGACGTGGGAGCCGTGGAACTCCGCTTCCTCCTCGGTCCAGAGCACCCGCAACGCCCGGATCCGCTCGTCCAGCAGGGCACCGCGGGTGCGCGGATCGGTGCCGTGGTTGCGCATCTCCTCGCGGTTCCAGCCGACGCCCACCCCGAAGATCACCCGGCCACCGGAGAGCAGGTCGAGGCTGGCCACGGACTTCGCGGTGTGGATGACGTCCCGCTGGATCAGCAGGCTGATCCCGGTGCCAAGGAGCAGGTCCGTGGTGGCCACCGCGGCGGCGGTCAGCGCGACGAACGGGTCGGCCGCGCGGTAGTAGGGCCTGGGCAGCTCACCCCCGAGCGGGTAGGGCGTCTCCCGCCGGACCGGGATGTGCGAGTGCTCGGCGACGAAGAGCGCGTCGAAACCCCGGTCCTCGATCGCCTTGGCCAGCGGTCCCGGCGCCATGCTCTCGTCGGTGACGAAGGTGGAGATCCCGATCTTCACCGGCCGCTCACCACCTTCGCCAGTTCGTCCAGGTGCGCCAGCGTCTCCGCCTCGCCCAGGGTGGGCAGGAGGAAGGTCACGCGGTCGGCTCCGGCCTCCGCGTAACCGTCGAGGAGGCGCTCGTCGGCGGAGGCCCCGAAGACGGTGAACGGCACGTCCGGCCGCCCCTGCCCGGCCAGCCAGGTCCGCACGCGGCGCAGCTCGGCCGGCTCGGTCCCGGCCCGGGGCAGCCAGGCGTCGCCATACTTCGCGAGCCGGTTCAACGCGGCCGGGCTCTCTCCGCCGACGTAGACGGGCGGGTGGGGGCGTTGCAGCGGCTTCGGCCACAGGTGGATCGGGTCGAAGTCGACATGTCTGCCGTGGAATTCGGCCTCGTCGCGGCTCCAGATCTCCTTCAGCGCCTGGATCTGCTCGTCCAGCAGGGCACCGCGGGTGCGCGGATCGGTGCCGTGGTTGCGCATCTCCTCGCGGTTCCAGCCGGCGCCAACGCCGAAGAGCACGCGGCCGCCGGAGACCAGGTCGAGGCTGGCGACCTCGTTGGCGGTGTGGATGACGTCCCGCTGGATGAGCAGGGCGACCCCGGTGGCCAGCAGCAGCCGCGACGTGGTGGCCGCGGCGGCGGTGAGCGCGACGAACGGGTCGAGCGTGCGGTAGTAGCGGCGTGGCAGCTCACCGCCGCCCGGATAGGGCGACTCGCGGCTCACCGGGATGTGGGAGTGTTCGGCCAGGAACAGCGAGTCGAAGCCGCGTTCCTCCAGTACCCGCCCCAGGACGTCCGGCCGGATGCTCTCGTCGGTGACGAAGGTGGCGATTCCGAACTTCATATGAGCGGCCAACTTCTCCCTCGGTCAGGCTATTCCCCCTGGCGGCCGTTGACACCCGGCCGGGTGCGGGGCAAAGATCGATCTCATCGACTGTTGAATTAGTTGGGGAGACACGGATGAGCACACCGGACGCACCGGGGATCGACTTCGACCAGGTCTACCAGGGCAAGCCCGTCGTGGGTGCCGCCGGGCTGGTGCCCTGGGACATCGGGGAGCCGCAGCCCGCGCTGGTCGAACTGGAACACGACGGCGAGATCCGCGGCGAGGTCCTCGACGTGGGCTGCGGCCTCGCCGAGAACGCCCTGTTCCTGGCCTCGCGCGGCTATCGGGTGACCGGGGTCGACTTCGCCCCCACCGCCGTCGAGCGCGCCCGCGAGCGAGCCCGGGCCCGGGGACTCACGGCGGAATTCACGGTGGGCGACGCCACCCGCCTCGACGGCTTCGACAACCAGTTCGACACCGTGCTCGACAGCGCCCTGTACCACTGCCTGAGCGACGAGCAGCAGCCCGGCTACGCCGCCGCACTCCACCGCGCCTGCCGTCCGGGCGCCACCCTGCACCTGTTCTGTCTCAGGGAACAGATGGTACTGCCGGGACCGCGCGCCATCGGCGAGGAGAACCTGCGCACGACCTTCGGCCGGGGCTGGCGGATCACGCGGCTGCGACCGGCCTCCTACACCACCGCCTTCACCCGTCAGGTGATGGAGGAGATCAGGGAAGCGCTTCCCGAACCACCGGATCCGGCCGCCCTCGACGAGATCCCCACCGACGACCGCGGGCGGTACCGCATGCCCGTCTGGCAACTGACCGCGACCCGGCTCCCCTAGGGCGTACATCAGAGTGGCTTGGGCAGCGGTGCGGGTGGCGGTGCAAGCCGACAGCGTGGCGGGCTGACGCCGCTTCAAGACGCGAAATCCGATTTGCACCCGCGGCCGCACCTTCGGGGGAAGAAGTGCGGCCGCGGGTCGGCAGGGCTCAGACGTTGCGGCGGTACTGGCCGCCCACCTCGAAGAACGCCTCGGTGATCTGGCCGAGCGAGCACACGCGGGCGGCCTCCATCAGCACGCCGAACAGGTTCTCGCCTCGCGTGGCCGCCTCACGCAGCTTGGCGAGCGCCTCCTCCGCATCCTGGCGGTGCCGCTGCTGGAAGTCCGCGAGCCTCGTCAGCTGCGACTGCTTCTCCTCCTCGGTCGCCCGCGCGAGCTCCACCTCGACCTCGTCGGCCTCGGGGTACGGGTTACGGAAGGTGTTGACGCCCACGATCGGCAGGGACCCGTCGTGCTTGCGCCGCTCGTACAGCATCGATTCGTCCTGGATCCTGCCGCGCTGGTACCCGGTCTCCATCGCGCCGAGCACGCCGCCGCGCTCCGAAATCCGGTCGAACTCGGTGAGCACGGCCTCCTCGACCAGATCGGTCAGTTCGTCGATGACGAACGAGCCCTGCAGCGGGTTTTCGTTGCCCGACAGGCCCCATTCCTTGTTGATGATCATCTGGATGGCCATCGCGCGGCGCACCGACTGCTCGGTGGGCGTGGTGATCGCCTCGTCGTAGGCATTGGTGTGCAACGAGTTCGCGTTGTCGTACAGCGCGCACAACGCCTGCAGCGTGGTCCGGATGTCGTTGAAGCTCATCTCCTGCGCGTGCAGCGAACGCCCGGAGGTCTGCACGTGGTACTTGAGCTTCTGCGAGCGCTCGTTCGCGCCGTAGCGGTCCCGCATCGTGACCGCCCAGATCCGCCGTGCCACGCGGCCCAGCACCGAGTACTCCGCGTCCATCCCGTTGGAGAAGAAGAACGACAGGTTCGGCGCGAAGTCGTCGATGTGCATGCCGCGCGCCAGATAGGACTCGACGTAGGTGAACCCGTTGGCCAGCGTGAACGCCAGCTGCGAAATCGGGTTCGCCCCGGCCTCGGCGATGTGGTAGCCCGAAATGGACACCGAGTAGAAGTTGCGCACCCCGTGCTCGATGAACCATTCCTGGATGTCGGCCATCATCCGCAGCGAGAACTCGGTGGAGAAGATGCAGGTGTTCTGCCCCTGGTCCTCCTTGAGGATGTCGGCCTGCACGGTGCCGCGCACCGTGCGCAGCGTCCATTCGCGAATCCCGGCGGCCTCTTCCGGCGTCGGCTCGCGGCCGTGCTCGGCACGGAAGGCGTCCAGCCGCTGGTCGATCGCCGTGTTGAGGAAGAACGCCAGGATCGTCGGCGCCGGCCCGTTGATCGTCATGGACACCGAGGTGGTCGGCGCGGTCAGGTCGAAACCTTCGTAGAGCGCCCTCATGTCCTCCAGCGTCGCGATCGACACCCCCGAGGTCCCGATCTTGCCGTAGATGTCGGGCCGGGTGTCGGGGTCGTGCCCGTAGAGCGTGACCGAGTCGAACGCGGTGGACAGCCGCTTGGCCTCCGACTCCGCCGAGAGGTACTTGAAACGGCGGTTGGTGCGGAACGCGTCGCCCTCGCCCGCGAACATCCGCGCCGGGTCCTCACCATCCCGTTTGAACGGGAAGACGCCCGCCGTGTAGGGGAAGTATCCGGGCAGGTTCTCACGGCGCAGGAAGGACAGCAGCTCGCCGGATTCGGTGTAGCGCGGCAGCGCCACCCTCGGCACCCGGTTGCCGGACAGGGTTTCCCGCCACAGCGAAGTGCGCAGCTCCTTGTCGCGCACCCGGAACACCAGTTCCTCACCGCGGTACTGCTCGGCGAGCTCGGCGTACTCCTCGAGCAGGCGCCGGGTTTCGGTGTCCACCCGGGACTCCGCCTCGTCGAGCAGCTCGCTGATGGCGGTGACGTCGGCGTCCGCGCGCTCGAGCGCGGCCTTCGCCGCGGCGAGCTGGTCGCGCTCGCGGACCGCCTCGGCCTGCTCCCGCGTGCGGGCGTGGTATCCACGCACCGCGTCGGCGATCTCCGACAGGTAGCGCACGCGGGAACCGGGGATGAGGGTGCCGGCGCCGGTGGAGGTCTTGCCGCGCACCGCGGGCAGGGTCCCGGGCGAGACCGGCAGCCCGCGCTCCGCCAGGTTGTCCCGCAGGTGCTGGTACAGCGCGGTGACACCGTCGTCGTTGAACTTCGCGGCGCTGGTGCCGAAGACCGGCATGTCCTCCGGGGAGGCGCCGAACGCCTCGCGGTTGCGCACCAGCTGACGCGCCACGTCGCGACGCGCGTCCTCGGCCCCGCGTCGCTCGAACTTGTTGATGGCCACCACGTCGGCGAAGTCGAGCATGTCGATCTTCTCCAGCTGCGAGGCCGCCCCGAACTCGGGAGTCATCACATACAGCGAGTAGTCGACGTGCTCCACGATCCCGGCGTCGCCCTGCCCGATGCCCGGGGTCTCCACGATCACCAGGTCGTAGCCCGCGGCCTTGCAGGCGAGGATCGCCTCGTCCAGGCCGTCCGGGATCTCGCCGCCGGTGGTGCGGGTGGCCAGGGAGCGGAAGTACACCGACGATCCGTCGAGACAGTTCATGCGGATCCGGTCGCCGAGCAGGGCACCCCCGCCGCGGCGCCGCGTCGGGTCGACCGCGAGCACCGCGATCCGCAGCTTGTCCTGCTGGTCGAGGCGGAACCGCCGGATCAGCTCGTCGGTGAGCGAGGACTTGCCGGAGCCGCCGGTGCCGGTGATGCCGAGGACCGGCACGGACCTGGTCTTCGACGCGTCGGCGATGGCCGACTTCCAGTCCTCGGGCAGCACGCCCGCCTGCAGCTGGGTGATGGCCCTGGCCAGCGCGGGGACGTCCCCGGACAGGAGCTGCTCCACCGAACCGGGTGAGTCCGCGGCGAGGTCCCGGTCGCACTCGCGGATCATCAGGTTGATCATCCCGGGCAGGCCCATGGCCATGCCGTCCTCGGGGGAGAAGATGCGCGCGACCCCCCGCGAGTGCAGCAGTTCGATCTCTTCGCGGACGATGACACCGCCGCCACCGCCGTAGACCCGGATGTGCCCGGCCCCGCGCTCGCGCAGCAGCTCGACGAGGTAGCTGAAGTACTCGACGTGACCGCCCTGGTAGGCACTGATCGCCACGCCCTGGACGTCCTCGGCGATCGCGGCCGTGGCGACCTCGTCCACCGACCGGTTGTGCCCCAGGTGCACCACCTCGGCACCCTGCGCCTGCAGGATCCGGCGCATGATGTTGATCGAGGCGTCGTGCCCGTCGAACAGGCTGGACGCGGTCACGAACCGGACCGGGTGCCGCGCCTGGTAGAGGGCCCCGCCGCGATCGGCGGGGCCCCCCGCCGCCGTCGCGCCGCCGTTGCCGGAAGAGCGCTCCGCGGGCACCTGAGGTGTCACCGCCTCGCGCTTGTGCAGTGGAGCGTTCATGGCTCCAAAATACTCGGACTTCCTACTGTTTTGAACCCGAGTATCGACGTGAGCGCAGCCACACCCGGTCAGCGGGTTCCGCTGGCCGCCCGCAACGAGATCCACTGCCGCATCGCGTACTCGACCAGCGTGATGAGCGTCTGCTTGGTCGACTCGCGGTCACGGGCGTCACAGCGCACGATCGGCACGCTCGGGTCGATCGCCAGCGCCTCACGCACGTCGTTGAGGTCGTGGTGCAGCATCCCGTCGAACGTGTTCACGCCGATGATGTACGGCAGCCTGCGGTCTTCGAAGAAGTCCACCGGCGCGAACGAGTCGGCCAGCCGCCGGGTGTCGGCGAGCACCACCGCGCCGATGGCACCCCGCACCAGGTCGTCCCACATGAACCAGAACCGCTGCTGACCCGGTGTACCGAACAGGTACAGGATCAGGTCGCGATCCAGCGACACCCGGCCGAAGTCCATGGCCACCGTGGTGGTGGCCTTGTTCGGCGTGGCATCGAGATTGTCGATACCCCGGCTGGCGTCGGTCATCATCGCTTCGGTAGTGAGCGGCACGATTTCCGACACCGACCCGACGAAGGTCGTCTTGCCCGCACCGAACCCACCGGCGACCACGATCTTGGCCGAGGTCATGGTCTGCGGCGCGGCCGGCCGCGGTGCCTTAAAGCCGACGGAGTCCACTCAACACCCTTTCCATCAACATGAAATGCGCCTCGGCGTTGTCCTTGCCGGACACGGTCTTGTGCACGGTGATCAAACCCGCATCCGCCGCATCACTGATCAGCACCCTGGCCACGCCGATCGGGACTCGCAGCAGTGCCGCGACCTCCGCGACCGAACGCGGTGTCCGACATTCTTCCATGATCGAGCGATGCTCGATCTGCACCACCTCGCCCGCGTCGACGCGGGCGGCGGCGGCGTTGTTCACGGAGATCAAAGTCTCCAGTTCGAGCGCGTAGTTCGCCCTCGTGCGCCCGCCGGTCAGGGCGTACGGGCGCACGACGGAGGCCGCGTCGTCGAAGAGCTCGGGTTCCGGCCGTTCCGGCAGCATCGGCCCGCTGTTGGACACCGCGGGCTCGAAGAACCCGGTTTCACGACCTGGCTCGGCGAAACCGGGCGGTCCGGGTGGCGGGGCGTACTCCGGCGAGGGCAGCATCCGGTCGTAGTCGACCGAACCGTACCCCACCGTGCCGTACTCACCAGTGGCGTACTCACCGGTGCCGTACTCACCGGTGGCGTACTCACCGGTGCCGTATCCACCACTGCCGTACCCCGCCGCACTGTACTCACCCGTGGCGTAGCCGGTCTGCGGGTGGTCCACCGCTTGCTCCGGCTGCGAGGCGGCCGAGGGCTCGGTTTCGGCCCCCTTGTCCCGCTTCCGTTTCCGGCGGCTGCGCCTCGAATCCAGTGTGAAGCCGTTGAGAACGTCCGCGAAGGTGGCGTCGTCCCCGTCTTCCGGCGGAGAGCCGCTCCCGGAATCCGTGCTCATCGCGGCATCATCCCACCGGTTCGCCGATCAGGGCACCCCCGGAGCCCTGCAGCTGGGCCCGCAGTTCGGGGGTGAGGATCTGGCCGACGCGGTCCACGAGCATGGTCATCTCGTAGGCGACCTGACCGATGTCGCAGTTCGGTGCGGCCAGCACGGCCAGGCAGGAACCGTCGCTGATGGACATCAGGACCATGATCCCCAGTTCCATCTCGACCACGGTCTCGTTGACCGCTCCGGCCTCGAAGCACCGCGCGGCGCCCTGAGTGAGGCTGATGATGCCGGAAGCCACCGCGGCGAGCTGGTCGGCCCGGTCCAGTGGCAGCCGGTTCGACGCGGTCAGCAGGAGGCCGTCGGCGGACACGACCACCGCGTGTGCCACACCCGGCACACGCTCGGCGAATTCATTGACCAGCCATCCGAACTGGTTCTGTTGGGGCTGCGGCGAGGTCATTCACCCTCCATGGTTTCGTGTTCGGAGTCGGCAGCCTGAGCAGTCTGGTGCCGTCCACGCCGGACACCCTGCTGGAAACTGTTCAGCCTACCGCGCACATCCTGCGGGTCACGCTGGGTTCGGGGCCCCGGCGCGCCCGGAGAAGACGCACTCCCTGGCAAGAGCTGCTCACCACGCCGGCGGCGTGGCAGGCCCGCCGGCGTAAATCCCGACGGGGCCGACTGCGACACCGCCTGTACGGTTCGCCAGCTGTCGTCGGTGGCGAACGACCACGACGACCCCGTGGCGGTAGCCGGATTCTCCGGCTCCCGCTCCACCGGCTCGTCCAGCTGCGGCTTCTGCCACAGGAAGGCCCCCGAGGATTCCGCGGGACCTTCCACCGGTGCGGACCGCTGCCGGTCCGCGAGCGGTTGCCGCTGCGGCAACGGGTTCTCCGCACCGGGCTGGTACTGCGGCACGGCCGTTTCGGCGACGGGTTCCCGCTGCGGCAGGGCGTTCTCGCCCAACGGCCGCGGCTGCCGCTGCGGCAACGGATTCTCGTTCACCGGCCGCGGTTGCCGCTGCGGTAGGGGGTTTTCGTTCACCGGGCGCGGCTGCCGCTGGGGCAGACCGTTCCCGGAGCCTGGGGTGCGCTGGGTCAGACCACCCTCGGCGGCCGGCTGGGCCGTCGGTTCTTCGGGGGCGCTCCAGCGCGGCATTCCGCTCGCGCCGCTGGGAGTGCGGCGGGGCAGACCGCCCGGGGCCGAAACCTCCTCGGCGGCTTCCCGCGGTGAGGTTCCGGGCAGGCCGGGCAGGCTCGGCAGGCCCGGCATACCGCTCGCCGGAACCGGCGTCCGCTGCGGCAGTCCACCCGGGACGGCGGGCTCCGTCCCGGTGGCCGCGCCCGGCGTGCGCCTGGGCAGGCCCGCCTGGGCGGCCTGGCTCTCGCCCGCGGTCTCGTGCGGGGGCGGGCTGCCCACCGAACCCGGCGTGCGCCGGGGCAGTCCACTCGCGACGGTGGACGCCTCGTCCACCGGCTCGCGCTGCGGCATACCCCCGGCCCGGGGGGTGCGGCGGGGCAGGCCACTGCCGGTGACCGGCGCCTGCTCCGCGGCCTGGACCTCGTCCCGGCCGCTGACGACCGCCTCGGTGATCTGCGGGATCGACGAGGTCTCCTCCGCCGCACTGACCGGCACGGGCCCACCGGCCGTCGCCTTCTGCGCGGTGGTGGCCGACTTGCCCTGCTCCTGCGCGGCATGCCTGCCGCGCTTCACTCCGCGCTGGAAACTGCTGAGCCTGCCCCGGACATCCGCCGGGTCCCGCACCGGGATCAGCGGCGCGGGGTCCTCTTCGGACTGGCCGGACGGCGCGGGGGCGCTCGGCGTGGCGCTGCCGGGCATCAGCTGCTTACCGCGGCGGCGCTGCGGCAGGCCGGCCTCGGTGTAGCTGGTGACCTCGCTCTTCGAGACCTCCTGGACGGTGCGCCAGCTCTCGTCGGCGGCGAACGCCCACGCCGAGGAGGATTCGGCGGCGCCGGAGTCCGCCCCGGAATCGCCGTCGGCCGCGGTCGCGGCGGAATCACCGGACTCGCCGGGCACCTTCGTGGACGCAACGGACTCGTCGGCCCGTTCCGCCTCATCCTTGGCGGATGGCGTTTCCGGGGCCGCGGGCGGCTTCTCGGCGCGGAACCACGCGGACAACGTCTCGTCGAAAATCGGCGTGAGCTCGGGCTCCTCCGGCGGCGGAGGAGGAGCGGGCTTCGGCTCCACCACGGCGGCCGTGCTCCACCATTCGGTCAGCGCACCGGCGTCGGTGTTGGCGGCGAACAGGTCCTTACCACCGGGCATTTCACTCGAGGCGGGCGCCGCCGGCCCGGCCGGGGCGGGCGGGAGGAGCGGCGACACCGCCGCACCGGACTCGTCGTCGGCCGGGACGGGGCTGAACAACGCGGTACCGGAGACCTCCAGGTCCGACGGCGGCCGCATGGGCAGCACCCCGGAGTGGCCGTTCTGCGACCAGGGGTTAGGCGCGGCCGCACCGTCGCCGAGGGTGCCGGAGGTGGTGCCCGCCAGGCTGGTCAGCGGGGCGGGCTTGCCGCTGCCGTTGACCGTGCGACGACGGGGCATCTCTTCGGTCGGGTAAGCCGGTTCGGGCCGCAGGACGGCGGTCTGCTCCGGCAGGCCCATGACGAGTTCGGCGGGCACCGTCACGGTCGCGCGGACACCGACGATGTCCTTGCCGCCGTGCAGTTCGACGCCGATGTGATGACGCCCGGCGAGGCGCCCGACCACGAACAGGCCCATCCGGCGGGAGGTCGCGAGATCGATGGTGCCGTTCTCGTGCAGACGAGCGTTGGCCTCGGCGACCTCGGACTCGTTCATGCCGATGCCCTTGTCGATGATGTCGATCAAGAGGCCGCGGTCGTCCGAAACCCGGGTCGACACGGTCACCTGGGTCTCCGGCGCGGAGAACGCGGTCGCGTTGTCCAGCAGCTCGGCGACCAGGCGCATCAGGTCGCTCGCCGCGTACCCGATGATGCGGGCGTCGGGCGGGGTCTGCACCACCACGCGCTGGTACTGCTCGATCTCCGAGGCCGCGGCGCGCAGCACGTCGGTGGTCGACACCGGCTGGCCCGACCGGCGTCCCGGCTCGGCCCCCGAGAGCACCATCAGGTTCTCGTTGTTGCGCCGCATCCGGGTGGCGAGGTGGTCGAGCTGGAACAGGGTGGCGAGCTGGTCGGCGTCCTCCTCGTCGCGCTCCAGCCGCTCGATCAGCTGCAGCTGACGCTGCACGAGGCTCTGGCTGCGGCGCGACAGGTTGATGAACACGCTGCTGTAGGCGGTCCGCATGCCGGCCTGTTCGATGGCCAGTCGCAGGGCCTGGCTGTGCACCTCGTCGAAGGCCTTGGCCACCTCGCCGATCTCGTCGGTGGTGCCGACCGCGACCGGCTGGACCGCGGCGCTCTGCTCCCGGCCCTCCTG
Organism: Amycolatopsis cynarae; assembly: GCF_026802195.1. NCBI lineage: Bacteria > Bacillati > Actinomycetota > Actinomycetes > Pseudonocardiales > Pseudonocardiaceae > Amycolatopsis > Amycolatopsis cynarae. Next base: position 1,447,330 of record NZ_CP113836.1, on the reverse strand, counting down.
GATGTTCTGCACCGCCTCGGGGAGCTGGCGGTCGGCGACGTCCAGTGCGCTCCTGCGCAGCATCCGCAGCGAGCGCAGCAGCTGGCGGGTGATCAGGAAGACCACCGCGGCCGTCACCACGAGCGCGCCGAACAGCAGCACGGCCAGCAGGCCCGCGTCGGTGCCGGAGGAGTCCACCAGCTCGCTCGAGACGCTACCGACCTCGTCGCCGATCCGGCCGCTGACCGCGCGGAGGCCGTTGACGACCGCGGTCGAGGAGCTGGCCCACTGGTCGGCCTGGATTCCGCTGAACGCGTTCCCGCCGGCGCCCTGCGCGGCGAGCACGCTGCTCGCCATGCGGCCGCGGTTGTCGAAGTCGGGACCGGTGACGGTCCGGTCGAAGTCCTGTTGCTGCGCGCCGGTGCCGAAGGCGCGGAAGGCCTCCAGCCGGTCGGCGAGCCGCACCTCGGCGGTGCGGAGCTGGTTGAGCAGGGTCGGGGTGAGGGAACCGCGCGAGATGCCGTAGGCCATCAGCACCTGCGAGGTGGACACCTCTTCCTTGGCGACCTGGAGGGCGTGCAGGGCGTTGGCCCTGTCGCTGACCGCGTCGTCGTTCATGCCCGCGACCAGCGAGGTGTCCAGGGTGAGCAGTGCGCTGGTCATCGCCGAGTAGGCGTCCAGCGCCTGGATCGAGTCGACCTGACCGGCCGCGATGTGCTGCCGCACCTCGCCGAGGCGGGCGAGCGCGTTGTTGCTCGCGCTGCCCGGCGCGGCGACGCTGTTGTCCAGCTGGGTCACGCGGTCGGTGTCGGTGTTGATCGGGGCGATCGCCTTGTCGACCGCGGCACGGGCGGCATCGAGCTCGGGCGTGCTGCCGACCGTGCCCTGGATGAGCAGCCGGGCGGTCTCGGTCCGCTCCCGCTGCAGCGCGTCGACCAGCGCCCGCACGTCCGCGCTGAGCGTGACGAGCCGGCCGATGCGTTCGTAGTTGTTGGACCGTGCGACCTGGTTGCCGATGGTGATCCCACCGAGCACCAGCGCGATCATGATCGGGACCAGCGTCACCGCGGCGAGCTTGACCGAAATGCTCCAGTCGCGCCACCGCGCGATACTGCCCCATTTCGACGGTGGTCGCGGTTGCTGACCGAGAAGCTGTCCCACAGGCACTTGGCCCTGTCCTGCATCGGTCACGAAAGTGACTCCCTGTCCGGCGTCGTGAGTGCGCGTCCGTGGCTTGCGCGCGCCGACCACCCGCGGGCGGCCGGGCGCTGCCCGGCGGTGCTCCGCATCGACCGCATGATTCTCCTCATCACGGGTGGAACGACTGCGATGTCCTGCTGTAAGTGCTCGGTCCCGGCCGACAGCACTGTCCACGATCTCGGCGACCCTGACGTCCGTGCATCATGCGGTGTGCAGCATGGCTGGGACAAGACCGGTTACCTTCGATCACAGTGCGTCAACGTGGCCAAGGAAGCGTACACCAATCGAGCGGATCTCGATCCAGCCAAAGAAAGCGCCTCCGACCTGCGGAAATACCGATGGCCGGGACGAGTTGGCGCGACGGTGCGGTGATCACGCCCGGGAAAGCGCCATGCCGGTTACCGCCGGACCGGGACCTGCCCGGCTCGCCTTCACCCACATAGCCCAGACCTGGGCGGGGCCGCCCGTCAAACACGTACGGACCGTACCCCCCGATTGGTGGCCACGGGAGAATAACGCCCGATCTCGTGTCTTTTCCGGGGCACCCCGCATAATGGTCGCTTCCCCACGGAATATCCGGCGCGGCCAGCGCTTTTCCATCATAGGGAGCGATCGGCCGGAGCACTGCCGGAGTAACGGAAAGTCCAGACCACCTCCGTTGTCAATTACGCAGCGTGACCCATCTGCCAAATGGCGGAGATATTTTGGGCCGTTTCGGGGATAACAACGGTTGAAGTCTCCCGGTTCGCTCACAGAGCGAACGGGCTGCTGAGAGCGTCATCCACCTGCGTGGTTAGCATGTGCGCCCCCAGGTTCGCTCAGTTCGCGGAGGTAGCCTTGCCGTACGTCGCCCAGACAACCGCGACGGGGAACGCCCGAGAAAGCGGTGGAAAACCGGCACTGTTCGAAGCCGGGGACAGTGACACCACCGCTCTCCGGAAGCCCCGTGGTCACGATTACGTCGCGATCCAGCGGAGCGAGGAGTTCACCCGGCTGCGGTCACGTTTCCGCCGCTTCGTCTTCCCCATGAGCGCGCTGTTCTTCGCCTGGTACCTGGTGTTCGTGCTGCTCGCGGCCTACGCGCACGACTTCATGAGCATCAAGGTGTACGGCGAGGTCAACGTGGGCATGGTGATGGGGCTGCTCCAGTTCGTCTCCACCGTGGCGATCTGCACCGGCTACCTGCGCTGGGCCAAGAAGCACATCGACCCGCAGGTGGCCCACGTGCGCGAGCAGGCAGGAGTCCGCTGAAAACCATGGCGACCGTCCTCGCGGCCGGCTCTACGGCCAGTTCCAGCCCCCTGCTCAACCTGGGCGTCTTCGCGGTCTTCGTCGCGATCACGCTGTACGTCGTGTACCGCGCCAGCACCGGCGGATCGTCCCAGTCCGACTACTACGCGGCGGGCAGCGCCTTCTCCGGGCGCCAGAACGGAATCGCGCTGTCCGGCGACTTCCTTTCCGCCGCTTCGTTCCTCGGCATCGCCGGTGCGATCGCCGTCAACGGCTACGACGGCTTCCTGTACTCGGTCGGCTTCCTCGTGGCGTGGCTGGTCGACCTGCTGCTGATCGCGGAGCTGCTCCGCAACACCGGCCGGTTCACCATGGGCGACGTGGTCGCCTACCGGATGCGGCAGCGGCCCGTCCGCGCGGCCGCGGCCACCTCCACGCTGGTCATCTCGCTGTTCTACATGCTCGCCCAGATGGCGGGCGCCGGTGCGCTGATCGCGCTGCTGCTCAACGTGCAGAGCCGGCTCGGGCAGGCCATCGTGATCGTGGTGGTCGGCCTGATCATGGTGCTCTACGTGCTGGTCGGCGGGATGAAGGGCACCACCTGGGTGCAGATCATCAAGGCGATCATGCTGCTGCTGACCGTGGTGCTGATGACGGTGTTCCTGTTCGGCAAGTTCGGCTTCAGCCTGTCCGGCCTGCTGTCGCAGGCCGCCTACCACAGCCCGTTCGGCGAACACGTGCTCCAGCCCGGTGTGCAGTACGGCAAGAGCGGGATCACCAAGCTCGACTTCGTCTCACTGGCACTGGCCTGCGTCCTCGGCATCTCCAGCCTGCCGCACGTGCTGATGCGCTTCTACACGGTGCCGAACTCCTACGAGGCCCGGCGCTCGGTGGCCTGGGCCCTGGCCTGCGTGACCGTCTTCTACCTGTGCACGCTGGTCATCGGGTTCGGCGCGACCGCGCTGGTCGGCAGCGACGAGATCAAGGCAGCGCCCGGCCACGAGAACTCGGCGGCGCCGCTGCTGGCCCTGCACATCGGCGGGACGGTGCTGCTGGGCATCGTGTCCGCGGTCGCCTTCGCCACCATCCTGGCCGTGGTCGCCGGGCTCACCATCACCGCGTCGGCCTCCTTCGCCCACGACGTGTACGCCAACATCTTCAAGCGCGGTCAAGCCGAACCCGAGGACGAGGTGCGGGTCGCCCGGCGCACGGCGTTGATCATCGGTGTGCTCGCCATCCTGGGCGGCATCTTCGCGAACGGGCAGAACGTGGCCTTCCTGGTCGCGCTGGCCCTGGCGGTGGCCGCGTCGGCGAACCTGTCGACGCTGCTCTACTCGCTGTTCTGGAAGCGGTTCAACACCAACGGCACGCTGTGGGCCATGTACGGCGGGCTGATCGCCTCGGTGGTGCTGGTGATCTTCTCGCCGGTGGTGTCCGGCGCGCCCGACTCGATCGTCAAGGGCGTGGACTTCCACTGGTTCCCGCTGACCAACCCCGGCCTGGTGTCGATCCCGTTCTCGTTCCTGTGCGGGTTCATCGGCACGTTCCTGGGCAAGGGCGAGGAGGACCCGGCCAAGCAGGCCGAAATGGAGGTCCGCGCGATGACCGGGATCGGTGGCTGACACGCTGGTGCCGTGACGCACCACCGGATCCATCGGTTCCTCACCGAACACGCACCCCCCACCCCCTGCCTGGTCGTCGATCCCGCGGTGGTGACCGCCCGGGTGCGGGAGTTCGCCGCCGAACTCCCGCACCACGGGCTGTACTACGCGGTCAAGGCGAACCCGCAACCGGCCGTGCTGCGCGCCGTGCTGGCCGCCGGGGGCCTTTTCGACGTGGCCAGCCCGGCGGAGATCACCGCCTGCCTCGAAGCGGGGGCCGCGCCGGAGAGCCTGTCCTACGGCAACCCGATCAAAAAGCCCGCGGACATCGCTTTCGCGTTCGAGCGGGGCGTGCGCATCTTCACCACCGACTCCGAAGCCGATCTGGAACACCTCGCGCGGTGCGCCCCGGGCTCCTCGGTCTCGGTGCGGCTTCGCGTGGACGGGCCTGCCTCGGCCACCCCGTTCGGCGCGAAGTTCGGCTGTTCCCCCGGCGAAGCGGTCGACCTGCTCCGCCGTGCGGCCGGACAGGGCCTCGACCCCGCCGGGCTGGCCTTCCACGTCGGCTCCCAGCAGACCGAGCCCGCGGCCTGGGACACCGCGATCGCCGCCTCCGCCAAGGTGTTCACCGAACTGGCCGGGCACGGGATCCGGCTCCGCAGGCTGAACGTGGGCGGCGGCTTCGGCATCGGATACCGCGCACCGGCCCCTCCCCTGTCCGCCTACGCCGCCACCATCCGGGCCGGCCTCCAGGCGCATTTCCCCGGCGGGGCACCGGAAATCGTGCTCGAGCCGGGGCGCGCGGTGGTGGCGGAAGCGGGCCTGATCAGGACCGAGGTGGTGCTGGTGGCCCAGCGCGGCGAGCACCGCTGGGTCTACCTCGACATCGGCCGGTACAACGGTCTCGCCGAAACGGAGAACGAGGCCATCCCCTACCGGTTCGAGCCGGTCGGTGGTCCCGGCGGTCCGGTGGGCCCGGTCATCCTGGCCGGTCCGACCTGCGACGGCGACGACGTGTTGTATCAGCGGACCCCCTACGAACTGCCGTTGGCCCTGCGTCCCGGTGACCAACTCGACATCCTCGATACCGGCGCTTACACCACCAGTTACTCTTCGGTGTCCTTCAACGGAATCGAACCTCTCCGGACCTACTGCCTTGACTGAAATCGGTACTTTCTCCGGCCGCCACGTGCTGGCCGAATTCGACGGCATCGACGCGCGCCTGCTCGACGACGCCGCCTTCCTGCAGGAAACCCTGCGTTCCGTGGTGACCGAAGCCGGCGCCACCGTGTGCCAGGTGGTGACACACCGGTTCGAGCCGCACGGGGTGACCACCCTGGCGCTGCTGGCCGAGTCCCATGCGTCGCTGCACACCTACCCCGAGCTCGGCACCGCCTTCGCCGACGTGTTCACCTGCGGTGAGCGCGCCGATCCCGAGCTGGCGGTGCGCCTGCTCGCGGAGGCCCTCAAGGCCGGCGGAGTCCGCAGCAGCACCACCACCCGCGGCCGCGGGAACCGCCGGGTCAGCGAACCGGTCGGGACCGGGCTGACCCGTTCCTGGGACGTCTCGGAGGTGATCCTCGAGACGCGCACCGACTTCCAGAACCTGCTCATCGGCCGGACCGCGCAAGGAGTTTCGCTGTTCTGCGACGGCGAACGGCAGAGCACCGAGGCCACCCAGCTCACCTATCACGAGGCGCTGATGGTCCCGGCGATGCTGCTGGCCGACCGGATCCGGCGCGTGCTGATCATCGGCTCGAGCGAGGGCGTGGCCAGCCAGCTGGCGGTGGCCGCGGGCGCCGAGGTGGTCGACCACGTCGACATCGACCGCGTCACCGTGCGGGCCTGTGCGGAAAACCTCCCCTACGGCTACACGCCGGAAGAACTGGCGGCGGCCGAACGGGGCGAGGGCCCGGTGCGCGTGCACTACCGGGACGGCTGGGAGTTCCTCGCGCAGGCCGAACCCGGTTACGACGTCGTGGTGATCGACCTGCCGGACGAGAACGACGACCCCGAAGCGCAGCACAACCGCCTGTACGGCACGGAATTCCTGCAGCGGTGCGCCGGTCTGCTGGCCCCGGGCGGAGTGGTTTCCTGCCAGGCGGGCTGCCCGACGATGTGGCGCAACGACACGCTCATCACCGCGTGGCGGCGCTTCAAGGAGGCCTTCGGCACCGTCCTGTACTACGGGTCGGACGAGCACGAATGGGCGTTCCTGTCCGCGCGGGCCGACGACGCGAAACCGGACCTCGCGGCGAAGCTCACCGCCCTGCCCTACCGTCCGGAGACCATCGACGCCGACGCGCTGCGCGGCAACACGGTGCCGCCGCGGCTGGTCAGAGCTTCCGGCCTGCCTGGACGTGGTGCGTGACCTTGCGCTCCGCCACGAACGACAGGAACGGGATCGTCCCGGCGAGCAGTACCAGCACGGTGCCCTTGATCGACCAGCGCGCCTTGAGCGCGAGGTCGACCGCCAGCACCAGGTACACCATGTAGAAGAGTCCGTGCGTGACGCCGGCCCACCGCATCATCCCCGGTGAGTCGGCGGCGTACTTCAGGATGAACGCGGCGGTCAGGCACAGCAGGGCGACACCGGTGGTGTAGGCCAGGACCCGGTAGCGCAGCAGCGGTCCCCGAAGGCGCAGCGACGGTGCGGCGACCTTCGCGGAACCGTCGCGTTCTTCCGTGCTCACCATGTGTGTTGCCTTTCTAAGAAGTTGTTTCGAAGCGGCGGAGCCGCTTGTGGTGGGCTGTCAGCTTGCACCGCCGCGGGTTCTGAGGCGGTTCCTCGCGAGGAAAGCTCCGACGTGGTGAATTGGCATTCATGAGGAGGAGATCCCGGAGTGAGGGACCGCCTCAGGTTCCGCCACCCGCACCGCCACGCAAATCACCTCGAAACAGCATCTAGCTTTCCTGTTGGGCTCGCGCGTTCAGCTCGGCGAGATAGCGGTTGTAGGCGGCCAGTTCCTCGTCCTCTTCCTCGGGGACGGCGGGGACGGGCCGCACCGGCCGGGGCGCGGGGACCGTGGCGACCGGCTTCCCGTCCGGTTCGGCACGGTTGCCCGGGTTCTCCCCGGCGTCTTTCGCGGCGTCCTCTGCCGCGGCCTCGCGGCGCAGGCGGCGGATCCGCCACACGAGGAACAGCGGGAACAGGCCGAACAGCGGCCACTGCAGGACGTAACCGAGGTTCTGGAAGGTGCCGCTGGCCGACTCGAAGCGGTCCCACTGCCACCAGGCGAGCCCGACCGACCCGAGAAGGCTGATCAGGCACAGCACACCGATCAACAGGCGGCGTGGCGTGAGGAACCCGGCTGGCACGCCTTCGACGCTAGCACTCCCGTGTTCAGGACATCCGGACCACCTGGGCCGCCTTGGCGTAGGAATCGGCGAGCCCGAACACCTTCTGTGCGTAGTCCACGGAGTTGTTGTAGGACAGGATCCCCTGCCACCAGCCCTGCGGACTGGCCATATCGCGGCCCCCCGCACACAGGTACTTCGCCGCCGCGAGCGCCGCGGCGTCGATCTGCTGCGGGTCGTAGCCGCCACCCCACCGCGCCCAGGTGCTGGGGATGAACTGCATGGGACCGACCGCCCGGTCGTAATACGGGTCACCGTCGAAGCGGCCGTGATCGGTGTCACCGATCGCCCTGACCCCGGGCGTGCCGTCGAGCGGGACGCCGATGATGGGTTTCGAGGGGTAGCCGTTGGCCTGCAGCACGGCCCCGCCGTACTGCCCGTGGTTGGACTCGATGCGGCCGATCCCGGCCAGGGTGGCCCAGGAGATCCGGCACGAGGGCTGGCTGGCCCGTAACACCAGTTCGGCGTTGCCGTAGCCGATCAGGGCGCGGACCGGGATGCCGGTGACGTCGGACACCTTGTCGGCCCACAGCGACAGGAGATCCTTGCCCTGCCGCTTCCCTTGCTGTTGCTGCTGCTGTTGTTGCGGCTGGGACTGCTGCCCGGTGACGATCTGGGCCCCGTTGACCGTCGCGTCGACGGGGGCGGTCGAGCCGGGGGCCACGTCGGCGGCCTTGACCTGCAGTGCCGGGATTTCGGTGGTGGTCGGGCTCGCCTGGGGGCTGCCCGCCCGGCTGGTGGCCCAGATCCCGCCGCCCGCCACGGTCAGCACCGCGAGCACGATGCCGACCCTGCCGAGTACCGCCAGTCCGGCCCGCCCACGGGCCGGACGGCCGCCGTCCGCCGGAGCAGCCGGGGTTTCCGCCGCCGGTTCCGCGGCGGATCCGGATTCCGGTTCCACCCGGGGTTCCGGTTCGGGTTCTGGTTCCGGTCCGGGCCCGGCCGCCGCCTCCACCGCGGCCGGGAGCATGTCGGCAACCTCCTGCTCGGCCTGCTCACTGCCCAAGATTCAGCCCCTCCGGCGACGCGCCCCTGCTGCGGAACCAACGACCGCACGCCGGCGTACGTTACGCGAATCGCCGCAACGGGCTCAGCCGGCGCGCTGCTGCCGGGCGAGGCGGGCCACGCACCAGGCCGGGGCGCTGCCGCGCCGCAGGTGCTGCAAGACGGTCATCGGGCCGAGCCTGCGGCCCAGGTCGGCCGGGGTGAGACCGGCCGCGCGGTAGTCCAGGGCACGCTGGTCCAGGGGGCTGATCCCGGCGTCCCACCACTGTTCTGCTTCGGCGACGTCACCGACCATCTGCCACCACCCCGCCGCGGCGACCAGCAGGTCGAGCGGCACCTCGGGCAGCCTCCTGCGCATCGCGTCAAGGTAGTCGGGGTCGGCGGATTCGACCGGGGACCACCGGCGGGCTCCGGTCCGGGCGCGCTGGCCGGGAATTCCCGGCGCCTGCTGCGGCAGCTCGGCGAGCCAGACGGACGCGATCCGGTCGATCTCCTTCTCCTCGGCCGTCTGTTCCCGTTCGGCCGCCCACTGCCGAATCACCGCATCGACTCCGGGATCTCCGGTCATCCCTGCCTCCTTGTGCCCCAACTGACAAGTGTTGACTGCGAACCGCGATGATCGAGTGATCGCGCGTGCCCGGCCGGATCGGCTGGCCAGAACCACCCGGTCACGCAATGTGAGCACGGTAGAGCCACGTAGAGCCGCTGCGCCAGACCTTCCGGGCCCCGAATTCCGCGACCAGGGGTTTAGACCCCGCGATCCACCCGGATGGTCGAATCAAGTCCGCCGAGATGTGGGAAAAGTTACTTTTCGTAGCGACTTTTACCGGGCATGCCGAAGCCCGGCGCCGCTCGGGGCGACGCCGGGCCGGTCCGTCTTGGGTCAGGAGAAGAGGGTGCGGACGAACGTCACGATCGCCTCCGCGCCGTCACGAAGCCAGCCGAGCGCGTTGTGCACGACCCCGGCCGACTGGGTGGGTCTGGTGATCAGGAAGAACAGCACGAGCGCGACGACGGCGACGATGAGGATCTTCTTGGTTTTCGCCGACATACGCTCCGTCCGATCGTTGAGCGGGCCGTCACCCGGCACGCACCCGATATGCGTCATAGTGCCTGGCACGAGCGGCTTTCGACAGGGTTTCACCCGTCTGGCTGTGGTCCCTCACTTTCCGTCGCCGCATCGGGCCCACTGCACCCTAGATGATCTCCTCCTGATCTGTCTCGCGGACACGCGCGGCAACCTGGCCCGTCGGCTCAGGCGATCACGCCTGAAGCCCGCAGAGCCTCGATACCGGCCGCGTCATAGCCGAGTTCGGAGAGCACCGCTTCGGTGTCGGCACCCTTTTCGTGCGGCGCGTGCGGCACCTGCGGCGGCGTGCGGTCGAACCGCGGCGCCGGCGCGGGCTGGACCACCCCGCCGATCTCGACGAAGGTCCCCCGGGCCGCGTTGTGCGGGTGCCCGGCGGCCTCCCACGGGCTCAGCACCGGGGTCAGGCACGCGTCCGTGCCCTCGGCCATGGCGACGAGCTCGTCCCGAGTGTGCTTGGCGATGGCCCCGGCCAGTATCTCCCGCAGGCGCGGCCATTCGTCGGCGTTGATGTGCAGGGGCAGGTCCTCGCCCGCCAGGCCCAGCACCTTGACCAGGTCACCCCAGAACCGCATCTCGATCGCGCCGACGGCCACGTACTTGCCGTCCGCGGTCTCGTAGGTGTCGTAGAACGGGGCCCCGCCGTCGAGGATGTTCGTGCCCCGCTCGCCCGGCCACATCCCGGCCGCGCGCATCCCGTGCAGCTGGGTGGTCAGCAGCGCCGCCCCTTCCACCATCGAGGCGTCCACCACCTGCCCCCGCCCCGAGGCGACCCGCTCGAACAGCGCGGCCAGCACGCCCATCGCCAGCAGCATGCCGCCGCCGGCGAAGTCGGCCACCAGGTTCAGCGGCGGTACCGGCCGCTCACCCGCCCGCCCGATCGGCTCGAGCGCCCCGGCGATCGCGGCGTAGTTGATGTCGTGACCGGCGGCGGGCGCGAGCGGGCCGTCCTGCCCCCAGCCGGTCAGCCTGCCGTAGACCAGGCGCGGATTGCGGCCCCGCACCTGCTCCGGGCCCAGCCCCATCCGCTCGGCCACGCCGGGCCGGAAACCCTCGATCAGCACGTCGGCCCGGTCGGTCAGCCGCAGCACGATCTCGACGCCCTCGGGTTTCTTGGTGTCGACCCCGATCGTCCGGCGCCCGCGCATCAGCGGGTCGCCCGCGATGCCGAGCACGTCCGCGCCGGGCGTGGCCCGGTCGACCCGGATCACCTCGGCGCCGAGGTCGGCGAGCATGGTCGCGGCGAACGGTGCCGGGGCGAGCCCGGCGAGTTCGACCACCTTGAGCCCGCTCAGCGGCCCAGGCTTCATCGATTACCCCTTCGAGTTTCGGAGTTTCAGAGGTTGCGGGAAATGATTTCCTTCATGATTTCGCTGGTGCCGCCGAAGATCCGGGAGATCCGGACATCGGTCCAGGCGCGGGCGATCGGGTACTCCATCATGTAGCCGTAACCGCCGTGCAGCTGCACGCATTCGTCGATGACCTTGTTGACCCGCTCGGTGGACCACAGCTTCGCCATCGCCGCGCCCATCACGTCCAGCTCGCCGTTGAGGTGCCGCTCGATGCACTGGTCGAGGAAGGCCCGCGCGACCGCCGCCTCGGTGGCCATCTCGGCGAGCTTGAACTTGGTGTTCTGGAAGTTGAAGATCGGGCGGCCGAACGCGGTGCGGTCCTTGGTGTAGGCGATCGTCTGGTCGATCGCCGCCTCCATCCCGGCCACCGCGGTGACCGCGATGATCAGCCGTTCCTGCGGCAGCTGCTGCATCATCTGGATGAAGCCCTGCCCCTCCTTCTCCCCGAGGAGGTTCGCGGCGGGCACGCGTACGTCGTCGAAGAACAGTTCCGCGGTGTCCTGCCCCTTGAGGCCCACCTTGTTCAGCACCCGGCCGCGGCGGAAACCGGGGGTGTCCGTCTCGACGGCGATCAGCGAGACGCCCGCGGCACCGGCCTCGGGATCGGTCTTGACGGCCAGCACGATCAGGTCGGCGAGTGCGCCGTTGGTGATGAAGGTCTTGGCGCCGTTGATGACGTAGTGGTCACCGTCGCGGACCGCGCGGGTCTTGATGTTCTGCAGGTCCGATCCCGTCCCGGGCTCGGTCATGCCGATGGCGCCGACCATCTCGCCGCTGGCGAACTTCGGCAGCCATTCACGCTTCTTCTCTTCGGAGGCGTAGTGGAGCAGATAGTGCGCGACGATGCCGCTGTGCACGGTGACACCCCAGGCGCCGTCACCGGCGCGGGCCTGCTCCTCGAAGAGCACGGCCTCGTGCGCGAACGTGCCGCCACCGCCGCCGTACTCCTCGGGGATGGACAGGGCGAGCAGCCCGACCTCACCCGCCTTGTTCCACAGCTCGCGCTCCACCTGCTTCTGCTCGGCCCACCGCTCCGCGTTGGGAGCGAGCTCCTTCTGGCAGAACGTCCTGGCCAGCTCACGGAAGTCGTCCAGGTCCCTGGCCCAGGCGCTCTTCGGGGGTTGCAGTGGCACGGCGTGGCCTCCTCTAGAAAACATTACGGATGGAAGGTAAGTTCCACGTGGAATGTACAGCCGGCTTCACCGCCGGTAAAGAGCACCGGGAGAACCGCAGTGGCCGAGGTCCGAGGACACCGCACCCAGGCGCAGCGGCGCGAGCAGACCAGGACGGCCCTGCTCGACGCGACCATCGACTGCCTGGTCGAACTCGGTTACGCCCGCACCTCCATGCAGGAGATCTGCGCCAGGGCCGGGGTCTCCAAGGGGGCGGCGCAGCACCATTTCGCGGACAAGGCCGAGCTGATGGCCGCCGCGGTCGAACATCTGACGACCAGGCGCATGGCCGCTCTGGCGGTGTCGCTGGACGAACTGCCGCACGGCGTCGACGCGATCCCCGCGGCCGTCGACATGCTGTGGCACGGCTACTCGGGCACGCTCGCCACGGCCTCCACCGAGCTGTGGGTGGCCGCCCGCACCGATCCCGCGCTCCGGGCGGCGATCCGCCCGGTCGACCGCGCACTCGGCCGGATGGCGCTGGAACGCATCCTCGAGATCGTCTCGGAACTGCCACCCGAACGCACCGAAACGCTGTTCTGGCTCACCGTCAACCTCATGCGGGGCCTCGCGCTCGACGCCGAACTCGGCGGTGCGCCCGCCCGGCGCAAGCAACTGCTGGAGGAATGGAAGCGCGTCGCGAAACAACAGGCAGGCTGAGCGGATCGGCCACCAGCGGGCCATCGCCGGAACCGGGTGGAGAACGGGTCGCGGGCGGGCCGGCCCGGCCCTCACACGGGCCGGCCCGCTCCACCTGGGAGACCCGCCGGGGCGCGGCCGGTGACGTTTACTTACGAAAAGTTCTGACTCGCGGGCGCGGGTAAACGCCGCGTGCACCGGGAACCGTATCCAGGGGCACGCAGCAGGCGGAAGGAGCCCCGCGATGAACGCACCCTTTGCCGCATCGCCACAACAGCCACAGCAGCCACGCCAGGCGCAGTCACCACACCCGCAGCAGCCCGAACAAACCCAGCCGCCCCAGCCGCAACAGCGATCGGAGCGCCCCCCGGCCCGCGCGGCGCTGATGAGGGGCGGGCCCGCACCGCTCATCGCCGCGGTGCTGGCCGTGCTGGCCGCCGCGCTCTTCGCGGTCGGCACCTTCTACCCGACCGCCGAAATGCGGCAGCTCTTCCTGGGACAGCAGGTGCGGGAGATGCTCGTCACACCCTGGCATCGGACGATCATCCCTCCGCCGCAGGGCGCGGCGGCGCAGTACTACGCCGCGAGCCACGTGCCGCTGTACGGCATCCCCTTGTGCGTCATCGCCGGGGCGCTGTTCGCCGGGGCCGTGGTGACCCTGCTGACCGTCCGGCGGGGCGGCGGCGCCGCCAGGGTCACCCTCACCGCGGCCTCCGCGGCGGCCGTGGCCGCCGCGGTCATGCTCGCGATGGACGTGGAATCCACCCTGAGCTACCAGGGCGCCGACCCGACCGAGACCGCGGCCAGCCAGACCCTCTACAACGCCGGGCTCGGCTTCTGGCTCATCGCGATCGGCGCGACCCTCGCCCTGCTGTCGACGGTGCTCGTCCTGCCCAAGGCGGCGGAAGCCGGGCCAGAAGAGCCCGCGTCCTCTGTGGACAAGACTCCACAGGCGGGGATTCCGGCACAGCCGGAACCACCCGCACCGCCGCGGCCCTCCCCCCGGCCGAAGGAGCCCGGAGACAAATGAGATCCGGTGGCGCTGCAAGGTTTCTTGCAACGCCACCGAGTTCACGGAGTTCAGGACGCGCTGTGCCGGTTACGGCGGCGCAGCCCGAAACCGAGACCGGACAGACCGACCACCCCGGCCGCCATCCCGACCGGCAACACCGGAACGTCCACAATCTCCACCGTGCTACCGGCGGAGTTGTTGCCGGTATTGGGATCCGGCTCGTTCCCGGTCACCGTCGCCGTGTTGGTCACATAACCCAACGGACCCGTCGCGGTACCCGTCACCGTGATCGTGGCACTCTGCCCCACCGGAAGAAGACCGCCGACACAGGACAGGTTGCTGCCCGTCAGGGTGCAGCCCGGGGTGCCGGCCCGCAGGTTCGTCGCGGGTACCTGGTCGGTCACCGTGTAACCCGAAGAATCCCCTGCCCGTGGTTGGTCACCACCAGGGTGTCGGTCACCGCATCACCCTGCCGCACCGGGGCTCGGCGACACCATTTTGACAATGCCCAAATCGGCGGGCAACGGACTGTTCGTCACCGTGCACGCAATATCATCGCCGGGCTTCGGCGAGACCGCCTTCATCGTCCCGGAGCCGGATGGCAAAGCCGTCGTACTTCCCGCGGTCGCCGCCTCACTCAGGACGTAACTACTCCCGTTCGCCCGCGGCAGCACTGTCAACGTGCCCGTCGTCGCCGTCGCCGCGGTACCCGTCGTCGCCGACCCCACCGTCGTGCCTTCCGGGGAAGTCACCGACAGGTCGAACGAATCCGACGCACGCACCGGGCTCGCCACCGTCTTGTTCAACGTCAGCTTCGACGTCTGCCGGATCGTCACGAGGGCACCCGCGCGGGGCCCCCTGCTCTGGTGCTGAGGGCGGGAAGCCTGAGAGGATTACTCCTCGGTAACGTAGCTGCGCGACGGAGGCTTCATGACCAGCACAACCCCGACCAGCGAGCAGGAAGCGCACCGGCCCACCACGATCGGCGGGGTCGTCGGCGCGCCCACGGCGGCCAGGGCCGCCCAGCTCGTCCGGCGGGCATCGGGTGGCCAGGACTCCGCGCCGACCGAGGTCACCGCCCCGTTCACCGGCCTGCTCACCGCGAGCCTGCCCCAGGCCACGGATGCCGACGTACGCGCGATCTTCGCCAAGGCCAGGTCCGCCCAGCAGATCTGGGCGGCGCGCCCGGCGCGAGAACGCCAGCGCGTCCTCGCCCGCCTGGCCGAACTCATCCTGCGGCGCCAGGACGAGATCCTCGACATCGTCCAGCTCGAAGCGGGCAAGGCCCGCCTCGACGCCTTCGACGAGGTGAGCGCGACCGCGCTCGTCGCCGGCTACTACGGCAAGCACAGCGCACGGATCCTCGGCACCCGCCGGGTCGGCGGAGTCATCCCGGTGCTCACCAAGGCCGCCGAGCTACGGCACCCCAAGGGCGTCGTCGGCATCATCTCGCCGTGGAACTACCCGCTCGCCCTGACCGCGATGGACGTACTGCCCGCGCTCGCGGCGGGCAACGCGGTGGTCCAGAAACCGGACAATCAGACCGCGCTGTCGGCGCTGTGGCTGCACGAACTCGCCGAGGAGGCCGGGCTGCCGTCCGGGATCTGGCACATCGTGCTCGGCCGCGGCTCCCGGATCGGCGACGCCCTCACCGAAGAGTCCGACTACCTGTGCTTCACCGGGTCCACCCCCACCGGCAAGGCGCTCGCCGGGAAGGTCGCGCACCGCCTCACCGGTTACTCCCTCGAACTCGGCGGCAAGAACCCCATGCTGATCCTGCCCGGCGCGCCGGTGGCCAAGGCCGCCGCCGGGGCGGTCACCGCGTGCTTCTCCTCGGCGGGGCAGCTGTGCGTGTCCGTCGAGCGGATCTACGTGCACGAGAGCATCCGGGCCGAGTTCACCAGCGCCTTCGTCACGAAGACCGAGGCGCTGCGGCTGGGCGGCGAGCTCGGCTACGCCGCCGACATGGGCTCCCTGACCTCGGAAAGCCAGCTCGCCGCGGTGTCGGCCCATGTCGAGGACGCCAGGGCGAAGGGTGCCACGGTCCTCACCGGCGGCCGCGCCCGCCCCGACCTCGGACCGCTCTTCTACGAACCCACCGTGCTCACCGGCGTGCCCGAGGACGCCGCCCTGTTCGCCGAGGAGACCTTCGGCCCGGTCGTGGCGATCTACGGCTACACCGACGTGGACGACGCCATCGCCCGCGCCAACAGCACCGTCTACGGGCTCAACGCGAGCGTGTGGACCGGCGACGAGGCCGAAGGCTGGGCCGTCGCGGCGCGCCTCCGGGCGGGCACGGTCAACGTCAACGAGGGCTACGCGGCCACCTTCGGCACCGTGGCCCTGCCGATGGGCGGGATGAAGGAATCCGGCTTCGGCAGGCGCAACGGCGCCGAGGGACTGCTCAAGTACACCGAGTCGCAGTCCATCGCGTTGCAGCGCGGGCTGCGGTTGCGGCCGCCGCGCTTCGTCCCGCCGAAGCTGTGGGCCGTCGGCATGACCACCGGACTGCGGTTCCTGCGCCGCATCCGCTGACGCCGGCGCCGGGGTCGCACTTCTCTCCCCCAACGGGATCGAAGTGCGGCCCCTGCCTCACACCGCCGCGCCGGACGGCTTCGCCAGCAGGCCCCGGTCGTAGGCGATGGCGACCGCCTCGGCCCGCCGCGTCGCCCCGAGCTTCGCCATCACGCGGGAAAGGTGCACGCTCACCGTCTTCTCGCTGATGTAGAGCTCCTCCCCCACCTGGCGGTTCGTGCGGCCGAGCGCCACCCGCTCCAGCACGGCCCGCTCCCGCTCGGTCAGCGGGTCCACCCGGGACTGCGCCGACTCGGCCGCCGCCGTCGCACCCGTCGCCTCGGTCAGGCCCGGCAGGTCGATCCGGGCCCGGCGCGCCAGCGACCGGATCGCGTCCCGCAACGGCAGGGCCCGCAGCGTTTCCGCCACCTCATGCGCTTCCCGCACTTCGCGGGCGGCCCGCGCCGATTCGCCCGCGGCGAGCAACGCCTCCGCGTGGTGCCAGCGGCACACCGCCTGCTCGTACACCGCGCCGTAGCCGAAGGCCTCCACCGCGGCCTCCCACCGCGCCGGATCCGCCTTCCCGCCCAGACCGGAGGCCATCGCCTCGGCGCGCGCCAGCCACGCCCGGCCCTCCGGCCCGAGCTTCCCCGCGCGGGGGCGGCCGTTCGCCGCGGCGTAATGGACCTGCTCGAGCAGGCGCTCGCCGGTGGCCACCGCGTCCCGCTCCTCGGGCTCGTCCCCGCGCAGACGGGCCGCCGCGGCCTGCGCGACCGCGCCCGCCAGCGCGTGGGCACCCAGCCGGATCTCGCTGAGCAGGTAGTCCAGCCCGAACACGCGCAGGAAGTCGCTGACCTCCTCGGCCCGCCGGATCGCCGCCGGGTAGTCGCCCTGCCAGTAGGCCAGTTCCGAACCTGCGGCGCCCGCGGCCAGCGCGGTGAGGGGTTCGGCCCGCCAGTGCGGGCGCAGTTCGACGAGCAGCTTCGCAGCCATCGTGAACCGGCCCCGCGAGACCACGATCGGCAGCGAAGAGGCGGTCATGCGGGCGGCCAGCGCGCTGGACACCCCGCGGGCCGGGGCGCCGGCGGCCGACTCGGCCGGCCAGTCACCGCTGAAGTACCGCAACTGCAACTGCCGAGACCGCATTTCCAGGCCGTAGGCGCTCCACGTCAGACCGGTCTCCTCGGCACGGGTGATACCCCGCTGGTAGACCATGATCGCCCGGTCGATCTCGCCCTGGTCCTCATAGGAGTTGCCGAGGAAACACAACGCCCGCAGCTCGACGTTCGGCGCGTCGGCCTCCCGCGCCTTGCGCTCGGCTTCGAGCAGGCGCACACGCGCCTCCTCGAACTCGGCCGCGTTGTCGGCCAGCCCCCCGAGCGTGATCAGCGCGGAGGCCTCCGCCCCCGCCGTCCCGGTGGCCCGTGCGTCGGCGACCGCGGTGCGCGCGCTCTCCAGGGCGTCCTCCCGGCGCCCCACCCCGCGCAGGATCGCCGCCCGGGTGGCCAGCACCCAGCTCCGCGTGCGGCCCGGCTCGGACTCGGCCACCAGATCCCAGGCGCGGCCGACCGCCGCCACCGCCTCGTCGATCGTGCCTTCCACGTTCATCAGGGCCTCGGCCAGCCGCCGCCAGGTCTTCGCCGCGCGCTCGACGTCGGAGTCGGGCCGCAGTTCCTGCACCGCCGAGCGGGCGTAGGCCACGGCCCTCTCCGGCTCGCCGGAGGTGCCGGCGAAGTACGAGGCCTCGTGCAGCAACCGCAGCTCGTCCACGCCCTCGGGATGGCTCGATTCGGGCACCGCGTGCCAGATCTCCAGCGCCTGTTCGACATGCCGCAGGGCGGCGCCCGGGGCGCCGAGCCGCTCGGCCTCGTCCGCGGCCCGCAGCAGGGCGGGCAGCGCGGTGGTCATGTCCCGGCTCTGCAGGCTGTGGTAAGCCAGTTTGGCGTCGTGACCGCGCCCCTGGGGGGTGCGCATGATCCGCGCCGCGTACGCCGCGTGCATCCGGATCCGCTCACCGGGCAGCAGATCGCCGTAGACCGCCTCCTGCAGCAGCGCGTGCCGGAAGGTGTAGGCGCCGTCCTCGACCACCAGCACGTGATGCTGCACCGCTTCCCGCAGCGCCTCGTCGAGCTCGTTCTCGCCGATGCCCGAAACGTCGGCGAGCGCGGCGTGCGAGACGCCCTCGCCCGCCACGGAGATCACCCGCAGCGCGCGCCGGGCGTCGGGAGACAGCCGTTCCAGGCGCGCCAGCAGCACTTCGGCCAGTTCGGCGGGCAGGTCGCTGCCCTCGGTACAGGAGGCCAGCAGTTCCTCCACGAAGAACGGGTTGCCCTCGGAGCGTTCGACGACGCTGGCGATCGTCTCGGGTGACAGCGGCCCTTCGGCGAGCGCCTCGACGAAGGCCCGTGCGTCCGAGGGGGACAGCGGGCGCAGCTCGACCTGGGTGACGGTGGGCAACCGAACCAGCTCGACCAGCAGCCCCCGCAGCGGGTGCCGCCGGTGGACGTCCTCCCCGCGATAGCTGGCCACGATCAGCAACCGCTGCGCACGGATCCGCGTGGCCAGGAAGGACAGCAGGTTGCGGGTCGAGCCGTCCGCCCAGTGCAGGTCCTCCAGGACGAGGACCACCGGCCGGTGCTCGGCGATCCGGGCCAGCACCCCGAGGACGGCGTCGAACAGCTGCAACTGGCCGAGGTCCTGCTCGGACCGTGCCCGGTGGGCCATCTCGGGTTCCGAGGAGGTGACCGGCACCAGCTCGGAGCTCACCAGCGGCCCGGGCTGGGCCGTCGGCAGCAGGCGGCCCAGCGCGGGGCGGGTCCGCACCGCCTCGACGACCACCGGGTCCTCGGCCGTGGCCAGCGGGCCGAACGCCTCGGCGAAGGGGAGGTAGGGCAGGCCGCCCTCCCGCACGTCGAGGCAGCGCCCGGTCAGCACGAGCGCGCCCCGGCCGCCCGTGTACTCGCCCAGTTCGGCGAGCACGCGGGTCTTGCCGACGCCGGCATCCCCGGCGAGCAGGACCGTGCCGGCTTCACCGCGCTCGGCGCGGCTGAAGGCGGCACGGAGCCTGCGCATCTCGTCGACGCGGGCGACCAACGGGATTCCGGAACCTAGACGGGGCACGAGATGCATTCTCGCCTACCCGACCGACAGTTCCGGCACGATTTTCACCGCACTCCCCGCGAACCGCGCCACACCCGGTCCGCTCCCCGGCCGCCGGCACACCACCCGGCCCCTTACCGGGTTCCGGCCTGGGTCATCAGCACCTCACCCGGCGCCGGACTCCGCTGTTCGGGCACCCGTACTTCGGATACCCTCCGCCACCGCCGGCGACGGGCCGGCCTGCCCGCCCGCGCGGCCCGGTTGATCTGCTCGGTCCGGTAAGCCACCTCGGCCTGCACCGCGTCGAAGATCCAGTCGTTTCGCATCTGAGGTCCCTCTCTCTGTTCTGCTCGCTTGTCGGCGAAGTCCAGAGTCGTCCTGAGGGGGCCTTACCGGCATCGGAAGATCACGTGGTTTCCGGCGCGAAAAGACCCCTTACCCCGCTGGAGTCGCAGCTCAGCGGGCGTAAGGGGTTCAGGGGAGGGATTACCTCAGCCGCGCCCGACGGCGCCCAGCAGTGCCTGCCAGCCCCGCGGGGACACGCTCAGCACGCCGCCCGCGGGGTTCTTCGAGTCCCGCACGCCGACCCGCTGGGCGGACAGGGCCACCTCGACACAGTCGTTGCCGCCGCCGCTGTGGCTGCTCTTGCGCCAGGCACCGGCCGGGAATTCCACGTTCACCATTTCCCGCTCCTTACTTTGCCGCTGTGTTGGGATTTCCGATGGGGAGGGTCTGGAGAGGGGCCGCGGCTCAGCCGGAAAACCGGGCGGCGGCCGCCGCGATCACCGACACCGAGTCGTCCGGTTTCAGCGCCGCGGCACGCAGATGATCGAACATCAGGGAATAGCGCCGGACATCCGGAGCCAGCTCCAGGAAGAATCCACCGGAGGTGGCGTCGACGTAGACCACGTCCGGATCGGCGGGCTCGGGGAAGCCGAGGATCAGAAACGGTCCTTCCATCCCGGGATGGGCCCCGGCGCCGAAGGGCACCACCTGGATCGTCACGTGCGGCAGCCGGGCGAGCTCCAGCAACCGGTTCGCCTGCCGGGCCATCACCTCGGGACCGCCGACCACGCGGTGCAGCACGGCCTCGTCGATCACCGCCCAGTATTCGGGCGGGTTCGGGTCGGCGAGCAGCGCCTGGCGCGCGGTCCGCGCCGCCACCCGCCGCTGGATGTCGGATTCGTCGGCATCCGGCCGCATGGCCCGGATCACCGCGCGCGCGTAGGTCTCGGTCTGCAGCAGACCGGGCACCAGTAACGCCTGGAACGCCCTCAGCGAACTGGCGTCGGCCTCCAGGCCGACGAAGGTGCCGGTGAAGACCTCCTTGTAGGCGTGCCACCAGCCCGGCTTGCGCGCCTCGCGCGCCAGCTGCACCAGCGCCTCCCGTTCGTCACCGGTGAGGCCGTACAGCTCCAGCATGTCCCTCGCGTCGCGGGGGGTGACCCCGACGTGCCCGGTCTCGATGCGGCTGATCTTGGATGCCGAGCATTCGAGCTTCTCGCCGACCTCGTCGATGGTCAGGCCGGCCGCCTCGCGCAGGCGCCGCAGCTCGCTCGCCAGACGCCGCCGCCGGATGGTGGGCCCCTGACCTCGTTTCACCGTCGCACCTCCGTCTTGGTCGACTCGGTCCACGCTGCCCATTTCCCCCGGCTTGTTGACGATGCGCTCCATCTAACCAGTCGATTCGCTATTTGGTCAGTGGCTCACCACCCGGAAAGGGTTAGTTCGCCCCATCAGTGGATCCGCGCATGCAGACTGCAATCAAAAAACTGCAAAATGCACACATTCTCGGACGGATCCTGAACGGGGAACGCGCTTTCCCAGGGCAGGCGCCGGCTGTCCCGCGACCTCCAGCAGGTTCCGGACCGCAACTTCCCACCACTCAGCGGCGCACGCGCAGCAGCCCCTCCTGGACCACCGTCGCGATCAAGGTGCCGTCCTGGGCGAAGAACCGGCCGGTGGCCAGACCGCGGCCCCCGGAAGCGCTCGGCGAGGTCGTGTCGTACAGGAACCACTCGTCCGCCCGGAACGGGCGGTGGAACCACAGGGCGTGGTCGAGACTCGCGCCGATCACCCGGTCGAGATCCCAGTACACCCCGTGCCGGGCCAGCGGCGAATCCAGCAGCGTCATGTCCGAGGCGTAGGTGAGCACGCAGACGTGCAGCAACTCCTCGTCGGGCAGCTTGCCGTCGGCCCGCATCCACACCTGGTTGCGCGGACTCGGCCTGCCCGTCTCCCTGGTCACCCACGGCGGATCGTTCACGTAACGCACGTCGATCGGCCGCGGACGGCTGCGGAACTCCGGCAGGTTCGGAAACTCCGTCAACCGTTCCAGGTAGGTCGGCAGCGTTTCCGGCCCGGGCACGTCCGGCATCTCGTCGGCGTGCTCCAGCCCCTCTTCCTCCTTCTGGAAGGAGGCCGACAGCGCGAAGATCGCCTTGCCGTGCTGGATCGCCGTGACCCGCCGCGTGGTGAACGACCGGCCGTCGCGGATCCGGTCGACCTCGTACACGATGGGCACGCTCGGATCCCCACCGCGGATGAAGTACGCGTGCAGCGAATGGACCTTCCGCTCGCTCGGCACCGTCCGCCCGGCGGCCACCAGAGCCTGCCCCGCGACCTGCCCGCCGAACACCCGCACCGGGGAGTGGGCCGGGCTCACCCCGCGGAAGATGTTCTCTTCGATCTTCTCCAGATCGAGCAGCGCCACCAGGTGGTCGAGCACCGCCTGGCCGCCCGCTCCCACCGCGCCGTCCAGACCGGCGGCGGCATCCCTCGCGAGCTCAGTCATACGCAGACCTTATGCGGTGATCGCCGTGGCGACGCTCAGGCGTGGTCGTCCTCACCGAGCCGGTGCACCCGGATGAGGTTGGTCGACCCGACCGTCCCGGGCGGGGAACCGGCCACGATGACCACCAGATCGCCGGGCTGGTAGCGGCCCATCTCCAGCATCGAGTGATCCACCTGCTGGATCATCTGGTCCGTCGAGCCGACCTTCGGCACGATGTGCGTGGTGGTGCCCCAGGTCATCGCGAGCTGGCTGCGGACGCTCTCCTCCGGGGTGAAGGCGAGCAGCGGCAGCCGGGTGTGCAGCCGCGCGAGCCTGCGCACGGTGTCCCCGGACTGCGTGAACGCGACCAGCGCCTTGGCGTTGAGCCGCTCCCCGATGTCCTTCGCGGCGTAGGAGATCACGCCCCGCTTGGTGCGCGGCACGTGGGACAGCGGCGGCACGGTGGGCGAGTCCGCTTCGACGGCCTCGATGATGCGGCCCATGGTGCGCACCGTCTCGATCGGATAGCGGCCGACGCTGGTCTCACCGGAGAGCATGACCGCGTCGGTGCCGTCGAGCACGGCGTTGGCGACGTCGGAGGCCTCGGCGCGGGTGGGGCGGGAGTTGTTGATCATCGAGTCGAGCATCTGGGTCGCCACGATGACCGGCTTGGCGTTCTCCCTGGCGATCTGGATGGCGCGCTTCTGCACCAGCGGCACCTGCTCCAGCGGCAGCTCGACGCCGAGGTCGCCGCGGGCGACCATGACCCCGTCGAAGGCCAGCACGATCGCTTCGAGGTTGTAGACCGCCTCGGGCTTCTCCAGCTTGGCGATGACCGGGAGCCTGCCCTTGCCGACCCGGTCCATCACCTTGTGCACCAGGTCGATGTCGGCCGGGGAGCGGACGAAGGAGAGCGCGATGAAGTCCACCCCGAGCTCGAGCGCGAACTCGAGGTCCTCGATGTCCTTCTCCGACAGCGCGGGCACCGACACGTCCATGCCGGGCAGCGAAACGCCCTTGTTGTTGCTGACCGGGCCGCCCTCGGTGACCTCGCAGACCACGTCGGGGCCCTGGACGTCCTTGACCACCAGGCCGATGTTGCCGTCGTCCACCAGCAGCCGGTCGCCCGGCTTGGCGTCGCGGGCCAGGCCCTTGTAGGTGGTGGAGACCCGGTCGTGCGTCCCGGCCACGTCCTCGACGGTGATGCGCACGATGTCGCCCGTGCGCCACTCCACCGGTCCGCCGGCGAAGGTGCCGAGCCGGATCTTGGGCCCCTGCAGGTCGGCGAGCACACCCACGGCGCGGCCGGTTTCGGCGGCCGCCTGGCGGATCAGGTCGTAGACCTGCTTGTGGTCGCCGTGACTGCCGTGGCTGAAGTTCATCCTCGCGACGTCCATCCCGGCGTCCACGAGTGCCCGCACCTTCTCCGCCGTGGCGGTCGCGGGGCCCAGCGTACAAACGATCTTCGCGCGTCGGCTCACGTTTTCTTAGCGTAGACCCTTTGCCCGCGTACGTCTGTACCGATCCCGTGATCGAGTCAGGACTCGATCATCGCCGGGGCTTCTCGCTCACCCCGACGTGATCGCGTGCCCACTCGTTGAACTCGCGCAGCTGGCGCCACGCCTTGCGCACCCGGTCCAGACAGGCTCGCTCGTGCAGCGTGTCGTCCGGTTCCCAGCCGCGGACCGCGTACAGCGAGCGGTGTTTGAGCAGGTCCAGCCGGGGATGCCCGTCGGGGACGCCACGAGGCTTCGTCTTCAGCACGTCGCCGGCAAGCTGCCAGCCGGACCGCCGCAGCCGCCGCAGGATCCCCTCCAGCGCACCGCCGTGGATCTCGGTGTCCACGGCCTGGCGGAACCGGGCGAGCTGGTCGGACTCCAGGTGGAAACAACCTCCCCCGGCCCGCAGGCCGGCGGAGGAGATCTCCACGTAGTAGGCGCCGCCGCCCCGGCCCTGCTCGATCACCGCGCCGCAGTGCGTCTTGTACGGGCTCTTGTCCCGGGCGAACCGGACGTCGCGGTAGGGCCGGAACACCTTGCCCTCCCCGAACTCGCGGCCGAACTCGGGCAGCAACTCGGCCAGCAGCGCCTCCATCGGCGCGCGGACGTCGGCGCGGTAGAGGGGGAGGTGGTCCTCCCAGAAGGCCCGGGAATTGTCGGCCATGAGCCCGTCGTAGAACTCGACCGCACCCTCACCGAACCCCGTGAACTCCACCGCCCCAGCCTAGAGCCTGTTTTGGCAGTGGATCTGCGTGGCGGTGCGGGTAGCGGAACCTGACGTGGTCCCTCGCTGTGGGATCTCCTCCTCATGAATGCCAATCAGAGGAGTCGCCGGCAATGCTGTTCTTGCGAGGAACCACGTCAGAACCCACGGCGGTGCGAGCTGCCAGCCCACCGCAAGCGGCTCCGCCGCTTAGGAAACACGACCTAAACCGCGCGAGTTTTCAGGGTCGAAGGTTCTCCAGGTCCTCGAGCAGGCCGGGGTGCGACGGCTGCCACCCGAGCGCTTCACGGGTGTAAGCGCTGGATGCGGGCTGGTCCATCGCGAAGATCGGGCCGAACGGGCCGAAGTTCTCCTCCGGCACGGGCCGCACCGGCAGGTTCAGCCTGCGGCCGACGACGGTGGCGATGTCGCGTACCGCGTCGCCCTCGTCGGCGACCGCGTGCCAGGCCGTTCCGGCCGGCGCCGATTCGAGGGCCAACCGGAACAGGACGGCCGCGTCGAGGGCGTGCACGGCAGGCCAGCGCTGGGTGCCGTCGCCCGGGTAGCCCGCCACTCCGGTGCGGCGCGCCTGCTCGGTCAACAGGCCGGCGAATCCGCCCTTGCCCTCGTTGTGGACCGTGCGCGGCATGCGGACAGCCGTGGCGCGAACACCCCGCGAGGCCAGCGAAAGCAGCGTGTTCGCCGAGCGGCCGCGCTCTCCCACCGGCCCGTCGGTCGGCACCGGGTCGGCCTCGGTGGAGGCGCGGCCGGGCACCCAAGGCGTTCCGGAAACGGTGACGATCGGGCGGTCGCTGCCGACGAGCGCGGCTCCCAACGTGGCCATCGCGGCGCTCTCCTCGGCGATGGCTGCCGCGAGCACGTCCGGGCTGCTGTAGTCGCGCCCGAACGCGAGACTGATGACGCCGTCGGCCTGCGCGGCCCCGGCCCGCAGGACGTCGAGGTCCGAGATCCCTCCGCGCAGCACCTCGGCCCCGGCGTCCTTGAGGGTCTGCTCGGAGCTGTCCGAGCGGGCCAGCGCGAGCACGGTGTGGCCGTTGCCGAGCAACTCGGCGACGACGGCGGAGCCGATGGTGCCGGTACCGCCGGTGACGAAGACGTGCATGGACTCTCCTGAAAAGTGACGGGACTATTGTCGCATCACCACGGTAGCAGGGTGACGAAACACATGTCCCATCACCTTGTAGTATCGGCCCATGCCGCGATGGGAACCAGGAGCGCGCGAACGACTCGTCGTGGCCGCCGTCGACCTGTTCACCGAACAGGGCTACGACGCCACGA
Source organism: Amycolatopsis cynarae (assembly GCF_026802195.1). NCBI lineage: Bacteria > Bacillati > Actinomycetota > Actinomycetes > Pseudonocardiales > Pseudonocardiaceae > Amycolatopsis > Amycolatopsis cynarae. The sequence goes on along the minus strand of NZ_CP113836.1, from coordinate 1,421,809 downwards.
CGGTGGCGCAGATCGCCGAGCGCGCCGGGGTCACCAGGAGCACCTTCTTCCGGCACTTCTCCGACAAGCGCGAGGTCTTGGTGGCCGGGCAGGAGACGCTGGGCCAACTGCTGGCCGAAGGGATCGCCGAGGCGCCCGAAAGCGCCAGCCCGCTTGAAGCGGTCGCCGCCGGCCTCGAGCGGGCCTCGGGTGAAATGGGACCGATGAACCGCGAGCTCGGCCCCCGCCTCAAGGCCGCCGTGGCGGCCAGCGCCGAACTTCAGGAGCGGGACGCCCTCAAGAGCGTCGGCCTCGCGGCCGCCATGAAAGCCGCGCTCGTCGCCCGCGGGGTCCCCGACGCCACCGCGCACCTCGCTGCCGAGATGGGAGTCCTCGCGTTCAAGCGGGGCTACGCGCAGTGGACCGAAGCCGACCGTGATGACGCGACAGGGCTCGCGCCCCATGCGCTCGCCGCCCTGGAGGACCTTCGCGCGGCAACCGCGACGCTGGGCTGATCTCCCGGGAGCAAGGGGTCAGACCGCGGCGCCGGGCAGTGGGGCGAAGGTGACGCCGGTGGCGGCCGCGCGCCGGACACCCCAGTCGTAAAGCGCCTGCAGCGCCGGTCCGAGCGCGAGGCCCTCCTCGGTGAGCCGGTACTCCACCCGGGGCACCGCGTCCTCCACCGGACGCCGCGAGACCAGGCCCGCGGACTCGAGATCGCGCAACTGCTGGGTGAGCATCTTCTCGCTGATCCCGGGCATGCGCCGCCGCAGCTCGCCGTACCGGTGCACACCCTCCTTCAGATGCGCCAGGATCACCGGCTTCCACCGGCCGCCGATCACCTCGATCGCCAGCTCCACCGGGCAGTAGTAGTTCCGCGCCAACGGTTTTCCCTCCCCACGCACCGAAAAGTGCGTACTTGACCGGTTTCCGCCGCGGTGTTGCCATCGACGGCGTGATCGTCGAGTACATCCGGTACCACGTGTCCGGACCACAACGAACGGAGTTCGAGGCCGCCTACGCCCGCGCCGCCGAAGCGCTGGCGATGGCCGAGCAGTGCCTCGACTACGAACTGTCCCGCTGCATCGAAGACCCCGGCCACTACATTCTGCGCATCGCCTGGACCTCGGTGGAAGATCACCTGAAGGGCTTCCGCTCCGGGCCGGAGTTCGCACGGTTCTTCGCCGAGATCCGCCCCTACGTCTCCGGGATCGAGGAGATGCGCCACTACGAACGGACCGCGGTCGCCGGGACCGGAGGCGGCGGCCGCCTGCCCACCCTCTACGACTGGGCAGGCGGACAGGAAGCCCTGATCCGCCTGTTCGAGGCGTTCTACCGGCGAGTGCTCGCCGACGAACTGCTGGCACCGGTGTTCGCCGGCATGGATCCGCACCATCCCCGGCACGTCGCCGACTGGCTCGCCGAGGTGTTCGGCGGCCCCACCCGCTACAGCACCGAACGGGGCGGCCACCGGCACATGATCGGCAAGCACCGTGGCCGCGGCATCACCGAAGAGCAGCGCCGCCACTGGGTCTCGCTGCTGCTCGACACCGCCGACGAGGTCGGCCTGCCCGCCGATCCGGAGTTCCGCGCGGCCTTCGCGGGCTATCTCGAATGGGGCAGCAGGCTCGCCGTGTTCTTTTCCCAGCCGGGCGCCCCGGCCGGGGCCGACGAGCCGATGCCGCGGTGGAACTGGGGTGCCGCCCCGCCCTGGCAGCCCCGGCCCGCCCCGAAGACGGACTGAGTTCCCGCCGCTTTCCCGGCCCGCGCCGGGAAAGCGGCGGTTTCCGTCGATCTCAGCCGAAGAAGACCTCGGCCTCCTCGTAACGGGCCGCGGGCACCGTCTTCAGCTCGGCGGTCGCCTCGGCGAGCTTGACCCGCACGATGTCGGTGCCGCGCAGCGCCACCATCACCCCGAAGTCGCCGTCGGCGACGGCGTCCACCGCGTGCAGGCCGAAGCGGGTGGCCAGCACCCGGTCGTAGGCCGTCGGCGTGCCCCCGCGCTGCACGTGCCCGAGCACCACCGCACGGGACTCCTTGCCGGTGCGCGAGGCGATCTCGTCGGCCAGCCAGGTGCCGATCCCGCCGAGCCGGACGTGCCCGAAGGCGTCCTTCTCCCCGCTGGTGAGCACCTCCGAACCGCCCTCGGGCAGTGCGCCCTCGGCGACCACGATGATCGGCGCGTACATCCGCTCGAACCGGCGCTCCACCCACTCGACCACCTGGTCCACCGAGAACGGCCGCTCGGGCACCAGGATCACGTTCGCCCCGCCGGCCAGCCCGGCGTGCAGCGCGATCCAGCCCGCGTGCCGCCCCATCACCTCGACCACGAGGGCCCGGAAGTGCGACTCGGCGGTGGTGCGCAACCGGTCGATGGCCTCGGTGGCGATGTGCACCGCGGTGTCGAACCCGAAGGTGTAGTCGGTGGCGGCGAGGTCGTTGTCGATCGTCTTCGGCACGCCGACCACGCCGATGCCCTCATCGGTCAGCCTCTTCGCGACGCCGAGGGTGTCCTCGCCGCCGATCGCGATCAGGGCGTCGATGTGCTGCTCGGCGAGCACCGCCCGGATCCTGTCGACCCCGCCCTCCTCCTGGTAGGGGTTGGTGCGGGAAGAACCGAGGATGGTGCCCCCGCGGGTCAGGATCTCCTCGACGTCGGCCAGGCCGAGCACCCGGCTCTCCCCGGTCATCGTCCCGCGCCAGCCGCTGCGGAACCCGACGATCTCCCAGCCGTGGGTTTCGATGCCCTTGCGGACCACCGCGCGGATCACCGCGTTCAGACCGGGGCAGTCACCACCACCGGTCAGCACCCCCACTCGCATCTGTTTCAGCCCCTTCGAACTTGTCCTGGATCACATTTCCCGGACCCAGCGTAGCCGTGGTCACCCTTGATCGGTAAAGCGGAGGGCGCTTTGGTAGGGTCGCTTTCATGCCGCGGTATTTCTGGTTTAGCGGGCCGGCCCTGGGTGGGCCAGCCGGCAAAGCCGCCGTGCGCTGAACCTTCCACCCTCGAGCCGGATGAACCAGACCGGCTCGGTGGATTTCGACGGCGGGCCGGTCGCGAAAGGAAACGCCCGCCATGCCGCTCACCGCCGGCCCCGCCGACACGCTGCCCACGCTGGACAACCGGCGAACACACAGCGTCAGCCCGTTGATCTCCCCCGCCCTGCTGCGCCAGGAACACCCGATGGACGCCGCCATCGCCAAGACCGTGGCCGAGGGCCGGTCCGCCACCGTCGACATCCTCAACGGTGACGACGACCGCCTGCTCGTCGTCGTCGGGCCGTGCTCGGTGCACGATCCCGAGGCCGCCATGGACTACGCGCGGCGGCTCGCCGCCAAGGCCGAGGCCGTCCGCGACCGGCTGCACGTGATCATGCGGGTGTACTTCGAAAAGCCGCGGACCACGCTCGGCTGGAAGGGCCTGATCAACGATCCGGGGCTCGACGGCAGCTACGCCGTCAACCGCGGCCTGCGGCTGGCGCGCAAACTGCTGCTCGACATCTCCGCGCTGGGACTGCCGGTCGGCTGCGAATTCCTCGACCCGATCACCCCGCAGTTCATCGCCGACACCGTCAGTTGGGGTTCGATCGGCGCGCGCACCGCGGCCAGCCAGGTCCACCGGCAGTTGTGCAGCGCGCTGTCCATGCCGGTCGGGATCAAGAACTCCACCGAGGGCGACGTGCAGGTGGCGGTCGACGCGACGCGGGCGGCGGCGGCCAGCCACGTCTTCCCGGGGATCAACGCCGACGGCCTCGCGGCACTGATCACCACCACCGGCAACCCCGACTGCCACGTGATCCTGCGCGGCAGCTCGGCGGGCCCGAACTACGACACCGAAACGGTGCGCGACGTGCTCGCCCGGCAGGCGAAGGCGGGGCTGCCGCAGCGGGTGATCGTCGACGCGAGCCACGGCAACAGCGCCAAGGACCACCGCAGGCAGGCCGCGGTGGCCGGGGAACTCGCGCAGCGGATCGGTGACGGTGAACGCGGCATCGTCGGCGTGATGCTGGAGAGCTTCCTCGAAGCGGGACGCCAGGACCTCGTGCTGGGCCAGGGCTCGGCACTCACCTACGGCCAGTCCATCACCGACGCCTGCCTCGACTGGGCCACCACCGATGATCTCCTCACCACGCTGGCGGCAGCGGTGGACCGGCGGCGCGGCTGAACGCGCGGAGGCTGGGGCGTGATGCCCTCAAGGCCACCTTGAGGGCACGCCCCCGGTCCCAGGAGTGCCGTTCCCCCGTCGAACGACTGCCGTGAGGGGCCCCCTCACGGTCGTCACGGCTGTGAGGGGGCCCCTCACAGCAAAGAACGCCAGGCCCCCTGAGCCGGGGGTCAGGGCAGGGGGTGGAGGGGTTTGCGGAGGCGGACGGCTTCGATGACGCGCCAGCGTTCGAGGTTGTGGCGGGCGTCGGCGAGCGCGTCGTGGAGGTCGACGGGCGGGGCGGGCAGTTTCGGCTTGCCCACGTCCTCCCAGCGCTGCCGCAGGTCCCGGGTGAACCGGGGCAGCTGGCGCGGCAGATCCGGCATCGCCCCCCACAGCTGGGCGAGCGCGACGTGGTCGTAGGCGGCGTACCAGGCCCACAGTTCGATCCCGCCGGACGGCTTGCCGAAGAACTCGAGCAGGTCGGCACGGATCTGCGACCGGCTGCGCCACGCCTTGTCGGCGGGCGAGGGCAGCTTGTCGAGGACGTTCTCGCGGACCCACGGGCCTGCCTTGGCGGGGTCGAAGTCGGTCGAGACCGCGTAGAACTCCCGGCCCCGCTCGTCCACGACACCGATCGACACCAGGTCGATCGTCACGCCGTCCTCGATGAATTCGGTGTCGTAGAAAAATCGCACCGAAGCACCTTAGGCCGGGGCTACCGGGCCTTCGCCCTGGGGACCCCCGCGGCCTCGGCCGACTCGGCGGCCCCATCCGCCTGCGAGGGCACCGACGGGCGCACGCCCGCCGCCTCGGCGGCCATGAGTTCCTTCGCCCGCGCCGCGTAGATGTCCACGTACTCCTGGCCGGACAGCTCCATCAGCGCGTACATGATCTCGTCGGTGATCGAGCGCTCGACGAACCGGTCGCCGGAAAGACCCGCGTAGCGCGAGAAGTCCAGTGGCTTGCCGAAGCGGATCTCCAGCCGGTGCGGCCGCCACATCTTGGACCCGATGGGGTTGACCTTGTCGGTGCCGATCATGGCGACCGGGATCACCGGCACCCCGGCCTCCAGCGCGATCCGCGCCACACCGGTCTTCCCCTTGTGCAGGCGGCCGTCCGGCGACCGCGTGCCCTCCGGGTAGATGCCCAGCAGGTGCCCCTCCCGGAGCAGCCGGATCGCGGTGTCCAGCGCGGCCTGCGCGGCGGAGCCGCTGGACCGGTCGATCGGGATCTGGCCGATCCCGGTGAAGAACCACTTCTTCAGCCGTCCCTTGAACCCCTTCTCGGTGAAGTACTCGGACTTCGCAGGGAAGGTGACCCGGCGCCGCACGCGCAGGGGCATGAAGAAGGAGTCGGCCACCGCGAGGTGGTTGCCGGCCAGGATCGCCCCGCCGGTCGCCGGGATGTTCTCGACGCCGGTGACCTTGGCGGGCCACAGCAGCCTGAGCAAGGGGCCCAGGAGCACGTATTTCAACAACCGGTACAGCACCGCGACATGGCCTCCAACCTGCCCGGATCGGCTCGCCGATCCAGCGTACGGACGATGCGGCGCCCCGCACAACGCCGCGGGCACGGCGTGCGCGGGATGTCACAGCGCGCAAGATCGCCGGGGCGGTCACCCTGTTCGCGGGTGCACCCGGCTGTTGGTGTGCAGGTACCCGGCGGCTCCGTTCGCGAAGCCGTAGATCGCGACGGTCTGGGTGTCCTCCAGCGGATCCGCGGGTGGCATCAGGAAATGCGTCTCGCTCACCGGGAGCAACTCGTATCCGATGCGGTCCGGTTTCCCGAGGAACTGTGCCTGCATCGGGTCGAGGACCAGGGTGAGGTGCAGCGTTCCGTCGTCGGCGAACACCTCGTACCGTGCACCTGGGCGCTCGTAGACGCCCTCGTACCTGGACGGGTCGAGGTCCAGTGCCGGGTCCGGTGCGGGCAGGTCCGGGATGGTGGCCGCGCCGAGGTCGGTCAGGATCTCGTTGAACACCTTGCGGTAGAAGCTTTCCCGCGGGCCGCCGTTCGTCAGCATCACGACGGCGGTGTCCGAGTCCGGCAGGAGCCGGAGCCGGGCGTTCTGGCCGATCGTGCTGCCGTCGGTGGCGTAAACGGTTTCACCGTGCCAGTCGCACACGATGAGACCGAGCGCCCATTCCGGACCGAACAGGTACGGGTCCGGCACGGAAACCCGCGAACGCATCATCTCCCGGATGCTCTCGGCGGACACGATTCGCCTTCCGCCGGGCGCCGTGCCCTCGCTGAGCAGGACGTGCGCCATCGAGAGCACCTCCCCGGTCGTCGAGGTGATGTTGCCGCCGGGCCCGAAGGCACGCGGCAGGTGGTCCACCGGTGTGACGATGGCGCCCTCGTCCGGCGAACGGATCAGGTGCCCGGTCGCGGCCCGGGTCTCGTCCACCTGCTCGCGCCGACTGTTCGTACTGGTCAGGCCCAGGGGATCGAAGAGACGATCCCGCATGACGTCGTCCCAGCGCTTACCGTCGAGCACCTCCAGGATGCGGGCGAGGATCGCGTAACCCAGCGCCGCGCTGTAGCCGTGGGTGTGGCCCAGCGGGAAAACCTGGGGCGCGTCGGCGATGTTGCCGACCATGCGCTCGTAGACATCGTCGTCTTCGCCGGGATCGCCGTAGGCCTCCTCGATACCGCTGGTGTGGTGCAGCAGATGCCGAGGGGTGAGCTTGGCGCTCGCCTCGAGATCGGCTACCGCGAAGCCGGGCAGGTAGGTTCGCACCGGTTCGTCCAGGTCGGCTCTCCCCTCGTCGACGAGCTGCATGAAGGCCAGCGCCGTCCATGTCTTGGTCATGGAGCCGCACTGGAAGACGGTGCCGGTCGTCACGGGTTCCCGCGTCTCCACGTTCTTGACGCCGACCGCGAATTCGGCCACCTCCCCATCGTGGAGCACGCCGATCGAGGCGCCCGGGATCCCGTACTCGGTCAGGAACCGGGCGAGGCGGGCGCGAATCCCCGGCACGTCGATCTTCATCGGGGGAGCCCGACCGCGTTCGCGGCGTCCGCTTCGAAGTACTCCGTCGTCGCGTAGGCGCCGGCGTGTGTCTCGAAGAACTGCCGAACGCCCTCGACGGAGTCGTGGGTGATGACGTTGACCGCTTTGGCCCCGTTCTTGCTCGCGACCGCCACCTTCCACTCGGCACCCTTGGGGAGATCGGCGTGTGCCTGCTTCAGGCCGCTCCAGAACCTGCCGTCGTCCGAGACGGTCGACAGCGCCATGACGTGCATCCTCGTGTCCTCCTCATTTCCGAATGAGGAAAAGCTACGTTGCGTTTCAACTAGCGTCAACGAATTGGCCCACAAAACCACAGCTTAAGCGCCAATCGTTGCAACAGAATTGTGAATGAATGCAACTCACTCGACCGGTCGTTGCACTGTACTGTGGGTGAACGCAAGGAGGAGAGGTGCGCCAGTGCCCGGAGGCAGGCTGACCCACGAGGATCGACGGCGGATCGCGGCCTGGCTGGCCGAAGGGCTCGGGTATGCCGAGATCGGCCGACGGCTCGGCCGTCCGACGTCCACCATCAGCCGCGAGGTGGCACGGAACGGCGCATCCGGCGCCTACCTGGCCGAGCGCGCCCAGCAGGCCGCCGGCCATCGTGCCCGGCGGCGCAAGACGGCCCGCCCCGCCGAGTCGACGGCCGACGGGCAGACCGAGGTGGTGCGCGGCTTCGTGGAGCGGTTCGCGACCCTGCTGGCCGCAACCGGCCTGCCCCGGATGACCGCGCGGGTGTTCGTCTGCCTGCTCACCGCGGACGCCGACGGCCTGACCGCAGCCGATCTGGTGCGCAGGCTCCGGGTCAGCCCGGCGTCGGTGTCCAAGTCCATCGGCCACCTCGAAGCCATGGAGTTGGTCGTGCGCCGACCGGACCCCGGTGGGCGCCGCGAGCGGTACTTCGTCGGGGACGGCGTCTGGCTCCGCGCGTGGCAGACCGACACCGGCGCGCACGGCGAGATCGCGGCGGCCGCGCAGCGGGGCATCGAGATTTTCGGCGCCGAAACCGCCGTTGGCGCCCGGCTCGGCGAAATGGGCCGGTTCTTCGCCTGGCTCAGCGAACAGATGAGCGACAGCCTCGTCGCCGAGGCCGTCGCCCACGACGCACTGACCGTGCTCGCCGCACTCGTGCACGCCGGCCGGCCGCTCACGCTCGCCACGCTGGCCACCGCACTCGGCTGGCCTCCGGACCGCACTGTCGCCGCACTGGAGGCGATCGACCGTCGCCCGGCCATCGCCGATCCACTCGCCCTGCGGACCATCGGGCCCGGGACCTACACCCTCATCGCCAGAACGGACCGCCTCAGCCCGGCTCAACGCGAAGCACTCGGGACGTGAGTGACACCAGCGCGGCACCGCAGGTGCGCCGGGCATGTTCGGATCGGCCCCCGCATGGGACCATGGACGGCACAACCGGATCATCTGCCTGATCGACGAAGTCCACGGAAGGGCGGCCGACCATGCCCGTACTCGCCGGTGCGGAACCCTTCACCCACAGCGGTTCCGGGCGGATCGGCGTCCTGCTGTGCCACGGTTTCACCGGCACGCCGCAGAGTCTGCGCCCCTGGGCCGAGTACCTGGCCGCGCGCGAGTTCACCGTCCGCTGCCCGCTCCTGCCCGGTCACGGCACCAGATGGCAGGACTGCAACCGCACCGGCTGGCCGGACTGGTACGCCTGCGTGCGCGACGAACTGCTCGCCCTGCTCGACTCCTGCGATTCGGTGTTCGTGTTCGGCATGTCGATGGGCGGCACCCTGGCCCTGCGGCTGGCCGAGGAGTTCGGCGAGCAGATCCGCGGCCTGGTGCTGGTGAACCCCTCGGTCACCACGCTGCGGTGGGACGCCAAGCTGCTGCCGGTGCTGTCGAAGGTGCTGCCCTCGGTCGCCGCCATCGGCAACGACATCGCCAAACCCGGCGTGACGGAACTGGCCTATCGCCGGACCCCGGTGCGCGCCGCGGCGAGCCTCGCCCGACTGTGGCGGATCGTCCGCGCCGACCTGCCAAAAGTCACGCAGCCGCTATTGTTGTTCCGGTCCGCCGTGGACCATGTGGTGGAACCGGTGAACGCGGCGCTCATCCGTTCCGGGGTGCGCAGCGAGTGGCTCACCGAGGTAGTGCTGGAAAACAGCTTCCATGTGGCCACGCTCGACCAGGACGCCCCGCTGATCTTCCAGCGCAGCGTCGAGTTCGTACAGGAGCAGGTGGGATCCCGATGAGCTCGCACGGCACCGATCCGGAGGACGTGGATGCCGCGTTCGCGGCGATCGTCGCCGATCTGCGCGCGGAGGGCGTCGGCGAGTTCGACGAGGAAACGCTGGAACCACAGCAACCGCCCCAAGCGCCCCAGCCGCCGCGCCCGGCAGGCGCCGTCCCGCCGCCGGACCGGGACCCGTCCTGGCGCGGCGGCGGAACGCCCTGGGACGACGTCGTCCTCGGCGACGATCCGGCCGAGGACAACGAGCACTTCGTGCCACCGGAACCGCCGCCGCTGCCCAGGCCTGGCAAGGGCGCCTTCGTCGTGCTGCTGTTCTTCCTGGTGGGCCTGTTCCTGCTGATCGCGCCCGGGCTGATCGGGCTGAGCGCCACCATGGGCACCCCGTTGGGCATCCTCTCCCTGGTGATCGCGCTCGCACTGCTCCTGTTGCGGGTCAAGCAGGGCCCGCCCGACGGGGCCGATCCCAGCAACGGAGCCCAGGTGTGACACCCGGGATCCCTTAGTAGGGCGTGTCTCAAGCGGCGGAGCCGCTTGCGGTGGGCCGTCAGCTTGCACCGCCGCGGGTTCTGACGTGGTTCCTCGCAAGAACAGCACTGCCAGCGCTTCGTGAATTGGCATTCATGAGGAGGCGATCCCACAGCGAGGGACCGCGTCAGGTTCCGCCACCTTCGACACAGGTCCTAGGGTCCTCGCATGGCTCGTGTGATCATCGCCCCCGACAAGTTCAAGGGATCGCTGCCCGCGAAGGAGGTCGCCGAGGCGGTGGCGGCCGGGCTGCGTCGCGCGGTGCCCGGGACCGAGACGCTGGCCTGCCCGATCGCCGACGGCGGGGACGGGACGGCCGCGGCCGCGGTGGCCGCCGGGTTCGAGTTCGTCCCGGCCGAGGCGACCGGCCCCACCGGCGAGCGCGTGCGCACGGGCTACGCACGCCAGGGCGCGGTGGCCGTGGTCGAACTGGCCGCCGTGTCCGGACTGAGCCTGCTTCCCGGTGGTGTCCTCGCCCCGCTGACGGCGAACACGGTCGGTGTGGGTGAACTGATCGGCCGGGCCCTCGCCGACGGCTGCACGCGGATCGTGCTGGGCCTGGGCGGGAGCGCGAGCACCGACGGCGGCTCCGGGCTGGTACGGGGGCTGGGTGCCAAGCTGCTGGACGACGGCGGCCGCGAACTCCCCCTGGGCGGGAAGGCGCTGCTCGATCTCGCGCACGTCGACCTCACCGGGATGGACCCACGCCTGCGGGAGGCCGAGATCATCGTGGCCAGCGACGTGGACAATCCGTTGCTGGGTACGCAGGGCGCGGCGGCGGTGTACGGGCCGCAGAAGGGCGCCACGCCGGAGGAGGTCGCTCTGCTGGACTCGGCGCTCGGGCATTTCGCGGACGTGGTCGATCCGGCGATGGCGGACGCCCCGGGCGCCGGTGCCGCCGGGGGCACCGGCTACGCGGCGCTCACCCTCCTGCACGCGCGCTTCCGGCCGGGAATCGACGTGGTGCTGGAGATGACGGGTTTCGAGGCCAAGCTGCCCGGAGCCGACCTGGTGATCACCGGAGAGGGATCCTTCGACGAGCAGACCCTGCGGGGCAAGGGCCCGGCCGGGGTCGCCGAGGCCGCACGGCGGCTCGGCATCCCCGTCGTCGCGATGGCCGGGCGTCTCGCGCTGCCCCCGGAAACCCTGCAGGAGCACGGTTTTTCCGCCGCGTACGCGCTGACCGACCTCGAGCCGGACGTCACGCGCTGCATGGCGGAAACGGCCCCGCTGCTGGAGCGGCTGGCCGCCCGCGTCGCCGCCGACTGGCTTTGACCGGGCGGCGGCAGGCGTTGGCCGTGAAGGGTCCCTTCACAGCAAATACGACTGCAAATACGACCGTGAAGGGGCCCTTCACGGCTCGCCCCAGCCCGGCTGGCCGCCGGTGTTTCAGCCGGCGAACATGGCCTTCCACTCGTCTAGCGAGCGCGGGCGGTACACGTAGTTGTTCTCCCGCACCGACGAAAGCGGCGCCGACGGGGCGGCCGAGTACTGGTGGCCGGGGAACACCACCGGATCGCCCTGCAGTTCCGCGAGCCGCCGCAGGCTGTGGTACATCGCCTCGGCGTCCCCGCCGGGGAAGTCGGTGCGCCCGCAGCCGTCTAGGAACAGCGTGTCGCCCGCGACCAGCCGCCCCTCCAGCAGGAAGCATTGGCTGCCCGGCGTGTGCCCGGGGGTGTGCAGCAGCCGGATCGGGATCTCGCCCACGTGCACCACGTCGTCGTGGTCGTGCGGGGTCAGGTCGGTCTTCGACACGCCGGTGACACGCTGCACCCACTCGGCCTCTGCGCGGTTGACGTGCACCGGCACCGGTTCGCGCGCGAGCAGTTCGGCCAGCCCGTGGAGGGTGAAACCCATCATCGTGCCGCCGACGTGGTCGGGGTGGTGGTGCGTGGCGAGCACCCCGGCGAGCCGCATGTCGTCCGCGGCCAGCACGTCCAGCAGATCGCCGACCGCGTAGGCGGGGTCCACGATCACCGCCTCCCGCGTCTCGCGGTCCCCGATCAGGTAGGCGAAGTTGACCATCTGCGTGGCGATCGGATCGCCCACGGCGAAGTCGCGCCCCGAGAGCAGCTGGCGGAAGTACAGGCGGTCGGACATGCCAGCAGACTAGAGCCTGCCGTCGACGTGGTCCGCGTGGCGGTGCGGGATCCCGACCTCGAGCGCTCAGCCGAACACGGTCTTCGGGCGCTCCTGTTTCACGCCGTCGAGGTAGACGTCGACCTTCTCGTCGTAGAAGGCCACCAGGCCCTGCACCTTCTGGCTCTCGGGCAGGGGCATCCGGTAGTACCAGGCGATGTCGGGATGCACGCGATCACCGATGCGCACCGAGTAGTACTCCGCCTCGCCCTTGTACGGGCAGCGGGTGATCGTGTCACTGGGCTCGATCAGGTCCAGCCGGACATCGGTCTTGGGCAGGTAGTACCGGGTGGGCAGGCCGGTTTCGAACAGCAGCCGGGGGCTGCGGGAATCGGCCACCGTCACCCCGTCGATCTCGACCCGCACATGGCGGGAGCTGGCGAGGACGTCCACGCGGGTGTGCGGGTCGCGCGGGTGGACGAAGATCTCCTCGTCCTCCTCGAACCACGCGTCCATCGCGGCGAAGTCCAGCCGGACGTGACCGCGCAGATCCTCGATCGGGGAGTCCGCGTACTCCAGCGCGGCGTCCGCGGCCTCCCGCTCCCCCACCCGGACCGTCTCGAGCTTGCCGTCCCCGCGACTGGGCGAGTGGTGGGTGTTGCCCGAAGGCACCAGCACGCCTGCCGCGATGTCCTCGCGCGGGATGTAGTACGTCGGGTAGTAGGGCACCTCCCAGACCAGCAGCGGCCGGATGGTGTCGGCGACGAACCTGCCGCCGAACACCGCCCGCACCCGCTTGGCGCCCCGCTCGACCCGTACCCGGCCCCGTCCTTCGCTGCTCATGACCGGCGCAACCGGCCGGGCCGCGGGTTTATTTCCCCGGCAGCCGCCCGATCGCCCACTCGGCCCATTCGACGTGCATCGTGGCGTAGCGCAACCCCCATTCCAGCGCGAGCGTGCCGTACACCGACAGCGAGTCGTCACCCCAGTCGACGGACTCCCTCACCTTGCGCAGCCCGTCCCGCAGTTCCGCCACCTGGTCCCGACTGCGCAGGAGGAACTCGCGGGCCTCGGCGGGATCCACGGTGTCGAGGAAGAAGACCCGCAGCAGCAGGTCGTTCCGGCGGCGTTGCTGCGGGGGGACCTCCAGCACCCAGTGCCGGAGCTCGGCCCGGCCCTCGTCGGTGATGGCGTACTCCTTGCGCCCCCGCGGCCCCTCGGCCGTGACCTCGATGAGGCCGGTGGCGGCGAGCCGGGAAAGCTCGGTGTAGACCTGGCTCTGGGTGGCGGGCCACACGTTGGCCAGCGAAATTTCGAACTTCCGCAGCAGGTCGTAGCCGCTGCCGGGACCACCGGCGAGCAGGCCGAGCAGTGCGTGTCTCAGGCTCATGACCCGATCCTACATTCCACTCTTGACATGTCACTACAGGAGCTTCTAGTTTTGACATGTCACAACTGGAATGTCTGGGAGGACCGATGAACTACCTGCGCAGCTTCGCGCCCTGGATCCTGTACGCCGTCGTGGCGACGCAGTTCGACTGGCGCACCAGCGCCCTCATCGGCTTCGGCCTGTCCTGCGCCGTAGCGGGGTGGGGGCTCCTGCGGCGTACCCCGCTCGACGCGATGGTCATCGAACTGAGCGCCGCGCTCTTCTTCGCCGCGCTCTCCGTGGTCGCCTTCGCGGCCCCCGATTCCCCGGTGCGCGACGAGGTCGTCACGCTGTCCTCGGCCTGGCTGGGCCTGACCGCCTGGGGCTCGCTCGTCCTCGGCCGCCCCTTCACGCTGGGCATCGCGCGGCAGATGACCGACTGCTCACTCTGGGACAATCCCGTGTTCCGCAGGACGAACGTGGTCATCACCGCGGTCTGGGCCACCGCCTTCACCCTCGAAGCGCTCGCGCTGGGCTTCCTCCTGGCCTTCGCCCCGCACGCCACGGCCGCCGTGGTCACGCTCAAGATCGCGAGCTTCGCGGTGCCGGTGCTGTTCACCGTCCGCTACCCGCGCATCGTGCGGGCGCGCTACGCGAGCCGGCTGGGCGGTGCGGCATGACCGAAACCGGCTTCCATCTGCGCGGTGTCTACGCCCCGGTGACCGAGGAACTCACGGCCTTCGACCTGCCCGTCACCGGTGCAGTGCCGCCCGAACTCACCGGCTGGTACCTGCGCAACGGGCCCAACCCCCGTGCCGACTCGGCGCACTGGTTCCTCGGCGAAGGCATGATCCACGGTGTCCGGCTGGAGGACGGCCGCGCCGCCTGGTACCGCAACCGCTGGGTCCGCACCCGCAGCTTCACCGGCGAGGCGACGCTTGTCCGGGAGGACGGAAGTTTCGACCTGACCGCGTCCCTGGCCAACACTCACGTGATCCATCACGCGGGGCGGACGCTCGCCCTCGTGGAGTCTTCGCTGCCGTACGAGGTCACCCGCGAACTCGACACCGTCGGTCCGTACGACTTCGACGGCGCGCTGCGCACCCCGATGACGGCGCATCCGAAGCTCTGCCCCGAGACCGGGGAGCTCCACTTCTTCGGCTATTCACCCGGCCCGCCCTATCTGACCTACCACCGCGCGAACGCCCGAGGGGAGCTCGAACTGAGCCGCCCGGTGGACGTGCCGGGGCCGACGATGATGCACGACTTCACCCTCACCAGCAGGCACGTGGTGTTCCTCGACCTGCCCGTGGTGTTCGATCCGGCCGCCAACGCGGGTATGCCCTACCGCTGGGATCCCGGCTACGCGGCGCGGATCGGGGTGCTGTCCCGGCTCGACCCCCACGGTCCGGTGCGCTGGTTCCCCGTCGACCCCTGCTACGTCTTCCACACCCTCAACGCGTACGAAGCCGGGGACCGGATCGTGTTGTACGTCGTGCGGTACCCGCACCTGTGGTGGGCAGGCCACGAGGACGCGCCGTCGACACTGTGGCGCTGGACCGTCGACCTCGCGACGGGCACGGTCACCGAGGACCAGCTCGACGACCGGCCCTGCGAGTTCCCGCGCATCGACGACCGCCTCGCCGGGCAGGACGTCCGCTACGGGCACGTGACGGCGGGCGACACGCTGGTGCGTTACGACCTGCACGCCGGAGGTTCGCAGGCACACACCTTCGCGGCGGGCAGGATCCCCGGGGAGGCGGTGTTCGCGCCGCCGAACTGGTTGCTCACCTACGTCCACGACGAGACGCGCGGCACCAGCGACCTGGTGATCCTCGACGCCAACGACCTGCGCACCCCCGTCGCCGCGGTCCACCTGCCCGGCCGCGTGCCCGCCGGTTTCCACGGCAGCTGGATCGCGGGCTGAGCCCCGCTAGCGGGAGCGGTCGAAGGCGCCGTCCGCCGCGAAGACCAGCTTGGCGAAGCGTTCGCCGATGCGGCGGTGCGTGGCGGCGTCCGGGTGGAGCCGGTCGGGCAGCGGCAGTTCGGCGAAGTCGGCCTCGCCGTAGAGCTCCCGGCCGTCGAGGTAGTGCAGGTTCGGGTCCTCGGCCCGCCGCTGCCGCACGATCCGGGCCAGCTCGTCCCGGATGACGCGCAGTGTCAGCTTCCCGTTCGCCCGCTCCGCGGGATCGCCCAGGGCGCGGAACAGCAGCCGCCCGGAGCCGAGCGAGGCGAAATCCATGGCGCTGGGACCCGGGACGTCCTCGTGGAGGGGGCACAGGATGGGCGAGACGACCAGCAGCGGGGTCTCCGGATGGCCTTCCCGGATGGTGTCGAGGAAGCCGTGCACGGCGGGGCCGAAGGCGCGCAGGCGCATCAGATCCGCGTTGACCAGGTTGATGCCGATCTTGACGCTGATCAGGTCGGCGGGGGTGTCACGAAGGGCGCGGGCGGTGAACGGGTCGAGCAGAGCGCTGCCGCCCAGCCCCAGATTGACCAGTTCCACGTCGCCCAGCGCGGCGGCGAGGGCGGGCCAGGTGGCGGACGGGCTCGCGGCGTCCGAACCGTGGCTGATCGAACTGCCGTGGTGCAGCCACACCCGGCGTCCCCGGTCCCGGGCGGGCTCGATGGGGGCATCGGTGCGCAACGCGACGAGTTCGGTGGTCTCGTTGTGCGGCAGCCAGATTTCGACGTCCTTGGCCCCGCCGGGCAGATCGGCGAAACGGAGGGTGCCGACCGGGCCGGGGCAGTGCTCGGCGGTCCCGGCGGCGAGGTCGACGGTCACCGTGTTGCCGCCGGTGACACTCGCCTGGCCGGCCAGCCGGCCGTCAACGAGCAGGTCGTACACGCCGTCCGGGCGGGGCGGGACACCGACGTAGACCCGTTTGGTGGGCAGCGTGTCCAGTTCGACGACGGTGGCACGGGTGCGAAACGCCAGCCGCACCCCGGAGGGCTGGGACTCGGCCATGGCGAGCTGCCCGTCGGCGCATTGGGCTCGGGCTCGGGCGGGCAGTCGGTGCGGCAGCACGCCGTGCGCGGTGCGCTCCAGATCGAGGGCACCGCGCAGGAGGTCCGCGGTGACGGGGGTGGTGATCCAGTCGTGCAGGGAATTCATGGTCTACTTCCGCAGCAGGGTGTCGAGGTGATCCAGGATCCAGACCCAGGTCTCTTCCGTACCGGGCGCGCTGTGGCTGAAGCCTCCGGCCAGTTCCAGGCTGACGTAGCCGAAGAAGACACTGCCCAGCAGCCGCACGGCGTGCGTCTCGTCCGGTTCCGCCAGGTCGTAGCCGCGCAGGATCGCCCGCGTCATCTGCGCATGCCTGCCCCCGGCGCTCGCGGCGGCGGTTTCCGGATCCAGCCGGAACCGCGCGGCGGCGAAGCGGCCGGGGTGTTCGCGGGCGTAGTCGCGGTAGACGTTCGCGAAGGCGGCCAGTGCGTCCTTGCCCGCCCGCCCGGCCAGGGCGGCGGCCGCCCTGTCGGCAAGTTCGTCCAGCGCGAACAGGGCGATCCTGGTCTTGAGGTCCTGGGAACCGGCCAGGTGCGAGTACAGGCTCGCCGCCTTGACGTCGAAGCGCCGGGCGAGTTCCGAGACGGTCACCTGGTCGAAGCCGATCGCGTCCGCCAGCTCGGCCCCGGCCTGGACCAGTCGCTCCGTGGTCAGTCCGGCGCGCGCCATGCTCTCCCCCTTTGCCCATTAGGCCATTTCCTACAAGGCTTAGGCAAAAGAAGATACACCGCAGGACAAGCCCGGGTTCACCCAGCCCTCAGACGCGGTGACGGGCGAGGAGGTCGCGGCCCATGTCCCTGGCCCGCAGGGCGGCATCGAGGTCGCCTTCGGTGGCGGCGACGATCGAGCCCTTCATCAGGATGTGCCAGGAGTGGGCGAATCCTTCGGGATCGGCCAGCCCGGCCTCCTCGGCGAGCGTGCGCACGAGGGCCCGGATGTTGGCCAGGTACCGGATGCTCGCCTGCCCCAGCGGGTGCGCGGGGCCCATCTCCAGCAGCACGTTGATGAACGAGCAGGTGTCGAACTCCTCCCGACGGCGGAACCAGCCGTCGAACACGTCGAAGATCGCGAGCAGCCTGTCCACCGGCGTCTCGCCGCGCCGCCGGGCCTGCGCCTCGACGAAACCCACCGTCCAGAGCTGCTCGCGCCGGTCGAGGAAGGCGAGGACGAGCGCTTCCTTCGACGGGAAATGGCGGTACAGTGTGGCCTTGGCCACCCCCGACCGGGCGATGACCTCATCGATTCCGACGCCGCGGATCCCGCGGCGGGAGAAGAGGTCATAGGCCGTGGTCACGATGCGTTCCCGAGCATCGGACCTGGTTGCGGCCGCGCTGTCGGTAGTCATGTCGCGCACATGGTAGCCACGGGCAGCCCCGGTCAAACCTGCCGAGACAGACCTGTCCGGCCGTCACCTCCGGCCCGGCCAGTTTGCCACCACACCGGTAGTGGTACTCCCGGTTCATGCACGTGCCCGAGGAGGACCGGCTCCGGCCGGTTCTGTCCGATGTGGACTACCCGTGCGGCAGGGCGGAACTGGTCCACCAGGCCGCCGCGCACGGGGCGGACGACGACATCCTCGGCCACCTCGCCGGTCTGCCCGAGGGTGACTACACCTGTTTCGAAGCCGTCACCGGAGCGCTCGCCGAGACGGTGTGACATGCGACTGGTGCGAAGCGACCCGTCCGCGCCCGGAATCCGCCGCCTGCGCTGCGGACGTGGCTTCCGCTACCTCGCGCCGGACGGGCGGCCGCTGCGGGACCAGGAAAGCCTCGACCGCGTGAGCGGCCTGGCGATCCCCCCGGCCTGGCGCAACGTGTGGGTCTCGCCCGACCCGAACGGCCACCTCCAGGCCGTCGGCACCGATGACGCCGGGCGGCGGCAATACCTCTACCACGAGCAGTGGCGTCGCGAGCGCGACGAGGAAAAGCACGACCGCGTGCTCGAACTCGCCCGGCGGCTTCCCCGCTGGCGGGCGCGGGTGGCGGGCGATCTGCACGGACGCGGGCTGCACCGCAACCGGGTACTGGCGGCCTCTCTGCGGATGATCGACCGCGGCGTGTTTCGCGTGGGCAGCGAGGAATACGCCGAGGAGCACGGCACCCGCGGGGCGGCGACCCTGTTGAAGGAGGACGTGACCCTGCGGCGGCACGTGATCATCTTCCGCTACACCGCCAAGGGCGGGATCGAACGCGCGCTCAGCATCAGCGACGAGGAACTCGCCGCGGTGGTGAAGGCACTGCGGCGCGCGCGCTCCGGCAGCGAGCGGCTGCTCGTCTACCGCGACACCGACGGCTGGCACGAGGTACGGGCCGAACAGATCAACGACCGGTTCAAGGAACTGGCCGGACCGCAGTTCACCGCGAAGGACCTGCGCACCTGGCACGCCACGGTGCTCGCGGCGGCCGCGTTCGCCGCCGCCGGGCCCGCCTCGTCGAAGCGGGCGCTCAAGCGCACTCAGGCCGCCGTGATGCGGAAAGTGGCCGAGGAACTGGGGAACACCCCCGCGGTGGCCCGCAAGTCCTATGTGGACCCTCGAGTCGGCCGCGCCTACGAAGAGGGGGCCACCATCGAATCCGCGCTGCGCCGCCTCGGCGGCACCGGCGTCCGGGGCGAGCGTGAACAGCACGTGCTGGAACGGGCCGTGATCCGGCTGCTGTCCGGCCGTGACCATGTTTGACCGGCCCGGCGGGAGGTACCAGACCCGGGTGTGGTTGCTGAGACCGCCGGGTGTCTACCGCCCGCAGACGGACACCCGGTTGCTGCTGACGGCACTGCGGGAGGCGCGGTTGGGCCGCGGCGCGCGGGTGCTCGATCTGTGTACCGGCACCGGGATCGCGGCCATCGCGGCCGCCCGCGCCGGAGCGGAGTCGGTCACCGCCGTGGACGCCTCGCTCCCGGCCGTGCTGAGCGCGCGCGTCAACACCCGCCTGCGCCGGCTGCCGGTCCGGGTGCGGCACGGGGACCTGAACCGGCCCTTCGAGGGGGCACCGTTCGACCTCGTGCTGGCCAACCCGCCGTACATCCCCGCGCCGTCGCACGGTCCCGGGCAGGGCGCCGCACTGGCCTGGGATGCCGGACCCGACGGACGGCACTTCCTGGATTCCCTGTGTGAAAACGCTTTCGGCCTCCTCAGCCCCGGTGGCGCGATGCTCGTCGTGCACTCGGCGTTGTGCGGCGTGGAGCGAACACTGAAAGCTCTGCGCGACAACGGATTGAAGTCCGCGGTGGTGGCCAGGACCCTCGAACCGTTCGGGCCGGTCCTGCGCCGCCGTGCCGGCTACCTGGAAAGCGCCGGGCTGATCGAACCCGGCGAGCGGCAGGAGGAACTGGTGGTGATCCGTGCCGACCGCACCGGAGGATAGGCCCCGGCGCGTCACCGTCGTGCCGGGCGGGCCCGTCCTGGTGGAGGGTCCGGTGGAGCTCGAACTACCGGACGGCACCACCGTCCGCTCCGACCGGTTCGTCGTCGCGGTCTGCGCCTGCCGGCGCAGCCGCCGCTACCCGTTCTGCGACACCAGCCACCGCCGCACCCGGCGCGCCTGACTCCCCGGCTGGGGCGAGCCGTGAAGGGACCCTTCACGGCCTACGCTGATCGGCGGAGAGCAGGGAGGTGCGGTTTTCCCGCCAGGCCTCGAGCACGTGCGCGGCGAAGCGGTCCTCGACGAGGTTCGTCGCCTGGACGCCGAACACCACGTCCGCCGCCAGTGCCGGTTCGTCCGCGAGCAACCCCCCGATCACGTCCCGCCGCATGACCTGCTCGTGCACCGCGTCGGCCTCGATGTGCTCGGTGAAGAACACCCGGCACGCTTCGGGGGCGCCGAGACGCCGCAACGCGCGGTCCAGCCGGGCCGCGCTCGGCGGTGTGGTGATCTCCGCCGCCGCGAAGTGCCCGACCAGCGCGCCCCGCAGCCGCCGGTGCAGCCCGAACAACGACATCAGGTTCACCACCGCCAGCATGGCGGCGGGGACGCGGTCGAGATAGTGCAGGTAGCCGGGATCCAGACCGGCCGCCGCCAGCAGCTCCGCGTAGAGCCGCGCGTGCACCCGCTCGGCGTGGCCGCCGCCGAACTCGTCGAACTCCACGGCCACCAGTGCCGCCTTGGCCTTTCCGCGCAACCGCGGGATGACCCAGGCGTGCGGATCGGCCTCCTTGAGGTGGTAGATCGACCGGTGCACGAGGTACTCCCGCAGCTGCCACCATTCGCCTTCCCCGGCGAGGAACGCGCTGATGCCGGTGCCGCCCGGCGGCTCGGTGAGCAGTTCGCCGAGCACGCCCTCCACGTCGTCGCCGCCCTCGGTCCCGGCCCGCAACGCGGCCAGGAAGACCCGTTCCAGCGCGGCCCGCAGCCGCAGCAGTTCCGGATCCCATTCCCAGTCCGGATCCACCCCGGGCAGGCCCTGGTAGTGCAGCTCGTAACACAGCTGCAGGGCGAGCTGGGCGTCCTCCCCGAACGGGTCCTCACCGCCCACTTCGGACAGTTCCGGGAAGTCGCGGCGCTCGTCCCGGCGCAACGCGTCCAGCACCGCCGCCGACACCGGACCCCGCGCCCGCGGCAAAGCCGCCACCCCGCTCGTCATGGGCCCCGGATACCCGTCCGCGCGGCCCGTTACGCCCGGGAGGTGAGCAGAGCGATCAAGGCCGGGAACCCCGCGGCGAGGGCGCGCCGCTGCCGCTCGGCACCGGTCCCCCGCTCGTACAGCCTGCGCACCAGCGCCCGCACCGTGCCCAGATCGCCGGTTTCCTCCAATGCCGGGCGGAGGTGGGTGAGCAGCTCGTACACCAGCCACCGGGCGGGGACCCGCCGTGCCCGCACGGCATCCACCCCGGTGCCCGCCAGCCCGTCCCTGGCCGCCGCCCACACCGCCGCCGCGGCGACCTGCGGTGACAGCCGGGGCGGCGCGGAACCACGGCTCAGATCGCCGAGTGCCCGCCGGACCAGTGCCCGGCTCAGCAGGGCCTGCAACACCGCCTCGCCGGGGGTGGCGGCGGTGTCGGCGACCCGGAATTCCAGGGTCGGCAGCGTGGCCGACGGGCGGACCAGCCAGAACGTCATGCCCGGGTCCACCAGCGCCCCGCAGTCGACCAGCCGCGCCACCTCGGCCTCATACGCGGCGGCGGAAGCGAAGTACGGCGGAACCCCCGCCCCGGGGAAGCGGGCCTGCTGCACGATGCGCCAGCTCGCATAGCCGGTGTCGCGTCCCCGGTCGATCGGCGAGTTGACCGACAACGCCAGCAGGACGGGCAGCCAGGGCGCCACCCGGTTCATCACCGCGACGGCCGTCTCCCGGTCCGGCACGCCGACGTGGACGTGGCAGCCGCACGCCTCGTAATCGGCCACCATGCCGCGATAGGTCTCGTCGATGCGGGCGAACCGGCCGTCGTTGTCCCCCAGCGCGGCCGGACCGGACAGCACTGCCGTGCCCGACGCGGCGATCACGCTGTCGTGCAGCCGCGCGGCCTCCGCCAGCGCCCGGCGCCCGGTCGTGAGTTGCTCGCCCAGTTCCTCCGCGGTCCGGCAGATCCCGGTGGCCGCCTCGACCTGGGTCGCGCGCAGTTCACGCTGGAGGGTGGCGCCGCCCGGCAGCGGCGGCTGCCCGGCCAGGATCCGGGAGGCGCGGGGCACCGTCGCGCCGGTGGCCGGGTCGAGCAGGAGGAACTCCTCTTCGACACCCATGGTCGGCCCGGTGCCGGAGTCCGCACCGGACCCCGGCATCCGGTCACCGTCCGGGCGAGGCCGGACCGGGCGTGACATGGCCGGCCGCATGCGGCGGGATGCCCGGCGCCGCCCGCGCGAAACCCGCCCGGGTCACCCACCCGACTGCTGTGAGGGGCCCCCTCACAGCAAATACGACCGTGAGGGGGCCCCTCACGGGAGCATCGGCGGTCAATGAGTGATCAGGCGCCAGGCGGCGCTGCGGTGGCCGGGTTCGTACGGGGAGTCGAGGCGTTTGGCGGTGATGCCGGGCAGGCCGTTGGCGCGGGCGGCGGCGAGGACGTCCGCTCCGCCCCCGGGGTAGTGCTGCGGCACCCGCCAGTTCCCGCCCTCCAGCCGCAGCTTCCGCAACCGCTGCCGCCGCCGCGAGTACGGCTCGTCCAGGCACGAACGGCCGTCGAGGTGCAGCACGTCGAAGGGCAGGTACAGCGCCGGATAGCGCTCGGCGAGCCGCTTGACCTGGCGCGTGTCCCCGGCCCCCGCCCGGTGGCGCAGTGCCCCGGCATCGGGCCTTCCCTCGTCCAATGCGACCAGCACGCCGTCGAGCAGCACCTCCGTCGCCCCGAGCTGTTCTCCGAGTCCGCGCAGTTCCGGATACGCCGCGGTGACGTCCTCACCGTCCGCGCCGCGCAGCCCGGCGCGGCCGCCCTCCACCCGCGCCTGCAGCCGGAGACCGTCCCAGAAGAACTCGTAGCCCCAGTCGAGATCTTCCTCGCCCGGGGGCAAGGACCCCTTGGCGGGCAGCATGGGCGGCACGAACTCGGGCAGGTCCAGCGAGTTCCGCCGCCGGGGCGGGTCGAGGCGGCGGACGATCCACTCCTGCCCGTCGTCGGCGGAATGCCGGTTCACGAACACATAGCGCCCGCGCACCCTGCTGCCGTGGAAGGTCACTTCGACCTTGTTGTCGCTCCAGTGCAGCGTGTCGTAGCGGCCACGGTCCCAGATGGACATGGTGCCCGCGCCGTATTCCCCCACTGGAATCTCGCCGTGGAAGCTCGCGTACTCCAGGGGGTGGTCCTCGGTGTGCACGGCGAGGCGGGTGGCGCCCGGCCGGGGCGGCAGGCCCTTCGGCACCGCCCACGACACGAGCACCCCGTCCCGCTCCAGCCGCACGTCCCAGTGCAGCCGCCGGGCGTGGTGTTCCTGGATCACGAACACGTCGTTGCCGCCGCGCGGCAGCGCGTCCTCCTCCGGAACCGGCTCCGGCGTCCGCCGGGAATCCCGCTTCTTCCGGTACGTGCTCAGCTCCGCCACGAGGATCAACGTACCCATCCCGGCGGTGTTTACCCGGCGCTACGACGGGGATTCGACACGTGTGGCAAGTCCGAAGAACATTTTCGTGCTGGGGCTGGACGACGCGAACCTGCGCACGCTGCGGCGGGTGCCGGGAGCCGAGGACTACCGGTACCACCCGCTGCTGAGCGTCCCCGAACTGCAGGAGGGCGAGATCCCGATCGCCGACCTCATCGACAAGGCACAGCGGGAACTCGACGGCTTCGACGGGGAGATCTCGGCCATCGTCGGTTACTGGGACTTCCCGGTGACCACGATGGTGCCGCTGCTGTGCGCGCGCTACGGCCTGCCGGGACCGAACCTCGAAGGCGTGCTCCGATGCGAGCACAAGTACTGGAGCCGCCTGGAGCAGCAGAAGGTGATCAACGAGCACCCGAGGTTCGCGCTGGTCGATCTCGAGGGAGAGCCCGTGCCGCCGGAGGGGCTGAAGTTCCCGATGTGGCTCAAGCCGGTGAAGTCGTTCTCCTCGGAACTGGCGTTCAAGGTGGACGACGAGAGGGAATTCGCCGAAGCCGTCACGAAAATCCGGGAGGGCATCGGCCGCGTCGGCGAGCCGTTCCAGTACGTGCTCGACCACGCGCCGGGCCTGGAACTGCCCCCGGAAGTGGCCGAGGCGGGCGCACTGGCGTGCCTGGCCGAAGAGGCGATGCACGGCGTGCAGGCCGCGACCGAAGGATTCGTCCACGACGGGGAAGTGATGGTCAACGGGGCGCTCGATTCGATCAACTACCCGGGGAGCTCGTCCTTCCTGCGCCACCAGTACCCCTCGCAGCTTCCGGAACCGGTGGTGCACCGGATGTTCGACGTGTCGAAGCGCGTGATCGGCGGGCTCGGGCTGGACAACTCCACGTTCTCGATCGAGTTCTTCTGCGAACCCGAAAGCGGCGAGGTGTGCGTTCTGGAGGTCAACCCGCGCCACTCGCAGTCCCACGCGGAGATGTTCGAGTACGTCGACGGTGTGCCCAACCACCACTGCATGATCCAGCTCGGCCTGGGGAACCGGCCGGAAATGCCCTACCGCAAGGGGGAATACCGGCTCGGCGCCAAGTGGTACCACCGGCGGTTCCACGACGGGATCGTCCGGAGGCTGCCGAGCCGGGCGGAACTCGACCGCCTGCGGGAAGAGGTTCCCGGCACCGTCGTGGACCTCGTGCCGTCCCCCGGTCAGCGACTGTCCGATATGGACGCACAGGACAGCTACAGCTACGAGCTCGCGTTCGTCTACACCGGCGCGGACAGCGAAGAACAGCTGATCGAGAAGTACGAGCGCGTGGCGGGCGGGCTGCGGTTCGAATTCGACGAGGTGTGAGGAGGAATGTTCCATGCGCGCGGTGGGTTCCCTGCCGCACGGGATCACCGAGGAGGAGCACGTCTGGATTCCGGTGAGCGACGGCATCCGGCTTTCCGCGCGGATCTGGCGCCCGGTGTCCTCCGACGAGCGTCCGGTTCCCGGGATCCTGGAGTACATCCCCTACCGCAAGAGGGATCTCACCGCGGTCCGGGACTCCATCCACCATCCCTACCTGGCCGGGCACGGTTACGCCTGCGTCCGGGTCGATCTGCGGGGCACCGGCGAGTCCGAAGGCGTGCTCGTCGACGAGTACCTGGAACGGGAGCAACTCGACGCGGAGGACGTGCTCGACTGGATCTCCCGGCAGCACTGGTGCGACGGCCGGACCGGGATGATGGGCATCTCCTGGGGGGCCTTCAGCGCACTGCAGGTGGCGGCGCGGAAACCGCCGAGCCTGCGCGCCATCGTGATCTCGTCGTTCACCGACGACCGCTACTCCGACGACTTCCACTACATGGGCGGCTGCATGCTCTCGGACAATCTCGCCGAGGCAGGCACCATGTTCGCCTACAGCACGCTGCCGCCGGATCCGGCGCTGGCCGGCGAGCGCTGGCGCGACCTGTGGGCCGAGCGCATCGAGGCGGCCGGACCGTGGGTCGACGAGTGGCTGCGCCACCAGCACCGCGACGGCTACTGGCGGCACGCTTCGGTCAGCGAGAACTACCAGGACCTGAGGGTTCCCGTGCTGGCCTCCAGCGGCTGGGCCGATGGCTACTCGAACGCGGTCACCCGCCTGCTGGCCCATGTGGACGTGCCCCGCAAGGGCCTGATCGGCCCCTGGTCGCACAAGTACCCGCACCTGGGCGAACCGGGACCGGCGATCGGCTACCTGCAGGAGGTGGTGCGCTGGTGGGACCACTGGCTCAAGGACGCGGACAACGGGGTGATGGACGGGCCGATGCTGCTGACCTGGATGCAGGACGCGGTGCCGCCCTCGACGTCCTATGAGGACCGTCCCGGCCGGTGGGTCGGCGAACCGTCGTGGCCCTCGCCGCACGTCCGCCCGACCTCGTATCCCCTGGCGCCGCACCGGCTCGCGTGCCCCGGGGAAGAGGTCGGCGAGGTCGCGCTGAACGTCGAGTCACCGCTGTCGGTGGGCCAGTTCGCCGGGAAATGGGCCTCCTACAACGCGCCTCCCGACCTGCCCTACGACCAGCGGGAGGAGGACGGGGGTTCGCTGGTGTTCGAGACCGGCGAACTCACGCACACCTGCGAGATCCTCGGCGCACCCGTGCTGCGCCTGAGCGTCTCGGCGGACCGGCCGGTGGCGATGATCGCGGCCCGGCTCTCCGACGTCGCACCGGACGGCGCCGCCACCCGCGTCACCTACGGGCTGCTGAACCTGACCCACCGCGACGGCCACGACCACCCCGAGCCGCTGGAGCCTGGGAAGCGGTATCGGGTGAAGCTGACCCTGAACGGGGTGGCGCAGTCCTTCCCGGCCGGACACCGGATCCGGCTGTCACTGTCCAGTTCGTACTGGCCGCTGGCGTGGCCGCCCCCGGAACCCGCGCGACTGACCGTCTACACGGGAGCGAGCGAGCTGTCCCTTCCGGTGCGCACACGCCGCGAGGAGGGTGAAGTGGCCGCCCCGTTCGGGGAACCGGAAGGCTGTGCCCCCATCCCGACCACCCGGTTGCTGCCGGGGGAACAGCGCTGGACCGTATGCCGCGATCTGCTGTCCTACGAGTCGGTGCTCGAGATCGTGCGCGATTCGGGCACCCTGCGCCTGGACGGCATCGACCTCGCGGTGGCCCGGCGCGCCTGCGAACGGTTCAGCTCGAAGGCCGACGATTTCGCTTCCGCCGCGGGGAAAACCGACTGGTCGATCACCTTCTCCCGCGGTGGCTGGTCGGCGCGAACCGACACCCAGCTGCTGCTCGGGTGCACCCGCGACCAGTTCGTGCTGCACGCCAGGCTCGACGGCTACGAGGGTTCCCACCGGGTCTTCTCCCGCAACTGGCACTACACCTTCCCGCGGGAGCTGGTGTGAGCCGGGTTTGCCCCGGAGGCGGCCAGGGTAGCTGGACGCGTGTGAGCACCAGCCTGCGCGCCCGAGCCCTGATCGCCTCGATGTGGCTGACCCGGCGCAAGCAGACCTTCGCCGACATCGGAAAACTGTACGAGAGCATCGAATCCCGGCAGCGGCCCGAGAACGCCAGACCGCCCGCCACCGTGCGCAGGCACCTTTCGGTCGAGTGCGAGGAGATCCACGGCAGACCGGTCTACACCCTGCGCCCGCGCGGGCGCCCCTCCTCCCGGCACGTGCTCTACCTCCACGGGGGCGCCTACGTACACCAGATCCAGCGGGACCACTGGTCGTTCCTGTCCCGGCTGGTCCGTGCGACCGGTTGCACCGCGACCGCGCCGCTGTACCCGCTGGCGCCGAACCACCACTACGACGACACCATCGCTCTGGTCGAGGCGGTGTACAAGGAGAAACTGGGCGGTGTGGCCCCACAGGACCAGATCCTCATGGGCGATTCCGCGGGCGGCGCGCTCTCCCTGGTACTGGCGAGGAAATTGCGGGACGAAGGCAGGCCGCAACCCAGGGAGATCGTGATGATCTCGCCGTGGCTGGACGTCACCCTGGCCGATCCGGACCAGCTCGACCACGACCGGCACGACCCCTACCTCGCCATCCCGGGTTTGCGGGAGGCCGGGCGCCTCTACGCCGGATCCCTGGATCCGGACGATCCGCTGGTGAGCCCACTCCACGGCGACCTGCGCGGGCTCGGTGCGCTGACGGTGTTCGTGGGCACCCGCGATGTGCTGCTCTCCGACGCACGGCGGCTGCGGGCGAAGGCCGCCGCCCAAGGGGTTCCGCTGGAGTACCACGAGTATCCCGGGATGTTCCACGCCTGGGTGATCGCGGGCATCCCGGAGGCGAAGCGGGCAGGCTCCCTGATCGCCGAAATCGTACAGCGAGGTGCACGATGACTCCCGCATTCACGGCATCCACTGTGGACACTGTGACCGGGGAAAGCGGGCGGGTGCGGAACCTCCTCCTGTTGCCCACCGACCAGCGGCTGGTCCCGATCAGTGCAGGGCGCGGAAGGCTGCCTCGACGGTCTGTTCGAGCAGGACGGCGATGGTGGTGGGCCCGACCCCGCCCGGTACCGGAGTGATCAGCCCGGCTCGGCCGAGTGCCTCTTCGAAGGCGACGTCGGCGACGTTGCCCGGGTTGTACCCGGCGTCGACCACCACCGCACCCGGCTTGAGCCAGGCGCCGCGCACGAATTCCGGCCTGCCGACCGCGGCGACCACGATATCGGCGCCGGCCACGATCGACGGCAGGCCGGCGGTGCGCGAATGGCAGACGGTGACCGTCGCGTCCCGGGCCAGCAGCAGCATCGCCACCGGCTTGCCGAGGATCGGGCTGCGGCCGATCACCACGGCGTGCGTACCCGCCACGTTGACGCCGTAGGCGTCCAGCAGCCGTAGGATGCCCGCCGGTGTGCAGGAGGCGACCCCGGGCAGCCCGAAGGCCATCGCGGCGAACGAGTGCATGGTGACCCCGTCGACGTCCTTGCCGGGCGCGATCGCCTCGAAGGCGGCACGCTCGTCGATACCGGCGGGAACGGGGTGCTGCAGCAGGATCCCGTCCACCGTGGGGTCGGCGGACAGCTCCGCGATCGCCGCGACCAGCCCGGGCGTCGTCGTGGTGGCGGGCAACGGAACGTGCCGGGAGTCGATCCCGCCTCGCGACACCGGTTGCGCTTCATCCGCACGTAGGTCACCGACGCGGACCCCTTCCGGCCCGGGCCGCTCCCCGGTGGTGCCCCACCCGAACGCCAGTCACGGCCCGGCCCCACCCTACCGGGAAACGGCGGATCCGGGCGGGAAGGTTGTCCACCCGCCGGAGCGGGTAGCCGGAGTCCGGCCCCACCCCACGAAGACGAAGGCGGGTACTCCGATGACCGGCACGCGGGAAAGCGACCTCATCTCCGTGATCACCACCGATCACCGCGAAGTGGAACGGATCTTCACCGAACTGGAATCACAGCAGGGCACCCCCGAGCACCGGCGGGCGCTGGCCGACCACGTGATCATCGAACTGGTCCGGCACTCCGTGGCCGAAGAACAGTTCGTGTACCCCGCCGCCCGCAGGGCACTCGACAACGGGGACGAACTCGCCGACCACGAAATCGAGGAGCACGCCGAGGCGGAACGGGTGATGAAGGATCTCGAAGACGTACCCGCCACCGACGCGCGGTTCGACGAACTGCTCGGCAAGCTGATGGCCGACATCCGGCACCACATCGGGGACGAGGAAACGGACCTGCTGCCCAAGCTGCGGCAGGCCTGCTCGGCCGAAGAGCTGCAAGAACTCGGCGAAAAGGTCCTGCGGGCCAAGAAACTCGCTCCCACCCGACCGCATCCATCCGCGCCGGACACCCCGCCGGCCAACCGCATCCTCGGTCCGGGCGCCGGCCTCATCGACCGGATGCGCGACGCGCTGAGCGGTCGCGGCAAGCAGGAGTGACGGGCTCGCAGTGTCCCTTCCGGACAGTCCGTGCCCGCCGAGCTTCCGCGGCCGAGACGGCTCAGGAGTGCGGAATGGCCTTCAGATCGGCGACCAGGGCGGCGTAGGCGGTGTGACGATCGGGTGCGCGCAGGACCGACGACGGGTGGACGGTGGCGAGCACCAGTTCCGGGCAGCCGTGGAATTCCTCGGGCGCGTCGAGCAGCACCCCGCGCTGCCGGGTGACCTTGAACGACGGTCCCATCACCGCCTGCGCGGCGGTGGCGCCCAGCAGCACGGCCACCTCCGGCCGCACCGCCGCCATCTCCGCCAGCAGCCACGGACGGCAGGCGACCACCTCGGTGCGCGAGGGCTTCTTGTGGATGCGCTGCTTCCCGCGCCCCTCGCGGTCGAACTTGAAATGCTTGACCGCATTGGTCACGTAGATCTCGTCGCGGTCGATGCCCACCTCGAGGAGGGCGCGGCCGAGCAGGCGGCCCGCGGGCCCGACGAACGGCTCGCCCTCCAGGTCCTCACGGTCGCCCGGCTGCTCCCCGACGACCAGCACCCGCGCGTGGTCCGGCCCGGCGCCGAACACGGTCTGCGTGGCGTCCCGGTAGAGGTCGCAGCCCCGGCAGGAGCGGGACGCCTCCCGCAACCGGGCCAGCTCGGTGCTGTCCGGGACGAACGGCGAGGCGTCCCGCTTTTCGCGCGTGGCGGGCATGTCAGCCCGGCCGCCCCACGTCACCGCGCCAGGCGCCGGTCTCCCGGCCGCGCCCCTCGATGAACTCCTTGAACCGGTGCAGGTCGCCGTGCACGCGCCGGTCCAGCACCCCGAGCTTGTCCGCGGCGTTTTCGGCGAACCCCTCCGGGTCGATGTCCATCTGGGCCGTGACGCGGGTCTTGTCGTCGGCGAGCCGGTGGAAGGTGATCACCCCGCCGTGGTCGGGGCCCCGGTCCGACCGCCAGGCCACCCGTTCGTCCGGGTGCTGCTCGGTGATGGTCGCGTCGAACTCGCGCCTGACCCCGGCGATCCGGGTCACCCAGTGGAGATGGGTGTCGTCGACCTGGCGGACCTCCTCGACCCCCGCCATGAAATCCGGGAAGGATTCGAACTGCGTCCACTGGTTGTAGGCCCTGCTCACCGGGACGTTCACGTCGACCGATTCGGTGATGGTGCTCATGCCCCTCCTTGCTTCAACCTTGGCGATCACGCCTCGGGTACCTCGCCGGAGGGAGGGCTACACGTCTTCGCCCGGTCTGGCCGACCGTGCGAGGACCGACTCCAGGTACTCGCGGGCGCGGTCCCGCTCGACCGGGGTCTGCACCGCGGCCACCAGCCGCTCGGCCAGTTCCCGCAGCTTGACGTTGCCGCGCTGGGAAGCGCCGATGAGCAGATCGAAGGCGGCGGCCGAATCGCAGCCGTACGCGAACATGATCATGCCCTTGGCCTGCTCGATTGTGGCGCGCGACGCCATCGCCCGCTGCAGCCCGGCGGCCTCGCCGGCCAGTTCGGACAGTTGCACCGCCTCGCGTAGCCGGGCCGTGGTCAGGTCGACGTAGTAGCCGTGGACTGCGGTGGTGCCGCGCTCGTCCCGGTCGACGTCACCGACCACGACCACCGCGCGGGTGGCCCCGTCGGCCGCGGCGATGCGCAGCTGGCAGCTGAACGCCTCGCCGCCGGCTCTGGCCCCCTCGAAGACCTCCGCCAGCTGCGGGCGATCCATCGGATGCCCGTGCTTGCGGACCACCTCCAGGCCGGGTGAGACCGATCCCGGCCGGTAGCCGTACATCAGGTAGATCTCCGCGGACCAGGACCAGGTCCGGGAACGGACGTCCCAGTGGTACATGCCGACCTGATCGGCGCTCTGGCCGGAGGGCAGGACGGACAACGGATCCGGCGTTGTGGACATGCGTGTACGGCTCCTGTGCTACAAGCTTGCTCGACACGGGTGCCACGCTGCTGGACAATCCCCAGAAAGCCAGATCATAGCCAAAAGATCATCAGGACTCGCGCACCGAGCACCGGAGCACCCCGGTGGGGGGCGAGTGTCACGCCGAAGAGCGGATCGCTCAGTCGAGCCAGCCCTGGTCCCGCACGAGGTCGAGCACCAGCTTGCGCACGCGCACGATCTGGTCCGCGGTCAGCGTCGGGACGCCGGTGAGCAGCGCCTCGGTCAGCTCCTCGCGGAAGTCGAGGCTGTCCACGTCGTAGTCGGCGGTGGACCGCACGACCCGGACGTTGGAGGCCTTCAGGCCGCGATCGCCCTTCTCGATGGTGAACTCGACGATGGTGCCGGGGGCGACCATCCGCTTGTCCACATCGAGATCATTGACGTGCATGAACACGTCCTCGCCACCACTGTCCGGCGCCACGAACCCGAACCCGCGCGCCTCGTCGAAACGAACAACCTTACCCGTGACCACCGCAGCCAACCCATTGTCCAATCCGGGCGGGAAACCGCCCAACCACACCGTGGCGCCAACGTACCGCCTCGTGCCGGACCGCACAACGGCGGTGTGAAGCGGGCAGGCGCGGGTACTCGCTCGATCGGCTACCCAAGGTGACGGGACGGAGAGAAGCCGTGAAACTGCTCTACAAACCGCTCAGCCTGGTCGTCAGCGCCCTCGGCGGTGTGCTGGCCGGCGCGATCTTCAAGCAGTCGTGGAAGGCGATCTCCGGCGAGGCGGAAGCCCCGAAGGCCACCTCGACCGAGCACGCCTTCCGCGAGGTTCTGCTCGCAGCGGCCTTGCAGGGCGCCATTTTCGGCGTGGTGAAGGCCGCGTTCGAGCGCGGCGGGGCGGAGGTGTTCCACCGCACCACCGGCACGGACCTCGAGAAGAAGCGGATCAGTTCCGCGGAAGCTGCGCCGTTTCGGGGAACAGGGTCAGCGCGCGCAGCGCGGTACCGAGTTCGGCGATGTCCGCCGGGTCGGCGAGCGAGCGGCCGAGCTCGTCGGTGATCTTCTTCAGCCGGTGGCGCACGGTGTTGGGGTGACAGAAGACACGCTCGGCGACCAGTTTCGTCGAACCCCGGCAGTCGAACCACGCCCTCAGCGTGAGCAGCAGGACGTTGCGGTCCTCGGGCGGGAGTTCCAGCAGCGGCCGCAGCACCTGGTGCGCGAGGTGCGCCGAGGCCTCCGGGTCGCTGGCCACCAGCCCCGCCAGCGGCGATTCGGTGAACTGGACGACCTCCACCGTGCCCGGCATCGCCCCGGCGAGCGCGACCCGCGCCAGGTGCAGGGCGCGGGCGGTGTTGCCGAGGCCGCTGAACACCGGGGAGACCCCCACCCGCCCGGTCGCGTTCTCCTTGAGCAGGGCCAGAACCGGCTCCGCGCCCTCCGGCGCGCGCAGCGACACCACACCGGCCTGCAGTTCCGGGGAGAGCCGCCAGGCGGAGGCGTGGTGCCGTTGCCGCAACGCGTTTTCGATCCCGGGCAACGGTTCCTGCCCCAGCCCCGGGGTCTGGGCGGCGACCACGACGAAGGTGCCGTCGAGCGAAAGATCCAGCAACCCCGCGATTTCCCACAGCACGCCCTGGGTGGCGGTGGCGCCACTGAACAGCGCTTCCAGCAGTGCCAGGCGTTTCTCGTGCTGCGTCCGCACGATCGCGGCGACGGTCTCGCGGTAGGCCGAGGTGAGCGCCTCGGTGTAGTCGTCGATCAGCGCCCAGATGCCCCTCGTGGCGGCAACGAGTACGTCGGTGTCGCCGTCGGCCTCCGCCAGCTCCACGAGGCTCTGCCAGACCTCGGTGAACCCGATCCGGAAAGCGCGCAGCAGTTCCGGCAGCGGCGCGCCCTGCCGGGCTCTTTCCCGCCCCGTGTCAACCGCCTTGGACAGATCGGGCGTACCGGATTCGCGCAACGCTCCCACCAGGAAGCGAAGGTTCTCTTCGCACGAAGTGCGAAGATGCCCGTGCGAAACGAAACGCTCGTTCCGGTACACCGGGATCTCCGTGACGATCTTCGTGAAAGCGCTCTCCACGAGCTTCGGCATCCGCACCCAGGCCGCGTCGGCCAGCTGGGCCACCGCCGGCTCGGTCCCCGTGTACCGCATCGATGTCCTCACCGTGTCGCTCCCGGGGCTCCCCGTCGAGCCCCCGGAAGCGTCATCTAACACCAATTGGGCCGGTTAGACTATTGACAGCGAAAAAGCCCCGCGATCGCGGTGATCGCGGGGCTTTCCCGCCGCGGATGCGGCACGGCTGCGCCGGGGTCACATCCGGGCGGCCCCGGTGGTGATTGCCTCCCGGATGCGGTTGTAGGTACCGCAGCGGCAGATGTTGCGGATCTCGTCGAAGTCGGCGTCGCCGAGTTCCCGCCCCTCGGCCCTGGCCTGGCGCACCTTGGCGATGGCCATCATGATCTGCCCCGGCTGGCAGTAGCCGCACTGCGCGACGTCGTGCGCGAGCCACGCCTCCTGCATCGGGTGCAGCTGCCCGGTCCGCTCGTCCTCGAGCCCTTCGATGGTGGTGATCTCGTCCTCCGGCTTGATGTCGGACACGGGCACCGAGCAGGGGTTGAACGCCTTGCCGTTGATGTGGGACGTGCAGGCCTTGCAGACGTTGAGCCCGCAGCCGTACTTCGGACCGGTGACGCCCAGCAGGTCCCGCAGCACCCACAGCACGCGCACATGGTCGTCGGTGTCCACCGTGACCTGCTTGCCGTTCAGGACAAAAGTGTGCTCTGACAAGGAAGACTCCTAGCGTGTGTTCTTTAAGCGGCTGAGCCGCTTGCTGTGGGCTGTCAGCTGGCACCGCCGCGGGTTCTGACGTGGTTCCTCGCAAGAACAGCACTGCCAGCGCTTCGTGAATTGGCATTCATGAGGAGGCGATCCCACAGCGAGGGACCGCGTCAGGTTCCGCCACCCGCACCGCCACGCAAACCGCTTTCAAAAAGGTTTTAGAACGCGTACTTGAGGCCGTCGACGGGAGAGTCGGGAATGGACGGTTCCCGCGGCAGGGGCTCGAAGCCCAGCGTGCCGTGGTTGATCGGGAAACGGGTGGGCATGGTGCCGGTGGCGCGCCCGTACGCGCAGGCCACCGCGGCCATCGAGCTGGCAACGCCGAGTTCGCCCGCGCCGCCGGGTTCGCCGTTGGCGGGCATCACGATGATCTTCATCTCCAGCGGCGTGTTCCACTGCCGGGTGTAGAAGAAGTTGTCCCAGCTGCCTTCCAGCGGCAGGCCGTGGTCGATGTGCAGGCTTTCGGTGAGCGCCAGCCCGATCCCGTCGTTGATGCAGCCCATCATCTGGGCCTGAAGGCCCCGCGGGTTGATCGGCAGCCCGGCGTCCACCGCCATGAACGCCTTCGTCACCCGCGGGCCGGTGACCCCTTCCCGCACCTTGCGCCGGACCGTTTCCGGACGGCAGTCGATCTCGACCAGAACCGCGCTGCAGCTCTTGTATTCGGCATGGAAGGCGATGCCCTGGGCCATCCCGGCGGGCATCTTGCGGCCCCAGTTCCCGGCCTCGGCCACCTTGTCCAGCACCGCGCGGTACCGCTCCTCCTTCAGGAAGGAGCGGCGCAACTCCAGCGGGTCGCGGCGCAGTTTGGCCGCGAGCCGGTCGACCACGAGCTCCCGGGCGCAGACCACGTTGGGCGAGTAGACGTTGCGCATGCTGCCGGTGTGGAACTTGAGCGGCACCTCGTTGAGCAGCTGCGTGGTGACCCCGAAGTTGTACGGCATCGACTGGGACAGCTCGAAAATCGTCTCCGAGAAGCCGAGATCGCCGACGGGGAGCCGGGCCGCGACGGAGCTGAGCAGTTCGCCAAGGCCGTGCCCGAAGTCGGTGGCGACGCTGGTGTGCCGCTGCTCGTAGGTGACCACATTCCCCAGAGCGTGGTTGAGGCGAACCCGCGACACCGACATCGGATGAGCCCTGCCATGCCGGAAGTCGTCGGTGCGATGCCACATCAGCTTGACCGGCTTGCCCATCTTCTTCGAGATCTCGGCGGCCTCGATCGCGGCGTCACCGAACAGCTTGCGCCCGAACGAGCCGCCGCTCTGCATCACGTGCACCTTGACCGCGCTCACCGGCAGCCCGGCGCGGACCGCGATCTCCTCCTGCACCGCGATCGGCGACTTCAGCCCGGACCAGATCTCGGCGCGGTCGGCGCGGACGTCGGCGACCGCGCAGTTGGTTTCCAGCGCGCTGTTGCTGGCGAAGGCGAACACGAACTCCGCGTCGATGGAGTCGGTGAGCACCGGTGGAACCGCCATCGGCAGGGCGGCCGCGCGAAGCTTGGCGAGCACCGTGTCATCGGACTCACCGTCCACAGTGCCCGGTCCCCAGGTGACGTCGAGCGCGCGGACCGCGTCGATGCAGTGCGTGATCGTCTCCCCGCGCACTGCCACCCCGGTCGACACGACCGCGACGTCGGTGATCCCGGGCATCGCCTTCACCGCCGCCAGGTTGTTCACCTTGGCCACGGTGCCGTTGATGGTGGGCGGCCGGCGCACCATGGCGGGCTTCGCACCCGGCACCTGCAGGTCCATGGTGAACTTCTTGCGCCCGGTCACCGCGTCGCGCGCGTCGATCCGGTTCTGCGGGGTGCCCACCAGCTTGAACGACGAAGCCGCCTTGGGTTCCGCGCTGACCTGTTGCACCTTGCTGCTCGCCGCCGCCTCGGCCAGCGAGCCGTAGGTGGCGCTCCGGCCCGAGGCCCCGCGGATCACGCCGTTGTGGACGGTCAGGGTGGACACGGGGACCCGCCACTGCGCGGCCGCCGTGGACAGCAGCCGGGCCCGCGCGATCGCGGCCGCGGCGCGCACCGGGTGGTACAGCGACCGCACCGAGTTGGAACCGCCGGTGAGCTGGTTGAACACCAGTTCCGGGCGGGCATCGGCGAGGCTGACGCCGACCTTGTCCAGCGGCAGGTCGAGTTCCTCCGCGATGAGCATCGCGACCGTGGTGGTGATGCCCTGGCCGACCTCGGCCCGCGGCACGGCGAAGGAGGCCGTCCCGTCGCGGTTGATGGCGATCGCGATCAGGCCCGAGGTGGGGAGCGCGGCCAGGGTCAGCGCGTCACCGAGGTCGAGCAGGTCGGCGGGTTCGGGCGGGGACGGGATCGCGGCGTCCGCGGAGGCCGGGACCGTCAGGTCACCGCCGATCCGGGCCGCCACCGCGAGCGTGGGGGCGGCCAGCAGGTATCCGAGGAACCGGCGGCGCCGCACGCCCGGATCCCCGGAGGCGGGCAGCGGCGATCGGCCTTGATCTGCCATCGACTGTCCTCTCAGCGCAACATGGACCGGGAAAGGTCACGCGAGAAGGACGGCGAGACAGCCTCGCCGGGGCTCCTCCTCGAGCCATGACCGCGGTCACGATAGGAACCCCGCGCACCGGGGGTCAACGGTGCGTAACCGAGTCCGCCGAAGTCTGTGACGCGATGACAGCGAAGTACGACAAAACTGTGACGCCCCCACACCCGTGCGTGACCTCCGACGCAGCTTGTGTCCCACGCTAGGGAGGATGAACCCCACGCTCGGGAGGGCGAGTGTCGAACTCGCGCGCACCAGCGTGGGACACAAGCGCACGGGCGTGGGAAAGGGCGCCCCGCGGGGCGGGGCGCCCTTCCGGGGTGGTGGGGTCAGGCGGCGTCGTGCAGGATCACGCCGCGGATGTTCTTGCCGTCCCGCAGATCCTGGTAGCCCTCGTTGACCTGCTCCAGCGTGTAGCGCCGGGTGACCAGTTCGTCCAGTTTGATCGCGCCCGCCTGGTACAGCCGCAGCAGGCGCACGATGTCGTACTGCGGGTTGGCCGAGCCGAACAGCGAACCCTTGATGGTCTTCTCGAACAGGGTCAGGATGCCGCCCGAAACGTGCACGGTGAGCTTTTCCGGGTTGGCCAGGCCGGTGACCACGACGA
Organism: Amycolatopsis cynarae; assembly: GCF_026802195.1. Classification (NCBI taxonomy): domain Bacteria; kingdom Bacillati; phylum Actinomycetota; class Actinomycetes; order Pseudonocardiales; family Pseudonocardiaceae; genus Amycolatopsis; species Amycolatopsis cynarae. Next base: position 1,384,783 of record NZ_CP113836.1, on the reverse strand, counting down.
CGCCGCCCTTGCCGACGGCGTTGAACGCCGAGGTGATCACGTCTTCGTCCACGGTGCCGACCGTGACCAGCGCCTGGTCGGCCATCTGGCCCCAGGTCAGCTCGACGATCTTCGCCATGGCCTCGTCCGCGCTGGCGAAGGCGTGCGTGGCACCGAGTTTCAGCGCGGTCTCCCGTTTGAACGCCACCGGGTCCACCGCGATGATGTTCTGCGCGCCGGCGTGCGCGGCGCCCTGCACGGCGTTGATCCCGATGCCGCCGATGCCGTAGACGACAACGGTGTCGCCGGCACGGACGCCACCGGTGTAGTTCGCGGTGCCCCAGCCGGTGGGCACGCCGCAGCCGACCAGCACGGCGGTCTCCAGCGGCAGCGACTCGTCGACCTTGACCACCGAGTGCTCGGAAATGGTCGCGCGCTCGGAGAACGTGCCGAGCATGCACATCCCGCCGTAGTCGTTGCCGCCGCCGTGGAACCGGAAGCTGCCGTCCGGCAGGGCCCCGTCCAGGATGGTGGCACCCATGTCGCACAGGCTGGACCGGCCGGTGGCGCAGTAGCGGCAGGTCCCGCAGTTGGGGATGAAGCTGCAGACGACGTGGTCGCCGGGCTTGACCTTGGTGACGCCCGGGCCGACGTCCTCGATGATGCCCGCGCCCTCGTGCCCGCCGACGATCGGAAAGCGGGGTACCAGGTCGTTGTCGATCAGATGCAGGTCGGAGTGGCACAGCCCGGCGGCGGTGAACTTGATGAGCACTTCACCGCTCTTGGGACCGTCGAGGTCCAGTTCCTCGATCTCGAAGGGCTTGTGGGGTTCGTACAGGACAGCGGCTTTGGTCTTCACGCGAAATCACCTCTTTGTGTCGCGGGACGCAGGCACCTACGCCTCCATGATGACACCTTCGGTCAGCGCGTCGGCAGTTTCAAGTAGCGCTTCTTCCCAGCCGCGCAGGATCTCCTCCCCCGCCTCGGCACTCGCCGTGGTCGGATCGCCGAGCACCCCGCTCTCGCTGACCGCGCGGACCCCGCCCGCCCGGAGTTCGCCGATCAGGCTCGGCAGCGGCGAGGTGTTCCCGGGGGCGAGCCGGTCGCGGCGGACGGCGGACGGGCGCAGGGCGAGCATCACCGAGGTCTCGGTGTGCCCGGCGTGGGAGTCGTCGCTGGGACCGCGCGGGAACCAGGCCGCCACGTTGCGTCCCTCGTACCGCAGTTTCGCCACCGCGCGCCGCACCGGAACCGCGTTGCCGCCGTGCGCGCACACCAGCACCACGCCCGCGAACGCGTCGGCCGAACGCACCAGTTCCACCAGCACCGTTTCGGTGGCTTCCTGCCCGATGGACAGCGTCCCGGCGAAACCGGCGTGTTCCCCACTGGAACCGTAGGGCAGGGCGGGAGCGACCACGACGCCCGCGCGGCGGAGGGCGAGCCGCTCGCACAGGGCCACCGCGATCTCGGTGTCCACGGTGAACGGCAGATGGGGCCCGTGCTGCTCGACGGCGCCGAGCGGCACCGCGAGCAGCCGGGGGCCGGTCAGCTCGGGCCAGCTCAGCCCGGACAGTCCGGTCATGGTTTGCCCGGCCAGGACGACAGATCGGGGATCAGCGGCGCCATCGTGCGCTCACGGGCACAGCCCCGCCACACCCCCGCCCCGTACGCGAGGTCGTCGGCGACGCGGGCGAGGAGCCAACGCGCCGGATCGAGGCCGGGCCTGCACACCGCCCATTCCCGCAGGTGGCGAGCCAGCGCCAGGGCGAGCACGACCCGCCCCTTCCGCCGGGCCGCGAGCACCGGTATCGCGAGCGGTCCCCAGGTGCGGGTGAGCGCCTCGGCGAGGTAGTGCCCGGCGCCGAGGTGTCCCCGCAGCGCGATCAGCAGCGACCGGCGTGCGGGCAGGCCGACCGGCCGCAGTTTGCGGGGCAGCAGGGCGGCGGTGCCCAGCGCGAGGGCCGCCGCGGGCAAGGGCCGTCCCGCCGCCGCCAGCCCCCACACCAGTGCCGTCCAGCCGGAGACGCGCACGGGCGCCACCGCCCGGCGTCCGTGTCGCCGGGCCAGCGGCGCCGCCGAAGTGCCGTAACGGAACCGCTGTTCCAGCCAGGCCCGCCAGGTCGGTCTCGGCGCGTGCAGCACCTCCGCGGCGGGCTCGTACCGCACCCGGTGGCCGTGCGCGACGAGCCGCCAGATCAGGTCCACGTCCTCGCCGTAGCGCAGGCCCTCGTCGAACCCTCCTGCCTCGCGCAGCGCGGACGTGCGCACCACCAGCGCGGCGGTGGGCAGGTAGGTGACGCGGCCGCCGGGCCGCACCGGGGCCGGGTCCGGGCCGAGGTCCAGCGCCGAGCGGACCCGCTCGTACCGGGCGAGCGCGGAGGGCCCCGGCACGCTTCGCACGCGCGGCGCGACCGCGGCCACGGCGGGATCTTCGAAATGCGGCAGGAGGGTTTCCAGCCAGCCGGGCACCGGTTCGGTGTCGGCGTCGAGGAAGGCGACCAGTTCCGTCGTCACGGTGCGCCAGCCGGTGTTGCGGGCGGCGGCGGGGCCGCGCGCCGTCTCGTGGCGGTGGGCCGCGCCCTCGACGGGGATCCGTGAGCCGTCGTCGACCACCACGGTGCGCCCGGCGGGCAGCGGGCCGTCGAAGTCCCGTACCGGCATCACCACGGTGACGTCGGCGGTGGACAGGCTCGACCGGCGGTAGTCGGGATGCGCCATCCCGGCGTCGATCAGCCGGCCGGCGAGCGTGCGCCGGGCCTTGCCCTCCCCGACCTCCGCGCCGTCCCGCCACCGCGCCACCAGATCCGCCCCCGCCGCGGACAGCCGGAGCACCCGCAGCGGCGCGCCTCCGACGAGCACCCGGCCGAAGCTCCGCGTGCCCGGATCGAACCGCAACCAGAGTTTCACGCCGTGAAGCCTCCGTCGGCGTGCACGACGGTGCCGGTGATCGCCGAGGACTGTTCGCCGCACAGCCAGCAGACGGCCGCCGCCACCTCGTCCGGTTCGAGCAGCCGTTCCACGAGCTGGTGCTGCGCGAACTCCTCGACGTCGCCGAGGTCGTAGAGGTCCGCGGTCGCGTCGAGCATCGCGGTGCGGGTGGAGCCGGGAGACACCGCCGTGGCGGTCACCCCGGTGCCGCGCAGATCCGTGGCCAGGCCCCGGATCAGCCCGACCACCGCATGCTTGGCCGCGTTGTACCCCGCCAGATGCCACAGCCCCCGGTGCGCCGCCGCCGAAGCGAGCGCGACGAACCGGCCCGAGCGGGGCTGCCCGCGACGCAGCAGCGCCGGGACGGCGGCGCGGGCCAGGTTGAACACGCCGCGCACCCCGGTGTCGAACAGCGCGTCCCATTCGGCGTCTTCGGTCTCCCACAACGGTTTCCCGCCCGCCATGAGCGCCGCGGCGGCGACCGCGGCGTCCAGGCCGCCGAACTCGCGCTCGGCGAGCGCGACGGCTTCGGTCAGCGCCGCGGGGTCCCGCACGTCGGCCACGACGTCGAGGACCGAACCCGGCCAGCGGTGTGCCAGGGCCGCGAGCTCTTCCCGCCGTGCCAACGGATACCGCGCGCCGGGAAGGTCCGCGCACACGTCCACCGCGACCACCCGCCAGCCATCGACGGCGAGCCGGTCCACCACGGCGGCCCCGATCCCGCGGGCCGCCCCGGTGACCACGGCGACCCGGCTCACGACAGGTACCCGCGTTCGCGCAGGTAGTCCAGCAGCTCGCGGGCCGCCTCGGCGGGGGTTTCCGGCCGGAGCACCTTCGGTGGCGTGCGTTCCACGAGCGCGCCGGTGAGCGCGAGCAGGCGCTGGTGCGGTTCGGCCCCGGCCGGGGCGGGCAGCACGCGGGGCCGCGGCCGGTACGGCCGCACCACACCGGCGGAACCGTGCCCGGACGCGGCGTCCGCAGGGGCTACCGCGGGTACCGAGGGCACCTCGGCGCGCCGCGCGGCGAGCACGGCGGGCAGGGAAGCACGCCGCAGCAGCGTGCCCGCCGGTTCCACCGAGCAGACCGCGGGCAGGCTCACCGCCAGCCGTTCCCGCCGCCCGCCGTCGAGCCGCCGCAGCGCCCGCAACCGGCCGTCCTCCACGCTCAGCTCCAGCAGGCCGAGCGCCTGGCAGGCCCCCAGTTCGTGCGCGAGGAACGCGGGGGTGCTGCCGGTTCCGCGATCGGCGGAACGGTCGCCGCAGACCACGATGTCCGGCCGCGCCGGCAGACCGGCGGCCAGCAGGCGGGCGGTGTCGTGCCCGTCCTCACCGACCGTCCGGCCCGGCTCCGGCCCCTCGATCCGCAGCACCTCGTGTGCCCCGGCGGCCAGCGCCTCCCGCAGCATCTCCTCCGCCTCCGCGGGCCCGACCGTCACCGCGAGGCACCGGCCACCGAACGCTTCGGCGAGCCGCAACGCGTGTTCCAGCGCGGCCCGGTCGGCGGCCGAGGCCCCGCTGGTCCTGGCGTCGGTGCGCACCTCACCTGTGAGCGGGTCCACCGACGCGCGCTGGTCACTCCAGCGCAGTGCAGCCACGACCAGCATTCTCGTCTCATCCCTTCCTGAAGACGACGCCGTGGCCGCCGTCCGGGTAGCTCCAGCTGATCGCACCCTCGTTGTTGCAGATCTGGTAGCAGGTGCCGCATTCGAAGCACTGTTCGTAGTTGAACAGGATGCCGCCCTCGCTGGTCGGCACGAACAGGTCGGCCGGGCAGGCGTGCACGCACGCCTTGGTGGTGCAAGAACGGCAGATCTCGGTGTCCACGGTGATGTGCGGGCGTTCGGCCACCCGGAACTCCACAGTGGACATCACGTCGTCGAACGCCCGTTCCTGGTAACGCCGCTCGGTCATCGCAGTCCTCGCATTCCGGTCCAGCTGTCGCGGACGAGATCCCGCAGGCGGACCCCGTTGTCCCTGGCGCTGCGCCGCAGGAGCCTGCGCAGGCCCGGTTTCGGCCGCGGGTTGTCCACCTGGAACATTCCCTGGACCAGATCGCACACCAAGCCGGGGTAGTTCCGCTGCATCCGGTCGGACAGCACCAGCCCGGGGAAGTCCCGCAGCCTGCGGTGGTCGGCCAGGACGAACGAGGACTCCAGCAGTTTCCGGTACCCGGAAAGCCCGCGCCGCGAGGTGTCCCCGGCGCCGATCGCGGCCGCCGCGGCCCGGCCCGCGTACATCCCGGCGCCGAGCGCGAAGTTGACGCCCTCCAGCCAGATCCCGGCCGCCAGGCACATCGCCGCGGCGTCCCCGGCGATCAGGATGCCGTCCCCGGCCAGCTCCGGCATCGACCGGTAGCCGCCCTCCGGGATGAGGTGCGCCGAGTACTCGATCTGCTCGCCGCCCCGGATCAGCGGGGCGATCGCCGGATGCCGCTTGAGCTCGGCGAGGATCTCTTCCGGACGGGTCTTCGCCTCGCGCACCCCGGTCAGCCCGAGCACCACGCCGAGGCTGACCGATTCGAGGTTGGTGTAGAGGAACCCGCCGCCGGGGATGCCGCGCGTGCAGCCGAGCATCTCGATGTCCACCCCGTCGCGGCCGCTGATCGCGAACCGTTCTTCGAGGGTTTCGCGGGGCAGCGCCAGTGTCTGCTTCACCCCCAGGGTGAGGTGCTCGGCCTGGTGCTCGTCCGGGAACATCCCGGCTTCCTTGGCCAGGAACGAGTTCACGCCGTCGCAGGCGATCACCACGCGGGCCGTGAGATCGCCGTCGGGCCGGTCCGTGCGCACCCCGGCCACCGCCCCCGAGGCGTCCTTCAGCAGCCCGGTGACCACGGTGGAGGTCACCAGCACCGCACCCGCCTCAACCGCCTGCTCCGCGAGCCAGCCGTCGAGATCCGCCCGGAACGCGGTCGCCCCGTTGTACGGGGGGCGGCCCCAGTCCTCGGTGCGGAAGTCGACGGTGAGCGCCTGGGACGGGGTCATCACCATCGTCGAGCGCCGGGTCACCCAGCGCTGCACCGGCATCCGCTCCCACCACCGGGGGATCAGCTCGTCGAGGATGCGGCCGTAGACCACGCCGCCGTAGACGTTCTTGGCCCCCGGAAACGGGCCGCGCTCGACCAGCGCGACGGACAGTCCGGCCCTGGCGGCCTCCATCGCGGCGGCCGAACCGGCAGGCCCGGCGCCGACCACCACCACGTCGAAGGTGCGGGTCGCCGCTTCCTCCTCCCCAAGCACCACGGACTTCGAACCGGGACCCGCGTGGGTCATGACCGCACCTCCAGCATTCGGGCCAGTTCGAGCAGCACGGCCTGCGCGTCCGCGACGATGCCCAGGTCCGCCATCGCGGTCATCGGGCACGAAGGATCGAGGTTGATGCTCACCACGTGCGCCGGATCGCCGAGCCCGCCGATGTGCTGCGCGGCGCCGGAGATGCCGAACGCCACGTACAGCTCGGGCTTGACCACCACCCCGGTGGTGCCGATCTGGCGCTGGTAACCGGTCCAGCCCGCGTCGGTGACCACGCGGGTCGCGCCGACCGAGGCCCCCACGACCGAGGCCACCCGGCCCAGCAGGCCGACGACCGCCGGGCCGTCGAGTTCGCCGTGCCCGAGCCCGGCCCCGGCACCGAAGATCCGCGGCGCCTCGGCCAAATCCACCGTGCCCGGTTCGGGATCCAGGACCTCCAGCACGGTCACGTCCGGCCCGGTGCCCGGCGTGTCTGCCAGGCCGGGCAGCGCCAGCTCGGTGAGCACGGCCGGTTCCCCGGCGGGAGCGGCGCCCCGCACCCCGGGCCGCAGGGTGGCCACGAAGGGGCCGTCCACGGCCAGCCCGACGCAGGCGCGGTCGTCCCAGCGGGCCAGCTCCGCCCCGCCGCCGGTCACCCGGATCGCACCCGGCAGCAGCGGCCGCCCCAGTTCGGCGGCCAGCCGGGGCGCCAGATCGCGACCGTCCGGTGAGGACGGCAGCAGGATCCGTTCGGTGCCGGACAGCACGGCGGCCAGCTGCCGCGCCCAGCGGCCCGGGGCGAACGCGCCGTTTTCGGCCAGCCGTCCGTTCCGCAGGGAGACCAGTTCGCCCGCGGCCTCCTTCACGCCGGTACCGGCCAGCAGCGCTTCCCCACCGGCTTCCGCGACGGTCTCGTCCGCGCCCAGCGGCAGCACCCCGTCCCGCACGACGATGACGGCTACGGTGCTTACGGGGGTGTCCACAGGAGTGTCCACAGGGGTGTTCACAGTGCCACCCCCACCCGGTGGCCTTCGATCACCGCGGCGTGCGCGCGGCGCGGCGTCAGGCAGTCCCCGGCCCGGTGCACCGGGAACGGGGCGTCCCTGAGCTGGTGCCACAGGTCGTCCTCGGGGGCCTGATGCGTCGCGCACACCACCCAGTCGCATTCGAGCTCGGTGGTGGTGCCCGTGGTGTGGGTGAGCACCTGCAGCGCGACCCGTCCGTCCTTTTCGGACGCGCCGAGCACGACCTCGTCGGTGTGCTGGGAAATTCCCTTGGCGTGGGCCCGCACGTTGAACGTCTCCATGTCCAGGGTGATGCCGAGATCCTGGCCGACCACCATGCCGGAGGTGGAGATCCGGACCCGGCAGCCGCGGTCGGCGAGCAGTTCGGCGACCGAGGTCGCCTGGTGGAACCCGAGATCGTCGATCACGACGACCTCACCCTCGGGCGCCGCGCGGCCCTCCAGCACGTCGCGCACGTCCACCACCCGGTCCAGCCCGCCCGCCCAGTACGGCGCGAGCGGTTTCGCCCCGGTGGCCAGCACCACCGCGTCCGGTGCCTCGGCACGCAGTTCGTCCGCGGTGACCTCGGCCCCGGTCTTGACGTCCACGCCGTAGCGCTGGCATTCGGCGAGCAGGTTCCGGACCACGTCGAGGAATTCGGCGCGGCTGGGCACGCTCGCGGCCACCGCGACCTGCCCACCGGTGTGCTCCCGGCGCTCGAACAGGGTCACGTGGTGCCCGCGCTGCGCGGCCGTGGAAGCGGCCTGCAGCCCCGCGGGACCGCCGCCCACCACCAGCACCCGCTTCGGCCGCGGGCCCGGCGGCGGCAACGGGACGCTCTCCCGGCCGGTGCGCGGGTTTTCGATGCAGCCCAGCCAGCGGTTGAGCCCCATCCGGCCGACGCACTCCTGGTTGCAGGACAGGCAGGTGCGGATCTCGGTGGCGTGCCCGGCCCGCGCCTTGGCCACGAAGTCGGCGTCCGCGATCTGCCCGCGGACCACGCCGACCAGATCGCAGTGCCCCTCGGCGAGCGCCCGTTCGGCCTGCACCGGGTCCTTGATCCGGCCCACCCCGATCACCGGCAGCCGCACGGCCTGCCGGATGGCGTTGGAGATGAACAGCGCGTACCCGGGCGGGATGGCCATCGAGGCCTCGATCATGAACAGGGTGGAGGTGGCCACCCCGATCGAGGTGTTGATGTAGTCGACCTTCCCGGTCGCCTCCACCATCCTGGCCACCTCGACCGCTTCGCCGATCGTCGTGCCGCCCTCGATCAGCTCGTCACCGCACAGCCGCACGCCCAGCGCCCGGCCCGGCCCGATCGCCTCGCGCACCGCGTCGATGATCTCCAGCAGGATGCGCGCCCGGTTGGCCAGCGAACCGCCGTAGGCGTCGGTGCGCAGGTTCGTCGCCGGGGACAGGAATCCCCGCACGATCGAGGAATGCGAGCACTGCAGTTCCACCCCGTCGAAACCGCCCTCGGCGCAGTGCCCCGCGACGGTGCCGTATCCGGCGACCACCTCGGCGATCTCGTGGGTGTCGATGGCCTTGGGCACCTCGCGGAACATGGGGTCGGGCACCGGCGAGGGCGCCCAGACCGGCAGCCGCGAATACATCGACGAGGCCTGCCCGCCGTTGTGGTTGAGCTGGGCGAGGATCGGCACCCCGTGCGCGTGGACCGCCTCGGTGATGCGGCGGTAACCCGGAACGGCCGAACGGTGGAAGCCGTGGATCAGCTTCTCGTACGGCCAGTCCGTCCGGTGCGTCGAGTGCTCCTCGGTGATGATCAGGCCGGCACCGCCCGCCGCACGGGCGGCGTAGTACTCGGCGTGCTGCTCGCTGGGCAGCCCCTCGGCCGCGTAGTTGGTCAGGTGCGCGGAGAACACGATCCGGTTGCGCACCACCAGCGGACCGACCCGCAGCGGGGCGAACAGGTACTTGTACCGACCGCCGGTCATAGCAGGATTCCTTCCCGGGACAGCGCCATCGCCGCGCGACGGCCCTCCAGGATCGCTTCGTGCACGGTGCGGGGCGCCACGCAGTCGCCCGCGCGCCACCGCCCGCCGAGGGTCTCGTCCGGCAACCGGTGTCCACAGTGGACTACGACGGCGCAGGGCAGCTCGCGCCGCTGCGCGGTGAACCGGTCCTGGAGCACGACGTGACCGTCGTGCACCGCACGCAGCACCGACCGCTTGGCCAGTGTCACCCCGGCCCGCTGCAGCCTCGCGTTCGCGTCGGCGAGATCGCCGGTGAGCGCCAGCTGGGTGCCGATCACCTGGTCCTGGCTCACGATCGCGGTCGGCCTGCCCTGGGCGGCCAGCAGCTCCGCGACTCCGGCGCCCACGTAGTCGCCCACCGGGTCGGCCACCACCACCGGCCCGTCCGGCAGCGCCGCCCCGGACAGCAGGTCCACGACATCGAGCACGGTGCCCCCGTGCACGGTGTAGTTCCGGGGCCCGGCCACCGATCCGGTGGCCACGATCGCCTCCCGGTCCGGTGCGCTCACCTCGACCCCGGTGGAGACGCGCACCCCGAGGCGGCGCACCTCGCCCTCCAGCCAGTCGGCCAGCCGCGCCAGGCGTTCTCGGCCGCCGACCTGCGCGGCCACGCGCAGCAGGCCGCCCAGGCGGTCGGAGCGTTCGGCCAGTTCGACGCGGTGCCCGCGCAGCGCGAGCACGCGGGCCGCCTCCAGCCCGGCCGGGCCGCCGCCGATCACCAGCACCTCGCGCGGCGCGTCCGTCCCGGTGAGCGCGGGGTCCTCGGTTTCGTGGCCGCTGCGGGGTTCGCCGATACAGGCGACGATCGGGTTGCGGTTGTCGCGCACGCGGCATTTCTGGTTGGACAGCACGCACGGGCGGACCGCGGCGCCGGAACGCACCTTGGCGACCAGTTCCGGATCGGCGATCTGCGCACGGGTCATCTCGACCAGGTCGGCGACCCCGTCGCCGAGTGCCCGCTCGGCCTGGCCGGGATCGACCACACTGCCCTGCAGCACGGTCCGCGTCCGCCCGTCGACCGCCTCGGTGATCCCGCGGCACAGGTCGAGGTTGAACCCCGGTTCGGTGTGCAGGTCCGGCCGGGTGGCCGACGAGCTCATCGCCGAACCCCGCACCGGCACCAGGTAGTCGGCCAGGCCGGCGAGGTCACGGGCGAGCACGGCGGCCTGCTCCGGGGTAATCCCTGCCCACGGGGCCAGCTCGTCGCACGACAACCGAAGGCCCACCACACGGCCGTCTCCCAGTGCTTCCCGCACCACGCCGAGCACCTCGCGCAGCAGCAGGGAACGGTCGCCGCCGTAGGCGTCGCCGCGCTGGTTGGTCAGCCCCGAGGCGAACTGCCGCAGCAGCGAGTACTGCCCGGCATCGATCTCGACACCGTCCATCCCGGACTCCGCGGCGAGCGCGGCGGCATCGGCGAAACCGGCCACCAGCGCCCGGATGTCCGCCTCTTCCATCTCCATCGGCAGTTCCCGGCTCGCCACGTCCGGCACCCGCGACGGCGCCCACAGCGCGGACTGGCTGTAGGCCGAGGAGCCCTGTGAACCGGCGTGCCCGAGCCCGGCCAGCACGAGCGCCCCGTGCGGACGGCAGGCGTCGACAATGGAGGACCAGCCGGGTCCGGCGAGCGCGGCGAGCGGCGCCCGCTCGTACGGCCAGTCGGAGTCGTGCACGCTCGCGGTCTCGGTGACCACGATCCCCGCACCGCCCGCGGCGCGGGTGCGGTAGTAGGCGACGTGCCGTTCGGAGAACACCCTGCCGCGGGCGAGGTTCGTCTCGTGCGGGCCGAACAGGACGCGGCTCGGCGCCGTCCGTCCGGCCAGCTCGACCGGGGTGGTGAGCGCGCTCACCGGAGACCGGCGAGTGGGCTGGTGTCACACGCCCGGTCCGGCCGTCCGCCCTCCGGCGGACCGAAGCCGATCGCGACCGGAACCGCCCGCCGCTTGCGGTGTGAATGGTCCACATCGGACCGGGGCGGGGGCGCGCCCACGGTCTGCAGCGCGCGTTCCCCGTGTCCCTGCACGCATTCCGGGTCCGGGCCGTCCAGCGGCAGACCGGTGAAGAACTTGGCGGCCATGCAGCCGCCCTGGCAGGAGTCGTACGCCGAACACGACGTGCAGGCGCCCCCGGTCTGCGGCCCGCGCAGCCGGGTGAACAGCTCCGACTCCGTCCACACGCGAGCGAAACCGCCCTCGTCCCGCACGTTGCCCGCCAGGAATTCCTGGTGGATGGCGAACGGACAGGCGTAGACGTCGCCGACCGGGTCGATCAGGCACACCACCCGGCCCGCCCCGCACAGGTTCAGGCCCGGTAACGGATCCGACCCGAGCGCGTTGAGGTGGAAGAACGAGTCGCCGGTGAGCACCTTCTCGCCGCGCGCGACGAGCCAGTGGTACAGCTCGAGCTGCTGCTCGGCGGTCGGGTGCAGTTCGTCCCACACGTCGGCGCCGCGGCCCGACGGCCGCAGCCGCGTGATCCGCAGCTGCGCGCCGTAGGTGTCGGCGATCTCGGCGAACCGGTCGAGCTGGCCGACGTTCTGGCGCGTCATCACCACACTGAGTTTGAAATCGCGGAAACCGGCGTCGGCCAGGTTCGTCATGGCGCGGATCGCGGTGTCGTACGAGCCGGGGCCCCGCACCGCGTCGTTGACCTCGGCGGTGGCCCCGTCGAGCGAGATCTGCACGTCCACGTAGTCGGTCGCGGCGAGCCACCGGGCCCGTTGGGGGGTGAGCTTGACGCCGTTGGTGGAGAACTTGACCCCCACCTGGTGGTTCACGGCGTACTCGACGAGTTCCCAGAAGTCCGGGCGCACGGTGGGCTCACCGCCGCCGATGTTGACGTAGAAGACCTGCATGCGCTGCAGCTCGTCGATGACCGCCTTGCACTCCTGGGTGCTCAGCTCCCTCGGATCCCGTCGGCCGGACGAGGAAAGACAGTGCACGCAGGACAGATTGCAGGCGTAGGTGAGTTCCCAGGTCAGGCAGATGGGCGAGTTGAGCCCATGCTTGAAGTGCTCGACGAGCTTCATCGCACGTCCTTCTCGATCGGGGATTCGGCAGCGCCGGACCGGCATGGATCGGCACTGTTTCCGGCGTGGTCAGCGCCGTTCGATGGTGCCGGTCTCCGCCAGGCCGGCCAGCGCCTTCAGATAGCTGGGGCGCTGGTCGTCCGGCACTCCGGCCGCGTCCAGCGCGGCATGCACGTCGGGCTGGTCCGCGAGACCGCGGACCACCTCGACGAGCATGGGGGTTTTCAGGAACGAAAGCCTTCGGGTGCCGAAGTCGTAGGCGAGCGCGCCGAACGGTTCCGGCCGGAGCGCGACCCGTGGTGAGCACCGGTAAGGCTGATCGGGTTCGAACATGGGCAACGGGGGCTCGGCGGACGGGCTCAGTAGACGCCGCACATGCCGTCGATGGAGACCTCCTCGACGAGCAGATCCTCTTCCACCAGAGCGTCTTCGTGCGCCTGCGGAGCCTGCTGTGCCTCGGACATGGGATGCTCCCTTCGTCGGGTCGCCTCGATGCGACCGGCGTCACCGAGAATAATGGCACCGAGTGCCGAATGGAAGGGGTCATGAGCGATCCGCTGACCACGCGGTCCGGGCGCAGGCCGATCACCTCACGCGCCGAGGTCGAACACGCCGCCTTCGAACTGTTCGCCCGTCAGGGATTCGAACGCACCACGATCGACGACATCGCGCGCGCGGCGGGGATCGGGCGGCGGACCTTCTTCCGGTACTTCCCGTCCAAGAACGACATCGCCTGGGGTGACTTCGACGGGGAGCTGCAGCGGATGCGCAAGCGGCTCACCGGCTACCCACCCGAACTCCCGCTGGTCGAGGCGATCCGCTCGGCGCTGGTGGACTTCAACCGCATCCCGCCCGAGGAGGCGCCCTGGCACCGGCGGCGGATGGAACTCATCCTCACCACGCCCGCGCTGCAGGCGCATTCCGCGCTGCGGTACGCCGACTGGCGGCAGGTGCTCGCCGAATTCGTCGCCGGCCGGCTCGGCATCGCCCCGGATTCCCTTGCGCCCCAAGCCATCGCGTACGCCGTACTGGGCATCGCGCTGGCCGCCTACGAACAGTGGCTGCGGTCGCCGGAGTCCGATCTGGCCGAGCTGCTTGCCGCGGGGCTGACCGAACTCGGCGCCGCGATCCGCTGACGGGCACACTGGCATCCGGGAGGCAGAGCCGGAAGGGGCGGGAACGCGATGGCCATCGGTGACACCTTGCTCGCCCGCGGATCCGAGGCGATCAGCCCGACCGGGCACTACACCGGCTACGTGTGGGTCCGCAACGGACTGGCGCCCGCCGCGCTGGCCACCCCCGAGGGCAGGCTCTTCTACCACGCGCTCGAACCGGCGATGACGGCCAGCAGGCTGCTCGGCGGGCCGACCTTCGAGGATCTGCTCCTGGCCCGCCACCGGGTGCTCGACGCGCTACTGGCCGGCCCGATCGAGCGGGGCGAAATCGGCCAGGTGGTCGAGATCGCCGCCGGGCTGTCCGCCCGCGGGTGGCGGTTCACCCGGCGGTACGGGGACAAGCTCACCTATGTGGAGGCGGACCTGCCGGGGATGGCCTCCCGCAAGCGGCGGCTGCTGGCCCGGCTGGGCGGGCAGGCCCCTCGCGTCGCCGTCGTCGACGCGCTGCGCGAAGACGGGCCGGACAGCCTCGCCTCCCTCGCCCGCACCCTCGACGAGGACACCGGCACCGCCATAGTCACCGAAGGGCTGCTGAACTACTTCGACACGGCGACGGTACGACGGATGTGGGCCCGTTTCGCGACCGTGCTGCGGCGTTTCCCCGTCGGGGCCTATTTCGCCGACCTGGTCCCCGCCCCGCACGGCTGGGCACTGGCCCCGCGGCTCGGCACCGGCTTGATCGCGGTCGCCGTCCGCGGTCGCGTGCACCACCCCTTCACCGATCCCGCCGCGGCCGTCGCCGCCCTGCACGAGGCGGGTTTCGCCACCGCCGAGGTGCGGCCCGCGACCGACTACCCGGCGTCCGGCCCCGACACCGCCGGCGCGCGCCTCCCCCACATCATCGACGCCCGGACCTGACGCCCCTCCCCCGTCTGAGGGGCTGGGGCGAGCCGTGACGGGTCAGAGAACGGTATCGGCGTCGCTGGTGGTGATGACGGTGGCGGGCAGCGGGGTGTCCGGGAAGGGGGCGAAGCTGAAGTGGACGCGGCCGTCGGACGCGCCGGGCACCGGCGAGATGATGCCCGCCGTGTCGACGTCGTGGAGCGCGGCGAGCAGCTGCGCGAACGCCTCGGGAGCGCCGACCGGTTCCGCACGGGTCTGAACCAGAGTCCGGTGCAGGGCGCTGACGTCCCACCCGTCGCTGGAACCGCTGCCCACCGGCACCGCGAGGGTGGCGTCGAGCAGCCAGTGCGGCGCCTTGCCGGGCAGCGCGGGCGTCGGATGAGCCGAGACGGCGATGATGTGGTCCGCCCGGATCAGGCCGTCGCTGATCGTGCGCACCCAGACCTTCGGTAACCCCATGCCCCGATCCTAAGCGCGCGACGGCACTTTGACGGAGAAGTGCGACTCGCCTGAAGGCTCAACCGGCGTCGAGGACGTCGAGCAGGGCACCGGGGCCGAGCAGCGAGGCTCCCTCCCCGGCCACCCGCCCCCTCAGCTCGCGGTCCGCGGTCACGACGACCAGGTGGTCGTCCGGGCGGGCGGTGCGGACCTCCCTCGTCGCCGCCACGATCGAGGCGTCCCCGTCCCGGGGCGCGGCCACCACCTCCACGCCGTCGGCCGGGCCCACCCCGCGCGCCTGGCCTTCCAGGACGAGCACCACCCTCGGCCACCACGACCAGTTGTCCCCCGCGTCCAGCCCCACGTCGGAACCGCGCAGGCCGCTGCGCGCCAGCAGCGCCAACCGGTCACGCAGCCGTTCCGCCGCCGCGGGCCGATCCCGCCACCAGCCGTCCGGGCGCGAACCGACCACGTTCGCGCCGTCCACCACCAGCACCAGTTCACGCCCGAGCTGCTCGTGCAACGCGGGCCAGGCCGCGGCGAAGTCGTGGTGCAGCGGGAAGGCCGTCACCTCCGACGGCGGCACCCAGCGCAACTCGTCGCTCTCGTCGTTCATCACCTGCTCGCGCAGCGGCCACCGCGGCACCGCGAGCACCGTGGTGTAGCTCCAGCCGCCGTGATCGGCCGTGGACGCCGCCACCGGGCGGACCGCGGTGGCCGGGACCGCGGCCTCCTCCTCCGCCTCCCGTACCGCGGCCTCCCACGGCTTTTCGGTGCTGCGCAGCGCCCCGCCCGGTAACGCCCACGTGCTGCCGTGGTGGGTCCACCAGGCCCGCCGCTGCAGCAGCACCCCCCGCCCCGGATCGGTCAGCAGCAGACCGGCCGCGCCATAGCGGCCCCAGTGCCGGTGCCCGCCGAGACACACCACGAACCCGTCCCCATCGGCGCAAGCGGCGTCGTCAGGAGCGGGGGACAGTGGCACGGCGAGCCTCCGGGAACAAGCGGACCGACTCCTCCAGCTTGTCACACCGAGCGCTCAGGAGGCGCCTTCCAGCGCGAGAGCCGCCGCCCCCACCATCGCCGCGTCGTCACCCAGGTGCGCGGTGCGGATCCGGGCCAGTGGCCGGTGCCGGGCCCCGGTGATCGCGCCCGCGTAGTGCTCGCGGGCCTCGTCGAGGAACAGCGTCGAAGAACCGGACACCCCGCCCCCGATGACCACGATCTCCGGATCGAACACGTCGGCGACCAGCGCGAGGCCCTCGCCCAGCCATTTCGCCAGCTCGGCCACCGCGCGCTGGGCGACCGGATCGCCGTCCCGCGCCGCCCGCGCCACCCGGCGGCCGGTGATCGCCCCGGGATCCTCCGCCATGTCCCGCGCCAGCACCGTGGACTGGCCCGGCTGCCGGGCCATCAGCTCGATCGCCGTCGCCGCCAGCGCGGTACCGCTGCAATACCGCTCCCAGCAGCCGTACTTACCGCACGGGCAGGCCCGGCCGCCGGGCACCACGGTCAGATGCCCCAGCTCCGGCGCCACGCCGTGGGCGCCGCGGTAGATCTCGCCGTCCAGCAGCAGCCCGGCCCCGATCCCGGTGCCGATCGCCACCAGCGCGGCCACCCGCGCACCCCGCGCCGCACCGAAGCGGTGTTCGCCCAGCGCGGCGGCGTTCGCGTCGTGCTCCAGGGTCACCGGCAGGCCGACCCGCTTGGCGATGCGCTCCGCCACCGGGGCCGCCCGCCACGCCAGATGCGGCGCGAACATCACGGTCTCCCGGTCGCTCGCCACGAACCCGGCGACCGCGAGCCCCACCGCGACCACCTCGTCGTACCGGTTGCGCAGTTCATCGATCACCCCGGAGATCGCGTCCTCCAGCGCGTTCTCGTCGCTGGGGGTGCCCGCCCTGGCCGTGTCCAGGACGAACCCCTGCTCGTCCACCACGGCCGCCCGGACACTCGTCCCCCCGACGTCAAGGCCGATCGCCCGCACTAGCGCTCCCCGGTCCCGTCCGCCGCACCGTCCCGCCAGCGCACGGGGATGCGCTGCACCCTCGCCGAGGCGGCGGGCTCGGGCTGTTTCCGGGCGGGCTGGAAACCGGGCATGTGGAAACCGTGCTCGGGCTCCCAGCGGTCCGCCAGCACGGCACGCAGCAGCGCGACCAGCTGGGCCAGCTGCTCGACCAGGCGGGCGGCCAGCTCCGGCCGTTCACCCCGCGCCACCGCGACCACCGCGCACAACGGGCACCACCCGCAGCTCGACCGTTCCCGCTCGTCCTCCCCGTGCCCGGCGGCCACCAGGCCATCCAGCCACGGCGCCGCGCGCTCGATCACCATCTCCACCAGCAGACGGATCTCCTCGGCGAGGCTCGCCCCCTCGGCGTCGGTCATGCGGGCCTCCTGTGCCTCGCGGGACACCCGCACCCGGTCGGCCCCCATGACCCGCCCCACCCA
The DNA here is from genome assembly GCF_026802195.1 of Amycolatopsis cynarae. Lineage (NCBI taxonomy): Bacteria > Bacillati > Actinomycetota > Actinomycetes > Pseudonocardiales > Pseudonocardiaceae > Amycolatopsis > Amycolatopsis cynarae. Next base: position 1,367,720 of record NZ_CP113836.1, on the reverse strand, counting down.
TTTTCGGTCATGCGGGCCTCCGGTGCCTCGCGGGACACCCGCACCCGGTCGGCCCCCATGACCCGCCCCACCCATTTTCGGTCATGCGGGCCTCCGGGTCAGTGAAACGACCAGTCCGCGGGCATCGGATTCGGCCCCGGTGACGTGGCAGGACCGCAGGGCCTCCGGCAGCGCGACCAGCCTGCGGAACCCGTCCACGGTGATCGCCAGGTCGTCGTCGACCCTGGCCAGGTCCACCCGGGAACCGGCGCCCAGCGGCATCGCCACCCGGAGCAGGTACTCACCATCCACTTCGGACACCTCGAGCAGCGGCGCGATGCCCTCCGCCTTGTCGGGCAAGGGATCGGCGTCGCCATACAGGTCCCCGGCGATCTCCAGCAGCGCTTCCCGCCCGACCGGCTCGACCGCCCGGTGCTCCACCTTCGCGAACTTCCGCACCCCGGCCTCGGCGAGTTCGGCGAGCACCGCGTCCTGCTCGCGGCGGCGGGTGCGCATCCACGCCGCCGCCGCACCGCGCCACACGCCCGGCGCCGGCATCAGCCGGTTCACGATGACCCCGTCCACGCGGATGCCGCGCAGCGCCAGCGAACTCAGCGTGCGGCGGGCCTCGGCCACGACCACCCGTTCCGGGGTCAGGACCAGGCGCACCCCGGTCAGTGCGGGATCGGTGAGCAGGGCCCGCAGCGATTCCACGTGCGCCGCCAGCCGCCGCACCGATTCGACCGTGCCCCGAGGGCCCACGAGCTTGAGCTGCCACACCCGGTTGAGGTACCCGGAAACGGCCTCCGGAAGCGCCAGCAGCCGCAGGGTCTCGGCGGTCGGCCCGCAGTCCACCACCACCGTGTGCCAGCGGTCCAGCTCGGCCAGCCGCTGCACCTCGGTGAGCGCGAGCAGTTCGTCCACGCCGGGCAGCACGGTGAGCTCCTCGGCGTCCAGTGCGTCGAGCCCGGCCCCGGCCAGCGCCGAGCGCAGCTTGCCCCGCAACTCCTGCCACACCCCGTCGACCAGGCCCCGCGAGTCGATCTGGACCCCGTCGAGACCGTGGTGGATCTCGGCGGGCTCCCCGCTCAGCGGGCGGGCGAAGGCGTCGGCCAGCGAATGCGCCGGGTCCGTGGACACCACGAGGGTCTTGCGGCCCCGTGCGGCCAGCCTCGCCGCCGTCGCCGCCGCGAGGGTCGTCTTGCCGACGCCCCCCTTACCGGTGAACAGCAGCAACCGCGGCATGTCCGTCAACGCCCCCTCTTCCCGCCGCTCAGTCGAGCTCCTCCACCCGGCGCTTCAGCTCCTTGAGCGCGGTGTCCATGACCATCTTCTCGGCCTTGCGGCGCAGCAGGCCAATCATCGGCAGCACCAGTTCGACCGAAAGCGTGTAGGTCACCCGGGTGCGCCCCTCGGCGACCTCCTCCAGGTGATAACGGCCGTTCTGCGCCTTCTGCATCTGCCCCTTGACCAGATGCCAGCTCACCGAGCGGCCGTCGTCCGCCCACTCGTATTCGAGCGTGTAGACGTCCTTGATCGGCCCCGCGTCCAGTGTGAGGCGCACCTGTTTGGCGTTCCCGGTGCCGTCGTCGACGAGCAGCACCTCCGTCTGCTGGACCTGCTTGGCCCACTCCGGGTACGACCCGAAGTCCGCGATCACCGCCATCACCTGCTCCGGCGGCGCTTCGACCTCGATGGACTGCGTGGACTGGTCGGCCATGGCGGAGAGGTTACAGGTCCGGGGGCCATCACCACCGCAGCACGTACGGGCGCTGCGTCACCTTGAAGTGCCCGACGTTGCGGCATTCGGTCCCTCCGACGCGCAGCCGCGCCGACAACGGCTGGTGGACGTGCCCGAACAGCGACCACCTCGGCCGCTCGCTGATGATCAGCCCGGCCAGCGCGGCCGAGCCGAGTTCGTGCTTCCTGGCGACCACGTCGTAGGTGAGTTCGGGGAAGGCGGGCGGCACGTGGGTGCACAGCACGTCGATGCCGGTCAGCTTCGCCACCGAAGCGTCGAACTCCTCCGGCGCCCGCAGGTAGGGCCGCCAGACCCGGCCGGGCCGCGCCATCGGCACCCCTTCCGGCAGGACCACGCCCCCGGTGAACCCGAACCGCAGGCCGCCGATCTCGACCACCTCGCCGTCGACCAGCGTCACCCCGTGCCCGGCGAACTCCGGCCACAGGTGCGGCGAGTCCACGTTCCCCGGGATGGCGTACGTCGGCGCCTTCATCGCGGCGAACAACTCGGTGTACTGCGCGCGGATCGCCTCCTCGACCGCGGCGGCCGGATCGTCGAGGGTGGCCCACAGCGACCGGGAGTAGGCCACCGCCTCCGCGCGCGTGCCCTCCCGCCGCAGCCGGGCGAAGGCCGCCACCTTCTCGGCGCCGAAGAGCGTGCCGAGGATGCCCTTGTCGTGCTCGTGGTAGTCGACGAAGTCGATCAGATCGCCCAGCACGATCAGGGCGTCCGCGCCTTCGCCCGCCCGGGCCAGCGCCTCGGCGTTACCGTGGACGTCGGAGACGACATGAACCCGCATGAGGCGAGCTTAGAGGGCACTCCCGCCGGCGTGTACGCGCCGCGCACCGTTGCGCACGCGACGGCAGGGAGGGCTGCCCGGACGCCCGTGGTGGGAGGGTCAGGCGGGCTGGGGCCGCGGCGGGATCCCGGGCTCGCGCCCGTCCTCGAGGATCTCCTTCAGTTCGAGCGAGATCGCCTTGGCCGCGCGGGCCCGGTGGTCGAACTCGCGACGGAGATCACGTGGCCGCCGCGGCGGGGTCGCGGGCGTCGCGCGCAGGAAGTAGTGCAACAGCGTGCCGTCCAGAACCGGCTCCAGCCATACCTCCTGGGTGCCCACCAGGGCACCCCGCACCGTCCATCGCAGACCCTTGTCGCCACGGTCCGTGTAGACCTCGAGCCGCAGGTCAGGCCAGTACCGGCGCCAGGCGGCCGGGTCGGCGAAGGCGGCCGCGACGGTGGCGGGGGGCACCGCCAGGAAGGTCTCGTCGACGATGTCGATCGCGGGCGGTGCGCTGTTCGGCGTGCTCACAAGTGTCAGAATGACATGAGATACGCAACTTGGTCGTAAGGTGGTGCTGACGCTAAGTTGACTGGCGAGTAACACCCAGAACGCGGAGGTCCCCGTGCGCGAGTACAGCGCCCCGGCAGCGAAGCCGGTTGCCGATGACGAGAACCTCGGCGACATCTTTTGGGCGAATGCTGAACGGTTCCCGGAGGCCATCAGCTTCCGGCGCCAGGTCGAAGGTTCCTGGCTCGACGTGACCGCTCGCGAATTCGCCTCCGAGGTGCTCGCCGTGGCCAAAGGCCTGATCGAGGCCGGCATCGAGCGAGGCGACCGCATCGGCCTGATGTCGAAGACCCGGTACGAATGGACGCTGCTCGATTTCGCCATCTGGGCGGCGGGCGGCGTGGTCGTGCCCATCTACGACACCTCCTCGGCCGAGCAGATCAACTGGATCCTGTCCAATTCGGTCGCCAAGGCGGTCTTCGTCGAAACCGACGAACACCGCGCGAAGGTGGACGAGGTCCGCGACCGTCTTCCCGACCTGCAGTTCGTCTGGCAGATCGAGACCACGCACAGCGGCAACGCCGTCAAGGAGCTGACCGCTCTCGGCGTCAAGGCCGGCGACGACGTGGTGCACGAGCGGCGCCGCTCGGTCGCCGCCGACGACCTCGCCACCATCGTCTACACCTCGGGCACCACCGGCCGCCCCAAGGGCGTCGAGCTGACCCACCGCAACCTGCTCGCCGAGATCCGCGCCGACATCGCCGCCTTCCCGCAGCTGATGGAGGCGGGCAACTCGCTGCTGTGCTTCCTGCCGCTGGCGCACGTGCTGGCCCGTGCCATCGCCCTCACCGCGGTCACCGCGCGCGTCACGCTGGGCCACACCCCGGACGTCAAGAACCTCGTGGCCGACCTCGGCTCGTTCCGGCCCACGTTCGTGGTGGCGGTGCCGCGCGTGTTCGAGAAGGTCTACAACGGCGCGAAGCAGAAGGCGCACGCCGAGGGCAAGGGCTCGATCTTCGACCTCGCGGAGTCGGTCGCGGTCGACTACAGCCACGCCCAGGACAACGGCGGCGCGGGCCTGCTGCTCAAGGCCAAGCACTTCGTGTTCGACAAGCTGGTCTACAGCAAGCTGCGCGGCGCGCTCGGCGGCCGCTGCATCGCCGCGGTGTCCGGCGGCGCCCCGCTCGGCCCGCGCCTGGCGCACTTCTTCCGCGGCATCGGTGTCCCGGTGTTCGAGGGCTACGGCCTGACCGAGACCTCCGCGGCGGCCAACGTGAACACGCAGTCCGCGTTCCGGGTGGGCACCGTCGGCAAGCCGGTGGCGGGCAACTCGGTGCGGATCGCCGAGGACGGCGAGGTGCTGCTCAAGGGCGACGTCGTGTTCCGGGCCTACTACAACAACGAAGAGGCCACCAAGGAGGCGCTGGAGGGCGGCTGGTTCCACACCGGTGACCTCGGCGAACTCGACGACGACGGGTTCCTCAGGATCACCGGGCGGAAGAAGGAGATCATCGTCACCGCGGGCGGCAAGAACGTCGCCCCGTCCGGTCTCGAGGACACCCTGCGCGCGAACCCGCTGATCAGCCAGGCCATGGTGGTGGGCGACCGGCGGCCGTTCATCGGGGTGCTGGTCACCATCGACGAGGAGTTCTTCCCCGCCTGGAAGGCCCAGCACGGCAAGCCCGCGGACGCCACCGTCGCCGACCTCACCGGCGACCCCGACCTGTGCGCCGAGGTGCAGGCCGCGGTGGACGAGGCGAACACCCAGGTGTCGAAGGCCGAGGCGATCAAGAAGTTCGTCATCCTCGGCCAGGACTTCACCGAGGCCAGCGGCGAGATCACGCCGAGCCTGAAGCTCAAGCGCAACGTGGTGTCGAAGAACTACGCGCACGCCATCGAAAACCTCTACCAGAAGTAGCCCGGGCGAGTCCCACCCTCCGCACCTCGTGTCCCGCGCTCCGCACCCCGAGTCCCACGCTCCGGGGGCGGAACGTGGGACACAGGTGTCTGAAGGTGGGACTCGACCGGCCGAGCGTGGGACTCGCGGGGGTCAGTAGGCGGTCAGGGAGGCGATCTTCCAGGTGCCGTCGATCTTGCGGGCGAGGATCTCCAGGCAGCCGCTCGCGGAGGTCTGCTGGTTCGACACCGTGTTCAGCGTCTGCTGGTCGAGGAACAGCAGCAGGTGCGCGGTGTCGGCGGTCAGGTCCCGCACGCCGGCCGAGCCGACCGTGGTGGTGCGCACCAGCTTCTGGTCCGTGGCCTGCTGCTTCGCGGCGGCATACCCGGCCTGGTACTGGGTGACGGCCTGGTCGACCAGCACGCTCGCCGCGGCCCGGTCGGTGCGGGCGAGATTGCCGTAGTCGTAGGAGAAGATCGCCTTCACCGCGGCGCCGACCTGGTCGCGGACCTCCGCCGTCGCCGCCTGATCGGCCAGTGCGGCGTTGCCGCTGGTCAGCGCGCCGGCCTCGAGTGCCGACCACACCGCCACCCCGCCGCCGAGCACGACCACCGCGGTCAGCGCGGCGAGCACGGTGGCACGGCGCCGCTGCAGCAGGTTCGCCGCCCGCCGCAGGCGAGGACGCTGCTCCGGCCCGTCGGAGACGTCAGTGGCCCCGGATTCGGCGGCGGCCTCGGTCCCGGCGGAGGCCGGAGCGGGACGCGGTTTCCGCAGGCCGGTGCCGGAAACGGCCGGGCGGGGATGCGGCCTCGGTCGCGGACGGGGCCGCTCGTCCGTCGTCTCGGTCATCCCGCCCCCTGCACGGCGCTGATCTTCCACCCCGACTCGGTCCGCGTCAGCGTAGCGTTCAACCGGCTCCGGCTGGGCGCGGCGGCGGAGCCGTTGGTGCTGAGCTGGACGTCCACCACGGCGATCACCCTGGCGGTGCCGCCGGCCTCGTCGAGTTCGGTGACGGCGGCCTGGCGCACGCTCGCGGTCGCGATCGTCCTGCTCGTCACGGCGCGGTCGAGCTGGAGTTGCCGGTCGCCGGAGAGGTTCTTGCCGAACTGACCGGTGGTGACCTGGATCCAGCGGTCCAGCGCGGGGCCCGGGTCGTGGTAGTCGATGGTGTTGAGTGCGGTGAGCGCGTCGGTCGCCGCGGCCAGCACCGTGTCGCGATCCCGCGCGCGCAGGCCGGCCTCGTCATGGGCCGCGGTCCACCACGACAGGCCGAACCACGTGGCGGCCACCACGGCCACCACCGCGAGAACCGTCATCCCGAGCAGCACGGGGTCGCGGCGATTCATCCCGGCAGCCCCAGCAGCTGTCCGATGCCCTGCGTGATCCCACCGGTCGTCATGGCGAGCAAGCCTGGCAGCCCGCTGCGCGCGGCCTGCTGGGGGGTGCCGGTCGACGGGCTCTGCGTGGCCTGCGACTGCGCGGGGGTGGCGGGTTTGCCCGCGTACGGGGCGTTCTGCGCGCCGCGCACCTCGGTCTTGCTGCCCGGCGGTTCGGCGCAGTAGGCCTGGGTGTTGGCCGGGACCTCGGTGGTGTCGTTGGCCGGGCGCTGCTTCGTCGTCTCGTACCCCTTCGTGCAGGAATGGGGGTCGAAGAAGTTCAGCACCAGGCCGAGATGGCCCTCCCCGTTGGAGGCCGCCGACCGGGTGAACGCGCCGATGACCGGGAACGCGACGAGGTCCTCCTCGATGGCGTCCGTGCGCACCGAGGTCACCTGCATGGTGGTGAGCAGGTTGGCGATCAGCACGCCGAGATCGGTGCCCGAGACGGACAGGATGTTGTCCACGTCGTCGGCCAGCCCCGGCGCCTGTTCGATCACCTTCCGCAGGTCCGGGTCGGAGTTCTTGAGCTGTTCGGTGATCCGGCGCAGTCCCTGGGCCAGTGCGGTGATGTTCTGCGCCTGCCGCTGCTGGGTGGCGAGCACGGTGCGGCCGTCGGCCAGCAGCTTCGCCGTCTGCGGCAGGTTCTCGGTGGCGGTGGCGGTGAACGAGCCCGCGGTGTCGAGCAGCTGCTGCAGATCGGGACCGGTACCGGCGAAGGCGTCGTAGGTCTCGTCCACCACCGTGCGGAGGTCCTTGGGGTCCACACTGGACACCAGCTTGTCCAGGTTGGTCAGCACGGTGTCCGGCGAGAGCGGAATGGCCGTCCGGTCCGGCCCGATCACCGAACCGTCGTGCAGGTACGGCCCGTTCTCGTGCGTGGGCCGCAGGTCGACGTACTGCTCGCCGACGGCGGAGCGGTCGGCGACCACGGCGCTGGTGTCCGCCGGGATTTGCGGGGCCCCGGAGTCGATGTCCAGCTCGAGCGCCACCCCCCGCGGGATCAGGTGCATCGCGGCGACCTTGCCCACCGCCACGCCCCGGTAGGTGACCTCGGAGTTGACGAAGATGCCGCCCGAGTCGGGCAGCTGCGCGGTCACCAGGTAGCCGCGCGGGCCGAACAGCCGGTCCAGTCCGGCGTACTTGCCCCCGGCGTAGCCGACGGACAGCACCGCGATGAGCCCGAACGCGAGCAGTTTCGCCCAGTGTCTGCGGGTGAACATCAGTGGCCCCCTCCCAGGATGGCGCCCAGGAGACCGCCGAGCAGGTCGCCGGACGACTGCGGTTGCCCCGTGCTCTGCAACGGCAGCGGAGGCGGGCTCGCGGTGGTGCCGCCGCTGGCTCTGTCGGAGTTGTTGCCGGTGTTGCCGGTCCCGTTCGTGGTGGTCGTCTTCGTGGTGCCGGGTACGGAGAACTTCCCGGCGTTGACGAGACTCTGCACGATCGAGTCGAGGTCGAGGTCGACGCGCGCCCGCACGTTGGCGTAGTCGCCCTTGATGACCTCCCCCGCGACGTCCGGCAGCGGGTAGGTGGGCAGGATCTTCAGCGCGGTGGGCAGGTTCTGCCCGGCCTCGGCGAGCTTGGTCAGGGTCGGCGTGAGCGCCTTCAGGTTGTCGATCAGCTGGTCCCGGCTCTTGCCGATGGTGTCCACGGCGACGCCGGAGAGCCGGTCCAGTGACTGGAGCATGCCGACGAGCTGGTCGCGCTGTTCGTTGACCACCGCCAGCCCGGGGGCGAGGTTGTCCAGCGCGTTGGCGAGGTTCGCGGTCTGGCCCACCAGGGTGCTCGACAGCCGGTTCAGCCCGTCGATGGCGCGGATGATCTCGCTCTTCTGCCCATCCAGCTCGGTGGCGAGCCGGTCCACCCTGGACAGCAGCGCCCGGATTTCGGCCTCGTTGCCGGTGAGCGCCTTGTTCAGCTCCCGGGTGATGTCCCGGACCTGGTTGATGCCACCGCCGTTGAGCAGCAGCGACAGGGCGCCCAGGACCTCTTCGACCTCCGGGTTGCGGTTCGTCCGCTCCAGCGGGATGGCGGCACCGTCGGCGAGCGCGCCGGTGGCGCCCTGCCCGGGCTCGCGCAGCTCGACGAACTTCTCGCCCAGCAGGCTCGACTGCCTGAGATCGGCGTAGGCGTTGGCGGGCAGGTGCACGTCCCCGTTGACGGTCATGGTGACGATCGCCGACCGGGTGTCCGGGGCGAGGTCGATCTTGTCCACCCGGCCGACCGGCACGTCGTTGACCTTCACGCTCGCCTGCGGGACGAGGTCGAGCACGTCGGCGAACTGCGCGGTGATCCGGTACGGGTGGTCGCCCAGTTCCGCGCCGCCGGGCAGCGGGGTGTTGTACAGCCCGTCGAAACCGCCGGTGCCGCAACCGGTGGCCAGCAGCAGCACCGCGGCGAGGATCGGGATCCGTTTCATTGTCCGGTCTCCGGGGTCGACACCAGCGGCATCAGGGGCAGTGGCGGGAGTTTCCCGCTGGAGATGTCGGCCATCAGCTGGGACAGCGACGGGAGCTTCGCGACGCCGTCGACCACCGAGGCGATGGACTGGCAGAGGTTGCCCACCACGTCCGGCAGTCCGGTGGGGGTGGCCGACTTGACCAGCCGGCACAGCGTGGTCATCAGCGGGTTGGTGAGTTCGTTGGCGTTGTAGCGGATGGCGATGCTGCCGGTCGCCGAGTCGTAGGAGTTGATGAAGTTGCTCATCGCGGTGGGCGACACGTCCAGCACCTCGGCGAGCGCCGCCCGCTGGTCCACCAGCACCTTCGTCACGCTCGCCAGCTTGTCCACATTGGATTCGAGGAGGGTCTTGTTCTCCGCGACGAACTGCTGCACCTCACCGAGCGAACCGCCCAGGGAGGACAGTGCCGCGCCGACGTCGCCCGAATCGGCCGCGAGGAAGCCGGAAACGTCGGCGAGCCGCTGGTAGAACTGGTTGAGCTGGTTGTCGCTGTCGGCCAGCGCGGTGGTGAACGACTGGAGGTTCCGCACCGTGGAGAACAGATCCCCCTTGGAGTTGTTCAGGGTGCGGGACAGGTCGGCCAGTTCGGTGACGGTGTCGTTGAGGTTCTTGCCGTTGCCGTCGAGGTTCTTCGCCGCCGTGCCGAGCAGGCGCGACAGCGAGCCGTCGGCGTTCGCCCCGCCGGGGCCGAGACTGGTCGACAACTTGTCGATACTGCCGTACAGGTCGTCGAGCTCCATCGGGGTGGCGGTGTGCTCCTTCGGGATGAGCGTTCCCGAAGCCATCACCGGACCGCTGTCGTAGGCCGGGGTCAGCTGCACGTACCGGTCGCTGACCAGGCTCGGCGCCACCACCACGGCCCCGGCGTCCGCGGGGATCTGCACCCCGGAGTCGATCGCCATGTCCACCCGCACCGAACCGCCCTGCGGGGTCACCGCGGTGATCCGGCCGACCTGCACGCCCAGCACCCGGACCGAGGATCCGGAGTAGAGCCCGACCGTGCGGTCGAACAGCGCGGAAATCGTGGTTCCGCCGTCGCGGAAGATCAGCCACAACCCGGTGGTCAGGGCGAGCGCGGCCACGCAGGCGGTGGCGATCCAGCGGTAGGCGCGGCGGCCCGCCCTGGTCTGCGGGCTCATCGGTTGCTCACCCCCTGGTCCGGCGCCGCCAGCGGCACGCTGCAGCCCTCCGGGTTGATGGACAGCCCGCCCGCCTTGATCACGGGGGGCAGCAGGCCGCAGATGTAGCCCTCGAACCAGCGGCCGTTGCCGGTGGCGTTCGCGCCGAGCCGGGTGAACGGCGCCAGCAGGGCGAGGCTGCGGCTCAGGTTGTCCTGGTTGCGCTGGAGGATGCCGGTGACGTCGCCGAGCTTTTCCAGCGTGGGCCTGAGTTGCTGCCGGTTGTCGGCGACCAGGCCGTGCAACTGGTCCGACAGCGCCTTGGTTCCGGTCAGCAGTGCGCTGATCGCGTCCCGGCGCTTCTGCAGCTCGCTCAGCAGGAGGTTGCCGTCGCTGATCATCTGCTGCACCTTGCTGTCGCGGTCGGCCAGGGTCTTGGACAGCCTGCTGGTGTTGGACAGCAGGTTCGCCAGTTCCTGGTCCCGGGAGGACACCGTTTTGGACAGGGCGGAAAGCCCGCTGAGGGTGTCCTTGAGGGCCTGGGGCGTGTCCTTGAGCGCGCCGGACACGGCGTCGAAGGCCCGGGACAGCTGCGCGGTGTCGATGTCACCGACCGTTGTGGACAGTTGCTGGAAGGCGTCCTGCAGCTGGAACGGGGTGGAGGTGCGCTCGAGGGGGATCGGGTCGTCCGGGTTCTGCGCGCCGTCCCCCTTCGGCTGCAGTGCGAGGTACTTCTCGCCGAGCAGCGTCTTGATCTCGATGGAGGCGGTGGTCGCGGAGCCGATCCTGGTGCCGGAGACCTTGAACTTCACCAGCACCTTCTTCCCGGCCAGCCGGACCGAGCTGACCTGCCCGACCTTCACCCCGGCGACCTGCACCTCGTTGTCCGGGGCCAGTCCGGCCGACTCGGTGAAGTAGGCCTGGTAGGTGGTCCCGGTGCCGAGCAGCGGCAGCTGGTCGGAGAAGTAGGACACCACGGTGACCAGCACGATGAGGACGAGGGTGACCCCGCCGACGGCGGCCTGGTTGCGTTCGCGCAGCGGTTTCACGACGTCTTGCACCTCTCCGGCAGTTCGGTGGCCGGCAGCGGCAGGATCGGGAGGGTGACGTTCAGGGAGGAGATCCCGATGGTGCCCGTCAGATTGCAGAGGAAATAGTTGTACCAGCTGCCGTAGCTCATCACGCGGGTGTACTTGTCCAGGTTTCCCGGGAGTTTCCGCAGCAGCTCGTCCAGCAGCTGCCCCGAATCCGACAGGTTCGACGACAGCTTGCCGAGGCTGGCGATGTCGTCCTTGACCGCGGGCCGCGCGTCCTTGAGCAGGCCCGCGGTGACGTCGGTGAGGTTCGACAGCGCGGACACCGCCTCCCCGATCGGGCCGCGCTGCTGCGCCAGCCCGGTCACCAGCTGCTGCGTCTGGTCGATCAGGTTCGACAGTTCGGGACCGCGCTGGTTCACCGTGGACAGCACGCCGTTGAGGTTGTCGATGACCTGGCCGATCACCTTGTCCTTGTCCGCGATGGCGGAGGTGATGGACGCGGTGTGGGTGAGCAGGCTCTGGATCGTCCCGCCCTCGCCCTGGAAAACCTGGACGATCTCGTACGACAGCTGGTTCACCTGCTGCGGGTCCAGTGCCTGGAACAGCGGCTTCATCCCGTTGAACAGCACAGTGAGATTCAGCGCCGGCTGGGTGCGTTCGGGCGGGATCATGCCTCCCTCGGGCAGTTGCGTGCCGTCCGCGACGTTCGTGCCGATCGAGAGGTAGCGCTGCCCCACCAGATTGCGGTACTTCACGGTCGCGGTGGCCGAGGCGGGCAGGTGGTAGGTGGAGGACACCGTGAAGTGCACGTCGGCGAAGCGGCGATCGCCGTCCTCGGCGACGCTGATCCGGGCGACCTGGCCGACCTTCACGCCGACGATGCGCACGTCGTCGCCCTCGTGCAGCCCGGAGGCATCGGTGAAGCGCGCGACGTAGCCGCTGGTGACGCCGAAGTTCGTGTTGGCGATGGTGGCCCCGAGTATCCCGGTCAGCACCACGGTGACCACGGCGAAGACCAGGATCTTGATCAGGGGCGCGGTGAAGCTCCTCACTGCAGTTCCACCTCCGCGCCGCGGTAGAGCGGCCCGACCAGCAGGCCCGACCAGCCGGGCACCTGGTCCGGTGTGGTGTTCAGGGTCGGCGAGACCAGCACGTCGATCAACTGCTGCTCCTGCGGGGTACCCGCCAGCGAACCGGTGGTGGACGAGCCCGCCGGGATGATCCCGTTGCCCGGCAGGGGCGGATTCTCACCGGGCGGCACCGGCGGATGACTGGAGCCGTCCTGCAGCGGCCCGTCCGGCGGGTACTGCGGCCACCGGCCCGGCGGCGGCACCTGCGGGTAACACCGCGGCCCGCGCTTGTCGAGGTACTTCGGATCGTCGACGCCCGGCACGTACTTGGTGCGGTCGGCGATGAAGCGGATCGTCACGTGGTTCATTTCGTCGGTGCCGTGCCCGAAGGCCTCGTAGGCGCGCGGCACCGAATCCGCGAACTGCTTCAAAAGGCACGGGTACTCGGGCGCGTACTTGGCGAGTACGTCCAAAGTAGACTGCGCGGTGGTGGTCAGCCGGATGATGTTGTTCTCGTTGACCTTGAGGAAACCGGCCAGATCACCGGACACGGTGGTCACCGAGCCGTACAGCTGCGCGAGCTGGTTCCGCTTGTCCACCAGCGTCTTCGACGTGGTGGTGAGGTCCGAAAGCGCCTGCAACAGATCCGGCGCGGCCTTGTCGTAGACCTCGGCGACCTTGGCGAAACCGGCGATGTCCGCCTTGATGTCCGGCAGCGAAGGGTTCAGCCCGCCCAGGTAGTCCGACAGTTGCGCCAGGGTCCGGCCGAACTGCTCGCCCCGCCCCTGCAGCGCCGTGGACACCGCGCTCAGCGTGGCCGACAGCTTCTCCGGCTGCACCGCCTGGAGCAACGGCATCACGTCGTTGAGCACGGTTTCCAGTGCCATCGCGGAACTGCTGCGGTCCTGGGGGATCACCGCACCGGCTTCAATGTGCCCGGCGGCGGGGGTGGCCGGGATCTGCAGCGCCACGTAACGCTCGCCGAAGAGGGTCTTGGGCAGCAGGCGTGCGGTGACGTTGGCCGGGATCTGGTCGAGCTTGTCCGGTTCGAGCGCCAGTTCCAGCGCGGCGTGATCGCCGAGGGCGGCCACCGAACGGACCTCCCCGACCACCACGCCGCGGATCTTCACGTCCGATCCCGCGCCCAGCTGGTTGCCGACGTGGTCGGTCTCCAGCCGCACCAGGGAAACCGGGGTGAACTTCTTCTGGTAGATCGCCACCGTGGTGACCAGGAACAGCGCGCAGACCACCAGGAACACCAGTCCCAGTGCCTGGTGCCACAACCGCCGCAGCAGGATCGCCCGTGTCATCCCGAGATCCTCACCGTCGTGGTGGCACCCCACACCGCCAGGCTGAGGAAGAAGTCCAGCACCGAGATCAGCACGATCGAGGTGCGCACCGCGCGCCCGACGGCCACGCCCACCCCGGCGGGGCCGCCGCGGGCGGTGTAGCCGTAGTAGCAGTGGGACAGGATGACCAGCGCGCTGAAGATGATCACCTTGAGGAACGACCAGAGCACGTCCTGCGGTGGCAGGAACAGGTTGAAGTAGTGGTCGTAGGTACCGGCGGACTGGCCGTAGAGCCAGACGGTGATCTGCCGGGACGCCAGGTAGGACGAGAGCAGGCCCACCGCGTACAGCGGGATCACCGCGGCGATCCCGGCGAGCACGCGGGTGGTCACCAGGTAGGGCATGCTCGGGATGCCCATCACTTCGAGCGCGTCGATCTCCTCGGAAATGCGCATCGCGCCGAGTTGGGCGGTGAAACCGCACCCGACGGTCGCGGACAGCGCCAGCCCGGCGGCCAGCGGGGCGACCTCGCGCGTGTTGAAGTAGGCCGAGATGAACCCGGTCAGCGCGGCGGTGCCGAGCTGGTTGAGCGCGGCGTACCCCTGCATGCCGACGATCAGGCCGGTGAACATCGTCATGCCGATCATCACGCCCAGCGTGCCGCCGATGACCGCCAGTCCCCCGGTGCCGAAGCAGACCTCGGTGAGCAGGCGCAGGGTTTCCTTGAGGTAGCGCCGGACCGTGCGCGGGGACCAGGCCAGCGCCCGCACGTAGAAGGACAGCTGGAAGCCGAGCCCCTCGAACATCGCGCCGGGCCGGGCGATGATTTCCAGCGTCCGATCGGCGCGGTTCGCCGTTTCCACCGTCCGGGCCGTCATCAGAGCGCCTTCGGCGGGACGACCCGCAGGTAGATGGCCGTGAGCACGACGTTGATCAGGAACAGCAGCAGGAAGGTGATGACCACGGCCTGGTTCACCGCGTCGCCCACCCCCTTCGGCCCGCCCGCCGGATTGAGACCGCGGTAGGCCGCGACCACCCCGGCGACGAATCCGTACAGCAGCGCCTTGATCTCACTGATGTAGAGGTCCGGCAGCTGTGCCAGCGCGTTGAAACTGGCCAGGTACGCACCGGGCGTGCCGCCCTGCATGACCACGTTGAAGAAATAGCCGCCCAGCACACCGACCACGCTGACCAGGCCGTTGAGCAGGACCGACACCACCATCGCGGCCAGCACCCTCGGCACGATGAGACGCTGGACCGGGCTGACGCCCAGCACCTCCATCGCGTCGATCTCTTCGCGGATCTTGCGGGCACCGATGTCGGCGCAGACGGCGCTGCCGCCCGCGCCTGCCACCAGCAGCGCGGTGATCAGCGGTGAAGCCTGCTGCACGATCGCCAGCGCGCTCGCCGCACCGGTGAACGACTGGGCCCCGATCTGCCCGGTGAGCGAGCCGAGCTGCAGCGCGATCACCGCCCCGAACGGAATGGCCACCAGCGCGGTCGGCAGGATGGTCACGCTGGCGAAGAACCAGCACTGCTGGATCCATTCCCGGAACTGGAACGGCCGCCGCGGGATCGCGCGCAGGACTTCCCAGCCGAGCGTGGACAGGCGACCGACCTGAGTCAGCGCGGCGGTACCCGGAACTCCGAACGTGCCACTGCGTGAACCCATCACACCTCCGCAGACCCTAGCCTCGTTGCCTTGAGTCTTACTCACCATGTGCCGCCGCATTCCGTTAGCGGTGTTCACATGATCACGCCGATGGCCGCCCCGGTACGCGTCAGATCTTCAGCGCGTGCGTGGCGGTGGCACCGCCGTCCGCGACGAACTCCGCCCCCGTGGAGTACGAACTTTCGTCGCTGGCCAGGAAAACCACGAGGTTCGCGATTTCCTCCGGCTGTCCGACGCGGCCGAGCGCCACCTTCTTGCCCGCGGGCGACAGGTCGACGTGTGCGCCGCCCGCCGCCGTGGACACCATGGCCGTTTCGATCATGCCCGGATGGACCGAATTGACCCGGATGCCCCTGCTGCCGAGCTCCAGCGCCGCCACCTTCGTCATCCCGCGGATGGCGAACTTGCTCGCGGTGTAGGCGATGAGGTACGGCATTCCGGCCAGTCCCTCCACAGAGGACAAATTGATGATCGAACCGACGCCCGCTTCGGACATGGGTTCAACGACCGAACGCATCCCGAGAAACGCGCCGATCTGGTTCACCCTGATCACGCGCTCGTAATCGGCCAGCGTGGTCTTCCCCAGTTCGGAGAAATGCAGGATGCCGGCATTGTTCACCAGCACCGTCAGCTGCCCGTACTCGGCCAGCACCCGCTCGACCGCGGCCGCCCAGTCGGCCTCCTGCGCGACGTCGAGGTGCTGGTAGAGCGCACCGATCTCGTCGGCGAGCCGCTTTCCTTCGTCGTCGACGATGTCGGCGACCATCACCTTCGCGCCTTCGGCGACGAACTTCCTCGCCGCGGCGGCCCCCTGGCCGCGGGCCGCGCCGGTGATCAGCGCGACCTTCCCGTCGAGCCTGCCCATGGTCACATCATCTCGTCGGTCAGCGGCAGGTACACGGACTTGAGTTCGGTGAAGGCCTCGATCGAGGATTCGCCGCCCTCCCGACCGAGGCCGGACTGCTTGAACCCGCCGAAGGGCAGATGCGGTTCGATCTGGAAGCCGTTGATCCCGATCGTGCCCGCCCGCAGCTTGCGCGAGACGCGGAAGGCCCGCTGGGCGTCCGCGCTGAAAACGCTCGCTCCGAGCCCGTATTCGGTGTCGTTGGCCAGCCGGACGGCCTCCTCTTCGTCGGTGAAGGGCACGACCGCGAGCACCGGGCCGAAGATCTCTTCCTGGGCCAGCGTCGAGTCGTTGTCCACGTCGGCGAAGATGGTCGGGCCGACGAAGTTCCCCGCGGCGAGGTCGCCGCCGAGCCGTTCACCGCCGGTCACCAGCCGGGCGCCCTCTTCCTTGCCCTTTTCGATGTAGCCGAGCACGCGCTCCAGTTGCCGCGGGTTGATCAGCGGGCTGGCGAGCACGCCGGGGTCGAACGGGTCGCCGTAGGTGATGGCGGCCGCCATGCCCTGCGCCGCGGCGAGGAACTCGTCGTAGACGTCGCGGTGCACGAGTGCGCGGGTGTTGGCCACACACGCCTGGCCCGACAGGCCCATGGTGACCGCGCCGACCACGGTCGCCGCGGCGAGCCCGATGTTGGGGGCGTCGGCGAAGACGAGTGCCGGGCTCTTGCCGCCCAGTTCGAGCGAGACGCGCTTGAGGGTGCCCGCGGACGCTTCGATGATCCGCCTGCCGACCCCGCGGCTGCCGGTGAAGCTGACCTTGTCCACTCCGGGGTGCGCGATCAGCGTTTCACCCACGGGGTCGCCGGGGCCGGTCACCACGTTGAGCGTGCCCTCGGGCAGCCCGGCCTCGATCAGCAACTCCACCATGCGCAGCACGGTGAAGGTGCAGTACTCGGACGGCTTGAGCACCACGGTGCAGCCCGCGGCCAGTGCGGGCGCGACCTTCTGGGCGAACAGCAGGAACGGCGCGTTCCACGGCAGGATCGCGGCCACCACCCCGATCGGCTCGCGGAAGGTCATCGCGAGGTGGTCGCCGCCCTGGTACGGCGGCAGGGTCTGGCCGCCGAGCTTGTCCACCCAGCCCGCGTGGTGGTCGAACACGTCGGCCGCGACTTCCACCGAGGTCGCGTAGATGCTGCCGCTGAACGACAGCGGCACCGAGTTGTCCAGCGCCTGCAGCGCACGCAGCTCTTCGGCGTGCTCGCGCAGCAGCCCGGCGTAGCGGTGCAGCAGTTTGATGCGCACCCCCGCCCTGGCGTTGGACCAGGTGCCCGCTTCGAAGGCCTTGCGGGCGGCGGCGACGGCGGCGTTGACGTCCTCGGCGGTGGCCACCGCGAACTCGCCGATGGCCTCCCCGGTGGCGGGGTGCAGGTGGGTCCAGGGCTCCCCGCCGCTGCCCGGCCCCCACTGGCCGTCGACGTAGAGCTGCCCGGTCTTGAGGCCGACGGATTCACGATGCGGCTGCACGGTAAGGGTCATAGCAACTCCTGACTGGCGAACATCTGCCCGGACTCGCGCTGGGCGAAGAAGCCGGTGACTTCAGGGAGCTCGGCCAGGCTCCAGATCCGTTCGACCGAAGGCGGGCGCACCAACGCGATCCGTCCGCCGTGCACCACGAACACCTGACCGTTGACCGCGTCGGCCTCGGGCGAGGCCAGGTAGGCGACGAACGGGGCGACGTGGTCGACCGAGAGCGGGTCGACGGCGCCTTCGGGCGCTTCGCCGAACACCTCCTTGGTCATCGCGGTTCGCGCGCGGGGGCAGATCGCGTTGGCGCGCACGCCGTAGCGGGCGCATCCCCGCGCGGTCGCCACGGTGAGGGCGGCGATCCCGGCCTTGGCCGCGGCATAGTTGGGCTGGCCCGCCGAACCGAACAGGAACGCCTCCGACGCGGTGTTGACCACCCGGCCGTACACCGGACCGCCCTCTACTTTGGACTGCCGGCGCCAGTGCGCGGTCGCGTTGCGGGACAGCAGGAAATGCCCGCGCAGGTGCACCCGGATGACGGTGTCCCAGTCCTCGTCGGACATCGAGAACAGCATCCGGTCCCGCAGCACACCGGCGTTGTTGACCACGATGTGCAACCCGCCGAAGTGCTCCAGCGCCGCCGCCATCAGCGCGTCCGCGGTCGCGCGTTCGGACACGTCGCCGGTGACCAGCAGTGCCTTGCCCCCGGCGGCTTCGATCTCGTCGACCACCGTGGCGGCCTGCTCGGACACGTCGTTGAGCACCACGGACACGCCGTCACCGGCCAGTGCCAGCGCTTCGGCACGGCCGAGCCCGGCGCCCGCCCCGGTGACGATCGCGACCCGTCCCGCCGCAGGTGCGGTCATCGCGGCCTCACCACCGGACCGGCGGTGCGGACGCCCGGCGCCCGCTCCCGGGCTTGACGTGGCTTGTCGTCGCCGATCGCGTTCGGCACGGCGGCTGTCACGGGCTGCCTCCTCGCAAGCGCGGCGAACCGGCTCCGGCTCGCCTCCCACGGCACAGACTAGAATCTGTTCTTGCGTTCGGCAAGCCTCAGTCATTCGCGCTTGAACAGCGCATTCCTAGGACAGGACGCGACAGCTTGCGTAACACGTTCTACTTCTTCTTCCGACACCTCCTCCTGCTTGATGACGAGGTTCTCGTCATCGTCGAGCTCGAACACGGCGGGCGCGAACCCCACGCACACCTCGTTCGCCTCGCACAGTTCCCGGTCCACACCGACCCGCATGACTTCCTCCCGTCCGGCACACCTGGTAGAACTAGAACCTGTTCTAGACTAGCGTCGCGGCCGGTTCGCTACCAGAACGAGCGGACCTGCGGAGAGGTGACGGCATGCGGATCGACTACACCCCCGAGCAGGAGCGCCTGCGCGGCGAACTGCGCTCGTACTTCGCCCGGCTGATGACCCCCGAACGCCGCGAGTCCCTCGCCGGGCCGGGCGGCGAGTACGGGGATGGCTTGGCGTACAAGGAAATTGTGCGCGAACTCGGTCGCGACGGCTGGCTCGCGCTCGGCTGGCCCACCGAGTACGGCGGGCAGGACCGGCCGATGATCGACCAGCTCATCTTCACCGACGAGGCGGCCGTCGCCGGGGTGCCCGTCCCGTTTTTGACGGTCAACACCATCGGCCCGACCATCATGCGGTTCGGCACCCCGGAACAGAAGGCGTTCTACCTGCCGCGCATCGCCGCTGGCGAACTGCACTTCTCGATCGGCTACTCCGAGCCCGAGGCAGGCACGGACCTGGCCTCCCTGCGCACCCGCGCCGTGCGCGACGGCGACGAATACGTCGTCAACGGGCAGAAGATGTGGACGAGCCTGATCGAGTACGCCGACTACGTCTGGCTGGCCGTGCGCACCGACCCCGAAGCCCGCAAGCACAAGGGCCTGAGCATGCTCATCGTGCCCACCTCGGCCCCGGGTTTCTCCTGGACCAAGGTGCACACGGTGGCGGGTCCCGGCACCAGCGCCACCTACTACCAGGACGTGCGTGTCCCCGTCAGCGCCCGGGTGGCGGAGGAGAACGCGGGCTGGCCGCTGATCACCAACCAGCTCAACCACGAGCGGGTCGCGCTGACCTCGTCGGCCCCCGTGCTGGCCGCGCTGCGCGAGGTGCGGCGCTGGGCCCAGGAGACCAAACAGCCCGACGGCAGCCGCGTGATCGACGCCGAATGGGTGCGCCTGCACCTGGCCCGTGTGCACGCCCACGGCGAGTACCTCAAGCTGCGCAACTGGCGCATCGCCACCTCCGCCGGCGTCGGGCCCGCGGAGGCCTCGGCGACGAAGGTGTTCGGCACCGAACTCGCGGTCGAGGCCTACCGGCTGCTCATGGAGGTCGTCGGCGCGGCGGCGGTCGTCCGTGAAGGCTCCCCGGGCGCCGTGCTGCGCGGCCGGATCGAGCGCGCGCACCGCTCCGCGCTGATCCTCACCTTCGGCGGCGGCACCAACGAAGTCCAGCGCGATCTCATCGCCGCCACCGCCCTCTCCCTTCCCGTGACCCGCTGAGGAGGCACCGTGGACTTTTCGAGCTCGGAGGAGCAACAGGAACTGAGCGGGCTGGCGCGGCGCGTGCTGAGCGACCTCGTCACCCCGGAGGTGCTGGGGCCGCACGGCGACGGCGGTTTCTCGCCCGAGGTGTGGGCCGCACTGGTGAAGGCTGGCCTCGTCGACGCCGGCCTGCCCGCCGCGGTGGGCGGCGGCGGGGCCGGGCTGCTCGGGCAGTGTTCGGTGCTGATCGAGATCGGGGCCGCGGTGGCCCCGGTGCCGTATCTGGCCACGGTGACCATGGCGGCCTCGGCGATCGCCGAGTTCGGCACGCCGCAGCAGATCGAACGGTGGGTGGTGCCGGTCGTGCGTGGCCGGAAGGTGCTGGCGGTGGCCCTGCCCGAGCCCGGGATGCCACCCGGCTTCACAGCCGAGCGAAGCGCGGAGGGCTGGCGGATCACCGGGGTCCAGACGGCGGTGCTTTCCGGGGCGTTCGCCGACGCGTTCCTGATCATCGCCGACACCGCCGAAGGCGCCGCCGTCTTCCTCACCGAGGGCGGCGAAACCGGCGTCGACGTGCAGGCCCAGCGCACCATCGACCACGCCGACGCGGCACTGGTCACCCTCGCCGACGCGCCGGGTGAGCCGCTCGGCGAACCCGGAAGCGGGCTGGACGAGTGGCTCCGGCTGCGCGGCACCACGGGGCTCTGCGCGATGCAACTCGGCGTGCTGGAAAGCGCGCTGCGGCGCACCGCCGCCTACGCCCGGGAGCGCCGCCAGTTCGACCAGCCGCTGGCCGGGTTCCAGGCGGTACGGCAACGGCTCGCCGACGCCTACATCGACGTCGAAGCGGTGCGGCTGACCCTGTGGCAGGCGGCCTGGCGGCTGTCGGAGGGCCTGCCCGCCGCCGAGGAGGTCGCCACGGCGAAGTACTGGGCCGCCGAAGCCGGGCACCGGGTCGCGCACAGCGCGGTGCACCTGCACGGCGGGGTCGGCATCGACGTCGACCACCCGCTGCACCGCTATTTCGCGGCGGCCAAGAGGATCGAGTTCGCCCTCGGCGGGGCCACCGCTCAGCTGCGCGCCCTGGGCACCCTCCTCGCCACGGAGGCCGCATGAGCGACACTGGCGAAGCCCCCGCTCATGCGGGCCGACCGGGTGCGGGTGTCCCGCACAACACCGGAGGCCGCATGAGCGACACTGGCGAAGCCCCCGCTCATGCGGGCCGACCGGGTGCGGGTGTCCCGCACAACACCGGAGGCCGCATGAGCACGCCGACCGTCACCGAGCTCCTGCTCGCGCGGGCCGGTGACGAGCGCCCCGGCCTGCTCTTCGAAGACGAGCGCCACACCTGGGCCGAGCACGTGCGCCTCAGCGCCGGATTCGCCGCACTGCTGCGCCGGGAGCTGGCCTCGGGCAAGCCGCCGCACGTCGGGATCCTCGCGGACAACCTGCCCGCCGTCTCGTTCCTGCTCGGGGGCTGCGCGCTGTCCGGCTCGGTGCTGGTGGGGCTGAACACCACTCGCCGCGGCGAAGCGCTGGCCCGAGACGTGCGGCTCGCGGACTGCCAGCTCGTACTGACCGAGCCCCGGTACGCCCCGCTGCTGGACGGGCTCGACCTCGGGGGCGCACGGGTCGCCGCACTGGAGGTGCCCGAGCCCGCGTCGCCGGAACCGGTCCCGGCCTCGCCAGACGAGTTGCTGATGCTCATCTTCACCTCGGGCACCAGCGGCGACCCCAAGGCGGTGCGCTGCACGCACGGCAAGATCGCCTTCCCCGGCCGCATGCTGGCCGACCGGTTCGGGCTGTCCACAACGGACACCGTGTACGTGTCGATGCCGATGTTCCACTCCAACGCGATCATGGCGGGCTGGGCGGTGGGCCTGGCCGCGGGCGCGACACTGGCCCTGCGGCGGCGGTTCTCCGCCTCGGGCTTCCTGCCGGACGTGCGCCGGTTCGGCGTCACCTACGCCAACTACGTCGGCAAACCGCTGTCGTACGTCCTCGCCACCCCCGAACGCCCCGACGACGCCGACAATCCGCTGCGCATCGTCTACGGCAACGAAGGCGCCGAGGCGGACCTCGCCGCCTTCGGGCGCCGGTTCGGCTGCTTCGTGATGGACGCGTTCGGCTCCACCGAAGGCGGGATCGGCCTGACCCGCGCGTCCGGCTCGCCCCCCGGCTCGCTGGGCAGGCTCGGCAACGGCGTCGCGATCCTGCACCCCGAGACCGGCCGCCCCTGCCCGCCCGCCGAATTCGACGCCGACGGCCGGCTCCTCAACGCGGGTGAGGCGGTCGGCGAACTGGTCAACACCACCGGGCCGGGATGGTTCGCCGGGTACTACAAGAACCCCGAAGCCGAGGCCGAACGGATGCGCGACGGCATGTACCACACCGGTGACCTCGCCTACGCCGACGCGGACGGGTACGCCTACTTCGCGGGCCGCCTCGGCGACTGGCTCCGCGTCGACGGCGAGAACCTGGGCACCGCCCCGATCGAACGCATCCTGCTGCGCCATCCCGGCGTCGCGGAGGCCGCGGTGTACGCGGTGGCGGATCCGGTCACCGGCGACCAGGTGATGGCCGCACTCGTCCCCCGGGATCCGGCGAACCCCCCTGACCCCGCCGGATTCGCCGCCTTTCTCGGCGCCCAGCCCGATCTCGGCCCGAAACAGCTACCCCGCTATGTGCGAATCGTCAACGAACTACCGAAGACGTCCACGTTCAAAATCCTGAAACGGCAGCTGTCCGCGGAGGGATGGCACAGCTCGGACCCGGTCTGGCGGCGGCCGGACCGGGAAGTCCTTTACGAAATGCTTCCCAACGAGGAGCGGCTCGCTTAACGTGGCGGGCATGCGCAGCCGAAGATCGCTTGCCGTCCTGTTCGCCGTTCTGGCCGCCTTCACCCTGTTCGCGCCGCCCGCACAGGCGGCGCCGAGCACGCTCGACGCCGCCGATTTCCGGCTCGCGGAAAGCGCCTACAACCCCGTCATCAGCCAACTCGACGGCCTGCTCACGGTCACTGGCGTGTCCGCCGTGCTCGACAGCGCGAACCGCACAGGCACGGCCTGCGACCCCGCCGCGACCGGCCAGGTCGCCGCGTTCTGCTGGAACTCCGGCGACGACGGCACCACCGACTGGTATCCGCAGGGCATCAGCACCACCGCCGACGCCTACGGGAGCGGGCAGTACGACGGCCGCACCGCGCTGTTCGCTTCCTGGTACTACGCGGGCAGCGGCACGAACAAGGGCGTCCGTGTGTCCTTTGTAGACTACTCGAACACGAGTACCCCGCACTACCGCCACGTGCTGCTCGTCGAGCCCTACACCGACTCGGCGGGACAGCCCGACTTCCGGCCCGTCACCGTGCACGCGGGCGGCATCTTCACCTACGGCTACTTCCTCTACGTCGCCGACACCTCCGGCGGATTCCGCGCCTTCGACCTGCGGCACATCTGGGCGGTCAAAACCGGGGACAGCACCGCGATCGGCCGCCAGTCCGACGGCAGCTACCAGGCCTTCGACTACGCCTACGTGCTGCCGCAGGCGCTCACCTTCACCGACTCCACCACCAACGGCGTCACCCAGCTCCGGTTCTCGGCGGCCTCGCTCGACCGCACCAGCAGCCCGGACAGCGTGATCGTGCCCGAGTACAACGCCGACGGCACCGGCACCCGGGTGGTGCGCTTCCCGATCGACTACACCGACCGGAAGTTCCTCGCGTCCGCCGACGGCTACACCCACGCCACCGAGGCCTACCAGGTGAACATCGCCAGCATGCAGGGCGCCACCGCGATCAACGGCAAGTTCTTCGTCTCGGCCAGCGCGGGCTCGTCCACCCGCGGCTCGCTCTACACCTTCACCGCGAGCAGCGGACCCACCAAACACGCGGGCGTGTTCCCGATCGGCAACGAGGACCTGTCCTATCGCGGCCCGCAGAACCAGCTGTGGACCCTGACCGAATACCCGGGCAACCGCTCGGTGGTCGCCATCGATCCCACCAAGTTCTGATCTGCCGGGAATCGGCTCTAGTCGGGGGCGTTGATGGCACGGAGACGCCGCGGCCCGGTGTCCGGCCGGGCCGGCGGCGGCCCCACCACGATCCGCGCGTTGGCCACGAAGGCGCCCTCGGGCGAGGCCATCACCGGGTCCAGGTGCAGCGCGCGGACCTCCGGGTTGTCCTCGGCCAGCGCGGCCACCCGTAGCACCACGTCCTGCAACGCCGCCAGGTCCGCGGGCTCGTCACCGCGATAACCGGTGAGCAGCGGGGCGCTCTTGGGTTCGCGGATCAGTGTGGCCGCATCCACGTCGGTCAGCGGGACCGCCCGGTAGGCCCGGTCGCCGAGCAGCGTGCTGACCAGACCCGACAGCCCGAAGGACACCAGGCTGCCGAACGACGGGTCGTCCTGCAGGCCCACGAAACAGGAAATGCCCTTCGGCGCCATCTTCTGCACGTACATTTCGTCCTCGCCGGACACCTCGCGCAGATCGTGGTAGCTGCGGCGCACCTCGTCCTCGGAGGCCAGGTCCAGCCGCACGCCCGCCAGATCCGGCCTGCCCCGCAACCGCTCGTCAACCGCCTTCACCGTCACGGGATACCGCAGTTCCCGGGCGGCGGCAACGGCCTCGTCCGCGCTCGAGACCACCCGGAACGGCACTACCTCGATGCCGTAGCAGTGCAGCAGCCGGACGACGTCCTCGTCCTCCAGCACGATGTTCCTGTCCTCGACGTCGTCGACGAGTTCACGGACGATTTCCTGGGCCGCCTCCGTGTGCAACCCGGCCGGGCGCACCAGGTTCCCCTGCGGCCGCTGCCGCCACGCGGCATACCGCACCACCTTCGCCAGCGCGTTCACCGCGCGCTCCGGGCTGGGGAAGGACGGGATCGAGCCGCGCCCCGGCGCGCCGTCCGCACCCGGGACCGCCAGTTCCGCCGGCACCCCCTCCGCGGCCAGGAAGGTGGACACGATCGGCTTCTGCGCGTCGAGTTCGTGCACCGCCTCGCGCAGCGCGCGGGCGTAGCTGGTTCCCGGGGTGGCCAGCGGCGGCACGAACACCACCACGAGCGCGTCGGTTTCCCGCGAGATAAGGGCTTCCCGCACCGCGGCGGCGAACTCGGCGGGCCCCGCCTGAGGACCCACGTCCACCGGTTCGAAGGCCAGCTTCAGCCCCTGCGCCCGCGCGGTGTCCGCGGCCAGCAGACCGATCGCACTCGAATTGCCCACGATGCCGACCCGCGGCCCCGCGGGCAGCGGCTGGTGGGCGAAGATCAGCGCGGTGTCGAACAGCTGCGCCAGCGTCTCCACCCGCACCACGCCCGCCTGCTCGAACAGCGCCTGCACGCTCGCCTCGTCCACCTCGACCGAGGTCGAAGCCAGCTGCGGCCGCACCGCGTGCCTGCCCGACTTCACCGCCACGATCGGCTTCGTGCGCCCGAGCCGACGGGCCAGCCGCGCGAACTTGCGCGGGTTGCCGAAGGATTCGAGGTAGAGCAGCACCAGATCGGTGTCCGGGTCGGTTTCCCAGTACTGCAGGAGATCGTTGCCGGAGACGTCCGCGCGGTTGCCCGCCGAGACGAAGGTGGACAGGCCGAGGCCGCGCGCCCCCGCGTCGGCGAGGATCGCGCTGCCCAGCGCGCCCGACTGGCAGAAGAACCCGGCGCGGCCGCGGGAGGGCAGCTTCGGCGCCAGAGTCGCGTTGAGCCGCACGGACGGGTCGGTGTTGAGCACACCCAGCGCGTTCGGGCCGACCACCCGCATCCCGTGCGCCCGTGCCTCGCCGACCAGCCGCAGCTCGGCGTGCAGCCCGTGCGGTCCCGCCTCGGCGAATCCGGCGGTGACGATCAGCAGCGTCTTGACCCCCTTGGCGAGGGCGCCGTCCAGCACCGACTCGACCTGGTCGGCGGGCACCGCGACCACCGCGAGGTCCACCGGATCGGGAATCTCGAGCACCGATTTGTACGCCCGCACCCCGCGCACCGCCCGGTGTTCGGCGTTGACGGGGTAGATGGTGCCGGTGAAACCCGCCTCCAGCAGGTTCATCAGGACCGCGTGCCCGACCTTCATCGGATCGGTGGAGGCACCGATCACCGCGACCGACTGCGGGTGCAGCAGGTTGTACACGCTGCGGGCTTCGGCGGCCTGCTCACGGGCCCGCGCCACCGCGAGCGACTCCTCCGTGGGGTCGATGTCGAATTCGAGGTGCAGCACGCCCTCTTCGATCGCCCGGCTCACCTGGTACCCGGCGTCCCGGAACACCCGCACCATGGCCGAGTTCTCGGCGAGCACCTCGGCGACGAACCGGCGCAGCCCCGACTCCCGGGCCGCGGCGGCGAGATGTTCGAGCAGGATCGAGCCGAGACCCCGGCCCTGGTGCGCGTCGTCCACCACGAAGGCGACCTCCGCGGACGGACCGTCCCCGAGCCGTTCGTAGCGTCCGACCGCGACGATGTCGTCGCCCAGCAACGCGACGAACGCGACGCGGTCGTGGTGATCCACCACCGAGAACCGCTCCAGATCGCGCTGCGGGATCCGGGGGTAGGCGCCGAAGTAGCGCAGGTACCGGGTCCGCTCGGACAGCCTGCCGTGGAAGGCCACCAGGCCGTCGGCGTCGCTCGGCACGATCGGCCGCAAGTGGACGGTGCCGCCGTCGGAGAGCACCACATCCGCTTCCCAGCTGCGCGGATAGTCGTAGGGGTCGCGCCGGCCCGCGTGGCCCGCCGCACTGTTGCCGATCTTCATCTCCGCCTAGTCTCTCGGGTCGTCCGGGTCCAGGCCGTAGAACGGGAAGACCGCTCGCCGCGCGTCGCGGATCGCGATGTCCACCGCGTCGTCGTTCCCGTCGCCCCACGGCCGGTAGGCGGCGTCCACGCCGTCGGTCATCGACGGCGGCAGCTCCGCTCGCGGCGCCGCCTTCCGCACCATATCGGTCCATTCCGCCGGAACCGCCGTCTCCGGCTTCACATCACGGTCCAGTGCGGTGGCGATCAGATGCGTCCAGGAGCGGGGCACCACGCGGATCAGCTGGTATCCACCGCCGCCCACGGCGAGCCACCGGCCTTCCGCATACCGTTCGGCCAGGTCGCGGAGGGTGGCGTAGATCGCGCGATGCCCGTCCACGGACAGCGAGAGGTCCGCCAGCGGGTCCTCGTCGTGGGAGTCGACCCCGCACTGGGTCACCAGGAGCTGCGGCCGGAACTGCTCGAGCACGGACGGAACCACGGCGTGGAAGGCCCGAAGCCAACCCGCGTCCCGGGTTCCGGGCGGGAGCGGGATGTTCACGGCCTTGCCCTCGCCCGCCCCGGCACCGGTCTCGGCCGAGTAGCCCGTGCCGGGCCAAAGCGTGAACGGGTGCTGGTGCAGCGAAACGGTCAGCACCCGCGGATCCGAATAGAAGGCCGCCTGCACCCCGTCGCCGTGGTGCACGTCGGTGTCGATGTAGGCGATCCGCTCGAAGCCCTGCTCCAGCAGCCAGGAAATGGCGACGGCACAGTCGTTGTAGACGCAGAAACCGGAGGCGTGGTCGCGCATCGCGTGGTGCAGGCCACCCGCTATGTTCACCGCGCGGCGCGTCCGGCCCTCGGCGATCTCGGCCGCGGCCAGCAGGGTGGAGCCGACGACCAGCGCGGACGCGTCGTGCATGTCGCTGAACACGGGGTTGTCCGCGGTGCCGAGGCCGTGCCCGACGTCCCAGGTGGCCATCGGGGCCTGTTTGACCGCGGCGAGGTATTCGTCCGCGTGCACGCGGAGCAACTGGTCGTCCGGCGCCGGGTGCGGCGTCAGGAGCGGCACCCCGTCGAGGACGCCCAGCGCGGACGCCAGCCGGATGGTCAGCTGGAGGCGGACGGGGTTGAAGGGGTGCTCACCGCCGAGGTCGTAACCGAGCAGTGCGGGGTCCCAGACGACGGCGGAACGCTGCATGAGGCCTGATGGTAGTCGGACGGGGACGCGTGGAGAGGGTCCGAAGGCCTCGATCACCTGGGCTGAGTGTCGGTGTGAACGACTACCATGGATTCCTGCGGACGAAGGGGACATCGTGAACGATCTCATCGACACCACAGAGATGTACTTGAAGACCATCTTCGAGCTCGAAGAGGAAGGTGTCGTACCGCTGCGCGCCCGCATCGCGGAGCGGCTGCAACAGAGCGGCCCCACGGTCAGCCAGACCGTGGCGCGCATGGAACGGGACGGCCTGGTGCGGGTCGCCGACGACCGGCATCTGCAGCTGACCGACCACGGCCGCGAACTCGCCACCGCGGTGATGCGCAAGCACCGCCTGGCGGAGCGCCTCCTGCTCGACGTGATCGGTCT
The DNA here is from genome assembly GCF_026802195.1 of Amycolatopsis cynarae. Taxonomy (NCBI): domain Bacteria; kingdom Bacillati; phylum Actinomycetota; class Actinomycetes; order Pseudonocardiales; family Pseudonocardiaceae; genus Amycolatopsis; species Amycolatopsis cynarae. Next base: position 1,339,608 of record NZ_CP113836.1, on the reverse strand, counting down.
GGAGTGGGAGCAGGTCCACACCGAGGCGTGCCACTGGGAGCACGTGATGAGCGAGGCGGTGGAGCGCAAGCTCGTCAAGCTGCTCAACCACCCCACGACCTCGCCCTACGGCAACCCGATCCCCGGGCTCGACAAGCTCGGCAACGGCGGCCTGCCCGCACCGCCGATGGAGGCGAACCTGATCCGGCTCGACGAGTTCGCCCGCTCCGGCGGCGGCAAGGCCGAGGTCCGGCGCATCGCCGAGCACGTGCAGCTGGACGAGAAGCTCATGGTCGAGCTCAAGTCCGCCGGCGTCGTGCCCGGCAGGACGGTGCAGGTGGCCCGGGCCGCCGGGGGCGGCACGGTCGAGGTCAGCGGGGAACGGGCGAGCGTCCAGGTGCCCATGTCGGCCCTGCACGCGGTGCTGGCCCAGGCCCGCTGACGAGGGCGCCCCTTCCGCCGCAGTCGGGGCCCCACCCCTTCCCTCCCCCGGCCCCACCTCCACCGCGCTTTGCCGGCGCGCGCAGGCTCTCCAGTCCGTTTCGCAGCCGCTTTCCCACCCCCTGCCTCGGCGCACGTTTTCCGCACCCGTTCGATTGCTTTCCGTAGGCAACCCCGGACTCACCCGGCCCCCTCTCCGCCATGGCATGGTGAACAGACGCGCCGGCGAAGGTGGCACTCTCCTCCGCAAGTGACACCTCCGGCACGTGCAGCAGGGTGAGGGACCGGCCGGTATGCGGCGGTCAGGAGCAGGCGGGCGACCCCCGCCGGGATGGGTCAGGGTTGAACGAGAGTCAGAGTCCGGTCGGCGCGGGGGGTTCCGCGCGTTCTCAGGCGTACGAGGCTGCCGAGGCGTTCCACTCGGTGTACGGCCGGGCGCCCCTCGGCGTCTGGTCGGCACCGGGACGGGTGAACCTCATCGGCGAACACACCGACTACAACGACGGGTTCGTCCTCCCCTTCGCCCTCCCCCACCGGCTCGCGGCCGCGGCCGCCCCGCGCGAGGACGGGACGCTTTCGGTGGCCACACTCGGCTCGGACGGCAAGATCCAACAGGCCGAACCGGTGGCGATCGCGGACCTCGCCCCAGGGGTGGTGGACGGCTGGGCGGCCTATCCCGCGGGCGTGGCCTGGGTGCTGCGTGACCACGGCTTCGACCGCGGTGCGGACGTGGTGCTGGCCGGTGACGTGCCCACCGGTGCCGGTCTGTCCTCCTCTCATGCGCTCGAATGCGCGGTTTCCCTGGCCCTGATGGGCCTCGCCGGGGTGGAACTGGACGCTCCTGGCGCTCCGGCCCGCCAGCAGATCGCCCGCTGGGTGCAGCGCGCGGAGAACGACTTCGTGGGCGCCCCCACCGGCCTGCTCGACCAGACGGCTTCGCTGTGCTGCACGCAGGCGCACGTGCTGTTCCTCGACGTCCGGTCCGGCGAAACCGAGCAGGTGCCGTTCGACGCCGCCGCGGCCGGTCTGCGCGTCGTGGTCATCGACACGCGGACCAGGCATTCGCACAGCGACGGCGGCTACGGCGAGCGCCGCCGGGGTACCGAGACCGCCGCCACCCTGCTCGGGCTCAAGGCCCTGCGGGACGTCGCTCCCGGCGACCTGGACGCCACCCTCGACCAGCTGCCCGCCGAACTGGTGCCGCTGGTGCGCCACGTCGTCACCGAAAACCAGCGGGTGCTCGATGTCGTCGGCCTGCTGCGCGAGGGACGGCTGGCCGGGATCGGGCCGTTCCTGGACGCCTCCCACGTCAGCATGCGCGACGACTACCGGATCTCCACTCCCGAGCTCGACACCGCGGTCGATGCCGCCCGCGAGGCCGGTGCGCTCGGCGCTCGCATGACCGGCGGCGGGTTCGGCGGCTCCGCCATCGCGCTCGTGCCCGAAGCGGCGATGACCGCGGTGGAGGAGGCGGTGGCCGCCGCCTACGAGCGCGAGGGGTGGCGCCCGCCGCGGACCTTCGTGGCGGTGCCCTCCGCCGGGGCCGGCCGCGATCTGTGACCGACCGGCCCGGCCGGCCCCATCCAAGTCCCCCGCCCAGGACATGACAGCAGCGGCTCCGTCGAGCGCGACGAGGCCGAATTCACCGCGCGAACAACGTCAGTGTTCCGGCGCGACGGTCGGGTTGACGCACGTCCCAATGCCCTCGACCGTCGTGCGCATCACCTGACCGGGACGCAGGAAAGTGCCGGTTTCCTCGCCTACCCCGCCCGGTGTCCCGGTGAGGATGACGTCGCCCGGGAGCAGGGTCAGGAACCGGCTGATGTAGGCGACGAGCTCCGCGGGCCGGAACAGGAGATCTCGGGTGGTGCCGCGCTGGCGGACCTGGCCGTCGATCTCGCAGACGACGGCCAGGTCCCGGGCGTCGTCGAGCGCACCGGGACTGACGAGGACCGGGCCGAGCGGGGTCGAGCGGTCGAACGCCTTGCCCTGCAACGCCTCACTGGTCCGGTGCTGCCAGTCCCGCATCGAAACGTCGTTGGCCACGGTGTACCCGGCGATGACCGAGCGGGCCTGCGCCGGGTCGAGCCCGCGCGCGGGGCGGCCGATCACGACGGCGAGCTCGGCCTCCCAGTCGGCCTGCTCGCTGACCGCAGGCAGCACCAGCGGGTCCGCTGGGCCGAGGAGGGTCGAGGCGAATTTGGCGAACAGCGCCGGGAACGCCGGTTCCGGCCGGCGCAGCGCGCGGATGTGGTCGCGGTAGTTGAGGCCCACGCAGAGGACGTGCGCAGGTCGCGGAGACACCGGCAGGTACTCGGCCGTGGCCGGATCCCGCTCGGTCACGGCCTTGACCGGCGTGTGGCTGGCCATGGCCGCCACGGCGTCGACGGCGTCGAGGACGACCAGCCGGCCGCCGTCGACGCGCGCGGCCGCCGTGGTTCCCGCGTGCCGGATGGTGGCGTACCGCACGTCAGCCGAGGTCGGCGGACGCGCCGGACGTCAGCCGCTGGTAGGGGCTGCCGGTGCCGGGTCCGTTGTCACCCAGCAAGCCGGCGACCATCGCGCCGCCAACGTCGTTGAGGGCGCCGTCGTGGACGCCGACGACCTGCCGCGGCGCCACTTCGCGCACGTAGTCGATCAGCTGCCCGGTGGTGGACCAGGGACCGTGGACGGGCAGCAGCAGGGTGTCGACGGCTGCGTCCGGGACGGTGAGCGCGTCGCCGGGGTGGAACAGGGCGCCGTTGACCAGGAACCCGATGTTGGTCACGCGCGGGATGTCGGGGTGGATGACCGCGTGCCAGGTGCCGTAGACCTTCACCTCGAAGCCGGCCGCGGTGAAGACTTCGCCTTCGCCGACGACGGTGATGCGTGCGCCGAGGTCGGTGAGCTTGCCGCCGACGGCGGTGTTGGTCCAGAGGTGCAGGCGTGGGTTCTGCTGGAGGGCCTGGCGCAGGGTGTCTTCGGAGAAATGGTCGAAGTGCTCGTGGGTGACCAGGACCGCGTCGGCGCCGTCGAGGGCGTGTGGGTCGGTCAGGCCGCCCGGGTCGATGACCAGACGCTGACCGGCGGATTCGACGCGGACGCAGGCGTGCCCGAACTTCGTGAGCTGCATGGTTTATCCCTCCAAATATATGCAACCAAGTTGTACAACTAGACTGTACAACTTGCCTGCGCGAATCCGGTAGGCTCGAGAGGTGGACGACACACTGGCCGAAGACCTGCGACACGCGATCGGGGCGCTGGTCCGCACGGTGCGGACCGTCGACACGATGACCGGCGGCGAAGCCGCCATCCTCGGCTACCTCGACCGGGACGGCCGGCAGACCACCGCCGACCTGGCGCAGCGGCGGATGGTGAGTCACCAGTCGGCCGCGAAGTCGGTCAAGGACCTGCTCGGCGCCGGCCTGGTGTATGCGGAACCCCACCCCGACGACCGACGCAAGGTGCTCCTGGGCATCACCGATGCCGGGCGAGCACGCCTGCGGCAGGAGCGTGATCAGCGCACCAGCTCGCTGCACAACGCCATCCACGACACGCTCACCGCGGCCGAGCAGCAGAGTCTGCGGGACTGCGTACCCCTGTTGACCCGACTCACCACGTACCTGACCGGCCATTGAGCGGGGGCATGTCCGGGCCAGCCGCGGTCATCAACCCGACGCGGAAGCCGCAGCATGGGCATCTCCACCGCCACGGTCCATAAGGGGGCCGACCGGTAGCGTCGGCGAGCCAGGACGGACCTTCGTGGCGGTGCCCTCCGCCGGGTCGGCCGCGATCTGTGACCGACCGGCCCGGCGGGCCCCATCCTGTGCGGCGCTCACAGGCGGATGGTCCACACTGGCCGTGTCACCTCCTTCATCGCTTCGAGAAAGGTTCCCGACGACACCATGGCGACCGCTCAAGACCGCAAGCCCCGCAAACTGATCGTCACCGGCGGCGCCGGATACGTCGGCAGTGTCTGTGCGGCCCGCCTCCTGGAGGCCGGGCATGAAGTCGTCGTCGTGGACGACCTGTCGACCGGGCACGCCGACGCGGTGCCGGAGGGGGCCCGGTTCGTCGAGGGCGATGCCGCCGAAGCCACCGCCGGCCTGCTCGGCGAGGGCTTCGACGGTGTGCTGCACTTCGCGGCGAAGTCCCTGGTCGGCGAGTCGATGCAGGACCCCGCGAAGTACTGGCACGGCAACGTCTTCACCGCGATCCGCCTGCTGGACGCGATGCGCGAGCACGGCACCGGGCGGCTGGTGTTCTCCTCGACCGCGGCCACCTACGGCGAGCCCGAGGAGAGCCCGATCCCGGAGACCGCACCCACCCGGCCCACCAACACCTACGGCGCCACGAAGCTGGCGATCGACCACGCCATCACCAGCTACGCCCGCGCGCACGGGCTGGCGGCGGTGAGCCTGCGCTACTTCAACGTCGCCGGTGCCTACGGGCGTTACGGGGAACGGCACACCACGGAAACCCACCTGATCCCGCTGGTGCTGCAGGTGGCCACCGGCGACCGCGAGCAGGTGCAGATCTACGGCGAGGACTACCCGACCGAGGACGGCACGGCCGTGCGGGACTACATCCACGTGGCCGACCTCGCCGATGCGCACCTGCTGGCCCTGGAGCACGCGACCGCGGGCGAGCACAAGATCTACAACCTGGGCAACGGCACCGGCTTTTCGGTCCGGCAGGTGATCGAGACCTGCCGTGAGGTGACCGGGCACCCGATCCCGGCCGTGGTCGCGCCGCGGCGGGCCGGAGACCCGGCGATCCTGGTGGCCGCCAGCGACCGGGCCCGCACCGAGCTCGGCTGGAAACCGGAACGCGCCGACCTCTTCGGCATCGTCAGCGATGCCTGGCGGTTCACGCAGGATCGCCGCTGACCATGGCGGCAGGCCACCCCGGGGACCGGCGCCGTTCCCCGGGAACGGGACCGGTTCAGGGGATCCCCTCCCGGTCTTCGGGCCCCGGGGCCACCAGCAGGCCCACCTCGCCCACACAACCGAGATGCCGCACAGTGTCCGGCGCGATTCCGTGTTCGAGGCAGCGCCGGAGGAGGGCGGCCAGCAGATACCCGGGGTCGGCGGCGAGCGCGTTGTCGAAGGCCAGGTTGGCCAGCGCTCCTTCTCCCCGCTGGTAGGCGGAATAGCCGAGCAGCGTGGCGGGGGCGGCACGTTCGGGTTCCGGGGTGCGGCGGACGAGTTCGAGCCAGAGCCGTTCCGCGGCGAAACTGCTTTCACTGCGCGGCGGGACGGCGGTGGTCAGACAGGCGTCCCGCACCTGGGTGTCGGCCAGTGCCTGCGCGAGTCGCACGATCTCCTTGTCGGTGAAGGCCGTGTCCGAACGGCGGACCCGGGTGAGGGCCTCGCGGACCGTCGCCGCACGCTCCTCGAGGGCGGCCTTCGTGGGAACCGTCCCCTCGAAGTCCCGCATCGCCGCCCGCAGCAGTGGACGGCACCGCTCGACCGCGGCCGGATCGTCCGGCCGCAACTGCGCGGCGAGTTCCTCCCGGCTGTCGAAGGTCACGGCACCGGTGGAGACCATGACCGCGGCGGCCACCGTTTCGCGCTCGTCGGGCAGGAGACCGTGGCAGTCGAGATCGTCATAGCACCGCCAGGGCTGCCCGCCCCGGACTTCATTGGTCCACAGGGCATGTCCCACCTTCCTGCCGATCGCGGCGAAGGCCTCGGTGAGTCGTTCCACCAGGCGGAGATGGGGCGGGCGGCCGGGATGGGGCGGATGCTCCGGCCGCTGCCCGACCACGACGAGGACGACCGTCGACCCCGGATGGCGCGAGAACAGGGCGGCGAGCCGCTCCGCCACCTCCCGCTCGTGCTCACGGGCCGGGAGATCGAGGCGCAGCACGGGGGAACAGCGGTCTTCGAAGCCGTCGAGGCCGAGCACGATGAGCGACCGGGCAGGCCGGAAACCCAGCAGCCACGGAAGCGAGGTGATGAGTTCCGCCGGATCCTTGATGCTGATCTTGATCCTGCCGTCCGGCTGGGGGCTTGTGGTGGTGGTCATGACTCCACCTTGGGGCAGTGCGGGCGCCGTGGGGAGGGGAACTTCGGGCGCCTGGGGACAACCGGTCCCTTGTGGACAATTCATCCCCAACGGGCCCGGCCGCGGCGCGCACCGGACCCGTCGGGTTACCCGGCCAGTGCTCAGCCGCAGTGTTCGAAGGGGCTGGTGTAGGAGGAAGAACCGACGGAACCGCCCCACCGCACACAGGTCGCGCCGGCGACCGCGGTCACCGGCCCAGCGTAGTAAGCGAAGTTCCCCGAATCCGTCTTCCGGGTCGATCCCTGCGGCTCCAGGAAGGCCGAAACCGCGGTGGCCTGCCCGAGCGAGACCGCCTTGAGCGTGGCCACGCAGTTGGCCTTCGTGGCGGAGTTGTAGAGCAGGTAGACGGTTCCGGAGCCGCCCAGTCCCGCCGAGTCGATGGCGGTGAAACCGGAGCCGCAGACCTGTTCGGGGGTGTACGGGTTGCCGCCGCAGCTGTTCTTGCTGGTGAAGGAGGTGTGCCCGTAGTAGGGAACGGCCACGCCGTTGAGCACAGCCTTCTGGGTCACCCCGTTGAGGTTCTCCTCGAAGTGCAGGTGCGGGCCCGTCACCCCGCCGGTGGCCCCCGCCTTGCCGATCTGGGCGCCCTGCCCGACCGACTGCCCCACCGACACCTGCTGGGCGGACAGATGCGCGTACCGCGTCCGCCAGCCGCCACCGTGGTCGATCTCGATCCACTTTCCGTAGCTCGTGGAGCCGAGATCTTCCACGCGGGTGACGGTGCCGGAAGCCGCCGCGAGCACCGGCATCCCGGTGATGGCGTCACGCTGGAAGTCCACGGCGTTCGCCGGGCTGTGACCGCTGAAGGTCGCGGCCGTCACCGTCACACCGCACTGGAACGGAACCTGGAAGTTCGGGGCGGCCAGTGCCGGGGTCCCGCCCGCGAGCACCACCCCCATCGCGGACAACACGGCCGTCGCGGCCAGTACCGCGAGCCGGCGCGCTCTGCTCATGATCTACCTCCTCGCTCGGGGAATCGGCCCGAGCGAACCAGGCACCGGTACATGTTCCGTACAAACCGGCTCCACCCTGGGGTGGATGCCGGAAACCCACCTCCGCTCCGATGCGGTGCGGGGTCCGTTCGCGGGAGTCTCGGCCCAGCCCGACAACCGAGGAGAACCCCGTGGCACCCCTGCAGATCCTGATCTACGTCGCACTCGCCGTCTTCGTCCTCTGGCGCGTGGTGATCCGGCAGGTCCGCGGTAGCACGCTGACCACCCGCCGCATGGTGCTGGTCCCCGCCCTCCTGCTGGTGATCGGCGCGGCGGACTGCGTACCCGAACTACCGCACGCCTCCGCCGCCGAAATCGCCTTCACCGCGGTCGATCTGCTGGTGCTGGCACCGCTGGGGATCGCGCGGGGAGTCACCACAAGGGTCAGCGAACGCGACGGGTACGCCTTCCAGAAGGGCGGCACGCCGACACTGGTGCTGTGGCTGGCGACGGTCGCGATCCGCGTCGGGCTCGCCGTCCTGGGCGCCCACTTCGGCGCCCTGGGCGCGCTGACCACCGCCTCGCTCTGGTTGTCGCTCGGCCTGAGTCTCGCCATCCAGAACGCGGTCATCGGCGCCAAGGCGCGCCGGGCCGGGCTGACCATCGCCACCGATGCCTCCGCACTCGCCCTCCAGCGCCGCTGAACGCGGCGTTCGGCATGCTGAGGGACATGAACCCGGACATCCTGCGGGATCGGTTCTCTCCGGTACTGGAGTCGCTGCGCTGGCTCTTCGTCGCACTCCCGCTGGCCGGGATGGTCCCGGCGCTGACTCCCGTCACCGGCGCCGTGGCCGCGGCCGCGTTCCTCTCCTCGCTGCCGCTGCTGTGGCTGCCGGCCTGGCCGCCATGGGTGCTGCCGGTCTCACTGACCGTCCTGGCCGCCAGCAGCGGGACACTGTGGGTCCTGCAGCCCCACGGCCTGACCTCCGTGGTCCCGTTCACCACGGTCTTCTACGCCGCGCGCTTCCTCACCGCCCGCGCCGGTCTCGGCGTCGCGGTGAGTGTGATCGCCATGCTCGTCGTCCTGTACGTGCGCGACGAGACGAACATCCACAGTGCCCTGCTCAACGTCACGATGGTCGGCGTGGTCATGCTGCTGGGCCTGAACCGCCGAAGCCGCGCGGAGCGGATGGAGCAGACCGAACTGGCCCTGGCGCGGGCCCGGACCGCTGCCGAGGAGCACGCGCTGGCCGCCGCGCTCGCCGAGCGCGCCCGGATCGCGCGGGACCTGCACGACGTGCTCGCCCATTCGTTGTCCGGGCTCGCGTTGAACCTGCAGGGCGCGCGCCTGATGCTGCTCCGCGACGGGGCGAACCCGGAGGTGCTCGCCCAGATCGAGCGGGCCCAGCGGCTGGCCTCCGACGGGCTCACCGAAGCCCGCCGGGCCGTGGCGGCGCTTCGGGAGGACCCGGTGCCCCTGGAGCGCGCGATCGCCGATCTCCTCACGGGCTACCGGCTGGACAGCGGCGCAGCCGCCGAGTTGACCGTGCAGGGCAGCCCCAGACCGGTCGGCGCCGCCCCCGCGACCACCGTGCTCAGGACCGTCCAGGAAGCGCTTTCCAACACCCGCAAACACGCTCCCGGCGCCTCCGTGCACGTGGCGCTGTCGTTCAGCGAAGACGGGATCGAAGTCACCGTGACAGACCACCAGGGCAGGGCACCGGCGCCGGCGGACACCGCGGGCTACGGTTTGCGCGGGATGGCCGAACGCGCCGATCTGCTCGGCGGGCGGCTTTCCACCGGACCTGGGGAGGACGGATGGCGGGTGCGCCTGGCGCTACCGGCGTGATCCCGCTGCGAGTGGTCGTCGCCGACGACCAGGCCGTGGTGCGCGAAGGCCTGGTCACCCTGCTCGGCCTGCTGCCGGGCATCGAGGTGGTGGGCGCGGCGGCCGACGGGCTTGAGGCGCTCGCCCAGGTCGCCGCGCACCGGCCTGACGTGCTGCTGGTGGATCTGCGGATGCCTCGCTGTGACGGGGTCACTGCCACCGCCCGCGTCCGCGCCGAGTGTCCCGGTACCGAGGTCGTGGTCCTGACCACCTACTCCGACGATGATTCGCTGCTGTCGGCGCTGCGGGCCGGTGCCCGGGGGTACCTCACGAAGGATGCCGACGCCGAAGCGATCGGCCACGCGCTGCGCTCGGCCGCGCAGGGCCTGTCCACGCTGCACTCCGATCTGCAGGAGCGCCTGGTCGCCGCCGCCGACCGGGGCCAGGGGCCGGGCACGGGTGCCGTCGAGGGGCTGACGGCGCGTGAACTCGAAGTCCTGCGCCTGATCGCGACCGGTCTGTCCAATGTGGAAATCGCGCGCACGCTGGTGATCAGCGAAGCCACCGTCAAGACCCATGTCAACCACCTGTTCGCCAAGGCCGGTCTTCGCGACCGGGCCCAGGCGGTCGCACTCGCCTACCGCAGTGGCCTCATGCGGCCCTAACCCACTCACTAGACTGCACCGCACCATGTCCGACAAGCCCAAACTCCAGCAACGCGTGACCGAGGCGGCAGAGGCGGCGCTGCGCGCCCGCCGCTATGTGGCCCCCGTCGATGTGCTCGTGGCACTGGGCTGGCTCACGTCGGTGACCGTCGAGGACTGGCGCCACGGCCGGATGGGCCCGCTGGCCGAGGCGCTCCCGGTGCCGGAATCGAAGGCCAGGGCCGCACTGGACCACCTGCGGGACTGGGCGCGGCAACGGGGCCTCGACCCGAGCGAGGCCGGTTATCTCGCGGGGACCCGCGACAAGCGGCCGCTCGTGTTCACCGACGACGAAGCGACGCAGCGCGCCTTCCGCACGCACTGGGTCTCGCCCGGTCTGTCGGAAAAGCAGCGCGAACGACTGGAGGAACGGCAGAACAAGGCGCCCGATCTGGTCGTGCTCGTCTCGGTGGACAACTGGATCTGCGCCGGCTGCGGGGTGCACTGGCGGGCGGGGGTCCTCCGGTTCATGGAGGACGACGCGTCGCTGTGCCTGTCCTGCGCGGACTTCGACCACCTGCTGTTCCTGCCCTCCGGCAATGCCGCCCTGTCCCGGCGGGCGAAGAAGGAGAGCACGCTTTCCGCGCTGGTGATGCGGTTCAACCGGCGCCGCAAACGCTATGAGCGGCAAGGGATACTCGTCGAACGGGCGGCCCTGGAGCGGGCCGAGGACCAGTGCCTGGCCGACGAGGACATCCGGGCACGGCGCCGTGAGCGCGACGCGGAGCGGCGCGCGGAGCAGGACGTCGAGTTCCAGGCCGCGATGGCCGACGAGATCCGGCGCCTGTTCCCGGGCTGTCCCCCGGACCGGGCCCGCGCCATCGCCGAACACGCCGGGACCCGCGGCAGTGGCCGGATCGGGCGGACGGCGGCGGGCCGCGCCGTGGACGAGAACGCCGTACGGCTGGCCGTGATCGCCTCGGTCCGGCACGAGAACACCGACTACGACGCGCTGCTCATGTCCGGTGTGCCCCGCACCGAGGCCCGCGAACGGATCTGGCCGGACATCGAACGCTTCATCACCGGCTGGGAGCGCCCGAAGGATCGCACCTTCACGTGACCGCGATCGTCGGGTTCCGCCAAAACAGGCTCTAGCCGCGGGTGATGTAGGCGTGGAGTTGCTCCTGGCTGGTCTCCAGCTCCTCCATACGGGTCTTGACCACGTCGCCGATGCTGACGATCCCGGCCAGCCGTGCGCCGTCGAGGACCGGGACGTGACGGATGCGGCGGCGCGTCATCAGTACCGTCAGATCGTCCACGGAATCCCGGGGTGTGCAGGTGGCGACCAGCCGGGTCATGATCTCCGACACGGGCCGGGACAGCACTTCGGCGCCGCGTTCGTGCAGCTTGCGCACCACGTCGCGCTCGGAAACGATGCCCGCCACCCCCTCCGGGCCGACCACCACCATGGCGCCGATGTTGTGCTCGGCGAGCCCGGCGAGCAGTTCGGCCACGGTGGCCTCGGGAGGCACCGTGGCCACAGCGGTGCCCTTGTTGCGCAACACGTCCGCGATCCGCATCCGCCACCTCCGGGGAGTGATGTGGTTCACATCAGGGTAAGGTGCGGGCGCCGGGTGCGGAAGTCGTGAACCGGGCGAAGGTGACGTCCGATTTCCGCCAGCGCCCGGCGGCGGCGGTGAGTCAGCCTGGAATCATGCTGGTCAAGCACCGGGGCGCGATGCCCAGCATCGATCCCACCGCCTATGTGGCCCCGAACGCCACGCTCGTGGGTGCGGTGCGTGTCGGCCCGCACGCGCGGGTGATGTACGGCGCGGTCCTGGACGCGGAAGGGGCGCGGATCGAGGTCGGGACCACCGCCGTGGTGGCCGAACACGCCGTGCTGCGCGCGACCGCGGTGACCCACCCCCCGCATCCCGTGGTGATCGGCGACCACGCGTTCGTCGGCCCGCACACCACGGTGCTGGGAGCGGTCGTCGGCCGCTGCTGCTACCTCGCCGCTCAGGCGACGGTGCTGCAGGGCGCCCGGCTCGGCCCTGGCGCGTGCGTCGCGGTCGGCGCGCTCGTACACGCCGGTACCGAGGTACCGGACGAGTTCTTCGTGCCGCCGCACACCACGGCCATCGGCTCGCCGCTCCGTGTGCTCGCGCCGGATCAGCGGGAGGAGGTGCGCGAGGCGATCAGCGCGAACGGGTTCACCGCGAAGGCCTTCGGAGTCACCACGGCCTGGACCGAGCGGGTCAGCAGGTACGAGCAGGTGGCGCGCGTGCGGTCCGCCGAGTTCGGCGAACACGCCCACGACACCGTGCTCTAGCCCTGGACGTCGAAGACGTCTCGCAGCCGGGCCAGCCCCGGCTCGATCTTCCCGAGCGGGATGGCTCCGAAACCGAAGACCAGGCCCGCCAGTGCGTCCCGCTTCGCGGTGAAGTCGCCGAGCGAGTACAGCCACACTCCCGTCCGCCGTGCCGCTTGCACGATCGGACGGGACGGCACCCGGCTGCGGGCAGTCAGATGCAGGCCGGCCGTCGAAGGCACCAGGGTCAGGTGGTCCGCGAAATCGCGTCGCACGATCCGGCTGACCGTCTCGTGCCGCGCCTGGTACTCCCGGCGCATCTTCCGCACGTGGCGGGTGAAGCCGCCCTCCTCCATGAAGCGCGCCAGCGCGGCCTGCTCGACGGTGGGGGCATGCCAGTCCGTCAGGGACCTGGCCTTGCCCAGCGCCTTGTGCAGGTTCGGTGGCGCCACCAGGAACCCGAGGCGGAGCGCGGGCAGCAGCACCTTCGAAAAGGAACCGACGTAGAGCACCCGGCCGGTGGTGTCCAGGCTGTGCAACGGCTCCAGCGGCCGTCCCGTGTAGCGGAACTCGCTGTCGTAGTCGTCCTCGACGATCGCCGCGTCCCGCCGGTCGGCCCAGGCGATCAGCTCGAGCCTGCGCGCCAGGGACATCGCGGTGCCCAGCGGGAACTGGTGCGAGGGGCTCACATACACCAGACGGCAGTCGTCGGGAATCGCGTCGACCCGCAGCCCTTCCTCGTCGACCGGTACCGGGACCGGGCGTGCTCCCAGGGTGGTGAACAGGTGCCGCGGCGGCGGGTAGCCCGGGTCCTCCACCGCGACCCGGTCCCCCGGTTGCAGCAGGACTCGGGCGGCGAGATCGATCGCCTGCTGCGAGCCGTTCGTGACCAGCACGTCCTCGGGCCGGGCGCGGATGTCGCGGGAGAGGCCGATCTGGCGGGCGATGGCCTCCCGCAACCCGGCGTGCCCCCGCGGGTCGCCGTAGGTCAGCACCTCGGCCCGACTGCCGCGGAGCTGCTCGGTGACCAGGCGGCGCCATGTGTCGAAAGGGAAGTGGGTGACGTCGGGGGCACCGGCACGGAAGTCGTAGGCGGGGTGCACCGCGAACCGCCGCGGAAGCTCGGGCACCTCGTCCCAGACCGGTACGGGATTCAGCGCCATGCCGGACGGGGACGGCGGGGACGGGCGCGCCGATCCGCGGCGGACGAAGGTGCCCGCACCGGTCTTCGTCGTGAGGAACCCTTCCGCGCCCAGCCGGTCGTAAGCAGCGCTGACCGTGTTGCGGGACACCGAAAGCCGCTGCGCCAGTTCCCGTGTCGGCGGGAGGGCCTCACCCGGCCGCAACCGCTCTTCGAGGATCGCGGCGCGGAGCTGCCGGTAGATCTCGTCCCGCAGCCCGCGCCCCGCCTTGAGGTCGATGTGGATGTCCACGCACCGACCCTAGATTGGCCCACCGACATTTCCGGGTTTTTGGCTCCTCAACAGTGCCGGTCGCTGCCCTAGGTTTTCCGGTATGGACATTCGTGAACTGGACCGCCGCGCGCTGGACACCCTGGACAAGCTCGTGGCGACCGTGCGCCCGGCGGACCTGGGCCGGCGCACTCCGTGCGACGGCTGGGATCTGGGTGACCTCCTGCGCCACCAGGTGAGTGAGAACCGCGGCTTCGGCACCGCCCTGCGCGAGGGTTCGGCGCCCGATTGGGACAGCGGTGCACTCGGCGACGACCCGTACCGCAGCTACGCCGAATCCGTGGAGGGCGTTCTCGCCGCTTTCGACGACGACGAGGTGCTCACCCGGCCTGTGACCGTGCGCGAGTTCGGTACCTTCCCCGGCCGCGTCGCGCTAGGCATGCACCTGGTCGACTCGGTGGCCCACGGCTGGGACGTCGCCCGCTGCCTCGACCTGCCCTACGATCCCGACCCCGAGGCCGTGCGGGCCGCGCTGGCCATCGCCGAGCGCATCCCCGCCGATCCGGAGTTCCGGCGGGAACGCGGCACGTTCGCCCCGGTGGTCGAGCTTTCCCCCGCCGCACCGGAGCTCGACCGGTTCCTGGCCCTGCTCGGCCGCTCGCCCGACTGGAGCTGACCCCACCCGAGTACTGGCAGACTGGTCCCATGGCTGACGAAGACCCGTTCCAGTGGCTGGAAGACGTGACCGGTGACGCGGCGCTCGACTGGGTGCGGGCCCGCAACGCCGAAACCCTCGACGAGCTCACCAGCGGTGAGCGGTTCGCGCGGCTGCGTGACGGGATCCGCGAGGTGCTCGACGCCGACGACCGCATCCCCTACATCCGGCGGCGCGGCGACCACTTCTACAACTTCTGGCAGGACGCCGCGCACCCCCGCGGGCTGTGGCGGCGGACCACGCTGGAGGAGTACCGCAAGGACGCGCCGGAGTGGGAGATCCTGCTCGACGTGGACGCGCTCGCCGAGGCCGAAGGCGAGAACTGGGTCTGGCAGGGCGCGGCGGTACTGCGGCCGGACTACCGGATCGGCCTGGTGGAGCTGTCCCGGGGCGGGGCGGACGCCAGCGTGGTGCGGGAGTTCGACCTGGACCGGCGGGCCTTCGTCGAAGACGGGTACCGGCTGCCGGAGGCCAAGAGCCGGGTCGGGTGGATCGACGAGGACCTGATCTACGTGGGAACCGACTTCGGCGAGGGCTCGCTGACCACGTCGGGCTATCCCCGCGTGATCAAGGAATGGCGCCGCGGCACCCCGCTGTCCGCCGCGACGACCGTCTACGAGGGCAAACCCGAGGACGTCTCGGTGTTCGCCTACCACGACCCGACCCCGGGCTTCGAACGGGACTTCGTCGGCCGGTCACTGGACTTCTACCGGGTGGAGAAGTACCTGCGCACGGCCGAGCGCCTGGTGCGCATCGAGGTACCGGAGGACGCGAACACGTCGGTGCACCGGGAATGGCTGCTCATCCGGCTGCGCTCCCCGTGGGAGGTCAATGCCCGCGAGTACGCGGCGGGCACCCTGCTCGCCGCCCGGTTCGACGACTACCTCGCCGGTTCCCGCGAGCTGACGGTGCTGTTCGAGCCGGACGCGCACACCTCGCTCGAGGACTACGTGTGGACACGGAACCACCTGCTGCTGTCCACGCTGTCCGACGTGCGCAGCGAGTTGCACGTGCTCTCCCCCGGCGAGGGCTGGCGGCGGGAGCCGCTGGCCGGGTCCTCGGAGTTCGGCGTCGCGGAGATCATCGGCACCGACCCGGAGCACAGCGACGAGTACCTGCTCTCCACCAGCGGGTTCACCGAACCGCCGACGCTGAAGTACGGGCACGTCCGGGAGGAGGTGGAAACGCTGAAATCCTCCCCGGCCCGGTTCGACGCCGCGGACATCACGGTGGACCAGTTCTTCGCCACCTCCCCGGACGGGACGCAGATCCCGTACTTCGTGGTCCGGCCCCACGCCGCGGGCGGGCCGGCCCTGCTCACCGGCTACGGCGGGTTCGAGGTCTCCAACCTGCCCGGCTACAGCGGCGTGACCGGGCGCGGCTGGCTGGCCCGCGGCGGCACCTACGTGCTGGCGAACATCCGGGGCGGCGGCGAGTACGGCCCCGGATGGCACACCCAGGCGATCAAGGAGAACCGCTACCGCGTCTACGAGGACTTCGCCGCGGTGGCCGCCGACCTCGTCGACCGCGGCATCACCACGGCCGACCGGCTCGGCATCCAGGGCGGCAGCAACGGCGGGCTGCTGATGGGCGTCATGCTCACCCGCTACCCCGAACTGTTCGGCGCGATCGTGTGCCAGGTCCCGCTGCTGGACATGCGCCGCTACCACCTGCTGCTGGCGGGCGCCTCCTGGATGGCGGAATACGGCGACCCCGACGACCCGATCGAATGGGACTTCATCCGCCGGTACTCGCCGTACCAGAACGTCCACAGTGGAGGGAAGTATCCGCCCACCCTGTTCATGACCTCCACCCGCGACGACCGGGTGCACCCGGCGCACGCGCGCAAGATGGTCGCGAAGATGCTGGAACAGGGGCACGACGTCCGCTACTACGAGAACATCGAAGGCGGGCACGGCGGCGCCGCGGACAACGAGCAGCTCGCGCGGAAGTGGGCGCTGCTGTTCGAGTTCCTCTGGGAGCGCCTCAGCGCATGACGGCGGCGCAGGCGAGCGTGGCCGCCCCGCACACCGCGGCGGCGGTCACGAACGCCGGGCCGTACCCCCCGGCGCCGATCCCGGTGCCCATCACCGCGACCCCGACCGTGGCACCCATCTGCCGGACCGCGTTCAGCAGTCCGCCCGCCGTTCCGGCATACCCGTCGGGTGCGCCCGAGACGACCGCGGTGACCAGTGCGGGCAGGGAGAAGGAGACCCCGAACCCGAGAAGCGCCAGGCCGAGCGCGAGCACCGGGTAGGGCGCTGGAGCGGTGGCCGCGAGGAGCCCGGCTCCGGCGGTGAGCAGGAGCAGCCCGCACAGGACCGGCAGCCGCGGCCCGCGGGCCGCCACGATCCGGCTGGTGATCAGCGGGTTGAAGGCCGTGGGCAGGGTCAGCGGCAGGAACGCCAGCCCGGTCTGGACAGCGGTGAGGTGCCGTCCGTCCTGCAGGGCCAGCGTCACCACGAACAACGTGCCCGAGAGCACGAAGTTGATCGCCGCGCCCGAGGCCAGGCCGGTCGCCACCCCGGGCACCCGGATCAGTTCAGGAGGCACGGTGGCCGTCCTGCTCCTTCGCTCCCGGATCACGAACACGGCGAACACGACGGCCGCGGCCACGGCCGAGACGATCCGCCGGTCGATGATGGCGTCGGTGAGCAGACCGAGGAACAGGCACACGGCGAACTGGGCGGGCCAGTCGAGGGCACGCTCTCCCTCGGCACTGGGGATCCCGCGCGCGAGGGCGAGCCCCGCCGCCGCGAGCGGCACGTTGACCAGGAACACCGCGCGCCAGCCGCCGAGGGCGACCAGCGCACCACCCGCCAGCGGCCCCGCGGCGAGCGCGACACCGGTGATCGCCGCCCAGGCGCCGAGCGCCTTGGCCCGCCGCGCGGGTTCGGGGTAGAGGGCGCCGATCAGGGCCAGCGAACTGGGCAGGCAGGCCGCACCGGCCACACCGAGCAGCAGGCGCAGCACCACCAGCACCGTCAGGTTCGGGGCGGCCGCCGAGAGCAGGGACAGCAGGCCGAACCCGGCAACGCCCGACCGGAACACGCGCAGCGCGCCGAACCGGTCGGCCAGTGCGCCTCCGCCGAGCAGGAAGGCCGCGAAGGCCACGGTGTAGCCGTTGACCACCCATTGCCGTGCGGCCAGCGAACCGCCCAGCGACGGCAGGGCGACGGTGAGGACGGTGGTGTCCAGCAGAACGAGGAAGTAGGCCAGGGAAACACCGAGCAGGCGGCCGGTGTGGCCGCGCCCGGTGGTCTTGGAGATCGTCACGCCGCAGACTGTGCGGGCCGGGGCGGTGCGCGCTCAACGGACGGAACCGGATGCGACGTTCGGAAAAACCGAATGCTCACGCCTTAGGGTGGGGGCGTGGAACTCCGCCAGCTTCGCGGCTTCACCGCGGTCGCCGCCACCGGCACGGTCTCCGGCGCCGCCGAGCGGCTGGGCCTGTCCCCCGCCACGGTGTCCGACCGGATCCGCACGCTGGAACACTCCCTCGGGGTGGAGTTGTTCGAGCGCAAACCGAACGGGATGGTGCTGAGCGAGCACGGGCGCGTGCTGCTGCCCGAAGCGCGGCGGCTGCTGGAACACGCGGAGGCGATCCGGCGGTTGCTCGCCGATGCCCGCCCCCGCGTCACGATCGGCACGCTCGAAACCCTGATCGCCACGCGACTGCCCGCGATCATCGGACGTCTCGGTGACCGCAGGCCGGATCTCGACCTGTCGGTGCGGTCGATGATGCGTGCGCCGCTGCTGCGCGCGGTCTCCGACGGTGAACTCGACGCCGGGCTGCTGCTGGACACCGGGGACACCCTGGGTGCGCTGGGCTTCACGCCTGGTCCCGAGCTGTCCTTTGTGGACGTCGGAGCGGTACGCCTGTTCCTCGTCGCCAAACCGGGTCACCCGCTGGCGGATGCCGGTTCCGTTGCGCCACGGGAACTTTCCGCGGAAACCCTGCTGGTCACGCCGCCCGGCTGCTCGTTCCGCATGGCCGCCGAGCGGCTGCTCGGCCCGGCGGGCAAGCGGATCGAGTTCGACAGCGTCTCCACCATCCGCGCCTGGATCACCCAGGGGCTCGGAATCGCTCTGCTGCCGGAGTTCGCCGTCACGGGCGACCTCGCCGACGGCACCCTCGTCGCCCTCGGCCCGCCGCCCGCCGAACTGGCCCTGCGCGTCGTCTGGCGCGAGGACCGAGCCGACGCCCGGGACCTGCGCGAAGTGCTGTACGCGATGGCGGCTTAGAAAGCCGCATTGGAATCTCTCAGGTCCCTGAACAAGCTCACGGTGTGCGGGTTTCCGAGCAGGCCGGGGCACTGAGGGTTCGGATGACGGAGTGTCTCTCGCCAGAGCAGTACAAGGTGTTGATGGAACTGCTCCAGCGGGTCGCCACCCATCTTGACGCCCTGGCGGTCGAAGCGCCCGCGCAGTAGCCGTCAGCGAACGTCTCTCCGCGAGAACCTGAAAGTGCTGGTCACACCCGCCCACCATCGGCTTGACCGGCACTTTCGCCACATGCACCCTGGAGGCCGGACGGCGCAGCCGCTTCGGTCGTGACAGTCAGGTCGGGCACCAGCGTGACGAGCCCGGCGAGGGCGAGCACCACGCCGAACCACAGCGTGGCGCGCAACCCGAACGCCGAGATCACCAGACCGCCCACCGACGAACCGATGATGATCCCGAGCGTGATGAACGAGCTGTGCACGGTGTTGACCAGGGGACGCTCGTTCCCGGCTCGCTGCACGCGGGTCACCATCGCCGGATTCAACGTCACCCCCGCCAGCCCGATGCCGAGCAGGCACACCACGGCGGGCACGGCCAAGTGCGCCAGCAACGCGAATCCGGCCAGGAACATCGCGTTCAGGGAAAGCCCGCACAGCAGGACGGCCAGCGGACGCCGGTCGGCCAGCCGTCCCACGACGGCGTTGCCTGCCACCGTGGCGGCCCCGTAGGCGACGAGCAGCAAGGGGACCGCGCCCGCTTCGAACCCGGTGACCCGGGTGAGGATGGGGTTGAAGTAGCTGAACGCCGAGAAGGTGGCGCCGATGACGAAGGTGCTGGTGCTCAGCGCCAGCCACAGCCGCGGCCTGCGGAAGACGGCGAGTTCCTGCCGCAGGGTGCCGCCCTCGGTGAACCGATCGATGCGCGGCACCCCGGCGGCCGTGGCCAGTGCGGCGACCACGGTGAGCGCGGAGACGGCCCAGAACGCGGCGCGCCAGCCGAACCACTCGCCGGTCACGGTGGCCAGGGGCAGGCCGAGGAGCGTGCCCAGCATCAGCCCGTTGAGCATCACGGAGACCGCTCGTCCTCGTACTTCGGGACGGGTGAGTTGCGCGGTCAGTGAGATCGAGACGCCGAACAACGCCTGCGCGGCCATCCCGGTCAGCACCCGCGCGACGAGCATGGCCGGGTACCCGCCGGAAACCGCGGCGAGCGCATTGCCCGCCAGGAAGAGCGCGAACAGCACCATCAGCGCCGCCTTGGGGCGCACCCGCAGCAGCAGCACGGTGAGTACCGGCCCGCCGAGCGCCATGGCCGCCGCGAAAGCGGTGATGAGGTAACCGACCTGCGGGATGGTGACCGCCAGCCCGGCGGCGAGCTGCGGCATCAGCCCGGCGACCAGGAATTCGCTGGACACCACGGCGAAGATGCCCAGGGCGAGCACGTACACGGCGCGGGGCAAGGGAATCCTCCTGTTTTGGATTGTTCAGTTCAAAACACGGGCAAGCGGGGACACGTCCCCAGGACGGCGATGCTCAGCGGGTCAGCGCGTCCATGCCGGTGGCGGCGATGGCTTCCAGCGCCGCACGATCAGCCCCGCTCTGCGCCGAAACCCGGATCCCGGCGACGATCGCATTGAGGAAGCGGGCGAGGGAATCGGGGTCGCGATCGGGGGCGATCTCCCCAGCGCGCTGACCGGCCGAAACCAGCGACCGCAACGCGTCGAGGCGCAGTTCGAGATCCCGGCGCAGCAACCGGTCCGCCTCCTCGTCCCGGCCGGCCAACTCCACCGTCGTGTTGATCGCGAAGCAGCCCACGCTCCGCCCGTCTCGGCGGTTCTCGAACTCCCCGTCGATGACCATCGAGAGCCACGCGCGGACCCGGTCCAGCGCCGGACGCTTCTCGTCGCGCAGCACGGTGAGGTGCGCACCGGTCATGAGCTCCGCGTAGCGCGTCAGCGCCCGCCGGAACAGGTCGTGCTTGCTCGCGAAGGTGTTGTAGATGCTGCTGCGGCCCAGACCGGTGGCCTCACACAGATCCTGGGTCGAAGTGGCCTCGTAGCCCTGGGCCCAGAAGGTGCGCATGGCCGCCTCCACGGCCTGGTCCTCGTCGAACTTCCTCGGGCGCGGCATGCTGCCACCCTAGCAGGTTTTGGACTGACCGATTCAATACTCTGGGCTTGCGGCCAGGTCCCGCAGAATCCGGGCGGTTTAGGTCGTCACGGTGTTGAACAGGCACAGCTCGCGGCCGCGGTGCTCGATCCGGATGGGCATCGCGATCTCCGCCGGATCGGGTGGCCCCGCAGCACCCGCTCCACCGCCTCATGGGCCTTGGCCAGGTCCGGATCCTCGAGCGGACACTCCCGGTAGACCGGCGCGTGCCCGGCCGCGACCAGCAGCCGGTTGCGCTCCCGGACCGGCACCGCCAGGTGTTCGGCGAGACGCAGGACCATCGCCCGGCTGGGGATCGTCCGGCCGGTTTCGACGAAACTGATGTGGCGCGCCGAAACCTCCGCCTGCAGGGCAAGATCGAGCTGGCTGAGCTCGCGGCGCCGCCGCCATTCGCGCAGCAGCTCACCGACCGGACGATCGTCACGCACGAACGACAGTCTTCCGGCCGTCCCCCGCGAAAGCCACTACCAGCAAGGTAATCGACGAACCGCGGTTGGGCCGCCAAGGTCGGCGGCATGAACGAAACGACTGCCGCCGGACGAAACGCGCGACTCGTCTTCGTCGAACACAGCCCCGGCAACCCCTCGGGCCGGGACGCGTTCCTCCGGTTCATCGCCGACGGACATCTGGCGGCTGGCCGACGGCCGCATCGCCGAGCACTGGGACGTGGTGCAGCCCGTCCCGCAAGCGCGGGAAGTCCCGAACGGAATGTTCTAGACCGCGGTGCCGTGAGGGGCCCCCAGCGCTTGCCATGAGGGGCCCTTCACAGTCGTAACGACTGTGAAGGGACCCCTCACGGCGCGGTCAGCCGCGGGTGTCGACCGGGTCGTGCAGCGAGAGGTGCGGGGACAGGGCGCGGAGGAAGTCCGGGGCGTCGAAGGCCGCGCCGGCGGACGCGACGCCGATCGTCCTGGCCCGGCCGGTCAGGATGCGGTCGACGGCCTCCACGGCGAGCGGCGCGCTGATGGCGTAGATGTCCTGACCGGAGGCCACCACGCGGCGTTCCGTGCCCTCGGAGCGGACGAGGACGTCGACGACGAAGGTCTGCGCGGAGCGGCCGCGCTCGTCGACCGCGGCCGGCGCCGAGGCATCCGGAGCGGACAGGTCCGCGGCCGCCTTGGCGGTCATGTAGGTGCACACCTCGGGGATGGCCAGGTGGCTGGGCACGGTGACGACGTCGGCCATGGTGAATTCTCCGATGACGCTCTGGGGACCGAGCGGGGCCGGGAACGGCCACTCCAGGGTCGGCATGACGTCGTCGTGGTACTCCAGCCGCCCGCCCGTGTAGCGAACCCGGCGCCCACCCCGTCGCTTCCCGGAGACCACGCCCGAAGCGAGCGTCCCGGCGGTGGGGTGCCAACTGCTCAGGCCATAGGCGATGTGCGCCTCGTCCGCCGCCGTCCAGTCGCCCATCGCGGTGGTGACCAGCAGGTCGCCGAGGCCGCCGTAGAAGGCCATCGCCGGAACCACGAGCGTGCCCGCGGCACGGGCACGCTCCGCGAAGTCCGCGAACGTGTCGACGTTCGCCTCGATCTCGGCCGCCACGTCGACATACGGGATGCCCGCACGCAGCGCCGCCTCGATCAGCGGGGCGGCGGTCGAGGCGAAGGGCCCGGCGCAGTTGATCACGGCGGCCGCACCGTCGAGCGCGCGGTCGAGCGAGGCCGCGTCGTCGACCGACGCCTGCCGCACCTCGAGCCCCGGCTGGGCCTGCGCCAGCGCCAGCAACTTGTCCCGGTCACGGCCCGAGGGCAGCGGGACGTATCCGCGCTCGCGCAACTCCGCGACCACGAAACGCCCGGTGTGCCCGTAGGCCCCGAACACCGCCACCGTCCGACCCGATCCCATACCCGCTCCCACCTGTTCGAAGTGATCCACACGGAAATCCTGTACCCGCGGGCCCTCGGCGCCCAGTGTCTGGAACGACACGACCCGTACAATTCCCGACATGGGCTCCTTCCCGCGTTCCGTGGCGGTCGCCGCCACCGAGGGGATGCTGCACTTCGAGCTGTCCCTGGCCTACGAGGTCTTCGGCTCCGCCCCGGCCGTCCTGCCCGGCCCCTGGTACGACGTCACGGTGTGCGGCACGGACGCCGTCCGGGTCGGCCGGTTCCTGCTGGAGCCGGACTGCGGGCTCGACCGGCTGGCGCACGCCGACACCGTGATCGTCCCCGCCTTGGCGGACGTCGACGAGGACCCGCCCGCCGAACTGGTCGAGGCGGTGCGCGCGGCCCACGAGTCGGGCGCGCGGGTGGTCTCCCTGTGCACGGGCGCGTTCGTCCTCGCCGCCGCCGGACTGCTGGACGGGCTGAGCGCGACCACGCACTGGGCACACACCGACGACCTCGCCGCGCGCTATCCGCGGGTGAAGGTCGACCCGGACGTGCTCTACGTCGACAACGGCAGCGTGCTCACGTCCGCGGGCAAGGCCGCGGCGATGGACCTGTGCCTGCACCTGGTCCGCCGCGACCAGGGCTCGGCGGTCGCCAACGTGGTCGCCCGCCGCCTGGTCGTGCCGCCCCACCGGGCCGGCGGCCAGGCCCAGTTCGTCACCACGCCGGTGCCCGCCCAGGACGGCCATCCCCTGGCCGACCTGCTCCCCTGGGTGATGCGGCGGCTGGACCAGCCACTCACCGTGGAGGATCTGGCCCGCCAGGCGAACATGAGCTCGCGCCACCTGACCCGCCACTTCCGCTCGATCACCGGCACCACCCCACTGCAGTGGCTGCTGACGCAGCGGATCCGGCGTGCGCAGGAGCTACTGGAAGCCACCGACGACAGCATCGAAACCATCGCTTCGGCGGCGGGCATGGGCACGGCGACCACGCTGCGCCGCCACTTCCACCGCGCGATCGGCGTCCCGCCGGACGCCTACCGCCGCACGTTCCGGGCGTGAGGCCTGGAGTTCGCTATTCCGCGCCCAGCACTGCGGTCGCACGCCGGTATCTGCCCGGGGCCACGCCGTACTCCCGTTTGAAGGCGTGGGCGCTTCGGCGAGGTCGTTTCAAACGCGGCAGGATGACCGCCACCAGGTCGGGCGGGGTGCCGACTGGATCATCGACACCCCGCCCGACCTGGTATTCGATGTATCAGCTGCAGCCGGAGGTGGCGCCGCAGCCCTCGCAGACGTAGCACGAACCGGCCGGCCGCATCTTGGTGCCGCAGGTCATGCACAGCGGCGCGTCCGCGGCCTTGCCGAGGTGCAGTTCCATCAGCTCGGCGGTGCTGTGCGCGGACTCGGTGTCCACCTTGGACTGGTTCGACTCCACCGTGCTGCGCAGGGCTTCCAGGTCCACGCTTTCCTGCTCGACGGCGGCAGGCGTGCCGTAGTCCGCCTCGACCTGCGCGGTGCGCTCCTCGGCGGTGAAGATGCCGAGCTGCGCGCGCTTGTCGTAGGGCAGGTAGTCCAGCGCCAGGCGGCGGAACAGGTAGTCCAGCACGCTGGTGGCGATGCGGATGTCCGGGTCGTCGGTCATGCCTGCCGGCTCGAACCGCAGGTTCGAGAACTTCGACACGTAGAACTCGAGCGGGATGCCGTACTGCAGGCCCACCGAGATCGACATCGAGAAGGCGTCCATCACACCGGCCAGGGTCGATCCCTGCTTGCCGAGCTTGACGAAGATCTCGCCGAGCCCGTCGTCCGGGTAGGAACCGGCGTGCAGGTACCCCTCGGCACCGCCGACGGTGAACGACAGGGTCTGGCTCGGACGCTTCTTCGGCAGGCGCTTGCGGACCGGCTTGTACTCGACGATCTTCTCCGGTTCGGCCACCGCCACGGCCGTTTCCTTCTTCGCCGAGGACAGCGGCTGGCCGACCTTGCAGTTGTCGCGGTAGATCGCCAGCGCCTTCAGGCCCAGCTTCCAGCCCTGGAAGTAGATCTCCTCGACGTCCTCGACGGTCGCCGACTCGGGCATGTTGACCGTCTTGGAAATCGCGCCCGAGATGAACGGCTGCACCGCGGCCATCATCCGCACGTGGCCCATCGGCGCGATGGACCGCTCACCGATCGCGCAGTCGAACACCTCGTAGTGCTCGGGGCGCAGGCCCGGGGCGTCCACCACGTGGCCGTGCTGGGCGATGTACTCGACGATCGCCTCGATCTGCTCGTCCTGGTAGCCCAGCGCCTTCAGCGCCCGCGGCACGGTCTGGTTGACGATCTGCATGGACCCGCCGCCGACCAGCTTCTTGAACTTCACCAGCGAGAAGTCCGGCTCGATACCGGTGGTGTCGCAGTCCATCATGAAGCCGATGGTGCCGGTCGGGGCCAGCACGCTGGCCTGCGCGTTGCGCCAGCCGTTCTTCGTGCCGACCTCGATGCCGCGCTGCCATTCCCGGGTAGCCAGATCGCGCACCGCCACATCGTTGGCGTGGTAGGTGCGGATCGCGTCGTTGGCGGCCGAGTGCTTGCGCATCACGCGCTGGTGCGCCTCGGCGTTGCGGGCGTAGCCCTCGTACGGGCCGACGATGCCGGCCAGCTCGGCCGACCGGCGGTAGGAGGTACCGGTCATCAGCGAGGTGATCGCCGCGGCCAGCGCGCGCCCGCCGTCGGAGTCGTAGGCGTGGCCGGTGGCCATCAGCAGCGCGCCCAGGTTGGCGTAGCCGATGCCCAACTGGCGGAACTTCCGCGTGGTGTCGCCGATCGCCTCGGTGGGGAAGTCCGCGAAGCAGATCGAGATGTCCATCGCGGTGATGATGAACTCGACCGCCTTGACGAACAGCGGCGCGTCGAAGGTGCCGTCGTCGGACAGGAACTTCAGCAGGTTCAGCGAGGCCAGGTTGCAGCTGGAGTTGTCCAGGTGCATGTACTCGCTGCACGGGTTCGACGCGGTGATGCGGCCCGACTCCGGGCAGGTGTGCCAGTCGTTGATCGTGTCGTCGTACTGCAGGCCCGGGTCGGCGCATTCCCACGCCGCCTGCGCCATCGAGCGGAACAGCTTCTTCGCACCGACCCGCTCGATCTCCTCACCGGTGAGCCGGGCCCGCAGGCCGAAGTCGCCGTCGTCTTCCACCGCGTGCATGAACTCGTCGCTGACCCGCACCGAGTTGTTCGCGTTCTGGTACTGCACGGAGTTGATGTCCGCGCCGGACAGGTCCATGTCGAACCCGGCGTCGCGCAGGACCCTGATCTTCTTTTCCTCGCGCGCCTTGGTCTGGATGAACTCCTCGATGTCCGGGTGGTCGACGTCCAGCACGACCATCTTCGCGGCACGGCGCGTGGCACCACCGGATTTGATGGTGCCCGCCGAGGCGTCGGCGCCGCGCATGAACGACACCGGGCCGGAGGCGGTGCCGCCGGAGGAGAGCAGTTCCTTGGAGGAGCGGATGCGGGACAGGTTCAGGCCCGCGCCCGAGCCGCCCTTGAAGATCAGCCCTTCTTCCTTGTACCAGTTGAGAATCGACTCCATGTTGTCGTCGACCGCCAGGATGAAGCAGGCGCTGACCTGCTGCCGGGAGGTCGTGCCGACGTTGAACCACACGGGCGAGTTGAAGCTGAACACCTGGTGCAGCAGCATCCAGGTCAGCTCGTGCTCGAAGATCTCGGCGTCGGCGGCGCCGGCGAAGTAGCCGTTCTCGGTGCCCGCCTTGACGTAGGTCTTCACGACCCGGTCGATGAGCTGCTTGAGGCTGTGCTCACGCTGGGGGCTGCCCACCGCGCCCCGGAAGTACTTGCTCGTGACGATGTTGGTGGCGTTGACCGACCAGAAGTCGGGGAACTCCACACCGCGCTGCTCGAAGTTGATCGAGCCGTCGCGCCAGTTCGTCATCACGACGTCGCGCTTTTCCCAGTCCACCTCGTCGTAGGGGTGCACGCCCTCGGTGGTGAACACGCGGGCGACGCTCAGGCCTCGCTTGCCCCTCTTCGCGCTTTTGCCGCCCGTCGCCACGGTCTCCGTCATGATCTCCCTCTCCTGCCGGAGGCGGTCATTCGCCTTCCGGTACCGAATCCGCCATGGCCTTGCGCAGGTCCGCAATCTCCTTCTCGAAGTCCTCGACGGACGAGAAGGACCGGTAGACACTGGCGAACCGGAGGTAGGCGACCTCGTCGAGCTCGCGAAGCGGGCCGAGAATGGCCAGGCCGACCTCGTGGCTCGGGATCTCCGCGACCCCCGTGGAGCGGATGGTTTCCTCCACCCGCTGCGCGAGCTGCTGCAGGGCGTCGTCGTCGACCGGCCTGCCCTGGCAGGCCCGGCGCACGCCCCGGACCACCTTGTCCCTGCTGAACTGCTCGGTCACCCCGGAACGCTTCACGACGGCGAGCACCATCGTCTCGGAGGTGGTGAACCGGCGGCCACACGCCGAACACGACCTGCGGCGGCGGATCGCCTGTCCCTCATCCACCTCGCGAGAGTCGACGACCCGGGAGTCGGCATGGCGGCAGAACGGGCACCGCATCGGCCGATCACCTTTCCCTTCCGTCAGTTCCGTTGCACGGCTCCCCCAGGGGCTACCCACCGCCGCTCAGCCCGCCACGCAACGGTCAAGGAAACGGCGTCGACCTGGTGATCGACTTGTGGACAGCCGGTGGGTAAGTACCGAGCAGCTGTGGACAACTCGCTTCAGACTACCCCAACTTGTGGACCAACTACAGCCATGTAACTACTACATATAGCGGTGGACCTTAGAACGCGCGCAGTCGGGGCGCAAGCGAGGGGTGGCCTTGTCGGACGTGTCGTTCCTCGCCCCGGCGGCCCGCAGCCGCCGGACCAGCGCGGATCAGTTCCCGGCACCCGAGAAGTTCCCCCCGACGGGGACGGTCAGCGGCATGCCGTCCACGACCGCGCCGCCGCCGAGGCGGTTCAGTTCGCGGATCCGGGCGACCACCGCATCCGGATCCGCCCCCGGCGCGTACCGGTGGGCGAGCGTCCACAGGTTTTCCCCGGCGCCCACGGTGACGGTCGCGGTGCGCTCCGGCACCGCGCCCGACACGCGGCCGGCGAACAGGCTGAGCCCGGCGACGAGCAGGGCGGCCACCAGCGCGAGCGCGAGCAGCCATCGCCACCGCCAGGTGACCGGCCTGGGCCCGCAACCGGAACCCACCGGACGGCCGCAGGCCGCCACCAGCCGCGCCCTCGTCGGGGGCCGCCCGGGCTCCCCCGCGGGGCGGAGGACCTTCCGGCCTTCGGTGACTCGTTCGAGAGCGGAGACGCCATTCAGCAGCACCGACATCGCGCCGGCCTCCTCGCAGGTCTGGGACCTGGTCCGGCACCGAGCACCGCGGGAGCCAGGTCGAACACCAGTTCTATCGAACCTCAGAGCGAATGTGTACCACCCGGCCCCGCCGAAATCGAGCCCCACCCGGCGTGTCGCTCGAACAGTTGTTTGATGTTCACGGCCTCCTGGACTACCGTGGGTGACCAGGAGAAGGCGAATCGCGCCGGTCGCGCGGTCCGGAAGCCGGTGCCCGTCCTGACGCCGTCCCGGCGCCGCTACGGCGCCGGTGGCATCGGTCGGTCGCGGGGTGATCGCCGGGTGCCGTGCGGACAGAGAACTGGGAGGCAGCACAATGACAGACACCGACGAAGCGGCCGAGATCCCCCCGCGGCCCGGCGGCCGTTTCGGGAACGTGCACCCGCTTCCCGACCCCGAAGACGTCGAGGAGGGGCTCAGCCCGCGCCAGCAGCAGGTACTGGAGGTCATCCGGGCCTGGGTCGACCGGTTCGGTTACCCGCCCAGCGTGCGGGAGATCGGCGAGGCCGTCGGGCTCACCTCCACCTCCTCCGTCTCGCACCAGTTGCGCACCCTCCAGCGCAAGGGCTACCTGCGTCGTGACGCGAACCGCCCCCGCGCGGTCGGCGTGCTCACCGCCGACGCCGAGCGGGCGGCGCGCATCGGCCGCACCGAGGCGCAGATGCCCAAGCCCGCCTACGTGCCCGTGGTCGGCCGGATCGCCGCCGGTGGCCCGGTGCTGGCCGAGCAGTCCGTCGAAGACGTCTTCCCCCTGCCCAAGGACATCGTCGGCGAGGGCGAGGTGTTCCTGCTCAAGGTCGCGGGCGACTCGATGATCGACGCCGCGATCACCGACGGCGACTGGGTGGTGGTCCGGCAGCAGCCGACCGCCAACAACGGCGAGATCGTGGCGGCGATGATCGAGGGCGAGGCCACGGTCAAGACCTTCAAGCGCAAGGGCGGCCACGTCTGGCTGCTGCCGCACAACGAAGCCTACGAGCCGATTCCGGGTGACGACGCCACCATCCTGGGCAAGGTCGTCGCAGTCCTGCGCCGTCTCTGAGAGCTGTATCGAAGTGTTTTGCGCGGCGGTGCGGGTGGCGGTCCCTGGCTGCGGGATCTCCTCCTCATGAACGGCACGGCCCCGCACCCCCGCCGGAGCGGGCACGCCCTGCGTGCTTCGGCGGGGCGGGGGCCGGTCACCTGCCGAGACGGCGCTTGATCCATCCCCCGCCGAACACCAGGGCGCTGGCCAGGGCCACCGCGAGGAGCAGGCCCGGCATCGTCCGCATCCCCGAAGACTTCCCCGTCGTCGCCGTTTCTCCGTTCCCGGCGGGCGAAGCCGGGCCGGTGCTCGTGTTCGCCGCCAGCGCGACCGCGCCGGGTACCGCACGAATCGGCTGTCCGACGCCCTCCCCGCCGGACAGCAGGGTCCCGTCGGGTTCGAACGCGATCGCCTCCCCCTGCGGCTCGTCCGGCAGCGGCACCCGCACCGGCTCCCTTCGCAGGGCGGCGAGCACATCCCCGTCCGGTGCGGGGTAGAGGTAGGCGTCGGTGTAGGTGCGCAGCGCGACCATCTTCCCGTCCGCGCTGGTCGCCCCGCCCGTGACGAGCACCGAGCCGAACCCCGCCACCGGCCCGCCCACGGTGCCCGTCGAGTGGAAGCTCAGCGAACCGGCGCGGGTCAACGGGGTCGGACCGGGACTGGTGAGCCGCCCCGCCGGGGTGTAGATCCCGGTGTCGCCGAACGGGTTCTTCGTCACCAGGTACGGCGTTCCCCCGGCGTCCAGCAGCAGGGCCTCGGTGTCGTGCCGGCCATCCGGATAGGTCAGCCGATAGAGGGTGGTCCGGCCCTGCGGGGTCACCGCCAGCAGGGCCACCGTGTCCCGTTTCTTGTCGTTGTCACCGGTGTCGGACAGCCACAGCGTGCCGTCGGCGGCCCGAGCGAGATCCTCCACGTCGTAGGGATCGGTGGGGGCGGTGATCATCCGCTGGACCGAGCAGTCGCGCCCCAGCACGAACACCTCCACCCGCGAACCGCCGTCGTTGATCGCGTACCACTGGCGTCCGTCAGCGACCAGACCGGACAGTTCGGTGATCCGCCGGTCGGTCACCGTGCACACCGGCACCGGTTCCGCGGATGTCACTGCCGCCCGGAAACCCACGGAGGCCGCCGCCGCGGGAGCGTTCGAAAGCACCGTCAGCAGGCAGGCCAGGAGCACGAAAAGGGAGCCCGGGTGCTTCCCCGGGCTCCCTGGAGCCGTGTGCCGCCTCGCCACGTCAGGCGGGCGAGCCGTGCACGACGTAGGCGTCCAGCGCGGAAGCCAGGTCCGGCCGGACCCGGGCGCACAGGCGCGTTCCCTCCGGCAGGTGCTCCTCGCTCAGGACCTCGCCGTCGGCGTGGGTCCGGGCGACCAGATCCCCGCGCGTGTAGGGGACCAGCACCTCCACGGTCACCTCCGGCCGCGGCAGGCGCTCCGCGATCCGCTCGAGGAGCGCGGACACACCCTCGCCGGTGCGGGCGGACACCACGACCGCGTCGGGCAGCAGATGCCGCAGCCGCACCAGGGACAGCTCGTCGGCCGCGTCCGCCTTGTTGATCACGATCAGCTCGGGCGGCAACGGCTGCGAACGGGTCCGGTTGATCTCCGCCAGCACCTCGTGCACCGCGTTCACCTGCTCCTCGGGAGCGGGGTCGGAGCCGTCCACGACGTGCACCAGCAGATCGGCGTCCGCGGCCTCGTCGAGCGTCGACCGGAACGCGTCCACCAGCTGGTGGGGCAGGTGCCGGACGAACCCGACCGTGTCGGTCAGCGTGTACGTCCGCCCGTCGGGCGTGCTGGCGCGCCGCGTGGTCGGGTCCAGGGTGGCGAACAGCGCGTTCTCCACCAGCACCCCGGCCCCGGTGATCGCGTTGAGCAGGCTCGACTTACCGGCGTTGGTGTAGCCGACGATGGCCACGCTCGGCACCTCGTTGGCCACCCGCCTGCCGCGCTTGGTGTCGCGGATGGTGTCCATCGCGGCGATCTCGCGGCGCAGCTTGGCCACCCGCTTGTTGATCCGCCGCCGGTCGGTCTCGAGCTTGGTCTCACCGGGACCACGCAGGCCCACACCGCCGTTCGCGCCGCCCGCCCGGCCACCGGCCTGCCGGGACAGCGTCTCGCCCCAGCCGCGCAGCCGCGGGATGAGGTACTGCAGCTGGGCCAGCTCGACCTGCGCCTTGCCCTCCTTGGAGCGCGCGTGCTGGGCGAAGATGTCCAGGATCAGCGCCGTCCGGTCGATCACCTTGACCTTGAGCTTCGCCTCCAGCTGGCGCAGCTGGCCGGGCGAAAGCTCACCGTCGCAGATCACCGTGTCGGCGCCGGTGGAGATCACGATGTCGGCCAGCTCCCGGACCTTGCCCGAGCCGATGTAGGTGGCCGGGTCGGGCCGGTCCCGCCGCTGGACGAGGCCCTCCAGCACCTCGGAACCGGCGGTCTCGGCCAGGCGCGCCAGCTCGGCGAGCGAGGCCTCGGACTGCGCCGCGGTGCCTTCGGTCCACACGCCGACCAGCACCACGCGTTCGAGCCGGAGCTGCCGGTATTCGACCTCGGTGACGTCCGCCAGTTCGGTGGACAGTCCCGCGACCCGCCGCAGCGAGACGCGGTCCTCGAGTTCCAGCTCGCCGACCGAGGGGTCGTCGCGAAAGTCCGTGTTTGCCGATGTGTGTGTCAGTTCTGTCATCGTCCTTCCATCGTCCCACGGTTCGCGGGAGAAACCGAACTCTTTACCGGCTCGGATAGGTCGCGAGGTAGATCGCGGTGCCCTCGGTGCCGTCCCGGGGCGGCTTCGCCACGTACTCCTCGAACAGGTCGTCGAGCCTGGTGGTGAACTCTTCGAGCTCCTCCGGCGAGAGCCGCACCACCAGCCGGGTCTGTTTCAGGCCGCCGGCCGGGACCTCGGTGATCTCCGCGAGGTAGGCCTCGAGCATCGCTTCGTCCAGTTCCTCCCCCATGCCGTCGAGCTGCCAGGAGAGCCCGGTGGAGAGGTAGGGGATCTCCTTGGCCCCCCGGTTGCCCCGGCGGGGCTGCTGGGGCGCCAGAAAACCCGTTTCCACGAGCTTTCGCACGTGGTGGAGGGTGGTGGCGGGATCCCGGTGCAGGCGCTCGGCGAGTTCCTTGTTCGTCAGCGCCTCCGCATGGGTCAACCGGATGATGCGCAGCCGTATTCCGGAGGCCAGCGCGTTCGCCTCCGCCTCGGTCGCCTTCCGCCGCTCCGTCACGCGACCAGCCTAAGCCGGGGCGGGATGCCCCGAGCGGCAGTGGCCGCAAAAGTGATTGACGATTTCCAATCACTTGCGGCAGGCTACCCGCCATGCGGCGCGACTCCCTGCTGTTCCACCCCGACTTCCGCCGGCTGTGGGCGGGCGACACGGCCGGTCAGCTCGGCACCTACGTCGGTCAGACCGTCATCCCCCTGCTCGCCGCCACCGTGCTGGCCGCCACCCCGTTCGAGATGGGCCTGCTCACCGCCACCGAGAACGCGGCCTTCCTGCTCATCGGGCTGCCCGCCGGGGTGTGGGTGGACCGGATGCGGCGGCGTCCCTTGATGCTGCGGGCCGACTTCGCCCGCGCCGCCCTGCTGGCCACCGTGCCCCTCGCCTGGTGGGCGGGGGTGCTGACCCTGGCGCAGTTGATCGTCGTCGCCCTGCTGGTCAGCGCCGCGACGGTGTTCTT
Source organism: Amycolatopsis cynarae (assembly GCF_026802195.1). Classification (NCBI taxonomy): domain Bacteria; kingdom Bacillati; phylum Actinomycetota; class Actinomycetes; order Pseudonocardiales; family Pseudonocardiaceae; genus Amycolatopsis; species Amycolatopsis cynarae. Next base: position 1,307,024 of record NZ_CP113836.1, on the reverse strand, counting down.
CGACGTGTCCTACCAGTCCTACCTGCCCTCGCTGGTGGGACGGGCCCAACTGGTCGAAGGCAACACGAAACTGCAGGCCAGCCAGTCCACCGCGGGGGTGGTGGGACCGGGGCTCGGCGGTGCGCTCACCCAGTTGCTCGGGGCGGCCAACGCGGTGCTCGCCACCGGACTCGGCTTCGTCGCCTCCGGCCTATTCCTCCTGCGGATCAAGGCCACTGAACCCGCCCCGGAACCGCGCGACGGCACGCCGCTGCGCACCAGCATCGCCCAGGGGCTCAAGTTCGTGTTCACCAACCCGGTCCTGCGCGCGATCACGATCTGCACCGCGACGGCCAACCTCGCGAACACCATGTTCGCCTCGATGCAGATCCTGTTCCTGACCCGTGACCTGGGGCTGGGCTCGGCGGCCGTCGGCGCCCTGCTGACCTCGATGGGCGCGGGCGGGGTGGCCGGGGCGCTGACCGCGGGGTTCTGGATCCGCCGCCTCGGCCAGGCCCGCTCGATCTGGCTGATCCCGCTGTTCACCTGGCCCGCGCAGTGCCTCGTGCCACTGGCCGCCCCCGGCCCGCGCGTCGCACTGGTGGCCGCCGGGCTCGCGATCATGAGCTACGGCGTCATCGTCTACAACGTCGCGCAGGTCAGCTACCGGCAGACGATCTGCCCCGACCGGCTGCTCGGCCGGATGAACGCGACCGTCCGGTTCGTGGTGTGGGGCACCATGCCCCTCGGCGGCCTCCTGGGCGGGGTGGCCGGGGAAGCGCTGGGCGTGCGGGGCACGCTGTGGGTCGCGTCCGCGGCGCTGGTCGTGCCGATGACCGCACTGCTCGTGTCGCCGCTGCGGCGGATGCGGGACGTGCCCGCGGAGCCGGTCCCTTCCTGAACCTACTGCTGCGCGTCCCACCAGGCTTCGTACAGTTCGCCGCGCGCGACGAACTCGGCGGGCCCGGTGAGCGTCGACTGGCCGCGCCGCAACGCGACCGTGACCCGGCCTCCCGGAATCTCCACAATGGACTCCCCGGTGTCCGTGCCGGCCTGGTGCAGCGCCGCGGCCACCGCGGCGACCGTGCCGGTACCGCAGGACCGGGTCTCCCCCACGCCGCGTTCGTACACCCGCATCCGCAGCAGGCCGTCGTCGAGCGGGTTGACGAACTCCAGGTTCACGCCCTCCGGGAAGAAGTCCCGGTCGTAGCGCGGCGGGAGGGCCAGATCGAGTTCGCGCACGTCTTCGTCCACTATGGACACCAGATGCGGGTTGCCCACGTTCACGGCCACTCCGGAGAAGTGCCGTCCGTCCACGATCGACACCGAAGCGCCGGTGATCGCGGCGGGCCCCATCTCGACGGTCACCGAACCGTCCGGGTGCACCACGACGGGGCGGTCCCCGGCGCGGCTGCCGACCACGAACTCCCGGCCGTCCACCAGTCCGGCGTCCACCAGGTACCGCGCGAACACGCGCATCCCGTTGCCGCACATCTCCGCGACGGACCCGTCCGCGTTGCGGTAGTCCATGAACCACTCGCCCGCGGACGGCAGGCCCAGCGCCTCGGCGCGGGCGACGCGCAGCACACCATCGGCACCGAGCCCGCGCTGCCGGTCGCACAGGGCGGCGACTCGACCCGGCGTCAGTTCGAGACGACCGGACGGATCGGGCAGCAGCACGAAGTCGTTCTGTGTGCCATGCCCTTTGAGGAACTCGATTGCCACGCGCTCAGACTACTGGGCGACCACGGAAAGCACCCGCGCGGCCACATCCTGATCATCTCCGCGGAACCAGTGGATCCGCCCGTCCCGGCGGAACCAGGATCGTTGCCTGCGCACGAATCGCCGGGTGGCCTGTTTCGTGGCGGCCGCGGCGGCCGCGAAGCCGGCGGCGTCACCGCCGGAGTCGAGCGCGGCGAGCACCTGCTGGTAGCCCAGCGCCCGCGACGCCGTCTTGCCCTCGCGCAGCCCACGGGCGGCCAGCGCACGCACCTCGTCGACCAGACCGGCCTCGAACATGCGGTCCACTCGCAGGTCGACCCGCTCGTCGAGTGCCTCGGCGGGACGGTCGATCCCGACCAGCACCGTGCCGTACCGCGCCGGACCGGGTTTCGGCATGTTCGCCGAGAACGGGCGTCCGGTGATCTCGATGACCTCCAGTGCCCGCACGATCCGGCGCGTGTTGGAGGGCAGGATCGCGGCGGCCGCCACCGGATCCAGCAGGCACAGCCGCTCGTGCAGTGGTCCGGGACCGGCCTGGGCCGCCTCGGCCTCCAACCGGGCCCGCACCTGGGGGTCGGTGCCGGGGAACCGCAGGTCGTCGAGCACGGCCTGGACGTAGAGGCCGGAACCCCCCACCAGCACCGGCACCTTCCCCTCGGCCAGCAGGCGCTCGACGATCGCGCGGGCATCGCGCTGGTAGGCCGCGACCGAGGCCGTCTCGGTCACGTCCAGCACGTCCAGCAGGTGGTGCGGGACACCGCGCCGCTCCGGAACCGTGATCTTGGCGGTACCGATGTCCATGCCCCGGTAGAGCTGCATCGCGTCGGCGTTGATCACCTCGCCGCCGAGTTCGAGGGCCAGTGTGACGGCGAGATCGGACTTCCCGGTGGCGGTCGGCCCCACCACGGCGACCGGCTTCACCCGCGCTCCCACACCGCGACGTGGTAGGCGACACCGAAGGGCGCCGCCGAGTACAGCAGTTCCGCCCGCCATCCGTCGCCGAGCCCGGCCAGGACCTGCCACGCGGCACGCCCGCTCGCCCCCAGCTCCGCCGCGAGTCCCGGATCGAGTGCTAACAGCGCCTCGGCGTCGGCCTTGGCCAGCGCCTTGGCGACCGAGTCGTCGAAACCCGCCGCCCGTTCGTCGGCGCTCCCCGGCGCACCCGCCCCGTGCCGGTTCGAGCCGTCGCCGAGCACGAGTAGTGCGGACGGGCCGTCCTCGTCGAGGTCCTCACCGACCCGCGCGCACCCCGCCGGCTCCGTGGCGTCACCGAGCAGCCTCACCGCGACCGACTCGGCCCCGGTCTGCTCCCGCAGCCACCCCGCGACCAGCGCCGGAAGCGGCAGGCCCGACTCCGGCTCCTCGCCGGAGCCGTCGGCGGACAGGCGCACCGGCACGTCCGCGCCGTACCCCCGGAAACTGCCCGCCGAGCGGGGCGGAACGGTGAGATCCTCGGGGTGCGGGCCGACCGCGACCCAGCGCGCGCCCAGCGTGCGCACGGCGGACAGACAGGCATCCCGGAGGGAGGCGAGGCCGGGTTCGGTTCCCGGGGACAGCCGCGGCACCAGCAACGGCGCCTGCGGCACCACGGCGACATGCGTGATCACACCGATCGAGGCTACCCGGGGACCATGCGAAGACCGTGATCACACCGTTCCCACAGCCCGCCACAGTAGAATCACCCGCTCCGACCACCCCACCGAGTACCACAAGCCACGCTGAACTGCTTGAATGCGGCGAGGGGTCGAAAAGCGCGCCCCACCCGTTCGACACCCGCACGACCCGGCCCCACCCCCGGTGGGGCGCCCGCCCCACCCGGGGTGGGCCAACAGGCGATAAGGAGCCTGCGATGGCCGACGAGACAGAGACCGGCACCCCGGCACCGAGCAAGATGCCACCCGCGCACGCCCCGGCCGGCCAGGAGGCCCGGCCGGTCCCCCCGGCCGAGCCGCACCCGTCCCGGTGGGGCCGGGTGGACGCCGAGGGCAACGTCTACGTGCGCACCGCGGACGGTGGTGAGCGCACCGTGGGCGTCTGGCAGGCAGGCAGCCCCGAGGAAGGGCTGCTGCACTACGCGCGGCGCTTCGACGATCTGCGTACCGAGGTCGAGTTGCTGGAGACCAGGCTCAGCTCGGGCGCCGGCGACCCGAAGCACGCACTGACCACCGCCACCCAGCTGCGGGACGGGCTGGCCGAGGCCGCCGTCGTCGGCGACCTCGCCGCGCTGGCCGCCCGCCTCGACCAGATCGTGGCGCACGCGGAAAGCGCGCTCGCCAGTGCCCGCGCCGAGCGCGAGGAGGCCCGTGCGGCCGCGATCGCGCGCAAGCAGGCGCTGGCCGAGGAGGCCGAGCGGATCGCGGCGGAATCCACCCAGTGGAAGGCGGCGGGCGACCGGCTGCGCACCATCCTCGAGGAGTGGAAGACGATCAAGGGCGTCGACCGCAAGACCGACGACGACCTGTGGAAGCGGTTCTCGAAGGCCCGGGAGGCGTTCAACCGGCGGCGTGGCTCGCACTTCGCCGAGCTGGACAAGCAGCGTGCCGCGGCGAAGTCCCGCAAGGAAGAGCTGATCGCCGAGGCGGAGCAGCTGGTCGACTCCGACGAATGGGGCGCAACGGCCGGCCGCTACAAGGAGCTGATGGCCGAGTGGAAGGCCGCGGGCCGCGCGCCGAAGGAGACCGACGACGCGCTGTGGCAGCGGTTCCGCACCGCGCAGGACAAGTTCTTCGCGCGGCGGTCGGCGGTGTTCTCGGAGCGGGATGCGGAGTTCGCGGGCAATGCCGCCCGTAAGGAGGAACTGCTCGCCGAGGCGGAGAAGATCGACCCGGCGGCCAACCTCGACGCGGCCAAGGCCCAGCTGCGCCGCATCCAGGAGCAGTGGGACGAGATCGGCAAGGTCCCCCGCGAGCGCATCCGCGAACTGGACGGCCGGCTCAAGGCGGTCGCAGATCGCGTCCGCGAGGTCGAGGACAGCCGGTGGCGCCGCACCGACCCGGAGGCGCAGGCCCGCGTGGCCCAGTTCCGCGAGCGGGTGCAGCAGTTCGAGACCCAGGCCGCCAAGGCCCGCGCCGCCGGTGACGAGCGCCGCGCGAAGCAGGCCGACGAGCAGGCCGCGCAGTGGCGCGAGTGGATGCAGGCCGCGGAACGGGCCGTCGCCGAACGCTGACCACCTCGGTTGTGCAGCGGGGCCTGTTTGCTCCGAATGATTCGGAGCAAACAGGCCCCGCTCAACCACGCTGACACACGGAAGGGCGTGGCGTTGTGCGGGCGAGAAGTGTATACAGTATGTGATCGGCGAGTATGCAGTATTCGGTAGTGAGGAGATGACGGCGCACATGGCAGGCGACGGCGAACCCCGGTTGATCTCCGGCGGCCATCTCGTGGCGAAGGCCCTCAAGGCGGAGGGCGTGGACGTGATCTTCACCCTCTGCGGCGGCCACATCATCGACATCTACGACGGGTGCGTGGACGAGGGCATCGACGTGGTGGACGTCCGCCACGAACAGGTGGCCGCCCACGCCGCGGACGGCTACGCCCGCATCACCGGACGGCCGGGATGCGCCGTGGTGACCGCCGGTCCCGGCACCACGGACGCGGTCACCGGCGTGGCCAACGCACTACGGGCGGAAAGCCCGATGCTGCTCATCGGCGGACAGGGCGCGCTGAGCCAGCACAAGATGGGTTCCCTGCAGGACCTGCCGCATGTGGACATGATGTCCCCGATCACGAAGTTCGCCGCCACCGTGCCCGCCACGGAGCGCGCGGCCGACCTGGTCTCGATGGCCTTCCGCGAATGCTTCCACGGCGCGCCGGGCCCGTCGTTCCTGGAGATCCCCCGCGACGTACTCGACGCGAAGGTGCCGCTGGACGGGGCCCGCATTCCCCGGCCCGGTGCCTACCGCGCCTCCACGCGCAGCGCGGGAGACCCGGAGACGATCGAGCGCCTGGCCGACCTGCTGGTCCACGCGCGCAAACCCTGCGTGCTGCTGGGCAGCCAGGTGTGGACCTGCCGGGCCACCGACGCGGCCGTCGAGTTCGTCCGAGAACTCACCGTGCCCGCCTTCATGAACGGTTCGGGGCGCGGCACGCTGCCGCCGGGCGACCCGCACCACCTGCACCTGGCGCGCCGTTACGCCTTCGCCAACGCCGATCTGATCATCATCGTCGGCACCCCGTTCGACTTCCGGATGGGGTACGGGCGCCGTCTGCCTGCCGACGCCACCGTCGTGCAGATCGACCTCGACTACCGCACGGTGGGCAAGAACCGGGACATCGACCTCGGGATCGTGGGCGACGCCGGGCTCATCCTGTCCTCGGTGACCCAAGCAGCCTCCGGTCGCGTGGACAACGGCGCCACCGCCCGCAAGGCATGGCTCGACGAGTTGCGGGCCGTGGAGACGCGGGCCTGCGAAGAGCGGCTGCCACGCCGGCATTCCGACGCCAACCCGATCGACCCGTACCGCCTGGTGCACGAGATCAACGAATTCCTCACCCCCGACTCGATCTACATCGGCGACGGCGGCGACATCGTCACCTTCTCCGGACAGGTGGTCCAGCCGAAATCACCCGGGCACTGGATGGACCCGGGACCGCTGGGCACCCTCGGCGTCGGCGTGCCGTTCGTGCTCGCCGCGAAGTACGCCCGCCCGGACAAGGAGGTCGTCGCGCTCTTCGGCGACGGCGCGTTCAGCCTCACCGGCTGGGACTTCGAAACGCTCGTGCGGTTCGACCTGCCCTTCATCGGCGTCGTCGGCAACAACTCGTCGATGAACCAGATCCGTTACGGGCAGACCCAGAAGTACGGCGCGCAACGCGGCCGCGTGGGCAACACGCTCGGCGACGTGCCCTACAGCGAATTCGCGAAGATGCTCGGCGGCTACGGCGAAGAGGTCCGCGACCCCGCCGGCATCCGGCCGGCGCTGGAACGCGCCCGCGAATCCGGCAAACCCTCCCTGATCAACGTCTGGGTCGATCCGGATGTCTACGCGCCCGGAACGATGAACCAGACCATGTACAAGTAGGGGGCCCTCAAGCGATGGGAAAGGCACTCGAAGGCGTCCGCGTCCTGGACATGACCCACGTCCAGTCCGGACCGTCCTGCACGCAGATCCTGGCCTGGCTCGGCGCCGACGTGGTGAAGCTGGAGGCGCCCGGCGGGGACATCACCCGCGGGCAGCTCAGGGATCTGCCCGATGTGGACAGTCTCTACTTCACGATGCTGAACTGCAATAAGCGCAGCATCACCCTGAACCTGAAGACCGGCGAGGGCAGGCGGATCTTCACCGCACTGCTGCCGCGGTTCGACGTCCTCGCCGAGAACTTCGGCCCCGGCGCGCTGGACCGCATGGGCTTTCCGTGGGAGCGGCTGCGGGAGCTCAACCCCCGGCTGGTCTTCGCCTCCATCAAGGGTTTCGGCGAAGGCCCGTACACCCACTTCAAGGCCTACGAAGTGGTCGCGCAGGCGATGGGCGGTTCGATGAGCACCACGGGTTTCGAGGACGGCCCGCCGCTGGCCACCGGGGCCCAGATCGGCGACTCGGGCACCGGCATCCACACCGTGGCCGGCATCCTCGCCGCGCTCTACCAGCGGGAGCACACCGGCCGCGGCCAGCGGGTCAGCGTGGCGATGCAGCACGCGGTGCTGAACCTGTGCCGGGTGAAACTGCGTGATCAGCAGCGCCTGGCACACGGCCCGCTGAAGGAATACCCGAACGAGGAGTTCGGCGACACCGTCCCCCGCTCGGGCAACGCCTCCGGCGGCGGACAGCCGGGCTGGGCGGTGAAATGCGCGCCGGGCGGGCCGAACGACTACATCTACGTCATCGTGCAACCCGTCGGCTGGACACCGATCGCCGAGCTGATCGGCAGGCCGGAACTGGCGGGCGATCCCGAATGGAGCACCCCGGAGGCCCGCCTCGGCAAGCTGGACAAGATGTTCCAGCTGATCGAGGAGTGGAGCATCGCCCACGACAAGTGGGAGGTGCTGGAAAAACTCACCGCGCACAACATTCCCTGCGGCCCCATCCTGTCCACCAGGGAGATCATCGAGGACGACTCGCTGGCCGCCAACGAGATGGTGGTCCGGGTGGCGCATCCGCAGCGCGGCGAGTTCACCACCGTCGGCTGCCCGATCAAACTGTCGGACTCCCCCGTCGACATCGAACGCTCCCCACTGCTCGGCGAGCACAACGAGGACATCTACGGAAACGAACTCGGCCTGGCGAGCGAGAAGGTCGCCGCCCTCAAGCAGAACGGGGTGATCTAGCGCGATGGACACCGGCATGGACACCGGCACTGTCCGTGAGATCCTGGACGCGGCGCGGGTGCAGGGCCGTGCCGCCCTCACCGCCCCGGAAGGCAAACGGATCTGCGACGCCTACGGCATCCCCACGCCGCGGGAAGGACTCGCCACCACGGCCGGGGAGGCGGTGCGGCTGGCCGGGGAGATCGGCGGGCCGGTCGCCTGCAAGATCGTGTCCCCGGACATCCCGCACAAGACCGAGGCCGGTGGCGTGGTGGTGGGCGTCCAGGGCGAAACCGCCGTGCGGGAGGCGTTCGAGGCGATCATCGCCGCCGCGCGGGCCTACGATCCCTCCGCCACCATCACCGGGGTCCAGGTGCAGCAGATGCTCGGCGGCGGGCGGGAGGTGATCGTCGGCGCGACCACGGACCCGACCTTCGGCAAGGTGGTCGCCTTCGGCCTCGGCGGTGTGCTCGTCGAGGTGCTCAAGGACGTGACGTTCCGGCTGGCCCCGGTCGGTACGGACGAGGCGAGGTCCATGGTGGACGGTATCCGGGCCGCCGAGGTCCTGCGCGGGGTGCGGGGCGGCGAGGCCGTGGACACCGGCGCGCTCGCCGAGGTGATCCGGGCGGTGTCGCGCCTGGTCACCGACTTCCCGGAGATCCGAGAGTTCGACCTCAACCCGGTGTTCGCCACCGCGGGCGGGGCCTGCGCGGCCGACGTGCGGATCCTGCTGGAAACCGGGGAGGTGCGCGAACCGGTGCGGCCGCCGCGGGAGGAGATCCTGCGGGTGATGAACCGGCTGATGAACCCGCGCTCGATCGCGGTGATCGGCGCCTCCGACACCGAGGGCAAGATCGGCAACTCGGTGCTGAAGAACCTGGTCAACGGCGGTTACGCGGGCGAAATCCACCCGGTCAACCCAAAGGCGGAGGAGGTACTCGGCCGCAAGGCGTACCCGTCGGTCGGTGACATCCCGGGCGAAGTGGACGTGGCGGTGTTCGCCGTCCCCGCGAAGCTCGTGCCCGCCGCGCTGACCGAATGCGGGGAGAAGGGGGTGCCCGCGGCGGTGCTCATCCCGTCCGGATTCGCCGAAACCGGCAACCAGGCCCTGCAGGACGAGATCGTCGGGATCGGGCGCCGGTACGGCATCCGCCTGCTGGGGCCGAACATCTACGGCTACTACTACACCCCGCAGAACCTGTGCGCGACCTTCTGCACCCCCTACGGCGTGCGGGGCGGGGTGGCGCTGACCTCGCAGAGCGGCGGGATCGGCATGGCCGTCCTCGGCTTCAGCCGGACCACCAAGATGGGGGTGTCCGCGATCGTCGGGCTGGGGAACAAGTCCGATGTGGACGAGGACGATCTGCTCACGTTCTTCGAGCAGGACGACAACACCCGGTGCGTCGCGATGCACCTGGAGGACCTCAAGGACGGCCGGGCCTTCGTCGAGGCGGCGCAGCGCATGACGAAGAAGAAGCCGGTGGTGGTGCTCAAGGCAGGGCGGACCGCGCTCGGCGCCCGTGCCGCGGGCTCCCACACCGGGGCGCTGGCCGGCGACGACAAGGTGTACGACGACATCCTGCGGCAGGCCGGGGTCGTCCGCGCGCCGGGCCTGAACGAGATGCTCGAGTACGCCCGTTCACTTCCGCTGCTCCCGGCACCGCGCGGCGAGAACGTGGTGATCATCACCGGGGCCGGCGGCTCGGGCGTGCTGCTGTCCGACGCCTGCGTCGACAACGGACTGTCCTTGATGGACATTCCACCCGACCTGGACGAGACGTTCCGGCGGTTCATCCCGCCCTTCGGCGCGGCGGGCAACCCGATCGACATCACCGGCGGCGAGCCGCCGTCGACCTATGAGGCGACGATCCGGCTGGGACTGGAGGATCCACGCATCCACGCGCTGATCCTCGGGTACTGGCACACGATCGTGACGCCGCCGATGGTCTTCGCCGAGCTCACCGCCCGGGTGGTGGAGGAGGCCAGGGCGAAGGGCATCGACAAGCCGGTGGTCGCGTCGCTGGCCGGGGACACCGAGGTCGAGAAGGCCTGCGAGTACCTGTTCGAACACCGGGTCATCGCCTATCCGTACACCACGGAACGACCGGTGGCGGTCCTCGGCGCGAAGTACCGCTGGGCGCGTGCTGCCGGCCTGCTCTGAAGCGACTGGTGCCGGTGCCCGGTGCCGTGAAGGGTCCCTTCACAGTCGATACGACCGTGAAGGGACCCTGCACGGGAAGTACTGGAGCGGGTCAGCGGGCGGTGCGGCGGCGGGAGCGCATCGGCACGGGCGGTTCCTCGGCCGGTTTGCCCTCGCGTTCGGCCAGATAGGACTGCCGGGTGCGCTCGGTGTGTTCGCGCATGATCGAAGCGGCCTTCCCGCCGTCCCCGCGCTCGATGGCGTCGATCAGTTTCGCGTGCTCCTGCCAGGACTTCTGGCCGCGCTGGCGGGCGATCGGCGTGTAGTACCAGCGGACCCGGCGATCGACCTGGAGCACGAAGTCGAGCAGTACCTGGTTCGCGGACAGCTCGGTGACCGCACGGTGCAGTTCCGCGTTCGCCGCGACCATTCCGTCGATGTCGTCCGCGGCGAGCGCGGCCTCCCCTTCGGCACAGATCCGGCGCAGCCGCGCCACCCCGTCCTCGCCCGCGTGCTGGGCGGCGAGGCGTGCCGATTCGCTTTCCAGGATGGACCGCACCGCGAGCAACTGGTCGACCTCGGTGCCGGTGGGCGCGTGGACGAAGGCGCCGTACCCGGGGCGCAGATCGACCCAGCCCTCGGAATTGAGCAGCTGCAACGCTTCGCGCACCGGTTGACGCGACACGCCGAGCATTTCGGCGAGCTCGCTTTCCACCAGATGCTGCCCGGGGGCCAGCTGCCGGGAGATGATCAGCTCCTGCATGGCCTGGTAGACGCGTTCGCGCAGGGGCACCGGCCGGTCGATCCGGTGTGCGGTCACGGCCCGCGGCAGCTCACTGGGCGGCATGCTCCAACTCCAAGGAGGGTTCGGGGAACGCCGGTGGTTCCGGTGACGCGTTCCGCACGACGTCGACTGCCTACAGAATACAGTGACGTCCGGGGGCGTGAACCCGATCAGTCGTCGCCGAGCCCGGCGTGTTCGAGGTCCAGGATGCGCTGGATGCGCCGGCGGGTGTGGTCGCTGATCTCTCCCGCCCGGTACAGCCGGTTCAGCTCCGCCCCTTCAGCCGCCAGCAGTTCGCGGCGCAACCTGCGGTAGGACTCGGCGGTCGACGCCGTGGTCATTTCGTCGGGCTCGTTCTCCCTGATCCGCTGGATGCGCGCCTGCCAGCTGTCGCGCAACTGGTCGAGCAGGAACTCGGGGGCCGCTTCGCTCTCGCTGAGCCGGTCGAGATGCGCCAGCCCCGCCTTCGCCAGCCGCAGCCGGGCACCGAGATGCTCGCGGTGGACGTGTTCGGCGGCCAGCCCCACCCCGGTCCGGCGCACCAGTGGTTCCAAGGTGAACCCCTGCACCACGAGGGTGAGCACGATGACCGCGGTGGTGAGCAGCAGCACCAGTTCCCGGTCCTGCGCGGGCGCGGCCAGCGGGATGGACAGGGCCGCCGCGAGCGGCACCACGCCCCGCGCGCCCGCCCACGACACCACCGCGGGCACCTGCCAGGTCGGCCGCACGCCGCGGCGCCGCTGCTGCGCGGCCGAAAGCGGGAACACCCACGCCAGCCGGACCACCACCAGGGTCAGCGCGATCAGCACGGCCTGCACCGGCCAGTTCGTCGAGGTGGACAGGCTGCGCACCAGTCCGGGCAGTTCCAGCCCGATCAGCCCGAACACCACACTTTCCAGCAGGAACACCACGGTGCCGTACACCGCGCCCAGTTGCAGCCGGATCCGGGCCGTGGTCAGCCTGCTCGCCTGGGTGCCCAGGAGGACGCCCGCGACGACGACGGCCGTCACGCCCGAGCCGTGCAGCGCTTCCGCCCCCACATAGGCGGCGTACGGGGTGACCAGCGAGATCACGGTCTCCAGCACCGGATCCTCGGTGTGCCTGCGCACCAGGTACGCCCCACCCGCGATGAGCGCTCCGGCGAGCAGCCCGCCCCCGACCAGGATTCCGAACTCGGTCGCGGTGCGCCCCCACGACACCGCGCCAGCCGCCACCCCCACCGACACCGCGACCCGGAACAGCAGCAGGCTGGTGGCGTCATTGAACAGGCTTTCGGCCTGTACGAGGGCCTGCACCCGCGGCGGGAGCGACAGCCTCCGGCCGAGTGCGGTGACCGCGACCGGGTCGGTGCTGGCGAGCACCGCGCCGAGGACGAACGCCATGCCCAGTGGCAGCGGGGTGAGCGCCACCGCGACCGCGGCGACCGCGGCCGCGGAGGCCAGCACGAGCCCGAGCGCGAGCACGGTCACCGGCCGCCACACCGCCTTCAGGTCGCGCCAGGGCAGCTCCTCCCCCGCCGCGAACAGCAGGGGCGGGAGCACGACAAGGCTGACGACATCCGGGCTCACCCGGATTTCGGGCACCATGGGCAGCACTCCGGCGATCACGCCGGCGACCACCAGCAGCGACGGGGCTGGAACGCGCAGACGCTGGGCGAAGGCCGCCACCACGGTGGCCAGCACGACGAGGGCGAGAACCGTTTCGACGCTGCGCATTCCGCCCAGCAGGCTACCGGTGCCGGAGCGGCACGGCGATCGCGGTGGCCGCGGCCAGCCCCGCCGCCCCGGTCAGGACCACCGGCGGCGACGCCACCGAGCCGAGCAGGGCGAACACGTACGGTGCGCAGAACCCGATGTAGGTCAGGGCCCAGAAGATCGCGGTGAGCCGGGCGAGACCGCCGGGCGGCGCGATCTTGCCGACCTCGGTGAGCCCGAAGGTGACGCACAACCCGTAACCGGCGCCGAGGACGATGTCCGCGGCGAGCGCGACCAGGGGCTGCCCGGACACCGCCGCGGCCGCCCCCAGCAGCAGACCGGTGGCGATGGCGCCGAGCCCGCTGACCGCCACGGTCAGCACTCCCCGTCCGGCGAGACGCCGCCCGAACGGCTGGATGAGCAGTCCGCTCCCCAGCACCATGGCGATGGCCACCCCCGCGTAGGCGGTTTCGAAGCCCTTGAGATGCCCGGCGACCAGGCCGGGCAGGACGGCGAACCCGATGCTGGGTGCAGCGAACACCCAGGGCGCGACCGGCGCCACGAGCCGCCGGAAGCGGGGGTCGCGGATTCCCGAGGCCCCGTTTCCGGCGCGGGCGGGCGCGGTCTCGGGCAGGGGCACGGCGAACACGAGGGCCACCACGGCCAGTCCGAGATGCGGCAGGTAGGCGGTGAACAACGGCGCCGGGGCCCACTGGGCGAGGAACGCGGCGACCAGGCCGCTGACCCCGAACCCGGCCGTGAGCAGGAGGCTCGCCCGCCGGGCCCCGGCGGTGGGTGCGGCGGCCGGGTCGAACGGCGGGTGCGACAGTTCCTTGACCCACGCGCTGCCCGCCGCGAGCACCGCCCCCATCGCGGCGCCGGAGCCCAGCCGTCCCAGTGCGAGCAGGACCGGGGCATCGCCCATCAGCGCGAGAGTGGACACGGCCGACAACGCGACGGCGCCGAGCACGATCCGGCGCCGCCCGAGCCGGTCCGCGCCCGGGCCGCCCAGCAGCAGCCCCGGCACCAGGCCGCACACGTAGATCGCGAACAGGCCGGTGACCGAGGCCGCGGACAGCCCGAGCTGCCGCCGGTACGCGGCGAGCAGCGGCGAGAACTGGTTGGCTCCCCATCCCGCGGCGGCGACCAGCAGGCCGGCCCGCAACCAGCCCAGCCGCACTCCGTCCACCCGATGACCGTCAATGATGCTCATACTCCGAGGTAACCGCCCACTCCGTCCACCGCCCTCCCGTGTTCGGTTTTCCCGAACGGGCTTGACGCGGAAGGACCGGCCACCGATCGTCGGTACCGATGGATCTGCGCCGTCTGACCTCGTTTCTCGCGGTGGCCGAAGAACAGCACTTCGGCCGGGCCGCGACCCGGCTGTTCCTGTCCCCCTCCGCGCTGACCGGGCACATCCAGCAACTCGAGCGGGAGGTCGGCGCCACCCTGTTCCACCGCGCGCCGGTCCGGCTGACCGCCGCCGGGGAACGGTTCGCCCAGCACGCCCGCGGCCTGCTGGACGCGGTGAACGCGGCGATGGACGACGTGGCGGGTACGGCCGGGACGGCCGGGGACACGTTGCGGATCGGCGTGATGGCGCACGGTTCGGCGGAGCTCACCCCGGCGATCATCGGCGCCTTCGCCCGCGCCCGCCCGCACGTCCGGCTCGTGTTCGAACAGCTCACCTTCACCGAGCACCTCACCGCGCTGCTGACCCACCGCGTCGACGTGGCCTTCGTCCGGCCCGCGGTGGACGACGAGCGGGTCGCCGTCGACCCGCTCACCCGCGAACAACGGATCGTCGTGGTCCCCGCGCGGTCGGACTACGCTTCGGCCGGGGAACTGCGCCTGGCCGATGTGCTGGACCTGCCGTTCGTGACGGTGCCGCCGCACACGCCCCGGCCGTTCACCGACTACCTCTACTTCATGGAGGCCCGCGGCGGCGAAGCCCCGCACCGCAGCCCGGACCACGCGCTCACCGCGCACGACGTGCTCACGAGTGTGGCGGCCGGACGGGGAGCGGGCTCGGCGCTGAGCTCCTTCGCGCGCTACTACCCGTGGCCGGGAACGGTCTGTGTGCCGGTGGTCGACGCGCCGTGGGACCACAGCGTGCTGGCCACGCGGGCACACGACCCGAATCCCTCGGTCCGGCTGTTCCGCGCCCTGGCCCGGACGCTCGCCGCGGACTTCCCCGAACAGGAGTTCAGGTCCGGGACCAAGCCGTCTTCATCCAGTTCCCGGCCAGGAACACCATCGCCACCAGCGCGATGATCATCCCGATGCCGGGGCCGCTGCCCGCGGTGTTGTTCGCGTGGGAGGACTGCTGCGACCAGATCGCGAGCAGGCCGTCCACCGAGGCGAACCAGCCGCCCATGGCGCACACCCAGGCCAGCCACCAGCGGCGGGTCAGCAGGGCCAGCACCGAGGCGAACACCCCGAACGCGGTCGAGGTGGCGGCGAACAGTTGCGGGACGGGACCGCCCTGGCCCAGCAGCACCTGCCAGCCCGCGTGCTGACCCACCCACGGCAGCAGCTGGCCGATCAGCAGCGCGAACACCAGCAGCGAGAGCACGAAGCCCCGCCTGCCCAGCTCCACGGTCCGCGCCGCCTTGCGGACCACCTGGTCGACGTCCTCGCCCAGCTTGCCCAGTTCCGTCCCGTTCGGCACGTCGTTCACGCTCCACACCCGCTTGTTGTCGGTAGGGCCGCAACCGGGGCCCCGAACGAGGGCAGCCCGAGGCTGACCCCGTCCGTCTTCGGCCGCAGCCCGGCTTCCACGTTGTCGCCGGCCCGGGTCCGCCGGTGCGACAGGAGATCTCCGTCGGCGACGAGGTGGTGCGGGGCCGCGTAGGTGACCACGGTCCGCACGATGTCGCCCGGCCGCACCTCGCGGTCGACCGCGGGCCCGCTGGGCGTGAAGTGCACCAGCCTGCCGTCGCGGGCACGCCCGCTCATCCGGTGGGTCTCGGCGTCCTTGCGGCCTTCGCCGGTGGCCACCAGCAGTTCGACCGTGCGGCCGAGAAGCTTCTTGTTCTCCTGCCAGGAGATCTCGTTCTGCAGTTCCACCAGGCGGTCGTAGCGTTCCTGCACGACCTGTTTGGGCAGCTGCCCCGGCATCTCGGCGGCCGGCGTGCCGGGCCGCTTCGAGTACTGGAAGGTGAACGCGCTGGCGAACCGGGCCTGACGGACCACTTCGAGGGTGGCCTCGAAATCCTCCTCGGTCTCACCCGGGAAGCCGACGATGATGTCGGTGGTGATGGCCGCGTCCGGCATCGCCGCCCGCACCTTGTCCAAAATCGACAGATAGCGGGCGGAGCGGTAGGACCGCCGCATCTCGCTGAGGATCCGGTCCGAACCGGACTGCAGCGGCATGTGCAGCTGGTGGCAGACGTTGGGGGTCTCGGCCATCGCGTCGATCACGTCGTCGGTGAAGGCGGCCGGATGCGGCGAGGTGAACCGGACCCGCTCCAGCCCGTCGATCGGGCCGCAGGCCCGCAGCAGCTTGGAGAAGGCGGCCCGGTCCCGGAACTCCTGGCCGTAGGAGTTCACGTTCTGCCCCAGCAGGGTCACTTCGAGCACGCCCTCGGCGACCAGCGCCTGGACCTCGGCGAGAATCTCGCCGGGCCGGCGGTCCCGCTCCTTGCCCCGCAGGGAGGGGACGATGCAGAAGGTGCAGGTGTTGTTGCAGCCGACCGAGATGGACACCCAGCCGGAGTAGGCCGAGTCGCGGCGGGCGGGCAGGGTGGAGGGGAAAGTCTCGAGCGATTCGAGGATCTCGACCTCGGCCTCGGCGTTGTGCCGGGCGCGCTCCAGCAGCACCGGCAGCGAGCCGAGGTTGTGCGTGCCGAACACCACGTCCACCCACGGCGCCCGCTGGACGATCCGGCCGCGGTCCTTCTGCGCCAGGCAGCCCCCGACCGCGATCTGCATCGCGGGGTTGGCCTCCTTCATCGGCCGCAGGTGCCCGAGGGTGCCGTACAGCTTGTTGTCCGCGTTCTCCCGCACCGCGCAGGTGTTGAACACGACCAGATCGGGCGTGGCGCTCTCCCCGGCCGGCACGTAGCCCGCTTCTTCCAGTTGTCCCGCGAGGCGCTCGGAGTCGTGCACGTTCATCTGACAGCCGAACGTGCGGATCTGATACGTCTTGACAGACTCTGCCGTGTTCATCGGCTACCAGGGTAAACCCGGTGCCGCCGGGACCTCACAAGCCCAGATGAAGACGCAGCGCCTGGTCGATCTTCGCCAGCACCGCGGGGGGCACGCGGCCGGTCCGGCGGCCGATGCGCTCCACCGACACCGAGCGCACCTGCTCGGCCTGCGCCTTGGAGTCGGTCTTGAGGCCGCAGTCCGCCGCGGGCAGCAGGACCTGGAACGGGTACACGCGGTTGACGTTCGAGGTGACCGGAACCACCGTGACCACCCCGCGGCCCAGGCGGGCGGCCACCGCGTTGGCCCCGTCGTTGCTGACGATCACCGCCGGGCGGGTCTTGTTCGCCTCGGTGCCGCGCACCGGCTCGAGGTCGACCAGCCGGATCTCGCCACGGCGCATCAGCGTGCCGCCACGCCGTCACCGACGGTAGTCTCCCAGTCCTCGGCCTCCGCCGCGGCCCACTCCTCCCAGGCCGCCTGGTAGGCATCCTCCAACTGTGAGGCACGGAGCAGTTCGATGGCCCGGTGCAGCACCGCCGAGCGCGATCCGGCCTTCGTGCGTGCGGCGTATTCGTCGAGGAAGGCGACGTCCTCCTCACCGAGACTGACACTCAGTTTCATACTTCGAATGCTACTGCCGTTGCCACCAGGTTGCCACCCTGCCCGGGGCCCTTCCCGGAAGCGCAACCGAGAGTGACTAAGGTACTTGGCGCACCGTGCCCGAGATGACACCTGGGTTGCGGTTGATCAGGTTTTCATCAATTTTGTGAGCGTCGGCCGACGCTTCGGTGTTAGATCGCCGGATAAGCGCGGTAATGGAGGTTCGATGAGCGCAACGACGTCGGCGCCGCCCATGATCAGGGCTGCGGGCGTGAACAAGTTCTTCGGCGATCTGCACGTGCTGAAGGACATCAACCTGGAGGTCCCGCGCGGCCAGGTCGTCGTGGTGCTGGGCCCGTCGGGTTCCGGCAAGTCCACCCTGTGCCGGTCGATCAACCGGCTGGAGCCGATCAACTCGGGCGAGATCTCCGTCGACGGCGCCCCGCTGCCCGCCGAGGGCAAGGCACTGGCGGCACTGCGCGCGGACGTCGGGATGGTCTTTCAGTCGTTCAACCTCTTCGCCCACAAGACCATCCTGGAAAACGTGATGCTGGCCCCGGTCAAGGTGCGCAAGATCGCCGCCGCCGAGGCCCGCAAGACCGCGATGGACCTGCTGGAGCGGGTGGGCATCGCGAGCCAGTCCGGCAAGTACCCGGCGCAGCTGTCCGGCGGGCAGCAGCAGCGCGCGGCGATCGCCCGCGCACTGGCGATGAAGCCGAAGGTGATGCTGTTCGACGAGCCCACCTCCGCGCTGGACCCGGAAATGGTGCAGGAGGTACTGGACACCATGACGGGGCTGGCCGCCGAGGGCATGACGATGCTCGTGGTCACGCATGAAATGGGCTTCGCCCGACGCGCCGCGCACCGCGTGGTGTTCATGGCGGACGGCGAGATCGTCGAGGACGCCACGCCGGACGAGTTCTTCACCAAGCCGAAGTCCGACCGTGCCAAGGACTTCCTCGGCAAGATCTTGACCCACTAGGGAGATTCCGCGGCGCGCCGGGCGCCGCCTCTATAGGAAGCAGGGAACATTCGCATGAGAATCCGCACCCTGGCGGCAGGGCTGCTGGTCGGCGCGCTCACGCTCACCGCCTGCGGCAAGGAAGGTTCGCCTTCGGGCGGGACGGGGGACAACGCCGCCGCGGCGCTGCCCGCCTACACGGTGCAGCAGAACGTGGACGTCGCCGGATCCCCGACCTTCGCGAAGATCAAGAGCAAGGGCGGCCTGACCATCGGGGTCAAGGACGACCAGCCTGGTCTGGGCCAGAAGGACGCGACCACGGGCAAGTACGCCGGTTTCGACATCGAGATCGCGAAGATGATCGCGGCCGGGCTCGGCATCGACGAAAGCAAGATCACCTACAAGACCGTGGACTCCAGCGCTCGCGAGGCCGCGATCTCCAACGGTGACGTCGACTACTACGTCGGCACCTACACCATCAACGACAAGCGCAAGGCGCTGGTCTCCTTCGCCGGCCCGTACTTCCAGGCCGGCCAGGACCTGCTGGTGCGCAGGAGCGACGACTCCATCACCGGCAAGGACACGCTCAAGGGCAAGAAGGTCTGCTCGGCGACCGGTTCCACCCCGATCCAGCGCGTGCGGGAACAGGGCCTGACCGAGCCGGGCAACATCGTCGAGTTCCAGAAGTACTCGCAGTGCGTGGACAAGCTGCTCACCAAGGAGGTCGACGCGGTCACCACCGACGACGCGATCCTCAAGGGCTTCGCCTCGCAGGACCGCGACAACCTGAAGGTCGTCGGCAAGCCGTTCTCGACCGAGCCCTACGGTGTCGGCCTGGCCAAGGACGACGCGGCGCTGCGCGGCAAGATCGACGACCTGCTGCAGAAGGCGATCGACGACGGGACGTGGCAGAAGATCTACGCCGCCACCCTGGGCCAGTCGGGCTCGCCCGCGACCCCGCCCGCCCTCCAGCGCTACTGATTCACGTGTGAGGCCGGTGGGCGCCCGATCCGGCGCCCACCGGCCGCTCCTTAATCCCTCCTCCTCCACAACCGCCGCGGGGAAGGCACGATGGACGTCCTGCTCGATAACCTGGACCTCTACGGTCCGTTCTTCCTCACCACGATCAAACTGTTCCTCATTTCGGCCGTGGCGAGCCTGATCTTCGGCACCTTCCTGGCCATGCTGCGGGTGAGCCCGGTCCCGGTGTTCCGCGTGATCGGGACGACGTACGTGACGATCGTGCGCAACACGCCACTGACCCTGGTGTTCGTGTTCTTCGTGTTCGCCTACCCGCTGCTTCAGATCCTCGACCTGAGCTACTTCGTCGCGGCGGTGGTCTCGCTGACGGCCTACACCTCGGCGTTCATCTGCGAGGTCGTCCGCTCCGGGATCAACACGGTCCCGGTCGGTCAGGCCGAAGCCGCCCGCGCGCTGGGCCTGAGCTTCACCCAGGTGCTCGGCCAGGTCGTGCTGCCGCAGGCCATCCGCTCGGTGGTGCCGCCGCTGGTGAGCATGCTCATCGCGCTGCTGAAGAACACCACGATCGCCGCCGGGTTCTCCGTGGCCGAGGCCGGCGCGATCCGCCAGTACCTGTCCGAACGCGGCGACAACCAGTTGATCGGCCTGCTGTGGGTCGCCCTCGGCTTCATCATCCTGGTCGCGGTCCTGTCGCTGGTCCAGCGGAGCCTCGAGAAGCGGTGGAGCGTGGCCCGATGAGCAACGTCCTGTTCGACATCCCGGGTCCGAAGGCCCGCGTGCGCTACCGCGCGTTCGCCGTGATCGGCGCGGCGGCGGTGGTGGCGCTGATCGCCTACGTCCTGTACCGCTTCTACGACACCGGGCAGTTCAGTGCCCGGAAGTGGGAGTGGCTGCAGTACGTCCAGGTGCAGACGGACCTGATCAACGCGTTGCTGGCGACGCTGCGGGCGTTCGCCGTCGGCGCGGTGCTGGCGCTGCTCTTCGGTGCGCTGTTCGCCGCCGGGCGGTTGTCCGACCACAAGGCGGTCCGCGGTGTTTCGGTGACGATCGTCGAGTTCTTCCGCGCGATCCCGCTGCTGGTCCTGATGTTCCTGTTCTACTACGGCCTGCCCGCGGCCGGCGTCGCGATGACCCCGTTCCTCGCGGTCGTGCTGGGCCTGACCCTGTACAACGGCTCGGTGCTGGCGGAGGTGTTCCGCGCCGGGATCCTCGCCCTGCCGAAGGGCCAGCGCGAGGCGGCGTACGCGCTGGGCATGCGCAAGACCCAGGTGATGACGCTCGTCCTGATCCCCCAGGCGATCCGGTCGATGCTGCCGACCATCATCAGCCAGCTGGTGGTGCTGCTGAAGGACACCGCGCTGGGCTTCCTGGTCACCTATCCCGAACTGCTGTACTACGCCCGCTACATCGGCTCGCAGGGCCAGTTCGGCCGCCCGATCGTGCCGTCCACCATCGTGGTCGCGGCCATCTACATCACGCTGTGCCTGCTGCTGACCGCGGCGGCGACCTGGCTCGAACGGCGCAACCGCCGCAGCAAGAAGCGTCTGGCCGCGGTGGGCCCGCAGGCCGAAGAACTCAGCCTGGAAGCCGAAGTCGGCTAGAACCTGCTTTGCACGCACCGGAAACGGCCGTGAGGGGACTCCTCACGGCCGTTTCGGCTATGAGGGGACCCCTCACGGCAAGGGTCGGCCCCAGTCCCAGTGCAGGTTCAGTCCGAGCAGAGCCAGTCCAGGACCACGGCGGCGGTCCACGACTGGTCGGTGCTGCCGAGCGGTTCCCCGGTGAACGGCTCGTAGTACTCGCCGAACGAACCGTCCTCGGTCAGTTTGACCCCGCCGTCGCGCAGCTTGCGGGCGCGCTCGTGCCAGCCGCGCCGTTCGAACGCCCAGCTGAACAGCCACACCACCACCGGCCACTGCGGTCCGCGCCAGTACTGCCGCGGGTTGAACCCGGGCCGCATCGGCGAAACCGACGGCGGCACCGGCGCCAGGAGCTCCGGATGCCCGCACCAGCGGTCGCTGTCCAGCAGGGACAACAGCTTCAGCTGCACCTCGTCCGGCGCCCCGCCGCACAGCAGGGGCGAAAACCCGGCGACGGTCTGCGTGTCGAGCCAGCGGTTGGCCCGCAGGTCCCGGTCCCGCGCCATGCCGGACACGGAATGGCAGCTGCCCGCCACCGCGGCTCGCGCGTTGTCCGCCCATTCCTGGAGGTCGGCGATCTCCTCGGGCGCCTGCCCGAACTCCTTGCCGAGTTCGACCAGCACGTCGCAGGCCACCGCGAACAGCGCGGTGACGAACACGTCGCCGACGAGGAAGCTCGAATTCCGGACGATCTTGCGCTGGTCGTAGCCCGCCCGGCGCATCTCCTCGATCAGCCACAGGTACCGGTCGTACTCGCGGTCGCTCGGCCGTTCGCTGGGGTCACCGACGATGCGGACGTCCTTGCGCACGTACGGCGGCAGCCCGGCGCCCGGCTGCACCGCCGCATACGGCACGTCCCAGCGCGGGGAATTGTCCATTCCGGACTCCCACCCGTGCACGATCGCGATGAGCCCGCTGGAACCGGGCGTGCGGTACTCGACGAGCCAGCGGTGCCAGGCGTAGAGCGAAGGCCAGATGTCGCGGGCGAACCGTTCGGCGTCGGCCCGGTCGGCGGCCGAGGACCGGCGGCCGATCTCGAGCACCCGCTGCACCGCGATCGCGTGCACGGGCGGCTGGCAGATCCCGGAGGTCCGCACGTGTTGCGGCCCGTCGTGCGCCACCTCGGTACCCCACCGGTCGGGGCCGGGGAAGTAGGCGTCGTTCTCCGTGAACACGATGTGCGGCACCATTCCGTTGCGCCACTGGGCGCGGAACAGCGTCTGCAGCTCCGAGATGGCGCGCTGCACGTCGAGGCGGGCCAGGCCGATGGAGATGAAAGCCGCGTCCCAGCTCCACATGTGCGGATAGAGCCGCGGTGCGGCGGTGATGACGGCTCCGGTGTCGTTGTCCCGCAACACCCGTGCGGCACGCGCGGCCAGCGCGGGCTCGGGGTAGCGGACCGGCCGTCTATCGCCGGGGGCGCCCTCCGTCGTGCTTGTGGCGTCCACCGTCATTCCTTCGCCTCCAAGGCCAGCTGCGTTTCGGGGTCGTACCAGCGGCACTGGTCCGGCGGCAGCCGCAGCCACAACCGCTCGCCGGGGTCCGCGTGGAAACCGGCGGAGGCGCTGACCTTCAGCGTCTGCCCGCACAGTTTCGTGGTGAGCAAGGTCGAGGAGCCCAGTGGTTCGAAGACCTCCACGGCGACCTCCACGGCACCGTCCGGACTCGTCCGGCCGGGTTCCACGGCGATCGCCTCGGGACGGATCCCGAGCTTGAGTTCCTTCCCGCGGTAGCTCGCCAACGCCCGCGGGAGCGGCAGGGACTGCCCGCCGAAGTCGATATGGAGGCTTTCGCCTTCGCCACCCGCCAAACCGGTCAGGAAGTTCATCGGCGGGCTTCCGAGGAAGCCTCCGACGAACTCGTCGGCCGGATGCGAGTAGACCTCGACGGGGGTGCCGCACTGGACGATCCGGCCCTCCCGCATGACGGCGACCCGGTCTCCCAGCGAAAGCGCCTCGACCTGGTCGTGCGTCACGTAGATCGTCGTGGTGCCGAGTTCGGAGACCAGCTTCTTCAGCTCGGCACGGAACGACAACCGCAACAGGGCGTCCAGATTGGACAACGGCTCGTCCATCAGCAGCACGTCGGCGTCGACCACGATCGCGCGGGCGACCGCCACCCGCTGCCGCTGGCCGCCGGACAGCTTCGCCGGAAGCCGGTCCAGGTAGGGGGTCAGCTCCAGCAGTTCCGCTGCCCATTCCACTTTACGACGTACAACGCCGACGGGGACGCCACGCATCCGGAGACCGAAGCCGATGTTGTCGAAAACACGTTTGTGCGGGAAAACCGCGTACGACTGGAACACCATGGACAGGTTCCGGCGGCGGGGTTCGAGGTAAGTGACGTCACGCCCGCCGATCACCACCTGCCCGGCGTCGGGCAGTTCCAGGCCCGCCAGCATCCGCAGCAGCGTGGTCTTGCCGCAGCCCGAAGGCCCGAGCAGCACCATGAACTCACCGTCCGGGATGTGCAGCGACACCCCGTCCGTGGCCCGCTTGCCTCCGCCCGGATAGGTCTTCACGAGCTCGTGCAGCACCACTTCGCTCATCGCAGTGTCGTCCCCCACATGTTCACCAGGTACCGGCGCATCACGAAGATGAACACCAGCGCGGGCAGGATCAGCGCGAAGCCACCGGCGAAGCGGTACGCCTGCGGGGCCTCTCCGAGCGAAGCGAGCACCTGGGCGGGCAGCGTGCGGTGGCCCAGGGTGATCACGGCGGCACCGAGGATTTCGTTCCACGACAGCACGAAGGTGAAGATGGCCGCCGCGGCGAGGCCGGGCAGCGCGAGGGGCACCACCACGCGGCGGGCGGCCTCGAAGCGGCCGCACCCGAACACCCGTGCCGCCTCCTCTACGTCGGTAGGCACCGACACGAACACGCTCGCGCTGATCAGCACGGTGGTCGGCATCGCCAGTGTGGTGTGCAACAACGTGACGGCGAACACCGTGTCGTAGACACCGAAACCGAGGAACAGGGTGGCCAGCGGCACCGACAGCACCACGATCGGCAGCGCACGGGCCAGCAGCATGAATAGCTGGTAGGAATCCTTGCCGCGGAAGGTGTGGCGGGCCAGTGCGTAACCGGCGGGGGCGCCGACGACCAGGGACAGCACCACCGTGTACACCCCGGCGAGCAGGGAGTTGCCCAGCGCCGGAATGGTGCCGGTCGCCTCGACGAAGGCGAGCAGCGTGTCGGTGGAGAAGCCGCTCGGGATCAGCCCGCGCGGGAACTCCAGCAACGCGGCGGGCGAGGAAACCGCGGTCAGCCCGATCAGCACGATCGGCAGCGCCATGAACACGGTGATGACGATGCAGGCCACCTGCACGGCGATGGCCCGGCGGCGACGGCGCCGCAACGGCGCCAGGTCGATCTCGGGAAGGTCCGCGGTCATCGGGCCTCCTGTGTCCTGCGGGACACCCGCACCCGGTCGGCCCCGATGACCAGCAAGCAATCGTCGATCATCGGGCCTCCTGTGTCCTGCGGGACACCCGCACCCGGTCGGCCCCGATGACCAGCAAGCAATCGTCGATCATCGGGCCTCCTGTGTCCTGCGGGACACCCGCACCCGGTCGGGACGGTCGGGATGCCGCATGGTCCGCAGGTACAGCACCGCGGTCAGCAGCGAAAGCGCCAGCACCACCAGCGCGGCCGCACTGGCCACCGGCGGGTTCTGCAGGTTCACGTACCACTGGTAGGTCTCCCCCACCAGCAGCGGGAAGTCGCGGCCGGTCAGCGCCTGTGCGACGGCGAAGGCCTGCAACGCAAGAATCGTGCGCAGGATGAGCGCGACCTGCAGGCTGGGCCTCAGCTGCGGGAGTGTCACGTGCCACAGCCGCTGCCGGAAGGAGGCGCCGAAAACCTGCGCCGCCTCGTCGTAGTCCTGGGGGATCAGCTGCATGCCCGCCACCACGATCACGAACACCAGCGAGGTCGCCCGCCACACCTCGGCGACGGCCACGGCGAGCAGCATGGTTCCGGTGTTGGTGTAGCTCAGCCACTGCACCCCCGTGTCGGACAGGCCCCACGACACGAGCAGCGAGTTCAGATACCCGTGGCTGTCGAACACCGACAGCCACACCAGCCCGGCGGCCAGTTCCGAGACCGCGAGCGGGATGGTCCACAGGTAGAAATGCCCGGACAGCCAGCGCGGCCGGGCCTGCGCCAGCAGGGACATCGCCACCGCGAGCACGAGTTGCACCGGGACCACGACCACGATCAGCAGCAGTGTGTTGCGCAGCGCACGCAGGAAGTACGGGTCGCCGAAGAGCCGTTGCCAGGCGCCGAGGCCGAACCGGCCGCCGTCGTCGAAGGCGGTGATCACGCCCTGGACCAGCGGCCAGCCGAACAGCAGCACCATGAACAGGATCGAGGGCACGAGCAGCAGCCACGGACCGGTCCTGAAGCGGGACACGGCGCCGGCGGTCGCCCTCTCGGTGGAGACGGTCGTCATCAGGCCACCTCGCAACGCGCGGACGGGGGGTCGGGTGCCCAGCAGGGCACCTTCAGCTCGTCGAAGACCTTCTGCAGCACGGACGCCTGTTTGTCCAATGTGGACCGGATGTCGGCGCCGCCGAGGACGATCGCCTGGAAACTGTCCTTGAACGCCTTGGTCACCTCGCCCTCCCGGGTACCGAGACCGACCGGCAGCAGCGACAGGATGCTGCCCGCCGCGTCACGCTGCCTGCGCACCGCGTCCGCCTCCAGTCGCAGCGCGGGCGGCAGGTCCGGCGGGATCGCGGTGGCCACGACCGGGAAGAAACCGTTGGAGCGCAACAGCTCCACCTGGGCGTGCGGCACGGACAACGCCCGGATCACCTGCTCGGCGAGCCGCCGGTCGGTGCTGCCCTTCGGGATCGCCAGCCCGAGCACCACCGCCATGTAGCCCAGCCCGTGCGGCCCGCGCGGTGCGGGCAGCATCCGCCAGGCGGCGGGGTTCCGCCCGGGCACGTCGATCAGCCGGGCCACGTGGTCCCAGCCGATGCTCACCTCACCGCGGGCCAGCGGCTCCTGCATGAAGTCGTAGTTGGTGCTCGCCGGGGCGCAGTTGGCCCACAGCTCGCGGAGGTACTGCCAGGCGGTCACCGCGGCGTCCGAGCGGAACGTGGTGATCTGCCCGCCGGTGAAGGAGGGCAGCAGGTAACCCTGCAGGAACCGGTGGATCAGCCCCTTGGGACCGCACGGCAGGCCCAGTACCGGCCTGCCCAGGGCGCGGCGGGCGGCGATCGCCCAGTCCAACAGCTGGTCGTAGGTGAGCGTCTCGGGATCGGCGCCCGGGGGGAGGTGCTCGAGCGCGTCGGCGTGCGCGGCCAGCACGAAACTCGCCTGTGCCCACGGGATGTACCAGGTCTGCGCGGTACCGGCCTTGGCGAGGGTGAGGTACTCGGCGGGCCAGCCCCGGTCGCCGAGCCCGGCCAGGACGCCCGAGACGTCTTCGAGGTAGCGGCCCGCCAAGGGGGCGAGATCGCTGTGCGATCCGCCCAGCAGGCCGACCTGCGTGCGGTCGGCGGCCACCTGGCTTTGCACCTGGCTGGCGAACGGCCCCTCTTCGACGGTGACATAACTCACCGCGCCCGTGACCGTCCTGGCCAGGAAGGCGCGGAAGCGCTCGGCCTCGGCGACGGGGCGGAACTGGGTGGACAGGAACACCATCCCGCCCGCACCGGTGGTGGAGAACCCGACACAGCCGGTGGCGAGCGAGGCCGCGCCCGCGACGAAGAAACCCTGGAGCACCGCGCGGCGGGTCGGGCCGCTGCCGGGCAGGCGGGCCGCGCGCATCCGGTCACTCCGATTCGGGGGAGGTTAGACTTCTGTCAGGTCACTGAACATAAGTCTACGCCGGAGACACTGTCAACATGCGCGCCCCACGGTCCGGACCAGCCACCTCGCCCGGGCACGTCCTGGCCGTGCTGCGGGCCGAGGGCCCGCTCACCCGGCAGGAGCTGCAGGACCGCGTCGGCCTCTCGCGGGCCACGCTGGTGGAGCGCCTCGACCTGCTGCAACGCCTGAGCCTGCTCCGGCAGACGGGCCACCGCGCCTCCAGCGGCGGCAGACCCGCCGAGATGCTCGCCGCCAACGACGTCGGCCGCACCGCGCTCGTCGCCGACGTCGGGCAGCGGCACGCCACGATCGCCGTGGTGGATCTGCGCGGCACCGTGTTCGCCCAGGTCCACCGGCCGCTCCCGGTCCGGCACCTACCCGGGGAGACACTGCCGTACCTGCTGGACACCGGGCGGCGGCTGCTCGGCGAGACCGGCCGCGCGGACAGTCTGTGCGCGTTCGGGTTGAGCGTGCCGGGCCAGATCGACCACGAGCAGGGCACCACGCTCGCGCCGCCCACCATGCCGGAGTGGCGCGGAATCCGGCTCCGGGAACCGTTCGCCGACACCCTGTCCGTGCCGGTGTTCCTGGAAAACGACGCGAACGCGCTGGCCTTCGGCGCCTACTGCGACCTCGGCCGTCCCGACGCCGCGCTGGTGGGGGTGAAGGTGGGCACGGGCGTCGGCGCCGGGCTGGTCATCTCCGGCCGCACCCACCGCGGGGAGACCTCCTCGGCGGGCGAGATCGGCCATATCCGGATCGAGGGCAACGAGCAGCGGTGCGACTGCGGCAGACGGGGCTGCGTCTCGGCCATCGCGAGCGGGCAGGCGGTGATCCGGCAGCTGCGGCCCACCGGCGTCCGCACCGCGGAGGACGTGGTGCGCCGGGTCCGTGCGGGCCATCCGGAGGCGGTCGGGGTGACCGCCGCGGCGGGACGGCTGGTCGGTGCCGTCCTGGCCACCGTGGTCACCATCGTCAACCCGCGCTACCTCCGGGTGGGCGGCGCGATCGGCGTGCTGCCGCCGTTCCTCGACGGCCTGCGGGAGACCGTACTGGCCAACGCGCACACCAGCGCCCGCGACGGGGTGGACGTCGGCCCGTGCGTCCTCGGTTCGAACACCACACTGACCGGTCTCGCCGGGCTGGTGGCCGACGAGATGCTGTCCCCGGCGACCGTGGACGCCCTCGCCCGCTTCTGACCGCCCAGAGCCGTGACCTCGGCTCAGGCTTCCGCGGTCGCGAAGCGCCGGACGCGCGGTGCGGTGACGGCGATCGCGACGATCGCCGCCACACACAGCAGGCCGCCGCTGACCAGGGCGGCGGGACCGGACGTGGCACTGGCGACGAGACCGGCCCGCATGTTGCCCACGTCCGGTCCGGCCTGCCCGACGATCTGCTCGGCGGCGCCCACGCGGCCCCGCAGCGCGTCGGGCGTGGCCAGCTGCACGATCACGCCGCGCGAAACGACCGAAACGGTGTCGGCCGCCCCGGCCAGCACCAGAAAGGCCAGCCCCAGCCACGGATCCGCGGCCAGCCCGAAGGCGGCCAGCGCCACTCCCCACACCGCCGCGGCGCCCAGCATGACCAGTCCCGGCCGCGAAAACCGGGTGAACGCTCCGGAGAACGCCGACGCGAGCAGGCCGCCGACCGCGATCGCCGACAGGAACAGCCCGAGCGTGCGCGGGTTGTCCCCGAACCGCTGCGCGTTGATCAGCGGGAACAGGCTGATCGGCATCGCCAGCACGGTCGCGGCGAGATCGGTCAGCAACGCCCCGCGCACCACCGGATCGCGCAAGAGGAACGCCAGCCCATCCGCGACGCCGAGCAGGCCCGGCCGCGGTGCCTCACCCTCCGGGCGCATCGGCGGAAGCCCGAACGCCCCGTAGAAGGCCAGCCCGAAGGTGATCGCGTCGACCAGGTAGCAGCCACCGACCCCGGCCCAGGCCAGCAGCAGCCCGGCCAGCGCGGGGCCGAGCAGCATGGCCGCCTGGAAGGAGATCTGGTTCAGCGCGAGCCCGGCCGCCAGCTGCGCCGGGGGAAGCAGGCGCGGCGCGAAGCTGCGGGACGCCGGGCCGCTCACCGCGACGAAGCTCGACTGCACCGCGACCAGGACCAGCACCGCGGCCACCGGCGTATGGCCGAAAAACCCTTGCACCGCGAGCAGAATCGAGCACACGCACTGCCCGGTGACCGCGATCAGGTAGATCCGGCGCCGGTCCCCGTGGTCCACGACGGTTCCCGCGAACAGCCCGAAGACGACGATCGGCAGGGCCTGCGCCAGGCCGACGGCACCGGTCCAGACGGTGCTGCCGGTCATCCGCCAGACCTGGAACATCACCGCGACAAGGGTCATCTGGCCGCCGAAGCCGGACAGCGTGCGGCCGATCCAGAGCCGGCGGAAGGCCGGTGACGCCCGCAGCGGCGTCACGTCGAGCAACGCGGTTTTCATCGCCATGCCGGGTCCTCCGCGAGCTTCTCCGCGATCCGGTCGTGGAAACTCTTGCGCCGCAGGGCTTCTTCGATGTCGGCGACGACCCGCGTGAGCGGGTACGGAAGTTCGGCTTCCAGCTCCTCCACGGCGTCCTCGGTCGCCCGCCACTCCGCCGCGAGCCGGTCCGCGATCCGCGCGGCCTTCGCCGTCAGCACCACCCGTTTGCTGCGGGCGTCGGGCCCGGCCATGGTCCGGACCAGCCCGGCGGAGCGCATCGAGGCCACCTTCTGGCTCATCGCGGAATGGGTGCGCTCCACCGATTCGGCCAGTTCGGTGATGGTCATCGGTCCCCGCGCCCGCAGGCGCAGCAATTCCTGCACGAACGACGCTTTGAGCCCTTCGATCCGCGCTTCTCCGTAGATGCGTTCGATGTCGGCGTCCATCGCGTCCAGCAGCCGTTTGAGCGGCCGCCACTGACTGCGCTCGGTGGGGTCGAGCTCCTCGTCTCCTGCCATCCGGCAACTATAACAGCACTTACATAAGTACAGTTACATCTGTCTTCCATCCGAAGAACCTCACCCGGGGAGGGATTCAGCGGTATAAACCAAACATGAGCGGTCCCGTGTTCGACCCGCAAGGATTCTCGATCGACCCGGCAGGGCGCCGGTTCGCGGTGCTCAACGACTCGCCGGTCGGCGAAGGCGGCAACGAGGATCTCCTCGAGGCCACCGCGACCGCGCGCAACCTGGCCGATCTGATCCTCGCCTCGCGCGACACCGCGCCGTTCACCCTCGCCATCGACGCGGGCTGGGGCATGGGCAAGAGCAGTCTCCTCCGGCAGCTGGCCAGAGTGCTCGAAGCCGACCCGGCCGTCTCGACGGTGTGGTTCAACGCCTGGACCTCGGAACGGGCCAGCGCGGTCGAAGGGCTGATCAAGTCGGTGCTGCTCAGCTTCGACCGCAACGTGATCCGGCGCAGCGTGCGCGGCGTTCTGCGCCGCACGCACGTGGTCGGCGCGCTGCGCGCCGCCGCGCTGGTCACCTCCAGCTTCCTCGGACTCCGCCAGGTGGTCGACGCCGTCTGGGAAGCGCTTGCAGTGGATGCCAAGTCCCGCAACGAGATCCGCGACGTCGTGCGCAGCATGGCCGAAGCCTGGCTCGCCAAGGGCGGCTCCGCGGCCGGCCGGCGCCTGCTGGTCGTGTTCATCGACGACCTCGACCGCTGCTCGGACGAGCGGATCGTCGAGGTGTGCGAGGCGATCAAGCTCTACCTGGACGTACCGGGCCTGGTCTTCGTCCTCGCCTGCGACCAGGCCGTGCTGTGGCAGGCCGTGGGCCGCTCGACCGGGAACGAGACGGTCACCGCCGGGCTCCGCTACCTGGAGAAGATCATCCAGATCAACTACCCGATCCCGCCGGCGAGCTCCGTACTGACCCAGCGGCTCGTCGACGGGTACGTGGTCCGTTCCGGTACGGCCCACCTGTTCGACGACGCGATGAAGAAACTGCTGATCGAGCGCACCGGCCGCAACCCGCGCCGGATCAAGCGCGTGATCAACAGCTTCGTGCTCGAACACCACCTCAACCGCGCCTGGGACGAACTGGGCGCGGACAACCTAGTCAAGATCATCCTGCTGCAGCACTTCTACCCCCAGTTCTACGGCATGCTGCTCAGCTTCGAGACCGCCGACCCGGTCCGCCATTTCCTGGACTACCACGCATTCCGGCAACTGGTGAAACAGGGCGGTGAGCGGGATGTGGCCACCTGGCGGCGCCTGTTCACCGAAAGCGGCCTCAAACCACCGGATGAGGACGCCTCCCTGCCCGAACTGGGCGCGCGGATGGCCGAACTCGAACAGGAACTGCCCCTGATCTTCCCGGAACTGGCCACCGACAAGGAATTCGTCTCACTGGTCCACAGCCTGCCCAGTTCCAGTAGCCAATGGCGCCGCCTGCTGCGCAAACCGCTTCTCGCCGACGGTCTCGGCCAGCCGGGCATCACCCTTCCCCAGGGCGAACCCGGAGCGCTGACCGGCATGCGCGTGCTGTGGATCGACGATCACCCGGACGGGAACAGCGCGCTGGCCGACCAGATCGTCTACGGGGGCGCCCAGCTGGAACGGGTCAGCGATATGCGCGCCGCCGTGGCCGCGCTGGCCCGCCTGCAACCCAACGTGCTGATTTCCGATGTGCGCCGCGGCCGCGACCAGCAGGCCGGCTTCGACGGCCTCGAGTACCTGCGCGAACACGACCTGTACGACGGGCCCGTCTACTTCTACGTCGGCCAGGTGACCCCGGCCCGGCTGGCCCGCACCCTCGAACTCGGCGCGGACGGCCTGACCTCCGATCCCGCCGAACTGCTCACCTGGCTCCGCCAGCTCGCCGGCGACACCCCGCCGGTCCGGCAGGACCAGCAAGAGGCCGACTACCGGCCCTTGCGGCGGCGGAACAGGTTCGTGCCCAACCAGACCAACGGGTCGTAGCGTTTGTCCGCGACCCGCTCCTTCATCGGGATCAGCGCGTTGTCGGTGATGTGGATGCCCTCCGGGCACACCTCCGTACAGCACTTCGTGATGTTGCAGTAGCCGAGGCCGTGCTCGGCCTGCGCGGCCTCCCGCCGATCCGCCACGTCGAGCGGATGCATCTCCAGTTCGGCGATGCGCATCAGGTACCGGGGGCCCGCGTAGTGCTGCTTGTTGTCCTCGTGGTCCCGGATCACGTGGCAGACGTTCTGACACAGGAAGCATTCGATGCACTTGCGGAACTCCTGCGAGCGCTCGACATCCACCTGCTGCATCCGGTACTCCCCCGGCGCCAGGTCCGGCGGCGGCGCGAACGCCGGGATCTCCCGGGCCTTGGCGTAGTTGAACGACACGTCGGTCACCAGGTCGCGGATCACCGGGAAGGTGCGCATCGGCGTCACCGTGACGACCTCGTTCTCGGCGAAGGTCGACATCCTGGTCATGCACAGCAGGCGGGGCCGCCCGTTCACCTCGGCCGAGCAGGAACCGCACTTGCCCGCCTTGCAGTTCCACCGCACGGCCAGGTCCGAGGCCTGTGTGGCCTGGATACGGTGCAGGACGTCGAGCACGACCTCACCGTCGTTCACCTCGACCGTGAAATCGTGCAGCTCCCCACCCCCGGCATCCCCGCGCCACACCCGGAAGCTCGCCTTGTACGTCATGCCGGCCTCCCCGGATGGGAAATGAGCTCGTCCGCCGTGTAGTACTTCTCCAGCTCCCCGTAGTCGAAGAGCTCCAGCAGATCCGGCCGCATCGGCTCCTGGTCCTTCGCGGTCACCGTCACCCCCGGCGCCGTCGGGTCGTCGCTCGCCGCGGCGCACACCAGGAGCTTGTTGCGCCACTGGGCGTCCATCTGCGGATGATCGTCCCGAGTGTGCCCGCCGCGGCTTTCCGTGCGCCTCAGCGCGGCCCGCGCCACGCATTCGCTGACCAGCAGCATGTTCCGCAGATCGAGCGCCAGATGCCAGCCCGGGTTGAACTGCCGGTGCCCTTCCACGGTGATCCTGTGGATCCGGTGTTTGATCTCGTCGAGCTTCACGAGCGCCTGCTCGATCTCCTCGGCCCGCCGGATGATCCCGACGAGATCGTTCATCGACTGCTGCAACTCGCTGTGCAGGGTGTAGGGATTCTCCTCCACCCCCTGCGAAGGCGGATCGAACGGCGCCAGCGCGGTCCTCGCCGCTTCGTCCACATCGGACTGCACGATGCGCGGCCGCTCCGCCAGCGACTCGACGTAGTCCGCGGCGCCCAGACCGGCCCGGCGCCCGAACACCAGCAGATCGGACAACGAGTTGCCGCCCAGCCGGTTCGAACCGTGCATCCCGCCGGAACACTCCCCGGCCGCGAACAGGCCCGGCACCGAGGAGGACGCGGTGTCCGGATCGACCTCGATGCCGCCCATCACGTAATGGCAGGTGGGTCCGACCTCCATCGCCTCGGCGGTGATGTCCACATCGGCCAGCTCCCGGAACTGGTGGTACATCGAGGGGAGCCGCTTCTTGATCTCCTCCGCGCCGAGCCTGCTCGCGATGTCGAGGAACACCCCGCCGTGCGGGGACCCCCGGCCCGCCTTGACCTCCGAGTTGATCGCCCTCGCCACCTCGTCGCGGGGCAGGAGATCCGGCGTGCGCCGGTTGTTCTCCTGGTCGGTGTACCAGCGGTCGGCCTCTTCCTCGCTTTCGGCGTACTGGCCCTTGAACACCTCGGGTACGTACTCGAACATGAACCGGTCGCCCTGCGAGTTCTTCAGCACGCCGCCGTCCCCTCGCACGCCTTCGGTGACGAGGATCCCCTTCACACTTGGCGGCCACACCATGCCGGTCGGATGGAACTGGACGAACTCCATGTTGATCAGCGCGGCCCCGGCGCGCAGCGCGAGCGCGTGCCCGTCGCCGGTGTACTCCCAGGAGTTCGAGGTGACCTTGAACGACTTGCCGATGCCGCCGGTGGCCAGCACCACCGCGGGCGCCTCGAACAGGACGAACCGGCCGCTCTCCCGCCAGTACCCGAACGCTCCCGCGATCCGGCCCCCGTCCTTCAGCAGCTCGGTGATCGTGCATTCGGCGAACACCTTCAGCTTGGCCTCGTAGTCGCCGAAGGCCCGGAAGTCCTCCTGCTGCAACGAGACGATCTTCTGCTGCATGGTGCGGATCAGCTCGAGCCCCGTCCGGTCGCCCACGTGGGCCAGCCGGGGATAGGTGTGCCCGCCGAAGTTGCGCTGGCTGATCCGGCCGTCCGGAGTCCGGTCGAACAGCGCGCCGTAGGTCTCCAGCTCCCACACCCGGTCCGGCGCCTCCCTGGCGTGCAGTTCGGCCATCCGCCAGTTGTTCAGGAACTTGCCGCCGCGCATGGTGTCACGGAAGTGCACCTGCCAGTTGTCGTGCGGGTTCGCGTTGCCCATCGAAGCGGCGCAGCCGCCCTCGGCCATGACCGTGTGCGCCTTGCCGAACAGCGATTTGCACACGACCGCCACCGAAAGGCCGCGCTGTCTGGCTTCGATGACGGCCCGGAGACCGGCGCCCCCGGCGCCGATCACCACCACGTCGTAACTGTGCCGTTCGACCTCGGTCATATTCGCGGGCCACCGTTCTTCACTGTCTTCGTTGTCAGTTCACGAATCGCGGGTCTCCGAACACGCCGCTGGACACCAGCATCACGTAGAGGTCCGTGAGTACCAGCGTGCCCAGCGTGGTCCAGGCCAGTTGCATGTGCCGGACGTTGAGCCTGCTGACCTGCGTCCACAGCCAGTACCGCACCGGATGGCCGGAGAAGTGCTTGAGCCGCCCGCCGGTGATGTGACGGCAGGAATGGCAGGACACTGTGTAGGCCCACAGCAACACCACGTTGCCGGTCAGGATGATGTTGCCCAGCCCGAAGCCGAAACCACCGGTCCGGCCGTGGAACGCTAGAACCGCGTCGTAGGTGTTGATCAGGGAAACGATCATCGCCACGTAGAAGAAGTAGCGGTGCACGTTCTGGACGATGAGCGGAAGGCGTGTTTCCCCGGTGTATTTCCCGTGCGGCTCGCCCACCGCGCAGGCCGGGGGCGAGAACCACACCGAACGGTAATAGGCCTTCCGGTAGTAGTAGCAGGTCAGCCGGAATCCGAGCAGGAACGGCAGCACCACGAAACCGAGCGGGATGAAACCCGGCAGCGCGCCGATCGGGGTCCCGAAATGGCTGGAGCCGGGCACGCACGAAGTACTCAGGCAGGGCGAGTAGAACGGCGTCAGGTAGTGGTATTCGGGGACCCAGTAGGCGGTCCGCACGAACGACCGGATCGTCGCGTAGACGACGAAGGCGGCCAGCCCGAGATCGGTGACCAGGGGCGGCAGCCACCAGCGGTCGGTGCGCAGGGTCCGCTCGGCGATCCGGGCCCGCCCGCCCGCCACCGCCTCGCCCGCGTCCGGCCCGGACGCCGTGGTGCTCACGGCTGGTCTCGGTGGTAGCCGCCGACACCCTCGTCATCGGCCCCTTGCCAGAGCGCGGGGTCGTACGGGGCGTCGGGGATCTTGACCACCTGCGCCGGCGGGACCGGTTTGGGCTGGGCCGGGATCGGGCTGTCCAGATCGCCCGCGTCGATGTCGAGGCGCTCGACGTCGTTGGCGAGGCGCCGCACGGCCGAGGCGTCGCCGTAGCGCGACCGCAGGGCACCGACGCACTGCCGCAACTGCCCGATCGTCCGGCGGAGTTCGGCGAGTTCGGTGGTGGACATTGCGTACCTCCGAGAGTGGTTCGGCGGCGGAGCCGTCCTTAGCGACTCTGCCGCTCCAAGTGCAATGTGACAAGTAGCACACCCCAGCATAGTGACGTGATCGACGTCACCTTAAACGATCTTCTTGATCGATTTTGTTTCGCACACTTTGCCAACTACTGTGGTCACCGTCACGACCGAGCGACGCCAGCGCTGCCGTCCGAGGGCCCCCGTTTCCCCGTGATGAAGGCGGTATCCGTGCCCCCAGTCCCCGTCCACCCCGTCGTCGAGGAAGTCACCCGCCGCATCGCGGACCGCAGCGCGGCGAGCCGATCGGCCTATCTGGACCGCATCGCCGCAGCACGGTCCACCGGCCCCGCACGGGCCGGTCTCGGCTGCGGCAACCTGGCCCACGGCTTCGCCGCGTGCTCCGGCACCGACCGGCTCGCCCTCTCGGGCCTGCGCAAGCCCGGTATCGCGATCATCTCGGCCTACAACGACCTGCTGTCGGCCCACCAACCGCTGCACGAGTACCCGGAGTGGATCAAGGCCGCGGCGCGTGAGGCGGGCGGCGTCGCCCAGTTCGCCGGCGGTGTCCCCGCCATGTGCGACGGCATCACCCAGGGCCGCGACGGGATGG
The DNA here is from genome assembly GCF_026802195.1 of Amycolatopsis cynarae. Lineage (NCBI taxonomy): Bacteria > Bacillati > Actinomycetota > Actinomycetes > Pseudonocardiales > Pseudonocardiaceae > Amycolatopsis > Amycolatopsis cynarae. Next base: position 1,271,022 of record NZ_CP113836.1, on the reverse strand, counting down.
AACTGTCGCTGTTCAGCCGTGAAGTGATCGCCATGGCCACCGGCATCGCCCTGTCCCACGAGATGTTCGACGGGACGCTGCTGCTCGGGGTCTGCGACAAGATCGTCCCCGGGCTGCTGATCGGCGCGCTGTCCTTCGGCCACCTGCCCGCCATCCTGGTGCCCGCCGGGCCGATGGCCTCGGGCCTGCCCAACAAGGAGAAGGCCCGCGTCCGCCAGCTCTTCGCCGAAGGCCGCGCCACCCGCGAGGAGCTCCTCGAAGCCGAGTCGGCGTCATACCACTCGGCCGGGACCTGCACCTTCTACGGCACGGCCAACTCCAACCAGCTGGTCGTCGAGGTGATGGGCCTGCACCTGCCCGGCGCCAGTTTCGTCCCGCCCGGCACCCCGCTGCGGCGCGCGCTCACCGAGGAGGCCGCCCGCCGGGTCGTGGCCCTCTCCCGCGAGGACGAGTACACGCCGGTGGGCGCGGTGGTGAGCGAGCGGTCCGTGGTCAACGGCGTGGTGTCGCTGCTGGCCACCGGCGGCTCCACCAACCACACGATGCACCTGGTGGCGATCGCGGCCGCGGCCGGTATCCAGCTCACCTGGGACGACTTCGCCGACCTGTCCTCGGTCGTCGGCCTGCTGGCCAGCGTCTATCCGAACGGCAACGCCGACATCAACCACTTCCACGCGGCAGGCGGGGTCCAGTTCCTGATCGGCACCCTGCTCGACGCCGGGCTGCTGCACGAGGACGTGCGGACCGTCGCCGGGGACGGCCTGCACCGCTACCGCCGCGAACCGGTGCTCGACGGCGATCGCCTCACCTGGCGCGAAGTCCCCACCCGAAGCCTCGACGAGACGGTGCTGCGCCCCGCCGAGGCACCCTTCGCCCCCGACGGCGGGCTGCGGATGCTCAGCGGCAACCTCGGCCGCGCGGTGATCAAGGTGTCCGCGGTGGCGCGGGAGCACCGCGTGGTGCGGGCTCCCGCCCGGGTGTTCACGAGCCAGCAGGGCTTCCTCGAGGCCTTCCGGGCCGGTGAGCTGGACCGCGATGTCGTCGTGGTGATCCGCCATCAGGGCCCGCGGGCGAACGGGATGCCGGAGTTGCACGGCCTCACGCCCGCCCTCGGCGCCCTGATGGACCGGGGACACCGGATCGCGCTGATCACCGACGGACGGATGTCCGGCGCCTCGGGCAAGGTGCCTGCCGCCATCCAGCTCACCCCGGAGGCCGCCGCCGGTGGCCCGCTCGCCCGGATCGAAGACGGCGACGAGGTGGTGCTCGACGCCACCACGGGCCGTCTCGACGTCCTGGTCGACGAAACCGAACTGGCCCGGCGGCCGCTCCGGGACGGCCCGGCCGACGAGGCGACCTGGACCGGCACCGGCCGCGAACTGTTCACCGCGCTCCGCCGTGCCGTCGGCCCCGCCGACCAGGGCGCGAGCGTGTTCGGACCGATGACCCCGGGCCACTTCGGTGCCCCGGCACGAGTTTGAGGAGGCTTTGGTGCACAGCGGAGACGCACTGCTGGATCTCTCCCCCGTCATGCCGGTCGTGGTGGTGGACGACGCGGCCGACGCGGTCCCGGTCGCGCGGGCACTGCTCGACGGCGGCATCGGCGTGATCGAGCTGACGCTGCGGACCCCGGCCGCCCTCGGCGCCATCGAGCGGGTGGCGGCCGAGGTACCGGAGATCGTCATCGGCGCGGGCACCGTCACCACCGCCGAGCAGGCCAAGCAGGCCGCCGCCGCGGGCGCCCGGTTCCTGGTCACCCCGGGCTGCACCGATCGCCTGCTCGACGCGGCCTTCGACACCGGGCTGCCGTTCCTGCCCGGGGCGGGCACGGTGTCCGAGGCGATGCGGCTGGCCGAGCGGGGACTCACCGCGCTGAAGTTCTTCCCCGCCGAGCCCAGCGGCGGCGTGGCGTTCCTGAAGGCGATCGCCGGGCCGCTGCCGGGGCTGCGGTTCTGCCCCACCGGCGGCATCACCCCGGAAAGTGCGCCCCGGTATCTCGCCCTGTCCACTGTGGGCTGCGTCGGCGGTTCCTGGCTGACTCCCGGGGACGCCTTGGCGGCCAAGGACTTCTCCCGGATCACCGCGCTGGCCAGACAGGCATCGGCACTGGCGTGAATCGGCACGACCCGGTGGCGCGCAGTACCCTGTTGGCGATCGCGCGCTACCGGGGAGGCTGCCCGTGAGCTGGGGCTGGTTCACCGATCCTGATTACTGGGCGTCCAGACTGGCGTTCCAGCGGATGCTCGCCGCGATCTACGCCGTCGCCTTCGTGGTCGCGGCCAACCAGTTCCGCGCCCTGCTCGGGACGCACGGCCTGCTGCCGATCCCGGCCTACCTCCGCCGGACCTCGTTCCGGCGGGCACCCAGCCTGTTCCACTTCCACTATTCGGACCGGTTCTTCGCCGTGCTGGCCTGGGGCGGCGCGGCGGTGTCGGCGGCACTGGTGTTCGGTGTCTGCGATACCGCGCCGGTATGGGTGTCGATGCTGGTGTGGGCGCTGCCCTGGGTGCTGTACCAGTCGATCGTCAACGTCGGGCAGATCTGGTATTCGTTCGGCTGGGAATCCCTTCTGCTGGAGGCCGGTTTTCTGGCGATCTTCCTCGGGCCGGCGGGCATGGCGCCGCCGGTACCGCTGCTGTGGCTGTTGCTGTGGCTGCTGTTCCGCCTGGAATTCGGCGCCGGGATGATCAAGATGCGCGGGGACCGGTGCTGGCGGGATCTGACCTGCCTGTACTACCACCACGAAACCCAGCCGATGCCGGGACCGCTCAGCTGGTACTTCCATCACCTGCCCAGGCCACTGCACAAGATCGAGGTGCTGGCCAGCCACGGCACCCAGCTGATCGTGCCGTTCGCCCTGTTCGCCCCGCAGCCGGCGGCGAGCGCCGCCGCGGCGATCATGATCGTCACCCAGGGCTGGCTGGTGATCAGCGGGAACTTCTCCTGGCTCAACGTGCTGACCATCACCCTCGCGGTGTCCGCTTTGGACAGTCACTGGCTACGGTTCCCGGTTCCGGCGCTGGCGGAACCGCCGCTGTGGTACCGGATCGTGGTGCTCGCGGTGACCGCGCTCGTGCTGGTGCTGAGTTACCGTCCCGCCAGGAACCTGATCTCCCGCAGCCAGCTGATGAACTACAGCTTCGACCGGCTGCACCTGGTGAACACCTACGGCGCCTTCGGCAGCATCACCAAGATCCGGCACGAAGTCGTCATCGAGGCGACCGACGAGCCGGAACTGACCCCGGACACCGTGTGGCGGGAGTACGAGTTCAAGGGCAAGCCGGGCGATCCCCGGCGCCGCCCGCCGCAGATCGCGCCGTACCACCTGCGGTTGGACTGGCTGATGTGGTTCGCCTCCTTGTCCTCTCGGTACAGCGATGCGTGGTTGCAGCCGCTCGCCGAGAAGCTCCTGGCCGCCGACCGGCCGACGCTGAAGCTGCTGAGGCACGATCCGTTCGACGGCCGGCGACCGACCTTCCTGCGCGCCCGGCTGTTCCGCTACCGGTTCACCACGCCGCGGGAACGACGGGAAACCGGCGCCTGGTGGGTCCGGGAACCGCTCGGCCCGGCCCTGCGGACAGGGCGGCTCGGCGCTGACGGCACCGCCGTCGCCGTGGAATGACTACGAGGGCATGCAAGCGGTCTGGTCTCGAACATCAGACGCCGGAGGCGGCCTTGAGCAGCAACTCACTGAGCTCGTCGGGCATGGTGATCATGCAATCGTGGCCGGTCGGAAGTGTCCGCACCTGGGCCGGGGAACCGTTGGGCTGTACCGCGGGGACAGGCGGCAGGGTGATGCCTTCCGCGTTCACAGCGGCACTGCGGATGTGCGTGCGCGGGATCGAGGCCGCGGCCGGGTTGCCCAGTCGGGCCGGTTGCTGGAGGGAGCGCACCGGCTGGTCCGAGAGTATGGTGCGCAGCCAGGCGGCATCGGCCGGGTCGGTGATCCCGAACATTTCGGGCGGCGGCGGTGCGATGCGCCATGGGCTGTCCGGCCGGGCGGAGAGGTCGATCATGGCCTGCAACTCGGGCAGGGTGTCTATCGCGCTCTCGCCGTTCTGCGGTGACGTCGAGTCGACATACACCAGGTGCGCGATCCGGTCCGGCAGCCGGTGGGCCACGGACGAGATGACCGCCCCCGCATAGCTGTGTCCGACGAGCACCACATCGGTGAGCTCTTCTTCGTCGATCAGGGCGAGGACGTCTTCGACATAGGTGTCGAGCCCCACCTCGGGGCTGAGCAGGTGCGCCTTGTCGCCAAAGCCGGTCAGCGACGGAGCGAATACGCGATGTCCGGCCGTTTTCCACAGCAGGACCACCCGTTGGCAAGACACTCTTCGAAGCCACCGAACCCCTTCTGCAATGGACCATCGAACACTTGACGCGCATCGATGACTCACGTGCGGAATACGACGCTCGTGCCGACACCCCTGGCCCTCGTCGGTGAAGGCTTTGAGTGGACTGGTCCCGGTCAGGCTGTCGGGGCGGTCAGGACGGCCTTGGCCGTCAGCCGGAGATTCCTGATCATCGGATTCGGGTCGCCCTTGCGGCTGACCAGGACGACCTGGCTGGGGGGAGCGCCCTCGATCGGGACGGTGACGAGGTCGGGACGCAGTGAGCTACGCCGATCGCCGACCGGTAGCACGGCGATCGCCCTGCCACTCGCGACGAGTTCGAGCTTGTCCTCGTAGCTCTCGATCGGCGGCACGCCGGCCCCGAGGATCCGGTAGGAGGTCCAGTCCGCGGTCTGGAACGCGCAGGGCGCCGCCTCCTCGCCGGCCAGTTCTTCCGCGGTCACCGACGCGCGGTCGGCCAAGGGATGACCGCGCGGGACCACGAGCATGCGGGGCTCCTCGTAGAGCGGGGTGGTGAACACGTCGTCGGCGGCGAGCGGCAGCGGGGCCCGCGCGATCAGGGCGTCGACGCGCTTTTCGGACAGCGCACCGACGTCGCGGCAGCTCAGGTGCCGGGTGGCGATCTCGGCGTCCGGGTAACGGCGGCGCAGTTCCCGTACGGCGGCAGTGATCACCAGGTCCTCGACGTAACCGATGGCGATTCGTTCGGTCTCGGCTTGTTCACGCACGGCCAGCTCGGCCTGGCGGGCGGCCCGCAGCAGGGCTTGTGCCCGGGGGAGGAACGTCTGGCCGGCCGGAGTGAGCCGGGTGCCCTGGGGCACGCGGTCCAGCAGTCGTACGCCGAGATACTTCTCGAGCCGTTGGATCTGGCGGCTCAGCGCCGGCTGGGCTACGTGCAGGTCGGCAGCGGCCCGGCCGAAGTGCTGGTGCGCCGCCACCACGGTGAAATAGCGCACCAGCCGCAGTTCCAGGTCCTGTCCGAGATCGTTCACCCTTCCAGCGTACGTGTCATGCCGTTTCGGAATGATCAGGTTGCCGAACCGGTCTTGGACGGCCATGCCGTCCTGGGCCTTGACTGAAGGAGCAACGTTTCCCCAAGAAAGCGACAGGCGCGATGAAGGCGATCCAGTTCCACGAAGCGGGCGGGCCGGAAGTTCTGCAGTATGACGAGGTACCGGTTCCCGAGATCGGCCCGGGCGAGGTGCTCGTCCGGGTGCACGCGGCGGGCATCAACCCGCCGGACTGGTACCTGCGTGAGGGGATGAAGGTCATGCCGGCCGAGATGAGGCCGGCGCTGGAGTTCCCCTTGATCCCCGGAACGGACATGTCGGGCGTGGTCCAGGCGGTCGCTCCGGACGTGCCGGGGTTCGCCGTCGGTGACGAGGTCTTCGGCATGCTGCGGTTCCCTGGATTCGACGGCCGCACGTACGCCCAGTACGTGGCGGCTCCGGCTTCGGACCTGGCTTACAAGCCGGCCGGTATCGACCACGTTCAGGCGGCTGGGGCGCCGATGGCCGTGCTTACGGCCTGGCAGTACCTGATTGAGCTCGGCCACGACGTGCCGTCTCCTTTCACCGGCCAGGTGCACCAGCCGGTGCCGATCACGCCAGGGATGACCGTGCTGGTCAACGGGGCCGCCGGTGGAGTGGGCCACTTCGCGGTGCAGCTGGCGAAATGGAAGGGCGCACACGTCATCGCGGTGGCCTCGGGCCGGCACGAGCAGTTCCTGCGCAAGCTCGGCGCCGATGAGTTCATCGACTACACCGGGACGCAGGCCGCGGACGTGGTCAGCGGTGTCGACCTGGTGATCGACACCGTCGGTGGCCCGGACAGCTCACGCTTCCTGACCGTGCTCAAGCGCGGCGGCACCATGCTTCCGGTGTTCTTCGCCCAGTACGACCCGGAAGTGACGGCGAGTCTGGGCATCACAGTCTCGAACATTCAGGTGCGTTCCAACGGCCCCCAGCTCGCCGAGATCGGGCGCCTGTTCGACGAGGGCAAGCTCCAGGTCGGGGTGGACAGCACTTACCCGTTGCACGAGGCGGGAACCGCACACACGCGGGCCGCTCAGGGCCACATCCAAGGCAAGATCGTGCTGACGGTGGTCTCGTGATCGCCGAACTCCAGCAGGCGGTGGCGAACTACGCTCACGCCCTGGACGAGCTGAATGTGCCCGAGCTGGAAGCGGTCCTGACCGAAGACACCACCTGGACCTTCACGATCCCCGGACAGGGAGTGCTCGGCCCGGTCGCCGGACGCGCGGCGGTGCTCGACTTCATCCGTGCCGGGCACACGGCCCAGACCGGAAGGGTGCGGCACCACCTGGGCAATGTCGTGGTCACGAAGACGGACGCCGCCACCGCTGAGGTGCGCGCCTGTCTGGTGCAGACGAGGAACACCGGCGAGAGCATCCGGATTATCTCGACCGGGGTCTACACGTTCGGCCTGCGCCGGCCCGACGGTTGGCGGATCGCCGAGCTCGCTCTCACGCTGGACAACGCCTTTTAGGGCGGGGTCAGGCAGTGTGTCCGGCGAATCAGCAGATGGATGCCCGAGTGCCCACCCCACAACGGCATCGGGGTGCTGCACACTGATCAACTGAGGCTCTCGGCGTGATCGTCTTCTCCAAGCAAGAAGCACGATCAACCAAGGGCCCCACCCATGACCAACCGGGCCCCAACTCAAGCTAGCGCATGTTTCCTAAGCGGCGGAGCCGCTTGCGGTGGGCCGTCAAACGACGCCGCCGCGGGTTCTGACGTGGTTCCTCGCAAGAGCGCTTCGTGAATTGGCATTCATGAGGAGGCGATCCCACAGCGAGGGACCGCGTCAGGTTCCGCTACCCGCACCGCCACCCAAACCACTGCCAAAACAGGCTCTAGTCGCCGGTGACCTCGTCGAGCAGGGTGGACTCGGCACCGGCGTTCTTCAGCTCGTCCCGGACCACCGCGTACGCCAGGCCCTGCGGATAGCCCTTGCGGGCGAGCGTGCCGAGCAGCCGCCGCGTCGCGGTCTGCTCGTCGAGCGCCGTCATCGACCGGAGGCGCTTGCGCACCAACTCCCGGGCCCGCTGCTCCTCGGAATCCCGGTCGATCTCCCCCGCCGCCTGCGCGGCGACCTCCCCGTCGACCCCCTTGCGCCTGAGTTCCGCGACCAGTGCGCTGCGCGCCAGCCCCTGGTAGGTGTGCCGAGACCGCACCCACTGTTCGGCGAACGCGGCGTCGTCCACCAGTCCGGAGCTGTCGAGCTTGCCGAGCAGGCGCTCGCGGAGTTCCTCGTCGAACCCCCGGCGTTTCAGGGCCTGCCGGAGCTCCTCCTTCGTCCGGGCCCGGACTGCCAGGAGGTCGAAGCAAAGCTCCTTCGCCTTCCCCCACGCCACTTCCGGCGGCAGCTCCGACGGATCAACCCTGGCCATACCCCTCCTCGGTCCCTCCCCACGGGCGCATCGCAGTGCCGGCGGAGCCGCTCGCGGTGGGCCGCCCACACAGATCCTAGAAGTCGACCGGGGCGGGAGCGGCCTCCTCGTTGTCCACCTGCGCACCGATACCGAGCTTTTCCTTGATCCGCTTCTCGATCTCGTTGGCGATGTCCGGGTTGTCGCGCAGGAACTTCCGCGCGTTCTCCTTGCCCTGGCCGAGCTGGTCGCCCTCGTAGGTGTACCAGGCGCCGGACTTGCGCACGATGCCCTGATCCACCCCCATGTCGATCAGCGAGCCCTCGCGGGAGACACCCTGGCCGTAGAGGATGTCGAATTCGGCCTGCTTGAACGGCGGCGCGACCTTGTTCTTCACCACCTTGACCCGGGTGCGGTTACCGACGGCTTCACCGCTGTCCTTGAGGGTCTCGATGCGGCGGACGTCGAGCCGGACCGAGGCGTAGAACTTCAGCGCCTTACCACCGGTGGTGGTCTCCGGGGAGCCGAACATGACGCCGACCTTCTCGCGCAGCTGGTTGATGAAGATCGCGGTGGTGCCGGAGTTGGACAGCGCACCGGTGATCTTCCGCAGTGCCTGGCTCATCAGGCGGGCCTGCAGGCCCACGTGCGAATCGCCCATCTCGCCCTCGATTTCGGCGCGGGGCACCAGCGCGGCCACCGAGTCGATCACCAGGATGTCGAGCGCGCCGGAGCGGATCAGCATGTCGGCGATCTCCAGCGCCTGCTCACCGGTGTCCGGCTGGGAGACGAGCAGCGCGTCGGTGTCGACCCCGAGGTTCTTGGCGTACTCCGGGTCGAGCGCGTGCTCGGCGTCGATGAAGGCGGCGATCCCGCCCGCCCGCTGCGCGTTGGCCACCGCGTGCAGGGCGACGGTGGTCTTACCGGAGGATTCCGGGCCGTAGATCTCCACGATGCGGCCACGGGGCAGGCCGCCGATGCCGAGCGCGATGTCCAGCGCGATCGCGCCGGTGGGAATCACCTCGATCGGCGCGCGGCCCTCGTCGCCGAGCCGCATCACCGATCCCTTGCCGTACTGCTTGTCGATCTGCGCGAGCGCGAGCTCGAGCGCCTTGCCCTTGTCGGGTGCTGCTGCAGCCATGGAATCCACCTCGCTGGTCGGAGCCTGTGGGCTTGGTTACCGGTTTTGAGCTGTTGGGCCCGACACTACGGGCGGGGGCCGACAATTCCAGATCCCGGCGGCCGAGCTGTGGATGGCGGCCCGTATGTGGACAACACGATAGCCGAACAGGTGTTCGACGCAAGGAGCGACACACCCTCACGGGCGGTTTTTCTCACCGGCGCTCGGCGGGTACCTCGAACTCGACGCAGACCTCACGCCAGATCTCCTTGGCCGGGATCCCCGCCTCGAGCGCCTGCTCGACGGTCCGCCCGCCCAGCGCGCTGAAGACGTGATCCTTCGCCAGTACCTCGGCACGTCCCGGGCCGAACTCCTCGGCCATCAGTCGTCGAAACACAGTGATACGCATCGAAGTACAGCCTAAAGGTCACCCGGCCGGGTACTGCTCGCCCGTAGGGGACCAGGCGCCGCGGCGCCCTGGCGATGGCCGTGAAGGGACCCTTCACGGCCCAGCGCGGCCAGGCCCAGCAGCGCAGCCTAGGTTCCGGGCTGGACGGTCTGCTCGAAGTAGTCGGCCAGCTTGGCCGGTGTGAGCGGGGCCTGCCCGCCGCTGGTCTTCTGGTAGATCACCCCGGCCAGCGGCCGGTCGGACACCGTGAACACCAGCACGCCGGAGCTCTTCCCGGCGGCCGCGGCGTAGGTGCCCGCCAGCCCGTTGCCCTTCCACTGGGCCTGCACCTGGTCACCGCCCACCGCGTTGAGCAGCCGGTCGGTGTAGGCCTTGACGGCCGCCGCGGAGGTGCCGTGGAGGTAGGTCACCTGTGCCCCGGCCAGCGCGGGTGCGGAGCACGTGGCGAGCACGCCGATGTTCTGCCCGGCGGGCGGAGCGATGTCGCCGCTGCCCGCCCCCGCCGCGCACTGGCCGGTGTCGGCGATCTTCCCGGCCAGCTGGCGCAGGCAGCCGGTGAAGCCCTTCGCGTCGGCCGCACCCGGCTGGGCGCAGTCGGCCGCGCTGAAGGTGCCCGCGGCCGAACCGGAAGGCCACAGCAGGACGGTCAGCCCCGCGGCGAGCGCGACGACCACGGCGGCGGCGACGCCCGCGATCAATTTCCTGCGGTTCTTGGCCGGTTCGGCGGGGGCCACCGGATAGGTGGGGAAGTTCGACGGTGCCGGGTAGTGCTGCCCGCCGGGGTAACCGCCCGGCGGGGTGGCGGGCGGGAGCGTCACCTGCGTGGCGGGCGGGAGCGTCACCTGCGTGGCGGGCGGGGGCGTCACCTGCGTGGTGGGTGGGGGCGTCATCTGCGGCGGGTAGGGCGTGGCGGGCACGGTGCCGGACGAGGCGAGCGGGCCGGGCACGTTCTGGGTGCGCATGCTGATGCCGTCGGCGGACACGTAGTGGGCGCCGAGCGCGACGGCCGTCTCCGGCTGGTCGAGGCTCGAGGGCACCACGCCGAGCTTCTCCGAGATCAGGCTGCCGACCAGCGGCAACCGGCTCGAACCACCGACCAGGAAGATCCCGGCCAGCCGGTCCGGGGTGAGCCCGGCGGCGGCGATCATCCTGGACAGCAGCTCCACGCTGCGCAGCAGGGACGGCCGCACCAGCGCCTCCAGCTCGCCGCGGGTGACGAGCACGTCGGCGAACGGCTCCGGCATCGGCACCTCGGTCTGCGGATGGCGGGACAGGGCCTCCTTCGCCGCCTTGACGTCCTCCTGCAGGGCACGCCGGGCCCGCCGGTCGGCGGTCGATTCCGGGCGCAGGAGCCGTTGCCAGCGCTGCGGGTCCCGGTGGGAGACCTCCCGGCCGACGTGCACCATCAGCGCCTGGTCGACGTCGAGACCGCCGAGGTCGGGAAGTCCGTCCTCGGCGAGCACGGTGAACCCGGTCTGGGTCGCGCCCACCACGGCGACGTCGAAGGTGCCCGCACCCAGGTCGTAGACGGCCAGCGCCTGCCCCGGCGCCAGGGTGCGGCCGGGGAAGGAGGCGAAGTGCGCGGCGGCGCCGACCGGTTCGGGCACCAGGTGGAGCGGGCCGCGGGCCCCGGCGAGCCGGGCCGCGGACAGCAGCACGTTGCGGCGCACCGGCCCCCACTGCGCGGGGTGGGTCAGCCGGATCTCGTCGGGCTGCTCCCCGCCCAGTTGCCGCGTCGTCTCGTCGAACACGCGCCGCAGTACCGCGGCCAGTGCCTCGTTGACCGGCACGACGTCCGTGCCCAGCAGGAGGGTCTGCTCGTCGACGCGCCGCTTGGGGTTCGGCTCGAAGCGGGTCGGGTCGAGCCTGGCCCGCCGCTCGGCGTCCCTGCCGACCACCAGGGTGCCGCCCTCCTCGGCGAACACCGCCGAGGGCATGGTCGCGGATCCGTCCACCTCTACCACGCGCGGTGGCATTCCGTGCGCGGAAAGCACGGCGACGGTGTTGGACGTGCCGAGATCCACCGACAGGATCCGCAACGGTTCTCCCCCTTGTGATCGTCCTGGCCACCTTGATGGCACCGTGATGCTGCCATGCCGAGGCGGCCCCGTGTGTGCCACCCGCGAAACTGTCGGTGGGTGGGGTCAAGATGGACGGCATGAGCGAAGACGTGCTCACCCTCTTCTCCCCCGCCACCCGGGACTGGTTCGCGGGGGCCTTCGCCGCGCCCACGCCGGCCCAGGCCGGGGCCTGGCGGGCGGCGCAGGCGGGAGAGCACGCCCTGGTCGTGGCCCCGACCGGCTCGGGGAAGACGCTGGCGGCGTTTCTGTGGGCGCTGGACCGCCTCGCCTGGGGACCGCCCCCGGAAACCCCGGCCCGGCGCTGCCGGGTGCTCTACGTCTCACCGTTGAAGGCGCTCGCGGTGGACGTGCAGCGGAACCTGCGGGCCCCGCTGGCGGGCATCTCGCAGGCGGCGCGGCGGCTCGGCCGGACCCCGCCCGAGATCACGGTGGGCATGCGCACCGGCGACACCCCGGCCGCGGAGCGCCGCTCGTTCGGCCGGACCCCGCCGGACATCCTGGTGACCACCCCGGAATCGCTGTTCCTGATCCTCACCTCCGCCGCCCGCGAATCGCTGCGGGGTGTCCGGACGGTGATCGTCGACGAGGTGCACGCGGTGGCGGGCGGCAAACGGGGGGCTCATCTGGCGCTGTCGCTGGAGCGGCTGGACGCGCTGCTGTCCCGGCCCGCGCAGCGGATCGGGCTGTCCGCGACGGTCCGCCCGGTGGACGAGGTGAGTGCCTTCCTCGGCGGTGGGCGGCCGGTCCGGGTGGTCCAGCCGAAGTCGGCGAAGACGATCGAGGTGCGGGTCGAGGTCCCGGTCGAGGACATGACCAACCTGGACGCGGCCGCGGGCTCGTCCGGCTCCGTGCCGCCGGGCGAGGACGGGATCGGTCCCCAGGAGGAGATCGGGGCACCGGCGCGCCGCCCCTCGATCTGGCCCGCGGTGGAGGAGCGGGTACTGGAGCTGATCCGGCAGTACCGGTCGACCATCGTGTTCGCCAACTCCCGCCGGCTCGCCGAGCGGTTGACGGCCCGGCTCAACGAACTGGCCGCCGAACAGACGGAACTGCAAGCGGGACAACGGTTTCCGGCGGAGGCGATCGGCGAGTCCGGACTCGCCACGGGAGCCGCGCCCACGGTGGCCATGGCACATCATGGCTCGATGTCCCGTGAGCAGCGCACCCGGGTCGAAGAGGACCTGAAATCGGGCCGCCTGCCCTGTGTGGTCGCCACCTCGTCGCTCGAACTGGGCATCGACATGGGGGCGGTCGATCTCGTGGTGCAGATCGAGGCACCGCCCACGGTGGCCTCGGGACTGCAGCGGATCGGCCGCGCCGGGCACCACGTGGGCGCGGTGTCCACCGGCGTGATGTTCCCGAAGTTCCGGGGCGATCTGGTGTCCTGCGCGGTGGTGTCCGAGCGGATGTCCGCCGGCGCCATCGAAGCGGTGCGCTATCCCCGCAACCCGCTGGACGTGCTGGCCCAGCACATCGTCTCGATGGTCGCGCTGGAGCCGTGGACGGTGCCCGAACTCGGCGCGCTGGTGCGCCGCGCGGCGCCGTTCACCGCGCTGCCCGACGACGCCCTGCTCGCCGTGCTCGACATGCTGGCGGGCCGGTACCCGAGCGAGGAGTTCGGCGAACTCCGTCCCCGGATCACCTGGGACAGGGTCACCGGGCAGCTGCGCGGCCGCCCGGGTGCGCAGCGGCTGGCGGTCACCTCCGGCGGGACCATCCCCGATCGCGGCCTGTTCACCGTGATGACCCCGGGAGACGAGGGCGCGCCCGGCTCGCGCGTGGGCGAGCTGGACGAGGAAATGGTCTACGAGTCCCGCGTCGGCGACACGATCCTGCTCGGCACCTCTTCGTGGCGGGTCACCGACATCACCCACGACCGCGTGATCGTGGTACCGGCACCGGGCGAGCCGGCCAGGATGCCCTTCTGGAAGGGCGACGCACCGGGACGGCCGCTCGAACTCGGCCGCGCGCTGGGGGCCTTCGTCCGCGAACTGTCCACATCAGACAGCGAGGGGGCCGGGAAACGGGCCGCGGCGGCCGGGCTCGACGAACGGGCGCGGAACAACCTGCTGGCCTACCTGGACGAGCAGCGCGCCGCCACGCGGCACATCCCCAACGACCGGACCATCCTGCTGGAGCGGTTCCGCGACGAACTCGGGGATTGGCGGGTCGTCGTGCACTCCCCGTTCGGCGCGCAGGTCAACGCGCCGTGGGCGCTGGCGATCGCGGCCCGGCTACGGGAGAACCGCGGCCTCGACGCCCAGGTCATGCACGCCGACGACGGTATCGTGCTGCGCCTGCCCGACGCGCTGGACGACAGCGGAGCCGAGGTGATCATCGGCGCGGACGACGTGCTGATCGACCCGGAAGAGGTCGAGCAGCTGATCGTCGCCGAGGTGGGGGGTTCGGCCCTGTTCGCGGCCCGGTTCCGCGAGTGCGCGGCGCGGTCGCTGCTGCTCCCCCGGCGCGATCCCCGGCGGCGCACCCCGCTGTGGCAGCAGCGGCAGCGCGCCGCCCAGTTGCTGGCGGTGGCGGCGAAGTACGAACGGTTCCCGGTGGTACTGGAGGCCATGCGGGAATGCCTGCAGGACGTCTACGACGTCGGTGGCCTGCGCGAGCTGATGACCGAGGTCCGGGCGCGGCGGGTCCGGGTGGTCGAGGTGGAGACACCCGCCGCCTCACCGTTCGCCCGCAGCCTGATGTTCGGCTACGTCGGGATGTTCCTCTACGAGACGGACGCTCCGCTGGCGGAGCGGCGGGCGGCCGCGCTGTCGCTGGATTCGGCCCTGCTGGCCGAACTCCTGGGCACCGAGGCGATCCGCGAACTGCTCGATCCCGAGGTGGTGGCCGAGGTCGAGCGGTCGCTGCAGCGGCTCGAGCCGGACCGGCACGCCCGGTCGGTCGAAGACGCCGCGGATCTGCTGCGCTTCCTCGGCGATCTGTCCGTGGCAGAGGGAGCCGACCGGGGGATCCAGGGCGGCTGGCTCGAGGAGCTCGTCGCGCAGCGCCGGGCGATCCCGGTGCGCATCGCCGGTTCCGAACGGTACCTGGCGATCGAAGATGCGGGCCGGGTGCGGGACGCGCTGGGGGTGGCCCTGCCGATCGGCGTGCCCGAGGCGTTCACCGAACCGGTCGCCGATCCGCTCGGCGACCTGCTGGCGCGCTACGCCCGCACCCACGGGCCGTTCCCGGCCCGGCAGGCCGCCGAGCGTTTCGGACTGGGCACCGCGGTCGTCGCGGGGGTGCTGGACCGGCTGACGGCCGAGGGACGGCTGGTCCGCGGCGAGCTGAGCCCGGTCGGCCATCCGGACACCCACGGTGTCGGGATGGAATACTGCGACGCCGCCGTCCTGCGCCGGCTGCGCCGTGCCTCGCTGGCGCGGCTGCGGGCCGAGGTGGAACCGGTGGAACCAGCCACGCTGGGCCGGTTCCTCCCGTCCTGGCACGGCATCGGGGCCCGGCTGCGGGCCGCGCCCACCGCGGACGACGTGCTGTCGGTGGTGGAGCAACTCGCGGGGGCACCCCTGCCGGCGAGTGCGGTGGAGTCGCTGATCCTGCCGAGCCGCCTGCCCGGCTACTACCCGGCACTGCTGGACGAGCTGACCACCGCGGGCGAGGTCACCTGGGCCGGATGCGGCACGCTGGCGGGCAACGACGGCTGGCTCGCGCTGGCTCCGTCCGATGTGGCCGACCTGCTTCTGCCCGAGCTCGAGGAAAACCCGCCCGGCGGTCCGCTCCACGAGGCCGTACTGTCCGCTTTGGAGGGTGGGGCGCTTTTCTTCCGGCAGTTGGTGGACCGGGTGTCCCCGCTGGCGGACCAGGCGCCGAACGACGCCGAAGTGGTGACGGCCCTGTGGGATCTGGTCTGGGCGGGGCAGGTCACCGGCGACACGCTCGGCCCGGTGCGCGCGCTGGTGTCCGGCCGCGGCGCGGCACACAAACCACGTCAGTCCGCACCGCGGGGCCGCTATGCCCGCATGCGGGCGGGCCGCCCCGCGATGCCCTCGCGCACCGGTCCGCCGACCGTGGCGGGCCGGTGGGGGCTCACCCCGTTACGCGAAACGGACCCGACCCGGCGCACCTACGCGCGGACGGAGGCATTCCTCGAACGGCACGGGGTGCTGACCCGGGGCGCGCTAGAAACGGAACGGGTGACCGGCGGTTTTTCCGGGATCTACAAGGTTCTGCGGGGAATGGAGGATTCCGGGCAGGTCATCCGGGGTTACGTCGTCGAGGGTCTTGGCGCGGCCCAGTTCGCGGCGCGCGGGGCGGTGGACCGGTTGCGGGCCCTGTCGGACACCACCCCGGGTCGCCGCCCGGTGGACGCCGTGGTGCTCGCGGCGACGGACCCTGCCCAGCCCTACGGGGCCGCGCTCGCCTGGCCCGCCCCGGCGGGTGAGACGAAACACCGTCCCGCGCGTAAGGCCGGTGCGCTGGTGGTGCTGGTCGACGGGCGGCCCGTCCTCTACGTCGAACGCGGCGGCCGGTCACTGCTTTCCTTCACGGACAACGAAACCTCCCTGCGCGCGGCCGCTGGGGCTCTGGCCGGCGCGGTGCGGGAAGGCTGGTTGGGACAGCTCGCGGTGCAGCGTGCCGACGGGGAGCAGGCGCTGACCTCGGCACTGGCCGAGATCCTGCGCGACGCCGGCTTCCGCGCCACGCCGAAGGGGCTTCGCCTGCGCGCGTGAACGAACCGCCGCCCCCGTCCGTTCGGCGGGCGGTTCCTGGGCACACCGTAAACTCGGGACCGGCAGAGAGGATGAGCGACGATGGCGATGCGGGACCTGCGGTACTTCGGGGATCCGGTGCTGAAGACGCGCTGCGACCCGGTGACCCGGTTCGACCGGGCGGTCGAGCAGTTGGTGACCGACCTGCTCGACTCGGTCAAGCCCGCGGGCAGGGCAGGCCTGGCGGCACCGCAGATCGGCGTGGGGCTCCGCGTGTTCAGCTACGACGTCGACGGGCTGACCGGGTACGTGATCAATCCCGAGATCGTGGAACTGTCCGAGGAGACCCACGAGATCGGCGAAGGCTGCCTGTCGGTACCCGAACTGCGGTTCCCGGTCGTCCGCGCGAAGCGGGCCGTGGTCCGCGGTGTGGACATCCGCAACGAACCCGTTGTGGTGGAGGGAAAGGACGTGCTGGCGCAGTGTCTCCAGCACGAGACCGACCATCTCGACGGGATGCTGTACCTGGACCGGCTGGCGAAGGACCGCAAGCGGGAGGCGCTGAGCCAGGCCAGGAAGCACGACTGGTTCTGGCGCCGCTAGGACCTGTATCGAAGTAATTTGCGTGGCGGTGCGGGTGGCGGAACCTCAGGCGGTCCCTGGCTGTGGGATCTCCTCCTCATGAATGCCAATTCACCACGTCGGAGCCGTCCTCGCCAGGAACCGCCTGAGAACCCGCGGCGGTGCAAGCTGCGGGAGGTGGCGCAAGCGGCTCCGCCGCTTCAAAACGGTTCCGAACGGCGCAGCCGACTTCGATACACACCCTAGGACCTGTCGGGCACGCGCGGCGCTGCCCGTTCCGGCAGGCTGATCCGCAGCAGGCCCTCCTCCTCCGGCGGTTCGGGAACGAGTCCGGCCCGGATCGCGGTGCGATAGACGCTGTCGCGTCCGGGGAGCGAGACCGCCATCAGCCTTCGGTGCCCGCGAGCGGCCGCGATGACGCCCAGCCGGGCCATCAGCGCCGTGCCGACCCCGTTGCGCTGCCATTCGTCCTGCACCAGCAGCGAGATCTCCGCGATCTCCCCGGATGCGCCGGGAATGAGCTGACCGAGGCCGACGACTTCGCGCCCGCAGATCGCGAGCAGGCTGATTCCCCGTGGCGGCACGAGCAGCCGGTGCAGCCAGCGGCGCGGCATGCTGCGCATGCCGGTGTGGTAGCGCTGGAACAGCGTCTCCATCGAGCAGCGGCCGTGCAGTGCGGAGACGGCTTCCGCGTCACCGGGCATTCCCTGCCGCAACACTATGGCGGTGCCGTCGGCGCAGGCGGCCACGGCGGGACCGGCCACGTTGGCCCGCGCGCTGTCCAACAGGCCGAGCAGTGCTTCGGCGCGGGTGAGTTCCAGTTGCACGAACGGCGCCCATCGGCGGCGCGCCACCAGCGCACGGTCGCTGTCGACGGTGAACACGGCGCGGTGACCGCTCTCGGTGCGGCCGGGGTTCGCCTCCGTCAGTGGCACCACGGTCACCAGGTCGGCGGAAAGGACTTCGCGCAGCACCTCGGCATACCGCGACGGGTCCTCGATCGCCCGTCCCGCCGAGGCCAGCGTGGCCGCCGAGGCGTCCACCAGTTCCCGGATGTCGCCGTCCGCGATCGCGGAGCACTCGCAGCCCTCGTCCCGGATCGCGCGGACGAGCTGATCCTTGGTCAGCCCGGTGGCGGGCCGGATCACCACCTCGTCGAGCACGCCCCCGGGGACGGGCAGCACGGTCAGGCCGAGGATGTTGCACTCCAGGTCGGCCATGCGGATGGCGATCCGGGCGAGCATGCCCGGGCGGTCGTCCATCCGGATCCGCAGCCGCCAGGTGGCCGAGGTGGTTTCCGTCTCCGGCGCCGCGGGCCAGGTCTCGGTCGGTTCCGCAGCGGTTGTCCGTCGAGCACGCCGAATCTCCATGCCGCCACGGTCGCCCCCGGTTGTTGCTGGTCGAGGACATCCGTGTTTCGCCCTTGTCAGAGCTCGGATCGACTACGCAACGCGACCGAAACATGACGACGGGTGTGGCGCCGGGCGGCGGCCGGAGCGATCGCGCGGACGAACCTGGTGGCGGCGAACGCTTCGCTCTACGCTCTGGTTGTGGGTGAATCCACGAGACAGCGGTGATGCCACCGCACGCCTCGCGCGCCTCCCGCAACCGCGGCGAGAGGAGGGAAGCACCGTGAGTGGCGATAACCGGTCCTGGGAACACACGCGCACCGCGACGCAGGCGCCCGGCTCTCCGGAGCCGTCCGCGCCCGTCCACCACGAAGAGATCGCCCTGGAACTCGGGCAGATCATCGACACGCACCTTTTCCACGCCGCGATGGCCCTGCACGCCGCGATGCCGATGACCGACCGCGACGACCTCGGGACCCAGTTGCGGACCGCCCTGGGCGAACTCGACTCCGCGATCAGCGAGATCCGCTCCGCGGTCTACCGGCGGCGCTTCCACTGAAATCGGTGCCACGCGGGCGGCCCCCGGGGTGCCGCGCGAGCGCGGCACCCCGGATTTCCCTTGTCCAGCAACGCTTCCCCACGTCCTGGAACTATCGGGTGGCCAGCCTCAGCAACGCCCAGAACTGCCCGATGGCGTCCTCGTCGCCGTCCCAGGTGACCGACTGGTGCCCCTGTCTTCCCCACAACCACAGGTAGACGGGCATCGGCGAGCCGGAGACGAGTCCGTCGGCCTGCGCGGCCTCCTCTGCGGAGCAGCGACGGGCTTCGGTCTCGCCGGGCCCCGCCCGGGCGATCCACTGGTGTCCGGCGACCTGGACGGCGACGGATCTGCCGGTGGTCCCCGACAGGCCGAGCATCGGCAGCCGCCCGCCGAACCAGACCGCGAGGGCCTCGTCCACCCCGTCCGTCGCGAGATCCTCGGCGATCGGGGTGACCGGCGTGCCTGCCGCCTCCTGCACGTCGTACCGGTGAACCGTGGTTTCGTGGGCCAGCCGACGCATCCAGAAGCCGTAGGTCTGGTCCTGCGGCCACCATCCGGCGGCCCCCTCCCGCGGGTCATGCCCGGACAGTTCGCCGAGCAACTCCGCCAGCCCCGTCCGCAGATAGTCCTCAATGGACTGTCCTGGCGCCGGATTCCGCGGCCATTCCCGGGGTGCTTCCCCGTCGGTGAGCCACCGGCGGGCGACCCGGTAGACCCCGCCGACATGGCGGGCGACCTCGCCGATGGTGAACCCGGGGCAGGCGGGCACCGGGGTGTCCACCGGTGCCGCCCTGGCCGCCTCGGCGAGCAGCTCCACTTCGATCCCGAGCACCTCCAGGAAGCGGCCGTGCTCGATCAGCGCTTTCCCGGCCATCAGCCGCTCGGGGTCCTTCCCCGGCCCGCGGGCGTGCTGCACCGCCGGGGGAGCGGCAGGCCATCGCTGACCCGCCTGCCCTGCACGATCCGGTCGGCCAGCACGAGGAACTGGGCGGCCTGGCGGAGCAGGTCGTCGGCGGAGCGGGCGGTGATGCGGCGCGTGATCCCGGCCTGCGCCGCGGCCTGGGTGGCCGAGTTCGCGGCGAAGAACGCGGCCCACTCACTCAGTTCCGGGGCGGCGGCTTCGAGCAGGACCCAGACGCTGGCCGGGCGGGCCCGGCCCCGGTGCGGCCGGCCCCGGGCCGCGAGGACCGCGGCTCCGGCGCGCAGGGCGGCCAGGTAGGAAGCGATAAACCTCGGCGCCGGGTCCGTGGCGTACTCGGCTTCGGTGAGGCCGCGCTGGGCCTCCTTCAACAGGGCCACCGCGGCGGGTGCCGCAGGTGGCCGCAACGGCAGTGGCAGCACGGGCTGGTGCGCTCCGCTGCGTGACGCGGCGGTAACGGACATGGCCCCTCCCTGTTCGTGACGATGGTGGCGAGCTCCCGGTGCCGAGACGCTTCCCCCGTCCCGGCACCGGGCATCTCACCGGCGAACGCTCCACCGGGTGTCGAACCTTTGTTCGAGCAAGTCCCAGCGTAACTTCGAACAGGTGTTCGTTCAAGTCCCCGACATGGTGACCTGACTCAAGCGTCTTCGCAGGTTGCCCAGCGTTTCGACCCCCTCGGCGATGGCCGAGGCCGAGCTCGCCGCGTACCCGAGCACGAGCCCCGGGTTCCCCGGCCGCTGCCGGTGCCACGACAGCGGCTGCACCTTCACGCCCCGGTCGAGCGCGGCCGCCGCCAGTTCGGTGTCGGCGGACCCGTCGTCGAAGGTGATCACCAGGTGCAGGCCGGCGGCCGCACCGTGCACCCGCGCGTCCGGCAGCCAGGTCCTGATCGCCTCGATCATCGCGTCCCGGCGGCGCCGGTGCCGCCGCCTCAGCAGGCGCAACTGCCGTTCCAGCTCACCCGAGGTCATCAGCTCCCCCAGGACCAGCTGCGGCAGGATCGCGTTGCCGAGATCGGCGTCGCGCTTGGCCGCCACCACCGCGTCCCGGTACTTCTCCGGCACCAGCAGCCAGCCCACGCGAAGCGCCGGGGCCAGCAGCTTCGACACGCTCCCGGCGTAGCAGACCTCGGCGAGCATCGAGCGCAGCGCGGGCACCGGCGGCCGGTCGTAGCGGTGCTCGGCGTCGTAGTCGTCCTCGATGACCAGACCGCCCTCGCGCACCCAGCTCAGCAGCTCACGCCGACGCTGCCCGTCGAGGACAACGCCGGTGGGGAACTGGTGGGCCGGGGTCAGCAGCACCGCGGGCGCCCCGGACGCCCGCAGCTCGCCGACCGCCAGGCCGCCGGAGTCCACCGGGATCGGCGGCGTGCGCATCCCCCGGCCCCGCAGGTAGAGCCGCGCCCCCAGCGAGCTGGGGTCCTCCACGGCGACGGTGCCGATCCCCTCGTCCCGCAGGACCTGCGCCAGAAGTCCCAGCGCCTGCGCGACACCGGCCACGATGGTCACTTCCTCCGGGCTCACCGCGATCCCCCGGTACCGGGCCAGCCAGTCCGCCACCGCCCGCCGGAAGGCCGGTGCGCCGCGAGGATCGCCGTAGCCGAACTCCGCGGGCGACAGCTCGCCCAGCACCTTGCGTTCGGCCCGCAGCCAAGCGGTGCGCGGGAAGGCGGCCAGATCCGGTACCCCGGGCGAAAGGTCGATCCGCGCCGGGATGGCGCGTAGCGACTCGATGATCCCGGCCTCGGGTTCCGCGGTGAACACCGCGGCCGACGCGGCGCGCACCGGCACCTCCGCCCGTGCCGGGGCGGCGGGCACGGCGACCACCACGGTGCCCGCGCGGCCCCGGCCCGCGACCTGCCCGTCCTCGGCGAGACGCTGGTAGACCTCGGTGACCACGCCGCGGGAGACCCGCAGTTCCGCCGCGAGCACCCGGCTGGGCGGCAGCCGGGTGCCCACCGGGAGGCGGCCCTGCGCGATGGCGAGCCGCAGCCGCGTGGTGAGCCAGTCGGTCACGCCGCCGGGCGGGGCTTCGGCGAGATTCAGCTGGAGGAAGTCGGCGCCGATTTTGGACCTGTCACCGGCGCTGTCTTTGGACCTGTCCACCGGACCATTCTGCCGCCAGGCTGACCGGTATGGAGATCGTTTCCCGGGCGCGAAGCCTTTTCACCGGGACCTGCGGGATGGTGCTGGTCGGCAGCAGCGTCGACGTGTCCCGCACCCTGACCACCGCCCCGCTGCTCACCGCCCAGGCACTGCGGTACGCCTTGGCCTCGCTGATCCTGCTGGGGCTGGCGAAGCTCACCGGGGCACCGATCCGGCGGCCGCGGGGCCAGGAATGGCTGTGGCTGGCGGGGGTCGCCGCCAGTGGGCTCGTGCTGTTCAACGTCGCCGTCGTGCACGGGGTCGCCCACGCGGAACCGGCGGTGATCGCGGTCGCCGTCGCGTGCGTGCCCGTCGTGCTCGGCCTGGCGGGCCCGCTGCTGGAACGGCGGCGGCCCAGCCGCCGGGTCCTCGCGGCCGCGGCCGTGGTCACCACCGGGAGCGTGCTGGTGGCGGGCATCGGCCGGACCGATGCGGCCGGGATCGGCTGGGCCGTGGTCACCCTGCTCTGCGAAGCCGGGTTCACCCTGCTCGCCGTGCCGGTGCTGCCACGGCACGGCGCATGGGGGGTGTCGCTGCATTCGGT
The DNA here is from genome assembly GCF_026802195.1 of Amycolatopsis cynarae. Taxonomy (NCBI): domain Bacteria; kingdom Bacillati; phylum Actinomycetota; class Actinomycetes; order Pseudonocardiales; family Pseudonocardiaceae; genus Amycolatopsis; species Amycolatopsis cynarae. The sequence goes on along the minus strand of NZ_CP113836.1, from coordinate 1,248,917 downwards.
GTGGATGGGCGCCGCGATGCTGCTGGTGCTCGGGCTGGTCACCGAGGGCGAGGGCGCCGCGGCCGCGCTCACCACGATCCAGTGGGCCGCCATCGGCTATCTGGCGGTCCTGGTGACCGCGGTCGCCTTCCTGCTGTGGTACTCGACGGTGGCCGCGCTCGGCTCGGACCGGGTCGGTCTGCTCACCGGCGTCGCCCCGGTGGCGGCCGCGCTCGCCGGGGGCGGCCCCTCCACCCCGCTCGTCTGGTTCGGTATCGCCGTCGTCGTCGCGGGCCTCGCCGTGGGCCTCGGCACGCCCGCCCTCCGGCGGCGCGCCACACGATCGGGTGAGCCGCGGAACCGGGGCCGTCGGGAGGGCGACCTGCACAGCGTCACGCCGGGCCGGTCCGCCGAACCGCCCACCGGTCCGGCGTCACACCACTGACCTTGCTGACGTGCCCGAGGGGGTCCCTCACGGCACTTTGACGCAGAAGCAGTGCGCGACGCGAAGGGCCCCGGTGCGGAATCGGTCTCCTTGCACCGGGGCCCACCTGCGGCGCCGAATCAGTTCACTTGCAGCCGGAGCAGCAGCCGCAGCCCGGTCCCGAGCACGAGCCGCACGAGTTCCCACAGCAACCCTTCACAATGCACCTCCCTTCGCGATGATCTCGCTATCCGACCGTCGCCGTGCTGGTCGCCGCGTTCCGGCCTGCGGTTCCGAGGTGTCACCCGAAGGTGTGGCTAGCCTTGACAGGGACAACGCATGGGTATTGGGGAAATATCGATCGGCAGCGGAATCAACGTAGTGATGAGATCGCCCGCAGGCCGCCCTACATTCAGAAGAACTGTGCAAGGTGTGACGAATCGTATCGTCGCCGGAAAGGCGAGCCGTGGCTCGATAAGATCGAGACGGGATAGCGAAAAATGACGGGAAGAACCGAAAAATCGACGCCGTCCGGACAACTGCGGGTACTGGTCGACGACGCCAGGTCCGGGGTGCTGGACGGGCTGCCGGCTCCCGCCTGAACGTCGGGGGAACTTTCCGGCGCGGGCGGACGACCTGGACGGGCAAGAAGACCCGGCACGAAGGAAGGTCGTTTTCGCCATGCTGCTCAGGCGTCTGTCCGTTTCGCTGGTGCTCGCCGTCGCGGCCCTGGTGGCCGCCGCACCGGCGGCGATGGCCCACACCGAACTCGAAAGCAGTGATCCGGCCGACGGGGCGTCGCTGTCCGCGGCGCCCCAGCAGGTGCGGCTGAAGTTCGGTGAGGCCGTCACCCTGCCCGCGGACCCGGTCAGGGTGACCGGGCCCGGCGGTGCGCGGTGGACGGTCGGCAAGGCGACCGTCGACGGCTCGACCGTCACCGCTCCGGTGCGGGCCGACGGCCCGGCCGGCGCCTACGTACTCGACTACACGGTCGTCTCCGACGACGGCGACCAGGTCAAGGGTTCGGTGCGGTTCACGCTCACCACGGCCGCGGGCACGAGCAGTGGCGCACCTTCGTCCTCATCGGCGGCCGCCGTCACCTCGACGGCCGTGAGTGCCGCGGACCAGACGGCCGGCGAGTCCTCCCGGTTTCCCGCCTGGGCCTGGATCGCGCTCGCGGTGGCCGTGGTCGCCGTGGTGGCCGGTGTGGTGGCCGGCCGGACGAGGCGTTCATAAGGGATACAGCATCGCCCGCCGAGGCCGGCTCGTGATCTCATATCGGTATGAGCAGCTTCGACCACCCGGCGATAGCGAAGGTCGCCGCGGCGCTCGCCGAGGCGGGCCTGCACGATGCCGCGCAGGGAATCCGCGTTCTCCCCGCCGAAGCGCGCACCGCCGCGCAGGCCGCCGAAGCGCTCGGGGTCGAGGTCGGGGCGATCGCGAACAGCCTGATCTTCCGCGCCGTCTTCCCCGACCGCGAGGCACCTCTGCTGGCGCTGACCTCCGGCGCGCACCGCGCGGACACGGCCACGCTCGCGGCGCTCGCCGGCGCCACCTCGGTGGAAAAGGCCAGCCCCGCCTTCGTCAAGGAGCACACCGGCCAGGTCATCGGCGGGGTGGCCCCTACCGGGCACCCCAGCCCCGTGCCGACGCTGGTGGACACCGCCTTGCGGCGGTACGAGGTGGTGTGGGCCGCCGCCGGGCACGCCAAGTCCGTCTTCCCCACCACCTTCGACGATCTCCTCGCCCTCACCGGCGGGCGGGCCGCGGACGTCGCCGCGGAGCCGGGTGCATGACCACCGTGGCAGCACAGTTCGTTCGCCTGTCCGCCGACGATTTCCGCGACCGCCTGCGGGAGGCGCTGGCGATCTACGTCGAGGCGATGCGCTACCCGCCGTCTACCGCCGAGCAGCGGGCACCGATGTGGCTCACCCATGCCCTGCGCGAGGGCTGGCGCGGGGTGGCGGCGCTGGACGCCGGAGGCAGGATGCTCGGCATCGCCTACGGTTACCGCGGCAATCCGGGCCAGTGGTGGCACGAGCAGGTGCGGCGCGGCCTGGTCAAGCGCAGCGGCGAAGCGGCCGCCGAAGCCTGGCTGGGCGACTACTTCGAACTGACCGAGATCCACGTGCGGCCCGGGAACCAGGGCGCGGGCATCGGCGAGGTACTGCTGCGGCAACTGCTGGAGGGCGTGCCGGACCGGCACGTCCTGCTGTCCACTCCGGAGGGTCCCACCCGCGCCTGGCGGCTGTACCGGCGGCTCGGTTTCGTCGACGTGCTCCGCGACTACCACTTCGCCGGTGACCCCAGGCCGTTCGCGATCCTCGGCCGTACCCTGCCGCTCGAGCCGCCCGGCACCCCCGGCGGCCAGGACCCGCGTCCGGCAACGTTTCCGGGCTGAGGGGACCCCTCACGGCACCACGACGACCTTCCCCGCGGCCTGGTTGTTCTCCATGTGCCGGTGGGCCGCGACGATGTCGTCCAGGCCGAAGACGCGGTCGACGTTGGGCCGGTAGACGCCTGCCTCGACCTCGCGGACGACCCGCTGCAAGACGGGCCTGCCCGCGCTGCCCTTGAGGTTGTCGCTGTGGAAGGCCGTGAGCCTGGTTCCGGACGGGATCATCGCGATCGGTTCGAAGTCCGGGATCAGCCACCCGCTGAGCGAGCCCGCCACGCACACCGTCCCGCCAGGACGGACCAGGTGCAGCGAGTCCACCGCCGTGTCCGCCCCGACGAGATCCAGAACGTGGTCCGGCCCCCCGGGCCAGACCGAGTGCAGACCCGCCGCCAGCGATCCACCGGCATCGACGAGCACGTGGTCGGCACCGGCGGCGGTCAGGGCGCCGATCTTGTCCGGCCCCCGGGTCGTGGCCGCGGTCCTGACGCCGTAACCGGACGCGATCGACGCGGCCGCCATCCCGACCGACGAGGTCCCGCCACGGATCAGCAACCGCCCCCGGCCACCCGGCACGACCCCCAACGCGTCCAGCGCACCCTGTGCGGTCAGGTACGTCTCGGGCAGTGCGGCCAGGACGTCCCAAGGCAACGTGGTGGTGATCGGCATCAGCAGCGAGTTCGGCAACAGCGCGTACTCCGCATAGCCGCCGTCGAACTCCCGGCCCATCTCACCCATCACCGCGGCGACGGTCGTGCCCTCCCTTACCTTGGGATCGGTCGAGGCCGCCACGATTCCCACGCATTCGATCCCCAGCACACGCGGGAAGGTCACGTTCGGGGAATGGCCCTGGCGGGTCCTGAGCTCCGAGCGGTTCAAGCCCGCGGCCTTCACCCGCACCAGGCTCCAGCCCTCCCGGACCGCCGGTACCGGCAGCTCACGGACCTCCAGCACCTCCGGGCCGCCCGCCCGGACACAGACCGCCGCTCGCATGGTCGTACTCGTCATGGGTGCACTGTCGTCCGAAGGCGCGGTGACCGTCCACCGATAGAATGCCACTTTATGCTCGATGGCCGCCAAACCCCGACATCGCAGCTGTGGCCGTCCGGAGGCATGCATCTCTGGCCGTCGGGAGGAACGAGCTCGACGCATTCCCATCCGCGTGGACACCTGGTGTACGCGGCTCGCGGCGTCCTGTCGGTTCACACCGAAGGGGGCACGTCGATCGTTCCCGCCAATCGGGTCACCTGGACCCCCGCCGGATTCACGCACTACCACCGCGCTCACGGCAGCACCGACATGCGGATCCTCTTCCTGCCGCCATCCCTGGCCCGTCTCGTACCGGACCATCCCGCCGTGTTCATGGTCTCCGGCCTCGCCCGCGAAATCCTGCTCACCCTCACCGGCCCATGCGACCGTGACCGCGCCGCCCGCGCTCGTCTCCGCCGGGTCCTCGTCGACGAACTCCACGAAGCGCACGAGCAGCCACTGCAACTGCCGGAACCACACGACGACCGGTTACGGGCCATTGCCCGGATCCTGTATCGCACACCCGCGGACAACAGCTCGTTGGCCGAACTCGGGCAGAAAGCCGGTGCCAGCGCCCGCACGCTCAGCAGGCTTTTCCACAACGAACTCGGCATGACCTTCTACCAGTGGCGCACCCAACTACGCGTCTATCACGCACTCGTCCTTCTCGCCGACGGACACGACACGACGCACGTCGCCCACGCCTGCGGGTGGGCTAACCCCAGCAGTTTCATCGCCGCCTTCGCCAACCTCGTCGGCACCACCCCGGGCCGCTATCGAAGCTAACGGTGGCGGCCCCGCGGGGGCAGCCACCGCGAACTCCCTACCGTCGCGTGTAACCGACGCCGAGCGCGGCGACGAGCAGCGCGGCGCCGGTCCACCCGGTGGCGCCGAGCCGGTCGTGCAGCAGGATCGCGGACAGCACGGCGGCGGTCAGCGGTTCGAGCAGGGCCGACAACGCCGCCACCACCGGCGCCGCGGTCCGCAGCGCGAGGAAGTACGCGCCGTAGGCCAGACCGGTGGGCACGAAACCGAAGTAGAGCGCCACCGCGATCACGTCGGGCCGCAGCGGCAGGGCCATCCCGGACCACCACGCGAGCGGGGTGAGCAGCACTCCCCCGATCAGCAGGCCGAAGGCCGTGGTGGCGAAGGCGTCCAGGCCGGGCACGGCCGTGCGGTTGACCAGGGTCAGCACGCCGAACCCGGCGCCCGCGGCCACGGCGAGCGCAACCCCGCAGGCCAGGCGCCACCCGCCGGTGATTCCCTCGGGCGACCACGTGAGCAACGCCAGCCCGAACACGGCGGCGAGCATGGCCAGCCCGGTGGCGGGACTCGGCAGCCGCCGCTGCCGCAGCGCGGTGACCGAAGCGACGAAGACGGGCACGCTACCGATCGTGATCATGGTGGCGAGGCTGACCGAGGTGAGGGTGACCGCACCGAAGTAGCACGCCTGGAACTGGGCGAGCAGCGCACCGGCCGTGATCAGGCGCAACACCACAGCTTTGGTCCAGACCATGCTGCGCAGGCCGCCGCGGAACCACAGGAACACCACGGTGCAGCCGCCACCCAGCAGCAGCCGGTAGGCCGCCACCGGCAGGGGTTGCAACTGGGCCCTGGCGGCCAGCAGGGATCCGGAAATGCCGCCGGTGCCCCACAGGATTCCGGCCAGCAGCAAGGAAAAGGTCGCGCGGCCGCGCGCGGGCGCGGCAACGGAAGAAGGCATGAAGAATCGCTCCAGCGTCGAAGAGGTCAGTGGACGACGACGCGGGGCGAAAAGCCGGACGGGCATGCGGCACTCCTCGCGCCCGGTGCGACCGGGCGCGAGGAGGCGTCAGCTACCGTCCTGAGTGGACTTTCAGTAGGTCGCCCCGCGAGCGGAGCGCGGCGGCGGGGTGACCCGGAAGATCCGATGCATGGCGTGCTACCTGCCTTTCGGTTCGGTGCGTGTTGCTAGCGTGTTTCAAAGCGGCGGAGCCGCTTGCGGTGGGCCGTCAGTTTGCACCGCCGCGGGTTCTCAGGCGGTGTCTCGCAGGAACAGCACTGCCAGCGCTTCGTGAATTGGCATTCATGAGGAGGCGATCCCACAGCCAGGGACCGCCTGAGGTTCCGCCACCCGCACCGCCACGCAAACCACTTCGAAAAAGCCTCTAGTCGAGTTCGGCGAGTTGTTCGCGGAGAGTGTCGAGCCCCATGCCGCCGAGACGCAGCGCCTTGGTGTGGAAGTCCTTGATGTCGAACTTCTCGCCCTGGCGGCGCCGAGCGTCCTCGCGCGCTTCGAGCCACAGCCGCTCGCCCAGCTTGTACGCGGGGGCCTGCCCCGGCCAGCCGAGGTAGCGGTTGATCTCGTCCCGCACCAGGGGCGGATCGGTGATGGTGCGGGTGAGCAGGAACTCCAGCCCCAGCTCCGGCGTCCACCGCTGCCCCTCGTGGAAGCCGGTGCCCGCCGGGATCTCCAGTTCCAGGTGCATGCCGAAGTCCACGATCACCCGTGCGGCGCGGAACAACTGCTCGGACAGCATCCCGAACAGGTTGCCGTCGTCCGACAGGTAACCGAGGTCCTGCATGAGCCGCTCCGCGTAGAGGGCCCAGCCCTCGCCGTGTCCGGAGGTGAAGGCCATCAGCCGCTGGAACCGGTTGAGGGACTGTTCGTGCACGGCCGTGGCGATCTGCAGGTGGTGGCCCGGCACGCCCTCGTGGTAGACGGTGCTGACCTCGCGCCAGGTGGAGAACTCTTCGCGGCCCGGCGGCAGCGACCACCACATCCGGCCGGGACGCGAGAAGTCCTCGCTGGGACCGGTGTAGTAGGCCCCGGCGCCGCCCCCCGGCGGGGCGATCCGGCATTCCAGTGCCATCACCGGGTCCGGGATTTCGAAATGCCTGTCCCGCAGGTCGCGAAGCGCGGTGTCGGACAGTTCCTGCATCCACGCCTGGAACGTGCCGGTGCCGTGCACGCGGTAACGCGGGTCCTCGTCGAGAGCGGCCGCCACCTCGGCGAGGGTGGCACCGGGCTTCAGGCGCGAAGCCACCTCCCGCATCTCGGCTTCCAGCCGGGAGAACTCGGCCCAGCCCCATTCGTAGGATTCCCGCGGGTCGAGCGCGGCCCCGATGAAGTACCGCGAGCAGAGCCGGTAGACCTCCTCGCCCGCGGCGTCGGAGTCACGAGCCTTGGGCGCGAGTTCCGCGCGGAGGAATCCGGCCAGCTCCGCGTAGGCCTCCTGGGCCACCCGCGCCCCGCGCTCGAGATCCTGGCGCAGCGAGTCCGGCACGTCCTGCGCCCCGGCGATCAGCGTGTCGAAGTAGCCGGTCTCCCCGGCCAGTCCGGCCCAGGTCTCCACCTGCTGGGCGACCTTGGTCACCTGGCGCAGCGCGGGCGGGCGGCCCGCCGCGGTGGCGGACAGCAGCGAGGCGCGGATCCCGTCGACCGCGGCGGGCACCTTGCCCAGGCGCGCGGCGATGCTGGCCCACTCCCCGGGAGTACCGGTGGGCATCAGGTCGAACACCATGCGCAGGTCCTGCACCGGGCTGGCGATGACGTTGAGCGAAGCTTCGTCGAGACCCGCCTCGTGCATCTCCAGGTCCAGCCCGACGCGCTCGGTGAACACCGCCTTGGCGGCGCGTTCGGCGGCATCGGCCGGCTCGGCGGCACGCACCGCGTCGAGGGCACGCTTGGCCACCGAGGCACGCGCCGCGTGCCCCTCCGGCGAGTAGTCGGTCATCTGGTCGTCGTAGCCGGGAATCCCCATCTCGGTCGCGGCTACGGGGTGGGCCGCGGCGAACTCCTCGACGTAGCTGTTGCAGATCTCGTGCACGGAAGCCATGAGGGCAACCTACCGTCCCACCGCAAGGGAATTGCTCAGGCGCGGGCGGGCACCAGGCCGAGCCTGGCGACGACCTCGCGGGTGGCCTTCGACCGGTTGAAGGTGTAGAAGTGCAGGTCGGGCACGCCTTCGGCGATCAGCCGTTGACACAGTTCGGTAACCACGTCGAGTCCTTCGGCGCGGAACGCCTTCGGGTCGTCGGAGAGCGGTTCGAGCCGGTCCAGCAGGTGCCGCGGGCACGGCGCGCCGGAGAGCCGGATCGTGGTGTGCAGCGTGCGCGGCGTGGTCAGGGGCATCACGCCGGGGATGAGCAGCGCGTCGCTGCCCGCGGCGGCCACCCGGTCCCGCAGCCGCAGGAAGTCGTCGGCCTCGAAGAACAGCTGCGCGATGCCGAACTCCGCACCCGCCTTGAACTTGCGCACCAGGTACTTCGTGTCGCTATCGAGGTCGAGGGAACGGGGGTGGCCGTAGGGGAAGGCGGAGACGCCGACGCAGAAGTCCCCCAGCGACCGCACGAGGGACACCAGTTCTTCGGCGTAGGTCAGGCCCTGCGGGTGCGGCACCCACTCGCCGTACGGGTCGCCCGGCGGGTCGCCGCGCAGGGCGAGGATGTTGCGCACCCCGACGGCGGCGTACCAGCCGATCACGTTGCGCAGTTCGGCGACCGAGTGGTTGACCGCCGTGAGGTGCGCCATCGGCACCAGCGTGGTCTCCGTGGCGACGCGGGCGATGCTGCGGATCGTGCCGTCCCGGCTCGATCCGCCCGCGCCGTAGGTGATGGACATGTACGCCGGGTCGAGCGGTTCGAGCTCGCGGATCGAACGCCACAGCACCGATTCGTCGGCGGCATCGCGAGGCGGGAAGAACTCCACGGAGAAGGCAGGACCTTCACCCCGCAGCCGTTCCACCACCGTCGTCATGCCTCCCATGGTATCCGTAGGTCCGAGGCGTGGGAACTCACGTCCACTTCTTGGACACTCTTCAGGCCGTGGCCGGGACCAGGCCGCGCGCTTCGGCCTGCGCACCCCACCGGCGGGCCAGCACCGCGCAGATCATCAGCTGGGCCTGGTGGAACAGCATCAGCGGCAACACGATCAGCCCGACACTGCCCGCGGGAAACAGCACCGTGGCCATCGGCAGACCACTGGCGAGCGACTTCTTGGAACCGCAGAAGATGATCGCGATCTGGTCCTCACGGGAAAAGCCCAGCCGCGGCGCCGCGAACTTCAGCACCCCGAGCACCGCGAAGAACAGCCCCAGGTTCACCACCAGCAGCCCGGCCAGCGCCACCCAGCTCAGCTGGTGCCAGATCCCGGCGACCACGCCCTCACTGAACGCGGTGTAGACGACGATCAGGATGACGCTCCGGTCGGCGCGGCCGAGCACCTTCTTGTGCGCGGCGATCCAGCCGCCGATCCAGCGCCGGGCGATCTGGCCCGCGACGAACGGCACCAGCAGTTGGAGCACGACGGAGGTCACCGAGTGCAGCGAGAAACCGCGGCCGGTGGTCTCCAGCGACAGCCCCACCAGCAACGGGGTGAGCACGATCCCGATGAGACTGGAGAACGAAGCGCTGCAGATGGCCGCGGCGACATTGCCTCGCGCGATCGAGGTGAACGCGATGGACGAGTTCACCGTGGACGGCAGCGTGCACAGGAAGATCACCCCCGCGGCCAGCACCGGGGTGAGCACGGACGGCACCAGGAGTTTGACGGCCAGGCCCAGCAGCGGGAAGAGCACGAAGGTGGCGACGAGGATGGTCAGGTGGAGCCGCCAGTGCTTCAGCCCGGCCAGGGCCTCCGCTGTGGACAGTCGCGCACCGTAGAGGAAGAACAGCGCACCGACCCCGACCGCGCTCACGGCGGAAGCGATCTCCGCGCCCTGACCGCGGGCCGGGAACAGGCAGGCCACCCCAACCGTGGCGAGGATCCCGAGGATGAACGGGTCGATCCGGGACTTCGCGAGCAGCGCGGCGCCACGCATGAAATGGTCCTTTCTGCCCTCCTGCGCGGGCCCTCTACCGTCAGGCCCGCTGCGTGCGGTCCTTTTGCCCGGCCAATACCCCTAGATCCTCCGTTCACCCGGCGAGATTGTGAAGTATGATTGCCGCCATAACTGTTATCGCACTTCGTGATATACGGTCCGGTGGTGCTCGATCCGGTCTGGCTCAAAACCTTCCTCGTGGTCGCGGAGACACGCAGCTTCACGCGCGCCGCGCAACGGCTCGGACTGCGCCAATCCACCGTCAGCCAGCACGTTCGCAAGCTCGAACAGGCCAGCACGCAGCAGTTGTTCGTGCGCGACACGCATTCGGTGGAGCTGACCGCCGACGGTGAGGCCATGCTCGGTTTCGCCGGGAACGTCATCGAAACCATCGACCGGGCTATGAGCTATTTCACAGGCACCGAACTGCGGGGACGGGTGCGGTTCGGCGCCTCGGAGGACTTCGTGGTCGGGCCGCTGCCGGAGATCCTGCGCGAGTTCCGGCGCAGCCACCCGCAGGTGGACCTCGAACTGACCGTGGCGCTGTCCGGCGTGCTCCACGAGAAGCTGCGCGCGGGTGAGCTGGACCTGGTGCTCGGCAAGCGGCGCGCGGACGAGGACAGCACTGGTCCACTTTGGACGGACCAGCTGGTGTGGATCGGCCGGGAAGGGCTCGAACCCGACCTCGGCGACCCGGTCCCGCTCATCGCCTACCCCCCACCGAGCATCACCCGGGCGCGGGCGCTGGAGGCCCTGCGCGCCGATGGCAGGAACTGGCGGATCGTGTGCACCAGCGGCAGCCTCAACGGCCTGCGGGCCGCCGCGCTCGCGGGCCTGGGTGTCGCGGTCTTCGCGCGCAGCCTCATCCCGGCCGGACTGGCCGAACTCCCGCCCGGCCACGGCCTGCCCGACCCGGGCGAGGTCGAGTTCATCCTCACCGCGCGGCGTTCGGCGCTACGCGGGCCCACGGCCGCGCTCTCCGACGCCATCAGGGCGCAGGCGAGCAGACTCCACGGCACACCCTGACCGCTCGGCCAGCAGTGCGCCCGGCGCGAGGCCGGTAAGTTCCCGGACTTCCCTGGCCAGATGCGCCTGATCGGCGTACCCGGCCGCGGCGGCGGTCCCGGCCAGCGAACCCGGGCTATGCCCGGCCTCGGCGGCGTGCAGGAACCGCTGGAACCGGCCGACCCGCTGCACCGCCTTCGGCGCCAGCCCGGTGTTCGCGAGCACCAGCCGCCGCAGCTGCCGCTCGCCGATCCCGATCTCCACCGCCAGTGCCGCCAGCGTCGTACCCGAGGACCACAGGCGCCGCACCGCGTGGCGGACCCTGGCCTCGACCGGCGAGGGGCGCAGCGTCCGCAGTACCTCCGTGAACCGGCCTTCCCACACCTGCTCGGTGAGCCGGCGCGCGGTCCGGGACGGCAGCGCAGAGGAGAGCGGGACGAACAGGTCGGTCACCTCGGGCGCGGGCAGGCCCAGCGCCGCCGCCAGCGCCTCCGTGCGGAACCGGACCGCACGCAGGTGCGTGCCGGGCACCATCGGGTGCAGGGCGGCCCGCAGCGTCGGGCCGACCAGCGACGCCTCCCCCGTCGCGGACACGATGATGTCCGAGCAGGCGTCCGGAACGACCCGGTACGCGGTGTTTCCGAGCCCCACCCTTCGTTCCCACCAGCACTGCACGACGCCGTGACCGGGCAGTTCGCGGTAGGAGGACATGCGTCGAGTATCACACGAGAAACGCGTGTTTCTGCAGGTGGGAGCGCCGGGCCGCGGCGGGACCCGATAGAGTGCGACAGGTAACAACGCTACGCGCTCGAACGATTACGCGATCGAAAGCGGCTACGGAAGGGAAGCGATGCTCCGCGTACTGGGTGTGCACGGCGCCGGCAGCCATCGCTACCGCAGCCGCTCGGGCACCGCCGACCAGACGCGAGCCACGCTGACCACCCAATGGCTCGGTCATCTGCGCACCGCCGTCGACGGGCGCACACCCCTGGATCTGCGCGTCGCCTACTACGGGGATCACCTGGAGGACGGCAACCGGGAATCGGCCTGCGAGGACGATCCGTCCTTCCTCACGCCGGGTGAGCGGGAACTGCTGGCCCGCTGGGTCACCCAGCTGTGGCCCGAACTCGCGGCGGCACCCGACGGCGAGCGGGCCGAGCAGGCCCTCGGCTGGCTCACCCGCGCCTTCGGGCCCGGCACCCGGCTCTTCGGGCTGCACTTCTGCCGCGAACTGCACACCTACCTCACCGCGGCGGACCGCAGCGCGGCCGCCCGTCAGGCGGTGGCCGCCGAGATCGCCGAGCACCGGCCGGACGTGATCGTCGCGCATTCCCTCGGCGCGCTGGTCACCTACCAGGCGCTGTGGGAGGACCCCGGCCACGAGACCGGGCTGCTCGTCACGCTGGGCGGACCGCTGGCCCTGCCGGGCGCTCTCGGCGAGGACGAACCCCACGGCCGCCCGCCGTCGGTCCGCCGATGGGTGAACGTGGCCGACATCGGCGACATCGTGGCGGTGCCCCAGGCGGTGCTGGCGGAGCGGTTCACCGGCCTCGCCCGGGATCTGACGATCAACGCCGGGATCTGGGAGTTCCAGACCCCGGGCGCCTACCTGCGCTCCCCCGCCGTCGCCCGGGTGATCCTCGAAGCCTGAAGCGGTGGTTCCGCTACCCGCACCGCCACGCAAACCAGTCTGATACAGCTCTTACCCGAACAGGTCGGTTTCGGTGATGCCGGGCCCCTGGCCGGGACGGATGAACCATTCGGTGCCGAAGGTGTACGCGAAGGCCTCGTCCGGCAGGGACAGGAAGAACGACTCCTCGCTGATCTGGCTCGCGTGCGCCCGCATCGCCTTGCGCTTGTACGAAAGATACGCGGTGACGTCGACCGCGGCGGTGATCTCCGCCTCCGGCTTGCCCATCTCGCCCAGGTCCTCCGGGGAGGGGAGGTCGGCACCGGTCTGCTCGGCCAGGGCGGCCACACCGCGCTGGAAGTGCTCGCGGCTGGTCGTGGCCTGGTAGACCCGGGGCGTGCCGGCCAGCTCGGCCGCCCGCATGCCGACGCGGTGCACCTGGATGTGGTCGGGGTGGCCGTAGTTGCCGAAATCGTCGTAGCAGGTCAGCACTTCGGCGTCTTCCTCGCGCAGGATCGCGGCGAGCTTCTCCGCCGCCTCCTCCACCGGCGCCGTCCAGAACGAGCCGGGTGCGTCGTTGGCCGGGGTGCCCATCATTCCCGAGTCCCGGTAGTTCAGGAATTCCACGCGTTCCACGCCAAGGATGTCGGCGGCTGCCTGGGTTTCGCTCACCCGGCGCTGCCAGAGTTCCTCCCCTTCGGCGAGGAAACCGTCCGGCACCTCGCCGAGTTCCCCGCGGGTGGCCACCACCAGCACGACCCGGTGGCCGTCCTCGTGTGCCTTGCGCATCACCCCGCCGCAGGTGATGCACTCGTCGTCCGGATGGGCATGGAAAGTCACCAAGGTCGCCACGATACGAGACTACAGAACGATCACACCGCGACCACCCCGCGATCGCCCGCCCGGCGGTGACCCCGGACCATAGGGGCATGAACTACGACGCCGACCTTCCCGGTCGTGTGGAACGGGAGCTCGCGCGATTCCTGCGGGAGGCCGGGGCGCAGATCCGGGCCGACGAACCCCGCTTCGCCGCCGGTGTCGACGCCCTCACCGAATTCGTGCTGCGCGGTGGGAAGCGGCTGCGGCCGACGTTCGCGTGGTGGGCGTGGCGCGGGACGGGCGGCGAGGAGTCCGATCGCGACGGTGTGCTGCAGGTGGTGTCCAGCCTGGAGCTCGTCCAGGCCTGCGCGCTGATCCACGACGATCTGATCGACTCCTCCGACTCCCGGCGCGGCCACCCGACCGTGCACGTGGCCTTCGCCGAGCGGCACGCCACGCAGGGCTGGCTCGGCGCCTCCCCCGCGTTCGGCCTGGCCGCCGCCGTGCTGATCGGCGACCTCGCGCTCGCGTGGGCCGACGACATGTTCAGCACCGCCCCGCTGTCCCCGGCCACGCTCGCCGCCGCGCGCCCGGTGTGGCGCGCGATGCGCACCGAGGTGCTCGCCGGTCAGTTCCTCGACGTGGGCACGCAGGCCACCGGCGACGCCTCGCCCGAAGCGGCGCTGCGGGTGAGCAGGCTCAAGACCGCCGCCTACACGGTGGAACGGCCGCTGCATCTCGGGGCCGCGCTGGCCGGTGCCGGGCCCGAGCGGATCGAACCGCTGCGCGAGTTCGGCCGGGACCTGGGCATCGCCTTCCAGCTCCGCGACGACCTGCTCGGAGTGTTCGGCGACCCGTCGGTCACCGGCAAGCCCGCCGGGGACGATCTGCGGGAGGGCAAGCGGACCCTGCTCGTCGCGCTGGGCCTACAACAGGCTGATGCCGCGCAGGCCGCGGTTATCGAGAAGGCGATCGGGAACCCGGCATTGTCCGATTCGGAGGTCGACGCCGTGCGCGCCGCGCTCACCGAGGCCGGTGCGGTCGCCGCCGTCGAACGGCGCATCACCGAACTCACCGGGACCGGACTGGCCGCACTGGGCAGGGCCGGGCTCGCCGAACCGGCGGCCACCCGGCTGGCCGAGCTGGCGGCCAAGGCGACGCAACGGACCTACTAGGAGGCCGGGATGTGCGGACTGGGTGAGGCCGGTCAACCGGGTTGCCGGGGTGCGCGTCATGCGCGCTGACCATGTGGTGGTGATCGGCGCCGGGCTCGCCGGGCTGTCCGCGACGCTGCACCTGCTGGGGGCGGGCAGGCGGGTCACCCTGCTCGAACTCGACGACCGCCCGGGCGGCCGCGTGAGCCAGCGCGAGCGCGACGGGTATTCGGTGGACACCGGGGCGACCGTGCTCACCATGCCCGAACTGCTGGACGAGGCGCTGGCCGCGGCGGGCGAACCGAACCGGTTGCGGCTGGTCCGGCTCGACCCGGCCTATCACGCCCGCTTCGCGGACGGCAGCGCGATCGCGGTGCACACCGGTGCCGAAGCGATGGAGGCGGAGATCCGCGCGTTCGCCGGGCCGCGGGAGGCCGACGGCTACCGGCGGCTGCGGGCGTGGCTGACCGAGCTCTACGCGGTGGAGAAGGACCACTTCCTCGGCGGCAATTTCGACTCACCGCTGGACCTGGCCCGGCCGGAACTGCTGAAACTGCTGGCACTCGGCGGTTTCCACCGGCTGGGTCCGCGCATCGGCCGGTTCCTCCGCGACGAGCGCCTGCGGAGGCTGTTCTCCTTCCAGGCGCTCTACGCCGGTCTGGACCCCCGGCGTGCCCTCGGGGCCTACGGGGTCATCCCGTACATGGACACCGTCGCCGGTGTGTACTACCCGCTGGGTGGTATGGGCCAGGTCGGCCAGGTACTCGCCGACGCCGCCGAGCGGGCGGGGGCGGACCTGCGGTTCAAGACCGAAGCGGCGTGGCTGGAACGGGTGTCGTCCCGGGTGCAGGCGGTACGGACGCGCAACGGGGAGCGGATCCCCTGCGATGCCGTGGTCCTCGCCACCGAGCTGGCCACGTCCTACCGGCTGCTCGGGGCCCGGCCGAAGCGCCCGGTCCCGCTGCGCTACTCCCCCTCGGCGGTCGTGCTGCACGGCAGGGCGCACCGGGAATGGCCCGAACTCGGTCACCACACGATCTTCTTCGGCGACGCGTGGGAGCGGACGTTCACCGAGATCATCCGCCACGGCTGCCTGATGTCCGACCCGTCGCTGCTGGTCACCCGGCCCACCGCGACCGATCCGGCGCTCGCCTCGCACGGGCAGGTGGTCTCCGTGCTCGCCCCCGCGCCGAACCTGCGCACCTCCCGCATCGACTGGCCCCGGGTGGGCCCCGCCTACCGTGACGAGCTTCTGCGCACCCTCGCCGCGCGGGGGCTGACCGGGTTCGACGAGGCCTACCAGGTCGACGAGCTGGTGACGCCGCGCGACTGGGCGGATCAGGGCCTGTCCGCCGGAACCCCGTTTTCGCTCGCCCACACGTTCGGCCAGACCGGTCCGTTCCGGCCGCGCAACCTCGTCCGCGGCATCGACAACGTCGTCCTCGCCGGGTGCGGCACCACGCCGGGTGTGGGCATCCCGCCGGTACTCATCTCGGGACGGCTCGCCGCGGCGAGGATCACCGGGCGATGACCTCGCTGCGGGGCGCTTACCGGGACTGCCGTCGCATCAACGCGCGCTACGGCAAGACGTTCTTCCTCGCGACCCGGCTGCTCCCGGCCCACGCGAGACCGGCAACACACGCGCTGTACGGCTTCGCGAGAACGGCCGACGAGCTGGTCGACAACCCGGAGCCGGGCAGCGATCCGGAAGCCGCGCTGGCGGCGCTGGAACGGAGGCTGGACGCGGTGTTTGCGGGCAGGCCGCCGGCGGATCCGGTGTTCCTCGCGCTGGCGGACACGGTCCGCCGGTACGGCCTGGAACGGGACCTGTTCGACGCCTTCCTGCATTCGATGCGCATGGATCTGACCGTCACCGAGTACCCGACCTTCGCGGATCTGGACGAGTACACCTACGGATCCGCCTGCGTGATCGGACTGCAGATGCTGCCGGTGCTCGGCACCGTGGTGCCGCGCGAGGAGGCCGCCCCGAGTGCGGCCGCGCTCGGAGAGGCGTTCCAGCTGACGAACTTCCTGCGCGACGTGGGCGAGGACCTCGACCGGGGACGGCTCTACCTGCCCACGGCCGAACTCGCGGCCTTCGGCGTGGACCGGGCGCTGCTGTCGTGGTGCCGCGAGCGGGAGCGCCACGACCGGCGCGTCGCCCGTGCCCTGGCCGCGCTGGTGGCCCGCACCCGCGCCGTGTACCGGCGAGCCGAGCCCGGAATCCCCTTGCTGCGCAAGGAGTCCAGAGCCTGCGTTCACACGGCCCTGGTGCTGTACCAGGGAATACTGGACGAGATCGAGCGCCGGGACTACGACGTGCTGTCCCGGCGGGTCAGGGTGCCGCTGCCGCGGCGCCTCACCGTCGCCGCCGTGCACGCCGCCGGATCCGGACTACGCTGGCGATCATGACGATCCCCGAACAGCGACCGGTGCGGATCGGGCTGCAGTTGCAGCCCCAGCACGCCGACTACGGCAAGATCCGGGAAACCGCCGCCCAGGCCGAAGAGCTCGGCGTGGACATCATCTTCAACTGGGACCACTTCTACCCCCTCACCGGCGATCCCGACGGTCTGCACTTCGAATGCTGGACCATGCTCGGCGCCTGGGCGGAGTCCACCTCCCGGGTGGAAATCGGCGCACTGGTGACCTGCAACAGCTACCGCAACCCCGAACTGCTGGCCGACATGGCGCGCACCGTCGACCACATCAGCGACGGCAGGCTGATCCTCGGCATCGGCGCGGGCTGGTTCGAGCGGGACTACACCGAGTACGGCTACGAGTTCGGCACCGGGGGCCGCCGCCTGGACGACCTGGCCGAGTCGCTGCCGCGGATCGAGGCCCGGCTTGGCAAGCTCAACCCGCCGCCCACCCGCAGGATCCCGGTCCTGATCGGGGGCGGCGGCGAGAAGAAGACGCTCCGCCTGGTCGCGCGGCACGCCGACATCTGGCACGGCTTCGGCGACGCCGAGGTGATCGAACGCAAGGCCGCGATCCTGCGCGGGCACTGCGCCGACATCGGCCGCGACCCGGCGGAGATCGAGCTGTCCACGGCCGTGCGGTCCGGCCCCGAAGAGGTGGGCCCGAAGCTGCGCGACCTGGGCGTCTCGCTGTTCACCGCGCACGTGAGCGGACCGGACCACGACCTGACGCTCCTGCGTGACTGGATCGCCTGGCGCGACACCCAGAACTCCTGAGCCCGAGTCCCACGCCCGGGGCATGAGTCCCATGCCCCGGGGCGTGAGCCCCACGCCCGGTTCACGCACCAGCGAGCGCACCGGGGCGGGCCGCAAGCTCAGAAAGCCATCGCCTGGGCGCGCCGCTTGACCTCGGTGCCGTGGTTGGTGCGCAGTGCGTTGATCGGGGTGGTGCCGGGGAGGGTTTCGTCCTCGCTGTAGAGCCACCGCAGCATCTCCGTGCGGCTGAACCCGGCATCCGCCAGTACGGTCAGCAGCCCGTTCAGGCCCTTCACCGGCGCGGCACCGACGAGGAAGTCCGCGGGCACGCACAGGTCGCCGCTCCGGCGGACGGCGATCAGCTGACCGTCCCGCAACAACTGCCGCACCTTGTTGACCGACAGGCCCATGACCGCGCCGACCTCGGCCAGCGGGAGCAGGGTGACCTCCGGGCCAAGTACGTCATCAGCGACTGGAATCGCACTCACAGCTGACACTGTGCCATATGGCGCGGCCAGGGGTGCACTATCGCACCGGCACCGTGACGAAACTTCGACGGAGCGCCAAGTTGATCATGGGCTGTGTCCGCCGGAGGCGCGCGTATCCGTACGATCCCCACCGTGACACCCACCGACGCCAGCCTGGCGGGAACGCTCCTCGAGCGGCGTTACCGCGTCGACGCCCTGATCGCCAGGGGCGGCATGTCCTCGGTGTACCGCGGGGCCGACACCCGGCTGGACCGTCCGGTCGCCATCAAGATCATGGACCCGCGGTTCGCCGACGACCGGTCGTTCGTCGACCGGTTCGAGCGCGAAGCACGCTCGGCGGCCCGTCTGCACCATCCCAACGTGGTGACCGTGCACGACCAGGGCGTCGACGGAGCACATATCTTCCTGGTGATGGAGCTCGTCGCGGGCGGCACCCTGCGTGACCTGCTCGACGAACGGGGCCGCCTCGAAGTCCCGCTCGCGCTGAGCGTGGCCGAGCAGATGCTCGCCGCACTGGCCGCGGCCCACCAGGCCGGCCTCGTCCACCGCGACGTCAAGCCGGAGAACGTGCTGATCGGGCAGGCGGGCACCCCGCCTACCGGAGTGGTCAAGGTGGCGGACTTCGGGCTGGTGCGCGCGGTCGCCAGCTCCGGTACGACCAGTTCCAGCATCATTCTCGGCACGGTCGCCTACCTCTCCCCGGAGCAGGTGACCACCGGGATGGCCGCCGAACGCGGTGACGTGTACTCCACGGGCGTCGTGCTGTACGAGATGCTGACCGGGCAGGTGCCCTACACCGGTGACACCGCGATTTCCGTCGCGTACCGCCACGTCAACGACGACGTGCCCGCCCCCGGCGCGAGCACGCCCGGGCTCCCGCCCGAGGTGGACGAACTGGTGCTGCGGGCGACCCGCCGTGACCAGGAGGGCCGCCCGGCGGACGCGGGCGCCTTCCTCGAGGAGCTGCGGCGGGTGCGGGCCTCCCTCGGTCTCGAACCGGTACCGATCCCCGTTCCGGCCCCGAAGGCGGCTCCCACTCCCACCCCCACGCCTGCACCCACTCCCACACCCACTTCCGCACCCACGCCCGCGCCGCAGCCGTCTTCCGTGCGCCCGCCGTGGGCGGTGGGGGACGCCGAGCGCACGATTCCGGCCATGTCCCCGGTGGCGCCGCCCCCGCAGGCGGACATGGCGACCTCGTTCACCGCCGCGGCCCCGATGGCGGGCCCGCGCGGCACCCGGGCCATGGTGCGGCCGCCACAAGCACCACAAGGGCCACAACCGCCCCGGACAGGCCACTCGCCCGTCCCGCCGCAGGAACCCGAGCCCGGCCCCTCCGGGGTCAAGGCCAAGCTGACCGCGTTGCTGCGCGACAAGCGCGCCCGCTGGGCGGTGGGCGCTCTGGCCGCGGTTGTCCTGCTCATCGTGGTGCTGTCGTCGCTGTCCGGCGGGCAGAAGTCCTCGCGCACGGTGACCGTGCCCCAGGTGGCGGGCATGGATCGGGCGACGGCGGCGAAAATCTTGAGTGACAACGGTTTTTCCACGAAGTTCACCCAGCAGCGCAACAACACGGTGGCCGCGGGGCTGGCCATCCGCAGCGACCCGTCCGCGGGAACCGGTGCCCTGCGCGGCACCGAAGTCACGGTGGTGCTCTCGACGGGACGGCCCACCGTGCCCGACATCGGCGCCAACACCTCGCTCAACCAGGCGGAAACGGCCATCATCGCGGCCGAACTCGTCCCGGCCCACGACGAGAGCGCCGACCAGTACAGCACCACGGTGGCCGAAGGCAATGTCATTTCGGTCAGCCCGCAGCCCGGCACGCAGTTGGACCTGGGCTCGAAGGTGACGATCGTGGTGTCCAAGGGGCGGCCGCCGCAGCCCGTGCCCGACGTGACCGGAATGTCCCACGACGACGCCTTCACCTTCCTGCGCCAGCAGGGCTTCGAGCCCTACGACGCGGGCGCGGAATTCTCCCAGAACGTACCGGCGGGCAACGTCACCCGCACCACCCCCGCCGCGGGCGGGCAGATCCAGGGAAGCAGCCTGCGCGTCGGGGTGTACGTCTCCAACGCCGTCCAGGTGCCTTCGGTGCTGGGCCACTCGATCGAAGAGGCCATGCAGATGCTGCAGCAGGCCGGGCTGCAACCGGATCTCAAGGGACGGGACCGTGGCTTCGGCCTCGTCATCCAGCAGGAACCCAATGCCGGAGAACTCGTGAAAAAGGGCAGCAAGGTGAATCTGAGGGCCATTCCGTAATCACCCCGAACAGGTCACCGGAACAGGTTTTTCCCACAGCTCCCTCGTCCTATGTGGACAGTTTTTCCACCGTTAGAGTGAAGAGAGCTTCTGTTAGCGCGCCGGAAACACAGCGACTACGCTTTCGTCATGTCCCCAAGCTGCAGTAGTAGCGACCTGCATTCCTGACATGACCAGAGAAAGGTCGGCCATGGCCGGGCACCAACTCAGCGGGCTCGATGTCGCATTCCTCTGCCTCGAAGGAGAAACCAGCCCCATGCACATGGGGGCCGTCGTGGTCTTCCAGCCGGAGGCGCTGGCGGACCCGGTGGACCCGGCCCGGCTCGCCACCCTGCTCGCCGAGCGCGCCGCGAAGATTCCGCGGTTGCGCCAGCGTGTGACCCCCACACTGCTCCCACCCGGTGGCGCGGCCTGGACCGAGGACCCGGACTTCGATCCGGGGGCGCACATCCGGGTCCACCGCCTCGGCGAGTTCTACGAGGAGGACCCGCTCGCCTCCTACGCGGCCGAGTGGATCGAGGAACCACTCGATCTGGACCGCCCGCTGTGGGAACTGAGGGTGGTCACGGGACTGCCGGACGGCAGGTTCGCCCTGCTGCTCAAACTGCACCACGCGTTCACCGACGGGGCCGGCGCTTTCGCGGTCGCGGTGGGCCTGCTCGACGAACTGCCCGGCGCCAGGGCGATTCCCAGGCCGAGCCCGTCTCCGGCCGCGCCCCGCTCTCGCAACCCGTTCGACCTGATCAAGGGGGTGATCAGCGAAGCGGGTGAGAACGCCGTCATCGCCTCGGCGATCCTTCGCGCGGCCAGACCGTTCCCGGTCTCGCCGCTGGCCGCCCCGGCCTCCCCGAGCCGGCGCCTGAGCTTCGTCCGGCTCGACCTCGGGGACATACGCCAGGTCCGCCGGGCCCACGGCGGCACCGCGAACGACGTGATCCTGGCCGTGCTCGCGGGCGCCCTGCGCGAGTGGATGGCGAACCAGGGCCGCCGAGTGGACAGCCGGCCGCTGCGGGCACTGATCCCCGTCAGCACCCGGGTCCGTGACGGCGGTTCGGGAGCCAACCAGCTTTCCGCTTACCTGTGCGAGCTTCCCGTCCACCTCGAAGACCCCGTGCAACGCCTGCGCGAGGTGCGCGCGGCGATGAACCGCCACAAGGCCGCGGGACCGCTCGCCGGAGCCGGCGCGGTGCCGGTGCTGGCCGGACGCATCCCGCCGCAGGTGCACCGGCTCGCCACCCGTTTCGCCGGGCACGCCGCCGGACTGCTGTTCGACACCGTGATCACCAACGTGCCGCTGCCCAAGCTCCCGCTCACCCTCGACGGTTCCCCGCTGCGCGAGGTGTATCCGCTGGTCCCGCTCGCACCACGGAACGCGCTGGGCATCGCCGCCGCCGTCTACCACGACTCCGTCCACATCGGACTCCAGGCGAACGGCGCCGCGGTCACCGACACCGGCTCGTTGCGGGATGCGGTGGTGAAATCCGCGGCCGCCCTGTACGAGCAGTCGCTCTGACGATCAGGCCCGGCGTAGGTCATGATTGAGCCATGCCGGTCCCGCCCTGGCTTCGCGACGCCACCCGAAGCGCGATCATCGTTCCCGTGCCCGAGACCGAACCGCTGGTGACCACCCACCAGCGCGCCCTGAACCGCACTGGCCCCTCGCTCGTGCCCGCGCACGTCACCGTGCTGTACCCGTTCGTGCACCCCAGCCGGATCACCGCGGCCGTGGTCGCCGAGGTGGCCGAAGCGGTGGCCGGGATCAGCGCTTTCGAGTGCGCTTTCGCCCGCGTCCGGTGGTTCGGCGACGAGGTGATGTGGCTCGAACCCGATCCCGACGAGCATTTCCGCACCCTGACCAAGGCGGTCTGCGAGCGCTTTCCCGGGCACCTGCCCTATGCCGGGGAGCACCCGGACACCGTGCCGCACCTGACCGTGGCCGACCGCCGCACCGGCGACCTCGTCGGCAAGCGCCGGGCCGCGGCCGGGATCGCCGGTGCGCTGCCGATCCGCGCCCGCATCGACCGGATCCGCCTCGTCGCCGGAGCGGACGAGCACGGCCCCTGGCGCACCATCACCGAAATCCCCCTCGGCTGAGGGACTGTTTCGCAGTGTTTGCGTGGCGGTGCGGGTGGCGGAACCTCAGACGGACCCGTTCTCAGCCGCGGAGCATCTCCGCGACCAGGAAGGCCAGTTCGAGTGACTGCTGGGTGTTCAGGCGCGGGTCGCACGCGGTTTCGTAGCGGCCCGCCAGGTCGAGGTCGGAAATCTCCTGCGCCCCGCCGAGGCATTCGGTGACGTCCTCGCCGGTCAGCTCGACGTGGATGCCGCCGGGGTAGCTGCCCAGCTTGTGGTGCACCTCGAAGAAGCCCTGCACCTCGTCGATGATCCGGTCGAAGTGCCGCGTCTTGTACCCGGTGGAGGACTCGTGGGTGTTGCCGTGCATCGGATCGCACTGCCAGATCACCTTGTGGCCGGTCGACTCGACCTTCTCCACGATCGACGGCAGCACGTCGCGCACCTTGCCGTTGCCCATCCGCGAAATCAGCGTCAACCGGCCCGGTTCGTTGCGCGGGTCGAGCCGGTGCACGTACTCCGCGGCCTGCTCGGGCGTGGTGGTGGGGCCGATCTTCACACCGATCGGGTTGGCCAGCAGCTCGGCGAAGGCGATGTGCGCGCCGTCGAGCTGGCGCGTCCGCTCCCCGATCCACAGGAAGTGGGAGGACAGGTTGTACAGCTTCGGGTTCGCCGCGTCGGTGGAGTCCAGGCGCAGCAGCGCGCGCTCGTAGTCGAGCAGCAGCGCCTCGTGGCTGGCGAAGATCTCGGTGGAGTGCAGCGAGGTGTCCGTCACCCCGCAGGCCGCCATGAACCGCAGCCCGCGGTCGATCTCCGCGGCCAGCGCCTCGTACCGTTCGCTGGCGGGCGAGGTCCGCACGAAATCCTTGTTCCAGTCGTGCACCTTGGTCAGATCCGCCATACCGGAGGCGGTGAGCGCGCGGACCAGGTTCATCGCCGCCCCCGCGTTCGCGTAGGCGCGGATCATCCGGCCCGGGTCCGGCACCCGGACCTCGGGCTTGGCGGTCAGCGAGTTCACGATGTCCCCGCGGTACACCGGCAGGCCCAGCGCGTCCGTCGCGTTCGACCGGGGCTTGGCGTACTGCCCCGCCATCCGGGCGACCTTCACCACCGGCAGGCTCGCACCGTAGGTGAGCACGACCGCCATCTGCAGCAGGGTGCGCAGGTTGGCGCGGATGTGCGGCTCGGTGTTGGACTCGAACGTCTCCGCGCAGTCCCCGCCCTGGAGCAGGAACGCCTCGCCCCGCGCCACCATGGCCAGCCTGTCGCGCAGCCGGTCGATCTCGATCGGGACCGTGATCGGCGGCACGCTCTCCAGCACCGCACGCACGCGGCGGGTGGCGTCGGCGTCCGGCCACTCCGGTTGCTGCGCCGCCGGGCGGGCCAGCGCGTCGTCGAGCCGCTGCCGCAGTTCGGGCGGCAGCGGGGGCAGTTCGGGAAGTGTGTCGACGGGGACGTCCACTGTCCAGTTCACGACACCCAGGATATGGGGTCACGAGCGGGACCGGTCACGGGGACGCCCGGCCGGGGACCGGCCGGGCGTCCCCCTGATCACCGCCGGAAGAAGCCGATCAGCAGGTTGAGCACGAACGAGGGGTTCTCCTCCATCACCCAGTGATCGGCATCGGGCACCACTGCGGGTGTCACCTCGGTGGCGACCCGCGTCATGTCCTGGCCGATCATCGCCCCCATGCTGTGCTGACCGCCCGCGGCGAGCACCGGGATCGTCAGCTTGCCCCCGGTGTCGACCAGCTGCTGCACCGCGGCCTCTCCGGAATCCTGCTGACGGAAGTATTCGAAGCCCGCGTGGGTGCTGCCGGGACGGCTGTACGCCGCCACATAGCGATCCACCGCCTCCGGTGCCAGGGAACCGCGATAGATCGACGTGTAGAAGGAGTACTCGCGCCCGGCCACCAGTTGCTCGGCCACGTCACCGCTGGGGCCGTTGATGAACCAGTCCCACCACAGCACCCCCGGCCGGGCGGCCACCAGGTTGAGGTAGTCGACGGTCGGCGGAGCCTCGAAGACGGCGAGACGGCGCACTTCCGACCGGTACTCCGTGGCGTAGGCCAGCGCCACCGCGCCGCCCCAGTCGTGCCCGGCCAGGTCGATCGAGTGGAACCCCAGTTGCCGCGCGACCTCGTGCACATCGGAAGCGAGCGCCAGCGCCGTGTAGCTGCCGGGGTCGGTGGGCGCGGACCCGGAGTCGCCGAGCCCCCGCAGGTCGACGGCGATGACGGTGTGGTCGCGGGCCAGTTGCGGCATCTCCTTCGACCAGGCGTACCAGGTCTCCGGCCAGCCGTGCAGCAGGACCAGCGCCGGCCCGTGGCCGCCGATCACGTAGTGGACGGGAATCCCGCCGTTGCGGACGTACCCGTCGTGGAAACCGGGCAACGGCGAGGCCTGGGCGGTGGATGCGGCCGGGACGACGGCCAGGCCGGCAGCGGTGGCGACGGCGGCGAGCGCGCTCAGCAGCCACCGGCCCCGGGAACGGAGCGACATGTGGAATCCCCAATTTGTGTAAACGGTGCGTGTCGGCAAAATAGCATCACGGCCCCGGCGCGACAATGGGGTGGTGGACGGACGTGCACACACCGGCCGACGGCGGAACGAGCAGGTGCGCCGCGACATCCTCGCGGCGTCCCTCAGCCTCGTCACCGAGGCGGGCCCGGATGGATTCACCATGCAGAAACTGGCCGAACGGGCGGGGGTGAGCAAACGGACGATCTACCGATGGTGGTCCTCGCGAGCCGCGGTGATCGCCGAAGCACTCACCGACCGCGCCGGTTCGACCGTGCGAACCGCGCCGCCACCATCCACAGTGGACGACCGCCCACTCGGCGACCTCCGCGTCTTCCTGAGCACGACCTTCCGCGGCGCCAGCGCACCCGATGTGGCCCCGGCACTGCGCCTGCTGATGGCGGAAGCACAGGCAGGCGGCGAACCCGCCGAGGAGTTGCGCCGGTTCGTCGGCATCCGCCGGGCCGCCCTGCGCACACTGGTCGCCGCGGCCCGTGACCGCGGCGACCTGCCCGCCACCACGGACGTCGACCTGGTCACCGATGTGGCCTTCGGGGTGCTCTGGTACCGCTTGCTGGTCGGCCACGCACCCCTGGACGAGCACACCGCCGACGGCATCATCGCCCTGCTCGGCGGGTGACGGCCGCTACCCCGCCTGCGCGGCGTTGTACAGGTTCTGCGCGTCGGAGCCGAAGTACGGCCCGAACATGTAGCCCGGCATGAAGTTGTAGCCGAAGCTGTTCACCGAGTTCTGCACACCGGTCCCGGTGGATTCGTCGAAGCCGATGAACCACGGCCCGCCGCTGGAGCCGCCGGTCATGTCGCAGGAGAGCCCGTTGTCGTTGCTGAACAAGAAGTCGGTGAACGCGGTACCGGCACAGTAGATCAGCTTGGTGCCGTCGTAGGGCGAGGCCGCCGGGTAGCCGAAGCTGTACATCGTCTGGCCGCGCGCCTGGTTGAAGGCGATACCCTGACCGCCGACCACGTCCGTGAGGTACCGGCCGCCGAGCGGGTTCACCACCGCCGCGCCCACGTCGTAGTTGATGTCCTCGCTGGCTTCCCACTGCGGGGTGGTCATCGTGGTCTTGGCGGCCCATTCCCCGTACGGCGCGTTGCCGTTGTCGTAGCCGGGGACGAACACCCAGTTCGTGTGCCAGCTCCCCTGGTACTTGACGCAGTGGCCGGCGGTGATCACCACGCTGCGGTTGCCGCTGGTGACCGCGTCCCCGCTGCACGAGGCCTTGGCGCCGTTGAACAGGAAGAAGACCCGGCCCGCGGTGTGGGTGACCTTGCCGCCGCCGGTCCAGGCCGCCCCCGAGGTGGACGAGGCGGCCGGGATGAGCGCGGGCAGGCCCGCGGCGACCGTGGCCAGCACCTGGCCCGCGGCGGTGAGCACGGTGTCGAGCGGGGTGGCGGCCCGCATCGCCTCCGGAGTCCAGAAATCGGTGGCGGCCTGCGTACCGCCCTGCAGGTGCACGGCGACTCGCGGAGCCGCGGAGGCCGCCGACGGGGTCACGAATCCGGCCGCGACGGCGACCGCGGCCAGGAGCACCCCCACTCTCGCCTTCAGGCCCTTCATGACCGCCTCCCTCCGTCGCGAATTGCGGACGGAAAGTGACGGTACGGTGACGGAAACGATCCAGGAAACCGCCGTTCGGCTCAACCCGGGCGTGCTGGGACCGGATCAGTCCACGTCGACGACGATCTTGCCCTCGGCCTTGCCGCTCACGAGCAGGGCGTGGGCGTCGGCGACCGTCTCGAGCGTGAACCGGTGCGGGTCCACCCAGGGCTTGAGCGCGCCGCGGTCGGCCAGTGCGGCGACCTCCCGCACGATTTCTCCGTGGTGCTCGCGGCCGCGCCCGGTCAGCATCGGCAGGAGCGTGAAGACTCCCGAGTAGGTGGCGCCCCGGAACGACAGCGGGGCCAGCGCATGCGTGCCCCAGCCCAGCGCGCTGACCACGTGGCCGGTGTAGTAGCGCGCAGCGGCGAAGGACGAGTCCAGCACGGCACCTCCCACGGTGTCGTAGACGACGTCGAAGCCCTCGCCATCGGTGTACTTCGCGACGTACTCCTCGACCGGTGTGCCGTAGTCGATGCCCGTCGCGCCGAGCCGCTCGATCCGTGCGAGCTTGTGCGGGGAGCCGGTGGCGAAGACCTCGGCGCCGCGTGCCCGGGCGATCTGGACGGCGACGTGCCCGATGCCTCCGGTACCCCCGTGCACGAGCACCTTGTGCCCCTCGCCGACGCCGGCCCGGTCCACCAGCCCTTCCCAGGCGGTGACGGCCACCAGCGGCAGCGCCGCGGCTTCCCGGAAGCTCAGCGACTTCGGCTTGCGCGCCAGCAACCTCGCGTCCACCGCCGCGGCCTCGGCCAGTGATCCCTGAAGCGCCCCCACCCCGCCGGTAAGGCCGTAGACCTCGTCACCCGGCGCGAAACCCGTGACGTCCTCGCCGACGCGCTCGACGACACCGGCCAGGTCCAGGCCCGGCACGGCGGGCAGTTCGGTACGGGCGTGCGCGGCCCGGCCCGCCTTGATCTTCACGTCCAGCGGGTTGACCCCGCTGGCCTTCACCCGTACCAGCACCTGCCCAGGGCCAGGCTCGGGCGTCCCGATCTCCCGCAGCTTCAGCGGAGCTCCGAACTCCTCCAACACGATCGCACGCATGCCCACCACTCGCTTCCACTCTCGATGCCCGAGGGCCGGAGACCCGCCCCGCTTAATCGAACAGAACAGTCCGTTCGATTAAGTCCCGGCTATGTGGAAGGTCACGCGATTCGCCCACCTCAGATGAGTTCCACCCTCGTGCGCGTGGTTGGGGTGCCCTGAAGGTCGCCTTCAGGGTCATAAACGCCCTCAAGGCCACCTTGAGGAGCGGGTCAGGCGCGGGTGGGGGTGAGGTGGCTTTGGATCAGGTGGCGGGCGGCGGACTTCGCCTCGTCCACGACGGCACGGTCCTGCAGCAGCCGCCCGGAGGCCAGCGCACCGTCGATCAGCAGGCCGATCTGCCGCGCGAGCGCCCGGGGATCCGCCGCGCCCGCCTTCTCGCTCAGCTCGGTGAGCCAGGCCTGCCGCCGCTCGGTGTGCTCGATAGTGATCGCCCGGGCCTCGGAGTCCAGCGGGCTCTCCACCGCGGCGCTGACGAACGGGCATCCGAAGAAACCGTGCCGGTCGAACGCGTCGAGGAGTGCGTCGAAGACCCCGACCAGCTGATCGGCCGCCTCCGGACCGGCCGCCTCGGCGGCCGCTCGCAGGCGGCCCCGCCACGATTCGTCCGTCTGGCGCAGATACGCCCCGACGAGCTCCTCCTTCGTCCGGAAGTGCACGTACAGCGTCGACTTCGCCACTCCGGACGCCTCGATGACCTGCTCGATACCCACACCCCGCAGGCCGTGCCGGTAGAACAGCTCGGCAGCGGCGGCCAGGATCCTGTCCACCGTCTTGGTCTTGCGTACCTGCGTCACCACAGCGCAACTCCTACCGGGAAAGCCGTGAAGGGCCCCTTCACGGTCGAATCGACCGTGAAGGGGCCCTTCACGGGACCAGCCAGGTCGCGTCAGACGACCGCGAGGGGCAGGGCGGTCGGGTGGACGGGGGCGGGCAGGTCGGAGCTGCCGGTGAGGTAGGTGTCGACCGCGTGCGCCACGGAGCGGCCCTCCGCGATCGCCCACACCACCAGCGACGCGCCGCGGTGCGCGTCGCCGCAGACGAAGACACCCGGTGCCTCGGTCTGCCAGTCCGCACCGCAGGACAGCGCGCCGCGCTGGGTCAGCGACAGCCCGAGGTCGTCGAGCAGGCGCATCCGCTCCACGCCCTCGAACCCGATCGCCAGCAGCACCAGATCCGCCGGGATGGTCTCGATCTCGTCACCGACCGGCTCGACCGTCCGCACCCCGGTCTCCCGGTCACGCGTAACCCGCACGTGCTGCAGCTCGATCGCCCGCACGTGCCCCTCGTCGTCGCCCACGAAGCGCTTCACCGCGACCCCGAAGAGCCGCTCACCGCCCTCGTCGTGTGCCGGATAGGTCCGCAGGATGTACGGCCAGGTCGGCCACGGCGAGCGGTCGTCGTCGCGCGTGGTGGGCGGCATCGGGTACTGGTCGAGCTGCGTCACCGACAACGCGCCCTGACGGCTGGCAGTGCCGTAGCAGTCGGCACCGGTGTCGCCGCCGCCGATGACCACCACGTGCTTGCCGTTCGCGTCGATCTCCGGCGGGCCGTCACCCTCGCACTGCCGGTTGGCCTGCACCAGGTGCTCCATCGCCAGGTGGATCCCGGCGAGCTCCCGGCCCGGCGTGACGGTGTCGTCACGGCCGCGCAGTGCGCCCACCGCCAGCACCACCGCGTCGTACTCGGCGCGGAGCTGCTCCACGGTCAGGTCGACGCCGACCTCGCAGCCGGTGACGAACCGGGCGCCTTCCTTGCGCAGCTGCGCGAGACGCCGGTCGAGGTGCTTCTTCTCCATCTTGAACTCGGGGATGCCGTAGCGGAGCAGCCCGCCGAGCCGGTCGTCCCGCTCGTAGACGGTCACCTCGTGACCGGCACGGGTCAGCTGCTGCGCGGCGGCCAGGCCCGCCGGGCCCGAACCGACGACCGCCACGCGCTGGCCCGAGGACACCTCGGCGACCTGCGCTTCGACGATGCCCATTTCCCAGGACTGCTCGGCGATGGTGGCCTCGATCTGCTTGATCGTGACCGGACCGCCCGAGGCGGGCGAGATGGACAGCACGCACCCAGCCTCGCACGGCGCGGGACACAGCTTCCCGGTGAACTCCGGGAAGTTGTTCGTCGCGTGGAGCCGGTCGCTGGCGGCGGCCCAGTGCCCCTGGCGCACCAGGTCGTTCCACTCGGGAATGAGGTTGCCCAGCGGGCAGCCCGAACTCCCGGAGTGGCAGAACGGGATACCGCAGTCCATGCAGCGGGTCGCCTGGACGCGCACCTTCTTGTTGCGCGCCTCGGGGCTCGCCTCGGCGTAGACCTCGCGCCAGTCGTGGACGCGCTCCTCACGGGGCCGCTTCTTCGGTTCTTCCCGCTCGAATTTCATGAAGCCCGTCGGGTCAGCCACGGGCCACCTCCATAACGGCCTCATCCACGTCGCGCCCGCTTGCCTTGGCCTTCTTCATCGCCTCGAGCACGCGCGCGTAGTCCCGCGGCATGATCTTGGTGAAGGCCGCCGAGCGGCGCGGCCAGTCGCCCAGCAGCGACGCGGCCACGGTCGAGCGGGTCAGCTCGTGGTGACGGGTGACGATGTTCTTCAACCAGGTCAGGTCCTCCGGCTCCAGCGGGACCAGATCGACCATCTCGCCGTTGACGTTGCGGCGATCCAGGTCGAGCACGTAGCCGATCCCCCCGGACATGCCGGCGGCGAGGTTGCGCCCGGTCGGCCCGAGCACGACGGCCCGGCCCCCGGTCATGTACTCGAAGGCGTGGTCCCCCGCCCCTTCGGCGACCACGACGGCGCCGGAGTTGCGGACGCAGAACCGCTCGCCCACCTGGCCGCGGAGGAAGATCTCCCCCGACGTGGCGCCGTAGGCGATGGTGTTGCCCCCGATCACCTGGCGTTCCGCCGCGAAGGTCGCGTCCGGGTGCGGGCGCACGATGATGCGGCCGCCGGACAGGCCCTTGCCGACGTAGTCGTTGGCGTCGCCGACCATCTCCAGGGTGATCCCGCGCGGCATGAACGCGCCGAGCGACTGCCCGGCGGAACCGGTGAGCCGCACGTGGATCGTGCCGTCGGGCAGGCCCTCACCGCCGTAGCGCCGGGTGATCTCCGAGCCGAGCAGGGTGCCCACGGTCCGGTTCACGTTGCGGACCGGCAGTTCCAGCCGTACCGGGTGCGCGTCCTCGAGTGCGGCCTCGGCCAGCTGGATCAGTGTGCGGTCGAGCGCGTGCTCCAGCCCGTGGTCCTGTTCGCGGACCTTGCGGCGCGCGCCGCCGTACGGGGTGTCGGTGGGCATCTCGAAGATCGGCTTCAGGTCGAGCCCGGCCGCCTTCCAGTGGTCCACGGCCTCGTCGACGTCAAGCAGGTCCGCCCGGCCGATCGCCTCGTCGAGGGTGCGGAAGCCGAGCTGCGCCAGCAGTTCCCGCACTTCCTGTGCGACGAACCGGAAGTAGTTCACCACGTGCTCGGCCTGGCCGGTGTAACGCTTGCGCAGATCCGGGTTCTGCGTGGCCACGCCCACCGGGCAGGTGTCGAGGTGGCAGACCCGCATCATGATGCAGCCCGCCACGACCAGCGGGGCGGTCGCGAAACCGTACTCCTCCGCGCCGAGCAGCGCGGCGATCACCACGTCCCGCCCGGTCTTCATCGCACCGTCCACCTGTACCGTGATCCGGTCCCGCAAACCGTTGAGCAGCAAGGTCTGCTGCGTCTCGGCGAGCCCGATCTCCCACGGTGTGCCCGCGTGCTTGAGCGAGTTCAGCGGAGAGGCGCCGGTGCCGCCGTCGTGCCCGGAGATGAGCACCACGTCCGCGTGCGCCTTGGACACGCCCGCCGCGACCGTGCCGACACCGAGTTCGGAGACCAGCTTCACGTGGATGCGGGCCTTTTCGTTGGCGTTCTTCAGATCGTGGATGAGCTGCGCCAGGTCCTCGATGGAGTAGATGTCGTGGTGCGGCGGCGGCGAGATCAGCCCCACCCCCGGCGTCGAGTGCCGGGTGCGCGCGATCCATGGGTACACCTTGTTCGGCGGGAGCTGGCCACCCTCACCGGGCTTGGCGCCCTGCGCCATCTTGATCTGGATGTCGTCGGCGTTGACCAGGTACTCGCTGGTCACCCCGAACCGTCCACTAGCGACCTGCTTGATGGCGCTGCGGCGCTCCGGGTCGTAGAGCCGTTCCGGGTCCTCGCCGCCCTCACCGGTGTTGGACCGGCCGCCGATGCGGTTCATCGCGATCGCCAGCGTCTGGTGCGCCTCGGCCGAGATCGACCCGTAGGACATGGCGCCGGTGTTGAACCGCCTGCAGATCGACTCGACCGACTCGACCTCGTCGAGGGGAATCGGCTGCCGTTCCCCGGTGCGGAATTCGAACATCCCGCGCAGCAGGCCGCCGTCGCGTGCCAGGCGGTGCACCTCTTCGGTGTAGGCCCGGTAGGCCTCTTCCTTGCGGGTCTTGGAGGCGTGCTGCAGCAGGAACACCGTCTCCGGGGTGAACAGGTGCAGTTCGCCCTCGCGGCGGAAGGCGTACTCGCCACCGGTGTCGAGCCTGCGGTGCACCCGGTCGGTCGGGTTGTCCGGATACGCCCGGCGGTGCCGCATGGCGACCTCCTCGGCGAGCACGTCCAGGCCGACCCCGCCCAGTTTGGACACGGTGCCGGTGAAGTACTCGTCGAGCAGTTCCTGTGACAGGCCGAGGGATTCGAAGACCTGCGCCGCGGTGTAGGCACTCACCGTGGAGATGCCCATCTTCGACATGATCTTCTGCACGCCCTTGACGAGCGCCTTGACGTAGTTGCGGACGGCCTGCCGGGCTTCGACGCCGGTGAGCATGCCCTGGTGGATCATGTCTTCGATGGTTTCGAAGGCCAGGTACGGGTTCACCGCGGCGGCACCGTAGCCGAGCAGCAGCGCGATGTGGTGCACCTCGCGCGCATCGCCGCTTTCCACCACCAGTGCGACCCGGAGGCGTTCCTTGGTGCGCACCAGGTGGTGGTGCACCGCGGACACCAGCAGCAGCGACGGGATCGGCGCCATCCGGTGGTCGGAGTCGCGGTCGGACAGCACCAGGGTGCGGGCGCCCGCGGCGATCGCCTCGGACGCCTCGCGGCGCACGCGTTCGATCGCCGCCGCCAGCGCCTTGCCGCCACCGTCCACTTCGAACAGTCCGGACAGGACGGTACAGGCGAAGCCGGGCAGATCCCCGTCGTCGTTGATGTGGATGAGCTTGGCCAGCTCGTCGTTGTCGATCACCGGGTACGGCAGCTCGATGTGACGGCAGGACGCCGGGCCGGGCTCCAGCAGGTTCCCCTCCGGGCCCATGATCCGGCTCATCGAGGTGACCAGTTCCTCACGGATCGCGTCCAGCGGAGGGTTGGTGACCTGGGCGAAGGCCTGCTTGAAGTAGTCGTAGAGCTGACGCGAGCGCTTCGACAGCACCGCGGGCGGGGTGTCCGTGCCCATCGACCCGATCGGCTCCGCGGCCTTGAGGGCCATCGGGGCGAGCAGGATCTTCAGCTCTTCTTCGCTGTAGCCGAAGGAAAGCTGGCGGCGCAGCACCGAGTCGTGGGTCTGCGTCACGTGGTCGCGGTCGGCCAGGTCGGCCAGTTGCAGCAGCCCGGCGTGGACCCAGTCGCCGTACGGGTATTCGCGGGCCAGGCCGCTCTTGACCTCGTTGTCGTCGATCAGCCGCCCGGCCTCGGTGTCCACCAGGAACATCCGGCCCGGCTTGAGCCGCCCCTTGGCGACCACGTTCTCCGGCGGGACGTCGAGCACGCCGGCCTCACTGGCCAGCACGACGCGGTCGTCCGCGGTGCGCCACCAGCGCGCGGGGCGCAGGCCGTTGCGGTCGAGCACCGCGCCGACGAGGGCGCCGTCGGTGAAGGTCACGCAGGCGGGACCGTCCCACGGCTCCATCAGGTTGGCGTGGAACTGGTAGAAGGCCCGGCGCTCGTGATCCATCGTGGCGTGGTTCTCCCACGCCTCCGGAATCATCATCAGCACCGCGTGCGGCAGGCTGCGGCCGCCGAGGTGCAGCAGTTCGAGCACTTCGTCGAAGGAGGCCGAGTCGGAGGCGTCGGCCGAGCACACCGGGTAGAGCCTGGTCAGGTCGCCGGGGATGAGGTCGGAAGCGAGCAGCGCCTCGCGGGCGCGCATGCGGTTGCGGTTGCCGCGCACGGTGTTGATCTCACCGTTGTGCGCCACGTAGCGGAACGGGTGTGCCAGCGGCCACGACGGGAAGGTGTTCGTGGAGAACCGGCTGTGCACCAGGGCGATGGCGCTGGTCAGCCGCTCGTCCCGCAGGTCGGGGAAGAAGGCGGGCAACTGCTCGGGCGTGACCATGCCCTTGTAGACGAGGGTGCGGGCGGACAGCGACGGGAAGTAGGTGCCGCATTCGGCGGACACGCTGTCGCGCTCGACCCGCTTGCGGAGGCAGAAGGTCAGCCGGTCGAGGTCGATCCCGGCGGGACGGACACCGTCGGCGTTCGCCTTGCCCGCCACGAAGAGCATGACGAAGTGCGGCATCACCGACCGCGCCGTCGGGCCGATGTCGGCCCCGTCGGCGTCGGTGGGCAGTTCGCGCCAGCCCAGGATGTCGAGGTCTTCTTCCTCGGCGAGCCGCTCGATGAGGGCGACGGCCTTGGTGCGCCGCTCGGTTTCGGCAGGCAGAAAGGCGATACCGGCGGCGTACCGGTGGTGACCGTGCGCGTCCGGTTCCGGCAGCGGGAACCCGGTGACCGCGCGCAGGAACTCGTCGGGAAGCTGGAGAAGGATGCCGGCACCGTCGCCGGAGGTGGGCTCGGCGCCGGCGGCCCCGCGGTGGTCGAGGTTGGTGAGCGCCGTCAGCCCGTCGGTGATGATGCCGTGTGTGCGTCGCCCGCGGATATCGGCCACCATGGCAACACCGCAGGAGTCCTGTTCGGTGCTGGGGTCGTACAGACCCTGCCTGCCAGGGTTGGCGGAGAAGATCATGCGGGGACCTCCTTCGTCGTCGTCGTGCTCAGTTCGGAAAGTTCCCCCGGTTTGCTGTGCTCGGGACGACGATGGCCCGCTGATTAGCGCGACCTTAACACCCAGGAAACACGAGGGCACCCTCTCGCAGTGTGGATTTTCATCCGAACGGTAACGATCTGGCTGCGACGAACGACTTCGTTCCTGATGGGCTCAAACCGGTTGGAGCTCGAGCCCAGTGTAGCTCCCGGCTAACCTTTTCAAGGCTACGTGAACCTTCCGCCCCGGGACCAGGGTCGGCGGTGGTAGCGTTCCTCACGCTGGTCAGCGGCCTGTTGGCCAGCGACGCGAGGTCAGCGAAACCGGTGCGAACCCGGTGCTGTGCCGCAACTGTGATGGCTTTGGACACACACGAGAACGGTGTTCGAAGCCGAGCCAGGTCGCCTGCCCCCGCGTCGACGCCATTCCGCCTCCGGCGCAGAGGTGCGGCGTGACCGGGGACGGCACGGCGTGGCAGGCGCACCGGAGCCGGGCGAACATCCCCGAGGTTCGTATGACGCGCAGGTTTCTGCCGCTGCTGCTGGTATTGCTGACGCTGGCCGGGTGCGCCACGCGCCCCCAGGAACACGACTCCTCCGCCCCGCCGGACACGGAAGCGGTCTTCCCGGTCACCATCGGTTCCCTCACCATCCAGCGGCAGCCCACCCGGATCGTGTCCCTGTCCCCGTCGGCGACCGAAACGCTGTTCGCGGTCGGCGCGGGCAAGCAGGTCGTCGCGGTCGACTCGACCTCGGACTACCCGGCACAGGCCCCGCACACGAAGCTGGCCGCGCTGAGCCCGGACCCGGAGGCCATCGCCGCCTACCACCCGGACCTGGTCGTCGTGTCGGCCGACACCAACGGGCTTTCCTCGGCACTGGCGAAGATCGGTGCGCAGACCCTGGTGATGCCCGACGCCAAAACCCTGGACGACGCCTACCGGGAATTCGCCGACCTCGGCACGGCGACCGGGCACCGCGCGGAGGGCGAGAGCCTTTCCCGGCAGGTGCGGGCGGACGTCGACGGGATCATCGCGAGTACGCCGAAGCCCGCCAAACCGCTGAGCTACTACTACGAACTCGACCAGACCTACTACAGCGCGACCTCGGCCACCTTCCTCGGCCAGATCCTGCAGCGGTTCGGCCTGACGAACATCGCCGACGGCACCGATCCGTCGGCCTCCGGCGGCTATCCGCAACTGTCGCCGGAACGCATCCTCCAGTCCGATCCGGATCTCGTCTTCCTCGCGGACAGCAAGTGCTGCGGCCAGAACGCGCAGTCCGTCGCGGCGCGTCCCGGCTGGAACACGCTCAGCGCCGTCCAGCACGGCCGCGTGTTCACGCTCGACGACGACATCGCCTCCCGCTGGAGCCCGCGGATCGTCGAACTCGTGCGCGCCGTGTCGACCGCGGTGTCCCAGGCCGCCACCCGGTGATCCGTTCCCGGCGTGCCTCGGTGCGGACGCGCCTGCGGGCCCGCACCGTGGTGATCGCCGTGCTCGTACTGGCGGCCGTGCTGCTGTGCGCGGTGCTGGCGGGGGCGGGCGATCTGGGCTGGCGCCGCGTGCTCGGCGAGCTCGTCGCGCAGGTCACGGGCGGGCAGTCCCCGCTGTCGGCCCGCGAAGCCGCGATCGTCTGGCAGCTGCGGGTGCCGAGGGTCCTGCTCGCCGGGCTGGTCGGGGCCGCGCTGGCGATGTCCGGCGCGACTTTCCAGGGGGTGTTCCGCAACCCGCTCGCCGATCCGTACCTGCTGGGCGCCGCCGCGGGCGCGGGGATGGCGGCGACCCTGGTGGTGGTGCTCACCCCGAACGCCGGGGCCTGGGTGCCGCCCGCCGCCTTCCTCGGCGCGATCGGCGGGGTCGGGCTGAGCTGGCTGCTGGGCCGGACGGGCGGCGGCCGCCCCGGGACCGGGACGCTGCTGCTCGCCGGGGTGGCCGTGGGCTCGTTCCTGTCCGCCGTGCAGACCTTCGTGCAGCAGCTGAGGACCGAGACGATTCGCCAGGTCTACACGTGGATGCTCGGCGGGCTGAACGTGACCGGCTGGCACGAGGTGCTGGTCGCCGCACCATACATCGGCCTCGCCGCCGTGGTGTTGTGCCTGTCCGGGCGGCTGCTGGACGTGCTTTCGCTGGGCGACGCCGAAGCCGCGTCGCTCGGGCTGCACCCCGCGCGCGTGCGGTTGCTGCTGCTGGCGGCCGCCTCACTGGCGACCGCCGCGGCGGTCTCGGTCAGCGGGCTGATCGGGTTCGTCGGGATCGTGGTGCCGCACGTGGTGCGCCTGCTGGCGGGCGGCAGCTACCGGGTCGTGCTGCCCCTGTCCCTGCTGGGCGGGGCGGCCTTCCTGATCGCGGCGGACCAGGTGGCGCGCACGGTCATGCCGGGGGAACTCCCCCTGGGGGTGGTGACGGCCTTCGCCGGCGCCCCGTTCTTCGTCGCCGTGCTCCGCTCCTCCCGGGAGAAGGTGTCGTGACCGGCCTACGGCTCCGAAACGTGCGTTCCGGGTACGGCGAACGGACCGTGCTGCGCGAGGTGACGGTAGAGGTGCCGAGCGGGGGCTGGCTGGCCATCGTCGGGCCGAACGGCGCCGGTAAGTCCACCCTGCTCAACACGATGGCGGGCCTGCTGCCCGCCGACGGCGAGGTCCTCGCCGGCGGCCGCGCCCTGCGCACCCTTTCCGCGCGGGAAAAGGCCAGGCTGATCGCCTTCGCCCCGCAGGATCCCGTTCTGCCGGACGGGATCACGGTCACCGACTACGCGCTCCTCGGCCGCACTCCGCACCTCGGCCCGCTCGCCCGCGAGGGCGCCGCTGACTTGTCCATTGTGGATGAGGTGTTGCACCGGCTCGATCTGGCCGGGCTCGCCGGGCGAAGGCTCGGCACGCTCTCCGGCGGCGAACGGCAGCGGGCGGTGCTCGCCCGCGTACTGGCCCAGCGCGCGGGGCTGCTCCTGCTCGACGAACCGACCACCGGCCTGGACATCGGGCACGCACAGGCGATGCTCGAGCTCATCGACCGGTTGCGCCGGGAGGACGGCACCACCGTGGTGTCCACACTGCACGATCTGACCTTCGCCGCGCAGTACGCCGACGAGATCCTGCTGCTCGCCGACGGTGAGGTGGTCGCGGCGGGAGCACCGGCGAACGTCCTGACCGGACCATTGCTGCAGCGGCATTACGGTGCCAGCGCCGAGATTCTGACCACCTGCGGCGGCGAACTGGTGATCGCCCCAATCCGTCGAAAGTAGACGATCCGGACACAAGTGGATCTTTCCGGTTTTCTCGGGAAACCGCGACGGGATGATCCACACGTGTCCTATTCTTCGTCCGCATATCGGACGTGACACTTCTTTGGGGGGCTGCACGTGGACTTCCACGTCGATCCGGACTCACTCGACGAATACGCGAAGGTCCTGGAAGGGCTCAACTCGGCGATCGACGCGATCAACGAGTACATGCACACCTACGGCTGCGACAAGTCGGGTTTCACCGGCCTGTTCATGATCCTGCACCCGGTGATCGACATGATCGGCTCGCTCTACGGCGACACCCTCAAGTTCGGCAGGCAGCGCCTCGCGTCCCTTGTCGACGGTGTGCACAAGGTCGCGGAGGCCTACCAGCAGATGGACGAGAACGCCTCGAAAATGCTCGAGGATCTGCTCGGGGAACTGCAGGACGCCAAGACCCCCGCCCTCACCTAATCGCAGCTCTCCCGCGAACGGATTCCACCCATGGCATCGAACCGGCCTCACCAGCCGCACAACACACCCCACAACACACCCCACAACACACCCCACAACACACCGTCGCACCCGACGATGCCGCAGGCTCCGAGCTACCCGCCGCGGCCGTCGTACCCACCGCGGCCGAACTATCCGCCCCAGCAACAGCCGACGTACCCGCCGCAGCCGAACTACCCGCCGCGGCCGTCATACCCGCCGCGGCCGAACTATCCGCCGCAGCAACCCGGCCAGCAGCGGCCCGGGCAGCAACCGGGCCAGCCGGGCAACCAGCAACCCGGTCAGCAGCGCCCTGGGCAACAGCCCGGACCGCAGCAACCCGGCCAGCAGCGCCCCGGGCAGCAACCGGGCCAGCCGGGCAACCAGCAACCCGGTCAACAGCGCCCCGGGCAACAGCCCGGCCAGCCGGGTAACCAGCAACCGGGCCACCAGCCGGGTCAACCCGGCCACCAGCCGGGTCAGCCGGGTCAGCCTGGTCAGCCGGGACAGCCTGGTCAACCGGGCAACCAGGAGCCAGGCCACCAGCACCCCGGAAGCCAGGAGCCGGGCCATCAGCACCCGAGTGACAACGGTTCGACGACTCCGTCCTCCACCACCGACGACGGTGGCCGCGGCAACGGCCACGGCGAGAACGGCGACGACAACGGGAACGGCGGCCGCGGCGAGAACGGCCACGGTGGTGAAGGCGGCGGCGAAGGCGGCAACGGCGGCGAAGGCCGCACCGGCGCCTCCGGCGGAGACCCGAACGGCTCCGGCGAGGACGGCGGCGGTGAAGGCGGCGGCGAGGGCGACAGCGGCTCCGGTGACGGTGGTTCCGGCGATGGCGGGTTCCAGCCGACCGAGCCGAGCGGCCAGTTCTCCGACGGCTCGGAGATCACCGACGTCCTCCAGCCTCCGGAGCCCGGCGACGGTGCCGACGTCAAGCAGCTGGTGGAGAACGCCGGCTTCGAGGTGATGGCCGTCGACTGGGTCTTCCAGCACATCGCGGGGAAGAGCCTGGTCGACGTGGTGATCAAGCCGCTCACCGGCGACTTCAGCAAGATGCGCCAGAACGCCGCCGCCTGGGACACCATCGGCGACGCGATGAAGCAGTTCTCCACCACCATGTCGGGGAACGCGAAGATCGCCACCGCGAACTGGAAGGGCCCGTCCTCACTCGCCCACAAGGCCTACGTGGACATCGGCTGGAAGGCAGGCCTCCTGGTCGAGGGGCAGATCGCGAAGCTGATCGCCAAGGGCTTCAACGCGGTCGCCGACGGCTCCGAGTCGCTGGCGCGGGAAGCGCTGAAACTGCTCAAGAAGCTGATCGACAAGCTGATCGAGATCGGGGCGAAGGCACTGATCCCGGTGGCGGGCTGGGCGGCCGAGGCCACCACGATCATCGACGCGATCGACATCGCCAACCAGATCTTCAGCATCATCGAGATGATCAAGGACATCATCTCGAAGGTACAGTCGATGTGGCAGTCCATTCAGGACATCGGCTCGCAGCTGGCCAAGATCAAGGACGTGGGCAGCCTCGGCGACCTGGTCGACATCGGCAAGAACATCGCGGGCGACGCCAAGAGCATCTCCAGCGACGCCAAGGACATCGCCAGCGACGCGAAGGACATCCGCAGCACGGCCAAGGACATCGGCAGCCACGGCCACGAGGGCGGCGAGGACGAGCACGGCGGCCATTCCGGCGAGAACGGCGGCGAACACGGCGGGCACTCCGGGGAGAACGGCGGCGAACACGGAGGCCGTTCCGGCGAAAACGGCGGGCACTCCGGCGAGCACGGCGGGCACTCCGGCGAAAACGAGGACGGCGGCCGCACCGGCCGCTCCAGCGGGAACGGCGGGAATGGCGGCCGTTCCGGCGAAAACGGCGGGCATTCGGGCCACAACGGTGGCCAAGCCACCGGCGACCTCGGCAGGCGCGAGGACAACGGGCCTTCCGGCAGCAGTGGCAGGCCCGCCGACGGGGGCCGCGGAACCCCGGCGTCCGGCGGACAACCTCCGCAGCCTCCGCAGCCGGCGCCGACGGGTGGCCCTTCACGTCCGTCCCAACCGCCCCAGCCACCCTCGCCGGGGCCGCACCAGCCACCGCATCAACCACCCCACCAGCCGCCCCACCAGCCCCCGCACCGCCCGCCGCACCGCCCCTGACCGAAAGCACGTGGAGTAAGCCTTCATGACCCAGCCGGACACCCTCGACGATTCGTGGAAGCCCGCGGCCCTGCGGGAGGCCGAGGCGCAGCTCGACGCGACCATGACCAAGGCGCGGGAGCTGATCCAGCGGACCGAGGAGAAACTCAAGCAGATCCCCGATGTCGACCACACCGCCAAGCCGGAGGACATCGCGGCGATCAAGGCGGCGGCCGAGAAGCCGGACGCCTCGGCCGGACTGCGCGCACTGAAGAAGAAGGTCGACGCCGGGGAGCTGACCTGGAAGGACGTCCTGGAGGGCAAGGCCTTCCAGGACGAGGCCGTGCGGGAGGCGATGACCGCCCGGCTCGGTGAAATGCGCGAGATCGCCCAGGAGGCCGAGGAGGGGGCGTCGCTCGAAGACATCCTCGAAGCGCGCGGTGTGACGGGGAGCGTCTTCAACGGCGGCGGTGCCACGCGCCCGCAGGCCGCGGCCCCGCCGCCCCCGCCGAGCGAGGACGACTACTTCTCGGGCAACACGGTGCTGTCGCAGCAGCAGGCCTCGCCCCCGTCGTCGGCACCGCCACCGCCGCCCGTCCCGCCGAAACCGCCCACACCCGGGAAACCGGCCACGCCGCCGGCACCGCCACGGGCGGCACGTCCGCCGGCTCGCCGGGAGGAACCGGGACCGGAGGACTACTTCGAGGACCCGCTGTCGGCGGGCAGGCGGCCGAAGCCGTCGGATCCGCCTCCCCGGAGCAGCCGTCCCCCGCGGCGCGACGACGGACCGGACGACGACGACTACTTCGGCGGTCCCCTGCTCCGCTGACGCCGGGAAGCGGAAGCGGAGACTGCCGGAAGAAACTAGAACCTGTTACCGTTTCCGCATGATCCTCGATCGCTTCCTGGTGACGGGCAAGGTCGCCGTGGTCACCGGTTCCGGGCGCGGCATCGGCGCCGCCGCCGCGGTCGCGCTGGCCGAGGCCGGTGCCGACGTCGTCCTTTCCTCGCGTACCGAAGAAGATCTGAAGAAGGTGGCGGCCCTGGTCGCCGAAACCGGTCGGCGGGCCCACGTGGTGCCCGCCGACCTCGGCGACCCGGCGGCCGCGGGAGCGCTCGCCGCCGCCGCGGTCGACGCCTTCGGACGCCTCGACATCGTGGTCAACAACGTCGGCGGCACCTACCCGCGCCCGCTGCTGGAGACCACGCCCGAATTCCTGGAAGAGGCGTTCCGGTTCAACGTGGCGACCGCGCACGCGCTCACCACCGCGGCGGTTCCCGCGATGCTCGAAGCCGGGGGCGGCTCGGTGGTCAACATCTCCTCCAACATGGGGCGTGTCGCCGGGCGCGGCTTCGCGGCCTACGGCACCGCCAAGGCCGCGCTCGCGCACTACACCCGTCTCGCCGCGCTGGACCTCTCGCCCCGGATCCGGGTCAACGCGATCGCGGTCGGTTCGGTCGCCACCTCGGCACTGGACATCGTGGTGAGCAACCCGGAGATCCGCGGAAGGATGGAGTCCGCCACCCCGCTGCAGCGGATCGGCGAGCCGGAGGACATCGCCGCGGCGATCCTGTACCTGGCGTCCCCGGCCGGCGCCTACCTCACGGGCAAGGTCCTGGAGGCCGACGGCGGGCTCCAGGCGCCCAACCTCGAACTGGGGCTGCCGGACCTATGACCTACCGCGTCGTGCAGTGGAGCACCGGAAACGTGGGCCGTCACGCGATCGCCGGTATAGACGCCCACCCCGGCCTCGAACTGGCCGGGGTGTGGGTGTCCGATCCGGCCAAGGCGGGCCGGGAAGCCGGTGAACTGGCCGGCCTCGGCCGGGAACTGGGCATCACGGCGACGGGCGACGCCGATGCCCTGCTCGCCCTGCGTCCCGACTGCGTCGTCTACACGGCGATGGCGGACGACCGGCTGCCGGAGGCGCTGGAAGATCTCAAGCGCTTCCTGCGGGCCGGGATCAACGTGGTGTCGAGCAGTCCGGTGTTCCTGCAGTTCCCCACCGGAGTGGTGCCGCCCGAGGTCACCGATCCGGTGCGTGAAGCGGCGGCGGAGGGCGGCGCCTCGCTGTGGGTCAACGGGGTCGATCCCGGGTTCGCCAACGACTGGCTGCCCCTGGTGCTCACCGGGGTGTGCGAACGCATCGACCAGGTGCGCTGCCTGGAGATCCTGGACTACTCGACCTACCGCAACCGCAAGGTGCTCTTCGACATCATGGGCTTCGGCGGTGCACCGGACGAGACGCCGATGCTGCTCCAACCCGGTGTGCTGAGCCTGGCGTGGGGCAGCGTCGTGCGGCAACTGGCCGCGGGTCTCGGCGTGGAGCTCGACGGCGTTGAGCAGAGCCACGAACGCGTGCCCGCCCCCGAGACCTTCGAGATCCCGAGCGGAACCATCGCGGAGGGCACCGCCGCCGCGCTGCGTTTCGAAGTGCGGGGCATGCGGGCGGGACGTGCGGTGTGCGTGCTCGAACACGTCACCCGGCTGCGGCCCGACCTGGCACCGGACTGGCCCCAGCCCGCCGGGCAGGGCTGCTACCGGGTCGAGGTGACCGGCGAGCCGCACTACACGCTCGACCTGCGGCTGGTCGGTTCCGACGGCGACCACAACACCGCCGGGCTCAAGGCGACCGCCATGCGGCTGGTCAACGCGATTCCGGCGGTGGTCGAGGCCCCGCCGGGGCTATTGACCGCCCTCGACCTTCCGTTGATCACCGGCCGGGGCCTGGTCCGCGGTTGACGCGGCGTTCTCCTTCTCGCGCGGCTCGTCGCCGGGGACGTCCTCCCCGTCGCCGCCGGGCTCGATGGTGTCCCCAGCGGTGTCCCCGGCCTTCTCAGTGACGATGACCTCGCGGGGGCCGAGGCGGCGGGCCAGCACGAAGTACACCATCGCCCCGGCGAACACCACCAGCGAAGTGAGCACGTTGATCCGCAGGCCGAACACGTGCGTGGCGTCGTCGGTGCGCATCAGCTCGACCCAGAACCGGCCCAGCGTGTACCCGCCCACATACAGCGCGAACGCCCGGCCGTGCCCGAGCTTGAACCGCCGGTCCGCCCAGACCACGAGCACGGCCACGGCGAGGTTCCAGATCAGCTCGTAGAGGAACGTGGGATGCACCGGGCTGTCCGGCAGCGGGATGTGCCCGAAGGCCACCCCGTTCGGCCCCTGGTCGGGGATGGACGGGTTGTTCGGGTCGAAGCGCTGGTAGATCTCCAGTGCCCACGGCAGCGTCGTGTGCGCGCCGTAGAGCTCCTGGTTGAAGTAGTTGCCCAGCCGTCCGATGGCCTGCGCGGTGACGATGCCCGGCGCGATCGCGTCGGCCATGGCGGGCAGCGGGATGCCCTTGCGGCGGCAGCCGATCCACGCGCCCACGCCGCCCAGTGCGATCGCGCCCCAGATGCCGAGGCCGCCGTCCCAGATGTAGAGCGCCCTGATCGGCTCCTTGCCGGGACCGAAGTAGCGCCACCAGTCGGTCATCACGTGGTAAAGGCGGCCCCCGACCAGGCCGAACGGCACCGCGAACACGGCGATGTCCACCACCGCGCCCTTTTCGCCGCCGCGCTGCACCCAGCGCCGGTCACCCCACCAGATCGCGACCACGATGCCGGCGATGATGCACAGGGCATAGGCGCGGATCGGGAGCGGGCCGAGATGCCAGACCCCCCGTTCCGGGCTGGGGATCGTCGCGAGGAACACAGCCGAGGCGGTATGCACGGGGCCACCGTAACGTGTCGCCGCCGGTCACGGGCGCCCCGGTGGCCATGCCA
The DNA here is from genome assembly GCF_026802195.1 of Amycolatopsis cynarae. Classification (NCBI taxonomy): domain Bacteria; kingdom Bacillati; phylum Actinomycetota; class Actinomycetes; order Pseudonocardiales; family Pseudonocardiaceae; genus Amycolatopsis; species Amycolatopsis cynarae. The sequence goes on along the minus strand of NZ_CP113836.1, from coordinate 1,204,888 downwards.
CGCCGTGAGGGGTCCCCTCACGGTCGTATTTGCTGTGAGGGGACCCCTCACAGCAGCATCGGCCCGGCAAAACGCCCGGGGGTCAGCCCAGGGCGGCGGCGACGTCCGAGCGCAGTTTCGCGAGCTTCCCGTAGAACGCTTCACCCGGGCATTCGGTGTTGTAGTAGTCCCGGTGTCCCTTGATCTCGGCGACGGGGATGCCGTACTGGGAGCACGTGTACGCGCACAGCGCCACCAGTGCCTTCCACTGCGCCTGCGTGGGCAGCTCGGTGATGTAGGTGCCCTCGTTTTCGATGCCGATCGCGCTCTCGTTCTGCCCGGGACAGTGCGCGCCGCGGATCATCCGGGTTCCGGAGCGCAGCGCCGCCAGGCTGCCGTGCCGCCCTTCGAGCCGGTACCCGCCGCGGCTGACGGTGAAATGCTGACCGGTGTCGGCCCAGCCGTTGTTGTCCATGTGGTCGTGCTGGTCGTCGCGCGCCACCTGGAAGGCGTGGGCCAGTGAGTAGTCGGTGCTGTTGGGGCAGGCGATGTGGTGGATGAGGATCCGCACCGGCTTGTGGTCGAGCGTGACCAGGGTGTCCTGCGGGGGCCGGGCACCCCACTCGTCACAGCTGTAGATCCGGGGCTCGGCCATCGCCCAGGCGGTCGCGGGGAGCAGCAGGCCGCCGGTGGCGGCGAGGGTTGTGCCGAGGAAAATCCGTCGCGAAAGATCAGCCATGCCCGGCAGTCTGGGCAGCCGCCGTACACGAGTCGTACATTCCGGCCGCCGCGCGGAGCCGCCGTTGGGGTGTATCGAAGTGGCTTGCGTGGCGGTGCAGCAACCCGTGACTCTGACCGACTTCGATCAGCTCTTAGGACGGGGTGCGGTTGAGGACGGCCGAACCGACCGCGAGCAGGGAGCAGAGGGCGAAGATGGCGGTCAGCCACAGCGGCCCGCCCCGCAACACGTTCCAGACGACGCCGCCCGCGGCGAGCGCGGCGACGAGGAGGTTCCGGACCTGCAGGGGCGTCAGCTTGGGCATGTCCGCCACCCTCTCATGGTGTCTCAGGCCGGGCAGAGCCAGTCCGGCCTACCCGGCTCCGGCAACTCCGAGCCCGGCGCGAAGGTCTGCCGCAGGGTGAACGCGTACGGGGTCGGGCCATGGGCCCGCAGGTGGCGGATCCGGTCCTCGGCCTCCGCGGTGTCCGGCCGGTGCCCGGCGGGCACCCACCACAGCGCGGTGACCGCCTCCCGCATCCGCTCGAACCATTCACGGCGGCGGCGCAGCACCTCGCGGTGCTCGTCGGAGTAGACGAACTCCGCGAGTTCTTCCACCGACCGCCACACCGACATGTTGACGATCACGCCGGAGCTGTCCCCGGCGTCCCACTCGAAGGCCCGGACCGAGGTCGCGTTGCCGTCCTCGGTCTGCATGCGCCAGACGAAACCCGGTGCGGCATCGGCGAGCGCGTTGACCGGGTCCAGCGCCGCCACGAAGTCGGCCAGCTGCGGATCGGCCAGCGGCGCCAGCAGCCGGGCGATGTTGACCTGAGCGAGTTCGAAGATCACGCGCCCAGTCTGCCGCACCCGTCAGGCGCGCACGAGGGGTTCGCGCACGCCTTCGGCCAGTTCGGCGGTCAGCGCGCGGACCGCCTCCGGACCCTCCTCGGCCTTGCTGACCAGCGCCGATCCGACGATCACCGCGTCCGCAAACCCGGCGACCTCGGCCGCCTGCCCGCGCGAGCGCACGCCGAGCCCGACGCCGATCGGCAGGTCGGTGTGCGCACGGGCGCGCCGCACCAGTGCCGCGGCCCCGGTCCCGACCTGGTCGCGGGCCCCGGTCACCCCCATCACCGCGGTGGCGTACAGGAAACCGGAGGTCGCCTTCGTCACCAGGTCGATGCGCTCCTCGGAGGAGGACGGCGCGACCAGGAAGATGCGGTCGAGCCCGTGGCGCCGCGAAGCCTCGATCCACTCGGCGGCCTCGTCCGGGATGAGATCCGGGGTGATCATGCCCAGCCCGCCCGCGGCGGCGAGGTCGCGCGCGAAGGCGTCCACGCCGTAGCGGTGCACCGGGTTCCAGTAGGTCATCACCACGGCCCGGCCGCCGCGCTTCGCCACCGATTCGACGACCTCGAACAGGTGGCGCAGGCGGAACCCGCCGTCCAGTGCGGCCTGCGCGGCGCGCTGGATGGTCGGCCCGTCCATCACCGGGTCCGAGTAGGGCACGCCCACCTCGACCAGGTCGGCGCCGCCGTCCAGCATCGCGGCGAACAGTTCCTTCGAAGCCTCGACCGTGGGGTAGCCGGCAGGCAGGTAGCCCACCAGGGCCGCCCGCCCCTCGCTCCTGGTCCGCGCGAACAGACTCGCCAGCCCGGTGTCGCCGCCCGTCACGCCGATCAGTCCACCAATCCGAAGTACTTCGCCGCGGTGTCCATGTCCTTGTCGCCACGACCGGACAGGTTCACCAGGATGAGCGCCTCACGGCCCAGTTCCTTGCCCAGCTGGATCGCACCGGCCAGGGCGTGCGCGGACTCGATGGCCGGGATGATGCCCTCGGTGCGCGACAGCAGCCGCAGCGCCTCCATCGCCTCCGCGTCGGTGATGGGCCGGTATTCGGCGCGCCCGCTGTCCTTGAGCCACGCGTGCTCCGGCCCGACGCCGGGGTAGTCCAGCCCGGCCGAGATCGAGTGCGACTCGAGGGTCTGGCCGTCCTCGTCCTGCAGCAGGTAGGACATGGCGCCGTGGAGGTTGCCCTGGCTGCCCATGGTCAGGGTCGCGCCGTGGCGGCCGGTTTCCAGCCCTTCACCGCCGGGCTCGAAGCCGACCAGCCGGACGTCGGGGTCGTCGATGAAGCCGTGGAAGATGCCGATCGCGTTCGATCCGCCACCCACACAGGCGGCGACCGCGTCCGGCAGGCGGCCGGTCTGCTCCAGGACCTGCTGCCGGGCCTCCTCGCCGATGATCTTGTGGAAGTTGCGCACCATCATCGGGAACGGGTACGGACCCGCGGCGGTACCGAACAGGTAGTGCGTGGTGTCGGCGTTGGTCACCCAGTCCCGCAAGGCCTCGTTGATCGCGTCCTTGAGGGTGCGCGAACCGGTCTTCACCGGGACGACCTCGGCGCCGAGCAGCCGCATGCGCGCCACGTTCAGCGCTTGGCGCTCGGTGTCCACCTCGCCCATGTAGACCACGCAGTCCAGGCCGAGCAGCGCGCAGGCGGTGGCCGTGGCCACCCCGTGCTGACCGGCGCCGGTCTCGGCGATGACGCGCTTCTTGCCCATTCGCCGCGTCAGCAGCGCCTGGCCGAGCACGTTGTTGATCTTGTGCGAACCGGTGTGGTTGAGGTCCTCGCGCTTGAGGAAGATCCGCGCGCCCCCGGCGTGCTCACCGAAGCGGGGAGCCTCGGTCAGCAGGGAGGGCCGGTTCGCGTAGTCGCGCAGGAGCCGCTTGAACTCGTTGACGAAGGCGGGGTCGCGGCGGGCCTTGTCGTACTCGGCGGCCACCTCGTCCACGACACCGATCAGCGCCTCCGGCATGAACCGGCCGCCGTAGGGGCCGTAGTAGCCGCGCTCGTCGGGATCGTGCTCGTTGTGCTGGGGGTCGTTCATCGGCTCGGCCTCGGGCAGGCGGGGTGGGAACCGGCGGTGACCAGCTTGATCAGCGCGCCCTTCGGGTCGCCGGAGGCGACCAGGCCCTCGCCGACCAGCACGGCGTCCGCCCCGTGGCCGGCGTAGGCCATCAGGTCCCCCGGGCCCCGCACGCCCGACTCGGCGACCTTCGTCACATCGAAGGGCAGCCCGGGGGCGATCCGGCCGAACACGTCGCGGTCCACTTCCAGGGTGTGCAGGTTGCGGGCGTTGATGCCGATCACCTGGGCGCCCGCTTCCAGCGCGCGATCGGCCTCTTCGGTGTTGTGCACCTCGACCAGCGCGGTCATCCCGAGGGACTCCACCCGGTCGAGCAGCGCCACCAGTGCGTTCTGCTCCAGCGCCGCCACGATCAGCAGCACCATGTCCGCACCGTGCGCGCGGGCCTCGTGCACCTGGTACGGGCTGACGATGAAGTCCTTGCGCAGCAGCGGAACATCCACCACGGCGCGGACCGCGTCGAAGTCGGCCAGCGAGCCGCCGAACCGGCGCTGCTCGGTGAGCACGCTGATTACCCGCGCACCGGCCTCTTCGTAGTCCTTGGCCAGTGCCGCCGGATCGGCGATCGTGGCGAGCTCGCCCTTGGACGGGCTGCGCCGCTTGACTTCGGCGATCACACCGATCGAGGACTCACGCAACGCGCTTGCCGCGTCACGAGGCGGCACCGCCTTGGCGGCGAGGCGCTTGAGCTCATCGAACGGCAGCGCCTTCTCACGCTCGGCCAGGTCCGCGCGGACGCCGGCGACGATGTCTTCGAGAACGCTCACCAGGCGCCCCCGTTCCCGGATGACCCCAAGTTTTCACTCGAAAGCTGGCTCACAAACACCTTCCCCTTCCCGCAGAAAAGATGCTAACCCGCCCGCCGTCACGGTCCCGTTCCGGGTCGAACATGCCGTGGTGACGACGAAAATGACCTTCTGAACGGCCTGGACCGGCTTGTGCGAGGGCGCAACCGGCCCCGCGATGGGGAAGCAGCGCCCTAACGATCTGTCGGGTCTTTGCCTTCGGAGAGCGCCTCCCACAGGTCGGTACCGGGCTCCCGCGCCGCCTTGCGCGCGCCGGGCGCGGCGTAGCGGGCACCCAGGCGCGGCATCGCACCGGCGCGCCTGGTGGCCAGCAACCCGCCGAGGAGCAACAAAATTCCCCCGAGCAAAGCCAGTCCGCGCCCGGCGAACACCTGCCACACCGGAGTACCGCCGGGGAAACCGCCGAACCGCACTCCGGCGACGGCGATCCAGCCCGCCGCCAGACCGGCCAGCGCCAGTACGCCCCCGAGCAGGCGCCGGGGCCAGCCACCGGTCGCCACGATCCCGGCGACCCCGGCGACAGCGAGCACCGCCAGCGGCACCAGTGCGCCGGAATGCTCGGCACCGGTCTGCGTTTCCAGGACCTGGCCCTGGATCACGGCCGCCCGCAGCGAGGCCGACCAGACCAGGCGGGACGAACCCCACAGCGCCGCCGCTCCCAGCAGCAACGCCGCGATGATCGTCCACAGTGGACGGCGCTCAGACACCGGCGGCGTCCTCGGCCGGGTCCAGCGCCCGCGCGGGCGCCATGGTCTGCGCGGCGGCGATCGCGGAGAGCACGGTGCGGGCCTTGTTCAAGGATTCGTTGTCCTCGTACTCGGCGACCGAATCGGCCACCACACCGCCGCCCGCCTGCACGTAGGCCATGCCCTCGCGCACCAGTGCGGTGCGGATCGCGATCGCGGTGTCGGCGTCACCGGCGAAGTCCAGGTAGCCGACCACGCCGCCGTAAAGCCCGCGGCGCACCGGTTCCAGCTCCTCGATGAGCTCCATCGCCCGCACCTTCGGCGCACCGGACAGCGTGCCCGCCGGGAAGCAGGCGGCGACCGCGTCGAACGCGGTGCGGCCCTCGGCGAGCTCACCCGTGACGGTGGACACGATGTGCATCACGTGGCTGTAGCGCTCGATGGTGAAGAACTCGACGACCCGCACCGTGCCGGGCTTGCACACCTTGCCGAGGTCGTTGCGGCCGAGGTCGACCAGCATCAGATGCTCGGCGCGCTCCTTTTCGTCGGCGAGCAGGTCCTTCGCCAGCTGCGCGTCCTCCTCGGGATCGGCGCCGCGCCAGCGGGTCCCGGCGATGGGGTGGGTGGTGGCGCGGCCGTCGCGCACCGTGACCAGCGACTCCGGGCTGGAGCCGACGATGTCGAACCCGTCCAGCCGCAGGAGGTACATGTACGGGCTGGGGTTGGAGGTGCGCAGCACCCGGTAGATGTCCAGCGCGTCCGCCTGGTTGGCGATCTCGAACCGTTGCGACGGAACGATCTGGAACGCCTCACCGGCCTTGATCGCCTCGACCGCCCGTTCCACCGCCCGGTAGTAGTCCTCCTGGCTGCGATGCCGGGCGAACGCCGGCTCGGGCCGCTCGAACACCGCGGTGGTGGAGGGCGCCGGGGCCCGCAGTTGCTCGGTCATCCACTCCAGCCGGCGCACCGCGTCGTCGTAGGCGGCGTCCACCCGCTCGGGCGAGTCGTCCCAGTTGACCGCGTTCGCGATCAGCGTGACGGTGCCCTCGTGGTGGTCGAAGGCGGCCAGGTCGGTGGCCAGGAGCATGGTCAACTCGGGGATGTCGAGGTCCTTCTCGGCCAGCTCGGGCAGCCGTTCCAGCCAGCGGACCGCGTCGTAGCCGATGTAGCCGACCATGCCGCCGGTCAGCGGCGGCAGGCCGGGCAGCGGTTCGGTGTGCAGGGCCGAGACCGTCTCCCGCAGCACGGCCAGCGGGTTGCCCTCGGTGGGCAGTCCCACCGGCGGGGTGCCCGTCCACACCGCCTTGCCGTCCCGCACGGTCAGCGCCGCGGGGCTGCGCACGCCGATGAAGGACCATCGCGACCAGGACTGTCCGTTCTCCGCCGACTCGAACAGGAAGGTGCCGGGGCGGTCCGCGGCGAGCTTGCGATACACGCCGACCGGGGTCTCCCCGTCGGCGAGCAGCCGCCGCACCACCGGGATGACCCGGCGGGAGGAGGCCAGCGCGCGGAAGTCGTCCCGGGCGGGGCTCACCGAACCGAGCCCGCCGGACGCGGAATTCGCGGAGTGGACAGAGACCATGTAAACCATTGTGCCGCTCGCGCCGGGACGCTCCGGCACCGGGCATTAATTCAGTAACCGTTGAATATTTCGACGGGCCCGGTCATGATGTCACGGTGAGCACCACGGAACCGTCGAAGACGAGCAAACGGCGCGGCCGGCGCCCGGCCGGGCAGGACACCCGGACCGCACTCCTGCAGGCCGCCCGCGAGGCGTTCTCCGAAAACGGCTACGAGGGTGCCACGGTACGCGCCATCGCCGCCAGGGCCGGGGTGGACGCGGCCATGGTCAACCACTGGTTCGGCGGCAAGGACGCACTGTTCGCCCAGGCCGTGCTGCAACTGCCGTTCCAGCCCAAGGAACTCGTCGCGGCCCTGATGCTGGGTGACCCCGAGACCCTGGGCGAGCGCATCGTCCGCCGGTTCGTCACCACCTGGGACTCGACCTCCGGGGGCACCTTCCCGGCGCTCGTCCGCAGCCTGGCCAGCCACGACAAGGCCGCGATCGGACTGCGGGACTTCCTCATCGACAGCATCCTCAACGAGATCATGGCGGCGCTGCGGGCCGACCAGGCCCCGCTGCGCGCCGCCCTGTGCGCGTCCCAGTTGATCGGCATCGGCATGGTGCGGTACGTCGCCCGCTTCGAACCGCTCGGCTCGGCGGACGTGGAAACCGTGGTCGCCGCGGTGGCCCCTAATCTGCAGCGCTACCTGACCGGCGACCTCGGTTCACCCCGTTCGAATTGAATTCCGGCTCATTCACGGGGAACCGGTTCCGGCCCCGGTGCGGCGGCCAGTCCGAGGCGGAACATGGCGCGGTCCACGTCGTTCACGTGTTCCACGGCGATGCGTTCCGCGGCCCGGAGCGAGAACAGTGCGGTGTCCAGGAACTGCCGCAGATCGGCGGCGTCCGTTGTGGACAGTTCCCCGGGATTGTCCATGTCCGCCTTCGACACCTCGTCCACCGCGGACTCCACCGCCAGCAGATCGCTCATCGTGTCGTCCAGCTTGCCCAGCAGATGCCGCGCCCGGGCGCGCAGCTGTTCGTAATAGGTTCTCGTATCGCTCATCGTCGCGCCCCTCCAGAAAAATCGTGCGACTGACCCGCACCACATTTCCGAAGATCCACCCACTTGGCAACGAATCAGACAACGCGATCCGAAGTTCACCCGGAAGGGAGAGAAGAGCCGATGCCGTCGGCCGTGAAGGGTCCCTTCCCGGCTCGCCTCAGACGTCGTCGGCCAGCAGCAGGCGCTCGCCGGTGTCGAAGCAGCTGTGCGTGCCGGTGTGGCAGGCCGGGCCGGTCTGGTCGACGCGCACCAGCACCGTGTCCGCGTCGCAGTCCAGCCGCACTTCGCGCACGCGCTGCGTGTGCCCCGAGGTGGCGCCCTTGACCCACAACTCCTTGCGGCTGCGGGAATAGTAGGTGCCCTCACGGGTGGTCAGCGTGCGCTCCAGCGCCTCGTCGTTCATCCACGCGACCATGAGCACGTCCGAAGTGCTGTGTTCGACCACGACCGCGCAGATGAGGCCGTCCGCGGTGCGCTTGAGCCGCGCCGCCAGTTCCGGATCCAGGCTCACGCCGCATCTCCCAGCAGGTAACGGCGCATCGGCCCCGAATTCAACAGCACTCCCGTGTAGACATAGCCGGCCGCGAGCAGGCCGGAGAACAGCTTGAACCACATCACCGCGCTCGCCAGCAGCAGGAACGCGTGCAGGATGGCCAGCAACGCGACCACCGCGAACCCCAGGAACCGCGACGACGGCATTCGCAGCGCCAGCCCGCCCGCGACCAGGCCGCCGAGCACCAGGCTCGCCAGCGGCAGCAGCAGGGTGCGCGGGGACGCCTCCGAGGTGGTCACGATGATCGCACCCAGCGCCACGTAGGCCAGGCCAAGCCCGAGCAGCAGCCCGATGGTCACCCTGACCTCGACGGCCACCCGCTTCACCGGACCTCGACTCCCCCGGCGCGCAGGGCTTCCTTCACGTCGCCGATCTTCAACTGTCCGAAGTGGAACACGCTGGCGGCGAGCACCGCGTCGGCCCCGGCCCGCACCGCGGGCAGGAAGTGTGCGACCTCGCCCGCCCCGCCGCTGGCGATGACCGGAACCCTCACCGCGCCGCGCGTCAGCCGGATCAGTTCCAGGTCGAAACCGGCCTTCGTGCCGTCGGCGTCCATCGAGTTGAGCAGGATCTCCCCGACCCCGAGTTCCTCGGCGCGCGCCGCCCACTCCACGGCGTCGATCCCGGTGCCGCGGCGGCCGCCGTGGGTGGTCACCTCGAAGCCCGACGGGGTCGGCTCCCCGCCCTCGGGCACCCGTCGCGCGTCCACGGACAGCACGATGCACTGCGCCCCGAACCGCCGCGAAGCCTCGTGCAGCAGTTCCGGCCGGGCGATGGCGGCGGTGTTGATGCTCACCTTGTCCGCCCCGGCCCGCAGCAGGCGGTTCACGTCGTCGCAGCTGCGCACGCCCCCACCGACGGTCAGCGGGATGAACACCTGCTCGGCGGTGCGCCGGACCACGTCGAAGGTGGTCTCGCGGTTGCCCGAGGAGGCGGTGACATCGAGGAAGGTCAGCTCGTCCGCGCCTTCGGCGTCGTAGGCACGCGCCAGCTCCACCGGATCACCCGCGTCCCGCAGGTCGGCGAAGTTCACGCCCTTGACCACCCGACCGGCGTCCACGTCCAAACAGGGAATCACCCGTACCGCTACCGACATACGCCCAGCTTAGAGGCCAAGGGGGAACCCCCGTCCCGCCGAGCCGCGGATAGGGTGGCCGAATGTGGTGGGGACTGGCTTTCGCTTCGCTCGCGGCGGTGGCGTACGGGGTGGCTTCGGTGCTGCAGGCGGTCGCGGCCCGTGCCGTCGACACCGGTGAGGCGGGGGTCGACCCGCGCCTGCTGGTGCGGGTGCTCCGGCAGTGGCGCTACCTGCTCGGCCTCGGGCTCGACGCGCTCGGGTTCGTCGCCCAGCTGATCGCGCTGCGGGTGCTGCCGCTCTTCCTGGTCCAGGCCGCGCTGGCCGGGAGCCTCGCGGTCACCGCCGTCGCCGCGATCGCCGTCGGGGCCCGGCTTCGCGCCGCGGAGTGGGCCGCGGTGGTGGCGGTCTGCGCCGGGCTGGCGCTGCTGGGACTGTCCGCCCAGAGTGAGGGTTCCACCCCCGCCGGGCTGGCTTTCCGGCTCGCGCTCGCGATCGCGACCGTGCTGCTCGGCGCCGCGGGCATGGCCGTGGGCCGGGCGCCGGAGCGGTTGCGCAGCCCGGCGCTGGGTCTGATCGCGGGGCTGTGCTTCGGGCTGGTCGCGCTCGCCGGGCGCGTCCTGTCGACGAACAGTCTTCTCGCGCTGGTCGGCGATGTGGCGCTGTACGTCATCGCCGGCGCCGGGGTGCTCGCGATGCTGTTCTTCGCCTCGGCACTGCAACGCGGCAGCGTCACCACCGCGACCGGCCTGATGGTGCTCGGCGAGACCGTGGCCCCCTCCGTGATCGGCGTCGCACTGCTCGGCGACAGCACCCGTCCCGGATACACCTTCGTCGCCCTGCTCGGGTTCGTGCTGGCGGTGGCGGCCGCGCTCGCCCTCGCCCGGTTCGGCGAGGTCGAGAAGTCCACAGTGGACGATCACGAAAACGGCTAGGCTGGCGCCATGGCCTCTGAGATCGACCGGCTGGGCGCCGAGAAGTTCGTGCTGCTGACCACCTACCGCCGCGACGGAAGGCCGGTACCCACCCCGGTCTGGGCGGCCCGCGACGGCGACGAGCTTCTCGTGTGGTCGGAACGGCGGGCGGGCAAGGTCAAGCGCATCCGGGCCGGGGGCAAGGTCACCGTGCAGGCCTGCGATGTCCGCGGCAAGCAGACCCGGGGCGCGGTGGTGACCGGTCAGGCCCGGATTCTCGACGCGGAAGGCTCGGCGCGGGTCCGCCGCGCGATCGCGCGGAAGTACGGCCTGATCGGCCAGGCCACCCTGTTCGCCAGCCGCCTGCGCGGCGGCACCGAACGGACCGTCGGCCTCGCCATCACCCTCGACCAGCCGTAAGGGGCGGGCCGCCGTTGGCCGTGAAGGGTCCCTTCACAGTCGATTCGACCGTGAAGGGACCCTTCACGGCTTTGCCAGCTGGGGGTCAGCGGACGGCGGCCAGTGCCTCGGGCAGCGTGAACGCGCCCGCGTAGAGGGCCTTGCCGACGATCGAGCCTTCCACGCCGTCGCCGGACAGCGAGGCCAGCGCGCGCAGGTCGTCGAGGCTGGACACGCCGCCGGAGGCGATCACCGGGGCGTCGGTGCGGGCCGCGACCTCGCGCAGCAACTCCAGGTTCGGGCCCTTGAGGGTGCCGTCCTTGCTCACGTCGGTGACCACGTAGCGCGACGCGCCGTCGCGGTCGAGGCGCTCCAGCACCTCCCACAGATCGCCGCCGTCCTGCGTCCAGCCGCGCGCGGCGAGCCGGTGCCCGGCCTCGGTGATCCGCACGTCCAGCCCGATCGCGACCCGGTCGCCGTAGGTGGACACGGCCTTCGCCGTCCACGCCGGGTCCTCCAGCGCCGCGGTGCCGAGGTTGACCCGGGTGGCGCCGGTGGCCAGCGCCGCCTCCAGCGAAGCGTCGTCACGGATACCGCCGGACAGCTCCACCCGCACGTCGAGCTCGCCGACCACCCGCGCCAGCAGTTCCCGGTTGCTGCCCTTGCCGAAGGCCGCGTCGAGATCGACGAGATGGATCCACTCCGCACCGTCGCGCTGCCACGCGAGCGCCGCCTCCAGCGGGTCGCCATAGGAGGTCTCGGTACCGGCTTCGCCCTGAACGAGGCGGACGGCCTGGCCGTCGGCCACATCGACGGCGGGAAGGAGCGTGAAGGTCACGCGGTCACTATAGGTGAGCCCGGAGGCCGCCCGCCGCGACACCCGCACCCGCCGTTCAGAGCGTGCGCAGCCAGTTCTCCAGCAGATGCGCCCCGGCGTCTCCGGACTTCTCGGGGTGGAACTGGGTTGCCCACAGTGGACCGTTCTCCGCCGCCGCCACGAAATCCTCGCCGTGGTGGGCCCAGGTCACCTTCGGCTGCTGCCCGGGCAGTTCCGAGTCGAGTTCCCAGCGCCGCACCGCGTAGGAGTGGACGAAGTAGAACCGGGTGTCCGCGTCGAGCCCGGCGAACAGCTGCGAGTCCTCCGGCGCGCGCACGGTGTTCCAGCCCATGTGCGGGATGACATCGGCGTGCAGGCGCTCCACGGTGCCCGGCCACTCCCCGGTCCCCTTCGACTCCACGCCGTGCTCGACTCCGCGCTCGAAGAGGATCTGCATGCCCACGCAGATCCCCAGCACCGGGCGGCCGCCCGCCAGCCGCGTCCCGATGATCTTCTCGCCGCCCACGGACAGCAGCCCTTCGATACAGGCCGCGAACGCGCCCACACCGGGCACCACCAGCCCGTCGGCCTCCAGCGCCGCATGGGGGTCGGCGGTCACCTCGACCTCGGCACCGACGCGCCGCACGGCGCGTTCGGCGGAACGAAGGTTCCCGGAACCGTAATCGAGAATCACGACGCGAGTCACCGGCCCAGTCTAGGGCGGCCTGGTCACGGCCTCCAACCGGTTTGGATCCCGGCCCCCACGGGGAATTCCCCAGGCACTGACCCAAGGGAGTGGCCATGCTGTCGCAGAGCCGTCCGGACATCCGTCCCCACGACGAGGACCGGGGCGTCCCCACCCGGAGAATCGTCGACCTGAGCGGGGCGCTGGCCGACGAGCTCGAACGTCTCGAAACCGAGGAACTCGGTCCCCGCGAACTCGCCGGGCTGATGCGCGGCACGATCCGCACGGCCTCGGCACTCACCCGGATCCTCGACCGGCTGCGCGCCTGCCCGGAGCTGGCCCAGCCCGACACCGGACCGGGCAGGCACCGGCACCACGCCGTGCGGCGCGAACTCGACCAGGCCGCCGCGGCCGCCGAAGACCTCCAGGTGACGGCCGAGGCGTTGTTCCGGCTCCTGCCGGGCGAGATGGTCGTGCCTAACGGAAGAAGGCCCGGGCCGCGGCCGTGATCCCGGCCACGTCGAGCCCGTGGACGAAGTCGTGGTCGGTGACCTCGCCGTACTGACGCACCTCCACGTCCCGCTGCGTGCCCAGTGAGCGCAGGCGATGCGGCACGTCCGCGAGCGCCTCGCCGACGTGGTGCGCGGAGGTGCCCGCCTGGTACGGCTCGACCAGCATGACGTCGGCGACCTCGCCTACGGCCGCCCGCAGCCCGGCGGCGTCGAACGGCCGGATCGTCGCGGCGTACAGCACGGTCACGTCGAGCCCCTCGGTCGCGGCGAGCACGCGATCCAGCATCGGCCCCACCGCCAGCACCACTCCGCGCGTGCCCTGCCGGAGCGTCCGGAAACCCGCACCGAGGTGGGCACGAGCGTTGGCCTGGCTGCTCAGCCTGAGGTACACGCGGCCGTCGCCGGGCAGTGATTCGAGCAGCAGGCGACGCGCCTCCTCGGGATGCCCGGGCACGTGCACCGTCCAGCCGGGCACGGTGTCCAGCAGCGCCACGTCCGCCGTCGAGTGGTGCGTGCGGCCCGCGGCGGCCATGTCGTAGGACGCGCCGGACGAGACCAGCACCGCGCCGACGCCCTGATGGCACAGATCGAGTTTGATCTGCTCGTACGGGCGTTCGACGAGGAACGGTGGGAAGGTGTGCGCCACCGGGCGCATCCCGGCCAGTGCCAGCCCGCCGGTGACCCCGATCAGCGCCTGCTCGCGGATGCCCACGTTGAGCACCCGGTCCGGATGCCTTCGCTGGGCGGCGAGCATGGGCCCGGTTCCCGCCGAGATGTCGGCCAGCACCAGGACCAGCCGTGGATCGACGGCCAGCGCTTCCTCCATTGTGGACAGAAAAGTGGTCCGCATGTCCATGGAATTCCCCCTTTTCACCGACGGCCGGACTTGGGCTCGACGACCGCGACCACGCACAGCGGGCGCCGGGGGTGCGGGGTGGTGAACGCCTCGTACAGCGCCTCGTGATCCCGCCCGTCCACGGTGGCGGTCGCCCAGCCCTCGACCGCGAACCGCTGCGCGATGCCGCCCGGCCAGCCCCGCGTCGCCGACTGGTTGTCGATCACCACCGCGGTCAGCTGCCCCATCGACTCCCGCCCGGCGAGCACGATGGCCTCGTGGTTGCTGCCCTCGTCGAGTTCGGCGTCGCCGACGAGCACGACGACCTTCGAGCCGATCCCCTGCGCACGCAGCCCGTACACGGTGCCCACGGCCAGCGGCAGGCCGTGCCCGAGCGATCCGCTGGAGATCTCCACCCCCGGCACCCGGTTGCGGTCCGGGTGCTGCCCCAGCCGCGACCGCACCGACGCCCAGTCGTCGAGTTCCTCCGGTGCGATGAACCCCTTGGCCGCCAGCACCGCGTAGTACGCCATCGGGCCGTGCCCCTTGGACAGGAGGAACCTGTCGCGCCGGGGATCGTGGACGGTGTCCGGCGACACGTCCAGCACACGGTCGTAGAGCACCCAGAGAACATCCAAAGTGGACTCCGAGGCCGCCGAGTGCTTCTCGTCGCCGGTCATCCGGGCTATCAGCGCGGGCAGGCCCGCATCGGTCGTGGTCATCATGTCGACACGGTGCAACCTCGACCAAGGTCGAAGTCAAGGCTAGGCTGGTGCCGTGACCAAGCTTGCCGACCACCTCAGCATCGGTCAGGTCGCGGAACGCAGTGGCGTACCGCACACCGCGCTGCGGTTCTACGAGGACCGGGGACTCATCTCCTCCGAGCGCTCCGCGGGCAACCAGCGCCGCTATCCGCGCTCGGTGCTGCGCCGGATCGCGTTCATCCGCGCCGCCCAGCGTGTGGGGCTGAGCCTGGAGGAGATCAGCGCCGCGCTGGCGACCCTGCCCCGCGACCACGCGCCGACGAAGGCCGACTGGTCCAGGCTGTCGCGGACCTGGCAGGACGAACTGGATGCCCGCATCGACGCCCTGCAGCGGCTGCGCGACCGGCTCACCGGCTGTGTCGGCTGCGGCTGCCTCTCCCTGCGCGTATGCGGCCTGTACAACCAGGACGACCAGATGGCCCGGTTCGGTCCCGGCGCCCGGCTGCTGAAACCGGCCGTGGAGGGCGGGGCGTAAAAGCACTGGCGGGGGCATCGGGGTTCGTGAGCCAATGGCGGCACGATGGAACAAGCAAGACTGGTTCGTGTGTCCAAACGCCTTTCCCGGCATCTGAGGCACGACCCCGCCGCGATCGGACTGGCCCTGCAGCCGGGGGGCTGGGTCGAAGTCGGGCTCCTCCTCTCCGCGCTCGCCCGGCACGGCCTGCCACTCACCCGCGACGAACTCGCGGAGGTGGTGGCGGGCAACGACAAACAGCGGTTCGCGTTCAGCGAGGACGGGACCCGGATCCGGGCCAACCAAGGGCACAGCGTGCCCGTCGACCTCCGGTTGCCGCCCGCGCAGCCCCCGGAAATCCTCTACCACGGCACGGTCGCCAAGGTGCTGCCCGCGATCCGCGAGGCGGGCCTGCTGCCGATGAACCGGCACGACGTGCACCTTTCGGCGGACCGGGAAACCGCGATCCGCGTGGGTTCGCGACGGGGAAGACCGGTGGTGCTGGTGGTGTCCGCGGGTGAGATGGCCCGCGCGGGGCACGAGTTCCGGGTGAGCGCCAACGGAGTCTGGCTCACCTCACACGTGCCACCCCGCTACCTTCGCGGTGCCGGGGCGGATCCCCGTTGAGCCACAATGAGGTCGTGCACATCAGGCCCGCCGATGTGATGGACGCGGACAGCGTCTTCGACCTGCTCCGCGAGTTCGCCACGAGCTACCCGGCCCGGCGGCCCGAGTTCGACCGGAACTACGAGCGGCTGCTGGCGGCGATGACCTACGACACCACCGACTTCCTGGTGGCCGAGGACGGCGGGCAGGTGATCGGCTACGCGCTGGCCGCGCGGTTCCTGGTGCTCTACGCCAACGGCTGGGTCAGTGAACTGCAGGAACTCGTCGTGACGCCGTGCCGCCGGGGGCAGGGTGTGGGCCGGAAGCTGGTGGAAGCGGTCGTGGCGCGGGCCCGTGCCACGGGCGCCGTCGAGGTGACCGTGCCGACGCGGCGCGCCCGCGACTACTACCGCAGGCTTGGCTTCGTCGAAACCGCCTCGTTCCTCAAGCTCGAACTCAGCTGACCCGGCGGGGCCGGCCCAGCAGCCTGCGCCCGACGTCGAGCAACTGCTCACGCAGGGTGTCGTCGTCGACGCCGGCGAACTGGGGCGATCCCCCGGCCAGCGCGATCCCCGCGACGGCGACGTGGGCGGCGACCATGCGGTTCAGGTCGCTCTCCTCTTCCACCAGGATGCCGAGAATCCGGACGCTGAAGTTCTCCTGGGGCGAGGTCCAGGTGCGGGCGAGCGTCCTGGCGATCCCGGGATCGCTGCTGAACAGGGCCACCAGCGCCCGGTGCCGCACCACGGTGTTCACGAAACCGGTCAGCAGGTGGTCGATCCGGGCACCCCGGCGGCGCAGGCGCGAAGCCTCGTCGATGACCTGGTCGAGCTCGCGCAGTCCGGGTTCCGCGACGGCCTCGACGATCTCGTCCTTGGTCTTGAAGTGGTAGTAGACGGCCGCCTTCGTCACGCCCAGCGCGTCGGCGATCATCTGCAGGGAGGTGCCCTCGACGCCGTGTTCGGTGAACAGCCGGAGCGCGGTGGCGAGCAGGCGGGTGCGCGTGTCTTCCTGCGTTGCCGGTCCGGCTGCCATCGAACCTCCTCGTAAGCGGCTGCCTCGGGCCGCGAAGCAGCCCGCAGAATACGGGTGTACCCCTCCACTCGCAACCAAACCACTAACCGATCGGCTAGCGCGTCCTCGCTTTTCCTTTCCTGTGAAGGGTCCCTTCACAGCTGATAGGACCGTGAAGGGACCCTTCACGGTCTCCTCACAGCCCCGAGACTGCTTGCCGTGCGGCAAGTCACATACTTGCCGATCGGCTTGTAAGGGTGCTTGCCGATCGGCTAGCTTGGCGGGTACCGACCACCGACGGACAACCGAATGGAGCCGTGCCCGTGGCCACCCTCCTGTACCGGCTCGCCCGCTTCTCCTTCCGCCGCCGCTGGCTCGTCGCCGCCATCTGGGTGGCCGTCCTCGCCGGGCTCGGGCTGGGCGCGACCACGCTGTCCGGCCAGATGACGAACTCCGTCACCATCCCCGGCACCGAGGCCCAGCGAGCGATCGACCACCTCAAGGCACACTTCCCCCAGGCCGGGGTCGGCGGCGCCACCGCGCGCGTCGCCATCGCCGCCCCGCCCGGGCAGAGCCTCACCGCGCCCGCCAACCAGGCCGCCGTCGAACAGCTCGTGGCCGCTCTGAGGACCGCGCCGAAGGCCCGCGGGGTGGTGGATCCCTACCAGGCCAAGGCGATCTCCTTCCCCGACGCGAGGGTGGCGCTGGTACAGGTCAGCTACGGCGTGCAGGCCTCCGAACTGACCGCGAGCGACCGGGACGCGCTGCAGGCGCCCGCGATCGCGGCACGCAAGGCGGGCCTGACCGTCGAGTTCGGCGGCGACGCCATCCAGGGCATGCCCGAGACGGGCGCGACCGAGGGCATCGGGGTCGTGGTCGCCGCGATCGTGCTGACCGTGACCTTCGGCTCGCTGCTCGCCGCGGGCCTGCCGCTGCTGACCGCGCTGATCGGGGTCGGCGTCGGCATGGCGGCGATCCTGACCGTGTCCGGATTCGTCGAGCTCAACTCGAACACCCCGATCCTCGCGCTGATGCTCGGCCTCGCGGTCGGCATCGACTACGCGTTGTTCATCGTTTCCCGGTACCGGCACGAGCTCGGCGAGGGCCACGAACCGGAGGAGGCGGCGGCCCGCAGCGGCGGCACGGCAGGCTCCGCCGTCGTGTTCGCCGGCCTGACCGTGATCATCGCGCTGGCCGGTCTCACCGTGATCGGCATCCCGTTCCTCGCGCAAATGGGCATCGCGGCCGCAGCCACCGTCGCCGTCGCGGTGCTGATCGCGCTGACCCTGCTGCCCGCGATCCTCGGTTTCGCCGGGCGCAAGGTGCTCGGCAAGCGCGTCCGGGACGACGACCGCAGCACGCACGGCCAGCGCTGGGCCGCCTTCGTCGCGCGGCACCGGGTGCCGGTGCTGCTCGTCGCCGTGGCCGGGCTGCTGGTGATCGCCGTCCCCGCGCTGAGCATGCAGCTCGGCCTGCCCAACGACGCCACCGCCGCTCCCGGCTCGACCCAGCGCAAGGCCTACGACCTGGTCACCTCCGGTTTCGGACCCGGCGCCAACGGCCCGCTGCTCGTGGTGGTCACCGCCACCGCCGACGCCACCACCGCCGCCGCCACCCAGGCCGCCGACGAGATCGTGCGGCTCGGCGACGTCGCCGCGGTGACCCCGGCGCAGTACAACGCGCAGCACGACACCGCGATGTTCACCGTGCTGCCGAAGAGCGGCCCCAGCGACAAGCGGACCGAGGAACTGGTCGCCCAGATCCGCGCCCTGCCGGTGACCGAAAAGGCCGAGCTCGCCGTGACCGGGCAGACCGCTTTGCAGATCGACGTCTCGGACAAACTCGCCGGTGCGATGCTGCCCTACCTCGGCCTGGTCGTCGGCCTGGCCTTCGTGCTGCTCACCCTGGTGTTCCGCTCGCTGATCGTGCCGCTCAAGGCGACCCTGGGCTTCCTCGGCTCGGTCGCGGCGACCTTCGGCGCCGTCGTGGCCGTGTTCCAGTGGGGGTGGCTGAACAAGGCGCTGGGCGTGGCCTCCACCGCGCCGATCATGAGCATGCTGCCGATCCTGCTGATCGGTGTGCTGTTCGGGCTGGCCATGGACTACCAGGTGTTCCTGGTGACGCGGATGCGCGAGGAGCACGTGCACGGCGCCGAACCGCGCCAGGCGATGATCATCGGTTTCCGCCACGGTTCCCGCGTGGTGGTCGCCGCCGCGCTGATCATGATCAGCGTGTTCGCCGGGTTCGTGCTGTCGGACACCACGCTGATCCAGTCGATCGGGTTCGCGCTCGCGTTCGGCGTGGCGGTCGACGCGTTCGTGGTGCGGATGACGATCGTGCCCGCGGTGATGGCGCTGCTCGGCAGGCGAGCGTGGTGGCTGCCGCGCTGGCTGGACCGGATCCTGCCGAACGTCGACGTCGAGGGCGAAAGCCTCACCAAGCACCTGGAAAAGCGCGAACTCGAACCCACCGGGCACTGACGCCGGCGCTGACCCCGGCCCATGCGGTGCCGTGAAGGGTCCCTTCACAGTCAAAACGACTGTGAAGGGACCCTTCACGGCCTTCCGGGCGTTAGCCGCGCGTCAGCCCACGAACCAGGCGACGGCGCCGCCTATGGCGAGCAGGGTGGCCAACAGGAGCGCGCCCGCCATCAGCTTGGCGGTCTTCCACGTGGCATACACGCCACCGGCCAGAAAGCCCGCCAGCGCGATCAACAGGACGCCCACGATCTCCTTGTTCACAGCACACCCTTGGTCGACGGAATGCCCCCGGCCCGCGGATCGGGCTCGGTGGCCGCGCGCAGCGCCCGCGCGATGGCCTTGTACTCGGCCTCGGCGATATGGTGCGGGTCCCGCCCGTGCACCACGCGGACGTGCAGCGCGATCTGCGCGTGGAAGGACAGGGACTCGAACACGTGGCGGTTCAGCACGAACGGGTAGTTCCCGCCGATGGTGAACGTGGTGAACTCGGGCGGCTCGCCCACGTGCACGCAGTAGGGACGGCCCGACACGTCGATCGCGGCGTGGGCGAGGGTTTCGTCCATCGGGATCCAGGCGTCGCCGAACCGGCGGATGCCCTTCTTGTCCCCGAGCGCCTGGCGGATCGCCTGTCCCAGCACGATCGCGGTGTCCTCCACCGTGTGGTGCGCGTCGAGGTGCACGTCACCGGTCGCCTGGACCCTGAGGTCCAGCGAACCGTGCACCCCGAAGGCGTGCAGCATGTGGTCGAAGAACGGCACCCCGGTGGAGACCTCCACCTCGCCGGTGCCGTCGAGGTCGACCACGACCGAAATCGAGGACTCCTTGGTGGTGCGGTCCACCTTGCCGACCCGGTTCACCGGGGCACCTCCTTGCTCGCCGCCAGAAACGCGTCGTTCTCCTCCGGGGTGCCGATGCTCACCCGAAGATGCCCCTCGATCCCCACGTCGCGGACCAGCACCCCGGCGTCCACATAGGACTTCCAGCTGGCCTTGGCGTCGCCGAACTCTCCGAAGAGGATGAAGTTCGCGTCGCTGGGAACCGGAGTGAAACCCAGTCCCCGCAAGGCTTCCGCGACCCGCTCCCGCTCGGCGGAGAGCTTGGCGACCGAGGCGAGTGTGGCATCCGCGTGGCGCAGGGCGGCCCGCGCCGCGGCCTGCGTCAGCACCGAAAGGTGGTACGGCAGCCGCACGAGCTGCAGCGCGTCCACGACCGCGGGAGCCGCCGCGAGGTAGCCGAGACGCCCTCCGGCGAACGCGAACGCCTTGCTCATCGTGCGCGTGACGATCAGCTTGGCCGGGTAGGCGTCGAGCAGTCCCACGGCGCTGCGGCGCGGGGAGAACTCGGCATACGCCTCGTCGACCACCACGATGCCGGGCGCGGCCCGCAGCACCAGTTCCAGTTCCTCCAGCGGGATCGAGCCGCCGGTCGGGTTGTTCGGGCTGGTGACGAACACGATGTCGGGACGGCGCTGGGCGACGATCACGGCCGCCTCGGCGGTGTCGAGGGAGAAGTCGGCGCGACGCGGGGTGGGCACCCATTCGGTCCGGGTGCCCGCCGCGATGATCGGGTGCATCGAGTACGACGGCTCGAAGCCGAGCGCGGTGCGCCCCGGCCCGCCGAAGGCCTGCATGATCTGCTGCAGGATCTCGTTCGACCCGTTGGCCGCCCACAGGTTCCGCT
Source organism: Amycolatopsis cynarae (assembly GCF_026802195.1). Taxonomy (NCBI): domain Bacteria; kingdom Bacillati; phylum Actinomycetota; class Actinomycetes; order Pseudonocardiales; family Pseudonocardiaceae; genus Amycolatopsis; species Amycolatopsis cynarae. The sequence continues at coordinate 1,184,348 of NZ_CP113836.1, read as the reverse complement.
CCGACAGCGCCACACCGGTCGAAGCCGACAGATAACGGGCGAGGTCCTGGCGCAGGGCGACGGCGTCGCGGTCGGGATAGCGGTGCAACTCCTGGGCGGCCTCGCGGACCGCCGCCGCGACGTCGTCCACCAGTTCCGGTGGCGGCGGGTACGGGTTTTCGTTGGTGTTGAGCCGGACCGGCACGTCCAGCTGCGGCGCCCCGTAGGGGCTGCGGCCCCGGAGGTCCTCCCGCAACGGCAGGTCGGCCAGGGTCACGTCGTCGGCGGTCACCGAGCTCCCTCCGCGGGGAAACGCGCCGTCACGGCCTCGCCGTGCGCGGGCAGGTCTTCGGCGTTGGCCAGCGCCACCACCTTGCCCGCGACCTCGCGCAGCGCGGCTTCGCTGTAGTCGATCACGTGGATGCCGCGCAGGAAGGTCTGCACCGACAGTCCCGAGGAATGGCGGGCGAATCCGCCGGTGGGCAGGACGTGGTTGGACCCCGCGCAGTAGTCGCCGAGCGACACCGGCGCGTACGGCCCGACGAACACCGCGCCCGCGTTGCGCACCCGGGCGGCGACCGCACGGGCGTCGGCGGTCTGGATCTCCAGGTGCTCGGCGGCGTAGGCGTCCACCACCTTCAGCCCGTCGTCCACAGTGGACACCAGAACGATGCCGGACTGCCTGCCGCGCAGCGCCTGGAGCACACGTTCGGAATGCTTGGTCGCGGCGGCCCTGGTCGCCAGCTCGGCGTCCACCGCGTCGGCCAGCTCCGCGGAGGTGGTGACCAGCACGCTCGCCGCGAGCGTGTCGTGCTCGGCCTGGCTGATCAGGTCCGCGGCGACGTGACCGGGGTCGGCGGTCTCGTCGGCGAGGATCGCGATCTCGGTCGGCCCCGCCTCAGAGTCGATGCCGATCAGTCCGCGCAGCAGGCGCTTGGCGGCGGTCAGGTAGATGTTGCCGGGGCCGGTCACCATGTCGACCGGGGCCAGCTCGGCGCCGTCGGTGTCGGTGCCGCCGTAGGCGAGCAGGGCCACCGCCTGCGCGCCGCCGACCGCCCAGACCTCGTCCACGCCCAGCAGCGCGGCGGCGGCCAGCGTGGTCGGGTGGGGCAGGCCGCCGAACTCGGCCTGCGGCGGTGAGCACAGCACCAGCGAGCCCACCCCCGCGGCCTGCGCCGGCACCACGTTCATCACGACGCTGGAGGGGTAGACGGCCAGCCCGCCCGGGGCGTAGAGGCCGACCCGCGCCACCGGCACCCAGCGCTCGGTCACCGTGCCGCCCTCGGTGACCTGCGTGGTCACGTCGGCACGGCGCTGGTCCGCGTGCACCTTCCTCGCCCGGGCGATGGACTCCTCGATGGCCTCGCGGACCGTCGGGTCCAGTTCCGCGAGCGCGCGGTCCAGTTCCCCGGCGGGCACCCGGACCGTCTCCGGGCGGACGCGGTCGAACCGCTCGGTGTACTCGAGCGCGGCGTCGACGCCGCGCTCACGGATCGCCTCGACCAGCGGACGCACCTGATGGAGCGCGGCATCCACGTCGATCTCGGCGCGCGGCAGCGTGGCGCGCAACTCGGCGGGTGACGGGACCTTTCCGCGCAGGTCGGTGCGATTCAGCATGGTTCTAGGGTACGAGTGGGGACCACATCGACGGCCAGGAGGTAGGCGTGCTGCGAATCGGCTTGTGCCAGCTCACATCCAGCGACGATCCGGCGGAGAACCTCGGGCTGATCCGGGACGGGGTGGCCGCCGCGGCGGCCCGGGGCGCCCGGGTCGTGGTGTTCCCGGAGGCCGCCATGGCCCGGTTCGGTGTCCCGCTCAAGCCGCTCGCCGAGCCGGTGGACGGACCGTGGGCCAAGGCGGTGGCCCAGATCGCCGGCGAGCACGACGTGCTGGTGGTCGCGGGCATGTTCACCCCGTCCGACGACGGTCGCGTCCGCAACACCCTGCTCGTCACCGGGCTGGGCGAGCACACCGGCTACGACAAGATCCACCTCTACGACGCGTTCGGCTTCCGCGAATCGGACACCGTGGCGCCCGGTGCGCGGCCGCTCACGCTCACCGTCGATCGCGTCACCCTCGGCTTCGCGACCTGCTACGACCTCCGGTTCCCCGAGCTGTTCCGCGCACTGGCCGACCGGGGCGCGACGGCCGTCCTGGTCCCGGCCTCGTGGGGTGCCGGGGAAGGCAAGCTCGAGCAGTGGGAGGTGCTGGTGCGGGCCCGCGCACTGGACACCGGCTGCTGGGTCCTGGCCTGCGACCAGGCCGATCCGGCGGCGAGCGGCACCGAGGTCAACCCGAAGGCGCCGACCGGCATCGGTCACTCGGTCGTGGCCGACGGCTTCGGCCGCGTGCACGCCCGCCTGGGTGCCGGACCCGATCTGCTGGTGATCGACATCGACCCCGAGGTCACCGGGAAGGCGCGTGCCGCCACCGGTGCGCTGGCCAACCGCCGCCTCGGCTGAGCGGCCGAGCGGCGGCCCGTCAGCCGACGGGGACGGGCGCCGGGGCGGCGGCGCCGGTCAGGTGGCTGCTGCGGTGGGCGAGGATCCAGATCCCGGCGACGATGACGGCGGCCGCGAACAGTTCCCCGGTCAGCACGGCGGGCCCGGTCACCGCGGTCTCCCCCAGCCACCAGATCCCGATGGCCACCCCGACCAGCGGATCGCTGGTGGTGATCACGGCCAGGGCGGGCGAGATCATCCGGCCCTGCTGGAAGGTGTTCTGCGACAGCAGGAACCCGATCGGGCCGATCACGCACACCGTGTACAGCGCCCAGTGGGTGAACGGCACCCAGAGCCCCAGCCTCAGCTGGCCCGCGACCACCTTCATCAGTGCGGCCGTCACGCCGTAGAACACCCCCGTCGCCAGCGCCAGGCCCAGCACCCGCCCGGGGCCGCGCACCAGTGCCGACAACCCCAGCCCGCCCAGCGCCACCAGGCCGAGCACGGCGGCGAGCGGCCCCACGTTCCCGACGAGCTCGTCGGACCCGCCCGCCGGACGCGCGAGCGCCAGCAGCACCGAAAGCCCCGCGACGCAGATCAGGGTGCCCAGCACCACGACCCGGTCCGGGCGGCGGCGGTCGAGCGCCGCGGCGAACGCCCCCGCGAACGGCAGCGCGCTCACCAGCAGCGGCTGCACCAGCAGCAACGGCCCGAAACCGAGGGCGACGATCTGCAGGACGAGCCCGGCCACGGTCGCGCAGATGCCCACCAGCCACAGCGGCCGGCGCGCCAGCGCCACCAGCAGCCCGGGATGCAGGGTGCGGCCGGGCGGTACCTGCTTGGTGGCCTTGGCCTGCGCCGCGCTGGCCAGTCCCATCAGCGCCGCGGCGGCCACCGCCGCGGGGACCGCGACGGCCGAACTGGTCCACTCCGCACTCATCACCGCACCTCCTCCCGTCCCACCAAGGAGGTAACCGTACGAAGTCCCGCGCTCTTCCCGGATCAGGTGGTGAACCAGGACGAGACCTGGCTCTCATCGGCCGGGCGAGTACATTGAGGCCCGCTCCAGCCGCCCCCGCCCCGTGCCCCGCGGTACGAGAGAGACACCACCGAGATGCCCCCACATCTGACGGTCCATCTGCCCGCCTTCGGCTCGCTCCTGCGCCGGGGCGCCACCCACCTGCTCGAATCGACGATCGTGCCGCTCGGGTTGTTCTACCTGATGCTCACCGTGGTGGGCTTCGACGGCGGCCTCATCGCGGCGCTGTCGTGGTCGGTGCTGGCGCTGGCGCGCCGGGCGGTGCTGCGCCGCCCCATCCCCGCCGTGCTGCTGCTCACCACCGGCCTCCTGGTCGCCCGCACGATCCTCGGCCTGCTCACCGGCAGCGTTTTCCTGTACTTCCTGCAACCGACCCTGCAGAACTTCCTGATCGCGTTCGCGCTGGTCGCCACGGTGCCCACCGGCCGCCCGCTCATCGCGAAGCTGGCCGACGACTTCTGCGCGTTCCCGGCCGCCTTCCGCGAACATCCGCGCGTGGTGCGGGTGTTCCGGCGGCTGTCCCTGCTGTGGGCGCTGGTGTTCCTGACCAACGGCGCGACCACGCTGTGGATGCTGGCCAAGGCGACCGTGGGGAACTTCCTCGTCGTCTCGACGGCGGGCTCGTGGAGCGTGATCGGCCTGGCCATCGTGGTGTCGCTGGTGTGGTTCCGCCGCGCGCTGCGCGGCGAGGGGATCACCCTGCGCCTGGGCCCGGCCTCGGCGGCCGCCTGAATTCGCCCGTCGTGATGCCCTCCTCGATGGCGAGGCGGGTCAGCTCCGGCCTGCGCCGCCTGCCCGTCTTGTCCCGGATGCGTTCCAGGTAGGAGCGGACGGTACGGACGCTGATGTCCATGGCCACGGCGATGTCGGTGTCCCGTTCGCCCGCGGCGACCAGCGAAAGCACCTGACGCTCCCGCTCCGATAGCACGCTCTTCACGCCGCGGTTCGAGTCGAGCAGGTACGAAGCCAGCGTGGGCGAGACATGCGTGTGCCCCGCCGCGATCTCCCGCACCGCCCGCAGGATGTCCGGCCCGTCGGCCTCCTTCGAGAGGTAGCCCCGCGCCCCGGCCGAGACGGCGCCGAGGACCTCGTGCTGCCCGGCATGGGCGGAGACCACGAGCACGTGGTGCCCCATCCCGGCCACCCGGTGCACCGCCGCGGAGTCGGCGACCCCCCGCAGTTTCAGGTCCAGCACCACCACCGAGCCCGGCGGCTGGCCCGACGCGGCGAACGCGGGGACGGAATCGACGACGGCGCCGACCTCCATGTCCCCGGCCTCGGTCAGCACCCGCGCCACGGCCTCCCGGTACAGCGGGTGATCCTCGATCACCCCAACCCGGATCCGCGGCTCGCCGGACATCGGGACCTCCTGTAGCCATTTTTGCCGACAGCGCTCGCCGCCGATCCGCTTATTCTGTACCAGCAAGCAAAGAAGGGCGTCGACCATGACCACCGCCGATGCCCGGCTGCCCGGCATCGCCGGGGGCGGGCCAGGACGCCGCGACGGCAGGCCGAGGCCGGCGGGCCGCACGTGGCTGCGGCCGGTCCGGTTCGGGCAGTTCGCCGCGTGGGAGGTCGCGGCGTTCACGGTCCCGCTGGCCTGCCGCGCCTACGGCCCGGGGGCCGTGCTGCCTGCCGCGCTGCTGGCGCTGCTCGTGGTGGCGGCGACGTCGGTCCGCATCGCCGGACGCCATCTCGCGGGCTGGGCCCTCACGTGGATCGCCTACCGCCTGCAGGCGCACGACGACCGCCGCCGCACCACGGACCCGCTGCTCGTGCTCGCGCCGGATCTGCGGTTGCGCCAGCACTCCGACCGGGCGGGGAACCGCTTCGGCATCGCCGGGATCGGTGACGGCTGGACGGCGGTGGTGAAGCTGTCCGGGGAGCCGGATCTCCCCACCGTCGTCGCCATCGCGCGCCGGGCCTGCGAGGACCTGGAGATCCCGCTGGGCAGCGCGCAGGTGCTCGTGCGTTCCCGCGCGGGACGGCGGACCTACCTGCTCGCCGTCCGGTACCTGCCGGGGTACGCGCCCCTGGCCGCGTTCGCCCGCGGGCACGGCGAACTGGGCGAACTGCGGGCCACCGCCCGCGCGGCGCTGGGAGTGCTGGGCGCGCTGTACGACGCCGGTTATGGCGGCACCGTACTCGAAGCCGGTGAACTCGCCGCCGAACTCCGCGAGACGCTGGGGGCGCCGCTCACCGCCGAGGTCATCGACGGCTGGCGCTCATGGACTGCGGGAACGGTGAGCCAGGCCTGCTTCACGCCGCTGCCCGGCGCTTTTCCCGAACCGGTCGCCGACCCGCCCGGCGCCCTGGGCACCACGGTGTCGTACACGGTCCGCCGCACCCGCGGCGACCGGCTCCGCGACGAGGTCACCATCCGCGTCGCCTGGCCCGCGGGTACCCGCCGCCCGCAACTCCGCGAGCCGTCCCTTCCCGCCGTGCCGCTGTACGGGCGACACGAGGCGGCCGTTCGGGCCACGCTGCCTTTCGCCCTGCCGCGATAAAAGGCGCAATTCGGCCACCGGACCGACTTTTGTAGGTACCCCTTCCCGGGAGCCGTCAATACATTTCGTCCCGTCCTTCGACAATTCGGCACCGGAGGTTTTTCGATGCGAAAGACGGGCGCGGTTCTTTTCACGGCGGCGGCTATTGCGGCCGGCGCGACGACGACGGTGAGCGCCGAAGCAGCCACTCCGTTCATCATCGGCGGCACCACGGTCAGTTCCGCCCCCTGGGGCGCGCAGGTGTACTGGGACGACGCCACCAGCTACGGCGGTTTCGAATGCTCCGGAACCATCATCGCGCCGCAATGGGTGCTCACCGCGCAGCATTGCCTGAATTCCCCCGGAATGCACGTCAAGGTGGGCAGCGTGACGCTCGGCCAGGGCGTGGACGCCGATGTCGACCAGCAGTACGCCTCACCCGACGGCGACATCGCGCTGCTGCACCTCGCCACCTCGGTGAGCACCACCTACATGCAGCTGGCCGACAGCGACCCGGCCACCGGGTCCACCAACCAGATCTACGGCTGGGGCCGCACGCAGGGCAGCAACCCGCCGTCGAGCACCCTCAAGACGGCCACCGTGCGGGTCACCGGCACGAGTACCGACGCCTTCGGCGGGTCCGCGATCGCGAGCCAGGGTGTGTCGGGTTCGGCCTGGCACGGCGACTCCGGCGGCCCCGAACTGGCCAACGGCAAGCAGGTGGGCGTCTGCTCCACCGGTAACAACACCGGCTATCAGACCAACGGCACCCAGAACTACGCCAAGGTCTCGGCCAGCCGTTCCTGGATCCGGCAGACCGCGGGCGTCTAGGAATTTTCCCACGATCACCGCGACGACAATAATTCCCCCGATATCGGGGCGAGCGCACCCCGGCCTTTGCTCATTGTTTTCGTGTGGGACAGTGCTGGGGTGCGCAAACGCCCCTATGTCCTGGCCTCCGCCGCGATATCGCTCGACGGCCGTCTCGACGACACGAGCAGGGACCGGCTGCTGCTCTCCAGCGAGGAGGATTTCGCCAGGGTGGACCAGGTTCGCGCCGGTGCCGACGCGATCCTGGTCGGGGCGAACACGATCCGCACCGACAATCCCCGGCTGCTGACCCGCTCGGGCCCGCAACCGGTCAAGGTCACCCTCAGCACCAGTGGCAGGCTCGACCCGGCCGCGGGGTTCTTCACCACGGGCACGGCGGGCAAGCTGGTCTACGTGCCTACCCCGGCGGTGGCGGAGGCCACCGCGCGGCTCGGTCCGGTGGCCACCGTGGTCGACGCCGGTGACCCGCTGGACCTTCACCGCCTGCTCGCCGACCTCGCGGACCGGGGAATCGGGCGCCTGATGGTCGAGGGCGGCGGTGGCGTGCACACGTTGTTCCTGCGCGAAAACGTCGTCGACGAACTCCATCTGGTGGTCGCCCCGCTGTTCGTCGGGGAGGAGGACGCGCCCCGGTTCCTCGGCACCGGCTCCTTTCCCCAGGGCAGGCAACTGCTGGCCGAAGTGCGGCAACTCGGCGACGTCGTGCTCCTGCGCTACCTGCTCGGCCAGGCCGCTCGCGATCACCGCAGGCTGCGGGAGGCCATCGAACTCGCGGAACGGTGCCCGCCTTCGGCCACGTTCCGGGTCGGCGCCGTGATCACCGACGCCGAGGACAGGGTGCTGGCCACCGGCTATTCGGGCGAGACCGACCCGAAAGACCACGCCGAGGAGATCGCGCTGGCGAAGCTGGGCCCCGACCCTCGGCTGGCCGGCGCCACCATCTACAGCTCGCTGGAGCCGTGCAGTGCCCGCGCCTCGCGCCCGGTCACCTGCACCCGGCACATCCTCGACGCCGGAATCCCGCGCGTGGTGTTCGCCTGGCGCGAGCCGAACCTGTTCGTCGACGCCGAAGGGGCCGAACAACTCCTGGCTGCCGGGCGCGAGGTGGTCGAGATCCCGGAACTGGCCCCGCTGGTCCGGGCCACGAACCGCCACCTCCCCGGCGTCGACCCGATGCCGTGAAGGGCCCCTTCACGGCCCTATCGACCAGGGCCCCGGCAAAGTCATGTCGCTCCGCCAAGCTCAGCGCGGGACCCACAGGGTGGCCCGGGTGCCGTCGCCGGGCCGGGACTCGATCCGGCACCAGCCACCGACCTCGGCCAGCCGCGCCGTCATCGACTCGCTCACCCCGAACCCCGGCGGACGCTCCTCCTCGTCGTATCCGGCCCCGTGATCGCGGGTGACCACCGCGATCCCGCCGTCGCGTTCCTCCATACGCACCACCACATCCCGCGTTCCGGCGTGTTTGAGGGTGTTCCGCAGCGCTTCCCGCACCGCGTCCCGCATCGCCGCGCGGCGGGCTTCGGAAAGCCGGTCGTCGCCGATGTCCGACAACGACAACTCGGCCCTGAGACCGTCCCGGGCCATTTCCGCGGCCACCGCGGCCAGTTCGGTGGCGAGACCGTCCGGGGCACCGGCCGTGCCGAGGACGCGCCGCAGTTCCCGGGCCTGCGCCCGCGCGGCGTCGCGCACGCGGGCGAGTTGCGCGCGGGGATCGCGATCGTCGGCGGAGGTGCTCAGCGCGATCGCCTCCAGCGCCTGCAGGGCCGTGTCGTGCAGGATCCGCTCGGCGCGGTCGCGCTCCGCGGTGTGCCCCAGGCGCAGCCCGATCGCCAGCGCCAGCCGCGTGGCCAGGCCGATCAGCAGGAGCGCTCCCCCGGACGCCACCACCGCGACCACGAGCATCGCAGCACCGCTCACCAGGGTCGCGATCTCGGCGTCCCCGATCGGGGGCAGCGGTCCCGCCCACCGCAGCAACCCCTCCATCGCGGTGCCGAGCGCCGCGACGAGGAGTCCCGCGGGCACCCCGCGCCCGATGGTCCACAGCGCGACCGTGCCGGTCAGGTACACGAAGGTCACCCACTGTCCGGGCCAGTACAGCGCGGCGGGCGAGGTGAAGGCCGCGACCGGCGCGGCCACCAGCGCGAACGCGGCGTCGGCGGCCAGCAGCACCGGGGCGCGGCGGCCGCGGCGGTCGGGCACCCGCAGCACCCACAGGATGCTCGCGGCGTTGCCCGCGATGCCGAGCCAGGCGATCGCGTTCAGCACGGCCGTGGCGGGAAAGGCGAGCACCAGCCACAGCCAGGCGGCCGGGAGCATGCACAGCCGGTAGGCCAGCGGCAACAGCACCGCGTACCGGGTCGCCCGGATCATCAGCGGGTCGTCGGCGGGCTCCACCCGGCTGCGCGCCAGCGCGCTCAGCCTCCCCGCCGCGGCGAGCGGCTCCGGATCGTCAACGCCGGGGGGCAGTTCCCGCGGCGTGGAGGCCAGGACGGGGGCGCCCCGCCGGAACAACGCGCCCACGTAGTTCTGACCGCGCGTCAAGATCCACCGCGCTCCCTCCCCCCGGTGGTTGCCGATTGCGAGCAAACGTTAGCAAACAGAACCAATCAGTGTGTGGGAGCGAGGGCCCGGCACCGTCCCCGAAACGGTGCCGGGCAGGTCGCTCAGGAAAGGTCCATACCGAGGTCGAGGGCCGGTGAGGAGTGCGTGAGCGCACCGACGGCGAGGTAGTCGACACCCGTTTCGGCGTACGCTCGCGCGTTTTCCAGCCGCAGCCCGCCCGAAGCCTCCAGGCGGGTCTTGGGCGACACCTCGTCCCGCAACCGCACCGCGGCCGCGCAGTCCTCCGGTACGAAGTTGTCCAGCAGGACCTCGTCGGCGCCCGCGCGCAGCGCTTCGGCCAACTGGTCGAGGTTGTCCACCTCGACCTCGCACGGCAGGCCGGCGGCGTGCTCCCGGGCGGCCCGCAGGGCGGCGGTGACCGATCCGGCGGCCACCACGTGGTTGTCCTTGATCAGCACCGCGTCCCCGAGGCCCATCCGGTGGTTGACCCCACCACCGCAGCGCACCGCGTACTTCTGCAGCAACCGCAGTCCGGGCAGGGTTTTCCGCGAATCGCGGACCGCGCAGCCGGTACCGTCCACTTCGGACACCCACGCCGCGGTGGCGGTGGCGATCCCGGACAGGTGGCACAGCAGGTTCAGCGCGGTGCGCTCCGCGGTGAGCAGTCCCCGCACCGGGCCCCGCACCACGAGCGCCGGTTCCCCGGCGACGAGCTTGGCGCCGTCCCGGCTCGCCCGCAGCACTTCGTAGTCGCCGCCGAGCACGTGGTCGAACACCGCGAGCGCCGCTGGAAGACCCGCCAGCGTGCCGTTCACCCTTGGCGTGAGCTCCGCGGTCGCCGTCGCGTCCCCGGGCACGGTCGCGAGCGTCGTCGCGTCCGGGCCGTACCGGAGGTCTTCGGCCAGCGCGGTCTCCACCACCCGCCGGAGGTCCTCGTGATCGAGGTCGGTCATGCCACTCCCATCGCCGGAACCGGATCCGCCAGCACCGGCTGCCCTGAGGGGCTCAACCGGATCAGCTGGCTGCGCTGCCACAGGTGGTCATCGCGTTCGGGGAAGTCCAGGCGGACGTGGGCTCCCCGCGACTCGGTGCGCCGGGCGGCCGCGGCGACGAGTGCCTGCGCCACCAGGGTGAGCGCGGCGTCCTCGACGTCCCGGTGCGTGCGCACGAGGACCTCCTTCGTCGAAAGGTCGAGCACCGAGCCGGCGACCGCGAGCCCCTCGGCGTCGCGCCCGATGGCCGCGTACCGGCTCATCACCCGCTGCACCGCGTCCCGCTCGACGACCGGCATCGGCCGCGGCCGCCGTGACCTGCCCTGCTTCGGATCCGCGAGCACGCCCGCCGCCAGGTCCGCGGCGACCGCCTCGGCCGCCGCCGTGCCCGCGACCAGCCCCTCCAACAGACTGTTGGAGGCCAGGCGGTTCGCCCCGTGCAGCCCGGTCCTGGCGACCTCGCCCGCCGCGTACAACCCGGTCACACCGGTGCGGCCGTCCGTGCCGGTCACCACCCCGCCGCAGGCGAAGTGCGCGGCCGGGGTGACGGGGATGGGCTCGCGCGCGGGCTCGACACCGATCGCCCGGCAGGCGGCGTACACGGTCGGAAACCGTTCCGCGAACGAGGAAACCCCAGTCGCGTCGAGGAAGACGTGATCGTCGATACCGCCCGGCGCCTGCGCCATCCGGCGGGTGATGGCCGCGGACACGACGTCGCGGGGTGCGAGGTCGCCGAGCGGGTGCACGCCCCGCATCACCGGGGCACCGGCACCGTCGAGCAGGACCGCCCCCTCCCCGCGCACCGCTTCGGTCACCAGCGGGCACCGTCCGCGCGCGCCGGGGGTGTAGAGCACGGTGGGGTGGAACTGCACGAACTCCAGGTCCGCCGCCTGGGCCCCCGCGCGCAGAGCCAGGGCCAGGCCGTCGCCGGTGGCGATCTCGGGGTTCGAGGTCGCCTGGTAGAGCTGGCCGAGACCGCCGGTCGCGACGAGCACCGCGGGCGCCCGCAGCACACCCGGCACGCCCTCCGGGTCCAGCACCGACACCCCGGCCACCTGACCGAGCGGAGTGAGCAGCGCGTCCACCGCGATATGCCGTTCCAGTACGGGGAGTCCCCGCCCGGTCGCCTGGCCGACGAGGGTGCGTTCGACCTCCGCGCCGGTCGCGTCCCCGCCGGCGTGGATCACGCGGAAGGCGCTGTGCCCGCCCTCCCGGGTGCGGGCGAGCAGCCCGCTCGCCCCCGGGTCGAAGCGGGCGCCGGAGCCGCGCAGCCACTCCACGGCACGCGGACCGGCGTCCAGGATGGCGCGCACGGCATCGGGCTCGCACAGCCCGGCGCCCGCGATCAGGGTGTCCTCGACGTGCCGGGCCACCGAATCGCCCTCGTCGTGCTCACCGTCCAGGACCACGGCGACGCCGCCCTGGGCCCACCGCGTGTTGCCGTCGGAGACGGCCGCCTTGGTCACCACGAGTACGCGCAGACCGAGGTCCTGCGCCCGCAGCGCGGCGGTCAGCCCGGCCACCCCGCTGCCCAGCACGATCAGGTCCGCGCGCGCCTCCCACGCACAGGTTTTCGACCGTTGGTCGCTAACGTCGGTGATCATTCGCCACCGCCCGGCTTGCCGATCTCGATCATGCGCTGCACCGAGGCGCGGGCCCGTGCCGCGGTCTCCGGGTCCACGTGCACCTCGTCGGCGCCTTCGCGCAGGGACCGCAGCAGGGCGGCAGGGGTGATCATCTTCATGAACCGGCACGAGGCACGCTCGTTCACCGCGCGGAAGTCGATCTCCGGCGCGGCCTTGCGCAACTGGTGCAGCATGCCGATCTCGGTGGCGACCAGCACCGAACCGGCCTTGGTGGCCCTGGCCGCGTGCACCATGTCACCGGTGGAGAGGATCTTGACCCGCTCGCGCGGCACCGTGCCCTCGCCCGCCAGGTAGAGCGCCGAGGTGGCACAGCCGCACTCGGGGTGGATGAACAGGTCGGCGCCGGGGTTCGCAGCCGCGCGCTCGGCCAGCTCGGGCCCGTTGATCCCGGCGTGCACATGGCATTCCCCGGCCCAGATGTGCAGGTTCTCGCGGCCGGTCTCCCGCTTGACGTGGGCCCCGAGGAACTGGTCCGGACAGAAGAGGACCTCCCGGCCGGCCGGGATCGAGGCGACCACGTCGACCGCGTTCGACGAGGTGCAGCAGATGTCGGTCTCGGCCTTCACCTCGGCGGTGGTGTTCACGTAGGACACCACGACGGCACCGGGGTGCTCGGCCTTCCACGCACGAAGCTGCGCGGCGTCGATCGAGTCGGCCAGCGAGCAGCCCGCACGGGCGTCGGGGATCAGGACGGTCTTCTCCGGGGCGAGGATCTTCGCCGTCTCGGCCATGAAGTGCACGCCGCAGAAGACGATGGTGGAGGCGTCGCTCGCCGCCGCGATCCTGGACAGGGCCAAGGAGTCGCCGGTGTGGTCGGCGATGTCCTGGATCGCCGGCACCTGGTAGTTGTGTGCGAGCACCACCGCGTCGCGTTCCCGCGCGAGCCTGCGGACCTCTTCGGCCCACGCCTCGTCCGCTTCGACCCCGTCGTAGGGCTGGTAGTCCTGCGCCATCGCCGTCGCCATCGGCCCTCCTAGAGCCAGTCTAGTTTTCGCCTTATAATCGAAAACCATGCACAGTCATATTAACAGCAGCGCCCCGCTGGCACACGAGGTTCTGGCGGCCGTATTACAGGTGCGTTACGCCACACTGCGGGTGCTGCTGTGGCGGCGGGCGCTGGATCCGCACGTCGGGCGCTGGTCGCTGCCCGGCGGCAGGCTCCGCCCGGACGAAGACGTCGAGACCTCGATCCGCCGCCAGCTCGCCGAGAAGGTGGACGTACGCCAGCTCTCGCACGTCGAGCAGCTCTCGGTGTTCAGCGCACCCGACCGCGTGCCCGGGCCCCGCGTGGTGGCCACCGCCTTCCTCGGCCTGGTCCCCTCCGACGTGGACCCGGAGGTCCCCGAGGACACCCGCTGGCACGAGGTGGACGCGCTGCCCCGCACCGCCTTCGACCATCGCGACATCATCCTGCGCGCCCGCGACCGGCTGCGGTCGAAGCTGAGCTACACCAACGTCGGCTTCGCCCTCGCCCCACGGGAATTCACCATCTCGGCGCTGCGGGAGCTCTACTCCGCAGCGCTCGGCTACTCCGTCGACGCCACCAACCTCCAGCGTGTGCTGTCCCGGCGGGGCCTGCTCAAGCCCACGGGGCACACCGCCCCCTCCGGCCGCAGCGGCGGCAGGCCCGCGGCCCTGTTCTCCTTCAGCGGCGAGGGAATCCAGGTGACCGACCCGTTCGCGGTCCTGCGGCCGCCGCCGAAAACGGCGGTCAGTGGCGGCCGGCGGCGGTGAGCTACGGAAAGCGGTGGTGAGCACAGCCGGGTGATTCCCAGTAGCGTGTAGCCCGTGAAGGACGCGGAACCGCAAGACGGCGAAAAGACGACCCTGCCGTTGTTTCCGCTACAGACGGTGCTGCTTCCCGGCGCGGTCCTGCCCCTGCACCTGTTCGAACCCCGCTACCGCCAACTCGCGCTCGACCTGCTCAGCGGCACCGTGCCGGACCGCCGGTTCGGGATCGTGGCGATCCGGACGGCGATGGTCCGGGAGGTCGAGTCGGTGGAGCACGTGCACGCCATCGGCTGCGCGGCCGTGCTGCGCGACAGTGAACGCCTGCCGGACGGCCGGTTCGACATCCTCACCCACGGCGAACGGCGCTTCCGGCTGCTCGACATCGACCAAACCCAGGCGCCGTACCTGATGGCGACCGTGGAATGGGTGCCGGACGAGCGACTGCCCGCGGCGGCGGCCGACGCCACCTCGCGACTGGCGGGCGCCGCGCGCTCGGCCTACCGGCGTTACTGCGAATCGGCCTGGGAACGCGCCGCATGGACCCCGCCCCCGCCCGACACCTCACCCGCCGCGCTCGCCTACCTGCTGGCCGCCGACTGCCTGCTTCCCCTGCCCGACCGGCAACGACTCCTCGAGGAGACCCATCCGCTGCGCCGCCTGCGCCTGACCCGGCGGCTGCTCACCCGGGAAGCCGGTTTCCTGTCCGCGTTGAACGCGGTCCCCGCGCCCCCGCCCGAACTCCCCTACCTGGACTCCCGCGCCTGCCTGAACTGAGTCTGCGCGTAACTTCCACGCCCCTGACGGGGCTGGGGCGAGCCGTGAAGGGTCCCTTCACGGCCAACGACCGGTCCCTCACGGGAAATGCTTCAGCCGAGACGGCGGCCGAGGTCCTCCCGGCCGTTCCAGCCGGCGAGCAGGCCGTAGACCAGGGCCGTCGCCAGCGGCTGCGCCACCAGCACCCACCCCGACTCCAGCCGCGGAGCCACCTCGATGACGTCGCCGAGCTTCGGCGCGGTGGCCACGGAGTACAGGCCGTTGGCGAACGCGAGACCCAGCACGCTGCCGAGCCAGGCGGCCAGCAGCGCCCCGCCCACCGCGGCGGCCAGCACCACGGGGCCGCGCCGGGACCTCATCAGCCACACCGCGACCCCGGTGACGACACCGGCCGCCAGCCCGAGCATCGCGAAGATCGCCAGATCGTCGAACCGGTGCCAGCTTTCCAGTTGCAGCGGGACGAGCTGGCCGTCGGAATAGACGCGGACACGTTCGGCCGGTGCCAGCCGGGACCACAGCCAGCCGAGCGGCACACCGAGCAGTCCGGCGAGCGAGAGCACGCTCACCGCGGGGAGCAGATCCGCCTTGACGATCACCTTCGGGCGCGGCCGGGGCAGGCGGAACACCATCCGGCCGACCGCGACGTCACGCCGGGATCGCGGACCCTCGCCCGCTTCCACCGATCCCTCAGCCACCCTGTCCCTTTCGCCGGCCCAACTGGCACAGCGAGACTATCCCGTCCCCTCGCTCGTGCACGCACCGTGTCGGCTGCATCGTGCCGTCCAGCTGACCGGCGACACCTGGACCACCATCCGGCGGGCGCACTGCGGGCAGAACCGGGGCGGTTCGAGCGCGGTGCGGGGAGTGCGGCAGGCCGCGTGGTCCGCACCGGCCAGTGCAAGTCCACAGTGGACGCAGTAGGCCGGTGCGCCGGAAAGGGGCGAGCTCACAGCGACTCGCTCAGCGCCTTGATCGGCATCTTCAGCTCCGCCAGCATGCGGAGGTCCTGGCTCGCGGGGCGGCCGAGGTTGGTCAGGTAGTTGCCGACGATGATCGCATTGATGCCGCCGAGCATGCCCTGCTCCGCGCCGAGGTCACCCAGCGTCAGCTCACGCCCGCCCGCGAAGCGCAGCATGGTGCGGGGCATCGCCAGCCGGAAGGCCGCGACCACCCGCAGCGCGTCCTTGCCCTCGACCACCTCGTACTTCTCGTACGGGGTGCCGGGCTGCGGAATGAGGAAGTTCATCGGCACCTCGTGCGGGTCCAGCTCCGCCAGCTGGACGGCGAACTCCGCACGCTGCTCCTGGCTCTCCCCCATGCCGATGATCCCGCCGCAGCAGACCTCCATCCCGGCGTCCCGCACCCTGCGCAGCGTTTCCCAGCGCTCCTCCCAGGAGTGCGTGGTCACCACGTTCGGGAAATGGGAGCGTGCGGTCTCGAGGTTGTGGTTGTAGCGGTGCACGCCCATCTCGACGAGTTCGTCGACCTGCTCCTGCGTCAGCATGCCCAGCGAGCAGGCGATCTGGATGTCGTTGCCGTCCTCGCGGATCGCCTTGATGCCCTCGCGCACCTGCGACAGCAGCCGCGCATCCGGGCCGCGGACGGCGGCGACGATGCAGAACTCGGTCGCCCCGGTCTCCGCGGTCTGCCGTGCGGCCTTCACCAGGCCCGGGATGTCCAGCCAGGCGGAGCGGACGGGTGTGGGGAACCGGCCCGACTGCGAGCAGAAATGGCAGTCCTCCGGACAGCCGCCGGTCTTGAGGCTGACGATGCCCTCGACCTCCACCTCCGGCCCGCACCAGCGCATCCGCACCTCGTGGGCGAGGGCGAGCAGCTCGGACAGTCGATCGTCGCCCAGGCGCAGCACCTCGAGCACCTGCGGCTCGGACAGGCCGGTTCCGCGTTCGAGCACCTGCTCCCGCGCCACGGCGAGCACGTCGGTCTGTTCGGGTGCTGAGGTCACGAACAACCTTCCCTTCGGTCTTTCCGGCCACCAGGCCCTCCGGCACCGCCCGCCGGTCCCGGCCCAGCGCACCATGCTGCCGTACGGGCGTGGGGAAGAACAGCGACAAGCGTCACGTTCGCGCCGACGCCTCCTTCTCGAACCGCTCGGGGTCGAACTCCCCGCCGAACCAGGGCGACAGCCCGGCCCGCGCCCTGGCGAGGAACCCGGCCCGGTCCTGCCCGCCGATCCCGGCGGGCAGGGCACCGAGCAGCGGTGCGCCGGCGGCGACCGGCAGGTCCACCACGTTGCAGAGCATGGCCAGATCCGGCTCGGCCGGCCACGAGCCGATCACCACACCGGGCACGTGCAGGCCGCGCGCGGTGGCGACCTCCGCGGTGAGCGCCGTGGCGTTGAGCGTGCCAAGGCCTGCCTCGGCCACCACCAGGACGGCGGCGCCGAGCGCCCACGCGGCGTCGGCGAGGGTGCTGCCATCGGGACCGAACCGGACCAGCAGGCCCCCCGCCCCCTCGACCAGCACCAGATCGTGTGCGGTGCCGAGTTCGGTCGCCGCCGCGGCGATCTCGGCAGGCCCGACCACGGGGATGCCGCTGCGCCGGGCGGCCGCCTCCGGCGACAGCGGGTCCGGATAGCGCCGCAGCTCGCGCGTGGTGACCTCGCCCGCCAGCCGTACCACCTCGGCGAGGTCACCCGGCTCGCCCGGTGCCACGCCCGTCTGCGCCGGTTTGAGCACCGCGACCCGCCGGCCGCTCGCCCTGCCGAGCGCGGCGATCGCGGCGGTCACGGCCGTCTTGCCGACGCCGGTACCCGTTCCGGTCACTACCAGGATGCTCACGGCAGTTCACCGTAGTACCGGCGTCGACGCGACGGCCCTTCCCCGCTTCAATTCACCGCCGATCGCCTCCTAACCGGTGACGATCCGGCGGCCCGCCGAGGTGAACGTGCCGCTCTCGGCGTCGTAGAGGTGCACGCGAGCGGCACCCACGTCGAAGTACATGCCCACCAGTTCGATGTCCCCGCGCGCCTGGGCGCGGGCGATGGTCGGGTACTCGCGGAGCCGGTCGAGCTGTTGCAGCACGTTGTGCAGCGCCAACTGGTCGGCTTCCGATCCGGGCACCTCGCCCTCGATCGCGAGCCGCGGGTGCCTCTGGGCTCGCTCCAGGCTCGGCGCGGCATGTCGCAGCCACGCGCGCAGGGCGGGGCTGTCCGCCGGGGCCCCGTCGATGAGGGCCTTCATCGCCCCGCACGAGGAATGCCCGCACACCACGATCTCGCGCACCTTGAGCACGTCCACGGCGAACTCCAGGGAGGCCCCGATCGAGGCGTCGGCCCCTTCCTCGCAGAGGGCGTGGTCCGGCACCAGGTTGCCGATGTTGCGGATGGTGAACAGGTCGCCCGGCCCGCTGCTGGTGATCAGGTTCGGCACGATCCGCGCGTCCCCGCAGGTGAGGAACAACGTCTGCGGTTCATGCACGTTCGCCAGCCTGCTCAGGATCGGCCGGACCAGTTCCGCGGTGCGGCGCTCGAACTCCACCATTCCCCGGCGCATCGAGCTTTCCGGCGAGCGCTGGGCGGGGACCTCCACCGCCAGGTCCTCCTGCCCGCGCTGCCACTGCGACCACGGGGCGAACCAGCGGGGCACGACCGGCTTGGCCCGTGCCCGGTGCACGGTCGGTTCCCCCGCCTTGCCGCGCTCGAACCACGGGTGCCCGATCTCGTCCACCAGTACCCGGCCCCCGGCCCGCTCGTGGGCCTGCTGCCAGCCGGAGAGGAGGTCGAAGGCGGCGTGGTCGAGGTAGTCGACGACGAGTTCGAGGGTGACGCGCGTGCCCCGGGGGATGCCGCCGAGGACGGTCGACAGCCGGGGGATCGACAGGGCCGACAGTGCGCCTTCGACCACGACACGCCATTCCTCGCCGTCGCGTTCGGCGTGGATCCCGGCCCAGAGCAGCCGCCGCAGCATGATCACCGCGGCGGTGCCGAGCCCGATCAGCACCCCGGTGAGCAGATCGAACGCGACCACCCCGCCCAGCGTGATCAGGTAGACCGGCAGATCCCCGTGGCGGAGCACGTCCTTGATGTGCTCGACGTTCACCAGCCGGGCGCCCACGTGCACCAGGAGCCCCGCCAGCGCGGCGAGCGGGATGTTGCGGATGAGCCCGGCCAGCACCGCCACGAACAGCAGGACCCACAGCCCGTGCAGCACCGCGGAGGCGCGGGAGCGCGCGCCGGACTGGACGTTGGTGGAGCTGCGGACGATCACACCGGTGACGGGCAGGCCGCCGAGCGCCCCGGACGCGAGGTTCGCGGCCCCCTGCCCCACCAGTTCACGGTTGAGATCGGCTCTCGGCCCGGTGTGCATCTTGTCGGTGGCCACGGCGGAGAGCAGGCTCTCGACGCTCGCGACCAGCGCCACGGTCACGGCGGCGAGGCCGAAGTCGAACCAGCCGCCGTCGGGAAGCATCGGCACGAAGCGGATTTCGAGCACGTTCGACGGCACGTCCACGCGGGGCACGTTCATCCCGGCAGCCACGGACAGGACGGTGATCCCGGCGATGGCGACCAGGGGGCCCGGCACCTTGCGGACGGCCGCGGGCAGCCTGCCCCAGATCAGCAGCACGGCGATGGTGAGCAGGCCGAGCAGAGTGGCCTGGCCGTGCAGGGCCACCAGCTGGCGCGGGAGCTGGAGCAGGTTGTCCACGGGGGAACTCTGCGCGCTGCCGCCCAGTACGACGTGCAGCTGGGCCAGCACGATGGTCACGCCGATGCCGGCGAGCATGCCGTGCACGATGGCCGGGGAGATGGCGAGCGCGGCGCGGGCCACGCGGCTGAGCCCGAACAGGATCTGCAGCAGTCCGGCCAGCATGGTGATCGCACAGGTGGCGGCCCAGCCGAACTCGGCGATGGTCTCGGCCATGATCACGGTGAGCCCCGCCGCCGGGCCGCTGACCTGCAGGGCGGATCCGCCGAGCGATCCGGCCACTATGCCGCCGACGATCGCCGCGATCAGCCCGGCGACCACCGGGGCCCCCGAGGCGAGCGCGATGCCCAGTGAAAGGGGAACCGCTACCAGGAACACCACCAGCGAAGCCGGGAGGTCGTGGCGCAGGGTGTGCAGTGCCGACCGCCAGCGCGGGCCGGGTGGTGCGTGCTCGTGCTCGCGTTCGCGAGCGGACAGGTCGATCATTCGTGCCTCCGTCGTGAGGGCCCCGATACGGGGAGGGTGGCCGGGGAATCCGGCGTCCGCGATGACAGCCGGTAATCCAGTGATACCGAAAACCGGGCGGAATGTCCGTTATGTAAAGAGATCCTCACGTCTTGTTCACAATGCACCACCAGCGACATTTCGGGAGGTACCGGACCTGACTCCGCCACCCAGAGCGAGAAAGCGTCACTCTCACGAGTGGTGACATCGGATGTTGACCACGATGCGTGAGTACTTTTCCCGCGGTGTCGCCGCCCACACCAAATCGGGTGAACCTTGGCAGCGTCCACTAAGGACACTGTCACCAGGGCTCCGTCGAAGCCGCCTCAGGCCACGCGCGCGGCGGCCACCATCGCTTCGGAGATCGAGGCGATCTCGTCGTCGCCGCACAGGTACGGCGGCATGGTGTACACCAGATCGCGGAACGGCCGCAGCCACACCCCGCGCTCCGTGGCGGCCAGTGTCGCCTTCGCCAGGTCCACCGGGTGATCGAGCTGCACCACCCCGATCGCCCCGAGCACCCGCACGTCCACCACCGAGCCGAGCCCGGAGGCGGCGGCGAGCCCCGCGCTCAGGCCGGCCTCGATCCGCCGGACCTCCGCCCGCCAGTCCCGATCGGCCAGCAGGTCGAGCGAGGCGTTGGCGACCGCCGAGGCCAGCGGGTTGCCCATGAACGTGGGACCGTGTGCCAGCACCGGCACCTCGCCCCGCGAGATCCCGGCGGCCACCTCCGGCGTGCACAGCGCGGCAGCCAGGCTCAGGTAGCCGCCGGTCAGCGCCTTGCCGAGGCACAGGACGTCGGGTGCCACCCCCGCGTGCTCCGCGGCGAACAGCGCGCCGGTGCGCCCGAAGCCGGTGGCGATCTCGTCGAAGACCAGCAGCACGTCATGGGCCTCGGTCAGCTCGCGCAGCACCCGGAGGTATCCAGGGTGGTGGAACCGCATGCCCCCGGCGCCCTGGACCACGGGTTCGACGATGACGGCGGCCAGTTCCCCGGCGTGCCGCGCGATCGACTCCTCGAGAACATCCACATAGGACTGGTCCACCGGAGCGCCGAATCCGGCGGGCGGTTCGGGCACGAAAACCTGCTCCGGCAGCACACCCCGCCACAGCGCGTGCATTCCGCCCTCCGGATCGCACACGCTCATCGGGTGGAAGGTGTCTCCGTGATAGCCCCCGCGCCAGGTCAGCAGACGGCGCTTCTCCCCGCGCCCCGCCGACCGCCAGTACTGCAGGCACATCTTGACCGCCACCTCGACGGCCACCGATCCCGAATCACAGAGGAACACGTGCTCCAGCCCGTCCGGGGTCAGCTCCGCCAGCCGCGTGGCGAGCCGGATCGCCGGTTCGTGCGTCAGCCCGCCGAACATGACGTGGCTCATCCGGCCCGCCTGCGTGGCCAGGGCCGCGTCGAGCACCGGGTTCCGGTAGCCGTGGATGGCCGCCCACCAGGAGGACATGCCGTCCACCAGCTCCCGGCCGTCCGCCAGCCGCAACCGCACCCCGGAGGCCTCGGTCACCAGCAGCGGCGGCACCTGCCCCGGCATCGGGGCGTAGGGATGCCACACGTGCCGGGCGTCGAGAGCGAGCAGTTCCTCCGGGCGCACAGCCGGCACCCTACCCCGGTGCTCCCGCGGGACTCAGCCGACGCGGACCGGCAGGGTTTCCAGTGCCCGGATCAGCGTGCTGTCCCGCCACCGCAACGCCTCCGCCTCTCCGTCGAGTTCCAGCTTCGGGAACCGGCTCACCAGCTTGCCCAGTGCGATCCCGGCTTCGAGGCGGGCCAGCGGCGCACCGACGCAGTAGTGGATCCCGTGCCCGAAAGCGAGATGGCCCCCGGCCGGACGGGTCACGTCGAGCCGGTCGGGATCGGGGAACCGTTCCGCGTCCCGGTTCGCGGCCATCAGCGACACCATGACGAACTCGCCTTCCGGGATTTCGACCTCACCGACTCCGACCGGCTCGGTCGTGAAGCGCACGGTGGCGACATTGATCGGGCCGTCGAACCTCAGGAACTCCTCGACCGCGTTGGGCACCAGCGACGGATCCGACCGCAGCATCGCGAGCTGGTCGGGGTGGCGCAGCAGGGCCAGTACACCGTTGCCGATCAGGTTGACCGTGGTCTCGTGGCCCGCGACCAGCAGCAGGAAGGCCATCGAGACGAGTTCGACCTCCGAGAGCTGATCGTCCGCGTCCGACACGTGGACCAGGTCGGAGAGCAGATCCTCGGTCGGTTTCCCGCGCTTGGCCGCGACCAGTTCGGCGAGATAGGCGGCCAGCGCGGTGGAATCCTCGTGCAGCCGCTCGGGGGTGGAGGCCGAGACGATGGTGTTGGACCAGGCCCGGAACCGGTCGCGATCCGTGCTGGGCACCCCGAGGAGTTCGCAGATGACCGTGATCGGCAGCGGGAAGGCGAAGGCCTCGAGCAGGTCCACCGCGCCCGCCGCGGCCACCTCGTCGAGCAACCCGTCCGCGATCTCCTCGATCCGGGGCCGCAACCGGGACACGGTGCGCGCGGTGAACGCCTTGTTCACCAGCTTGCGCAGCCGCGTGTGGTCCGGCGGGTCGGTGTTGAGCATGTGCGCGGCCAGCGACGAGGAGAAGGCGGCCTGGCCCGTCGCGGTGATCCTCTGCCGGAACAGCTCCGCCGCCCGTTGGTTGTCCTTGCTCAGCCGGGGATCGGCGAGCAGTTCCCTGGCCTCGGCGTAGCGGGTGACCAGCCAGACCCGCAGACCTCTCGGCATGATCGCCGGGCGGACCGGCGCTTCGGTACGCAGAGCCGCGTAGACGGCGTGCGGATCGTGGATGAAGTCGCGATCGAGCTGAACCGGCTCGTCGAGCAGGGGCATGTCCCTTTTCCTCCCACCAGTGACCGTCCTCGTGTCCCGACAACGGCTCACCGGGGGAAATCGTGCCCGTGCTCAGCGGGTGGCCGGCGCCGCCAGTGCCGCCGCCACACCGTCCATCTTCGCCTGCCAGTACTCGTGCTGCGCGGCACGCTCTTCCGGCCCCAAAAGCCGCTCCTGGTGGAATCGCAACGAGGTCTTCGGGCCCGACGACCGGACCGTCACCTGCACCGTGGAGTCGTGCCCCCAGCCGGACGGGCGCCAGGTGAGCCGCACCCGGTCCAGCGGGTGGAAACTCCGGATCTCCCCGGTGATTCCGTCGTCCGTCCGGTAGTGCGCGCCCCGTTCGAGCGGGAGCGGCACACCCGGCCCGAGCCAGAGCCCCACCCCGTCCTCCGCGATGAACGTCCATACGTCGACGAGCGGGTGGGGCAGGGTCCGGGACACCCCGATCTGCCAGCCCGCGTCCGCCGTCTTTCCCACTTGTCCGGTCATACGGCCCATGCTGGCACCGGGGTACGACAATTCCGGCATCCCTGCCGCCCGTCCCCTGCCGTGGCAGGATCGCGGTATGAGATTCCGGCCGATCTCGTGGGAGCGGCTCGCCGGGGAACTGGCCGAACGCGTGCTGTCGCGGCCGGGCACCGGCTGGGTCCGGATCGCCGTCGACGGCGCACTCGACACCGCGACGCTGGCGGACGCGATGGTGGACCCGTTGCGGGTCAACGGCCGACGACCACTCCGAGTATCCACAAAGGACTTTTTGCGCCCGGCTTCACTCCGCTTCGAACGGGGCAGGCGGGACCCGGACGTGCGCTACCGGGACTGGCTGGACGAGGGGGCGCTGCGGCGCGAGGTGCTCGAACCCCTCGCCCCCGGCGGCAGCGGCGAGGTCCTGCCCGCGCTGTGGGACGCCGAACGGGACCGCGCGACCCGCCTCGATCGCGTCGCGCTTCCGCCCGGCGCCGTGCTGATCGCCGACGGCGAACTGCTTCTCGGACGCGGCCTGCCCTTCGACCTCACGGTGCACCTGGCGATCTCGCCCGCGGCGCTGCGCCGCAGGCTGCCCGAAGACCAGCACTGGGCCCTGCCCGCGTTCGAACGCTACGAGCACGAAGTGCGGCCAGGCGAGATCGCGGACCTGCTGGTCCGGGCCGACGACCCGCGCCACCCGGCGGTCGCGGCCGTGCCCGGCGGACGATTCGCCGGACGAGCCGCCGACCCGGTCACGGGGTGAGCAGCCGGGAAAGCCGCGCGGCCAGCACGTCCCAGCGCCAGTGCTCGCGCACCCAGGACCGTCCCGCCTCGCCCATCTTCCGCGCCCTCACCGGGTCCTGAAGCAGCGGCACCAGGGTTTCCGCCAGCCCCGCCACGTCCCGGCCGTCGACCACGTGCCCGGTCACGTCCTCGAGCACGGTTTCGGGAGCGCCGCCCGAGTTTCCCGCGATCACCGGCAGCCCGCTCGCCGAAGCCTCCAGGTAGACCAGCCCGAGCCCCTCCACGTCGAGCCCCCCGCCCCGCGTCCTCGAGGGCATCGCGAACACGTCGCCCGCCACGTAGTGCGCGGGAAGCTCCTGCCAGGGCACCGAACCGGTCAGCACCACGTCGCGGGTGAGTCCCAGTTCACCGGCGAGACGGGACAGCGTTTCCCGGTAAGGACCGCCGCCGACCAGCAGCAACGCCGCGTCCGGCACCGTCCGCCGCACCTGGGGCAGCGCCCGGATCAGCATGTCCTGTCCCTTGCGCGGCATCAGCCGCGACACGCACACCACGGTGGGACGGTCGCCGAGCCCGTGCCGGGCCCGGATCTCCGCCCGGGCCGCGTCGTCGGGCCGGAAGAAGTCCGTGTCGACTCCCGATGGCAGGTACTCCAGGCCGGCCATCGGGCCGAAGGCCGAGGCGAACCGGCCGCGGGTGTACTTGCTGACGAAGGTCAGCACATCGGTGGTGTCACCGATCCGCCGCAGTGCCTGCCGCGCGCCCGGCAGCATCGACCAGCCCACCTCGTGCCCGTGGGTGGAGGCGACGACCCGCTCCGCCCCCGCCGCGCGCAACGGCTGCGCCAGCAACGCCAGCGGGGCGGCGGCACCGAACCACACCGATTCGCAGTCCCGCGACCGCAGCAGTTCCCTGGCCCTCCGCAGCACGTCCGGGGTGGGCAGCATCAGCGAAGTGGGATGCCGGACGATCTCGAACGGCGCGGCGGCGTCGAATTCGGGGTGCGAACCGGAGGAACCGTGCCAGGACGGGGCGTACACGACGAGATCGTCCGGCGGCAGCCGCCGGGCCAGTGCGTCGAGGTAGTTCTGGATACCTCCGGGGCGGGGCGGGAAGTCGTTGGTCACCAGCAGGGTCCGAGGCACGGTGGGAGATTACCGGCCCCGCCGTCAACCCCCCGAACGCAGCAGGGGCGGCACCGTGCGCGGTGCCGCCCCTGCTTCGCCACCAGGTCAGTACGCGACCCGGCGCGCTCCGGAGTAGTCGTTCTGGAGCGAGGAAATCTTGACCACGTCACCGGTGGTCGGGGCGTGCACCATCTTGCCGTCGCCGAGGTAGATACCGACGTGGTGCGCCGGTGAACCGTAGAACACCAGGTCACCGGGCTGAAGGTCCGCCCTGGACACGTACAGGCCGAAGCCCTGCTGCTCGGCGGCGGTCCGCGGCAGCGTGATGCCCGCCTGCCGGTACGAGTACTGGGTCAGGCCCGAGCAGTCGAACGAGTTGGGGCCGGTGTCGCCCCAGCCGTAGGGGTCACCGAGCTTGCTGAGCGCGACGTTGATCGCCGTCTGCGCCGCCGCGGTCGGGGCGGGCAGGTTCGGGTTCGATCCGCCCGTGTCCCGCTGGGCGGCCCGGTCGGCCGCGCTGAGCCGGGTTGCCAGCTGCTTAAGGTCGCTGACCTGCTTGTTCAGCGCGTCCTGGCGGGCGTGCAGGTCGTTGAGCAGCTGTGCCGCGGCATCCGAGGCGGCCTGGGCGCGGTTCTTGGCGTCCGCCGCCTGCTGCTGCGCGCTGGCCGCGGCATCGATCGCGGAGGTGTACTGCGAGAGGGCCTTGTTCTTGTCGTCGGCCAGCACGGCCAGCGCCGAAGACCGGTCGAGGAAGTCCTGCGCGGAGGTTCCGGTCAGCAGGGCCGACAGGCGGTTGTACTGCGCTCCGCTGATGAACGAGGCATCGGTGAACTGGTCGACCGCGGACTGGACCCCGGCCGCGTCGGCCTGCGCCGCCTGCACCCTGGCGTTGGCCGCCTGCAGGTCGATGTTGGCCTTGGCCAGCTCGGCCTGCTTGGCGTTGAAGTCGGACTGGGCGTTGAGCGCGTCCTCGTTGAGCTGCTCCGCCTGTGCGGCGGCAGCACGGTACTGCGCGAGGGCATCGGATGAGGTGGTGGGTGGGTTCTGTAGAGCGGGGGTGACCGCGCTGGCCGGAGCCCCCACGCTCACCGCGGTGATCACCGCGGCAGCGGCCAGGGCTCCTGCGACCACGCGCTTGATCGGTTGCGACTGCACGCCGCGCGTGTCTCCTTTGCATTCGGCCACCTACCGGTCGCCGCGCGCAGGGCTGATCACCTCTGCTCACCGGAGCGGACGGACACAGACACCCGGCTTCCGGTACAACGGCGCTTCGCCACCCCGGCCCTGGCACGCGGCAGCGCACCTGGACCTGTGAAAACGGTGGTTCCGGCGCAGCTCCCCGACAAAGCTGCTTCGGTGGCAATCCCGCGTCGCCGACGCGGGTTGCGTCGGCTACCGGCCGCGAGATCTCGGCTAGGTTACGAAACAGCCGCCGTCACGTCTAGCAGGGCCGGGGTTAAAACTGTGGGTAGCCAGGGCGAACCCCGTTCGGACCAGCGATGACACAACCGGCGTGGTGAAGCTCACAATTTCGCTCGCTGGTACTACTGACCGTTGGGCGCCGCAATCGACCGTTTAACGCTTTGGTGTGGTTCTCCGCTTCAGCCCGCGCCGGTCACATTTCCCGGCGTTTCAGGCCGCTCGCCCCCGCCGGAACCGCCCCATCGGCACCAGTTTCAGCCCCGGAATGAGCCCGCCTTCGGCGAGTGCGTCGATCGCACTCAATTCCTCCTGATCCCATTCGATCACCGGTGGGGCGTTCAGCAGCACACTGATCGCGCAGTCGGCGCAGCCACTGCCCTGAACGGCGCACCGTCCGCAGTCCACGACCAGGGTGTCTTCCTCCATCGCTGCCTCCTCGAACCGCCTGGAATGAGTACGACAAGCAACGGTAAGGACACCCACCGACATTTTCCGGCCATCTCTCCCCCGATGTTCGAAACAACCGCCGAACAATGGCCGAACCCGGGCTTCCGGCAAAGCAGCCGCTCAGACGCGGCCCAGCCTGGTCAGCAGGATCGCGGAAGCAACGGAATGCGCGCCCACCCCGCGCGTGGAGTCGGCGACCGCGCGATCCGAGGTCGCCACCACCAGCGGGCGGCCGGCGGGCTCGGCCCTGACCAGTGACCGGATCACGTCATCGGCCTGCACGCCGGGATCGGAGAAGAGCACGCGCACCCCGCGGATCGCCGCGGTCGGTACGGACAGCACACCGGCGCCGTCGAACACCACGGTCACCTCGGCCCCGGTCCGTGCGGCGAGCGCGCCGAGTTGCTGCACCAGCCGGTCACGCTGGTCGGCCAGTGTCAGTTCCGGATAGCCGGTCTTGCTGACGTTGTAGCCGTCCACGATCAGATGCACGCTGGGCAGGGCGAGCAACCGGTCCAAACCGGCCGGATCCCGCACCCGCTGGCCGCCGGGCACACCGCTCGCGCCTCGTACCCGGTCGGCGGGGCGACGGCCGCTGGCGTCCAGCGACAGCTCCCGGCGAAGTCCCGTCACCGCCCCCTCGATGGTGTCGACCAGCAGCGCGAGCCGGACCTCGTCGGCTTCACGGGCCTCCCGCGCCGCCTGCCGGGCGATCTCCGCCTCGGCCATCGCCCGCTCCGCGCGGGCCCGCTCGGCCGCCACCCGCTGCCGTTCGCGCTCCAGTTGAGCCGTGAGCGAAGCCACCTCGCCGGTGAGCCGGGCGTCCTCCTGCTCCGCCCCCGCCCTTGCCGCCTCGGCCGCGTCCTTGGCCTGGCGCAACAGCACCCCTTGGCCCCGCAACCGGGACCGGAGCCGGTCCAGTTCCTCGTCCCGCTCGTGGCGGGCCGCTTCGATCGCGGCGAGCGCCTGCCCCAGTTCCTCCCGGGTGCGGGCCAGTTCCGCTTCCAGCTTCTGGTTCCGGGCCAGCGCCGCGTCCCGCTCCGCCCGCAGCGCGGTCTCGGCCGCGTTCTTCGCGACGAGCCGGACGCGTGAGGTGGCGCTGGCCTCACCCAGCAGGACGGCGGCGGTGGCCGCGGCGACGGAATCCTCGTCGTTCGGGTCGAGCGCGTCCTGACGGTGCTCCCTCAGCCACTCGAGCACTTCGGTCCGGAACGAGGGCGAGGACTCCAGGGTGCTCAGCAACGCCGCCGCCCCGAGCCGGGCCCGCTTGGCGGGCGCGAACTTCGCGACCGGTCTGAGCTGCTGCGGGATGTCGGCACGCGGCAGCTTGCCCAGGGCGTCGGCGGCGAGTTCGGCGAGCCTGGTGCGGACCGGCTCCGGCAGCTCACGCCAGTCGAGGGGCACGGTCGGCCCCGGATCCGGCTCCGGTTCCGGGCGCTGGGCGGCCGCCGGTGCTCGCAGACCTGGGTCTCCGGGTTCTTCCGGCTGCACTGAGGGCGGCATCTGTCCAGGGTAGAGTGCCGCGCCGGACACCGGCAGGTGCGTCCAGCCCGACGCGCCGGTCGAAGAACTGTCGGTGCCCTTGCCTAGGGTGCCGGTCATGCATTCGGCGCACGATCAGCTGGCCTTCGACGAGCTGGGCACGCCACTGCGCGAAACCACCTTCGTGGTCGTCGACCTGGAGACCACCGGCACCCGGCCCGGGCCGGACGGGATCACCGAAATCGGGGCGGTCAAGGTACGCGGCGGCGAGGTACTCGGCGAGTTCGCCACCCTGGTCAATCCGGGCGTGCCGATCCCGCCGCAGATCGTCGCGCTGACCGGGATCACCGGCGCCATGGTCTACGACGCGCCGCCGGTCGATCAGGTCCTGCCCGCCTTCCTCGAATTCGCCGCGGGTGCCGTACTGGTCGCGCACAACGCCCCGTTCGACACCGGTTTCCTGCGCGCCGCCTGCCAGGGGCACGGCTACGCCTGGCCGAAACCGGCGGTGGTGTGCACGGTCCGCCTCGCCCGCCGGGTCCTGTCCCGCCAGGACACCCCGAGCTTCCGGCTGTCCGCGCTGGCGGCGCTGTTCGGCGCCGCCACGACGCCCAACCACCGCGCCCTCGACGACGCCAAGGCGACCGTGGACGTGTTGCACGCGCTGCTCGAGCGCCTCGGCCCGCTCGGTGTGCACTCCCTGGAAGAGCTGCTGGACTTCCTGCCGGAGGTCACGCCCGCTCAGCGGGGCAAGCGGAACCTGGCCGCGCACCTGCCGGAGCGGCCGGGTGTCTACCTGTTCCGCGGCCCCGGCGACGAGGTGCTCTACGTGGGGACGGCGAGCAATCTGCGGCGGCGGGTCCGGCAGTACTTCACCGGTTCGGAAAGCCGCGGCCGGATCCGCGAGATGGTCGCACTGGCCCAGCGGGTGGACGGCATCGAGTGCTCGCACGCCCTGGAGGCACAGGTCCGGGAACTGCGTTTGCTCGCGGCACACAAGCCCGCCTACAACCGGCGCTCGAAGAACCCGCGGAAGTCGTGGTGGGTGGCGCTGACCGAAGAAGCCTTCCCCCGGCTGTCCGTGGTCCGCCTGCCGAAGGACGGCGCGCTCGGTCCGTTCGGCTCGCAGGCGATGGCCCGGCTCGCCGCCGACACGCTCGCCGGCGCCGCCGGACTGCGCACCTGCACCCTGCGGATCTCCGCCAAGGCCCCGTCCGCCAAACCCTGCGCCCTGGCCGAACTGGGCCGCTGCGCCGCCCCGTGTGCCGGGCACCAGTCGGTGGCGGCGTACGCGCCGTCGGTGCACGCGGTCACCGAACTGATCGCGGGCCGGCACACCGTGCCTCTCGACCTCGCCCTCCACCAAGTGGAAGAGCTCGCCGCGGGGCATCATTTCGAACAGGCCGCGCGACGGCGCGACGAGTTGGCGGTGCTGGTGCGGGCGATCGGCAAGGCCCATCGCCTCACCGCGCTCGCGGCCATCCGGGAGCTGGTGGCCGCCGCGCCGGACGGCGAGGGCGGCTGGGAGTTCGCGGTCGTCCGCCACGGCCGCCTCGCCTCGGCCGGAGTGGCCCGACGCGGCGTCCCGCCGATGCCGGTGGTCGACGCCCTCATCGCCTCCGCGGAGACCGTCACGGCGGAAGCGGGCCCCCTTTATGGCGCCCCCGAGGAGGAGGTGGGCGTGCTGCTGCGCTGGCTGACCCGGCCCGGGGTCCGCCTGGTGCGGACCACCACCCCCTGGGCCGAACCGGCACACGGGGCGGGCCGCTGGCAGCGCTGGCTCGACCGCGTCGCCGCCGCGGCCGCACTGGAGAACGCGGGACAAGCGCTGAACTGAACGGAACCGGCAGGCACGGTTACGATTCCGGCTGCCGGAACTCTCACCGAGGAGGACACAGTGATCACCGCGTTCGTGCTGATTCATGCCGTGGCGGACGGCATTCCCGAGACCGCGCAGGCGATCGCGGACATCAACGGCGTCTCCGAGGTGTATTCGTGCGCGGGCGACGTGGACCTGATCGCGATGGTCCGGGTGCACACGCACGAAGAACTCGCCGACCTGATCCCGGGCCGGATCGGCCGGGTACCAGGGGTGATCGACACCGACACCCACATCGCGTTCCGCTCCTACTCCACCGCGGACACCGACCGGGCCTTCGCCATCGGCGCCGACGACGCAGACTGACCGCGGAACACGAAGAAGGGGGCCCACCGCAGTGGGCCCCCTTCTTTTCACACCGTGTTACGGCTGTTCCGGCGTCTTCCAGCCGGCAGGCACCTCGCCGTGGCCCTTGGCGCGCTCGAGCGCCGCGGTCTCCTCGACGGGGTCCGGAGCCAGCAGGGTGCCGGGCAGCGGACGACCCGCGGCGCCGAGCTTGTTCATCTTCTTCGGCACCGACGCGCCCTGGTACTCCAGCGGGATCGCGTGGCCGTGGTCGTCCACCCCGCCCAGCGGCTGGTGGATCTCGATGAACTCACCATGCGGCAGGCGCTTGATGATGCCCGTCTCGATGCCGTGCTCCAGCACCTCGCGGTCGGCCCGCTGCAGACCCAGGCAGATCCGGTAGGTGACGAAGTAGGCGAGCGGGGGCGCCAGCAGCACGCCGATCCGGCCGGCCCAGGTGGTCGCGTTGAGCGAGATGTCGAACTGGTCGGCGATGATGTCGTTGAAGCCCGAGGCCTCGATCACCGCGAAGAACGCCAGCGCCATCATGCCGAGGCTGGTGCGGACCGGCGCGTCCCGCGGCCGCTGCAACAGGTTGTGGTGCGCGGTGTCGCCGGACAGCTTCCGCTCGATGAACGGGTAGGTGATCAGCAGCACGAACAGGATCGGCATCCACACCGCACCGGCGAAGAACACCGCCGGGACCGTGTAGCGGCCCAGGTAGAGCTCCCAGGCCGGGAAGATCCGGAGCAGGCCGTCCGCCCAGGCCAGGTACCAGTCCGGCTGCGAACCGGCGGACACCTGCGAGGGGTTGTACGGGCCGATGTTCCAGATCGGGTTGATCTGGAAGACGCCGGCCAGCAGCGCGATCACACCGGTGACCAGCGCGAAGAAGGCGCCGCCCTTGAGCGCGAACACCGGCATGATCCGGATGCCGACGACGTTGGTCTCCTTGCGCCGCACGCCGGGGAACTGCGTGTGCTTCTGGTACCAGACGAGCGCGAGGTGCGCGCCGACCAGCGCCAGCATGATGCCGGGCAGCAGCAGGATGTGGATCGTGTAGAGGCGCGGGATGATCTCGTTGCCGGGGAACTCGCCACCGAACAGCGCCCAGTGCAGCCAGGTTCCGATCACCGGGACCGACAGCATGATGCCGGACAGGGTGGCGCGGATACCGGTACCGGAGAGCAGGTCGTCCGGCAGCGAGTATCCGAAGAAGCCCTCGAACATACCGAGGATCAGCAGCAGCGCGCCGATCACCCAGTTGGCCTCACGCGGCCTGCGGAACGCTCCGGTGAAGAAGATCCGGAACATGTGCACCATCATCGCCGCGACGAACAACAGCGCGGCCCAGTGGTGCACCTGGCGCACGAACAGGCCGCCCCGCACGTCGAACGAGATGTCCAGGGTGGTCGCGAACGCCCGGGACATCGGAACGCCCTGGAGGTTCGTGAAGCTGCCGTGGTAGACGACCTCGGCCATCGACGGGTCGAAGAACAAGGTCAGGTAGACGCCCGACAGGATCAGGATGAGGAAGCTGTAGAGCGCGATCTCCCCGAGCAGGAACGACCAGTGGGTCGGGAAGACCTTGTTCATCTGGTGCCGCAGGCCCTTGGACAGGCGGTACCGCTGGTCCATGTTTGTTCCGGCCTCGGCGAGCTGCCGTTGCAGCAGCCCCGCCCCCTTGGTCGGCGTGGTGAGTGAACTCATGACTTGCGCTCCCAAAAGGCCGGTCCCACGGGCTCGATGAAGTCGCCGCGCGCGACCAAGTATCCCTCGTCGTTCACCGTAATGGGAAGTTGAGCCAGCGCACGCGTCGCCGGGCCGAAGATCGGCTTCGCGTAGTGCAGGGCGTCGAACTGCGACTGGTGGCACGGGCAGAGGATGCGGTTGGTCCGCTGCTCGTACAGCGAGGTCGGGCAACCGACGTGGCTGCAGACCTTCGTGTACGCGTAGTACTCGCCGAAGTTGAAGTCCTCCTGGCCCTTGCGCTTGACGACCTTGGCGGCGTCCTCGGGGCGCAGGCGGATCAGCATGACCGGGTTGTCGGACCGCAGGAACGCCGCGGCGAGGGCTTCCTCGTCACCCCGCTCGGACTCGCGGAACGGGTAGACCGTCTCCATCGCCCCGCCGTCGAGGTCCTCGACGCGCACCAGGCTGATCTCGCCCGGCTTGCCGGTGTTGCGCCGCATGTAGACGACCTCACCGGGGTGCTTCGGCAGCCAGCCCGTGTGCCACAACGAGTTCTCGTTGTCGCTGTCCTTCCACGGGTCCTTGATGAAGGAGGCGACCGGCAGCCCGATCAGCCCGAGCCCCAGCGCACCGCCCGCGAAACCCATGCTGCGCTTGACCAGCGAACGGCGGCCGATGGTGCTGCGGGCACCCGCGTCCTCCAGGTGCGCGACGATCGTCTTCCGATCGATCTCCGCCGAGCCCTCGCCGTTGCCGTCGTGCCGCTCCTGCACCGCGAGCTCGTGCGGAATGAACTTCTTGGTGTAGAGGAGCACGCCGATGCCGAGACCGAGAATGGTCAGGCCCAGCGTCACGCCGAGGACGGGGGTGTACAGCGAGTACAGGAAGGTGCCGCTCTCGCCCGGCGCCTTGT
This sequence comes from Amycolatopsis cynarae, assembly GCF_026802195.1. NCBI lineage: Bacteria > Bacillati > Actinomycetota > Actinomycetes > Pseudonocardiales > Pseudonocardiaceae > Amycolatopsis > Amycolatopsis cynarae. The sequence continues at coordinate 1,151,385 of NZ_CP113836.1, read as the reverse complement.
ACTGCCACGGCCACCAGATCAGGCCGACCACGAAGGCGAGGCCCGCCAGTCCGGCGATGGTGAACCACAGCGCCACGATCCGCTCGGCGCGCTTCTCCGCCCGGGTGCCCTTGACGGGCCACGGTTCGGGATAGTCGACGAGCTCGACCCCGTCGAGCTTGCCGCCGAGCTTGACCAGCTCGTCGCGGCTCATCTCCGCCAGTTCGGCCTCGGACGGCAGGGTGTTGTCGGGCCCCTCGGTGCCGCTGCTACTCATGCCCTCGATCCAATCCACAAGGTCACGCCGACCAGAGCGGCGATACCCACGATCCACGCGATGACACCTTCGGACGCCGGGCCGAAGCCACCCAGCCCGTTGCCGCCCGGGTTGTTGTTGCCGTCGGACACCGACTTGATGTAAGCGATGATGTCCTTCTTCTCCTCCGGCGTGAGCTGGCGGTCGGAGAATTTCGGCATGTTCTGGGGGCCGGTCAGCATCGCCGTGTAGATCTGGTCCTCGCTGGCCGGGTCCAGGTTCGGCGCGTACTTGCCGGCCGAGAGCGCACCGCCGCGCCCGGTGAAGTTGTGGCACGACGCGCAGTTGAGCCGGAACAGCTCACCACCGCGGGCCGGGTCGCCGCCCCGCAGGGCCGCACCGGTCTCCGCCGGGCGTTCCGGACCGCCACCGTTGGCCTGGATGTAGGCGCCGACCGCGTCGATCTCCTCCGGGGTCAGCTTCGGCGGCTTGCGCTGGGCCTGTGCCTCCTGCCGGGCCATCGGCATCCGGCCGGAGGAAGTCTGGAAGTACACCGCCGCGTCGCCCACACCGATGAGGCTGGGCCCGCGGTCCTGCACGCCCTGCAGGTTCGCGCCGTGGCAGGTGATGCAGGTGTTGTTGTACACCTGCTGGCCCAGCCGCAGCTGCGCCGATTCCTCCTGCGCCTGCGCGGTCTGCGCCTTGGGCACGAAGACGGCGTACGCGGCGCCGGCGCCGACCAGCGCGACCGCCAGTGCGAGCGCACCGGCGAAGCGCCTCCGCAGCTTCGTGCGCGCGCGGAAGCGGCGCTCGGAGGATTTGTTGGTGGTGGTCATCTTGCGGCAACCCTTGCTGTTCGGTGAGTTCGGGAGGGGCTGTGCGATCAGGGGATGATGTAGATGACCGCGAACAGACCGACCCACACGATGTCGACGAAGTGCCAGTAGTAGGACACGACGATCGCGGAGGTCGCCTGCGCGGGCGTGAACTTGCTCAGCTTGGTGCGGATGAGCAGGAACACGAACGCGATAAGCCCACCCATCACGTGCAGCCCGTGGAACCCGGTGGCCAGGAAGAAGACCGTGCCCCAGGCGCCCGACGGGATGGTGACGCCCTCGCTGATCAGCTTGGTGTACTCACCGGCCTGACCCGCGATGAAGATGGCACCCATGATCAGCGTCAGCACGTACCAGCGGCGCAGCCCGTACACGTCCCCCCGCTCGGCGGCGAACACACCGAACTGGCAGGTGAACGACGACGCCACCAGGATGATGGTGAAGGGCAGCGCGTACGGGATGTCCAGGTGAATCGGCTCGCCGGTGGCGGCGTTGATCGGGGGCCAGAGACCACTCGAGTTCTGCGCCTTCACCGTGAAGAACATCGCGAACAACCCGGCGAAGAACATGAGCTCGCTGGAGAGCCACACGATGGTGCCGACACTGACCATGTTCGGCCGGTTCAGCGAGTGCACCCGCTGGCTGATGTTGGGAGCTGCCGTTGTCACGAGTCGCATTATGTCCTCCGGCAAAGCGGCTCGCCCGGTCGGGTCGCCGCGCGGGTTGGCCGGACGAACGAACGCGGAGGGTGAAGATCGCTGATGAAACTGCTCGACCGACTGCGTGACCTGCTGAGAAAGGCTCCGGAGCAGGTGCTGACCACGGACACCCCCGGACTGTCCGTGGTGGCCGAAGCCTTCGACATCGCGGAAGCGGATTCGGCGGTGCTGGCGAGATCACACCTGCTGGCCGCCGACCGGCCCGCGGTGCTCCGGCACCACCTCCGGCTGCCCGGGGACAAGGTGGCCGAAGCCACCGGTCTGCTGGCGCAGGACGGCTGGGAACTGCGCCCCATGGCCGGTGAATACGCCGCCGATGAGGTGTTGAACAGCGGTTTCGTCCAGTTGCACGCGCTGCGCGTGCAGCAGCTCGACGCCCTGCACTGCGCGCAGGAACGCTCCCGGATGGCGGGCCTCGCCCAGCGACTCGGCGGGGACTCGCTCGGCTGGGACGCGCTGCAACCCTCGCCGGAAGCCTGACGAACGCGACAACCGGCACAGGTCCTGGGTGATTTGCGCCGCTGGGACTAGCATCAGGACCACCAGTACGGCAACGAAGGCGGAGGCTTGACGTGACCGAGCAGCCGATGAGGATCCTGGTGTTCAGCCACCGGGCGGAAGTCCGGGAGTCGATCACCAACGCGGTGGGCCTGCGTCCCGCCGCCGACCTCGCCCGCGTGGAGTACGTCGAGGCCGCCGGGGTCGCCGATGTGCTCTCCGAAATGGACGAGGGCGGGATCGATCTGGCGATCCTGGACGGCGAAGCCCAGCCCACCGGCGGCATCGGCCTGTGCCGCCAGCTGAAGAACGAGATCTCCGACTGCCCGCCGATCGTGGTCGCGGTCCGGCGCAAGGACGACCGCTGGCTGGCCACCTGGTCCCAGGCCGACGCCGTCCTCGTGCACCCGCTCGACCCCCTGACCGCGGCGGAGACCGTCGCGGACGTGCTGCGGAACCAGCGGGTCCCGGCAGTGCGCGCGTGACCGGCAGATGAACGCTCAGACCTGGCCCGCCCTGCTCAACCAGCTCATCGCCGGCACCGACCTGACCGAAGACGACACCTCCTGGGCCATGGACCAGGTGATGTCCGGGGAGGCCACCCCCGCCCAGATCGCCGGTTTCGCCGTGGCCCTGCGGGTCAAGGGCGAGACGCCCGAGGAGATCTCCGGCCTGGCGGCGGCGATGCTCGCGCACGCCCGCCGCATCGAAGTCGCCGCCCGCGCCGTCGACATCGTCGGCACCGGCGGCGACCGTTCCGGCTCGGTGAACATCTCCACGATGTCCTCACTGGTGGTGGCCGGGGCCGGGGTGCCCGTGGTCAAGCACGGCAACCGGGCCGCCTCGTCCAAGTCCGGTGCCGCGGACGTACTGGAGGCCCTCGGGGTGGCGATCGACCTGCCACCCGAGCGGGTCGAACGGTGTGTGGCCGAACTGGGCATCGGTTTCTGCTTCGCCCCGGTGTTCCACCCCGGCTTCCGCCACGCCGGGCCGCCCCGGAGCCAGCTCGGCGTGCCGACCACGTTCAACCTGCTCGGCCCGCTGACCAATCCCGCCCAGCCGTCCGCGGGGCTGATCGGTTGCGCCTATCCGGACAAGATCGACGTCCTGGCCCGGGTGTTCGCCCGCCGTGGCGCCACCGCGCTCGTGGTGCGAGGTGACGACGGTCTCGATGAGATCACCACCACCACCACGAGCACGGTCCTGGTGGTCTCCGACGGCGAGGTGCGCCGCGCGACGCTGGACCCGGCCGCGCTCGGGATCGCGCGGGCCACCGCCGAGGACCTGCGCGGCGGAAGCCCGCAGGTCAACGCCGAGGTCGTACGGGAACTCGTCGCCGGGAAGCCGGGGCCGGTGCGGGACGCGGTCCTGCTCAACGCCGCGGGCGCGCTCGCCGCGCACGCCGGGTTCTCCGGCTCCCTCCACGACGACCTCTCGGCCGCGCTCGACCGTGCCGCCGAGTCGATCGATTCGGGTGCCGCCTCGGAGGTGCTGGCCCGCTGGGCCGCCTTCCGCTGACGCGGGCACAGCGCCGGGCAAAGGCCCGCACCTCCTTGAAGGACGTGCGGGCCTTTCCGTGCCCGCTACCGGCCCATCGGCGGCCCCGCGGCCCCCATACACAGCGAAACGGCCGGGCGCTTCCTGGGGAAGCACCCGGCCGTTGCGTTTTTCCGGCTTGGGTTCCTACTCGTGGTTGGGGCCGGTGTGGTACTCGAAGACCAGCCCTCCGACGGCGATGAGCACCAGCACGGCACCGGTGATGATCATCCAGATGTGGAAGAACGCGAGCGCGATGCCGGTGAAGGCCGCGGCCCCGGCCACCGCGATCGGCCAGTAGCTGCCCGGGCTGAAGAAGCCCAGCTCACCGGCACCGTCACTGATCTCGGCATCTTCACGGTCCTCCGGACGGGAGGTGATCCGGCGCGCGACGAACCGCATGTAGCTGCCCGCGATCAGGGACAGGCCACCGGTCAGCAGGAGCGCAACCAGGCCGGCCGGTTCCACGCCGTGGCCGCTCCACAGGTAGGTGGCCACGCCGTACACGATGGCGATGAAGAAGGCAAACGCCGTGACCATGTCGAAAATCCGGGCTTCGACCTTCATGAAGCTGTCCTCACTCTTGTGCCAAACACTCGACGTTGCCGACCGGCTCGATCAGCCGCTGGCCGTGCGCGCGGTGCGGTTGGTGTTGAACGGCTCCGTGGTCACCGCGTGCGGCGTGCACAGCTCGCCGCAGTTCATCGCGGCCAGCGCCTCGGCGGCGGTGTTGGGCACCCCGGTGGCCGGGTTGATCTGCGTCCGCAGCTGAATGTACTGGGCGTACAGGTTCTGCGGCAGGGCACGGACCTCGAAGTTCATCATCGAGTGGTAGGCGCCGCACAGTTCGGCGCAGCGGCCGACGAACGAGCCGGGACGGTCGATGGTGTTCTGGAACGAGTTGTCCTGGTTGTTCTTCTCCGGGTACGGGAAGACGTCGCGCTTGAAGTGGAACTCCGGCACCCAGAAGGAGTGGATGACGTCGGTCGAACGCAGTTCGTACTGGATGGTCTTGCCGACCGGCACGACCAGCAGCGGGATCTCGCTGGAGCTGCCGACCGTCTTGATCGTCTGCCCGGTCGCGTCCTTGGCTTCCTTCGGGTAGTCGAACTCCCAGTTCCACTGGAACGCGGTCACGCTGACCGTGACGTCCGGGTTGGACTTCTTGTCCAGCACCTGGCTTTCCGTGGTCGCGGTGAAGAAGAACAGCACGCAGACCATCACCAGCGGGGTGATGACAAGAAACAGCTCGAGCGGCACGTTGTACTGGAACTGGCGGGGCAGGTCCGTCGGGTCCGCGTTCTTCTTCTTGCGGTGGAAGGCGGACGACCAGAAGATCAAGCCCCACACGATGACGCCGACGACGAGCGCGGCGACGACGGACCAGGTCCACAACCATCGCATTTTGTCGGCTTGCTCGGTGACACCCACCGGCCAGCCGAATCGCAGCACCTCGTCACCGGAGCACCCGGTCGCCAACAGAGCGACGAGCCCGGCCAGTGCGGCGACTTTACCGACCCTCTTCAACCCAGGCCTCCTCGTGTTCTGGCATAACAGCGGCGAGCCTAGCTGAGTTGGGAGTCCCCGCTGACCAAGGGGTAACCGTTCGTGGAGAGCTGACCCGCGCATACTTGGGCTCTCATTATCCGACACGACCTTGAGGTGTGTGAGAACACGTGTGCGGCCTGCTCGGACTCATCTGTGCCAGTGAGAATGAGGCGGTAAAAGCCCGTGACGCGGTGGGGGCCGCCCTTCGCTGCCAGCGCCACCGGGGTCCGGACGAGACCGACACCTGGGCCGATGCCGAGGTGGTCTACGGATTCAACCGGCTCGCGTTCATCGACGTGGAGCACTCCCACCAGCCGCTGATCTGGGGTCCGCCGGAGTCGCCGCGGCGCTACACCCTCAATTTCAACGGGGAGATCTACAACTACCGTGAGCTGCGGGAACAGCTCATCGCCGAACACGATGCGAAATTCGCCACAGAAGGCGACGGCGAGGCGATCGTCGCGGCGTATCACTACTGGGGCCCCGACGCGGTCGGCCGGTTACGCGGCATGTTCGCCTTCCTGCTCTGGGACGCCGACGAGAAGGTGCTCTACGGCGCCCGCGACCCGTTCGGGATCAAGCCCCTCTACTACGCGGCGGGACCGGGCGGGACCGCGTTCTCCAGCGAAAAGAAGAGCCTCCTGGAGCTTTCCGAGGTGCTCGGCACGAAGGAGACGTTGGACACGCGTGCGCTGCAGCACTACCTGACCCTGCAGTACGTGCCGGAGCCGGAGTCGCTGCACACCGACATCCGGCGGATCGAGTCGGGCACCTCGTTCACCGTCTCCCCCGGCGGGCAGCTGACGAGCGAGCGCTACTTCTTCCCGCAGTTCACCGCCCGCCCGGTGCACGGGCCCGCGGCGCAGAAGGCGCTGTACGACCGGATCGCGGACGTGATGCGCGACTCGGTGGCCAAGCACATGATCGCCGACCCGGACATCACCGTCGGCTCCTTCCTCTCCGGCGGCATCGACTCGACCGCGATCGCCGCGCTGGCCAAGGAGCTCAACCCGAACCTGATCGCGTTCACCACCGGTTTCGAGCGCGAGGGCTACTCGGAGGTCGACGTCGCCGCGGAGTCGGCGGCGGCGATCGGCGTCAAGCACGTGATCCGCACGGTCTCGGCACAGGAGATGATGGACGCACTGCCGCTGATCGTCTGGTACCTGGACGACCCGGTGGCCGACCCGGCGCTGGTGCCGCTGTGGTTCATCGCGCGCGAGGCCCGCAAGCACGTCAAGGCCGTGCTCTCCGGCGAGGGCTCGGACGAGCTCTTCGGCGGTTACACGATCTACCGTGAGCCGCTGTCGCTCGCGCCGTTCGAGAAGGTGCCCGGCGGGGTGCGGAAGCTGCTCGGCAAGGTCTCCGACCGCATCCCGGAGGGCACCCGCGGCAAGGACCTGCTCCGCCGCGGCGCGCTCAAGCTGGAGGACCGCTACTACGGCAACGCCCGGATCTTCCTGGACCACCAGCTCAAGGGCGTGCTCCGCACGTTCTCCGAGCGCGTCGGGCACCAGGACGTCACGGCCGAGCACTACCGCACCTCGGCCGGCTGGGACCCGGTGGCCCGCATGCAGCACGTGGACCTGTTCACCTGGCTGCGCGGCGACATCCTGGTCAAGGCGGACAAGGTGACCATGGCGAACTCGCTGGAGCTGCGGGTGCCGTTCCTCGACGCCGAGGTGTTCAAGGTCGCGGCCGGGATCCCGCTCGAGGAGAAGATCACCAAGGAGACCACGAAGTACGCGCTGCGCCGGGCGCTGGAGGGGATCGTGCCCGCGCACGTGATCAACCGGCGCAAACTCGGCTTCCCGGTCCCGATCCGGCTGTGGCTGCGCGACGAGATGTACGACTGGGCGCGCGGCATCATCGTCGAGTCGCAGACCGACGCTCTGCTGGACAAGCAGGCGGTGCTGCGGATGCTGGACGAGCACCGGACGGGCCCGCTCGACCACAGCCGCCGGATCTGGGCACTGGTGGTGTTCATGCTGTGGCACGGCATCTTCGTCGAGCACCGCATCAAGCCCGAGGTGCCCGAGCCCGCCTACCCGGTGAAGATCTGACACCAGCCGATGTGCACGAAGGCCCTCCTCCCGACCGGGAGGAGGGCCTTCGCCGTAAGAGGACCCCTCACGGCCGCGTTGCGTCAGACGCCGAAGGCGGCGGCGATGTCGGTGGCGGCGTCGGGACCGTAGGCCTCGCCGAGACGCTTGAGCCCGCTCGCCCAGTCCAGCTGCCATTCCTGGGTGCCGACGGTTTCCAGCACCAGGACCGCGATCAGGGAACCGAGCTGGGCGGCGCGCTCGAAGCCGAGACCACGCTGCAGCCCGGCGAGGAAACCGGCGCGGAAGCCGTCGCCGACCCCGGTCGGGTCCGCCTTGGCCAGTTCGGGCACCGCGGCGACCTTGATCGACAGGCCGTCGGCGGACACGATCTCGACGCCGTGCTCGCCGAGGGTGGTGACGCGCAGGCCGACCCGGTCGAGGACGTCCTGCTCGGCCCAGCCGGTCTTCTGCCGCAGCAGTTCCCACTCGTAGTCGTTGCTGAACAGGTACTTCGCGCCGGTCACGAACGCCCGTGCCTGCTCGCCGTCCATCCGGGCCAGCTGCTGGGAGGGGTCGACCGCGAACTCGTACCCGCGCTGGCGGCATTCGTCGGCGTGCCGCAGCATCGCCTCGGGGTCGTCGGGGCTGATCAGCACGAGGCCGAGGCCGCCGGCCCGGTCGGCGACCGGCTTGAGCTCGATGTTGCGTGCCTCGGCCATGGCACCCGCGTAGAAGGTGGCGATCTGGCACAGGTCCTCGTCGGTCGTGCAGACGAATCGCGCGGTGTGCGCGACCTCGGAGACCAGCACCCCCGAAGTGTCCACGCCGTGCCGCTCCAGCCAGGCACGGTAGTCGGCGAAGTCCTCACCCACGGCCCCGACCAGCAACGGCCGGATGCCCAGCACGCCCAGCCCGAACGCCACGTTCGCCCCGATGCCGCCGCGCCGCACCACGAGGTCGTCGGCGAGGAAGCTCAGCGACACCCGGTGCAGTTGTTCGGCGATGAACTGCTCGGCGAACCTGCCAGGGAAGTGCATGAGATGGTCGGTCGCGATGCTGCCCGACACCGCGATCCTGGCTTCGTCCCCGGCTCCGGTTCCGGCTTCGATTCCGGCACTGCCTGTCACGAATGCTCCCTGCTCTCGACTCGGCTTCGACTCCAAGTTACTTGCCAGTCATCGCCCGTCGGGGGTAAATCCGCGCCGAGCACCGCACCCTACCGTCTGGTAAGGGTGTCGCCGCGCCCGCGCGAGCCCTAGCGTCGCGGACGTGAACACCAGCCTGCACATCCCAGCCGAAGCCGAAAGCCTGAACGAGCTGATCAGCGACTGCGCCGACATTCCGCAGGAGCTGCGGCGGCGGCGCGAAGCCACCCCGCGGCCGCCCGCACCGCGCTCGTGGACCGTCGACGAGGGCACCCACGCCCAGGTCGCGGATCTCGACGAGTTCGCCTGAGCCGCGCAAACGAAACGGGCACCGGCCGGGTCGTACCCGGCCAGTGCCCGTTCGCGCGTTCATTGCGGGCGTCCCCGCCGCTGCCTCGGCGGAACCTCAGTGGAACGAGTCGCCACAGGCGCAGGAGCCGGTGGCGTTCGGGTTGTCGATGGTGAAACCCTGCTTCTCGATGGTGTCCACGAAGTCGATCACCGCGTCCTGCACGTAGGGCGCGCTCATCCGGTCCACCGCCACGCGCAGGCCGTCGAAGTCGCGGAACAGGTCGCCGTCCAGTTCACGGTCGTCGAAGAACAGCTGGTAGCGCAGCCCGGCGCAGCCACCCGGCTGGACGGCGATGCGCAGGTGCATGTCGTCGCGGCCCTCCTGCTCGAGCAGGGCCTTCGCCTTGGCAGCGGCGGAGTCGGTCAAGGTCACGCCGTGGGTGGCCTCGGTCTGCTGGGCGCCGGTCTCAGCGGTCGTCATGGCTCTCCCTCAGGTGTTGCTCGTAATGGGTGCGGGGTGCCTCCGATACGAGGTCAACAACCCACATACTTGTTCTGTTCCCTGCCGTGGCCCTTCCATCGTCGCACATCTTTTGCCCAGCTGAACACCGGCGGTAGCGCCTGGAATATCCTGCCCGTGTGAGGTTCTTACGCCGCAGCAGCACCACCACCGAGGACAGCCCCGCGACCGAGGCCGCCGAGGCGCCCGAAAGCGTCGAATCTCACAAGAAGGGGTACACGCCGGGCAAGGGCCGGGCGACCCCGAAGCGCCGGGAAGCCGAGGGCAAGCGCCGCGGTCCGGTCAAGGCCGCGCCGCGCAGCACCTGGGAGGCGATGAAGCGCGCCCGCGAGCTGCGCAAGGCCAATCCGCAGTCCAAGGACGAGCGCCGCGCCAAGATCCAGGCGCAACGGGAGGGCTACGCCGCCGGGGACGACCGGTATCTGCCCGCCCGGGACCGGGGCCCGGTCAAGGCCTACGTGCGGGACCTGGTCGACTCGCGGCGCAACCTGCTCGGCCTGTTCATGCCGCTGGCGATCCTCGTGTTCGTCTCGCTGCTGGTGCCCTACGAGCTGGTCCGGTCCTACGCGACGCTGGCGACCACCCTGCTGCTGCTCGCGATGGCGGTCGAGGGCGTCCTGTCGGGGCGGCGGATCACCAGGCAGGTGCGGGCGAAGTTCCCGAAGGAGACCGTCCGGGGCGGTTCGATCGGCTGGTACGCGTTCGTCCGGGCGAGTCAGCTCCGCAAGCTGCGGCTGCCCAAGCCGCGCGTGAAGCCCGGCGACAAGGTCGACTGAGCGCCGGGCGGGACCAGTAGTTAGCAACGCGAAAGAATTGCGTCTAGGGTGACGGCATGGAGTTTCGCCGTCTCGGCCGTAGTGGCCTGTCCGTCAGTGAGATCGCCTACGGAAACTGGCTCACCCACGGCTCACAGATCGAGGAAGACCAGGCGCAGGCCTGCATCAAGGCCGCACTGGACGCCGGGATCACCACCTTCGACACCGCCGACGTCTACGCCAACACCGCCGCCGAATCCGTGCTCGGCCGGGGGCTCGCGGGGCAGCGGCGGGAAAGCCTCGAGATCGCCACGAAGGTGTTCTGGCCCACCGGCCCCGGTGGCCCGAACGACCGCGGGCTGGGCCGCAAGCACATCATGGAGTCCTGCCACGCTTCACTGAAGCGCCTGCAGACCGACCACATCGACCTCTACCAGGCCCACCGGTTCGACCACAGCGTGCCGCTGGAGGAGACCTTCCTCGCCTTCGCCGACCTGGTCCGCCAGGGCAAGGTGCTCTACATCGGGGTCTCCGAATGGACCGCGGAGGAGATCACCCGCGGCGCCGCGATCGCGCGCGAACTGAACGTGCCGTTCATCTCCAACCAGCCGCAGTACAACATGCTGTGGCGGGTGATCGAACCGCAGGTCGTGCCCGCCTCGGAGCGTGAGGGCATCAGCCAGATCGTCTGGTCGCCCATCGCGCAGGGCGTGCTCACCGGCAAGTACCGGCCGGGCCAGCCGCCGCCCGCGGGTTCCCGGGCCACCGACGAGAAGGGCGGGGCGAACTTCGTCAAGCGCTTCCTGCAGGACGACGTCCTGGAGCGCGTCGCGCGACTGGAGCCGCTCGCCGCGCAGGCCGGGCTGTCGCTCGCCCAGCTGGCCGTGGCCTGGGTACTGCAGAACCCGAACGTCTCGTCGGCGATCATCGGCGCCTCCCGGCCCGAGCAGGTCCACGAGAACGTCAAGGCCGCGGGCGTGAAGCTGGAGGCCGACCTGCTCACCGAGATCGACACGGTGCTCCTGGGCGTGGTCGAAGACGACCCGCGCCACACCCAGAGCCCGCGCTACTGACCGTTGGGGACCCCGGCGGCTGCCCCGCCGGGGTCCTGAACGCGCTGCGCCTCGAGAACCCGCTCCGCGACGATCAGATCGTGCGGGTAGGTGACCTTGAAGTTCTGCTGCTCCCCCCGGACCCAGTGCACCGGCAGTGCCGAGAACCGCTCCATCACCGATGCGGTGTCCGTGCCGTCGAAACCCTCACGCGCGGCGCGTTCGTAGGCCTCCAGCAGGGGCGCGGCGCGGAAGCCCTGCGGGGTCTGCGCGCGGATCACGGTGCCGGGCGGCGCCTCGCCCAGTGACGCGCCGTCCGCGCCGATCGCGCGGAGATCGTCGGCGGGCAGGCCGGGGATGGCGCCCCCGTGCTCCCGGGCGCACCGCAGCACTCCGGTGATCAGCTCCGGGCTGAGCAACGGCCGGGCGGCATCGTGCAGCAGCACCGCGTCCACCACGCCGCGGCCGATGCGGTCGGCCAGGTGGCGCAGCGCGTTCAGTTCGGATTCCTGCCGTGTCTGCCCGCCGTGGACGACCTCGACCTCGACCCCGCCGACCTCCCGGTCGAGCACCGAATCGACGAGGTCGGCGTCCTGGGGGCGGGTGACCAGCACGAGTGTGCCGACCGCGGGGACCCGGGCGAAGGCGGCCAGTGACCACGAAACCAGGCGGCGCCCCGCCAGCGGCAGGTACACCTTGTTGATCCCGGCGCCCACGCGGGTGCCCGCACCACTGGCGAGCACCACACCGGCGGCGTGGGGAATGCCGTCTGCCTGCCGCCGCTGCCCCGCACTCACAACCGGAATCATACGGACCGCTCCCCCGGCGGCCGCACGGCAGCGGCGGTACATGCCGGGGCGCCGTTTTCCCCTGCGGGCAGGGATGTTCCGCTCGTCGAACCGTCCATTCGCGACACTCGGGACACGGTGACCCCGCCGGTGGGCGGGGCGTTGCCGGTGCCGGAGGAGCCCCGCTAGGTTGACCGCGTGAGTCAACTCGAGTTCGCCGCCGTCCCCCAGCCCGACGAACCGGCCCGCGCCGAGGCGCTGAGGCGGCACGCGACGCTGATCAAACCCGTCGGCTCGCTGGGCCGGCTGGAAGAGCTCGGAGCCTGGGTAGCCGCGTGCCAGGGCACGTGCCCGCCCCGGCCGTTCGCCCGGCCGCGCGTGGTCGTGTTCGCCGGGGACCACGGCATCGCGGCGAAGGGCGTGTCGGCCTATCCGCCGGAGGCGACGGCCCAGCTCGTACGGGCGCTACTGGACGGCGGCGGCGTGCCGGGCACGCTGGCGGCGGTCGCCGGCGCCGGCCTTCGCGTAGCCGACCTCGCCGTGAACGGCGAAACCCCGGTGGCGGAATTCAAGGTGCGCCAGGGATCCGGCTCGATCGACATCGAGGACGCGCTCACCGGCGACGAGGTGATCGCCGCCCTGCGCGCCGGAATCGCCCTCGCCGACGCCGAAATCGACGCTGGGGCGGACCTGCTCGTCGCCGGGGATCTCGGCGTCGGCGTCGGCACCCCGTCGTCCGTGTTGATCGCCGCGCTGACCGGCAGCGAACCCGTCGCGGTGGTCGGGCGCGGGTCCGGCATCGACGACACGGCCTGGATGCGCAAGGCTGCCGCGATCCGCGACGCGCTGCGGCGGGCCAGGGCCGTCCTCGCCGACCCCGTCGCGCTCCTGCGCACCGCCGGCGGCGCCGATCTGGCCGCGATGACCGGTTTCCTCGCCCAGGCCGCGATCCGGCGCACGCCGGTACTGCTGGACGGGCTCGCCGCGGCCGCCGCCGCACTGGTCGCCGAGGAACTCGCCCCCGGTGCCCGCTCGTGGTGGCTCGCCGCGCACCGCTGCGCCGAGCCGGCGCACCGGCTGGCGTTGGAACACCTGGATCTCGAGCCGGTTCTGGACCTGCACATCCGGCTCGGCCAGGGCGCGGGCGCGCTCACCGCACTGCCGGTCCTGACGATGGCGGTACGCCTGCTCACCGACGTGGCCACCTACGAAGAAGCCGGAGTCACGCCACCCGTCCAGCCGTGACGCCGCGCCGTGAAGGGCGGTGGTCGCTCCGAAACGATCGTGGCCCGGTCAGGACAGCGTGCGCATCCAGTGGTGGGGGTCGGGGCGGGTGCCCTCCTGGATGCCGGTGAGTTCGGCACGCAGCTTCATGGTCAGCTCGCCGGGCTCGCCACCGCCGATGGTGAACTCACCGTCGTTGTGCTTGACCCGGCCCACCGGGGTGATCACCGCGGCGGTCCCGCAGGCGAACACCTCGGTCAGCTCACCGGAAAGGGCGGCCTTCTCCCACTCCTCGGTGGAGATGCGCCGCTCCTCGACCTGGTGCCCGAAGTTCCGTGCCAGCTCCAGCAGCGAGCTCCGGGTCACGCCCGGCAACAGGGAGCCGCTCAGCTCCGGCGTGACCACCCGGGCCTCGGCGCCGGAACCGAACACGAAGAACAGGTTCATACCACCCATTTCCTCGACCCACTGGCGCTCCACCGCGTCGAGCCAGACCACCTGGTCGCAGCCCTGCTCGACGGCCTGGGCCTGGGCGAGGAACGAGGCGGCGTAGTTGCCCGCGAACTTGGCCGCACCCGTGCCACCCGGGGCGGCACGCACGTACTCGGTGGACAGCCACACGCTCACCGGCTTGACACCACCGCTGAAGTAGCTGCCCGCGGGCGAGGCGATGACCGTGTACAGGTACTCGCTGGCGGGCGCGTTCACGCCGAGCCCCACCGAGGTGGAGATCATGAACGGCCGCAGGTACAGGGTTTCGCCCTCGGTGGTGGGCACCCAGCGTTCGTCGACGGCGATGAGCTGGCGCAGCGACTCGATGAACAGCTCCTCCGGCAGCTCCGCCATGGCGATGCGGCGCGCCGAGTCGCGGAACCGCTTGGCGTTGGCATCGGGACGGAACGCCGCGATCGAACCGTCCGGCTGGCGGTAGGCCTTCAGTCCCTCGAAAATCGCCTGGGCGTAGTGCAGCACCGAGGTCGCCGGATCGAGCACGAGCGGTTCGTAGGGGCGGACCTGCCCGTCGTGCCAGCCGCGCTCGGTGTCGAAACGGAGGGTCACCATGTGGTCGGTGAAGAACTTCCCGAAGCCCGGGTTCGCCAGTACCTCGGCTACACGCTCCGCGGACGCGGGAGACGGGTGCGGGATACTGGTGAACGGCGTCGAGATTGTCATCTGAGCAGGATATCCCTTAGTTGGACGTCCGAGAATCCCTCCTCCCCTAGGATGCCGGGGTGACCGGAAAAAGCGTCTCCCGCGCGAAGGCCGCCGACCTGCGGACCTTCTTGGTCCCCGCGTTGCTCACCTACTCCGCCGGGGTACTGGTGCTGCTGGTCTACCTCCTGCTGGGCAACGCCCTCGGCATCGTGCTCGGCCTGATCGCGGTCGCCCTCGGCCTGGTCTGGTGGCGGCATGTGCTCGGCGGCCGGATGGTGCCCCGCCAGGTACCGGTCAAGGGCCTGGTCGTCCTCACCGTCGCGGCGGCGGCGTTCACCGTTTTGTCGTTCCTGCTGGCCGACTAGCGAGCAGCGCCAGCGCGATCACGACGAGGGCGGGCAGCAGGTACCACGCCGGGAGGCAGGCCAGCAGCGTGACGGCCAGCGCCGCACTCACCACCGCGCGGAGGTCTCGCCTGCGCACCGACAGCGTGAGCAGGGCCGTCACCAGCACCTCGATTAGCGCCAGCGCGGCCGCGAGCAGCAGCGCGGGCACCGGTGCCAGCAGCGCGGCCCCGGCGGCACCGGCCACCCCGCACGCGAGCGTCTCCGGCCAGCCACGGAACCGGGTGCGGATCGCGGCGAGCTCGCCGAAGGCCGCGGGTACCGTCGCGATCACGACCACCGCGGCCAGCAGCGGTAGGAGCGGACGGCCGTCCACCGCGGCCAGCAGGTCCCGGACGGGGGCCGGGGACAGGCCGAGGCGCACCGGGCCGAGCTGGTACAACGCCCCGGCGCACACGGCGAGCGTGGCGGCCACCGCACCGGCCTCCCACCAGGAAGGTTTCGCGCCGCGCCGGGACAGCAGCGGGAACAGCACCGCCGCGGCGGCGAACATGCCGAGCGGCCCCGGCCCGGTGCCGGTCCCGCGTTCCGGCGCGATGGCGGCGCACAACGCGACCAGCCCGGCCCCGGCGACCAGCACGATGCCCAGCAGCCAGGCCCGCACGAACCGCGGCAGCGACCTGCCCGGCAGGGCGGCCGCGGTGACCACCAGCACCATCGCCGCGGCGGCCGGCGCCCGGTGTTCCGGCACCAGATAGGCGCCGAACACCGAACCGAAGACCGGCAGCAGACCCACTCGCGCGGCCAGGCCCGCAGCCGGGGCCAGCGGGATCTTCCGTGCGCGTTCCAGTTCCGGCGCGGGCTCGGGAACGCAGGCCGCGAGCACTCCGGCCAGCACCGCTCCGGCGAGCAGCCACCAACCGCCGGCGGCGGCACCCGCGGCGAGCGCGATCAGCAACCCGGCACCCAGCCGCACGCCCGCCACCTGCCTTTCTCCGTTCCGGCCCCGGTCATTAGCATGGCTCACAATCACCACGACGAGCGCGCGAGGAGCCAAAAGTGACCGTGCCGAAGTTTGCCCTGTACGAAAGCACCGAGGCCGGGCTGGGCAAGAGCCGGGCCGATGTGGTGGTGATCGGCACGCTGCAGGGCGAGGAGGGGCTGCTCCTCGCGCCGGGGACGGAAGCGGTGGACGCGGCGTTCGACGGGCAGCTGGCGAGCACGCTGTCCACGCTGGGTGCCAGCGGCAAGGCCGAGGAGACCGTGAAGCTGCCCTCGCTGGGCAAGCTCACCGCCGGTCTCGTGCTGGCCGTCGGTCTCGGCAAGGCCGGCGCGGACGGTTCGGTCACCGCCGAGCAGGTCCGCCGCGCCGCCGGTGCCGCCGCGCGCGCGCTGTCCGGTACCGCGCGCGCCCTGTTCCTCCTCTCCCAGCTGGACCTGAACGCGGCCGTCGAAGGCACCGCGCTGGGCGCGTACAAGTTCACCCAGTACAAGTCCGAGCCCGGTGACTCGCCGCTCGCCGCGGTGGACTTCGTCCAGCCCGCCGAGGGCACTTCGCGGGCGCACAAGGCGTCGCTGAAGGCCGCCACCTCGATCGCCGAATCGGTGATCATCGCGCGGGACCTGATCAACACCCCGCCCAACGACCTGTTCCCCGCCTCCTTCGCCGACCGGGCACGCAAACTCGCCGAGGCCCATGGTCTCGACTTCGAGGTGCTGGACGAAAAGACGTTGAAGCGCAAGGGTTTCGGCGGCATCCTCGGCGTCGGGGGCGGCTCCGCCCGGCCGCCGCGGCTGGTGCGGGTGAGCTACCGCGCGGCCAAGCCCGCCAAGAAGATCGCCCTGGTGGGCAAGGGCATCACCTTCGACTCGGGCGGTATTTCGATCAAGCCCGCGGCCAACATGGACCAGATGACCTCCGACATGTCGGGGGCGGCCGCGGTGCTGGCGTCGGTCGTGCTCGCGGCGAAACTCAAGTACCCGCTGGAGGTCACCGCCACCATCCCGCTCGCCGAGAACCTCCCGTCGGGCACCTCCTACCGCCCCGGGGACGTGCTGAGCATGTACGGCGGCAAGACCGTCGAGGTGCTCAACACCGACGCCGAGGGCCGCCTCGTGCTCGCGGACGCGATGGTGCGCGCGGCCGAAGACTCCCCCGACTACCTCATCGAAACCTCCACCCTGACCGGTGCGCAGGTGGTGGCGCTGGGCAACCGCACCGCCGGGATCATGGGCTCCGACGAGTTCCGCGACCGGGTCGCGGCGATCGCGCAGGCCACCGGCGAAGGCGGCTGGCCGATGCCGCTGCCGGAGGAGCTGCGCGGCGACCTCGACTCGCGCCTGGCCGACCTGGCCAACGTCACCGGGCATCGGTGGGGCGGCATGCTCGCCGCCGGGATCTTCCTGCGCGAGTTCGTCGCCGACGGCCTTCCCTGGGCGCACATCGACATCGCGGGCCCGTCCTTCAACACGGGCGGGCCGTACGGCTACACGGCCAAGGGCGGCACCGGCGTCCCGGTGCGGACCATCGCCGCCGTGCTCGCCGACATCGCGGACAAGGGCTGAGGACCTTTGCCGTGAAGGGTCCCTTCACAGTCGTTTCGACCGTGAAGGGCCCCTTCACGGCCCACGCGGGTCAGCCCTGGGCGCGCTTCTGGCGCTGAGTGTATTCGCGCATGCGCCTGGGGTAGCCGACCTTCGTCACTTCATAAACGGGAATGCCGCGCTTGCGGCCGAATTGCTGGGCGGCGTCGAGGCTGCCGATGCGGCGCCGGGTCCACTCCCCGTCGTGGGCGACGAGTACGACAGTGGTGTCGGTGACCGTCGTCTTCGGTTCCACATAGGCCTCGACGCCGCGACGGCTGTCCGCCCATTCCCCGAGATGACGTGTGTCGCCCTGATTGGGCCCACGCAGCCTCCCTGGCCTGCGTTTCCTGCGCAGCGAGTCGAACAGGCCCACCCGGACCACCCCCATCTCCGATCGACTTCGCCCGCCATTATTCCGGTGATCGCAGCGCGGCCGGACGTGTGGTCACCGGCACTACCGCCTCGGTCGCACCAGCGAAGTCCCTAGTGACAAGATGATGAGCGTCGAGACGTAATACAACGTTGAGGCGATACGAGACGAGCATCGCCAACCGAGCTCTTCGAGGAGAACTGACGTGACCGACGCTGGCCCCGACCTAGTGATACTCGGTGGCGGATCGGGCGGCTATGCCGCCGCTTTCCGCGCCGCCGAGCTGGGCCTTTCCGTGGTTCTGGTGGAGAAGGACAAACTGGGCGGGACCTGCCTGCATCGCGGGTGCATCCCCACGAAGGCGCTGCTGCACGCCGCGGAGGTCGCCGACACCGCGCGCGAGGGCGAGCAGTTCGGGGTCAAGACCACGCTCGAGGGCATCGACATCGCCGGTGTCCACAAGTACAAGGACGCGGTCATCTCGCGGCTCTACAAGGGACTGCAGGGCCTGGCCAAGGCCCACAAGGTGACCATCGTGGAGGGCACCGGCACCTTCGTCGGCGGCACCACCGTCGAGGCGGAGGGGCAGCGCTACACCGGCAAGAACGTCATCCTGGCCACCGGCTCCTACTCCCGCACCCTGCCGGGGCTGGAGCTGGGCGGCCGGATCATCGCCAGTGACGACGCACTGACCCTGGACTACATCCCGGAAAAGGTGGTCGTGCTCGGCGGCGGCGTCATCGGCGTCGAATTCGCCAGCGTCTGGGCCTCCTTCGGGGTGGACGTGACGATCGTGGAAGCGCTTCCGAGGCTCGTGCCCAACGAGGACGAGTTCGCCTCCAAGCAGCTCGAGCGGGCCTTCCGCCGCCGCAAGATCGCCTTCAAGACAGGGGTGAAGTTCACCGGCGCCAAGCAGGACGAGAACGGCGTGAGCGTTTCGCTGGAATCCGGCGAGACCCTCGAAGCCGACCTCCTGCTCGTCGCGGTGGGGCGCGGCCCCAACACGGCCGGCCACGGCTACGAGGAAGCCGGCGTGCGGATGGAGCGCGGTTTCGTGCTCACCGACGAGCGCCTGCGGACGAACCTGCCGAACGTCTACGCGGTCGGCGACATCGTCCCCGGCCTGCAGCTGGCGCACCGCGGGTTCGCCCAGGGCATCTTCGTCGCCGAAGAGATCGCCGGGCTTGAGCCGCGGGTGATCGAGGAGGCGGGCATCCCCCGCGTGACCTACTCGCATCCCGAGGTGGCCTCGGTCGGCCTGACCGAGAGCGCGGCCAAGGAGAAGTACGGCACCGGCGTCACCACCTTCACCTACGATCTCGCCGGCAACGGCAAGAGCCAGATCCTCAAGACCTCGGGCGCGGTCAAGCTGATCAAGGCGCCGGACGGGCCGGTCGTCGGCCTGCACCTGGTCGGGGATCGCGTCGGCGAGCTGATCGGCGAAGCCCAGTTGATCTACAACTGGGAGGCCTTCCCGGAGGACGTGGCTCCGCTGATCCACGCCCACCCGACCCAGACCGAGGCCCTCGGCGAAGCGCACCTTGCCCTGGCCGGAAAGCCACTGCACGTGCACAGCTGACGAAACCGCCAGTCCAAGAAGACCACAGCAACAAGATTCAAGGGAGTCAGCGAACGATGGCCTACTCCGTCACATTGCCGGAGCTCGGGGAGAGCGTCACGGAGGGCACCGTCACCCGGTGGCTGAAGCAGGAGGGTGACCAGGTAGCGGTGGACGAGCCGCTGCTGGAGATCTCGACCGACAAGGTCGACACCGAGGTGCCCTCGCCGGTGGCCGGCGTGCTGCAGCGAATCGTCGCCAAGGAAGACGAGACCGTCGACGTCGGCGGTGAACTCGCGGTGATCGACGACGGGACCGGCGCCGCCCCGGCCCCCGCGCCCGCCCAGGAAGCACCGGCGCCGCAGGCTCCGGCCCCCCAGCCCGCGGCTCAGCCCCAGGCCCCGGCCCCCCAGGCCGCCGCCCCCGCACCCGCCGCGCAGCCCGCTCCCTCGGGTGCGGCGCAGGGCACCCCGGTGACCCTGCCCGAACTCGGCGAGAGCGTGACCGAAGGCACCGTGACCCGGTGGCTCAAGCAGGTCGGCGACACCGTCGAGGTCGACGAGCCGCTGCTGGAGATCTCCACCGACAAGGTCGACACCGAGGTCCCCTCCCCGGTGGCGGGCACCGTGCTGGAAATCAACGTGGCCGAGGACGAGACCGTCGAGGTCGGCGGTCAGCTCGCGGTCATCGGGGACGCTTCGGCCGCCCCGGCGCCCGCTCCTGCCCCGGCTCCCGCCCCCGCGCCCGAGCCCGCTCCGGCCCCCCGGCCCGAACCGGTGCAGCAGGCCCCCGCGCCGGCTCCCGTCCCGGCTCCGGCTCCCGCCCCGGCCCCGGCCCCGGCCGCGCAGGCTCCGGCCGCTCCCGCTGCCGAGGCCGAGGCTCCCGGCGAAGGCCCGTACGTGACCCCGCTGGTCCGCAAGCTGGCCGCGGAGAACGGCATCGACCTGTCCACGCTGACCGGCACCGGTGTCGGCGGCCGCATCCGCAAGCAGGACGTGCTCGCCGCCGCCGAGGCCAAGCAGAAGCAGCAGGCGGCCCCGGCCGCCCCGGCACCCGCGCCGGCCGCCGCCCCCGCGGCGCAGCGCCCTGCCGCCGCGGCGCCGGTCTCGCCCGAGCTGGCCGCCCTCCGCGGCACGGTGCAGAAGGCGAGCCGTATCCGGCAGGTCATCGCGCAGCGCACCCGTGAGTCGCTGCAGACCTCGGCGCAGCTCACCCAGGTGTTCGAGGTCGACGTGACCAAGGTGGCCCGGCTGCGCCAGCAGGCCAAGCAGGGCTTCCTCGAGCGCGAGGGCGTGAAGCTGACCTTCCTGCCGTTCTTCGCGAAGGCCACGGTCGAGGCGCTCAAGCAGCACCCGAACATCAACGCCTACCTCAACGAGGAGACCAAGGAGATCACCTACTTCGGTGAGGAGCACCTCGCGGTCGCCGTCGACACCGAGAAGGGCCTGATCTCCCCCGTCATCCACAACGCGGGTGAGCTGAACCTGGCGGGCCTGGCGCGCGCCATCGCCGACCTGGCGGCCCGGACCCGGGCCAACAAGGTCAAGCCGGACGAGCTGTCGGGCGGCACCTTCACGGTGACCAACCTGGGCAGCAACGGCGCGCTGTTCGACACGCCGATCATCAACCAGCCGCAGTCGGGGATCCTCGGCGTCGGCGCGGTGGTGAAGCGGCCGGTCGTGGTGACCGACGCGGACGGGCAGGACACGATCGCGATCCGGTCGATGGCCTACCTGGCGCTGACCTACGACCACCGCCTGATCGACGGTGCCGACGCGGGCCGGTTCCTGACCACCATCAAGAACCGTCTGGAAGAGGGCCACTTCGAGGACGAGCTCGGCCTCTGATCCCGCTTCCCGAGAGGGGGTGCGCCCGTCACCGGGTGCACCCCCTCTCGCCTGTCCCCGCAACGTCCGCCTCCTACAGATCTGTGTCGGAATGGTTTGCGTGGCGGTTCGGGTGGCGGAACCTCAGGCGGTGCCAGTTGACAGCGTGGAGCAAGCGGCTCCGCCGCTTTGATACGCGCTCTAAGCTTGACCCATGAGAGTCCTCGTCGCGGGTTCCCGCGGGCTCATCGGCACCGCACTCGTCACCGCGTTGAGCGGGGCGGGGCACGAGGTGCGCCGGCTCGTCCGCGGCGGTGGCAGGTACTCGTGGGATCCTCCGGCGGGGCGCATCGACGAGCACGCGGTCGAGGGGGTCGACGCCGTGATCAACCTGTGCGGCGCACCGCTGACCCAGCGATGGAGCGCCGCGCGCAAACAGGTGATCCTGGACAGCAGGATCGAGCCGACCGAGGTCCTCGCCGAGATCGTCGCGGAGCGCGGCATCCCGGCGCTGATCAACGCCTCCGCCGTGGGCTACTACGGCGACACCGGCGACACCGTCACCGACGAATCGTCGCCGCACGGCCAGGGTTTCCTCGCCGGTCTCTGCGTGGCGTGGGAGGCGGCCACGAAGCCGGCGGCCCGCGCCGGGGCCCGGGTGGTGCACCTGCGCACCGGACTGGTGCTCAGCGGCCGCGGCGGACTGCTGGGCGCGCTGAAACCCCTGTTCCAGCTCGGCCTGGGTGGCCGCATCGGGGACGGCGGGCAGTACCTGCCGTGGATCAGCCTGCGGGACGAGATCGAGGCGATCCGGTTCCTGGTGGAGCACGAAACCCTGTCCGGACCGGTGAACCTGTGCGGGCCGGAGCCCGTCACCAACGCCGAGTTCACCCGTGCGCTCGGGCACGCGCTGCACCGGCCCGCCCCGTGGCGGGTCCCCTCGCTCGCCCTGCGGTTCGCCCTCGGCGAGATGGCCGACGAAATGGCACTGGTCTCGCAGCGGGTGGTGCCCGGCGTGCTGGAGCGCGCGGCCTACCCGTTCCGTGACACGACGCTGGAGTCGGCACTGGCGGCGGAACTTTGATCCGCTGGCTGGTGCCCGGCACTGTGTGCCTGGGACTGTTCTTCGCGCTCGGCATGACGGTCGCGGGCCATCCGGCGGCCGTGGACATGGCCGTGGCCTCGGCGTTCCAGGGCTGGTGGCGGGCGACGCCCGGGCGGATCTCCCAGGTGCTGAGCGATCTGCTGGGGATCGTGGTGCCTTCGGTGGCCGCGATAGCCCTGGTGCTGGCCCTCTTCCTGCGCCTGTATCGCGGTTACCGGCGTGACGCGTCCCTCCTGGCCCGGATCGCCCTGGTGTTCGGGTTGTGCCGGCTCACCAGTGTGCTCGGCAAACCGCTGTTCGTGCGGGCCCGTCCGCGTTCCTACCCCGAGTTCGCCTACCCGAGCGGCCACGTGGTCGCCATCGCGGGCACCGGGGTGGCCGCGGTGCTGCTGTGCGTCTGGTTCGCGCCCCGGCTGACGCGCTGGGCGGTGCTGGCCTTCGGTCTGGCCACCGTCGTGGTCGCGGTGACACGGCTGGTCCTGGGGGTGCACTGGCTCACCGACACCGTCGGGTCGGTGCTGGCGGTGCTGGGGATCGGTCTCGCCGCCGCGAGCGTGGTGAGGCTCCTACCCGGGCCGGTGCACGAACGTGCGCTCCCGGCGTAGCCTGCGAACCGTGAGTGCTCCTTCCTGCCGCGCGACCCGTGAACCCGTCGACGTCCGCACCATCGGCACCATCGACTACCTCCAGGCCTGGGACCTGCAGCGGACGTACCTCAACGCCCGCGCCGACGGCACCGGCCCGGACACGATGCTGCTGCTGGAACACCCGTCGGTGTACACCGCGGGCAAGCGGACGGAACCCGGGGACCGGCCCGCCGACGGCACCCCGGTGATCGACGTGGACCGGGGCGGCAAGATCACCTGGCACGGGCCGGGGCAGCTGGTCGGCTATCCGATCGTGAAGCTGGGCGACCCGATCGACGTGGTCCACTACGTGCGCAGGCTGGAAGAGGCGTTGATCTCGGTGTGCGAGCAGTTCGGCGTGCGCACCGGTCGCGTCGAGGGCCGCAGCGGTGTCTGGGTACCCGCCGACGACCGCGGCCCCGAGCGCAAGATCGCCGCGATCGGCATCCGCGTCCAGCGGGGCGTGACGATGCACGGGTTCGAGCTGAACTGCGACGCGGACCTGTCGGCCTTCGACAAGATCGTGCCCTGCGGCATCCGGGACGCCGGGGTCACGTCGCTGTCCTTCGAGCTGGGCCGCACGGTCACCGTCGCCGAGGCGCTCGCCCCGGCGCGGGATGCCGTCCTCGCCGCGCTCGACGGGGATCTCCCGGTCAGCGACGACCGCTGGCTGCCGCGCCCCGAGGCACCGTCCGCCCCCGGCGTGACCTTCGCCCTCCAGTAGCCGGGAGCGGGGGACGTTTGCTTCGAATGATTCGAAGCAAACGTCCCCCGCTCCGCACTTCTCCGCTGGCTGGCCGCCGGTGTCAGTCCAGTTGCGGGGCGATCTCCGAGGCGATGAGCGTCAGGTGGTCGAGGTCGCTCAGATCGAGGACCTGCAGGTAGAAGCGGGTGGCCCCGGACTCCTCCCGGTAGCGCCCGATCTTGTCGACCACTTCGGCCGGAGTTCCGGCGAGACCGTTGAGCTTGAGCTCGTCCACCTCACGGCCGATCGCCTCGGCACGCCGGGCGACCTCGGCATCGTCGCGCCCCACGCAGACCACCTGGGCGGCGGAGCGGACGATCTCCTCCGGATTCCGCCCGATCGCCTGCGCCGCGGCCGCGACCCGCTGGAACTGCTCGGTCGCAGTGGCGGCGTCGGCGAAGGCCGCGTTGAACTCGTCGGCGAAGCGGGCCGCCAGCGCCGGGGTGCGCTTCTTGCCGCCGCCACCGATGATCACCGGGGGCCGGGGGGACTGCGCCGGCTTCGGCAGCGCCGGGGCGTTCTCCAGCCGGTAGTACTCGCCCTCGTGGCTGAAGGTCCGGCCTTCGGGGGTCTCCCACAGGCCGGTGATGATCTCCAGCTGCTCGCTGTAGCGGTCGAAGCGTTCCTTCAGTTCGGGCAGCGGGATGCCGTAGGCGCTGTGCTCGTCGGCGTACCAGCCCGCGCCGAAGCCGAAGTCGATCCGGCCGCCGGACATCTGGTCCACCTGCGCCACGCTGATCGCCAGCACCGACGGGTGCCGGAAGGTGGCGGCGGTGACCAGCGTGCCCAGGCGGATCCGGGAGGTCTCGCGGGCGAGTGCCGCGAGAGTGATCCACGCGTCGGTGGGGCCGGGCAGACCGCTGACCCCGCCCATCTTCAGGAAGTGGTCGGAACGGAAGAACGCGTCGAAACCCGCTTCCTCAGTGGTTTTCGCGACGCGGAGCAAATCGTCGTAACTGGCGCCCTGCTGGGGCTCGGTGAAGATCCTCAAGTCCACCGCCCCCACAGTAGTCAGTCGTTCCCGCCGCCGGTCCGGCGCAGCCGGTTGAGCAGTTGCACGATCACCCCTTCGACTTGTTCGCCGACCTTCTTCGGATCGGTGGAACTGGCGATCTCGGTGGCGGCGGCGAACAGTGCGCCGAACAGCATCCGCGAGGTGATCTCCACCGGCACCTGGTCCACGTCACCGGCCTCGATGAGGTCTTCCAGGCTTGAGCGGATCAGCCCGAAGCTGGCCCTGTCCTCGGCTTCTCGCCAGCGTTCCCAGCCCATCGCCACGGGCGCCTCGTGGAGAGCGATGCGCTGGTACGACGGATCGAGACAACTGGAAATGAATTCCCGCAATCCGTTGAGGGCACGCTGCCAGGGCGGCTCGGGGCCGCGCATGATTTCTTCCAGACGGCCGAAGACAGCGCTTTCCAGCTTTTCGAAGGCCGCTTCGAAGAGCGCTTGTTTGCCACTGAAATGGTGGTACAGCGCCCCCTTCGTGACCCTTGCCCGCTTGGCGACCTCGTCCAGCGAGGTTCCGGCGTAACCGCGCTTGGTGAACAGCTCCACGGCGCTGTCCACGAGCGCCGCCCGGGTGGATTCCGAATAGTCGAGTCGCCTGGACCGCATTGTCGCCACGCTCACAAGCTTACGCCGGACAACCGTTCACATACCCGTGGTATGTTGTCCCCGTCGGCACCATACCGACAGTATGGGGCAAACCGAGAGTATGGCCAGGGTCACGGACAGAGGGGACGACCCATGAGCTGGACCGACTTCCACCGCCGTCGCGAGATCTGCGACGAAGTAATCCGCCAAGCCGCCCGTGATCCCCGGGCACGGCTGCCGTTCGCGGAGATCCCCGGTGCCCGGGAGTACTTCCGCGACGAAGAGGAACTGCTGCTCGCACTGCACTACCGGTGGGCGCAGGTCCTGAGCGGTCACCTCCGCACCGAACTCACCGAACTCGGCGGGGACACCGACCGCGTCGACGCGGCCACCCGCGCCTGGCGCAAGGCCGTCGCGCGGCACACCACCTTGCGCGAGGTGCTCGACGCGAACCTGGCACGCCACCCGGCGCTCCGCGCACGCCACGAAGCCGAGTTGCGCATGCTCGCCGTGGCCGCCGGTCTGGCCGGTCCGGCAGAACCGGCCGACGAGGTGACCAAGATCGGTGCCGCGTTCGCCGCCCTGCTGCGGCACGCGCCCGCGCTCGAACCGGCCAAGCCCCGCAACCGGGTCAGTGCCCTGCTGAGGATGCTCGTCCCCAGCGCCTGATCTTCAGGTGCCCCAAAGCACCGCCGTCCGCGTTAGCATGCGTGCCATGCGCAGGTGGACCGAAGCGGACATGCCCGACCAGTCCGGTCGCACGGCGGTGATCACGGGCGCGAACTCCGGTTTGGGGCTCTACAGCGCCGCGGCGCTGGCCCGCAAGGGCGCCCGCGTCCTGCTCGCCTGCCGCTCCGCCGAGCGCGGCGAGCAGGCGCTTCGGCGGGTCTCGGCCCTTGCCCACACCGCGCCGAAGCTGATCCGCCTCGACCTGGCGGACCTGGCCTCCGTGCGCGAGGCCGCCGCCGAGATCCGCGCCACCACCGGCGACGCGCTCGACCTGCTGATGAACAACGCCGGTGTGATGGCCACCCCGTACCGGCGCACCGCCGACGGGTTCGAGTTGCAGTTCGGCACCAACCACCTCGGCCATGCGGCGCTCACCTGGCTGCTCATGCCCGCACTGCGCGGCGGCAGCGCCGCCCGGGTCGTCACCCTGTCCAGCCTCGCCGCGCGCGGCGGCCGGATCGACTTCGGCGACCCGAACTTCGAGCACCGCCGCTACAACGGCGCCACCGCCTACAGCCAGGCCAAGTTCGCCAACCAGGTGTTCGCGCTCGAACTCGACCGGCGGCTGCGCGAGGTCGGCCTCGACATCGTCAGCGCCGCGGCCCACCCCGGCTACACGGCCACCGGTCTCAACAGCGCGATGGCGCGGTCCTACCGCAATCCCCTGCTGCGGAACCTGATCCAGGGAGCTTCCCACCTCGGGGACGTGCTGCTCGCGCAGAACGTCCGAACCGGCGCGCTCCCGCAGCTGTACGCGGCGACCGCGCCCGGAGTCAACGGCGGCGACTACGTCGGCCCGGACCGCTTCGGCGGGATGCGGGGCCACCCCGCCATCGTCCAGCCGCTTCGCCCCGCGCTCGACCGCGCCACCGGTACTGCGTTGTGGGAGCTGACCGCCAAGCTCACCGGCATCACCCCCGACCCGGCGTAGCGTCGCGTCGCCCCGGCCGCCGGGCGCGGCCGTCGGCGTAGGCTGGGCGCGTGACTGTTGCGCCTGAGGGTCGGAAGCTGCTGCGGCTTGAGGTCCGCAACAGTGAAACCCCGATCGAGAAGAAGCCGTCGTGGATCAAGACCCGGGCCAAGATGGGCCCGGAATTCACCGAGCTGAAGGGGCTGGTGCGCCGCGAAGGGCTGCACACGGTCTGCGAAGAGGCAGGCTGCCCCAACATCTACGAATGCTGGGAAGACCGTGAAGCGACCTTCCTGATCGGCGGCGACCAGTGCACCCGCCGCTGCGACTTCTGCCAGATCGACACCGGCAAGCCCGCCGAACTGGATCGCGAGGAACCGCGGCGGGTGGCCGAAAGCGTCCAGGCCATGGGGCTGCGCTACTCGACCGTCACCGGCGTCGCCCGCGACGACCTGCCCGACGGCGGTGCCTGGCTCTACGCGGAAACGGTGCGCCAGATCCACGAGCTCAACCCGGGCACCGGCGTCGAACTGCTCATCCCCGACTTCAACGCCGACCCCGGCCAGTTGGCCGAGGTGTTCTCGTCACGGCCGGAGGTGCTGGCCCACAACGTCGAGACGGTGCCGAGGATCTTCAAGCGGATCCGCCCCGGCTTCCGCTACTCCCGGTCGCTGGAAGTGATCACGAAGGCCCGCGAGGCCGGGCTCGTCACCAAGTCCAACCTGATCCTCGGCATGGGGGAAACCCCCGAGGAGGTCGAGCCCGCGATGCGCGACCTGCTGAACGCGGGCTGCGAGATCCTCACCATCACCCAGTACCTGCGTCCCTCGCTGCGGCACCACCCGATCGACCGCTGGGTCAAGCCCGAAGAGTTCGTCGAGCACGCCCGGGTCGCCGAGGCGCTGGGCTTCCCCGGTGTGATGGCCGGTCCGCTGGTCCGCTCCTCGTACCGGGCGGGGCGGCTCTACGCGCAGACCAAGCGCCACCGTGGCGAGCCGCTGCCCGAGAACCTCGCACACCTGGCCGCCGCCGGGCCCGCCGCACAGGAGGCCACCAGCCTGCTCACCCGGTAGGGATCCGGGATCGTCCCCGAGCCCGGCACCGTCCGGTCACGCTACGTTGGAAATGACCGAAGACGGCAAAACGGACAGGGGAACGACGTGGCGCTGGTAACCGACGTACTCGACTGGCTGCAGAACCTGCCGCAGCCCGCCCTGGTCGGCGCGACCGGCGCGCTGGTGTTCTTCGAATGCACCATCGGTCTCGGCTTCCTGGCCCCCGGCGAGTCCGGCCTGCTCATCGCGGCCACCACCGCGCACACCGTGCCCCGGTTCCTCATCCTGTGGACCGTGGTCACGGTGTGCGCGACACTAGGTGACTCGATCGGCTACGCCATCGGGAACCGCTGGGGACCGCGGCTGCGCGAGACCAAGCTGATCCGCAAACACGGCGTCGACGCCTGGGACAAGACGACCGGCGTGCTGCAACGCCGGGGGGCCTTCGCGGTGTTCTTCGCCCGGTTCCTGCCGGTGATCCGCACCCTGATGCCGGCCGCGGCGGGCACCTCGGGCCTGCCGTTCCGCCGGTTCCTGCCCGCCGCGGCCGCCGGCGCGCTGTGCTGGTCGGCGCTGCACATCAGCCTCGGCGTCGCCCTCGGCGAGGCCGCCAAGAAGATCGAGAGCGTGCTGAGCACGGGCGGGCTGATCGTGGTCGGCGTGCTGGCCGCGGCGGGGGTGTTCCTCCTGCTCCTGTGGAAGCGGAAGAAGGCGCTCGCCCTGGCCGAGGAATCCGTCCGGGACTCCACTCACTGACCCCCGGGCCGGTGCCGTGGCCGGGGGTTGGCCGTGAAAGGGCCCCTTCATGGTCGATTCGACTGTAAAGGGGCCCTTCACGGCTCGCCCGAACTTCCGGGGCTGCCGGTCAGGTCACGATCCGCCGCGCCACGCTGGTTTCGGTGGAGGCACCGGTCCGCCAGTCCGCGATCCACGGGCCCGTGCCCTCACTCGGGTCGAACACTCCTTCTTCGAGCCAGGTGTGGTGCCCGGCGAGCACGCTCTGCGCGAGCGCGAAGTCGACGTCGTCGGTGTTGTCCCACAACGCCTCGAACAGCGCCTCGATGCGGAGCCGGGACTGGCGGCAGAACACGTCGGCCAACTGGCGGGCGCTGCCGGTGTCCTCCCTTTCGGCACGCACGCAACTGGCCGACATCGCCCACAGCTCGGCCCCGATGTCCACGATCCGCCCCAGGAAACCCTGGCGCTTCTCCAGCCCGGCCTGCCACCGAGCCATCCCGTAGAACGTCGACCGGGCCAGTTTGCGAGCGGTCCGCTCGACGTAGCGCAAGTGCGGCGCGAGCACCCCGAACTCACGGAACGAGGTCGGCACCTGCCCCTTCCCCGCAGCCAGCTGCGGCAGCCACTTCGCGTAGAACCCGCTCGCCTTCGCCGCAGCCCTCGCCTTCGACGGCAGGTCCGCCTCCGCATCGGCCAGCGCCCCGGCCACGGACAGGTGCGCGTCGACCGCCTCCCTGGCGATGAGCAGGTGCATGATCTCGGTGGAGCCTTCGAAGATCCGGTTGATGCGCAGGTCCCGCACCAGTTGCTCGACCCCGACGGCGCGTTCGCCCCGGGCGGCCAGTGACTCCGCTGTCTCGTACCCGCGGCCGCCGCGGATCTGCATCAGCTCGTCGGCGACCTTGCCCGCCATCTCGCTCGCCCACAGTTTCGCCAGCGCGGCCTCGATGCGGATGTCGTTGCAGCCTTCGTCGCTCATGTGTCCGGACAGTTCCTGCACGCTCTCCATGGCGAAGGTGGTCGCGGCGATGAACGAGATCTTGTTCGCCACCGCGGCGTGCTGGGCGATCGGCTTGCCCCACTGCACCCGCTCGGCCGACCACTCGCGCGCGATCTTCAGGCTCCACTTGCCCGCACCGGCACACATCGACGGGATCGACAGGCGCCCCGTGTTCAGGGTGGCCAGCGCGATCTTGAGTCCCTTGCCCTCGCCGCCGACCACGTTCTCCTTGGGCACCCGCACCCGGTGGAACCGGGTGACCCCGTTCTCGATGCCCCGCAGCCCCATGAACCGGTTCCGCCGCTCGACGGTGATCCCCGGGCTGTCCATCTCCACGATGAACGCGGTCACCCCACCGCGATGGCCCTCCGACTTCGGCACCCTGGCCATCACGACCACCAGTTCGGCGACCACGCCGTTGGTGGTCCACAGCTTCACACCGTCGAGTTCGTAGGCTTCGCCGTCCTCGGTCGGCACGGCCGCGGTGGCCAGTCGCGCCGGGTCGGAGCCCACATCCGGTTCGGTGAGCAGGAACGCGGTGACCGCGCCCTTCGCGCACCGGGGCAGGAACCTGGCCTTCTGCTCGGGGGTACCGGCCAGCTTCAGCGGTTCCGGCACGCCGATCGACTGGTGGGCCGACAACAGCACGCCCAGCGTCGGGTGGACCGAGCCGACCAGCATCAGCGCGCGGTTGTAGGCGACCTGGGTGAGCCCCAGCCCGCCGTACTCCTCGGGGATCTTGATGCCGAAGCAGCCGAGCCCGGCGAGCCCTTTCACGTACTCGTCGGGGATCCGCGCGTCACGCTCGATGACGGCGCCGTCCAGCGTGGCGCAGTACTCCCGCAGCGCGGCGAGGAACTTCTCCGCCTTCGCGGCGGCCTCCGGGGTGGGACTGGGGTACGGATGGATCAGGTCCAGCCGGAACCGGCCCAGGTAGAGCTCCTTCGCGAACGACGGCTTGTGCCAGTCCGTTTCCCTGGACTCCTCGGCCAGGGCACGGGCCTCCTTCTCCGTCACCTTGGTTGGAACAGCCACCAGGCACCTCCTCCACTCGCCGTCAAGGCTTTGTGACGAGTGTTACCCATCGGTAGCGAAGACAAAAGTCCCCGGCAGGCGGAAGCGGCAATTTGCGCTCACGCGTCCTGCTCGACCGCTAGAGGCCGGGTGCCCTTTCGCGGGAACAAGAACGCGGCGGCGGCGACGGGAAACCCGGGTATCCCCACGAGCACCTCGTCGTCCCGGGGCCCGCCCTGAACCGCGAGCTTCCGGTGAAACCAGATGTGGGCGTAAAGGTCCAGCGGACACTTCCTGATGACGAAACGGACCGGGAGCCCGCCGGGCAGCACCGCCCACCCCGGCACGAATCGCGGTCCACCCCCGGTGAAGTCGACGTCGGCCACCGCGGCCGTGATCGTCCGCCACTCACCCGCGTACCGCCGGATCCGGCGCCGGAACCGCCGCCTCCGGTACCCCACGACCGTCCAGGGCACCAGCACCAGCGCGTACAGGAACAGGGCATCCCCGAGCTCACCGGACTCCGGAGGCTCGATCACCGTGCCCACGACGAGCGCCAGGAACGCCGCGGCCAGCACCAGGGACAACCCGGTCAGCACCCGGTATCCCCGCCGCTCCCGCCAGAGGTGGTCGATGTCCGGCGGCGACACCGGCACACCCGCCCGGCTCCGCCGGACGGCGGGCCACGGACGACCCGACCCGTCGATCCGGACGGCCGCCACGGTCGCGTCGCCCGCCAGCCAGACCCGGCCGGTCCTGCCGATCACCCGGCGCACCTCCGCCGGGGCGCCGCGCAGCGCGTACACCGTGCCACCGGCGACCACCCGCCGACCGGCCAGGGTGGCGGGCACCTCGCGCCACGGACCGGCGGCCAGCCACGGCTCGATCCGCACGGCCCAGCGGGTGTACCGCCACCAGCGCTGGAGCACCCACACCACGCCCAGCGCGAGCCCGCCGCTCGCCACGACGTAGTCCACCAGGGCCGGGTCGAGAACCAGCAGACGGAACCCGAACACCGGCAGCCAGACGAGCCAGCCTTTCCGGAAACGGCCCCGGGCGCGAAGGCGCGCCAGGTGAAGCGCGGTGCTGTCGCTCTCGAGAGCGGGAAGCGAGATCGCGGGTGTCATGATGATCGGGAACCCTACGGCGCCGAGACCGGACATTCGAGCCCTTTTCACGCACACCTCTCCCGTTCCCGAAAGGCAGGTCCATGCCCGAGCTCACGCTTCCCCGGCCGGTCGGGTTCGTGCTCGGAGGCGGCGGCAGCCTCGGCGCCATGCAGGTGGGCATGCTGCGCGCGCTCCGCGAAACCGGTATCCGGCCGGACCTGGTGGCAGGCACCTCCGTCGGCTCGCTCAACGGCGCGCTACTGGCCCGCGACCCGGAAGGCGCGCCCGAAACCCTGCGGGCTACCTGGGCACAACTGACCCGGCAAACCGTGTTCCCCGGCGGTCTGCTCAGCCAGATCCGCACACTGCAGCGCGGCAAGACACACCTGTTCCCCAACACGGGCCTCGCCACGGTGATCGCCGCCCACCTCGGCGCCACCACCACCTTCGAGGACCTGGCCCTGCCCCTGGGTGTGGTCACCACGGACATCGACACCGCCGAACCCCGGCTCACCCGCTCCGGCCCGCTGCTGCCCACACTGCTCGCCAGCGCCGCCATCCCGGGCATCTACCCGGCCGTGGCGCGAGACGGCGATCTGCACTACGACGGCGGACTCGTCGCCAACGTGCCGATGCGCCAGGCACTGGCCATGGGCGCCCGGTCCCTGGTCGTGCTCGACTGCGCGTTCCCCGGGCAGAATCCGGCTCCCCCGCGCACCTTCGCCGAAGTCCTGATGTACACGGTGATGATCAGCATGCGGAACCAGGCGGTACTGGAGGCCCCGATCGCCGCCGCGGAGGTGCCGGTGGTCTACCTGCCCGGCCCCGCGGCACTGCCGATGAGCCCGCTGGATTTCCGTCACACGGACGAACTGGCGAACGGCGCCCACGAGGCGGCGCGGCGCTATCTGGAAACGCTCGTCGTGGACGGCCCGGGACTTTACGGCGCGCCCGGTGTAAAGATTTCCTGAAGCCGCCCGGGCCAAGTGACGCGGCCCACTGCCGTGCAACAAACCGGGTCAGAGGGCGTCTGTCTGATAGCGGTAGCTTTGACCCTCAGGCCTCCTCCTTCCAGACCCCCGAAGAGACGACATGTTGTTCAAGAAGTCTTTACTTTCTTCCGGTAGAGCGCGTTCCGGCGCCCTCGCCGGGTTGCTGGCGACCGCGCTCGCGCTCTCCGCCTGCAGTTCGGGCGATTCCGGCGGCAACTCCGCCAACGGCACGAACGGTGGCGGGGGCCCGTCGGCCGCGGCCGCCCCGGTGAGCGTGTCGATCACCCCGGCCGCCGACGCGAGCAACATCAGCCCCGTCACGCCGATCGTGGTCAAGGCCGCCAACGGCACGCTCACCGACGTGACCGTGACCAACGCCGCCAAGGGCACCAAGGTGCAGGGCACGCTCTCGGCGGACAAGACCACCTGGACCTCCAAGGACGTCCTGGGTTACGGCGCGACCTACACCGTCGACGCGCACGCCGCGGACGGCTCGGGCAAGACCGTCGAACAACAGGGCAAGATCACCACGCTCAGCCCGGCCAAGCAGGCCAACCCCAACCTGATCCCGGCGCCCTCGAGCGTGGCGCAGACCGGGGTGGGCGTCGGGCAGCCGATCGTGTTCCAGTTCAGCTACCCGGTCAAGAACAAGGCCGACGTGGAAAAGCAGTTGTCGGTCACGTCGAACCCGCCGCAGGAAGGCGGCTGGTACTGGATCGACGACAAGAACGTGCATTACCGGCCTAAGGTGTACTGGCAGGCCGGAACCACGCTCACGGTGTCCGCGAAGATTTACGGCGTCGATTTCGGAAACGGTGTCTACGGCGCCGAGGATCGCACCGAGACCTATCACGTGCACGATTCCTGGATCGCCAAGGCCGATGGCAACACCGACCAGATGCAGATTTTCCACAACGGCCAGATGGTGAAGTCGATGCTCATTTCACTGGGTAAGGACGCCACCCCGACCCACGTGGGACCGCACGTCATCTCGTTCAAGGCCGAGAGCTACATCATGGATTCGTGCACCTACGGCCTCTGCCCGGGGCAGCCTGGCGCGTACCGCTCGGAGGAGAAGTGGTCGGAACGGATCTCCAACGACGGTGAGTTCGTGCACGAGAATCCGAACAGCGTCAGCGCGCAGGGCAACAGCAACGTCTCGCACGGCTGCGTCAACCTCAACGACGCCAACGCCCAGTGGTTCTTCAACAACCTCGGTCTCGGCGACGTGGTCGAGGTGACCAACTCCGGCGGCCCGGCACTGCCCGTGTGGGACCTCTACGGCGACTGGTCGCTGAGCTGGGACCAGTGGCAGAAGGGCAGCGCCCTGCACTGACGCCCGGAGCACTGGCCCTGCCTGCCGTGACGGACTCCGGCGATTAGGGCTGGGGCGAGCCGTGAAGGGGCTTCACAGTCGAATCGACCGTGAAGACCCTTCACGGCACCCGACACGGCTCCGCCGCGCGCATGATGGAGGTATGGACGTCCTGCAGCGCGCCAGGGAACTGGTCCACGGCGCCGAGCGGATGGTGGCGCTGACCGGAGCGGGCATCTCCACCGACTCCGGCATCCCCGATTTCCGCGGCCCCGAGGGGGTATGGACGAAGAACCCGGCCGCGGAGAAGCTCGCGGACATCCGCCACTACATCACCGACAAGCTGGTGCGCGAGCAGTCCTGGCTCGGCCGCCTCGAGCATCCCGCCTGGCACGCCCAGCCGAATCCCGCCCACCTCGCGCTGGTCGCGCTCGAACGAGCCGGGCGGCTGGGCGCGATCGTCACGCAGAACATCGACGGACTGCACCAGAAGGCGGGCTCGGCCCCGGACCGGGTGATCGAACTGCACGGCACGCTCTACGAGAGCGTGTGCCTGACCTGCGGTGACCGGCGCCCCATGCAGGAGACGCTGGACCGGGTCCGCAACGGGGAAAGCGATCCGCCGTGCCAGCGCTGCGGGGGCATCCTCAAGTCCGCGACCATCTCCTTCGGCCAGCCGCTGGACGACCGGGTGCTCTACCGCGCCAGGGTCGCCGCCCTGACCTGCGACGTCCTGCTCGCGGCTGGCAGTTCACTGACGGTACAACCGGCGGCCGGGCTGGTGGGGATCGCCGCCTCGGCGGGAGCGCGGATCATCATGTGCAACGCCTCGGAAACCCCCTACGACGGCGTCGCCGAAGCGGTGCTCCACGGTCCGCTCGGAAAGCTCCTCCCGGCCCTGCTCTGACGGCGCACCCGGACCGCCCGGACCGCCCGGACCGCCGGTGACGGTCCCGATGCCGCGCCGGTGCAGTTTCTGCCACGGCAGCCGCGCCCCGGCCACCGCCGTGACCACCGACTGCACCACCACCAGGTACATCAGCTGCCGGTAGACGAACTGCTGGAGCGCCAGCAGCCACAGCGGCCGCACCGATTCCCCGTCGAGCCGGAAGGCGATCACCCCGGGGATGGCCTGCATCAGCAGGAACACCAGCCAGTAACCCAGCATGACCGGCCACTGCTCGGTGAACGCGCCGAACACCGCGGCCACGTCGACGAAGGGGGCGAGCACCGGCAGCAGCACCTGGAACAGCAGCAGGTACGGCAGGCCGCGGCGGCCCAGCCGCCCGCCCTGGCCCCGTTCCAGCATGGCGCGGCGGTGCTTCCACACCGCCTGCAACGTGCCGTAGCACCAGCGGTACCGCTGTTTCCACAGCTGCCCCAGTGTCGACGGCGCCTCCGTCCACGCCACGGCCCGCGGCTCGTACACCACTCGCCAGCCGTCGCGTTCCATCGCCATGGTCAGGTCGGTGTCCTCGGCGAGGGTGTCCAGCGGAACACCGCCGCAGCGCAGCACGGCGGACCGGCGGAAGGCGCCGATCGCCCCGGGCACGGTGGGCATGCATTCGAGCACGTCGTACATCCGGCGGTCCAGGTTGAACCCGATGACGTACTCGATGTGCTGCCACTTCCCGAGAATGCCGTCCCGGTTGGCGACCTTGGCGTTGCCGGACACCGCGCCCACCCCGGGGTCGGCGAAGGGACCGACGATGGCGCCCACGGCCTGCGGTTCGAGCACCGTGTCGCCGTCCACCATGACCACCAGTTCGGTGCGGGCGGCGTGCAGGCCGGTGTTGAGCGCGGCGGACTTGCCCGCGTTGACCTGCCGGATCAGCCGTACTCGTGACGAGACGTACTGTTCGGCGATCTCTGCGGTGCGGTCGGTGGATCCGTCGTCGATGACGAGCACCTCGACGGGATGCCGCGACGCCAGCACGGACTCGATCGTGCTCGCGATTCCCGCTTCCTCGTTGTAGGCGGGCACGATCACGGTCACCGGGTCGCGGCTGGGACGGCGGCGGGGCGGGCGCCGCCGCAGGTGCATCGCGGTGGTGACCAGGACCAGGATCGTGCGGCCGACCGCGAGCACCGCGGAGGCGACCATCAGCACGCCGAGTGCCTTCGCGGCGAACACGGCGAGGTGGGCGGCGAAGGTGAACAACCAGCCCGCCACGCGGGAGCGCAGGTCGGCGGGAGCCTCCGCGCCGTTGAGCGCCAGCGCGTGGCCGACCGTGTCGAACCGCCAGCCCTGAGCCTGCAGGCGGGGGATCAGCCGGTCCAGCGCGGCGACGGTCTGGGAGCGGTCGCCGCCGGCGTCGTGCATCAGCACGACGGCACCGCGATCGTCGCGCGGAGTGGCGTTGGCGACGATGCCGTCCACGCCGGGGCGGCGCCAGTCCTCGGAGTCCAGGTCGGAGAGGACGATCAGTTTGCCGCCTGCGGCGGCGTGCTGGATGGCGGCCCACGAGCGGTCGTCGAGGGATTCGGGAGTGGCCGAATACGGCGGGCGGACCAGGGACGGTACGAGCCCCACCGCATCGGCGAAGGCGAGGTCGGTGGCCTTGAGTTCGAGGTTCTGCCGCAGCGTGCCGACCTGGCCGAGGTCGGCGTGGCTGGTGGTGTGGTTGCCGATCTCGTGGCCGGCCGCGAGTACCTGGCGCACCAGGTCGGGGTGCTGGGCCACCTGCGCACCGGTCTCGAAGAACGTCGCGTGCACCTGGTAGCGGGCGAGCACCGCCAGTACGGCCGGGGTCCACTCGGGGTCGGGTCCGTCGTCGAAGGTGAGGGAGATCGTCTTCGCGGGCGGCCGCAGCGCGACGGGCGTGCTGCCGCGCGCGTCGATCATCGCGCCGCCAGAGGAAACGGCGGCGGGCACCGTGCCGGAGGGCCCGGCGGCGGCGGTCTCGTCGGTGTGGAACTCCCCGAGCAGGAGCGCGTTGAGGCCGAGCAGCAGGGCCGCGAAGAACATGGTCGTGCCCAGCAGCAGCCAGTGCGCCCGGAGCGGGCCGGACTGCCGGTGTCGCGTCACGGGTGGCGTCCGGACATGCTGGTGGTGCTCACCTTTCCGGGCGGCACGGACGGCGCGTGGGTGTTACGAGTGACCGTGGTGCCGGCGGTGGTGGTGACGACCGGGGCGGGCTGACCGGCGGCGGTGGGGCCAGCGGTGAGACCCGCGGCGGAGCCGGTCGCGATCCCGGCGGCGGCCGTGCTTCCGCCGGGGTGCGCGGTATCGGACACCGCCGGGGCCTGCTGGTCCGGCGCTGGCGGCACGGAGGAGGTGGTCGTTTCGGGCTCCGTGGTCGTGGTGGCCGGGGCCTGCGCGCCGGGGATGGGCAGCAGGACCGACGAAGGCACCGGAGCGCCGAGCAGGGCCGCGACGAGGACCACCACGTAGCCGGCGACCAGTGCGATTCCGATCATCGCAGCGCGGCGGAACAGGCGGCGGCGACGTCCGGAGGGGTCGACGAACACGGGGGGCGGCGGGACGATTTCGATCGTGTCCGACGTGACGGAAACGTCGTCGTCGTCCGGGTTTTTCCTTTTGCCTTCGGCAAGACCGGTCACACTCGTCATGATCACTCCCAATCCTGGGAGCAGCAGCCTAAACGACGGAAAAACGATCAAGGAAATCGGTCGCGACTGAAACGGCTTAACAAAGAAAACGAAGGGGAAACAAATTCCCACCAGTGGGGCGGCCTGCGGTTTTCCGGAGAGAACACCCGAGTGAGCCCGGCTCCCCCTCGTCCGGGCCCACCCAGGCGGATGCCTTCGCCGCGCCGCCGCACGGTCCCCCGCGGACGCCGACGGTCGCATGGGAAATGAGCGGGCCTCGCCGAACCGGACGGATCGGGCACGGGGGCCGCTTCGCCCGCTGGTGGCCCCATCCCCGGACCGCCAGCCGGACCGCCACGATGTGTAGCGAATTCCTCCTGGTGAAGGCGAAACAAGGTTTACCGGGTAGCGGCCAGTTGGGCTAGCACCTCACCGTCACCATCACTCAGATGGAGCAGCAAATATTACGCTAGGTGGCCGATTGGTCGAGCCCCGTACTCGCCGCACAAACAGTTCCCAGATGCCCAGCACGAGCGCGACCAGGATGAATCCCTCCGCGCAGAGCATCGCGATCGCAAGGCCCGACGGGTAGTCACCGTGGGGCGAGGCGACGACCGCGCGCAGCACCCCCGCCAGCACGGCGGTGCCGATCGCGGTGCCGATCCGCTGCCCGGTCTGCAGCGCACCACCGGCGACCCCGGCCATGCTGATCGGCACACACTCCAGCGTCAGCGTCGTGTTCGGCGCGATGACCATCCCGCCCCCGACCCCGGCCACCAGAAGCGGCGCGATCAGGGCCGGCCCGAGATCGGCGGGCGGCACCAGCCGGATGAGCGCCACGATCACGCCCAGCCCGATGATCACCAGGACCAGCCCGATCACCGTCAGTTTCCGGCCGAGGCGGCCGACGAGCCGCCCCCCGAGCGCCGCGGACACCGCCGAACCGATCGCGAACGGGGTCACGGACAGACCGGACTGCAACGGTGAGTAACCGAGCCCCTGCTGGAAGAAGATCGCGAACACCAGCCAGATCCCGGCGAACCCGCAGAAGTAGGTGGCCCCCAGCGCGGTGCCCGACGCGTACCCCGGGGTCGAGGTGAACAACCGGACGTCCATCAGCGGTGCCCGGGCCCGGCGGACCGTGTGCCGCTCCCACCAGACGAAGGCGCCGCCGAGCGCGAGGGCGACCGGGAACAGCCACCACAACCGGCGCATCCCGTCCTGCTCCGACTCCACCAGCGGCAGCAGGACGGCCAGTACCGCGAGCCCGAGCAGCACCATGCCGAGAAAGTCGATCTCCGACCGGAGGTTGGCACGACGGCCCGCCCCGGCCGGCACCAGCCGCATCGCCAGCAGGAAGGTGACCACCCCGATCGGCACGTTGACGTAGAACACCCAGCGCCAGCCTTCGGCCTCCCCGAACACGGCCAGGATCAGCCCGCCCAGCACCGGCCCGACCGCGGTGGAAATGCCCACCACGGCACCGAAGATGCCGAACGCACGGCCTCGTTCGGCACCGCGGAACAGGTCCTGGATGAGCCCGGAGTTCTGCGGGGTCAGCAATCCGCCCGCGGCGCCCTGCAGCAGCCGTGCGCACACCAGCAGCGTCGCGCTCGGCGCGGCGCCCGCCAGCGCGCTGGTGACCACGAACGCGGCGAGCGCGATGAGGAACATCTTGCGCCGCCCCAGTGCGTCACCCAGCCGTCCGCCTGCCACCAGCACCAGCCCGAAGGTCAGCGCGTAGCCGGAAACCACCCATTGCGCGGCTCCGGCGTCGGCGCCGATACCACGCTGGATCGAAGGCAGCGCGACGTTGACGATGCTGACATCGAGCAGGCTCATGAAACCGGCGGCCAGCGTGACCGCCAGCGCCTTCCACCGCCGGGGATCCTCTTCGCCGCGGGATCGGCCAGGGGACTTCCCTTGGAACGCTGTCACCACTCCATGGTGACTCGCTTAGCGTCCGCAAGCATTGCTCAGGTGCCCGCGGTGATCCCCGGGATCCCCTTCAGCTCGCCCATCAGCATCGAAGTCACCTTGACCGGGTAGTCGTAGAGCGCGAACACGGTTTCCCGCCGCCTGCCGATCAGCTTCAACCGGACCGGGGTGTCCCCGCGGTGCGCGAGCAGGGTCTGTTTGAGCTCGCCGACCACGCTCTTGTCGAGCTTCTCGGCCGTGCAGTGCAGGACCAGCGGCGGTTCCTCGTCACCGTTGCCCGCTTCGGACAGGTCGAGGGGTACCAGTCCGCCACCGAAGACGGACATCTTGTCCTCACGCCAGTTGACCCTGCCCTTCACCAGGACGGCGTTGTCCTCGACGAGGTCCGCGGAGAACATCGCGTAGGACTTGGGGAAGAACAGCACCTCCAGCGCGGCGTCCATGTCCTCCACCGTGCAGATGGCCCACGGCTCGCCCTTCTTGTTCACCCGTCGTTCCAGCGAGGTGATCAGGCCGGAGACGATCAGTTCGCCTTCCTTGGGCGGGTTGTCGAGAATCGCGGCGATGGGGCGGGGAGCGTGTTTGCGCAGGATCCGTTCGGCACCGTCGAGCGGATGGGCCGACACGTAGAGGCCCAGCATTTCCCGCTCGTAGGACAGCAGCTGCTTGCGGGGCCATTCCTCGTCGTTGAACTTCAGGTGCGCCAGCGGGGACGAGGACGACGAGGACGCGGCATCGCCTTCTTCGTCACCCGCCGAGCCGAACAGGTCGAACTGGCCCATCGCCTCCTGGCGCTTGAGCGGCACCACCGCTTCGACCGCGTCCTCGTGGACCCCGATCATGGACAGCCGTGTGTTGCCGAGCGAGTCGAACGCGCCCGCCTTGATCAGCGATTCGATGACCCGCTTGTTGCAGACGACGAGTTCGGACTTGTCGAGGAAATCGGTGAAGGAGGAGTACTTGCCCTTCTCCCCCCGCGTCTTGATGATCGACTCGACCACGTTGGCACCGACGTTGCGCACCGCGCCGAGACCGAAACGGATGGCGTCGCCGACGGCGGCGAAGCGCTGGCCGGACTCGTTGACGTCCGGCGGCAGCACCTTGATGCCGAGCCTGCGGCATTCGGACAGGTAGACCGCGGACTTGTCCTTGTTGTCACCGACCGAGGTGAGCAGGGCCGCCATGTACTCGGCGGGGTAGTTCGCCTTGAGGTAGGCCGTCCAGTACGAGACCAGGCCGTAGGCGGCCGCGTGGCTCTTGTTGAACGCGTACCCGGCGAACGGGAGGATCGTGTCCCACAGGGCCTTGATCGCCTCGTCGGAGAAGCCGTTGGCCCGCATCCCGGCGTGGAAGCCCTCGAACTCCTTGTCGAGGACCTCCTTCTTCTTCTTGCCCATCGCCCGGCGCAGCACATCCGCTCGGCCCATGGTGTAGCCGGCGACCTTCTGGGCGATGTGCATGATCTGTTCCTGATAGACGATCAGGCCGTAGGTGTCGGCCAGGATCTCCTTCAGGGGTTCTTCCAGTTCCGGGTGGATCGGCTTGACCTGCTGCCGCCCGTTCTTGCGGTCGGCGTAGTCGTTGTGGGCGTTCATGCCCATCGGGCCGGGGCGGTACAGCGCGCCGACCGCGACGATGTCGTCGAACAGGGTCGGCTGCATGCGGCGCAGCAGGTCGCGCATCGGCCCGCCGTCCAGCTGGAACACGCCGAGCGTGTCACCGCGGCTGAGCAGCTTGTAGGTCTCGGGGTCGTCGACGCCGAGGGTGTCGAGATCGACCTCCTCGCCCCGGTTGGACTTGATGTTGTCGATCGCGTCGCCGATGACGGTGAGGTTGCGCAGGCCGAGGAAGTCCATCTTCAACAGGCCGATGGCTTCGCACGACGGGTAGTCCCAGCCGGTGATGATCGAGCCGTCGTCGCGCATCCACAGCGGGATCGCGTCCATCAGCGGCTCGCTGGACATGATCACCGCACAGGCGTGCACACCGGCGTTGCGGATCAGCCCTTCGAGCCCGCGCGCCGTCTCGAAGATCGTCTTGACCTCTTCGTCGGTCTCGACCAGCGTGCGCACCTCGGCGGCTTCGCCGTAGCGCTCGTGCTGCGGGTCGACGATGCCGGACAGCGGGATGTCCTTGGCCATGATCGGCGGCGGCAGCGCCTTCGAGATCTTGTCGGCGATGGCGTACCCGGGCTGGCCGAAGTGGACCCGCGCGGAGTCCTTGATCGCGGCCTTGGTCTTGATGGTGCCGAAGGTGATCACCTGGGCGACGCGGTCGGCGCCGTACTTCTCGGTGGCGTAGCGCACCATTTCGCCGCGCCTGCGGTCGTCGAAGTCGATGTCGATGTCGGGCATCGACACGCGCTCGGGGTTGAGGAACCGCTCGAACAGCAGCTTCTGCGGGATCGGGTCCAGGTTCGTGATGCCCAGCACGTAGGCCACCAGCGAACCGGCGGCCGAACCACGCCCGGGCCCCACCCGGATGCCCACGCTGCGCGCGTGGTTGATCAGGTCGGCGACGACGAGGAAGTAGGCGGGGAACCCCTTCCCGATGATGACTTCGAGTTCCTTCTCGATGCGCTCGTCGTAGCCCTCGGGCGCGCCCTGCGGGAACCGCCACTTCATGCCGCGGGCGACCTCGGCCCGCAGCCAGCTGGCTTCGTCGTACCCCTCGGGGACCTGGAAGACCGGCATCCGGTCCTTGTGGGTGTAGACGTCGTCGTAGGGCTGCACCCGCTCGGCGATCAGCAGCGTCGAATCCGCCGCGCCGGGGACCTCGAGGTCCCAGTAGGCGCGCATCTCCTGCGCGGACTTGAGGTAGTAGCCGTCGCCGTCGAACTTGAACCGGTTGGGGTCGTTGAGCGTCTTGCCCGACTGCACGCACAGCAGCGCCGCGTGCGAATCGGCCTGGCCCTGGGTGACGTAGTGGGAGTCGTTGGTGGCCAACGGCTTCAGGTTCAGCTGGCGGCCGATTTCGAGCAGCCCCTCGCGGACCGAGCGCTCGATCGGCAGCCCGTGGTCCATCAGCTCGAGGAAGAAGTTGTCCGCGCCGAAGATGTCCTTGTAGT
Source organism: Amycolatopsis cynarae (assembly GCF_026802195.1). Taxonomy (NCBI): domain Bacteria; kingdom Bacillati; phylum Actinomycetota; class Actinomycetes; order Pseudonocardiales; family Pseudonocardiaceae; genus Amycolatopsis; species Amycolatopsis cynarae. The sequence goes on along the minus strand of NZ_CP113836.1, from coordinate 1,108,863 downwards.
CGGAGGCGGCCTGCAGCGCCTCGCCCTTCTGCCCCAGCCGCAACCGGGTCTGCACCTCGCCGGAGGGGCAGCCGGTGGTGGCGATGATGCCCTCGTGGAACTCCGAGACCAGCTCGCGGTCCATGCGGGGCTTGCGGTAGTAGCCCTGGGTGCTGGCCAGGGAGGAAAGCCTGAACAGGTTGCGCAGACCGGTTGCGTTTTCGGCGAGCATCGTCATGTGGGTGTAGGCACCGCCGCCGGAGACGTCGCCGCCCTCGCCGAACTCGTCGGCGCCGCGCTGGTTGGTCTGCCCCCAGAACACCGGCTTCTTGTGGAACCGGCTCTCCGGCGCGAGGTAGGCCTCGATGCCGATGATCGGCTTCAGCCCCGCCTTCTTCGCCTGCTGGTAGAACTCGTCCGCGCCGTACATGTTGCCGTGGTCGGTCATCCCCACCGCGGGCATCTCCAGCCGCTTCGCCTCGGCGAACAGCGGGGCGATCTTCGCCGCACCGTCGAGCATCGAGTACTCGGTGTGCACATGTAGGTGGACGAAGGAATCGTTCGACACCAGCGAAAACCTCCCCTGAGCGGTACCTACCGGCTGAGGAGCCAGCCTAGCTTCCCTCACTCGCGGTTTCGCGCAGGCGTGCCGCACCGGCTTTATTTGACCTCTGGTTACAGAATTAGCTAGGGTTCGGGCATGGCACGCGGCAAGTCCTTCGACCCCGACCAGGCCGTCGCCGGCGCGATGGAGGTGTTCTGGGCCCACGGCTACGCGGGCACCACCCCCCAGCAACTGGTCGACGCGCTCGGTATCGGGCGGGGCAGCCTCTACAACGCGTTCCACAGCAAGCACGAGCTGTTCGAACTCGCGCTGCGCCGGTACCACGAGCAGGTCACCGTCCGCCTGATCGAGCTGCTGGACGGGCCGGGCCCGGCACGCGAGCGGCTGCGGGCCGCACTCGATCTCGTCGTCACGGCGGCGAGGGAAGACCGCCGCGGCTGCCTGATGACCAACACAGCCATCGAATTCGCCGAGCACGACGAGGTGATCAACCACCTGGTGCGGCGGACCTTCGAGCGCCAGGAGGCGGCGTTCCGAGGCGCGATCGAAGAGGGTCAGCGGTCCGGCGAGATCGACGCGGACGCCGACGCGGGCGCACTCGCCGCGTTCTTCCTGACCACGATCAACGGCGTCCGCGTGCTGGCCAAGGCCGATCCCGATCCGCGGCGGCTCGCCGCGCTCACCGAGACGGCACTGCGCGCACTGTAACCACACCCTCCGCGAGCCGGAATCCACCGTTCACACGCCCCTATTTTGTAACTACAGTTCAAGAAAGAACCAGAAGTGGATCTTCAGCTGACGGGGAGGACCGCCGTGGTGACCGGCGCGAGCAAGGGCATCGGACTGGCCGTCGCACGGGCTCTGGCGGCGGAGGGCGCCACCGTGTTCGCGGCCGCCCGCGGTACCTGCCCGGTACCCGGTGTGACGTCGGTACCGGTCGACCTCACCGGCCCCGGCGCGGGCACGCTGCTGGCCGGGCACGTGGGCGACGCCGACATCCTGGTCAACAACTTCGGCGGGGTGCCCGGCGGCAGCATGGCGGCGGGCGGTTTTCTCGAACTCACCGACGACGACTGGCAGCGCACCTACGAGATGAACCTGTTCAGCACCGTCCGGATCACCCGCGCGCTGCTGCCCGGCCTGCTGCGGCGCCGCGGAGTCGTCATCAACATCTCCTCGATCGGCGCCAGGGCCGCGTTCAAACCGGTCGACTACGGCACCGCCAAGGCCGCCCTCAACAACCTCACCAAGGCGCTGGCCGAGGAGTTCGGCGACCGGGGTCTGCGGGCGCTCACCGTGAGCCCCGGCCCCACCCGTACCCAGAACTGGGGCGACCCCGGCGGGTACGCCGGGCAACTCGCCGAGGAAGCGGGCATGGGCCTCGACGAGTTCCTCGCGCACGTCCCCGCCCGCATGGGGATCACCACGGGACGGCTCACGGAACCGGAGGAGACCGCGGCACTGGTCGCCTTCCTCGCCTCGCCGCTGTCGGGCAACCTCACCGGAGCCGACTACCTGGCCGACGGGGGTGTGATCAAGACCGTGTGACCGGAGGGCGCCCGGTGGCGGCACCGGCGCGTGGGCGCGGCCGGAAACCCCTGGCGGACAGGCCGGAGGCGCCCATAGTGTCGGGTGCATGCGAGCTGACGACGTACGCCGGTTCCGGGACGAAACCCCGGGCTGCGCCGAGGTGATCCACTTCAACAACGCGGGTTCGTCGCTGCCACCGGCCCCGGTGACAGACACCGTGCTCGACTACCTGCGGGACGAGGCCCGGCACGGCGGGTACGAAGCGGCCGACGCGGCCGCCGACCGGATCTCCGCCGCGTACACGTCCACCGCGCGCCTGCTCGGTGCCGCCGAGGACGACATCGCCTTCACCGACAGCGCCACCCGGTCCTGGCAGGCCGTCTTCTACGCGCTGCGCCTCGGTCCCGGCGACCGGATCCTTACCTGCCGGTCCGAGTACGCCAGCAATGCCATCGCCTACCTGCAGAGCGGCGCCGACGTCGAGGTCGTCGACGACGACGAGAGCGGTCAACTCGACGTCGCCGACCTGGCCCGCCGCATCGACGACCGCGTGAAACTGATCTCGATGAACTACGTGCCCACGCACGGCGGCCTGGTCAACCCGGCCGAGGAGGTGGGCGCGATCGCCGAGGAGGCGGGCATCCCGTTCCTGCTGGATGCCTGCCAGGCGATCGGCCAGCTCGATCTCGACGTGACGCGGCTGCGATGTGACGCGCTGACCGGCACCGGCCGCAAGTACCTGCGCGGTCCCCGCGGCACCGGCCTGTTGTACGTGCATCCACGGCTGCGGGAGCGGCTGGAACCGGCGATGCTCGACCTGCACTCGGCCACCTGGACCTCGCCGTCGACCTACCAGGTCGAGGCGTCCGCCAAGCGGTTCGAGACCTGGGAGCGCAACCAGGCGCTGCTCCTGGGGCTCGGCGCGGCTGTCGACTACGCACTGGCGATCGGGCTGCCCGCGATCGAGGAACGGGTGACCACACTGGCGGAACGGCTGCGTGCCGACCTCGGGCAGGTGCCCGGGGTCACGGTGCACGACCGCGGCAAGCGCCGGTGCGGCATCGTGGCCTTCACCGTCGCGGGAGTGCCTTCGGCCCAGGTGAAGCAACGGCTGGGCGAGGCCAGGATCAACACCTCGGTCACCAGCCGCACGTCCGCGCAGTACGACTTCAGCTCCCGTTCTCTTCCGGAACCAGTGCGCGCGTCGGTGCACTACTACAACACCGACGACGAGATCCGCACACTGGTCGAAGAGGTCGACCGGTTGCGCTGAGGCCGGCCGTATTCACCCGGGGCAGATGAAGACGTTTATTCGCCGACCGCCGGAGAAAATGAGCAGAAAAATAGCCCACTCCACGTGAAACGGCCGGATAATCCTTGTGGTCGCGATTCCGGATCCCTAGGAAGTGAAGTTGTCCGGAAACCGCGAAACACAAGGAGGAGATCCGCATGAAAGGATCACCAAAGCGGAAGGTTCGTCGAATCCTGGTCCTGCTGCTGGCCACCTTCGGCGCCCTTCTGGCCTTCGGCTCGCAGGCCGTGGCCGCGGAGGGCCGCCTGGTCCAGCACGGGTCCGGGATCAACCTCAACTACTCCCCCAGAGACGTACACCGCGGACAGTTCGTCCGATTCGACGCGCGGGTCCGTTGCGATCGCGGCGACTTCCGCGGCACGGTGACCTTCTACGACCTGCGCGATCGCCGACTGCTCGGCAGGGACCGCGTCGACCGGAACCGCCACGCGAACATCGGAACCAGGATCTTCACCCCCGGCAGGCACACGGTGCGAGCCGACTTCGACAGTGAGCGGGGCATCTGCCGCCACGCCAGCGACACGGTCACCTTCTTCGTGCGCTGAACCGGCGCCTCCCGTTCAGGGACGGCAAACCCGGTCCCGTCGCCTTTTCCCGGTGCCGGGACCGGGTTTCGCTTTTCAGCGCACCGCAACGGTGCCGTGACGACACGTCGCCATCCTCGGGCAACGGCCCCTCCACATTTTTTCCGGAAACGAGCGCGATTGTTTCCGAAATGAAGCTGAATCGGGTGAGCGAAGGTAACCTGAACAGTTCCATGACGCCGGAAACGGTTGTGATCTCCGGGCGGCTGTACCAGGAAGTCAAGGTCGAAGATTCGACCACAAGGAGGAATGGGTCCTCACAAAACCCCGGCGAGGTGGCCCCCAGGGGCTACCGCACGCCAAAACCGATGCTGGTCGAAGCCCGACGCCCCCAGCGCCCGCCCAGGCGACGAGCACGCACCGTGGGGGTGTGGGGGCTCGGCCCCCACAACGAAACGAGACACCGGGAAGGTGGCCCCCAGGGCCACCGAACACGGTGGGCGCAGCAGGGTTCGAACCTGCGACCCCTTGCTTGTAAGGGGAATGATCACCGTCCACCCGTTCCGCACGTGCGGTTGCGGGTCCGAACGGTCCGACGAAAGTCCAGGTCAGACACTCCAATTCCGTCCCCTCTCGCGCATTCCGTGAGACGTGCGTGAGACGGGACGGCCCCGGACGCGGTGATCCGAACACCGGCCGGGGCCTTGATCAGACACTGGAGGTCTGACCCGTGACGAACACTATCGGCACCGCTGCGGCTGCGCAGTCGCCCGCGGTCCTGGAGATCGCCCCGAAGCGCCGGCCGTACTGGCAGGCGGCGCCCTGCCCGGTCTGGTGCTCCGCGGAGCACACCGACGACGCGGCCCCCGTGGACCGTAACCACTTCTCGACTTGGTCGGCCGAGATGCCGCTGACGCTGGAGGCGCCGGAGATCTCGCACGGTGCCGCCGGGGCCGTGACGGCCGAGGCTGCCGTGGTCGAGGTGTACCTCGTGCAGCACCACCGGGAGATCGAGCCGCGGGTGATCGTCGGCGACCAGGGCACCCGGGAGTTCACCCTCACCCCGGCCGAGGCGCTGGAGCTGGCGCGGGCGCTGACCATCGCCGCGAAGCTCGCCACCCCGGAGGTGGCCCGGTGAACGCCGCACGCATGTCCCACGAGGAACTGGTGGGGTTCGAGGCTCGCCTCTTTGAGCTCCGGGACGACGCGATCGAGGCCGCGAAGCGGTACCCCGCGACCGCCGATCACTGGATGGCCGAGGCCCGCGCTTACCGGCTCGCGATTCAGGCCCTCGACGCCTGGAGCGGCGGGCGGTACGGGCAGGCCCTCGCCGAGCAGCCCGGGGGTGCCCGGTGAGCCTGTTCGAGGTGTTGCGCGCCTACGGTGCGCCCGCGCTCCTGCGCTTCGTCCTGGCGTTGCTGGCGTTCCTGGTGTTGCACCTGGTGCGCCTGCCCGTGCTCCTACTCGTCCTCGGCCTCGAAGCCGCACTCCGTGGCCTCGACCGATACGCCACCCGCCAAGCCGCGGCGCCCCCCGCGCCGGTCCACCGCTACACGGAGGAGGAGCAGCGTGTCTATGCCTGACCGCACCCCCACCGACACCACCCCGCCGCAGACCGGCGCCGAGCTCGTGCCCGTGGCCCGTCCCGTGCCGCCGTGGCCGGCGCGCACCGCGGCGTGGATGGGCTGGCACTGGCTGGAGCTGGCGGGGGTGGCGGTGCCGGTGGTGTTGGCGTGGCTGGTGTCGCCGTGGTGGCTGCTCGCGGCCGGGCTGGTGGCGCTGCTGTGGGCCGCACACGAGTACCGCACCAACCACAACGAGAAGGAGATCAGGTCATGACTGACTACCGGGCCCCGAAGTACTGGGAGACCCAGCCCAGCCCGTACGTCAACGCCATCGACGACGTGTTCGACAGGCAACCGGCCCCTGCGACGGTCCAGGAGCACCGCGAGCAGGTCATCAACCTGTTGAAGCTGGCCGACTACCACCAGTCGGACACCAAGGCCTGCCTCGCCGCCGCCGAGGTGCATGTGCGGCTCGCCGAACTGCTCGTCGCTGAGCGGCAGGCCGAGGCGGCGGAGCGGGCTGCGGTTGCGGCGGAGCAGACGGCGGCCGAGCTGCGCGCGGTTCGGGAGGACACGGTCCGGTTCCTTGCTGAGGAGGCCGCTCGGTCCCGGCGTCTGCGGCGGCGGCGGCGTGGTGGTGCCTCATGAGCACCCCGATGCTGGAGCTCGACGACATCATCGAGCGTGTACACGCAGTGATCAAGGAAGCGGAGGCCGCTGGAGAGCAGCCACCCGGCCGCCCAACGCTGATGCGCCTGACGGGCCTGTCCGAGTATCAGGTGCGCCGCGCGCAGGAGGTGCTGTCTAAGGGGCTGGAGGACGACGAATCTCCAGCCGTCGCCAGCGAGCCTCCAGCGGTCTCCAGCGGGTCTCCAGCCGAGTCGGACAACGTTCCGGACACCGACGAGATGCCCGTGTTTGCCGAGCCGGTGCCGATGCCGGTGGAGGCGGCTGGTGATGGGCTGGAGGTGCTGGAGATCCAGCCCGGCCCGGCTGGTGATCCAGTTCTCCAGCCGGTCTCCAGCGGTCGCCAGCCGCGTCCGTGGCCGCTGTTGATCATCGGTTTGGCCGCCGCGGTCGCTGTGTGGTCCGGTTGGGTCGGTTTGGGCCGCCTGTGCGGTTTCGGCATGATCACGCCCCTGCCGGGGATCGTGGACAAATTCCAGCTCAACACGTCGATCGTGCTGCCGCTGTCGGTCGAGGCGTACGGCGCGTACGCGTTGCGCTGCTGGCTCGGCTCCGCCACCCTCTCCCCCCGCACTGTCCGATTCGCGAAGATCTCCAGCGTCTCCAGCCTGGCGATCGGCGCTGGCGCGCAGGTCGCCTACCACCTGATGGCCGCCGCGAACATGGCTGCGGCGCCGTGGCAGATCACGATGCTCGTCGCCTGCGTCCCGGTCGCTGTGCTGGGGCTGGCGTCGGCGCTGGCGAAGCTGGTGACCGCGGATCGCCAGCGGATCTCCAGCAGCACCAGCGAGGAGGTCCAGTCGTGAGTGAGGAGACGCGCGGCGGCGGGCTCGCGAAGGTGAGCCAGCTTCCGGTGCGGCGCGCTGGTGGCGAGCTGGAGACGACATCACCAGCGCTGGAGGGCGAAGTCCTGACCGCCGAGCAGTACGCCGCGATCCAACGCCAGAAAGCCGCCGCCCGTCGCGCTGCGTATCGGGAGACCGGCGAGGTGGTGGTGCGCAGTGTCCGCACTGTCGTCACCCACGACCACACCAAAGCGACCATGCACTTCGCCCGCCGCCACGCCACCTTCATCCTCAAAGGAGTCGAGGCGGAACGGCAGCGGAAGAAGGCCGAACGCAACCAGGTCGACGCCCGCGCCGCCCGCGCCCGCGCCCTGGAGGCCGGCGACCTTGACCGGGTCGCGGAGCTGAACAAGCAGATCCTGGACGCCCGACACCTGCGTGTGGACACCTTGCACAAGTGGGTGGATCTGGGCTGGAAGACGGCCAAGAAAGTTGCGATAGCGCTGGTCATCGCGCTCGGCGTGGCGCTGGTCGCGGGCGTGCTGAACGGGTTCGGGCACTGGCTCGGGCACTGGAACGCGACCGACGTGCTGCACACTCTCGGGGCGATCATCACCACCACCGGCGACGTGGTGGGCTGGAGTGTCCTGCACTGGTGGGTGTTCCTGCTGGCCGGGCTCGGTGTGTGGGGGTTCCGGCGCTGGAAGGAAGGCGTGCGCCTGGGCGAGCAGGTGCTGCCCGAGGCCCTGCGCCGCACCGGTAAGCGCACCGCCTACGTCGAATTCACCCAGAACGCGCTGGTCACGGCCCTGTCGAACATCGGTATCGCGAAGCTGAACGCGGCGATCAAGGAAGGGTGGCCCAACCGCGACACCGACAGCGCGTGGGTGCAGGTGCCCGCCATCGACGGCAACGGCTACAGCGCCAAGCTGCGGCTCCCCCAGGGCGCGTCGGTCGCGGCTGTTGGCAAGGCGAGGGAGCTGCTCGCGCACAACCTCGGGTGCCGCCCGGAGGAGTTGTTCATCGAGGCGGACACCGAGGACTCCACGGTGTTGAGCCTGTTCCGCCTGGAGCCCGGCATGCTGCGGGCGCCCGTGCCGCCGTATCCGCTGCTCAAGAACCTCGCCGAGGCCACCACGGACTTCTGGACCGGGTTCCCGGTCGGTATCGACCCCCGCGGTAACCCGGTGATCTGCGAGGTGTTCGAACGCAACCTCGCCGTCGCCGGGAGGATGGGCTCGGGCAAGACCACGCTGGTCCTGGACCTGCTGGCCGGGGCCGTGCTGGACCCGCTGGTCGACATCGACGTGTTCGTGTTCGCCGAGAACTTCGACTACGACCCGCTCCTTCCGTGCCTGAACATGCTGGTCAAGGGCGACACGGAGGGCAATGTCGCGGCGTGCATGGAGCACATCCAGGGGCTGCACGCTGATCTCACCAACCGTGGGCGGCTGCTCGCGAAGCACGGCGCCAGGTATGTGACCAGGGAACTTGCGGCGAAAGAGCCTGGGTTGCGGCCCCGGATCGTGGTCATCGACGAGTGCCAGGCGTTCTTCCGGCAGGACAAGGCGGAGGACCGGCGCGCGGTGGTGAACATGATGGTGCGGTTCTACTCGGCGGCCCGGAAGTACGGCATCGTCCTCGTGTTCGTCACCCCATTGCCGTCGGATCAGTCGTTGCCGCGGGATCTGGTTGCCGTGACTTCGAACAGGGCCTGTGGCGCGATCAGCGACAAGCACCGCAACAACGTGGTGCTCGGGGAGAAGGCGCACGAGAACGGCATTTCGGCGTTGGGGTTGAAGCCGAAGACGACTACCGCGCTGAACGACGCGGGCACGCTGATCACGATCGGGTTCATGGATCAGCCGGGCGCACTGCGCACCCACTTCCTGACTGCGGATGAGCTGGGCGCGATCGCCGAGCGGGGCGCGGAGTTGCGGGGCGGTCAGGTCGCCACTGTCGACGGCGAGGACCGGGCGCCGCGGGATCACCTGGCCGACATCGAGCAGGTGCTTCGGCAGGCCGGCCAGCCGCGGGTGCGGACGCAGGAGGTGTTGCAGCGGCTGGCCGAGTTGGACGAGCGGGAGTACCGCGGGTGGACGTTCGAGCGGCTGACGGAGTTCCTGACGCCGTACTCCGCGGCCCCGTACAAGACCGGCGGGCACATGAAGGTGTCGGCGGCCCGGGTGCAGGAAGCGCTTACGGATCGTGACGAAAACGCGGCTGCTGAGGGCGACGGGGACAAGTTCGAGGACTGAGGGAGTCGCCGAGATGGGAGGGAGAACTCCCTCCCAGGCTCCCTGGGGGTCCCTCCCCGGCTTGATCAGGGAAAACGGTGACGGAGGGAGGTGAGGGAGTCACGGTGGGCCACCCGCTGGGAGGCCCGGAAAACAGGGGTTCGGGACGGTGAAGGCCGGTCCCTCCCCAGACCGGAGGCGGTCAACCAAGACAGCGACCGAGAGTGACGAAAGGAAGGCGGCAACTGATGGCCGGATGCACGGAGTGCGGTGCGAGCGGCCCGTGTGACGACTGCTGGACCGGCGACATCGACGGAGAGGAGTGACTGGGATGGGTTTCTTGATGCGCAAGTTGGAGGCTCGGGTGACGCGGCCGTCGGCTGAGATGGTGGCTGTGAGCCAGGAGAGTCGCCGTCAGGCCGTGGAGGAGCGCCAGCGGGCGGCGGAGGCTGCGGAGGCTGCGAAGGCGCGGTCGGAGAGGGTGCGGCTGGAGCGTGAGCGGGCCGAGGCTGCGAAGCGTCAGCGGTGGGCGGCTGAGGAAGCTGCCCGTGACGCCGAGTTCCGGCGGCAGGGGCGGGGCTGATCGTGTGGGCACTCGGCCTCGGCGGGCGTGCCGGGGTGTGATTGCAAGCGCGGGGACTGTGCCTGCGCGACGACGAACTGACGACAGGAAGGAAGTGATCGGGATGGGTATGGAGATCGACGGTGACGACGTGGTGGTGACCGTGGACAGCGACGAGGAGGCCGAGGAGCTTCTCCGCGCTGGCTGGATCGAGAAGAAGTAGCGGAATACCGACAACGAGCAACGAACACCAAACACCGAGAGAAGGGAACGAGATCATGGGTTGGTTCAGCAAGAAGCCGGACCCGGCGCAGGTGTGGGCGCAGGAGCAGGAGCAGAACCGGACGCGGCAGAAGGCCGCGAACGACCGGGCGATTGCGAAGCAGCGGCGGGACGCGGAGGCGTTCGTCGCCAAGCACGGCCCTGTCGCGGCCAAGAAGCTCTCCAAGTCCCTCGACGACACCATCAAGCCCAGTAACACGCCCTACGACCCGGACGCGCTGTGGGACGCAGCCAACCGGGCGGATGGCGGCAGCAGCGAATGGGTGTGTCGCTGACCGCGTGAACCGAAGGCCCTCGACCTCTCACAGGTCGGGGGCCTTTCGCTGTCCGCTAGCGCTTGGTGACGAACGTGCCCTTGACCGGCACCGTCTGCACCACGCCCCGATCACGCAACTCGGCGACGGCACGGCGCACCGTCGCCACCGATACCCCGTACTCGGCGGCCATGTCCCGCTCGTTCGGCAGGCGCGCACCGGGCGGCAGCTCGCCCGCGGCGATCCTCGCGGCCACATGCTCCGCAACCTGGGCATAGACGTAGACCGGGCTGTCCGGGTCCGGCTCGAACGCTGCCACCTTGGTCACGGCGGGGAACGTAACCAGCCCCTGACCTGCGCAAACCATACGAAAGCGTCGCAGTGCTATGCAGTGCACCGCAGTGCTCCGTATCCTGACCAGCTATGACGGCCATGCCGGAGCACCCAACGATGACGACGCGCGAAGAGTACGAACTGCTCGGCCACCTGGCCACGGTCAACACCGGCCTCGGGCGAGCGGTGCAACGCATCCTCCAACACCAGCAGGACCACGGGCAGCTCCCCGCCGACGAGCTCCGCGAACTCGGATCGATCCTCGCCGAACTCGCCACCCAGCTCACGGCCGCCGCCGACCGGCTCGACCGACCCGTGATCGCGCCTGCGCAGCCTCGATCCCGTGAGATCACGTGAGATGGACTCGTAACGCCGCTGGTCAAGAGGACAGAAAACACGGTCACTTGATCAGCGATCACATGCGAAAAGGCCCCGCACCGTGCTGGTGCGGGGCCTTCGTCGTCTGTCGGTTACGGCGCGTCCTCGGTCATGCCGCGTGCCTTCACCACCTCGGCCAGGGCGGCGGCGAGCCGTTCCTCATCGTGCGGCACGGTCGCGACCTTCGCGCCGTGGGCGTCGACGTGCACCAAGGCGCTGTCGGGATGGTGGGCGAGCAGTTCGATCCGGGCGAGCTGCTCGGCGTCGAGGCTGTCGATGTAGCCGTTCACCGCGTCGAGGACGGCGAGCTGCCCGGCGCTGGTGAGGGTGTGTGACTGCCCGGTACGGGGATCACGGTCGAGAACCAGGCGGCCGGGCAGAGACTCGATGCGGAAACCGCGGCCGAGGGTGTGGGCGGTGTGGTGAATGCTGCTCATAGTGGGTTGCTCCTCAGCTGAAGTACAGGTGGTGGATGGTGGGCAGGTGCCGTTCAGCGGCCTCGGCGAGCGCCCGCAGCGCTTCGGTCGGTCCCTTCCGGGACAACGCGAGCACCCGGGGCTCGGCGACGACCCGTTCCGGGATGCCGGTGCGGTAGCCGTCCTGTTCGAGGATCGGCTGACCGAACGAGTAGCCGGTGACGCGCGGCTCTGGGAGACGCTGCCGGGGCTGCTCCCCCACCTGCTCGGCGAGGGACTGTTCCAGGCCCAGCAGGCGGGCAACCTCCCGTTCGTCGTCGTCGACCTCGGCCACCGCCTCGACCGCGGCACGGGCCGCGTCGACCAGGGCCGCTACGAACCCTTCCAGCCGTTCGCCGAGGGTCTCGGCCCGGGTGTGCGCTTGGGCGGTGTGCTCGTCGAGCTGGGCGCGGACCTCGGCCAGGCGGGCGCGGGTCTCCCGCTCGGTGATCTCGGCCTGCGCGGCGTCGAGGTGGCGGCGCACCTCGACAGTGGCCCGGTCCAGATCGGCCGCCTCGTCGAGCAGTTCCCGCCGCTGTCCCGACAGGTCGGTGGTGCTCTCCCCCGCCGCGATCGCCGCGGTGAAGTGCTCCTCCAGGGCGCCCAACGCCTGCGAGATCTCCTCACAGCGCGCGTCAATGCGGGCCAACTGCGCCGACCGCTGCTCGATCCGGGCCTCCGGGGTGGCTTCAGTGGTCGTCACTGGACACCCCCTTCGGCCTGCTCGGCCAGGGCGAGGTATCCGCGACGGGCCGCGGGGTCGGTCACCTCGTCGGCCAGGCGCCGGTACCGGCCGGCCTCGGCGGGCGCGGACTTGAGCAGCATGCCGCTTGACTCCTTGGTCATGACCTGCGCCGAAGGGTTCGCGGCACGGTCGGCCGCAACCTGGGCGCGGGCCGCCGCCAGATCTGCCTGAAGCTCTCGGGTGCGCCGATCGATGTGCGCCGTCGCCGCAGCCACCTCACGGGCCACGATCCGCTCCAGGTCGCTGTTTCCCGCGCTACTGGTGGTCTTGCGGACCATCCGGCGGGGTGCGGCCTTCCGGGCGCTCAGCGACGCACTGAAGGCGCTTACCGCAGCCTTCGCGGCCTCGATGTCCGCGGCAGTCGGCGCGGGATGCTCCCCGTCGTGCTCCTCGGCCGCGGCGAAGTAGCCCGACCGCAACACCGGATCACCGCACGCGGCAGCCTTCGCCCGGAAGTCCCCGGCCACGTCCCCGGCCGGGGCGGTGAGCACCTTGTGCGCCAACTCGGCCGCACCGCGCGCCGTCACGGGGTCAGGGTTCGAGGTGAACTCGCGCGTCCACCGCTCGGCCGCGATCACCCGCGCCGTAGCCTCCACCGCCGACAACTCGCGCAACACCTGCGACGGGATCCGCTCAGCCTTCGCCCGGAACTGCTCAGGCAACGCATACACGTTGACCATGTCGCCTCCTTTCAGGCGATCTTCTTCGGCACCCACGTCGCGACCGCTGCTGGATCGAACCGCCACGGCCTCGTGCCACTGCCTGCGCGCTGTGCTCGTAGAGCCCCCGTGCACGCAAGCCTCCGGGCATGCCGTTCGGTGATCCCAAGCCGCTGGGCCACAACCTCGGTGGGTAGCCAGGTTTCCTCTGACGTGGCCGAGCATGGCGCGGACTGTCCATTGCGGACCCGCTTCGGTCCGGACATGCCGAAATCCGCCAACACCCGGCGGCGCTCCGCGGCGTAACCCTCGGCGGCGCGCTGCGCAGCATCAGCCAGCGCCCGGCGAGCGGGATGCACCTGCCCACGGCTGCGCTCACGCTGCCGCACCCAATCCCGGAGCATCTCCGCGACCCTCAGCGCGTCCTCGCCAGTGAACGTCACCGAGCACTCGGCCCCGACGTTGAACACGCTCACCGCTCGACCTCCCGCAACGCCGCCAGCAGCAACCGCCGACGCAACGACGCCACGGCAGCCTCCGACTTGCCCAGCTCGGCCAGGAGATCCCGCGCCAGGGCCGCCAAGGCGTCGATCTGGTCCCAGATCTCCACTCCGTCGCGAAGCTCGTGCAACGCGGTGAGCTGGGCCGTCTGATCGCCGAGGATGGCGGCCACGAGCACCCGCGCCGCCAGGGCATCACCACGGGCGATCTCCTCCGGGGTCACCGTGGAACCCCGGTCGATGGGTCACGGGCTTCGATGGGTCGCGGGTGATCGACTGCCCGGACGGCCCATGAGGTCACCGGGCGCCGCCGGCCTCCCATGCGGTCCTCGCTCATGACGCCGCCTTCCGCTTCTTCTCACACGCCGTGTGCAGGCGCCCGCCGACGGGGCTGAACACGGGCTCGCCGCACTCGTCGCACGGGTACGGGGGCCGCTGGGCGACGGGGCCAGCGTCCGAAGGGAGCGAAGGGAGCACGTTCCCAAGTGTTGCCCCCGTCGTGCTCCCTTCGGTGTGCTCCGGCGAAGAGCGCGGGTTCTCGACCTCTGCTCTCTTCGCGCTCTTCGTGCTCCCTTCGGTGTCGGCCGCAAGGGACCAGACCCAGCCGCTTCCCATGCCCGTCTTGTGGCTGTGCACCTTCGGGTAGCCGTCCTTCGGCTTCTTCGCGCGCTTGAGCTGGTCCGGCGAGTAGCCGGCCTTTTGCCCGGCCTTCATCACGTCGTCAGAAGTCGCGACGCCACCAGTGTGAGCGAGGAAGTCGTGAAGCCATTCGCGGACCGTGGTTGCCACGACGAGGGTGGTCTTCGGCTGGATCATGGGGTGTGCACCTCCTCGGCACCTACGAACGAAACGAAGTTACGAAAGATGGCCCTGACCTGCGGAAACGTCGGAGACTTAATTTCGGGAACTACGAACGAACGAACAAAGCCGTCAGCGTTTCCGCAGGTCAGAGGACTAGTTCGTAACTTCGTTTCGTTCGTAGGGATCAACATGCGAAGTACCTCGTCACCGGGCGGCCGCGGCCCTTGCTCGTCTCCTGTCGGATGCGGCCGTCTCGCAGGAGCGGCGTCAGTACGGCGTCGATCTCGTGCGCCTTCCGGTTCTTGCCGTAGTGGTCGACGGTGATCTCGGTCTTGGTGCGGCCTGCCTTGCCCGCTGCCGCGATGAAGTCGACGAGCTTGTCCTGCTCGCCGCTGTCCGGCTCGATTCCGAACATCCATGCGGCGGTGGCGCTGGCGTAGTCCCACAACGCCAGGGCGGCCCGGAGGTGCGGCTCGTCGATCTCGTGGTGGCCATCGAGAAGGGCATAGACCAGGGACAGGCGGAGCACCTGCGGGACGGCGCGGGCGAGAATCTTCGCGACCTGCCCGTCTGGCATCTCCCGTCGGAGGTGGCCGTACCGCGCGTGCCACAGTTCACCTGCGGACACGGTGCGCTTGACCTCCTGAACCTTGCGGGCCTGCTTGACCCGATCGGCCAGGATCTCGCCACTGGCGTTGATGATCTGCTCCGGGATGTTCCCGCCGTCCGGGCACAACTTGGTGCGGCGAGAAGCGATCGGCAGGAAGCGGTTCATCGTGCCGCCCGACATCTGCGCTTCGGTGAGCTTCACCTTCAACTCACCGGGGGTGACGTGCCCGACGATCACGATGTGCGCACCGGTCGCGGCCAGCGGCGAGGCGCGGGTCAGGGTCCGCAGCACTCCCCCGTCCCACGCTTCTCGGAGCACCCGGGGCAGGATGCTGCCGTTGCGCTCCATGACCGACAGCGTGCCGCCGAACTCGGACTCTTCGAGGTAGAGCCGCTTGTCGGTCACACCTTCGTCGAAGTTCTTCGCGTTCGGGTCATCGCCGGTGCCGTCGCGAACGAGCTCGATCAGCCCTTCCCCTGACGACAGGCCGCCGATCTTCGGCAACGACCACTCCGGGTTTCCCGCTACGTCGAAGAGAGCGTCCACGACGCCCGATGACGTGCCCTTGGCCCCGGTGCTGGTCTTGCCGACAATCAGCGGCCACACCCTCGCGGCGTGCTTCCGGTTGTCGGCCCGGAGGTGTGGCAGGTCGCCGATCGTGGCACCGAAGCGGGCGAGCAACGTCGCCAGCACCGCGGCCTCGTGTGCTTCCGTGTGGGGCATCACGGCGCCGACGATCGCGCCGGCCGCACCTTGCAGCGCATCGGCGGGCAGCACCGGGAACGCGGCAACACTGATCGGGTCGTCGTGGACGTCGTCGACGACGGGGCCGAACTGGTCGGCCCACTGGTCGGCGTCGGGCTGCTCGTGGCCGTAGGCGATGCTCACGATGCCCTCCTGGTCGGTTCGGTGGTTTCGATGTGGCGTCGGCAGGCCGGGCCGAGGCCCAACGCGACGGAGACCCGGGCCGACAACGGTCGACGGCACCGCTCGCACCGGACGTCGAGGTCGGGGCCGGTGACGAGGCGCGGGTGGATGGACAGGACGGTCACGCAGCCGCTCCCCGATGCTGCTCGGCGATCTCGCGCTCCACCCGGCGCCAGCTGTAGTCGGCACCCGCCTTGATCTGCTCCGGCGTCCGGGCCGGTGTGTCGTAGGAGCTGCGCCTCCGCGCGAGCTCGGCGTAGCTGGGCACGCTGGCCTCGTGGCGCCAGTCGTACATGGCGGACATCGCCGCGGTGGACTCGGACAGGTCGCGCAGGTAGGACCACTCCACCCACTCGGCCAAGATCTCGGCGACGTGCGGGCTCTCGTTGAGCAACCGCCACGCTTCGGCGTCCAGGACGAGGAGCTGGTACTCGGCGCGCGGGATGGTCACGGTGTCGTCGCTCATGACTCGGCCTCCCGGATGATCTGCTGGAGGGTGTCGACGACGGTCTCGGATACGAGACGGTGCGCCTTGAGGTGGGCGTACGCCTGCGCGCAGGCCCGGAAGGTGCTCACCCGGCGGGCGCGAGCGGTACGATCGGCGGCACTGGCAGCTTGGCGGCGGCTGGTCTTGGAGGCCGGAGCAGCGCGGCGCGCGCTCCGGTCCTTCCCGTTGCGGGGCACTTTCATCGGATTTCACTTCTTCCACTGGCAAGGGCGCACGCGCTGATCTGCGCGTTTGCGGGGGTTTCTCACGCGATCTCACGTGCCGGGGCGTCGTCGAGAAGGGCGACGAGCGAGCTGGTGACGACGCGGTACCGGCCGCCGACCTTGAGCACGCGGCACGGGAACTCGTCGCGGTTCGCCAGCTCGTAGGCGTGGGAGCGAGAGACGCCGATGGCGGCCGCAGCAGTCGGCAGGTCGACCGTCGCGGGCCAGCTCCGGATCTCGTCTAGCGTGACGATCTTCGGCATGGGGACTCCTCGGGATTCTTCAGATCGCTTAGATTTTCTCCGCAATCTGCACTGTCCAGCTAGTTGTACCCCATGGGTTGACGTCCACGCAATCCGCACAGTAGATTTCAGCGATGTGAAGAACTCCCCAGTGCCCAGCGACGTAGTGGGCGATCGCGTGCGGCAGGTTCGCAAGTTGCGGCGGTTGTCCGTCGAAGAACTGGCCGAGCGGTGCGAGCAGGTGGGCGCGCCGCAATTGACCGTTCCGGCCCTGTACGTGATCGAAAGCGGCAGGCGGGAGAGGGAGACGGGGCGCCGCCGGCGGATGGTCACCGTTGACGAGTGGCTCGCACTTGCACTCGCCTTGAACGTGTCGCCGCTGGTGCTGCTCTTGCCGGATCAATTCGACGCACGGTTTGACCTAACGGCAGGCACGTCCGCGCAGGCGAGCGACGTTGTGCAGTGGATCATCGGACGACCGGACACGGAGCTATCCGGGGGAAACCTGGAAAACTTCGACCTCAAGAGGATCAGCGCGTACAACGCCGCTTTCCCCGCATGGATTCGCTTGCAGGTGAAGACGCAGGAGGCCGCTGAAGCGGTAGGCGATGACGACAACGCGGCCCTTCGCCAAGTGCTCGACCGCGCGTTTGACCAGCATGAACGGCGTCTTGAAGAGATGACGAAGCGCGCGGCTGAGGCAGCGGTCCGCGAAATGCTCAATCAGCAGGAAGGAGAAGAAGGTGGCGCAGCCGAAGATCAAGCCGATCAGGGTCGGTGACCGCACCCGCTACAGATGGGTGTGCGACATCGGCACGGACCCGAAGACCGGGAAGCGGAAGCAGATCACGCGCACGTTCGACCGGCGCAAGGATGCCGAGGCCGACCTGGCGAAGACGTTGCACGACGTCGGCCGAGGCGCGTTCGCGGCACCCACCAAGACGACCGTGAACGAGTTCCTGGACACCTGGGTGCGGTCGGCGACCCGCGGCAAGGCGGCGAACACGGTCGCCAACTGCACCAACGCCCTCAAGCCGGCGCGCGAGCGGTTCGGGCATCTGCCGTTGCAGAAGCTCACCACGGTGCACGTCGAGGACCTGGTGGATTGGATGCTGACGAGCGGCCGCAAGCGTGGCGGGCAGCCCGGCACGGGCCTCTCCCCGCGGTCGGTACAGCTCACGCTGTCTCGGCTCAAGTCCGCCTTGGACAGTGCGGTGCATCGGCGGTTGGTGGAGTTCAACGTCGCGGCCCCGGTGAAGTGTCCGACGCAGGCGAAGACGAAGCGCGAGCCGTGGACGCCGGAGGAGGTGAAGTCGTTCCTCGCTTCGCTGGCGGGGCACCGCTTGCAGGCGGTCTTGCTGCTGTCACTGATCGGTCTGCGGCCTGCCGAGGTGTGCGGGCTGCGCTGGTCGGACATCGACCTGGCGGCCGGGACGATCGCGGTTGGCGACAACACCCGAACCATCGTGTGGGGCGAGGGTGGCGGCAAGGTCGAGGAGAAGGGCGCGAAGACCGAGGCCGGGAAGCGGAAGCTTCCTCTCCCTGCGCCTGTCTCTGCGGCCCTGCTGGCGTTCCAGACCTTGCAGGCCGACGAGAAGCAAGCGGCCGAGGAGGCGTACACCGAGAGCGGGTACGTGCTCGTCGACGAGCTGGGGCGGCCATGCCGTACGGACTGGCTGCGGCGTCGGGCGTACAAGCTGATGGACGCGGCGAAGGTGCGGCGGGTGCGGCTGTACGACGCCCGGCACGCCTGCCTGACCTACCTGAGGATGTCGGGGGTGCCGGGGCCGATCGTGTCGGCGTGGGCCGGTCACGCGGACTTGAGCATGGCCGACCGGGTGTACGTGCACCCGAACACCGAGGACTTGCAGCAGGGCCGGGACGTCCTGGCGAAGCTTCTCGGATAGCGGTAACCGAACAACTACATAGCGTGCTACGTGAGATTTTGTGAGATCTGGGCCTGTCGGCGCAGCTTCTCACGGGCTCTCACGAGATGCAATCCAGGTGCTGACCTGGACTTTCTTCGGTGGGCGCAGCAGGGTTCGAACCTGCGACCCCTTGCTTGTAAGGCAAGTGCTCTTCCGCTGAGCTATGCGCCCGCACCGCCGGGCCCGGAGGGCACCGGCGGTGGCGGATCAGGCGGCCAGTTCCGCCACGGCCTTCTTCCACGCCTCCTGGTCGCGCGCCTCGCCGGGCTGGTTCACCTCGGCGAACCGGACGATACCTTCCTTGTCGATCAGGAAGGTACCGCGGACGGCGAGGCCGGCGGCCTCGTTGAACACACCATAGGTCTTGGCGACCTCACCGTGCGGCCAGAAGTCCGACAGCAGCGGGAACTGGTAGCCCTGCTGCTCGGACCAGGCCTTGAGCGAGAACGGCGTGTCGACCGACACCCCGAGCACCTGCACGCCCTTGCCGTCGTACTCGGCGAACTCGTCCCGCAGCTGGCACAGCTCACCGGTGCAGATGCCACTGAAGGCGAACGGGTAGAACACCAGCAGGACCGGCTTGTCGCCCCGGAACGAGGACAGCGTCACCGGCTGCTTGTTGTAGTCGTTGAGCGTGAAGTCCGGGGCCTGGGAACCGACCTCGACCGCCATACTTGCGCACCTCTCCCGCGTCGCGCGTTACGTCTGCCGTCTCACCTTAGCGTGCGGACGATCAGCGCTTGGACTTCGACTTGGGTGAAACCAGTTTCGTACCGGACCAGTTGGTCCCCACGCTGATGTTGGAGGTCTGCGCGAGCCCGACGGTCGGCACCGCCTCGGCGATCTCGCTGGGTTCGACGTGCCCGGGCTGGCCGGTCTTGGGTGTGAGCACCCAGATGACCCCGTTCTCGTCCAGCGGGCCCCGCGCGTCCATGATCGCGTCGACCAGGTCGCCGTCGTCCTCCCGCCACCAGAGCAGCACGACGTCGATGACCTCGTCGGCGTCCTCGTCGAGGAGCTCGCCACCGATATGTTCTTCGATCGCCGCGCGCAGGTCGTCGTCGACGTCCTCGTCCCAGCCGATCTCCTGAACCACCATGTCGGGCTTGATCCCAAGCCTTTCGGCGACGCTGCCGTAATCAGCGTCTCCAGCGGCGACCACTGCTGTCACTCCTCCAACTAAGACCGATGGCCGGGGGCTGTCCCCGGCCACGTTAGTACACGGATGGGGCTAGCGAACACGCCCGAGGCAAACCGCGCAACCGTCCACACCGGATGTGTACCAAGTCGTTTCGCGGCGCAGGAGCCTCCCGGGGGGCTCAACGCGACCGAAATCACCCCGCGCCCGAGCCCACGCGAGGGCATCTGGCTTAGTGTGGTGCTTGCCTCGCGCGCGCACGCGCGCGAAGCGGTCGCGGATTGCGGCTGTGACGTGGACAAACGTTACCGCCGAGTAGCGATGACGAAAGTGCTGAAAAGGACGACGATGGCAGCGGAGTACCCACCCGGCGGGCGGGTATTCGACACTGCGAAGTGACAACGGCGAGGAGATCCCTTGGCCCCCCAGAACGACCAGGCCGCACGTCCGGGCACCGCTGCCCGGCAGGCGCCGGCGCGGGTTCGCGTCATCCGAGACGGGATGGCTGCGTACCTGCCCGACATCGACCCGGAGGAGACCGCCGAGTGGCTCGACTCCTTCGACGAGGCGCTCGCCCGCGGCGGACAGCAGCGGGCGCGCTACCTGATGCTGCGGATCCTGGAACGTGCTCGTGAACGCAACATCGGCGTCCCGCCGCTGACCGCGACGGACTACGTCAACACCATCCCCACCGAGAACGAACCCTGGTTCCCCGGTGACGAAGAGATCGAACGCCGCTACCGGGCCTACATCCGCTGGAACGCGGCGATCATGGTGCACCGCGCCCAGCGGCCCGGCGTCGGCGTGGGCGGGCACATCTCGACCTACGCGTCTTCGGCCGCGCTCTACGAGGTGGGGTTCAACCACTTCTTCCGCGGCAAGGACCACTCCGGCGGCGGCGACCAGCTGTACATCCAGGGGCACGCCTCCCCGGGTATCTACGCCCGCGCCTTCCTGGAGGGCAGGCTCACCGAGTCCCAGCTCGACGGGTTCCGGCAGGAGCTCTCGCACGCCGGCGCGGGCGGCGGGCTGCCCTCGTACCCGCACCCGCGGCTGATGGCGGACTTCTGGGAGTACCCCACGGTCTCCATGGGCCTCGGCCCGATGAACGCCATCTACCAGGCCCGGTTCAACCGCTACCTGCACGACCGGGGCATCAAGGACACCAGCGACCAGCACGTCTGGGCGTTCCTCGGCGACGGCGAGATGGACGAGCCCGAGTCGCGCGGCCTGATCCACGTCGCCGCGGGCGAAGGCCTGGACAACCTGACCTTTGTGATCAACTGCAACCTGCAGCGGCTGGACGGGCCGGTCCGCGGCAACGGTAAGATCATCCAGGAGCTGGAGGCGTACTTCCGCGGCGCGGGCTGGAACGTCATCAAGGTCATCTGGGGCCGCGAGTGGGACGCGCTGCTCCACGGCGACCGCGACGGCGCGCTGGTCAACCTGATGAACCAGACGCCGGACGGCGACTACCAGACCTACAAGGCCAACGACGGCGCCTACGTCCGCGAGCACTTCTTCGGCCGTGACCCGCGCACGAAGGCCCTGGTCAAGGACCTCAGCGACGCCGAGATCTGGAACCTCAAGCGCGGTGGCCACGACTACCGCAAGGTGTACGCGGCGTACAAGGCGGCGATGGAGCACCACGGCCAGCCGACCGTGATCCTGGCCCACACCATCAAGGGCTACGGCCTCGGCCCGGCGTTCGAGGGCCGCAACGCCACGCACCAGATGAAGAAGCTCACCCTCGACGATCTGAAACTGTTCCGGGACGTCCAGCGCATCCCGATCAGCGATGCCGAGCTCGAGCGCAACCCGAAGGTGCCGCCGTACTACCACCCGGGCCGGAACTCGCCCGAGATCGAGTACATGATCGGCCGCCGCCGGGCGCTGGGCGGGTTCCTGCCGGAGCGCCGCGCGAGCCGGGCCAAGCCACTGGTGCTGCCCGGTGACAAGGTCTACGAGGCGGTCCGCAAGGGCTCGGGCAAGCAGGAGGTCGCCACCACCATGGCGTTCGTCCGGCTGGTCCGCGAGCTGGCCAAGGACGCCGAGATCGGGCAGCGGATCGTGCCGATCATCCCGGACGAGGCGCGCACCTTCGGCCTCGACTCGATGTTCCCCACGGCCAAGATCTACAACCCGCACGGGCAGACCTACACCTCGGTCGACGCGAACCTGATGCTGGCGTACAAGGAGTCCGAGCACGGCCAGCTGCTGCACGAGGGCATCAACGAGGCCGGGTCCACCGCCTCGTTCACCGCCGTCGGCACGTCCTACGCCACGCATGGCGAGCCGATGATCCCGATCTACATCTTCTACTCGATGTTCGGGTTCCAGCGCACCGGCGACGGGCTGTACGCGGCGGCCGACCAGATGGCGCGCGGGTTCGTGCTCGGCGCCACCGCGGGCCGCACCACGCTGACCGGTGAAGG
This sequence comes from Amycolatopsis cynarae, assembly GCF_026802195.1. Classification (NCBI taxonomy): domain Bacteria; kingdom Bacillati; phylum Actinomycetota; class Actinomycetes; order Pseudonocardiales; family Pseudonocardiaceae; genus Amycolatopsis; species Amycolatopsis cynarae. The sequence continues at coordinate 1,086,719 of NZ_CP113836.1, read as the reverse complement.
GCTCCAGCACGCCGACGGGCACTCGCTGCTGCTCGCGCACACCAACCCGGCGGCGGTCGCCTACGACCCGGCGTGGTCGTTCGAGATCGCCCACATCGTGCGGGACGGCCTGCGGCGCATGTACGGCGAGGGCGGCCCGGACGGCAACGGTGACGACGTCTTCTACTACCTCACCGTGTACAACGAGCCGTACCAGCAGCCGGCCGAGCCGGAGAACCTCGACGTGGACGGGCTGCTGCGCGGCCTGTACCGCTACGCCGAGGCGCCCGCCGGGGACGGTCCGCAGGCGCAGATCCTGGTCTCCGGCGTGACCATGCCCGACGCGCTCAAGGCCCAGCGGATGCTGGCCGAGGACTGGGGCGTGCGGGCCGCGGTGTGGTCGGCCACGTCGTGGTCCGAGCTGCGCCGCGAAGCGGTCGAGGTGGACCGGGACAACCTGCTGCACCCGGCCGATCCGCCGCGCGTGCCGTACGTGACGCAGGCGCTGAGCGGCGTTCCCGGCCCGGTCGTGGCGGCCTCGGACTGGATGCGGGCGGTGCCCGACCTGATCCGTCCGTGGGTCCCCACCGAGATGGTCACCCTCGGCACCGACGGGTTCGGTTTCTCCGACACCCGCCCGGCCGCGCGGCGGCACTTCCTGGTCGACGCCGAGTCGATCACGGTGGCCACGCTGGCGGCGCTGGCCGGCCGCGGCGAGGTCGAGCAGGCGAAGGTGGTGGAGGCGGCGCGGAAGTACCGCATCAACGACGTGTCGGCGGCCGGACCGCAGCTGTCCGACTCGGGCAACGCCTGACGATCACCCGCCGACCCGGCCCGGAGCAAGGGATGTTTACTACGGCTCAGCCGTAGTAAACATCCCTTGCTCCAGCGCGGCCGGCCCCGTCCCCAGAGGAAGTGCCCCTTGCTCCCGTTGTCCCAGAGGCGGCTGCCCCGGCCCGCCGAACTCCGGCAGATCCTGCGCCCCAAGCCCGTCCGGCTGAACCCGGTCGAGCGGCGGCTCGCCAACGCCCACACCATCGCGGACCTGCGCATGCTCGCGCGCCGTCGTGCGCCGCGCGCGGTGTTCGACTACACCGACGGCGCCGCCGAACTCGAAGACAGCCTCCGCCGCGCCCGGCAGGCGTTCCGGTCCGTGGAGTTCCGGCCGAACGTGCTGCGCGGCGTGGCCGACGTGGACACCGGCGTGTCCGTGCTGGGGCGGCGCTCGGCACTGCCGTTCGCGTTCGCGCCCACCGGGTTCACCCGGATGATGCATCACGAAGGCGAGCGCGCGGTCGCCCGCGTGGCGCAGCGAGAGAACATCCCCTACGCACTTTCCACCATGGGCACCACCTCCATCGAGGAGGTGGCCAAGGCGGCACCCGAGGCCAGGAAGTGGTTCCAGCTCTACGTGTGGCGCGACCACGGGGCAGGCGAGGAGCTCATGGCGCGGGCCATCGAGGCCGGCTACGACACGCTGCTGCTCACCGTGGACACCCCGGTGGGCGGGGCCCGCCTGCGTGACGTGCGCAATGGCCTGACCATTCCGCCCACGCTGACGCTGCGGACCTTCGTCGACGGCGCGATGCACCCGTCGTGGTGGTTCAACCTGCTCACCACCGAGCCGCTGGCGTTCGCCTCGCTGGACGGCTGGCCCGGAACGGTCGCCGAACTGATCAACACGCTGTTCGATCCGACGCTGAGCTTCGACGATCTGGCCTGGGTGCGGGAAAGCTGGCCGGGCAAGCTCGTGGTCAAGGGCATCCAGAACCCCGACGACGCCCGCGACGTCGTCAAGTACGGCGCCGACGCGGTGGTCCTGTCCAACCACGGGGGACGGCAGCTCGACCGCGCCCCGACCCCGCTGGAACTGCTGCGACCCACGCTCGACGCGGTGGACGGCGCGGCGGAGGTGTGGCTCGACACCGGCATCCTCTCCGGTGGCGACATCGTGGCCGCGATCGCGCAGGGCGCGACCACCTGCCTGATCGGCCGGGCCTACCTGTACGGACTGATGGCGGGCGGTGAGCGGGGCGTCCAGCGGTGTGTGGACATCCTGCGCGCGGAAATCGTCCGGACCATGCAGCTGCTGGGGGTCCGCACGATCTCGGCCCTGCGGCCCACCCACGCCACCCTGCGCTGACCCCGGCCCCGCACCGGCGCGGACCAACCGGGGCCCGGCCGGGGGCCGGTCAGTCCGCGGGGACGGCGGGGGCGGTCACGCGGGTGCGCTGGGCGGAGCGGTTCCAGCTCCACCACCCGTGGATGACCAGCGCGGCGAACACCAGGTAGACCGTGGCGGAGAAGTACAGGCCCGAGGCGATCTGCAGCGGCACGCCGATCGCGTCCACCACGAGCCAGACCAGCCAGAACTCGACCAGGCCGAGCCCCTGTGCGGCGAAGGCGACCAGGGTGCCGACGAAGATCGCGGCGTCCGGCCACGGCGCCCACGAGGCGTCGAGCGCGGCGAGCAGCAGCGCCATGGCGACGGTGCCGACCGCGAACGCCCCGGTCATCACCAGGCGTTCGGTGAGGCTGCCGCGCCGCACGACCACGCCGTACACCGGGTCCTTGCGCCGCATCCAAGCCCACCAGCCGTACAGGGAGATCACCAGGATCGCGATCTGGCGTGCCGCCAGCCCGCCCAGGTGTGCCGAGACGTACACCGCGAACAGCAGCACGGTCGCCCCGACCTGCACGGGCCAGGTCCACAGCGTCCGGCGTTCGGCGAGGAACACCACCGCGAGCGCGAACAACTGCCCGGCCAGCTCCGCGAAGGAGATGTGCTGGCCGAATACCGTCAGCCCGTGGTGCAGCAAGTAATCCACGTCGTGATCAACCGGCCGGGACGCCCGGTGATTCCCTCACCCTCGGTGCGCCGGGGGGCCACCCCACCGCAACCCACCGCACGATTGGGTGAGACACGGTAGGACGGGTAGCGGAAAAAGATCCACAAGGTCCATAGTGGACCTACCGGTGGGGACCGGGGAGATGAGGCCGCCCAGCGCAGCGAGAACCGCAACGCGCTGGGCGGCCTCGCATCTCATGCCCGCCAAGATGTGAAAATTACTCACACCGCTCGCCGGTTTTCGCCCGCACGGGCACTTCATCCCGCCGAACGGGGAGCTCACGCCGCCGGGCATGGAACACGGGCCGCCGAAGGTGGGACGCACGCGGGGGCGCCGGGAGCGAACAAGCCTACGATCGGGTCACCATGACCCAGACGAACCATCGGCCCGCGACCAAGCACCACGGGCTGTCCGCCAAGACGCTGCGGCGGTTGGAGCGCGCGTCGGGCAGGCTGGCTTCCGCGAGTGTGGCGGCGATGGAACGGCGCCTGCCCTGGTTCAGCCGCCTGCCCGCCGACCAGCGGGCCAGTGTGCTGATGATCACCCAGACCGGTGCCGCGGGCTTCGTGGACTGGCTCCGGGACTCGCACGAGGCCCTCAAGCTGACCACCGAGGCCTTCCGCAGCGCACCGCAGGACCTCTCCCGCTGGATCGGGCTGCGGCAGGCCGTGGGCCTGGTGCGGATGGCGATCGAGGTGTTCGAGCACGAACTGCCCGCCTTCGCCGCCAACGAGGCCGAGCAGGCCGCGCTGATCGAGGGCATCCTGCGATACGGGCGCGAGATCGCCTTCGCCACCGCCAACTCCTACGCGGCGGCCGCCGAGGCGCGCGGCGCGTGGGACGCCCGCCTGGAAGCGCTCGTGGTGGACGGGATCGTCCGCGGCGACGCCGAGGAGGCCGTGCTTTCCCGCGCGGCCGCGCTGGGCTGGGATCCGGCCTCCGCGGCGACGGTGCTGGTCGGCGCGCCCTCGTCCGACGACCCGCCGACCGTGGTGTTCGAGGTGCGCCGGCTCGCCGCGCGGCTGAGCCGCCCGGTCCTGCTCAGCGTGCAGGGCTCCCGCCTGATCGTGGTCGCGGGCGGCCCGCTCGACGAGGGCACCGTGCGGGAGGAACAGGCACTGGGCAAGCTGGCCGTCGCCTTCGGGGACGGCCCCGTGGTCGCCGGCCCGACGGTGCCCAGCCTCGCCGAGGCCCACCGCAGCGCCTCCGAAGCGCTGTCAGGGCTGCGCGCGGTGGTCGGCTGGCCCGCGGCGCCCCGGCCGGTGCGGTCGGTCGAACTGCTGCCCGAGCGGGCCCTGTCCGGCGATGCCGAGGCCGAACGGCTGCTCATCGAGGAGATCGCCCAGCCGCTCGAAGCCGCCGGGACGACGGTGCTGCAGACCGTCGAGGCCTACCTCGAATCCGGCGGGGTGCTGGAAACCTGTGCGAAGACCCTGTTCGTGCACCCCAACACGGTCCGCTACCGGCTGCGCCGCGCCACTGAACTCACCGGCCGCAATCCCACCGATTCGCGGGACGCCCTGGTGCTGCGGGTCGCGCTGACGGTCGGCAGGCTCGCCCGCGCCCGCGGCCTGTGGTGAGCCCGTGATCGTGAGCAGATTCACGCCGCGGACTGCCCGAACCTTACAAGCGTGCACCGCCGGTGTTGTGGTTCCCGCCGCCATTTTTGGAGGGGGGCTACAAATTCGCCGCAAGGACTTGGTGAGCGGCGACATCCCGGTGACGACGAGGTGCCGTGTTCCCTGGACACGTGACAGCACTGCTCGCCCCCGGACAGGGCTCTCAGGCTCCCGGCATGTTCACTCCCTGGCTCGAGCTCGACGGCACCCGTGAGAAGCTCGAGCGCTGGTCGGAGCGGGCCGGACTCGACCTGATCGGGCTCGGCACCGAAGCCGACGCCGAGACCATCCAGGACACCGCGATCACCCAGCCGCTGATCGTCGCGCTGTCCCTGCTCGCCTACGAGGAGATCCAGGCGCGCCAGGCCGTTCCCCAGGACGCGCCCGTGGCCGGGCACTCCGTCGGGGAGCTGGCCGCCGCCGCGATCGCCGGTGTGCTGTCCGCCGAGGACGCCGTCACCCTCGCCGCGGTGCGCGGGGCGGAGATGGCCAAGGCGTGCGCGCTGGAGCCGACGAGCATGGCCGCGGTGATGCTGGGCGAGCCGGAGCAGGTCGTGGACTGGCTGGCCGGGCACGGGCTGACCGCCGCGAACCGCAACGGTGCGGGCCAGATCGTCGCTTCCGGGGCCACCGACGCCATCGAACGGATCGTCGCCGAACCGCTGGAAGGCACCAAGGTGCGCCGGCTCAAGGTCGCGGGCGCCTTCCACACCTCGTACATGGCGCCCGCCGAGGAGGCGCTGCGGCGGCACGCCGCGTCCATCACCCCGGCCGCCCCGGTGCGCCCGCTGCTGTCCAATGCCGATGGCAAGGTCGTCACCAGTGGCGCCGAGTACCTGGACCGCCTGGTCGAGCAGGTGACCAGGCCGGTGCGCTGGGACCTGACCATGGACGGGCTGGTCGCGCTCGGCGTCACCACCACCGTCGAACTCCCCCCGGCGGGCACGCTGACCGGTCTGGTCAAGCGCCAGCTGAAGGGCATCGTCACCACCACGATCGCACTGAAGACCCCGGCCGAGCTGGCCGCCGTCACGAAGGAGGCCGAGTGACGCCGGTACTGCGGCTCAAGCAGGGACCAGCCGCGACGCGGGTACTGGGGGTGGGCAGCACCCAGCCCGACCGCGTGGTCACCAACGACGACCTGTCCAAGATCATGGACACCGACGACCAGTGGATCCGCGACCGGGTCGGCATCATCGAGCGCCGGTTCGCCGACAAGGACGAACTGCTCGTCGACATGGCGGTGAAGGCGGGCACGAACGCGCTCGCCGACGCCGGGGTCGATCCCTCCGAAGTGGACACCGTGATCGTGCCGAACTGCACGCTGCCCGCGCCGATCCCGAACGCCGCGGCCCAGGTGGCCGACCGGATCGGGATCAAGGCGCCCGGTGCCTTCGACCTCAACGCCGCCTGCGCCGGGTTCTGCTATGGGCTGGGCGTGGCCTCGGACCTGATCCGCTCCGGTTCCGCGGGCAAGGTGCTGGTGATCGGCGCCGAGAAGCTCACCGACGTGGTCGACCCCTACGACCGGGCGAACGCGATCATCTTCGCCGACGGCGCGGGCGCCATGGTGGTCGGCCCGTCGGAGGAGCCCGGCATCGGGCCGGTGGCCTGGGGCAGCGCCGGCGACCTCGTCGACATGATCTACATGCGGGACCACCGCTACATCTACCAGGAGGGCCAGTCGGTCTTCCGGTGGGCGACCACCCAGATCGCGCCGGTCGCGTTGCGCGCGCTGGAGCTGGCCGGGGTGCAGCCGTCCGATGTGGACGTCCTCATCCCGCACCAGGCGAACCTGCGGATCGTCGACGCGATCGCCAAGCGCCTGCGCGCCAAGGGCGCCCGCGAGGACATGGTGGTCGCCGACGACATCAAGTACTCGGGCAACACCTCGTCCGCGTCCATCCCGATGGCGCTCGACCACATGCGCAAGGCAGGCACCGTCCACAGTGGGGACGTGGTGCTGATGGTCGGTTTCGGCGCGGGACTGTCCTACGCCGGTCAGGTCATCATCTGCCCGTGATACCACTTACCCCGGCGGGCACCGGCCCGCCGGGGTGATCAAACCCGTAACCAGAAAGGGAACCAACAGTGGCGGACAAAGAAGAGATCCTCGCCGGCCTCGCGGAAATCGTCGAAGAGGTCGCCGGTGTCGCCAAGGACGACGTGAGCTCCGAGAAGTCGTTCGTGGACGACCTGGACATCGACTCGCTGTCGATGGTGGAGATCGCGGTGCAGGCCGAGGACAGGTTCGGGGTCAAGATCCCCGACGACGAGCTGGCCAACCTGAAGACCGTCGGCGACGCCGTGGACTACGTCGCGGCGAACGCCAAGTAACGAACAACGTCATTCTCTGAACGAGACCTCGGGGAGACTCATATGGGCAACATCGACGTCGTCATCACCGGGCTGGGCGCCACCACGCCGCTCGGCGGGGACGTCGCGTCCACCTGGGACGGCCTGCTCGCCGGCCGCAGCGGCATCCGCCGCATCGAGGCCGACTGGGTCGAGAAATTCGATCTGCCGGTGAAGATCGGCGCCACGCTCGCCGAGGATCCGACGGAGAAGCTCCCGCGGGTGCAGGCCCGCAGGCTGGACCGCTGCGAGCAGGTCGCCCTGATCGCGGCACGGCAGGCGTGGGCGGATGCCGGTTTCTCGGAGCCGACGGACGAGCACAGCGACGTCGAGCCCGAGCGGCTCGGCGTGTCCATCGGCACCGGGATCGGGGGTCCGGTGACCCTGCTGAACCAGGACGACCTGCTGGAGGAGTACGGCATCCGCAAGGTGTCGCCGCTGACCGTGCCGATGCTGATGCCCAACGGTCCCGCCGCGCACGTCGGCATCGACCTGAGGGCCCGTGCCGGAGTGCACTCACCCGCCTCGGCGTGTGCCTCCGGCGCGGAGGGCATCGCCAACGCCTACCAGATGATCCAGAACGGCCGGGCCGACGTGGTGGTCGCCGGTGGGGCGGAAGCCTGCATCCACCCGATCACCATCGCCGGTTTCGCCCAGGCCCGTACCGTGTCCACCCGCAACGACGAGCCCGAACTCGCCTCCCGGCCGTTCGACGCCGCGCGGGACGGGTTCGTGCTCGGCGAGGGCGCGGGCGTGGTCATCCTGGAGCGCGCCGACCGGGCCAAGGCCCGCGGCGCGCGGATCTACGGCAGGCTCGCCGGATACGGGATCACCTCCGACGCCTACCACATCACCGGCAACCACCCGGAGGGCGTCGGCCAGATCGCGGCGATGACCAACGCGATCCGGATGGCCGGGCTGACCGCGGACGACATCGGTCACGTCAACGCGCACGCCACCTCCACGGTGGTGGGCGACGTCGGCGAGGCCAACGCGATCCGCAAGGCGATCGGCAGCCACCCCTTGGTGACCGCGCCGAAGGGCGCGCTCGGCCACCTCGTGGGCGGGGCCGGCGCGGTCGAGGGCATCGCGACGTTGCTCTCGGTCTACCACGGCATCGTGCCCGCCACCCTGAACCTCGAGAACCTCGACCCGAAGGTCGACCTCGACGTGGTGGCCGGGGAACCGCGGAAGGCCGAGTTGACCGCCGCGATCAGCAACTCGTTCGGGTTCGGCGGCCACAACACGGCCCTGGTGTTCACCGCCGCCTGACGCTTCACCCCGATAGGGCCGTGAGGGAACCCCTCACGGCCCTGTTTGCTGCCCTTTTTGCCAGGGTTCCGGCACCGGCTCGGCGTTGGCCGTGAAGGGTCCCTACGGCTCGCCCCAGCCCCTCCTCCGGCTCAGCAGGCGGTGGCGTCGATGCTGGCGTAGCCGGGGAGCGTGTCGACCTTCCAGTCGCCGCCCTCCTGGGTGACGGGCAGGACCAGCTTCCACTGCACGCAGGTAGCGCCCGGCAGTTCCAGGGGCGCCTGCTGCGGCTGCTGCGTGCTGGTGAACCCGACCAGGACCCGCAGGTCGTGCTCCGAAGCCAGGTCGATCCGGTAGACCAGGATGCTGCCGTCCTTGGACGACTCGAAGTCCTTGAGCCAGGTGGCGCGGGGCTTGTTCCGGACGCGCTCGCTGGTGACGGTCTGCTTCCAGCGGTCGTAGTCGCGACCGTTGATCGCATCGAAATAGGTCTGGAGCAGCCGCCGAACCTCGTCGTGGTACGGGTGCAGGGCCGCGTCCCGGGTCAGTTCGACGGTGCCCGGGCCCGGCTGCTGTCCGGGTGGGCGCACGGTGGTGCTGGGCGGGGCGAGCACCGACTGCGGCTGCGGATCGGGCTGGTGGTAAAACTCCCGCGCCAACAGGCCGCCACCCACCATCAACGAGACGACCACGATCCCGGTGGGCAGCAGCCACCGTTGCGGGGTCCAAGGCGCTGGCACAGCTGACACATCGGCAGGGTAGTGGTCGGCGTTAGCGGCCCGCCCGCCGTGTCACCATTCATGACCCGGTCGTGCCCTCACCGAAGGCACTCCCGGTCACCCCACGCGGTGCAGCCAGGTGACGGGGGCGCCGTCGCCGGCATGCCGGAAGGGTTCCAGCGCCTCGTCCCAGTTCGCGGCGAGCAGTTCGTCGACGCGGTGGGCGAACGCTTCCCCGGCACGGGCCTGGCGTACCAGGGCACGCAGCTGGTCCTCACCGACCACGATGTCGCCGTTGGCACTGATCCGGCCGTGCCACAGGCCAAGACCGGGCACGTAGCAGAACCGTTCACCGTCGACCCCGGCACTGGGCTCCTCGGTGACCTCGAAGCGCAGCATGGGCCACGCCTTCAGCCCGGCGGCGAGCTTGCCGCCGGTGCCGGCGGGCGCGCTCCAGTTGCATTCGGCCCGCAACTGGCCGGGCGCGGCGGGCTGCGCCGTCCACTGTAGATCGACCCGGGCACCCAGGGTGCCCGAGATCGCCCACTCGACGTGCGGGCATACCGCAGACGGCGACGAGTGGACGTACACCACGCCACGGGTGTTGCCACGGGTGCTCACTGCTGACCTCCGCTACTCGACGAGGGGCGTCTTCCCCTACGACCTCGCGAGTCTCGGTTGCTTCACTCGTGACGCGGCTTAGCACATTCTGCACTGTGATCACCCATTTGGCCACACGAACATCGAGGCCCGCAACTCGTTCCACGGCAAGGTCTCCCGCGCGGTCGCGGTACGCGGGAGACCTTGCCGTGCTCAGCCGCCGGAGGTCAGGTACCGGGCGGCGGCCACCGTGTCGGCCAGCCCGGTTCCCTTGTCGTAGCTGGACGGATACGGTCCCGCCTGCTGGTACGCGGCGCCGTCGGAGTACCGGTGAGCGGTGGCCTTGAGAGCGCTTTCGATCTGGGCCGGAGTGGCGGACGGGTCGGCCTGAAACAGCTGCGCCACGATTCCGGTGATCTGCGGGGCGGCCATGGAGGTCCCGCTGATCACGTTGTAGGTGCCGAGGTCGAGCGGCCCGGGACCGTTCTCGGGCTGGAGCCCCTGGGCACAGACGATCAGGTAGGGACGGCAGGAGGACAGGATGTTCTCCCCGGGGGCGGACACGTCGGGCCAGGTGGCCGGGTCGCTCGCGAGCCCGCGGGAGGAGTACGCCGACACCGCACCGTCGCGCGTACCGGTGCCCTGGTCGTTGTAGGAGGCCACCGAGATGATCCCGGGCGTCGGGTCCTGCCCCGGCGGGTTGGACAGGTTCTTGCTGCCGTCGCCGCCGTCGTTGCCGTTGGCCCAGACGGTGACCACGCCTTCGGCCGCCAGCGCCCGCTGCAGCTGGACGGTCGCCGAATTCGGGTCGAAGGCGCCGCCACCGCTGGGCCCGTAGGAGTTGTTGATCACCTTGATGGGCGGGCAGACCGAGGCGGGCACCCCGGCGCCACAGGGCGCGTCGTGGTTTTCCAGCACCCAGTTCAGTGCCGCGTCGGTGCCGAGCAGGAGGATGGCCAGCCCGGTCGAGATCGCCACGATCCTGGCCCCCGGCGCGGAGCCGCCGACCCTGGTGCCGTCCGGCAGGGTCAGCGCGGCGCCTGCGGCGATCCCGGTGACGTGGGTGCCGTGCCCCCCGAGGGAGGTGGTGTCGGTGTCCAGCGTGGTGGGCACGTCCAGGATGCACGAGGCCGCCGTGCCCGAGGTGCAGGCGCTCTTGAGGTTGCGGACCACGCGGGTGGTGCCGCCGGACCGGAACGCCGGATGGTTCGGGTCGACCCCGGTGTCGATGATCGCGACGGACACCCCGCTGCCGTCCAGCGCCGCACCGTTCGCCCCGGTGAGCGTGGTGCGGGCCTCGGCGCTGCGGGTGGCGGTGGTGCCGGTGTCGCCGAAGGCGACCAGCGGATCGTCGTGCTCCACGTAGGTCACGCCGGGCTGCCGCCGGAGCGCGCGGACCTGCCCGGCCGTGCCGCTGGCGGCGACCACGCCGATCCTCGTGAACCGGGTGATCTCGGCCAGCCCGGCCTGCCGCACGGCATGCTCGGCGGTGGCCACGTCCGTGGCGTGGACCAGGGTGGTCATCGGCACCGTGTCCGCGACCGCGGCCAGCAGTCCGGCCAGGCTCGCGGACACCGGGGCCTGCTCGTCGGCCACCGCGGCCGGAACGGGAACGAGCAGGGGAAGCACGAGGGCGGCGGTGATCGCGAGTGATCTCCGCCGCCTGGGGACGCGCCGTCGCATCGGCTCTCCTGGGGATCGGGGACGAACGAACCTACTAACCAGTAGCACTTCGGTGAGTGATCGCCGTCACCCGATCGTTCCGCCTCGCGGGAAGGGCAGGTGATTTTCACACTGTTGGCCGCATGGACAACTACCGCGCGCTACCGTGAGCACCCAGCACACCACCGCTTCGGGGAGAGACAGGTGCGACTCGTTCGTCTGGCGCCACAGCCGTCCCGGGTCGCCGACGACATCCGGGCGGCGCTGACCTCACTCGGCCGCGGCGAGACCGTCTCCGGGGGCGTGGCGCTGATCGGCGCCCGCCCGCTGCCATCGGGCAGACCCGTGGACGCCGCGGTCGTGCTGCCCCGCGGGGTGCTGCTCGTGCTCGGCATCGACCTGCCCGGCCCGGCGCTCCGGCTCGAAGCCCCGCTCGACGCCCCGTGGAAGGCCGACGGCTGGGCGGTGCCTGCCCCGGATCGGGCGCCCAACCCCGCCGCCGCCAAGCTGGCCCATGCGGAATCGATCGGCAAGGCGCTGCGGCCGGCCCTGCCGGAGGGCATGCCGGTGGGCACCGTCCTGGCGATCGGCCCGTTCGTGGACACCGTCGACCAGCCGCCCGCCGACCTCGCGGGTGCCGTGCGGGTACTGCACCCGAGCGCCACGAGCATGCTCGCCGCCACGGTCTCCCTGGCTTCGGCGCCGCGTCCCTGTCCGGCCGCCCAGGCGCGCAGGCTCATCCGGATGCTCGCCCCGGACGCCCCGGCGCTCTCCGAAGAGGAACTGGTCGCCGAAGGGTTCGCCGCGGAGGACCCGTTGTCCCCGGTCACCGAGAAACTCCCACCGCCGAAACCGGCGTCCCGGCCGCCCTCGGCCCCGAAACCACCGGCCGCGCCGCCGAAACCGCCGGTTCCGCCGCCCCAGCCGCCTCGGCCCGCCCCGATCGAGGTCACCGCACCGGTGCCCAAGATCGTCGACGGGCCCGGGGTCCCCGGCCGCAACTCCCCGACCGACCTCCGCACCGTCCGCTGGCTCCCGTGGGCCGCGATCGGCCTGCTCTCGGTGCTGCTGGTCACCGCGATCGTGCTCGCCACCACCAGCGGTGGCGGCACCGGAAAGCAGAGCACGGCCACCTCGACCGCACCGGCACCGCAGTTCGTCGACGGAATCCCCTTCCTCGCCCGTGATTCCGCCTCGGACCCGCGCTGCGCCGCACATGCGGTCGGTGACGTGCAGGCGAGCCTGCAGCGCACCGGATGCGTGTCGATGAAGCGCGGCAGCTTCGAAGCGACCGTCGACGGCAGGCCTGCCGCGGTGTCCGTCGCGGAGATCACGTTCGCCGACACCGTGGCCGCCACGGAGTTCAAGAAGGTCGCGGACAACCCCGGGGGAGGTAGCGTGACCGACCTGGCCGTGGAAACCCGGAAGTGGCCGCGCACCCCGCATTTCGAAAGTGCCGCTTACCTCAGCGCCGACGACGGCACCACCGTGCGCCTGGTGCTGGCCGGCTGGTTCGACCAGCCGTCCACCACCACCGACCCCGCGCTGGTCCGCGCCGCGCGGGCCGCGACCACTCTCCGGATCCCCTGAACCCCGGTCTCAGAGACCGTAGGCCTCCAGCAGCCGCAACCAGACCTCGCTGATCGTCGGGAAGGCGGGCACGGCATGCCACCGGACCGGGAACGCCGACCGAGGCGACCTCGGGGTCGGTGAACACCACCTGCGGCACGGCGTGGTGATCGGCGGTGCTGGTATGGGCGCTCCACGGCCGCCGGTCCACCGGGTTCCCGGCGGCCTTCGCCGCGACGGCCTCGCCCGTCGCGCGGGCCGCGTACTTGCCCTGGTGGGTCAGCAACGCCCGGCCGGTCACGTCACCGGCCGCGTACAGCCAGCCACCGTCTACATCGGACACCTGGCCGGTGTCGTCCACGACGAGCGGCCCACCGGGGGTCACGCCGGCCGCCTCCAGCCCGAGACCGTCGGTGGCGGGACGGCGCCCGGTCGCGATCAGCAGCCGGTCCACGGTGAGCTCCCCGCCGCCCCTCAGCCGCAACCGCGCCGCGGTGTCCACTTGCGAGATCCCGGACAGCCCGCTGTCGGCGTGAATCCGCACACCGTCCTCCCGAAGCCCGTCGGCCACGAGGTCGCCGACGAATCCGGCATAACGCGGCAGGGGACGCGGACCGGTCATGATCAGATCGACCTGGGCGCCCAGCCTCGCCCACGCCTGCGCCATCTCGACGCCGACGACTCCGCCGCCCAGCACGGCAAGGCGACCGGGCACCTCACTCGCGGACGTCGCGTCGCGCGAAGTCCAGATCGGCGCCCCGGTCAGTCCCGGAATGTCCGGTGTCCTGGGCACACTGCCGGTGCACACGATGACCGCGTGCCGCGCCAGCAGCACCCGGTCATCGTCCACAGTGACCTTTCGCTCACCGGTGATCCGCGCGTGCCCCAGCACGGTTTCGATACCGGCACCACGGGCCCATTCGACCTGCCCGGTGTCGTCACCCTTGCTCGTGAACCAGTCACGGCGGCGGAACACCTCTTCCGGAACCAGTGCACCGGACACCGGGACACCGGGCATGCGCCGGGCCGCGGCGAGCAGGTTTCCCGGCCGCAGCAAGGCTTTGCTGGGAATGCAGGCCCAGTAGGAGCATTCTCCGCCGAAACGCTCGTGGTCCACCAGCACCGTTTTCAACCCGCCGCGAGCGGTCCTTTCGGCCGCATTCTCCCCCACCGGTCCGGCGCCGATCACCACGACGTCGTAAGTCTGTTCACCCATGCCCACAGCGCGCACCACGAGGGAACGCGACGCAAGGCGGCGAGGTATTCTCACCCGCAGCATTCGAGCACTGGAGGTTTCGGTGGCCAAGAACACCGCAGTCCACTCGCTGGACGACCTGAACGGCGAACCGGCCCAGGAGCAGGTCCGGTTCAGCCTGGACGGTGTCGACTACGACATCGATCTTTCCGATGAGAACGCGGAAAGCCTGCGGCAGATCCTTGCCCGCTACGTCCAGCACGGCCGCCGGACCGGTGGGCGCAAGCGGCCTCCGCGCCGGCTCGCGCCGCCGAAGCGCCGCCCGGCTTCCCGTACGGCCGCGAAGGGCACCGCCAAGGCCGCCGCCGCGAGCACCGAGAAGGCGAAGTCCGCCACCACGACCAGGCGTGCCGCGGCGAAAACCGCCGCCACGGCGAAGCCCGCCGCGGCCGCCACCGCGAAAACCGCGGCGAGCAAAGCGAAAACGGCCAAGGCCGCCCCCAAGACGGCACCGAAGGCGGCACCCAAGGCAGCGGCGGTGAAGCCAGCTCCCAAGGCAGCACCGAAGGCAGCGGCGAAGGCCACCGCCACGGCGAAGAAGACCGCCACGGCCAAGCCCGCCACCGCGAAGGCCGCGCCCAAGACGGCCGCCAAGGCCGCCACCAAGACCACGGCGAAGCCCGCCGCGAAGACCGCCGCCAAGGCGAGCACCACCAAGACGGCGGCCAAGACGGCGGAGCCCAAGACTGCGGCCAAGACTGCCGCGCCCAAGACGGCGGCGAAGGCCACGGCGACCAGGAGCACGGCCAAGAGCACCGTGAAAACGGCAACGAAGGCGGCGACGAAGGCGGCTCCGAAGACCGCTGTGAAGACCGCTCCGAAGGCGGCTCCGAAGACCGCTGCGACGACAGAGCCGAAGACGGTCGCCAAGGCCGAACCGGCGAAGGCCGCGCCGAAGGCCGAAACCACGGAGAAGGCTCCGCGCCGCACCCGCAAGGCGCCGCCCGTCATCTTCTCCGCGGCGGAGGAACCGACCACGGCAGAGCAGTAAGGACAAGTCCCGGAAAGGCACTTCGGCTCCGAAGTGCCCCCGGCCCGGTGGCCGTGAGGATTCCCTCACGGCACCTTCACAGGGCCTTGAGTTCCTCCACGATCTCGCGCACCGAAGCCTTCGCGTCGCCGAAGAGCATGCTGGTCTTCGGATCGTAGAAGAGTTCGTTGTCGATACCGGCGAATCCCGAACTCATCGAACGTTTCAGCACGATCACCGAACGACTCGCCGTGACGTCCAGGATCGGCATGCCGTAGATCGGTGAACCGGGGTCGCTGCGGGCCGCCGGATTGGTCACGTCGTTCGCCCCGATCACCAGGGCCACGTCGGTCTGCGGAAACTCCGAATTGATCTCGTCCATTTCCTTGAGCTGTTCGTAGGGCACATCGGCCTCCGCCAGCAGCACGTTCATATGGCCCGGCATGCGCCCGGCCACCGGGTGAATCGCGTAGGACACCGAGATCCCCTTGCCCTCCAGCAACTGCGCCATCTCCCGCACCGCGTGCTGCGCCTGTGCCACCGCCATGCCGTAACCGGGCACCACCACGACCTTGCTCGCGTAGGCCAGCTGGATCGCGGTGTCGGCCGAACTGGTGCTGCGCACCGGGCGGGTCTCCTTCGCCGTGGCGATCACCGCCTTGGCCCCGCCGAAACCGCCGGCCACGATCGCCGGGATCGACCGGTTCATCGCCTTGGCCATCAGATTCGTCAGGATCGAACCCGAGGCACCGACGATCATCCCGGCCACGATCAGCGCCGTGTTGCCCAGCGCCAGGCCCATCGCCGCCGCGGACAACCCGGTGAACGCGTTGAGCAGCGAGATCACCACCGGCATGTCGGCCCCGCCGATGGGCAGCACCACCATCACCCCGAGCGCGGCCGCGGCCAGCAGCAGCACGATCATCAGGATTTCCATGCGGACACCGGAAAGGACCGCGGCGCCACAACCGACCGCACCCAGCAGCAGAACGATGTTCAACGGCTGCTGCAGGCCGCGCAGGGTGACCGGGCGCCCGGGCAGGATCTCCTGCAGCTTGCCGAAGGCGATCAGCGAACCCCAGAACGAAATGGACCCGATGAGCGCCGCGAACAGCGAAGCGACCGCGACGTAGACGGGCTCGACGAGATAGCCGCCGGTGGTGCGGAATTCGACCCAGGCGATCAACGCCACCGCGCCGCCACCGACCCCGTTGAACAGCGCCACCATCTGGGGCATCGCGGTCATCTTCACCTTGCGCACCGCGGGCACACCGACCAGCGCGCCCAGCACGACACCCAGCGCGATCAGCGGCCAGTTGCCCATGCCGGGGATGAGCAGCGTGGCCACCACGGCGATCACCATGCCCACGGCGGCGATCGCGTTGCCCCGCACCGCCGTCCGCGGACCGGTCAGGCCCATCAGGCCGTAGATGAACAGGGAGAAGGCGACGATGTAGAGGACGCCGACGAGGGGAGTCATTCGGATTCCTTCTGCCCGGCGGCGGCCCGCCCGCGATCCTTCTGCTTGCCCTTGAACATCGCGAGCATCCGGTCGGTGACCAGGAACCCGCCGACGATGTTGATCGTGCCGAACGCGATCGCGATCACCAGCAGGATCTTGTTCAGCACGCCCTCGGCGCCGAGGCCCAGCACGATCAGCCCGCCGAGCAGCACGATGCCGTGAATGGCGTTGGTACCCGACATCAGCGGGGTGTGCAGCGTGTTGGGCACCTTCGAAATCACCGCGAAACCCACGAACCCGGCCAGTACCAGGATCGCGAGGCTGGCCACCAGCATCAGCCCTCTCCCTTCTCCTGGCCGGCGACACAGGCGGCGGCGAGGACCTCGTCGGAGAAATCGAGCGCGAGCCTGCCTTCGGAGTCGACCATCAACTCGATCAGTTCGGTCAGGTTGCGCGCGTAGAGTTCGCTGGCGTGCCACGGCATCTCCGCGGGCAGGTTCAGCGGCGAGCAGATGGTGACCTCGTGCGCGACGATGTCGCGGCCCGGTTCGGTCAGCTCACAGTTGCCACCCGACTCCCCCGCGAGGTCGACCACCACACCCCCCGCGGGCATCCCGCGCACCGCGTCGGCCGTCACCAGGGTCGGCGCCCTGCGGCCGGGCACCAGGGCAGTGGTGATCACCACGTCGAACTTCGTGATCGCCTCGGTGAGCCTTCGCTGCTGCTCGGCCCGCTCCTCCTCGGTGAGCTCGCGCGCATAGCCGCCTTCGCCCACGGCCTCGATGCCGAGGTCGAGCCAGTGAGCGCCGACCGACCGGACCTGCTCGGCGACCTCGGGCCGCACGTCGTACCCGGTGGTCTGCGCACCGAGGCGTTTCGCCGTGGCCAGCGCCTGCAGTCCGGCCACGCCCGCGCCGAGCACCAGCACCTTCGCCGGGGGGACGGTGCCCGCGGCCGTGGTGAGCATCGGGAAGAACCGGGGCAGGGTCTCGGCGGCGCGCAACACCGCGCGGTACCCGGCAACGCTGCTCTGCGAGGACAGCGCGTCCATCGCCTGGGCTCGGGTGATGCGCGGGATCGACTCCATCGCGAAGGCGGTCACCCCGGCCCCGGCCAGCGCCGCTATCCCGTCCACATCGGACAGTGGCTTCAGGAAGCCGATCAGGATCGTGCCCGGCGAAAGCCGCGCCGTCTCGGCCGCGCTCGGCGGCGCGACCTTGAGCAGGATGCGAGCGGACCAGGCGTTGCCGAGGCTCGCCCCCGCCGCTTCGAAGGCCGCGTCCGCGATCAGCGCCCCCTCGCCCGCACCGGGTTCCACCACCACCCGCAGGCCGCGCTTGACCAGCCGCTCGACCGCCTTCGGCACCAGGGCGACCCGGCGCTCCCCCGGTGCCGATTCCCGCACGACGCCGACCGACAACGGCTCGCTATCGACCACGGCGCAACCTCCTCGTCGGCGGGGACAGCCGGAGCTCCGGCGTTACCAGCAAAGATCGCCGCGGCGCTCCCGTCAAGTCATACTGCGCCGATTCAGCGCCAATTCGGCACCGCCAGTGTGATGAGGCGGAGCCGTTTTTCGGCGATGCGCAGGACGAGCTCGTCGGCTTCCTCGTCGCGCCGGCGCGCCTCCAGCAGCTCGGTCACGGTGGCCAGCATCGCGGTCACGATCAGGCCCGCGATCATGTGCAGATCCTCGGCCGACCATTCCCGCAGACAGTCGAATCGCGCGAGATCCACCGCGAGTTCGGTGGAAAACAGTTTCAGCTCGAAAGCGATGGCCCGGCCGATCGTTCCGCTGCCCGCGTAACGCTCCCGGGTGACGAAACGGAAGTGGTCCTCGTGCGCGCGGACATGCTCACGCAGGGTGCGCACCGAGGCCCGGATCGCGTCGGTGGAGTTCCCCGGTTCACTGCGGGCGGAGCGGAGCATCGCCCGCAGCGTGCTCGTGGATTCCTCCACCAGCGCGACGCCGAGTTCGTCCATCGAGGCGAAATGCCGGTAGAACGCGGTCGGCACGATGCCCGCCCGCTTGGTCACCTCCCGCAGGCTGAGGGTGGCGAAACCACGGTCGGCCAGCAGGCTCAGTGCGGCGTCGAGCAGGGCGCGCCTGGTCCGTTCCTTGCGCTCGTGGCGCGTCTCCGGTTCCACTGTCACGCAAGTCAGTGTACGTATGTGCACAATGTAGGCCAGTTCACATTGCCAACGCCAAGGAAGGACCCCACTATTGAGTGCACGGTTGTTCACTCAATTGACTGGCAGGGAGGCGTCATGGTGAGTCGGTTCGAAGGCGAGAAGGACACCGTGCAGGTGCTCACCGAATCCGCGGCGACCCATATCGGCAGGATCGCCGCCGTCATCACCGGTGCGGTCCGCGAGATCGCCCGCGAGACCGGCGACTGGTTGACGGAGGTCATCGAAATGCGCGAGGCCGCCCAACGCGCGCGGGCCGACCACACCGACTGACGAGTGAGGTTCACCCCGGGTAGTGGACACCGAGTTAGCAGGACCAGTGGTCCTGTTGAAAGGATGTCCTCATGCCTCCTCACAAGCGCCGTTCGTACACGGCCGAGTACAAGGTCGAGGCTGCTCACCGTGTGATCGATTCCGGCCGTACGATCTCCGAGGTCGCTCGCGAGCTGGGAATCGACGCGGGCATGTTGAGTGTCTGGGTCAAAGACGAACGACGCCGGATCACCGCGGCCGAGGTCCACGGGGACAAACCCCTGGAGGCCGCCGAGCGGGCCGAGTTGCTGCGCCTGCGCGGGCAGGTGGCCGAGCTGGAGAAGGACAACGCGTTCCTGGTAAAAGCCTCGGCGTACTTTGCCGCGATGCAGAAGAACCGGCCCGGTTCGCTCTGATGGCCAAGTACGCCGGCCCCGACGAGTTCGCCGCCGCCGCCACCACCGCTTCGCCGCCGAACGCCCGGTTCTCGGTCCGCCGCATGGCGCGACTGCTGGGCGTGTCGACGTCGGGCTACTACGCCCACGTCAAGCGTGTTGCGGCAACGGTGCTTACACCGCGGCAGCAACGCCGAGCCGACCTGGAGGTGAAGATCACCCAGGCGCACACAGAGTCGCGTGGAACCTACGGGTCGCCGCGGATCACTGCCGAACTGCGTGACCAAGGCGAGGTGGTCACCGCGAAGACCGTCGCCAAGATCATGGCCTCGATCGGGCTCGAGGGCATCAGCCCGCGCACGTTCAAGGTGAAGACGACGGTGGTCGATCCGACCGCGTCGTTCCCGCCGGATCTGGTCGACCGGCACTTCGACCGGGACCGGCCCGACGCGGTCTGGCTCACCGACATCACGTATCTGACGTGTGGTGAGGGCGAGATGTTCCTGTGCGCGATCCGGGACGGACATTCCCGGAAAGTGTTGGGCTACAGCGTGTCCGAACACATCGGTGCCGCGATGGTCACCGATGCCATCGATGCCGCAGTGGCCGCCCGTGGCGCCAGATGTCGTGGCACCATCCTGCATTCCGACCGCGGCGGGGAATACACGGCGCACCTGACAGCCGCAGCGTGTTTCCGGCACGGGCTGCGCCGGTCGATGGGCGCGACCGGGATCTGCTGGGACAACAGCCCGGCGGAATCGTTCTGGTCGACGTTCAAACACGAGCACTACTACCGGCACACGTACGCCACGAAGACAGAACTCGTTGCCGCGATTGACAAATGGATCAGTTTCTACAACAGTACACGGCGGCACTCCGCGATCGGGATGATCAGCCCCGACAACTTCGAGCAATCACTCCGAACGGCTGCCTGAACCCTTGTAAGCCCCTGTCCACCACTCGGGGTGAACCTCAGAGTGGGGAAAACCGGATGGGCAGGGGCGGTACGCCCGGGGCAAGCTGTCCCGGTGATCGTCTTCCTCTCCCGCGCGCGGGGCGCGCTCGTCCGGCGGAGGTTCCTGGGCGAGCTGGGCTGGGTGCTGCTGGGCCTGCCGCTGACGCTGGTCTGCGTGATCCCGCTGCTTCTCGGGCTCACGCTGGGTGCCGCGCTGTCCCCCCTGTTCCTCGGGCTGCCCCTGCTGGCAGGCGTCCTGATGGGCGCGCGCCGCCTCGGCGCGGCACACCGGCGGCTTGCCCGGTCGCTGCTCGGCCTGCGCATCGCCGAACCCGCCGCGCCCCGGCTCGAGCCGGGCCTGTGGAACTGGGTCAAAGCCCGGGTGGGTGACCGGATCGCCTGGCGCACCCAGGCCTACCTGCTGCTCCGGCTGCCCCTGGCGGCGCTCGGCCTCGCCGTGGGCGGCGCGATGCTGCTCTACGGCCTCGGCGCGCTGTCCTTCCCCCTCACGTGGTTCCTCACGACGGACGGAACGCTGGCCCTGTTCGACATCCATTCCGCGCACTGGGCAGGCACCGTCCCGATCGGCGTGCTCGGCGCGGCGCTCGTGCTGGCCACCCCGTGGGTGCTGCACGCCGTCACCGCGCCGGAGCGCACGCTCGCGCGGAGCCTGCTCGGCCCCACCACGCTGACCGAACGCGTCCTCGACCTGGAACAGCGCCGGACCGACGCGATCGACGACGCCACCACCCGTCTGCGTCGCATCGAACGGGATCTGCACGACGGGGCACAGGCGCAACTGGTGGCGCTGGCGATGAAACTCGGCATCGCACGGGACGAACTGACCAGTGATCCGGTCGACCTGGACACACTGCGGGGGCTGCTCACCACCGCCCACGGCAACGCGAAGCAGGCCATCACGGAATTGCGGGACCTCGCCCGCGGTATCCGGCCACCGGCACTCGACGCGGGGCTCGAGGTGGCGCTGGCGACGCTGGCCGCGCGCAGCGCCGTCGAGGTGCGCCCGCACGTCGACCTGCCGGACCGGCCGAGCCCGGCGATCGAGACCCTGCTGTACTTCAGTGCGGCCGAGTTGGTGACCAACGCGGCGAAGCACGGCGGCGCCGCCGTCGTCCACCTCGAACTGCGCGCGGCCGGGGACTTCCTGCGCCTGACCGTCTCCGACGAGGGGACCGGCGGCGCGCTCCTGACGCCGGGGGGCGGGCTCGCCGGGATCGCCGAGCGGGTGCGTACCGTGGACGGCACGCTGGAGATCGAAAGCCCGGCCGGTGGCCCGACCGTGATCACCGCGCTGGTGCCGAACGGGGGTTGATGTGCGGATCGTGGTGGCGGAGGATTCGGCGGTCCTGCGGGCCGGTCTGGTGGAGCTGCTCACCCTGCGGGGTCACGAGGTGGTGGCCGAGGTCAAGGACGGACACGCGCTGCGTCCCGCCGTCCGGGAGCACCGGCCCGACGTGTCCATTGTGGATATCAGGATGCCGCCGACGTTCACCGACGAGGGCCTGCGCGCGGCACTGGACCTGCGCCGCGAGAACCAGGCGACGCCGCTTCTGCTGTTCTCCCAGTACATCGAGACCTCATACGCGGCCGAACTGCTCGCCGACCGAGCCGGTGGCGTCGGCTACCTCCTCAAGGACCGCGTCGCCGACGTGTCGGACTTCCTCGACGCGCTCCGCCGCGTCGCCGCCGGGGAGACGGTGCTGGACCCCGAGGTGGTCAGCCAGCTGTTCGGCGCGACCAGGAAGACCGACGTGCTGGCCTCGCTGACCGGGCGGGAACGCGACGTGCTCGGGCTGATGGCCCAGGGCCGGTCCAACGCCGCGATCGCCGCCCACCTCCACCTGTCGGCCGGTTCGGTGGAGAAGTACGTCACCCGGCTGTTCGACAAGCTCGGCCTCCCACCGTCCGAAGAGGACAACCGGCGGGTGCTCGCCGTCCTGCGCTACCTTCAGACGTAGTCGTTACGGTGGGGGTATGTACTCCACCGAGATCGAAGTCCGCACCGGCGGCGAAGCCGTGGTGCACGACCTGACCGCCGACGCCGAGTCCTTCCTCCGGCAGGCGGGCGCCCAGGACGGCCTGCTGCACGTGTGGGTGCCGCACGCCACCGCCGGGCTGGCGATCCTGGAGACCGGTGCGGGCAGCGACGAGGACCTCCTCGCCGCACTCGACGAACTGCTCCCCCGCGACAACCGCTGGCGCCACCGGCACGGCAGCGCCGGCCACGGCCGCGACCACGTGCTCCCCGCGTTCCTGCCGCCCTATGCCAGCGTCCCGGTACTGGGCGGGAGGACGGTGCTGGGCACCTGGCAGTCGCTCTGCCTGGTGGACACGAACGTCGACAATCCGCTGCGGCGCGTCCGGTTCAGTTTTCTGGCCGGTTAAAGGATGTTTCGAAGTGGTTCTCGCGGCGCCGCGGAGGGCGCAAGCCGCCGGGGACGCCAGGTACCGTCGGGAGCGTGACCGAACGAAGACTGGTGCTCTGGGACATCGACCAGACCCTCATCGACCTGCACGGCAGCGGACGCGACTGGTATGCCCAGGTCCTCACCGAAGTTCTGGGCATCACGATGACCGGGATGCCCTCGTTCTTCGGCCGCACCGAACTGGCCATCACCTCCGAGGTGCTCGCCTCCTACGGCATCGAGCCCGCGGAGGAAGTGATCCGGAAGGTGTGGGCGGGACTGGTGGCCGTCGCCGAGGCGGCCATGCCGACCATGGCCGAACAGGGACTCGTGCTGCCCGGTGCCGAAGCCGCGCTGGGCGCGCTGGCCCCGCACGAGGGGATCGTGCAGTCACTGGTCACCGGCAACCTGCGGGAGATCGCGTGGCACAAACTCGCCGCGTTCGGCCTGCACCACCACATCGACTTCGAGATCGGCGGGTACGGCTCCCTGTCCGCCGTGCGGGCGGACCTCGTCGCCTACGCCGTCGAACTCGCCGGTGCCCGGCACAGCCCGTACCCGGCCGAGTCCGTGATCGTCATCGGGGACACGCCGCACGACATCGACGCCGCACTCGCACACGACGCGACCGCGATCGGGGTGGCCACCGGCCGGTTCACGGCCGAGGAGCTGACCGGAGCGGGCGCCCACCTCGTCCTGCCCGACCTCACGGACACCGACGCGCTACTGGCGGCCGTCCTCCGCTGACCCGCTTGTGTCCCACCCTCCGGCGCTGCCGTGAGGGCCCCCTCACGGTCGTAAAGGCCGTGAGGGGACCCCTTACAGGAAAGAACGCCAGGGTCCCGGCAAGAGTCCGGCCTGGTCGCGGTGGGGTCAGCCGCGGACGAGCTTCACCAGGTGCGCCACGGCCTCGCCGACCGGGACCTCCTCGCGGTCACCCGAGGCGCGGTCCTTGATCTCGACCAGGCCCTTGGCCAGCCCGCGACCCACCACCAGGATGGTCGGCACGCCGACCAGCTCGGCGTCGGCGAACTTCACGCCCGGCGTGGCCTTGCGGTCGTCGAGCAGCACGCGGATCCCGGCCGCGTCCAGCTCGGCGGCCAGTTCCTGGGCGCCCGCCGCGATCGACTCGTCCTTGCCCGCGATCACCACGTGCACGTCGAACGGCGCCACGGACCGCGGCCACACCAGGCCGAGCTCGTCGTAGTGCTGTTCGGCGATCGCCGCGACGAGGCGGGAAACCCCGATCCCGTAGGAACCCATGGTGATCCGGACCGGCTTCGAGTCGGCGCCGAGCGCGTCCACCTCGAACGCGTCGGTGTACTTGCGGCCGAGCTGGAAGATGTGCCCGATCTCGATGCCGCGGGCGGCGACCAGCGTGCCCTTGCCGTCGGGTGAAGCGTCGCCTTCGCGGACCTCCGCGGCCTCGATGGTGCCGTCCGGCTGGAAGTCGCGGCCTGCCACCAGGTCCACCACGTGGTGGTCGACCTTGTCCGCCCCGGTCACCCAGGCCGTGCCGGTGACGACGCGCGGGTCGACCAGGTAGCGAATCCCGTTGTCCTGCAACGCCTTCGGCCCGATGTAGCCCTTCACCAGGAACGGGTTCGCGGCGAAGTCGGACTCCTCGAGCAGCGCCACCTCCGCCGGCTCCAGCGAGGCTTCGAGCCGCTTCTGGTCGACCTCGCGGTCACCGGGGATGCCGATGCCGAGGATCTCCCACTCGGAGTCGCCGGGACGGCGGATCTTCACCATGACGTTCTTCAGCGTGTCCGCGGCGGTGAACGTGCGGCCGAGGTCGGTCTTGGTGTTGAGGTAGTCGACCAGGGTGGCGATGGTGGGAGTGTTCGGCGTGTGGTGCACCTGGGCCTCGGGCCTGTCCTCCACGGACTGGGCCGCCGGGGCGGGGGTGACCACGGCTTCCACGTTGGCCGCGTAGTCCGAACCGGTGCTGCGGACGTAGGTGTCCTCACCCGTTTCGGCGACCGCGAGGAACTCCTCGGACGCGGAGCCGCCCATCGCGCCCGAGGTCGCGGCCACGATCACGTAATCGAGGCCGAGCCGGTCGAAGATCCTGATGTAGGCGTCGCGGTGCAGCTGGTAGGACCGGGACAGACCCTCGTCGTCCAGGTCGAAGGAGTAGGAGTCCTTCATGACGAACTCGCGGCCCCGCAGGATGCCCGCACGGGGGCGCGCTTCGTCGCGGTACTTGGTCTGGATCTGGTACAGGACCACGGGGTAGTCCTTGTACGAGCTGTACTCGCCCTTCACGGTGAGCGCGAACAGTTCCTCGTGCGTCGGGCCGAGCAGGTAGTCGGCGCCCTTGCGGTCCTTGAGGCGGAACAGGCCCTCGCCGTACTCGGTCCAGCGGCCGGTCTTCTCGTACGGTTCGCGGGGCAGCAGGGCGGGGAACTGGATCTCCTGCGCGCCGATCGCGTCCATCTCCTCGCGCACCACCGTTTCGATGTTGCGCAGCACCCGCAGGCCCAGCGGCAGCCACGAATACCCGCCCGGGGCCACGCGGCGGACGTAGCCTGCGCGCACCAGCAGCTTGTGGCTGGGCACTTCGGCGTCCGCCGGGTCCTCACGCAGGGTGCGAAGGAACAACGACGACATCCTGGTGATCACTGGGGTACTCCTCGGGGTGCGCACGGGCGCTGATAGACGTTCAGCCCAGCGTAGTCAACCCCCCGCGACCCCCGCCCTTCCGGGGCCTCCTGGAGCCGGAGCGGCCGGACGTCCTCCGGTGTACCGCCCGCCGCTACCGTGGTCCGCGTGTGGTTCGGCATCCTGGGGGCGACGCGGGCACTGGCCGAGGACGGGAGCGAACTCCCGCTTGGCGGCCCGCGTCCTCGTGCCCTGCTCGCCCGGCTGCTGCTCGACGCCGGCCGCGTGGTCGGCACGGACAGCCTGCTCGACGCGCTGTACGGGGAAGACCTGCCGCGTGAGGCGGCCAACGCGCTGCAGGCCCAGGTTTCCCGCCTGCGCCGCGTGCTCGGCGGCGGACTTCTCGAGCGTCATCCCGCCGGGTACCGGCTCGTCGTGGACCCCGCCGACGTCGACCTGCACCGGTTCCTGGCCCTGACCGGCGAAGGGCGGCGGGCGCTAACGGCCGGGGAACGGGAGCGGGCCGCCGGGCTGCTGCGGGAGGCGCTCGCGCTGTGGCGCGGCCCGGCGCTCGCCGACGTGACCGCGCCGTTCGCCGAGCCGCAGGCGGCGAAGCTGGCCGAGTCGAGGGTGGCCGCGGTCGAGGACCTGGCCGAGGCCGAGCTGTCGCTGGCGCGGGCCAAGGAGGTCGTCGCGGAGCTCGAGAGGCTCGCAGAAGACCACCCGATCCGGGAACGGCTGCACGCCCTGCTCGTCCGGGCGCTGAGCGCGTCGGGACGGCAGGCCGAGGCCCTGACGGTGTTCGAGCGGATACGGCGGCGGCTGGCCGACGAACTCGGCAGCGACCCGTCCCCGGAACTGGCCGCGGCCCATCTCGCCGTATTGCGGTCGGAGCCGGTCCGGGTGCAGGGGCTTCCCGCCCAGCTGACCAGTTTCGTCGGCCGGGAAGAGGAGTTGGCGAGGATCGGCGAACTGCTCGCGGGCAGGCGCCTGGTCACCCTGACCGGTCCCGGCGGGGCGGGCAAGACGCGGCTCGCGATCGAAGCGAGCGGGCGGCAGACCGGCGAAGCCTGTTTCGTGGACCTCGCGCCGCTGCGGGACGGCAGCGCCCTTCCCCAGGCCGTGCTGGACGCGCTCGGGCTGCGCGAGAGCGCGTTGTTCGGCGCGCCGGGCCAGGCCGGGGCCGCCGAACGGATCACCGCCGCGTTGGCCGACCGCCGCCTGCTGCTGGTGTTCGACAACTGCGAGCACGTCATCGCCGAAGCCGCCGCACTCGTGCACCGGCTGCTCACCGGCTGTCCCGGTCTGCGGGTGATCGCCACCAGCCGCGAGCCGCTCGGCATCACCGGCGAGGCCCTGTGCCCGGTGCCGCCGCTGCCCGCGTCCTCGGCGACCCGCCTGTTCCTGGACCGCGCCGCCACGGTTTCGGAGCCGGTCACGGAGGCCGGGACCGATACGGTGGCGAGGATCTGCGCCGCCCTCGACGGGCTGCCGCTGGCGATCGAGCTCGCCGCCGCCCGGCTGCGCACGATCCCGTTGCCGCGTCTGGAAGACCGTCTCGACGACCGGTTCCGCCTGCTGTCCCGGGGCAGCCGGACGGCCGCGCCCCGCCAGCAGACGCTGCGCGCCGTGGTCGGGTGGAGCTGGGACCTGCTCGGCGAAGACGAACAACGGCTGCTGCGGCGGCTGGCCGTGTTCGCGGGCGGCACCACGGCCGAAGCGGCGGCCCGGGTGTGCGGGGTGTCCGAAGTGGACGCCGAGGACCTGCTCGCCGGACTGGCGGAGAAATCGCTGGTCGAACCCGCGAACGAGCGGTACCGGCTGCTGGAGACCATCCGGGCCTATGCCGCCGAGCGGCTCGGCGAGGCCGGGGAGCGGGACGTCCTGGCCCGGGCGCACGCCGAGTACTTCCTCGACCTCGCCCGCACCGCCGAGCCCTTCCTGCGCCGCGCCGAGCAGCTCGTCTGGCTGGCCCGGCTGACCGCCGAACACGCCAACCTGCACGCCGCCCTGCACTGGGCGGTGGACGCCGACCCCGGGCTGGCGCTCCGGCTGCTCGGGGTGCTGTCCTCGTACTGGCGCCTGCGCGGCGTCATCAGCGAGGTCACCCCACTGGCCGCGCGCCTGCTGGAACGGCTCGGCCCACGTGTGCCCGAGGGGCTGGAAGAGGAGTACGTGCTCACCGTGCTCGCCACCGGTCCCTCCGAAGTGGACGGACATCGGCGGCGGGCGGACCAGGTCATGCGCACGCTGCGGGGACCGGTGCGGCTGCCGCACCTGCTCGTGGCCTGGGCCCTGTTCGCGGGCCCGCCGGAACCGGGAGAACCGCTGAGCCCGCTGAACCAGCAGTTCGCCACCACCGACGACCCCTGGTTCCAGGCACTGGCCCACTTCTCGCTGAGCTACCTGCAGGTGTTCAACGGGAATCCGGCCGCCGCGGAACCGCAGTTCGAGGCCGCGCTCGAGCTGTTCCGCTCGGTGGGCGACCGCTGGGGCATGGCCCAGGTCCTCGACGGGCTGGCCACCCTCACCGAGCTCGGCGGTAACCGGGAACACGCCGTGGCGCTCACGGACGAAGCCATCGCACTGGTCGGGCAGCTCGGCGCGATCGAGGAACTGGCCGAACTGTGGGGGCGGCGGGCCCTGCGGCTGCGGTGCACCGACCCCGAGGCCGCGCGCGCCGACTTCGAACGCTCCGCCGAACTCGCCCACCGTGCCGGTATCCGCGCGGTCCTCGCACTGGCCCACCTGGGACTGGGTGACCTGGAGCGGTGGGGCGGCAGGCTCGCCGAAGCCCGCCGCCGGTACGAGCAGGCACTGGGCGAATGCGGGACGGACTGGCAGAGCAGGGGCGCCCGCTCACGGATCCTGACCGCGCTCGGCCGCCTCGAACAGGCGGAGGGCAGGCGGGCCCCGGCCCGCGACCACCACCGCGCGGCGATCGAGATCGCCGCGGAAAACCAGATCCACACGGATCTGGTCGAAGCCACCGAAGGAGCGGCCGGACTGCTCCTGCTGGAAGGGAACCCGGCCGCGGCGGCCCGGCTGCTCGGCATCTCCGTGGCCCTGCGCGGTGCCCCGCTGCCGGACGAACCGGATCTCCGCTCCCTGAAGGAGCGACTCGGCACCTCTCACGAGCGTGAGTTCGCCGAGGGCCTGGCGATGGACCGGGAGGCCGCCACCGCCCACCTCCACCACCTCTTCCCCTGAGGCGACGGATTGCGCTCACGCGCCTGTGTCCCACGCTCCCGCGACACTGCCGTGAGGGTTCCCCTCACGGTCGATACGGCCAGGGCCCCGGCGAAGTCGTGTCGCTCCGCCGCGCGTGTCCCAGGGCCAGGGGCGTGCCCTCAAGGTGGCCTTGAGGGCGTTTATGACCCTGAAGGCGACCTTCAGGGCATGCCTTGCTCAGTAGTCCTTGAGGGAGAGGGTGTTCGCGGCCTTGAGGGCCATCCGCCGGAACAGGCCCAGCAGCGGCTGCCTGCCCAGGAAGCGGTAGGCGCGGTTGCGGCTCCGGATCTTCGCCTCGGTCGCCGGGGCGAGGAACGGCCCCGCGCCCTTCGCCTGCTTCAACCCGGCCTCCGCCGCCGCCCGGACCTCCTGCTCGTAGCGGGCGAACGCGATGCGGTGATCCCCGCCCGCCGCGGCTAGTTCCCCGGCCAGTACGTAGGCCGCCATCATCGCGAGCCCGGTCCCGCCGCCACCCGGCCCCGCGCCCCACGCCGCGTCCCCCAGCAGCACCACCCGGCCGTGGCTGTAGTGCTCCAGCCGCATCTGGCACAGCGAGTCGAAGTACAGGTCGTCGGCCTTGTCCAGGCCTTCGAGCAGCGTGGGCACCTGCCAGCCGAGCCCGCGGAACCGGTCGTGCACGATCTTCTTCTGCTGCTCGGCGTCGTGGCGGTCGTAGTCCAGCCCTTCGGCGGCGAAGTAGAAGCCCACCGAGATCTCGGCGCCGCCGGGTTTCGGGGCCACCATCACGCCGCGTCCGGGAGCGTTGTAGATCAGCCCGTCGCTGGTGACTCCCAGGTGGTTGGGTGCACTGAACCCGGCGATGTGATAGCCGGAATCGGTGCGGAACCGGGATTCGGGGCCGAAGGCCAGGTGCCGCACTCCCGAGTGCATCCCGTCCGCGCCGACCACGAGGTCGAACTTCGCGGGCGCGGCGTGCGCGAAGCCCACCTCCACCCCGTCGCCCACCTCGCGCAGCGACGTGATCCAGTCGCCGAACCGGTAGTCGGTGTGGTCCTTGGTCCTTTCGTACATCAGGCGGCTGAGGTCGCCGCGCAGGATCTCCACCTCGCCGCTGAAGAACTCGGGGGGCAGGGTGGCCCTCGTCGCGCCCTCGTCGTCCACGACGCGCTGCGGCCCGGTGGGCGTCTGGTGGCGCCGCACGTCCTCCAGCAGACCGGACCGCCGCAGGATGTCCATCTGGTTGCCCCGGAAGTCCACCGCCTGCCCGCCTTCCCGCAGGGCGGGCGCCCGCTCCACGACGGTGGCGGCGAAACCCCGGCGGTGCAGCCACAGGGCCAGCATCGGGCCGGCGACCCCGGCACCGGAAATCAGGATGTTCAGCTTGCGCACGATCTTTCTCCTTCGTCGCTCTCGGTGTGTGTCCGAGAGTCACCGAAGGCGCTGACCGTTTCCTGACCGTGCGCTGACCGCCCTGTCAGGACGCCCGGGCGAACTCCTCGACGGCGGCGGTGCAGGCGCAGCCGCCCTCGATCTCCGTGCAGGTGATGCGCAGGGTGTGGCGGGCTTCGTCCAGGTCACGGCAGTCCGGCTCGGTGCACTCGACCGAACCGTCCTCGTGCAGGATCACCGTGCCGTGGCAGTGGTCGAGGTCACTCGAACAGCCGGCACACTCCATGATCGACACCCTTCACCCGGTTCACTTGACGGTCCTTCGTATCATCCGGTCCGCCGCGCCGCGGGGAGGGGGTGCCCGGCGTGTCGCCGGTGCTCAGGCGCTTTTGGGAGTTCTCCGGGTGCCGGTCTTCTTGGCCGCCGGTTTGCGGGCCGCGGGCTTGCGCGCCTTCTTCGCCTCCGACACGCTCGCCTCGAGTGCCGCCATGAGGTCCACCACCTCGGTCTTCGCGGCCTTCGCGCGGGGTTTCGTGGTGGCCTTGCCCTCGACCTTCGCCTCGATCACCGCCTCCAGCGCCTCGCGGTACTGGTCGGAGTACTTGTCCGGGTCGAACACCGGTTCCGACAGCGAGTCGATCAGGGAACCGGCCATGCTCAGCTCCTGCGGCCGCACCTGTGGCGGCTCGTCGTCGAGGAAGCCGAAGTCGGGCCTGCGCACCTCGTCCGGCCACAGCATGGTCGTCATCACCAGGACGTCGGCGTGCACCCGCAGGAGCGCGAGCGTCTCACGCTGGCGCAGCGCGACCTTGGCGATCGCCACCTGACCGGACTTCTGCAACGCGTCCCGCAGCAACACGTACGGCTTGACCGCGGGTTTCTGGGGTTCGAGGTAGTAGTGCCGGTCGTAGTGGAGCGGGTCGACCGCCTCCAGGGGCACGAACTCCAGCACGTCGATCACGTTGGAGCTGGACAGGGGCAGGCTGTCGAGGTCGGCGTCGGTCAGCACCACCATCTCGCCGTCGTCCAGCTCGTAGCCCTTGGCTATCTCGCTGTAGGGCACCTCGACGTTTTCGACCGAGCAGAACCGCTTGTACTGGATCCGGCCGCCGTCGGACTCGTGGACCTGCCGCAGCGAGACGTTCTTGTTCTCCGTGGCCGCGTACAGGTGGATCGGGATGGTGACCAGTCCGAACGAAACGGATCCCTTCCACATCGATCGCATCGCAAGCTGCCTCCCGCTCGTGGCGACATAACCCCAGGTCATTGACCGTACGCCGGGTAACGCGATGGGACTAGTCGGCGAGGCGGGGCGCTCGCCCGGGAGCCGCGAGGGGACCCCTCACGGCAGCGCCGGGGCAGCCGCGTGGAGGAGGGTGACGGCGGCGGCGCGGGCGTGGCGGGCGGGTTCGGTGGTGCCGAAGATGCCCGCGGTGACCATCGCGCCCTCGGCCAGCAGGAACAGTTGCTCGGTGAGCGCCTCCGGCAGCCCGGCGGCGCCGACCAGCCCGCGCAGGTATCCACGGAACGCCTCCTTGTGGCGCCGGGCCTGCCGGGCCACTCCGGCCGAGACCGCGCCCAGCTCGCCATGGGAGTTGATCCACGCGCAGCCCCGGAACCCCGGCTCGGCGAACCAGCGTTCCAGCCAGTCGAACACCGCGAGAACCCGCTCACGCGGGTCTTCCACCGTCTCGACGTGCCCGCCGAGGCGCTGCCGCCATCGGGTGTCCCGCCGCTCCAGGTAGGCCTCGACGAGCTGTTCCTTGGCGGGAAACACCTGGTACAGCCGTTTCAGCGAGACTCCGGAAGCGGCGCGGATGTCGTCCATGCCGACCGTCTGGATGCCCCGGGCGTAAAACAGATCCTCGGCCGCGTCGAGCAGCCGGGTCCGCGCGATGTCGCGATCCATCACACCTCACTGTCGAGAACCGTCGTTCTCGACTGTAGCGCTACCGCCCGAACGGGTACCGCACCCCGGTGAGCCGTTCGGATTCCCGCCAGAGCCGGGCCCCCGCCGCCGCGTCCCGTGCCCGCACGCCGGGCCGCACCCGCACCGGGTATCCGGTGAACTGCCCGAACCCACCCGGCCCGTAGTAGTCGCCGCCCCGCGCGGCCGGATCGGCCGCGGCCCGCACCGTCGCCAGCGCCCCGATCTCGGGGTCCTGGATGAACCACGAGGTCACCGGCCTGGTCCGCTTGCCGAGCAGCAGCGCGCGCAGCAGGCGGTTCATGTCGCGGCCGAACTCGGTGCGGGCGTTGCCGGGATGCGCGGCCAGCGCCACGGTCGGCGCCACGGTCGGCGCCCCGGCGGCGGCAAGGCGGCGGTTCAGCTCGAAGGTGAACATCAGATTCGCCAGTTTGGACTGGAAATAGGCGGGCCAGCGCCGGTAACCGGACGTGAAGTGCGGATCGCCGAAGCGGATGCGGCCCGCGAGATGACCGATGCTGCTCACCGTCACCACGCGGGAGCCCGGCGCCGCCAGCAGCCGGTCCAGCACCAGGCCGGTGAAGGCGAACGGACCCAGATGGTTGGTGGCGAGGGTGCACTCGAAACCGTCCTCGGTGACCCGCAGGACCGGCCGCATCCCACCCGCGTTGTTGACCAGGAGGTCGATCCGTTCGTGCTCGGCCCGCAGCCGGTCCGCGGCCCGGTGCACCGAGGCCTGGGAAGCGAGATCCAGGGCCAGCGTGGCGACCCGGCCCCCCGGTGCCACGGCCCGGATCCGCTGCGCGGCCGCGGCGGCCTTGGCCGCGTCCCGGCAGGCCAGTACGACCGTCGCACCGCGCTCGGCGAGCATCCGCGCGGTCTCGAACCCGAGCCCGGTGTTGGCGCCGGTCACCACCGCCGTCCTGCCGTGTTGCGCGGGTACGGCATCTGCCGTCCACGGTCGGGAAGTGATCAGCACGAGCAGCAGCGTAAGCGCGGCGCGGACTGGCCGGTACCCGTCTTCGGTGACGGCGATGTCGTTTTTCCGCCAGCCAAACGGCTGCGCAGGCGAAAGACTGGCACCGTGAAGTACACCGTTGTGGACAGTCCCGTGGGGCCGCTCACGCTCGTCGGCGAAGACGGCATGCTGTCCGGCCTGTATATGCACGAACAACGGCACCGCCCGCCGCAGGAGCGTTTCGGCGAGGAGGATCCGGCCGGATTCGGTGCGGTGAAGGAGCAGCTCGCCGAATACTTCACTGGGGAACGCACGGCCTTCGACCTGCCCCTGCGCCTGCACGGCACCCCGTTCCAGCGCGTGGTGTGGGAGGCGTTGCGGGAAATCCCTTACGGGGAGACGACGTCCTACGGCGAACTCGCCGAGCGGATCGGACGGCCGGGGGCGGCACGGGCAGTGGGTCTCGCCAACGGCAAGAACCCGGTCGGCATCATCGTGCCCTGCCACCGCGTCATCGGCTCCTCCGGCGCGCTCACCGGCTACGGCGGGGGGATCGCGGTGAAACGATCCCTGCTCGCTTTCGAGCGCGCACCGGAACTCACGCTGTTCTCCGCGCCGGATCGCACTTTGACGTAAAAGTGCGATCCGGCGCCTGGCGGGTTCCCTCAAGGTCGCTTTGAGGGCGCTTATGACCCTGAAGGCCACCTTCAGGGCACGCCTGCTCGGCCCGAACGGGGAACTCGGCGATCTTCTCAAGTGGGGAGCAGATCGGTGACGAGCCGGGCCAGCTGCCGCAGGTTCCGGCATTCGTGCATCGGCACCACGCGCCCGTACTCGAGCGCGGCGGAATCCCCGGTTCCCCAGGTGGAACGGGGTTCGGGGTTGAGCCAGTGCACGTGCCGCGCCCGGTCCGCGATCTCCCGCACCGCCGCGAGGTTCGGATCGCCGCCGTTGGTCCTGGCGTCCCCGAGGATCAGCACCGAGGTGCGCGGCCCGATCGCGTCGGAGAACCCTTCCACGAAACTGGCGAGCGAATCGCCGTAGTCGCTGCTCATCCCCCACCGGGTCAGCCGGGCCTCGGTCAGGATGCGGCGCGCCAGCCCTTCCGGATCGTCGGATCCGGCCGCCACCAGCCGCGTGATCTCGTCGGTCAGCTCGACGAAGGCGAACGAGCGGACCTTGCTGAACTGGTCGGCCAGCGCCTGCACGAGCAGCAGCGTGAACTGCGCGAACCCGGCCACCGACCCGGACACGTCGCACAGCAGCACCAGTTCCGGCCTGCCCGGCCGCCGGGCCCGCAGCGCCGGGCGCATCGGCACCCCGCCGGTGGCCAGCGAGCGGCGCAGGGTGCGGCGCAGATCGATCTGCCCGCGCCGGGCCCTGCGGCGGCGCGCGGCGAGCCGGGTGGCGAGCTTGCGGGACAACGGCTGGATGGTGCGCCGCAGTTCGGCCAGCTGCTCGCGGTTGGCGTTGCTGAAGCTCACCAGGTCGGTCTGCGGCGCGACCGCGTGCTTGGCGATGCGGTCCCGCCCCCGCAGTTCCGCGGTCCGGCGGCGGGCCTCGGCCTGGACGAACTCGCGGAACGTGGCGATCCGCGACTGCGCCTCCTGCCGCGCGATCCCCTCGCCCAGCCCGGTCCCCGGCTCCCCGCGGATCGCGGCGAGCACGCGGTCCAGCAGCGCGTCGGGCCGGACCTGTTGCAACGTCTGGTAAGCCGACCAGCCGCTCATCCCCCCGGCGCCCGCGCCGCCCTGCCCGCCCTGGCCGTACTGCCCGAACACCTCGACCCCGGACGCGGCGAGCGCCCGCAGGCGGTGCGTGTCGCCCTCGGCGAGTGCGACGACCAGGCGCTCTCGCAGCCCGGCCAGTTCCCCGTGCTCCTCGCGGGTCTCGGCACTGCCCACCGCGACAGGGAAGAACAGATCGAACAGCGCGTCGAAGGTGGTCCGCTGCCCGGACCGGCGCAGCAGGGTCGCGGCCAGCGCCGAGCGCAGCTGTTCCCGGTCGGCCAGGCCCAGCACCGCGACCGCGGCCGCGGCGTCCACCGTCTCCCCCGGGCCCACCGCGATCCCGTGCTCGCGCAGCGCGCCCACGAACTCCACCAGCCGGTGCGGCAGCCCGGTCACGACGAGGCCCGGTCCAGCAGCCGGTCCAGCCGCAACTCGGCGGCGGCCTTGCGGTGATCGGCCTGGTACTTGAGGATCACGCCGAGGCTGGCCTCGACCACGCTCTCGTCGAGCGTGTCCGCGCCCAGCGCCAGCAGCGTGCGCGCCCAGTCGACCGATTCCGCGATCGACGGCGCCTTGCGCAGCTCCATCGCACGCAGCGCGCCCACCACCCGCACCAGCGAATCCGCGAGCTTCGCGTCCAGGGCGGGCACCTTGAGCGTGACGATGTCGCGTTCCAGCTCGGGAGACGGGAAATCCAGGTGCAGGAACAGACACCGCCGCTTCAGCGCCTCCGACAGCTCCCGCGTCGCGTTCGAGGTGAGCAGCACGAACGGGCGGCGGGTGGCGGTGATCGTACCGAGTTCGGGCACCGTGACCTGGAAGTCGCCGAGGACCTCCAGCAACAGGCCCTCCACCTCCACGTCGGCCTTGTCCGCCTCGTCGATCAGCAGCACCGTGGGATCCGGATTGCGGATCGCCTTGAGCAGCGGGCGGGCCAGCAGGAACTCCTCGCTGAACACCTGATCCCGCGCTTCCTCCCAGGCCTCGTCGCGCCCGGCGGTGATGCGCAGCAACTGCTTGGCGTGGTTCCACTCGTACAGCGCCCGCGCCTCGTCGATGCCCTCATAGCACTGGAGGCGGATCAGCTCGCTGCCGGTCACCTCCGCCAGCGCCCTGGCCAGCTCGGTCTTGCCGACCCCGGCGGGTCCCTCGACCAGCAGCGGCTTGCCAAGGCGGTCCGCGAGGAACACCGTGGTCGCCACCGGTGTGGAGGCGAGGTAGCCGGCCCCGGCGAGGCGCTCCACAACCTCGTCCACCGAACCGAACAGCGGTTCCTGCATCCACGCCTCCCTGGGGTCCGCAACCGTCCCATTGTCGACGGCCGGTGCGCGAACTGGCCAAGGCGTGCGCAACATCACTCCCCGCGGGAACGCGGCCGCAGGGACGGCTCAGGGGGTGAGCACGATCTTTTCGCAGTTGTCCTTCTTGTCGCGGAACATCTTGTAGGCCTTGGGCGCCTGGTCGAGCTTCATCCGGTGGGTGATCACGAAACTCGGGTCGATCTCACCCGCGCGGATCCAGCGCAGCAGCGGTTCGAGATAACGGTGCACGTGGCACTGCCCGGCGCGCATCCGCAGGGAACGGTTCATGAACGAGCCCATCGGGAACTTGTCCACCATGCCGCCGTAGACGCCGATCACCGACACCACCCCGCCGTTGCCGCAGGCCATGATCGCCTCGCGCAGCGCGTGCGGGCGGTCGGTTTCGGTGGCCATGGCCTGTTTGGTGCGGTCGTAGGCGTGCAGCGGCCCGATGTCGATGTGCGCCTCCATGCCGACCGAGTCGATGCACGCGTTGGGTCCGCGCCCGGCGGTCAGTTCGTCGAGCGCGTCGAGCACCGCGGTTTCCTCGTAATTGATCACGTCGGTGGCGCCGGCCTTCTCCCGCGCCATGTCCAGCCGGTACGGGTACCGGTCGATCGCGATGACCCGTTCCGCGCCGAGCAGGCGTGCGCTCGCGATGGCGAACTGGCCGACCGGGCCCGCGCCCCACACCGCGACCACGTCACCGGGAGTGATGTCGCACATTTCGGCGCCCATGTACCCGGTCGGCAGGATGTCGGACAGGAACAGTACCTTCTCGTCCGGAATACCGTCCTCGATCTTGATGGGGCCGAAGTCGGCGAACGGCACCCGCGCGTATTCGGCCTGCCCGCCGGGATAACCGCCGAGCATGTGCGAGTAGCCGAAGATCCCGCAGGGCGAGTGCCCCATCAGTTTCTCGGCCATCGCCGCGTTGGGGTTCGAGTTTTCGCACACCGACGTCAGGCCCTGCTGACAGGCCGTGCAGTGCCCGCAGGCGATGGGGAACGGCACGACCACGCGGTCACCGGGCTTGAGCCGGGTCACCGACCGGCCGGTCTCGACCACCTCGCCCATGAACTCGTGGCCGAGGATGTCCCCGCGCCGCATGGTGGGGATGAACCCGTCGTAGAGGTGCAGGTCCGAACCGCAGATCGCGGTCGAGGTGATCTTCACGATCGCGTCGCCGGAATTGAGGATCTTCGGGTCGGGCACGTTCTGGACCTTGACGTGGCCCTTGCCCATCCAGGTGTTGGCTCGCATGGGACTCCGATCGTCGTCAGCTGGGCAGGGGTTGGGCGGGCCGCTCGGTGAGGTGCGTGCGGGTCTTGGCGCCGTCCGGGCCGCTTTCCGAGCGCACGACCTCGCCGGTCTCCAGTACCTGCTTGAAGCGCCGCAGATCGTCGCGCAACTGCTGGTCCGGTGCCTCGCCGAACAGCTTGGCGATCCGGGCGCCCAGCCTGCCGCCGGGCGGCTCGTAGATCAGGTGGACGCGGACCTCGGTGCCGCGCCCGCCCGGGGCGGGCCGGAAGTCGACCCGGCCGGAGTGCCGCACCTGGGTTTCCCCGATCGAGCGCCACGAAATGTGCTCGTCGATGTGTTCGCTGTCGATCTCGGCGTCCCACTCGACCTCGATGCCCGCCGGTCCCGCGGCGCGCCAGCGGCTGCGGCCGTCGCCGAGATGACGCACCGATTCGAGGTGGGCCATGAACTGCGGCAGGTTCTCCAGGTTGCGCCAGGCCCCGTAGACCTCGCCCACGGGGCGGTTCACCGTGATCCGCCCGTTGGCGTGAATCGGGCGGCCGCGCCTGGCACGGGTGGTGACGACGGCGGCGGCGAGGTCGGCGATCGCCACCCCGGCCAGTGCCGCCATCGTGATCGACGCGCGCCGCCTGCCGTCCGGGCTCTTCACGCCGCGGCGGACGGCATCGGCCAGGCGCAGATCCACGATGTCGCCCGCGAGGCGCAGCCACAGCCACGGCGCGCCGTTGCGGCGCGCTCCCAGCGCGGTGCCGAGCACCAGTTCGCGCGTACCGATCAGCCGCACGAGCCGGCGTGTGGAGTCACCGTCTTCGGCCCCGATCGTGCCGAGGACCGTCCGCGGCGCCACCAGCTGGGTGGCCCCCAGCCCGATGCTGAACGCTCCCAGGCCCTTGGTCAGCCATCGCTTGTCCATCTCACCGTCCCTCGAGTCGCCCGATCGCACGGGCAATGCCCGCCAGTGCGGCTTGATACCCGGCCTCGCCGCCGGGAAACCGGCCCCGCCGCAATGGCAGCCCGAGGGTGAGTTGCAGGACATGGTGTGCGCGCTGCGTAACGGGACCCTCGCCGGGCCCGACTCAATCCGGCAGAGAGGAAAGATGCCGATGACCGCCCCTGTTCCCGCCCGGCCACCGCGGAAGCGGTCCACCCAGGGCGTCTGGTACTTCGTGATCACGATCGCCTCGGCCGGGCTGCTGGCCTGGGTCCCGTTCGTGCATGCCGCCGGGTGCCTTGCCCGGCGCGAGCTGTACCGGCGCGCGGCGCTCTTCGGCGCGGGTGCCGTGCTCGTGGTGGTGCTGATGTCGCTGACCCCCACCGACGCCCAGGGGCACACCACCAGTACCGCGGGGCACATCATCGCGCCCATCGGGACGCTGCTGATCCTCACGCTCGTGTCCCTGGCCTGCCTGCAACAGGCCGCACTCCGGCGGCAGGTCTACCCGCGGCCGGAAACCGGGCGGCCCGTCCCCGGACCGGTCCCGGCGACCGGCGCCGATCCGGCCGTGACCGCGGTGCTGGCCGCCCGCGCCCGCCGCGCCGAGGCCCGGCGGCTCGCCGAACGGGACCCGTTGATGGCCCGCGAACTCCGCATCGGGCGGCCCGATCTGCCGCGCGACTACGACGACGGTGGCCTCGTCGACCTCAACAACGCCCCGGCCGCTGTGCTCGCCGAACGGCTCGAACTGGACCCGTCACTGGCCGAGGCCATCGTCACCGCCCGCACCGAACGCGGCGGTTTCCTTGCCGTCGAAGACGTTTTCACGCTCACCGAGCTGCCGCTCGGTTGCTGGGACCTGATCCGCGACCGAGGAATCGTGCTC
This sequence comes from Amycolatopsis cynarae, assembly GCF_026802195.1. NCBI lineage: Bacteria > Bacillati > Actinomycetota > Actinomycetes > Pseudonocardiales > Pseudonocardiaceae > Amycolatopsis > Amycolatopsis cynarae. The sequence continues at coordinate 1,048,027 of NZ_CP113836.1, read as the reverse complement.
GCCCGCTGACACCTAACCGCAGTAGGCGGTGAACGGTTGTTCCGCCGAGTAGCGCACGATGACGCCGACCGGCTGGCTGCCGTCCGGATGCCGCGGGATGGTCACCGGTCCGGGTTTGTCGGTGTCGAACGTCCAGGTCTGCGGCGTGATCCGGCCAGTGCCGTCGTCCCCGGAGCTGAACCCGGCGCCCGGCACGAACCGGTCCGGGTGGTCGGTGGGCATCACGTAGTCGACCTGGTGCACGTGGATCCGCTCGCCGTAGATCGCGTAGAGGTACCAGAACTGGGGACGCCCCGCGCACGGCAGCGCACGGGACACGTTGTCTCCGGCAGGCCATTCCATGGTGGTCTCCTCGTCGTGGGAGAAATCGGCGCCCGGCGCGGGGTAGCCGAGCAGGGCGGCGAACTCTTCCCGGGTGCCCCGGAAGGCGTTCGCGTCCAGCGGGGAGTAACCGGCGACCTCGGCGGAGGCGGTGAACTGGAGCACGGCCACGTCCAGGCCGCCGTACCCGGCCCAGTACGACGCGGGCACCTGCGCCCATTTCGCGGGCAGCGGCCCGACCACGGTGTCCGGGTAACGGCTCGACCACAGCGGCGGCAGCCCGGACAGGCTCGGTGATCCCAGTTGCTGCCAGTACCAACGGGGCAGGTACAGCAGGGGCATGCGGTATCCCTGGCTCCGGAGTAGGTCCACGAGCGCCCTGGTCAGCGCGACGTCGCCGGAACCGGTCTCGACGTCGAGGCACAGCGGCAGATCCCGGGGCACCACGGCGCCGATCGTGGCGGCCTGCGCCTGCGCGGTGCTGCCCGAGCGCTGGTACCAGTAGGCGGCGACCACCATCCCGGCCGCGCGGGCCGCGGCGAGGTGGGCCGGGAAGACGGGGTCGCGGTAGGAGGCGCCTTCACCGGCCTTGATGATCGCGAACTCGCAGCCCGCGCGGCGGCAGGCGGCCAGGTCCAGTGTGGCATCCTGATGATTGCTGATGTCCAGCCCGAAAGTGATCGCCATCGCCACGCTCCACACCGGACAGTCATCGACGCCGAGCGGACTCATGGTACGGGTGCGGCGGCCTGCGGCGGCAGCGCCGAATTCCGCCTGACCACGGCCGAAACCGCCCACGCGGGTGAGTTCAGCGCTGCCGGGGTCGCCCCCGAATCCCCGGCGCTGCCCGCATGACCTTCGCCACACCTCGGTGCCGCTGCGGAACGCCCTCCTGCCCGTCGGCAAGGACATTCAGACCACACAGCGTGACTCACCCCCGCGGGCTGAGCACTGCGACGCGCTTTCGAGGTCTCCGGCTGAAACCGCCCGACCGGCTGATCCGGTGCCTGGTCTGGAACAACCGCTTCGGTTCGTTTCGGGGCCCGACCCGAGCACGAAGACCGCCAGACTGCTGTTTCGGACCGTTTCCGCAGGTCCAGCGCTTGCTGATGGTGGCGCCCTGGGCAGGACTCGAACCTGCGACCTAGAGATTAGAAGATTCTGGGCTCCGATCGGTGTGCTGACCAGCGAAAAACGCAGTTCACGGCGAACCGTGCGGGCTAAATATCTTGCTGTAGCCACCCCCGCCCGGTCCTTTGTGGACGACGCCACAACCCCCAGAGCATCCACCCGATCTGAGGAGTCACGAAATGGTAACGATCGCCGCCTACCGCACTCGCGGCCGCCACCGCCTCCAGCCTTCACGGCCCAGTCCCCGCACCCGGATCCAGCGCCTCGCGCGGAGGGTGCGGCGGGTCGCGGCCGAGGTGTCGGTGACCGCGCTGCTCGTCGGCTACCTCGTCGGGAGCAGCGGCATGCTCGCCATCGTGGCGGCCAACGGCGGTTGGCGGTGAGAGATTTCCCAATTACCCGCAGTAACAGTCACCCCGACTCGCGCGACTACATGCGCGCTGACAACGAAGGAGCTCCTCCCATGTCCGAACAGCCGAATCCGTACGTCCCGCCGGCCCCGCCCGCACCTGCCAAGAAGCGGCGGAAGTGGCCGTGGGTCCTCGGTGGCGTCTTCCTCCTGGTCGTCATCATCGCTGTGGCCAACGGTGGCGGCAACACGCCGAGCCAGCAGGCGACGGGCGCCCCGGCGGGTAGCGACAAGAGCACCGTCGCCGCTGCCCAGCCCGCCACCCAGCAGCCGACCCAGCAGCCCGCCGTGCAGCAGCCCTCGACCCACACCGTGGTCTACAAGGTCAGCGGCAAGGGCCCGGCCAGCAGCATCACCTACACCACCGACGGTATGACCTCGACCAACCAGGAGAGCAACGTCAAGCTCCCTTGGACCAAGACGCTCACCCTGCCCGCGGACCAGGCGCTGCAGATGGTCTCGATCATGGCCCAGGGCTCCGGCGAGAGTTCGAAGATCGACGTCGAGATCGACGTGGACGGCAAGATGGTGAAGGAGGCCCACGCCGACGGCTACGGCATCGCCTCGGCCAACGGCAACATCGGGACCTTGGGCGGCTGATCCCCCACCGCCTAGGACAGCGCCCCCGTCGGCTGCGTGGAGTCGGCGGGGGCGCTGCTATTCGGCGCGCTGCCGGTACTCCTCGGCCAGCCGGAGCAGGATCTCGCGGGCTTCGTCGCCCTCGGCGGCCGCCTTCCAGAGGCGATCGGCCAACCGGTGGTAGGTCGCCACCTGCTCCGGGTCGTCGATCATCAGCTCCGTCGTCGTGGTCTCGACCGCAACCCGGTCGTCGACGATCCAGAAGCCGTTCATCACCAGGTAGGGCAGCGTCCGGTACAGCGGCAGGATCCCGAAGCGGACGGTGGGCATCCCGGTCACCACGATCAGCCGTTCGATCTGCGCGACCATCTCGCTCGGCGTCGCGATGGGGTGCGCCAGCGCGGCCTCGGCCATCAGCAGCTCGATGCGGGGCGAGTCCTGGTAGAGGACCTGCTGCCGGCTCATGCGCGCGGCGACGGCCTGATCGACGTCCTTGGGGAGATCCAGCAGGTCCGACACCTTGGTCAGCACGCGCCGGGCGTAGGGCGCCGTCTGTATCAACCCGGGCACCGCGGCGATGTCGACCGCACGGATGAGCTTCGCGCTCTGCTCCCGCTGTCCCCGCGCGGTCTGGCCGTGCCGCATCCCCGTACGGAGTTGACGCCGCCACTCCAGCTGCTGCAGCCGGATCCCCTGCAGAGTGGTGAGCAGCTCGGCCGCCGCCTCCGGTATGCCCAGCGCGTCGCACCAGGCGATCACGTCGGTGTCGTCGGGTGTCTGCCGACCGGTCTCGATCTTGGAGACGCGGGACTGTGGCCAGCCGACGAGCTTGGCCATTGCACGACCCGACAGGACACCGCGCGCTTCCCGCAGCGCTCGCAGCCGGGCGCCGAAGGCTTCCCTGGCGGCTTCGAACTCGGTCACGTTCTCCTCAACGACGAATATTCCTCTGCTGGATGGGCATGATCCCACGCCAGCCGCTGCCACCGCCGATACTGCTCCACAGACGAACCGGTGACGACCTCCACCCTGTCGAGGCCGCCGGTGCCGAAGTACATCCGTGCCACCGTTTCGTCGTCAAACAGCCAGAAGTCGTGGCCCGGCAAACCGAGCGTCGCCGCCTCCTCTGGCCAGATGACGCGGATGTCCTCACCGGCGGGGATGTTTCCGCGCAGTGCCAGGTCCATCTCGAAGCGTAGGTAGTCGGTCAGCGGCACGGTCATCTGCCTGACGCGCGCCCAGGTCTTGCCCGCGGCCGTGGTCGACCTGACAAGCGCCAGGAACTCGCTCTGCCAGCTGTCCTCCGGCGGCTCACCGGCCAGGAACCTGCGCAGGGGCTCGCGCTCCTCAGGTTCGTGGTAGACCCCTTGACACTCCCAGCGCCATGCCGAGCGCTCGAATGTCCGGAACAGCCGCTGGAACTCGGGCAGGCCGGTGGCGGCCATCAGCTCTGCTCCTGGAAGAACCGCACCAGCGCCTCCGGGATCTCTACGACGGTCTCGTGTGCGGGGATTCCGTTGCCGTGCTTGTGAAGTTCGGCCAGGGCTTCCTCGTCGGTGACGACCCACCCCTGCACGAGGTAGGTGTCCCGGTCGGTCTTGTAGACGGTGGGGCAGCCGGTCTGGCCGGACTCGCTACCCAGGAACTGAACGCGCATGTGTCTCTCCTCTTGGCTCGAAGATCGCTCCCCGGCGATCTTGACCCAGCCGTACCTTGCCCTGCTTAGCCCATTGGAGTGGCCGTCTCGCGAAATTTCTCCAGTGATTCTTGCGTGATTCGCGGATCACGGCCATGATGCCTACGTGCCTCCGAGGAAGTGGCCGGCGATGCAGGACCAGCTGCACCCCGGCGGGGGCACGAGCTTCGGTGAGGAGCAGCCATGAGGTCGTGGAAGATCGCTGGGCAGCAGGAGCATCTGATTCAAGAGGAGCGGCACGAAGGCGCCGTAGTCCTGACCAGTTGCGGGTGGCTGATCCCGCGCAGCCGCAGCGACGCGACCCGACACACCGCGCCGCGGTGCATGTCCTGCAAGATCGTCGCTACCCCCCTCGAGGCCGGCCCCGCACCGGAGCCACCACCCGTGCAGCGGCCCAGCGCCGTGGAAGCGCCCACCATCCCTTCGCAGCCGAGTCCGCACGAGGTGGCATTGCGGTACCTGGAGAGCGCGCGGGCCGGAGGGCGAGCCAATGCGGCGAAGGCACGGCGACTGCGGGATGAGCGGGCGCGGGCGGCGGGCTACACCTCATGGGACGACGCGATTCGCGAAACCCGCACGCTCAGCATCGAGCAGACGGCTGCGCTGCTGGGCGTGGTCAGCGGAACCATCAAGAAGTGGCGTGCCCGGCTCGGCGTGAAAGCCAGCGAAAGCCGGGTGCGCGCGTGAACGAGTCGTCGGAGCAGATCCTGGCGGGCTACCAGCTCATGAAGATGGTCGCCGACGTCAACGAGAACCTGGGCAATGTGGTCGTGCGGGTCCTCGAATACGAGATCGAGCACGGGCACCTGCCGCCGGACGAACTGCGCGAGATGGGCACGTTGCTGAGCGAGCTCGCCAGCGAGCTGATCCGGCACGCCGACTGGATCGCCCGTGGCACGGACGCGGTCGTGATCGACGGCGAGGTATCCGAGCCGTGACGCACAGGCCAGGTCCGTGGCCACTCGTCTGATTATCCGATCTCTCCTGGCCGGGCACGAAGACACCCATCCCATCGCCCAGGGCCGTGCCCGGCCGGGAGGACCAAACCTCTGGCCCTGGGTGAGGCGTACGAAAGGAAAGAACGTGGCGGACAAGCAGAGCTCCGGCGCACACACCGGCGAGAGCGACAAGAAGACCGACCACCTCGGCAAAGGTTCGGGCGGGCACGAGACGAAGAGCGGCAGCGACAAGTGACCCCGAAAGATCTGGTGGAGAAGCTGCGCGCGGCCGGTGACCTGCCGCCGGGGCTCGACGTGTTCTTGCGGCGTGTGCCGCGGGCACGGTTCATACCCGACCAGATGTGGGTGTCGGTCGACGGCGAGTGGCGCGCGATCGACCGGTCCACCGACCCAGAGCTGTGGGAGGGGTACGTCTACGACGATGTCGTGATTGCCACGCAGTTCGACGACGGCGCCACCCTGTGGCCCGCTATCGGGAAGCGCCCCACTTGCTCGGCCTCGCAGCCGTCGGTGGTGGTGGGGATGCTCGCCGAACTCGACGTGCAGCCTGGCGACATCGTGCTGGAGATCGGCACGGGTACCGGTTTCAACGCCGCGCTGCTCGCCGAGCTGGTCGGTCCCCGCGGCCGGGTGATCAGTGTGGAGATCGACCAGGTGCTGGCTGCCACCGCGCGTAGCAGGCTCAGCCGTGTGGGCTACGGCGATCCGAACGTGACGGTGGTGTGGGCTGACGGCACCCTGGGCGATCCCTACGCCCTGCCGGAGGCCCAGTTCGACCGCGTGATTGCCACGGCGGCGGTGCAGCTGGGGCGGCTTCCTCGCCCGTGGATCCAGCAGTCCCGGCCGGGGGCGGTGATGGTCGTGCCGATGCGCACCGACTTCGCCTCGGGTCCGCTGGTGCGGTGGGAGGTCGGTAAGGACGGCACCGCCGAGGGGCGCGCGTGCCCGATGGGCGTGGGCTTCATGGAGCTGCGGTCGCACCGGGTGCCCATGACGGAGGCCGAGGACGACATCCAGTGGGACGACCCGCGCGCCTCGGTCAGCAGGACCGCGCTCAACCCGCGACGCATCTTCGACTCGCCGCACTCGCGGTTTGCGGTCGGCGTGGCGATGCCGGGCTGTCAGTACGGGCTCGAAGACCCCGAGCCGGGGGAAGAAGAAGGTCTGGTGTGGCTGAGGGACACGATTTCCGACTCGTGGGCGTGCATCGCGCGGCACGGAGAAACCCGCGTGGTGCGGCAATACGGGCCGCGTTCCCTGTGGGACGACGCAGAGCGCGCCTACCGCTGGTTCCTGGACCAGGACCGGCCCTCGGTTCTCGACTACCGATTCACGGTCACGCCACAGCGGCAGTCCATCCTCCTGTCGTCGTAAGTGAGTGGGACGCGACCGAGGACGTGCGACGCCGGCCCCTGCACCAGTGGATGGCCGAGCAACAGCTCACCGAACTGATAGCCGTCGTGGAACAGCCCACCGAAGTGATAGCCGCCGTGGAACAGCCACGTGTGCCCGAACCGCGGCGGCCGCCTTTGGCCCTGCTGCACAGGGTGCGCGCGGCATTGCTCGAGCTGTAGGAACAACCAAGGGGAGAAGAGAGATGGCCGAGGACGACAAGCAGGCGGGGAAGCCGACGCCGCAGGAGGTCGAGGAGATCAAGCGGCGCATCGAGGATAAGGGCAATGTGTTCCTCAACGCGCCCAGCCATGTGAAGCCCGACGACTCCAAGAAGAGTAAGTAGCACGCCGGGAGAATGGACAACGTCGCACAGTTGAAGGCAGCGCTACAGCAGATCAACGACCAGGTGCAAGCGCTACCGACCATCGTGGTGGGCGATGGCTTCATGCAGGGATCGGCCAGCTTCTGCTCGCTCACTCAGGGCATGACGCACCCGGCCGTGATTGCGGCGCAGCACACGTTTCAGGAGGCAGCAAACATCGGGTCGGGGATCATCGCCCTGGCGTCGATGATGGAAGAAGCGGTCGACAACACCATCGAAGTTCTCTGACGCGGACACACCGACGCCCCGGCTCTCTCGTGCAGAGCCGGGGCGTCGGTGCTTTCCCCTGTCTCAGAATGGCCAGTTGGCGTCCACGCCCGCTTCGATGAGCGGGATCATGCGGAACGCGGCGTCGGACAGTCTGCCAATTGAAGTATCCGTAGCCATTCGCTTCGGGTTGTCGAAGCTATCGATATTGATTTATCCGCATTCGCATTCTTAGGTGCGACCCGAGATCCGTACGCCCTACGGTGTTGTAACCAGTTCCAAAACAGGTGAAGTAACCGTGGGGCTTCGCTTCGGGTCGTACGTGGACAACACTAACCCAGGCACCGACACTTTCCGGTAGATCCGCAGGTGGAGACGCAAAAAAGGCCCCCGCGCTCAACCTGGACGACCAGGACCAGGGAGCGCGGGGGCCGGACAGCCGCCGGAATGCGAGTACGGCGGCCAGTCAGGGAAAGGTTACTCGACCGGCAGGTGCTTGGCAGCAGCGCGACGGGCGAGCGCGGTGACGGCGACGGTGTGGCCGGTGGCGGTGATCACACCGAGGACCGCGGTGAGCGCGGCCTGCAGCGCGCCGGACAGTCCCGTGGACAGGATGCCGGCGGTGCCGAGGACGGCGACCAGGGTCGAGAGCACCGACACGATGCCGGCCGGGGTCTTGAACGAGCTGAGGAAGGCCTTGAGGTTCATGATCAGTTCACCAGTTTCTGTCCGAGCGCCTTGACGATGTCGGGCGCGAGGGTGTCCTTGAGTGCGGTGGCGAGGGTGGCGACGTCGACCGTCGGGGCGGTGATGGCCTTGACGGCGTTCGCGACGGCGGGCAGCCCCTTGGCTCCGTCGCGAACGGTGGCGACGGTGTCCATGATCGCGTCGACGGGGGTCGTGGAGTTGGTGTCGCCGGGGATGCGCGAGGGCTGCAGGGCGAGCAGCGCGGCGTGGAGCTCGGCGATCCTCTGGTCGACGTGGTCCATCCACGACTGGACGGTCTGCGCATTGCCCGCCCAGTCGACGAACGTGTCGGTCAGCTGCATATCTGCTCCTCCTTGGGTGTCGACGCCGGGCCAGTGGTCGGCGACGATCGAGCGGTCGTAGATGCCGTCGCTGGACCACTGATGCGCGACGGCGGTGATGCCGTTGAGGGTCGGCAGCACCTGGCCACCGCCGGGGTAGGCGGCGATCCAGTACTCGGGCTGGGCGACGTGCGCTGCGGTGAAGGCGTCCTGGACGCTCTGCCACGCTGACTGCGAGCAGTAGATGGTCGGGGTCTGTCCCAGCGCGCGTTGCGCGGCCGCCCAGCCGGGAGCCTCGCCGGGGGTGGCGTCGTACTGCTCGACGTCGAGGACGTGGATGCCGAGCCCGGTGCGCGCGGCCGACGGCGTGATGCGCACCTTCACCGAGCGCGGGAAGCGGGCCCAGTCCGCGTCCGACCACGCGAACGAGGACGGGCTCACGTAGCCGCAGACGATCTGGGCATCGGTGGGGATGTTCGGGACGAGGGAGTTGATCGCGTCGTAGGCGGTGCGCACGTCACACCACCGGCTGGACGACGTCGCCGCCCTCGTGCAGGAGGTAGTCCAGGGCCGACCAGGTGAGCCAGGCGTGGCCGTCCTCGCCCCACCCGGCGCCCCAGGAGTTGCGGATCAGGACGCGCTGGCCGTCCACGTCGTTGCCCACGACGCAGACCTGGTGGCCGCCGGCGAGCCCGGACGTGGGGTTGACGACGATGGTGTTGGTGTCGTCGACCGTGAACATGCTGGTCAACCACGGCACGCCCAGCGAGAGGGGGCCGTGGTTGAGCAGCCGCAGCGCCAGGTGCGACGAGCGGGTGTGCACGAAGCTCTTGATCTTGCCCTGCTGCTCGAGCGCCTGCATCGACCACGGCCCGGTCGAGCCGGTGTCGTCGGGCGGGTACTCGCCGGGGATCTGGGAGTCGTCGAGCTTGGTCTCCAGCTCGTACAGCGCCACGGCGTCGGCCTCGGTGTAGATCACGCCCGTGGCGAAAGGCTCGGTGACCAGGCAGCCCAAGGCGGCGTTGGCGGTGCAGGAGCCGGTCCGGCCCTGGTCGAAGACGGGGGCGATCTCGCGGTGGGTCACCGAGCGGATGTCGTCGAACCAGTGCCGCAGGTGCCGGTGGGCGTCGCGCTCGGGGACCAGGGCGTCGTGCACCTGGTGGCGGCCGAGCCGGTAGGGGTTGGTGGAGAGTTCTTTCAGGTAGCGAAACGTGGTCACAGACCTCCGGTGTGGTCGGGGCTGAGCAGCTGCATCAGCGTCTTGAGTCCCTCGTTTTCCTCACGCACAAGGCGCAGCTCTTCCATGACGGCGTCGTGTGTCTCCTGGGCGCGCTGCTCAGCCCGTTGCTCGGCGGCGCGGTTGATGACCGTCGTGCCCACCAGCAGCAGCGGCAGGCTCCAGAGCTGCACCCAGTTGGACCAGTAGAGCAGGACCGGCTGCGCGTCGGTGAAGATCGCGCCGAGGGTGCCGTACACCGCGAAGGCGTAGGTCATCCACATGGTGCCGAAGACCTTGGTCAGCCACATGGCGATGCGGTCGTTGATGTTCATCCTTTCACCACCAGGACCACCGTGGCGACGACGAGCACGATCGTGAGCCCGATGAGCCAGAGGTTGAGCTTCACCGGCAGCTTGTAGCGGCGCTCGTCGGCCTTCTCCTGCTCCGAGAGGGTCTGGTGGTCGACCTGGCGGTGCAGGGCGTTGAGCCGCTCGCCGTGGTCGTTGAGGTCCTTGCGCAGTGCGTCGACTTCGCTCTTGTCGGCCTTCGTGCTGGCCAGATTATCCAATTTGGACTCTATGCGGGCGAGCCAGCTGTTGATCAGCGTGATCACGGTGTTGCTCGTCCCGTCGTCGTGTTCGGACACCAACCTCCCCTCGCGTCAGCGGATCAGTCCGCGGACGTACTTCGCGCCCTCGAAATCCGCCGCTGTGGCGGTGTGCACGCCGCCGTGGCCGCGGTGGTGAGCCACGCACAAAAGCGTGAGGTTGGCGTCACTGTTGATCCAGGCGCCGATGTCCTGGGTGGAGATGCCGGGGAAGTCGGCCTCCAGCAGGGCGAGGTCGACGCCGTTCTTGAGGGCGAACTCGACGTGCGCGTGGTGGCACTCCAGCGGCTTGGTCAGGTCGCACTCGGAGGTGTCCCCACCGCGGTGCTCGGCGGCGAAGTCGCAGTGGTACGTACCATTCTCGCGGCGCCGCTTCTTGTACTCGTCGAAGTCGTGCTTGTGCGGGTCGTGCGCCCGTGGCTCGTGCTCGGGGTAGTGGATGGTGTAGCTGTGGCTGACCTTCTGGTCGTGGGCGGGGATGTTGCCGGTGTCCAGAAACCTCCTAAAATTGGTTTACCCCAGTGACGTTACCGAGAGAGTCGTAGGTGTAGGACCAGGCTCCGCCTTGGACTTTCGGTACCGCGCGTGTCAGCGTGGCGTCGTCGATGTACCAGATCTGCGAGGCCGCGGGTGTGCCGTCGAGCTTGATGTGCATGCTGGCGTAGGCCGCGCCCTGCGGGACCACCGCGCTGAACGATGCCTGGGTCCACGTCGCCGCCGACGCGGAGAAGTAGGGCCCGACGCTGCCGTACAAATGCGACCCGGTGGCACCCCACCAGTAGAGCACGATCACGTAGTGGTTGGTGACCGCGTTGGTGAAGTAGGCCCACGCCTTCGCGGTGATGAACTCCCCCGGGGTGACGGGCTCGGGCTCGCACTCCGCCGCGGTGTAGATCGACACCCCGTCGGGTGTGAGCTGCATGGAGTGAGTGCCGCTGTGCGCGACGGTGCTCGACCACGCGGCCGTACCGCCGGTGATGGGTCCCCAGTTCGCGATCCCGGTTTCGAACGTGGAGTTGGCGTTCATCAGCGTCGGCCCGATCTGCACGGCGTCGACCGCGCCGATGAGCCGGCCGTTGCCGCCGTTGGCGATCTGGAGTGCGGTCGCGCGGCTGTCGCTGTCCTCCCAGAGACCGTGAAGCCTCGGCACGTCGCCGGGCACCGAGTTGTCCCACACCTCGATCGGCAGGGAGAACCCGTTGCCCGCGTTTGCCCACGAGTAGGCCCAGCGGTTGGAGGTCAGGATCGTCGACAGCGACGAGTACGACAGGTCGAACGTCAGATAGTTGTTGGGGTCCTGGCCGCGTTGCTGGAGCATGACGTGATACGTCGCGCCCCCCGTCAAACCCGTGACAGGCAACGGAATAGGGATGTCGGGCGTGTGGAAGTAGGTCACCCACCACACGGCGTTGGAGAACAGCGTGAAGGTGTCCCAGTTTCCGTCACCCCGCTGAAACGCGACCAGCGGGTACCCGTACTGCCCGGAGCCGGTGGCAACGCTCGTCTTGACGACGCTGACGCCAGTGGTCGGCGAGACCGTCAAGCTGTGCAGCGTCGTGTCAAACCCGGCGGCGGAGTTCAGACCGCCGGAGAACACCAGGCCCACTCCCGGCAGTGCGACGCCGGACACGCTGGACACGGCAGCGGGCAGCGGGGCCGAGGCGTTGAACCAGCCGACGACGCTGCCGTCGGAGTTGAGAGGGGCGATGTAGGTGGTGGTGTTCTTGACACCGGCCACGCTGTTGTTGCCCGCCGTGACGATGATCTGCCCATCGACGACACCGGCCGCCATGGAGTCGAGAGGACCGGGGAGCGACGGACCGGTCTTCCAGGCGCCGACCTGTCCATTCTGGACCTGAGCCCAGTAGACGGTGGCCTGGCTGGTGCCTGTCGTGTCGAGGCCACCGATGTAGTAGACGAACTGCCCCCAGGACACGAGGGCGCCGCTGTCGCGCGGTGCGGGCAGAGACGTCTGTGTCGACCAGGACCCTACCGACCCCGCGTTGGCGTTCAACTGCGAAGCGAAGACCGTCGCCGTCATGGAGCTGACGGCGGATGTCGCCCGGCCGCCGGCGACGATGATCGTCCCGTCGGCCGTGGCGGCGGCGCAGAGGTTCGAGAGGGCTTGCGGCAGGCTCGTCTGCGGGATGGGCGCACCGAGCGCACCGTTTCCCAGATACTGGATGCTGTAGACCGTGGACACGTTGTTGTTGGTGGAGGAGTCGAATCCTCCGATCACGACACCGAAATTGCCGACGGACAGTGCGGCACCGCTGATCGCGTACCCGTTCGGACTCGTCGCCGGCGGCCTCCAGTTCTGGTAGACCAGGTAGCCGGGGCGCAGGCAGTTGACCAGGGAGGTCTGTAGCGGGGACGTGGCGCCGACCAAACCGCCGTTGGCCGCGATGGCGGCTTGGGCGGTGAACCATTTGGCGGGTACGACGGTGCTCGCGAGCTGCGTCCCCGGTACTCCGGCGTTGTCGGTCCACAGGGAGACCAGCAGGTCGTCGCCCTTACCGATCGGTGTGACGGGCAACATGATGCGCCCGATCGACGTCGACCCTGCCGGGAGGACGAACGGCTGTGAGATGTCCTGCGCGGACAACGATCCCCACTGCTGCAGTTCGTTCCATGCGGCACAGTCGACGATCCGGGTGCCGTGCCACACCTCGCTGGACGGGTGCGTGCCGAGGAACTGGTTGATCTGCGCGCTGGCGTCGGCCGCGGAGTAGTCGCCGGGGAATCCGTTGTGCGCTGCCTGCCAGGTCATGAGACCTTCAAGAAGGAGATGTGGGTCAGGCCGAGGGTGGGCGAGCCGTAGGCCACGGCGTTGACGGCGGTGTTGGACCAGATCATGGAGCAGACCTGGGTGGCGGTGGAGAACTCGACGAGCTCCGACGCGCCGACGGCGACGAAGTTGCTGCAGGATCCCGACGCCAGGCTGTTGCTCTCGTTGGGGGTGTTTCCGGTGGCGATGTACTGGATCATCGAGGTGTTGGCGGACACCCGCACGCTCGAGGAGATCCACCACGTGCCCGGCGTGAGCGTGAAGTACGTGTTCCCGCTCCCGCCCGGCGTGACGTTGGGGTCGGTCTGGATGGCCGAGGGGAACTGCATCAGCGTGTCGCCGTTCGCGGTCAGCGCGACGGTGCTTGCCCCCAAGAGCGCGTAGCGGGCGTACGGCTTCGGGTTGAGCGTCAGCGCCAGCATCATCGCTTCATAGGTCGAGGCCAAAAACCTCCTAGGTGATCGAGGTCAGCAGACCGTTGGTGTAGTTGAGAGTCCGCAGCGAGGTCGTGTACCCGGTCGGTGTCTGTCCCTGGGTGAACTCGGCGAGGATGTAGAACTGGCCGTTGGTGTGGAAGACCCACTCGGTCCACCGCGCGCCGTTGTCCTCGTAGGTGAACAGCAGTGGCGGCACGCTGGACTGGTCGTGGACGTTGTAGAGCAGCCCGTAGGTTTGCGCGGACCAGGTGGTGCCGTTGGCCGACGTGCTCGCGCCCGAGGTCTGGTTGGACTTGTACCAGGTGAAATAGTTGCTGGCGTCGCCGACGGCCTGGGCGACAACCCAGTACGTGGTGGACGCCGTGACGGTGCAGGGCAGCGGGATGGGGATGTTGCCCGGGGTGCCGGTGAGGAACTCCGCCGGTATCAGCGTGGTGGCCAGGACCGTGCCCGACGGGGCGCCGGCGTTGTTGGTCTGCACGGTCACGGTCAGCGGGGCGGGCGTGCCGGTCACCGTCGCGTTGATCCCGATCCAGCCGATCTGAGTCTGGTTCGACGGCGTGGTGAAGGACTGCGCGATGTAGAGGCCGTTGGTGTTCACGCCGCCGGTGCCCGCGGTGGCCTGCGCGACCGTCTGCGTGGCGCTGTAGAGGAATTGGACCGAGTGGGTGCCGAGGAACTGGTTGATCTGCCCGGCCTTGGTGGGCTGCCCGGCTGTGGCGGCGAGCCATGTCGGTGTGGCCATGAACCTCCTAGGGGCCCAGCAGCAGGGAGACCTGCAGGATGAGTGCGTTGGTCGTCGAGATCGTCACCGAGGGTGTGAAGGCCCAGTGGTCGATCATCGAGCCGGAACCGGCCGTGGCGGTGGCGCCCGCGAAGAGCCCGGCCTCGGTCACCGTCCACGTAGTCGTCGGGGACGGGAAGTAGAACAGCCAGGTCGCCTGCGCGGCGATGGACGCGGTGGCCGGGGACGCGGCGCCGGCGCCGACCACCTGGCGGCCCAGCTCGCTGAACAGCGCGGTGTCGGCCTTGGCGGGGGTCCCGGCTCCGGAGCCGACCGCGCCGTAGAGCGGGGCCAGGTAGGTCGGGTTGGTCACGCCGAGGTTGGTGGCCTGGTCCTGGACGCCGGACCACACCAGGGCCGCGGCGAGCGCGGTGTAGCCGGTGGTGCAGATGACGTTGTCGCCTTCGCGCTCGTCCACCACGCGGTTGTCCTCGTCGAGGACCAGCAGGCGCAGGCGGCCGCGCAACCGCAGCGTGTCGGTCAGCTCCATGTCGTGGCTCCCCACGTCCCGTTGTCCCAGCCCGGCGTGGCCAGCACGGTGGTGGTGACCTGGTCGGCGACGGTGATCTGCTCGTCGGCCTGGGCGAGCTGGCCGAGGCCCTGCACGGTCTGGTCGATCGGCGCCTGCGACTGGTCGTTCATGCTGCGCAGCACGTCGACCAGAGACTGGGCGCGGCCGACGCCGGATGTCAGTGCCATCAGATCCTGATTCCTGTGAGCTGCATGGTGCGGTATCCGCCTTGAGTGAAGGTGATGCGGTTCTGGGTGGCCAGGAACGCGGCATTGAGTCCCCAGCTGTAGTTGTTCTGCGAGTCCGGGACGAACTGGTTGTTCATGTGGAAGACCTGTCCACTACGGACCCAGCCGACCCAGTCCGGTGACGTGGTGAACGTGACCCTTTCCGCGGCGAAGGCGAACTCGATGCGCTCGCGCTGCGCCCGCTCCAGCGCCATGCTTGCGGTTGAGAGGCTCTGGTCGGAGATGTACTTACCGAACACGCCGCCGTTGGGTCCGTTGTAGAGCGCCTGGCTCTGCGTGTCCTGGGCCTGCGCGATCACCGGGACCTGGTAGTTGTACCAGAACTTGATCGTGCTCCCGGCCGGCGGCGGCGTCGTCGCGGTGAGGAACCAGGCGCCGTTGGCGTTCTGCGCGACGTACCAGTTGGACTGGCCGTTGGGCGGCTCGCCGGGGTGCAGTTGGGTAACCAGTGTCTGGGCGCCGTTGACGGTGAAGCGCTGCACACCGGCGAAGACGTAGCGCAGCGGCCACGCCGAGGTCACGCCGTCGCCGCGCCAGGTGTCGGTCGGCGCCAGGTTGGACACAGCGTGGATGGTCTCCGCGGCGCCCTGCACCAGGATCAGGTTGTGCACGCTGGTGCCGTCCCACTCGTAGTTGAACATGTTGTCCATCACGATGTGGCCTTCGGTGGTCGACCCGCCGACGGTCGGGCTGGTGGTGAAGGTGGCGCCGCTGTTCTGTGCGGTGGTGGAGTCGTAGAAGTGCAGCTGCAGGTTCTCGTCCACGTACCAGCCGTACGGGGTGACCTGGCTGGCCTGCCGGGCGAGCAGCCGCCACGCCGAGGACAGCGACTGGTAGTTGATCGCGACGGAGGGCAGCTGGATGGCGGGGGCGACGAAACCGCCGGCGGAGACCGGGGCCGCGGTGATGCCGCAGTTGGCTTGCTGCGTCAGCGCGATGACCACCTGGTCGGCGGTGTAGCCGTTGAAATAGGGGCCGTAGACCGGCCGGGAGTTGTCGGCGTAGTAGGTGTAGTCGGTGCAGCCCAGCAGCCACTCGTTGCGGTTGGGCGCGCTCGGGGTCAGCTTCGGGTCGTTGACCACCCCGGCGAACAGGGTCAGGCCGAGGTGGTTGTCCCGCAGCGTGATCCGGCTCATCACCGGCACCATCACGTGCGGGGTGGTGGTGTACTCGTCGACCAGCGGGATTACGGCCGTGTCGCCCTGGCGGCCGAAGTTCTGGTTGATCGTCATCTGTTGGAAGGCACCGTTGTACGCCAGGTACTGCGTGTAGTCCACAGTGGACCCGCCAGGCGGTGTGATGGTGAGCGACAGGCTCGGGATCGGTACGGTCATCGCTCACGCCCTCACGTAGACGCCGCCCTGCTGGAGCATCCGCACCAGCGCCGGGCCCATCTTCTGCAGGAAAATGTCCATGTCGCGCTCCGACATCAGGTGGTTGCCCTGAAACACCGGAGCGACGGTCACCGCGGTCCCGGCGTTGCCGCGGATCACCGGGGTCGCCACGAACGAGCCGGTGGCGGTCAGGGTGCCGTTCATGCTCCCGGACACCTCCGTGGTGAAGCTCTGCAGGAACGACCGCACGCCTTGCGCCCCTTCGGCGAGGCCGTTGGTGAGCCCCTGCATGATCAGCTGGCCGGTTCCGTGCAGCAGCACGCGGTCCTTCTCGGCGGGTCCCTTCCAGATGGGGATGAGATCGGTCACCCACTGCAGCGTGCTGGTGAGCGCGCTCATGGCCTTCACCTTGATGCCGGTGACGAGGCCGTCGATGATGCTTTCGCCGACGCCCTCGAGGAAGTTGGGGTCGCCCAACGCATCCTGCATCTTTTTCGGCAGGCCACTGAACACACCCTGGATCGTGCCGGTGCCGTCGATGACCGACCACAACATCCCGTCCATGCCGTCGCTGGCGTTGCGGTTCGCGTCGTCGAACCCGGCGCGGGCGAAGGCGGGGACATCCCTGCCGAGGACGCTTGAGGCACGCTCACGAATCCGGCCTGTACCGGAGTCGACCGCGCCCGACATCCCGTTCATCGTCTGGTTGACGCTGCGCTGCGCCGCCAGCCCGGCCTGCTGTACCTGGTCGGCGATGGCGTTCCAGTTCGTCTCCGTGGCGAGCTTCATGGTCTGCATGCCCTCCTGCCACGAAGTGCCCATGGTCCGTGCCCCGACCACCATGGCTTGTGCCCCGGTCTTCACCGCGCCGGAGAGGTCGCCGGTGAGTGCCTGGACGATGGCGGCGATGGAGCCGATGATCATGATCGCCAGGCCCTCGAACGCGCCCGAGGACATCTGGAACTCCGCGACCAGCATCAGGATGACCGGCATCAGGCGGATGAGCGTCGGGATCAGGAAGGCGAACGCGCTGGTCAAGGCGGGTAGCATCGACAGCGCGACCGGGATGATCGCCTGCAAGAAGGCGCCGAAGGCCTGCGCCAGCCCGGGCAACATCGGCGCCAAGATCTGCAACGCTTGCGTCAACGCTTGACCGATCTCCGTCGCGATCGTCTGAATGTAGGGCTGCAGCGCCGCGAGCACGGGCGTCAGCGCCTGCGCCAGCTGCTGCGTGAACTGCATGATCAAATTGATCACCGGCGCCCCGACTTCCAGCAGTTTTCCGAAGAACGCCGCGACATCGCCGAACGTGCGCCCCACCAGCGTCCAGTCGATTTCGGAAAACGCCGTCGACAGCGAATCGAAAAATGCCTGCACCCCGGGCGTTCCGGCGATGAAAGCCTTCGTCACGCCCTCGACCAGCTGGTTGAACGCGGGCATCAGCGAGTAGAGCAACGCCCGCAGCGCGCTGAGTCCTTGCGTGTAGAGGCCGGTGTTGTTGAGCTCGTCGAACAGCTGCCCCAGGCCCTGCCCGACGACGGTGACGATGTCGCCGAGCTGCCGCCAGGTGTTGACGTTGGCCGTCATCCGCAGGAAGCCCTCGACCATCGCGCCGATGCCGGGCGTGGCCTCGCGGATCATGGTGGCGATGCCGTGGATGAAGTCGGAGATGACACCGAGCCCGCCACCGGTCTTGATCCATTCCTGGAAGCCCGCGGCACCGGAGAACACGGCGTCGGCGATGTCGATGAAACCGCTCTTCAAGGCGGGCAGCAGGGTGTTGAGCAGCGGCAGGATGACCTGGTTGATCGCCTTGTCGAAAGTGGGCATCAAGGCGTTCTGCAGCTCGTTGACCACGGGCTGAAAAGCCTTGGACAGCTGCTTGTGCATCATCGTCAAGATGCCCATGACGAAGATGCCAGCCGCGCCAAACTGCAGCAGCCCAAGAGATCCGACCGCGACGAGGCCCGCCGCGTAGCTCATGGCGGACCCGAGCACGCCGACCCCGACCACGATCTGCCCGACCATCTGCAGGAAGCCCATCAGCGACTCGCCGACGGCCTGGATGCCGGAGATCAGCGGGCCGAACCGCTTCCCGACATCGGCCAGCGCTGAGGAGAACTCCGACCAGCTGTGCACCGAAGCCTGAGCCAGGTTTTTCAGTGGCTGGAACCCGTCCTCGGCCAGCAGGCGCGTGGTCTTGTGCAGGCCGTCGAACAGCTGCAGGACGCTCGATCCGCCGAAATGCAGATCCAGGTAACCGCGGTGCAGACCGATGATCATGTTGGCGAGGAAGTGCGCGGCCCCGCCCAGAACGTTCGTCTTCTTCGTCGCCTCGTCGGTCCAGGCGCTGTACTTCTTGGTTTCCTCGCCGGTGGCCGCAATTGCCTTGCCGAGACGGTCGGCCTCGGAGCGCGTCAGGTTCAGCGTGCCCTTGAAGGCTCCCACGGTGGGATCGACCTCCCGCATCATGCGGGCGAAGTTCTCCGCGGCCGCACCGGTGCGCATGCTCGCGCCGGTGAGGTCGTCGACCTCCCTCTTCGTCAGGCCCAGCGTGCCCTTGAAGGAGCCGGTGGCGTTGTCGGCGGCGCGGAAGCCCTTGACGAGACGGTCCACCGCCGACGCCGACAGCCCCAGCGAGCCAGTGAAGGAGCCCGCAGCCGAGTCGGCATGGCGCATGTCCTCCTCGAGCTTGACCATCTCGGTGGCGAGCTTGTCGGCCTCGGTGCGCGTGAGGGCGAGGCTGCCCCGGAACTGCCCCGCCGAGGGATCGACCTCGCGCATCAGCCGGCTGAGCTTGTTGACCTCGGAGTTGGCGGACTCCAGCCGTTGCGACAGGCGCTCGACCTGGCTGGCCGACAGCCCGAGCGAGCCGGTGAAGGAGCCCACCGCGGGGTCGGCGCGGCGCATCTCCTCCTCGAAGGACTGCATCGAGCGGGCGATGCGGTCCGCCTCGGTGCGCGCGAGGCCGAGCCCACCCCGGAACTGCCCGGTGGTGGGGTCGACCTCCCGCATCATGCGGTTGAGCTTGTCCAGCTCCGTGGTGGTCGTGCGGACCGCTTGCGCCGCTTCTTTCGTCGCGGTGTCGGTCTGTCGCAGGCCGCCGTTGTAGTTCCACCAGTCCTCCGCCGAGGTCTTGGCGGCCTGGTCGAGGTTGTCCAGGTCGTGGACGAACTGGTAGGCGGCCTCCGACGCGGCAGCGGTTTCGGCGTTGTGCCGGTCGATGGCGTTGGACAGTTCCTCGATCGCGCGCTTCTCGCGGTCGATCTTGCCTGTGGCGTTGTCCTCGGCTTCCAGCCGGATCAACAGCGTCGCGACATCCTCGAAAGCCACAAACTCCTTACCGCTGCAGGCGGGCGCTTTCCTCGGCGTTCACCGCGCTGATGATCACTTCGTAGTCACGGACTTCCTTCCACGGCCGCTCCCCCAGAGGCTGGGCGGGGATGCCGAGCTTCTCCCAGAAGAGGTGCTCACGCAGGAACTTCTGCAGGCTCGGTGGCCCCGCCGTCCCCATCCTCAGTGCCGCTGACAAGCTGACCGCGAAAGTTGGCGCGCTCCTCCTGATCGGTGCGGTTGAGCACCTCGATCCGGTCGTAGACCTTGTTGAACACCGTGGCGGGCAGGCGCTTGATGTTCTTGCGCTTGGCGTGATCCGGTGCCAGCACCCAGATGCTGCCGTCCTTCTCGTCGAGGTTCCAGTCCACGATGGACCGCACGACTCGTTCGAACCGCGCGCTTTCGACGTCCGGATCGACGACGGTCTTCATCTTGCCGTCCTCGCCCATGGTGCCCTTGACGCGGTGGAGCAGCTTCTCGGCGGCGTTCTGGTCGTCGTAGGACATGCAGGCCTTGACGTCGATCCAGTAGCCGTAGCCGATGTCGATGCGCTCGACGCCGTTGTAGTGGTCCTCGAATGCCATGTGTTTCTCCTTGGAGGGGCTGGGTTTCTCAGTAGGCGGCGGTCTGGGAGTTGATGACCACTGCCTGGATGGTGTACTGGTTGGCGCCGGTGAGCGGCTTGCTCGCCTCGAAGTTGACCGAGGACACGATCACGTCGCCCATCTTGATGTCGTTCTTGTACTTGGACAGCGTGATCTGCGGCAGGCTGATCGCGACGCTGCCGGTACCGGCGGTGGGGTGCGCGATGGTGAGGCTGAGCGCGCCGAGCGTGCCGTTCATCATCGTGGTCCAGTCGCCGTAGATCGGGTCGTTGAGCGAGGAGAACACCACGTCGAACGAACCGGAGACCTTGAGGCTGGCCGGGGTGATGAAGCTGGGCCCGTGGTTACCCGAATAGGTGTAGGTCTCCTTGAGACCGTTGTCGATGTCGATCTGAACGTTCTTCGCCTCGGCACGGGCGTTACCGAAGAGGCTGAGCGTGGCCTCGGCGAACACGAACGGCGCTTCGTTGGTCGTCGTGACGGCCGTCGGGATGGCCAGCACGGAGGCCTTCTGCGCGGACACCTCCGCCGTGAAAGAGACCGCCTCGTTGCCGGCGGGGCACTTGAGCGTGTACTTACCCAGCCGGCACCCAGCGAACTGCAGGGACTGCGCACCACCGATGTTCTTCTCGATGGTGAACGACGGCAGCGTGTTCGCCTGGCTGATGGTGTGGGTGTAGGGCGCCGCGGTACCGGTGACGGCGTCCGTGCCGATCGACCCCACGAGCAGCGGGATCCCCATGGTGGGGAAGAGCGGGCCCTCGATCGAACCGCTGAACTTCTGCTCGCCGTAGAGGTTGAACACCTGTGCGTCGCGCGTGCCCTGCATCGTCTGCGGGCTGAACCAACCGGGCTCGGCCTCGAGGCTGCAGCTGGTGTTGGGGACGAACGCGGTGGCGGCGGCGATGGTACCGAAAGTCGTTTCCTTGGCCCACCCGACAGCGGAGAGGGACCCGGGACGCTCAGTGATCGTGGGGAACGGCAAAAACCTCCTATTTGGCCTGGGTGCCCTTGCGGGGCGGGTTCTTCTTGGCGGGTTCGGGCTCCGGTTCGGGCTCCGGTTCGGTCATGGCCGCGTAGAAGGCCTGCGCCTCCTCGTCGGCGGGCTCGACGTGACCGTGTTGCAGGAACGCGGTCTCGCGCCCGGGCGGGAGGTCGAACTCGTCGCCCAAGCCCTGCGCCCCCACGGGCGCCTCGAACGCTACGGGCAGCGTTCCGGTGTATCGGCCGCGCATCTACCTACCTCCTGAATGTGTCTTCGACGGCGGTGCGCATCTCGTCGACCACCATGCCCCGCTGCTCGGTGAGTACCCGCTCGGGGAATGGGTTTGCCGTGGCGCCGGGGTGCCGCACGCGCTTGCGGAAGTGCACGCCGCGCGGGTCCACCCAGTGCAGCCAGCGGGCGGCGACCGGGCGGATGCCGTGCGCGGTGGTGCCGGAGACGACGAAACGCGCGTACGGGGTGTGGGCGTGGAACTCCAGCACGGCCTCGCCGGCGCGCTGCTGGGTGATGGAGGCCTTGAGCCGGCCCGGGGCTCCCCGCTCGGGGTGGTCCCACTCGGGCTTGGCGGGGGCGGCCTCGACGAGCTTGTCTCGCAGCTTCGGGCCGACCTCGCCGGTCCAGCGGCTGGCGGTGCGCGCCCAGTGCCAGCGATGCAGGGCCAGGTCGCCGTCCCACTCCGGGCCGATCTTGACGATACGGATCCCGCTCATGCCTGGATCACCTCCATGATCGTCGTGGTGAGCTGGCAGGTGTAGTAGGCCAGGCGCAGCGTCGCGGGCGCCCGCTCGGGCGGGTACTCCAGCGACATGTTCTCGCCGACGCTGAGGATCTGGGAGGCCTGGTGGGTTGTCGGGTCGGTGATCGTGACCGGCATCGTCGTGGTGCGCAGCGCCTGCATGGCCGCGTCCACGATGAGCGGAAACTCCTGGTCCACAGTGGGCTCGAGGTCGGTGTCCGTGCTGGTCTCGTAGGAGAGGTAGACGTCGACCTGCCACTCCAGCTGCTGGAAACCGGCGCCGCGGGGCATACTCTGCCGCTTCTGCCGCATGCGCCCGCCCCACACGATCGCGACCGGGCCGTCCAGCGGGACCAGCGGCGGGGCCTGGACGTAGGCCGGCAGCGTCTGGGTCTGGCCGGGGATGGCGATGCCGTCGAGGACCCCGCGGACGTACTGCTGCACGGTGTTGAGCGGCATCAGATCACCCGCCGGTAGACGGCCAGGATCTCCTTGGCCTGCTCGCGAAGGTCCCGGGCGCCGCCGGTGCTGGAGGTCAGGGTGCCCGTGACGTGCTGCATGGTGATCGCCGAGGCGCCGGAGTCCAGAACTTGCGCGGCCGCGAGCAGGATGGTCGCCCAGGAGATGTCCTGCGGCATCGCCGAGACCACCACCCCGGCGGCGTGGGCGAAAGCCGCGGGCGCGGACAGCGTGAGGGTCCCCGGGCCGGTTTGGACGGTGACCGGGGTCGTCTCGGAGAAGATGGTCTGCGGGGCGCTCGCCGTGACGCTGGTGACCTTCACGACCTCGGTGTTGGCGCCGTCGTAGATCATCGCCGAGGCGCCGGCGAACGCGGTGACGTCGTCGACCTGCACGGTGGTGGCGCCGGCCGTGACGGCGGTGGTCAGACCGGCGTGCGCCCAGCCGTTGAGGTAGGCGACCTGCAGCCGCATCCCCTCGCGCCCGTTGCCCCAGTTGACATAGTTGCTGGCGATGTCGATCTCCGACGGGCCCGTGCCGGCCGCGCTGGGTGCGGTCGTGCCGTAGACACCGAGGAGCTGGGTACGGGTGCGCATCGCCGTGGCGGGGATGGCCCTCCACAGCGGCGGCAGCGTGGAGGGCGAGACCTGGCCGCCGAGCAGCTGCACGACCGGCCACCGCGACGCCTGCATGGCTGCGAAGCCATTGCGGACGGTGATGCGCGCGTCCGGGCCGACATCCTCTTCGATGTCCAGGGTGGCGCGCAGGGGCTGGTTGCAGATGGCGTCGACCGCGGAGGTGGCCCGCCAGCAGATGTTCGTCTGCTCGGCGAGCTTCTGCGTGCTGGTCGCCTTCGGGAAGGGGATGATCGACCACGGGACGCCGGTCGGCGCGTTCTGGATCATCTCTGGCGTCACATACGGCGTGGCCGCAACATCACCGTCCCTTCACGGTCTTGGTCTTCTGCTTGGCCCGCTGGCACCGCTTGCAGATCCACCGGTCGCCGTCCCACACGACGTGTTTCTGGCAGACCCGGCTGTTGCACTCGGCGCAGTCGGCGATGCCGATGGGGCGTGTCTTGCGTGCTCGCTGGCCCCCGCACAGTGGGCAGCCGAGGTTGCCGATGCCCAAGCGTCAGCTCTGCTTCTGGGAGGCCTGCACGAGGTTCTGCAGGATCTCCGCGATCGCGGGCAGCGACGCCAGGCCCTCGAGCAGGTTCATGTTCGCCGACTTCTGCTTGGCCTCCAGGTCGGCTTGCTCGTCGCCGGTCAGCGGGGCGGGCTTGTCGGCCGGGCCCCAGCCGGGCACACCGGCCAGCGACGCCTCGCAGCGCTCGCACGCGATGACGAACGCGCCGTAGGTGACCTCACCATCCTCGGCGGGGTGGGCCTGCTTGTAGGCCTCGACGACCTCGGCGGGGATCTTGCCGCGAGCCGGAACCTCCATGCCTGCGGCACCGGCCCACTCCCGAACGTCCTTGGGTTCCGGCTCGGCCGCCGCCGGTGCCGAGGTCACCTCACGGACGTGGGAACAGCCGTCGGGCCCGGTGAAGGCCATGATCGAGCTGGCTGCGCGAAGGGGCATCTCAGTTCTCCTTGAGAGGGGCTCCGCAGCGGGAGCAGGTGGATGAGAAGGCGTGGGCGGCGAAGCCGCATTCGCAGCGGCGGCCGGGCAGGTTCGTGAAACCCGTCAGGCGGGTGTGGACGTAGCGCGCGGCGTTGTCCCGGATCTGGGCTTCGTGCACGGGGTTGTCGACGGTGATGTGACCAGTGGTGTCCGGCGTGTACTTGGCACCGTCGCCCTTCATCGTCAGACCGCCGCACCCCGGGGGGAGCGTGAATTGCGTTGCCATGTGGGCATCTCCAGTGGTGTGTCCAAAAGGGACGGGACGCGCGCCGGCCCCTCCAGCGGCGCGCGTCCCGAGTCGGTCAGCTCCAGGGCGTCGAGGTGCCGTTGCCGTCGTTGCGCTGCAGGCCGCCCAGCACCGCGTTGTACTGCGGCGCGAAACAGACGAGCGTGCCGTAGAGCGCGATCGAGTAGCGGAACGACATGTCGATCACCGGCCAGGAGATCGACAGGTAGTCCTGGACGTTGTTGACCTCCCACACGTTGGCCACGTTGGACCACGGCTGGGACAGGCTGTAGCTGTTGAGCAGCGCGTTGCCCTGCGGAAGCCACGGGTGGACCAGGACTTTGACGATGTCGCGGGTGACCGGGTTGACCACCTGCGAGACGGCCACGCCGCCGGTGACGCCGGAGACCTGGTTCTGGTCCACGGTGAGCAGGTAGTTGTTGCCCGAGCCGTTGAGGACGATCGAGTCGGAGAGGTTGCCGACGTCGGAGCCCTCGGCGATCAGCTCGGCCGGGTTGACCCGGAAGCCACCGGCGGAGGTCCAGGAGGAGCCCGCGTAGCCGGTGTTGGTGGTGCCGCCGTCCCACAGGCCCACGAGCGCGTTCTGCAGCACGTTGAGGTTGAGGGTGTCGCCAACGGACTTGTTCACGTAGCCGCCGAGGAAGCCCGACGGGTAGACGCTGTTCTGCGCGGCCCAGCCGGAGGTCACCGAGAACATGCCCTCGTAGCCGTTGGCCGAGGCGGTGCCGGTGTCGGCGGTGGGCGGGGTCGCCGTGGCCGTGGGCAGCGCACCCATCAGGGTGTAGGACACGCCACCGACGCCCGAGGCCATCAGGTGCGAGCCGGAAACACCCGGGTCCGTGGTGCCGGTGCCGACGTAGATGTTGAACGCCAGCGCGGCCAGCGGCTGGCCCTTGATGTGCACGTCCACGACCTGACCGGCCGACACGGCGGTGTTCGCCACCGCGCTGGAGACGGTCTCACCGGTGAAGTTGGTGGCCGTGATGCGCACGTAGACGTTGGTGGTCACGCCCGAGAGGGCGGTTTCACCCGAGCCCGCGGTGCGCGCGGTCAGGGTCGGAGCGGCCGAGGGGGCGCCGATCGCTGTCGCCGTGGAGCCCAGGATCTGGTACTCCTCGGCGAGCATCGCCTCCTGCAGCAGGATCAGGTTGGCCAGACCCGAGAGGTCCTCGAAGCCCTGGCTGGCGAACTGGGCGGGCCAGGTGAGCGCCTCGCTGATGCCCTGGAACGAGTAGTTCAGGGTCAGGTCGGCGGCGTTCTGCGCGCCCGACGGGGGCAGCTGGTTGGGCCAGGTGCCGCCGGGCGAGGCGATCGAGGCGCCCGACAGCTCCGAGATGAACATGTTCTTCGGGTTGCCGGTGGCGCCGCCGGTCTTGGAGCCCTGGATGCCCACGACCAGCTTGGTGCGCAGCGCCGTGCCCTGCCCCTGGGTGCGCTGCAGCTTGTTGCGCATCGGGCTGTAGAACGGGTAGATCAGCCGGCTCGGGGCGAGCAGGTTGAACGGCACGAAACCGGTCGACAGCGGGCTGGTGAGCGTGAAGTTCTTGCCCAGGTCGGCACCCAGCGACTGGATCGCCTCGGTGACCTGGCTCATCCACGGCGCCGCGCCGTTCGGGCCACCGGTGAACGCGGCCTGCAGCATGTTCTGGAACTCGGGCGCGATGGACTTCTTGACCTCGGGGCCGTTGTGGAAGCCCTCGTAGGTGGCCCGGGCCATGGAGTCCTGGGCGGAGCCGAGACGGTCGATGATCTCGGTGTAGTCCTCCAGCGGCTTCTGCCCGGTGACGTACCCGGCGCCCTTGACCAGATCGGGCTTGCGGAACGCGCTGTCGAGGGCCTTCTTGACCGAGGTGTAGCCGGCGGCGTCACGCTCGGCAGCCTGCTTGATGTCGGTGGTGCCGGCGTCGATACCCGGCGCGATGACGGTTGCCAAAAACCTCCCGTAGGCGGGGTTGATCAGGAATTTCGTGTCAGCGGAGCTTGGCCAGCAGGGACGCGCGGGCAGCCTCACGCTGCGCCGGGTCCGGCGAGTCCAGCCAGGCGGCGATCCGGCTGACCTGTTCGGCATTGGCCCCCGCCGGGGGCTCCTCTGCGCGCTTGGTCAGCGCCGGCAAGATCTGCTCGATCCCGGCCATTCCGCGGTAGGCGGCCTGGCGCGGGTCGGGCTGAGCGGCCAACTCATCGAGCTGGCGGCGCATCTTCGCCAGTTCAGTTTCGTGCTTCTCGGCCTGCAGGGCAAGCTGCGAGGCGACCTGTTCCTGCACGAGCTCGGTGATCGCGGCCTTGAGCAGTTCCGGGCTCGCGGCCTTGAGCAGCTCGTCGCCGGTGGCCACCGTGGCGGCCTTGGTCACCGCCGGAGCGGCCGCGGCCATGGGTCCTCCTGCGGGGTTGGTGTCCAGCACGGTGGTCTGTGCCAGCGGCTGGGTGTTGATGTCGCTCTGCCGCGTGGCGTAGCGGTGGTCCATCGGACACACGTGCGGGTAGAGGTCGGCGAGGTGGTCGTGCACAGCCGCCATCGACCCGGCGATGGTGAGCGGGTCGTTCTTGGTCAGCTCGGCGTCGACCCCCTTCTCCCCCGGCGCCCGGCTCGGCGCGGCCGTGGCGTGCGCGCCGCTCGGGTTGGGTCCCCTGTTCTGCGGGCTGGGCGACTGGTGGCCGTCGGTGAGCGGACCCCGGCCGAACTGCGCGGCGTCGACCGGCTTCGCCGACGGCAGCCGCGGGTGCTGCCCGGCCGAGGCCGACAAGGGGGCGTGACCAGCCGACAGATACGGCCGCACCCACTGGCCCGGCGTGGGCTGGTGGCCGCCCGCACCGGTCTGCAGCGGGGTCATCGCGGGCGCGTCCGGGTTGGCGGCACGGAACGCCTTGGCGAGCTCCACCCGGGCCTGGGCCATCAGCTGTTCGTCCGGGGTGCCCAGGGCGATCGCCGCCTGGTAGGCCTTGGCGAGCGCGGCGACCTCGTCGGCGGCCTGTCCGGTGCCGCCGTCGGTGGCCAGGGCGCGGGCGAGGTTGGCGTTGATCAGCTGCGACGCGCCGCCGAGCAGCTCGCCCAGGCTCATCTTCGCCAGCGCCGGGTGCGCCTCCTTCACCACGGGCCAGGAGTAGGCGGCGCAGGTGGCGTCGTGCAGGCGGCGCAGGCCATAGGGCACGCCGTCGGCCGGGGTCAGCGTCGGCGACTCGAGGGAGCCGGTGAGGTCGAGCTGGTCGGCCTTGGCCAGGTCGGGCGCGGCGGCCTTGTCGGTGCGTTCGTCAGCGGCCTGCGCGGCGATCGCGGCGTCGATGTCCTCGCCAGTGCGCGCGAGCGCGGCATCCACCTGCCGGTCGGCGTCGTGGGTGAGCCGGTCGGGGTCGGTCATCTGGTCTGCCACGACCTGCCGCAGGGCGTCCTTGAGGTGCTCCAGGCCTGCCTCGACTTCGAGGTCCGCGGTGTGCACGCCCTTCTCGACGGTCTTCTTGTCCTCCGGCTCGTCACCGTCGGGCTCGTCGGCGTCGGGCGCGTCGGCCTTGGTGACCTTCTCCCCCACCGGCGGTGTCGCGCCGTCCGCCTTCTCCACGTCGGCCTGCTCCTGGCCGGTCAGCTCGGCTTCGGGTGCGGACTTCTTCACGTCCTCGGGCAGCTGCTCCACAAACGACGACCCCTTCCGGGTGGTATCGATCTCTTCGCTGTTGTCCTGCTTCTGCAGGTCCGGCTCGCCGAGCAGCTCACTGAGGTACTCCACGGTCGGGGTCTCGCCGCCGGCCATCTTGGCGATCACCAGCCCGCACGAGGGGTTGGCCGGGCGGTCCACAAGCGACACCTCGACCGTTTCGCCGTCGACCACCCTGCCGCCTTTGGCGACCTGGTCGCGGATGATGCGGGGGCGCGCGATGCCGACCGAGTAGGCCTGCAGCACACCGGCCTCGACCAGCTTGACCGCGGTGGGCTCCACGATGCGGGCCTTGAGCCACTCGCCGTCCTCCTGGGAGACGAGCTCCACGCCCACACCGGCCGGGTAGAGCGACGGCGAGTGCATCACGCGGATGTTCGCGCCGGTCTGAAACCACGCCTGCAGGCTCTTGCGCGCGAAAGCGGGGTCGATGATCTGCAGGTCACGGTCCAGGCCGCCATCGGTGGCCTTTCCCCACACCAGCACCGACCCGTCGTCCTGGCGTTCGAACTTCGTGATCGGCAGAGAGACCCGGGTGAAGTCCTCGGATGGGTCAGTGAAAATTCGTGCCACAAACCTCCTGTACGTGGCTGGTTTCCATGGTACTGAGTCGATCGAGCGCGGCGTCCCAGCTGGGGAAGATCCAGTAGTCGTGGATCGGGACGTCACCAGGCAGTGACCAGGGGCGCAGCGGGGACCACACCGCGACGCCGGGCCGGGCCAGCAGCGCCTTGGCGGGGTCGTCGTCGATGAGGATGGCCGGGTTGCGGGCGTCGAAGCCCTCATCCCGGATCACCCGCTGCTTGCTGCCGGGGCCGTAGAGGAGCACTTCGTCGACCTCGACGCCCCACTGTTCGAGCCAGCGTCGAGTTGGTTCGGCCACGGCCTGGGGGCGGTCCGATGTGGCCAGGACGCGGTAGCCCTGACCGTGCAGGGTGTTGATCGCGGAGATGGCGGTGAAGTCCGGCGCGAGGTTGCTGTAGAAGACGCCACGGCGTAGCTGCTCCTCGAGCCAGACGCTCAGCGCGGGCATCAGCATCTTCCCCATCGGCCACACGTGCACTTCGCCCGCAGTCAGCGATGTTCCGAAGTGGACGTTGAGCGCGGTGACGGCGGCCTCGACGAAGAACGCCAGCACGTTGTCGATGTCGGTGATGATCGTCGGCCGGCTCGCCATGGCCGTGAACATCGCGGCGGGTTCGGTCACGGGCGCTCCCGGTAGTCGTGCAGGTGGGTCGCTGAGGCGTGCAGGTGCGGGCGGTAGCCGAGATGCCGCAGCATGCGGGAGATGCGGGTGTCCAGTCGACGCCAGTCCCTGGCGGGTAGCCCGTCGTCGTCGATCTCGCCCACCCTCCGCATGAGGTCGGGGGACGCCTGCTTGAGCAGACCGGCGAACTTCACGCAGCCGAGGCCGTCGGTGATCTCCACACCGGTGCCGACGGTGTAGGGCGAAGAGCACCACAGATAGGGGCAGTCGGCCATCTCCTGCGTCATACCGGGCGCGGGCACCATGTCGTGCTCAACGATCATCGTGTCGCCAGGGTCGCGCTCCCAGATCTCGCGCAGCAGCTCGAAATAGGCGTAGTCGCGCCCTGGGAGCAGCGGCCACAGCTCGGCGCCGTTGGCAGTGGCCCAGGCCGCGGTCTGCGGGTGCAGCATCGTGGTGATGCAAGGGACGATGATCCTCACGCCGGTTCCGCCAGACCGCGGCGCTCGGCCGCCCGCAGGAGCAGAGTGTCCAGACAGGACTGATGGTGCGGCACGCCCCGGTAGCTCGTGGCGTTGTTGCTGGGCTTGACCCGGTAGCCGCACACCGGGCACTTCGCGCCACGCGGGGGCTTCGCCTCACGGGCCCGCCGCTCCCTCCGATTGGGCACGATCCGCACCACAGGATCGCTCACGGGGAGACCTGCTTGTCGGTGTCGTTGGCGAGCGACGTGGCCGACACCACCGCGGAGAACGGGCGCTGCTCCCCGCTCGGTGAGCGCACGGCCTGCAGGTAGGTGTTGTAGGCCCCGCTGTAGGTCTGGTTGTTGTAGCCGTAGTAGGCGACCAGGTGCCAGGTGGTCGGGTCAGTGGTGTCGTAGGAGACCACCGTCGCGCCGGTACCGAGGACCGCGACGATCGCGGCGGCCGTCGTGCTCGCTGTCATCTGCACTTCCGACCAGAGATCCGGCTTGTCGGTGTAGTTGGACATGCTTCACCTCTTGCTCTTGTTGTGCGTGGCCTTGAGCCGCTCCCACTCGGCGATGGCCTTCGCCGAGGCGGCCCGGACCTCCGGGTGGACGTGACCTTTGCCCTCGGCCCAGTTGCGGACCACCCCGATGGCCATCTGGATGGCCTCCTGCCGTTCGTGGCCGCTTTCCATCAGGCCGTGGGCAACGTTCTGGATGTAGGCGGGCAGCTGCAGGCCCGCGTGGTGCCAGAGCCCATGGACGCCGAGCGGGTTGTGGGTCACCGAGTACATCGGGGTCTTCTCACTCTTGTTGAGCTTGCGGTCGTGCATCTCCCGCTCCCACGGGCCGTGTTCGCCGACCCCGGAGGCGACGTAGGCGGTGATGGTCTTGCGCCCGGCGTGCCGGAACGCCAACGTGCGGTGGTAGCCGTCGGCGACCTGCAGGCCGTGCTCGTCACCGGTATCGACCAGCACCACCGGATCCATGGGCTTGCCGTCCTTGATCGCCTGCGCGATGCCGCGCACCTTCTTCGGGTCCCGGCCGCCCGGGCGGCGGTCCATGTCGATGTCGGCCAGCGGGACCTCGGCTTTGCGCCACTCGGCCTGCTTCACCCACTGCAGGGTGTCGGCGGGGTAGACCTCGGCCAGGTAGTCGTGGACAACGTCGGCCTGGGCGCTGCGGGCGAGCTTGAACAACCGCTCGGCGGCGGCCTGGATCTCAGCCGGGCGTACATCCTCGATCCGCCGCTGCGTGCCCGGACCGAGGATGTCGGCAATGACCTTGGCGGGGATGTCGTTCGGGGACACCGTGACGCCCTGGTAGCCGCCCGACTGCCGGATCCGCTCGTTGGCCAGCCGCGCCAGCTCCCGCTTGAGCGCCTCCCTGCTTCGTGCCCGCATCTGCGCCGCCGGCGGGAGCGCGGCCAGCCACTGCTCGCGCGCCTGGTCGGCCTGGGCGCGCATCTGCCGCATCCGCCGGTTCTGCTCGGTGTGGTGGACCAGCGAGTGCTCGCGCTGCGGGTTGGTCACGACCTCGCGGCGGGTGGCCTCCCGGTACTCCAGCCAGCAGCCGCAGCGGGGACCACCCTCGCAGATCGGGCCCCCGAAACCGCCCTCGCCCGGGAAGCCCGGCAGCGTCTCGGGGGTGTAGACCTTGCCGTCGCGGGCCCGGCACAGCGCGCAGTGCTCGGTGTCGCCGAGGTGCCAGACGATCTCGACCTGCGGGTGCGACTGCACGACGGCCGCCCCGTAGCCGCGGCTGTAGGCGCGGGTCAGCGTGTCGCCGTAGAGCTCCAGCCGTCTGCCCAGCTCCGCGGTGCTCGCGGTCTCGCTGTGCACATCCATCAGCAGGTTCGTGACGTAGCCGCGCTGCTGCTCGGCGTCCTCATCGGCCTCGTCGTCGAAGTCGAGCGCCGTCGTGGCCGGGTGGTCCAGTGCCGCGTGAGCCCCACCGGCGCGCAGCGCGTCGCGGTAGCCCTGCCGGATCGTGGCCACGGCGAGGTCGATCGCCTCCGGCAGCGAGATCACCCCCGTGCGGTAGCGGTAGACGATCTGGCCGAGCTTCGCGGCGACCGTGCGCATCGCCTCGGCCAGCGCGCCGGTGCGGCGTTCGATGTAGGCAGCGGCCCGAATGACGGCGCGGCCGGCGTGCAGGGCCTTCTCCAGGTCCGGTTCAGCCGCGACCGCGGCCAGCACGTCCGGCGTCAGGGCTTTTGGGGCCCAGTCGCTCACCTCCCGGCCCTTGCGCAGGTGCCGCACCAGCGCGTCCAGCTCGGCGTGCGCCGCCTTGGTCGACGTCGCTGCCGAGGCCGGTTTGCGGGGCGCGGGCGGCGGGGCGCTCGTACTGCCCGCGGTCACCGCGCTGGCGGCGGCGTGCGCCGGGGTGGGCTTACCGCGGTAGCGCGTCTCGGCCGCGTGCGCGGCGGCGTGCGTGCCGTGGCCGGTCACCGCGTCGTCGGGAGCGTCCTCCCCGCGCGCCGAGGCCTCCTGGACCACGCCCTGGGCGTCGGGCGAGCCGACCGGCACGTTGCTGGTCAGCGGCACCGGCCCGGAGGCGGTCTGCACCATCGGCACGCTGGTCTGCGGCAGCTTCCACGGGTCCAGGCCGAACTCCTGCGCGGCCTGGTCGATCGAGGCGATCCCGGCCTTGACCAGGGCCGTCCACACGTCGACCTTGACCTGCTGGTCCTCCGGGGTCTCCATGCCGGTCCAGTGCCATTCCATGTCGGTCTGGCCCCAGACCTTCTGCATGACGTAGTCGAACAGCGCGGCCTTGAGGTATTCCAGCCGCGGCTTCACCCCGCGCTTCTGCGCGTTCTCCGAGTTGATCTGGGAGAACTCCTTGGTCTCCGACGGAGACTGCACGGCCGAGATCCGGGGCGTGATGCCGATGTCCATCGGCGTCTTCTCGAACGCCATCGTCACCTCGGCGGCCAGGACCTGATCGAACTGGTCGGCAAGGTTGATCACCTTCTGCGGATCCGTCTTGGACCCCGGCGGCAGCACGATGATCTTGTGCTTGTAGGCCTGGTCACCGGCGATGTTGTTCAGCGCCCGCTGCAGCTGCGCGATCTGCTGCGGCGTGGAGATCTCCGGCCCGGGCGTGACGTAGACGGCCGGGATGGAGCCCTCAGAGTAGAACTGCATCGCGTAGATCTGCCGCCTCAGACCGGTCGCCACCGGGATCAGGGCGCGCTCCAGGTTGCTGAACCCATACGGGGTCCAGGAGCGGGTGGTGAACGGCAAGTAGAGAAGCTGGTCGCCGCGGAACTCGTCGACCATCGTCGTGGTGACGTCCTCCTCGTCGCCGAGCATCGGCAGCGACAGGTCCACCCGCGGCACGCCCCACAGGTACTGCTGGTACGCCGCGTTCGGCGCCGCTGGCGACCCGCCCCGGATGTCGAGCAGCGGCCGGATCGTCGAACCGTCGATGATGTCCAGGCTCGCCAGGCTCGACCCGAACGGCCCGTGCCCCTTCATGCGGGTGGGGTGCATGTAGACACTCATCGCGTCCAGCACGTAGTGGTCCTCCAGCAACGCCTTGAACCACGTCTGGAAGTCGCGGTAGTTCGGATCCGGGCGGGCCCAGAACCGCAGCGCCTCCTCGCGCCGCTTGGCGAAGTCCTCCTGCTTGGCGTCGTCGCCGTGCATCGCGAGCTCGGCGGACTTGGTCGGGACGATGTCCCAGTCCGTGCCGATGATGTCGCCGATGCACAGCTGAATCGTCGCCCGCACCACGCTGTAGAGGTCGGCGAAGGAGCGCAGGGTGGCGAAAGTGGCGATCTTGAGGCCCTCGGAACCGGGCGGTCCGGAAGGCATGTTCCAGCCGACGTTGTACTGCTGCCGCCGCGGCATGGGACGCCCGTCGGCGGCCGCCTCGTCGATCCCGACCGGCACGATCGGTTCGAGCGGTCCGAACGCCCCCGAGAGGAACTTGCTCGGGTCACGCGGCAGCGCGGTGTCGTAGGGACGCCCGAACTGCCACTCCTGGTACTGCATCGCCAACGGGGACAGCTGTCCGTACGAACCGCCCCGAGGCGCGGCCGCCGAGGACCCAATGCCCCGTGCGACCGCGGACAAACCGCCGTTACTCGCCACCAACCTCCTCTTCGGCCAGCACCCCAAGTGATTCCGGCCAGATCACGTATGGCTGCTGCCAGGTGTCCCAGTACTCGACCTCGACGGTCCGGCCGCCGTCCGGTGTTGTGCGCTCCACGCGCCGCTTGACGCGGTAACACGCCCTGCTGTGGACGCCACCGCAGTGCTCGCACTGGCGCCGCTCGAACTCGGTGACGCCGCCTTCGCTGCGCTCCAGGAGCGCCTTTCTGTCGGCTTCGGACAACCTTTGGGTCGTGCGCGGCGGACCGGCTCGGCGACCCCGGGATTCCGTCATGCCGTCCCTCGCGAACCCGCGCACCAGGCGCCGTTACGGGTCGGGATCGACGGGAAGCCCGGCGGCACCGGCGGCACCGCGGGGACCTTGTGCCGGGAACGCCGGCCGGTACGCGGGTTGACCGCCGTGGCGCGACCGCACGCGGGACAGGGTGAATCGCGCCCCCACCCGGCAGCCGCCTTCACGCGATCGCCTCGGCCCGGTCCGCGAGCGTGCGCATCGTCGCCACGGCGTCCTGCACCGCCACCAGCGCCAGCTGCCCGCGCGGGATGAGGGTCTGCGCGACCGCCATCGCCCCGGCGAACGCGGCCTGAGCCTGCGCCGGGTCGCTGATGTCCACACCTTCCTCGCCGAAGGCATCGCGGATCGCCGCCATCCACTGGTCGCGCTGCGCCAGCGGCATCTGTTCGAAGTGGTGCCCGGTCGTGCACTCCAAGAAACTCAGCATCGACCGCGCGTCCGCGCTGATCACCTGTAGACCTCCAGCCAGGGGTTGTACGTCTCGTCACTGAGCAGGTCAGGGCCCTCGCCACCCTGGTAGACCTCGCCCCAGTCCAGCTCGGCCGTGATGGTGCGCACCGGCAGCGGGATCCGGATCCCGGCGGTCGTCTCCGCCCACTCCAGATCGTCGGGCGGCTCGCGGCGCACCGGCCGCGCCAGCTCCCGCGGCAGACCGGCCACGGCCAGGCTCATCGCGTCGGGCAGGTCGTCGTGCAGGCTCTCCACCCGGGCGCCGATCTTCAAACCGCCCGAGGCGGTCGGTGAGGCGGTGATGCCCCCGAGCTGCTTGAGCAGTTCCATGTGGTTGGGCAGGACCAGCTGCCGCTCGGCGAGCAGGATCTGCACCCGGCCGTAGGCGTCCTCTTTGGACACCTGCGTCGAGCTCGCGTGCTTGACCCGCACCAGCCCGCCCAGCCGCCGGCCCAGCTCCTCCGAGGGGAAAGCACCGACGCCGTTCGTCTCCGTGCGCACCGACAGCGACCAGCTTTTTGACAGCGACTCCACCTCGGCGACCTGCTGGCCGTAACGCCGCCGCGAGGTCTCCACCCACGGCAGGATCACCACCGGCATCCCGTTGACGCCGAAGTCGTCGAGCAGCCCGGCCAGCGCCACCGCGTGCGCGTCCTGCCGGCGGCCCCAGTCCAGCCCGCACGCCGCCGGCATCCGCTCGCCCGTGCGCCGCAGCGGGAAGTCCGCCACGCACGCCAGCAGGTCCTCCTGCGAGAAATAGGCGTCGCCCGAGGTGATGAACTCGCCCTCGTACTCCGCGCGAAACCGCAGCGGCGACATGGCCGCCCGGGCGGCCTCCACCACCTCCGGCGCAATCCAGTGCGCATCGGCCAGCTTCCACCGGAACGTCTTGATGTGCGGGTTGGCGTGGTCCAGGCCTTGCATGGCCAGCTGGAAGAACGGGCCCGCATCGCCCCACGGGCTCGACGCCAGGATGATCTTGGCCTTCGGCCGGGCGGCGGTGGTCGGCAGCGCGGCGCTCATGAGGATGTCCTCCGGCACGAACGCGCACTCATCCACGATCAGCAGATCCACGCTGTTACCCCGGATCGAGCGCTCCGACGCGGGCACGCTGTGGATCTCGCTGCCGTTGGCCAGCACGACGCGGGTCATCGTGTCGTCGACCACCGACCCGGCCAGCAGCGGATCCTGACAGATGTCGCGCACCAGGCGCAGCAGCCGCGTCGCCGCAGTCTCACCGGCCGAGACCAGCAGCACCATCTGCTTGGGCTGCCGGAACGCGAAGTGCGTCGCCTTGAGGCTCAGAGTCTGCGACTTCCCGCACTGCCGCGGGCTGACGATCAGCGTCTGCCGGGCGGTGAGCTCCATCGTGTCCAGCTGCCACGGAGTACGCGGCTGGCCCAGCAGGCGGCAGAACAGGCCGAAGTCGTCCCGGGCCCGGATGATGTCCTCACGACTGAGGGCTGGAGCCACCAACCTCCCGGGTGCTCGACTCGTCGGCGCCCTGCGCCCAGATCCTGGTCAAGTCCAGCTTCGCCGAGGCAACGTCGGCCTGGATCCGGGAGAAACTCAGCGGGTCCAGGCCGAGCTTGGAGCGCAGGTTCATCGCCAGCGTCTCCTCCCGACGCAACATCTCCAGCGCGTTGTTCAACCGCTTCGTGGTCGACATCCGCCGCTTGCGCCCCGAGGTCTGGTCGCCCTCGCTCTCCTCGGTCTCCTCGGTCTCGACCAGATCGGTCATCGCCTGCTCGGGTTCGAACCGGCTCAGGTACTGCATCAGCAGCATGACCTTGGCCTCCGTGCGGAACAGCGCCCCCACGGCCTGGTCGTACATCGCGGAGTTCAGGTGCGTCGGCCAATCCGGACTCTGCCGCGCCCGCCGCTCCAGCTCCTCCGACAGGGGACCGAACCGCCGCGGGCTCGTCGCCCCGTGCGTCAGCGACACGGTGTTGCCCGGCCGGAACGGGGCGAGCTGCCCCTTCCACACCGGATTCCACTCCCCCGTCTCCGGATCGATGCCGGAGGACACACCCGCCGCACCGCTCGGCCGCTCCTCGGGCGCCGCCTCGAGCTGCTCCGGAGTCGCCCGCGGAAACGGCTCGGGCGCCACGTACGCAGACGGCGCATACCAGTCAGCTCCGTACACCAACCTCCTCTCGCTGCCCGCGCGCGTTAGGCGCGCTACGATGGTGCCGCCCGGCGGGGACTGGCTTTCGGGTGGAAACGTAAAGTTGAACCCCCGCCGGGCCCTTTCGTCTCTGGCCCCGGCGACGGCCTCGCCCCCGGTGGCCCCTCTCCCCCATCAGTGATCCGACCGTTGTGTGACACGACGCCCCAGGCATTCGCACATGCCGGACATGCCGGCCGACGGCGCGGGCCTCCGGGAAGAGGGCTGACAATGCGCACCCGATCAGCCCGGTGCACTCCTCCCGGACGTTACGCGGCTGCCCCCGCCCACGCCGCTGTGCAGGCTACCCGGCCCCCGGGCGGCGGCCCCGGCGACGAGTCGGCGGCCCTCCCGCGCGCCCGCGCACGGTGCGCACAACCCTGACCGCTAGTCCGTTCCCGCGGCGGGCCGGCAGTGAAAAAGCACCCCCCCTGCCTGTCAGTCAGCCAGGCTCCCACTGAGGCTAGCCTTCCCTCAGCTTACCCAGCGTGCCCTACCTACCTTGCTTGCACTTGCACGCTGAGTAGTGATCTTGTGTTTCCCCTGCTCACAGTGGGTAGACAGTGTCCGATAACTATCATTATGTAAGGTTACTTGCTAGTAGTGTGCTTGCTATAGCTAGCGGCGTACATACCGGGCGGTATGGAGAGGCGATATCCGCACTGCACTACCGCAGTAGGCGCGGCCGCTGGTCTTCCCTACCCCCGCCCTACAGACACCGTGCGGCGAGGCCCACAGACACCGTGCGGCGTGCCCTACCCCTGCCCTACAGACACCGTGCGGACCGACCTCGCCGACCGACCTCGCCGCAGTGGACCGACCTCGCCGACCGACCTCGCCGCGTGCCCTACCCCTGCCCTACGTGCCTCGCCGACCGCGCCGCGCCCGGTCCCACCAGCGCAAACAGTGCCGCGAAAAAAAGTTTGGAAATTCGGACAAAAAGGGTTTCTCCTGTCAACCACTTCCCCTACAGTTATGTCATCGCAGAGAACGCGAGACACAAGCGGTAAGCCGAGAACGCCAGCGGGCCGGATACGGACGCACGTCGCGAGATACGCACGGGTAAGACACCGTGAGGTAGCGCGCGTGGCCAGCTCCCCGGAGTCGTGCATAGGGTGCGGCAGTCGTGACATATAGAGTCGCCGGAAGATACCGGTACACACGCGGAGCACTGTCCTATGCCGCGTGTGGGACAACCTACCTAGAACCGTGCTACACGTGGGACAACGTGTAGACCACGCATACCCCGGAAACTGTGACCGGGTCGGTAGAGGGAACGTAACGGCGCGCGGGTACCCATACCCGTAATACGCCAATCTGGGCACGTTGCCGTTAGGTGTAGTGACAGCACACCTAGGCAGGCAACCCTTTTCGCTTAGACACGGTTGAGGCGCGGCGCATTTATTGGTCGCGCCTTTTCCGTGTCCGAACGAAGGGATCAATAGGTGAAAAATGAGTGAGGCGCCGGCAGGGCACCCCTGGCGGGTTCCACTACGCGAGCTAGCCGGATCATGCGTGCAAGTAGTTGACAGCAACACGCATAGACACGCATGATGACGCATGACTGACCGCTTGCGCGACGGCCGGGCCCGGGTCCGGCTACCGCGCTGGCCGCCAGTCGGCGGGCTACTCCACCCGAAAGCGAGACCACTATGTCCGAATTCGACATCACCGAACTGTCCGTGTGCACAGTGTGCATTCACCTCATCGCCAACGGTGAATTCGACGACGGGACCGATGCCGCTGAAAAGTGCGCTGAGGGGCAGGCGAAGATCTGGGGCGAGAACGCTATTCACCTTGTCGCGGGCGGCCACGTCGAAGACTGCGACGGCTCGGAACCCTGCGGCTGCACCGAACCATGGTTCTCGTGGTCGTCATGCGATGGCTGCGGCGAAACGTTGGGCGGTGACCGGTTCCACGCGGCCGCTCTAATCCCGCAAACCGCTTAAGACTGACCGCTTGCGTGGCGGCCGGGCCTCGGTCCGGCTACCGCGTTGGTCGCCAGTCTCGGCGAGCAATCCACCCGAAAGCGAGGGACATCTATGTCCACCATGTCCGAAGTGCGGGCGCCCTTGTTCATCTCGTCACGGCTCATGGCCGCGTTGCGTATCGATGGCGTGGGCACGCTACACGTCAACGCGGAGAACCGCGACAGTGACGGCCGTGTGGTGTACGCCTACGTCGTCGAAAACTCCGAGGGGACGGAACTCGAAACCGGTTTTGACCTCCGGTCCGGCGTGGGCGCGGACGTCGACTACTCCGCCGCAATGGGCACCCTACTCAGTTTCTTGGAACACGCGGCGGACGTGTACCGGGCCGGTATGTGCGCGAATACCGAAGAGAGCTCATTCTCTGCGGCAGTCCAGGAATGGGCCTACCTGAACTCCGAGGAGATCTCCGCCGCACGCGCTGACTTCGAAGACTGACCGCTTGCGTGGCGGCCGGGCCTCGGTCCGGCTACCGCGTTGGTCGCCAGTCTCGGCGAACTACTCCACCCGAAAGCGAGGCAGCTCTATGCCCACCGAAAGCGAGCCACCCGAAACCGGCACCGTGGAATGCGGGGCGTGTTCGGCAGAGATTGAGATCACCCGCGAACAGTGGGAAAGCGCAGCAACCGCACCGTGCCCACAGTGTGACGGTTGGGCGGACCTCGTCTTCCACCGGCGACACGCGGAGTGGGAAGAAACCGCTAACTGACCGCTTGCGTGGCGGCCGGGCCTCGGTCCGGCCACCGCGTTGGCCGCCAGTCTCGGCGGATCACTCCACCCGAAAGCGAGGCACCACCATGCCTACTACGGACACGGACGCGCAACCGCGCTACGTCGTCGAAGAACGCGCAGACGTTGACGGCCCGTATTTCGTCATCGTCGACACGGAAACGACCGAGGTGGTTTGGTACCGAACCGGTTTCGGCGCCGTCCGCCCCGGTACCGAGCAGCGCGGCGACCGGCTGTGCTGCTCCCGCCAACGGTGGCTCATGGATCACTGGGCGAGCAGGATCAACGCACAAAAAGACTGACCGCTTGCGTGGCGGCCGGGCCTTGGTCCGGCTACCGCGTTGGTCGCCAGTCTCGGCGAACTACTCCACCCGAAAGCGAGGCACCATGCCCGTGACCCTGCCCAAACTCACCAACGTCAGCAACCCCGCGTCATTCGGCGTCGAATGGGTGACCGGCGAGAGCGAGAGCCACTGCCAAATGGTCAACATCCGCGGTACGTCGTCCCTGCTCTTCGGGATCAAAGTCCGCGGCACCTGGTCCACTACGCCCGTAGTCAACCCGGGGCGCTTCGGTCTCACGCGGCCGCCGAAGACGTTCGCGGAGTTCCGCGCCATCGCCGAGGCCTTCATCTCCGCCGCTAACTGACCGCTTGCGTGGCGTCCGGGCTCATCTCCCCGGCCTCCGCGTTGGTCGCCAGTCGGCACCAATTCCACCCGAAAGCGAGGTTTCAGGATGGCCGTGACTCTGAAATACACCGATCCGGCATTGGTGGCGGACGTTCGCCGAACTGCCGACGTCCCGCGTAGCGGCCAAACGGCGAGCGGTTATGGGGGAAAGATCCCCACCAGCGGGATGGTTCGCTATGGCACCCGCTGGCACCGCGTATACGTAATGATCTGGAGCAATTCGGGTACGGCCTACATCCTGTCCAAGGGCGAGCGGTTAATCCTTGACCCTGAAACCACGGACAAGTTCTCTAGCGTGTGACTGACCGCTTGCGTGGCGGCCGGGCCTCGGTCCGGCTCCCGCGTTGGTCGCCAGTCTCGGCGCCAATTCCACCCGAAAGCGAGGTTTCATGCCCCGTATCTACGTGGCTTCGGTGGCTGACCACAACCGTGGCCGGTTGCACGGTGTACGGATCGACATCGACGACTCCACCCAGGTGGAGGAGGTGAGGGAAAAGATACAGGCGATGCTGTCTGAATCGCCCTCGCTGTTGTCCGGTGAAGTCGAATCGGCGGAAGAGTACGCGATCCACAGCGCCGAATACTTCGGACCGTACAAGGTGGGCGTATCCACCCCGCTGGACGAAGTGGTGCTTGTCGGTGGCGAGATCTTCCTGTGGGGCGAAGCGTTTGCCCATTGGGCGATGCACTGCGCCGATGTGGGCACGGCAGTACGGACGTTCGCGGACTGCTATCAGGGCGAATGGGACGACGCGAAGTCGTGGGCCCTGGGGGAGTTCGGGGAACAGAACGAAGAGACGTTCAAGGTGTACGAAGCGTGCGAATACCTGTCGTTTGACTGGGAGGCGTACGTGACCGCGTTCAAGGCGCGCGGGTACGAGCTGTTCGACCTCTCGGACGGAACCGTGGCCGTATTCAAGCCCAATCACTGACCGCTTGCGTGGCGGCCGGGCCTCGGTCCGGCTCCCGCGTTGGTCGCCAGTCTCGGCGAGCAATCCACCCGAAAGCGAGGCAGCTCCATGCCCACAGTCAGCACGAAAAGCACCGTCGCCGAAGACACGGTGCGGCGAATCCGGGTCCGTCTCCCGTTCCAATCCGGCGGGATCGGCAGTGACAGTCTCTGGGTGCTCTCCGCGATCCCCGAAACCGGCGACATGCCGGCCGAGGCCGCCGCGGAACTGCGCGCAGCTCAGTCACGGCGCACCAAGGCCTACATGGAGAACGGCGTCAGGGACCGCCCGGGAGACCCGACCTATTACGTCTACGTTCCGGAGGGGCCACACGGGCGAACGATCGTCGCGTGGCGCGCTATCGGCGGTGAGTGGCACATCCCGGAGTTTTCGCGGCCGTCGGCGCGGGTTCGCAAGGCTCAGCAACTCGTCCGGGAGGCGGCCAGTCAACGCGCCATGCCGGAAGTCGCCGAGAACGAAACGGTGATCAAGTTCTGCGACGACAAGGCGGACGACTGGGGACGTCGAGAATTCTTCGCCTACTGGATCGGCGACTCCCGGCCGGGGATGAATGAGGACGGCATCCGCGGTCAGCTGTTCTTCACCGACCCGGACAAGTTCGCCGAGAGGGTCCGATCGGGCGGGGAGACCGTGCGCTACCTGAACGACTGACCGCTTGCGTGGCGGCCGGGCCCCGGTCCGGCCTCCGCGTTGGCCGCCAGGCCTACACCAATCCACCCGAAAGCGAGGCAGCATGCACTACGAACGGCGAGGACTTCGCGCCCGCATCCTCCGTGACAACACCACCATTGGACGCGGCGGCTACAGTGACGGCCCCGACATCCACGTCGTCTACATCGTCGGCGAGGGCATCCCGCCGCTTCACCCCGTGCCCGAAGGCGCGCCCGTGGTCGTTCTCCGTGAGACCACCCCGGGCTACGTCGTGGCGCGGCCGGAGCAGGGCGGGGGCTACGCGGCCAGCGGCGCCTACCTCAGGCAGGACAGCTGTTACGAGGACTGGGAGAAGGTCTTCGGTCACCACCTGCCGATCCCGCTTCACGACCACTCGGTATCGATGATCAATTTGCAGTACCTCGGACGGGGCGAGCTCTACCGCGGGAAGTCCAAGTTGGTCTACATGAGCCAGGTGCTCCGTCGGGACCTCGACGGCGAGACGGTCGCGAAGGCGCCCGGGCAGCAGGCACGCGGCTACGTCCGGCCGGCGACCGTCGACGAATGGGTGGAGCGCGCGTGGGGCGTTCACCGGTTCATCGTCAAGTCGCCCGGCAATCCGGCGATGGCCTGGACTGCCTTCGACACCGAGGAGGAGTTGCGCGCGTTCGTGGCTGCCTACGCCTTGACCCTCACGGGGTCGCTGGATCCGGGCGGGGAGTTCGTGCTCACCCTGCCGGACACCATCGGGCAGTGGTTGCCCGTCACCGCCAGGCGGGACTGACCGCTTGCGTGGTGCCCGGGCTCTGGTCCGGGTGCCGCGTTGGCCGCCAGGCCTGAACCAATCCACCCGAAAGCGAGGCAGCATGCACTACGTCATCGAAGCGCGCACCTTGTTCGAGTCCGAACGGGTCTCCGTCATCGCAGCCATGCACCCCGACGAGGACACTCGCCCCACCGATTACGACTGCCACGACGCCGACGAGATCGCGCGATTCGAGAGCTGCGAATGGGACTACGTCGGCATGGCAGTCCGCGTGATGGTGGACGGCGCCCAGGTGGCCGAAGAGTCCCTGTGGGCCATCGCACACGGTGCCGTGAGCGAGGACACCAAGGCCGATGCGTGGGAGCTCACCCCCGCCACCTACCCGGAGCCCAACGTCGTACAGATGGGCTCGCCGCTGTCGGGGGTGGTGTGCGAAGCGCTCGATGCCGCGTACCAGTGGCTGATCAAAGTCGAGGCCGGGCCGGAAGTCCGGCAGGCAGTGCGGGCCGCGCAGCGCTGGGCCGACCCTAACGCCCGCCGCATCGCCCCTCGTGTCGCCTGACCGCTTGCGTGGTGCCCGGGCTTCGGCCTGGGCGCTGTGCTGGCCGCCAGGCCACATCCACCCCTAAAGTGGTTTACAACCATCCACCCGAAAGCGAGGCCTGCCGTGTCCGCGGCCGCCACCAAACTCAACGAGCTGTTCGTGGTGCACAACGCGAAGGCGCACGTCGTCGGCGAGACCGCCGGCCCGACCGTGACACGGTACGAGGTCGAGCTGGCCCCGGGCGTGACCGTGGAGAAGATCCTCCGGCTGCACAAGACCATCGGCCTGGCGCTGGCCACGGAGTCGGTGCGGATGCTCGCGCCGATCCCGGGCAAGTCGCTGATCGGGATCGAGGCGCCCACCACGCCGCGGCGGATCGTCGGCCCGTCCGAGGTGCCGATCCCCGCAGCCGCGCACCCGCTGACCGTGCCGCTCGGGCTGAGCGTGGACGGGCAGCCGATGGCCGAGAACCTGGCGCGCTTCCCTCACGTGCTGGTGGCCGGCGCTACGGGCTCGGGCAAGTCGAGCTTTCTCAACGCGATGCTGACCACCCTGATCGCCCGGACCCGGCCGGATGTCGTGCGGCTGGTGCTGGTCGACCCGAAGATGGTCGAGCTCGCGCCGTACGAGCACGCGCCACACGTGGACTCGGTGGTGACCGAGGTCCCGGCGGCCGCGGCGGCGCTGGCCCGGCTCGCCGACCTGATGGATTCCCGTTACCGCCGCATGCGGCAAGCCGGGGTGCGCACCGCTGACGCCTACAACGCGGCGGCGGCATCCGGGCGGCTCGGGCCCGGCGCGGTGATGATGCCCTACATCGTGTGCGTGGTGGACGAGCTCGCCGACCTGGTGATGCTGGCCAAGGGCGCGGTCGAGGACGCCATCGTGCGGCTCGGGCAGAAGGCGCGGGCGGCCGGGATCCACCTGGTGCTCGCCACGCAGCGGCCGTCCGCGGACGTCGTCACGGGGCTGATCAAGGCCAACGTGCCGTCCCGCATCGCGTTCAAAACCGCGTCCGCGGTGGACTCGCGGGTGGCGCTGGACACGGGCGGGGCGCAACTGCTGCTCGGCGCCGGTGACGGGCTCTACCGGGCGGTGGACACCACCGAGGCGCTGCGGTTCCAGGCTCCCCTCGTCGGTGACGCGATGATCGCCGCCACCGTCGACCGGGCACGGGCGCGCTGGGCGCCGGCCTGGCCCCAGGAAGACCACGACAACAAGACCAGGAAGGTGCAGTCGTGATACTCACCCGCACGATGATCGCGGGCCAACTGGCCGGCATCCACGAGATCAAAGCACTGGTCGAGGAGAAGCGCGGTAAGACGGTGACCCGCCAGTACATCGACAAGGTCACCCGCTACCCGGAGTTTCCGGAGCCGGCGCAGGTGCTCGGCATCGGGCGGGTGTGGTTCCGCGCCGAGATCGTGGATTTCGTCGAGAACAAGCTGGAGCGGCCCAAGGGCCGGCCGAGGACGAGCCAGCCGTGACCAGCCCCACCGCGCCTTACACGCGCGAGTTGCTGACCGGCCTGGTCGATCTGCAAGCGGACGACAGCGCGCAGTGCGTCGAGTGCGGTCGGCAGGCCGTGCTCTACGTCCTCGACATCGAGCAGTGGCAATGGTTCACCTGCCCGGATCACCACGGGCTCGTGTTGCTGAGACTGCTCCGCGGCGAACTGGACAGGACGAAGCCGCCCATGCCCCCACCCACCTGAGCTGTGAAACACGAAGGCCCCGCGGGGGGTGTAACCCGTGGGGCCTTCGGTCGTCAGAAGGGACAGTGGTCCTAGTCCCTGCTGAGCATTTCACC
Organism: Amycolatopsis cynarae; assembly: GCF_026802195.1. Lineage (NCBI taxonomy): Bacteria > Bacillati > Actinomycetota > Actinomycetes > Pseudonocardiales > Pseudonocardiaceae > Amycolatopsis > Amycolatopsis cynarae. The sequence goes on along the minus strand of NZ_CP113836.1, from coordinate 1,003,480 downwards.
AGTTCGCGGCGGCGGGGACAAGTCGCCTGTCGGGTGGATCATGCGGCGCTGCCCTTGCCTCGCTGGGCGGCGGCCAGGACCAGGTCCGTGACGTCTCCGACCCGGTAGGTGGGGTGACCGCGGGGGTCGTGCGGGTGCGGTGGCCGGGCGGCGAGCCTGCCCCGGGCCGCCCAGCCCCGGATCGTGTCCACGCTGACCGGCCGGGCGAGCAGCGAGGACAGCGCGCGGGCGATCTCGATCGCGGTACCGAGCTGGTCGGCGGCCTCGGCGAGCAGCCACTGCCGGCGGAAGGCCACATCGTGCGCGCGGCCGCAGCGGCAACGGATCACCGGCTTGTCCGCGCGGGCGTAGAGCGGGGCCTTGCAGCCGGTGCACCGGCCGAGGCAGTGCAGCTCGGCGGGCCGGTCCACCACCCGCCGCACCCGGGCCACCAGCGAGGTGATCGCGGCGTGCACCTGCTCCACCCCGGGCCAGGCGGCGAGCAGGCCGGGGAAGTCGGCCATCCACGCCGCGGCGTCGGCCACGCTGCCCAGCCGGGGCCGCAGGTGCGGGTGGTGGCGGGCGAAGGCCGTCGCGTAGGCGCCCACGTCGGTGGTGAGGGTGTGCAGGAGGGCGGCGGCCTTGAGATCCGGCGGGATGGGGGTCTCCGCGGCGCGCACGATCACCCCGATGCCGGTGCTGAACCGGGTCTGGCGGGTGACCACGTCGAGCAGGTCGGCGACCAGACCGGGCCGGTACTGCTCGATCCCCTCGGCCTCGGCGGCGGCGTCGGGGCGGCGGTCGTCGACCTCGGTGTAGGCCAGGGCGCGCAGGGCGTCGACCAGCTCGCCGGTGCAGCCGGGGCAGATCTCGTCATGGGTGAGCCGGTCGCAGCTCCGGCAGGCGCAGGTGTGGCTCATCGCGGGTCCCTCCGGTGAGTGGTACGTGCGTACCAGTTGTCATTCTCCCTGGTCATGCGGCATCCGCCCAGTACGGCGAGGGCTTGGCGGCCTCGGCCACGATGGGGATGCCGAACAGGTCGGTCTCCATGCACCCCACGAGCGCGGCGGTGGCTTCCTCGGCGTCCTCGGCTGCCACCATGACGTCCACCTCGTCGTGCACCGGCCACAGCACGGCCTCGCTCCAGCGGGTCTGGCTCCACCGGATCAGCGCGTCGATCAGCAGTTCCCGCGCGGTGCCCTGGATGCAGTAGTTCGGCCCGGCGTGCGGCGCGCGGCGGGGCAGGTGGATGACCCGGCCCGAGTAGGACGGGAAGCGGGTCTTGCCCGCCTTCACCGCGGCCTGGATCCCGGCGGACCACTGCACGTAGACCGGGGCGAGTCCGGCGAGCACGTCGACCACGCCGGCCATGACGTCCTCGCTGACCTCCAGCTGGGCGGCCAGGGTCGGGATGGAGCCGCCGTAGGCCCAGCCGAACACCCCGCGCTTGACGGTGTAGCGGTGGGCCTTGGTCCAGCCGGATCCGAAGACCTGTTCGGCGATCATGGCGTGGATGTCGGCGCCTTCCAGCAGCATCCGCCGCAGGTTCGGGTCACCGGAGAGCGCGGCCATGACCCGGAACTCCACGCTGGAGAAGTCGGCCGAGATCAGCAGGTGGCCGGGGTCGGCGGTGACCATGCGGCGGAAGCCGCCCTCGCGCGGGATGTTCTGGAAGTTCGGCCGGACACAGCTCATCCGGCCGGTGTCGGCACCGAGGGTGTAGACCGTGGGCCGGGCCCGTCCGTCGCCGTACTCCACCAGCTGCCGGTAGGGCTCCAGGAAGGTGGACAGCGCGGTCTCGTGGCCGCGGTAGTCCAGCATCACCGCGGCGAGCTCCCCGGCCGCCCCGCCAAGCGTCCGGACCTTCTTGAGCGCGGCGGCGTCGACCGAGGGCTGCCCAGCGGGGAACTTCTTGCTGGGCGCGGTGCGAGGCAACTGCACCCCCAGCGCGGCGAACCGCTCGGCGACCTGCTTGTTGCTGCCAGGGGTGTCGATGCCCAGGCCCGCCAGGCGCCCGCCGATCTCGGTCAGCTGCTCGGTGTGGGTGGCGTGCAGCGTCCGGACGTGCTCGCCATCGATGGGGACCCCGGTGTGGCTGATGCGGGCCACCATGCGCTGGGCGATGCGCTCGCGGGTGTGCAGGTCCTCGGCCAGTGCCGGGAGCCGCGTGGCGAGCGCCGCGGTGTCGAGTACGTCGGACCCGGCGTAGCGGATCATCGTGGCGCTGAACTTGTCGGCCTGGGCCCAGCCGGAGCGCTCCACGGGGGTGTCGGTCTTGGTCTCGGTGAGCCACTTGCCCGCCTTGAACAGCGTGGCGCGGGCGGCGTCGGCGGAGGGGGCCGCCGCGTCCTCGCCGAGCATCACCGCCGAGAGCTTCTTCAAGCCCGGGTCGGAGCCGGTGGAGGCGGGGTCGGCGAGCTTGGCCGGGATGACGGTGTCCTCCATCCGGGCCCAGATGTCCATGCCCACCAGGCCCGCCTCGACCAGCGGCACGAGGTCGGCGGTCGCGGAGTGGGCGTGCAGCCGCGGCGCCATCGCCAGCAGCTGCCCTGCGAGTTCGGCCTGGGCGGGGTCCTCGGCGTCGAAGACCACGGCGTCCTGTTCGTCGCCGAGCTGGATCGTGCGCAGGCCGTAGTGCCGGTGGCCGACCGGGTAGCCGGTGTTCTCGATGTCCACGGTGAGCGCGCCAGCGCGGTTGGTGGCGGTCATGACGATCCGGGCGGCCTCGGCGAGGGTCAGCGCGGTGACCGTGTCGTCGCGGCGCACGAGGGCGGGCAGGCCGATCACGTCGCCGGCGGCGGCCTCCAGCGCGTCGTGCCGCTTCTGCTCCCGCTTCTGCGCGGCCGTGACCTTCGCGGCGTCGGTGGCCTTGGGAGGGGCCGCCGCAGGGGGCTCCGGAGCAGTGACAACGGGCGTTTCCAGTGCCAGCGTCAGCTGACCGTCGGCTTTACCATCGCTTGAATTATCACTCTCCGAAGTCGGAGGAAGTTGATCTTGTATTCCAGACATTCCAGAGGGATCCGATGACGCCCTAGTGAGCTGATTTTCCAATTTTTGGGGGATAGGAGCGCTCTGGAATGTTCGGCGGTCCTGGGCTTTTGCCGACGACGAGGGGGGGTCCAGGTCCGGGCCATCCCCCATCTGGGGTACCCCGCCCCCGGGTTCGCCCCCGGGTTCGTCGACTCGGAACCTCATGCCGGTCCAGGCGTTGTAGGCGGCCGGAACATCACTGACGGTAATCATGGAACCGGGACGAATCGGGCGTCGGGACAGTCCGGCCTGACGGGCGATCTTGATCTTGGTCGACTTGTGCGCGGCGAGCTCGGAGTGGCCCGCGAACCGGTTCGCCATCAGCTGCGCCGACCACGGTTTCTGCCCGCGGGCCACCAGCCACTCGTTGAGGTCGTCGAGCAGCTCCGAGGACATGACGTGGGCGGCGGGGTCGAAGTCGATCCGCTCGTCGAGGTAGCCCAGCACCACGTCGGTCTCCACCCGCCAGGCCCGGGTGTCCTCGATCGCCCTCGGCGGCAGCGGCGGCATCACCCGCCCGGCCTGGTACCACGCCATCGCCCCGGCCACGAGCCAGGCCAGCACCGCCTCCCGGCGGCCGTCCTCCCCGGCGCGCAGCCGCTCTCGAAGACCCGGGTCGCCGGTCTTGTCGTGCTCGTCCTCCAGGGCCTCGCCGGGCTTGCGGAAGCGGTAGGGGAAGCGGATCACCGCCAGCCGCCGCCAGGTGCCGTGATCGGTCTCCTGCACGACCGGCAGGTAGTTGGTGGACAGGAACAGCGAGTGGGTGGCCTCGAAGGTCACCGGGTCCTTACGCATCCGCCGCGCGGTGATCTGCGGCGTGCCGACCAGGAGCTTGAGCTTGGTCACCTCCAGCCGCCGGGCCTCGGGCGTCTCCTCCAGCAGCGCCAGGCGGGCGCCCTGGAAGTCCATCGCCTCCGTCGGTACGGCGTCGGGGCTGGACAGCAAGGCCCTGTGGGAGACGTCGAGGTAGTACTGGCCCAGCGCCCCGCGGATGCCGGTCATGATGGTCGTCTTGCCGTTCTCCCCGCCGCCGACCTGGACCAGGAGCATGTCGTCGGGGGTCATGTAGCCGGTGGCGGCCTGCCCCATCCGCACCTGCCACCAGGCCTGCACGTCCTCGGGCACCGCCCCCAGCGCCGCGGTCCAGTCGGGGTGACCGGCGCCGGGTACGTAGTCGCAGCCTGAGATCTTGGTCATGTGCAGGCTGGGGTTGTGCGGCATGAGCTCGCCGGTGCGCAGGTCGACGATGCCGTTGCGGCAGTTGAGCAGGTCGGGCCACTGGTCGAACTCGGCCGCGTCGGCGAGCACCCCCTCCATGCCCTGGCAGAACTGGGCCAAATTGCGGATGGTGGTGTAGGTGCCGAGCGCTTCGATGGCCTTGACCAGGTCCTGATCGGCGCCGGCGGCCACACAGGAGGCGTGCAGCCAGATGATGAACTGCCGCAGGTCCTCGATGATGACCGCGGCGTCGACCGGGGCCCAGCGGCGGCCATCCCACGCCATCCACCCGAGTCCGGCCGACCAGCAGAATCGGCCGGTGAGCCGGTGCGCGGCCAGCCGCTCGACCAGCCAGGCGTGTTTGATGCCGAGCCGGTTGAGGGGCGCGGGCCGTTCGGCGGCGGTGTCGTGGGCCTCCTCCAGCCGCGCCACGGCGCCGTCGGGGTAGCGCTCCCACACCGAGCGGATGGCGGCCTCGTACTCGTCGCGGGTGAACTCATGGCCGCCCTGGTCCTGGTCGATGATCGGCCAGACCCGGGCGTCCATGAACGCGACGGCGTCCTCCAGCCGCCACCCGCCCCGGCCCCGCAGCGCGGCGGCGAGTTTCATCACCCCGTCGTTGCGCCCGGCGGCGAGGGTGGCCGCGACATCGGCCCAGGGCCCGACCTTCATGAAGTCCTCGGCGTTGCCGCCCGCGGTCGAGCCGCTGCTGCCGTGGCTGCGCCGCACGGCTTCGGCCAGCGCGGCGCCGGAGGCATCGGCGGGGCCTTCGCGCAGCAGCCGCTCGAGTTGCGGGGCCACGGCCCAGGTGTAGGTGGCGGGCATCCCGGTCGCCTTGGACATGCGCACGGTGGGGGCGATGAACGCGAAGCCCCGGCCCTTGCCCTCGACGTCGCCGGCCTTGACGTCCACCCCGGGCACGAGGTTGTTCTTCGACCGCACGCCCAGGGAGCGCACGAAGCTGTGCACCCCGCCCGACGGGGTCAGCGCGGCGCCGTAGGAGACCGGCAGCGGCGCCCCGATCTCCTCCAGGGCGCCGCCGTTGCGGGGGTCGACGTCGATGAGGTCCAGGCCGTGGCCCATGACCGCACACACCGCCATGCCGGGCCGCCAGGCGTCGAGCACGCGGGGTTCGGGCCGGGTCTGCTGCCAGCCCGGAGGCAGGGCGAAACCGATGGGGGTGCTCGGGTCGGGCCCGGCGAGGAAGATCGGGATCCCGGCGGCGGCCAGCCCCCGGGCGATCTGCAGCGCTTCGGCGATGGCTGCATCGGGGGTGGTCACGACGGCGTTGGTCACTAAATCGGTCCCCTCTCGGTGGTTCAGGTGGTTCGGTAGTGCGGCAGCACGCGGGCGAGGTGGGCGACCTCGTTACCGCGGGGGTCGCTCACGGCGAAGAACTCGGTGGCCACGAGGGCGCCCACGGTGCGGATCCGCGTGATCGTGGTGCCGTCGGCGAACTGCGCGGTGTCGACGGCGGGCGGCTCCGGCATGCGGGGTGTCCAGTCCAGCCCGGCCAGGTAGGACGGGAACGGCAGCGGCTCGGCGCGCTCGGCGCGCCAGTCCTCCTGGCATTCCTGCCGGCAGAAGTCCCGGCTCGGGGAGTCACCGAGCGGGCCACCGCAGTGCTGGCAGCCGATGGCCCGTTCGATGTCGGAGACGATGTCGCTCACGAAACCCCGCCGGTAGGGGCCTCGATCGCGTCGGCGGCATCGCGCAGGAGCTGGACGACGGTCGCGCGCAGGTTGCTACCGAACGGCCGGTAGAAGTCGGCGAGACGATCGGCGGCATCGCGCAGGAAGTCGGCATCCGCGGTGTCGGTGTCCATGCCGGCGGGACCGTAGGGGACGTGCGGGCGTGGGACGGTGATCGTCTTCCCGTCCGCGGGCACCAGGCGCACGGCGTCGGCCGGAAGCTCGTTCGGGAACCCGTCGTGGCGCAGCGAAATGCGGTGCGATTCGTAGCGCACCCAGACCTCTTCACCGGCGTCCTGGGTGCGCGTGACGATGCCGTAGTCGTGGCTCCACCACAGTTCAGGCACGGGGCACCTCCTGCTTCAGTTCGTGGGCGATGCGCGCCCGGAGCTCGTCGGCCACCCTGCGGGCGTAGGCGGGGATCGGGTTGTCGGCCTGGCTCGGGAGGCCCTCCACGACGTGCGAGGCGCCGGTCATGCTCGTGAGGTACCGGAGCACCTCGTTCAGCGCGGCGAACGCTTTCGGGGCCGCTTTGCTGCGGTTGTCGTCGTGGTCGTGGGCGCAATCGCCTTCGGGGTCGAGGTACTCCTCCGCGTAGGCGTCGAGCAGAGCGCGTAGCTTCTCCAGCTCGGTCTCCGGCACCAGGCGCACGGCGCCGCAGGGGGTAGCGCAGGTGACCGCGTGTACGCCGTTCCGCCGCCCGCAGTCGTCGCACACCACGTCCTTGGCCGTCGCGGCGAGCATGGCGTGAGCGAGTGTCCGCGCTTCGTCGCGTCGCAGGTAGAAACGGGCGCCGTCCGGGGTGTGGAGGTCAAGGTAGTCCTCGCCACCGGTGGGCGACGGGTGGAAGGTGATCACTGCGGGCGCTCCTGTTCGAAGTGGAGGGCGGCTTCGCAGTTGGCGTAGGCCAGGCGGTTCCAGCGCGCGTCTGCGAGCGCGTCGTGGGTGTCGTTGCCCTGTCCGGGGAGCTTGGGGTGACCGGCCTGTTCGTGGAGCTGTTTCAGGTCGTGCGTCCACATCGGAACCCCCGAGGGCCGCTTGACCATCGATCCCCACAGCTGCATGAGGGCCACGTGGTCGTAGGCGCCGTAGTACGCCCACAGCTCCGGCGTGCCCTGGGCGAGCAGGAACTCCCGCACCTCGTTGGCGATGACCCATTTCGGCTTCACCCGCGGGTCGGTGGTGTCGATGGTGAAGTCGATCTTGGCGCGTCGGCCCGGGATGCCGAGCCACTGGTGGTCGTCGTTGATGGCGATGCGGATGCGCCGGTTGACCTCGGTGGGCTCGGTGAGGGGCAGGTGGGGCACGGCGTCGCGGTGGACGGCGGTGGTGCTCACGGCTTCCACTCCTGCCGGTAGGCGGGGTGGTCGGCGTAGGGCAGGGCGAGCAGGCGCAGGGTGGTGCACGGGTATTCGCCTTTGCGATCGCCATCAGCGCCGGTCGTGTGGCACACCGCGCAGACCGGCCCCCATTCGCCCTCGATGGGTTCATGCAGGTCGATGATCTGCTGCTTGGCGTCGAGGTCGACCATTACCGGGTCGAAGCCTTCGGGCGTCCACGGCTCGGTCAGCCCCTGGTCCTCGGCGGTCAGCTTGCGCAGTTCGAGGATGTGCTGCCGCGACTCGATGATCTGTGCCCGCAGGAAGGTGATCAGGTCCCCCGTCACGACTGCGCTCCGGCCATCTTCTCGGCGAGCAGGATCGCGGCGCGGCCGACGCAGGGCGCGCACCCGCGGATCTCGGCGGTCGTGTAGCCCGCGCCGGGGACGGGCAGGTACATCAAGAGCAGGAAGTCGCTGCCGCCGCGGATGAGGGTGTAGGTCAGGCCGAGGTGGCGGAACCGCGAGCTCTTGATGATGGTGCGCATCAGCGTGTGCAGGAGCAGCGTGTCGCGCAGGAGGGCGAGGTACTTGATCACGGCTGGGCCTTCCGGGACAGGGGGTCGGGGATCCCGCCGTCGCGCACTGCGGCGTAGAGCGCGTGGCGGGCGGCGTCGCGGGCGTGGTTGCGCATGGCGTGGGTGGGTCCGTCCAGCCCGGCCGCCTCGATCCGGGCGTCGGTGGCCCAGGGCTTGACGATCCCGGCGGGCCGGCGGTACCAGCGGGCGGCGTGGTCGAGGTGGACGTCCTGCAGCTGGGCGATCAGCTGGCGGGTGATGCGTCCCGCTTCCGGTGTGGCCGAGCGCGCGGCGCGCAGGTTGGTGACGAACTCCTCGACCGCGAGGATCGGCATCAGCGTGAAGCCTTCGGCCTCGGCGAGGAACGCCGCCACGATCCGGGGCACGGCGGCGGGGTTGGCCTGGATGACGGCGACCTGCTCGATCTGCAGGCGCCCGTCGAGGTAGGGCAGGGCGCAGATCCCGGTGGTCACGCCGGGGTCCACGCCGACGACGAGCAGGCGGTTCACGCTTCCTCCGTTGCAGGGAAGAAATGCCGGATCCTGCCCTTGTAGATCTGGGCGTCGGGCGCCGCGTTGTGGTCGAAGCCCTCCGGGAACCGCATCGGGCCGGTCACCTTGCTGTGGCTGGACGTGTAGCCGCCGTCGGAGTAGCGCACCAGCAGGTCGACCTCGGATTCGGTCAGCACGTCGTCGGCCAGCTGGAACTCGGCGTCCTCGGTCTGCTCGCCGTGGCGGGCGAGGTAGTCGCGCAGCCGGGCCAACTCTTCCTCGTTGCCGGTGGTCTGCAGCCAGAAGTTCCAGGTCTCGCCCTCCCACTCGTTGGTTTCGATGAAACGGGCGAACGTCAGCGGGGTGGTCACGTCTGTCCTTTCGGGAAGGTCGGCTGGGGTCACCACGCGGGCGACGCCGGAGCCGGCGATGAGGCGGCCGCAGCCGGGGCAGGGCTCGCGGGTGACGAAGAGGGTCGCGCCGGGCAGGTCGGCCCGGTCGCTGTGCAGCAGCGCGTTGGCTTCGGCGTGCACGGCCACGCACGCGCCGGGGCCGCTGTCGTAGCTGGAGCAGGGATCCACGCCGGACAGCCGCCGCGGGCAGCTTTCGCAGCCGGGGGCGCCCGCCGGGGAGCCGTTGTAGCCGCTGGCGCGGGTGCGGTGGTCCTGCATCACGACGGCACCGACCTGGGAGCGTTCGCAGTCCGACCGGGTCGCGGCGGCGTGGGCCAGGATGAGGCCGTACTCGTCCCAGGTGGGGCGTGGCAGGTGCGTGGTGGCCTCGGTGAACCAGGCGAAGAACTCGGCCCACGTGGCGGGTTTCGAAGTCATTCCGCCTCCAGCGCGCGGGCGGCGCGATTTTCCGCGTCGTCGGCCGGGTCCCAGGGCTGCAGCCGCAGCGCGGCGTAGGCGATCAGCGCGGCCGCCAGGAACCATAGGTCGTTGAACAGCCCGGCGGCCAGGTCGCCGAGCGCCAGCCCGCTCACCGACAACGCGCGGGCGGCGCCTTCGGGCAGCGGGTTACTCAGCACCGACGACCTCGCGGTAGATCGGGGTGGTCTCGGCCGACGGTGCGGGCGCGGCAGCTGCTGCGAGGAGCGGCATCGGGACGAGCGTGTGGAGGATGCGTGCGACGTCGACCGGTGCCGCTCCGGCCAGCATTGCCTTGCAGAGCTCGACGCTCTGGGCGACGGCATCGCCGAGCAGGGAGAGGGCGGCGCGCTGGTCGGTGATGAGCTGGATCGCGGCGTCCACGGCGGCGTCACTGCGGTCGACGGCGGCGGGGGTCTGCGCGGCCATGAACGTGGCGAGGCGGTCGAGCTGCCGGGCCACGTGCATGAAGGCGGTGTACTGGCCGTCGGTGGCGAGCAGGCCCTGCTCCTGCAGCTTCTGCATCCGCCGCAGGTAGACCTCCTTGAACGGCCTGCCCAGCTCGGCCCAGGGCCGGGGGTCGTGGGCGTGGGCGGTGGCGTGGAAGGCACGCGCCGCGAGCTCGACGACGTCGACCCGGGCCGGTTCCTCGGCGGCCAGGGCGGCGGCGTCCTCGGCGAGCTGTTCGCGCAAGGCCTCGTCCTTCTCTTCGGGGGTGGGGATCATGGGTCCGTCCTTCTGGTCGTGGGGTGGTTCAGTCCTCGATCGGCTGCCACTCGGGGCGGGCGACCTCGACGCGGCTTTCCTCCCAGCCCTCGCGGGGCGGTTTGCCCGCGGCCAAGGTGACCTGGCGCTTGGCTTTGGCCGGGGTGTCGTAGGGGCCGCGGTAGTGGGTGTGGCCGCGGGGGTTGACGATCTTCGCGCGGTAGAGGACGTCGCCTTCGTACTGGCGGGAGCGCTGCGCCATGGCTACTTCCCGATGTTGATCAGGGGCGTGCCGCTGGAGCCGCCGGGGAAGCAGTTGAAGTAGGTCGGCTTGATCTCCTTGGCCGCGTCGAGGCACTCCTGCACCAGGATCGGCTCGGACAGCGAGTTGGTGAGCGCCTGGTTCGCCGCGGCCTGTGCCTGGTTCTTGGCGAGGTTCTGCTGCGCGATGGTGGTCTGGGTCTGGGCGTCGAGGATGCCGTTGAGCCGGTTCTGCACGCCGGGGTCGAGGTGCAGCTGGCCGGGCGCCACCGCGACGAGGGTGAGGCCGGACGAGGACAGCTGCTTGGTCAGCTCCGCGGTCATCTTCTGCGTGATGGCGGGCAGTGCGTCACCGGAGATCGCTTCCTGCGGCTGGTACTGGCCGTAGACGATCTTGGCCGCGTTGTCGGTGGCGCTGCGTAGGAACGAGTCGCGCACCGAGTCGAAGCTGCCGTAGCGCTTCCACAGGTCCACCGCGTCGTTGGCGTTGATGACGTAGCGGATGGTCATGTCGGCGCAGGCCTTCGCCCCGCCGGCGAGGTTGACCTCCACGCAGTCCTGGCCCGGCTGGTCGCCCTTGTTCTGGTCGTAGAGCCGCTGGGTGACCTGGATCCGGGTGGTGAACTCCTCGACGGAGTCCCACGGCGCCAGGAAGTGCGCGCCGGAGGAGACGGTGCCGACGGGCTTGCCGAAGGCGGTGACAATGCCGACAGCGTTGGCCGACACGGTGGTGAAGGTGGCCAGGAACAGCCACAGCAGGGCACCGGCCAGGAACGCACCACCGGCGGTGAGGAACGCGCCGCGCGGGATGTCGTCGGTGTGCCGGCCCGGGTCGTTGAGCTTGAGGTGCCGGGCGGCGGCCACGAAAGCCACCACCGCGAGGACCACGAGGATCGTGATGAAGATGAGGGAGGTCATGCTGCCTTCTGGTCTCGGAGGGACACGCCGCCGAGGAGTTCGGCGACGATGCGGGGGTCTTGCACGAGGTCGGAGAGCTGCCCCGCCTTCGCCTTGAGCACCGCGCGGACGCGGGAGTCGATGGTGTTGGCGGCGACGATGTCGACGATGTCGATGGAGTCGTGGTGCTCGGAGCCGATGCGGTGCGCGCGGTCCTCGGCCTGGATGGACGCTTCCAGCGCCCACGGCCGCTGTAGGAACACGACGCACTTCGCGGCGGTGAGGGTCAGGCCGACGCCGCCCGCCCCCGTGGTGGCGCAGATGAGGTCCAGCTCGCCCCGCTGGAAGGCGTCCACGGTTTCCGTTCGCTGCCGGGCCGTCTGGCCGCCGACGACGTAGCCGACCCGACGCCCCGCCTTGGTGGCGGCTTCGCCGGCGAGCATGACGAGCTGCCTGCTGGGAGCGAAGGCGATCACCTGCTGGCCGGGCCGCTGCTCCATCTCTTCCAGCAGTGCGTCGACCTTCCAGCTCGGCCCCTTGAGCGTGACGTGGTAGTGCGCTTTCGGCTGGCCGGTCTGCGGGTCGTCGCGGAACTCGATCTCGACGTCGGCGGGTGCACTGGCAAGCTGGGAGAGCCGGGCCAGCTGGGTGAGGATGTCCATCACGGCCAGCTCCTGCCCGTCCGGCAGCTCGGCGAGCATCTGGCTTTCCATCTCGTCGTAGGCCCGCCGCCACTCCTTCGGCAGCTCCACCATCCGGACGGAGTAGACCTTCGGCGGCAGCTGGGTGAGCACGTCGGCCTTGGCCACGCGCCGGAACTGACCGAGCAGCGCCAGCCGAAACTCGGACTCGGCGGCCGGGGCCAGCCCCAAGATCTCCTCGTCGTAGTCGCCCGGCACGGTCTCGCAGTAGCGGGCGACCCACCGCTCCCCCGCGGGCCACGCACCGGGCGCGACGCAGGTCAGGGTGGGCCACAGGTCGGCCGGGTGGTGGGTGATCGGGGTGCCGGACAGCGCGACGAACGCGCGGGTGCGTCGGGCGAGGCGCTGTACCGCCTGCGTGCGGGAGGCCTTCGGGTTCTTGATGAGGTGGCACTCGTCGGCCACGACCGCGGCGGGCTTGAGCCACATCAGCGGCGAGCGCGATTTGGTGTCGTCCTGGGCATCCATGCGCGCGATGTCGTAGGAGGTCACGTACACCTGGGCCGCGCCGAGCAGGTCCCGTCGCTTGGTGCCGCGCCACGCCACGGTGACCAGCTGCGGCGCCCAGCGCAGCCAGGCCTCCACCCACGGGTCAACGACCGAGGCGGGGCACACCACGACGACGGGGCCTTCCTCGAAGATCGCGGAGTCGGCGACGGTGTAGCGCTCGAGCAGGCCGAGGATCGTGGTGATGGTCTTGCCGGTGCCGGGTTCGTCGGTGATCAGGGCGCGGCCAGTCGCGGCGATCAGGTGCGCGCCTTCGATCTGGTACGGCCGCGGGGTCAGGCCCTCGGGCACGCCGACGGCCAGTTCGCTCGCCCGCCCGGCCGACAGCCGTCGCTCGCTCTCCTGCGCGATCCAGGCCTGCAGCCTCGGCATGGGCTGGAAGCGCTCGCCGTAGGTCGCGGTCAGCTGCACGACGCCGGGCCAGCTCAGCGGCATCTGCATCGCGCCGGCCGGGTTGGTGGGCTGCAGCAGCGGGGTGAGCAACTGCAAACGCCGGGCGTCCATGGCGATGTCCTCGAGCGCGCCGGCGGCGATCAGCAGAACGCGAGCACCGTCGTCGGTCAGCTCGCCGTAGATGGTGCTGCGCTGCTGACGCGGCGGGTACATGCTGCCGCGCTGGTCGTAGGTGATGCTCACGCGGCCTCACCTGATACGCTGCCTGCACGGCCCAGGGGAATGGCCGGGTAGCCATACCCGCCCCGGGCCGTTCCTACGTTCCGAGGCACGTTGCACGACGAGCACAGGCGCCCCATCCGGCGCGGTGGCCGGGCCCGTCCGCGGTAAGCGCCCCACCCCCACTTCCTACGTTCGGCGGGGATGTCCGTGCGGTGCGCGATCAGCGCTTCCAGCCGCTCGACCTCGGCGCGAAACTCGGGGAACCAGTCCCCGATCATCTCCAGCTCGTCCTCCTTGGCGAAGGACCCGCAACCACACTCTCCGCTCATGTGAACGAGGTCGGCGACACGGTTGTGAGGTACGTCGTGCTCGGAGCGGTACGTGTTGAGATCGAGTTTGGTCCACTCCGCGAAAGGGGACACCCAGATCACCGAGCCGTCCGGCTCATAGAGCGGCACGTCGCTGCGGCGCTCGGACTCCTCCCGGCGGCGCCCGGCGATGTAGAGAGCGCGCAAGGTGCGCGACCGATGTACGCCCAGCGGCTTGCGCGCCTGGTCCAGGCAGCGTTCTTTCAACCGCTGGTACATCTTGTAGTGATGCGCAGGTCCTGGGAAACCGTTCGTGAGGACGAGCTCTTCGTAGGACACCGGAGGGCGCTCCTCGATCAGGGGGATCCCCCAGTTCGCGACCACCTCACGTACGAAGCGACGGGTGTCCTCGATACCGATCCCGGTGTTGGCATGGATTGCGTGCGTCACGATCCCCAGCTCTCGCATCAGGTGCAGGAGAGTCGTCGAGTCGTTCCCACCGGAGAACAAGACGGCACGAGCGACGATCTGCTTGTCCCGTCCGAGTTCAGTTACGGCGCAGTCCACAAGTTCCTGAGCCCGGTCAACGAGCTGCCCGACACGGGCTACACGCTCGGCCCGGGACATGGCCGCCACTTCTGCTGCGGGAAGCTCCAGCGAGTGGCGCGGCGGTTCCGGTTGCACGTAACCTTTTCCGCGCTTGTCAGTACGCATGGCCCTCCGTTCTGGTCGTAGGGATGGAACGGGCGCCGGAGGCCGCGTATCGGGGACACGACCTCCGGCGCCCTGCTCGGGGTTACTGCTGCTGGCCGAGCAACTTGCTCAGCAGCGCGGCCTGACCGGCGTCGAGCCCGGCCGGGACCTGCGGCGCCGCTTCACCCGGGGCCGCCGGAGCAGCTGCCGCCATCGCCTGCGCCGCCGGAGCGGCCTGGGTGGGGGCGGCGAACTGCTGCGGGAACGCGGCCGGGGCCTGCGGCGCCATCGGAGCCGGGGCCTGCGGAGCGAACTGCTGCTGCGGGAACGCCATCTGCTGCGGAGCCGGAGCCGGAGCCGGAGCCTGCCCCTGCTGGGCGGCGTAAGCGGCCGCAGCGCTCGCAGCGTCAGCGTGGGTGCCCCCGTTGGTCAGCACCATGTCCGCCACCTGAGCGGGCGCCACACCAGCCGGAGCCGCGGTGACTACCTGCTCGGCTGCGACGGACCCCGTCGCGGTCTGCGGACGCTGGTACACGATCTGGAACACATTGCTGGCGTTGAAGCCTGCCGTGCGGGCCTGCTTCTTGCCGACGAGCGTGGTCTGGATCAGCGCACCCTTCTCGGGCGCCCCTGCGGGAGCTCCTGCCTCCGCCATGGCCCGGGCGAGCTCGTCACGAGCCTGTCCTGCCACGAACCACGACGCCCGCCCTTCGGGGAACTCCGCCGTCGGCTGGACGATCAGAGACACCTTCATGACGTACTTCTGGCGGCCGTCGCGGTAGAGCGCGGGCTGGTTGGTGCCGGGGATGGTCTGCGGCTGGATGTCGCCGTCGACCACCTCGCGTTCCACGATCCCGACGTAGCTGGTACCGACGGGCTTGTCCTTGAACGACCACGACGGGCCGCCGGAGACCGTGGGCTGCGAGAAGAACGCATCCAGGGAGCCGGAGGGCAGCGGCGCGGCCGGCGCAACGGGAGCGGCGAACTGCTGCGGGTACGCGGGAGCCTGCGGGTATGCCGGAGCCTGGGGGTACGCGGGAGCCTGCGGGTACGCCTGCTGAGGGAACTGCGGAGCCACAGGGGCGGGGAACTGCGGGGCGACCGGAGCCGCCGGGGCCTGGCCCCACACCTGCTGCTGGAACGGGTTCGTCATCATTTTCCTTGTCACTGAGCGTTTTTGAGGTTTCCGGGACAGCCCTGGAGGCCATCCCGCGCCGACTCCGGGCGGTAGAACGGGCAGAAGTAGCACTCGTCGTAGGACGGTGCGGCATCGATATCGAGTAGCGAGATCTGCCCGGAGTGCAGCGCAATCGCCAGCTGCTGGCGGTGCTCCGTCTGCTGGAAGACCAGCGCCAGGAGCTCGTC
Source organism: Amycolatopsis cynarae (assembly GCF_026802195.1). NCBI lineage: Bacteria > Bacillati > Actinomycetota > Actinomycetes > Pseudonocardiales > Pseudonocardiaceae > Amycolatopsis > Amycolatopsis cynarae. Next base: position 988,254 of record NZ_CP113836.1, on the reverse strand, counting down.
GTCAGCCGGCGTATGGGGCCGCTCCCACACGTGCACACCATCCAAAGAGGACGATGTACGCGGCAGTGCGGCGAGCACCACCCGCTTCACGGGCAAGCCCATGAGGCGGTAGCCGTGGCCGTACAGCAGCAGCTGCACGACGTATTTTCGGGGCGGCCCCTCGGCTCGGCGAACCTTGTTCATCGTGGATTCGCCGAGAGCTTTCCAGTCCAGGACACATTGCTCGACAGCGTCGTAGCCGTCGGCGGTGCCCGGGTGATTGGGATGCGGTGTGACGCGCTGCTCGGCGACGAACCGCATGACGTTGTTGACGCGGTTGTACCAGTGCAGCACGTTCTCCATCTCCGCGTGGATCGCGGTGCCCACGAAGCTGGGCCACGGGTCGGAGACGTGGTTGGTCTTGGGAAGTCCCGCCATCTTCCCGGCCACCTGCCGGTCGCACGCCACGCCCAGCTCGGACGGGCCGAGGTGCAACTGCAGGCTGCGCGGCCGCCGCTCGGAGTAGGCGGTGATCATGCGGCGGATCTCGCCGGCGTACCGGCTGGCCCAGGCGGTGTTTCCGCCCAGCGGTGCGGGTGCCGAGCCCATGAAGTCGGCGGGAGAGATGGTCACGCAGCGGTCTCCAGATCGAGGTAGAGGCGGGGAAGCAACCCGCGGAGGGCGTGCTCGGCCTGCTGGGGCACCACCCCGTTGCCGAGGAGTTTGAGCATCTGGTTGCGGGTCAGGCCCGGCGTCGCGGTGACCAGCCCCTCGGGCAGGCCCATCATCCATTCGACGAGGTACGGGCTCAGGACCCGCGCGCCACGAGCACCGGTGACCGTCGGCTCCGGCGCGGGCCGTCCGAAGAGGACCTCCCACCGCCGCACCGCCGCGGCGTAGACACCCCAGTCAGTGGCGTCGGCCGCGTCCCGCGCGATGGCGGGCAGGAGCCGCAGGCCGCGGTTGTTGACCTTGTTCCCGCCCTCCGCGTTCGACACTGTGGGTGTCGGCAGGAGACGCACCAGAGAATCCAGACTCGGACGGACCGGACCGACGCGACCCGCAGCACCTCCCTGGTTGTTGCCGCAGCGCGAGGCGGACGGCGTCGGCAGGAGCGTCAACGGCTGGGGCCCAGCAGGAACACCACCTCGTCCTCCAGCGTCGGGCCGTGGCCGCCCGCTTTCCTCTTCTCGGGATGCTGCGGTCCCCCATTGGAGGCCAACTGCGCGGTGGGCGTCTTGAGCAACGATGAAGATGCGCTCACGTCGATGAGGGGCGCCAACGTCGGAAGCGCGTACAAGCGCCCAGACCGCGTCATACCCGATCTCGGCAAGATCGTTGAGGACAACGTCGAAGCCTCGCCGGAGGTGGGCGGCCACATTTTCCAGGACGAGGAGGACGGGTCGAAGTACCCGAGTAGCTGTGGCGATGTAGGGCCAGAGGTGGCGCGGGTCTTTCGTGCCAAGGCGTTTCCCTGCGTTCGAGAAGGGCTGGCATGGGTAGCCGGCCGTGAGGATGTGGACACGGGGCACCGAGGAGAAGTTCGGGGCGGGCATCTCGTAGTCGGGATCCGCTTGCGCCCGGGCCTTCATCTCGGCCCACTCGGCGTCGGAGTACGACAGGCCGATACGGGCGATGTCGCCGAGGTTGAGCAGCCCGGGGCGGTGCCGCTGCATGACGGCGATCGGTCCGGGGTCCACGTCCGACCACCAGGCCAGCTCGCCGCCGAGCACCGCGTGCACGGCCGCGTCCAGGCCGCCGTAGCCGGTGCACAGAGAGCCGATGAGCATCAGTCGCGCTCCGATCCCTCGTCCCAGGTCGCGAAAGCGATGGGCAGCGGGCCGAGGCGATACGCGAGGATCCGCTCGACGATCAGGTCGAGGTTGTCGATGACGATCTCGACGTTGCGGGCGCCGCGACTCCACTGGTCGATGGCGAAGACCTGGTTCTCGTCGAGTCCGTACTGGCTCCGCACCAGCCCGGCCGTGCGTGCGTCGTGCGTGATCATGACGCGCGACCAGCCGGGGAAGCTCTTGGTCTTCCGGCCCTGCTTGACCCACTCGACGGCCGCAGTGGTCTTTCCGCTGCGGCGCGGGCGAATCACGAGCTTCATCAGTTCTCCTCGGTGCATTCGGCGTGGATCCACGGGCCGTCGTCGCACGTGGTGATCTCGTCGCCCTCGTAGATCCGGTCGCCGCACTCCACGCAGTCGGTCTCGTAGGAGGCGCGGATGGTGGGCCCGCGGTGTGTGACCGGGGGTGGTGGGGCGACGAGGGGTGAGCGGCAGTGCGCGCACTCGATGACCAGGAGCTCGGTCAGCTCGCAGCGTTCCTTCGTGGCCATGAACTCGGCGGGGCTGGGCGTGCTCAACGCTGCCTGGCTCGCTCGAGCTTCCAGGTGCTGCTCTTCTTGGCGTAGCGGACGTAGGTGTGCGGGTCGTCCTTCTTGAACCGGGTCGAGTCGAACCGCCAGGTCTCCACATAGGACATGCGCAGCGGGGTCTGCAGGCCCGGGCTCGACAGCTCCAGCCGGGTGGCGCCCGGGTTGGTCTGCGCGGCCTCGACCTTGATGGACTCGGTGAGGTCCTTGAGTTCGGCCTCCAGCGCGTCGCGGCGGTCCTTGAGCTCGTCGTAGCGGGCGAGCAGTTCGGACAGCCGCGTGCCGGGCGGCGGCGCGACGAAGGCGACCGGCGGTTCGGCCGGGGTTTCGGGGGTCACAGACACGTCATGACTTCTTCCAGTTGGGGGGTGCCAAGCTCGGCGCCGTTGAGCTGCGCGGAGATCAGCCGGGTCTTGTCCTCGGTCCACACCGTGTCGAGCACGTGGCCGTCGCCGTGGACGGCGTGGACGATCACGACGTCGGGGCCGGTGGTCTTGTTGAAGACCCAGGCGCCTTCGGTGAGCTCGCGCACGAACGTCTGCCAGGTCATGCCGCACGCTCCGGGGGGCGGGGCTCGATCGCGCCGGGCGTGACGATCAGCAGTCCCTGCCGGATCGCGTAGATCACGGCGTCCATGCGGCTGGCGACGCCGATCTTCTTGTAGATCTGGCTGGCGTGGGTCTTGACCGTTTCCCGGTCGATGGAGAGTTCGCGGCCGATCTCCGGGTTGTTCAGACCGCGGGCCATACCTGCGAGGATCTGCATCTCCCGGGAGGTGAGGCCGGGGACTTTCTTCTTGTACGTGGCGGGCGCGACGGTCAGGCGCTGGACCGGGCCGCCGGTGTCCCGCAGGATGTAGCGGTTCGCTTCGATCCACGCCATGAAGGCCGGCCAGAGCTCACCGCGGATGACGATGCGGTGCTCCTGCGTGCTCATGCCACGGCTCCGTTCTCTTCGCGAAGCCGACGGCGGTAGCGCGTGAGGGCCCGGTCCAAGGCGGCGTAGCTGATTCCCAGCAGCGCGGCGCCTTCCCGCTTCTTGAGCGCGGGGTCGCGCGCCAGCAGCGCCTGCCAGTCGAAGTAGGTCTCCTCGCTGAAACGGGTCAGCCGCGGGTAGTCGAAGAGCTTGTCAGTGCCAGCGACGAGTTCCCAGCAATAGCTGCACAGACCGCGCCCGACGTGCTTGCGCCCACCCTCGGCCCCTTGCCCCACCAGCGGGCCTTTCTTGCAGCGGCGGCACTTCTTCGGGCACGCGGCACTGACCACAGTGGACCTGCTCATGCGGTCACCGCCTGCTTGGCCAGCCAGCGCAGCCGGTCGGCGCTGATGGTGTTGGTGCGGATCTCCTCGTCGGTGAGGTGCTCGGCGCGGATGAGGGTCTGCACGGAGATCTTGGGTCCGGCGGGCACCCGGCCGTCGGCGATGACGAAGGCCATCGTCAGGGCGGCGATGACGGTGAAGTGGGCGTCGGCCAGGGTGTCGGCCCAGCGCAGGAGCGTGGTGAGGTCGTGGTCCGCCAGTTCGATGTGCGGGCTGTACTCGGCGGGCAGGTGCACGCACGCCACGGGCAGGTCGCCCAGGCCGCGGGCGTGCATGTGGTTGAGCAGGCTGCGCCACCGGTTATCGAGGATGTTCATGCCGCACGCTCCGGCGCGGTGATCTCGGTGGCGTGCACGAGGTGGCCGAAGGCGCCGACATGGCCGTAGAGCACCTCGTCGTCGAGCGGGAGCCCGGACAGCCCCGACCGGACGCCGTAGTTCATGGCGGCGAGGTTGCCGGTGGCGTCCATCCACGATCCGCCGCTGACCCGGTCCCACCAGTCCTCGACGACGAACTTCACGGTGGTGTCGCTTTCACCGAAGAGCGGGAGCTGCGTGGTGACGGTGACCGTCTGGCCGGCGAGTTCGTGCGCGTCCTTGTGCGCCATCAGAGAGCACCTCCAGCCAGGGAGGCGATGACCTCGGTGTCGGCTTCGCTGGAGCGCCGCAGCGTCCGGGCGCACCAGGACCACAGGCGGCGCCAGCGCGACGGGGCAGCATGCGGGTGGGGCGGCCACTGCACCCACTGGCCCCCGGCCTGGTAGACGTCGATGACCGGCGTCATCTCGCGGGTGTCGTCGTCGTTGCCGGGCACGAGCATGTGGCGAGGGAAGTCCCCGACGGGCAGCAGAGTGCCGGTTTCGCGGTTCCAGATGACGGGCATCGGGATGGTGCGGTATCCGTCCGGGGTCGGGTCTTCGGTTACGATGGGATCCACGGGAGGTCCTTTCTCCTCGTGTGCTCGACGCCCGTTCCGGTTCTGGTCCGTCCCGGGGCGGGCGTTGTGCTGTTCGGGGTCAGGCGGCTTTGCGCCGGGCGGCGCGGGCTTTCTTCGCCGCCAGGGACAGGCGGGCGTAGTAGGCGCTCTTGGCGTGGGCGGCGCGGACGGCGCGCTCATGCACGGACAGGCGCCCCTCGGGGTCGACTTCGCGCTCCCACCGGTCGGTCGAGGCCGGGCTGCTGGCGCGGGCCGCAGCGGTGGCGGCGGGCCGGTCGTCGCAACGGGCCCAGCGGCTGTGAGCGCCGATGCGGGCGCGCAGTGCGCGGGAGTTGCGTTCCTCGGGGGTCATGCGGCGACGCTCGCGACGCGCTTGGGGCCGCGCTTGGTCGTCTCCGTGTCCTGTCGCCGGGCCGGTCCCTTGGGGCGGGTCGGCTGCTGCGGCGGTTCGTCCGGCACGCCGTCGTTGGTCGTGGCGGACGAGGGGCGCCGGATGCGGCTCATCAGCTCGGGGACCGCAGAGGTGCGGCCCTTGGCCAGCGCCTTGGCGAGGTTGTGCAGGCGGATGCGCGTGGTGGGGTCGGGGTCGTGTTCGCGGGTGATGTTCTGCAGGGTGCGCAGGGGGATCCCGGCCCGGTCCGCGAGCGCGGCCAGGTCCCAGCCGTGCTCGGCGGCGAGATCGCGCACCAGGGGGCCGTTCAGGAAGGGCATAGATCACATCATGCGTAAACATGCCGGTCTGGTCAAGCATGATCACGCATACTACCGCATAGTAAGAAACGAATCAGCACGTCAAAGTGTTGAAAGTATGCGGAACTATGCCTTACTATGCGTGCATGGCGAAGAGCACGGGAGAGTTCAGGAGCAGACAGAGGAGAGCAAGGCGACGTACCAGACAGGTGGCGCTATGCGTCAATATGCGCAACCATGCCCCCATGCCGGACCGCAAGCAGATCTCGACCACCGGATACCCGCCCGAGGCCCGTGTGCGCCTCGGCCAGGCCGTCGCCAAGGCCCGCATCGCCGCCGGCTACAAATTCCGGACAGACTTCGCAAGAGCGGCAGGCGTGAAGAGTCAGCGCAGCTTGCAGATGCTGGAGCAGGGCGACGAGTACGTGGGCCAGGTGATCCTCTTCGCCGTCGCCCGCGCCCTGCCCAACTGGAACGAGGACACGCCGCGGACCATCCTCGAGGGCGGCCCCATCCCGCCGACCGTCCAAGAGACCGCTCAAGAGGCCGCGCAGGAGACAGCCCCGACGGCGTCCGTCGCGGACATACCCGGACTAGGCCAATTGCGTGACGGTGTAGAGGTGCAACTCTGGGCCATCAAGGAATTGGATGAGGAAACCCGAAAAGCCTACATATTCCAGCACCGTGCCCGAGTTGCGCAAGAACGCGCGATTTAGCCGCAACCCGTTGCTCCATGTGAGCGAATACCGCCGAGTAAGTCGCGCGTTGCATGTAACAAAACGGTGTAGCTGCGTAAGAAAAACGTCAGTACCGGCGAATATATCGGCATGGTGCACGATGTTGTGGAATTGCTGACTCTGGGGGTCGCACTCGTCGGAGTCGCCCTGATGTGCTTCGTGGCGAAGGAACTGCGCGACGCGATCGCGGAACGGCGCGAGCTGATGGCGGTGGCGCTGTGTCTGCGCCAGATGCTAGAGGAAAAGTGCGGGCACGAACGCGCGCAACAGTTGCTCGAAAATGCCGGGCTTCCGGTGAAGAATTTGCCGAAACCGGCGCCTCCGTCTCCGGTCCGCCGGAGCGTTCGGCGTCCGAGCTATTTGCGGCTCGTGACGACGGATGCCCAGTGGACGGGCGACGGGGGCACCGGTTTTTTTCTCACCGAATCCAGTTAGTTTTCCGAATTTCAGAATCGATCGCCGAGTGCCTTCTTGCGGTGCGCCTCCCGCGCTCGCTCGTCGGCCGCGGAGGCGCCATAGCGCGCGACCATCTGACGTGAGCGCCAGCCCATCAGCCGCATCAGGTCGGTCTCGGCGCCGCCCGAGGCCAGCCAGGTGTGGGCGAACAGGTGCCGCCACAGGTGGGGGTAGAGCTTGTCGATCCCGGCGTCGGCCGCGCGACGCTCAAGCATCTGGCGGACCCCGGACTGCGTGAGCGGCCCCTTGTCGCCGAGCCAGAAAGCGTCCGTCCGGCCGGCGAGCGGGACCTTGGCGCGGGCGCGGCGGTAGCGGCGCAGGGCGTCGGAGGTCTTGGCGCCGAAAGGCAGGATGTGCTCGCTGCCGCCCTTGAGCGTGACGCGCACGGTGTCGTGGTCCCAGTTGAAGTCCTCCAGCCGGATGCCGACCAGCCCGGAGACACGCACGCCGGTGTCGAGGAACAGCCGGATGATGGCGTTGTCCCGCAGCTGCACGAACGTGCGGCCGGCCACGACCGCGAGCAGCGCCTTCACGTCGTGCTCGCGCAGCACCGGCACAGGCTGCTCGGGCGCGTGGGGCGGCGACATCTTGTCGAACGGGTTGGTCTCGACCTCGTCCTCCTTGGCCAGCCACTTCCAGTACTGCTGCAGGCTGCGGTACTGGGCCGAGACGTAGTTGGGCTTGACCTTGTCGCCCTCGATGCCGTTGCGGTGGGTCGCCCGCTCCAGCAGCTCGGCGAAGTAGGCCTCTAGCGTGGCCTGGTCTACGCCGCCGGTGTGATTGCGCTCACCCAGCCACTCGATCAGGTAGCGCACGTGCCGCAGGTACAGGGCGACGGTGCCGTCGGCCTTGTTGGAGGCCTTGAGCGCACGCTTCCAGTCGCCGGAGAGGTCGCGAAGATCGTCAATGGTAGGGGCCATGCGGGGCAATGTACCCCAAAACTGGGGGTTGCAATCTCTTGCTCTTCAACCGGTGTGCGGCTACGCTCTGACACGTTTCCGCTGGTGGCGCCCTGGGCAGGACTCGAACCTGCGACCTAGAGATTAGAAGGCTCTTGCTCTATCCAGCTGAGCTACCAGGGCCCGGCGCCGACGACCACTGCGGGCCACGACCACGCCCGCAGTTTAGTCAACGTCATTCCTCGTATCGCCGAACACCGGCCGAGCGTTTCAGCCCCGGCCGACAAAGGGCATCTTCGTCGCCGTGATGGTCATGAACTGCACGTTCGCGTCGAGCGGCAGACCGGCCATGTACAGCACGGCGCGGGCGACGTGCCCGGCGTCGAAGGTCGGTTCGGGCAGGATCCGGCCGTCGGCCTGGCGTGCGCCACGGCTGATCCCCGCGGTCATCTCGGTGGCCGCGTTGCCGATGTCGATCTGCCCGCAGGCGATGTCGTAGGGCCGCCCGTCCAGCGAGATCGACTTGGTCAGCCCCGTGATCGCGTGCTTCGTCGCGGTGTAGGCGGCACTGCCGGGACGGGGCGTGTGAGCCGAAATGGACCCGTTGTTGATGATCCGTCCGCCCTGCGGGCGCTGTGCCTTCATCAGGCGCACCGCCTCGCGGGCGCACAGGAACGCCCCGGTGAGGTTGGTGTCGACGGTACGCCGCCACTCCTCGACGTCGATCTCGTCCAGATCGCCGGAGGGGCCGAACACACCCGCGTTGTTGACCAGCAGATCCACCCGGCCCCACCGGTCACGCACCGCTTCGAACAGGGCTCTCACCTGCTCCGGGTCCTCAACGTCGGCCGGGACGAGCAGCGCGTCGTGCCCGTCCGCGGTTTCGGCGAGCGGTTCGGCGCGCCGGCCGGTCAGCGCGACCTGGTATCCCGCCTCCAGCAGGGCACGGGCGATCTTCCTGCCCAGCCCCGAACCGGCACCCGTCACCACGGCCACCGCCATGTGCACCTCCCGAGTCGGACGGCACGGCGGCCCGTGGCGGAGGACACCCCTCGCCACGGGCCGCCGGAATGCCGGTGTTACAGGTTGATCATGTGGCCGGCGAGGCCGTGGATGGCCTCCTGGACCGCCTCGCCGAGCGTCGGGTGGGCGTGCACGTTGCGTGCCACCTCGTGCACGGTCAGGTCCCACTTCTGCGCCAGCGTCAGTTCCGGCAGCAGTTCGGTGACGTCCGGGCCGATCAGGTGCGCACCGAGCAGTTCGCCGTACTTGCCGTCGGAGATGATCTTCACGAAGCCGGTGGGGTCGGCGAGGCCGTGCGCCTTCGCGTTGGCGGTGAACGGGAACTTGGCGACCTGGACGTCGAAGCCCTTCTCCCGCGCCTGCTGTTCGGTCCAGCCGAAGCTGGCGATCTGCGGCTGGCAGTAGGTGGCGCGCGGGATCATCGCGTAGTCCAGCTGCATGGTTTCCGCCCCGGCGATGGTCTCCGCGGCCACCACACCGGCCGCCTCGGCCGCGTGCGCGAGCATGAGCTGCGCCGTCACGTCACCGATCGCGAAGATGTGCGGCACGTTGGTGCGGCCGAAACCGTCCACCGCGATCGCGCGGCGCTCGGTCAGCGCGACGCCCGTGTTCTCCAGGCCGTAGCCCTCGACCCGCGGCTGGAACCCGATGGCCTGCAACACCTTGTCGGCTTCCAGGGTCTGCTTGGTGCCGTTGGCCACGACGGTCACCTTGACCTTGTCCCCGCTGTCGTCGATGGCCTCGACCTTGGTGGAGGTGAGCACCTCGATGCCGAGCCGCTTGTACCGCTTGGCCAGTTCCTTGGACACCTCGGCGTCCTCCAGCGGCACCATCCGGTCCAGGAACTCGACGATGGTGACCTTGACGCCGTAGTTGTGCAGCACGTAGGCGAACTCGACACCGATCGCGCCCGCCCCGGCGATGATGATGCTTTCCGGGAGGTTCCGGTCGAGGATCTGCTCCTCGTAGGTCACGACGCGCTCGGAAAGCGAGGTCCCGGGCAGCAGTTTCGTTGTCGCGCCCGCGGCGATGATGCAGTGACCGAAGGTGATGGTTTCGTCGCCCTCGGCGGTTTTCACCTGGATCGTGTGAGCGTCGACGAACGAACCGCGCCCGGTGAACTCCGTGATGCCGTTCTTCTTCATCAGGAAGTGCACGCCCTTGACCCGGCCGTCCGCGACCGACCGGCTGCGGTCGAACGCCGCGCCGTAGTCGAAGCGGATCTCACCGTCGGAGGAGATCCCGAAGGTCTTGGCCTCCTTGGTGACCAGGTGCGCGAGTTCGGCGTTGCGCAGCAGCGCCTTCGACGGGATGCACCCGACGTTCAGGCACACCCCACCCCAGTAGCGCTCCTCGATCACCGCCGTCTTGAGCCCGAGCTGCGACGCGCGAATCGCCGCGACATACCCGCCGGGCCCGGCGCCCAGCACCACAACGTCGAAATGTGCACTCATGGGTTTCAGCCTATGCCCGCCTCCCCACGGGCCGTGAAGCCACCGGCACGGCCCGATTCGCCGTGCCGGCGGCGCTCACCGTGCGGTTCAGACGCGCTCGAGGACCACGACCGGGATCTTGCGATCGGTCTTGCGCTGGTAGTCCTCGTAGTCCGGCCAGACCCGCACCATCTTGGGGAACAGCACCTCGCGCTCGGCGTCGGTGGCGGTACGGGCACGGGCGGCGAACCGGTCGGCCTTGACCTGGACCTTCACCTCGGGGTGGGCGAGCAGGTTCAGGTACCAGCCGGGGTGCTGGGGCGCGCCACCCTTGGACGCCACCACCACGTAGCTCCCCTCGTGCTCCTGGTAGATCAGGGCGAACTTGCGCTCCTGCCCGGTCTTGCGGCCGGTGGTGGTGAGAATCAGGATGGGCGCGCCCTTTTCCCAGTCGTGACCCACTTCACCGTTGGTCTCCTCGTAACGCCGGACGTGCTCATCGCCGAAGAGCATGGGGCCTCCTTAGCCGGTTGTCGATGTGCTCTCACCCTCGGTCAACGCGGCGGGGCCGGGGAGTAATCCTGGGCCGTTTTCACCCCGATCGTGTGCATCTGACCTGCGGAAAGAGGGGAACCCTTCCTCGGTAACGCGACAGCGCTTTCGCCAGGAGGAAACGGTGATCCACCATCGCCGCCCACTGATCACCGGGTCCGACCGGGTGCGGGTGTCCCGCAAGACACAGGAGGACACGATGACCGACGATGGCCTGCTGGTCGTCGGGTCCGACCGGGTGCGGGTGTCCCGCAAGACACAGGAGGAACCGGTGATCCACCATCGCCCACCGTCCTCGGGTCCGGACGGGTGTTCGTTCCCCGCGAAACACCGGAGGAACCGATGACGCCCGCCAAGCTCCACGTGACGCTCGAGGACGTGGCGCAGAAGGCGCGTGTCTCACTGGCCACGGCGTCCCGGGTGCTCAATGGCACCACCAACGTGCGGGAGGACCTGCGGCGCCGGGTGGTCGAAGCGGCCGCGAACCTGGCCTACACGCCCAATGTGCACGCGCAGGCCCTGGCCGGTGCCGCGCTTCGCTCGGTCGGGGTGATCTGCCACGACGTCAGCGATCCGTATGCCGCCGAGGTGATCCGCGGGGTCCTGCGCGTGGCGGACGAAAACGAGCTGCTGGTGATGCTGGCGAGCACGTTCGGGGAACCGGACAAGGAAATCGCCTACGTGTCGATGCTGCGCAGCCAGCGGGCGACGGCGATCCTGCTCATCGGGTCCGGGTTCGAAGACCGCGCCTGGGGCCGGACGCTGAACGCGGAACTGGAGCCGTACCGGCGGGGCGGCGGGCAGGTCGCGGTGGTGAGCAGGCACCGCAACATCAAGGCCGACACGGTCCAGCCGGACAACAAGGGCGGTGCGAAGGCGCTGGCGGCCGCCCTGCTCGGCCTCGGGCACCGGCGGTTCGCGGTGCTGACCGGCCCGCACACGCTCACCAGCGTGGTGGAGCGGCTGTCCGGGTTCCGGGAGGGCCTCGCCGAGGGCGGGATCGAACTGTCCGATCGTGACATCTTCGAAGGCGAGTTCGACCGGGAAGGCGGTTACGCGGCGGCGCGGGAGATGATCGCCGCGAAGCACCGCGCGAGCTGCGTGTTCGCGGTGAGCGACCTGATGGCGATCGGCGCGCTGGCCGCGCTGCGGGAGGAGGGCCGGTCGGTGCCCGAGGACGTCTCACTGGCGGGTTTCGACGACATCCCGCTCGCCCGCGACCTCGCCCCGCCGCTGACCACGGTCGCGCTGCCGCTGGAACAGCTGGGCGAGCAGGCGTTGCGGCTGGCGCTGGGTGGTCACCCCGGGGAGCGCAACCGGGTGCGCCGGATCGGCGGCGAGGTGATCCTGCGGGAGAGCACGGCCAGGCGCCGGCGCCGCCGTTGATTCTCCACTGTGGACGACTGGGGCGCCGCAGCGCCCCAGCGCGATCACCGCGCAGAGGGCGGCCAGTCCCAGTTCGGGCACCGCACAGGCGAGCGAGTGGGCCATCTCCTCCGGCTGCGCGGTGAGCACGTCGAACCAGGCGTCGAGCACGGCCAGCGCCGACACCGCGGCGGCGGTGAGCGCCGCCCGCGGGTCGCCGCGCAGGTGGAGGCGGGCGGTGACGGCGCAGCCCGCCGCCATCATCAGGTCGAGCCCGATCCACGCCACCTCCCAGTGCCGGGCGCGGTAGACCGGGGGCAGGACGGCTCCCAGGACGAACACCCACGGCACGAGCGCGAGCGCGGTCGCCCCCAGCACCCGCGGCACCCAGATCCTCGGCTCGGCACTCCTCCAGTTGATCACCTTGACCACGGTAGGGTTGCAGAGAAACTTCTGCAAGTAATTTTTTGCAGAGCTTTCTCTGCTAGCCTGTCCCCATGGTGAAGACCCCGCCCCGCAAGGTCGTCAGCGACGGCAAGGCGCTCAAGGCACTGGCCCATCCGCTCCGGCAGCGGATGCTCGCCGAACTCGGCAGGCTCGGGGAAGCGAACTCGACGGCGATCGCGAAGGCGCTCGACGAGAACACTGGTACCACCAGCTACCACCTGCGAGTGCTGGCCGACGCCGGCATCATCGAGGAGGTGAAGGAGCGGGCCACCGGCCGCGAGCGCTGGTACCGCACCGTGCCCACCGACCGCCGGGCCCCCGCCTACGACAGCCTCTCCCCGGAGGACAAGGCGGCCTACGACACCTGGGCACAACTGCGCATCCCGGGCGAACTGCGACTGGTCCAGCGGATGGTGGAGGAGTACAACAAGCACGGCCAGTGGCTCAACCTCTCCCGCAGCCAGGCCTACTACACCCTCGAAGACCTCGAAGCGCTGTTCGAGGACTACATCGCACTGCTGCACAAGTACGGGCGTTCGGCGGAGGACGCACCCCCCGACGCGCGCCCGATGCACCTGCGCTTCTTCCACCTGCCGGTCGAGGAAGCCGCGGAATAAGCGCGTTCGGCGGACAGCGCCGTGACGAGGCGTTCGCCGCATCACCCGCCCGGGGTGGCCCCCGCAGCACCGCCCGGCACGTCATAATCGCGGAAGGCCCAGCCGGGACCGGATGCGTCCAATCGACTGATATGTGGGCCGGACCCCCCTTTCGGGGACTCACCGGCCGCCCGTCCGTGCCACGATGTCCGCCATGGCAACGGCATCCGAGCCCCGATGGCGGCGACTCGAACCGGACGAACGCAAGGAACAGATCTTCGCCTGCGCCGCGCGCCTGTTCGGCGAACGTCCCTACCCCGATGTGTCCACTTCGGACATCGCCGCGTCGGCAGGGGTGGCCCGGGGGCTGATCAACCACTACTTCGGCACCAAGCGCGAGCTCTACCTCGAAGTCATCCGGCGCGCCATCACCATGCCGATGCCCGAGGTCGGCGGGCTCGGCGACGGCCCGATGCCCGAGCGCGCCCACCGGCTGATCGACTGGTTCCTGGAAATGGTGGTCAACCAGGGCAAGGTGTGGCTGGTGGCCACCTCCGACGGGATGAGCAGCGACCGCGACGTCGAGCAGATCATCGTGGAGGCGGAACGCACCTCCGCGGACCGGATACTCGACGTGCTCGAAATCCCGGCGGAGCATCCGGCGCGGCCCACCTTGAACGCACTGGTGCGGTCCTACGCCGGAATGGTGAAGGCGGCGGGGCGGGAATGGCTGCTGCGCCAGGGACTCGAGCGTCCGCAGGTGCACACCCTGCTGTACCAGTCGTTCCTCACTCTTATTGAGGAAGTCTTTCCGGCTGTAGTGGATGCGAAAATCGCCACTTGACGGCGAATGACCCGCCGAGGTGAGATCGTTTCTGCCGTCACCGGCCCAGGAACGGCGGAATCCGCTTATGGAACGACCGCGGGACACCACTTCGGCACCACGGCGATTCGTGCTGCCGGTCCTGATCGTGCTCGGCTGGCTCGCGCTCGGTTTCCTCACCCTGCCCTACCTCGGCAAGCTCGGCGAGGTCACCACCAACGACGCGGGGTCCTTCCTGCCCTCCCGCGCGGAATCCACCGCCGTGCAGAAACTGACCGAGCGCTTCGCGAAGGACCGGCTCCTGCCCACGGTGCTCGTCTTCGAGCGCACCGGAGGGCTCACCGGCGACGATTCCGCCGCGATCGCCGCGAAAACCGCGGAACTGGCCCGCATGCCCGGACTGGCCGGGTCACCCACCCCGCCGCTGGCCTCGCCGGACGGCCAGGCCGTGGAAGTGATCCTGCCGGTCTCCGGCCAGGATCCCTTCCAGGCGGGCAAGGACGTCGCGCACCTTCGCACGCTGCTCCCGGTGGGCCTGCCGCCGGGACTGCGTGCGCTGGCCACCGGGCCGGGCGGCTACAACGCCGACTTCGCCGAGGTCTTCGGCGGGATCGACGGCATGCTGCTGCTGGTGACCGCGGGTGTGGTCGCCTTCATCCTGGTCGTGGTCTACCGCAGCCCGCTGCTGCCCGTGGTGGTGCTGCTCTCCGCGGGACTGGCGCTGGGCACGGCATCGGCGCTGATCTACTGGCTGACCCGCCGCGGCGTGCTCACCCTCAACGGGCAGACCCAGGGCATCCTGCTCATCCTCGTTTTCGGCGCCGCCACCGACTACGCGCTGCTGGTCGTCGCCCGCTACCGCGAGGAACTCCTGCGCACCCGCGACACCGGCTCCGCGCTGCGAAGGGCACTGCGCACCTCCGTCGAACCGGTCGGCGCCTCCGGCGGCACCGTCATCCTCGCCATGCTGTGCCTGCTGTTCAGCGAACTCACCTCCAACCGCAGTCTCGGCCCGGTCGCTTCGATCGGCATCGCGGGCGCGCTCGCCGCCTCCCTGTCCTTTCTGCCCGCCGCGCTGGCGCTGCTGGGCCGCGCCGCTTTTTGGCCCGCACGCCCGGCTCCCGTCAAGCACCGCCGGTCCACCCACGGAATCTTCGACGGGATCGCCCGGCTGGTCCACAAGCGACCGCGCGCGAGCTGGCTCGTCACTTCCCTGGTGCTGGCGGCGGGCCTGGCCAACATCGGTTCGCTGTCGGCGTCCGGCACTTCGCAGGAGGCCCTGTTCCTCCGCCCGGTGGACGCGGTCACCGGAGGGCACGTGCTCGCCGCGCACTTCCCCGGCGGGACCGGTTCTCCCGCCCTGATCACCGCGAAAGCCGAGACCCTGCCCCGGATCCTGGACGTGGTCAAGACCACCGGCGGAATCGTCGACGCGGTACCCGCCACCGAAGCGGGCGCGGTGAAAACCGTCGACGGCATGGTGGAAATCTCCGCGACGCTGCGCGATCCGGCCGATTCCGCCGCCGCGCTGGAGGCCGTCGGCCGGTTGCGGACCGCCGTGCACGCCGTGCCCGGCGCGGACGCCAGGGTGGGCGGGCAGACCGCGCAACAGGCGGACCTGCTCGCCGCCGCGACCCACGACCGCGACACCATCATCCCGGTCGTTCTGGTCGCGATCTTCGTGATCCTGGCTCTGCTGCTGCGTTCCCTGGTGGCGCCGGTGCTACTGATGGCGACCGTGGTGCTGTCCTTCGGTGCCACGCTGGGGGTGGGCGCGTTCGTGTTCGGCCGCGTGTTCCGGTTTCCCGGCGCCGATCCCTCGATTCCCTTGTACGCCTTCGTTTTCCTGGTCGCGCTCGGGATCGACTACAACATCTTCCTGATGACCAGGGCCCGCGAGGAGGCCGCGCGGTCCGGCACGGTCCACGGCACCCTCACCGCGCTGAAGGTCACCGGCGGGGTGATCACCTCCGCCGGGGTGGTGCTGGCCGCGACCTTCGCCGCGCTGTCGGTGATCCCGGTGCTGTTCCTGGCGCAGATCGCGTTCCTGGTGGCCTTCGGGGTCCTGCTGGACACCTTCGTGGTCCGCTCGCTGCTGGTGCCCGCGCTCGCCGTGGACGCCGGGCGGATCATCTGGTGGCCGGGGTGGCCGGAGCGGTCTCGGCCCTCGCCTCCGGCCGTCCCGCCGGTCGTGGCAGCCGCAGCGCGAGCACCGCGCCGAGCAGACTCACCGCGGCCGCGACCAGCAACGCGGCCCGCATCCCGTCGAGAAAAGTGAGCCGCGCGGCCGCGGCGGCCGCGTTCCCGGAGTCCGGTCCTTCGCCGAACCCCGGCGGTAGTACGCCCTGGGCGAGATACTCGGTGGCGGCCCGCAGCCGGGCACCGGTCGCCTCCGGCAGCGCGGCCTGCGCGATCCGCTCCGGCAGTACGGCCGGGATCCGCCACGAGACCACGGCACCGGCCGTCACCACGCCCAGCACGCCCCCGGCCTGCGACGCGACCTGCTGCAGCCCGGAGAGGGTGCCACCGGCTTCGCCGGGCCCGGCGCCCATCATCGCCTCGGTGGCGCCGATCGCGCACAGCCCGGTCCCGGCGCCCACCAGCGCTCCCGGGACCAGCAGCTCCGGGAACGCGGCGGTGATGCCGAGCCGGGACAGGCCGGCCAGACCCAGTGCGGCCAGGACGAACCCGGCGCACACCGGCCACCGCGGGCCGAACCGCTGGGCCAGCACGCCGCCGGCCAGCGCGCCGGGCACCACCACGCAGGTCGGGGCGAGCATCCACACCCCCGCGGCGACGGGCCGCAACCCATGCGCGTTCTGCAGGTAAAGGGTGAGCAGGAACAGCAGGCCGAACACGCCGAACGAGCTGACAGAAACCAGGGTCGCCCCCAGCGAAACCCCCCGCAGGGCGAGCAACCGCCTGAGCACGCGGGGCATCCGTGCGCGCGGTCCGGTCGATTCCGCCACCGCCCAGCAGGTCAGCGCGATCACGACCACCGCCAGCGGAACGTTCAGCGCGAAGACCGAGGGCCAGGACAGGCGTTGCACGAGGAGCCCGCCCAGCACCGGGCCGAGCCCGATCGCCAGCGCGTTGGCGCCGCCCCAGATTCCGAGCGGCAGGCCAAGGCGGCCGGGGGCGAAGGCATTGCGCACCAAGGCCAGTGCCGCGGGCTGCAGCAGCGCTCCGGCGATCCCCTGCGCGAGCCGGAAAACCACCAGCGCGGCGACGCCGTGGGACAGCGCGATCCCCAGCGAAGCCAGGCCGAACAGGCCCACCCCGAGGACGAACACGCGCCGCCGCCCGATCCGGTCGGCCAGGCGCCCCGCGGGCAGCAGACCCGCCGCGAGCGCGACGAGGTAGACGTTGGCGATCAACTCCAGTTCGCCGATCGAGGCGCCGACCGAGCGCGCGAGCGACGGCGCGGCGATCGTGGTCACCGTGCCGTCCAGGCCCACCATCGCACCGCCGAGCACCGCGGCCAGCAGCGTCGGCCATGGCCGTCCCGTCGTGGTGCCCACCCGGCCAAGCATGTCCAGGGTTTATACAAGAACGGCGGGAAACCCGCCAGTCCACTTCCGGCGAAAGTCGGTTCAAGGCAAATATTTGTCACCGCGCTGATCGTGATCGGGCGGGGTTACCGGCATTATCGCTGAATCGCCGATGATCTCCTACGGCAGGGATGAGACCATCTTGCGTTGCGCTTCCACCGTGGCTACCGTAAAGCCGCTCACCGGCCTCACGGACCGTCGACCGCCAGGGAATCACCGTCTGATTGCCTGCCAGAACGCGCTTTCCAACCCGTAAAACTGCGCGCTCCGGCACCGCGGGCTCAACTACTCATTGCGTGGGTGAAAGACAGATGTCGTTGGCAGCAACCCGTTCTCCGGAAACGGTGGAAACGGGCGGATTCCGGCCCCTGACCTCCTACCTCTTCGACGGTGCCAGAGCGAAGAGGACCGCCTTCACCTTTCTCGATTACGGAAGCGATCCCGAGGGCATCGCGCGCGCGGTGACCTGGTCCGAACTGGCCGAGGGCGTCCGGAGCGTGGCGGCGGAACTCAGCCGCTTCACCGGGCGTGGCGACCGGGTGGCCGTCCTCGCGCCGCAGGATCTGTCCTATGTGACCGGTTTCCTCGGCGCGCTGCACGCCGGAACCGTTGCGGTTCCCCTGTTCGCCCCCGAGGTGAGCCAGCACGGGAGCCGCCTTGCCGGCGCGCTCGCCGACTGCGCACCGCAGGTGTGGCTGACCTCCCGGAGCGCACTCGCGCAGGTCCGGGCACTGGCCGAGGACCACGCGGTGCCGATGCCCGAGCAGATCATCGCGGTCGACGCGCTCGAACCGGGCAGCGCGTTCCCCGACGTGCCGCCCGTCGGCCTCGACGATCCCGCTTACCTGCAGTACACCTCGGGGTCCACGCGCGAACCCGCCGGCGCGGTCATCACCCACCGTGCGCTGCTCAGCAACGCGCGGCAGGCCAAAACCGCCTTCGGCATCGACGAATCGTGGACCATGGCGGGCTGGATCCCGTTCTTCCACGACATGGGCCTGGTGCAGCTGCTGGCCGAACCCGTGTTCTCCGGCGCCCACTCGGTGTTCATGGCGCCGTTCGCCTTCGTCATGCGCCCGGTGCGCTGGCTTCGCGCGCTCTCCGGTGTCCGCAACGTCCTTTCCGCGGCGCCGAACTTCGCCTTCGACTACGCGGTGCGCAAGGTGAAGGCCGCCGAACGGGAAGGGCTCGACCTCTCCGGCGTCCGCGTGCTGGTCAACGGCAGCGAGCCGGTGCGTCCGGCCACCATCTCCGCGTTCGCGGAGGCCTTCGGCCCGTCCGGTTTCGACCCGCGCGCGCACCGGCCGTCCTACGGCCTGGCGGAGGCGACCGTGTTCGTCACCAGCACCGGCACCGAGGGCCCCACGGTGACCTCGTTCGACCGCGCCGCGCTCGCCGAGGACCGCGGTGTCGTGGTCGCGGACGGCACCCCCGGCGCCCTCGCGCTGGCGGCCGCCGGACGGCCCGTCGGGCAGTCCGTCCGGATCGTCCACCCCGAACAATCCACCGTGCTGGCGGAGGGCCGCGTCGGCGAGATCTGGGTCGACGGCCCGAACATCGCCACCGGGTACTGGCAGCAGCCGGGGCGCAGCGCCGAAACCTTCGGCGGACGGCTCGACGGTGAGCCGGGTTCCTGGCTGCGCACCGGCGATCTCGGCCTGATCCACGAGGGCCTGCTCTACGTGACCGGCCGCCGCAAGGACCTGATCATCATCGACGGCAGGAACCACTACCCGCAGGACATCGAGGCGACCGTCGAGCGGGCCCACCCGGCGATCCGCCGCGGTCACGTCGCGGCCTTCGCCGTCACGGACACCTCCGGGGCCGAGGGTGCCGCCGTGGTGGCCGAGCGCGCCCCGCACGCCGGGGAACCGGCCGAGGCCGAAATCGCGCGCGCAGTGCGGCGGGCCGTGTCCGCCATCCACGACGTCAAGCTGCACGGATTCCGGCTGGTCGCCCCCGGTGACGTGCCCCGCACCTCCAGCGGCAAGATCGCCAGATCCGCGGCCCGGCGGCGGCACTGGGACGCCTCATGACCAGCGCGGCCGAACTGCGCGCCTGGCTCGTCGAGCAGGTGGCCCGGCGGTGCTACCTGGACGAGGCGGAGATCGACCCGGGGGCCGCGCTCGACGAGTACGGGCTGTCCTCACGGGACGCGGTGGAACTGGCTGGCGAACTGGAAGAACTGCTCGGCCGCGGGCTGCCCACCACCCTGCTCTGGGACCACCCGGACATCGACCGGCTGACCGAGGCGCTCCTCGCCGAAGCGGCGCCGGAACCAGGCACGGTCCCGGCGCCGCCCGAATCCCCCGGCGACGCGATCGCGGTGATCGGGCTGGGCTGCCGGCTGCCCGGTGGCGTGCACGGCCCGGACGAGCTGTGGCGGCTGCTGGCGGAGGGGCGCGACGCGATCGGCGAGGTGCCCCAGGACCGGTGGCGGAATTACGGCACCGTGCCCGAAAAGATCACCCGGCGAGGCGGTTTCCTCGACGACATCGCCGGGTTCGACGCCGAATTCTTCGGTATCGCGCCCCGGGAAGCGGCCAGAATGGACCCGCAGCAGCGGCTCGTGCTCGAAGTCGCCTGGGAGGCGCTCGAACACGCGGGCATCGCGCCCTCGTCACTGAGAGGCAGTCCGACCGGCGTGTTCGTCGGCATCAGCGGCACCGAGTACGGCGCCCGATCGCTGGCCGAGGTGTCCACCGTGGACGCCTGGACGGGCACCGGGGCGGCGCTGGCCGTGGCCGCGAACCGCCTGTCCTACGTGCTGGACCTCCGCGGCCCGAGCCTGGCCGTGGATACCGCCTGCTCGTCGTCGCTGACCGCCGTGCACCTGGCCGTGCAGAGCCTGCGCTCGGAAGAATGCGGCCTGGCCCTCGTCGGTGGCGCGAACCTGCTGCTGGGTCCCGGGATCACCGCCGGTTTCGACGAGATGGGGATCAGCTCCGCCGAGGGCCGTTGCAAGCCGTTCTCGGCCGACGCGGACGGCATCGTCCGGGCGGAAGGCGCCGGGGTCGTGGTGCTCAAACCGCTGGCGCGGGCCCGGGCCGACGGGGACCGGATTCTCGCGGTGATCCGCGGCTCGGCGACCAACTCCGACGGGCGCTCCAACGGGCTGACCGCGCCCAACGCCGAGGCACAGCAGGCACTTCTGCGCACGGCCTACCGGCGCGCGGGCATAGACCCGGCCACAGTGGACTACGTCGAGGCGCACGGCACCGGAACGCTGCTGGGCGACCCGATCGAAGCCAGGGCGCTCGGGGCGGTCCTTGGCCGCGGCCGCACCCGCCCGTTGCTTCTCGGCTCGGTGAAGGGCAACCTCGGGCATCTGGAGGCGGCGGCGGGCATCGCCGGTCTGATCAAGACCGTGCTCGCGCTCCGGCACGGACTCGTTCCGGCGACCGCGCACTACACGGAAGCCAACCCGCACATCCCCTTCGACGAGTTGAAACTCTCCGTTGTGGACAGCGCGCGCCCCTGGCCGGAGACCGGCCGGCCCGCGGTCGCCGGCGTCTCCGGGTTTGGTTTCGGGGGCACCAACACGCATGTCGTGCTCGAACAGGCGCCGCCGCCCGCCGAACCGGCCGAGGAGCCCGCGATCGAGCGGTTCCTGCTGGGCGCGGCCTCGGACGAGCGACTCCGGGAGGCGGCCGGCCTGCTGGCCCGGTGGCTTTCCCGGACACCGGGGATTCCGCTCGCCGACGTGGCCCGCACGCTCGCCCGGCGGCTCGACGGGCGCCGTCGCGCCGCCGTGGTCGCCCGCACCCGGGACGAACTCCTCGAAGGCCTCGCCGCACTCGAACCGGCCGCCGGACCACCCCCCGGCAAGGGACCGGTGTTCGTGTTCTCCGGGCACGGCGCGCAGTGGGCCGGGATGGGACGGCGGCTGCTGGCCGAGGAACCGGTGTTCGCCGCGGCGGTCGACCGGCTCGACCCGCTGCTCGCGGCCGAAACCGGGCGTTCACTCGCCGAGGACCTCCGTGCCGGTGCCGAGGCCACCACGATGGACCGCGTGCAGCCGATGCTGTTCGGGCTGCAGCTCGCCCTCGCCGAACTGTGGGCGCACTACGGGGTGCGGCCCGCCGCCGTGATCGGCCACTCCGTGGGCGAGGTCGCCGCCGCGGTCGTGGCGGGTGCCCTCACCGAGGCGGACGGCGCGCGGATCGTGGCCCTGCGGTCGAAACTGCTGGCGTCGCTGGCCGGGGACGGCGCGATGGCGTTGCTGGAGGCCGACGCGGCGGAGGCCGCCGAACTCCTCGGCGGCGTGCCGGACGTGGACGTGGCGGCGCTGTCCGCCCCACGGCAGACGGTGATCGCGGGCCGGGCCGACGCGGTGCGGCGCATCGTTTCGCGAATGGACGCCCGCGGCAGGCTGGCCAGGCTGGTGAAACTGGACGTCGCCGCGCACTCCCCCATCGTGGACCGGGTCACCGGCACCCTGGCCGAGGGACTCGCCGGGCTCGTCCCGGCGCTGCCCGCGCTGCCGTTCTACAGCACCACCCTGGACGATCCGCGTCAGGTAACCGCCTTCGACGCCGCCTACTGGGCGGCCAACCTGCGCCGTCCCGTGCGCTTCTCGGCGGCGGTGGCGGCCGCGGCCGACGACGGCCACCACCTGTTCGTCGAACTGTCGCCCCATCCGGTCCTGCGGCACGCCCTGACCGACAACCTGGCCGGGCGGGGGGCGCTGGTGCTGTCCAGCCTCCGCGAAGACCCGGACGAGACCGCGCACTTCCACCGGCAGCTGGCCGCACTGGAACTCGCCGGGGCCGCCCGCCCCGCCCGCCCCGGACGGCTCGCCGACCTGCCGGGCACGCGATGGCACCACACGCGCCACTGGCTTCCCGCCACGCCACCGGCCACCACCGGCCATCCGCTGCTCGGTGTCCACGCGGAGCTTCCCGAGGGCGGAAAGCACCTGTGGCAGGCGGATCTCGGCGCGGAAGCGCAGCCATGGCTGGCCGATCTCCGTCTGGACGGCCGCCCGGTGCTGCCCATCTCGGCGTACCTGGAGATGGCACTCACCGCCGCGCGGACGGCGTTCGACGCGCCGCCGGAGCGCATCGTGCTCGACGCGATCGTTCCGCACCGGCCGCTGGTCCTGAGCGAGCACACCACCGTCACCACCACGCTGACCCCACGAGCCGGTGGCGGCACGGTGGAGGTGCACGGCAAGGACGAAGGCGGCGCCTGGCGCCGTGCCGCGACCGTGGAGTTCTCCCTCACGGAACCGCCCGCGACCTACATCTTTTCCTCCACTGTGGACGAGCAGGGCACCATCGCGGTGTCCGCGCTGCACCGCCGGTTCGCCGGTTTCGGTCTGGTGTACGGTCCCGCCTTCACCGGCCTGCGCGAGTCCAGGACGGCGGTGCGGTCCGGCCGGGTCGTCGCGACGGTGTCGCTGCCCGGCGCGGCGCCGGGCGATCCGCGGCTCTTCCTGCATCCGTCGGTGGTCGAGTCATGCCTGCAGGCGTTCGCCGCGGCACTGCCCGAGCCGGAGCCGGGACGCCTTCACCTGCCGGTGCGGTTCGGCACCGTCCGAGGCACTGGCCGGGTGTCCGGCGGCGAAACGGTGCACGTTTCGGTGGCCGAAGACAGCCGGGGCGGCTGGACCGGCGAACTGCACGTCGTGGACGCGACGGGAAAGGTGCTGCTGGAAATCTCGGAGGTCTCCCTGCGGGAGGCCACCCGCGCCGAGATCGCCGCGCCGCTGACCGAACGGCTCCTCGAAGCGGTCTGGCACCCCGCCCCGCTCGACAGCCCGCGCTCCGCCGGGGGAACCGGTGGTGACGTCGTGGTGCTCAGCGAGCAGCCCAGCCCGCTGGCCACCGCGCTTCGCGCCCGCCAAGCCGGTTTCGGTGCCGGATTCGACTCCAGGGCGAAGGCGGTGCTCGTCGTGGTGCCGCCACGCGGAAGCCTCGCCGACGCCGAACGGGCCGTGCTCGCGGTCGCGGACGCGACCCGCCGCCTTGCCGATCTGGCGCGGCCGCCCCGGCTGCTGCTGGTCACCACGGGGGCGTTCTCGGTCGAACCGGGCGAGGTGGCGGAACCGGCGTTCGCCTCCCTGCGCGGGCTGGTACGGGTCCTGGCCTGCGAGCATCCCGAACTGCGTCCCGCAATCACCGACCTCGATCCCCTGTGGACTCCGGAGGAGGCGGCCGCGGCGCTCGCGGGCGAACTGGCCGCGGGCGGCGACGACGAGGTCGCCTGGCGAGCCGGAGTGCGCTACGCCCGCCGCCTGGACTGGCTTCCCCAAGCCGCCAGCGGCACCGCTCCGGTCGTACGCCCCGGTGCCGCGTACGTGCTCAGCGGCGGACTCGGCGGCCTGGGCCGCCACCTCGCCGCCTGGCTCGCGGAGCAGGGCGCGGGCAAGGTGGTCCTCAATGGACGGTCCGCGCCGGGCCCGGCGGCGCGCGACGCGCTCGCCGCTCTCCCCGCGGGCACCGAGGTCGAGGTGGTGCTCGGCGACATCGCCGAACCCGGCGTCGCCGAACGACTCGTCGCCGCGGCGGGGCCCGCGCTGCGCGGCGTGATCCACGCCGCCGCGGTCCTCGACGACCGCACCACCTCCCGGCTGGACGCCGAGACGCTGCACCGGTCGTGGCGGCCGAAGGCCTACGGCGCCTGGCGCCTGCACGAGGTGACCCGCGACCTCGACCTGGACTGGTGGGTCGGCTTCTCCTCGGCCGCAGCACTGCACGGCTCCCCGGGGCAGCCCTCCTATGCCTCCGCGAACGCCTACCTGGACGCTCTGGTCGCGACGCGGCGGGCGCAGGGTCTCCCCGCCACCTCGATCTCGTGGGGCACCTGGGCCGAGATCGGCGCCGCCGCGGACCTGGACATCCCCTGGCTGCACCCGATCCGGCCGGACGAGGGGACGGCGGTACTGGCCGCCGTGCTCGGCCGGGACCTGCCGCACGCCGGTGCGCTCCGGCTCGACGTGCCCCGGCTGGTCACCGCGTTCCCGCAGCTGACCGGGCTCCCGTTCTTCGCCTCCCTGCTGGGAGAGTTCGCACCGCGGGCCGAGGAAGGTCCAGAGTGGACGGGTAGTAGCGGGCTGAACGGGCTCCCGCCGGACACCGCCCGCGCCACGGCCTCCGCACAGTTGCGCGCGCGGATCGCTTCCGTGCTCGGGTTCGCGCCCGAGCGGCTCGACGTCGCCTCCCCGCTGTCCGCACTCGGCGTCGACTCGCTGCTGGCGGTGCGCATCCGCAACGCGGTCCAGCACGATTTCGACCTGTCGCTCCCGGTTTCGTTGCTGCTGCGAGGAGCCAGCGTGCTCGACACCGAACAGTGGCTTTTCGAGCAGCTGGGCATCGGCGACCGGACGCGGCCCGCCTCGCCCGCGCTCGTCGGCCCGCGCGACGCCGCCGAACGGCTGGTGGCCGGGGTGTGGCGGGAGGTGCTGGGGCGCGAGGCCGGGGTGACCCAGGACTTCTACGGTCTCGGCGGTGACCGCGAGCACGCCGAACGGGTCACCGCGCTGCTGGCCGAACGCAGCGGGCGCGAACTCACCATCTCCGAGCTGTTCGAGCATCCCACGATCGAACGGATGGCGGCGCACCTGCGCGAAGAGGAGCACGGAAACGGGCCGCTGCGGGTGCTGCGCGGCCAGGGCAGCAAGACCCCGCTGTTCTTCTTCCATCCCGGCGGCGGCGACACGACCGTCTACACGCAGCTGACCCAGCTGCTCGATCCGGCCGTGCCGGTCTACGGTTTCGACCGCCTGGAAGGCGTTTCCGCCGTGGAGGACCGGGTTCGCCGGTACCTGCCGGAACTGCGGGCCGTGCAGCCACACGGACCGTATCGCCTGGCGGGCTGGTCGTTCGGCGGTTTCCTCGCCTTCGAGACGGCGCAGCAGTTGCGCCGCGCCGGTGAGGCGGTCGAGGTGCTCGCGATGATCGACTCGATCATCCCGCTGCCGAACGACACCGGGCTGTCCGATGTGGAACTGACCGAGCGGCGCTTCGCCCGGTTCGGGGAGTTCCTCGAATCCAGCTACGGCCGCAAGATCAGCCTGAACTACGAGAAGCTGGCCCGGCTGGACGACGAGAGCCAGGTGCGGCTGCTGGTCGACACCATGCGGGCCGAGGGCCTGGTGAACAGCGCGGTCAGCGGGGCGATCCTGAACCACCAGCGCACCTCGCTGCTGGACACGCGCTCACTCGAACGCTACCTGCCACGGCCCTACGACGGCCCGGTCTCCTTCTTCAGCGCACGGGACCTCACGCCGGGCGGCCTGCGGGACCACCGCTTCGACCGGCGGGACCCGGCCCGCGGCTGGGACGCGGTGTGCCGCGACCTCGACGTCATCACCGTGCCGGGGCACCACCTCTCGCTGCTCGATCCGCCCAATGTGGACGAGATCGGGCGGCGGCTGAACGTGGTACTGGCCGCTGCGCGGCTGGCGGCCGGACGGTGAAGGTCCTCGCGGACCGGGAAACCAGGGAGGGCCTGCGCGAGCTCCGGGCGCATTCGCCCGCGCTGGGCCGCGAGGTCTCGCTCGCCGTGCGCACCCCGCCGGGCTGGCGGCCCGGCGACCACGGCCGCCACCCCGTGCTCTACCTCCTGCACGGCTCGTCTGACGACCACACCTGCTGGCGAAGGCACACCGATCTGCTGCGGCTGGCGGCCGATTCGGATCTGCTCGTGGTGATGCCCGACGGCGGCAGGCTCGGCTTCTACACCGACTGGCGCGTGCCCGATCGCGCCGGAACCGTGCCCCGCTGGGAAACCTTTCACCTCGACGAGGTGCGCACCCTGCTGGAACAACGGTTCGGGGCGGGCGAACTCCGCCTGGCGGCGGGCATTTCGATGGGCGGCTACGGTGCGCTGCGGTACGCGATGCGGCGGCCGGGGATGTTCCGCGCGGTCGCGTCGCTGAGCGGGCTGGTCCACCTGACCCGGCCGGGCATGGGGGCACTGCTGGGCCTGTTGTCGCTGCGGGAAGGCATCCCGCCGGGGCGGATCTGGGGGCCGCGGCGCCGGGCGTTCGCCACCTGGGCCGCGAACGACCCGTGCGGCCATGCCGAGGCGTTCCGCGGCACCGAGGTACTCCTTGCGGCGGGGGATGGAACGCGCGTTCCGGGCGAGGAGACCGTGCCCGGCATGGGCCTGATCGAGCGCACCGCGCGGGCCGCGAACGAGGAGTTCGCCGAGCGGCTGCGCACCGCCGGCGTGGACGTGACCACGCACTTCACCGCGGGCACGCATTTCTGGGGCACCTGGCGCGCCCACCTCGCCGCCCTCTGGCCCCGTCTCACCCGCGCCGCCTAGAGCCTGTTTGGAAGTGGTTTGCGTGGCGGTGCGGGTGGCGGAACCTGACGCGGTCCCTCGCTGTGGGATCTCCTCCTCATGAATCCCACCGCAAGCGGCTCCGCCGCTTGGGAAACACGCGCATAAGTCCCAGCCGGGAGCAGGAGCGTGGGACTCAGCGGTAGGTGAGCAGGCGCGAGGACTGGCCGTCGAAGTGGGAGTGTTCGTTGAACGACAGCAGGGTGGTCCCGCTGCGCCCGGACACGATCTTGGTGATGCTGCCGTTCACGGTCACGCGGTTGAGCTTGAGCAACCCCACTTCCGGGGTGCCCAGCAGCAGGCCGGTGAGCGTGCCGATGACGCCGCCGGAGGTGAACACGACCGCGTTCTCGCCCTTGCGCAGCCCGGTGACCAGGTCCTCGAGCGCGCCCCGCACCCGGGCGAGGAACGCGGGCCAGGTCTCCGCGCACGGGCTGCCGTCACCGGCACCGATCCAGGCGGAAAGCGACGCGTCGAGCACCCCCTGATAGCTGCGCGAGTCCAGTTCGCTCTGGGCCACCGCGCCGCCGTGGTGGGTCACTATGTCGACATGGTCGTACTCGTTCCACCGCGGGTCTTCCTTGGCGGGCGTTCTGATCCCCAGCCAGTCCAGCACCGTCTCGGCCGTCTTCCGCTGCCGTGCCAGCGAACCCGTCCTCGCCTCGGTGAACCGCATGTTGCGGCGCAACAGCTCCGCACCGACCACGGCACCCTGTTCGACGCCGACGCCGGACAGGCGGTCGTAGTCCTCGGCCCCGTAGGAAGCCTGACCGTGCCGGATCAGGTAGATCGCACCCATTCCAGCAGCCTAACCGCACTGCCCATGGTTCAGCCCGGGAGTGCGAAGGTTCTCACTCCCGGTCACTTCAGGCGGTCCCGGAGCACCTTGCCGGTGGCGTTGCGCGGCAGCCGTTCGACGAACTCCACGTCCCGGGGCACCTTGTAGCGCGCCAGGTTGGACTTCACGAAGGACCGCACCGTGTCCGCGTCCAGATCGGACCCCGGTTTCCGCACCACGACGGCCTTGAGCCGCTGGCCGAACTCCTCGTCGGGCACCCCGATCACGGCGGCCTCGACCACGTCGGGACGCTCGACGAGCAGGTTCTCCACCTCGACCGGGAACACGTTCTCGCCGCCCGAAACGATCATTTCGTCGTCGCGGCCGTCGATGAACAGCAGTCCGTGCCGGTCGAAATGGCCGACGTCGCCGGTGGACAGCAGGCCGTCGATGACCTCCTTGGTGCGCCCGTCGGTGTAGCCGTGGAAGCTCAGGCCGCTGCCGACGAACACCCGACCGGTCACGCCGGGTTCGGTGATCCGCCGTCCCTCGTGGTCGTAGAGCACGACGCGGCAGCCGACGGGCGGACGGCCGACGGTGCCGGGGGCGAGGCGCCAGTCCTCCGGGGTGGCCACGGTCGCCACCGCGACCTCGGTGGAACCGTACAGATTGTGGACCACGTCACCGAAGGCCGCGGTGGCGCGGTTGCCGAGGTCGGGCGACAGCGCCGAACCGGCGACGAAGATGATGCGCAGCGACGAGGTGTCATAGCGGGCGAGCACCTCGGGTCCCAGGTCGACGATCCGCTGCAGCATGGTCGGCACCAGCACCAGCGTGGTGCAGCGGTGTTCTTCGACGGCCCGCAGCGTCTCCTCCGGGTCGAACCGCCGTCGCACCACCACCTTGCAGCCCAGGGCGAAGGCCAGCATGAACTGCGACACCCCGGTCGCGTGGAAGATCGGGGCGGCCAGGAAGGTGCACTCCCCGGCGCGCAGCGGGATGCGGTCGAGGAACTGCGCCGTGGCGAGCAGCGACACCGCGCCGCGGGGGGCGCCCTTGGGGGTGCCGGTGGTGCCGCTGGTGAGCAGGACGAACCCGCCGAGCCTCGGCGGCAGCGGCACCGGCCGGTCGTCGGTGCTCGCGATCAGCTCGTCGAGCACCGGGACCTCGTGCCGCTGGAGCGGATCGTCGGTGTCCACCCAGGCCAGGTACCGGTCCACGTCCTCACCCACCGCCGAGAGCAGTTCGGTGAACTCCTGGTCGTAAACGAGCACGCCGACCCGCTCGCGCCGCGCCACGTCGGCCAGCTGCGGTTTGGCGAACCCGGTGTTCATCAGCAGCAACCGCGCCCCGAGTTTGCCCGCCGCCGCCATCGCGGTGACCAGCTCGCGGTGATCGCGGCAGAGCACCGCGATCACGGTGCCCGCCGTGACGCCGCGGTTGGACCAAGCCCGGGCCAGCGCGTTGGAACGCAGGTCGAGCTGTTTGAAGGTGAGCGGCCCGCGCTCGTCGACCAGCCCCACCACCGCCGGGTCCCGCCGCGCGGCCACCTGGGTGGACGCGGCGAACGGGCCGATCCGGCGCATCGCGACGAGCGCCTGCAGGCCTTCGTCGATCCGGGGGAAGGGGATCAACCCGGCCTTCCACATCACCTCGATGCTGCGGACCGTCTCCGCCACCTTGCCGACCAGCATTGGGGCAGGCACCTCCGTTGGCCCATCGCCGTACCGGGAGTATGCAGGCTACTGGAGAGTAGTCAGCGGTTTCAACGCCCATGGCGGGCGAGCCCGAAAATGTCGGTGGTGCGGCGCACAATCGGAGTGTGCACATCTACGCCGGCCAGGAGGACGACGGCACCTACACGGTGCTGACGCCTTCGGGCAGGCGGACCCTCGAGGCAGGCGAACTGCCCGCCCACGTCGCAGAACTGGAGCGGGAGGGGCCGCGCTGGGTAGTCCCGTCCGTGGAGCGGATCTACCCGCCGCTGCTGGCGGCGGGCGTGCGGCTGGGCCGGTGCCACGACCTTGCGCTGGCCGAAGGGCTGCTGCTGGCCCACGACGGTCCCGGTGGGGAACCGCGCGGCCTGGCCGCCGCGCTGGCCAGGTCGAACGGGCTCACCCCGCCGCCGGACGAAACCGGTCCCGCCGACAGCCAGCCCGCGCTGTTCACGCCGCGCGGCTCCGGGCTCCCGCCCGGGGTCTCCGTGGTGGACGCGGCGAAGACGGTGCTGGAGTCCCAGGAGCGGCGCCTGCGCGCCACCGAGGCGCCCGGCCGCCTGCGCCTGCTCCTCGCCGCCGAGTCGGCGAGCGCACTGGCCGCCGCCGAGATGAGCGCCGACGGCCTGCCCTGGCGTGCCGACGTGCACGACGCGCTGCTCACCGAACTGCTCGGCCCCAGGGTGCCCGCCGGACAGCGCCCGAGGAAGCTGGTCGAACTGGCCGCGAAGGTCAGCGAGGCCTTCGGTGGCAAACCGGTCAACCCCGACAGCCCGCCCACCATCGTGCGCGCCTTCGGCCGCGAGGGGATCTCCATCCCCTCGGCCCGGGCGCACGTGCTGCGCAAGATCGACCATCCCGCGGTGCCCGTCCTCATCGAGTACCGGGAACTGGCGCGCCTGTACTCGGCCAACGGCTGGGCGTGGCTCGACGAATGGGTGCGCGACGGGCGGTTCCGGCCGGCCTGGGTGGTCGGCGGCGTGGTGTCGGGCCGCTGGGCCAGTCAGGGCGGCGGCGCGCTGCAGATCCCCAAGACGCTGCGGGTCTGCGTGCGGGCCGATCCCGGCTGGAAGCTCGTCGTCGCCGACGCCGCGCAACTCGAACCCCGCATCCTGACCGCGCTGTCCGGGGATCGGGCGCTGGCCGAGGTCGCCGCCTCGACCGACCTCTACAGCAGGCTGGCGGAGGCGATGTTCCCGGTCGCGGACGCCGAATCCCGGGGCCGCGCGAAGATCGCCATGCTGTCGGCGATGTACGGCGGCACGGCGGGCGAGGCCGCCTCGCTGCTGGCCCTGCTGCGTCAGCGTTTCCCGGCCGCGGTGTCCTATGTGGAGCGGGCCGCGCAGGCGGGCGAGCGCGGTGAGCGGGTGCGCTCACGGCTCGGCCGCACCTCACCGCCGCCGTCGGAGTCCTGGCGGGCGCTGACCGGCGCGGCCGACGCCGGCGACGGCCGCGCCCGCCAGGCCGCCCGCGAGTGGGGCCGGTTCACCCGCAACTTCGTGGTGCAGGCCAGTGCCGCGGACTTCACCGCGGTACTGCTCGCCCTCCTGCGCCAGCGCCTGCCCGCCCCCGCGCACCTGGTGTTCTTCCAGCACGACGAGGTCATCGTGCACGCGCCGGCGGAACTGGCCGAACGGATTCCGGCGATCATCGACACGTGCGTGACCGAAACGGCCGTCCTGCTCTTCGGGGCGTCCTGCCCGGTCCGTTTCCCGATGCACACCGCCGTCGTGGACACCTACGCCGACGCGAAGTGAGCGTCGCGCAAGAGGACACTAGATCGTGTACCGAAGTGGTTTGCGTGGCGGTGCGGGTGGCGGAACCTGACGTGGTCCCTCGCTGTGGGATCTCTTCCTCATGAATGAAACACGACCTAAGCGCCGGAAACGGCGTCGTCGAGCGCCCGCACGATGCGTTTGACCGAAACGGGATGAGCGGTGCCCAGATTCTGGGCGAAATAGCTCACCCGCAGTTCTTCGATCATCCACCGCACGCCGGTCAGCGCCGGGCCGGGCTCGATACCCGGCGGCAGCGCGGCCACCGCCTTCCGGTACTCCTCGCGCAGCCAGTCCAGATCGGCGAGCAGTTCCCCGTCGCGGGCGGCGGCATTGCCGAGCTTGTCCAGTCTGCGCTCGATCGCCCGCAGGTAGCGGACCAGGTTCGGCAACCGGTCGAATCCGGTGGCCGTGACGAATCCCGGGAACACCAGCTCGTCCAGCTGCCGCCGGATGTCGGCGAGCGAAGGCGCCGGGCCACGGGTGTCGGCGAGCCGGGCCTCGGCATCGTGTGCGGCGCGCAGGATGCGCTCCACTTCGGACAACACGTCCAGCACCAGCGGGTTGACCCCGCCCCGGACTTTTTCCAGCAGTACGGCGAAGCCCGCCTCGTCCCACACCGGGCCGCCGTTGTCGGCGATCAGCTTGTCCACCGCGCAGTTCACGCAGTCTTCGAGCAGCCCGGCCACGCTGCCGTGCGGATTGCGGCCGAGCACCAGCTTCGAGGTGTTGCTCAGGTTGCGGTTGATGAACTTCATCGGCGAGGGCAGGTTCAGCCGCAGCAGTTTCCTGGTGCCGAGCCACATCTGCTGCCGCTGCTGCGCCGGTGTGTCCAGCATGCGCACGGCCACCGTCTCGCCCTCGTCGACCAGCGCCGGATAGGCTCGCACCTCGTGCCCGCCGCGGGCGCTCTCGAACACCGTGGGCAGCTCACCGAAGGCGGGGCGGGTCAGTCCTTCCCGTTCGATGCTGGTGGCGGCCCGGGAGATCGTCGCCCGCACCTGGGGGCTCAACCGGTGTTTGAGTGCTTCGAGATCCTTGCCCTCGCCCAGTTTCCGGCCCTTTTCGTCCACCACGCGGAAGGTGACGCGCAGGTGGTCCGGCACCGCGGAAAGCTGCCACGCCTCGGGAGGCACTTCCACCCCGCGCAGCCGTTCGAGCACGCGCGCGAGCACGTCGAGCAGCGGGCCGTCCTCCGGTTTCGCCTGGGAAAGCACGAGTTTCGCATGGTCGGGCGCGGGCACGAAGTTGCGGCGCAACTGCTTGGGCAGCGACTTGATCAGTGCCGTGACCAGTTCCTCGCGCAGTCCCGGCACCTGCCAGTCGAAGCCGTCGGGCACGACCTGGTTCAGCACCGGCAGCGGGATGTGCGCGGTCACGCCGTCGGCGTCGGCGCCCGGCTCGAACTGGTAGGTCAGGGCCAGGCTCAGCGGG
This sequence comes from Amycolatopsis cynarae, assembly GCF_026802195.1. Taxonomy (NCBI): domain Bacteria; kingdom Bacillati; phylum Actinomycetota; class Actinomycetes; order Pseudonocardiales; family Pseudonocardiaceae; genus Amycolatopsis; species Amycolatopsis cynarae. Next base: position 956,073 of record NZ_CP113836.1, on the reverse strand, counting down.
CCTTGCGTCCAGGTGTCGGGATAGTCGGACTCCCTGACCTGGTCCGCCCCCTCGTTGAGCAGCATGGCCTTTTCGAAGTTGAGCAGATCCGGCTGCTCCCGCCGCGCCTGCTTCCACCAGGTGTCGAAGTGCCGGGCGGAGACCACTTCCTCGCCGATGCGCTGGTCGTAGAACTCGAACAGGGTCTGGTCGTCGACCAGCAGATCGCGGCGGCGCGCCCGGTTTTCCAGGTCCTCGACCTCGTCGAGCAGTGCCCGGTTTTCGGCGAAGAACCGGTGCTGGGTGTCCCAGTCCCCCTCGACCAGCGCGTGCCGGATGAACAGCTCACGCGAGGTCTCCGGATCGATGCGCCCGTAGTTGACCTTGCGGCCGACCACCAGCGGCACCCCGTAGAGGGTGACCCGTTCACTGGCCATCACCGCGCCGCGCCTGCGTTCCCAGTGCGGTTCGGAGTAGGTGCGCTTCACCAGGTGCCCGGCGAGCGGCTCGATCCACTCCGGTTCGACGCGGGCGTTGACCCTCGCCCACAGCCGCGAGGTTTCCACCAGCTCCGCCGAGACCAGCCAGCGGGGCTGCTTCTTGAACAGCGCGGAACCCGGGAACACGCCGAACCGTGCGCCCCGCGCACCGAGGTAGTCGCCGCTTTCCGGATCCTTGAGCCCGATGTGCGACAGCAGACCGGCGATCAGCGAGATGTGCACGTTCTGCGGATCCGCCGGTTCGCTGTTGAGCGTGACGCCCAGCGGCTTGGCCAGCTGCCGGAGCTGGCTGTAGACGTCCTGCCACTCCCGCACCCGCAGGTAGTTCAGGAATTCGGCCCGGCACAGCTTGCGGAACTGGTTGCTGGACAGTGACTTCTGCTGCTCGCGCAGGTATTCCCACAGGTTGAGGTAGGCCAGGAAGTCCGAGGTCTTGTCGGTGAACCGGGCGTGCTGCTGCCGCGCCGCCTCCTGCTGGTCGGCGGGCCGCTCCCGCGGGTCCTGAATGGACAGGGCCGAAGCGATGATCATCACCTCGCGGACGCAGCCGTTCTTCGCCGCCTCCAGCACCATGCGGCCGAGTCGGGGATCCACCGGCAGCAGGGCGAGCTGGCGCCCGATCGGCGTCAGCCGGTCCTTCGCCCCCGGCTCCAGTGCGCCGAGCTCCTGGAGCAGTTGGACGCCGTCGGCGATCTGGCGCCGGTCCGGCGGCTCCACGAACGGGAACGCCGCGATGTCGCCCAGCCCGAGCGAGGTCATCTGCAGGATCACCGAGGCGAGGTTGGTCCGCAGGATCTCCGGATCGGTGAACTCGGGGCGGGACAGGAAGTCCTCTTCGGTGTAGAGCCGGATGCAGATACCGTCCGAGGTCCGGCCGCAGCGGCCCTTGCGCTGGTTGGCCGAGGCCTGGGAGACCGGCTCGATCGGCAGGCGCTGCACCTTGGTGCGGTGGCTGTAGCGGGAAATGCGGGCGGTGCCCGGGTCGATCACGTACTTGATGCCGGGCACGGTCAGCGAGGTCTCGGCCACGTTGGTGGCCAGCACGATCCGGCGGCCGGTGTGCCTGCTGAACACGCGATGCTGGTCCGCGGCGGACAGGCGGGCGTACAGCGGCAGGATCTCGGTGTTCCGCAGGTCCTGTTTGGACAGCGCGTCGGCGGTGTCCCGGATCTCCCGCTCCCCGGACAGGAAGACCAGGATGTCGCCCGGCCCCTCGGCGCACAGCTCGTCCACCGCGTCGCAGATCGCCTGCACCTGGTCGCGCTCGGCATCGAGCTCGGGATGGTCGGGATCGACGATCGGGCGGTAGCGGACCTCGACCGGATAGGTGCGGCCGGAAACCTCCACGATCGGCGCGTCGTCGAAGTGGCACGAGAAGCGCTCGGGGTCGATGGTCGCCGAGGTGATGATCACCTTGAGGTCGGGGCGGCGCGGCAGCAGCTGCTTGAGGTAGCCGAGCAGGAAGTCGATGTTGAGGCTGCGCTCGTGGGCCTCGTCGATGATCAGCGTGTCGTACTGGCGCAGCATCCGGTCGCTCTGGATCTCGGCGAGCAGGATGCCGTCGGTCATCAGCTTGACCAGCGTGTCGTCGCCGCTGGTGTCGGTGAACCGGACCTTGTAGCCGACCGTGGCGCCGAGTTCGGTCTTCAGTTCGGAGGCGACCCGTTCGGCGACCGTGCGGGCGGCCAGCCGCCGCGGCTGCGTGTGGCCGATCTGCCCGCGCACGCCGCGGCCCAGCTCCAGGCAGATCTTCGGCAGCTGGGTGGTCTTCCCGGAACCGGTCTCCCCCGCCACGATCACGACCTGGTGCTCGGCGATGGCCGCCGCGATGTCGTCCTTGCGGCGGCTGACCGGCAGTTCCTCCGGGTACTCGATCTTCGGCACGCTCTCGCGGCGCAGCTGCGCACGCAGCTCGGCGGCCTCGATATCGGCCGCGATCTGGCGGGCCACCCGCTCCTGGTCGCGCGCCTTGCGGGCACCGTCGATCCGGCGACGGAGCCGGTGCTCGTCGCGCAGGGTCAACTCGGGCAGCCTGGCCCGCAGGTCGGCAAGGGGGGAGCGCAGCGTCGATTGAGACATACCGCGTCCCAGGATAGCCGGGAGGTGATCGACCGGCCCCCGAATATCGCGCGGCCCACGCTGCCCCCTCGGGCCGAGCCGTGCTGTGAGGGGTCCCCTCACAGCAAATACGACCGTGATGGGTCCCCTCACGGCACCCCCGGCGCGCTCAGTCCGCGTCGGCGGCGCCCCGGGCGCGGGCTTCGTAGGCCCGGCGCTGTTCGCTGTCGACCCGGGTGGTGAAGGCCGTGGCCATGCCGGTGGCGCGGACCAGGAAATCGCCGATCCGGCGGGGCACGAACTTCTGGCCCGCGACCAGGGCACCGGCCAGCCTGGTCACCCGGACGCGCGGCCTGGGCGCCGCGATCAGCTCGACCACCGCTCGGGCGATCTCCTCGGGCTCGGCGTTGCGCACCACCTTGTTCCCCGTGGTCCCCGAGGACAGTTCCGTGTTGGTGAAGGTGGGCAGGACGGCGGAGAACACGACGCCGGTGCCACGGTGTTCGAGCCGGGCGGCTTCGGTGAAACCGAGGACCGCCGCCTTGCTGGCGCCGTAGGTGGCCAGCCCCGGCACGAGGAGCTCCCCGGCCAGCGAAGCGATGTTGATGACGTGCCCGCGGCCGCGGGGCACCATCCGGCGCAGGGCGAGCTTGCTGCCGGTGATCACCCCGAAGACGTTGATGTCGAGGATGCGCCGGGTCACCTCGTCGGGTTCGTCGGCGAGGACACCCACCGGCATGATGCCCGCGTTGTTCACCAGCACGTCGACCGGACCGAGCTCGCGTTCGACCCGGTCCAGGAAGGCGGCGAACGACTCCGGGCTGGTGACGTCCAGCGGCCCGTGGACGCCGATGCCGAGTTCCTTCGCGGACTCCTTCAGCCGGATCTCGTCGACGTCGCCGATGGCGACCGACGCGCCGAGCCGGTGCAGCGCCCTCGCGGTGGCGAAACCGATGCCGCGCGCACCGCCGGTGATCACCACGACCTTGCCGCGGACCTGCCCGGTCACGTCCATACTCCCGTTCCTCCCACGTCGCAGAAATGCGGAGTCATTTTTGACAGAACGTCCTGTCAACTGTGGGTAGTCTCAATCAGGAAGAGCGGCCTGTCAAGATTGCTCCCGGCCCGCCGAACCCGGGGTGACCAGCCCGGTCTCGTAGGCGAGCACGACCGCCTGTGCCCGGTCCCGCAACGACAGCTTGGCGAAGATGCGGGCGACATGCGTCTTCACCGTCGCCTCGCTGAGGGTGAGCTCCTCCGCCAGTTCGGCGTTCGACCGGCCCCGCCCGAGCAGGCCGAGCACCTCCAGTTCGCGCGGGGTCAGCGCGGCGAGCGCGGGATGCCCGCGCGGATCGGGCCGCGGACCGGGTGCCGCCGGCGCCGCGAACCGCTCCACCAGACGGCGGGTGATCGACGGCGCGAGCAGCGCGTCCCCGGTGCCGACCAGGCGCACCGCGGCGACGAGGTGCTCGGGCGTGACGTCCTTGAGCAGGAAGCCGCTGGCCCCGGCCGCGAGCGCGGCGTAGACGTAGCGGTCGAGGTCGAAGGTGGTCAGCATGAGCACGCGGCATCCGGGCAGTTCCGCCAGGATGCGGCGGGTGGCCTCCAGCCCGTCCAGATTGGGCATGCGCACGTCCATCAGGACCACGTCCGGCCGCAGCTGCCTGGCCGCCCGCACCGCCTCCACACCGTCGGCGGCCTCGGCCACCACGTCGATCCCGTCCGCGCCCAATATCATCCGGAACCCCCGTCGGACGAGGGCCTGATCGTCGGCGATGACCACGCGCGGCGCGTCGCCCGTCACGGACGCGCCAAGGGGATCCGCGCCCGCACCCGGTAGCCACCGCCGAGGCGGCGGCGGGCGTCGAGGTCGCCACCGAACACCGCGACCCGCTGCCGCAGCCCGAGCAGTCCCCGCCCGTCCCCCGGCTCGCCCCGCGGGCCCGGCCGCCGGCCGGACAGCACGCTCGGCCCGGTGTTGGTCACCTCGATGCGCAGATAGCGTTCCGCGTACCGCACCATCACCTCCGCCTGTGCCCCTTCGCCGTGCTTGAGGGCGTTCGTCAGCGCCTCCTGGACGATGCGGTAGGCGGTGAGGTCCACTCCGGACGGCAATGGGCGCGGCTTACCCGAAATGCGCACCTCGACCGGCAGCCCGGCGAACGCGATCCGGTCGATCAGGGGACTGAGCCTGCCGAGACCGGGTTGGGGGGTCAGGTCCTCCTCGTCCTCCCCCTCCGCCGACGGGGCGAGGACGCCGAGCAGGTGCCTCAGCTCGGTCATCGTGTCGCGCCCGGCCGCTTCGACCGCTTTCAGCGCCTCGGTGACCTCCGCCGCCTCCCCCGGATCGCGGTCGAGCACCCGGCGGGCCGCACCGGCCTGGACCACCATGAGGCTCACGTTGTGGCTGACGATGTCGTGCAGTTCACGGGCGATCCTCGCACGCTCGGAGTCGATCGCCTGCCGCGCCGCGGTTTCCCGCTCCCGTTCCAGCAGCCAGCCCCGCTCCTGGAGCGCACTGGCGAAGGCCCGCCGGGCCCGCACCAGCCCGGCGATGAGCGCGACGACCGCCAGGCAGGCCACGGCCGCCAACGACCACACCCACGCCGTGAAATCCACGGACCCACTCTGCCAAGCCCGGCACCGGGGCGCATCATCCGCCCGGGGCAGCGGCCTACATCCCCGGGATGACCCGGCGGCGGGATTACCACCCCAGGCCGACGACGCGCCGGGCGCGATTGGGCACGCTGGCGTGGTGACCGAAGAACAGGACGCCGTGCGGCCGGTGGTGCGGTTGTCGAAGGTGCGCAAGGAATACAGCGACTCCGTCGCGCTGGCCGGTGTTTCACTGAGGATCCAGCCAGGGGAGGCCGTGGCGGTGATGGGCCCGTCCGGCAGCGGCAAGTCCACCCTGCTCAACATGATCGCCGGTCTGGACCGGCCGACCTCGGGTTCGGTGGAGGTCCACGGCGAGGACCTGGACAGGCTGGACGAAGCGGGCCTGGCGCTGTTCCGGCGGCGCCGGATCGGCATGATCTTCCAGTTCTTCAACCTGCTCGAGGATCTGCCCGCGCTGGACAACGTCGCGCTGGCCGCCCAGCTCGCCGGAACCCCCACCTGGCAGGCGCGCGGGCGGGCACTCGAACTGCTGGAGGAGCTCGGCATCGAGGGCCGCAAGAACGTATACCCGGCCCAGCTCAGCGGCGGTGAGCGGCAGCGGGTCGCGGTGGCCAGGGCGCTGATGAACCGGCCCGCCCTGCTGCTGGCCGACGAGCCGACGGGGGCGCTGGACAGCAGGGCGGGAGAGCAGGTGATGGACCTGCTGATCGACCTCAACCAGCTGGGCCAGACCCTGCTGCTGGTGACGCACGACCCGGTGCTGGCTCACCGGTGCGCCAGCAGGCTGGTCGAACTGTCCGACGGCCGGATCGCCCGTGAAAGCCTTTTGGAGGAACCGGCATGATGGCCGTCTGGCAGGCCTCCAGGGGCATGGTGCGGCGGCGCAGGCTGCAGACCACCGTGATCGGCATCGTGATCCTGGCCGCCTCGGCCACCATCGTGGTGGCGCTGGGCCTGCTGTCCGTGGCATCGAGCGCCTTCGACCGGATCTACTCCGCACAGGGCGGCGCGCACCTGTCCCTCACCTTCGACGCCGCGAAGGTCTCGGCCCCTCAGCTCGCGCGGACCGCGGCCAAACCGGGAGTCGAGGCGGCGGCGGGCCCGTTCGGGCTGGTCACCATCGACACTTCGGACACCGGCTACGCCTACCTCGGCAGGCTCACCGTATCCGGCCGGGCCGATCCCGGCGGCCCCGTCGACCGGCTGAACCTGTGGCAGGGCCGGTGGCCCGCCGCCCCCGGGGAGATCGTGCTGAACCGCCCGCCCGGAGGAACGGACCTGGTGTCGGCGGGCGACCGCATCGCCCTGCCCGGACGGCCCGCCCTCACCGTCGTCGGTTTCGCCCTGTCCCTCGGCCACACGGCGGACGCGTGGGTCACGCCGGACCAACTGAATGCGCTCGGGCCTGCCGGGCTGCAGATGCTCTACCGGTTCACCGCCGCGGCGACGGCCACCGACCTCGCCGCGGACCAGTCCACAGTGCTCGCCGGGCTGCCCGCGGAGAGCCTGCGGGACTCCCAGTCCTATCTGGCGGTCCGGGCGAAGATCAGCGCCACCCCGCAGGCCTTCGCCCCGTTCCTGGTGTTCTTCGGCATCCTCGCGCTCGTCGTGGCGGCGCTGATCGTGGCCAACGTGGTCAGTGGCGCGGTGATCACCGGGTTCCGGCACATCGGGGTGCTCAAGGCGATCGGGTTCACCCCGAACCAGGTTCTGGCGGTCTACCTGGTGATGGTGTCGGTGCCGACGCTCGTCGGCACCGCGCTGGGCACCGTGCTCGGGGACATGATCGCCGCACCGGTGCTGTCGCACGCCTTCGAGGCCTTCGGACCGGTCGAGATCGACGTCGCCGGGTGGGTGAACGCCGTGGTGCTGCTGGGCATGCCCGCCCTGGTCGCGCTCGCGGCGATGCTGGGCGCGTTGCGGGCCCGCCGCCTGTCGGCCACCCAGGCGATCAATGCCGGCACGCGGCGGGGTACCGGACGGGGCCTGCGGGTCCAGCGATGGCTGAGCGGCACCAGGCTGCCCCGCCCCGTCAGCCTCGGCGTGGGCCTCCTCTTCGCCCGCCCCGGGCGCACCGCGCTCACGCTCGCCGCCGTCGTGCTCGGCGTCACCACCACGACGCTCGCCATCGGCCTGGCCTCCTCGATCACCACCTACCAGTCCACGGCCCGCCCGGACACCGGTGACCGGCTGTTCGTCGCCGCGGCCGGCCCCGCCCCGGTACCGGTGGACGGCAAGGGCTTCCGGCCGGAACAGGTCGAGGCGGCACTCACCGACTCCGGGGACGAGGCGATGCTGCGCGGGCTGCCGGGCACCCGGCGCCTCGCGGCGGTGCTGCACCGGCCGGTGAGCGTGCCGGGGCTGAGCCAGGACCTGCAGATCTCCTTCTACCGCGGCGATTCCGCCGACCTCAGCCCTTCGCTGCTGGCCGGGCACTGGCCGGACGGGCCTGGCCAGGTCGCCGTGTCGGGCCGTTTCCTGGCCGAACACGGGCTTTCCGTCGGGGACCCGCTCACCGTGGTGACCGCGGCACACCGGGCGGAGTTCCGGATCACCGGCGAGCTCATCGCCGGGAACGACGACCAGTTGCTCGCCGACTGGACGAGTGCGGCGCTACTCGCCCCCGGCGAGCGTGCCGACATCTTCGTCGTCCAGCTCGCCCGGGGCACCGACCCGCAGGTGTACGTCGGCGCTCTGCGGGCCGGCGACCCCGGCCTGCGCGTTCTGCCCACACTGTCGGGCGACCACAACACGGAGTTCCTCGTCATCGGCTCGGTGACGCTGCTGACGCTGATCCTGAGCGCGGTGACCGCGCTCGGCGTGTTCAACACGGTCGTGCTCAACACCCGGGAACGCCGCCGGGACCTCGCCGTGCTCAAATCGATCGGCATGACTCCGCGCCAGGTCACGCTGATGATGGTGTGCTCGATGGCGGCGCTCGGCGTGGCGGCCGGAGTGCTCGGCCTTCCGCTCGGCGTCGGGGCACACCGCCTGATGGTCCTGGACATGCTGCACGCGATCCAGCGGGATGTGCCGGACCTGTTCCTGGACGTCTACTCCGCACCGACGCTGGTGCTGCTGGGCCTGGCCGGAATCGTCATCGCCGTGCTCGGTGCCTTCTTCCCGGCCAGGGCGGCCGCGGCCGCCCCCGTCGCCGGGGCCCTGCACGACGAGTGAGCCGCACCTCGGCTCAGTCCCGGCACAGAGCGGCCGGGGAGAGCTCGGCCGGGCGGCGGTAACCGGACAGGCCCAGGGTGAGGTCGAAGTCCGCGAGCAGGCTGCGCAGGACGTGCCGCACGCCGTCCTCACCGGCCAGCCCGAGCCCGTACACGAACGGCCTGCCCAGCAGCACCGCCTTCGCGCCCAGCGCCAGCGCCTTGAGCACGTCCGCACCGGTGCGGACGCCGGAGTCGAACAGCACCTCGATCTTCTCGCCCACGGCCTGCGCGATCCCGGGCAGCGCGTCCAGCGCGCCGAGCGCACCGTCGACCTGCCTGCCACCGTGGTTGGACACCACGATCCCGTCCATTCCGGCGGCCACCGCCCGGCGCGCGTCGTCGACGTGCTGGATGCCCTTGAGCAGAATCGGGCCGTCCCACAGCTTCCGGATCAGCGGCAGCTGTTCCCAGGTGTGGTCGGTGCCGGTGAACATGCCCACCCACTGCAGGATCGCGCTCGGCAGGTCCTCCTCCGGCGGCCGGGGCAGCCGCGCCCGGAACGCCGGGTCGGACAACGGGATCGCGGTGCCCTCGCCCTTGAGGAACGGCAGGTAGGCCCGGTCGAGGTCCTGCGGGCGCCAGGCCAGCGTCCAGGTGTCGAGCGTGACGACCAGCGTGGAGTAGCCGGCGGCTCGGGCCCGGGCGAGGATACTGGCGCAGACCTCGTCGTCGGAGGGCCAGTACAGCTGGAACCAGCGCGGCCCGTCGCCACCGGCCTCGGCGACCTCCTCGATGGTGTGCGCGGAGGCCGTGGAAAGGATCATCGGCACGCCGAGCGCGGCGGCGGCACGCGCGGTGGCGAGCTCGCCGTCCGGGTGCACGATCGTCTGCACGCCGATCGGCGCGAGCAGCACCGGGGCGGGCAGGGTCGCGCCGAACAGCTCGGTGGACAGGTCCCGCTCGGTGGCGCCGGTGAGCATGCGGGGCACGATCCTCCAGCGGTCGAAGGCCTCGCGGTTCGCGCGCATGGTCGCACCGGATCCGGCCCCACCGGCCACGTATCCGCACGCCTCGGGGGTCAGCACTCCCGAGGCCGCACCGTCCAGCGTGGTGGGGTCCGTGGAGAACGCGGGTGTGGTCCCGGCGAGCCCCTGCAGGTAGATCTCGTTCTGGTAGCCCCCGAATCGTTCGGCCACTTCGCCGCCCTTCCTGTCCGTGCACCGCGCCGGTCCGCCCTCATCTTCCCCGATCAATGGGCCGGGTGGCCGCTTGCCGCGCCTGGGCGCGGGCTCTTACTCTCACGAGATACCGTCACTACCGAACGTTACGAACGTGCGCGGTTGCCGCAGGGGGGCGAATACCCGTGAGGTTCGACGCCGATCTGACCGAGCTGGACTTCCTGGCCGAAGGCCTCGACCTGGGGCGGTTCATCGCCCCGCACGAAATCCCGTACTTCGGCGAGAGCGGCGCCGAACGCGCCGCGCGACGCGAGCGGTTCCGGCGGCGGCTCCACCGGGACGGCCGACTGTCCCGGCATGGCGGCCTGCGCGCCGACTTCGAGGAACTGCTGCGGGTCTGGGCCGAACCCGAGGTGGTGCTCACGCAGGTCGTGAACGTGGTCGAGGCCGACCGGCGGTTGTCGTACCGCGGCGGCTGGCGGGGCCGGACCGGCGTGCTGACCAGTCAGAAAGGCACCGTGCTGACCTTCGACGAACTCCGTCCCGCACAGGTCGTCGACAAGCTGATGGGTTTCCTGCCCGACTGGGAACCGGTCCACGGCGCACCCGTGACCTATGTCGAGAGCCGCGACGCCCGCCCCAGTGGTACGGACCACGGCGAGGACTTCTTCGGCGGGATCGACGCTGTGCCAGCGAATCCGTCCGGTGGCCCCCGCGCCACCGAGCGGTTCTTCGCCGCACCGGTCGTCCGCGCCGGAGCCATCACCTGCTCCGTCCGCGAACCCGGCTCCCGGACCAGGCGCGGCCGCGAGGTCGAGGTGGGGTCGCTGACCTGGTTCGACACCACGGGGGGCCGGTTCTTCCTCACCACCGAAACCCTGTCCGACGGCGCCGAGCGCCACACGCTCACCCCCGCCGACCGGGCCCGCATCGCCCAATGGCTACGCGACCGCCTGAATCGATAACACGACAGCTACTTGCCGCGGCGAAATTGCGACAAAATGTGCGCCGCACGGTACCGTGTCGGAACGCGGTAAACCGTTATCACCGGCATCGACGGGTGGGGGGAACGGTCATCATGGCCGACGACAACACCACGAGCGGGCAATTCGGCTCCAGCACGGCAGGCATCTTCGGCGGCGAACAACAGGTCAACAGGATGGCCGACGACGCCGGGAAACTACTCGCGGACGCGAAGGCGGGAAAATGGGCCGTAGACGAAGAAACCGGCACCCACCTGAAGCGCGCCGTCACGCGGATGCAGGACCGGCTGAACGAGATCACGGGACGGGTCAGTCGGCTTGAAAAGGCCCCAATGCTGGGAAATGACGACTACGCGCAGAAAGTCGCAAAACACTTCCAAGAAGCCATGATCGGAGATGGCCAGGCCCTCTTGCCGGTGTTCAACAAGACCAGGGAAAGCCTTGTCGCACTCGAGCGGGCGTTCGACGAGGCCATCAAGCACTACGACGCGTCGGATGAGGCCGCTACCAAGCACTTCGGCCCGTTCACAGACTGAGGACCTTCATGACCACCAGCACCCGCAGCATCCGCCTGCTCGCCGGTACAACCTGTGCGGTGATCGCACTGACGGGCTGCTCCACCACCATGACCGGCACGCCGCTTCCTGTCACGGTCACCAGTAAGCCGAACACCAGCAGCACCGGTACGAACCTGTTCGGCAACCTGACCGCCTGCCAAGTCCTCGACCAGGTGCTTACCGGCCAGGGCTTCGCCCCTGGTGAGCGGATCACGAGGCGCAACGAATGCGATGCCTCGAAGCCTGGTTATGCCTCGTACGGACTGGCTCTCGATCCTGTTCAAGGACTCGCAGAGTTCAAGAAGACCGACCCAGGTGCTGTGCCGACCGACATCAATGGGCGCAATGCGATGCAAGCTCCTTCAAAGATCGAAGGTCAATGCCTTGTCGCAATCGAGGTTGGTGCACATGCCCGGGCAGTGGTCGACGTGACGTTGTCCAGTCTGGACACCGCCGCTGCCTGTTCCGATGCGCGGCAGTTGGCGCAGCAGGTCGAGCCGTTGTTGCCGAAAGGGCAATAGGAGGGGATCGCCGTGACGCAGCCGGGCGGGACCGACGGGTATACGCGTCGTGCATACGAGGCCGAGGTGTACGCCGAGGTCTCGGCGGCCCAAGCCGGTAGGAACCCGTGGCTTGAGCCCGTACCGGACCCGGCCGATATCGCGGGCAAATACTCCGTTGTGTCCGGCGAACTGTACGAGCAGAAGGTGGCCGCCGAGGGCGGCGGTTACCGGGGCGGCCTGACCCCCTCGGACCTGTTTTACCACGCCCTGCCGCACGAGACGTTGATCCTGATGGTGCATGACGGTGTCAGTCCGGAGCACGTCGACGAACAGGGAATGATCGTCAACGATCTGGGCAACGCGTTCAAGGAGTTGGCCGCGGAACTGCGCCAGGCGGCGTCGAAGGAAGCCGCGGGCTGGCAGGGCGAGGGAGCGCGGTCGGCGTTCGGCTACCTGGCGGCCTACTCGGCGTGGGCGGAGTCGTCCGGGGATGCGGCGTTCTTGGCGGCGAACCGCTATTCACAGACCGCGGCGGCCTTGTCCCACGCACGGAACAGCATGCCCGAACCCGCCGGGCGCACCGTGACGCAGTCCCTGGACGTGGCGCAGCGGCAACTTGCCGGCGGGGACCTCATGGGCGCGGTCGGCACCTACCGGAACATGATGGCGCAGGCGAACCTCGCGATGCGCGCGCAGCAGCAGGCCGTGGCGGTGGTGGCACAGCGGGACCGGATGCTCTACTCCTGCGGCTCCACCCAGCCCATCTATGCCGCCCCTCCCCAACTCGAGAGCTTCACCGCCCCGGCTCCGGCGGCACCCGTCGGCGATCCGGGCGGCCGCCCCGCCGCGGTCCCGAACTTCGATCACACCGCGGCAAGCGCGTTCACCCCCTCGCCTCCGGTCCTCTCGCCCGGGCCTGCCACGAGCGCCGCCGGTTCGCCACCGGTCGTCATCCAGGTCTCGGACGGCATCGGCACCGGATCCGGCCCGAGCACGAACCCGCCGATCGCCGGGCGCGAAGTGGGTGGTTGGAGCCGGTTACCGGGTTCGACGCTCGATCCCGGCGTGAGCGCCGGGCTGCTGCCGATCGTGGGCGGGACCGGTCCGGGTGGCGGCCTCGAGCGCGGTGGTTCGAGCCGTTCCGGCGACGGGCCGGGACGGGCCGCCGACCGGTCACCCGGCGGCGCGGAGCGGGAGCCGGGCGCGGGCAAGAGGTCCGGCACGGCCGGGCCGGGGGCGAAGGTCGCGGGGGAAGCGGCCCGGAACGGCGCGGCGGGCAAGCCCGGCAAGGCCGGTTCCCCCGGTGTGCCCGGTGTCGCGGGCGGCGGCAGGAAGGGCGAGGAGGACAAGGAGCACCAGCGCGCCGCGTTCCTCGTCGAGGCCGACCCCGGCGCCGCGCTCGGCCTGGAGGTGGACACCGACAAGGACGGCAACAAGATCGCGCCGCCCGTGCTCGGCGAGTGAACCGCGGTCCGCGGCCTTGACCTTCGAGCCGCTCGAAAGCCCAGAATCGGCGTCATGGACCAATCCCCGTCGCTGACCATCGGCGCCTTCGCGCGCCTGGCCGGCCTCACCCCGAGCGCGCTGCGGTTCTACGACGACTGCGGTGTGCTCGAACCCGCCCACGTGGACGAAGCGAGCGGCTACCGGTACTACCGCCCCGATCAGCGGCAGCGCGCACTCCTGCTGCGGGACCTGCGCACCGCGGGCCTTCCGCTGCCCGAGGTGGGAACGGTGCTCGACGGTCCCATCGAAGCGGCGCGCGAGGTGCTGGAGGCGCACCGGCGCAGGATCCGCCGGGACACCGAGACCGCGACGGCGGCGCTCGACCGTGTCCTGCACGGGCTCGACGGCGCCGTGGCGACGGTGCTGGGCTGGGAACTGGCCGCGGCGATCCGGCAGGTGCTGCCCTCGGCCGCCACCGGCGCCCCTGCGGACGAGATGCCGGTGCTGGGCTGTGTGCTGGTCGAACTCGCGGAGGACGAACTGCGGCTGGTCGCCACCGACCGCTACCGCTTCGCGCTGCGCGCCCTGCGGCCGGAGACCTCGGGCGGCAGCGGTTCCCTGCTGCTGCCCGCGGCTTCGGCACGGGAGCTGGCCGCCCTGGTGGCCCGGCGGGCCGAGGTGGGGATCGACCTCGGGCGGCGCGAACTCGACGGCCAGGAAATGACCACAATGGACGGTGAGTTTCCCGATTACCGGCAGATGCTGGCCGCGTTGGCCCCACCGCGCCACCGCGTCCTCGTCGATCGCCGTGCCCTGCGCGACGCGCTCGGCACCGGACCCGTCGCGCTCCGGCCGGGCCGCAACGAACTCGCCGTCGGCGGGCGCACACTTCCCGTACTGTGCGACCCGGCCCCGCTCACCGTCGGTTTCGATCCCGCCGTGCTCGGCCCGGCGCTCGACGCGAGCGTGGGCAGCGACGTGCTCCTCGAACTCACCGACGCACTCCAGCCTGTCGTCCTCCGGTCTGCGGACCAGGGGGCGTTCACCACTCTCGTCATGCCCATCGAGTTCTCAGGAGAACCGCGGTGAATCCGGACAATCCCGTCGTAGCCCTGTGTGCCCAGGGCATGGCCGCCGAGGCGCGTGGTGACGCCGCCCTCGCCCGCGACCTCTTCCGCCGAGCCTGGGACGCGGCCACGGACGACTACGAATCCTGCGTCGCCGCCCACTATCTGGCGCGCCAGCAGGACAGCCCGGAGGAGACCCTGCGCTGGAACCGGATCTCACTTCAGGCGGCCGACCGGATCGGCGACGAACGGGTCCGCGCCTTCTACCCGTCGCTGCACGGCAACATGGGGCGCGCCTACGCCGAACTCGGCGATCCCGAACGGGCCCGCCGCCACTACGAACAGGCCGCCCAGCGGCTCGGGGACCTTCCGCCGGGCCAGTACGGCGACTGGGTGCGGCACTGGATCGCCGGTGCGCTCCGTGAATTCCGGGGGCACGACGAGCTGTCGGAACGGGTCCGCGCGTTGCTGAACGCCTTCTGCGCGCGCCAGGATCTGCGGGCGCTGGCCCTCCTGCTCGACCCCTACCTGAGCGACCTCGGCACGGCCGCCGACCGGGAACGGCTGGGCACGGCACTGCGCATGCTGCACGCCGGAAAGCGGTTGCCGGAGCAGGAAGAGATTCAGCGCGCCATCGCGGCGCTCCCCTGACCCGCACATGATCAAAACCGGGGTTTCTCCCGGAAGGCAGCGGCTTCACCCGGTGCGAGGCTTGGGGCATGCGCAACTTCACCCTCTCCACCGGCGCCCGGCGCTGGGTGTCGAAGCTCTTCCTGGGGGCCGCGGTGCTGCTGGTGCCGTGGGTGATCGTGCTGGCCGAGACCCTGCCGCTCTCCCCGCAGGCCACCGAGGTCCGGCACTGGGCCACCGCCTGGATCGGCCTCGACCTGATGATGGCGCTGGGCTGTGCGGCCACCGGGTGGCTGTACCGGCGCGGGGACGGCAGGTCGGGAGTGACCGCGGCCGCGGTGGGGGCGATCGCGCTGCTCGACGCCTGGTTCGACGTGCTCACCGCGCAGTCCGGCGCCGATCTGGCCCAGGCGCTGGTCTGCGCGGTGCCGGAGCTGTCGCTGGTGGCGTTGTGCGCGGTGGTCGCCCTCGACTCGCCCGTCTTCCGTGCCGCGGCGCCCTCCGGGAATTCCCCTAGGGAACCCGGAACCGGCGTTTGGGGGCTTCCCCCGGATGGCGCGAGCCCCGTCCGCCGACAGGCTGTCGATCATGAAAAGGAACCCCCTTCTCCGGGGAATCGCCGCGGTCATGACCGGCGCCGCGTTGTTGACCACCGTGACCACCCCCTCCGCCCTTGCCGCGGGCAGCAGCGCTTCCACGCTGCCGCCGGTTGACGCCGCGGCACTGACCGAGGCGATCTCCGGCCTCCCTTCCGACGAAGCCACCGGCGCCCTGCTGCAGATCCGCGGCCGTGCGGGCTGCTGGACCGGCACCTCCGGCGTGGCCGACCTGAGCACCAACGCGCCGGTGCCCGCCGACGCGCACTTCCGGATCGGCAGCATCACCAAGATCTTCACCGCCGTGGTCGTGCTCCAGCTCGCCGCCGAACACCGCATCGACCTCGACCGGCCCGTCCAGCACTACCTGCCCGGCGTGCTCCCGGCCGGCTACCCCGACATCACCGTCGCGCAGCTGCTCGACCACACCAGCGGTCTGCCCCACATCGACTTCCCCGAAGATCCACAGTGGATGGTCGACAACCGGTACACCGTCTTCACCCCGGACCAGGTGCTGGCCACCGCCACGCGGCACCCGATGAACTTCGCGCCCGGCACTGCGCAGCAGTACACCAACACCAACTACATCGTCGCCGGAATGCTGGTGGAGAAGGTGACGGGGCGCGCGTACGGCGACGAGGTGCGCGACCGGATCCTGCGCAGGCTCGATCTGCGCGAAACCTCCGTGCCGGGCAACGACCCGGACCTGCCTGAGCCGTATGTCCACGGCTACATCCGGGCCAACGGGACGCTGGTCGATGTCACCAGCATGAACCAGTCCATTCCGTGGGCCGCCGGAGGAATGATCTCCACCGCCGCCGACCTCGACCGGTTCTTCACCGCCCTGTTCCGCGGGGAACTGCTGCCCGCCAGGGAACTGGGACTGATGTTCACCCTGCCGCCGGTGAAGGTCTTCGGCACCGGCCAGCCCGCCTTCTACAGCGAGGGGCTCTTGGCGACCAAGATCAACGGCGTGACCGTGTGGGGCAAGACCGGCACCCGTTACGGCTACACCAGCGGTGTTTTCGCCACCCGGGACCTGCAGCGGCGGATCGTGTACTCGGTCAACACCACCAGCAAGGACGAATCCGGCCAGCCCGAGATCATCTGGAAGATCGCCAACGCGGCCACCGCACCGTAGGCGGCCGTCCGGACGGGCAGGCGCCTTCCCTCGTGAAAGCGCCTGCCCGTGGGCCAAGTGGCACAGCCCACACTCAGGAATACCCCCGCCATGGCGGGGGTTGGCCGTCTGTCGGAGACAGGAGACAGATGAGTGCGATCGAGACCTCGTTGACGGCCCCCGTGGCACGCCCCAGACCCAGCACCCTCCGCTACACCCTGATCCTCGGGGGCCTGTCGGCCTTCGCCCCCTTGTCGATCGACATGTACCTGCCCGCGCTGCCCCGGATGGCGGGCGACCTGCACAGCCCGGACGCGGTCCTGCAGTTGACACTCACCGCGTTCATCATCGGCCTCGCGGTCGGGCAGTTGGTCGCGGGACCGATGTCCGACGCCGTGGGCCGTCGCAAGCCGCTGCTCACCGGCCTCGTGTTGTATGCGTTTTCTTCGGTGTTGTGCGCGCTGAGCTCTTCCGCCGAGTTGCTGATCGCCTTCCGTGCGCTACAGGCGCTCGGGGCCGCGGCCGGGATCGTGATCGCCCGCGCGACCGTCCGCGATCTGTACTCCGGCACCGCGATGACCAAGTTCTTCTCGATGCTGATGCTGGTCAGCGGGCTCGGCCCGATCCTCGCCCCGGTCATCGGCGGCCAGTTGCTGCGGGTGACCTCGTGGCGCGGCGTGTTCGTCGTGCTGACCCTGTTCGGTGTCCTGCTGCTGGTGTCCGTGGCGCTGGGCCTGCCCGAATCGCTGCCCGCCGAAGGCCGCCGCCCCGCCCGCCTCGGCGCCACGCTGCGCACCTACGCCGGGCTGCTGGCCGATCGGACCTTCACCGGCTACGCGCTCGCCGGCGGTCTGATGTTCGCGGGCCTGTTCGCGTACGTGTCCGCGTCTTCGTTCGTGCTCCAGGGTGTCTACGGGCTGAGCGCGCAGCAGTTCAGCCTGGTCTTCGGCGGCAACGGTGTGGGCATCGTGCTCGCCGGTCAGCTCAACGGCCGCCTGGTCGGCCGGTTCCCCGAACGCCGGCTGCTGGCGGCCGGCCTCGTCGCCTCGGCGCTGGGCGGCACCGGCGTCCTGCTCGCGGCCGTGTTCGCGCTTCCGCTGCCCGCGCTGCTCGTCCCGCTGGTCATCCTGGTCGCCAGCATCGGCCTGGTCATGCCGAACTCGTCCTCGCTCGCGCTCGCCGAACACCCGCACCACGCGGGCGCGGCCTCGGCATTGCTGGGCGTGCTCCAGTTCGTGATCGGCGGGCTCGCCACCCCGCTGGTCAGCCTGGGCGGCACCACCACCGCGATCCCGATGGCCTCGATCATGGCCGGCTTCGCCGTCGCCGCCCTGATCGCCTTCGCGACCCTGACCACCCGGAAGCCCACCCCTCTCCCCGCCTAAACCTGGTCCCCGGAGTGCCGTTCCCCTGTCGAACGACTGCCGTGAGGGGTCCCCTCACGGGAAAGAACGCCTATCGACCGTGAAGGGGCCCTTCACGGCAACGCCCTGGCCTAACCGAGGCTGGACAGGTCGCCGTTGGTCAGTGTGTCGTCGTCCACCGTGAGTTGTCCGTCCACGATGCGCTTCAGTGCGTCCCCGTGGTCCCAGTCGTTGACGTTCATCGCCGCCTGGACGCGCCCGTCGCGCACCCAGAACGCGATGAACCGGCGCCCGGCCAGGTCGCCGCGCACCACGAGCCGGTCGGTGTCGAGGTTCGCCAGTCCCCGGTACTCGCATCCCAGGTCGTACTGGTCGGAGAAGAAGTACGGTGAGTTGAGGTACGGCTCGTGCGCCCCGACGAGGTTCTGGGCGACGTGAGTGCCCTGGTTCTTCGCGTTGGCCCAGTGCTCGACGCGCACCCGCCGGTCGTAGCGCGGGTGGAACTGGGCGGCGATGTCGCCGACGGCGTAGATGTCCGGCCCGGACGTGCGCAGGGCCGCGTCCACGGCGACGCCGCCGTCGTCGGACAGTTCGAGCCCGGCCGCGTGCGCCAGGTCGGCGCGGGGTTTCACGCCCACCGCGACCAGCACCAGTTCGGCGGGCAGTTCGGTGCCGTCCGCCAGCCGCACCCCGTGCACCCCGTCCGGGCCGCCGGTCAGCTCGGTGATCCCGCTGTCGAGGCGCCATCGCACCCCGTGCAGGGTGTGCAGGTCCTGGAACACCGACGCGATCTCCGGGCCGAGCACCGGCAGCAGGGGCGCGGGCAGGCGGTCGACCACGGTCACGTCCACCTCGTGCTTGCGCGCCGCGGCCGCCACTTCCGTGCCGATCCAGCCCGCACCGATGATCACCACCTGGTTCACTCGCGCGAACTCGGACCGCAGGGTGAGGGCGTCGTCGAGGGTGCGGAGCGTGTGCACCCCGGTCAGGTCGGCCCCGGGCACCGGGAGCATCCGGGGCCGGGAACCGGTGGCCAGCAGGAGTTTGTCGAAACGATGCTCACCGCCGTGCCCGTCGAGGACCAGGCGGGCGCCCAGTTCGACGCGCGTGGCGACGGTGCCGAGGCGCAGGTCGATGTCGTGCTGCCGGTAGAAGTCCTCGTCCCGCACCCAGTCGGGCTCGTCGGTTTCGCCGAGCAGAAGCCCCTTCGACAGCGCGGGCAGCTCGTACGGCCGGTGCGACTCGCCGCCGAGCACCACGACCTCACCCGGGTAACCGCCTTCCCGTAGCGCAGCCGCTGCCGAGGCACCGCCGAGACCGGCGCCGATGATCACGATCCGCTGGGGTTGCGGCATGCCCTGTCTCCCTCCGCCAGTGACGTGGCTCACGGTACCGCCACGCGGCGATTTCCGCCGCTGGCGTCACGACAACAAGCGCCGCCCGTCGCATCGTCGTCCGCTCGACGCGAGAGGGAGGCGGCTCAGGGTGGCGATCCGGGACGAGTGGTCCATCACCTGCCGGGACGTGATCGGCAGACGGCAGGTGCTGACCGTGTTCATCGAGGGCGGGCAGGTGGTGCTCGTCCCGCCGCCGGGCGAGGCGACGGTACTCGCCCCGCTGGACGCGGGCCGCCTGCGCGCGGCGCTGCGCGACGCGTTGCTCAGCCTGGACCTCCCGCGCCACCGGCACCGCCGCTGAGCCCGGACGGCCCGGGCCGGCCGGGACTGCTCAGGCGAGGAAGGCGCGGAGCAGGGACTCCGTGCCCTCCAGGTGTTCGGCCATGGCCTGGCGGGCGGTCGCCGCCTCACCGGCGAGGATCGCCCGGACGATCGCGTCGTGCTGGACGTTGGAGTGCTCGAGGTTCGGCTCCAGCAGCGGGATCCGGTCGAGCAGCCGGTTCACCCGCATCCGCACGTCCGCCACCGCGGAGGTGAGCGAGCCGGATCCGGTCACCTCGGCGATCGCCAGGTGCAGGCGCGAGTCCCGGCGCCGGTAGTCGGCGAGATCGGCGGCGGAGGCCTCGGCCAGCGTCGCGGTCAGGTGTTCGCGCCCGGCCGCATCGAGCGGGCGGCTCGCGGCCAGTTCCGCGGCGCCGGTCTCCAGCACGTGCCGCAGGCTCAGGGTGTCCTCGAGTTCGGCCACGGTGAGCCGCAGGCTCTCCTCCTCCGGCGGCTCCGGCAGCGTCTCGTTGACGAAGGTGCCGCCGTAGCGGCCCCGCCGCGATTCGACGTACCCCGCGTCGGCGAGCGCCCTGATCGCTTCCCGCAGCGTGACCCGGCTGACGCCGAGCCTCTCGGCCAGTTCCCGTTCGGCGGGAAGCCGCTCACCCGCACCGACGACCCCGAGCCGGATGGCCTGCAGCAGGCGCTCGACCGTCTCCTCGAACGCGTTCCCGGCCCTCACCGGCCGGAACAACGCCTCCCCCGCGCCGCTTTCCATGTCAGCATTCGATCACGTTGACGGCGAGTCCGCCGCGCGCGGTCTCCTTGTACTTGACCTTCATGTCCGCGCCGGTCTCGCGCATGGTCTTGATCGCCTTGTCCAGGGTCACCACGTGGACGCCGTCGCCGCGCAGCGCCATGCGCGCCGCGTGGATCGCCTTCGCCGCGCCGACCGCGTTGCGTTCGATGCACGGGATCTGCACCAGCCCGCCGACCGGATCGCAGGTGAGCCCCAGATGGTGCTCGACCCCGATCTCCGCCGCGTTCTCCACCTGCGCGGGGGTGCCGCCCAGCACCTCGGTCAGCCCCGCCGCGGCCATCGCGCACGCGGAGCCCACTTCTCCCTGGCAGCCCACCTCCGCGCCCGAGATGGAGCCGGTCTGCTTGAGGATCGACCCGATCGCCCCGGCGGTGAGCAGGAAGGTGACCACCCCGTCGTCGTTCGACTCCCGGACGAAACGGCGGTAGTAGTGCAGCACCGCCGGGATGATCCCGGCGGCCCCGTTCGTCGGCGCCGTCACCACGCGGCCCCCGGAGGCGTTCTCCTCGTTGACCGCGAGCGCGTACAGGCTGACCCAGTCCATTGCGGACAGCGAGTCCTCGGTGCCCTCCTCGGCGAGCAACTTGGCGTGCAGGGCCTTCGCCCGCCGGGGTACCTTCAGCCCGCCGGGCAGCACGCCGTCGCGCGCGCAGCCCTCGCGCACGCAGCCGGCCATGACCTCCCAGATGTGCAGCAGGCCCTGCCTGATTTCGTCGCGGCTGCGCCAGGAAAGCTCGTTGCGCAGCATGATCTCGCTGATCGGCAGCCCGGTTTCGCGGCACAGCGTGAGCAGTTCGGCGCCGGTGGAGAAGGGGTGGGGCAGCTTCGTGTCGTCCTCGGCGATCCCGTGCTCGCCGCGGACGAAACCGCCGCCGACCGAGTAGTACGTGCGTTCGGCCAGCAGGTCCGGCCCGAACGCGCGGAAGACCATGCCGTTCGGGTGCTCCGGCAGGGACCGGCGCCGGTGCAGCACCAGATCGGTCCGCTCGTCGAAGGCGATCTCGGGGCCGCCGGGAAGGGGCAGCAGGCCGGTTTCCCTTATCCGCGAGACCTTTTCCGGCACCGAAGCGGTGTCCACGTCCTCGGGCCGCTCACCGGACAGTCCCAAAAGGACGGCCCGGTCGCTGCCGTGGCCGTGCCCGGTCGCCCCCAGCGAGCCGAACAGTTCGACCCGGACGCGGGTGGTGCGCCCGAGCAGTCCCTCTTCGGCCAGCGCCGCGACGAACAGGCAGGCCGCCCGCATCGGGCCGACGGTGTGCGAACTCGACGGCCCGATCCCGATCGAGAACAGGTCGAAGACGCTGATGGCCATTTCAGCCGCGGCGGTAGAACGGCATCGAAACCACCTCGACCGGTTCGATGCGGCCCCGGATGTCCACCGACAGGCCCGTCCCCGGCTCGCCGTAACCGGCGGGCACGTAGGCCATGGCGATCGGATGGCCCAGCGTCGGGGACAGCGCACCGCTGGTGATCTCCCCGATCTCGCGGTCCCCGTCCAGCACGCGGTAGCCGTGCCGGGGCGCCCGCCGCCCGCTGCCGCGCAGGCCCACCAGGATCTTCTCCGGTTCGGTCCGGCCCGCCAGCGCGTCCCTGCCGACGAAGTCACCGGGCTTGTCGAACTTCACCACGCGGCCGAGACCGGCGTCGAACGGCGACAGCTCGCGGTTCAGTTCGTTGCCGTACAAGGGCATTCCGGCTTCCAGCCGCAGCGTGTCCCGGCAGGCCAGCCCGGCGGGCAGCAGCCCGTGCGCCGCTCCGGCCTCGCTGAGGATCCGCCACAGGTCCGCGGCTTCGGCCGCGGGCACGTACAGTTCGAAGCCGTCCTCGCCGGTGTAACCGGTGCGCGCCAGCAGCACCTCGTGTTCCCGCACCCGGGCGGGCATGCTCGCGTAGTACTTCAGCTCCGCCAGATCGGCTCCGGTCACCGCGCCCACGATCGCCGCGGAGTGCGGGCCCTGCACCGCGACCAGCGCGGTTTCGGCCGAACGGTCGGTGACCTCGGCATCGAAGCCGGAGGCACGGGCGGTGAGCTCGGCGGCGACGGCGGGCGCGTTGCCGGCGTTGGCGACGACGAGGAACCTCTCCTCGGCCAGCCGGTACACCACGAGGTCGTCCAGCACGCCGCCGTCGGGCGCGCAGATCATCGTGTAGCGGGCGCGGCCGGGCTTGACCGCGGACAGCGCGCCGACCAGCGCGTAGTCCAGCGCCTGCGCCGCCTGCGGGCCGGTCAGCTCGATCTCGCCCATGTGCGAGAGGTCGAACAGGCCCGCGGCTTCACGCACGGCCCGGTGCTCGGCGAGCTCGCTCGAGTACCGGACCGGCATCTCCCAGCCCGCGAAGTCGGTGAACAGCGCGCCGAGTCCTTTGTGGACGCCATGGAGTGCGGTGTGCATCGGTCAGCTCCCGTAGGCTTCGATCGGCGGGCACGAGCAGACGAGGTTGCGGTCGCCGTAGGCGCCGTCGATGCGGCGGACCGGCGGCCAGTACTTCGCCTTGGGCGAGACTCCCTGCGGGTACACCGCCAGCTTCCGGTCGTAGGGCAGATCCCAGTCCGAGGTCAGCGTTTCCGCGGTGTGCGGGGCGTTGCGCAGCGGACTGCGCTCCACCGGCCAGCGGCCCTCGGCGATCTCCTCGATCTCGCGGCGGATGGCGATCATCGCGTCGCAGAACCGGTCGATCTCGGCCACGTCCTCGCTCTCGGTCGGCTCGACCATCAGCGTGCCCGCCACCGGGAAGGACATCGTCGGCGCGTGGAACCCGTAGTCCACAAGGCGCTTCGCGACGTCGTCCACGGTCACGCCGGTGCGCTTGGTGAGCGCGCGCAGGTCCAGGATGCACTCGTGGGCGACCAGGCCGTTGCGCCCGGTGTAGAGCACCGGGTAGTGCGGGGCCAGGCGTGCGGCCACGTAGTTCGCGGCCAGCACCGCGACCTTGGTGGCCGAAGTCAGCCCGGGGGCACCCATCATCCGCACGTAGGCCCACGAGATCGGCAGGATCGACGCGGAACCGTACGGTGCGGCCGAGATCGGGCCGACCCCGGTGGCCGGGCCCGCCGCCTCGTCCAGCGGGTGGTTCGGCAGGTACGGCGCGAGGTGCTCGCGCACCGCGACCGGCCCCACGCCCGGCCCGCCACCGCCGTGCGGGATGCAGAACGTCTTGTGCAGGTTCAGGTGCGACACGTCGCCGCCGAACTCGCCCGGCTTCGCCAGCCCGAGCAGCGCGTTGAGGTTGGCACCGTCCACATAGACCTGGCCGCCGCCCTCGTGCACGATCCGGGCGATCTCGTTGATGCCGTTCTCGTACACGCCGTGGGTGGACGGGTAGGTGACCATGATCGCGGCCAGGCTGTCGCGGTGGGCGTCCACTTTGGCCTGCAGATCGGCCAGGTCGACATCGCCGTCGTCGTTGCAGGCGACCACCACCACGCGCATCCCGGCCAGCGCCGCGGAGGCGGCGTTCGTGCCGTGCGCCGAGGACGGGATCAGGCAGACGGTGCGCCCGGCCTGCCCGTTGGCCCGGTGGTAGGCGCGGATCGCCAGCAGCCCGGCCAGTTCGCCCTGGCTTCCGGCGTTCGGCTGCAGCGAAACGCTGTGGTAGCCGGTGACCTCGGCCAGCCAGTCGCACAGCTGGCCGATCAGCTCGCGGTAGCCCGCGGCGTCCTCGGCCGGGGCGAACGGGTGCAGTCCGGCGAAGGCGGGCCAGGTGATCGGCTCCATCTCCGCGGTCGCGTTGAGCTTCATGGTGCACGAGCCGAGGGGGATCATGCCGCGGTCCAGTGCGTAGTCCTGATCGGACAGTCGCCGCAGGTAGCGCAGCATTGCGGTCTCGGAGCGGTGCGAGTGGAAGACCTCGTGAGTCAGGAACTCCGACCGGCGGGCCAGCCCGGCGGGCAGCGCCGGGGCGCCCGGCTCCGCGTGGGCCTCCAGGTCGAAGGCGAGCAGCACCCGGCGCAGTGCGTCCAGCGTGGTGACCTCGTCGCAGGCGATGCGGATGTGGTCCTCGTCGGCCAGGCCGAGGTTGATGCCGAAGCGGCGTGCGTCGCCGACCAGCCGGGCGGCACGGCCGGGCACCCGCACCAGCACCGTGTCGAAGAAGCTCTCGTGGACGACCTCGACCCCGCCGTCCCGCAGCGCGGCCGCCAGCCCGGAGGCGAGGGAGTGCACGCGGGCGGCGATGTCCCGCAGTCCGTCCGGGCCGTGGTAGACCGCGTACATCGCGGCCAGCACCGCGGGCAGCACCTGGGCGGTGCAGATGTTGGAGGTGGCCTTCTCGCGGCGGATGTGCTGCTCCCGGGTCTGCAGCGCCAGGCGGTAGGCCGGGGCGCCGTCGGCGTCCACCGAGACCCCGACGAGACGGCCGGGCATCGACCGCTGAAGGCCGGACCGCACGGCCAGGTACCCGGCGTGCGGGCCGCCGTAGCCGAGCGGCACCCCGAAGCGCTGCGTGGTCCCGGCCGCGATGTCGGCGCCGAACTCGCCCGGCGCCTCGATCAGGGTGAGGGCCAGCAGGTCTGCGGCGACGGTGTAGAGCGCGCCCGCCTCCCTGGCCACGGTCCCGATCGCCTCGTAGAAACCCTTGCCGCGCAGGACACCGGAGGCCCCGGGGTACTGCACGACCACGCCGAAGAACTCCTCGGGCAGGCCGGTGGCCAGATCGCGTACCACCACCTCGATGCCGACCGCCTCGGCACGGGTGCGCACCACCGCGATGGTCTGCGGCAGGCATTCGGCGTCCAGCACCACCCGCTGCGACTTGGCCTTGGAGGCGCGCCGCATCAGCATCACGGCCTCGGCCACCGCGGTGGACTCGTCCAGCAGCGACGCGTTCGCGGTGTCCAGGCCGGTCAGGTCGGACACCATGGTCTGGAAGTTGAGCAGTGCTTCGAGCCTGCCCTGCGAGATCTCGGGCTGGTAGGGCGTGTAGGCGGTGTACCAGGCGGGGCTTTCCAGCACGTTGCGGCGGATCACCGCGGGGGTGACCGTGTCGTGGAAACCCAGCCCGATCATCTGCGTCATCGGCCGGTTCTTGGCCGCGAGCGCCCGCAGCTCGGCGAGTGCGTCCTGCTCGGAGGCCGCCACGGGCAGGTCGAGTTCGCGGGGGTTGCGGATGGCCGTGGGCACGGCCGCCTCCACGAGCGCGTCGAGGCTCGAGTACCCGCACTCGGCGAGCATCTTGGCCTGCTCGTGCCCGGACGGTCCGATATGGCGGTCGGCGAACAACACGGGAGCTCCTCACTACCGGACGCGGACTCGCTCGCCCGCGGCTGGGAACTCCCCCTCTGTCATCGGCACCTGAGAGTTTCACCGCTCGCGCGGCTTTCACCTTGGGTGAGGCGCACCGGCTGCGCCTGCTTTCCAGAGTGGCCTGGCCCGAGCGGTAACTGGTACCTGAGAGATTGGCGGGGAAGTTGCTCCTTCGGTGCCCCGTGTGGCGACGGGGGCTCTCCCGCTCAGGCTCATGTCGGCCGTGTTCAGTTGTCTGGTTTCACTCTACAGCGCCCTTACAGCGGGGTAACGTACGCGCCGCTGATCCCACCGTCCACCAGGAACTGCGACGCCGTGATGAACGACGCATCATCGCTGGCGAGGAAGGCCACCGCGGCGGCGATCTCCTCCGGCTCGGCGAACCGGCCCAGCGGCACGTGCACCAGCCTGCGGGCGGCCCGTTCCGGGTCCTTGGCGAACAGCTCCCGCAGCAGCGGCGTGTTGACCGGTCCCGGGCACAGCGCGTTCACCCGGATGCCCTCCCGCGCGAACTGCACGCCCAGTTCACGGGTCATGGCCAGCACCCCGCCCTTCGACGCGGT
Organism: Amycolatopsis cynarae; assembly: GCF_026802195.1. Classification (NCBI taxonomy): domain Bacteria; kingdom Bacillati; phylum Actinomycetota; class Actinomycetes; order Pseudonocardiales; family Pseudonocardiaceae; genus Amycolatopsis; species Amycolatopsis cynarae. The sequence continues at coordinate 930,028 of NZ_CP113836.1, read as the reverse complement.
GTAGGAGATCTGCGAGGTCGCCGCGCCCATCACCGCCACGAAGGAAGCGGTGTTGACGATGGAACCCTTGCCCTGGCGCTGCATGTGGGGGATCGCGTACCGGCAGCACAGGTAGACCGAGGTGAGGTTGACCTGCTGCACCTTCTGCCAGGCCTCGATGCCGGTGGTGAGGATCGAGTCGTCCTCGGGCGGGGAGATCCCGGCGTTGTTGAACGCCACGTCCAGCGAGCCGAACCGCGCCACGGTGGTGTCGAACAGCGCCTGGACCTGCGCCTCGCTCGTCACGTCCGTGGCGATGAACTCGCCGTCCACCTCGTCGGCGGCGGCCTTGCCCGCGACCGCGTCGACGTCGGCGATCACCACCTTGGCGCCCTCGCCCGCCAGCCGCCGGGCCGTGGCCAGGCCGATGCCGCTGCCCCCGCCGGTGATCACCGCGACGCGGCCGTCGAAACGCTGCATGGACCTCATACCTCCGTGCTCAGGAAGACGTTCTTGGTCTCGGTGAAGGACTCGGCCGCCGCCGGGCCGAGCTCCCGGCCGAGGCCGGACTGCTTGAACCCGCCGAACGGCGTCCAGTACCGCACCGAAGAATGCGAGTTGACCGACAGGTTGCCCGCCTCGACCCCCCGCGAGACCCGCAACGCCCGGCCCACGTCCGAGGTCCAGATCGACCCGGACAGCCCGTAGGCGGTGTCGTTGGCCAGCCGGATCGCGTCCGCCTCGCCGTCGAACGGCACCACCGCCACCACCGGGCCGAAGATCTCGTCGGTGACCAGCGGATCGGTCGGGGACTCCGGCAGCACCACGGTGGGCGGGAACCAGAAACCGGGACCGTCCGGGGCGCTCCCCCGGAAGGCGACCCTCGTGCCGTCCGTGACGTAGGAGGCCACCTTCGCCCGGTGCGCCGCGGAGATCAGCGGGCCCATCTCGGTGCGCTCGTCGGCCGGGTCGCCGACCACCACCCCGCGCACCGCCGGTTCCAGCAGCTCCAGGAACCGGTCGTAAACCGGCCGTTCCACCAGGATGCGGGACCGGGCGCAGCAGTCCTGGCCCGCGTTGTCGAACACGCCGTAGGGCGCGGTCGCCGCGGCCCTCTCCAGGTCCGCGTCGGCGAAGACGATGTTCGCGCTCTTGCCGCCGAGTTCGAGGGTGACCCGCTTCACCTGCTCCGCGCAGCCCGCCATGATCCGCTTGCCCACCGCGGTGGAGCCGGTGAACACGACCTTGCGCACCGCGGGATGGGTCACGAACCGCTGCCCCACCACGGGCCCCGCCCCCGGCAGCACCTGGAACACGTCCTCGGGCAGGCCGGCCTGCCGCGCCAGTTCCGCCAGCCGAAGCGCGGTCAGCGGGGTCGACTCGGCCGGTTTCAGCACCACGGTGTTCCCGGCGGCCAGCGCGGGGGCGAACCCCCAGGCCGCGATCGGCAGCGGGAAGTTCCACGGCACGATGATCCCCACCACGCCGAGCGGTTCGTGGAACGTGACGTTCACCCCGCCCGGTACCGGGATCTGGCTGCCGAGCAGCCGTTCGGGCGCCGCCGCGTAGTAGTGCAGCACGTCACGGACGTTGCCCGCCTCCCAGCGGGCGTTGGAGATCGTGTGCCCGGAGTTGCGCACCTCCAGCCGGGCCAGGTGCTCCCGGTCCGCGTCCACCGCCTCGGCGAAGGCCCGCAGCAACCGCGCGCGGTCGCCGGGGGCGACGGCGCGCCATGCGGGCAGGGCCGCCTGCGCCCGCGCGATCGCCTCGTCGGTCTCCTCCAGCGAAGCCAGCGGCACCGAGGTGAGGACCTCCTCGGTCGCCGGGTTGACCACGTCCACAGTGGTCACAAGCTCACTCACACCGCCTCCAGTGTGTTGGTGCCGTGAGGCGACCCCTCACGGCTCTGGTCGCGACCTCGCTCATGCCGCCTCCAGTGTTTTGCGGGACACCCGCACCCGGTCGGCCCGCATGAGCGGGGGCTTCGCCAGTCTCGCTCATGCGGCCTCCAGGAGCGCCGCGAACAGCCGTACGTCTTCCACGTCCTGTTCCGGATGCCACTGCACCCCGAGCACGAACCGCTCGCCGGGCAGCTCCACCGCCTCGATGGTGCCGTCCGCCGCCCAGCCCACCGCCCGCAGCCCCGTGCCGAGCCGCGCCACGGCCTGATGGTGGTAGCAGTGCCCCTTCGCCTGGGTGCCGAGGATCGCGGCCGCCCGGCTGCCGGCGGCCAGCATGATCCGGTTGTGCCCGTAGACGCCGGGCCCCGGCTGGTGCTCGGCGTGCCCGAGCTTCTCGGGCAGGTGCTGGGTCAGCGAACCGCCCAGCGCGACGTTGAGCACCTGCAGGCCCCGGCACACGCCCAGCACCGGCAGTCCTCGCGCCACGGCATCGGCCGTCAGCGCGAACTCGAACGCATCCCGTTCGGGGCGGCTGACGGTTTTCTCGTGCGGTGTCTCGCCGTAGCGTGCGGGATCGACGTCGGCGCCCCCGGCGATCACCACCGCGTCGACGGCGGCCAGCGCCGAGGTGTCCGTGCCGACCGAGGGCAGCAGCACCGGAACGCCGCCCGCGCGCACCACGCAGTCCACATAGGACCGTGGCACCAGTGCGGCGCCGGTGTCCCACACACCCCAGCGCGCCTGCTCCACATAGGTCGAGATACCGACCACCGGCCGCGAGGCGCGCCGGGTGGGCTCAGAGCCGTTCGAAACCACGGATCCGCTCCCAATCGGTGACGGCCGCGTCGAACGCGGCGAGTTCGACGCGGGCGGAGTTCAGATAGTGCTCGACGACCTCGTCGCCGAAGGCCGTGCGGGCGACCTCGCTCTTCGCCAGCAGTGCGGCCGCGTCCCGCAGGTTCGACGGCACGGCCGGTTTGCCCGAAGCGTAGGCGTTGCCGGTGAACTCGGGTTCGAGCGGCAGTTCGTGCTCGATCCCGTGCAGGCCGGCGGCCACCAGCGCCGCCACCGCGAGGTAGGGGTTCACGTCACCGCCGGGAACACGGTTTTCGACCCGCAACGACGGTCCGTGCCCGACCACCCGCAGCGCGCAGGTGCGGTTGTCCGTGCCCCAGGCCACCGCCGTGGGCGCGAAGCTGCCCGCCGCGAAACGCTTGTAGGAGTTGATGTTCGGCGCGAAGAAGTAGGTCAGCTCGCGCAGGCAGGCCAGCTGCCCGGCCAGGAAGTGCTCCATCACCGGGGAGAACCCGCGCGGGCCGTCCCCGGCGAGCACCGGTTCGCCCTCGGCCGAGCGCAGGCTGAGGTGGATGTGGCAGGAGTTGCCCTCGCGCTCGTTGTACTTGGCCATGAAGGTCAGGCTCCGGCCCTCCTGGGCGGCGATCTCCTTGGCCCCGGTCTTGTAGATGCTGTGGTTGTCGCAAGTGGACAGCGCGTCGGTGTAGCGGAAGGCGATCTCGTGCTGCCCGGGGTTGCACTCGCCCTTGGCGGACTCGACGTACATCCCGGCACCAGCCATCTCGTTGCGGATCCGGCGCAGCAGCGGCTCGAGGCGACCGGTGCCCAGCAGCGAGTAGTCCACGTTGTACTGGTTGGCCGGGGCGAGCTCGCGGTACCCGCGCCGCCAGGCCTGCTCGTAGCTGTCGTCGAAGACGATGAACTCCAGTTCGGTGCCCACGTACGCGGTCAGGCCGCGCTCGGCGAGCCGGTCGACCTGGCCTCGCAGCACCTGCCGCGGCGACGCGGGCACTGCCCCGCCCTCGACCCACTCCACGTCCGCGAGCACCAGCGCGGTCCCCGGATGCCAGGGCAGCAGGCGCAGGGTGCCCAGGTCGGGGCGGAGCACGAAGTCGCCGTAGCCCTTCTCCCAGGAGGACATCGCGAAACCGTCGACGGTGTTCATGTCCACGTCCACGGCGAGCAGGTAGTTGCAGGCCTCGGTCGCGTGCGGCACGACCTCCTCGAGGAAGTACCGCGCCGCGCACCTCTTGCCCTGGAGGCGGCCCTGCATGTCGGTCATCGCGACGAGAACGGTGTCGATCGCGCCGGAATCAGCCAGTTCCCGCAGCCGGTCGACGGTGAGCATGCCCCTGGCAGTGCTGATCCGGTCGGTCATCCGGTTACCCTTCCGCGCGCCGCTCGACCCCCTCAAAGGCTCACTATTGATCCATTGACCGTCCCTGTCAAGCCGGGCCACGCTTTTCCCGCGGACTCCGCCGCGGCGCGAAGGGGAAACCGATGCCTGACGAGATCATCGACGTGTGGATGCAGCAGCCCAACGCGCGGTTCATGGCGCAACCGTGGCTGGAGACGCTGGTGCGCTGGACCGGAATGTCCCGGCTCGCACCCACCACCGCCGAGACCCTCGACGCGATGGACGCCGCGGGCGTGCGCCTGGGGCTGCTGTCGGCCTGGCACTCCCCCCACGGCGTGCTGATCTCCAACGACGAGGTCGCCGCGCTCGTCGAACGGCACCCGGACCGGTTCGCCGGGATCGCCACCGTGGACCTGACCGATCCGGTCGGCGCGGTACGGGAGATCCGCCGGTGCGTGCGGGACCTCGGCTTCGTCGGCGTGCGCGTGGTCCCCTGGCTGTGGAACCTGCCCCCGAACGACCGGCGCTACTACCCGGTCTACGTCGCCTGCGTCGAGGAGGACGTGCCGTTCTGCACGCAGATCGGGCACACCGGCCCGCTCTGCCCGTCCGAACCGGGACGGCCGATCCCCTACCTGGACGAGGTGCTGCTCGACTTCCCCCAACTGGTGGTGGTCGGCGGGCACGTGGGGTACCCGTGGTTGCCGGAAGTGCTGTCCCTGGCGACGAAATACCCGAACTTCTACGTGGACACCTCCGCCTACGCCGTGCACCGGCTGCCCGCCGAACTCGTCGAGTTCCTGCGGGGGCGCGGGCGCACCCGGGTGTTGTTCGGCAGCAACTACCCGATGCTCACGCCCGCGCAGTGCCTGAAAAAACTCGATGAACTCCGGCTCGGCCCCGAAGCGAAGGAGTGCTTCCTCGGCGGCAACGCCCGTCGCGTGTTCTCCCTGCCGCTCTGAGGGCCTCACTGGGAGAAGGCGACAGAGGCCGCGAGGTCTTTCTGGTTTTCGAGTGCGAGTAGACGTTCGGTGAGCGCGGCGCGGACGGCTTCGTAGGTGTCGGCGCCGAGGCTGAGCCGGACGGGCGGGTCGGTGTAGCGCAGGGCCGACGCGAAGCCGGTGCGGGCCGCCGGGCTCGACCAGGGTGAGGTGGACGCCGAAGTCGGAGACCTCGCGGCTGACCCTCACGACACGCACCAGGTATACCCGGCCCTGCTCGCCGCCCTGGCCCCATTGAACCCGGCCTACCTGCACGTGATCCACGCCGGAGACGAAGACCTCGTCGCGAGGCTGCGCCGCGAATGGCCTACGGCCCTGCTCCTCAACCGCGTCGGCGCTCCCCTCGATGCCCGGATCGCCGACCTCGACGCCGGGCTGGCCGAGGTCGTCACCGTCGCCGCGGCCGCTCTGGCCAACCCGGACCTGCCGGCCCGCCTCCAGGCGAACGCCCCGCTGAACGCGGCCGACCCGGCCACCTTCTACGGCGGCGACCACACCGGATACACCGACTACCCCACCCTCGACGCGGCACAGAAGTGACATGGCTCGTCGCGCGCCGGTGGAGGCGCCACCTGAGGGTGAAGGGACAGGGTAAGTCGATCAAAGTGGTTGGGGTAGGAGTGCCAGGCCGGTCTCGCAGAGGCGTGCATCTACTGATGAGTGGCGTGGTCTGCCGGCCCGCGACGAGTAGGCTGATCGTTCGTCATCGGACCGGGGAGGTCGGCGTGGACTATGGCGACAAGCTCTTCTGGCTCTCGGTTGTGATTCAACGCAAGTACGCGCAGATCTGCGCCGAGTTCGACCTGACCCCCTCGCAGGCCACGCTGCTCTGCGCAGTCAGGAACGAGCCGCGGCAGATGGCTGACCTCGCCGCGTCGTTGGGTATGACCAAGAACGCATTGAGCCAGCTGGTCGATCGCACCGCGCGGCGCGAGTTGGTCGGCCGGGCAAGCTCGGCGCAGGACCGACGGGTCGTCATGCTCAGTGCGACGCCCACGGGGAAGGTGCTCGCCGAGGCCGTTTACGCGGAGGTCGCCAAGCGCCTGCCCGAGATCGCGAGGAACCTCGACGCCGACGACCAGCGCGACTTCGAGCGCGTGGCCACCGCCATCGTGGACACCTCGGACCTCTCTTCGCCCACCTCGAACCAACCCATCACACCGTGAGGTCTCGCTACACCCGCACCTTGACGACGTTCATGGCATGAACTAGTTTAGTTCATGCCATGAACTAATGAAGGGTGGCAGCGATGACCACACAGACGACCGGCACGATCGCGGTCTTCGGCGCGACGGGGCAACAGGGCGGGGCGGTGGTCGACGCACTGCTGGACCACAAGGCGCGGGTGCGGGCTTTGGTCCGCAACCCGCAGTCCGACCGGGCTCAGGCGCTGGCCGCCCGCGGCGTCGAGCTGGCGGCCATCCGGGCGGACGACCCGGCGTCGCTGGCCGCCGCGCTGGCGACGGTCGAGGGGTTCTACTTCATGACCCCGGAGGCGAACAGCCTCGAAGAGGTCGAGGCGGAGATCCGCATCGGTACCGCGCTCGTCGACGCAGCGGTCGAGGCGGGCGTCCCGCACGTCGTGTTCAACTCGGTCTTCGGAGCGGACCGGGAGTCGGGTGTGCCGCACCACGATTCGAAGCACTCGATCGAGGAGCACCTGAGGAAGTCGGGCCTCAGGGCCGCGATGGTTCGCGCGACCGCCTTCATGGAGAACTTCGCGAGCGTGATGGCACCGAGCCTGGAGCATGGGGAGATCGTGCTGAGGCTGCCGCTGCCGGAGGACGTCGCCCTGAAGATGATCTCGGTCAGGGACATCGGCCGGGTCGCCGCCGCGCTCCTGCTCGACACCGCGGAGGCGCCCGGCGGAGCCGTCGAGCTCGTCGGCGACGAGCTGACGGGCCCCCAGATCGCCGCGGCGTTCGGCGCGCGCGCCGGGCTCCCGGCACGGTACGAGGCCCTCCCGTTGAGCGTGCTTCCCAACGACCTCGACAAGGCGATGTTCCGCCAGTTCGCGGAGGCGGCGGAGTACCCTTCGGACCTCGCGGTGGTGCGCTCGATCGAGCCGGCCACCCTGGACCTGGTCGAGTGGATCCGAGCTACCGGCTGGACCGCGCCCACAAACGTGGCTGGTTCCTGAGCCTCCGGCCGCGATGAACGCCCCGCGATCGTGCCCACGGTCTCGGCGCTCTGGGCACGGCAACGCATCCGCCAACGGTTGAAGTAGTCACGAAGCTCCCGGGGCGTGCCCGAGGCCGACACGACGCCGGTGCCCGGGACGGCAGCCTGCGGACCGACGTCACCTCCGAAGACGTGCTCCTCCTCACCGGTGGCATCGCCGGTTCCGCGCAGCGCACCAGCAGAGCGCAGGCCCGGCGGCTCATCGACCTCCTCATGGACGCGCTGACCAGGGGCCCGACCGCGTAGCGTGATCTTGACGAGGGTTCACGAGAGAGGCGCACGATGGGCGAGGACGAGATCCACCGGCTGGATGCGACCGCGCTGGCGGGGCTGATCCGCGCGCGACAGCTGTCCGCGACGGAGGTGATGCGGGCGTGCCTTGACCGCATCGAAACGGTCAATCCGCGGGTGAACGCCGTGGTCACGGTGCTCGCCGAGCAGGGGCTCGCGGCGGCCCGCGCGGCGGACGAGGCCGTGGCCGCCGGTCACGCGCTGGGCCCGCTACACGGTGTGCCGTTCACCGTCAAGGATTCGCTGGACGTGGCGGGGGCGGTGAGCACTCGCGGCTCCGCCCTGTTCCGGGATCGTGTCGCCGCCTCGGACGCGACCGCGGTGGCCCGGCTGCGGGCGGCGGGCGCGATCCCGCTCGCCAAGACGAATCTGCCGGAATTCTCCTACTGGACCGAAACCGACAACCTGATCGTCGGCCGCTCGCTCAATCCGTGGGACGGCGAGCGCACCCCGGGTGGTTCCAGCGGTGGCGAATCGGCCGCGATCGCCGCGGGGATGTCTCCGCTGGGGTTGGGCAGCGACGTGGCCATCTCGGTGCGCGGCCCCGCCCACGACACGGGCATCGTCGCGCTGAAGGCGACCCGGGGACGGATACCGATCACCGGCCATTGGCCCGAGGTTCCCGGCCGCTACTGGCATGTCGGCCCGATGGCGCGCAGCGTGCGGGACCTCGCGACCTCGCTGGGGATCCTCGCCGGGCCCGACGGCGTCGACGGCCACGTGCGGCACTCGCCGCCGTCCGGCGACGGACCGCGGGACCCGGCGGGGTTGCGGGTGGGCTGGGCGTGCGAACCCGCGTTCGGCCCGGTTGATCCCGAGGTGACCGCCACCGTCGTCGCCGCGGCCGACGCGCTCCGGGAGCTGGGCTGCACGGTCGAGCCCGCCCCGCTCGCCGGTCTGGAGGCGGTCGACGCCACCACGTTGAGCGCGGTGCTGTTCACCGCCGAAGTGGTGCCGTACTTCCGGCAGGTCGCCGCGGGCTGCGAGTCCGCACTGCACCCGGTCATCCAGCGGACGATCGACGCGCCCGAGGTGGCCCTCGCCGACTACGTCGCGGCGCAGCACCAGGTGGACGCGCTCGGCTCCCTGTTCGCCGGGTACTTCGAGCACTACGACGTCCTGCTGTGTCCGGTCTGCCCCATTCCCGCGCCACCGCATGCCCGGTCGAAGTTCCGCGTCGGCGACGTGACCGTCCCGGCCCGCGGCATCATGCGGGCGACCGTCCCGTTCAACCTCACCGGCCTGCCCGCCCTGTCGTTGCCGTTCGGCGTCAGCGGCGACAACCTGCCCATCGGCGTCCAGCTCGTTTCCCGCTGGTACGACGAGGACGCCATCCTTCGGCTGGGGGCGGCGCTGGAAACCGTCAGCCCCGTCCGCGACCGCCACCCCGACCTGGCTTGACGCCAGGGCGCATCCGTCACGCCTCCTCCGCGGCCAGCAGCCGCTGGATCTCCCGCACGGCGTCCCGGCCCGCGCGGTTGGCGCCGACCGTGCTCGCCGAAGGGCCGTAGCCGACGAGGTGCAGCCGCGGTTCGGCGACGACGCGGGTGCCGTCCATCCGGATCCCGCCGCCCGGGGCACGCAGGTGCAGCGGCGCGAGGTGGTCGAGGGCCGCCCGGAAACCGGTGGCCCACAGGATCACGTCCGCCCGCTGCGCGGTGCCGTCGGGCCAGGTCACGCCGGTGGGCGTGATCCGCGCGAACATCGGCCTGCGGTCGAGGATTCCCCGCTCGCGGGCCGCCCGGACCTCGGGAGTCAGCGCCAGTCCGGTCACGCTCACCACGCTTCGCGGCGGCAGGCCCGCCCGCACCCGGCGGTCCACCTCGGCGACCACCTCGCGTCCGTACTCGGGCGTGAAGTCGTGGTCGAAGAACTCGGGGGGCCTGCGCGTGACCCAGGTCGTGCCCGCGGCGACCTCGGCGATCTCCATCAACTGCTGCACGGCCGAGGAGCCGCCCCCGACCACGATCACGTGCAGGCCGCGGAACTCCTCCGCCCCCTGGTAGTCCGCCGTGTGCAGCTGCCGCCCGGCGAACGTCTCCTGCCCCGGGTAGTGCGGCCAGAACGGCCGGTCCCAGGTGCCGGTCGCGTTGATCACCGCGCGGGCCGCCCACGCGTCCGTCGCGCTCTCCACCAGCAGGCGGTCCGCTTCGCGCCGCACGGACAGCACGTCGACCGGACGCAGCACCGGCAACCGGTAGGCACGTTCGAACCGCCCGAAGTACTCCGGCACGACCTCGGCGGCGGGCCGGTCCGGATCGGCCGTGCCCAGCTCCAGTCCGGGAAGGTCGTGCAGCCGGTGCACCTTGTTCATCCGCAGTGACGGCCAGCGGTACTGCCAGGCCCCGCCGGGGCGCTTCGCGTGGTCGAGCACGACGAAACCGCCGCCGTCGGGAAAAGAGGAGAAACCGGCCCGGCGCAGGTGATACGCGGCCGACAACCCGGCCTGCCCCGCACCGATCACCACCACATCCGTCTCGCTGCGCACACCCCCTACAACCCCCGCGACCCCTCACCCCTTCCCAGGGCGCTGGGACGAGCCGTGAAGGGCCCCTTCACGGTCGATTCGACTGTGAAGGGACCCTTCACGGCACAACGCCCAGGGGTCAGCGACGGCGGATGGCGCGGACGATCGCGATGATCGCCAGCAGCACGGCCACCCCGGCGAGCACCGGGCCCAGCCGCTTCGCCACCGAAGAGCCGGCGTATTCGAGCAGGTCGATCGCCTCGGCTTCCTTCTGCGGCGCGGGCGGGACGGCCTCCAGCTTCGGCTTGGCCTCCTCGCCCGGCTTGGCGGCGGCTTCCGGCGCCGCCGCGGCCTCCGCCGCCGCGGGAGCGGGAGCCGTCAGCTTCTCCGCCAGGTTCGCCGCGAACTGGTCGAGGATCTTGCCGCCGACCTCGGAGATCATGCCCCGGCCGAACTGCGCCGGGCGCCCGGTCACGTTGAGGTCGGTGGCGACCGTGCCCTTGGTGGCGCCGCCCTCCTCGGTCAGCGTCACGGTGACCGTCGCGGCCGCGGTGCCCGCGCCGCGAGTGTCCTTGCCCGAGGCCTTGATGACGATCTTGCGTGCCTGCTCGTCGGTCTCCAGGAACTCGCCGGAACCCTTGTACAGCAGGGAGATCGGCCCCAGCTTGACCTTCACCGTGCCGGTGAAGGTCTCGCCATCGACCTTCGTCAACGTGGCCCCCGGCATGCACGGCGCGACGCTTTCCGGATCGGTGACGGCCTTCCACACCTGCGCGGGCGGCGCCGGAACAGTGAATTCATGGTCAAGCCGCACGGCCCGACTCCCTTCTGTCGCTTTGGCGCCGGAGGCCACCGCTTCCTGTGGCGGCGGTGGCCTCCCGCGCCCCTTGGCTAGGCGCTTACCACGGCCGAGACGGCCCGGCCCGTCAGTACCCGTGCCAATTCTTGCCGATATTCGACGTCCGCGTTGCCGTCAGGGGTCGGGCTCGTGCCCTCCGCAGCGTGCGCGGCGGCCGCGCGAATCGTCTCCGCCTCGGCCTTCCGCCCGATCAGGGCCTGTTCCACGGCGGTGGCGCGCACCGGGGTGGCGGCCATGTTCGTCAGCGCGATGCGGGCGTCGGCGATGGTGTCGCCCTCGGTCCGGACGGTGACCGCCACCGCCACCATGGACCAGGCCTGGGCGACCCGGTTGAACTTCTCGTAGTGCGCCCGCCAGCCGGTGTGCTTGGGCACCCGGACCTCGACCAGGATTTCGTTCGCCTCCAGCGAGGTGGTGAAGAAGTCCTGGAAGAACTCGGCCGCGGGCACCGTGCGCCTGCCGCCCGGCCCGGCGATCACCATTTCCGCGTCGAGCGCCAGCGCCGGGGCCAGCAGGTCGCCCGCCGGATCGGCGTGCGCCAGCGAACCGCCGAAGGTGCCGCGGTGGCGGACCTGCGGGTCGGCCACCGTGTCGGTGGCCCTGGCCAGCAGCGCGGCGTGCTCGGCGACCAACTGGTCGCGCTGCACGTCGTAGTGCGTGGTCATGGCCCCGATGACGAGGGCGTCGCCGTCGTCGCGGATCCCGCGCAGCTCGGGAATCCGGCCGAGGTCGATCACCACGGACGGCGCCGCGAGGCGCATCCTCAGCACCGGCAGCAGGCTCTGCCCGCCCGCCAGCACCTTCGCGTCCTCACCGGCTTCGGACAGCGCCCGCACGGCCTCGTCCACGGTGGTGGGCGCGGCGTAGTCGAAGGCCGCGGGAATCACTGGGCACCTCCAGAAGCGTCGATCGAACCCAAACCGCCACCGGGACCGGTGACGTCACCGGCGGCGCGCTGACCGCGGTGGATCGCCGCCCACACCCGCATCGGCGAGCAGGGCATCTCGATGTCGTTCACCCCGAACGGCCGCACCGCGTCGACCACGGCGTTGACCACCGCCGGGGTGGAGGCGATCGTGCCGGCCTCGCCGACCCCCTTGACGCCCAGCGGGTTGCTGGTGGCCGGGGTTTCCGTGCGATCGGTGACGAAGCTGGGCAGGTCCATCGCCGAGGGGAGCAGGTAGTCGGCGAAGGTGCCCGTGGTCAGGGTGCCGCTCTCGTCGAACACCGCCTCCTCGTACAGCGCCTGTGCGATGCCCTGGGCGAGCCCGCCGTGGATCTGGCCTTCGACGATGAGCGGGTTGACCACCGCGCCGACGTCGTCCACGCAGACGTACTTCCGCAGCGTGACCCGGCCCGTCTCGGTGTCCACCTCGGCCGCGCACAGGTGCGTCCCGTGCGGGAACGAGAAGTTCTCCGGGTCGTAGACCGCGTCGGAGTCGAGCGAGGGCTCCACGCCGTCCGGCAGGTTGTGCGCCATGAAGGTCGCGAACACGACGTCCTGGATGGTGGTGGCCTTGTCGGTGCCCCGCACCGTGAACTTGCCGTGCGCGAACTCCAGGTCGTCCGGCGAGCACTCCATCAGGTGCGCGGCGATCGTGCGGGCCTTGGCGACCACCTTCTCCGCCGCCTTGACCACGGCGATCCCGCCCACCGCGAGCGAACGCGAACCGTAGGTGTCCAGGCCCTTCGGCGAGGACTGCGTGTCGCCGTGGATCACCTCCACGTCCTCGAAGGCCACGCCCAGCTGGTCGGCCACGATCTGGCTCCACGCCGTCTCGTGGCCCTGGCCGTGCGCGGAGGCTCCGGTGATCACCTCGACCTTGCCGGTGGGCAGCATGCGCACCGAGGCCGCTTCCCAGCCGCCCGCGCCGTAGTCGAGGGAGCCGAGGACCCGCGACGGCGCGAGACCGCACATCTCGGTGAACGTCGAGATGCCGATGCCCAGCTGGATCGGGTCCTTGCGTTCGCGGCGTTCCCGCTGTTCCCGGCGCAGGCCCTCGTAGTCGAAGAGTTCGAGTGCCTTCTGGGTCGCGGCCTCGTAGTTCCCCGAGTCGTAGGTCAGGCCCGCGACCGTGGTGTACGGGAACTCCTCGTGCTTGATCCAGTTCTTTTCGCGCAGCTCCAACGGGTCCATGCCGAGTTCGGCGGCGAGCTCGTCCATGATCCGCTCGATGCCGAAGGTGGCCTCCGGCCGCCCGGCGCCCCGGTAGGCGTCGGTCAGGGTGGTGTTGGTGAACACGTTGGTGCAGGCGAAGTGGTAGGCCGGGAACTTGTAGATCGCGTTGAACATGAACGCGCCCAGGATCGGCACCCCGGGCCCGACCAGGCCGAGGTAGGCGCCCATGTCGGCGAGCAGTTCGACCTTGAGGCCGGTGACCGTGCCGTCCCGTTTGGCCGTGATGGTGATGTCCTGGATCTGGTCACGCCCGTGGTGCGCGGTGAGCATGGTCTCCGAACGGGTCTCGGTCCACTTCACCGGCTTGCCGAGCTTCTGCGCGATGAGCAGGGTCATCGCCTCTTCCGGCAGCACCGCGATCTTGCCGCCGAAGCCGCCCCCGACGTCGGGGGCGATCACGCGCAGCTTGTGCTCGGGGATGCCCAGCGTCAGCGCCGCCATCGTCTTGAGGATGTGCGGCACCTGGGTGGCCGACCACATCACGATCTGCTGGCCCGTCGGGTCCACGACGCAGGAGCGGGGCTCCATGAACGCCGGGATGAGCCGCTGCTGGCGGAAGCGCCGCTTGACGACCACTTCGGCGTCGGAAATGGCCTGCTCGACGCTGCCTCCGGTGCCCGCCTCGCCGGAGTCGAACACCCACAGCGCGTTGCGGTTGGTGCCGAGTTCCTCGTGGACCAGGGGCGCGCCCTCGGCGAGCGCGTTCTCCAGGCCGAGGACGACGGGCAGTTCCTCGTAGTCGACGTCGATCGCTTCGAGCGCGTCCCGGGCCTGCGCGGCGGTGCGCGCCACCACCACGGCGACACCCTCCCCGGCGAAGTTGACCCGGTCGGCGGCCAGCACCGGACGGCGCGGGTGCTTCATGTCGGGGGTGACCGGCCAGGCGCAGGGCATGCCGATCGCGCCCTCGGGGTCGAGGTCGGCGGCGGTGTAGACGGCGATCACCCCGGGCCTGGTCTTCGCCTCCGAGGTGTCGATGCCGTTGATCCTGGCGTGCGCGAACGGGCTGCGCAGCACGGCGAGGTGCAGCAGACCGGGCAGGACGGTGTTGTCGGTCCAGCGGGTGCGGCCGGTGATCAGCCGCGCATCCTCCTTGCGGGTGCGCGCCTTGCCGACCTCCGGTTCGATGGTCGCGGTCACGTCACTCGCCCCCGCCCGCGATCGCGCTGGGGACGTCGCTGATCCGCTCGGCCTCCGGGCCCGCGCCGGGGCTCATGTGCCGGGCGGCGTCCTGCACGGCCCGCACGATGTTCTGGTAACCGGTGCAACGGCAGAGGTTGCCCTCCAGGCCCTCGCGCACGGCCTTCTCGTCCGGGTCGGGATTGTCGGCCAGCAGGTCGATCGACTGCATGATCATGCCCGGCGTGCAGTAGCCGCACTGCAGGGCGTGGTTGTCGTGAAAGGCCTGTTGCACCGGGTGCAACTGGCCCTCGCGCGCGAGCCCTTCGACGGTGGTGACCTCACCTCCGTCGGCCTGCACCGCGAGCACCGAACAGGATTTGACGCTGCGCCCGTTCAGGTGGACCGTGCACGCACCGCAGTTGCTGGTGTCGCAGCCGATTACGGTACCGACTTTCCCGAGCGTCTCCCTCAGGTAGTGCACGAGCAGTGTGCGGGGTTCGACCTCGTCGGTGTACTGGGCTCCGTCAACGGTGACGGTGATTCGCATGAGCCCTCCAGTGTGGTGGGAGCTGGGTGATCGGCTTCACAAGGGAGCGTGCTACTTCTGTCGCGATCGGACAAGTCCTGCCCGGGTGAAACTCGCGCGGCCGATCCGCAGATGCGGTTTATTCCAGTAAAATACTCCGCGAATGCGGAGTCCGCCGTGAAAAAGGGAACCACACGATTTTTGCGGCCGTCACAGGCATGTGGAACGAGTCACCGTCAGCGACGGCACCGGGCTCATCGAGACCGGTGAAACGCAAGGAAAAACCCTGCGGATCCCGGCGCTGACCGAGAGCCTGAGGATCGCGCTGGCCACCGGGCAGCTGCGCCGTCCGCTGGGCGAAACGCTGGGGCCGCTGCTCCGCCTGCTCTCCAGCGGGCACTACGAACTCGCCGGACCGGAACCGCTGTTCGACGACCGGCGCCTGGTGGCCACCGGCGGCGACTGGCCGCGGGCCGAAGACGGCCGGGTCGCCTACTACCGGCGGGCGATCCGGTCCGGGCTGCGCCCGGTCGCGGTGCTGTTGCGGCCCGGCGGCCGCGCGCGCGACCTCGTGCTCGACGGCCACCACAAGATCGTGGCCTACCAGGCGGAACGGCTCGCGCCCTCCGTCGTGCGCATCGGCGTGCTCAGCCGTGGATCCGGCCCGACAGCTCCGCCAGGCGACGGCCACCACCACCCCAGCGCAGCGCGATGATCTCGGCCGCGATCGACACCGCGGTCTCCTCCGGTGTCCGCGCGCCGAGATCCAGCCCGATCGGCGAGGACAGCCGCGCGAGTTCCTCCTCGGTCATGCCCGCCTCGCGCAGGCGCGCCAGCCGGTCCTCGTGGGTCCGGCGCGAACCCATCGCACCGATGTAGCCGACGTCGAGCCGCAACGCGACCTCCAGCAGCGGCACGTCGAACTTCGGGTCGTGCGTGAGCACCGCGATGGCGGTGCGGCGGTCGATGCGGCCCGCCTCCGCCTCGGCCTTGAGGTAGCGGTGCGGCCAGTCGACCACCACCTCGTCGGCGAACGGGAACCGGCTCGCGGTGGCGAACACCGGGCGCGCGTCGCACACCGTCACCTGGAAGCCCAGGAAGGAACCCATGCGCGCCATCGCGGCGGCGAAGTCGATCGCGCCGAACACGAGCATCCGGGGCGGCGGCTCGAAGGAGTTGACGAACACGCTCATGCCCTCGCCGCGCCGCTCGCCTTCGAGGCCGTAGTGCAGGGTCGCGGTGCGGCCGGTGGCCAGCAGGCCCCTGGCGTCGTCCACGACGGCGTCGTCGATCCGCTCCGAACCGAGGCTGCCCCGCACCCGGTCCGACCAGATGATCATGTGGCGGCCCGCGCGATCCGGGTCGGCGTGCTCGATCACCGTCACCACCGCGACCGGCTCGCCGCGATGCACCGACTCGACCACCTCACCGAGTTCGGGCAGGCTTTCCTTGTCCACCCGCTCCACGTAGATGTCGATGATCCCGCCGCAGGTCAGCCCGACGGCGAAGGCGTCGTCGTCGCTCACGCCGTAACGCTGCAGTACCGGCTTGCCGTCGGCGATCACCTCCTGCGCGAGTTCGTAGACGGCGCCTTCCACGCAGCCGCCGGACACGCTGCCGATGGCCTCACCGCCCTGCGTCACCAGCATCGAGGCCCCGGGCGACCGGGGTGCCGACGAGAACGTGGAGACCACCGTCGCCAGGCCGATCACCTCGCCCTCGGCCCAGCGCTTGGAGAGTTCGTCCATTACGTCATGCATCGCGTATCTCCACCAGCAGTCGTTCCAGGGTGGCCAGGCTGTGCCCGGCCAGCAGGCGGTCGAGGTGCGGGAGCGCGGCGGCGATCCCGGATTGCACCGGGGCGTAGCCCTCGCGTCCCGCGTGGGGGTTGATCCACAGCACAGCGTGCGCCAGGCGGCGCATTCTGGCCAACTGCTCGCCCAGGAGCGAAGGATCACCCCGCTCCCAGCCGTCGGAGAAGACAACGACCACGGCACGCCGTGCGATTCCCCGTTGCCCCCACCGATCCAGGAAGACGCGCAGCGTCTCGCCGAGCCGGGTGCCCCCCGCGTAGTCCGCCACCGCCTGCCCGGCGGAGAGCATCGCGCGCTCCGGATCGCGCTGCCGCAGCTGCCGCGACACCCGCGTCAGGCGGGTACCCAGGGTGAACACCTCGACATCGGCGGGCGCGCTGCGCACGACCACGTGCGCGAAGCGGAGGAGGGAATCGGCGTACGGGCTCATCGATCCGGACACGTCGATCAGGAACACCACGCGACGCGGCCTCGTGGAACGCCGCTGATAGGCGAGGTCGACCGGCTCCCCCCCGCCGGCGAGCATCCGGCGCAACGTCCGCGAAGCGTCGAGCGACCCGCGTGTGGCGGGGCGGCGCCGCAACGAGGCGCGGGTCGGCGGGAGCGGGCGCAACACCGCGAACAACTCGCGCAGATGCCGCCGCTCGGCGGCGGTCAGCTCCGCGAGATCCCGGTGCCGCAACACTTCCGTGTCCGTCGCGGCGACGCGCAACTCGTCCGCCTTCGCCTCGCCCTCGCCCCCCTCGGGCCGCTCCTCCGACAGCGCGGCCATCCGCGCCTGCTTCGGCCGGGCCACCGTCACCGGCTTCGGCGCCGGGGGCTCCGCCGCGAACCACTGCGCGAAAGCGTCGTCATACCGGGAAAGGTCGTCCGGCTCCCCGCACAATGTCACCCGCCCGGCCCAGTACAGCTGCCCGGCGTCGGCGAGGTCGACCCGTTGGAGGGCGTCCAGATACGCCTGCACCCGCTGCGGCCCCGCCGCCACCCCGGCCTCCCGCAAAGCCGTCGCGAACCCGACGAACCCGGCCAGGGGATCTCGCTCGTCCATTCCCCCATTGTCTCCGGTAGCGGCGAGGATGGGGGATCTTCCTGCCGCCCCTGTTTGTCGGAACTGTCCGCTAAGCTGCAACGTCAGAGGGTCACCGTCATCGTCGGCCACTGGGGAGGCAGCTTTGAACGAGGCAGACAGCGCGGCCGTCGGCGCCGCCGCGGCGGCCGCGGCCGCCGTCTGGGGCAGTCCCGTCGCCGGGGCCGTGGCAGGCCTCGCCGTGACCGAAGCCGCCAAGGCGGCCGCCCCCGGCGCCTCCGGCGGTTTCGAATTCCCCAGCGCGGAAGAGATGAACACGGTACTGGGCATGTGGAAGGACCGCCAGGCCAGCCTCGCGCAGAAACAAAGCATCATCCAGGCCGCTCTCTCCAGCCTCACCCAGCTTGCGGGCGACCAGGAAAGCCAAAGCTACCTGCAGCAGGCCCGCGATTCGCTCAACCTGCTCAACGGCCAACACGACTCGATGCTCAACTACGTCGAGAACTACATTCAAAAGCTCGCCGACGCCACGAACGCGAAGCAAACCGGGGAAGAAAACAACATTTCTTCTCTCAGCGGAAAAACAGGAGGACTCAGCGCATGACGAAGCGAAGCCGCCTGTTCCATACCGCAGCCGTACTGACGGCGCTCACGCTCCTCGCCGGATGCTCGGAACAAACACCGGGAACACCCAGTTCCGCCAGCACGACCCCGGCAGCAAACAGCGCCGGAACTGATGACTCTTCCATACCCAAGGTTCCTCGGGCGCTCGACCCTTCGGCTTATCTGGACAAGCCCTGTGACCTGGTGCCGAGGCAACTGCTGAGCCAACTCGGCTATACCGCGCCAGGAACCCCGAACATGACCAATTCGACGGCGGGGCCTGCCTGCAACTGGTACATGGCGGGCTCTTCCAAGAACTTCGGGGTCGGTGTCCAGCGAACCCGCAGCGGCCAGGACAACGGGGGAATCGCCAAGATCGCCAGTTTGAAGGGCAGCCTCTTTTCCTACGTCGACATGACGAATGTGAAGGGCTACCCCGCCGCCTTCGCCGACACCGGTGACCGTCGCGCCAGCGGTTCCTGCACTCTTTGGGTCGGTATCACCGACAAGCTGACCATTTCGGCCAGCACCAATCGTTACGGCACCGAACAGGATTCCTGCGGCGTCGCCAGGCAAGTCGCAGGCGCAGTTCTCGACACTTTGCAAGGGGGCTCGTGACATGGGATTGAACGGCACCCAGATCTACCAGAACTTCACCAACGGCGATTCCAGCCCCCTTCAGTCGGCGGCGGATGCGATCGCGCAACTGCAGGCCGAATACCAGGACGAGGCCCAGCAGATCAAGGCGCTGCAGGACAAGATGGCGTCCTACTGGACGGGCAGTTCCGGTGACGCGGCGAACGCCGGGGCGAACCCGCTGGCGCAGACGTTCCAGGCCTCGGCCACCCCGCTGGACCAGACCACCGATTCCCTGCGCACCCAGTCGGACGTCTTCCAGCGGTCCAAGAGCAGTGTGGTGCCGGTCCCGCCCGCGCCGGAGAAGCCCAGCGGGTGGTCGCTGGGGCTGAAGGCCGCGATCCCGATCGTCGGGCCGTCGATGGCCGTGAGCGACGTCAACTCGTATCAGGAAGGCGTGGCGAAGACCAACGCCGCGAACGCCAACAACGTGCGCGTAATGGACCAGTACAGCTCGGTCACCGGCAGCACGAAGACCCAGATCCCGATGGACTACCAGCCGCTGTCCCCGGACGGGGCGAGCGTCGGCCTGAAAGCGAAGCAGGTCGGCACCATCGGTTCGGTCATCGACACCTACACCGACCGGACGCGCGCCTCCTCCTCCACCGGACAGCAGACGGTGAGTGGCTCACTGGCGGACGGCCCGGTCAGCGCCCCGCCCGCGCTGAGCGAATCGAACCAGGTGACCACCTCCAGGCCCACCGGCGACGGGCCCGTCGGCACCGTGCGCCCGGGGCCGAACCTCCCGCCCGGCAACCCCGGCACCGGCCCCACCACCAGCAATTCGTTCCTCCCCGGCCCGGCCAACGGCTATGGTCCCACCGCCGACTCCGAACGCGGCGGGTCCTCATACCGCACCGGTACCGGCCCCGGCGGGACACCCTCGGCCGGCGGCGGGCTCGGGCGCAACAGCGCCGCGGGCCGGTTGCTGGGCGGCGACGCCGAGAGCGGCGGCCGTAGCAGCGCAGGAGGCCGCGGCGGCGCGACGGCCGGGGAAGGCGGCGGCCGCGGGCTCGGCGCCGGTCGCGGCAGCGGCGCCGGTTCAGTGGGCCGCGCGCTGGCGGCGGAGGAAGCCGCGGCGAGCCGCGGCGCGGCCAGGACCGCGGGCGGCTCCCCGATGGGTGCCGCCGGGCAACGTGGCAAGGGCGAGGAGGACAAGGAACACCAGCGTCCCGACTACCTGCTGGAGGCCGACCCCGATTCGGTCTTCGGTAGCGACGTCCGCGCCACCCCACCCGTCATCGGCGAGTAGGCGGCGAGGGCGCGATGGGGTCGGCGACCGGCCACTACCTCTCGTTGCCGCTCGCGGCGCTCGCCGGGGCCGTCGAGCGGGAGAACGTCGGAACGTTGCACCTGGTGCTGAGCCCGGAACCGATGTGGCTGAGCGACACGGAGAAAGCCGCGGCACGGCAACAGATGCTGGACACGCTCGCGGAAGCGGGACTGCTCGACCGGCGGGGACGCCTCGACACCGACTTCCTCGACTGGCTCCCCCTGCTGACCCGCCCGTCGCTGGAGTACTACGGCTGGGTGCACGACGGCGAGCGCACCTACGGGGTGCTCGCCGCGGCACGGGGCCTGCAGGGCATCGTCGCGGTCCGCGTCGGCGACGGGATCGCGCTGCGGCCGGTCCCCCGCGACCGCCTGCCCGAGGCCCTCATCGCCGAACTGCCCGAGAGGCACGCCGGTGGCGGCCGTCCCCTAACGGTCCGCGTCGCCGACCTCGAAGACGCCGCCCGCGAGGACCGCATCCCCAGCCGGGACGTGCGCGACCTGGTCGACGTGCTCCGCCGTCCGGTCACCGGCACCGGCGAGCTGTATGTGGGCCGCCGCGACGAGCTCAACCGGTACACCCGGCTGGAACAGCCGTTGCACTACGCCGACACCGACTGGGGCCGTTACCTCAACTACACCCTCGGCACCGGCCGGGACGCCGAGATCCACCTGGCTCCCGGCCACCCCGCCGCCCTGATCGAGCATCTCCTCCGCCTGGAGCAAACCCTGCCCAGCTAGGAAGTCGGCGGGTTCTGACCTGGTCCCTCGCCAGAACAGCACCCCCCCCCCCCGCAAATCGCGATCAGGACAGCAGGGCGTCGAGTTTGGCGCGGACGCGGTCCATGTCCTCTGTGTACTTGAGCACGGCGCCGAGGGTGCGGGCGGCGGTTTCGGCGTCCAGTTCGTCGCGGCCGAGTGCGGTCAGTGCCTGTGCCCAGTCCAGGGATTCGGCGACACCGGGCGGCTTGAGCAGCTCCAGCTCCCGCAGCCGGCGCACCGCGGTGGCCACCTGGGTGGCCAGCCGCTCGCCGATCCCGGGCAGGCGCCGCCGCAGGATCGCGATCTCCCGCGGCAGGTCCGGGTGTTCGAGCCAGTGGTAGAGGCAGCGCCGCTTGAGCGCGTCGTGCACCTCGCGGGTGCGGTTGGAGGTCAGGATCACCAGTGGCGGCTGGGCGGCCCGCACCTCACCGAACTCGGGGATGGTCACCACGTTCTCGTCGAGCAGTTGCAGCAGGAACGCCTCGAACTCGTCGTCGGCGCGGTCGATCTCGTCCACCAGCAGCACGCACGGCGCCGTGGTCAGCGCCCGCAGCAACGGCCGGGCCAGCAGGAAACGCTCGGTGTAGAGGGACTGCTCGGCCACGTCGACGTCGACGGTGTGCCCGGCGGCCTCCAGCGCGCGCAGGTGAAGCAACTGACGCGGGAAATCCCATTCGTAGAGCGCCTGCGACGCGTCGATGCCCTCGTGGCACTGGAGGCGGATCAGGGGCAACTCCAGCGACTGGGACAGCGCCACCGCCAGCGAGGTCTTACCGGTACCGGGCTCGCCCTCGCAGAACAGCGGCCGCTGCATCCGCAGGGCGAGGAACGCCGCCGTGGCCACGCCCTCGTCGGCGAGGTAGCCGGTGGTTTCGAGCGTTTTCGCCAGGTCTTCAGGAGAGTTGACCGTCACAAGCACCCAGCCTACGGGTTGAGGTCGGCCGGCGTGTCCACGTCGCCGCCGGTGCCGAGATCCGAACAGTCCACCAGACGCAGGTCCTCCCGCCCGGCCAGCCAGTCCCGGGCCCCGCGGTCACCCCGCGCGCCGTCCGCAATCTCGTCCCACCAGCGGCGGCCGATCAGCACGGGATGTCCAGGTACGCCCTGGTAGGAGGCCCGCGCGACGATCTCGGGCGAGGCGAGCGCGGCCAGCCGCGCGACCACCCGGGCGTCCACACCGGGCAGGTCGACCAGATGCACGAGCACGGCGTCGGCCTCCGGCAGCGAACGCAGGCCCACCCGCAGTGAGGCGCCCATCCCGTCCGCCCAGTCGGGGGCGTGGACCGAGACCGCCGGGTCCGGCAGCAGCACCCGCACCTCGTCGGCGCGGGCGCCGAGGACCACGCGGATCGGCGAGCAGCCGCCGTCGGTCAGCGCCCGCACCGCGCGGCGCACGAGCGGTTCGCCGTCCAGTTCGACCAGTGCCTTCGGCCGCCCGAACCGGCGTCCGGCTCCGGCCGCCAGCAGCAGCCCCGCACAGCTAGCCACGGCAGGCCTGGGCGGGGGCTACCGCAAGATCGTCCTCGATGTGCCGGGCAGCGGCCAGGAGCGGCGGAACCAGGTCCGCCTCCACCGATTCGCGGGTGTTCCGGCTGGCGTGGGTGGACAGGTTCACCGCGGCGATCACCGTGCCCCGCCGGTCGCGGATCGGCGCGGCGACCGAGCGCAGCCCCTCCTCCAGTTCCTGGTCGACCATCGCCCAGCCCTGTTCGCGCACCTTCGCCAGTTCGGCCCGCAGCGCCGCCGGTGAGGTGAGGGTGTGCGAGGTGAGCCGGTCGAGCTGGGCGTTCTCGAAATAGGCCGCGAGGCCGTCGCTGTCGAGCCCGGCGAGCAGCACGTGCCCCATCGAAGTCGCGTACGCGGGGAAGCGGGTGCCGACGTTGATGCTGACCGTCATGATGCGGGACACCGCCACGCGCGCCACGTAGACGATGTCGGTCCCTTCCAGCACCGACACCGAACTCGACTCGTGCACCTCGGCGGAGAGCCGCTCCAGGTGGGGCTGCGCGACGTCCGGCAGGGTCATGCCGGCCAGGAACGCGTAACCCAGTTCCAGTACGCGAGCGGTGAGCGAGAAGTACTTGCCGTCGGTGCGGACGTAGCCGAGGTCCACCAGGGTGAGCAGGAACCGGCGGGCGGCGGCCCTGGTCAGTCCCGTCAGACGGGCCACATCGGACAGTGTCAGCTCGGGAGTGCCCTTACCGAAGGCCCTGATCACCGCCAGCCCGCGATCCAGCGACTGCACGTGATGTGCCGCGCGCTCGTCCATACCGCTCACCCTAGTTCAGCGCCGGAAGAATGCCGGGA
Source organism: Amycolatopsis cynarae (assembly GCF_026802195.1). Lineage (NCBI taxonomy): Bacteria > Bacillati > Actinomycetota > Actinomycetes > Pseudonocardiales > Pseudonocardiaceae > Amycolatopsis > Amycolatopsis cynarae. The sequence goes on along the minus strand of NZ_CP113836.1, from coordinate 906,949 downwards.
AGTGGCTCGCCCGGCTGGACGGTGCCGTCACTGCGATTGTGCGGTCGGCTCGCCGAGCTCGGCGAGGGTCCGCTGGGCGATGGCGAAGGCCGCGTTGGCGGCGGGCACCCCGGCGTACACCGCGGTGTGCAGCAGCACTTCGCCGATTTCGTCCGGGGTCAGGCCGTTGGTGATCGCGGCCTTGACGTGCATCGCGATCTCGTTCTCGCAGTGCAGTGCGGTGAGCACCGCGAGGGTGATGCAGCTGCGGGTCCGGCGGTCGAGTCCCTCCCTGGTCCAGATCGACCCCCACGCGGCGCGGGTGATGTAGTCCTGGAACTTCCGGGTGAATTCGGTGGTTCCGGCGATGGCACGGTCGACGTGCGCGTCCCCCAGCACCTCCCGCCGGATCGTCATCCCCGCCTCGTACACCTCGTCACTCACGCAACGGCCTCCTGTGTTTTGAGATGTCCGATGATCAACTCGGTGAACGTCTCCGCCTGCTCGTAGCTGCCCAGGTGCGCAGCCTGGGCGACGACCTCGAACCGCGCGCCGGGAATGGTGCGGGCGATCAGTTCGCCGTGCCCGGGCGGGAGGGCGTGGTCGTCGGCTCCGGAGATCACCAGCGTCGGCGCGGTGATCCCCGCCGACTCCGGCACCAGGTCGAGGTCCGCCAGGACCTCGCAGCAGGAGGCGTAGCCCTCGGCCGGGGTCGCGGCGGTCATGTCCCGCAGGCGCACCGCCTCCGCGGGGTGCGCTTCGACCCAGGCGGGGGTGAACCAGCGGCCCAGGCTGCCGTCGGCGATCTCGGCCATGCCGTCCGCCCGCACCTTCGCGGCCCGGTCGAGCCACATCTGCCGGTTGCCCGGCCGGGCCGAGGTGCAGCACAGGACGAGTCCGCGCACCCGCTCGGGCGCGTTCGCCGCCAGCCACAGGCCGGTCATGCCGCCCAGCGACAAGCCCGCGAAATGGGCCGAGGCCACGCCCAGCCCGTCGAGCAGCGCCAGCACGTCGCCGCCCAGGTCGTCGACCCGGTACGGGCCCGGCGGCACCGGCGAGCCGCCGTGCCCGCGCGTGTCGTAGCGGATCACCCGGAAACCGTGTTCCACCAACGGTTTCACCTGCGGCTCCCACATCCGCAGATCGCTGCCGAGCGAGTTGCTCAGCACCACGACCGGCGCGTCGTCAGGACCATCGGCGACGTGGTTGAGTTCGATGCTCAAAGATCTGCCCTTCGCTCGTCGTGTGCGGCGAGCGCGCGTTCCACGAACTCACGCGCGCTGCCGAGGTAGTCCGCCGGGTCCAGCAGCCTCTCGATCTCCTCGCGGCTCAGCCGCCCGCCCACCAGCGGATCCCCGGCGAGCAACTCGGCCAGCTCCCCTTCCCCGGCGAGGGCCCGTGCGGTGCAGGCGGTGACCGCGTCGTGCGCGGCCAGCCTTCCGGTGTCCTCGGCCAGTTCCGTGGTGACGCGCTCCGAGAGCACGGCCCCGCCGGTCGCGTCGAGGTTGGCGCGCATGCGCGCCTCATCCACCTCGAGCCGCTCCAGGCTGGTCCGCAACCAGTACGCCGCCGATCCCGCACACCGGAGCAGTTCGGTGAACGGCCGCCATTCGGCGTGCCAGGCCCCCGCGGCACGCTGGTACTCCTGGGGCATCGCCGCGAGCAGGGTGGCGACGAGCCCCGGAGCCTGCGCGGCGGCGGCCTGCGCGGCGACGGCGGCCACCGGATTCCGTTTGTGCGGCATGGTGGACGAACCGCCGGCCCCCTCCGGGCCGCGCTCGCTCAGCTCGGCCACCTCCGTCTGCGCGAGCAGCGTGATCGTCCGGGCCGTTCCCCCGATCACCCCGCAGATCCGGCCCAGCACACCGGCGATTTCGGCGATGCGGCCGCGCTCGGTGTGCCACGGCAGCACGGGCTCGGCCAGGCCGAGCCGCGCGCTGAACGCGGCGAGCACGGCCGGGCCCGCCTCGCCGAGCGAGGCGAGCGTTCCGGTGGCCCCACCCAGTTGTGCCGCGAAAGCGAGCCTCCGCAGGGCGGTCACGGCACCGTCCACACCGGACAGCCAATTCGCCGCGGTGAGACCGAACGTGACCGGAAGCGCCTGCTGGAGCAGGGTCCGGCCGGCCTGGACGGTGCCGATGTGTTCCCGGGCGAGACCGGCGATCCGGTCGGCCGCCGCGTCGAGGTCTTCGAGCAGCGGCTCCCGCGCCCGTGCCGCCAGCAGCATCGCGGCGCTGTCCATGACGTCCTGGCTCGTCGCTCCGAAGTGGACGAAGCGTGCCGCCTCGCCACCAACCTTCGCGGTCAGTTCGCGGACCAGCGGTGCCGCCGGGTTGCCCACGCCCACGGACTTCATGCCCAGTTCCGCGGTGTCGAAGTAGCCCTCACGGCAGACTTCGGCGATGCGGTCGGCGTGTTCGCGCGGAACCACCCCGGCGTCCGCCCCGGCCGCGGCGAGTGCCGCCTCGACGTCGAGCAGGGCACGCAGCCAGGCCGTGTCGCTCACCTCGTCGCGCACGGCACCGGCGGCCAGCACCGGGTCGAAGAGCTCAGACATCGAAAGACCGCTCAGACATCGAAGAACACTGTCTCGCCTTCGCCTTGGACACGCACGTCGAACCGATAGCCGTCCTCGATCCGGGCGGCGACGAGGGTGCCCCGGCGCACCTCGGGCACCAGGTTCAGCACCTCGTCCGCCGCGTTCGCGTCCTCGTTCTCCGGGAAGTAGATCCGGGTGACCACGCGGTGCAGCATGCCGCGGCCGAACACCGAGACGTCGATGTGCGGCGCCTGCATCCGTCCTTCCCGGCCCGGCACCGCGCCGGGAAGCCGGGTCAGGATGCGGTAGGAGCCGTCCGGTCCGGTGGGGCACCGGCCGAACCCGCGGAAGCCCGGCACCCGGCCGCGGGGGTCGTCGGGGTGGTCGAAGCGGCCGTCGGGATCGGCCTGCCAGGTCTCGACCAGCGCGTCGGGAATCGGCTCGCCCGCCCCGTCGGTGACCGCCCCGCGGATCCAGACCGCGCCCGGCGTGCCCTCCGGCACCACGAACGGACCGTCCTCCCACGGCAGGCCGATCGCCAGGTAGGGCCCGACGGTCTGCGAAGGGGTCGTCATTCGTCCTCCTGTGTCTTGCGGGACACCCGCACCCGGTCGGACGAACAAGCCGGAAGAACAGCGTGGCTCATTCGCCCTCCTCCTCGTCGTTCTCGAAAACCGTCTGTTCCCGCCCCCGCACCACGATGTCGAACCGGAAGGCCAGCGCCCAGTGGTCCACGGTCCGGTCGAGGTCGAACTTCGAGATCATCCGCTGCCGTGCCTTCTCGTCCGGCACCGAGTTGAAGATCGGGTCCTGGAAGAACAGCGGGTCGCCCGGGAAGTACATCTGGGTGACCAGCCGCTGGGTGAAGGCCATGCCGAACACGGAGAAGTGGATGTGCGCGGGACGCCACGCGTTGTCGTGGTTCTTCCACGGGTACGCGCCCGGCTGGATCGTGGTGAACTCGTACCGGCCCTGCGCGTCGGTCAGCGTGCGGCCCGCCCCGGTGAAGTTCGGGTCGAGCGGGCCCGGCCAGTTGTCGCCGGTGTGCCGGTAGCGCCCGGCGGCGTTCGCCTGCCAGATCTCGATGAGCGAGTCCGGGATCGGGCGGCCGTCGCCGTCGAGCAGCCTGCCGTGCACGATGATCCGCTGCCCGATCGGTTCCCCGTCGTGCTGCCGGGTGAGGTCGTTGTCGTGCTCGCCGAGGCGCCCCGGGCCGAGCAGCGGTCCGGTCACCTCGGTCAGCAGGTGCGGCAGCACCGCCAGCGGCTGCTTCGGGTGCCGCAACGCGGTCGAGCGGTACCCGGGCGAATCCAGCGGTGGATGGGTGCCCTCGGGATCCCGCCGGTACCGCGGCAGGATCAGCTTGTCACTGGCGGGTGCTGCCATAGCACGCTCCTTCCCTTTTCAGCCTTCCAGCACGACGGCCAGCCCCTGGCCGACGCCGATGCAGATGGCGGCCAGCCCCCACCCGCCGCCGCGCTGCCGCAACTGGTGCGCGAGCGCGCCGAGGATGCGGCCGCCGGAGGCGCCGAGGGGATGGCCGAGCGCGATCGCGCCGCCGTTGACGTTGACGATCGCCGGGTCCAGCTTGGGCCAGTCGGCCAGGCAGGCCAGCGACTGCGCGGCGAAGGCCTCGTTGAGTTCGACCGCCGTCAGGTCTTCCCAGCCGATACCCGCCCGCTCCAGCGCGATCTCCGCGGCGTGCACCGGCCCGATGCCGAACATGTCGGGATCCACGCCCGCCGCGCCCCGCCCGGCGATCCGCGCGAGGGGTGCGCGGCCGAGGCGGTCGGCGGCCTTGGCGTCGCCCAGCAGCACGGCCGAGGCGCCGTCGTTGAGCGGTGAGGAGTTGCCCGCGGTGACCGTGCCCTCCTTGCGGAAAGCGGGCTTGAGCCGGGCGAGCTTGTCCAAAGTGGAGTCGGCTCGGATGCCTTCGTCCCGGGTCAGCCCGGTCCCGGGCACCGGCACCACGTGCGTGTCGTAGAAGCCCTCGTCCCAGGCCCTGGCCGCGTTGAGGTGGCTGCGCAGCGCGAACTCGTCCTGCTGCTCGCGCGTGATGCCGTACCGCTGTGCCAGCCGCTCGGTGGCCTCGCCCAGCGAAACCGTCCACTGTCCGGGCATCTCCGGGTTCACCATGCGCCAGCCCAGGGTGCTGGAGTGCAGCGTCTGGTTCCCCGCGGCGAACGCCTTCTCGGGCTTGAGCAGGATCAACGGCGCGCGGCTCATCGACTCCACGCCACCGGCGACCACGAGCGAGGCGTCCCCCACCTCGATCGACCGGCTCGCCTGCATCGCCGCGTCCAGGCCCGAACCGCAGAGCCGGTTGACCGTGCTGCCCGGCACGCTGGTCGGCCAGCCGGCCAGCAGCGCCGCCATGCGGGCGACGTTCCGGTTGTCCTCACCGGCCTGGTTGGCATCGCCGAGCACCACTTCGTCCACAGTGGAGGGATCGAGACCGGTGCGGCCGGCCAGCTCGCGCAGGACGTGCGCGGCCAGATCGTCGGGGCGCACACCCGCCAGTGCGCCGCCGTAGCGGCCGAACGGGGTACGGATGGCGTCGAGAACGTATGCGTCGGTCATTTCGCGGCCTTCAGTTCGCGCAGGGCCTCGAGTTCGGCCTCGGTGGGGGCGGGGGTGCGGGACAACTCGGGCGACACCTTGAGGTCCCAGCCGGTGGCCTCGCGCACCTGCGCCACCTCGACCCCTTCGTGGATCCCGGTCAGTACCAGCTCGGCGGTTTCCGGATCGGGGCGGAACACGCCGAGGTCGGTGATCACCAGGGTGGGCCCCGCCCCGGGCAGGCCCAGCCGCTGGCGCTCGCCCCGGCCCCGGCCGTGCCCGAACGAGGTGACGAAGTCGACGCGGTCGACGAAACTGCGCTTGCTCTGCCGCACCACCACGTACACCTCGCGGCAGGAGGCGGCGATCTCCGGCGCGCCACCGGCGCCGGGAAGGCGCACCTTGGGGTGGGCGTAGTCCTCCCCGATGACGGTGGTGTTGATGTTGCCGAACTTGTCGAGCTGCGCGGCACCGAGGAACCCGACGTCGATCCGCCCGGGCTGCAGCCAGTAGTTGAAGACCTCGGGCACGCTGATCACGGCGTCCGCGGTTTCGGCGAGGATGCCGTCCCCGATCGAGGCGGGCAGGCGGGTCGGCTTGGAGCCGAGCGTGCCGGATTCGTAGATGAGCACGAGGTCCGGCGCGTGGGTGCGGCGGGCGAGGTTGGCCGCGGTGGAGGGCAGGCCGATGCCGACGAAGCACCGCTGGCCGCCGGTGAGCGCGCGGGCCGCGGCGATCGACATCATCTCGTCGGACGTGTAGTTCACCGGGCCACCTCCTCCGTCACGCCGAACACCTTCTCGTCCAGCCACTGTTCGAACGAGTCCCTATTCCGCCCAATGGAATCCCAATACTCGTAATACTCGTTGTCGCGCTCGTAGTAGCCCTGCGCGTACGAAGGGTGCGCACCGCGGGGCACCTCGGCGACCGCGGTGACGGCCCAGGACGGCAGCACGACCTGGCCGGGCACAGGGGTCAGCTCGTCGACGATCTCTTCGACTGTGACGAGGCTGCGCCGCGCCGACAGCACGGCCTCCTTCTGCACGCCGACCAGGCCCCACAGCTGGACGTTGCCCGCCCGGTCCGCCCGCTGGGCGTGGATGATCGAGACATCCGGGTTGATCGCGGGCACCGCCGCGAGCCGCTCACCGGTGAACGGGCAGGTGATCTGCTTGATCGTGTCGGTGTGCCGGGGCAGATCCGTGCCCGTGTAGCCGCGCAGCACGGCGAACGGAAGACCGGACGCGCCCGCGACGTAGCGGTTGGCCATGCCGGCGTGGCTGTGTTCCTCGATCTCGAGCGGCACCGGCCACGCGTTCTGCACGGCGTCGCGGAAGCGGTGCAGCGAGCCGACACCGGGGTTGCCACCCCACGAGAAGATCAGCTTGCGCGCGCAACCGGCCCCGATGAGCTGGTCGTACACGATGTCGGGCGTCATCCGGACCAGCGTGAGGTCCCGGCGCCGCTGGCGGATGATCTCCTGCCCGGCCGCGTGCGGGATCAGGTGGGTGAAGCCTTCCAGAGCGACGGTGTCACCGTCGTGCACGAGGCGGGCGACGGCGTCGTGAAGCGGCAGTATCTCGGCCATGAACCTCATTCCGTTCGTATTGCGCACACAAGTTCTCCATAAGAACGTACTTGCCCGCCCCGCCGTCGGCAAGGAAGGGTGGGCGCATGCGCATCGTCGTCACCCGGCGGATACCCGGACCAGCCCTGGAGATACTGCGTGCCGCGGGCGAGGTGTGGCTGCCCGACGAAGACCGCGCGCTCAGCCCGGAGGAACTGCGCAAGGCGGTGGGCGGCGCCTCGGCGGTGGTCTGCATGCTGCACGACACCATCGACGGCGCGGTCGCCGATGCGGCGGGCCCCGGGCTACGGGTGGTCGCGAACGTGGCCGTGGGCTACGACAACATCGACGTCGCCGCGCTGGCGGCGCGAGGCGTGGCCGTGACGAACACGCCCGGCGTGCTGACCGATGCCACCGCGGATCTCACCGTGGGCCTGCTGCTCACCCTGACCCGCCGCATCGCCGAGGGCGACCGGCTCCTGCGGGCGCGCACCCCGTGGTCGTTCCACCTCGGATTCATGCTGGGTTCCGGGCTGGCGGGCAAGACCCTCGGCATCATCGGCCTCGGCCAGATCGGGCAGGCCGTCGCCAGGCGGGCCAGGGCCTTCGGCCTCGACATCGTCTACAGCGGACGGTCGCGGGTGCCCGCCGCCGAGGCCGCGCTGGACGCGCGCTTCGTGCCTCGGGACGAACTGCTGGCGACGGCGGACGTGGTGTCGCTGCACTGCCCGCTGACCCCGGAGACCCGCCACCTGATCGACGCGGCGGCGCTCGCCGCGATGAAACCGAGCGCCTACCTGGTGAACACCACGCGCGGCCCGGTCGTGCACGAGGCGGCACTGGCGGACGCGCTGGAGCGCGGCGAGATCGCCGGGGCCGCGCTGGACGTGTTCGAGCACGAACCCGAGGTGGAACCCCGGCTGCTGGAGCTGGACAACGTGGTGCTGACGCCGCACCTCGGCTCGGCCACCGTGGAGACCCGCACCGAGATGGCCGTACTCGCCGCCCGCAACGTCGCGGCGGTGCTCTCCGGGCAGGAACCGCCAAATCCGGTGCGCGGCTGATTGGTACGCCAGTACAGTTTTCGCGTGCGACTCACCGAACAGATCCTGATCTTCGACGCGGACGACACGCTCTGGGAGAACAACGTCGTCTTCGAGCGCGTCATCGACGAATTCCTCGACTGGCTGGCGCATCCCACCCTCGACCGCGACGCGCTACGCCGCATCCTCGACGACATCGAACGCGCGAACTCCGCCGCGCACGGCTACGGAAGCAAGGTGTTCCTGCGCAGCCTGCACGACTGCCTGGAACGGCTGCGGCAACGGCCCGCCACCGAGGACGAGCGCCGCGAGATCCTCCGGCTGGCCGACGCGCTGATCCACCACCAGGTCGAGCTGATCCCCGGGGTCGCCGAAACCCTCGACGAGCTCGCCGGACGGCACGAACTGTTCCTGCTGACCAAGGGCGACCACGACGAGCAGCGCCGCAAGATCGAGGCCTCCGGGCTCGACCACCACTTCCGCGGCGTGCACATCGTGCGGGAGAAGCACGCGGGCTGCTACCTGCAGCTCGTCGAGGAGCACGGGATGGCGCCGGACCGGGCCTGGATGATCGGGAACTCCCCGAAGTCGGACATCCTCCCGGCCCGGCAGGCGGGGCTCAACGCGGTGTTCATCCCCAACGACAACACGTGGGCCCTGGAACACGAGGAGGTTGACCCGGCCGACGACCGCGTCCTCCACCTCACCCGCTTCCCGGACCTCCTCTCACACTTCTAGGGCCTTTATCGATGGGCCTGGCACCACAGGGTGCTTTCTCACCCTGACCGCAGCCCGGCCGCGGTCAGGGTGAGATGCCTTGCCAGTGCCTCCATCGCGGCGTCGGCGTCGCGGGTGAGCGTCAGCTCCGCCAACTGGCGGTGCTCGCCGACGTGATCACGCTCGGGCGCGCGGCGCGAAGCCCAGCGTCGAGCCAGTTCGCTCGCGGACCACATCCGGTCGAAGGTTTCCAGCAGAACAGGATTGCCGCACCCGTCGAGCAGCGTGCGGTGGAAGACCCGGTGGGCTTCGGCCCAGGCGTCGGTGTAGTACCCACCCTCCTCCGGCTCGGACGGCGGGGTGCGGGCCAGCCGGTGGTGCGCGGCCTGCACGCGGGATTCCCAGTCGAGATCCCCGTGCTCGATGGACAGGCGGAGCACGACCGGTTCGACGGTCCGGCGAGCTTCGGCGATCTCCTGCCAGCGCCGGTCGGAGAACCCCGGCACGGCGAAACCACGGTTGGGCAGCCGGTCGGCGAGGCCATCGCCCACCAGCCGTACCAGCGCCTCGCGCACCACGGCCAGGCTCACGCCCTGCTCCTTGGCGAGTTCCTGGGGTTTCAGGGCAGCACCGGGGGCGTGGTCGCCATGCATGATCGCGTGCCGAAGATGCGCGTAGACCTGCTCGGAGAGCATCTGCTTCCGCGGCGAGGACGGATCGTGGGCCGTTCGTGTCACCACCTCATCATAGATGATCGGGTAAATAATCGATTTATTTTGCTATCATCGATGATGCGTCCCTGCCTGAGCAAGGAGAACCATGTCCCTCGCCGATCGCCCACCGATAGACCTCGCCGCCGTTCGGACGGCCGGTCAGGCCATCGCGTCGGCACACCTGTTCATCTACTTCGTCCCGGAGGCCGGGGAGGAGGCCGCCAAGCTCGGCGTGACCGACCGCGCACCCAGGTACTTCGCGTTCCGGGCGGCCGCGATGGGTGCCGTTCCGTGGCAGGTGGCACTCGCCACCTTCTACAACTTCAGCCCGCGGGCGGTGCGAACGATGGGAGGCGTGTGGGACACCGCGCCACCCGAGCAGTGGCAGGCCGCCCGCTTCGTGGCGGCCGATCGCGCGATGCGGCGCGTCGGCGCGACCCTGACCGACGACCGAATCGCGGAAGCACGGTCGCTGCTGGATCGGGTCGTGACCGTGGCCGAGTACGCCGGTAAACCGCTGGCGGCCGCCAACGCGTCGGTGCCCCTGCCGTCCGACCCGCTTCTCGCGCTGTGGCAACAAATCACGGTGCTCCGCGAATGGCGTGGCGACGCCCATCTCGTCGTGCTCGCCGACCATCGGCTCGGGCCTTGCGAATGCGTCGTCCTGCATACCGCGACCGGAGGCGTGCCCGCGTCGGTCATGCGCGCGACGCGCCAGTGGAACGACGAGGAATGGGCCGCGGCGACGGCAGGTCTCGTCGCGCGCGGCTGGCTCAACGCCGACGGCACCGTCACCGAAGCCGGCATCGCGGCTCGCGAGCAGATCGAGGTCGAGACCGACGAGCACTGCGCCCCGCTCTGGGCACCCGTCGGCGACGCCGGTGCCCGCCGCCTCGCCTCACTCATCGCACCGATCACCGAGGCGTTCACCGCGGCCGGCACCTTCAACCAGTTGGGCTGACCGCGGCCGGGCCGACCGGGCACGTGGCCATGCCGTGAAGGGACCCTTCACGGTCGTATCGGCTGTGAAGGGACCCTTCACGGCTGCCGATGAGGGGGTCCCTCACGGTACGGCTCAGACGGGGCCACCGGGCTGCGGCATCACCGCGAAGCTCAGCTGACCCTGATCGTCCTGCTGGACGTCGAGGACCTTGTCGTCGAGGAACTGGGCGGCCTGCGGTTCGAGGAACACCCGGGCGCCGTGCTCGTCCACCACCTGGTCACCGTCTTCGGGCCGTCGGGCCACCGACAGCGCCAGTTGTGCCCCGGCCTCCTCCTGCCGTTGCACGGCGAACCGCAGGCCACCGGTTTCTTCCTTGCCTTCCTGGGCGGTCAGGGCGTTGATCGCCTCGGCCGCGGCGTCGGTCATCGCGAGCATGATCGTCATCCCTTCGGTTTCATGCGCTCGTACCCCGACCGTAGGGGCGTGGCGCGCGGCCCGCTGGCCGAACGCCGCCCGATGCGGCGCCAGAACGACGGTTTCACCAGTTCACGCCGGGGTCAGGCCAGGTCGTGCGGTTCGCCGGGCGGGGTCCGCAGCCCCTCCGCGACCGACCCGCCGGGCTTGTCCGCGTTCTGGTCCTCCTCCACGGTGGGGACCCGGCCTTCGACGGCGGGCTCCTCCGGCACGAGCGTCTCGGCCTCCCCTGGCCGGTCGTCGATCGTCTCGTCGAGCTCCTCGGCGGGAGTGATGGCCACCGGACGGTCCGGAACCGGATCGGGCTGCACGTCGGGCTGCTCCTGCCGGAGCCGCTCGTCCAACGGCTCCCCCCGTACACCTCGTTCGGAGTGGTCCCGTAGCGATCCGAGTGCGCGTACCGTTCCGGCGGTTCGACACCCTCCTCGAGCGGGTCCAGCCGCAGCCGGTCTTCGTCCAGGTCCTCGGCGCTGAAAAGACCGGCCGGATCGGTCTCGGCGGCATCGGGAACGGGGTGTCCGTGGGGCTCACTCATGGTCGGGCCATACCCGGGGCCACCACGGCACAAACGCCGCCCGAGATCAACGTCACGTAGTTGTATAGGGCAAAAGCTTGCAGAGGACAGGTAAGTTTTCGCCATGGCCACCGCGCAGTGGACGGAGCACCGGGTCGAGCGCCCCGCGGTCTCCGCGCATCCGCTGGCCTGGTACATCGCGGCCGGGGTGGTGACCACCGGCCTGCAGGAACTGATCTTTCTCGCCGCCCGCCCGCTGATCCAGTCCGTCGCGGCGAACATACTGGCGATCGCGCTCACCACCCTCGCCAACACCGAGTTCCAGCGGCGCGTGACCTTCGCGGGGATGCGTGCCTCCGCCTGGCGGCTGCACCTCCAGTCGGCGGGCACATTCGCGTTCTACGCGGGCTACGGTTCGGTCGTCCTCATGTCCCTGAGGGCCGTCGTGCCCGCTCCGTCGGCGACCCTCGAGGCCGTCGTCCTCGCCGCCACCAGCGCACTCGGCGGAATCCTCCGCTTCGCGCTCCTTCGCTGGTGGGTCTTCACCACCCAGGAGAGAGCGCCGCGTTCCGTCACCTGAACGGAGTCCGTCCTGGCGAAAGGCACTGCACAGGGTGAGCGGATCCGGCGGCGAACCTCACGTTGGGACGAACGGGGTATCTGTAGTTGAATTCTGGACTGCCAGAAGATCACCGCTTACGCTTACGCTCAGTCGCATGGGTAGGGACCGGGCGGGGTACCAGCGGGAGCGGGCACCTACCCACGGCGACCAGGCGTTGACCCCGACGGCGACCAGGCCGGACGGGTTCGCCGCTGTCGTTGGGGAGCCCCATGAGAACAGTCCCGTCACCGTCGGCGGACACCGCGCGGAACAGCGCGGACGACACGGCGCGAAACGCCGTGCTTCCGGCCATGCCTTCGGACCCCGGTTTCACCCCCCGGGAATTCCCGCGCGGCGGCGGACAGCGGCTGACGAAGGAAGAACTGGATCCCGCGGTCCGTCAGGCCGCGACCGGTGACCCGGCCGCGATCGACCGGCTGATCGCCCTGATCACCCCGGTCGCCGTCCGGTACTGCCGCGCCCGCCTCGGCGGGCGCGACCTGTCCTACCTGTCGGCCGACGACGTCGCCCAGGAGGTCTGCCTGGCAGTGCTCAACGCGCTGCCCCAGTACGAGGACCGGGGCGGTTCGTTCCTCTACCTGGTGCACGCCATCGCTTCGAACAAGGTCGCCGACGCCTACCGCCTCGTCTCGCGCGACCGTTCCGAACCGGTGCCCGAACTTCCGGAGCGGCCCCTGCCGGACCAGGGCCCCGAGCAGCGCGTCCTCACCCTCGATCTCGGGGCCAGGCTGACGAAACTGGTCGCCACGCTGCCCCCGCTGCAGCAGGAGATCCTCACCCTGCGCATCGCGGTCGGGCTCACCGCGGGCGAAACCGCCGAGGCCCTCGGCATCTCGCCCGGCAACGTCCGCGTGACCCAGCACCGCGCGCTGACCAAACTGCGCGCCCTGATCACGCGCGACGGCGACCTCGTCCAGTAGCGATCAGCCGTAGGTCTTGGTGAGCGCGGGTAGCAGCTCCGACGCGGCGAACTCGAAGAAGCCGTCCTGATGCTCCCCGCCGATCTGCACCAGCGCGAGATCGGTGAACCCGGCCTCGGCGAACGGGGCGACCGCCTTGACGATCGGTTCGGCCTCCGGGCCGCACGGGATCGAGGCGGCGACGTCCTCTTCGGTGACGTACCGGGTGGCACCGGCGAAGGCCGCGGTCCCCGGTAGTTCGGCGTTGACCTTCCAGCCGCCGCCGAACCAGCGGAACTGCTCGTGGGCCCGGCGCCGCGCCTCGGCCGGATCCCGGTCCCAGCAGACCGGCAGCTGGGCGAACTTGCGAGTGGCGTCCTCGCGCACCTGTGCCCGCTCGCGGTCCCAGTCGCGCACCAGTGCGCCGTCCGGCTCCGTCGTGATCATCGCGTCCGCGACCGGCGCGAACCGCGACACCGACTGCGCCCCGGACACCGCCACGGCGACCGGGGTCCGCCGCTCGGGAAGATCCCACAGCTTCGCCGAATCGACCCGGTAGTGCTGTCCGCTGAAGTTGACGTACCCGCCGTCGAACAGCTCCCCGATGATCTCCACGGCCTCGCTGAGCATCTCGTGCCGGATGTTGGCCGACGGCCAGCCCCGTCCCACGACATGCTCGTTGAGGTTCTCGCCCGCGCCGAGACCCAGGATGAACCTGTCGTCGGACAGCAGGGACATCGTGGCGGCCTTCTGCGCCACCACCGCAGGGTGGTACCGCATCAGCGGGCAGGTCACGAAACTGAGCAGTTCGACCCGCTCGGTGACCTGCGTGACCGCGCCAAGGACGCTCCACGCGTAGGGCGCGTGTCCCTGTTCGTCCAGCCAGGGAAAGTAGTGGTCGCTCGAAACCTCGAATTCGAATCCGGCCCGTTCGGCGGCCGACGCGTACCGGACCAGATCCTTCGGCCCGGCCTGCTCGGTCATCAACGTGTAGCCGAAACGCACTCCTTCTCCTTCCCCCCGTTCTCGAGCATTTGCTTGCGGCGCACGATGGCGGCCCGCCGCTCGGACTCGTCGAGCCCGCCCCACACGCCGAACGGCTCTTCGGCGGTGAGGGCGTGATGGCGGCATTCGACGATCACGGGACAGGACATGCAGATGCGCTTCGCCCTGGCGACCCGGTCGGCTCGCGCGAAGCCCCGTTCCCCGTCAGGATGGAAGAAGACCGAACTGTCGAGATTCCGGCAGTTGCCGTTGCGCTGCCACTCCCAGGTTTCGGCAACCGGGGTGGGCAGTCGGGACGTGTCCGCCATCTTGAGACTCCTCCGCGCGACGTGCTTGCGGGCAGGGAGTACCCAGGCGGCCCCCCGCTACACCTGCGGATCGGCGGGAAATGGCTCTAGACGCTTCTCGAACCAGTGGTCGGCGTAGAGCCGCTCGGCGTAGGGCTCGATCTCGCGGTAGCCGTGCCGCGCGTAGAGGGCGCGCGCTTCTACGAGGTCGTGACGGGTGTCCAGCCGCATCCAGGAGGCGCCCAGTCCGAGCGCCGCCTCCTCGGCGGTGCGCAGCAGCCGCGCGCCGCCGCCCTGGCCTCGCGCGGCGGGCTTGACGAACATGCGGGTCAGTTCCATGACGTCGTCGTCGAACCGGCGCACGCCGACACAACCGGTGATGGTGCCGCCGTCCCGTGCGACGAAGAACAGGCCGGTGGGCGGGACGAGGTCGTCGCTGGGGTCCTCGGCGAGCGCGTTGTCGATTTCGGCGTCCGTGGCCTGCCGTCCGTAGTACCGGCTGGCCACGTCGTCGATGTAGTCACGGAGCACCGCGACGGCGTCCGGATGGTCTACGGGGGTCGGCGAAATGATCCACATACCGGTCATTCTCGCCACCACGTCGAGCGGTTTACGGCCGCCGCAGGACGAAGTTCAGTGCCTTCGCGGAAAAGACGACCTCGTCGTCGGCGTCGAGCATTTCGATGAGGCTGGTCAGCAGCCCGCGGTCCGGCTTGGACTTCGACGGGCGGGCTTCGAGCACGGTCACCCTCGCGCGCAGCACGTCTCCCGGCCGGACCGGCTTGACCCACCGCAACTCGTCGATCCCGGGGCTGCCCAGGCTCGACACGGGGGACAGGTAGTTCTCCGTGAGCAGCCGCATCATCAGGCTCGCCGTGTGCCAGCCGCTCGCGATCAGCCCGCCGAACGGCCCGGCCGCGGCGGCCTCGGCGTCCACGTGGAAGGGCTGCGGGTCGTACTTGGCGGCGAACTCGACGATCTCGGCCTCGGTGAACTTGACGCTGCCGCAGTCGTGGGTCGTGCCGGGCGCGTAGTCCTCGAAGTAGCGGTCTTCCATGAGGGCAGCCTTCCACGAGCGTCGTTCGATGGCCACCGAAACTTCCCGCGTGGCGCCGCCCTGCGGCACATACTGCCGGTATGGTGGCGGCATGGCAGAGCAGCGCGGCTATGACCTGGTCCTGTTCGGCGCGACCGGTTTCACCGGCGGGCTGACCGCCGAGTACCTGGCCCGGCACGCCCCGGCGGACTGCCGCTGGGCGCTCGCCGGCCGCAACCGCGGCAAACTGGAAGCCGTGCGCACCCGGCTCGCCGCGATCAACCCCGCGTGCGCGGATCTTCCGCTGCTGCACGCCGACGTCTCGGATGCGGCTTCACTGGCCGAGATCGCCGGGGCGAGCCGGGTGGTGATCACCACGGTCGGCCCTTACAGCGAGTACGGCGAGCCGCTGGTCGCCGCGTGCGCCGAAGCCGGCACCGACTACGTGGACCTCTGCGGCGAGCCGGGTTTCGTGGACCGGATGTTCGTGCGCTACCACGAAACGGCGCGGCGGACCGGCGCCAGGATCGTCCACGCCTGCGGGTTCGACTCGATCCCCCATGACCTCGGCGTGTTCTACACGGTGAAACAGCTTCCGAAGAACGTGCCGCTGCGGATCTCCGGTCAGGTGCGGGCCGGGGCGATGTTCTCCGGCGGCACCTTCGCCTCCCTGCTGGCCGCCGCGTCCCGGCTCGGCGAGTCGCAGCAGGCCGCCAAGGCCCGCAAGCGGGCACAGGAACGCCCCGCCGGACGCCGGGTGCGGGCGGTGCCCGGCAGGATTCACCGCGATCCGGACACCGGGCGCTGGCTGGTCCCGATGCCCACGATCGACCCGCTCGTCGTGGCCCACTCCGCGCGCCTGATCGACGGCTACGGGCCGGACTTCCGGTACAGCCACTACGCCTCGTTCAAACGGCTGCCCACCATCCTCGCCACCCTGGTCTCCGGCGTCGCCGTGCTCGGGCTCGCGCAGGTGCCGCCCGCCCGGAAACTGCTGTCCAGCCTGCGGAAACCGGGCGAGGGACCCAGTCCCGAGCGGCGGGCGAAGTCGTGGTTCAAGGTGCGGTTCGTCGGCGACGGCGGCGGGAAGCGGGTGATCACCGAGGTGTCCGGGGGCGACCCGGGGTACGACGAGACCGCCAAGATGCTCGCCGAGTCCGCCCTGTGCCTGGCGTTCGACGAACTGCCGTCACTGGCCGGTTCGGTCACCCCGGCCGCGGCGATGGGCGACGCCCTGCTGGCCCGCCTGATCGACGCCGGCCTTGTCTTCCGCGTCGCCACCGCCTGAGGTTCTGCCGCCCGGCCGTTCCCGGGCCTGACCGTTCCCGTGCCGCGCCGTTCCCGGGCCGACGCCGGGGGATGCCGAGACAGGTCAGCGGGGCGGGAGGGGGTGGAGGGTGACTTCGGTCAGCTCGCCCGCCTCGGCCCGCGCGGTGAGATAGGTGCAGGCCGGTTGCCGCCGCCGGTCGGTCGGCGAGCCGGGGTTGAGCAGGCGCAGCCCGTTGGCGGCGACGCTGTCCCACGGGATGTGGCTGTGCCCGAAGACCAGGACGTCGGTGTCCGGGAAAGCCGCCGCACACCGTTCCTCCCGGCCCCGCGCGGCCCCGGTCTCGTGCACCACCGCGAACCGGAGCCCGCCCAGCTCGGCGCGCGCCACCTCGGGAAGGCGGGCACGCAGGCCGGGACCGTCGTTGTTGCCGTGAACGCCGATCAGCCTGCGGCTGCGGGATTCCAGCTCGTCCAGCAGGCCCACCTCGACCCAGTCTCCGGCGTGGATCACCGCGTCGGCGGCCTCCGCCGCCTGCCACACCTCCTCCGGCAGCGTCCGGGCGCGCTTGGGTACATGCGTGTCGGCGAGGATGAGCAACCGCATGCGCCAGGTCTACCCACCCGGCGTGTCCACCGCCACCCGCCGCCCGTAACCTTCATCCCTGTTGTCCGGATTCCACCGCCCAGAGCAGGGAGGGTCGAGCCTTGCCGCAGAAGCCGCCCCACGGCCCGCAGTGGCCCACGGTCGATCCCGAGCGGACCGACGTCCTGCCCGTGGTCACCGGCACCACTCCCCCCACCAGCCGGTCCCGCGCGACATTGCGCAGGGCGGGGCTGGCCGCCGGTGCGGTGCTGGGCGTGTTCGTCGCGCTGTACGCGGTGGATCTGCTGGTCAGCCAGGGTGACGTCCCCCGCGGCGTGACCGTGGCCGGAGTGGATGTCGGCGGCCTCAAGCGTTCCGAGGCCGAGGAGAAGCTGCGGGCCGAGATCGAGCCGCGCGTGGTCAGGCCGATCGCGGTGCGCGCCGGTGACGTCCAGGCCACCCTCACCCCGTCCCGCGCCGGGCTCAGCCTCGACTGGCCGTCCACTTTGGACCAGGCGGGGGCGCAGCCGCTGAACCCGTTCACGCGCCTGTCCTCCTTCTTCACCACCCGCGAAGTGGGGGTGGTGACCCAGGGCGACCGGGCCCAGCTGGTGAACGCGCTGCAGAACCTGCGCCCGCAGGTGGACCGCGATCCGGTGGAAGGCACGATCCGGTTCGACGGTGCCAGCCCGGCCGCGGTCGCGCCGCGCACCGGGCAGGCACTGGACATCGAGGGCGCCACCGCGGCGATGCTGCGGGAGTGGGCCTCGGGACAGCCGGTGGCGCTGCCGGTGCGGCAGACACCGGTGCGCGTCACGGCCGAGGCGGTGCGGAACGCCTTGGACCAGTTGGCGAAACCGGCCGTCGCCGGGCCGGTCGTCATCCGCGGCGAGGGCGCGAACG
Organism: Amycolatopsis cynarae; assembly: GCF_026802195.1. Taxonomy (NCBI): domain Bacteria; kingdom Bacillati; phylum Actinomycetota; class Actinomycetes; order Pseudonocardiales; family Pseudonocardiaceae; genus Amycolatopsis; species Amycolatopsis cynarae. The sequence continues at coordinate 889,297 of NZ_CP113836.1, read as the reverse complement.
CGACCGTCTCCCCGGCGGCCATCGCCGCCGCGCTGCGCTTCGAGCCCGGCGAGAACGGCGCGCTCGACATGAAGGTGGACAACGCGAAGATCGTGGAGGCCGCCGGGCCGCAGCTGAAATCCACGGAGAGGCAGGGCAAGGACGCCCAGATCGTGTTCTCGGGTGGCAAGCCCGCGGTCGCGGAGTCGGTGGACGGCCGGGGCGTGGACTGGGAGCCGACCCTCCAGCCGCTGGCGGAACTGCTCAGGCAGACGGGACGGCGCGAGCTCGCCGCGAAGTACGTGGACACCCCGGCGAAGGTCACCACGGAACAGGCGAACCAGCTCGGCATCAGGGAAGTCATCGGCGAGTTCACCACCGGCGGGTTCGCCACGGACTCCGGGATCAACATCCGGACCGTCGCGGCGAAGGTCGACGGCGCGATCGTGAAGCCGGGGGAAACGTTCAGCCTCAACGGTTTCACCGGTCCGCGCGGGACGGCGCAGGGCTACGTCGAGGCCGGGGTGATCGAGAACGGGGCGCCCGCGCGCGAGGTCGGCGGCGGCATCTCCCAGTTCGCCACCACGCTGTACAACGCGGCGTACTTCGCCGGTTTGAAGGACGCCGGGCACAAGGAGCACAGCTACTACATCAGCCGGTACCCGGCGGCTCGCGAAGCCACCGTCTTCCAGAACCCCAACGGCGCCAGCGTGATCGACCTGAAGTTCACCAACGACTCACCGGCGGGCGTCGCCATCCAGACGATCTGGACGCCTTCGTCGATCACCGTGAAGCTGTGGGGCACCAAGCGGTACACGGTGGAATCGGTGCCCGGCGAACGGTCCGGCTTCGTCGATCCGGCGCCCAAACCCGGCCCCGCCGTGAACTGTCACGCCTCCAACGGCGCCCAGGGCTTCACCACGACGGACACCCGCATCCTCCGCGACGCCGCCACCGGCCGCGAGGTCCGGCGCGAAACCCGGACCGTGCGCTACAACCCGCAGCCGAAGATCACCTGCGGCTGATCGCCCCGAGCCGGGCGGCGACGCCGTCGAGACAGCGCTGCATCGAGTAGTCGAAGAAGCCGGCGAAGTAGCTCGCGCGCCGCACCGGGTCGGCGGTCAGCTCGTACACCGAGGCTCCCATGGCGGCGAGACCGGGCCGTTCCGACTGATCGCGGTACTCGCTCCACGCCTCGCTGATGCGGGCCACCGCGTCCGCGTGCGGGCGCTGTTCGTCCTCTATGGACACCAGCAGGCAGGCGACGTTGGACAGGAAGCGGTACACCGGCGCGCTTTCGTCGCCGAATCCCGCGACCTGCAGAACGCGCATCCCTCGGTCGACGGTGGGGGCCGCCGCGGACACGGTCGGCCCGCACACGGCGAGCCTGCGGGCCACCCCCGGGTAGCGGATGAGCACCGCCCGCAGTTCGTGGAACAGGCGCTGGAACCAGTCGCGCCAGTGCAGGTCCTCCGGTGGCAGCGGGTACATCCCGAGCACCCGGTCGACGACGGCGGACACCACCGCTTCGCGATCCCCCACGTGGTGGTAGATGACGGCGGGGTAGGCCTGGACGGCGGCGGCCAGTTGCCGCAGTGTCCAGCTGCCGAGGCCGTGCTGGGCGGTCAGTTCCAGTGCCGCGGAGACGATCCGCTCGGGGGTGACGGCAGGCAGTCCGGCCGCGTCCCGTGAGCGTGGGCGGCCCGGTACGGCAGCAGAGTCGACCATGGGGGTAACCCTAGTCTCCCGACCCTGAGTAACTGGCAGACTGCCAGTTACTTCACCCGAAGTGTCGCCACGCCCCTTTCGTCCCGGAACGCTGCGTGTCCGGCCCGCCGTCCAGTGACCGAAATCGGCTCGCCAAGGGGCGGACGGCGTGCAAGGCTGGAAGCGGCCGACAGCAACCGAGAGCAACCAAGAGCACGTCCTCACCATGGAGGCATCGATGTCCGACACCCCGCCCACGGGCGACGAGCCCGAGGACGACCTCAAGCGGAAGTTCCGCGAGGCCCTCGAACGCAAGCAGACCCACGCCCGTTCCGGTTCCGCTCACGAGAACCTGGGCGGCAAGAACCAGCACGCACACGGGCCGGCGGCAGGCAAGCGCACCTTCCGCCGCAAGTCCGGCTGAGTGGCACCTCTCCTAGGGCCGTGAGGGGTCCCCTCACGGTCGTATCGGCTGTGAGGGGCGAACTGTGCCCCTCACGGCACCGCCCGGCTCTCGCCTCAGGGTCAGGGGCGGAAGGTGCCGAGGTGGTCGACCACCACGAACTCGCTGGCCGGGCTGGCCTTCGCCACCGCCGCCCGCAGAGTCTCCAGCCCGCCCCAGTCCCGCGCCGGTTCGGTCAGCGGATAGTCGAAGTCGTCCCAGTGCGTGGGGAGCACGAACCGGGGACCGCCGACCGCGCCCAGCAGCCGGGCCACGTAGTCGTGGATCTTGCCGCCCCCGGCGGGGAGCAGCACCACGTCCGGCCGCAGCCCGGCCAGCTCCGACTCGACGTAGTTGGAGCCGCCGAAGTCGAGCACGCTCGCCCCGCCGCCGCTGACCAGGTACGCCAGCGTGCCGCCCTCCACCAGTTCACGGATCACCGTCGGCTTCGGCAGCTTCGCCCCGCCGAAACCGGGGCGGGTGCCCGGGAACGGGACCTGGGCGCGGGCACCGGTGGCCGAGTGCAGCGAGCGCAGCACCCGGATCGTGTAGCCGTCGAAGGTGAGGTACTCGCCGCCCGTGGCCAGCGCCAGCTGGCCCTCCGGCGCGCCGAGCGCGGCCAGCAGGTTCAGATGCGTTTCCGTGCCCAGTACGGTCGCGCCCGTTTTCCTTGCCAGGTAAGGGACATCGGAGAGATGGTCGTAGTGCCCGTGGGTCACCAGGATGTGATCGGCGCGCAGCTCGCCACTGTCCACGTAGTGGTCGATCAGCGCGGTGTCCACCGAAATCGGGGTTTCGGGATCGGCGCCTGCCTTGCCGTAGGTGCCGGTGTGGTACCGGGTCAGCCAGGGGTCGATCAGCACGGTCTTGCCGCCGGGCAGCCGGATTTCCCAGCTGTTGTTGCCCCACCACCGCAGCGTCATCCCCGAAGTGCCCGCGGGCGCCGGCTCCCCCGCCGCGGTGGCACCGGCCGCGACAGCGCCCCCGGCGGCCAGCAGCGCCGCAGCACCCGCGCCCACACCGAACAATCCCCGCCTCTTGAACTGTGTCATGCGGGCAAGACATCACAACAGCGCCGCGCCTGTCCAAGACCGGCGGTCCGTCCCGGCCATATCGGAACCGATATCGTCGCAGCGTGGACCCCCTGCGGCAGTTGCGGTACTTCGTCGCGGTGGCCGAAGAACTTCACTTCGGGCACGCCGCGATCCGCCTCGGCATCGCCCAGCCTCCGCTGAGCCAGCGCATCCGCAAACTCGAAGACGACCTCGGCGCGAAGCTGTTCGAGCGCGACAGCCGCCACGTCGAGCTGACCGAGGCCGGGCAGATCCTGCTCGCCGAATCCCGCGATCTGCTGGCCCGCTGGGACCGGACGAAGACCCTGGTCGCCAAGACGCACCGCGGCGAGGTCGACGCCCTGCGCGTCGGCGTCCCGCCCGAACTGGCCGGGCGTGTGCTCGCCGCGATCCTCACCGCCTTCGACCGCACCGACGTGCGGCTCGATCTCCAGGAACTCAGCACCGCCGAACAGGTCCGGCTGCTCGCGGACCGGCAACTCGACGCCGGACTGCTGCAGCACCCCGTCGACGTGATCGGCCTTGAACTCGGCCCCGCGGTGGACACCCCGCTCGGGGTCGTGCTGCCCCGCGATTCACCGCTGGCCAGGCGGTCCGGGCTGACGCTGGCCGACCTCGCCGGGCTCGGGCTGGTGATCTTCCCGCGTGCCGCCGCGCCGGGTCACTACGACGCCACCCTGCGTACCTGCTGGGAACACGGTTTCCGACCGTCCTCGGTGTACCACGCGCGCAACCCGGAGTTCGTGCTCGGCATGGTGCTGTCCGGGCACGGCGTCGCCTTCGACCAGGGCATGGTGGCGCAGAAGGAACCCCGGGTGGTCTGGCGGCCGCTGCCGGAAGGCACGCTGAACCGCCGCATGTCGCTGGCCTGGCCCGCGACCGCGCCGCATCCCGCCGTCCGGGAACTGGCGGAGCTGGTCGTGCGGGTGGTGCGGGGCGACGGCGTTTCCGGCCCCGCTCCCGCCCAGGACACGGCGCAACGGCCGTGGAACGTGGTCTACGGGCACTCGTGAGGGATCCGGCCGATCGCCTCGCGGGCGGCCTCACCGATCACGTGATCCAGTGCGGGCTGCCGGGACGCCAGCACCTCCGCGCGGGTGAACACCGCGACCGCATAGCACGTGCCCGCCGGGTGTTCGACGACCCCGATCTCGTTGCGGATGGCGGGAAGCGAGCCGGTTTTGCCCCAGACCGCGACCTCGGGCGGGAAGGCGGCGGCGAGCCGGTGCCAGTTGACCTGCTGGCCCATCAGCTCCCGCAACCACCGGCACGCCTCGGGCGGGCCGGCGAGGCCGCGCGCGACGAGCGCGAGCAACGCGGTCATGTCGCGCGCGGTGCTCGCCGTGGTGCGCAAGGGATCCAGCGCCCTGGTGGCGAGGACCTGCGCCGCGGTGAGGCCCGGGAAGCGGCGGGCGAACTCCGCCGCTTCCCGCGCCCCGATGTCCTCGGCCATGGTCTGGACGATGTGCCGGGGCGGCCCGGTGATCCGGGTCGCGGTCAGGCCCAGCTCGTGCAGCAGCAAGCGCACGTTGTCCACACCCACCCGCTCGAACAGCAGGTCCGCCGCGGTGTTGTCACTGACCGTCAGTGCCAGGAACGCCGCGTCCCGCAGGCTGTACTCGACGTCGTCCAGACAACCGGCGCTGCCCGTCCCGCCGAGCCGGTCCGCCGCGGTGGCCCGCACGCGGTCGGCCGGATCGAGCTGGCCCGCGGCGACCTGCCGCGCGAACTCCAGCACGAGCGGCACCTTCACCACCGAGGCGAGCACCACCGGCTCGTCCGGGGCCAGGCCCGCTTCCCCGTCACAGGCGAGACAGCGGGCGTGCACCCAACCGCGCACGCCCGCCGCCGCGAACAGTTCCCTCACGGGACAAGGATGGACCTCAGCCTGCCGACCTCGGCCATGCGGCGCTCGGCGAGCCGGTCGGCCGCCGTGCCCGGGGGCACGCCCTCGGCCTCGGCCAGCGCGAACACCGCCTTGGTGGTGTCGAAGATCGCACCAGCCTTGCGCCGGGCCCGCGCGAAGTCGAAACCGTGCAGTTCGTCGCTGACCTGGATCACGCCCCCGGCGTTGACCAGGTAGTCCGGGGCGTAGAGGATGCCGCGATCCTGGAGCATCTTGTCGATCCCGGCGTGGGCGAGCTGGTTGTTCGCCGCGCCGCAGACGATCTCCGCGCGCAGCGCGGGAACGGTGGCGTCGTTGAGCACACCGCCGAGCGCGCACGGCGCGAACACGTCCAGCGGCTGGGCGAGCAGCGCCTCGGCGCCGTCCGCCACCTCGGCCTCGGGGTGCTCCGCGCGGACCCGCTCGATCGCGGCGGGCGACACGTCGCTGACCACCACCCGGGCCCCGGCCTCCACCAGATGCCCGACCAGCAGGTGACCGACCTTCCCGGCCCCCAGCACGCCGACGCGGCGCCCGGTCAGGTCCGGTGAGCCCCAGCGGTGCTCCGCCGCGGCTCGCATCCCTTGGAAGACACCGAAAGCGGTGAGCACCGAGGAGTCACCGGCGCCGCCGTCGTCGGTGGACCGCCCCGTGACGAACCGGGTCTCCTTCGCCACCACGTCCATGTCCGCCACGTACGTGCCCACGTCGCAGGCCGTGTAGTAGCGCCCGCCGAGGGACTGCACGAACCGGCCGTAGGCGCGCAGGAGCGCCTCGGTCTTGATCGCCGCGGGGTCGCCGATGATCACGGCCTTGCCGCCGCCGAGCTCCAGCCCGGCGAGCGCGTTCTTGTAGGACATCCCCTTGGACAGGGCGAGCACGTCGTCCAGCGCGTCGCTTTCCGAGCGGTAGGGGTAGCACCGGGTACCGCCGAGCGCGGGGCCCAGCGCGGTCGAGTGGATCGCGATGATCGCCTTGAGGCCGGTGGCCTGATCGTGGCAGAACACGACCTGTTCATGGCCGCTGTCGCGGTCGAATACACCATCGGTCACGATTGGTGACTCCTCGTCTGCTGGCCGGCCCCGGTCGCTTGTGGCGCCCCGGCCGGGCTTCGGTTGTGGGCGGGCGAGGCACGGCGGGAAGGTCCTTCCCGGTGGCTGCCCTGAAGAGAACCTAACGCCTCGCCCCGCCCGGCACTACACCCCGAAAGCGCCACTCCTCCTCCCGCCGGTAGCAGCTCGGGTGCGCGGTGACCGCGCGGTGCCGTGAGCTGCCGTGAGGGACCCCTCACGGGAAACCGCGCGGGCTACAGGGTGCGGCGGAGGGACCAGAGCTCGGGGAACAGCGGCTGGAAGAGGGTGGAGCGCAGGTAGCCCGCGCCGGACGAGCCGCCGGTGCCCGCCTTGTCGCCGATGGTCCGCTCGACCATCTTGACGTGCCGGTAGCGCCATTCCTGCAGGCCCTCGTCCAGATCCACCAGGTGCTCGGAGACCAGCGCGGGGCCGGCGTCGTCGCGGTACACGCGCAGCAGCGCCTCCCGGATCCCGCCCGCCACGTCGTAGCCCTGACCGCCCAGGTACGCCACGAACGACTCGAACAGCGACGGGCCCGCCATGGCCGCCGCGATCCGCTCCCGCGCCTCGCTGCCCGCCGGGTAGTGCTCGACGGCGCCGTCGTCCCGCCGCCCCAGCACCGCCTCCAGCTCCCGGAACTGCGCCGACTGGAAGCCGCTCGCCGCCTCCAGCCGGGCACGGAACCCGGCGAACTGGCTCGGCGTCATGGTCTCCAGCACGTCGATCTGCGCCACCGCCACCTTGAGGATGGTGAGCACGCGCCGCAGCGTCCGGATCGCGCGCGCGGTGTCGCCGTCGGCGAGGCGTTGCTGCAGGTAGCGCAGTTCATGCAGCAGCTGTTTGAACCACAGCTCGTACACCTGGTGGATGATGACGAACAGCATCTCGTCGTGCTCGGCCGATCGGGGCCGCTGCGCGGCGAGCACCTCGTCCAGCGCGAGGTAGGAGGTGTAGGTCAGGGCGGCGTCCTGCTCCGGCATCGGCTTCCCATCACGGTCGCGGCACCCCGGCCAGCGCCTCGGTCAGCGCGGCCTCGGGGAGCTCGTGGTCTTCCATCGCGCCGGAAAGGTACGCCGCATAGGCGGGCAGGTCGAGGTGCGCGTGCCCGCAGAGCGCGGTGAGTATCACCTTCTCCTCCCCGGTTTCCTTGCAGCGCAACGCTTCCCGGATGCATTCGGCGACCGCGTGCGTCGGTTCGGGAGCGGGGATGATGCCCTCGGACCGGGCGAAGGCGACTCCGGCGGCGAAACACTCCCGCTGCCCGATGGCCACCGCGTCCATCAGCCCGAGTTCATGGACATGGGAAATCAGCGGCGCCATTCCGTGATAACGAAGACCACCCGCGTGGATCGGGTCGGGCACGAAATCGTGGCCGAGGGTGTGCATTTTCAGCAGCGGGGTCAGCCCGGCGGTGTCGCCGAAATCGTAGGCGTAACGGCCGCGGGTCAGCGTCGGGCAGGCCGCCGGTTCCACGGCCCGGATTTCCGGCGACATCCGCCCGGCGAGTTTTTCCCGCAGGAACGGGAAGGCCAGTCCGCCGAAATTGGAGCCGCCCCCGGTGCAGCCGATCAGCACGTCGGGTGTTTCACCGGCGAGCGCGCACTGCTTGAGCGCCTCCTCGCCGATCACGGTCTGGTGCAGCAGCACATGGTTGAGCACGCTGCCGAGCGCGTACCGGGTGTCCGGATCGGCGGCCGCCTTCTCCACCGCCTCGCTGATCGCGATGCCGAGGCTGCCCGGCGAGGCGGGGTCCGCCGCGAGCACGGCCCGGCCCGCCGCGGTCTCCTCCGACGGGCTCGGGTGCACGGTGGCCCCGAAGGTCTCCATCATGATCTTGCGGTAGGGCTTCTGGTCGTAGGAGGCGCGCACCTGCCACACCTCGCACTCCAGTCCGAAGGTGGCGCAGGCGAAGGCGAGCGCGCTGCCCCACTGCCCAGCGCCGGTCTCGGTGGTCAGCTTCCGCACGCCCTCCCGGGCGTTGTAGTACGCCTGCGGCACGGCGGTGTTCGGCTTGTGCGAGCCGACCGGGCTCACGCCTTCGTACTTGTAGTAGATGTGGGCCGGGGTGCCGAGCGCGCGTTCCAGCCGGTGGGCCCGGTACAGCGGAGTCGGGCGCCACAGCCGGTAGACCTCGAGCACCTCCTCCGGAATGTCGACATAGCGCTCACCGCTGACCTCCTGCTCGATCAGCCCGGCCGGGAACAGCGGGGCGAGATCCTCCGGCCCCACCGGCTGCCGGGTGGCCGGGTGCAGCGGCGGCGGAGGCGGCGCGGGCAGGTCGGCGACCAGGTTGTACCAGCGGGCCGGCAACTCGGTCTCGTCGAGGACGTACTTGGTTCGGCCGGTCATCGCGGCACCTCCCGTCGACGGAGAAATCCACGCTAGGCCAGCGCTGCCGTCACGTCGAGTTCGACCAGCTGACCGGGGTAGCCGAGGCAGGTGACGCCGACGAGGGTGCTCGCGGTGGTGAACGCGCCCGCGAGCGCGGAGCCGGTCAGCTGCCGCCACACCGCGACCAGCTCCGGCTGCGTCCCGGCCACGTAGACGACGGTGCGGACGACGTCCTCGGGCGTGGCGCCCGCGGCCTGGAGCACGCGCAGCGTGTTCGCCACCATCAGCTCCACCTGCGCCGCAAGGCCCTCGGGCACCGAGTCGTCCTCGGCGACCGGGCACTGACCGGCCAGGAAGACCAGCCGCCGGGCTTCCACGGTGGTCAGGTGGTGGTAGTGCTCGGGCGGCGCCAAGCCGGGCACGTTGTCACGGTGAATGGTCATGGCGGCATCATGGCAGGCAGACATCGGCGAGGAGGCACCGTGCGCAGGACCATCGACTGGGACGGCGGCGCCGTGGTGATCATCGACCAGTGCGCCCTGCCCGAGTCCTGCCGGACCCTGCGGCTGACCACGGTGGACGAGCTGATCGGCGCGATCCGGCGGCTCGCGGTGCGGGGCGCACCGGCCCTGGGCGCCGCGGGCGCGCTCGGCACGGCGCTGTCCGCGTTCCGGCACCCCGGCGACGGCGAGGCGGTCCGTGCCGACGCCCGCAGGCTCGCGGACGCGCGGCCGACGGCGGTCAACCTGAGCTGGGGCGTGGGCCGCGCGCTGACCCGGCTGGCCGAGGGGCCCGAGGCCGTGCTCGCCGAGGCGAAGGCGCTCATGGACGAGGACGAACGGGTCAACCGGGAGGCCTCCCGCCGGGCGGCCGAACTGCTCCTCGACCGGTGCCCGCCGCGGCCGCTGCGGCTGCTCACGCACTGCAACGCGGGCCGCCTGGCCACCGTCGGCTGGGGCACCGCGCTGGGCGTGGTCTGGCACCTGCACGAGGCGGATCGGCTCGAGTACGTGTTCGCCGACGAGACCCGGCCGCTGCTGCAGGGCGCGCGGCTGACCGCATGGGAACTGGCCGAAGCCGGGGTGCCCTACCGCCTGCTGCCGGACTCGGCGGCCGCCTCGGCGATGGCGCGCGGCCTGGTCGACTGCGTGGTGGTCGGCGCGGACCGGATCGCGGCCAACGGGGACGTGGCCAACAAGATCGGCACCTACGGACTGGCGCTGGCCGCGGCCCGCCACGGCCTGCCCTTCGTCGTGGTCGCCCCGATGTCCACAGTGGACAAAGAGCTGCCGGACGGCGGCGGCATCGTGATCGAGGAGCGGGACCCCGGGGAAGTGACCCACGTCGCGGGGCAGCCGGTGGCGCCGCCCGGGGCAACCGCTTACAACCCGGCGTTCGACGTGACCCCGGCCGAACTGATCACCGCGGTGGTCACCGAGCACGGAATCTTCCCGCCCGCCTGAATTGTCCGTTTTCCTACTTACCGGGGAAACCAGACTTTTCTGTCCCGGCCTGACGTTTTCCCGCCGCGCCGCATCTTTTTCCTTCCCCTGAGCGGTTTTCGCCTCTAATCTCTGCGCAGTTCCGCTTCTACCTCTGAGGGGAAGTCCCTGTGCGAAGAGCTCTGACCCTGTTCGTTTCGCTCGCCGTCGCCGGTGGTGTCACCGCCGCGGTGCCGAGCCTGGCCTCTGCGGAAGGGCGCGCGGTGATCCCGCAGTCCCATCCGCGCTGGGCCACGCCGGCCACCAAGGTCGCCGATTCGGCGTCGTCGTCGAAACTGAACTTCCGTGTCTACCTCGGGATGCGCGACCAGGCCGGTGCCGAGGCCGCGGCCCAGTCGGTGAGCGACCCGTCGAGCCGGAACTTCCGGCAGTACCTGTCCCCCGGCGAGGTCCGCGACCGGTACGCCGCCACCGACGGCACCGTGAAGTCGGTGCGGGACTGGCTGTCCGGAAGCGGTTTCTCCATCGGCGCGGTCCCCTCGAACAAGGCGTACGTCGAGGCCACCGGAACGGCCGACCAGGTGGAGCGGGCCTTCGGTGTCCAGCTCGGCCAGTACCGGGTGGAAGGGCAGGTGCTGCGCGCCGCCGACCGCGAACTTTCCGTGCCCGCGACGCTGGCCGGCCAGGTCCTCGGCGTCATCGGGGTGGACCAGGCCACCGCGCTGCTCAAGCCCGCGCACACCGACGGCAGCCCGAGCGACGTGCCCCCGGCGAACGGTTTCCGCAACGCCCCGCCGTGCAGCACGTACTACGGCGAGAAGACCGACACCACCGACCCGGCGTACAACGGCAAGAACCTGCCCTACGCGCCGTGCGGCTACACCCCGGCCCAGCTGCGTTCGGCCTACGGCGTCGACCGGGTCGGCGCGGACGGCAGCGGTACCACCGTGGCCATTGTGGACGCCTTCGCCTCGCCCACCCTGTACGCCGACGCGGCGGAGTACGCGCGCCGCAACGACCCGGCGCACCCGCTGCTGCGGTCGCAGTTCTCCGAGCACGTCTTCCCGACCAACCCGGCCCAGGAAGGCCCGGACCAGTGCGACGCGGCGGGCTGGTACGGCGAGCAGACGCTCGACGTCGAGGCCGTGCACGCGATGGCGCCCGGGGCGAAGATCCTCTACGTCGGCGCCTCCGACTGCCAGGACGCTTCGCTGGACTCGGCGCTGAACTGGATCGTCGCCAACCACTCCGCCGACATCGTCTCCAACTCCTACGGCGACGCGGGCGAGGACATCCCGGCCTCCGAGGTGCGCACCTGGACCCAGATCGAGATCCAGGCCGTGCTGGAAGGCATCGGCGTGTACTTCTCCTCCGGCGACAACGGTGACGAGGCGGCCCGCCTGGGCAGCCCGTCGGCGGACTTCCCCGCCAGCTCCCCGTGGGTGACCGCGGTGGGCGGCACCAGCCTGGCGGTCGGCAAGGACGGCCGGAAGCTGTTCGAAACCGGCTGGGAAACCGGCAAGAGTTCGCTGACCGGCGGCAGCTACGTTCCGGCGTGGCCCGGCGCGTACACCTCCGGTTCCGGCGGTGGCACCAGCACCATCTTCGACCAGCCGTTCTACCAGCGGGGCGTGGTGCCGGACCAGCTGTCCACGCAGAACCAGCACGGCAAGGCCAAGGGCCGCGTGGTGCCGGACATCGCGATGGTCGGCGACCCCAACACCGGCTTCCTGGTCGGCCAGACGCAGACCTTCCCCGACGGCGTGTACTACGACCAGTACCGCCTGGGCGGCACGAGCCTGTCCTCGCCGCTGCTGGCGGGCGTCATGGCGGTGTCGGACAGCCTGGTCGGATTCCACCACGGCTTCATCAACCCGGTCGCGTACTTCGCCGGGACCGCGACCGGGGCCATCGGTGACGTGGCCCACGTCGACGGTGCGGTGGAACGCGTCGACTACGCCAACGGCGTGGACGCTTCGGCCGGGCTGCGCACGTCGGCCCGGGTGCTCGACTACCCGAACCTGACCATCCACACCACCGGGGGCTACGACAACGTCACCGGCCTTGGCTCGCCCAACGGCCTGGCGTTCCTGCTGCTCCCCTGACCGTTGCCACACCGGCCGCCCTCACCGCCTCGCGGTGAGGGCGGCCTTTTTCTGTCGGCCCTCCGGCCCGCTCGGTCGTTGGCCGTGAAGGGGCCCTTCACGGCTCGCCGCAGCGCCGTGAGGGGGGTCTCAGGCATTCCTGTTGCGATTCGGGGGGCGGCCAGGTCGTGCCGGACAGCGGAACGCGGGAGTTGCGGCCGTCGCGCGGGGCGGCCAGAGTGCGGACCATGGAACCCACAGCGGTGCGGGAAGCGGCCGCCCAGTTGCTGCTCGCCTACGAAAAGGGCGAACCGACCGTCCCGGTGATCCAGTCGTTCCCGGAGGCGACGATCACCGATGCCTACCGGATCCAGCAGGAACAGGTCCGGTCCTGGGTCGCGGCGGGCGATGTGATCAAGGGACACAAGGTCGGCCTGGCGTCGAGAGCCATGCAACAGCAGATGGGCGTGGACCAACCCGACTACGGGCATCTGCTCGCGGGGATGTTCCACCTCGAACACGAGCCCATCGCGGCCGAGAAGTACCTCCAGCCCCGCATCGAACCGGAGATCGCGTTCGTGCTCGGGCGGCGCCTGTCCGGCCCCGGTGTCACGGTCGCCGACGCGATCCGCGCGGTCGAGTTCGTACTGCCCGCGCTGGAGATCGTGGACTCGCGCATCAAGGACTGGAACATCTCCATCGTGGACACCGTCGCCGACAACGCTTCCTCCGGCGGGGTCGTGCTCGGCAGCAAGCCGACCCTGCTGACCGACGTCGACCTGAGGCTCGTGGGGTGCACCCTGCAACTGGGTGGCGAGATGGTGGCGACCGGGGCGGGCGGGGCGGTGCTCGGTTCGCCGGTCAACGCCCTGGTGTGGCTGGCGAACACGATCGGCCCGCTCGGCATCGACCTCGAACCGGGCCACGTCGTGCTGCCCGGCTCGATGACCCGCGCCTACCCGGTCCGCGCCGGCGACACCGTCACCGCCGACATGGGCGCCCTGGGCACCGTCACCGCCGTTTTCGCCGCCTGACCCCCCGGCCCAAGTCCGGTCCCCTCTGCGGTGCACGTCACGCTGCCGTGAGGGGTCCCCTCACGGTCGTATGTGCTGTGAGGGGACCCCTCACGGGAAAGAACGCCAAACTCCGGCACAAGCCCGGCTGCCCTGCTCATCCAGACCGAACGTGGAACTCAGGCCACCGAGGGTGGGACACACGCGCACGAGCCGCTCGGCACCCGTGAAAACTTTTCCGCCTTTTGCCGGTGGCCGTTACTCCGTTCGATGACGCCGAACGTAACAAGCCGGTTACCGTTCTCCCGGGCCCCGAAGCGGCCATGGGTCCGCGCGATCCGGAGTCTTCCCAGGTCAGAGGCGGTCCGTGGAGTGAAGTACACTCAGAGGTACTCCGTCAACGGGCACGTGGCATTTCCCACCTGCGGCGTTCGACGTATATCGATAACGGCCAATTCACACTACTGTCATAAGACCGGCGAACCCGGGAGTAACAAGCGCGCCGTGGGAACGGCACCCACCACTTCGGCCCCACCACGCGCGCCACTGCCCGACGATGTGCACCCCCTGACCGGCCACCCGCCGCTGTGTGGCCTGGCGATGACGTCTGCCCAGATTCAGGCGCTCGCCTTCTTTTCCTCTCGACTGACCATCGCGGTCCAAGCCCACTCCGTTAGCCAGGTCGCCAAGACCACGCGATCGGGTGAGCCGGACCGCCGACGCCCAAGGAGGCGGCCAGCCGTGACCCGCCACAGCCCGACCAAGCCGAACAACCCGGCCGACGAGCAAGGCCTGTATTCGGCGCAACACGAGCACGACGCGTGCGGCGTTGCCTTCGTCGCCGACCTCGCCGGACGGCGAGATCACAGAATCGTGCGCAAGGCTCTGGTCGCGCTGCGCAATCTCGAGCATCGCGGCGCGCGGGGGGCCGAGCAGGAAACCGGTGACGGCGCGGGCATCCTGATCCAGGTCCCCGACGCCTTCTACCGGGAAGTGGTGGATTTCCGCCTGCCCGAGGCCGGCGGCTACGCGGTCGGCACGGCCTTCCTGCCGACCGACGCCCAGGCCCGCGGCCGCGCCATGAGCGCCATCGAAGGCATCGCCGCCGAAGAGGGCATGCGTGTGCTCGGCTGGCGCGAACTCCCGGTCGAGCCCGACGGCGTCGGGGCGACCGCGCTGTCCACCATGCCGCACTTCACGCAACTCTTCCTCGCTCCCCGTGACGAACGCGTCACCGGTCTGGCCCTGGAGCGCGCCGCCTTCTGCGTACGCAAGCGGGCCGAACACGCGCTGGCCGACGAGGACGTGTACTTCCCGAGCCTGTCCTCGCGCACCATCGTCTACAAAGGAATGCTCACCGAGCCCCAGGTCGAGCGGTTCTTCCCCGACCTGACCGACGAGCGTGTGACGAGCGCGATCGGCCTGGTGCACTCGCGGTTCTCCACGAACACCTTCCCGTCGTGGCCGCTGGCCCACCCGTACCGCTACGTCGCGCACAACGGTGAGATCAACACCCTGCGCGGCAACCGGAACTGGATGGACGCTCGCGAGTCGATGCTGTCCACCGATCTGATCCACGGGGACCTCAAGCGCGTCTTCCCGATCATCACGCGGGGCGCGAGCGACTCGGCGAGCTTCGACGAGGTGCTGGAACTGCTGCACCTCGGTGGCCGCAGCCTGCCGCACGCGGTGCTGATGATGATCCCCGAGGCGTGGGAGAACCACGAGGAGATGGATCCGGCGCGCCGCGCCTTCTACGAGTTCCACTCCTGCCTGATGGAACCGTGGGACGGGCCCGCGCTGGTGTCGTTCACCGACGGCACCCAGATCGGCGCGGTGCTGGACCGCAACGGCCTGCGCCCCGCGCGGTACTGGGTGACCGAGGACGGGCTGGTCGTGCTGGCCAGCGAGGTCGGCGTGCTCGACATCGACCCGTCCGCGATCGTGCGCAAGGGCCGGCTGGAGCCGGGCCGGATGTTCCTGGTGGACACCGCCCAGGGCCGCATCATCGACGACCAGGAGATCAAGGGCGCGCTGGCCGCCGAACACCCCTACGGCGAATGGATCACCGCCGGGCTGGTGCACCTGGAGGAACTGCCCGAGCGTGAGCGCGAGGTGCCCACGCACGCGTCGCTGGTACGGCGGCAGCAGGCCTTCGGCTACACCGAGGAGGAGCTCGAAACCCTGCTCGAACCGATGGCCCGCACCGCCGCGGAGCCGATCGGCTCGATGGGCAACGACTCGCCGCTGGCCCCGTTGTCGAGCCGCCCGCGGCAGATCTTCGACTACTTCAGCCAGCTGTTCGCCCAGGTGACCAACCCGCCGCTGGACGCCATCCGCGAGGAGCTGGTCACCTCGCTGGGCACCCAGCTCGGCGCCGAGCCGAACCTGCTGGAGGCCGGGCCGGAGCACGCCCGCAAGATCGTGCTGCCCTTCCCCGTGCTGGACAACGACGAGCTGGCCAAGCTCGTGCACATCAACGACGACGGCGAGCTGCCCGAGTTCCAGGCGGTCACCGTGTCCGGCCTGTACGAAGTGGACGGTGGCGGCGAGGCGCTGCTGCACCGGCTGGACGAGATCCGGGCGGAGGTGTCCGAGGCGATCGCCGACGGCGCGCGCCTGATCGTGCTGTCCGACCGCGGCGTGGACGAAAGGCGTGCGGCGATCCCGTCGCTGCTGCTCACCGGCGCCGTGCACCACCACCTGGTCCGGGAGAAGACCCGCACCCAGGTCGGTCTCGTGGTCGAGGCCGCCGACGCCCGCGAGGTGCACCACATCGCGCTGCTCATCGGCTACGGCGTGGCCGCGGTCAACCCGTACCTGGCGATGGCCACCGTCGAGGAACTGGCCGCCCAGGGCAGGATCGGTGACGTCACCCCGAAGCAGGCCACCCGGAACCTGATCAAGGCGCTGGGCAAGGGTGTGCGCAAGACCATGTCGAAGATGGGTGTGTCCACTGTGGCCTCCTACACCGGCGCCCAGATCTTCGAGGCCATCGGGCTCGGCAAGGAGGTCATCGACACCTGCTTCGCGGGCACCACCTCACGGCTGGGCGGCGTCGGGTTCGACACGCTGGCCGAGGAGGTGCGGCAGCGGCACGCCAAGGCGTTCCCGCGCGACGGCATGCGGCCGAGCCACCGCGAGCTGGAGACCGGCGCGGACTACCAGTGGCGGCGCGAGGGCGAACCGCACCTGTTCAACCCGCACACCATCTTCAAGCTGCAGCACTCGACGCGCTCCGGGAAGTACGAGATCTTCAAGGAGTACACCCGCGCCGTCGACGACCAGGCCGAGAAGCTGATGACGCTGCGCGGTCTGTTCGAGTTCCGCGAGGGTGTGCGGCCGCCGGTGCCCATCGAGGAGGTCGAGCCGGTCTCCGAGATCGTGAAGCGGTTCGCCACCGGCGCGATCTCCTACGGGTCGATCTCCCAGGAGATGCACCAGACGCTGGCGATCGCGATGAACCGGCTGGGCGGCAAGTCCAACACCGGTGAGGGCGGCGAAGACCCGGAACGGCTTTACGACCCGGAGCGCCGCAGCGCGGTCAAGCAGGTCGCGAGTGGACGGTTCGGGGTGACCAGCGAGTACCTGGTCAACGCCGACGACATCCAGATCAAGATGGCGCAGGGCGCCAAGCCCGGTGAGGGTGGCCAGCTGCCCGGCGCGAAGGTGTACCCGTGGATCGCCAAGACCCGGTACTCCACGCCGGGGGTGGGGCTGATCTCGCCGCCGCCGCACCACGACATCTACTCCATCGAGGACCTGGCGCAGCTCATCCACGACCTGAAGAACGCCAACCCGGCCGCCCGCATCCACGTGAAGCTGGTGTCCGAGGTCGGTGTCGGCACGGTCGCGGCTGGCGTGTCCAAGGCGCATGCGGACGTGGTGCTCATCTCCGGGCACGACGGCGGCACCGGCGCCTCGCCGCTGTCGTCGATCAAGCACGCGGGCGGGCCGTGGGAGCTCGGCCTGGCCGAGACGCAGCAGACCCTGCTGCGCAACCGCCTGCGCGACCGCATCGTCGTGCAGACCGACGGCCAGCTCAAGACCGGCCGGGACGTGGTGATCGCCGCGCTGCTCGGCGCGGAGGAGTTCGGCTTCGCGACCGCCCCGCTGGTGGTGTCGGGCTGCATCATGATGCGCGTCTGCCACCTCGACACCTGTCCGGTGGGCGTGGCCACGCAGAACCCGAAGCTGCGCGAGAAGTTCAGCGGCAAGGCCGACTACGTGGTGAACTTCTTCGAGTTCATCGCGCAGGAGGTGCGCGAGTACCTGGCGAAGCTGGGCTTCCGGTCCATCGAGGAGGCCGTCGGGCACGCCGAACTGCTGGACAAGCGGCGCGCGGTCGAGCACTGGAAGGCCGCGGGCCTGGACCTGACGCCGATCTTCCACGTGCCCGACCTGGAGCCGCGTGCGGCGCGGCACCAGGTGGTGGCCCAGGACCACGGGCTGGAGAAGGCGCTGGACAACACGCTCATCCAGCTCGCCGAGGGCGCGCTGTCCTCCGGCGACAAGGTGCGGCTGGAACTGCCGGTCCGCAACGTGAACCGGACCGTGGGAACCATGCTCGGCTCGGAGCTGACCAAGCGCTGGGGCGGCGAGGGTCTGCCGGACGACACGATCGAGGTGACGTTCACCGGCACCGCGGGCCAGTCCTTCGGCGCCTTCGTGCCGCGCGGCATCACGCTGCGCCTGTTCGGTGACGCCAACGACTACGTTGGCAAGGGCCTGTCCGGTGGACGGATCGTCGTCCGGCCGAGCCGGGACGCGCGGTTCGCCGCCGAGGAGCACATCATCGCGGGCAACGTGATCGGCTATGGCGCCACCTCGGGCGAGATCTTCCTGCGCGGCAAGGTGGGCGAGCGGTTCTGTGTGCGCAACTCCGGCGCGCTGGCCGTGGTGGAAGGCGTCGGCGACCACGCGTGCGAGTACATGACGGGCGGGCGCGTGGTGGTGCTCGGCGGCATCGGGCGGAACTTCGCGGCCGGGATGTCCGGCGGCGTCGCCTATGTCCTCGACCTGCCCGCGCTGCGGGTCAACCGCGAGATGGTGGACATCGACCCGCTGGACGACGAGGACACCGAGTTCCTGCGGGACGCGGTGGAACGGCACTACGCCGAAACCGATTCCGCGGTGGCGCGCGCGCTGCTGGCGGACTGGGACGTGGCCGTGACCCGGTTCGGGAAGGTCATGCCCAAGGACTACAAGCGCGTGCTGCAGGCTCAAGCCGCCGCTGAGCGCGATGGACGTGATGTGAACGAGGCAATCATGGAGGCCGCACATGGCTGACCCCAAGGGTTTTCTGACCACCAAGCGGGAGACCCCGACGAGCCGGCCGGTCGACCTGCGCCTCCTGGACTGGCGCGAGGTCTACCAGGACTTCCCGTCGAACAGGCTGGAAAAGCAGGCCGGTCGCTGCATGGACTGCGGCGTCCCGTTCTGCCACCAGGGCTGTCCGCTGGGGAACCTGATCCCCGAGTGGAACACCCTGGTGTGGAGCCAGGACTGGCGGGACGCGATCGAACGGCTGCACGCGACCAACAACTTCCCGGAGTTCACCGGGACGTTGTGCCCGGCGCCGTGTGAAACCGCTTGCGTGCTCGGGATCAACGACGACCCGGTGACGATCAAGCGGGTGGAGATCTCGATCGTGGACCGGGCCTGGGACGAGGGCTGGATCACGCCGCAGCCGCCCGAGGTGCGCACCGGCAAGAAGGTCGCCGTGGTCGGGTCCGGCCCGGCGGGCCTTGCCGCCGCACAGCAGTTGACCCGGGCCGGGCACGACGTCGTCGTGTTCGAACGGGCGGACGCGATCGGCGGCCTGCTGCGCTACGGCATCCCCGAGTTCAAGATGGAGAAGCGGCGGCTGGACCGTCGGCTGGACCAGATGCGCGCCGAGGGGACGCAGTTCCGGACGGGCGTGAACGTCGGCGTCGACATCACCGTCGAGCAGTTGCGGGCGGAGCACGACGCGGTCGTCCTCGCCGGTGGCGCGACGGCGTGGCGGGACCTGCCCGTGCCCGGCCGCGAGCTGTCCGGCATCTACCAGGCGATGGAGTACCTGCCCGGTGCGAACCGGGTCGCCTCGGGGGCGCTGGCCGAGCCGCCGGTCACCGCGGCGGGCAAGCATGTGGTGGTCATCGGTGGCGGTGACACCGGTGCCGACTGCGTCGGCACCGCGCACCGGCAGGGCGCCGCTTCGGTGACGCAGCTGGAGATCATGCCGCGGCCGCCGCAGTCGCGTTCGGACGCACACCCGTGGCCGACCTACCCGATGATCTACCGGGTGTCCTCGGCGCACGAGGAGGGCGGCGAACGCCTGTACTCGGTGAACACGCAGGAGTTCCTCGCCGACGGCGAGGGGAACGTGCGGGCGCTGAACCTCGTCGAGGTGCGCAACGAGGGCGGCCGGTTCGTCCCGGTGGAGGGCACCGAACGGGAACTGCCCGCCCAGCTGGTGCTGCTCGCGATGGGCTTCGTCGGCCCGCAGCGGGAAGGCCTGCTGGAGGAGCTGGGCGTGGAACTCGACGCGAGGGGCAACGTCGCCCGCGACGGCCGGTTCCACACCAGCGTGGACGGCGTGTTCGTGGCCGGGGACATGGGCCGCGGGCAGTCGCTGATCGTGTGGGCGATCGCGGAGGGCCGCTCCGCGGCCGCCGCGGTGGACAAGCACCTCACCTCGCGTGAGCTGCTGCCCGCCCCCATCGCCCCCACCGACCGCCCGATCGCCTGACGATCGCCTCACCACGGAGCCCCTGGCCGTCTCGCGGCCAGGGGCTCCCTGCATTCAGGCCCGACCGTGAGGGGGTGCGGGTTGCCGTGAAGGGCCCCTAATGGGGTCGATACGACTGTGAAGGGACCCTTCACGGCCTTTGACGGGGACCAGGAGAGCGCGGGGTCAGAGGGTGGGCAGGGTGGTGGGGGCGCCGTGGGTGGCGAGGTGCAGGAGGGCCCGGGTGTCGAGGTGTTCGGCCACGGCGTCGGCGAGGCGGTCGAGCATCGACTCCCGGAGCGCGGCGAAACCGGGCGCGCCGGGCACGGGCGCCCAGGCCACCCCGGCCTGTGCCGCCGCCTCCGCCAGCCAGGCACGCCGGAACCCGTCGTTGTCGAGGGTGCCGTGCCAGGTCGTGCCCCACACCGGGCCGCGCCGCCAGCCGTCGAGGAACGGTTCCGCCTCGCCCCGCAGCGTCGCCGACCCGTGGTGGATTTCGTACGCGGCGACCTCGTGGTCCCGCCAGCGCCCCACCGGGCGGCCGAGCACCTTCTCCTCGGCGAAGGTCACCACGGTCGGCAGCAGCCCGAGGCCGCGCACCACCCCGGCACCGGATTCGATGTCGTCGTGGATTTCCCCGGCCAGCATCTGGTAGCCGCCGCAGATGCCCAGCACCGGCCGTCCCGCCCCGACCCGGCGGGCGAGCGCGCCGTCGAGCCCGCGCTCCCGCAGCCAGCGCAGATCGTCCACCGTGGCCCGGCTGCCGGGCAGGACCACGAGGTCGCTCGAGCGCACCACGTCGGGGTCGGCGGTGAGGCTCACCGAGACACCGGGTTCGGCGGCCAGTGCGTCGAGGTCGGTGGCGTTCGACGCGCGCGGGAAGCGCACCACGGCGACGCGCAGCGTCCCGCCCTGCTGCTCACCGGCCCAGCCCGCCATCGCCAGCGCGTCCTCGGAGTCGATCCACACCCGGTCCAGCCACGGCAGTACCCCGAGCACCGGACGGCCGGTCAGCTCGCTCAGCCGGTCGAGGCCGGGGCGCAGCAGACCGGCATCCCCCCGGAACTTGTTGACGATCCAGCCGGCCAGCAGCGCCTGGTCCTCGGGTTCGAGGAGGGCCTGCGTCCCGTACATCGCGGCCAGCACCCCGCCGCGGTCGATGTCGCCGACCACCAGCACCGGCAGGCCGAACCGCCGCGCCAGGCCCATGTTGACGTAGTCGCCCGCCCGCAGGTTGATCTCCGCGGGACTGCCCGCCCCCTCGCACACGACCAGGTCGAACCGGCCGCTCAGCTCGGTGTAGGTGTCGAACGCGAGTTGCGCCAGTCCGGCCCGCCCGGTGGCGTACTCGCCCGCCTGGAGCACCCCGGCGGGCTTGCCGAGGGCGATCACGTGACTGCGGTGGTCACTGCCCGGTTTGAGCAGGACGGGATTCATCGCCGCTTCGGGCTCCACGCCCGCCGCACGGGCCTGCAACCATTGCGCACGCCCGATTTCGGCACCATCGGCGCAGACCATGGAGTTGTTCGACATGTTCTGCGCCTTGAACGGGGCGACGCGCAGGCCCTGCCGGGCCAGCCAGCGGCAGATCCCGGCGGTGACGAGGCTCTTGCCGGCGTCGGAGGTGGTACCGGCGATCAGCAGTCCGGTCATCGGGCCAGCACCGCCACGGCGAGCGCGACCGCACCGACCGCCCGCGACAGGGTCACCGAGCGGCGCAGGTCAGCGGGCCCCGGTGCCGGGCCGTCCCCGAGCGTGCCCCGGTCCTCGATCCGGTCGCCGTACCGGTTGACGCCGCCGAGCCGGATGTCCATCGCTCCGGCGAAGGCGGCCTCGACCTGGCCCGCGTTGGGGCTGGGATGCCGGGAGGCATCGCGCCGCCACACGCGCCAAGCGCGCCCGGGCCGTCCCCCCACCAGCGGTGCGCAGCAGACGGCGGCGAGCGCGCCGAGCCGTGCGGGCAGCAGGTTCGCGAGGTCGTCCGCGCGCGCCGAGGCCCAGCCGAACCGCTCGTACCGGGGTGAACGATGCCCGACCATCGCGTCGAGCGTGTTGAGCGCCCGGTAGCCGAGCAGGCCGGGGATGCCGGCCACCGCACCCCAGAACAGCGGGGCGACCACGGCGTCCGACGTGTTCTCGGCGATCGATTCGGTGGCGGCGCGGGCGAGTTCGCCGGTGCCCAGGTTCGCCGCGTCCCGGCCGCACAGATGGGACAGGCGGTGCCGCGCGCCGGGAAGGTCACCGGATTCCAGCAGGCGCGCCATCGCCGCGCCCTCCCCGGCCAGGCCGCGGCCGCCGAGCACCGCCCAGGTGGCCAGTGCGGTCACCGCGATCCGGGCCCTCGGACGCCGGGCTGTGGCGGCCCGCGCGGCCACCCCGAGCCCGGTGGCGGCACCGGCGCAGACGACCGCGTACACGGCGCCACTGGGCCGCGAATCGGCCCACAGGCGGCGCTGGAGCGCTTCGGCGGCCCGGCCGAACAGCGCGACCGGGTGCCCGCGGCGCGGATCGCCGAACAGGCGGTCCAGCAGATAACCGGCGGCGAGACCCCGCGCTGTCAACGATCTTGCATACACCACGCACGGGACGGTAGCGCTTGCACGACAATGCCGGGTATGACCAAGCTGACCCTGCGCCTCGCCGCCGCTCTCGAAGGGGCCGCCCGGCGGCTCCGCCGGTACGGGCAAGATGACGCCAAGGTGCTCATCCTCGGTGGGGTGCGCTCGGGGAAATCGCGCCACGCCGAGCGCCTGATGAGCCATCATCCCGAGGTCGTCTACGTGGCGCCCGGCTATCCGGCGAGCGCGGACGATCCCGAGTGGGCGGCGCGGATCGAGCGGCACCGGGCGCGGCGCCCGCCGAACTGGCGTACGGAGGAGACCGCCGATCTCGCTTCCACCGTGCGGAAGGCGTCCCGCCCGCTGCTGATCGACTGCCTGGGCACCTGGGTCAGCCGCGTGCTGGGCGAGGTCGGCGCCTGGGACCAGACCGAGGGCTGGGAACTGCGGCTCGACGAGCGGATGGAGGAGTTCCTCGCCGCGTGGGCGGCCGCGCACGTGCCGATCGTGGCGGTCAGCAACGAGGTCGGCATGGGTGTGGTGCCCGCAACGGTGTCCGGGCGCGTTTTTCGTGATGTGCTGGGCGCACTCAACAACCGGGTCGCCGCCGAGTCGGACAGCGTCCAGCTCGTGGTGGCCGGGCACCTCCTGCACCTCGGCGAAAGGTCCTTGTTGTGATCGAAATCCCGCTGCCCGACTCCGGAGCGCACGCGGACGCGCTGGCCCGGCTGGACGCGCTCGTCAAGCCTCTGGGCGCGCTCGGCAGGCTGGAGGAGCTCGCCGCCTGGCTGTGCGCGGCCCACGGCACGGTGCCGCCGCGCCCGCTGGACGACGTGCGGGTGGTGGTGTTCGCCGGGGACCACGGCGTGGCGGGAGCCTCCGCCGTTTCGGCGTACCCGAGGGAGATCACCGCGGCGATGGTGCGGGTGTTCCTCGCGGGCAAGAGCGGGGTGAACGTGCTCGCCGGCCAGGTGGGGGCCAGGGTCCGGGTGGTCGACATCGCGGTGGACGACGATCTCGACGGGGTTCCGGACGAGGTGCGGGCGTACAAGATCCGGCGCGGTTCCGGCGCCATAGACGTGGAGGACGCGCTCGAACCCGGTGAGGCGGAACGCGCTTTCGAAGCGGGGCGGGCGATCGCGGACGCGGAGATCGACGCCGGTGCCGACCTGCTGATCCCCGGTGACATGGGCATCGGCAACACGACGGTGGCTTCGGCGCTGGTCGCGGCCGTGCTCGGAGTTCCCGCCGAGGACGTGGTCGGCACCGGCACCGGGGTCGACGAGGCGGGGCGCGCGCGGAAGGTGGCGGTGGTCGAGGCGGCGCTCGCGCGGGCCGCGGACCGCACGGCCGAACCGTTCTCGCTGCTGACGGCGCTGGGCAGCGCGTGTGCCGCGGCGACCGCGGGTTTCCTGGTGCAGGGCGCGGCGCGGGGCGTGCCGGTGCTGCTGGACGGCGTGTACTCGGGGGCGGCGGCGCTGGTGGCCCGGGAGATCGCGCCGGACGCGGCGCGCTGGTGGCTGGCGGGGCACCGCTCCACCGAACCCTCGCAAGCGTTTGCGCTCAAGGCGCTGGGCCTTGCCCCGATCCTCGACCTCGGCCTGCGGCTGGGTGAGGGCAGCGGCGCGGTGCAGGCGGTGAGCACCCTGCGTGCGGCGCGGGCGATCATCGCCGAAATGGGCCTGCTGGCCGATCTCGCGTGAGGGCGGCGGATTCGCTGCGGATGGCGTTCGGCACCCTCACCACGGTGCCGGTGCCGCCGCCCCGGGCGATCGATCGCGCGGTCGCGGGCGGGGCGATGCTGCTCGCCCCGCTCGCCGCGCTGCCCCTCGCGGCCGCGGCGTGGCTCGTACTGGCGGGCGGGCACCTGCTCGGCTGGCCCGGCCTCGCGTCCGCCGGGCTGGCGATCGGGCTGGTCGCACTGGGCAGCCGGGGCCTGCACCTCGACGGCCTCGCCGACACCGCCGACGGCCTCGGCGCGTCCTACCACCGGGAACGGGCGCTGGAGATCATGCGCCGCGGGGATTCCGGCCCCACCGGGGTCGCCGCGCTGGTGCTCGTCCTGATCGTCCAATGTGGAGCTTTGACCGGGGGTGGCGCGGTCGCCGGAGCGCTCGGGGTGATCGCGGGGCGCTGCACGCTGTCGATGAGTTGTGCCCGCGGGGTGCCCTCCGCACGGCCGGAAGGGCTCGGCGCCACCGTCGCGGGTTCGGTCCGGATCCGGTGGGCGGCGCTGGTCTTCGTGCTCGCCGCGGGGCTTTCGGCGCTCGCGCCCGGGCTGCCGTGGTGGCGCGGCCCGGTGGCGGTCCTAGCGGCTTACGCGGCCGCGGGCGTGCTGCTGTGGCGTTGCGTGCGGCGCCTCGGCGGCATCACCGGCGACGTGCTGGGCGCCTGCGTCGAAGCGGGCACCGCCGCCGCCCTCCTCGCCCTCGCCTGAAGTGCCGCGCCCCCGTCGGAGGGGCTGGGGCGAGCCGTGAAGGGTCCCTTCACGGCACCCGGGGCAGCAGGGTGGCCAGGGTGTGCAGGAAAGCGGTGGTGACGGGTTCGGGGCGCACGGCGAGGCGGAGGTGGTCGCGGTCCAGGCCCGGGAAGGTGTCGCCGCGGCGCACCGCGTACCCCGCCTCCCGCAGCGCGAGGCGAAGGCGGTCGGCGCCGGGCACGCGCACCAGCACGAACGGCCCGCGCGGCTGTCCCGCCACCTCCACGTCCAGCGCACGGAGCCCGGCGACGAGGTGCTCGCGCTCCCGTTCCGCCTGGATGGCGAGTCCGTGCGCCTCGTCGAGCGCGGCGGTACGGCAGCACGCGACCACGGCCCGTGCGGCCGGGGTCGACACCGACCATGGCGGCTGCACCGCCGCCAGCCGCCGCACCACGGCGGGCTCGGCCAGCAGGTAGCCCGCGCGCAGACCGGCGATGCCCCAGGTCTTGGTCAGGCTGCGGATCACCACGAGCCCCGGAAGTGACTGTCCGGCAAGGGATTCCGGTTCCCCCGGCACGGCGTCGAGGAAGGCTTCGTCGATCACCAGCAGCCTGCCCGGCCGCGCCAGCGCCCTCAGCGTCGAGGCCGGGTGCAGGACGGAGGTGGGATTCGTCGGGTTGCCGACGAACACCAGTCCGGCGTCGGAGGGCACGAGCGCCGGGTCGAGCCGGTACGCCGGGCCGGGCAGCACCACGCGGCGCACCTCGTGCCCCGCGGCCCGCAGGGCCGCCTCGGGTTCGGTGAACTGCGGATGCACCACGACCGCGCGGCGATCGCCGAAAACCCTGGCCAGCAGGGTGAACGCCTCGGCGGCACCGGAGGTGACCAGCACCTCCGCCGCCGTGCGTCCGTGCCGCCGGGCGACGGCGGCGGCCGCCTCGCCCGGATCCGGGTAGGCGGCCAGTTCGGTCAGGCTGGCGGTGAGTTCGGCGACCAGCCAGTCCGGCGGCCTGGGCAGCCGCACGTTGACCGCCAGATCCACCAGCCCGGCCCCGACCTCGCGGTCGCCGTGGTGGTGCAGATCGTATTCAGTGTCCACGGGCGTGCACCGCGGCGGCGAAGGAACGGGCGAGCCCGGGATGACCGGCCCAGTGGACGTGCAGATAGGACGCGTGCAGGGTGGCCGAGGCGAATCCCTCGCCGGTGCCATCCCACTCCCAGGCCGGGGTTTCCCCTTGCCGCGGAAGGACTTCCGTGCGGTGGAACTCGTGCCCGGTGACCTGCTCACCGGCCCGGGCGAGCACCGTGTCCCGTGGGGCGGTGGCCCGGCGGTAGCCGAGCGCGCCCCGCTTGGTCATCCGCGCGACCGCGTCCACCGCGCCCACCATCGGCAGCCCGTCGAGCTCGCGGCACAGGTACAGCAGCCCGGCGCATTCGGCCACCACGGGCATGCCGGCCCGGATCGCCGCGGCCACCCCTTCGCGCAGCGAGGTGTTGTCCGACAGGGCTCCGGCGTGCACCTCGGGGAACCCCCCGCCGAAGTAGAGCCCGGCGCAGTCCTCGGGCAACTCCTTGTCGTGCAAGGGATCCAGGTCGACCACGTCGATGCCGTGGGAGTCGAGCAGCTCCACCGTTTCGGTGTAGCGGAAGGTGAAGGCCTCCCCGGCGGCCGCGACGACCACGCGGCGCGGCCCGGTCCAGGTCCCGTCCGGCCGCCAGGCCGTGCCGGAGAGCCGGGGCGCGGTGCGCGCCACCCGGACCACCGCCTCCAGGTCGACCCCGCCGGCGATCCACTCCGCGAGTCTCGGCAGCAGCTGCCGGGACTCCGCGCCGCGCTCCGCGGCGGGAACGAGACCCAGATGCCGGCTCGGTGCGTGGATGTCTTCGCTGCGGCGCAACGCGCCGAGCACCGGAATCCCGGTCGATACCAGTGCGGCCCGGATCTCGTCCTCGTGCCGCTGCGAACCGAGCTTGTTGAGGATCACCCCGGCGAGCGTGACGCGCGGGTCGTAGCGGGCGAAACCGAGCACGGTGGCGGCGACGCTGCGGCTGGCGGCACTCGCGTCCACCACGAGCACGACGGGCGCCTCCAGCAACCGGGCCACGTGCGCCGTGGAGGCGAAACCCTCGGTACCGAGCGCCCCGTCGAACAGCCCCATCACGCCCTCGATCACCGCGATCCCGGCGCCGTCGGCCCCGTGCAGCAACAGCGGCACGAGCAGATCTTCGCTCTGCAGAAAGGGATCCAGGTTGCGCGGCGGGCGCCCGGTGGCCAGCGCGTGGTAGCTCGGGTCGATGAAATCGGGGCCCACCTTGTGTCCCGAAACCACCAGTCCGCGCGCCCGCAGCGCCGCCATCAGCCCGGCCGCGACCGTGGTCTTGCCGTGTCCGGAGCCGGGGGCGGCGACGACCAGCCGGGCTACCATTCGATCCCTCGCTGCCCCTTCTGCCCCGCGTCCATCGGATGCTTGACCTTGGTCATCTCCACGACCAGGTCCGCGGCGTCGATCAGCGCGGGCGGCGCGTCGCGGCCGGTGATCACCACGTGCTGGCGCCCCGGGCGCTCACCGATCGCGGTGACCACGTCGTCCACGTCGATCCAGCCCCATTTGAGCGGGTAGGTGAACTCGTCGAGGACGTAGAAGTCGTGCCGTTCGGCGGCGAGCCTGCGCTTGATCTCCGCCCAGCCCTCGCGGGCCGCCGCGGCGTGGTCCTCCTCGGTACCCGCCTTGCGGGCCCAGCTCCAGCCCTCGCCCATCTTGTGCCACTCGACGGGCCCGCCCTGCCCGGTCGAGGCGTGCAGCTCCCCGAGCGCGCGGAAGGCCGACTCCTCGCCCACGCGCCATTTCGCGGACTTGACGAACTGGAACACCCCGATCGACCAGCCCTGGTTCCAGGCGCGTAGCGCCATCCCGAAGGCGGCGGTCGACTTTCCCTTCATCACGCCGGTGTGCACCGCGAACACCGGCCGGTTGCGGCGCTGGCGGGTGGTGAGCCCGTCCGACGGAACCACTTCGGGTTTCCCCTGCGGCATCAGGAACTCTCCTCGATTCAGGCCGCGCGCAGGCGGGTTTTCACGGAGGTGGTCAGCGAATCGGCCGCGACCTCGCCGAGCGGCACGTGCTCGGCGCCCAGGTGCGTGGCGAGTTCGGCGGCCAGGCCAAGGCGCATCCGCCCGGTTTCGCAGTCCATCACCACGGCGGTGGTCCCGGCGAGCAGTCCCGCCGCGGCGTGCGCCCGGCGCACCGCCTCCGGCCCGCTGGTGGCCCGGCCGTCGGTGACCACCACCAGCAGCGGACGGCGGCGCGGATCGCGCAGCGCCTCCACCCGCAGCACCCTGGCCGCTTCGAGCAGGCCCTCGGCGAGCGGGGTCCGTCCGCCCGTCGGCAGCGTCTCCAGCCGGGCGGCCGCCGCCTCCACGCTGATCGTGGGTGGCAGGGCCAGTTCGGCCGCGGCGGCCCGGAACGTGATCAGGCCGACCTTGTCCCGGCGCTGGTAGGCGTCGAGCAGCAGGGACAACACGGCGGCCTTCACCTCGCGCATGCGCGCGCGGGCTCCCATCGAGCCGGAAGCGTCCACACAGAACAGGACGAGGTTTCCCTCGTTGCCCTCCCGCAGCGCGTACCGGAGATCCTGCTTGCGCAGCACCAGTCCCGCCCCGCGGCGGCCGCGCGTGTGCTGGTGCGGGGCGGCCGCCCGGACCGTCGCGACCAGATGCGGCCCGCCCTCTCGTGAACCGGGGGGCCGCACTCCCACCGTCCGCCCGGACTCGGTGACCGCACGGGACCGGCGGCCGCGCTCGCCCGTGCCGACCCCGGCGACCTGGAACAGCCTCGCACGGTAGGGCTTCCCGGCCCCGGTGGTCTGCCGCTCGCCGGAACCGTTACCGGGGGCACCCTGGCCACCGCTCGCGTCGGTCTCGCCGCTGCCCGAAGGTGCCGGACCGTCGTTTTCGGACGGTGCGGGCGAGCCCGGTCCTCCTCCGTCGTCGTCCGGGCCGGGGTCCTCCGGTGGCTCGGCGTCGCGCAGGGCCTGTTCGAGCTGCTCCTCGTCGATTCCGGGCGCGTCGAACGGGTTGCGGCGGCGCCGGTGCGGCAGCGCGAGCCGCGCCGCCACCCGGATGTCCTCTGTGGACACCTCGGTGCGGCCGGACCATGCGGCGTGCGCCACCGCGGTGCGCGCGGTGACGATGTCGGCCCGCATACCGTCCACGTCGAAGGAAGCGCACACCTCGGCGATCTGCCGCAGCGCGTCGTCGGGGAGCGCGACCGAGGGCAGCAGTTCCTGTGCCGACTGGATTTCCCGCGCCAGCTCGGCATCCGAAGCGGCGTAGCGCGCCGCGAACTCCTCGGGGTCCGCGTCGTAGGCCAGCCGCCGCCGCACCACCTCGGCGCGCTGTTCCGGGTCGCGACTGGAGGCCACCTCCACGGTGAGGCCGAACCGGTCGAGCAGCTGCGGTCGCAGCTCGCCCTCCTCCGGGTTCATCGTGCCGATCAGCACGAACCGGGCCGCGTGGGAGACCGAAACCCCTTCCCGCTCCACCGTCGCGCGGCCCATCGCCGCCGCGTCCAGCAGCGTGTCGACCAGGTGGTCGTGCAGGAGGTTGACCTCGTCGACGTAGAGCAGGCCGCGATGCGCCGCGGCCAGCAGGCCGGGCTGGTAGTCGGTGACGCCCTCGGCCAGCGCTCGCTCCAGGTCCAGCGAGCCGACGACGCGGTCCTCGGCGGCGCCGACCGGCAGTTCGACCAGCCGGGCGGGACGACGGGTGCGCGGGGCGTCCACGGCATGCGGACCGTCTGGGCAGGCGGGGTCGGGCGATCCGGGCGCGCAGGAGAACCGGCAGCCCTCGAGCACCTCGACCGGCGGCAGCAAGCCGGCCAGCGCGCGGACCATGGTGGACTTCGCGGTGCCCTTCTCGCCGCGGACGAGCACCCCGCCGATCGCGGGCGAGATCGCCGAAAGCACCAGTGCCAACCGGAGATCGGCCATCCCGACCACTGCGGTGAACGGATACGGCCGCATGCGACTCCTCCGGCTCAAGCGGGTTTCCGCGCCCGCTAATCCTGGCCAGCGCATCCCCGGACGGGGTGCGCGACGGGCGCCGGAGCTCTGGCTCCCGGTCGGCGTGCCGACCGGTCACAGTGGCGGGACCGCCCCGGGTTCGCACCGGGTTCCGCGACGACCGTCCGGGGCATCATCGCATACCGTCTGGGCTCGTGACGATTGTCGTGGTGGGCGTCCCGGCGGAGGGCTGGACCGGGCTGGGCGAGCGGGCGAGGAACGAACTCGCGGACTGCGAAGTGCTGTTCGGCAGTGCGCGCCAGCTCGACCTGATCCCCCTTGACCTGCCCAAACATCCGTGGCCGAGCCCGCTGCTTCCCGCGCTCGGCGAACTGCTCGCCGGGCACGGCGGACGGCGGATCGGGGTACTCGCCAGCGGGGACCCGCTGCTGTCGGGGATCGGCACCACGCTGGTGAAGCGGTTCGGCCAGGACGTGACGATCATCCCGGCGGTGTCTTCGGTCACGCTGGCCCGGGCCCGGCTCGGCTGGTCCGCCGAGGAGACCGAAGTGATCAGCGTGGTGGGCCGTGACGTCCATCGCGTCGCGCGGACGCTCGCGCCGGGGGCGCGGCTGCTCGTGCTCAGCTCCGACGCGAACAGCCCGGCCCGCATCGCCGGTCTGCTGACCGAACTCGGTTTCGGCGACAGCAGGCTGATCGTGCTCGAACAGCTCGGTGCCGTGGCGGAACGCCGGGTCGAAGGTCTCGCCCGGACCTGGGACCAGGTCAGCGATCCGCTGAACATCGTGGCCGTCGAATGCGCGGGCGGCCCGGCGCTTCCGGTGCTCCCCGGCCTGCCGGACGACGCCTTCGAGCACGACGGCCAGCTCACCAAGCGGGACCTGCGCGCGCTGGCACTGGCGCGGCTGGCCCCGCTGCCGGGCCAGCTGCTGTGGGACGTCGGTGCGGGAGCGGGCAGCGTGGCGATCGAGTGGTCGAGGGCGCACCCGGCCAACCGCGCCATCGCCGTCGAACGCGACCCCGGGCGGGCGGCGCGGATCACGCGCAACGCCGAACGGCTCGGCGTGCCCGAACTCCGGGTCGTCACCGGTGCGGCTCCCGAGGCGCTGGCGGACCTGCCCCGGCCCGACGCGGTGTTCGTCGGCGGTGGCCTGCGGGCCTGGCGGCCCTGCTGGGAGGCGCTCGCCCCGGGCGGGCGCCTCGTCGCGCACGCGGTGACGCTCGAATCGGAACAGACCCTGGCCCAGGCCTACGCCGCGACGGGCGGCGAGCTGATCCGCGTCGCGGTGGAGCACGCGGCCCCGCTCGGCGGCTTCACCGGCTGGACCCCCGCCCGCACCCTCACCCAATGGAGCAACACGAAATGACCGTGCACTTCATCGGCGCCGGCCCCGGTGCCGCCGACCTGATCACCGTGCGCGGGCGGGATCTGCTCGCCCGCTGCCCGGTGTGCCTGTACCCGGGCAGCCTCACCCCGCCCGACCTGCTGGCGCACTGCCCGCCAGGGGCCCGGCTGGTCGACACCGCGGACCTCACCCTGGAGGAGATCACCGCCGAACTGGTCGCGGCGCACCAGGCTGGGCACGAGGTGGCGCGGCTGTGCTCGGGCGACCCGTCGATCTACAGTGCCGTCGCCGAGCAGATGCGCCGCCTCGACGCGGCGGGCGTGCCCTACGACGTGGTGCCCGGTGTCCCGGCCTTCGCGGCGGCGGCCGCCACGCTCGGCCGCGAACTGACCGTGCCGACCGTCGGGCAGAGCCTGGTCATCACGCGCGTGCAGGCGCGTTCCACCGCGATGCCGCCCGGCGAGACCCTGGCGACCTTCGCCGCCAGCGGCACCACGCTCGCCGTGCACCTGGCGATCAACCGGATCGAGCAGGTCGTCTCCGAACTCGTCCCGCACTACGGCGCCGACTGCCCCGCCGCCGTCGTCGCCCGCGCCAGCCAGCCGGAACAGCAGGTGCTGCGCGGCACCCTCGGCGGCCTCGCCGAGCAGGTCCGGACCGCCGGGATCACCCGCGCCGCGGTGATCTTCGTGGGCCCCGTGCTGGCCGCGGAAACCTTCCCGGACAGCTTCCTCTACTCGGCCTCCCGCCCCCGGCACCCCTGACCCGCGACCGTGCCGTGACGCCCCGGGGTGTTTGAGCGGGGCCTCTTTGCTTCGAATCATTCGCAGCAAACAGGCCCCGCTGCCCAACTTAAGACGGAGGGGGCTCACCCGGCGCGGCCGACGATGGTGCCGGCGCGGTCGACGACCACGACGTCCACCTCGATCGGGGCGCCGGCGAGTACCTCGGCCGCCACCGCGCGGGCGCGCTCGGCGACCAGGTCGCCGAGGGGCACCCCGGCGGCCTGGGCCAGTTCCAGGGCGTGCAGGGCCGTGTTCGCCGACGCGATCGAGGAGGCGAGCGGTTCCGGGACGAGCGAGGCGAGCAGGCGAAGGTCCACCTGCGACCGCTTCGAATGCAGGTCGAGATGCCCCGCCGCGAGCTTCGAGAACTTCGCGAACCCGCCGCCGAGGGTCAGCCGGGGCACCGGATGCCGCTTCAGGTACTTCAGCACCGCCCCGGCGAAGTCGCCCATGTCGAGCAGGGCGGTTTCCGGCAGTCCGTACAACTCGGCGACGACGTGTTCCGAGGTGCTGCCGGTCGCGCCCGCGACGTGCCGGTGCCCCAGCGCCCGCGCCACGTCCACCCCGCGCCGGATGCTGTCGATCCACGCCGAACACGAATACGGCACGACCACGCCCGTGGTGCCCAGGATGGACAGTCCGCCGACGATCCCGAGCCGCGGGTTCCAGGTCTGCCGGGCGATCTCCTCGCCGTCGGGGATGGAGATCTCCACCACGACGTCACCGGTGCCGCCGTGCTCAGCGGCGACCCGCCGCACCGCCTCGGTCATCAGCCGCCGCGGCACCGGGTTGATCGCGGGCTCCCCGACGGCCAGTGGCAGGCCCGGCAACGTCACCGTGCCCACGCCCTCACCGGCCCGGAAGGTGACCCCGCTGCCGGGTTCGCCCGGCGACACGGTGGCGAGGACGAGCGCGCCGTGCGTGACGTCGGGATCGTCCCCGGCGTCCTTGATCACCCCGGCGGTCGCCCTGCCCGGTTCGAGGCGTTCCGTCGCCAGCGCGAAGGCCGGGCGGCGGTCCTTGGGGAGCAGCACCTCGACGGGATCGGGGAACTCCCCGGTGAGCAGCGCCGTGTACGCGGCCGTCGTCGCCGCCGTCGCACATGCCCCCGTCGTCCACCCGTACCGCACAACGAGCGAGTATGGCCGGTGTGCGAACCGTTCTCGTGCTCGGAGGTACCGCGGAGGCCCGCGCGCTGGCCGCCGGGCTGCTCGAGCGTGGCGTTTCCGTGGTGTCTTCGCTGGCCGGACGCGTGGCGAACCCGAAACTGCCGGCAGGTGAGGTCCGGATCGGCGGCTTCGGCGGGCCGGACGGGCTCGCCGCGTGGCTCACCGGCCACGACGTCGCGGCCGTGGTCGACGCCACCCACCCCTTCGCCGAGCGGATCGGCGCCTCGGCGGCCGCCGCCACACGGACGGCGGGCGTGCCGCTGCTGCGGCTCCAGCGCCCCGGGTGGCGGCAGGGACCGGGCGACGACTGGCACTGGGTGGATTCGCTGGACGAGGCCGCGACCCTGGTCGAAGGGCTGGGCGAGCGCGTGTTCCTCACCAGCGGACGGCAGGGCCTGTCCGCCTTCGCCCGCTGCACCCGGCCGTGGTTCCTCGCGCGCTGCGTCGACCCACCCGCCCCTCCGCTGCCCCCGAAGATCGAGATCCTGCTCGACCGTGGCCCTTATCACGTGGCCGGGGAGACCGCACTGATCCGCGATCACCGGATCGACGTGCTGGTCACCAAGGACAGCGGCGGCACGATGACCACCGCGAAACTGGTCGCGGCGCGCGAATGCGGCATACCGGTGGTGGTGGTTCGCAGGCCCCGAAGGCCCGACACGCCCAAGGTGGAGGACGTGCCTTCGGCTCTGGAATGGGTATCGGCGATGCTGGGCGCATGACCGATGCCTTCTACGACGTCCTCATGCGGCGCCGGGACGTGCGCGCCGAGTTCACCGGCGCCCCCATCCCCGGCGACGTCCTGAACCGCGTGCTGACCGCCGCGCACGCCGCGCCGAGCGTCGGCCTGACCCAGCCGTGGGACTTCGTGCTGGTCTCGGACCACGACACCCGCTCCGCCTTCCGTGAGCACGTGCTGGCCGAGCGAGAGGTGTTCGCCCAGTCGCTGCCGGACGAGAAGAACGAGACCTTCGCCCGCATCAAGATCGAAGGCATTCTCGAGTCGAGCCTCGGCATCGTCGTCACCTACGACCCGGAACGCGGCTCACCCGCCGTGCTCGGCAGACACGCCATCGCCGACGCCGGGCTGTACTCGGTCTGCCTGGCGATCCAGAACCTGTGGCTGGCGGCGACCGCGGAGGAACTGGGCGTGGGGTGGGTGAGCTTCTACCGCGAGGAATTCCTGGCCCGGCTCGTCGGCCTGCCCGAAGGTGTCCGCCCGGTTGCCTGGCTGTGCGTCGGCCCGGTGACCCGGCTGCAGGAAACCCCGGATCTGGAGCGCCACGGCTGGCGCCGCCGCCGTCCCCTGTCCGCGGCGACCCATCTCGAACGCTTCGGCGAACTGAACACCGCTTCGCAGTGACCCGCACGGCAGTGCGGTAACGGTGCTGTGCGGCGGCTCACCGCAAGCGGCTCCGCCGCTTGGGCGCGCGAACTAGCAGCCGTGCATAATCCGTGACCGAAGAACCCCACCCAGCCCCGACTCACCTACGGGATAGCGTGCGTTCAATGTGGATGGCCAGCAGGACGTCGACTGTCGCCACCGACGAGGCGACGGACCCGGAGCACCGCGCCGGGCATGACCCGTCGGTCAGCCCCCCCACCCTGCTCTGGCGATGGCTCGCCATCGTGCTGGGGCTGGTCGCGGCGGGATGCGCACTCGCCTACCCGTTCCTGCCGGTGGTGCAGGACACGGCCGAGATCACCTGGCCGGTGGGCAGTGACACCCGGCCGGTGAACGCCCCCCTCACCGGGTACTGGGCGCAGGACCTCGAGATCACGCTGCCGTGCGGCACGATCCAGGCGCTCGCCGCCCGGCAGCCGGGCGGCGCGCTGCTGTTCTCGAGCATTCCCTCCGCCCGCACCGGCGACGGCGCGGGCGTGCAGCTGCGGATCGAACAGGGCGTGCTGAGCGCTTTCAACCGGGGTCAGCAGGTCGCCCGGCAGCCGCTTCCCGCGGCGGGGTGCGACGTGCAGTTCTCCTCCACCGGCAAGCACACCACGCTGAAGGTGGGGAACACCCCGGTGTACGACACCGGCGGCGACGTGCGGCCCCGCGTCGTCGGCATCTACACCGACATCACCTCGGCCAAGGACCCCATCGCCCGGCTGGCCGTGTCGATCACCCCGGACACCCGGTACCAGTCCTCGCCGACCGGCCTCAAGGTCGCCATCGGCGTGTTCGGCGTGCTGTCGCTGCTCGGCTGCCTCATCGCGGTGAACCGGCTCGACGCCGGGGGCGCGCGCCGCGCCCCGCGCTGGGCACCGGTGGGCTGGTGGAAGCTGTCCGGCCGGGACCTGACCGTGTTCGGCGTGCTGGGCCTGTGGGTGTTCATCGGGCCGGGCACCTCCGACGACGGCTACATCTTCACCATGGCCAGAGTCGCCGACCAGGTCGGCTACCTGACCAACTACCACCGCTGGTTCGGTGTGGCGGAGGCGCCGTTCGGCTGGAACGACCACATCTACGAGCTGATGGCCCAGGTGTCCACGGTGCCGCCGTGGATCCGGCTGCCCTCGTTCCTGCTGGCGGTCATCAGCTGGCTGCTGATCACCCGTGAGGTGCTGCCCCGCCTGGGCACCCAGGTGCGGCAGAGCCCCGCGGCGGGCTGGGCCGCGGCGATGGTGTTCCTGGTGTGGTGGCTGCCGTTCAACAACGGTGTCCGTCCCGAACCGTGGGCCGCGCTGGGCTCGCTGCTGGCGATCGCCGCGGTGGAGCGGTCGCTGGTGACGCGGCGCCTGCTGCCGCTGTGCCTCGGCCTGCTGGCCGCGGCGTTCGCGCTCGCCGCCACCCCGACCGCGCTGATCGCGGTCGCGCCGTTCCTGGTGGCCGCGCGGCCGCTGTTCCAGCTGCTGCGCAGCCGTGCCCGGCAGGGCGGCTGGCTCCCGGTGCTGGCGCCGATCGCCGCCGCCGGCTTCATCGTGCTCGTGGTCATGTTCGCGGACCAGACCTTCGCCACCGTGCTGGAGGCGACCCGCCTTCGCGGCCAGGTTGGCCCGAACGAACCGTGGTACGACGAGCTTTCCCGCTACGAGTTGCTGTTCGCCAACAGCGCCGACGGATCCATGACGCGCCGCTTCCCGGTGCTGCTGCTCATCCTGTGCACCGGCACCTCACTGGTGGTGCTGCTGCGCCGCGGCCGCATCCAGGGCGCGGCGCTCGGCCCCGCCCGTCGTCTCATCGGCACGGTCGCGCTGTTCTTCCTGCTGCTGGCGCTGACCCCGACCAAGTGGACGCACCACTTCGGCGCCTTCGCCGCGGTCGGCTCGGCCATGGCCGCGCTCACCGCGCTGGCGACCAGTTCCACCGTGCTGCGGTCCCGCCGCAACCGGGCCGCGTTCACCGCGGGCCTGCTGGTGGTGGCCGCGCTCGCCGCGACCGGGCCCAACGCCTACTGGTTCGTGTCCGGCCTCGGCGTGCCGTGGTTCGACAAGGCCCCGTCGGTCCACGGTTTCACCCTGTCCACCGTGCTGCTGTTCGCCGCGGCGGTGGCGGCGGTGTTCGCGTTCGTGGAGAACATCCGCGCCCAGCGGCCCGGCCTGCCGCCGCCGCTGCCGGAACGTCAGGGCCGCGCGCTGCGCCTCGGCGCGACCTCGCTGGTCGTGGTCTGCGGTCTGGTCGTGGCGTTCGAGTTCGCCAGCATGGGCAAGGCCCTCCAGAAGCAGTGGCACAGCTACAGCCTCGGCGCCGCGAACGTGGCGCACCTGTTCGGCAAGAGCTGCAACCTGTCCGACCACGTGATGGTCGAACAGGACCCGGTGTCCAGCGTGCTGAAGCCGGTCACGCTGCCCACCGCGCCGGTGCAGGGGGGGCCGGCGAACCTCGGTGGCATGTCGCCCGCCGGGGACACCAACGGTGACAACGTCGGGTTCCACTCCTCCCCGGCGGGAGGCAACGACCCGCTGAACGCGCCGCCGCACGGATTCACCACCAGCACCGTGCCGATGTGGAGCAGCTACCACGACAATCCCTCTTCGCCGATCGGACGGCTGCACACGGACTGGTACCGCCTGCCCGCCGAGCACACCGGCGCCCAGGTCGCGGTCGCGGTCGCGACGAAGGTCGGCAAGGCGACGACGGTGTCGCTGCAGTTCGGCATCCAGGGCCCGGACGGCGTGCAGATCGTCAGGACCGACCAGGTGGTCTCGTCCACCGTCGGCACCGACACGAGCAAGATGATCAACCCGGGCGACAACGGCAAGTGGACCGACGAGCGCATCCAGATCGGGGATCTGCCGCAGTCCGTCGGCTTCGTCCGGGTGGTGGCGGAGGACAACGACGTCACCGAGGACGGCTGGGTCGCGGTGAGCGCCCCCCGCGTGCCGACCTTCACCACGCTCACCGAACGCGTCGGCAACGCGCCGGTGTACATGGACTGGCCCGCGGCGTTCGTCTACCCGTGCATGAACCCGGTCGCCTCCCACGACGGGATCTCGAAGGTGCCCCAGTACCGGATCACCGCGGGCGACCTGGCGACGGAGGCCGACTGGGCCAACAGCGTCGGCGGCGGGCCGAACGGCTGGCTCGAAGAGGTCGCGAGCGAGCCGGAGGTGCCGAGCTACCTGCAGGGCTCGCCGAACACCTCCTGGGGCAAGCTGTTGCAGATCGAGCCGTACACCGAAGGCGCCGAACCGCACGTCGTGCACGGGGAGAAGACCGTGTGGGGCTGGTGGTCCCCGGGCCCCGGCCCGCAGCAGCCCAACGGCTCCACCCCCACCCGCTGACCCGGGCCGAAGCCGTGAAGGGTCCCTTCACAGTCGAATCGGCTGTGAAGGGACCCTTCACGGCAACGCCCGAAACGCCCGAACGGACTTTGTCAGGGCACTGGTAAAGAGGGCCGTGAGGGGTGTCCTCACGGCCCTCCGCTGCGGTCAGTAGGTCCGGGGGGTCCAGACCCGGCCATGGGTGACGCGGGTGCGGGACGAGCCGATGATCAGCAGGCACCGCATGTCCACGGTGGACGGATCCAGCTCGCCGAGCGTGGTCACCCGCACGTCCTCCTCCGGGCCGCCGACATCCCGCGCGACCACCACCGGGGTGCCCGCTTGCCGGTGGCGCAGCAGCACTTCCCGCGCCTTGGCGAGCTGTGTCGTGCGCGTACGGGACGCGGGGTTGTACAGCGCGAGCACCAGATCCGCCGCCCCGGCCGCGTCCAGGCGGCGCTCGACCACCTCCCACGGCTTGAGCCGGTCGGACAGCGACACCACGCAGTAGTCGTGCCCCAGCGGTGCCCCCACTCGGGAGGCGGCCGCCTGTGCCGCGGTCACCCCGGGCAGCACGCGCACGGGCACCGGCTCCTCCAGCAGCGAAGCCTGTTCCAGCACCGCCGAAGCCATCGCGAACACCCCCGGGTCCCCGGAGGACACGACGGCGACCTTCGCCCCGCCCTGCGCCAGGCTCAGCGCTTCCCGCGCCCGGTCCGCCTCCACCCGGTTTCCGGAGGCATGCCGCCGCTGCCCCGCCCGCTGCGGCACCTTCGCCAGGTACGGCCCGTACCCGACCAGATGTTCGGCCTCGGCGAGCGCCTCCGCCGCCTCCGGGGTGAGCCACTGCGGTCCCGCCGGGCCGAGCCCGACGACGACCACCTGCCCGCCGTCCACCGCCTCGCCGCGCGGCGCGGGCCGTTCCTCCGCGAGCCCGGACTTCCTCGCCGTGTAGGCCGGACTGGGCACCACGGCGAGGGAGAAATACGGCACCGTCTCCGGATCGACCTCCGCGAACGGCGCCACCCGCTGGTTCTGCCAGGTCGCGCGCTCGACGTAGTACGCGTCGTCGAGTTTGCCCGCCTCGGCCAGCGCCTCCCGCACCGAATCGAAGGTGCGGCCCAGTTTCAGCACGGCGGCCGCGTCCGTGTCGGCAAGGCGGCGGGCCAGTTCGGGCGCGGGCAGCGTGCCCGGCAGCAGGGTCAGCACCTCGTCGCGCTGCACCAGCGGCCTGCCGAGCACCGCCGACGCCGCGCTCACCGAGGTCACGCCCGGCACCGCCTCGGCCTCGTACCGGTCGGTGAGCCGCTCGTGCATGTACATGTAGGAACCGAAGAAGAACGGATCGCCCTCGCACAGCAGCACGACGTCCCGTCCCGCGTCGAGGTGCTCGGCGAGCCGCTTCGCACTCACCTCGTAGAACTCGGCGAGCGCACCTTCGTACCCGCCGGGATGGTCGGTGGTCTCGGTGGTGACCGGGTAGACCAGCGCCTCCTCGATCTGCCCCTCGCGCAGGTACGGCTCCGCCACCGAACGCGCGATGCTGCGCCCGTGGCGCGCGCTGTGGTAGGCGATCACCTCGGCCTCGCCGATCAGGCGTGCCGCCTTGACCGTCATCAACTCCGGGTCACCGGGACCGAGACCCACTCCCCAGAGCTTGCCCGTGCTCATTCGGCCTCACTCGCCAGCGCGTTGACCGCGGCGACCGCCATGGCGCTGCCGCCCCGCCTGCCGCGCACCACGAGGTACGGTGCGGGCGCCCGCTTCGCGAGTTCCTCTTTGGACTCCGCGGCGCCGACGAAACCGACCGGGACCCCGATGATCGCGGCGGGCACCCCCGCGCCCGCCTGCAGCATCTCCAGCAGGTGGAACAGCGCGGTGGGCGCGTTGCCGATCGCCACCACGGAACCGGCGAGCCGGTCGCGCCACAGCTCCAGCGCGGCCGCGGAACGGGTGGTGCCCAGCCGCTCGGCCAGCGCGGGCACCCGCTCGTCCGACAGCGTGCACAGCACCTCGTTCCCGGCGGGCAGTCGGCGGCGCGTGACCCCGCTGGCGATCATCTGGGCGTCGCACAGCACGGGCGCCCCCGCGGCCAGCGCGGCGCGCGCCGACTCCACCACGTCGAGCGAGTAGGCCAGATCGTCGACGAGATCGACCATGCCGCAGGCGTGGATCATGCGGACCGCGACCGGTTCCAGGTCCTCGGGAAGGATCGCGAGATCGGCTTCTTCCCGGATCGTGGCGAACGAGTGGCGGTAGATCTCCGCCCCGTCGCGGATGTAGTCGATCACCGTTGTCCCTTCTGTGCTGTTGCCGCGAAAAAGTCCGCAAGCCCTTCGACCGGCACGAAGGCGCCGTCGATGAGGTAACCGCCGTCGGCGGCGACCACGTCGGCCGCGCCGCGGGGCTTCCCGCACCGGCGCTCGCAGCCCGAGAAGTGCGCCGGGACGGCGCTGGTCGTACGGCGCGCGTCGGCCCGGACGTCGGCCCGTGACTTCGCGCAGCCGGGCAGCCCGATGCACGCGCTGACGCCCCGGTCGGTGGACAGGGCGAGCAGCGCCGGACCGAGCGCGGGGTCGTATCCGGGCACGACGACACTGCGCCACGGGGTCACCACGACCTCCGGCGCGGCTTCGGCAAGCGTGCGCAACCGCGCCGCGGACAGTTCGCCGAACAGCGGCACCAGGCACAGGCCCTGGCCCCCGTCGTCCCGCGCGAACGGGCCCGCGGGCAACGCTTTCCCTACTGGGAGCGCTTTCCCACCGCTGAAACCCGACAGCTCTCGCATGCGCCAGGCCGTACCCCGGATCTCGAGAAACCGCAGGGCTTCCCGCACCAGCGCGTCGACCGCCCCCGTCACCGGCACCCGTTCCCCGGGTTCGCCCGCCCGCAGCAGGATCCCGGCGTCGCCGTCCACGGCCTGCCAGCACAGGTCCGGTTCCTCCGCGGCCATGTCCCCGCGGCCGTCGTCGAGGGCGAACAGGAACCGGCCCGGCAGTCCGGCGAGTTCGGGCCGGGCGCACACCGCCGTGTCCAGCTCGCGAACCAGCGGCCGCACGTCGAGCAGTCCGCCCGCCAGTCCGCTCAGCGGCGAGGCGAGGTAGTTGCGGACGCGTTCGTGGGCGGGCGCGGGCAGCAGCCCGGCGGCGGCCAGCCGTCCGGCCAGGTCGCCGGTGTCCCGGGAGAGACCGCGGAACTGGATGTTGGCGCGCGAGGTCAGGTGCACCGAGCCGTCGCCGAGGTCCTCGGCGCAGGCGGCGAGGACGCCCAGTTGCACGGCGGAGACGCAGCCGCCGGGCAGGCGCACCCGCGCCAGAAAGCCGTCGGCCGCCTCGTGGGTGGCGAAAACGCCCGGGCACGCGTCCGGGCGAGCGCGTGCGGGGATGGCCATGGTCCTCACTGTAAGGGGCGGCCCTCGGAACAGCTCGCAGCAGTCCTTGGCACGAATGTAGTAGTGCTGCTACATTCCATCGCGATCATCCGTTGATTGGGGGAACAGGTATGACAAGCGTGACCGGGCCCGCTTCGGCGGTCGCCCCGGCCGGCTCCGCCGATCGCGATCTCGTCCTCGACGTCCGCGATCTGCGCATGCGCTACGGCAGCCAAGACGTGCTCACCGGGCTGAACTTCAGCGCGCGCCGGGGCGAGGTCCTCGCCCTGCTCGGCCCGAACGGGGCGGGCAAGACCACCACGATCGAGATCCTCGAAGGCTTCCGCCTGCGCTCGTCGGGCCAGGTCAGCGTGCTGGGGACGGACCCGGCGCGCGGCGACGAGTCCTGGCGGGCACGCCTGGGCGTGGTGCTGCAGTCGTGGCGCGACCATTCGAAATGGCGGATCCGCGACCTGCTCGCCCACCTCGGCTCGTTCTACGCCCGGTACTCCACGGAGCGGATCACCCGGCCCTGGCCGGTGGACGAGCTGATCGCCGCCGTGGGGCTGACCGAGCACGCGCACAAGCGCGTCGCCCGGCTTTCGGGCGGGCAGCGGCGACGGCTGGACGTCGCCATCGGCATCGTCGGCCGCCCCGAACTGCTGTTCCTGGACGAACCCACGGTCGGCTTCGACCCCGAGGCCCGCCGCGAGTTCCATGATCTCGTGCACCGGCTCTCCGACGACGAGAACACCACCATCCTGCTCACCACCCACGACCTGGACGAGGCCGAGAAACTGGCCGACCGCATCCTCATCCTGGCGGGCGGGTCGATCATCGCCGACGGCTCGGCCGACGAGCTGTCCCGGCGCATGGCCACCGAGACCGAGGTGAAGTGGACCCGCGACGGCACGCGGTACGTGCACTCCACCCGTGAGGCGACGAA
The DNA here is from genome assembly GCF_026802195.1 of Amycolatopsis cynarae. Classification (NCBI taxonomy): domain Bacteria; kingdom Bacillati; phylum Actinomycetota; class Actinomycetes; order Pseudonocardiales; family Pseudonocardiaceae; genus Amycolatopsis; species Amycolatopsis cynarae. The sequence continues at coordinate 847,237 of NZ_CP113836.1, read as the reverse complement.
ATTCGTGCACGGCCTGTTCCGGCAGTACGGCGAGGCCGTCGAAGACCTCGAAGTGCGGCGGGGGACCTTGGAGGACACCTACATGGCGCTGGTGCGCGAACACGAGAACGGAAGGGGCGCGTGATGACGGACTCGAGCAGGGCGTTCCGCCCTGGCCTTCCCGCCCCCTTCGACGCCGTGCGGTCCGGGCTGGCCCGCGGCCGCATCGAGCTGCGGCACACCTTCACCAACACCCAGGACCTGTGGTCCTACCTGTTCCCGGCGGTCGCGCTGACGGTGGTCATGAGCTTCATGCGCGGTTCGACCGTGCCCGGGATGAACTTCTCGCTCAGCTCGCTGACCCTCCCCAGCGTGCTGGGGATGAACATCGGGTTCGGCGGGCTGGTCAACCTGGCCCAGCAACTGGCCGTCGAGCGCGAAGACGGCACGCTGCTGCGCGCCAAGGCCATCCCGAACGGTATGACCGGCTATCTGGTCGGCAAGATCGTGCAGGTCTCCGGCATGCTGCTGATCGGCTGCGCGCTGGTGCTCCTCCCGGGGATGTTCCTGTTCGGCGGGTTGGACGTGAGCCCGGGTTCGTGGCTGTCGCTGCTCGGAGTGCTGGCGCTCGGGCTGGTCGCGACCATGCCGCTGGGCGCGATCATCGGGTCACTGGTGTCCAGTCCGCGCTCGATGGGCGTGGTGATGCTGCCGATGATGGGGCTCATCGCGATCTCCGGCATCTTCTACCCGATCACCGCGCTGCCGTCGTGGCTGGCCTCGATCGGCCAGCTGTTCCCGGTCTACTGGCTCGGCCTCGGCACCCGTTCGGCGCTGCTGCCCGACGCGATGGCGGCGGTCGAAATCGGGCACAGCTGGCGGCACCTGGAGATGGTGGGGGTGCTCGGGTTGTGGGCGGTGCTCGGCCTCGCGGTGGCGCCGGTCGTGTTGCGTAGGATGGCGCGTCGCGAGTCCGGCTCGAGTGTGGCCGCTCGCCGGGAGAGGGCTTTGCGGCGGATGCCAGGATGAGCGAGACGATCTACAACCGCATCGCCATGTTGCGGGCGGAGCGCGGGATTTCGCGGCGGCAGCTCGCCGAGGCGCTGGGCGTGCACTACCAGACGATCGGGTACCTGGAGCGCGGCGAGTACAGCCCGAGCCTCCACCTTGCGCTGAGGATCGCCCGGTACTTCGAGGTCAGCGTCGAGGTGATCTTCTCCACCGACCCCTTCCCGCGCCTGGGCGAACGCCCCGCCTGAGTTCCACGCTCCCGCCGCGAGCGTGGAACTCAGGGGACGGAGCGTGGGACTCACGCGCACGAGGGTGGGACTCGCCGTGCCGGGCGCAGGTCACCTTGACGCGGGTGCGCCCGGCCCCGGAGAGTGTGGGGCGAGAAAGAGGAGGGCCCGTGATCCTGCTGCTGTCCACTTCGGACACCGACCTGCTGAGCGCCCGCGCGGGTGGGGCCGGCTACCGGCTGGCCAACCCCGCCCGGCTCGACCTCGCCGAGCTGCCCGCGCTGCTCGACGGCGCCGAGATCATCGTGGTGCGGATCCTCGGCTCGGCCCGGACCTGGCAGGAGGGCCTGGACATGGTCCGGGCCACCGGCGCGCACGTCGTGGTGCTCGGCGGCGAGCAGACCCCGGACGCCGAGCTGATGGAGCTGTCCACGGTGCCCGCGGGCATCGCCACCGAGGCCCACGCCTACCTCGCGCAGGGCGGTCCGGCGAACCTCGTCCAGTTGCACCGCTTCCTCTCCGACACGCTGCTGCTCACCGGCCACGGCTTCGAGCCCCCGGCGCCGCAACCCTCCTGGGGGGTGCTCGAGCGGGAATCGCGGCCGGGAGACGGCCCCGTGGTGGCGATTCTCTACTACCGCGCGCATCACCTCTCCGGCAACACGGCGTTCGTCGACGCCCTCGCCACCGCCGTCGAGGACGCGGGCGGCCGCGCCCTGCCCATCTACTGCGCTTCACTGCGTTCGCGCGAGCCGGAACTGATGGCGGAGTTGCGCAAGGCGGACGCCCTGCTGGTCACCGTGCTCGCGGCCGGGGGCACCCGCCCCGCCGAAGCCGGGGCGGGCGGGGACGACGAGGCCTGGGACGTGGCCGAACTCGCCGCGCTCGACGTGCCGATCCTGCAGGCGCTCTGCCTGACCAGCGACCGGGAGACCTGGGACGCCAACGACGACGGACTGTCCCCTTTGGACGCCGGGAACCAGATGGCGGTGCCCGAGTTCGACGGCAGGCTCATCACCGTTCCGTTCTCCTTCAAGGAGATCGACGCCGACGGGCTGCCGCACTACGTCCCCGATCCGGAGCGGGCCGCACGGGTCGCCGGAATCGCGCTCGCGCACGCCCGGCTCCGGCACACGCCGCCCGCCGAGCGCAGGATCGCGCTGATGCTCTCCGCGTACCCCACCAAGCACTCCCGCGTCGGCAACGCGGTCGGTCTGGACACCCCGGCGTCCGCGGTGCGGCTGCTGCGCCGGATGGCCGAGCAGGGGTACGACCTGGGCCCGGAGCCGTTCCCCGGCGTCGAATCGGGCGACGGTGACGAGCTGATCCACGCGTTGATCGCGGCGGGCGGCCAGGACCCGGAGTGGCTCACGGAGGAGCAGCTCGCGGGCAACCCGATCCGCGTTCCGGCCGCCCGGTACCGCGAGTGGTTCGCGGAGTTGCCGGAGGAGCTGCGGGAGGAGGTGGAACGGCACTGGGGCCCGCCGCCCGGCGAGCTCTACGTCGACCGGTCTTCCGATTCCGAGGGTGAAATCGTGCTCGCCTCCCTTCAAGCGGGCAACCTGGTGCTGATGATCCAGCCGCCCCGCGGGTTCGGCGAGAACCCGGTGGCCATCTACCACAACCCGGACCTCCCGCCGAGCCACCACTACCTCGCCGCGTACCGCTGGCTGGAGCGGGAGTTCGGCGCGCACGCGGTGGTCCACCTGGGCAAACACGGCTCGCTGGAATGGCTGCCGGGCAAGACGGCCGGACTGTCCGCCTCATGCGCCCCGGACGCGGTGCTGGGCAACCTGCCGCTGATCTACCCGTTCCTCATCAACGATCCCGGCGAGGGCGCGCAGGCCAAGCGCCGGGCGCATGCGACCATTGTGGACCATCTGATCCCGCCGATGGCCCGCGCCGAGAGCTACGGCGATCTGGCGCGGCTGGAGCAGTTGCTCGACGAACACGCGAACATCGCCGCGATGGACCCGGCCAAACTGCCCGCGATCCGCGCGCAGATCTGGACGCTGATCCAGGCCGCGAAGCTCGACCACGACCTCGGGATCAGCCAGCGCCCGCACGACGCGGAGTTCGACGACTTCCTGCTGCACATCGACGGCTGGTTGTGCGAGGTCAAGGACGCCCAGATCCGCGACGGCCTGCACGTGCTCGGCGAGGCACCCACCGGTGAGGCCAGGGTGAACCTGGTGCTGGCCATGCTGCGCGCGCAGCAGATGTGGGGCGGGCAGGCCGGAGCGGTACCGGGCCTGCGCTCGGCACTGGGCCTCAAGGAAGGCGCCGAACTGTCCGAAGTAGACGCCGTGGAGCGGACCGCCCGCTCGCTGGTGCTCGCGATGGAGGAACGGGACTGGGCTCAGGGCGCGGTATCCGCCGTGTGCGCCGAGGTTCTCGGAGCCGAGGAGCCCGAGGTCGCCCGGGTGCTGTCCTTCGCCGCGACGGAGATCGTGCCCCGGCTGGCGGGCACCGGCGCGGAACTGGACGTCGTGCTGCACGCCCTCGACGGCGGCTACGTGCCCGCCGGGCCGAGCGGTTCACCGCTGCGCGGCCTGGTGAACGTGCTGCCCACCGGCCGCAACTTCTACACGGTGGACCCGAAGGCGATCCCCAGCAGGCTCGCCTGGGAAACCGGTCAGGCACTGGCGGATTCGCTGCTTCGCCGGTACCGCGAGGACACCGGGGACTGGCCGCGCTCCGTGGGGCTCTCGGTGTGGGGCACCTCCGCGATGCGCACCTCCGGCGACGATGCCGCGGAGGTGCTGGCGCTGCTGGGCGTGCAACCGGTCTGGGACGAGGCATCGCGGCGCGTGACGGGGCTGGAACCCATCCCGCTCGCCGAGCTCGGCCGCCCTCGCATCGACGTGACCGTGCGCATCAGCGGCTTCTTCCGGGACGCCTTCCCGCACGTGATCGACCTGCTCGACGACGCCGTGCGCCTGGTCGCCGCCCTCGACGAGCCCGAGTCGGAGAACTTCGTCCGCGCTCACGCGCGGGCGGATCTTCGCGAGCACGGTGACGAGCGCCGTGCCACCACCCGGATCTTCGGTTCGAAGCCCGGCGCCTACGGGGCGGGGCTGCTGCCGCTGATGGATTCCGGCAACTGGCGCGACGACGCCGACCTCGCCGAGGTGTACGCCACCTGGGGCGGGTACGCCTACGGCCGCGGGCTCGACGGCAGGCCCGCCCGCGAGGACATGGAAAGCTCGTACCGCCGGATCGTGGTGGCGGCGAAGAACACCGACACGCGCGAACACGACATCGCCGACTCCGACGACTACTTCCAGTACCACGGCGGCATGATCGCGTTCACCCGCGCGCTGACCGGCAAGGCGCCCGCGTCCTACGTGGGCGACTCCACCAGTCCCGACGCGGTGCGCACGCGCAGTCTGGCCGAGGAGACCGCCCGGGTCTTCCGCGCCCGGGTGATCAATCCGCGCTGGCTCGCCGCGATGCGCAGGCACGGCTACAAGGGTGCCTTCGAACTCGCCGCCACCGTGGACTACCTGTTCGGCTTCGACGCCACGGCCGGGGTGGTGGACGACTGGATGTACGAGAAACTGTCGGAGTCCTATGTGCTCGATCAGCAGAACCAGGAGTTCCTGTCCCAGGCCAATCCCTGGGCCCTGCGCGGCATCATCGAGCGCCTGACAGAGGCCGCGGACCGCGGCCTCTGGGCCGAACCGGACCCCGACCTGCTCGCTCGGCTGCGCGAGGTCTACCTCCAGACCGAAGGCGACCTGGAAGGCGACTGACCGGCCCCGGAACGGGGCTGGGGCGAGCCGTGAAGGGTCCCTTCACGGCAAAGTCGGGTGCTACTTCTACGGCGAAGTGCGTGCCTCGACAAGGGGAAGGGTGAGGGTGAAGGCGGCGCCGCCTTCGGGGGCAGGGCCCGCCGAGATCATGCCGCCCATGCGGGTGACCAGTCCGTGCGTGAGCGCGAGCCCGATGCCGGAGCCGACCGGGCGGCTGCCCCGGTACTTGGCGTTGAGCGCGCCCCTTTCGAACGCGATCGCGTAATCCTCCGGGGCGAGCCCCGGCCCGCCGTCCCGTACCTGCAGCACGGCACCGCCCCCGGCGGGCACCGTGAGGGACAGCGTGATAGGGGCGCCGGCCGCGGTGACGCGCAGGGCGTTCTCCGCGAGCCCGTCGAGAACCTGTCGCAGCCGCCGCGCGTCGGCCACCACCGGCACCGGCCCGTCCGGTATCTCGGCGTGGAACCGCACGCCCGCGCGCTCGCACCGCACCTGCCACACGTCGGCGCAGCGGCGCGCGGTGTCGGAGACGTCGATTTCGGCCAGGTCGAGCCGGAACTCGTCGGCCCCCAGCCGGGCCAGGTCCAGCAAATCGCTGACGAGCCGTTCCAGCCGCTGGGACTCACGCAGGATGGTCTCCCCCGCGTGCCGCGCGTCCTCCCCGGTGACCACGCCGTCGGCGACGGATTCGGCGAACCCGTGCACGGCGGTCAGCGGCGTGCGCAGTTCGTGCGACACGGACAGCAGGAACTCGCGCTGGCGGGACTCGCTCTGCTGCAGGGCGGCGGCGAGCTCGTTGACCGCGCTCGCGACCTCCGCCACCTCCGAAGGCCCTTCGACCGGGGCACGCAGGTCCCGGCGGCCCTGCCGCATGGTGGCGGCCACGCCCGCGGTCCGGCGCAGCGGCCGGGCGAGCAGCCTGCCGAGCACCAGACCGGCGACCGCGGCGACCAGGAGGCCCGCGCCGAGCGCGAAGAGTATGTCGCGGACCAGCAGACGCTGGGTGGATCGCGCGACCTGCACGGGCGCGACGAGCGCGAACCCGGTTCCGGTGGCCTCTCCCCTGGCCTCGACGAGGTACTCCTGACCGGCCACGGTCGGCTTCGCGGAGATGACCCGCCCGGCGTCGATCCGGGCGACCCCGGCCTCGACCGCCGCGCGCACCGCGGCCGGATCACCTCCGGTCGGCCCGGTGCGCGGACGCACGAGCACCACCGAAATCCCTTGCCCGCGCACCACATCCGTCACCTTCGCCAGGCCGACCCTGGAGCCGAAACCGGTTTCGTCGAGCTGGCTCGCGAGCACGTCCGCCTGTGCGGACATCGAGGTGCGCAGCACCTGCTCGCCGGTGCGCCGCACGAGGCTCGCCGCGACCACCCCGGCCACCAGCACCGCGACCCCGGCAACCGCGAGGCACAGCACGGTGATCCGCACCGCCAGCGAAACACGCCGCCGCGTCATCGGTTTTCCGCCGCGTAACCGACCCCCCGGACCGTCCTGATCGGACTGTCCTCGCCGAGTTTCGCGCGCAACTGTGCGATGTGGACGTCGACGGTGCGGGTACCCGCGACGGCGTGGTAGCCCCACACCGCGCTCAGCAGTTGCTCTCGCTCGAACACCCGGCCCGGCTGCCGCAGCAACTGGGCCAGCAGGTCGAACTCCGTGGGGGTCAGGGTGACCTCGCGCTCCCCCGCCCAGGTCTTGCGCCGGGTGACGTCGAGCCGCACCGTGCCCGCGGAGAGGACCTCCGCGGGCGTTCCCGCGCCGCGGCGCAGTACGGTGCGGACGCGGGCCGCCAACTCCCGGGGGCTGAACGGCTTGGTGACGTAGTCGTCGGCCCCGAGTTCCAGTCCGAGCAGGCGGTCCACCTCGTCGTCACGCGCGGTCACGAAGAGCACCGGAGTCCAGTCGCCGGACGCGCGCAGCGTCCGGCAGACCTCCACACCGTCCTTACCGGACAGTCCGATGTCGAGGACGACGGCGACCGGCCGGAGCCGCCGCACCGCGGCCAGTGCGGCGTCCCCGTCGGATTCCCGGTGCACGGTGAACCCGTCCCGTCGCAGGTAGAGCGTGATGAGCTCGGCGATCGCGTCCTCGTCTTCGACCACCAGAACGAGACCGCGGCCGGCGGATGCGGTCATCGGGCCCTCCGTGTCTTGCGGGACACCCGCACCCGGTCGGGCCCGACGACCGGCGAGCGATTGTGACTCATCGGGCCCTCCGTGTCTTGCGGGACACCCGCACCCGGTCGGGCCCGACGACCGGCGAGCGATTGTGACTCATCGGGCCCTCCGTGTCTTGCGGGACACCCGCACCCGGTCGGGCCCGACGACCGGCGAGCGATTGTGACTCATCGGGCCCTCCGTGTCTTGCGGGACACCCACACCCGGTCGGGCCCGACGACCGGCGAGCGATTGTGACTCATCGGGCCCTCCGTGTCTTGCGGGACACCCACACCCGGTCGGGCCCGACGACCGGCAAGCGATTGTGACTCATCGGGCCCTCCGGTGTCTTGCGGGACACCCGCATTCACGGCGAACCGTCGCCCGCCATCTCCGAATCGATCGCGTCCAGGGTAGTCCGGATGCCGTCCAGTTCCGAAGCGGCGGGGGCCGGGGAAGCACCCCCGCCGCCGGAGGCGGACTGGCCGCGGCAGCCGGTGGTGCCCGCGACGACCGCCAGCAGCACCAGGCCCGCGGCCACCGCCGACCGGGCCCTCACTTCCCCTCGCAGTGCGCGGTCTTGAAGGCGTTCAGCCGCTGCTGCACCGACTGCAGGTCGGCGGTCCGGCTCGCCCGGCGCGTGGCACGCTGCTCCAGCCGGTCGGCACGATCGCCGTGTCCCTTCGCCCGCTGGCTCTCGGCCTGCGCCTTCAGCCAGGCCACCGAGCCCTTCACGTCGGCGCCGCCGTTGATGCGGGTCAGCATCTTGTCCGTGCGCGAGAGCAGGTTCGGCAGCATGGTGCCGCACAGTTGCTGTGCTTCCTCCGGGCTCAAGGTGATCGCGCCGTAGCTGGGGGTGGGGGTCGCCGGGGTGGACGTGTCGGCGAAGGCGGTGGGAACGCCGACGGCCAGCAGGGCCGCGACCCCGCATCCGACGACGGCGGCCCGGCGGCTGGTCGACCTGCGCATGGCTCACTCCTCGGTGGTTTCGGCCCGGCACCGTGCCGGGCAGGAACGACCTTGCCGGTCCGGGGTTCGGGGAGCGTGGACGAACTGTTCGGGTTCGGTAAAGATCGTCGGCGCGTCTGGCAGGCTGAAAGCGGCACCACGAAGGGAGCGGGCGGACGTGATCGACCTCAACAGTGACCTCGGCGAGGGTTTCGGGGTGTGGCCGCTCACGCACGACGAGGCCCTGCTGCGCATCGTGACCAGCGCGAACGTGGCGTGCGGCTTCCACGCGGGGGATCCGAGCGTGCTGCGCAAGGTCACCGAACGGGCGGCCCGGCGCGGGGTGGCGATCGGCGCGCAGGTGGCCTACCGGGACCTGGCCGGCTTCGGCCGCCGGTTCATCGACGTCGACCCGGCCGAACTGGTCAACGACGTGATCTACCAGATCGCCGCGCTCGACGGGTTCGCCCGCGTGGCGGGGACGCGGGTGAGCTACGTGAAGCCGCACGGCGCCCTGTACAACGCGATCGTCACGCACGCCGAACAGGCCGCCGCGGTGGTGGAGGCGGTGAAACGCTACGACCGGAGCCTGCCGGTGCTCGGGCTGCCCGGTTCGGAGTGGCTGCGGCAGGCCGAGGCCGCCGGGCTGACCACGGTGCGCGAGGCCTTCGCCGACCGCGCCTACACCGCCGAGGGCACCCTCGTGTCGCGGCGGCTGCCCGGCGCCGTGGTGGAGGACCCCGACGAGGTGGTCGAACGGGTGGTGCGGATGGCCATCGAGGGCACGGTCACCGCGATCGACGGCTCGGTGGTGAAGGTCGAACCGCAGTCGGTGTGCGTGCACGGGGACACCCCGGGCGCGGTGGAGATCGCCCTCCGGGTGCGGGACGCGCTGCTGCGGGCCGGGGTCAGGCTGCGCCCGTTCGCCAGCGCAACGGCAGGTGCGTGATCCCGTTGATGAAGTTCGAGGTGAGGTGACGCACCTCGCCGTCGAGCTCGGCCTCGGGCAGCAGGCGCAGGAACTCGCGAAAGAAGATCCGCAGCTGCAGCCGCCCGAAGTGGGCGCCGAGGCACAGGTGCGGCCCCTGGCCGAAGGCGAGGTGGTCGTTGGGTTCGCGGGTGAGGTCGAGGCGGAACGGGTCTTCGAAGGCGCGTTCGTCGAAGTGGGCCGACGCGAAGTACACCACCACCTTGTCCCCCGCCCTGATCCGGCGGCCGGACAGTTCGGTGTCGCGGGTGGCGGTGCGGCGGAAGGTCAGCACCGGCGGGTGCCAGCGCAGCATCTCCTCCACCGCGGTGGGCAGTAGCTCGGGCTCGGCCCTCAGCCGCCGGTACTCGGCCGGGTGCTCGACGAGCGCGAGGACGCCGCCGGGCAGCGCGCTGCGCACGGTGTCGTTCCCGGCGATCACCAGCAGGAAGAAGAACATCTCCAGCTCGGCGTCGTCGAGCGCGCGTCCGTCGACGGACGCCTGCACGAGCGCGGTCATGAGATCGTCGGCGGGGTGCCTGCGCTTCTCCTCGGCGAGCTGTTGGGCATAGGCGAACATGTCGGCGAGCATCGCGGGCGAGCGCGGGTTGACCGGCCTTCCCCGCTCGTCGCGCACCACCTCGCCGGCGTGCTCGGGATCCTGGTAGCCGATGACCCGGTTGGTCCAGTTCAGCAGCAGGCCCCGGTCCTGCGCGGGCACGCCGAGCAGGTCGGACAGGTTCAGCAGCGGGAAGTCGTCGGTCACCTCGACCGGCAGGTCGCAGCGGCCGCGCGGGGCCACCGCGCCGAGCAGCTCCCGCGCCCGCTGCCCGATCTGCCCGGCGAAGGTCTCCAGCCTGCGCCGCGTGAACACCCCCGAGACGATGCGGCGCAACCGGTTGTGCTCCGGGGGGTCCATGTTGAGGATCATCCGGCGGATGAACCCCAGATCCGCCGGTTCGGGATCGCGGATCTGGGTGGCGCCCAGCCAGGACGAGAACACCTCGGGGGTGCGCAGCACGTGCCGGACGTCGGCGTATCGGGTCACGGCCCAGTAGCCGGGGCCGGCGGGCCAGCCGAGCACCTCGTGCTCCTCCTGCCACGACACCGGATCGGTGTCCCGGAGCCGCCGGAACGCCTCGTGCGGCAGGCCGCGCGCGAACACCCTCGGATCGAACACGTCCGGTGGGCCGTCTGTCCCGATTCCCATCTAGTGCTCGTCGAGGAAGACTTCGATCGAGTTCGCCAGGGTGACCGGCACTTCGTCCGGCGCGTAGTGCCCGGCGTCCGGCATGACCTCCAGTTCAAGCCTCGGGTACCACTGCGCGAAGGTGGCGAGCATGGTCTGCTCGCCCAGTGCCGGGTCGTGCTCGCCCACGATCACCTTGATCGGGACGTCGCTGCCCGCGACGCGGTCGTGGAAGTCGGTGCGCGCCCACGCGACGAGGTAGTCGGCGAAGGCGGCGGGATCGGAGTTGTCCAGCGAGTGCCGGACGAGCCGGTCGAGCCAGTGGCCGGGATGCCGGTTCCCGGTGGTGAAATCGATGATCGCCTTGCGGCTGTCCTGGCTGTCCGCGGCGCTGGAGAACAGCTGCCAGCTCTGTTCGTCGAACGGGACGCCCGCGGCGGGCACGGGCGAGACCCCGACCAGCGCACGGACCCGCTCGGGTGCCTCCGCGTACACCCATTGCATGACGCTGCCGCCCATGGAGTGGCCGACGAGCGAGAACCGCCCGGCGCCCAGTTCGTCCGCCAGTGCCAGCACGTCGGCCGCCGCCTCGGCGATGGTGTGCTCCCCGGCCACGTCGCGCCGGGCGCCGTAACCGCGGTAGTTCGGGAAAACGTAGGTGAACCGGTCGCCGTCGAGATGCGGTGTCAGCGCTTCCCAGGCGTTCGCCGAGCCGAACCAGCCGTGCAGCGCGAGCACCACGTGCCCACCCGTTCCCACGCGTACGTAATCATCGTTGACCACGTGACGAGAGTAGTCCATAGGTTCTGACCTGTGGTTTTCTGTTTGATGGCTGATCGACGTCGATGGTGGTGAATCGCGGCGTTTCCGCAGGTTATCCGGCATCCCCCTCGCGATCTTTCGTCTTGCCTGATCGTGGCTGATCCTGGTCTTCTGCCCCAGATCTGCCCCGGCTTGCTGCCAGCAGGCGTTCGCGCGCCGCCGGAGTTTGCTGCACGTACTCTCGTGTCGTCGCCACGCTTCGGCCGCGGGGCGGGGGCCGCTTGCACTGTGCCTACCGGAAGGATGCCGGCCTGCGGCCGTGGACCAGCATCGTGTCAGTGGGTTTGGCCGCGCCCTCCGGTCCTGGGATCACGGTTGTCTCGACGTCCGTGAACCCGTGCTGGGTCAGTTGGTCGTGCCACATCTCGGGCGTGTAGTCCCAGCGGCGGATCACGAACGGCTCCTGGTTGCCGTGACGGATGAATCCGGCCTGGCAGCCGTAGCAGCCGTGAAACGGCGGCCGGTGAGAGAACGCGAGCCGTCCACCCGGTGCCAACCGCTGCCAGGCCAGCGGCAGCCACGTGTCCGGTGCTCACCATCACGCGCATCGCCTACCGCGAGGACGGGACGCCGCTCGAGATGAACGACATGACGTTGCCCGCTGATCGGTACCGGCTCGGCTACGAGTGGGCCGCCGAGTAAACGCGGCACGACGAAGGCGCCAGGTGAGCACCCGGGGCCTTCGCGTTCGATCGCCACGTCGCGCTGCGATCGGCGCCGGGTGGCCACCCGGACCTGCGGCGGCAGCAGGACGGCGGCCACCCTGTCCGGACCACCCTCGGCCCCGAAGGCAGAATTGCAGCCACGACTTCGACCAAGGGGAGTGGATCAGGACCGTGACAGGCACCGTGACTGGCGCAGCGCAGTCGATCGAGCAGAGGATCGCCGCGGAACTCGGCGTACGCGAGGGGCAGGTCAAGGCTGCCGTCGAGCTCCTCGACGGCGGGTCGACCGTGCCGTTCATCGCGCGGTACCGCAAGGAAGCCACGGGCATGCTCGATGACGCCCAGCTGCGGACCCTGGAGGACCGCCTCCGCTACCTGCGCGAGCTGGACGAGCGCAAGGACGCCATCCTCGACTCGATCCGGAGCCAGGGCAAGCTGACCGGCGAGCTGGAAGCCCAGATCCTCCAGGCCGAGACGAAGGCCCGCCTGGAGGACATCTACCTGCCGTACAAGCCGAAGCGGCGCACCAAGGCGCAGATCGCCCGCGAGGCCGGGCTCGAGCCGCTCGCCGACGGGCTGCTCAACGACCCCGGCACCGATCCGCAGGCCGCCGCGGCGGTGTTCGTGGACGCGGAAAAGGGGATCGCCGACGCGCAGGCCGCACTGGACGGGGCACGGGCGATCCTCGTCGAGCGGTTCGGCGAGGACGCCGACCTGATCGGCGAGCTGCGCGAGAAGATGTGGGCGCAGGGCCGTCTGGCGTCGAAGGTCCGGGAGGGCAAGGAGACCGAGGGCGCGAAGTTCTCCGACTACTTCGACTTTTCCGAGCCGTTCACGAAGATGCCCTCGCACCGCGTGCTCGCGATGTTCCGCGGAGAAAAGGAAGAGGTCCTCGACCTCACCATCGAACCCGAGGAACCGAGCGACGAACCGCGGGTGGGCCCGAGCGAGTACGAGCAGCGCATCGCGCAGCGGTTCGGCATCGCCGAGAAGGGGCGCCCGGCGGACAAGTGGCTGCTGGACACCGTGCGCTGGGCCTGGCGCACGAAGATCCTGCTGCACTTGGGCATCGACCTGCGGCTGCGGCTGCGCCAGGCGGCCGAGGACGACGCCGTGCGCGTGTTCGCGGCGAACCTGCGGGACCTGCTGCTCGCCGCCCCGGCGGGCACCCGCGCCACCATGGGCCTCGACCCGGGCTTCCGCACCGGGGTGAAGGTCGCGGTGGTGGACGCGACCGGCAAGGTGGTCGCCACCGACACCATCTACCCGCACCAGCCCGCCAACCGCTGGGACGAGTCGATCGCCAAGCTCGCCAAGCTCGCCGCCGAGCACCGGGTCGAGCTGATCGCCATCGGCAACGGCACCGCCTCGCGCGAGACGGACAAGCTGGCCATCGACCTGATCAAGCGGCATCCGGACCTCAACCTCACCAAGGCCGTGGTGTCGGAGGCGGGCGCGTCGGTGTACTCGGCGTCGGCGTTCGCGTCACAGGAACTGCCCGGCATGGACGTCTCGCTGCGTGGTGCGGTGTCGATCGCGCGGCGGCTGCAGGACCCGCTGGCCGAACTGGTGAAGATCGACCCGAAGTCCATCGGGGTCGGGCAGTACCAGCACGACGTCTCCGAGGTGTCGCTGTCACGCTCGCTCGACGCGGTGGTCGAGGACTGCGTGAACGCGGTCGGCGTGGACGTCAACACCGCCTCCGCGCCCCTGCTGACCCGGGTTTCGGGAATCACGGCGAGCCTCGCCGAGAACATCGTGAGTCACCGGGACGAGCACGGGCCGTTCCGGTCGCGGGAACTGCTCAAGCAGGTGCCGCGGCTGGGCCCGAAGGCGTTCGAACAGTGCGCGGGCTTCCTGCGCATCCGGGGCGGGGACGACCCGTTGGACACCTCCAGCGTGCACCCCGAGGCGTATCCGGTGGTGCGGCGGATCCTGGAGAAGAGCGGCACGGACGTGCGCGGCCTGATCGGCAACGAGCGGGTGCTCAAGGCGCTGCGGCCGGAGGAGTTCGTCGACGAGACCTTCGGGCTGCCGACCGTCACCGACATCCTGGCCGAACTCGAGAAGCCGGGCCGCGACCCGCGACCCGCGTTCAAGACGGCCACCTTCGCCGAAGGGGTGGAGAAGCTCGGCGATCTCAAGCCGGGCATGCGGCTGGAGGGGGTCGTGACGAACGTGGCCGCGTTCGGGGCCTTCGTCGACATCGGCGTGCACCAGGACGGCCTCGTGCACGTTTCGGCCATGTCGAAGAACTTCGTCAAGGACCCGCGTGACGTGGTCAAGCCGGGCGACATCGTCAAGGTGAAGGTGCTCGACGTGGACATCCCGCGCAAGCGCATCTCGCTGACCCTGCGGCTGGACGACGAGGTCGGCGGCGAGGCGAAGCCGGCGCGCCAGCCCGGCGAGCGCCAGGGCGGCCCGCGCCAGGGCCAGGGGCAGCGTCAGGGCCAGGGCCAGGGCCAGGGCCAGGGCCAGCGGCAGGGACAAGGACAGCGCCGGGGCGGCAACCGGCGTGACTCGGGCGCCGCACCCGGCGGCGCTCTCGCCGACGCCCTGCGCCGCGCCGGATACGGTAAGTAGCTCGCTGGTGCCCCAGGGCCGTGAGGGACCCCCCTCACGGCCCCGTCGGAGAGGCTAAGGCGAGCCGTGAAGGGTCCCTTCTCGGTCGAATCGACTGTGAAGGGACCCTTCACGGCCAACGCTCATGCGACTTTGCAATCGACTGGGCCGAGGCGTCGAATGTGATCGGCCGAATGTCCTAACAGTGCCGCGACATTGCACCATTTGCCGAAAATTGTTCACCGTTTGGCCATACCTTCGGGGCTAGCGGGGCCAACCGGATCGCCCATACGATCCGAATTGGTGATTTCTTTTCGCATTCTCGGACCGCTCGAAGTCGCCGTGGCCGGTCAGACCCTGCCACTGGGCGGCCCCAAACCGCGCCTGCTGCTCGCCGCGTTGCTGTTACAACCGAACACGGTGATGTCCACCGACGCGCTGACGGAAGTGCTGTGGCCCGGTTCCGCCCCGCGTTCCGCGGCCGCGAATATCCGCACCTACGTGCATTCTCTGCGACGGCGGCTGGCCGAGGCTTCGCCCGATTTCGCCGATCGGCTTCGCGGCCGCGGCGGGGGTTACGTCGTGACGGTCCGGCCGGGAGAGCTGGACACGATGCTGTTCGAAACGCACGTGTCGGCAGCGGAAACCGCGGCCACGCACGAGGAGGCGCTCGCGGCGCTCGACCTTGCCGCCACGCAATGGCGTGGGGACGTCCTGGAAGACCTCCCCCACAACCACACCTGGTCCTCGTCGATCGCGCGACTGGCCGAAATGCGGCTTTCGGTGCAGCAGCAACGGTTGCGGCTGCGCGTCGAGCTGGGTGAACACGCCGACGCGGTGGCCGAGCTGCGAGGGCTTCTCGCGGAACATCCGTTGCGCGAACAGCTGTGGCAGCAGCTGATCCTCGCGCTCGACGCCGCCGGGCGAAGAGCCGAGGCGCTCACCGCCTACACCCAGGCCGAGCGCGTGCTGCGGGAGGAGCTCGACGCCGAGCCTGGGCCGCAGTTGCGCCAAGTGCGCGCCGGTCTCCTCGCCGAACCCGAACCCGAACCCGAACAACCCCGCCCCGCCCCGCCGAATCCGCTTCCCGTCTGCCAGCTCCCGCTCGACCTGCCCGACTTCACCGGCCGCGACGAGCTCGTCGACGAGCTGGTCCGCCTGCTGCGTGACGGCCGCGCGGCGGGCCGCCCGGCCGTGGTGGTGCTCTCCGGTGCCCCCGGTGTGGGCAAATCGTCCCTCGCGATCCGTGTCGCGCACGCCGTGCGCGACGATTTCCCCGACGGCCAGTTGCACCTCGATCTCCGCGGGACCGCCGATTCGCCCCGCCGTCCGCTCGACGTGCTGCCGGAGTTGCTGCGCGCGCTCGGCGTGCCCGACGCCGCCATGCCCGCCGCGCTCGGCGAACGTGCGGCGCTGCTGCGGTCCCTGCTGGCCGACCGCCGCCTGTGCATCGTGCTCGAGGACGCGGCGGGCGCCGCGCAGGTCCGTCCGCTGCTGCCCGGTGCGGGCGCGTGCGCCGTCCTGATCACCAGCCGCACCCGGATACCCGACCTCCCCGGCGCCCGCACCGTGGACGTCGACGTGCTGCGCGGCGCCGAAGCCGGTGCGCTGCTGTCCAGGATCATCGGCCCCGAACGCGTGGCGGCCGAACCCGAAGGTGCGCAAGCGATCCTGGACTGCTGCGGCGGGCTGCCGCTGGCGATCCGGGTCGCCGGGGCGAAGCTGTCCCAGCGTCCGAACTGGCCGTTGCGGGAGCTGGCGAACCGGCTCGGCGACGAGCGCCGGCGGCTGGACGAGCTGCGCGCCGGGGATCTGGCCGTGCGAGCCAGCGCGACCCTGAGCTACGACCAGTTGCCCTCCAGTGCGGCACGGGCGTTTCGCGGGCTCGGTTCGCTCGGCCCGGTGCAGTTCCCCGGGTGGGTGGTGGGTGCGGTGCTGGGCCGCCCGGACGCCGACGAGGTGCTGGACGTGCTCGTGGACGCGCACCTGGTGGAGCTGGTCTCGGCGGGCGCGGACGGCGGGCCGCGCTATCGCCTGCACGATCTGCTGCGCTGCTACGCGGTGGAACAGGCGGAGCCGGAACCGTTCGGCGAGCGGCAGAACCGCATCCGGCGGGTCGTCGAGGGCTATCTCTGCCTGGCCACGGAGGCGGCCGCGAAGATGCCGATCCACTTCTTCGGCATCGTTTCGGTGCCGGGCGAAACCGAACCGTGGCGGCCCGGCCACCGCCCGCGGGCCGATCCGGCCGCCTGGTTCGCGGCCGAACTGGACACCGCGGTCGCGATGGTGGAACTGGCCGCCGCCTGGCAGTTGGACGATCTCGCGTGGCGCCTCACCGCGGCGCTCACCCCGTACTTCGATCTGCGCAACCACCACGAGGACTGGCATCGCACGCACCTGATCGCGCTGGACGCGGCCACCAGGGCGGGCGATCGGCGGGGTCAGGCCATCGTGCTCCGCAACCTGGGGCAGGTCGAGCTGTACCTCGACGACTACCCGTCGGCGCTCGACGCGTTCGAGCGGTCCCTGCGCCTGTTCCGGGAAATCGGGGACGACCGCGGGGTGGGGATCACGCTGTCCGGCCTGAGCACCGTTCGGCGCGTGTCCGGGGAGAACGAGGAATCACTCGCGCTGTGCCACGAAGCGCTGGAGGCCTTCCTGCGCGCCGGTGACCGGCACGGTGAGGCGGTGGTGCGGATCTCCATCGGCATCCTGTGGCTCGTCCGCGGCTGCCACACCACGGCGGAGCGCTGGTTCACCGACGCCTACGAGCTGTCGGCCGAGATCGGCGACCGGCACCGCGAAGCCCATGCGCGGCAACGACTCGCGCTGCTGCACCAGGTCCGGGGCAACCTCGGCGGGGCCCGCGAGGAACTCGACCGCGCGATCGCGATCTTCGGCGAGCTGGGCGACGACCACTGCGTCGGGTACGCGCATCAAAGCCTCGGCAGCCTTTATCTGCACAGCGAGGACTTCGCGCACGCCAGGCTGCTGCTGGCGAACTCGCTGTCGGTGCACCAGCGCAGCGGGGACCGGCGGTCGGAGGCGGAGGTGAGTGAGCTGCTCGGCGATCTGCACCTGCGGCTCGGCCAGCCGGACCGCGCCCGGGATCACTTCGAGCGGGCGCTACGGATCTGGCGTGCCCTGTCCGCCACCGCGCAGGAGAGCGCTCTCCTCGCCCGGCTGCGCTCACCGTCCTCCCCGCACCTGCTCCCCCTGCCCAGCGCCTGACCACCCGATCGAGTGCTTTCCCGGCGGAGCCGTGAAGGACCCCTTCACGGTCGATACGGCTGTGAAGGGACCCTTCACGGCCCTGGGCGGCACACTCAGGGTAGAAGGGCGAAAATGGGGGGCGGACCGGACGGGGGAGGACCACGGACGGAGCGTGATCGTGGCATTGACCATGATCAAGAACGGGGCCATCCTGGTCCCGGACACCGAGTCGGGAGGCAGGACATGAGCACCTTCGTCGTGGTCGGCGGGACCGGTCGCACGGGCCGCCTGGTCGTGGACCGGCTGGCCGCGGAGGGGCACGAAGTGGTGGTCGCGAGCCGCGGCGCGGCCGAGGCGCCCGCGGGCGCGCGACCGGCCACAGTGGACCTCGCCGCTCCGGACGCGAGCGTGTTCGCCGGCGCGGACGGCGTGGTGATCTCCGTCGAGCCGCCCAAGGATCCGGTGCAGGCGGAAGCCGTAATGCACCACGGTGTCGCGGCCGTCGCGAACGTGGCCGCCCGTGAAGACATCCCGCTCGTGCTGGTCTCGCAGATCTACCTGACCCGCCCGGCCGAGCATCCCGAAATGGCCGAGCGGATCGAAGCGCGCGCCCGGGGCGAAGCGGCCCTGCGGGCCAGCGGCGCGCAGTACACCATCGTGCGGCCGAGCTGGCTGCACGACCTGCCCGCCGACGGCGTCCGCGTCGAGCAGGGCGACACCGGCGACGGGCGCATCAGCCGCGCGGCGGTCGCCGACGCCGTGGTGGCGGCGCTGTTCGACCCGTCCGCTTCCGGCAAGACCTTCGAGCTGTACGACGACCCCGAGTCCCCCACGCCGGACTGGTCCACGGTTTTCGCCGCGCTCACCGAGGATCCCGAGCACGCGGGTCTCTAGCTTTGACCACTGTCCCTCAAAGGAACACGTTGGGCTCATGATCTTCGAAGACATCGCTGTGCAGGTCGGCCGTGACCTTGTCGAGGCGCGGCGACTGGCCGCCAGGGTGAGGCGCAACTCCCCCCGTGGTGTCGAGAACCTGGACGACGCGCTGTTGTCCATGCTGTGCCACCTCAGCGCGACCGGACTGGCCCACGTCGCCGCGCCTGGTCTGTTCTCCCGGTGGCCGAAGATACGGCCGCTGGACCGCGCGGAAGCCGTCCGGCTCAGGGCCCGGACTGGCCCGGGGTATTCCTCGCCCACGGCCCCTACTGCGCCTTCGGTAGTAGCGGTTCCAGTACTTCGGCAAACTGCTTCGCGTCCGGGCATGCTTCCGCGGACTCGTGCGGAGATGTCAACACCTCTACGACTGCTCGCGAATGCCGAGCGACCTCAAGCGCATACCTGCATATATACGGATAAGGATAATTCGATTGCAGTGAGTTTCGACCGTTGATCACCGTCTTCACGGTGTTCCGGTAGGTGTTGGCGAAATCGGCGAGACCCCACTCCGGATCGAATTCCACCTGATACCTGTACGAGGACTTGTTCGCGGCGCACGCGTTGGATGCGCTTTGTTTCGCTCCCGGGTCAAACCCTTTTCCCGCGAGCAGTTGATCAAGGACCTGGCATGCGTCCAGTCCGCCGAACACGTTCGGTTCGGTCGCGCCGGTGCGGCTCGATGCGGTACTCACCAGGGGAGTGGGTAATGCCCTGCCGGGCACCGTGCTCGAACAGCCGGCGATTGCCTGCATTCCTGCGATGACAAGGACGACAGCCGCGACTGCCCCACGTTTTTTGTTCGTCATGTTTCGAGGGCACGGCCCTGGCCCCGGAAGGCCACCGAAGGTGGGACCCAAGCGCACGAGCATGGGGTGTCAAAGCGGCGGAGCCGCCTGCGGCCGAGGCAACGGTTCCAGCACCTGCTTGTCGAGATGCTGGTAGATGATCGAAGTGCGGAAGCCGACGATCTCGCGGCGGCTGGTGAACCGGTCGAGCAGGAACGCGTGCAGGTGCTCGATGTCCGGGGCGGTGACGTGCACCAGGAAGTCGTCGCTGCCCGCCATGGTGTAGACCGAGCGCACTTCCGGCAGCTCGATCACCGATCGTTCGAACGCGGCGACCACGTCCCGGCTCAGCGGCCGCACCTGCACCGCCACGATCGCCTGTACCGAGCGGTTGAGGGCACCCAGGTCGATTTCGGCGTGGTAGCCGCGGATCACGCCGCGCTGCCGGAGCAGCCGGGTGCGTTCGAGGCAGGTGGACGGCGCGATCCCGAGCTTGCGCGCGATGTCCCGGTTCGACTGCCGCGCATCCTCCTGCAGATGGCGGACGATGGCCGAATCAAGTTCGTCCACCCTGGCTCCGATCGCGCTCATCCCGAACTTCGTTCGGGCTCCACCCCACTGCCGCGCCGTCGAGCATAGCTTTTTTCCCATGGAGCATGAAGATGTGGTGATCCGGCGCGGCCGCCGTTCCGGAGTGACCCTGGTGATCGCGGCGCACTCCCGGGTACTCGGCCCGGCGGTCGGCGGGGTCCGCCTGCGCCGTTACCCCGACTGGCGTGACGGTCTCGAAGACGCGTTGCGCCTCTCCTCGGCGATGACCGACAAGTGCGCGGTGGCCGGACTTCCGTTCGGTGGCGGAAAGAGCGTGGTCGCGCTGGACGGCGGCACCGAGCTGACCCCGGAGTTGCGCGAGGCCGCGCTCGAAGACCTCGGGGAGCTCATCGCCTCGCTCGACGGGTCCTATCTCGCCGGGCCGGACGTGGGCACCGGGCCCGCCGACATGGTGGTGCTGCGCAGGCATTCACCGCATGTGTTCTGCCTTCCCGAGGAGCAGGGCGGGACGGGCTCGTCGAGCGGTCCCACCGCCGTCGGCGTGCTGGCCGCGCTCCGGGCCGCGGCCCGCCACGTCTTCGGTACCGAGTCGGTCGAGGGACGCCGCGTCGTGCTGAGCGGGCTCGGTTCGGTCGGGTCGCTGGTGGCCGAGGGCCTGACCGGCGCCGAGGTCATCGTGTCCGATGTGGACAGTTCGAAACGGGAGCCGGCCCGGCGGCACGGCTTCGGCTGGATCGAGCCGGACGAGGTACTGAACACCCCGTGCGACATCCTGGTCCCGGCCGCGGTCGGCGGGGTGCTGAGCCCGGAAACCGTGGCCCGGCTGGAGGCTTCCCTCGTCGTCGGCCCGGCGAACAACCAGCTCACCGACGAGTCCGTGGCGGAGCTGCTCGCCGCCAAGGGCATCCTGTGGATCCCCGATTTCGTGGCCAGTGCCGGTGGGGTCGTCTACACGCTGGGCCGGGAGATAGAGAAACTCGGCCACGAGGAGGCGATCGCACGGGTCGAGGCCATTGGCGCCACGGTGGACACGGTGCTGAGCGCGCCGGGAACTCCGCTGGCCGCCGCACGGGCGCTGGCCCGGGAACGGCTCAAGCACGGACGGGGCTGAGTTCGGGGCGTTTGGCCGTCCGGCCGTCTCCCGAGGACCGGCCCCGCACCCGCCGCGCCACCCAGGGCCCGGCGAAGGCACCCAGCCAGCGCAGTTCGGCCGTCACCGCCTGCCACACCGGGCGTGGCGGCAGCGCGGGCAGCGGCCTGGTCCAGCCGTCGTCCGAACCGGGCAGCCCGATCGCGGCGGCCATCGCCGCCGCGATCCGCTCGTGCCCCAGCGGGCTCGCGTGCAGCCGGTCTTCGCTCCACAGGCGGGAATCGGTGAGGACGTCGGCCGAGGAGGCGTCCACCACGGTCACGCCGTGCCGCGCGGACGCGGCGAGGATGCGGGCGTTGAGTTCCCGCACGCGGGCGCCGAGCGGGCGCGCGATCGGCATCATCCGGCCCACGTCGGGGAAGGTCACGGTGATCACGTGTGCACCGGCGCCGGTCAGCGCGGCGAACATCTCGTCCAGGCAGGCGGCCACCGCGGCGGCGTCGAAACCGGGGCGGATGAGGTCGTTCATCCCGGCCATCACGGTGGCCAGGTCGGGCCGGAGCGCCAGTGCCGGTGAGAGTTGTTCCGCCAGCACCTCGGCCGCCCGCCGTCCGCGCACGGCGAGGTTGGCGTATTCGAGGGCCGGGCTCGTCTCGGCGAGCAGTTCGGCGAACCGGTCGGCCCAGCCGCGGTAGCCGCGGGTCTCGTCCCCGTCGCCGAGGCCCTCGGTCTGGCTGTCGCCGAGGGCGACGTAACGGCGGTAGCTCACCGGTTCACTCCTTCCGCCCGGCGACGGCGCCGGTCAGCCCCGCATCGTAGGCCTCGCGGGCTTCGAGCAGTTCGTCCCAGTGCTCCTGCACCCAGCGGTAGACGATCGCGATGGGCCCGAGCAGGCTGCGTCCCAGCGGGGTCAGCTCGTACTCCACCATTGCCTGCCCGGCGTGGCGGATCACGAAACCGGAGCGCTCGAGCGAGCGCAACGACTGGGTCAGCACCTTGGGCGTCACGCGCCACAGCGGAACGCGGAGTTCGGAGAACCGGCGCGGCCCGTCTTCGAGGCATGCGATGACCAGGGGCGCCCATTTGTCGCCGAAGCGCATCGGAAGCAGTGACGACGGGCAGAGCTCGTCGAACATGTCGGCTGGCAGCGGTTTCCTCACCTTTACCACGATAATCGGTTTCCTGGAGGTAACCGGGGTCCGCGCTACCTTCGCCGCATGACGAACATCGTGATTTTCGGAGCC
Source organism: Amycolatopsis cynarae (assembly GCF_026802195.1). Classification (NCBI taxonomy): domain Bacteria; kingdom Bacillati; phylum Actinomycetota; class Actinomycetes; order Pseudonocardiales; family Pseudonocardiaceae; genus Amycolatopsis; species Amycolatopsis cynarae. The sequence goes on along the minus strand of NZ_CP113836.1, from coordinate 825,130 downwards.
GGGGGCCGGGCAGGCAGGCAGGCGGTACTGGTGGCGCTGCGCCGGGGGCACCGGGTGACGGCGGTGGTGCGGGACCCGGCGAAGTACGAACTTTCCGGCGCCACCGTGGTGGCCGGGGACGTGACCGACGCCGCGCAGGTGGCCGAGCTGGCCGAGGCGCACGACGCGGTGATCTCGGCGGCGGCGGTGTACGGCGAAGGCACCGACCCGGCCGCGTTCTTCACCGACTCCGCCCGCGCGCTCACCGCCGTCCACAAACGACTCATCGTGGTCGGGCTTTCGACGCTCCTGCCCGACGAGTCGGGCCGGTTGCCGGTGGACGCGCCCGGTTTCCCCCCGGAGTTCCGGCCGTTCTGCGACGCACATCGCGCGGGTCTGGAGGTGCTGCGGGCGAGCGACGGCACCGACTGGCTCTACCTCAGCCCCGCGGGCGACTTCGACCACGAAGGCGAGCCGGTGGGCCGGTACCGCGTGGTGGCACACGGCGCGATGGACAGCCGAATCACCTACGCCGACCTCGCCGAGGCGATCCTGGACGAGGTCGAGACCCCGAAGCACCACCGTGAACACCTGGCCGTGGAAGCGGGTTGATCACGTGGTGTTGACCTCTACTTAAGTAGAGGTTTCATCCTGGTCACATGAACGACGAACGCCCCCTCAACCTCGCCGTCATCGTGGGCAGTGTCCGCACCGGACGGTTCGGCCCGGTGGTGGCCGACTGGTTCGCCCGGCAGGCCCGGCCGCGCGCCGACTTCGCCGTCGACGTGCTCGACCTGGCGGAGAACCGGTTGCCCGAGGTGCTCGGCGGCCAGGCGCCACCGGAAGTGGCGGCGGTGACGAAACGTCTCGACACCGCCGACGCCTTCGTGGTGGTCACCCCGGAGTACAACCACAGCTACCCGGCCTCGCTGAAAACCCTCATCGACTGGCATTACACGCAGTGGCAGGCGAAACCGGTCGGATTCGTGTCCTACGGCGGCCTCGCCGGGGGCCTGCGTGCCGTGGAACACCTCCGGCCGGTCTTCGCCGAACTGCATGCGGTCACCGTGCGGGAAACGGTGAGCTTCCACCTCGCCCACGGCCGGTTCGACGACCGGGGCGAGCCGCTCGAACCGGAGGGCTGCGCGGGGGCCGCGAAGGTGTTGCTCGACCAGTTGGCCTGGTGGGGGCGCGCACTGCGCGATGCGCGCCAAGCGCGCCCCTACCGGGCCTGACCGGCTCAGGACACCTTGAGGGCGAGCTCGTCGAGCGAGGCGGCGAAGACCGCCGCGATCTCCCGCAACTGTTCGATGTGGATGGTCAGCGGCGGTGACACGGCGAGTGCGGTGGCCAGCGGGCGCAGCAGCACACCCCGCTGCCGGGCCAGCAGTTGCAGGTCCCCGACCGCCGAGGGAAGCCGCCGGAGCACTTCGGGAGCGAGTTCGACGGCGGCGAGCAGCCCCGTCCCGGAGCGCACCTCGGCGACCAGCGGATGCTCCACCAGCGGTGCCAGTGCGCCGGTGAGCTCGCCCTCCAGCTCCCGTCCACGCTCCAGCAGCCCGTCGCGTTCGAGCAGGTCGAGATTGGCCAGAGCCGCCGCGCAACAGGTGGGGTGGCCGGCGTAAGTGGCCCCGTGACGCAGGTACGTACCGGGCTTCGTCCAGAACGGCTCGGCCACCCGGCCGTGTACCACCACGCCACCGAGCGGCAGGTATCCGCTGGTCACCCCCTTGGCGAAGGTGATCAGATCGGGTTCCAGGCCCCAGCGCTCGACCCCGAACCAGGTGCCGAGCCTGCCGAACCCGCAGATCACCGCGTCGGCGATGAGCAGCACCCCGAACTCGCGGCACACCTGCGCCACCCCGGTCAGGTAGCCCTCGGGCGGGGGCAGCACACCGCCCGCGCCGATCACCGGCTCGACCAGGAAGGCCGCCACGGTCTCCGGGCCGACGCGCAGGATCTCCTGGCGCAGCGCCTCCACCGAGTCGAACGGCACCCGCGAGGAGGACGGCAGCAACTCGCCGAACCCGGTCCGGTTCGCCTCGATGCCCGCGACGCCGGTGCCGATGCCGTTGGTGCCGTGGTAGGAGGAGGACCGGCTGATCACGTGGACGCGGCCGGGTTCGCCCTGCGCCACGTGGTAGCGGCGGGCGATCTTCACGGCGCTGTCGATCGCCTCGCCGCCGCCGGTGGTGAGGAAGACCTTCGCATCGGGTATCGGCGCGAGCGCCGACAGCCGCGCCGCGAGTTCGCGGGCGGGTTCGTTGGCGAAGTCGCCGAAGATCGAGTACCCGGCGAGCCTGCGCAACTGGGCGGCCGCCGCGTCGGCGATCTCCTGGCGGCCGTGCCCCGCGTTGGCATACCAGAGCCCGGCGGTGGCGTCGAGATAGCGGTTGCCGTCGCTGTCGTAGACCCACACGTCCTCGCCCCGGTCGATGACGAACTCGCCGGAGCGCACGGTCGCCATGTCGGCGAACGGATGCCACAGAGCTGTATCCATGCCACCAGCATGGCGCTTTCCCCGCGCCCCCGCACCGGTCAATCGACGCCGGGCAGGCGCACGACCTTGCCCGGGTTGAGGATCCCGAGCGGGTCGAGCGCCCGCTTGACCGCGCGGTGCACGGAAAGGCCCACCTCGCCCAGTTCGGTCTCCAGCCAGGCGCGCTTGAGCATGCCGACCCCATGCTCTCCGGTGATCGTGCCGCCCAGGCGCAGGCCCAGCGCCATGATCGCGTCGAAGGCCGACTGACCCCGGAGGACGGAATCGGGGTCGGAGCCGTCGAACACGACGTTGGGGTGCATGTTCCCGTCCCCGGCGTGCCCGCAGCACGGGATGTCGACGCCGTACTCGGCGGCGATCGCGGCGACCCCGTCGACGAACTCGGCCAGCCGGGACCGGGGCACGCACACGTCGTCGATCAGCCGGTCGCCGAGTTTCTCCAGTGCGATCCCGACCAGGCGCCGGGCCTCGATCAGCAGTTCGCCCTCCGCCGGATCGCTCGCCACCAGCACCTCGGTCGCACCGCACGAGCGCGCCACCTTCGCGAACGCTTCGAGGTCGTCCGCCGCGGCCGCCCCGCGATCCGACTGCACCACGAGCACCGCCTCGACCCCGGGCGGGAACCCGAGATCACGGTAGGCCGACACCGCTTCGACGGTGGGCCGGTCCATGAACTCGAGGATCGACGGGCGGCGCCCGGTGCCCAGGAATTCGCTCACCGTCGTGCACGCGTCACGGGAGGCGGCGAAGAAGGCCAAGGCGGTCAACGGTTTCTCGGCCGAGGGCCGCAGCGCCACGGTCACCTCGGTGACCACGCCGAGCGTGCCCTCCGAACCCACCATCAGCCGGACGAGGTCGTAGCCCGCCACCCCCTTGGCCGTGCGGCGGCCGGTGCGCAGCACCCGCCCGTCGGCCAGCACCACCTCGAGCTCCCGCACGAAATCACTGGTCACCCCGTACTTCACGCAGCAGAGACCGCCGGCGTTCGTGGCGACGTTGCCGCCGATGGTGGACATCTCCCACGAACCGGGGTCCGGCGGATAGAAGAGACCGTGCTCCGCGACCGCGCGGGAGAGCACCGAGTTGATCACGCCGGGTTGCACGGTGGCGGTGTGGTTGTCGAGGTCGACCTCGAGGATGCGGTCCATCCGTTCGAGGGACAACAGGATGGCGCCGTCAACCGCGTTCGCGCCGCCGGACAGGCCGGTGCGGGCGCCCTGAGGCACCACCGGAATGCGGTTCTCGTGCGCGAAGCGCAGCACCCGCGCCACCTCGGCGGTCTCCCTTGGCCTGGCCAGCGCGAGCGGCGTCCCGGCCGTGCAGAACCCGGCCTGGTCGTAGCGGTAGGTCTCGAGGATCGCGGGATCGGTGGTCACGAAGTCGGCGTCGAGCAGCTCCACCCGTTCACCGTACTCAGTGACAAACCTGGACCGGAAAAAGCAGCGCTGCGCGCGGGCCTTCCAGGGGCACCGCGCACAGCGCGAGGAGAGTGGTCCGGTGAGGGCCGCCCGTCAGGCGTTGATCTCCTTACGTGCGGGCTCGCTCTCGATGGCGATCTTGCGCGGCTTGGCGCGCTCGGCGATCGGGATCCGCACGGTCAGCACTCCGGCGTCGTAGGCGGCGTGGATGTGGTCGGCGTCGAGGGTGTCGCCGAGGAACAGCTGGCGGGAGAACACGCCCAGCGGCCGCTCCGAGACCTGCATCTCGACCTCATCGCCGGCGATCGGACGGCGCTCCGCCTTCACGGTCAGCACGTTGCGCTCGACGTCGAGTTCGATCGCCTCCGGGTCCACGCCGGGCAGGTCGAAGGCCACGACGAACTCGTCACCGGAGCGGTAGGCGTCCATCGGCATCGGGTTCGGCCGGGACCAGGTACCCGCCTGGCCGAAAACCTGCTGGGTCAGCCGGTCGAATTCACGGAATGGATCGGTGCGCATCAACATCGAAGACACCTCCTCGTCGCTCACTTGTCTGGTTGTCGACGCGCTGCACCACCGTTATAGCGCGTCATCGTTCCGTTGACAAGTCCGAATGTCGTCGGAAGAATGACGCCGTGGAGGATGTGCGTGCAGCGCTGGAACTGGTGCACTCGGTGCTCACCGAGGCCACCCGGGAAGGCGAAACGGACCCCCGCCGCGTGCTCGCGGCGCTGACCGTGCTGCGCGGATTGCGCGAGGAACTCTCCGGGTGGGAACCGGACCTCATCGCGTCCGCGCGCCGGGAGGGCATCAGCTGGGCGGAGCTCGCCTCGGCGCTGGGCGTGGCGAGCAGGCAGGCCGCCGAACGCCGCTACCTGCGCCTCCGGGGCGCGGCGGCCAGCGAGGTGACCGCCGACGAGCGCGTGCAGGCCACCCGCGACCGGCGCGCGGGCGAGCGCGCGGTGACCCGGTGGGCACGGGAGAACTCGGCCGATCTGCGCAGGCTGGCCGGCCAGGTGAGCGCGGTGCCGGACCTGCCGAAGGCCGAGTCACTCCGGCGGGCACTCGGCGAGGACGACGCCACCGTCCTGATCCAGGCCCTGGCGGCCGTCCGGCTCCACCTGACCCCCACGCATCCGGCGCTGGCGGCCGAGATCGGCACGGTCACCGAGCACGCCGACCGCCTGCGCCGCGAAACCCACGAACGCCGCCAGTCCTCCCGCTCCCCGCACCCCTGACCTGAGCTGGCCTTTGGGCCGGGCCACGCGCATGCGCGGCGATGGTGCCGGGGCGGGTGCTCCTTCCCCAGAAGCACCCACCCCGGGGCTCAGCTCGCCTTCGCCGCCTCCACGGCGGTGTCGGCGGGGTCGGCGGTGTCGGCGGTGTCAGGGTCGTCCGCGGCCTTGGCCGGCTCCTGGGCGCGCGGTTTGGGTACCTCGCGCAACTCGTCCGAGGAAGGTCCGTCGTCTCCGAGCAGCAGTGGAGTGGCCTGGGACAGCAGTTGCTGCGTGACCCGGAGCTCTTCGATGGTGCGCGTGCGGATGGCGTCGAGTGCGTCCGCCTTCCCGGTGGCCTCGGTGACCAGCTTGTTCGCCTTCTCCGTGGCCTCGGTGACCAGCCTGTTCGCCTTCTCCGTGGCCTCGCTGACCAGCTTGTCCGCCTTCTCCGTGGCCTCGCTGACCAGCCTGTCCGCCTTCTCGGTCGCCTCGGTGACCATCCGGTGGGCCTTCCCGGTCGCCTCGGTGACCATCTTTTCGACCTTCTCGCGGGCCTCGCGTTCCTGCTGCTCGATGGCGTTCACGGCGTCCTGGCGCCGGATCGCCATCGCCTCCTCGAAGTCCTTCTCCACCTGCTGGCGGCGGCGCGCGGCCTGCTCGTCGAGTTTGCGCCGCAGCAGGGTGGCCTGGCTGGTCATGGCCTCGACCTCGGCGCGGGTGCGCCGCATGAGCTCCTGGTGCTCGGCGGCGGACTGCTTGCGCCGCGCGTCCACCTCGGCGACGAGCCGTTCGTGGCGTTCACGCAGCTTCTGGGCCGAATGCTCGGCGGCGGCCCAGCTCCGCTCGGCGGCGGCATGGGCCCGCTCGGTGATCTCCCTGGCCTCGTCCTCGGCCAGCTCCACCATGCGCAGCAGCCGCTCGCTCAGCCCGTCCGCCTCGATGGGCGTGCGGCTGATCCGGTCGATCTTCTCCCGCAGCCGGTCGTTCTCGCTGCGGAGTTCCTCCAGTTGGCGCGCGAGATCCTCGGCCCCGGCGGCGGCCGCGTCACGGTCGGCGATCACCATCCGCAGATCCGCCTCCACCCGGCGGACGTACTCCTGGACCTGACGCGTGTCGTACCCGCGCCAGGTCCGGTCGAAGTCCGTGCGCAGCGGAACCAGATCGTCGCGAGTATCCACGCCCGTCATAGCACCTCCTGTAGCTCACCGGCCTGCTCGCGGACGAATCCCCATCCGACAGTCCTTTATGGACAAAGGGGGAAACCTGTTACGACAAGCATCCTCTTCTCGCCGCGTTCCGTCCACCAGCATTGTGCCAATCGCGCGGTTTCGCAGTGTGAACCCCGCCCAACCCTCCGCAGAAGCATCGGGCCACCGAGCCCCGGCGGGCATCACCCCGGTGAGTTGATTGCTCCGTGACCACGGTTTCCCCATACCCCGTGGGGCACCGCGCGGACATCGAAAAATACTGTGACGAGGGCCTGCGGGCTGTCACTCGGGGCGGCCCCGCGGCCGTCTCGCTCAACCGTTCGGCAGAGATCACCGGGAGCGTCGTAAGGGCCCGACGGGGACACCGTAGCCTAGCCGGGTGACCGGGACGGAAAAAGACGACGAAGGACGCCTGATCGCCGGCCGCTATCGACTCCAGCGCCGGATCGGCGGGGGCGCGATGGGCGTGGTGTGGCTGGCGAAGGACGAGTTGCTGGACCGGACCGTTGCCGTGAAACAGCTTCTCCTTTCACCCAATCTCAGTAAGGAGGACGCCGAGCACGCGCGTAAGCGCTCGTCACGGGAGGCCCGGATCGCCGCGCGCCTGCAGCACCGGCACGCCATCACCGTGTTCGACGTGGCCGACGACGACGGCCTCCCCGTGCTGATCATGGAGTACCTGCCCTCGCGGAGCCTGTCGGAGGTACAGTCCGACCGCGGTGCGCTGCCGCCCGCCGAGGTGGCGCGGATCGGCGCGCAGGCCGCGCACGCCCTGGCGGCCGCGCACGACGCGGGGATCGTGCACCGTGACGTCAAGCCCGGAAACATCCTGCTCGGCGACGACGGCATCACCAAGATCACCGACTTCGGCATTTCCAAGGCCACCGACGACGGCACCCTCACCGGCAGCGGCAGTTTCGCCGGCACCCCCGCCTACCTGTCCCCGGAGGCCGCGCGAGGCGAGAAGCCGAGTCCGGCCTCCGACGTGTTCTCCCTCGGCGCCACGCTCTACACCATCGTCGAGGGCCGGTTTCCCTACGGCGAAACCGAAAACCAGATGGCCATGCTGTACGCGGCGGCGGCCGGGCGGTTCAACCCGCCGCAGAAGGCGGGGCCGCTCACCGAACCGCTGAACCGGATGATGCGGCTCGATCCGGCGGAGCGGCCCACCATGGCCGAAGTGGCCGCCGAACTCGAAGAGATCTCACGTTCCGCCCGTGAGCGGAGCAGACCGGTCCTGCTCTACGCCGGGATCGCCGTCGTACTGCTCGTCGCGGCCGTGGTGACGACCGTCCTGGTGCTGAAGCCCTGGGGTGGCAAGGTGAACGACAACGCGGCGAACGGCGCCAGCACGTCCGCGACGGCCTCTTCCGCGCAGCCAGGTCCCGCTCCGGCGGAGAGCGGCGGCAAGAGCGGCAGCCCGAATTCCGGCCCGTCGTCACCGCCCCAGTCGTCGCCGTCCGCGCCGCAGCCGACCGGCGGCACATCGGCCACCGGCGTGGTGGGCGGGGACACCTCCTCGGCGGTCCAGACCGTGACCACCTACTACTCGATCATGCCCGGCAATCCGGACCTGGGCTGGACCATGCTCGGACCAGCCCTCCAGGCACAGGGCAAGGCCGAGTACGCGAATTGGTGGAGCAAGGCGAGCGACCTGAAGGTGGTTACTCCGGCACACGAGATCGGCCAGAACCTCGTCGAAATCGTCTTCGAGTACACCTACAGCGGCGGGCGGTTCAGGGAAATCCACGACCTCGGCATGATCAACCAAGGCGGGCGGTACCTGATCAACACCGACAAGAACGTCGGCAGCCGCCAAATCAGCTGATCCTCGGCCGCTCCGGCGGTCACCAGGTCCTGGCGGCCGCCAGCAGGACCGACCGGACGGCCGCGAGGTGCGGCAGGCCCGTGGTGCCGGTGCGGGCGGCGAGGAAGATCGTGTTGATCGGCGGCACCTCGGGCTCCAGCAGCGCGACGAGCTCACCCTCGGCCAGTGCCCGTGCGCACAGGTACCGGGGCAGCACCGTGATCCCGATCCCGGCCGCCGTCGCGGCGAGCACGCCCCGCAGGTCCGGCACCACGGCGGCGGCCCGGCCGGGCGGCGGCACCCCCAGCACCGAGCGCCAGTAGCGCCGGATGATCGGCAGTTCCTCCGCGTACGCCACCAGCGGCACACCCGCCAGTGCCGCGACCGGATCGACGGAGAGGTCGAGGCCCTCGGCCCAGGAAGGCGCCCCGACGAGCACGAACTCCTCGTCGGCCGGCGGGGTTGCGGTGACGCCGCGCAGCCTCGGCCGGACAGTGGACACCACCAGGTCGAACCGGCCCGCGGCCAACCCGGCCAGCAGGTCGTCGGCCAGCCCGAAGCTCACCCGCAGCTTCAGGCCCCGGCCGCACAGCCCGGCCAGCGCGGGCACCACCCGGAGGCTGGTGAGCTCGGCGGGCCCCGCCAGGTGCACGGGCGTGGCCAGCGGCTCCCGGCCCCGGCGGGAAATCGCGGCGAGCGCGTCGACGTGCTCGGCCATCTCGCGCGCCAGCTCCTCGGCCACGGAGGTCGCGGCCACCCCCCTCGGCCCGCGTTCGAACAGCTGCTGCCCCAGTTCCGCCTCCATCGCCCCGACGTGGGCGGTCACGGTCGGCTGGGACAGACCGAGCGTCTGCGCGGCCGCGGTGAACGATCCACATCGGACCACCGCGAGAAAGGTGCGCATAACGGACAGTTCCACGTGCCGCTTCCGTCCTTCTCGCCCCGTTTGCCGCCCGCCATCGGCGCGCTGATCGAAGATAGTCGAGGAATCTATTGGTCGTGGCGGGTTCGCGAGGGTAGCTGTGAAGGCGTGACAGAGATCGTTCGCGAAAAGATCGAGATCGCGGTGGCGGACGCCGCCTCCCCCACGATGGGCGCCTACCTGGCGCGCCCGGCCGAGCCGGGCGGCCATCCCGGCGTACTCGTCGGCTTCGAGCTGTTCGGGCTGACCTCCTACGTGCGCGACATCGCCGACCGGGTGGCGGCCGAGGGGTACGTCGCCATCGCGCCGGACTTCTATCACCGGACCGCCCCCGGTGTGGAACTGGACAGCACGGAGGAGGGACGGCAACGCGGGTTCACCCTGCTCGACACGGTCACGCGCGAGGGCGCGCTGGCGGATCTCGAGGCCGCACGGAAGGCACTGACCGACCACGGGGCCACGGGAAAGGCCGGGATGATCGGGCTCAGCTTCGGCGGGCATCTGGCGTACTTCGCGGCCACCCGGCTCGACCTGGCCGCGGTGGCGGTGTTCTACGGCGGCTGGCTGACCACCACCGACATCCCGCTCAGCCGCCCGGAGCCGACCGTGACGCTGACCGGGGACATCACCGGCCGGGTGCTCTACCTCGTCGGGGACACCGACCACGCGGTGCCCGCCGAGCACTACAGCGAGATCGAGTCGCACCTGGCCGAAGCCGGGGTGCGCCACGAGGTGGTGGTCTACCCGGACACGCCACACGGGTTCTTCTGCCATGTCCGGGACACCTACCGGGAGGGCCCGGCCGAGGACGCGTGGCGACGCACGCGGGAACTGTTCGCCACCGAACTGCGCTGAGTCTTCGCTTCGGGGCACCCGGCATCGGCCGGGTCAGGCGGGGATCCGGGCGGCTTCGCAGACGAAGGCCACCGGGGCGCGCCCGATCCGGGTGAGCACCAGCGTGGCCTCCACCGGGCCGCGCGGCTTGAGACGCCGGCGCAGGGCGTCCGGATCCACGTCGAGGCCGCGCACGAGGATCTCCAGCCGCCCGATCGCCCGCCGCTTCACCAGCGCCCGCAACGCCTTCTCCTGGTACGGCCCGTGCTCCAGCACGCGGAAGGCACGCACACCGGGCGGCGGCTCGGGGCCGGTCAGATAGGCGATGCGTTCGTCCAGCTGCCACAGGCCGTGCCGGGCGCCGTACTGCTTGACCAGCCCGGCGCGCACCACGGCGCCATCCGGGTCGACGATCCATTCCCCCGGCTCGGCGGCGCCGACATCACCGGGATCGGCGTCGGTGATCGTCCATTCCGTACCGTCGCCGCCGAGCACCGTCGCCCGGCGGGTGGCGGTGGCCAGGCCCGGCGAGTACAGGCACGCCTCCCGCACCTGCCCGTCCAGCGACACGAGCTCCACCTCCGCCGCCCAGGGCGCGACGGCGAAATCCAGTCCGGGGGCGCATTTCACCGCCAGATCGCGCCCCGCGTAGACGCGGGCGAGCTCGTCCAGCGGCGGCACGAAATCCTCCGGCCGCCAGGTCCGCCTGCCCGTCGAGTCCCGGCGCGCGGGGTCTGCGACGATCACCATGCCGCGGCTGACCGGGTGCAGCGCGTCCGCGCGGGCCAGCGCCACTCCCGGGCAGTTGTGGCGCGCCATGGCCAGCCGGACGTCGTCCAGGTCGGACCCGAGGCAGCGCCGGGCCACCTTGGCCAGTTCCGCGGTGTCCGCGCCGATCGAACAGGTCACGTCGTGCACGTCCCGGCCGGCCAGCCGGGCGGCCCGGTGCCGGGCCACCGCCGTCGCGCTGGCCTGCTGGAGGGCATCGGCGGTGTACAGCCAGTTCCGCCCGTCGTCCAGTTTGGACTCCGACTTCCGCCGCAGCAGCACCGTTTCCAGCACCGCCGCCGCGAACCGCTCGCCGGCGATCCGGCGGGCGGCCGCGACGTCGGCGATGCGGCTGCGGTCGGTCAGCGGCAGTCCGGCGCATTCGGCCAGCACCCGTTCGCCCTCCGCCGAGCACAGGAACCCGACGTCGGCGTGGGAGAACGCGTACGCCAACTACGGCCCGGCCGGGGCGTCCGGCTTGCGGCCGGTGATCATCACGTTGTAGAAGAGCTCCCGCGGCAGCACCTTCGACAGCACCTTCTTGTCCAAAGCGGACAGTCGCAGCCACAGGTGGTAGGCGAACAGGCGCCAGCGCACGGTCAGCTTCTCCTGTGGCACGGCCGCCTCGAACGTCCGGATCGGCCAGCCCGCCAGCGCCGCGGCGAACTCCTCGGTGGCAGCCTTGACGCCAACCGCGCCCGCGCCCGCCGCCATCCGCTCCAGCTCGCTGGGGTCGAAGGTGTGGATGTCGACCACGGCCTCCAGCGCGGCGGCGCGGGAGGACTCGTCCAGCTCCTCCTGCGGACGGCGCCACCCGTTGAGCGGCCCGAACTTCGTCACGTTGGTGGTCAGCCACCAGGTGAACTGGCCGAGCTTGCGGGCGTAGAAGTCACCGATCTTGGTGGGTTCGCCCGCGAACACGAACCGTCCGCCGGGCTTGAGCACCCGCAGCACCTCCCGGAACGCCGCCTGCACGTCCGGGATGTGGTGCAGCACCGCGTGCCCGACCACCAGGTCGAAGCTGTTGTCCGGGTACGGGATGCGCTCGGCGTCGGCGACCCGGCCGTCGACGTCCAGGCCCAGCTTCTCCGCGTTGCGCAGCGCCACCTGCACCATGCCCGGCGAAAGGTCGGTGACCGAGCCCTTCTTGATCACCCCGCCCTGCATCAGGTTCAGCAGGAAGAAACCGGTGCCGCTGCCCAGTTCCATCGCCGTCGGGTAGGGCTGGCCCGCCTCGCCCGCGACCGCGTTGAACACGCCGGTGGCGTAGGAGATGCAGCGCTCGTCGTAGGAGATGGACCACTTCTCGTCGTAGGTGCCCGCCTCCCAGTCGTGGTAGAGCACGTTGGCCAGCTTCGGGTCGTCGAAGGCGGCCTTGACCTGCTCGGCGGTGGCGTGGGGATTGGGCGCGGGGTCCGGGGAGGAATTCACCGTTACTTCCCTTCGAAGGTGGCCTTGCCCGGCCCGTTCTCGACGAAGGACCGCATGCCGTTCTTCTGGTCTTCGGTGGCCCACAGCGCGGTGAACAGGTACGTCTCGAGCTTGAGCCCGCTGGCGAGGTCGCCGTCGAGCCCGCCGTCGATGGCGGCCTTCGCGTTGGCCAGCGCCACCGCCGGGCCGTTGACGAACTGCGAGGCCCACTTGAGCGCGACGGTGTAGACGTCGTCGGGCGCGACCAGTTCGTCGACGATGCCCAGGCTCAGCGCCTCCTCGGCCTTGGCGAACCGGCCGGTGAACACGAGGTCCTTGGCCTTGCTCGGGCCGACCAGCCGGGCCAGCCGCTGGGTGCCGCCCGCGCCGGGGATGATGCCGAGCAGGATCTCCGGCTGGCCCACCTTGACGTTGTCCCCGGCGATGCGCCGGTCCGCGGCCATCGCCAGTTCGAGGCCGCCGCCCAGGGCGTAGCCAGTGATCGCGGCGACGGTGGGCTTGGGGATCGCGGCCACCGCGGCCACGGTGTTCTGCAGCGCGGTGCCGAAGGAGCGCATCTCGGCGTAGGAGCGGGCGGCCATCTCCTTGACGTCGGCGCCCCCGCAGAAGGTCTTCTCGCCACCGTAGAGGATCACGGCGCGCACGTCGGCCCGCTCGGTGGCCTCGCGGGCGGCCTCGCCCAGCTCGGCCTGCACCTGGTTGTTGATGGCGTTCACCGGCGGCCGGTCCAGCCGGATCGTGCCGACCCCGCCGTCCACCTCGAGCCGTACGAACTCGCCCACGCTCAGTCCTCCTTAACTGTCACGCTACTGGCTGGTAGCCGACTCTACCGGCGACGGGCGAAGAACCGGTCGCCCGAGCGTTCGAGCACCAGGTCCTGGTCGAAGGTCTTCGACAGGTTCTCCGCGGTCAGCACGTCGTCCAGCAGACCGGACACCACGACACGCCCCTCCCGCACGAGCAACGCGTGCGTGAAACCGGGCGGGATCTCTTCGACATGATGGGTCACCAGCACCATCGCCGGTGCGTCGGGATCCAGCGCGAGCGTGGACAGCCGGGCCACCAGGTCCTCGCGGCCCCCCAGGTCGAGCCCCGCGGCGGGCTCGTCGAGCAGCAGCATCTCCGGGTCCGTCATCAGCGCGCGGGCGATCAGCGCCCGCTTGCGCTCCCCCTCGGACAGCGTGCCGAAGGTGCGCTCGGCCAGGTGCGCGATGCCCATCGCACCGAGCAGCTCCATCGCGCGGTCGGTGTCGAGCCGGTCGTAGGCCTCCCGCCAGCGGCCGACCACGGCGTACCCGGCGCTGACCACCACGTCACGCACCAGCTCGTCACCGGGCACGCGCGCGGCCAGCGCGGCGGAGGTGAAGCCGATGCGGGGGCGCAGGTCGAAGATGCTGACCTTGCCCATGCGCTCGCCCAGCAGGTCCACCGTGCCCACCGTGGGGAACAACTCCGCGGCGGCCAGCCTCAGCAGGGTCGTCTTGCCCGCGCCGTTGGGGCCGAGCACCACCCAGCGCTCGTCCAGCTCGACGGTCCAGTCGACGCCGGCGAGAAGATCGCTGCGCCCGCGGCGGACTCCCACACCGGACAGGCGCACCACGAGGTCGTCAAGGTTGTTCGGCTCGCTCACGGCCCCCATTGTTCCCATCGGCGGCCGGGCACGGGGAGCCGCCCCCGGTACCAGTGGCTGAGACATCGCCCACCTCACCCCCGGATCGTGGCAGCATCCATCCCGTGGTCACCTCGGCGTTCCCGCGACCCGCGAGCGCGGGCCGGTTCTGGCGCGACCGCACCGTGGATCTGCTCCTGGTCGCCTCGGCGGGCAGTATCGGGGCGTGACGCGGCACACACCCGTCACGCACCCGGCCCACTAGTCGCGACCTCACGGAGCCCGCGTTGACCCGTTGCATCCTGGATTTCGAAAGCCATCCGCGTCTCGCCGGAGGGCTGACCGCCGACCTGCTGCACCCGGAACGGCTGCGCTGGACGCCCGGCCAGCTCGCCGAGCTGACCCGCCGGGTGGCCGAGGAGTTGCCCGGCCCGCTGGAGGGCATCCTGCGGTTCGACGCCGAGCGGCGGTGGTGGGCGCGGCTCGCCCTCACCGACGGCGTCGAGCTGTGGCTGCTTTCGTGGCTGCCCGGCCAGCACACCCCGCCCCACGACCACGGCGGCGCGGCCGGCGCGTTCACCGTGCTTCAGGGCAGGCTGACCGAGACCTACCGCTCCCCCGGCCGTCCTCTGCGCACCCGGGTGCACGAGGCCGGAGCGGGCATCGGCTTCGGGCTCGCGCGAACGCACCAGTTGACCGCGGGTCGGGCACCCTCGGCCAGCGTGCACGCCTACTCGCCGCCGCTGCTGCCCATGCGCGAGTACCCGTCGTTCGCGGACGCGCCCGCCGAACCACCGGCGGCACCGCCAGAGCTGGTGCGATGACGGTCGAAGAGCTGCTCGCAGCGGCCCGGTCCAGCTTGGACCGCGTCGGCCCCGCCGAAGCACAGGCGATGCAGGCGGCGGGGGCACTGGTGGTGGACATCCGTCCCGAGCGCTTTCGCGCCGAGGAGGGCGAGATCCCCGGGTCTCTGCCGATCGAGCGCATCCACCTCGAATGGCGGCTCGACCCGGCCGGTGCGCACCGCATCCCCCAGGTGCGGGCCGACCGGCCGGTGATCGTGGTCTGCAACGAGGGCTATGCCTCCAGCCTCGCCGCCGCCGACCTGAAACGGCTGGGCCTGCCACTGGCGACCGACCTGGCCGGCGGGTTCCGGGCCTGGCGGGCCGCCGGCCTGCCGGTCCGCCCCGGCCCCACCCCCGCGATCCCGTAGCCGGTCGGAGCGGGGGACGTTTGCTGCGAATGATTCGCAGCAAACGTCCCCCGCTCTCCGAAAACCGCCGGGTTCAGGCGTGCACGACCCGGGCCAGTTCGGCCGGGGAGGCCAGCATCGGGTGGTGCGGGAGCACGCGCACGGTGTAGCCGAGCGAACCCGCGTGCGGCAGGCGCAACAGGGCGGAAAACTCGGTGAACACGCCAGGGCCGTCCGGCTCCGGGACGCTACGGACGGCCATCGGCACCGCGACCGGCTCGTGCAGGTCGTCGGTGTCGCCGACCCGGCCGACCACCGCCTGGACCTCCACTTCGGACGGAGCGAGCCCGGCGAGGTCCACCCTGGCCCTGACGCGGACCTCGCTGCCGACCTCCAGCGTCTCGTTCGGCTCGACGGTCAGCTCGGTGTCGACCACCTTCACCCGGTTCCACACCGTGTCGATCCGGGTCCGGTACCGGTTCAGCGACTTCGCGCCCTCGTAGCCGTCGCGGGCGGCGGCGGCCACCGCGACGGCGGCGGGCTGGTAGCACGACTCCACGTACTCACGGACCATCCGCGAGGCCTGCACCCGGGGGCCGAGCGTGTCGAGCGTGTGCCACACCATCGACATCCAGCCCTTCGGCACCCCGTTGCCGTCACGCTTGTAGAACAGCGGCGCCACCTGCTGCCCGAGCAGGTCGTACAGCGCCGCGGCCTCCAGTTCGTCGCGCCGCAGGGGATCCCGGATGCCGTCGGCGGTCGGGATGGCCCAGCCGTTGCTGCCGTCGTAGCACTCGTCCCACCAACCGTCCCGGATGGACAGGTTGAGTCCGCCGTTGAGCGCCGACTTCATGCCCGAAGTGCCGCACGCCTCCAGCGGCCGCGTCGGGTTGTTCAGCCACACGTCGCAGCCGCGGTAGAGGTAGCGCGCCATCGACATGTCGTAGTCGGGCAGGAAGACCAGGCGCCGCCGGATCTCGGGATCGTCGGCGAACCGGACGATCTGCTGGATCAGCTGCTTTCCGCCCTCGTCGGCGGGGTGGGACTTGCCCGCCACCACCACCTGGATCGGCCGTTCCTCGTCCAGCAGCAGCTCGCGCAACCGCTCGGGATCGCGCAGCATCAGTGTGAGGCGCTTGTAGGTGGGCACCCGGCGGGCGAACCCGACGGTCAGCACGTCGGGGTCGAACACGCTGTTGACCCACCCCAGTTCCAGCGCCGAGGCGCCGCGCTGCAGCCACGAGTCCCGCACCCGGCGCCGCACCTCGGCGACCAGCTTCTGCCGCAGGTCCCGCCGCAGCGCCCACAGCTCCTCGTCGCTGACCCCCTGGCGGCTGGGCAGGTGGGCCGGGTCGAAGTCCGGGCCCCACCCGTCCTCCTCCCGCTGCTTGCCGCCCAGGAGCGCGGTGAGTTCCCGCGCCACCCAGGTCGGGCCGTGCACCCCGTTGGTCACCGAGGTGATCGGCACCTCGTCGGAGTCGAAACCGGGCCACAGGCGCCCGAACATGCGTCGCGTGACGCGCCCGTGCAGCGCGGACACCCCGTTCGCGCGCTGCGCGAGCCGCAGTCCCATGTGGGCCATGTTGAACATGCCCGGGTTGTCCTCCGCGCCGAGCGCGAGGATGCGCCGCGTCGGCAGCCCCGGCACCAGACGGCCGTCGCCGAAGTAGTGCTGCACCAGGTCCACCGGGAACCGGTCGATCCCGGCCGCGACGGGCGTGTGCGTGGTGAAGACCGTGCCGGCCCGCACCGCGGACAGCGCCTCGTCGAATTCGAGCGCGCGCTCTTCGATGATCTCGCGAGCCCGTTCCAGGCCGAGGAAGCCCGCGTGCCCCTCGTTGGTGTGGAACACCTCGGGCTGCGGGTGCCCGGTCAGCTCGCAGTAGCGCCGCACCGCCCGCATGCCGCCGATCCCGGCCAGGATCTCCTGGCGGATGCGGTGGTCGGCATCGCCGCCGTAGAGCCGGTCGGTGACCCGGCGCAGGTCCTCGTCGTTGACCTCCACGTCGGTGTCGAGCAGCAGCAGCGGCACCCGGCCCACCTTGGCCTGCCACACCTGCGCGTAGAGGTCCCGCCCACCGGGCATCGCCACGTGCACCAGCACCGGCTCCCCGGCGTCGGTGAGCAGTCGCAGCGGCAGCGCGCTCGGGTCGATCACCGGGTAGTGCTCGATCTGCCAGCCGTCCAGGGACAGCGCCTGCCGGAAGTAGCCCGACCGGTAGAGCGGCCCCACGCCGATCATCGGCACGCCGAGGTCGGAGGCGGCCTTGAGGTGGTCGCCCGCCAGCACGCCGAGCCCGCCCGAGTAGTTCGGCAGCGCCTCGTGCACCCCGAACTCCATGCAGAAGTAGGCCACCGCACTCGGCGCGCCGGGCCCGCGCTGCCGCTGGTACCAGCGATCCTCGGTGAGGTAGTGCCGGAGGTCGTCGGTGGCCGCGCGCGCCCGTGACAGGAAGTCCTCGTCCGCGGCCAGTTCGGCGAGCCGGGCCTGCGGCACCGCGAGCAGCATCCGCAGCGGATCGCGCACCCGGCGGAACAGTTCGTCGTCCATCGAAGCGAACAGGTCCCGCGTGGGCGGATGCCACGTCCACCGCAGGTTCGTCGCCAGCTCACGAAGGCCGGCGAGCGACGGCGGAAGGCTCGCGCGAACGGTGAACCGGCGAATTGCTCTCATAGCTACTGACGATATCGGTATGGTGCGCGTGTCTGTAGGTGATCAGGGAACGGTGAACATGCGTACAGGGGGATCGCGGCGGCCAGTGGCCGCCGTCATCGCGGGAGTGCTGGCACTCGGCCTGGTGGCCTGCGGCGGCAAGAGTCCGGGCGGCACCGGAGGGAGCACCTCGCCAGGCTCGGTGGACGGGCTGCCGGTGACCCATTTCAGCAGCGGGCTCAAGACCGACGCACCGAAACCACAGCTCCAGGTGCGCAACGTCGCCGACGACGACGCCGACCGCGTGGCCACGGCCACCATCGCCGACGTCGAGGCCTACTGGTCGCAGCAGCTGCCCGCCGACTTCGGGATGCAGTTCCAGCCGGTGAAGACGCTGCTGTCCTACGACTCCAACGGCCCGAACCAGCACAGCGGCTGCGGGGACACCAAAAAACTCGTCAACGCCTTCTACTGCGGCAAGGACGACTCCGTCTCCTGGGACCGCGGGGTGCTGCTGCCCGCGATGATCGACCAGTTCGGCCAGCTGTCCGTGGTCACCGTGCTGGCGCACGAGTTCGGGCACGCCGTGCAGTTCCGGCTCATGGACAAGGCGGGCATCACCCGCGACACCCCGACGATCGTGACCGAGCAGCAGGCCGACTGCTTCGCGGGCGGCTACTTCCGCTGGGTGGCCGAAGGCAAGAGCAAGTACTTCAACGTCTCCACTTCGGAGGGTCTCAACGCGGCGCTGTCGTCGCTGTTCCTGGTGCGCGACACCGCGGGTGACTCGGCGCTGGGCGAGCAGTCGCACGGCACCGCGTTCGACCGGCTCTTCGCCTTCCAGGCCGGTTTCGAGAAGGGCCCGAAGGAGTGCGCGGGCTTCCGGCTGGAGAACATCAAGCCCCGCCTGACCGAGCGCCCCTTCGACAAGGACGACAAGAAGAAGAACGCCAACGCGGGCGACATGACGATCGACAAGGACGCCATCGGCTACCTGCAGAAGAGCCTGGACTCGGCGTTCCAGCCCGCCGGGGTGGCCGGGCCGAAGATCGTGGCACAGGGCGGCAGCTGCCAGGGCGGTCCCGCCACCCCGCCTGCTTCCTACTGCCCGAGCTCCAACACGGTCACCGTGGACCTGTCGGCGCTGGCCGCCCTCGGCAGGCCGGTGGACCAGCAGGGTGAGTTCAGCGGGCAGTCCAAGGGCGGGCACGGTGACTTCGCCGCCTTCTCCGAAATCGCGTCCCGCTACGCCCTGGGCATCCAGAAGGGCAAGGGCGCCTCGATCGACAACCCCAACGCGGGCCTGCGCACCGCCTGCCTCGTGGGCGCCTGGGCCGCGGTGACCGCCACGACCACGGAGCAGGGGGCGATGCGGTTGTCGGCGGGCGACCTCGACGAGGCGATCTCCGACCTGCTCCGACCGGACAGCCTGGTCGCCTCCGACGTCAACGGCAAGCGCGTGGACGCCGGGTTCAGCCGGGTCGAAGCCATGCGTGTGGGCTACCTGCAGGGCTCGTCGCCCTGCAGCAAGCAGTACGGCTGAGGCGGAGCCGTGAAGGGCCCCTTCACGGTCGATTCGACCGTGAAGGGGCCCTTCACGGCCACCGGCCACAACCGGTGGCCGTGGCTCTCAGAACAGGGCGCTGGCGAGGTTTCGCCGGGCCTTCGCGACCCGCTCGTCGGCCGGGTCGAACAGCTCGAACAGACTCACCAGGTGTTCACGGACGCGGTTGCGATCCTCGCCCGCCGTGCGGCGCACCGCACCGATGAGCCTGCCGAACGCGTCCTCGACGCGGTTCTGGGCCATCTCGTAGTCGGCGGCGGCGAGCTGCGCGTCCAGATCGTCCGGAGCCGCCTCGGCCCGCTGCACGGCGGTGGGGTCGGCCTTGGTGGCCCTGGCCGCGAAGCGCACCTGCACCAGCGCGGCCTTGGCCAGCTCGTTGCCGGGCTCGGCGGCCAGGATGCGCTCGTAGGCCGCCTCCGCCGCGGCGAAGTCACCCCGCTCGAAGGCATCCTCGGCCTCGGTGAACCGCGGGTCCTCCGGCTCCTCGACCGGCGCACCGGCCTGCGCGTCCCTGATCCCGGGCAACCTGTCCTTCAGCGCGTCGAGCAGCGCACCGAGCCACCGCTTGATCTCCGGCTCGGGCAGCGCGCCGGCGAAGGCGTCGACCGGCTGGCCGCCCGCGATCGCGACCACGGTGGGGATGGACTGGGCTCCGAACAGCTGCGCGAGGCGCGGGTTGGCGTCGACGTCCACCTTGGCCAGCACCCAGGCGCCACCGGACTGCGCCGCGAGGCGCTCCAGCACCGGGCTGAGCTGCTTGCATGGCCCGCACCATTCGGCCCACAGGTCCACCACGACGAGCTGGTGCAGGGACCGTTCGACGACGTCGGTCTGGAAGGTGGCCTCGGTGACGTCGAGCACGGCGCCGTCCGCGCCGCCCCCGGCGGCCGGACCCGGCTCGGCGCCCTGGGAGGAGGGCCGCTGCTGCTGACGCGCGGCCGCTTCCGCGCGTGCCTTCAGCGCCGACAGGTCGACCGCGCCCGACAGCGCGGCCGACAGGGCTGCTGAGTTCGCTGCTGATCCGCGTGGATATGTCACGGCACCATCCTGGCACGGGCGCCGCGGTGTTTCACTGCCCGTCCCGCGGCTGCTCGCCCGTGCGGGCCAATGCCTGCTCGACCCGCTCCACCTTCGCGGTCAGCTGACCCTGGTAACCAGGGCGGATGTCGGCCTTGAGCACCAGCGACACCCGCGCCGCGCCCTCCCCCGCGGCCTCCACGGCACGCTTGACGACGTCCATCACCTCGTCCCACTCGCCCTCGACGTTGGTGAACATCGCATTGGTCGAGTTCGGCAGCCCGGAATCCCGCACCACCCTGACGGCACGGGCGACCGCCTCGCTCACCCCGCCGTCCGGATCGCCACCGGCCGGGCTGACACTGAATGCGACAAGCATCGCCGCTCCCTTTCGAGTTGAGCCACGAGTTTCGGCACTACCCTGCCCAGTCTGCCGAAAACCCGCTGGTAGCTTCCCAGGACATGAACCGCCCCTTACCGTTCGATCCGATCGCCCGCGCCGCCCAGCTGTGGGAGGAACGGATCGGCCCTTCGGGCACGATGGCCGCGGTGACAGGGCTGATGCGTGTCCAGCAGATCATCCAGTCCGCGGTGGACACCGCGCTGAAACCGCACGGGCTGACCTTCGCCCGCTACGAGGCGCTGGTGCTGCTGTCGTTCTCGCGGCGCGCCAGCCTGCCGATGCGGGTGATGGGCGAGCGCCTGCAGCTGCACCCGACCAGCGTCACCAACATCGTGGACCGGCTCGAGCGCGACGGCCTGGTGAAACGTGTGCCGCATCCGACGGACCGGCGCACCACGCTCGTCGAGATCACCGAGGAGGGGCGCGCGCGGCACGCCGAGGCGACGAAGGCGGTCACCACGATCGATTTCGGACTGGTGGGCCTCACCCCGAACCAGACCGTTCAGCTGACCGACCTGCTCACCAGGATCCGCAAGGCCACCGGCGACTTCGTCGAATAACCAGTCGCGTCGGGTGACCGTGAAGGGTCCCTAATGGGGTGTGTTCGGGCTGGTTTGGCAGGCTCGGATGTGGTGGCTGCTGGTGGGTGAGCACTTGTGGGTCCCGGGTTTGTTGAGATCTTCGTGAAGACCGTGCCCCTGCTGGTGGTGGAAGAGGTTGATCACTGAAGGGATGTCGTGCCGACCTGTGTGGTGTGAGCACTTGACCATTAGGCCGTTGATCTTCTTCCACGTGGCTGCCGGTGACTCGTTCGATACGGACTGGTGGTTGGAGGGTTGAGGGCGTGGTGTTGTTCGTGGGTGATGACTGGGCGTGTGATCACCATGATGTGGAGATCCAGGATGCGTCCGGGCGGCGGCTGGTCAGGGCCCGGTTGCCGGAAGGAGTGCAGGGGGTAGCGCGGCTGCATGAGTTGCTGGCGCGGTGGTTGCCCGCCGATGCCGAGCCGGACCAGGTGTTGATCGGGATCGAGACCGATCGGGGGCCGTGGGTGGCGGCGCTGGTCGCGGCGGGGTATCGGGTGTTCGCGGTCAATCCGCGGCAGGCGGCGCGTTCGCGGGAGCGGTTGGGGGTGTCGGGTGCGAAAAGCGACGCCGGGGATGCGCATGTGCTGGCGGATCTGGTGCGCACTGACGGGCACCAGTTGCGTGAGGTTGCCGGGGACAGTGACCTGGCCGAGGGGTGCAGCAGCTGGCCCGGGCGCATCAGTCCCTGATCTGGGACAGGACCCGGCATCTGCTGCGGTTGCAGGCGGTGTTGCGGGAGTATTTCCCGGCCGCGCTCGAAGCGTTTGCCGACCTGGGGGCGCCCGAGGCGCTGGCCTTGCTGGCCAAAGCCCCGGATCCCGCGCGGGCGGCCAGGCTGTCCCGCGCGCAGATCACCAGTGCGCTGAGCAGGGCGGGCCGTCGTGACGTCACGGGCAAGGCCGAGGCGATCCGGGCGGCGCTACGCGCCCAGCATCTGGGGCGTGGCCCGGTCCTGACCGCCGCTTCCGCGGCGGTCACCCGCTCGCTGATCTCGGTGATCACGACCCTGACCAGCGAGATCAGTGAGCTGGAGGGCGAGGTGAAGACCCATTTTGGGAGGCACCCTGACGCCGAGATCTACCTGTCCCAGCCCGGTCTCGGACAGATCCTCGGCGCCAGGGTGCTCTCCGAGTTCGGCGACGACCCCGACCGCTACCGCCACGCCAAGGCCCGTAAGAACTACGCCGGCACCAGCCCCCTGACCATCGCCTCCGGCCGCAAAACCACCGTACGGGCCCGCTACGTCCGCAACGACCGCCTCATCGACGCCCTGATGCGCCAAGCCCAGTCAGCGTTGAAAGCCTCCCCCGGAGCCCGCACCTACTACGACCAACTCCGCACCCGCGGCCTCACCCACTACGCCGCCCTACGCCAACTCGCCAACCGACTCGTGGGCATCCTCCACGGATGCCTCAAAACCCACACCCCCTACAACGAAACCACCGCCTGGACACACCACCAACACGAGCAGACCGCCGCTTGACAAACAAAACCCAGGGATGTCTTCACGGCACCACGCGGACACGACGAGGGCCCCTCTCAGGGATGAGAGGGGCCTACGCCGGGGAAGATCAGGCGGAGAGGGGCTCGCGGACGAAGAGGCCGGTGCCGCCGTAGGTCAGCCGTTCCGGGCCGTCCAGCTTGCCGGTGCGCAGCGCCCAGGTCTCGAACCACCAGGTGAACAGCGGCGGGATGCTGGACAGCAGCGCCATCACCAGTGTCTTCGGCTTCCAGGCCAGCGGCTTGAACACCGACAGCGTCACCACGACGTAGCAGAGGAAGATCACGCCGTGCACCATGCCGAGCACGGGGACGCCGCCCTCGTGGGAGGCATGCACGACGTACTTGAGAAACATCCCGATCAGCAAACCCACCCAGGAGAACGCCTCGGCGACTGCGGCCACGCGGAACACGAGAGCGGCCTTGCTGGACACGACTTTCCTCCCTAACGATGCACACAAAAACCGTCCGACAACGACGGCCGGACGGGCTTTTCCCTCTCCGGCCACAACGACGTTGTCGGACGCGCCGATACCCAGTGTGCGCCGTGATGCTGCTCACCGGAACATCGGGGGTCGTGATCATCATCACGACCCCCGACGGCTACCGTTTCGAAAGTTACGCGCTCGCGCACGGGGACGCCGGTGCCCCCTGCGGGCCCGTCGCCCAGCCCGCCGCGGACGCGTCCTCGGTGAGGCGGTAGTCCAGCGTGACCCCGCGGGTCAGCCGGTCGACCCCGATCCACGCGCGGTCACTGTCCGCGCCCGAGACCCGCAGCCCCTGCACGTACTGCAACCGCGAGCCCCGTGCCCCGGCCGCGTTGATCACCACGTCGTGCCCGCCGTCGAGGTGCACGACCGACTTGGCGAACCGCGGCGCGCTCAGCAGGAACTGGCCGGTGCCCGGCACGGCCGGGTAGAGCCCGAGCGCGCTGAGCACGTACCAGGCCGACATCTCGCCGAGGTCGTCGTTGCCCGTCACCCCGTTCGGCGCGTTGGTGAACAGGGTGTGCGCCGCCCGGACCACCGCGGAGGTCTTCCACGGCTGGCCGACGAGCGTGTACATCCACGGCGAGTGCAGGTCCGGTTCGTTGTTGGGGTTGTAGCGGAACTGGTTGTAGTAGTTGTACGGGCCGTTGACCCACTCCTCGCGCACCGTCTTCGCCGGGTCCGCGACCAGGTCGGAGTAGGCGAAGAAGTCGTCCAGCCGGGCCGCGGCGGCCTGCTGCCCGCCCATCCGCTGGACCAGGCCCGGCACGTCCTGCTGCGTGAGCCACTGGTACTGCCAGGCCGTGCCCTCGTGGAACCCGTCCTGGCCCTCGGGGTTGTACGGGCCGCTCGCCGGGGTGAACCAGGCGCCGCCGGTCACCTTCGGACGCGGGAAGCCGGTGAAGCCGCGATCGGTCACACTCGCGTCCCACAGGACCTGGTAGTTGCGGCTCCGGGCCTCGAACGCCTGCGCGTCCCGCGTCCGGCCGAGCCCACGGGCCATCAACGACAGCGAGCAGTCCGCCAGCGCGTACTCCAAAGTGGCCGACGCGCCGTGCTGCGGGTCGACGTCCTGCCCCTTCTTCGGGAAGTCCGGGTCGTACTGGACGAAACCGGCGCTGGTGTAATTCTGGTTGCCCGCCCGCCCCTCGAAGGGCGAACTCGCCGGGGGCACGCCGTTCGCGTTCTCGGTCAGTGCCTCGTACGCCTGCCCTTCCAGCCCGCGCAGCGCCCCGAACCGCCACAGGTCCACCAGGAACGGGGTGACCGGGTCGCCGGTCATCGTGTTGGTCTCCTGGTTGGCGTAGGCCCAGCGCGGCAGCCAGCCGCCCTGGTCGTGGATGGCGAGGATGCTGCGGGCGATGTCACGCGCCCGCGCCGGGCGCAGCAGCGCGAGAAGCTGGTTCTGGGTGCGGTAGGTGTCCCACAGGGAGAAGTACTGGTAGTAGGTCCAGCCGGTGGTCCGGTGGATGCGGTCGTCGAACCCGCGGTAGCGGCCGTCGACGTCGTTGCCGGTCAGCGGTTGCAGCAGAGTGTGGTACAGCGAGGTGTAGAACACCGCCCGGTCGTCCACCGAACTCGTCGTGATGTCCACTGAGGACAGTTCGCTCCGCCAGGTGCGCTGCGTCGCGGCGCGGACCTGGTCGAACCCGCCGCCACCCTCGGCGGCGAGGTTGCGCCTCGCCCCTTCGGCGTCCACATAGGAGATCGCGGTGGTCGCGGTCACCTGGTGCGGGTCGGCGAAGGTGAGCCACGCGCCCCGCAGGCCCGCACCGCCGGAGGACTCCCGGCTGCCCGGCACGCCGCCGGAAGGCGACCAGGTGCCGTAGGAGGTGAACGGCTTGTCGAAGCGGGTGACGAAGTAGGTGGTGTAGGGCTTGCCGCCGCAGAACGCCTGCGAGCTGACGGTGCCTTCGACCGTCCGGTCGTCGACGATCCGGACGCTGCTGCCGCTCACCGGCTCCTTGTCGTTGGCCTGTCCGGTGTTGACGAACACGTTGGCCTGCCCGGCCGTGTCGAAGGTGTACCGCTCGACCCCGGTCCGGGTGGTCGCCGTGGTCTCCACGTCGACACCGCCGTAACCGGTCAGGTGGACCTTGTAGTACCCGGGTTTGCCGACCTCGCCGTCGTGCGTGTACGGCGAGGCGTAACGCTTCTGGTCGAAGGAAGCGGGATTCGCCGTATCGAAGGTACCGCCCGGTGCCACCGTGCCCGTGGTGGGCAAAGTGGACACCAGGCCGCCCTGCTCCCAGCAGCCCGCCCCGGAAAGGAAGAAGTGCCCGAAGCCGCGGATGGCGGTGTCGGTGTACTGGTAGCCCGCGTAGTGCGAGCCGATCGGGCTCACCTGCGTCATGCCGAACGGCGCCGACGCGCCGGGGAAGGTGTTGCCCTCGTCCTGGGTACCGATGAAGGTGTTGACCGCGTCCAGCGCGTCCCCGCCCTGTGCGGCGGCGGTCACCGGTGTCAGCAACGCCGCCGGGACGGCCAGCGCGGCGACGAGCGCCCGCGTTTTCCCTGTCATACCTGCCCTTTCCGTGCTTCTGAGCGCCGTCGTGACGGCGTAGGGGCACCACACGTCGCGGTACCGGAGCGCGGAGTAAGGCGCTCCGGTACCGCTGCGCCGCTGGTCAGGAACCGATCGCGATACCGAACACGTGCAGGTTTCCGCCCGTCACCGTGCCCGGCAGCGTCACGCTCGCCACCTGCTTGCCCGCGTCCAGGGTGACCGGGGCGCTGGCGAACACGTAGGTCTTGATCTGCTGCGGATCCCCGCCCGTGCTGTTGCGGTACGAGGTGGTGATCACCGTGCGGTTGCCGTAGGCGGGTTGCGCGTTGTTCCCGCCGAGCGTCCAGTCCGAGAAGCCCAGCTGGGCGGTACTCGTGCTGCCGTCGGTGTAGGTGACGGTCACCGTGCCGGAGGCGTTGCCGTTCGAGGCGGCACCGAGGAAGGCGAGCCGCCCGCTGCCCGAGACGGTCACGGTCTGCCCCTGCGCGAGCACGTTGTCCGGCTCCCCGGCGGGGTAGCTGGGCCAGGTGTAGGACAGTCCGTCCGAAGTCACCGTGCCGCCCGGTGAAACGCCCGCGGCGGCGAGCGCGTCGGCCGAATAGCTGTACCCGACCCCGTCAAAGTTCGCCGCGGACGGTTTCGCGTCGGTGGAGATCCCGGCGTTGTTCACCGTCGCGAGCCAGCTACCGGGCTGTGCGACGAGCACGCCGAGGGTGGCCGGCAGCGACGGCTGCCCGTCGGCGGTGAGCGTCACCGGGACCCGGTAGCTGCCCTCGGCGGTGCCCGCCGCCACGCCGACCGTCACCGGGCTGCTCACCTTCGTCCCGGCCGGGACCGTGAGGTCACCGGACGCGGGGCTGACGGTGATCCCGGACGGCGGGGAAACCGTCCAGTGCCAGGTCCTCGTCGTGCCCGACAGGTCCTGCAGCCCGATCGAGGCGCTGCCCTGGGTCCCGCCCGGCACGAGCACCCGCGAGGGATCCACGAAGGACAGCGCAGGCGTCTCGCCGTCACGGAACGACGGCGGCGCGTCCGCGGGCGCGGCACCCCAGCTCTGGTCCGGAGTGGACGACAGGCTGAAGTCCAGCCGCCCGCCCGTGTGGACGAACGACTCCGGCAGCCACGGCCTGCCGGACGCGGCCCCGTCGACCTTCAACCCGGTCACGTACGGGCCGCTGCCGTTGCCGGTGATAGTGATCGTCTTGCCCTCGCCGGTGGTCACCTTCGCCTTGGGGAACAGCGGCGAGCCCAGCACGAGCTCGGAGCGCCCGGGGATCTCCGGGTACATACCCAGGGCCGACCACACGTACCAGGCCGACATCTGGCCGAGGTCGTCGTTGCCGACCAGGCCCTCCGGGTTCGGGTTGTACAGCTCGCTCATCACCCGGCGCACCAAAGCCTGCGTCTTGTACGGTGCGCCCGCGAAGTCGTACAGCCAGGGCGAGTTGGAGTTCGGCTCGTTGCCCAGGAAGGCGTACGGGCGCTTGGTCCCGGCGTTCAGTTCGGTGAAGAAGGTGTCCAAACGCGACTGGACGGCCTGGTTCCCGCCGAGCGCGGTGATCAGCCCGGCCACGTCGTAGGGCACCATCCAGGTGTACTGCGCCCCGTTGCCTTCGACCCAGCCGGACGAGCTCGCCGGGTTGTACGGACTCGCGAAGCTCCCGTCCGCCCGCCGCGGCTGCAGGTAACCGCTCGCCGGGTTGTACAGGTTCTGCCAGTACTGTGCCCGCTTCATGAAGTTCTGGTACGTGGAGCTGTCGCCGACGCGCCGCGCGAGCTGTGCGATGGAGAAGTCGGCGCTGGTGTACTCGAGGGTGTCGGCCCCGGCCCCGGGCACGTAGCCCAGCTTCAGGTAGTCGGCAAGGCCCGGTCGTTCCTCGTAGCCCTGGGTGGTGGGCTGCGTGGCACCCTTGATCATGGACAGCAGCGCCTTGTTCGCGTCGAAGTCCTTGGCACCGAAGGCATAGGCGGTGGACACGATGATGTGGTACGGGTCGCCGTTCATCACGCCCGTGTAGTCGTTGGCCACCGTCCACCGGTCCCACGACCCGCCCTGGTCCGCGTAGGCGATCATGGACCGCGCGATGTCCGAGGTCTCCTTGGGCGCCAGCATCGCCAGCAACTGGATCTCGGAACGGTAGATGTCCCAACCGGAGAAGTTGGTGTACATCGCGTGCCCGCGGTCGGCGGTGTGGACCCGGCCGTCGAACCCGGTGTAGGAGCCGTCGGCGTCGGAGAACACGTTCGGCTGGATGAGCGAGTGGTAGAGAGCCGTGTAGAAGGTGGTCCGGTCGGCGTCCGACCCGCCCTCGACCTGGACCTGGTTGAGCCGGTCGTTCCAGGCCTGCCGTGCCCCGGCGGCGACCTCGTCGAACGAACGGTGGTTGTTCTCCGCCTTCAGGTTGTTCTTCGCCCCGTCGGTGGACACAAAGGACAGTCCCACCTGGACGTTCACGGTGGACCCGCCGGGGAAGGTGACGTAGCCGCCGCTGCCGGGGCCGCTCACCGTGGTGGGCACGGGGGCCTGCGACTCGGTCCTGGCGACCTGTGTCTGCGGGGCGACCTTGGCCTGCGCGCCGCCGTTCTCGGCGGACTTGCCCGGGGTGACCGTGCCGTTGCGCCAGGTGCCGATCGAGGCGAACGGCTTGTCGAACTTGGCGTAGAAGTACACCCGGTAGTGCGAATTGGTGCCGCAGAACCGGCCGCTGGCCGCCCAGCCGCTGACGGTGTCCCTGCCGATGCTGATCTGCGCGTCGTCGGTGCCCTCCACCGAACCCGAACTGTTGATCAGCAGGGTGGCCGGGGAGCCCGCCGGGTAGCTGAACCGGCCGGAGCCGGTGCGCTGGGTCGCGGTGAGGTCCACCCCGACGCCGCTGTCAAGTTTGACCGAGTACCGACCCGCGGTCGCCTGCTCGTTGGCGTGCGAGAACGGCAGCGTGTAGTGCCCGGGGTCGGTCGCGGGGGAGGTGGTGACCTCACCGGCGAACGGGATGAACGGGATGTCCTCGTAGGTCGAGCAGCCCGCACCGGACAGGTGCGTGAGGCTGAACCCCTTGAGGGCGTTGTCGTCGTAGTAGTAGCCGCCGTGCTGGGCCTTCACCGTGTCCGGGCTCCACTGGACCATCCCGAAGGGGACCACCGCACCGGGGAAGGTGTTCCCGGCACCGCCGCCGGTGCCCTGGTCGGCGCCGCCCGGCCGGGTGCCGACGAAGGGGTTGACCCATCTCGCCAGATCCTGCTGCCCCTGCCCCGGACCCGCCGCACTCGCCTGCACAGTCGGCATGACCGAGGTAACCATGAGGGCGCCGGCCAGCGCCACTCCGGCTTTCCAACGCGAAAGCGTCATTGCCTCGCCTCCTGACAACCTTGTCGTCCGGGGGAGAACTCTGGTAAGTGATTGTCGGACCGGTCAAGGAACGGGTCCGATCCTGTCTCGTTCTGGACACCGAAATACTCCGTAAGCACCAGAGAAAACAGACACGATCGGGGCGCGAATCGGCGACCACTGGCCGGGCATTGACAACAGACCGCCCGTTCGTGTGAAATCCCAGCACTATGACAACGTTGTCTGACGGGTTGTCTGACGGGCTGTCCGAGCGGCCCCACAAGGCGGCCGGAAGGCGCGCCACGATGAGCGACGTCGCCCGCCTCGCCGGGGTCAGCATCAAGACGGTTTCCCGGGTGGTGAACGACGAACCGGCGGTTCACCCGGAGACCGCGGGCCGGGTGCTGGCCGCCATCGAGCAACTGGGGTTCCGGCGGAACCTGGGCGCGCGCAACCTGCGCCGCGGGTCCACCACCGGCACCATCGGCCTGGTCGTGGAGGACGTCGGAAACCCGTTCTACTCCGAGCTCAACCGCGGGGTGGAGCAGGTGGCCACCTCGTTCGGGCGGCACGTGCTCACCGGCTCCTCCAACGAGAACTCCGAACGTGAACGCGAACTCGCCCTCGAGTTCTGTGCGCGCCGGGTGGACGGCCTGCTCGTGGTGCCCGCCGGCACCCAGCACGGTTACCTGGTCCCCGAGATGCGCGCGGGGACCCCGGTGGTGTTCCTCGACCGGCCCGCCGGTGACCTGGTGGCCGACACCGTCCTCGTGGACAACCTCGGCGGCACCATCGAAGCCGTGGCCCACCTGGCCCAGCACGGGCACCGCCGGATCGCCTTCCTCGGGGACGGCCCCGGGATCTTCACCGCCTCCGAACGGCTCCGCGGCTTCCGTGAGGGGCTCGTGCGGGCGGGCCTGCGCTATGACGAGCGGCTGGCCCTGCTCCGCACCCCGACCCGCGAGAGCGTGGCGGACGCGGTGGACCGGCTGCTCACCGGGCCCGGCCGGGCCACCGCGGTGATCGCCGGGAACAACCGCGTCACCGTCCACCTGCTGCGCGCGCTGGCCCATGTCACGCCGCGCCCCGCACTGGTGAGCTTCGACGATTTCGAACTCGCCGATCTGCTCGACCCGCCCGTGACCGTGATCGGCCACGACGTGGGCAGGCTCGGCCGGGCCGCGGCCGAGCTGTTGTTCGCCCGGATCCACGGCGACGATTCCCCGCCGAGAAAGGTAGTCCTTCCCGTGCACCTGCTCCCCCGCGGCTCCGGCGAGGTGGCCCCGTGACCGCACCGATCAAGCTCCCGGCCAACCAGCCGCCACAGTTCTACCGGGGCGGCGCGGCCATCGCGGCGCTGCGCGGAGCGTCCGGCCCGGACACCGCGTACGGCCCGGAGGACTGGGTCGCCTCCACCACGACCCGGTACGGCCAGGCCGAAAGCGGGCTCACCCTGCTGCCCGACGGCCGGTGGCTCCGCGACGCGGTGCACGCCGACCCGGCGGCCTGGCTGGGCGAGGCGCACGTCGCCGAGTTCGCGGACTCGACCGCGCTGCTGGTGAAACTGCTCGACGCGGGCCAGCGCCTTCCCGTGCACTTCCACCCGTCCGACGGCTTCGCGCGGCGCCATTTCGACTCGCACTTCGGCAAGACCGAGGCCTGGATCGTGGTCGGCACCAGCGGGGACGATCCGCGCGTGTACCCGGGTTTCCGGGAGAGCACCGATCCCGCGACGGTCGGCGCCTGGGTCCGCGACCAGGACACCGACGCGATGCTCGGCGCCCTCAACAGCGTGTCGGTCTCGCCTGGTGACGCGGTGTTCATCCCGGCCGGGCTGCCGCACGCGATCGGCGAGGGCGTGTTCGTGGTCGAACTGCAGCAGCCCACCGACTTCTCGCTGACCATCGAGTGGCGGAACTTCTTGGACAGTCCCGAAAAGGGACACCTCGGCATCGGCTTCGACACCGCGCTGAAGGCACTGGACACCACGGGCCACGACCCGGAAACCCTGATCAGGCGTACCGCCCAGGAGCCGGGGCAACGGGTGGAACTGCTGGTTCCCGGTGCGGCCGGGTTCTTCCGCGCCGACCGGCTCCGGCCCGATCCCGCGCTCGCGCTGGACCCGTCGTTCACCGTTCTCGTCGTACTGGACGGGCAGGGCCGGTTGCGCACCGAACACGGCGGCGACCTTCCCCTCGGCCGGGGAGACACGGTGGTCGTGCCGTACGCGGCCGGGCAGAGCGAACTGTCGGGCGGGCTCACCGCCATCCGCTGCCGACCACCAGCACCGGGAGGTCGTCCATGACCGACAGCGTCCTGCTCGACGCGCGGAACATCGTGAAGCGGTACGGCTCGGTGGAGGCGCTGCGCGGCGCCTCCTTCCAGGCCAGGGCCGGTGAGGTCACCGCGCTGATCGGTGACAACGGGGCCGGGAAGTCCACTTTGATCAAGTGCCTGTCGGGCGCGGAGCAGCCCACCTCGGGCCAGATCCTGCTCGACGGCGAAGAAGTGCGCCTCGACTCCCCGACCACCGCGCGCCGCCTCGGTATCGAGACGGTGTACCAGGACCTCGCGGTGGCGCCCGAACTGGACCCCGCCGCGAACCTGTTCCTGGGCCGCGAAATCCGCCGGCGGGGCATCCTGGGCAGCCTCGGGATGCTGGACAAGGCGGAGATGCGGCGCAAGGCCGTCGAGGAGTTCAAACGCCTGGGCGTGACCCTGCAGAGCACGGACGTGCCGATCGGCGCGCTGTCGGGCGGGCAGCGGCAGAGCGTGGCCGTGGCGCGCTCGGTGGTGTGGGCGAGCAAGGTCGTGTTCATGGACGAGCCGACCGCCGCGCTCGGCGTGGTGCAGCGGGAGCGGGTGCTCGACGTCATCCGCCGCGTGCGCGACCAGGGCATCGCGGTGGTGCTGATCAGCCACAACATGCCGGAGGTGCTGTCGGTCTCCGACCGGATCGAGGTGCTGCGCCTCGGCGTGCGGGTCGCCCGCTTCCAGGGTGCGGGCACGAAGCTGGAAGACCTCGTCGGGGCGATGACCGGGGCACTGACCCAGGAGGAGGAGTAGGGCCGCATGAGCACCACGTCTCCCGAGATCCAGTCCACTGTGGAGGGCGGGTTCGGCAAGCGCCCGCTGGTGCAGCGGCTGGTCGGCGCGAACACCTTCTGGATCGCCCTCGTCCTGCTGGCCCTGATCGCGGTGTTCACCGTGCTCGCGCCGGCCCAGTTCGCGACCCTGTTCACCTTCCAGACGCTGCTGATCGAGACCTCGGTACTGTTGGTGCTGTCGGTCGGGATGACCTTCGTGATCATCACCTCCGGTATCGACCTGTCCGTCGGCTCCGTGCTGATCTTCTCGGGCATGGTCTGCGGCAAGACGATGGAGGCGCTCTCCGGCGGCAACGCGAGCACGGCGGGCTGGGGGATCATCGCGATCGGCCTGGCCGCCGCGGTGGCCTCGGGCACGATCTGGGGCCTGATCAACGGTTTCCTGATCGCGGTGGCGAAGATCCCGCCGCTGATCGTCACGCTCGGCACCATGGGGGCGGCGCTCGGCTCGGCCTACCTGCTCAACAACGGCTCGGACGTGCGCAGCGTGCCGACCGCGCTGAACAGGACACTGGGCTACGGCACCTCACTGGGCGGTGTCCCGAACCTGGTGCTGGTGGCCGCGGTGATCACCCTGATCGGCGCGTGGCTGCTGCACACCACGCGGTTCGGCCGGTACACCTACGCGGTGGGGTCCAACGCGGAGGCGGCGCGGCGGGCCGGTATCGGGGTGACGGCGCACCTGCTCAAGGTGTACCTGCTGACCGGTTTCCTCGCCGGCATCGCGGGTTTCCTGTCGCTGGCCTACTACGCCTCGACCACGATCACCGCGCACACCACGGACAACCTCAACGCGATCGCGGCGACCGTGATGGGCGGCACGAGCCTGTTCGGCGGGGTCGGTTCGGTGCTGGGCACGGTGATCGGGGTGTTCATCCCGGCGGTGTTGAAGAAGGGCTTCAACATCACGCAGGTGCAGGACTTCTGGCAGATGATCGCGGTCGGCGCGGTGCTGATCGCGGCCGTCTGGTTCGACCAGCGCCGCCGCAGGCAGCGCAATTCCCGTTGATCCCCCACAACGAAGTAGGGAGAAGTCGATGAAGAAGGTTCTCGCGGCGGGTTCGCTGGCCGCGGCGGCGGTGCTGCTGGCCGCGTGCGGTTCCGGTCAGGTCGGCGGCTCGGGCGGCAACAGCGTGCAGAACAACAAGCAGCTGGCGCTGATCCCGGGCGTGCAGGCCGAGCCGTTCTACATCTCGATGCAGTGCGGCGCACAGGCCGAGGCACAGAAACTGGGGTACACGCTGACCACGTCGGCGCCGCAGAAGTTCGACGCCGCGCTGCAGACGGAGAAGGTCAACGCGCTCGGTTCGAACCCGCCCGCCGCGTTGCTGATCGCCCCCACGGACGACACCGCGATGCTCGCGCCGATCCAGCAGGTCGCCTCCCGTGGCACGAAGATCGTGCAGGTCGACACCTCGCTCAAGGACAGCGGCATCGCGGTCTCCTCGATCTCCTCCGACAACACCGAGGGCGGCAAGCTCGCCGCGAAGACACTGGCCGAACTGGTAGGCGGGAAGCAGGGTTCGGTGCTGGTGCTGGACACCATCGCGGGCACCTCGACGACCGCGGCACGGGCCGCGGGTTTCGCCGACGAGCTGAAGAACCACCCGAACCTCAAGTCGATCGGCGTGCAGTTCACCCAGAACGAACCGGAGCAGGCGGCCGCGAAGGTGACCGCGGCGCTGGCGTCCACTCCGGACCTCATCGGCATCTTCGCCACGAACCTCAACACCGGTGAAGGCGCGGCCACCGGCCTGCGCAACGCGGGCAAGATCGGCCAGGTGAACCTGGTCGGCTTCGACGCCAGCCCGTCCGAAGTGGACGGGCTGCGCAGCGGCGAGTACCAGGCCCTGATCGCCCAGGACCCGGCGATGATCGGACAGCAGGGTGTGGACCAGGCGGTGGCGGCGCTGGAGGGCAAGCCGGTCACCAAGACCCTGACCGCCCCCCTGCACTCCATCACCAAGGCCACCATGGACAGCAACCAGCAGTACTTCTACAAGCAGCAGTGCTGATCGGCAATTGTTTTCAGCGGCTTGCGCGGCGGTGCCGGTCGGCAGCGCCGCGCAAGCCGCGGGTCACAGCCCCGCGAGGTAGTCGGCGAACCGGCCGCGGGCGGCTCGCCACGGTTCGGCGCCGAGGGAGATCCGGGCCACGCCGAGTGCGGCGAGGTCCGTCCCGTCCGGCAGCCGGTTGCCGTTCACCGCGCCGGGGCTGACCGCCTTGACGAACTCGGCGAGCACGTCCGCCGAGCGCACCAGGATCGGGTACACGCAGTCCGCGCCCGCGTCGAGGTAGGCGCGGGCCCGCTCGATCGCCTCCGGCAGCACGGCGCGCTGGTCCTCCGCCCGCAGGAAGAGGTCGATCCGGGCGTTGAGCACCAGTGCGTCCCCGGCGGCGGCCCGCACGGCGGCGAGCCGGTCCGCCTGCTCGGCGATCGGACGCACCCGGCCCAGCGCGTGGTCGGTGTCCTCCAGGTTGCAGCCGACCGCGCCGGTGTCGAGCAGTCGCGCCACGAATTCCGGGGCGGGCAGCCCGTATCCCGACTCCGCGTCCACG
Organism: Amycolatopsis cynarae; assembly: GCF_026802195.1. Classification (NCBI taxonomy): domain Bacteria; kingdom Bacillati; phylum Actinomycetota; class Actinomycetes; order Pseudonocardiales; family Pseudonocardiaceae; genus Amycolatopsis; species Amycolatopsis cynarae. The sequence continues at coordinate 790,536 of NZ_CP113836.1, read as the reverse complement.
GTCACCGGGACCGACACCGCACGCGCGATCCGCGCCGCCGCGGCGAACATCTCCCCGGCGGGTGCCTGTTCTCCGTCGGGGTAGCCGAGCGTGGCGGCCACCGCGACCGAACTGGTGGCCACCACCGGGTAACCGGCCTCTTCGACCAGCCGGGCCGTGTCGGCGTCCCAGACGTTCGGCAGCAGGAGCGGGTGCCCCGGGACGTGCAGCGCCCGCAGCGCGGCGGCGCTCATGCCGGTACCGGGGTGTGGCTGGTGACGTTGAGGCGGTTGAACGCGTTCATCACCGTCACCGCCCAGCCCACGGCGGTGTACTGGTCCTCGGTCAGGTGGGCCAACGCCTCCTCGTACACCTCGTCCGCCACGTCCTGGGTCTCCGACAGCCTGGTCATCGCATCCGCGAGGGCGAGGGCGGACCGTTCCTGGTCGGTGTACACGTCGGCGTCCCGCCACGCGCTGAGCAGGTAGATCCGCTTGTGCGTCTCGCCGCCTTCCAGCGCCTCGCGCACGTGCATGTCCAGGCAGAACGCGCACCCGTTCAGCTGCGAAGTCCTGATCTTGAGCAGTTCCAGCAGGCGCTGGTCCAGGCCCGCCTCGGCGGCCGCCTTCTTGATCGAGTTGTTCAGTTCGATGAGTTGTTTCAGCAGGCCGGGTGCCCGCCGGTTGAGAGAGATCCGCTTGCTCATGCCACGCACGCTACCGAGAACTGGCCCACGAGTATGGTCCAGTTTCGTGTTGGAATCGTGGTCCAGTTCGAGCTGGGACGTCCACCTCGACTGGCATCCGGACACCGGACGCCCGGGGCTGGCCGACGCGCTGCGCCGCGCCATCCGCGAGCGGCGGCTCAGGCCGGGGACGGCACTGCCGTCGACCAGGGCGCTGGCGAAGGACCTCGGCATCGCGCGCGGCACCGTCACCCGCGTCTACGCCGACCTCGCCGCCGAGGGCTATCTCCTGACCAGCCAGGGCGCGCCGACCCGGGTCGCGGCCGACGGAACGGCCCCGGCGGTCCCGGCGCGTGAGCACCCGCGCACCACGACCCGGTCGCGCGACGCGCGCTGGAACCTGTCTCCCGGCCGTCCCGACCTGTCCTCCTTCCCGCGGGCGGCTTGGCTTTCCGCGGCCCGCCGGGTGCTGCTGGAGGCTCCGCCCGGCGTGTTCGACTACGGCGATCCACGCGGGCCCGCGGTCCTGCGCGAAGCGCTGGCCCGCTACCTCGCCCGGAGCCGCGGAGTGGTGACCGATCCCGAGCGGGTGGTGGTGTGCGGCGGATTCAACCACGCATTGGCCGTGCTGGCCAAGCTGCTGCGCGAAGACGGCGAACTGGCCTTCGAGGACCCGTCCCTGCCGGAGTTTCGCGCCACGGCGGCGGGCAACGGCCTCTCGGTGACCGGGGTCCCGGTCGACGAGCAGGGAATCGTGGTGTCCGAACTGGACAGTCCGGCGGTGGTGGTGACGCCCGCCCACCAGTTCCCGCTGGGCTACACGCTCGCCCCCGCGCGCCGCACCGCGCTGGCCCGCTGGGCGGGCAAGAACGGGGGACTCGTCATCGAGGACGACTACGACGGCGAGTTCCGCTTCGACCGGCGCCCGGTGGGTGCGGTGCAGGCACTCGCCCCGGAACGCACGATCTACGTGGGTTCGGTGAGCAAAACCCTCGCCCCGTCCCTGCGCATCGGCTGGATCGTGCCGCCCCGTTCCCTGGTCGAACCCGTCCGGGCTGCACTCGCGACCACCGGCTGGCGCGCCCCCTCGATGGACCACCTGATCCTCGCCGAAATGCTCACTTCGGGCTCCTACGACCGGCACGTGCGGCAGCGGCGGCTCGCCTACCGCAAGCGGCGCGACCGGCTGCTCGCCGCGCTCCCCGAAAGCGTCACCCCGCTCGGTATTTCCGCCGGGCTGCACGTCGTGCTCCTGCTTCCCGACGGCGTGCTGGAAGAAGCCGCATTCGCGGCCGCGTCCCGGGAGTCCATCGCACTGGACCGGTTGGGGCGGTACTGGATCCGCCCCGGAGAACGTCCACAAGGGATGGTGGTCGGCTTCGCGACCCCGGCCGAGCACGCGTTCGGACCGGCAACGGCGGCTTTGGCCCGTTCGCTGAGAGCGATTACGCGATGAGCTGATCCGGGCTGCCCGGACGAGCTCCTTGTCCTACCGTCGCGGGATGGAAACCGTGGAAGTGCTCCCGAACCTGCACCGGCTGCGGGTCGGCAACTGGCAGCTGTACCTGTGGCACGACCAGGATTCGCTGGTCCTGATCGACACCGGCGCACCGGGCGGCGGTGACGACGCCCGCAAGGCGATCGAAAGCCTCGGTTTCACCCCCGCCGCCCTGACCGGGATCGTGCTCACCCACTTCCACGTCGACCACGCGGGCGCACTGGCCGAGATCCAGCAGTGGAGCGACGCCCCGGTCTTCGCCCACGCGCGGGACGCCTCGATCATCCGCGGGGAGGTACCGCCCCCGCCGCCCGTCCTCGCGGACTGGGAGCGGCCGATCTTCGAGCAGGTGTCGGCCGGGACGCCGGAGGTCGCACCTCCGGCACGGGTGGACCGCGAACTCGCCGGGGGCGAGGTGCTGGAGTTCGGCGGCGGTGCGCGGGTCCTGTCGATCCCGGGACACACCGACGGGAGCATCGCCCTCCACCTGCCCGGGCACGGCGTGCTGTTCACCGGCGACACCGCCGCCCACATGGAGGGCCAGGTCATGCTCGGCATCTTCAACCTCGACCGGTCCCGTGCCGCCGAATCCTTCCGGCGCCTGGCCGAACTCGACGTGGAAACCGCCTGTTTCGGCCACGGCGAGCCGATCACCTCCGGCGCGGGCGCCCGGCTCCGCGAGGTCGCCGCCGGACTCGCCTGACCCGGTCGTCGGCCTCACCTTCCGAGTCCCACCCTCGGGCGCCTGAGTTCCCCTTTCGCGCCGATCACGAACCTCAAGCGGACACCGCTCCGCCCCCGCTCACCAGGTCTTGCCCGCCTGCTCGCGAATCGTGCGGTTGATCCTGTTGAAGAAGTTGGTCATCGCGATCTCCAGGATGATCGCGGACAGCTGCTTCTCGTCGAAGTGGTCGGCCGCCGCGTCCCAGATCTCGTCGGTCACGCCCGGCGCGCCGTCCTGGATACGGGTGGCGGCCTCGGTCAGCGCGAGCGCCGCCCGCTCCTCATCGGTGAAGAAGGGGGTCTCGCGCCACGCGACCACGTTGTGCAGCCGCTCGTCGGTTTCACCGGCCTTCTTCGCCGACTCGACCCCGGCGAACACGCACGGGCTGCAGCCGTTGATCTGGCTGGCGCGGACCACAACCTCTCCGGTTGGCTGACCACGGCGGTCGGCCGGATCAGCCTCGACGTCCTGCGATCGCGTCGGGCCCGTCCCGAGGCGTCCTACGACGACCCTCTGCCCGAGGTCGTGACGACGCTCGGCGACGGCCCGGTGCCGGAGGACGACGCGGTGCTCGCCGACTCGGTCGGGCTCGCCCTCCTCGTCGTCCTCGAATCGCTCCGGCCGGACGAACGGCTGGCGTTCGTGCTGCACGACCTGTTCGCGGTGCCGTTCGGCGAGATCGGCCAGATCCTCGGCAAGTCCACCGCAGCCACCAAGATGCTCGCCAGCCGCGCCCGCGGGAAGGTGCGGGCGACCCGGCGGCCGACGGCCGTCGGGCGGGAGCAGCGAGAGGTGGTCCAGGCCTTCTTGGCGGCGGCTCGCCACGGCGACTTCGAGGGGTTGCTGCGCGTGCTCGATCCCGAGGTGAAGCTGACCGCCCACACCCCCGGGGGCACGGTCGTCGTCCTCGGCGCCACCAAGGTCGCCTCCGGTGCACAGCTGTCCGGCGGCGCGGCCGGACGGGGGCGCATGGTGCTCGTCGACGGCCGTCCCGGGATCGTGTCCTGGCGTGAGGACGGCACCCCGCTGTCGGTCATCGCGTTCACCGTCGCCGACGGGCGGATCACCACCATCGCGCTCGTGACCGACCCCGGCCAGGCTCGCCCTGATGGACTTGCCGTGAGGGCCCCTCACGGCAGGTCCCTACACCTCGGCGGGAGGCGGCCCCGGATGGGCGAGGTCGGGCGGCAGCGGCTCGTCCGGGGCGAAGGCGGGCGGATGCCCGTCCGCCAGCGCCGCCGCGGCGTCGACCAGCCCGAACCGGTCGCGGACCCGGCCGAGGAAGTCCGGCTCGGCCAGCCTGGCCAGCCGCGACCGTTTCGGCGCCGCGTAGACCGTGATCCAGTCGCCCGGGTGCAGCACGCCCCGGAGCTGGCCGTCGACGCTCACCGCCACCTCGCCCGAATGCTCCAGCACGAGGATGCCCACGCACTGCGACTTGTCCAGCACGACGCTGCGGTTGAACACCATGTGCGGCGCGACCGGGGTGAACACCAGCGCGTCCAGATCCGGCGACACGATCGGCCCGCCCGCGGAGAAACTGTAGGCGGTGGATCCGGTCGACGAGGCCACGATCAGCGCGTCCGCCGAGTACGAGGCGAACAGCTTGCTGCCGACGTAGACCGCGAGGCTCGCCTGGCGATCCCGTGCGAGCTTCTCCACCACGATGTCGTTGAGCGCCAGCACATCCAGCGGCACGCCCCAGCCGCCCTGGCTCTTCAACCCCGGCCGCACATGGGGTGAGGGCAGCGCGGGGCCCCGGCCGTAGCGGAGCATCTCCTCGAAGCCCGCCGGGATCTCCAGCCGCCGCGCGGCACGCATGGTCAGCGTCATCCTGGCATCCACGTGGATGTCCCCGCGATGCACCGCGTCGAGCGCGTCCACCAGGTCGGCGGCCGCCACCTCGGTGAGGAAGCCGACCCGGCCCACGTTCACGCCCAGCACCAGCGCGTCGATCGCGCCGGCCACCCGCACGCCCCGGAGGAAGGTGCCGTCCCCGCCCACGGTGACGATCAGATCCGGGTCACCGGCCCTGGCCGCCTCTTCCCTGGCGTCGAGCCGGTGGCCGTCGCGCTGGTCCCACACATCGATGTCGGCGCAGGGCACCCCGTGCCCGGCGGCCCACCGGCGGACGCGCTCGGCCGCGGCCAGCGCCGCCTCCTTGCCACCGTGGACGACCAGGCCGATCCGTTCGACAGGAGCCATCTCTCTATTGTCCCGGGCGCAGCGCGTCCAGCAGCGCATCGGCCGCCGCATACGGGTCGAGCTCGCGGGAGACGACCCGCTCGGCGAGCCCGCTCAGATGCCCGCCGCCGTGCAGGTCCTCCAGCTCCGCCCGGAGTCGCCTGAGTGCGATCGCCTCGACCTCGCTCGCCGCCCGGTGCGCACGCCGCCGGGCCAGCTCGCCGTGCGCGGCGAGCCAGTCGTGGTGCTCGTCGAGGGCGCGCACGAAATCCTCCACGCCCTCACCGCGTGCGGCCGTGGTGCGCACGATGGGCTGCCGCCAGCTCGGGCCACGGATCTCACGACGCCCGTAGGAGATCATCTGCTTGAGATCGCGGACCACGGTGTCGGCACCGTCGCGATCGGCCTTGTTCACCACGAACACGTCGGCGATCTCCAGCACCCCCGCCTTGGCGGCCTGGATACCGTCCCCGAGGCCGGGTGCGAGCAGCACCACGGTGGTGTCGGCGAGCTTGACGACGTCCACTTCGGACTGTCCAACTCCGACGGTCTCGATGAGCACGACGTCGAACCCGGCGGCGTCCAGCACGCGCACCGCCTGCGGGGTCGCCCAGGCGAGCCCGCCGAGATGGCCGCGGGTGGCCATCGAGCGGATGAACACGCCCGGATCGGTCGCGTGCTCGGCCATCCGGATCCGGTCGCCGAGCAGCGCGCCGCCGGAGAAGGGCGAAGACGGGTCGATCGCCAGCACCCCGACCCGCTGGCCCTGCTTGCGCAGCGCGGAGAGCAGCATCGAAGTGGAGGTCGACTTGCCCACCCCGGGCGGTCCGGTCAGCCCGATCACGCGGGCGTGGCCGGTGTGCGGGGTCAGCGCCGCCGCCACCTCCCGCAGGCGCGGATGGGCGTGTTCGACCAGGGAGATCAGCTTGGCGACCGCGCGCGGCTGCCCGTCACGCGCGCGGTCGACCAGCTCGGGGATGTTCAACGGCGGCATGGCCCCATCCTGCCTGGCGCCCGGAGAGGCCTGTGCACCGTGCCTGATCGCGGCCGGATCAGGGAACGCGGATCAGCAGGGCGTCACCCTGCCCGCCGCCACCGCACAGCGCCGCCGCGCCGAGACCGCCGCCACGGCGCCGCAGCTCGTAGATCAGGTGCACGGCCAGGCGCGCCCCGGAGGCGCCGATGGGGTGGCCGAGCGCGATCGCCCCGCCGTTGACGTTGACCCGCTCCGGGTCGATGCCCAGCTTCTCCGTGGACACCAGGCCCACCGCGGCGAACGCCTCGTTGATCTCCACCAGGTCCAGCGCGGAGGCATCCAGCTTCGCCTTCGCCAGCGCGGCCTTGATGGCGTTGGACGGCTGCTCGTGCAGGCTCGCGTCCGGGCCCGCCACCACGCCGTGTGCGCCGATCTCGGCGAGCGGGGTGATGCCCAGTTCCTCGGCCTTGGCACGGCTGGCCACCACGACGGCGGCGGCACCGTCGGAGATCTGCGAGGACGAGCCCGCGGTGATCGTGCCGTCCGCGGCGAAGGCGGGCCGCAGCCTGGCCAGCGTCTCCGCCGTGGTGTCGGCGCGGACGCCCTCGTCGGTGTCGAACAGGATCGGCTCGCCCTTGCGCTGGGGGATCGCCACCGGGGCGATCTCGTCGGCGAACAGGCCCGCGGCGATCGCGGCCGCGGCGCGCTGGTGCGAGCGGGCGGAGAACTCGTCCTGCTGCTCCCGCGTCACGCCGTAGCGGGTGTTGTGCTTCTCGGTGGACGAGCCCATCGCGACCTGGTCGAACGCGCAGAAGAGGCCGTCGTAGGCCATGTGGTCGACGAGCGTGGTGTCGCCGTACTTGAACCCGGAGCGCGATTTGGGCAGCAGGTGCGGGGCCTGGGTCATCGACTCCTGACCGCCCGCGACGACGAGGTCGAACTCGCCTGCCCTGATCAGCTGGTCGGCCAGCGCGATCGCGTCGAGGCCGGACAGGCACACCTTGTTGATGGTCAGTGCCGGGACGTCCATCGGGATGCCCGCCGCCACCGCCGCCTGGCGCGCCGGGATCTGGCCAGCGCCAGCCGTGAGCACCTGGCCCATGATCGTGTACTGCACCTGGTCCGGCGAGACACCGGCGCGCTCGAGCGCGGCCTTGATGGCCACCCCGCCCAGCTGCGCGCCCGAGAAGTCCTTCAGGGAACCCAGCAGACGGCCAATGGGGGTGCGGGCAGCACCGAGGATCACCGAACCGGTCACGGCAGCCTCCAAAGACGAACGACGGCGGTCCCCTCGACGATACCCGCCACGCCCGTTCAGTACAGGTGTGAGCCGTGGCACGAGGTGAGGTCGTTTCCCTGGCCTATGCTCGGGGCATGAATGACGCGCTGAAGCCGTTCGTGACCACGATCGACCACGTCGGCATCGCGGTACCGGACCTGGACGCCGCGATCGAGTTCTACGCCACCAACTTCGGCATGATCGCGACCCACAGCGAGGTCAACGAGGAGCAGGGGGTCCGCGAGGCGATGCTGCACGCGCCGGGCGACGAAAACGGCCCCGCCGTCCAGCTGCTCGCTCCGCTGCGCCCGGACTCCACCATCGGCAAGTTCCTCGACACGAAGGGCCCCGGCCTGCAGCAGGTCGCCTACCGCGTCACCGACATCGAGGCCGCCGCGGAGGCGCTGCGGGCCAACGGCCTGCGGCTGCTCTACGACAAGGCCAAGCGCGGCACCGCGAACAGCCGGGTGAACTTCGTGCACCCGAAGGACGCCGGCGGCGTCCTCGTGGAACTGGTCGAACCCGCCGCGAACCCGGCCCACTGACCTCCCCCACGCCACGGCCCCAGCCGCCGTTCTTTCCGGTGAAGGGTCCCCTCACGGCAGCCTTCGGCAGACGCTCCTCGGCTGAGGAGCGCTTGCCCTCAAGGCGACCTTGAGAGCCTTTATGACCCTCAAGGCGACCTTCAGGGCACACCACCCCGCACGAACGTGGAACTCACGCGCACCAGCGTGGGACACAAGCGCCGGAAGGTGGGACTCGCGCGGCCGAGCGACACGACTTTGCCGGAGCCCTGGTCGTATGTGCCGTGCGGGGTCCCCTCACGGCAGCGCCCGAGGGGAATCGGCGCTACCGCGGTGCCTCGGCCGCCGCGTTCGCGATCGGCACGGCCAGTGAGGCGACCAGGATGGTGAGCCCCCCGAGGACCCACGACCACCAGGACGCCCCGGCCAGGCCGGTGTAGGTCATCACCCAGGGCGATGCGAACAGCAGCGTGCCCAGCACGACCTGCACGCCCTCGCTGTAGGCAAACCGCGGCATCACCGCGGAGAGCAGGCCGTCCAGCGCGATGAGCGTCCCGAACACGATCATCGTCCACTGGGCACGCGGAGTGGTCGTCACCCACAGGAAGGACAGCGCGGCCAGCAGGCCGAGAGTGATCTCCACCCAGTCGTGCGGGCGCGCCCAGGGCCGCAGCGGGATGGTCGAGGCTGTCGAGGTTCTGGTCACCGGGACCACCTCCAAGAACCGTCGGACACCGCTGGATCGCGGCCGTCCGGCTTGCCCTCATCGTGAGACGGGAGGAGCCGCCGGTCCATCGCGAAGGGGGCCATTTCGCGCACAAGGGGTGGGCCACGTCTCCTGCGGTGGCATTCCGGGTTACTGGCCAGTAATGTCATGCTCCCGCAACCCAGCCAGGGAAGGTCCACCCCAATGACGCAAGGGACGCTGAACGAGATCCGCGACGCCATCCTCGCGGGTGATCTCACCGCGGTCGGCTCGCTCGACCTCCCCGAGTCCTACCAGGGCGTGACGGTGCACGCCGACGAGACCGAGATGTTCGACGGCCTGGCCAGCCGAGACAAGGATCCGCGCAAGTCGCTGCACCTCGACGAGGTGCCCGTGCCCGAACTCGGGCCTGGCGAGGCGCTCATCGCGGTCATGGCCAGCGCCATCAACTACAACACGGTCTGGACGTCGATCTTCGAACCCCTGCCGACGTTCAAGTTCCTCAAGCGCTACGGCAAGCTCTCGCCGCTGGCCAAGCGCCACGACCTGCCCTACCACGTGGTGGGTTCCGACGCCGCCGGCGTCGTGCTGCGGACCGGCCCGGGTGTGCACACCTGGAAGCCGGGCGACGAGGTCGTCGCGCACTGCCTCAACGTCGAACTCGAGGGCCCCGACGGGCACAACGACACCATGCTCGACTCCGAGCAGCGGATCTGGGGCTTCGAGACCAACTTCGGCGGGCTCGCCGAGGTCGCCCTGGTCAAGGCCAACCAGCTGATGCCCAAGCCGCGGCACCTCACCTGGGAGGAGGCCGCCTGCCCCGGTCTGGTGAACTCCACCGCCTACCGGCAGCTCGTCTCCCGCAACGGCGCCGACATGAAGCAGGGCGACGTCGTGCTGATCTGGGGCGCCTCCGGCGGTCTCGGCTCCTACGCCACCCAGTACGCGCTCAACGGCGGTGCGATCCCGGTCTGCGTCGTGTCCAGCCCCGAGAAGGCCGAACTGTGCCGCAAGCTCGGTGCCGAACTGGTCATCGACCGCACTGCCGAGGGATACAAGTTCTGGAAGGACGAGACCACCCAGGACCCGAAGGAGTGGCAGCGGTTCGGCGCGAAGATCCGCGAGCTCACCGGCGGTGAGGACCCGGACATCGTGTTCGAGCACCCCGGCCGGGAAACCTTCGGCGCCTCGGTCTACGCCGCCCGCCGCGGCGGCACGATCGTCACCTGCGCGTCCACGTCCGGGTATATGCACCAGTACGACAACCGCTACCTTTGGATGAATCTCAAGCGGATCATCGGCTCCCACTTCGCGAACTACCGGGAATCCTGGGAAGCCAATCGGCTGATCGCCAAAGGTCTGATCCATCCGACGCTGTCGAAAACGTATTCCCTGGCCGAGACCGGGCAGGCCGCGCTCGACGTGCACCGCAACGCCCACCAGGGCAAAGTCGGCGTGCTGTGCCTGGCTCCGGAGGAAGGACTGGGCGTCCACGACGAGGAGATGCGTGCCAAGCACATCGGCCGCATCAACGCATTCCGCGGAGCGTAAGTAGTCTGGCCTCATGAGCCTAGGCGACGAGAGGGAACTGGTGCCGCTGGGCGCCGGTTTCGACCTGGCGAAACGCGGCTACGACAAGCACCAGGTGGACGAGCATCTGGAACGGCTGGACGCCGATCTGAAAATGCTCGCCGCCGATCGGGACGCGGCCATTTCCCAGGCGGGCGACCTGGCACGCCAGCTGGAGCAGGCGCGCGGCGAGATCGACACCCTCCGCGGTCAGGTCGAGCGGCTCGGACAGCCGCCGACCACCGTGGAGGGCCTGTCGGAGCGCCTGCAGCGCATGCTCCGGCTCGCGCAGGAGGAAGCCGCCGACACCAGGGCGCGGGCCGAAGCGGAGGCCGGGCACATCCGGGCCAAGGCCGAAGCCGACGCGAGCGCGCTGCGGGCCCGGTACGAGCAGTTGCTCGCCGAGCTCGACACGCGCCGGAAGGAGATGGAGGCCGAGCACCGCAGGGTCCTGGAGACCGCGCGGGCCGAGGCCGAATCGATCACGACCAAGGCCAAGGAGGAGCGCGACCGGCTCGACCTGGAGGCCGACCGGCGGCGCACGAAGGTCGACGAGGACTTCGAGGTCGCGATGGCGGCGCGGCGCGCCGAGGCGATGCGGCTCCTCGCCGAGCAGGAGGCCGCCAGCAAGGCCGAGGCCGAGCGGCGCGTCCGGGAGGCTTCCGAGGAGGCCGCGACCATCCGCGCCAAGGTCGCCGAGGAGCAGCGGGCCGCAGCGGAGGAGATCGAGCGGCGGCGGCGCGAGTCGATCGAGGACGCGAACCGGCGCAAGCAGGACTCCATCACCGAAGCCAACGCGCGGGTGGCCGAGGCGACCGACGAGGCGCAGCGGCGCGTCCGCGAGGCCACCGAGGAGGCCAACCGGCGGATCAACGCGGCCGCCGACCGGGTCGAGACGCTGCGGGCGCTGCGGGAGGGCATCGCCGAGCAGGTCAAGGCCGCGAGGACGGTGCTCGACGACGCCGCCGCGGTGCTGGGCGAAACCGCTTCCTCGACCGGAAAACCGGCCGCGAGCACCGGTAAGCCCGGCGGTAGGCAGCGGGTGGCGGCGGGTGCCGGAAAATCGGGTCCGAACGGGGCTGCGGGCAAACCGACTGGCGAGTAACCTAAGCGGCCACGCGGTTCACGCGCCTTGCCGGAGGGACTCGAATGACGGCTTACCACACTGTTGTCGTAGGTACGGATGGTTCTGACTCGTCGTTTCGCGCGGTGGACCGCGCGGCCGCGGTGACAGCGGATTCGGGTGCGCAACTCGTGATCGTCTGCGCCTACTACCCGAGCAGCCGCGGCGAGGTCGAAAAGGCCCAGGACGTGCTGCGGGACGAGGCCTACCAGGTGGTCGGCTCGGCGCCCGCCGAGGACACGCTGCAGAGCGCACGGGATCGCGCGATCAAGGCCGGGGCCACCGACGTCAAGACGGTCGCCGTGGTCGGTGAGCCGGTGGAGGCGCTGCGCAAGGTCGTCTCCGAGCATTCGGCGGACCTGCTCGTGGTCGGCAACCGCGGGCTCAACACCCTGGCCGGCCGCATCCTCGGCTCGGTGCCCTCGGAGGCCGCCCGCAAGTCCGGCGTCGACGTCCTGATCGTCCACACCACCTAGACCAGACCCAGACCACGAAGCGGCTCCGCCGCTCTGATTCGTTCCCCAGGGCTGGCAGGGATTCCGTGAACGAAGAACGGCTCGAAAGCATCCTTCTCGGCGGCGAACGCCGGTACACGCGGCTGGAGGTCGCCGAGAAGACGGGTGTGCCGATCGAACGGGCCACCAGGCTGTGGCGCGCACTCGGTTTCGCCACCGTCGGCGACGACGAGGTCGTGTTCACCGACGCCGATGTCGAGGCAGTGCGCACGGCCGACCAGCTGATCTCGTCCGGCCTGCTCGACGCCCGGCTCGAGGTCCCCGTGACCAGGGCGCTCGGCCAGCACCTGTCGCGGCTGGCCGAGTGGCAGGTCCACATGCTGTGGGCGCTGATCACCGAGAACGAGGAACTGGGACGCGACGAGAAACAGGTGGCGCGGCTCGTCGAGCGGCTCGTCCCGGAACTCCAGCGGGTCCAGGACTTCGTGTGGCGCCGGCATCTCGCGGCCTTCGCCGGGCGGGCACTGGCCGCGCCCGACGAGGACCTCGAAGCGCGGACCGAGGTGGCCGGGTTCGCCGACATGGTCGGCTACACCCGGCTGACCAGGCGCATCGACGATGCCGAGTTGAGCGACATCCTGGAACGTTTCGAGGCGCTGGCCACCGAGATCGTGGCCGAGCACCACGGGCGGATCGTGAAGATGATCGGCGACGAGGTGCTGTTCGTGGCGGACACGGCGGCCGACGCGGCGGAGATCGCCCTGACGCTGGCCGAGCACACCAGCCTCGACCCCACCCTGCCCGAGGTGCGGTGCGGGATGGCCGCGGGCCGGATCCTCAACCGGTTCGGCGACGTGTACGGCTCGGTGGTGAACCTGGCGAGCAGGCTCACCGGGCTCGCCAGGCCCGGCACCATCCTGGTGGACCGGGAGCTGGCGAGCGAACTCAGGGACGACCCCGGTTACGTCCTGCGCCTCCGGCGGCCGGCCTCGGTTCGCGGGTACGCACGGCTCCGTCCCTTCGCTCTCCGCCGCCCCTGACCGCGCTCGCACGTCGGCCGCGGCGGAGAGCCCGCGGGCCTCCGGGTGAGATCAGGGACGCTCGGGGAGCACGGCGAACTGGCGGACGTAGAGGTCGGTGTAAGTGACCGGGCCGCGCGGACCGGGCACCTTGTCCAGGTTGATCCCCGTTTCCGGCACGGCGAGGAGTTTGAAGCCGTCGAGCAGCCGGGTCGGCGCGTTCCAGAACACACCGGTGCCGGTGTAGCCGTCGAAGAAGGCCTCGGCGGTGGCCTCGTCCTCGGTGGCGATCCCGGCCGCCAGGCCGGAGGTCTGCTCGTTGGCGATCCGCACGGCCTCGCCAAGCCCGGCGACCTGCGCCACGGTGACGGTGGCCTCCCGGTCCGAATCCAGCGCCCATTCGTAGCCGATGGCGTGCTCGTACGGCGGCAGCGACGGGCTCACCCGCCGTTCGGCCAGTGCCCCCTCGATCACCGGCCACATCGTGTCGTGCACCGCGGAGTGGATCAGCAGCAGGTTGAGCCGGTTGCACACGCCCAACCGGTCGAGGCTGCCGACGACCAGCGCACGCACCTTGTCCGAATCGGCCGCCTCGTCGACGTAGAGCACACCGCCGCCGTCCGCGTGCGCGAGCGTGCGTACGCCGTGCACGGCCGCCTCGGTGGCCAAAGCACGCGTGCTCTCCCCGCTCCCGCGCAGGATCACCAGCGGCACCAGCGTCGGAAGCTGCACCAGTGCCGTGGCCGCCTCGCGCTCCACGCGCGGCACCAGCTGGATCGCGTCGGGCTCGATGCCGGCCTCGGCGAGTGCGGGCGCGATGACCACGTCGAGCAGCCGCTGCGCCGAGCCCAGCGCCGCCGAACCGGTGCGCAGCACCCCGGCGTTGCGCGATTTGACCAGCTGGGAGGCCACGTCGACGGTCACGTTGGGCCGCGCCTCGTAGTTCGCCCCGATCACGCCGACCGGCCGCCGCCGCTCGACGAGCCGCAGTCCGCCGTTCAGTGACCGCACCGGGATCGACCGCTCCTGGTGCGGCGCCCCGGCGAGCAGCCGGAGCTGCTCGGCCATCCCGGTCAGCCGCTGCTCGGTGATGGTCAGCCGGTCGAGCAGACCGGCGCTCATCCCTTCCTCACGCGCCTTGGCGACGTCGGCGCCGTTGGCCTCCAGCACCGCTTCCCGGTTCTCCAGCAGCCTGCGCGCCATCGCCGTCAGTGCGGCGTCGATCGCCTCGTCGGCCGCGGTGGCCAGCGACGGCGCCGCCTGCTTGGCCGCCCGTGCGCACTCCTCGACTGCCTTGGCCACCTCGTCGGACACCGCACTACCTTCCTTCTGCTCGCGATCTCGCACGCCACCACGTGATGCACGGGAAGCCGTGTGTCCAGTGTGCCGCACGCGCCGGTCAGGGCCGCAGCGCGGGCTCGAGCAACCAGGCGCCGCCGACGAGGAGGCAGGTCAGTGCGAGCACCACCAGGATGAGCACCCACAACCCGGCGGGCACCGCGGTCAACCGGGCCAGCTGATCGGCGTCGGAGTCCCGCGCCGCACCACGGCGGCGCTTGTGCTGCAGCTCGAACACCGGCCGCAGCCCGCCGAAGAGCAGGAACCAGGTGATGAGGTACACGAACCAGGCCTGGACCTCCGGCCCCGCCACCAGCGCCAGCAGGGCGAGTCCGCCCGCGGTCACCAGCACGGACAGCACGCCGTAGGCGTTGCGGACCATGACCAGCACGCCCAGCAGGAGCAGCGCGGCGATGGTGAGCAGCACGGTGATCCGCCCAGCCTCGAGCAGGGCCGCGAAGGCCAGCCCGAGCAGCCCCGGCGCCGGGTAGCCCGCCAGCGAGGTCAGGACCATGCCGGGCCCGTGCGGTTTACCGCGCGAGACCGTCACGCCCGAGGTGTCCGAGTGCAGTTTGATGCCCTGCAGCCGCCGCCCGGCCAGCAGCGCCATCAGGGCGTGCCCGGCCTCGTGCACGATCGTCACGAGGTTGCGCGCCCACCGCCACGGCGACCCCGACAACACCAGCAGCAACGCCACCGCCCCGGTCACCACCGGCGCCCAGGCGGTGGGGCCCGGCTGTGCCCCGAACAGGCCCATCGACGATCCGGCTCCACTCGTCTCCGCGAGAAACACGCGCGCAGCTCACCACAACGGGTGTCTGTGCCCTGTTACCACCCCCGCCGGTTTCACAGACTCGACCGCCCTGGAGTCTGTTGGGGACGTGGTTCGGGTGGCGGTGCCGTTCTTGCGCGGAACCTCGCCCGTCGTTTCAGCTCGCCGATCGCGCCTCTCGGTTGGTCCGCAGGAGCAGTGCCACCCACGAGCGGTACGGGCGCCAGCCCCGCGCGATCCGTTCGAGCTCGGTCACCTTCGCC
The DNA here is from genome assembly GCF_026802195.1 of Amycolatopsis cynarae. NCBI lineage: Bacteria > Bacillati > Actinomycetota > Actinomycetes > Pseudonocardiales > Pseudonocardiaceae > Amycolatopsis > Amycolatopsis cynarae. The sequence goes on along the minus strand of NZ_CP113836.1, from coordinate 775,442 downwards.
TCGGGCCGCCGGTAGAGCGTCCGCATCTCGGTGTGCAGCCGTTCTTCGGCGGTGGGAAACACATCCGGATGCCCGGCGCCGCGGATGAGGATGAGCTGTGCCGAGAACGGACCGATTCCCGGAAGCTTCTGCAATCGGTACAGTGCCTCTCCCGGATCCATCGCCCGCAGGGCGGCCGCGTCGAGCACCCCGTCCAGGGCTGCGCGGGCGATCGAATGGAGGCGGCGCACCTTGACCTCCGGCAGATCCAGGAGCCGGTCCAGTGCGAGGAGTTCGGCCGGGGCCGGGAACGAGACCAGCCGGTGACCCGACACCTCGACCGAAACCCCGTGCCGCTCCGCGAGGCGTCGCTTGAGCTGCGCGGCCGACACCATCCGGAGCTGGTTGCCGATGATCGCCCAGCACGCGGCCTCGTACGGCGAGGGGAAGAGCACCGGTCGGAGCCCGGGATACCGCTCCAGCAGTCTTTCCACCACCGGATCCGCCTCACCCACGGCGGCGAAGCCGGAACCGTCCACGTCCAGGGAGAGGATCCGCTGGACCTGCCGTACGGCCTCCCCGGCCACCCGGTGCCCCGCCTCGACCGACACTTCGACGCTGCCCGGCGCCCGCTGCCGGACCAGCACCCCGGCATGCTCCCAGGTGCCTTCGACCGGGAACGCCAGCCGGAGCGTGCCCGCCTCGTCCCCGGCGTCCGGCCGGGCCGCGGGCGTGAACCCGGCCAGGAAACGAGCGGAGGCACCCAGGTCGAACGGGCCCTTGGCGACGATCCGGGCGGGCCGGTGCAGGATGGTGGTCATCGGTTTTCCTCCCTGGTTCGGCTCTCGAAGAGACCGTATCGAGCACCACCGACAGTTTTCGCGCCTTCGGAACCCGGCCCGCCGGCCACCCTGCCGCGACGCCTGCACAAGCCCACGCCGTGGCGAGTTCTCAGCAAATTCTTCTCAGCCGATTTTTGGGCTGCTCCACGGGATTTCACACCTAGGACGGCGAAGGTGGAACCATGAGCGAGCACGAGAACCGGCCGCAGCACGGCTATCCGTACTTCCCGCCGCCTGCGCCCGCCACCCAGACCCCCACCCCGGCGCCACGGCGCCGCAACGGCCGTTTCACGGCCCTCATCGCCTCGACCGCCGTCGCCGCCGCCCTCGTCGGAGGCGTCGGCGGTGCCGCACTGGTCGGCCTCGAAGGCAGCCATTCCACCGGTACCACGGCTTCGACCGCCTCGGGGCAGAGCGTGTCCGCGACGACGAACACCGACGTCAGCTCCGTCGCCGAAAAGGTGCTCCCCAGCGTGGTGCAGGTCAACGTGACCACCCGCCAGGGCAAAGCCATCGGCTCCGGGATCATCCTCAGCCCCGACGGCAAGATCCTGACGAACGCGCACGTGGTCTCGGGAGCCACGGCCGTCACCATCGCCCTGTCCGACGGCACGAAATACCAGGCAGGCGTGGTCGGCGCGGATCCGAAGGCCGACATCGCCGTACTGCAGGCCAGCGGCGCAAGCGGACTCACCGCGGCCACCCTCGGCGACTCCAGCCGGCTCAAGGTGGGCGACCAGGTCGTGGCCATCGGCTCACCCGGCGGCCTGCAGAACACCGTCACCTCCGGCATCGTCAGCGCACTCAACCGGAAACTGTCCGACATCGGCACCGGCGAACCCAACCCGTACAACCAGACCGCCAACCGCGCCACCGACTCGCCCAGCTACACCGCCATCCAGACCGACGCGGCCATCAACCAGGGCAACTCCGGCGGCCCGCTGGTCACCATGACGGGCCAGGTCATCGGCATCAACTCCGCGCTGTACAACCCGTCATCCACCTCGACCGGGTCCGTCGGCATCGGATTCGCCATCCCCATCAACGACGCGAAGACCATCATCAACCAGATCGAGAACGGCTGAGCAACGGCAGAGCAACCCGGGGCGCCGACCGGGGAAAACGGAACGGGCCGTGGTCGGGGCGGCCCGTTCCGCTGTGTCGGGCGGACACCCGGATGCGAGCGCGTTAGGGTTTTCCGGTGACCGACCGTCTTGTCTGGATCGACTGCGAGATGACGGGGCTCGACCTCGCCAAGGACGCACTCATCGAAATCGCCGCCCTCGTGACCGACGCGGAGCTCAACATCCTCGGCGAAGGCCTCGACCTCGTCATCCACGCCGACGACGAAACCCTCGCCAACATGCCCGACGTCGTCCGCGACATGCACGCCCGCTCCGGGCTCACCGAAGAAGCACGACGCTCCACGGTCACCCTCGAACAAGCCGAGCGGCAGGTCCTCGACTACGTCCGCGAACACGTCCCCGACCCCAACAGCGCCCCCCTCGCAGGCAACTCCATCGCCACCGACCGCGGCTTCATCGCCCGCGACATGCCCGCCCTCGACGCCCACCTGCACTACCGCATGGTCGACGTCTCCTCCGTCAAGGAACTCGTCCGGCGCTGGTACCCGCGCGTCTACTACGCCAAGCCCGAGAAGGGCCTCGCCCACCGCGCCCTCGCCGACATCAGGGAATCGATCAGCGAGCTCGACTACTACCGCAAGACCGCCTTCGTGCCGCAGCCCGGCCCCACCACCGAACAGGCCCGCGCCGCCGCCTCTGACGTGCGGCTTCGCCACAGTGGGTGACCCCGTTCAAGGCCGTCCGGGCGGCACGCTACGATATCCCGGCTGAGGTCAACCGGTAACGGTTCCTCAACATGGTGGGTGTAGCTCAGATGGTAGAGCACCTGGTTGTGGTCCAGGATGTCGCGGGTTCGAGTCCCGTCACTCACCCCATGGCCCCACCGTGGTCGCCGCTGATGCGGCTTTCCTGCGGTGGGGTTCGTCATTCGCCCTGGGGGCCGAGCCCCCAGACCCCCACGGTGCGAGCCCCCCGCCCTGGCAAGCGCTGAGCACAACAGCAACCGACCAGCGGGGTTCCTATGGCCCCTGGCGGGGCCATGGCGGCGATTCGACCAGAGTCCCCGCTGATGCGGCTTTCCTGCGGTGGGGTTCGTCATTCGCCCTGGGGGCCGAGCCCCCAGACCCCCACGGTGCGAGCCCCCCGCCCTGGCAAGCGCTGAGCACAACAGCAACCGACCAGCGGGATTCCTATGGCCCCTGACAGGGCCATAGAACGAGGGCACCGGCGGCGATTCGATCGGCGGGGTTTCGGGAGGGGTGGGCGGGGGTTTTGTGAGTGTTGGAGTGGGTGGTGGGGGGATTGGGATTGGTGGGGTTGGTTGGGAAAGAGGCGCGGGGCACGACCACTCGAATGGCGCTCCTGGATTGTTTTTCAAGTGACGGGCCAGTGACGAGCGGGCACGAAACTGGTCTCATTCGGGAAACATCCCGAATAACTGAGGAAAAACCATCAGGAGGTATCCCATGAAGGAGATCATCGAGGTGCTGGCCACCCAGGACGCCGAGCTGCTGCCCAGCCGCGAGGCACTGGGCCTCAGCACCCCCTCCCACATCGACAACGTGTTCGCGGCGAACGGCGCCCTCGCGCTGGGCGGTGCGACGGCGAGCGCGACCCAGGTCGTCATCGTCGGCTGACCCACCGCCAGACACTTCACACATACAATTCCTCGACCCCGAAACGGAATCCGCCATTCGCGGACGAGGTGTGTTTTCTCAGTTAACTCTCCGCCAGGTTTCTGACCCGAAGAGATTTCCTCTCCTCCACAACTGAACAACCACCTCTCGTCTTGAGAGGAACGGCAGTAACGAAGAAGAGCCCCGGCGGCGTGCTCGCCGGGGCTCTTCCTTCGTCGAAACGGAGGAGTGGAGAGGACTAAGGAGTCACATACCTTGTGAGGGTTGAGAAGGAAGTCCCCTCAAGGCCTCCGCGATTTCATGGTAGCGCAACGGCCTTCACTCCGGGATCATTTCCACCAGATTGTCGATCGTGATCACCCGCGCACCCTCGGGGAGCCCGTCGGGCCGGTCCCAGCCGAGGTAGGTGACCGCGCCCGTGGTCTCCTGTCCGGTGTAGTACTCCACCCTGGCGTGCTTCCCGGCGAGCGAGACCAGATACCCGAAGGTCAGGTACCTGCGCTCGACGACACCGCGCGCCAGCAGGCCGGTCGTGGGCCGGGTGCCTTCCAGCGTGTTCATGCCGGAACGGCCCTTGGCGTACAGGTGGAGCCACTTCGCCCACCAGGTGCCGTCGTCCCCGCGGAGGAAGATCACCGGATAGGCCACGCGGCCCCCGCCCGCCAGGTCGGATTTCGCGCGCACGGTGCGCGCCTCATAGGGTTCGCCCTTCTGCGCGCGATCCCGCGTCTGGTAACCGAAGAACACCTCCTCCGCCCGGTGGAACGGCTCCCCCGAGAACAGGAGTACCTGCGGCACGATGAAGCACGCCTTCAGGTGCGCCAGCGGGACGTCGATGAATTCGCTTGCCCCGTCGGCGGCCTCGACCACGTCACCCGAGTGCACCGCCCCGTTGCGGCCGCCGTGCCGCAGCCTGGTATAGGCCAGGTACCCGACCTCGCCGAAGTTCGCGTCGAGCAGCGAGGTGGACAGGTCGTAGTCCGTGGTCAGCTCCGACTGTCGCCAGTGGACGAAGAACGAAAGCACCTCCCCGCTGACGCGCTGCATCGAGCCGCGCGGCACCACGCCCATCCCCCTCGGGGACGTCTTGCCCGACAACGGCAGCGCGACACCGAGGATCTCCGGGTCGACCAGCAACGTACCCTCCACCATCCCGGCGAGCCTGCGGGTGATTTCGGCGTCGATCACGGCGCACACGTCGGCGACCAGCGCGCGCGACAGCGGCGGCCGGTTTTCGTCGGCGACCCAGGAACGGCCCCGGCGGTTGGTGAACACGCGCTTGGTGCCATCCCGGTCGGCGCGGTCGACCAGATGCTCCCGCACCGACAGCAGGACCCGGCCCGCCACGTTCGGCGCCGCCGCGATCAGGGCTTCCAGGATCGCCGTCTCCGTGTCCTGGGCGGCGGCCCGAAGCAGACGGTCGAGGTTGCGCAGCAACAGGCCCGGGGCGGCGCCCAGCAGCCGCGCCGCGCCCGTGATGTCGTGGCAGCCGAACGCCTCCTCCACCCGCTGCTGGAACGACCCTGGCCGTCAGATCGCCGCGGGCGACCGCGAACACCGCATTCGCGCTGGGACAGGTGCGGGCGTGGTCCTCGGGGTGCAGCCCGCCGGCGAGCCGCACCCACGCGCGGGCGTGCCGGTTCACGTCGCCGAGCTTGGCGGGGTCGGCGGCCACGGAGTCGAGTGCGGTGAGCAGGGCGACCCGGTCGCGGCGCGGGAACGAGCGGAACCGGGTGGAGGTTTCGAGCGTGGTGTCACCGCCGGAGAGCGCGCAGGCGAGCCGGAGCACGTCGGTGACGGTGTCCACCAGGACGGTCTTGCCGTTGACGAACCGAACCCGGTTGATCAAAGCCCGCACCTCGCGCACGGGGATGCGTTCGGGCTGGGCGCCGTTCGCGCACCGCTCAGCGAGGACTTCCAGCAGGCTCATGTCGTGCTGGGGAAGCGGCACGGCGGTTGCCGCGAGTTGCAGGTACGCACGGTGGGCCTCGTCGTCGAGAGTGCCGCCGAGGTGCAGCACGGTGACCCGGTCCCCCGCGGAATGGATCAACTCCTCGTGCACGGCCAGCATCTCCGCGTAGGTGTGCTGGTAGCGCCCGTACTTCGGCAGGTCCAACAGGTTGACGGCGCCAAAACTGGCGAGGTTCACCGCCACCCGCTCGGCGGTGGCCGCATCGGCGGCGAACGCCTCGGTGATGCAGGCAAGCCAGAAGGTCAGGGTGTCGGGCACGCCGTGCGGGAACTCCTTGAAATACACGTTGTGCTCGACGTGGTCGCCCACGAGTTCCCGCACCGCGGTGAGCATTTGCGCCCCCGCGTCGATCACTGCCTCGGGCGACAGGCCCGAAAGGTGCTCGAGTAGTTGGGTGGAGAGCTTGAATCCGGCGTCCATGAGGGCAGCGTCGAGCTGACGGGCGGCGGTGGTTCCGTCTCCGGACGGGCCGGCCGGCGCCGGGACGCGCTTGGTACGGCGGATGAGCTCGACGGCAAGCATGGTTCCCCCTCGTGGTCGCCGTTCAGAGTGCCAGGGGCATTGCTTTGGGCCGAAACGGTTTTTCGGCGCACCTGGCGGCTGTGTGCCGGGAAAATCCGTGTCAGTGAGGGGAATCCGCTGTTTAGACTCCGCCGGTCTCGCGTTGACGGATGCTCTGGGAGGGACTGGCGGATGAGGAAGATTCCGACGTTGTTCAGGCGGAACCCCGACGACATGCGGTTCGTGCTGCCCGAGGTGCACCCCCACTGCCGGTGGGTGCTCGACGGCGAGGGTGTGGCGACCCGGAAGTACGACGGCACCTGCGTGATGTTCGACGGGGCGCACTGGTGGGCGAGACGTGAGGTGAAGGCGGGCAAGAACCCGCCGACGGGTTTCGTCGAAGTCGAACACGACGCGAACACCGGCAAGACCATGGGGTGGGAACCCGCACAGCAGTCCGCGTTCTGGAAGCACCTGGCATCCGCCATGGACGATCGCGTCTTCGAACCCGGCACGTACGAGCTGTGCGGCCCGAAGATCAACGGGAATCCGGAGGGCTTGGACCGCCACCTGCTCCTCGGGCACGCCCAGGCCGAAGTGATCGCCGTCCCGCGGGACTTCGAGGGACTCCGTGCCGCGTTCACCGGCTTCCCCCACGAGGGTGTGGTCTGGCATCACCCCGACGGCCGCATGGCCAAGCTCAAGGTGCGCGACTTCCCTCGTGAGAACCTCGAAGCAGATTGACTACCGACAGTGACGGTCCTCACCATCGCGGCCCGATGCTCCCGCCCGCCGGTCACCCGCCCAGGGTGGGGCCATGGTGCGAGCGTCGGGCCGCTCACCTGCGGCGATGACGCCACTCGGGTGGGTGGGGCACCGTTGCGACCCCCCTGCGTGAACGCCACGAAGACCGTGCTAATCTTTTCCACGTCGCCGAGGGAAACCGAAGCGGCCCGGAGATCCGGCGCCATTAGCTCAACTGGCAGAGCAGCTGACTCTTAATCAGCGGGTTCGGGGTTCGAGTCCCTGATGGCGCACCATCACCCCAGGTCATCGACCTGGGGTTTTGTTGTTTCAAGATCACAGCCAACCGAAACCCGCCCCTTTCGCCGCTGACTACGTACCCAACCCCTCCTGCAATGCGTCCGCCGCGGCGGGGTTCGCGACCTTCCGACCGACGTACACGTCCTGGGTGAGCGACGGCCGCGCGTGCCCGAACTGGTCAGCGATCTGACGTGGAGTGAACCGGGCCTCGTCCAGGATCGTGGCGCATGTCTTGCGGAACACGTGCGACGTCACCCAGGCAGAGCCTTCAGTCCCTCGAACTGTCCGGAGATCGCGACGGGAACCCGGAATACCTCACCTGGATCCGCGAACAGACACAGGGGTGTTGACCTCAAGTCGGATCGGCGTACCAACGACGCCAAAAGGTCGGCAGGTCGAGGAGGGTCGTTTCAACGTTCTGTCCGATCCAGAACCACCGGACAATCTCAAGCTTGTCGATGTCAGCCTGCACGCAGAAGCAAGTGCTCGCACCATCGTCGCCGAAGGCGAGTAAATCCTCCGGCAACATCTCGGACCGCCAGACACGCAGGTTGTCGGCGGCAATGACCCCACATGACCACGCAGGCCACCACTGACCGTCCGGATCCTCGAAGCCGTTCGTGAAGGCCAGGAATTCCCGAAGATGCGGCGGTAGGCCGATGCCCAGAACCCGCTCGGCATCCACCAACTCAGCCTCTGACGCACCCGTGCTTAGCCGCAATCCCCACCGGTCAGCTCGCAGAACCTGCGCCCAGTCGGTCATCGGTGTCGAGAGGTATGGACAAGTAGCGACAAACCCGGTCCGATAATCAGCGGGTTCGGGGTTCGAGTCCCTGATGGCGCACCATCACCCCAGGTCATCGACCTGGGGTTTTGTTGTTTTCGATCATGGTGTCCAGCGCAGCACCATGTCCGGCAGCCCCTCCATGTTGTGACTGCCGTCGCTGGTGTCGATCAGGTCGAAGCCGTGACGTTGGTAGAAGGCGCGGGCATCGGTGTTCTGCTGGAAGACGCGCAGCGATACACCACCCGAGTTGTCTCGCAGCACTTCGTCCAGGAGCAGCGTGCCGATCCCTTGGCGCAAGAGGTCCGGACGCACGTACAGCTGCTCGAGCACATCACCCTCGACCGCGGCGTAGCCGACAACTTCGTCGCGGCGCACCGCCACCGTGGTCCGACACGTCCGCAGGACGACATCCCGGATCCAGTCGATCACTTCGCCCAGTGTGTACCGCTGCGCAGGCAAGTACGGCATCGTCGCGGCGCGCGAGGCCACATGGATACGGGCAAGGGACTCCGCATCCTCAACCTCGGCGAACCGGATCACGGTTGTGTTGTCGACATCCACCACAGAAACCTACAAGTGCGGTGGTCGTGCCAGCCAGCAGTTAACACGATGCACCTTCCCGGGGCGCCGCCCCCGACGCTCTTTCAGCCAGCTGCACGATCACGTCAGAGGGGTTCAGGCGAACCGCTCGCTCGACGAATGAGCGGGCCGGTCCCGCCGCCCCGTACCTCGCCCTTTCTCGTCACCCAGGGCGCCAGGTTCACCAGACCCAAGGAGATCGCGGCCAGGGCGAGCCCGACCAGGGCATCCCCGGCCCACACTGAAGTCTGCGCGGTGAACATGCCCGCGGCGACCAGCCCGAGGGCGAGATTGGCCAACGACCCCGACAGGACAAGTATTCCGAACCGCAGTCGCCACAGGCGCGCTACGCGGCTCACGACAACCGCGTTCTTGTGACCGACCCCCCGCAGGCCATTCAAGCCGCGACCGAACCGGACCCCGAAGAGAACCACCCCTCGCCCTCGGAGCCCCGTGATGCCGGCCCCGAGCAGGTGCCCCACCTCATGAACAACGTAGTTCACGACGAGGCCGCCGAGCATGAACAAGTCGTGGTGACTCAACGCAATGCTCCAGGCCCCGGGCGAACCGTTCCGACGACAGCCCGGCGAACTCTACCCCGCTTGGGCCAAGTCGGACGTCAGACGGAGTTCCGGCCGTTGCCGAGGCGGACGGTGACGGTGACGCGGCCCTTGTCGCCGACCCGGGCGAGGGCGTGGCCCGGGCGGTCGGTTCCGTCCAGGTGCAGCGTGACCGGACCGCCCTCATCCGTGAAATTGCGCCACCACATCTTTTTCTCCGGCATGCTGACGCTGATCGTGACGAGGTCGCCGTCGCGCCGGAAGGCGACCGGCAGGCTGAAGGTGCGTCCCGAGCGACGGCCGGTGTAGGTGACGACGGTGAAGTGCCCGCTCACCAGCCGCCCCCACCGCGGGGAGGAGCGAAGTCCCATCAGCCAGGCGTTGACCGGATCGACCACTCGTTTCGGCAGTGGTCCCTTGTACCGCACATGACCTCCAGGTCCGAGCGCTTTCGGCGTTGCCGCCACCGTAGTACCGTCCGTCCGGACCCGGCCGCAAGTGGGAGAGACGAGCGTTGAGGCGTCTCACCCGCCGTCCGTGTCCGGCGCACCGGTTCAATGGCCGGTGTGACGAAACACTGCGTCTCGGTGATCACCGCGGTCCACCCGCCCAGCGTCGCCTACCTCCCTGAGGCCTACCGGTCGCTGTGTGCGCAGGATCTACCGGAAGAGTGGACCTGGCAATGGATCGTGCAGGAGGACGGCCAGGACGGCGTCCTGCGGGAAGCGCTCCCCGAAGACGGCCGGATCAGCACGGGCGGCGGCAGGCGCGGCGGACCGGGCGTGGCGCGGACCATGGCGCTCGCCCGCGCGGAGGGCGAACTGGTCAAGGTGCTGGATGCGGACGATCGCCTCGCCCCGGGCGCGCTGAGCCGGGACATCGGCGTGCTGTCCGTGCGCCCCGAGGTGGGCTGGACCACCTCGGCGGCCCGGGATCTGCTGCCGGACGGCACCACGGCCGGGTTCGCGAGCGATCCGCCGCCGGGCGTCCTGCCCCGAGGGTCGGTGCTCGAACACTGGCGCACCCACGACCATCGCACCCACGTGCATCCAGCCACCCTGTGCCTCCGCCATGATCTGGTGGTGGCGCTGGGTGGCTGGATGGCACTACCCGCCTCCGAGGACACCGGCCTTCTCCTTGCGGCAAGTACCGTGTCGGACGGCTACTTCCTCGCCGAATGCGGGCTTCTCTACCGGAAATGGCCCGGCCAGGTGACCCAGGACCCTGCGCACGCCGATCCGGTCGAACGGGCGGCCCGGATGCGGGTCATCGAGCGGCGTGCGCTCGCGCTGGCTCGCCTGCCTTACGCGCCCTACGGCAATTCGGCCAGTCGCGTGCCGACCTGAGCGAACTGCGCTTCCAGCAACGGGAAGGCACCCGGGCCGGAGTGGACGACGTTGCCGCCTCCCGTGAGGGAGGAACGCATGTTCAGCACGTACAGCCGTCCGTTCGGGCCGTAGACGCGCAGCGACTGGACCTGCACGTCACCCTTGAGCAGTTGCGGACTGTACAACTGCAGGACGACGCCGTTGGGCAGCGTCCGCCGTTGCGGTGACGAGCAGTTCCCGTCGGCGTGGGCATCCGCGTCCGCGGCCTGTTGTGCGGTGCCGCGGTAGCGGTCGGCCATCAGGTCGATCCCGCCGGCGGATTTCTGGCTCGTGATGTCGGCCCGCAGCATGCCCCTCGTCGGCGCCTCCCAGAACAGGTGGGTCTGGACTACTTTCGCACCGGGTGCGGCCGCGGCCACCGCCTGGACGAACGCCTGCACGACCGTCTGCTCCGGCAGTGTCGTGCCCTCAACCGAAACGCTGGTCTGGGCACTGCTCCTGCACACCGGTCCGACCTTCTCGGCTTCTCCCAGCGTCAGGTCGCCTTTCGGTATGACGACGATCGCCGGCACGTTGACGGTCTGCCATCCCGGCAGTGAAGCGCCACCCGAAGCGGACTGCACGGTTTCCGGTGTCGCACGCAGGCTCGTCGAGGCTATCCCCACGCCGGCCACCACGGCGAGCACCGCCGCGGCGGAGCCGAGCCGCCGCGCCAGCACCCGGCGCCGTCCCCGCCGCACCACGTCTTCCAGGCCGGTCCTTGCCGGTGGCGCCGGTTCGTCGAGCAGCGTTTGCAACGCCTCCCGGGTCTCGTCGTCGTTCACGTACCTCACCCCTTCCTCATCGCTGCCAGCGGTTCGCCGGTCAGCTCCTGGTAAGCCGCGCGCAACGTGTGGAGGCCGCGCATGGTCTGGCTCTTGACGTTTCCCGTGGAGCACCCGAGTGTCTCGGCGGTCTGCTCCACGGACAGGTCCTGCACGAACCGGAGGACGAGCACGGCCCGTTGTTTGGGCGGCACGCGCCGGAGTGCTTCGGCCAGTGGTTCCCCGCCCGGCGCTTCCGTCGGCGCCGGACGGTCCGGCGGCTCGGCGACGGCCCGCTCACGTGCCCGGCCGCGCCGGTGGTTGTCGAGGAAGCCCCTGGTCACCACCATCCGCAGGTAGGCGTCCGCCCCGTCCCGCCGGACACGGGGCCAGCGGCTGTAGATCCGGACGAACGCCGCCTGGGCAATCTCCTCCGCCTCGTCCCAGTCCCGGCACAGGGAATACGCGATCCGCCGGGCGAAATCGAAGCGCGCGGTGAAGAACTCGGCGAACTCGTCGTCGCGACTTCGCACCGGTGGCCTCCTGAGTGCTGTTTGCTCACGGTCACCCGCTCCTACGCGGATCTGGCCCGCCGGGTTGCATCGTCGATCTTGAAAGACGGCGGTCGTATCATCGCGCGGTGACCACGCGTTCGGCGTTCCCCGATCTCACCCGGGTGGATCTGGGCGAGATCCCCTACGCCACGGCATCGGAGTGGATGAGGGCCTGGGTGGCCGAATGCCAGGAGGGCCGGGAAGGTGACCGGCTCTTCCTGCTGTCGCATCCCGTCGTCACCTTCGGTCCCCGCACCTCGCCCGTGGACCTGCCGTCCGCGGCGTCCGGACTGCCCACCGTGCCGGTGGACCGGGGTGGCCAGGCCACCTATCACGGCCCGGGGCAGCTCGTCGGCGGTCCCAGCCTGGTCGGTGTGTGGACCCCGGACCACCGCAAGGTCGCCTCGATCGGCATGCGTATCCGCGGCGGGGTCAGCAGCCATGGCTTCTGCGTCAACGTCGCCCCGGACATGGCCGTCTTCGACAGTTTTGTCTCGTGTGGACTGTCCGAGCCGATGACTTCGCTGGCCGTGCTCGCCGCCGAACGGGACCGGCCCGCCCCGGGCGATGGCGAGGTCAGGGACGCGCTGGCCGCCGCACTCGGCGCACACCGATGATTTGCCGTTCCGGCAAAGAACTTTGTCAGCGTCGCTGGTCCGTGTGAATAGTCGAGACCATGAAGAGCGAGAAGTACGACGTAGTGGTCATCGGTGCGGGCAGCGCGGGACTCAGCGGGGCACTCGCCCTCGCGCGGTCCCGGCGCTCGGTCCTGGTGATCGACGCGGGCGAGCCGCGCAACGCCCCGGCCGGGCACGTGCACAACTATCTGGGCCGCGAGAACACGCCGCCTGCCGAACTACGCGCCCTCGGCCGGGCCGAGGTCACCGGGTACGGCGGCGAAATGGTCGATGCCCGCGTGCTGTCGGCCGAGACGGCAGGCGACGGATTCCGGCTGCGGCTCGACACCGGCCGCACGGTGGCCGCCCGGCGCCTGCTCGTCGCCACCGGTGCGGTGGACGAACTGCCCGATCTTCCCGGGCTGGCCCAGCGGTGGGGCCGGGACGTGCTGCACTGCGCGTACTGCCACGGCTGGGAGGTCCAGGACCGGGCGATCGGCATCCTGGCCACTGGGCCGATGGCGGTGCACCAGGCCCTGCTGTTCCGCCAACTGAGCGAGGACGTGGTCCTCTTCGGCCACCTCGCCGAGCCCGCCGCCGCGGATACCGCCCGGCTGGCGGCCCGGGGGATCCGCGTGGTGCCGGGCGAGGTAGCGGCACTGGAGGTGACCGGCGACACGCTCACCGGTGTCCGGCTCCGCTCGGGCGAACTGGTGCCGCGGGAAGCGATCGTGGTCGCCCCACGGCCGGCCGCCCGCGCCGGCTTCCTCTCCGGGCTGGGGTTGGAGGCCGTCGACAAGGTGGTCGACGGAGTCGTGATCGCGACGGCCGTACCGTCCGATCCCGGGGGCGCGACCGCGGTGCCGGGGGTGTGGGTGGCCGGGAACGTCACCGATCCGACGGCTCAGGTGATCGGCGCGGCCGCCGCCGGGCTCGCGGCGGGGGCGGCGATCAACGCCGACCTCGTCGAGGAGGAAACCCGGCAAGCGCTGGACCGGCACCGGAGCGGCCCGTTCTCCGCGGAGGCCGAACGAGAACTGGCCGCGCGGGTGGCCGGTGACCGCCGCCACGGCCTCTGAACCGCCCCTTCGGCCAGTGCCCCGGCAAAGTCCGGTCGGGCGTTATGCCGTGAAGGGTCCCTTCACCGTCGAATCGGCTGTGAAGGGACCCTTCACGGCTCGCAGCAGGCCCCATCAGGGGCGAGAATCGTCCTCTGTGGACTAGGAGGGGGTGACCTGGTGCAGGACGGCGGCGTGGGCGGGGACCAGCCTGCGACCGCTGATCTGCTCCATCTCCACCTTCAGCAGCCGGTCGCGGTGTCCGGTGGCCCACGGGCGGCTCATCGGCTGGATCAGCTCCACCATCTCGTCGATGTCGGTCACCAGCTGGGCCTTGCCGATGACGACCACGTTCCAGCCGGTGTGCGTGGCGATGTCGATCTCGTCGGCTTCGAACGCGACCACCGTGTTGTGGAGCTTGTCCGCCCAGGACCCGCGGGCGCCGCGGATCACCACCACCCCGTCGATCACGGCGAAGTTGACCGGCCGGATGGCGGGCAGCGCCCCCTCGGTGAACACGACGCGGCCCACCGGTACCGATCGCAGCAGAGCCAGACATTCACGGACTCCGAGGATCTTGATTTCGCTGCTCGGCATGGCGGCCTCCGACTCGTGTTACGCCTGACAGCCCCACTCTGCCTGCCCGGCCCCGTGCCCAGCAGGGGCGAAGGTCACCGATTCGGTACCGCCCTTGGTCCCGTTCCGCCCTCCACAGTGGACCGATACGCGAGCGAGCCCAGCGCGTCCACCAGGGGGGCCAGCGTCGGCGAGCCCCCGGCCTCGGCCAGTGCCTCGGCGAGCGCCGCGTCGTGGGTGGGACGGGCGTCGGCGAGCAGGCGCTGCCCCGCCGGGGTGACCTCGGTGTAGATCCCTCGCCGGTCGTCGGCGCACAGATACCGCTGGAGCAGTCCCCGGTTCTCCAGCCGGCTGACCAGGCGCGTGGTGGCCGACTGGCTGAGCACCACGGCGTTGGACAGCTGGTTCATGCGCAGGTGGAAGCCGTCCTGCCGGGCGAGGACGTCGAGCACGCCGTACTCGCTGACGGACAGTACGTGTGCCTGCTGAAGGGCCCGTTCGAGTTTGTCCTCGATCAGGGCGTGCAGCGCGGCCAGCGTGCGCCAGCCCTGGGCGCGAGCTTCGACGGCGTCGTCGTCGAGTGACACGGTTCACCACTCCTCGGGGCGTTCCAGGGTTCCTCCCCCATCATTGCATGCTACGGTAGGCGTCGCTCGAAATAACCAGCGTGTGCAACTATTGTGGACGCGCCTAGTTGCACACGCACCACTCTTTGCCCGAGGAACGGATCCATGCCTGTCGCCCTGCTCGCACTGGCCCTGTCCGCGTTCGGCATCGGCACCACCGAGTTCGTGATCATGGGCCTGCTGCCCGAGGTCGCGGGCGACTTCGGGGTGTCGATTCCCACCGCGGGCCTGCTCATCTCCGGTTACGCACTGGGGGTGGTGATCGGCGCGCCCGCGCTGACCGCGCTCGGCTCCCGGCTACCCCGCAAGACCGTGCTGCTCGCCCTGATGGGCCTGTTCATCGTGGGCAACCTCATCTCCGCGCTCGCGCCCGGTTACGCGGTGCTGCTCATCGGCCGGATCGTCGCCGCATTCGCCCACGGGGCGTTCTTCGGCGTCGGCTCGGTCGTCGCCGCCTCCCTGGTCGCCCCCTCCCGCCAGGCCAGTGCCATCGCGCTGATGTTCACCGGCCTGACCGTGGCCAACGTGCTCGGCGTGCCCGCGGGCACGGCGCTGGGTCAGGCACTGGGCTGGCGGTCCACCTTCTGGGCGGTCAGCGTCCTCGGCGTGCTCGGCCTCATCGGGATCGGCGCGCTCGTACCGCGCCAGACCACCGCCCCCGGCGACGGGCTGCGCAGCGAACTCGCGGTGTTCCGACGGCCGCAGGTGTGGCTCGCGCTCGCCATGACCGCACTCGGCTTCGGCGGGGTGTTCGCGTCCTTCACCTACATCGCGCCCATGATGACCGGCGTCGCAGGATTCTCCCCAGGCGCCGTGACCTGGCTGCTCGTCCTGTTCGGCGTCGGGCTCGTGGCGGGCAACCTGCTCGGCGGCCGCGCGGCGGACCGGGCACTGATGCCCAGCCTGTACGCGATCCTGGCGGCGCTGGCCATCGTGCTCGTGATCTTCGTGTTCACCGCGCACGCGCAACTGCCCGCCGCGATCACCATCGCCCTCTTCGGCGCGGCCGGGTTCGCCACCGTGCCGCCGCTGCAGGCCCGGGTGATGGACAAGGCCGAAGGCGCGCCCGCGCTGGCCTCGGCCGCGAACATCGCCGCCTTCAACCTCGGCAACGCGGGCGGCGCCTGGCTGGGCGGCCTGGCCATCGAGCACGGCCTCGGCTACACCGCTCCCAACTGGATCGGCGCCCTGCTCGCCGCGGCCGGGCTCGCGGTCGCCGCGGTCTCCGGACTGCTCGACCGCCGCCGCAGCACCGCCCCGGCCCCCGAATTCGTGCGCTGAAAAGAAAAGCCCTGCTCGAGCCAAGTGCTCGAGCAGGGCGGAGGTCACCGCTGTCCACAAGGGACACCTGGGTGATCAGCTCGTGAGGGCTTCCTCACGGGTGCGGTAGAGCGGGATTTCCTGATCCAGCCCGGTGAGCTGGAGCGGGCGGGCGGTGGTGCTGCTTTCCGCCACCACCCGCAGGGCGGTGTCCGAGCCGGCTTCCTGGCGGGCCGTGACCAGGGCGGTCAGCCCGGCCGAACCGAGGAATTCGACGGCGGAAAGATCCACGACAAGGACTTCCGGCCGGTCACGGAGAGCGGCCAGGAGCGCCTTCTCGAACTCCGGTGCGGTCACCATGTCGATGTCACCGGCCACCACCAGCACGACGGCAGCGCCCTGCATTTCGGTGGTGACGTGCACGGCCTGCCCGTTCGGGGGTTCGGTATGCGCTGAACTCACCTCGTCAATATCTCACAACTGGAAGCAAAACTCCGCTCAGCGCTCCAGCGCCTCGCCCAGGTCGGCACTGAGCGGGAGCCGGTCGGTGAGTCCCGCCGCCCGCAGCGCGCGACGGACGCAGTGCGGCCCCACCAGTCGCAGCGTCACCTGCTCCAGCTCCGCCCGTTCGGCGGCGAAAAGCAGTTCCGACAGCCCGGCGGTCCCCAGGAACGACACGCCCGAGAGGTCCAGCACCACGCGGGCGGGGCGCGACGACCAGATCGGGCCGAGCGCGGCAGCGAGGTCGGGAGCGGTCGCGGCGTCGACCTCACCGGCGATGTGCACCACGATCGCCCCCTGCGCCGGACGGGACAGCGATAGGTTCAGGCTTGCGGAAGAAGAGCTGAGAGCAGTAGCCACGGAATGACCTCCGATGGGCTCGATCTGGGCGTAGATTGCGCACCCCCGCCGGAAACGACCCCCAGGCGGGCACGAGCCACGGCTGCTTACTCAACCGCTTGTGACTCCTGTTTAGCACAGACAGACCTGTCTGTACAAGCTTAGCCTTCGTTTACCGACTCGTTATCCGAGTGGGAAGCCTTCGCCTCCGGCCGAGGCCGTGAAGGCTACCCCCGCCGATGCTCCACGGCCAAGCCGAACGGGAAAACGCCCGCCGACCTGGCTGGTCGACGGGCGTCTTCGGCGATTCGCTCGGGTTCCCTCAGGCAACCGTGGTGCGCGCGCGACGGTACAGCTTGCGCCGCTCGCCCTCCGTGGCTCCACCGAAGATTCCGTAGTCCAAGCCGCTGTCCAGCGCGTTCGCCAGACATTCGGCGCGGACGGGGCACCGCGCGCAGACGGCCTTCGCCTGCGCGACCTGCCGGGCCCCCGGGCCCATTTCGGACACGGGAAAGAACAGCTCGGGGTCCTCGTCCCGGCAGGCGGCACGCTGCCGCCAGTCGATGTGATCGCGGTTCATCTCCTGCCGCCTCCTCTCCTTGGTGTGGTCAAGGGCGTGCTGCTCCGCCGCGCGCGAACAACCCAGGATCCAGCGGAACAGCGCCCGCGAGGAGGGAGTGGAGGCACGACGTGCAGACCAGCCGAGCTATTAACGCAAACACAGCCGGCTTTGATCCCGCAATTCGGTTGTGGTGTCGCCCACTTAACGCCTACCCCCCGCCGGCACGCCCTAATCCATCGGGGGTGAACTCGGATCCGTTCCTGCACCGAAGGGCGCCGGGCGAGTTTGGGCGACAGGTCCACCTCTTCCCGCGCAGGCCAGTTGGAGACTCCAACTGGCGATCCCACGTGCTAAGTTGGAATTCAAGACGAGGAGGGAAGCGTGGCCGGACGCGAATGCTCGATCGCGAACGCGTTGGGGGTGATCGGCGAGCGATGGAGCCTGCTCGCCCTCCGCGAGGTGCTGCTCGGCGCCCGGCGGTTCGACCAGATCGTCGCCAACACCGGCGCCAGCCGCGACATCCTCGCGGCCCGCTTGCGCAAGCTCGTCGACGCCGGGGTGCTCGAGAAGCAGCAGTACGAGGACCGGCCCCCGCGCTACGAATACGTGCCCACCGAGGCCGGCCGCGCGCTGGCACCGATCCTGCAGAGCCTGATGGACTGGGGCGACCGCTTCGTCACCGACGGCCCGCCCCCCACCGTCTGGGAGCACTCGTGCGGGGCGGAACTGCACGTCAGGCCGGTGTGCGCGCACTGCGGACAGCCACTCGAACCTGGCGACAGCCGCCTGGTCCGCCTCGGCGCCGTCCGGCCGTAGCGGCGCCGCAGCGCGTTGCCGTGAGGGGACCCCTCACGGCAGCGACAGGGGAACTCCCGGGACCGGGGTGTGCCCTCAAGGTGGCCTTGAGGGCGTTTATGACCCTGAAGGCGACCTTCAGGGCATCGCGCCCCGACCGGACTTTGCCGGAGCACTGGCCCTATCGACTGTGAGGGGTCCCCTCACGGCCACGCGCAGCCCTTCTGCGGGCACGCCGGTAAAGGGGTCAGTGGTGTCGGGGGCCGAAGCGCATCTCGAAGTCGCGGACCGCGATGCCACCCAGCGGCCTGCCGAAGTTCAGCCAGCCGAGCCTGCCGCCGAAGCGCCAGGCCGACTTCGCCAGGGAGAGGCGCCCGCGAGCCCGGATCGGCGTGCGGGCCAGTGCACCCCGAAGCATCTGCATCGCCGTCCCCACGACGGGGAACGGCATGCGCAGACCGACCGGCCCGCTGCGCACTTCGGCCTCCGCCAAGAGGGTGTCGCCCTCGCTCGCCCGGGCCCTGGCCACCCGGCCGTGCGCCATCCCGAACGCGGCCAGTTCCTTCGGAATCCCCCAGAGCTCCCGGCCCCCGGCCCGCGAGGCCGGGCTGTCCACCCAGATGTCCGTAATGGACAGTCCGAACCGCGCGCCCCGCCGCACCATCACCGCGGCCAGCACCTCGTGGTACGGCAGCAGGCCGCCCGGCAGGTAGTCGACGAACGCCGTGCCGACCACGGCCCGGCCCGCCACGGTCACCGGCCGCACCCCGGGCGGCAGTTCGGGCAGGGCCCACTCCGGCACCAGCCACAACGACACGTAGCCGTGGCCGCACAGGTCCCAGGGCTCGTCCGGGTACCCGACTTCTCCGCTCACCGCGCTCTTCCCCGCTTCGTTCACTTCGGACTGATCGGCAGGCGCAGCGCCCCCGGCGCGGCCTGCGGCACCACCGGGTTCTTCGGTGCGACCGGCGCCAGCCGGACGTAGGCCGCGCCGAGCGCGGGCCGCCGGTCCGGTTCGCCCTTGTTGGGCCACAGCGACATCGCGCGCTCGGCCTGTGCCGTGATGGTCAGCGACGGGTTCACGCCGAGGTTCGCCGAGATCGCCGAGCCGTCCACCACGTGCAGGCCCTCGTGGCCGTAGAGCCGCTGGTACGGGTCGACCACACCGGTCTCCGGCGAGTCGCCGATCGCGCAGCCGCCGATGAAGTGGCCGGTCAGCGGGATGTTCGCCAGATCGCTCCACGCGCCCCCGGCGATCCCGTCGATCTTCGCGGCCACCCGGCGGGTGGCGTCGTGCCCGGCCGGGATCCACACCGGGTTCGGCTCGCCGATACCCTGCCGCGTCGTCATGCGGCGGCCGAACAGCCCGCGCCGGGTGTAGGTGGTCAGCGAGTTGTCGAGGCTCTGCATCACCAGCAGCGCGATCGTCTGCTCCGACCAGTGGCGCGGGTTGAGCAGCCGCGGCAGGTCGCGCCGGTGCCGCAGCAGTTCCCGCAGCCCGAGCAGCCACCGCGGCCGCCCCGGTTCCGCGTCGACCAGCACCGTGTTCAGCAGCCCCATGAGGTTGCTGCCGTGGCCGTAGCGCACCGGTTCGATGTGGGTGTGCTCGTCGGGGTGCATCGACGAGGTGATCGCCACCCCCTCGGAGTAGTCCACCGCGTCGCCGCGTGCCCGTGCCGCCAGCACCGCCTCGGAGTTGGTGCGCGAGAGCGTGCCCAGCCTCGGCGAGATCCCCGGCAGGCTGCCGCGGTCGCGCAGGCGGTGCAGCAACCGCTGGGTGCCCAGGGCCGCCGCCGAGAACACCACCTGCTCCGCCGTGTAGGTGCGCCGCCCGCGCCCGCCGGTCTGGCGGGCGTGCACGGCGTACCCCCCGCCGGGCAGCGGCCGGACGTCGGTCACCGTGGTCAGCGCGTGCACCCGTGCCCCGGCCAGTTCCGCGAGGTGCAGGTAGTTCTTGACCAGGGTGTTCTTGGCGTTGTGGCGGCATCCGGTCATGCACTCGCCGCAGTGGGTGCACGCGGTGCGGGCCGGGCCGAGCCCGCCGAAGAACGGGTCCGGCACCGTCTGGCCTTCCCGTGCCCCGAAGAACACGCCCACCTGCGCCGGGTGGTAGGTGCCGCCGGCACCGATGTCCTCGGCGACCGCGCGCATGACCCGGTCCGACGGGGTCACCCGCGGGTATTCCGTCGCGCCGAGCATTCGTTTGGCCTGGTCGTAGTGGGGCGCGAGTTCGTCCTGCCAGTCGGTGATGTGCCCCCACTGCGAGTCACGGTAGAACCGCTCGGGCGGTTCGTAGAGCGTGTTGGCGTAGACCAGCGAACCGCCGCCCACGCCCGCGCCGGTCAGCACCAGCACGTCCTTCAGCAGCGTGATGCGCTGGATGCCGTAGCACCCGGCGACCGGCGCGAAGAGGTAGTCCCGCAGATGCCAGGAGTTCTTCGCGAACTCCTCGTCGGCGAAGCGCCGGCCCGCCTCCAGCACGCCGACGCGGTAGCCCTTTTCGGTCAGCCGCAGGGCGGAGACGCTGCCCCCGAAACCCGAGCCGATCACCAGGACGTCGTAGTCGAACCGGTTCATCTCAGCCCGCCTTCACCGCGTGCTCGCCCGCGGGCACCTCGCGGTAGGCCGAGAAGTCGACCTTCGCGGTGCGGCGGTGGTACTCCCAGACCAGACCCGGCCAGTTCGTCGAAATCCGGCCGTTCTCCTCGCGGTACCAACTCGAACACCCGCTCCACACGCTGTCGGCCAGCCGCCGCTGCACCTCGGTGTCGAACCGCCCGGCCGCCTCCGGCCGGACGTCCACACAGGACAGCCCTCCGCGCGCGATCCGGTGCAGGATCTGAAGAACGTAGCGGGCCTGGTGCTCCATCATGTACACGATGGAGTTGCCGCCGAGGTTGGTGTTCGGACCGTAGAGGATGAACATGTTGGGGAAGTCGGGCACGCTGATGCCGAGGTAGGCGTGCGCCCCGCCCTCCCAGGCCTCGGCGAGTTTCCGCCCGCCGAGGCCCCGGACGCTCATCGGGGCGAGGAACTCGGTGGCCTTGAAGCCGGTGCCGTAGATGATGACGTCCGCCGGGTACTCGGCCGTGTCCGTCCGCACGCCGGTGGGGGTGATCCCGGTGATCCGGTCGGTGACGACGTCCACATTGGTCTGTGCCAGCGCCGGGAACCAGTCGTTGGAGAACAGCAGCCGCTTGCAGCCGATCGGGTAGTCGGGACGCAGGCGCGCGCGCAGCGCGGCGTCGGGCACCTGGCGGCGCAGGTGGAAGCGGAACAGCAGTTCGAGGAGCTTGCCCAGCGGTTTGGCGCTGGTCAGCGCCATGGTGAGCAGCTCGCCGGTGCTCCAGGTGGCGAACCGGCCCGCCCGCTGGGTCATCGGCAGCGAACGGAACAGGCGGTGGTGCAGCGGCAGGTAGGCGCGGTCGGGCTTGGGGATGACGTAGGGCGCGGACCGCTGGAACACGGTGAGCCTGCCCGCCTCCGGCTGGATCCGGGGCACGAACTGGATCGCGCTGGCACCGGTGCCGATCACGGCCACCCGCTTGCCGGTCAGGTCCACGTCGTGGTTCCACTCGGCCGAGTGGAAGATCTCGCCGGTGAAGGTGTCCGCGCCGGGGAGGTCGGGCACCGCGGGCCGCGACAGCTGGCCGACCGCGGGGACCAGCACATCGGCCTCGAAGATCTCGCCCTGCGCGGTCTCGATCCGCCAGCGGCGGCTCTCGGCGTCGAACTCGGCGCCGACCACCTCGGTGTTGAACCGGATGTGGTCGCGGATGCCGAACTTGTCCGCCGTCCGTTCCAGGTAGCCGAGGATGTCGGGCTGCTCGGAGTACCGGCGCGGCCACGTCCGGTTCGGGGCGAAGGAGAACGAGTACAGCGAGGACGGCACGTCGCAGGCCGCACCGGGATAGGTGTTCTCCCGCCACACCCCGCCGAGGTCGCCGGCCTTCTCGAAGAGCGTGAAGTCGGCGAAGCCCGCGCGTTTGAGCAGGATGGCCATGCCGAGGCCGCCGAATCCGGCGCCGATGACGGCGACCGTCGGCTTGCGGTGGGACGTCTGTGGCTCACTCACCCGAATGACGTTAGCGCCGGTTCACCCCCTCCCCCAAGACATGCGCGGTCACCCGATCCATAATTCCGGCCATGACACAGCTCGCCGAGCCGGTGGTCCGGCACTGGGACTTCCCCCGCGGGATCGCGAGCGTCTGCCTGCTGGTGCGCTTCGGCGCCGAACACGGCATCGGCGAGCGGGAGATGCTGGACGGCAGCGGAATCACCCCCGGGCAGCTCGCCGACCCGGCGGCCGAGGTCGAGGCCCACCAGGAACTGAGCGTCGTGCGCAACCTGGCCGCCCGCCTCCCCGACGCCGGACCGGAGGTCGGACGCGGCTACCACGCGACCACCTTCGGCCTGTTCGGCTTCGCCTTCCTCAGTAGCCCGACCGTGCGGGACGCGGTCAACTTCGCCCTGCGGTACCTGGACCTCAGCTTCACCTTCAGCATCCCGCGCGCCACCCTCGCCGGCGACCAGGTGCGGCTGGTGCTCGACGACAGCCTGCTGCCCGCCGACGTCGCGCGGTTCCTCGTCGAGCGCGACCTGTCCGCGATCCACACCGTGATCGGCGAACTGCTGCCCACCGGAGTGCCGCTGGCCGGCCTCGACCTGCGCTTCCCCGAACCCTCCACTGTGGACCGGCTGGACACCTACCGCGAGGTGTTCGGGGTGCGGCCGGTCTTCGGCAGGCCCGCCAACCTGGCCACGTTCGACGCCACCTACCTCGACCGGCCCCTGCCTCAGGCCAATCCGCAGACCGTCGCCTTCTGCGAGGCGCAGTGCCGGGAGCTGGTGACGCGGCGGCGGCGCCGGGCCGGGGTGGCGCACGAGGTCCGCGAGCACCTGACCCGTTTCGGCGCCATCACCCAGGGGATGCCCGGCGTGGCCAGGGAACTCAACATGAGCGCACGCACCCTGCGGCGCAAGCTGGAGGAGGAGGGCACCAGCTTCCGCGCCCTGCTCGACGAGGTGCGCGAGGCGCTGGCCGAGGAGCTGCTGGTCAGCGGCGCCCTGTCGGTCGAAGACGTGGCGATCCGGCTCGGCTACGCCGAGGCGTCCAGTTTCATCCACGCCTTCAAGCGGTGGAAGGGCGTCACCCCGGCCTCCTACACCCGGCACCACACGGTCAGCCGCCGGAGCTGAAAGCGCTTCCGGTGGAGCGGCCGGCGGCCAGCAGGTCGCGGGTCTCGGCGAGCACGTCCGCCACACGCACGTCCGCGACGAAGGAGACGTCGTGCGGGCAGCGGGGCAGGTCCTCGCGGGTCACGTCCACCCCGCACACCGGGCAGGTGCTCCGCCACGCGATGAGCACGCGGTCCCGCGAGCGGCCCAGCGGCCCGGCGTTGATCACGTTCCCCATCCAGTACACGCCGACCGCCGGGGTCCCCAGCGCCCGCGCCAGGTGCCGCGGGCCGCTGTCGTTGCCCACGAACACGCTCGCGCCGCCCAGCACCCCGCACAGCGCGGACAGGGTCAGCTCCGTCAGCGGGCGCACGGCCCCGGCGCCGGGCCCGCTCAACCGGCCCCGCGCCAGGGAGACCACCTTGTCGACCAGTTGCCGCTCCTCGGCCGTGCCGATCACGGCCACCGAAACCCCCTCCCCGGCGAGCGTGACGACGACCTCCGCGAACTCCTCCGGGGGCCAGCGGCGCCGGGGATCGCTCGCTCCGGGATGGACGACGGCCAGTGGCCCGCCCAGGCCCGCCAGCGCGTTCTCGGCCGCGGTGAGGTCCTCCGGAACCAGCGACAACGACGGTTCGAACGCCACCACCGGCGCGCCGGCGAGCCCGGCGACCTCCAGCGCACGCGCGGTTTCGTTCTGGTAGTAGCGAAACGGCACCCACCGGTCCAGTTCCTCGGCGTCCGGGGTGCGGGCGCCCACCGTCCAACGGGGACCGAGGCGCCGCAGGAACGGGTTCGACCAGCGGCCGCCGCCGTGCACCTGGACACCGAGATCCACCGGCCCCACCAGGTCGAAGAACGCCTGCTGCTCGGCGTCGTCGAAGTCGCGTCCCGGCGGCTCGTGGACGCCCTTGGCCGGGGGCAGCGGGATGACCCGGTCGATCGGCGAAGGACGGCAGGCGAACAACTCGGCGTGCATCCTCGTGCCCAGCAACAGAATCTCGGCCCCGGGATAGGCCGCCTCCAGCGACTGGATCGCCGGGACCGCGAACAGCAGATCCCCCAGCCCCCCTCCCCGCAACACCGCGATGCGGTGCACGTCGGGAAACGGCGGCGGCAGCGGGCCGATCACGGGCACTCGGGTCCGACTCGTCACGACGTTTGCCTCCTTTCCGGCACAAGGTGCCCGGTTCCCGGCGGGGCAAACGGGAACGAGTTTGACGTCCGTGGAATCGGGCAGTTCACCGGCGAGGACGAGTGGAGGTGGACATGACGGCCGTCACAGCCGAGGTCATCGACCGGCTTTCGCGGAACACCCCCCGCGTCGTCGTGGTCGGCGACGCCATCCTGGACGTGTGGCTGTCCGGGCACTGCGACCGGATCTGCCGTGAGGCACCCGCGCCCGTGGTGGACGTCGGCGAACGCGCGCTGTCGGCGGGTGGCGCGGCGAACACCGCGGTGAACCTCGCGGCCATGGGCGCGAGGGTGCGCTTCGTCGGCTTCACCGGGGACGACGACGCCGGGCGTGACCTGCGGGCCTTGCTTGCGCGGCAAGGGGTTCCGGCCGGGCACCTGGTGGTCGCGCCCGGCAGGCGGAGCGTGAGCAAGCACCGGGTGGTGGCCGACGACCAGGTGCTGCTGCGGTTCGACGAAGGCACGGGAACCGCGCGGGGCTCCGGCCTCGACGAACGCGTGGCGTTCGAGCTGCGACGGGCCCTGTCCGGGGCGGATGCGCTGGTGGTGTGCGACTACGGCACCGGCCTGCTCGGCCCCGCCGTACGCGACGTCCTCGCCCAGGTGCGCGAGGACGTGCCGCTGCTGGTTGTCGACGCGCACGATTTCCGGCCGTGGCGTGAGATCGGGCCCGATCTGGTGACCCCCAACGCCGGGGAGGCGGCCGGACTGCTCGGCGGTGTGCCGGTGCCCGCGGCAGGCCGGGCGGAGCTGTTCGAAAACCGCCGCGACGAACTGCTGACAGCCTCCGGCGCCAAGGCCGCGGTGGTCACGCTGGACCGCGAGGGCGCGCTGCTGCTGTCTCCGGGGGAACCGGGCTACCGCACCTGGGCCGATCCGGTGCCGGAAAGCCGCGCCAGCGGCGCCGGTGACACCTTCGTCGCCGCGATGTGCCTCGGCGGTGCGGCCGGCCTGCCGCTGACCGCGGCGGTGGAGCTGGCACAGGCGGCGGCCGGGGTGGTCGTGCGCAAGAGCGGGACGGCGGTGTGCGCATGGCCGGAGCTCGCGGCCACGCTCCACCGCGAGGTCGCGCTCGGCCACGACGAGCTGGCCGAGGTCGTGGCGCGGCACCGGGAATCGGGCCGCACCGTGGTGTTCACGAACGGCTGTTTCGACGTCCTGCACCGCGGTCACATCAGCTACCTCAACGAGGCGAAGCGGCAGGGCGACGTGCTCGTGGTCGCGCTCAACTCCGACGACAGCGTCCGGCGGCTCAAGGGACCGGGCCGCCCGGTCAACACGGCGCAGGACCGGGCGGCGGTGCTCGCGGCGCTGAGCAGCGTGGACCACGTGACGGTGTTCGACGAGGACACCCCGATCGGCCTGCTGAGGCGGTTGCGGCCCGAGCTCTACGTCAAGGGCGGCGACTACACCGAGACCATGCTGAAGGAGGCCCCGGTGGTGCGCTCCTACGGCGGCGAGGTGCGGGCGCTGGGCTACGTGCCGGAGAAGTCGACGTCCTCGGTGATCGCGAAGATCCGGGCCGGTTCGGTGCCCGCGCAGGAGGGCGAGTGAGCGACACCCGTGAGCTGGAAGTGCTGGTGCCGACCTGCGACCGGCCCGCGGAATTGGCCGTCACGCTGTCCGGCCTGGCGGCGCAGGCCGCACCCGGGTTCGCGGTGATCCTCTCGGACCAGAGCGAGGGCGAACCGGCCTACGAGGCCCCGGCGGCGCGCGCGATGACCCGGGTGCTGGAACGCGCGGGTCACCCGGTGCGGGTGACCCGCAATCTGCCGCGGCGCGGCCTGGCCCAGCAGCGCGCGCGTCTGCTGGAGCTGTCCTCGGCCCGGTACGTGCTGTATCTCGACGACGACGTGTGGCTCGAACCGGGGACGCTCGAGCGCCTGCATTCGGCGATCGTCGAACTGGGGTGCGGGTTCGTCGGCAACGCGGTGCAGGGACTGTCCTATCTGGACGACTACCGGCCGGACGAGCTGGCCCGGTTCGAGGAGTGGCCGGGCAGGCCGGAACCCGAGCAGGTCCTTCCCGGCAGCGCGCAGTGGCAGCGGTGGACTCTGCACAACGCGGCCAATCCCACGCATCTGTCGGACGCGGTCGCCCGCCGTCCGAAGTGGACCGCGTACAAGGTGGCCTGGATCGGTGGTTGCGTGTTGTTCGACCGGGAGATGCTGCTGTCCACCGGGGGTTTCGACTTCTGGCGCGAGTTGCCCGAGACGCACTGCGGCGAGGACGTGCTCGCGCAGTTGCGGGTGATGGCGAAGTACGGCGGCGCGGGCATCCTGCCCACCGGTGCGGTGCACCTGGAATCCCCCACCACCGTCCCCGACCGCTCCCTCGAGGCCTACGACGCCCTCTCCCCCTGAGCCCGGCTCCGCTCAGGTTGCTGGAGCGGGGCCTGTTTGCTGCGAATCATTCGCAGCAAACAGGCCCCGCTGCACGTCAAGCGGTGCGGGAGGCAGCTCACAGAGGCGTTTCAAGACCGCCCGTTCCGGGCATTACCCCGCCCACACGCCGAGCGGAGGAAATCGGATGGGCAGGCACCGGTTCGACGACGACAAGGACGGACAGTGGGGCGGACCCGCACTGGCCGAGCGGGACGCGGCGCGGCAGGGCCCGCATCGTCACGATGCCGCGCACGCCCCGGTCAACGGGGACGGCGATGGTGACGGCGACGAGGGTGTGCCGCCGCCGCGGTGAGGCGCCGAAGTTTTGGTGCGGCGTGACCGGAGGGGGCACAACGGTCACGCCGCCGCAGGGCAGGGGCGGCAGCACCCCGGCCGAGGTCTCGTGCGCCCTTGAGCTACCCGCCGCGAAGTGCGTAAAACACCTGTCCCACTGAGGGAAACGCACACCCGGGTGAGTCCGTCACCCGGTCAGTTCCCGGCTCGCCGCCTCGGCCGTCCCGAGTTCCACCCCCAGTTGGAGGGTCAGGTCCTGGGCCCGGGCCAGCGCGGACGCGGTTTCGAACACCGACCTGGTGACGGCGTCGTAGCCGGGGCCGGACAACCCACCCGAGCACATCCGTTGTTCAAGCCAAAGTGTGAGCTCGGGCAGGCATCGTGCGATGTTGTCCCCGGTCTGTTTGAGTGAGGCGAGGACCTCCGAAACTTCGGCTGCGCCACCGAGACCACCGCGCTCCTCGGCCCGCAGCGCACACCGGTACAGACCGTAGGTCGCGTCCCGGGCTCGCGCGGCGAGGACGGTGGCGGGCGTGTCGACGCCATTGCGGGATACGTCCATGGTCAAGGGTCCTTCGTCACTGGGGGGCGGGAGTAGTCGCCGGGGGTCGGTGCCGGGGGATCAGTGAGCTGTCGCACTGGAGCTTCCCCGGCCCCGACCTGCCTAAACAGGTTTGTTCCCCGGCCGGCAGGGAAACCGATCGTGTATGAGTCAACCGAACGCACGGCGGCTCGCCGACCAGTTGATCGACGTGGTGGAGAACCGGGATTTCGACGGTCTCGCCGGGCTGGTGCCCCAGGTCGTGGGCAGCCGGGCACCGGAGAGCCACCTGTTCCGGCCGTTGCTGGCGGAACTGGTGGTGGCGGTGGCCGAGCTGATCCGGTTGCGCACCGGCACGAGCGAGGTGCACGAGACGTTCACCGTCGGCCTGTTCGACGAGGGGAACAGGGCGCTCGACATCGACGAGTTGCAGCCACCGCTTCGGGCGATGCTGCGTGCCGTGCTCGCGGAACTCAACGGAGACGCCGAAGACGCCCGCATCCAACTCGAGTTCGCCGCGTCCGATCCGGACGTCGCGGGACGCGTCGACGCCCTGCTGCACCTGGCCCGCTGGGTGCGCGAACTCCGGCCCGGCCGCCCGTGAGCGGTGCCGGAGAAGGGCGAACCCCTTCCGCCCCCTGGCCACTTGTGCTCGACGAGGTGACCGGAGCGTTGGACTCCCTGACCGATCTCCTTCAGCAGGAGGACGATTTCCACCTCCTGCTGCGGCAGGTGTGCGCCCAGGTGACCCGCGCGGTGCCGGGGGTGGAGGAAGCCACGGTGACGCTGCTGGCCGACGGGGTGCCGCAGACCGCGGCGGCCACCCGGAAGGCGCTGCTCGACGTGGACAACGAGCAGTACCGGACCGGCGACGGGCCCTGCCTGGAGGCGGCGAAGACGGGGGAGATCGTACGGGTCGCGGTCGGTGAGGCCCGCGACCGCTGGCCTGCCTTCGCCCGGGTCGCGGAGGACGCCGGCGTGATGAGCTTCCTGTCGGCCCCGCTCCGCGTGAACGCCGGGAACTCGGGCGCGATCAACTGCTACAGCACCCGCCCCGGCGGCTTCGCCGACCTGGACGCGCGCCTGCTCAACCTGTACACGGTCACGGTTTCGGCGGCCTGCCGCAGTCATCTGCGCTATCTGGAGGCGCGCGCGCTGGCCGAAGGACTGCGCTCGGCACTGGATTCGCGTGCCGTGATCGAGCAGGCGAAGGGAATCCTGATGGCGGCGCGCGGGTTGACCGCGGACGAAGCCTTCACGGTGCTCGTGCGCCAGTCCCAGCGGGAAAACCTCAAACTGCGCACTGTGGCCGAAAGGTTCGTCGCCAAGGTCAGCGGAAGCCCCGCCCGAGACCGGTGAAGTCCCCTCCCGGGGTGGTTACCCTGGGGAAGACCGCGGGAGGAGAGCGGAAGGGGCATCAGGTGGGGGCGGACACCGGATGGTGGCGGGACGCGGCGATCTACCAGGTCTACCTCCGCAGCCTGGCCGATTCCGACGGCGACGGCGTCGGCGATCTCGCCGGGGTGCGTTCCCGGCTGCCCTATCTGCGCGATCTCGGGGTGGACGCGCTGTGGCTCACCCCGTGGTACCCGTCGCCGATGGCCGACGGCGGCTACGACGTCGCCGACTACCGCGACATCGACCCGCTGTTCGGCACCCTCACCGAGGCCGAGGCGCTGATCCGCGCCACGCACGAGCACGGCCTGCGCCTGATCATCGATCTGGTACCCAACCACACCTCGGTCCGGCATCGCTGGTTCCAGGAGGCGCTGGCGGCGGCACCCGGCTCCCGCGCCCGTGACCGCTACCTGTTCCGGGACGGCAGTCCGAGGGGCCTGCCGCCCAACGACTGGCAGAGCGTGTTCGGGGGCTCCGCCTGGACCCGGGTACCGGACGGTCAGTGGTACCTGCACCTGTTCGACCCCTCCCAGCCCGATCTGAACTGGGAAAACCCGGAGGTCCGCACGGCGTTCGAGGACATCCTGCGGTTCTGGTTCGACCGCGGGGTGGACGGGTTCCGCATCGACGTGGCCCACGGACTGATCAAGCAGGCCGGGCTGCCCCACCTCGGCAGCAGGCAGGCGGGCCTGATCGAACCGCCCGCCCGGCACCGGCACCCGTACTGGGATCGCGACGAGGTGCACGAGATCTACCGCTCCTGGCGCCGGATCAGCGAAAGCTACGGCCCGGACCGGATCTTCGTGGCGGAGGCCTGGGTCGCCCGGCCCGACCGGCTCGCCCGCTACGTCCGGCCGGACGAGTTGCACACCGCGTTCAACTTCGACTTCCTGCGCTGTTCCTGGGATCCGGCCGCGCTGCGCTCGGTGATCGATTCGAGCCTGCAGTCCCTGCACGCGGTCGGCGCACCGGCCACCTGGGTGCTGTCCAATCACGACGTGGTGCGCCACGTGACCCGGTACGGCAGGCCGACCACGCGGGGCAGGGGGCCGCAGCGTGATCACGGCGGCCCGGTCGATCTCGCGGTCGGGCGGCGGCGAGCGCGGGCCGCGCTGCTGTTGATGTACGCGCTCCCCGGCGGGATCTACTGCTACCAGGGCGAGGAACTCGGTCTGGACGAGGTGACCGACCTGCCGGAATCGGTGTTGCAGGACCCGACGTGGGAACGGTCCGGGCACACGCGGCGGGGGCGTGACGGCTGCCGGGTTCCGCTGCCGTGGCGCGGGACGCGACCGCCGTTCGGGTTCGGTCCCGACGGCAGCACGCCCTGGCTTCCGCAACCCGAACGCTGGCGTTCGCTCACCGTGGCCGCACAGGAGCGGGATCCGGGCTCGATGCTCAACCTGTACCGCGCCGCGCTGCGGCTGCGCCACGAGCACCCCGCGCTGGGCGACGGCGAACTGTCCTGGTTGGACAGTCCGGCCGGGGTGCTGTGCTTCCGGCGCGAACCGGGCCTGGTGTGCGTGGTGAACCTCTCACCGGTGCCCTGCCCGCTGCCCTCGCACGAACAGGTCGTGCTGGCGAGCGAACCTCTGGAGGACGGCAAACTCCCCACGGACACCGCGGTCTGGCTCCAGACCTGACGGTTTGGAGGTTTCCGCCATTGCGGGGGCGGGAATCTCCCCTGACGTGTCCACACGCGAAAAGCTGCAGAGCGCGGCAGCGAACACCTTCGGTTGGTCCCGGCTCCGCCCCGAGCAGCGAACCGCGATGGAGCATCTCGTCGAAGGGCGCGACGTCCTCGTCGTGCTCCCGACCGGGGCCGGGAAGTCCGCCATCTACCAGGTGCCGGGCCTGCTGCTGCCGGGGCCGACGCTCGTGGTGTCGCCCCTGACCGCACTCCAGCGGGACCAGGTCGCCGCCATCGCCGAAAGCCACGCCCCCCGGGCGGTGGCAGTCAATTCCGCCCAGGCCGCCAAGGTCAGCGAGCGGGCCTGGGACGCGGTCGACACCGGGGAGGCCGAGTACCTGTTCCTCGCACCCGAGCAGTTGGCCAAGGAGGAGGTGCTGCGGCAACTCGACGAGGTCGCACCGAGCCTGTTCGTGGTCGACGAGGCGCACTGCGTTTCGGTGTGGGGCCACGACTTCCGTCCCGACTACCTCCGTCTGTCCGAAGTGATCGAACGGCTCGGGCATCCCAGGGTGCTGGCGCTGACCGCGACCGCCGACGGGCCGGTGCGCGACGACATCGTGCGCCATCTCGGCATGCGGGACCCGGTCCGCGTGGTCGCCGGGTTCGACCGGCCGAACCTCCACCTCGCCGTCCGGCATGCCGTCGACGACAAGGGAAAGCGGGAAGGCGTGGTGGACTGGGTCACGGCGGCGCCGAAACCGGGATTGGTCTACGCCGCGACCCGCAAGGACACCGAGCGGTACGCCGAGGCGCTTGGCGACCGGACCGCGGCCTACCACGCGGGGCTGAAGGCGTCCGAACGCAGGCGGGTGCACGATCGGTTCATGGCCGGTGAACTCGACGTGGTCGTGGCGACCTCCGCGTTCGGCATGGGCATCGACAAACCGGACGTGCGGTTCGTGGCGCACGCCTCCGCCCCCGAATCCCTCGATTCCTACTACCAGCAGATCGGGCGGGCGGGCCGGGACGGCGAGCGTGCCGACGCGATGCTGTTCTACCGCGCGGAAGATCTCGGGCTGCAACGGTTTCTCACCTCCCACCGGCAGGACACCGACGGGGTGCGGCAGGTCGCGGAAGCGGTGCGGGAACACGAAGGAGCCGCGAACCCGCGCGAAATCGGCGACGCCGTGGACCAGTCGCGCCGGCGTGCCATGAACAACCTGAACCTGCTCGAACAGGCCCACCTGGTCAGTTTCTCCCCGCACGGGGTCGACTACCGCGGTGACGAAGCGGAGGACGTCGCGCCCCGCGTCGCCGAGATCGCCGAGCAGCGCAGGCGGCTCGACCGGTCCCGGGTCGAAATGCTGCGCGAGTACGCGGAAACCCGGTCCTGCCGCAGGCAGTTCCTGCTCGGCTACTTCGGCGAGACGCTGGACGAGCCGTGCGGGTTCTGCGACACCTGCGAGGCCGGGACGGCGAGGGGGCACACCGTCGGCGGGAAGTTCTCACCGGGCAGCGAAGTCCGCCACGAACGGTGGGGAACGGGCCGGGTGGTGCACGGCGAACCGGACCGGGTGACCGTGCTGTTCGGGGAAGCCGGATACCGCACAGTGAAACCCGACCACCTACGGTCGTAGGAGGCGATCCCGCAGCGAGGGACCACGTCAGGTTCCGCCACCCGCACCGCCACGCAAACCACTTCGATACAGCTCCTAGCGCGGGGCGTAGGCGCTGAGGCCGAAGAGGTCGTAAAGCCGTTGCTGGACCTCGGTTCTGGCGGTGAGGAGTCGGCGGGTGCGCGGGCGCCCGCCGGTGGACGGGTAGCGCAGCACGGTCTCGCCGATGCCCGACAACTGGTCCAGCAGTTCCCGCACGGAGAAGTCGAGACCGGCGCGGTCGGCTTCGTGCCGCATGAGGTGGGTCACCGCGGTGGCCAGCACCGTCACCAGCGAATGCACCGCGATCCGGTGCTCGGTCCAGGTCCATCGGGACACGGGGGCCGCCACGAAGGCGCCGTTGAGCATGCGCACCGTCGAATCGAGGTGGTAGCGCGCCCGGTAGGCGGTGATCACGTCGAGCACCGGCCAGTCCTCGTGGTCGGTCACCAGCAACTGCTTGCCGAAGAACTCCTCGTCAAGGCGGGCCCGTGCGGCCTCGTCGATCCGGAACGACAGCCGCAGCTCCCCGGGCCGCGTTCCGGTCAGGCGCGCGGTCAGCACACGGTCGACCCAGCGCACCCGGGTGATGCGCGCGATGTCGGTGAGCAGTTCCTCGCGGGGCCGCCGGTTCCGGCCCGCGGCGAGCCCGAGCGCCAGCCCGTCGAGCTGGCGGGTCGCCCCGGACAGCGCCTGGGCGAAGCTTCGCGCCTGTGCGGCGTGCAACCGGGCCGAATGGGTCAGCACCACCCGCCGGTGCGCGCCGAACACGCTGGCCCGCGTGTCGAGCGCGGTCAGCCCGGGAAACCGCACGGGATCGACCGCACGGCGGCTCGCCGCGGGGCGGGCGAGCAGGTCGGGGAAGTCCCCCGGCGGTAGTGCCCCGACGAAGTGCATTCCGGCATCCAGATCGAGCTGAGCGTGCTGACCGGTGTCGAAGAGGACGGTGAGTTCCTCGCGGTGACGCGCGGCAAGCCGGTCCGCGGCCACGCCGAACGGCAGCACGTCCCGCCCGCCCCGCCGGTACACCTGGGACACCAGCGGAATCGCCCCGTCGGAGGTGACGACGGCGCTGAGCCCGGCCAGCTCCGCCGAGGCACTGCTGTCGGTGCCGGATCGCGTGTAGATGGCGAAGTTCGGCACGTCCACCGCGAGCAGCACCGGTTCCGGGAACTCCTGCCGCACCTTCGCCGACACGGCCTGCTCGATCCGTTCGAGCTGGGTGGTGGTCAGCCGGCGGGTCGCCCGCCAGAATGCTTCTTCCCGCACGGCGGCGGCCGCGACCTTCGGCCGGACGAATCGGGCGGCGGCGGTTCCCTCCCACCACTCGGCCAGCGTGGTGCAGGGCGCGGTCGCGCGGTGCAGCACGGCGAGCGCGAGGTACTGGCCCGCGGACACCTTGGCCTTCCCCCGCCCCGCTACCTCGTCGATCAGGCCCGTCAGCTGGAGCCGCTCCAGGGTCGCCCACACCGCCGCGACAGCACCGTAGGCGAGATGCCTGCTGTCGGTGGGGACAGCGGGCGCGCCGCCTCCCCCGTCGAACGCGGCCGCGATGTCGTCGGCCGAACCGAGGTAGCGCTGAGCGGCGATCCTGGGCTTGCCCTCCACCCGGGCCGGCTCCACCAGGTAGTAGTAGGTCCGCCCGTTGATCCGCTTGCCGACCACCGATGCCACGCTTTAGGTAATACCCGCGCGCGAGCGTCACGGCAACGCGATCAGCGCCACTGAGCTGCGGAAACCTCCTCGCCACCGCACCGGCGGAAGGGATCACCGGCTCGGTCGTGGAGAACCGGACCGGAGCGCACCTACCGTTTTGCTCATGGCATCCGCTGCTGAGCAGGACCGTCCGACCCCGTCGGCGATGCGGCGCGCACTCGCCCGCGCCCGCGACGGCAAGACCCTCGACATCGCCGAGGCGACCGTGCTGCTGCACGCCCGCGACGAAGACCTCGAAGCCCTCTCCGTGCACGCCTCCCGCATCCGCGACGCCGGGCTCGCCGCCGCCGGCCGCGAAGGCGTGATCACCTACAGCCGCAAGGTGTTCATCCCGCTGACCAGGCTGTGCCGGGACCGTTGCGGCTACTGCACCTTCGCCACCGTTCCGGGCAAAGTGGACGCTCCGTTCCTGTCCCCCGACGAGGTGCTCGCGATCGCCCGCGAGGGTGCGGCGATGGGCTGCAAGGAGGCCCTGTTCACCCTCGGCGACCGTCCCGAGGACCGGTGGAAGGCCGCGCGCGAATGGCTCGACGCGCACGGCTACGACGACACGCTCTCCTACGTGCGGGCGATGGCGATCCTGGTGCTGGAGGAGACCGGCCTGCTCCCGCACCTGAATCCCGGTGTGCTCGGCTGGCAGGACTTCCAGCGGCTCAAGCCCGTCGCGCCGTCCATGGGCATGATGCTGGAGACCACCGCGACCCGTCTGTTCGCCGAGCGCGGCGGCCCGCACTACGGCTCGCCCGACAAGGACCCGGCGGTCCGGTTGCGGGTCCTCGAAGACGCCGGGCGCAGCGCCGTGCCGTTCACCACCGGGATCCTGATCGGCATCGGCGAAACGCACACCGAGCGCGCGGACGCGCTGTTCGCGATCCGCAAGGCGGCCCGCGCCTACGGCGGGATCCAGGAAGTCATCGTGCAGAACTTCCGCGCGAAGCCGGACACGAAGATGCGCGCCACACCCGACGCTGACCTGCAGGAACTGGCGGCCACGATCGCCGTCGCGCGGCTCGTGCTGGGGCCGAAGACGCGCATCCAGGCACCGCCGAACCTGATCGGCAGCCAGTACGAGTTGATGCTCAAGGCCGGGATCGACGACTGGGGCGGGGTTTCGCCGCTCACGCCGGACCACGTGAACCCGGAACGCGCCTGGCCGCAGATCGACGAACTGGCCCGGCAGACCGCCGCCGCCGGATTCGAGCTGCGGGAGCGGCTCACCATCTACCCCGAGTACATCCTCGCCGGGGAGCCGTGGCTCGACCCGCGCGTGACGGGCCACGTGGCGGCGCTGGCCGACCCGGAGACCGGGCTCGCCCGCGACGTGCTGCCGGTGGGCAGGCCGTGGCAGGAGCCCGACGGCGGGTGGCAGGAGCAGGGCCGCACCCAGTTGCACGTCGAAGTGGACACGGTGGGCCGCACGGGCGACCGGCGCAGCGACTTCGACTCGGTGTACGGCGACTGGAACGAGGTCGCCGCGAACGTGCCGACGGCGCCGCGCCGGATGGACGCGGACATCGCGGCCGCGCTGCGCCGTGCGGAGGCCGACCCCGCCGGTCTGTCCGATGAGGACGCTCTCGCACTGCTGCACGCCGACGGCGCCGAACTCGACGCGCTGGCGGAGATCGCCGACGGGCTGCGCCGGGACGCGGTCGGCGACGACGTGACCTTCGTGGTCACCCGGAACATCAATTTCACCAACGTCTGCTACACCGGCTGCCGGTTCTGCGCCTTCGCGCAGCGCCGCACCGACGCCGACGCCTACACCCTGTCCCTGTCCCAGGTCGGCGACCGCGTGGACCAGGCATGGGAGGCGGGCGCGACGGAGATCTGCATGCAGGGCGGCATCCACCCGGATCTGCCCGGCACCGCGTACTTCGACCTGGCTCGCGAGGTCAAACGACGACAGCCGGACATCCACCTGCACTCCTACAGCCCGATGGAGGTCGTCAACGGCGCCTCACGGACCAATCTGTCCATTCGGGACTGGCTGGCGCGGGCCAAGGAGTCCGGAGTGGACTCCCTGCCCGGCACGGCCGCCGAGATCCTCGACGACGACGTGCGCTGGGTGCTCACCAAGGGCAAACTGCCCACCTCCAGCTGGGTCGAGGTGATCACCACCGCGCACGAACTGGGCATCCCGACGACCTCGACGATGATGTACGGGCACGTCGACACCCCGGCCCACTGGGTGGGGCACCTCAAGCTGATCGCGAACCTGCAGCGCCGGGCACTGGAACGCGACGGCCGCCGCGGATTCACCGAGTTCGTGCTGCTGCCGTTCATCCACCAGAACGCGCCGATCTACCTGGCGGGGCTCGCCCGCCCCGGCACGACGGTGCGGGAGAACCGCGCGGTCCACGCGCTGGCCCGGCTGCTGCTGCACGGCCTGATCGACAACATCCAGTGCTCGTGGGTCAAACTCGGCGAAGAGACCTGCCGCGCGGTGCTGCGGGGCGGGGTGAACGACCTCGGCGGCACGCTGATGGAGGAGACGATCAGCCGCATGGCGGGCGCCGCCAACGGCTCGTACAAGACCATCAGCGAACTGGAGTCGATGGTGGCCCCGCTCGGGAGGCCACTGCGGCAGCGCACCACCCTCTACGGCACCCCGAGCCCGGATCGGGTCGCGGCCGCACGGACGAGCGACGGAGTCGCGCAGGCCGTGCGCAACCCCCTGCCCATCGTTTCTTAGCCCGCACCCGTCAGGCTTGCCGGTTGCGGCAGGGTGGTCGCGGTCCGAACGGTTACCGAAGGCCGGGCCGAACAGGGCCGTTGGACCCTGGTCCGGACGGCCGCCACGGGCGATGGTGGAAAAGCCTGCACGCAGGCATCCAGGTTCCCCGGTCGCCACGGTCGCTACGGCCGGGGGAAAGGCCGGGGCGGCGACTCCCACACCTCCCCGCTACCCCGGCCGCCTGGATGAATGTCGTGCCGTGAGGGGTCCGTTCACAGCCGATACGACCGTGAGGGGACCCCTCACGGCAGTTGTTCGACAGGGGAACGGGCGCACGAGCGTGGGACTCGCCCGGCGGAGGCAGGGCCTACGCCTGCGCGGCCAGCTCTTCGGCGGCCCGCAGGACGTCGCGGTAGCGGACGTACAGGGCGGCCAGGCCGAACCGGAGCACGTCCGGCGGCCGGAAGTCGCCGATGACGCCACGCTCGGTCAGCAGGCCCATCACGCGCCCGGCATCCGGCCACCGCACCGAGATCTGGTTCCCGCGCTCGTGATCACGAGGCGTCACGATCTCGGCGCCGGGCACCAGCCCGTCGAGGCAGCGCAGGAAGAAGTCGCCCAGCGCGAGGCCCTTCTCGCACACCTGCTCGATCGTCACGTCCTCCCAGACGTCCAGCGCCGCGTCCAGGGCCAGCATGGACAGGATGTCCGGGGTGCCGGTGCGGGCCCGGCTGACACCGGGCGCCACCGCGTACTCCTCGGCCATCCCGAACGGGTCGGCATGGCCTGCCCAGCCGGTCAGCGGCTGGTCCAACCGGTCGTGGTACCGGGCCGGAACGTAGAAGAAGGACGGGGCACCGGGGCCGCCGTTGAGGAATTTGTAGGTGCAGCCGACGGCCAGGTCCACCCCGGCCGCGTCGAGCCCCACGGGCACGGCGCCGACGCTGTGACACAGATCCCATACGGCGAGTGCGCCGGCCGCGTGCAGCGCGGCCGTGATGCCCGGCAGGTCGTGCAGCCGCCCCGTCCGGTAGTCGACGTGGTTGACCACCGCGACCGCGGTCCGCTCGGTCACCGCCCCGGCCATTTCCGACGGCGCCACGCGCCGTACCGCGTGGCCGGTGAGCCGCGCCGCGCTGTCGACGATGTATCCGTCGCTGGGGAAGGTCCCGGCGTCGAGCAGGATTTCGGGGCGGCCGGGGTTCAGGCGCACCGCCGCCACCACGGCCTTGAACACGTTCACGCTCGTCGCGTCGCCGACCACGACCTGGCCGGGCGCCGCGCCGATCAGCGGCGCGATCCGGTCGCCGACGCGTTCCGGTGCGCTCCACCAGCCTTCGTTCCAGGAGCGGATCAGCCGGCCGCCCCACTGCTTCCGGATGACCTCCTCGAGGCGGGTCGCTACCGTGCGTGGCGGAGCGCCGAGCGAGTTGCCGTCCAGATAGGACAGTCCGGGCTCCAGGTCGAACTCGGCTCGCTTGCCGCTCAACGGGTCCCGGGCGTCGAGCTCGGCCGCCTCCGTCGCGAACGACATCGCACTCCCCTTCCTCGACCGGACTACCGCCCTGTGTCGCCAGTCACATAGAGTAGGCCCGGTCGGGCGGGACAGTCGCTCCAGGAGGCCAATGATGACCCACCAGCAGTCCGTCGCAGCCCTGGCCGAAGGCCAGACCGTCGTCAAGCTACTGCGGCGCAACGCCACCGAATACGGGGACCTGCCCGCGCTGACCTCGCTGGACGCGGCGGGCGAGCCCACCCTGACCTGGGCCGAACTGCGGAACGAGATCGCGGCCGTCGCGCGCGGGCTCGCGGACCTCGGCCTCGGCGCCCACGACCGGATGCTGATCATGGCGCCCAGTTGTCCCGAGCACCTCATCGCGGACCTCGCCGCGGCACACCTCGCCGCCATCTCCTGCACCGCCTACGCGACGCTCAGCCCCGACCAGATCCGCTACGTCGCGCGGCACAGCGCGGCGCCGGTGGTGGTGCTGCACGGCGCGAGCGAACTGAAGCGCTGGGAGCAGGTCCTCGACGACCTGCCCGCGCTGCGCCGCATCGTGGTGATCGACGCCGACGCGATGCCCGAGGGCGACGACCGGTTCGTCAGCCTGGCGGACCTGCGCCGCCGCGGGGCCGAACTGCACGAGTCCGACCCCACCGTCTTCGAGCGCGCGGTGGAAGCCGTCCGGCCGGACGACCCGCTGTCGATGATCTACACCTCGGGCACCACCGGCGAGCCCAAGGGCGTGGTGCTGTCGCACCACAACGTCATCCACGAGGCGTACGCGGTGCTCACCGAGCACGACGCGCCGCTGCACCCGAGCAACATCGCCTACCTGCCGCTGGCCCACATCGCCGAGCGCGAGATCTCGATCTACATGCCGATCGTCTACGCCGGGCACGTGCACACGCTCGCCGACCCGGCCGGGATCGCCGGCGCGCTCGGCCGGGTCCATCCCCAGGGCTTCTTCGGGGTGCCCCGCGTGTGGGAGAAGATGGTCGCCGGGCTGAAGACCATGCTGGCGACCGTGCCGGAAGAACGGCGCACCACACTGCTCGAAGCCAACGAACTGCTGCAGCAGGGCTACAAGTTGCGCGACGCGGGCGAGGAGGTGCCCACCGAACTGGCCGAGCGGATCACCGAGACCGACCGCACCGTCCTCGCGCCGATCCGGGCGCTGCTCGGCCTGGACCGGCTGTCCTTCTGCTCCAGTGGGGCCGCCGCGCTGCCGGTGGAAGTGCTGTATTTCATGGCCGGGCTCGGCGTCGAAATCCACGAGGTGTGGGGTCTGTCGGAGACCACGGGGGCGGTGACCACGAACAGCGCCGCGGCGTTCCGCGCCGGCACCGTCGGGCGGCCGGTCGCCGACACGGAGGTCAAGGTCGCCGAGGACGGGGAACTGCTGGTCCGGGGTCCGTTGCTCTTCCTCGGCTACCTGCAGGAGGACGGCTCGATCGAACCGGCGACCGACGACGAGGGCTGGTACGCCACCGGCGACATCGGCGCGATCGACGCCGACGGGTTCGTCCGGATCACCGACCGGAAGAAGGAGCTGATCATCACCTCGGGCGGCAAGAACATCGCGCCGACCCGGATCGAAGGCCTGCTCAAGGAGCACCCGCTGATCGGCCAGGCGATCGCGATCGGCAACGACCGCCCGTACGTGAGCGCGCTGATCGTGCTGGACGACGAGATCCTGCCCGGCTGGGCGGCAGCGCGGGGCATCGAAGGCGGCGACGTGGCGGTGCTCGCGTCCCATCCGGCGGTACGGGCGGAGATCGAAGCCGCCGTCGAAGCCGCGAACAGCCGCCTGGCGCGGGTCGAGCAGGTCAAGCGCTACCAGGTGATCACGCGGCCGTGGACCCCGGAGTCCGGCGAGGTCACCCCTACGCTGAAACTCAAGCGTCGCGTCATCCACAGCCGCTACGACGCCGAGATCTCCGCCCTGTACCCCACCTCGTGAGGGCCGTGAAAGGCCCCTTCACGGTCGAATCGACTGTGAAGGGGCCCTTCACGGGCACGCCCAGGCCAGTGGTCAGGCCGAGCGGAGGGGGGTCTGGGTCCACTTCCGCAGCCTCGGCGGGACGCGCTTTTCCAGGCCGTAGGGCTCCAGGTGCGCGCCGAACACCTCGTCGAAGGCACGGCGGACGGTTTCGGTGTCCCAGTTGTCGCGCTCCAGGATGGGCGCCTTCAGATACGGCTGCCCGACGATGTGCAACTGCGGCCCGTTGCAGCGCACGACCTGGCCGGTGATGCCCTCGGCGTCGTCGGAGAGCAGGAACAGCACCAGCGGCGCGATTCTCGAAGGCGTGCGGTCGGGCGGGCAGTTGCGCAGGGACCGCTCCGACTTCCACACCATCCGGGTGTGCGCGAGCGGGCAGATCGCGTTGACCCGGATGCCCTCCTCTTCGAGGTCGAGTGCCCAGGAGTAGGTCAGTGAGGCGACTGCCCCCTTGCTCGCCGAGTACACCCCCAGCTTGCGCTGCCCGAGCGAAGCGCCGGAGGAGACGTTGACGAGGGCGCCGCCGCGGCCCTGCGCCTTCATCGCCTTCACCGCGGCGACGCCGGTGTAGATGGGGCCCAGCACGTTCACCCCGACCAGTTCGCGGATCCGCCCCGGCTCCTCCTGCCAGGGCAGGGCCTCGTAGTTCAGTCCCGCGTTGTTGACCAGCCCGTCGATCCCGCCGAACTCGCCGACGCACAGGTCGACGATCGCCTGCGCCTGCTCCGGATCGGCCACGTCGTGCCCGCTGGCCACCGCCTGACCGCCGTACCGCCGGATGTTCTCCGCGGTGCGCCCGGCCAGGCCGGCGTCGATGTCGTTGACCACCACCCTGGCCCCGGCCTGGGCCAGGTGCACCGCGAACGCCTCCCCGAGGCCGCGCCCGGCCCCGGTCACCACCACCGCGCGGTCCTTCAGACCCGCAGGCTGACTGCTCATCCCGTCTCCCCACCGGCCAGCTCCGACGCGGTCACTCGACGGCTCCCGCTGGCCCTGGCACCAGTGTTCGCCCCGGCGGGGACCGCCCCCGGGCGAACGCGACGAATGGTCAGCTCGCTGCGCCGAACGAGTGAGGCTTGATCAGCGGGACATACCCGCGGGCGGGTCAGCGGGACTCGCCGCTATCCGCCGTTCGTCGTAGCGGGAGGTGAGGGTGCTACGACCGGATGGTGCCAAACCATCGTGTAACGGTCCGCTTCCGCGCTGTAAGCGGCATACTGTCTGTTGTCTTTCCTGCCGTCTGGGTGAGTGCCCGTACCCGGTACCCCGCGGCAGACGACAGAATGCGTGGCGCCCCGCGTCACGCGAGGAGGGGGGAGGTAGCGAGTTGGTCAAGACACAACCCCGGCCATCGATGCGGTCGGCACTGGCGAACAGCGAGTTCCGCGCCGTCTGGCTCGCCGAAGCACAGTCGACCTTCGGCGACCAGCTCACCACGGTCGCGCTCTCCCTCGTCGTCTACCACCGAACGGGCTCGGCGCTGCTGTCGGCGATCGCCTACGCACTGACCTTCCTGCCCGCGCTCGCGGGCGGACTCGGCCTGGCGCAGCTGGCCGACCGTTTCCCCCGCCGCGGTGTGCTGGTCGCGACGGCCGCGGCCCAGGCGGTGTTCGTGGCGGTCATGGCCATACCGGGCATGCCGCTGGCGCCGCTGTGTGGCCTGGTCGTGCTGGCACGGCTCGCCGGCGCACCGGCCAACGCCGCACAGAACGCCCTGACCAGGGAGATCTTCACCGACGACGAGCTCTACCTTCGCAGCCAGGACATTCGCGGCATCACCACCAACACGGCGATGCTGCTGGGGCTGGCGGGCGGCGGCTTCCTGGTCACCGCGGCCGGGCCGTCGTGGGCGCTGGCGATCGACGCGGCCACCTTCGCGATCAGCGCGACGGCGCTGCACCAGTGGGTGCGGTCGCGGCCCGCGCCCGGCGACGGGAGCGGCAGCTGGTTCGGCGCGATCCGGTGGGTGGCGGGGCAGCCGCGGCTGCGCGTGCTGCTCGGGCTGTCCTGGCTGGTGGGACTCGCGGTGATCCCGGAGGGCCTGGTGGCTCCGCTGGCGCGGGAGATCGGCGCGCCGGACCAGGCCGTGGGCTGGCTGCTGGCCGCGGACCCTCTGGGTTTCGTGATCGGGGTGTTCCTGATGTCCCGCTACGTGTCGGCGGAGGCGCGGCGGCGGGCGCTGGGCGTGCTCGCCCTCGTCCCGGCCGCGATCCTGCTCGTCTTCTCCGTGCGACCGGACCTGCTGCTGGCGTTGGTCGCCCTCGCGGCGGCGGGAGCCGCCGGGGCGTACATCGTCACCGTGGGCGCCTCGTTCATCACCTGGGTCCCCAACGAGCTACGAGGCGGCGCCGGCGGTGTCTACCGGACGGGGCTGCGCGTGGCCCAGGGGCTGGGCGTGGCGCTGGGCGGTGTGGTCGCGCAGTGGCTGGGTTCGGCCACGACGGCCATCACCATCGCGGGCGCGGCGGGGGTCCTGCTCGGCATCCCCCTCGCGGTGTCGTGGGCGCGGCTGCAACGAGCGGCCGCCGAAACGGCTACGGCGGTATGAGCAGTCTTCTCGGCCGAACGGCCGATCGGTTCAGAAGTCACGGTTGGCCACAACCAGTCACCCCCTGTTTTTTCGCGGGAAACAAACGGACAACACGGCCGATCAGAAGTCGCGGTTGGTCACGAACAACACCTCCATCGGTAGCGACACGAACACCACTGGCAACAGCGGCATCAGAAGTCACGGTTCGACATGGCGGTCACCTCCGGGCGGACGGGCAAACAAAGCACCAGCTGCGGGACGGTCTCAGAAGTCACGGTTCGACATGAAGAACTCCTCCTTACCGGCGGTAAAAGCAACACATTCCAGGGACGCGGGATCAGAAGTCGCGGTTCGCCACGGCGAGCCACCTCCATTCTGCGACAAACAAACAAGGGCGCATGCGTCGGGGTCAGAAGTCACGGTTCGACAAGGAGAACACCTCCGATCGGTGCTCGTACTCAGTGGTGAAGTGCCGGCACACCGAGGTCCTCGGCTACAGACACTTCACATGCGGTGGGATGATACCTGTTGAAGGAAAGCACCCGGCGTCGTTCCGGGCACAGCAAAGTTACCCCGCCGCGGCAGGGCTCGTCGAGAGAAGGTGAACCATTGCCACCGCTCCCCTCCAGGCGGGGATCGCCGACGCTCCCCGGCCAAACGGCCGGCACGGACGACCAGGGCACCGGCGGCACGGTCCGCGTGACGACAAAACCCGCCGGAGACCTGCCCCCGGAGACGGACACGACGAGTGATTCTCCGGGCACGCTTCGCTCATTTCGCCCGCGCAATTGGGCATTGTGGCGGCGGCCCAAGCGATTCATCGCATTCCTGGTCTGCGCCGAGTTGCTGGCGTTTGCCTGGTTCGCCGTGGCATTCTCGACCACGCCCGTGCCGGGCGTTCCCGATTGGCTGCGGTTCGCGATTCTCACGGCCGGCGCGACGGTCCACATCCAGTTGACCCGGCGCCAGGAAGAGCGCCGCCGAAATCGGGTGCGGACGGTACTCATCGACCTCA
The DNA here is from genome assembly GCF_026802195.1 of Amycolatopsis cynarae. Taxonomy (NCBI): domain Bacteria; kingdom Bacillati; phylum Actinomycetota; class Actinomycetes; order Pseudonocardiales; family Pseudonocardiaceae; genus Amycolatopsis; species Amycolatopsis cynarae. The sequence continues at coordinate 731,722 of NZ_CP113836.1, read as the reverse complement.
CCGCGGTTTGGGTCTTCCCGGCCGCGATTATTCTGCCGGCCCCGCTGACGGTACTGCTGGTACTGCTTATTCGGATCCAGCACTGGTTCGTCGCCCGGCGCCCCGCGCACAACTTCGTGTTTTCGTCAATAACCCATATGCTGGCCGCGACGGTGGCCCATTCGGTGTTCCTCGCCCTCGGCGGACGGCACTGGGAGGCTTTGTCCGCGGTCTCCTCACTGACCGAGTTCGGCAAACTCGTGGTGGCCGGCCTGGTCTTCGAGACGGTCCAGATCCTCTACGTCAGCAGCATTCTGAGCCTGGCGTCGCAGACGAAACCGACCGTGCGGAGCGTGCTCGGCAGCAGGGCCGACAACCTGCTGGAGGCGATCACGATCGGCCTCGGCGCGGTCACCGCGATCCTGCTCGTGGTCCTGCCCCCGACGGTGGCGATCATGGCCGTGGTCACCGTGGTGTTCAACCGGCTGGCCGAGCTCGAGCAACTGCAGGACGACGTGCGCACCGACCCGAAGACCCAGGTGTTCAACATGCGGGGCTGGACCGAGTCCGCGGAGCGGGCACTGGCCAGGGCGACGAAGTCCGACGACCGGCTGGGGGTGCTGATGATCGACCTCGACCACTTCAAGTGGATCAACGACACCTTCGGGCACCCGGCGGGGGACGACGTACTGCGGAACCTGGCCCAGCTGCTCAACGAGGTCACGCGGCCCAGCGACGTGGTCGGCCGCTTCGGCGGGGAGGAGTTCCTGGTGCTGCTGCCGGACGCCGACCAGGCGGCGGCGACCGGGGCCGCCGAGCGGATCCGCGCCGCCGTGGCCCAGCTCCGGATCGCCACCACCAACAAGCGGGGCGACAAGATCACCGTGTTCGATCGCACGGCCTCGATCGGGGTGGCGGTGTACCCCGACCACGGCGACACGCTCCAGACCCTCATGCAGGCCGCCGACGCCGCCGTCTACGAGGCCAAGGAGGGCGGCCGCAACCAGGTCCGGCTGGCCGAGGTCAGGCCCAGCCCGCTTCCCCTCGCCTGAGGAAGTGTTCGCAGCGGGGGCTCTTTGCTTCGAATCATTCGGAGCAAAGAGCCCCCGCTGCCACCACCGTGTCGGCAAAGGGGGTCAGGTTACCGACCGTGGGGGCATTAGGGTGCCACCCGACCCGGGGGATTTCCCCCTAGGAGACCGCCGCCGCCCCTGACACCCTGGAGCCCATGATCACCCGCGCCGAGTCCCCGAGCTCACGACGGCCGCTGTCGACCTCCGCCTGGCTGCTCGCCCTGACCCTGGCCCTGCTCGGTTTCGGGTTCGTCGCCTCACGCCCCACCGCCCCGCCGGACCAGGGCGCGCTGACCGGCGGCGCCGCGGCGGCCCAGCGGGCCATCGACGCGCTCGTCCACCCCGGCCCCCAGGCGACCGCGCTGAGCCTCCTGCCCGCCGACTTCACCCAGGTCACCGGCATCGTTCCCGGCGCGATCCCCGGCCGTGACGGAACGGTACGGGCGGTGCACGTCGACGGCGGGTGTTCCGCGCCCTGGGGCGACGACAACACCGAGTGGGACTACAGCGTGCCGTGCAAGGCACACGATCTCGGTTACGACCTGCTCCGGTACGCGGACAAGGTGGGCCAACCGCTGCCCTCGTCGGCACGCGCCTCGCTCGACGCCCGGCTGTCCGCCGACATGCACGCGATGTGCCGGATCAACCCGAACGGCTCACCGCACACCTGCCAACTCGTCGCGTCGCTCTACACCGCCGGCCTCGTGGTCAACTCCTGGCACCAGCGGTGGGGGCCGCCGGTCGGCGACCCGATCGGGCCGATGCTGGCCGGGATCGCGGTGATCGGCTGCCTGCTCGTACTGCGGCTGCGGGGCTGGCACACCCGTCGCCGGACGCGTCCGGCCTCGGACAAGGCACCCGAACCGGCACCGGCGCCCGGGACCCGACCGGCCTTCACCTCGCTGTGGATGACGCTCTGCGCGGCCTGCCTGATCCTGCTGACGCTGGGCGAGTCCCTGATCGCACTCGCACGCTGGGCCGGGGCGAGCGAGGGGGCGCTGGCGCCGTTCACCTGGCTGGTCCAGCTCGCGCCGCTGTTCTTCTTCGCCGGCGGCCGGGCCAACGCCGCGGGCTGGCAGGCGGTCACCGGCGCGGGCGGCGGCTACCGCCAGTACCTGGCGCACCGGGCCAGCAGGGTGCTGCGGCCCGCGCTGATCTTCGTGGTGGTCGCCTCGGCGGTCCCGCTGGCACTGGAGCTCCTCGGCATCCCCGATGGCACCAATGCCGCCGTCGTCCGCCTCGCCCTGCACCCGCTGTGGCTGCTCGGCGTCTACCTGCTGACCGTCGTGGCGACCCCGGTCATGCTGGCCCTGCACCGGCGGGCGGCCGTGCTCACCCGGCTGGGCCTGCTGGTCTTCCTGCTGTCGGCGGAGCTCACCGCGAGCTGGGTGAGCTCGCCGGTCCCGCGTTACCTGGCCGTGTTCGCGCTGGCACTGCTCGCCCAGCAGGTCGCCTTCGGCGGCCTGCCCCTCCGCCGTCCCGCCCGCCTGGCCACCGGGGTGGTGGCGGGCCTGGCCGGGCTGGTCCTGCTCACCACCGCGGGCGGGTTCTCCCCCACACTGATCGACACCCCCGGCGCCCTGCCCGCGCTGGCCGCTCCGGCCCTGCCCGTGCTGCTGCTCGGCATGGTCCAACTGGGCCTGCTGGGCCTGTTCGCCCGGCCACTGGCCCGGCTGACCCGCCGCAGGGCGCTCGCCGTGCCCGTCCGGTTCGCGCTGCGCGCGCCCATGAGCCTCTACCTCGCGTTCCTCGCCGCGATGCTGCTGCTGGTGACCATCGTGTCCCGGCCCGCCGCCACGCTGGCCTGGCTCCTCGGCCCGCGCACCCTGGTGGCGCTGGGCCTGCTGGCGGTACCCGCGCTGCTGGTGTTCTGGTGGTTCGAGCGCCACGGGGACGGGCACGTCCCCTGGCACCACCACCGGCCGAGTGGCTGGCTCGCCCACGCCGCGACGGCGCTGGGCACCGGGTTCGCCACCATCGGGCTGTTCGGCTTCGCGCTCACCCGGTTCGGTGGTGACGGCGGGCAGACCCTGCTCGGCCTGCCGCTGGACCCAATCCAGAACCTGATCCAGCTGCTGCTCGGGGTGTTCCTGCTGCACGCGGTGCGAACCGGGGCGAGCGCCGCGGCGAGCACCTGGGTGGTCACCGCGATGGCCTGCGTCCCGCCGCTACTGGAGGCGGCCGACGGGTACCACGGGGAAGTGGTCACCGTCGCCGTCAACGGGGCGACCGCGGTCTTCGCGCTCCTCTGCGCGGCCGGTGCCCTCCTACCAGCCAGAACGGTGATCGAAAACCGTTAACCGGGTGTTGTGAACCACCTTTACCCGCCGGTATGCGACGCTACGGCAACCGGTGCCACGGGACGGACGTCTTACCTGTGAGCACCCGGTGGGCCTGTAATCGGGGAAGGGAGACGTCGGCGTGGAGTATCCGCCACGGAACGAGCGTGGGCCTCGCCGTCCCGCGCCCCCGCGGCAGGGACGCCCCACGGATGCGCAACGCGCGGGTGCGGCCCGGCGGGCAGGACCCGCCAAGCCCGCCGTGACCCGCACCGAGCGGCGCCCCATCCCGGCCTCCCGCCGCCCGGCTCCGCCGCCCCCGCCGCGCCACCGCCGCCGCGGTATCAAGATCGTGCTGGGTCTGGTCTCGCTGCTGGTGATCAGCCTGACCGGCTACGCCTGGGCCGCGATGCAGGGCCTGGTCAGCGGCCTCACCACGGCCGACGTGATCAGCGGGGACCGGCCCGCGGACGGGGCCCGCGACATCCTGCTGGTCGGCATGGACAGCCGGACCGACGCGCAGGGCAACCCGCTGCCCCAGCAGCTTCTCGATGACCTGCGGGCCGGGGTCTCCGACGGCGAGGAGAACACCGACACGCTGATCATGGTGCACATCCCCAACGACGGCAGCAAAGCCGTCGCGATCTCGCTGCCCCGCGACTCCTACGTGACCATCCCCGGCTTCGGCAAGCACAAGATCAATTCCGCCTACGCGCGCGGAAAGGCGGCCGAACGCAAGCGGCTGCTGAACTCCGGCGACAAGGATTCACGGGACGTCGAGGTCAAAAGCGCGCAGGCCGGGGCCCAAACCCTCATCGCCACGGTAGAGCAGCTCACCGGCTCGTCCATCGACAACTACGCGTCGATCAACCTGCTCGGCTTCTCCGAGATCACGAAGGCCATCGGCGGCGTCGACGTCTGCCTGAAGGACAACGTCAACGACTCGTACTCGGGGGCGAATTTCACCAAGGGCAGGCACACCATCTCCGGGATCGAGGCGCTCGAGTTCGTGCGTCAGCGCCACGGGCTGCCGCGCGGCGACCTCGACCGCGTGGTGCGCCAGCAGGTGTTCATGGCCGGGATGGCGCAGAAGGTGCTGTCCGCGGGCACACTGGCCGATCCGTCCAAACTGAGCGACCTCATCGACGCGATCAAGAAGTCCGTGGTGCTCAACCAGGGCTGGGACATCCTGGGCTTCGCCCAGCAGATGAAGGGCCTCACCGGCGGGAAACTGGAGTTCGAGACCATTCCGGTGCAGGACGTGGACTACAACACGCCCGAGGACGGCTCGGCCATCAAGGTGGACCCGGCGCAGGTGCGGCAGTTCGTGCAGGGCCAGACCGCGGTGGCGGGCCAGCCCGCCTCCGCCGCGCCCAACCCGAACGCGGGCACCACTGTGGACGTCCACAACGGAACGGCCAAGCAGGGTTTGGCGAACACCGTGTCCCAGGTGCTGACTGGGAAGGGCTTCACCGGCGGCGAGACCGGCAACGCCACGGGCCGTGTCACCCGCACCACCATCCGTTATCCCTCCGGCGCCAAGGACGCGGCACAGAGCGTGGCCGACGCGCTGGGCTCGCCGGCCACGCTGCAACTGGACACCTCGATCCCCGCCGGGCGTGTGGTCGTGGTCGTCGGCAGCGACTACTCCGGCCCCACCGCACCGGCCCAGCAGGTCGCCGGTGCCCCCACGTCGAACGCCGCACCGGCCCCCTCCGGGGACGACAAACCGATCACCGCCGACGGCATCACCTGCGTGAACTAGCTACTCCGATTAACCTCGTCCCGTTAGGCCGAACGACCTAATCCTCCAGAACAACTTCAACGAGTCCGCCGAAGTCGCGTAAGAGCAGGCCGCTCAGCGACTTACATACCTGTGGGAATCGCTGAAGTTCGACCGGACCTGCCGGCGCCGGGCAACGGCACCGCGCAGGGTCAAGGCAGGGGACGAGGAGTGCACATCGACAGCGACCGCTACCAGCGGGTTCTGGGGGAGGAACTCCGCAAGCTCCGCCGGCGGCGAGGGTGGACGCGCAAGGAACTGAACCAGCACCTGCAAAGCGACATCTCGCTCCAGACGCTGGCGACCTACGAACTGGGCACGCGGCAGTGCTCGGTGGTGCGGCTGGTAGAACTGTGCCTCGCGATGGACGAGCTGCCCCAGGACCTGCTGGCGCGGGTGCACCGGCGGGTGTTCTCCGACGAGCCCGGCCGGGTGCGGCTCGACCTGGCGGAGGTCGTCGCCGACTCCCGGCCCGAACTGCTGCCGTTGCGCCGATGGGCCGAAGACCGGCTGCGCCAGCCGGGCACCCCGCGGGAGGTCCAGCTCGACCGGCCCGCGATCGAGCGCATGGCCGAACTGTGCGGTCTCCCCGCCCCCGAACTCCTGGCCCGCCTCCAGCGGCCGGAAGAGGCGGGCCCCGGCGAGTAGAGCCGACTCAACCAGCCTTCGTGCCGACGAGTTCGAAGTCGGCCGGGCGGAGCTTGCGGGTCGCCATCCAGTAGCGCCAGGTGAATCCGGGCCAGACGGTGCGGTTCACGCCCTTGGCGTCGAGGTACCAGCTCTTGCAGCCGCCCTGGGTCCACACACCCCGGTTCAGCTTGCGCTGGATCTCGTCGTTGAACCGTTCCTGCACGTCCGGGCGCGGCACGAGACCGCCCGCGCGGGACCCCTCCACCAGTCCGATGGCTTCCGCTATGTAGCGGATCTGCGACTCGATCATGAAGACCACCGAGTTGTGCCCCAGTCCGGTGTTCGGGCCGAGCAGGAAGAACAGGTTGGGGAAGCCGGACACGGTGATGCCGAGGTGGGTCCGCATCCCTTCGGCCGCCCATTCCTTCGACAGGTTGCGTCCACCCTCGCCGATGATGTCGAGGTTGTCGAAGGCGTCGGTGACGTGGAAGCCGGTGCCGAAGATGATCGCGTCCACCCGATGCTCCACACCGGCCCCGTCGACCACGCCGTGCGCGCGCACCTGCGCCACCCCGGAGGTGTTCACGTCCACGTTGTCCCTGGCCAGAGCCGGGTAGTAGTCGTTGGAGATCAGGACGCGCTTACAGCCCATGGTGTAGTCCGGGGTGAGTTTGCGGCGCAGCACGGGATCGGGGATGTTGCGGTCGATGTTGGCCTTGGCCAGCTTCTGCGCCAGGCGCATCACCCACGGCTGGCCGTTGAAACCGATCGCGCGGGCCTCCAGCATCCAGTACAGCGCGTCCCGGTAGATCCGTTGCACGCCAGGGACCTTCTCGAACAGGCTCCGCGCCCACTCCGGCATGGCGTGGTCGGGCTTGGGCAGCACCCACGGCGGCGTGCGCTGGAACAGCGTCAACTGTTCGACCTCGCGGGCGATCTGCGGGACGAACTGGATCGCACTGGCCCCGGTGCCCACGACCGCGACCCGCTTGCCGCGCAGGTCGAAGTCGTGGTTCCACTCGGCCGAATGGAACTTCTCACCCTGGAAGTCCTCGATCCCGGTCAGCTCCGGGATCTGGGGCAGGTGCAGCGCACCCACCCCGTTGACCAGGAAGCGCCCCACGAACTCGTCGCCGCCCCTCGTGGCGACGTGCCAGCGGTGCTCGTCGGTGTCCCAGCGGGCACCGGTCATCTCCTGGCCGAACCGGATGAAGCGGTACAGGTCGTACTTGCGGGCAACGCCCCGCAGGTACTCCCAGATCTCGGGCTGGGGTGAGAAGGACCGCGTCCAGTGCGGGTTCTGTTCGAAGGAGAACGAATACATGTGCGACTGGATGTCGCAGGCGCAGCCGGGATAGGTGTTGTCCCGCCAGGTGCCGCCGACGTCCTGGGCCTTCTCCAGGATGACGAAGTCGTCACGCCCCTGTTTGCGCAGCTGGATGGCCATGCCGAGCCCCGAGAACCCGGTGCCGACGATGACCACGCCCGCCTCAGTCCGCTCGCCCATTGTCTGTCCTCCGTGATCGGCCGATTCCGGTGAGCACCCGAACATGGGTGTTACCGTGAGTCCACCTTACTTTAAGTAGGTTACCTTGGGTAGACTGAATCGAGTGAGCACCTCGAGTCCCCGGAAACGCATGCCGCGCGCGGAGCGGGAACGGCAGATGATCCAGGTCGCCGAGGCCGTGTTCGCCGAACACGGCTACCTGGCGGCATCGATGGACGAGATCGCCGAACGGGTCGGTGTGTCGAAGCCGATGCTCTACGAGTATTTCCGCTCCAAGGAGGGGCTCCTCGCCGCCTGCATCGCCCAGTCGAGGACGGAACTGCGCGAGGTGACCGAGCGGGCGGTGATCGGGGCCGCCTCGGCCCAGGAGGCCCTGCACAGTGGACTCCTCGCGTTCTTCCGCTACATCCGCGAACACCGGCAGGCGTGGTCCCTGCTGCGGAACGAAATGATGTTGATCGGCACCACCACCGCCTCGGATGAGATCGAGGCCACTCGTCAGCAGCAGACGGATCTGATCGCGAAGCTGATGGACGGCTATTTCGACCTCGGATCCCCCCTTCGGGTGGAAGCGGCGGCCGAATTCGTCGTCGGGGCGTGCGAACGCCTGGCCATCTGGTGCGAACGGCATGAGGACGTCACACCCGAATGGGCTACCGACGCGGCGATGGACCTGCTCTGGGCCAGTCTTCGCGACCGCGCGCGGTGAACACCGGGCGGTAACTTGCCGGATGCACGTGCATTTGCACCGCGCACCGTCACGCAGAGCACATTTCTGCCCGTGGCTTGTCACCTAGAGTCGTAATGGGGTATCGATAGAGGGCGACGAAAGTCGGCGAACGGCCCTGCGGATACGCCCTATCGGGTTAACCTGATCGGTGTTGTGCGGGTACGTGTCGCACGCGCTCCCCCAGCGGAGCAACGAGGCCAGTGGCAGGGGTGGAAGAGATGGCGGAACCGATCACGGCGATCTACGTCCAGGAAGACGACGACTGGACGGTCACGGTCGCGGGCGGGGGCAGGACCCTGACGGGGCGCGCACCAGGCATCATCGCGGCGCGGGACAGCGTCGATCAACTCGTCGAGGAACTGGGTGCCGAGGCCAAGGGGGCGACGGTCGTGCACCTGCTCAACGGCAGCGCTCTGGAGTTCACCGCGGCCTACATGAGCGCGCGGCTGACCCTCCCGGAGACCGCCCCGCTCGAGATCCCCGAGTCCGCCCCGGCGGCGCAGGTTCCCGCCCAGCCGCAGGACGACCAGGAAAAGCCGAAGGTCACGAGGGCCGCGAAGGCCAAGCTGACCACCGACATCGGCGACGCCCTCACCAAGCCCAAGCCGAGGCGCACCGCCGCTGCCGGGCGTTGACCGGGCCGAGATGAGCCGTGGAGGGTCCCTTCACGGCCATATCGGCTGTGAAGGGACCCTTCACGGCTTTCAGCGGAAGAGCTTGCGCACCAGCAGTGCGGCGATGAGCACGCCGGCACCGATGAGCGGGTACTTCACCTTCGGCTCCTCGAGCTTGGCCAGCACGCTGGTCTTCGCCGACTCGGCCAGCCGTTTCGGGTCGGCCTTCTCGCTCAACTGATCCAACGTCGACGCGAGCGCCTTGCGGGCCTGCTCGATCTCGCGCTCGATGGTGTCGGGGTCGCGGGCCACCAGTCCTCCTCACCTTGGCAGGGCACCACCGTAAATCACCGCGCCTACCCGCCCGTAGCAGCCACGCCCCAAGCCCGCCGGGAGCGAGACGCTAGGCTGCACAGGTCGGGCCCGTAGCCCAATTGGCAGAGGCACACGGTTTAGGTCCGTGCCAGTGTGGGTTCGAGTCCCACCGGGCCCACACTGTTCGATGGCCGTTGGCCCTCTTCGCGGTGTCCCGTTTCACCGTGGGGGTCGACGACTCGCGGCGAGCCACCCTCAGACGGTGGCGTGATGCTCCGGCCGCCGCGGTGCCCGGCGCCACCAGCGTCAATGCGGCGGGGAGCAGGACTCCGCGGACGACCGTGGCGTCGACGAGTACCGCGACGGCCATGCTCAGGCCCATCATCTTGTACTCGATCGCGTCGAGCATGACGAAGATGGTGAAGACCGCGGTCAGCGCGGGATTCCTCCGCCACCCTGCGGTATTCGTCATCGCGGACACTCCGCGCCTTTTCCCGCCGGACGGCCGCGATCTGCGTGACGGTGACCAGCTCTCCCCCGAGGTCAACCGGCTGGTGGACGCCTTCCTGCCGCTCGTCGAGGAGGCCGCGCACGGCAAAGACCGACACCGACGGCACGGGCGGTATCCGGTGCCGGTTGCACGAACTGGCCCGGGACATCCCGGGGGCCCGGTTCGAAGATCCGGAACACGAACTCGGGCCCGCCGACCGGATCAAGCAGGAGCTCGCGGAAAGGCTGGCGGCCGAGGACGGACTCGACCCGCTGAAGGCGCTGCGCGAGATTCCCGGCGCCATCCGGTACAGCCTCTCCCTGCCCACCGAGGACTACACCGCCGAGGTGCGGGAACTCCAGTCCCGGCTCGCCGCGGCGGGCTACGAACCGGTGGAGCTCCGGAACGGCTGGCTCGACGGCGGCGATGGGCAGGGCATCACCGCGCGATGGCGGGAACCGGAGACCGGGGTGATCTTCGAGCTCGACTACCATACGCCGGAAAGCTGGCAGGCCGAAGCCGCGCACGATGCCGCCGAGCACGCGAACGACCCTCCGCCACCCGGCCACCTCGTCCGTCCACATCAGACATCTCACCGTGCCCGCCGCACCGGCCGGTGCCGCGCACGGCCGTGAAAGGATCAAGTAGTGGAAGCGGCTGAAGCGGTAGCCAAGGTCGACCAGTGGCTGCGCGAGGTCCACGCACAGAGCCCGAACCCCGTCCGGATCGACCGGAACGCGGTGCGGCGCGTACCCGAAGGCTGGTTCGTGCCGTACAACTCGGTGGCCTTTCTCGACCAGGGGGACACCTGGAAGCAGATCTTCCCGCCGCCCGCGCTGACCGTGGCGGTGAACCACTCGGGGAACCGGCCGCTCACCGGGGCGCTGACCGGCGCGCTGGTCGGCGCGCGGCACGGAGTGGCGGGCCTGCCGGGTCCATGGGTCCGGCAACTCGGCAAACTCGGCCTGGTGGAGAACATGGCCGAGGACATCTACCTCAGCTTCGCCCGGCACGGCATCTGGCGGGAAAGCGGGTCCGAACGCAAGGAATGGCGAAAGCGCTATCCCGCGGGCTGAGTACGGGAACGAATGTGACGGAAAACGACGGGGAGGAGCGCCCGCACGCATGGCCGGCGACCATTGGATCAGCGACAACGATCTCGCCACGCTCAAACGGCTGCTGGAGGGGCAGAAGAAGGTCGACAGCGGCCCCTGGCCGCTGACGCCACCGGTTTCGGTGCACCGGGTGGAGCTGTTCATCGGACTCGACTCCGACGGCAAGCGGTTCCTCACGCGGAATCCGGTGGAGCCGCCCGAGGACTCGTTGTTCGCGCCCTCGGTGGGCGCCGCCTCGACCACCGTGCGCTCGCCGGGGAACTTTCTCGATGCCCCCGGGCCCGCGCAGCCTCCCGCCGTACCGCCGCTCGCGGAAGCGCCCGCTGTTCCTGCTGTGACTGCTGTGACTGCTGTGACTGCTGCGCCCAGTGGGCCGGTGGCGACCGGGCCGATCCAGCCGCATCGCTGGCGCGGCAGCATGCTCGCGGGCGCGGTCGCGGACGCGCTCGGCGCGCCGATCGAGAACGACACCATCGAACGCATCCGCGAGCGGACCACCCCGGCCGGTCTGGTCGACTTCATTCCCGCCTACGACGGCATCGGCACGATCACCGACGACACGCAGATGACGCTGTTCACCTGCGACGCGATGATCCGGGCGAACATCGCCCGCCGCACCGGCAGACCGTCCGACGTGCACCAGGAACTCCAGCTCTCCTACCAGCGTTGGCTGCACACCCAGGGCACGCCGTGGGAGCGGGCCCGCGGACCGCACGAGACCAGTGAACGGCCCGGCGGCTGGCTGCTGGACCACCGCGAGCTGTTCCACCGCAGGGCGCCGGGCGCGACCTGCTTCTTCGCGCTCAAGGAGTACGCACGCACGGGCGAGCGCGCCACGTTCACCCATACCGTCAACAACTCCAAGGGCTGCGGCGGCGTCATGCGCGCCGCGCCGGTCGCGCTGTGGTCGGAGGCCCCGGCGGAGGTGTTCGCGGTGGGCGCCGCGAGCGCCGCACTGACCCACAGCCACCCGAGCGGCTACCTGCCCGCCGGGGCGTTCGCGGTGATCGTCGGCCAGCTCGTCCGCGGGGGCGAACTGGGCGCGGCGATCGATCTGGCCCGGCACCTGCTGCGGGGCTGGGACGGGCACGAGGAGACCGTGGCGTGTCTGGAACAGGCGCTCCGGCTCGCCGAGCAGGGGCCGCCCACCCCGGAAAAGGTCGCCTCACTCGGCGGCGGCAACGTCGGCGAGACCGCGCTCGCCATCGGCGTCTACTCCGTGCTGAGCACCCAGGATCTCAGCAGTGCGCAGCTGGTGGCGATCAACCACAACGGCGACAGCGACTCCACGGGTTCGATCGCGGGCAACATCGCGGGCGCGATCTACGGCGAGCAGGCTCTCCACCGCGCCTGGCTCGACCGGCTCGAACTCCGCGAAGTGATCAGCACGATGGCCGACGACGCGCTCACCGAGTTCGGCCCCTCCCCCCGTTCCGACGACCAGTGGCTCCAGCGCTACGCCATCCCCCGCTAGCTCGTGTCGCTCCGCCGCGCGAGTCCCACCCTCTGGCGCTTGTGTCCCACCTTCGGTCTGGATGAGCAGGGCACCGGGCTTGCGCCGGGATCTTGGCGTTCTTTCGACAGGGGAACGGCACTTCCGGGACCAGAGGGTGCCCTCAAGGTGACCTTGAGGGCGTTGATGACCCTGAAGGCGACCTTCAGGGCATCCCGCCCCGGCTCCAGCGTGGGACTCGCCGGCGGACCCGAGCCGACCGGACTTTGCCGGGACCCTGGTCAATAGTGCTGTGAAGGGACCCTTCACGGTCGTGCCCCGGCGCGGTGGGGGTCCGATTTGTACAAGACGGGGGTGCGGGCAGGCAGCATGCTGAGGGCATGTCCGTAGAAACTGCTGTCGACCTTGCCGCGGCCGAGGCGTTCCTCACCCGGCACGCCCGCCTCCTCGACCGCCACCGGTTCCGGCACGTGGTGGGCCGGGGCGACCCGGAGGCCACGCTCGCCGCACTGGAGGCGTACCGCAACCCGGACGGCGGGTTCGGCTGGGGCCTGGAGCCCGATCTGCGATCCCCGGAGAGCCAGCCCGGCCCCGCACTCCACGCGTTCGAGGCGCTCGCCGACGTCGCGCCGGTGACCAGCCCGCGCGCGGTGCAGTTGTGCGACTGGCTCGCCTCGGTGACGCTGCCCGACGGCGGGTTGCCGTTCGCGCTGCCGGTGATCAGTCCGGTGGGCTGTGCGCCGTTCTGGACCGGCGCCGATCCGCAAGTGTCCTCCCTGCAGATCTCCGCGATCGTCGCGGAGAACGCGCTGCGGGTCGCGGCGCACGACCCCGCCGTGGCGGCGCACCCATGGCTGGACCGGATCGGCGAATACTGCCTGTCCGCGATCCGCGCCCTCGATTCCCGGCCGCACGCGCTCGTGCTGGCCTTCGCCGTGCGGTTCCTCGACCTCGCTCACGACCGGTATCCGGAGGCGGCCGAGGCACTGGACCGGCTGCGGCAGCACGTTCCGGCGGACGGGCACCTGCACGTCGAAGGAGGCCGCGAAGAAGAGCTGATGCGTCCCCTCGACTTTTCCCCGCTGCCGGGCCCGGCGCGGGAGTTGTTCGCGCCCGAAGTCGTCCAGGCCGACCTGCGGCGGATCGCCGGGCTGCAACAGGACGACGGCGGCTGGCCCGTCGACTTCGACAGCTACTCCCCGGCGTCCACTCTGGAATGGCGCGGCTACCAGACCGTGCGGGCGATCTGGATCCTCCGCCGCAACGGCCTGATCGGTCCTCTGACGTGAAGGTGCCGATCAGGCCTCGGCGACTCCGTCGGTGACGGCCAACGGGAGCGTGACCGTGACAACGAGACCGCCCTCGTCCCGCGGCTCCGCCCGCACGTCGCCGCCGTGGGCGCGGGCGACCGCCCGGACGATCGACAGGCCAAGACCCACCCCGGGCCGGGGGGCGACCCGGTCGGCGCCGAACCGGCGGAACGGCTCGAACAGGCCCGGGATCTCGTAGCGGGGCACGACGGACCCGCTGTTGGTCACGGTCACGACGGCCAGCTCGTCCCGGACGCCGCTCGTCACCCGCACCCAGCCGCGTTCGGCGAGGTTGTGCCGGACCCCGTTTTCCACCAGGTTCTGCACCAGCCGTTCCAGCAGTACGGGATCACCGGTGGTGGGTGCCTCGGCGGCCTCCACCCGGAGGGAGACCTCGCCGGTGGGAGTCTGGTCCACGACGTGCTCGACGACGTCCGCGAGGTCCACATAGGACCGGTCGAGCACCTCGCGTTCGGACCTCGCGAGCAGCAGCAGGCCCTCGATCAGCTGTTCGTGGCGTGCGTTGACAGCGAGCAGGGTGGTCCCGAGCTGGTCGAGTTCCGGCGTCACCGACTCCGCGGCGAGCGCCACCTCCAAGAGGGTCCGGTTGAGCGTCAGCGGAGTACGCAGCTCGTGGGAGGCGTTGGCGATGAACCGCTGCTGCCCGTCGAAGGACTGGTCGAGGCGGGTCAGCATCACGTCGAAGGTGTCGGCCAGTTCCTTGATCTCGTCCCGTGGGCCGTCCAGGCCGATGCGCTCGTGCAGACCGCGGTCGGCCGCCGGGGCTTCGGCGATCCGCCGTGCCGTCTCGGTGACCCGGTGCAGCGGTCGCAGCGCCCGGCCCGCGACCACCCAGCCCGCCAGTACCGCCGCGGCGCCCACCACGGCCAGCGCGATCCCGCCCTGGGTCAGCAGACTGCGCAACGCGCTGTCCCGCGTTTGCTGGATCAGGTCCTGAACGAAGGCCGGGTTCGCCGACAGCGGCGGCGGACCCAGGGCAGGGCTCGCCGGATCCTCCTGATAGAGCCGGACGTGTCCGGCACTGGTGCCTCCCGTGCCCGGGAGCTGGCGGGCGACCAGGAAATACGTGACCGCCAGCAGCACCACTCCGGCGAGCAGGAAGAGCCCGCCGTAGATCAGCGTCAGGCGGGTGCGCAGGGTCTGTCTCGGCCATCGGCGCGTCATGGGATCCGGTACCCCACTCCCGGCTCGGTCAGCACCACGGGCGGATCGCCGAGCTTGCGCCGAAGCTTGAGAATGGCCATCCGGACCACGTGGGTGAACGGGTCGATGTGCTCGTCCCACGCCTTCTCCAAAAGTTGTTCGGCCGAGACCGCGGTGCCCTCGGCCCGCAGCAGTTCCGCGAGAACGGCGAACTCCTTGCGGGACAAAGGAACGTAACGGCCGTCGCGGTACACCTCACGGCGATGGGGGTCCAGGCGGATGCCGGAGCGCTCCAGCACCGGCGGCACCGCGGGCCGCGCCCGCCGCCCCAGCGCGGCCACCCGCGCGACCAGCTCGCGGAGGGCGAACGGCTTCGGCAGGTAGTCGTCCGCGCCCAGCGCGAGCCCGGCGACGCGATCGTCGATCCCGGCGGCCGCGGTGAGCATCAGCACCCGCGTCGAGCCGCCCTGTCCGGTCATCCGGCGGCACACCTCGTCGCCGTGCACGACCGGCAGATCGCGATCGAGGACCACCACGTCGTAGTCGTTGACCCCGACGCGCTCCAGCGCCGCAGCCCCGTCGTGCACGACGTCCACGGCGTGCGCGGCCTGCCGCAGCCCCTCCGCCACGGCCTCCGCCAGCAGCACCTCGTCCTCGACCACCAGAATCCGCATACCGCCATGATCACCCACGGTGACGTCAAACCAGCGTCACCATTTCCGGTGACGGCCGGGATAGGTCGTCCCGGCTGTACTCGGCTCCGGCGCCGGAACCGTTCCGGCACCGGAGGAGGAGAACGACATGCGCCCCAGGACGCGCCTCAGGACGGCATTGCTCCCGGCTCTGCTGTTGACACTGACCGTCGCCGCGTGCGGTGGTTCCGGTGACGGTTCGGGCATCGCGACGGCAGGCGGAACCGCCACCGCCACCCCCAGCGGCACCAGCACGGGCAGCGACCAGGACAAGATGCTGAAGTTCGTCCGCTGTATGCGGGAGAACGG
Source organism: Amycolatopsis cynarae (assembly GCF_026802195.1). Taxonomy (NCBI): domain Bacteria; kingdom Bacillati; phylum Actinomycetota; class Actinomycetes; order Pseudonocardiales; family Pseudonocardiaceae; genus Amycolatopsis; species Amycolatopsis cynarae. Next base: position 716,279 of record NZ_CP113836.1, on the reverse strand, counting down.
CGTGAACGTGGCGGATCCGGTGGACGGGCAGCCGCCGGTGATCACGGAGGGCATGGCCACCAAGGAGCAGATGCGGACGGCGCAGGAGAAGTGCAAGCAGTACGCGCCGACCATCACCGGGAACGGCAAGACCGTCGACCCCGAAACCCAGGAACAGCTCCGCAAGGTCGCGCAGTGCATGCGGGAGAACGGGTTCCCGAACTTCCCCGACCCCACCGACAAGGGCCTGGCCTTCGACGAGAAGTCCGGGATCAACCCGCAGGATCCCAAGTTCGTCGCGGCCCAGCAGAAATGCGACCAGTACGCACCGCAACACGGCACGGGCACGGTGGGCGCGCAGCCGGGCGGCAACGGATGACCCGGCGCCGGAAACGGGCCCTGCTCGTGGCCGCGACGGCGGCGGTCCTCCTCGCCGGGGCCGCGGTCACCGTCACCGCCCTCGTACCGGGTGGCGGCAGGGACGCCGGAGGAGCCCGCACCGCCCTTCCCCCGGGCACCGCGAAGGTGACCCGGCAGACGCTGGTGGACACGCAGACGGAAAGCGGAGAGCTGAGCCATGGCGACACGGTTACGCTGAACAACCGTCTCAACGGGACGATCACCGCGCTTCCCCTGGCCGGTTCCACCGTCACTCGTGGCAAGACGGCATACAAAGTAGACGATCTGCCGGTGGTGCTGCTGTACGGCACCCTGCCGTCGTACCGCGCGCTGTCGGTCGGCACCGAGGGTTCGGACGTGAAGGAGTTCGAAGAGAACCTCCGTGCGCTGGGCTACACCGGTTTCACCGTGGACGACGAGTACACCGATTCGACCGCGGCCGCGGTGAAGAGCTGGCAGAAATCGCTGGGACTGCCGCAGACCGGCACCGTGGACCTGGGGCGCGTGGTTTACGCGGCCGGGCCGGTGCGGGTGGACACGCTGAAGACCGAAGTCGGTGACGCGGCCCAGCCCAACGGTGCGCTCTACACCTACACCGGCACCACTCCCGTGGTCACAGTGGAGGTTTCCACGGCCCAGCAGCAGCTCGCGGTGAAGGACGCGGCGGTGACGGTGAAACGACCGGACGGCAGGACCTGCCCGGCCCGGATCACCAGGACCGAGACCGTGGTCGACACGAGCGGCAGTGGCAGCGGCAGCGGCGGTTCCGGCGGGAGCGGACAGGGCGGGGATTCCTCCTCGGCCAGCACGAAGATCCGCATCACGGTGACGCCCGACGACCCGAAGGCACTGGACGGGCTCGACGCGGCCTCGATCGACGTCGACTTCACCGCCTCCCAGCGGGAGAACGTGCTGACCGTGCCGGTCACGGCGCTGCTCGCGCTCGCCGAAGGCGGGTACGGCGTGCAGGTCGTCGAAGGGGGAACCACCCGGATGATCGCGGTGCGGACCGGGCTGTTCGGCGGCGGGCGGGTCGAGGTGTCGGGGGCGGGCCTGGCCGAGGGCATGACGGTGGGGACCCCGTCATGAACGCGGTGATCGAACTGAACCAGGTCACCAAGGAGTATCCGGGGGGCGTGGCCGCCCTGCGCGGGGTCGGCCTGTCGGTCTCCTACGGCGAACTCGTGGCCATCGTGGGACCTTCGGGCTCCGGGAAGTCCACCCTGCTGCACGTGATCGGTACCCTGGACCGGCCCTCGACCGGCACCGTCCTGATCGACGGGCACGACGTGGCGCGGCTGTCGGACCGGCAGCTCTCCGCGTTGCGGGCGCGCCGCATCGGGTTCGTCTTCCAGCAGTTCCACCTTTCGCCCGGACTGTCCGCTGTGGACAACGTTGCCGAGGGACTGCTCTACGGGGGCACGCCGAGACCTCAACGGCGGAAGCGCGCGAAGGACACGCTGACCCGCGTCGGTCTCGGGCACCGGCTGGACCACCGGCCGCACGAACTGTCCGGCGGGGAACGCCAGCGCGTCGCGATCGCCCGCGCGGTGGCCGGTGATCCGGCGCTTCTGCTGGCCGACGAGCCCACGGGAAACCTGGACTCGGCGTCCGGGGCCGGTGTGCTGGAGCTGTTGTGGGAGTTGCACTACGCGGGCACCACCGTCGTGATCATCACGCATGACCGCGAGATGGCGGCGTCCCTGCCGCGACAGGTCGCCGTGCGGGACGGAGAGGTGCGGTCGTGACGAACCCAGACGGAGGTTCCCTGTCCCCGGCCCGCCTGCGGCCGGGCGATCTGCTGCGCGTGGGCGGCAGCGGGCTGCGCACCCGCCCTCTGCGGGCCTTCCTGTCCGCGCTCGGGATCGCGATCGGAATCGCCGCGATGACCGCCGTGGTGGGTATTTCCGCGTCGAGCCGGGCGGATCTGGACCGCACGCTCGCCGCGCTCGGCACCAACCTGCTCACCGTGCGGCCCGGCCAGACCCTGGGCGGTACCGACGCCACGCTGCCGGACGAATCGGTCGGGATGATCTCCCGGATCAAACCGATCGAGAAGGTCGCCGCGGAGGGAAGGCTCGCCAACCCCAAGGTGTACCGCACGGACAGGATCCCCGCGGTGCAAAGCAACGGGATCACCGTGCGGGCCGCACAACTCGGCCTGCTGAACACGGTGGGCGCGACCCTCGCCGACGGTGCCTGGCTCAACGCCGCCACCGAGCGCTACCCCGTCGTGGTGCTCGGTTCCGCCACGGCCCGGCGGCTGGGCATCGGCACCTCCGGCACCCAGGTCTACCTCGGCGGACGGTGGTTCACCGTCGGCGGCATCCTCGCACCGGTCGCGCTGGTGCCGGAACTGGACTCCTCCGCACTGGTCGGGTGGACCGCCGCGAAGGACTACCTCGCCTTCGACGGTCACCCCACCGCCATCTACACGCGATCGCTGGATTCGGCCGTCGAAGCGGTCCGCGCCGTGCTGGGCGCGACGGCGAACCCGAAGTCGCCGACGGAGGTGGCGGTGTCCCGCCCGTCCGACGCGCTCGCCGCACGCGAGGCCACCGGCAAGGCGTTCACCGGACTGCTCGTCGGCCTGGGCGCGGTCGCCCTGCTCGTCGGCGGGGTCGGCGTCGCCAACACGATGGTGATCTCCGTGCTCGAACGCCGGACCGAGATCGGGCTGCGCCGCTCCCTCGGGGCGACCCGGGGCCAGATCCTGGTGCAGTTCCTGGCCGAATCCCTCCTGCTGTCCGCCCTCGGCGGGCTCGGCGGGGTGGCACTGGGCGCTCTCGTCACCATCGGATACGCGATGAGCCGGTCCTGGCTGATCGATCTGCCGCCGTGGGTGATGGCGGGCGGGCTCGGCGCCACCCTGGTCATCGGCGCGCTCGCCGGGCTCTACCCGGCCGTCCGGGCCGCGCGGCTGGCGCCGACCGAGGCGCTCGCCGCTCCGTGACAGTGAAGCCACGCCAAGGTGGTTAGGGCAAGCCGTGAGGGGCCCCTCACAGTCGAAATGGCTGTGAGGGGCCCCTCACAGCCATGGCCGGCCGGGACAGTCCCGCGTCGTCAGTGCCCGGAGACACTGCGTGACCTGAGGTCCAGGCCACGTTCCCGAAGGGACTTTGTGCCCTTCCGCCCTCCACTTCGGATCGCGAGAATTTCCGCGCGGGAAGCGGTGAAAGGGACGGTGGATGTCGGGTACGGACATCGCGGTGGAAACTTCGGGCGAGATCCTCGCCAGGGCGCGTGACCAGGTCGAGCGGCAGATCGAAGCCTTCGTCCGGCGCCTACCCGGAACGGTCGAAGGGCTCCGGGTGCGGCTCACCACCTTCCGCCAGAACAGCACACCGCGGCCCGCGCTCGCCCAGATCAACCTGACGCTGGACGGGCGCGCGCTGCGCGCTCAGGTGGCCGCGCCGTTCTTCCCTGAAGCGGCAACACTTCTTCGCGCCCGCCTGTGCCAGCACCAGGCTCGTTTGGACGATCCCTCGACGCCGCGGCCGTGGCCCGACGCCTACCGCCAGAGCCATCCCGCGCCGCTGTGCACCGTGTCACCGGCACGCCGGAAAATCGTGCGGCGCAAGCAGTTTCCCCTCCAGACCGCGACTCCCGACGAGGCCGCGCTCGCCATGGACGTGCGGGACTACGACTTCCACCTGTTCGTCGACGCCGAAACCGGTCAGGACAGCCTCGTCTACCGGATCGGTCCCACCGGCTACCGGCTGGCCCGGCTTTCCGGTCTCCAACCCCCGCAGGGCGCGGCTCTACCGTGGACCATCAACGTGCACGGCGTGCCGGAACTCACCCCGGAACAGGCCGCCGAACGGCTGGACGACACCGAAATGCCCCACCGTTTCTTCCAGGACACCGCCACCGGACGCGGCAGTGTCCTGTATCTCCGCTACGACGGCCACTACGGCCTCCTCACCGCCGCCGGATAGAGAGACATGGACTTCCGCGAAGAAACCCGCCAGCTGGCCGAAATCCAACGACAACTGACCAAAGAGGACCCCGCGCTCGCGCGCCTGCTGTCCACCGGCAGGCCCGCCGCCTCGGCGGACTTCGTCATCGTCCTCGGCGCCATGCTCGCCTCGTTCGCGGGTGGCCTGCTGTCCCTGCTGCTCGGCGCACTGGTCTCGTCGGCGGTGATGCTGGTGAGCGGCGTCGTCCTCGTCGCCGTGGTACCGGCGGTACTCGCCACCTGGCGCTTCCGCTGGTACCGCTGAAGCTCGGACCACAACGGCCGTGAGGGCCGCTTGTTGGCGCCAGTCCAGCACGGCTCAGTTCGTGTGGACCGGCAGGAAGTCGATCCCGAACACCACCGAGGTCTGGCGGTAGGGCAGTTCTCCGGCCGGAACCGCGAGCCGCAGCTTCGGGAACCGGCGCACCAGCGCCGGATAGGCGGCCCGCAGTTCCATTCTCCCCAGCTCCGCACCGACGCACCGGTGCACGCCCCAGCCGAAGGCGAGGTGCTGGGTCGCGCCCCTGGCCGGGTCGAACCGCTCGGCGTCCGCGCCGAGCACCCCGTCACGATTCGCCCCGCTCAACGACACGAAAACGATGTCGCCCTTGCGAATCCGCACCTCCCCCACGGTCACGTCTTCGCGGGCGAAGCGCGGGAAGGCGACCTGCACCACGGTGAGATAGCGCAGCAGTTCTTCGACGAAGTCCTCGATCGCGTCGTCGCGCTCACGCACCAGCTCGAAGTGTTCGCGGTTCTCCAGCAGCACGATGGCGCCCAGCGCCAGCATGCTCACCGTGGTTTCCAGCCCACCGACCAGCACACCGTCCACCAGGCCGGCGAGTTCGGTGTCGGTGACTTCGTCGCCGTGCTCGGTGATGATCGAGCCGAGCAGTCCTTCACCCGGCGCCTCGCGCTGTCTCCGCACGAGCTCGAGCACATAGGACAGTGATTCCGACACCGCGCCGAAGGAGGCGCCAGCCCCGGCGAACAGGTCGAAGCGGACGGTGCTCAGCCGCTGGAACAGGTCCCGGTCCTCATAGGTCACGCCGAGCAGTTCGGCCACCACCAGGGACGGGATGGGCAGCGCGAAGTCCTTCACCAGATCCACCGGACCGTCCGCGGCCGCCATGGCGTCCAGCTGGTCGGCGATGATCTCGTCGATGCGCGGGCCGAGCCTGCGCAACCGGCGCATGGTGAACTCCGGGGTCAGCAGCTTCCGCAGGCGGGTGTGGTCCGGCGGGTCGGCGAAGCCGAGACCGCCGGGGTTCTGGTTCGCCCCCAGCCCCGCCTTGCCGACCAGGTTCGTGTAGTCGTTGCTGAACCTGTCCGACGAGGACAGTACGGTCCTGGCCTCCTCGTAGCCGGTGACCAGCCAGGCGCGCAGCCCCAGGGGTAGCTTCACCCGGCTGACGGGTTCGCTCTCGCGCACCCTCGCGAGGTCGGTCACCGGGTCGAGACCGTTACGCCGCAACGGCATCAGGCTTTCTTCCGGCAGCAGGGACAGGGTCGACGTGTCACCGCCCCGCCGCTGCTTCACCTCGAGGTAGCGCCGCCCCGCCCAGGCGATCAGCTTCGACCGCAGTTCCCGCATCTCCATCGTTGTCTCCCCGTTCGATGATCTGCGCCGCCCCCCATGCGACGGAGTCCCCCGTAGTCCTTTTCGGACACGAGGGACCCCTTCGCCAGGTGGCTTTCAGTTGTCCTTGCCGGCTTCCACCGCCGGTTTCCCGGCATCGGCGGCGACGTTGTGCGCCTTCGGCTTACCGGTGAAGGTGATGTCGGCTTCGGACCGCATCCGTTCGATCATGTGCGGGTAGTGCAGTTCGAAGGCGGGCCGCTCGGACCGGATGCGGGGCAGCTCGGTGAAGTTGTGCCGCGGCGGCGGGCACGAGGTGGCCCACTCCAGCGAGTTGCCGTAGCCCCACGGGTCGTCCACCGTCACGACTTCGCCGTAGCGGTAGCTCTTGAACACGTTGTAGATGAACGGCAGGGTCGACACGCCCAGGATGTAGGCACCGATCGTCGAAATCGTGTTCAGCGTGGTGAAACCGTCGGACTCGAGGTAGTCGGCGTAGCGGCGCGGCATGCCCTCGTTGCCCAGCCAGTGCTGCACCAGGAACGTCATGTGGAACCCGATGAACGTGGTCCAGAAGTGGACCTTGGCCAGCGTTTCGTCCATCATCCGGCCGGTGATCTTGGGGAACCAGAAGTAGACACCGGCGAACGTCGCGAAGGCGATCGTGCCGTAGAGCACGTAGTGGAAGTGCGCCACCACGAAGTAGCTGTCCGACAGGTGGAAGTCCAACGCGGGCGCGGCCAGCATGACACCGGTCAGGCCACCGAAGAGGAAGGTGACCAGGAAGCCGATCACGAACAGCATCGGCGACTCGAAGGTCATCGTGCCCTTCCACATGGTGCCGATCCAGTTGAAGAACTTGACGCCGGTCGGCACCGCGATCAGGAAGGTCATGAAGGAGAAGAACGGCAGCAGCACCGCGCCCGTGGCGTACATGTGGTGCGCCCACACCGAAACCGACAGGCCCGCGATGCTCAGCGTCGCCCAGACCAGCCCCTTGTAACCGAAGATCGGCTTGCGGGCGAACACCGGGATGATCTCCGAGGCGACCCCGAAGAACGGCAGCGCCAGGATGTAGACCTCGGGGTGGCCGAAGAACCAGAACAGGTGCTGCCACAGCGTCACCCCGCCGTTGGCCGGGTCGAACACGTGCGCGCCGATCAGACGGTCCGCCAGCAGGCCGACACCGGCCGCGGTCAGGATCGGGAACACGACCAGGATCAGCAGGCTGGTGATCAGGATGTTCCAGGTGAACACCGGCATCCGCCACATCGTCATCCCGGGGGCGCGCAGGCAGACGATCGTGGTGATCATGTTGACCGCGCCCAGGATCGTGCCGAGACCACCGACGGCGAGGCCGACGATCCACAGGTTCGCACCCGCGCCCGGCGTGTGCACGGCGTCCGACAGCGGCGTGTAGGCGAACCAGCCGAAGTCCGCGGCACCGCCCGGCGTGAGGAAGCCGGCCAGCATGGTGAGCCCGCCGAACAGGAACAGCCAGAACGAGAAGGCGTTGAGCCGCGGGAACGCCACGTCCGGCGCGCCGATCTGCAGCGGCAGCACGAAGTTGGCGAACCCGAACACACTCGGCGTCGCGTACAGCAGCAGCATCACCGTGCCGTGCATGGTGAACATCTGGTTGTACTGCTCGTTCGACATGAACTGCAGGCCCGGCCGGGCCAGTTCGGTGCGGATGAGCATGGCCATCGCGCCGCCGATCATGAAGAAGGCGAACGTCGCGATGAGGTACATCACGCCGATCTGCTTGTGATCGGTGGTGCGGAACAGTTGAACTAACGCCGCCCCCCGTACCCGCTTGCGCGGGGAAGGCACAACAACCGGGGGCAGGGAGGTCGCCGTCACGGTGTCTCCTGTCTTGCTGATCAAACGTCAGCGACAGGTTTTCAGCCCCACGGGTGCGGACGAAGGGGCCAAAGTCCCCGCGAAAAGGGACCAAAGTCCCCTACAGGGCCAAAATCCCAGGTCCCGGCCCTGTTCGGCGGCTCGTGATATGGGCCTCAACTTCCCCTCAGGCAAGGTCAGCCTACCCACAGCACCCGTACTTTGGAAAGACTCCAAGGGAACTCACGCGGTCGGCAGGATCACGCAACGTCCTCTTCGTACTCCCGTCCACATCGGACTCTCCGGCCGAGGAAGGCGAGCAGGCGCTCTCCCGCATCCGCTCCACCCCGGACCGCGAGCGGTGCACCGAACCGGCCCGGCCGGTCCGCGTCGTCCAGTACGAGCGACACCAGTTCGAGGAGTTCCTCCGCGAGCGGCTCCGGGATCGGGTCGTCACGGCCACAGGCCCTGGCCACGTCCCAGCCGTGCACCGCGACCTCCACCGCACCGGTCGCGGTCAGCAGGACACCGGTGAGCGAGAGCCCGCCCACCGAGACGGACTCGCGGGCGTCCGCGGCCCAGGCCCCTAGCACTCTCCGTGCCGCCGCCCGCACCGCCCGCACCGGATCGCCACCGGCCGGACCGGGCACCGGCTCTCCGGCGATCCGCCCGCCCTCGGCCGCCTCGGCCAGCGCCGACAGCGAGTCGTGCAGATGGGTCAGCAGTGCGCGCAGATCCCAGTCGCCGCAGGGGGTGGGCCGGGACAGCAGTTCGGGGGTGGCCGGCGCCACCGCGCCGAGGCAGTACGTGACCGCGCGTTCGAGCAGGCCGGCCCCACCGGCCAGCGCCGCGCCTCCGGGAGTCATCGCGCCGCCGCGACCGGCAGCGTCTCGGGAAGGCCGAACAGGGTGAACAAACCCGTGTCGAAGAAGCAGGTGACGTGCTCGACCCCCGATGCCGACAGCGTGAGCACCGGCATGTTGAACGGCCGGTACACCTCCCCGTCACGCAGGTAGAGCCCGAACCCGGGCTGCCCGTTCGCCCGGAGGGGCACCAGTCGCATGTCACCGGGCCCCTGCGCCGGGCACTGCGTGTCGATGAGCCGGGCGATGTTCTCCGCGCCCTGGTACCAGCCGGTGAACGGCGGCATCTCCCAGATCGCGTCCTTGGTGAACAACTCGACCATCGCCGCGATGTCCTTGCGTTCGAAGGCGGTCACGAACTTCTCCAGCAGCTCGCGCTGGTCCGCGGCGGACGGTTCGACGACCTCGTTCTCGTGCGGGGCCGTCTGGTCGAGCTGGGCCCGCGCACGCTGGAGGATGCTGTTGACCGCGGTGGTCGTGGTGTCGAGCACCTGCGCCACCTCCGCGGCCCGCCACTGCAGGACGTCCCGCAGGATCAGCACGGCCCGCTGCCGCGGCGGCAGGTACTGCAGCGCGGCGATCAGGGCCAGCCGGATGCTCTCGCGGGAGGTGACGATCGCCGCCGGGTCGCCGCTCTCCACGCCCGTCATCGCGTCCGGTACCGGCTCCAGCCACGGCACCTCGTCCCGCTCGACCAGCGGATCGCCCGCCTGGGACCCGGGCGCGCCGAGACCGGTGGGCAGCGGGCGTTTCTCCCGGCCCTCCAGCGCGGTCAGGCAAACCCGCGTCGCGATGCGGTAGAGCCAGGTGCGCAACGAGGACCGGCCCTCGAAGCGGTCGTACGCGCGCCAGGCCCGCAGATAGGTCTCCTGCACCAGATCCTCGGCGTCGTGCACCGAGCCGAGCATGCGGTAGCAGTGCGCGAGCAGTTCGCGCCGGTAAGGGTCGGCCTGGCGGAGGAAGTCCGCCCCCGCGGGCCGCTCGGTCGCCGTCATGGTCATAAGCATCTCCTCGTCCGACTGCGCCTGTACAGACCCGGCGGACGGCGGAAAGTCATCGGCGGATCACCGGCGAATTTTCGCGGCGGGCGGAGTCTCCACCCATGAGCAGCGTTTTCCCTCCTGGAAGGAAGAACCGCGATGACCACGATGTCCCGCACCGCCACCGCCCGCGCCCGGACGATCACCCTGTGGGTGACCCAGGTGCTGCTGGCACTGTTCCTCGGAATCGCCTCGGCGCTGCCGAAGCTGGCCGGGCAGAGCTACGCCGTGCAGATCTTCGACGAGATCGGTGCTGGCCAGTGGTTCCGCTACCTCGTCGGCGCGCTCGAACTCGCCGGGGCGATCGGACTGGTGATCCCCGCGCTCACCGGCGCGGCCGCGCTCGGGCTGGTCGGCCTGCTCCTCGGGGCCACCTACTTCCAGTTGTTCGTCCTGCCGGATCCGGCGTACGCGGTCACTCCGGCGCTGCTGGCGGTGGTCTGCGCCCTGCTGGCCTGGGGACGTTGGCCAAGCGTGCGTGCACTGGTGAATCGCGTTCTCGACCGCTGAGCCGCATCGGGAAATCACTTCCGCCGCCGGGAAGAATCGATGCGTGGAGATCTTCCTGGAGACCGGACGACTCGTGCTGCGGGCGTTCACCGGGGCCGACGCCGACCGCGTCACCGAACTCGACAGCGACCCCGAGGTGATGCGCTACCTCAGCGGCGGGAAGCCGACGCCCCGGGAGGTCGTCGTGCGGGAGGTCCTGCCGAAGCTGTGCGCGGGTGGCTACTGGGCGGCGCAGCTCAGAGCGACCGGCGAGTTCCTCGGCTGGTTCGAGTTCCGGCCCTGCCCGGCCGGAACCGAACTCGGCTACCGGCTCCGCCGTGCCGCCTGGGGGCAGGGGTATGCGACCGAAGGAGCGCGCGCCCTGATCGACAAGGGCTTCGCCGAACTCGGCGTGGAGCGCGTGGTCGCGTACACGATGGCCGTCAACACCGCTTCCCGCCGGGTCATGGAGAAGGCGGGGCTCGATTTCGTGCGGACCTTTCACCAGTACTGGCCCGAGGCGATCGACGGCTCGGAACACGGCGAGGTCGAATACGCGCTGGACCGGCGGGATTGGCAGCGACGGCAGGTCGAAGCTGTCAGGCTGGAGGCATGACGAACGATCGCAACGTGCTGGGCGGCGAACTGGAACCGTGCGGTGCCGATCCCGTCACCGGGTTCTACCGCGACGGCTGCTGCCACAGCGGTCCTGACGACCTCGGCAACCACACGGTGTGCGCCGTGGTGACCCGGGAGTTCCTGGCGCACCAGCAGCAGGTCGGCAACGACCTGGTGACCCCGCGCGCCGAGTTCGACTTCCCCGGCCTTCGACCGGGCGACCGGTGGTGCCTGTGCGCGGCCCGCTGGCTGGAGGCGTACGAGGCGGGCGTGGCCCCGCCGGTCGTGCTGGCTTCGACCCACGCCAAGGCGCTGGAAGTGGTCAGTCTTCCGGCGCTTCGGGAACACGCGGCCGACGTGCCCGCCGACCCTGGTTCGCTGACCTGAGCCAGGCGACGCGCACCGCCGCACCGGTCAGCGCGAACGCCGCGGCGACGAGGAGCGAGTCCACGACGGCGTTGTGGCGTTCGGCGAAATCCGGTTGCAGCGGGCCGCCGGGATCGTCGAGAACCTCGACCGGGCCCAGCGGTTGCCGGTCGGCGGAATCCGTGCGGATGACCAGGGTGCCCGCCCCGGGGCAGTCGATGGTGTGCACGAAGCCGTACCGGGGATAGCGCGAGGTCGTGTCCACCTCCCGGCGGCTCGCCACCCGACAGGTTTCGGAGTGGCCGAACATCCGCAGCGCAAGCCCCCGGCCGGGCACCGTCAGCACGGCGAACAGCAGGAAGCCGAGTGCCACCGCGGCCCCCAGCGCCCACCACGGGGCGGCCGCGAGGCGTGCCGTGCCGAGCGCGAACCCGGCCACGCCGAGCACGGCGAACAGGAACGCCAGCAGGCCGCTGTGCGGCGGATACACGAAGAGCACCGCCCCGGCGAAGATCAGCAACAGCCCGCTGGGAAGCACGATTCGGCCGGTCCGGACGCCGAGCTTCCGGGCGAGCTCGCCCGCGGGAGTGCCTGCCATCGCGTCACTCTAGCCAGTGAACGCGCCCTTGTATTGTGACCGCGTGCACGATGCCGGCTACTACGAGCTGCTCGGGGTGGACAAGGATGCCTCCGCGGCTGAGATCAAGTCGGCGTACCGGGCCATGGCGCGCGCCATGCATCCGGACGCGGGTGGTTCCCCCCTGGCCTTCCACCGGCTTCGGGAGGCCTACGAGACGCTGAGCGACCCGCGGCGCCGGGCGGCCTACGACCGGGGGTTCCAGCGCTCCCCGGTGCGGACCCGGCGGCGGCCCCGGGAGTTCGGCGAGGACCCGGCTTTCGTCGCGGACGTGCCCAGCCTCGATCCGGCCACCCTCCCGTGGTGGCACCGCGCCGGGGAACCCGCCTGCCCCACCTCGCCGAGGCCCCCGGGACACGCCCCGGCGGCCATCCTGCTCGCCTGGCTGCTGCTGGTCGTGCTGCCGCTGATGGCGGGCTGGCTGCTGGTGACCGTCTGGTTCCTGTTCGCCACGGCCGTGGCGGTATGGCTGGTGCGGCGGCATCTGCGAGTGCGCGAGGCCCGGCGGCAGTTGGTGGCGGAGTTCGGGCAGGTCGCGGTCTACGGCCGTCCCGGCGCCGAGGCCGATCACTGGGGTGAGCGGCTGACGGCCGAGTTGCTCACCCGGTACCTCGGCCGGCTGCCGAACGTGCGGATCTTCCACGGGCTCGCGCTGCCCGGTTCGGTGTTCGCCGACATCGACCACGCGGTGCTCGCCGGCCACCGGCTCGTGCTGATCGAGTCGAAGACCTGGCTGCCGGGCTGTTACGGCGCCGACGAGGACGGCACGTTGTGGCGCGACGACCGCCTGTTCCGGGGCGGCGCGACCGGACTGCCCGCCGCGATGGCGGCCTACCGGGACCTGCTGCCCGGGGTGGAGATCCGCGGCGCGTTGATCATCTACCCCAGCCGGGCGGGCGAGATCACCACCGAGGAGGACTTCGATCTCCCGGTCGCGCCGATGACCCCGGACCAGTTCGTCCACGAGATCGGCGGCTGGCTGGCCGCCGAGCCGTCCACTGTGGACGCCGAGGTGCTGCGCACCCTCTGCCGCCAGGTCGTCTAGGGACTCCACAGGCACAGTGGTGGCGCGGGTTCCCGCCGCGCCACGTAGGTGCCCTTCGACCGGATCGTCACCACGAGGCCCCAGTCGCGCAGCAGCCGCGTGGCGTGTCTCGCCGTGCCCAGCGATACGCCGTACTCGTGGGCGAGCCTGCCCTCCGAGGGCAGCGGGCTGTGGGGCGCCAGTTCGCCGCGCTCGATGCGCTCCGCGAGTCGCTTGGCCAGCTCTTCGTACAGGTAACCGGGCTTGGTGAACTCTTCATTCATGCGACCGAAAGTAGCATAGAAGCGACAAATTGTCGTGCATATCCGGAAGGGGTAGGCTGCGCCGTTGATGGCCGGACAGGATCAGGACGAGGTGCTCGACGCACGGCTGCGCGCGCTCGCCACGAGGGTGCGCAGGACCCGCCGCGACCGGGACCTCAGCCAGGAGGAGCTGGCCGACCGGGCAGGCGTGTCCCGTTCCGTCGTCGCCGAACTCGAACGCTCCCGGCTCGACCAGCCCCCGCGACGGCAGGATCCGCGCAAACGCCCGCCCCGCAACATCACCCTCGACACGCTCTTCCGGATGGCCGACGCCCTGGGCACCCACCCCGCCGACCTCCTCGACGACCGCACCCCCTGAACCGCCTCGGGCGGTTGCCCGTCGGACGCTGCCGTGAGGGGTCCCCGCACAGGAAAGAACGCCCGGCCGGAAGTGCCGCTAGAAGCCGCGGACGCGGGTGACGTCGATGCGCAGGGCGACGGGGTAGGCCTCGCCGAAGCGCTCCGGGCTGCCGCTGATCCTGTTCATGTCTTCGCGGTACTTCTCCAGGTACGCGGGCACCTCGTGCGGCCGGGGGTGGTCCGGGAGCAGGCGGGCCGTCCCGGTGAACACCACGATGTCCCCGCCGCGGCCGTTGCCGTCGAAGTTCAGCGAGACGCGCGGCCGGTGCCTCAGGTGCGTCAGGCGGTTGGCCTCGGACCGGTTGAACACGAGGAAGCCCTCGTCGTCCCACAGGAACCAGACCGGATTCGGCTGCGGGGTGCCGTCGGCGCCGACCGTGGTGAACCAGATGACGGTCTCGGTGCGAAGGCGGTCGAGCACCTTCGCACCGAAGGGGGTCTGCAGATCGGGAAGCGACATGGGGCCCAGCATGCCAGCAGCACTGTGGTTACGCTCACTTCGTTCGCCACCGTCACCGGGCCTCGTGGTAGGTATGCCGGATTGGCGGACGTCCCCGCCGTCCGTCACCCGGAAGGTTCCCGTGATGCGCCTGCTGTTGCTGTCCAACTCGACCGCACCGGGCCAGGGCTACCTCGAGCACGCCATGGACACCCTCACGGAGACGCTCGCCGGGGTCCGCCGCCTGGTCTTCGTGCCGTTCGCGCTGGCCGACCACGACGCCTACACCGCGAAGGCGGCCGAGGCGCTGGCACCGCTCGGCATCGAGGTCGTCGGACTGCACACCGGGGACCCGGTCCGGCTGCTCCGCTCGGCACAGGCGGTGTTCGTCGGCGGCGGCAACACGTTCCGCCTGCTGCGGGCGCTCTACACCCGCGAACTGCTCGCGCTGATCCGCGGCCGGGTGGCCAACGGGACCGTCTACATCGGATCGAGCGCGGGGACGAACCTCGCCTGCCCGACCATCCGGACCACCAACGACATGCCGATCGTGCAGCCGCCCGCGTTCGACGCGAGCGGGCTCGTGCCGTTCCAGATCAACCCGCACTACCTCGACCCGGTCCCGGGTGACCCGCACATGGGCGAGACGCGGGAGGAGCGGATCGGGCAGTTCCTGGAGGAGAACGACGTGCCGGTGCTCGCCCTGCGCGAAGGCACCTGGCTGCGACGGCGGGGTTCCTCGCTGACGCTGGGCGGGAGCGACGCCGGTGCACGGCTGTTCCGCCGCGGCTCGCATCCTTCCGAGGTGGCCACCGGCACCGATCTGAGCTGGCTGCTCACCATCACCGCCCGTTTCCACTGACCACGCGCCGCCCGGATACGGCAAGATCGGGTCATGACCGGGTGGGCGCGTGCGATCTCGCGGGGCTGGGTGGTCACCGGCGCGGTACCCGGTCCGGACGTCGACGAGTTCGCCGATCCCGCCGAGGTGGTCGCGGCGCTGGCGAACGGCCGGGACAGCCTGCTGGCGGTCCAGCATCCGCACCGCACTCCCCGGGCGCGCGCCGCGGGCCGCACCCTCACCGAGGCACTGCCCGAAGCCCGGCGCACGCTCGACCGCCTGCTCGCACTGGACTACCGGCCCGTGCGCGACGTGGTGGCCGCCTACTCGGCCACCGGCCCCGACGGCACCGCCCTGGGGGTGCTGTGCCTTGTCGACCCGGCCGCGGTGGACGCCAAGGTGCGGCACACCGAGCAGGTCTACCCGGAGATCGTGGCGGAACGGGCGGCGATGCTCGCCGGCCTGGGCCGGGCGACCAGCGCGGCGATGCTCATCCCGGCCGGTGGCGGGGACGAGCTGACGCGGGCCACCGCCGAGGCGGTGGCCGGGCGGGAGCCGGACGTCCGGCACCGGGATCGCGGTGGCCGGGTGCACCGGCTGTGGCTGCTCAGCGAGTACGGGGAACTGCTCGCGGCGGTCCGGCGGCAGCCCCTGCTGGTGGCGGACGGCAACCACCGGGTCGCCGCCGCGACGGCGGCGGGCACCGGGCTGCTCGCCCTGGTCACCGCCGGACCGGAGCTCCGCGTCGGCGCGATCCACCGCGCGCTCGCCGGGACCGGGCTCGGCCTCGGCGATCTGGCGGCGGCGTGGCGGCAGCGTGGCCTGACCGTCCGCGAGGTGGACGATCCGGCCCCGCCCGCCGGGCCCGGCACGGTGACCGTGGCGGGCGGGCTGGAAGTCGACCTGCCCGCCACCGCCGAACGCCCGCGGATCGACCACGCGGTGGTCGAAGAACTACTGATCCGCGAGGCGCTCGGTATCGACCCGGAAGGCCCGCACGTGCGGGCCGTACCCGACGGGCACGATCCGGGCCCGGGGGTGGATGCCGTGCTGCGCCTGGCGCCCGTTCCCCTCGCCGACGTGCTGGCCGTGCACGAGCAGGGGCGGACGATGCCGCGCAAGAGCACCTACTTCACCCCGAAACCCCGGGCGGGCCTGCTCATCGCCGCACTGCGTTGAGCGAGGCGGGTGATCAGACGGAGAACCCGCCGTCCACGGTGATGGCGGCGCCGGTGACGTACCCGCCCTCTCCGGCGAGATGGGCCACCATCGAGGCGATCTCTTCCGGCCGCGCGTAGCGGCCGAGCGCGGTGAACCCGGCGATGGTGGCCGCGTTCGCGCTGTCCGCCGGGTTCGCGTCGGTGTCCGTCGGCCCGGGGTGGACCAGGTTCACCGTGATCCCCCGCGGCCCGAGTTCGCGGGCCAGTCCCTTCGTCATCCCGATGAGCGCGGTCTTGCTCAGCGAGTAGAGCGTGAAGCCGGGGAACACCACCCGTTCGGCCATGTTGCTGCCGATGGTGATGATCCGTCCGCCCTCGCCCATCACGCGTGCCGCCGCCCGCGACGCGAGGAACGGCGCCCGCACGTTGGCGGCGACGACCCCGTCGAACTCGTCGGGTCCGCATTCCTCCAGCGGTGCCACCACGAACGCGGCCGCATTGTTCACCAGCACGTCCAGACGGCCGAACTCCTCCGCCGTCCGCTCCACCGCGGCCACCACCGCGCCGGGGTCGGCGTTGTCGGCCTTCATGGCCAGTGCCCGCCGCCCCGCCGCCTTGATCCGCTCGACCGTCGCGGCCGCACTCTCCTCGTCTTGCCGGTACGTGAACGCCACGTCCGCACCGTCCGCGGCCAGCCGCAGCGCCACCGCCGCGCCGATCCCCCGGCTGCCACCCGTCACCAGAACTGTCTTGTCCATGAGACGATCTTGAAGGAGCCGGCCCCGTCCTTCCGGCGGAAAACGGACCTCGAGACGCCCGGTGTCCGAAATGGACCGCTCAGCGGCGGCGCGCGGTGACGCGGCCGATGAAGATGCCCAGGATCAGCCCGGCGATGAACCCGATCGCGATGAAGAAGATGACCGTGGCCGCGGCGATCTTTCCCACGGTACCGAGAAAGCCCTTGGCCTCGAACTCCTGCGCGGTGAGCAGGATCTGGGTCAGCGCGTGCGTCGTCGTCATGCCACCGAGGATGGCACAGACGTGATCACCGCGCGTGTGGTCCCGGCAGCACGCGTTCGAGTGCGGGCCAGCCGCTGTCGGCGACCCGCTCCTCGGCTTCGGCCCGGCCCCCGCCCCGCACGCCGAACAGGCGTTTGGCGAACAGCAGGTAGACCACCACGGCGATGTTGATGATCAGGGTCAGCACCTTGAGCGCGGTGACGCGATGGCTCAGTTCGTAGACCTCGGGGACCAGCAGCACCGTGGTCGCCAGGAACGTCAGGTACTCGGCCCACCGCCGGGCCAGCCACAACCCGATCGCCTCGACCCCTTCCAGCGCCGCGTAGGCGACCACCACGGCCCCGATGAGCCACAGGGTCGAGCTGCGGGCCTCGAAGGCCTTCGACAGCTCGCCGAGCATGCCCTCGCCCGAGCCGCCGCTGCGTCCGCCGACCCCCGCCTGCAGCGCGTCGAGGAACCGGTAGAACGGTCCGCTGAGGACCTGCCGTTCCCGCGCGAAGACCAGGATCGCGATGCCGAGCACGGCCAGCACCACGAAATGCAGCAGGCGGTCGAGCGCGATCAGCCGGAGCACGTAGCGGTCCCGCAGGAGTTTCCCCCGCAACGGCAGCGCTATTTCGTCCCGTTCCGGACAGAATTCCCGTTCCGGGTGTTCGGGCGGGGGCAGCGGCAGCCAGGTGTCGCACCTCAGGCAGCGGTGCCAGCGCAGACCGGCGGATTCCCGCACCACGAGCCCGTCCTCGGGACGGATCCGGGCCGCGTCCCGCCCCACAAGTTCGTGGCCCCGCCGCGCGCAGCCGAACAGTTCGTAGCTCAGCCATCCGCGCTTTCCACCGGCCCCCGGCGGGGTGCGCAACCCGTCCGTCATCAGGGCAGGGTAACCCGGGCGCGGTGACAGCGCGGAACACGATGGGCTAGCTTGGTCGGACCGGTGACGCCGCCGAGAGGGAGGTGCGGAGAATGGGGGATTCCGTGAAGTCTGTGAAGCTTTCGGAGTCTGCGGTCCGCCCCACGATGAGCAGGCGGCGCGAAGTCAGCCACACCAGCGCCCGTTCCCTGTTGATGACCGTGCTCGGCGAGTTCGTGCTGCCGCGCGGCCGCGCGGTCTGGACCTCGACCTTGGTCGAAGTGCTCGGCACGTTCGGGGTGGAGGAGAAGTCGGCCCGGCAGGCACTGGCCCGCACCGCCGCCGAGGGCTGGCTGGTGTCCGAGCGCGTCGGCCGCCGGGTGCGCTGGTCGCTCACCCCGCCGGGACGCCGCCTGCTCACCGAGGGCGCGGAACGGATCTACGGCTTCGGGCGGGACGCCGAAAACTGGGACGGACGCTGGCTGATGCTGCTGGTGTCGGTGCCCGAAACCAAGCGGGATCTGCGGCACACCCTGCGCACGCGGCTGACCTGGGCCGGTTTCGGCTCGCCGACGCCAGGAGTGTGGATCAGCGCCGACACCGGCAGGCAGGACGAGGCGGACGAGATCGTGCGGACGCTCGGCCTCGATCGCGAAGCGATGTCGTTCGTCGCCTCCTACGGGCGGATCGGGGACGAGGACGCGATGGTCGCGCAGGCCTGGGACCTGACCGCGCTGGATGAACGCTACGGAGGCTTCATCGACGAATTCGGTGCGCTGGAGCCGGTCAGCGGCGGCGAGGTACTGCACGCGCAGACCCGGCTGGTGCACGAATGGCGCCGCTTCCCGTTCCTGGATCCACGGCTGCCGGTGCGGTTGCTGCCGCCGAACTGGAGCGGGGTGAAGGCCGCGGAGTTGTTCCACCGCAAGCACGTCGAATGGCGCCCCGCGGCACAGCGGCACTGGGAATTCCTCACCGGTGAAGAAGAAGCCGCCTGACGGGATGAGCGTTCCTGAATTCCTCGCCGGTTTCGCCATGACCGGCCGGATCGAAGGTGTGGGGCTGGATTCCACCCCTGACGAATGGGAACGGCAACTCGGCTCCGATTTCGTCGACGATCACGACAGGAAGCAGTTCCGCCGCGACTACGGGCTCGTCGAACTCGGCTTCTGGCGCGAGGAAGGAAACTGGACGTGCGGCCTGATATCGGTCCAGGTCCATCGGCTGTGGCACGACCGGGAAACGATCGGTCCGGCCGGACTTCGCGAGAAACACGGAGATTTCCCGAAAGCCGTCCGTTTCGTGGAGTTGCGCGATGAACTCGGGCGGTCCGGCAACGAGCTTGTGCTGGTCGAGGATGAAGTCCCGAACGGCTACCGGCGCTACTACGTTCCTCCGGGGAAGGCAGTGATGCTGGTGGACGCGGCACCCGGACCGCGTGATCCCGAGGACCCGCCATACGGGTCGCTTTGGAGCCTTTCGGCCGCACCGCTGCCTTGGATCAACCCGATGAAGGTGCACAAGAAATAGCCCTGCATCGCTTTCACCGAATCCTACAACTCCCAGACCTCGCTGGAGGGCTGGGACAGGCGTGTCGCGGTGCGGCGGACGGCCTGGGCGGCCTTCTCCTCGTCGAGTTCACCGGAGACGAAAACCACGGCCACGCAACCGATCGCGCCGTGCGCGAGCCGCACCGGCGCGGCGATTTCGGTGAGGCCGGCGTGCAGTTCGCCCACCGTGCGGACGTAGCCCGTTTCGCGCGCCCAGGCGATTTCGGGCCGTTCCTGCCCCTGGGCGGGGGACGCCGACCGGATGGCGGGCCCGCATGAGCCGCGGTCTATCGGGGCCCGGTCCCAGGGCCGGTAGGCGATCGGCGAGTGTTCGCGCCCGGGTTCGACGGCGACGAGCGTGACCACCTCGTCGCCGCGGGGCACGGCGAAGAAAGCGGTCGCGGAGACCCTGTTCGCGAGTTCGCCGAGCACCTCGTGCAGGTGCACCTGGGCGCCGCCGAGCACGGGACGGCTCAGGACCAGCAGGCCCAGCCCCAGGGTGTAGCGGCCGCTCGCGGTGCGACGGACGAGTTCGCGGTCTTCGAGGGTGCGCAGAATGCGGTAGACGATGGACCGGTGCAGCCCCGTGGCGGCGGCGAGGTCGTGACTCGAGCGGGCCTGGCCGTCGGCCAGGATGTCCAGCACGTCGAGCGCCCGGTCCAGGGTCTGTGCCCGCACCCCCGGTTTGGCCTCCACGTGCGACTCCCCTCAGTATTGCCTCCGTTACTCTAACACGCTAAGGTGCTCGATTATTGAGCTGACATCGCTGTCTGCGCTCGTTAAATGAGCTGCAGCGAGAGGATTCCGGAACCGAGATGCTGCCGTCGCCGTCGCGAAACCGGCCCATCGATCCACTGGACTTCCGGCGCACCCTCGGCCGGTTCACCAGCGGGGTCACGGTGGTCACCACGGCCGACGGCGACCACGTCCACGGCATGACGGCCAACGGCTTCCTGTCGGTGTCCCTCGACCCGCCGCTGGTCCTGGTCTCCCTGGGCAGGCAGTCGCGGATGGCCGCCCTGCTGACCCGCACCCGCCGCTACGGCGTGAGCGTCCTGGCCGACGACCAGCAAGTGCATTCCCGCCACTTCGCCGGACCGCCGGTACCCGGGTTCACTCCCGAGTTCGACCACGTGGACGGCCTGCCCTACCTGCGCGGCTGCCTGAGCCGGATCGGTTGCGACGTGGTGGAAATCCACCCCGCGGGCGATCATCTCCTCTTCCTCGGCCGCGTCACGGACCTCGCCCACGAGGACGGGGAACCCCTGGTGTTCTTCACCGGCGCCTACCGCGCCCTGTACGCCGAAACCGGCGATCAACTGTTCACCCACTAGGACGTTTTGGCAGTGGTTTGCGTGGCGGTGCGGGTAGCGGAACCTGACGTGGTCCCTCGCTGTGGGATCTCCTCCTCATGAATGCCAATCAGAGGAGTCGCCGGCAGTGCTGTTCTTGCGAGGAACCACGTCAGAACCCGCGCCGGTGCCGGTTGATGGCCCACCGCAAGCGGCTCCGCCGCTTCAAAACACAACCCAACAGGAAAGGAACGGTCCATGGAAGGAATCGGCATCGTCGGGGCCGGCATCGCGGGCCTGCATCTCGGCCTCCTGCTGCGACAGCACGACGTCCCCGTCACGATCTACAGCGACCGGACCGCGGAACAACTCGCCGGCGGGCGCATGCTCAACTCCGTCGCCCACCACCACGCGACCATCACCCGGGAACGGGCACTCGGCATCGACGACTGGAACGACGAGGAAT
The DNA here is from genome assembly GCF_026802195.1 of Amycolatopsis cynarae. NCBI lineage: Bacteria > Bacillati > Actinomycetota > Actinomycetes > Pseudonocardiales > Pseudonocardiaceae > Amycolatopsis > Amycolatopsis cynarae. The sequence goes on along the minus strand of NZ_CP113836.1, from coordinate 695,187 downwards.
ACCTCTAATACGGTCACCACCACTACCTCGGCGGAGGACCGCAGCCCCTGCGGTTCCCCGGGTTCTTCAGCGCCCCGTCCCGGGCCGTCGACTACCGGATCTACCTGCCCAGGCTGCTCGAAGAGTTCGTGGCGCGCGGCGGGGAGTTCGTGGTGCGGCCGGTGCAGGCGGCCGACGTCGTCCGGCTGTCCGAACGGCACGACCTGGTCGTGATCGCCTCCGGCCGCGGCAGCATGAGCGCGATGTTCCCGCGGCGTGCCGACAAATCTCCTTACGACACCCCGCAACGGAAGCTCTGCGTCGGCCTGTACGAGGGGGTCGCCCCTTCGGAACCGCGAGGCGTGACGATGAGCGTGGCGCCCGGTCAGGGCGAGCTGCTGGAAATCCCGATGTACGCCACGGCCGGGCACGTCACGGCCTTGCTGTTCGAGAACGTGCCGGGGGGCGAGCTGGAGATGCTCGCGGAGATCGCCTACGAGGACGATCCGGCCGGTTTCGAAAAGCTGGTACTGGAGAAGACGCGCGAGCACCACCCGGCCACCTTCGAACGCATCGATCCCGCCCGGTTCCACCTGACCGGACCACTGGACCTGCTGCAGGGCGCGGTCCTGCCCGCGGTGCGCGAGGATTACGCGCGCCTTCCCAACGGGCGCTACGTCATCGCACTCGGGGACGCGCACACCGTGGTCGACCCGGTCATCGGGCAGGGGGCGAACTGCGCCTCCTATTCGGCGTGGGCACTGGGACAGGTCATCCTCGAGGACCCGAACTTCGACGAGCGGTTCTGCCGGAAGGTCGCCGACCGGCGCCGCAACCACGTGCACGCCACCGCGGACTGGACCAACCTGATGATCCGCACCCCGCCACCGCCGCACCTGCTGCGGCTGTTCGGCGCGATGTCGGAGAACCAGGCGGTGGCGGACGAGTTCACCGAGAACTTCAGCCACCCGGACCGGCAGTGGGACATCCTCGCCACCCCGGAGCGGGTCACCTCCTTCCTGGCCCGCCACGGCATGAGCTGACCCGCGCGGCGCCACCGGACGGACCGGCCGGGGCAAGTACAGTGCGGCTGTGACCGAGCAGCTGAGCATCCCCACCCCCGCCGGATCCTTCGACGCGATCGCGGCCGGACCCGAGGACGGCAGGCCGGTTCTGCTGCTGCACGGCTTCCCCGAGGCCGCCATCGCCTGGGAACACCAGGTGGCGGTCCTCGGCGCCCGCGGCTTCCGCGCGGTGGCGCCGGACCAGCGCGGCTACTCGCCCGGGGTGCGGCCGGGCCAGGTGGCCGACTACGGGATGGACGAGCTCGTCGGCGACGTCCTGGCGATGGCGGGCGAGCTCGGCTGGGACCGCTTCGATCTGGTGGGGCACGACTGGGGCGGTGCGGTGGCCTGGTGGACGGCCTCGGCACACCCCGGCCGGCTGCGCAGGCTCGCCGTCGTCTCGACCCCGCATCCGGGTGCGCTGGCCAAGGCCCTGCGCACCGACGAGGACCAGCGGTTGCGCTCGCAGTACATGCGGGACTGGCACGATTCCGGCACCGAGCGGCGCATGCTCGCCGACAACGCCCAGGCCCTGCGCCGCATGTTCGAGTGGAAGGTGCCCTCCAGCCGGGTCGACGAGTACGTGCGCAGGCTATCCGAGCCGGGCGCACTCACCGCGGCGCTGAACTGGTACCGCGCCGGACGGCCGAGCGGGCAGATCGACAAGATCGAGGTGCCGACGCTGTACGTGTGGAGCACCGAGGACGTCGCCTTCGGCTCCACCGCCGCACTGGACACCGAGAACTGGGTCACCGCCCCGTACACCTTCCAGATGCTCGAAGACATCACCCACTGGATTCCCGAGCAGACCCCCGAGGTGCTCACCGCCCTGCTCCTGGAGCACCTCGCCTAGCTCGTATTTCCTAAGCGGCGGAGCCGCCTGCGGTGGGCTGTCAGCTTGCACCGCCGCGGGTTCTGACGTGGTTCCTCGCAGAAACGACGCTGCCAGCTCCGACAGCGTTCAACACAGTGAATTGGCATTCATGAGGAGGAGATCCCACAGCGAGGGACCACGTCAGGTTCCGCCACCCGCACCGTCACGCAAACCACGCCAAACAAGCTCTACCTCGCCCGAAAATGTCGGTGGGGCGCGCTAGCGTCGCGACCATGGCATACGACTTCCAGGTCACCGTGGACTGTGCCGATCCGCATCCGCTCGCCGACTGGTGGGCGGAGGCGCTGGGCTGGTCGGTCGAACCCAGTGACGAGGCGTTCATCCGCCGGATGGTGGAGACCGGTCAGGCACGGGACGAAGACACCACGACGTATCGCGACGTCCTCGTCTGGAAGGACGGCGCGGCGATCCGGCATCCGGATTCCGGCCGCCGCATCCTCTTCCAGCGCGTGCCGGAGGCCAAGTCCGGGAAGAACCGGGTGCATCTGGATGTCTTCGTAGGCAAGGAAAAGCTCGAATCCGAACTGGACCGCCTGACGGCGGCCGGCGCGACCCTGCTGCACCGGGGGCAGCAGGGGCCCTTCACCTGGGTGACCGTCGCCGACCCCGAGGGCAACGAACTCTGTTTGACGGGAAAGGGGACGCAGGGTGAGTGAGCGGACGACCGGGGGGAGCACCATGAGGGCCGCCGTGTGCGAGCGGCCCGGACCACCGGAGGAGGTGTTGCGGGTCCGCGAGGTACCGCGCCCCGAAGTGCGTGACGGCTGGAGCCTGGTGCGGGTGCAGGGCTTCGGGCTCAACCGGTCGGAACTGATGACCCGGCAGGGGCTTTCGCCCAACGTGCGGTTCCCGCGCGTGCTCGGGATCGAATGCGTCGGGGTGATCGCCGAGTCCACCGATCCCCGGCTGGCCCTGGGCACCACCGTGGCCGCGGTGATGGGCGAAATGGGCCGCGAGTTCGACGGCGGCTACGCGGAATACGCGTTGCTGCCCAACAAGTTGCTCATCCCGCTGACCACGGACCTGCCGTGGGAGATCCTCGCGGCCCTGCCGGAGACGTACCTGACGGCGTACGGGGCTCTGCAGGCGCTGGACGTGCAGGGCACCGGGCGCAGCCTGCTGATCCGGGGTGGCACCTCGTCGGTGGGCATGGCCATGCTCTCGCTGGCGGGCAAGCGGGGCCTGGAGACCATCGCGAGCACGCGCAATCCGGACAAAGTGGACGCCTTGCGGCAGGCCGGTGCCACGCACGTGGTGCTCGACGACGGGGACCTGGCCACCGCGGTGCGGAAGATCCGCCCCGAGGGCCCGGACTACGTGCTCGAACTGGTGGGCGCGAACACCACGGTGGACTCCTTGCACCTGGTGGCGCCGGGCGGCACGGTCTGCGTGGCGGGAATGCTCAGCGGCGTCTGGGTGATCCCGCAGTTCGAACCGGTGGCGATGATCCCCTCCGGCACCAAGCTGACCTCGTTCCACAGCGACGATCTGAAGGGGGCGGCCGGGGCGGAGGCCCTGCAGGAGATCGTCGACGGGGTGGCGGCCGGCGAGTACAAGTCCCACCTCGACCGGACGTTCCGGCTCGAGGAGATCGCCGAGGCACACCGCTACATGGAGGACAACCGCGCGGCCGGGAAGGTGGTGGTCCTCACGAGCTGACCCGGTACCAGCGGGGCGAGGTGTTGAGCGGCGGGGTGAGGCTCGCGCGGACCACCAGCACGTTGGGTTCGTCGGCGCGCACGAACTCACCGAGCAGGCGCCGGAACGCGCGGCCGAAGCCCTTGACCTGGTCGGCGTTGATACCGAACGAGCGGGCCAGGCCGACGAAGTTCGGCGTGTGCAGGTTGACCCCGCGCTGCGGCAGCCCGGCGCGGTCCTGGTCGAACCGCAGCATGCCGTAACCGCCGTCATCCACGATGATCACGGTGACGGGCAGGGACTCCTGGGCGAGCGTGGCCAGATCGCCGCAGCCGTACAGGAAACCTCCGTCGCCGCTGACGCACACCACGCGCCCGTGGCCCGCGGCCGCCGCGCCGAGCGCCGCCGGGAAGCCGAACCCGAGGGTCCCCCAGCCCATCGGGTAGGCGAACCGGCGGGGTGCGCTGACCCGGTGGTACCCGCCGGCCCAGTACCCGGCCACGCACATGTCCGCCACGACCACCGCACCCTCGGGCAGGGTTTCTTCGAGCGTGCCGAGGAAATCGGCGGCCTGCGGTTCCTCGGCCCGCATCCGCCGCCGCACGGTGTTCTCGATGCCGCGCAGGCGGGTGGTGAGCTCGGCCAGGCCCTCGCGCGGGCCGATGCCGGCGAGGAGACGGTCCACCACCTCGCGGGCATCGCCGACCAGGGTCACGTCCGGCGGGTAGTTCTTGGCCGCGTCCTCGGCGTCCACGTTGATCGCGATCAGCTTGGGCGGCTGGGGCATCAGCCAGTTCTGCGTCATCAGGCCGTCGAAGTCGGTACCGATGCCCAGCACCACGTCGGCCTCGTCCCACAGGGCGCCCACCTCCGGTGCGTGCACCGGGTTCGGCGCGGCGCACGGGTGGGTCGGCGGCAGCAGGCCGCGCCCGGCGAAGGTGGTGATCACGGGCGCCGCGAGCAGGGTGGCCAGTTCCCCGATCACGGTTCCGGCTTCGGCGCGGACCGCGCCGCCCCCGGCCCAGATCAGGGGACGGCGCGCGGTGGTCAGCAGGCGGCGGGCGTAGTCGAGGTCCTTGAGGTGCAGCGCGGGGATCCGCTCGGTGCGCGATTCGTCGTCGGAGCGCCGTGCGGTCTTCTCGCGGAGGAAGTCGGTGGGGATGCCGACGTACACCGGTCCGCTCTGCGGGCGCCGAGCCAGTCGCGCGGCCCGCTGGACGGCGGGCGCGATGTCCTCGGCCGCTTCGACGGTGGTCGCCGCCTTGGTGACCGGCGCGAACAGCGCCGCCTGATCACCGGTTTCGTGCAGCACCCCCCGCACGATGCCGGGCCTGCGCAGGGTCGAGGGGATGTCGGTGGCGAGCACCAGTACCGGCGAGGCCGAGGCCATCGCCTCTCCCACCGCGGCGATGGTGTTCGCCGCCCCCGGACCGGTGGTGACGATCGCGACGCCGAGCTTTCCCGTGGCCCGTGCGTAGCCGTCGGCGGCGTACCCGGCGGTCTGCTCGTGCCGGACCCCGACCAGCCGGATCCCGCTGTCGGCGAGCGCCTCCCAGATCGGCAGGTTGTGCACCCCTGGCAGGCCGAACACGACTTCGGCACCGAGCTCGGTGAGCACATCCACCAGGTGTTCCGCGCCGGTCTTCATCACCCGTCCAGGTTAGGCCCCCACTTTCGGGGGTGGGCCCGGGTGGGTGGGACCCCGCCGCGGGGCGCCGCCGGCGGGCGGGCCGCTCACCACTGCGGCGGCAGGGTCTCCTCGGGCGGCGGAGGCGGCGGCGCGGTGCCGTCGCCGAAGGGACGGCCGCCGAGTTCCGCACGGCCGTGCGGGGTGGCCCAGTCCCGCAGCCGGGGTCCCTTCGGCACGATTCCGCTGGGGTTGATCTGCTCGTGCACCTGGTAGTAGTGCCGCTTGATGTGGTCGAAGTCGACGGTGTCACCGAAACCAGGGGTCTGGAACAGGTCGCGCGCGTAGGCCCACAGCACCGGCATCTCGCTGAGCTTCTGCCGGTTGCACTTGAAATGCCCGTGGTAGACCGCGTCGAAGCGGACCAGCGTGGTGAACAGGCGGATGTCGGCCTCGGTGATGGTGTCGCCGACGAGATAACGCTGTCGCGACAGCCGGTCGCCCAACTCGTCGAGCCGGGCGAAGAGGCGTGAGTAAGCGGCCTCGTACGCGGCCTGTTTGGTGGCGAACCCTGCCTCGTACACGGCGGCGTTCACGTCGCGATAGACCAGCCGGTTGATCTCGTCGATCTCGTCCCGGTGTTCTTCGGGGTACAAATCGGGCGCCCCGGCGCGGTGGTAGGCGGTCCACTCGGTGTTGAGGTCGAGGGTGATCTGCGGAAAATCGTTGGTGACGAGCCTGCCGGTGGGGATGTCGACCACCGCCGGGACGCTGATCCCGCCGTCGTAACCGGGTTCCGCGGCGTGATAGGCCTCGGCGAGGAATTCGATGCCCAGCACGGGATCCCGGCCGCCCGGATCAAGGGTGAACCGCCAGCTCCGCTCGTCCTGGATGGGATCGGCGACGGCGACCGAAAGGTGCCGCTCCAGCCCGAGCAGGCGGCGCACGACCAGGCCCCGGCTGGCCCACGGGCAGGCGCGGCTCACCACCAGCCGGTACCGGCCGGATTCCACCGGCCAGCCGTCCCGCCCGTCGGCCGTGATGCGGGCGGCGAAATGGTTGGGCGAGCGTACGAACTCGCCCGTTTCCGGGTCCGTCGGAACAGCCATACCCGCCACCCTAGCCACGCCGCGTGCCGCTAGGCGGGAGGAACAGGCCGCGGGTGTCAGGCGCCGGTGGCCCGGAAGGCACGCCGGTATTCGCTCGGACTCACCCCGAAGTGGAGGGCGAAGTGGCGCCGCAGGTTCGCCGCGGAACCCAGTCCGCTTCGCCTGCCGACCGCATCAACCGGCAGGTCGGTGGTTTCCAGCAGGTCCCGGGCGCGCAGCAGGCGCTGGGTGCGCAGCCATTGCAACGGGGTGGTGCCCGTGGCCGCGTGGAACCGGCGGTTCAGCGTGCGGGTCCCCATCGCGCCGCGGCAGGCCAGGTCGTCGACGGTCAGCGGCTGGTCCAGATGCTCGATCGCCCACTGCAGCAGGGGGCCCAGTCCGTCGTTTCCCGGTTCCGGGACGGTCCGCACGACGTACTGCGCCTGCCCTCCGGTGCGGTGGGCGGGCAGCACCATGCGGCGGGCCACCTCATTGGCGACCCGGGCGCCGAGATCGCCGCGTATCACGTGCAGGCACAGGTCGATGCCCGCGCTGCGCCCGGCGCTGGTGAGGACATCGCCGTCGTCGCAGTAGAGCACCGAGGAGTCCACACGCACTCGTGGGTGGCGGACGGTGAGAGTCTCGGCGTACATCCAGTGGGTCGCCGCCCGCCTGCCGTCCAGGAGACCGGCGGCGGCAAGGACGAAGGCCCCGGTGCACAGTGAAACGATGCGAGCGCCGGCCTCACTCGCCGCTCGTACCGCTTCGACGAGTTCCGCCGGGATCGGCTCGTCCGACTGAACGCAGGCATAGGGCAACGCGGGCACGACCACGGTGCGGGCCTCGGCCAGTGCGCCGAGGTCCCGATCGGCCGGGTGCCTGCAGCCGAACTCACCCCGGATGCCTGCCGGGTTCGCCGCGCACGACCACAGTTCGTACCAGGGATCGGCGAGGTCGGGCCTGGCCGATCCGAACACTTCGAACGCGATGGCCAGTTCGAACAGCGGCATGTCGTCGATCAGGGCCAAGGCCACCGGGCCGGTACGCATATCGCAGACTATGTCACGAATTTTGCGCACAGCGGCAACTCTGACACTCGTCCCCGGTGACGCCGGTCGGCATCCTCGACGGGTGACCATCGTGAACGTCATCGAACTCCGGCAGTACACCCTCCATCCGGGCGAACGGGACGAGCTCATCGAACTCTTCGACCGTGAGCTGGTCGAACCGCAGGAAAGTGCCGGGATGGCGGTGCTCGGCCAGTTCCGCGACGAAGACGACCCTGACCGGTTCGTGTGGTTGCGCGGCTTCCCGAGCATGGCCGCACGCCGGGAGTCCCTCACGGCCTTCTACCTGCACGGCGACGCCTGGAGGGCCAACCGCTCGGCCGCCAACGCCACGATGAAGGACTCGAGCGACGTCCTGCTGCTACGGCCCTCGCGACCCGGTCCACTGGTACCGCCCGGGGCCGGGCGTCCGCCCATCGGGGTGACCACGCCGCCCGGTTCCCGCGTGACGATCACACTGTGCCACCTCGGCACCGCGGTGGACGAGGATTTCGTCCGCTTCTTCGAGGAGAAGGTCCACCCGGCACTGGCGGCGACCGGCGCCTCGCCGATCGTCTGCCTGCGGACCGAACGGGCGGCGAACACCTTCCCCGCCCTACCGGTGAGGACCGGGGAGAACGTGTTCCTCTGGCTCACCGTGTTCGCCAATGAAGACCATCGCGAGGAACACCGGCGGCGGCTCGCCGAATCGCCGGGATGGCGGGCAGGCATCCTGCCCGAACTGCGCGGGCGGCTGAGCGCACCGCCGCGTCACCTTCGGCTGGCGCCCACCGCCCGCTCCCGCCTGCGCTGACACCATCCACTGTGGAGCTCACGGGATACGTTCGCATGAAAGGGCACCCACGGGGTACGACTACCACTAGACTTACTCGGGCCCCGGCGGCTGGCACGAGAGGTGGTCACCAATGGCGTCACCGATGGCACTGATGCCCTTCACCGACTCGATGTTCCTGCTGGTCGAAAGCCGTGAGCACCCGATGCACGTCGGCGGGCTCCAACTCTTCCGCAAGCCCGAAGGCGCGGACGAGCACTACCTGCGCACGCTGCGCGAGGACCTGTTGAAACAGGACGACGTCCCCGAACTGTTCCGGCGCCGCCCGGCCTCTCCGGTCAACACCGCCGGGTACGTGGCGTGGACGCACGACGAGCACGTCGACCTCGACTACCACTTCCGGCATTCGGCGCTGCCCCAGCCCGGCCGGATCCGCGAACTGCTCGAGTTGACCTCCCGCTGGCACAGCACCCTGCTGGACCGGCATCGCCCGCTGTGGGAGATCCACCTGGTGGAGGGCCTGCCGGACAACCGGTTCGCGATGTACAGCAAGATCCACCACGCGCTGCTGGACGGCGTGGCGGCGCTGCGGCATCTGCAGAGCACGCTGACCACCGATCCGGACAAGGTCGACTGCATACCACCATGGGGTACTCCGCGCCCGCCGCGCGAACGGTCCCCGCGCCGCCCGCTGGATCTGCTGGGCACCGCGCGGAGTGCGATCGGGCAGGTCGCCGGGCTGGCACCGGCCGCGTTGAAGGTGGCCAGGGAGGCGTTCCGGGAGAACACGCTGACACTGCCCGCGCAGGCGCCGAAGACGATGTTCAACGTGCCGATCGGCGGCGCCCGCCGCTTCGCCGCCCAGTCGTGGCCCCTGGCGAGGGTGCGGGACATCGCGACCCGGTCCGGTACCTCGCGCAACGATGTGGTGCTCGCGATGTGCGCCGGTGCCCTGCGGGACTACCTGATCGAACAGCGGGCGCTGCCGGACGCGCCGCTGATCGCGATGGTGCCGGTGTCGATGCGGAAGCAGCAGTCCGAGTCGGCCTCGACGGGCAACCAGATCGGTGCGCTGCTGGCGAACCTGGGCACCGACAAGGCGAGCCCCGCGGAACGGCTGGCCGTCATCCACCGGTCGATGCGCGAGGCGAAGCGGATCTTCCGGGAACTGACGCCGGTCCAGGCGCTGCTGCTGTCCGGGATCAACGTCGCGCAACTGGGCATCTCCACCGTGCCCGGGGTGGTCACGCACACCCGCCCGCCGTTCAACCTGGTGATCTCCAACGTGCCGGGCCCGCGCGAGCAGATGTACTGGAACGGCGCGAAACTCGACGGCGTCTACCCGGCTTCGGTGCTGCTGGACGGGCAGGCGCTCAACATCACGCTCACCAGCAACGGCGAGCACCTCGACTTCGGCATCACCGGCTGCCGCCGCAGCGTCCCCCATCTGCAGCGGCTCCTGCTGCACCTCGACACCGCCCTCGTCGAACTGGAGCACGCCGTCGCCTGAGAATGTCCAAACGGGACAGTCGCGCTACCGTTTTCAGGCCACTGACGCCATGGGGCAGGCGGGCCAGGGCCGGACCTCCTCCAGCAGGCGCGCCACCGCGAGGACCAGGTCGTCGGAGTGCCGGGGCCCGACGATCTGCAGCCCGACCGGGAGTCCGTCCGCGGTGAGCCCGGCGGGCACGCTGATCGCGGGCTGCTGGGTCATGTTGAACGGGTAGGTGAACGGGGTCCACTCCGGCCAGCCGGCCAGGTCGCTGCCCGGCGGCACCTCGTGGCCCGCCTCGAAGGGCTTGACGCCGACGGTCGGGGTGATCAGCACGTCGTAGCGCGTGTGGAACTCACCCATCAGGATGCCCAGCGCGGCCCGCTCCCCGGTGGCCCGCAGGTAGTCCGCGGCGGAGTGGCGCCTGCCCTGTTCCCAGACCCGCCGCAGGCCCGGGTCGATCTTCTCCTCGCAGCCGGGAGGGAAGGTGTCGAGCCATTGCGCGGCCCCGGCGGACCACAGCACGTCGAAGGCTTCCTTGGGGTCGCCGAACCCGGGGTCGGTCTCCTCGATGCGCAGGCCCGCTTCACCGAGCGCGTTCACGGCCGAGCGCACTACCTGGGCGACCTCCGGATCGACCCGTGCGTAGCCGAGGTCCGGGGAGAACGCGGCGATCAGGCCCTGCACGTCGCGGCGGACGGCCTCGCGGTAGGAGGCGGCGGGCGGGGGCAGCGCGGCCGGGTCCCGGTAGTCGGGCAGCGCCAGCACGTCGAGCAGCAGCGCGACGTCGTCCACCGAACGGGCCATCGGCCCGGCGTGCGACAGCGCGCCGAACGGGCTCGCCGGGTACAGCGGGATGCGCCCGTGCGTCGGCTTGAGCCCGACGATGCCGCAGAAGGCGGCGGGGATGCGGACCGAACCGCCACCGTCGGTGCCCACCGACAGCTCACCCATGGCGGCGGCGACGGCCGCGGCGCTGCCGCCGCTGGAGCCGCCGGGGGTCAGCGACGGGTTCCACGGGTTGCGCGTGATGCCGGTGAGCAGGCTGTCCGTGACGCCCTTCCAGGCCAGTTCGGGGGTGGTGGTCTTGCCGAGCATCACCAGGCCGTTTTCGCGGAGCCGCGCGGTGACCGGGCTGTCCACCTCCCACGGCTGGTCGGGGTCGATGCAGGTGGAGCCCCGCAGGGTCGGCCAGCCCTGGGTCAGGAACATGTCCTTGATCGAGGTGGGCACGCCGTCCAGCCAGCCGATGGGATGGCCTTCCCGCCAGCGGGTTTCCGAGGCCTTCGCGCCCGCCAGTGCTACTTCCGGGTCGACCAGGCAGAAGGCGTTGCACCGGCCGTCGCGTTCTTCGATGGCCCGCAGGGCCGCCTCGGTCGCTTCCACCGGCGAGATCTCGCCGCTGGCGTAACCCGCGACCAGTTCGCTCGCCGTCAACAGGCTCGTCATCATGCTCCTCAATGCCCGGCTCGGTAGCCCTGCTCACTGCCCCGACGGCACGTATCCCAGCTGTTTGTCCACCACGTTGAGCAGTGGCCCGCCACTGTGCCAGCGCCGGAAGTTCTCCGCGAACACCTCGACCAGCGTGTCGCGCCAGCCGGCGAAATCACCCGACATGTGCGGGGAGATCAGCACGTTCGGCATGGTCCACAACGGACTGTCCGAGGGCAGCGGTTCGGTTTCGAAGACGTCGAGGGCCGCCGCGGCGGGCCTGCCCGCCCGCAGTCCCGCCACCAGGTCGGCGGTCACCACCAGTTCCCCGCGCCCGACGTTGACGAACCGGGCGCCGGGGGCCATCGCCGCGAACGCGGCCGCGTCGAACATCCCCTTGGTCTGCTCGGTCAGCGGCGCCACCGCGATGACGTAGTCGTATCCGGGCAGGTGTGCCGTGAGTTCGGCCGAGGCGTGGACCTCGCCGAAGTCCGGATCACCACTGGCGGCCCGCCGTCCCGCGCCCGAGACCGCCATGCCGACGGCCCGCAGCATCCGCGCGACCGCGCGGCCGATCGGCCCGGTCCCCACCACCAGCGCGCGGCGACCGGCCACGCGCTCGGTTTCCCGGTGCTGCCAGCTTCGCCGCCGTTGCAGTTCGAGGGAGCGCGGCAGGTCCTTGGCGAAGGCGATGATCACGCCGAGGACGTATTCGGCGATCGAGTCGTCGAAGACACCCCGGGAATTGGTGAGCACGACGTCGCTTTCGCGCAGTTCCGGAAACATCACCGGGTCCACCCCGGCACTGGCGATATGCACCCAGCGCAACCGGTCCGCCGCGGGCCAGGCGCGCCGGAGAGCGGTGGAAAGGAAGTCGTAGAGGAACAGCGCATCGGCTCCGCGCAGCGCGTCCGCCAGCCCCTTTTCGTCGGTGTAACGGACGAGGGCGGTCGTTTCGATGGTCCGCATGGCTGGGAGCGACGCGGGCTGCCGATCACCACACAGCACCGCCAGCACCGGCCTTTCCGTGCCGATCACATTGACACGGTAGGAGGCGGTCGTATGATTGTCAACAATCCGAGGACTCACCCCGGAGGCTTTCCTTCATACCTTCGGAGCCAAGCCTTGGATTTGGATCTTTCTGCGTTCGACGGCCCGCTCGCGCAGCGGGGCATCGGGGTGATCGCCCCGTTCGACATGGCGCTGGACCGGGAGGTCTGGCGCTGGGTTCCGGCGGAGGTCTCGCTGCACCTCGCCCGCACGCCGTACGAACCGGTTCCGGTGAGCATGGAGATGGCCTGCCTGGTGAGCAACAGCGCCCACCTCGCCGCCGCCACCCGCGACGTGCTCCACATCGAACCCGAGGTCGTCGCCTACCTGTGCACCTCCGGCAGTTTCGTCAAGGGCGTCGACTACGAGCGTTCGCTGCGTAAGACCATCTGCGACGCGGGCGCGCCGGAGGCGGTCACCACCTCCGGCGCACTCGCCGAGGTGCTGCAGCAGCTCGACGTGCACCGGGTTTCGGTGATCACGCCCTACGACGCGGACCTCACCGGCAGGCTCCGGGACTTCCTGGCGGAACTCGACGTGGAGACGCTTTCGAGCGAGTTCCTCGGGCTGGGCAACGGGATCTGGAAGGTCAGCTACCGCACCATCGCCGAACGGATCATCAGCGCCGACCACCCCGACGCCGAAGCGATCTTCGTCAGCTGCACCAACCTGGCGACCTACGACCTGATCGAGCCGCTCGAAAGGGCTCTCGGGAAACCGGTACTGACCGCCAACCAGCTCACCATGTGGGCCTGCCTGCGCCGGATGGCGCTCCCGGTCGTCGGGCCCGGCAGGTGGCTCCGCGAGGTGTCATGACCGTGCCCCAACCGACCGTGAAGAGGTGCGCCATGCCGACCGTCGGATTCATCTACCCGGACCACGCGGCCGAAGACGACTACCCGTTCGCCGAAGCGCTCTTCGGCGGGCGGTATTCGCTGCCCGTGGAACACATCTACGGCACCGACCTGCACGCGGTACCCGAGCTGCTCGACCTCGGCAGCGAGCGGCGGCTGGCCGAGGGCGCCGCGCGGCACGCCCGGCACGAACCGGACGCGGTGGTGTGGGCGTGCACCAGCGGCAGCTTCGTCTACCGCTGGGACGGGGCCCGCGACCAGGTCGACAAGCTGGCCGCCGCCGCGGGCAGGCCCGCGTCGAGCACGTCGTTCGCCTTCACCAACGCGGCGGCCCACCTCGGGCTGACGCGCGTCGCCGTCGCGGCGAGCTACCCCGCCGACGTCGCGGAACTGTTCGTGGCCTTCCTCGCCGCCGCGGGGATCGAGATCGTCGCGATGGCCAGCGAGGACATCGACACCGCGGCCGAGGTTGGCAGGCTCTCCCCGGAGGCCGTCGTCGCACTCGCGGTGGGCAACGACCACCCGGAAGCGGAGGCGGTGCTCATCCCCGACACCGCGATGCGCACACTGGGCGTGGTGAACACCATCGAGGAACTTCTCGGCAAGCCGGTGCTCACCGCCAATCAGGTCACCATCTGGGAAGGACTGCGACTCGTGGGCGAAACCCCCGAGTCCGACGAACTGGGGGCGCTGTTCCGATGCCGCTGACGCCGTTAGCCGAAATCGAGCCGGTGAGCCGGGAATCCACGGCCGCGATCATCGCGCGCCAGCTGCGCGAGGCGATCATGAACGGCTCGCTCCCGCCGGGCGCGCAGCTCGGCGAGACCGATCTGGCCGCGCAGTTCCAGGTGTCGCGCGGCCCGCTGCGGGAGGCGATGCAGCGGCTGGTCTCGGAGGGTCTGCTGCGCAGCATCCGCCACCGCGGGCTGTTCGTGATCGAACTCGAACCGGACGACATCCACGACATCTACTCGGCGCGCCTCGCCGTCGAACGGGCCGCGCTGATCCGCGTCCTGCAAGGCGACCGCGAGGCGGCGGCCGACCGGCTGGCCGAAGCGGTGCGCGAGATGGCGGACGCCGCCGGCGGCGAGGATCCCGCGGCGGTGACCGAGGCCGATCTGCGGTTCCACGAGGTGCTGGTGGCCGAGTCCGGCAGCAAGCGCCTCGCCCGCATGTCGCGCACGCTGCTGATCGAGACCCGCATGTGCCTGTCCGCGCTGCGCTCGACCTACAGCAGCGACGAGGAGCGCGTCACCGAACACAAGCGGATCGCCGAGGCCATCCGCTCCGGCGACCAGGAGACCGCCGTCTCGCTGCTCGCCGCCCACATGGAGGACGCGCTCCATCGCCTCGCCCCCGGCACCACCCTCCTTCCCCAGGGATAGAGCCGCGTCTGCCGGTGCCCGATGCTCGGTTCAGGGCGACGAGCGGTGCAGAAGACAGGCGCGGACGAAATCTCCGACGACCTGGTTGTCGTCGTCGGCGGCCGCCCACGCGACCCCGACCTGGCTGGGGCTGACGTCGGTGACGGGCCGGTAGGTCACTCCGGGACGCTGGTAGAAGCGGGCGGTGGCCTCCGGGGTGAGGCTGACGCCATACCCGTTGGCGATGGCCGCCAGCCACTCGTCCGGATTGCGGGCCACGGCGCCGATGCGGACCTCGTGGCCCTCTCGTTCTTCGGTGGCCAGCCAGTAGTCGCGCCACCAGCCCGACTCCGGCGGGGTGGCGATGAACGGCTCGTCCCACAACCGCCGGAACGGGATCTCGGCGAGTTCGGCCAGTGGGTGCGAGCTGGGCAGACCGACCCAACGCGGCTCGGTGAGCAAAACCTCCACCCGCAGCCGGTCCTGTCCGGGAAACGGCAGTCTCAGCAGCGCGACGTCCACCAGCCCGTCGGCCAGCCCCGCGGTGGGATCGGCCCAGTCGGTCTGGCGCATCTCCACCCGCCAGCCAGGACGACCGCGGGCAAACGTTCCCACGATCGCCTGCGTGTTCTCGTTGGCGGCGCTGGCCACGAACCCGACCCGCAGCACATGCGCGCTCCGGCTGGACGCACTGCGGGCCTCGCGAAGCGCCACATCCCACGCCTCCAGCACTGCCGGTGCCCGCTCCGCCAGGCTGCGTCCGGCCTCGGTGAGCGTCATGCCGGACCGGGAGCGGGTGAACAGCGCGACTCCCAGCTGGCTCTCCAGCTGCTTGATCTGCTTGGTCAGTGCCGGCTGGGAGACGAACAACCGCCCTGCCGCCCTGGTCAGGTGGCCTTCCTCGGCGACGACGGTGAAACAGCGCAGCAACCGGGTGTCGACGTCCATGCCGCCAGGTTATGGATGCAGGTATTGGACGCTTACCGCGGAGGTCACCCAGTATTGGTTTGGCAAGCAGGAACGACGACCCGAGGACGAGACCCATGAGCGACAAGACCGCGAAGATCGACAGCATCACCCGGTTCTTCGCCGCCTACGCGACCTACGACCTCCCGGCCATGCGGGCCGTGCTGACCGACGACGTCGAGTGGACCATCCCGGGCCACCACCCGCTGTCCGGCACGAAGAGAGGCGTGGAGGAGGTCGCGGCCTTCTTCACCGAGCTGGGCAAGGCCGGCTTCCAGGCCGATCCGCTGTTCCTGGAGGCCAACGACGAGTACGTGGTCGACATCCACCGCGGCTGGACCACCGAAGGCGTCGGCAAGGTCGACACCCTGTGGGCGCTGGTGTGGCACTTCAACGCGGAGGGCAAGATCGACCGGGTGGTCAACCTTTCCGCCGACCAGCACCAGATGGACAGCTACGTCTGGAACAACTACACCCTCGCCCCGCTCCCCGACCGCCTGGCCTGAGCCGGTCGCCCGCGGCGGCGGAACCGGCCCGGAGTCAGCCGACGGCCTCGGCGATGGCCGTGCCCGACTCGGTGGTGGTGGCGTGGCCGCCGAAGTCGGGGGTGGCGGCCTCCCCGGCGGCGAGGGCCGTCTCCACCGCACCGGACACGGCCCGCGCCGCGGCGTGCTCCCCGAGGTGCTCCAGCATCATCGCCCCGGCCAGGATCTGCGCGACCGGGTTGGCGATGCCCTTCCCCGCGATGTCCGGTGCGCTGCCGTGCACCGCCTCGAACATCGACGGGTACTCGCCCGGCGGGTTGATGTTGCCCGACGGCGCCATGCCCAGGCCGCCGGTGATCGCCGCGGCGAGGTCGCTGAGGATGTCGCCGAACAGGTTCGAGCCCACCACGACGTCGATCCGGTCGGGGTGCTGCACCATGCGCGCCGCGAGCGCGTCGATATGGCACTGTTCGGCGCCGACCTCCGGGTAGTCCGCGGCGACCTCGGCGAAGATCTCGTCCCAGAACGGCATCGTGTGGATGATGCCGTTGGACTTCGTCGCCGACACCAGCCTGCCCGAGCGGGTTCCGGCCAGTTCGAAGGCGTAGCGGATGATCCGCTCCACCCCGACCCTGGTGAACACCGATTCCTGCAGCGCGAACTCCCCCGGATGCCCGGAACCGTGCCTGCCACCCAGCTCGGAGTACTCCCCTTCGGAGTTTTCCCGGACGATGACCATGTCCAGTTCTTCGGCGGTCCGGTCCTTGAGCACCGAAGACGTCCCGGGCAGCAGCCGCACCGGGCGAAGGTTCACGTACTGCGCGAAGGCCCGGCGGACCGGGATCAGCAGGCCCCACAGGGAAACATGGTCGGGTACGCCGGGAAAGCCCACCGCGCCGAGGAAGATCGCGTCGAACACCGAAAGCCGCTCGATGCCGTCCTCGGGCATCATCGTGCCGGTCCGGGAGTAGCGCTCACAGCTCCAGTCGAACTCCGTCCACTCCAGACCGAATCCGTACCGCGCCGCGGCCCGGTCGAGCACCTTGCGAGCCTCGGCGACGACGTCGACACCGATGCCGTCACCGGGGATGCTCGCGATGCGGTAGTCCCGCTGGGGCACGTCCACCGCGGCGGTCACAGTGCCACCGCGATGTACTTGATCTCGAGAAACTCGTCGATGCCCACGCTGCCGCCCTCGCGGCCCAGCCCCGACTGCTTGACCCCGCCGAAGGGCGCGGCCGGGTTCGACACGATGCCCTGGTTCAGCCCGACCATCCCGGACTCCAGGCGTTCCGACACGCGCAGCGCGCGCTTGAGATCATTGGTGAACACGTAGCTCACCAGCCCGAATTCGGTGTCGTTGGCGGCCTCGACGGCCTCGTCCTCGGTGTCGAACACGGTGATCGGCGCGACCGGGCCGAAGATCTCCTCGGTGGCCATGCGGGCGTCGCGAGGGACGTCGGTGAGCACGGTGGCGCGGTAGAAATGCCCCGGGCCGTCCACTGTGGACCCTCCGGTCAGGACCTTCGCGCCGCGGTTGGCCGCGTCCTGAACCAGTGCCGACACCTTCGCCACGGCATCGGCGTCGATCAGCGGGCCCACCACGACACCGGGTTCCGTCCCCCGGCCCATCGGCAGCGCGGCCATCCGCTCGGTGAGCCGCCGCGCGAACTCGCCGGCCACCCCGCGCTGCACGTAGAACCGGTTCGCGGCGGTGCAGGCCTCGCCGATGTTGCGCATCTTGGCCAGCATCGCCCCTTCCACCGCGACGTCGAGGTCGGCGTCGTCGAACACCAGGAACGGCGCGTTCCCGCCGAGTTCCATCGAGGTGCGCAGCACCTTGTCCGCGCACTGTTCCAGCAGTTTGCGCCCGACGGCGGTGGACCCGGTGAAGGACAGCTTGCGGGCCCGGCCGTCGCGGATGAGCGGCTCCATCACGCCGCCCGGGTCGGTGGTGGTCACGACGTTGAGCACACCGGCGGGCAGTCCGGCCTCGGCGAGGATCGCCGCCAGCGCGAGCATGGACAGCGGGGTCTGCTCGGCGGGCTTGATCACCATGGTGCAGCCCGCCGCGATCGCCGGGCCGATCTTGCGGCCGCCCATGGCCATCGGGAAGTTCCACGGTGTGATCAGCAGGGTCACCCCGACCGGCTGCCTGGTGACCAGGAACCGGCCCTGGCCGTTGGGCGCGACCTGGTAGCCGCCGTCGATGCGGACCGCCTCTTCGGAAAACCAGCGGAAGAACTCGGCGGCATAGGCGATTTCGCCCCGCGCCTCGGGCAGCGGCTTGCCCATCTCCAGGGTCATCAGCAGCGCGAGTTCTTCGGTGCGCGCGTTGAGCAGTTCGTAGGCGCGGCGCAGGATTTCGCTGCGCTCGCGGGGCGCGGTGGCCGCCCACTCGGCCTGTGCCGCGGCGGCCGCGTCGAGCGCGGCCATCCCGTCGGCGGGGCTCGCGTCGGCGACTTCACACAGCACCCGCCCGGTGGCGGGGTCGGTGACCGGGAAGGTGCGCCCGCCGGTCGCGGCGACCCACTTGCCCCCGATGAACAACTCCTTGTCCACGCCTTCGACCACGCTGGTCTCGGTCACGCTTCCTCCCGCTGTTTGCGCCGTTTCCCGGGCCATGCTATGCATATTGTCAACAATCTACAACGAGGAGCCGCTTCGATGGCCCAGCTCTCCCCTCTACTCAAGCAAGCCACCCCCGTCGTCGTCGACCACGGAGAAGGTGCCTGTCTCTACGACGTCGAGGGCCGCCGTCATCTCGACTTCACCGCGGGTATCGGCGTGACCAGCACGGGCCACTGCCACCCGAAGGTGGTCGCGGCGGCACGGGAGCAGATCGGCAAGCTGGTCCACGGCCAGTACACGACGGTGATGCACCGGCCGCTCCTCGAACTCGTGGAACGACTCGGGGAGGTACTGCCCGCCGGGCTGGATTCGCTGTTCTTCGCCAACTCCGGCAGCGAGGCGGTCGAAGCCGCCCTCCGGCTGTCCCGCCAGGCCACCCGGCGCCCCAACGTGATCGTCTTCCAGGGCGGTTTCCACGGCCGCACGGTCGCCGCCGCGACCATGACCACCTCGGGCACCCGGTTCAGCGCGGGCATCTCGCCGCTGATGGGCGGCGTCCACGTGGCCCCGTTCCCGTACGCCTACCACTACGGCTGGGACGAGCAGACCGCGACACGCTTCGCACTGCGGGAACTCGACTACCTCTTCGCGACGGTCAGCGCGCCCGGCGAGACCGCCGCCTTCTTCGTCGAGCCCGTCCTCGGCGAGGGCGGCTACGTCCCCGCGAACACCGAGTTCCTGACCGGGCTGCGGGAACGGGCCGACCGGCACGGGATCCTGCTCGTGGTGGACGAGATCCAGACCGGCTTCGGCCGCACCGGGAAGTACTGGGGGCACCAGCACTTCGGCACCCACCCCGACGTCGTGCTGATCGCGAAGGGCCTGGCCAGCGGCTTCCCGCTGTCCGGCATCGCCGCCTCGGCCGAACTGATGGCGAAGGCCTTCCCCGGCTCGCAGGGCGGGACCTACGGCGGCAACGCGGTTTCCTGCGCGGCGGCCCTGGCCACGCTCGACGTGATCGAGGAGGAGGGCCTCGTCGCCAACGCGGCCGCACGAGGCGCGCAACTGCTCGAAGGCGCCCGCCTGATCGGCGACAAGACCCCGGAGATCGGCGACGTCCGCGGGCTGGGCCTGATGGTCGGCTCCGAGTTCACCACCGCGGACGGCGAGCCTGCCACCGCACTGGCGCAGGCCGCGCAGCAGGAGGCGGCCCGGCGCGGCCTGCTGATGCTGACCTGCGGCGCGTACTCCAACGTCGTCCGGATGATCCCGCCGCTGGTGGTCACCGCCGAACAGGTGGACGAGGCGCTGGGCCTGTGGAGCGAGACCGTCGCCGCCGTGACGAGTAACCCGACGGCCTGAAGGAAGGCCATGGCCCGCTACCTCACCATCAGCCTCGACAAGCGCGGGGTGTCCTGCCGGGCGGTCCTGCTGGACCGGGACGCGCCCCGCACCTGCCAGGCGGTCTGGGACGCGCTGCCGCAGAGCGGCTCGGCGTATCACGCGAAGTACGCCCGCAACGAGGTGTACACGCTCGTGCCCCCGTTCGCCGACCCGGCGCCCGGCCGGGAGAACCCGACCGTCACCCCCATCCCCGGTGACGTGGTCTACTTCGGATTCGAAGCGTGGGAAATCGGAAATCCGGCGTACGGATACGAGGAAACGAGTGCCGCGCACGACACCGGCGGCGCGACCGATCTCGCCATTTTCTACGGCCGGAACAATCTGCTCATCAACGGCGACGCGGGCTGGGTTCCCGGAAATGTTTTCGCCACGATCGTGGAGGGCCTGCCGGAAATGGCGGCCGCCGCCCAGGACCTCTGGCTCCGCGGGGTCGAGGGCGAGACCCTCTCCTTCGCCCGCGCCGAGTGAGACCGTTCCCCGGAAGGGCACCAGACAGCCCCTTCCGTCACCCAATCGCGTGATCTCTGCGGAGTAACCAATCGTGGCGCGATCTTCACTCTTTCGGGAGGCTGTGCGGCCCGGATGCCGCATCAAGATCACCATCGTCGCACTTCGCGGTCGCCGAGGGGCACTACTCCGTGTCCACACCGGATCGAGGGATACCCCTCGGAAAAACCCGAAAGGGTCACGTGTTTAGACTGAAGGGATTTCAGCTTTGGCTTGGCCGTGTGCCAATACTTCCTTGGGCGCGTTGACAACCAGGGTCGGCGGATGAAAATCTTCGCCTCGCTTTCGAAAGCAAGGCATGATATTCCCATCCGTTAAGGAGCCCCTCACATGCAGGCGTTTGCCACGCACTTCCACTACTGCCACGACATTCTGACGAACGTCCTGGCGTCGCTCGCCCACTTCGTGGGCTGGCTGGTCTGATCGGTGCGCACAGCCTGAAGCGGTAGGGCGGGGCCGGTACGTTGGCGCGGACCGGCCCCGCTCGCCGTGCGGGGACCTTCCCCGATACGTGAAACATCTTCATAATCCGCCAGGTAAGGTGCCGTACTACGCTGCCGACGAGGGCAAGCGCAGGCACCAGAGAGGCGGGTGGCACGTCATGGCCGAGGTCATGCCGGAGGTCACGGCACGGTTCGCCGAGATCGTCGGCACCGCGAACCTGCTCAGCGGCACCGAGGTGAACGAGGACTACGGTCACGACGAATGCCTCACCTGTCCGCCGCGCAAACCGGCCTCGGTGGCCAAACCCGGCACCACGGCCGAAGTCGCCGCACTCCTGTCCACCGCGACCGAACTCGGCGTTCCGGTCACCGCGCGCGGCTCGGGCAGCGGCCTGTCCGGGGCGGCCCGCCCGCGCGAAGACGGCTTGCTGATCTCCTTCGAGCGGATGAACGCCGTCCTCGAAATCGACACCGCGAACCAGGTCGCCGTGGTGCAGCCCGGGGTCACCCTGGCCGAACTGGACGAGCGCACCGCCGAGACCGGCCTCGCCTACACCGTCTATCCCGGAGAGCTCAGCGCCAGCGTCGGCGGCAACGTCGGCACCAACGCGGGCGGGATGCGCGCGGTGAAGTACGGCGTCACCCGCAACAACGTCCTCGGCCTCGAAGCGGTGCTCCCCAGCGGCGAAATCATCCGCACCGGCGGGAAGAACGCCAAGATCTCCAGCGGCTACGACCTCACCCAGCTGATCATCGGCTCGGAGGGCACCCTCGCGCTGGTGACCGAGGTGACCGTCAAACTCCACCCGAGGCTGGCCCACGCCGCCACCCTGCTCGCCCCGTTCACCGACCTCGACGAGGTGATGCGGGCGGTGCCGCGCATCCTCGCCGCCGGGCTCACGCCGAACATCCTCGAGTACATCGACAACCTGACCATGGCCGCGATCACCTACACCGAGCAGCTCTCCCTCGGCGTGCCCGACGAGATCCGCGACCGCACGCAGGCCTATCTGGTGGTGGGACTGGAAAACCGGGACGGTGAACGTCTCGACGGGGACGTCGAGCGGGCCGGTGAGCTCCTCGGCGAACTCGGCGCGACCGACGTCTACGTGCTCGACGGCGGCTCGGCCCGCAAGCTCATCGAAGCGCGGGAGAAGGCGTTCTGGACCGCGAAGGCCGCGGGCGCCGACGACGTCATCGACGTGGTGGTGCCACGGTCCGAGATGCCCGGTTTCCTCGCCAGGGCCAGGGAACTGGCCACCGCCGCCGGAGCCGGCGTGGTCGGCTGCGGGCACGCCGGGGACGGCAACGTGCATCTGGGCGTCTTCTGCCCCGATCCGGACAAGCGGCACCGTCTGCTGCACGAAATCTTCGCCGCCGGCATGGCGGCCGGAGGCGCGATCTCCGGCGAACACGGCATCGGACAGGCCAAAAAGGACCATTTCCTCGCACTGGAGGACCCGGCGAAGCTCGCCCTCCTGCGCCGCCTCAAGCAGGCCTTCGATCCGGCCGGCATCCTCAACCCGGGCGTCCTGTTCGACTGAGGAGACCGGTCAGGCCGGCCACCACCAGATCAATCTCTAGGAGCGAAATGAACGGCGCGCAGTCGCTGATCCGCACCCTGGCCGAAGCCGGGGTCGAAGTGTGCTTCGGCAATCCCGGCACCTCCGAGATGCATTTCGTCGCCGCGCTCGACTCGGTGCCCGAGATGCGGGGCGTGCTGGGCCTGTTCGAAGGCGTGGTGACGGGCGCGGCCGACGGGTACGCGCGGATCGCCGGAAAACCGGCGGCCACCCTCCTGCACCTGGGCCCCGGCCTCGGCAACGGCCTGGCGAACCTGCACAACGCGCGCCGCGCGCACACGCCGATCGTCAACGTGGTGGGCGACCACGCGACCTACCACAAGCAGTACGACGCCCCGCTGGAATCCGATATCGAGGCCGTGGCCGGTTCCCTGACCGGCTGGGTGCGCCGCTGCGACAGCACCGCGGACCTCGGCGCGGACGCGGCGGCGGCGGTCGCGGCGGCGCAGGACGCCCCGGGCCGGGTGGCGACGCTGATCCTGCCCGCGGACCTGTCGTGGAACGACGGAGGCGTGCCGGTCGCGCCGATCCCGCCACGCGCCCCCCGCCCGGTCGCGGCGACGACGGTGAAGGCCGTCGCCGAGATCCTGCGCACCGGCGAACCGGTGGCGGTGCTGGCCGGAGGCCCCGCCTGCCGCGAGGCCGGACTGCTCGCGCTCAGCCGGATCGTGACCGCCACCGGCGCCAAGACGCTGATCGAGACCTTCCCCGCCCGGTTGGAACGCGGCGCTGGTCTGCCCGCCTTCGAGCGGCTCGGGTACCTGGCCGAGCAGGCCACCTACCAGTTGAACGGGATCAGGCACCTGGTACTGGCCGGGGCCAAGGCACCGGTGTCCTTCTTCGCCTATCCGGGCAAGGCGAGCGAACTGGTGCCCGAGGGTGCGCAGGTGCACGTGCTCGCCGAACTCGGAGAGGACGTCACGGGCGCGCTCGAAGCGCTCGCCGCGGAGGTCGCGGCGGACACCGAGCCGGTGCTCCAGCAGCCGCAGCGGCCCGCACTGCCCACCGGCCCGCTGACCGCGCAGAACTGGGTGGAGGTGATCGGCGCCCTGCTGCCGGAGAACGCGATCATCTCCGACGAGGCCAACACCTCCGGTCTGCTGCTGCCCGCGGCGACCGTGGGGGCGCCCCGGCACGACGTGCTGACACTGACCGGGGGCGCGATCGGGCAGGGCCTGCCGGTCGCCACCGGTGCCGCCGTCGCCGCCCCGGACCGGCCGGTGATCGCACTGCAGGCCGACGGCAGCGCGCTGTACACGATCTCGGCACTGTGGACCCAGGCGCGGGAGAACCTCGACGTCACCACGGTCCTGCTGAACAACCGGGCCTACGCGATCCTGCGGATGGAACTGCAGCGGGTCGGCGCGGAAGGTTCGGGGCCGAAGGCGAACGCCCTGCTCGACCTGTCCCGGCCGGACCTCGACTTCGTGAAGATCGCCGAAGGCATGGGCGTTCCGGCGAGCCGCGCGACCACGGCCGAAGAACTGGCAGAGCAGTTCTCGCGGGCCCTGGCCGAGCCCGGCCCGCACCTGATCGACGCGATCGTG
Organism: Amycolatopsis cynarae; assembly: GCF_026802195.1. NCBI lineage: Bacteria > Bacillati > Actinomycetota > Actinomycetes > Pseudonocardiales > Pseudonocardiaceae > Amycolatopsis > Amycolatopsis cynarae. The sequence continues at coordinate 671,360 of NZ_CP113836.1, read as the reverse complement.
CCGCCGCTGCTGTAACGCTGTGAGGGCCCCCTCACAGCGCATACGACTGTGAGGGGACCCCTCACGGCAGTCCTTCGACCGGGGAACGGCACTTCCGGGACCAGGGGCGTGCCCTCAAGGTGGCCTTGAGGGCGTTGATGGCCCTGAAGGCGACCTTCAGGGCATCCCGCCCCGGCCCCAGCCTGGGACTCAAGCACCGGCGAGCGGACCGGACTTTGCCGGAGACCCTCACGGCAAATAGGGCCGTGAGGGGATCCCTCACGGCCCTATCGCGGCCCTATCGGCGCCGGGGGTTATTCGTAGATTTCGCCGGCTTCGGCCTTCGCGACCAGCGAAGCGGGCGGGGTGAAGTGGTCACCGTAGCGCTCCGCCAGCTCGCGGGCACGGGCCACGAACCCGGCCAGGCCACCCTCGTACTGGTTGATGTACTGGATGACACCGCCGGTCCACGCCGGGAAACCGATGCCGAAGATCGACCCGATGTTGGCGTCCTGCACCGAGGTGAGCACGCCCTCGTCGAAGCACTTCACGGTTTCCAGCGCCTCGGCGAACAGCATCCGCTCCTGCAGGTCCTTGAACGGAACCGAAGCGCTGCCCGAGTTGAACGCCTCCCGCAGGCCCGGCCAGATCCGGGACCGCTTGCCGTCGACGTACTCGTAGAAGCCCGCACCCGAGGAACGGCCCTTGCGGTCGAACTCGTCGATCATCCGGTCGATGACCGCCTCGGAGGCGTGCGTCTTCCACTCGCCACCGGCGGCCTCGACCGCCGCCCGGGTCTCCTGCCGGATCTTGCGCGGCAGGGTCAGGGTCAGCTCGTCCATCAGCTGCAGCGGCGGGGCCGGGTACCCGGCCTGCGCACCGGCCTGCTCGATCGAGGCGGGCTCGACACCCTCACCGACGGCGGCGATGGCCTCGTTGATGAAGGTCCCGATGACGCGCGAGGTGAAGAAGCCGCGGCTGTCGTTGACGACGATCGGCGTCTTGCGGATCTGCAGGGTGTAGTCGAAGACCTTCGCCAGCGTGGCGTCGGAGGTCTTCTCCCCGCGGATGATCTCCACCAGCGGCATCTTGTCCACCGGCGAGAAGAAGTGGATGCCGATGAAGTCTTCCTGCCGCTTGACGCCCTCGGCCAGGCCGGTGATCGGCAGGGTCGAGGTGTTGGAGCCCAGCACCGCGTCCGGGTTGACGATGTGCTCGATCTCGCTGAACACCTTGTGCTTGAGTTCCTGGCTCTCGAACACCGCTTCGATCACGAAGTCGACGCCCTTGAAGTCCTCGGGGTCGGCGGTCGGCTTGATCCGCGCGAGCAGCGCGTCCGACTTCTCCTTCGTGGTCTTGCCGCGGGAGAGGGCCTTCTCCTCGATCTTGACCGCGTAGCCCTTGCCCCTTTCGGCGTTCTCCTGCGAGACGTCCTTGAGCACCACGTCGATGCCGGCCTTGGCGCTGACGTACGCGATCGCCGCGCCCATCATGCCCGCACCGAGCACACCGACCTTGGTGGCCTTGAACTTCTCGTAGCCGGTGGGACGCGAGCCGCCCGAGTTGATGTGCTGCAGGTCGAAGAAGAACGCCTTCGTCATGTTCTTCGCGACCTGGCCGGTGACCAGGCTGACGAAGTACCGCGTCTCGATCAGCGTCGCGGTGTCGATGTCGACCTGCGCGCCCTCGACCGCGGCGGCCAGGATGGCCCGCGGCGCGGGCATCGGGGCACCCTTGAGCTGCTTGCGCAGGTTCGCCGGGAACGCGGGCAGGTTCGCCGCGAACGCCGGGCTGGACGGGGTGCCACCGGGGATCTTGTAGCCCTTGACGTCCCACGGCTGCGCGGCCTCGGGGTTGGCCTTGATCCACTCCTTGGCCTTCGGCAGCAGCTCGTCCACACTGGACACCACCTCGTGCACGAGGCCCAGCTCCAGCGCCTTGGCGGGCTTGTGCCGCTGGCCCTGCACGAGCACGTTCAGCACCGCGCTCTGGATGCCGAGCAGGCGCACGGTCCTGGCGACGCCGCCACCACCGGGCAGCAGGCCCAGGGTCACCTCGGGCAGGCCGATCACGGTGCCCGGGACGTCGGCGACGATGCGGTGGTGCGTGGCCAGCGCGATCTCCAGGCCGCCGCCCAGCGCGGCGCCGTTGATCGCCGACACCACCGGCTTGCCCAGCTTCTCCAGACGGCGAAGCTGCGACTTCATCTCGTTGGTGCTCTTGGTGATCTCCTCGGCGTGCTCCGGCGTCGCCTGGATCAGGTCGTTGAGGTCACCGCCCGCGAAGAAGGTCTTCTTGGCGGAGGTGAGCACGACACCGGTGATCGAGTCCTTTTCGGACTCCAGCCGGTCCACGATCTGCCCGAAGGACTCGCGGAAGTCGGCGTTCATGGTGTTGGCCGACTGCTTCGGGTCGTCCAGCGTGAGCACGACGATGCCGTCGGCGTCGGACTCCCAGCGGATGGTCTTGGTCTCGGTCATTGGTCTTTCCTCACACCCGCTCGATGATCGTGCCGATACCCATGCCGCCACCGATGCACAGCGACAGCAGCGCGCGCCGGGCCTGCCGGCGCTCCAGCTCGTCCACCATGGTGCCGAGGATCATCGCGCCGGTGGCACCGAGCGGGTGGCCCATGGCGATCGCGCCACCGTTGACGTTGACCTTCTCGTCCGGCAGCTTGAGGTCCTTCATCCACTTCAGCACCACCGAGGCGAAGGCCTCGTTGAGCTCGAACAGGTCGATGTCGTCGGTGGTCAGCCCGGCGATGTCGAGCACCTTCTGGGTGGCCGGCGTCGGGCCGGTCAGCATGATCGTCGGGTCGGCACCGGTGATCGCGGCCGCGACGATGCGGGCCCGCGGGGTCAGTCCGAGGTCCTTGCCGACCTGCTCGTTGCCGATCAGCACCAGCGCGGCACCGTCCACGATGCCGGACGAGTTGCCGCCGGTGTGCACGTGGTTGATCTTCTCGACCGAGTGGTACTTCTGCAGCGCGACGGCGTCGAAACCGCCGAACTCGCCGATGCCCTCGAAGGCGGGCTTCAGCTTCGCCAGGTCCTCCACGGTGGTGCCGGGGCGGCGGTGCTCGTCGTGGTCGAGGATCGTGACGCCGTTGATGTCCTTCACCGGCACCACGGACTTGGCGAAGTAGCCGCCGGACCAGGCCGCCTCGGCCCGTTCCTGCGAGCGCACCGCGAAGCGGTCCACGTCCTCGCGGGAGAAGCCCTCGATGGTGGCGATCAGGTCGGCACCGATGCCCTGCGGCACGAAGTAGGAGTCGTAGTTGGTGGCCGGGTCGGTGAACATCGCCCCGCCGTCGGCCCCCATCGGCACGCGCGACATCGACTCGACACCACCGGCGATGATCAGGTTCTCCCAGCCGGAGCGAACCCGCGCCGCCGCCTGGTTGACCGCCTCAAGCCCGGACGAGCAGAAGCGGTTGAGCTGCACCCCGGCGACCGTGTCGGGCAGGCCCGCCGCGATGGCCGCGCCGCGCGCGATGTCCGCGCCCTGGTCCCCGACCGGGGACACCACGCCCAGGATGATGTCGTGGACCAGCGCCGGGTCCAGGCCCGGGTGACGCGCCTTGAGCTCGTTGATCAGACCGACCACCAGGTCGATCGGCTTGGTCCCGTGCAGGGACCCGCCCTTGTTCTTGCCACGAGGCGTGCGGATCGCCTCGTAGATGTATGCCTCGTTGCTCACACCGACGGCCCTTCCTCAGTTGCGCTCAGATGACTCTGGGTGAAGCTAATCCTCACTAACATAATCCCGGTATCTGCCCTGGTGTCAACCGGTTGCATGTCGATTCACCAGCGCTAGAGTAGGCTCACTATGCAGCCCTCCCGAAGTCGCCGACCCGGCGAGCGCCGCCACCAGCTGGCCGCCGTGGCGGCCGAGCTGTTCCGCGCCCGCGGCTACCACGGGGTGGGCATCAACGACATCGCGGCCGCCGCCGGCATCACCGGGCCCGCCCTGTACCGGCATTTCGCCGACAAGCAGGCCGTGCTTTCCTACGTGCTGCTGTCCTCGGTGCGCGACATGGAAGCCGAGACCACCGCCGCGCTGTCCACGCTCGGGAGCCCGAGCGGTGAGCAGGTCGACGAGCTGCTCAGCCGGATCGCCTCGGCCTCGGTGGAGCGCCGCGACGTCGCCGCGCTGTGGCGCTGGGAAGGCAGGCACCTGTCGCCCGAGGACCAGCGCGAGATCGGGAAGCGATCGGGCACCATCCTGGCCGCGTGGGCGAAGGTGCTGCTGGAAGTGCGGCCCGGGCTGACCGCCGCCGACGCCGAACTGCTGTGCTGGGCCGCGCTGAGCGTGTTCGGCAGCGTCTCCGTGCACCGGACGGCGGTGGCGAAACGCCGGTTCGTCCCGCTCCTGGTCGAGCTGGCCAAGCGCGTGCTGCACGCGGACCTGCCCCAGGAGACCGGGACGGGGCCCGCTCCCGCCGAGACCGGGATCGGCTCCCCGAGCCGCCGCGAGCAGCTGCTGTCCGCCGCCGCCGAACTGTTCCGCAGCCGCGGCTTCCACGCGGTGAGCATGGAGGACATCGGTGCCGCGGCCGGGATCGCCGGTCCCAGCGTCTACCGGCACTTCCCCAGCAAGGCGAGTCTGATCTACGCGATCGGCCGCCGCGCCGCCGACCGGCTGGCGCTGGACGTCGAGCGGGTGCTGCGCACCAGCAGCGACGAGGCGGAGGCGCTCGGGCGGCTGGTGGAGTCGTACGTGCACGTCCTCACCGGCTCCGTGGAGCTGGTGGTGTCGTTCTCGATCGACGGGGTCAACCTCGCCGAGGCCGATCGCGCGGAGCTGGTGCGGATCCAGCGGGACTACGTGGCGCAGTGGGTGAACCTGCTGATGGCCGCCCATCCCGGACTCAACGCGCGCGAAGCCAGGATCACCGTGCACGCGGCGCTCACCATCGCCAACGACCTCGCCCGCACGCGGCGCGTGAACGCGCGGCCGAACCTGCCGCGCGAACTCGTCATCCTGCTCAAGGCGGTTCTCGACCTCCACCGATGATCTTTCGGGGCAAGATGCACACATGCCCGCCGAGCGACTCCTGCATCTGGTGACCGAAGACGAGCAGCACCGGGTCACCACCCTGGAACTGTTCTTCGACCTCGTCTTCGTCTACGCGATCACCCAGACGACCCAGCTCATGTCCGACAATCCCACCCTGCTCGGTCTGGGCCAGGGCCTGGCCATGCTGGCCGTGCTGTGGTGGTGCTGGTGCAGCTACACCTGGCTGGGCAACACCGTGCACGCCGACCGCGGTGTCGCACGGTTCGCGATGCTGGCCGCGATGGCCGCGATGTTCGTGGTGTCACTGGCCATTCCCGAAGCGTTCACCGACGCGCCGGGCGGGCTGTTCACGCCACTGCTGTTCCTCGGCTGCTATCTGCTGGTACGCGTGCTTCACCTGCTCGCCTACTACGAGGCCGCCCGTGCCGACCCGGCCCTGCGGCGCGTACTCGTCCAGGTGGCCCCGTCGATGCTGGCCGGCACGGCGGTGCTCGCGGTGGGCGCGTTCACTTCGGGAGCCGTGCAGCTGGGGCTGTGGGTACTCGGCCTCGCGGTCGATTACACCGGCGTCTACCTCAGCGGCTCCAAGGGCTGGCGGATCAGCGCGCCCGGCCACTTCGCGGAGCGCTTCGGGCTGATCGTGATGATCGCGCTGGGCGAGTCGATCGTCTCGATCGGAATCGGCATCTCCCACCTCCCGATGACCTGGCCCATCGTGGTCACCGCCCTCTGCGGGCTCGGCGTCGCAGTGAGCCTGTGGTGGCTGTACTTCGATGTGGTGGCGCATTCGTCGGAGCACCGTCTCGCCGCGGCACAGGGCGCGGAGCGGGCCAAGCTGGCCACCGACACCTACACCTATCTCCACCTGCCGCTGATCGCGGGCGTCATGCTGGTCGCGCTGGGCCTCAAGAAGGTGCTGTTTCACGTGGCCGACACCGCGCACCACCTGTTGCGGGATCCGCTGCACGGAATGCCGTTGTGGGCGTTGACCGGCGGAACCGCGCTGTATCTCGGGACGCTGTCCGCCATCCGCAGGCGGAACCTGGGTCGCTGGAACGTCCAACGGCTGGTCTCCGCGGCGCTCCTGCTGGCGGCGACCCCGCTGCTGGGCCTGATGCCCGCCGCGGCGGCACTGGCCGTGATACTGGCCGCCTGCCTGGGTGTGGTGACCTTCGAACGTCTCCGGTTCGGCCCCCTGCGCGCGAAGCTCCTCGGCACCACCTCCTGACCCGTGCTAACCTACTCGCGAGTAGGTAACGGTTTGAGGGGAGTGCGACGTGGCAGCGCTCAACGGAACACCGCGGCGGAAACGCGACGTCATGGGCGTCGGCCTGGCCGCGCTCACCCGTCTCGCGGGCAGTAGGACGCTGGACCGCGCGGGGCTGCGCCAGCCCGTGCAGAACCTGCTGTCGTCGGCGACCAGGACCGGCTTCCGCGCCGCGGGCGCGGCGAGCCGGACCTTCGCCTCGGCGCGGCGGCTCGGGAAGCCCGCCCGCCTCGCCCCACCCGGCGACTCGGGCCTGTTCGACGTCACCCCGGGCGAAGACCAGCAGCTGATCGTGGAGACGGTGAGCGAGTTCGCGGCCGAGCAACTGCGTCCCGCCGCCGCGGAGGCCGACGCGAAGCTGGCTCCGCCCGACGGGCTGCTCACCCGGGTCGCCGAACTCGGCGTCGGCCTCATCGGCATCCCCGAGGAACTGGGCGGCGCAGGCTCGGAACGGTCCGTGGTCACCAACGCGCTCATCGCCGAAGCGCTCGCGCACGGCGATCTCGGACTCGCCGTCGCCGTCCTCGCGCCCTCCGCGGTCAGCACCGCGCTCGTGCTGTGGGGCGACGCGCAGCAGCAGGCCGACTACCTGCCGGCCTTCGTGGGCGACGACGTGCCCGCCGCGGCCTTCGCCCTGCAGGAGGCCAGGCCGCTGTTCGACCCGTTCAAGCCCGCGACCAAGGCCCGCCGCACCCCGTCGGGCTACCAGCTCGACGGCGTGAAGTCCCTGGTCCCGCGCGCGGCGCAGGCGGAACTGTTCGTCGTGTCGGCGGACCTGGAAGGACGCGGCCCGGCGCTGTTCCTCATCGAATCCGCCACGACGGGAGTGACCGTCGAGGCCGAACCCGCGATGGGACTGCGCGGCGCGGCCACCGGCAAGCTGCACCTGGAGAAGGTGAAGCTGCCCGCGGGCGCGCTGCTCGGCGGCGGCTCGCCGGAGGTGTTCACCGAAGCCGTGCGGCTGTCGCGGCTGGGTTGGGCGGCGCTGGCCGCGGGCACCGCGAAGGCCGTACTGGACTACGTGGTGCCCTACGTCAACGACCGCACCGCGTTCGGCGAACCGATCAGCCACCGGCAGGCCGTCGCGTTCTCGGTGGCGGACATCGCGATCGAGCTGGAGGGCCTGCGCCTGGTGATGCTGCGCGCGGCCTCGCGTGCCGAGCAGGGCAAGCCGTACGCCCGCGAGGTCGCGCTCGCCCGGAAACTGGCCACCGACAAGGGAATGCGGATCGGCAGCGCCGGGGTGCAGTTGCTCGGCGGGCACGGCTTCACCAAGGAGCACCCCGTCGAACGCTGGTACCGCGACCTGCGCGCCATCGGCATCGCCGAAGGCGTCGTCCTCCTCTGAGCCGGAAGGTCATCATGATCAATCTTGAGCCCCCGAAGAAGGCCGGCGCCCTGATCAACCAGGCGTACCAGGCGGCCTCCCAGGTGCTGCGCCCGATCTCGCGCAAGTACGACCGCGCCGAGCACGCCTATCCGTCCGAATTGGACATGTTCGCCGCGGTGCTCGACGGCCTGAACTCCTCGGGTGAGGGCGGTGCCGGTGCGGCCGGTGTGCGGCGCAACGAGAAGGAACCGGCGAAGGGCAACCGCAACGGCGGCAACCTGAGCACCGTGCTCGGCACCATCGAGATGTGCTGGGGCGACGTCGCGCTGCTGCTGTCCATGCCGCGACAGGGCCTCGGGAACGCGGCCATCGCCTCCGTCGCCAACGACGAGCAGCTCGCCCGGTTCGGCAGGCTGTGGGCCGCCATGGCGATCACCGAACCGGATTGCGGATCCGACTCGGCCGCCATCACCACCACCGCCGTGGAGGACGGCGACTCCTACCTCCTCAACGGCGAGAAGATCTTCGTCACCTCCGGCCAGCGCGCCGACGCCGTGGTCGTCTGGGCCACCCTGGACAAGTCCAAGGGCCGCGCCGCGATCAAATCGTTCGTGGTGGAGAAGGGCACGCCGGGCTTCGAGGTGGTACGCCTGGAACACAAGCTCGGCATCCGCGCCTCCGACACCGCCGTGCTGCGCTTCGACAACTGCCGGGTGCCGAAGGAAAACCTGCTCGGCAGCCCCGACATCGACACCAAAAAGGGTTTCGCCGGGGTCATGCAGACCTTCGACAACACCCGGCCGCTCGTCGCCGCGATGGCCGTCGGCCTGGCGCGGGCCGCCTTGGAGGAGATCGGCCGCATCCTGGCCGAAGCCGGTGTCACCGTCGACTACGACCAGCCCGCCAACAACCAGCACGCGGCCGCCGCGGCCTACCTGGAACTGGAGGCGGACTACGAGGCCGCCTACCTGCTCACCCTGGAATCCGCCTGGATGGCCGACAACCGCAAGCCGAACTCGCTGCAGGCCTCCATGGCCAAGGCAAAGGCGGGCCGCTCCGTCGTCGACATCACCCTGAAATGCGTCGAACTCGCCGGTGCCTTCGGCTACAGCGAGGAATCCCTGCTGGAGAAGTGGGCCCGCGACTCGAAGATCCTGGACATCTTCGAAGGGACACAACAGATCCAGCAGTTGATCGTGGCCCGCCGGGTGCTCGGGAAGACGAGTGCCGAGCTGAAGTAGGTTGTGGTGTAAGGGAAACCGCCCGGCTCTCCTGCTGCGGAGAGCCGGGCGGTTCGACCCGTAATTCGGTTGCCGCGCAATACGTGAGGCGTTGACACTTGGGTCATGCCGAGACCGGCCGAAGACAAGCTCCCATTTGTGCTGTCGGGCGGATGGCCCGACGCCGTTCCTGGTTCCGTGGTGACCTTACGCGAGACAGGGATTGTGCTCGGCACGTTGCCGCTTGATGATGCGGAATGGCGGATGCTGCAGTCACAGCGGGTTTTCTCGCTCCGGGTCGACGAGCATCCAGCCACAGACGGCTGGATGACCACGCATTCGGACGGAACCGAGACGCGGCGAGTCTTCGGGATTCCGCTCGCTCCTGTCGTTGTCCCTTCAGAAGCGCTCGCGGACGGAAGAGACTTCTCCGATTGGGTGTGGCACGTACACGGTGCGCTCGGGCGCCTCCTCGTCTGGGACGAGTCCCGCAATTGGTGGATCGTACAAGAGACCGACCTTGAACTCATGCTCATCAGCGCCCCCAGGCAGATGTTCGGCGAGAAGTCCGACGTACTCAGTTGGTGGGACATCGGCACCGTCAAGGGACGCCGAGCGGTGGATGCGCTCGGGGCTCGCTACCACGTGGAGTGGGACGAGTAGCACTCCTGCCGGCTCTGTCATGTTTTCCGTGTAAGCGCCATCCACCGCGACCCAGGCCCGGCCCGCACCTTGATACTTGTGGACTCGCCCGACTTCGTCACTTCGATGATCCAGGTGCCCGGGGAGTGCCACGAGCCGACCTCGACAGACGTGGTACCGGGGCCGTCGGGGGCCGCTGTGGCACGAACGACCTCCGCGCCGCGATCCGCCAGCGCCGTCACCGGCCGAACTCGGTGGCGACCAGCTCTCTCGATTCCCGCGGACTCAGCCACTCCACATCGAGGGCTTCCCCGGCCCAGGTGAATCGGCCCGCGTCCCAGTCGTCCAAGGTGTCCACCAGGCCGTCGTCGATGATCAAGTCGGTGAGGGGAATCGCCAACCAGGGCAGCACCATCCAAACGTGAGCCGCGTAGCGCGGTGCCGACCAGCGCCGCCACCACAGGGCACCGCCCACCTGCGTCCAGCGAACCTCGGGCTCCACGAGGATCATGCCCTCACGCCCCGGTTCGTCACGGACCCGTCCGACCCGGCGCCGATACCGCTCAAGCCGAGGGTTCTCCATCGGCAGCGCACTGGGCGGCTTCCACGACACCACACACCCCCGTTCAGATGGATCAGGCGTGCCACGCACCTGACCCAGCCCGTCACCCCACCATTTTCGCTCATCTCCCATCGGTGCCAGATGCTCAGGGCAGGCCCCTTCGGTTCAGCCGCCGGCGGCGGTTGCGGGGTCAGGTGTCGAACGGCGGCTGCAGCAGCTCGACTTCAAGGTGGCCACCCACTTGCCGCCTCAGAGCCAGCGCTGTGCCGCTTCGACGCTGTCCCCACCGCTGGTGTTGAACGCGATGGCGGCCTGCGGGGCGTGACGGCGAACCAGGTTCACGATCTGCTCGAACAGCGGGAGCAACTGCTCCGCCTTGCGAATGCCGCCACCGACGACGACCACGTCCCACGGACGCTCGGCCAACGACGTGATGAGGGCGGACTCGGCCGACTCGTCAAACACGACCAGTGTCATGGCCGCGTCGATGCCGTGCTCGCCGAACCGGCCCAACTCCAGGTCGAGAGCCGCGCGAAGTGCCTCCCCGTCAACGCCCGGTATCGCCCGCGGATCGTAACCGACAACAAGTACCGAAGACATGCGGGCAACCTACTGGGACCAGCCTGAGCGTGATCAACGGGTGTGCCCAGGGTCAGGCGGCCAACCCGAGCGCGGCAAGGCGGGCCGGGTCGGCGAACACGTGGATCTCGGTGATCCGCCCACCGGAGACGGTGAACGCGAGCACCGACAGCACCTTTCCGTCCACAATCGACACCAAGCCGGGCGAGCCGTTGACGAGCACCGGACGGGCCACCGGCGCGGACCGGCCGAACAACTGCGCCTGGGAAGCCACGTTCGCCGCCCCACGCAGGGTCCGCAGGCCCTCGCTCGTATCGGCCCGCAGCACGACATCGGGATCGAGAAGCGCGAGGAGCGCCTCGAAGCCGCCGCCCCGGGAAGCCACCCTGAACGCGCTGACGACCTCGCGTTGCCGCGGCAGGTCTTCCTGTGGCGGCTTGGCCGAGGACTGGACGCGCCGCCGGGCGCGGCTCGCCATCATCTTCGTGGCGGCCAGGGAGCGGTCCAGGATCGACGCGATCGCGTCGAACGGGACGGCGAACAGGTCGTGCAGGACGAAGGTGAGTCGTTCGGCCGGGTTCAGCGTGTCGAGCACGACCATCAGGGCGAGACCGACGGCATCGTTGGCGAGCACCTGGTGTTCGGGGTCGAGCGAGGAATCACCGTCTTCGACGACGATCGGGTCCGGCAGCCGCGCCTCCAGCGACTCCTCCTGCCGCGACTTCCGGCTCCGCAGGAAGTCCAGGCACACCCGCGAGACGACCGTGGTCAACCAGGCATCCAGGTTCTCGACGCCGCCGACATCGGCACGGCTGAGCTTGATCCACGCCTCCTGCACCGCGTCGTCGGCCTCCGCGAACGAGCCGAGCATCCGGTAGGCGACCGCCCGCGACCGGGCGCGCTGCTCCTCGAAACGCTCGGCGAGAAATTCCTGCCCGGCCACTTGTTACCTTCCCCCACTCCGCTCCGTCAGTGCAGTGACGAAGCACTGAGGAAGAGCATAGAAGGAGAAGAACGATGAGCGTGCTGATGGTCCGATCCACCGTGCGGGCCGACAAGGTCGCCGAAGTGATCGCAGGTGCGCAGAAGATGTTTTCGGCGATCGAGGAGGCACGGGTGGAAGGCGTGCGCTACGCGTCCTGCCTGCTCCCCGACGGCGTGACGTTCGTGGCGCTCCTCGAAGTGGAGGAAGGGATCGAGAACCCCCTCCCGGCCCTGCCCGCCTTCCGTGAGTTCCAGGAAGACCTCAGGGGTTGGCTGGCCGGGCCGCCGTCTCCCGAGCCGATGCGGGTGATCGGTTCCTACCGGTTGTTCGGGCAGTAACCAGCGCCGGCTGGGCCGGATTCGGGGTTTCCGGCCCACCCCGCCCCGCTTCCGGAGTTACGGTGGCCGGAACCGGCATCCCCGACAGCAGCGGAGACATCCCGATGGCCGAACGCTCGACCGCACTCCCCGAGCATCTGCGCGCCGACGTGGAAACCCTGTGGCACTACCACAATCTGGGGCATCCGCCGCGGCGCGCGGACATCGGGATCGGTCTGGGCGGGCACGATCTGGGCGTGGCCACCCACACCGCGGAACTGTTCCGCGAAGGACGGTTTCCGCTGATCGTGTTCACCGGGGCCAACGCGCCCACCACCCTGGCCCGGTTTCCCCGTGGTGAAGCCGTTCACTACCGCGAGCACGCGCTCTCGCTCGGGGTGCCGGACGAGGCGATCCTCGTCGAATCCCGGGCACGCAACACCGGGGAGAACATCACGCTGACCAGGAGCCTGCTGGCGGCCCGCGGGATCGCGGTGAGCTCGGCGATCCTGGTGTGCCGGCCGTACCACCAGCGCCGCGCCTATGCGACCTGCCGCAAGCTCTGGCCGGACCTCGAAATCTCCTGCGCGTCCGCCGCCCTGCCGATCGACGACTACATCGACAGCATCGGCGACTGCGACCGGGTCATCTCGATGCTCGTCGGCGACACCCAGCGGATCACCGAATACGCGCGGCGCGGATTCGCCATTCCGCAGGAGTTGCCCGGCGAGGTGGCGGCCTCCTACGAGCGGCTGGTGGCGGCGGGTTTCACCCGCCGCCTGATCTGAAACGGCGTCACCGGTTTCGCCTGGCGTGCTCGCTTTCTTCGCGTTCACGCGGCTTTCAGGCGATCGTCGGAGGTGTCCCAGGCGATCGGCTGCTCCATCAGCAGGCCCCTGCTGCGCCGCTCCGTCCACGACGGCATCCGCACCTTGCGCACCCCGCCCCGGCTGCGATCCCGCAGATCGGTGACGAGAGCGGCGAGCAGAGCCAGCACGACGACGACGCCCAACGCGATCCACAGCCCCATGGAGCCTCCCCCAGGATCCGAGCATTTACCGCGAGTGTAGTCCGGTTTGCCCGTCGAGGAAGGTGTCGATGTGGTGCCAGGTGGTGCTGCGGGCGCGACGGCCGGTGAGCACACCGAGGTGACCGCCGGGGGCCGTCTCGAAGCCGACCGACGGGGCGTTCACCAGCAGGCTGGTCAGCCGTTCCACCGCGCGCCGCGGGGCGATGGTGTCGTTCTCCCCGGCGATGACCAGGGTCGGCACCCGCACGTCGGCCAGGGAAACGACCCGCCCGTCGACCGCGACCGCGCCTTCGGCGAGATCGTTGGCGCGGAAGAACCGGTGGTAGATCTGCCCGAAGGTCCGCCCGGGGTAGGCGATCATGTTGTCCATGAAATGGTCGACGGCCTCGATCTGCGCGAGGTAGTCGCGGTCGTCGAGATTGCGCAGGATGGCCAGCGGTTTGGTGATCTCCTTGTCGATCCCGGTCGCCCAGAACACCCGCCCGACGACGACCGACGGCGCCCCGCCGAGCAGCCGGTAGAACGGGGTGAGCAGATGCCCGCGCGTGGCCTCGATCAGCGGCCGGAACGGGGCGACCAGCGGGATCGCGGTGAAGTCGACGGGCGAGGCCACGGTGACCAGCGAAGCGATCGGCAGTCCCGGCCACCCCGCGGTGGTGAGCAGCGAGAACAGCCCGCCGAGGCACCAGGCGACGAGGTGCACCGGTTGCCCGCCCGCGTCCTCGCTGACCTTCTCGATCGTCCGCGGCAGCACTTCGTCGATCCAGTGCTCGATGCCGAGCCTGCGGTCGGAGAACGCGACGGTGCCGTAGTCGACCAGGTAGGTGCGCCGCCCGCCCGCGACGAGGTGCTCGGCGAGACTGCACCCGCGGCGCAGGTCGAAGCACAGCGCGGGTGCGGCGAGCGGCGGTACCAGCAGGATCGGCGGACCGTCGGGCTCGTCGTCGGAGAGCATCCGGTAGACCGACCGGTGGGGGCCCTGGTCGATCAGGAGCCGGGGGACGGGACGCAGATCCGCCAGCCCGCCGCGCAGTTTGCCCACGACGTTGGCCGCGGCCGCGGCCAGGCTGACCGGGGACGTCACGTTCACGGTTGCCGCCCCCTCGCCGAAGTACTCCGCGGGCGCGCTGATTCGCGCCCGCGGCTCCAGCTTAACCGGGTCAGAGGCGGTACTCGAACACCTGGACGGTGGTGTCCCGCACGGGTACTTCGACCGTGGGGGTGAAACCCTGGCTCCGGTAGTACTCGACGAGTTTCCCGTCGCCTCCGGACCAGCAGTCAACCCGCAGCAGGCCGATGCCCCGCCTGCCGGCCTCCTCCTTGGCGAAGGCCAGCAGCTCCGATCCGACCCCGTGCCCCTTCCGGCGCCGGGAGGTCAGCAGGAGCACGACGTACAGCTCCGGTTCGTCCACGGGCGGCGTGTACGGCAGCCGCTCACCCAGCACCAGGGCACCGACCGGAATGCCGTCGGCCTCGCCGATGTAGAGCCCGCCACCGCCGACGAACTCGCGCACCCGCTTCTCCCGTTCGGGATTGCCCGTCCACGGTTCGGTTCCCCACTGACCGTCGCTACCGCGGGCGACGAGCCATTCGACCGCTTCGTCGAACCAACTCAGGACGGTGGGGTAATCGCTTTCGCTGCCGGGCCGGATTTCTATGCTCATAGTTCGGTGAGGATACGGGGACCGTCGGCCGTCACCGCGATCGTGTGCTCGAAATGGGCCGCCCTCGTTCCGTCCACTGTGTACAGTGTCCAGCCGTCTTCGCCGTGCCGGTAGTCGTCGTTGCCGCCGCGGAGGAACATGGGTTCGATCGCGAGGACCATCCCGGGCCGCAGCCGGAGGCCCTCGCCCGGGCGTCCTTCGTTGGGCACGTGCGGCGCCTCGTGCATGGCCCGGCCCACGCCGTGCCCGCCGTGGTCGGCGAGCAGCCCGTATCCCGCGCCGCGGCCGATTGCGCCGATCGCGTGCCCGATGTCGCCGAGCCGGTTGCCGGGCCGGGCCTGCGCGATCCCGGCCCGGAGCGCCCGTTCGGTGGTGGCGATCAGGTCGAGATCGGCCGGATCGGCCTCGCCCACCACGAACGAGATCGCGGCGTCGCCGTGCCAGCCGTCGACGGACGCGCCGAAGTCGACGCTGAGCAGGTCGCCGTCGGCCAGCCGGTATCCGGCCGGGACGCCGTGGACCACCGCGTCGTTGACGCTCGTGCACAGCACGGCCGGGTACGGGCTGGGGGCGAAATGCGGGTGGTAGTGCAGGAACGAGGATTTCGCCCCGGCATCGGCGAGCAGGTCGGCGGCCAGCCGGTCGAGGTCGAGCAGGCTGATGCCGATCTTCGCCTCCTCACGGACGGCACGCAGTACCCTCGCCACGACGCGGCCCGCCTCGCGCAGCACGGCCAGTTCGTTCTCGGTCTTCAGTTCGATCAACGCAGTCACCCCACGGTATTTTTATACCGGTTTTCCTATCACGGTCGCCGTGAGGTGGCAACCAGGGGTCAGCGCAGGCCGAGTTCCCTGGCGATGAGCATGCGCTGGATCTCGCTGGTCCCCTCCCCGACTTCGAGGATCTTCGCGTCCCGGTAGAACCGGCCGACCGCGAACTCGTTCATGAACCCGTAGCCGCCGAAGATCTGCGTCGCGTCCCGCGCGTTGTCCATCGCGGCGTTCGACGACACCAGCTTCGCGATCGAAGCCTCCTTCTTGAACGACTCGCCGCGCAGCATCTTCGACGCCGCCGCGTAGTAGGACAGCCTGGCCGTGTGCGCGCGGGCCTCCATGTCGGCGATCTTGAACTGGATCGCCTGGTAGGTGCCGATCTGGCGGCCGAACGCCTCCCGCTCCCGGACATAGCGCAGGCATTCGTCCACACAGCCCTGCGCCAGACCGACGCTCAGCGCGGCGATCGCCACCCGTCCCTCGTCCAGAATGGACAGGAACTGGGCGTACCCGCGCCCACGCTCGCCGAGCAGGTTCTCCGCGGGCACCCGGCAGTCCGAAAAGGACAGCTCGTGGGTGTCGGAGGCGTTCCAGCCGACCTTCGAGTACTTCGGGGCGACGGCGAAGCCCGGCGTGCCGGAAGGCAGGATGATCGCGGAGATCTCCTTGCCCCCGCCCGGTTTCTCCCCGGTGACCGCGGTGACGGTGACCAGGCGGGTGATGTCGGTGCCGGAGTTGGTGATGAAGGACTTGCTGCCGTTGATCACCCACTCGTCGTTGTCCAGGCGCGCGGTGGTCCTGGTGGCCCCGGCGTCCGAGCCGCCGCCGGGCTCGGTGAGGCCGAACGCGCCCAGCGCCTCACCGGAGCACAGCGCGGGCAGCCACCGTTCCCGCTGGGCGGCGTCACCGAACCGGTAGATCGGCATGGCGCCCAGGGACACCCCGGCCTCCAGCGTGATCGCGACCGAGGAGTCGACGCGGGCGAGCTCTTCGAGAGCGAGGCAGAGCGCGAAGTAGTCGCCGCCCATCCCGCCGTACTCCTCCGGGAACGGCAGGCCGAACAGGCCCATCCGGCCCATCTGCGCCACCAGTTCGTAGGGGAATTCCTCGCGCTCGTAGAAGCCGCCGATGACCGGCGCCACCTCGTTCTGGGCGAAGTCCTGAACGGTCTTCCGCAGCGCCTCGTACTCCTCGCCCAGCCTGAAGTCGATCATCTTTCCGCCTCCGCGTCGCCTGCCGGGGTCACCACGGCCAGGATTTCGTCCAGTGCGACCTGCTGCCCCACCTGGACGTTCAGTTCGCCGACCACACCGTCCACCGGCGCGACCAGGGTGTGCTCCATCTTCATCGCCTCGACCACGAGCAGCGGCGTCCCGGCCGTGACCGTCTCGCCCGGCGAGACCTTCACGACCAGTACGGTGCCCGGCATCGGACTCTTCACCGGGCCCGCCTCGGTGACGTCACCGTGCGAGGCGAGCAGGTTCGGGCGCTCGCCGACGGCCACGCAGTGCCCGTCGCGGGCGAGCCACAGATCGTCCCGCTCCGCCCGGAGGTACCGGCGGAACTCGCCGTCGTAGTGCACCTCGAGCCGGTCGCCGTCCCGCCGCGCGGAAACCGGAACGGGATCGGCGCCGTTCACGCTGACGACCGCCGCGTCCGGCAGGCCCTCGACGCGCACCAGCGCCTCGGTCTCCCCGGACTTCAGCCGCAGGGTCACCCCGCCGCGGGCGCCGAGGCGCCAGCCGCTCGGCACGTCCCACGGGTCCACGACCGGTCCCGTCGGCGTCAGGCCGAGCAGCCGGTCCAGCGCGGCGGCGACGAAGAACTCCTCCGGCACACGGGAAGAAACCAGCGTTTCGAGCCGTCGCTCGACCAGCCCGGTGTCCAGCCGCCCGGCCCGGACGTCCGGATCGGCGATCAGCGCGCGCAGGAAGGCCACGTTCGTGGTCACCCCGGGCATGGCCGTCCCGGCCAGCGCCCGGTCCAGCCGGTGCAGCGCGGACGCCCGGTCCGGCCCCCAGGCGATCACCTTCGCCAGCATCGGGTCGTAGTTCGAACCGACGGTGGTGCCGGGGCTCATCCACGAGTCCACCCGGACACCGGCGAGGTCGCGGGGTTCGCCCAGTGCCAGCACGGTGCCCCCGGTGGGGACGAAACCGCGCGCAGGATCCTCGGCGTAGACGCGGGCCTCGACCGCGTGCCCGTCGAGACGGACGTCCTCCTGGCGCACGGTCAGCGGTTCACCGGCCGCGATGCGGACCTGCCACTCGACCAGGTCGAGTCCGGTGACCAGTTCGGTGACCGGGTGCTCGACCTGCAGCCGGGTGTTCATCTCCATGAAGAAGAACTCGTCGGGCGCGGCGGACGAGACGATGAACTCGACGGTGCCGGCCCCGGTGTACCCGACCGAGCGGGCCGCCTCCACCGCCGCCGCGCCCATCCGCTCGCGGGTCGCCTCGTCCAGCAGGACCGACGGCGCCTCTTCGATGATCTTCTGGTGGCGGCGCTGCAGGCTGCACTCGCGCTCGCCCAGGTGGATGACATTGCCTCGCCCATCGGCGAGGACCTGGAGCTCGATGTGACGCGGGGTGGTGACGAACCGCTCCAGCAGCAGCCGGTCGTCGCCAAAGGCGGCCTTCGCCTCGCGCCGGGCCGACTCCACGGCGGCCTCCAGCTCGGCGGGGCCGGTCACCAGCCGCATGCCCTTGCCGCCGCCGCCCGCGGACGGTTTGAGCAGCAGCGGGTAGCCGACGGACTCCGCGGCCGCCGCGAAATCCGCGACCTCGGCGGCTCCGGGCACCACCGGCACCCCGGCGGCCGAAACCGTCTCCTTGGCGCGGATCTTGTCGCCCATCGCCTCGATCGCCTCGGGCGCCGGCCCGATGAACACCAGCCCCGCCTCGGCGCAGGCTCGGGCGAACCGCGGGTTTTCGGCCAGGAACCCGTACCCCGGGTGCACGGCCTGCGCGCCCGAGGAGACGGCGGCGCGCACCACGTCCGGGATCGACAGATAGCTCTTGGCCGCCTCGGCAGGCCCGATGCGGACGGCGTCGTCGGCCTCGCGGACGTGCCGCGCGCCCGCGTCGGCGTCGCTGTAGACCGCCACGGAGCGGATGCCCATCCGGCGCAGGGTGCCGATCACGCGGACGGCGATCTCGCCCCGGTTCGCCACCAACACTGTGTCAAACATGATGTGGAACAGCCCCCTGCGTTATGTCTTCGAAGCGGCGGAGCCGCTTGCTGTGGGCCGCCAACCGGCACCGCCGCGGGTTCTCAGGCGGTTCCTGGGCAAGAACAGCACTGCCAGCGACTCCTGAATTGGCATTCATGAGGAGGCGATCCCGCAGTCAGGGACCGCCTGAGGTTCCGCTACCCGCGCCGCCACGCAAACCACTTCAAACACTCCCTACATCCGGAAGACGCCGTAGTTGACCGCTTCGAGCGGCGCGTTGGCCGCGACGGAGAGGGCGAGCCCGAGCACGGTGCGGGTGTCCGCCGGGTCGATCACGCCGTCGTCCCACAGCCGGGCCGTCGAGTAGTAGGGGCTGCCCTGCTCCTCGTACTGGCGGCGGATCGGCTCCTTGAAGGCTTCCTCTTCCTCGGCGCTCCATTCCCCGCCACGCGACTCGATCGCGTCACGGCGGACGGTGGACAGCACGGAGGCCGCCTGCTCACCGCCCATCACCGAGATCCGGGCGTTGGGCCACATCCACAGGAACCGCGGCGAATACGCGCGCCCGCACATGGAGTAGTTGCCCGCACCGAAGGAACCGCCGATGACCACGGTCAGCTTGGGCACCCGGGCGCAGGCGACCGCGGTGACCATCTTCGCGCCGTGCTTGGCGATTCCGCCGGCCTCGTAGGTCTTGCCCACCATGAACCCGCTGATGTTCTGCAGGAAGACCAGCGGGATGGAGCGCCGGTCGCACAGTTCGATGAAGTGCGCGCCCTTCATCGCCGATTCGGCGAAGAGCACACCGTTGTTGGCGACGATCCCGACCGGGTGGCCGTGGATCCGGGCGAACCCGGTGACCAGGGTGGCGCCGTACTCCTTCTTGAACTCGGCGAACCGGCTGCCGTCCACGATCCGCGCGATCACCTCGCGCACGTCGTAGGGCGTGCGCGAGTCGGTGGGCACGACGCCGTAGAGCTGGCGCGGGTCGACGGCCGGTTCCTCGACGGGCTCGACGTCCCACGGACGGGGGCCGCGCGGCCCGAGTGTGGACACGATCGAGCGCACGATGCGCAGGGCGTGCGCGTCGTCGTTGGCCAGGTGGTCGGTGACGCCGGAGGAGCGGGCGTGCACGTCGCCGCCGCCCAGTTCCTCCGCGGTGACGATCTCCCCGGTGGCGGCCTTGACCAGGGGCGGGCCGCCGAGGAAGATCGTGCCCTGGTTGCGGACGATCACCGCTTCGTCACTCATCGCGGGCACGTAGGCGCCGCCTGCGGTGCACGAACCGAGCACGGCCGCGAGCTGCGGGATGCCCCGCGCGGACATGGTGGCCTGGTTGTAGAAGATCCGGCCGAAGTGCTCGCGGTCGGGGAACACGTCGTCCTGGCGCGGCAGGAACGCACCGCCGGAGTCCACCAGGTAGAGGCACGGCAGGTTGTTGTGCAGGGCGACTTCCTGCGCGCGCAGATGCTTCTTGACGGTCATCGGGTAGTACGTGCCGCCCTTGACCGTGGCGTCGTTGGCGACGATGACGCATTCCCGGCCGGAGACCCGGCCGATGCCGGTGATGATGCCGGCGGCGGGGGCCTCGTCGTCGTAGAGGCCGTTCGCGGCGAGCGGGGACAGTTCGAGGAACGGCGAGCCCTCGTCCAGCAGCGCGTCCACCCGGTCGCGCGGCAGGAGCTTCCCGCGTTCCACATGCCGGACTCGCGCCTTCTCCGGCCCGCCGAGGCGGGCGGCGGCGAGGCGCTTGCGGAGGTCTTCGACGAGCTCGGCGTGCGCGGTCGCGTTGCGCGCGTACGCCTCGCTGCGCGGGTCCGCGGAGGTGGTGAGCGTCGGTGTGTCCATACCAGCCCAGGTTAGTCGTCGTTAACTACGGAAGCGATGTTAACGACGACTAACCTCCCTGTCCAGGCCCGGGCGCGGACCCGGACAGGGAGGCCGGTGAAGCGGGCGGTCGCTTACAGGACCGACCGGAAGGTGGCGTAGTAGCCGGAGGACTGGCCGGTCGCGGTCGGGTGGTAGGACTCGTCGACCGGGTAGGTCAGGCTGTGCAGCCAGGACGAACCCGAGCAGATCTCGTGCCCGGTGAACGCGCCCCGGACGTCGGCGAAGGTGAACCCGGCGTTCGTGGCCTCCTTCTTGATGACCGTGTCGAGCGCGTCGGCACCCCCGTTGATGTAGCTGCGCGAGGTGTCGGACAGGCCGACGATGCAGGAACCGCCGATCTTGTAGAAGTGCGGGTAGCCCAGCACCACGACCTTGGCGTTCGGAGCCTTGGCCTTGATGGTGGAGTAGACCTTGTCGAGCAGGCCCGGCAGGGTGGTGGCGACGTAGTTCTCCGCGTTGGTCACCGCGGTCTGGCAGCCGGAGTCACCGCCGAGGATGCAGTCCTGCATCACGCCGCTGAACCCGGCGTCGTTCCCGCCGATGCTGATCGACACCAGGTCGGTCCCCGAGTTGAGCGCACCTACCTGGTTGTTCAGCACGTCCGAGGTCTTCGCCCCCGAACAGGCCTGGAAGCTCAGCGACGCACCCGAAGCGTTCGCGTAGAGCTCCGGGTAGGCGTTGGCGCTGCGCTTGCAGCTGCTGGAGTCGAGGTACGAACCGGCACCCACGCCGGAAGAGTAGGAATCGCCGAGCGCGACATAGTCGGTCGTGGCCGCGTCCGCCACGCCGCTCAGCCCCAGTGCCGCGAGCGAGGCGACGACAGCGACCGTGAAGGATCTGGTAAGCGCTTTCAACACCGAGGGGACAGCCATGGGAGAGCCCTTCTGTAAGTGGAAAACCAGATGAAGAAATACCAGGGTTTTCCCTTACTGGGACCCCTATTTAGTAGGCAAGTGAGCAACGGGCGGACGAACGTTAGCGGTCGCTAACTTGACCCGATAGGATGTCCCCCAGCCGGTGCCCCCAGCTCCGGCCGACGACGAAAGGCGGAGATGGCCCCGAAGGCAGGTCCGGTGGACGCGAAGACGTTCGCGCGGTCGCAGGCGGGTGGCGAGAAGACCGGCCGCCGCGAGCAGATCCTGGCCGCCGCCGCCGAGTTGTTCGCCCGCCACGGCTTCCACGGGGTCGGCATCGACGACATCGGGGCCGCCGTCGGCATCTCGGGACCCGCGCTCTACCGGCATTTCCGCAGCAAGGACGCCATGCTCGGGGAGATGCTGAACTCGATCAGCCACTTCCTGCTCGACGGCGGCACCGCGCGGGCGGAGGCGGCCGAGGATCCGGAGCGGGTGCTGGCCGAGCTGGTCGACTTCCACGTGAACTTCGCGCTCACCCAGCCGTCGCTGATCACCGTCCAGGAGCGCAACCTCGCCAACCTCACCGACACCGACCGCAAGCAGGTCCGGGCGTTGCAGCGGCGCTACGTCGAGGTGTGGGTGCGGGCGATCCGGGACGCGGTGCCCGGCGTGGGGGAACGGCAGGCCCGCTCGGCCGCGCACGCCGTCTTCGGACTGATCAACTCCACCCCGTACAGCCGCTACCTCGACGACACCGAACTGGCGGCTCTGCTGCGGCGGCTCGCGCTCGGCGCCCTTCACTCCCTGGGCTGATCACTGCTTCCGCCGCCGCACCGCCACACCAGCCACTTCCGATACAGCTCCTAGCCCGGAACAGCGGTCACTGGTGTTTGATAGGACGGGTGAGCGGCGAGCAGCGGGACCTCGTGGAGAAGGCGCAACGCGCCCTCGTCGCGCTGCGCCTGGGCCGGGACGAGGACGCACTGGACGAGGTGGCGCCCTCCGCGGCCGACGAGCCCGCCCGCACCGCCGAGATGCGGGAACTGATGCTGCTGCTCTTCGGCGAATGCAGCTCGATGGTCTCCCGGCTCGGTGACGGGGGCAGCGCCCCGGTCAAGGTGCAAGTGTTCGACGAGGCGGGCGAAGAGGTGCCGATCGACGAGGCGGACCCGCCGGTGCGCACCGCGGTCCGCACCCTGCTGGCCGAGGTGCACGGCAACACCGAAGCGGCCGAGGAACAGGTCGAGATCGCGCTGGCCAGCGCCGCGCCGGACGAGGTCGACAGCCTGGTGCTGCAGGCGCTGCGCTGGACCATCCGGCTGTCCGCCGAATGCGTCGACCGGGACCTCCCGGTCGCCGACTGGGTGCGTCGCACCTTTACCTGAAGTACCGGAAGGGGCGTCTTAGGGCGTGTTTCCTGAGCGGCGGAGCCGCTTGCTGTGGGCCGTCAGCTTGCACCGCGGGTTCTGACGTGGTTCCTCGCAGAAACGACACTGCCAGCTCCGACAGCGTTCAACACAGCTCTAGCCGAGTAGGGCCTTGATCAAGGTGGCGATCTGGCCGGTCTCGATCAGGAACGAGTCGTGGCCGTAGGGCGAGGAGATCACCGCCGCCTCCCCCGCGCCCGGGATGCCCGCCGCCAGCTCCTGCGACTGGTACAGCGGGTACAGCCGGTCGCTGTCCACCCCGGCGACGAGCGTGCGGGCCGTCACCCGCGACAGGGCAGCGCCCACGCCGCCCCGGTCCCGGCCGACGTCGTGGGTGTTCATCGACTCGGTGAGCACCAGGTAGCTGTTGGCGTCGAAGCGGCGGACCAGCTTCTCCGCGTGATGGTCCAAATAGGACTCGACGGCGAACCGCGGATCGTCCGGGGCCTGGTGCCGCCTGCCGAACCGCTGGTTCAGCTCGGCCTCGGTGCGGTAGGTCACGTGCGCGATCCGGCGGGCGACCCCCAGCCCCAGGTGCGGGCCCTCACCGGGCGCCGCGTCGTAGTAGTCACCGCCGCGCCAGCCCCGGTCCGCGCGGATGGCGTGCAGCTGCGGCGAGGCCCAGGCGATCTGTTCCGCGGTGCTGGCCGCGGGCGCGGCCACCACGAGCAGCGATTCGACCCGGCCGGGCAGGGTCACGCCCCATTCGAGCGCCCGCATCCCGCCCATGGACCCGCCGAGCACCATGGCCCAGCGCTCGATACCGAGCTCGTCGGCGAGCGTCTGTTCGGCCAGAACCTGGTCGCGCACGGTCAGCCGGGGGAACCGGCTGCCCCACGGCCTGCCGTCCGGGTCCGGCGACGACGGCCCGGTGGAGCCCTGACAGCCGCCCAGCACGTTCGGCACCACCACGAACAGCTCGTCGGTGTCCAGCGGGCGCCCGGGGCCGATCAGCGCGTCCCACCAGCCCGCCGTGGGATGACCGGGCCCGGCTTCCCCTGCGGCGTGGCTGTCGCCGGTGAGGGCGTGTTCGACGAGCACCGCGTTCGAGCCGTCGGAAGCGAGTATCCCCCAGGTTTCGTAGGCGAGCCGGAAGCCGGGCAGCGTGCCGCCGGCCTCCAATTTCACCTGCCGGTCGTGCGACACCCAGCGGCGCCGCCCCGGCGGATCCCCCGCCCGCCACGCGCCGGTGGCGGGCGGGGGAACCGGTGACGACGTCACAGGGCGGCCTTGGCGGCCCGGAACCCGGCCTCGAGGTCGGCCTTCAGGTCCTCGATGCCTTCCAGGCCGACGGCGAGGCGGACCAGCCCCGGGGTCACCCCGCTGGCCAGCTGCTCCTCGGGCGAAAGCTGGCTGTGGGTGGTGCTGGCGGGGTGGACAATCAGACTGCGCACGTCCCCGATGTTAACCAGCTGGCTGTGGAGCTCCGTGCCGTCCACGAACTTACGGCCTGCTTCGACCCCGCCGTGCAGGTCGAAGGACAGCACGGCACCGGCACCGCGCGGCAGGTACTTCTGCGCGGCGGCATAGTCCGGGCTGGAGGGCAGCCCCGCGTAGTAGACCCGTTCGACCTCGTCACGCTGCTCGAGCCATTCGGCCAGCGCGGTGGCGTTGGACACGTGGCGCTCCAGCCGCAGGGACAGCGTTTCGATGCCCTGCAGGATCAGGAAGCTGTTGAGCGGCGAGATCGCGGCGCCGGTGTCGCGCAGGATCTGCACGCGGGCCTTGGCGGCGTAGGCACCCGGGCCGAGCGCCTCCCAGTACTTGAGGCCGTTGTAGCTGGGGTCGGGTTCGTTGAAGCCGGGGAACCGTTCCGGCTGGGCACCGAAGTCGAAGGTGCCGCCGTCGACGAGGACACCGGCGACGGTGGTGCCGTGACCGCCGAGGTACTTCGTCGCGGAGTGGACGACCACGTCGGCGCCGTGCTCGATCGGGCGCAGCAGGTACGGGGTGGGCACCGTGTTGTCGACGACGAGCGGGACGCCGGCCTCGTGGGCGACGTCGGCGATGCCACGGATGTCGAGGACGTTGCCGCCGGGGTTGGCCAGCGTCTCCCCGAAGAACAGCTTGGTGTTCGGCCGGGCGGCGGCGCGCCACTGTTCGAGGTCGCTCTGGTCCTCGATGAAGGTGACCTCGATGCCGAGCTTGGCCAGCGTGTAGCGGAACAGGTTGTAGGTGCCGCCGTAGAGCTTGGTGCTGGAGACGAGGTGGTCGCCGGCACCGGCGAGGTTGAGCACGGCCGCGGTGATCGCGGCGGACCCGGACGCGAAGGCGAGCGCGGCCACACCGCCTTCGAGCGCGGCGACGCGCTGCTCCAGCACGTCCTGCGTCGGGTTCATGATGCGGGTGTAGATGTTGCCGGGCTCGGCGAGGCTGAACAGGTCCGCGCCGTGCTGGCTGTCACGGAAGACGTAGGAAGTGGTCTGGTAGATCGGCGTCGCGCGGGCACCGGTGGCGGCGTCGGGGCTGGCGCCGGAGTGGATCTGTTTGGTCTCGAAGGACCACGCCTCGTTGCTCGTCATGGCCTTCGACGCTAGCCAGTTCGGCCGTTTGGCCCAAATCGCTCCCATCCAGTGGTACCCCTTGCAAAAAAAGTATCTTAGCTTCTAAGATTCCTTGCACAGGGAGATTCACAGGCAGGGAGAAGATCATGGAAGAAGTGGACGTTCTCGTCGTCGGCGCCGGCTTGAGCGGCCTGACGGCATCGCTGTTCCTCGCCCGCGAAGGGGTCCGCGTGGTGACCGTGGAGCGGCGCCAGGGCACTGGCCTGCACCCCCGTGCCGCGGGTCAGACCCCACGGACCATGGAGCTGTACCGCTGGGCGGGGATCGAGCGCGACGTGCTGGGGGTCAGCAAGCGGGCCTCGCAAGGGCTGCGCATCACCGTCGCCACCCACCTCGGCGGCCCGGTGTTCCACCAGGTGCTCGAGGACCTGTCCGAGATCGACAACAGCGCTGCGGCCGCCACTCCCTGGGGAATGGCCGGGCAGGACGTCGTCGAACCGATCCTGCTGGGCAGGGCCCGCGAGCTCGGCGCCCAGTTGCGCTACTCCACCGAACTCGTGTCCTTCGAGCAGGACGAGGACGGGGTGACCGCGCTACTGCGGCCCCGCGACGGGGAGCCGTACCGGGTGCGGGCGCGTTACCTCGTCGGTGCGGACGGGGGCCGCAGCCGGATCCGCACCGCGCTCGGCATCGAGACCGAGGGCATCGGCGTCATCGGGCATTCCATCGGGGTGGTCTTCGAAGCCGACCTCGGGGACCGGATGCAGCCCGATGTCACCGACCTCTACTACCTGCAGCATCCCCAGTTCACCGGTGCGCTGGTGAACACCGACGTGCCGGGCCGGTTCGTCTTCG
Organism: Amycolatopsis cynarae; assembly: GCF_026802195.1. Lineage (NCBI taxonomy): Bacteria > Bacillati > Actinomycetota > Actinomycetes > Pseudonocardiales > Pseudonocardiaceae > Amycolatopsis > Amycolatopsis cynarae. The sequence continues at coordinate 645,285 of NZ_CP113836.1, read as the reverse complement.
GCACCGACTACCACCCCGACCGGGGCGAGACGCCGGAGGACTACACCCACGACCGGCTCGCCGAACTGATCCGGCTGGCCACCGGCCTACCCGGACTGGAACCGGAAATCCGCTGGGTCGGGGCGTGGGAGATGGCCGCCCGCATCGCGCGGCGGTTCCGGGAGGGGCGCGTCTTCCTGGCGGGCGACGCGGCGAAGGTCACCCCGCCGACGGGCGGGATGGGCGGCAACACCGCGGTCGGCGACGGGCACGCGCTGGCCTGGCGGCTCGCCGCGGTCCTGCGGGGCGAGGCGGGCCCGGGGCTGCTGGACTCCTACGAAGCCGAGCGCAAGCCGATCGCGCAGATGGTGGTCGACACCTCGCTGCACAACGCGAAGGAGCGGCTGCTGCCGGAGCTGGACACCAGCGAAGTGGGCGACCCGGTCGACATGAACGAGTTGGCGCTCGGTTTCCGCTACCGGTCCGGAGCGGTGCTCGACACCGAGGACGATCCCGACGCACGCCCGACCGAGGATCCGAACCGGCCCAGCGGGCGTCCGGGTTTCCGCGCCCCGCACGTGCCGGTGACGCTGGACGGGGTGCCACTGTCCACAGTGGACATCATCGGGCAGGGCTGGGTACTGCTGGCCGACGGGCCCGGCTGGTCCACCGCCGCCCGCGAGGTGTCCGAACGGCTCGGCCTGACCGTCGTCTGCGCCGAACGTGGGACCGACTTCGGCGATCCGGAGAACCTGTTCGCCGCACGCTACGGACTCGGCCGGGGCGGCGCGAGCCTCATCCGCCCGGACGGCATCGTGGCGTGGCGCGCCCGTACCGCCGTGGAGGATCCGGCGGGCACACTTTCCGCCGCGCTGGCCGAGCTGGTGAATCGGTAGTCATCTACCCCGTATGCTGCGGAAATGGTGTCCGTCCGCAGCATCGTCGACCGGGTCGGCCCCACCCTGCTGCACGCGGTGTCGATCCCGGAATCCAGCCCGGCGGTGGCCGACGTGGTGATCGCCGAACCGGGCGCGGGCACCCAGGTCGCCGCCGGGGATCTGGTGCTGGGGGTGGCCGTGGCCGACGTGGACGGGGCGGCCACCCTGATCCGGCACAGCGCCGAGCGGCGGGCGGCCGCCGTCCTGCTGAAACCGCCGTTCACCGCCCGTCCGGCGGTACGGCGGTGCGCGGTGACCGCCGGGATCGGGCTGATCGAGGTCCGCGGGGCCACCGCGTGGGCCCAGCTCGTCTGGCTGCTGCGCACCGTGCTCGACGCGGCCATCGACAGCACGGACGACAAAGACGGCGAAGACCGGGATGACACGGGCGAGCGCGGCTCCGGCGACCTGTTCCGGCTGGCCGACGCGGTGGCCTCGGTGGTCGACGCCCCGGTGACCATCGAGGACACCAACTCGCGGGTACTGGCCTATTCGTCGCGGCAGGACCTGACCGATCCGGCCAGGGTGTCCACGATCATGGGCAGGCGCATCCCGGACGACGTGCTCGCCAAGTTCCGCTCCCGCGGGGTGTTCCGGGAACTTTCCCGCGGCCGTCAGACGATTTTCGTGCCCGCGCAACGGGACGGCACACTGCCCCGGCTGATCGTGCCGATCCGCATGGGCGGCGAACTGCTCGGCTCGATGTGGGCGGTGGTCGCCGGTCCGGTGCCGGACGAGCGGGCGGCCGCCTTCGCCGACACCGCCCCGGTCGTCGCGCTGCACCTGCTCAGGAGGCGGGCACACGCGGACGCGCGCCGCCGCGCCTCGGCGGAGCTCCTGCGGGCGCTGCTGGAAGGAAAGGTCGGCCCCCGCAAGGCGATCGCGGAACTCGAACTCACCGATGAGCCGCATCGCGTGGTGGTGATCGGCACGCCCGGCGGGGATGGCCCGGACGCCGAAGGGCTGCGCCTGGCGTTGCTGGAACGCATTTCCCAGGGCATCGGGCGACGGCCCGTGGTGACCGAACTCAGCGGCCTGCTCTACGCGATCGTGCCGGAAGGCCCCGGGCCCGGCTCGTGGGCCGAACTGCGCGCGGCGCTCGCTCAGGGGCCGGAACCGGACCGGGCCGGTTCGCCGAACCTCGCAGCGGGTTCGGCGGTCCCGCTCGTCGAACTGGCCCGCTCGCGCAAGGAGGCGGAGGAAGCGCTGGGCCTGTTGCGAGCCGGACTGCTGCCCGGGCACGTCGGCAGCTACGACGAAGTGTGGACCGCGCTCGTGCTGCACCGGGCCGCGACGGCCGCGGGCGCGGCCCACGTCACCGAACTCGGGCCGCTGGAGCGGCTGCGCGCCCACGATCGGGAGAACCGGACGGAATACGTGGCGACGCTGTACGAATGGCTGCGCTTCCCCGGCGATCCCCGTGCGGCCGCGCGGGCGCTGCGGATCCACCCCAACACCTTCCGGTACCGGATGCGCCGCCTGCTCGACCTGGCCCGGCTGGACCTCGACGATCCGGACGTGCGACTGGCGCTGATCACCCAGCTCGTCGCCCTCCGCTGGTCGTAGCCCGTAGGATTGCCTGGTGTTTCAGGGAAACGTGGCCGGACTGCACCGCTGGCCGGTGAAATCACTGCGCGGCGAACGGGTCGGGGCCGCGCGCTTCGACGAGCGAGGCATGGCCGGAGACCGCGCGCACGCCCTGGTCGACCGGCGGGAACGGCGGGCGGGCAAAATCCTCACCGTCCGCCAGAACCCGGCTCTGCTGTCGTGGCAGAGCACCTACCGCGACCCCGGCCCCGACCCCGCGCAGGCGCCCGTACTGCACGGCCCGGACGGCAAGGAATGGGCCTGGGACGATCCGGGACTGGCCGCCGCGCTGGCCGACTCCCTCGACCTGCCGCTTTCCCTGCGTGCCCAGGACGGCCAGCAGGACCGGGGCCCCACCGTGCTGGTCACCCTCGAAGCCTCACGCGCCGCGCTCGAAACGGAGCTCGCCGCCCCGGTCGAGCTCGACCGGTTCCGTCCCAACCTGCACCTCACGCTGGACGCGCCCGCGTTCGCCGAAGAGGACTGGGGTGCCGGTACGAAGATCACCGTCGGCGAGGTCGTGCTGGAGGTCACCGGCAAGAACGCCGGACCCTGCATCCGCTGCGCCGTCCCCAGCTGGGATCCGGCCGGGCGCGAGCGGTGGCCGAAACTGCAGACCTGGCTGATCGAACAGCACGAGAACAAGTTCGGCCTGATCATGCGCGTCACCACGCCCGGAACCATCGGCACCGGCAACCCGGCGACCGCCGAACCGGCGTAGGGCCTAGGCCAATCGAGTGAAGACGGAATCAATCCGATCTGTCGATGGTGGCCAGTTGACAGCATGGTTCCGTGGTGGACCCCGCCCTCGATCGTGCCCGTGCACGGCTCCGCGCTGCGGGGCGACCGACGGCATTCCGGCGGGGCGAAATACTGATGTCGGCCGGCACCCACAGTGAGGACGTGGTGCTGGTCGAGTCGGGCTCGGTCAAGGTCGTCCTGTCGGAGCACAACGGGGCCCAGGTGATCGCCGGGCCGTACGGTCCGGGTGAGCTGATCGGTGAACTCGGCGTGCTCGACCAGCGACCGCGCAGTGCCACCGTTATCGCCCACCGCGACGGCACCGGAGTGCGCGTGGTCGCCAGCATCTTCCGACGGCTCGTGGAGCAGGACCACGACGTGCTTGTCCTCGTCAACGCGACCCTTCGTGACCGTCTGCACAGAGCCGACCGCAGACAGTTGGCGATCGCTTCGCAGGACGTGACGACCCGGGTCGCTGCCCAACTTCTCACTTGGGCTGACACTTTCGGCGAAGCGAGTTCCGACGGAGTGGTCGTGCGCGGCATACCTCAGGGTGACCTCGCCAAAGCCGTGGTCGCCTCGGCAAAATCGGTCGACGCGGCATTGAAGGTGCTTCGGGCTGCGGGGCTGGTCCGAACGCGACGCCTCTGGTTCCTACTGCCAGACCCCACCCTCCTCCGCGACCTGCTGAATGATCGCGGGTGGCGGAAAACGACCTGAACATCTCCCGGAAATCAGGTGGAACTGCGCCGGTAAGCGGCTGAGACTCCCTCGACAGAATGAACCACCGCTGTGGAGGCGTAATGGAACTGCTCCCCGAAACCCGCGCACTGCTTGGGATTGACGTAATCGCATCAGCCGACAACCCTGGATATCACCTCGGCGCATTGTGGCGAGCCTTGGCCGGCATGCTGAACCAGGCCTTCGCCGACACCGGCATCGATGCCGAAGAGGTCATTGAAAGCGAACCCACAGGTGACGGAGCGCTGTACACTCTTTCCAGCAGGCGTCTCGGCACCCTCATGGACTTCAGCAAACGACTCGACGAACTTGCCGCCGAACACAACCGGGAACGTAAACCTGATGTGCGTCTCCGTATCGCCGTCGATCTCGGCGCGGTCGGCGATGTCCCGAGCTACTACTCGGCGAAGATCTCGCGCGGTCGCTTGCTGGACGCGCCAGCCTTCAAATCGATACTTACGCGCTGCCTTGCGGAGAGGCCGGACGTCAACAGTGGCCTTATCCTTTCGATGGCCGCCTTCCGGCAAGTCTTCGGCGGAGACTACACACACGCGGTCCGCGAATCCGAATTCGCCGAGGTCACAGTGACGAACAAATCCTTCCGTGAACAAGCGTGGCTTCATGTGCCAGGCTTCGATGCAAGGTCTCTCCGCGAACTCGCGGCGGAGCCGAACAAATCGGAACCGGCCGCTCCTCAGGTGAACAACCAGGTCAATGGCACGGTGAACGGGGTACAGGCGGGCACGATCAACGGAGCGGTCAGCGTCTGGGGGGACCATTGATGACCGAAAATACGCAACAACAGCAACAACCTCAGAAACAGGTCGACAACACCGTTAACGGTAAGATGAACGGTGCACAGGCAGAGACGATCGAAGAAGTCAAGATATGGAATATCTACAAGACCATTCAGTCGGATGAGCCGGACCTGCTCGCCTGGGAAGCCAACGACGAAGACCTGACCCAGGTCAGACGGCAATTCATCGAGCCAGAAGGATTCACGATGGCCCGGGAAGCCCTGAAAACGGCACCCATCGTCGTGCTCCACGGTCTCGGCTCAGGTCGATTCGCCGCCACGCGGTTACTCGACGAACTCGGCTACAGCCGCATCGTGCATCTCAACAGCGCCCGGCGCCTTGGCAGTATCGACGAGCAGGAACTGGACGGCCGGGTCGGCTACATATGGCAAAGGGTCGGACCGGGCCGCACTCCCATGGACAACATGGACTTCGCCAGGGCGGTCAGCCTGTGCCGAACCAAGCAGTGCGCCCTGGTGATTCTCTTCGACCGCCCCGAGGAAATCCCGGGTTACGCGGTGAGCACAGCGGTCAAACTGGAAGCACCTGCGCCGGTGGAAGTGGCCGAGTCGGTGATCCGGGATCGCAAGCACGACGAGGCGGGCGACATCCTGCCCTTGTTCCACGCGGGTTTGGCTCTCAAGCTGTCGGTCGCCGATCCCCCGCACAAGGCGGTCCGCGCGGCGGAATTGGCGATCGAACTGGCTTCCGGGAAGATCGAGGAATCCGACGCGCTGAGACTGCTGGACGAGGATGCGGACAGGGCCGTCGCCGCACTCATCGAAGACTGGTGGTCAACCGAGGAGTTCACGATGTTCCTCGCGGTCGCGTTTCTCGAAAACAAGCCTTTCGACCGGGTAGCCGCCCAGGCAGTCGCTCTGGATACGCTCGTTCGCAAGGCCGAACTCCCCTCCGACAAAACCCTGCGGCCTCGGCGTATCTTCACCAAACCGAAGGACAAGCTGTTGCGCACGATCCGGGCGGCAACCGCGCGTCGTACCCACCCCCGCCACCCTGGCTTACAAGAACAGACCGTCCGGTTCGAGCAACCGGACTGGGCGGACGCTGTACTCCGCCGGTTCTGGCAGCAGTACCACCTGGATCACCAGACCCTGCTGAAGTGGATGTGCGACTCGAACGAGCCGGAAGCCGCCGTCAAGGCGTTGTGCACCGTCATCGTCGGCGTCCCCGCACACGATCCCTTGCGCCCCCTGGAGACGCTCGCCGCGAACAACCGGTTGTCCCACCGGTATCTCGCCGCGCAAACGCTGGTCAAACTGGCCGACGAGCACAGGCACTCCGGACTCGTCGAAGAAACGCTCGACCGCTGGGTCGAATCCCGCTCTTCGAACTACAAGTTCACTGCCGCGTTGTACTACGGGTCACGGTTCGAGCAGCACACGAAGCGGGCGCTCGCTCAGCTGACCAGGATCGCACGATCGGAATGGCGGGGACCGCGCAACGCCGTGGTCGCGATCATGCTGGCACTTCTGGCCCGGGAGAAGTACCGCGACCTGGTACTGACCACGGTGAATCACTGGATGAACGACCCTCAGTCGCTGCGAGATCGCGATGGCCTGCGCGCTGTCGCACTGGAGATCGCCCTCTGGATCTTGGGTATCCAGACCGACAAGGAGAACATCTTGGTGGTCGACACCAAGATTCTGGGAGATCGGTATCCTGACGAGCTCCGCGACTTGGCATGGACCATCGCCTTGCACCGAAAGCATGGCGTCACCATGTTGCGGCGGCTCGAGGAGTGGTCACTGAAGGCGAGGTTCGAGGACAAACGAAGCAAGCTACGCAACAATGGCTCCGAACTGCTTCGAGTTGTCAGCTTGCTCCAGTCCGATCTCCGATGGTGGCGAAGGCTGCCGGACGAACTACTGCTCTCCCATCGGCATCCGGGCAGACGCGCCATGATTCGCCGCATTTTCCGTGCCGCCCGGGCTGTGGAGCGATCCCTGCGGTGAGCACTGGTCCTCGCGGTGGGGCACTTCCGATACCGAAGTGCCCCAGCGGCAGCGAATTTCAGAGGACGAGCAGCGTTTTCCCCACGGTGGCGCGGGATTCGATGGCGCGGTGCGCATTCGCCGCTTCTTCGAGGGGAAAGCGTTGCCCTATCACGGGTTTCACCTTCCCCTCGGCCGCCGCGGCCAGGATTTTCGCGGTGAAGCCCCGCATTTCCTCCGGGGTGCCGAGCGAGCCACGGATCAGGGTCACCTCCCGCGCGGCCGCATCGGCCTCGGAAACCTCCGCCCAGGAACCGCTGGCCAGGCCGAAACTGAGGAACCGGCCGCCCCGGTCCACCAGGTCGAACGCACGGGCGCCCGTCTCGCCGCCCACCCCGTCGAAGACGACGTCCACCGCTGAGGCTGCTTCCCGCACGCGGTCCGGCCAGTTCTCGGCCGTGTAGTCGATCGCGTGGTCGGCGCCGAGTTCCGCGGCGAGTGCGACCTTCCGCGCACCGCCCGCGAGCGCGATCACGGTCGCCCCGGCGGCGCGCGCGAGCTGCACGAGGAGGCTGCCGACCCCGCCCGCGGCAGCCTCCACCAGGACGCGATCGCCCGCGCGGAGCCCGGCGGCGTGCACCAGGGCGCTCGCCGTCCGGCCGTCCGCGAGCAGGGCGACCGCGTCGTCGAGAGCCACCCCGTCGGGCACGACGAACGGCGCGGCCGAGGAGACCGCCACCCGCCCGGCGTACCCGCCGGAGCCGTTGAGGCTGGTCACCACCCGCCTGCCGACCAGGTCCCCGTCCGCTCCCTCTCCGGCGGCGACCACCACGCCGCCGACCCCGTTGCCCGGGATCACCGGCGGGGTCAGCGTAAACGGACCGGTCCCGGCGCGCAGTTGCGTCTCGACGAAGGTGATGTTCGCGAACCTCGTCTCGATCAGCACCTGCCCGGGCCCGGCGACCGGTTCGGGGGCTTCCCCGGCCAGCAGCACCTCCGGCCCACCGAACTCCTTCAACCACACGGCTCTCATGGAGCCAGCATCCAACTTCGACCTTGGTGGAGGTCAACACCTGTCGTGCGAGAACCAGGTCACCGCGGGAGGATTGTCACGGGCGAACGATGACACCGCCATCCGGGTGCTCCACCGTGGTCACGTCACGCCCGAAGTGAGTCAGGAGGAAGCAGTGCGCATCGCCGTCCCCCGTGAGATCAAGAAGCACGAGTACCGGGTGGCCCTGACCCCGGCCGGAGCGCACGAACTGACCCAGCGCGGGCACGAGGTGTTCGTCGAAACCGAGGCGGGCGCGGGTTCGGCGATCAGCGACGACGAGTACGTGGCCGCGGGCGCGAAGATCCTGGGCAGCGCGGAGGCCACCTGGGCCGAGGGCGAACTGGTGCTCAAGGTCAAGGAACCGGTCGCCGAGGAGTACCCGCGGCTGCGGGCGGGGCAGGTGCTGTTCACCTACCTGCACCTGGCCGCCGACCGCCCGCTCACCCAGGCCCTGCTGGACGCCGGAACGACGGCGATCGCCTACGAAACCGTGCAGCTGCCGAACGGCTCGCTGCCGCTGCTGGCGCCGATGTCCGAGGTGGCGGGCCGGCTCGCCCCGCAGGTGGGCGCCTACGCGCTGATGAAGCCCAGCGGCGGGCGCGGAGTGCTGCCGGGTGGCATCCCGGGGGTGCATCCGGCGCGGGTCGTGGTGATCGGCGGCGGCGTGGCCGGGCTGAACGCGGCGCGGGTGGCGCTGGGGCTGGGGGCCGACGTGGAGATCCTGGACACCAATGTGGACCGGTTGCGCCAGATCGACCACGATTTCGGCGGCCGCATCCGCACCGTCGCGTCGAACGCCTTCGCCGTGGAGCAGGCGGTGCTGGAGGCGGATCTGGTGGTGGGTGCGGTGCTGGTGCCGGGCGCGCGGGCACCGAAACTGGTGTCGAACGACCTGGTCGCGCGGATGCGCCCGGGCAGCGTGCTCGTCGACATCGCGATCGACCAGGGCGGCTGCTTCGCGGACTCGCGCCCCACCACCCACGACGACCCGACCTACCGCGTGCACGAGTCGGTGTTCTACTGCGTCGCGAACATGCCGGGCGCGGTGCCCCGGACCTCCACCTACGGCCTGACCAACGTCACGCTTCCCTATGCGGTGCGGCTGGCCGACCACGGCTGGCAGGCGGCGCTGCGCGCGGACGAATCGCTGGCCAAGGGCCTGAACACGCACGCAGGCGCACTGACCAACGAAGCCGTCGCCCTCGCACACGACCTCCCCCACACGACCTCCACCCCCCTCCTCGGCTGACCGCCGCCGGCGGGCCGGTCGCCGATGCTCAGGCGATACGCGCCGATGGCGGCACCATGACTTGGGGAGCCGGACAGGACTTCGCCACCTCATGGGCCGCCATCAGCTCGCGAAGAACGCCGTGCGGATCGGTTCGGAGCCGGGACGGGACCGTGTGTATCACCACCACACCGGCCGCGGTCAAGGCAGCGTGCTTCTCAAGGGTGCGGGCATATCCATCGGGTGTCAGGTGGAACTCCTTCGAATCGGTTTCCCAAGCCAGTCCCACCCGCCACCACCCGTCCACCACACCGAGCAGCCGGCCGGCGCGATCGCGGACCGGCACGTTCCACCCGGGTTCGGGGAGGGGGCTCCGGCGAACCAAGGAACGTCCCCAGGCTTCCGCCGCCGATCGCACGCCGTCCCCTATCTCGGAGAGAACACGACGAGGAGGCGCAGAGCCGATGGCGGGGCCCTTGGCCAGTTCTATGCCCAGGGCAGAGGGCGTGCACAGGCCCCGTTGCACGACGTCGGCGACCATCGCCCTGATGGCGTCGAGGTCCTGCATGCGGTGAGTCGCATCGATGATCGCTCTCGCCGTGGGAGCGACCGCCAGACCTCGAAGGTTCACGGGGTTCGGCAGTCTTCGCGTTCGCTCTACCGTCACCCACACCCGGCTGCTCACCTTGCGCTCGTGCGGCACGAGGACATGCACGAGTTGCCCATGGGGCAAGCGGCGGACGCCGTACAGCCGCGCCGCTTCGATGCCGGTCAACATCGCGCGGGGCCCGGCATGGACCAACGCGACACGACCGAGCTGCCGACGGGTGGGGCTTCCACTGTGCAGAAGGACGACGCCGGGGATCGCGGTCTGCCAAGGACCGCCCGGACGGCAGCGGTGAGCGATGCTTGAGCTGGAAAGGCCCAGCTCGAGCAGGCGTGCGCGCGAGGCGACGCCATCTGGGAAGACACGGCTGATCTGATCGAGGTCGATCGCTGCTTTTCTCGGCACCCGCCGAGCATGCTCCCCAGGTCGGACATTTCCGGCCTTCGCCGGTGCGACCCCGCCTGCATGCCGTGCAGCGGGGCCTGTTTGCTGCGAATCATTCGCAGCAAACAGGCCCCGCTCCAACCCCGGGGGGCCGAGGGGCTGGGGCGGGTGAGCGAAAACGGGAAGCCGGGCAATGCCCCGGCGAACAAGGGGCGGCCCGCTCAACCAGCCTGGGGGTCACTGGGAGCGGGCCGCCATGTATCAGCTTAGGTGCTCGCGGCGGAGTTCGCTGCATCGGGGCCCGTGTTTTGCCCGAAATACTTCTTCACGGTTAGTGCGTCAACCTGGTGATTCAGTCACCCATAGTGACCTTCGGCCCGGTGGTCCCCCCCTGGGAGGCGATAAGGCAGGATGTCGGCTGCGCTGATCTTCACCCATTCGCCGGAACCAGGGGGGACCGATGCAGAACGACGGCAGCGGCCGCATTGTGGTGCAGAACCTCAGCAAGACGTTCGGCCCCGTTCCCGCTGTGCAGAACCTGAGTTTCATGGTGGAACCGGGTTCGGTCACCGGCTTCCTCGGGCCGAACGGCGCGGGCAAGACGACCACGCTCCGGATGATTCTCGGCCTGGTCACCCCGACCGCGGGTACCGCGACGATCAACGGCCTGCCCTATCACCAGCTGGGCAACCCCGCCCGCGTGGTGGGCACGGTGCTGGAGAACGAAGGGTTCCACCCGAAGCGGACCGCGCGGAACCACCTGCGCGTGTACGCCGCGGCGCTCGGGGTGCCGGATCAGCGGGCGGACGAGGTGCTCGCCCTGGTCGGTCTGTCCTCGGCGGCGAACCGCAAGCCGGGCGGGTTCTCGCTCGGTATGCGCCAGCGTCTCGCGCTGGCGACCGCACTTCTCGGCAACCCGCAGGTCCTCGTGCTCGACGAGCCGGCGAACGGTCTGGACCCCGAAGGCATCCTGTGGCTGCGCAACTTTCTGCGCGCCTACGCGCGTGAAGGCCGGACAGTGCTGGTGTCCAGCCACCTGCTGTCCGAGGTCGAGCAGACCATCGACAACGTGGTGATCATCAGCCAGGGCATGACGCGCTACTTCGGCTCGCTCGAACAGCTCCGCAGCAGCCAGCAGTCGCGGGTGCTGGTGCAGGCGGCCGACGCGGCGGCGCTGGTGAAGGCACTGCAGGGGGCCGGCGTGGCCCAGCTCGAAGCCACTCCGGACGGCCGGGTGGCGGTCTACGGCGCGAGCCGGCAGCAGGTGGGTGACCTGGTCGCGAAGTCGGGCCTGGCGGTCTACGGGATGGAAGAGGAGCGCGCCGATCTGGAGCGGCTCTTCTTCCAGCTCACCCAGGGCCAGTACTCGGGCGCCCCGCAGTTCGGGGGCGCGCCCCAGCAGGCGCAGTACCAGCAGCAGCCGCCGCAGCAGCAGGCGCCGCAGCAGGGTGGCTGGGGGCCGCCGCCGCCCGGCTACCCGCCTCAGACACCGCAGCAGTACCAGGTCCCGCCCGGCTATCCGCCGCAAGGCCAGCCAGGGCCGCAGCAGGGTTGGGGAGGCCAGCGCTGACATGGGCAGGCTGATCATCGCGGAATTCCGCAAGACGCTCACCACGAAGAGCTGGTGGGGACTGATGATCCCGGCGGTCGTCTTCGCCTTCGGGTTCGCACTGGGCTGGGGCGCCTTCGCCAACAAGGTCGGCAACGTGCTCGACAGTGAAGAGACCCAGGACATCGCCCACGCCATGGGCATCGAGATCGGCCATCTCCCGATGGGCCTGCTCGCGATCGGGCACGGCATCAACATCGGCCTGGTCTTCCCGGTCATCTTCGGCGTGTACGCCCTGGCGGGCGAGTACAGCAAGAAGACGATCACCACGACCTTCCTCACCGCCCCGAACCGCGGCTCGGTGCTCACCGCGAAGATGATCACCTACGTCGTCTGGGGGATGCTGTACGGCCTGCTCATCGCGGCCGTGGCGAGCCTCGGTATCGCGCTGAGCGTGGACCAGGCGCGGCAGCCGAGCTCGGGGCAGTGGCTGGGCGTGATCGGCGCGTCGGTCCTGGCCGGGGTGCTGGCCACCCTGTTCGGGATCGGCGTCGGCGCGGTCTGGAAGAGCGTGGTCGGCAGCGTGATCACGCTGTCGATCTACCTCCTGGTCTTCGAGAACGTCCTGGTGCTGGTGAGCTACGGGGTGTGGAAGGTCTCCTGGCTCGGTGGCGTGCTGCCCAACGGCACGATGAACGGCATCGTGGGCGCGATCGGCGCGGAGGCGTTCGGGGCCGCCGGGGTGAAGCTGCCCCGTATCAACGAAGAGGCCCAGTGGACCCTGCAGTACTTCGCGGGGGCGCCGGGTGCCTTCTCCTGGTGGGCCTCGGCGCTGATCTTCTTCGCCTGGACCATGCTGTTCTTCCTCACCGGCTGGGCTTCCAACCAGCGACGCGACATCACCTGACCGAAGGCGCATAGCCTGGCTGGGTGACGACTGCCGCGCCTGCCCCCGAAGCCCCGACCGGTTGGATCCGCAGACTCTCCGCCGCGGCATGGCGGCATCCCGTTCTCGTGGTGCTTTCGCTGGCCGCGGCGGTGATCAGCGTGGGCTTCCAGGCGGGGAGCCCGCTGCTGGTGCGGGCGGCCGTGGACGACGCGGTCACCGGGAGCACCGCCCGGCTGGGCCTGCTGGCCGGTGGTCTGGTCGGCGTCCAGGTGCTGATGTTCGGGACCGCGTTCGTGCGCCGCTACGTCGGCGGGCGGCTCGCACTGGACGTGCAGCACGACCTCCGCCGGGCCGTGTTCGGCGCGGTGTCCCGTTTGGACGGTGGGAAGCAGGACTCGCTGCGTACCGGCCAGGTGGTCTCCCGCGCCATCACCGATCTGCAGCTGGTCGTGTCGCTGCTGATGATGGTGCCGGTCTCGGCCGGTTCGGTGATCTTCGCGGTGTTCTCGCTCGCGGCGATGCTGTGGATGTCGCCGCTGCTGACGCTGATCGCCCTGATCGTGGTGCCCGCGGTGGCGATCGTCGCGGGCGCGTCCCGCAAACGGCTGTTCCCGGCCACCTGGTCGGCCCAGCAGCGGGCCGCGGACCTCGCCCAGCACGTCGAGGAAACCGTGACCGGGGTGCGGGTGGTCAAGGGCTTCGGTCAGGAGGCGCGCGAGGTGGCGCGCCTGGAGTCGGCGGCGAAGCGGCTGTTCGCCGAGCGGCTGCGGGCCGCCCGGCTGTCGGCCGTGCCGGCCGCGACCACCTCGGCACTCCCGGCGGCGGGGCAGGTCGCGGTGCTGGCGTTCGGTGGCATCCTCGCCCTGCGCGGTGAGGTCAGCCTTGGCACCTTCCTGGCGTTCGCCAGCTACGTGTCCGGCCTGGTCGGCCCGGCGCGCATGCTCTCCTCGATGGTGGTGCAGGCCCAGCTGACCCGCGCGGGGGCCGACCGCGTGTACGAGCTGATCGACGCGCAGCCCGAGGTGCGGGACGCGCCGGACGCCAGTGCGCTTCCCGAAGGGCCGCTCGGCATCCGACTGACCGATGTGCGGTTCGGCTACACCCGGTCCGAACCGGTGCTGAACGGCCTGTCCCTGGAGGCGAAACCGGGTGAAACGCTGGCACTGGTCGGGACGGCGGGTTCGGGAAAGTCGACGATTTCCCTGCTGCTGCCCCGCTTCTACGACGTGCACGACGGGTCCGTCGAAGTCGGCGGCCAGGACGTACGCGGGGTGAAACTCGCCGAACTGCGCCAGGCGATCGGGGTGGTGTTCGAGGAGGCGTTCCTGTTCTCCGCCTCGATCCGGGACAACATCGCCTACGGCAGGCCCGACGCGAGCGAGGAGGAAATCGTCGCCGCGGCCAAGGCGGCCGAGGCCCACGACTTCATCCTGCGCCTGCCGGACGGCTACGACACCGAGGTCGGTGAGCGGGGACTGACCCTGTCCGGCGGGCAGCGGCAGCGGCTCGGCCTGGCCAGGGCCCTGATCACCGATCCGCGGATCCTCATCCTCGACGACGCCACCTCCGCGGTGGACACCGTCACCGAAGCCGCGATCCACGAGACCTTGCGGGCCGTCACCGCGACCCGGACCACCCTGCTCGTCGCGCATCGCCGCTCGACACTCGCGCTCGCCGACCGCATCGCCGTGCTCGACGCGGGCCGCGTTGTCGACGTGGGCACGGCGGCCGAGCTGGAGGAACGCTGTGAGCTGTTCCGCGAGCTGGTCTCCGGTCCCGGCGAGGGCGTCGAAGAGGTCCATCGGCGCGACTGCGCGGTTCAGCCGTCCTCGGGGATCACGCCGCAACTGTGGCCCGAACCGGCCGAGCAGGACGACGCGGCCGAATTGGCCGGCTCGGCACAGCTGCGCAGCAGCACCCCGGCGCCCGCCGCGGGCGCCGGGATGGGCAGACCCGGCACGATCGACGTGCCGCCCACCGAAGAGCTCCTCGAAGGCGTGCGGAAGCTCCCCCCGGCCACGGACACCCCCGCGCTGCGGGACACCGACGTGACCGCGCCCGACCCGGGTTTCCGGCTCGGGCGGCTGCTCCGGCCGGTGCGCGGCCTGCTCACCGCGGTGATCGTGCTGGTGGGGCTGGACGCGCTGGCGTCGATCGCGCTGCCCTCGCTGTACCAGCAGGGCGTCGACCACGGGGTCCGGCCCGGGGTCGAGTCGGTGATCTGGCTCATGGCCGCCATCGGCGCCGCGGTGATCACTCTCGACTGGCTGGTGATCGCGGTGCAGACCCGTCTCACCGCGCGCGCCGGGGAAACGGTGCTGTACTCGCTGCGGGTACGCAGCTACGCGCACCTGCAGCGGCTCGGGCTCGACTACTACGAGCGCGAACTGTCGGGCAAGATCATGACGCGGATGACGACGGACGTGGACGCCCTGTCCACGTTCCTGCAGACCGGACTGGCCCAGGCGGTGATCAGCGCGCTGACGCTGACCGGGATCTCCGCCGCTCTGCTGATCACCGACGCCTCCTTGGCCGCGTACGCGCTGAGCGTGCTGCCGATCCTGATCATCGCGACGGTGGTCTTCCGCAGGCTCGCCACCGCGGCCTACACCGAGGCCAGGGAACGGGTCAGCGTGGTCAACGCCGACATGCAGGAAAACGTCAGCGGCCTGCGGGTCGCGCAGGCGTACAGCCGTGAGGAACGCTCGGCCGAAGTGTTCGCCTCGCGCAGCGACGCGTACCGGCGCTCGCGGCTGCGGGCCCAGCGCTACGTCGCCACGTACTTCCCGTTCGTCACCATGCTCTCCGGCGTGGCCGAGGCGATCGTGCTGGTCGCGGGGGCCAACCGCGTGGCGGCGGGGAGCCTGCCGGTCGGTGTGCTGCTGGCCTTCCTGCTCTACCTCAACCTGTTCTTCTCGCCGATCCAGCAGCTTTCCTCGGTGTTCGACGGCTACCAGCAGGCGAAGGTGGGGTTGCGCCGGATCGGCGACCTGCTGCGCACGCCGTCGTCGGTGCCGCCGCCCGCGAACCCCGTTCCGGTGCCGGAACACCTGACGGGCGAGGTCACCTTCGACGCCGTCGAGTTCGCCTACGCCGGGTCGGATTCCCTTGCCCTGGCGGATGTCTTCCTCAAGGTGACCCCGGGTGAGACGGTGGCGCTGGTGGGCGCCACGGGCGCGGGCAAGTCGACCGTGGTCAAGCTCCTCGCCCGGTTCTACGACGCGACCGGCGGCAAGGTCAGCATCGACGGGGTGGACGTGCGGGACTACGACCTGCCCGCGCTGCGGCACCGGATGGGGGTCGTGCCGCAGGAGGCGCACCTGTTCACCGGCACCGTCGCGGACAACGTGCGCTACGGCCGTCCCTCGGCGACGGACGTGGAAGTGGAGGCCGCGGTGCGCGCGGTGGGCGCGCTGGACGGGGTGGCCGCGCTGCCCGCCGGGTTCCGGCAGCCGGTCGGGGAACGGGGGCGCTCGCTGTCGGCGGGACAGCGGCAGCTGATCGCGCTGGCGCGCGCCGAACTGGTCGACCCGGACGTGCTGCTGCTGGACGAGGCGACCGCCGCACTCGACCCGGCGACGGAGGCCGCCGTGCTGCGGGCCACGGAGAACCTGGCCCGTCGGCGCACGACGTTCGTGGTCGCGCACCGGCTGGCGACCGCGGCCAAGGCCGACCGGATCGTGGTGCTGGACCGCGGCCGGGTCGTCGAGCAGGGCACGCACGAAGAACTGCTCGCCGCCGGCGGACACTACGCCCGGCTCTGGTACACCGGCTCCGGCCACTGACAGTCCGGTCGCCGGGAGCCCACCCGCTCCGCTGACCGGGGCTGGGGCGACCCTTCACGGCACCATGCGGCAAATAAGGGCCGTGAAGGGACCCGCCTCAGTCGAAAACCTTGCCGGGGTTGAGGATGCCGAGCGGATCGAGCGCGGTCTTGACGGCCCGGTGCAGGTCGAGCACGCCGGGGCTGACCTCCCGCCGCAGCCCGCCGCGCTTGAGCAGCCCGACCCCGTGCTCGCCGGTGACGGTACCGCCGAGTTCGACGGCGTCGGCGATGATGTCCTCGAAGGCGGCCTGGGCACGCCGTTTCGCGTCCTCGTCGCCGATCGGAGTGATCAGCAACGGATGCAGGTTGCCGTCCCCGGCATGCGCGATATTCGCGATGAGCGTGTCGTGCGCGACGGCGGTTTTCTCGATGCGGGCGAGCATCTCGGGCACCTGGGCCTTCGGCACGCACACGTCCTCGGTGAGCACCGGTCCGAGCCGCTCCAGCGCCGGATACGCCAGGCGCCGCGCGTCGAACAGGGCCTCGGCCTCCTGCTCGTCCGAGGACACCGCGGCCCAGGAGGCACCGGCCTGCTCGAAGCACCGCAGCAGGACCTGGGCCTCCTCTTCGCCCGCGAGGCCCGGGGTGTCGCAGCGGCCGAGCAGTACGACGTTCGCGTCGGCCGAAAGGCCCATGTTCTTCCACGCGTCCACCGCCTCGAGGCAGTGCCGGTCGACCAGTTCCAGTGCCGACGGGACGACGCCGGAGGCGGACACCGCGCTGACCGCCTCGCCCGCCGCCACGATGGAGTCGAAGTAGCCCGCGACGGTGCGTTCCGGCGCGCGGGAAGGCCGCAGCCGCACGGTGATCTCGGTGATGACGCCCAGGGTGCCCTCGGAGCCGACCATCAGCCCGCACAGGTCGTACCCGGCGACGCCCTTGGCGGTCCGGCGGCCGAGCCGCACCACGTCGCCGCGCCCGGTGACCACCTCCAGCCCGAGCACGTAGTCGCGGGTGACGCCGTACTTCACGCAGCACACGCCGCCGGCGTTGGTCGCCACGTTCCCGCCGATGGTCGACCAGGGTGCGCTCGCCGGGTCCGGCGGGTACCACAGGCCGTGCACCGCGCAGGCGGCGCGCAGATCGTCGTTGACGACGCCGGGCTGGACGACCGCGAGCCGCTCCAGCCGGTTGATCTCGAGGACCCGGTTCATCGACTCGAAGGACAGGATGACGCAGCCGTCGATCGCGTTGGCGCCGCCCGAGAGCCCGGTGCCCGCCCCACGGGGAACGACCGGGACGCGGAGCCGGGCGGCGAGCCGCACCACGGCCTGGACCTCTTCGGTGGTGCGCGGCCGGACGACCGCGGCGGCCCGCCCGTAGGGGGCCCATTCGGCGTGGTCCTGCAGGTAGCTTTCGACGATGCCGGGGTCGTCCACCACCCGGTCGCCGGGGACGACCGCTCTCAGTTCGGCCACCAGGTCCATGGGCCACCTCCGACCGGCCAGATTACCCCTGCCGCCGGATCGGGCCCGACGGCGAACGCCGCCGATGTGACTCAGCCAGCGAAACCCATGTACCGTTTCCGGCGGCCTCCGCGTGAAGCGCCGCTGGTCGGCGTCGCCGCCCGGCGCGGTACATCGCACCGCCTCACGCGCGCGTAGCACCCCACACGCCGCCTGTACCGATCAAGTGAGCAATCCCAAACTCAGTTGCAACGCAGATGCACCACTTCGATCACATCCGGAATGGCGAGGGGGTTAGCCTGGGAGGCGCACTAGCGGACAACAAGATCGAGATGGATAGAGGCGAGTCCCTGCCGTGTCCAGCAGCAGCCCTGCGTCACAGTTCGGCCCCAACGAATGGCTCGTCGAGGAGATGTACGACCAGTTCCTCGCCGACCCTTCTTCAGTAGATGCCGCTTGGCATGACTTCTTCTCCGACTTCAAGCCGACCCAGGCTCCGGCGGCGAAGCCGGAAGGCGCAGGCACCGCAGGCCAGGCCACCACCACGGCCCCGGCCCCGCGACCGAGCAACGGGCAGGCCCTCGCGACCACCTCGCCGCCGGCCAAGCAGGCCGCCGCGACCCCGGCTCCACCGGCTGCCGCGAAGCCCCGGCCGGCCAGCGCCAAGCCCGCCGCCACCGCGGCCGCCAAGGCAGGCGAGCCGGAGACCAAGCAGCTGCGCGGCGCGGCCGCCGCGATCGCCAAGAACATGGACGCCTCGCTGAGCGTGCCGACCGCGACCAGCGTCCGCGCGGTGCCCGCCAAGCTGATGGCCGACAACCGCATCGTCATCAACAACCACCTCAAGCGCACCCGCGGCGGGAAGATCTCCTTCACGCACCTCATCGGGTACGCGATGGTCCGTGCGCTGCGCGACTTCCCGAACATGAACCGGCACTACGAGCTGATCGAAGGCAAGCCCTTCGCGGTCACGCCGGAACACGTCAACCTCGGCCTCGCCATCGACATGAAGGGCAAGGACGGCAGCCGCACCCTCGTCGTCGCCTCCATCAAGAACACGGAGAACATGTCGTTCCTCCAGTTCTGGCAGGCCTACGAGGAGATCGTCAAGAAGGCCCGCAACAACAAGCTCACCGCGGACGACTTCTCCGGCACCACCATCTCGCTGACCAACCCGGGCGGCATCGGCACCAACCACTCGGTGCCGCGGCTGCAGGCGGGCCAGGGCGCGATCATCGGTGTGGGTGCCATGCAGTACCCCGCGCATTTCGAGGGCACCAGTGAGAAGACGCTGGTCGACCTGGGCGTCAGCAAGATCATGACGCTGACCTCGACCTATGACCACCGGATCATCCAGGGGGCGGAGTCCGGAGAGTTCCTCAAGCGCATCCACGAGCTGCTGCTCGGCGGCGACGGCTTCTACGACGACATCTTCACCTCCCTGCGGCTGCCCTACGAGCCGATCCGCTGGGTGGAGGACATTCCCGAGGGCGGGATCGACAAGACCGCCCGGGTGCTCGAGCTGATCGACGCCTACCGGATGCGCGGCCACCTGATGGCCGACACCGACCCGCTGAACTACCGCCAGCGCCGCCACGAGGACCTCGACGTCCTCTCCCACGGCCTGACCCTGTGGGACCTCGACCGCGAGTTCGCCGTCGGCGGCTTCGCC
The DNA here is from genome assembly GCF_026802195.1 of Amycolatopsis cynarae. Taxonomy (NCBI): domain Bacteria; kingdom Bacillati; phylum Actinomycetota; class Actinomycetes; order Pseudonocardiales; family Pseudonocardiaceae; genus Amycolatopsis; species Amycolatopsis cynarae. The sequence goes on along the minus strand of NZ_CP113836.1, from coordinate 625,935 downwards.
GGCAAGGAGCGGATGAAGCTGCGCGACGTGCTGGGCGTGCTGCGGGACTCCTACTGCCGCACGGTGGGCGTCGAGTACACCCACATCCTGGACCCGGACGAGCGCCGGTGGATCCAGGAGCGCGTCGAGGTGCCGCACGCCAAGCCCGACCAGGCCGTGCAGAAGTACATCCTGTCGAAGCTCAACGCGGCCGAGGCGTTCGAAACCTTCCTGCAGACCAAGTACGTCGGCCAGAAGCGGTTCTCGCTGGAGGGCGGCGAGACGGTGATCCCGCTGCTGGACACCGTGCTGGACAAGGCCGCCGAACACGAGCTCGACGAGGTCGTCATCGGCATGCCGCACCGCGGCAGGCTCAACGTGCTGGCCAACATCGTCGGCAAGCCGATCTCGCAGATCTTCCAGGAGTTCGAGGGCAACCTCGACCCGGGCCAGGCCCACGGCTCCGGTGACGTCAAGTACCACCTGGGCGCCGAGGGCAAGTACTTCCGGATGTTCGGCGACGGCGAGACGAAGGTGTCGCTGACCGCGAACCCGTCCCACCTGGAGACGGTGGACCCGGTGCTGGAGGGCATCGTCCGCGCCAAGCAGGACATCCTCGACAAGGGCGGCGACTCCGGCGGCTTCACGGTGCTGCCGGTGCTGCTGCACGGCGACGCGGCCTTCGCGGGCCAGGGTGTCGTGGCGGAGACGCTGAACCTGGCGCTGCTGCGCGGCTACCGCACCGGTGGCACCGTGCACATCATCATCAACAACCAGGTCGGTTTCACCACCGCGCCGGAGAACTCGCGCTCCTCGCAGTACGCCACCGACGTGGCGAAGATGATCGGCGCGCCGATCTTCCACGTCAACGGCGACGACCCGGAGGCCGCGCACTGGGTGGCCAAGCTGGCCGTGGAATACCGCCAGGCGTTCAACAAGGACGTCGTGATCGACATGATCTGCTACCGGCGGCGCGGGCACAACGAGGGCGACGACCCGTCGATGACCCAGCCGGCGATGTACGACATCATCGACACGAAGCGTTCGGTGCGGAAGACCTACACCGAATCGCTGATCGGCCGCGGCGACATCTCGGTGGAAGAGGCCGAGGCCGCGCTGCGGGACTTCTCCAGCCAGTTGGAGCACGTCTTCAACGAGGTCCGGGAACTGGAGAAGCACCCGATCACGCCGAGCCCGTCCGTCGAGGAGGAGCAGCAGGTCCCGGCCAAGGTGCCGACCGCGGTGCCGCGCGAGACCATCGAGCACATCGGCGACTCCTTCCTCAACGTGCCCGACGGCTTCAACCCGCACCCGCGCGTCAAGCCGGTGCTGGAGCGCCGCGCGAAGATGGCGCGCGAAGGCGGCATCGACTGGGCGTTCGGCGAGCTGCTCGCGTTCGGTTCGCTGGCGATGGAGGGCAGGCTGGTCCGGCTGTCCGGTCAGGACTCCCGCCGCGGCACCTTCACCCAGCGGCACTCGGTGCTCATCGACCGCAAGAACGGCCGTGAGTACGCCCCGCTGCAGAACCTCGGCGAGGACCAGGGCCGGGTGATGATCTACGACTCGGCGCTGTCGGAGTACGCGGCGGTCGGCTTCGAGTACGGCTACTCGGTGGCCAACTCGGACGCGCTGGTCCTGTGGGAGGCGCAGTTCGGCGACTTCGTCAACGGCGCGCAGACCGTCATCGACGAGTACATCTCCTCCGGTGAGGCCAAGTGGGGGCAGCGCTCCGACCTGGTGCTGCTGCTGCCGCACGGTCACGAGGGTCAGGGCCCGGACCACACCTCGGGCCGGATCGAGCGGTTCCTGCAGCTGTGCGCGGAGAGCTCGATGACGGTCGCGGTGCCCTCCACCCCGGCGAACTACTTCCACCTGCTGCGCCGGCACGCGCTGGACGGCATCCAGCGCCCGCTGATCGTCTTCACCCCGAAGTCGATGCTGCGGAACAAGGCGGCCACCTCCATGGTCGAGGACTTCATCGGCCAGACGAAGTTCATGTCCGTGATCGACGACGTCGAGGTGGACCCGGCGAAGGTCCGCAAGGTGCTGCTGACCTCCGGCAAGCTGTACTGGGAGCTGGTGGCCGAGCGGGCCAAGCGGGGCGCCGACGACGTGGCGATCGTGCGGATCGAGCAGTACTACCCGCTGCCGATGAAGAAGCTGCGGGCCGCGCTCGAGCGCTACACCGCTTCGCCGCAGGTGGCCTGGGTGCAGGAAGAGCCGGAGAACCAGGGCGGCTGGCCGTTCTTCGGCCTGCACCTGCCGCGGAAGTTCCCGGAGCTGCTGTCCGGTCTGGACGTGGTGGCACGCCGCCCGATGGCGGCCCCGTCCGCCGGTTCGTCCAAGGTGCACGACGTCGAGCAGAAGGCGCTGATCGCCAAGGCGTTCAGCTGATCGCGCTCGGCTCCCGTCCGTGAAAGGTGCCCCCTCCCGGTTCGCCGGGAGGGGGCACCTTTCCTTTGGCGGGCCGGGAAATCCGGCCCGAACCAGTTCTTAGAACACCGTGTAGAGCAGGACGTTCGGCGAGCCGCTGCCCGCACTGGTCACCTTGCCGGTGGTGCCGGCGGCGACCAGGGCGTTGCGGACGGTCGCGGGGGACGCGGAGGTGTGCGTCGCCAGGTAGAGCGCCGCCGCGCCGGTGACGTGCGGGGTGGCCATCGACGTGCCGCTGATCGTGTTCGTCGCGGTCGTGCTGCCGATCCAGTCGGACTTGATGCTGCTGCCGGGGGCGAAGATGTCCAGGCAGCTGCCGTAGTTGGAGTAGCTGGCGCGCGCGTCGCTGCTCGTCGTCGCCCCGACCGTGATCGCCTCCGCGGTGCGAGCGGGCGAGGAGTTGCAGGCGCTGGTGCTGTCGTTGCCCGCGGCGACGGCGTAGGTCACGCCCGAGGCGATCGAGTTCTTCACCGCGTTGTCCACCGAACTGGACGCGCCGCCACCGAGGCTCATGTTCGCCACGGCCGGTTTGATCGCGTTCTGGGTGACCCAGTCGATCCCGGCGATGACCCCGGCGTAGGTGCCCGATCCCGAGCAGTCGAGCACGCGGACCGCGGTCAGCTGCACGCCCTTGGCCACGCCGTAGGCGCTGCCGCCGACGGTGCCCGCGACGTGGGTGCCGTGGCCGTTGCAGTCGGTGGCGTCGCTGTCGTTGTCGACGAAGTCGTAGCCCGATTTGGCGCGCCCGCCGAAGTCGCTGTGGGTGAGGTTGATACCGGTGTCGATGATGTAGGCGTGCACGTTCGACGCGGTGGTCGAGTACGTGTAGCTGCTGTCCAGCGGCAGCGAGCGCTGGTCGATGCGGTCCAGCCCCCAGGAGGGCGGGTTCGTCTGCGTGGCGGTGGTGTGGAACGTGCGGTTCTGCTCGACGTAGGCGACCGCCGGGTCGGCGGCGATCCGCTTCGCCTGGCTTTCGCTCATCGTGGCCGAGTAGCCGTGCAGGGCCGAGGTGAACTGCCGGTGGACCTGACCACCGAGGCGTCCGGCGAGGGTCTGGACCGGGGTGGCGGTGTCCTTCAGCACCACGATGTAGCTGTCCTTGATCGCGTCGGCGCCACCGGCTCCGACGATCGATCCTTCCTTCGCCATGGCGGGAGCACTCGTGGCGACGGCCGCGATGGTGGCCACGGCGGCGGCGAGGCCGAACGTGGCGAGTGTCTTGAGCCGGTGGGGAGAGGGTTTGCGCACGGTTTCCGTCCTCCTTGGCAGGGTCGGCCCGGCGTGGACCGCCGGACCGCAAGGGGTGAAAAGCATTCATGTAGCGAATGCATCACTGACGGTAAAACCGGGCATTCCCCCGAAGGAAGACCTTGTTTTCCAAGGGGAAAACCGGTATGAACCACCTCTAAACAGGCGAAATCACTCGATCAGCTCCCACCGAAAGTAGGAGACTTCGGGAGCAAGGGATCTTTACTACGGAACCTCTGGAGCAAATCCACCTTGCTCCAGTTCCGCCCGCTTCTCCAGGACGTCGAGAATCTGACGGGCAGTCACCACACCCACCACCCGGCCGTGGTCATCCACGGTGACGCCGAGTCCGGCGGGCGAGGACAGGGCGGCGTCGAGCGCCCCCCGGAGCGGTCCGCCCTGCCGGTAGAGCGAACCACCGGCGGCGAGATCGGCTTCGGTGAGCAGACCATCCACAGTGGATCCCGGCCGAACCCAGCCGCGCGGCCGCCCCTCCGCGTTCACCGCGAGCAGCCAGTCCACCACCGGGCCGGAAAGCGGCTCCCCGGTCCTCGCTGTGGCAACGGCTTCCACCGCGACACCAGAAGAATCCACAAAGGACAAGCCGCGATAACCGCGGTCCCTGCCGACGAAGGAGGCGACGAAATCGTCCACCGGCTGCCGCAGGACCTCGGCGGGGCTGCCGTACTGGGCCAGCCGTCCGCCCACCCGCAGCACGGCCACCCGGTCCCCGAGGCGCACCGCCTCGTCGATGTCGTGGGTGACGAACACGATGGTCTTGCCGAGCTGCGACTGCAGGCGCAGGAGCTCGTCCTGCAACCCCTCCCGCACCACCGGGTCCACCGCGGAGAACGGCTCGTCCATGAGCAGGACGGGGGAATCCGCGGCCAGCGCCCTGGCCACCCCCACCCGCTGCTGTTGCCCGCCCGACAACCGCGCCGGATAGCGCTTGCCCAGTTCGGCGGGCAAGCCGACGAGCTCCAGCAGTTCGGCGGCTCGGGCCCGGGCCTTGCGCCGGCCCCAGCCGGACAGCAGCGGCACGGTCGCCACGTTGTCCAGGACCGTGCGGTGCGGGAACAGCCCGGCCTGCTGGATCACGTACCCGATGCCGCGCCGCAGCGCCGGCGGATCGGATTCCCGGACGTCCCTGCCGTCCAGCAGCACCTGCCCGGAGGTCGGCTCGACCATCCGGTTGATCATGCGCAGCGAGGTCGTCTTCCCGCAGCCGGACGGACCCACCAGCACCGTGATGCTGCCGTCTTCGACGGTCAGGTTCAGGTCGTCGACCGCGACCGTCCCGTCCGGGTACCGCTTGGTCACGCCCCGGAACTCGATCCCCACGCCGCCTCCCGCGCCCGTTCTCCCGTGATCACCATAGCGCCGGCAGGCACTCCGGTGGGCTCACCGGAGCCCCTTGCGGCCCCCCAGCGGCAGTCTGGGGGGCTCGCGGGATCAGGCCGTCACACCGTCGGCGATGGCGGCCTTCGCCACCGCGGCGGCCACCTCGGGGGCCACCCGCGGGTCGAGCGGGCTAGGCACGATGCGGTCGGGGCCCAGATCGTCCTGGGCGACGGCGACGATCGCGTCCGCCGCCGCGAGCTTCATGTTCTCGGTGATCGCACGGGCCCCGGCGTCCAGCGCACCGCGGAACACGCCAGGGAAGGCCAGCACGTTGTTGATCTGGTTCGGGTAGTCGCTGCGCCCGGTGGCCACGATCGCGGCGTACTTGGCGGCGATCTCCGGCCGCACCTCCGGATCGGGGTTGGACAGCGCGAACACGATCGGGTCCTCGGCCATGGCGGCCAGCAGCGACTCGTCGAAGGTCGAGCCGGACAGCCCGAGGAACACGTCGGCGCCCTCCAGCGCCTCGGCCAGCCCGCCCCGCAGGCCCGCCGAGTTCGTCGTCTCGGCCAGCTTCTCCTTGACCGGGTTCAGGTTCTCCCGGCCGGAGTGGATGATGCCCCGCGAGTCCAGCATGGTGACGTCGGCCACGCCCGCCTCCTGCAGGATCCGGGCGCAGGCCACACCGGCGGCACCGGCACCGGAGACCACCACGCGCTGCTTGGTGATGTCGCGGCCGAGGACCAGGTTCGCCCCGCGCAGCGCGGCCAGTGTGACGATCGCCGTGCCGTGCTGGTCGTCGTGCATGACCGGGCAGTCCAGCGCCGCCTTGAGCTTGTCCTCCAGCTCGAAGCAGCGCGGCGCGGAAATGTCCTCGAGGTTCACCGCGCCGTAGGACGGACGGAGCCGCACCAGCGTCTCCACGATCTCGTCCACGTCGGTGGTGTCGAGCACCAGCGGGATCGAGTCGAGCCCGCCGAAGGTCTTGAACAGGACAGACTTGCCCTCCATCACCGGCAGCGAGGCGCTCGCGCCGATGTCACCGAGCCCCAGCACGGCGGTCCCGTCGCTCACCACGACCACCAGCCGGTCCGCCCAGGTGTAGCGCTTCGCCAGCGCGGCGTCCTCCGCGATCGCCCGGCTGACCTTGGCCACGCCGGGCGTGTAGGCCACCGACAGATCGCGCGGCTGTGAGATCGGCCGGACGGCCGCGACGGACAACTTGCCGCCCTCGTGGCCATGGAAGATCTCGTCGTCGGTCACCGGCGACGCGTCGTTGTCCTGCATCCCGTTCCCTGTCGTCGAATCGGAGGTCTGAGCGTAGGTCATTGTCGAATCCCTCTCCCGGGACTGCGAGCGGGGACACCGCGGCGTCCCCGAATCCCCAGTAACACAAACACTGGCTCCTGCTGCTCGGCAGCCCGGCGCGGTGGCGCCGCCTACCGGCCAGGCGTCCTGATCGGCCGTCCCAGCCCTTGGTGAGGCGACGGCGCGGACGCGGCGGTCCCCCCAGTGTGGCAGGCCGGGTCGGGGGTCTGACGCCCAGGTGCGGTTGACATCACAGAAACTGCTGGTCAAGGCCGCCTTCCCAAGACGTCCGTCCGGCTTGGGAAGTGACGCGGCCCGCCGCGGTTACCCTTACCGGCATGCAGGTGCGCGAGCTGGCGGTCCGGGATGCCTACGAATTCACCCCGCAGAAGTTCCCCGATCACCGCGGCCTGTTCGTAGCCCCGTTCCAGGAGGCCGTGCTCACCCGGACGATTGGTCACCCCCTGCGCCTGGGGCAGACCAACCACAGCGTGTCGCGGCGCGGCACGATCCGGGGCATCCACTTCGCCGACACCCCACCCGGGCAGGCGAAATACGTGTACTGCCCGCGAGGGGCGCTGCTGGACGTGATCGTCGATCTCCGCCGGGGTTCGCCGACCTTCGGCCGCTGGGACGCGGTGCACCTCGACGCCGTCGACTTCCGCGCCGTCTACCTCGCCGAAGGACTCGGGCACGGCTTCGTCGCGCTGGAGGACGACACCGCGATGGCCTACCTGTGCTCGACCGGGTACAACCCTTCCGGGGAACACGGCATCACCCCGCTCGATCCCGCTCTGAACCTGCCCTGGCCCGCGGACCTGCCCTTCACGCTGTCCGAAAAGGACACCGGGGCGCCCACGCTGGCCGAGGCCGAAGCGGCCGGGCTCCTCCCCCGCTACGAAGACTGCGTGGCCCACTACGAGGCGCTGCGCGCCTCCGGCTCCGTACCGGCCTGAAACCGGCCTCCAACTTGACGCTGCCCGGGCCGAGGAGGAGCGTCGAACGCAGTACCCCGCACGCTCCGGCCGCCCCGGAGGCGCCGATGTACCTGCCGTTGAGCACGGTGGCACGGGCCGTGTCCGTCGTGGACGTGCTCGGTGAGCTCACCACGCCCGGCGAGTTCCCCGTGGTGCTGCCCGCACTGCACCGGCTGATCCCCGGCGACACCGTCGTCTGGAGCACGATCGGTCTCGACCGGACCGACGTGCGCTATCGGGACTTCCCGCCGCGCGCCCTGGACGAGGCGCGGTGCGAGGTGTTCGCGAGCCTGCTCCACGAGCATCCGCTGATCACCCACTTCCGCCGGACCGGTGATCCACGCGCCCTGCGGATCAGCGATTTCGTGAGCACCGCCGAGTTCCACCGGCTCGCCCTGTACCGGGAGTTCTTCCGCGCCATCGGGGTCGAACGGCAACTGGCCGTGACGATCGCCCCACCGGAGGGGGTGCTCTCGGTCGTCGCGTTCAACCGGGCAGGCGGCGACTTCACGGACGTCGAGCGGGATCTGCTCACCCTGCTGCGCGAGCCGATGGCCGCCGCGCTGCGCCGGGCGCGGCGGCGCGAACACGCGAGCCTCGTCCTCGCGGGACCGCTCCACGAGCTCACCGGGCGGGAACGGCAGGTGATCGAACTGGTCGCGCTGGGCCGGACCAACGCGGGCATCGCACGGGCGCTTCAGGTCAGCCCGCGCACGGTCGCCAAGCACCTCGAGCACATCTACCACAAGCTGCGAGTCACCAACCGGGTCGCGGCGGCCGGCCGGATGCTGGCGCGGCCGCCGTCCCCCGAGCGGCTCACGGAGCCAGTTCGTACACCAGATTGAAGTCGGTGGACGCGGCGATCCTCGCGTCCGCGAAACCGGCCTCCCGGGCCAGTTCGAGAGTGCGGGTCGGTCCCGCCTGGTTGCCCAGGGCGGCGGCAGGCGTCCCGGACAGCCCACTGGGCAGGCAGATGAACATCGAAGCGCCCACCAGGACGCGGCCGAGCGGGTTGATGCTCTCCTCGACGGAATCCCAGCTCATCGGCTCGACCAGCATGACCCGGCCGCCGGGGGCGAGCGCGGCACGGGCGGCCCGCAGCGCGCCCAGCGGGTCCGGCATGTCGTGCAGGCAGTCGAAGAAGGTGATGAAGTCGTAGCTGCCGTCGAGATCGGCCGCCCCGGCGACACGGAACTCGACGGTGCCGGTCACCCCGGCGGCCGCCGCCCGTTGCCGCGCCACTTCGATCGAGGGAGCGTGGTAGTCGACCCCGACGAAGGAGGAGTTCGGGTAGGCCTTCGCCATGATGATCGTCGAGGCACCGAATCCGCAGCCGACGTCGGCGACCCGGGCGCCGCGGACGAGCCGCTCCCCGGTCCCGCCCAGCGCGGGGATCCACGAGCTGGTCAGGTTGGCCAGGTAGCCGGGGCGGAAGAAGCGTTCAGTGCCCGCGAACACGTCTTCGTGCTGCTCGTGCCACGCGATGCCCTCGCCACTGCGGAACGCCTCGGTCAGCCGGTCGATCACGCGGGTGGCGGCCGTGAGGTTCTGGAAGGCGCCCGCCACATAGCCGGGGCTGTCCGGGTTGGTGAACGCCTCCGCCTGTTCGGGCGAGAGGCGGTACCGGGCCGAACGCTTTCCGTCCGGTCCGGTACCGCCGCCCTCGTAGGTGACGTAGCCCGCCGTGGCCATCGCCAGCAGCCATTCACGCAGGTACCGCTCGACCAGCCCGGTCCGCCGGGCCAGTTGCCCCGCGGTGACCGGCTCGCCGTCGGCCAGCGCGGTGAACAGCCCCAACCGGTCGCCGACCAGCGCCAGCGGCACGATCATCGCCGCCCCCACGTCGGTGACGACCCGGCCGACCAGCTCCTCCAGCCGGTCCGGTGCCACGGTCCTGGTTTCCCGCGTCGCGGTCATCTCGCCCTCCCTTCGCCTGGGGCGTGTCGTGCCTGGATGAACAGGCCCCAGCAAAGGCGAGCCGGTACGCCCTGTCCATACGGAGAAATGCGTACCTGCTCGCGCACTCGAACGGGGGCTCTGCCGCGGCCTGTCAGCGCAGGTCTTCGGCGAGGATCCGCTCGATGTTGCGTTCCGCGAGCGCGGTGATCGTGACGAACGGGTTCACCCCGGTACTGCCCGGGATGAGGGAACCGTCGGTCACGTAGAGGTTCCGGTAGCCCTTGACCCGGCCGTAGAGGTCGGTGGCCCTGCCCAGCACGAGGCCGCCCAGCGGGTGGTAGGTGAACCGGTTCTCGAACGCCCTGGTGTCGCCGAACAGGTCGTAGCGGTAGATCGTCCCGTTCGCCGCGTTGATCTTGTCGAACAGGTTCTTCGCCGCGTCGATCGAGGGTTGTCCCTGCGAGATCTCCCACTGCAGCCGAGCCGAGTCGCTGGCCGCGTCATAGGTGAAGTACCCCCGTTCGGGGTTGCGGGTGATCGCCAGGTAGAGGCTCGCCCAGGTCTCGATCCCCGCGGGCACCGGCGCGATCTCCGCGAACACCGGGTTCTGCGGGTCGTTCCAGGCGTCGATGCCCAGTGCGGGCATGCCCGACTCCAGTGCCCCCGTGGTGTCCCACAGGTGGTTGGCGCGGCCGAGCATCACGTTGCCGTTGGTGCCCCAGCCCTGGCCGACCTCGTCGGACAGCTCCGGCAGCTTGCCGGTGTCGCGCGCCCGGACCAGCAGTTCGGTGGAGCCGAGGCTGCCCGCGCCGAGGAACAGGTACTTCGCGCCGAGCTGCTTGACCGCGAGCACGTTGCCGTCGGGGTCGCTCTGCCGGACGGTGAGCACCCAGGTGCCGTCCTGCTGGCGGATGATGTCGCGGACCTCGTGCAGGGTGCGGATGGTCACGTTGCCGGTGCCGAGCGCCGCCGCGAGGTAGCTCTTGTCCAGGGAGCGTTTCCCGTGGTTGTTGCCGTAGATGACCTCCGACGCCAGCGCCGAGCGCGGCACCTCGTTGGCCTCTTCCCGGCGCATGTAGTCGAAGTCGTAGACGCTCGGCACGAAGGTCGTGGCCAGGCCGGCGTTGTGCGCGTGCTTGCGGGAGACGCGCGCGAACTGGTAGCTGTCGCAGCTTTCGAACCAGTCGGGGTCGATGTGGTTGACGCCCAGTCCCGCGTTGGCGCGCGGGAAGTAGGTGCCGTACATCTCGTCGGCGTCGACCGCGGGCAGGATCTGCTCGAAGTAGGACCGCTTCGGAACCACCGCCATCGCGCCGTTGACCAGCGAGCCGCCCCCGACCCCGCGGCCGACGTAGACCGACATGTCGCCGAAGTGCACGCGGTCGAGCACACCGGCGTACGGGTCGATGTTCCGGTTCGCCAGGTCCAGCCACAGGAACGACGCCAGTGGCGCCTCGGTGCGCTTCTTGAACCACATCGCGCGCTTGTCGGGGCTGAGCATGCTCGGGAAGATCTTGCCGTCGGCGGCCGGCGTGTTCCACAGCTGACCCATTTCCAGCATGACCGTCGGGATGCCGGCCGCGCCGAGGCGCAGCGCGGTGACCGCGGCGCCGTATCCGGTACCGATCACCACCGCGGGCGAGAACTCGCTTTCCTGCTGGGCCGCGGCGGCGGTACCGGGCAGGGAGACGGTGGTGAGACCGACAGCCGCGGCCGAGCTGAAGGCGGCCGCGCCGAGGAAGCGCCTACGAGACAGGTGTCGAGACATGATGCGAACGATATTCGCGTTATCCGATCCTTGTAAACGCCGTTAATTAGCCCGATGGGGTGACGGTGGGTGTCCCCACAGTCCGGCTTCGTCCCGGTGGTCGCCGCCGGGGGCGGGCTATATTCACCCGGTGGACCACGAACTCTTCCTGCTTCGTCACGGCCAGACCGAGTGGTCCGCGAACGGGCGGCACACCGGCCGCACCGACATCCCGCTCACCGCCGCCGGGGAGAACCAGGCGAGAGCGGCAGGCCTGACCCTGGGCGGGCTGCGCAAGGGGCCCGCGCTGGTGCTGTCCAGCCCCCGCCACCGTGCCGTCCGCACCGCCGAACTGGCCGGACTGGTCGTCGACGAAACCACCGAAGACCTGGCCGAGTGGGACTACGGCGACTACGAGGGGCTCACCACCCCCCAGATCCGCGAGAACGCCCCCGACTGGACCGTGTGGTCCCATCCCATCCCGGGCGGCGAAAGCGCCGAGCAGGTCACGGCGCGCGCCGACAAGGTGCTGCTGCGGGCCCGCGAAGCGCTGGCGGACAGCGACGTGATCCTCGTCGGCCACGGGCATTTCGGCCGGGTGCTGATCGCCCGCTGGCTCGGGCTTCCCGCGGCCGGCGGCGTGCACTTCGGACTCGACCCCGCCGGACTGGCGGTGCTCGGCGACGAGCGCGGCGTGCCCAAGATCCAGCACCTCAACCTCCCCCCGGCCTGAGTTCTCCCCCCTCGTAGAAACGCAGGTGCCCCCGTGCCCGACAGCCGCATCCGCCGAGCCCGCGAATCCGACGTCGAGACCCTCGTGCGGCTCGTGCACGACCTCGCCCATTACGAGAAGGCGCCCGCGGAGTGCCGGCTGACCGCCGACAAACTGCGCGCCGCGCTGTTCGGCGCCTCGCCCGCGGTGTTCGCCCACGTCGCCGAGCAGGACGGCGAGATCGTGGGCTTCGCGCTGTGGTTCTTGAACTTCTCGACCTGGCGCGGGGTGCACGGCATCTACCTGGAGGACCTCTACGTCCGGCCGGAGCTACGGGGTTCCGGGCTGGGCAAGGCCCTGCTGGCGACGCTGGCCCGCGAATGCGTGGACCGCGGCTACGCCCGGCTCGAATGGTCGGTGCTGGACTGGAACCCCGCCACCGGCTTCTACCAGGCGCTCGGCGCCGTTCCGATGGACGAGTGGACCGTCTACCGGCTCACCGACACCGCACTGGAAAAACTCGCGAACAGCGACGGGTGACGGGTTGCCTATAGATCCTTCTCGTGCTGGGCGGCGCGGCCTGCCATCCCGCCGCGGCGGGCGGCTTCCTCTTCGCTCTCGCCCTCCCGCTGGCCCAGCGACCAGGCCCGTGCGGGCTGGCGGAACAGCAGCACCAGGATCAGCAGACCGAGCAGGATCACCGGCACCCCGAAGACCGGCCGGCCCGACGGCCCGGTGAGGTACCAGCCGACACCCGCGGTGATCAGCGCGAACACCACCCCGGGCGAGCGCGCCCAGGTGTGGCCGAAGCCGAGCCCGGCCGCGCAGCCCAGCACGGCGACCGCGAGCAGGGCGTAGAACGCCGCCTCCGCCAGCAGGTTGTTGCTGGGCGCGTCCGAGGTGCCCGGTGCGACGAGCAGCAGCACACCGAGGACCAGGAGGGCGACACCGGGCAGCGCCGTGAAGAGCCCGGCGAGCCGGACCTCACGCGGCGCCGGAACGATCTTGTCTGCGAGCCACACGGGAAACGAGCCTCTCACCTGGGTCTGTGACCTTGCGTGAACAGTTTCGATGGTATGCCACCCGGTCGGCCGTTTTCGAACCCTGGCCAAGAGGGTCAAGATCGGGGGGTCGTCGGCGAGCGGGCGGTCGGCCCGGGTGCACTTGTCACGACGAGCGGCCCGATCGAGTGATGGGAGGTCCCACCGGCACTCGCAACGGTTACTCGTGACTTGCAACTCCGCGGCCCCTCCCTCGGCCCTCCGGTGACCTACCCTGCGGTAGTGCGCGCGCTTCTCGTCGTCAACCCGCAGGCCACCTCGACCACTCCGGGCGGCCGCGATGTGCTGGCGCACGCCCTGGCGAGCCAGGTGAAGCTCGAGGTCGTCGAGACCGACTACCGCGGCCATGCGCACGCACTGGCGCGGAGCGCGGCCCGGGAGGGGATCGACCTGGTCGTCGCCCACGGTGGCGACGGCACGGTCAACGAGGTGGTGAACGGCCTGCTCACCGGCGGGCCGGGCAACGCACCGGCACTCGGTGTGGTGCCGGGCGGGTCGGCGAACGTGTTCGCGCGCGCGCTCGGGATCGCCCGTGACCCGGTCGAAGCCACCCATCAGCTGCTCGGCGCCATCGAGGGCGACCGCAGCCGCCGGGTGGGGCTCGGCCGCGCCGACGACCGCTGGTTCACCTTCAACGCCGGGCTCGGCTGGGACGCCGACGTCGTGGCCGCGGTGGCCGACCGCCGCGGGAAGCAGACGAACGCACTGCTGTACCTGCGGGCGGCCGTCACCTGTTACTTCCGGCCGCCGCTGGGCAAGATCCCGCTCACCGTCCACCTGCCCGGCGAGGAGCCGGTGTCCGTGCGGACCGCGTTCGTGTCCAACACCGACCCCTGGAGCTACCTCGGCCACCGTCCGGTGCGCCTCAACACGGGGACCTCGTTCGATACCGGACTGGGTCTGTTCGCCCTGCGGAAGCTGGGCCTGCCCACGGTGTTCCGGCACGGGCGCCAGGCGTTGCGCGCCGATGCCGTTCATCGCAGCCGCCCACTGGTCCGCCACGACGACCTTCCGACGCTCAGCGTCTCGGCCGAACAGCCGGTAAACTTCCAGGTAGACGGAGATCTGGTAGGCCTGCGAACCCGTGTCGAGTTCGTGAGCGTGCCGGGAGCCTTGACCGTTTTGGTATGAGCGGGCCGCGTCCTCACGGTCTCCCTGGGTGATCGTACCGGGCAAAGTGCGAGTTGCCGCTCATCGACGCCAAGGCCCCGCTCACCGCATCGTCCTCCGCGACGGAAGGTCGTTTCGGCGAGAAACCGCAGGTCAGGCGGGTCGCCCGAGTAGGTGAGCTCACTCACCGATGTGTAAAAAACCCTTGTCGAACCCGGTGCTTCGTGAAAGCATTCACAAGCACCCCAAAAAACGACCGCCATGACGACCTGTGGCGCAAAAACTTGCGCCCCCAGAAGGAGCTCACGAAATGGACTGGCGCCACGACGCGGCCTGCCGAGACGAGGACCCCGAGCTGTTCTTCCCGGTAGGGAACAGCGGTCCCGCTCTGTCGCAGATCGCCGCGGCGAAAGCCGTATGCCACCGCTGCACGGTGGCCTCCGACTGCCTGGCCTGGGCTCTGGCCAGCGGTCAGGACGCCGGCGTGTGGGGCGGTATGAGCGAGGACGAGCGTCGCGCCCTCAAGCGCCGCCGCGCTCACATCGGCACCCGCAGCAACGCCTGAACGCAACGATACGGCGCGGCTTGGCGCGGCCCTGCACCGGGGCCTCCCACCGGCCGCGCGGGACTGTTCAGTCCGCCGCAAGACGCCCTGAGGGCCGGTTCCCCCTTTCGCTGGGTACCGGCCCTCACGCGTCTGCTCAGGAGAGAGCGCAGCGGGGGACGTTTGCTGCGATTGATTCGCAGCAAACGTCCCCCGCTACCGGCGCACGCCCGGCACCGCCACGCACATCACAACCGGCGGCTCAAGGGGATGCGCAGGGCGGCCTCGGTTCCCCGCTCGCCGTCGCGCAGGCGGCGCAGGGACAGTGAGCCGCGCAGTTCCGACTCGATGAGCGTGCGGACGATCTGCAGGCCCAGTCCGTCCGCCCGCTCCAGGGAGAACCCAGAGGGCAGACCACGGCCGTTGTCGCGGATCAGCACGTCCAGCCAGCGCGCCGAGCGGGACACCGAGATCTCGATCCTGCCGGGGCGGCCATCGGGGAAGGCGTGCTCCACCGCGTTCTGCACCAGTTCCGCGAGCACCATCACCAGCGGTGTCGCGATCTCCGCCACCACGATCCCGAACGAACCGGTGCGCGTGATGCTCACCCGCGACTCGGCCGTGGCCACCTCGCCCACCATCGGCAGCACGTTGTCCAGCAACTGGTCCAGGTCGACCCGTTCGTCCACCGACACCGACAGCGCCTCGTGCACCATCGCGATCGAGGAGACCCGGCGCACCGATTCCGTCAGCGCCTGGCGCGCCTCCGGGCTCGCCGTCCTCCGCGACTGCAGGCGCAGCAGCGCCGCCACCGTCTGCAGGTTGTTCTTCACCCGGTGGTGGATTTCGCGGATCGTGGCGTCCTTGGACAGCAGTGCCCGGTCACGCCGCTTGACCTCGGTCACGTCCCGCACCAGCACCAGCGCCCCGGCCGGCTGGCCGTGGGGCCGCAGCGGCAGCGCCCGGAACAGCACGACGGCGCCACGACGCGAGTCGGCCTCGGTGCGGCTGCCCGGCTTGCCGTCGAGCGCGTCGAGGATGCGGTGGGCGACCTCGGTGGCGTCGAACGGGTCCCGGATCAGCGACCGGGTCAGCGGGGCGAGCCGGGTGCCCACGAGATCCGACTCGTGCCCCATCCGGTGGTAGGCGGACAGCCCGTTGGGACTGGCGAAGACCACGTTGCCGGAGGCGTCCAGCCGGATCAGCCCGTCGCCCACCCGGGGGCTGGTGTGCACGTCGCTCTGCGAATCCGGGCTCGGGAACGTCCCGTCCGCAATCATCTGGCACAGATCGCCCGCGCTGCCGAGGTAGGCCACCTCCAGCGGGCTCGGCACCCGGGGCGCGGCGAGGTTCGTCTCGCGGCTGAGCACGGCGATGACCTTGCCTTCGAAGGTGACCGGCACGGCCTCCCGCCGCATCGGCAGGTCCCGGTACCAGTGCGGATCCTCCTCGCGGCAGATCCGCACCTCCCGGATGGCCCTGGCCAGCTGCGGGTGCTCGTCGACGGTGAACCGCGTGCCGACCACGTCCTCCGGGTGCGCGGTGGGCGCGGTGGTGGGCCGGGCCTGGGCGACACAGACGAAGTCGCCCCCCTGCTCGCTGTGCTCCGGCGAGACCGGAACCCACAGCAGGAAGTCGGCGAAGGAAAGATCGGCGAGCAGCTGCCACTCGGCGACCACAGCCTGCAGGTGGTCGGCGGCCTCACCGGAGAGGGCGGTGTTCTCCGCCAGCAGGTCGGAAAGCGTGGACAAGGTTCACTCCACTGTGTTCGCGCTGGGCATCCTCGTCATCCAAGCAGAGCCGGACCGGGTAGGCAGCGCCCGGGCACCGCCTGCCACACTGGTCGAGCAAGCTAGACCGAGGAGTGGACATGTCCAAGCGTGCCCGTAAGCGTCGCGACCGCAAGAAGAACGGTGCGAACCACGGCAAGAAGCCCAACGCCTGAGTTCTGGGCAACGAGAAGGCCCCGGTGCACTCCGCACCGGGGCCTTCTCACGTCTCGACCGGGGGCCCCGGTCACTCACTCTTCTCGATGCTCACCTCGGTGCGCTCGACGGTCAGCCCGCCGTGCATCTGCACGGTCCGGCGGATCGAGGCCCGCAGCCTCCGCTTCAGCTCGGCCGGGGCGAGATCACCGCCGCACTTGCGGGCCAGCAGCTGCTTGATCGCCTCGTCGATGCCGTATTCCTCCAGGCAGGGCGGACAGTCCTCGATGTGCCGCCGCAACTCGGCGTCCCGCTCGGGACTGCATTCGCGGTCCAGCAGCAGGAAGATCTCGGCCAGCGCCTCGTCGCAGTGGAGCTTGTCCTTGCCGTGCTCGGAGCTCGCGTTCATCGCGCCACCTCCTGTCGAGCGCCACGGATGAAGCCGCGCTCGCGTGCGACATCGGCCAGCAGATTGCGCAGCTGAGCACGGCCACGGTGCAGCCGGGACATCACGGTGCCGATCGGCGTGTCCATGATTTCGGCGATTTCCTTGTACGCGAAACCTTCGACGTCGGCAAGGTACACCGCGAGCCGGAATTCCTCGGGCAGTTGCTGCAGCGCGGCCTTCACGTCGCTGTCCGGAAGCCGGTCCATGGCCTCGACCTCGGCCGAACGCAGGCCGGACGAGGTGTGGCTCTCCGCCTGTGCGATCTGCCAGTCGGTGATCTCCTCGGTCGGCTGCTGCACCGGCTGGCGCTGGCGCTTGCGGTACCCGTTGATGTAGGTGTTGGTGAGGATGCGGTACATCCAGGCCTTGAGGTTGGTGCCCTCCTTGAAGGAGGCGAACGCGCCGTAGGCCTTGAGGTAGGTTTCCTGCACCAGGTCCTCGGCGTCGGCCGGGTTCCTGGTCATCCGCATGGCCGCCGAGTACAGCTGGTCAAGCAGAGGCATCGCGTCCCGTTCGAAGCGCTCCGCGCGTTCGTTCTCCTGCTCCTCGACCCCGGGTATCGCGTCCTTCGGCGTGCTCGGCAAACCGTTCCCTTTCCCATCCACATCGCGGTACGCAGTTGACTGCTTCGAGGATACGCGGACGGCTTTCACCTGGCTGGGCACGGCGGCTTGCCCCGGAGGGGTGAGCACCGGCATCCGGCCGCGAGGGCGGGCGAGTTCGGTCATCACGCCGTGCACAACGACAATGCCCGCGGGGGCATTCCCCGGCACGCGGAGATCAGCGGCATAGAGTTCGGTCGTGGCTGGAAAGGGAACACCGGCGACCGCCGCGCTCGCCAAGCACAAGATCGTTCACAAGCTGCACGCCTACGAGCACGACCCGAAGCACGAGTCGTACGGCCTGGAGGCGGCGGAAGCGCTCGGGGTGGACCCGGCGCGCGTGTTCAAGACCCTGGTGGCGGAGGTGGACGGCAAGCTCACCGTGGGGGTGGTTCCGGTGACCGGGCAGCTGGACCTCAAGGCGCTCGCCGCCGCGGCGGGCGGGAAGCGGGCGAAGATGGCCGACGCCGCCGCCGCGCAGCGGGCCACCGGCTACGTCCTCGGCGGGATCTCCCCGCTCGGCCAGCGCAGCCGCCTTCCCCTGGTCATCGACTCCTCCGCCACCGGTTTCGACACCGTGTACTGCTCGGCGGGCCGCCGCGGGCTGGAGGTGGAGCTCGCCCCGGCCGAGCTGATCCGGCTCACCTCGGCCGTCGTCGCCCCCATCGCGGGCTGAAACGCCGGTTTCACACCAGCGGGCGCAGCACGCGGGAAAGCCATTCGGACACGGCGCGGAACAGGGCGTCCGGATCCTTGTCGAGGGCGTGCGTGCCGGGGATGACGACGAGCTCGTGATGCGGCCCGGCCTCCGGACGGCCGAACGGGTCGCTCTCCCCCTGCACCACCAGCGCCGGTACCGGCACGGCGTCCAGCTCCGCCTGTCGCGACTTCTCCGGCTTGCCGGGCGGATGCTCGGGGAAGGCCAGGCACAGCACGGCCACGGCCTGTCCCTCGGCGGCGGTGCGGCAGGCCACGCGCGCCCCGGACGACCGGCCGCCGAAGACCTGCGGCAGGTCGTCGAAACGGTCTGCCAACTCTTCCGCCACGGCCAGCCAGGCAGTGTCCAGCTGCTTTGCCGGCGCGGGGGCCCGGCGCCCGGCCACCCGGTAGGGCTGCTCGACCAGTGCCACGTGCACCCCGGCGGCCTTGGCGGCCCTGGCCACGGTGACCAGGTCCTTCGCCTCGATCCCGCCGCCGGCACCGTGGCCGAGGAGCAGCACCGCGAGTCCGTCCTGCGCGCAGTGCAACTCGGCCCGGGCGGGGCCGTACGGCGTGGGGATCTCGATGGTGGTCATGTCACTTCGGCAGTTCGAACAGGGGCTCGTCGAGGTCGGCCGCCGCGGGCTCGACCCGGGCGACGAGCTCGGGGCCGTTGTTGCGCACGTTGTTCACGCGGTCGGAGACGGGCCGCAGTTCGAGCGAGTCGACGAGGTCCTCCGCGGGGGCGAGGAGCTCGCCCGCCTCGGTGCGGTCCGGATCCAGCCAGTCCGCCCAGCGCCGTCGCGGCATCGCCAGCGGCATCCGCTCGTGGATCTCGGTCAGCCTGCCGACCGCGTCGGTGGTGATGATGGAGAACGTGACCAGCGGCGGAGCGTCGCGGTCCTTCGGATCCCGCCAGCTCTCCCAGATCCCGGCGAAGGCGAGATCCTCACCGGTCAGGTAGAAGGGTTCCCTCTTGCCATCGGTCCTGCGCCACTCGTACCAGCCGTCGGCCGGAACCAGGCAGCGCCGCTGTGCGAGCGCCCGTTTGAAGGCGGGTTTCTCGCTCGCCGTCTCGGCCCTGGTGTTGATCATCCGGTTGCCCACCGAGGGATCCTTCGCCCAGAACGGGACCAGGCCCCAGCGCATGACCCGCAGGGTGCGCACCGACGGCTCCTCGGTCAGCACGTGTCCCTCCGCGTCGCGGGGATGCCGCTGCACCACGGTGATCGCGTTCTTGGTCGGCGCCACGTTGTAGTCGGCACCGCGAGTCTGCCCGCCGGTTTCGTCCGCCGCGTCGAACTCCCGGACCAGCTCGGCCGGGTTCTTCGTCGCGGCATAACGGCCGCACATGTCGCCCAACTCCTTTTCGCAGGTGCTCGAACAACCATCGTGACACAGATCAGGGATCATCGTGACCGACACCCGCACCGGGAGGGAGAACGGTTTGTCCGGCAGGGATTGGCGCAAGCTCGACGAAAGTGACGTGCGGGTCCGCCCGGGACGTGGCTCCCGGCCCCGCAGCAAGCGCCGCCCCGAACATGCCGACGCGGTGGGCGCGATGGTCATCGCCGTCGATCGCGGACGCTGGACCTGCGCGGTCGGCGGTGACCCCGGCAGGCTGGTGACCGCGATGCGCGCCCGCGAACTCGGCCGCACTCCGGTGGTGGTGGGCGACCAGGTCGGTGTGGTCGGCGACGTCAGCGGCAGGCCGGACACGCTCGCCCGCATCGTGCGGGTGGAGGAGCGCCGCAGTGTGCTGCGCCGGACCGCCGACGACACCGATCCCTTCGAACGCATCGTGGTCGCCAACGCCGAGCAGTTGCTCATCGTCAGCGCGCTGGCCGATCCCCCGCCGCGCACCGGTTTCATCGACCGCTGCCTGGTCGCCTGCTACGCGGGCGGACTGCGTCCCGTGCTGTGCCTGACCAAGGCCGACCTCGCCGATCCCGGCGAGCTGCTGGAGCGCTACGCCGACCTCGACGTGCCCGCCGTGGTCACCCGCCACGACGAGGACTCGCTGCCGCTTTCGGACACCGTCAACGGCCGGGTCTCGGCGCTCGTCGGCCATTCCGGCGTGGGCAAGTCGACCCTGGTCAACCGGCTCGTGCCGGACGCGGAGCTGGCCACCGGGGAGGTCAGCGCGGTGGGCAAGGGACGGCACACCTCGGTCGCCGCAGTGGCCCTGCCGCTGCCCGGCGGCGGCTGGGTGATCGACACCCCCGGCGTGCGCTCGTTCGGGCTGGCGCACATCACGGCCGACGACATCGTCTCCGCCTTCCCGGAATTCGCCGAAGTGGCCGAAGAATGCCCGCCGGGTTGCGGTCATCTCGGCGCCCCGGAAGACCCGGACTGCATGCTCGACCAGGTGCCGCAGGCGCGCCGTCTCGCTTCGCTACGGCGCCTGCTGGCATCCAGGACCGGCATGCAAACATGATCGCCTCACAGAAACGTGACTTTTGACAGGGGAAACACAAGTGAAGAAGCTTGCGCTCACCGTCGGTGGTCTCGCGCTCACCGTCGCCCTGACCGCGTGCGGCGCCAAGGCGGGCAACGGTACCGGTAACACGGCGGCGGGCACGAATGCGACCGGCGGGATGTCCGCGCTGTTCAGCAACGCGCAGGACCTCGCCCACGCCGCCTCGTCGAAGACCGGCCAGGCCAAGACCGCGAAGTTCAGCATGGACATGTCGATGGGCGCGCAGTCGATGAAGGCGCAGGGCTCCGGCGACTTCGACCCCGCCAAGCCGGCGGTGCAGATGACCATGAACATCGGCGAGATGACCGAAGAGATGCGCATCGTCGACAACACGGTCTACATCAAGCTGCCCAAGGAGCTCAGCGCCAAGACGGGCAGCAGCAAGCCGTGGGTGAAGACCTCGGCGGACAGCATGATGGGCAAGCAGCTCGGCGCGGGCAAGGCCGACCAGAACGACCCGAGCAAGATGCTGGAGAAGGTGCAGCAGGCGGGCACCATCACCAAGAGCGAGCAGACCGTGCTGGACGGCCAGCCGGCCACGCACTACGTGATCACCGTGGACCTGAACAAGGCCGTGCAGGTCATGGGTTCCGAAGTCGACAAGACCGTGCTGGACAAGATCGCGGGCAAGAACGTCACCTTCCCGATGGAGATCTGGCTCAACAGCGACATGCTGCCGGTCCAGATCACCGAGGACCTCGGCGACATGATGAAGGCCGCGGGCGCCCCGGCCGGGACCGACCAGGTCAAGGTGACCATGAAGTACACC
Organism: Amycolatopsis cynarae; assembly: GCF_026802195.1. NCBI lineage: Bacteria > Bacillati > Actinomycetota > Actinomycetes > Pseudonocardiales > Pseudonocardiaceae > Amycolatopsis > Amycolatopsis cynarae. The sequence continues at coordinate 604,654 of NZ_CP113836.1, read as the reverse complement.
GACTGGGGAGCCCCGGTCGACGTCCAGGCCCCGCCCGCCGACCAGGTCGGCACCATGGGGAACTGACTCCCACGAGCGGGGTCCGGCACGGCCGGACCCCGCTCGTTCCCGTCTGTGCGCCCTTTTCCGAACTCCGAGTTCCGCCTGGGGGAACGATGAAGAAGCCCGTCCTTGCCGCCTGCGGCCTCGCGCTCGCCGTCGCGCTGGCCGCTTGCGGCGCCAGGACCACGGGCGGCTCCGGCGACGGCGCCCCGGCGCTGTTCGGCAACGCCCAGGACCTCGCGCGCGCCGCTTCCGCGAAGACCGGCCAGGCCAAGACCGCGAAGGTCGGCTACGACCTGACCGTGGGCAGCGAACGGATATCGGCGCAGGGCGTCGCCCGCTGGGACGGGGAGAAGGCCCTGCGGTTGGTCGTCGGAACGCCGCCCGCGGTGGAAACCATGATCATCACCGACGGGTCGCTCTACGTCCAGGTACCCGAGAGCGTCCGAGCCTCGACGACCAGCGGCAAACCCTGGGGCAAGGCCCCGGCCGACAGCGACGTCGGCAGGGCTGTCGCGGCGCGCCAGTCCCGGGCCACCGACCCGGGTGAGACGCTCGACAGGATGCGCCAGGCCGGCACCATCGACCGGAGCGAGCAGACGGTGCTCGACGGTCAGCCGGTCACGCACTACTGGATCACGCTGGACCTGTCCAAGATGATCCAGCTCATGCAGGGCGAGGTCGCTCCGGCGTCGCTGGACAAGCTCAGGGGCGGGAACGTAAGGGTCCCGACGGAGATCTGGCTCAACAGCGATCTGCTGCCGGTCCAGCTCACCGAGGACCAGACCGTGATGATGCAGGCGCTCGGTCAGACCGGCGGCGACCACGTCGGCTTCACCGTGAAGTACACCGACTGGGGAACCCCGGTCGACATCCAGGCCCCACCCGCGGACCAGGTCGGCGACCTGCACCCACCCCGCTAGAGCCTGCTTTGTGGTTTGAGGAACCACGTCAGAACCCGCGGCGGTGCCGGTTGACGGCCCACCGCAAGCGGCTCCGCCGCTTGGGAAACACGGGCTAGGACCGTGAGGGGCCCTCACGGCACCCTCGCTCAGCCCATGTGCGGGTAGCGGAAGTCGGTAGGGGCGTCGAAGGTCTCCTTGACCGACCGCGGGCTGGCCCATCGCAGCAGGTTGAACATCGAGCCCGCCTTGTCGTTCGTCCCGGAGGCCCGCGAACCGCCGAAGGGCTGCTGGCTCACGATCGACCCGGTGGGTTTGTCGTTGACGTAGAAGTTCCCGGCGGCGAACCGCAGCGCCCGGTGCGCCTGCTGCACCGCCGCGCGGTCGTCCGCGAACACCGCGCCGGTGAGGGCATACGGCGACGTGCCGTCGACGAGTTCGAGGATCCGCTCGTACTCGCCGTCCTCGTAGACGTGCACGGCGAGGATCGGGCCGAAGTACTCGGTGGCGAGGATTTCGTGCCGCGGGTTGTCCGACAGCAGCACGGTCGGTTCGACGAAATACCCGACCGAGTCGTCGCAGTGCCCGCCCACCAGGACACTCAGCTCATTATCACCGTCCACACCGGCCAGCAGGGCCCGGTGCCTTGCGAACGCGCGGGCATCGATCACCGCGCCGCCGAACAGCGAGAAGTCGGTGATGTCGCCGTAGGCGACCGTGCGCGTGACGTCGGCGAGCTCCTCCCGAAGCCCGCTCTCCCAGAGTGAACGCGGCAGATAGGCCCGCGACGCGGCCGAGCACTTCTGCCCCTGGTACTCGAAGGCGCCCCGCACCAGCGCGGTGACCAGCTTGTCCCGCCGCGCCGACGGGTGCGCCACCACGAAGTCCTTCCCGCCGGTCTCGCCGACGATCCGCGGGTAGCCGCGGTAGCGGTCCAGGTTCTCCGCGATCCGCCGCCAGAGCAGTTTGAACGTCCTGGTCGAGCCGGTGAAGTGCAGGCCGGCGAAACCGGGGTCGGCGAGCGCGACCTCGCTGACCGCCTGCCCGTCCCCGGTCACCAGGTTGATCACGCCGGGCGGCAGGCCCGCCTCCTCCAGCACCCGCATCGTGTAGTGCGCGGCCAGCTGCTGCGTCGGCGTCGGCTTCCACAGCACGGTGTTGCCCATCAGCGCGGGCGCGGTGGGCAGGTTCCCAGCGATCGCGGTGAAGTTGAACGGCGTGATCGCGACGACGAACCCGTCCAACGGCCGGTAGTCCATCCGGTTCCAGCCGCCCGGCGCCGAGTTCGGTTGCTCGGCCAGTATCCGGCGCGCGTAGTGCACGTTGAACCGCAGGAAGTCGATCAGCTCGCAGGCCGCGTCGATCTCGGCCTGCTGCACCGACTTCGACTGTCCGAGCATGGTCGCGGCGTTGAGCGTGTCCCGGCGTGGCCCGGCGATCAGGTCGGCGGCGCGCAGGAAGACCGCGGCTCGCTCGTCGAAGGGCAGCTCGCGCCAGGCCGGAGCCGCCTGCTGCGCCGCGGCGACCGCCTCGGCCACGTCTTCCGGGGTGGCCTGCGCCGACACGCCCAGCACATGCCCGTGGTCGTGAGGCTGCACCACTTCGAAGGTCTCGCCGCCGGCGAGCCGCGACCGCCCGCCGATGGTCATCGGCAGCTCGTGCTTCTCGCCTTCGAGCTCGGCGAGCCGCCGGCTCAGCGACTCCCGCTCGGCGCTGCCCGGGGCGTAGCTGCGGACGGGCTCGTTCGTCGGGGTGGGAACGAGGGTGACGGCATCCATCGAGGGCTCCTCCCTGAGGACTGGCTTGTGGCCTGCCCTCAACGCTAGAGCAGCTCGAGGAGGAACGGCAGCTCCTGCGGGGCGTACCAGGCGAGCTCGTGGTCCTCCGCGTCGCCGAGGGCGAATTCGGCGTCCGGGTCGCCGAGGTCGGCCGCGTCGATGACGGCGGCAGCCGAGCGCACCGCCTCCTCCGCCTCCGATGCGTCCACGTGCACCGCCGCGACGTCGGCGAGCACCACCGGCCCGGCCACCTTCACCACCGCCGCGTCCAGATCCGGGCGGATGGTGACCTCGTCCGCGTCCGCCGCGATGACCACGCGGCGCGACAACTCCTTCTCGTCGTCGGCGAGCAGCCTCAGGCTGGCTCGCGCGGCGTCGGCCAGCGCCGCGTACTCGAGTTCCTCCGTGGAGCCGCTGACGTAGGACTCCCGCAGCGCCGGGGTGAGCGCGAACCCCGTACCGCCCACCGGATGCAGCTTGCCCTCCGTCACGAGCTTGCGCAGCATCCCGATCGTCGCCGGCAGATAGACCCTCACCTGTGCGCACCCTTCAGTTCTTCCAGCGAGTCCTCGACCATGGTGGCGAGGTTGCCCACGTCCCAGACCGCCTTGCGATCCCCGTTGAGTCCGAAGTAGACGTTCCCGTGATAGGACGTCACCCCGATGGCCAGCGCCTGGTTGCGGGCCAGCGGGAGGACCGGGTACATCTCGGTCATCCTCGCCTGCCCCGCGTACAGCCACTCCTGCGGCCCCGGCGAGTTCGTGATCACCAGGTTGACCAGGCGGCCGGGATCGGTCCCGGCCGCGCGGACCGCGAGCGAATGCATCGTCGCCGGGGCGAACCCGCCGACCTTCAGCATGGCACGGGCGGCCACCGAACGGCCCGGATCGGTGTGAGCGCGCATCGCGTGGCTCAGGTGCTGCAGGCGCAGCACCGGGTTCGGCTCCCCCACCGGCAGGTCGACCACATGCGCCTCGATCTCGTTGTTCACCAGGCCCGCCGTGGAGAACCGCGCCGTCCCCGGTTCGAGCACGGCCATCGGCACCATGGCCCGCACCGTGCTGGCCCCGGTCACCGCCACCCCGCGCGACACCAGCCATTCCCGCAGCGCGCCGGTGACGGCGGCGAGCACGATGTCGTTCACCGTACCCCCGTGCACGGCACGGATGCGCCGGAAGTCGTCCAGCTCGCTGCGGACCACCGCGAACACGCGGCCACCGGACAGGGGCGCGTTCAGCGGCCCTGCCGGGGTGGGGCGCAGCAGTGACCGGACCTTCGACGCCACCCCGCCCACCGATCCGGTGAGCCGGTCGGCGGCCGCCACGACGTCCCCGAGCGCGGCCCGGGCGTTCTCCACCAGCTCCGCGGGCCGTTGGGTGGTCTCACCCAGCGCGTCGAGCACCAGCTGGGTCGCCGAGGGCAGGCGGCGGGGGGTCCAGATGTCCTCGTACGGCTCGCAGAGCTGCGGCTCGGTGTCGAGGATGAGCTGGCCCAGCTCGACGGTGCCGGAACCGTCGACCACCGCCTGATGCGTCTTGGTGATCAGGGCGACCCGGTTCCCGGCGAGCCCCTCGACGAAATAGGCCTCCCACAGCGGCCGGTCGTGGTCCATCGGCCGCGCCATCAGCCGCGCCACCAGGTCGAACAGCTGCTCGTCGCTGCCCGGTGACGGCAACGCCGACCGGCGTACGTGGTAGGTGAGATCGAAGTCGACGTCGTCCACCCACACCGGGCGGGCCAGGTGGCCCGGCACGGCCAGCACGCGCTGCCGGTACCGGGGCAGGTAGCCGAGCCGCTGCCCGATCAGGCAGAGCAGCTGCTCGTAGTCGAACCGCCCGGCGCGTTCGAACACCGCGACCCCGCCGACATGCCGGGGGGTGGTGGCGTCCTCCTGGGACAGGAACGACGCGTCCAGTGCGGAGAGGCGGTCGGGCATGAGGCGATCCTGACAGACCACGCCCGAACCGGGAAACGGATGCCCTGCTGTACTGGTGTGGTGCGAGACGACTCCAATGACACCGTGTCCCCGAAGGACCGATTTCTCACCGTCTACGGCCGCAAGCCGGTACTGGAGGCGCTCGGCGACCCGGCGCTGCACGTGGACAAGGTGATCCTCGCCGACACCGCCCGGGGCGAGGGCGCCGCCGCGATCCAGCGCGCCGCGCGGACCGCCGGGGTCCAGGTGCAGCGGGCCAGCGCGCACCGGGTGAAGGTGCTGGCAGGCAACGGCAAGCAGGACCAGGGCGTGCTGGCCGACGTGGTGGCGCCCCGGATGCGCCCGCTGACGGCCGCACTGTCCTCGGCGCCGCTGCCCGCCACGGTGCTGCTGCTCGACGGGATCACCACTCCGGCCAACGTCGGGATGATCCTGCGTACCGCGACCGCCGCCGGGATCGGCGGGGTGGTGGTCCCCCGGCGCGGGGTCGCGGCACTCGATCCGCTGGTCGTGAAGGCTTCGGCGGGAGTGGCGTTCCGGGCCCCGGTACTGCGGTGCGCGACCGCGGCCGAGGCCGCGGGCCTGCTCACCGACGCCGGTTACCGGCTCTACGGGCTCGGAGCCGCGGGCGGCGAAGCGCTGTTCCAGGCCGAACTGCCGGAACGGGCCGCGTTCGTGCTCGGCGGTGAAACCGCCGGGATCTCCCCCGAGGTCGCCGGCCTGCTGACCGGGCGGCTCACCATCCCGATGCCCGGCGAGGTCGAGTCGCTCAACGTGGCCGCGGCCGCGGCCGTGCTGTGCTTCGAGGTGGTCAGGCGGAAAACAGCACGCTGAGCTCGGCGAGCGTGCCGGGCACGGTGGTGTGGTGCACCCCCACCATGCCGGCGGCCACCGCCCCCGCCACGTTCGGCCGCGAATCGTCGACGAACACACAGGCCTCGACGGGCACCCCGAGCCGGGCCGCGGTCAGCAGGTAGACCCGCGCGTCCGGCTTGGCCACGCCGACCTCACCGGAGAAGACGAGTTCGTCGAAGTACCGGGCGAGCACGGTCGTCACGGTGCCGCCGCCGGGAGCGTTCGACAGCAGCGCCGTACGCACGCCCCGATTCCGCAACGCCTTGATGGCCTCGAACAACTCCCCCGCACCCGGGTCGGTCAGCACGCCCGCGTAGTCGACCACCAGCCCCATACCCACATCCACCAGACGACCCTACTGGCCAGCGGGTTTCACCGGTTCGGGGGCAGTTTGCCCGAATGGTCCCTCTCGTCCGCTCTTAACGGCGGAACGATCCGGACAACGGGGGGAATCGCATGCGGGCGTTGAAGCCGCTCAAACCGTACGAACCACTCGAACAAAGGGCCGCCCCCGCCGACCACGGCGGACAACTGGCCTTGGCACTGGGGCCTGGGCGCCGGGAGCAGCCGCGCGGCCATGACGGCGAGGACCACTCGGCACCCACCCAGATCCGAGCGGCGCTGGAGGCGATCCTCGACGCGCGCAGTGGACGGCGGCCGGTGAGCCAGTTGCAGGGCCTTACGCATCCGCGGCTGTACCGCAGGCTCGCGCTGCTGCCGCCCCTCAAGGAGGCCCGGTTCACGCTCAGGAGCCTGCGCGGCTGCCGCCTCTCGCCGAGGATCTACGAGGCGTGTGGCACCGCCCACACCCCTTCGCGCGCCTTCGCCGTCACCGCCCGGTTCGAGCGCACCGAAACCGGATGGCGGTGCACCTTCTTCGACCTCGTGCGCCCACGCCGTTCCCGGACCTGAGCACCGACCCCGCAGCCGGGCAGAACGCAGCAAGGTGGATTTGCTACGGATGGCCCGTAGCAAATCCACCTTGCTCAACATCACGGGACCACCAAGGGCGCCCCGGCGGGGCACCGGTCAGCGGTTGCCCTTCTTGCCCTTCTTCGCCTGGGCGCGGGCGGCGGCCCGCCGCTCGCGGCGCGAGCCGTCACCGGCGCCGGTCCGGGCCGCGGACTTGGCGGCCTCGCCCCGCGAAGCGACCCCGCCCTGTTCGGCGGGACCGGAGAAGGTCAGGCCCTGCTGCTCATGGCCGTTGCCGAGGCCCTTGCCGCGCAGCGCTGTCGGCACCGACTCGCGCGGCTCTTCCACCGCCGGCTGCGGCGGCGTCGGGTGCGCGTGCCGCCCTTCGGCGGGCGCGGCAGCAGCGGCGGGCACCGCCGACGCGGCCGGGGCCGTTGTCGGCTCCGCCACGGCCGCCTCGACCTGCAGGTTGAACAGGAAGCCGACGGCCTCCTCCTTCAGCGAGTCGAGCATCGCGGTGAACATCTCGAAGCCCTCGCGCTGGTACTCGATCAGCGGATCGCGCTGGGCCATCGCCCGCAGACCGATGCCCTCCTTGAGGTAGTCCATCTCGTAGAGGTGCTCGCGCCACTTCCGGTCGAGAACCGACAGCAGAACCTGCCGTTCGAGCTGGCGCATCGCGCCCTCGCCGACCTTCGCGTCGATTTCCGCCTCACGGCGTGCGTAGGCCTCCTGCGCGTCCGCGAGCAGTTGGTCGAGCAGGAACTCGGAGCTGAGGTCCTCGTCCTCCTCGACCAGTTGCTCCCAGGTGATCGACACCGGGTACAGCTGCTTCAGCGCGGTCCACAGCTTCTCGTGGTCCCAGTCCTCGGCGTAGCCGTCGGCGGTCGCACCCTCGACGTAGGCCGTCACCACGTCGGTCAGCATGTTGTGCATCTGCTCGCTGAGGTCCTCGCCCTCCAGCACACGGCGGCGCTCGGCGTAGATCACCTTGCGCTGCTCGTTCATGACCTCGTCGTACTTGAGGACGTTCTTGCGGATCTCCATGTTCTGCTGCTCGACCTGGGTCTGCGCGCTCTTGATCGCGCGCGAGACCATCTTGTGGTCGATCGGCTGGTCGTCGGGCAGGCGCATGGTGGTCATCACGCGCTCGACCATGGTGGCGTTGAACCGGCGCATGAGTTCGTCGCCCAGCGACAGGTAGAACCGCGACTCACCCGGGTCGCCCTGGCGGCCGGCGCGGCCGCGCAACTGGTTGTCGATACGGCGGGACTCGTGCCGCTCGGTGCCCAGCACGTACAGGCCGCCGGCGTCGCGCACCTCCTCGGCCTCGGCCTTCACCTCGGCCTTGACCTCTTCGAGCACGCTCGGCCACGCCGTCTCGTAGGCCTCCGAGTGCTCCACCGGGTCGAGGCCGCGCTCACGCAGCCGCTCGTCGGCGATGATGTCCGGGTTCCCGCCAAGCACGATGTCGGTACCGCGGCCCGCCATGTTGGTGGCCACCGTGACCGCGCCCTTGCGCCCGGCCCGCGCCACGATCAGCGCCTCACGATCGTGGTACTTCGCGTTCAGCACCTCGTGCGGCACGCCCCGCTTCACCAGCAGCTTCGACAGGTACTCGGACTTCTCGACGCTGGTGGTACCCACCAGCACCGGCTGCCCGGCCTCGTTGCGCTCGGCGATGTCGTCGGCGACGGCCTCGAACTTGGCCTCTTCGCTCTTGTAGATCAGGTCGGTCTGGTCCTTGCGGACCATCGCCCGGTTCGGCGGGATCGGCACCACGCCCAGCTTGTAGGTCTGGTGGAACTCGGCCGCCTCGGTCTCGGCGGTACCGGTCATGCCGGAAAGCTTGTCGTAGAGCCGGAAGTAGTTCTGCAGCGTGATCGTGGCGAGGGTCTGGTTCTCCGCCTTGATCTCGACGCCTTCCTTGGCCTCGATCGCCTGGTGCATGCCCTCGTTGTAGCGGCGGCCGTGCAGGATGCGCCCGGTGAACTCGTCCACGATGATCACTTCACCGTTGCGGACGATGTAGTCCTTGTCGCGCTTGTACAGCTCCTTGGCCTTCAGCGCGTTGTTCAGGTAGCCGACCAGCGGGGTGTTCGCGGCCTCGTACAGGTTGTCGATGCCGAGCTGGTCCTCGACGAAGGCGACACCCTTCTCGGTGACACCGACGGTGCGCTTGCGCTCGTCGACCTCGTAGTGCGCGTCCCGCTTCATCAGCGGCGACATGCGCGCGAACTCCAGGTACCAGCGCGCCGACTGCTCGGCCGGGCCGGAGATGATCAGCGGGGTGCGCGCCTCGTCGATGAGGATCGAGTCGACCTCGTCGACGATGGCGAAGTTGTGGCCGCGCTGCACGCAGTCGTCCAGCGTCCAGGCCATGTTGTCGCGCAGGTAGTCGAAGCCGAACTCGTTGTTGGTGCCGTAGGTGATGTCGGCGTGGTAGGCCTCGCGCCGCTGGTCGGGCGGCAGCTCGGACAGGATCGCGCCGACGGTGAGCCCGAGGAAGCGGTGCACGCGGCCCATCCACTCCGCGTCGCGGCGGGCCAGGTAGTCGTTCGTGGTGACCAGGTGCACGCCCTTGCCCGAGATCGCGTTCAGGTACGCGGGCAGCACCGAGGTCAGCGTCTTGCCTTCACCGGTCTTCATCTCCGCAACCTGGCCGAGGTGCAGCGCGGCGCCACCCATCAGCTGGACGTCGTAGTGCCGCTGGCCGAGCACCCTCCTGGCCGCCTCCCTGGCCACCGCGAAGGCCTCGGGCAACAGGGCGTCGAGCGACTCGCCGTCGTTGTGCCGCTGCCGGAACTCGTCGGTCTTCGCCCGCAGGTCTGCGTCGGAGAGGTCCTTCACCTCGTCTTCGAGGGAGTTGATGTGGTCGGCGATGTTGCGCAGCCGCTTGAGCATCTTGCCCTCGCCCGCGCGGAGCAGGCGGTTGAGAACCATCCGGTCGACCTCACTAGCTTCTCCGATGAGCGCCCAGGCGTGCCCCGGGCCATGCCGAACACGACCCCTCGTGCGGATCGCGCGCTGCCCCCATCGTAGGGAAGGAGGGTCCCGACGTGCACGCACGTCGGTGTTTAAACGACGAAAAGGCCCGTACGTGTCCCACGCACGGGCCTTTTCCACCAGGGCTCAGCCGAGTCTGATCACCCCGTAGTCGAAGCCCTTCCGCCGGTAGACGACGCTCGGCAGGTCGGCGTCGGCGTCATGGAAGAGATAGAAGTCGTGCCCGACCAGTTCCATCTCGTAGAGGGCCTGGTCGATGCTCATGGGTTTCGCGGGATGGTGCTTCTCGCGCACGACGCGACCGGGCTGGTAGTCGATCGCCTCGTCCCCTCGGGGCATGGGTAGGTCGAGTTCCGACGCGCTGGTCATCCCGGTGGCCAGTTCCGCCTCGGCGGGGGCCGGAGCCTCCAGCACGGCGGTGCGCGCGGCGGGCCTGCCGCCCGCGGCGGCGCCGGCGGCCACCTGCCCGGTGGCTTCGGCGACCGACTCGGGGCAACGGCGGCCGTAGTGCACACGGCGCCGGTCGTGCATCTTGCGCAGCCGGCCTTCCAGCTTGCTCACCGCGACGTCCAGGGCGGCGTAGAAGTCGCCCGCGGTGGCCTCCGCCCGAACCGCGGGTCCGCGGCCCCGCGCGGTGATCTCCACGCGCTGGCAGTTCTTGGCCTGCCGCCGGTTCGGTTCGTGGAAGAGCTCCACGTCGTAGTGGAAGACCTTCTTGTCGTAACGCTCCAGACGCTCGAGCTTGCTGCCCACGTGCGTCCGGTAGTGGTCGGGCACCTCCACGTTGCGACCTTTGACGACGATGTCCATACACGACCTCCCTCACTGCAAGGATGAGTTCGAGCTCTTCGGAGAATCGAAAGGGGCGCCGACGCCGCTCCGTGACGGAGAATTACGGTTCCGTCGGCCCCAGGGTCATCGGCTGTTCACCTCCCTGCCGCGGAATCGCTATAGCGCTGCACGTTAGCGGGGCCACGCCCGCCAAACCAGTCCCCGCGCCCGGGGGAGTACCGGGCCGGACGATCTTCACGATCGGTGTCCGCGACGACCGCCCCGCCACCGGCGGCAGCGGGAACCGCGGGCGGGCCAAGGTCACGAAAGCGTCTTCGCATCGGGCCGGTTTCCAGGACATCGGGCGCCGCGGAACGGGCCTGCCCGGCGCCTTCCGCGCTCCCGCCCAGCGGTGCGGTGGCGGTGGTTCTTCCGGGGACGGCCTCATGCCCGGACAACGGCCCCGGGGCCGCTGCCGTTCCCGAAATAATCACCTTTTCGGGTGAGCCGGGTGGGTCAGACGGCCGTGAGGGTGAGCACCAGAACGACCGGGAAACCGGACGTGACCAGTGCTCGGCCGCACGCCGCCGCGGTCACCCCCGTCGTCACCACATCATCAAGGAGGACCACGGGAGTGGAGCGCGGCGGCAGGCCCCGCGGGTCGAGCCGCAACCGCCCGGCGAGGTTCGCCGCGCGGCGCGCGCGGTCCAGCCCGACCGCGTCACGGGCCCCGGCCGCCAGGCGGAGCGCCGGCGCCACGGCCGCGCCGTGCCCCCGCGCCGCGAGCGCCGTCGCGCAGGCCCGGGCAAGGCGAGTCAGGTGGGGACCGCCGCGGACCCGGGAGGCGCTGCGCCGGGAGGGCACCGGGACCAGCCACCACGTTCCGTGACGATCAGGCCGGGCGGGCGGGAGCTCGGGCAGTACGGCGGCGAGGGCACCGCCGAGCGGCGGAGCCAGATCACGCCGTCCACGCTCCTTGTAGGCGAGCACCAAGCGGCGGGCGTGATCGCGATAGCGGGCGAGCGCGTAGACCGGTGCCAGTCCCGCCGTCGGTCCGCGCGGGACCGGCTCCGGACGGGAAAACCCGGCCAGGCACTCCGCGCAGCAGGCGGCTCCCGGAGTGCCGCAGCCCGCGCACACCGACGGCAACAGCAGATCCAGAACTTGTTTCCCCAGGCTCACGAGGCCATGATGCCGGTCCCCACCGACAGTTCCGCGCTGCCGCGAAAGTGCCGGTCAGCCGGGGTAGAAGGGGGCCACGTGGGAGCCGACGCTGTGCGGATGCGGGCGCCAGACCTCCCCGACGTCCGAGGCCGTCCACAGTCCCCCGGAGTCCGCGACCACGATCGGCCGTCCCGGCGCGGCGGTGATCGCGTACACCGGCGGGGTCAGGTTCGAACTGTTGAACGCGTCCAGCCGCAGCCCGTCGATCGGCACCTTCACCACCGGCTGGGAAGGCATGGTCGTGGCGGCCACGAGGCTGTCCTGGCTGAGCCAGTCCACATCCACCACACCGCTGAGCGCGCCCACCCCCAGGATCCGGGGACTGCGCAGCGTCACCGAATCCTGCGTGCGCACCACAGATGCGACCAGTAACTGCCCGTTGACCACCAGTGCGGCACGGGCGCCGTCCCGGGACAGGCGCAGCGCGCTGATCGAGCCGACCGCGAGCACCTCCTCGGCGTTGACCGCCTGCCCGGTCCACCCGCCGTCCGGGGTTCTCGCGACCCGCACGACCGACTGCCCGTCCACCACCGTCCACACCTCGCCCGCGGTGCCGTCGGCGGTCGTGGTGGGCCGCCACGTCGGCCGGGTCAGGGTGCCGCCGAACAGGTCCACCGGCTGCGCCTGCCCGCCGAACGGGCCGATCCGCAGTTGCTGCCTGCCGCCCAGGTTCTCCACGATCGCCAGCTGCTTGCCGTCGATCGACTGGGCGGCACTGGCCACCTGGTAGTTGCCCTGTCCGGCGGGGCCGGGGATCGGGGCCCCGTCGGCCAGGGACCGGATCCGGCCGCCGGAGGTCATCAACCCCGCCTGGTCCGCGCTCGGCGAGGCCAGTGAGGTGTAGGACGGCACGTCGGTGAACAGCCAGTCCTCATGGCCTTCCACCAGCGGCACGCCGTCGGACAACAGCCGGATGCGGTTGGTCGTCACCGCCTGCAACGACAGCACGATCTGGGCCGCGATCAGCTTCTTCGCCTCCGGGGTCTGGTCACCGACCCCGGCCAGCGGCACCACCAGCGCGCCGTCGGGGGTGTTGACCACGTTCCCCTCGATCGCGGCGTCCTCCGGCAGCGGATTGCGCACGGCGCCGACCAGCTGGTCCGACGGCCCGGCCAGCAGCAGCGACATCACGCGCGCGGGCAGTCCCGACTGCGGTTTACCCGCCACATACCGCAGGTCCGGCACGATCGTGGTGGAGTCCGGGGCGAAGAAGTAGATCGGCACGCGCACGTAGTTGGCGGTGAAATCGCTGTAGGGCACCACCATGCCCGCGGGTGGGTTCACGATGCGCCACTGGCCGTCGGTCTGCTTGCGCACCAGCAGCTTCAGCTCGTAGGTGCTCCGGGACGGGATGAAGGAGCTGTCCGCGTCGAGGGTGCCCAGCGCCGTCCCCCGCACGACGACCACCACGTCGTTCGGGCCGGCGGGCTGGTCGCCCCCCGTCGCGTACACGGTGTTGAACTGGTCCTCGATCACGTTCATGACCTTCGACGGCTGCCACGACTTGACCGCGGCGTCGTCGAGGTACATGCGGGCCGCCGCGTTGTTGCCGATCGGCTGGGCGCTGGCGCGGACGAAGTCGCGCACGATGGTCAGCGGGTCGAGGTCATGCGGGGGCTGCTGGAGATCCGGGTTGGTGATCTGCCCGAGTTCCTGCTGCGGCACCGCGGCGGGCTGCGACTCATCGGGCAGCGTGGCGCAGCCCGCCACGAGCAGGACCCCCACCAGTGCCGCCAGCAGGCGAACCACGGTGGTTCGGCGTGTCCGGTTCACCCGACGTCCTCCTTGCGGAGCTCGGCAAAGGTGATCGTGTAGTCGGCACCGGAACCGATGTTCGCGGCCCCGGAGGAAACCGCGTCGGCCGGGACCAGCGGCAGCGGGCTCTCCTCGAACGGCTCCCCCTGACGCCGGGGCAGGACCAGCCGGAAGCAGGCTCCCTGGCCGGGCGCACCCCAGGCCGCCAGCTGCCCGCCGTGCAGCCGCGCGTCCTCGTGGCTGATCGCCAGGCCCAGCCCGGTTCCGCCGGTGCGCCGGTTGCGTGAGGGGTCCGCCCGCCAGAACCGGTTGAACACGAGATCGGCCTCGCCGGGGCGCAGGCCCACGCCGTAGTCGCGCACGGTGATCGCGACCGCGTGCTCGGTGGCGCGCAGGGTGACCCGCACCGGGCGGCCCTCGCTGTGGTCGACCGCGTTGGCCAGCAGGTTCCGCAGGATCCGTTCGACGCGGCGCGCGTCGATCTCGGCAGGCGTCTCCTCCTCGGGCAGGTCGAGCTCGATCTCGCTGCCCGCGTTGCCCGCCAGCACCCGGACCTGTTCGACCGCCCGGCGCGCGACCGGCGCCACGTCGATCACTTCCGCCGCCAGCTCCTCGACCCCGGCGTCCAGCCTGCTGATCTCGAGCAGGTCCCCGAGCAGCGCTTCGAACCGGTCCAGCTCGTCCACCAGCAACTCGGTGGAGCGGGCCAGCCCGGCCGGGAACTGCTCGCGCGAGGCGTGCAGGACGTCCGCCGCCATCCGCACCGTGGTCAGCGGGGTCCGCAGCTCGTGGGAGACGTCCGAGGTGAACCGCCGTTGCAGCGTGCCGAACTCCTCGAGCTGCCGGATCTGCCGCTGGATGCTCGCCGCCATCTCGTTGTACGACACGGCAAGGCGGGACAGATCGTCCTCGCCGGTCACCGGGAGCCGTTCATCCAGCTCCCCGCCCGCGAACCGGGCCGCCGCGGCGGCCGCCTGCCGCACCGGCCGCACCACCTGGCGGGTGACCAGGTTGCTGATGCCTGCCAGCAGCACCAGCAGCACGAGCCCCCCGACCAGCATCGTGTTCTGCACCGTGGTCAGCGTGTTCTGCTCGGCCGTCATGGGGAACAGCAGGTAGAGCTGGATCGGACGGCCGGTGCTGGTGACGGGCGCGCCGACCATCAGGTACGTGGTGCGCGTGCCGTTGTCGTCCACCGTGTGGATCTGGTGGGCCACCTGGTTCGCCTCGGCGAAGCGCTGCAGCCCTTCGGGCACCTTCCAGATCGGCCCGGCCGAGTCGGTGGAATTGCTGCCGCCCGCGGTGAGCACCGGTTCGAAGGCGCCCGCGGCCGAGGAGCCCGACCCGTCGTCGGTGGAGCTGCTCGTGATCTTCCTGACCACGTTCTGCAGGCGGTCGGGCAGCGCGTCCTGATCGCTGATGCCGACCAGTTCCTTCTGCGCCGTCGCCACCACCTGCAGGGTCTGCGCGATCGCGGCCTGCTGCTTGGTCTCGGTCAGCCTGCTGGTGATCTGGTGCTGCAGCACCATGCCCAGGATGAACACCACCGACGAGGACAGCGCGAGCGTGGACACCGTGACCCGGAACTGGAGCGAACGCCGCCACAGCACACCGCCCGCGACCATCCGGCCGCGGGCGTAGCCGCCGACGCGACGGGCCAGGCGCACCAACCGGACCACCAGGTCCCTCAGCCGCGGCTTCATCCCACCGCCACCGCGCAGGCGAACGAGCGCAGGCGGACAGGCGGGACGAACGGTACCCCCGCGCGTCCCGCACCCGGCCTGCGTACCAAGGTCACGTTGTCCACGTCATGCTTTCTTACGGGGGACCCGCCTTGTATCCAACGCCGCGTACGGTCAGGACGACCTCGGGATGCTCGGGATCCTTCTCCACCTTCGACCGCAGCCGCTGCACGTGCACGTTGACCAGGCGGGTGTCGGCGGCGTGCCGGTATCCCCACACCTGCTCGAGCAGGACCTCGCGGGTGAACACCTGCCGCGGCTTGCGCGCCAGCGCGACGAGCAGGTCGAACTCCAACGGCGTGAGCGGGATCGCCTTGCCCTCGCGCGTGACCTCGTGGCCCGGCACGTCGATGGTGAGATCACCGATGGTCAGTGATTCGGCGGGCTCCGCCTCGGTCCGGCGCAACCGGGCACGCACCCTGGCGACCAGTTCCTTCGGCTTGAAGGGCTTGACGACGTAGTCGTCCGCCCCGGACTCGAGGCCGAGCACGATGTCGACGGTGTCGCTCTTGGCGGTCAGCATCACGATGGGTACGCCCGATTCGGCCCGGATCGCCTTGCAGACGTCGATCCCGTTCATGCCGGGCAGCATCAGGTCCAGCAGGACCAGGTCGGGTTTGAGCTCCCGCAGTGCGGGCAGCGCCCGGGAGCCGTCGGCCACGACAGCGGTATCGAAACCCTCCCCGCGCAGCACGATGGTGAGCATCTCCGCGAGCGCGGGGTCGTCGTCGACCACCAAGACACGTGCCTTCATGACCACATATTCGCACTTGGGACACCGTTCGTGACGCCCGGCCCGGTTTCGGCAGGCGAGATCGACGGCCCTTAGCCCGGATGGACGAGCCACCGGCTCAGTTCGGCGGGGTCGAAAGCGGCCGTGCCGTCCACGACCCGCCACTCCGACAGCCAGGATTCCCCCGCCAGCTCGTCGTACACGTGGGCGCACCGGGCCTGGAGCGCGTCGTCGGATTCGAAGGAGTCCTTCGCCCGGTCCGATTCGGACCGGGCACGGTGCTCGGCCCGCGCGGCGGCCACCTCGGGGGTGACCCGCAGCAGGAGCTGGAGGTCCGGCACCGGCAGGCCGAACCGGTCGATCTCCAGTTCCTTCAACCAGGCGACGAACTCGCCGTGTGCGTCCTGATGCAGGCGGGCGGCCCCGTAGGCGGCATTGGACGACACGTAGCGGTCGAGCAGCAGCACGTCGTGGCGTTCGAGGGCGCCCGTGATCTCGCCCAGGGCGCCCCGCCGGTCGAGGGCGTAGAGCATCGCCATGCCGTAGACCGAGTCGGCGAGGTCACCATGACCGCGATGCAGCGCCTCGCGCACCAGATCCGCGTACACACTGCGGCCGTAGCGGGGGAAGGCGAGCGTCGCGACGCTCGCACCCTGCGCGTGCAACGCCTTCGTCAGCCCCTCGGACAGGGTGCGCTTGCCCGCCCCGTCCAGCCCTTCGATGACCACGAGTCGACCCACGGCCCCAGAGATTACGGGTCTGCCCGCGACGGTCGCGGGCAGACCCAGCGCCTGCGTCAGAGTGCCGCTTCGCTACGAGCCCGGGGTCAGTAGCGGTAGTGGTCGGGCTTGAAGGGGCCTTCGACGTCGACGTCGATGTACTCGGCCTGCTCCTTGGTCAGCTTGGTCAGCTCGCCGCCCAGCGCCTGCAGGTGGATGCGGGCGACCTTCTCGTCCAGCTTCTTGGGCAGCCGGTAGACCTCCTTGTCGTACTCCTCGTGCTTGGTGAACAGCTCGATCTGCGCGATCACCTGGTTGGAGAAGCTGTTCGACATCACGAAGCTCGGGTGCCCGGTCGCGTTGCCCAGGTTCAGCAGCCTGCCCTCGGACAGCACCAGGATCGAGTGCCCGTCCGGGAAGACCCACTCGTCCACCTGGGGCTTGATGTTCACCCGCCGGATGCCCGGGTAGCGGGTCAGCCCGGCCATGTCGATCTCGTTGTCGAAGTGACCGATGTTGCCCACGATCGTCTGGTGCTTCATCCGCGCCATGTGCTCGACCAGCACCACGTCCTTGTTACCGGTCGTGGTGATGATGATGTCGGCCTCCGGCAGCGCCGATTCGAGCGTCTTGACCTGGTAGCCGTCCATCGTCGCCTGGAGGGCGCAGATGGGGTCGATCTCCGTCACGACCACCCGGGCCCCTTGCCCGGACAGCGATTCCGCAGCACCCTTACCGACATCGCCGTAGCCGCAGACGACCGCGACCTTGCCGCCGATGAGCACATCGGTGCCCCGGTTGATGCCGTCGATCAGCGAGTGCCGGATGCCGTACCGGTTGTCGAACTTCGACTTCGTCACCGCGTCGTTGACGTTGATGGCCGGGAAGAGCAGCTCGCCCGCGGCCGCGAGCTGGTACAGCCGCAGCACACCGGTCGTGGTCTCCTCGGTGACACCGCGGATGCCCTCGCCGATCGCGGTCCACTTGCCCGGCGAGGCCGCGAGCGACTCGCGCAGCAGCTCGAGGAAGACCTTCCACTCCTCCGAGTCGTCGTCCTCGGGGGTGGGCACCACGCCGGCCTTCTCGTACTGCGTGCCCCGGTGCACCAGCATGGTCGCGTCGCCACCGTCGTCGAGGATCATGTTCGGGCCCTCACCCTCCCAGGTCAGCGCCCGCTCCGTGCACCACCAGTACTCCTCGAGCGACTCGCCCTTCCACGCGAACACCGGCACGCCGCCAGGCGCCTCGGCCGTCCCGTGCGGCCCCACCACGACCGCGGCCGCGGCGTGGTCCTGGGTGGAGAAGATGTTGCAGGACGCCCACCGGACCTCGGCACCGAGGGCGACGAGGGTCTCGATCAGCACCGCCGTCTGCACCGTCATGTGCAGCGAGCCCGACACGCGCGCCCCCCGCAGGGGGTACACCTCCGCGTACTCCCGCCGCAACGCCATCAGCCCCGGCATTTCGTGCTCGGCCAGCCGGATCTCCTTGCGGCCGAAGTCGGCCAGCTCGAGATCGGCCACGGCGAACTCCACACCGTTACGAGTGTCGTGCCGCTTGGCAACGCTTTCGGGGGTCATCAGGCATTTCCTCCATGAATCGGCGACACCTGAACAGTACCGTTGTCCGTTCCGCAGCGAACAACCGCGAAATGAGGAGGCGTCCCCGTGCCGATCCCCGGCCCCGAGACCCGAGTCGTCGAGTTGCGCGTGCCGGGCTTCACCGGGACGACCGGGGAGTCCCTGCTGGACACGGTCAACACGGTGGAGGTCGCGGGGGACGGGCTCGGCCGGGTGATCCGCCCGTCCGACCGGCTGCGCCGACCGGCGCCGGGCCCGGTTCTGCGCGCGCTGGGCCGCTCCGTGCCGCGCACCCTCGAAGGGTACCTGTGGAGCGGGATGACCTCGGGCGGAGCGGCGAAGGCGGCCTGGGCGCTGCTGTTCCCCTTCTCACTGGCGAACGTGGCGCACTGGATGCTGCCCCCGGTCCCCGAGGGCAGCCGGTTCGCGGCCGCGCTGGGCGGGGCGTGCCGGGGCCTGCTGCGGATGGCGGCACTGCTGCTCACCATGCTGCTGGTCGGGCAGCTCGCGGTGATCGCGCTCGACCTGTTCGCCTCGCAGTGCCTGGCCCCCGGGTCGCACTGCCTGCCTGTGGTGCCGGAAAAGTTGCGCGAGCCGCCGGTGCTGCGGGTGGCCGCAGGCCTGCTGCCACTGCTGCTGGTGATCTTCGTGCTGTACCGGATCTCGGGCAGCAACTGGACGGTGACCTCGGCCGACGTCGCGCCCCACAGCGACACGCTGCCCGGGGACGCGGTGCGCGGCGGGGCCGATTCGCCGGTGCTGCGGTGCCTGCACACGGTGGCGGCGCTGGCCACGGTCGCGCTGCTGGCGCTGGGCGGCCCGCTGCGCCCGCCGGAGGACCCGCCTCGGCTTGGCCTGTGGATCTGCGCGCTCGCGCTGGTGCTGGCGGCGCTGCTCACCGCGGCTACCGGCGTTCGAGAAGTGCCGAAGGGAGCCCGCCGCGGCCTGCTCGGGTTCGCCTGGCTGGTGGGCCTGGCGGTGCTCGCGCTCAAACCCCGCCTGCCCGCCGGTTCGGACGCGACGGTGCAGGCGATCGGCGCCGCCCTGCTGGCGGTCTCCGTGCTGTTCTCGCTCCTGCTCGTGCCCGCCGCCCTGTTCGCGCGCCGCACCTGGCGCACCCTGCCCCGGCGGTTGCGGCCGTGGCTGGGCGGCTGGGCCGCCGCCCCCGCGCTGGCGCTGGCGGTGCTGCTCGGCGGCGGGTTCGGCGCGGGGCTGGCGATCGCGCTGCGCCGCCTGTCCGGCGCGTCCTCGCTGCGCCTGCCCGACAGCTACCGCCCGGTGACCATGCTGTGGGGGGCGGGCCTGGTCCTCGCACTGGCGCTCGGCCTGCTCGGGTTCGCGATCGCGGTGCCGTGGCGGCGACGGCGGCAAGGGGTGCCGGACATCGTGCGCCTGCTCCAGGACAACCCGGCCGAGCACAAGCGCGCCGCCGCGGCCTGGGCCCGGTCCGCCTGGGAACGGCGGCATCTGCACCACCTCGCGGTCGGCGTGGTGGCGGGCATGTCGCTGGGGGCGGCCGCGCTGCTTGTCGCCCGGTTCGTGCTGCACGCCGTCCCGCACTGGCTCGACCCGCTGTCCGCGGCCGGGGTGTTCGCGCTCGGCACGATGGCGGCGGGCCTGCTGCGCGTGGTGTACACGGCGGCCACGAAACCCGGGCGCAACCGCCACCTCGGTGCCCTCGCCGATCTGGTCTGCTTCTGGCCCCGGGCGGCGCACCCGGCGGTTCCGCCGTGCTACGCGCTCAAGGTGGTGCCCGAACTCGCGGCGCGCGCGAAGGAGCACCTCGCCGAGCGCAACACGCGCGTGGTGCTGTGCGGGCACAACGTGGGCAGCCTGCTCGCACTCATCGCCACGGCCCGGTTGGTGCACGGCCTGCCCCCGGCCGACCGCGAACGGGTCGGCCTGCTCACGGTCGGTTCACCACTGCAGTGGGGTTACCAGCGCGCCTTCCCCGCCGTGCTGCCCCACCAGTCGCTGGCGGCCCTGTTCGGCAGGCTGGACGGCCGGTGGCGCGCCCTGGCCCGCGGCACGGACATCTTCGGGGGCGGCGTGACCAGCTGGCGGCACAAGATCGCGGCGGGCAGGCTGCTCGGCTTCGGCTACCTGCCCGACGGCGGGGTCGGGCCGCTCGACGCCGCCGAGGAGAGCCCGAGTGGCGCGCTCGTGCTCGGCGGCGACCACTGGCTGCCCGATCCCCTGCGGATCCCGCCGGAGACCCGGCGCTGGGTGCCGGGGGTACTGGGGCACAACGACTACGAGGCCGATCCGGAGTGGGACCGGGCGGTGGCGATGGCGGCGGGGCTGGAATTCCCCGGCCGCGCATCGCGGCCCTTCGGCGAGCAGGTGCCGCTCTTCGGGGACCACCAGCAGGGGCCCGGCCCCGAAGCGGGCCCGCACCCGCCCCATCAGACCAGCTGGCGATCCAGGTCCGGTTCCAGGTAGATCAGCCGCGCCGCGGGCACCTTGGCCCGCACCCGTGCCTCGGCCTCGTCGATGGCACGGGCGATCTCCGCGAGTTCGAGGTTCGGGCGCAGTGCGAGCTTCGCCGCGACGAGCATCTCCTCCGGCCCCAGGTACTGGGTCCGGATGTGGATCACCCGCTCGACGCTGCCACCACCGGTCAGTTCGGCGACGATCGTGGCGAGCTCCTGCTCGGTGGCGCCCTCGCCGATCAGCAGGCTCTTCATCTCCACGATCAGGATGATCGCGATGATCCCGAGCAGGACGCCGATCATGATGGTGCCGATGCCGTCCCAGACCGGGTCGCCGGTGAGCACCGACAGGCCCACGCCGAGGAGCGCGAACACCAGGCCGACCAGGGCGCCGGTGTCCTCCAGCAGCACGACCGGCAGCTCCGGGGTGCGCGACTGGCGGATGAAGCCCCACCACGACGCCTCACCCTTGAGCTCGCGGGACTCGCCCATGGCGGTGAAGAAGCTGTAGCCCTCCAATGCGATCGCCACCACCAGGATGAGCACCGCGACCAGCGGGGTGCTCAGCGGCTCCGGGTGCTCGACCTTGTGGATGCCCTCGTACAGCGCGAACGCCGAACCAAGGGTGAACAGCATGAGCGCCACGACGAACGAGTAGAAGTACCGATCGCGGCCGAAGCCGAACTGGTGGACCTTGGTCGCCGCGCGCCGGGATGTCCGGCCGCCGAGGAGCAGCAGTCCCTGGTTGGAGGTGTCGGCCAGCGAGTGCACGGACTCGGCGAGCATCGAGGACGATCCGGTGAACAGGAAGCCGACCAACTTCGCGACGGCGATACCGGCGTTGGCGCCCAGCGCCGCGAGGATCGCTTTGGTTCCACCGCTTGCCGACACGCTGAACTCCCTTGAGCTATCCCGATTTGTCGGTTTGCAGCCTACGGGGAGGGAGCCGGTCAGCGTAGCAGCGGGAGGCCTCCGACCAGTTTGTCGATCTTGTTCCGCGGGCCGACCAGGCTGATCGCGTAGTAGCTGAGTTCTTCGGCGGGAGTCGAACCGAGTGTTTCGGCGTACTCCTCGTAGGACCGGCTGGCCTGCGCGTGCTTCGACATCCCGGCGACGAAGATCCCCTCCCGGGTCCTGGCCTTGGCGTGCAGGGCCCGCACCTTTTCGGCGTCCGCGCCCAGGATGGGGCAGCCGCACCACGGCAGGCCGGCGTGCGACTGCCCGGAACCGTCGGCCACCTCGCCGCCGAGGAGACCGGGAAGCGCGGCACCGACCGCGGCCCCGAGGCAGGCCGTGGCATTGGCGACCAGGCCGGGGCCGAGCGACTGGTCGGCGACGATCACCCACTTCACCCGCGCGGTCCGGGTGGTCACTCCCCCCTGAACGTCCTCCGCCAGAAGCGCCAGGATGTCCTGATGTGCTGTGCTCATAGCACGAGAAGCTAGGCATAGATCGGAGAAGTTTCCATCTGCTCCGAATTTTGTTCGGCGAAAGGGCGGCTATGGCCGAGTTGGACGAACTAGATCAGGCGCTCCTGCGGGAACTGCAGCGCGACGCACGACGGACCAATCGCGAACTGGCCGCCGCGACGGGCGTCTCCCCGTCGACCTCGCTGGAACGCGTGCGCTCGATGCGCGACCGCGGCGTCATCCGCGGCTTCCTGCTCGACCTCGATCTCGCCGAGATCGGCCGCCCCGTGCAGGCCCTGATCGCGGTGCGCATCCGGCCGCCGTCCCGGCCGGTGATCGAGGCCTTCCGGGAGTGGGTGGCGCTGCTGCCGGAGACCGTCGGCGTGTTCGTCGTCTCCGGCGGCGAGGACTTCCTGGTGCACGTCGCCGTTCCGGACAACGACAGCCTCTACGCCTTCGTCATCGACCGGCTCACCCAGCGGCCGGAGGTCGCCGACGTGCGCACGAGCGTGGTGTACGAGCACATCCGTAGCAGAGTGATCGAGCCCACAGCAACCAAATGGACCCGATAGGCGTCCTAGTCTTCCTTTTCTCCTCCCGGACAGAAGAAGGCTGCAAATGGTGCGATTCGGCGTGCTGGGGCCGCTCAGGATCGAAGGCGACAGCATCCGCCTCCGCGGTGAGCGCCAGCGCTCCCTGCTGGCGATGCTGCTGTTCCGCGCCAACCAGGACGTGCCGGTCGCGCAACTCGTCGACGCGCTGTGGACCGGGGTGCCGCCGAAGTCGTACACCTCGAACCTGCACACCTACGTCTCCCGTTTGCGGGAGCGGCTCGACGGCGCCCGGATCGACCACACCCAGCACGGCTACCGGCTGCGGATCGATCCGCGCGACCTCGACCTGCTGGTGTTCCGCGCCGAGGCCGAGGAGGGCAGGAGGGCGGCGAAGGCCAGGGACCCGGAACGGGCGGTCAAGCACCTGCGGCGGGCGCTGGCCCAGTGGCGCGGTCATCCGCTCACCGATCTGGACCTGCCCCAGCTGGGCGGCGAGGCGAGCAGGCTGGAGGCCGAACGCCTCGCCGTGCTGGACGACTGCCTCGAGGCGGAGCTGGCCCTCGGGCGGCACGCGGAGGTGGCGGGCGAACTGGAGGCACTGCTGGCCGAGAACCCGCTCCGCGAGCGAACCGCCGCCCAGCTGATGATCGCCCTCCAGCGGTCCGGCAGGCAGGCCGACGCGCTCGCGGTGTACACCCGCACGCGCACCACCCTGATCGAGGAACTGGGGGTGGAACCGGGCGCGGTGCTGCGCCGCAGCCATGCCGCCGTGCTCCGCGGTGAGGAAGGCGAGCAACACCGCGCCCCGGTGCCGTGGCCGATCTGCCAGCTCCCGCCCGATCTCCCCGACTTCGCCGGCCGTGAGGAGGAGTCCGACGAGCTGGCCCGGCTGCTGACCGGACCCGGCATGCCGCTGACCGTGCTGTCCGGCCAGCCGGGGGTCGGCAAGTCGACACTGGCGGTGCGGGTGGCGCACCGCCTGCGGAAGGCGTTTCCGGACGGGCAGCTGTTCATCACGCTCAACGGTTCGGCCGCACCCCGCGACACCGCCGCCGTGCTCGGGGACGTGTTGCGCGCGCTGGGGGTCGGCGGATCGGCTCTTCCCGACGACGTACACGCCAGGGCGGCCGCGTACCGCGGCCTGCTCACCGATCGCCGCGTGCTCGTCGTCCTGGACGACGCGACCGACGCCGCGCAGGTGCGCTCCCTGCTTCCCGGGACCCCGGGCTGCGCGGTGCTGGTCACCAGCAGGCGGCGCCTCAGCGCGCTGGAGGGCGCGCGCCGCACCCAGCTGGGCCCGCTGAGCGACGCCGAAGCGGGCGAGCTTCTCGGCCGGATCGCGGGTGCCGAGCGGGTGGCGGGTGAGCGGAACGCGGCCGCCCGCATCGCCGCGGCCTGCGGAAACCTCCCGCTGGCGCTGCGCATCGCGGGGATCCGGCTGGCGCTGCGTCCCCACCTGGCGCTCTCGGTGCTCGCCGACCGGCTGGAGGACCGGCTGCGGCGGCTCGACGAACTGGCGATCAGCGACCTCCAGTTGCGCGGCAGCATCGACCTGAGCTACCAGGCGCTCTCGCCCGGGGCACGGCGCGCCCTGCGTGCGATCACCCGCTGCCGCCTCACCGACCAGCCGGCCTGGGCGGTCACCGCCCTGATCAACGTGCCCGAAGCGGAAACCCTGATCGAGGAGCTGGTGGAGGCCGGGCTGCTGGTCCCCCACGGCGCCGACGCCACGGGCGAGTCCCGCTACCGGCTGCACGACATGGTGCGCGTGTTCGCCGACGAACTCGGGGCCGTCCTCGATTCCCGAGAGGACCGCATCGCCTCCATCGGAAGACTCACCGACGCCGCGATCGGCCTCGCCGACACGGCCGCCCGGCGCCTGGAAGACGACGGCTGGCCGCCACCGGCCGGGGAGGTGCCACCGCAACCCCTGCCCCGGGAGGTGGTGGCCAGGCTCGTGGCCGATCCGGAGGCGTGGTTCGCCACCGAACGCACCAACCTGCTCATCGCGGTCGGTGCCATCGCCGCGGCGGGATGGCCCGACAAGGCCCGAGCCCTGATGGACCGCCTCGCCATCCACCTCCGGCGCCACGGCCACCACGCCGACCTGCGCGCCGGTTACGCCGCACTGGCTCATAACGCGAAGTAGCCGGCTTCCCCACCCCCAGCGGGGAAGCCGGCTCCGAATTCACCGAAGGCTCCCGCCTTCTCCACCCCCCTGGGAGAAGCCGGGTCCCGGTGTCAGCTCGCCTGGATCGCCTTGGACGCCTTGACTTCCTTGGCGTAACGGCCGTTGGCGGGAAGCCAGGCGAGCACGATCGCCACCACGCCGACCGCGAGCGCCGCCCCGGCCAGGCCCCGCAGCAGGCCGGTCCCGTCGTCGGTGACCACGCGCAGGGCCATCCCCACGGCAGGCAGGGCCGAGAGCGTGACCAGCACGCGGGCCCAGACCGCCGCCCCGCGCATCAGCAGGCCGAACAGCACCAGGGCCGCGCCGAACACGACAAGCACGTAGGCCCGGGTGTGGAGGGTGCCGACCACGTCGTCCAGCAGGCCCGGCTCCGCGTTGAGTCCGGCCTTGGCCTCCTCGACCGGCTGCCCCGTCACCTGGGCGAGCGCCTTGGCGGCGATGTCCAGTGCGATGTCGCTGGCCCCGACCAGCATCACGATGCCGTCGACGACGGCGAGCAGGCCTGCGACGACGGCAGCCCCCAACGCGGCCGCCAACGTTCCGGGCCGAACCGGCTTGGCCGGCGTCGGTGGCACCGGGGCCGCGGGATATGACGTCACGTCCGTCTTCTCCTTGTAGTGTCCTCGGACTCCTTCACCCGGGTGAGGTATCACCCGGTGGTAGGAAGACTGCCCAAGATCACTACACGGAGAGAACACACTTCGCGGCCCCGCCGGGCCCCTCCGTGTGGTCGCGGGCGCGACTCAATGACCGGAGGTGGCCCGGAAGAGCTGGGTCCGGCCGTCGCCGGCCGGACGGACCTGCACGGCCGGGTCGGCGGCGGCGAGCCACATCGACTCACCGCGCCGCAGTTCCAGTTCACGACCGTCCTCGGACCGCACGGCCACCCGGCCCGCGGTGCACAGCAGGATCTGCGGCCGGGCCGAAGGCACCTTCAGCTCGCCCTGCTCCCCCGGGGCCCAGTCACAGCGCGACAGCTCGAATTCCGGGGCGCCGGTGTGGTACACCGCGCCGCACTCGCTCGGCTCGCCCGCGAGAACCGGCATGTCACAGCAGGTGAAGTCGACCACGCGGAGCAGTTCCGGCACGTCGACGTGCTTCGGGGTCAGGCCGCAGCGCAGGATGTTGTCCGAGTTGGCCAGGATCTCCACCGCGGTGCCGTGCAGGTACAGGTGCAGGTTCCCGGCGGGGAGGTAGATCGCCTCGCCCGCGCTCAGGGTGAGCCGGTTGAGCAGCAGCGCGGCCAGCACCCCCGCGTCCCGCGGATGCGTCTCGCCCAGCTCCAGGATCGTGCGGCATTCGGCGTCGAACTCGCCGTGGTCCTTCACGTGCAGCACGCACGCGTCCAGCACCTCAGGCAGCAGTTCGTCCAGGGTGGCCTGCGGCAGCGTGATCCAGGTGGTGAACAGCGCCCGCATGCCGTCGGCATCCGGCTGCGCGGCGAGCAACTCGGTGTACTTGGCCAGCCCCGGGGTCTCGACCGCGCGCAGCAGCTTGATCGTGCGGTCCGGGGTGCGGAACCCGGCGAGCGCGTGGAACTCGGTGAGGGCGCACACCAGCTCGGGTTTGGCCGTCGGATCCGGGTAGTTGCGGTTCGGCGCGTCCCGCGGGATACCGGCCGCCTCCTCGCGGGCGTAGCCCTCCGCCGACTGCTCGGCCGAAGGATGCGCCTGCATCGAAAGCGGCTCTTCCACCGCGAGGATCTTCAGCAGGAACGGCAGGCGGTTGTCCCAGCGCCGGGAGCACTCCGGTCCGAGCTGGCCCACCGGGTCGGACTCGATCAGTTCCAGCAGGCTGCGCTCCTCGCCTGCGGCGGTGATAATGCGGGACGGATCACCGGGATGGGCACCCATCCACAGCTCCGCCTCGGGGTGCGGTGCGGGCACGGCGCGTCCCAGCAACTCCGGGATCGTCGTTCTGGACCCCCACGCATAGGGCCGAACGGCATTGCGGAGCAGCTCCACTGTGTTCTCAACTCCTTGGCACCCCGGATGCGCCCGGGCCGGTTTCCTGGTCAGCCGGTCATTACGCGCTGGCTGGCGCGTAGTAACCGGTTCCTCCCATACTTCCCGCCGCGAGCCCGAGGTAGACCGCGGCCAGCTCGAACCGTAGCGCGAGCACCCCGGCGCGAACAGGCTCATCGCCGGGAATCTCGTCGGCGGGGGCGATCACTCCCGCCCCGGGAAGCGTATGTGAGGCCTCATACCGGACGGCGTCCGCGGTGGGGCCGGAGTGCACCGCCAGCAGCAGCACCCTCGGTTTCGGCCCGGTGGCTTCGAAGTCCGGATCGGCGAAGATGTCCTGCTCGGCGGTGCCCGCCATGGCCGCGCGGCGCAGTGCCGGCCGCGCCAGCGCCTGGCGGTAGCCGGCGGCGTCGCAGACAACGCCCGCATGCGCACCGAGCGCGTACGCGGCGTGCTCCGCCACCGCCACCGCGGCCTGGTCCAGCCCCCACAGCATCGGCACGCGGTCGGCCAGTCGCAGGGCCAGCGCCTTGGCGGGGTTGGCGAAGGAGTCACGGCCGAGGTGGCCGCGTTCGGCCTCGGCGTCGAGCTGGTCGGCCAACGCCTGCACGTCGGCCACCAGCAGGCCGAGGGCGTTCGCGGCGAGCAGGCCCGCCGCCAGGCCGCGGGAGAAGGTCAGTTCCGGCGGCACCGGTATGCGGGGTGAGAGCAGCAGGCCCTTCCCGGCGATCGAGGCGGCCACGGGCCCCTCCTGCGGACCGGACAGCACGACGGTCGCGCCGTAGCGCGAGGCCCGCTCGATCCCGGCCGCGAGCTCCCGGTCCCCCGGATCGTCGGTGTGCGCGAACACCACGTCCAGCGCCCCGATCCAGCTGGGCACCGCGTCGGTGATCACCACCGGCACCGGGCAGGACGGGGCCAGCAGCGCGGCCAGCAACCTGGTCAGCGCGCGGCCGACCCCGGGCCGTGCGATGAGGACCAGCGCGCGCGGCCGCCCCAGGTCCAGCCGGTCCGCCAGCTCGATTTCGGCGGCGAGTTCCCGGGTCGAACGCATCTGGGCGCCCGCCATCGCGGCGGCCCGGAGCAGGCCAGCACGATCGGCCTCCGCCAGCCTCGCGGGGTCGTCGAGCAGGGTGTCGTCAAGCACCATCGGCATCGGCGTCATGCTCGTGGGGTCCGGTCGCTTCGTCCAGCAGCAGCACGGGGATCCCGTCCCGCACCGGGTAGCTCCGGCCGCACGAGGTGCAGGTCAGCGCGTCGGCCTCGGGGTCGGCCGGGGTACCGGGCCGCAACGGGGCGTGATCCGGTGACGGGCAGGCCAGGATCTCCAGCAACTGGGCGTCGAGCGTCAAAGCCATGAATTCTCCTTACCACGCTGGTCCTGGCTCAACCACGAACGATCGCGAGCACTTCGTCGGTGAGCGCACGGACCTCGTCCGGGGTCGGGGCCTCGACGTTGAGCCGGAGCAGCGGCTCGGTGTTGGACGGGCGCAGGTTGAACCACGACCCGTCCGGCAACTGCACGGTGAGCCCGTCGAGTTCGTCGATGGTCACGCCAGGGCGGCCGCCGAACGCTTCCCTGACCGCCCGCTGGCGGTCGAGCTGGTCGGACACCGTCGAGTTGACCTCACCGGAGGCGGCATACCGCCGGAACTCGGCGGTGAGCGCCGACAGCGGGCCGTCCTGCTCGCCGAGCGCGGCCAGCACGTGCAGGGCGGCCAGCATGCCGGTGTCGGCACGCCAGAAGTCGCGGAAGTAGTAGTGGGCCGAGTGCTCGCCACCGAAGATCGCACCGGTACGGGCCATCTCCTGCTTGATGAACGAGTGCCCGACGCGGGTGCGCACCGGCTTGCCGCCGCGCTCGGTGACGATTTCGGGCACGGCCTTCGAGGTGATCAGGTTGTGGATGATCGTCGCGCCCGGCTCCTTGGCCAGCTCGCGCGTGGCGACCAGCGCGGTGATCGCGCTCGGGGAAACCGGCTCGCCGTTCTCGTCCACCACGAAGCAGCGGTCGGCGTCACCGTCGAAGGCCAGGCCCGCGTCGGCACCCACCTCGACCACCTTCGCCTGCAGGTCCACCAGGTTCTTCGGGTCGAGCGGATTGGCCTCGTGATTGGGGAAGCTGCCGTCCAGCTCGAAGTACATCGGCACCAGGTCGATCGGCAGCCCGGCGAACACGGTGGGCACGGTGTGCCCGCCCATGCCGTTGCCCGCGTCGACCACGATCTTCAACGGCCGGATGTCCGACAGGTCCACGAGTTTCCGCAGGTAGGCCGCATAGTCGGCGAGCACGTCACGCCGCATCACGGAGCCCGGCTGCCCGTCGAACGCGGGCACGCCCCCCTCGACGGTCGAGCGGATCTCGCCCAGCCCGGACTCCTGCCCGACCGGGGCCGCCCCGGCCCGGCACAGCTTGATGCCGTTGTACTTGGCCGGGTTGTGGCTCGCGGTGAACATCGCGCCGGGGAGGTTGAGCGAACCGGAGGCGAAGTACAGCTGGTCGGTGCTGGCCAGGCCGATGGAGATCACGTCGAGCCCCTGGGAGGTGACCCCCTCGGCGAAGGCTTCCGCCAGCTCCGGGGAGGACTCGCGCATGTCGTGCCCGATCACCACCGTGGACGACTCGGCCTTGATCAAGAGCGCGAAGGCGGCGCCGAAGTCGCGAACGAGGCCCGCGTCCAGCTGCTCACCGACCACCCCGCGGATGTCATAGGCCTTCACGATGCCCGACAGGTCTGACACGTGCTTTCTCCCCGACTTTCCTCGACGGCTGCGGATGCCGGAAAGCCTACCGGGGGAAGTCAGGGGATCGGATCCGGCAGCACGCGGAGATGACCACGGCGGCCGGAGGGGCCGTCCGGTTCGGGCGGGGGCGGTGAACGGTCCGGGCGCCCGGCTTCGCGCACCGCTTCGGCGAGCGCGGTGAGCTCGTCGTCGGAGCGATCCGGGGCGGCGAAGGAGCCTTCGTGCCGGACGACCTCCCAGCCCTTCGGGGCGGTCAGCCGGAGCGCGTGCTCCTCGCACAGGTCATAGGAATGCGGCTCGGACGCCGTCGCGAGGGGACCGACCACCGCGGTCGAATCGCTGTAGGCGTAGGTCAGCGTGGCGACTGCAGGCTGCAGACAGCCCGTCCGCGAACACTTTCGTACGCTCGACACGAACAGGGACGATAGCGCCTCCGTCCGGCAACGTGGTGAAGGCGCACCGAGTCGGGTGAACGTGGCTCGGGTTCGCGGCTCGTGGGCGGCGCCGGCGTAACCGGCTGCCCGGCCGCGGGGTGGGTGGACCGGCGGCCCCGGCAGCGTAATCTTCCCTTTGTGTCTACCGCTCGCAGTTCCCGACAACAGCGGCGCATCCGCCGCGACCGCCACGGGCGTGGGCTGCGCGGACCGCTCTACCCGGCATCGCTGCCTGCCGCGTCGAGCCGGGCGGAGAAGTTCGACCAGCTGGTGCTGGACGCGCTCGAACCGATCGAGGCGCGCTGGCGCGACCAGCTGACCAAGCTCGACGTCGCGGTGGACGACGTGCCCGACGTACGGGGCCACGCGGTGCAGGCCGAAGGGGTGCTGAACGACGGTTCGGTACCGCTGTCCCGGCTGGTCCCGGCCGGGGTCGACCGTACCGGCCTGCCCACCCGGGCCAGGATCGTGCTGTACCGGCGCCCGCTGGAGGCCCGTGCCAAGGACCCGGCCGAACTCGCCGACCTCGTCCACGACGTGCTGGTCGAGCAGGTCGCCGGCTATCTCGGCGTGGAGCCCGACATCATCGAGGGCGAGTAGAGGCGGGTACCGCGGTCAGCGCCGCGAACAGCAACGCCGCGACCTCGATCAGCAGCAGCACCTCGCGCAGGGTGGCCGGGCGCGTGATGCTCACCTCCGAGGGCGAGGCGGGCACCGCCACCGCCACCTGGTGCCCCCAGGCGGGCACGAGCGGTGCGGCCTTGCCGTCCACGGTGGCGCGCCAGCCCGGCTCCAGTTCCGCGGCCAGGACCAGCAGCCTGCCGTCCCCTCCGTCGGAGACCCGCACGTGCACGTCCGGCAGCCCGGCGTCGACCGGGGTGACCCCCAGGGTCGCCGACGGCGCCGAGGACGAGACGGACTGCTTGGCCACGCCGGGCGGCACGAGCACGACCTGACCCGCCGGGGGCAGCAGCCGCAGCACGGCCCGCCCGTCGGCGGTGGGTTCCGCGGCGACCGCGAGCTCTGGGGCGAGGGCCACCACGGGGGATGCGCCCTGTCCCTCCGGTAGGACCACGAACAGCACCCCGGACGCGGCGGCCGCCGACAGCGCCGCCGGGGTGGCACCGGGCGAAGGCTTCCGCAGCACCGCCTTCCAGCTCTCCAGCCTGGCGGGAGTGCCCGCGGTCAGCGCGAACTGGTCGTCGCCGAACCGCGGCAGCCGACCGGCGGTCTGCCGGGCGGGCTCGGTGGCCGCCCCCACGACGAGCACCGAGCGCCCGGTCCTGGCCAGTTCGTCGGCCTGGGCGTCCACGAGGCTGTCCCGCCCCTTGTGCAGGGGCCCGCCACGGCCCGAGAGGACCGCGGCGACTCCGAGCGCGAGCAGCACCGCGATCGCCGCGGCCCGGGCGAGCACCGGCAGTGACAGCCGTGACACGGGCGCGGGGTCCGCCTGCTGCTGCAGTGCCCGCAGCACGATCCACAGCAGCCCGGCACCGATCACGAGCAGGGGGACGCCGGTGAACCCGACGGCGGCCGTTCCGCCCTGCAACGGGGTCACCGGAACCAGCAGCACCACACCGAGCCCGGCCGCGCCGAGCACAACCACACTCAGCCCACCGCTCCACAGCGCCCGCGGCCGGAGCGCGACCGCGAGCACCGTTGCGAGCAGCACGGCGAGGCCGGAGGGCCAGCCACCGGCTCCGCCAGGATCGAGGCCGATCAGCCCGGCCGAGGCCGGGGCGGTGGCCGGGCCGCCCAGCCCGTGCAACACCAGGGCCGGGGCGTTGACCACCACGGCGGGCCACGGGACGAGCAGCACGAGCGGCAGCAGGACCGCGATGCCGACCGAGGCGACCCGCTTGCGCAGCCCGCCCACCGGCGGCAGCGCCACGAACCCGGCGATCAGGCCGAGGATCGCCAGCCCCTGTGCCAGCGGGGAGAAGGCGCCCAGCAGCGCGATGCCGACCGCGACCCAGGAGGAGGTGTGGAGCCACCGCCTGCCCGGGTCCGCGAGCAGGCCCGCGATACCGGAGATCACCAGGGGCAGCAGGATGTGCACCGCGACCACGTCGAGCCTGCCCTGGGCCACCGAGGCGGTCGCCGCGGGCAGCAGGGCGTAGGCCGCCGCGACCGCCGCCCGTGTCCAACGCGACAGCGGCAGGCGGCGGGTGGCGGCGTAGGCCGACAGCCCGGCCAAAGGTGTGTCACCGAGCAACAGGAAGGCGACCAGTGCCGACGGCCCGCCCAATGGCACGAAAATCGCGCCGAGAATTCCGAGCACGGCCAGTGAGGTCGGGGCGGCACTCGCGGTGCCTCCTCCGACCGGATGCCAGCCGTCGAGATAGCCTCGCCACAACTCGCCGAGCGCGCCGACCGGCAACAGTTGCCCGCCCGAGAGATCCAGTCCGAGCCTGCTCCCGTTGACGGCCAGCCCAATTCCGGCGAGCACGACGAAAAGGCTTACCGGAGGCCCGAAAGCGGTGAAGGCCGACGGACCGGCCGGTGCCTCTTCGTTGTCTGGCAAGACATCTCCCGTCAGCGCTGTCGCGGCCTCGCACTCGCGAGGTCGCTGGAGCCTAACGGAACGGACGGCACCGACGGTACCCCTGCCAACGCGGCTGTGCGGACAGAACTCCGCTATACGGCGCGCTTTTTGAGCTTGCGACGCTCCCGTTCGGACAGTCCTCCCCAGATGCCGAAGCGTTCGTCGTGCGCGAGGGCGTACTCGAGGCACTCGCCCTTCACTTCACAACCCTGGCAGATCCGCTTCGCCTCACGGGTCGAACCGCCCTTCTCCGGGAAGAACGCCTCCGGATCGGTCTGCGCGCAGAGCGCGCGGTCCTGCCATTCCGGTGGCTCGGCGGGATCGAAAAGCTCGGCGAACTCGCCCAGTTCACTACCCGGGCTCGTTCCCCAATCCACGACCTGCCCCCATTCCCTTCCATCTGCTTCCAACCGCACTTCCGCCTCCTCTGCTTCCACGCACTCCCCAGGCTGGCGGTGTTGAAGCCCCATCCGACGCCCCCTTGCTGCGTCGAATGACAGCAATGTGATTACACCTGTGTCATGCGGCCAGGTCAAGCGGAGTACCGAGTTCGGGGGACCCTTGCGCGGTTCGCGCAAGGGGACACGCCGACCTGGCCCGGAGGCGGATAGGACAAACTGGAGGCGTGCAAAGATCAGCGGTCCGCCCCAGCCCCGTCTTCTACGGCATCCTCGCACTCACCGTACTCGGCGGTGTACTCGCCGCGTTCGGCGATGTGTACTCGCTCGCGACCACGCACCGCGACCCGAGGCTGGTGGCCGGGATCTTCATCCTGGTCGCCGCGGGCTGGGCGCTCTCGCTCACCCTCCACGAGTTCGGCCACGCCTTCCTCGCGTACAAGGGCGGCGATCACTCGGTGGTCCAGAAGGGCTACCTGAACATGGACGTCCGCCACTACACGGATCCCGTGCTGTCCATCGTGCTGCCGCTGATCTTCCTGGCGATCGGGGGCATCCCGCTGCCGGGCGGGGCGGTGTGGATCAACCGGTGGGCGCTGCGGTCCCGGTCGAGTGCCACGTGGGTCTCCCTCGCCGGGCCGCTCAGCAACCTGGCCTTCGGCCTCGTGCTCACCCTCTCCGTCGCGAACATCACGATGCCCGAGGGCCTCGCCGCCGGTCTGTCCTACCTCGCGTTCCTGCAGATCCTGGCGTTCGTGCTCAACATCCTCCCCATCCCCGGCCTCGACGGGTTCGGCGCGATCGAGCCCTACCTGTCGCCGCAGGCCCGCGAGACGGCCGCGAAGATCCGGCCCTGGGCCCCGCTGGCGCTGTTCGCCCTGCTGTTCGCCCTGGACCCGCTCCAGTCCGCCTTCGCCGAGGCTTCACGGTGGGTGTTCGACTCGCTGGGCGGTTCGGAGAGGGCCGCTTACATCGGGAGCTACGCCTTCAGGTTCTGGCAGCACTGAGCGGTTGTTCCGGCACGGGCGCTAGATCCAGTAGGAGACTCGGGCGCGGTAGCGGCGGAGCAACAGCAGCGCGGTCGCCCAGATCGCCGCGGTCAGTACGCCGACGACCGGCCAACTCCACCAGTCGAGCCGTTGCCCGATCAACGGCTGGCGCACGATCTGCACGAAATGGAAAAGCGGGTTGAGTTTGACCAGCCACACTTTTCCGGGGGCATTCTGGGCCAGTACGTCCAGCGGCCAGGTGATCGGGATCGTGACGAACAGCAACTGGACCAGGGCCGCGACCACCTGAGGCGCGTCGCGAAACCGGGTGGCGACGATGCCCAAGGCGAGCGATGCCGCGATTCCGGCGGCCGCCAGCACGAGGAAACCGGGAATCGCCATGAGCGTGTTCCAGCCGAGGCCCGGATGGCAGACGACCGTTCCGTCGGCGGGGCAGGGCTGGCCGGTCATGGTGTAGCCGGGTCGATGGAGTGCACCGAAGAACAGAACCAGCAGGATCACATAGACGATCAGGTTGTGCGCCAGGCTCAGCGTGTTCCGCCACACGGTTCGGAGGACGTACACCGTCAGCGGGGCGGAGGTCTGTTTGATGAGTTCGTCACTGGCGACGAAGCTGTCCATCCCCTCGATCAGGCAACCGCTGATGAAGGACCAGACGATCAACCCGGTGCCGACGTAGGGAACGAAGGTGGATACCGGGTCGTGCCACAGCAAGCTGAAAAGGAGACCGAGGCTGGCCGTGGTCAGCCCCATCGTCGTCGTCATCCACAGTGGTCCCAGCAGGGAACGCCGGTACCGGCTCTTGAGGTCGTGCCACCCGAGGTGTCCCCACAACCGCCAGGCGGCGAAGCCGGTACGGAGATCCCCTCCGGCGCGCATCCAACCCCGAGGTTCTCCGTGCCCGGTCAGGGCTTGCGGTCCAGCCAGGTTTGATCGCTGCACACGGCAAAGCTAGCGGCAAATTCCCGGGAAGTCCGGCCCTGCGCGCTCACGCGTCCGACTGGGTGCGGATGTCCTGCAGGAAACTGTCGGCCCGCTGGGCGACGCGCTTGAGCGCGGAGCGCTCGGCCAGGTAGTCGCCCGCCATGCCGACCACCGGGAGCATCCCGAACGCGCGGTGGTAGAAGCGTCCTCGCGGGCGTTTCTCCAGTTCGTCGCCGATCCCGCGCAGCGCGCGGCCCATCCGCCACAGCGCACCGGCGCACGCCTTCAGCGTGATCTTGCGATCGCTCTTCCCGGCTTCGCTGAAGTCCTCGCCGGTGAGCTTCGCCGTCTGCGCCTCTTCGCTGTCTCCCGGCGGGTCGGCGATGCCCTCGCCACGGGCCAGTGCCGGGTCGATCCGCCGCTCGAACAGGACCCACGCGATCAGCCGGACCCGGTCGCCGACGTCGTCCACCCCGTGCTCGCCCGCGATGGCGCACAGCAGCAGCCCCTGCGCCGCCGCGCCCACCGCATCCTGCACCGGCAGGCGGTCGGCGAGTGCGCCGCCGAGCCCCGGGATCGCGGTGACCAGTGCGGTCAGCCTCCCCACGCGGTTGATCCACCAGTCGGCTCGTTCGGAAGGACCCATCGCCGCCCAGGCGGCGCTGCCCGGCACCCGCATCCCGGCCAGTTCCTCCAGCCTGCCCGGTGTCCGCATCGCTTCCAGCACCGGGCGCGCCGCGCGCACAAACGGCCGCAGCGCCTTGACGACGTGCTCGTCAGTGATCGGTTCGCTCACCGGATCTCCTTCCCGGCACGGCCAGCGCGCCCCCGAGTGCCATCGCCGACGGCAGTGCGCCTCCCGCGAGCAGCAGCAGCGCCCGCCAGTCCTGGATCAGCACCAGGTCACCACCGGGGCCGAACAGACCCAGCACCAGCACCGTCAGCACCCACGCCACCAGCGGCGCGAACGCCGCGCGGGGATGCACCAGCCGCCCGGTCCACCGGACCAGCAGCGGCGTGGTGACCGCGGCCACCAGCGCGGTCACCGGCAACGGTATGGCGCCCAGCTTCGGCAGCAGTGTCCCGTCAAGGCGCAGCGGCAGGAAGAACAGTTCCAGGATGGCCAGCAACACCGTGTCGAGCAGCAGCACCACCAGCAGACCACGCCGCGCCGCGGGGCTCCCCTCGGTCATCACAGGCCTCCGAACAGGTCCGTTTCGGCGCCCTCGGCCGGCCCGCGCACCAGGGTGTAGTACTCGGCCTCGCCGATCGGCTGGGCCACCCCATTGGACAGGGCGAACCGCGGCGGATCCACCGTGACCTGGGTCTCGTGCGCGCGCAGCGCGGCGATCTTCGCGTCGAGCGCGACCCGGATGTCGATCCCGGTGGTGATCTCGGTCTCCGGTGCCTCCGGCGGCAGCACGGCACCGCCGCCCGCGGCGATGTGGAAGACCCGGCGCACCGACGGGGCTCCCTCGACGGCCGCCATCGTCACGTCATGGGCGCGGATGTGGTCCGGGTGGCCGTAGCCACCGAAGGAGTTGTACGTCACCACCACCTGCGGCCCGAACTCGTCAACGATCTCGCGCAACTGCTTGGCCTGTTCCCCCAGGGGGCCACCGGAAAACGCCCTCGGATGGTCCGCCGACGGGGTGCCCGCCATCCCGGAATCCCGCCAACGGCCGATCCCGCCGAGATAGCGCTGCGCGGTCACGCCGAGTGCCCGGCAGGCCACGGTCAGCTCGCCGGCGCGGTAGCCGCCGAGCTGGTCACCCGCCCACGCGCCGAGCTCCGCCAGCCCGGGCGGGATGATCTCGCCTTCCTCGCCGAGAGTGCAGGTCACCAGAACCACCTCGGCCCCTTCGGCGGAATAGCGCGCCATGGTGCCACCCGTGGTGATGCTCTCGTCATCGGGATGGGCGTGGACCAGCAACAACCGTCGGATCACGAAGAGAGATTAATTGCCCTGCCCACACCATCGTCACCCTGACCTCGGATATCCTCGCCGGAAGTCCCACTGAACACGTGGCGACGCCCGTTTCCCCCACGAAGGGCCACTGGTGAGCACTGAAGCGACGACGGCTGGACTGACCGGCTCGGGATCCGTACTGTCCATTTCCGACCTCAAGATCTCCTTCCCCACCGACGACGGCATCGTCGAGGCGGTCAAGGGCATCGGGTTCGAGGTGAATCCCGGCGAGATCGTCGCCGTCGTCGGCGAGTCCGGCTCGGGCAAGTCCGTGACCTCCATGTCGGTGCTCGGCCTGCTGCCCAAGACGAGCGAGATCTCCGGCGACCTCCGCCTGGAGGACCGCGAGCTGGCCGGGCTCAAGGACAAGGAGATGCGGAAGGTCCGCGGCAACGACATCGCGATGATCTTCCAGGAGCCGATGACCGCGCTGAACCCGGTCTACACCATCGGCTGGCAGATCCGTGAATCGCTGCGGGCACACCAGGACATCTCGAAGGAAGCCGCCGACAAGCGGGCGATCGAACTGCTCGACATGGTGGGCATCCCCAACCCGGAGGAACGGTTCAAGCAGTACCCTCACCAGCTTTCCGGTGGCCTGCGGCAGCGCGTGGTCATCGCCATGGCCATCGCCTGCGACCCCAAGGTGATCATCGCCGACGAGCCGACCACCGCGCTCGACGTGACCGTGCAGGCGGAGATCCTCGGCCTGCTGCGCAAGCTGCGCGACACCCTCAACACCGCGATCGTGCTGATCACCCACGACATGGGCGTGGTCGCCGACCTCGCGGACCGGGTCGTGGTGATGTACCAGGGCGAGATCGTCGAGCAGGCGCCGGTGCGCGAACTGTTCGCCTCGCCGAAGGAGGACTACACGCGGCGGCTGCTGGCCGCGGTCCCGGTGCTGGGCCAGCGCCCGCCGGGCCGTCGGCTGGTGGTGGAGGACAGCCCGCTCGAGGTGAGCGAGGAGGAAGCGGCGAAGATCGCCGAGGAGATCCGCCTCGCCGACGCCGAACTGGCGGCCCAGATCAAGACCGACGCGCCCGCGCTGGAGATCAAGGACCTGGTGCTGGAGTACCCCGGCAAGCGCGGCCAGGCCCGCAACCGGGCCGTCGACGGAGTGTCCCTGCACATCGACAAGGGCGAGATCCTCGGCCTGGTCGGGGAATCCGGCTCCGGCAAGTCCACCGTCGGCCGCTGCGCGATCCGGCTGCTCAAGCCCACCGAGGGCACGGTTTCGGTGGCGGGCCGCGACATCACCGCATTGTCCACAAAGGAACTGCGACCGCTGCGCCGGTACTTCTCCATCGTGTTCCAGGACCCGGCGTCCACCCTGGACCCGAAGATGACCATCGGTGAGTCGATCGCCGAGCCGATGGTGCTGCACAAGATGTTCTCCGGCAAGTCGCTCAACGACCGCGTCGCCTCGCTGCTGGACAAGGTCGAGCTTTCGGGCCATTACCGCAACCGGTACCCGCACGAGCTTTCCGGTGGGCAGCGGCAGCGCGTCGCGATCGCCCGCGCCCTCTCCCTCGACCCGCAGCTGCTCATCGCGGACGAGCCGACCTCGGCGCTGGACGTGTCGGTGCAGGCCCGCGTGCTGGACCTGTTCCTCGGGCTGCAGCAGACCCTCGGTTTCGCGTGCCTGTTCATCAGCCACGACCTGGCCGTGGTGGACCTCCTCGCGGACCGCGTCGCGGTGATGCAGCGCGGGAAGCTGATCGAGGTCGGCACCCGCGAGCAGGTGCTGCACTCGCCGCAGGAGGAGTACACCCGGCGGCTGCTGTCCGCGGCGCCCGTCGCCGACCCGGTGCTGCAGGCCGAACGGCGAGCCGCCTGGGAGGCGGGCAAGCTCGCCCCCGTCGCGGACTGACCCACCATCCGCTGATCCCCATAGGGCCGTGAGGGACACCCCCCTCACGGCCCTGTTTTGTTTGCCCGGGCTCGAGACTCGGTGAAGCCGCGAACGGTGCTGTGAGGGGTCCCTCGGCGCAGAAAAGTGCCCCCGCCTCGGGGCGAGGCGGGGGCACCGGGTGGTGCGGGGTGGGTCAGGCCTTCATCCGGCGCTGACGCGGGTCGAACGCGTCACGCAGGCCGTCACCGATGAAGTTGATCGACAGCGAGATCAGCACCAGCACGACGAACGGGCCGAAGAACAGCCACGGCCGGTTCTGCACCTGGGCGTAGTTCTCCAGGATGATGCGGCCCAGCGAAGTGTCCGGCGGCTGCACGCCCAGACCGATGAACGACAGCGCGGCCTCGACCAGCACCGCCTGCGCCACCGCGAGCGTCGCGTTGACCGTGATGCTGCCGACCATGTTGGGCACGAGGTGCCGGAAGATGATCCGGGGCGTGCCCGCGCCCGCCGCCCGCGCCGCCTCGACGAACTCGCGCTGCGAGAGCGCCAGCGCCTCGGCGCGGGTGATGCGGGCGATCGGCATCCAGGCGAACAGGGCCAGCACGATGGCGACCA
Source organism: Amycolatopsis cynarae (assembly GCF_026802195.1). Classification (NCBI taxonomy): domain Bacteria; kingdom Bacillati; phylum Actinomycetota; class Actinomycetes; order Pseudonocardiales; family Pseudonocardiaceae; genus Amycolatopsis; species Amycolatopsis cynarae. The sequence continues at coordinate 565,651 of NZ_CP113836.1, read as the reverse complement.
CGTACCAGTTGCCGTGCCCGAACACCTTCGCCAGGATCGCGGCGGCCGCGATCTGCGGAACGATCAGGAACAGGTCGGTCAGCCGCGACAGCGCCGAGTCGGCGAAACCGCGCAGGTACCCGGCCACCGAGCCGAACACCACCCCGATGAAGGTGGCCACGACCGACACCACGATCGCGATCAGCATCGAGAACTGGGTGCCGCGCAGGATCTGCGACACCATGTCCTTGCCGACCTGGGTGGTGCCCAGCGGGAATTCCGAACTCGGCGGCGCGAAGGACGGGAAGCTCGCGTCCTCGTACTTGTGCGTCCAGAAGATCGGCATGATCACCGCGACCAGTACGACCAGCAGCAGCACCACGGTGCTGATCATGGCGAGCTTGTGCCGCAGGAACTTCCGCAGCACCAGCTTGCCCTGGCTGACCGGTTCGGGCAGCGCTTCCGGGGGCAGGATGCCTTCGCGTTCGGCGGTCGAAGCCGCCTCGCTGGCAACCAGGGAATTGATGTCAGCCAACGCGAATCCTCGGGTCCATGATGCCGTAGAGCAGGTCAGCGATCAGGTTCGCGGCCACCACCATCACGGCGACCACGACCAGCCAGCCCATCAGGGTGTTGGGGTCGTTGTGGGCCACCGCCTGCACCAGCAGCGTGCCCATGCCGTGCCAGTTGAACACGGTCTCGGTGATGATCGCGCCGGTGAGCACCTGGCCGAAGTTCACCGAGAACAACGTGGCCACCGGGATCAGCGCGTTGCGGAACGCGTGGCGGAAGATCACCCGCGAGGAGGAGAGCCCCTTCGCGCGGGCGGTGCGCACGTAGTCCATGTTCAGCGTCTCGAGCATCGAAGCGCGCTGGAAACGGCTGTAGGCGGCGAAGCTGATCGCCATGATGGACAACGTGGGCAGCAGATAGGCCCCGCTGTACTTGGCGACGAAATCGCCGAAACCGGTGGAGGTCAGGTTCTCCGGGCTCGTCGTGCGCAACCACGGGTTGCCCAGCCAGTCGGTCAGGCCGAGGTCACGCACCCAGCCGTTGATCTGGATCGCGTAGGTCTTGAGGATCACCGCGACGCAGAAGATCGGCATGGAGAACAGGAAGAACGCCAGCGTGGTCGCCAGGTAGTCGAGGATCGAGTACTGCTTGACCGCGGCCAGCACCCCGACCGCCACACCCACGACCAGCGCCAGGAGCTCGGCGCCCACCACCAGTTTCACGGTGACGTCGAAGGCACCCATGACCTTCGGGAACACCGGCTGCATGGCGTTGCCCTGGGCGACCGAGACACCCCAGTCACCGGTCAGGAAGTTGCCGAGCCAGTGGAAGTAACGCGGAATGAGCGGCAGATCCAGACCGAGTTGCTTTTCGGTCTGCGCGACCGCCACGGGGTCGATGTTGGGCCGGCCTCTCAGCTCGGCCAGCGGGTCCCCTGCGGCGGCCACCATCAGGTAGACCAGGAAGGTCCCGACGAACAGGACTGGGATCGAAATCGCCAGCCTGCGGAAGATGTAGATAACCAGGTTCAACGAGCATGCTCCTCATCCGGGCCTGGCCGGAAGTATGCAGCCGTGCCCCGGTGTCCACCGTAGTGGGGGTCGCCCAACGGTCGACAGCTACTTCCGGAGGAAATCCGGAGGCCGGATTCGTGACCGGCCTCCGGATCCCACCAGGTGATTCAGTCAGTGCTGAAGATCAACCGCGCTTCGCCCACTCACCGGCGTTCCACAGCGCACCGTTGTACGACTGCATGTACACCTTGTCGATGCCCTGGAAGGCCCACATCGACGGGAGCGAGAACAGCGGCAGCGAGGCGTAGTCGTCGGCGAGCGCCGCGTCGGCCTCCTGGTAGTGCTTGATCGCGGTCGCCTCGTCGGTGGCCACCACGGCCTGCGCGAACGCCTGGTCGACCTTCGGGTCGCTCAGGTTCTGCCAGTTCTGGTTACCCGCACCGGTCGCCTTGTTGGCGGTCTCGTACAGCGGCTGCGACTGCGACTTGAACGGAGCCTGCGACCACGCGAACAGCGCGATGTCCCAGTTGCCCGTGCTGACGCGGCCACCGCTGAGGAAGGTCGGGTCGTTGTCGTTCTTGACCTCGATACCCGCGGCCTTGGCCTGCGAGATGACCAGCTCGACGGTCTGGTCACGGCGCGGGTTGTTGTTGTGCGAGATCGTGACCGAGAACCGCTTGCCGTTCTTCTGGTAGATGCCGTCCGAACCCAGGGTCCAGCCGTCGGCCTCGAGGGTCTTCTTCGCCTCGGCGGCGCCCAGGCCGGCCTTCGAGCCGTACAGGTCCTGGTAGCCGTTGTCGTTGGACTGGAAGATCAGGCTGCCCATCGGCTTGACGTCGGACTGGACTTCCTTGAGGAGCTTGTCCGCGATCTCCTGGCGGTTGATCGCCTGGAAGAACGCCTTGCGCGCGGGCAGGTCCTTCAGGATGTCGTTCTTGTAGTTCATGTCCAGGTGCTCGTAGGTGAGCTGCGGCGCGGAGCCGTAGATCACGCCCTGAGCGGCAAGGCCCTTCAGCGTGGTCGCCGCGGTGGCGTCCGGCTGGGTCGAGGCCGCGACCTGGATCTCACCGTTCTGCAGCGCGGTGGCCATCGCCTTGGTGTCCGAGAACGACCGGACGACGATCTTCTTCGGGCCGCCCTTGGCGCCGATCCAGTTCGGGTTCTTCTCCAGGGTGACCGCACCCTGGTTCTGGTCGAACGCGGTGATCATGTACGGGCCGGACGCTGGCATGAGCTCCTTCTTGAAGCCCTTCCACTGGTTCGTCCAGAAGTCGCCGGCCTTCTTCAGCACGGCCGGGTCACTGGTCGGCGTGACCTTCGTGATGTCCGGGATGCCGGTCTGCTGCTCGAGGATGTGCGCCGGAAGCAGCTGGGCGCTGTCGAACAGGCCCTTGTAGTCCACGTACGGCTGCGAGTAGGTGGTGACGAAGGTCTGGTCATCCACGCACTTCGCGTCGTTGATGAGGCTGTAGCCGGTGGTGGAGGCGGCGTTGAAGTCCTTGACCTTGCCGCTGCCGGACAGCCAGCCCAGGTAGAAGTCCTTGCAGTTCCACGGCGCGCCGTCGGACCACTTGACACCCGGCTTGATCTTGTAGGTGACCGTGTACGGGCTCGTGGAGGTCACGTCCCAGGAGTCCAGCACGTCGTTGTTCAGCAGGACCTTGTTGTTGCCGTCCAGCACGTCGGAACCGGCGAGGACCGAGGTGATGACGTAGTAGTTGTACGACGTGTTGGTGTCCGGCGTCTGGTTGTTGTACGCCGAGTAAGCGTCGTCGATGCCGACGGTCACCGGGCCATCCCAGGCCGGTGCGTCACCGAGCTTGAAGGTGCCCGCGCTGGCGTTTTCCGCCTTGCCGACCGCCATGCTCTTGACATCGTTGCTCGAACCGTTCTGGTCCGTACCGCTGTTGGTGCCGTTGCTGCCGCTGCCTCCACCGCAGGCGCTCAGCGCGAGCGCTGCAACCGCGGCCATGGTGACGGCCGAGGCTGCCTTCAGTCTCCTCATTTACGTGTGCCCTCCTAGCACTGGGCCAAAGCCCACACCACTCCGGCGTTGGGCCGGAGCTTATGTCACACCAGACGCACCGTTCCGGCGCACTGCCGGAGAACGCTAGAAAGGGCGGGCACGCGCAGTCACGACCCTTGGAAGGATTGTGACCAAAGGGTGACTTCCAGCTAACGTGTGGACATACGTTGGTTACTTCCCGCCACGTGTCCAGTTTACGGCTGACCCAAATGGCCCAACCATCGCGGGTCCCGGCGTCAGGCCGGAAATGCCGGAGCCGACCGCCAGGGTGTCGGCCGCCTGGAACAGCGGCAGCACGACATGGGTGGCCCACAGCTTCGGTTCCAGCTCGGAAAGCGCTTCGGGCAACGGTTTCGTGCCGGCGAGGGCCGCGTCGATGGCAGGCTGCAGGGCGGTGTCGCAGAACGCCGCGGGATTGGCCGGAACCACCGGCGTGGCCGACGAGGTGCTGTCCTGCTGGCCAGGACGACAACCGAACGTCGAGGCGAGCACCGTCGCCGGGTCACCGTCGACGGGCATCGGGATCACCGCGATGTCGACCGCGACGTTTCCCGACCCGTCCGGCACGTTCTGCCCGGATCTGCTCACCGGCATGGCCAGCTGGCCCGAATACAGATCCCTCGGCGCCGGATTGATCGTGCTCACCTGGACGCCCTGCGCGACGAGCTCGGCGGCCAGTTCCTTGGCGATCGTGGCGTAGGGCTCCTGCTGTCCGGGTGCGGCGATCACCAGGGAAAGCGCCTTGCCGTCCTTGCGCCAGGTTCCCGCGTCCTTGGTGTAACCCGCGGCCTTAAGCAGCCGCTCCGCCTCACCGGGGTTGGCCGAGGCGATGCTGGGGGGAATGGTCACCGCGTAGCCCTGCGCCGAGGGCGGCAGCACTTGGGCGTCCGCCCGGAGCCCGGCCGACGGCCCGCCCGCCGTACCCTTGTCGATCAGCTTGTTCCGGTCGATCAGCGCCGCCACTCCGGCGCGCACACCGTCGTTGGTCAGCGGCCCGCCGGCAGGCCGCAGCAGGACCTGCGCGACGCGCGGGCCCGGCACCGTGTGCAGGGTGACGAGCTCGCCGAGATCCTGCAGCAGCTTCAGGCCGGTCGAATCCGTACGGGACATCACGAACTGGTCGTTGCCGCTGCGCAGCGCGGCCGCCATGCCCGCCCCGTCCGCGCGGCGCAGCACGAGCTGATCCACCGCGGCGGGCTTGTCCCAGTACCGCTCGTTGCGTTCGAGGATGATCTCACCGCGCGCGGTGTCGAGCTGTTTGATGGAGAACGGTCCGCCATAGGCCGGGAAACCGCTCTGCAGTGCCCCTTGCCAGCCGCCTGGCGCGTCCTTCAGCAAGTGCTGCGGCAACAGGTCCGAGAACAACGTCTGCCAGCCCCGGTAGGGCTTGCTGAACACCACCTGGACCCGCTTGCCGCCCTCGCCCGGCTGGATCTGCGAGATCAGCCGGTACCCGGCGGGCTCCGCCACCCCGGGCTGGTTGCGCATCGCGTCGGCGAGATAGGCGAAGTCCTCGACCGCGATCGGCGCGCCGTCCGACCAGGACGCGTCCTGGCGGATCTCGTAGGTCACCGTGAACGGATCCTGCGAGGTCACTTCCGCCGAGCGCATCAGCGTGGTGTCCAGCTTGTACTGCCCGTCGTCGGACTGCCGGAACACCGACGGCAGCAGCAGCTGTGCCAGCGCCGTGGTGATGGTGGACTGATCGGCGAGGTTGTGCGGGTTGTAACCGCCCGCGATGTCGTCCACGCCGATCACGATCTGCGACGGGGCGATCGCGGTGGGCGTGGTGGAGGACTGGGCCACCGGCGAGGTGACCACCGGCGGTGGCGGGGTGGAGGTGCAGGCGGCGAGCACGGCCACGAGCACCAGGATCAGTGCCGCCGCTTTGCCTGTCCGCACGCTGCCTCCCCTGGCGCTCCAGCCCATGATGCCGTCGGCCGATCGGCGGTACCGAGAGTGCCAGACCGGCCGGGACGGTCCCGCACCGCCTCGGGTACCGCCATCAGGTGGACGTATCCGCACCGTGCCTGGTTCCGTGCCGAAACGACGCCGGGGGCCGCACTTTCGGGAAAGTGCGGCCCCCGGCGTCCGGGCGTGCGTCAGCTGTTCTGGTCGCGGCTCTTGGCGCGCGAGCGCTCCTTCGCGCGGGTGGCGATGTCGAGCGTCACCTTGCGCACGCGGACCACGTCCGGCGCCACCTCGACGCATTCGTCGGCGGCGCAGAACTCCAGCGCCTCCTCCAGGCCGAGCTTGCGCGGACGGGCCAGGCGCTCCAGCTCGTCACCGGTGGAGGAGCGCATGTTGGTGAGCTTCTTCTCCTTGGTGATGTTGATGTCGAGGTCCTCGGCGCGCGGGTTCTCCCCGACCACCATGCCCTCGTACACCTCGGCGCCCGGCTCCACGAAGAAGGTGCCGCGGTCGGCCAGCTGGATCATCGCGTAGGCGGTGATCGGGCCCGGGCGGTCGGCGACCAGCGAGCCGCTGTGCCGGGTGCGGATCTCGCCCGCCCACGGGAAGTAGCCCTCGAACACGTGGTTCGCGATGCCGGTACCGCGGGTCTCGGTGAGGAAGTCGGTGCGGAAGCCGATCAGGCCGCGCGCGGGCAGCACGTATTCGAGCCGGATCCGGCCGGTGCCGTTGCCGCCCATGTGCTCCATCCGGCCCTTGCGGGCGGCCATCAGCTGCGTGATGCCGCCGAGATGCTCCTCGGGCGCGTCGATGGTCAGCCGCTCGAACGGCTCGTGCAGCTTGCCGTCGATGGTCTTGGTGACCACCTGCGGCTTGCCGACGGTCAGCTCGAAGCCCTCACGCCGCATCTGCTCCACCAGGATGGCCAGCGCCAGCTCGCCGCGGCCCTGCACCTCCCAGGTGTCGGGCCGCTCGGTGGGCAGCACGCGGATGCTGACGTTACCGATCAGTTCGGCGTCCAGGCGCGCCTTCACCAGGCGAGCGGTGACCTTGTCGCCGCCGTTGCGGCCCGCCAGCGGCGAGGTGTTGACGCCGATGGTCATCGAGATCGCGGGCTCGTCCACGGTGATCCGCGGCAGCGCCTCGGGGTTCTCCAGGTCGGCCAGGGTGTCGCCGATGGTGATGTCCGGGATGCCCGCGATGGCGACCAGTTCGCCCGCCGAGGCCTCCTGGGCGGGGATGCGCTCGAGGGCCTCGGTGACCAGCAGTTCCGAAATGCGGACCGACTGCGTGGAGCCGTCCTCCCGCAGCCAGGCCACGGTCTGGCCCTTGCGGAGCTTGCCGGAGTGGATGCGGATGAGCGCGATCCGGCCGAGGAAGTTCGAGGCGTCGAGGTTGGTCACCAGCGCGCGCAGCGGGCCGTCGACGTCGGCCTTGGGCGGCGGCACGTGCCGCAGCAGGGTCTCGAACAGCGGGTCGAGGTTCTCGCTGTCGGGCAGCGCACCGTCGGCGGGCTGCTGCAGGCTCGCCCGGCCCGCGCGCGCCGAGGCGTACACCACCGGCAGGTCGAGCACCGCGTCGAGATCGGCGTCCTCGATGTCGCCCGCGAGGTCGAGCAGGAGGTCGTGGGTCTCCTCCACGACCTCGGAGATGCGCGCGTCCGGCCGGTCGACCTTGTTCACCACGAGCACGACCGGCAGGCCGGCCTCGAGGGTCTTGCGCAGCACGAACCGCGTCTGCGGCAGCGGGCCTTCGCTCGCGTCGACCAGCAGGACCACGCCGTCGACCATGGCCAGGCCGCGTTCGACCTCACCGCCGAAGTCGGCGTGACCCGGGGTGTCGATCACGTTGATGACGACCGGACCGTCGTCGGTCTGGCGCCGGATGGCCGTGTTCTTCGCGAGGATGGTGATGCCCTTTTCGCGCTCGAGCTCACCGGAGTCCATCACCCGGTCCACCACCTCGGCCCGTTCGGCGAAGGCGCCGGACTGGCGGAGCATGGCGTCGACCAGGGTGGTCTTACCGTGGTCCACGTGTGCCACGATGGCGACGTTGCGGAGATCCGTGCGGATCTTCTCGGCGGTTGCTGCGGGCACGCGAGGGCTCCTGAACACTCAAAAGGCAAAAGGGAAGACCGCGGGGCCGGCTCTGGCCATGGGCGGTCCAGCCCAGGATACCCGCCGACTCCCTGTGACCAGTGCCACGTGCGGCCGCGCGCCCTGTGCCTTTGCCACGAGGAGGGGGCCGTGGGTAGCCGTGAAGGTCCCTTCACGGCCGATTGGCTGTGAAGGGACCCTTCACGGCAGCCCGTCCCTCACAGCAACGTCCGGGGCGGCCGGCCTCAGCTGGTGTGCGCGATCGCCTCGTTGAGCAGCCGCAGTTCCGGCGCGGTCCTGGTCGCCGAGAACTCGATCACCTCGTAGGTCGCCAGATGGTGCAGGGCGAAGGGATCGGAGGCCAGCACGGCGTCCAGCTTGGCCCGGTCCATCGGCCGCGTGATGATCACGCCGCCCGTGCGGGGGTTCCGGCGGCCCGCGGTGAGGAATTCGCCGCTGGCGAAGTGCTTTTCCAGCCACTTCGCGTGGTCGGGAAGGTGGTAGTCGACCTCTACCAGCGGGGCGGTGTAGGTGAGCAAGACGACGTACATACCTCGACGGTAACCCCGCCGTGCCGAGCCGACAGCGGTTCACGGCCACGTTCGCCCGCGCGTTCACCGCAACGGCCGTGCGCTTCCCGGGCGAACCACCCTTTTCGCCCTACTGCTTTCCGCCCCGCCACCGCGCACGCTAGGCTGGCCGCATGCGCAGCTACACCGGTCTGTGGTGGCCGCCCCAACGGCGGTCCCGGAAGGCTGTGCGCTGACACACCGAAACCCCCAGGCCGCCCGATGGGCGGCCTTTGTTGTGTCACAAGGCTCCCGGAGGGCGGCACGAGCCCAAGGGAGCAGTTCATGACCTCCATCCGGTTGTCCGGCATCACCCCGTCCGGTCACGCCCAGCTCGGCAACTACCTCGGGGCGGTCTCCCGCTGGGTCACCGACGGTGGTCCCGACGACCTGTACTTCATCTCCGATCTGCATGCGATGACCACCACACACAACCCGGCGGGACTGCGCTCCCGCGCCACCGAGATGCTGGCCGTGCTGGTGGCCGCCGGGATCCCGCCGGAGAACGTGTTCGTCCAGTCCGATCTGGCCCGCGAGCTCGGCGCGCTCACCTGGATCCTGGAATGCACGTGCAGTTACGGCGAGGCGGCCCGGATGATCCAGTTCAAGGAGAAGGCGGCCGGGCAGGCCGGGGTGCGGCTGAGCCTGCTCACCTACCCGGTGCTGATGGCCGCCGACATCCTGCTGCAGGGCGCCTCGGAGGTGCCGGTCGGTGAGGACCAGAGCCAGCACGTGGAGCTGGCACGGGCGCTGGCACGGCGCTTCAACAGCACCTACGGCGAGGTGTTCACCGTGCCGCGCGCGGTGCTGCCGATCACCGGCGCGCGCGTGCGCGACCTGGCCGATCCGACCCGCAAGATGTCGAAGTCGAACCGCGACGCGGTGGGGGTGGTGTTCGTCCTCGACGAGCCGGACCTGATCCGCCGCAAGATCCGCCGCGCGGTCACCGACACGCAGTCGACCCCCGCGTACGAGCCCGAGGAGCGTCCCGGCGTGTCGAACCTGCTGGAGATCCTCGCCGCCTGCACCGGCACGACCCCGCAGGAAGCGGCTGGGGAGCACGCGAGTTACGGCGCGCTGAAGGAGGCGACCGCGGACGCGGTGATCGAGACGCTGCGCCCGGTCCGGGAGCGGACCAGGGAACTGCTGACCGACCCGGGCGAACTGGAGCGGATCCGCAAGGCGGGGGCGAGCCGCGCCGCCCAGCGCGGCGAGCACCGGCTGCAGTCGGCGCTGCGGCTGATCGGGGCCGCCTGAGCGGTCAGGCGGCGAGCAGGGACCGCAGGTGCGGGAGCAGTTCGAGGTCGGCGGGCAGCCAGCGGACCCGGTCGAGCGCGTCCGGCCTGATCCAGCGCAAACCCTTGTGTTCCAAGGGTTTCGGCTCCGCAGTGGGATCGGCGAGCTCGGCGGCGTACACCCTGAGCACGAGGTTGGCCCGCAGGGGTACGTCCACCCCGACCCGCTCCCCGACGAGCACCTCGACGCCGAGTTCCTCCACGCATTCGCGGCGCAGCGCCTCGGGCTCGGTCTCCCCGGTCTCGACCCGCCCGCCGGGCAGTTCCCACAGGCCGGCCACGTCCGGCGGGTAGGCGCGCTGCTGTGCGAGCAGGGCGCCGCCCCGCACGATGGCCGCCCCGACGATCACACGCGCGCTCATGAGACGGAGACGTTACCGGCTCGCCGCCAGGTCACCTGGAAGCGGGCACCGCCCTCGGGCGACTCGCCCACCGTGACCCGGCCACCGCGCCGCCGCACCGTCTCGGCCACCATCGCCAGGCCCAGCCCGGTGCCCCCGGAGGCCCGCGACCGGTCGTGTTCGACCCGGTAGAACCGGTCGAACACGCGGTCGCAGTGCTCCGGGGGGATGCCGGGCCCGTCGTCGTCCACCACGACCCGCACGGTCGACCGCCCGGCCAGCACCGAGACCACGATCTGCGACTGCGCGTACCGGCAGGCGTTGCGGAGCAGGTTGTTCAGCACCAGCTCGACCTCGGCGTGCGCGGCGTGCGCCCAGGCCGAGCCGACCACACCGCCGACCCTTGCCGGGGGCGAACCCGGGGGCAGCCGGTGCACCGCGGCGCGGGCCTCCGTCACCAGCTCGACGGGTTCCGCGGGCGGCAGCTCCCCGGCGTCCGAGCGCGCCAGCGCGAGCAGGCCGTCCAGCAGCGCGGACAGCCGTTCGGCCTCGGCGAGGATGTCGGCGAGGGTCTCCTGCGAGAGTTCGGGATCGGGATTGGCGACGGCGACCTCGGCCTGCACCCGGATCGAGGCCACCGGTGAGCGCAGTTCGTGCGCGGCGTCGCCGGTGAACCGCCGCAACCGGGCGCTGGCCTCGGCCTGCCGGGCGAGCAGCGCGTTGAACTCCTCGGCGAGCGCGCGCAGCTCGTCGTTCGCCTCCGGAACGGGCAGCCGTTCCCCCTGGGGCAGGGCGCGCACGGACCGGCGCATCCGGGCCACCGGGCGCAGCGCGAGGCGTACCACCAGCCAGGTCGCGGCGGCGGCGAACACCGCGCCGGCCAACGCCGCCGCCAGCAGCCAGTGCGAACCCTCGCGGACCGAGGCGCCGAGACCGGCCAGGCCGGTGCCCGCGACCACCAGCCGGGGTGTGCCGTCGGGCGCGGGCACCATCACCCCGAGCCAGCGCAGCGTGACCGGCTGCCCCGTGCTCACCGGTTCCCCCGCCTTCAGCTCACGCAGGACGGACGGGTCGAGCCGGGACACCGGGGCGCCCCCGTCCACCGGGCTGCCCGCGGTGTCGAGCACTCGCAGCGTGATCCCGTCGGCCTCGGCGGGCAGGCGCCCCGCCCCGACCGCGGCGGCGGCCGGGACGAGCGCGGCACGCAACTCGTCGTCCACGGTCTGCAGCCGCAGCGGCCCGAGCCCGCGCCCGGCCACCACGGCCAGGCCGAGCAGGACGATCAGGGTGACCACCGCCGCGGGCACGGTGATCCGCAGCCACATCGGCCAGCGGGTTCTCACCGGGACAGAACCTCGTCGAGCTGGGAGTCGGAGGCGAGGTAACCGTGGCCGCGCACGGTCCGGACCAGCGCACCCGCGCCCACCGCTTCGAGTTTCCGGCGCACGTAGCCGATGTAGACCTCCACCACGTTGCGGGTGGCGGCCTGCTCGTCGCCCCACACGGCGCGCAGCAGTTCGTCCTTGGTCACGACGGTGCCCGCGCGGCCCACCAGCACCTCCAGCAGCCCGAACTCGCGGGGGCTGAGCGCGACCGGGGCGTCGTGCCAGCGCACCTCACGGGTGGCGCGGTCGACCACCAGCCCGCCGACGCGCACCGGACCACGCAGGCTTTCGCTCGCCGCGCGACGCAGCACCGCGCGCACCTGCGCCACCAGCACCACGAACGAGAAGGGCTTCACCAGGTACCCGTCGGCCCCGAGGTCGAGCCCGTCGGCCTGGTCGATCTCGCCGTCCTTCGCCGAAATGAGCAGCACCGGCGTGCCGATCCCCTCCGCGCGCAACTGCTGCAGCACGCGGTAGCCGGACAGGCCGGGCAGCATGATGTCCAGCAGCACCACGTCGAACGATCCGGTCTGGGCGAGCCGCAGCCCGCCGGGGCCGTCCGCCGCCGTGACCACGTCCATCCCCTCCGACCGCAGCCCTCGGTCCAGCGCCTTGCGCACACCCGGCTCGTCGTCCACCACCAGCACCCGAGGCTTCACGGCGTCCAGCCTGCCCCGCCCGCCCCGGCCAAGTCGAATCCCCGGCCGCCCGTCCGCGCACGCGCAGGGCCGCCACCTGCGCCGGAAACGAACATGATCTCAGGGCTTTCTCAGCATCTCAGTCCGATCTCAGGTCGCATGCGGGAGCGTCATCGGCGGGGACAGAGCACACTGGTGCTCGCCGGAAACAGGGAGAGATCGATGCAACCGAAGACGAAGGCCCTCACCGCCGCCGTCACCGGCTCGGCGCTCGGCATCGCCGGGCTGGCCTGGCTGGCGATGCCCGCCACCGCGGACCCCGCGCCCCGGCTGCCCGCGGTCAGCGCCGAGGACCTGGTGCAGTCGGTGCTCAGCACCCGGACGCCCGCCCTCGACGGCACCGTGAAGGTCGAAAACAACCTGGGGTTGCCGGTGTCCACGCTGCCCGGGGGGACCAGCCTGAACATCGACGCCGCCCGCGTCTACAACGACGGCAACGGCAACGACAAGCTGTCGCTGGAGCAGGGCGGCTCGGACACCACGGTGGTCCACAACGGGGACACGGTCTGGCTGTACACCTCGAAGGACAACACCGCGACCAGGATCACCGTGCCGCCGGAGGCCCTGCGGCACCCCGACGCGGCGAAAACGGCACCGAACGTCCCGAGCGACCCGGCGGCCATCGCCACCCAGCTGCTGGCGAAGGTCCGCGAAAGCAGCACGGTCACCGTGGACGGCACCGCCCGGGTCGCGGGGCGGGCCGCCTACGAGCTGGTGCTGACCCCGAAGCCGACGGAACGCACCCTGCTGCGGGAGGTCCGCATCGCGGTGGACGCCGAAAAGCGGGTTCCGCTGCGGTTGTCGGTGCTGGCCTACGGGTCCGCGAACCCGGCGCTGGAGGTCGGCTTCAGCGACATCGAGTTCGCCGCGCAGCCGGCGAGCGAGTTCCAGTTCACCCCGCCGCAGGGCGCCAAGGTCGTCGAGCAGACGCCGCAGTCGCCGGAGCAGAACAAGGCCATCGACGCCGTCAAGCTGGTCGGCGACGGCTGGGACACCGTGATCACCGGCAAGTTCCGGGCGGATGCGGTCACGCCGCAGCAGGGCAAGGGCCACGGGGGCAGGCAGGCCGACCCCAAGGCGCTGCTCGACCGGTTCGGCAAGCCGGTCACCGGGGCGTTCGGCTCGGGCCACGTGATCGGCACGAACGTCGGCACCGCCCTCATCACCGACGACGGCCGCTTCGCCGCGGGCGCCGTGCCGGAGCAGGTCCTGATCGACGCGCTGGGTGCGAAGTGAGCACCTCGTACGACGTGCGGAACGGGGCGGGCGTCTCGAAGGGGGCGCCCGCCCCGGCCGGGGCACTGGCCGCGCGGACCAGGGGGCTGCGCAAGGTGTACCGGAACACGGTCGCGGTGGACCAGGTCGATCTGGAGGTGCCCGCCGGGGCGGTGCTCGGCATGCTCGGGCCCAACGGGTCCGGCAAGACCACCACCATCCGGATGCTGCTCGGCCTGGTCCGCCCCACCGAGGGCGAGGTGGAACTGCTGGGTCACCGCATGCCCGACGGGGCGGAGAAGGCCCTGCCGGACGTGGGCGCGCTGGTCGAAGGGCCGGGTTTCCACCCCTTCCTGTCCGGGCGCGAGAACCTGTACCGGATGGCGGCCGCCGAACCCCGGCTGTCCTCTTCGGACATTCCGAAGGCGGTGGAGCGGGCACTGGACCGGGTGGGGCTCACCGGCGCCGCCCACCGGCGCTACCGGGGGTACTCGCTGGGCATGAAGCAGCGCCTGGGCCTGGCCGGGGCGCTGCTGGTGCCGCGCCGGATGGTGGTGCTCGACGAGCCCACCAACGGGCTGGACCCGGCGGGCACCCGCGAGATCCGCAAGATCATCGGCGAACTGCACGAGGACGGGGTCACCGTGGTGGTCTCCTCGCACCTGCTCACGGAGGTCGAGGCGACCTGCACGCACGTCGCCGTGCTGCACGACGGCACCGTGGTGGCGCAGGGCGAGCTGGACGTGCTGCTGGAGGCGGGCAGCAGCGGGCTCGTGGTGTCCACACCGGACGGTGACAGGGCACTGGAGGCGCTGCGGGCGGCGAGGATTCCGGCCAAGCTGACGCCGGAGGGCGTGCGGGCCGATCTGACCACGGCCGAGGCGCCGCAGGTGGTGGCCACCCTCGTGCGGGCCGGGATCGCGGTGCACGAGGCCACCAGGGAACGCACCGGGCTGGAGGACCTCTTCGCCCGGCTGACGCAGCACGAGGCGGAGCCCGGCGGGCTGCCCGAAGTGGACGAGGTGAACGCATGACGGCGTCGACGCTGACCGAAACACCGGCGGCCCCGCGCGTGCTCGCGCGCACCCGCGTGCCGTTGGCCCGGCTCTACCGGGCCGAACTGCGGTGGATCTACCGCCGCCCCCGCACGTTGATCGTGCTCGGGCTGCTGGCGCTGGTGCCCGCGGTGACGGGCATCGGGCTGGCCGTGGCCCGCTCCTCGGGCGCCGGGGGCGGCGGGAACGCCGACGGACTGCTCACCGTGGCCGCCGGGAACGCACTGGTGCTGCCGATCGCCGCGCTCACCATGACCCTCAACCTGCTGCTCCCGCTGACCACGGCGATGTCCTCGGCGGACGCCCTGGCCGGTGAAGCCGGCCAGGGCACACTGAGGGGCTGGCTGCTCGCCCCCGTGGGCCGGGGACGGCTGCTGGCGGTGAAGGCGCTCGGCATGGCCACCTTCACGCTCACCGCGGTGGTGCTGATGACGATCGTCGGGGTGGTCACCGGGCTGGTGATCAACGGCACCGGCTCCCTGTTCACCCTCTCCGGCACCACCTTGTCCTTTGTGGACACCCTGGGCAGGCTGGCCGTCGCGGCGGGCTGGGTGACCCTCCAGATGTGGGCGATCGGTGCGGTGGCGCTGGCCGTGTCCGCCTGCACCGAGCACCCGATGCTCGTGGTGGTCTCGGTGCTGGCGGGCACCGTGGTCTCCACCGTGCTGCTCCTGCTGTCGGCGGTGGACTGGCTCCACCCGTTCCTGCTGCCGCAGTCGTGGCCCGCGCTCGCCGACGTGGTGCGTGATCCGATGCCCGTCGACGGGCTCGCCCAGGGCGCCCTCCGGGCGGCCTGCTACATCGCGATCGGGCTTTCCCTCGCCTACGCCCGCATCACGACGAAGGACGGGTGAAGTCGAGGATCCGGCGCCAGGCATCCGCGCACGCCTGCGCCCACTCGCCGGAAGAACGGTCGAAGAAGGAGTGCGGCGCGGACTCGTAGATCCGCATCTCGTGGTCCGCGCCCGCCTCGGTGAGCCGGGCCGCGAAATCCTCGAACTCCTGGCGCGGGGTCACCTCGTCGTCCCCGGCGACGAGGAGCAGCATCCGCTTCGTCACGCTGCCGACGACGTCCTCGACCAGACTGGGGCGGCCGTAGAAGCCGATCACCCCGGCCAGGTCGAGGCCGGAGGCGGCCAGCCGCCAGGACTGGCTGCCGCCGAAGCAGAACCCGACGGTGTAGGCAGGGCTCGTGGTGTGGCCGGACAGGTGCGCCAGGGCCGCCGCCACGTCGATTTCGACTTCGCCGGGCCGCACGCTCGGCAGATACCGTTGCCAGTCGAAGGAATCGTCGCGCTCCCCGGCACCGGCCGTGCGGCCGTAGTAGTCCACCGCGATGGTGGCGAAACCGGCTTCGGCGAACCGCTGGGCCAGTGCGGTGTAGTACGGGTGGACCCCGCGCACGTCGGGGAGGATCACCATCCGGCCCCGCGGCGGCCCCGCCGGAAGCGCGTAGTAGGCGGGAACGGCGGTGCCGTCCGCCGAGGTCAGCGTCAGTGGGCCGTGCCCGGCCACCTCCTTCGGCTCCGGCGGGGCGGGCGGCAGGCCCTCGGCGCTGTGACACATGATCGGCTCCTTTCGTCTCGGCCCATGCTGGCCGGGTACCGGCCCCGCTCCCAGGCCCGGCGTTTGCTGGTACCGGCAGGGCCACCCTTTCCGGCCGCCCGCCGGGCAGACTGGAGGGCGTGGACGAATTGGGCGAGTTCCTTCGCTCCCGGCGGGCGCGCCTGGACCCCGCACAGGCGGGTTTCCCGGCCGGGAACAGGCGCCGGGTGTCCGGGCTGCGGCGGGACGAGGTGGCCCAGCTGGCCGGGATCAGCGTCGAGTACTACATCCGGCTCGAACAGGGCCGGGCCGGGCAGCCATCGCACCAGGTCCTCACCGCGCTCGCCCGCGCGCTCGGCCTCGACGAAGTCGAGGAGCGCCACCTGCACGACCTCGCCGGCCCGCCCGCGAAGCCCCGGCCGCGGGCGAACCCGGCGCGCAGGGAACTCGTGGACCTGCTCCGGCGGATGACCGGTATCCCCGCGCTGGTGACCAACCACCGGCTCGACGTGCTCGCCTGGAACCGCCTCGCCGCGCACCTGTTCTTCGACTTCGAGCGGACCCCGGCGAAACGGCGCAACCTCGGCCGGTTCGCCTTCCTCGATCCGGCTTCCCGCGAGATCTTCGCCGACTGGCCGGAGGTCGCCCGCGCCACGGTGGGGCAGCTCCGCCTCGCCGCCGGGCGGAACCCCGGCGACCAGGCGCTGGCCACGCTGCTCGGCGAGCTGACCATGAACAGCCCGGACTTCGAGGACCTGTGGTCCCGGCGGGACGTGCGCGAGCGCACCCACGGCCGCAAGCGGTTCCGGCATCCGGTGGCCGGGGAGCTCACGCTGCGGTTCGAGAACTTCGTCCTGCCCGACGCCTCCGGGCAGCGGCTGACCACCTTCACGCCCGAGCCCGAGTCCGAGGAAGCACTGGCGCTGCTGGCCATGTGGGCGGGCTGAACCCTCAGCCGCCGATCAGGACGATCCCGTCGGCGTCCGGCTCGAGACGGATCGAATCGCCCGGTCCGATCTCCGCACCCACCGGGGCCACTGCGTCCACTGTGGAATCCGAGGTGCGGACACGCAGCCGCAGGTGGTCACGCCGGTGTGCCATGGCCAGGACCTCACCCGGTGTCCCGGTGCGCGACCGCCGCAGCCCGTGCGGGCGCAGACCCACTCGCACCGGGCCGTCCGGGGCCTGCTCGGCAAGGGCCACCTCGCCGAACGGGAACCGGACCACGCCACCGGCCGCCTCACCGTCGAAGAACGCCGTCACCCCGAGGAAGGCGGCGACCTCCTCGTCCACCGGGTGCCGCCACACCGCACGCACCTCGCCCGTCTGCCGCACCCGCCCGTCCAGCAGCACGGCCACCCGGTCGGCGAGGGTGAACGCCTCCTCCTGGTCGTGCGTGACCAGCAGGGTCGTGGTCTTGGCGCGCCGCAGCACCTCGGCGAGCTCCATCGCGAGCTGCTCGCGCAGTGCGGCGTCCAAACCGGACAGTGGCTCGTCGAGCAGGAGCAGCTTCGGCCGCGGCGCCAGCGCCCGGGCCAGCGCCACCCGTTGCGCCTCGCCGCCGGACAGCTCGGTGACCCGGCGCCGCTCGTACCCGCTCAGGCCGACCAGCTCCAGCAGCCCGCTCACCCGCTGCTCCCGCTCACGAGCGGGAAGGCCGTCCATGCGCAGCCCGAAGGCTACGTTGCCCGCGACATCGCGGTGCGGGAAGAGCTGACCGTCCTGGAACACCAGGCCGAAACCCCGGCGGTGGACCGGGACCTGCGCCAGATCCTCACCGTCCCAGCGGATTTCGCCCGAGACCAGTGGCTCCAGCCCGGTGATCGCCCGCAGCAGCGTCGACTTACCCGACCCGGAAGGTCCCAGCAACGCCAGCACCTCACCGTCGGCGATGTCGAGCGCGGCATCGCGCACCGCGGTGAACGACCGGTAGGCCACGGTGAGCCCCTTGACCGTGAGCGCCATGCTCAGAACTCCCCCACCCGGCCGGAACCGAACCGGTCGATCAGGACCACGGCCGCCGCGGTGACCAGCATCAGCAGGGTGCACGCGGCGTAGGCCATCTGGTTGTTCAACTGCCCGGGACGGGCCAGCAGCGAAGCGATCGCCACCGGCAGCGTGGGTGCCTGCGGCCGGGCGAGAAAGCTCGTCGCGCCGAATTCACCGAGCGCGACCACATAACCGAACCCCGCCGCGGCGACCAGTGCTCGCACCGTCATCGGGAAGTCGATCTCCCGCCACACGCGCAGCGGGCCCGCGCCCAGCGTCGCGGCGGCCTGCCGGAGGCGGTCGTCGACCGACCGCAGCAGGGGCAGCACCATCCGCACCACGACCGGGATGATGACCAGCGCCTGGGCCAGCGGCACCAGCAGCGGGGAGGTGCGCAGCTCGCCCGGCAGCGCGTCCAGCGTGATCAGGTAGCCGAAGCCGACGGTGACCGCGGAAACCCCGAGCGGCAGCATGAGCGCGGCGTCCATCGTCTCCGCCAGGCCGTGCGCGGTGCGGCCCGGCGCCCGCCGCAGTGCGACCACGAGCACCGACGCCGACACCCCGACCAGCAGGGCGAGCACCGTCGCGTCAGTCGCGGTCCGCAGGGACTGGACGGCCGCGTCCCAGCCCGAGACCTGGAGCGTGCCGTCGTCGCCGTGCCCCGCCAGCGCTCGGTAACCGGCAAGGCTCCATCCGTCCGAAGTGGACAGCGCCCGCACGACGAGCGCGACGATCGGGGTGAGCAGCAGGCCCAGCACGGCCAGTGCCGCGCCCACCACCCACCACTCGCCGCCGGTGGGCCGCCGCGCGGTCTCCCGCCGGGCCCGCAGGCGCAGCGACGTTTCCCGGCGCCGCCGGGCCGCCGCGCCCACCACCAGCGCCGCGAGCACCGCCGCGATCTGGACCAGCGACAACGCGGCCGCCCCGGTCAGGTCCAGCAGGTTCTCGGTCCGGAGGTAGATCTCGGTCTCCAGCGTGCGCAGCCGCGCACCGCCGAGCACCAGCACCACCCCGAAACTGGTGGCGCAGAACAGGAACACCACCGCCGCCGCGGAGGTGATCGCCGGGAGCAGCGCGGGCAGCGTCACCGAACGGAAGGCACGCCACCGCGAGGCGCCGAGGGTGCGCGCCGCGTCCTCCGCGCGCGCATCCCAGTGCGCCCACACTCCGGCGACGGTGCGCGCCACCACCGCCACGTTGAAGAAGGCGTCGGCCAGGACGAGCGGCACGACCCCGCCGTCCGGCCACAACGTCCGGAACGCCAGCCCCACCACCACGGTGGGCAACACGAACGGCACCAGCACCAGGGTCCGCACCAGGCCGACCCACGGCAGGCGCACCCTGGCGAGCACGAACGCCACCGGGAGTCCGGCCAGCACCGCGAGCACGGTCGAAGCGGTCGCCTGTGCGACGGTGAACCCCGCCAGCCGCCAGGTCTGCCCGTCGGCGAGCACCGCGAGCAGCCCGTCCCCGGCGAACCCGCGCCGCAGGATCGCCAGCACCGGCCAGGCGAAGAAGACCACCAGGAAGGCGAGCGGCACCAGGGCGAGCAGCCCCAGCCCCGCGCGGCCTACTGGCCGAGCAGCGAACGCCACTGCCCGATCCAGCGCTCCCGGCCCTCCTGGACGCGCGCCCCCGGCAGGGCCGCCGGGTTCTGCGGCAGCGGGGCCGCCTCGGCCCAGCCCTTGGGCAGCTCGACGCCCTGACGGGACGGATAGACGTACATGTTGTCCGCCACCGTCGCCTGGAACTGCTGCGAGAGCAGGAAGTCGATCACCTTGCGGGCCTTGTCGGGCTGTTTGGTGCCGGTGAGCACGCCCGCGTACTCGACCTGCCGGTAGCAGGTGTCGAGCAGGGCCTTCGTGCGCGGCTTGCCGTCGTCACCGATCTCGGCCGCGGGCGAGGAGGCGTAGGACACCACGATCGGCCGGGGCCCCTTGCCGGAAGATCCGGAGAAGTCCTGGGTGTAGGCCTCCTCCCAGCCGCTGACCGTCTTGACGCCGTTGTTCTTCAACGCCGTCCAGTACGCCTGCCAGTCCTGCTCGCCGTACCGGGCGACGGTGCCGAGCAGGAACGCCAGCCCCGGGGATGAGGTCGCCGGGTTCTCCACCACGAGCAGGTCCTTGTAGCGGGGATCGGTGAGGTCGGCGTAGCTCGCCGGTGCCGGGATGCCCTTCGCGGCGAACCACCCGGTGTCCACGTTCAGGCACACGTCGCCCACGTCCACCGCGGACAGCCGGTGCTCGGAATCGGCGGCGTACCGCTGAGGTCCGCGATCGGCCTCCGGGCTGGTGTAGGAGTCGAAGACGCCCTCGGCCAGCGCGCGGGAGGCGAAGGTCGAATCGACGCCGTAGGCGACGTCCCCGATCGGGATGGCCTTGCTCAGCACGAGCGAGTTCGTCAGTGCTCCCGCGTCGCCCTTCTTGACGACGGCGATCTTGATCCCGGTCTGCTGCGCGAAGGCGTCCAGCACCTGCTGGGGCGCGGCCCAGGAATCGTGCGTGACCAGGGTGACGGTGCCCCCGGTGGTGCCCTCCGATCCGCCGATCAGGGTACAGCCCGCGGTCAGTGCCCCCACCAGCGCGAGCACCAGTCCCGCGCCCCACTTGCCTCTCATGGCCCTCCTTGCCGTGGCCGGCACGAGGAAACCGAGGGCCTCCCTGCGCCGGCATGATCCGGATCAGGTGCGAACGGTCGCGGGCGCACCACCCGCCTCTCAGCCCGGCCGCACACCGGGCTCCCGTGGCAACCGTGCAGCGTACCCGTTCGCGTACCACGATGGACCACATGGCGGAACTACTGACCGACG
Organism: Amycolatopsis cynarae; assembly: GCF_026802195.1. Classification (NCBI taxonomy): domain Bacteria; kingdom Bacillati; phylum Actinomycetota; class Actinomycetes; order Pseudonocardiales; family Pseudonocardiaceae; genus Amycolatopsis; species Amycolatopsis cynarae. The sequence goes on along the minus strand of NZ_CP113836.1, from coordinate 545,212 downwards.
ACGAGATCTCCGACGCCCTGACCAAACTGCCGCACTGGCACGTCAAGGAGGGCCCCGGCGGGGAGCGCGGCCGCGCCGAGGGCGCGGAGTTCGAACGCACGGCCGAACTCGGCACCTTCACCCAGGCGATCCAGGCGGTCAACCGTATCGCGGAGATCGCCGAAAGCCTCAATCACCACCCGGACATCGACATCCGGTGGCGGAACCTGACCTTCCACCTGAGCACGCATTCGGCGGGCGGACTGACCCGGAAGGACGCGTCGCTCGCCGAGCAGATCGACGAGGTGATCGACGCTCTCTGACCCCATCCGGTTCCTTTCCCGGAAAGCACGCAAAGCGGCCGGTTCCCTGCGCTCGGTGAGTGCCATTTCGGCCCCCTGACCGGCCGCTATCACTTCCGCCGCCCCGCCACCTCACGCGGGGCGGCGTTTTCACACTGTTGATCTGTGCGAATACTCACTCACCGGTGACTTCGCCCTGTGCCATTCGTACGCTGCGTTCGGTTTCCACAATAACAGGCGGGTAACGGATCAATCACCCGCAGTATGAGAACGGTACTGAAATGGCGGGTCGCCACAGAGCGAAAAAGAACAGAAAATTGCCGGTGCTGGCCGCCGTGACGGCCGCGTTCCTCCTGGGCTTCACGGTCTGGGTGACCGGTGGGCCCTGGCAGTCCCACACACCCACCCTCGCCATGCAGGCGAGTCTGCCGACGGCCGCGAGCACCCTGCTGGCGGCTTCCGGCACGCCCACGACGGACGGCACCTCCTCGAGCGCGGCGACGAGCACCCCGGCCTCGTCGTCGTCCACCACGACCATCACCAGGAGGACGACCACCAGCACGCCGCCGGCCTCGGCCACGGCGTCGAGCACCGCATCCACCACCGCGCCCGCCGTGGCATCGAGCACGGCGCCGATCGCTCAGGCCTCCCCGGATCCGACGGCTCCTGCCGTCGCGGTCGTCGCACCGGTCGCGCCGGTGGCGCCGACCACGACCACCCCGAAGGTCGTGCAGGCCTGTTCGACGGACCTCGACGGCGCCCAGCCGAACGCCGCCATGGTGGGCAACTACCTCAGGAAACTGTTCCCCGTGAGCCAGATCCTCGGCCGCGGTGACCGGGCCGAGCCCGGGGACCATCCGGCGGGACTGGCCCTCGACTTCATGGTCAACACCTCGACCGGGAACGCACTCGCCGATTTCGTGCTGGCGAACCGTGACCGGCTCGGCGTGAAGTACGTGATCTGGCGGCAGCGCTACAACGACGGCAGCGGGTGGTCCGCGATGCCGGACCGCGGCAGCGTCACCGCCAACCACTACGACCATGTGCACGTGTCGTTCAATGCCGGCACGGCGGTCCTGGTGAGCTGCTGACCCCCTTTTCGGGTTAAACCCGATGGGGTGGAGCACGGCTGCCGGAGGTCTCATCCTCCGGCAGCCGTTCCGTTTCCGCCGTACTTTCACGGGCTGACCAGTCCCACACCGTGAAGGGAACACCATGCCGGAGCACCACCCTGGCGAAGCACCGCAGACCGGGCAAACCCCGCCGCACGCTCGTCGGCGGAAGCTGCGGTGGCTGGCCATCGCCGTGCCACTGGTGCTACTGCTCGCCCTGGTGATCGCCACCGTCGTCAACGGCCACACCAGGCACAAGGACAAGGCGGCCTCCGGCACCGTCGCTGCGGGTGACGCCGCGACCGCGCAACCCGATCTGACCTGGGGTCAGCGATTCACCTGGCAGAACGGGCTCACGGTGCAGGTCGAGGCACCGGCGCCGTACACCCCCTCGCAGAACGCGAACATGGACCCGGACCGCTCGATCATCCTGAACATCACCCTCACCAACGGCGGCACCACGCCGTACCAGTTCAACTGGACGGTCTTCGGCCCGAACGCCACGTTCAACGGGGAGGCGGCCAACTCGATCGTCGACGCCGACCGGGGTGTCGGCGTACCACCGCTCACCACCATCGCTCCTGGGCAGTCCTACACCTACCAGTGGGCCTTTGCCGCCACCGAAGACCCCGGCGTGCTCCGCCTGGAGTTCCAGCCCGATTTCGGCGGCCAGAAGGCGATCTTCACCGGTACCGCGTGACGCTCCCCGTACTCAGGCCGCCGGGGCCCGGCCGACCCGCCGGGCGGCCAGCGGATCGCGCAGCAGCAGGGCGGAATTGTCGGCGAAGTCGACCCGGATCACCCGCACCGGCGGGATGCTGCGCCCCACGTAGGGCGCGGTGCAGCCGCGGAGCCGACCGGCATCGAGTTCGCAGAACGTGGTGAACAGGGGTTCGCCGGGCGCGGGAAGGTGGAACAGCTTCGTCGTGTACACCACCGCCACCCGGTGTGTGGTCACGGCCAGGCGCGCTTCTCCCCGGCTGTGGGCGAAATGGTCCCCGAAGGAGACGGCGTCCTGGTCCGGGCGCTGCGCCAGCACCAGGAAGGCCACGCCGGGGTCGTCGGTCCACTCCTGTTCGAGCACCCCCTCCGCGGGCAGCGGCCAGCGGGAAGCACCCAGCTCCAGCGGCGGCATCGCGCTCAGCGGTTCATGGGGCAGGCGGGTTTCGCCGCCGATGCGCGCCCGCACGTAGCCGCGCAGGGGAGCACAGCCGAACCACAACCGCTCACCCGGCCGGAGCCAGAACCGGGTCAGCTCGTCGTGGACGACCTCGTAGTCCTCGTGCGCGATGCGGTCCGTCATGGTTCATCCCACCCCGTTGGTGAGCGCCTGCAGGCGTCCGAGGTCGTCGGGATCGGTGGTGGCCATGAGCAGATCCACCCCGGAACCGTCCACAAGAGACACTCGAAGGCAGGGCTGCTCCCGCCGCCCGGCCCGCCGCCGGGCCACCGCGACCCCGGTGATCCGTTCACGCGGAAACTCCGTGTGCACCGAATACCGCGGCATGGCGATCGGCTCCCCCTCGATGTTTTCGCCGTACCTTTGCCGGTTGTCGGCCAGGATCCTGGCGGCTTCCTTGAGCCCCTTCCCGATCCCCCTGCCCAGTGAAAACGCCTTCTTCAGCACGGAATCGTCCGGCTCCCGCGGCTCTTCGGGCTGCTCGACCGGAGCGGGCCCGAGCACGGCGAACCGGTGCGTGGACAGCGCCCAGACCCACCTGATGCCGGTCTTCCCGCTCTCCCCCAGCTCCCCCGCGGCCTGGTGGGCCAGGCATCCCGGGGCAGGCCCGAAGAAGATCACCTCGGGCGGCGGAGGCTTGTCGGAGTCCCCGTCGGGGAATCCGAAAATCGCTCCGAGGGTGAGAAACGCGACGGAGCCGCCCACGGCGCCGGCCGCTCGCTCGAGAACACCCTTCTTCGGTTCACCGCGGGCGTCCAGCCCGTCCACGTCGAAGTAGAACGTGCGCAGACGGGTGGCCCACAGCAGCCGCTCGCCCGGTTCGTCCAGCAGGGGAAGGGCCACGGTGGCAGGACCAAGGGGATGGGAGAAGCTCATTCGAGCGTGAACCCTCGCTCTTCGGTGGCGCGGCGTTCCTCGTCGGACTCGGGGTCCTGCGACTTGTTGTAGCCGTACTTGACACCCTGCTCCACGGCAAGTCCGGGCGCGTTCTCCATGATCCCGTGGGTAATGGCCGTGGGCTTGTGCGTCGTACCGCTCATCCCGGCCATCCGCAGGGCCGCCTCACTGAGGTTGGTGGTGAGCGCGAAGGAACCATCGGCACCGTTGGCGAGGTCGCCGGGATCGAGCCCTTGTCCCCGCATCTGCTCCGCCAGCCGCTTGGCCGCACCGTCCGCGAACCGGTTCCCGGTCTTGGAGGCGCCGGTCACCGGGTCGGCCTTGGTGAGGATCTTGGCGAGCGGGTTCGAGTCGATCTTCCGAGCCAGCATCTTCTGCGCCATGTTGCCGTCGCGCAGGCCCTCCATCCGCTCGACGACCTGCTTGAGCCGTCCGGTCCGCAACTGGCGGAGAAGCTCCTCCAGCTTGTCGATCAGCGGTTTGAGCTTGCCGAGCAGACCCTTGACCTTCATGCCCAGCCGGGTGCCGGTGATGCCGACCTCCGCGGTCGTCGTCGCGCCCGCCGCCCCCACCGAGGCACCGGCGGTGATCCACGAGGCGGCCAGCGCGGCCAGCCACTCGATGATCAGGCCCATCACCAGTTCCTGGATGATGTCGATGCAGATCTCCACGAACGCGTCGAAGAGATCGGCCGCGATCTCGAGGATCTGCTGCACGCCCCGGATGTCGGCGGCCAGCGCGGCCGAACCCGCGGCGAACTCGGTCATCTGCTTGCGGAAGGCGTCCCCGCCCTGCCCCTGCCAGGCCTGGGTGGTGGCCTCGGCGCGCTTCGTCTCGTGCTCGCCCACGCCGTCCAGCCACTCGGCGACCTGCGACCAGCCCTTCGCGGTGCTGCGCATCTGCTCCGGGTCGCCGATCGCGGGCTCGAGGATCAGCTCGACCAGCGGGCTGATCACGATGCCGATGAGAAAGCCCAGCCCGTTGTCGAGGAAGGCCTGTCCCGGGCTGGTGATCAGCTGAAGCTGCTCCATCCGGGTGTTGATGGTGGCGATCGCGACGTCCGGCGGGCTGCTCGCGCGCGCCACGTCACCCGCGGTGCTCGCCCAGGAACTGCCGTAGCCCGCGTTCTGCTCGAAATCGCTCTTCCGCTGGGCGTCCCCGGCGTGGTTCAGCTCGTTCAGGCCGCCTGGCCCGCCGCCCGCGGCGTCGGCCAGGTCCTTGAACCTGCCCAGCGCGTCGGCGCTGGACTGCTCCATGTCCCCGTACAGTTTCGCCGCGGTGCTGGTCTTCTCGGCGATCTGCGTCAGGAACGACTGCGCCTGGGTGGCCAGGTTCCGGCATTCCTCCAGTCCCTCGAAGTACTTGAAGGCCAGCACCTCGCCGATGGGCCCGAAACAGTCGTCGCTGACCCGTGCCTGTTCCAGCAAGCCCGCGAGACTGCCGAAATGACCGGCGGCCTCTTGGGAGCCCTGGCTGTGCGCGACCAGCGCAGCGGTCTCGACGCGGTAACCCGTCATCGCCTCACCTCAGGATCGGTCCGCCGAAGTCGTTGTCTTCGACTTCGGGAGCGGCCTGCCGGTTCCGTCTTGTTGCCGCCGGTTTGGGCGGGTTGACCGGACCGGGCACACCGGCCTGCGGGGCGGACGGCGGCGCCGGAGGCGGCTCGGAGGGCTCCACGGCGGGAAGCCCGGCGTTGAAGGCCTGACGGAACTGCTCGGCGCGGTCGCCGAGCAGGGGCTGGACGGTCTCCTGCAGGGTCGCCGCCGCCTGCTGGGTGGCCTGGCGAATGACGCCCAGGATCTCCTGCTGGAGCTGCGTGTGCGAACGGCGCATCGCCGCGGGCGAGAGCTGGAGTCCGAGCACGGCGCCGGACGGGGCCACGGTGACGGAGACCGCGCCGTCCGGGCTGCGGCCGTGACCGCGCAGTTCGGCGATCTTCGCCTTGAGCTCCGAGGCCTTCGCGGCCTGCTGCTGAAAGCCCCGCATGACCTCGTCGAGCCGCGCCTCGTACCCCATCGAAGCTCCCCCCTCGGATCCTCTGGTCACCGGGGAAGAATATCGCACAAACACACCGAATCGGTCCAACACCCGATATCACCCCTGACGGCTCCCGGCCGTGACGTACACCGTCCACTGTGGACCGGCGCTCCGGGAGGCGGCGGCACCGGCCTGTCGGAGACCCGCCGAGGGCCCCGCCGGGCGCATACTGGTCGACGTGACCGCCCAGCCGCTTCCGCTGTTCCCGGCGCACCAGACGGACCCGGTCCGGTTCGCCGGCACCCAGCACGAGTTGTTCACCGGCATGAACCTGCGCATCGGCCGCTCGGACACGGTGCACGGGGTGGCCTGGCGTCCGTGGATCAACGAGCTCACCCTGCCCACCCCCAGCTGCCACCAGGGCTGGTCGGGCCTGGGCGCGGCGGGCGAACTCGTCGCCACCGCCGCGCCCGTCACCTGCCGCAAATGCCGCCGGATCCTCGGCCTCGACCCGGGCAGGCAGCAGATCCCCCTGTTCGACCTGCCCTAGAGGCTGTATCGAAGTGGTTTGCGTGGGGGTGCGGGTGGCGGAACCTCACGTGGTCCCTCGCTGTGGCGCCGGGGGTCAGCGTCCGACGTAGGCGGCGAGGTGCTCGCCGGTGAGGGTGGAGCGGGCCTCGACGAGCGCCTGCGGGGTTCCTTCGAAGACGATCCGGCCGCCGTCGTGCCCGGCGCCGGGACCGAGGTCGATGATCCAGTCGGCGTGCGCCATGACCGCCTGGTGGTGCTCGATGACGACGACCGACTTGCCGGCGTCGACGAGCCGGTCCAGCAGGCCGAGCAACTGCTCGACGTCGGCGAGGTGCAGACCGGTGGTCGGCTCGTCGAGAACGTAGACGCCGCCGTTGGCGGCCATCGTGGTGGCCAGCTTGAGCCGCTGCCGCTCACCGCCGGACAGCGTGGTGAGCGGCTGGCCGAGGCTGAGGTAGCCGAGCCCGACATCGGCAAGCCTGGCGAGGATGGCGTGCGCGGCCGGTGTGCGCGTCTCACCGGCACCGAAGAACTCCTCGGCTTCGGTCACCGGCATCGCGAGCACCTCGCTGATGTCCCGGCCGCCGAACTTGTATTCCAGCACCGAAGTCAGAAAGCGCTTCCCCTCGCACACCTCGCAGGTGGTGGCGACACCGGCCATCATCGCCAGGTCGGTGTAGATCACCCCGGCGCCGTTGCAGTTCGGGCAGGCGCCCTCGGAGTTGGCGCTGAACAGCGCCGGTTTCACGCCGTTGGCCTTCGCGAACGCCTTGCGGATCGGGTCGAGCGCGCCGGTGTAGGTCGCCGGGTTGCTCCGCCGCGAACCGCGGATCGGGGTCTGGTCCACCGACACCACTCCGTCGCGCCCGGACACCGAGCCGTGGATCAGGGAACTCTTGCCCGATCCCGCGACCCCGGTGACCGCGACCAGCACGCCGAGCGGGATGTCGACGTCGACGCCGCACAGGTTGTGCGTACTGGCACCGCGGACCTCCAGCATTCCCGAGGGTGTCCGCACCGACGGCTTCAGCCGGATGCGGTCGTCCAGGTGCCGGCCGGTGACGGTGCCGCTCGCTCGGAGCCCCTCGACGGTGCCCTCGAACACCACCTCGCCGCCCTCGGTGCCCGCGCCCGGCCCCAGGTCGACGACGTGGTCGGCGATCGCGATGGCCTCCGGCTTGTGCTCCACGACCAGCACGGTGTTGCCCTTGTCGCGCAACCGCAGCAGCAGGTCGTTCATGCGCTGGATGTCGTGCGGGTGCAGACCGATCGTCGGCTCGTCGAAGACGTAGGTGACGTCGGTCAGCGACGATCCGAGGTGGCGGATCATCTTGACCCGCTGCGATTCGCCGCCGGAGAGCGTGCCCGTCGGCCGGTCGAGCGAGAGGTAACCCAGGCCGATCTCGACGAACGAGTCGAGGGTGTGCCGCAGCGCCGTCAGCAGCGGCGCGACGGACGGTGCGGCCAACGCCGCCACCCACCGGGCGAGGTCGCTGATCTGCATCGCGCAGGCGTCGGCGATGCTGATCCCGTCGATCTTCGAGGATCGGGCCTGGGCCGACAGCCGGGTGCCGTCGCACTCCGGGCAGGTGGTGAAGGTGACCGCCCGCTCCACGAAGGCGCGGACATGCGGCTGCAGGGAGTCGACGTCCTTGGCCAGCATCGACTTCTGGATCCGCGGGATCAGGCCCTCGTAGGTCAGGTTGATGCCGTCGACCTTGATCTTGGTCGGCTCCTTGTACAGCAGGTCGTGCAGCTGCTTCTTGGTGAACCTGCGGATCGGCTTGTCGGGGTCGAAGAAGCCGCAGCCCTTGAAGATGCGCCCGTACCAGCCGTCCATGCTGTAGCCGGGGATCTTGAGCGCCCCTTCGGCGAGCGACTTGCTCTCGTCGTAGACCTCGGTCAGGTCGATGTCGTTGACCGAGCCCCGCCCCTCGCAACGCGGGCACATGCCGCCGGTGATGCTGAAGCTGCGCCGTTCCTTCACGGTCTTCCCGGCGCGTTCGAGGGTGACCGCGCCCGCCCCGCTGATCGAGGCGACGTTGAAGGAAAACGCCTGCGGCGAGCCGATGTGCGGCTGCCCCAGCCGGCTGAAGAGGATGCGCAGCATGGCGTTGGCGTCGGTGGCGGTGCCGACCGTGGACCGGGGGTCGGCACCCATCCGCTGCTGGTCGATGGTGATCGCGGTGGTCAGCCCCTCGAGCAGATCGACGTCGGGCCGCGACAGCGTCGGCATGAAGCCCTGCACGAAGGCGCTGTACGTCTCGTTGATCAACCGCTGCGACTCCGCGGCGATCGTGCCGAACACCAGTGAGCTCTTGCCCGAGCCGGAGACGCCGGTGAACACGGTCAACCTGCGCTTCGGGATCTCGAGGCTGACGTCGGCGAGGTTGTTCTCGCGCGCGCCGTGCACCCGGATCAGGTCGTGGCTGTCGGCGACGTGCGGCGCGGGCGACCGCCTGCTCATCCTGTCTCCCTTGGTTTTCCGGTCGTTCTTCGTTTTGAGTCTCCGAGCCGCACTTCGGGCGTCAGACCAGCCAGCGGCCGTCACGCATCAACTCGCGGCCGGACATCTCGTTCTCCTCGCGCCAAGCCTGGATCCGGCGCGGGGAGATGCGATACCAGCGGTACGGCGTGCTCAGCACACGCGGGTCGAAACCGGTGTGCGCGACGAACCGGTCGGCCCGCTCCTTCGGCAACGCGTCGAGTTCGATGGTCTCGACCTCCCCCTCGATCATGGACACGTCGCGGGTGTGGCCCAGCGCCAGCCGAACGGCACTGGTGGCGGCCAGGTTCCTGCCGGTCACGCTGTCCGCCGGTGTCGCCACCAGCAGCGCCTCGCCGTCCCAGTGAAAGCACAGCGGCACCAGGTGCGCCGCGCCGCCCGCCGAAGCACTGGCCACCCAGACGTCGATGTCGTGGGTGAGCCGGTGCTCGGTGTCAAGACGACGCCGGCCGCGGGAGCGGGGCTCGGCACCCGCCGGTAGCTCAGCGCTGCTCATTGATGCGGATCAGGTTGCCCGCCGGGTCACGGAAAGCGCAGTCCCGCCTGCCGTACGGCTGCTCGACGGGCTCCTGGACGACCTCGGCGCCGCCGTCCCTCAGCCGGTCGAAGGCGCCGTCGAGGTCCTTGGTGGACAGGTTGATCATGCCGTAGGTGCCCTTGGCCATCATCTCGGTGACGGTGCGGCGCTCGTCGTCGGTGAGGCCGGGGGTGGCGGCGGGCGGGAACAGCACGATGGACGTGCCGGGCTGGCCGGGAGGGCCGACCGTGATCCAGTGCATCCCGCCGTATTCGACCTGGTTGCGCACCTCGAAGCCGAGGGTGTCGCGGTAGAAGCGCAGGGCGGCTTGCGGATCGTCGTGAGGAAGGAACGTTTCGTGAATGCTGATCTCCATGCCGTTCACGCTAACTTCGGCCCGGCGACCGGCGCTTCTCGATTCCTGACCGGTCTGGTCACCTGCTTCGACACGCACGGCGGCATGCCCTCCGTCGCGCCCGCCGCCTGCCTCCGGTAGACGCTGGGCGGTACGCCGACCAGTTCGGTGAAACGGGTGCTGAACGTGCCCAGCGAGGAACAGCCGACCGCGAAACACACCTCGGTGACGCTGAGTTCACCGGCGCGCAGCAGCGCCATCGCACGCTCGATCCGCCGCGTCATCAGATAGCTGTACGGCGACTCGCCGTAGGCGAGCCGGAACTCGCGGCTGAGGTGCCCGGCCGACATGTTCGCGCCACGCGCGAGCGCTTCGACGTCCAGCGGCTGCGCGTACTCCCGGTCGATCCGGTCACGGACACGGCGCAACCGCGCGAGGTCACGCAACTGCGCGGTAGCGGGTTTACTGGCCACCGGAAAATCGTGCCATACCGGTACGGATCCGGCCGAGTGTCCGTACCGTGTGCGACGTGACCGAGATCGGCTGGGCCTCACCGCCCGATCGCCTGGTGCGCGGTTCGATGGGCCGCCGCGACCTCACGATCCTTCAACCTCCGTTCGGCGTGGACGCCCGGGGTCTTCCCGGCAACGACCCCGCGCGGGCGCGTGAGTTCGCCCGGTCCTTGCCCGGTCGACGAGGTGCTGGAGGAACTGGGCGCCCGGTCCGCGAGCGAGCTGCCGTACCCGGTCCAGCGGGCGGATCTCGACGTGGTCCTGGCCGGGGTGTGGGGGAACGTGCTGGGAATCAGCGACCCCGCGCTGGCCGACGACGGCAACGACACGCCGCTGCTGCTCGAGGCGGGCAGATTGCGGGAGCGGTACCCGGATGCGCGGATCGTCGGCCGGGTGGAGGTCGACTGCGGCGAGTCCCACACCGAAGACATCGTGTGGCTACCGGACGGCACCCTGTTCCACGCGTCCGGCTGGCCCGGTATGGACCCGTGGGAGCTGACCGGCGACCCGCACGCGGTGGCCGCCGCGCTCGGGATCACGGACCGGACACTGGATGACCTCGACATCGACCTGGACGCCGAGCCCGACGAGGTGGAGTGGGCCGACTTCGTGTCACTGGCCCTGGGCGAGGCCGACCCGTGGCCCTTGTCCCGGCCGCAGGTCAGCGCGTTCCGGGTCCGGCACACCCGGCCGTGCACCCGCCGCATGGAAAGACTGTTCCTCCCGGGCGATTGACCGCCCTTCACCGCCTTCACCGGTACAGGCCATCCCAGCCGGGGGGCCGGGTCAGCGGACCGCCTTCTCGGCCGAGATAGGCCAGGTAGCCGGCCTGAAGCCAGGCCTCGACGGTGCCCTGACGGAACTCCAGATCGGCGAAGGACACCGTGTCCTCCGCGTCTTTCCCCTGGCACCGGGCACGAAGCTCGAGCGCGGCGTCGTCCTCGGTCAGCCCGACGACCGTGACGGATGCGCCCTGCAGCGTGGCGGGAACCGGGAAGGAGACCTCCTCCTCCAGCACGGTACGGAACGCCGTCATTTCCTCCGCTTCGCCTTGGGCGTCGACCAGAATGACTTCGACGTCGTCGCGTAGTCGCCTCGCGTCCTCCAAGGACTCCAGTCGGCCGAGTCGCGCGTTGATGCCGGCCCGGTCGAAGGGGGTCCGGTCGGGCCCGTCTTCGACCGGCGCTTCGCCGCGACCCGTCACGCAAACCGGGTAGCTGGTGGCCGGATCCGGCTCGACCAGTCTCTCCAGTTCGATGTCGTGGTACGGGTTCCCTTCGATGCCGTAGACGTAGGAGATTGAGGTGCGGCCGCGGTCGAACACCTCCGCCAGCGTGGTCTCGTCCTCGTTGTACGGCATGTTGAAGAACGGGTTACCGTACTGGCGCGGGCCGACCTGGAACGAATGCAAACGATCATCGTTCCAGGCAAAGACGACCTGGATGATCGCATGCAGCTTGCCGAGCGTGGCCGATGCCGGCACGAGCACCCTTCGCCAGCACGCCGGTCGCATCCGCGACGGGGTGATCTTGAGCTGAAATACCCCGCCGGTCCCGGCAGGCGCACCGGATGCAGCGAGCAACTCCACGCCGCGGGAGTCGAGGATCTGCAGCCCCGAACGGCCAAGCGGACTGATCCGCCATTGGCCGCCCTCGCCGGTCACGGCGGCGAACGCGGCCAGCAACTCGAGAACCACCTCGGCTGGGTGCCGTTCGGAATCGCGATAGGTGCGATACAGGGTTCGACTCCCGTTGAGCATCGCCCAGTTGATCGCCGTCGGCAGTTCGGTGCCGACCGGCGTGGGATCAGTGGCCAGCACCGTCAGTGCCCGCCGTCCGATCTCCAGGGCCCCCGCTCCGTCCCCGCCATCGTCGAACGTGTCCGCGAGTGCTGCCGCCAACGCCCGCGCCCAGTTGTCGACCACCTCGTCGTCGGCAGCGGATCGCCACCCGGGCAGTGCCGGGCCGGGCACGGCCCGATCACGCCGAACCTCCAGCAGCCCGGCTGCCACCGCCGCCGTCCACGCACGATGAAGGCTCGGCACATCGGCCGCGGTACGCACCCGCTGCGGCACCGCGACGCCTAGGACGCGACCGGCCTCGGGAACATCAGGTGGACGCAGCACCTTCTTGGCCGTCAACTGCCGCCCCGTTCCGACCCATTCGGCCAGAGCCGAGGCGTGCCGCAATGCCTCGCACTCCCGAGCCTCCGCGGCAAGCGCACGGAAGGTCAATCGGTACTGGTAATCCGAATCCACGCGGAAAGCGTAGCCACGCGCGCTCGCGCGTGGCCCTGGAAGATCAAGGACGGTTGGGCGGCAAGCTTTTGTCCCTCAATACTTCCGTGCAGTGATCAAGGCGCCGCGGCCTGCCAGGCCGGGCTCCTGACAATCCCCGACCGGAAGAGTGGATCAGCAGCCTTGCCAACTGCGATCCTGCTGATACTCTTTGAGTCCATCGAGTCTCACTGGGGGTGGCCGTGGCGGAAACAACGCTGGAACGGCTGCTTCGCGCCGCGCGGGATTCCCCCGGCATCGATGCCACCGACGAGCGGATCCTCGACGGGGCGCTGTCCGCGGTCGCGGCCTACGGTCCGGCTCGCGCCACCATGGACGACATCGCGGAGGCGGCCGGGGTCGGCCGCGCCACCGTGTTCCGGCGGTTCGGTGCGAAGGAGGCCGTGCTGAGCCGGCTGCGGGAGCGGGAGGTGTCCCGTTTCCTCGCCGAGGCCGACCGCAGGCTCGACGCGATCCCGGACATGGCCGAGCGCGTGGTCGAGGCGTTCACGCTGTGCGTGCGGACCGCACGACGCCACCCCTGGCTGGAACGCCTGGTGCGCACCGAACCGCAGCATCTGGTCGAACTGCTGCGCCAGGGTGATCCGTCGCCGCTGACCCTGGCCCGCGAGTTCGTGGCGAGCCGCCTGCGCGAGGACCACCCCGGTGCGGTCGCCAGGCCCGGCGCCGATCAGCGGCTGGCCGAACTCCTGATCCGGCTGGCCTTCGCGTACGTGATGTTCCCCAGCGAACTCGTCGATTTCGACGACCGGCGGCGCCTGCGGGCGTTCGCCACGGAGATGATCCTGCCGGTGGTCACCGGCCGCATGACCTGACTTTCCGCGAATGCTGGGGGATCCGCCTTGACCGCCAGCGGGCAACGACGCCTGACGGAGGTAACACAGCAATGAGAATCCCGAGGATGCTGTCCACTTTGTTCACGCTGGGCGCGGCCACCGCCCTGGCGCTGAGTGCGGTCACCGCGACACCGGCCTCGGCCGGGGAGCGGGCCGAACTTCCGGTGGTCTATTCGTCGGCGGCGGCACTCGCCTACGCCGCGGCACATCCCGACACGCCGCCGCCCGGGGCCAACGACTGGTCCTGCAAGCCGAGTTCCGCGCATCCCCGCCCGGTGGTGCTGGTGCACGGAACGCTGGAGAACATGACCTTCAACTGGTTCGCGCTGTCGCCGCTGCTGGCCAACGCGGGCTACTGCGTCTTCGCCCTCAACTACGGCCAGGTGGAGGGCATCCACCTTGGCGTCCCCGGCGCATCGAAGACCGCCGGTGTCGGGCCGATCCAGAACTCCGCGGCGGAGCTGGGCGTCTTCGTGGACAAGGTGCTGGCCGCCACCGGAGCGTCCCAAGTGGACGTGATCGGCCATTCGCAGGGTGGCACCATGCCGCGCTACTACCTGAAGTACCTCGGCGGCGCGCCGAAGGTCGGCACGCTGATCGGCCTGTCGCCGGGCAACCACGGTTCCACCGCGCTGGGGCTGGCAAAACTGCCTGGCGTGCCGGAACTGCTGGGGCTGCTGCTCGGCACCGCGATCCAGCAGCAGGTCGTCGGTTCACCGTTCATCACCGACCTCAACGCGGGTGGCGAGACACAGCCGGGCGTGCACTACACGGTGATCCAGTCGCGGTGGGACGAGATCGCCACCCCCTACACCACGGCCTTCCTCAACGGGGCCGGTGTGGACAACATCCTCCTGCAGGACCACTGCCCGCTGGTCGGCGCCGACCACCTGAGCATCCCGTTCGACTCGATCGCCGCGCGCTGGGTGTTCAACGCGCTCGACCCGGCGCACGCGACCACCCCTCCCTGCTACCCGACGCTGCCCTTCAACGGCGCCTGACCTGGCCTTGCCGTAGGTGTCCACTGAGGACAGTGTGCATCGCTACCGGATCAACGCTCGGGCTGCCCGTCGTCTGCCCACTCGCTCGCGTGCTCGTGGACGGATTCGGGGCGGACGGCCGGTCAGGTCCAGCACCGCGGTGCTGCCCCGGAGGCGGCGGCCGCGATGTCCCGCGCGTCGATCCAGCCCAGCCTGCCGTCACCGGCGGCGGTGCGGATCTCGCCGTGCCGCCGGATCCGCTCGCCCAGCGGGCGCGGACTCAGGAAGTTCTGCATGAACCCGGACGCGCACAGCACGACCCACCCGGGCCGGGCCCGCACCTGCGTGCGCGGCCAGTTCCAGCGCGCTGGGGGCGTTCGGCAGCATGATGGCCGAGCCGAGGAGCACCACCCGGCGCACGCCGAGACGTTGCGCCTCGGCCAGGAGCCAGCAGCAGATCCAGCAACCGGCGGAACGTTCTCCAGTGTTCAACTCGTGCCACGCTGGTCTGTACATGTGAGACCGACTCACGGAAGGCTGGCGCCATGCGGAAACTGAGCTACGGCATGAACGTGACCCTGGATGGCTACATCGCCGCGGCCGGCGACGACATCGGCTGGAGCGTGCCGAGCGATGAGCTGTTCCAGTTTTGGACCGAGCAGGTGCGGGAGAGCGGCCTGTCGCTGTACGGGCGCAAGCTGTGGGAGACGATGAGCTCCTACTGGCCGACCGGTGACCAGCAGCCCAACGCCACCCCGGCGGAGATCGAGTTCGCGCGCCTGTGGCGGGACATGCCGAAGGTGGTGTTCTCCTCGACGATCGACAAGGTCGACTGGAACACTCGCCTGGTCACCGGCGACGCGGTCGCCGAGATCACCCGGCTCAGGGCCGAGGACGGCGGCCCGATGGACATCGGCGGCGCGACGCTAGCCGGGGCGGCCATGCGGGCCGGGCTGATCGACGAGTACGTGCTGGTCACCGTGCCGGTCCTGGTGGGCGGCGGCACGCCGTTCTTCACCGCGCTGGACAACTGGGTGAACCTGAACCCGGTGGAGACGCGGACGTTTCCCGGCGGCGTGCTGCTGACCAGGTATGAGACGAGGCGCTGAGCGCTCGTCCGGGAGTCACGGGCCACATGCTCGGTGAAAATGAAGCAAGCCGTGAGACTCTACAACTCCTGTAGGGTCTCAGCACGGATGACGTGTCGATCTTCGCTGGCCTCTTGGTGATTCCCCGGGTTCGGCGGGATTGCGGTGCCGCGCGTCGCCGGCTCGGTGCAAGATAGGGAGCGGCAAAGGCACGGATCGCGGGTGTCTGAGCGGCACGGCGGGGCCGCTCGACGCGCCGCATGGTTGTTACCAGGGAAGCGGTTCGGCGAAATTCGGTGGGCGGTTCTCGACTTGGGCGGTGAGCGCCTCCGCGAGATCGGTTCCGAAGAAGCTCATAGCCTCGAAGACGCTGGAGGCTTCGAAGGCGGGGGTCGCGGCTGAGGCGAGCAAGCCGGTCGCAAGCCCTGATCCCATGGCTTCGCCTTTGATGGCGGAGACGATCGGCTTGCCACAGTCCCCCTCCGCAGGACGAGCGGCGGTGTCCGCGTTTTCGACCGCGCTCGTGAACACACCGCGCACCCGGAAGCAGCAATAGACTGCGTATACCTGCTAACGTGCCAGTTGGTCGACCGCGCAGGGAGGGCAACGACACCGATGAGCGACCTCAAACTGTTCAGAATCGAGGCAGGCAAGGCTCTCGAACTGTCGGGCAGTTCGGTTGCCTTGGAACGTCAATTGCAGCGAACTATCGAGGTCAACATGGAAACGCTCTTCGGAGTGCGTTTCCTGGCTTCAGAGTACTCAACCGGCGCAAAGCACCGCGGTCGCATCGATTCGTTGGGCATAGATGAGACCGGCTCACCGGTGATCTTCGAGTACAAGCGGTCACGTGACGAGAACGTGATCAACGAGCGCAGGCACGCCTGCACACTGGCAGAGCGGCGGCATCGACGCTGTCAGCAGCCGACCCGGTGGCCGCATTCGACAGCGCCCCACTGATGATCCGCCGCAGCGCCGTGGGTGCTCTGTGCACGGTCGCGATCGCGCCTGCCGCTCGCGGCCGCAAAGCATTCGACCCCGAGTCCGTCACAATCGAATGGAAAGCTGGCGGAGCATAGGGCCGACACGCTAGCCCTTGACGCGCCCCAGGAACTCTTCGATGTCCTTCTCGAGGTCTTCGTCCTGCGCATCAGGATCGTCAAGTTCGCGCAGAGCCTCGATGATCCGTTTGATTCTCACCAGTTCGCTGGGGTGCCTGCGCCAATATGACTCAGGAAGTCGAACGACGCTCACCAGGACATCACCCGGGTAGAAGTCACCTTCCAGCAACGGGTTTCGCTCCAGCCGGGCGAGCGCGCGTGGGGCCAAGATGTCGACACCTACCTGCTGTCCCAGCATGATGCGCAAATCCTCGGCGGTGAGCAACCCGATCGGCTTGCGCCGCACTTCGTGGATCGTCCGGATCAGGTAGGTCGAATCGACGGGAGGGTCCCCCCAATCATCATCTTCGATCTGTTCTACCGAGAGATCTTCTCGGACTTCCTGCTCCGCCAACGCCTGCCTCCCCTTCACCATGGCAATCTTAACCGGTGCTCCGGCCGGTCAGCCACGCGGAACGAATTGTTCACTGTAGTCCAGCAGACGGCTGGCCTCGGATAATTCGGCCTCCAGGGCCGGGCGGTTCTCCGGTGCAAGGCGTGAGTCACTGAGCTGTTGCTTGAGCCGATTGATCTGCTTGACGAGGCCCCGTTGCGCGTTCTGGACTTCGTCAATGTGATCGTAGGGGACCCCACTGCTCTTCTCCTTGACCACCTCGCCGTTGAGCTCCCGCCGGGCACCCTCGAGGTCCTTGTCGGTGAGGTGTTCCTTCAGCCGGTCGGTCTTGGTGGGCGTACTCGGCTCGTGGCGGGGCTTGACCACCTCGACCCGATCGTCGCCGCCGGCGTGCGCAGCGAGATCGCCGATGGCAGCGGCCATCATGCCCGTGCCCTCCACAGCACCGACCGCGGACACACTCATGGCCGGTACACCGATGACGGCGCCTTCCCCGGTCGCCGTGAGCGCAGCGCCACCCGCCATGCCCGCGCTACTCACCACAGTGAGCCCGAGCCCACCAAGTGCGCTAACCACGTCTCCTGGGTGCTGGAGGAGCACGTTTCCGAACGACGCCACGTCGTTGACGATGTGCGTGCCGACGTCGGAGAGGAAGTCGCCGACATCCTCGAGCCAACTCGACTTTTGCGGCGCTGCGGCGGCGTAGTCGCGGAGAAAACCCGCGATCGAGTCCCCAGCCTCATTCAGCTGAGACCGGGCTCGGTTCAAGATGTCCTTGGCGGCCTGACGGCTCGATTCCCCGGGATCGCTGAACGGCGGCGCTGGCTGGTTGTTCGCGCTGGCCTGCGCGACCGCAATGTCGTGCGCCGCTCGTGCTTGCTGGCTCGCGGCCTGCCCCTGGTTCCACAGGTCGACGGCCTCAATCGCTTGGCTTTGTGCCCACCGCAGGGTGTCCGCGTATCGGGCAAGTACCTCGGCGGCCCCGGAAAGCGCATCGGCCGCGTCGAACCATTTGCCCGGCTCGTAGCTGAACTTGTCCTGGAAGGCGTGCGCCGCCGGGCCTTCCCAAGCTCCCGTGTCAATGGCCAGCAGACCCTCGCCAGCCTGGTTCGCGCGATCACCGCGGGCCCGCAGCACGCGCACGTTCTCGTCGATCGCCTCCGGTTGGCCCAGAACCAACTGTCGCGAATCTTGGGTCTCGCCCAGTTCAGCCACCATCCACGGCCCCCATACCGGGGTCTTTCGGCAGTGACCGGGCCGCGTTGTCGTCGACCGCCCGATATGCCTGCGACACCTTCGACAGGGCATCGCCGATCGTGCTCGCGTCGCTGGTCAAGATGTCGAGACCGTCGCTCCACCGGACGCACAGGTCCATCAGAGCATCGTGAATTTTGTCGTGGCCGTACAACTCGGGATCGCCACACAACCCGCGCAGCTCGAAGTTGCGCTGGTCCTCCACGCTGTCATGAATCCCGCGCGCGGCCTCGTCCACCTTGTCGACATCGACATGAAAGCCTGGACCGTCCAGTACCATTCGCTCCCCCTCAGCTACGGACAGTGCTTGCCATTCTGTCGAGCGAGCCGAGCGCGGGCAACCTGTTCAGGAGATCGGGTGTGCCCTCAACGCCGGAGGTGCCACGACGAAGGCGGCCCAGCCGCGAGTACGGGTAGGCCGTCCGCTCGATCCCTCGCCCAGGGCCGCACAGGTCCGTTCAGCTAAGCCATCTCCCGGCCCGGCTCGCCGACTTCCTGATCGGGCTTCCACATCACGTATGTGCCTTTCGACTTGATCGTCTGAACCAGCCCTCGGTCTCGCGGCAACTGTGTGGCGTGCCGCGCTGTTCCCAGCGACACGCTGTACTCCTGCGCCAGGTACCGCGCCGAAGGGAGGGTCTCGGAATCGCAGCTTGCCGGACTTGATCCGGTTCTCAATGTGGTCGGCCACCTTCTAATCCGCAATGCGATGCGGTTCATTTCCTACGGTAACCGGAAGAAGGTCGCGGCCGGGATGCGCGCGATCTACACCGCCCCCACTCTCGAGGCCGCCGAGATCGCGCTCACAACGTTCGACAAGGATTTCGGCACCCAATACCCCGCCGCGGTCGAGGTATGGCGCCACGCTTGGAACGAGTTCACCCCATTCCTCGATTATCCCGCCGAGTTGCGGCGGGTGGTGTATACTACGAATCTGATCGAGAACATCAACTTCCAGTTGCGGAAGCTCACGAAGAACCGTGGGCATTTCGATAGCGACGGCGCGGCGATGAAGTTGTTGCATCTCGGTTTGCGGAACATCACGAGTCATCGGGGTGGGCCGTCGGGAACCGGGACATGGGGATGGAAACAGGCGTTGAACACGCTGGTTGCTCTCTTCCCAGGCCGGATACCACTACAGTAAAATAAGGATCAATTCCATCCGTGGCTTACACGGAAAACATGACAGAGCCTAGAAGCACAGCCATCTCGTCGTCCTGCTCGGTCGACGTCATCGGCGATCACCGCCAGCCTCGCCAGCCCTGGGGCGGCTCATCGCCAGCAGCGCGAAACCGCACACCACCATCAAGCCATCGAGCACCAGCGGCCCCACCGCGGCCGCCGGCGGTCCGTAGTGCCACGCCAGCAAGAGGCCACGCAGGTGTCCGTAGGAGATCACGGCCGAACCCATCGCGACCGCCCCGGCACCGCCGAAGCGAGCCAGACTCCACAGGAAGCCCTTGGGCCAGGCAGTTCGAGACAGCGCCTCGACAGCCAGCATCAGCCCTACCGGCCATACGGCCGCCCCGATCTGCGGAGCAAGCCCCGGCGACCAACCCGGCGGTTCGTCAGTTGCGGGCAGCCACGCGTGCAACACGTTCGCCGCGATCGACATCACCGAGCCGAACACAAACCCGGCCCACGCAACCAATCGGCCGCCAGTAGGAGCTAGCTTTGGCGTGCGCTCGCCAGGCATGGCGATCTCATCGACGACTGGCGAAACAGCATCGCCAGCTGTGGCTAAAGCTGTCGCGGTTTGCCCGCTGGGGTCGGGATGGGTTTCCACGTCGACGCTGGGTTCTCTGACCGATCGTTCGCCAGCATGGCGATCCTGATTCGCCGCGGACACACCAGCGCGCCCGTTCTCGGCCGCCATCTCGGTAAGGACCGTGCGGACCGCGTGATCGGTTGCACCCGTCAGCTTCACCAGCGTCGGCCGTCCTGGCGCGGGTTGGCCAGCCTGGCGAGCTGCCTCCTGAGCCTGACGCACCTTAGCCATGAGCTGTCTGTTGGCGACGGTCACCGAGCACCTCCCGCAGGGTGGCAGCGCGGGCAGAGGACGGATTGATCACGGTCACCATCCAGCCACACGAGACGCGCGGAAACCGGATCGCCAGGCCGGGCATCGCACTGACCGCATGGCGGCGGTAGCGGCGAGCGTGTCTCGGGCGCGCGCTCGCGCGTGGGACGGTTCCCTGGACGGTTAAGGATGGTTTGGGGGCAAGCTTTGCTCCTCGTGGTGTCGTTATTTGCCCCTCGTCGCGGCAGTGTTTGCCCCTCGTCCTGCTTGACGGGCGGCAGGCTGTGCCCCTCGTCGGCCAAGTTGTCCACAGGAACCTCGGAACGCTCCACAGCGAGGTCGTAGCCGTTCGGCCGCCGGTCGGCCCGCTTCACATAAGCAGCCACGATTCCCGGGTCGGAGGGCCGAATCAGGCCGAGGTCTTCCAGGCCGCGTAAGGCATAGCGGACCGACCGCTCGGACAGCCGCATTGCGCCAGCCTGCTCAGGGACGGGAAGGCGTTCCGCCCAGCCGGGTCAGCGTGGTTGGCGAGTCCAACCAGCACGATTGCCAGGCTGGAAGCATCGCGCCGGTCGCGAGGGATCGGAGCAATGTTGAGCGCCCAGTGGATTGCTTCGACGCTCACCAGGCCACCGCCTCGGACAGAGCGTACAGCTCCTCGGCCTCGGCATCCCTGATCCCGATCGCGCCGGTCCGGCGGCGCAAGTCGACTTGGCCCGCGATCCAGCCATGGAAGCCGTCACGGGCTTCGGTTTCAGTGAGGCCAAGAGCGATCGCTACCTGTGCCCAGCTGTCAACAGCACCGATTCGCAGCAGTTCAGCGACCACGCACCAGCGGCCGGAAATGACCTCCTGGACAATTCGCGCGCCGTAGGCGAGCTCGGCAAACAGATCCTCGGCATCGGGCTGCTCCGAGCCAGCGTGCCTGGCGAGCAGTGCGCGGGTCCGGACCTTGGACCACGACGCCACCAAGACAGTGATCGGTTGATCAGGAACACCGTGGGCACTCCACGTCCACGTGGGGCGGAAATGGCCGGGGCTGGCAGACAGTTCGTTCACGGCGGGGCTCCATCCCGTCGGAGGCCCCGGTTGGCGGGTTCAGCGCTGGCCGGGGCCGACTTGAAGTCGGACCCGCGTGGCCAGGTGCGCTACGTGCAGGAAGCCTCGCGGGCTTCCGACACGGTCACGCCTTCTTGGTCAAGCTACACGTTGAACCGGAACTCGACCACGTCGCCGTCGGCCATGACGTAGTCCTTGCCCTCCATGCGGACCTTGCCCGCGGCGCGGGCGGCGGCCATGGAACCGGCGGCCGTCAGATCCTCGAAGGAGACCACTTCGGCCTTGATGAACCCGCGCTCGAAGTCGCTGTGGATGACGCCGGCGGCCTGCGGGGCGGTGGCGCCCTTCGGGATGGTCCAGGCACGGGCCTCCTTCGGGCCCGCGGTGAGGTAGGTCTGCAGGCCGAGGGTGTGGAAACCGGCGCGTGCCAGTGCGTGCAGGCCCGGTTCGCTCTGGCCGACCGACTCCAGCAGTTCGCGTACCGACTCCTCGTCGTCGAGTTCGAGCAGTTCGGCCTCGATCTTGGCGTCGAGGAACACCGCGTCCGCGGGGGCGACCAGTTTGGTCAGCTCCTCACGCTTCGCCTCGTCGGTCAGCACGCCTTCGTCGGCGTTGAACACGTACAGGAACGGCTTCGTGGTGAGCAGGCTCAGCTCGCGCAGCAGCGAGGTGTCCAGTTCCTTCTGGGCGGAGAACAGCGTGCGTCCGCTGTCGAGGATCTCCTTGGCCTGCTGCGCCGCCTCCAGCGCGGGCCGGTTCTCCTTCTTGGTGCGGGCTTCCTTCTCCAACCGGGGCAGCGCCTTGTCCAGGGTCTGCAGGTCGGCGAGGATCAGCTCGGTGTTGATCGTCTCGATGTCGGAGGACGGATCGACACGGCCGTCGACGTGCACCACGTCGGGGTCGTCGAACACGCGGATGACCTGGCAGATGGCGTTGGCCTCGCGGATGTTCGCGAGGAACTTGTTGCCCAGCCCGGCCCCTTCGGAAGCGCCCTTCACGATGCCCGCGATGTCCACAAAGGACACCACGGCGGGCACGGTGCGTTCCGAGCCGAACACCTCGGCGAGCTTGTCCAGCCGTTCGTCGGGCAGCGGCACCACACCGACGTTGGGCTCGATGGTCGCGAACGGGTAGTTCGCGGCAAGCACGTCGTTGCGGGTCAGCGCGTTGAACAGGGTGGACTTGCCGACGTTGGGCAGCCCGACGATGCCGAGGGTGAGACTCACGGAAAAACAGTCTACGGCCGCACCCCGCGCACCCGGTCGGGCGCCTCCACACCCCCGTGTCGGATTTCCGCCAGTCGTGGCCGCGACCTGCTGGCAGGATCGGCTCCATGACCGCCACCACCGCACCGGCAGGCCCCGCCCGGCCCGCGCTCTGGCGCGACGCCGAGCGATGCTACCGAGCCGTCGCTTCCCGCGACGCGCGCTTCGACGGGCAGTTCATCGTGGCCGTGAAGACGACCGGCATCTACTGCCGCCCGTCCTGCCCGGCGGTCACCCCGAAGGCTTCGAACGTGCGCTTCTACCCCACCTCGGCCGCCGCACAGGCAGGCGGCTTCCGCGCCTGCCGCCGCTGCCTGCCCGACGCCGTGCCCGGCTCGCCCGAGTGGAATCTCCGGGCCGATCTGACCGCCCGCGCCATGCGCCTGATCTCCGACGGCGTCGTCGAGCGCGAGGGCGTGCCGGGGCTGGCGCGCCGCCTCGGGTACTCGGAACGGCAGCTCGGGCGCGTGCTCACCAGCGAGCTCGGCGCCGGCCCGCTCGCACTGGCCCGCGCCCACCGCGCCCACTCCGCGCGGCTGCTCATCGAGCTGTCCGAGCTGCCGTTGACCGACGTCGCGTTCGCCGCCGGCTTCTCCAGCGTCCGCCAGTTCAACGACACCATCCGCGAGGTGTTCGCCCGCACCCCATCCCAGCTGCGGGCCTCCGCCGCGGCCGCCAGGGCGAAGGCCGAGACGGCCGCGGACAGCGGCCCCGCCACCGGAATTCGCCTGAGCCTGCGGCTGCCGTATCGTCCCCCGTTCGACGCCGATGGCCTCTTCGGCTTCCTGGCCGCCCGAGCCGTGCCCGGCGCCGAGTGGGCGGAGGACGGCCGCTACGGGCGCACGCTCCGGTTGCCCCACGGCCCCGCCACCATCGAACTGACCCCGCTGGCCGGGTATGTCCGCTGCGAACTCCAGCTCGCCGACGTCCGGGACCTCGGCAGCGCCGTCGCCCGCACCCGCCGCCTGCTCGACCTCGACGCCGATCCGGAGGCCGTGCGGCGCGTACTCGGAGCCGATGCCGCACTGGGCCCGCTCGTCGCCGCCACGCCCGGCGTGCGCGTCCCCGGCGCAGTCGACGGCCCGGAGCTGCTGGTGCGGGCCATGCTCGGCCAGCAGATTTCGGTGGCCGCCGCGCGCACCGCCGCCGGGCATCTCGTGGCAGCCCTCGGCGAACCGCTCCCCTGGCGGGACGCGGCCTTGTTCCCCACCGCGGAGGCGATCGCCGAACGCGGCCACGAGGTGCTGCGCGGACCGCGGAGGCGGATCGACGCGATCCTTTCGGCGGCCGCCGCACTGGCCTCGGGCGAGGTGGAACTGCACGTCGGCCGCGAAGCCGACGAGCTGCGCTCGGAGCTGCTCGCCCTGCCCGGGGTGGGCCCGTGGACCGCCGACTACGTGCTCATGCGCGTCCTGGGCGCCCCCGACGTGCTGCTCGGCGACGACCTGGTGCTCCGCAAGGGCGCGACCGCGCTCGGCATCACCGCGCTCGCCGGGCAGGCCCAGTCCTGGCGTCCTTGGCGCTCCTACGCTGGCATGTACCTCTGGCGAGCCGCCGCGAGCCACCCCGGCGCGGCTTCCTGACTCACACCCGGACCTCCAGGGTCGAGCCGGTCCGCGCCTTGCGCACGCGCAGCCGGGTGGGGATGCGCTGGCGCAACTCTTCGACGTGGGAGACCAGGCCCACCACGCGGCCGCCCGCGCGGAGCTCGTCGAGCGTGTCCATCACCACGTCCAGCGTCTCCGCGTCCAGCGTGCCGAAGCCCTCGTCGACGAACAGCGTGTCCAGCAGGGCCCCGCCGGTCTCCGCCGCCACCACGTCGGCCAGCCCGAGCGCGAGGGAGAGCGAAGCGAGGAACGACTCGCCACCGGACAGCGTCTTCGCCGGCCTGACCGTGCCCGAATAGTCGTCGAGCACGTCCAGGCCCAGGCCGCCGCGGGTGCCCCGCGCGCCGGCGGCGTCGGAGTGGACGAACGAGTACCGGCCCTGGCTCATCACGCGCAGCCTCGCGGTGGCGGCCACCGCGACCTCTTCGAGCCGGGCCGCGAGCACGTAGGAACGCAGCGACATCTTCCGCGCGTTCTGTCCCCGCCCGTTGACGACGTCGGTCAGCGCATCGAGTTCGGCGAACTCCTCCTCCCGTGGCCGGAGAGCCGCACCTGCCTCGGCCAGTCGCTCGGTCAGCGACCGCAGTTCCCCCGCCCGGCGGGTGAGGTTGCGCAGGGTCGCGACGGCCGATTCCGCCCGTTCCTGCGCCAGCCGCGCCGCGGCCTCCGCCGACTCCACGTCGACCCGGTCGTCCGGGCCGATTCCCGCGAGTTCCTCCTCGGCGAGCACGGCCCGGGCCGCGGCCTCCGCCGTGGCCGCCTCGTCCAGGCTCTGTTCCAGGCGTGTCACCGCTTCTTCGGGACGGGCCGCGGCCCGCATCTCCTCCACACTCGCGAAACCGGCGCGTTCGAGCGCGGCCGCGAGCTCCGCCTCCCGCTGGGCGTGTTGTCCGGCCGCGGCCTCCAGTGCGACCCGCGCCTCCGCCAGATCGTCCAGCGCGCGGACGAGCCCGAGCAGGTGCTCGCGGTGGGCACCGACGTCCGCGTGCTCACCCCGCGCCTCGTCCAGCCGCTGTGCCCGTTCGGCGACCTTCTTGGCGAGGGCACCGTGCTCCGCCTCGGCGGCGGCCGCGGCCTGCTCGGCGGCACGCAGCTCGTCGGTCAGCGCGTCGACCTCCGCGCCCGCCGACTCCACCTCCGCGGCCAGCTTCGGTTTCCGTGCGGCGAGTCCGGACAAGCTCGCCAGCTCCGTCCGGAGCGCGGCGAGTTCCGCGTCGAGTTCCTCGCCAGTCCGGCCCCGCAAACGTTCGCGCAGCGCGGCCAGCGCGGTCTCGGCCTCGTGTCTGGCGGTCTCCGCGGCCTTGCGGGCACGCTCCGCCCTGCCCTCGGCCTCCTCCGCGGCGGTCTCCTGGGCCCGGTCGACCGAGCCCGCGGACGGGCGTGCGGGCGCCGGGTGGTCGGCGGAACCGCAGACCGGGCACGCCCGGCCGTCGGCCAGTTCGGCCGCCAGTTCGGCCGCCATCCCGTTCAGCCGCTGTTCCCGCAGGTCCAGGCGGTGCTGCCGGGCGTCGGCGTGGCGCTGATCGGCGATCGCGAGCCGTTCACGCGCCGTCGTCACCGCCCGTTCGGCGGCGGGCAGGCCCTCCGCGTCCCGTACCGCCGCCGCGAGCTCGGCCTCCCGCTCGCGCAGACCGTCCAGGCGCGCTGCCGCGGTGGTGGCCTCGTCCAAGCGGGCCCGCAGCTCCCTGATCCGGTCCGGGATCCCGTTCAGCTTGTCGCCCAGCACCTGCGCCCGGGAGCGCGCCTCGCCGCCCGTCTCGGCCAGCCGCGTCAGAGCCCGCTGGTCACGCCGCTGCTGCTCGGCCTCTTCCACCAGAGTGGCGAGCACACCGGCTTGTTCGCGCAGTTCCCCCGCCCGCAGCCGCAACTTGGGAACGCCGAGCCCGGTTTCCGGGAGTCCGACAGCGGTCAGCTCCCGTACCCGTGCCTGCTCGGCCTTCCGCGCCTGGTGGAGGATGGTCGCGCTGCGTTCGGTGTGTGCCGCCGCACTGGCGACCGTCGCCGCCCTTCGGGCCGCGGCCACTTCTTCGCGCTGCCGGACGCGCTCGTCTCGGTGCGCCTCCAGCGTTTCGAGCCGCCCTCGCGCGTTTCGTACCCGCCTGACCCGCTCCGCCAGGGTCTGCCGCCCGGTCAGCAGCCGCCGGGCCTCCTCCAGCTCGGCCTTCGCCGCCTCCTTCCCGGCTTCCGCCTCGACCACCGCCAGCACCGCACGCTCACCGACGCCCGCCACCCAGGCGTCCTGATCCTCCTCGGGCGCCTCCTCACCGGCCACCTGCGCGAAGCGGGCCAACAGCTCCCGAAGTTCCTGCCGGTGCCGCTCGAGCTCCCGGCGGCGGTCCATGCGCAGATCGCGGAACCAGCGCTCGACCTCGGCGAACCGCCGCGTGCCGAACAGCCGCTCCAGCAGCTTCTCCCGTTCGTCGGTGTCGGCGCGCAGGAAACGGGCGAACTCACCCTGCGGCAGCAGCACGACCTGGAAGAACTGCTCCGCGTTCATCCCCAGCAGGCCCTGCACCGTGCGGCCCACCTCGTCGATCCGGACCAGCCCTTCCGGCGGCTCACCCGCCGGTGCGCCGCCGAGCCAGGTGAGCGAGGCCCTGGCCTGCTGGAGGGTGGTTCCTTCCCCGCGCAGCTTCGGCCGCCGGTACTCCGGGCTGCGCACCAGCCGCATCCGCTGGCCCTGCACGGTGAGTTCCAGCGAGACCTCGGTGGGCTCGGCGGGATCGGCGAAATCGCACCGCAACCGCTTCACCTCGCCGCGCGCCCCCGGGACCACGCCGAACAGCGCGAACGCGACGGCGTCGAGCAGTGTGGTCTTCCCGGCACCGGTGTCGCCGTGCAGCAGGAACAAACCGTCCGAGCCCAGCGCGTCGAAGTCGACGACCTCACGCCCGCGGTACGGGCCGAACGCGGCCACTTCCAGCCGATGCAGCCTCACGACTCACTCCTGCCCGCGATCTCCAGCGCGGTGCGCAACAAGGCGTCCTCCCGTTCGTTCGGCGGCTCGCCGCGGCAGTCGCCGAGGAAGTTCCGGGCGATCTCGCCGTCCGACCTGCCCCGCACCGCCTCCGCGTAGTGCAGCGCCGCGGTGGCCCTGCCGTCCTCCGGCTGCCAGTCCAGGTGCACCGCGTGCGGGAAGCGTTCCTTGAGCCGGCGCATGGCTTCGAGCGGGCGCACCGGGTCGGTGAGCGTGACCGAGAGATAGCAGTCGACGAGGCCCGCGTGTTCTTCGGCGGCGAGCAGGTCGTCGAGGCGGCCGGACAGCGTGGCCAGGCGGCGCGGGACGGGCAGTTCGTGCTGCCTCACCTCGGCGAGCCCGTTCGCGTCGAGATCCACCAGCCACACCGATTTCCGTTGCGCCGCTTCGGAAAACGAGTACGCCAGCGGGCTTCCCGAATACCGCAGGTGCGGCTCGATCGTCTGCGGCCCGTGCAGGTGCCCCAGCGCGACGTAGTCGATTCCGGCGAAGATCTCGCCGCCGACCTGTTCGACCCCGCCGACCGCGATCGTGCGCTCCGAACCGGTGCCCTGCCCGCCCGTGACGAACGCGTGCGCCAGGACCACCGAACGCGTCCCCGGCCCGCGGTGAGCCAGGTCCTCACGCACGCGGCGCATGGCCTCGCCGAGGACCCCGTTGTGTCCCTTGGCTTCCGGCACGCCGAGCGCGTGCCGGGCGGGCTCCGGTTCGAGATAGGGGATGCCGTAGACGGCGACCGGTCCGTGCGCGTCCTCGAACAGCACGGGTTCGCCGATGCGGCCGACGGAGGTGCGCAGGTGGAGCCCGCCCGCGGCGGCGAACTCGGCGAAGGCGCCGAGTCGGGGCGCCGAATCGTGGTTTCCCGAGGTGATCACCAGTCGAGCGCCCGCCTCGCGCAGCCGCCGCAAGGCGCGGGTCGCGGTCTGCACGGCCTCCGCCGAGGGCACCGCCCGGTCGTAGACGTCCCCGGCCACCAGCACGACGTCCACCGCCTCGCCGGCGACCAGGTCGGCGAGGTGTGCGAGCACGGCGTCCTGCTCGGCGAGCAGGTCCGTGCCGTGGAAGGTGCGTCCGACGTGCCAGTCGGAGGTGTGCAGGAATCTCACGGCGCTCAAGGTAGAGGGGCCCGGCGACAGATCCGCGCAGACCCGCCGCGGGCACGGACGGGCGCCGGTGCCCCGTTTTCCCATCCCGACCTGCGGACCGTCCTTCACCGGGCATGGACGAGGCCCACCCAAGGCTTCACTCGAACGTGTGTTCGACCTGTGGGTGCTCCCGATTTTGTCGGTGGGGTGCGCGATGATGCCCGCGAACCCGATCAAGGAGGGAGGCGCCCGTGGCATCCACCGTGATCAGCACGGCGGCCGTCGTCATCGCGCTGGCGCTGCTGGGCGCGATCGGGCTGCTCTGGCGGCTCTACACCGACAGCGTGCGGCGGGCCGACGCCGCGGCGCGCCAGGTGGAGGTCGAGCGATCACGGGTGGATCGGCAGCAGGCCGAGCTGCGGCGGTACGAAGTGACCTTCGCGTCCATCAGCGGCCGAGGGGAGCTGGGCGAGCAGGTCCTGGTGGAGACCGCACGGGCACTGGGGCTGCGCGAGGGGTTGCACTACACGCTCCAGACCGACGTCGCCGGTGGCGGGGCCGCCAAGCCCGATCTCGTGCTGCGGGTCGGCGGCGACCGCACGGTGCCGGTGGACGCCAAGGCGAGCATGGCGTGCTGGGTGGAGGCCGTCGAGACCGACGACGCGGACGAACGGCGCGACGCCCTCCGCGTCCACGTCCGCAACCTGCGCTCCCGGGCGGCGGAACTGGCGGGCAAGGGGTACCAGCGCTGGGCGGACGGCATCTACGGCACCGTTATGTTCGTCCCGTCCGACGCGGCGGTGGTCGCCGCGCTCGACACCGATCCGGAACTGCTGCGCTGGCTGCTCGACAGGCGCGTCTTCCTGTGCGGACCGACCGGGTTCGCCGTCCTCGCCTCGGCGTCGCTGTTCGCGGCGAGCGACCGGGCGGTCGCCGAGGACATCGAACGCGTCCGGACCGGGGCCGCGTCGGCCCACCGGGCCGCCGGGAACGCGGTCGAGGCCGTCAACCTGTCGAGCACGCACCTCCAGCGTTTCCTGTCGGCGCGCAGGCGGGAACTGGAGGCGCTGGAGGCGTTCCGGGCCGCGGTGACGCCCCTGACGGAGGCCTCGGGCAGCCCGGCCGCGGTGGCGGCGGTGCGAAAGGGGGACGAGTTGACCGCAAGCTGAACGAACCGGACTCCGCCGTCTCGGCGGGCCGCGGCACACGGTGGGTTAACGTATGTAACAAGCACGTTGCGCACCGTCGCCCTGCCCCGTTCCCGCGCAGGTCAGCGCGACCGGGAGGGCATGATCGGGCACTGGCTCGCGACCAACTACGCGGAGTGGCACGCACCGGCGGCCCCCTAGGAGTTACGGTGTTGCCTCGTGACCGCCACTCGCGATCGCCAAAGCGATCCTGACGCCGCCGAGGTTGCCGTTCCCTGGGACGTGCGTCCCCTCGTCGGCGAGAGACGAGGATTGCCCTGGTTCGCCGCCGTGCTCCTCGCGTTCGGCCTCGCCGTCGTGGGTGCGATCGTCGACATGAAGATCTCGAACGCCCTGGGCTGGACGTTCCGCGTCTGCTATTTCCTGGGGACGGTGGGCGCGGTCGTCGCCGTCCAGCGCCGCAGCCTGTTCGGGCCCATGGTGCAGCCGCCGCTGATCCTGGCCGTCACCGTGCTGGGGACGGTGCTGCTGGTCTCCGGGATGCCGGAAAACAGCGACACCCTGGCCAAGGTACTGGCCCTCGGCACCCCGCTGATCAACGGTTTTCCCCTGATGGCGGTCACCACGGGCTGCACGCTGGCCCTCGGCCTGTTCCGGATCTACCGGGAACGCGATCCGAACACCGCGGCGAAGAAGGCCGCCGGCGACCGGAAACGGCCGCCGGGCAAGGCACGACCGCCTCGCGACGGTGAAGACGCACCGGGCCGGGAACGGCAGCCCGGACGGCGCGGTGCCCCCGGTAGGGAAGGACAGCCTGGACGCGAAGGAGTGGCGGGCCGCGAAGGAGCGCCCCCACGCACCCGGCGACCGGGTGAGGGCCGCGCACCGGTACCGCGCAACCCGGGGGCCGAGCAGCATCCCTCGCTACCCATGACGCGACGGCCCAGGCCGGACGAACCGCCTCGCCGGCGCGAGCCCGGCGGGCGAGGCGGCGCCCCTGGGGCCCCGGGCGCCTCCGGTGCCTCCGGTGCCCCAGGCGCATCAGGTACCCGGGGCGGCAAGACACCTCCGCCGCCTGCCCGCCGTCCCCGTCAGCCGCGCGGCGACGAGCCCGAGCGGCGGCGTGCCGCCAATCCCCCGTCCGGCGGCGCGGACCGGCCACGACGGCTGCCGCCGCGCTCCGGCGATCCCCGCCGCGGCCAGAGCGATCCCCGCCGTGGGCAGGGCGATCCCCGTCGCGGGCAGGACGGCGAACCGCCACGGCGGCGCGGAGGCCCCCCGCCCCGTCGCCGTCCCTGGGAAGACGACGCCTGAAAAGCGCACCTAGACGTGCCGTGAGGGGGCCCTTCACAGCCGATTCGGCTGTGAAGGGCCCCCTCACGGCGTTGGCGTCGCAGGGATTGGGGAAGTTCTAGCGGGCGACCTTGCGGAGTTCCCTCGGCAACGCGAAGGCGATCTTCTCCTGGGCCGTGGTGATCTCGTCGACCTGGTCCCAGCCGCGCGCGGCCAGCCACTCGAGCAACTCCATGACGAGCACGTCCGGCACGGAAGCACCGCTGGTGACACCGACCGTGCCGACGCCATCCAGCCACGCCTCGTCGACCTCGTGGGCGTAGTCGATCAGGTGCGCGTCCCGCGCGCCCGCCTGCCGAGCCACCTCGACGAGGCGCTTGGAGTTCGACGAGTTCCGGGAGCCCACCACGAGCACGAGATCGCACTCGGCGGCCATCGCCTTGACCGCGCCCTGCCGGTTGGAGGTCGCGTAACAGATGTCGTCACTGGGCGGATCGGCCAGCCCGGGGAACCGCTCGCGCAACTGCTCCACGCGCTCCATGGTTTCGTCGACGCTCAGCGTGGTCTGCGACAGCCACACCACCTTCGCCGGGTCACGCACCTCGGCCTTGGCGGCGTCCTCGGCCGTGTCGATCAGCTGGACGTGCTCCGGGGCCTCCCCCGCGGTGCCCTCGACCTCTTCGTGACCCTCGTGGCCGATCAGCAGGATGTCGTAGTCGTCCTTGGCGAACCGGTTGACCTCCTTGTGCACCTTGGTCACCAGCGGGCACGTGGCGTCGATGGTGCGGAGGTTCCGCTCGGCGGCCTCGGTGTGCACGGCCGGGGACACCCCGTGCGCGGAGAACACCACCAGCTCGCCCTCGGGCACCTCGGAGGTCTCGTCGACGAAGATCACCCCGCGTTGGCGCAACGTGTCCACGACATGCCGGTTGTGCACGATCTCCTTGCGCACGTACACGG
This sequence comes from Amycolatopsis cynarae, assembly GCF_026802195.1. Classification (NCBI taxonomy): domain Bacteria; kingdom Bacillati; phylum Actinomycetota; class Actinomycetes; order Pseudonocardiales; family Pseudonocardiaceae; genus Amycolatopsis; species Amycolatopsis cynarae. The sequence goes on along the minus strand of NZ_CP113836.1, from coordinate 513,961 downwards.
GCGGGCCGTAGAGCTCCAGCGCCTTCTCGACGGCGATCACGGCGCGGTCGACCCCCGCGCAGTAACCGCGCGGTTTGGCCAGTAGCACTCGTTTGGCGGGCTCGGCGGCAGGGCTCGCTGCACTCATGGCTTCCAGGGTACGGCCCGGCCCGTTGTGCCGACGGTCACGTCTGGGCAGGACATCGGAGCTGATCGGTTGGGCAGGATGCCCCAGGTGCGGCAGGCTGTACGCATGAAGCCTCTCCCGCTCCCCCTCCGAGTCGCCGCGGGCCTGGCCGTGACCGCCGCCGAGCATGCGCGCGAGCTGCCGAAGAACCTGCTGGGCCTGCCGGTCACCGTGCTGTCCCAGGTGTTGCAGCTGTCCATGCGCCTGCAGCAGCAGGTCACCGAGCTGGCCATCAAGGGCGACGAGGTGCTGTCCTCGCTGCGGCCGGTCGAGGAGACGCCGGCGTGGGCGACCTTCGACGAGGACATCACGCCGCCCGAGGGCGACGCCCGCAACGGCCATCACGGCCCCGTCGGCGTCAAGGAGCCCGGCGAGGGCCTGCGCGACCCCTGGGAGCAGGAGGAGCAGGCGCTGGCCGAGGACCACTCCGAGGGCGAGTTCGACAGCGGGAACGCGGCGGCCGCCGCGGTTGGGGCGGCCGGTCCGGTCGGCCTGACCAACTACGACGAGCTGACCCTGCCCCAGCTTCGGGCGCGGTTGCGGCGGCTGAACCTCGAGCAGCTCGAGGAACTGCTCTCCTACGAGCGCTCGCACGCCAACCGGCCTTCGTTCACCGGCATGCTCACCCGCCGGATCGGCAACGTGCGGCGGTTGGCCGAAGGCGGCGGAACGGACGTCACCGGCCGGTGAGCACCGAATCCGCCACCGCCAGGGAGCAGACCAGCGCGGAGAACCCCTGGCCGGTACGCACCGTCGCGCGCAAGATCGCGGACTGGATCCACCGCCTGGGCGCGGTCTGGGTGGAGGGCCAGGTCACCCAGATCTCCGCCCGGCCGGGCACGCAGACCGCCTTCCTCACCCTGCGGGATCCGTCGGCCGACGTGTCGATGACGGTGACCTGCCCGATGCGCCTGCTGCGGGAGATCGAGCCGCCGCTGCGCGACGGCGCCAGTGTGGTGGTGTTCGCCAAGCCGACGTTCTTCCTCGGGCGCGGCACGATCAGCCTGCGCGCCAGCGAGATCCGCGCGGTCGGTATCGGTGAGCTGCTCGCCCGGATCGAACGGCTGCGCCGCCTGCTGGCCGCCGAGGGCCTGTTCGCCCCGGAACGCAAGAAACGGCTTCCCTTCCTGCCCAAGGGAATCGGGCTGATCACCGGCCGGGCGTCCGCCGCCGAGCACGATGTGCTGGCCAACGCGCACGCCCGCTGGCCCGCCGCCAGGATCCAGGTGGTCAACACCGCGGTGCAGGGCCCGACGGCGGTCCCGCAGATCCGCAAAGCACTGTCCCTTTTGGACGACGATCCGTCGATCGACGTCATCGTGATCGCCCGCGGCGGCGGCAGTGTCGAGGACCTGCTGCCGTTCTCGGACGAGGCGCTGTGCCGGGCCGTGGCGGCCGCGCGCACGCCCGTGGTCAGCGCGATCGGGCACGAGCCCGACACCCCGCTGCTGGACCACGTGGCGGACCTGCGCTGCTCCACTCCCACGGACGCGGGCAAGCGGGTCGTGCCGGACGTCCGCGAGGAGACCGCCCGCGTGCACCAGTTGCGCGACCGGGCCCGCCGGGCACTGCACGGCTGGGTGGACACCCAGTGCCGCCTGCTCGACCAGCTCCGCAGCCGTCCGGTGCTGGCCGATCCGCTGGGTCCGATCCAGCGCCGCGCCGAGGAGGTCGAACTGCACCGCGAGCGGGGCCGCCGCGCGATGCTCCACGCGCTGGCCCACGAACAGGCCGCCGTCGCCTCCGCCCGTGCCCGGCTGACCGCGCTCGGGCCCGCCGCGACCATGTCCCGCGGCTACACGGTCGTGCAATATCCCGACGCGGAAGGCAACCTCCAGGTACTGCGATCCATCTCTGAAGTGGCGGAGGGAACTCCGCTGCGCGTGCGGGTCGTCGACGGCGCCGTGCACGCGGTCGTCAGGACCGTCGAACCAGGAGAGTAGGACGTGCTGCAAGCGCAGGGCCCCACATTCCTGCCGCTCACCGCCGACGCGGCCGCGCGCATCGGCGCCAGGACCGTGCTGAGCAGGGCCACCGAAGCCGACGAGACCGCCAACGCGTGCTGGACCTCCCTGCTGGCCGGCTGCTCCTCCGCGGTGCGGTGGGGGCTGGACACCCGGCTGCGGCGGCTGTCGGAGGCCACCTCGGTCTACGTCGGCACGCGATGGTGGTTCAGCGAGGGTTCCGCGCACCGCCGCCGCGTGGCGAACGCCCAGACCTGCATCGAGGAAGCGATCACCGAGGGTGACGGGCAGGAGTTCGCGAAGGCGTTCATGGGTTACGACCATGCGATGGCCTGCGCGGTGGTCGCCGCGGGCCAGGGGCAGGGCAGGCACCGGCGTTCCTGAGGGGGGCACGCGGGCCGGGGTGGCGAACAGTAGTCTGCGCTGGTGAGCGAGGCCACGGAAAACGGTACGGAACTCGGCTACGAGCAGGCCCGTGACCAGCTCGTCGAGGTGGTGCGGGAACTCGAGGCGGGGGGACTGTCGCTGGAGCAGTCGCTGGCCCTGTGGGAGAAGGGCGAGCATCTCGCGAAGATCTGCGAGCACCACCTGGAGGGCGCGCGGGAGCGCATCGAAGCGGCGCTGAAGTCCGTCGAAGACGCGGCGGAAGCGGGGGAAACCGACGGCGGCGGGGCAGGCTGAGCCATCGGCGGGCACCCGGAGTGAGGTTTGCCATGTCTTCGGTGCCGTGCGGTGTGCACGCGGTCTGAGAGAATCAATACCCGCCCTGCACGAACCCGGGAGGCACCAATGTCGAGCGTCAGCCCGTCCCCCAGCACATCGCGCCGCAAGGAAGCGCCCGACCGCAACCTGGCGATGGAGCTGGTGCGCGTCACGGAGGCGGCGGCGATGGCGGCCGGCCGCTGGGTCGGCAAGGGGGACAAGAACGGCGGCGACGGCGCGGCGGTCGACGCGATGCGGCAGCTGATCTCCACCGTCTCGATGCGCGGCGTGGTCGTCATCGGCGAGGGTGAGAAGGACGAAGCGCCGATGCTGTACAACGGCGAGGAGGTCGGCAACGGCGACGGTCCCGCCTGCGATGTCGCGGTCGACCCGATCGACGGCACCACGCTGATGTCCAAGGGCATGCCGAACGCGCTGGCCGTGCTCGCGGTCGCCGAGCGCGGCGCGATGTTCGACCCGTCGGCCGTGTTCTACATGGAGAAGCTGGCCGTCGGCCCCGAAGCGGCGGGCACCGTGGACCTGTCGGCGCCGATCGCGGAGAACATCCGCCGGGTGGCCAAGGCCAAGAACAGCGGCGTTTCCGACGTCACCGTCTGCATCCTCGACCGGCCGCGGCACGAGCAGATCGTGAAGGAGGTGCGCGAGGCGGGTGCCCGTATCCGGTTCATCTCCGACGGTGACGTGGCGGGCGCGATCGCGGCGGCGCGGCCGAGCACCGGTGTCGACCTGCTGCTGGGCATCGGCGGCACCCCCGAAGGCATCATCGCGGCCTGTGCGATGAAGTGCCTCGGCGGTGAGCTGCAGGGCAGGCTGTGGCCGAAGGACGACGCCGAGCGGGAGAAGGCGCTGGCCGCCGGGCACGATCTGGACCGCGTGCTGACCACCGACGACCTGGTCAAGGGCGACAACGTGTTCTTCTGTGCCACCGGGGTCACCGACGGTGACCTGCTGCGGGGTGTGCACTACCGCGCGGGTGGCGCGACGACCCAGTCGATCGTGATGCGGTCGAAGTCGGGCACGGTGCGCCTGATCGACGGCTACCACCGCCTGACGAAGCTGCGGGCCTACTCGTCGATCGACTTCGACGGCGAACTGGGCGAGTCCGGCGCCGACGAGAAGTCCGTCCCGCCGCTGCCGTAGGCGGCGACGCGACGCCCTACTCGGCGTTGCTGGAGTGGCCGGGGAAGAGGTGCGCCTCGGGGTCGAGGGCGACGGCGATGTTGTTGATCGCCGTCGCGGCCTCGCCGAAACCGGTGGCGATGAGCTTCACCTTGCCCGGGTACGCGGCGACGTCCCCGGCCGCGTACACGCGCTCACGGGCGGTCGCCATCGTCGAGTCGACCGCGATCGCCCGGCGGTCGATCTTCAGCCCCCAGTTCTCGATCGGTCCGAGATCCGCCGTGAAGCCGAGAGCCGCCACCAGGGTCTGCGCCGGCAGCACCAGCGGTTCGGCTCCCTTCGCCTCGACGACCACCTCCGCCAGCGCACCGTCGCCGCGCAGTTCGGTCACCTCGGCATCGGTGATCATCCGGATGCCGAGCTCGCGGGCCTGCCGCACGATCGAGTCGGCGGCGCGGAACTTCGCGCGGCGATGCACCAGCGTCACGCTCGCGGCGACCGGATGCAGCGCGAGCACCCAGTCGAAGGCCGAGTCGCCGCCGCCGACCACGATCACGTCCTGCCCGGCGTGCGCGTCCAGCGAGGGCACGAAATGCACCATGCCGCGCCCGAGCCAGCCTTGTCCGGCGGGCAGCGGCCGCGGCGTGAACTCGCCGATGCCCGCTGTGATCAGCACCGCGCCGGCATGCACGATCTGGCCGCCGTCGAGCACCACGTCCAGTCCGGTATCGCCCGGCCGCAGTCCCTCCGCCTTGCGCCCCAGCAGGTAGCGCGGCTGCCACGGCGCGGCCTGTTCCAGCAGGCCCTTGATCAGGTCGCGCCCGCGGACCGCGGGGAAGCCGCCCACGTCGTAGATCATCTTCTCTGGGTACATGGCGGTGACTTGACCGCCCGCCTCGGGCAGCGCGTCCACCACGGCCATCGACAGGCCGCGGAAACCCGCGTAGTAGGCGGCGAACAGCCCGGTGGGACCGGCGCCGACGATCAGCACGTCGACCGAAAGTTCCTCAGCGGTGCCCATCGGCGCCCCGCCCTTCGCAGCGATTCCCCGGAGTGGTCCGGACACTGCGATCGTAACGATTCGCGGTGCGCAAGCACACGAAGCGAAGCCGATCGCACTGGGTGAGACTGGCGTTATGGCTGAACAGGAATACCGGATCGAACACGACACGATGGGCGAAGTCAAGGTGCCCGTCGACGCGCTGTACCGGGCCCAGACCCAGCGGGCCGTGGAGAACTTCCCGATTTCCGGCCGAGGCCTGGAGCGTGCGCAGATCCGCGCGCTCGGCCTGCTCAAGGCCGCCGCCGCGCGCGTGAACGCGCGGCTGGGGGTGCTCGAACCCGAACTCGCGGAGGCGATCGCCGAAGCCGCCGACGCGGTGGCCGAAGGCCGTTACGACGAGCACTTCCCCATCGACGTGTTCCAGACCGGTTCCGGCACCTCGTCGAACATGAACGCCAACGAGGTGATCGCGACGCTGGCCAGCCGCAAGCTGGGCATCGACGTGCACCCGAACGACCACGTCAACGCGTCGCAGTCGTCGAACGACACGTTCCCGACGACGATCCACGTCGCCGCGACCGAGGCCGTGCTCATGGACGTGATCCCGGCGCTGGACCACCTGGCGACGACGATCGAGGCGCGCGCCGCCGAATGGCGGGACGTGGTGAAGTCCGGCCGCACGCACCTCATGGACGCCGTGCCGGTCACCCTCGGCCAGGAGGCCGGTGCGTGGGCGGCGCAGGTCCGGTACGGGATCGAACGGCTCGAGTCCGGGGTGGGCCGCCTGGGTGAACTGCCCATCGGCGGGACCGCGGTCGGGTCCGGGCTCAACGCCCCGGACGGCTTCGGGGCGCGCGTCGCGGCCGAACTCGCCACGGTGACCCGGCTGCCGCTGACCGAGGCCCGCAACCACTTCGAGGCGCAGGCCAGCCAGGACAGCGTGGTGGAGACGTCGGCGAACCTGCGCACGGTCGCCGTTTCGCTGCACAAGATCGCGAACGATCTGCGGTGGCTGGGTTCGGGCCCGCGCACCGGGCTGGCCGAACTGGCACTGCCCGATCTGCAGCCCGGCTCGTCGATCATGCCGGGCAAGGTGAACCCGGTGATCCCGGAGGCCACGCTCCAGGTGGTCGCCCAGGTGATCGGCAACGACGCGGCGGTGGCCTTCGCCGGGGCGCAGGGCAACTTCCAGCTCAACGTGAACCTGCCCGTGATCGCCCGCAACGTGCTGGAGTCGGCGCGCCTGCTGGCGGCGGTGTCGCGGTTGCTGGCGGACAAGGTGTTCGCGGGCGTGACCGTCAACACCGACCGCGCGCGGGCCTACGCGGAGGGTTCGCCGTCGATCGTCACGCCGCTGAACAAGTACATCGGCTACGAAGAGGCCGCGGCGGTGGCCAAGCAGGCGCTGAAAGAGCTCAAGACCATCCGCGAGGTGGTCGTCGAGCGGGGCTACATCGAACAGGGCAAGCTCACCGAAGCCCAGCTCGACGAGGCCCTCGACGTGCTGCGCATGGCCCGCGGCGGCCGCTGACCCGGCGCGCCGTAAGGGGTCCCCTCACAGCTCTATCGACCAGGGTCCCGGCAAAGTCGTGTTGGGCCTGGTTGCAGGGCAGGCACGGTCTCTAGTTGATCATGTGGTTTGTCGAAGACCCTTGATCATGCGAGAGAGCCGTGCCTGCCGTTGCATCATGCCCCACCGTTGCTGGTTTTGATCGTCTGACCCCTGACGGGTCTGTTCCAGAGCCTGTGCAGGTGTGGGATCTGGCTGATCACCTGGATGTGGTGCCGGACCCGCGCAAACCCCGCGGTGTGCGCCATACGCTGCGCTCGATCCTGCTGATCGCCGCAGCGGCAGTGTGCGCGGGATGCCGTTCCTTTACCGCGATCGGCGAATGGGCCGCCGACGCCGCGCAAGCGGACCTGGCGCGGCTGGGAGCCCGCCACGACCGCAAAGCCAACCGACTGGTGGCACCGGACGAGGCCACCCTGCGGCGCACCCTGCAACAAGTCGACGGCGAGGCAGTGGACGCCGCGATCGGCGCCTGGCTGCAGGAACGCCTGGCCCAGCAACCCCAGCCCCAGAACAAGCGCCCCGCGATCGCGGTGGACGGCAAAACCGTGCGCGGCGGCCGCCGCCATGACGGCCGCCCGGTGCATCTTCTGGCCGCCTTCGACCGCGACAGCGGCACCGTGCTGGCCCAAGCCCAGCTACCCGGCAAAGACAGCGAAGTCGCCTGGTTCGCCCCACTACTGGACCGCATCGACCTCACAGGCGCCATCATCACCGCCGACGCCCTGCACACCACCGCCCACCACGCCCGCTACCTCACCGAACGCGGCGCCGACTACCTCTTCCCCGTCAAAGGCAACCGCCGCTACCTGCTGGACAAACTCATCCCCCTGCCCTGGACCACCACCCCCGCACACACAGACACCTGCACCGGGCACGGCCGCCACGAACGCCGCACCATCCAGGTCCTACCCACCCCAGAAGGCATCCGCTTCCCCCACGCCCGCCAAGTCTGGCGCCTACACCGCCACACCACCCACACCAACGGCCGCACCCACACCGAAACAGTCCTGGGCATCACCAGCCTGACCGACACACCAACCCAACTAGCCACCCACATCCGCGATCACTGGGGCATCGAAAACAGACTGCACTGGGTCCGCGACGTCACCTACGGCGAAGACACCTCCCGCATCCGCACCGGCACCGCACCCCGCGTCATGGCCAGCCTGCGCAACCTCGCCATCAGCACACACCGCCTCAACGGCGCCACCAACATCGCCGCCGCACTACGCCACACCGCCCGCAACCACAACCGACCACTCACCCTCCTCCACCTCCCCTAACACGACTTTGCCGGAACCCTGGCTCTATCGACCGTGAGGGGACCCCTCACGGCTCTCGGTGGCCCCGGCTACGCCACGTGCCGCGCGGCCGGCGGCCGATTCCGCCGGGTCGCGGATCCGGGACTGACCTCGTCCTGCCCCGGCTCCCACGTGCCCGCCTTCTCCGGCAGCTCCGGTGAGACCCGGCTCCCCGGTCCCGGACGACGGCGGGCTCGCTGGGCGAGCAGGGCGGTGCACAGCACCCCGAGCACCAGCGGCCCGTGCCCGGCCAAGCGGTACCAGCCCACATCGCCCCTGGCGAAGTCCATGATGGACAGTGCGACGAGCACTCCGGCGAAACTGAGCAGCACCGGCAACTGACTGCCCGCCCTGCCGGGCCGGGAAAGCACCCACAGCAGGGCGATGCCCACCGCGAAGTTGAACGCCACCGCCTCGTGTTCCATATGCGATCCGGGCGCGACCGTGCTGCCGTCCCCCAGCGGCTGCGGCAGGAAAAGCTGCGACACCACGAGCGAGAACTGGGAAACCGCCGCGAACCCGAGCAGCCATCGCGGCCAGTCGACGGGTGAGGGCCGCCCCCTCGGAACGAACCGTTCCAGCACTTCGGCCGTGACGTCGGCGCGCTCGCCCGCCGTGTCGATCCGGGTCAGGCGGGTCACCACCGCCGCTTCGTGCTGCCAGGCCGTACAGTCCGCACAGGACGCCAGGTGCTCGTCGAGCGCCTCCTGCGCCACGCCGGTGTCCTCTCCGTCCAGTGCGGCCGAAATCGCCTCACGCGCGGTTGCACAGTCCATACCCGTATTGTCGCCCGCCTGAGGCAAATAGTTCCCTCACCGCGTCCCCCGCCGCTTTCCGGTCCGATTTCACCTGTCCGTGACGTCCGCTTGATCGACTGGTTTCCCGACCCCATAAAGTCCTTTGCGGAGAGTCCGCGGAAGGGGACGGGCAGTGGACGACGACGAGATCACCCGGGACGCCTTCCGCGCCGCACGGGGCGACCGGGCGGCCGCGGAGCGGTTCGTGGCGGCGACCCGGCACCAGCTGCACCGGCTGCTGGGCTACCTGTCCAGTCCCGCCCTCGCCGAGGACCTCGTGCAGGAAACCTATCTGCGCGCCTTCGCCGCCCTTCCCGGCTACGAGGGCCGTTCCCCGGCGCGGATGTGGCTGCTGGCGATCGCGAAGCGCGTGGCCGCCGACCAGCTGCGCGCCCAGGGCCGCCGCCCGCGGGCCAGCCGCACCGAGGATTGGGTGGCGGCGGCCGAGCAGCACGGCGCCACCGCCCCGGACCACGGCCGCCTGGTGGTGCTGCGCCGCCTGGTCGGCGAACTGGAACTCGAGCGCCGGGAGGCGTTCGTGCTCACCCAGGTGGCGGGCCTGTCCTACGCCGAAGCGGCGGAGCTATGCGGCTGCGCGGTCGGCACCATCCGCTCCCGCGTGTTCCGGGCCCGTGAGGACCTGACCGCGGCGCTGCGCGAGGGACAGCGCCGGGCTGCGCACGGCTGAGTCCCGGCTGTGTCCCGGCGATCCCGCTGAAACTGTCGGTGCCCGGGGCATGATGGGCTCATGTTCCTCGCCGACGTCGTGGCCGCCTCCGCCGAGCTGACGGCCACACGCTCGCGCAAGGCCAAGATCGCGACGTTGTCCGCGCTGCTCTCCCGGGCGGGCCGTGCGGAGCTGCCCGCGGTCGTCGCGTTCCTGACCGGACGGCCCACCCAGGGCCGGATCGGCACCGGCTGGCGCACGCTCGCCGGGCTGGACACCGCCCCGGCCGCCGCGCCGTCGCTCACGGTGGCCGAGGTGGACGCCGCGCTGGACGAGGTGGCGGGCACGGCGGGCGCGGGCTCGGCCCAGCGCCGCACGGAGGTCCTGCGCAGCCTGTTCGCCCGGGCCACCGAGGCCGAGCAGCACTTCCTGTTCCGCCTGCTCACCGGCGAGTTGCGGCAGGGTGCGCTGGAAGGGGTGATGGTGGACGCGGTCGCCGCGGCGGCCGCGGTGCCGGTCGAAGCGGTGCGACGGGCCTTCATGCTCTCCGGCCGTCTCCCCGAAACCGCCGTCGCCGCGATCGGCGGTGGCGAGCAGGCGCTCGGCGCGTTCCGGCTGCGGCTGGGCCGCCCCCTGCGCCCGATGCTCGCCTCTCCGGCGGAATCGCTGGACGAAGCGCTGGCCGAGCACGCCTCGGTGGTTGTGGAGTACAAACTGGACGGTGCCAGGATCCAGGTGCACCGGAACGGCGACGAAGTGCGGGTCTACACGCGGACGTTGCGGGAGATCACCGGGCAGGTGGGCGAACTGGTCGAGCTGGTGCGGGCGCTGCCGTGCCGCTCGGTGGTGCTCGACGGGGAGACCCTTGCACTGACCGACGAGGGCAGGCCCAGGCCGTTCCAGGAGACGATGAGCCGGTTCGGCAGCACCCGCGAGGAGCAGGTGCGGGCCCTGCTGCTGCGGCCGTACTTCTTCGACTGCCTGCACCTGGACGGCGCGGATCTGCTCGACTCCCCGCTCCGCGAGCGCAACGCCGCACTGCGGACGGTGGCCGGGGAGCACCTCATCCCGGGCCGGACCGAGCCGGCGGATCCCGCGAGCATCCTCGACGCGGCGCTGGCGGACGGCCATGAAGGGGTGATGGTGAAGGCGCTCGACTCGGTCTACGCGGCGGGCCGCCGGGGCCGGGCGTGGCTGAAGGTGAAACCGGTGCACACGCTCGATCTGGTCGTGCTCGCGGCGGAATGGGGGCACGGACGGCGCACGGGATATCTGTCCAATCTGCATCTCGGCGCCCGCGATCCCGATGGCGGGCCGCCGATCATGGTGGGCAAGACGTTCAAGGGGCTCACCGACGAGTTGCTGGCGTGGCAGACGAAAAGGCTGCTGGAGCTGGAAACACACCACGACGACTGGACCGTCCGGGTCCGGCCGGAACTGGTGGTGGAGATCGAACTCGACGGGGCGCAGACCAGCACCCGTTATCCCGGTGGCGTGGCGCTTCGTTTCGCGCGCGTCGTGCGTTACCGTCCCGACAAGGAACCGTCCGAGGCCGACACGATCGACGTGGTGCGCGCCACACTCAAATGATTTCCGTGGAGCAACGGGAGAACTGCTGTCACAGAACCAGCACATCTCTTCCGTAGCTTGCGGGCATGGTCGCTGCCCCACCCCTTGATCCACCCACTGACGCCGTCACCCGGCCCCGGCCGGCGAGGTCCGCCCGCTGGTGGGCCCGGCTGCCCGCGGTGGCCGCCATGCTGGGTGGTCTGACCCTGATCGGGGCGCGGGCGGCGCAGTACGGGAACTGGCTGGTGGACGACGCCGCGATCACCTTCGCCTACGCGCGCAACCTGGCCGAAGGACTGGGCCCGGTGGCGCAGCCCGGGGTGCCGCCGGTGGAAGGGTTCTCCAATCCGACGTGGACCGCGCTGCTGGCGGTCGGCCGCCTGCTCGGCCTGTTCGACCGGGGCACCTTGTTCGGTATCCCGGACTACATCCTGTTCCCGAAGGCGCTGGCGCTGTTGTGCTGCGCCGGAATCCTGATCGCGGCTCACTCGGCGGCCTCCCTGGTGTCGCGGCGGCCCTGGCTGGTGACGCTCTGCACCGGCGCGCTCCTCGCCGCGGTGCCTTCGTTCGTGGCCTGGTGCTTTTCCGGGCTGGAGAACTCCCTGTTCGCCCTCCTGGTGACGTCGCTGGCGGTGGTCACCTTCCGCGCGGCGATGCTGGGACGCCTGCTCACCCCGAAGGTCGCGATCACGGTGGGGCTGCTCGCCGCGCTCGCCGCCCTGACCCGCCCGGACGGGGCCATCTACGCTGCGGCCTACCCGCTGACCGCGCTGATCCAGTTGCGGCGCACCACGCTGGCTTCGACCGTGCGGTCCGTGCTGGTCTCCGGCGCGGCCTTCGCCGCACTCTTCGGCACCTATCTCACGTGGCGGTACGTCGTGTTCGGCCGTCTGGTGGCGAACACCGCGGTGGCGAAGAGCCAGCAGGCACCCGACCTCAAGCAGTTCACCCGCGCCGGGGAACTCGTGCTCTACGCGGGCACGCTCGCGGTGCTGCTGCTCGTGCTGGTCGTCGGCCTGGTGATGGCCCGCTCCTCGTGGTGGCGTCAAGGAATGCCGGCCCTGCTGGTGCCGTTGGGCCTGGCGCTGATCGCCTACGCGGTGCTCAACCCCGACTGGATGGGCGAGTACCGGTTCGCCACGCCGGTGTGGGCGATGGCCGCGCTGATCGGACCGCTGGCCACGGGAGAGGCGTTCCGCGGGTCCGGCGTGCGCGGCCGGTTCGTCCTGGCGGTGGCCATGACCGCGGCCCTCGTGCCCTCCGGCGCCTCGTTGGCCGACGCGGGCAACAGGTTCCGGGACCAGCCGACCCTGCCGATGTGCTTCGTCGCGGACCGGTTCGGCCGCGTCTTCAACACCTATGCCGATCTGTTCGACGTCCGGCAGGGGTCGATCCTGGAGCCGGATCTCGGCGGCACCTCGCTCACCAGCCGCCTGCCGATCCTGGACCTGGCGGGCCTGGTGGACGCCAAGATCGCGGACTACTACCACCACCACGACATGGCGGCACTGCGCGATCGGGTGTTCGAGGACGTCAAGCCGACCTTCCTGCACTTCCGCCTGTACTGGGGCGGTGCCACGGGAATCGCGACGGATCCCCGGCTGCTGCGCGACTACTACCCGCTCTACACCTACCCGGCTCCCGCGGAGCTCGGCGGCGACTGGGTGCGCAAGGACGCGGTACACAGCGAGGAACAGCTCGCGGCCGCGCGGGCCTACGCGGCGACGGCGGTGCCGGAAACGGAACGCAAGCTGTGGGTCTGGCCCCGCCGCTCCTGCGGCGACACCCTGCGCCCCGGCCAGACCACCCTCGACCAGCACTGAAGCGTGGTTCGAAGTGGCTCACGGTCCTGGCTTCGCAGAAGCCGGGGCGGCTGTGCGGGGCAGGGTGAGCGTGAAGACGGCACCGCCGTCGTTGGCGACGGTGATGTCGCCGCCGTGCACACGGGCGTTCTCCCGCGCGATCGCCAGCCCCAGGCCGCTGCCTTCGGTGGCGGTCCGGGCCCGGTCGCCCCGCACGAACCGGTCGAACACCAGGTCCAGCAGGTCTTCGGGAACGCCGGGACCGGAATCGGCGACGCGGACGGTGACCCGGTCGGCGTCCGTACCGTCGATGAGCACGGAAAACGGTGGTGCCCCGTGGTGGACGGCGTTGGTCAGCAGGTTGCGCGCGATCGTGTGCAGCCGCCGCGGGTCCCCGACGACCACGTCATCGCCGAGCGCACGCGGTTCGGCCGTGATGCCGGAGAGTTCGACGGCGTCCGCCCAGAGATCAGTCAGCTCCACCGGTTCCGCCTGGAAGTCGGCGCCTCCGGCGTCGAACCGGGAGATCTCCATCAGGTCCTCCACGAGGGTGGCCAGCCGACGGGTCTGCACGCCGAGCAGATGAGCGGACCGCGCGCTCACCTCAGGGTGGTCCAGACCGTCCACGGCGGCGACCATCGCCGCGAGCGGGGTGCGGAGGTCGTGCGCCACATCGGCCACGAACCGCCGCTGCTGCTGGTCCTTGGCCCGCAGTTCCTTGATGGAATCCCCGATCTGGCGCGCCATCGCGTTGAACGAGGCGGCCAGTTCCGCGAGCTCGTCCCTGCCTCGCACCGGAACGCGGACGTTGAGGTCGCCAAGGCCCAGCTCCCGCGCCGCCGAAGCCACCGCCTGCACCGGCCGCTGGATCCGTTTCGCGGCCACCAGCGCCGCGGCCACCCCCAGTGCGGCGACCAGGACCGCGATCATCGTCAGGTTGCGCCGCAGCTTCGCCAGTTCGTCCTGCAACGCCCCCATGTTGTAGAACTCGACCAGCACCAGGTCCGGCAGCACCTGCCCGGCCAGCACGCAGTAGGCAGGGTCGTCCAGCGACTCCATCGTCCACGAGCCCGTGTACCTGGCCAGCGCGCCGTCCACCAGCCAGACCGGCAACTCCACCGGCGGCACCTGGCCCCGCATCCGGTTCGGATCGAACGGGTAGTGGCCGTCGGCGATCGCCGGCCGGGGTGCGCCCGGGGAGAAGTCGAGCAACGTCCAGCGCACTCCCCGCTCGCGGTACATGTACCCGGCCACCATGTCGGCGGGTCCTCCTCCGGTGAGGTACTGCGCGACGAACCGGGCCTGCACCAGATCGGACGAGTAGCCGGCACGGGCGGCGGCGAGGAACCGGTCGGTGGTGTCGCTCGCCTGCACCTGGTAGGACGCGAAGGCCATCGCGGTGGTCGCCACCACGGTCACGAACACGACCGCGGCCGCGATACGGGCCCGCAGGCCGAAGTACGGCCTCACGGGGAGGTCAGGCGGTAGCCGAGGCCTCGGACCGTGCGCAGCAGGACCGGGCTGCCCGGATCCCGCTCGATCTTGGCCCGCAGCCGGGCGACCGCCGCGTCGACGATGCGGGAATCGCCGACATAACCGTAGTCCCAGACACGTTTGAGCAGGGTCTGCCTGGTCAGCACCTGACCGGAATGGGTAGCGAACTCCAGCAGCAGCTTCAGTTCGGTCGCGGTGAGGTGCAGTTCGGCGCCGTCCGCGGTGACCATCATCGCGGACGGGTCGACCACCAGGTGCCCGAACCGCAGCACCGGATCGGCGGGGACCGGCGTGACCCGGCGCATCACCGCCTTCATCCGCGCGTCGACCACCCGCGGCTCGGCGGGTTTGACCACGTAGTCGTCGGCGCCGCATTCCAGGCCGACGACCACGTCCACCGCGGCGCCGCGAGCGGTCAGCAGGATGATCGGGACCAGGCTGGTGGTCCGGATCCGGCGGCACACCTCGAATCCGTCGATCCCCGGGAGCATCAGGTCGAGCAGCACCACGTCGAGCCGCTCACCGGCCAGAATCTCGAGCGCGCGCTCGCCGGAAGGGGCGTGGGTCACCTCGTGGCCGAGCGCGCCGAGCGCCACCGAGAGCGCCTCGGCGAGCGCGCCATCGTCCTCCACGAGCAGCACACGAGCCACGAAACCGACAATCCCCCCAGTTGATGAGCGATCAACGCCACTTTAGCGCTCATCGGACCGGGACAAGCGGGATCGTCAGGACCTGCCGAGGAAGATCGGGTTGGTCATGGCCGCCATCGCCCCGAAGTTCAGCCCCGGGGACAGCGCCGGGGCACCGGCGCTGCCGTCCGCCTGCGGATGGCGCACCTCGGCGCGAACGTAGGCGGCCGCGGCCGGGGTGGTCAGCCAGGTCACCGTGCCCTCCCCGTTCGCGGGCAGGCTCTGCTGCAGCAGCTGGCCCTCGTCGGTGATGAGGCGGACGGTGCCGTTCGGCACCCCCTTCACATCCAGCCTGACGGCGACCTTGTCGCCCTTGCCCACGGCGAGCCGTTCCCCGATGCCGGCGCTCTGGCCGCGCGGCCCGGCGGCGGCGAAGGACAGCTCGACCGCCGAGGATTCGGCGATCCAGGTCCGCCCGGCCTTGATCCCGTCCAGGATCGCGTCCCGGCTCAGCTCGTCGGCCAGCACCACGTTCTGCGGCAACCCGATCACGTTGCCGGGGTTGTGCGCGTCGCTGTTGCCCATCGCGGGCAGCCAGCGGCCACCACCGCGCACCGCCTCAACCAGCTTGCCGTCCCAAGTGGACACCGCGGCGTCGTCGTCCCACGTCCACGGCCCGTTCCACACCTCGACCGCGTCGAAGTCCTGGTAACCGAACTTGAAGTTGCAGCCGATCCAGGGGCAGTACGGGTGCGCGGCAACGCACAGGCCGTTCGAGCGGTGCACCTCGCGCTGGAACTCCGGCAGATCGTGGTCCTGCGAGCGGTATCGCCAGTCGATGAACTGCCCCGGCCGCACGCCCAGCGCCAGCCAGTGGCCGTTGCGGGTGGTCACCTCCTCACCGAGCATGATGAGCAGGTCGTCCCCGGCGAGGGGGCCCCACACCCCGTGCGAGGACGAGGTGTTGTGGTCGGTCGAGGTGATGAAGTCCAGCTTCGCGTCCCTCGCCCCGGCCGCGACCTCGGCGGGAAGCCGCCTTCCGTCGGAATACACGGTGTGCAGGTGGCAGTCGCCGCGATACCAGGCACGGCCGCGTCCGGCGGCCTTCACCGGCGGGTAGTCCGGCTGGTACGCGGGTCCGGGCGGGCCGTAGGTCAGCGTCACCTCGACGCGGTAGTCCATGCCCTGCGGCGCGATCTGGTACGGGCCGAGCACGATGTTCCACGTTCCCGGCATCACCTCGCCGGGCAGGTACCCGGGGGTCGCCTCGCTCCGGCTGATCGAGAACCGGTCGCGGAAACCGCCGGACCAGCCGCGGAAACCGGCACCGCCGAGCTGTGTGCCGCGCGCGTCGAAAACCCCGATGTCGCAGGAGTTCCCCGGCGTGCCCGCGGGCACCGGCGGCTTGTCGTAGCTGTAGACCGCGGAGATCCGGCTGACTCCGGACGGCACCTGCACCGGCAGGTACACGAAGTCAGGGGTGCCGGGCTCGAAATGCCCGGTGATCACCTTCGTTTCGGTCTGCCCTTCGGCCGCCTCGGCGAACGCGACCGGTGCCAGTGCCATCCCCGCGCCCACCCCGGCCGCGGTGAGAAAGCCACGCCGGGAGACGCCCGCCCCGCAATTCATGCACATGAGCGCACGTTTTCACAGCTCCGGTGACCGGGACAAGCCGATCAGTGGTCCGGCGGGTGTCGGTTCGCTGAACCACCGGAAACGTAGGCTGGCTGTCCGTGACCCCTTACACCGCAGCGGAAAACCGCTACCAGGACATGACTTACCGCCGCACCGGGCGCAGCGGGCTGAAACTGCCGTCGATCTCACTCGGGCTGTGGCACAACTTCGGCGACGACCGGCCGCTGGAGGTCCAGCGGGCCGTCCTGCGCCGCGCCTTCGACCTGGGCATCACGCATTTCGACCTGGCCAACAACTACGGCCCGCCCTACGGTTCGGCCGAACGGAACTTCGGCCGTCTGCTCCGGGAGGATTTCCGGCCGTACCGGGACGAACTGATCATTTCCACCAAGGCCGGGTACGACATGTGGCCGGGGCCGTACGGGGAATGGGGTTCACGCAAGTACCTGCTGGCGAGCCTGGACCAGTCGCTGGCCCGGATGGGCCTGGACTACGTGGACATCTTCTATTCGCACCGGTTCGATCCGGAAACACCGCTCGAAGAGACGATGGGTGCGCTGGCGTCCGCGGTCCAGCAGGGGAAGGCGCTGTACGTGGGCATCTCGTCCTACAACGCGCGGCGCACTAGGGAGGCGGCGGCGCTGCTGCGGCAGCTCGGGGTGCCGCTGCTGATCCACCAGCCTTCGTACTCGATGCTGAACCGCTGGATCGAAGAGGACGGCCTGCTCGACGTGCTGGCCGAAGAGGGTGCCGGATGCATCGGTTTCGCCCCGCTCGCCCAGGGGCTGCTGACCGACCGGTACCTCAACGGCATTCCCGACGGTTCCCGTGCCACACAAGGGAAATCGCTCGACCCGGCGGTGCTCGGCGAAGAAACGCTCGGCAAGCTGCGGGCCCTCGACGAGATCGCGCGGCGGCGTGGCCAGACCCTCGCGCAGCTCGCCCTGAGCTGGCTGCTGCGGGACGAGCGGATGACCTCCGCGCTGATCGGCGCGTCCTCGGTCCGCCAGCTGGAACAGAACGTCCAGGCTCTGCAGGGCTCGCCGCTGTCCACCGAGGAACTGGCCGAGATCGACCGGTACGCCACCGATGCGGGCCTCAACCTGTGGGCGCGCTCCAGCCAGGAATGACCTAGGGGGTGGTTTCGAAGCGGCGGAGCCGTTTGCGGTGGGCTGTCAGCCTGCACCACCGCGGGTTCTCAGGCGGTTCCTGGCGAGGACAGCGTCGACGTGGTGACTTGGCATTCATGAGGAGGCGATCCCGCAATCAGGGATCGCCTGAGGTTCCGCCACCCGCACCGCCACGCAAACCACTCCCCGACGCTCTAGAGTTTCCGCATGGCGGCAGTGGTGCGGAACGTGGTGACCTCCGGCGTCTTCACGCTCGACGGCGGTAGCTGGGACGTGGACAACAACGTGTGGATCGTCGGCGACGACGCCGAGGTGCTCGTCATCGACGCCGCCCACGACGCGGCGGCGATCGCCGAGGCGGTCGGCGAAGCGGCGGTGCGCGCGATCGTGTGCACGCACGCCCACAACGACCACGTCAACGCGGCGCCGGAACTCGCACGATCGACCGGGGCGCCGATCCTGCTGCACCCCGCCGACCGGGTGCTGTGGGATCTCACCCACCCGGACCGGGCACCGGACGGCGAACTGGCGGACGGGCAGCGGCTGACGATCGCCGGGACGGAACTGACCGTGCTGCACACGCCGGGCCATGCGCCCGGCGCCGTCTGCCTGCACGCGCCCGGGCTGGGCACGGTGTTCACCGGGGACACGCTGTTCCACGGCGGCCCGGGCGCGACGGGCCGGTCGTACTCGGACTACCCGACCATCGTGCGGTCGATCCGGGAGAAGCTGTTCACCCTCCCGGACGACACCGTGGTCCGCACCGGGCACGGCGAGTCCACCACGATCGGCGCCGAAAAGGCGAACCTCCCGGCCTGACCACCCTCGCCTGCTGCTGTGCGGGGTCCCCCTCACAGCGAATACGACCGTGAGGGGACCCCTCACGGCACCCGCAACCGCGGGCAGGGGTGCGGGGTGCGGGGGTCGCGCGCCCAGCGCACCAGACCGGCCACGTCGATGCCGTGCGGTGGCGAGACCGCGTACGGCTCGAGGCCGTCGGCCCCGCGCGCCAGCAGCGCCGCCGCCCCCTTGCTGTTGCCCCGCGCCTCGTGGGTGAGACCGACGGCCAGTTGCGCCAGTGCCTTCCACAGCCCGCGCTCGGGCCGCTCGCCGGCCTTCCAGGCGTCCTCGAACACCTCGTGGGCATGGAAGGGCTGGCCGACGGCCAGCAGCCGCTGCGCCTCGTCCAGGGTCTGTGCCGGGGTGCGCACGATCCCCTCGGGCTGCCGGGGCACCCCCGGCGCCCCGTAGGGCAACGGGCGGCCGAGCCCGTCCCGCGGCCGCGCGTTGCGGGCCCGGCCCGCGGCGTCCCGATCACGCTCGTTCACGGCCCCCATTGTGCCCCCGGATGTCCTACGCTGAACTCTCGTGCGCTTCATCGAGGGCCATCGGCCCGGTCACGAACTGACCTACGACGACGTGTTCCTCACCCCGAACCGCTCGGCCGTGGAGTCCCGCTTCGACGTCGATTTGTCCACTGTGGATGGTACCGGCACCACGATCCCCATCGTGGTGGCCAATATGACCGCCGTCGCCGGCCGCCGGATGGCGGAGACGGTGGCGCGCCGGGGCGGCCTGGTGGTGCTGCCGCAGGACGTCGACCCGGCCGCGGTCGCCGACACCGTCTCCTGGGTCAAGAGCCGCCACACGGTGTGGGACACCCCGGTGGTGCTCACCGAGGGCGACGCGGTGGCCGACGCGCTGAATCTGGTCGGCAAGCGCGCCCACGGCGCCGTGGTCGTGGTGGACGGGGAGGGCCGCCCGCTGGGCATCGTGGACGAGGCCGCGTGTGCCGGAGTCGACCGGTTCGCCCGGTTGTCCGAGGTCACCGAGCCCGCATTGGTGACCTGCCCCCTCGACACGCCCGCCAGGGAGGTCTTCGACCGGCTGCACACCGCCGGGGCCCGGCTCGCGCTGGGCGTGAACGACTCGGGACGGCTCGTCGGCGTGCTCACCCAGACCGCCGCGCTGAGGACGGACATCTACGCCCCCGCCGTCGATGCGCAGGGCAGGCTGCGGGTGGCCGCCGCGATCGGGGTCAACGGGGATGTCGCGGCGAAGGCCGAGGCCGTGCTGGCCGCGGGCATCGACGTGCTCGTGGTGGACACCGCCCACGGCCACCAGGAGAAGATGCTCGCCGCGCTCAAGGCGGTGCGCGGCCTCTCGCCCGGGGTGCCGGTGGTGGCGGGCAACGTGGTCACCGCCGAAGGCACCCGCGACCTCATCGCCGCGGGCGCGGATGTGGTCAAGGTCGGCGTGGGCCCTGGCGCGATGTGCACGACGCGGATGATGACCGGCGTTGGCCGCCCCCAGTTCTCGGCGGTCGCCGAATGCGCCGAAGCCGCCAAGGCGCTCGGCAAGCACGTATGGGCGGACGGCGGCGTGCGGCACCCCCGGGATGTGGCGCTCGCACTGGCCGCGGGCGCCTCGGCGGTCATGGTCGGTTCCTGGTTCGCCGGCACCCACGAGTCCCCCGGTGATCTCCGGTACGACGAGCACGGCCGTCCCTACAAGGAATCCTTCGGAATGGCGTCCAAACGGGCGGTGGCCGTGCGGACCCGCGCCGAGGGCATGTTCGACCGGGCCCGCAAGGCGCTGTTCGAGGAAGGCATCTCCTCCTCGCGGATGATGCTCGACCCCACTCGACCAGGTGTGGAGGATCTGCTCGATTCGATCTGCTCCGGCGTGCGGTCCGCGTTCACCTACGCGGGTGCTCGCGATATCGGGGAGTTCGCCGAACGCGCCGTGGTGGGCGTGCAGTCCGCGGCCGGTTTCGCCGAGGGAAGGCCCCTTCCCGCCGGGTGGTAGCAGGCGCCCGGCCGGGTTTCCAGCCGCGCGGGCCCGGCCCGGCCGGACCTACGCTGAGGGCGTGACCGACGCAGTGATCGTGCGCGACCTAGTCAAGCGCTATCGCCGCTCCGGCCCTCCGGCGGTGGACGGGCTGAGCTTCCGGGTGCGCTCGGGCGAGATCTTCGGCCTGCTCGGCCCGAACGGCGCGGGCAAGACCACGACGGTGGGGGTGCTCACCACCCGCGTGCTGCCCACCTCGGG
This sequence comes from Amycolatopsis cynarae, assembly GCF_026802195.1. Classification (NCBI taxonomy): domain Bacteria; kingdom Bacillati; phylum Actinomycetota; class Actinomycetes; order Pseudonocardiales; family Pseudonocardiaceae; genus Amycolatopsis; species Amycolatopsis cynarae. The sequence goes on along the minus strand of NZ_CP113836.1, from coordinate 493,338 downwards.
CCAGGCGCTGGTGTACGGGGTGGATGTGCGCCGGTCGCCGAGCCAGGCACGGCAGTTGTTCGCCGTGGTGCCGCAACGGAACAACCTCGACCGGTCGCTGACGATCCGGCAGAACCTGGTCTTCCACGCGGCGTACCACGGCCTCGGCCGCACGGAGCGCAACCGGCGCGCCGACGAGATCCTCGACCGGATGGGCCTGGCCGATCTGGCGGGCTCGCGGGTCGATCTCGTCTCCGGTGGCCAGGCCCAGCGCGTGATGATCGCGCGGGCACTGATGCACGAGCCGCGCGTGCTGTTCCTGGACGAGCCCACCACGGGTCTCGACCCGCAGGCGAGGCTGTTCGTCCACGAGCGCGTCGCGGCGTTGCGGGAGGCCGGGGTGACGGTCGTGCTCACCACGCACGACATGGAGGAAGCCGCCAAGCTGTGCGACCGGGTCGGCATCGTGGACCACGGCAGGCTGCTCGCGCTGGACAGTCCGCAGACGCTGACCACGTCCTTGCCGGGCAGCGCGACGATGACGCTCACGGCGAGCACCGGCGGGCACGACCGCGAGAAGATCGCCGACGCCCTGCAGGCGCTGGACGGGGTGGAACGGGTCGAAACGATCTCCAGGGGAGGACCCGGCGCCCCGATGGGCCCACCGCCCGGCGTGCCGGGGGTCCGACCTCCTGGACCTCCCGGACCTCCGGTGCCGCACCCGGTCGCCGGGCCCGCCGGGAACGGCGAGGACGCCGAAGACACCGCGCAGTTCCGGCTCTACACCGAACACGAACCCGCCATCGTGCTGCCGTCGGTGCTCAAGGCGCTGAGCGCGCTCGGCTGCGACCTCAGCGACCTGTCCCTCGGCACCCCGAGCCTGGAAGACGTCTTCATCGGCCTCACCGGAAGGGAGTTGCGATGACCGGCCCCGCCGCCACCGTCGAGCTTCCGCACGCGAGTCCGGCCACCGCGGCCCGGACGTTCTTCGCCGTGCTGTGGCGCGACGTGTTCGTCACCGGGCGGGAGCTCCTGCCGTTCCTCGCGCAGGTGGTCGTCCAGCCGTTCTTCATGCTGTTCATCTTCGGCAAGGTGCTCACCGGGATCGGCTACGTGCAGGGGAACTTCGCCCAGATCCTGCTGCCGGGGATGGTCGCGCTGACCGGTTTCCTCACCGGGCTGCAGAACACCACGATGCCGCTGATCCTCGACTTCTCCTGGACCAGGGAGATCGAGGACCGCCTGCTCGCGCCGATGCCGATTCCCCTGGTGGCGCTGGAGAAAGTGGTGTTCGGCGCGCTGCGCGGGATCGTGGCCGCGCTCCTGATCGTCCCGATCGGCTACCTCATCCTGTCCGGCATCCACTGGCCCGCCTCGGCCTGGCCGGGAGTGCTCGGCCTGATCGTCCTCGGTTCACTGGCCGGGGCGTCGATCGGCATGACGATCGGCACCCTGGTGCAGCCGCGCCGGATCCAGATCATGTTCGCGGTGGTGCTGATGCCGCTGATGTTCACCGGCTCCACGCAGTTCCCCTGGTTCGGGCTGACGAACCTGCGCTGGTTCCAGGTGATCTGCGCGCTCAACCCGCTCACCTACGTCAGCGAGGGCATGCGTTCGCTGCTGCTGGCCGGGCAGATCCGCTCGATCCCGCTGTGGATCGACATTCCGGTCATCGTGCTCGCCTTGGCCGTGTTCCTCGCCATCGGCGTCAAGGGCTTCCTCCACCGCGCACTGGACTGACCGACCCCGTGCGGGCACCCGGGCATCCCGGGTGCCCGCACGGGCGGCCGTCGTCAGCCGTGGTCCTCCAGCATTTCCGTGACCAGCGCCGCGATCGGCGAGCGCTCGGAACGGGTCAGCGTGACATGCGCGAACAACGGGTGGCCCTTGAGCTTCTCGATCACCGCCGAGACCCCGTCGTGCCTGCCGACGCGAAGGTTGTCGCGCTGGGCGACGTCGTGCGTCAGCACGACGCGGGAGGCGGTGCCGAGGCGGGACAGCACCGTGAGCAGCACGTTGCGTTCCAGCGACTGGGCCTCGTCCACGATCACGAAGGTGTCGTGCAGCGAGCGCCCCCGGATGTGGGTGAGCGGCAGGACCTCCAGCATGCCCCGGTCGAAGACCTCGTCGAGGACCTCCTGGCTGACCAGCGCGCCCAGCGTGTCGAACACCGCCTGCGCCCACGGCTGCATCTTCTCGCTCTCGGAACCGGGCAGGTAGCCGAGGTCCTGCCCGCCGACGGCGTAGACCGGCCGGAAGACCACGACCTTGCGGTGCTCACGCCGTTCCATCACCGATTCCAGCCCCGCGCACAGCGCCAGCGCGGACTTGCCGGTGCCCGCCCGGCCGCCGAGCGAGACGATGCCCACCTCGGGGTCGAGCAGCAGGTCGAGCGCGATCCGCTGTTCGGCGGAGCGGCCGTGCAGGCCGAAGGCCTCCCGGTCGCCGCGCACCAGGCGCACCTTCTTGTCCGGGGTGATCCGGCCGAGCGCGCTGGAGCTCCCGGCGAGCATCCGCAGCCCCGTGTGACACGGGGAGGAGGCGATTTCCGCCAGACCGAAGTCGGCGGGCTCCACGGTGCCGTGCTGGAACAGCGCATCGATCATTTCCTGGGGAGCGTCGATGTCGGCCATGCCGGTCCAGCCGGAGGGCGTGACCTCCTGGGCGCGGTACTCGTCGGCGTCCAGCCCGACCGAGCCCGCCTTGACCCGCAGCGGGATGTCCTTCGTGACCAAGGTCACGTTCTGGCGTTCCACGGCGAGGTTCAGTGCGCAGGCCAGGATCCGGTGGTCGTTCGAGTCGGTGCGGAACCCGGGCGGCAGCACGGTGGGATCCGAATGGTTGAGCTCGACGTGCAGGGTGCCGCCGTGGTCACCGATCGGGACCGGGGCATCGAGCCTGCCGTGGGTGCGGCGCAGGTCGTCGAGCAGGCGCAGGGATTCCCGCGCGAACCAGCCGAGTTCGGGGTGGTGCCGTTTCGCCTCCAGTTCGCTGATCACGACCAGCGGCAACACCACGGCATGCTCGGCGAACCGGGACACCGCCCAGGGATCGGAGAGCAGGACCGAGGTGTCGAGCACATAGGTGTGCCGCTGGGATTCGGGGGATAGCGGGCCTACCGCTGGTTCGCCAGCGCCCTCAGCGCTGGTCGAGGCCTTCCGGGGCGAACGCTGCGCAGTCACGACGGCATCTCCCTCGTGGGCGTGGCACCACGCCCGCACTAGCTGGGCCGGGCACTTCCCTGGCTGGTCCGTTCTCCGCCGACGCCGGGTGCGTCAGCGAGCGCGGCCAAGAGGGCCGGTGCCGGCCCCCTCGTGCGTTTCGCGAACGGCTTCGCCGTTCCCTCCACTACCGCCACGATCAGGGCCTCCCGCGATGGCCCGCAAGGTCACGGACCATCACTTCGGAAGTTACCTGCGAATCGCGGATCGTGCAGGCAGCCAGCCAGGTGAATCACCGGGGTCCCGGCTCACGGTGGGTAGAGCGCGCGTGACCAGGCAGTGCGCGCCCGCCGTGTCAAGTGCCGAACCGGCGATGCCGCCAGGCGTAATCCCGCACGGCGCGGAGGAAGTCGACGCGGCGGAAGGCGGGCCAGTAGGCCTCGGTGAACCAGAACTCCGAATGCGCGGACTGCCACAGCAGGAACCCGGAAAGCCGCTGCTCACCGGAGGTGCGGATGATCAGGTCGGGGTCCGGCTGGCCCGAGGTGTACAGATGCTCGGAGATGTGGTCCACGTCGAGGATCTTGGCCAGCTCGCGGATGCTGGTGCCCTCGTCGGCGTGCTGCAGCAGGAGCTTCTTGACCGCGTCGGCGATCTCCTGCCTGCCGCCGTAACCGACCGCGATGTTGACCTCCATCCCGGTGCGGTCCTCGGTGCGCGCGGCGGCCGCCTTGAGGCTGCGGGCCATGTCGGCCGGGAGCAGTTCGAGCGCGCCCACGATGCGCAGGCGCCACGGGTTCTCCGGCGCGGCCAGTTCGTCCGTCACGTCCACGATGATCTTGAGCAGCGCCTCGACCTCCTCCGGGGCGCGCCCGAGGTTGTCGGTGGACAGCAGCCACAGCGTGACGACCTCGACGTCGGCCTCGCGGCACCAGGACAGGAAGTCGGCGATCTTCTTCGCTCCGGCGCGGTGCCCGTCCGCCACGTCGGTGAATCCGGCTTCCCTGGCCCAGCGCCGGTTGCCGTCGAGCATGATGCCGATATGACGTGGGTGACGTCCGGCGGCCTGCTGGATCAGGCGACGGCCGTAGGCGCCGTACAGAACCCTGGAAACGAAGGAGCGAAGACTCACGTCGGCCTAGCGTACGCACTTCGCCTGAGTGACGTGGTTCCGGCCACGGACACTGGCGCCGAACCTACGGTCCCGTAACCTTGATCCGTGCCCGTCGCGTCCGATTCCCCCGTGATCGATACCCGTCCACGCCTGCGTGGCCACATCCATTTCTGGTCGTTCTTCGGCGCCCTGGCCTGCGCGGTGACGCTGGTCGCCTTCGCCGGGACGGCGATCTCCGCCAAGGCCGCGCTGGCCACCGCCGTCTACGGCCTCACCGTGATGGGCGTGTTCGGGGTGAGCGCGCTCTACCACCGGCGCCTGTGGAGCCCCCGCGCCTACCAGTGGATGAAGCGCGCCGACCACTCGATGATCTTCCTGTTCATCGCCGGCACCTACACGCCGTTCACCCTGCTGTCGATGTCCCAGCCGACCGGTTACGTCATCCTCGCCGTGGTCTGGGGCGGCGCGCTGCTCGGGGTGGCGCTGAAGATGCTGTGGCCGACCGCCCCGCGCTGGCTCGGGGTGCCGATCTACATCGCACTCGGCTGGGTCGCGATCTTCGTCCTGCCCGAACTCGCCCGCCACGCCGGGATCGCCGCGCTGGTGCTGCTGCTCGTCGGCGGCCTGTTCTACACCGTCGGTGCCGTCTTCTACGGCACCCGCTGGCCGAACCACTGGCCGGACACCTTCGGCTACCACGAGTTCTTCCACGCGTGCACGGTGCTGGCCGCGATCAGCCACTACATCGCGATCTGGCTGGCCATCACCGCCTAGCTGGGGTTTTGGCGCTCTGGATCTTGTCCAGGCCGCCATCAGGCCGCCAGGCCGTCGACGACGATCAGCCAGGTCAGCGCGTTCTTCTTGACCCTCCCGCGGCTGGAGACCCTACGGTCGGGGGCCATGAAGATCGTTGTGCACGACACGGCGTCCGCCATGCGGGAACTCCTGCGGCGGCCCTTGGCGGAGCGGCCCGATGGGCTGCGGGAAATGTTGAGCCCGCTCCAAGGGGCGATGTCCGTGATGGGCGACGTGGACTTGGTCCAACTCCACCGGCAGGGCGGTGGCTTCCGCCTCGACCGCGAAGATCCGCGCTATTTGCCCGCACTGCAGCGGATGCGGGAAGCCGGGGTGTGGGAGCGGATCGACGATTCCCTCGCCACCGCCTGGGAACGACTCGAAGCCTCCGTACCCGGTATCAAACATGCCGAAACCGTGCACGTCGTCGTAGTACTCGGGAACCCCGACGACGAGCACCTGATGGTCCGCAGTGGCGGTTATCTCGGTATGGGTGGCATCCCGGGTGCGATCGAGTTGCTGATGTGGCCCACGGACGCCAACCTGGACAAGATCGGCCACGCCGCCGCGCACGAACTCCACCACAACGTGCGGTACGCGAACGTGGCCTGGAACCCGATGACCGTGACGGTCGGGGAACAGGTCGTCGCCGAGGGACTGGCCGAGGCGTTCGTACGGGAACTGGCCGGTGAGCAGGCCATGGGACCGTGGTCGAAGGCGTTGACGGGCACCGAACTGGACAGTGCGTACGAAAAGATCACGGCGGGCATCGACGTGGCCGGGATGCAGAACCTGCCCGCCTACGTCTACGGGGACGCCACGGCACAGCACATGGGACAGCAGCCCGTGGGGCTGCCGGACTTCGCCGGGTACGCGGTGGGACTGCGTATCGTGGACGCGCATCTGGCCGCCTCCGGGCTGACCGCCGCGCAGAGCGTTGCCTTGCCTGCGCGCGACATCCTCCTGAACGCGGGCGTGTCCACCAGCGCGTGACGCCCTCACCTCCGGCAAGGTCTGATCCGCTCGGCGGTGCTGGGTGCCCTGGAGGTGGCCTTGAGGGTCATAAACGCCCTCAAGGCCACCTTCAGGGCACCGGACCCTTCACGGCACCACGCCACCCCCAGGCGTCAGCCGAGATCAGGGCCCTTCGTCCGCAGGTCGTCCACTTTGGACATCGCTGTGCGCAGTTCGGTGAGCCAGGATTCGGCGTGTTCCCCGACGAGCCGGACCGCCCAGGCCAGAGCCTCCGACCGGGATCGGGCCACTCCGGCGTCGACGAGCGTGTCCAGCACGAGGCGCTCAGGCTGCCGAAGCCGGGTCATCACCGGAACCGACAGCGTGGTGAACAGCTCGCGCGTACCACCGATGCGCGCTCCCCAGGCGACCTTCCGCCGGTAGCGGTGCTCGGCCTGCCGGGCGATCTCGATCCGCTGTTCCCGGGTGTCCTCGCGGAACCGGCTGATCCGGCCGGACTCCGCGGCGGCCCGCGCCGCATCATCGGCGAACTCGCCGCTCAGCGGTGGCAACTCGCCCACGACGAGGATTTCCTCCCGGTCGACGGTGATCTCTGGCGCGCCGGTGAACCAGTCGTCGGGCAACCGTCCGGCGAACCATCCGGCGGCGTCGTCGGCGGAGGGCACCTCGGCCTGCTTCCAGCCCCCACGTCCGTGCATCCGCATCATGACCTCCTTGATTACATGATTACGTCGATACAGACGCTACGCCGGTTAAGCGGCTCATGGCGGACTGTCAGCGCACAGCGAACGAGAGCCGTGAGGGGTCCCCTCACGGCAGTGACCGATGCCTACGAGGCGAGGGCGGCGGCGAGTTCGGCCGGGGAGGTGACGGGGCGGTCGCAGACGTAACCGCGGCAGACGTAGGCGGTCGCGGCACCGTCCACGAGCGGACGGCCTTCCAGCAGCGGGGCCGTGTCCGGCTCCCCGGCCAGCACCACGGCACCACCGGGCACCAGTTCCGCCGCCACCCTCCGCAGCTTCACCCGGGACTCGGCGTCCGGACCCGTCACGGCCACCTGTACCGGCCCGGAGGCCATCGCCTCCGCCACCGACAGCCAGTTCCCGGCGAACCGCGGCATCCGCGTGGCCAGCTGCCCCACCCGGTTCAGGGCCTGCTCGGCCGCTTCGCGGTAACGGCCCGCCCGCTCGTGCCCCACCAGCAGCGACGCGGTCAGCAGCGCGGACGCGAGCGCCGAAGAGCCTGACGGGCTCGCGTTGTCGGCCGGGTCGGACGGACGCTGCACCAAGGACTCGGCGTCGTCCGCGGTGTCGTGGTAGGCACCGGGCGCCTCCGCGACCGCGAACCGGGTGAGGGCGAGATCGAGCAGCGAAACCGCCTCGCTCAGCCACCGCGCACCGCCGGTGGCCTGGTGCAGGGCGAGCAAGCCGTCGGCGAAGCAGGCGTAATCCTCGAGCACCCCCGCGGCGTCGCCCACCCGGCCGTCCCGCGAACTGCGCCGCAGCCGCCCGTCGACGAGGTGCACGTCGAGCACCATGGCGGCGGCGGTCTCGGCGGCCTCGACCCAGGCCGGCTCACCCAGTGCCACACCCGCCTCGCACAGCGCAGTGATCACCAGACCGTTCCAGGCGGCGATCACCTTGTCGTCCCGGCCGGGCTGCGGCCGCTCGTCGCGCGCGGCCAGCAGCGCCCGCCGCACGCGCTCGTACCGGTCGCCATCCGCCGGGTCACTGCGCAGTTGCAGCACGGAGCGTCCCCGTTCGAAGGTGCCGGTTTCGGTCACCCCGAACAACTCCGCCGCCCAGGCGCCGTCCTCGTCCCCGAGCACTTCCGACAGTTCCGCCGGTGTCCAGACGTAGGTCAGCCCCTCTTCGCCGAGTGTGTCAGCGTCCAGCGACGCGGCGAACCCGCCTTCGGCCGTCCGCAACCGGTCCAGGAGGAAGCCCGCCGTCATCCTGGCCACCGTTTCCGCGCGCGCGGACCCCGTTCGCCGAGCGAGGTGCGCGTAGACCCGCAACAGCAAAGCGTTGTCGTACAACATCTTTTCGAAGTGCGGCACGACCCACGCCGCGTCCACGGAGTATCGCGCGAACCCGCCGGCCAACTGGTCGTACATACCGCCGCGCGACATCGCCTCGGCGCATTCCTCGACCAGCGCCAGCGCCTCGGCGGAGCCGGTGCGCTCATGGTGCCGCACCAGGAACTCGAGCACCATGGACGGCGGGAACTTCGGCGCGCCCCCAAAACCGCCACGCGTCCGGTCGGCCTCGGCGCCCAGCTTGGCCACCGCGTTCGCGAGGACGGTTTCGTCGACGGCGGCTTCCGGCAGCGGGCCGGTCTGCCGGGCCAGTTGCTCGACGATCTGCCCGGCGCCCGCCCGCAGTTCATCGGCACGCTCGGACCATGCCTGCGCCACCGCGACGAGCAGATGCGGGAAGGACGGCACCCCGGGCCGGGGCTGCGGCGGATAGTAGGTACCGCAGTGGAAGGGTTTGCCTTCCGGGGTGAGGAAACAGGTCATCGGCCAGCCGCCCTGGCCGGTCATCGCCTGGGTCGCGATCATGTACACCGCGTCGATGTCCGGCCGCTCCTCCCGGTCCACCTTGATGTTGACGAAGTTCTCGTTCATCAACCTCGCGGTTTCGGGGTCCTCGAAGGACTCGTGCGCCATGACGTGGCACCAGTGGCAGGCCGCGTACCCGACGGAGAGCAGGATCGGCACGTCACGCCGCCGTGCCTCGGCCAGCGCTTCGGCACCCCATGGCCACCAGTCGACCGGATTCCCGGCGTGCTGCAGGAGATAGGGACTGGTGGCGGTGGCGAGTCGGTTGGCCATGGCCTCAGGGTGTCACGTCAGGAACCCCCCGGCGCGCCAGCCCTTGCCGCGGCTAAGCCTGGTCGTTCTTCCCGTTGTTCCCGGCCTCCGCCTTGGCTTCGGCCTTCGAGTCGATCTTCGACTGGGCGGAACCCGCGGACACCTCGGCCTTGTCGGCGGGGCTGTCCTTCGCGGACGCGTCCCCGTCGAAGCTCGCCGGAATCCGCTTGAGGTGCTTGGTCATCGACCGCACCAGGAACGCCACCGCGACCAGGAAGATCAGCAGCAGCAGGAAACCCACCGGAGAGGACTTGCCGAAGTCCTCTCCCTGACCGCCGTTGTCGCCGCTGCCCGGCTGCTGCGCCAGGACCATCGCGGTCGTGGCGACCGGCCCCGTCACCGGCAACACGAAACTCATGTCGTCACCTTCTCCCTCACTCCCGCGAACAGATCGTCCTCCGGCAGCGTGCTGTCCACCAGGGCGCGCACCAGTTCGTACTCCTCGGTGGGCCACACCTCACGCTGGATTTCCAGCGGGACCGCGAACCAACGGCTGTTCGGGTCGATCTGCGTCGCGTGGGCCTTGAGCGCCTCGTCCCGGACCGGGAAGTAGTCGGCGCATTCGATCTGGGTGGTGACCCGCTCCATCACATCGGCGCGGTCCGGATCCCACTTCTCCAGCCACTCGGCGTACGGCGATTCGAGACCGGCCGTGAGCAGCGCGTCGTGAAACTTCTGCATGCGGGCGCGCGAGAAGCCGTGCAGGTAGTACAGCTTCAGCGCCTGCCAGGGCTCACCGGCCTCGGGGAAACGGTCCGGCTCGGCCGCCGCGTCGAACGCCGCGACCGACACCTCGTGGCAGCGGATGTGATCGGGGTGGGGGTAGCCACCGTTCTCGTCGTAGGTCAGCACCACGTGCGGGCGGAACTCCCGGATCACGCGCACCAGTTCGCGCACCGGCTCCTCCAGCGGCACGGTGCCGAAGCTGCCTTCGGGCAGCGGCGGCAACGGATCGCCTTCGGGCAGCCCGGAGTCGACGAAACCGAGCCAGTGGTGCCGGACACCCAGGATCTTCGCAGCACGCGCCATTTCCTCGCGCCGGATCTCGCTCATGTTCGCCAGCACCTCGGGCCGGTCCATGGCGGGGTTGAGGATGCTGCCCGCCTCACCACCGGTGCAGGTCACGACCATCACTTCGGCACCCTCGGCGACATACTTCGCCATGGTCGCCGCACCCTTGCTCGATTCGTCGTCCGGGTGGGCGTGCACCGCCATCAAACGCAGAGGCGACCCGGGCTCGGCTGTCCGCTCGTCAGATCCCACCATGCCTGCAACGACCCCTTCTGCAAAGCTATTCCACGCGTGACGGATACTCGGGTTGGTTCCATTGTCCCCGCCGCCACGACCAGACCGTTCAGGAGGCCCGTCTTTGACCGCGCAGACGCTCCCGGAGGGCCGGTACGGCCCGGTGCGCGGCGGCAGGATGCCCCGGTGGCGGAAGTGGTTGTTCAGCACGGTGGCACTGGTGGTCAGCGGCGTGATCGCCTGGGTGGCCTACGTGAACCTCGGTCCGGCACCGATCTCGGCCGACCGCGTGGCCTTCGAAGAGAAGCCCGGCAACACGATGTCGGTCACCATCAACGCGACGCGGGACGATCCGTCCCGGCCCGGCGTGTGCATCGTGCGGGTGCGGGACAAGTCCGGCGCGGAGAGCGGCCGCAAGGAAGTACTGATCCCGGCCGGGGAGAACCACAGCCGCCAGACCACCCTGGTGCACAGCACCGACCGGCCGGTCACCGCCGACGTTTTCGGTTGCACCTACGACGTTCCCGCGTATTTGTCAAGGAGCTAGCGGCCAACGGGGTGAAACCCTCGCTCAGCGTTCGAGACGGAACGAAAACGACGACGTCGGTCACGCTCCGCGTGCTATCCTGGACTACCGGCACGGCCCCGACGGGCCGTGTTTTTCCTTTATTTCAGCCTCACCGGCCCAGCCCGGTGAGGCCGCCGGTTTGTATACCCATGCCCGGCAGGCACGACGAGGAGATGGTGACCGTGAGCGACACCCAGGTGACCTGGCTGACTCAGGAAGCCTACGACAGGCTCAAGCACGAGCTCGACGAACTCATCGAGAATCGTCCGGTCATCGCCGCAAGGATCAACGACAGCCGGGAAGAGGGCGACCTCAAGGAGAACGGGGGCTACCACGCCGCCCGTGAAGAGCAGGGCCAGGCGGAGGCCCGCATCCGGCACCTGCAGGAACTGCTCCGCGCGGCGAAGGTCGGCGAGGCACCCGCCAACGACGGCATCGCGGAACCCGGGAAGATCCTGACCGTCCGCTACGAGGGCGACGACGAGGACGAGCGTTTCCTGCTCGCCACCCGTGAAGAGGGCGCCGAAGGCGAACTCGACGTCTACTCCCCCGAATCGCCGCTGGGCAAGGCCCTGCTGGGCGCCAGGGAGGGCGAGTCGCGCGAGTACGACCTGCCCAACGGCAGCAAGCAGAAGGTCACGTTGATCAAGGCGGTGCCCTACACCGGCTGAGCAGCCACCACGACCTTCGGCGGGGGCACGGACCACAGGTCCGGGCCCCCGCCGTTCGTCGGGGTCCGGAAAACCGACGGCATCCCGGCCCGGGGAGTACTAGCGTCGAGCCATGACGCTTCCCATTTGCGCCACCTGCGGCATGCAGTATGCGGCGCCGCGTCCGGACTGTCCGATCTGTGAAGACGATCGGCAGTGGGTTCCCGCGACCGGACAGCAGTGGACAGATCTCGAAACGCTCCGTGCGGGCGAATACACCGCCCGCGTCGAGGATCAGGGCCCGGGCATCGTCGGGGTGGGCTGCGAGCCGAGATTCGCGATCGGCCAGCGCGCGCTGCTGGTCAAGGCGGAATCCGGCAACTTCCTCTGGGACTGCGTGCCCTACCTCGACGACGAGCTGATCGGGAAGATCCGTGATCTCGGCGGGATCACCGGCATCGCGATCAGCCATCCCCACTACTACGCCACGGTCGTCGAGTGGGCCCACACCTTCGACGTACCGGTGTACCTGCACGAGAACGACCGGCAGTGGCTGGGACGCCCCGACGACGCCGTGCAGTGGTGGAGCGGCACGACGAAACAGGTCGGCGACTTCACGCTGATCAACCTCGGCGTGCACTTCCCCGGTGGCACCGTGTTGCACTGGCCCGGCGGTGAAGGCGGCGCGGGCGCGTTGCTCTCCGGTGACATCGTGGCGGTCGTGCCCGACCGCAAGTTCGTCGGCTTCATGTACAGCTACCCGAACCTGGTCCCGGAGCGCCCGGCGGTGGTCCGGCGCGCCGCGGAACTGCTCGCCGGCTACCCGTTCAAGGCGATCTACGGCGCCTGGTGGGACGCGGTCGTCCGTGAGGACGGCCACGAGGTCGTGCAGCGCTCCGCGAAGCGCTACCTGGAGTTCGTGTCGTAGGCGATCCGTTCGAGCAGGGGCCGGACCCGGGGTGGGATCGGTGTGGTCAGCGCGAGCGACGTGTTCGTGCGCAGCACCCCGGGCAGGCCGACCACCCGGTCGATCACCCGCTGCAAGTCTTCGTGGTCCCGGGCCACCAGCCGGACGAACAGGTCACCCTGCCCCGTGGTCGCGTGCGCCTCGCAGACCTGGTCGATCGCGGCGAGCCCCTCGGCGACCTCGGTCCGGCTGCCCTGGGCGATCTCCAGTACCGCGAAGGCGGTCAGCCCGTAGCCCATCGCCGCCATGTCCAGCTCGGGCGGGAAGCCGCCGAGGACCCCCTGCTCGGCGAGCCGGTCGAGACGGGCCTGCACCGTGCCCCGCGCGACTCCCAGCCTGCGCGCGCACTCCAGGACACCGAGGCGCGGCACGTCGGTCAGCAGCAGCAGAAGCCGGGCATCCAGCGCGTCCAGTGGGCCACCTCCTCTCCCGCGATGCCTGCCGGAAATCCTAACCGCCGGAGGAGAATGTCCAGCCCGCTAAGGACTGTTTCCTTCCGCGGGGATCAGGGTGTACCCGGCGCGCCGGAGTTCGGCCGTCACCTGGCGGCAGTGCTCGGGACCGCGGGTCTCCAGGTTCAGCGAGACCTCGACCTCGCCGAGGGCCAGCTTGCCCGAGACGCGGGAATGCTCGATGTCCACGACGTTCGCGCCGAGTTCGCTGATCAGCGACAGCACCGAGGCCAGCACCCCCGGGCGGTCCGGCACCCGCAGCCGGAACGCGAGATAGCGCCCGCCCGCGGTCATGCCGTGCTGGATGATCTGCAACAGCAGCAGCGGATCGATGTTGCCGCCCGACAGGATGCCCACGATCGGCCCCGGGAAGGCACCCGGGTACTGCAGCAGCGCGGCGACCGCGGCCGCCCCCGCCGGTTCGACGACGAGCTTGCGCCGTTCGAGGCACAGCAGCAGCGCCCGCGACAGCGACTCCTCCGAAACCGTCACCACCTCGTCGACCAGAGCCTTCACGTGGGCGTAGGTGAGCTCTCCCGGCTGCCCGACCGCGATCCCGTCGGCCATGGTGTGCGGCTCGGGAATCCGCACCGGACGGCCTGCCGCCAGCGAACGCGGGAACGCGGCGGCCCCCTCGGCCTGCACCGCGACCACGCGAGTGCCCGGGTGCGCCGCCTTGATCGCGACCGCCACTCCCGAAACCAGCCCGCCGCCTCCCGTCGGCACCAGCACGGTGCCCGCCTCCGGGACCTGCTCCAGCACCTCCAGCCCCACCGTGCCCTGACCGGCGATCACATCCGGATGGTCGAACGGGTGGATCAGCACCGCGCCGCTCTCTTCGGCGAAGGCGATGGCCTCGGCGAGCGTCTCGTCGAACACATCCCCGTGCAGACGGACATCGGCCCCGTAGCCCCGGGTCGCGGCCAGCTTGGGCAGCGGCACGCGAGTCGGCATGAACACCGTCGACTTGATGCCGAGCAGCGAGGCGGCCAGCGCCACTCCCTGGGCATGGTTTCCGGCGCTCGCCGCCACCACGCCGCGCCCGCGTTCGGCCTCGCTCAGCCCGTGCAGCCGGTGATAGGCGCCGCGGATCTTGAACGAGCCGGTGCGCTGCAGGTTTTCACACTTGAGATGGACGGTGCCGCGATGAGCCTTCTCGAGGTCCCGCGCGTGTTCCATCGGAGTGACCCGGACAACACCCGTAAGGAGTTCACGCGCCCGGGTGATCCGGTCCACCGTCACCAATCGCATATGCGGGATCATGCCACCCCCGTCCGGCCGCCTTGGGTACCCTGGAGCCGGTCATGACCGGGAATCGGGGAGTAACCATGCGAAGGCGGAACGTTCCGGGCGGCGGCTCCGGCCGGCGTGCCTCGCGTTCGGCCGGGGTGCTGCCACTGGTCGCGGCGATCACCTCGGCACTCGCGCTGACCGGTGCGGCGTTCTACACCGTCGACAGGGCGGGCTGTGCCGATCCGGCCCAGTACATCCGCCACGACAACCACATCGAACTGGTGGGCGGCTGCGTGAGCGGCTCCGATCTCGACCAGCTCCGCACCACACAGCCCCACTCCTCGGGCCAGAACGCCGAGTACAACAACTACCGGCCCTGATCCGGAGCGCTACCCCAGTGCGCGCCGCAGATCTTCGATCAGGTCCCGCGCGTCCTCGATCCCGACCGACAGCCGCACCAGGTCGGCGGGCACCTCCAGCATCGAGCCCTCGGCGCTCGCGTGCGTCATCCGGCCCGGGTGCTCGATCAGCGACTCGATCCCGCCCAGCGATTCGGCCAGGATGAACAGCTCGGTTCCCGCAGCCACATCGAGCGCCGCCTGCTCACCGTCGGCGTGCCGGAAGGACACCATCCCACCGAACCTGCGCATCTGCTTCGCGGCGGTCTCGTGCCCTGGGTGGTTCTCCAACCCCGGGTAGTACACCTGCGCCACCTTCGGGTGCGCGGCGAGCGCCTCGGCGACCAGTTCGGCGTTGTCGCAGTGCCGCTCCATCCGCACCGCCAGCGTCTTGATCCCGCGCAGGGTCAGCCAGGCGTCGAACGCACCCGGCACCGCGCCGGCCGCGTTGCGCAGGAAGAACAGCTGCTCGCGCACCTCGTCTTCGTTGGTGAGCACGGCGCCGCCGACGACATCGGAGTGGCCGCCGAGGTACTTGGTGGTGGAGTGCACGACGATGTCCGCGCCGAGCGCGAGCGGGGTCTGCAGGTACGGGGTGGCGAAGGTGTTGTCCACCACCAGGCGGGCCCCGTTGTCGTGGGCCACTCCGGCGAGCGCCGAGAGGTCGGCGATTCCGAGCAGCGGGTTGCTCGGCGACTCGCACCAGATCAGCTTGGTCTCCGGCCGCACCGCGGCCCGGACCGCGTCCACGTCGGCGAGGTCGGCGACGGTGTAGGTGACCCCCCAGGCGGTGAGCACCTTGTCGATCAGGCGGAAGGTGCCCCCGTAGGCGTCGTTGCCGAGCACGAGGTGGTCGCCGGGGCGCACCGTGCTGCGGAGCACCGCGTCGGAGGCGGCCATGCCGGACGCGAACGCGAGGCCGTGCCGGGCACCTTCGAGCGAGGCGAGCTGCTGTTCGAGCGCGGTGCGGGTGGGGTTCGCCGTCCGGGAGTACTCGTAGTCACCTTCCCGGGTGCCGCCGACCCCGTCCTGGGCGTAGGTCGAGGTCTGGTAGATCGGCACGATCACCGCACCGGTCCGCGGATCGGGCTGCTGACCTGCATGGATGGCGCGGGTCTCGAAACCCAGCCCGGAGGTGTCGTCAGTCATGTGCTCAGGTTACGACCAGCCACCGGTCACCCAGCGCGCGGTCGCCGGCAGGCTCGCCAGCACCAGCGTCGTGGCCGCGGGCAGGCACAGCACGGCGGTGTACCCGACCGGGATGGTGCCGTCCGCCAGGCCGAGGAAATATATTCCAAACGCCCCGAGAACGAGCACCGCCAGGTAGAGCAGGAGCGCCAAGATCGCACCGGTGATGGTGAACGCGCGGCCGAAGGACTTGGCCAGGAGCAGCCCGACCCCGCCGGTGATCAGCGTCCCGGCCACGATCAGGTGCAGCAGGAAGGTGAGCAGCGCGTGCGCCAGGTTGCCGTCCCCAGCGAGCAGCACCGCACCGCCGGCGACACCCACGAGGTGGAAGAGCCCGCCGAGCAGCGCGAGCACGGCGGCCGGGATGCCGGTCGCACCCCCGCGGGAGAGCTGTTCGGTCATGGCGGGTGACTACCAGCCCTGCCGCGGATATCCGGCGGACGGGTACGGCGACTGCACCGCCGCGTACCGGAGGTAGCGGAAGGTCGGCGGCAGCGCGGCCAGCACGAACACCAGCGGACCTCCGGCGATCCCGGCCACCCTGACGAACGCGTCGTCCATCTGGAACCGGAAGACGTACCGGAAGAACTCGGCGAGCTGATCGGGGGCCAGCAGCATCGCCTCGGTGAGCACCGCGGCAATGGAGACCAGCGCCCCGAGCATCAGCAGTACCGCACCCGCAAGGACCCGGAAGAACGTCAGCAGCGCCCCGATCAGCAGCAGCAGCGAGGCGCCCAGGTACAACCCGAGCACGATGTTGGCCTTCTCGGGCAGGTCCGCGATCCCGAAGGCGATGAACTCCTTGACGGGCAGGTAGCCGAGTGTGCCGCACAGTGCGAGGCCGAGGAGCCCGGCGAGGATCGCGCTCACCCCGCTGGGACGCCGTTGCGGAACCGGCGCGCCGTCGGGTGGCATCGGATAGCCGTACGGGTTCGTCACACTGCCCCCAAGGCGAGCTGCGCGGAAGTAGGCCCGGTAAGTGGGCCCACTGTAGCGGCGAGACGTCACCGTCAGGGCGAATTCGGCCCGAAAAAAGCGATACCCCCGGCGAGCGCCGGGGGTATCGCAGACTTTTCAGCCGGTCACCACTGCTGCGGCGGCTGGCCGTACGGACCGGGCTGACCCGGCTGCCCGAACCCGCCGGGCTGCCCGTAGGGGCCGGGCTGACCCGGCTGGCCGGGCTGCGGGAACCCACCGCTGGGCGGGTTCTGCCCCGCGGGCTGACCGAAACCACCCGGCTGGCCGAAGCCGCCGCTGGGCGGCCCGAACTGACCCGGCTGACCGAAGCCGCCCGGCTGCCCGCCGAACCCGCCCGGAGCACCCGGGCCACCGAAACCGCCCGGGGCCGCCGGGCCACCGGGACCGCCGGGACCGCCGGGACCACCGAGGCCGACGAACTGCGCGGTTCCCGGGATGAGCCCGAGCACGCCCACCACGGCGATCACGATGCCGAAGATCAGTTCCCAGACGATCCGGCCCCCGGTACCACCCTTGGCCAGGATGATGATCGAGAAGATCAGCAGGAGCGCGGCACCGGCCACGATCAGCCAGGTGGAGATCTTGTTCTTCAGGAACAGCAGCACCGCCCCCGCCACCGAGACCAGACCGCCCAGCGTGAGGCCGATCACGTAGATCCAGAGCTCGGTGAGGCCCGAACTATCTCCACCGCTCGACGCAGAGGGGGCGTAGGCGTCGCACATGGAGGCGTCCTGGCCGATCTGCTGCATCTGGGCCTTGCACTGGGCCAGAGCTTGCTGGGCCATCTGAGCGGCGTTGTCCGCCCCCGAGCTGGCGCTGCTCAGATCCGACATCAGCGTGAAGCCGATGATCGCGCCGATCAGCCCGAGCAGGGCCACCAGGCCCGCGGCGATCCAGCCGAAGAGCTGGTTGTTGCCACCCGCACCGCCGCCCGCCGGTGCGCCGTACTGCGGCGCACCGAACCCCTGCGGCGGCGGGCCGCCGAAGCCGCCCGGCTGGCCCAGCGGGGGGAAGCCCTGCGGCGGCTGCCCGTACGGGCCGGGCGCGGCCTGGGGCTGGCCGAAGCCGCCCGGCTGGCCGTACGCGGCCTGCGGCTGTCCCATCGCCGCCGCGGGGTTGTCCGCCGCGCTCGGCGGCGGCGCGTACGGGATCGCGGGCGGCGGCTGGGCCCCGGGCGGAACGAGCTGTGTGGACTCGGCCCCGCCCTCCGCACCGGAAGCCGCGTTCGGGTCACCGGGCTGCACGACCTGCGTCGGCTCCGGTGCGTCGCCGAACGCAGCGGGCTGCGGCTGGCCAGGCTGGACCACCTGGGTCGGTTCCGCGGAACCGAATGGACTGTCGGACGGCGGCTGGGAACCACCCGGGCCCTGAGGTGGCTGGCCGCCGCCCCAGGGCTGGTTCGGCGGTTGCGGAGCGCTCATGCGGGTCTCGAACCCCCCTTGAGAGAACTGATCAGGTCGAAATACGCGCTACTGGCGGCACACGCTATCGGATCACGGCACGTGCTGCGCGTAAAGGCCTGCATGAACCCGATGTGCTCAGCCGTTGCGACCGGCCAGGAAACCGAGGAGATCGTGCCGGGTGACCACGCCCGCGGGCTTGCCGTCGAGCAGTACGAGCGCCCCGTCGGCGCCGGAAAGCGCCTTCATCGCCGAACTCACCTGCTCGGTCGCGCCGATGGTCGGCAGTGGTGCGGACATGTGCCGGTCGAGCCGGTCGGCGAGGTTCGCCTTGCCCGTGAACAGGGCCTCCAGCAGGTCCCGCTCGTTGACCGCGCCCACCACCTCGGCCGCCATCACCGGCGGTTCGGCGCTCACCACGGGCATCTGGCTGACGTTGAACTCGGCCAGGATCGCGATCGCCTCGGCCACCGTCTCGTTGGGGTGGGTGTGCACCAGGGCAGGCAGGGCGCCGGTCTTGGCCTTGAGCACGTCGCCCACGGTCGCCTCGGAGGTCTCCGGGCCGAGGAAGCCGAAGGAGGCCATCCACTGGTCGTTGAACACCTTGCCCAGGTAGCCGCGGCCCCCGTCGGGCAGCAGCACCACGATCACGTCTTCGGGCCCGCACCGCTTCGCCAGGCGCAGGGCCGCCGCGACCGCCATTCCGCAGGACCCGCCCACCAGCAGCGCTTCCTCCAGTGCCAGGCGGCGGGTGATGCCGAAGGACTCGGCGTCGGAGATCGCGATGATCTCGTCGGCGATGGTGCGGTCGTAGGTCTCCGGCCAGAAGTCCTCGCCGACGCCCTCGACCAGGTAGGGCCGTCCCGTGCCCCCGGAATACACCGAGCCCTCGGGGTCCGCGCCGATCACCTTGACCCGGCCGTCGGAGACCTCCTTGAGGTAGCGGCCGGTTCCGGAAATGGTGCCGCCGGTGCCCACCCCGGCGACGAAGTGCGTGATCCGGCCCTCGGTCTGCCGCCAGATCTCCGGGCCGGTGGAGTGGTAGTGGCTGAGCGCGTTTTCGGGGTTGGCGTACTGGTTCGGCTTCCACGCCCCGTCGATCTCCCGCACCAGGCGGTCGGAAACGGAGTAGTAGGAGTCGGGATGCTCCGGCGGCACCGCCGTCGGGCACACCACGACGCGGGCGCCGTAGGCCTTGAGCACGTTGCGCTTGTCCTCGCTGACCTTGTCCGGGCAGACGAACACGCACTTGTAGCCCTTGCGCTGCGCGACCATGGCCAGGCCGACGCCGGTGTTGCCGGAGGTCGGCTCGACGATCGTGCCGCCGGGACGCAGTTCGCCGGAGGCCTCGGCGGCCTCGACCATGCGCAGGGCGATCCGGTCCTTCACGCTGCCGCCGGGGTTGAGGTATTCGACCTTGGCCAGCACGAGCGGCTCGAGCCCCTCGGTGAGCGAGTTCAGCTTGACCAACGGGGTGTTGCCCACCAGGTCCACAACATGCTCGTAGTAATCCACGAGTTCAGCGTAACGGCAGTTCGCGGGCCGGCCGCCGGAACGCGGGACACCCGGTCAAGGTGGTCCCCGTCGCGTTGAGGTTTGCCGTACGCCCGTCAGGGGGCAGGATAGGGCCTAAGCAACCGCTTAGCCCGACCCGAAGGAGTGTCCTGCCATGCCTGAAGCCGTCATCGTCTCGACCGCGCGTTCGCCGATCGGCCGCGCCGGCAAGGGATCACTGGTCAGCATGCGGCCGGACGATCTCGCCGTCCAGATGGTCCGTGCCGCGCTGGACAAGGTCCCGCAGCTCGACCCGAAGGAGATCGACGACCTGATGCTGGGCTGCGGCCTGCCCGGCGGCGAGTCGGGCTTCAACATGGGCCGTGCCGTTGCCGTCGAGCTCGGCTACGACCACCTGCCCGGCTGCACCATCACCCGGTACTGCTCGTCGAGCCTGCAGACCACCCGGATGGCCCTGCACGCGATCAAGGCCGGCGAAGGCGACGTGTTCATCTCCGCGGGTGTGGAGGCCGTCTCGCGTTTCGCCAAGGGCAGCTCCGACTCCTGGCCCGACACCCACAACCCGCTGTTCGCCGACGCCGAAGCCCGCACCGCGAAGGTGGCCGAGGAAGGCAGCGACACCTGGACCGACCCGCGCGAGAACGGCCAGCTCCCGGACGTCTACATCGCGATGGGCCAGACCGCGGAGAACCTGGCGCGGCTGAAGAACGTCTCCCGGCAGGAGATGGACGAGTTCGGCGTCCGCTCGCAGAACCTGGCGGAGAAGGCCATCGCCGACGGGTTCTGGGCCAAGGACATCACCCCGGTCACGCTGCCTGACGGCACCGTCGTGTCGAAGGACGACGGCCCGCGTGCGGGCGTGACCCTGGAGGGCGTGTCCGGCCTGAAGCCGGTGTTCCGCCCCGACGGCCGCGTCACCGCCGCCAACTGCTGCCCGCTCAACGACGGCGCGGCGGCGCTGGTCATCATGTCCGACACCAAGGCCAAGCAGCTCGGCCTCACGCCGCTGGCGCGCGTGGTGTCGACCGGTGTCTCCGGCCTTTCGCCGGAGATCATGGGGCTGGGCCCGGTGGAGGCTTCGCAGCAGGCGCTGCGGCGCGCCGGCCTGTCGATCTCCGACATCGACCTGGTGGAGATCAACGAGGCGTTCGCGGCGCAGGTCATCCCGTCCTACCGGGACCTGGGGATCGACATCGACCGGCTCAACGTCAACGGCGGGGCGATCGCGGTCGGCCACCCGTTCGGCATGACCGGCGCCCGCATCACCACCACGCTGATCAACTCCCTGCAGCACCAC
Organism: Amycolatopsis cynarae; assembly: GCF_026802195.1. NCBI lineage: Bacteria > Bacillati > Actinomycetota > Actinomycetes > Pseudonocardiales > Pseudonocardiaceae > Amycolatopsis > Amycolatopsis cynarae. The sequence continues at coordinate 472,548 of NZ_CP113836.1, read as the reverse complement.
GACAAGCAGTGGGGCCTGGAGACGATGTGCGTGGGCGGCGGCCAGGGCATGGCCATGGTCATCGAGCGCCTCAGCTGACCCGGCCACCGGTGGGGCACCGCTTCGGCGCCCCACCGGTGCGTGTCAGGCCGAGGACTTCTTGGCGATACACAGCGTGGTCGGAGGCTGCGGGTAGGTCAGCGCACCGTCGTACTTGGTCGCGGAACAGGCCGAATCGTCTGCCTGTCCGTTGACCACCTTGACGATCTCCACGTCGGCGGCGGGGTCCGTGCAGGCCACCCTGCGGTAACCCTCGGTCGAGCTGCTGGACGTGTTGGTGAAGTTGGTGAAGCAGTCGCCGTCGCGGGCGTTGAGCATCAGGCACAGCTTGTACCTGTCGCTGCGGTGCCGGTAGCTGTATTCGTCGTAGTTCTCACCCGGGCACTTGCCGGTGTCGCTGTCCAGCCGCACCCCGATCTTGACGTTGGCCGACGGGTCGGTGCAGTCCACCTTCGTCGGTTCGGCGCCGCTCTTGAACTCCTTGACGTTCAGGCAGTCGCCGGCGGCCGCGCTGCTCGGCGACTTCGTGTAGCTGATGACCGCCCACGTGCCGATGCCCGCGAGCACCACCACGACGAGAACCAGCCTCAGCCAGAGACGCTTCGGCTTGCCTCCCACGGGAGTGCCGGGAGGCGGGCCGTAGGCCGCGCCAGGGGGCGGGGGGTATGCCCCGGGAGGCACCGCGCCAGGAGGCGGCACGGCGCCCGGCGGGGGGACGGCGCCGGGAGGCGGGAACTGGCCACCGGGGGCGGGCTGCGGCTGGGCGCCGAACGGGTTCGGCTGGGCACCCGGGGGGCCGTAGGGCGAAGGCTGCCCTTCCTGCCCCGGCGAAGGGGGAACGCTCACAGGGACCTCACAGAGGTAAAAGGATCAGACGTGCTTATCCAACACTGTGTGATCAATACCCCTGTGCGGGACCCGGCGAGCGGGTGAAAAAACCACAGAGGACGCCCGGCTGATTACCGAGCGTCCCCTGCCTCGAGGAACGACTAGTCGTTCTGCAGGTACGACAGCAGCCGGAGGATCTCCAGGTAGAGCCACACGAGCGTGGTCATCAGGCCGAAGGCGGCGAACCACGCCCACTTCGCGGGCATCCCCTCACGGATCATCCGGTCGGCCATGTCGAAGTCGAGCAGGAAGTTGAACGCCGCGATGCCGATCACGACCAGGCTGAAGATGATGGCGAGCGCACCGCCGCTGCGCAGGCCCATGTTCACACCGAACACGCTGAGCAGCAGGTTGGCGAGCATCAGGATGAGCGCACCGGACGTGGCACCCACGATCCACCGGGTCAGCTTGGGCGTCACCTTGACCGCGCCGGTCTTGTACACCACGAGCATCGCGATGAAGACCCCGAAGGTGCCCAGGATCGCCTGCAGGGCGATACCCGGGTAGATCATCTCGAACACCCCGGTGATGGCACCGAGCAAGACGCCTTCGGCGGCGGAGTACAGCAGCGTCATCGGGCCGCTGGGCTTCTGCCGGAAGATCATCACCATGGCGAGGACGGCACCGACCAGCATCCCGGCGAACAGGACGCCGAGCACCGGACCCATCGCCCTCGCCTCGGCCTGGCTCTGCGCCCAAATGGCCGTGAGAACGCCGGTGACCAGGGCCGTCGCGAGCGAAAGGCCGGTCTTGATGACCACGTCGTCCACGGTCATCGGTCGGTCGCCGGCCCCCGCCATCTGCTGCGGCATGCCGTAACCGGCCCCGGGTGGCTGCTCGAAGCCGACGTTGGGGCCGTACTGACCGTACTGGCCGTACTGGGCATATCCCGCACTGCTCCTGGGCAGGTTGCGGAACGCGGGGTTGCTAGTGGAACGCACCTTGATCCTCCTGGATCTCCTGGCACCTGCGTCTGGTCCAACGACCGGGACCGCCGGGGGGTTCCCGTCGAGTAAAGGCGACTTTACCTAGTTTCCCGGCCCCGGGGCGGGTTCCGCTCATAACCAGCACTAATCAGTAATTCGGTGTATTGCCCATGAGCGGCTTTCCCGCAACTCTCACTGGGGGTGTCCGGCCGGTCACCCGATCCAGTCGGGGACGATACGGGAAGGGATGAACGATTTCATGGGGAGAACGCCCCGCGCGCTCGCGGGCATCCTGATCGCCGGTCTCATCTGCCTGTTCACCGCCGCACCCGCCTCCGCCGCCTTCCAGCAGGAAACCGGGCACCTCGTGACACCCGGCCAGTCCTACGGCGGCAAGGGGCGCTCCGGCGACTGGCTCGGCTCCTACCTGGTCGGGGGCAAGCAGGTCTTCTGCGTGCAGTTCGAGTACAAGGCCCCGGACACGAACGAGGCCTACCGCCCTGGCGACGAACTGAAGACGAAATGGGGCGACCCGCTGCCCGGGGACATCGCCGCCGAGATCTCCTACCTCCTGCTCCGCTACGGCGACACCCGCAACCCGGACCAGGCCGCCGCGCTTGCCCACCTGCTGCACTCCTGGACGGCCGCGCCCCGGCCCGGCCACGACGACCTCAACCCGGCCAACGACTTCCGCCACATCGCCTACGACGCCCCCTTCCACCTCGCCAAGCTGCCGCCCGCCGCCCAGCAGGCCGTACAGGACCTGCGCGCCGACGCCGAGGCCAACCGCGGACCGTGGACGACCTCGGTCGCCGCGCCCAAGGACACCCAGATCATCGGCGGCGCGGGCACCTGGCGGGTGGTCGTGCACAACGCCAAGGACAAGGGCATGGCGAAGGTGCCGGTCACCGTCAAGCTCACCGACGCCACCCTTCCGGATGGCACCACCCAGGGCACCGTCACCACGGGTGACGACGGCACCGCAACCGTGCAGGTGGTGCCCACCGGCGCCCACCCCGAACTGTCCAGCACCCTTTCGGCCCCCGCCGACCGGCCCTACATCCAGGCCCCGGTCGACGTGGACACCCAGCGCGTCGTCTCCACCGGGGGCGAGAAGCAACTGAGCGCGCACGACGGCGTGGCCGCCCGGCCCAGGGCGGGCACCGTGCAGGTCACGAAGGTGGACGCGAAGACCGGCAAGGGCATCGACGGGGTCGTGCTGCGCCTGACCGGCAAGGACCGGACCACCCCCGCGACGGGCCAGGACGGCAAACCGCTGGTCGGGTCCGACGGCAAGCCCATCGTCGTCACCACCGCGGGCGACGGGGGCAAGGCCACGGTCGACGGTCTGCGGGCCCCGCAGGAGGTCTGCGTGGTCGAGGTGAGCCCCGCGTCCGGGTACGACCGCTCGTTCGACGCGGCCCAACCGCCCTCCGCCTGCGGCACGGTGGAGGACGGCGCGACGCTGACCCTGAAGGTGGCGAACGCGCCGAACGAAGTGCCGACCGTCATCCCGGCAGGCTTCGGCCCGCCGACCGCGACCCTGCACGCGGACACCAGGACGATCACCTCTCCGCTCGGTTTCGTCCTCCTCGGCGGGCTCGCGCTGCTGGGATCCGTGCTCGTGGGCTTCCTCGCCCGGCGCCGCTGGCCGGCGGCCGTCCGGGGCGAACGGCGCGGACCGGCCTCGAGATGACCGTGTCCAGGCACCGCCCGGCGGGCAGCGGACGGCAGCGGGTGGTCTACTCCCGGCGCGGCAAACGGAGGCTGGTCAAGGCCTACCTGCTGGGCCTGGTCACCGTCCTGCTGCCGGAGGCGCTGGTCGCCGCGGTGGTGTTCTGGCCACCGACCAGTGCCGTCGCCGGGCATCCCCAGCCCGTGATCGTTCCCCCGCCGTCCCCGGTGGTGGCCGCGCCCACGCAGACCCCGCCGGAGACGACCACGACCAGCTCGCCGGTCCCGTCGGTGGCACCGGCGAGCACACCGGAGTCCTCCGCGCCGGAAACCCCGGCGGCTGTGCCGGTCCAGGCCCCGGGCACGGTGCGGCTGCCCAGCGGCAGCACCGCGGTCCTGGTCCGTCAGGAGGTCGTGGGCGGGGTGCTGCCGGTGCCGCAGAGCCTGGGCCAGGCGGCCTGGTGGGGTGCGGACTTCGATGCCAATCGCGGCGCCAGCGTGCTCGCCGGGCACGTGAACTGGGGTGGGCGGATCGGCCCGTTCGCCGAACTGTGGCGTGCGCGCATAGCGCAGGAGATCCACGTGGTCGATCCGTCCGGGCGGACCGCGGTGTACCGGATCTCACAGCTGATCACGCTGCACAAGGACGAACTGCCGCAGCGCGCCACGGAACTGTTCGGCCAGACCGGGACGCACCGGCTCGTGCTGGTCACCTGCGGGGGCGAGTGGATCGGTGGGGCACAGGGGTACGCCGACAACCGCGTGGTCATCGCCGACCCGGTGTAGCCGATCCCGGCGGCGCTTTACGGAGCGCTCTCCCAGTCGCCGATCACCAGGACCTGCAGGGCGCTGACGAGTTGCTCCGCGCCTTCCAGGCCGAGCGGCGCCAGGAAGAGGCGGTCGACCTCCCGCCGGGCCGCATCGGCCTTGCGCAGGCGTTCCTTACCGGTCTCGGTCAGCTCGACGATGTTCTTGCGCCGGTCCTGGTTGCTGCGCCGCCGCTCGACCAGGCCCTTGTCCTCCAGGCCGTCGATGAGGGCGACCATCGTGGTCCGGTCGACGTTCAGTTTCCCCGCCGCCTCCAGCTGAGACAACGGGTACTCCGCCGACAGCAGGGAAAGCACGGCCAGCTCGCGGGCGTCGATCCCGTACGGCGCCAGTGCCGCCGTCACCGCTTCGCCCAATCGGATCTGCGCGTGTTTGAGCAGGTAGCCAAGCCGGGACGCCAGCACTTCGGGGGGTCGTTGCGCCATAAAGGTTAAATTACCGCGATCTGATCGTCAGCAGAGCTGACGATCCGCTATGGTGACGATATGACCATCAAATTCGGCGTCAAAACCAGCCCGATGCACGTGGGCTACGACGACATCGTCCGCGTCTGGCAGGAGGCCGACGGCCTGCCCGAGATCGAGGACGCCTGGCTCTGGGACCACTTCCTCCCCCTCGCCGGCCCCGCGAACGGGCCGATCTACGAAGGCTGGACGCTGCTCGCCGCCCTCGCCGCGCAGACCAGGCGGTTACGCCTGGGATTGCTGGTCACCAGCAACCGCATCCGCGAGCCCGCGGTCCTGGGCAAGATCGCCACCACGGTGGACGTGATCTCCGGCGGACGGCTGACCATGGGGCTCGGGGTGGGCGGCACCCATCAGCCGCCCGGCGCGGGCGGAACCGCCGGGGAGAACCCGGCGCTGCGCGAGTACGCGGCGTACGGCCTGAAACTGGTGCCACCGGCGGAGGGCATCGCCCGCCTCGAAGAGACGATCAAGATTCTCCAGCGCATGTGGACCGAGGAGGTCTTCGACTTCGAGGGCCGCTACTACACCCTCATCGGCAACCGGAACGAACCCAAGCCGGTGCAACGGCCCCGTCCCCCGCTGTTACTCGGAGGCTGGGGCAACCGGATGCTGCGCGTGGTCGCCGCGCACGCCGACATCTGGAACGTGCCGGGTCCGCCGCACAACTCGCCGGACTACCTCGTGGAGCGGGGCAAGGTGCTCGACGAGCACTGCGCGGCACTCGGCCGCGATCCCGGAGAGATCGTCCGCTCCACGCAGTACATCGTGTCCTACGAGGATCCGGCCGGCGCTCGGAAGGAGATCGAAACGCTTGTCGAGGCCGGCATGACGCACATCGTCCTGGGCCTGCGCGCACCGTATCCGGAGGGGGTGGTGCACTGGGTGGTCGACGAGATCATCCGGCCGCTGCGGGGCTGAGGGGAAAACCGGGGGTGACAGTGGTCGCGGTCACGTTCTGCGGGGAGAATGCAAGTAGAGCGAAAGGCATACGGCGAAGGGGAGCACGATGCCCGGCTATCTCGTGACCGGCGCGACCGGCCTGATCGGACGGCAGTTCACCCGGCTTCTGCTGGCCAGGGAGGACACCGAACGCGTGTACCTCCTGGTCCGGGGGCCCTCCCGGGAACGGCTCGCGAGCCTGGTCGCGGGCTGGCCACATCCCGAGCGCGTCACCCTGGTTCTCGGCGACCTCTCCGCGGATCGGCTGGGGGTCGGCGACGAGATCCGCGAGGAACTGCGCGGGAAGGTCGATCACCTGGTCCATCTGGCGGCCCTCTACGACATCACGGCGGGCGACGAGGCCAGCGTGCGGGCCAATGTGGACGGCACGGCCAAGGTGATCGAACTCGCCACCGACATCCGCGCCGGTTGTCTGCACCACATGTCCTCGGTCGCGGTGGCCGGTGACCACGAGGGCGTGTTCACCGAGGACATGTTCGACGTGGGGCAGCGCCTGCCCACCCCGTACCACCGCACCAAGTTCGAGGCTGAGCGGCTCGTACGACGGCAGCACGAGGTGCCATGGCGGGTATACCGCCCCGCCATCGTGGTCGGCCACTCGCAAACCGGCGAGATGGACAAGATAGACGGTCCTTACTACCTGTTCACCGCGATCAGCAAGCTCGCCGGGGTACCGGACCTGCCGCTGGTCGGCCCCGATCTCGGGGATACGAACATCGTCCCGGTCGACTACGTGGCCAAGGCGCTGCTCGCGCTGGTCACCAAGCCGAATCTCGACGGCCGCGCCTTCCATCTGGTCAGTCCGGAGCCGCAATCGGTCGTGTCCGTCTACAACGCGTTCGCGAACGCGGCGGGCGCGCCCACCATCGATCTGGAACTCGACGAACGGTTGTCGAAGGGGCTGCTCCGGCTGGCGAAACTCAGCGAGCATCTGCCGGGCGTCTCGCTCGTGCGCGACGCCTTCCTGGAACGGCTGGGGATCCCGCCGGTGTTGCTGGACAACGTCTCCTTCCCGTCGGTCTTCGCTTCGGCCGCCACCCGCAAGGAACTGGCCTCGAGCGGGATCGACGTGCCGCGCCTCGAGGACTACGCCGGTGTGTTGTGGCGGTACTGGCAGGAGCGGCTGGACCCGTTCCGCGCGCGCCGGCCGGGCAGCCGGGGCGCGCTGGACGGCCGCCGGGTGATCATCACGGGGGCGTCCTCCGGGATCGGCCGGGCGACCGCGCTCAAGGTCGCGGCCGAAGGGGCGGTACCCCTGCTCGTCGCGCGTCGCCAGCACGAACTCGAGGAGGTTCGCGACGAGATCATCGCGGCGGGCGGATTCGCCTCGGTGTACCCGGCCGACCTCACCGACGAGGAGGCCGTCACCAAACTGGTCAAGCAGATCCTGCAGGAACACGGCCGGATCGACATGCTGGTCAACAATGCGGGCCGCTCGATCCGTCGGTCGATCAAATTGTCCTATGACCGCTTCCACGACTACGAACGCGCGATGGCGATCAACTACTTCGGTGCGGTCCGGCTGATTCTGGCCGTGCTGCCGCACATGTCGGAGCGGAAGTTCGGCCATATCGTGAACGTGTCCTCGATCGGTGTGCAGGGAATCGCGCCCCGCTTCTCCGCTTACGTGGCTTCGAAAGCGGCGCTCGACTACTTCAGCAAGATCGCGGCGACCGAAACCCGCGGCGACGGGATCACCTTCACCACCATCCACATGCCACTGGTCCGCACGCCGATGATCCGCCCGACCAGGATCTACGACGCCTTCCCCACCAAGTCAGCGGACCAGGCAGCCGACATGGTGGTGCGGGCGTTGAAGGAACGCCCGAAACACATCGGCACCCCGGAGGGCTACCTGATCCAGGCGGCGTACACCTTCCTGCCCGACCTGGTCGACGAGATCGCCTACGAGGGCTTCCGGATCTTCCCGGACTCGGAGGCGGCCGGCGGCACCGGCCGGGTCAAGCTCGGAAAGGGGGAACGGCATCTGTCCCGCGCGGCCACCCGGTTGATCAAATTGACCCGGGGCTTCCACTGGTGACACGGAAGAACTCACACCGACCTGACGGCACTAACACCCCGTACCCGGGTACCTTCTTCGACATGGTTCCCGAGCGAGACAACGCCCTGCTCCCGCTGAAGCGCGACTACAACCAGGCCTGGCATGGATTCGACCGTGCGCAGGTGGTCCAGTACCTGGATCACGTCGAGCTGAGCATCCGCCGGCTCATGGCCGATCGTGATGCGGCCATGACCCAGGCGACCAAGCTGTCCCGGGAACTGGAGACGGCACGCGCCGAGATCACCCGGCTGCAGAACCGGGTCGAGGAACTCAAGCGCCCACCGGAGCGGCTGGAAGATCTCGACGAGCGCATGCAGCGCACGGCGGAGCTGGCGAACGCGCGCGCCGAGGAGATCGTGGCCCGCGCCCAGGTCGCGGCGGAGGAGCACTGGGCCGCGAGCACCGAACTGTCCACGAAGCTGCGCGAGCGGTACTCGAATCTGATCAAGTCGCTCGAAACGCAGGCCGCGGCGCTGCAGGCCGAGCACCAGAACGCGCTCGAGGCGACCAAGAGCGAGGTGCGGAAGCTGACCACCGAGGCGGCGCAGCGGCGCACGTCGCTCGACATCGAAGCCGAGCGGAAGCGGCGCACCATCGAGCACGAGTTCGAGACCTCGATGGCCGCGCAGCGGAGCGCGCTGGAGAAGGAGATCACCGACCAGCGAAAGGCGAGCAAGACCGAGGCCGAGCGCCGGATCGCCGAGGCCACCGCGGAGGCGAAACGTCTCGTGGACGAGGCGACGGCGCGGGCGAAGCAACTCGTCACCGAGGCCACCACGAAGGCCGAACGCCGGGAGGCGGAGGCCGAAAGCAAGGTACAGCGCCTCAACTCGCTGGGCGCGGAGGCCGCGGCCCGGCTGAGCAAGGCGAACGAGGTGCTCATGCGCAGCCGTGAGGTCCTGGAGCCGCTGCGGGAGGAGTCGATCGTCGACATGTCCCGCACCATCGACCCGATCGACCCGCCGACCATGCCGGCCACAGCCACGAAACCGGCCGTGAAACCGGCCGCGGCCACGAAACCGGCCGCCCCGGCGAAATCCGCCACGCCGGTGCAGCCGGTCAAACCGGCACGCACCCCGAACCAGGGACGCTGACTTCCTGCCCGGGTGCCCGGGACAGGAAGTCAGCCCGGGCACCCGGTGGCAGGCCGCCGGTCACGCTGACCCGGCCCCCGACCATCGAGCACCGGGTGGCGTGGCGGTCCGCCCGTCACGGCACTCCTGCGGTCAGGGCATGGCGGTCGGTTCACCGGGCAGACGCGGCCACGGGTTGAGGCGTTCGAGTTGCGCCGCCACCGCGAGCAGACGGGCCTCGCCCCCAGGGGTGGTGACGAGCTGGACGCCGATCGGCAGGCCGGACGGATGCCGGGCGGCGGGCACCGTCATCGCCGGATAGCCGGCCAGGTTCCACAGGCCCGCGAACCCCGCCAGCCGGATCGACGGGATCGCGTTCGCCAGGCAGGACCGTTCGTGCCAGCGTTCCGCCTTGGGCGGCAGGGTCGCCAGTGCCGGGGTCAGCAGGACATCGTGGTCCTCGAAGAACCGCTCCGCCCTGGCCAGCCAGCGGTCCCGGGTGCCGGGCCGGATCAGCCCGGCCGTCCGCAGCGCCCGCCCGAGCCGGACATGCGCCCGGGTCCGCGGCTGGAGCAAGCTCCGGTCGAGGCCGTCGGCCTGTTCGGACGGGCCGGCGAACCAGCGGCCGAGAATGCCCAGCGCCGGTTCGACGCCGTAGTCGGGTGTGGCCCGCTCCACCCGGTGCCCGGCACCGGCAAGCACATCGGCGACCCGGTCCACCGCCGCGCACAGCGCCTTCGGCACCGGTGCGTGGGTGAGCGGCTGGTCGGTGGACACGGCCACCCGCAGCGAACCCGGCTCGCCGAGCGTGGCGAGCTCGGGTTTCCCGGCGAGCACGGCGAGCAGGAGTGCCGCATCGGCCACGGTGGTGGCCAGGCTGCCGTGCGCCGACATCCCGTACCAGCCGCCTTCCGGCAGCAGGTCCGCTCCCGGTTTGATGCCGACCAGCCCGCACATGGCGGCGGGCAGCCGGATGGAGCCGAGGCCATCCGTGCCGTGCGCGACGGGCACCAGCCCCGCGGCGACCGCCGCCGCGCTTCCGCCCGAGGAACCGCCCGCGGTGTACGCCGGGTTCCAAGCATTGCGGGAAATCCCGTCGGGGTCGCTGGTCATCGGCCAGATGCACAGCTCCGGCACCCGGGTCAGGCCGACGACGACCGCACCCGCCGCGCGGAGCCTGCCCACGATCTCGCCGTCCACAGTGGACGGTTTCCGCACGGAGGCGGCGGAGCCCCAGCCGGCGTATTCGCCGGTCATCCCGGTCACGTCCTTGACCGCGACGGGCACCCCGGCCAGCGGCAGTGCGGCGAGGTCCGGCCTCGACGCCAGCGCTTCTGCCTCCGCTAGTGCCGCCTCGGCACGCACCTTCCGGAACGCGCCGACGACCCGGTCGGCGGCTTCGATCCCGTGCAGCACCTTCTCGGTCAGCCGCACCGGGTCCAGCTCACCCGCGCGGACCGCCTTCGCCAGCTCCGTTGCCGTTGTCACCATGGCTGAACCCTAAGCATCGCCGCTAGTCCTCCGCGACGACGGGGGCGGTGGCGGTGCGTTCGGCACCGAACTCGATCCCCTTCGCCTCCTTGCCGGCGAGCGTGAGCGTCGCGACCACGACCAGCACCGGGATGATCGTGACCGTGAGCGCGAACGGGTAGCCGTGGTGCGCGGCCAGCGACTCCTGGATGGGCAGGTTGAAGGCGGCCAGGCAGTTGCCCAGCTGGTAGGTGACCCCCGGATAGAATCCGCGGATCGCGTCCGGCGACATCTCCGTCAGGTGTGCCGGAATGATGCCCCAGGCGCCCTGGACCATCACCTGCATCAGGAACGAGCCCAGGCACAGCAGCGCCGCGGTCCGGGACAGCGCGAACAGCGGCACGATCGGCAGGCCCAGGACCGCGCAGAAGGCGATCGTGTAGCGCCGGCCGAACCGCTCCGACAGGGAGCCGAAGATCAGCCCGCCGGTGATCGCGCCGATGTTGTAGACCACCGCGATCCAGGTCGCCGTCGTCGAGGACAACCCGGCGCCGCCGGATCCGTGCGCGGACAGGAAGGTCGGGTACACGTCCTGCGTGCCGTGGCTCATCCAGTTGAACGCGGTCATCAGCAGCACCAGGTAACCGAACCGCCGGATGATCTTCGGGTCGAACAGGATGTCCCTGATCGAGGTGCGGGTCACCCGCATCCGCCGCCGCGCGGACTCCCAGACCTCGGATTCCTTCACCCGGGACCGGATGATCAGGCTGATGAGCGCCGGTATGACGCTGAGCGCGAACAGCCAGCGCCACGACAGCCCCGCCCAGTGCAGCACGACCAGTGCGGCGAGCGAGGCGAGCAGATAACCGAAGGAATAGCCCTCCTGCAGGATTCCGGAGAAGAATCCCCGCCGCTTGGCCGGAATCTTCTCCATCGCCAGCGCGGCACCGAGCCCCCATTCGCCGCCCATCCCGATGCCGTACAGCAGCCGCAGGACGAGCAGTACGGTGAAATTCGGCGCGAACGCGCAGAGGAACCCGGCCACCGAATAGAAGACGACGTCCACCATGAGCGGGATGCGGCGGCCCACCCGGTCGGCCCACAGGCCGAACAGCAGGGCACCGACCGGCCGCATCAGCAGCGTGGCGGTGGTGATGAACACGACGTCGGTCTTCTGCATCCCAAAGCTCTTGGCGATGTCGGCGTAGACGAAGACGACGATGAAATAGTCGAACGCGTCCATCATCCAGCCGAGCACGGCGGCGAGGAAGGAGTTCCGCTGATCCGGAGTGAGGCGGGCACGGGCTTCCGCTGACGACTGTGTCATGATTCGACCCTATTTCCCCCGAAGATCTCCGACCATGCCGGATTTCTCGCATTACCGGCAAAGCGGGGAAAATGGTCAGCTTCCCGGCTCGAATTCGGCGCGCACGCCGAGCAGTCGCACCGGCCGATCGTCGGAATACCGCGTCAGCACCTCCAGCGCCGCACGTTCGATCTCGCGGGAGTCACTGGTGGGCGCCGGGAGGGTGATGCTCTTGGTCTGCGTGACGAACGGCGCGAACCGGATCTTCACCGCCACCCGTGCGGCCGGGCGCCCTTCGGCGGCCACGTCTTCGGCCACCTTACGGGCGAGCGCCGCCACCTCCTGACCGATTTCGGCGGGGTCGGTGAGGTTGCGCTGGAAGGTCGTCTCGTGTCCTCGTGACCGCGGCACGTACGGGGTGGCCGAAACTTCCCTGTCCCCCACGCCCAGTGCGAGGATCCGGTACCAGGGCCCCAGGGTCGGGCCGAAGCGCGCGGCGAGTTCGGCCGGATCGGCGGCGGCGAGTTCCGCCACCGTGTGCAGCCCCAGCCCGGCGAGTTTCCTGGCGGTCTTGTGGCCGATGCCCCACAGCGCCTCGGTGGGCCGGTGCCCCATCACCTCGTCCCAGTTTTCCCGGGTGAGCCGGTAGACACCGGCGGGTTTGGCGAAGCCGGTGGCGAGTTTGGCGCGGAGTTTGTTGTCGCCGATCCCCACCGAACAGGACAGCCGGGTCTTCGCGGCGACCGCGCGCCGGATACCGGCGGCGAGCGCCTCCGGATCATCGGTCCGGGCGCCGAGGAAGGCTTCGTCCCAGCCGAGCACTTCGACGATGACGGGGAATTCCCGCAGGAGCGCCATGACCTGGGCGGAGACCTCCTCGTAGGTGGATTTGTCGACGGGGAGGAAGACGGCTTGGGGGCAGCGCCGGACCGCCGTCTTCATCGGCATGCCCGACTGGATGCCGTATTCGCGGGCCTCGTAGGACGCGGTGGCCACGACGGCTCGCTCGGTAGGGTCGCCGCGGCCGCCCACGACCACCGGCCTGCCCCTCAGTTCGGGGTGCCGGTTCACCTCGACCGCCGCGATGAACTGGTCGAGATCCACGTGCAGGATCCAGTCCGCTGGCACCCGACCAGTATGCGGCGAAATCCGCCCCCGCTGTGACGCGTGACACGGTAGGGTGGCGCCGCCGGGGAAGATCCGGATACAAAGCCCGGACGAGTAGGCTCTACCACCCGAACGAAGGACAACGAAGGGCACGCTCTGTGACCACCGCGACGCACAGCCTCGACGCCTCGTCCGGAACGACCACGGTCGCCGAGCTGCTCGCCCGTAACGGCGCCGAGCCCGGCCGGACGCCTTCCTCCCGTCGCGCGAGCGACACCCTCGACGCGACGCTGCCGGCCATCCCGGCGATCACGACGACCCCTCAGCGCTACCGGTACGACAAGAACACCGTGACCGCCCTGCTCAGCGAGCCGGCCACGGCCGCGGCCACCGCCGAAGGCGGCAAGGACGGGGCGCGGACGGGCAAGCGCATCGCGGGCCTCGCCTTCGTCGGTGCCGTGCTGGTCGGTGGCTGGACGCTGGCCACCGCCCATGCCCAGGACCACGACGGCCCCTCCTCCGCCGAGCCGGTCCCCGCCAGGATCCCGGCCGCGACGGATCCGGTCGGCACCGTGCCGGGACCGGAGGGCAGCCAGCCCTCGAGCACCTCGGTGGCGGCGGCCCAGCCCCCCGCCGCCGTCGCGCAGCAGCCCGACCAGGGCCGGTTCAGCGGGAGGCTGCCCGCCACGACTCCGGCGAACACGAAGACGAAGAAACCGGCCGTGAACAAGGCCCATACGCCACCCGCGAGCCCGTCGGCGAGCCTGCCCCGACCTTTCCGGCTGCCCGCGTCCGAATATGCCTGGGCCTACCAGCAGTACGACCAGGCCTTGGCCGACCAGCACCACGGCGGGCACCACCGCCACTGACCGGCACCGCGGCCAGCCGACCGGCACCGCCCCTGCCCAGCCCGGGTTTCACCATCCGGGCCCGGGGTAGGAGAAACGGTGATGACCGGCTTGGACCCCTACGTCGGCGTCGCCGTACGCGGTGACGCCCTCGAAGTGCGACTGGAGTCCGGCAGGACGTTGCCCGCCGAGGTGACGGTGCCACTGCCCGGAGTACTGCGCGTGCGGCTCGGCACTCCCCCACCCGCCGAGTCCGGCATGCTCGTGCACTCGGCCGAACAGCCGGCGGACCTGGCTCACCGTGACGGCGGTGTGGAGATCACCGGCCCCGGCGTCGAGGCCTTCTGGGAGGCCGACGGGCAGGGCTTCCGGTGCGGCGAATACCAGCGGTTCAGCGAACCCGGCGCGTCGACCGTGCCGTACTCCTCGGGATACCGCAAGGCCGGCGACGGGTGGCCGGGAGGCTGGGTCGAAACGGTCCGGCTGTCGCCGGACTGCGCCGTCTACGGCGGTGGCGAGAGCTACCAGGGGATCAATCTCAGAAGGCGCTTTCGCCGACTGCGCAACACCGAGGTCGACCGCATGGCCGGCCGCGACACGGCGTACCTGAACGTGCCGTTGCTGTGGTCGGAGGAGGGCTGGGGGCTGTTCCTCAACACCGGCGCGGTGATCGAGGCCGATCTCGGAGCGACCCATTCGGAGGCCGCGCGCATCGAGGTGGACGGGGACCGGCTGGATCTGTTCGTACTCTCGGGCGATCCGCCCGCGATGCTGCGGCAGTACCACGACCTCACCGGGCTGCCGAAGCTCATGCCGGACTGGGCCTTCGGTGTCTGGCTCGGCCGGTCGTCGTACTTCACCGCGGACGAAGCGGTGTCCGCTGTGGACGATGTGCTGGCGGCGGACTGCCCGGTGGACGTGGTGCACGTGGACGAGTGGCTCGACGAGGTGGTGCTCGACGCGGCGGCCTGGAACACCGGTGCCGACCGTGCGCGCTTCCCGGCCGGGTGGACGCGGCGTCTGCGCGAACGAGGGGTGCGCACCAGCCTGTGGATCAACCCGTACCTCGGCAAGGGCACGCCGATCGCCGAACGGGCCGCCGAAGCGGGCTACCTCGTGAACACGCCGGAAGCGGAACCGTCGGCCACCGACGACAACCCGGAAACCCTGCCGGTGGACTTCACCTCGTCGGAGGCCCGACGGTGGTGGGTCGACCGCCTGGCGCGCACGCTCGACGAGGAAGGCGCCGACGCGGTGCTCGCCGATTTCGGCGAAGAAGTGGCCGCGGACGCGCGGTTCGTGGACGGCACCACCGGTGCCGATCGGCACAACAGTTACGGCCTGCTGTACGCGGAGGCGGTCGCGGAAGCGGGTGAACGCGCGAGGAACGGCGATTTCGTCGCGCTGTCCCGTTCCGGCACCGGCGGGCAGCAACGGGCGTCCGCCCAGTGGGCCGGGGACCTGCCCTCCACGTGGAGCGGGCTCACCTCCACGCTGCGGGCCTGCCTGTCGATGTCGCTGAGCGGACTCGCGTTCGTCACTCACGACGCGGGCGGCTACTGGACTCCGGCCTCGTACCGGCACGCACTCGAACTGCGCAAGACCATGGCTCCGGGTGAGATCCGGGCGGATGTGGAACCGGAACTGTACGTGCGGTGGGCGCAGTTCGCGGCGTTCTCACCGATCATGCGGTTCCACGGGGTCGGTGCGCGGGAACCGACCGCCTACCCGGAGCCCGCCCGCGACGCCGTCATCGCGATCTGCCGGCTCCGCAAGGAGTGGCAGGACTACCTGATCTCGGCCGCGCTGGAGGCGACCGGAACGGGGATACCGATGATGCGCCCGATGGTGCTGGCCTTTCCCGGCGACCGGGCGGCGCGCGATGCCGATCTGCAGTACCTGCTGGGTCCGGACCTCTTCGTCGCACCGCTGCTCGAACCCGGTGGCGGCCGCCAGTTGTGGGTACCACCGGGAGACTGGGAACCGCTCGTCGGCCTCGATCCCGTTTCGGGCCCCGGCTGGTATCGCGTGCACTGCGAACTCGGCGAGTACCCGGCCTGGCAGCGGGCGTGATTGTTTACCGTCCACCAGAGCGGGTAAGCCCTTAACGACCAACTTTCGGGGGCGAGGAGGTAACGATGTTGGCCATTGTTCTGGTTCTCTTGCTCGCACTCGTGCTCGGCGGAGTCGGATTCGTCCTGCATGCACTGTGGATCGCCGCAGGCGTCGTTCTGGTGCTGTGGCTGCTCGGTTTTCTCATCCACCCTTCGTCCGGGGCACGCTGGTATCGCTGGTAGCGCCACACTTCCGGGGCATCCGGCCGGCCCGAGAGGCCGCCGGGTGCACCGGCCCTCCGGACAGATTCCGTCACCCGGAATACGGTTGTCAAAGCGAATAAGGGCACTTCACTCAAAGGTGCCTTTATTGTTCTGTTATCCGCTTTCGCGGGCATTCCTGCGCGGTCCCGGCAGGAATTGCCCGACGAAGGAGAGAGCAGATGACAACCGCATTCCGGATGAGCCGCAGATCCCTCGCGAAGCTCGCCGCGGCCGGCCTGGCCTCCGCCTCGTGCTGCCTAGGCCCCGTGGTGGCGGCGTCGGCGGCAGCGCTTCCAGCCCCAGGCCTGTCCCGCCCCACGGCCGACACTCCGAGCCCCGCCCCCGCCCTTCCCCGTCCCACTTCCGAGGCATCCCATCCCGTTCTCGACGTTCCCCGCGCCGCTCCCGGCACCCCGCACCCCGTCCTCGAAGTTCCCCGAGCCGCCCCCAAGGTCAAACGCACCGCCGACCGTTCAGCCGCCGACCGTTCGGTCCCCGCTGCCGCGCGCTCGGACGCCGTGGGGCGCCACGAGTCGATCGGCGACCTGATCGTGCGCCTCGCGGCCGCCCAGGCGGGCAAACCCTACGTCTACGGCGCCGCCGGGCCGGACCGGTTCGACTGTTCCGGTCTGACCCAGTTCATCCACCGCCAGCTCGGCATCCTGCTCCCGCGCACCGCCGACGCCCAGAGCAGGGCGGTCAGACCCGTGAGCCGAGCCGATATGAGGCCCGGTGACCTGCTTTTCTTCGGCAGGCGCGGGCAGGTCTACCACGTGGCGATCTACGCGGGCGACAACAAGATGTGGACCGCGCCCGAACCGGGCAAGCGGGTGCAACTGCAGCGCATCTGGGACAACACCTACTCGGTGGGTCGCGCCTGGTAGAGGTCCGTACCACCGCCCCGGCGGGGCTGGCGAGGGCCGCCCCGCCGGTGCGGAGGAAACGACCGTTTCCGCCTCCCCCGAGGGGTTGAGACGCCATCGTCACCGCCGGGTGGGTTCAAACGACCGTGACGGGTTACCCCGGAGCGCGGCCTCTTTCCGCCCTCACTCGAACGGACGAGTAGCGGGGAGCAACGGGAGCGGGCCGTCCCGCGTGCTACAGCCGTGAAAGCAGCCTTGCGAGCACGGAGAACGGTGGCAGGCACGAGCGGTACGGAGGTCGAACCCGGATGGCTCCTGGCGTCAGACCGCAGCGGGCGCCCACCGTGGCGCTGTCCGTGGTGGTCCCCTGTTACAACGAAGCCGACGGCATCGAACCCCTCCGCGCGGCCCTGACCAGGGCTTTGCCGTCGATCGTCGGAGATTTCGAGGTCGTACTGGTCGACGACGGAAGCACCGACGCCACGCTGGAGCGCATGCGGTCGGTGTGCCGGGCGGACCCGCGTTTCCGCTACCTCGCGCTGAGCCGGAACTTCGGCAAGGAATCGGCCATGCTCGCCGGGCTCACCGAGGCCACCGGCGACGCGGTCGCGATCATGGACGCCGACCTCCAGCACCCACCGGAACTGCTGGGCCCCATGCTCGAACGGTTGCGTGCGGGCACCGACCAGGTGGTCGCCCGGCGCACCCGTGACGGTGACAGCAGGGTGCGCAGCCTGCTGGCCCGGATCTACTACCGGATGATGAACCGCCTGGTGGAGGTCGAACTCCAGGACGGGGTCGGCGATTTCCGGCTCCTGTCGCGCCGCGCGGTCACCGCGCTGCTGTCCCTCGGGGAACGGAACCGGTTCTCCAAGGGCCTGTTCGCCTGGGTGGGCTATCCCACCGGTGTCGTCGAATACGAAAACGTGCCGAGGCGGAACGGGACCAGCAAGTGGACCTTCGGCAAGCTGGTCAACTACGCCATCGACGGGGTCATCTCGTTCAACGACCGCCCCCTGCGGGCGGCGATCTACCTGGGCCTGCTGTGCACCGTGCTCGCCTTCGGGTACGCCGCCTGGGTGGTGGGCGTCGCACTCGCCCGTGGCAACCCGGTGCCGGGATACGTCACCATCATGTGCGGCGTTCTCGGTCTCGGCGGGCTGCAGCTGTTGTTTCTCGGCATCATGGGCGAGTACCTCGGCCGCATCTACTACGAGACGAAACGCCGACCGCATTTCCTGATCAAGGAGACCAGTGACCGCCTGGTCGAAGAGACGAGCAGCTCCGCCGACCGGCGGGCCGACGGCTTCCAGCATGTCGTCGTCCGCCCGCGAAACCATGACTGAGCGCGCGGTGAAGCGAGCCCGCGTCGCGGGCGAGGCGGCCCGCCTGATCCGGTTCGGCCTGGTCGGGGTGGCCAACACCGTGATCTACTACGGGCTGTACCTGCTGGGCCACCTGGTGCTGCCGTACCTGCTCGCGCACGTGATCGCCTTCGCACTGGCAACCGCGGGCTCGTTCCTGCTCAACTGCTACTTCACCTTCCGCATCCGGCCCACCCTGCGGAAGTTCCTGCTGTTCCCGCTGTCCAGCCTGACCAACTTCGTGCTCACCTCCGTCGGCCTGTACGCGCTGGTGGGGCTGTGGCATCTGGACGAGCGCATCGCGCCCCTGCTGGCGGCCGCCGTCGCGGTCCCGGTGACCTTCCTGGTGGCCCAGGTGATCCTGGTGCCACGCACGGATCAGGGCCGGACCTGATGGCGGCGCCCTCGACGGCGGCCGGGGCCGCCGGAGATTCCGAAAGACGGCGGGCCGCTACCACCTCCAGCCCCCAGCGCCGCGGCAGGGGAGTGCTCACCGCGGCGGTCGTGTGCGTGACGGTGGCCGTGCTCGCCCAGTTACCGCTGGTCGGCAACCGCGTCTTCTACTACTGGGACGACAGTTCCTCCCAGTTCCTGCCCATGTGGTACCGGCTGGGCCAGGACCTCGCGCACGGCCACTGGCCACCCCTGCTCGCGCCCGAATCGTGGATGGGCGGCAACATCGCCGCGGAGGCGCTGTTCGGCACGTACAACCCGGTCAACCTGGCCAACTACCTGCTCACCGCCGCATTGCCGGACCTCGCGGTCGCCGCGGCGCTGATCAAGACCGAGTTCCTCGTGCTGCTCGCCCTGGGCACCTACCTGCTGTGCCGGGAGTACGGCGCGCTGCGCCACGCGTCGGCGGCCATGGCGATCGCGCTGCCCTTCGCCGGAATGACGCTGTACTTCGACGCGAGTGCCTGGGCGGCGGGCCTGATGGCCTTCACCTACACCCCGTACGTGTGGTGGGCGGTGCGCCGTGCCGCGTCGGGACGGCTCAACCCGTTGTGGGCGTTCCTGATCGGCGCGCTCGCGGTGACCTGCGGCAATCCGTACGGGCTGCTGGGCGTAGGCGTGGTGGTCATCGCCCTGCTGGCCGAGTTCGCGGTGCGGCGCCAGTGGCCGGCCTGGCGGCTGACCCTCGTCCTCGGCGTGCTGATCGGCCTGGTCGCGCCGCTGGTGTACCTCCCGCTGCTCGGCACCGCCCCGGTCACCTGGCGGGAGATCGGCACCGTCAACAGCGGGTTCCTCACCCTCAGCGCGTCGGATGTGCTGGGCTCCAGCAGTCCGACGTTGCTGCCCCCGACGCGGATCTTCACCGGCTTCGGCACCGCCGTCCCGGCCGCGTACTTCGCCTGGTTCACGCTGCCGCTCCTGCCCTGGCTGGACTTCCGGGTGCTGAAGCCGCGGTTGCGCCTGCTCACCGGCGCCTTCGTGGTGGCTGGGGTGTACCTGCTGCTGACACTGGGGCCGTCCAACCTGTGGATGTTCCGCTGGCCGTTCAGGCTCGCCGAGTACTGCTACCTGGGCTTCGCGGTGCCGCTGGCGATCCTGCTTTCGACCCGGTTGCTGACCACGCACTTCCGGGTGCGGGCCGCGGGTTCGGCCGCGATCCTGCTGGCAGGTGCGTACCTCGCGTGGGCGGCGTCCCCGCAACGCTGGGCCGCGCATCTCGGCGCACTCTGCCTGGTCGCCGCGCTGACCGCCGCCGCGCTGTGGGCGCACGAGCGCGGCCGGAACCACTTCACCGGCGCGCTCGCCGCCGGGACCGCGGCGGTGCTGGGCCTGCAACTGGGCCTGTTCCCGGCGAACGTCAACCTGACACAGTTCCGGTTCCCCCATTCCGTGCAGGATCTGAAGAGCCGCTTCGCGGGCCGGTACACCGGGGAAACCTTCCAGATCGCGTCCATCGACGTCGCCAGGGACACCGTGGGCCTGCACCCGGGCGGCGCCTGGCGGGATTTCCTGTTCGGCAACGCCTACCTCCCCGCCGGGGTCGACTCGGTCGTCTCCTACAGCGGCATGGGATTCAAGGACTTCTCCGACACGTTCTGCTTCAACAACTCGGGCTCGGCCTGCCCGGACGCCTATTCGGCGCTGTGGCGGCCGACCGGTTTCGGGGAAGCGTCGCTGGCCGACCTGATGCGGGTCGAGACGGTGGTCGTGCAGGACGCCCTCGTGCCCGGGGTGAGCGCGCGGCCGGGCTGGCACGTCGCCGAAAAGGACGGCGTCGCCACGGTGCTGCGGCGGGACCACCCGGTCCCGTGGCCCGCGGGACGGCTGGGCTGGGCCTCGCCGGACCTGCTGGTGCTCACCGACCGGTCCGGCGGCAGGCAGGAGACGCTCAGCGTCACCAGCCGCGGCGACGGGCCGCGTCAGCTGGTGTTCGCCCGGCTGGCCTGGCCCGGCTACCGCGCCGAACTCAACGGGAAGGAACTGCCGGTGACGACCGGCCCCGCCGGACTGGTCGTGGTGCGGCTTCCGGCGGGCAGTCCGGGCGGGCAGGTCACCCTGCACTGGACTCCGCCCGGCCTGCTGACCGGGTTCGTCTTCGCCGCGGTGGGCGCGCTCGGTGCCCTCCTGCTGGGGGCGTGGTCCGCCGGGCTGCTCTTCCGCCGCCGCGAGGACTGAAAGTCCGGTTTCACGGTGAGGTGCGCCCCGGCTGGTGCGCGGCGTCGAAACCGAGGCGTGCCGACTCGATGTGCGGGAGGTGGCGTTCCGTCCAACGGCAGATCACCGAAACCGCCTCCAGCAGCTCTCGCCCGGGCTCGTGAGCGCGTGTCCTCCGCCGAAGTCCCCCGGATGGCGGCCGGTCAACGACATCGCGGGCGTGGTCGTACGGGCCGCCGCGGACGGCGGCAGCCCCGCGGCGGGCGTCCGGGTAGCCGGTTACCTGCCGGACGGCGGTGGACGGGCGGAATACGCCGCCGTGGCCACCGATCGCCTCTCCGCTCTCTCGTCCGAAGTGGACTTCGCCGCCGCGGCGGCGGGCACCGAGGTCACC
This sequence comes from Amycolatopsis cynarae, assembly GCF_026802195.1. Lineage (NCBI taxonomy): Bacteria > Bacillati > Actinomycetota > Actinomycetes > Pseudonocardiales > Pseudonocardiaceae > Amycolatopsis > Amycolatopsis cynarae. Next base: position 451,354 of record NZ_CP113836.1, on the reverse strand, counting down.
GAACGGCGACTGCGCGGCAAGGCCGTCTTCCTCGTCGACGATATGTCCTCTTAGGACAGGGATTCAGGCCGCCTGCGGGATCCCGGCCTCCGTCTACCAGGGGTAGAGCGTCGCTCCAGTGGCCAGGACGAGACCGGCCCCGATCGTCAGTACCGCGACCCTCTCGCGCCGGAACGACCAGAACACGATCATCGCCACCCCGGCGGCGGCGAGCGCCACGGTGAAAAGCGCGTTCCGGTACCAACCCCATTTCACGGCGGCGAAAGCGAGCGCGAACACCCCCAGCGCGACCAGGGCGAAGACCAGTTCACCGAAGAGTTCCCACAGGAAGCGGTACATACCGCCGAGCAGAGCAGCGAAACCGCCACCCGTGGCCCCAAGGACCCGCCTCGTCCGGTGGCGTTCGGCCTCCCGGCGCGCGTCGCGAACCGCGAGACGCGCCTTCCGGACCGCGTCGCCCGTATCCCGTCCCCGCATTCACAACACCGACTTACGGAGCATCGACCATTCCAAAGTAGTGGACCATAAGCACCAATCATACCGAAAATTATCGGACGGCAATGCTCCGGTTACGTGAATTTTTCCGTGCGGCTATCCACCGGGCAGTAACTTGCCCTACGGTCTGTCCAGGCATCGCCCGGCGAAATAGCCACCACCCCATTCACGAGGAGGTCGCCGAATATGTATCACCCCGCTCACAAAATCGTGCACACCCTGTTTCGCGTCGTGGTCGGTTTTCTGTTCGCCTGCCATGGTGCGGCCTCACTGTTCGGCGTGCTCGGCGGGGCGCAGGGAACGCACGGCGGGACGGTGCCGGTCGGCTCGTGGCCGGGTTGGTGGGCCGCCCTGATCCAGCTGGTGGGCGGCGTACTGGTGGCTTTGGGGCTCGGCACCAGGGTCGCCGCGCTGATCAGCTCGGGATCGATGGCTTACGCCTATTTCTCGGTGCACCAGGCGGCCGCCCTGCTGCCGATCGAGAACAAGGGGGAACCCGCGGCGCTGTACGCCTGGGCATTCCTATTGATCGTGGCCGTCGGGCCGGGCCCGTGGGCTCTGGACCGCTTGCTCTTCCGCACCCGGAGCGCCACCCGCGAGCAGCGGTCCGAAACCCCGGTCGCGGCCGCGTAAAAGTTCCGATTCCGCCACGAACCGGATATTTCCGCGGCGTGGCCGGGAAATGTCCGAATCCCGTTACGCGGGCTTGGCCACCCGCATCCAGAGATGCCATGGCAGGTGGTGAGCCGAACCGTCGGGGCGGGTCGCGATCGGCTCGCGGACGGTTTCGATCAGGAGACCCGCCTTTTCCAAAGCCGCCGTGTAGTGGCTGAGCGGATGGTAATAGCCGGTGAACACCATCGTCTTTCCGTTCCGCTCAGCCCGTTCCACCATCCGGCGGCTGTGGAAGTATTCGCGGTCCACCACGAAAACCAGGCCCTCCCCCTCCCCGAGGGTCCTCCCGGTGTTCGCCGGATGGAGCACCGCGAGCACGAGTCTGCCGCCGGGGGCGAGGACCCGGCCCGCCTCGCGGACGGCGCCGGGCAGATCGTCCACGTCCATCAGGCTGTTGTAGGCGATGGCCAGATCGAACGCGGCATCGGGGAACGGGAGATCCGCGGCATCGGCCATCCGGTAGTCCCCCTGGGGATCGGCCTTCCTCGCGGCATCGATCAGCGTCGGGGAAGCGTCGACGCCGGTGACCCGGTGACCGCGCTCGGCGAGATCACGGGCAACCCGCCCCTCGCCGCAGCCGAGGTCCAGCGTGACCCGCCCCGGCGCCGGGACCAGGTCGAAGAACTCGTTGCGGTAGCGCCAGTACGAATCCAGGCCGGGTTCCCGCGCCCAGGCGATCCACTGTTCCGCGTGGTCTTCCCACGCCTGGCCCGTCTCGGTGATCGCGTCGCTCATGGAGCGACCGTAACGCCGACCGCGCTCACCGACGAGCGGTTATCGCCCTTGGCGGCGTTCACCCCAGTAGCGGCTGGTATCGCACGCATGAACGCGACATGATCGATTTCACCGGCAGGGAGGTCGCGTTGTCAGGCGTCGTGAACACCTTCGTCGACATACTCGTGTTCGGCGGGCTCGGTTTCCTCGGCGTGGCGGCGTTTTCGCTGCGCAACACCGCCCCGCCGAAGACGCCGCCGTTCGCCCGCCCCCGGTCCACCAGTTCCGACAGCGGGCTCCGCGGGGACAACAACGCCGTCTTCCTCACCGATCGCGGTTTCCTGTTCCGCAAGCGGTGGTTCTTCACCGCCACCGGGTGCCCGCCCGTCCGGCTGCGCCGTGAAGAGGTGGACCGCATCCAGGCGTCGCAGTGGCAGGAACCCGTGCAGGTCACGACGTTCCGGCCGCGGACGTGGTGGATGTTCGAGGGCAACTTCTACTGGGAAGCCGCCGGGTACACCGCCCGGGACGTGCTGGCCCTCGTCCGGGACCGGGAACGGCGCCGGCGCACCAGGCTGGAGCGGGCACACACCGCGCTCAATATCGAGCAGCAGCCCCGGAAACGACGGCAGCACATTCCGAAGGAGGTGCGCCGCCTGGTTTTCGAACGGGACGGCGGCCGCTGCGCCGAATGCGGCACGAACTTCGACCTGCAGTACGACCACATCCTCCCGGTGGCCCGCGGCGGCGCGACGTCCCTGGAGAACCTGCAGCTCCTGTGCGGCGACTGCAACCGCGCCAAGGGCGCCACGCTGTGAAGGGAACCCTCTCCCCGCGACCCGTCCGCCGTTCCTATGCCGCGGAGAGTTCGAACCGCTGAAACAGGGCCAGCGGGAACCGGCCGACGGGCACGAGTGTCCGCGTCACCCGCCGGTGCTGCCGCGCGGCCGAGGACCGGACGCGCCCGCCGGGAACCCATCGGATGTCGTAGATCCACAGCAGCGCCTCGGGACGGGCGATGCGGGCCAGGGAGGCGACGACTCCTTCGACATCGGTCCAGTGGTGCAGGCTCGCGGTGGACACCACGAGGCCGACGGAACCGTCCGGGAGCGAGAGGTCGGCGAGATCGGCCACGCTGAACTCGATGCGCTCGGCGAGTCCTTCCCGCACGGCGCGCCGCCTCGCGACCTCGATCATGCCCGGCTCCAGGTCGATGCCGTGCACGCTGAGGTCGGGGCGACGGGTGGCGATCTCCACGGCCAGCTTTCCGCTGCCGCATCCCGCGTCGAGCACCACGGCCCCTTCGGGTGCGGCCGCGGCGACGTCGTCGGCGACCCGCCGGTACACGGGTTCGAACACCCTGCCCGCGTGCCGGTCGTAGGACTCCCCGTTCGCGAAGTGGTGACGCTGCATCAACTCGTTCAGTGCCTTCAGCATGAGCACTCCTACAATCGTTGACGGTAGCAACTGTCATCGATGCTAGTCGCAACAGTTGCCAATATCAACCATGGAGGTGCGATGCCGAGTTCCGATCCCGAGTTGCTGGAGCCCTTGCTCACGAAGGTGATGCGGCTGGCCGCGGTGCACGGCGACGCGCCGGCCGAGGTCACCCCCGGGGTTGCGCTGACCACGACCGAAGGCGTGCTGCTAGTGGAACTCCTGGCGATCGGCGAGGCGACGCAGCAACAACTGGCCGACCGGCTGAGCCTCGACAAGAGCCGGGTCAGCCGGTTGTGCCTGGCCCTGGAGCGCAAAAAGGTCATCACACGCGAGCGGGACGAGCGCAACCGGCGCAACCTCGTCGTCAGGATCACCGAACTCGGAGAACAGGCGGCGACCCGGCTGCGCCGGACCTGGCGGGACCACCACGAGCGCATGCTCGCCGCCATGAGCGCGGAGGAACGGAACGGACTCCTGCTCGGTCTCCGCGCGATCATCAGGGAGTTCGGCACCCCGCACAGGCACGGAGATCACCACGACTGAGAACGCCCTCAGACCCCGGGCTCTAGCGTGGCCGCCATGACCACGGGAAACCCCACTGTGCCAGGGTTTGTCAACGTCGTCGTGCGGGCCTTGCTGCGCACGCCGGCGCACCGCCTACTCAGCAGGAACACGATGCTGCTGTCGTTCGCCGGGCGGAAGACGGGAAAGGTCTACACCATTCCGGTGAGCTACTTTCGTGAGGGAGAGATCATCACCTGTTACACCGACAGCGGTTGGTGGAAGAACCTTCGCGGGGGCGCGCCCGTGTCCGTGAGCATCGCCGGGCGGCGGTTCCGCGGGGTCGGTGAGGTGGTGACGCAGGAGCATCAGGCCGCGGTGGAAAGCCTGCGAACCTTCCTGGCCAAAACACCCCGCGACGCCAAGTACCACGGCGTGACGCTGGCGCCGAACGGCGATCCCGACGCCGGGGACCTCGACCGCGCCGCCCGCGCGAGCACGATGATCCGGATCCGCCTCAGCCCGGAGTGATGGTCACGGTGGCCGTGACGCCGAGCCCGCAGCAGGATCCTGGTCGCGCCGCGTCAAGGGCCAGTCGATGGTCTCAAGCCGGTTGGACGACTTGATGGCCTCGATGAGAGTGCCGGTGCCACTGACCTTCGTGGCGGAGAGATCCCAGTCGGTCCACACGAACCAGGAACGGTCACGGGGCCAGAAGTTGGTCGGCGAGGACGGGTAGGTACCGCCCCGGTTCTCGATCAGGTCGCCGACAGCCGCGAGGGGACCTTCCCAGACGTGCGGTGTGTCGAAGTCGCCCGCGGCCAGCGCGCAGTAGAAGACGACGCACCTCGTGTCGCGACCGCGCGATGAGTGCTCGGCCAACACCGCGACCAGCGCCTCGAGACTGGCTTCGTCGAGCGAACCCTCGGCAGGGGGCTCGAAACTCAGCGGCCAGCTGCGGTGGGGGAACCAGCGGTAGGACGGCGGGAATGCCTGGTCTGGCGGACACGGTCCATCGCCCCAGCCGAGGTGGTCTCGCCACAGCAGTCGCCTCCACGGCGCGCCGGGGCGCACGGTGAACCCGAGCGGCATGCCCGTGACCGTGGATACCTCGTCAAGGTTGACCTGCCCGATGATCGCCGGAGAAGCCTCACCGGAGGCGAGCCTTCTCCGGTAATGATCGTGGTGACTGCCGAGACCGTCCAGGCCGCTGTTGTGGTACATCGCGTGCAGGACCCACGTCGACGCGTGCCACCCCTGCTGGTCATAGCCGGTCACAGCCCCGATGCCGTCGCGGTCGGCCAGCCACCGCACCTCACCCGCGGGGTCCACCACTCGGCGCATCGACACGGCAACCATCTTCGCTGGTCCAGGCGCGCTGCTCTACTGGATTACCGCTCACCCGTGCCACTTGTCCTGCCGAGTTCGACCTGCAGGAGCCGGGGAGACATCGCAAAACCGCCACGGGAGTATGCCGAAACCGCTCGCGTGCTGGAGTGAACCGTCAGTCGCTCCAATCGCAATTCACGCGCGACTTTCACGATCGCGTCTATCAGCCGACTTCCGAGGCCTGCGTCCCGGTGCTCCGGCAGCACGTAAACGCACTGAACGTCGCCTGACGCACGTTCAAGGGCGTGCGGCGTCGGCACTCGGTGGACAATCGCCAGCCAGGCCATGCCGATGACCACGTTGCCGCGAACCATGACCAGGCAACGGTGTGAGGACTTGTGCGTCTGTGCCCAGCCCACAAACCGGCGCACGAACTCCTCCTGCCCGGTGCCGGGTGTGTTCCGATCTTCCAGCACCCACCGCCACCGAAGCTCGGCAACCGCACCCAACTCGTCTTCCCTGGCAGGTCGAACAGCGATGTCGTCCACGCTTTCATCTTGGCCTGGACCAACCATGCGCAAACGCGGCCGGTACTGCCAGACTCGACGGCATGCGCCTTGATCAGCGGCTGATCGACGCCGCGATCGAACTGCTCGACCTTCGCTGGCCCGTGGCCGAATACGCGGTGGCGGCCGCCGCGTACCTCGACAACGGCGAGATCCTGACCAGTGTCGGCCTGGACAACATCAACGCCGCCGCGACGCTGTGCGCGGAGACCGGCAACATCTGCCGGGCGTACACGCTGAACAGGCCCATCACGGCAACGGTGTGCGTCGGCAGGGGAGGCGACGGCCGGATCGGTTTCCTTGCCCCTTGCGGCATTTGCCAGGAGCGGCTCGCGCTCTGGGGACCGGGGGTCCAGGCCGCCGTCGCCGATCCCGGCCGGGAATGCGGCTGGGGCGTGCGCACCCTTGACGAGCTCAACCCCGTCTACTGGGCCACGCAGTTCACCAATGGCGACTGGCCGTCGCTTGCGGAGCACCGCTGACCCGCCCGATGGCGCTCAGTCCGGGCGCCTGCGCTGGGCGACGGTGAGCCGGGCCGCCTCCACGACGGCTTCGAGCCGTCGGCTGTGTGCGCCCCGCCAGTACACCCGGCCGCAGGTCCGGCAGCGGGCGAATTCCTGGTACATGCGGCGGGTTCCGGGCAGCAGCCGGTGCGCCACCTCCGCCTTCTGCACCGGCGCCAGTTCCCCGTTGCAGGCGGTACACCGGGTCCAGGGAGCCAGCGACGGCGCGAACCGGTCCAGCACGTCGCGCAACTGGTCGTCCGAGTGGGCACCTCGCACGTAGGCGCCTCGCCACAGGACGTGTCGCCGCAGCAGCCCCCGGTCCTGGGTGAGCAGTACCCGCCGCTCGTCGTTCGCCCGCTCGATCAGCGTGTCGTCGTCGAGATCGTTGGCGTAGGCGGTGTCGATGCCGACGAGGCGCAGTTTCCGTGCCAGCGCACCGAGATGCACGTCGAGGACGAAGCGCGGCGCGGGTATCGGCTCGGGGCGGGACACGGCCGCCACGGTGATCACGTCGCCTGCCGAGGGGCGGTTCGACGGGGACCTGGCCCGGCCGCCGACCAGGATGGGCCCCACCTCGGGCAGCGGGATGCCCAGCGACTCGATCACCTGTCCCAGTGAGGACGTGCCGTCGAAGGAGACCCGCACCCGCTCGCGCCGCCGCCGCGCCGCGAGAAACGGCCTCAGCTCCGTCGCAACGTGCACTTCCAGCTCGGCGGCACCCACCCGTCCAGCATGCCTCAGCCCAGCCGGTCGCTTGCCTGGGAGTATTTGGGCCAGGTTGGGGCGGGCCTGCCCGGTTACGATCGGGGTGTGGCGGAAAGCAAAGGGCTGGGCTCAATGCTCCGCGTGTGGCGGGACAGCACCACCCCGGAGGCCGCCGGGATCAGCCGAGGGGGCCGACGGCGAGTTCCGGGATTGAGACGCGAGGAACTGGGGCTGTTGGCGGGGGTGTCGGCCGACTACATCAGACGTCTTGAGCAGGGGCATGGGCGCCCGTCGCGGGAGGTGCTGGAAGCGCTTGCCCGTGCGCTGCGGTTGAGCCGCGAGGACTACGAGTATTTCTGTGTGCTCGCGGGGTATTCACCGGTGGGCGACGGTTCCGTACCGCAGCACGTCGGTCCCGGCGCACAGCGCCTGCTCGGTCGCCTGACTGACATACCGATATGCGTCTGCGACGCCGCGTGGACGGTCATCCTGTGGAACGGGGCCTGGGCGTCGGTGATGGGCTGCGGCCCGGCACCCGGTCCGGGACGAGACCGCAATGTGGCCTGGCGCCTCTTCGCCGGCGTGCCTGGCGCGTTCTTCCGTACCTCAGGGCAAACGGCCCGATTCGAGGCCACGGTCGTCGCCGACCTGCGGACGGCGGTCGCGAAGTATCCGGCGGACGCCGGTTTGAGCAGTCTCGTGGCCGATCTGACCGCGTGCAGCCGACGTTTCCGTTCCCTGTGGGTGAATGGCGACACCACGAGTGTCCGCGGGGAACAGGTGGTCTTGCGGCATCGCGATGTGGGAGAAATCGGCGTCGACCTCGACACGATGGCTTTCGACGACGGTGACCTGCGGTTCATCTTCTTCACCGCGGCCCCTGGAACGGCTGACGCGATTCGCCTCGCCGCGGCAGGCGCGCAGCGACCGCCGGTCTGAACGGCGCCCGGCCCGTACCGGAACCTCCGGTCCTCCGGCGATCTGTCACACCGTTTTTCTCATGACCAAGGAGCAATGATCAAACATGTCGACCATCACCCAGGGACGTCACGCGCCGCACCCCGCGGAAGCCGAACTGGTTGAGCGGGCCGAGGCAATCGTGCCGACGCTGTCGGCTCACGCGCTGGAGGCGGAGAGCACGTACCGGCTGGCGCCCGCTTCCGTCGCCGCGGTTCGCGAAGCCGGCCTGTTCGCGCTCACCGTTCCTCGCGATGCCGGTGGGTTCGAGGCCGACCTGCGCACGCTGGCGCGGGTGGGCATCGCCTTGGGGAGCGGATGTCCGTCGACGGCCTGGGTGACGTCGTTGTCGGCCTTCTCCAAGAGGTCGGTCGGCGCGTCAGTGCGGGATGACGCCCGGGCAGCCTATTTTTCCGATCCTCACGCCCTCGTGTGTGCCAGTTCGGTCGCCGCGGGACACGGGGAAGAGGTCGCGGGCGGCCTCCGGCTGTCGGGGCGCTGGCACATGGCTTCCGGGTGTGAGGACGCGGAGTGGGCCTTCCTGCTTGTGCCGGTGCTTCGCGACGGCGCACCGGCCGGGGTGGGGTCGGCGCTCGTGCGGATCTCCGAACTCGCCATCGAACACTCCTGGCGAGGCGCGGGACTCGCGGGCACGGGAAGCCACACGCTCGTCGCCGACGGGCTTGTGGTCTCCTCCGGCTTCGTCCGGCCACCGGCCAACGGACGAATCACACCGCCGCCGGCGGTCGTCATCGGCGCGGTGGTGGCACACCTCGCCCCGATGATCGGCGCGGCGAGGGGTGCACTCGCCGTCGCCGGTGACCTGTTCGCCGGCAGCTATGTGCCTTCTCAGACCACCTACCGGCGGCTCACGGATTCACCTCTGGCCCGGCACCTCTATGGGCAGGCCGCCCACCTCGTCGACACCGCCGTCGGCCGGATACTGGATGTCGCCGGAGAACTCGACGCCATGGACCCCACCGATTCCGTGTCCGTGCGAGAACGTTCACGGCTGCGTATGCACCTGGTATCCGCCGCCCGGGAATGCCGCCAGGCGAGCGAATACCTGCTCGACGCGCACGGCGCGAGCGGTTTTGCCGCCGACAACCCACTGCAGCGCTTCTGGCGGGACCTGGCGGTCGGCACCCGGTATCACGGCCTCAACTCCTACGTCACGGAAGAGGACTACGACCGGGTCCTGCTCGGGCTCGAACCCCCGGTTTCCCTGGCGTTGTGACCGCGGTCGTGATCGGCGGACCGCCACCGCCCGGTGCACCGATGTCCCAGTGCCTGACCTGCGGTTCAGTGCCCCCGACGGGATTCGAACCCGCACTGAATCGATTTTCAGGCGATCTCATGTGTCCCTTGCCGACACCTTCGGATACCTATCGCCAACTGCTCAGATAGCGAATGCAAACGTCCGGCCACCCTGGTCAGTTGTCATCACTTGGCAGCAATTTTGGGGCAAAAGTGGGGCAGTTGATCTCGCGTCGGCCCGTCACCCGAACCACGTCACCTTCAGTCACGTCGCCCCGGGTCCTGGTCCTCGACTGTGTGGAACTGTCAGTGCCACCCAGTAACGTCTGTCGCCGTGAGCATGCGTGAGGTCACACGGGAGGCCATCCTCGCCGCCATCGACGAGCACGACCAGGACCCGGCAGCCTTCGAGCGCCACGGCTTTGGTCCCGCACGGACCTACATGTTGGTGCACGAGGGGCGCGAGTACGACTCGAAGGCAATCGTTGGGGTGGCTCACGGCTACCTTCCCGACAGAGAAGCGCTCCGCCCGGCGGAATTCTCTGGCGGCGAGGCCACGGTCGTCGCGCTTCTCCGATCTCACGGTTTCGAGGTTCGTTCAGGTGGCAGGGCCATCTGGCTGGAGGCGGAACTCGTGCTCGCGTGCGACCTCGTTGCCCGTAACAACTGGCAGGGCATCCGAGCGCACGACCAACGAGCCATCGAGTTGTCCCACCTCCTACAGAAGCTCCCCCTACATCCACCCGAGTCCCGCGGACCAGTCTTTCGCAACCCCAACAGCGTGCAGCGCAAAACTTTCGACATCGCAACCCAGCACCCCGACTACCACGGGAAGCCGACCCGGGGCGGAAAGCTCGACAGGGAAGTCCTGAAAGCCTTCCTCGAACGCCCTGAAGAGATGCACGCCCAAGCTGCGGCGATCCGCGCGAGCATCGCGGCCGGCGAACTCGACGAGCTGCCTGCGGTCCCCGACATCGACGAAGAGGAAGCCGCTGCCGAGGGGCGCGTCCTCGTCCTTCGACACCTACGCCGTGAGCGCGACCCAAAGCTGCGGGCCAAGAAGATCAACAAGGTACTGGCTCAACGAGGCTGCCTTGAGTGTGAGGTCTGCGGCTTCGACTTCGAACGCACGTACGGCGGCCGGGGCACAAGGTACGCAGAAGTTCACCACGTCACGCCGCTACATGTGAGCGGGCAGACTGAGACCCGCCTCGTCGATCTCGCGGTGTTGTGCGCCAATTGCCACCGCATGATCCACCGGGGCGGTCTATGGCTGACTCCATCCGAGCTACGAGCCGTCGTCGAGGAACAGCGGGCCCGGACGCAATAGTTACGGATTTGCCGACGTTTGCTGAGCTGCAGCCCGCAAGGCCGCCAAGAGTGGTAACGAGTGGTTACGTTCTGTAGGTGAAGTATGCCTCTTCTCTCCGAAGGCCTGACCGGGAGTGATCGCTCGACTAGCCCTCGAAGGCGGAGCGTGAGGTCTCACGGTACCGTTGCAGACCTGTACGACCTGGAACTGATGTTTCAAACCGCCGTCGTCGTTGCTCCAAACGAGTGATGTCTACCACGGTTTCATCCAGACGTGACCTGCGACCCGTGTACTTGATAGACGAGGTGTGGAAGGTTGGTTGTTGAAGAGAGGGGGCCAGATGGAGAGCGACACAATATGCGACGTGGCCGTGGTCGAGCTCGACGCTGGGCAAGGTGCTCGACTCTTTGACAAGATTGCTCGTGACGAGATGGGGATCTCCGGCGACGAGTTCCTGCGACGCTGGGACGCTGGAGAGTGGGACGACGTCGACTACGACACGATCCCCGGCCTGATCGAGGTCCGCGACTCGCTCCCGTTTGTTCGGTAATCTCCCTATGTGCCAGGCCGGAATGCCCACGAGGCTGTCAGGCGGTTCATTGAGCCGCTAGCGCGCGCTATCTCTGTACTCGATGGTTACTCAACGGTAACCGTAAGCAAGCGCTCGGGTTTTCGTGTAGGTGAAGAGCTCGCCTGGGTGTTGAACGAGGGTGACGGTCTTCACCTACGCGGCGTAGGGACGTACTACGCCGGCATGGGCTTCAAAGTGGTTGAAGCAGACCCGAAGATCCATGACGAAAAGTACAGGGTGACTACTCTGCGCTACCGTTACAAGCTTCAAGGCGAAGACGGGCAAGACATGTGGCGGGTGCATTGGCACCCTGATGGGAACAGCTCGTTTCGCGAGCCTCACATCCATCTGCGACCTCAACTTAGTCTTCACTTCCAGACACCGCGCATTACGCTCGAGCAGACGATCCAGTGGTGCATTGAACTGGGGGCGCCACTTGCCTGTGAGCACGAAGAAGCCAAGCGGCGACTCGCCGAGACTTCTTGGGTTCATGTCCTGCATCGGTCCTGGTCTGAGAGCCCTCGGGAGCGTGAAGGGGCTGCTCCGCCCCACGTGCCGTAGGTGGAGCGTCTTGCGAACTGTCCTGCAATAACGCGCATGAGTTGATCTTTAAAGGTGACCACACCAGAGGGGCCTCCCTCGTGGTTCCCCTGCCCGTCACCTGCGCTGCGTGACACAGGATCAAGGCCCCGTCCAGGGCGCGACGCGTACATTTCACCCTGGACGGGGCCTTGATCCTGTGTCTCCCTATGCAGGGGACGGGTAGGGGAACCACGAGGCAACGGACCCTCCTACGCAGCGCAACGGGCCCAACGCAGCACGATCCGTTGGCGACTCATGGCCTCCCCCTGCTCGGAGCGCCCGCCCGGCGAGGGCATGTTCTTTCTTCCTTTTGCGGCGGCTGCGGGGTCGCCCGGCCTGTGTCGAACCGCCGCGCGGGACCGGCGCCAGCCGCACGCCCGCGCCTGGCGGTTCGACAGACAGAGGGCCGGATCAGCGGCCCCGCAGGGGCCGCCTTGAACAAGTAAGGAAACTCTGAACACGTGCTCCGGATCTGACCGGTCAGCAGTTCACAAGCTCGGGCTTCTGGTTGAGGAGCTGGGCCCGGGGTGAAGTGAAAATTGCGTATTGCTCGGCGGCATCCGGGCTGAAGAGCGCAAGACGGTGGCAGTTCTGGAAGGCCAGTCGGACGCCAAAGTGTCGCTCAACCGCGCCACGCATCGCGTCACTGCCAACGAGACGGAGAAGCTGCCCGCGCGCCTCTTCGGTTGGCGGCTCCTCCTGGTTGTCTGCGAACGGGCCCCCGTTGGCCTTGAGACTGTCGGCCACTGAGGTCACGACCGACCAGGCGTAGGGCAGCGAGTCCTGGATGCACTGGATGAAGTCTGCGTCGGTCACGTCGCCAGCTTCGGCCTTGGCCTGGAGATCTGCCGGAACCTTGAGAGACATGCTCCTCCTCAAATTGAACATGATTGCCATGTCCATTCATGTCACATCCAGGCTGCCAGCGGTAGACATGTCGCCCGACAGGAGGATGCAAGGTTCGGCGATGTCACAGAGCGTGCCCGCGAGAGGTCGGCTAATCGACGGGAAGAGGGTCAACCTTGGTGACGTACTCCAGCTTGTACTGGTTCGCCGCGAGCAAGATGTCCGCAGTCTCGATCGGCGTGTCGCCGTGATAGCTCGTCCGCACGATCACAACCACAGGGATGCCTGGCCGCAAGTCGAGGACATCAGCCTCGGACGGGCGCGGCATCCGAGCATGCAGCCTTTCAACGACGGCAGTCGGACGCATGCCAATGGCGGTGAATCGATCGACAATGCCGGCCGCCATATGAGGTCCCTCTTCGGGCTTCTCGATCGGCGTACCACGTGTGATCGCCAGCGGCTCATATGAGCTGACCGTCATCATTGGCTCGTCGTTCGCATAAGACACGTAGTCGGTCCGCATCACCTCGTCACCAACCGCGATCTTCAACCGGTGAGCAACTTCGAGCCCCGCGCGTTCCGGCTTCGTCTCGTGGCTGTACCGCGGCACGCGCTCCGTTGCTAGCGCTTCCTCCGCAAAGGGCGCCCCCGGGTCCGAGCGGTAGTGAAGCGACGCCCGCCGGATAAGCGGGTCATACAGACGGACAGTCGCACGGCCTCCCTGCACCCGGTCGATTAGCCCTTCGGATTCGAGGAGATCGAGCGCCCGGCGTACAACGATCCGGGACGCCCCGAAGGTCTCGACAAGCTCTTCCTGCGTTGGCAGCTTGGCCCCTGGCGCAAGCGTGCGAGCAAGGATCTGGTCTCGAAGAGCTGCGGCGATGCGCTCGTACATGTGCTCTGAGCTGCGGTCTTCCATGATCAACAACTTTCTTCAAAACTTGGCATGCCAAGTGCTTGCGCTTGCCGTCATCTGCGGTTAGAGTTGGCATACCAACTCAACATGGCATACCAAGTTGAGGTTGGCATACCAAGCCTAACAGGAGGAGCACGCCAGATGCGCAACATCCCCGTCAACCTCGGTGGCTACCGGCTTCGGATCGCGGAGGCCCCGACGATGAAGACCCGTAAGGACAAGGACGGCCGCGAGGAGATCGTGACCGTGGACGGCGTGACCCGCTATGTCGTGTCGCTGTTCGTGAAGTCGGACGGCGCGAAGGGTGAGGAAATCCGGGTGACCTTGGAGACTGACCCGGGCGAGGGGTTCGAGGAGGGGCAGTTGGTCGAACTGATCGACGCCCGCGTGTCGCCCTACTCGTTCCGCAACGACCGGGGCGAGACCGTGTCCGGGATGGCGTTCGCCGCAATGGGCCTCAAGCCCGCCGCCTGATCGGACCGAGTGTCCGGGAGCCCTTCCCAGTTTCGGCTGGCGGCCCGTTTTCGAGTCGGGCAAGGGCGCTTTCTGTTCATTGAGAATTACAGAGTGAGCCTAGCTATGCCCAAAAACGCCGTGTTTTCGCGCTTTTGTGGTGGCGCGCCTTGATCTCCGGCCGTGTTTTCCGGAGGTCTTGGGGTTCTACCACAAACAGGAAATGAGGTGTTGTTGTGAGCGATCAGAAGTACTTGCACGTGGAATTGTCGGTCGCGTGTGACGACCTGGCGGCCTTCGCTGCGCGGCTGAACTGGCTTGCGGCGGCATATCGCGAGTCCGGTCACGAGGTGGCTTTGTCCCGGGTCCGTCACGCCGCACGGATGCTGGCCAGCACCGCAGGTGAGTTGTGGTCCGCAAAGCAGATCGAGGAGACATGGAAGGCCGACGAGTAATGCGCGACCTGTGGATCGACATCGAGCATGACGGGGAGGATTCGGGTGATCAGTCGTCGAAGTCTGAATGAAATCGCCGAATCGTACGACCAGGCATACGAGGTGCTGAACCGGGTCGCTGCCGACCTGGAAGACACCTCGGTCATGATTTCCGCCGCCGGGGAGGAGTTCACCCGGCTTTCGTCCGACGTGATCGACCGGCTGAACGAGGTCATCGCACGAATCGGCTCAGTGCGCACGAGGCTGGGGCAGGTGAACCCGGACGATGGCCAGTGAAACGAATGTGGTAACCAGGCGTGTCCGCGCTGATCTGGTGGACGCCTATACCGAGGCGTTGAAGCTGGTCCGGAAAGCGGAAATGGTCCTGGCGGATGCGTCACCGCTGGTGAATTCGGCCGGCGGCTGGTTTGTCGTGAAATCCCGGGATCTGCTGGACCGCATGGGGGATTTCCACGTCGATATGCAGGTGATCCGGACGCACGCGAGAGAGTTGAAAACAACATGGTGAACACCGCTACAGCCCGGGACGGCCTGGGCACGTTCGACCCGTATGGACCACACAGGGGGCTGCGATGACCTGCCCGAACGGCCACGGCGACACGTGGATTTCCCCGGCCCGGATCGTGACCTGCCGGGTGTGTGCCGCGCAGTGGCCCATCTGACCGGAGGGAGCGATCAATGTACGGAAGTCACGGCTTGATCGGCACCGGTAACGGTGTCCATTGCGTCGAGTGTGACATGCAGGTCGATGCCGACCCCTACGAGCAGAACTTCTACCCGCCCTTATGCGAGGGAGCGAAATCCGGCGGGTGCCCGGGAAATTACGACGAACTCGTTGAGGCCCGCCGGGGGCATCACATCGTCGGTGACTGTTACGAGTCCAGCGACGGCGCTCGTCGGCAGATTCTTCCCTGCGGGCGCTGTTACCACTGTGGCGAGCACTGGGAGTGAGGCAGATGACTGCACAGCCGGATTTGTTCGGTAATCCGCTCGCCACCGCGGTGGCCAACTCTCGGTCGATTGGCCGGCGGCCGGTGAATGACATGGACTCGGTGGAAAGGGTGCTCGGGGTTGCCGAGAAAGAGGGTTACGTCCTGGTGGGTGTCGCGGAACGGGTGTTCCACAAGGTTGGTCGTTCCGAGATCACGCCCGCCTCCGGGCACGAGGCCGAGGTGGTGCATCAACTGCTGGACGCGAAATGGCTGACGAAAGGAGGGACGCACACCTACAACTGCGGCGGCTACGAGGGGCTCGGCAATTCGGTCCTGGTCCCGAAAAAGACCCGTGAAAAGGCCCGGCTGTGGCGCAACCTGGCGCCGTTGCCGAAGAACAAGTAAAGGAGGCGGCTGATGCCGTCGCAGATGATCAACGAGCAGGCGAAGAAGAAGTACCACGACTTCGAAAACGCCATCGCCACCGCGCGGATGGCGCTGGACGAGCTGACCCAGTACAGCAAGAAGATGCCCGACACAAACGGCGGGCGGTTCGAGGGCTGGCAGATGCCGGGCAAGCACGAGATCGTGACGGCCCTGCGCAAGGCGTCGGCGGATCTGGACGCACTGCGCACCGCGGCCGTGCAGTACAAGGCCGAACTCATCTCCCGCACCTGGCGCGTCTGACCCCCGCCGACGATCCCCATCCCACCTCCTGTGAGCAGGAAGGACAGCAGTGAGTAGCTATCAGTTGGACACCCGGCTTTCCGACGTGGACAAGGCCATGCGCCTGTTGCGGGAGTCGATGCGCGGCATCCCGATCCGCTTCGCCGGGTTCAAGAAGGAACACGACCGGCTGGCGCGTTCGGTGGCCGGCGCCGCGGTGCTCCTGGAGTGCGCGCGGCCCGCGTTCACGAACAAGCAGGGGAAGGGCAAGACCAAGACCCCCTGACCCCGCTCCCTTCGTGACAACCGCATATCGCCAGCTAGCTGGGCCGTGACCCTCTCGACGTTCGCCGCCGGGGGTCACGGCCCTTCCCATACCCCCTGAAACAGCGACTTCGAAAGGCACACGTCATGAGCAGCAACCGCCGTCCCAGCGGGAAGCGCCGGGGCGCTGAGGTACGGGCCGCGTGCTGGCTTGCCCGCCACCCCGGTTTCCTGGCCACCCCCACCACCATCGCGACGAGCGTCGCCGAACTGGGCCCGACCACGACCGGGGGGATCGCCGCCGGCATCCTCGCCGCCGGGGTCGCCTGGCGCCGCATCGACCCCGACAGCTTCCACCACCACGCCGCACCCCGCCTGCGCTCGGTGCGCCGCCGCTGGACCCGCTACCACGGCTACGCCTGGCGCCGAAACCTCGATGCCTGCGACCTGACCGTGCAGGACCGTCGCACCGGGGCGTGGCTGACCCCCCGCGTCGTGCGGGTCTTTTCGCCCACCCCGTCGATCGACGTGATCAAGGTGAAGATGGTCCGCGGCCAGTCGGTGCGCACCTGGCAGGAACAGCAAGAGGCCCTCGCCACGGCCCTCGGGGCCGAAGTGCTCGCGATCGAGCGCACCAAGGCCCGCCTCATCACTATCACCGCCGTTTACGGCAACCCCTTCGCCGACATCGTGCCCGCAGTGGAGATCCCCGACGAGCCCGACGAGGTGGACCTCACCGCGATCGAACTGGGCGACACCGAACACGGCCGCCCCTGGACCGAACCGCTGCTCGGCACGCACTGGCTGATCTCCGGTGCAACCGGGTCCGGCAAGGGCGGGCTGCTGTGGAACCCGCTGCGCGCGATGGGCCCGATGATCCGTGAGGGCCTGGTCCGGATCTGGGCGATCGACCCCAAGGGCGGCATGGAAACCGAACAGGGACGGCCCCTGTTCTACCGCTACGCCACCTCCGCCGACGTCGAGTACGACGAGGACGGCGACGAGATCCGCAACCCGATGCTCGAACTGATCGCGGCGTTCCGCGACGCCATGAAGCAGCGGCAGGAAGAGCTGCGCCGCGAGAGCAAGCGCAAGGTCACCATCTCCCGGGACACCCCGCTGGACGTGCTCATGATCGACGAGCTGGCCATGCTCACCGCCCTCGGTGGCCGGAGCCTGACCGTGCAGGTCAACCGGCTCCTGGCGGAGATCATGACCCAGGGCCGGGCCGCCGGCTACTCCGTGGTGGCCTACCTGCAGGAACCCACCAAGGACATCGTCCCGGTCCGGGACCTGTTCACCGTGCGGATCTGCCTGCGCACCACCTCCGCCTCCTACGTGGACATGGTCCTCGGCGACAACGCCCGCCTGCGCGGTGCGCTGGCCGATGAGATCCCGGTGACCGAGGACTACGCCGGCATCGGCTACCGCGTCGCGGAGAAAAGCCGAGTCCCCATCCGGGTCCGCGCAGGCCACGTCACCGACGACGACATCGCCGAACTCGTCGCCACCTGCACCCCCGACAACGGCACCGGGGGCGTCGTCGTCCCCTTCGCCGCCTGACCCACCCGACCATCCAGAAAGGACCCGACACGCTATGTCCACCGAACTCGCCCCCGTGGCCACCATCTCAGCCCTCGCCACGGCGGCACAGCGCCTGATCCGTATCACCCCGGCCCCGACCCCGTCCTCGGTCACGCTCATCTCGCCCACCCGGACGATCGATCTCCAGCCCGGCTGGACCCCCGACCCGGTCCACAGGCTGGCGGGTCTGCTGGTCTGGACGCACAGCCTCACCGGCCTCACCGGCACCTGGTGGCACACCGAGGACGGGCACCTGTACATCAGCCTTGTTGGCCGCGGCCCGTTCGGGGTCACCGTGAACACCTACAGCAGCATCCCGTTTCGGCTGGTGAAGCGTCTCGTGCGGCTCCCGCAGGGGGAGCGCGAATCGGTCACCCCCGACGAGCTGTACCGGCTGGCGATCGCCCTGCGCGAGCAGACCACGGAGGTGGCGGCATGATCACCCTGCGTTTTCTGTGGTCCTGGATCAAGCTGACCACCCTGGCCGGTATCGCCCTGGTCATCGAGTACGCGGTGATCACCGGCTTTTGGCCCTTCGCCCTCGCCGTCGCGATCACCGGCACCCTGTGGGTGATCGTCACCCTCGGTCTGTGGCACGAGTGGCGCGCCCACGGCGCCGGCTACCGCCACGAGGTCGCCAGCATCACCAGCGATGACCGCCGAAGGAGGCTGTGGTGACCCGCCCCGCCGGTATCGACGCGGAGATCTGGAACGCCGCCGCCGCACTCCTCGAAGAAGACCTGCGGGCCTACCCCGTGCGCTCGCTGGATCAGGTCCGGTTCTGCGGGATCGGGGTGGGCAACACCGCCGTCCACCTCACCGCCGACGAAGTGGTCCTGCAGGTCACCCACACCGCCCGCCCCGACAGCGCCAAGGGGGTTCCCGCGAAACCGGTCGCGGTGTGGGACCTCGCGATGCCCCCCGCGTTCGCCCTCGAACTGGCCGTGACCCTGGCCTCCCACGCCCGCTACCACCTCACCAACCCCAACCCTCGGTAGATCAACACCCACCCGGGATGACGGCCACCAACCGCGCGTGTCCGTCCAGAAAGGAGGTTCCTGTGTTCAGCAAACGGTCCCCAAAGGACACCAACCGCGCCACGGCGTCGCGCAGGGTCCGTGTCCTGTCCCGGCGGCTGGACGAGGCCCGGGACGTGCACAGGCTGGCCACAGACCCCCTGCTCGGTGCGGTCACCGCGGACCGCTTCCGCATCTCGATCACCCGCACCCTGTGGTTCTTCCTCGCCCTCGGCCTCGGATTCACCACTACCGGCGTCCATGACTTCCTGGCCGGACACCTCGCCCCCACCGATCCGCTCTGGTGGGGGGCCTGGCTGACCGAACCCGCCCTCGCCGGGATTCTCGTCACCCTGCTCCGCTGGGAATCCACCATGCTCGCCCACGGCATCAAGGTCACTGAGAAACCCGTCCGCTACCTCAAGCGCGTCCTGCTCGCGGCCACCCTGGTCGCCAATGTGTGGGCCGGGCTCGCCCCCTCCCGCGGCACAGTGTCCAAAGGCATGGTCTTCTTCCACCTCACCATCCCCATCGTGGTGTTCCTCCTCGCCGAAGTCATGCCGGTGATCCAGCAACACTGCACCACCGCCCGCGAACAAGCAGCCACCTCAAAACCCGCACCCGCACCGGTACCCGTACCGGCACCGGCACCGGCACCGGCACCGGAGGTTCAGGCAGAGACCCCGGCACCACGACCCGCGCCGACGCCATCTCCGGCCCCGGAACCAGTTCCCACGCAGCCCAAGGCGTCCACAATGGCCAAACTTCCGGCCGGTGTACGCACCACGATCACCCGCGTCACCGAGGCTGCCCACGCCGCCGGTCGCGCCGTCACTGCTGACGACCTCACCGCGGCCGTAGCCCTGCCGGAGGCGATGGTCACCACCCTGGTGGCAGAACTGAACACCACCGTCAACCACCACCCGGTCAGCGCCTAACCCGCGCAGACCCTCCGCACATCGACCACGGGGCGGGCTCCCGCATCTCCAGCGCGCGAGCCCGCCCCGTGCCGTCTTCCGCACAACCGCACGACCAGGAGGCCCCATGAACGCATCCGCAGCGCACAACCTCGCGGACCGCATCCACGCCCGCCTCACCGCCCCCGGCTACAAGCGCTGGCGCGCTCGCGTCGAAGCCACCGGGGGATGCCTCAAACCCGTCCACCTCACCGGTTCCCGCACCCTGATCGACCCCGGCACCGGCACCATCCTGGACCGGTACCACGGCGTCATCTACGCCCCCTGCGGCAACCGCAGGGAGTCCGTCTGCCCGGCCTGCTCCGACCGCTACGCCAGCGATGCCTTCCACCTCATCCGCTGCGGCGTCTCCGGCGGCAAAACCGTGCCCGCCACCGTGACCGACAAGCCCCGCCTATTCCTCACCCTGACCGCGCCGTCCTTCGGCGCAGTCCACACCCGGCCCGTCACGCGCACCGGCAAGCCCCGCCCCTGCCCCTGCGGGGAGTTCCACCACCCCGATGACGCCCGCCTCGGCACCGCCATCGACCCCGACACCTACGACTACCGCGGTGCCGTGCTGTGGCAGGGCCACGCCAGCGAACTATGGCACCGCTTCACCATCCAGCTTCGCCGGGAACTCGCCACCGCCGCCGGGATTCGAGCCAAGGACTTTCCCCAGCACGCCCGCGTGTCCTACGCCAAAGTTGCCGAGTACCAGAAACGCGGCCTGGTCCACTTCCACGCCGTGATCCGGCTCGACGGCCCGACCGGACCCGACGACCCCGCCCCTGACTGGGCAGACACCGAACTCCTCGAACACGCCACACGAGCCGCCGCAACCACCGCCACCGTCAGCAAGACCTTCCTCATCAACGGCCGCGAAGAAAACCACACCTTCACCTGGGGAAACCAGATCGACCTCCGCGTGATCGCCAACCCTGGCGATGTCGAGGACAACCACGGCCACATCACCGATCAAGCCCTGGCTGGCTACATCGCCAAATACGCCACCAAAGGCACCTCCACCAGCGAAACCCCCGACCGGCCGATCCGGTCCGAACGCGACATCGACCACCTGACCGTCCACCCCCACCACAAGCGCATGATCGCGACGGCATGGGACCTCGGCGGCAACGAAGACCTCACCCACCTCCGCCGCTGGGCTCACATGCTCGGCTTCCGCGGCCACTTCCTCACCAAAAGCCAGCGCTACAGCGTCACCTTCACCCAACTCCGCGGAGACCGCCGCGCCTGGCAGCATCACGCCGCACTCCAGGCCCTTGGCGTCGAACCCGGCTCGGTGGTCGTGATCAACCATTGGAACCACACCGGCAACGGCCATGCCGACGACGCCGAACGCGAACTCGCCGAAGCCATTTACCAGCGTAAACGCGACAACCGCACCACCAACAAGAAGGAGGACACACCATGACCCGCAAGCTCCTGTCCGTCGAGGACGTTGCCGACTACCTCGGAGTTCCGAAAGGCACGCTCTATCAATGGCGCACCAAGGGCTACGGCCCCCAGGGCCGCCGGATCGGTAAGTACGTGCGCTACCGGGCTGAGGACGTAGACGCCTGGATCGAACAACAAGGGACGGTCTGATGCCCGGCAGGAAGCCCATGCCGCCCGGCACATACGGGAAGATCAGGTACGTCAAGACCGCACGTGGCTACCAAGCCAAGGCACGGTTTCGAGGCTTCGACGGTGTCATCCGTGATCTAACCCGGACTGGCAACACCAAGGCGAAGGCTGAGCGAGAACTCAAGCTCGCCATTAACCAGGAGATCCAAACGCCGTCCGGGGGCGATATCACCGCACGAAGCCGCTTCCGTGAGGTCGCAGACCTTTGGATTGCTTGGCAGGAACGACGGGTCGCAGCAGGCGAGCGGAGTGCTGGAACCCTGGACAACTACCGAAGCATGTTGCGCAACCACGTGACGCCAGCACTCGGCGAGCTTCGCTTGTCCGAAGTGACCGTCCCGCGGCTGGACAAGTTCTTCCCAGCGCTCCAAGCCAAGAGCAGTCCTGCACATGCTCGAACAGCCCGCGCCGTCGTGGGCGGCATCCTCCGATACGCGGCTCGACATGGTGCGATCACCAACAATCCCATCAGGGATATTGAACCGATCGAGGGCCGCACTCGCCGAAAGCCACGGGCGCTGACGTCGACCGAACGTCGCGAGTGGCTTGCCCAGCTCGAACAGGACCCCAAGGCCGTCGCGAAGGACCTTCCGGACCTCACTCGGTTCATGCTCGCCACTGGCGTCCGAATCGGTGAAGCCCTGGCGCTTTACTGGGAGGATGTCGACCTCGACGCCGGGGCCGTCGCTATCAAGTACACCGTCGTTCGGATCAAAGGCGCTGGCCTCAAGCGGAAACCTCCGAAGACCGAGTCCGGCATTCGGACACTGCTCCTGCCGTCATGGGCGGTGAACATGCTTCGAGAACGTCTCGCCGTCGCGACGGCTGAACACCGCGCAGGGGCAAACCCTGTGTTCCCCGACAGCCTCGGTGGACTACGAGACCCATCCAACACTCGGCGGGCGCTGCGGGAGGCTCGGGGCAGCGATGGCTTCGCCTGGGTGACCTCGCACGTCTTCCGGAAGACGGCTGGGACGGTGCTCGATGAAGCCAAGCGCAGCGCCCGTGAGATCGCTGATCAGCTTGGGCACGCCAAGCCCTCGATGACGCAGGACGTGTACATGGGTCGGGGTACCGTGTCACCCGACAACGCCGCGGCACTCGAAGACATCTTGTGAGGGTCAGCGGAAAAGTGGGGTAAAAGTGGGGTAGGTGATCATGATCATCCCCACTTGGTCGCTCTGACCTGCGGTTCAGTGCCCCCGACGGGATTCGAACCCGCACTGAATCGATTTTAAGTCGACTGCCTCTGCCGGTTGGGCTACGGGGGCACCGCAAGAGTACTGCGGTGCCCCTGTGCTCAGGACCTGGAGGCCCGGGCGAACTCTTCCTTCGGGTTGTTGATCTGCCCGAGGGACACGACCTCGCGGCGGAACAGGCCGCCGAGCATCCAGTCGAGCAGGATGTGCACCTTGCGGTTGAAGGTCGGCATCGCCTTGAGGTGGTAGCCGCGGTGGAACAGCCACGCGGGGAAGCCCTTGATCTTCAGGTTCAGCGCGTCCGCGACACCCTTGTGCAGGCCGAGCCCGGCCACCGCACCCAGGTTCTTGTGGTAGTAGTCCTTCGGCTGGCCGCCGCGCAGCACGTGGATGATGTTGCCGGCGAGGTGACGCGCCTGGCGCACGGCGTGCTGGGCGTTCGGCGGGCAGGTGGCGGTCGGGTCCTGCTCGGTGCGCGACAGGTCCGGGACGGCGGCGTTGTCACCGGCGGTCCACACTTCGGGGTGCCCGACGACCTGCAGGGCGGCGGTCGCCTCGACGCGGCCGCGCTTGTCGATCGGCAGGTCCGAGTTGGCCAGCACCGGGTTGGCCTTCACCCCGGCGGTCCAGATGATGGTGTCGCTGTCGAACTCGGTGCCGTCGGAGAGCACCACGTGCCCGTTCTCGAACGACTTCGCCGCGGTGGACAGGAACACCTCGATGCCGCGCTTTTCGAGCTGCTCGACGGTCCACACGCCGAGGGTCTCGCGCACCTCCGGCAGGATCCGGCCCGCGGCTTCCACGAGCACCCAGCGGATGTCCGAGGGCTCGATGTTCTCGTAGTAGCGCGTGGCGAAGCGGGTCATGTCCTCGAGTTCGGCGAGCGCCTCGATACCGGCGAAACCGCCGCCGACGACCGTGAAGGTGAGCAGCCGCTTGCGCAGCTCCGGGTCGAGGGTGCTGGCCGCCTCGTCGAGCTTGGTCAGCACGTGGTTGCGGAGGTAGATCGCCTCACCGATGGTCTTGATGCCGATGCCCTGCTCGGCCAGGCCGGGGATCGGCAGCAGCCGCGGGACCGCACCCAGCGCGACCACGAGCACGTCGTAGTTCAGCTGCTCGATGTGCCCGTCGGCGGCTTCGACCGTGACGGACTTGCGGTCGTGCTCGATCTTGTTGACGCGCGCGGTGAGCACATGGCACCGCTTGAGGACCCGCCGCAACGGCACGACCACGTGCCGCGGTTCGATGGCGCCGGCCGCCGCCTCCGGGAGGAACGGCTGGTACGTCATGTGGGGCTGGGGGTCCACGATGGTGACGGACGCCTCGTTGGCGCGGAGCTTCTTCTGCAGTCCCAACGCGGTGTAGAGCCCGACGTAACCACCGCCCAGAATCAAGATCCGGGTCGGTTCCGACTTCGTTGCGGCCATGGCTGTATCTTCCCACTCTCCCCGGCCCATCGCTCGCGCACCCCGACCAGCTGTGACGGGGGTCGCCGTAGCAGGGCAAAACGATTCAGATCAACCCGGCTTCCCGGGCCGCCAAGGCCAGTACATCCCGCAACATGGCGGGGGTCAACCGGCCGGTGAAGGTGTTCTGCTGCGACACGTGGTAGCACCCGAACAAGGTCAGCGGAGGCTCCCCCGGCAGGGGCACTCGCGTGCCGTGACCGAACCTGGGCAGCGGTTTCGGCAGCGGGCGTACTCGCGCGATCACGGGTAGCAACGCCTGCCAGCCGAACGCGCCGAGCACCACGACGGCCTTCAGCGTCGGGCGGAGGAGTTCGAACTCACGCACCAGCCAGGGGCGACATTCGTCACGTTCGGCCGGTGTCGGCTTGTTCGCGGGTGGCGCGCAGTGCACGGGCGCGGTGATCCGGGTCCCGCGGAGTTCGAGTCCGTCGCCCGGGTGCGTGGATCGAGGCTGCGATGCGAGCCCGACGTCGTACAGCGCTTGAAAAAGCACGTCACCGGAGCGGTCGCCGGTGAACATGCGGCCGGTCCGGTTGCCGCCGTGCGCGGCCGGGGCCAGTCCCACGATCGCCAGCGAGGCCCCAGGCGGGCCGAAACCCGGTACCGGGCGTCCCCAATAGGTTTCGTCCGCGAAGGCGGCCCGCTTCGTGGCGGCCACCTGTTCGCGCCACTGGACGAGCCGGGGACAGCGACGGCAGCAGGAGACGGCGGCGTCCAGTTCCGCGAGCGTGTTCGTTGTCACCAGCCCAGGCTAGGCCCGCCGTGCGGACTGGATAGGTTTCCGCCATGGCCGACACCACAACTGACGAGACCAGTGAACCGCAGGGCGAAACCAAGCCCGCGGCCCCGACCGACGATCTGGTCACCACCCGGCACACGCTCACCGTCAAACGGCGCAAGCTCGCCTACACGGCGCAGACGGGGCGGATCGTGCTGCGCAAGGAAGTGCACACCGACGGCAAGTTCGACGGACACGTCGCCAAGGCCGAGGTGTTCCTCACCGCCTACACCCTCGACGACGCCGAACCCGGCAGCCGCCCGGTGACCTTCGCCTTCAACGGCGGCCCGGGTGCGGCCAGCGTCTGGCTGCACAT
This sequence comes from Amycolatopsis cynarae, assembly GCF_026802195.1. Classification (NCBI taxonomy): domain Bacteria; kingdom Bacillati; phylum Actinomycetota; class Actinomycetes; order Pseudonocardiales; family Pseudonocardiaceae; genus Amycolatopsis; species Amycolatopsis cynarae. The sequence continues at coordinate 426,247 of NZ_CP113836.1, read as the reverse complement.
GGGCCTGCTGGGGCCGCGGCGCGTGGTGACCGGGGACGTCGACTCGCCCGAACCGCCGCCGTACCGGCTGGTGGACAACCCCGAAACCCTGCTGACGCACAGCGATCTGGTGTTCATCGACCCGGTGGCCACCGGCTACTCCCGCGCCGTGACCGGCGAACAGCCCAAGGACCACCACGGCTTCACCGCCGATATCGAATCCGTCGGCGAGGTCATCCGCCTGTGGACCTCACGCAACGGCCGCTGGATGTCCCCCAAGTACCTCGCGGGCGAGTCGTACGGCACGCTGCGGGCCGCCGGGCTGGCCGCGTATCTGCAGGAGCGGCACGGCATGTACCTCAACGGCCTGATGCTGATCTCCTCCGTGCTGGACATGGGGGCGATCCGTTTCACGGAGGGAAACGACAAGCCATACCCCCTGTTCGTGCCGACGTACGCGGCGATCGCGCACTACCACGGGCTGCACGGTGATCGCCCGCTCGACGACGTGCTCGCCGACGCGGAGGAATTCGCCGCGCGGGAGCTGCCGTTCGCGCTGGAACGGGGCGCCCGGCTGTCCACAGAGGAGCGGACCACCGCGGTACGGACGCTGGCCTCACTCACCGGACTTGACGAGTCCTATGTGGACAAGGTGAACCTGCGGATCGAACACGTCCGGTTCTTCACGGAACTGCTGCGCGACCGGGGGCTGACCACCGGCCGCATGGACGGGCGGTTCACCACCTGGGAGCCGGACGGCGGACGCGAGCACATGAGCGACGACGCGTCGATCTCGCGGCTGATGGGCGCGTACTCGGCCGGATTCAACCACTACGTGCGGGCGGATCTGGGCTACGAAAGCGACCTGCCCTACGAGATCCTGTCCGTGGACGTCAACCAGGCGTGGTCGTATTCCGACTTCGAAGGCCGGTCGGTGTCGGCGGTGGAATCGCTCAGCTCGGCGATGCGGGCGAACCCGCACCTGAAGCTGCACGTCGCGATGGGCTACTACGACGGCGCGACCCCGTACTACGCGGCCGAGCACGTGCTGGCGCACCTGGTGATCCCGGAGGAACTGCGCGAGAACATCGAATCCGCGTACTACCCGGGCGGGCACATGATGTACGTGCACGAGCCGTCGCGGATCCAGCAGTCCAAGGACCTCGCCGCCTTCATCACCGCCAGCAGCAACCGGTAGGGCCTCCGGAGTTGGCCGTGAGGGGCTCCCTCACGGCCAGCTGCCGGTGGGTCAGCGGAGTTCGTGCACGCCGGTGGAGTCGACCACGACGCTCGTCTGGGGGCCGCCGGGGCCGCAGCCGGGGCCGTTCGGGTAGGACAGCACGGGGGTCACCGTGAGCCGGGTCCCGGCCACGGTCACCTCGACCGGAGCGGCGGGCAGGTCCGGGATCTCGGCGAAGCCGTGCTTCCCCCCGGTTTCCCGCGGCTGGGCCAGGCAGGCGTCGGACGGATCCGGCCCGGTGCAGGTCGCGTCCGCCGCCATGGTCGCCGGTTCGAGCGGCACGGGGTAGTCGCGGCACGTCCCGTTCCAGCAGGCGGTGAGGGTCAGCGAGGTGGTTCCCGTCGCGACGGCCGGAGCCACCTCGACTCCGACGCCCACCCGGGTCGCGATCGCGGTGCAGCCGTGGGATTCACCGGAACCCGCCTGAGTTCCACACGCGGTCGCCGTCGCCAGGGCGAGCAGGGCCAGAAAGCGCATGCCGTGGGGACGGAAGGCGGGCGGGATCCGGTTGCATGGCCGGAAAACCGGCCGTGAGGGGTCCCCTCACAGCCGATACGACTGTGAGGGGTCCCCTCACGGCAGCGCCGCGAGGGCGGAGGGTCAGCCGCGGAGGTAGCCGGCGCCGTGGGTGACGGCGGCGTAGGCGTCGACGGCGCCGTGGCCGTAGAAGCCGTTGAACTCCGGCGTGCCCACACAGGTCGCGGTGAACGAGGCGTCCCGGCCCTCGTCGAGGTAGTCGACGGTGTTCGGCACCGGGCACGCGATGTGCGCCGCGGTCCCTTCGAGCACCCGCTGCACGGCGTCGGGGCTCATGCCGAATCCGCCCCGCGACGGCCTGCCGTACTGGGAAACGATCAGCGCGGCGACCCCGGTGGCGTGCGGCGTGGCCATCGAGGTGCCCTGCAGGTACTGGTAGTACCCGACGCGCCCGTCCGGGGCCACCGCCTTCTGCACGCCGAGCGCGATCCCGTCGGCCGTGAGGTTCCCGTCCTGGTCGATGGTCCCTTCGGCCACCCCGACATTGCGGGGGTAGGCGGAGAGGATCATGTTCTGGTTGGTGCGGTACCAGTCGGTGCCGAAACCGTCACGGAAGAAACCGCCGGGCGCGGACACCGAGATCTGCTCGGTGCCGTAGTTCGAGTAGTCGGCCTTGGCGCCGGAGGGACCGAACGAGGAAACACCGATGGTGTGCGGGCCTTCGACGGGCAGCGACAGACAGCTCGCGTTGTCGATCGTCCGGTTGTGGGTGGAGCCCGCCGGGTAGTCGGGGCTGCTGGTGTCGGGCTGCGGCGCGCCGAGATCGGTGTGCTGGTTGCCCAGCGCCACCACCGAGGTCACGCCCTTGCGGTAGGCGTAGTTCAGCGCCCGGTCGATCGCCTCGATGATGGTGCGCTGCTCGATCTTCTGCTCGGCCGTGTCGGCCGCGTTGTTCGCGCAGTTGTAGAGCCAGGGATCGACGTAGAACGACATGTTGACCACGTCGAGGCCCGCGTCGCCGGCGTAGGTGATGGCGTCGACGACGGGCTGGAGGAAGAAGAAGCCGGAGTCCTGCCCGGCACGGACGTTGACCAGTGTCACGTTCGGCGCGACGCCGGAGATGCCGAAACCGTTGGCGGCGGCGGCGATGGTGCCCGCGACGTGCGTACCGTGCCCGTTGTCGTCGTGGTCGGCGGGGTCGACGCAACCGCGGAATTCGCAGGGGCCGTCGACCACGGCGCCGGTCTCGTCGGTGGGGATGTCCCTGGTGAAGTTGCGCGAGTCGGCCGCGTCGAAGTTCGGCGCGATGTCGGGGTGCGAACCGTCGACGCCGGTGTCGATGATGCCGACCTTGACCCGCTTGTCGCCGGGCTGCACCGTGCGCGCGAGGTCGGAACGGACCGACTTCAGTCCCCACAGTTCGCCGTCGAGCGGGTCCATACCGGTCTGGACCGGTTTCCTGACGGCGCTCTCCCTGCCGCCCGAAAGCCGCTGTTCCTTTTCCACCGCGTCCGGCTTGGCGGTTGCCCTGTCCTGCGGGGCACGGCCGATCGACGTCGCCCTGGCCGCACCGTAAACCGCGCGGCTGGCCGAAATCCGCTCCACGAAACCGGAAGCGGGGGCACTGGCGGTGATCAGGCCGACCGCGGTGTTGCTGTGCAGGACGGTGCCGCCCGCGTCCCGGATCGCCTGTTCGGCGGCGGCGACGCTCTGCCCGCCCGCCGTCAGCACGGTGAATTCCGTGGCGGCACCGGAAAGCTGCGGTTGCGCCGCGGCAGTGGGCGCGGCGACGCCCGCGATGCCGCCGATCAGCGGCACGGCGAGCGCGGCGATGAGCAACCTCGTACGTCTCAAGGAAAATCCTCCTCACCAAAGGGTGAGCAGAACCTATCCAAGCTTCCGGCGAATCGGAACAAAAACCCTACTAAAGTCAGTGGTCACATTCCGGACGCGACGGTACGACGGCGAGCCCCACCCTCCCGGCCGGACGGGGTGCCCTGAAGGTGGTCTTCAGGGTCGTAAACGCCCTCAAGGTCACCTTGAGGGCACCGCGATCAGGCCGACGGGGCGGCCAGGGACAGCGCGATCCCGTCCAGGATGTCGTGTTCGCTGACCACCAGATCGGCCGGGCCGCCGCGCTCGGCCAACTGCTCCGCGAGCACTCGCACGATCAGCGCGCCCCCGCCGATGACGTCCACCCTGCCGGGGTGGATCACCGGATTGGCCGCGCGAGTGGCGTGATCGGCCGCCAGCAGTTCGTCCGACATCCTCGCGATGTCCGAAAAGGACAGTCGGGACAGGTGCGTGCGCTCCGAATCGTAGGCGGGCAGTTCCTGGGCCACCGCGGACAGTGTGGTGACAGTGCCCGCCACCCCGATCCACGTCTTCGCCTTCGCCACGTCCACCACCTCGAAGGCCCGGTCGAGCACCTCGGTGGCGAACGCGCGGGCCGCGGCGATCTCCTCACCGGTCGGCGGGTCGGACTTCAGCGCCCGCTCGGTGATCCGCACGCAGCCGATGTCCACCGACTTCGCGGAGGTCACCGAGGCCCGTTGCCCGTCCCAGTCGCCGAGCACCAGTTCGGTGGAGCCGCCGCCCACGTCCACCACGAGGAACGGCCCGTCGTCGGGATCCTGTTCGCCGACGGCGCCGGTGAAGGACAGCCGGGCCTCCTCGTCCCCGCTGATCACCTCCGCCTCCACGCCGAGGACCTCGCGCGTCATCGCGAAGAACTCGTCGCGGTTGCTCGCGTCCCGGGTCGCCGAGGTCGCCACCATCCGCACCCGCTCGACTCCCTTGCGGCGTGCGGCGATCGTGTAGTCGGCGAGCGCCTTGCGGGTGCGCTCCAGTGCCTCCGGCGCCAGGCGCCCGGTGGCGTCCACCCCCTGGCCGAGCCGCACCACCCGCATCTCCCGATGCAGGTCGCGCAGGTCGACGGTGCCGTCGTGGCGGTGCGTCAACTCGGCGACGAGAAGGCGGATGGAGTTCGTTCCACAGTCGATCGCGGCAACACGAGGCATGGGACCACCCTACGAGGTGGCCGTGACCGACGCGGTGCTAGACCCGGCGGTGCTGGACCCGGTGGTGCTGGACCCGGTGGTGCTCGTCGGCGGTGCGCACGGGTCCTGGCTCGGCGGAGTGGTGGTGCCCGTGACCGGCGGAGTCGGCGAGGGCGGCGTGGTGGTCGTGGTCGGGTTGGTCGTGGTGGTGGTGGGTGCGGTGCCGCTCGTGCTGGGGCTCGGGCACGTCGGAGTGGTCGTCGTGGTGCTGCTGCCCGTCGGGTGGCTCGGCGGTGTGCTCCCCCGCGTCGTCGTGGTGGCGGGCGTGGTGGTGGGAGGCTGCGGTGGCGAGGTGGTGGTGACCGAGGGTGCGCCGGGTTCGGCGGCCAGGACCGCGCCGGGCGCCCCGAGCGGCACCGCGCTGTCGGCCAGCGTCATGACCCCGTCGCGGTAGGCCGCGGCCCAGCGGATCACCGTGTCCACATAGACGTCGGAGTTGTTGTACCGGTAGATCGCCGACCGCAGCCAGCCGGGATCGGCCAGGTCCAGTCCACCCGAGCAGAGGTACCGGCCGGTGGCGAAGGTGGCGTCGTAGATGTTGTTCGGGTCGGCCACCCCGTCGCCGTTGCCGTCCACACCCCAGAACAGCCAGGTGGACGGGATGAACTGGGTGGGCCCGACGGCGCGGTCCCACACCGTGTCGTGGTCCCAGCGCCCGCCGTCGGTGTCCGGGATCGCCGCGACCGGGCCGACCCCGTTGAGTTCGGGGCCGAGGATGGGTTCCCGCGTGTTGCCCTCGGCGTCGACGTAACCGCCGCGCGCGTGGTTGGACTCGATGCGGCCGATGCTCGCGATCAGCGCCCAGTCGATATGGCAGGCGGGTTCCTCAGCGGCCACGAGACCGGCGGCGTTGCGGTAGGCCTTCAGCGCGGACCCGGGGATGCCGAGCGGACCGCTGGGCAGTTGCTCCGGCGGCAGCGGTTCGACCTGCACCGCGGGCCTCGGCAGGCTGCCGTCGACACTGATCTGGACCAGTTTCGGGTCGAATCCCTGGACGAGTGCGGTGTCCCGGGTGTGCTCGGTGCTCGGCGTCCTGGCCCACTGCGCGGCGTGGCCGCTGGTCACCGTGGCGGGCAGCACCGCGAGCGCGCCGCCGAGCGCGGCGATGAAGGTCTTGTGGTGGAGGGCGATTCTGCGGGCCTTGCGACGCGTGATCCGAATGCGCGTGAACCGCACCGCCCGGCTCCTCCCCTCGGCTGAACCCGCCGGGGCCGATCTTCACGGAGAAGTTGTTAAGCCCCGGTAACCGACTGGGTTATCCGCGGAAGGGGGATGATCGTTACTTTGCGCAGTCGCCCGAGGGCCAGTCCGGACGCAGCAGTTCGAGCGTCTCGTCCCCGAACGGGTTCACCCCCGGGCCGCACGCGAGCGTGTGCGCCAGGTGGACGTGCAGGCATTTGACGCGCCCCGGCATGCCGCCCGCGGTGACCTGGGTGCCCAGCGGCTCGATGGCGTCGCGTTGAGCGAGGTACGACTCGTGGGCCCGCTGGTAGGCCGCGGCGAGTTCCTCGTCGACCGCGAGGCGCTCGGTCATCTCCTTCATGATCCCGGAGGCTTCGAGCCGTCCGACCAGGGAAGCCAGCCTCGGGCAGGTGAGGTAGTACAGGGTGGGGAACGGGGTGCCGTTCTCCAGCCGCGGGTTCGTCTGCACCACCGACGGATGGCCGCTGGGGCACCGCGCCGCGATCGCGCGCAGCGCGCGCGGGGGGCGGCCGAGCTGCTCGGCGATGATCGCGCGATCGGCCTCGGTCACCGGCTCCAGCAAGGGCAGTTCCGTCTCGTTCACCGGCCCATTGTCGCAACCGCACCGCCACGGCCCGCCCGCGCCCCGCACCGCCACGCGAACCACCTCGAAACAGGCTCTAACGCCCGAGGGTGGCCCAGAGTTGCTGGTACCAGGCCATCCCGCCGACGCCGGACTGTTGCTGGGGCTGTGGTTGCGGCGCCTGCGGATTGTCCTCGGGCAGTTGCACGAGGTACGGGGTTTCACCGGGCATGACGTAGCGCAGCCTGCGCCGGGCCTCGGTCTCCACCTGCGCCGGATCGTTCAGCGCGGCCTGGCGCTCCTGCAGCCGAGCAACGTCGGCGCGCAGCTCGTCACGGCGCTGCTCCTGCTCGGAGATCTCCGACCGCTGGCTGAGGTAGGTGCGCAGCGGCACCGCGAGGGTGAACGCCAGTGCGCACACCACGATCGCGAGTACCGCCGCGCGCCGTGTGGTGGACATGGCGAGCACGCGCGTGGCACCGGCCGCCGCCGCGCGCCGCGCGTTCAGCCCGCGGCGCCACCGCGACCGCGGCGACGACTCCCGCCGCACCCGCCGGGGGCGGCCGGCGGGCGAACCCTCGGTGGGTCTGGCGGCGCTCTCCGCACGCCGGGCGGGCAGGCCGCCCGCCCGGCCTTCAGTGCGGCGGCCCCGTCTGCTGCTGCGCTCCCTCGCCCGCCGGTCCATCCTCCGGCCGTCAGCTCTCCGGAGTGAACCGCGGGAAGGCCAGGTCGCCGGCGTAGCGCGCAGCGTCGCCCAGGGTCTCCTCGATGCGCAGGAGCTGGTTGTACTTGGCGACGCGCTCGCTGCGGGCCGGGGCACCGGTCTTGATCTGGCCGACGCCGGTGGCGACCGCCAGATCGGCGATGGTGGTGTCCTCGGTCTCGCCGGAACGGTGGCTCATCATGCTCTTGTAGCCGCACGAGGTGGCCAGCGTGATCGCGTCCAGGGTCTCGGACAGGGTGCCGATCTGGTTGACCTTGACCAGCAGCGCGTTGGCCGCGCCCCGCTCGATGCCCTGCTCGAGCCGGTCGGGGTTGGTGACGAACAGGTCGTCCCCGACCAGCTGGACGCGGTCGCCGATCTGGCCGGTCAGCGCGACCCAGCCGTCCCAGTCGTCCTCGGACAGCGGGTCCTCGATCGAGACCAGCGGATAGGCGTCGAGCAGTTCGGCGTAGTACGCGGCGAGCTGCTCGGCGCTGCGCTTGCTGCCTTCGAAGGTGTAGGAGCCGTCGGCGAAGAACTCGGTCGCGGCGACGTCCAGTGCCAGCGCGACGTCGCGGCCCGGCGTGTAGCCCGCCTTCTCGATCGCGGCGGTGATCAGGTCGAGGGCTTCCCGGTTGCTGGACAGGTTCGGCGCGAACCCGCCTTCGTCACCGAGGCCGGTGCCCAGGCCGCGGCCCTTGAGCACGGACTTGAGCGAGTGGTAGACCTCCGCGCCCCAGCGCAGGGCCTCGCGGAAGGATTCGGCCCCGATCGGGGCGATCATGAACTCCTGGATGTCCACGTCGGTGTCGGCGTGCGCGCCACCGTTGAGGATGTTCAGCATCGGCACCGGCAGGATGTGGGCGTTGGGGCCGCCCAGGTACCGGAACAGTTCCAGCTCGGCCGATTCCGCGGCGGCCTTGGCCACCGCGAGCGAGACACCCAGCAGGGCGTTGGCGCCGAGGCGGGACTTGTCGGGGGTGCCGTCGAGGTCGACCAGCTTCTGGTCGACGACGCGCTGCTCCACCGCTTCCATGCCGATCAGCTGCGGGCCGATCTCGTCGAGCACCGCGGCGACCGCGCGCTCGACACCCTTGCCGCCGTAGCGCTGCGCGTCGCCGTCACGGAGTTCGACGGCCTCGTGCTCACCGGTGGACGCCCCCGAGGGGACCGCGGCCCGCGCCAGCGTGCCGTCGTCCAGGGCCACCTCCACCTCGACGGTGGGGTTGCCACGCGAATCCAGAATCTCGCGCGCGCCTACCTGCTCGATGACCGCCACGCTTCGCTCCTCATCGTTGTTTCAGCGACGACGACATCAGCGTAACGGCAGGCCGTGATCACCCGTTGGAGGCAGGCGCCCAACGAGGCGCGCTTCACTCCGCGCCCCCTTGCCCGGAGCGGACCTCCTGCCAGCCCGGGGGCAGCTCCGCGGTCTGGGAGACCCACTGCCAGAACGACCAGCTGTTGCCGCCGACGTCGGCGACGCTGAACACGCGGGCACCGTAGGGCTGGTCCTGCGGCGCGGCGATTTCGTGCTCCTCGCCCAGTGCGGCGCGGACTCGCTCGAACTGGGCGTCCACGTCCTCGACGTAGACCACGTTGAGCTGGCCGACGGGCCGGTCCACCCCCTTGGCCTCCCAGAATTCGGGGCCGACCCCGGCGAGCACGATATCGGCCTCACCGGCGGCGACGGTCGCCTGGAACACCGTTCCCGAACCGTCGACGTAGCGCACGCGTTCGGTGAAGCCGAACACCCGGACCAGCCAGGCCAGTGCCTCGGCGACGTCCGCGTAGTACAGATAGGGCGAGATTCCGAGATACCGCGGTTCTTCGCTCATGGGCGCCTAGTGGACCACGGCGTACTCCCGAGGTGTGATCACCCCCTGCCGAAAGCGGCTTTTCGCGGGTAACGTCGATACGACTATGAATGACGAGAACCTGCCAAGTGACCGTCTCGCTGAGCACCGGTTCGAAGCGTTCCGTCAGGCCGAAGCCCTGATCGAAAACCGGCGCCCGCTCGACGCGCTGAAGGCGCTTCAGCCAGTGCTCGAAGCCGAGCCCGACAAACCCAGTGTGCAGTTGCTGGCGGGGCGGGCCTACTTCCACTCCGCCCAGCTCAACCATGCCGAGAAGGCATTCGTCCGGGTGTTGGAACTGGACCCGGCCGATCATTACGCCCGATTCGTCCTCGGCCGGACGCTGCAGCGTCTCGGCCGCCTCGTGGAGGCGCTCGGCCAGCTCCGGATGGCCTGGGCGATGAACCCCGTGCCCGAGTACCAGGACGCCCTGTCCGAGGTCAACGCCCGCGTCCGGCTGCAGCAGGGCTGACGGTTCAGCCGCCGGGCCGGGCGGCCGCGAAGGTGTCGGCGGCCGCGAGGATTTCCGCCGCCCTCGGCTCCGAGCGGGTGTAGTCCAGCATGGTGTGCCACCAGCCGCCCGCCGTGCTCAGGTCCGCTCCGCCGGAGCAGAGGTACCGCGCCATCGCGTAGGCCGCGTCGTCGATGTTCATCCGGTCGGCGGGCTTGCCGTCCTGGGTCGCCCGTGCGGCGAAGCGCGCCCAGATCGCGTCCGGGACCGGCAGCGGCCCGGTGCCCGCGGCCTCGGCCTGGCCGATCCCGGCGAGCGTCGCCCACGACAGGCGGCAGGACGGTGCTTCGCCCCGCAACCACATCTCCGCGCGCCCGTAGGCCGCGAGTTGCGCGTTGGACAGGGTGGTGGCGGCCGACAGGCGCCGGGCCCAGTTGTCGAGTTCCGCCAGGTCGGAGGCCTGAGGATGGTCCACGGGCGCGGCCACGGCGGAGCGCGGGGCAGCGGCTCCGGCGGACGGGACGAGCGACGGCGTGGTGGTGGCGGCCGCGATGGCGCCGGGACCGGCCGCGGGATCCGTCCGGGGTGCGCCGGGCCTGGTCACCCCGACCGTCAGGACCAGGACGAGCCCGGTCGCGACCACTCCGGCCGTCAGCAGCAGCGAAGACCAGGAGCGATGCGGTGGCGTGCGCTCGTCGGCGGCCACTGACTCGGTGGGCTCGACCACTCGATCAGGTTATCCGCCTCGGGAAGCCCCGGTGCCGCGCGAATCACACAAATTCGTTATCCGCCCGCCAACAGTGGCACCGACCAGGCGCTCTTCCGCGAATCGGCCCGATTCTCCCCGGATATCCCGATCTTGAACACGAGCCGGGACTAGACAGCGAGGGAAGGCTAACCTAAAAAGCAAGGAGTCCGGTCCACCAGGAGGAGGCCCCAAGGTGTTGTTCTCGAGCCTGCTCATCGGCCTTCGCGAGGGCCTGGAAGCCGCGCTGGTCGTCAGTATCCTCGTCGCCTTCCTGGTGAAGACCGACCGCCGCCCGGCGCTGCGCTGGGTCTGGCCCGGCATCGCCGCCGCGGTGCTGCTCTCGGTCGGGGTGGGCGCCCTGCTCACCTACACCACCGCGCAGCTGTCCTTCGAACAGCAGGAGCTGCTCGGCGGCTCGCTGTCCGTCGTCGCCGTCGGCTTCGTCACGGCGATGATCTTCTGGATGCGCAAGGCGTCCAAGAGCATCGCCAGCGAACTGCGGGGCAAGATGGACCAGGCGCTGGCCATCGGCCCGCTCGCGGTGCTGCTGCTGAGCTTCCTCGCCGTCGGCCGCGAAGGGCTCGAGACCGCCGTGTTCTTCTACGCCGCCGTGCAGAGCGCCCAGGGCGGCACCACGCAGCCGCTGGCCGGATTCGCCTTCGGCATCGTGCTCGCGGTCGTGCTCGCCTACCTGCTCTACCGCGGCGCCGTGCGCTTCAACCTGGGCAAGTTCTTCACCGTCACCGGTGTGCTGCTGGTGTTCGTCGCCGCGGGCGTACTCGGCTACGGCCTGCACGATCTGCAGGAGGCCGGTTACCTGCCCGGGCTGCACCTGCTCGCCTTCGACACCTCCGCCGCCATCCCGGAGACCTCCTGGTACGGGGCGGTGCTCAAGGGCATCTTCAACTACTCGCAGCAGACCACCGTGCTCCAGGCCACGGCGTGGGTGGTCTACGTCGCGATCGTGCTGCCGCTGTTCCTGCGCCGGCCCGCCCCGAAGCCCTCCACCCTCGCCGGTGCGGGCGCCGTTAAGGAGTGACCTTGCCGAAGTCCGTTCCCGCACTGTCCGGTGCGGCCGTGGTCCTGCTCGCCCTTTCCGCCTGCTCGAGCGGGCAGAACACGTCCGCCGACGGCACCGCGCCGATCACCGTGTCCGCCACGGACACCTCCTGCGAGGTCGCGCCGACCAGCGCCAAGGCGGGCAACCTGACCTTCGAGGTGACCAACAAGGGCACCAAGGTCACCGAGTTCTACCTCTACGGCGAGGGCGACAAGATAATCGGCGAGGTCGAGAACATCGCGCCGGGACTGGCCCGCAAGCTCACCGTCGCGGTTCCGGCCGCGGGCACCTACCAGGCGGCCTGCAAACCCGGGATGGCGGGCGACGGCATCCGCGTCCCGCTCACGGTGACCGGCGCGGCGGCCCAGCCCGCCGCCGACACCGCGCTGACCAGCGCGGCGAAGAGCTACGCCGGGTACGTGGCCGCGCAGGCGGGCACGCTCAAGGCCGAGACGCAGAAGTTCGCCGACGCGGTCAAGGCGGGCAGGGTCGACGAGGCCAAGGCCCGCTACGCGAACACGCGGGTCTACTACGAGCACATCGAACCGGTCGCGGAGAAGTTCTCCGACCTCGACAAGGCCATCGACGTGCGCGAGGCCGACGTCGAGCAGGGCAAGCCGTTCACCGGTTTCCACCGGCTGGAAAAGGACCTGTGGGCCACCGGGCTGCAGCCGGACAGCGGCCGGATCGCCGACCAGCTCGTCGCCGACGTCACCACGCTCACCGAGCGGTCCGCGACGCTCGAACTGACCGGGCTGGACCTGGCCAACGGGGCGAAGGAACTGCTCGACGAGGTGGCCACCGGCAAGGTCACCGGCGAGGAGGAGGCGTTCTCGCACACCGACCTGTGGGACTTCCAGGCGAACGTGGACGGCTCGAAGGGAGCGATCGAGGCGCTGCGGCCCGTCCTGCAGGCCCGCGACCCGCAGCTCACATCAACTGTGGACAGTCAGTTCGCGAACGTGCAGCGCTTGCTCGACAAACAGCGCAACGGCAACGGTTTCCGTTACTACACCGAGCTGAGCCAGGACCAGATCAAGGAACTCGCCTCCGCGGTGGACGCGCTGGGCGAGCCGCTGAGCAAGGTCGCCGAGGTCGTGGCCCGATGACGCAGCTCTCCCGGCGAAAGGTGTTCGGTCTCGCCGGAGCCGGTGTCGCGCTCGCCGGCGCGGGTGCCGCCGGGGCCGGCCTCGACCGGACCCTCGGCGGGCCCGCGAGCCCGGCGCACACCGAGACGGTGGAGTTCCACGGTGCCCACCAGGCCGGCATCGTCACGCCCGCCCAGGAACACCTGCACTTCGCCGCGCTGGACGTGACCACGAACGACCGGGCCAAGCTGGTGGCCCTGCTGCGAGCGTGGACCGACGCGGCCCGGCAGATGACGGCCGGGCGCGAGATCGGCACCGGTGGTGCGGTGGACGGTTCGCCCGCGGCCCCGCCCGGCGACACCGGGGAGGCGCTGGAGCTGCCCGCCTCCTCGCTCACCCTGACGATCGGGTTCGGGCCGTCGCTGTTCGACGACCGGTTCGGGCTGGCCGGGCTGCGCCCGCCCGCACTGGTGGACCTGCCCGCATTCCCGCGTGACAAGCTGGATCCCGCCCGCTGCGGTGGGGACCTGTGCATCCAGGCCTGCGCCAACGATCCCCAGGTGGCCGTGCACGCCGTCCGCAATCTGGTGCGGCTCGGCTTCGGCACGACGGAGGTGCGCTGGTCGCAACTGGGGTTCGGGCGCAGCTCGTCGACCTCGCGCAGCCAGACCACGCCGCGCAACCTGTTCGGCTTCAAGGACGGCACGAACAACCTCAAGGCCGAGGACACCGCCGCGCTGGACCAGCACGTGTGGGTCGGCGCGGGCGACGGGAGTCCCTGGCTGACCGGCGGGTCCTACCTGGTGGCGCGGCGGATCCGCATGCACATCGAAACCTGGGACCGGACCTCGCTGGACGAACAGGAGCAGGTGATCGGCCGCGCCAAGGGCAGCGGCGCCCCGCTCGGGCAGTCCGCCGAGTTCGACGCGGCGGACCTGCACGTCCGCGGCGAGGGCGGCAAGCTCGCCATCCCTGAGGACGCGCACGTGCGGCTCGCCTCCGCGGAGTCGCAGAACGGCGTGAGGATCCTGCGGCGCGGCTACAACTTCGTCGACGGGTCCGACGGCGTCGGACACCTGGAGGCGGGACTGTTCTTCCTCGCCTTCAACCGGGACCCGCGCACCCAGTTCATTCCCATGCAGAAGTCACTGGCGGCCCATGACCGGTTGATGGAGTACACCCAGCACACCGGCTCGGCCCTCTTCGCCGTGCCGCCCGGCGTCGGCCCCGGCGGCTACTGGGGCGAGACCCTCTTCGGCCAGTAGGCGCGCCAGCCGTCGGCCTCCAGCGTCGACGGCTCCACCCCGTCGGCCCGCGCGTTGCGCTCCGCCTCGCGGACGTCCTCGGCGAACCGCTTCGCCACCGCCCGCAGCTCACCCTCCGGATCGGACCCGGCACGGCGGGCGGTCGCGGCGATGCGGAACAGCTGCGCCGCCGCATCGGAACCGGAAGGCAGCAGGTCCAGCGGGACGCCCGCCCGCCCGCTGCGGTGGCCGAGCTTGCCCGCCAGCGCGGTCGCGGGCTGGCCGAGCGCCACACCGTCCACAAGGGACTCGCGCTGCTTCTCGGCCTGCTTGAGCTCCTCCCACTTCACTTCCTGGTGCTCGGCCGTCTCGATGCGGGCGGCGTCGGCGAAGACGTGCGGATGACGGCCGACGAGCTTGGCCACCAGTTCCCCGGCGACCACGTCGATGTCGAACGGGTCGTCCGGATGCTCCGCCGCCACCCGCGCGTGGAACAGCACCTGCAGCAACACGTCCCCGAGCTCCTCACGCAGGGCCGTGCGATCCCCGTCCTCGATGGCCTCCAGCAGCTCGTAGGTCTCCTCCACCAGGTACTGCCGCAATGACTCGTGAGTCTGCACGGCGTCCCAGGGACAGCCGCCGGGCGAACGCAACCGGTCCATCACCTGCGCCGCCTCCACCAGGCACGCCCCGGACGGCTGCGCGACGATCCGGGCCTGCGGCAGCGCCGCCACCAGCGGGTCACCGGCGTGGGCCGCGATCAGTACCACCGCGCCCTCGGCCGCCTCCGCGACCAGCGCGTCACGCTCCGGAGCGGGCTTCGCGCCCAGCAGGTCGGCCACCTGCTCGCTCACCCCACTCGCGTAGACCGCCCGCGCGCCACTGAGGAACGGGAACGCGGCCACGGGCACACCGGCGGCGGGGTGGGGCAGGAGAACGACCGTGGCGGTCAAGGCTGAGGAGTTCCCTTCACCGAGAGGACGAGACCGGTGGTCTCGGCCGCGCTGGCCGCGAGGTTCAGCGCGGTCGGGTCCCATACACCGTAGCGCGGGTTGATTTTCAGGCCCAGCTGGTCGAGTCGCGGCTGCAGCAGCCGGAGCCCGATCGCGGCGAGCTGCCCCGCGGTGGGAGTGGTCGCCTGGTCGACCGACTGCTGGGCGCCCAGGTCCCGCGCCCGCACCACGGCGACGATCCACACGGCCCGCTCGGCGCTCGGCTGGAACGCCACCACGGTGCCCGGCGGCACGCCGAACAGCACCGTGCCCGCGAAGTCCGGCGCCTGCACCGCGGGCACCCGCTCGCCGAGGGAGGTCTTCGCCCCGGCGGCGGCATCGGCCTGGATGACCTTCGCCGCGGCGTCGGGATCGGCGGCCATCTGCCCGGCCTTCGCGAACGCCTTCTCCCGCATGGTCACCGGGTTCGCCCCGCCGTCGTCGGTGACCACCGAGGTGTAGTCGAAGGTGATGGCCAGCTTGTCGAAGTACTGCTTGCCCAGCGACTGCAGCAGCAACTGGTCGGTGATCACCTCGCGGTGGTCGCGGACGCGGTAGACGATCTGCGCGGGCAACTGCGAGGGGTCCACGGTGTTCGCGGACAGCGGCGCGGCGAGCGGATCCTGCGCGAGCACCTGCGCGACCTGGTTCGGATCGACGGAAACGCCGTCCTGCTGCGCGGTCCGCGTGATCAGCTCGTGCAGTACCAGCTGTCGCACCGCCTCGCGGCCGACCTGGTCGAGCTTGTGCTGCTGCGCCATCTGCTGCGCGGCGGGCTGCTCCTGCACGGATTTGTCGATCATCGACTGGACCTGGTCGATGGTGACGATCTCGTGGTCGTCGAAGAAGGCAGCGGCGCCGACCTGACTCGGCGCTGAACCACATCCGGCGAGCAGCAGGCAGGCGGCGAGAACGGCGATCAGTGCGCGAGGGCGAGCCATGATCCGCATCACGTGCGTACCCTCTCACAACTCGCCCCGTTCCGGCACCGGTGAGCCGGGAAGTCCTGCTTTTACTTGAATGTGCGACTGCCCCTCACCGGGCTGGTACGGCGATCTCCGGGGCCTGCCAGCTGGCGAGCAGCCGCAACCGCTCTTCCGACGCCGATCCGGCCGCCACCGTGTAGGCGACCAGTAACTGGTCGGAATCCCCCGGCGACGCGAAGGTCTCGTACCGAAACTCCAGGTCGCCGGCGAAGGGATGCCGCACGAGCTTGCGGCCGTGGGTCTTGTCCTTCACGTCCTGGCGTGCCCACAACCGCCGGAACGGTTCGCTGCGCATCGACAACTCGCCGACCAGTGCGCACAGTTGCGGGTCGTCCGGGTAGCGCCCGGCGTCCAGGCGCAGGTACGCCACCGTTTCGGCGGCGACCGCGTCCCATTCCAGGTAGAGCTCGCGCGCTTCGGGGTGCAGGAAGGTGTGACGAGCCGCGTTCGGCCGCTCCAGCGCGGAAAAGCCGACGACCGCGTCCGCGAGCGCGTTCCAGGCGAGGATGTCCATGCGGCGGCCGAGGACGAAGGCGGGCAGGTCGGTCATCATGTCCAGCATCCGCTGCACGCCCGGCCGGACGTGCTGCCCGCCCGAGCGCCTCGCCGTTTTCACCGGTCGGACCAGGTTGCGCAGGTGGGACCGTTCGGTTTCGTCGAGCCGCAGTACCCGCGCGATCGCGTCCAGCACCGCGTCGGAGACGTTCCGGCTCCGGCCCTGTTCGAGACGCACGTAGTAGTCGACGCTCACCCCGGCGAGCTGGGCCAGTTCCTCCCGGCGCAGGCCCGGTACGCGCCGCCGCCCGTGCCCGGGCAGCCCGACGTCCTGGGGCTGGATACGCGCTCGCCTCGACCGCAGGAACTCCCCGATGTTCGCGTCCATGGACTTAGTATGTCCGCCCGTGCCGGTTCCTATCCTGGTACTGGCATACCCACGGTAAGGCGAAGCACTGGGTAACCGTTCGCGCCGGCCGCAAGCTTCCGGCATGACTTCTTACGACAACCTCGCCGACCGCACCGCCGTCATCACCGGAGCCGCCAGCGGCATGGGAGAGGCCACCGCGCGCCTGCTCGCCGCCTCCGGCGCCCGCGTGGCCCTGCTGGCCCGCCGTGAAGACCGCCTCGCCACGCTCGCGAAGGAGATCAACGCCGGCTCCGGGCAGGCGATCGCGGTGGCCGCCGACGTGACGGACCAGGCCTCGATTCAGTCCACAGTGGACACTGTGCACCGCGAATTCGGGGCGGTGGACCTGGTGGTGAACGCCGCCGGGGTGATGCTGCCCAACCCCGTCTTCGACGGCAGGGACGACGAATGGCACCGCATGATCGACACGAACCTGACTGGCGCGCTGCGCCTGATCCGCGCCTTCCTGCCGGACCTGCTCTCCGCGGCCGCCTCGGGCGGGACCGCGGACCTGGTGAACATTTCGTCGATCGGCGCACACCTCGTCTTCCCCGGTTATGCCGTGTACAGCGCGACGAAGGCCGCGCTCACCCACCTGTCCGCGTCCCTGCGCGCCGAACTGGGCCCGCGCGACATACGCGTGACCAACATCGAACCGGGGCTGACAAGCACCGAGCTCGCCGACCACATCGACAACAGCGAACTGCGCGGGCAACTCGGCGAAATGATCGGCGGCATGGGCACGCTCTCCAGCGAGGAAATCGCCGACCTGATCGGCTACGTGACCAGCCGCCCGCGGCACGTCAACCTGCGGCAGGTGGTCGTGCTGCCCACCCGGCAGGCCTGACGGGCCCACGGTGGGGCCGGGGCCGTGAGGTGTCCCCTCACAGTCGATACGGCTGCGAGGGGACACCCCTCACGGCAGTGGCCGGACAGGGGCGGCGTTCCCCGGCGCTCAAGCCACGGCGGGGGCCTTGGTCAGGTTGTGCAGCAGCTTGGTGCACCAGTCGAGCAGTGCCTCATCCCGCAGGGGCGGGGCACCGATGCGCCCGCCCGCCGGGCCCTCGGTGGGTTTGGGCACCGACACCATGTTCGTCACCGCCTTGTACACCGCCTTCGGGTACAGGCGCTTGAGCCGTACCGTCTTCGACTCCGGCAGCGTCAACGGCGCGAAGCGGATGTTGTTGCCCTGCAACGAAACCTCGGTCACCCCCGCCTCACGGCAGACATGCCGGAACGCGGCCACCGAGAGCAGCCTGCGCACCGGGGCGGGCGGCTGCCCGTACCGGTCGACGAGTTCCTCCTCGACCGCGCGCAGCGCGTCGCCGTCCGGCGCGGCGGCGATCTTGCGGTAGGCCTCCAGCCGCAACCGCTCCCCCGGCACGTAGTCGTGCGGGATGTGCGCGTCGATCGGCAGATCGACCCGGACCTCGCGCAGCTCCTCTTCTTCCGTGGGCTCGGCCCCGGCGCTGCGGCGGAACCCCTCCACCGCCTCGCCGACCAGCCGCACGTACAGGTCGAAACCGACGCCCGCGATGTGGCCGGACTGCTCCGCGCCGAGGATGTTGCCCGCACCGCGGATCTCGAGGTCCTTCATCGCCACCGCCATCCCGGCCCCCAGCTCGGTGTTCTGCGCGATCGTGGCGAGCCGGTCGTGCGCGGTTTCGGTGAGCGGTGTCTCCGTCGGGTACAGGAAGTAGGCGTACCCCCGCTCCCGGCCCCGGCCGACGCGGCCGCGCAACTGGTGCAGCTGCGCGAGCCCGAGCAGGTCGCCGCGCTCGACGATGAGGGTATTGGCGTTGGAGATGTCGAGACCGGTTTCCACGATGGTCGTGGAAACCAGCACGTCGTACTCGCGCTCCCAGAAACCCTGGATGATCTTTTCGAGCCGCTCCTCGTTCATCTGCCCGTGCGCGGTGACCACGCGGGCCTCGGGCACCAGCTCCCGCAGCCTGCGGGCCGCCTTCTCGATGGAGGAAACCCTGTTGTGCACGTAGAAGACCTGGCCGTCGCGCAGCAGTTCGCGGCGGATCGCGGCGCCCACCTGCTTGTCGTCGTAGGCGCCGACATAGGTCAGGATCGGGTGCCGGTCCTCGGGCGGGGTGAGGATGGTGGACATCTCGCGGATGCCCGCCAGCGACATCTCCAGCGTGCGCGGAATCGGCGTCGCCGACATGGTGAGCACGTCGACGTGCGTGCGCAGCGCCTTGATGTGCTCCTTGTGCTCGACGCCGAACCGCTGCTCCTCGTCCACGATCACCAGGCCGAGATCCTTGTAGCGGATGCCCGTCTGCAGCAGCCGGTGCGTGCCGATGACGACGTCGACCTCGCCTTCGGCGAGCCCGGACAGCACACTGTCCACTTCGGACTTGTCGGTGAACCGGGACAGGCCCTTGATGGTCACCGGGAACGACCGCATCCGCTCGCTGAAGGTGTTCAGATGCTGCTGGGCCAGCAGCGTGGTCGGCACCAGGACGGCCACCTGCTTGCCGTCCTGCACCGCCTTGAACGCCGCGCGCACCGCGATCTCGGTCTTGCCGTAACCGACATCGCCGCAGATGACCCGGTCCATCGGGACCCCGCGCTCCATATCGGCCTTGACCTCGTCGATCGCCGCGAGCTGGTCGGCGGTCTCGGTGAACGGGAAGGCGTCTTCGAGCTCGCGCTGCCACGGTGTGTCCGAGGCGAACGCGTGCCCGGGCGCGGCCTGGCGCGCGGCGTAGAGCTGCACCAGTTCCGCCGCGATCTCCTTGACCGCCTTGCGGGCCTTGGCCTTGGTGTTCTTCCAGTCGGAGCCGCCGAGCTTGTTCAGCGTGGGCAGCTCACCGCCGACGTACCGGGACACCTCGTCGAGCTGGTCGGTGGGCACGTACAGCCGGTCGCCCGGGTGGCCCCGCTTCGACGAGGCGTACTCGAGCACGAGGTACTCGCGGGTGGCGCCGGCGATGGTCCGCTGTGCCATCTCCACGAACCGGCCGATGCCGTGCTGGTCGTGGACCACGTAGTCGCCCGGTTTGAGGGCGAGCGGGTCGACCGCGTTGCGCCGCCGCGACGGCATCTTCGCGGTCAGGTCCCGGGTGGAGGTGGCGGCGGGCCCGCCGCGACCGGTGAGGTCCGCCTCGGTGAGCACGACCAGCGCACTCCCGGGGGCGACGAACCCCTCGGTCAGTCCGCCGCAGACGACCGTGACCAACCCGGTGGGCGGGACCTGGGTGAGCCCCTCACGGGCGAGCGTGGCGGGCACCTCGGCACCGGACAGCTGCTCCACGGCGCGGCTCGCGGTGCCGTGCCCGGCGACCACCAGCACGCCCGCGCCGCCCGCCGCCAGATGGGCCCGCAGGTCCGCGATGGCCCGGTCCAGATCGCCGCGATAGTTCGGCGAGGCCTCCAGTGCGACCGGGTACACGTCGGCGTCTTCGGTGGTCAGCTGGGACAGCGTCCACCAGGCGCGGCCGGTCTGCCCGGCGTGCCCGGCCACCTCCGCCAGCTCGCGGTAGGCGGAGGCACCGAGGTCGATCGGCGCCTGTCCGCCGCCCGCGGCCGCCATCCACGACGCCTCGAGGAACTCCTGCCCGGTGCGCACCAGGTCCTGCGCGCGGGCCCGGATCTTCTCCGGATCGGCGAGCAGGACGTGCGTGCCCTCCGGCATGGCGTCGGTGAGCAGTTCCAGCTCCCCCTCGCAGAGCACGGGGATGAGCGCCTCCATGCCTTCGCACGGGATGCCGTCGGCGAGCTTGGTGAGCATCTCGGCGAGCTGGGCATCGGCGGCGTACCGCTCGGCGAGCTCACCCGCCCGCGCCTTCACGTCCGGGGTGAGCAGCAGCTCACGGCAGGGCGGCGCGTGGAAGCCGGAGATCTCGCCGGGCAGCGAACGCTGGTCCGCGACCGAGAACGCCCGGATCTCGCTGACCTCGTCGCCCCAGAACTCCACCCGGTAGGGGTGGTCGGCCGTGGGCGGGAAAACGTCGAGAATGCCGCCCCGCACGGCGAACTCGCCGCGCTTCTCGACCATGTCCATCCGGGTGTAGGCCAGCTCGACGAGCCGTTCCAGCACGCCTTCGAACTCGCTTTCCTCACCGACGGCGAACTCGATCGGGGCGAGCGCGCCCAGCCCGGGTGCCATCGGCTGGATCAGGCTGCGCACCGTGGCGACGACTACGCGCGGGGCGTCCTTTCCGCGCAGGCGGTGCAGCACGTCGAGCCTGCGGCCGACGGTGTCCGCCCGCGGGGAGAGGCGCTCGTGGGGCAGGGTCTCCCAGGACGGGAAGTCGGCGACGGCGTCCGGCCCGAGCAGGGTGGCCACCGCCGCCGTCAGCTCCTCGGCCTCGCGGCCGGTCGCGGTCACGGCGAGGACCGGCCGCCCTGCACCCTCGTCGGCCGCCAGGGCGGCCACCACGAGTTGGCGTGCGGCAGTCGGTCCCTGCAGATCCGCCAGCGGGGAGCCTGCTCGCTCGAGCACCCCGCGCAGCGCGGGGTCGGCGAGCACGGCGGAGAGCAGGCCGGAGGAGGGCGGATGGGTCACGGAAAACTCCCCTGAGCACAACGGCGGACATACCCCTGCCCGGGACGAGAGGGATCAGGGGCTCTCGTCTCCTAGCGTACGTCGCAGGACCGACAACAATTCCGCGACCTTGATCAACTGGTGGTCGAAGACGCGCGGATCGACGGTGGCGATGCGCAACTGCACGTGCCGCGCCCCCGCCGCGGCGAACCGCGCGAGCTGCTCGGCGACGTCCGGACCGGTCAGCAGGGTCTGGATGGTCCGGACCCGCTCCAGCGGCAGCCCGTAGTTGGCCTGGCAGTAGCCGGCGAGGGCCCGTTCGCCCCGCTCCGGATCGTCGTCGAGGAACACGGTGGCGAACAGCCCTGGCGTCACCGGCCGTTTCGCCGCCGCGCGGATCGTGGCCAGGCCGCGGGCGTAGTCCTCGGGATCGGGCGGATAGGGCAGCCACCCGTCGTAGAGCCGGGCGGTGCGCCGCAGTGCGGCCGGGGTCGCCCCGGCGAGCCAGATCGGCGGGCCGCCGGGCCGGGCCGGGCGCGGCGCCCCGGGCAACCGGTCGTAGTGCAGCACCTTGCCGTGGAAGGAGGCGGGCCTGCTCGTCCACATCTCGCGCCACAGCGTCACCGTGTCGTCGAGGTGGGAGAACCGCGTCTTCCACCGCACGCCGACCCGCTCGAACTCCTGCTCGCCGAACCCGGGGAAGCCTGCCCCGACGCCGAGCACGAGCCGCCCCTCGGCGATCAGGTCGAGCGAAGCGAGCACGAGCGCGGTCTGGGCGGGATCGCGGTAGGCCGGGAGGAGCGCCGCGGTACCGAGCGTGACCCGGCGGGTGGCCTGGGCGAGCGCGGTCAGCAGGGTGAGCGGTTCGAGCCGTCCGTACGGCCGGGGTTCGCCGAGCCAGACCGAGTCGAAGCCGAGCGCTTCGGCCTCGACGGCGAGGCCGGTCAGCGGGGCGGCCGACGCCGGGTTGTCCTGGTTGGTCGGCAGGATGAGTCCGTATTCCATGCCGGACAGCCTCCGGCCGCGGGTGCCCGGCATCAATTCCTCGAAGGGAATGCAACGCTGGTGCCAGGATGGTGTCGTGAGTGCCTTCTCCGACACGCTGCGGGCGTGGCGCGCCAAGCGCAGGCTGTCCCAGCTCGAACTCGCGCTGCGCGCCGGTACGACGCAGCGTCACGTGAGCTTCCTGGAGAGCGGCCGGTCCATCCCCGGACGCGGCATGGTCGTGCGGGTCGCGGAGTCGCTGGAACTGCCGTTGCGGGACCGCAACGCGCTCCTGCTCGCCGCCGGTTACGCGCCCAGCTACCCGGAAACCGCGCTCGACAGCCCCCGGCTGCGGCCGGTCCTCGACAGCCTGCGCCGGCTGCTCGACGGGCACCTGCCGTACCCGGCCATCGTGATCGACCGGTTCGGCGACCTGGTGGCCGCCAACGACGCGTTCACCCTGCTCGCCGAGGACGCGGCGCCCGAACTGCTCGACCCGCCGGTGAACGTGCCGCGCCTCGCCCTGCACCCGCGGGGAATGGCTCCCCGTATCGCGAACTTCGACGAGTGGGCGCAGCACGTCCTCGGCGGGCTCCGGCTCGCGAACGAACGGTCCCCGCACGAGCGGCGGGCCGCGCTACTGGCCGAACTGGAGGGTTACGTGCCCCCGCCGCCCGAGCCGGGCGCCGACCATCTCGGGTTCGCGGTGCCGATGCGGCTGCGCACCCGGCTCGGCGAGCTCAGCCTGGCCACGGCGATCACCACCTTCGCCACGGCGGTGGACGTGACGATTTCGGAACTGCGCCTGGAGACCTTCCTGCCCGGCGACGAGGTCACCGCGAAGGCCTTCACGGCAGGGCTCCGGCAAGATCCGGCCGCAGCGGTGCCGTGAGGGGCCCCCGGTCGTTTCGGGCGTCGTCGAACGACCTCCCTCGGATTCGTTATCTAAAACAACTCTTTAATTGTTAAAGTATCCGCATGGCCGAAAGTACCGGCAATCCGGAAAAGCCGTCAAGCGACGGGGTCGACGCCATCGCGGAAGCCTGGCTGCGGGAGCGCCCCGGCACGCCGGTGTCCTCGATCGGGGTGATCACGCGCATCTGGTGGATCGCCAAACTGCTCGACGAGGACCGGCGCGAAACGATGCTGCGGCTCGGGATGGACTCGGCCACACTGGACCTGCTCGCGACGCTGCGCCGGGCCGGTCCGCCGTACCGGTTGCCGCCGGGCGAACTGGCGAAACGCGCGCTGGTCAGCGCGGGGGCGATCTCGCAACGGGTGGCCCGCGCCGAGCGCGACGGCCTGGTCCGGCGGCTGCGTTCACCGGAGGACGGCCGCGGTGTCCTGGTGGAACTCACCGAGAAGGGACACACCGAGGTCGAGCGCGTCGTGGACGGCCTGCTGCCGCACGAGGAGGAACTGC
Organism: Amycolatopsis cynarae; assembly: GCF_026802195.1. NCBI lineage: Bacteria > Bacillati > Actinomycetota > Actinomycetes > Pseudonocardiales > Pseudonocardiaceae > Amycolatopsis > Amycolatopsis cynarae. The sequence continues at coordinate 402,787 of NZ_CP113836.1, read as the reverse complement.
TGTCGGCGCTGTCGCCGGAGCAGCGCGGACAACTGGGCGATCTGCTGCGGATCCTGCTCGCCGACCTTACCCACCGCAGCCCGCGCTGAGGACCGGCCGATACCGGCCCTAATGCAGGCGCAGGCGGGGTTTGTGTTCGAGGTTGGACAGCCCGTTCCAGGCGAGGTTGACCAGGTGCGCGGCCACTTCGTCCCGCTTGGGCTTACGGGCGTCGAGCCACCACTGACCGGTCAGCGCGACCATGCCGACCAGTGCCTGGGCGTAGAGCGCGGCCAGCTTCTCGTCGTACCCGCGCACCGCGAACTGCTGCCCGAGAATGTGCTCGACCTGGCTCGCGATGTCGTTGAGGAGGGTGGAGAACGTCCCGGTCGACGAGGCCACCGGGGAATCCCGCACCAGGATCCGGAATCCGTCGTGGGACTCCTCGACATAGCCGAGCAGGGCACTGGCCGCCTGCTCCAGCATCGCCCTCGGATGACCACCGTGCAAAGTGGACACCATGCGGTCGAGCAGCAACTGCGTCTCGCGGTCCACGACGACGGCGTAGATGCCTTCCTTGCCGCCGAAATGCTCGTACACCACGGGTTTCGACACGTTCGCGCGCTGCGCGATCTCCTCCACCGAGGTACCGTCGAAACCCTTTTCGGCGAACAGGGCCCGCGCCACGTTGAGCAGCTGCTGCCTGCGTTCCGCCCCTGTCATCCGTACGCGGGCCACCGGGGCCGGAGGGCGCGCCCCGGTGGCCGCTTCACGTTTTGCCCGCCTTCTCGCCGCCACTTGAGCAGCCTACGGGCGGCCTTACCGGCCTTCGGCGGCGGCCAGTCTCTCGAGCCGGGCCGGAGTCGGCCAGCGCACGTCGTGCACCCAGCCGAACTTTTCGAACAACCAGATCGTGCGGGCCGAAATGTCGATCTGCCCGCGCTGCACACCGTGCCGGGCCGAGGTGGGATCGGCGTGGTGCAGGTTGTGCCAGGCCTCGCCGAAGGAGAAGATCGCCAGCGGCCAGAAGTTCGCGGACTTGTCGCGCGCCGCGAAGGGCCGCTCGCCGATCATGTGGCAGATCGAGTTGACCGACCACGTCACGTGGTGCAGCACGCAGACCCGGACCAGCCCGGCCCAGAAGAACGCGGTCACCGCGCCCCACAGCGACCAGGTGATCAGCCCGCCGAGCAGGCCGGGGAGCACCAGGGTGAGCAGGGTCCACAGCCAGAACAGGTCGTTGACCTTCTTGATCGCCTTGTCCTTGAGCAGGTCAGGCGCGAAGCGCTCGGCATTGGTCTGGTCACGCTCGAACAGCCAGCCCATGTGCGCGTGCCAGAAACCCCTCGCGATGGCCATCGGCGAGGTGCCGTAGGCCCACGGCGAGTGCGGGTCGCCGTCGCGGTCGGAGAACGCGTGGTGCCTGCGGTGGTCGGCGACCCAGGTGATGACGGGACCCTGCACGGCGAAGCTGCCCGCGATGGCCAGCGCGATCCGCAGCCAGGGCTTGGCCTTGAACGAGCCGTGGGTGAAGTACCGGTGGTAGGAGACGGTGATGCCCATCCCGCTGAGCGCGTAGAAGAAGACGAACAGGCCGACATCCACCCAGCTCAGCCCCCAGCCCCAGGCGAAGGGCACCGAGACGGCCAGTGCCAGCAGGGGCAGCAGCACCCCCAGGTACACCGAGAACTGCACACCGGCGGGCCGGTGTCCACTCATGATCGGTTTGGGGGCTTTGGTGGCGGGGGGTTCAAGGGTAGCCGTCATGCACAACCACTTCTTCCTGCGTGGACAGCCCCGAGAAAGGGCCGCCTAACCTACGACTGCGTAAGTTACGGTACAGGAGGTTTGGCCTGCTGGGGAGGGCCGAAAGCACACAGAACCCCTGATCAACCACCGCTTCCCACGATCGGTATTCTGACCAGGCACGATCCGCCGTAGTGTAATTGGCAGCACTTCAGATTTTGGTTCTGACAGTTCAGGTTCGAATCCTGGCGGCGGAGCTGCCGTGCCGGACCCCGGACGACGAAGGGGGTGCACCCCGCTGCTGAGCGACAGCGAGCAGACAAGCAGGCGGCCAGCGCTGGCGGAGTTGTCGGATGCCTGGCTGGTGGGGCGCGCACGGGAACTCATCGCCGCGGTGCAGCACACCAATCGCGGCGAGCAGCTGGAGATCGTGCGCTCGCTGGACGAGATGCTGGAGGAAGCGCAGCGCCGCGGGGAGCCGGTCCTGGTCGCGCAACTGGTGCGCGCGGCCGCGCTCGCCCGCCTGATCACCAAGGGGCTGGCCGCCGAGGCCGAACCGCTGCTGGACGAAATGCTGGCGCACACGCGGCGGCACGGCCTTGCCCTCTACCGCGCGGACGCGCACGCCCTGCGGGGCCGCCGGCTCGTGCTGGCCCAGCAGGAGGACGCGGCGCTGACCGAGATCGCCCGCGCGCTGGCCGTCCTCGACGATTCGAGCAGCCCGGACATGCACATGTCGCGCCGAGAATGGGCGAAAACGCAGTCCAGCGCCTTCATCGACTGCTGGCTGGTGCTCAACCAGCTGGGCGTGTACGAGGCCGCCGAAGAGGTGATCGGCCGGGCCCACCAGGCGGTGCGGGAGACCGCGGGCCCGCACGAGATCACCCTCCAGTTGATCAACCGGGTGAAGATGCTGCTGGGCTGGGGCCTGCGGCTGGAGCGGGTCGACCGGCACGAGGAGGCCGGGGCCAAGTTCGGCACGGCTGCTTCGATGGCGGTCGCGGTGGAGGCGCCTTTCACCGAGTCGCTCTTCCCGCGCCGGGTCGGGGTGCCCGCGATCGACCAGGTAGGGGTGCTCGCGGCGGCGCTGGCACTGGCCGCTCCGGAGGCCGCGCACGTCGAGCGGTTGCAGCGCCTGCTCAGCGAGCCGGGCTACCCGCACGAGCAGGTGATCGTCGCGATCGCGCTGTCCCGCTGCCTGGTGGCCGCGGGGCGGCGGGACGAGGCGCTGAAGGCCCTGCACGCGACGCGCCTGAACCTGGAAGAGGACAATTCCCAGCCCTCCATGCGGCTCAACCTGGTGCGCGAGCTGGCCCGGCTGGAGGTCGAGGAGACCGGCACGACCCAGGCCGTCAGCCCGCTCATGGAGTACGCGAACGCGCTCGAGGCCGAGTTGTGGTCGCTGCGGGAATCGCAGATCGCGACGCTGCACACGCGCCGCGAGCACGAGCGGCTCTCCGCGCAGCACGGCGCGATCAGCCAGCAGGCCCTGCAGGACCCGCTGACCGGCCTGCCGAACCGCCGGGCGCTCGACGAGCACCTGCGCACGCTGTCCGCGTCCGCCACGGCCCAGCCGCTCGCGGTGGCGCTGGTCGACCTGGACGGCTTCAAGGGCGTCAACGACCAGCATTCGCACGCGGAGGGCGACGACGTGCTCCGCGTGGTGGCCAGCACCCTGCGGGACGCCCTGCGCGGCGACGACATCGTCGCCCGGTACGGCGGTGACGAGTTCGTCGCGCTGCTTCCGGGGGCACCGGTGTCGGCGGCGAAGCAGGCGCTGGGCCGGGCGGTGGTCGCCGTGTCATCCCTGCCACACCACCTCTCGCATGGGGTAACCCTGTCTGTGGGGCTGGTGTCGCTGCGCCCTCAGGAGCGCCCCGACCAGGTGCTCTCCCGCGCGGATGCGGCGATGTACCAGGCAAAACGCGGCGGCGGCAACCAGGTGGCCACGGCAGGCCCGAGCCCGGCTGAAACCGCGCCCGCGTGGAACGAAACCAGCGCCCACCCCGACCCGGAGCCGGGCGCGGAGGAGCACCCGTAGGATCGACTCCCCGGAAGGGGCCGACCGCAACGGCCGGCCCGCCGTGCCTAAGCCGTCTGCAGTTTGGGAGAGCCGTGACCGGCCCGCTGAGCACACTGGTCCTCGCCGCGGGCGAGGGCACCCGGATGCGTTCCGCCACCCCGAAGGTGCTGCACCCGATCGCCGGCCGACCGCTGGTCGAGCACGCGGTCCGCGCCGTGGCGGGGCTAAAACCCGACAACCTGGTGGTCGTCGTCGGCCACCAGCGCGAAGCCGTCGTGGCGCACCTCGACCGGCTGGCGGGCGATCTCGGCCGTCCGATCGGGACCGCCGTGCAGGAGACCCAGCAGGGCACCGGGCACGCCGTGTCCTGCGCGCTCGCGACGCTGCCGCCCGGGCTGACCGGCACCGTCCTGGTGAGTTACGGCGACGTGCCGCTGCTGGACACGGCCACCCTGTCCGCCCTGCTCGAAGAGCATCACGGCAGCGGGCACGCGGTGACGGTGCTGACCGCGGTGCTGGCCGACCCGACCGGCTACGGCCGGATCGTCCGCGACGGGTCCGGGGCGATCCGCGGGATCGTCGAGCAGCGGGACGCCACCGAAGCGCAGCTCGAGATCACCGAAATCAACTCCGGCGTCTACGCCTTCGACGCCGCGCTGCTCGCCGACGGGCTGACGAGGCTGTCCACGGACAACTCGCAGGGCGAGTTCTACCTGACCGACGTGCTGACCAACGCCTGTGTCGAAGGCCGCGACGTGGGCGCGCTGGTGGTCGACGACCCGTGGCTGACCGAGGGGGTCAACGACCGGGTGCAGCTGTCGGTGCTCGGCGCGGAACTGAACCGGCGCCTGGTCCGCCGCTGGCAGCTGGCCGGGGTGACCGTGGTCGATCCCGCGACCACCTGGCTGGACGCGGACGTGACACTGGCCCGCGACGTCCGCCTCGAACCGGGAGTGCAGCTGCACGGCACCACCTCGGTCGGCGAGGGCGCGGTCGTCGGGCCGGACTGCACGCTGACGGACGTGACGATCGGCGCCGGTGCCAAGGTCGTGCGCACGCACGGGGTGGAGGCCGAAATCGGCGAGGGCGCGAGCGTGGGGCCGTTCGCCTACCTCCGGCCCGGCACCAGGCTCGGCGCGCGCGGCAAGATCGGCACCTTCGTGGAGACGAAGAAGGCCGACATCGGAGAGGGGTCGAAGGTCCCGCACCTGACCTACGTCGGAGATGCGACCATCGGGGAGTACAGCAACATCGGTGCCTCGAGCGTCTTCGTGAACTACGACGGGGTCCGCAAGCACCACACCAGGATCGGCTCGCACGTGCGCACCGGTTCGGACAACATGTTCGTCGCGCCGGTCGAGGTCGGTGACGGCGCCTACACCGGCGCGGGCACGGTGATCAGGCGGAACGTCCCGCCGGGGGCGCTTGCGGTGTCTACCGGGCCACAGCGCAATATTGAAGGCTGGGTGACCCGCCGCCGGGCGGGCACTCCCGCGGCGGACGCGGCCGAGGCCGCGCTCGCCGCCGAAGAAAACCAGGAAATCGAGCGGGAGTCGTCAGATGAGTCCTAAGTCCGGCACGCCGAAGAAGAACCTCATGCTCTTCTCCGGCCGTGCACACCCGGAACTCGCGCAGGAGGTCGCCCAGCACCTCGACGTGACGATCACCCCGCAGACCGCGCACACCTTCGCCAACGGCGAACTGTTCGTACGGTTCGAAGAATCCGTGCGCGGTACTGACGCCTTCGTGATCCAGAGCCACACCGCTCCGATCAACGAGTGGGTGATGGAGCAGCTGATCATGGTGGACGCGCTCAAGCGCGCCAGCGCCAAGCGGATCACCGTGGTCATGCCGTTCTACCCCTATGCGCGGCAGGACAAGAAGCACAAGGGCCGCGAGCCGATCTCCGCCCGGCTGATCGCCGACCTGTTCAAGACCGCGGGCGCCGACCGGATCATGACCGTCGACCTGCACACCGCGCAGATCCAGGGTTTCTTCGACGGACCGGTGGACCACCTGTTCGCGCAGAGCCTGCTCGCCTCGCACATCAAGAAGACCTACGGTGACGCCGACATCGCGGTCGTCTCCCCCGACTCGGGCCGGGTGCGGCTGGCCGAGAAGTGGGCACAGCAGCTCGGCGACCGGCCGATCGCGTTCATCCACAAGACCCGCGACCCCGACAAGCCGAACCAGGCGGTGGCCAACCGCGTGGTGGGTAACGTGCAGGGCAAGCTGTGCGTCCTGGTCGACGACATGATCGACACCGGCGGCACGATCGTGAAGGCCACCGACGCCCTGCTGGAGGAGGGCGCCGCGGACGTGGTCATCGCCACCACCCACGGCATCCTGTCCGACCCCGCCACCGAGCGGCTGTCGAACTGCAAGGCGCGCGAGGTCATCGTCACGAACTCGGTGCCGATCCCCGAGGAGAAGCGGTTCCCGGGGCTGACCGTGCTGTCGATCGCGCCGATGCTCGCGGAGGCCATCCAGCAGGTCTTCGAGGACGGTTCGGTCACCAGCCTCTTCGACGGCCACGCCTGATCGTTTTTCCGGTGGGGTGGTTTCGCCACGGTCGTGGCGAAACCACCCCACCGTTTTTCACCGTTCCGCCTTGGGCGAAAGCGGGTGTGAGCGCGGTCCGCGCGCCGATAGCTTGCGGTCATGAACGACTTCCGTTTCGGTGTCACGCTGCGTGCGGCGGACGGGGAATTCGCCGCGAAATGCCGGAGGGCCGAGGAACTCGGCTACGACGTCATCACGATTCCCGATCATCTGGGCGCGCCCGCGCCCTTTCCCGTCTGCGTCGGCGCGGCCGCCGCGACCACGCGCCCCCACGTCGGCACCCTGGTACTGAACGTCCCGTTCTACAACCCGGCGTTACTGGCGAGGGACATCGAATCCACCCTCACGCTCACCGGCGGCCGGTTCGAACTCGGCCTCGGTTCGGGCCATATGAAGGCGGAATTCGATGACGCGGGTCTGCCGTGGCGACCGGCGAAGGAACGCATCGCCCGCCTGGAAGGCACGCTCGCCGAACTGCGCCGCCGCCTCGACGCGATGCCGCCGCTGCTGATCGCGGGGAACAGCGACGGGGTGCTCAGGCTCGCCGCACGGGAGGCCGACATCGTCGGTTTCGCCGGACTGACGCAAGTGCCCGGAAAACCGCCCGGCACCTTCGACATCGCCTCGTCCGCCGAACTGGAAGAGCGCGTGGAATTCGTGCGGCGTGAGGCGGGCGCGCGGGCGGACGAGCTGGAATTCAACATGCTGATCCAGAAGGTCGTGGTGGGCGATGACCCCACCGGCCCGTTGGCGGAATGGCTCGCACCCGCACCGCACCTCGTGCATTCGGTGGACGAACTCCTCGAGGCACCGCAGGTGCTCGCCGGCTCCGTCGAACGGATCGCGGACGAACTCCAGGCGCGCCGGGAACGCTTTGGCTTCAGCTATTTCACCGTGTTCGAGCCCGCGCTGGAGGACTTCGCCCCCGTCATCGCCGAACTGCGTTCACGCTAGGACCGTGTCGGCCGGGGCCGCGTCACGAGCCGAGTTCGGCGGCGACCTCGTGCTTGAGCGCGCCGGGATCGAGGATGGCGACGGGTTCGGCGCTCACCTCCGGCACCGCGGTCACCGTGGTGGTGGTGGTCCCGGAGACCCTGGGCAGGCTGAACCGCACGCTGCAGCTCAGGTCCACGGTGCTGTTCACCGGCACCACCAGTTCCTGACCGCAGGAGCGCGTGCCGAGTTCGGTGGAGCTGACCGAGGTCTTCAACTGGATCCGCGCGGCCGTGCCCGGCTCGGCTCCGGAACTCCGGTTCACCACCCGCACCTGGTCGGTGCACCCGCCGCCGGAGCCGCACCGCAGCGTGTTCCCGGTGACGGTCGCCGTGATCGAGGGCCCGGCCACCGGCGGCCTGCCGAGCGCGTCCACGGTGGCGTCGAACGCGGCCCGCATGTCGGCGAGCTTCGGTCCGGAAGGAACGGTCACCGAAACGGGCAGGTCCCCGAGGGCCTGTGCCACCGCGGGACCGAGCAGCCCCGACGCGACACTGACCACCCGATGGGGTGGCGCCGCGGTCACCCGCAGGCCGTGCACGTCGAGGATTTCGGTCCCGTCGGGCAGTGTCTCGCGCGCGGCCTGCTGGTCCGGGGTCAAACCGGCGCCGAGTTCGTGGGCGACCGTGGTCGGGTTGAGGCTGCCGCCCAGGTCGAAGCCGAGGCTGGTGCGGGTCCAGCGCGCGCCGTACCCCTCGGCGCGATCGGGGGGCATGCCCTGCGCACGCCAGTAGTCCGCGGAAGCCGAGACGAACAGCCGTCCGCCCGCCCGCAACACCCGGACCTGCTGCCCGTTCAGGGTCAGCGAGCCCTGGGCGAGACCGTTACGGGTGACGTACAGCAGGGCACCGGAGGGCAGGCCGTAGCCGATGGCGACCTGGTCGGCGAGGGTGGCCAGCGCGCTCTGGACGGCGGCCGCCGTGGCGGGTGCCGCCTCGGCCCCTGACGGCGGTGACGGCGCATCGCACCCGGTCAGGGCCATGGCCGCGGCGAACCCGAGTAAGTAACCCACCAGACGTCGCGGCATCTCGGCACCCCCTGACTAAGTGTTTCCTACTGGCCAGAGCGACCCACCGCAACCCGACGATCGCCGGTTGCCTACACTGAACAGGTTGTCTCGGCGAGGCGGGCATTTGGTAACCGGTCACCGCACCCGGTGCCCGGCGTGATCGACGCGGCGGCTTGAGGCCCCGCGCTGTCTTCATGCCGCAGGCTCGCCGCCGCAGGCACCACCCGCCTGGTTCCCGCCGCTACGTGTTCAACACTTGAAGGAGTGCAAGACCGTGTCCGAGGTACGTCTGTCCGTCGAGCCGCGCACCGAGTTCGGCAAGGGCGCCGCGCGCCGCACCCGTCGCGCCGGAAAGATCCCGGCCGTCCTGTACGGCCACGGCACCGACCCCCGGCACCTCGCGCTGCCGGCCCTGGAGTTCGCCCGCGTGATCCGCGAGAACGGCAGCAACGCCGTGCTCACGCTGAACGTGGAGAACGCCACCGAACTGGCGCTGACCAAGACCATCACCGTGCACCCGCTGAAGAACTACATCGAGCACGTCGACCTGCTCGTGGTCAAGCGTGGCGAGAAGATCGCGGTGGACGTCCCGATCGTGCTGACCGGCGACCCGGTCCCGGGCACCCTGGTGCGCCAGGAGCTCGACACCATCTCGGTCGAGGTCGAGGCGCTGCACATCCCCGAGCAGTTCGAGGTCTCCGTCGAGGGCGCCGAGGCCGGCACCCAGATCCTCGCCTCGCAGGTCTCGCTGCCTTCGGGCGCGACCCTGCTGACCGACCCCGAGACCCTGGTCGCGGCCGTCACCGAGGCGACCCAGGTCGCCGAAGAGGGCGAAGCCGCCGAGGCTGGGGCCGAGGCCGCCGCGGAGTGACCGCCGATCTGCCCGGGGCCGGCGAGCAGATCCTGCTCGTCGGCCTCGGTAATCCGGGCCCCCGCTACGCGGGCAACCGGCACAACGTGGGGTTCATGGTGCTCGATGAGCTCGCCGCCCGCGTTGGCGGCCGGTTCAAGGCCCACAAGGCGGGCGCGGAGGTGCTCGAAGGGCGCCTCGCCGACCACCGCGTGGTGCTGGTGAAGCCGCGTTCGTTCATGAACCTCTCCGGGGGCCCGGTGGCCGGTACGGCGAAGTTCTACAAGGCCGCACCGGACGGGATCGTGGTCGTCCACGACGAACTGGACCTGCCCTTCGGCGCCCTCAAGCTCAAGCTCGGTGGCGGCGACAACGGCCACAACGGGCTACGGTCGATCAGCAAGTCGCTGGGGACCAAGGACTACTACCGGGTTCGGTTCGGCATTGGCAGGCCGCCGGGCCGGATGGATCCGGCCGATTTCGTGTTGAAGGACTTCTCGACGGTCGAGCGCAAGGAGCTCCCGTTCGAGGTGGACCGGTGCGCCGACGCGATCGAGGCGCTGGTCGGCGAGGGGCTGACGGCGGCACAGAATCGTTTCCACGCCCCGTAGCACCGTTTCACTCAGTGGTATGGGAAATTCTGCCCGATCGAGTTTGATACTCGTTTTCAGGCTTCCGCGGGCTCTCCTGCCCGGCTAGGACGGAATACGGCACACGCCTCGTCCGAGCTGAATCTGGAGAACGGTCATGGCCCTCACCGTCGAAGACGTCCGCGCCGTGGAATTCGGCAACGCCCCCGTCGGCCGACGGGGCTACGCCAAGCACGAGGTCGACAGGTTCGTCGAGCGCATCGCGAAGACCCTCGCCGGGGAGGGCGACCTCACCGCCGCCGAGGTGCATCACGTGCTGTTCGGCAAGCCGATGCTCGGCAAGCGCGGATACGACGAGCGCGAAGTCGACGAGTTCCTCGACGCTGTCGAGGAGGAACTGGCCCACCGCACCGGCCACGCACACCGGTTGCCGTCGGCACGGGGAGAAGGCGACGCCCCGACCAGCCACGCCGTGCCGACCCCGGCCCAGTTCCCGGCGAAAACCCGCTGACCCCGACCAGCGGGAAGTAGGGCCGTGAGGGACCCCCTCACGGCCCTATTTGCCGTAGTCCCGGCAAAGTCGGCCCGTTCCTGAGGCGGCGGCGGGCCGGCCGCCGCGGGGGTCAGTGCGCGGCGGAGTTGATCTGGTCGCTGAACTGGGCGGCGGTGGCGGCGCGCTTGACCTTGCCGGAGGGGGTCTTGGGCAGGCTGCCGGTGGGCAGCACGACCACCGCGTACGGGCGCAGGTCGACGGCGTCGCGCACGCGGGCGGCCACCTCCTTGGCCAGCGCCCGCTCTGCCTCGGTGTCCCCGGCGAGCTTCGATTCGAGCACCACGGCGAACCGCTCGCGCCGGGTCCCGGCGTCGATCCGCACGGCCACCGCGTTGCCCGCCCGCACGCCTTCCACGGAGGTCGCGGCCCGCTCGATGTCGGTCGGGTAGATGTTGCGGCCGCCCATGATGATGACGTCCTTGCGGCGCCCGCAGATCACGATCTGCCCGTCGATCAGGTAGCCGAGGTCGCCGGTGGCCAGCCAGCCCTCGGCGTCCTGCGTCGGCTTCGGCCCGTCGACGGTGAGGTACCCGGGCGTGACCGCCGGGCCGCGCAGGCGGATCTCGCCGACCTCGCGTTCCTCGAGCCGTTTCCCGTGCTCGTCCACGATCTCGGCTTCGAGGCCTTCGAGCGGCCTGCCGAGCACCGCGAACGAGCGCACCTCGTCGGTGCCCCGTCGCGGGTCGCCCTCCGGCACCGGGACCGCCCGGTTGTCGGCCTCGAGTGCGTGCGCCTCGACCACGTCCAGGGTCAGGCCGGTGAACAGCGGGGCGAAGGACACCGCGAGCGTCGCCTCCGCCATGCCGTAGGCGGGGAAGACGCATTCCGCGGGCATCTTGAACCGGGCCCCGGCGTCGGTGAACGTCTTCACCGCGGTCTCGTCGATGGGCTCGGCGCCGTTGAGGGCGATGCGCAGGGTGGACAGGTCGTAGGCGTCGTCGTCCTCGACCTTCGCCAGACGCCGTCCGACGATGGCGTAGGCGAAGTTGGGCGCGGCGGTGGTGGTCGCCCGGTACTTGCTGATCAGCCCCGGCCAGATCAGCGGCCCGGACAGGAACTCCACCGGGGTGATCTTGACCAGTTCGACCCCGAAGGTCATCGGCACGGTCAGGAAGCCGACCATGCCCATGTCGTGGAAGGTGGGCAGCCACGACACCATGACGTCCTTGTCGAACTCGAACTCGGCGCGCTCGACCATGGCCTTGACGTTGGTGTACAGGTTGCCGTGGGTGATGCGCACGGCCTTCGGCTCCGCCGTCGACCCGCTCGTCAACTGCAGCAGCGCCAGATCGTCCTCCCCCGACGGCACCGGCTCGGCGATCGGCTCGGCGTCGAGCAGGTCACTGATCAGGCGGTAGCCGATCCCGTGCTCGGTCAGCACCGGGGCCAGCGCGTCGAACGGCTCGCCGAGCACGACCAGGCTGGAGCCGATCATGCGGAGCACCTTGACCGTGTCCTCGGCCCAGAGCGCCAGATCGGTGCGGGGGGTCGGCTGGTGCAGCATGGTGACGCTGCCGCCCGCCAGCCACACGCCCTGCACCGTCGGCGCGATGAGCGCGGGCGCGGCGGCCAGTACCGCCACCGCGCTGCCGGGCCGGAGACCGCCCTCGACCAGTCCTCCGGCGAGGCGCCTGGCCTGCTCGTGGACTTCCGCCCAAGTCCGCCGGACCGGTTCCTTGGGCTCCCCGGTGACCATTCCCCGCAACTGCCCGCCTCCGTTGGCGGTGGCGACAAGTGTGTCCACGAACCGACTCATGCGGCATACCTTAGAGCCCGTAGTTGATCATGCACACGAATCCTGAGCGTTTCGGCAACTTGGCTGGTCGAGCAGGGTTGAGGTCCGCGAGACAGCCGGGTTCCAGGCTGTGCCGAAGCGGGCGGCCCGCTCCTGTCGGTTCGGTTCGTACCCCTCAGAGGCGTGTGGCCACGCGGACCAGATCGGCGAGTGCCCGGGAGCGGCTGTGTGGCGGCCAGGCGATGACTGTCGTCACGGTCGGCGCGTCCAGAACCGGCACGGCGGCCAGACCTTCGAGCGGGTTGGCGCGGCAGGATTCGGGCATGACCACGGTGGTGCGGCCGAGCGCGATCAGCTGGAAAAGCTGCGTCTGGTTGCGTACTTCCGCGCCGGGGCCCTCCGGATAGGCGCCGTCGGGGCCGGGCCAGCGGGCAAGCGGGAGGTCCGGCAGTGAACTGACATCCGCCATCCGGACGTGGGATCTGCCGGCGAGCGGATGCGAGGTGGGAAGAATGGCGACCTGTCCCTCGGTGTTCAGAATTTCGGTGTCGAGTTCGGCCGTCGAGTCGAAGGGTTGATGCAACAGTGCCACGTCGGCCTGGCCATCATGCAGCGTTTGCTGTGGCTGCGATTCGCAGAGCAGCAGGTCGACGGCGACGGCACCCGGCTCGGCGGCGTACGCGTCGAGCAACTTCGCCAGCAGTTCGCCGGATGCGCCAGCCTTGGTGGCCAGGACGAGCGAGGGCCGACTTGTCGCGGCACGCCGGGTGCGCCGCTCGGCTGCGCTCAGCGCACCAAGGATCCCCCGGCCTTCAGCCGGCAGAACCGACCCAGCCTCGGTGAGCGAGACCTTGCGGCTGGTGCGTTCCAACAACGCGACCCCGAGCCGTTGCTCGAGTCGGGTGATCGTCCGCGACAGCGGCGGCGGGGCGATGCCCAGGCGCTGGGCGGCCCGGCCGAAGTGCAACTCCTCGGCGACCGCAGCCGCGGCCACGACCCTGCGGCTCAGCCCTGAGCACGAACGCTGCCGGGCTAGCCGCTGAGTGGGTCGCGCGGCGAAGTTCCCGCTGGTCACCCGGCCGCTAAGCGGTACTCGCGGCGCCAGGCCAGCCCGGTCGCGACGGTCCCGGTGGCGGTGAGCAGGACCACGGCCAGCGCGCCCAGCCGGAATCCCGCAGCACCACCGCCGGTCCAGGTCCACGCGAGCGAGCCGAGCGCGGGACCGAGCCGCGACCACCGCGCCCCAGCGGGTCCTCTCCACCGCTACCGTGGCCGTCATCTGGTGCCCGCCAGCAGGTCGAGCAGTTTGCGCAGGCCCGCCCGCAGTTCGTAGTCGAGCAGGCGCCCGTGCTCGTCGAACTGACGGGGCGCGTCCGGTACGGGCAGTTCGGCGTCCACCACGTCCGCCCCGGCCACCGACAGCACCCGGCGCAGATCCGCCTGGGCCCGCACGGCACCGTACGAGTTGGGGCTCGTGCCGATGACCGCGATCCGTTTTCCCTTGAGCACGCTCTCGCCGTAGGGGCGGGAGGCCCAGTCGATGGCGTTCTTCAGCTGCCCGGGGACGGAGCCGTTGTACTCCGGGGTCGCGATCAGCACCCGGTCCGCGGCGGCGATCGCGGCTCGCAGGCCCGCGACCGAAGGCGGCACAGGCCCCTGCTCGGCCTCCTCGTCGAAAGGCGGGACCTCGGCCAACTGGTCCCAGGTGCGCCAGGCGAGGCCGTCCGGCAGTTCGTACCGCGCGGCTTCGAGCAGTTTCCGGTTGAACGATTCCCTTCGCAGGCTCCCTGCGATGCCCAAGATCTCCATACCCCGAGCCTCACCCTAAGACCCGCCCACCCACCTCGGGCACAAGCCCTATTTCGGCACCGGGACCGGCCTAAGGCCGGGCGGGCGCGGGCTCGGACACGGGACGCAGCGCGGCGGCGATGTCCGCGGCGACGGTCAGCGCATCGATCGGCGGCCGCCCGAGCAGGGTGCGCAGATCCGGGCCGGGATTGGCCAGGAAACCGTGGCGGACACCGGTCGCGATCGACACCAGCATGGGCGGCTGGAAGGGCAGCAGGCCCGCCGAGGCGAGCAGGCGGGACCGGTAGTCACCCAGGCCGATCGTGCGATGGGCGACGCCGAGCCGTTCGGCCACGTCCACGGCGGTGATGGGTTCGCCGGTCAGGTCGTAGATCTTCCCCTGATGCGGTCCGGGCTCGGCGGCGACGACCGCCGCCGCGGTGGCCAGATCCCCGCGAGCCACCGCCGACAACGCGCCGGTGCCGAACGCCGACTCCAGGCCACCGCCCGCCCACATCAGCAGGCCGCCGAACAGTTCGGCGTACAGGCCGTTGCGGAGGATCGTCCAGCCCAACCCGCTCTCGGTGAGGAGCCGTTCGGTCGCCCGGTGCGCGAGCGCGAACCCGAGATGGTCACCGGCTCCGGTCAGGCTGGTGTAGACAACATGCCCGACCCCGTCCCGCGAGGCCGCGCCGATGACCGCAGCATGGCGCGCGATCACCTCATCGTCCTCGCCGTAACCGGCCGAGACCAGCACGAGGGTGGAAACTCCGCGGAGATCGAGACTGGCCGGAGCCTCGAAGTCGAGGTGGCGCACGCCTTCTCCAGGGGTGCGGCTGCCACCGGCCGCCGTTGCTCCTCTCGCCCGGAGCTCGGCCAGTGTGCGGGAGGCAAGGTGCCCGTTGGCCCCAGTCACCAGGATCATGATGTTCGTCGTCTCCTTCGTGGTTCTCTTCGGTAACTACGATCGGATCCTGACCGATCCGTCGTGCCGCCAAAAGGAGGCAGTTCGATGTCACCCACGCACACCGGGGTAACCGCCGCACCCGCCGACCTGGACCCGTGCGGGCGGGCGGACCATCCCGACTGCGGCATCCGTGACGTCCTCGACCGGGTCGGAGACAAGTGGTCGGTGCTCGTCATCGTCGAACTCGCGGCCGGGCCGCGCCGGTTCCGGCAGCTGCAACGGGCGATCGACGGCATCTCGCAGCGCATGCTCACCCTCACCGTGCGCCGCCTGGAACGCGACGGACTCGTGGTCCGTACCGTCTATCCGACCGTTCCGGCCCAGGTCGACTACCGGTTGACCCCGATGGGAACGAGCCTCACGCACCTGGTCAAGTCGCTCGCCGACTGGTCACTCGCCCACCGGGAGATCATCGCGCGGGCCCGCCGGGCCTACGACGACGAACACCCCGGCAACGAGATCCGGTAACCGTCGCTAAGGAACTTCGGCGCTGAGGAGACGCTGCATCCTCACGTACTGGTCGACCGCGTCACGCAACTCCTCGACCGGCGTGTCAAGAGCGCCGGGGTCACGGTCCCCGGCGGCACGGGCGAGGGCGGCCAGCGGAACCACACTCGCGCGGAAGGCGGCCGGCGTGTCGGACACGATCTCCAGAACCGGCTCATCCTCCACGTACCAGCAACTCCACCGGCAGGGCACGGCCCGGATCAGTGTCTCCCCCAGGTAGCGGACCGCCCCCGAGACGAACGGTTCCTCGGCGGCCCGCTTAACCGCGGACCAGCCGTCGAACCGGGCGAGCAGGAGCCGTCCCAGCGCCGTCAGTGATTCGAAAGAGAAATCGAACGGGAAATCCCCGGGCAGGAACCGGGCGCGCCACGCGGCCAGAGCATCGTCCATTTCGGACAGCCAGGAGCCGAGGAACCTGTCGGCCCGGACAATCGAGTCGCTGCGGTCCGCGTCCAGTCCGCAGAAGTCGAGACCGAACTCGTCACGCAGCGCCCTCGCCTGCTCCGGTGTGGCCAGGACATACACGTCGTCCTGACAGGATTCGTGCTTCTTCCGAAGCAGTTGGTAGAACCCGCGCGGATCGTCACCGCCCGGATCCAGATCGCCGAACTGCTCGAACACCGCCATCTGGTCCACGTAGTCGTCGGACTCGTGCTCGACGTGCCACCAGACCGGCTCGCCGTCGCGGAGGAAGTACAGGAATTCGCCAAAGTCCTCGTCCCTCAGCAACCGGACGCCGGTGATGACCATCGCCCCGCCGGTGCACGCGGTCACCGTCTCCTCGAGCAGGGAGCGGTAGTAGTCCTCGACGAAGTCGACGTCTTCGCCGTGCACCGAAACCGCGATACCGAACTCCGGAAGCCAACCGAAGAGGTCGCGTTCGTCCAACTGCTCATCCAGATGTTCTTCCCGCCACCGGCCGATGTCGGCCAGCACCGCGGCGGCCTGCTCCTCCGCCACCATGCCCAGCGCCACCATCCGGTCCGCCAGTTCTCGAAGCGTTGCCATGTCCCGGGATTCTGGCACCGGCCCCCGACAAATCGGGGCGTTTCCAGTAAAGCCCCGTCAGGGCACGATGCCGAGGCGACGGGCGGTGGCCGCCGCGGCCACCCGGTTGCGCACACCGAGCTTGCCGAGGATGTTCGACACGTGCACGCTCGCGGTCTTCGCCGAGATGAACAGCCGCTCCGCGATCTCCCGGTTGCCGAGGCCGTCGGCGACCAGGCGGAGGATCTCGGACTCGCGCGGGGTGAGCCCGAACCGTGGGACCTGCTTGGTGGTGACGGGGATGCGGGCCCGCCGGGCGAGATCGGCGAGCCGGTCGCCCAGCAGCCGCGCGCCGAGCCGTTCGGTGAGCCCGGCCGCCCGGCGGAGCGCCGTCTCCGCCGCTTCCCGGTCCCCGGCGCCCAGCGCGGCTTCCGCCAGCCCGTACTGCGCCTGCGCGATGCGCAGCGGCTGTCCGAGCTCTTCCCACGCATCCACCGCTTCCGCCCAGGCCGCCCGCGAACGGCTTCGCTCGGCCTCGAAGGTGAGCGACCAGGCACGCTGGACCGGTCCGGCGACGCGCGGTTCCGGCATCGGCCCGGTGAACCCGGCGCGGGCGCCGAGCACCAGCAACGGCCAGGTGAAGCGGTGCGAGGTGAGGATGAACGGCGCAGTCAACGCCTGCCGCACCACCTCGCGAGCCTCTTCCGGCCGATCCCGGGCGAGCGCGAGATCCGCCTCCAGCCGGGCGAGGAACAGCAGGCCCTGGGTGAATGCGCCGCCTTCGCCCCCCAGTTCGCGTGCCCGGTCCACCAACGCCGAGGCCGCGTCGAGGTCCCCGCGCTGCAGGGCGAGGAAACCCTTGAGACACAACAGGTGTGCCAGATGGGCCGGCGGCGGGGCGAGTTCCAGTGCGTGCTCGGCCGATTCCAGTGCCTCATCCCAGTCACCGCTGGAGATCAGCGCGCCCACCAGATCGATCGCGTGCTCGTGCCCGCACCCCCGCGCGAGCCCGGTTTCGCGGGCGACGGCGAGCCCGGCCCTGGCCGTGGAGATCGCGGCGTCGAGGCGGCCGAAGGCCTGCAACAGGGAGGATTCCGCGTGCAGTGCCCGGAGCCGGAGGCGGGGAGTGTTCATCCCTTCGGCCAGCGCCCGGGCCCGGGCCAGGCGCGGAAGCTGGGCGTCGAGGTCGCCGAGCCGCGCATCCAGCACGGCCAGGGTGATCAGCGCCTGCACCTCGGCCACCTCGTCGTACGACCGGCGCGCGGCGGCGAGCGCCTCCCGCACGACCTCGCGGGCCTCGGGATCGGGGATGTCCATCAGGCGCGCAGCCAGTGAGTTCAGCAGGTAGGGCCGCGCCGGATGACCGTCCGGGGCGGTGCGCACCGCGGCCCGGTGGTCTTCGAGCGCCTCCGGCAGGCCGAGCTGGGCGCGCAGCCGCGCCCGCTGCTCCAGCAGGATGGCGACCCGCACCCCCTCCGCGTGGTCCACTTCGGACAATGCGGCGGTGGCGAGTCGTTCGCCGCGCGCGTACTCGCCTGCCCGTAGCGCCACCTCGACGGCGTGTTCGAGCAGCGTCAGGTGATCGATGCCCAGCAGCGGGGCGCTGTCCGGAACCACCTCCCACAGTCGGAGCACCCGTTCCAACAACTGGAACTGCTCGGTGTAGGCCAGCGCATCGCGCGCCGCCCACGCCGCTTCGAAGGCTGCCGTGAGCGCACCCGGGAAGTCGCGGGCCTCGTACCGGTGGTGCGCCAGTCCGGCCAGCGCGGATTCGTTGTCCTCCAGCGCCTTTGCGTACCGGGCATGCAGGTCCACCCGCTCCCCCGGAAGCAGCCCGTGGTACACCGCCTCGCCGATCAGGGCGTGCCGGAAGACGTAGGCGTCACCGGCGACGGTCAGCACGCTCGCGTCCACCGCCACGCGGAGCGCGGCGGACAGGCGGTCCGCGCCGAAACCGGTCACCAGACCCAGCGTCGCGTCCCGCACCGGGCCCGACGCGACCGCCGCGACCCGCACCAGCTGCGCCGGATCCGGCGCCAGACGATCCACTGTGGACAGCAGGAGGTCCTCGAGCGAGGACGGCACCCCGTCGGTGCCGGTCTCCGCCAGCGCCTCCACGAAAAGCGGGTTCCCCTCGCTGCGACGGTGGATCTCCTGCGCCAGCAGCGGATCCGGCTCACGCCCGAGAATCCCGCGCAGCTGCGAGACCACGGCCCGGCGACCGAGGCGCCCCAGCGGGAGGCGAGTGGTCCACGGCACCCGGTCCAGACCAGTGAGCAGGCGCCGCAGCGGCTGCCCCCGGCGGGTCTCCTCAGTGCGGTGGGTCACCACGATCATCGAGCCCGGTACCGCGGACTGGTTGCGCACCAGGAACTCGATCAGGTCGAGACTGGAGGCGTCGGCCCAGTGCGCGTCCTCGACCACCAGCACCACGGGCCGGGCGGTGGCCATCCCGCCCAACAGCGCGAGCACGCCCTCGAAGAGGCCCCAGCGGGCGTCTTCGCCGGTTTCCGGCGGCCCGAGCACCGGCAACACCGGCGCGAGGCTCCGGCGCGACTCGTCCGGGACCTCGCCGGCGCAGTCCCGCAGGGCGGTGACGAACGGCGCGAACGGCAGGCCCTCGGCTCCCAGCTCGACACACCCGCCGAGCAGGACGCGCGCGCCGAGGCCCCGGGTGAACTCGGCCACCAGGCGGGACTTGCCCACACCGGCCTCACCGCCGATCACGACGGTCGCCACCCCGCCCTCGGCGACCGCGCGGAACAGCCCGGTCAGCCGGGCCGACTCCTCCCGGCGGCCGGCGAACTCCGGGCTGATCAGTCGAGCAGTTCCGAGGTCTCCAGCCATCGCGCCTCGACCTCGTCCTTTTCGGTCCGCACGGCCTTGAGTTCCGAGTTGAGCTCGACGAGCTTCTCCGGATTGGTCGCGTGCAGCACGAGCTGTTCGTGCAACTCGGCCTCCCGCGCGTGCAACTGGTCGAGCCTGCGCTCCAGCCGCGACAGTTCCTTCATCGCGGCCCGGTGCTCGGCCGCGCTGGAGCGCTTCTGCTCGCCACCGGAGACCGCCGGGGCGGGTCCGGCCGCGGCTGCGATACTCGCCTGGCGGCGCCGGAGGTACTCGTCGATCCCGCCGGGCAGGTGCGTGATGCGGCCGTCGCCCAGCAGCGCGTAGACCGCGTCGCAGACGCGCTCGACGAGGTAGCGGTCGTGCGAGACCACCACGAGGGTGCCCGGCCACGAATCGAGCATGTCCTCCAGTTGCTGCAGCGTGTCGATGTCGAGATCATTGGTGGGCTCGTCGAGCAGCAGCACGTTGGGCTCGCCCATCAGGAGCCGGGCGAGCTGCAGACGACGCCGCTCCCCGCCCGAGAGGTCGTCGACCGGCGTCCACTGCCGGGCCGCGGGGAAGCCAAGGCGTTCGGCGAGCTGCGAGGCCGACATCTCCTGCTTGCCCAGCACGACCCGGCCGGAGATCTCTTCGACGGCTTCGAGCACCCGCAACTGTCCCGGCAGGTCCTCCAGTTCCTGCGACAGGTGCGCCAGCCGCACGGTCTTGCCCTCGATGCGCCGACCCTGCTCCGGCTCCGATTCCCCGGCCAGCAGCTTCAGCAGCGTGGTCTTGCCCGAGCCGTTGACGCCGACGAGACCGATCCGGTCGCCGGGGCCGATCCGCCAGGTGGTGTGGTCCAGCACCGGCTTCTCGCCCGCCCGCAGCGTGACGTCTTCCAGTTCCAGCACCGTTTTTCCGAGACGGCGGCGGGCGAAGGTGACCAGCTCCACCGAATCACGGGGTTCCGGCACGTCGGCGATGAGCGCTTCGGCCGCTTCGATCCGGTAGCGCGGTTTCGACGTCCGGGCCTTCGCGCCCCGCTGCAGCCAGGCAAGTTCCTTGCGCGCCAGGTTCTGCCGCTTCTCCTCGGCGGTGGCGGCGAGCCGGGCCCGTTCCGCCCGCGCGAACACCCAGTCCGCGTACCCGCCGTCGTACTGCTCGACCCGGCCGTTCGCGACCTCCCAGGTGCGGGAGCACACGGTGTCGAGGAACCAGCGGTCGTGGGTGACCACGACCAGCGCGGTCCGGCGGGCCAGCAGATGCTCGGCGAGCCACCGCACGCCTTCCACGTCGAGGTGGTTCGTCGGTTCGTCCAGCACGATCAGGTCGAGGTCGCCGACCAGTGCGGCGGCCAGCGCGATGCGGCGCCGCTCCCCACCGGAGAGGTTCGCGGTCGGCGAGTCCAGGCCGAGCGCGGTGATGCCCAGCCCGTCCACAATGGACCGTACGCGGGCGTCGGCGGCCCACTCGTGCTCGGCCGAGTAGTGGGACAGCACCGCATCACGCACCGTGCTGCCCTCGGCCAGTTCCGTGCGCTGGGTGACCACGGCCATCCGCAGGTCCCGCACGCGGCTCACCCGGCCGGAATCGGGTTCGGCGATCCCGGCGAGCACCTCGAGCAGCGTGGTCTTGCCACCCCCGTTGAGACCGACCACGCCGATCCGGTCACCCTCGGCAACGCCGAGCGACACCCCGTCGAGCAACGGGCGGACCCCGTAGGACTTGCCGACCGCTTCCAGGTTGATCAGATTGGCCATCAGGCGTGCACCTGCGGAGGAGTAGGACGGTTGAGGTCTTCGCCCCCGGCGAGCCGCGCACCGGGAACCGGGCCGTGCGCCACACGGACGGTGCGGCAGACCCCGGCGCCGGCCAGTTCGGCGGCGACCGCGAGCGCCGATTCCGCGTCGGCGCACAGGAACGCACAGGTCGGCCCGGATCCGGAGACGGTACCGGCGAGGGCACCGGCGTTCACCCCGGCGCGCAGGGTGCGGCGCAGGCCCGGCCGCAGCGAAACCGCGGCCGCCTGGAGGTCGTTGCCGAGCAGGAGGGCGAGCTGCCGCGGATCACCGGAGGCCAGCGCCTCGACCACGGGTGCGTGCGAGCCGACGCGCGGCGGATCGCCGATCTCGCGCAGGCGGTCCAGCTCCTCGTACACCCGGGGCGTGGACAGGCCGCGCTGGTCGAAGGCGAGGACCCAGTGGAAGGTGTGGCGGGACAGCACCGGCACGAGCTGCTCACCGCGGCCGGTGCCCAGCGCGGTGCCCCCGTAGAGCGCGAACGGGACGTCGCTGCCCAGCTTCGCGGCGATCCCGGCGAGCTCGTCGCGACCGAGGTCGAGCTTCCACAGCGCGGTCAGCGCGACCAGGGTGCCCGCCGCGTCCGCACTGCCGCCCGCCATGCCCCCGGCGACCGGGATGCCCTTGCGCAGCACCACCCGCACCTTCGGGTCGGGCTTGCCGACGTGCGCGGCGAGCGCCTGCACCGCACGCCAGGCCAGGTTGTTCGCGCCGGTGGGCACGGAGGCCTCACCCTCGCCGTAGACCTCGACGCCGGGCTCCTCGGCGACGGCGACGGTGACCTCGTCGGTCAGCGACAGGGCGTGGAACACGGTGGTCAGGTCGTGGAAACCGTCCTCGCGGAGATCACCGACCGACAGGTGCAGATTTATCTTGGAGGGCACCCGGACGGTGACCGGTGGGGGTACGACGGCTAGCACGGGCTCAAGACTACGTGGCCGCCCCGGAGGGCCGCTCATGAGGAGAAACAAGTTCCAGCGCGACCCGCAGCGCGACCTCCGCGTGGTCGGCGTCCTGGTCCTCTTCCTGGAACTGCGGGCTGTTGCCGATCATCAGCGCCGCGAGCGCGAGCCGGGCCCGCAGCTTCGCCGCCGGGTCGTCCATTCCCGCCGTGATGATCCCGAACAACTCCTTCATCCGGCCCACAAGCGGGTTGCGGTCGTGGAAGTCCTTCAGCGCGGGCTGGTTGTCCTGCATGAACCGCATCACGGGGCCGAACTGGCCCTCCACGAGCCGGGCGAGTCTGCGTATCAGCTCCGCCCGCGCGGGGTCCGGATCCTGCTGGGTCCGGGCCCAGGCGAGCACTTCGTCCAGCGAGGCGGCGAGGTCGTCGAGCAGGCTCGCGACGATGTCCTCCTTGGTGCGGAAGTGGTAGTAGAGCGCCGCCTTGGTGACATCGAGCCGTTCGGCGATCTCCCGCAGGGAGGTCTGCTCGTACCCCCGCTCGACGAACAACTCGAGCGCGACCTGCTGGATGCGCTCCCTGGTGTCGCTGCGACGCCCCGCCATCGCCGTCCTTCCTAAGGATCTTCTCAAACTAACTTGACGGCCGACTAGTTAGAGCTTACCTTACGGCTAGCCAGTTAACTTGTCGGCCGTCAAGTAATGGTTGTTTTCAAGCTTACTTCCTGAGGGGATCGACCATGACAACCACTGTTCCCGCGCGCTCCGAGGCGCCCGCGGACCGGCGCCGGTGGTGGGCGCTGGCCGTGATCGGACTGGCCCAACTGCTGGTCATCATCGACACCACGATCGTCAATATCGCGCTGCCCTCGGCCCAGCACGACCTCGGCATGTCCGACGCGGCACGCCAGTGGACCATCAGCGCCTACACGCTGGCCTTCGGCGGGCTGCTGCTGCTCGGCGGCCGCCTCGCCGACCGGCTCGGCCGCAAGAACACCCTGATCGTTGGCGCACTCGGCTTCGCGATCGCCTCCGCCGTCGGCGGCGCGGCGACCGGACCCGGCATGCTGATGGCCGCCCGTGCCGCGCAGGGAGTGTTCGCCGCACTGCTCGCACCGTCAACGCTTTCCCTGCTCACCATCACGTTCACCGAGACGAAGGAACGGGCGAAGGCGTTCGGGATCTACAGCGCGATCATGATGTCCGGTGCCGCCGCCGGGCTCATCACGGGCGGCGCGCTCGCCGAGTACCTGAACTGGCGCTGGTGCCTCTACGTCAACCTCCCGGTCGCGGTGGCGGCCGGGCTCGCGGGCTGGTTCGTGCTGCCCTCCGTGGCGGGACACCGCGAGACGCGATTGGACTGGATCAGTGCGCTCCTCGGCAGCGGCGGCATCGTCGCCCTCGTCTACGCACTGTCCGAAGTGGCCACTCGCGGCTGGGGTTCCGGCCTTGTGCTCGGGCTGCTCGGCACCGCGCTGGTGCTGCTGGCGGCGTTCGTCCTCCGGCAGGCCCGCGTGGCCAACCCGCTGCTGCCCCTGCGCATCCTCGCCGACCGCACCCGAACCGGCGCCTACCTGAGCATCGCCGCGGCCGCGTTCGGGATGTTCGGCATGTTCCTGTTCCTGACCTACCAGCTGCAGGCGATCATGCACTACGGCGCGTTCACCGCGGGACTGGCGTTCCTGCCGTTCCTGCTGGGCAACGTGCTGGTGTCCACGCTGATCACGCGCCGCATCCTGCCCCGCACCGGACCGCGACCGCTGTTGGTGACCGGCCTGCTACTGATGGCAACGGGACTGCTGACGCTCACCCAGCTGAGCCCGGCCTCCTCGTACTGGGGCCTGATCCTGCCGGTCGAACTCGTCCTCGGCGCCGGGGCCGGGCTGGCGATGCCCACGGTGATGAACATCGCCACGGTCGGTGTCGGCGAGCGAGACGCCGGGGTGGCGTCGGCGTTCATCACCACCTCGCAGCAGGCCGGAGCCTCACTGGGCACCGCGTCGCTCAACACCATCGCGGCGAGTGCGACCGCCTCAGCCTCCGGACTCGGTGCGGTCGGCGCCACCGTGCACGGCTACGCGGTCGCGAACGGCTGGGCCGGTGCGATCGTCGGCCTCGCGGCCCTCGCCATCGGCGCCCTCGTCACCCGCCCCCGGACCGCCACCCCGGCGGCTACCTGACGGCCGTGAGGGACCCCCTCACGGCACTGCCTCAGGCGGCGACGAGGCGCTTCGGGCCGTCGGCGAGCCGGGTGACGTGGGCGCCGCGGTCGCCGATCCACGCCAGAGCCGCGTCGGCCTGACCGCCGCGCACGCCGACCCGGAAGCGCGCCACCGGGGTGTCGCCGACCCGGGTCAGGCCGCCGCCGATGGTGGCGAGGTCGACGTCGAACCGGGTGGAGGCCTCCGGCAGCAGCGCACCGACGGCGGCGAAACCGATCAGCACCACGTCGGCCGCCCGGTCGTAGCTCGCGGCCTGGGCACGCGGCGTCTCGACGGCGGGCAGCAGGGTCTCGGCGATCCGGCTGTCCGGGGTGGCGAGCAGGTTCAGCAGGGCGCCCGACTCCACGACCCGGCCCGAGTCCAGCACCGCGACCTCGTCGCAGACCCGGCGCACCACACCCGCGTCCTGGGTGGTCAGCAGCACCGTCACCCCGAGTTCGGCACGGGCGCGGTCGAGCACGGCGAGCACGCCGCCCGCCTCCTCGGGCGCCACTCCGGCGGTGGGGTCGTCGGCGAGCAGCACGGCGGGCCCGGAGACCAGGGCACGCGCCAGCGCGACCCGGCGCCGCTGCCCGGGGGTCAGCTCACCCGGCCGCTGCGCGGCACGCTGCGTCAGCCCGGCCACGTCGAGCAGCCGTCCGACGCGGCTCCGCCGCTGCGGGCCGTCCACCCCGAGCTGTTCGAGCGGAGCGGCCACGTTCCCGGCCGCGGTGCGCTCCTCGTGCAGCACCGGGTTGAGCACCGCCACCTGGCGCCGCACCTCGCGCAGCCTGCGGCCGTCCAGCGCGGCCGTGTTCAGCCCATCCAGCCGCACCGTCCCGCGGTCCGGCTTCTCCTGCAACGCGATGCAGCGGGCCAGTGTCGACTTCCCCGCCTCGGCGGGACCGAACACGCCGTACAGCGAACCGGCGCCGATCTCGAGGCTCACTTCCCGCAGAGCGAGCACCGGAGACGGGTTACCGGGAAAGGACTTGGTCAGCTTTTCGAGAGTGATCACAACAGCTCCACAGGACGAGCGCCGGCAAGATCCGGGCGCGAACAGTCGTCAGCACAAGGGACCGTCCATTGTGGACGGTCGGCGAAGGGTGAACGAATTTCAGCTAGTGAAAACGGTCAGCGACGACATGCGCAGACGCTCCGGCGGCACTCATCGACGACTCGGCGCCTGGTGAGCATTCGCGTGCGATACACAGAATCCTCCATCGATCCTGGCGGTAGCACCTGCCCGGCGGGTGGTTGCTGCGACTTCGGCGAGCCAGGTCTCTCAGTCGCTCGGGATGGATACGTAAAGAGTAGAACGGACGCGACCAGGCAAGCGCAAGCCCCAGGGGACAGATCACATCCGAAGGTCACACGGACGGCGGTAAGGCCCTACGTTCCGCGATCCGGGCGAAATCACCGACCGTCAACTGCTCTCCCCGGGTGCCCGGGTCGACGCCCGCCGCTTGGAGTAGCGCACCCGCGCGCTCGGCCGAACCGGCCCACGAGGCGAGCGCGGCCCGCAGCGTCTTGCGCCGCTGCGCGAACGCGGCGTCGATCACCGCGAACACGGCCGCTCGATCGGCCGTCGAGACCGGTTCGGCGGCCCGTTCGAAGGCCACCAGCGCGGAATCGACGTTCGGCACGGGCCAGAACACCGAGCGGGGCACCGGGGCGACCTTGCGCGTGTGGCCGTACCAGGCGAGCTTCACGCTCGGTACGCCGTAGATCCGGCTGCCCGGCCCGGCCGCCATCCGGTCGGCGACCTCGGTCTGGACCATGACCAGCGCACTGGCCAGCGAAGGCAGTTCGGCCAGCAGGTGCAGCACCACCGGCACGGCCACGTTGTAGGGCAGATTGGCGACCAGGGTGGACGGCGGTACCGGCAGTTCGTCCGCCCGCAGCTTCAGCGCGTCGCGGGTCAGCACGGTCAGCCGCGACGCCGCTTCGGGCGCGTGTTCGGCGGCGGTGGCGGGCAGCCGCCCGGCCAGGACCGGATCGATCTCCACGGCCGACACCCGCGCCCCCGCGGCCAGCAGGCCCAGGGTCAGCGAGCCGAGCCCGGGACCGACCTCCAGTACGGAGTCGCCGGGGGCGACCCCGGCCAGTTCCACGATCCGCCGGACGGTGTTCGGGTCGTGCACGAAGTTCTGGCCGAGCTTCTTGGTCGGCCGCACCTCCAGCTCGGCGGCCAGCCCACGGATCTCGGCGGGCCCGAGCAGCGTAGTCACGCCCGGAACTCTACTGTCAGTTCAGGCCGAGTCGGCCAGGGCGGTGCCCCCAAGGCGACCTTGAGGGCGTTCATGACCCTGAAGGTGTCCTTCAGGGTCATCCGGATCAGGCCCGGGCGCCGCAGACCGGCCAGGCGCTGTAGCCGCCGCGCGCGTCGCGCACCTTGGTCGCGATCGCGATCTGCTGCTCGCGGGTGGCCTGGTTCGGGTACTGGGCGTACGCCCCGCCGCCGTAGGCGAGCCAGGTCTGCTGGTCGAACTGGAGACCGCCGTAGTAGCCGTTGCCGGTGTTGGTCGCCCAGTTGCCGCCGGACTCGCACGCCGCGATGCGGTCCCAGGCCGCTCCGTCGCTGACGACGGGCTGTTTGGTGCCGATCCGGACGATCTTCGGCTTGGCATCGGTCAGCACCTTGACCGAGAGCTGCTGCCGGGCGGTTTCCTTGCCGTTCTTCTTCGTGATCCGATAGGTCACCAGCTGCTTGCCGGGCGCACCGGGATCGTCCACAACCTGCTTGCCCGCATCCAGGGTCGAGTCCTTGACCTGCTGAACCGGCGGGTCGACGTCCTCTTCCTGGTTGATCACCGAAACACCGGTGCGGCTGATGTGCACCTCGGCGCCATCGGCCAACTTGAACTGCACACCACCGTCGACCGCGTCATCCGGCCCCAGGCTGAGGTTCTGCTCCTTGAGGAACTCCTCCGCCGTCACCGCGGTCGAGGTGACCTGGCGGGGCGCGGAGTCGCCGTCGAAGACGGTGACGTGCTTGAGGGTCTTGACCTCGACGGTGGCGCCGGAAAGCGACAGCTCACCGTCCTTCGGCATGGAGAACCAGGTGCCGGGACCGAAGTGGTTGGCCAGCCCGAGCTGGTCGAGCGCCTGGGCGAGGTTGCTCGCGCGGACCCAGGAGTCGCTCGCGACACCGTCCACGACCAGGGTCAGGTGGCGGCCCCGCTCCAGCTTGATGACACCGCCGTCACCGACCGGCGCCTGCGGCGACGGGGACAGGGCGTCGTGTTCGCCGACGGTGAGACCGGCGTCCGCGAGAACCTCGCCGACCGTCTTGCCGAAGCTGTGCACCGTCTGCGTGTGACCGTCGACATCGACCGTCACGCTCTTGTTCATCGCCAGCGCGGCCGCACCGCCACCGGTCAGGCTGATCAGCAGCGCCAAGACCGAGCCGCGGAGGAACCGCCGCTTCCAGGTCTTCACGGCCGAGACCAGAGCCCGCTCGGGCTCCTCCTCGCCCTCGCCCGCCTCACTGCTCGCCGTGCGGTCCTCGGACACCTCGTCCGGGAGCGCGAGCGTGGGCAGCATCGTCGTTTCGGCGTTGATGAGCCGGATCAACTCGTCGACATCGATCTCGGCCTCGGCCATCAGATCGTCGGCGTCGGGACCCAGCACCGTGCGCACGTCGTGCTCGGTGATGGCGAGGTCGTCGGAGAAGTCCCAGTCGTTGTCCGGACCCGGCCAGTCCAGGGTGCCCACTCCGCCGCGGGAGGACCCGTTCCAGTCCACCGTCTCGTCGAAGCGCGCCTGAGCCTGTCTACTACCAGCAGTCACAGCAGGTCGTTCCCTTTCGCACTAGCGGCCCCGCAGCCTGCGTCATCCCCGAACCCGACCTGCACTGACTTGGCTGCGGACGTGTACCGATCGATTAATCGGGCGGTACGATCACGGGACAGTAACGGACGTCACCGGGTTGCGCAAACACCCCCCGGAATCTCGTGGTGTTCGTCACTCCCCCAGCCGGCCTCTCGGCCCCCTCGAATGTCGCAATGCGTTCAACTCGATGTGACGGAAGGGAGTCGAAACACGCGCTCGGCGTTTCGGCAAGCCGCCGAAGCGACCTCTTCCACGGGCTGTTCTCGCAGGTCAGCCAGGTAGCGCACGGTATAGGCCGTGCAGTAGGGCTCATTGGGCCTGCCGCGGAACGGATGCGGAGTGAGGAAGGGGGCATCCGTTTCCACCAGAAATTGCTCCGAAGGGACCAACCGGGCCGCCTCCTGCAAGGCGCGGGCGTTACGGAAGGTCACGGTGCCCGCGAAGGACAGGACATACCCGGCGTCCACGCACCGTCGCGCGATTTCCGCGTCTCCCGAGAAGCAGTGGAACACCACGCGCTCGGGCGCGCCCTCCTCGGCCAGGATCCGGAGCACGTCCTCGTGCGCGTCCCGGTCGTGGATCATCAGCGGCTTGCCCACCCGCTTGGCGAGATCGATGTGCCAGCGGAACGCCTCCTGCTGGGCCGCGGGCGGGGCGTAGTCCCAGTAGTAGTCGAGTCCCGTCTCACCGATGGCCACCACCCGGTCCCGGCGCGCCAGACGTTCTATTTCAGACCGTTCCGGCTCGCCGAAATCCTTGGTGCGCGTGGGATGTATCGCCACCGCCGCGAAGACGCGAGCGTCCCATGTGGAGGCTTCGGCGGCCCACCTCGCGGCGGCGAGATCGTCCGCGACGGTCACCACGCGGTCCACCCCGGCCGCCTGCGCACGGTCCACCATCGCGGAGACGTCGGCGGCGGTGACCGCACCGCAGGCGTCCAGATGCGTGTGGGCGTCAACCACCGGCGCCGGAAGGCGCTCCGGCACCGGCGGCCGCTCTGTCTTGCTCACGCTTATGCGGTGCCTTCGACGGGAGCCCACTCCGGACCGGTCTCGCCGAGCTTCGGGTCGAGCTTGGCGAACAGCGGCGTCGGCTTGGCCAGCGGACGGCCCACCTCGATCGGCACCGACTGCCACCGGGCCTGCTCGGCCGCGTAGTCGCCGGTCAGGATCGGGTTGATCCGGCCGGGGATGTCGAGGTCCTCGACGTCGGACAGTTGCGGCTGCGCCGCCCACACCCCGGTGCCGCCCAGGGCCTCGTGCACCTTCTGCGCCGAATGCGGCAGGAACGGGGTGAGCAGCGTGTTCGCGTCCGAGACGACCTGCAGCGCGGTGTGCAGGACCGCGTCCCTGCGGTCCGGGTCGTCCTTGAGCTTCCAGGGCTCCTGGTCCGACAGGTACCGGTTCGCCGCGGTCACCACGCGCATCGCCTCGGAAGCGGCCAGCTTGAACCGCGAGCGCTGCAGGTGCCCGCCCGCCGTCTCGAACGCCTTGCGCGACAGCGCCTTGAGTTCCTCGTCGGCGGCGGCGGGCCGGGTCGGGGCCGGGATCGCGCCGTTGTTCTTGTGCGCCATCGCGATGGACCGGTTGACCAGGTTGCCCCACTCGTTGGCGAGCTCGAAGTTGGTGCGGCGGACGAACTCGTCCCAGGTGAAGTCGGTGTCCTGGGTCTCGGGACCGGCCACCGAGATGAAGTAGCGCAGGGTGTCCGGACCGAAGTCGCGCAGGAAGTCGTGCACGTAGATGACGGTGCCGCGCGAGGTGGAGAACTTGGAGCCGCTCATGGTGAGGAACTCGCTGGAGACGATCTCGTCCGGCAGGTTCAGCGTGCCGTACGGGCCGGCCTCGCCGCCCCGGTCGCCGGCACCGTTGTGCCCCAGCAGCAGCGCCGGCCAGATCTGGGCGTGGAAGGTGATGTTGTCCTTGCCCATGAAGTAGTAGCCGCGGGCGTCGGGGTTGGTCCACCACTGCTGCCAGGCATCCGGCCTGCCGTTGCGGCGCGCCCACTCCACGCTCGCCGAGAAGTAGCCGATCACCGCGTCGAACCAGACGTAGAACCGCTTGAGCGGCTGGTCGCGCCAGCCGTCGAGCGGGATCTTCACGCCCCAGTCGAGGTCGCGGGTGATCGGCCGGGGCCGCATGTCCTCCACCAGGTTCTGGGTGAACTTGAGGACGTTGGGCCGCCAGTCGGTGCGGGTGGACAGCCACTTGCCGAGGGTTTCGGTGAACGCGGGCAGGTCCAGGAACAGGTGCTCGGTCTCGACGAACTTCGGCGTCTCGCCGTTGATCCGCGAGCGCGGGTTGATCAGGTCGGCCGGGTCGAGCTGGTTGCCGCAGTTGTCGCACTGGTCGCCGCGGGCGCCGTCGTAACCGCAGATGGGGCAGGTGCCCTCGATGTAGCGGTCGGGCAGGGTGCGGCCGGTGGACGGGCTGATGGCGCCGGTCCCGGTCTTCGACACGACGTAGCCGTTGCGGTACAGCGCGAGGAAGATCTGCTGCGTCACCTCGGCGTGGTTGCCGGTGGTGGTGCGGGTGAACAGGTCGTAGGACAGGCCCAGTCCCTGCAGGTCCTGCGCGATCTGGCGGGTGTACTTGTCCGCCGTCTGCTGCGGGGTCAGCCCTTCCTTGTCCGCCTGGACGGTGATGGGGGTGCCGTGCTCGTCCGTGCCGGACACCATGAGCACCTGGTTGCCGGCCATTCGCTGGTAGCGCGAGAAGACGTCGGACGGGACGCCGAAGCCGGAAACATGGCCGATGTGGCGGGGGCCGTTGGCATAGGGCCAGGCCACCGCCGTCAACACTGGGGTGCTCATGCTTTATTAGCCTACGGGGGCTGTCATGCACGTTCTTGAGCGGTGCAGGTGTCGGGCGTCGCCCGCCGCCCGCCGTCCCCCGAGGTGGTGAACGGCGCGCGGTCGCGCGTCAATCCTGCGTCCGGGATCATTCCCACCTAGAGTGACGCGACGACGTCACGGAGAGTGCGGGGGGTGGAATGGCCGAGGACGCCACCGAGCGCGGCATCAACCTGTCGCTGCACGCGACCGTGACCGACTGGGCCGCGGTCCGGGCCGCCGACGTCGGCTTCGCCTCCATCACGGTCACCGAAAACGTCAACTGGAGCGACACCGGAGCCTGGCGGCAGATCGAGGCGGCCCAGGGAGCGGGTCTCCGCACCGGCATCCGGCACTACGCGCGGCCGGGAGCCGCCGCCGACCAGGCCGGGCACTGCGTCCGGCTGGGCAAGCAACTCGGCGTGTTCGGGCCCGGCTCGCTCGCGCCCGCGCTGGACGTCGAGGCGGTCGGGACCCAGCCAGGGGGCGACCGGTTCATCAGGACCTGGATCAAGACGGTGCGGCAGGCCGCCGGAATCCGGCGCGTACTGGTCTACGCCCCGTACGAGCAGTGGCTGAACACCCTCCGGCCCGCGAAATGGGCCGACCAGGACGTGGTGCTGTGGGTGTGCAGGCACAACGGGATCCCGGGCAGGCCCGGCTGGTTCCATCCCCGGCTCGGCGTGCACCAGCACGGCCCCGGCGAAGCCCCGGGACTGCACGGCCCGATCGGCCTGGACGCCCTCGTCTACCCCTTCACCCTCGCCGACCTGCTCCTCTAAGGCGACCTTCGGGTTCTCCTGCTCGGCGATCCGGGCGGGCAGGGTGGGCGGGGTACTGTACCCGGGCGGCCGAACCACTCGTTTTTCCTTCGAGTCGACGCCGAACGGTTTTCCGGTTTCCCCTTTCCCCGGGGCGCCGATCCCCCGCTTGATTCGAGAGAAGGACGAGGGTGCATGGCACGTCGCCCCTTGGCTGAACCCCTGCCCGCGCCGGTTTTCGCGGTGGAGGCGGCCTATCCCGAGATCGCGCACTGGCGAAACCTGGTCCAGGCCGGTGACTGGACCGCGCTCTCCGCGATCCTGCACGGCCTGACCAATCCGAACGACCGGGCCTTCGCCGTGACGACCGTGGGAGATTTTCCTGGTTCCGAAATTCTATTCCGGGAAATCGCCGACCGAAATCCGGACGATTCTCTTGCTCGTGTTCTGCTCGCGTGGCGCCACATTCTGATCGGCTGGGAGGCGCGCACCGGCGCCCGTGCCCGCCACGTGAGCGCCGGGCAGTTCGCCGTCTTCCACGGCCACCTGCGCCAGGCCGAACAGTTGCTGATCGACGTGTGCGCCCGCGAGCCGGAAAACTACCTGGCCTGGGCCGCGCGGCTCCCCACGGCCATGGGCCTGGAGCTGGGGCAGAGCGAGGCGCGCCGCCGCTACGCGCGGCTCGCCGAGCACCAGCCGAGCCTGCTCGGCGCCCAGCGTTCACTGCTCCAGCAGCTGTGCCCGAAATGGGGCGGAACGTGGGAGGCCGTGCAGGAGTTCACCCGGCAATGCGCCGGTGCGGCACCGCCGGGCAGCCTGACGGGCGTGCTGATCGCCGAATGGCACCTGGAACGCTGGCTCGAGTTCCGGAGCGGAAGCGACGGTGACCAGCGGGGGCTCGCCTACCTGCGGCAGCCCGAAGTGCACCAGGAGATCGTGGACGCGGCCGCGTGGTCGGTCCTCAACCCCGTCTTCGAACGGCGGCTCGGCTGGGTCGCGCTGCACAACACGTTCGCCGCCGCGTTCAGCCTGATCGGCGACCTTCCCCGGGCGGCCCCGCACTTCCGTGCGGTGGGAAATCTGGCCACCAGGCAGCCATGGGCCTATTTCGGCGATCCGGCGGCGGCGTTCGAACGGCATCGCGCGGCCGCACTGGCGAAGGGCTGAGGAACATGATCGAGCAGATCGAGATCGACGGCGTCCAGGCCGTCTTCGTCAAACGGTCCGGTCCCACCCGGGCCGGCCTGCAGTTCCGGGTCGGCCGCGCCGACGAGCAACTGTCCACCAGCGGCATCACGCACATGGTCGAGCACCTGGCGCTGCACCGGTTCGGGCTCACCGAATACCACTCGAACGGGCTGACCAGCGCCGTGGCCACGCAGTTCTTCGCGTCGGGTTCGGACAGCGAGATCAGCACCTTCCTCCACGGCGTGTGCACCGGGCTGGCCGATCTCCCGCTGGACCGGTTGGAGACGGAACGGGCGATCCTGCGCACGGAGAGCGCCGCGCGGTCCCCCGGTGCGCTCGGCAGGCTCGCCCGGATCCGTTACGGCGCGCAGGGATACGGCCTGACGGGGTACCCGGAGTACGGCGTGGGCCGCATCTCGGCCGACGACGTCCGGTCCTGGGCGGGGTCGTGGTTCACCAGGCAGAACGCGATTTTGTGGATCGCCGGTGAGCGGGTGCCGACCGAGCTGGACCTGCCGCTGCCCGAGGGGACGCGGCGTCCGGCGCCGGAACCCCGGCCGGTGGTGGCCTCCGCCGGGTACATCGAGTCCGGTACGGGCCGGGTGATCGTCGAGTCGGTGATCCGGCGCGGCATGGCCGGGCGTGTGCTGGCCCTGCTGCTGGA
Organism: Amycolatopsis cynarae; assembly: GCF_026802195.1. NCBI lineage: Bacteria > Bacillati > Actinomycetota > Actinomycetes > Pseudonocardiales > Pseudonocardiaceae > Amycolatopsis > Amycolatopsis cynarae. Next base: position 369,492 of record NZ_CP113836.1, on the reverse strand, counting down.
GCGGGAACTGTTCCGCAGTCTGCGTCAGGAAGGCGGTTACTCCTACACGGCGACCGCCTCCTATTCCCAGTGGGGCAGGGATTCCGCGACGCTCACGGCACTCGCCGACGCACTGCCGGAGCAACAGGACGCCGTCCTCGGCGGTGTGATCGACGTACTGGCGCAGCTAAAGGCCGGGCGGCTCTCCGCCGGGGAGCTCGACCTGGTCCGGACCCGGCTGGACGGCACCCTCGCCGAGGCCGAAACGGAGGTCGCGGGCCTGCCGGGCCACGCGGCGGACCTGCTGATGGGCAGGCCCGCCCGCACGGCCGAGGAGCTCCGGGCCGAACTGGCCGAGGTGACCGCCGAAGCGGTGCACGCCACCGCGCTGGAAGCGCTGAACTCGGCCTTGCTCTCGGTACCGGATGGCCGGCGCGCCGACTGGGCCGGTTATCCCGAGGTGATCCGGCGGTCCCCCCTTGCACTGGCCGGGCTCCGCTATCCCGCGCCGCAGGACCCGCAGCAGGGGCTGATCATCGGCGCCGAAGGCTGCAGCCTCGTCGACGGCTCCGGTGCCCGCACCGTGCGCTACGCCGAATGCGCGGGACTGCTGTGCTGGCCCGACGGCGGACGGCTGCTGATCGGCACCGACGGGGTGACGGTCCCGATCGAACCGACGCTGTTCCCGATCGACGCGAGCGTGATCGCGCCGATCGACGGTGCCGCTGCCCGCGTGGTGATCGCGCTGCCCGCCCGGGCGCCCGAAGCCGTTCCGCGGCGCCCCGTCGCGGCCGCACCGGTGACGGTGAACACCGCGACCGCACCCGGCAAGGTCAAACGGATGCTGTCCGGCACACTGGCCGTCGCGCTGGTCCTCCTCGCACTCCTGTCCACCCTCGGCATGGTGGAGGATCCGACTGAGGGCGAGGACGGCTGGCTCGGCACCGGCATCCTCTGGTGTCTCGCCCTGGTTGCCACGCTCGCCTTCGTGCGCGTGCGCCTGACCCGACGAAGGCCGTGAGGGGTCCCCTCACGGCACTCCTTCACGGCACTGCCTTCGACTGGCGAGCGGGGGAACGCCAGGTGTACTCGTGTTCGGGGCGCCCGGTGGCGCCGTAGCGCAGACGCATTTCCACCGCGCCCGCCTCGGCGAGCACGGTCAGGTAGCGCTGGGCGGTCGCGCGCGCGACGCCGAGTTCCCCCGCGATCTCGGCCGCCGACAACGGCCGAGCCGCGCGGCGCAGGTGTTCGGACACCAGCCGCGCGGTCGCACTCGACTGCCCCTTCGCGGCCACCGCCCGGTCCTGCTCGTGGAGAGTCCGAAAGAGACGGTCGACGTCGGACTGGGCGAGGTTGCGCTCCTCGGCCACCAGCCTGCGGTACCGCGCATACCCGTTCAGCCGTTCCGCGAACTGCCGCGTGGAAAACGGCTTGATCAGGTAGTTCAGCGCCCCGGCGCGGATCGCGGCCCGGATCGACCTGGTGTCCGCCGCCGCGGACAGGATGATCGTGTCCACCGGCAGTTCGGTGAGCAGGCTCAGCCCGGACTCGTCCGGCAGGTACACGTCCAGCAGGACCAGATCCGGTGCCAGATCCCGCACCCGCGCCCTGGCCTCGGCCGCGGTGTGCGCGATCCCCGCCACGGCGAATCCCGGCACCTCCTCGACGAAACCGGCGTGCACCCCGGCGACCCGGAAGTCGTCGTCCACGATGAGTGTGCGAATCACGAGTTTCCTCCCTGGTCCAACAGTCCCGGCACGGCCGCGACGAACAGCGCGCCCCGGTCCGCCCCGCCGGGGTCGGCGAGCCACACGTCACCGCCGCGCACGCGGGCCGCCTGCCTGGCCAGCGCCAGCCCGAGCCCATGGCCCGGCGCGAGCTTGGTCGACACTCCCTCGTCGAACAGCGTCTCGCACAGTTCGCCGCTCACCCCGGCCCCGCTGTCCACAACGGACACGTGCAGGCTGGTTCCCTCCTCCAGCAGGGCGATCTCGGCCGAGGCGGGTCGGCGAGGCCCCATCCTGGCCGCGTGCAGTGCGTTGTCCAGCAGGTTGCCGACGACGGTGTTCACCGTGATCGGGTCGCTCACCGGGCTGGCCACGTACGAGTCGTCGGACAGACACAGGGTCACGCCCTTTTCCCCGGCCTGTTCGATCTTCGCCGCGAGCAGCGCCTGAAGGTAGGGGTCCGCCACCGATTCGCCGATCGCGGCGGGAAGCGCGATCGCGGTCTCCGTCAGCGTCTGCAGGTACTCGACCGCCTCGCCGTGGTGCCCCAGCTGCAACAACCCCGACAGAGTGTGGAGGCGGTTGCTGAACTCGTGCCGCTGCGCCCGCAGACCGTCCGAAAGAGACCGGACCGCGTCGAGCTCCCGGGTCAGGGCGTCGAGATCCGTGCGGTCGCGCAGGGTCAGCACGGTGCCGAGATCACGGTCGTCCCGGCGCACCGCTCGCGAGTTCACCACGAGCACCCGGTTCCCCGCCACGGCGAGGAGGTTGTCCACGGGTTGCCGCTCCTCGACCGCCTTGCCGAGCCTGGGGGAAAGGTCCAATTCGGACACACGCGCACCCACCGGGAGCGGCTTTCCCAGCAGGCGCTCGGCTTCGTCGTTCCGTGCCGAAACCCGGCCCGCCGCGTCCACCGCGAGCATGCCCTCACCGATGCCGTGCAACACGGCCTCCCGCTCGTACAGCAGTTCGGTCAGCTCGTGCGGTTCGAGACCGTGGGTGAGCCGGTTCAGCCGGCGCGTCAGCAGGGCCGAGGCCCCCACGCCCAGTGCCAGCGCGCCCGCCGCGAACACCAGGCTGATCGTGATCAGCCGCACCAGTTCCTCGACCGGCGCACCGATCTCGTAGCCGACGCTCACCTCACCCACGACCTGCCCGCTGCCCGCACGGATGGGCGTCTTGCTGCGCACGGACAGGCCGAGGGTGCCCTTCTGCACCGAGCTGACCACCTCCCGGCCACCCAGCGCCGCCGAGGCATCGGTGCTGACCCGTTTGCCGATGGCGGCGGGATCGGGGTGCGCGAGCCGGATGCCGTGGTCGTCGGTGATCACCACGAACAGCGCGCCGGTCTGGTCGGTGACGGCCCGGACCCGCTGTTCCAGATCATCGCCCGGGTGCCGGTCCGCCGCGTTCGCCACCACGACGGGGTCGCTGGAAACGGCCCGGGCGATCGCGAGCGCCCGCTGCCCGTACTGGTCCCGCAGCGTCCCCCACAGCAGCACGCTCACCAGCGCGAGCCCGATGACGAGCACCAGCACCACGACCCCGGTCTGCAGGATCAGGATCTGGCGCGAAAACCGCATGCGGCGGAAGACACCCGTGTCTGCCATGCGGGGAACGGTACCCCGCGGATCCCGGCCCGCAAGGACCTGAGCAAAACGCGCTAAACGTGAAGAACGAACAGGACGCAAGCAGAACGCGGACAAGCTTCCCGGCCGCCGCAGCGGCTCTTAATGTCCCTCGCACCCCCTGATCAGCGCACGAGTGACGAAGGAGTCACCCGATGTCCCCACCACTGATCGAACTGATCGGTGCCACCAAGAGGTTCCCGAGCGGAACCGGTTCGGTGCACACCGCGGTTTCCGACCTCACCCTGTCGGTGCGCCCAGGCGAGTTCGTCGCGGTCGTCGGTCCCACCGGCTGCGGCAAGTCGACCACCCTGTCCCTGGTCTCCGGACTGCAACCGCCTTCGGCGGGCCAGGTCCGCGTGCACGGCAAGCCCGTCGAGTCCATTCCGGACGGTGTGGGCTACATGTTCCAGACCGACGCCGTGATGCCGTGGCGCTCGGTGCTCGACAACGTCGCCTCCGGACCAAGGTTCCGTGGCGTGCCCAAGGCCGAGGCCCGGGAGCAGGCCGCCGACTGGATCTCCAGGGTCGGCCTCGCCGGGTTCGAAAAGTACTATCCGCACCAGCTTTCCGGGGGTATGCGCAAACGCGTCGCGCTCGCGCAGACCCTCGTCACCAGCCCGCGGATCCTGCTGATGGACGAACCGTTCTCCGCGCTCGACGTGCAGACCCGCGCCCTGATGCAGGACGAACTGCTGCGGCTGTGGTCGGGGACCGGTGCCGCGGTGATCTTCGTGACCCACGACCTGGAGGAGGCCGTCGCGCTGGCCGACCGGGTCGTCGTGCTGACCTCGAGTCCCGCCACCGTCAAGGACGTCTTCGACGTCGGCCTGCCCCGGCCACGAAAGGTCGAAGAACTCCGGCTCACCGAAGAGTTCCTCGCGATCTACCGCGAGGTGTGGGAATCGTTGCGCACCGAGGTGGAGAAGTCCCGTGCGGGAGGTCGCGCCGATGTCGCTTGACACCGAGGTTTCCGCGGCAGTTGAAACCGAGGAAACCGAACAGCGGATTCTCGATGCGCAGCGCGCCGCGCACCGGCGGCGCCGGATCAACACCTGGCTGCTGCGCCTGGCGATCGTGGTGGCCTGGCTCGGCAGCTGGGAACTCGCCGCGACCCTGTGGATCGACCCGTTCCTGTACTCCAAACCGTCGAACATCTGGCACCGGCTGGTCGGCTGGTTCACCACCGGCACCGACTTCGGCTCGATCTGGTACCAGATCTGGGTGACCGTCGAAGAGGCCGTGCTCGGCTTCGCGCTCGGCGCGGTGGCCGGGGCGGTGCTCGGCGTGATCCTCGGCCGCAGCCAGTACCTCGCCGACGTGCTCGCCCCGTTCATCAAAGCGGCCAACGCGGTGCCCCGCATCGTGCTCGCCGCGCTGTTCCTGCTCTGGTTCGGGCTCGGCCTGCCGTCCAAAGTGGCCACCGTGTTCGTGTTGGTGTTCTTTGCGGTGTTCTTCAACGCCTTCACCGGCGCCCGCGAGGTCGACCGCAACCTGATCGACAACGCGCGGATCCTCGGCGCGAGCAGGTTGCAGGTGCTCTGGTCCATCGTGCTGCCCAGCGCCACGTCGTGGATCCTGTCCTCGCTGCACACCGCGTTCGGCTTCGCCCTCATCGGCGCGGTCGTCGGGGAGTACACCGGAGCCAAGGCCGGCATGGGTTTCCTCATCGCCAACGCGCAGGGCACCTTCGATTCGGCGGGCATCTACGCCGGGATGATCGTGATCACCGTCGTCGCCCTGCTCGCCGAATGGGGCATCGGACATCTGGAAAACCGGCTCCTGCGCTGGCGTCCCTCCGTTTCCCGTCAGACCGCTGCCGGGCTGTGAAAGGATCGAAGAATCAATGAGGATTTCGAAGATCGCCACCGGCGTGCTCGCGCTCGCCCTGGTCGTCACGGGGACGACCGCCTGCCAGAGTTCGCCCACGGTCAGCCAGGGTGCCAACGGCAAGCCGCACGTCACGATCATGGTGGGCGGCCTGGAGAAGGTGATCTACCTTCCGGCGATGCTGACCCAGCAGCTCGGCGGTTTCGAAAAGGAAGGCCTCGACGTCGAGTTGCAGAGCGAACAGTCGGGGGCGAACGCGGAAACCGCGCTGGTGGCGGGCCAGGTGCAGGGCGTGGTCGGGTTCTACGACCACACGATCGACCTGCAGGCGAAGAACCAGTGCATCACCAGCGTGGTGCAGCTGGCCAACATCCCGGGTGAAGCGGTGGTGGTCGGCACCGCCAACGCCGACAAGATCCGCGGCGCGGCGGACTTCCGCGGCAGGAAGATGGGCATCACCTCGCTCGGTTCGTCCACCGACTTCCTCACCAAGGCATTGGCGGGCAAGGCCGGGGTCGGCGCCGAGGACTTCACGCCGGTCAAGGTGGGCGCCGGGCAGACCTTCATCGCCGCCGTCGACAACGGCGGGATCGACGCGGGCATGACCACCGATCCGACCATCGCGACGCTGGTCAATTCGGGCAAGGCCAAGGTGCTCTACGACATGCGCACCGTCGAGGGCACCCGGTCCGCCCTCGGCGGGCTGTACCCGGCGAGCGCCCTGTACCTCAACTGCGACTTCGTGCAGAAGAACCACGACGTGGTGCAGAAGCTCGCGAACGCTTTCGTGGCCACGCTGCGCTGGATCGGCACGCACTCTCCCGAGGAGATCGCGGCGAAGATGCCCGCCTCCTACAGCGGCGGCAACCAGGCGCTGTACGTCCAGTCCATCAAGGACAGTATCGGCATGTTCAACGCCGACGGCCGGATGGACGCCGACGGCGCCAAGAACGTGCTGAACGTGCTCGCCGGATTCTCGAAGAACGTGCAGCCGCGCAAGGACTCGATCGACCTGTCGAAGACCTACACCACCCAGTTCGTTGACGCGGTGCCGAAGCAGGGCTGACCCCGACAGGACCGGGGCCCCGGCAAGTTCCGGTCGGGCTCGCCCGCGCACCGATAGGGCTGCGGATTCCCGTGAGCGGTCCCCTCACGGCCGAAAAGGCTGTGAGGGGACCCCTCACGGCTCACATCGAGGCGCTTGACTTTACCCCCTCTTGAACCGGGGTTGGGGGTGTTTTTTGCGCCAAAAGTAGCTACTCGTGAGGAATTTTCATCTTGATACTTACCGGCGGTGCACTTCCGATCACGCACTGGTCCCCACCGTCGAACCGATTGGATCCGCCATGAAACGCCTCGCTCAGGGTGCGAGCCTGTTCTCCGTCCTCGCCGTCGCCTCCGCCGCCCTCACCGGAACCGCCACCGCCACCGGCCCCGTCTTCGGCGGCCACAACTTCTCGGGCGGGAACTGGGGCGGCTACGTGAGTTTCGGCAGCTTCACCACGGCCACGGCGAGCTGGGTCGAACCCTCGGTGACCTGCAACTCGACCAACGATCTCTTCGCCCCCTGGGTCGGCATCGACGGCGACGGGTCCTCGACGGTGGAGCAGACCGGCGTGGCCACCGACTGCTCGAGCGGCTCCCCGGTCTACCAGGCGTGGTACGAGATGTACCCGGCCGCCCCGGTGTACTACAGCAACGCGGTGAGCGCGGGCGACCACATCACCGCGACCGTCACCCGGACCGGCACCAACACCTACCAGCTGACCATCAGCGACACCACCAAGGGCTGGTCGAAGAGCGTCTCGAAGTCGCTGACCTCGCAGCACTCCTCGGCCGAGGCGATCATCGAGTCGCCCACCGACTCCTACCCCGACATCAGCGGCGGCATCAAGTTCACCGGGGTGAAGTTCAACGGCACGAACCTGGCCTCCACCAACCCGTCCGGCCTCGACGCGGACGACCAGGGCATCTACACCTGGAGCCCGAGCTCCATCGCCAGCGACGGCACCGACTTCACCATGAACCGCTACTGACCGCGGGCCTGCGGGATCCCCGTGTGGCCTCGGTGACTTCCCGGGGGTCCCGCAGCAGGCCCGGGTCACAATGAACCGTGCGTTTGGTGACGAAACGACTCAAGGGTGGGCGGGCGGCCGGCGAGGTGCTCGAACTGCTCGACGAACGCGCCCGCGCACTGGGGGTGGGCACGGCCGCCGCGCTCTGCGGGGACTGGTTCGGTTCCCGTGCCGTGCTGGCCCCCGCCGTCCGCGCGGTCCCCGCCGCGGACGCCTTCGCACCACTGCGCGCGATGGGCGACGTGCGTGGCGCGATGCCGGGGGCGGTCGGCGGCGGCTGGTTCGGCTACCTTTCCTACGACCTGGCCGATCCTTCCGGGCGCTCCACCGGGATTCCGCACGCGGTGTGGGGTTGGGCCGGTCACGTGCTGCGCCAGGACCACGGCGGGCAGTGGTGGTTCGAAGCGCTGGTACCCGACGGCGAACCCGATCCCGACGCTCTGTGCGCGGAGTTCGAAGACCTGCTGACCCGCCCGGCGCCGACGTCCGGCTGGACGCCGGTCAGGCTCGACAGGCCGTTGCCGCATCACGACGCGGTCAAGGCCTGCGTCCATGCGATCGAGGCCGGGGAACTGTTCCAGGCCAACATCTGCACCCGGTTCACCGGCGAGTTCCGTGGCTCTCCCGCCGCCCTGTTCGCCGAGGGTGTCCGGACGCTCGCGCCCGGCCGGGCCGCCTGCCTCTCCGGGGACTGGGGTGCGGTCGTCTCGTTTTCCCCGGAGCTGTTCCTGTCCCGCCACGGCAACCGGGTGCGGTCGGTCCCGATCAAGGGCACCCTGCCCCGGCGCGGCCCGGAAGACGACGAGTTGCGGCAGCGCCTTCGCAGGTCCACTAAGGACGTCGCGGAGAACGTGATGATCACCGACCTGGTCCGCAACGACCTCGGCCGGGTCTGCACCGTGGGCAGCGTGCGGGTGCCGGACCTGCTCACCGTCCGCCCCGCACCCGGGGTCTGGCATCTGGAATCCACAGTGGAGGGTGAGCTGGCCGCGGGCCGGACCGACGAGGACCTGCTGCGGGCCGCCTTCCCGCCCGGCTCGGTCACCGGCGCGCCGAAGATCCGCGCGCTCGACCTCATCGCCGAACTCGAACCCGCCGCCCGCGGCGTGTACACCGGCACCGTCGGCCTCGCCTCGCCCGTCGCGGGCCTGGAACTCAACGTCGCGATCCGCACCCTCGAGATCCGGGACGGCCGTATCGCCCTCGGTGTCGGTGGCGGCATCACCGCCGACTCGGATCCGGAGCGGGAATGGCAGGAGTGCCTGCACAAGGCCGCCCCGCTGGAGGCCCTGCTGGCCCGCGGACGATGATCAGCCCCGCCGCGCGGCGAGCACGGCGTCGTACAGCTCCTTCTTCGACACCCCGGCCTCGACCGCGACCTCGGCGGCGGCGGACTTGAGCCGCTCCCCGGCCGCGACCCGGGCGGCCACCTCGGCGACCAGGTCCTCGACGCTCACCTCGCGCCGCTGCGCGCCTTCGAGGACAACGGTGATTTCGCCGCGCACCCCGTCCCCGGCCCACGCGGCCAGTTCGCCCAGAGTGCCCCGCTTGACCTCCTCGTAGGTCTTGGTGAGTTCCCGGCAGACCGCGGCACGACGCTCACCGAGCGCCTGCGCGGCCTCGCCGAGCGTGGCGGCCAGGCGGTGCGGGGATTCGAAGAAGACCACGGTCCGGGGCTCGGTGGCCAGTTGCGCGAACCACTTCGCCTTCTCCCCCGGCTTGCGGGGGGCGAAGCCCTCGAAGCAGAACCGGTCGCTGGGCAGGCCGGAAACGGCGAGCGCGGTGGTGACCGCGGACGGCCCCGGCAGACAGGTGACGGGCAGGTCCTCGGCCACGCAGGCCGCGACGAGGCGGTAACCCGGATCGGACACGCTCGGCATGCCCGCGTCGGTCACCAGCAGCACGGTTTCCCCCGCGTGCAGGGCTTCGAGCAACTTCGGCAGCCGGGCCGTCTCGACGTCCTCGTAGAAACTGACCACGCGACCACGGGGGGTGACGTCGAGGGCCGCGGCGAGCGCGCGCAGCCTCCGGGTGTCCTCGGCGGCGATGACATCGGCCTCGGCCAATGCGGTGACCAGGCGCGGTGAGGCGTCGCGCGAGTCCCCGAGCGGGGTCGCGGCGAGGACGAGCGGCATGCCCTCACCCTAAAGTGCCCGCTCCGGCGTGACACCTTCGCGCCCATCCCGCCCGGATCGCCGCAGGTTGGCACGGAACTCACCGGCTCCCCCCTAGGATCAGTCAGCGTGACCGCCCTGCTGACCCGCCCGCACGACCCGGTGAAGGCACCTCCTCCGCCGACGGACCGCGAGGCCACCCTGCTCGGCCGCCCGATGCCGACCGACCGGCTCCGCGGCTGGCTGGTCACGCTCGCACTCGGCCTGCTCGGGGCCATCACCCGGTTCCAGAACCTGGGGTTCCCCACCGACAAGGGCACCCCGGTCTTCGACGAGAAGCACTACGTGCCCCAGGCGTGGCAGATGCTGCGCAACGGCTGGTTCGAGGACAACGCCGGCTACGAACTGGTCGTCCACCCGCCGCTGGCGAAACAGCTGATCGCGCTCGGCGAGTGGGCGTTCGGCTACAACGGCTGGGGCTGGCGGTTCAGCTCGGCGGTGGCGGGCACGATCATCGTGGTGCTGACCGTGCGGGCCGCCCGCAGGCTCACCCGCTCCACCCTGCTCGGCGGGATCGCGGGCATCCTGGTGGTCTGCGACGGGGTCCTGTTCATCCAGTCCCGCATGGGGATGCTGGACATCTTCATCGCGCTGTTCACCCTGGCCGCGTTCACCTGCCTGCTGAAGGACCGGGACCAGGTGCGGGAGCGGCTCGCGGTCGCGGTGCGCGAGGGCTGGGCCGACGAGTCGCCGTGGGGGCCGCGGCTGGGCTTTCGGTGGTGGCGGTTCGCGACCGGCGTGTTCGTGGGGCTCACCTTCGCGATCAAATGGTCCGGCCTGTACTACATGGCGTTCTTCGGGCTGCTGATCGTCTTCCTCGACGTGGCCGCCCGCCGGGCCGCCGGGGTCCCGCACCCGTGGCTGGGCACCCTCCGGCGTGACGTGGCCCCGGCGCTGTGGGCGCTGGTCGCCATCCCGACCCTGATGTACCTGGCCAGCTGGTGGGCCTGGTTCGCCAGCGAATCGGCGACCGACCGGCACTACACCGAGATCAAGGACATCTCACCCGGCTTCTGGGGCTGGGTGCCGCCGGCACTGCGTTCGCTCGGCGACTACTCGATGAACGTGCTGCACTTCCACGAAACCCTGGTCACGCCCAAGAACGACCCGCACCCCTGGGAGTCGAAGCCGTGGACCTGGCCAATGGGGCTGCGGCCGATGCTCTACTACTACGAGTCCGGTTCCAGCGCCTGCGGCAGCAACGACTGCGTACAGGCCACCATGCTGATCGGTACCCCGGCCACCTGGTGGCTTGCCTTCCCGATGCTCGGCTGGGGACTGTGGCGCTGGCTGTTCCGCTTCGACTGGCGCTATGCGATGGTGCTGGTCGGGTACTTCGCGGGTTACCTGCCCTGGTTCACCAACATCAACCGGCAGATGTACTACTTCTACGCGACCCCGCTGGCGCCGTTCCTGGCGCTCGGACTGACGCTGGTACTCGGCCAGATCCTCGGCAGTGCGCGGCGCGGGTTCGAACGGCGCGGCACCGGCCTGCTCGTGGTGTCGCTGTACGTGGGCCTGGTGGTGGCGAACTTCGCCTGGCTGTGGCCGATCCTCAACGGCGACTCGATCTCCGGTGCCCACTGGCAGGCCGAACTCTGGCTCCCGTCCTGGCGCTGACCCCACCGAGACCCTGCTGGCTTTTCCCGTGAGGGGTCCCCTCACGGGAAAGAAGGCCCGGGAACGGGGCGGTCAGGGGCGGGGCGGGATGACGCGGGTGGTGGCGTTCGGGCGCACCGGCGCGACGATGCGGGTCACCGGGCCGTCGAGCGACTTCCCGGCCCGCGCCAGCCAGCCCTCGACCTCCTGCCGCACGGTGTTCAGCGTGGGGCGACGGCGCGGCTCGTTGTCCAGCGAAGCGATCAGCAGCCGGGCGTGCGCCGACCGCTGCGGCAGGCGGTTCGCCGGCTCCGCCCTGGCGGCCGCCATCAGCGCCGCCATCGGCGACTCCCTGGTGCCGCGCGGCGGGTAACCGGACAGCGCGTAGCTCACCGTCGCCGCCAGTTGCCAGGCGTCCGAGGCCGGGCTCGCCGGGGCCCCGGCGGCCTGCTCGGGGGCCACGAAGTCGGGGGTGCCGATCATCATCCCGGTCGCGGTCATCGTCGAATCGCCCCGGCTGCGCGCGATCCCGAAATCGATCAGATGCGGTACCCCGCTCGGGTCCACGACCACGTTCGACGGCTTGATGTCGCGGTGCAGCACGCCCTTCTCGTGCGCCGCGGACAGCGCACCGGCCATGGTCGCCCACAGCCTGCCCGCCGCGATGTCGTCGAGCGGCCCCTGGGTGTCCACCGCCGTCGCGAGTGCCTGCCCCTCCAGGAACTCCATCACCAGCGCGAGGCCGTCGGGCTCCTCGACGAGGTCGTAGACGCGGACGCAGTTGGGGTGGTTCACCATCGCGAGCGCGCGGGCCTCGCGCCGCATGCGCTCCTCGGTGTCGGGGTCGGGTGCGTGCGCGATCTTCAACGCCACCGTGCGGCCGAGCTGCGTGTCCACGGCCTGCCAAACGGTGCCGAAACCGCCGTGACCGAGCCGTCGCATCCGCCGGTATCGCTCGCTGCCCGCTGCGGCGGAACCGGGCGGTACCGGCAGGGGACCGGGGGTGGCCGCCAGCTGCGGGGCCGGCGCCAGCGCCGTCGGCGGGTACTGTCGGGGCGGCTGCGGTTGTTGCTGAGACTGCTGGGATTGCTGAGGCCCTTGCGACTGCTGGGACGGCTGGGGCGGTTCGGGCCTCGGCTCCGGCCTGGGTTCGAGCTGCTCGGCACGGGACGGCGGCTCGGGCTCGCGCTCCTGCTTCGGCCGGTTGATCACGGCCCACGGCGGCGGTCCGACCAGGGCGACCGGGATCAGACCGAGCACGCTGACCGGCAGGAACCCGAGCCACAGGTGGACGGCGGTGTTCGCCTCGACCGACGCGCTGAACACCACGAACAGCACGAATGGCACCCACAGCAGACGACCCGGCCACTTCTGCCCGCGCCGCATCGCGGTGCGGGCCTGCAGGATCACGAAGAACAGCGAGATCGCGGGCAGGCCGACCAGCGCGGCGAGGTAGTAGCCGTAGGCGAGTTTGTTGCCGGAGGGGTAGAACAGCGTCTCGAAGACGTTCTGCCCCCTGCCGAGGTACTCGCTCTGCGTGCCGATGAAGTCGCAGTAGTTGCGGTTCATCGTGGACAGCTCGGCCCCGGACAGGCCGGACGGCTGGCCGGTGGCCACCGCCCGGTAGATGCCCGAGACGCCGTTGGCCGCCAGCCATGGCAGCAGGAGCACCGTCACCAGCCCGACCGCGGCGATGACACCGAGCGTGACCGCGTCGTAGGTGTTGCCGGTGAACTTGCGCATCAACGCGACGATCACGGCGCCCAGCACGGGGAACAGTGCGATCAGCGCACCCGCGGCGCTGGTCGCCCATACCCAGTCGCCAGGACAGAACCCGGGGTTGAACAGGGTGTGGGCGAGGGAGAGCAACCAGCTCCCGAAGGCATTCACCGCCGGCGTCCTCCTGGTTGGATGTTTTCCGGACCTCCAGCCTATTAGCTCCCGGCGTCCGGGGTCCGACCGGCGGGCGCTGCCGCGTACGTCTCATATCGGGCCGTACCGGCATGAGCCATGATGTGGGCAGCAGCGGCTCGATGACGAGGAGGTCTGTCCCATGGGCAGCTATGCCGAGGAGTACCAGCGAAGCCTGACCGATCCCGAGGGGTTCTGGCTGGGTGCGGCGAAGGCCATCGACTGGACACGGGAACCTTCCCAGGCCCTCGACTCGACGCAGGCGCCGCTGTACCGGTGGTTCCCCGACGGGGAGCTCAACACCTCCTACAACGCACTGGACCGGCATGTCGAGCGCGGCCGCGGTGAGCAGCCGGCGCTCATCTGGGACTCGCCGGTGACGAACTCGAAGCGCACCTACAGCTACGCACAGTTGCGCGACGAGGTGGCCCGGTTCGCCGGCGCGCTCGCCTCGCTCGGCGTGACGAAGGGCGACCGCGTCATCGTCTACATGCCGATGGTGCCCGAGGCACTGGTGGCGATGCTGGCCTGTGCCCGCATCGGCGCGGTGCACTCGGTGGTGTTCGGCGGGTTCGCCCCGAAGGAACTGGCCGCGCGCGTCGAGGACGCGAAGCCGAAGGTGATCGTGGCGGCCTCGTGCGGTGTCGAACCGAGCCGGATCGTCGAGTACAAGCCGATCATCGACGCCGCGCTCGCGGAGACCGAGCACCAGCCGGAGCACGTGGTGGTCCTGCAGCGCGAGACCGCGCGCGCCGAACTCGGCCCCCGCGATCTCGACTGGACGGAACTGGTCGCGGGCGCCACCCCGGCGGACCCGGTGCCGGTCGCCGCGACGGATCCGCTCTACATCCTCTACACCTCGGGCACGACCGGGAAGCCCAAGGGCGTGGTCCGCGACGCCGGCGGCCACGCGGTGGCACTGGCCTGGTCGATGACCGCGGTCTACGACATCCAGCCGGGCGACATCTGGTGGACCGCTTCCGACGTCGGCTGGGTCGTCGGGCATTCCTACATCGTGTACGGCCCCCTGCTGGTCGGCGCGACCACCGTGATGTACGAGGGGAAGCCGGTGGGCACGCCCGACGCGGGCGCCTTCTGGCGGGTCATCTCCGAGCACCGGGTGAAGGCGCTGTTCACCGCGCCCACTGCGCTGCGGGCGATCAAGCGGGTCGACCCCGAGGCGAAGGAACTGGCCCGCTACGACCTGTCGGAGTTCAAGACCCTGTTCATGGCCGGTGAGCGCCTGGACCCGGAGACCTACCACTGGGCGCACAAGATCCTCGGGGTGCCGGTGATCGACCACTGGTGGCAGACCGAAACCGGCTGGGCGATCGCGGCGAACCTGCGGGGACTGGAGCCGATGCCGGTCAAGGCGGGCTCGGCGACCGTGCCGGTGCCGGGATACGACGTGCGGATCCTGGACCAGGCGGGGGAAGACCTGCCCGCCGGGCGGGAGGGCGCGATCGCGATCAAGCTGCCGCTGCCGCCGGGCACCCTGCCCACGCTGTGGGGCGACGACGCCCGGTACATCGACGCGTACCTCTCCCGGTACGAGGGCTTCTACCTGACCGGTGACTCGGGCTACCTCGACGAAGACGGCTACCTGTTCATCATGGGCCGCACCGACGACGTGATCAACGTGGCCGGGCACCGGCTGTCCACCGGCACGATGGAGGCGGTGCTCGCGTCGCATCCGGCGGTGGCGGAGTGCGCGGTGATCGGCGTGCACGACGAGCTCAAGGGACAGCTGCCGCGCGGGCTGGTGGTGCTCAAGGCGGGCGCGGACATCGACGAGGAGACCCTGCGCCAGGAACTGATCGCCGCGGTGCGCCGCGACATCGGCCCGGTGGCGGCGTTCCACCAGGTGTCCATTGTGGACGCGCTGCCGAAGACGCGGTCCGGCAAGATCCTCCGCAAGACGATGCGCGGCATCGCCGAAGGGCGCGACGAGCCGGTCCCGTCGACCATCGAGGACCCGGCCGTGCTCGACGCCCTGCGCGCCGTCCTCCGCGACTGACACACCCCGGTACGACAGGGCCGTGAGGGATCCCCTCACGGCCCTGTTCGCGTCCGTGCCGGCTCTGCACCCGGTTGGCGGCATTGCGCGGTCCCGCACATTGGTCTATACCTTTATGGCCCCGGTCCCCTCACCGCCGGAGTGTCCGATGCGCAGACGCAGTTTCCTCGCCGCCCTGCTGGGTTCGGCCCTGTTGACCCTGACCGCGTTCGCCCAGCCCGCGAACGCGGCACCAGCATCCCGCAGCCTCACCGACGTCGTCCCCGTCCCCGTCTCGGCCCAGGCCGACCCGAGGGACGACTTCCGCCTCACCCCGGCGACCGTGCTCGCCGCGGGCCGCGGCACCGAACAGGTCGCCGCCTACCTCGGCGACCTTCTCCGCCCCGCCACCGGTTACCGCCTTCCGGTCGTCGCCAAGGCGAGGAGCTCGGCGATCACCCTGGACCTCGGTGCGAGCCCGCGGGTCGGCGAACAGGGTTACCAGCTCGACGTCTCCCGCCACGGCATTTCGTTGCGCGCCAACACCACGGACGGCCTGTTCGCCGGGGTGCAGACCCTGCGGCAGCTGCTCCCCGCCGCGGTCGAAGCGAAGACCGTGCAACGGGCGCGCTGGGTGGTGCCCGGTGGCCACATCCTCGACTATCCGCGCTTCGCCTACCGCGGGGCGATGCTCGACGTGGCCCGGCACTTCTTCACCCCGGACCAGGTGAAGCGCTATATCGACGAAATCGCCCAGTACAAGATCAACCGGCTGCACCTGCACCTGGCGGACGACCAGGGCTGGCGCATCGAAATCAGGAGCTGGCCCCGGCTGGCGACCTACGGCGGCAGCACCGAGGTCGGCGGTGGCCAGGGCGGCTACTACACCCAGGAGCAGTACCGCGATCTCGTCGCCTACGCGGCCTCGCGCCACGTCACGGTCATCCCCGAGATCGACATGCCGGGGCACACCAACGCCGCGCTCGCCTCGTACCCGGAGCTGAACTGCGACGGCGTGGCACCACCGCTCTACACCGGGATCGACGTCGGCTTCAGCTCGCTGTGCGTCGATAAGGACATCACCTACAAGTTTCTCGACGACGTCATCGGCGAACTTGCCGCGATGACACCGGGCCGGTACCTGCACATCGGCGGCGACGAGGCCCACGCCACCACACCCGCCGACTACCAGAAGTTCATGGGCAGGCTGCTGCCGCTGGTGGAAAAGCACGGAAAGCTCGTGCAGGGCTGGCACGAGATCGCCAAGGCCGATCCGGCCGTCAGCGCGGTGCCCCAGTTCTGGGACACCGACGGCCAGGACGCCGACACCGCCGCGGCGGCCGCCCGCGGCAACAAGATCCTCATGTCCCCGGCGAACAGGGCCTACCTCGACATGCAGTACAACGCGGGCAGCCCGCTGGGCCTGCACTGGGCGGGCTACGTCGAGGTGAAGGACGCCTACGACTGGGATCCGGCCACGGCCGTGCAGGGGGTCGGCGAGGAATCGGTGGCCGGGGTGGAAGCGCCGCTGTGGTCGGAAACCCTGACCACGAGCGCGAACATCGAGTACATGGCCTTCCCGCGGCTGGCCGGAATCGCCGAGATCGGCTGGTCCCCCCGGTCGACGCACGACTGGGCGACCTATCGGGAACGGCTTGCCGCGCAGGGGCCACGGTGGACCGCCCAGGGCATCGATTTCTACCGCTCGCCTCAGGTCGACTGGCCGTGATGGCGGTGGCATCGGTGACGGAGCTCTGCTAGACAAGGTCTCTTCGGTGAACAACATCCGACGGAGATCTCAATGGGCTACAAACGTTTTGTCGCCCTGGGCGACAGCTGTACCGAGGGGCTGCACGACCGTTACCCCGGCAGCACCCGGTACCGGGGGTGGGCGGACTTGACCGCGGCGGCGCTCGCCGCGGTCGAGCCCGGCCTCCGCTACGCGAACCTCGGCGTGCGGGGGCGCAGGCTCGACCAGATCATCGTCGAGCAGTTCCCCACCGCACTCGATCTGTCCCCGGATCTGGTCGTGCTGTTCGGTGGCGCCAACGACGTGATGACCCGCCATTTCCGGCCCGAAGTGGTGGCCCAGCGGGTGGAGGCGGCGGTACGGATGCTCACCCGGGCCGTCCCCACCGTTGTCGTGTTCACCCTCAGCGACGTGTCCAGCCGGGTGCCCGGGGTGCTGCGCGTCCGTGCCCGGCTGGAAGCGCTCAACCAGGCCATCCGCACCTCCGCGGAGCGGCATGGGGCGCTGGTGGTGGACCTGTGGGAGGAGGACGTGCACGACCTGCGGTACTTCGGTTCGGACCGGCTGCACCTGTCCGGACCGGGCCACCGCAGGCTCGCCGCGTATCTGCTCACCCTGCTGGGCGTGCCCGCCGATCCCGCCTGGCTGGCCCCGTTACCCGGAGACCCGCTGCGCCCCGGGCTCCGCGCGCACGCGCAATGGTTGTGGCAGGAGGTGCTGCCGGTGGCCCTCACCCGCACCCGCAACTGGTTCGCCGGCCGCTCGCCGGGCGACGGGTTCGCCCCCAAGCGCCCGGAACTGCTCCCCGTCCTGCCCGAGGAACTCAATCCGCTGCACGCCCTCCCCGGCGGCACCGCCCCCGGCTGATCCGGGCGTCGGCCGTGAAGGGGCTGCGCGCTGCCGTGAAGGGCCCCTTCACAGCAAATACGACCGTGAGGGGACCCCTCACGGCAGTCGCTCGGCGGGGGAACGGCGCTTCCGGGGCCGGGGGCGTGCCCTCAAGGTGGCCTTGAGGGCGTTTATGACCCTGAAGGCGACCTTCAGGGCATCCCGCCCCGGCACCAGCGTGGGACTCCCCCGGCGGACCCGAGCCGACCGGACTTCGCCGTGTCTTCACGGCTCACCGTAGGCCGCGCGGATGGTGTGCCAGGCGGCGGTGACGTGGTCGGCGGTGGTGGCGGGGGCGCCGATGGCCATGCGGAGCAGGACCTGCCCGTTCACCTTGGTGTGGCTGAGATAGAGCGCTCCCGAAGCGTTGACGCGTTCCATCAGTGCGAGCGTCTCCTCGTCCGAGGCCCTCGCGGGTCGGAAGCACACCAGGCCGAACGGGTGGTGCTCCCGCACCTCGAAGTCCGGGTCGGCGGCCACCAGCCCGGCGAAGTGCCGGGCCAGCTCGATCCCTGTGCGGAGGTGGGCACGCAGCCCCTCCGCGCCGTACCAGCGGATCACCGACCACAGTTTCAGCGCACGGAACCGGCGTCCGAGCGGGATCTGCCAGTCCCGGTAGTCGATCACCTCGCCCGATTCGCTGGCCGCGTTGCGCAGGAACTCCGGCAGGATCGACAGCGCTTCGATCACGGGACGGCGATCGGCCACCCACAGCAGTCCGCAGTCGAAATTGGTGAGCAGCCACTTGTGGGGGTTGGTGGCGTAGGAATCGGCGTACTCGGCCACCCCGTCGTTGATCCACCGCAACTCGGGGCAGATCGCGGCGACCCCCGCGTAGGCCGCGTCGACGTGCAGCCAGACGCCGTGTTCGCGGCACACCTCGCCGATCCGGCGCACCGGGTCGACGGCGGTGGTGGAGGTGGTACCGATGGTGGCGCACACCAGTGCCGGTACCACGCCTTCGGCCAGGTCCGCTTCGAGGAGCGTGCGCAGGTGCCCGGGATCCATCTCCAGCGTCTCCGGGTCCACGTCGACCACGCGGACCCCGCGCGCGCCGATCCCGGCGATGCGCCCGGCCTTCTCCAGCGCCGAATGCGTTTGCGAGGACACGTAGATCGCGTAACGCCCGGCGATCCCGTCGGCCGCCACCTTCCCGCCGCTCGCCCGGTGCAGCGCCGCCAGCACCGCGACGAGCGCCGCGCTGGACGCCGAATCCTGGATCACCCCGCCCCCGGCCGAGTCCGTGCGGAACCGCTCGGGCAAACCGAGCAGTTCGGCCAGCCAGTCGACCACCACGGTTTCCAGTTCGGTGCAGGCCGGGCTGGTCGCCCAGACCATCCCCTGCACGCCGAGCCCGGCCGAGAGCAGGTCGCCGAGGATCGCGGGTCCGCTCGCGTTGGCCGGGAAGTAGGCGAAGAAGTCCGGATGCTGCCAGTGGGTGATGCCGGGGAGGATCACCCGGTCCAGATCGGCGAGCACGGTTTCGTAGGGTTCACCGTGTTCCGGGGGATGGACGGGCAGCATCGCGCGGACCTGCCCGGGGACGACCTGCGCCCGCACCGGATGTTTCTCGATGGTGCTCAGGTAATCGGCGATCCAGTCCACCACCTGCCTGCCGTGGCGGCGGAACTCCTCCGGTGTCATGTGCCCAGCCATGCCCCCACTCAACCCACGCGGTCGCGGCACCGCAACGGCGGCCGGCTCACCCCTGCGGCCAGGGCACGCGCCGCCACGGGCTGTCGCGGTTCGCCGGGTCGAGCAGCGTGCGCACGGCCGCGATGGTCTCCTCCTGCGAGTCCACCGCCCACTGCTCGTCGCGCTGCCCGATCTGCCGCAGCCATAGTTCCCGTCCCGTCAGGAAATCCGCGGCGAACTCGTGCCACGACCGGTAGGCGCCCGCGGTCGGCTCGGCGAGCGGGTCGAGCAGTTCCCATGCCTGGTGTTCCCGAATGAACCGGGCTTCGAAGGCGTCACGGACCATCAGCACGAAGCGCCCGGCATCCCAGGCCAGCGGCGGGTGCCCCAGGACCTCGGCCATGTCCGCGCGGTGCCCGCCGGCGAGGAACCATTCCGCGGTGGACAGGAAATCCTCGGTCGAGGTGATGTCCCAGCTGTCCTCCAGCCGGTACCGGGCCGCATGCGGGTCGGGCTCCGCGTGCAGCCCGAGCGTTTCGTTGTTCCCGTCGCCGTTGCGTTCGGTGAGGATCGAGGACAGTGCGATCAGCCACCGCCGCCTCGGCTCAAGTGGCGAAAGCCCCAGGGTCGCCAGTGAGTCGCGGCTGTCGCGCACCGCGCCCGTCAACTCGTCGTCCTCACCGAGGAAACGTTCGCAGTCGGCGAGCAGTGCGGCGATCTGGTCGCCCGCCGGGACGAGCCGTCCCGTCGCGTACTGCGCGTTGGCCAGCACGTAACGGCACGACAGCGTCCCAGGATGCCCGGCGCCGAAAAGGCGCTCGCGGTCCCGCACCACGCGTTCCAGCAGCGGGATCGCCTCCTCTTCCCGCTCGGCGTGGTAGTACATGGTGGCGAGTTCCCCCCGGATCCGCACCAGTTCCGGATGGTCGTCGTCGTAGGACCGCTCGGTGTCGGCGAGCACCGCCTCCAGCGCGGTGACGGCCTCGTCGAAGCGCCCGGTCTGCTGGTAGGCGAGCCCGAGTGAGGCCCGCGCGACGAGCAGGCCGTGATAGCCGGGTTCGTAGACCGCGCCGAGCCCGGACACCGCCCGCTCCAGCAACGGGATCGCCCGCTCCGGCTCGCCGGTGTCCAGATAGGCCCTGGCCAGGTCGTGCCACGCGTCCCAGGTCTCGGGGTGATCGGCGCCGTGCACCCGTTCCCGCACCGCGACGGTCTCCGTGAGCAGGGCGATCGCCTCCCCGGCGCGGTCCGCCGCGAGCAGCACGGCCGCGAGGTTCGCCTTGGCGGTCAGGGTCTGCGGGTCCTCGGGCCCGTGCATTTCGGCGAACGCGTCCGCGACGGAGTCCAGCAACGGGATCGCTTCGTCCAGCCGCCCGGTGTCCCAATAGGCCGAAGCCAGTCCGCTCCGCGCGCCCAGGCAAAGGTCGTCCCGCTCGCCGAACACCCGTTCCGCCGTCGCCAGTGCTTCCAGGAACAGGGGGATCGCGTCGTCGTGGCGTTCCGCGGAGCGGTATGCGCGGGCCAGCGCGAGGGTGAAGGTCAGCGCCGTCCGGTCCTCGGGGCCCGCGGCGCGCTCGGCGCCGGCGATCGCTTCGAGGTAACCGGCGATCGCCTCGTCGAGCCGCCCGGCGGCCCGGTACGCCCCCGCGAGATTGCCCTTCGCCACCGCGAAATCGATCGCGTCCTCGCCCCGCAGGCGTGCCAGGTCGGCGCACAGCCGCTGGAAGACCTCGATCGCCTCGTCGAGCCTCCCCGCCGCGAAGTAGGCGCTGCCGAGTTCCGCCCGCCGTTCGGCGGCCTCCTCGCTGTCCGCCCCGTGTTCGTGCTCCGCCTCGCTGAGCGCGGTCAGGCCGGCGAGGATCTCCTGGTCCAGTTCCGCGCCACCGCCGTAACCGCCCTGGACGATGTCGTCGAAGTTCGCCTGTGTCACAGGGAGACCGTAGTGGCCACGGAATTCGACGAAGTCGGGTGTCTTTCCGCCCGGCATCGGGCACAGTGGCGCTGTGACCGAACCCGTGCTCGACCTCCGCCCGCCCGCGAACCGGGTGAGCCGCAAGGCGGTGCTCTACTGGACCGCCAGGGCGGCGCTGGGCTGGCTCGCCCCGCTGGTGGGCGAACTGGTGTGGCTGCTGCTCGGCGGCGGTACCGTGCTCGTGATCGCGCTGCTCGCGACCGGAGTGCTCGCGGCCGCCCATCTCGTGGTGATGCCGCAGTGGCGGTACCGGGTGCACCGCTGGGAAACCACCCCTCAGGTGGTCTACACCCAGTCGGGCTGGTTCAACCAGGAACGCCGCATCGCCCCGGTTTCCCGCATCCAGACGGTCGACACCGAACGCGGCCCGCTGGAACGGCTGTTCGGACTGGCGAATCTCACCGTCACCACCGCCTCCGCCCGCGGTCCGGTGCACGTCCACGGCCTCGACCTGGACACCACGCAGCGGCTCGCCGCCGAACTCACCGCCCGCACCCAGGCGGTGGCGGGAGACGCGACATGAACGAAACCGAGACGTGGCGGCGGCTGAGCCCGAGGATGCTCGCCGTGCATCCGGTCCAGGAGGCCGTCCGGTTCCTGCCGGTGCTCGTCGGTGTGCTGTTCATCGGCCAGAACGGCCAGGGGCACCTGTGGAGCCTGATCGGCCTCGGCCTCGCCATCGGAGCCGGGCTTCTGCGCTGGTTCACCACCACCTACCACATCGATCCCACGCACGTGCGGGTGCGGCGGGGCCTGCTGCGGCGGCGCGAACTGTCGGTGCCGCGGGACCGGGTGCGGACGGTCGACCTCACCGCGCACCCCATGCAGCGAGTTCTCGGGCTGAGCCGGGTGGTGATCGGCACCGGCCGGTCCGACCGGGGCAGCGAGGGCGTCACGCTCGATGCGCTGACGGCCGCCGAGGCGGCCCGGCTGCGGGCCGAACTGCTCGGCAGGCCGGTGCCGGTCTCCGCGGCGGACGCCCCGGAGGCAGGCCCGTCCACCGGTTCCGAGCTCGCGCGGCTCTCGCCGCGGTGGATGCTCTACGGCCCGTTCACGCTCTCCGGTATCGCGACCTTCGGTGTGGTGGCTGGCTGGGTGGGCAACGAAACCCGGTTCGACCCGGAGGAGTTCGGCCTGTTCCGCTCGGTGATCGGGCAGTTCAGTGAGCTGCCGGTGGCGGTGGCCGTCCTGGAGATCGTGGTCGCGGTGGCGGTGCTGGTGGCCGTGCTGTCGATCGCCGCGTACGTGCTGGCGTTCTGGCGGTTCCGGCTCGTCCGCACCGACGGCACGCTGCACGTCACGCGGGGCCTGCTCACCACCCGTTCCACCACGATCGAACTGCGACGGCTGCGCGGGGCCGAGATCAGCGAACCTTTGCTGCTGCGGGCCGTCGGTGGCGCACGCTGCCTGGCCATCACCACCGGACTGCGCGTCGGCCGGGGTGCCGAGCGCGGCGGTTCGGTCCTGCTGCCCCCCGCGCCGCGGGCCGAGGCACGCCGGGTCGCGGAGGAGGTCACCGGCGAAACCGGTCCCGCCACCCATCCGCTCGTGCGGCACGGCGGGCGAGCCCGGCGACGGCGGCACACCCGGGCATTCGTCTTCGCCGCGCTGGTCACCGGAATCCTCGCCCTGCTGTGGTGGCTGGCAGGCTGGCCAGCCTGGCCCTGGCAGGCCGCGCTGGCCCTGTTCCCGCTCGGTGCCCTGCTCGCCGAGGACCGCTACCGCAACCTCGGCCACGCGCTGCTCGGACGGCGCCTGATCATCGGGATCGGGAGCCTGGTGCGGCGGCGCTACCTGCTCAGCTCGGACGGTGTGATCGGCTGGGTGATCCGCCGGTCGTTCTTCCAGCGGCGCGCCGGGCTGGTGTCGCTGACCGCGACCACCGCCGCCGGGCAGGGGCATTACACCTGCGTCGACCTGCCCGCCGCCGAAGCGATCGCCCTCGCCGACGCCGCGGTGCCCTCGCTACTGGAGCCATTCCTGGTCCGGCGCCAGTGACGGCATCTCACTGATGCCGAATTCGTTGCGCAACACGGATTTCGCAGCGTAGTAGCCGCCCATGCCGTGCACGCCGGGGCCCGGCGGGGTCGCCGCGGAGCACAGGTACACCCCTGGCAGCGGGGTTTGGTAGGGATTCCACTTCGGCACCGGGCGGGCCAGCAACTGCCGCACGGTCACCGCGCCCGCCGCGATGTCCCCGCCCACGTAGTTCGCGTTGTACTCGGCCAGTTGCGGGGCGGTGGTGCCGCGGTGGGCCAGCACGGTGTCCCCGAACCCGGGTGCGAACCGTTCCAGCTGGCGGCACACCAGGTCCACCGGATCGACGGGATCGGCGTGCGGCACGTGGCAGTACGCCCACACCGGCCGCTTCCCGGGCAGTCCCCGCGTCTCGTCGGCCGTCATCGGCTCCGAGACCAGCACGAACGGGCTGCCCGGCCGACGGCCCCGCGCGGTCGCGGTTTCGCTGGCGAACACCTCCGCCTGGTCCCCGCACACGTGCACGGTGCCCGCCCTGCCCAGCTCCGGGTTCGCCCACGGGATCGGCTCGGACACCAGGAAGTCGACCTTGGCCGCGCCCGGGCCGTACCGGTAGTTCTCCAGCCGACGCCGGTAGGGGGCGGGCAGCATCGGCCCGGCGAGGTCGAGCAGGTTCCGGGGACCGATGTCGAGCACGACCGCCCGGAAGCCCGTCAGGTCGCCGAGCGTGTCCACCGGCTGTCCGGTGTGCAGGATTCCGCGGTGGTCGAGGATGTCCTCGACCAGCACGTTCGCGATGTGCCCGCTGCCGCCGCGGGGCAGCGGCCAGCCGGTGCTGTGCGCGAGGTGCCCGAGCAGCAGCGTGATCATCCCGCCGGGCAGGCTGGGCAGCCTCCCGACCGCGTGCGCGGCGACCCCGGCGAGCAGTGCGGACGCCTCGGCACCGCGGAAGAAGGACCGGGCCAGCGGGGTGCCCTGGGTGAGGACGCGGGGCGCCAGGGCGAGCAGCACGCGAGGGTCCGGCGGCAGGTGGCGCTGGTCGGAGAACACCGTGTCCACCAGTTCCCGGCTGTGCTCGGCCAGCGGCCGCATCAGCCAGCGGTAGCGGGCACCGTCCGCCCCGAGTCCCTCGCAGGTGCGGTCGAGGTCGCGGTGGGCCAGCGCGGCCCGGCCGCCGTCCAGCGGATGCCCGTAGGCGATCTCGGGCAGGCACATCTCGACGCCTCGGGCGGCGAGGTCGAACTCGCGGAAGAACCGCCCGGCGACCGCGAGCGGGTGCACCGCCGAGCACACGTCGTGCACCACGTCGTCGTCGAACAGGGCCGCCGAACGCAGGCCGCCTCCCAGTTGGGGTGCGGCTTCGAACACTTCCACGCGAAGCCCGGCGCGAGCGAGCACCACGGCCGCGGCCAGGCCGTTGGGACCGGATCCCACCACCGCGGCGTCGCTGGAAACCATGCCCCCACTATGGGCCCGGGTTCGCCCACCCGCAGCACCAGGCCCACCACGATCCGCCGACGGGCGGTCAGCGCACGGTCAGCGTCCGGTCAGGCGAGCCCGGCATGGTCGGCTCATGCGAAACCTCAAGGTCCTCGTTTCCGGCGCCAGTGTCGCCGGCCCCGCCCTTGCCTTCTGGCTGCGGCGTTTCGGCTGCACGGTCACCGTGGTGGAGAAGGCTTCGGCCCTGCGCAGGGGCGGCCAGGCGGTCGACTTCAAGGGCCGGACCCACCTCACCGTGCTCGACCGCATGGGCCTGACCGGGGAGATCAGGCAGTACCAGACCGGCGGCCATGACCAGACCATTGTGGACGGACAGGGCAGGGCACTGGCCGTCATCCCCGGCGAATGGACCGGGGGCGACATCGAGATCCGGCGGGGCGACCTCGCCAGGATCCTGTACGAGCGGACGGCGAACGACTGCGAGTACCTCTTCGGCGATTCCGTGCGTTCCCTGACCGACACGGGATCCGGCGTGGACGTCACGTTCGACCAGGCCGCGCCCCGGACCTTCGACCTGGTGGTCGGTGCCGACGGCATCCACTCCATGGTGCGGAAGCTCGTCTTCGGCCCCGAGCCGGAGTTCGTGCACCAGTCCGGTTACTACTACGCGCTCGCCGAACTCCGGGAACCGCTCGACTGGCCTGCCCGGATGTACAACGAGCCGGGCAGGCTGGTGTCGACCGGCGGGCCGAAGGCCCCGGTGTTCTTCGTCTTCAAGTCCTCGCCGCTGCGCTACGACCGCTACGACCCCGAACAACAACGCCGACTGGTCATCGACGCCTACCGCGGCGCGGGCTGGCGCACCGGGGAGGTGCTGGCGGCGGTGGCGAAGGGCGGGGACTTCTACCTGGATTCGATCAGCCGGGTCGCGATCGATCGCTACGCCTCCGGCAGGGTCGTGCTCCTGGGCGATTCCGCCTACGGCAACACGCTCGGCGGGTTCGGCACCGGACTGGCCATGGTCGGCGCGTACGTCCTCGCCGGTGAACTCCTGGCCGCCGACGGCGACCACCGGGTGGCGTTGCGCCGGTACGAGGAGAAAATGCGGCCCTACGCCAAGATCGCCGGGAAGAGCAGCGCGGGCCCGTTCCTCGCCCCGCCGACCAGGCTGCGGATGAGGATGCGGAACCGGATGTTCAACTCGCCGTTCCTGCTGCGCCTCCTGCTCAGGATGACCGACAAGATGGCCACGGACATCACACTCGAAGACTACGAACGCGCCTCGTGATTGCTGTCGGCGCGCTCCTCGTCGGTTCTCGCGAGAGCTAGTTCCTCTTCCGTCGCTTCGCTTTCCCCGAGGGCCGAGTGCTGGAGGAGGAACGCGGTCGCGACCGCGCCGAGCACACCGCCGACGGAGCGCAGGCGATGCGCTTCCGCGATTCCCGCGTCGCCGGCGTGCGCGAGACCGGCCTTCAGGAACCGGCGTGTTTCCGGAGAGGGCACCTCCTGGGCGAACCTGGCCAGCTCAGCGGCGGCATCGGCGGGCTCCCTGGCGGCGGCCCAGAGACCCAGGGCCGTGTCGAGGACCGGTTGGGACACCTCGTAGAGCTGGTCGTAGAGCTCCTCGGCGTCCAAGCCGAGGAGCTCGTGCACGTCCGGCGCGGCGAATCCCGAGTCCAAAAAGGACTCGCGAACCGCCCAGAGTGCGAGCGGGGTGAGGGCGACCAGAGTCAGGTCGGGATCGTCGGTGCCGGACAGTTCGACGAGCTGCTTCCGTTCGGCGGGGTCGGACACCACTGTGGACTCGATGGCACCCAGCAGTTCCATCGCGCCGAGCACGCTCGCCAGCTCCCAGCGCCACATGAGGTCGGTCATCTTGCCCAGCAACGGATGGCGGGACACGGAGAACTGCTCGCCGAGGTTTTCACGGATCAGATCGACCAGCAGTTCCACCGGTATCGGGGTGCCGCCCGCCGTGTAGAGGCACATCCAGAGCTCGCGAACCACCTCGTCGAAGACCTCACCCAGCACCGACGGCCCGTCCTGCGTGGACGCGCACACCGTCTCGCCGAGTCGATCGAGCACGGAGAACAGGCGCTGCCACAGTTCCAGCGGCCGGTTGAGCATCGCTTCCGGGCGGTCCGAGGGCACCAACCGGTCCCCGGCGACACGCACGGTGCGGGCCGCCCTCGCCCACTCCACGAGCAGGGCCACCTCGGGCAGATCCGCGCCGCTGCTCACTCCGTCCCGGTGCCGCTTGTCCAGGCCGAGCAGGCTCGCCAACTCCCGCGCGTCGTCGATCCGCAGCCGCTGGTTGGGGGTCAGCGACCGGCCCGCACCCACCCAGTCCACGAAGGCCCGCAGGCGTCCGGTCAGCCGTGCCGACTCGGCCAGTGCGGGCAGCCTTTCCGGCGGGGGCAGGACGACCGGCGGCATCGCGGGCTGCTCGTCGAACCCCATGTCCGCCGGGGGCCGCCGCAGGATCGCGGTCGCGGTCTCGGGGTCGAAGGGGATCGCTCCGGCCGCGGCCTCGGTGGCGAACCGGCGCACCTGGTCGCGGTCGGAAAGGTCCACGCCGTACTCGAGCATGCGCGCGGTCCAGAACTTCGGCATCCCGAAGCGCCGCTCGTCGGCCATCGCGGCCAGGAACTCGGCCTCGCCGCGGTCGATCTCGGCGTGCAGGTCCGCCGGGTCGCGGCCCGATCCTTCGGCGAGGAAATCGACCATCCCGTGCAGTGCGGGCACCACGCCGGGCAGTTCGGTCTCGCGCAGGGTGACGGTGCGGGGGAACCACTGGCGCATCAGCGTCCGGATCTGCCACGGGGACCACTGCCGCAGGTCACCCCCGGCCCGGTCGCGGAACTCGAGCGCCGAGGACACCACGGCCGGGTCGCCCTCCCGCCCGTGCGCCGCCGCCCAGGCCGGGAACTCCGCCAGCAACTCGTCCAGCATGGCACCACTATTCCCTCCCACTCCCGGCCCGCAACACGAGCGAACGAGAACCGGACAAGGCGGGCGAAAAGACGTGGGCGTCCGTCCGCCGCGAGTGATGCGGCGGGCGGACGCCCACTGGCTGGTGTGAATCGGTTACTTGCCGGTCCTCACCGGATGGCGCGTCGGAAACGCGTCACATGATGTCCGGGCAGTTGCGGCTACCGTAAACGGTGTTCCCCGTTCCGGTGGCCGTGCCGATGTTGCCACCGCAGGTGAGGCTGCCGTAGATGACATTGTTGAAGACCCTGATCGGGCCGGCGTTGCCGGTCAGGCTCAGCGGGCCGTAGATCTGGTTGCCCGCACACCCGGCGGTCGGGTCACCGATGGTGATGGCCCCGGACACACCGCTGAGGCTCACCGGCCCGGACACCGTGGTGCCGCAGAGCGTCACCCCGGCCCCACCGCTGGCGGTCAGGCTGCCACCGATGTACGCACCCGCGGCCGTGGTCAGCGAACCACTGCCGCTGATGGTGATGCTGCCCTGGATGCGGGCGTTCGGGCCCAGGCAGATCGGGGTGGTCACGCTGAGGCCGGTGTTGACGGTGTAGTCGATCGTCCGGCACACCGCCGCGCCGACATTCACCATGATCGAATTGGACCCGGGCAGACACGTGCTGCCGTTGCCGCTGTAGTCCGCGCGAATGGTGTGGCTGCCCTGCGTCAGGCCGTTCGGCAGGTCCAGGTAGGCCGTTCCGCTGTTCACCGTCTGCGGCATGCCGACCGGCACGTTGTTGTCGTAGAACTGGACGGTGCCCGTCGGCGTGCCACCGGTGCAGGTGACCTGGGCCACCAACCGGACCGGCGCACCGGCGGTCGGGTTCGCCGGCACGGTCGAGACCGTGACGTTGCTGGTGCTGCCCACCACGATCACGGTGCTCTGCGACGTGCTGGGGCAGTTACCGTTGGTGTAGTCCGCGCGAATGGTGTGGCTGCCCACCGGCAACCCGCTCAGCAGATACAGGTTCGCGGTGCCGGTGGAGTCCAGCACCAAGGGGCCGTCGATGGCGCTGTTGTTGTCGTAGAACTGGACGAAACCGGTAGCCGTGGTGACTCCGGTGCAGGAGACCTTGGCGGTGACGGTGATCGGGGTACCCGGTGCAACGGGCGAGGGCGGGTTGGTGGTCAGGGTCAGCGTCGACGTCGTGACCGTCAGCGGCGTGGCCGGGGAGGTATTGCCGGCACAGCTACCCGCCGAGTTGTCGGAGACGTAAACCGCCTTGATCGAGTGAGTTCCGGCCGCCGTCGGGTTGTAGAAGGCGATGACACTCGTAGCCTGGCCTGTCGTGGCGGCAATGGGAACGTTGCCATCGATCTGCGTCAGACCGTCGAAGAACTGGACATAACCCGATGGATGTTCAGTGGTGACCGCGCAGGTGATGGTCGCCTGGAGTTGAACCGTCTGCCCCGGGCTGACCGTGGTGGGAAAGACGGAGATACCCACGCTGCTGGCTCCCCCCGTCACTTGCGCGGAGGCCGCCGGTGCTGTGAGCACGAATGTGCCGAGCCCGAGGATGAGGGCAGTCAAGAGCCCGAAAACGCGCCCCGCGTGTCCTCGCAAACTGGTCAGGACCACACGCGGCCTGCGTGTGGACTGTTCCCCCTCGTGCGGGGACGAAGTGTTCCGCCGCCCGACGCGTAGATCCAAGTTCATCTGGTTCCTATCGATAGTGACAACATTGGCGTGATCACGCCGAGCCTCGCCTTCTGATCCACGGTCCTCGAGTAGGGGTCGTGTCCCGCGGATCGCCTCCTCTGGCGATGCCCGTCGTTTGTCGATGACTCGACGCTGGGGCTCATCGGCACGATCCGGGGGGTGCATGAAGACCCACCGGAAAAATTCGCCCGATCGAGGTGAGGCGAAAATCGCCGTTCATTATCTCGATCTCGGCGCCACCCTCGGAAATGATCAAGACGCCGTACGACGGCCCATTGCCGGGATCATCCGATCGTCCACTTTGCCGTCTCCCTGAATTGCTTTCTCAAGCGTTTCAAGGCATTCGGCTGACTCGATCTCCTGTCCTCGGGCCCAAATGCGCCAACAAACCCGGGAGGAAATCGCCCCATTATGGCGGCCAATCGACCTTGTTACTTTCTGTGTTGGAGATCAAGTTCGGTACGCCCGGCAGTGGGCCGCCGAGCACCGGATCGAGCGCACGCCATCACCCGTTATCCGTTGGCCTGGGGAGGACGACATGCTCATCGCCACCACCACGACGTTGACGATCTCACCGGATTCCGTTCCGGCCGGCTGGCCGGTGACGTTCACCGTCACCGTCACTCCCGCCAGTAGTGCCCCCCAGCCCGTCAGCGGCGGGGTCCGCCTTGAGAGCGGGACCACTCATCTGGCTTCCCTCCTGCTTCCGCCTGACGGCAGCGGCGTCGTGACGTGGACGACCACCCACCTCGCACCGGGTTCGTACAACGTCACCGCCATCTTCGAGTTCGGCGGCATTTACGACCGCTCCACCTCGGCGGCGGTACCCCTGACGGTCGCCCCGACCACACCCACTTCGACCGCGTCGAGCAGCCTTGCCGCCACACGCGCGGCATCGGGCGGGTTCCCTCAGGCCACGGCGACCACCCCGCCCGGCTACGAACTGGCCTGGGGCGACAACGTGTACGGCGAGGTGGGTGACGGCACCACCGTCAACCGAAATGTGCCGGTGTTCTCCTCACTGCCCCCGAACGTCCTGGTGACCGGAACCGACGGTGGATATTCCTTCAGCCTGGCGGTGGCCTCCACCGGGCAGGCACTGGCGTGGGGCTACAACTCCTACGGCCAACTGGGCAACGGCTCGACCACCAACAGCGACGTACCGGTGCCGGTGTTGCTACCGTCGGACACCACTGTCACCGCTGTCTCCGCAGGCGCCTATCACGCTTTGGCCTTGACCTCGACCGGGACCGTGCTGGCGTGGGGCGCCAACTGGTACGGCCAACTGGGCAACGGCACGTTCGACAGCAGTTTGGTACCGGTGCCGGTATCGCTGTCGCTACCTGTCGGAGTCACCATCACCGCCATCGCCGCCGGGGCTTATCACAGTCTGGCCCTGGCCTCGAACGGGACCATGCTGGCCTGGGGCGCCAACTGGTACGGCCAACTGGGCAACGGCGACACCAGCGGCACGAACCAGCCGACGCCGGTGCCGGTATCGCTGTCGCTACCCACGGGAGTCACCGTCACCGCCATCGCCGCCGGGGGCGCTTACAGCTTGGCCCTGACCTCGGACGGGACGGTGCTGGCCTGGGGCGCCAACTGGAGTGGCCAACTGGGCAACGGCGACACCAGTGGCGCGAACCAGCCGACGCCGGTGCCGGTATCGCTACCTCCTGGCACCATCGTCAAGGCCATCGACGCTGGTGGGGCACACAGCTTGGCGGTGACCTCGAACAACGGGCTACTCACCTGGGGCGACAACTCGTCCGGTCAACTGGGCGACGGCACGCACACTTCGAGCTATGTCCCGGTGCCCATATCGCTGCCGGGCACGACGATCACCGAGGTGGCAGGCGGCGACTACTACAGCTTGGCGATGACCTCCACCGGTCACGCTCTGGGGTGGGGCGACAATTCTTACGGACAGGTGGGCGATGGAACATTCATCCAACGGACGAGCCCCGTCGCGGTGTCGTTGCCGGGAGACACCACTATCAACACCATCGCTGCCGGCGGTGTTCACAGCTTGGCGATCAACGCACTGACGCCCACCACGACGTTGCTCACCCAGTCACTGGAAACGACGACGCTGGGGCAGCCGGTGACCTTCACCGCGACCATCACCCCGGACACCGCACGTGCCGAGGCGCCGACCGGGACGGTCTACTTCTACGACGACAACGGCAGCACGCTGCTGGGCAGCGCGCCGGTGGCCCCGAACGGGCGTGGGGGCGGGATAGCGCGATTCACCACGACGAATCTCGGCGTGGGTACGCACCACATCAGCGCCCACTACGGCAGCGATGTCAACTTCGAGGGCTCCGATTCGAACACGGTCGACCACGTGGTCGGACAGGCCTATGCCGCGGTCGTGCTCAACGAATCGCCGTCCTCCGTGACGCCCGGCCAGCCGGTGACCTTCTTCGTGGACGTCATCCCGCCCGCCGGAGCCGGCGGCTTCGTTCCCACCGGGACGGTGCGGTTCAACGACGGAACCGCGGTGCTGGGCAGCGCGACGCTGAACAACGGGACAGCCGTCTTCACCACCACTCTTCCCAGCGGGACCCACGTCGTCACCGCCACATATCTCGGTGACACGAACTACCTGGGTGGTCTGGTCTCCTCCCCGGTGCTGGTGGCCGTCAACGCCCCCAAGGCCAGCACCAACACCGCGCTCACCGTGGTACCCCTGAGCCCGCGGTCCGGGCAGACGGTGACCATGACCGCCACCGTCACCGCCGTCGCACCGGCGACCGGCACCCCCACCGGCACCGTCAGCTTCTACGACGGCACCACCCTGCTCAACACCGCCACTCTCGACCCCAGCGGAGTCGCCACCTACAGCACATCCGCTCTCTCGATCGGCACTCATTCCATCAAGGCCGTCTACAACGGCGACAGCAACTTCCTGAGCTCCACCTCAAGCACACTGCCGGTGACCGTCACGCCGTAGCGACCAGGTGACCGTGCCGGGCCCGTCCCTCCTGGACGGGCCCGGCACTCCTTTTTGGACGCTCTACCGCGGACAGCCGGTTCGACGACTCGCTCCCCGGGCGCCGGGCCGGCCTCCCCGCCGCGGTTCAGGCTCCCGGCCGGTTCGCGGTGGGAATCGTGATGGGCGTGCTCGTCGGTGAGGTGCCTTTGTTGAGGAACAGCATCGCGATCGCACGCACGAACTGGTCGAACAGGTAGAACTCGGCGGGTGCGACCGGGATCAGCCCCTCGCGGAAGGCGATGTAGGCGGGCCACACGGTGCGGATCAGGGTGGCCGCCGCGTAGTCGCGCGGCAGCCCGAGCCAGTCGCCTATCGCGTCGCTGAGCACGTAGCGCACGAACTCGTTGAGGAAACCGCGGGTGACGCCCAGGTCGATCTGCGCGGTCAGCCCGAGCAGGTCCTGGGCCAGCTCCTTGCCCTCGGGGGTCGGGGCCAGGATCGGCGTGAGCACCTGCGCCGACTGCGCGTCCGCGTCGGCCCATGTCTTGGGGATGAACTCGTCGCGCACGCCGAGCATGTGGATGGCGACCTGCCACATGTGCAGGAAGGCATCCTCGTCCGCGGCCGACATCGGGACCTTCCATTCGAGCAGCTTCCGGTGCACGAAGGTGCCGAGGCTGTGGAAGGTGACCAGGATGTCGCCGTTGCTGATCGGGATCTGCTCGTTGGTGACCGCTTCCCAGTGCGACGACTGCGGGAGCAGGTGACGCACCGCCGCGTGCACCAGTCGCGTCTTGTTGGCCGTGACCAGGAACTGACCCGTGGGTTCGAAGGCGGTCAGCTCGCTCAGGTCGTAGCCGAAGGTGAACGTCTTGGCCGCGCGGTCCTGCATGTTGGCACCGCCCGCGGACCAGTAGACCGACCTGGCTTCACGCGGGATGACCGTGCTCATGATGCCGCTGCCGAGGCCGTACAGCATGAACAGGTAGGTGTCCTTGCGGCGGTTGAAGTCGGCGGCGAGACGCAGCTTGTCGCGGTCGGCCCAGGAGGGCAACTGGTTGACCTGCTGGAGGTAGGCGGTGAGGTCCGCGGGCAGACCGCTGGGCAACGGGTCGGCGTTGTTCACCCACGACTTCAGCGCGGTGTTGACCGCGGGGACCTGGCCGGTGTCGATGAGTCCCGCCACCAGCGCGTCCACTTCGTCGTCCCAGACCCACCACGGGTCGGTGCCCGTGCCGGTTCCGGCCATCGAGCCCGCGGGCGACCACGCCCACGCCGGGGCGGTGCCCGCCACGCTCACCAAGCCCAACGCGGCGCCGAGGGACAGGACGCTTCTTCTGCTGAGATTGCTCATTTACTTACCTAGCTTCCTTGGTAGGTGTGGTCGGCAATTGTCCTTGAGACGATGGCAGATCAGGCAGGATCCCACTCGGTCGATGAAGAGATTTTCCATTAACATATCGAGGTGGGCCGCCGGTCGGCAAGGGGCATCTCCGAGCTGAATCGGTCCGCCGGGCGACCTGCCGGGCAGTCGCCCCCCGCTGGTGTCAGGCTCTGGGTTCGGTTCGTGGTTGACTGGCGCGTATGGCCCTGTTCCCGCGCACGTCCGCCCGGGTGCCGCGGTGACCGCCGAGTCCGCCGCGGCCCTTCGACCGCGCAACCGCAAGCAGCTCATCGTCGAAGCGGCCGGCCGGGTGTTCAGCAGGCGCGGCTACCACGGGGCGTCCATGGAGGAGATCGCGGCCGGCGTCGGCATCACCGCGGCGGCACTGTACCGGCACTTCCCGAACAAGTACGCGCTGTTCGCCGAGTGCGCGAACGGCATGGTGGACGGGCTCGTCGCCGCGCTCGACGAGGTGCCCCCCGAAGCGGCCTTGGCGGACGTGCTCGCCGCCGTCACCCGGGTCACCGTCGCCCATCGCACGTCGGGTGGCGTGTACCGGTGGGAGGCGCGGTACCTCAACCGCGAGGATCGCCGGGTGCTCCGGACGAAGTTCGCCCACGTCGTCGAGCGGGTGACCGGCGTGGTGCGGCGCGAGCATCCGCTACCCGGCGAGCACCTGCGAGCCGCCGCGGCCCTCGGTGCGATCGGGTCCATCACGATGCATCGCACCTCGATCGCCCAACGGCGGGCCGAAGACCTGCTGCTGGCCGCCGCCCTGCGCGTGGTCGCGACCGACCCCACGGCGGGCATCGGAAGCGCCCACCCCGTCGAACTGCCTGCCCAGCCCGTACCGCGCACCCGGCGCTCGGAGATTCTCGCGGCCGCCGTCCCGCTGTTCGAACGGGACGGGTTCGCCAACGTCACGAACGGCAGGATCGCCGAGGCAGTGGGGCTGGTCCCGTCCGCGCTCTACCGGTACTTTCCCGGCAAGACCGACATCCTGGCCGCGGCCTGCCTGCAGGCGGCGGACCTCCTGGCCCAAGCGGTGGAACAGAACCTTCGCGGGGTGGCCGACCCGCACGACGCCGTGGTCGCGCTGGCGGCGACCTACGTGGCCTACAGCTTCGAGCACACCGCGCTCACCAGCGTTGCCCACGCCGAACTCGTCGGCCTGCCCGCCGACCTGCAGCGGCCCTTGGTCGTCGCGCAGCGTGAGCACATCGCCGTCTGGGAGCGGGAACTGCGGCAGGCGCGTCCGGAGCTCGATTCGCGCCAGGCCCGCGTGCTGGTGCACGCGGGGTTCGGCGTGGTGGTCGAGGCCGGACGCAGACTGCGGTGGCGGGACACCCCCGACCACCGCGAGGCCGTTGCCGCCTTGGTCCTGGGCGCCCTGGGCGTTTGATTTCCGCCCGCCGACGCCCCCGGCTCACACGCCGGTCGGCACGTCGGCGTCCAGCGAGAGGGCGTTCTTGGCCCGGTCCACCGACTCCTCGGCCGCCGGACCGGCCGGGTTCTCGGTGGCCAGCGCCTGGTTGAGCGTGACGAACGGGCGCATCCGCCGTTCGTAGGCCTCGAATGCGGCGGCGTGGTCTTCCGAACGGCCCAGTTCGTCGGCGAGCACGTAAGCACCGGCCAGGGCCAGGCTGGTGCCCTGCCCGGACAGCGGCGAGGCGCAGTAGCCCGCGTCGCCGACCAGCGCCACCCTGCCCGCAGCCCAGTGCTCCATGCGAATCTGGGCCATGGCGTCGAAGTAGAAGTCTGTTGCGGTGTCCATTGCGGACAACAAGGTCGGGACGCACCAGCCGAGGCCCGCCAGTCGTTCGGTGAGGAACCGCTTCTGCTGCTGGACGTTCCGGTAGTCGTAGGTCAGCGGCTCGGAACCGAAGCCGAGCGTGACGCGCAACTCGGCGTTGTCGCGCACCGGGTAGATGGCGCCGCCCGAACCGGACGCTTCATCGCGGAACCACAGCTGCCAGTTGTCCAGGCCAAGGACGTTGGGCATCGGGAAGATCCCCAGGTACTGGCCGAGGTGGTGGCTGTAGCGCTGTTCCGGGCCGAAGGCGAGCCGTCGCACGGTCGAGTGCGCGCCGTCCGCACCGATCACGAGGTCGAAGTCGCGCGTGCCGCTGCCCTCGAACTCGACCCGCACCCCACGCGCCCGCTGCGCCAGGGCGGTGATCGAGTCGCCGAAGACGTACTCGACCTGATTCCCGGTCGTCTCGTGCAGCATCGCGATGAGGTCCTCGCGCAGCAACTCGACGTCGTCGCCGTCCAGACGGCCGCTGCTGAAGGTGTGCTCCTCGGACCGGAACACTTCGTTGCCTTCACCATCCATCATGGACATTCCGCGCATCCGCGTCCGGGCCGCGCGCACGCGGTCCGTGAGGCCCATCCGGCCCACCACGTCGAGCGCGACGCCGCGGATGTCGACCGCCTGCCCGCCCGTACGCGGCGCTGGGGCCCGCTCCACCACGGTCACCGAAAAGCCCTTGCGCCGCAGCCAGTAGGCAAGAGCCGATCCGGCGACGCCTGCCCCGGAAACGAGGACGTTCCGCATCATCCACCTCCAGTGAGAATACGCTGTACACGTCTTGTGATTACGCTTCACACAATGCCTCTGCCACGGCTGAGGAGCCAAAACTGACCTAGGACAGTGGGCCAACTGTGCTAGCACAGAAGGGAAGGGCCGATGCCTGTCGAAAGGCGATACCTGACCATCGCCGCGGAGCTGCGGCGCCAGATCATGCAAGGGGAACTGGCACCGGGCGCGAAGGTGCCCTCCGTCCGCCGGATCGCCGCCGACTGGGGCGTCGCGACGGCCACCGCGGCGAAGGCACTCGCCACGTTGAGCCAGGAGGGACTGGTCCGCGCCGAACCCCGGTCCGGCACCGTGGTCGCCGGTCCGGGCCGCCCGCCGACGGGGAAGCACCGGCCGGGGCAGAGGCCCGCCCGGCGGCTCGCGCACGGCGACCCGCAGCAGGAACTCACTCGTGAGCGGATCGTGCGGGCCGCCATCGCGATCGCCGACGCCGAAGGGCTTGCCGCGGTTTCCATGCGCGGCGTCGCGGCCCGGCTCGGGGTCGCGGCGATGGCCCCGTATCGACATGTCGCCGGCAAACCCGAGCTGATCATGCTGATGGCCGACGCGGCATACGGTGAACGGGGCTATCCAGCGCAGCCACCCAACGGCTGGCGTTCCCGTCTCGAACTCTGCGCACGCACGATGTGGTCGCTGTACCAACGCCATCCGTGGCTGGCCCAGCTCGCCCCGATCACCCGGCCGCTGCCGCTGCCCAACCTCGCGGTGCACGCGGACTGGGCGCTCACCGCGCTGGACGACTTCGGCCTCGGCGCGGCCGAGATGTGCGACCTGCACGTGCTGTTCTTCAGCTACGTCCAGGGCATCGCGATCCACCTCGAGCGCGAACAGCACGCGCTCGGCTCCTCCGGGATGACCGAAGACGACTGGATGGACCATCAGACGGCAGCACTGGGGACGATCATCGACTCCGGTCGCTACCCCACCTTCGCCAGGGTGCTCACCACGCTGTCCGAGGAGGGCTACGACCTGGCGCTGGACAACTTGTTCGAACTGGGTCTGCGCTCGTTGCTGGACGGCTTGGCCGTCCGGCTCGACCCGCCGCGGCGAACGGCTCGAGCTTCTTGATCCGCCGCGACGGCCTCAACGACCTGCGGATCGATCATGGCAAAATCGGCGGGTGCAGATCGGGATGCTGGGACCGTTCGAGGTTCGCACGGGCGACGGCGCCCTCGCCGACGTGCCGGGCGCCCGGTTGCGCGGGCTGTTGATCGCCCTCGCGCTCGAACCGGGTCACGTGGTCCCGAAGGCGACGCTCGTCGACTGGATCTGGGGTGAGAACCCGCCCGCCGACGCGGCAAATGCCTTGCAGCGCCTGGTTTCCCGGCTACGGAAGGCGCTGCCGGAAGGGTCGGTCGACGGGCACCCGAACGGCTACCGGTTGCGGGTGGAACCCGACTCCGTCGACGCCGTCCGGTTCGAACGTCTCCTCGGTCAGGCAGGCGTCGACGGGGATCCACGTCGGGTACGGCTGCTGCGTGAAGCGCTCGCCCTGTGGCGTGGTGCGGCCATGCAGGACGTCGGTCTGCAGGACAGCGCGGCGTTCGACGCGGCGGTCACCCGGCTCGAAGGGCTGCGCCTGACGGCCATGGAGGACCGGTTCGATGCGGAGATCGGCCTCGGCCACGGCGCGGAACTGGTCACGGAGCTGACCGACCTGGTGGCCGCGCACCCGGTGCGAGAACGGCTTGTCGCGGCGCTGATGCGTGCCCTCGTCGCGCCCGGTCGCGACACCGAGGCACTGCTCGTGTACCAGCGCACGAGGGAAACACTGGCCGACACGCTGGGCGTCGACCCCTCACCGGAGCTGTCCGCACTGCACGTCGCGCTGCTTCGGGGCGAGCTGGGGCGACGGGAGGAAGACCGGAAGACCAACCTGCGTGCCGAGCTGACCAGCTTCGTCGGCAAGGAGGCCGATGTCGCCGCGGTCCGCGGACTCATCGCCGAGCACCGGCTCACCACCCTGATCGGCCCGGGCGGCTCGGGGAAGACCAGGCTGGCCACGGAAACCGCGCGCACCCTGCTCGGCGACACCCCCGACGGGACCTGGCTCGTGGAGCTCGCGGCCATCGGCGCGGACGGGAACAAAACGGAGGGTGGGAACAGCACGGGGGGTGGGCCCGAAGGGCAGGGGGGTGGGAACAGCACAGCGCAGGCGACGCTCGCCGCGCTCGGCCTGCGGGACGCGCTGCTCGGCGACGCGACGGACGCGGAGCTGGTGGACCGGGTAGTCGCCGCGCTCCGCGAGCGGGACATGCTGCTGGTACTGGACAACTGCGAGCACGTGATCGACTCCGCGGCGGCGTTCGCCCACCGGGTGCTCGGGGAGTGCCGGAGGCTGCGGATCCTTGCGACGAGCAGGGAACCGCTCGGCATCACCGGTGAGGCGCTGTGGCCGGTCGCGCCGCTGGTCCTGCCCGCGCAGGACGCCGACCCGGCCGGGATCGAGTCCGCTCCGGCCGTCCGGCTGCTGCGGGACCGCGCACTGGCGGTGCGCAAGGATCTCACCACCGACGCACGCACGTGGTCGACCATGGCGCGCGTCTGCCGGGCGCTGGACGGGATGCCGCTGGCGATCGAACTGGCCGCGGCAAGGCTGCGCACCATGTCCCTCGATCAGCTCGCCACGCGGCTCGACGACCGGTTCCGCCTGCTGACCGGCGGCAGCCGTACCGCGCTGCCGCGCCACCGGACGCTGCGCGCGGTGATCGACTGGAGCTGGGAGCTGCTCACCGACCCGGAACGGGTGGTCCTGCGCAGGCTCTCGGTGTTCTCCGGTGGCGCGAGCCTGGAAGCGGCCGAGCGGGTTTGCTCGGGCGAAAGCGTCGAGGCGTGGCAGGTGCTCGAACTGCTGACCGCGTTGACCGAGAAGTCGCTCGTGGCCACCGACGGCGAAGGGGCGCCGCGCTACCGGATGCTCGGCACGATCAGGGAGTACGCCGAGCAGCGTCTCGCGGAGGCGGGCGAATCGGACCTGACGCGGCGCGCGCACCTCGCGTACTTCACCGAGCTCGCCGAAACCGCGGAGCCGCATCTCCGCCGCGCCGAGCAACTGGAATGGCTCGCCAAGCTCGAAGCCGAGCACGACAACATCGGTGCCGCGATGCGGTGGGCGCTCGCGGCGGGCGACGCGCACGGGGCGATGCGGCTGGCGGCGGCCGCGGCCTGGTACTGGTGGCTCGGCGGGCACAAGTCCGAGGCCAACGAGCTGATCATGGCGGCCACCGCCCTGCCCGGCGAGGTGCCCGACGAGATCCGGGGTCTGGTGTACGCGTTCGTCACGGGGCTCATGACCTCTGGGCGGGCGAGTGACCAGTATCAGGCGGAGGAGTGGATCCGCAAGGCTGACGAGATCAGCCGACGTGTGCCGAGCCGTCACCCCGTGCTGAGGTTGACCTCCGCGCTGGCGCGCCTGCTGGAGGGGCCGGACGCCTACCTGTCCGCGTTCGAACCGCAGACCGCCGACGAGGATCCCTGGGTACGCGCACTGGCCAGGCTGCAGCTCGGCAAGATGCGGGTCCAGCTCGGCCACGGCGGCCGGGATGCGGACGAGTACCTGGAGGCGGCGCTCGCCGAGTTCCGCGCGATCGGCGAACGGTGGGGGATTTCGTTCGCCCTGACCGAACTGGCGGAGCGGATCGCCGTGCGCGGCGAGTTCGCCGGGGCGTCCGAGCACTACCAGCAGGCGATCGCGATCGTCACCGAGGTCGGCGCCGTCGAGGATGTCGTGCGCATGCGGTCGCGGCAGGCCCAGTTGTACTGGCTCGCGGGCGATGAGGAGTCGAGCACGGCGGCCATAGCGGAGGCGCAGCGGTACGCGGACCGGATCGCCTGGCCGGAGGCGCTGGCCGAACTGGCGCTGGCGAAGGCCGAACTCGCCCGCTGGAGCGGTGACGTCGAGCAGGCGCGCCGTCAACTCGACGCCGCGACCGCGATGCTGAGCGACTTGGGCGGGCGGGCCTACGTCCGCGCGATGAGACACGACCTGCTCGGCTACCTCGCCGAGGATCTCGACGGGGCCCGTGAACACCGCGTAGCCGCCTTCGAGGCGGCCTCCGAGGCGGGGCACCCACTCTTGATCGCCCAGGTGCTCGTCGGGATCGCGGACTTCGCGCTGCGCCGTGAACAGTACGAGCAGGCCGCACGGCTGCTCGCGGCGAGCGCCGGGGTGAGCGGGCTCCCGGATCGTTCGCTTCCTGACGTGGCCCGGGTCGAGCAGACCACGCGGCGCCGCCTCGGTGACACGCGGTTCACCGAGGCAACGCGGGAGGGGGCGCGGACGGACTGGCGCGAACTGGCCGGGATCACGCTCGCTTCTTGAACGTGGAGCGCGCCCACAGGTACCCGACCAGCGCGATGCCGACGCACCAGGCGACGGCGACGATCGCGTCGCTTGTGGACGGTGTGCCGTTGAGCAGCCCGCGCATGGTTTCGATGATCGGCGTGAAGGGCTGGTACTCCGCGAACTGCCGCACGCCCGGCCCCATCTTCTCCGCCGGGACGATCGCGCTGCTGAAGAACGGCAGCATGACCAGCGGCACGGCGGCCATACCCGCCGTCTCCGGAGACTTCGCCGCCAGTCCCAGTGCGACAGTGAGCCAGCCGGCCGCGAAACCGAGCAGCACGACCATGCCGACCACGCCCAGCCAGTCGAGGAAACCCGCAGACGGGCTGAATCCCAGCAGGAAGGCCACCCCGACGAGCGCCCCGATGGCGATCACGTTGGTCAGCACACTGGCGACGACGTGGCCGGTCAACACCGCACCGCGCGAGACGTCCATGACCTTGAACCGGTTGATGATGCCCTTCGTCATGTCGGAGTTCACCGACGTCGCGGTGGCCCCCAGCCCGTAGCAAACGGCCAGCAGCATCAGTCCCGGCGTCGCGTAATCGATGTACCTGGTGCCGACGTCGAAGGCGCCTCCAAGCATGTACACGAACATGAACATGACGACGATCGGCATCAGGACCGCGTTGAACACCGAGGTCGGGTTCCGGGCGATGTGTTTGAAGTTGCGGCGCAACATGACCATCGAGGGGGACTTGGTGCTCATTTCGCGACTACCTCCGAGGTGTGGCCCGTCAGGGCGAGGAAAACGTCATCGAGGTCCGGCGTGTGCACGGAGAAACCTTCGGCACCGATCGAGTACTCGTCGAGCCTGCCCAGCAGATCCCGCAGCGATTTCGTCCCACCGTCGCTGGGAACCCGCAGGGTCAGTGCGTCGTCGTCCCGGGTGGAGTCGGTGATGATCCGCGCGGCCGTGTCGAGCTCGGCCGCGGTGCCGAAGCGGAGCCGGACATGGGTCCCGGGGATCCGGCGCTTGAGCTCGTCGGGAGTGCCCTGGGCGACCAGGCGGCCCTGATCGAGCACCGCGACGCGGTCGGCGAGCTGGTCGGCTTCCTCGAGGTACTGGGTGGTGAGGAAGATGGTCGCCCCCTCGGCCACCAGCTCACGGACGATCGTCCACATCGTGCGGCGGCTGCGCGGATCCAGCCCCGTCGTCGGCTCGTCCAGGAAGATGATCCGCGGGTTGCCGACGAGTGTCATCGCCAGATCCAGTTTCCGGCGCATCCCCCCGGAGTAGGTCGACACCGGCTTCCGCGCCGACTCCACCAGATCGAACCGCTCCAGCAGTGCGGTGACGACGCGGTTTCCTCCGCCCTTCAGATCCACCATCAGCTGCAGGTTCTCCTGACCCGTCAGCAACTCGTCCACCGCCGCGAACTGACCGGTGACCCCAATGGCCGCACGCACCGCCTTGGCCTCGGTCGCGATGTCGTGTCCGGCGACGCGGACCGTCCCGCCGTCGGCCTTCATCAACGTGGTCAGCACGTTCACCGTCGTCGTCTTGCCCGCCCCGTTCGGGCCGAGCAGGGAAAAGATCGTGCCAGCCCCGACATCCAGATCGATGCCGTCGAGCACGATCTTGTCCCCGTATGCCTTCCGCAGGCCCGAAACCGCAATCGCCGAAGTTGTCATGCGACCACCATCGGTGCCGCCCCTGTCACGCCCCTGACGCGCTCCTGACATGACCAGCGGCACGGCATGGCCGGTGTCAGAGCCGTGTCAGCCTCATGTCAGGACCGGCGGCGATCGTGGCCACAACAACCGCCGCGAAAGGAAATCCGATGACCGAGACGCTTCCCCTCCCGCACGGTCTGTCCACGGAACGCGACGCGGGCCCGTTCGCCCCGCCCAGCCAGATCGCCCGGCTGCGCGAGGCCCGTCCGGTCTGCCCGATGGTCTTCCCCGACGGGCACGAGGGGTGGCTCGTCAGCGGCTACGAGGCCGTCCGCCAGCTCATGGCCGACACCCGGTTCAGCTCCCGCCAGGACCTCGGCGTGATCCACGTGCCGTACGAGACCCCCGGCATGCCCGCCGCCACCGAACCGTCCCCGCAGATGCCGGGCCTGTTCATCGCCATGGACCCGCCGGACCACACCCGGCTGCGGCGCAAGCTCACCGGCGCCTTCACCGTCAAACGCATGAAGCAGCTCGAAGACCACATCGTCGACATCGTCGAGCGGCAACTGGACGAGCTGGCGCGCCTGACCCCGCCGGTCGACCTGGTCAAGGAGTTCGCGCTGCCGGTACCCTCGCTGGTCATCTGCGAAATGCTCGGCGTCCCCTATGCGGACCGGGAGAACTTCCAGGTCAACTCCGCCAAGTTCCTGGTCAGGGACCAGGAACTCGACGAGAAGATGGCCGCGTACGGCGCGATGACCACGTACCTGGCCGAACTGGTCACGCGCAAGCGCGCCGAGCCCGGCGAAGACATCCTGTCCGACCTGGCCCGCGATGACGACCTCGGCATCGAGGAACTGACCGGCATCGCCTTCCTGCTGCTGCTCGCGGGCCACGAGACCACCGCCAACATGCTGGGGCTGGGCACCTTCGCACTCCTGGAGCACCCCGAGCAGCTGGTCGAACTACGCACCGACCCGGCTCTGATGCCCGGCGCCGTCGAGGAACTCATGCGCTATCTGTCCGTTGTGGACATCCTCTACCGCTACGCCGCGGAGGACATCGAACTCGGTGGCGAAACGATCCCCGAGGGATCGACCGTCGTCGTCTCGATGCTGGCCGCCAACCACGACCCGCGGCGCTTCGACAACCCCGACAGCCTCGACATCCACCGCAAGGCCCGCGGTCACCTGTCCTTCGGCCACGGCGTCCACCAGTGCCTCGGCCAGCAACTGGCCCGCATCGAGATGCGCGCCGGTTTCGAGGGACTGCTGCGCCGCTTCCCGACCCTCAAGCTCGCCATCCCCGCGGACGAGGTGAAACTCAGGACCGACATGAACATCTACGGCGTCCACGAACTGCCGGTCACCTGGACGGAAACGGCCGGGTAAAACCGTCGGCCGCTGCCGTGCGGGGTCCCCTGACGGTCGATACGACCGCCAGGGGACCCCTCACAGGAAAGCGGGCCAGGGTCCGGCAAGGGTCCGGTCCGCGTCGCGACCTGCCTTGTTCCCGGCTCGACACCAGGTTACAAAAAAGTACGTACTTCCGGGAAGGTACTCGGTTTCTTAGGGTTACTTGCGTCCCTGACAGTTGACCGAGTCGACCGGAAAGGTCCATCACGATGTCCACCCGCACCAGCGCACACGGCACGTGGCGGCGCGTGCTCTTCACCCTCACCGCGACGTCCACCGCCCTGGTCAGCCTCGCGCTTCCCGCCACCGCCGCACCGGCCCATGTCCGCGAGGACAGCACGATCACGATCAACGGCGGCAATGCCTTCCCCGAAAGCGTCGCGGCCGACAACCGCTACGTCTACACCACCAGCATTGGCGACGGCACCGTCTACCGCGGGCGCCTCGGGGCGAAGGCGCTCGCCCCCTTCCTGCCGGGCGGCCAGGACGGCCGCACGCAGGCCACCGGGATCAAGATCACCGGAAACCGCCTGCTGGTCGCGGGCGCCTTCACCGGACGCTTCTTCGTCTACACCAACGCCGGGAAGCTCGTTTCCGCCTACACCGTCCCCGGCACCGGCGAGCCGACCCTCGTCAACGACGCGGCCGTCACCCCCGACGGGGACGTCTACATCACCGACTCCTTCCGCGCCGTGGTCTACCGGATCCCGGCCGCCGAGGTGAACTCCCCCGCCACCGGCGCCCACCGGACCCTGGAGGTGGCCTACCACCTACCG
The DNA here is from genome assembly GCF_026802195.1 of Amycolatopsis cynarae. Taxonomy (NCBI): domain Bacteria; kingdom Bacillati; phylum Actinomycetota; class Actinomycetes; order Pseudonocardiales; family Pseudonocardiaceae; genus Amycolatopsis; species Amycolatopsis cynarae. Next base: position 325,186 of record NZ_CP113836.1, on the reverse strand, counting down.
GACTACGTGGCCGGCCAGTCCAACGGCAACGGCATCGTCGCCACCCCCGACGGCAGGTCCCTGATCATCGGCTACTGGTACAGCGGCGCGCTCTACCGGCTCACCCTCGCCACCGGCGAAGTCCGCAAGATCGCCGCACCGGCCCTGACCAGCGCCGACGGCATCGCGCTGCGCGGAAACACGCTGTACATCGCCCGCTCCGTGAACAATGAGATCGCCACCGTGCGGCTCTCCGGCGACGACGCCGCCACCGTCGTCTCCGAACGCACCTACCCGGGGGCCGACACAACCACCGGCGTCGCCGTGAGCGGCGACCGGCTGCTGGTGACCAACTCCCAGATGGACACCTACCTGTACGGCACCCCGCTGACCAGCCCCGTGTTCACCGTCGAAAGCCTGCCACTGCGCTGATTCCCGGTCACGCCTGCTGGCTGTCGTAGCGCTTCTGGGCGGCGAGGAGCTCGTCTCCGTGCTGGCCGAACCATCGGATGAGATCGGTCAGCGGTCCGGCCAGGCTGGTCCCGAGTTCCGTCAGACTGTAGGTGACCTGGGGCGGGTTGGTGGGCGCAACGTCGCGGACGACCAGCCCGGCCCGGGCCAGTGCCTTGAGGTTCTGCGACAGCATTTTCTGGCTGATGCCACCGACACGGGCATGCAGTTGCGCGAAGCGGTGCGGGCCGGAGACGAGGGCCGACACGATCAGTGTCGCCCAGCGGCTCGTCGTCTGATCCATGATCGGCCGGAGCACGCACTTCTCGTGGAACGTGTCATGGGCCAGCAGCCGGTTGGCCGTCGCGACCTGCTCTGCTTCCAGCATGCGCCCAGGTTACAAAGTGCCGGAGATCGCGGAGCCTCGTGAGGGAAACCCAGCGTGCTCTCCGGGAGCGGACCAGGTCGCGCCCGTGGGCGGCCGTGGGCAGCGATCATGGAGGCGTCCGAGAGCGAGGGGAAGAACATGCCTCTGCTGACCAGACTCCGCGCCCGGCTCCGCACCGAGACCGACCTGGTGGCGGAGGAGATCGGTCATGCGCTGCTGGTTCACGGACAGGCAGGCGCCTCCGACGAGGCGCAGGCCCTGGCCGCCACGGTCGCCGATCCGGAGTTCGGGCTCGTTGTCGCAGACCTGCCGCCCGACTCGCAGGCCAACGCCTGGGAGGCACTGGCGGTCGCCATCCCCAAGGAGAAACGGGGGATCCGGCTGGTGCTCGCCGGTCCCTTCCGCGAGTCGGGTTTCGAGGTGGGGCAATGGCTTTCGGCCCGGCTGGACCGCACGGTGGTGGCGGCCGACGGCCGGGTGCTGCCCGCGGCCGGTGGCGGGCTGTTCGTGACGACCGGCCAGGACACCCGGACCGGCTCATGGGTGCGGTTCCAGCCCGGTCAGGCGCCCGAACGCGAAAGCAGCCGGTTTCCGCGACCCGCCTGGGAATCCCCGGCGGTGACCGGGACCAGTCCGCTGGGCTCCGGCACCACCGCCGAACAGCTGCCCGCCGGGATGTGGCTGCGGACCGACGGTGACGAGCGCTGGCTGGCCGTCAGCCGGACGCGGTTGGTCCGCACGCTCGCCTGCCGGCCCGACGTACTCACCGTCGTGCTCGGCGGGCAGCGCATCCCCGAGCTGCCCCTCGACGAGGTCAAGCGGTTCTGGGCCCTGCTCGGGGCGGAGGACCGGTCCCGCGTCCGGTTCGTCCACTACGGCCCCGTTCGGCCGGAACCGGGGAACCGGCCGCTGGGTCACCTCCTCGCCGACGCCCTCGGCGAGGAAGTGACCTGCTACACGGGCATCCCGGTCGGCGGGGGCGTCCTGCCGGACGTCTTCACGGTCCGTCCGGACGGTTCCCACGGTTGGAAGACCTTCGCGCAGGTCTACTCCTATCCCGGTGGCGCGGAACCGGCGGCGCCACGCCTGCGCGCGCACCGCGAACCGCTGCCCGGGCTGCCCGAGATCACTCCGGGCGTCTTCCGGTACGCGCCGGACGCCGTGGTGGAGGTCGTGGCCGCCGGGCTGTGGGTCCGGCCGCCCAAGGAGCCCGCACACGCCGCGCACGTTCGGTCCGCTCCCGTCGACGTCGTGCGGCTCCGGCTGTTCCACGAGGCGGGCGAGGCGGAGGAACGGATGCGGACCGTGGCCGAGGAGGTCCGCGACCGCCTCGAGTACTCCACCCGGCTGGCCGTCACGCTGGTACCGGTCACCGCTTCGTCCGCGTCCGGCCCGGAACCGGCCGGCGAACCCGAACCCGAACCCGGATCCGTGGCGCTGCCGTGGCTCGCCCGGCTGCTCGCCACCGGGGCCTTCCTCCTGCCCGACCGCGGGCCGGACCGGGAGCCGGAAGTTGTTGCGCAGCCGGTAGCGGAGGCTGGAGCCAGGGTGACGACCGCCGTCACCGAGGACGACCGGGCCTGGCTGCGGGAGACGTGGCGGGAACGGTTCGAGGCCGAGGCCGAGCGGGTCCGCGAAGTGCTGGCCGCCAACCCGCGCCTGGCCGGCCGCTCCCCCGGGGACACCCTGACCGAAGCGCTCGCGGTCCGGCTGTACCTGGCGGGCAGCGCCGGGGACGACCTCGACGCCGCCCTGCGCTCGGGCCGGGCCGGTGAGCACGTGCGGTTCGGCCGCTGTACGGCGGCCGGGCTGGCACGGCTGCCCGTGCTCCGTGGCCCCGCGGTGACCGCGCTCACCCCCACGGAACGGCAATGGGAGTTCTACGGGGAAAATCGGGTGCTGACCGAATGGGGCTTCCTCAACCTGCTGACCGCCCCCTGCGAAACCCTGCACGGCGACACCGAACTGCTGGTCTGGTCGATGAGCGGGCGCCGGACGGCGCTGCTGGAACCGGTGGAGGACCCGGTGCCCGACCGGGTCGTGTTCCCGCCGGGCACCCGGTTCAAGGTGCTGGACCGGACCGAGCCCCGCTCCGGCTCGCGTGGACGGATCGTGCTCCGCGAGCTGTCCCCCAGCGAGATCGACACCGAAGGGCGCGTGGACCCCAACCGGGTCTCGCTGGACAAGTTCACCAAGGCGTCGCTGGAAAAGGCCGCGGACCGATGGGCGCGGTCCCAGGCGCGGGAGCGGGTGCCGTCCACCAGGACGGCCCGGTTCCGGCACCTGCCCGGGCTGGTGGACGCGCGATGACCGGCGCACCGGCCCAGCGCGCCGACGAGGGCCTGCTGCTGGTCATCGATCCACTGTGGACGGCGAGTGCGGAGGAACCCGACCCTCCGGTGACCGCCATCGCAGGCGCCTGGGAATACACCGCGGAAGGTCTTCGCGGCCGGTTCCAGCCGAACCCGGTCTACCGGCCCACCTCACCGGATTCGCCGCTCGATCCGGTGGACGAGGTGCTGCGCCGCCTCGCGCGGGACGATGACGGCGCGGACGACCTGCCCTCGGCCCTGCGCACCACGATGCTCGGCATCGCCGTCGACGAGCGGGGAGTGGCGCTGGTCCGCCCGGCTCCGGACGGCGTCGACGCGGTACTGGTGACCACCGCGCCCGGACACCGGACACGGGTGCCTGCCCCCGCCTGGCGCGATGTGACACTGGAGCAGCTGGCCGCGGCCCTGCCCGCCAAGGGGGTCGACGTTCTGCTGAACCCGGGCGCCCCCGCCTCGATGCGCGTCCCGGCCGACGGGATCCGGGAAATCGCCGCGGGCGAACGCGGCTGACCTTGCCGCCCCGGTGACGATTCGAGCGCCGTGAAGGGGCCCTTCACGGCACGGGGGAACCGCTGGGGAGCGCGGCTAAGGGCGGTACTCGCCGTTGAGCATCGCGGTGGACAGCTCGATCCGCGAGCGGTAGCCGGTGCGGGTGAAGAGCCTGCTCAACCGGCCTTCGATGCTCTTGTCGCTGGTGCACAGGGCCATCGCGAGCTGTTTGTTGGTGAGCCCGCCCGCCGCGAGCATGGCCAGCAGGTGCTCGTTCTCCGCCACCGTTTCCTTGCGCCCCCGCACGGAGACCCCGTGATCGCGCATCAGGTTCCGCAGCCACGCCCTGGCCAGCAGCGCGTCGAGACCGCCCAGCAGTTCGTATGCCTCGTTGAGCAGCTCCGGCTCCCCCACGCCGTACTTGACGAGTCGTTCCAGCACCACCGCGAGTTCGAGCGGCTGGCCGCGCTCCCGCGCCTGCCGCAGGCACTCGGCGGCGGCGGCCCGGTCCCGCTTGACCGTGGCGCGGGCGAGCAACAGGTACATGGTCGAACGCGAGGTCGGCATGGTGGCGGTGACCTGGGTCAGCGCGTCGAGATCGCTCCGTGCGGCCTCGTGGTCGCCGGCGTCCAGCGCCAGGTCCACCAGTTCCGCCCGGCACACGTCGGCGCCGACGAGCAGGCCGCGCTCCTGGGCGTCCGCGAGCGCGCGCCGCAACCGGGACACGGCCTGGCCGGTCTCGCCCAGCGCCCGGTCCAGCCGTGCTTCCGCGGCGTCGAGCAGGTGAGCGAGCACCGGTTTCGCGGCCCGCGCCGTCTTGAGCAGCGCACGGGCAGTGGTCAGCCTGCCCTGCAGCACCAGGATCCAGATCGTGGTCTGGAGCATTCCGGCGTAACCGGGGTCGTAGCCGCGGCCGGTCGTGGCCATCGCCCGCCGGGTGAGGTCGAGCGCGAGCGCCGCGTCCCCGCGCTGTGCGGCCACCATCGCCTGGTCGTACAGCGGCAGCGCGGTCACCGGCAGGTCTTCGTCGATGAGGAGTTTCTCCGCCCTGCTCAGGTCCCCGGTCACCAGCAGCCCGGTCACGTGCGAGCCGACCTGGTCGAGCCGGTGCCGGGCGGTGGCCCGCAGTGTCCACCGCTCGCGCGCGAGCAGGCTCTGCTCGAACCGGGCGCACCGCCCGCTCCACAACTCGGCGGTCGTGCCGAGCAGCTCCCCCAGCATGGCGGAGGTCGGATTGCCCGCGCGCCAGGCCGCGCGGCCGCCGTTGAGCAGTTCGTGCACGTCGGTCCAGCGGTCGAGCGCGGCGAGGGCGAAGGCACGGGTGACGACGGAGTGCTCGATCCCCCCGGCCCACCGGCGCCGCAGCTCCACCAGCTCGCGCAGGGCCTCCTCGTCGCCCACGCAGTGCAGTCCCTGCACGGCCATGAGCTGCACCTCCTGCGCGGCGTCCGGGGAGAGCTGGTCGGCGTAAGCGCCGAGCAGCGACTGAGCCCCGCGCAGGCTCCGCTCGTAGTCGCCGTGCAGGTGGCAGGTCGAGGTGTGCATCAGCAGCACCATCGCGCGCTGGGCGCGGTTCTCGGCCAGCTCGATGGCCGCGCCGAGCCAGCGCACCGCGCTCTCGGCCTTGTCCTGCTGGACCGCGGCGGAACGGTTCAGCAGCTCGCCCAGCGCCCGCTGCCGGTCCACCAGTGCGCCCGCGTTCGCGACCTGGTCGGCGAGGTAGTCGGTGTCGCCGCACGTCGCGTTCCCCGTCCAGACGGCGGTGACCGCCGTCGCGGCGAGACGGCGCCGTTCGAACGGCCCCAGGCACGCGGCGACCGCGGAGGCGACCAGCGGCACCGTGAACCGCCACGACCGGCCCGCCAGGCCCCGGTGCAGGACACCGGCCTGGCACAGGGAGTCCAGCAGCGCGACGGCCTCCGGTTCGGGCACGCCGAGCGCCTCCCCCACCAGGCGGGGCACCGCGGCACCGCGCGGGCAGAACACGGCGACCGCCTTGGCCGCCGCCCACTCCGCCTGCCCGAGTGCCCGGATCGCCTGCACGAGCTGGTTGTGGGCGGGCGGATCCCCCGGGGAGGTGCGCTGCACGAGGTACGCCTGCCGGTCCACCACCTCCACGGAACCGTTGTGCCGCAACATGTCGATGCTGTCGCGTACCGCCGCGGCGACCCCCCGGCTGAGCTCGTGCACGCGGGTGACCAGTGCGGGCTCCGGGGTGGCCTGCAGCACCGCGGTGACCTGCCTCGTCAGCTCGGCGCGCGTCAGCGGGGCCAGCCGGACGGCGGTCACGAGCCCCGCGCGGCGCAGTTCGCGAACGGTGGCCCCCAGCTCGGGCGCCATGCGGCCGGCGGGCACGCGGGCAGTGCACACGCACCGCACGGGACTACCCGCGAGCTGCCGGATCAGCGCGGCCAGCACGGCGAGCGAGTCGGGGTCGATCCAGTGCACGTCGTCGATCAGCAGCACGGTTTCCCGCCCGGCCCGCAGCAGCGGTGCGGCCGCGGCGGCGGCTGCCCGTCGCGCGATCGCCGGATCGTCGCGGGCCCCCTCGGCGGGGCGGATCGGGGACCACGCCCACGGGGAGGCGTCCCCGCCCGGCAACTGGGTGGCGGGTTCGGCGACACCGTCCGGCGACGAGCCCGGCCGGAGTGTGAAGCGGACCGGAATCGCTTCCCCGTCACGGGTGAAGCGCATCGCCCACACGGCGGCGCCGCGCTCGGCGAGGCGCTCGCTCAGCTGGGCGAGCAGCGTCGTGCGGCCGGCCCCGGCCGGGCCGGTCACCGAGATCAGCGGGCCTGCCGCCGCGGCGATCGCGTCCAGCACAGCCCGACCTCCCCTGGCAGCGTTTCGTCCGGAAGCGGTTCTCGGTCCCCATGATCTCGACGGGATCCCCCGCAGGCCAGCGACCTTCCCCTTCGCTCGCCGGAACTTGCACGAGACCGCAGCAGGCGCTCAGCCGTCCGGGGGAACGACGCGCGGGCGAGTCCCACGCTCCGGCGCTTGTGTCCCACCCTCGGGGTTGCAAGGTGGGACTCGCGCTGCGGTCGTGAAGGGGGCCGTTACGGCATCGCTTCCGCCATGGGCTCCCACGGGACCACCCGCAGGCCCGAGGTGTCCTGGTTGCTGTTCGCGTAGAGCTCGGCGACCTGCTCGTCGTCCAGCAGCAGCGTCTCGCGCATGAGTTCGCCGGTCAGCCGCACCGCGGCCGGTCCACCCGGGTTGAACAGCACGTCCACCTCGTCGGCGAGCAGTTCGACCAGCTCATCGAGGTCGATCCGCCGCCAGTCCGGCGCGGCGACCCGCCTGCGGTGCGGCGCCCCGGTCGCCACGACAACGCACAGGATGCCGTCCGGCGACTTCGTGATCAGCGGACGGCCGTCGCCGTTCATCGCGATGTCGAACAGAGTGTCGCGCAGCATCAGCTGGATGTGCTCGGCCTCGGCGCGCCCCTGCAGGACCAGCCGCAGCACCGCGTCCAGCGGGTCCGACGGCGAGTTCCCGTCCTTCGGCACGTACTCCGGGTTGGCCCGGAACTTGCCGATCTTCCCCTCGTCCTCCACCGGCCACAGGCCGACGACGGCCTCGATCGGCGGCGGGTCGTTCTCGGCGGCCGGGTGCCAGGCCGGGTCCATCAGCAGGAACCAGTTTTCCAGCGGACCTTCCGCCCGCGTGCCGCCGGTCGTCTCGGTCATGGCGACCATGATGGTCCCTTCCTCATCGGGTCCGCTCCGTGCCCGACTGCCGCGACTCGGGCCGGATCAGCTCGGCCTGGTAGGTGAACTCACCCGGGTTCGCCGCGGCGGACGGCTGGTCGGCGAGGTGGAGCAACTCGGCGGCGCCGGGCGGCAACACGACCCGCCGCGGCACCCCGGCCTCGTCGACCTCCTGCAACGTCACGGTGTGCACCTGCGAGGCGAGCTCCGGCCGGGCGGCCAGCAAGGTGAGCACCGTGGCCCAGACCTCGTCGGCCTGGGGGAAACCCTCAACCAGCGCGGCCACGGCGGCGAGGTTCAGGTTGCCGGGATGGGCGCGGAGCCCGTCCAGGAGCGCCTGGAGCACCTGCTCGCTCAGTTCCATCACCGAGGGGGTGCCCGGCACGACCGGGATGGCGGTGGCGGGTGCGAAGCCGGTCAGCTCGGGCGTCGGCAGCGCCACCTCCGGCTGCCGGTGGAGCGGCGCGGCCGGGTGGCCCTTCGGCATGGCCGCCGCCTGGCCGTCGCTCGCCCACCCGGCCGGGGTGTGCACCACGTTCCCGGACGGGCCCAGGTCGTCGACCCGGTGGTCGGGCGGCAGGTACACGCCACCGAAGTGGGACAGGATCTCGTCCATGACGTTCCCGTACCCCCGCGGCGACGACGAGCCACCGGAGTCAGCGGAGTCACCGTCCACTCCGGACGATGACGAGTCACCGTCCGGAGTGGTGTCCGAGGCGAACCGCGCAGCGAGTTCCGCCGCCTCGACCGCTTCCTGGATGTTCATCAGCGTGATGCCCATGTCCCGCACCCAGCCGTACATCTCGGCGATGTCGGGCAGGTCGAAGTCGTCCTCGTTTCCGGTCTCGTGGCGCACCGAGATCACCGGGCGCAGCGCACGTGCCAGCTTGTCCCGGGTCACGTCGGTCCAGAGCACGACGCGCCACCGGTCCCCGGCCACCCGCACGGCGTGTTCGAGGTTTCCGCGGAAACGAGCGACCTCCTCGGCCGTGCGCAGGGCACCGCGCAGCCACACCGAGTGCACCAGTCGCGGCAGTTCGAGCAGTTCCGGCAACGGCGGCAGCGGCGGCACCCGGTCGCGGCCCGCCCAGGTGTAGCGGCGCTCCGCGGACGGCTCGTCGCGCTCGATTCCGATGGTGCGTGCGTTCCCGGTCAGGTCCAGGCGGCGCAGGAGTTCGACGGCGCGCTCGGCCGTGACGGCGGGGGTGTGAGCTGTTTCGGGGCCGCCCGGCGTGACGAAGTCTTCCGCCTCCGGCACCTTGTTCAGCGGCTTCCCCTGGTCCCACGCCTCCTTCAGCAGGAAGGCGGAGCCGAGCCCGTCCGGTCCGGGGGTGACGTCGGCCAGACAGCTGATCAGAGGCAGCTCGCTCGGTCCGCCGGGGGCGGCGCGCCGGAAGCTCTCGCCGGTGAAAATTGCGGCGGGGCCTGGCGCCTCGGCCAACCGGTGAAGGGAACCGTCGATCATCGGGAAGCGGTGGCCGCCCTGCCCATCGGTCGCCGTCGTGCCGAACTCGCGCGCATCCGAAATCAGCGTGCGGTCGAAGTCCCCGGACGGGAAGTACTGTCCGCTCGTGCCCAGCTTCGCGTTCGCCGGGTGCTGCGGGCCGGGCGCGTGCGCGTCCCGCTCGATCTCCGGCAGCGAGTCCTCGTGCCCGAGCGTGACCGACCGCTGCCGAGCACCACTGCCGTCGGGAACGCGGATCGTACCGTCCTCGAGGACCTCCACCCGCGTCGACGGACCGCGCACGTCGCCGTGGTAATCGTCCTGCCGCAACAGATCCGCCAGCTTCCCCAGCCGGTCACCCAGCGCCGGATCGGCAACGCGGCAACTCAGCACCACCAACTCGGGCTTTTCCCGCCACAGCGGGCCATTCGGCAACCCCGTGCTGTTGAGCAACCGCACCACACCGGCCTCATCCAACCGAACCCGCTGCCCATCCGACTTCCGCCAAACCGAGAAACCGGCCTCGCCGTGGTGCATCACCGTCGTATACGCACCCGGCTCCCCGGCACCCCGCCGGAACGCCTCCTGCACGACCCCGGACTCACCCGGCCCTGGGAAGAACACACCCCGAACGTCGCCGGAGCCATCCACCAACGGCACGAAATCCACATCGGACACATCCAACCGCTGGGCACCCACCAGATCCGCCAACGGAACCGGACTGTCCACAGTGCCCGAGCGGGCATCCATCATCACGCCGCGGGTTTCCGCGTGGTCCGGCTCCGACACGGGCGACGGCGGCGCCGAGTCGCCCGGCTCATGGCCGAGCATCCCGTACAGCTCCCGGAACAGGGAAGAAGCGGTGGGAGACTCGTCACCACTCCGAACCCCGACACTCACGGATCCCGGCTCCGAAGATGTGGGTTCGGGCCGGTTGATCCGCAAGGGCGCTGGACGCAACTCCGACGACACCGACTCAGGCCGAGCCACCCGCAAAGGCGCCGGACGCAACTCCGGATCGGAAGAACGACTCGAATCCGCGGTGAAGGACTCGGGCGGCAGGCTCCGCAGGTGCTGGTCGATCAGGTCGATGATCTCCCGGTACATGCCCTCCGAGGGGCGAGGCACCTCGGGCAGCAGTCCCGCGGAATGCTGCGGTGTCGCCACGGCCCGCGCCATCTCAGCCTCACGCTGCCGCGCCGCCTCAGCCGCAGCCCGCTCCGCCTCAGCCTCACGCTGCCGCGCCGCCTCAGCCGCAGCCCGCTCCGCCTCAGCCTCACGCTGCCGCGCCGCTTCGGACGCAGCTTGCTCCCCTTTCGCCGTGACCTGCTCCGCCTCGCGCGAGGGCCGCTGTTCGGGTGGGAGCCGGTCGAGCCGCTCCTGCTCACGCGCCGCTTCGAGTTGCTGGTGGTAGCCCTCGAAGGCCTTCCACCAGGCTGCTTCGGCCTTGTCCGCCGCGGTCTGCGCGTCGTCCAGCTTGGTCCACGCCTCGTCGATGGCCTTCAGGGACATCGGTGGGTGCGGAGGGTTGTTCCGCAGCCCGAGTAGCTTCTTGAGCGCCTCGTCCCAGGTCTTGCCCGCCTCGGTCAGTGTCGTCGCCGCGGTGACGAGGGCCTTCGGCAGCGGGTGCGCCGGGTCCGGGTTGCCGCGAATCGCGTAGGCGTCGTACACGGACAGGTCCGCGACGCCCGTCCGCTCGCGCCACGTGCCGAGGTTCTTCTTCGCGACGAAGCGGAAGTCGGCGTCGTAGAGGTTGACCTGGGTGACCTTGTCGTCGGTCTTGACCTCGTCACTGGACACCGGGCTGGTCGACTTGGCCTTCTCCGCCCCGCCCTTGGCTTCGAAGGAGCCGGTCTGGCCGGTGATCGGCACGCGGTGGACCGTGCCCGCGAACAGCGAGCCGAAGGGATGTCTGCCCTCGGCGATCGTGTTGGCGCCTCCAGGATGGACTACGCCGCCACCCCCGGACGGCGCCAGCGCGGTCACCTTCCACTGGTTGCCGGATTTGACCTCGACGGCGTGCTCGTGGGAGCTCTCCCCCTTGCCGTCGACCTCGACCCGGCCACTGACCGAGCCGAGCCGGGGGTTGCGCAGTCGCATGTGGACTTCCAGTCCCCACCCGCCGGGCAGCGACATCTCGAAGCCGCCCTCCATCGGCCTCAGCCCCAGATCCGTGGCGGTCGCGGCATCCATCCCCTTGATCCCCGCCTTGAGGGCGGCGGGGGTGAGCAGGTTCCGCAGGGCCGCGATGGTCCCGCTGTCCAGTTTGGATCCATCGCGGCCGTCGCTCAGCGCGCGCTCCGCGGCCTCCCGCACCTTGGCCATGTCGCCGAAGTAGTGCTCGACGTGGTGAGTCCCGTGCACGGGCAGGGCAACCCGGCCCGGCTGGCGGTACCAGTTCGCCAGGGCGATCGCGGTGTGCCCGGAACGCGGCACGGACACGATCGCTCCGGCCTCGCCGTAGCGGGTGTGTCCCGCGGAGGGCGGCGGGAACGATTCCTCGGGCAGCTTCACGATGGTGACATCGCGCCGTTGTCGCGAGTCGTGCGCGACTACTTCCTTGGCCACCTCGAGGCCGTCGGACCCGACCCCGAGACCGCGCTCGATCCTGATGTCGAAGGCCAGTCGCACCCGGTGTGCCCCCAGCGGCCCGGAGGTCTTGGCCGACTGCTTGTGCGTGACCTCGTCGGTCGCGGTGTCCTTGCGGTCCTTGTTGCCGAAGGTACCTTCCCCGTCGAGGCCGCCGCCGAAGCTCCCGGCGCCCCCGCCGTGTCCGGTCGTCTGGGTCTCGTAGCCGGGACCGTGCGGTTCGGACAGGCGACCCATGGCACGTGCGGACCCGCTGAGGGTGAGGAGGGTGTGCCCCCGGTTGTTCTCGGCGGTCCCCTTCACCTTCGCGGACTGCGAGCCGGACAACTCACTCGCGTGCTCGATTCCCGCGAACACCGGCTCCCCGTCGAAGCGCGCCTGCAGCGTGACGTAATAGGTCTTGCCGGACAACCGGTCTTCCAACCGCAACGGGGTGATGCGGCCACCGTTGAGCGAGCTGTTGACGGAACGGTTGGCGTTGCGGAGGAACCGCCGCAGTTCGCCGTAGTTGTCGTGGTCGATGTCCAGGCGGGACGCGGGCAGCAGCCGTGCCGCGGTCGCTTCGTCGAGGTTGGCCGCCAGCTGCTTGCGCAGCTCCGGGATGCTGTCGGTGAGATCGATCTGCGTCAGCACGGCGCCCAGACCGATGGAGGGTTTCTCGCTCTTCGACAGGGAAGGCGGTGTCGGCAGTACCCGGTCGGGCTCGTTGATCACCGGCGTGGGCGGGGCAGGCGACCTGTTCTCCATTTCGGCCAGATGCTCGTCGGTGGCCCACATCAACACCGACTGCGGCAGCCGGAAGGCCTCGCCGGAGTTCGTGGTCCTCGCGGAGTCCGGCTCACCGCCGAACAACTCCCGCACCCGCCACTTGTCGAAGTTGCTCCGGTAGTTGCTCTCACCGACGACGGCCGCGTCGACGTCGACCCAGACCAGCTTCTTCCTGACCGGCTTGCCGTTTTCGTACGAGACCTTTTCGACGCTGGTGAACTCGCCACCCTTCTCATGGCCCCAACGGAACGACGGCAGCCCCAGTCCGGCGCTGAAGAGGCCGAGCGGACTGTGGTTGACGCCGGCGGAACCGGGACCATGCGTGGGGCCCGCGGCGAACGCGATGCCGGAGGAGGTCAGGCCGACCGAGTTACTGGCCCCCTTCGAGGTGCCGCCGCCGGTGCTGCTGCCGACGGTGTCGCGGACCTTCCGGTATTCCGCCACGGACAGCGGCCGCGGGTTGCGCGGGGTGAGGCTCACCCCGGCCGCCGCGCGCAGATCAGCGCGACGGCGCCCGTGGTACAGGCCCCCGATCTCGATGACACCGCTGAACAGGCTGGGGTTGCGCTTGAGCGCGTCCGGGCCGACCGCGGCCATGACCAGCTCGTGGTGCGTGGGGTTCTTGAACGGGTGGTTCGGATCGGTCGCGGCGAAGAGCGGGTCGTGTCCCGACGACTCGTACAGCCGCTCGCGTACCGAGTCGATCAGATGCCCGGCCCCCAGCACGGCCACGATCTCCGCGTTGTCGAACGCCCGCGAAGCGCCCGGCCGCAACTGATAGATCTTCGCCCCCAGCGGCGTCCGGTTCTGCGGTGTGATCTGCAGCGGGTCCGGGGGCGTGTCGCTGACCAGGTTCTCCGACACCAGCAGGCGCAGCGGGACGACGTCCGGGTGGGGCTGCCCGTTGCCGGGAAGGTTGCCGCGGTCGACCAGCTTGGGCACCGTCCGGCCAGGGGAGCCGAAGGTGATCCCTCGGGTGCCCTCGTTGAGCCGGACGAACGACCGGATGGTCGGGGTGATCGTCAGATTCGCCGAGAACGGCACCAGGCCGCGCGACTCGAGGTCGCCGTCTTCCTTCAGGCTGTCGCCGTGGGTGCGCTTGGCTCCCTGCTGGTCCTCCGACTTCAGGCTCGCGGACTTGCTCCAGATGCGGTTGTAACCGAGGTTCCCGATCCACGTGCCGAGGGCGCCGCCGAGCGGTCCCCGGACCCGCGCCTGTACCCCGAGTCCGAGGGAGGTCTTCCCGCTCTCGCTGTAGTCCAGTCCTTCCTTGGACCTCATCTTGCTGCCGACCGAGGCCTTCGCGACCTTGAGCGGGCTCTCCTCGTGGATGCCGTCCAGCGACGCGTTCAGGGTGACCGTCGTGACGTAGTCGTGGAACAGGCTGGACTTGACGACCTGCACGGTCAGGCCCTGGGGCGTGAGCATCGAGTCAACTATCTGCGACAGCTGCGTCGGTGACAGCTTGTTCGCGAGGTCCTCACCCCGGCCCAGGATCAGCTCGGTTCTCCGCGAAGTGCCACCCTTGAACTCGGGCGAGGAGAACGGGAGGATGAACTTGCTCGAGGTCGGGTGGTACCAGCGGTGCCCCGGCGTCTTCTGCAGCAGGTCGGCCACGCTGCGGCGCAGCCGATCGCCACCGTCGAAGTCGTCGATCATCGCGCCACCGGCCGAGTGGCCACCGTAGATGTGTGCCGGGGGGTAGCGCTTCCGCGCGGGCGGTGAGCCCGCCTCGTCCGCACCCGAGGACGCCGCCTTGTCCGAACCGGTTGGACCGGCATTGTCCGAACCGGATGGACCGGCATGGTCCGAACCGGACACCGCCTTACCCGACTCGGATGTGCCTGCCTTGCCCGAACCGGACGTGCCAGCCCGGTCCGCACCCGACGAGCCGTCCTTCTCCGAACCCGGCGACGCCGCCTTGTCCGTGGCCGGCGACACCAGCCCGGCGCGCTCCGCGCGGTCCTGACGCGTCCACTGGACGGCGTCGATGTGGCCGTCCAGGATGACCGGATCGTGGCCGAGCCTGCGCACCTGGAGTTCGTAGATCATCTGATAGCGGGTGGCGTTCCCGGTGCTGATCACCGACCGTTTGCCGATGATGGTCCCCGTCTTGTCCTGCACGCGCTGCTTGTTGTTGCTGAGACTGACCGCGGGACCGGCCGAGAAGAAGACCGCCTGCGTGTCCGCGCCCCCACCGACGTGGACGGAACCGCCACCGGTACGGCTCGTGGTGTGCTTGTCCGTCAACTTGTTCTTCAGCACGTCCGAATCGGTGTGCTGGATGTCCGGCAGGGTCTCCAGGACCCGGACCTGGCGGGCGACCGCGCGCATCTCGAACTTCGTGGGCTGGTTCCCCCGCGACCAGCCCTTCCGGCCCTTGAGGAGGGGGTCCGAACGGACCCAGCCCACTTCGGACAGGTCTCGGGCCGCGGCGCCGTCGTCGGGCAGGAAGACCGCCATCGCGGGCAGGTTCTTCTTGATGTTCTCGTCGGACAGGAACTTCTTCAGGTCCCGCCTGCCGCTGGCGTCGATGTCCGTGAGGTGCTTGGGCAGCTTGTCGGCGACCTGCTGGTAGAAGTCCGTGCCCTTGGGCGTGACCGAGAACGCCTCCTCCACACTGAACTTCGCCGGAGGTTCCCGGTCGACGTGGGTCAGCGGGTTGCCTTTGTCCGGGTTCTTGAACGAGGTCGGCACGCTCATTTCGACGGTGCCGGTGGCCGTGTTGTCGTGGCCCTCCTCGGTCACCGCGCGGCCGTCGGAGCCGAGCAGGGTGTAGATGAGCCGGACCGGGACTTCGACGTCCTGCAACGCCTTGACCTCGATGCCGCTGCTCCGCGCGGCCTCGACCGCGTTCTTGGTGCTGTGCGCGCTGCTGGCCGCGGCGGGCGCTTGCACGCCCACGGCCGCCACCAGCGGCGGAACCGCGGTGAAGTAGGCCGAGGCGTTGATGTCCCGGTTCTGGGCGGTGCTGCTGGAACTGTCGCTCTTGACCTCGGTCTTGCCCGACGGCTTCGCCTTGTCGAGGGTCTTTTCCTCGTCCGCCTTTTTGTCGGCAGCTTTGCCCTCTTCGGCCTTCTCCTTGCCCTTGCCGCCGCCGTCACCGCTCGACCCGGTGCTCGAATCCGGCTGCTCTGACGTCTTGTCGGTCTTCGGCGATCCCGTCTCGGCGGGCACGTCCTTGAGCTGGACGGCGCCCCAGTCGAACTCGGCGCGGACATGTAGCTCCATCTTCTTGGAGCCGACGGTGAGGGTCTCCGTGATCCCCTTACCAAGGAACGCCTTGACGTCCTCGGTGATCTTCCGCTGGACGTTGGCGAGGTCGGCGTTGTTCCGCAACCGGGGCTCGATGTCGGCCAGCCCGGACCGGATGTCCCCGCCCTGCATCGGCTTCTTCTGCTTGGACGGTCCGGCGCCCTGGTTCGCCAGGAGGTACGTGGGCAGCCGGTCCCGAAGCTCCTGGGCATCGCGCGCGAGCCCGGTCTTCGGAGCATCGTCGCCGCTGGTGGTGGAGGCAGCCTTGGTGTCGGGCCGCGGCCGGCTCGTGCTGGGGCCTTCCCCGTTGTCCGTCCCAGACGGGGTGATTGTCCGCAGCTCGTGCTCTTCTTCGGCTCGCGGCAGGTCGCGGTTTGCGCCACGTGACGGCTTGGGGCGGGACCGCTCCGGCTGCGGCGGGACCGGGGGGTCGTCCGGCCCCCGGCGCCGCGGCGCCCTCGCGGCGGTGTGCATCGAGTCGTACGGGCCGTCGCTGACACTCGACGGCCGGTCGTCAAGGGTGAGCTGCGGCCTGCCGGGGGTGCGTTCGGCGCCGAGGGGGTGGTCGATGACGTCACCCGCCTGGTCCAGCACGGCCTCGATCTTGGCCAGGTTCCGGGGGGCCAGCGACAATGTGCGCTGGCCGGGCGGGCCCATGATCCCGTCCTCGTCGGGGTGGGCGAACAGCAGGCTCTTGTCCCGGTAGCCCTCGCCGAGCCCCCAGAAGTGGAACAGTTCGTGGAGCAGGTTCTTCACGCTGTCCCGGACGTCCCACTGGACCTGGTCGGTCTCTCGGGTCTCCTTGGGCCGGGAGGAGTCGAAGGTGTCGACCGGCACCCTCTTGGCCGGGTCGCGGTCCCAGTTCGGCGCCTTCTCCTCGACCGCCCTCGCGTCGATACTGAAGTGGAGCTGGTCCCCATTGGGGAACCGGTGCTTCTCCTTGAAGTTGAAGTGCTTGTCGAGTCTGTCCTGCAACTCGTCGACCAGAGCGAAACGGTCGTCCCTGCTGACGGAGCCGTTCTCGGAGAGCAGGTCCAGCGGGACGCTCAGCTCCCTGACCCACTTGCCGGGCTCGACCTCGAACCGCCGGACGTCGAAGCGGATCTGGGTGATCCGGCCGCCGAGCCGGCCGTTCGCCTGGCCGGGATTCTTGAGCGGGTCGAACCGCTCCGCGTGATAGCGGGTGGGCGGCGCACCGTTGCGACGCTGCCGCCAGGTCGTGGAGTAAGACGGGATGACGGGATGGGGACTGCCGTCCGAGGTGGCGTGCACGGTTCCCGCGTCGCGGGTCATCCCGGGCGCGTCCGCGGCGAAGGCCGTGGCGATGAGGACGGCCGCGGCGTCCTGGGGAGTGACGGCATCGTCCGTGCGCTTCCGGCCGCCGGGGCGCGCGGTCTGGCCGTCCTGTCGCGTGGCGTCGGGGTGGGGCGGGGTTTGGCCTGGCTGCCGCTGGGTGTCGCGAGTGGACTGTGCGTCACGGCCGGGCTGACCGTCGCGAACCGGGTCGCGATCGCGGGGTGCGCCCTGGCCGTCCCGCGGGGTGGGCTGCTGGTTGGCGGGGGTGTCGGACCGTCCGCCGCTCGTGGCGGCGGCCTGGTCGCCCCGGCCCTGCCCCGGGCGGTTGTCCTTCGCCGGGGCCGGGTCCGCGACCTCCGCACGGGGCGCGGTCGGCTGCGCGGTGCGCGCCGTGCCGGTGGTCGCGGGGCGCGCGGCCTCCGTGCGCGTCGGCGTGTCGGTCCGAGCAGCGTCCGTGCGAGTCGGCGTATCGGTCCGCGCCGTCATGTCCGAGCGCGACGGCGTGTCGGTCCGAGCAGCGTCCGTGCGAGTCGGCGTATCGGTCCGCGCCGTCGTATCCGGGCGCGACGGCGTGTCGGTCCGAGCAGACTCCGTGCGAGTCGGCGTATCGGTCCGCGCCGTCGTATCCGGGCGCGACGGCGTATCGATCCGAGCAGACTCCGTGCGAGTCGGCGTATCGATCCGAGCCGTCGTGTCCGGGCGCGACGGCGTATCGATCCGAGTCGTCGTGTCCGGGCGCGACGACTGGGCGCTCGTGCCGTCCGAACGCGACGCGGGCGGGGTGGGTGCTTCGCCGCCCGAGGTCCGCGAGCCGGACGGCGTACTCGGCTGCGCCGGACGGGAGTCCGGCGCGGTGCTGATCTCCGGAGCCTGTTGCGGAGTACCTGCGGCCTTGGCCGGGGCTTGCGGGGCGGGCTCCGGGCGCGGCGAGGACTGAACCGCTGATTCCGCTGCCGGGGAGACGGCCGGACGCGACGGCGTCTGCCCGGCTTCCGAACTGGACGGACGTGGCGCGGCCTGGGATGTGGGAGTCGTACGCGGCGCGTCCGTCTCCGGCGCGCTCGACACCGGGCGCGACGTCCCCGCATCCGCACCAGTCCGCGACGAAGACGAGCCCACAGCCTCCGCCGACGACGGACGCGACGAAGACTCCGCCCCCACCGCCGTACCACCCGAACGCCCAACGGCCGGTTCCGGCGCACTCGACATCGGGCGCGGCGTCCCCGCATCCGCACCAGTCCGCGACGAAGGCTGGGGCGCGGACGAATCCGAAGCGCCCGGCCTCGACGTGGACTGCGGCCCCCCGGAGTCCACGGCACCAGGACGCGAGGTCGGCGGCGTCGTGGTAGCCGGGCGGGATGTCGGCGTCTGTGTCGAGTCACCCGCCGTCCGCGTGCTGTCCGTGACGCTTGCCGTTGTTGCCGGGCGACCTGCCTGAGGTGTCGCGGCAGTGGAGCCGTTCGAGGCCGTGACAGGCTGGCCGCCCGGGCGCGTGGTGGACGGCGTCTCGGCGCCGGGCTGGGACTGGGCCTGCGACTGGTTCCCTGACGTCGCGTCCGAACGCGCAGGCTGACCCTGCACCGACGACTGGTCACCAGACACCGAACCCGAACGACCACCCACACCAGACTGAACCTGCGACTGACCGTTCGGGGCTACGCTCGGCTGATTGCCCGAAGCGGCCGTAGGTCGCGAGTCCCCGCTCGTCAACTGCTGGTGCTGACCACCCGACAGCACTGCCGAATCGCCACCGTACCCACCCACGAGCACCTGGGGCCGACCACCCGACACCACGCCGCCGTCCCCGGCCTGGACCTGCTGACGACCGTCGGTTGTCCCCGAGGCGGCCGTTCCGGCAGCACCGGCCGACTCACCGGACGGCGTACTCGTGAACTCGCTCCCGGTCCCGGCCCGGCTCTCCGCACCCGCATGCCCGTCCGGAGAAACGTCCCACGACCGGCCATCCCCACCCGTGAGGAAGCTTTGCCCGGCCGCCCGACCATCGCTCTCGGTCGGAACACGTGGTGAGGGAACGGTTCCGCCACTGGTGTCACCGTTTCCACCGGAGCCGAACACCGTCCCAAGTGGACTGTTGTCCGAATACGAAACTTTGCGCGTTCTTCCGTCGCCCGGTCCGACCTCCGTGGACCTTGACGGGACATCGTGACTGTCGGGAATGGTGAACTGCGGCCCCCCGGGCCCTTCCTTCGGGTACGGCGGCAGCACGTCGGAACCGCGCCGGCCTTCGCTGCCACTGTCACCGGGAAGCGCGGCCTTCTCGCCGGGCCCCTTGTCATCGGGACCCGGCCTGTCGGGATCCAGCTTGTCGAGGCCGAGCTTGTCGACACCGTCCCGAATGGACGGTCCCTTGCCGCCGTGACCGGAATCGCCGGCCCCGCCGCCCTTCCCGTGCTTGCCACCCGGTCCGGCCAGCGCGCTGAGGATGCCGTCCCAGGGGTTACCCGGGCTGTTGGTGGCCAAGTTGACGAGCGGGTTGCTGGCCGCGACCATGGCGACCTGCCCGAGCGCATAACCCCCCGTACCGCCGATGCCGAGCGCCCGCTGCCAGCCGTGGGGCAGTTGACTCCTGAGGTCCTTCCCGAAGACGCCGCCGACGCCCTTGGCGATGCCGTGGAAGGCACCGCCCGCGGCACCACCGATCGCACCACCGATGGCCGAGCCCTTGAGCGACTCCGTGTCGAATCCGTCCCGGCCACCGCTGGCGATCTGACCGCCCTGGATGCCGGCGTCCAGCACGGTCATGAACGCGGCGCCGCCCGCGGCCCACTTCCCGTTGTGCAGGGCCAGTTTCCACGTCGCGTTCAGCACCTGCCGGAAGGTGATGGCGGACATCCTCTCCAGCAACTGCTTGAGCAGTTCCCGCAGGGCGAGCCGGGCGGCCGCCTCCACGACCGGCACGAAGATGGCGCCGAACAGGCTCGCGAGCAGTTCGATCACGGTCGCGAGGGTGATCGCGGCCATCGTGATCAGCATGATCTTGGTCTTCTGGATGTCCGCGGCGGCGTTCTTCGCTTCCTTGGCGAATTCCGCGGCCTGATCCCTCAGCTCATTGAGCCCGGTGCTCAGGTCTCCCCGCATGAAGCCGACGATGCTGGACGCCGTCACGCCGTCGAAGGAACGATCGAGGTCGCTGGTGATCGACGGGAGTTCTTCGAGCGCGGCTGTGAGATCGTCGTGAAACTGCGACCAGGCATGGCTGATCGCCTTGAGACCACCCTCGCTGCCCTCCGGCCACTCCATGCCGAGGACGATCTTGAAGAAGTGCTGGAGACCGGCAGGCAGGTGAGTGGTCTCGTCGGCACCACTCATATCCGGTCACCCTTTCCCCGTCCCGGAACGTGCATTCCGGAACCTGGCACGCAAGAAGGTCAGCTGTTCGTGCCCATGGTCTCGTCGATCCGCTGGGCGCTGTCGTGATCCACGCTCTGGAAGACCTTGGCGGCCTTGTCCGTGTCGCCCCTGAGCTGGATGATCCCGTCGGTCGCCTGTCGTGCGCCGTCACGGGCCTGCGTCGCGCTCGGCACGTAGTTCTTGGCGAACGACTTGCCGATGTCGTCGTCGCCCCAGCAGCCGTCGTGCTCGTCGAGGACGCGCGTCAGAGTTTGGAAGGAGTTCCTGAGCCGCTCGCCCAGCGCCCCCAGCCGTCGCGTGGCGGCCGACAGCCTGTCCGGGTCGAGACGGAAATCCTCAGCCATTCTTCCTCCGCTCTTCCTCACCCTTGCCGGTTTCGCCCTCGGCCAGGCCGAACCCCTCCAGCATCGGCCCCAGCAGCGAGTTCACCATTTCCATCGGGTCGACCTTGCCGCTCGCGATCCCCGCGAAGTCGAGGCTCGGCCGCCGGCCGGTGCCCATGACCTCCTGCACCTTCGCCACGGCCTGGTTCCGCCCCTGCCGCAACGTTTCGATGATGAGATGGGCGAGCTGGGCCGGGGGCAGCGAGCGGTACTTGGAGCCGTTGAACGTCAGGTCGGTGAGCTCACCACGGCCGTCGAAGGTCATCGAAAACGAGTTGTCCTTCGAGCGGACGGTGGTAGTGCCCTCCTCCCAGATCCTGCTGACCTCCCTCAGCTTCCGCTTCTCGCGCTCCAGATCCGCCAGCGCCTGTTCGACACCCAGGTCGGGGTTGCCGAAGGCGGCCGCCCGGTCCGTCATCCCTGTCTCCTCCGTCCGCGGATCCTGCCGAGTACCTCGTCGCCCAGTTGCCGCAGATCCTCGATCTTCGAGCCCGAACCGGGCGGTTCGGCGGCCGGTGCCTCCGGCCGGGGTTCCGGCCTGCCCAGCACGGAGGGCATGTCGTCCGCGCCGTCCCAGACATCGGGCCCGGGCCCGATCGGGACCGCGGCCATGCGGTCCTTTTCCTTCTGCTGCGCCTGCATCCCGCCGAACATCATCGGAGAGACCGGACCCGTGCCTGCCCCGGCACTCGCCGCGCCCGGCACGACCGCGGTACCGGAGGCACCGCCGGTCATGGGGAATCCGGCCTCGGACGCCGCGGCGAGGTCGGCCGCGAGCGGACGAACCGGGGCAGGACCGTTTTGGGCCACACCACCGGGTAGAGGCGCGCGGTAGCCGCCGGTCGCGGCCCCACCGGGGCCGCTCATCTGGAGCGAGCGCTCCACCGTACTGGCTGCGGAGGCAGCGGTGTTGACGGCCACCTGGTGACCGCTGCCCGTCGGCACCTGAGGCGCGTCGAGCCCCTGCGGGGTGGCGGATGTCTGCGGGAGTGCGGGCGACTGCGGGAGGGTCGCGTTGGCCGTCGCCGTGATCCGCGCGGTCGCCGTCGCCGGAGTCGGTCCGGCATGCGCGGCGGCTGCTGTGGTGGCCGTAGTGGCGGCTGTGGTGGCCGGGTGAGGTGTCGCGACCGCTGCGGTACGCGAGACCGTGACCGGCGGCGCCGCCGGGGTGGCCGCGTTCTCGGTGGCGATCTCCGACACGGTCATCGGGCGGTCGGTCGCGGCCGGTTCCCCTGCTGTGCCCTCGGTTGTGCCCTCGGCCGCCAAGGCGGCCTTCTTGGTGCTCTTCGTGTTCTTGGTGCTCACCGCGGTCTTCGTGGTCCTGACCCTGGGCTGAGCCACCGGGATCTCGTCCGCACCGCGGCCGAGCACGGCGGGTACCACGGCCCCCTCCAGCCCGGAAGACAGCGCGAACGCGGACCTGGTCCCTGCCTCACTCGTCGTCTCCGGGGCGCACGTGACCACGTCGTACCGCGTCGTCTCGCCCAGTACGTACCCGGGCGGATAGGCCTCGCCGGAAGAGGCGAACCGCCTCGTCCCCGCCACGTCCCCCGCGGCCCACGCGCCCTCGGTAGACCCGCCCGGGTATCCGCTCGTCCCGAAGAAACCCGCGGGGACCGGATACCCGGTCGTGCCGGAGTCCGACAACACCGGAATGGTCTCGACGACCTGGTTCGCAGTGCCCGACTGCCCGGGACCGGTGCCGGAACCGTTGTCCCCCGTCGGCCCCGTGCGGCCGTCGAGTTCGGGCATCGGTGCGATGCCGAGGCCGATGTCGTGATAGGCCGTGCCCAGATCACGCAGGATCTGCAGCGCGTAGTCGTGGCCGATCTGCTCGGGGGTCGGCGTGCCCGGAGCGGGCGGAGTGACGGGGGGCGGGGCAGCGGCCTGCTGCGCCCGCAGATCGCGCAACCGCTGCTGGGCAAGGGCCAGCGCGTCACCGGCCTGCCGCAGGGCCTGGCCGTAGCCGGGCACCAGCATGGGCTGCAGGATGTTCGTGATCCGGGCGGCCAGCCCCTGCGCGACCTCGTCGAACGCCTCCGAAACCTGGCCGCCCCAGTACTCGTGCATCTGCCTGCTCTCGCGGCGGAAATCGCCGAGCACGGTCTCCATCCGCGCGGCCGCGGCATCGAACAGCCGCGCCTGCTGGTAGAAGAGCTCGGGCGGGAGCTCGTTGATCAGTTGGGCGATCTGATCGAAGGTCAGCTTTTCCAGCTCGGGGTCGAAGATCGGCGGAGCCGGGTCGGTGGCGGCCATGGATCAGCTCCTGCCCAGCACCGGCGAAGGCGGCGAGTCGGCGTCGTCGTCGTCCCAGTCCCGCCGGTCGGCCTGCAGCCAGATCTGCGGCTCCCGTTCCTTGTTCTGCTGATTGGCCCCCATCCCGCCCATGCCTCCCATGCCGCCCATCGGCATGCCGGGGCTCTGCTGCTGGGCCAGCGCCTGGGCGTTGGCCAGTGACGGGGCCACGACGGTCGCCGGGCTCGCGGCAGTGGTGCCGGGCACGGCGAACCCGCGCTGCTGGGCCACCTCCGTGTCGAACTGCGCCGGGTTGGCTGATGAGAAGCCGGCGTCGAGCTTCGAGCTCAGGTGTCCGAGCCCACCGAGGCCACCGGCGCTGCCACCACCACCGCCGCCGTGGCCGCTCAGGGCCCCGGCGTCGGCCGCCTTGAGCGCGGCGTCGGTCGGGCTGAG
Organism: Amycolatopsis cynarae; assembly: GCF_026802195.1. NCBI lineage: Bacteria > Bacillati > Actinomycetota > Actinomycetes > Pseudonocardiales > Pseudonocardiaceae > Amycolatopsis > Amycolatopsis cynarae. The sequence continues at coordinate 302,036 of NZ_CP113836.1, read as the reverse complement.
GAAGCTCCGCAGCGCCGAGCTCCCGAGTGGGTCACTGGTGGCGACCTGGTCGATGCCGTCGATGGCCTTGTGCGCGGCCTGCTTCGCCGCTTCGAGGGCCTGCCTCTGCTCCGGTGAGTCGTTCGGCGTGGCGAGCGCGTCGATGGCCTTGTCCGCGGCGTCCTTCGCGGCCTGGACGGCCTGCGCGTGGCCGGGCGCGTTCGGGTCGAGTTGGTCGTTGAGGCCGTCGATCGCCTTGCTCGCCGCGTCCCTGGCCTTCGCCAGCGCGTCACTCGGGGCGTTGATGTCGCCGATCGCCTTGGCGGCGGCGTTCTTCGCGTCCTCGACGGCCTGGTGGTGCTGGGGGTCGATCATGTTGTCGATCGAGTTGTCGAGCGCGTCCTTCGCCGCCTCCAGCGCCTTCTGCCGGTTCGGGTCGGACGTCTGCTTCAACAGGTCGTCGATCGCCTTGTCCGCCGCGTGCTTGGCGTCCTGCAGTGCCTGCCGGTGGGCCGGATCCGTCGTGCCGTCGCCGGTGCCCGTACCCGTGCCGGTACCAGTGCCGGTGCCGGTGAGCCCGTCGATCGCCTTGTCCGCCGCGTTCTTCGCGTCCTGCAGCGCCTGCTGCCGACTGGGATCGGTCTGATCGGCCGTGGCGCCGCCGGGACCACTGGAGCTGGTCGCCGGGTTGCCGCCGCCGCCCGCGGTACCCGAACCGGTGAGACCGTCGATCGCCTTCTGCGCCGCGTCCTTGGCCTTCTGCAGCGCGGCCTTGGTACCCGGATCGCCGGACTGGCCCGCGATGTCGTCGATGGCCTTGCCCGCCGCGTCCTTGGCGTCCTGCAGTGCCTTCTGTCCCTCCGGAGTGGACAGTGCCGGGTCCTGCCCGCCGCTGCCGCCGCTTCCGGCGCCGCCCGTGCCCGGGGAGGATCCTCCGGCGCCCGTGAGGCCGTCGATCGCCTTGTTGGCGGCGTCCTTCGCGTCCTGCAGTGCCTTCTGCCGGGCGGCGTTGCCGGTACCCGCGCCGCTCCCGCTACTACCGCTGGTTCCGCCGCTCCCGCTGCCGGTGGGGCCCCCCGCCAACGACGTGGGTGTGGGCGCCCCGGCGGTGTCGGTGGGCGAACCGCTGCCGCCGCCGGGTGAACCGCCACTGCCGCTGGGCGAGCCCGCGCCCCCCGTCAGTCCGTCGATGGCCTTGTTCGCGGCCTGCTTGGCCTGGTCGAGCGCTGCCTGCGTGTTCGGGTCGCTGGTCTGGGACTTCAGGCCGTCAATGGCGCCGTTCGCCGCCTTCTTCGCGTCCTCCAGCGCCTGTTGACGCTGCGGATCGCCCGCCCCGCCACCGGAACCGGAGCCGGAGCCGGAGCCGGAACCGGAGGTGCCCGGCGAACCGCCGCTCTCCGTTTTCGGCAGGCCGCCCGACGAACCCTGACCTCCCTGCGAGCCCTGGCCCTTCGAGTCGTTCGCCTGGTTGCCCGCGTTGCCGCCCGTACCGTCGCCGAGTTTGTCGATCGCGTCGTCGACCGCGCTCTTGGCCTTGTTCAGCGCGTCCTTCGTCTTCGGATCGGACGTCTGGTCTGCCAGCTTGTCGATCGCGTCGTCCGCGGCCTTCTTGGCGTCGGCCTTGCCCTTCGAGTAGCCGGAGTCGGAGTTCCCGCTCCCGCTGCCACTGCCACTGCCGCTGTCGTTGCCGCTGTCGTTGCCGCCCTTGCCGTCGTTGTTGCCACCCTTGCCGTCGTTGTTGCCACCCTTGCCGTCGTTGTTGCCACCCTTCCCGTCGTTGTTCCCGCTGCCCTTGTACCGCGAGTCCTCCGACTTGGGCTTGCCGTTGACGATGCGCAGCGGGACGAGTTCCGCACCGCGGTCGTTGTACTGGTTGGCCAGGCTGGTGCTGAGGTGCTGCAGATCGCGGAGCAGGTTCTCCTGGGTCGTCTTGTCCAGTTTGTTGATCTCGTCGATCGTGGCCTGCTCGATCTTCTTGATCAGGGCCTGCATCTCGGAGGCGTACAGGTCGTCGGCGAGATCGGCCAACGAGTTGATGCCGTCGATGCCCGCCTGCTTGATCCGTTCTTCCTGGCTCTTACGATCCTTGTCGTACTGCTGCACGAGCCGCCACCACTCGTTGGCGAACCACTGGATGGTGTGGCCGATGTTGCCGACGGTGGTGCCGTACTGCTTGCCGTCGAGCGTTGTGTACAGCTCCTCGCTCTCGTTGAGCAGATCCGTGGCGTACTTGTTGAAGGCATCGCCCGCGTCACCCTGCAGGTGGTCCTTCATCGACTTGATCTCGGCGGCGAACTTGGTGTTGACGTCACCGAGCTTCTTCGTCGCGTCCTTGATCGCGAACTCGAGCTTGTACCAGGCCTCGGCGACGGCGTTGCTGCTCAGACTCCCCTCCACACCACCGTTCTTGTCAGCGGTGTAAAGGAGGTCCCCGACGGCCGCCTCGAGGTCACCGTACGACTTGTACTGCTCGGGCAGGAACGCCGGCGCGGATGCGTTGTACTCGCCGACGAGCTGGCCGTCGTAAGACGAATCGGGCATGGCAGCAAATCCTCACCGGGGCGGATGTTCGGTACGAGCGGGGGCTGAGCGGCGGAACGTCAGACGGGGGTGGTCAGGTTGTCGCTGTAACCGTCACCGTCACCGGACTTCTTGTCGCCGGTGAAGTTGTGCTGGTCGTTCTCGGTGTTCTTGTCCATCTTGGACACATCGTCGACGATGTGCGTCTGCAGTTCTGTGATACTGGTCTTGATCTTGGCGGCGTTGTCACCGTCGGCGTTCTGGAAATCGTCCGCGATCTTCGTCAGCGTCGTTTCCATCTGCTCGAATGCGAGCTTGAGGTGCTCGGCGTGCGCGACGATGGCGTTGCGACGGTCGTCGACGATCCGCTCCAGCCACTCCGCGAGCGCGAAGTGCCCGGCGTTGGGCCACTGCGGCTTGAGCGCGGTGAAGGCCGACATGTCGTCGAGCAGCGCGCCGATGTTCTTCGCCGAGTTCTTGATTCCGTCGGCATCGAAATTGGTGGACATGACTGGCAGCTCCTTAGGTCTTGCCCCGAGGGATCCGAAGCCTGGTGTGCCGGACCGGTTTCCGGTCCGGCACACCACACGGTGGCGGCTCCTAGAGCAGGTTGCCTGCGCCGCGCTTGTCCTGCTGCTGCATGTCGTCCGCGGCCCGGTGCAGTGCGGCGTTGAGGTTGTCGAGGTTGGCCCGGTTCTGCTCCAGGTCGTTCTTCATGTCGTTGGCGAGTGCGTTGTAGGACTCGGCCGTCGAACCCTGCCAGTCCTGCATGATCCGCTTGACGTCGTTTTCGAGTTCGTCCGTCTGCTGCTGGATCTCCTGGGCCTTCTTGCTCATCATCGAGATGCACTCTTCGATGACCGGGTAGTCGTACTTGATCAGATCGCTGGACATGATCGTGGTCCTTTCGGGAATTGGAGTCCGGATGCCGCGCGAGAACAGGCCGGTCAGGAGACGCCGAGGAAGTTTCCGGTCTCCATGGGCAGGTTCATGATCGTCTGCATGCTCGTCTGGTCGGTGCCGTCCTGGTTGTGGGCCTCACGGCGGATGTTCTCGGCCATCGTCTGCAGGTGCGCCAGCACCGACTTGCGGACCGACTCGATCCAGTTGTCGCAGGTGGTGCTCAGGGCACGGGTCGCCGCGCTCGGGCTGGCCTGGAGCGTGGCGTCGACCTGCGCCTTGAGCTGGTCGAGCTGCTGGCTGATGTTGTTGGCGGTGTCTTCGTGGCGCGTCGCCTGCTGGTTGATCTGCTCAACGCTCAGCTGGGTCGAGTGGGACACTGGTGGGCCTCCTGCTGTCGGTGGCGTGTGCTCGGCGGCTCTGGCGGTGCCGAGCCACAGGTTGGCTACGACTCAAACGATAGGTTTTTCCTCCCGGCGGAAAATGCTTTCCAGCCCGCCTGCGGCGGAGGGGAGGAACTCCCCTCATGAGGGAAACCGCATTTCACGACCGCGGCGCCGAAACCTGAAGTGCGCCCTGGACACTCAGCAGCGGACCGGCGGGCAGCAGTTGCAGCAGTTCTGCCGGCACCCTTACGACGGAGGATTCCGAATAGCCCAATGCGGCCATCACATTCGCGTCGGCCAGCGGGAACCTCGTACCGACCTCGGTGATGAGGTACGCCGGACCGGGGGTCGCCCCCGGCGCGGGCTGATCTCGCGCCAGCACCCCGCCACCCGCCGGGATGACGACCTCGTCCGCGGTCGTGCCCGCCACATGCGCCCCCACCGGTACCGCTTCCGACCGAACCTGCTTGGCCGGCAAAAACTCCGCTGTCGCGTTCAGCTCGCCGCCCACCGAGGGTCCGAACAGCACGCAGGGGTAGGAATCCGCCGTGGGGATGATCACGCGGGGAGGTACCTGCGGGAGACCGCCGACGAGGTCCGCACCGGCCGACGCGGGAACTCCCGCCATCGCCGCCGGACCGACCTCGATCGGCCGGACCGGCGAGTTCGGATAGGCCTGCTTCGTGAAGGGCGCCGCAAGCAGCAACGCCGCGCTAGTCCGGCTCAGTGGCGCGATCCCGTCCTGGCGCACGAGGTAGAGCTGATCCGTGCCGATCGCCGGGTTGCGGACCTCGTAGACCTGGCCGACCACGCTCTCCACGCCGTCGATCGGCGGACCGGGCTGCCCGGCGCCGGACGTGACCGGCACCGAGATGTCCTGGCCCTGCGGGATGGGGTTGAGCCAGCTCGGCGCCACCAGAACCGGCCGGACGTCGCCGTAGCCCAGCGTTTCCAGCACCGTGCGGTCGCCCAGCCGGTGCCGCTTGCCCTGCCAGATCAACCAGTTCGTACCGTCCGATGTGGACACGACGAGCGCCTGGTCCGGCTTCAGGGCCGCGCCTTCGGACTGGCCGAGCAACAGCGTCACGGCGGGCCCGGTCGAGCCGGGGGCGCTGCCCGCCGGCTCCGTGCAGACCGTCCACGGCCCGGTATCGAGCCGGTTCGCCGACGGCAGTGCGTCCGGTGCGCCGGGAATGCCGATCGGCTGACCGACCGGGGTACCGGTGAGCGAACTCTGCGAGACCGAGATGATCTGCCCGCCGCCGGACTGCCCGGACACGAGCCGGGCCGAGGAGTAGTTGAGCACCGGGCGGAGCTGTCCGTCGAGGTAGACGTACCGGGCGCCGCTGTTCTTGTCCATCACGATGGCCCCGGGCTGGCGCCACGACGTGTCGCCGCCGGGCTTGAACACGCCGTAGATGCCGAAGACCCCCGCCAGCACACAGGCCAGCAGGACGCCCAGCACCATCCCGCTGTTCAGCCTCCTGTTCGGCGGCTGCAGGACGTCCGGACGGCCGTGGGTCACGGCGGCCGCGAGCCTGCCGACGACGAAGAAATATGCCTGGACCTGATCCTTGCGGGACTGCATCAGCCTGCCAACCCCCGCATGAACGCGTAGACGTGCAGAACCTGCAGCAGGATCGGCAGGATGGCCACGGCGGTCACCGATTCGAGGATCTCCACCGCCCGGCCCCAGTACGGCCGCAGGCGACGGCCCGGCAGGCGCTCACCGAGCAGCAGGAGCACGATCCCGGCGGCGAACACCGGCAGGAACACGACCAGAAGCCTGCCGAACGGTTCCTGTCCCGCACCGACGTGCCCGAGGGCTCCCACCACCGTGACGATCGCGGGCACCAGGACCGACCACCGCTGCACCGTCGCGCCCGGGTGCCGGGCGCGCAGGAACAGCAGGAAGGCCATCACCAGCGACAGCACCAGCATCCAGATCCAGCCGTCGAAGACCAGCATGGGCAGCAACACCGTCTGGGCGAGCCCGAGTCCGATGTGCAGCGCGGTGGAGTAGCCGACGGTGGCCGCGCCCCGCTCGACGACCAGCTTGTGCGGCACCGGCTCGATGTCCTCGCCGAGTTCCTCCGCCCCGGTCGGCAGCATCGGCAGCGTCAGCCCGGACAGCCGGAACGCCGTGGCGGGCAGGAAAACCCCGATGATCAAGGTGACCACCAGCACGATCGCCGCCGCCTGGGTCGGGGTGACCGGGGTGACCGCGCCGAGCAGGCCGGTCAGGGCGAGCACCAGTGCGAACAGGGTGGCACCGGTGAACAGCAACGCCGCGTCGGCGACCGCGACCAGCCCGGCCGCGAGCGCCACCAGCGCGCCCACGGCACCGCCGGTCAGGCGGACCATCGACGTGGCGACGGGATCGAGCGCGTCCACCCACAGCGCACCGGAAACCGCGGCGTAGCAGGCACCGAAGCCCGCCAGGATCGTCGCGACCTGTGGTCTACCCGCCCCGCGGGCGACCAGCGCGCTGCTCGTCAGCAGCAGCAAGGCCGTCACGGCGGTCACCAGGGCCTGGATCCAAACCGGACCCGCACCGGGGACGAGGAGCAGGCCGAGCAGCAGGGCCACACCCGCGCCGATCCGGAACATCCACCGGCTGTGCGCGGGCGTCCACCCGCCCGGGTGCTCGCGGACCTGCTGGCCGACGCCGTCGACGAGGTCGTCGTAGTCGATCGCGGCGAGCCGGTCGGCCCGGGGTCGCAAGTAGACGGTCTCACCGTCGAGCAGGTTCAGCTCGGCGGGCGAGAGATCCTCGTCGAGCGGCTCCTCGCCGAGCCGCTGCACGACCCAGCCCTCGTGATCCGCACCCTGCTCGATCCACTCGGCCCCGAACTGGGGCAGGATGGCGGGCAGCAGTTCGGCGAGGGGAACCTCGGCCGGGAGCGCCACATCCGTTGCCTTTTTCCCCAGCACGAACCGTAGCCTCGCCGAGGTAGTTGTGCGATGCTGTGTCTGCTCTTCCATCAGGTGTCCAGGTCCTTCCTGCCAGGGCTAGAGACCGTGACCCGGCGCAAAGGTAGCTCGGCGTAACACGAACACCCGTGTGCCGAAGGCTGCCGGCGCGAAATAGGGGAAGTCCACTCACCGGAGGAGAGCCTTGAGCACGATCCTGTTCGCCCGGCGGGCTCGGCGGCCGAAGCCGTCGGCCCCGGCTTCGGAGATCGAGATACAGGAGCCGCCCGCCGTGCCGGAGGACACCGGCGGCGGCATCAGCAACGTGCTGCTGTACGCGCCGATGGGCCTGGGCTCGATGGCCATGGTCATGATGTTCGTCCGGCCCGGCTCCGGCACGATGTCCTACATCGGCGGGGGCATGATGGTGCTCTCGGTGATCGGCATGCTGGTCGCGCAGCTGCTGCGCAGTTCGGTGACCCACAAGCAGAAGCTGCACGGGCACCGGCGCGACTACATCCGCTACCTCACCCAGTTGCGCGGCCGGGTGCGGGAGGCGCTGACCGCGCAGCAGCGCGCCGCCCGCTGGATCCACCCGGACCCGCACGCGCTGTGGTCGCTCGCGCTGGGCTACCGGCTGTGGGAACGCAGGCCCGCGCACGACGACTTCGGCGAGGTCCGCATCGGACAGGGCGTCCAGCGTTCCACGCTCAAGCTGCTGCCGCCCGACACCAAGCCGATCGAGGACCTCGAACCGCTGGCCGCGCACGCGCTGCGCCGGTTCCTGCGTGCCTACTCGACCCTGCCGAACGCCCCGATCGCGGTGTACCTGCGCGGCTTCGGGCAGATCCAGTTCAGCGGCGACGACGAGGCCGTGCTGGGCATGGTCCGCGCCGTCATCGGCCAGTTCGCCACCGCCCACGCGCCCGGCGACGCGCGGATCGCGGTCTGGACCACCGAAGAGCGGATGGACCGCTGGGACTGGCTGAAGTGGCTGCCCCACAACCAGGATCCGGAAAGCCGCGACGCGGCGGGTGCCCGCCGCCTGGTCGCCGACGGCATCGCCGAGCTCGAACTGCTGCTGGGCGGCCCGTCGTTCACCGGCAGGCCCAGGTTCGAGGCCGACACCCCGATCACCGCGTCGGAGCCGTTCGTGATCCTCGTGGTGGACGGGGTGCGGGTGCCGGAGGACCACCGCGTCGCGGACGAGGGCTACCGCAACGCCGTCGTGCTCGACGTGTCCGGTTCCCTGCCGTGGCAGGCGCGGCCGGGCGTGCTGTTCCTCGAAGTGGACGCCGAGGAGGTCAGGACGGTCACCTTCGACCGCCTCGGCAAGCCGAAGGCCAAGCCGCTGTGCAGGCCCGACCGGCTGAGCGAAGTCTCGGCCGGGGCGCTGGCCAGGACCATGGCCCGGTTCCGCATCGGCGAGGTGACCGAGGAGGACCAGGAGCCGATGGCGGCGGACTACGACCTGACGGGCCTGCTCGGTCTCGGTGACGTCGCGAACTTCGAACCCACCAAGTACCGCCGGGAACGGATGACCAGCAAGCGGCGGCTGCGGGTGCCGATCGGCATCTCCGGCTCGGGCACGCCGCTGGAGCTGGACATCAAGGAGGCCGCCGAGGACGGTATGGGCCCCCACGGGTTGTGCATCGGCGCCACCGGTTCCGGCAAGAGCGAACTGCTGCGCACGCTCGTGCTGGCGCTGGCGACCACGCACTCCTCCGAAGACCTCAACTTCGTGCTGGTCGACTTCAAGGGCGGTGCGGCGTTCCTCGGTTTCGACCAGCTGCCGCACACCTCGGCGGTGATCACGAACCTGGTCGACGAGCTCGAACTGGTCGACCGGATGCAGGACGCGCTCACCGGTGAGCTCAACCGGCGGCAGGAGTACCTGCGCGCGGCGGGCAACTACGCGTCCCGGCGGGACTACGAGGCCGCGCGGGCGCAGGGCGTGCCGCTGGAGCCGATGCCCGCGCTGTTCATCGTGGTCGACGAGTTCAGCGAGATGCTGTCGAGCAAACCGGAGTTCATCGAGGTGTTCGCGATGATCGGCAGGCTCGGCCGCAGCCTCGGCGTGCATCTGCTGCTGGCTTCCCAGCGGCTCGACGAGGGCCGGATCCACAAGGTCGAGACCCACCTGTCGTACCGGATCGGCCTGCGCACGTTCTCGGCGATGGAAAGCCGCAGCGTCATCGGCGTGCCGGACGCGTACGAGCTGCCGAACAGCCCCGGCAACGGGTACCTGCGCCCGGACACCCAGACGCTCGTCCGGTTCAAGGGCGCCTTTTCCTCCGCGCCCTACCGCCCCAAGCGGCAACAGCGCGCGCTCACCTCGGTCGAGCAGCACATCGTGCCCTTCGGCACCCGCTACATCGAACCACCCGCGACCGTCGAACCGGAGCCGGAACCGGAGCCGGAGGGCGACGGGCAGGAAAGCCAGCTGACCATGCTGGACGTGTTGATCGAGCGCCTGAAGGGGGTCGGCCCCCGGGCCCACCAGGTCTGGCTGCCGCCGTTGAAGGAGTCGGCCACGCTGGACCAGCTCCTGCCGCCGCTGGTGGACCACCCGCGACTCGGCCCGCGCCCGGTCGGCGACCTGGACACCGCCGACCTGACGGTGCCCGTCGGCCTGATCGACCTGCCCGCCCAGCAGAAGCGCGAGCTGCTCACCGCGGACCTGGCCGGCGCCAAGGGCAACGTCGCGGTGGTCGGTGGTCCGCAGAGCGGCAAGAGCACGCTGCTGCGCACCCTGATGTGCGGGCTCGCGCTCACCCACACCGCCGAGGAGGTGCAGTTCTACTGCCTCGACTTCGGTGGCACCCTCACCGCGCTGGCCAAGCTGCCGCACGTCGGCAGCATCGCCAACCGGCTCGACCGCGACCGGGTCACGCGGACGGTGCTGGAGGTCACCAACCTGATGACCCGGCGGGAGGCGATCTTCGCCGAGCACAACATCGACTCGATGGCCTCCTACCGCCGGGCGCGCAAACAGGGTCGCTACAAGGACATCGACCCCTACGGCGACGTGTTCCTGGTGGTCGACGGCTGGTACACGGTCCGGCAGGACTTCGAGGACATCGAGGAGCGGTTCACCGAACTCGCGGCCCGCGGGCTCAGCTTCGGCATCCACCTCGTCATCGCGAGCAACCGGTGGTCGGAGATGCGGCCGTGGCTGCGGGACGTGATGGGCACCCGGTTCGAGCTCAAGCTCGGTGACCCGGTCGACTCGGAGATCAACAGCCGCTTCGCGGCCACCGTGCCCGCGATCCCGGGCCGCGGTATCACGCCGGACCGGCTGCACTTCCTCGCCGCCCTGCCCCGCATCGACGGTCTGTCCACAACGGACGATCTCGCCGACGCCACGGTGGAACTGGCGGAAGCGCTGGATCTGCCGGAGGCGCCGAGGGCGCCGCAGGTGCGCATGCTGCCGCACCAGCTCGCGGTCTCCGAGCTGCCCCCGCCGAACGCGCCGTCCCCGACGGCGGAGATGCGGATGGCACTGGGCATCGACGACGTCGAACTCGGCCCGCTGTGGCACGACTTCGACGCGAGCCCGCACCTGCTGATCTACGGCGACGCCGAAACCGGCAAGACGAACCTGTTGCGGCACATCGCACGTTCGGTCGCCGCGCACCACAGCTCGGACGAGGCGCGCGTGATGTTCGGCGACTTCCGCCGCGAACTGCACGACTCGATTCCCGCCACGCACCAACTGGAGTACGCCGTGGGGGTGGAGGCACTGGCCAAGTCCATCGCGGGCGCGGCCTCGGCGATCGAGCAGCGCATCCCCGGCCCGGAGATCAGCCCGAGCCGGCTGCCGAAGCGCGACTGGTGGAAGGGCGGGCGCCTGTACATCATCATCGACGACTTCGAGCTCGCGGAGGGCACCAGCGGTGGGGTGAACCCGCTCCAGCCGCTGCTCCCGGTGCTGCCGCACGCCGCGGACGTGGGCGTGCACGTGATCGTCGCGCGCAGCACGGCGGGCGCGAGCCGGTCGATGATGAACCCGGCCATCCGCCGGATGTGGGAGCTGGGCACGCCCGCGCTGCTGCTGTCCTGCCCCAAGTCGGAGGGGGCGTTCCTGGGCAACCTCAGGCCGCGCACCCTGCCGCCCGGGCGGGGTCAGTTCGTCAACCGCCGCCGGTCGGTCCGGCTGGTCCAGACCCCGCTGGTGCCACGGGAACCCGCACAGTGAACCGGGTCAGGCGTTGCGCGTACTCCTGTGTCCCACCTCCGTGCGCTTGTGAGGGGTCACCTCACAGCGCGCCGTACGAAATCGGCGGTCTTCGTCTGACGGGCGCGTGCCCTCAAGGCGACCTTGAGGGCATTTATGACCCTGAAGGCGACCTTCAGGGCAACCAACACCGCGCGAGCGTGGACTCGCCACGCACCACCGAGCCCACCGGGCCTTGCCCGGAAACCTGGTGGCACTTCCTGGGAGGGGACCCCTCACGGCAGCGTCCGCAGCACTTGCCGTGAGGAGCCCTCAGGGCTGACGGTCCACGGGGGACGACACGACCTCGACGACTCGTGCGCGCCGCCAGCCGCGGCGGCGGCCGGCCCGCGACAGATGGGTGATCCGCACCAGACCGAACGCGAAGATCCCGGCCAGGACGACACCGACGGCGGCCAGCACCGGGCCGAGTTCGTCCCGCGTCTCGGCCCGCGGCAGCTTCGCGGGCGGCGGGGCGACCACCTTTGCCGGGCCGGAGGCCGACTCCTCGGGCAGCACGGCGGTCACCGCCGCCATCAGGTTGACGGTGCCCCAGCCCAGTCGCGGGTCCGGCAGGGCGGCGGCCGGGTGGTTCGCCGTGGCCTCCAGCCGGTGCTTCACCTGGGCCGCGGTCAGCGACGGCCGGTAGGACCGGACCAGGGCGGCGGCGCCCGTCACGAACGGCGCGGCGTAGCTGGTACCGCTGCCCTGCCAGTGCCCGGGGCCGCCCGGTCCCACGCTGACCACGTCCACCCCCGGTGCCATCAGCGCCAGGAACGGCCCGGTCTGCGAGAAGTCCGCGCGCTGGCCGTAGGCGTCCACGGCACCGACCGCGATCACGGTGGGGTACGACGCCGGATAGGTCACCGGGTCGCCTTGCTGGGCGCTGTTCGCCGCGGACGCCACCACCACCACGTCGTGGTCCGCCGCGTACTGCACCGCGGCGGCCAGTTCCGCGTTCGGCACCGTCGTGCTGGCGGAGACGTTGACGACCTGCGCACCGGAGTCCACGGCCTGGCGTATCCCCCGCGCCATCCCCTCCGGCGTCAGCGCGCCGGGGGTGCTGCCCGCGGCCGAGGTGGCGCACCGGATCGGCATGATGGTCGCGTCGGGGGCCACGCCGGCGAAGCCGGTACCCGGCGCGCTCGACGCGGCGATGATCCCGGCGAGAAAGGTGCCGTGCCCGTAGCAGTCGCTGTCGGCAGGCCCGCGGTCCGGGGTCGTCACGTCGACCCCGCGCTGGACCTTGCCCGCGAGCTGCGGGGTGCTCGCGTCGACCCCGGTGTCGACAACGCCGACGATCACGCCCGCGCCCTTCGTCAGGGGCCAGACCCGTTGCGGCGCAAGCTGTTGCTGTGCCCACGGCACACCCGTCGCCATGCCCTGCGGGGCGGGCAGGCAGGTCTGCTGGTTGTTCGGCAACGGTGTCGCGGCCTGTTGCGCCAGGGCCGGTTGCGGCGCCGCCGCGAGCGCGAGCAGCAGCGCGCTGCCCGTCGCGGCGGAGAACCGGCGGGCCCTCACCGGGTCGCCGCCGCGGCGTGCCCGGCCAGTTCCGGCTCGGCCGCCTCCGGCTGCCATTCGAGCAGCGAGGTGGTGAGGCGCGCGGCCACGTCCGGATCCTCCACGACCCGGAGTCCGCCCTGCTGCCGCCGGGCCAGCACGCGGTCGAGTTTGGCGAGCACGATGAGGTCGCGTTCGTCGAGTTCGGTGCCCGGCGACTCGCCGGGGGTCAGTTCCCGGAACAACACGGCCACGCGCGGCGCGGACACACCCTCACTGCCTTCCCCGTCGTCATCGCCGTCCTCCGCGGTGCGCACGGCGAGTGCCTTGAACCGGGCTCCGGCGGCGAACACGACCTCGTTCATGGGGCGGCTGATCAGGAGCTCGGAGGTGCGCCGGGCGGAAGCGGGCCAGATCAGCACGTCGAGGTCGGCCCCGGGCACGGTCACGTCGAGATCCATGCTGCCGGTGAGGAAACCCGGCTCGGTCAGCACCGTGCCGGGGCTGCTTTGGTGCTCCAGCGACTCGCCCACCTTGCCCTGGCGCAGCACGGCCCGGCGATGCGTGGGCAGTCGCCGGATACCGGAGACCAGGCACGCCAGTTGCGCGTCCACCGGTCCCTTCTGTCCGGCGCGGACGGCGCCGTTGAGCTGCGTGGCACCGGTCTCGCCGCGGCCGAGGTAAAGGCAGACCGCGACGTAGTCGGCCTTGGCCTCGTTCGCGTCGCCCTGCCGCATCGACGGCCACGCCGCGAGCGCCGCGTTCACCGTGGCCAGCGCTTCGGTGAACGCCTCTCCGGCCGCCACGGCGAACCGGTTCTGTTCGGCCGTGGTGCTCGGGCGGTCCTTGAGCACCAGCGGTTTCGCCGGACCGCCTGCCGCGGCGGCCTCCGCCGGTTCGACCGGCGCGAGTTCGACCGGCTCGGCCGTGGACTCGTCCTCGGCCTGCTGGGCCGGATGCGGCTCCTCCGGCGTCTCGGCCTCGGAAACCTCGGCGATCGGGATGTCCTCGGCGCTCTCGGGGAGGACCGCGGGCTCGGCGGGTACCCGCTCGGTTTCGGGAGCGGGTCCCGCGGCCGGAGCTTCGGGCTCCGGGACCGGCTGTTCGGCGGGACGACGCGGCTCGGAGACGGTGGACACCGGGACGCTCGACATCGTCGCGATGGGCGGTGCCGAGTACGAGACCGGTGGCCGCGGCGGCGGGGCCGGTTCAACCAGCGGCACGGCCGGTTCAACCACCGGCGGGACCTGCGGCGACGGCAAGGTCTCCGCCATGCCGCGGAGGATCGCCCCGGCCTGCTCGTCGAGTTCCCCGCCGACACGCACCCGGACCACCGCGCGGCGGCCGGGATCCAGCCCCGCCACCAGGCGTTCCGCCGCGACGAGGAGCTGCAGCCCGACCACGTCCCCGGGGGTGCCGAGCGTCAGCGTCCACCCCGTCGGGTCGAACGGCGCGATCTCCGCGGCGCACTCCGCCGACGCCGGTCTCAGCACCAGCCCCGACGGAACGACATCCGCGTACACCGCCGTCTCGCCCGCACCCAGGCGGTAGGTGCGCGGTCCGCTGCGGGTCCAGCCGGTGGGCGGCGGACCGACCTCCAGTACCTGCTGATCCCCGCCGCGCGCGGTCTGCCGGAGCAGGGCGGGGAAGGGCTGGAACAGCAGTTCGCCTTCCGGCGTCAGTACCGTGGCGGGCGCGGGACCGAGCGGCACTCCCGCGGTGAACAGCACCTCACGACCGGTGCGCAACGCGACTTCGGCCTGCCACACGTGCGACGAGGCCCCGGGGGCCACCGGAACGAGAATCGGCCCTACCGGGGCGAGCCGGTCGAGCACGGCCGCCACCGCGGCCGGCGTCGGCACCGGACCCGCGCCGCCGACCAGGACCTTGGGGAAGTGCTCGTCGACGGGCACGGTGAACGCGGGATGCCCCGCACCCGCCGCCGGTGCGTCCACGGAACGGATGAGGATCCCGGCCGCCACCGGCTCGGCGACCGTCGTGGCGTCCAGCGAGACGGGGGTGACGGGGACGGCGCCTTCCCACCGGGGCGCGGGCAGGCGGGCCCCGGCGAAGGCGGGGGGCTCGTCGGGCCGGAAACGCCGCCAGCCGGTGCCCCCGCTGGCGTGCCCCGCGTACCAGGCGGCGGGCTCCGGCACGAAGGGGCCGTCCGGGGCGAGGATCTCGATGTCGAGTTCCTTCGCCAGCACCTGGACCGGCGCGGGATCGGCGGCCAGCCCGGGCAGGGCGACGCACAGCGACCGCACGCCCTCCGGCAGCGGGCGCAGCAGGGCGGGCAGGGCCGCGACGAGCGAAGGCACCTGCCGCGCCCGCGGGGAGATCAGCACGATCAGCTGCGCGGGAGCGGGATGCCGGAGACCTGCGTCAGCGCCGGGCTCGGTGCGGTGGCGAACCAGCAGGTGCCCGCCCTGGGGCTCGGCGACCAATTCCTCGAGCGACTGCCGGTCGACATTCCGATCCATCTTCACTCCCGCGGCACGTCGGCGACCAGCACCGATTCCTCGTCAGACATTGACCTGGACGTCATCCACGGTGAGCAACGTGAGGTCGGCGGGAGCCACGGTGGTCGCCGCCGCCAGCCTCGACGCCTGCCGGTCCGTCATCCGCTCGAACACCCGCCTTGCGGTTCGCCCGTTGCCGAACGTCCCGTCCTTGGGGATCTCTTCGAAGTACCGCAGCAGAGCTTCACCGGCGGCGTCGTCGAGCCGGTAGTCGTGTTTGGCGCACTGCGCGCGCACGATGGTCACCAGTTCCTCGGCGGTGTAGTTGTCGAACTCGATCGTGCGGCTGAAGCGGGATTCCATGCCGGGGTTGGATTCCAGGAACTCCCTCATCTCCGCCGAGTAACCGGCCGCGATCACCACCACGTCGTCGCGGTGGTCCTCCATCAGCTTCACGAGCGTGTCGATCGCTTCCCGCCCGAAGTCCGGGCCGGTGCCGCCGCTCCCGCTGCTGAGGGTGTACGCCTCGTCGATGAACAGCACGCCGCCGAGCGCGGTGTTGAACGCCTCGGTGGTCTTGATGGCCGTGCCACCGATGATCTGGGCGACCAGGTCCACCCTGGCCACCTCGACCAGGTGTCCCTTCCGCAGCACCCCGAGCTGGGCCAGGATCTGCCCGTAGAGGCGGGCGACCGTCGTCTTGCCGGTGCCGGGCGCCCCGGCGAAGACCAGGTGCCGGGCCATGGGCGGGGCGGACAGCCCGGCGTCCAGCCTGCGCTTGGCCATCTTGTTGAGGTTGATCAGGGAGGTGACCTCGGCCTTCACCCCGGCCAGCCCGACCAGTGCCTGCAGTTCGGCGAGCGGGTCGGAGGCCGGGACCTGGATCTGCGCCGCCTCGGACGGCTGCGGAGCGGGCGCCGGGGCGGTGGCCGCGGTGCCGTAGGCGTCGGGGGCGAGATTGCCGCTGGTCACCAGGTCCAGCACCTCGATCGCGTCGCCCGGCCGGGTCTGCCGCACCCCACTGCCGTGGTTGTCGCGCACCGTGCAGCCGGACACCCGCACGGACTCCTCGGTGTCCAGCCGGATGCCATCCGCCGAGCCACCGGAGAACTCGCAGTCGGTGACCGATCCCGACGCGCCCTCGGCGAACAGGCAGCCGATGCCCGCACTGCCCTGCACCCGGCAGCGCACCAGTGACACGTCGGCGCCCGCCCCAGCGTGCACGCCGTCCGCGCCCGCCCGGTCGATCGCGCCGTCCGCGAGCGCCAGCACCGCTCCCGTCACGCTGACCCCGGCCCCGGCGGTCTTGCGCACGCTGAGGCCGGTGACCGAGCCGCGCGCGGAACCCGTCACGGACAGCCCGGTGCCGCCACCGTCGATCTCGATGTTCTCCAGCGTGCCCCTGGCCCCGTCGACCTCGATCGCGGCGCCGTCGCAGCCGAGCACCCGCAGGCGGCGGAACAGCGGGTCGGCGCCCTCCTCGACGCGGACGCCGGTGGTGCAGCCCGAGACGGTCATCCCGTCGAACTCGGTGATCCCGCGCTCGGTCACCGCCACCCCGATACCGTCCACATCGGACACGTCACAGCCGGAGACGGTACCCGCCGCCCGCCCGGCGAAGTGCATCCCGCGGCCGCGGGTGCCACTCACCGAGCAGGCCCGCAGTACCGGGGCGCAGCCCTCGGCCACGAACACCCCTTCGGCACCGGCGCCGCGCACCGAGCAGTCCTCCAGCAGCACCGGTCCGCTGGTGGCGAGGTACATGCCGACCGTGTCGGCGGCACTCACGGTGACCCTGGTCGCGGTGATCGCCGCCTCCTGCTCCACCGCCACCGCGGGTTTCGCGGCGGCCGAGAGCGTGGTGTCCTCGACCGTGAGCCTGCCCCGGCCGTTGAGGCAGATCCCGTTGCCGCCCGCCTTGCGCACCGAACACGAGCGGGCCAGCAGCACCCCGTCGTCGGCGACCACGATGCCCGACGTGCCGACCTCCTCGACGCGGCAGGAGTCGAGCACCCCGCCCGTCGCCGAGGTGACCACCACGCCCGCGCCGACCGGGTTGCGGACCTCGCACTCGCGCATCAGCACGGTGCCCTGGTCGCGGACGAACACCGTGGCCCAGGCGGAGGCCCGCACGAGGCACTCGGTGACGCTGAACTGCCCGCGCACCACGAGGACGGCGGGACTGTCCTCATCGGACGAAACGACGGTGAGCCCCGACAGGGCGGCCGACCGCGCGTCGACCACGACCGCGATGCCGTCCTCGGCGGTGAGCTGGACGGTGCCCGGCCCGTCCTCGGCGGTGATCGTGACCGCCTTGGTGACGATCAGGTTCTCGCTGTAGCGGCCGGGACCGACGAGGATCACGGCACCGTCGGACGCGGCGGCGAGTGCGTCGCCGATGGTCCGGTATCCCGGGCCGGGCGCCTGGGAGACCACGATCGAATTCTGACTCACGTTCCCGGGTCCTCCGTACTGCCTCGTGTGCACGCGTCCCTCATGCGCCGATCGTTTCCAGCCCTCCGCCAAGTCCGGACATGGCCAGCCCGTGCCTGGTGCGGCAGCCCGCCTTCGCGAACAACCTGGTGAGGTGCTTCTCCACGGTCTTCGCGCTCACCCGCAGCGTCAGCGCGATCTGCCGGTTCGTCTTGCCCTGCCGGATCAGCTCGATGATCCGCAGCTCCACATCGGACAGTTCGGGCCCGCGGTCGGAGGTCGGCGCGGCCGGCGCTTGGGTGCACGCCAGTGAGGTCCGCGTCCGGGCGACGAGCCGGGTGGCGCCGATGGACCGGGCGAGGTGGTAGGCCTCCTCCAGCCAGGGCCGGGGCTCCCCGGCGATCCGGCCGACCAGCTGGCAGGCCAGCGCGAGGTCCAGCCGGTTGCCGCGGCGGCGCACGAGCCGCTCGGCGGACCGGATCGCCACCGGGTCCACCTCGACCAGCCCGCGGACCAGCAGCACCGGCTCGGCGGGCAGGTCGCCGCGGGCGCGCCCCGCGTACCGGGATTCGACCTCGCCGAGCACGGTCCGGGCCAGGTAGCTCCGGCCGGACTCGACCGCGACCGAGGCGAGGCGCACCAGCAGCCGTGCCGCGCCGGGTTCGTCCGCGCCTTCGGCGTGCGCGCGGTACTGGCGCCAGCCCTCGTCGAAGGCTCCGTCGTCCCCGGCGTGGTGGCTCATGCCGAGCACCACCCAGGCGCGCATCGCCGGGAACGGCGAGTCCTCGGGTACCGCGTCGAGCCATGCCTTGGCCTGCCGGTCCTCGCCGCGCCACCAGCACATCTCCGCCGCGAGGATGCGGGCGCACCACAGGGCGCGCTCATCGGCCTGGCCGGTGAGCTCCAGTTCCCGCGCGGCGCTGAGCGCCGAAGCCCACTCTCCGTCGGTGTACCCGGCGAAGACCCGGTGGTGGACGGCGACCGGTCCCGCGGTGGGCGAGCGGTAGTCGGAGCCGAGCACGGCACGGAAGACCGGCACGAGGTCCCGGTGTGCGCATGCGGTCTCGACCGACGCCTCGGACTGCTTCTGGTGCCGGGTCCGCCCGTCGATGGTCGGCGTGGCGGACCAGTGCCGCAGCCACACCGGCGCGAACGAGGCCGCCACCTGCTCCGGGACCACCGCCTCTCCCGCGAACCAGCGGTCGGCGAAGGCGAGGGGTCCGCCGGTGTCCCCCGGTCCGGAAAGCGCCCGCAGGACCGAAGGGGGCACAGGCTGTCCACAGTGGATGGCGGCGAGCGCGGCGGCGGCCGACAGTTCGGCCCGCGCACCGGAATCGAAGGCGGGACCGGTGCACTCGACCACCTCGGCGATGAACTCGGCCAGCCGCGCGTACTCGGCGGCGTGCACCAGTGCACGCACCACTTCGGACCGCAACCGCGTTCGCTCGCCCGTGCCGGTCGCGTGCCACCAGGCCGCGTACCGGTACCGGGCGAGCCGGGCCGGGCCGAGCGGGCCCATCCGGTTCTCCTCGTCGCGCAGCACGGCGACCAGTTCGGGCCGGGAAGGCAGGGCACGGCCCGCGGCCGCGACGTGCCCGGCGAGCAACGACCTGGCTCGGCCGTCCGGAGCCGGCGCGTCGAGCAGCCGGACGGCGATCGCCCGGTGCAACCGCCGCACCGCGTCCTCGCCGGTCTCCTCGATCGTGGTGACGGCCAGTGCGGGGCAGCGGCACCGGAGCCGTCCGGTGGCCTCGCCCTCCAGGACCCCGTCGGCGACGAGCCGGTCGATGGCGCGTCCGTAGTCCGCGACCGGGCGGCCGGTGGCTTCGGCGAGCACCGGGACGTCGTCGATGCCGAAGCCGGTCTCGCTCGCCGCGAGGACCACCACGTTCCGTGCGACGTCGCCCTCGACCGAGGCGAGCAGCGCGTGCCCCGCGGGGAGCCCGACGGGCCGCTCGGGGTCGCGCAGGCAGAGCCTGCCCCCCGCCACGACCAGCCGGTCCCGGCGGCGCAGTTCGGCCACGGTGGACACCAGCGTGCCGGGATTGCCGTACAGGGGGCCGAGGCCGTCCCGCAGCGCGCGCCGGGCTGCCTCGTCGACGGGACCGTTGGCGACCTGCCTGAGCAGGCTGTCCACGTCCTCGTCGGTCAGCGGGCTCAGGTCGATCACGCGGTCGGCGAGTGCGCCTAGTTCCGCGGGCTCGCCGCGCGCGTCCGGTCCGGCCGAGGCGACGACGAAGTACCCCGCGCGGTGCGCCGCGGCGAGCACGAACAAGGGCTGCGGGATCCGGCAGGCGTCGTCGACGACCAGCGCGACCGGCCGGGCGGCGCGGACGCGGGCGAACAGGGTGACCAGGGCGCTCAGCAGGGAGGAACGCTGCCAGGGGGAGGCGTAACCCTCGGCGGTGCACAGGCGGCTGACGAGGTCGATGGCGCCCACCAGCCGAGGGTCGGCGCCGATCTGCTCGAACTGCTCCCGGACCGAGCCGAGCACCGGGCGGACGCCGAACAGGTCCCAGTCGGCGCGTTCCCCGGCACCGGCCACCTCAAGCACCACGAACCCGTTGTTGCGCAGTTCCCGGCAGGTGCGGGCGAGCACCGCCGTCCTGCCGCTGCCCGAAACACCGTGGACGACCGTGAACGCCGGGCGCGTGCCGTCCCAGCGCAGAACGTCGAACACGTCCTGCCGACCTGCGAGCTCCGCGCGCTGACGTGCCATTCCGACTGTCCTTCCAGCTCGGACCATGCTGGCTGCGCCGTGCACGCTAACAGCGGAACGGGCACCGGAAAGGGCGGTCCAGGCGAACGAACCGGTTTATCTGCACGAAAGACTCCAGGTCCCGGCGGGGAGAGAACCCGATGGCCGGGGAATCCGTCCGGGCAATTCCGGAGGAACGATTCCTGCATTTCCCACGGTGCGTGCCGTCACAATGGCCGAGGCGGTTCGGCCGCTTATCGTATTCCCACCCGCCGAAACCGAACTTGTGAGCGCACGTCCGCGCACTCGGCCCGGGTGATCCCGCTCATGGCCCTTTCCGTCCCGCTTCGGCGCCACCGTCGGCAGGGGGCAGCCGCCGCAGTTCGGCCAGCACCTCGTCCCGGCGTGTCCACACCATCGAGTCGGTCAGCGCGTCCAGTGCCAGTTGCAGGCATTCCCGCGCCCGCGCGTACTCCCCCGCCTCGCGCCACGCCGCTCCCTCGTACAGCGCGGCATCGGCCGCGAGGCTCGGCAGGTCGCCCTTGACGTACACCCAGCGCACGTCCCGGAAGGTCTCGGCGGCCTGCCGCCACTCCTTCATGCCCTTCAGGGCGTGCCCGATCTCCTCGACGACGACCCCGGTCATCCACAGCCGCGTCCCCTGCGGCGCCTCGTCCTGGTGCCGCTCGGCGTCCTCGACCAGCTGCCGGTGCACCGCGATGGCCTCCTCGTAGCGGCCCATCGCCCGCAGCACGCGGCCCAGCCGGTTCCGCACCGAAATCTGCATGGTCCAGAACCCGAACTCCCCGGCCAGCAGGCAGGACTGCTGCGCGTGCTCCCTCGCCTCGTCGAGCCTGCCCAGCCGCATCAGCACCGAGCCGAGGTAGGCGTGGGCCCAGGCCTGTTCCTGCCGGTCCCCCGCCTCGGTCGCGACCGCCAGCGCCTCCTGGTGCGTCACGAGGCCCGTCTCGTTGTCCCCGAGGCACATGTGCTGCGCCCAGCCGAGGAAGTTGAGCATCATCGCCAGTTCCTGGCGGTTGCCCAGCGCCCGCGCGGCAGCCACCCCCAGGGCGAAGATGCGGTCCCACGGGCCGTGCAGCCAGCGGCTGTCCGAGTACCAGTGCATCGCCCTGGCCAGCTCCAGCACGTCCCGATCCCGCCCCAGCCGCGTCGCCACGTGCTGCGCGGCCAGCCAGTTCCCCGCCTCCAGGTCCAGCCACTCGGCCGCGTCGTCCTGCGTGGCGAACCGCTCGCCCGGCTGGGCATCCGGGAAGAACATCAGACCCGCCGAGATCGCCGTGCCGAGCAGGTGGTCGAGCACGGCGTTGATCAGCCGCTCCCGTTCCGGGGGTTCCTCCTCCGCCTCCATGCGCTCGGCGGCGAAGATGCGGATCAGGTCGTGGAACTGGAAGCGTCCCGTCCGCTGCGTGGCCTGCACCAGGTTGGCCTCGGCGAGTTCCTCCAGCTGGAGCCGCACCTCCGGTTCGCTCGTCCCCGTCACCACCTCGGCCAGTTCGAGGCCGAAGTCCGGCCCGGGCACGGCGGCCAGCCTGCGGAACAGCTGCCGCGCCGCGGCCGAAAGGCGGCGATACGACATGCCGAACGCGGAGCGGAGCTGCAGGTCACCGGCGGACAGCGAGTTCAGCCTGGTCCGGGCGTCACGCAGCTCGTCGACGAGGTAGGCGAGCGACCAGTGCGGCCGGTTCGCCAGCCGGTTGCCCGCGATGCGGACCGCCAGCGGCAGGTAGCCGCACAGCTCGACGAGTTCCGCCGCCGCCGCGCGCTCGGCTTCGACACGGTCGGCGCCGATGGTCACCGACAGCAACTCGACGGCGTGTTCGGGAGTCAGCAGGTCCAGCCACAGCCACCGGGCGTGCTCCAGTCCGGCGAGCGCACGGCGGCAGGTGACCAGGGTCAGGCAACCGGGGCCCGCCGACAGCAGCGGGCGGACGTGCGCCTCGTCGGAGGCGTTGTCCAGCACCAGCAGTACGCGGCGGTTGTGCAGCAGCATGCGCAGCAGGCTCGCCTGCTCCGATTCGGGCATCGGGATCTCGGTCGGCGCCACACCGAGCGCCCGGAGCAGCCGGCCGAGCGCACTGCGGGCGGCCAGCGGCTGGTCGTCCATACCACGCAGGTCGATGGCGAAGCAGCCGTCCGGGAACTGGGCGCTCAGCTCGTGGGCCGCCGCGATCGCCAGCGCCGTCTTGCCCACGCCAGGGTGCCCGACGATGGCGACGACTCCTCCTGCGGCCGCTTCCGCGCGCAGGCGGTCCAGATCACCCTCGCGTCCGACGAGGGACGGCACCCGCGGCGGAAGCACACACAGGGCCGCCGCCCCGGAGACCTTCGGGACCCGTCGGCGCCCTTCCTTCGCGGCCCTTAGGAAGAGTTCACGCTGGGCGCCGGCCAGATCCAGTGCGTCCGCCAGCACCTCCGCGGAACGCTGCTGGGCCGCCTGCGCACGCCCGCGTTCCAGGTCCCGCAAGGCCCGGATGCTGACGCCGGACCGCCGGGCTAGCGCCGACTGGCTCAGGCCGGCCGCACGCCGGTGGCTCAGCAGGAGCTGACCGAACACCGAAGACTGCTCGTCTGACTCGTCCACTACGCCCCATTGAACCGGCAGAACTCGGTCATCGAAAACCTGCCTCCCTTCCGATCTTGTCTCGTGCTGATCCATACCGCTTTTCTTGTGCCATGTCCTCCCGAACCGCATGGGCGCCGGGGTGTCCCGGCCCGACTCGACGGCGCCGTTCGCCCATTGGAGTGACTGTGCGGACCAGCGACCCGATCATCCGGGCCGGCCTGCTCGGCGAGCTGCGGAACAAACCGGGCATCGAGCTGCGCGAGGACGGGGCAGACGTCGTCGTCGCCGTCGCCGAGACCGGTCTGCGCGAGCTGCTGACGTCGTCGACCAGGCTCGTCCTGGTCGCGGACCAGCTCCGCCAGGCGGAGCTGTGGACCGCGATCGAACACGGGTTGACCGTGCTCCTGCCGCGGGCCGAAGCGACCACCGCACGGGTCCTGCGGGCCATCAACGACGCGTACCGCGGTCACGCAGCGCTGCCACCGGAGCAACTGGGCCGCCTGCTCAGGGCGTTGTCCCAGCTGAACGAACAGGTTCTCGCCCCGCGCGATCTCACGCTCAGTGGCCTGTCCCATCGGGAGACCGATGTCCTCCGCCTGCTGGCGGAAGGACTGGACACCAGCGAGATCGCCACCACTCTGGCGTATTCCGAACGCACCGTGAAGAACATCCTCCACGGAATGCTCACCCGGCTCGGCCTGAACAATCGCGTGCATGCCGTCGCCCACGGAATTCGCAACGGCCTGATCTGAATCGGCGCCGGTGGTCTCTCGGGCCGGCTCGTTTCCGGCCGGAGGGATTTCACGGGTCGTCGAAACCCGGTTCCGCCGACCGCGGGAAATCCCGGGGCCGGCCGGACCGGTATTCAGATCAGCCCCGCCCGCATGGCGTACGCCACCGCGTGCGAGCGGTTCCGCAACCGCAGCCTGCTGGTCAGGGTGTAGATGATGTTCTTCACGGTGCGGTCGGAATACCGCAGTTCCCTGGCGATGTCGTTGGTGTCCATTCCCTCGGCCATCAGCCGGAGCACATCGATCTCCCGCGGCGAGAGCTTGTTCTCGTCCGGAGCCCCCGGCGCGAGTACCTCGCGTTGCAGCCGCTCGGTGTGGGCCAGCAACCGGCCCAACAGGCTGGCCTGCAGGCCCGCCTTTCCCGAAGCGGCGGCCCTGATCTCGCGGGGCAGGCGCTCGTCGGTCACCGCGGCCCTGGGCAGGATCGCGACCACCCGGCAGTCGACCGCGGGCAGCACGTCCGCCTCCTCCACCCCGTCCATCATCAGGATGACGGGCTTGCCCGAGTCGGCCGTGACCGCCCGCAGTTCGGCGATGGCGGCCGGACCGAGCTCGTCGAAGGCCGCGACGAAGACATCGGCACCCTCACCATTGGAGCACTCGTCGACGATCACGCCGGCTCGTGGCCGCAGACAGTTGACGAGTCCCGCCCGAGTGATCGGGTCCAGGGCGCAGACAGTCACTCGAATCTTCTCCACGAGTTCCTCCCTCTCCGCCTGTCGACGAACCAGAGTACGGGCGTTCGCCGAACCGGCGACGAACTGTCCACATGATACGCTGCCGACGGCCGGTCCGGACCGGTCCTTTCCCACCGGATGGGGTTTCTCACTCCCGTTCCCGCCGCACGATCACCTTCATCCGGTGGTCTCCAAGCCCGCGATGCCCGGGGTTTCGGCAGGCGCCCCGCGTTCCGCGGCGATCCGGCGGACCCTGCCACGCACCAGGAACCAGCCCGCGACCAGCAGGGCCGCGATGCCGGGCAGGCCGTAGATGAGGATCCGTCCCGCCTCACCGTTGAAATAGCTCATTCCCAGCACCAGCACCAGAAACCCAAGCGTCACATAGTTGGTGTAGGGAGCGCCGGGCAGGCGGTAGGACGGGCGGGTGAGCTCGCCTCGTTTTGCCTTGCGGTGCAACGCCAGGTGGCAGATCACGATCATCGACCACATGCTGATGATACCGACGGCGGAGAACTCCAGCGCGATCTCGAAGGCTTCGCCGGGCATGACCAGGTTCAGCACGACGCCCAGCGCGTAGACCCCCGCGGTCAGCAGCACGCCGCCGTAGGGCACACCGCGCCTGCTCATCCGGGCGGTGAACCTGGGCGCGGAACCGGCCATCGACAGCGAACGGAGGATGCGGCCGGTGGAGTAGAGCCCGGAGTTGACGCTGGACAGCGCCGCGGTCAGCACGATCAGGTCCATGATGCCGCCCGCGGCGGGCATGCCGAGCTTCGACAGCACGGTGACGAAGGGGCTTTCCCCGCTCCGGTAGGAAGTCCAGGGCAGCAGCATGACGAGCAGCAGCACCGAGCCGATGTAGAAGATCCCGATCCGCCACGCGACCGAGTTGACCGCCTTGGGGATCACCTTGCGCGGGTTGCTGGTCTCGCCCGCGGTCACGCCGACCATCTCGATCCCGGCGTAGGCGAAGACCACGCCCTGCAGGATGAGCAGCGCGGGCAGCACACCGGCGGGGAAGAGGCCGCCGTGGTCGAAGACGAGGCTTGGCCCGGTGCCGTGGCCGTCCACCGGATGCCGGGTGAGCAGCAGCACGATGCCGAAGATCATGAAGCCGACCAGCGCGAGCACCTTGACCGCGGCGAACCAGAACTCCAGCTCCCCGAACAGCTTGACGGAGACCAGGTTCACGGCGAGGATCACGAACAGCGCGATCAGCGCGGGGATCCACTGCTGCATGTCGGGCCAGAAGAACTGGGTGTACTTGGCCACGGCGGTCACGTCGGCGATACCGCTGGTGGCCCAGTTGAGGAAGTACATCCAGCCGGCGAAGTAGGCGGCCTTTTCCCCGAGGAACTCCCGGGAGTAGGAAACGAACGAACCCGAGGACGGGCGGTACATGACCAGTTCGCCCATGGCTCGCACGACGACGAACGCGAACACACCGGCCACGGCGTACACCACGGCCAGCGCCGGTCCGGCGTTGTGGAGCCGTGATCCCGCCCCCAGGAACAGGCCCGTGCCGATCGCGCCACCGATGGCGATCATCTGCACCTGGCGGTTCTTCAGCCCCTTGTGGTAGCCGGAATCCTCTTGCGTGAAGTCCTTCTCGGCCCGCTGCGGGGCAGCGGTCTCGCCGACCGGAATGGAAACTTGGGACATGCGGTCTTTCCTCTGCGATTCAGGGATTTTCCGTCCGCACTGGAGAGCGGGACGCAGACGACCGGTGCGCCATGGACGATCATGGTGTGGCGAGCGTTACTCCCCGGCAATGCCGCTTGAGACAGACTTGAGATTGGCTTGATCGAGGCTTAGGAACGCGTTCCCGTGAACGTCAAGTCTCTCCCAACAAGGCTGGTCGCCGGGCGCCCCGAGCTGGCATCTTGCGGGAAAAGCTTGTGGGATGAGGCGATGACGTCATGACCCTGACCCAGGGACTGTCCATTGCGGATACTGAAGGCGACCGGCTGGCGGGGGTCTACTCCCGCGGGCTACCGGCCGAGGAGCGCGCGGCCGCCGGTGAGGACGAGCTGGCCGCGTTGCTGGGCTCGCATCGCGCCCTGGCGCGACAACGGACTCCGGCCGAACCCGTGCTCAGGATCTTCACCAGGTCGCTGTCCCGCGACGGCCGCACCCAGGCGGTCACCGCGATCCAGGTGGTGACCGATGACATGCCCTGCCTGGTCGACTCGGTGCTCGACGAACTGGCCCGCGGCGGTGCCCGGGTCCGCCGCGTCGTGCATCCCATCGTGGTGGCCCGCCGGAACGGGACGGGCGAGTTGATCGAGGTGCTGCCCGACGCCGATCCCGAGGAGCCGCCCGCGGGCGCGATCACCGAATCGTGGATCAGTGTCGAGGTCGACCGGATCGCCGGTCCCGCCGAGGCCGAGGAGTTGCGGCGGCGCCTGCACACGGTTCTCGCCGACGTGCGCGAGGTCTTCGAATCGGGCGAGCGGATGCGGGAAATCGCGATGGCGGTGGCCACCGAGACGGCCGACGCCGAGACGGCCGCGCTGCTGCGCTGGCTCGCCGACGGGAACTTCCTGTTCCTCGGCTACCGCTTCGACGAGATTTCGGGGCCGGTCCCGGAGTCGAGGACAGGGCTGGGCCTGCTTCGCCGCGAGGACTCCCTCCTCGCCGGTCTGGACACCACCGAACCCGGGGCGGCGCTTCCGCCGCTCGAGCTGGCCGCGGCGTCGGGATCGTCCACAGTGCACGGACCGGACGCCCCGTTCCACGTTGGCGTAGCCGCTTTCGGAGCGGACGGCCAGGCGAGGGGACGGCACCGTTTCGTCGGCGCGTTCACCGGCTCCGCCCGGCACGAGGACGTGTCGGCGATCCCGGTGATCGCCGGCCGGGTCCGGCGGGCGATCTCCCACGCCGGGGTGCCGCTCGACTCCCGTTCCGGCCGTCGGATGCTGAACATCCTGCAGGACCTCCCGCGAGGCGAACTGTTCTCCGCGGACTGGCGGTTCCTGCACGCCGCCGCGACCGGGCTGCTGGTCCCCACCGAACGGCACCGGCTCCGGCTGTTCGTCCGGCGCGACCCGTACCTGCGGTTCTTCTCCTGCCTGGTCCACCTCGGCACTGATCACTGCACGACCGCGACGCGGGCCGCGATGGGGGACGTGCTGCTCGACGAACTGCGGGGCACGTCGGTGGAGCAGCAGCCCTGCTCGGCCACGGCGACGATGACCACGATCCGGTTCGTCGTGCACACCGATCCGGCGGCCGAGGCCGACACCGACATCGACACCGCCCGGATCCAGGAGCGGTTGTCGGCCACCGTGCGCGGCTGGGACGACCAGCTCATCGAAGCCGTACTGGCCGGAGCGGACGATCCAGCGGCGGGAGCGGTGACGGCAGAGCTCGCCCGCCGTTACGCCGACGCGTTTCCCCCGGCCTACAAGGAGGATTTCGACGCCCGGGTGGGCCTGACGGACCTGCGCCGGTTGCGTGATCTGTCCGGTGAGGGCGATCTCGCGGTGTCGCTCTACCTGCCGCCCGGGGCGTCCGCGGGCGAAGCGGGTTTCAAGCTCTACCTGTCGGGGCGGCGGATCACGCTGTCGGCCGTGCTGCCGATGCTGCAACACCTGGGCGTCGAGGTCGTCGACGAACGGCCGTACGAGATCAGTTGGGACGGCACCGAACGGCGGGTGTTCGATTTCGGCCTCACGATCGACCGCGCGGGCGGGTGGCAGGACCCGCGGGCGCGCGAGCGGTTCGAGGACGCCTTCACCGCGGTCTGGCGCGGTGACGCGGAATCGGACCGGTTCAACGCGCTCGTGCCGTATGCGGGCCTGACCTGGCGCCAGGCCGCCCTCCTGCGTGCCTACGCCGCGTACCTGCGGCAGGCCGGCACCAGGTACAGCCAGAGTTACCTGCAGGAAACGTTGATCGCGCACCCCGGCACGGTCGTCGCGCTGGTTCGATTGTTCGAAGCGCGGTTCGACCCGGCGCTACCCGAACCGGAACGTCCACAACGGACCGACGAGCTCACCGGCGAGGTCGAGCGGCTCATCGACGAGGTGTCCACACTGGACGCCGACCGGATCCTGCGCGGGTACCTCGCCCTGATCAACGCCACGGTGCGAACCAGCTACTTCCGGTCCCCGGTGCCGGGCGCGGCGGACCCCGTGCTGACGCTGAAGCTCGATCCCCAGGCGGTGCCCGGGCTTCCCCAGCCGCGGCCGCACCGGGAGACCTTCGTGTACTCGCCCCGGGTCGAGGGCGTGCACCTGCGATACGGCCCGGTGGCCCGGGGCGGCCTGCGCTGGTCCGACCGGCGCGAGGACTACCGCACCGAGATCCTGGGCCTGGTCAAGGCGCAGGCGGCGAAGAACGCGGTGATCGTCCCGGTGGGCGCCAAGGGCGGCTTCGTGCTCAAGCGGCCGCCGTCGGGCAACCGGGAGGCGCTGGCGGCCGAAGCCCTCGCCTGCTACCGGATGTTCGTGTCCGGTCTGCTCGACGTCACGGACAACGTCGTGCGCGGGCGGACCGTCCCGCCCGCGCGCGTGGTGCGGCACGACGGGGACGACACCTACCTCGTGGTCGCCGCCGACAAGGGCACGGCGACGTTCTCCGACGCGGCGAACGAGGTGGCCGCCTCACACGGGTTCTGGCTGGGCGACGCGTTCGCCTCCGGCGGTTCGGTCGGCTACGACCACAAGGCGATGGGGATCACCGCCCGTGGTGCGTGGGAAAGCGTGCGGCGCAATTTCCGCGAGCTGGGCCTCGACCCGGACCGCGACGACTTCACCGTGGTCGGGATCGGCGACATGTCGGGTGACGTGTTCGGCAACGGGATGCTGCTGTCCCGGCACATCCGCCTCGTCGCGGCGTTCGACCACCGGCACGTGTTCCTCGACCCGGAGCCCGACGCGGAGCGGTCCTTCGCCGAACGGCAGCGCCTCTTCCGGCTGCCCCGCTCGTCGTGGGCCGACTACGACCGGAGCCTGCTCAGCGCGGGCGGCGGGGTGTGGCCGCGGGATGTCAAGGCCATCCCGCTCAACGACCACGTCCGCGCGGCGCTCGGTCTCGGCGACCTGCCCGGGCCGCTCTCCCCCGCCGAACTCGTCAAGGCAATCCTGCTGGCCCCCGTGGACCTGCTGTGGAACGGCGGGATCGGCACCTACGTCAAGGGCACGGCGGAGTCCCATGCCGAGGTGCGCGACAAGGCCAACGACGCGGTGCGCGTGGACGGCAACGAGTTGCGCGCCCGCGTGGTGGCCGAAGGCGGCAACCTCGGGCTGACCCAGCAGGGGCGTATCGAGTTCGCCCGGGCCGGTGGCAAGGTCAACACCGACGCGCTGGACAACTCGGCCGGGGTCGACTGCTCCGACCACGAGGTGAACATCAAGATCATGCTGGACTTGGCGGTCGCGAAGGCCGCCCTGTCCGGGGCGGACCGCAATGCCCGGCTGTCCGCGCTGACCGACGACGTCGCGGACCTGGTGCTGGCCAACAACCGGCGGCAGAACCGGGTGCTGGGCGTCAGCCGTTCGCACGCGACGGCGATGCTCCCGGTGCACGCTCGGCTGATCGCGGATCTGGAGCGGCGCCACGGGCTCGACCGGCGCCTCGAGGTCCTGCCCGCTCCCGGGCAGTTGGCCGCGATGGAGCGGGAGGGGCAGGGACTCAGCTCGCCGGAGCTGGCGACGCTGCTGGCGCACGTCAAACTCGGGCTCAAGAAGGACATCCTGGCGAGTGACCTGCTCGACGAGGAGGTCTTCACCCGGCGGGTGCCCACCTACTTCCCCCAGCCGCTGCGGCAGCGCTTCGGCGGCTCGATCCGGCGGCACCCGCTGCGGCGGGAGATCGAGGCGACGCTGCTGGTGAACGAGGTCGTCGACAACGCGGGCCTGTCCTACACCTTCCGCCTCGCCGAGGAGATGGCCGTCGAACCCGCCGACGCGGTTCGCGCCTTCACCGTCGTCTCCGCGGTGTACGACCTGGCCGCGCTGTGGCAGCAGATCGATACCGACGGTACCGAGGGCGCCGGGCTGCCCACGGAGACCACCGACGGGCTGCTGCTGGAAACCCGCCGCCTGCTGGACCGCGCGTCGCGCTGGATGCTGCGCCGACGGCCGCAGCCGCTGGACGTCGGCACCGAGATCGAGCGGTTCCGCCCCGTCGTCGGCCGGCTCGCGGCCCGGCTGAACACCCTGGTGCGGGGCCGGGTCCGCGCGGACCTGGAGCAGGGGGCGCAGCGCCTGCTGGCCGATGGTGTCCCGGAGGCGCTGGCCGGCCGGATCCCCGGTCTGCTGGCCGCCTACCCGCTGCTGGACATCGCCGAGGTCACCGAACGGATCGAAGGCGGCTCGGCGGAGGAGACGGCGGAGCTGTACTACGCGCTGTCCGACCACCTCGGCGTGGACCGGCTGCTCGAGGCCGTCGGCGCGCTGCCGCACGGGGATCGCTGGCATGCGCTGGCCCGGCTGTCCCTGCGGGACGACCTGTACGACTCCCTCCGTGCGATCACGTTCGCGATCGCGGCGGGCGCCGCGCCCGGTCGTACCGCCGACCAGCACATTGCCGCGTGGGAGCACGCTGAGGCGGCGCGCCTGGCCCGGGTCCGGCGAGCGCTCGCCGAGATCGGCGAATCGGGACGGGCCGACCTGCCCGCGGTGACCGCGGCCGTCAACCAGATCCGGGCGCTGGCCGGGTGAACGGACAGCGAACGCCGGTTCGTGGCAGGACCAGGCCGAATGGGTTGCCCCGACCCGCCCGTACCGCGAAGATCTGCGGTGTCGGAAGGATAGTAGGTGCGAGTGCTGCTGGTAGAGGACGACGCCCGGGTGGCGGCGGCGATCCGGTCGGCGCTCGCGCGCCGCGGGATCGCGGCCGACTGGGCACCCACCGGCCGGGCGGCCATGACCAAGGTCGCGGCGGCGGACGTCGTCCTGCTCGACCTCGGGCTGCCGGACGTGAACGGCTTCGACCTGTGCCGGTCCATCAGGAACAGCGGTGACGTCGCCATCCTCGTGGTGTCCGCGAAGGGGCAGGTGGACGACCGGATCCTCGGACTGCGCTCGGGTGCCGACGATTACCTGGTCAAACCGTTCGACGTGGACGAGCTCGTCGCGCGGATCCACGCCGTGCTGCGGCGGCGCAACACCGTGCGGCCGGCGCCACCGGAGCGGATCCGGTTCGCCGACGTGGAGATCGACCTGCCCGGGCACCAGGTGTCGGTGGGCGGCCGCCCGGTGTCACTGGCCCGCAAGGAGTTCGAACTGCTGGCCATCATCGCGGGCGCCGACGGCGCGGTGTGCCCGCGCGACCAGTTGATCGCCGAGGTCTGGGGCAAGACGTGGGCGGGCGCGAACCGCACGCTCGACGTGCACGTGGCCACGCTGCGAACGAAACTGGACCGGCCCGGGCTGATCGTGACGGTCCGGGGCGTGGGCTACCGCCTGGCGCAGCCCGCCTCCGGCACCGCGCCCGCCCGCTGAGGCCGCCGTGCGATCCCGATTGTTGCCGGTCGTACTGTCGCTGGTGGTGCTGGTACTGCTGGGCCTGGGTATCCCGCTGGCGCTGAGCCTGGCGAACGGCGAGCAGCAGCGCATGTTCCTCGACCGGCTCACGATCACCGAGCGGCTCGCCTCCCTGGCGCAGAACCTCGTGCTGAACGGGCAGGACGAACCGCACATGCGGAAGGTGCTGCAGCGCTACCAGGAGGTTTACGGCGTCTCGTCCACCATGGTCGACCGGGACGGCACCCCGCTGGTGTCGAGTCCCACCGCCCCGGCGGTGACCGACGCCTCGATCGCGGCCCGCCTCGGCGAGGCACTGGCCGGGCGGCAGCCGGAGCCCCCTAGCCTGTTCCTGCCCTGGGACTCACGTCCGATGCTGCTGGCCGAACCGGTCATGGCCGACGGCGAGGTGCGGGGTGCGGTCCTCACCGTCTCGCCCACGGACGCGCTGGGCGAGAAGGTCCTCGTGCAGTGGGCGTTCGTCCTGGCGGGCGGCGTGGTGGCGCTGGTGCTGGCGACCCTGCTCGCGCTGCCGGTCGTGCAGTGGATCCTGCGTCCCATCCGCAGGCTCGACGAGGCTGCCGGGCGGGTCGCCGAGGTGGCCGTCCAGGGCGGTACCCCGCCGCAGGCGGCCCTGCGCTCGGGTCCGCCGGAACTGCGCAAGCTGGCGGAGTCGTTCGACTCCATGGCCACCAGCGTGACCGAGTTGCTCGCCGCGCAACGCGCCTTCGTCGCCGACGCCTCGCACCAGCTGCGGAACCCGTTGACCGCACTCAACCTCCGGCTGCAGAACCTCGACGAGATGGTCGCCGAGGAGGCGCTGTCCGACTACGAAGCCGCCCGCACCGAGGCGCGGCGGCTCAACGACGTGCTGGACGCCCTGCTGACGCTCGCCAGGCGGGAGGCGATGTCGGGCGCCCCGGTGACGATCGACGCCAGCGATGCCCTCAGCGAACGGGTCGCGGCGTGGCGCCCGGTGGCGGCGGCGCGGGACGTCGAGTTGCGCGCCGACATCCCGGACGGACTGTCCGTGCACGCCGTGCCACACGCTGTCGACGGCATTCTGGACGCCTTGCTGGACAACGCGCTGAAGTTCAGCGAGGGGCACGTGCCCGCGGACGGTGACGCCAGCGTGGAGGTGAGCGCGTACCGGACCGGGGCGATGGTGGCCATCGCGGTCCGCGACCACGGTCCTGGGGTCGAGCCGGAGGAACTCGACCGGATCACCGACCGGTTCTGGCGTAGCCCTCGGCAGCAGAACGTGGCGGGCTCCGGGCTGGGGATGGCGATCGTCGCACAGATCGCCGAGCGGTCGGCCGGGCGGCTCCGGCTGGATCTGCCCGAGGGCGGCGGCCTGCGGATCACGGTGGAACTGCCCGCTCAGCCGCTCGTGTAGTGCGCCGACCGGTAGTACGCCTGCGCGCCGGGATGCAGCAGGATCGGCACCGTCTCGATGCCCGACCGCACATCGATGGAGCGAGCCGCGCGGTTGGCCGTGGCGAGCGCGGCCTGGGCCTCGAACACGCCACCGGTGAGGGCCTCGGCGATCGTGTCGCTCATCCGGTCGGTGACCAGCAGGAGGTTGGGCACGAGGAGCGTCGTCACGGCGTTCGGCAGCCGGTACGGCGACGCGGGCAGCGTCGCCGACTGGTAGACCTCGTACTCCTGGAACAGGACCGGCAGCACCTCGGACAGGTCGACGACGCGGATCGGCAGCCGCCGCGCCAGTGCGCTGACCTGTTCGGTGGGCAGGCCGCCCGACCAGAAGAACGCGTCGATCTCGCCGCGCGCCAGGGCGTCGGCGGCGGCGTCGATGGCGAGCTCGTGGCGTTCGAGATCGGCTCCGCCGGACAGTCGGAGCACGGACAGCGTCCGGTCGGCGATGAGCCGGACACCGGAGTCCGGCGGCCCCACCGAAACCCGCCTGCCCCGCAGGTCGGCCGGGCGGACGATGCTCGACGCGGCCGGCACGACCAGCTGCACGTAGTCGTCGTGCATGCGGGCCAGCGCCCGCAGGTCCCCGCCGGACTCCGCCGCCCGGGTGGCGGCCGCGTCGGCGGCGGAGATCCCCACGTCCGCGGCGCCGGCCAGCAGCCGGTCCAGGTTCTGCCCGG
Source organism: Amycolatopsis cynarae (assembly GCF_026802195.1). Lineage (NCBI taxonomy): Bacteria > Bacillati > Actinomycetota > Actinomycetes > Pseudonocardiales > Pseudonocardiaceae > Amycolatopsis > Amycolatopsis cynarae. The sequence continues at coordinate 268,391 of NZ_CP113836.1, read as the reverse complement.
ATCCCGCGCTGGTCAGCACCTGCGGTTGGAAACCGAGTTCGGCGGCCCAGGAAGCGGCGAGCGCCTGGCCGAGCTGGTTGTAGACGGCCCCGGCGCTGCCGGTGGTGATGGTGAGCCGCTGCCCGTCGAACCGGGCACCACAGGCGGCGAGCAGGAACGCACCGGCCGCGGTCAGCACCGTCCGTCTGCCCACCTGCGGCTTCGGCCGGCCCGGTGTGCGCGTCATCGAACCATCATCCCGGTTGGGCACGCCGCCCGGAAGTGGGATCTCGACGTCCGAGGGGGAAACCGCGCCGCGGGTTTCAGGCGAACGGGCCGCCGTCACCGGTCCGGCCGGTGTCTCCGCCGGGGAGGATCTCGTTCATGCTGACTCTGGCCAGGCACTGGGAGGCCATCGCCGCGTGCCGGTCCGCGGCCGCCTGGTCGCCCCGGGATCTCGTGCGCAGGGACTCGGCCGTCAGCGCCAGGCCCGCCAGCAGGTCGACGTAGACGCTGCGCGAATGCGGTGTGCGCTGGGTGTGCACGCCGTAGAGCAGGTTGTCCACGCAGCGGTCCAGGCGCGCCGCCATCTCGAGTGCGGAACTGTCGTCGAAACTCGACATCAGCATGTTGCCGACGACATTCCCCTCAAGCTCCAACGCCTTTTGCAGTTCTTCGGCCGGCACCCCGTCCACCGGTGATCCCCTTTCGCCCAGCCAACGCCTCCCAGGGATAGCCGCTACTTCCCGGTGCCCGCGGGCCATCGCCACCGATATCGCCTTTTCGCGCGGCGGATCCTGCCCCAGATTACCGGCGTTCCCCCGGCGGACGACGGGCGGCGAAACCTGTGATGGCGCCGAACGGCCAACGCCGCACCGGTGCACCGGCGCGGCGTTGGCGGGCGACGGACACCGGCTCAGTCGAGGATGGCGGTCGCCTCGACTTCGACGAGCACGTCGGGCTCGAAGAGGTAGTCGACCCCGATCAGCGATGCGGGCGGAAGCGGCAAGCTCAGGCCGATCTCCCCGGCGACCTTTTCGACACCCGCCATGAACGCGTCGATCTTCTCGGGTGCCCACTGCGTGACGTAGAACGTCAGCCGCAGCACGTCGTCGAAGGTTGCACCCGCACCCGCAAGACCTGTCGCGGTATTGCGCAGGGCCTGCGCGACCTGACCGGCGAGGTCGCCCGGAGCCACCGGGGTCCCGTCCGCGGTGCGGGCGATCTGGCCGCTGACGTGCACGTGACGCGTGCCGGTGCCGACGGCGACGTGGTGGTACGGGGTGGGCTGCGTCATGCCGCTGGGGGTGAAACCGTGGACGGACATCGAAGTCTCCTCACTTTTGGACCAAAGGGGTATACCGTTGATACCTGGTACACAAAGGACACTTCAAGGAGACCAGGTTTCGCCATGGATACCGCGGACGCCCCCGAGGGCGAGCTCGAAGTCTCAGCACCGCACCGGGAACTTCTGGACCAGGTGCTGGACAAGTGGTCGCTGAGCATCCTCAACGAACTCTGCGAACGGCCTTGCCGTTTCAACGACCTCCGCCGCTGCATCCCCGCAGTGACACAGAAATCGCTCACCGCGACTCTCCGGCGGCTCGAGCGCAACGGCATCGTCGAGCGCGTGCTGCTCAGTTCCCGCCCCGTCGCCGTCGAGTACCGGATCACTCCGCTGGGCAAGACCCTGCGGCACCCCGTCGATGTGCTGCTGGACTGGGCCGCGACTCACATGCCCGAGATCCAGCGCGCGCGCCGCACGTTCGACCTCACCCAGACGTGACCAGACGAGGGTTCAGAACCGGTCGGCGATCGCCGACATGATCTGCTCTGGTGCGTCTTCCTGGATGAAGTGCCGCGCCTGGGGAAGTTCGACGACCTCGAGATCGGTGAACGAGGCGCGAATCCGCGGGATGCACGCCTTCGGCCGGAACACCATGTCCCGCATTCCCCATACCGCCAGAGTCGGTTTGTCACCGAGTAGGGCGGGCACGTCCTCGGCGAGCCGGTCCAGCAGGGGTCGGGCCGCACGGATCTCCCTGGGCATGACCGCGAGGCCGCGCCGCGCTTCTCGCGTTGGCTGCACCATGCGGTAGTGGTCGGCCTCCGCCGCGGTCAGCGTGGGACCTGATCTCCCCAGCAGGAACTGCTCCACGAGAAGGTTCCGGTCGAGTATGCGCCGCTGCGCGGGACGGCTGCTCATGATCACGCTGAAGGCCCGGTTCGCCCACGGTTCGACCGGCCAGAACACGGTGTTGCCCAGCACGATTCCGCCGACCCGATCGGCCCGCGCGCTTGCCGCGCCCAGCCCGATCGGGCCACCCCAGTCCTGCCCCATGACGATGAATCCGTCCAGCCGCAGATGGTCGATCAGTTCGCCGAGAACAGTCGTGTGCTCGGCGATCGTGTAGCCGAAGTTCCGTGGCCGCTCGGACAACCCGAAGCCCAGGTAGTCCACGGCAATGCACCGGTACCGGTCACGCAGGCCCTTCACGAGGTGACGGTAGAGGAAACTCCAGGTCGGAGAGCCGTGGCAGAACAACAACACAGGCCCGGTCCCTTCGTCGATGTAGTGAAGGCGACCGGCCGACGAGTCGAACCAGCGCGACTCGAAGGGGTACAGGTTCCCGTCGGGAACGAAGTCGATCATCATGCCACTCTCCCGCCGCTCACTACAGATGTAGAGGTTCCGCGACCAGAACTCTACACCTGTAGCATCAGGTCATGTCTACGAGTGCGACGAGCGGCAGTGAGCGGCGGGAGGCGATCGCCGAGAGCGGCATCCGCATCATCGCCCGTGACGGTGTTCGCGCCCTGACGCACCGAGCCGTCGACAACGAGGCGGGGATCCCGCAAGGCTCGACCTCTTACCATGCGAAGACGCGGCTCGCGCTACTGGAACTCATCGTCAACGCACTCGCCGAACGTTCGACGGCCGACGCCAGAAAGCTCGCGGACTCCCTGAACACGGCGTTCGAGAGCGGACACCGGCTCGATATCACGGAGCTTGCCGCGATGATCGCAGGACTGGTCGAGACCCTCGCGGCACGGCGGGACGACATGAGGGCCCGCTACGCACTCATCCTCGAACTCGACGACGCGCCCCTACTTCGACACAAGCTGACCACGCAATCCGAGCTCCACGCCATAGCCCGGCAAGTGACGGCGTCAGCCCTCGCCAGCGCCGGGCTCCCCAACTCGGACGACCGAGTCGAGGAACTGATCGCCCTCACGGACTCCCTGGTGTTCCACCGAACGGCCATCGACGAGACCATCTCACTGGAGACCATTCTCGCCGCCTACCTGCACGGCACCTCGCTGCGCCAGAGCAGCTCGCCCAAGATCCGGGTCAACTGAGAGGTCCGCCAGGCTTTGCGGTGCCATCACCCTTCACCGCCCTCACGCATTCAAGCCAGTCGGTCCACGCCGCCGGGTCCGTCGGCTCCCCATCGGCCTGCAGCGAGATGTCACCGAGAAGCGTCAACAGGTCGTCACCGGCACGGTGTGCAAACTTCCAGAGAAATCTGGACATCGCGTCGAACGCTTCACGTTCATCCATCGAGTAAATTCCCATAACTTTGTCCATGACCCTTCCCGCGGCCCAGTCCGCTATCGGTTGGATATCGGCCAGCAGCGGACAAGCGGCGGAAACGGCGCGCCCAAAATTCACAGCCAGAGACGTGAACATCCGATCCACCTCTCCACGCGAAGACCATTCAACGGAAGGGTCCGGCGTCCAGGAAGTTCGTGACACACAAATGATCTCAACCAGCTCACCCCGAGGCTCGAACACCAGTAGCCGCTCGACTCCTTGACTGTAAAAGTCGAGATCCACCCTGCGTGCAGCCCGGATACCGGACAGAACCTTTGGCATCTGCTCCATCACGGCAGAGAAATCATATGCGACATCGAGACCCCAGTCAGGATCCCCAAAACCGCCAACCAGGGCTCGACAACCCACGTCGGCAAGGATCCCGCAAGCCTCCATGACAAGAGACTCGTAGGTTTCGGGAACAAGTTCCAGACCACGCGGCTGCGGCTCGACCGGTGGCCCCAGGAACGACAATCGAAAACTCATGCACACCCGCTCACGGAACGACCCGGGTAGGACCATCGGATCCTGGAACCAGCAGTCGTTGCCCACTCGGCGTCGACGATAGTCCCATCCGGCCTGATTACCGGGGCACGGAACTCGACGGCAGCCGCGAAGTGGACGGCGCGCGGTGAGCAACGGTCGCACGGTGGGGTTGCGTCCTGTAGTGGGGGATCTGCGGTGCTGGTGCGTACCTCGCAGCTCTGCGTGCCTACTGGCCCGGCTCCCTCTCACCTGAGGCAGCCGCGGCCGTCGAGCTTATTCGAAACCCCGAACCGACCAACGCAACCACAGACGGGGGTCCGGGGGCGAAGCCCACCGGGCGGGGTCTGGGGGTTGCACCCCCAGAAAACACAACGGAGCGAGCCGGTTCGCGTTTTCCGCGAACACACCTCGCCCCGAGTGACGTGGAGCTGAGGGGAATCGAACCCCTGACCTTCTCGATGCGAACGAGACGCGCTACCAACTGCGCTACAGCCCCTTAAGGAAGCTCGCATAGCTTAGCAACGCCCTTCGGAGGGCGATCACCGGGGGGGTCTATTCCCCGGCGGCCCTCCGGAACGGCAGCTGTCCCGGGTCGTCGAGCTCGTGGAACTCCGGGTCTTCGTCGTCGATGTCGAGCACCACCGCGTTACCGGGGACTCGGGGAGCCGACGAGGGCCGGGGCTCGACTCGAACCCCTTCGGCACGCTCGGGAGCGTCCTGCTCGTACTCCTCGGTCTCCAAGAGGTGGGGCGCTTCGCGCCGGACACGGCCGCGATTGAGCCGGGCGAGCCGCCGCTGCCGGATCTCGTTCTCGATCCGCACCTGGCGACGCAGGTACACGAGGTAGGCGACGAGGATGGCGTCGAGTGCGCCGTGCGCCCACCACAGGGTGGTGGACAGGAAGCCCGCGGCGAAACCGGCGATCACGGCCAGCACGATCACGGCCAGCACTACTCGCTGCCGGAACGCGTACTTGGCGCGGGCCGCGAGCTCCGCGGCCTCGGGGTCGAACCCACCACGGCCGGGCCGGTACCGGCGTTCACCGGCTCGGGCCGGCGGGGTCGGGTCGTCCTCGAACTCCTCCACCTCGACCGGTTCGTGCTCGGCGCCGTCGCCGGCGGCCTCCGCCATCGCGAACTCCTCTTCCCCTTCTTCTTCCGCACCGCTTCCGCTCCGCACCACGCGTGCGGCCAGTTCGGAGTCCGCCGTGCGGGCGATGGCCTGGCGCTTGCGCACGACCATGGGCACGAGAACGACAAGCCACGCCGCCGCGAGGGCGACAATGATCAACGAGCTGGGCATCCCCTCTGTCACCTCCCCCGATCTTTGCTACATACCGTCACGCTAGCCACAGGAGTAACAGAACTCCGGGCGCCACGCCGCTGAAACCGAGAAAAGGGTCACCACTTGAGGTGAACATCGACTCGTGTGGTAACGGGGATCTCACGCGTGTTCGGCGTGCCCGGCGTCGATCAATCTGCGGACCAGGCCCGGGCCGATCTCCTCAGCGGTGATCGCGAAGCAGAAGTGGTCCCGCCAGTCGCCTGCGACGTCGAGATATCGCTGGAACAGGCCTTCCTTGCGAAAACCCGCCTTGCTCAGCACGCGGATGCTCGGCTCGTTCTCCGGCCGCACCGTAGCCTCGATCCGGTGCAGGCCCGCCGCGCCGAAGGCGTGGTCGACCACCAGCGCGACCGCCCCGGTCGCCACCCCACCGCCGACAACGGTCGATGACACCCAGTAACCGACCCAGGCGGACCTCAGCGAGGCGCGGATCACGTTACCGACAGTGATCTGCCCGGCGAACTCGCCGTCGACGGTGATCACGTAGGGCAGGCACTGCCCGCGCCGCGCGAGGCCGCGCAGGGCCAGCCACTGCGAAGGCCAGGACCAGAAGCTGTTCCGCTCCTGCCACGGCCCCGGCGAGGTCGGTTCCCACCGTTCCAGATGGGCCTGGTCACGCAGCCGGATGCGGCTCCACTCACCGGCGTCGCGCAGGCGGATCGGCCGCAACTCCACCGTGCCCGCGGCGACTCGCAGCGGCCCGAGGTGGCTGGGCCAGCCGGGGTGACGGGACTCCAGGTCGTACCTCGCGGGCTGCACCGCCGTATTTAACCGTCACACCCGTTGCGCGAGGAAGGTCACCCGTACCTGATCACCCATCGGCACCTCGGTGAGGTCCTCGTCGATGTTGATCAGGCAGTTCGCTTCGGCCAGCGAAGCGAGGAGGTGGGCCCCGGACGTTCCCAGCGGCTGAACCAGGTACTCACCGGTGCGCTCGTCCCGGAGCAACTGGCCCCGGAGGAAACCCTTGCGCCCCTTGGTCGAGGTCAGCGGCGACAGCAGCCGGGCGCTGACGATCCTGCGGTGCGGGTTGCGGGTTCCGCGGGCTGCCCTGATCAGCGGCCGGATCAGTACTTCGAACACCACCAGCGCGCTCATCGGGTTGGCCGGGAGCAGGAAGGTCGGCACCGAATCCGGCCCGAGCCTGCCGAAGCCCTGCGCCGAACCGGGATGCATGGCCACCCGGGTCACATCGATCCGCCCCAGCTCGGACAGCGCGGCGTGCACCTCGTCGCCCGCGGCGCCGCCGGCCCCTCCCGCGACGACCACGACCTCCGACATCAGAAGCCTGCCTTCGACGATCTCCCGCAGCCGCTTCGGGTCGCTGGGCACGATCCCGACGCGGCTGACCTCGGCGCCCGCGTCACGAGCGGCCGCGGCCAGTGCGTAGGAGTTGACGTCGTAGACCTGGCCGACCGAAGGCGTGCGGTCGATGTCGACCAATTCGTCGCCGACCGAGACGATGGACACCCGGGGCCGCGGATAGACCAGCACCTTCGACCGCCCGACCGCGGCGAGCAGGCCCACCTGCGCGGCGCCGATGGTGTCGCCCTGGCGCACGGCCACGTCGCCGATCTGCACGTCCTCGCCGGTCCGGCGCACGTACCCGGCCGAAGGCACGGACCGGTGCACGGTGACGTTCGCGGGATGCCCGTCGGTATAGGCGGTGGGCACCACGGCGTCGGCCAGCGTCGGCAGCGGGGCACCGGTGACCACCCGCACCGCCTGACCGGGCTGCAACCGGCGCGGCTGCCGCGAGCCCGCCATGATCTCACCCACCACCGGCAACTGCACCGGCTCGTCGCCGTCGGCCCGCAGATCCACGCTGCGGACCGCGTATCCGTCCACGGCGGCCTGGTCGAAGCCCGGCAGGGCGTGTTCCGCCACGACCTCCTCCGCGCAGAGCAGTCCCTGTGCCTCGGAGATGGCGACCCGCACGGGGCGCGGACGCACCGCCGCTTCCAGTACGAGCGCCAACTGCTCGTCGACGGGGCGGAACTCCTGCTCGGGGGCTTCGGGGGCCTCGAGGGGCTCCGTGGTGGGTGGGGTCATCAGCCTTCGTTCTCGATTCGCTCGGCCAGCCAGGTGCGCAGGGACGGGCCGTACTCGGGGTGGTCGAGGGCGAAATCGACCGCGGCCCGCAGGAACCCGCCGGGGTTGCCGAGGTCATGCCGGCCGCCCCGGTGCACCACGATATGTACCGGGTGTCCCTCCTCGATCAGCAGCGCCACCGCGTCGGTGAGCTGGAGTTCGCCGCCCGCGCCCGGCTCGATCCGGCGCAGCGCGTCGAAAATCGCCCGGTCCAGCAGGTATCGCCCGGCTGCCGCGTAGGTGGACGGCGCGTCCTCCGGCTTCGGTTTCTCGACCATGCCGTGGACACGCTTGACGTCTTCATCCTCCGTATCGGTGACGTCGAATACGCCATAGGGTGAGATCTGCTCCTTCGGGATGTCGAAGGCGCACAGCACACTGCCGCCGTGTTTGGCCCGGACTTCGGCCATCCGCTCCAGCACGCCCGCGGGAAGCACCAGGTCGTCCGGCAGCAGCACGGCGACCGCGTGGTCCTCCTCGGTGAGGTTCGGTTCGGCCTGCGCGACCGCGTGCCCGAGCCCGAGCGGCTCTTCCTGGATGGCGGCCTCGACGTCGAGCAGGGCGGGTCCGCGGCGCACCTTCTCCAGCAGCGCGGTCTTGCCCTTGCGCTCCAGGCTCTCCTCGAGTTCGGGGGCGGACCGGAAGTAGTTGACGACCGATTCCTTGCCGGGTGAGGTGACGATCACAAGCCGTTTCGCGCCCGCCTGCGCGGCCTCGGCGGCCACGATTTCGATGCCGGGCGTGTCGACGACCGGCAGCAACTCCTTCGGCACGGCCTTTGTCGCAGGTAGGAAACGCGTGCCCAGCCCCGCAGCAGGGATGATCGCGGTTCGGAACGAGGTGTTGTCGAAGGCGCCCGTCATGACGGTAAAGCCTAACCTGCAATTATGTGTGCTGGGCGCAATGTGGTTCCGGGCGAGGCTGAGGGCAGGCCGGGGGACGAGGCACTGGGCAAGAATCGGTGGCGGAAGCTACTGAAGGCCTCGCGAGCTTCGATTTCCCTCCAGCAACGGATCTCCGAAGCGCGGGCGTTGAACGACGCGCTGCGCGCGCTGGCGCTGCCCTCCACCGTCTGCGCCTACGTCCCGTTCGGCACCGAACCCGGTTCGATCGCCTGGCTCGATCTCCTGCGGGGTGCGGGCGCCCGCGTCCTGCTGCCGGTGATCCCCCCGGAGCCCGGGCCACTGCACTGGGCCGAGTACACCGGGACGGCCTCGCTGGCGCCCGGTCGCCTGCGGGGGGTGCTGGAGCCCACCGGCCCGCTTCTCGGGCCCGAGGTGCTCGGCGAAGCGGGCCTGGTGCTGCTTCCGGCGCTGGCCGTCGACCGCTCCGGGGTGCGGCTCGGCCGGGGCGCCGGGTACTACGACCGCTCGCTCCCGCACGTCCGGCCCGGCGCGTCGCTGACAGCGGTGGTGCGGGACGACGAACTCGTGGACCGCCTGCCCGCGGAACCGCACGACGTCCTGATGACGGCCGCGCTCACCCCTGGCCTGGGGCTGGTGACGCTGCGCGAAAGCTGATCACGGTGACCGCTCCGGTGACCAATGTCTCACCGCTTGTGCGGCATCCCGTTCTTCGCGCATTCCGTTGAACATTGATGAGCCAAACGACCAGGCCATCCGCGTGGACCGGCCGCGAGGACGCCGAGGTTGGGGCGAAGTTCGTCAGTGATCCCCGGAAACCCTGTTTGACCTGCGGGGGAATACCCCAGTATCGTCTTGCGTTAGCACTCTCGCGGATCGAGTGCCAATGCACGAAGGAGCTCCAGTGCCCACGTACCAGTACGCCTGCAAGGAGTGCGGCCACCGTTTCGAGGCCGTGCAGTCGTTCTCCGAGGCCAGCCTGACCGAGTGCCCGGAGTGCACCGGACCGCTGCGCAAGCTCTACGGAGCCGTCGGCGTGATCTTCAAGGGCAGCGGGTTCTACCGCACGGACTCGCGCTCGTCCTCCTCCGGCTCTTCCGGCAAGTCCTCTTCGTCGAGCTCGGCGAGCTCGACGAGCAGCTCCACCGGTTCGGCCAAGTCGGAGACGAGCTCGTCGACCTCGTCGTCTTCGTCGTCCAGCTCCACGGCCACCGCGGCCGCTTCCTGACGCACGGACCTTCAAAACGGCCGTGAGGGACCCCTCACGGCCGTTTTGGCTGTCAAAGTCGGCCCGTTCCAAGGCGCCGCACTTTTGCCGGGACCCTGGCCTGTTTTCCTGTGAGGGGGCCCCTCACGGCTGCGTCGCGATCCACCGGAGTTATCCACAGGACCCCGGTTGTCCACAGCAGCGTTGTTTGCTCCTTTTCCGGAGCACAGGGCACCTCTAGCGTCGAGAGCGAGGCCGGCGGAACACCGCCGCCCCGCCGAAACTCACGCCGACCTGGGGGTGCCATCGTGGTCCGTTTCGCCCTGCTGCCACACCGTTTCCGTGGTCGCCACGTCGTCCTCGCCCGGCGCGTGCTCGCAGCCGGCATGTTCGTGCTCGCGCTCGTGCTCGCGCTCCGGCCGGGCGCACCCACTCCCGCGCCCGCCGAGAGCGACGCGGCCCGCGCCGGCCCCGAATCCGTGCTTCGCGCCGAGCCCGGCTTCTCCCTGGTGCCGATCCGGCTCGCCGATCCAGGCATCGCCCAGTTCGTCAGCCCCGGGTCACGAGTCGACGTGATCACGCTCGACACCGCAGTGCACACCCGGAAGGTGCTGGCCGGTCTGGCCAGCGTGGCGGCCATCCGGCCGCCCCCCGAGGATGGCCGGCTTCCCGGCGGTGAGGGCAAGGGGCCGCTCCTGCTGATCTCCCTGCCCGCCGAGGTGGCGACAGAGGTGGCCGCCCTGTCACTACGCAGTCCGGTAACAGTTACCCTCCGTTAGACCATCCGGACGAGTGGAGTGCAGATGTTCAAGGGCTTCAAAGACTTTCTGATGCGTGGCAACGTCGTCGACCTCGCGGTGGCTGTGGTCGTCGGCACCGCCTTCACGGCCATCGTCACCGCGTTCACCAACGGCCTGATCAAGCCGCTGATCAACACGGTCGGTGGGACCGACGCGGCCCAGGGGCTCGGCTTCAACATCCTCAGTGGCAACCCGTCCACGTTCCTCAACTTCGGGGACGTGATCAACGCCGCGGTCAACTTCGTGCTGATCGCCGCGGTCGTGTACTTCGTCATCGTGCTGCCGGTGAAGACGATCCAGCAGCGTCGCAAGCGGGGACAGGAGGCGGGCCCGTCCGAGCCGACCGACATCGAACTGCTGATGGAGATCCGGGACCTGCTGAAGCAGCAGCAGGAGCAGTGGCAGAAGCAGGAACAGTGAGGCGAGGCCAGCGCACCGGTGATCGCCCTTGGCGAAGCGGCGGGCCGGCTCGCACCGACAGGCAAGGCACTTCGAAACAGTTGCCTCGCAGCACGCGCTAACGGTCGTGGTGCGGGGGACGGTTCTCCTCGTACCACGTATCGCTATCCCGCTGGGGGCGCTCGGTGTCGCGCTCGTCGGAGGTGATGTCCGGCAGTACCTTGCCGAACACCGCGTCCAGCTTGCGCCGCCTACGTTCCCGGTCGGCCTTGTCGTTGCGGTTCTCGGAGGTCATGGTTCACCACCTTGTCGGGAAACCGTGCCCGTTCCGTCGGCGGGGGGCCGGCGGAACGGGCAGGTGGGGGCTCGCGTGATCAGGACTCGTCGAGCCCCGACAGCTCGTCGATGACGTGGGGCACCAGGGCGGACAGGGTGGCCATCCCGTCCCGCACGGCAGCCCGGGAACCAGCCAGGTTGACCACGAGGGTGCTGCCGGAAATGCCGACCAGCCCGCGGGAGATACCGGCGTCGACCGCGCCGGCGGCCAGGCCGGAGGAGCGCAGTGCCTCCCCTATCCCGGGGATCGGGCGGTCCAGCACACCGGCGGTGGCGTCCGGGGTGACATCGCGCGGGGACACGCCGGTGCCGCCGACCGTGATCACCAGGTCGACGCCGCCGATCACAGCGGTGTTGAGGGCGTTGCGGATCGCCACGGTGTCGGCGTGCACCACGACGACACCGTCGACGATGAAGCCCGCTTCCTCCAGCAGTTCCGTCACCAGGGGGCCGGAGGTGTCGTCATGCTCGCCATGCGCCGCGCGGTCGTCCACGATCACCACGAGGGCCCGGCCAAGTCGCTGTGCACTGCGTTCCATAAGGCACACGGTAGCCCGTCGTTACCAAAGTCTGACGGCCACGTCCGCAGTGCTGCGGCGGGTACGCCCGGCGTCCTAGCGTGGCCTGGTGCGAGTGCTCGTGACCGGCGGCGCCGGCTTCATCGGATCCCACGTAGCCGACGTCCTGGCGGACGCAGGCGACACGCCCATAGTGCTGGACAGCCTGCTGCCGCAGGCACACGGACCCTCCGGCGTCCCCGGCTACACGGCGTCCCACCGGTTCCGCCGAGGCGACGTGACCGACGCTTCCCTGCTGCGTGAACTGCTGTCGCAAGTGGACGCCGTCTGTCACCAGGCCGCGGTCGTGGGACACGGACTGGACCCGGCGGACGCCCCGCTCTACGCGGCCAACAACGACCTGGGCACCGCCGTCCTGCTCGCCGAAATGGCCGCGGCCGGGGTGTCACGGCTGGTCCTGGCCTCTTCGATGGTCGTCTACGGGGAGGGGCGCTACTCCTGCCAGCGGCACGGGGTCGTCGCTCCCCGGCCCCGTCGGAAGTCCGATGTGGACGCCGGTCGGTTCGAGCCGACCTGCCCCGCCTGTGACCGGGACCTCGACCCTCTCCTGGTCCCCGAGGACGCACCGCTGCGTCCGCAGAGCCTCTACGCGGCCACCAAGCTCGCGCAGGAGCATCTCGCGGCGGCCTGGGCGCGCCAGACCGGCGGCACCGTCTGGGCCCTGCGCTACCACAACGTCTACGGCCCGCGCATGCCGCAGAACACGCCCTACGCGGGGGTGGCGTCGCTGTTCCGGTCCGCCCTGCTCCGAGAGGAGGCCCCCACGGTCCTCGAAGACGGCCGTCAGCGCCGCGACTTCGTGCACGTCCACGACGTGGCGCGGGCCAACGTCCTCGCGCTCGGGGCCGAGGGCAGCCCCGGCGAACTGGTCCCACTGAACATCTGCTCCGGCACCCCGCACACGGTGGGCGAACTCGCGGCCGAACTGGCCCGGGTCTGCGGCGGCCCGGCACCGCGGATCATCGGCGGTGCCCGGCCCGCCGACGTGCGCCATGTCGTCGCGGATCCGGCCAGAGCCGCCGAGCTCCTCGGCTTCCGCGCCGAAACCGGTTTCGAGGAAGGCATCGCGTCCTTCGCCACCGCCACGCTTCGCGAACCCGCCCGGGCCTGACTGCCCATCAGGGCATGGCTCAGGGCATGGCGAGCGGCAGCCGGACCTCGAAGCGGCAGCCGTCACCGTGGTTGCGTACGCCGATCCGGCCCTGGTGGGCCTCCACCAGTCCCTTCGCGATCGCGAGGCCGAGCCCGCCGCCCGTGCCACCCGAATGGTCCGGGGTGCGGGCCCGGGTGCCCCGGTAGGCCACTTCGAAGACCCGGCCGATCTCCTCCTCCGGGATCCCGCCGCACCCGTCGTCGACGGCGACGAGCGCCTCGTCACCCTCGATGCCGACCCGCACCGCCACCGTGCCGTCCGGCGGGGTGTGCCGGATCGCGTTCGACACCAGGTTGCGCACGATCCGCGCCAGTTCGGGGTCGCTGCCCGCCACCACCGGCCAGCCAGCGGCCTCGGTCAGCACCCGCACCCCCTTGCGCTCGGCGACCGGCGCCTGCGCGGCGAGCGCCTCGCCGATGACGTCCTGCAGCGCCACCGCCGAAATCGTCAGCCGCAGTGCGCCCGCGGTGATCCGGGAAAGCTCGAAAAGGTCGTTGACCATGCCGGACAGGCGGGCCGTCTCCCCGCTGATCCGCTGCGCGTAGTCGGCCACTTCGCCCGGTTCGGCCACGATGCCGTCCGTCAGCGCCTCGGCCATGGCCCGGATCCCGGCCAGTGGGCTGCGCAGATCGTGGCTGATCCACGCGACGAGATCCCGCCGGGCCGCCTCACCGGCGCGTTCCCGCTCGCGCGCCTCGCGTTCCCACACGCTGCGCCGGGCGATCGCGCGGCCGAGCACGATCGCCGCGGGCACCGTGACCAGCGCGACGAGCGGGCACACCACCAGCATCGTGGTGAGCATGGGCGTGAACATGAACCCGCTGATGCCCAGCACCCCGGTCAGGGTCGCCAGCACGGGAATCAGCACCAAAACGGTGAGCGTGGCGGCGAGCGAACCGCGCCGCAGCAGGTACAGCACCAGCCCGCCGAGCAGTGCCACCGGCAGGGCGAAGGCCAGCGCGAACGGAAGGATGTGCCAGACGTGGACCAGCATCTCCCTGATGTCGCCGGTCGGCTCGATCACGATGCGATGACCCCCGCGGGGTCGTAGCGGTAGCCCACGCCCCACACGGTGGCGATGCGCACCGGTTTCGCGGGTGCGGACTCGATCTTCTCCCGCAGTCGGCGCACGTGGACGGTCACCGTGGACTGGTCGCCGAAGTCCCATCCCCAGACCTTTTCCAGCAGGTCGGTCCGGGAAAAGGCGATCCTCGGGTGGGTGAGGAAGAAGGCGAGCAGATCGAACTCCCGCGCGGTGAGCGGCAGTTCCGTCCCGTTCAGGGTCGCGCTCCGTGCGCCGGGGCGGAGCCGCAGGTTCCCGTCGGCGAGCTCGGCAGGCCCGGGCTCCGCCGCGGGCAGGCGGGCGCGCCGCAGTACCGAAGCCACCCGCAGGGCCAGTTCACGCGGGCTGAACGGCTTGGTGACGTAGTCGTCGGCGCCGAGTTCGAGCCCGGCGATCCGGTTCTCCTCCTCGCCCAGTGCGGTCAGCAGCACCACCGGCACGCTGCTGACCTGCCGCAGTCTGCGGCACACTTCGAGCCCGTTGAGGCCCGGCATCATCACGTCCAGCACCACGAGGTCGGGCGGCCGCAGCGCGAATGCACGCAGGGCCTCGGCGCCGTCACCGGCGACCTCCACCTGGAGCCCTCCGGCCTCCAGGTACCGGCGCACCACATCGCGGACCGTCTCGTCGTCGTCGACGACGAGGACTCGGCCGGTTTCGGCCATGATCACCTACCAGAAGGTCAGCACCAGATGGTTCACCGCGAGCGCGGTGACCGCCTGAGCGGTCAGCCACCCGCGGTGCGTCCGGAGCGGGAGCAGCGCGGCCGCCGGAAGCAGCCACACCGTGAACGGTAACCAGATTCGCTCGACTTCGGCCTTGGACAGCCCCGAGAGGTCGGCGAGGACGAGCATCGCGACCGCGGCCAGGACCAGCATCGGCACCGGGTCCCGGCGCCATTGTTTCCCGGACGGGCAGCAGGCGCGCCGTGTCCCGGCGACGAGCGCCGGACCGGCGGCGAGCACGAGGCAGGCCAGGTCGGCCCAGACCCAGTACCCGTAGGGCCGCTGACTGGCGATGCCCTGGTAGTACCGCTCGACCACGAGGTGGTAGCCGTCGAGCCACCAGAATCCGGCGGCCGCGAAGGCCGCCGCCACGGCTACCGCCCCGAGGGCGACGGGCAGCCACAGCCGGAGGCACCCGCCGAGCAGGAGCACCACGACCACGAGCAGACCCAGCAGGACGAGGCCGTAGGACAGGAAGGCGCCGAAGCCGAGGATCACCCCGCCGCACAGCGCCAGGAGGATCGCGGAGCGCCGTCCGGCCCGTGCCCGGTGGGTGGCGGCGGCGATCAGGGCGATTCCGCTCGCGGTGACCCCGGCGAACAGCCCGTCCGCGGACACGCCGATCCAGACCGCGCCCGGGAACAGGACCGCGAAGGGGATGACGGCCCGCGCGGCCTCACCGCGGCCCAGGGCGAGCAGCGTGATCGGCACGGCGACCGTGATCAGGCTTCCGGCGAGCACGCAGGCGGCGGCGGCCCAGGCACCCCCGGACAGGCCGAGCCGGTCCAGCCAGACGAACACGAGCGTGGCTCCCGGCGGGTGGCCGGACACGTGGGTGGTCCATGAACGCGGCTGGAAGTCCAGGATCCTGGCGGAGAACTCGCGGAGCATCGCGGGGATGTCGGTGATTCCGGGAACTTCCCGCAGGTATTCGTTGGGATCGGTGAGCCGCCCGGCGAATCCGCGCTGCCATCCGTCGATCAGGGCGAGGGCGAAGGTCCATCCCAGCGACGCGAGGTAGCCCAGCGGCAGCAGCCTGCGCCACGGCAGGACGGCCGCCAGCCTGGGACCGTGCACCACGACCGCGACGGCACCGAGGATCGCGAAGGGGGAGCCGGGCCCGAGATGGGGCAGCCAGCGGGCGAACAGCGGTGCCGCGGGCGCCCACAGCACGACGGGAGAACCGGGGCGGTTCAGGTACCACCCGACCGCGGCCGCGGCCCCCACCAGGAGCACCGCGACCGCGACCACCCCCAAGTCGGCGGCGCGCGCGAGCCGCCTCCGCCTCGGTTCGGTCTCGACGCGCATCATCCCCCTCGCTCCGGCTGGTACCGCGGGACGCTATCGGCCGGAAACGACGGCGGGAAGCTTCGCCGGGGATCCGTCACAGCTTGGTAAGAACTCGCCGTCCGTCATGATTTGGTAAGCAGCGCAAGGGTTTTGCCTTGTCCGTGGTGGACCTAGCTTCGGCAGGCGTGAGCAACGGTGAGGCCGGGCTGGATCCCGGCGAGATCGATGTGGTCCTGCCTTGCCTGAACGAGGCGGCCGCGCTGCCCGCTGTGCTGCGGGCGCTGCCGCCGGGTTACCGGGCCATCGTGGTGGACAACGGGTCCACCGACGATTCGCCCGAGGTCGCGGCCGCGCTCGGCGCGAAGGTGGTGCACGAGCCTCGCCGGGGCTACGGCGCCGCGGTGCACACGGGCCTGTTGTCGGCGAGTTCGGACATCGTCTGTTTTCTCGACGCGGACGGTTCCCTCGATCCGCGAGAGCTGCCCCCGCTGGTGTCGGCGGTGGCCGGGGGCGCCGGACTGGCCGCCGGACGGCGGATACCGGCCGGACGCGGGGTGTGGCCGTGGCACGCGCGGGTGGGGAACCTCCTGCTCGCCGGTCTCCTGCGCCGCCGCGGCGTGCGGGTGCACGACATCGCCCCGGTCCGCGCGGCGCGGCGGGAGGAACTGATCGCACTCGGCATCACCGATCGCGCCTTCGGTTACCCGCTGGAACTGCTGCTGAAGGTGGGTCGCGCGGGCTGGATCGTCGCGGAGTTCGACGTGGCGTACCACCCTCGGGCGGCGGGAACGCGCTCGAAGGTGTCGGGTTCGCTACGCGGAACCCTGCGCGCTGTTCGTGACATGGGGAAGGCGCTGCACGCATGAACCCGCGGTTCTGCCTGCTGGTCGTGGCCAAGGCGCCCCTGCCCGGTCGCGTCAAGACCCGGCTGTGCCCGCCCGCTTCGCCCGGTCAGGCCGCCGAGATCGCCGCCGCCGCGCTGCTGGACACCCTCGACGCGGTGTCCGCCACCCCCGGTTCGGTTCCCGTCGCCGCGATCGACGGTGAGCTGTCCTCGGCCGTCCGCTCCGCCGAGTTGGTGCACGCCCTGCGCGCCGTCACCGTGCTCCGCCAGCGCGGCGGGGACTTGGGCGAACGACTGGCGAACGCCCACGCAGACGCGGCCGGGGCCTGGCCGGGGCTGCCGGTGCTCCAGATCGGGATGGACACCCCGCAGGTCACCCCGGGCCTGCTGGCGGAGGCCGGCGAAATGCTCGGGGACCGGCAGGCGGTGCTGGGCCCTGCCACGGATGGCGGCTGGTGGGCCCTCGGACTCGCCGATCCCCACCGGGCGGCCGTGCTCACCGGCGTGCCCATGTCCAGGGCGGACACCGGGGAACGCACTCGCCGTGCCCTGGCCGAGGCGGGCCTGCGCCCCGGCATACTGCCGGAACTGTCCGATGTGGACACGATGGCCGACGCCGTGCGGGTGGCACGGCAGGCCGGGGCCCGGTTCGCGGAAGCGGTCGAAGCGGTGCGGGTGGTTTCGGGGTGAACTCGCCGTTCGACGCCGCGCTACGCACCGGTCGGTGCACGCTGGAACTCGCCGGGGGTGAACGGGTCGCACTGCCCGCGCAACGGTGGCTGGACGCGCCGGGTGCCGGTGACGAGCTCCTGCTCGCGCGCTGTGTGGGCCCGACTCTCGATATCGGGTGCGGCCCCGGCAGGCTGACCACGGAACTCACCTTCCGAGGCGTTTCGTCCCTGGGCATCGACACATCGTTCACCGCCGTCCGGCTCACCCGCCGCCGCGGCGGGACGGCGCTGCGGCGCGATGTCTTCGGCCGGGTGCCCGGCGAAGGACGATGGCATTTCGCGCTGCTCGCCGATGGCAATATCGGCATCGGGGGTGATCCGGTCCGGCTGCTGCGCCGCGTGTTCCGGTTGCTCGGCCCGGACGGGCACGCCCTGGTCGAACTGGAACCGCCCGGCCGCGGCGCCCGGCGCGACCGGGTCCGGCTCGGCGGCGGCCCGTGGTTTCCCTGGGCCTGGCTCGGTGCGGACGCGCTCGGCGACCTGGCACGCGCCCTGTCGCTGCGGGTCGTGTGGACGGCGTCCCACGGCACCAGGCATTTCGCCGCGCTGGCCCGCGAAGCCTGAGCAGCGGGTAAAAGGAACTCCCGGCGAGCCGCTCTCGCCGGGAGTCCTGGTTGGTCTCGGCCGCGCCCTGCGGCCGAGCGATGGGAAGCTACTTCACCTGCACCGGCTGCCCACCCAGGGTGACCTGGACGGTCCGCCCGTCGCTGAGGGTGAACGTCGCCTTGTCGTTGGGCGCACGGGTGCGGACCGCGGCGATCAGGCCGTCCGCGTCGTTGATCACCAGATCGTCGACCTTGACCACCACGTCGCCGCCCTTGAGCCCGGCCTGCCCCGCGGGGCTGCCCGCCTGCACGCTCTGGATCTGGGCGCCACCGGACTGGGCGTCACTGACGTTGGCCCCGATGTAGGTCTGGGTGGCCTTGCCCGTGTTGATGATCTCCTGCGCGGTGCGCCGGGCCTGGTTGATCGGGATGGCGAACCCGATGCCGGCGTTGGTCGCCTGCGTCTGCTGCTGTCCGAAGCCCCCCGAGGACTGCGGGCTGTAGATCGCGGAGTTGATCCCGATGACCTGGCCGCCGAGGTTCACCAGCGGGCCACCCGAGTTGCCCGGGTTGATCGCGGCGTCGGTCTGGATCGCGCTCATCACCGTCGTCTGGTCGCCGCTGCTGCCCCCGGCGCGGACCGGCCGGTGCAGGGCGCTCACGATGCCCGACGTGACCGTCCCGGCGAGCTCGAACGGCGAACCGAAGGCCACCACCGACTGGCCGACCTTCATCGCGTCCGAGTTGCCCAGCTCCACCGGGGTCAGGTTCTTCGCGCCCTGCACCTTGACCACCGCGATGTCCGTCGTCGGATCCCGGCCGACGATGGAGGCCGGGGCCTTGGTCCCGTTCGGGAACACGGCCTGGATGGTGCCCCCGTTGGCGGCGACCTCGACCACGTGGTTGTTGGTGAGCACATAGCCGTCGGAGGACAGGACGAACCCCGATCCCTCGCCCTGCTCCTGGCTGCCCGCCACGACCAGTTCCACGACGCTCGGCGACACCTTCTGCGCCACCGCCTCGACCGAGCCCGCCGGCGCGTTGCCGGTCTGCTGGCTCGGTACCGGCTGGGTCAGTGCGTTGTAGGAACTGCCGCCACCCTGACCCGAATTCCCGGCGAGGTAGCCCCCGGTAGCCCCGGCCGCGCCGCCGACCACGAGTGCGAGCGCCGCGATGCCGGCGACCAGCTTGCCGCGTCCCGAGCCGCGCTGCTGAGGGATGGCAGGCTGCTGCACCGGGAACACCGCGGTGCCGTACGGCGAACCGGGCTGCTGGTGGGCCTGCTGCGCGGACGGCGAGGTCCACGGGTACTGCGGCTGCTGGGCCCCCTGGGCGGACCAGGGATTCGGCTGCTGTTCGGCACCGAGTGGCGTACCCCGCGGCGGTGTGGCGTCCTGCTGCGATGGCTGGGCGTCGTCCCGGGGTGCACCGCCTGCCTGCGGTGCGTTGGGGTCGTTCTCGGTCATATCCTCACCCTGCTGGTCGGTCCTGAGAGCTAGCTGAGCCCAAGCTGAGGTTCCAACATGAAGTATGCCGACGTCGGGCTTCACCCGCGTGGCGACACCCGGCCCCGCCGGGCGACTCAGCCGGCGGCGCGGAGGCGCTCGGCGATCTGTTCCGGGGTGGCGTCGTTGATCCACACCGCCATACCGGACTCCGAACCGGCGAGGTACTTGAGCTTGTCCTTGGCGCGCAGGATGGAGAACAGTTCCAGGTGCAGCCAGCCGAGTTCACGGTCCACTCGCACCGGGGCCTGGTTCCACGCGGCGATGTAAGGCAGCGGCCGGTCGTAGAGCGCGTCGCAACGGCGAAGCACCCGCAGGTAGACGTCCGCGAAATCGTCACGTTCGTCGCTGCTCAGCGCGGGAAGGTCGGGAACCTGGCGATGCGGCACGAGCAGGACGTGCACCGGCCAGCGCGCCGCGGGCGGGACGAACGCCGTCCAGTGCTCGCCCTCGACGATGACGCGGCTGCCGGATTTCCGCTCCGCGGCCAGCACGTCGCCGAGCACGGGGCGCCCGTGTCGCTCCTGGTACTCGCGCGCGACGTCGAGCGCGCGCCGGGTCTTGGGGGTGACGAACGGATAGCCGTAGATCTGGCCGTGCGGGTGGGAGAGCGTGACGCCGATCTCCTCACCGCGGTTCTCGAACGGGAAAACCTGCTCGACGCCATCCACTTTGGACAACTCGGCGGTGCGGTCGGCCCACGCGTCGACCACCGTGCGGACGCGGCCCACGGGAAGGCGCGCGAAGGAACCGTCGTGGTCGCTGGTGAAGCACATGACCTCGCACCGGCCTCGGCCGGGGGCGGTGGGCACCAGGCCAAGGTCGTCCACTGTGGCCGGTTCTCCGGTCACCCCCTGGGAGAAGGACGGGAAGCGGTTCTCGAAGACGACCACGTCGTAGCCACTTTCCGGGATCTCACTCGGTTTTCCCGGCTTGCTCGGACACAGCGGGCACAGGTCGGCAGGGGGCTTGTAGGTCCGGGTCTGCCGGTGTGCGGCCATCGCCACCCACTCGCCCGACAGGGGATCGAGACGGATCTCCGAACTGGCCGCGACCGGGGGCAGGTCACGAGTGTCACGCGCGTCGCGCGGGTGCGGCTCCTCGTCGAAGTAGATGATCTCTCTGCCGTCGGCGAGATGCCGGACCGTGCGCTTCAACTCTCCTCCGTCTCGTCTTCCGGTACGCAGGCCACCATCAACTCCCCGACCTGCTCGCGCAGGGTTTCGCGAGCCACCTCGGGCAGCCCGTCGTCGGACACCACGACGTCGGCCTCGTCGAGGTCGACGATCGTGGAGATGCCGACGATGCCCCATTTGGTGTGATCGGCGAGCACCACCAGACTGCGGCCGGCCTCGACCAGCGCCCGGTTGGTTTCGGCTTCCTCGAGGTTCGGCGTGGTGAACCCGGCACCTTCGGCCATCCCGTGCACGCCGAGGAACACCAGGTCCAGGTGCAGCCGCCGCAGGCTGTGCACGGCGACCGCGCCGACCAGGGCGTCCGACGGGGTGCGGACGCCGCCGGTGAGCACGACCGTGCGATCGGGCTGCGCGGGGTCGCGCAGCACGTCGGCGACCTGGATCGAGTTCGTGACGATCGTCAGGCCGGGCACCTGGTCGAGGGCCCGCGCGAGCGTCCAGGTGGTGGTGCCCGCGCTGATGCCGATCGCGGTTCCCGGGCGGACGAGCCCCGCCGCGAGCCGCGCGATGGCCTCCTTCTGGGCGCGCTGACGGCCCGACTTGGCCTCGAAACCGGGCTCGTCGGTGCTCTTGCCGACGATCGCGGTGGCGCCGCCGTAGACCTTCTCGACCAGGCCACGTCCGGCGAGGACGTCGAGATCGCGCCGGATGGTCATATCGGACACGCCCAGTTTGAGCACGAGCTCGCTGACCCGGACGGCCCCCGTTCGCCGGGCCTGCTCCAGGATCACCGCTTGCCGTTGCCGCGCCAGCACCGTCGCTCCCGCCGTTCACCACCCACCAACTACACAAAATCCTACACGATCAAACAAAGGGTGGGGATGGTCAGGCAGGTTGACCGGGCAGGCGGATGGTCAGCAGCGCGCCGCCCTCGGGCGCCTTGCCGGCGTAGGCCGTGCCGCCGTGACGTTCGGCGGCCTGTTTCACGATCGACAGGCCGAGTCCGGAGCCGGGCAGCGTGCGGGCCTCGGACGAGCGGTAGAACCGGTCGAACACCTTCGGCAGGTCGGCGTCGGCGATACCCGGGCCCGAGTCGGCCACCTCGATGACCGCGGTGCCGTCGCCGAGCGGATGCATCCGCACCCGCACGGCGGCCCCGGGCGGGGAGAACTTGACCGCGTTGTCCAGCAGGTTGAGTACGGCCCGTTCCAGCGCGGCGTGGTCCCCGGTGAGCACCCAGGGCTGCAGGGACACGTCGAACTCGATCTCCCCGGCTCGGCGGCGCGCCCGGTCGAGGGCGCGTTCGACCACGTCGATCATCTCGACCCGCTCGTAAGCGGCGTGCGGCTCGTCCTGCCGTGCGAGCTCCACCAGGTCGCCGATGAGCTGGGTGAGCTCGTCCAGTTGCGCCTTGATGTCGGTCTCGATCTCCGCACGGTCCTTTTCGGACAGCGTGGGCGCACCGGCCCGGCTCGCCGACAGCAGCAGTTCGAGGTTCGTGCGCAGCGAGGTCAGCGGAGTGCGCAGCTCGTGGCCCGCGTCGGAAACCAGTTGCCGCTGGCGTTCCTGGGACTCGGCGACCGCACCGAGCATCATGTTGAAACTGTGCGTCAGCCGGGCCAGTTCGTCGTCACCGCTGATCGGGATCGGGCGGAGATCGCCCGTGCGCGCGATGTGCTCGGCGGCCGAAGTGAGCCGCTCCACCGGCCGGAGCCCGGTGCGGGCCACCGCCGTGCCGGCGAGCGCGGCGACCACGATCCCGCCTCCGCCGATGAGCGCGAGCACCGCCGCGAGCTGGCCGAGGGTCTGCTTCGTGGAGCGCAGCGGCTGCGCCAGCACCATCGCCTGGCCCTCGCCGTAAGGCAGCGCGATGACCCGGGTGTCGGTGTGCGCGTCGGTGCGCAGCGACTGGGGTTTGAGGCCCTGCGCGACCGCGAGTTCGTCCTGTCCCGCCGGTGGTTGCTGCCCCCCGCGGGGATAGTTCAGCGAACCGTTCGCGTCGAGCACCCCGATCTGGATGTCGGTGATCAGGAAGGCACCCGGGTACTGCTGGAAACCTCCCCGGACCTGCGGCGTCCGCACGGCCGACACGGCACGCGCCACCAGGTTGTCGTCCACCTCCTGGTAGAGGTTCCGGGAGATGGTGAGGTAGGCGCCGATGGACACCAGCACCATCACGCCCGCGACGCAGGCGGCCGCGAGCAGGGTGACGCGCGAGCGCAGGGAGATGCGTCTCCGGGGGCGGGAAGCGGGCTCGGGGTGGTTCACCGGGAAGGTGGGGGCCGGCTGGGTCATGGTCTGGCTCACGGCGGGGTTTCCCGCAGCACGTAGCCGACGCCGCGCACGGTGTGGATGAGGCGGGGCTCACCGCCGCCTTCGGTCTTGCGACGCAGGTAGCCGACGTAGACCTCGAGCGCATTGCCGGAGGTCGGGAAGTCGTAGCCCCAGACCTCCTCGAGGATGCGGCTCCTGGTCAGCACGTGCTTGGGGTAGGACATGAACAGTTCGAGCAGGGCGAACTCGGTGCGGGTGAGACTGATCTCCCGGTCCCCGCGGCGTACCTCGCGGGTGCCCGGGTCGAGGGTGAGGTCGGCGAAGGTGAGCTGTTCGCTGCCCGCGCCCTGCTGCGCCTCCGGGGCGGCCCGGCGCAGCAGCGCCCGCAGCCGCGCGAGCAGTTCTTCCAACGCGAACGGTTTGGGCAGGTAGTCGTCGGCGCCCGCGTCCAGCCCGGAGACCCGGTCGGACACCGTGTCGCGGGCGGTCAGAACCAGGATGGGCAGGTCGTCGCCGGTGCTGCGGAGGCGGCGGGCGACCTCGAGACCGTCCAGCCGCGGCATCATGACGTCGAGGATCATCGCGTCGGGCCGGTCGGCCACCACCTTCTCCAGCGCCTGGGCGCCGTCGCCGGCGAGGTCGACCTGGTAGCCGTTGAACTCCAGCGACCGCCGGAGCGACTCCCGGACCGCCCTATCGTCGTCGACCACGAGAATGCGCATGTAGACAGTGTTGCGGACCGGGCTGAGACGCGCCTAAGAACCGACCGTGACGATCATCAGATCTGGTCGAGCAGACCGCCTCGATAGGCCAGCAGCGCCGCCTGAACCCGGTTCGCCGCGCCGATCTTGGACAGCACCGCCGACACGTACCCCTTGACCGTGGCCTCGGACAGGTGAAGTTTGCCGCCGATCTCGGCGTTGGACAGCCCCTGCCCGATCAGAGCCACCACCTCGCGCTCACGCTCGGACAGCGAAGCGAGCAGCTTGCGCGCGGGCTGCGCAGCACGCTGCCCCTCCCGGTGCGCCCGCACCATCCGGGCCGCCACGCCCGGGTCCAGCACCGCCCCGCCGCGGGCGAGGTCGCGGACGGCCCGGAGCAGGGCGGCGGGCTCGATATCCTTGAGGAGGAAGCCGTTGGCGCCGAGGCGCAGCGCGAGGCTGACATACTCGTCGATGTCGAACGTGGTGAGCATCGCCACCGCCGGCGGCGAGGGGAGCGCGAGGATCGCGCGCAGGGCCCTGATCCCGTCATCCGGAGCGCGCATTTTGATGTCGAGGAGCACCACATCCGGATGTGAGCGCCGTACCGCCTCGACCGCCGATCTGCCGTCGACCGCCTCGCCGACCACCTCGATGTCCGCCGCCCCGGCCATCATGCCGCGCAGCCCCGAGCGGACCAACTCTTCATCGTCGGCGAACAGCAGCTTGATCAACTAGCCCTCCGGCGCTCGGTGGAGCGGGGATTCCGCGCCCGGTCACGGAAGGTTACCGGTTGGTAGCGAAAGAGTCGATACGCCGTTCGCCCGGTCCCACTCACCGAACACCGCCGGGGACCGCTACGCTGTCCCTGGCAAGCCCTCGTAGCTCAGGGGATAGAGCACCGCTCTCCTAAAGCGGGTGTCGCAGGTTCGAATCCTGCCGGGGGCACGCAGGTCAGAGGCGGTTTGGACTGGTCAGGACCGCCTCGCGTGGTGCGGGTTTGGGGCGAACCGCACCATGACGAGCGCTGGGGATGGCGCGAGGGGTGCCAGCGAGGCCAGATCGAGCAACTGCCGAGTGGGGCACTCCGGGTCAAGCTGTACGCCGGTGTAGACCCTTTGAGCGGCCGTCGGCACTACCCCCGCGAGACGATCCCACCCGGGAGGTGATCTGTTCGGTGGGCTGACGGCGACATACCGATCCGGGCCGACGCCGGGGCGGCGAAGTTATCCATCCCGGCGTCGGCGTAGAGGCTGTGGCAGTGCCCGTAGTGGGCCAGCCGCCACCCTCGCAGCACCGGGGCGAAGGTACTGACGAAGGTACAGGTCTGTCGCTGGCATGATCCACGCATGAGCTACGACTTGGCAGTGTGGGAGGGTGACCGTCCGGCCAGCGACAAGGCGGCCGCCGACGTGTTTCGTCTTCTGTGTGAGCGCCACATCGAATCCGGCAGTCAGGAACCACCCTCGGACCGAATTCGTGCTTTCGCCCTCGCTCTGCTCGATCGCTACCCGGACATCAGTGAGCAAGACGGCGAAGACAGCCCATGGTCGACCGCGCCACTGATGAGCGAGGCGGTCGGACCATTGATGTACTTTCCGATGGTGTGGAGCAGGTGCGAGGAAGTGTCTGCCTGGGCGTCGCAACTCGCCACGGAACACGGGCTGGTCTGCTACGACCCCCAACTCGACCGGCTCCGACCGTAGAGTTATGACACAACGGCGCGGGGAGGTGCCCGACGGGCTAGCGCAGCATCTCCTTCAAGTCGCCGATTCACTACACCGGTGCCCTGGACGACGCCCAGCAACGTTAATCACGGCACAAACGACCAGCTCACGGCGGGTACAGGTACGTGCAGATGCAGTGTCCACCGCACCGGGGGCACGCAGGTCAGAGGCGGTTTGGACTGGTCAGGACCGCCTCGCGTGGTGCGGGTTTGGGGCGAACCGCACCATGACGAGCGCTGGGGATGGCGCGAGGGGTGCCAGCGAGGCCAGATCGATCGACTGCCGAGCGGGGCACTCCGAGGCAAGCTCTATGCCGGTGTAGACCATTGAGCGGGCGTCGGCACTACTCGTCGAACGAGCGGCCCTCGTCATGAGGAGGAGCGCCGCATCCAGCGCGCCTCGCGTGGCAGAAGTACACCACCTCCGGAGTCAGGGTCCGGGGGGCAGCGCCTGGCGCCAGTGTTCGGCCACCTGGATCATGTCCTGCCGGACGTGCCGAAGCCATTGGTTGGTGGCGTGCAGCCGGGCTCCGACCAGGGTGTCCCCGCCGCACAACTCGGCGCCCTGGCGGGTGACATCGGCCCACAGCGCCAAGCCCTCCATGCTGGCCAGCCACGCCTGGTGCCATACGTGGTCGTCGATCAGATAGCGCTCGCGCCGGCCGTCCCGCTCGCGCCGGAGCAGCCCGCGCTGTTCCAGCCATGCCACGACCTTGGAGACCGACGCCGGACTGACTCGCAGCCGGGTCGCCAGTTCGGCCGCGGTGAGACTGCGTGACTCGGTGGTGAACAGGCACACCAGGACCCTGGCCATCATCGCGGGGACCCCGGTCTGCGTGGCCATCCGCACGAACCGCATCTCGAACTCCCGGCGGGAACTCCTGGAGCTCAACCGGACCCTGCCCGACCGTGAGTTCGACGAACTCGCCACCCGCTCCATCAGATAGGAGACCGAGGGAGACGTCAGCGGTGCCCCAGAACCGGGAACTCCGCCTCGATCGCGGCGAGCGCGTCGATCAACGCCGGTAGATCAGTCTGATCGAGATCAGCGATATGAAACGACAACCTGTTACCACTGCTTATTCGATCCTTCGCTACACCGTCTATTTCGACGTGACCCGACCTCTTCACCCGCACAGTCAAGCTCAACCATTCTTCCATCGAGTCGAGACGAGCGACACCGCCAAACCCCTCGTACGCCTTCTCCAACTCCTCACGGAAGCTCAGCAACTCATCGGCACGGAGACTCGCCGGAATCTTCCCGGTGAAGCCGCCGGCCGCCACCTCGATTGGGCTGAGCAACCAGTTCCCATCCCAAAAGTCCGTCGCCCCCGAATGCAGGCGACCCAGCACCTCGATCGCAACGCGATCACCAGAGGCTGAACCAATGACCACGGAAGCCGGATTGCCGAGGCGGCCTCCATCACTCATTTCACCATCCTAGTTACCGATCGCCCTGAGGCCGCGACCGTGAAGGGCCCCTTCACGGCCATATCGACTGTGAAGGGATCCTTCACGGCAACTGCCCGGGCACCGCGGCGCTGCCGGAGCAGCGCGGGTCAGCCGATGGCGCGGCGCCGGAATGTGGTCAGCCCGACCGTGGTGAGGGCGGCGGCCAAGGCGGCCATCACCGCGACGGGGAGGGGTGTGAACGGCTCACCGGACAGGACCATGGGCAGGTTCGGGAACGGTACGAAGTATTTCGCGACCCAATAGTCCAGACCAAGGATCGGGCCGAGGATCTCGCCGAAAAGGTTGACGAACAGGAAGGTCGCCCACGCGATCGTGGCGGCGGCCTTGGGCACGACGCCGTAGGCCAGGATGCCGACGCCCGCGGGCACCCACACGGCGGGCACCTGGAGAAGCGCGCCGCCGAGGACGTCGAGCGGGGCTCCGGCGGTGAAACCCAGCGCCAGGCCGCCGACGGCCAGGATCACCACGGGGCCCGCCAGCGCGAACACCAGGTGGCCCGCCGCCCAGCGCAGCCGGTGCACCGGCGTGCTGAGCAGGAGTTCGCTGTGTCCGCTGGTTTCCTCCGCGCGCATCCGCAGCAATGCCAGCAGCGGGTACAGCGTGACGACGTAGCCCAGGCTGAGCGTGATCAGCCACAGGTAGGCATCGGTCATGGTGGCGTCCGGGGACGCGGTGTAGCGGCGCAGGAACTCCTGGACGGACGCGCCGGTCCTGGACACTTCCGGGATCGAGCGGGCCAACGCGCCGAGGACCAGTCCCGCTACGGCGAAGCCGGCGACCCATCCCGCCAGCAACCCCCGGTGCAGACGCCACGCCAGGGCCAGCGGGCTTCGCAGCCGGGTGGAACCGGCGGGGCCCGGGCGCTGCCCGATCAGGCCCCGGCCCACGTCGCGACGAGCGTTCAGTTCGTACGCGACGACGATGGTCAGCGCGGTGACCGCGACCGAGGGGACGAGCGCTGCCAGGTTGTCGGAACCGTACGGCTTGACCAAGTGGCTCCAGCCCTGGAAGGACAGCCATTTCAGTCCGGTCAGGCCGGACCCGTCGGCGATGAAACGCACCAGGTAGCTGAAGCCGAGCACGACCGCCGCGAGCCCCGTCGC
Organism: Amycolatopsis cynarae; assembly: GCF_026802195.1. Taxonomy (NCBI): domain Bacteria; kingdom Bacillati; phylum Actinomycetota; class Actinomycetes; order Pseudonocardiales; family Pseudonocardiaceae; genus Amycolatopsis; species Amycolatopsis cynarae. The sequence goes on along the minus strand of NZ_CP113836.1, from coordinate 240,444 downwards.
CGTGCGCCCGCTCTCGGCCAGCTGGGCGCTCACCGCCGCGACACCGGTGAAGACCAATCCGACGGCGACGATCGCCGCGCCGAACGCCGTGGATCCCGCGGCGTCGTACCCCAGCGACACCATGCCGAGGGTGGTGAGCAGACCGGTCGTGACCACCGCGGCGGCCGTGACCACCAGCGCCGCGGTGAGCTGGGCGTACCTGCTGACCACGCCCGCCCCGACCAGTTCCGCGCGGCCGGAGTCCTCTTCCCTGCGGGTGTGGCGGACGACCGTGAGCACGACGATCAGCGCGAGGATCGTGTAGATCGCGTCGGCGTTCTTCCACACGGCCATGCCCGCCACGGTCGCCGAGGGCACCTCGCCCGCGAAGGCGGTCAAAGCCTTGTTCGCCATCATGTCGCGGGCGAACTCGGCCACCGACTGCGCTGTCGGGAAGTTCGCGGCGTAGCGCTTGGCCTGACCGACGGCCAGCGCCGTCAACAGCACCATCCACAGTGGAGCGATCAGGCGTTCGCGCCGGAGTACCAGTTTGACGAGGGTCCAGGTGCCGGTCATCGCGCGCTCGCTTCCGAGTAGTGGCGCAGGAAGAGGTCTTCCAGCGACGGCGGCTGGCTGGTGATGCGCACGATCCCGGCATCGGCCAGGCAGTGCATGACCTTGGCGAGGTCGCGGTCGTCGACCCGGCAGGTGACCCGTCCGTCGTCGACCACCACGTCGTGCGCCCCCGGCAGCTCCGGCACGACGCCGGACACCTCGGCGGTGATCCGGGTCATCTTCAGGTGGCGCAGTTCCGACAGCGTGCCGGATTCCACCGTGCGGCCGGCGCGCACGATGGTGACGCGGTCGCACAGGGTCTCCACTTCGGACAGGATGTGGCTGGACAGCAGCACGGTGGTGCCTGCCGCCTTCGCTTCGGCGACGCACTGCTGGAAGACCGCTTCCATCAGCGGGTCCAGGCCGGAGGTCGGTTCGTCGAGGACGAGCAGTTCCACGTCGGCGGCGAACGCCGCGACGAGGGCGACCTTCTGCCGGTTTCCCTTGGAATACGTCCGGGCCTTCTTACGAGGGTCCAGTTCGAACCGGTCGATCAGCTCCGCACGGCGGGCGGCGTCGACGCCACCGCGCAGCGCGCCCAGCAGGTCGATCACCTCACCGCCGGTCAGCGACGGCCACAGGGTCACGTCGCCGGGCACGTACGCCAGGCGCCGGTGCAGCTCCGTACCGTCCCGCCACGGATCTCCACCGAGCAGCACGGCGGAACCCCCGTCGGCCCGCATCAGCCCCAGCAACACCCGGATGGCCGTGGACTTCCCCGCGCCGTTCGGCCCGAGGAAGCCGTGCACCTCACCCACGCGCACATCCATGTCCAGGCCGTCCAGCGCCGCGGTGGCGCCGAAACTCTTGCGGAGTTCCCGGACGGTGATCGCGCTGTTCATCTCACTCCTTCGGACAACGTCTTCGCTGGTAGCGACGCTAGGGATGGTCAACGCCCCGGCGGTATCGGACATCTGCCCAATCCTTTAGGTTCACGTCGTGAGCCAAGGGAGGGACGAGGAACGGAACCGCCTGCGTGCCCTGGCGGCGGGTGCGGAGCAGGGGCGCAGTGCGGCACTGGTGATCAGAGCGGAGCCCGGCGCGGGCAAGTCCGCCCTCCTGGAACAGGTGGCCGAGGAAGCGGCAGAGGTACGGACGCTGCGCACCCGCGGCATCGAGGCCGAGTCGGACCTGCCCTTCGCCGCCCTCCACCAACTGCTGCGTCCGCTCCTCGACGGGCTGGCCCTGTTGCCGCCGCCGCAGGGGGACGCCCTGCGAGCCGCGCTCGGCCTGACCGCGGGCGCGGCACCGGACCGGTTCCTCGTCGGCCTGGCGACACTCACCCTGCTGGCCGAGCACGGACCGCTGCTGTGCCTGGTCGACGACGCACACTGGATCGACCCGGCGTCTCTCGCGGCACTGGTGTTCGCCGCTCGCCGGCTCGACGCGGAAGGCGTCGTGCTGCTGTTCGCGACCAGGAACGCCGACGGCGACGAGTTCGCCGCGGCCGGGATCGCCGAGCTGTCTCTGCGCCCACTGGACGGCGACAGCCGAGCCGCCACCTACCAGAGCGCCACGTCCGCGACGGCCCGCGCCGCACGGCTGACCGCCGCCGCGACACTCCTGGCGGACGCCGGTCGCGGCGACGAGGCCAGCGCACTGATCAACCAGGCGGCGCGGCTCGGCGGAACCACGCCGGAACTGGTGGCGCTCCGCGCCCGCATCGAGTTCGAGGACGGCGCTCCGCAGGCAGCGTGGCGGCTGCTGTTCGACGGCGGACCGGAACTGCTGGTGGAGGCCGCGCGGGTGGCGTGGTCCACCGGAGACGTCAACGGCCTGCGCAGGGTGTCGGAACGGCTCACCGGCAGCGCGGCCGAACTGGTCCGCGGCGCCGTGGACCTGCTCTGCGGCGATCCCGGCCGCGGTCTCGCCACCATCAGGCGACACGCCGGCGACCACACCCACGACGGCGCCGAGGCCCCGGTCAACAACACTTCGCTGGCGCTGATGTCCGGTGACCTCGCCACCGCCGAGGACTCCTTGCTGACGCTCGACGCCAAGCTGCGATCACGCGGTTCGATCGGCTGGTTGCCCGGCGTACTGACAGTGCTCGCCGAGACGCAGGCCCTGCAGGGACGAATCCAGGAAAGCGCCGCGACGGCGACCGAGGCGGTACGCATCGCCGAGGACACCGGCCAGCGCAGGCACGCCCACCACGCACGCGGCGTGCTCGCCTACCACGCGGCCCTGCGCGGCAGTGAGGTCCAGGAGGTCCTGGAGGTCCACGACGACAGCGACTGGGGACGGCGGGCGCAGGCCTTGTCCCACCTCGCCCACGGACGATTCGACACGGCACTGTCCATTTTGGACCGCATCACGGTCCGCCCGCACGGCCTGTACTTCCTCCCCGATCAGGTCGAAGCGGCCGTGCGGGCGGGACGGGAGGACCGGGCTCTCCTCGGCCGCCTCGGCAGCTGGGCGCGGGCGTCCGGACAGCCATGGGTGCTCGCCGCACACCACCGCTGCCTCGCGCTGGTCGCTGGAGATCCCGAGGAACACTTCGACCGGGCGGTGCACTGCGCGGACGTACCGTTCCAGCAGAGCAGAAGCCGCCTGCTGTACGGGGAATGGCTACGCCGGGCACGTCGCAAGAAGGAGGCGCGCCGCCAACTCCGCGCCGCACTCGAGCACTTCGACCACGCGGGAATGCGGCCGTGGGCGGAACGCGCTCGCGCCGAACTCCGCGCCGCCGGGGAATCCGCCGTACCGAAGGAGAACGATCCGCTCGCCATGCTCACGCCACAGGAGTTGCAGATCGTCCGGCTGGCGAGCACCGGGGCCACGAACAAGGAGATCGCGGCCCAGCTGTTCCTGAGCCCCAAAACCGTCGGCCACCACCTCTACCGGGCGTTTCCCAAACTGGGCGTCGCGAACCGGACCGAACTCGCCAATCTGGACCTGTTCCCCCACGCACGGTGACCCATCACCAGCCCTTTTCGTCGGCGTGGTGCCCGGCGGACTTTGCCCGGGCAGACTGAACGAGTGGACCGGCCTCTGACTCCGTCCGAGCGGGCAGCTCTGGACGCTTTGCTCGCGGTTGACTTCCCCGGAGTTGTCGAACTCCGTGTTCAAGCAGCGAGCGCACGGGTTACCGGCCGCTGCAAGTGCGGGTGCCCGACGATCGACCTCGGCGTCGGCCAGACTGCTCCGCTGGCCGAGGTGAAAAGCCGAGTGCCGATCGAAGCCGACGTGCTGGAGGGGCAGGGTGGCGGTCTCATGCTCTTCGTCGACGAAGGCCGCCTCTCCTGTCTCGAGTACTGGACGGTGGACGGAACCCCGCTCCAGTTCCCTTCCCCGCAGCAGATCCGGCCCGTGACCTGACCTCGCCCGCGCATCTGCCGACCCCACTGGACAGAGCGGCGAACTCGGTCGCGGGCATGTCGATCAGTGTGGCGATCCTGGTACTGGCGGCACTCACCGCGCTTGGTGTGGCCGCACCGGTGGACACCCATCCGTTCTTCTACTTCGGGTTGATCCTGCTCGGAGGTGGGGCGGTCAGCCTGCTCTTCGCCGGAGTCGGCGCGCTTTCCGCCGGGTCTCACACTCCCGAGACGAACAAGTCGATCGCGTCGGTAACGAGCAGGTCGGCCTGCTCGGGCTTTGCCCGGCCCGACGTGACGAGCACGGCGATGCCCTGCAGGGTGGCGGCGAACAGCAGCTGCAGACGTTCTGGTTCGCGTGCGGGCAGCGTGCCCGCTTTCTGTGCGTCGCGAATCACGGTGCCCATCGTGGTGAACAGGCTCGTGGAGGCCTCCCGAAGGGCGGCAGGCGGCTCGCCGTTCTTCCTCGAGAACATCAACTCCAGCAGAGCCGCGTTCTCGATCGCGAACTGCACGAATGCCGTCGCCGCGCCGAGCAACCGTGCCCGGTGGTCCGCGCCGGCGGCGTCGATCGCCGCGCGCGCCTCGTCGGCCAGGCGCGCGAATCCTGTCTCGGCGAGGGCGTCCAGGAGAGCCTGCCGGTCGGCGAAGTGACGGCGGGGCGCGGCGTGACTGACACCAGCCTGGCGGGCCAGGTCACGCAGCGAGAGGCCCTCGACGCCGTGCTCGCGCAGCGCGCGCTCGGCCTCGCCGAGCAGCACGCCGCGCAGGTGGCCATGGTGGTACGCGCGATCTTCCACGGCTCGGATCCTAACAGCGAATGTAGTCGTTGACGACATTGTTGTCAGTGCCTACATTGTTGCTCATGACTACTTTTGGCGTTGCGGAGATCCCCGACCTGACCGGCACGACCGCGATCGTGACCGGCGCCAACAGCGGTATCGGACTAGCCACGGCACACGCCCTGGCTGCGGCCGGTGCCCGTGTCGTCTTCGCCGTGCGCGACACCGACAGGGGCGCCGCAGCCGCTGCCAGCACGCCCGGCCGCACCGAAGTCCGCGAGCTCGACCTCGCCAGCCTGGACTCCGTGCGCGCCTTCGCCGCCGACTGGACCGGCCCGATCGACCTGCTGATCAACAACGCCGGTGTCTCGATGCGAGAGCTGAGTCGCACCGCGGACGGCTTCGAGGCGACGTTCGGCATCAACCACCTGGGTCACTTCGCTCTGACCACCCTGCTGCTGGAGCACATCACCGGCCGGATCGTGACGCTGGCCTCGCAGGCCGAACGCCTGGGCCGCCTCGACTTCGACGACCTCAACTGGCGCGCGCGGCCCTACCAGCAGCGCCGTGCCTACAACGACTCGAAGCTGGCCAACCTGCTGTTCACCGCGGAACTGCAACGCCGGCTGACCGCCACCGGCTCGGGCGTCCTGGCGAACGCGGCGCACCCCGGTTTGGTCGCGACGAACATCTACCGGCACCCAGGGCCCCGGCGCCCGGCCGATCTGCTTTGGGCGCTTGCGTTCCGGCTGCTGGCTCAAGACGCCGACGGCGGCGCGCTCCCGGTGCTCTACGCCGCTGTGGCCGACATCCCCGGCAACAGTTTCACCGGGCCCAGCCACTTCGCACACATGCGCGGCGCCCCGCAGCGCATCGACCGCTCCGCCGCCGCACAGGATCCGGACCTCGCACGCCGCCTCTGGGCGAACTCGGAACAGCTCACCGGCATCCACTCCACGGTGTAGCCGTCCCCTCACAGCAACCTGCAGCCCCCTTTGCAAACCCGTCGCCCTCGTTGGAGGGGGCTGGAGGCGGGCCGTGAAGGGTCCCTTCACGGCCAAATCGACTGTGAAGGGACCCTTCACGGCAGCCGGTGGTCAGCCGAGGCTGAGACGGGTTTGGCCTGGACGGAGCGTGGGACCGCAGTTGTTCGTCCAGCCCGGCGCGGTGAGGTTCGGCATGTTCATGGCACGGTCGACCCGCGCCGTGTTCTCTCGCGCGTAGGCACGGAGTTCGGCAAGGACGGCCGGGCTGGGCACCGCGTCCTTGCGAATCCAATCACCGCCGGGGAACCCCTCCGCGTCCGGGGAGTCGAAAACCTGGTCGTAGTCCTGAGCCAGGCGTGGGTCGACCGGTATTCGATGGAAGCCGCTCCCGTGCGTGTGAGTGGTGATGAAGGTCGGTTTGACTTCGTCGAACACGTAGTCGCGCAGGCCTGCCGCGTCGTTGTCGTGGATGTAGTCGGCGATCTTGGAGTCACCGAGCCCACCCAGGTCGATCAGGCGCAACCGGCTGGTCATCGAGGATCCGCCGAGATCGGCCAGCAGCAGGGAACCTTGACGGACGCCGGCCAGGTCGGCGTAGGCGTTGAATATTCTCCCGTAGCGGTCGGCGACGGAACAGGCCGGGAAGGTCGGGGCCGCCGCGAACTGCTCGGCCTGACCCGCGAACGACACGGCGGACGGGATCGTCGCGACGGCGAGCGCCGCCGCGAGCAGTGCACGGGTGCGGGGACGGGCTTGGCGCACTACTTCGACCGCGGCGAGCGTGCCGATCAGCGCGCCCAGCGCCCAGACCGGGGTCGCGAAGCGATAGACCCCCATCCAGTCGGGTTTCAGCACCGCGTAATCGGCCAGAGCTATGGCAAGAGGTACGAGCAGCGCGACGAGTCCCCGTCGCCACTGAACCGTCCTGGTCAGCGCGAGCCCGACGACCGAAGCGAGCACGAGCACGGCGAGCGCACCGGCATAGCTGACCAGCTCACCGATCCGGGAGAGGGCCTCGATTCCGGGAGCGTCCTGCCCCTTGGCCACCGTCGGATTCGACAGCAGGCGGCCGAACTCGAAATATCGCCAGCAGAAATAGGTGCCGGTCGGAAGCGCGAAGGCGCCGACGGAAAGCCCGATCTGACGCAGGCACTGACGGATGGTGGTTCTGCGTAGCCACAGCAGGACGACCACGGGATACGCGGCACCGTAGCTGAGACCTTCCGGCCGCGTGAGCGCGGCGAAAGCGGCGAGCCCACCGGCCGCCAGCGCGACCCGCGCCGACGACAATCGGTGGTCCAGTACGGCGCGGAACAGCAGTACCGCCAATGAAACGACCACCAGCGCGTAAAGGGAGTTCTCCAGCCCTGAAAAGCACCAGATCACGAAGGATGGAATCGCTGCCAGCGTGACCCCGAACAGCGACGTCACCATCCAGGCGCGCTTCGTCACCCGGCGTGCGGCCAGGTGACCCGCCGCGAGAATCGCGGCGCAGCAGAGCAGGGCGAGCGCTTTGGGGAAGGCAATGTAATCGGGCAGCCCGAAAATCGTGCCGTGATCGAACAGCCCGAGTAGCCGTCCGACGGCCAGCAGGACCAGCCAGGTCGGGTCGGAATAGCCTTCCACCGGAGCGGCGCCTGCCTGCACCACTGGGCCGAGCCCCTCGGAGACGCTACGAGAATAGGCGAACGTGATGGCGGCGTCGTCCACCAGCCAGCCGCCGTAACACAAGGCGTGCAAGGCGATCAATGCCGTCCCACCGGCCACCGAAAGCCAGGGCAGGCTGGTGCGCCACTTCGCCCGCAGCTTTTTTTCATCCGATTTCTCCGGCGCTACGTCAATGCCGTCCGCGCCGGACACGGTCATCGTCATGAAGAGTGATCCTCCGCAGAGCAGGGGCGGTCGAATATTCGCGGAAAATGTTTCGCTCGTTCGGTACTTCCGCGTCAGATGCTGGAGGGCCAGACGGCGAGCGAATAGGCGCCGAACCACAGCCCGCCCAGCACCACACCGCACACGACGAACACGGTCGTGCGCCCGCGCCGGCGGGAAAGCCGGATCGCGGCGACGATCAGCAGCGGGAACGCGGACAGCAGCAGCCGCACCCGGTCGTGGATGATCCCGGAGTGCGCGACGACCAGTGCGACGGTGCCGGCGGTGTAGAGCCAGACCGGCCACGACATCCGGGCCCGCACGGTGGCGATGACGACCGCGACGATCGCGGCCGCGGTCAGCACCGGGAACACCTCCCGCGAGGTGGTCAGCGTGTCGAGCACCCAACGGGCGGTGGTCATGCCGAAGTCGACGTGATTACCCCACCCGCGCTCGGTGATCCCGAAATACCCACCGGGCACGCCGGAGACCAGACTCACCCACAGCAGGTAGCCGAGCATTCCGAGTGGTGCGACCACAACCGCGACCGCGGCCGCGATCCGGTGCGTGCGGGCGCGGAACAGGTGGACCAACCCGGCCGCCATGACCACCGGGATCAGCGGGCCTGCCATGGGTGAGGTGAGCCCGGCCGCCGCGGCGCCGAGCCCCGCCGGGGTCCAGCGGTGTTCGAGGACGGCGACGAGGGTCCAGGCGGCAAGCGCGACGAGCAGCGCCTCGGGGTAGGGCAGGGAGTACACCACGGACATGGGCGCCCCGGCGGTGAGTGCGACCGCGGCCAGTTGGCCGCGCCGCCCGGCCCCGGCGTGCCGGGCGAGGCGCGCCACCCCGTACCCGGCGGCGATCGACGCCGCGAGGGACACGGTGAGCGCGACCGCCAGTAGGTGCCCGCTGAAGGGCAAACCCAACAGGCGCACGGCGAGGGGGTAGCCGGGGAAGAACGCCATTGGCGCGTAAGGGAAGTAGTTGCCCTGCAAGTCGTAGGTGACGGACGGGTCGAACCCGCTGTAGCCGTAGTCGGCCATGCCGAGGTAGAAGTAGCCGTCCCAGGCTTGGAAGTCGAACGGGCGGTGGTTTACGGCGCACATGACCCAGGCGGCGAGCAGGCCCAGAGCCCGGATGGTCACCACGATCACGGCCGGCTGTGCGAGCATGCGGAGGCGGGCCAGGCGCGAGGGCCACAGCTGGTTCCCGTGCTGCCCCTGTTCCGGGTAAGGACCGATCAGCGCCGGCCCTTCCGGCGGTCGGCCGACGGGACGGGGCAGGTAAAGCGGCCGGTCGAGAGCGTCTTCCCGGACAGCGCCGTTGCGTTTCGGAGTGAAGGAGATCATTTCGCGAACCGTGTCGGATATCAGCCTCGGGAGGGGCCTTCGATCACCTGTCCGTTTTCGAGGACGAGTCGGACATCCACGAGCGACACGGCGGTCACGTCGCTGGCCGTGATCTCGTCATCGGAGGTCTGGACCGCGGGCCGGACCGCACTGCCCACGGCCGGGTTGACGGTCGAGCCCGCGTCGAGAATCGACGCGTTCGCCACCGCACCACCGGCGGCGAGCGTCGCGATCGCGGCGGCTGCCACGACCAAGGAGAGAGTCCACTTTTTTGTCGTCATGCCCGGTTGTGTTCCCGACCGGTCCGCGAGCGTTGCGTCAGCGACCCACGTCACAAATCAGAAAGCCGCGACCTTCGGATCGGACGCAACGCCGACGGGGCCATCGGGAACGTAGAAGGCATGACAACGAACAAGTGTCTCGAGGGCTTGTGACACTGTCGAGTGAAGCGGGAACACGCCCGGAGACGACGGCTGGAGAGTGGGTGCGGCGACCAGACACGCGTGCCGGACAGGGCGGTGACGCCGACCCCCAAGGTCCTCCGCTGAGTGACGACCAGATGCTGTGGCAGCAGGCCGCACGCGGGGATCGCGCCGCGTTCGGCGAGCTGTACAAGCGGCATGCCGAGGCCGTGTGGAACTACGCCTACCGGCTGACCGGCTCGTGGACTTCCGCCGAGGACCTCACGTCCTCGACGTTCCTCACCGCATGGCAGAAGTTGTCCGACTTGATACTCGTCAACTCCAGCGCGCGGCCGTGGCTGTTCACCGTGACCAGCAACCTGGTCCGCCATGAGTACCGCAGGCTGGGCCGCTTCTCCCGGATGCTGACGCGGCTCCCGGTCAATGACACCACGCGTGACCATGCCGACGACGTGGCTGACGCGGCCGACGCGGACCACCGGCTGCGCATGGTGCTCGACGCCGTAGGCAAGCTGCCCAATGGGGAGCGGCGAGCCGTCGAACTGTGCCTGCTCGGTGAGCTGTCCACGGCCGAGGCCGCCGAGGTGCTGAGGATCGCCGAGGTGAGCGTGCGGGCGCGGATCTCCCGCGCCCGCAGTAAGCTGCGAGGTTTTCTGAGTGACACTGGCGCGGGCATCGATACGACAGCTGAGGAGGGGCGATGAACGAGACCGCGGACCTACCGGAGTGGCGACCGATGCCCGAGGGCCTGCGGGATCGGTTGTGGGACGAGCTTGAGCCGCAGTTGGAGACGCGGGCTTCCGGCGGCCGGTTCAGGACGATGCGCGCACCGTTGGCCGTGGCTGCCTCGGTGGTCGTACTCGCCGCTGGGATCGCGATCGCGATCCCGCGGCTTCGCGGCCATGGCCAGGGCGAGGCGGTGACCGCTGCCGGCTCCCACGGGGACGTGCAACTGGTCAACGAGTGCGTCCAGGCCAGCCACAAGCGGCTCCAGCCGGCCTCCAACTGGCGGGCGGGCGCCCGGCTCGACGTCGACTCGGCGAATGGTTTCCTGGCGATCCGCAACGACGAGTACGCGGTGCTCTGTTTCCTCAAGAACGGCAAGGGCACGATGCTCATGGAGGACAGCGGCAACACGCGTGACGTGTACAGCCGTCTCACCGCAGCGCGTCCGTTCGGTTACCTCGCCCCCTCGAACACGAACTACTCCGCCCCGGAAGCCGTCTACTTCGGAATCACGACCAGCGACGTGATCGCCGTGTCGCTGGTGGGACCGGACAACTCGGTGACCCCCGCGATCCTGCGTGACGGCACCTTCCTCGCGAGTACCAAGTCCATGGAGGGAAACGACCAGTCCGCCAGCCGTATCCGGGCCACCCTCAAAAACGGACAGGTGATCGAAGGCTCCTTTCGCTGAGGAAGGGCGGGGGCCGTCGAGCCGGCTACAGCCTCGCCGAGACCGACGACGAAGGCCCGGAACGGCTCGCCGTCACCCAGCGCATGACCTGGGCCTACCTGCGATCAGCTCTCGACGCCGGTGACCCGGCATGGCAACAGGCCACCGACGCGATTCGCGACAACCCATCACTCGGAAGCTTGCACACCAAGGGCCCCTTCCGTGCCCCTGCTACCGGGCGAGCAGGGCGCGCAACGCCTTGACGATCTCGTCCGGTGCCTCTTCCGCCATGAAGTGGCCCGCGGAGGTCGTGGTGTGCTCCAGGTTCGGGGCCCAGGCCCGCCAGAGTGCGGCGGCGTCGTAGCCCAGTGCCGCTCCCCAGTCCTGTTGGACGACGGTGACCGGCATCGCCAGCCGGTTTCCGGCGGCGCGGTCGGTCCGGTCGTGTTCGACGTCGATACCGGCGGAGGCGCGGTAGTCGGCGACGATCGAGGGGACGGCCTCGCGGGAGGCCTTGAGGTACTCGGCGCGCACTTCGGCGGGGATGGCACGGGGATTTCCGCCCCAGGCGTCGAGGAAGTGGCCGAAGAAGGCGTCGGCGCTGGCACTGATCATCCGCTCGGGCAGTCCGGGTGGCTGGGCCATGAGGTAGAGGTGGAAGGCCACCGCGGCTCCTGCCCCGTGCAGGACCTCCCACATGTCGAGGGTCGGCAGGACGTCCAGCGCGGCGAGGTGGGTGATCGTGCCAGGATGGTCGAGGCCCGCGCGGATGGCGACCAGTGCCCCGCGGTCGTGCCCGGCGAGGGCGAAGTGTTCGTGGCCGAGCCGTCCGGCGAGGGTGACGAGGTCCCGGGCCATCGTCCGCTTGGCGTAGGTGGTGGCGTCGCGTTCGGCGGGTTTGCCGCTGGCTCCGTAGCCTCGCAGGTCGGGGCAGATCACGGTGTGGTCGGCGGCGAGGTCGACGGCGACGTGGCGCCACATGAGGTGGGTCTGTGGGAAGCCGTGCGCCAGCATGACCGGGCTACCGTGACCGCCGACGGCCACGTTCAGTGTCACGTCCTCGTCGACCGTGATGCGCCGGTACTCGAATCCGGGGATGGTCAGAGCCATGGTTGCTTCCTTTCCTGACGGGGCCGACTGGCGCAGCGTGCCGGTCGCGGATGAGCAACCGATGAGCGCGCTAGGTTGGGTTCCCGGTGGAAGGGTGGGTTCGCTCGGTGCAGGTCGGTGTCCTCTACGGTGTTCACTTCGGTGTCCTCGGACCGGTCGTGGCCTGGGACGGCAACGGCACGCCCCTCGACGTGAAAGGGCCGAAACACCGGGCGCTGCTGGCCCGGCTCGTCGTCGCGCGCGGCCGGGTCGTCCCGGTCGGCCGTCTCGTGGAGGACCTGTGGGACTCCCCTCCGCCCGGCGCGGTGAGTGCGGTCCGCACGTTCGTCGCGGCGTTGCGGCGCGCGCTGGAACCACAGCGCCCGCCGCGCGCACCGGCTCGGTTGCTGGTCACGGAAGGGCCGGGGTACGCGCTGCGGGCCGCGCCCGGCGCGGTGGACGCCTGGCGGTTCGAGGAGGCGGTCGCGGCGGGCGCCGCGCCTCCGCAGCAGACCCTCGCGCGTCTCGACGAGGCGCTGAGCTGGTGGCGAGGGCCCGCCTTCGCCGATTTGGAGGACGAGCCGTGGGCACGGGTCGAGCGCTCCCGGCTCGAGCAGTTGCGGCTCAACGCGATCGAGCTGCGGGCCGGGGCGCGGCTGGCACTCGGGCATGCCGCCGACGTCGTCCCGGACCTCGACGCCCATGTGGCCGAGCACCCGTGGCGGGAAGAGGCATGGCGGCTGCTGGCCACGGCTCTGTACCGCACGGGCCGGCAAGGGGACGCGCTCGCGGTGCTGCGCCGGGCTCGCGGCTTGTTGCTCGAACAGCTCGGTGTCGATCCGGGGCCGCGGCTGAGCCGGCTGGAAACCGACATCCTCCGCCAGACCGATCCCGGTTCCTCGGAGGTGGAACGCGTCTGGGCGGCCACCGCGGCGGCATACGACCGCACGGTGGCATCGGGCGCCGCGAGCAGGCTCGAATCGACGGTCGGCCTGCTGCGAAGTCTCGCGGTCGCCGGGGGCGGCGGGCTCGAAGCGGCGCGCGAACAGCGGTTCGCGACCATCGCGGCGGCCGAGCGGCTCGGTGATCCCGAATTCACCGCCCGCGTGATCGGGGGCTACGACGTGCCCGCGATCTGGACCCGCTCGGACGATCCGGAGCAGGCGGCGCGGATCGTCGCGGCGGCCGAACGCGCACTGGCGGCGCTTCGCCCCGGCACGCATGACGCCACGCGGGCCCGCCTGCTGGCGACGATCGCGTTGGAGTCCCGGGGCACGCGGGCCGCGCGCGGGCCCGAGGCAGCCGGGGAAGCCGAACGGATCGCGCGACGGCTGGGTGATCCGGCCCTGCTGGCCTTCGCCCTGAACGGCGTGTTCATGCAGACCTTCCACCGCGCGGGCCTCGCCCCCGAGCGAGACGAGATCGGCGTCGAACTCGTCGCGCTGTCCGCCCGGCATGGCCTGGTGACGTTCGAAATCCTCGGTCATCTCATCCGCGTCCAGGCTCGCGCCGCGCTCGCGGACTTCGCCGTCGCCGACGAGCACGCCGCCGCGACGGACCGGCTCGCCGAACGGCACGAACGCCCACTGGCCGGTGTGTTCACCGCCTGGTACCGGGCGCTGCGGTCGGCGGCGACCGGGCCGCCGCAGGCCGCGGAGGCCGCCTTCCGCGCTGCGGCCGCGCAGTTGAGCGGTGCCGGGATGCCCGGGGTGCAAGACGGCCTGCTTCCGTTGGCGCTGTTGTGCCTGCGGGTATGGCACGGCCTCCCGGCCGATTTCGGCGACGACACCGACTGGGGCCCCTACGCGGCTTGGGCGCGCCCGCACGTGCTGCTGGCGCGGGACCGCCCGGCGGATGCGGCCGCCGCGCTGCTCCGGGTTCCGGAACCGCCGCGCGATCTGCTGTTCGAGGCGCTGTGGTGCCTCACCGGCCGTGCCGCGATCAGGCTGGGCGACCGGGACCTGATGCGGCGCGCCCGCAGCGAACTCGCCCCGGCCGCGCAGGAACTGGCCGGAGCGGGCAGCGGCATGCTCACCGCGGGCCCCGTCGGAGATCACCTCGACGCCCTGGCCGCCGCCCTGAACCACACGCCGTGAACAAGCTCATCCCCTTCGGGCCAGGAGTGCGGCGACCAGGCAGCCGAAGGCCCCGGTCGAGACCACCGCGCGGACCAGGTTCCACCGCACCCACACCGTTTCGAACCGAGCCCGCAGTCCGGCGTAGTCGCTGGTGCCGCTCTCCAGTGCGTTGTTCAGCGGAACGTTCACCACTCCGGTGATCACCAGCATCGCCACCAGCAGCGCGAAACCCGCCACCACCCACGGCAGCGCCGGGCGCACGTCCGGCGCCAGGTGCAGCACGACGGCGGCGCCCGCGGCCAGTGGCGCGCCCAGGAAGGTCAGCATGAAGACCGGGTTGATGATCGCGAGGTTGATCCCGCGCATCGCCTCCACGTACGTGCGGTCGTCGCCACGGGCGAGCCCCGGCATGACCGAGCACGCGTAGGCGTAAAAGAGTCCGGCGAGCAACCCGGCCGCGATGAGCGCGGCCACCAGCACGACAGTCGCAACAGCGGTCATCGCGGCCCTCCCCGACGCACCGTTCGATCCGATGACGGTCATGGCACCCAGCCAAGCAGCGATGAGTGGCACCCTCCATGGCCGAATCGCTCGAATCCATGTTTCACCGTCTACGCTCGACGGCGTGGACCCCCTCGCGGCGCTTCTGGACGGCCCCCGCGCGCACGGGGCGTTCCTGCTCCGGTCCGTGCTCACCCCACCCTGGTCGCTGCGCATCGAAGACCGCGCGCCGGTAACGCTGATCGCGCTGGTGCGCGGCGAAGCCTGGGTGGTACCGGACGACGGCGAGGCCGCGCGGTTGGGCGAGGGCGACATCGCCATCGCCCGCGGCCCCGATCCGTACCTCGTCGCCGACGATCCCTCGACCCCACCGCAGGCGGTCATCTCGCCCGGCCAGGAGTGCCGTACCCCGGACGGCGGGCACCTCGACACGCTCACCGGCACCGGCGTGCGCACCTGGGGTCACGGCGCCGACGGCCCGGTCGTGCTCCTCACCGGCACCTACGGGATGGCGGGCGAGGTCAGCGGCCGGCTGCTCGCCGCGCTGCCGAAGCTGATCGTGCTGCCCGCCGCCGAGTGGTCCAGTCCACTTGTTTCGCTGCTGGCCGAGGAGATCGTGAAGGACGTGCCCGGCCAGGAAGCCGTCCTGGACCGGCTCCTCGACGTGCTGCTGATCGCTTCGCTGCGCACCTGGTTCGACCGCCCCGGCAGCGAGGCGCCCGCCTGGTACCGCGCGCACGGCGACCCGATCGTCGGCCGGGCCCTGTGGCTGCTGCAGCACCAGCCCGCCGAACCCTGGACGGTGGACACCCTCGCGGCCAGAACCGGCGTTTCGCGCGCCACACTGGCCCGGCGGTTCACCCAGGCCGTGGGCGAGCCGCCGATGACCTACCTGGCCGGTTGGCGGCTCGCCCTCGCCGCGGATTTCCTGCGCCGCCAACCGGATTCGACGATCGGCGCGGTCGCTCGTCAGGTGGGCTACGGCAGCGCCTTCGCGCTGTCCGCCGCCTTCAAGCGCACGTACGGCGTCAGCCCTCAGTTTTACCGAGCGGCGAGAGTGATCGCCGCGCCGAGCGCGATGGCAGCGACGGTGACGATGGCCGTTCCCGGCCAGCCGAGCCAGGCCACCGCCGCGGCACCGAAGGCAGAGCCCAGGCTCCCGCCGAGGAAGTAGACGATCATGTAGGCACTGTTGAACCGGGCCGGCGCCTGGGGGTCGATAGCCAGTACGGTGCTTTGGTTGGCGACCTGCGCGGCGAACAGTCCGGCGTCGAACAGTGCCAGGCAGACGGCCGTTACCGCGGGGCTGCCCAGGACGAAGCCCAGCACCGCGGCGGCGACACCGGCCAGGGTCAGGCCGATCAGAATCACGGCGCGCGCCCCCAGCCGGTCGGTGAGCACCCCGGCAACCCGCGTCGCGATGATCCCGCCCAGGCCGGCGAGCGCATACAGGCCGATCCGTTCGGCCGGATAGTGAAAAGGTGCCCCGGACAGCGCGACCGCCAGTCCCGCCCAGATGGCACAGAACGCGAAAAACCATGCCGTGCCCCGTGCCGCGGCCAGCCTCAGGGTCGCGAAGCGCACGTACAGACCCGGCATCGACCGAAGAGCCGAGAAGTAACCGACCTGCGAACCCCCTCCCACCGTGGGGAGTAGCAGCAAGGCAGAGCCCGCGATCGTGAGGCAGGCGGCAGCGAAGATCAGCAACATCGCGCGCCAGCCGACCGTGTCGGCCAACCAGCCACCAAGGATGCGACCGGCCAGGATGCCCGCCGAGATCCCTGCCGTGACGATGCCCAGCACGGTCGCACGGCGGCCCGCGCCGGCCAGGCGTCCAGCTACCGAGCTGAGACCGGCACCGGCCGAGGAAAACGCTCCGATGAGCAGAACACACAAACCCAGCAGCCATGCCGTCGTAACGGCCGCGGTCACTCCAACCACGACCGCCAGGGCTGTGAGCTGCGCGGCCAGCACGGACCGGGGTGGGAATCGATCGACCAGCGGAACCAGCAGGGCGAGCCCGCACAGGTAGCCGACCGGACCACACGCCAACGCCGTGCCGACCGCCGTCGACGACGATCCCAGCGACACCGCCACCTCGGCGATGGCGGGCTGGAGCGGATAGATCGCCGCCGTGGCCAAGGCCGCCGCCAGCGCCAGGTAAAGCACAACCGGACCACGAAGACCAACGGCTCGTGCGGGTTCTGCCGCGAGATCGGTTCCCATACCGGTGACCGTAGAAATGATCACTTTCGAACGCTGGCGGAAATCCGCCGTCACCGTCCACTCCGGACAGGACGCGGGGGTGGAGCCCGTCCCGTCCAGACCGGTCAGGAATCAAGAAGCGCCGGTTACCGGGTCGCACCTAGCGTTGCCGTCATGACCTCCATCGACAACATCACCCTCGAAGTGGCCGACCCGGCGGCCGCCGAACGCTTCTACGCCAACGCCTTCGGGTTGGACACCCAGTTGCGCCTGCGGGCCTCGCGGGAACCGGCCACCGGCTTCCGCGGGTTCACCCTGTCACTGACGGTGCCCCAGCCTGCCGATGTCAACGCCCTGATCGACGCCGCGCTCGACGCCGGGGCAACGGCGCTCAAGCCCGTCACGAAGTCGATGTGGGGCTATGGCGGGGTCATCGAGGCCCCGGACGGGACGATCTGGAAGGTGGCGACCTCGGCGAAGAAGGACACCGGCCCGGCCACCCGGCGGATCGACTCCGTCGTGCTGCTGCTGGGAGTCGCCGACGTGGCCGCGAGCAAGCGGTTCTACCTGGAGCGGGGCCTCACCGTGGCGAAGAGCTTCGGCCGCATGTACGTCGAGTTCGCCTCGTCCGGCCCCGTCAAACTCGCGCTGTACCGGCGCCGCGCCCTCGCCAAGGATGCCGGCGTCTCCCCCGAGGGCAGCGGATCGCACCGGATCGCGATCGGCGGCGCCGCCGATCCGTTCACCGACCCGGACGGGTTCACCTGGGAAACCGCTCCGATCGCGTCGACCCGGCAGTGACACCGAAACTGACACCGAACACCGCCCTTGTGCAGCACGACCCTGGAGAGGAATCGGCCATGAGCCGCACCGGCAAGAAAAGCACCTACGAGGGATTCACCGCCGAAGAGCGGGCCGCGATGAAGGACCGCGCCCAGGAGATGAAGAAGGAGTCGGGCCGCAAGTCGCGCGCGGACAAGGCAGCGGAGGCGAAGGAGGAGGTGCTCGCCAAGATCGCCGAGCTGCAGGACTCGGACCGCGTTCTGGCCGAGCGCGTGCACGACATCGTCACCGCGAACGCCCCGGCGCTCGAACCCAAGCTGTGGTACGGAATGCCCGCCTACGCGCTGAACGGCAAGATCGTCTGCCATTTCCAGAGCGCCGAGAAGTTCAAGGCGCGCTACGCCACGCTCGGCTTCAGCGACCAGGCGGGGCTGGACGACGGCGCGATGTGGCCCACCGCCTTCGCCCTCACGAAGATGACCCCCGAAGTGGAAGCCCGCATCGCCGCCCTCGTCAAGCAGGCGGTGAGCTGACCCGCCCCACAACGACGGAAGGAGTTCCGGGATGTGTCACCCCTCGTGGGGGCGCGCGCTCACCGAGGCGCAGCGCCTGAACGACCTCGCGCGGCTGCGCCGCGTCCAGGACCGGATCGACCGGGAGCTCGGAGCAGGGCTGTGCCCTCAAGGTGGCCTTGAGGGCGTTGATGACCCCGGAGGCGACCTTCAGGGCACCAGCGCCGGACAGCTGCGGCTAGCGTGACCGCCATGGACCTCACCATCAACACGACCGTTCTCCCGCACGACGACCCGGAATCCTCGCTGGCCTTCTACCGCGACATCCTCGGCTTCGAGGTCCGCAGCGACGTCGGCGAGGGCAAGATGCGCTGGATCACGGTCGGCCCCGCGGGCCAGCCCGGCACGTCCATCCTCCTGGCCCCGCCGGGCGCCGACCCCGGCATCACCGAGAGCGAGCGCCACACCATCGCCGAGATGATGGCCAAGGGCACCTACGGCTGGATCCTGCTGGCCACCCGCGACCTCGACGGCACCTTCGACAAGATCCAGGCCGCGGAAGCCGAGGTCGTCCAGGAACCGATGGAGCAGCCGTACGGGATGCGCGACTGCGCCTTCCGCGACCCGGCCGGAAACCTGGTGCGCATCCGAGAACTGCGCTGAGCCGTCAGCGGTCCTCCGCCGGTTCCACCGCTCCGAGTACGGCGCGAAAGCGCTTCAGGAGTGGGTTCCGGTCGGCCGCACGCCACACCAGGTGCAGGGTCGTCGACGTGCCCTCCAGGGGCCGCGCGCGCACGCCGACACGCCGGAGCGCGCGGTGGGAATCGGACATCACCGCCGCACCGAAGCCGGCGGCGACCAGGGCCAGCACCGTCTGCACGCTGCGGCCCTCCGCGCCGATGCGCGGGGCCACGCCTGCCTGGTCGCACAGCGCGAGGATCTCGTCGTGCGAATGCGGGGAAACCTCGCGCGGCCACACCACCAGCGGCACCTGGCCGAGCGCGGTCAGCGGGGCCGGGCCGGGCTGGTGCGCCAGCGGATGCGCCTCGGGCAGGAACAGGCTGAGCGGCTCGCGCCACCAGGCCCGCACGGCCAGGCGCCCATCGCGTGACGGCAGGCGCTGGACGGCGATGTCGAACCGGCCGTCCAGAACGCCGTCCGACATCTCGGCGTCGTTGAAGCTCTCCACCAAACGCAGCTCGACGCGGGGCATCTCACGCCGCAACCGGCCGAGCACGCCGCCCAGCGGACCGTTGATCCCCGAACCGGCGAACGTCACCGTGAATCGTCCGGCCAGGCCCTCGCCCGCGAGCCGCACCTCCTCCAGCGCGGCCTCCGCCTCGGCGAGCACTCTCCCCGCCCGGGAAACCAGCGTCTCACCGGCGGGTGTGGGGACCAGCCCCCTGCCCTCGCGCTCGAACAACGCCGTCCCGAGCCGTCGTTCCAGCTCACGGAGCTGACGGCTCAGCGTCGGCTGTGTCAGGTGCAGGCGGCGCGCGGCCCCGCTGATGCTCCCCTCCTCGGCGATCGCGACCACATAGCCCAGCAGTCTCAGTTCCATCCATGCCTCCGAAGCATCGGAAACATAGCTTCCCATGCCTTTGACGCGGAGAGCGCGGCGAGATCGGCAAAGCTTGGCGACGGAACACGAACCCGAACACAAACCCAGGAACCGGGAGAAACCCATGAATCGCGGAGATCGTTACGAGCACGGCCTGAAGGTGCTGAACGAGGTCGACGGCGAAGCCGGACAGCGGGTGGTCGACTCGCTCGCCGCCGTCTCGCCGGAACTCGGCCACCAGGTGGTCGCCTGGGCGTTCGGCGACATGTACGCCCGACCCGAACTGTCGCCGCGCGACCGGCAACTGGTCACCCTCGGCGTCCTCACCGCACTCGGCGGCTGCGAGATCGAACTCGACGTACACGTCAACGCCGCGTTGAACGTCGGTCTCACCACCACCGAGATCGCCGAGGCGTTGCTTCACTCGGCCGTCTACGCCGGGATTCCGCGCTCGATCAACGCCACGCTCGTGGCGAAGAAGGTCTTCACCGAACGCGGTCTCCCGCCGGTCCAGAACCTGTCCTGACTCGCTCGCGGCACGGACGAGGTCGTCCCGGCTGCGCCGGTCCGGTGGCGCCGCCGCGCCGTGAGGGGCCCCTCACGGCCGGGGACGGGACTCCTTTTGTTGCCTGGTGAGCTGCGCGTTGACGGCGTTGAGCTGTTCGAGGAAGTCGGTGATGAGCGCCAGTTGCTCGTCGGTGTAGTTGTCCAGGATCGCGGTGGTCGCGGTGACCAGCGGCGAGAACAGCCGTGCCGTTTCCGCCTCGTGCTGTCCGGTGGACTCCACGAACACGCGGCGCCGGTCGTGTTCGTCGCGGATGCGCCGGACAAAGCCGCGGCGCTCCAGGCGGTCTAGGGCGGCGGTCGTCGCCGACGTGCTCAGGCCGGTGATCTCGGCCAGCCGGCCCGGGGTGAGGCGCGGCTCGTCGCGGGCGGCGTCCAGGCACTTCAGGTCGGTCATGATGAGGCCGAGCCGGTCCGCGATCACCTGGTGCATGAGCAGCCGGTACGTCGAGGCGCCCCGCATGAGTTCGGTCAGCCGGGCGATGACCTCGTCGCGACTTGACAACTCTTCCTCCCAACAGGATTATTCGATCCATCGAGATTTCCCGAATGCGGGAAGACTCACTGGCTGGGATCATCTTAGAGACAGGGGGGGCGAAGGCACGATGCGACAGGCAGGCCTGACCAAGGAAGACGAGACGGCCCTCCGCGAACTGCTCCAGACCATGGAGGACGCCTGGGCGCGCGGCGACGGGGCGGACTACGCCGCGGCCTTCACCGACGACGCCCGCTATGTCACGCAATCCGGGATGCGCTTGATCGGACGACGGGCCATCGCCGAGTCCCATCAGAAGCTCTTCGAATCGGACTTCCGGGGCACACGGCTCGGCGTCGCCCCGATGGAGTCGCAGCCCGTCGCGCCGAACGTGGTGCTCCTGCACGGCAGCGGCACAGTGCTGTTTCCCGGCGAGAACGCGCCGCGGATACGACCCATCGGACTGCTGACGGTGGTCGCGGTCAACGACGGCGACGCATGGCGCTTCGCGTCGTTCAGCAACACGCCCACCGTGCGCTGACGCCGAGTTCAGGAACGATCGTTCTTGACCGTTCGTTCCTGAACCGTCTAGGGTCGCGTCATGGGCCGGCCGAGAGGGTTCGACGAAGACGAGGTGGTGCGCGCCGCGGCCGCGCTGTTCGCGGAGCGGGCCTATGACGGGGTGTCCGTGGACGACCTGGTCAGCCACCTCGGAGTACACCGCAACAGCCTGTACAAGACCTTCGGCAGCAAACGGGGGCTGTACCTGCGCGCCTTGCGGCGGCACGTGGACGACGAGGTGCGCCCCCTCGGCAGCGCTCTCGCCGAGGCGGACGGACCGGTGCAGGCCTCTCGCCTGGTGGCGGAGGCGGAGCTGGACTTGCTGCTCCTGGCGGCCGTCGAGCGCGCGCCCTCGGACACGGAGGTCGCCGCGCTGGTCGGCGAGGCCCTGGAAGTCCTCGACCTGGCCCTCGGCGCCGTCCTGCCCGGCTCGGACACCTCCGACGTGAGCGCGTTCACCGCGGCGCTGCTCGGGTTGCGCCTGCGCGCCAGGGCCACCGGCTCACCCACCGAATCCGATTCCACCGCGCTGGCACAGCGGTTCGAAACCCGATGAAGGAGCATCACATGGCACGGATCGACATCGACGGCGACGACCTGGTCGTCACCATCGAGGGGCTGGACAAGCTCTGGGCGCTCAAAAGCAGCCTGACCATCCCGCTGGCCAACGTCCGCGGCGCTACCGCCGACCCCGGCATCGCCAAGGAACCCAAGGGCATCCGCGCGCCTGGGGCGTACCTGCCGGGCGTGATCACCGCGGGCACCTTCCACCTCGACGGCGAACGCGTCTTCTGGGACGTTCACGATCCGGCCAAGGCCGTGGTCATCGAACTGGCCGACGAACGCTACGCCCGCCTGGTCGTCGAAGTCGAGGACCCACGCGCCGCCGTCGCGCTCGTCGAAAACGCCAAGCAGCGCCCCTGACCGTCACTGGTGCCGGAGGACGAGATCGCGGTAGGGCAGCTTCACGATCGCGTACCCGGTGAGGCCGAGTTGCCGTTCCACCTCGTCGAGAAGCCTGGAAGCCTCGTCCACGTTCTCGGCGAGGACCTCGGTTTCCAGGAAATCGCCGACACCGGCGACGGCGTCGAACGCGACGGTGATTTCGCTCCGGCCAGGATGCCGGTAGGTCGTCCTGGTTTTCCGCACCTCACAAAGCGGCACCATGCCCAGTACGGCCAACAGGTCGTTCGCGACCGTCGCCTGGTCGTCACCGGCGAGCACGACGTTGGTCTCCCGTTTGGCGATGATGTCCTCGCTGCTGTGCGTTTCCGCCGTCGAGGACGGTTTGTACGTGATTTCGGCAAACCCGTCCCGCTGCCGGACCCGCAGGCATTCGACGGTGGCCAGGAAGTCGCGATCCGGGCGGCTGTAGTACGCGTCGACTTCGACACTCGTACCCAGTTCGAGGTATCCACACCGCGTTACCCGCGCCTTCACCGCGCCGATATCGCCGTTCAGCTCCCGCTTCCGCTCGACTTCGGTCTGGAAGGTGGACACGGTTCGGCTTTCCCCTCGGTCGGTGGCCGTGTAGCTACGCGCAAGCCGACCTTCTCATTGAAGCGCTCTCAACACGACCCGGTGGCCGTCTTCACCGTGGTCCTCCCCGGAGCGGCGCCGATGCCGACGCGGTCGTCGCGCAGCACCGCCAGTCGCGTCCGCCGCAGCGTCTCGCCCGGGGGCACGCCCAGGTTCTCGGCGAGATGGCGGCGGATGCGGTCGAACACGGCCAGTGCTTCGGCGCGCCGGCCGCCGCGGGCCAGTGCGCGCATCAGCATCACGGCGACCGGTTCGTTCAGCGGCTGTTCCGCGGCCAGTGCGGACAGTTCGGCGACCGCCTCGCGGTGTTGCCCCAGACTCAGCTGCCAGTCCAGTTTTCGTTGTGCCAGCGTGATCCTGCGCTCGGTGAACCGCAGGCGTTCCAGTTCGGCGAACGGCCCGGGCAAGCCTGCCAGTGGCTCACCGGCGAACAGGTCCAGAGCCTGCGAGCAGGCGCGCACGGCCTCGTCCACTTCCCCGGCTCGCGCGGCCGCCTCCGCCGCGGTGACGAGTTCCTCCATGCGCGTCACGTCCACCTGCACGGCACCGCGTGCGAGCCGGTAGCCGCACCGGTCACGCTTGATCACCGAGTCCGGGTTGCCGTCGCGGTGCAGGATCTTGCGCAGCCGGTAGATGTAGACCGGCACCACGTTCGCGTTCGGCGGCTCCAGCCCCCACACGCCGTCGAGCAGTTCCTGCCTGCTGACCGCACGGTCCGGGCACAGCGCCAGCGCGGCCAGCACGGCTTGCTGACGCGCGGGCCCCACGTCCACGAGCTGTCCGTCGTGCCAGACCCGCAGGGGGCCGAGCACGGAGATCCGTACGGGCTGGGGCACCGGGCTCGCCGGGTACCGGCGCGAATCCTGGCCTGGCACGACCAACCCGCTGTCGAAGGCGTGGACGATGGCGGCGCAGCGGTCGCGCAGCCCGAGCTTGGCGAGGATCCGCTCGAGATGTCCGGCCACAGCGTCCACGGACATGGCCAGGGCGGCAGCGATCTCGGCGTCGGTCAGGCCTCGGCCGACCACGCGGAGCACTTCGCGTTCCCGATCGGTGAGCGCGGTGACGGTCGGCTGGTCGGTCGTTGCGGTCGTCGGCATAACGGCTCCCCGGTTGTTCGGTTGCGCCGTCAACGCTGGTCTCGTACCGCACACCTGACCAGGCCAGCCGACCGGCCATTACCGGCCGGTGCCCTCTCACCTGCAAAAACGCCGCGGAACTAGCCTGCGGTGAGGGCGGAGAGCAGTGCACGGCGGGTGCCCGAAAGGCAGTGCAGCATGGGCTCCCCGTTCGGTGGCTGCGCGACGTAGCTCAGGATCCGGCCCGCCTCGACGAGGTCGATCACGGTGACCGGCCGACCGCGACGCCGCTGCCCGCTCCGGTCGCGGGCGGCCGCGGCCAACTGGTGCATGCCACTGCGCGGTGCGTTCATCAGCGCCCGCACCTGGGCAGCCGGATCGGGCCTCTGCTGGCGAGTCTCCATCGTCAGTTCATAGTCCTCGGAAGTCGCCGGGCCCCTCGCGGAGTACTGCGACACGGGAATGACGATTTCACCGATATCCGCGGCTCGGGCATCGGGCAGCGCGTCGACGAGCGTGCGGGCCAGATCGTCGGCCCGCGCCGCGTCGAGGACCACGCTCTTCTCGTCACGCACCAGCCGCACCGCCTCCCCGCCGACCGCCGCGACCAGCGCCGCACCGGGCTCGCCGTGGTGCGAGATCCAGGCGTAGCACTCCCGCTCCGGACGGGCGAGCACCGCGAGCTTCCGCCGGAATTCCGGTGTCGGCACGCCGTCGACCGCGGCACCCGCCTTTTCCAGCAGGCCGTCGACCTCGCGCCGCAACAGCTTTTTCGCGGAGCCGTCGAGCCACAGGTCATCCGTACCGATGA
The DNA here is from genome assembly GCF_026802195.1 of Amycolatopsis cynarae. Lineage (NCBI taxonomy): Bacteria > Bacillati > Actinomycetota > Actinomycetes > Pseudonocardiales > Pseudonocardiaceae > Amycolatopsis > Amycolatopsis cynarae. The sequence goes on along the minus strand of NZ_CP113836.1, from coordinate 215,965 downwards.
CCGGATGCGGTTTTCCGTAACCGCCGGTTTCCCACGCCTTGACGAAGGCATAGCGCGGCAACACGATCGCGTTCACGATGTCGTCCCCCCAGAGCCGAAGATCGCGAAGGAGACGATACCGGTCGCGAGCCGAGAGTGGTGGGTACAACACGGAAAGTGGACGGTGCTTTCGGTGCCCTTTACCGTCCGAAGGTCGCGTCCAGTGCGGCGGCCAGATCGGCGACCAGGTCGTCCGGGTCTTCCAGGCCCACCGAGAAACGCAGGTGCCCCCACTTCCGGAACGGCTCGGGATAGGCCGCCACCCGCGGCCCCTCGGTGCCCACGTGGACGATGAGCGATTCGTCGTGTCCGAGGGAGACGGCGGAGGTGATCAGGCGCAGGTTCGCCACGAAACGGTTCTGCATGGCGGGATCGCCGTTGACCGCGAAGGCCATCATGGCGCCGAAACCGCGTCCGCCGAACTGCCGCGCGGCGAGTTCGTGCTGCGGGTGCGAAGGCAGCCCGGGGTATTCGACGAACGCGACCCGCGGATCGGCGGCGAGGAATTCGGCGACCCGGCGCGCGGAGGTCAGGTGCTGCGTGAGGCGAAGCGGCAGGGTGACCGCGCCGCGGGAGATCAGCCAGGCGTTGAACGGGGAGATCACCCCGCCCACGTCGACCATCGCCTCCGACTTGATCGAGCCGATCAGCTGGCGGGCGCCGATCACCGCACCGCCCATCGCGTCGCCGTGCCCGTTGATGTACTTCGTCAATGAGTGCACGACGAGGTCGGCACCGTCGGCGAGCGGCCGGTACAGCGGGGGCGGGGTGAACGTCGAGTCCACCACCAGCAGGGCCCCGGCGGCGTGGGCGATCCGGGCGCAGGCCGCGACGTCGGTCACCCTGGTGGTCGGGTTCGCGATCGCCTCGACGTGCACGAGCCGGGTGTTGTCGCGGATCGCGGCCTCGACGGCGGCGAGATCGCTGCTGTCGACGAAGGTGGCTTCGATCCCGTACTTCGCGGGCAGGATCTCGGCGAACAGCCGCCAGGTCGCCTCGTAGGTCACGTCGGAGACCACGATGTGGTCACCGCTGCGCAGGTGCGTGAAGAACACCGCGTGCAGCGCGGCGACCCCGCTCGCGAGCGCGACGGCGTCTTCCCCCTCTTCGAGCGCGGCGAGCTTGTCCTGCAGGGCGAGCTGGTTGGCGCCCGAGTTGCGGGTGTACAGCGGGATGTCGGTACCGGACCAGCTCACCTGGGACGGGTCTTCGGGCAGCGCGTAGGAGTTCGCCATCACGATCGGCGTCCGGATGGCGCCCGACCCCCGGTCGACCGCGTTCCCGGCGTGCACCGCCCTGGTCGGGAACGAGAGGGTGGCGGGGGATTCCTTGTCCGGCCTGCTGTTCACGGCCTCATGCTAGACGGCCGAGCTTGGCCAGTCCGGTCCCTGGGAAACCGGGCAGGCCGATCAGGAGGTTGCCCTGCTGGGGAGCACCGATCACCCACAACTGCCCAGACAGGTACGCGGCCGCGGCGAGATCCACCGTGGTCATGAACAGCCGGGCCTTTCGCTGCTTCCCGTCGGGAAGCAACACCCGGCAGGACAGGGACACGATCCTCTTCCCGCGGGGAAGCGCCACGTCGAAGGTGACCGCGAGCGGGGTCCAGGTGATCGCGTGGGAAGCCTTGCCGAAACGAGCCAGCCGGGCCATGAACCGAACGAGCGCGAGCAGTGCGACCAGGTCCATCGCGATCAACCACCAGCCGGAAGGCGTGTTCACCGCGGCCGGGCCAGACAGGCTGCTCAGCGTCAGCCAGGACAGCAACAGCAGCAGGGTCACCGAGAACGCCAACCCGGTGACCTGTTGGTGGCGGACGTAGGTCCGCAGGATCCGGTCGTCCTTGGGGGCACCGAACCGGCGAGGTAGTGCCGCCACCGGTTTCGCCCCGCGCGCCGGTTCCCGCCGGGTCCGCACGATCAACGGCGCAACGTAGCCGGGGAGGTGGACCAGCGCCCGGCCGGAGTCGTCCGGGCCGAGCACGAAGAGACGGCGTTCGGTGGCGAGAAAGTCCCGGACCACCCCGCCAGGGCGAAGGGCGTACCAGCGATCACCCGCCTCCCCGGCAAGCCGCATCCACAACGCGTACCGGGTCTCGAGCAGATCGCCGTCGCCCAGCACGATCTCGCGTACCGGCGACTGGAGCAACCGCCGACGAGCACGCGGTGTCACCTTGAGAAACGAGTACCAGACGGCGAGCAGGACCGCCGTGAAGATCACTTGCGCGACCAGGAGCAGGACGTCTTCACCCCCCAGGAACAACGGGAGGAACACGAACGCCACGAACGGGGGCAGCCACACCGCGAGTCGGCGCGTCCTGCGCGCCGAGGCCGCCACCAGCGGGGGAATCAGCGGCTCCTCCGCACCGGGCCGCCCCACCTCCGGCCGGAACACCGCCATCCCGGATTCGCGCGGAACCGGATCGGTACCGAGGTCAGCGTGCACCCGGGATCACTCCTGCCGTGGACGTTCCCGCGCACCACGGCGGGGCCGAGCGCACTTTACCTTCCCTTTGTCCGATATCGGGACTCAGCGCGGCAGGCCGAGCCTGGCCGAGCCGAGCGTCGGATAACCGGGCAGTCCGATCAGGAGGCTGCCCTTCTCGGGAGCACCGATGACCCACAGCTGCCCGGACAGGTAGGCGGCCATCGCGAGGTTGATCGTGACGTTGAGCAGCTGTACCGGAGTCTGGGTTCCGTCGGGTGCCCACACCCGGCCGGGAATGGTGAGCGCCCGTTTGTCCCGGGGTGGCTCGTAGTCCAACGTGACGCGCAGCGGTGTCCAGTCGAGCGCATGAGCCGCCTTGCCGACCCGTGACCGCCGTACCAGGAGCTTGCCCGCCAGGTAGACCAGCACCGCGGCGTACACGAGCAGGAACATGCCGGTGAGGCCGGCATCGTCGCCGAGCCGCGTGAGCTGCGAGGGCAGGTACAGCGCGACCCAGACCGCGACGAGCATCAGGAACGCGGCGACCGCCAGGAGAAGACGCCGCTGGTAGCGAACCAGGGCCCGCAGCACCGGGTCGTCCTTGGGGGCCCCGGGCTGCCACGGCAGCCCCGGCACCGGCTTCGCCTCGCGCGGAGGTTCCCGCCGGGTCTTCGCCAGCCCCGCGACCGGCGAGCCGGGAAGGAAGACCAGCGCCCGTCCGGATTCGTCCGGGCCCAGCACGAACACGCGCCGTTCCCGCGCGAGGAAGTCCCGGACCACCGAACCCAGACGTATCCGGTGCCAGCTGTCGGGGGCAAGCCGGACGTACACCGACCGCCGCGTCTCGAGCAGATCGTCGCCGCCCAGGACCACCTCGCGCATCGGTTCCCGCACCAGTCGCCGTCGCGCCTCGGGGGGAACTCGCCAGGAGGAGTAGGCGAGAGCGAAGAACATCAGCGCGACAAGCGTCACCGCGACCGCGTAGAGCGGCAACAGGGTGGACCTGGCTTTCAGGGAAGCGGCCAGCACGATGACCGCCAGAAGCACCGTGGCCTTCGGCAGGCCGGTCTTCGTGGTGCGGGCCGAGGCCTCCACCAGCGAGGCGACGAGCGGGTCCTCCGTCCCCGGACGGCCCACCACGGGCCGGAACACGGGGCCGGCCGGACCGGTACCAAGATCAGCGCTCAACCGGGCTCACTCCTCGGCGGGTTGTCCGCACCCACGACGGACTCCGGGGAACCCTACCTTCGGCGCGGCCCGGTCGAGCGGCTGATCCTCGGTCGGTTCAGACGCGGCGGAGGACGAAACCCTCCTCCTCGTCCTGGTCGTCCGCGGCGGGCCTTGCCCGCCGGGGCGCGGGCGCCGGTTCTTCCACTGTGGACTTCACCGGTTCCTCCACTGTGGACCCTTCGGGTTCCTCCTCGATGTCGAGGAACGCCTCGACCGCCTCGGCGATGGCGGGCACGCAACCGGCCTTCACCGCGCGCAGACCCTCCCGCAGCACCTTGGTGCCCGCTTCCGTGCTCAGCCGCGAAATCTCCGCCGCCAACCGCTCCGGGCCCAGCGCGAGAGCCTCGTCACCGATCTCCAGGTCGACCAGCATGCCCTGCACGTCCACCGCCACCGAGATTCCCTCGCCCCGCGCCGTCCCGCGCAGTTCGGCCATCCCCGCCGACAGGCCAAGGCGGTCCGGGATCTCATCGGCGATCTCGATCAGCTCGTCGATCGTGCGTTCGTCGGTGTCCATCAGACCCTCCACCGGTCCGGCGTGGTGGCCTCCGCGGCCTCGGTCAACGACGCTTCCTGGTTCAGGCCCAGTGCGGCGAGATCGTCCTTGCCGAGCCCGCCGAGCTCCTCGGCCATGACGTGCTTGGCGCGTTCGTTCGCCTGCGCAGCGGCCTCACGCGCCAGTGCCAGGATCGAACGGGCCAGGCGGGGACCGCCACCGCGGAGCGCGTCCGGGGTGAGTTCGAGCCCGCGCAGCGCACCCCCCGGGGCGACCTCCACGGAAATACCGTCGCGCCGCGCGCTTCCGGTGATCGTCATTGCGGGTGCACCCCTCCGTAGAACCGATGCGCGTCCCGAGGCAGCGTGTAGGTGTGGCGCATCACCTGGTCGTTCGAGTTGCCCTCGATCGTGGTGATCTTGTTGCCCTCGACCTTTTCGATGATCCCGATGTGCTCGCTGCCACTCCAGCTCGGCCCGGTGCCGAACAGGATCGTGTCACCAGGACGGGCCTGCTTGGCCAGGTCCTGCCGGTCGTAGGCGAGGTGGTGCCGCTCGCCCCACTTGTAGACGTCGCCGGTGAACCCGTACTTCGGGATGTCCACACCGGCGTCGCGCCACATCGAGGTGGCGAAGTAGGAGCACCAGGGCTGCCCGGTCGGGCCCCACTTGTTCCGGTTGTTCGGACCCTCGTGGTAGCCGAGGTTCGAGCGGGCGTCGGCAAGGATCTTGTCGACCTTCGCCGAATGGCTCGGATCCGTCTTGCTGGGCTCCTTGCCGTGGCCCTTGTGCGGCTCCTTGCCGTGGCCCTTGTGGGGCTCCTTCTCGTGGCCCTTGCCCGGGTGCACCGGCTTGTGGTGCGCCTGCCCCGGATCGGCGACACCGTCGGAGTTCAGGTCCTTCTCCAGTGCCCGCAGTTTGCGCGCCGCGTCCTCCATCTCGCCGCGGGCGTCCTTGAGGTGCCCGGAGGATTCCTTGAGGTAGCGGCCCGCCAGGTCGGTGACCTCGCCCAGCGCCTTGAGCAGGGCACCCGGTACGGCGGCCCCGGCGAGGGCGTACCCGGCCTTGAGCAGCGACTCGGCCCGGCGGACGAACTCGTCGACGAGGGCGCCGGTCGCGCCGTGCCGGGCGGCCAGTGCCTCGGTGACCTCCGAGACGATCTTGGCGGCTCGCGCGCTCGCCTCCGCCGTGACGGTCAGGTCGTCCCCGAGCTTCGTGGACTTCCCGTCGAAGCCGGAAGCGGCCTTGCTCTCCCAGTGCGTCAGCAGCGAGTGCGCGGCCTTCCGCTGCGCGTCGTGCTGCTCCATGATCGTCCTGGCCGCCGATTCGAGCGCGGTCTGCGCGGCCTGCGCCTCGCCCGCCTTGCCCTCGAGCTTGCCCTGGTGCGTCTTCAGTTCGCCCGCGAAAAGCGTGGCGATGGTTGCGGTGTCCATCTACTTTCCTGCCTATCCCAGTACGCCCGAGATGTCGGCGCTCTTGAGTTCCTGGATCGCCGCGTCCTCGTGTCCCCGGTAGCTCTGCGCGGCCTTGGTGGTCATTTCCCCGAGGTCCTGGGCACGCTGCCCGGTGGCCTTGACCTGCTTCTCCAGCGAGCGGCTGAAGTCGCCGAGCGCGTCGGAGAATCCGGTTTCCCTGCCGACCTGCCCGAAACTGTCCTTGGCGATCCCGGTCACCGCGTGCACGGTGCGCGAGCCGACCGCACGCAGTTCCGCGGCGATGTGGTCCGCCTTCTTGGTGTAGGCGTGGAACTGCTCGGGGTCGGCGGAGTAGCCGTCACGGCCCCCCTTGCCGTGCCCGCCTTCCTTGCCGTGGTGCGGTTTCTTGACCGGGTGGTGCCCGCCGCCACCGCCACCGCCGCCTCCGCCGCCCCCCTTGCCGTGGTGCTCGGAGACGTCTTGCGCCGCCTTGCGCGCCTCGGCCAGGTGCTTGCGGTACGCACCGTTGGTGTAGGTGGACCACGGCCCGAAGGACTTGCCGTGGTTGGAAATGGCGTAGGCCGCCTTGGCGTTCTCGTCCGGGTTGAACAGTTCGTTGTTCGAGTCGAGGTGGAACTGGTGCCTGCGGGCAGGCCCCATCGACCCCAGCATGTTGATCTGCCACAACCCGTAGGAGTTGTCCGGCGGTGTGCCGTTGTGTGCGCGCGCGTTCCCGCCGGACTCGGCGAGCGCCACGGCCACGGCGGTGGTCAGTGCATCACCGCGGAAGCCGGCCTGGTAGGCGTGCTGCGCGATCTGCTCCGCTGTCAGGGTGCTCATACAGCCACCTTCGTAGAGAATCGACCTTCCCTGGGGGGCGGTGCGGTGGTCCCCAACCCATCGGCTGCCCCGCTGTCACAAGGCCTGACGATAGCGGTACATCGCGGGCCACGAGGGCGAAACCGGGAAATTGCCGCGGCCGGGGTGGACGGGTCCTTTTTGGACATGCCAGGAGGGGACCCGGCACGGCTGGTGCGTGCTTCGAAGCGGCGGAGCCGCTTGCTGTGGGCCGCCAACCGGCACCGCCGCGGGTTCTCAGGGACCGCCTGAGGTTCCGCCACCCGCACCGCCACGCAAACCACTTCCAAACAGGTCCTAGCGGACCTGGTCGATCGACTCGGCCAGCCGGTTGACCAGCCAGTTCGTGTCGGCCGGGGTGACCGTGACCCACTGGGTGCCCGCCCTGCCGTCCACAGTCAGCCCGTAGCGGCCCGCTTCGGTGTCGAGCAGGGTCAGGACCGGAGACCGGCCGCGGGGCCCGTTGGCCGCGAGCTGACCGGAACAGGTGCGGGGCGATTCCGCCAGCGTGGACAGCGCCCGCGTCGCCCGGCCGCTGACACCGGCCTGCGACAGCGTCCATTCGAACCCCGAATGCCCCCTGGCGGCGAAGGCGTTCATCGCCTCGGAGAACACCTGCCGGGGCAGCCGCACCGACCCGCCGGGGCCCGCCGGAAGATCGCCCGCCACCTCGGCCACCGTGCCGATCAGCTGGTCCGGCGGGAACGGGCGCAGGGCCAGTTCGGCGTGGTCGAGCACGGCCAGCACCGCGTCCCGCGGGCCCGCGGCGGCCAGCACGCGCAACGGCACCTCGCCGATCAGCAGCGCGTCGACCGAAAACCTGGGCGTGGCAAGCAGTTTCAGCCGCTCCTCCAGTCCGGGATCGAGGTCCTCGCCGTCGATCAACCCGGCCTGCGTGAGCGTTTCGAACACCTGCCCGCCGAGTTCGTCGCGCTCGTCCATGGTGAACCCGTGCGAGCGGACGTCCAGCGGGTAAGGGTGGTCGCCGAGCTCGAGCTCCTCCCACAGCAGGTCGAATTCCAGATGGGAGAGCACCACTCCGTCGAGCGTGCTCACGCGCCAGGCCACGGTTCCTCCTTCATTCGCCGAACACCGGCGGATAGGCCGGCGGTACGTCGTCGAGGAAGTCGAGACCGAGCCCTTCGGTGTAGCGGTTGCGGTGTTCGCCCTCGCCCTCGCCCGGCCTGGCGCCCCCGGCGCCCATCGGGGCCATGCCCATCGGGCTGGCACCCCTCGTGCCCGTCAACCCGGCCGCCGCGGCCGCGCCGCCGGCTGTCCCACCGGCCACACCGGTCGTGCCGTAACCGCTGGCGGTCAGGTTCCCGGTGCCGGTTCCGGTGCCGCCGAACGTGCCCGGTCCGGACATGCCCGCGCCGCCCATCGAGCCGGACCCGAACCCCGAAGACATCCCCGACATCCCCGGCATCCCCGCCCCGGGTCCACCGGGGACCGAGGACGCGACCGTGCCGTCCGCGGCCGCCGTGCCGCGGCCTCCGGCGCCGCCTCCCCCGGAGCCCCCCGCGCCGCCCGGCCCCCCGGCCACCACGTCGGGTGCGTCCCGGAACGCGGGCAGCGTGTCGTGCACGCCCTTGCTGGCCGACTCGTACCGCTCCATCACCCGGACGGCCTCGGCCTTGGCCTTGGTCGCCTCCCGTTTCGTGGGCAGGTGATCGTCGAGCAGCTGGTCGGCGAGGAGCGCGGCGTCGGGGCCGCTCGCGTTCACGTCGTAGCCTTCGCGGAACTGGCGCTCCGCCGAGTAGTACACCGGTTCGGGCATCTGATGCCGCGCCTCGACGACCGCGCTCGTGTAGGTGTCGAGCCCTTCGCCGACCTGCCGGATGGACGAACTGGCGTCGGCGGCCCATGCGGTGAGGTTCGACGCGGATTCCGCCGCCCGCACGGCCGACCCGCCGCGCCAGGACAGCAGCAGTTTCTGCACGGTCTTGTGGACCTCGGCGGTGGCCGAGTCCACTTCGAGGGCGAGCTGGGCCCAGCGGTGGGCGGCCCCGCCCATCGCGGCCGGGTCCGCGGTGTTGATCATGTCCCAGAGCTGCCGGTGCTCGTAGGCCGCCCAGTTGATCTTTCCGAAGGCCGCGTCACGCTGGTTCGCCGCGCGGATCTGGCGCAGCCGCCGGAGGCGCCGCCGCTGGCTCGCCGTCGGCGGATGATCCTCCGAGTAGTACCGGTGCTTGCGATGCGTGTTGTACGGCAGATACTCAGAACCCATCCGGCTGCCTCATCTGTCGTTCTCGGCGCGGAGCGCGCCGAGCGCGGCCCTCGCCTCGGCGTCGTTCTGCTCATGACCGGCGGCCGCCTGCCGGATCGCGTCCCGCAGCGCGGAGAGCTCGTCCAGGTAGTCCCGGAGGGTCGCCTGCACCCCGAACTCGGCCGAACCCCGCAGGTGGAAGGCCTGCCGCAGGTGCACCGAGACCGGGCCGCTCCCGTCCTGGAGCGGCGCTTCGAGTTCCCTTGCCCGCTCGAGCAACCCGGCCAGCTCGTCGTACCGCCTGCCGAGTTCCGCCTCCGCGGCGGCGATCTCCCCCGGGTCGAGTTCGATGCGGCCGCCGTCCTCGCCCACCAGTTCGGCCGAGCCCGCGCCGGTGGGCCTCGCGATGTCCCTGGCCCTCTCCACGGGCCCCGAGTGATGCGGCTCCTTGGCATGCAGCTCGCGAAGCAGCCGCCTCGCGTCGGCCTTGTCCTGCAAGCGGTACTCGTCCACCCAGTCCCCCTTCGCACGAGTCCGGACAAACTCGGTGCCGGGAACCAGTATGGCAACAACGCCGGTTATGTGACACCTCTTTCGCCAAGGTCACCAAGATCGATATCTCAGCGGGTCCGGCGAAGTCGCGCGGGCGCTGGCCGCTCGGCGATGCCTCCCCAGACGTAGGGCCGCGCCTCGTCGTCGTCCGCCGCGAGCTCCTGGGTCGCGTCGGGGCGCCAGTCGGGCAGGTGGACCAGTCCAGGCTCGATGAGGCGCCAGTCCCCGAAGAACTCCCCGATCTCGTCACGGGTCCGCACCCAGTACGGGTTACTGGTGCTCTTGTACGCCTCGACGACCTTCAGCGCGCCGGACACCTCTTCGGTGGGGATGTCGTCCATCGTCACGTGGGAGATGGCGAGCCAGCTGCCGGGCACGAGCTTTTCGCGGTAGCGCGCGACCAGATCGACGGGCGCGTCGTCGGGGCCGAGGAAGTGCAGTGCCGCGACCAGCAGCACGCACACCGGCCGAGAGGGGTCGATCAGCCGCTTGGTCTCCGGATCGCTGAGGATGCGCTCGGGTTCGCGCAGATCGCCCTGGACGAAGCTCACCCAGTCGGTGACCTCCTGCTGGTCCAGGGTGATGCGGGCGTGCGCGGCGGCGACCTCCTCGTAGTCGACGTAGACCACCGTCGCCTGCTCCCCCTCGGGCAGCGCCTCCCGCACGACCTCGTGCACGTTGCCCACGGTGGGCACTCCGGACCCCAGGTCGAGGAACTGCCGCAGCCCGGCGTCGACGGCGGCGCGGACGACGCGGTTCATCCAGGCGCGGTTCGACCGGGCGATCGGGCGGACGATCGGGAAGCCCGCCAGCACCTTCTTGCCGAACTCGCGGTCCACGGCGTAGTTGTGCGTGCCGCCGAGGAACCAGTCGTAGATGCGGGCGGCGGACGGCTTGTCGACGTCCACTCCCTCCGGGGCGGGCGGGGCGGCGTCTTCCTGAGGAGCCATGGCACGTGTTCTACCGCACAACGGTCCGCCGCGGCGCCCCTCCCCGCAAGGCTGCTCCAAACGGAGGTGTCACCGGGACCGTTCGGCCTAGCGATCGTCCAAAAAGGATAGATCAGCTCGCGGACTCCGGTCCGGGGTGGACCATCATCCGCACCCCCTCGGCGAGGCGGTACGGCTGGGTGTCCACGAAGGCGCCGAGCAGGCGGCGAAGGCGCGAAACCTCCGCGCGAACGGTGACGAGGTGCTCGGCGTCCCCGAACAGGGCCCGGCTGAGCGCTTCGGCGGAAAGCCCGGCCGGACCGGCGGTGTGCAGGAGCACGAGGATCTCGGCGTGCCGTTTGGTGAGCCTGCGGCGCCACCCGGTGTCACCGGCGCGCATCCCCAGCAGCGGCGTACGGGACAGGTCGAGGTCGAGCAGCACCGTCCGCCCCGGGCTCGAAGGCCGGACCAGCCACCCGCCGGGCAGCCGTTCGGGCAGGCAGGCACCGAGCCCGGGCACCGCCACGGCCTGCCCGGCGACCGGCACGGCGACGCGCTCGCCGACCGCGACCCCGCTGCTGTGCGCGACCCACCCGTTGTCGTCCACCAGCAGCGCCGGGCCGGAGACCGCGGCCAGTAGCGGTTCCCCCGCCTGGCGCAACCGCTCCAGCCGCAACTGGTGGCAGCGCCACAGCTGCGATTCCGCCAGCCGCCGCCCCGACTCGACCAGCGCCCCGATCGCCGGGTGCAGGGTGAGGGCCGGTCCGCTGACGTCGATCACGCCCAGCAGTTCCCCCGTGCGCGGATCGTGCACCGGGGAAGCGGTGCAATACCACGGGTGCTGGTCCTGTTCGAAGTGCTCGCCCGCGAGCAGTTCGACCGGTGCGGCCTCGGCCAGCGCGGTCCCGATCGCGTTGGTGCCCACCTTCGCCTCGGTCCACTCGGCGCCCTCGAGGAAACCGAGGGAGTCGGCGCGGCGCCGGACCGCGGCCGCCCCGTCCCGCCAGAGGATCACGCCGTCGGCGTCGGTCACCACCAGCAGGGTGTGCGAAGCGTCCGACACCGCCCCGAACACCTGTTTCAGCTCCGAAATCACGTCCCGCAGCGGCGATTCCCGCCGCCTTCGCGCGAGTTCGCCCTCGGGCAGGCAGTCGCGCGCGTTGACGCCGTCCGCGGTGAGGCCGAGCCGCTGCACGCGGGACCACGAGCGGGAGACGACGTCACGGGGACGCAACTCGGGACGGCTGCCCGCGATGACCGCGTCGTGCATCCGGACCAGGTCGCGCGCGTAGTCGGGCAGGTAGCGCCCCGGAGGGAGAGCGCCGTGAACACGCACCAGTCCCACCTCCCGCACCCTTGCGTTACGCCAGAGCATAGGTCGCGCCCGCACCGGCCGCCAGGCGCGGACGGGCGTGCAATTCCTTGCAACCCTTTCACTCCCGCCCGCGCGGGGAGTGTCATCAGTGAGCCATCAACACGCCATCAATGCCGACGGCAGGGAGTTTCGATGACACAGACGATGGACCCGGTGACGCTCCCCGGTTCCCCGCAGGCGAGGGTCGACGCCTGGCTTTCCGAGTTCGAAGCCGCGCTCGCGGCCCGCGACATCCCCCGCGCGGCGGGGCTGTTCGCGCTCGACAGCTACTGGCGGGACCTGGTCTCCTTCACCTGGAACATCAAGACCGTCGAGGGGCGCGAAGGGGTCGAACACCTGCTCTCCGCCTGCCTGGACGGCACCGATCCCTCCGGTTTCCGCACCACCGAGCCCCCCACCGAGGCCGACGGCGTCATCGAAGCCTGGATCGAGTTCGAAACGGCCACCGGACGGGCGAAGGGGCACCTCCGCCTCAACGACGAGGGCGCGTGGACGCTGCTCACCAGCCTGCGGGAACTGAAGGGCTTCGAGGAGCCCCAACGCGACCGGCGACCCAAGGGGGTCTACCACGGTGCGATCGAAGGGCGCCGGTCCTGGGCGCAGGAACGCGAGCGCGAGCAGACCGAACTGGGCTACCAGCGGCAGCCCTACGTCGTGGTCATCGGCGGCGGGCAGGGCGGCATCGCGCTGGGTGCCCGGCTGCGCCAGCTTGGCGTGCCCGCGCTGGTGGTGGAGCGCAACGACCGTCCCGGCGACTCCTGGCGCAAGCGGTACAAGAGCCTCTGCCTGCACGACCCCGTCTGGTACGACCACCTGCCCTACCTGCCCTTCCCGGAGAACTGGCCGGTCTTCGCGCCCAAGGACAAGATCGCCGACTGGCTGGAGATGTACACCCGGGTGATGGAGGTGCCGTACTGGACCCGGTCCGAGGTCACCTCCGCCGTGTACGACGACGAGACCAGGCGGTGGACCGTCACCGTCGACCGGGACGGCGAACAGGTCGTGCTCACCCCGCACCAGCTCGTCTTCGCCACCGGCATGTCCGGCAAGCCGAACATCCCGTCATTCCCGGGCATGGAGCTGTTCGAAGGCGACCAGCACCATTCGTCGCAGCACCCGGGCCCCGACGCCTACGCGGGCAAGAAGGCGGTCGTGATCGGCTCGAACAACTCCGCCCACGACATCTGCGCCGCCCTGTGGGAACACGGCGCCGACGTCACCATGGTGCAGCGGTCCTCCACACACGTGGTCAAGTCGGACTCGCTGATGGAGATCGGACTGGGCGATCTGTACTCCGAACGCGCGCTGCGCTCCGGGATCACCACGGACAAGGCGGACATGGTCTTCGCTTCGCTGCCGTACCGGATCATGCACCAGTTCCAGATCCCGGTGTACGACCGGATCCGCGAGCGCGACGCCGACTTCTACGCCCGGCTGGAGAAGGCCGGGTTCCGGCACGACTGGGGCGACGACGGCTCCGGGCTGTTCATGAAGTACCTGCGCCGCGGCTCCGGCTACTACATCGACGTGGGCGCCGCGGAACTCGTCGCCGACGGCAAGATCAAGCTCGCCCAGGGACAGGTCGACCACCTGACCCGCGACAGCGTGGTGTTCACCGACGGCACGGAACTGCGGGCCGATCTGGTCGTCTACGCCACCGGGTACGGCTCGATGAACGGCTGGGTGGCGGACCTGGCCGGGCAGGAGATGGCCGACCGGGTCGGCAAGGTGTGGGGCCTGGGTTCGGGCACCACCAAGGACCCCGGCCCGTGGGAGGGCGAGCAGCGCAACATGTGGAAGCCCACGCAGCAGCCCGGCCTGTGGTTCCACGGCGGCAACCTGCACCAGTCCCGGCACTACTCCCTCTACCTGGCCCTGCAGCTCAAGGCTCGTTACGAGGGGATCCCGACCCCCGTGTACGGCCTGCAGGAAGTCCACCACCAGTCCTGACCACGGCCCGGGAGGAGCCCGACCATGAAGGCAGCGCGTTTCCACGGCCCCGGCGACATCCGGATCGACGACATCCCGGAACCCGCGACCCGCCCCGGCACCGTCAAGGTGGAGGTCGAATGGTGCGGGATCTGCGGCACCGACCTGCACGAATACCTCGAAGGCCCGATCTTCGCGCCCCCGGAGGGCAGCCCGCACCCGCTCACCGGGGAGACGGTGCCCGTCACACTCGGCCACGAGTTCGCCGGCGTGGTCAGCGAACTCGGCGAGGGAGTGGACGATCTGCGGGTCGGCGAACGGGTCGCGGTCGAACCGTACCTGGTGTGCGGGCGTTGCGACCCGTGCCTGCAGGGCCGCTACAACGTGTGCCAGTCACTCGGTTTCGTCGGCCTGTCCGGGGCGGGCGGCGGGTTCTCCCGGTTCGTGGTCGCCGAGCGGCGCTGGATCCACCCGCTCGGGGAACTGGGCACCGACGTCGGCGCGCTGGTCGAACCCCTCGCGGTGGCTTATCACGCGGTGCGGCTGTCCGGGGCGCGCCCCGGGCACACCGCCACCGTGTTCGGGGCGGGCCCGATCGGCCTGGTCACCACCGCGGCACTGCGCGCCGCCGGGGTGGAGGAGGTCATCGTCGTGGAACCGGCCGAGGTGCGCAAGGAAAAAGCACGCGGGGCCGGGGCCGGGCACGTCCTCGATCCGTCCACTGTGGATGTTCCGGAGGCGGTGGCGGAGCTGACGAAGGGACGCGGCGCCGACGTCACCTTCGAATGTGCCGGGATCGACGCGGTGCTGCGGTCGGCGATCCTGTCTACCAGGGCGGGCGGCACCTGCGTCAACGTCGCGATCTGGGGCCACGACGCGACGGTTTCGATGAACGACCTGGTGTTCCGTGAGGTCAACGTGCTGGGCAGCCTCGCCTACTGCGGTGATCACCCCGCCACCATCGCGATGATCGCGGACGGCAGGGTCGACCCGTACCAGTTCATCACCGGCCGCATCGCACTCGACGACATCGTCCACAAGGGATTCGACGAGCTGATCAACAACAAGGAGGAGAACGTCAAGATCCTCGTCCGCCCCGTCTAGGGACTGCTGTGAGGGGTCCCCTCACGGTCGTAACGGCTGTGAGGGGACCCCTTACCGGAAAGAACGCCAACGCCGACCTTCCGCCAACCCCGCCCGGGCAGAGTGCCCCGCATTCAACCCACAAGTGCTCACCCACCAGCAGCCACCACATCCGAGCCTGCCAAACCAGCCCGAACACACCCCATTAGGGACCCTTCACGGCTCGCCCCTGGTCCCGGTCAGGGCTCGGCGGGCACGCTCAGGCCGAGTTGGGCGCAGACCAGCAGGGCCACCTCGATCTGCAGCCGGTTCTCGGTGAGCGGATGGCCGAGGATCTCCTCGGCCTTGCGCACCCGGTAGTGCACCGTGTTCTTGTGGACGTGCATGCGTGCCGCCGCGTCCGTGAAACTGCCGCGGGCGTCGAGGAAGACCTGCACGGTTTCCCGCAGGCGCGTCATCGCCTCGTCGTCCCGCATGAGGTCGCCGAGCACCCGCCGGGCCCACGCCCCGACCTCGGCCGCGCGATCGGCCAGCAGGCTCGACAGTGCGACCTCGGAGTGCAGGACGAGCACGTCGCGGGAGCCGCGACCGGTCACCGCGACCCGCTGGGCGCGCTGCGCGTCCCGGAAGGTCTGCCGGAACCCGCCGAGCCCCGACGAGGGGTCGCCGACCGCGATCCGCAGGGCGGTGCGCTCACCGAGTCCGCGGCGGAGGCACGCGGAGTCGAGGGCGGGCCTGCCCGCGGAGGAGATCCACGCCCAGCTCGTCCGCTCGTCCACGGAGATCATCACCGGGATCTTGCCGGTGGCTTCGGCCAGCATCGCCGACGCCGCGGCGAACTGCGCGGCATCCGGTACTGCGGCTTCGCTCCACACGACGGCCGCCAGGTGCCAGCCCCGCAGCGAAGTCCCCAGCATCTGCTCGGCCGAGGCCAGGTCCAGCCCCTCGGTGTCGAGCACCGCCCGGACCTGCGCCCCGCGCGCGGCATCGGAACGCGCGTTCCATCGCTGCCGCTCGTTCTCGTAGATGTCGATCAGGCCCTCGATGATCTGGTCGATGTAGCTGTTGGTGAGCAACGCGATCCGGCTGGACGCGGCGAGCGCTTCGCCCGTGCTCAGGTCGAGTTCGCTCAGTTCGGCGAGCGCCCGCTGCAGGAACCTGTGCTCCCCCAGGCGGTAGGCCCGCAGGAGCGCTTCGAGCGACAGGCCGTGCTGGGCGAAGCGGCGTGCGTACTCGGCCGCCGCCGGCGGGACGGTGATGTCGTCGAGGGAGATGTTGAGCGCGAGCACGTCGGCGATGGCCCCCAGGTTCGACGAGGTGCTCGCCACCATCAGCCGCCGCACCGCGTCGTCGTGCCGGAACTCCGGGATGACGTCGACGAACATCGAGGTCATCTCCGTGGTGAGCCGGTCGAGGTCGGCCTGGATGCGCCGGGCGGCCTCCCGCACGATTCCGTCGACGCTGACGTCCATGGCCGGACAGTACCCGAGCGCCAGACCGGTCGCGCTTCACCCGGAAGCGGGACCCTGACCGCACCCCGGCCAACCCTGCGTCATGCTTTGTGACGGCGGCACAAAACCGCTGTTCCGGCCTGGGATGCAGGCCCATGGTTTCCCCCACCCGCCCTGCCTATCGTTTTTCTCGTTACTTTCGTCACGACGAGACTCAACGGTGAGGAAAAGTGCCGCATATCGCCGAATTACCGGACGCCAGGGCAAGGAAAAACCCGGCGGGCCGCTGTCTCGCGGATGATCGCGAAGAACTCGACAACGCCGCATTTCTGCGGCGCGTCCGCATCGCGGCGGCCGTTCTCGGTGCGCATGGAATCGGCCCCGGTGACGTGGTCGCCGTCGTCCTGCCGAACCGGCTGGACCTTCTCGTCACGATGTTCGCCGCCTGGCGCCTCGGCGTGGCCGTCACCCCGGTGAACCCGCAGTTGACCGATGTCGAGGCCCGGCACCAGATCGAGGACTCGGGGGCGCGGGTGGTGATCACCGAGGAACCCGGCCGCCCGATCGGCACTCTCGACGTCACCGCGCTCTCGGCCGGTGAAGACACCGGACACACCGAACCGGTCGCCCTGCGCGAGGACGCGCTGGCCCTGCTCATCTACACGAGCGGCACCACGGGCCGCCCGAAGGGCGTGATGCTCGACCACGCCAACGTCGCCGCCATGTGCGGCATGATCATCGACGGGCTGGCCCTGGACGAGAACGAGCACAGCCTGCTGATCCTGCCGCTGTTCCACGTCAACGGGATCGTGGTCAGCGTGCTGTCGCCGCTGCTCGCGGGCGGGCGGGCCACGATCGCGGGCCGGTTCAGCCCGGCCACCTTCTTCGACATCGTCGAGCGCGCCCGGCCGACCTACTTCTCGGCGGTACCGGCGATCTACGCGATGCTGGTGTCGCTTCCGTCCGAGGTGCGGCCGGACACCTCGTCGCTGCGCCGCGTGATCTGCGGGGCCGCACCGATGCCCGCCGAGCTCATCGCCCGGTTCGAAAACCGGTTCGCGGTCCCGATCGTCGAGGGTTACGGCCTTTCCGAAGGCACGTGCGCGTCCACCCTCAACCCGCCCTCGGGGCCGCGCAAGCCCGGCACGGTGGGGCTGCCGCTGCCCGGCCAGACCGTCGCCGTGATGGACCCCGACGGCAACCTGATCGACGACGGTTCGGCCGGTGAGGTGGTGGTGCGGGGCCCCAACGTGATGCGCGGCTACCTCGGCCTCCCGGACGAGACGGCGCGCACGATCGTCGACGGCTGGCTGCACACCGGTGACGTCGGGCGTTTCGACGAAGACGGCTATCTCGTCCTGGTCGACCGGATCAAGGACATGATCATCCGCGGCGGGGAGAACATCTACCCCAAGGAGATCGAGAACGTCCTGCACGCGCATCCGGCCGTGCTGGAGGCCGCGGTGGTCGGTGCGCCCGATCTCGTGCTCGGCGAGGTTCCGGTCGCCCATGTCGCGCTCCTGCCCGGCGCGGCCGTCACCACCGGGGAACTGATCGACCACTGCCGAGCCTCGCTGGCCCGGATCAAGGTGCCGGTCGATGTGCTCGTCACCGCGGCGCTGCCGAAGAACCCGGTGGGGAAGATCGACAAACCCCGCCTGCGCGCCGCCGTGCGCTCGTAACCGCATCCGCCCTTTTCCGCCCGGAAGGAATTCCGGGCGCACCCCGGCACGCCCGGAAAACGCCGCACGAAAGGTGAGAACAATGGGGTTCAAAACGGGTAATTTCCCGCCGGTCGACCCGGCGACCTTCCTCCAGAAACCACTCCGGGAACGGCTGAAGGCACTCTCACTGCACTGGGTGGAGTACGGCTTCGGATCACCGAAGATGATCCCCGCGATCTACGTGGTCAAGGTGCTGCTCCTGCACGTGCTGGCCGGGACCGCACTGGCCACCTCGACCTCGGGGACCGCCCCGTTCTGGGAGGTGGCCGGCTGGTGGAACCAGCCGATCGTCTACCAGAAGCTGGTGCTGTGGACGGTGTTCCTGGAGGCGGCCGGCCTTGCCGGATCGTGGGGGCCGATCGCGGGCAAGTTCAAGCCGATGACCGGCGGGATCCTGTTCTGGGCCCGCCCCGGCACCATCCGGCTGCGGCCGTGGACCTGGGTGCCGTTCACCAGGGGTGACCGCCGCACCGGCTTCGACGTGCTGCTCTACCTGGCGTTCCTGGGAAGCCTGCTCGCCGCGATCGTGCTGCCCGGGGTGAGGAGCGCTTCGCTGACCGAGGCGTTGCCCGGCAACACCTCCGGCCTGGTCCGCCCAGCGCTGCTGATCGCGCCGATCGCGCTGTACGTGCTCAACGGGCTGCGCGACAAGATCGTCTTCCTGGCCGCCCGCGGCGAGCAGTACCTGCCCGCGCTGGTGTTCTTCGCCGCGCTGCCCTTCGTCGACATGATCATCGCGGCGAAGCTGCTGCTGTGCGTGGTGTGGATCGGCGCCGGGGTGTCGAAGTTCGGCCTGCACTTCACCAACGTCGTCCCGCCGATGGTCTCCAACAGCCCGTGCATCCCGGCGAAGTGGATCAAGCGGCTGCACTACCGCGACTTCCCGCGCGACATCCGCCCGTCGAAGGTCGCCACCTTCATGGCCCACGTCGGCGGCACCACCGTGGAGATCGTCACGCCGCTGGTGCTGCTGTTCTCCACCAACCACTGGCTCACACTGGCCGGCGTGGTGCTCATGGTGGTGTTCCACCTGTTCATCTTCTCGACCTTCCCGCTGGCCGTGCCGCTGGAATGGAACGTCCTGTTCGGTTACCTGTCGGTCTTCCTGTTCCTCGGCTTCCCGGCCTGGCAGGGCTACGGCGTCGGCGACATGTCCTCGCCGTGGCTGACCGCCGGGATCGTCGCGGCGCTGGTGTTCTTCCCGGTCCTCGGCAACCTGCGCCCGGACCTGGTGTCGTTCCTGCCCTCGATGCGGCAGTACGCGGGCAACTGGGCCTCCGCGCTGTGGGTGTTCGCGCCGGGGGCGGAGGAAAAGCTCAACACGCTGAAGCACCGGCCGACGAAGAACCAGGTCGACCAGCTCCAGGCGATGGGCTACCCGCCGGAGATCGCGGAGATCACCATGCAGCAGACCATCGCGTGGCGCTCGATGCACAGCCAGGGCCGCGGCCTGTTCTCCGTGCTGCTGAAGAACATCCCCGACCTGGACCGCCGGACCGTGCGGGAGGCCGAGTTCGGCTGCAACTCGCTGATCGGCTTCAACTTCGGCGACGGGCACCTGCACGACGTCGGCCTGATCAACGCGGTGCAGTCGCGGATCCGCTTCGCGCCGGGAGAATGGATCGTGGTGTGGGTCGAGTCGCAGCCCATCCACCGCAAGGTCCAGCGCTACCAGGTGATCGACGCCGCGCTCGGTGTCGTCGAGCGCGGCACCTGGAACGTGGCCGACGCGGTGAACGAGCAGCCGTGGCTGCCGAACGGCCCGATCCCGTTGACCGTGACCTGGGCCAGGGACCAGGCCGCGCCGAAGCACGAACGGATGGTGGGTTAGGCGCGATGAGCAAGGCGATCGTGGTGGGCGGCGGTCCGAACGGCCTCGCGGGGGCCGTCGCCCTGGCCAGGGCGGGCGTGGCGGTCACCGTGCTGGAGGCCGCCGCCGAGGTCGGCGGCGGCACCCGGTCGGGCGAGGCGATCCTGCCCGGGCTGCTGCACGATCACTGCTCGGCCATCCATCCCATGGCGGTCGGCTCGGCGTTCCTGGCCGGTCTGGACCTGGCCCGCTACGGACTGCGCTGGCGGCTCCCGGAGATCGACTGCGTGCATCCGCTCGACGGCGGCACGGCCGGGGTGCTGCACCGTTCGGTCGCCGAGACCGCCGCCGGTCTCGGCGCCGACGGCGGGTGGTGGCGGCGGCTGTTCGAGGGCCCGTCGGCGGCCTACGACGACTTCAGCGAGGACATCCTCCGCCCGCTCCTGCGCGTCCCGCGGCACCCGGTCCGGCTGGCCCGGTTCGGGATTCCCGCGCTGGCCCCGGCCTCGCTGCTGGCGAAGCTCTTCTCGACGGAGGAGGCACGAGCCCTGTTCGGCGGGGTCGCGGCACACGCGTTCCACCCGTTGAACCGTCCGCTGAGCGCCAGCATCGGGCTCGGCATCCTTACCGCGGGGCACCGGCACGGCTGGGCGGTCGCCGAAGGCGGCTCCCGACGCATCACCGAGGCCATGGCGGCACTGCTGCTCGACCTCGGTGGCAAGATCGAGACCGGAGTGGCGGTACGGTCCTTTTCGGACCTTCCGCCCGCGGACGTGACCCTGTGGGACACCAGCCCCACGGCCGTCGCCGATATCCTCGGCGACCGGCTTCCCGCGCGGATCGCCAAGGCGTACCGGAACTTCCGGTACGGGCCGGGTGCGTTCAAAGTGGACTTCGCCGTCGAGGGCGGGGTGCCGTGGACGGCGGAGGCCGCCCGGCGGGCCGGGACGGTGCACCTGGGCGGCACGTTCGCCGAAATCGCCGCGGCCGAAAGGGAGATCCACGAAGGCCGGATGCCCCAGCGGCCCTTCGTGCTGGTCGGGCAGCAGTACCTGGCCGATCCCGGACGTTCGGTGGGGGATGTCCATCCGGTGTGGACCTACGCCCACGTGCCCAACGGCTACCCGGGGGACGCGACCGGGGCGATCATCGCGCAGATCGAGCGGTTCGCCCCCGGCTTCCGGGACCGGATCGTCGGCACCGCCACCCGGACCACCCCGGGATTCGCCGAGTACAACCCGAACTACGTCGGCGGCAACATCATGACCGGCGCCAAGGACATCCCGCAGTTGCTGTTCGGCCCGCGGACCACCCTGCGGCCCTACGACGTCGGCATCCCCGGGCACTACCTGTGCTCCGCCGCCACCCCGCCCGGCCCCGGCGCACACGGCATGTGCGGCGCGAACGCCGCCGCCCGGGCGCTGCGCCACCTCCGCTGAGCCCCGGGCTCTGTCCGGAGAGGCACTGGGGTGAGCCGTGAAGGGCTTGTGTCCCACCTTTCGGTGGCCTGAGTTCCACGTTCGGTCTGGATGAGCAGGGCAGCCGGACTGGCGCCGGAGTTTGGCGTTCTTTCCTGTGAGGGGACCCCTCACGGCAGTCCTTCGCCCGGACGGGGGGTGGGGCGGGTCAGGATGGGGCTGGGGTGAGGAATCCGTCGAGGATGCGGCGGGCCCGGGCGGTGGCTTCCTTCTCGCCCACACGCAGCGCGGTGTTGGTGGCCCAGAGGACGGCGTCGAGCTGGAAGGCCACGAGGTCCGGATCGAGCTCGCCCGCTTCCCCCGCCTTCACCGCTTCCCGCAGCTCACCGGCCAGCAGGCCGCGCCATTCCCGCTGGTGCCGGACGAGCGCCTCCCGGACCGGCCCGGGCCTGGAGTCGAACTCGGGCAGGTTGGCCGCCCAGAAACAGCCACCCGGGAACAGTGGCGTCTCCACATAGGACAGCCAGCCTTCGACGAGGGCGCGTAGCCTGGCGGCGCCGCGCGGGGACGCCAGCGCGGGCTCCACCACCGCGCCCGCGAACGCCTCTCGCGCCGCTTCGGCCGCCGCGACCTGCAGGTTTTCCTTGGTCACGAACAGTGCCTGCACCCCGCTCTTGCTGAGGCCCAGATCCGCGGCCAGCCGCCCGAGGCTCAGCCCGCTGAGCCCCTCCAGCGAAGCGACGTCGACGGCGTGGCGCGCCACCGACTGCCGCGTGCGGGCTCCCCGCAGGAGCCGTTGGTCGGTGATCTCCGCGTGCTCGGTCACGAGTCCCATCCTCCCACAGGCCTTGCACAAACAATACGACCGATCGTATGGTTACTTCGGTGACCGACACAACGACCGCTCTCACCGAAGAGACCGACCCCCTGTGCCTGCCGCCCACCGCCGCGGCACGGCTGCTCACGGGCGCGCCGTGGCGCCGCTTCGGGGTGATCGGCGACAGCCTCGCCGCGGGCACCGGCGATCCGAGCCCGGGCTACGCGACCCTGCCGTGGGGCACCCGGGTCGCCGACGCGCTGCGGCGGGTCAACCCCGGCCTGGCCTACCGGAACACCGGCACGATCGGCGCCACCATCGAACAGACGCTCGCGGAACAGGCCGAGGGAATGCTCTCGTTCGGCCCAGACCTGCTCCACCTCTCCTGCGGCGCGAACGACTTGTGGCGGCGCGAGCCCGATTTCGCCGCGATCGAGGATTCCCTGCGGCGGCTGTACCGCCTGGCCGCCGGATCCGGCGCCCTGCTGATCACTTTCACCCTCGGCAAGGCCTTCGACATCGCGACGTTCCCGGACTTCCCGGCCCGGGTGCGGCGGCTCAACGACATCATCCGCACCGTCGCGGCCGAGCAGCGCGCACTGGTCGTGGACATGTGGGACCACGAGGTCAACACCCGGCCAAGCCTGCTGAGCGCCGACCGCATCCACTTCTCCGCCTCGGGACAGGCCGTCATGGCCGCCGAGGTCCTCAAAGCACTGTCCACTGTGCTCTCGAAGGAGCTGTCATGACGACCGTGGAACAACGGACTTCGAGGCAGCCTGCGGTGCCGATCGTCATGGCCGCCCTGTTCATGGCGATCCTCGACTCGTTCATCGTCGTGGTGGCCGGACCGGTGATCCAGGCCGATCTCGGCGCCACGAGCGGCGAACTGCAGTGGGTACTGACCGGCTATCAGCTCACCTACGCGGTGTTCCTCATCACCGGCGGGCGCCTCGGCGACCTGTACGGGCGGAAGCGGATCTTCCTTGGCGGCATGGCACTGTTCACCGCCGCCTCCATCGCGTGCGCGCTGGCGGGAACCGGGGCCACCCTCGTCGCGGCGCGGGTCGCCGAGGGACTGGGGTCGGCACTGATGGTTCCCCAGGTGTTCGCCACGATCACCGTCCTGGTGTCCGAAAAGGACCGGCACCGGACGTACGGCGTGCTGGGCGTGGTGATCGGTCTCGCCACCATCGGCGGACAGCTGATCGGCGGCCTGCTGGTCTCCGCCGATCTGTTCGGTTCGGGCTGGCGCCCGGTGTTCTGGATCAACGTGCCGATCGGGCTGGTCACGATCGTCCTCGCCGGGCGGTACCTCACGGAATCCCGCGCGGCACGGGCGCGCAAGCTGGACCTTCCCGGCGTCGTGGTGCTCAGCGCGGCGCTGCTGGCGTTCGCCGTTCCGCTCATCCAGGGCCGCGAGGCGGGCTGGCCGTGGTGGACCTGGCCGAGTTTCCTGGCCGCGTTCGGCTGTTTCGCGGTGTTCGTCGCACTCGAACGCCGGGTCGCCGACCCGCTGATCCGGCTGTCGCTGTTCGCCGCACGCCCGTTCTCGGTCGGGATCGTGCTCGTGCTCGCCGTCTACGCGCTGCTGACCTCGTACTACCTCGTGCTCTCGGTGGCGATGCAGGACGGCCTCGGTCTGTCGGCGCTGAGCTCGGGCCTGGTGTACACCCCGGCCGCGGTGACCTTCTTCGTCTTCAGCCTCATCGCGGGCAGACTCGTCCCGGTCCACGGACGCCGGGTGCTGGAGGTCGGCGCCATCGTGATGACCCTGGGCTACGCGTCCACCGTGCTCGTACTCGGCTTCGGGCCGCACCTGACGCCGGGGCTGGTCATTCCCACGCTCATGCTGCAGAGCATGGGCGGCGGACTGCTCATCACACCCCTGCTGAACACGGTTCTGGCCCGGATCGCCCCCGAGGACGCCGGGATGGCCTCCGGCCTGCTGTCCACGGCGCAGCAGGTCGGCGGCGCGCTGGGCGTCGCCGGGATCGGAATCGTGTTCTTCGGTGCCTTCCACCCCACCGGGCAGGACCGGGTCGCGGCGGCCGGGCACGGACTGGCCATGGCCTCGGTTTTCACCCTCGTCGGCGCGGCCGCGGCGACGGTGCTGGTGTTCCTCCTCCCCAAGGAACGCCCGTCAGCGCCTGCCTGAGGCGGCCTCGATCACATCGCCCAGGACCTCGCGGGAGCGCACCAGATCGGAGATCATCGCGTCGATGCGCTCCTGTTCCCGGGCGAGATCGTCGACGAGCTTCCGGTCGGCGATCTCGGACGGGCCGCCGTCCGCGTCACGAATGCACGGGAGCAACTGGGCGATCTTCTTGCTGTGCAGCCCCGCGGCGAAGAGCTCCTGGATGCGGATGACCCGGTCCACCGCGGCCTCGGGATAGTCACGGTGACCACCGGGAGTGCGCTCCGAGGCGAGCAGGCCCTGCTGCTCGTAGTACCGCAACGACCGCTCGCTCACGCCCGTGCGCCGGGCCAGTTCACCGATCCGCATTCCCCACCTCGCCGCGACTTGAATCTGACACCAATGTCAACTCTTACCGTTTCGTCATGACCGACACAACCACCGTTCCCCAGCTCTTCGAACCCGTAAGCCTCGGCGCCCTGGACCTGCCGAACCGCTTGGTCATGGCGCCGATGACCCGTAACCGCGCCGACGCCGACGGCGTCCCCGGACCGCTCATGGCGACCTACTACGCCCAGCGCGCCTCGGCCGGACTGATCATCGCGGAGGCCGCCACGCCGAACGCCGTGGGACTGACCTACCCGAACATCCCGGCGATCCACGACGAAGCGCACGTCACCGGCTGGCGGCGGGTCACCGACGCGGTGCGGGCGGCCGGTGGCCGGATGTTCCTCCAGATCCAGCACGGCGGGCGGGTCGGCCATCCCGCCAACAGCGGCCTGCCCCCCGTCGCGCCCTCACCGGTCCCCCTCCCCGGCACGATCTTCACGCCAGAGGGCCACCAGCCCACCGTGGTGCCCCGCGAGATGACCGTCGAAGACATCCAGTCCACCATCGCCGACTTCGCCGCCGCGGCCCGCAACGCGATCGCCGCCGGGTTCGCCGGGGTGGAGGTGCACGCCGCGAACGGCTACCTCCTGCACCAGTTCCTCACCGAGGACACCAACCGCCGCACCGACGGCTACGGCGGTTCGGTCGCCGGCCGGATCCGGTTCGTGGTCGAGGTCGTGCACGCGGTCGCCGCGGCGATCGGGCCGGAGCGCGTGGGACTGCGCATCTCCCCTGGGGGCACCGCCAACGGCATTGCCGAGACCGACACCGACACGCTCTACCCCGCCCTCATCGGCGCGCTCGCCGGGAGCGGCCTGGCATATCTGCACATCGTCCACGCGGACCCGGACCGGCCCCTGTTCCAGCGTCTCCGCCGCGCCTGGCCGGGCGCGCTCATCGCGAACCCGGATTCGCCCTTCCCCGGTCCGATCGCCGACGACGGCGGCCGCGCCAAGGCCGGACGGCTGCTGGCCGCGGGGGCGGACCTCATCTCCCTCGGCCGCGCCTTCCTGGCCAATCCCGACCTGGTGGCGCGGCTACGCACGGGCGCCCCGCTCAACGCCGTGCGCGACCGGTACCTGATGTACGTGGGCGGGGAAGCCGGATACACCGATTACCCGACCCTGGAAGCCAAAAGGGGCAGCGCCGCGTGAACTCCCGGTGCGCCGTCACTCTTCGATGGCTCCGCCGATCCGGCGCAGGTGCCGCCGGAAACTGTAGGCCGGATCGGCGGCCCGCCGGGCGAGATAGTCGTCGAACCTCGTCTGCACGCGCATCGTTTCCCCGGCACGGATCTTCACGGCCTGGTCCTTTTCGGTCCGGCTGATCCGGCGTGCGGTGGCGAGCACCTCGCCGGCCCGGTCCGCCGCGAGGAACAGCACGCCGTCCTCGTCGCCGAAGACCAGGTCCGCGCCGGTGACCACGACGCCGCCGAACCGGGCACTGGTCAGTACCTCCGGCTCCGGTTCGTCCAGCCGCACCGGCCCCGAGGGGTAGGTGCCGTAGCTGAACACCGGGAGCCCGATCTGCTTCAGTTCCGCCGTGTCGCGGTGCAGGCCCCACACGACCAGACCGGCCAGACCCGCGGCCTGCGCCTCCAGCACCACGAGATCCCCGACGCAGGCTTCGTCCGTCCGCCCGCCGTTGTCCACGACCAGCACGTCCCCCGCCTCGGCGCCGCCGAACGCCTCCAGGAACACGTCCACACTGCCGTAATGCCGCGACGGCAGGGCGCGCCCCGCGATCCGCGCGCCCGGCGGGACCGCGCCGATACCGGCCGGGGCGAGGCGCAGCGGAACGCCGAGCCGGACGCACGCGTCGGTCAGCAGCGCGGTGGACAGATCTTCGAATTCAGTCATCATGGCCGATCCCGCAGTGATCACGAGGCCATCCTGGTGGCCGCCGGTCCCGCGGAACAAGTGCTACGGATTGCCGTGAAGGATCCCTTCACGGTCGACACGACTGTGAAGGGACCCTTCACGGCAGCCTTTCACTGGTGTTCGCCGCTCTGGATCTCCGGCTTGCCGCCGCCGAGCCCCTTCTTCACCGAATCGAGGATCGCCATGCCCTGGCCGACCAGCCCGGCGGCCAGCTCGCCCATACCGTCGGCACCGTTGAGGATGTTCACGTTCGCCCCCGCCAGTCCCTGTGCCGCCTCGCGCACGATCTGCGGCAGCTGGTCGATGAGCATGCGGTCCAGCGCGACCCGGTTGAACGACGCCGCGGCCTCGGCCTGGATGCGCATCTTCTCCGCGTCGGCCTGCGCCAGGATGCGGACCCGCTCGGCCTCCGCGTCCGCCGGCTTGATGACCTCGGCGACGAGCTGCTGCTGACGCAGTTCGGCTTCGCGCTGCGCGAGTTCGGTCTGCATCGCGATGACCTCGCGCTGCGCTTCGGCCTGCGCGAGCGGGCCGGCCTGCCCGGCCTCGGCCTGCGCCCGGTCCACCTCGGCCTTGTACTGGGCCTGCACGATCGCGGTCTGGCGCGCGTATTCCGCCTGGCGGCGCTGGGATTCCTGCTCCGCCTCGACCGCCGCCTGATTGGCCTGCGCCTGCGCGACCTTCGCCTTCCGCTGGATTTCGGCGTTGTGCGGAGCGGCCATCGCGGCGATGTAGCCGATCTTCATGTCGTCGATGGACCGGATCTGCAGCGAGTCCACGGTGAGGCCGATCTTGGCCATCTCGGCCTTGGACCCGTCGAGCACCTCGGTGGCCAGCTTCTGCCGCTCGGTGATGATGTCCTCGACCGTCATCGAGCCCACGATCGAGCGCAGGTGACCGGCGAAGATGCGCCCCGTCAGCACCGTCATCTGGTCCTGGTCGGACAGGAACCGCTGCGCGGCGTTGATGATGCTCTCCTCGTCGTTGCCGACCTTGAACGCGATGACCGCGCGGACGTTCAGCGCGATCCCCTGGCGGCTCACGCAGACCTCTTCCACCTCCGCTTCGGCCATCGCCAGCGTCATGTAACGGACCTTGCGGAAGAAGGGCATCACGAAGGCTCCGTGCCCGGTCACCACCCGGAACGGGCTGCCGTCATGACCGCCCTTGCCGCCGGAGATCAGCATCGCCTCGTCGGGCGCCGGAACGTGATAGCCGAACATCGTTGTCTCCTAATCGAGAAGAGGTGATGACCATGGGACGACGTCGACGGTGCGGGCTCCGCGGGATTCGACGACGAGCACGGCGGTTCCGGCCGGAAGCGGTTCCTCCGACCACGCCAGGTAGATCTCGGAGGCTCCCCGGATCCTGACCTTGACCTCGCCCGGGCCGTCCGCGCCCCGCGTCGGGTGCACGAGTTCACCGACCCGCCCCACGGCCGAGGCATCCCTGGCCACGGCATTCCTCCCGGCTCGACTTCGACCGGTGATCAACCTACTCCTCGGCCACGCTCATGGCAGTGGTGTTTTCGATAACGGCGCGCGACTCCTCGCCGCTTCAGCTCGCGTGGCTGATGATCACCTTCCCGAAGCCGCCTCCCGCCTCGCAGTACTCGAAGGCGTCGCGGACCTGTGTGAACGGGAACACCCGGTCCAGCACCGGGCGCAGGCGGTGCGCCGCCACCGCCCGGTTCAGCTCCCGGAAGTGCGCCCGGCTTCCGGTGGCCACGGGACGGACGACCGCACCCGAGCCGAACAGCAGCCCCGGCTCCACCGGCCGCGCGCCTTCCGCGCCGGAAAGCCAGTAGCCCACGAGCGCCACCTCGCCGCGCACCGCGACCGAGCGCAGCGACTGCTCCAGCGGTCCGGTCGCATCGACGACGCAGTCGGCGCCCTCGTCCCCGGTCAGGTCGCGCACCAGCGGCCACCAGACGGGGTCGGCGCGGTAGTCGATCACCTCGTCCGCCCCGAGGTCACGCAACCGCCGGGCCTTCTCCGCACCGGAGGTCGTGACGATCACCCTTGCTCCGGCCAGCTTCGCGAACTGCAGCGCGAACAGCGATACCCCGCCCGAGCCGAGGGTCAGCACGGTCGCGCCGGGCCGGAGGGCACCGCTGCCGCTCAGTGCGTTCCACGCGGTCACCGCCGCCAGCGGGAACGCGGCGGCCTCCTCGAACGAGAGGTGTTCCGGGATGGGCACCACGCCGTCCTCGTCGAGCACGGCGTACTCGGTGAGCACACCGTCGAGCATGGTGCCGAGTTGTGCCGCGTCGTCCCGCCGGAAGGGCCCGTCGAGCCAGCGCGGGAAGACGGTGGCCGCCACCCGGTCCCCCGGCCGGACCCGGGTCACGTCCGCACCGACGGCCACCACCTCGCCCGCGCCCTCGCAGCCGGGCACCACACCCGGCCGGATCGGCAGCGGGTAGTCGCCGGCCAGCACCATCAGGTCGCGGTAGCCGATCGCGTTCGCCCGGATGCGGACCACGACCTGCCGCCGTCCCGGTTCGGGCTCTTCCCGCTCCCGGACGGTCAGGCCCGCGAGGCCGCGGCAGGGAACGAGGTGGTAACTCTTCATCGCCAGTACTCCTTGGGATCACGGGGTTTGGCGCCGCAGGATCGGCGCCGGACGCCGATCCTGCGGCCGAAAGGCAGGCGCGGCAATTCCTTCGAGGGAATCGCGGAGAAGCCCCGGAACGGGTAGAACCACCTGGTGAGCAGCACAACCGAGCAGGCCGGTATCGGCGTGGAACTGAAGCGCTGGCGCCGGATCCGGCGGCTGAGCCAGCTGGACCTCGCCGCACTGGCGGACACCACCCAGCGGCACGTGAGCTTCATCGAAAGCGGGCGATCCCAGCCGGGACGGGCGATCGTGATCCGCCTGTCCGAGGCACTGGGCCTGTCGCTGCGCGAGCGCAACGACCTGCTCACCGCGGCCGGTTACCTCCCCGCGTTCACCGAGTCCTCTTTGGACGAAGGGGTGCTGCGCCCGGTCCGCACCGCCCTCGACGAGATCCTGCGCGGGCACCTGCCGTATCCCGCGCTCGTCCTCGCACCGTACGGGCGGGTCGTGGCGGCCAACGAAGCCGTCGGGGTGTTCACCGAGGGCGCGGCACCCGAGCTGCTCACCCCGCCGGTCAACCTGCTGCGGCTGATGCTCCACCCGGACGGGATGGCCCGCCGCGTCGGCAACCTCGGCGAATGGGGACGGCACGTCGTGGAAAACCTGCGTGCCCGGGCGCGGCGGAGCCCCGACCCGGGGCTGGACGGGTTCGTCGCCGAACTCGCCGGCTACCTTCCCCGCAACCCGGTCGGCCCCGGCCACCTCGGTTTCTCCGTGCCCCTGCGGCTCGCCTCGGCCGACGGTGAACTGCGCCTGATCACCCTGCTGACTTCGTTCGCCACCGCCACCGACGTCACGCTCGCCGAACTCCACCTGGAGGCCTTCCTGCCCGCGGACGAGGAAACCGCCGAACGGCTCCGGCTCAGGGCCGGGCGCCGCCGATCCGGTCAGGGGGTCGTGCCCTCAAGGCGACCTTGAGGGCACCCGACACCGGCCGAGCGTGGCGGCCCCGTATCGATCGTGGGGGTTTCGAACCGTGCGCAGCGGGAAGGGTTTGAGCTGGTACCGAGTTCCTCGACACCGGGAGTCCGCCATGAGCACACTGCACCAGCTGGCCCGCCGCGTAGAACGCCTGGAGGCACTGGACGCGGTGGCGAAACCGGTGGCCGCGCGGGTGCGGAGGCTGCTGCGGCACCGGACGGTGCGGAACCTGCTCAGCGGCACCAACCTCGGCCACCCCCTGCACCCGATGCTCACCGACGTGCCGATCGGGGCGTGGAGCATGGCCGCGCTGCTGGACACCGTCGGCGGCCGCACCCTGGCCCCGGCCGCCGACCTGCTGGTCGCCACCGGGGCGGTGGCCGCGGTCCCGACCGCGGCGAGCGGGCTGAACGACTGGTCGGACACGCTGGGCGCCGAGGCCCGGGTCGGCTTCGTGCACGCCGCCGCCAACAGCACCGCACTGTGCCTGTACCTGGCATCCCTCGTCGCCCGCCTGCGCGGCAGGCGCGGGGCGGGCCGGGTGCTGGGGCTGGCGGGGCTCTCCGTCGCCGGTGCGGGCGCCTACCTCGGCGGCCACCTCGGGTACGTGCGGGGCGTCAACGTCAACCGCACCGCGTGGCACAACCCGCCGTCGGAGTGGACCCCGGTGCTACCGGCCGCCGAACTGGCGGATCGCCAGGCCCGGCGCGTCGAAACCCAGGGCACGGCCGTGCTGTTGTACCGGGTGGACGAGCGGATCCACGCGCTCGACGCCGTGTGCAGTCACGCCGGAGGACCACTGGAGAAAGGCAATTTCGACGACGTCTGCGTCACCTGCCCTTGGCACGGCAGCACCTTCCGCCTCGCCGACGGCCACATCGAGCGCGGGCCCGCCAGCAGTCCCCAGCCGGTGTACGAGACCAGGGTGGCCGACGGGCAGATCCAGATCCGCGCCACCGGCTGAGGAGTGCCGTGAAGGGTCTTCACGGCACTGGCTTCGGCAACAGCTCGACGACACCCGTGGTGTCCTCGTCACCGTGCCCGGCGGCGAGCCTTCGTTCCATCAGGTTCAGATAGGGCAGGAGCAGTTCCGCGCTCACGCCCTGCTCCTCGGCAGTGTCGAGAAGGGTCCCGCTCGCCGCGACCTGCATGGCGAGGTTCGAGACCACGCCTCGCGAGTAGTCGCCGTGTTCGATCTGGTCGGCTGCCTTGTGCGCGGCGGCGGTCATCGCGGTGAGCCAGCCCGCGAGCAGCGGCGCGAACTCCTTGGGCGCGATGTTTTCCCCGCGTACCAAGGCGAACGCGTGCGCTATCCCGGCGAGCATACCCGTCATCGCGCTCAGCAGGGCGACGTCGTGCAACGCGGCGAACCCCGGATCCTCGCCCACGTAAGTGGTTCCCGCGGGGACGGCGAGCGTTTCCCGGCGCCGATCGAACAGTTCGCGTGAGCCGCTGTAGAAGACGTAGCCGCCCGAACCGGGAACACCGATCATCGGCGGTACCGCCATGATCCCGCCGTCGAGGAACCGGGCGCCGCGCGCGGCGGCCCAGTCCGCCAGTGCCCGGGCCTGCGCGGGCGTTCCGGTAGTGAGGTTGACCAGATCACGGCCCGCGAGGTCCACTTCGGTCA
This sequence comes from Amycolatopsis cynarae, assembly GCF_026802195.1. NCBI lineage: Bacteria > Bacillati > Actinomycetota > Actinomycetes > Pseudonocardiales > Pseudonocardiaceae > Amycolatopsis > Amycolatopsis cynarae. The sequence goes on along the minus strand of NZ_CP113836.1, from coordinate 184,630 downwards.
GTGTCTCGCCGACCGAGGCGTCGTCGAGCAGGCAGGTCACGACCAGCTGGTTGGCCGCAACGGCTTCGGCCGCCGAAGTGGCGACCGTGGCGCCCTCGTCGACGAGCGGCTCGGCGCGGGCAGGAGTCCGGTTCCACACCGTGACGGGATGCCCGGCGCGAAGCCAGGAACGGCCGAGCGCGGTGCCCATCGCACCGAGCCCGAGAAGTGTGAGAGGAGTGCGTTCCGACATGCCGATTAGGCTCGTGGCAAGGGCGGAAACCCTCAAGTACGCATGAGCGTGATCGGCGGCAAGTGGAAGGTGCTCATCCTGTGGGCGCTCGACGAGCGGCGGTGCCGCTTCGGCGAACTGCGGCGCCTGCTGCCGGGCATCACCGAAAAGGTGCTCGCCTCCCATCTCCGTGAACTGGAGGAGGACGGCATCGTGCACCGGGAGGTCTTCGACGAGGTGCCGCCGCGGGTCGAGTACTCGCTGACCGGGCCGGGCATCGCGCTCAACGCGGCGCTCGCCCCGCTGAGTGCCTGGGGCCGTGAGCACGTTCTCGGCGGCGCCGCGCACTGAGGCGTTTTTGTCGGTGCGTGCGGTCATACTGACGGCACACGGTCACCGAGGGAGATGGGGGAGAAGACCGCGATGATTCTCGTCTTCGGCGCAGGGGGAACGGTCGGTTCGGCCGTGCTCGGCGAGTTGAACGCCCGGGGGCGGCCTGCGCGGGCCGCCTGCCACCGGCCGGAGCGGACCAGCCAGGCGCTCGCTCGCGGCCAGGATGCGGTCACGGTGGACCTGGACCGGCCGGAGACGATCCGGCCCGCACTCGACGGCGTGGACACCGTCTTCCTGCTCGGGGCGATGGGGCCGCACCAGAGCGCGCAGGAGACCGCCGCCGTCACCGCCGCGATCGGCGCTGGGGTGCGGCGGATCGTCAAGCTGTCGGTGTGGCGGGCCGACGAGGGGCTGACCCCGATCGCGCGCCTGCACCGGCCCGTGGAAGAACTGCTGGAAAGCGCGGGCGTGGCGTGGACGTTCCTGCGGCCGAACTTCTTCATGCAGAACTTCTCACGGCAACTGGCCCCGGCGATCCGGTCCGGCGGCGCGTTCGGCCAGCCGGTGGCCCGGGCCCCGATCAGCTTCGTCGACGCCAGGGACGTCGCGCGCGCCGCCGCACGCACCCTCGTCGAGGAAGGTCACGAGGCGCGCACCTACCGGCTCACCGGACCGGCCGCCCTGACCTACGAGGACGCGGCGGAGGTGCTGTCCCGCGTCCTGCGGCGACCGGTCCGGTACCTGTCACTGTCCGATGTGGAGGCTCGGGCGGCGATGACCGGCGCCGGGATGAGCGACTTCCACGCCGATGCCCTGATCGAGGTGAGCCAGGCGTACCGGGACGGTGGTGCCGACGCGGTCACCACCGACGTCGAAGTGCTCACCGGCTCGCCGCCCACCGCCTTCGACCGCTTCGTCGCCGAGCACCGGGAGGTGTTCGCGCCGGTGTGAGGGATCAGGCGGGAGCGGGTGCGCCGATTTCGGCCAGTCCGCTCAGCGCGTGCGGCAACGGGTCCTGGTGCAGGACGCCGAGGCGCTGGGTGGCGCGGGTGAGGGCGACGTAGAGGTCGGCCGCGCCACGCGGGCCTTCGGCGAGGATCCGTTCCGGTGCCACGACCAGGACCGCGTCGTACTCCAGGCCCTTCGTCTCCGACGCCGGTACCGTGCCGGGCACCCCCGGTGGCCCGATCACGACGCTGGTGCCCTCACGACCGGCCTCCTCCCGGACGAATTCCTCGATGGCGCCGGGCAGTTCGTCCTCGGTGACCCTCCTGGCCCACGGCAGGACGCCGCACGCCCGGACCGAATCCGGTGGCCGGACCTCGGGTGCGAACTCGGCGAGCAGTGCCGCGGCGACGGCCATGATCTCCGCCGGGGTCCGGTAGTTCACCGACAGCGGCCGGTAGACCCAGCGGCCCGGCACGTACGGCTCCAGCATCTCCGCCCACGACGTCGCTCCGGCCACCGACCGGCGTTGAGCGAGATCGCCGACCACCGTGAAGGACCGGCCTGGACAGCGTCGCATCAGCACCCGCCAGTCCATTTCGGACAGTTCCTGTGCCTCGTCGACCACGATGTGCCGGTAGGTCCAGTCCCGGTCCGCGGCCGCGCGTTCGGCAAGGTCACGGGTGTCGCGCTCGACGAAGCGGTCCGCCAGGTCCTCGGCGTAGAGCAGGTTCTCGGCGACCAGTTGGATGTCCTCGTCCAGTTCCTCGCGGTCCAGCTTCATGATGTCCATCACCCCGGCGGCGTACTCGGCCTCGGCCGCCCGTTCCCGCTCGGCGGCCCCCTCGGCCGCCTTGTCGGCGGCCGAGTCACGCCCCAGCAGGTCGACCAGTTCGTCGAGCAGCGGCACGTCCGGCACCGTCCAGGCTTCGCCGTCGGCGCGCCACAGCGTCCGGTCGGCGCCTGCCGCCCGCAGCCTTTCCGGAGAGGTGTACAGCGACGCCAACAGTGCCTCCGGCGTCAGTATCGGCCAGAGTTCGTCGAGCGCGGCGGTGAAAGCGTCGTCGTCCGCGAGCTCCTTGAGCAGGTCCGCCCGCAGCTGTTCCCATGCTTCACGGTCGTCCCGGGTCAGCCAGCCCCGGCCGACGCGGCCTATCGCCCGTTCGGTGACCACGTACGTGACGATCTCGGCGAACACCGCGCGGGCTTCGTTGTGCGGCAGCCCGCTCGCGCGCGCCTCCTCCCTGGCCCACTCCGCGGTCTCGGCGTCGATGCGCACCGTGACACCGCCCAGTGTGATCGGCACCGGCTGCTCCGGCAGCCGTTGCCGGTCGGCGATCGCGGCCGCGAGCACGTCCAGGATCCTCAGCGACCCCTTGAGCCGTGCGGCTTCCGGGGTATCTTCGGCGGTGACGCGCAGACCGGGCACGAAGTCGCCGGTCGTCATGAACACCACGTCGGACTCGCCGAGGGACGGCAGCACGCGGCCGATGTGGTGCAGAAACGCCGGGTTGGGCCCGACCACGAGCACGCCGTGGCGCTCCATCCGCTCACGATGGGTGTAGAGCAGGTACGCGACGCGGTGCAGCGCCACCACCGTCTTCCCCGTGCCCGGGCCACCCTCGATCACCAGCACCCCCGGGTGATCGAGCCGGATGATCTCGTCCTGCTCGGCCTGGATCGTCGCCACGATGTCGCGCATCCCCTCACCACGCGGCGCGTTGACCGCCGCGAGCAGCGCCGCGTCCCCTCGCTCGTCACCGCCGGGCCGGCCGAACGCCTCGTCGGTGAAGTCGAGCACCTGACGCCCCCGCGTGTGGAACTGGCGGCGTCGGCGCATGTTCTCCGGGTTCGCGCCGGTGGCGACGTAGAACGGGCGGGCCGCCGGAGCCCGCCAATCGAGCAACACCGGTTCGTACTCGTTGTCCTCGTCGAAAAGGCCGATCCGGCCGACGTAGGAATGTTCACCCGAAATGGTGTCCAGGCGACCGAAGCACAGCCCGTCGTCCGCCACGGCCAGCCGCTTCCCCTCCTTGGCCAGCGCGCGCACCTGCTCGTCCCGTTCCCTTGGCGTCCCGCCGTTTCCCCGCAACGCCGCCTCGTATTCACCCCTCACTCGTGCGCGCTCGGCGTCGAGCCGCGCGTAGAGCCCGGCGACATAGCTTCGCTCGGACCGCAATTCCTCTTCGTACCCCCGCACTTGGCGACTCCCGTTTCCGCAGGTTCTGGCCTCGGCCGGTGATTGTGCGGCACGACCCGGGTCTTGCCGCAAGCCCCCTGGTGCGTTATAAGTTGAAATGGGAGGGAATTGCTGTCCCTTCACAGCAGTCTCCAGCAGGGAACCTGCGCGCCTGACTCGCGCTTAACGAGTGACCAGGGTGAGGGCGGTCAGCATCGCCTCTCGGTAGGCATCGGGGTCGGCGAAGGGCAGATCGTGGTCGCCGTCCACGCGGACGATGCGCGCCCCGAGCCGCTCCGCCAGGTCCTGCTGCATGCGCGGATGGCAGATGGTGTCCCCGGTGGTCAGGACCACCGCGGACGGCAGCTCCCGCAAGCTCTCGACCCGGTGCCGCAGGTCGTAGCGCGCCACCGCGCCCAGCACCGCGAGCACGCTCGACGCCGGAGTCCGCGCCAGTTCGGCCCGCAACCAGGGCCAGATCCGCCGGAACTCCTCGTTGCGCCTGGCCCGGTTCATGCCGAAATACCGCGCCGCGATGGTGGCGCCGAGGCCCCGCCGGGCGAACACGGTCGCCGGGCGGACCGCGGCGAGGAACAACCGGTCCCGCACCAGATCCCGGTAGTACAGCGAGCCCGCGCCGAGTACCAGTCCGGCGACCCGGTCCCGGTGCCGGAGCGCGGCCTGCAGGGACACCAGGCAGCCCAGGGAGAACCCGCCGAAGATCGCCCTCTCGATGCCGAGCGCGTCGAGCACGGCCACCGCGTCGTCGGCCAGGTCCTCGATCTCCACCGGCCCGGCGATGGGCAGGCCGCGGCCGTGCCCGCGCTGGTCCATCGCGATCACCGGACGGGTCTTCGCCAGTGGTGCCAGCACCCCGTGGAAGTTGATGTCCGCCGACCACGTCACCCCGTGCAACAGGAGAAGGGGCACCTCCCCCGCCGGCCCGTCGGCCCGCCGCACGAACACCGGTCCCCGGCCGGGCAGCGTGATCACGTCACCGGGCGGCAGCTCGGGTGCTACCGCGATGTCCCTCGGCACCGGCCCGACCGGTCGGAACACCCCGGCGCCACGCCGCAGCTGCGCCCGCAGCAGTCGTGCGTTCTGGTAGGCCACGTTCTGGTAGGCCACACCGCCTCCCCCTGATCCCGGAAACACACCGTCGTGCTTCTCCTTCAGAGTGAGACAAAACGCGTGTTATGGGAAGGGGCATGTGATCAAGGGTGGGGAGCGCACCGGAATCCTGCCCGAATGAGGGACCTTCGGCCCCATGACGGGACGCGCGAACGGGTTCATCATGGTGGTACCGGGGAAACCCGGCGACCCGCCCGAGGTGCAGGACTAGACATCGAGGCTTACAGCCTGGATTGACCCATCGTCGCAAGACGGGGACTCCGCCCCCGGGCGGGCCTTATGCTGTCCGCCCCATGCCTCCGGAGTCCGGTTCGTGTTGACCGTGAAGGGGCCCTTCACAGCCGATTCGGCCGTGAAGGGGCCCTTCACGGCGACGCGGAGCCGCCGCCCGAACGTGAATTCAGCACGCAGATCAGGTCTGCGGCGTGCCCTGCGACATCAGGATGCGATGTGCCTCCTGCGCCGCCTTCGCCGCGCGGTCGCCCTGTGGCTCGTTGGTGGGCACGTTTTCCAGGCCCCGAGCCAGTGCCGAGACCGCCTCGGTCAGTGCCATCACGCTGTCCTCCAGCGCGTTGATGCGCACGTGCTCGCCGCTGCTGCGCGGCGCGGGGGCGGTCGGGCGCAGCTCCTCGCCTTGCAGCTCGCCACGCAGGCTCGACGGCATCAGCGCGAACACGTGGTCCAGTTGCCCGGGCGAGAACAGCGCGCTCAGTCCGTCGGAGATGGCCCCGGCCACCGCGGGCACGTCTCCCGGGCTGATCGCCGCCTCTCTGGCGAACCTCTGCGCGAACGTCCTCGCGTCGAAGCGGATCGGCACCCTGTTCGGCTTCCACCCGTCGTAGAACATGCCGCGCAGGAATTCCGGCAGCTGGGCCGCCAGGTGCGCGGCGCTCTCCACGGTGAGCCGGTCCCGCACCAGATGCAGCCACGCCCGGAGTGCCCGGTAGGTGAAATGGCGGTCGTCGCTGCCCAGCCGGTCGGCGATCACCGCGAGCCAGTCACGGGCGGTCTGCTCGGCGTGGGACAGCGGATCCGGTTGGTGTGTCATGGGAGTGCCTTCCGACGGTGTACCGGTTTCCCTCAGGTTCTCCCCGCCGCGTCACCGCTGACCAGGGACCAAGGACACCAATGCGAGCCGACAGTCCCGAGTGGACACTCCCCGCAATCACCCACAGGGGGACCTTCGCCTCTTGGGAAACGGAAGGGCGGCAGCGCACCCTGTGGGTTTCGCCGAGTCCCGGCGGATACCGCAGAGCAAGGAGGATCACCATGACGAAAGCCCGCGACATCATGCACCCGGGAGCCAAGTGCGTCGGCGAGCACGAGAACCTGGAAACAGCGGCGAAGCAGATGCGGGACCTGGGCGTGGGCGCGCTGCCGATCTGCGGCGACGACGACCGCCTGCACGGCATCATCACCGACCGCGACATCGTGATCAAGTGCATCGCCGTGGGCAAGGACCCCCGTCAGATCACGGCGGGTGAACTCGCCCAGGGCACCCCTTACCTGGTCAGCGCGGACGCGGACATCCAGGACGTGCTTTCGGTGATGGAAGAGCACCAGGTCCGGCGCGTTCCGGTGATCGCCGAACACCGGCTCGTCGGCATCATCAGCGAGGCGGATCTCGCCCGGCACCTGCCCGAACAGACCATCGGACGGTTCGTCGAGGCGATCTGCGCCAGCACCTGACCGGACCCGGCCGGGGTGACCGCCGACGCGATTTCGTTGCTGCTGTGCGGGGACGTGATGCTCGGCCGGGGCGTCGACCAGGTCCTGCCGCACCCCGGCCCCCCGGAGCTGTGGGAACGGTCGCTCGACGACGCCAGGGCGTACGTGATGCTCGCCGAGCGGGCGAACGGGCTCATTCCCCGCCCGGTGGGTTTCGCGTGGCCGTGGGGGGCCGCGCTGGCGGCGTTGTCGCGGTTCGCCCCGGACGTGCGAGTGCTCAATCTGGAAACCAGCATCACCGCCGACGGGGAATTCGCCCCGGGAAAGGGGGTGCACTACCGGCTTAATCCGGCCAATCTCCGCTGTCTCACCGCCGCCGGGCCCGACGTCTGCGTGCTGGCGAACAACCACGTGCTCGACTTCGGGCAGCGGGGGCTGGAAGACACCCTGACCGCACTGAGCGAAGCCGGGCTCCGCTACGCGGGCGCGGGAAGGACACGGGCGGAAGCCGAAGGCCCGGTCGTGACGGCCCGCCGTGACGGACGGAGCGCGGTGGTCGTCGCGGGCGCGTCGGAGTCCAGCGGGGTGCCGCCCGAGTGGGCCGCGGGGCCGGACCGGCCAGGGGTCGCTTTCGTGTCCGAAAGGTCCGGCCGGGCCGCCCTCCCCCTGGCCGGCCGGGCACTCGCCGCGAAGCGGCCAGGGGACGTGACGGTGGTGTCGCTGCATTGGGGATCGAACTGGGGCTACGGGGTTCCCGCCGAGCAGCGGCGGTTCGCGCACCGGCTGATCGACGCGGGAGTGGACGTGGTGTACGGGCATTCGTCGCACCACCCGCGGCCGATCGAGGTGTACCGGGGGAAGTTGATCCTCTACGGCTGCGGCGACCTGATCAACGACTACGAGGGCATCCGGGGCTACGAGGACTACCGGGACGATCTCCGGTTGCTGTACTTCGCTTCCGTCGCGACCTCGACGGGTGAACTCGTCGCGTTGCGGATGGTCCCGTTCCAGGCACGGCGCCTGCGGCTGGAACCGGCTTCCCGCGACGACGTCGCCTGGCTGCGCGCCACGCTCGACCGCATCAGCCGCCCCTACGGCCCGGCCGTCGCCGAGGCCCCCGACGGCACCCTCGTGCTCGCCTGACCGCCACCCCAGAGATGCAAACATCGTGTTGTTATGATCCCGACATGATGTTGGCAAACTTGCGAGGCGGTGGCGATGTTCCTGGCCGTACGTGAACTGCGCTTCACCCGGGCGCGGTTCGGACTGATGGGCGCCGTGGTCGCGCTGATCGCGGTCCTCATGGTGATGCTGTCCGGGCTGTCCGACGGCCTGGTCAACGACGGTGTGTCCGGGCTGAAGCGGATGCCGGTGACCTCACTGGCCTTCGCCGGAGGCGTCCAGAAGGACTCCGCCTTCTCCCGGAGCGTGGTGGACATCGGCGCGGTGGACACCTGGGCCCACCAGCCCGGGGTCGAACAGGCCGCCCCCTTCGGCAACACCCTGGCCAACGGCAAGAGCGGCTCGGGGGTCGCGATCGACCTGGCCCTGTTCGGCGTGCGCCCGGACAGCTTCCTGTCCCCCGAGGTCGCCGAGGGCGACCGGCTGGGCGCGCCCGACGGGATCGTGGTCAGCAAGACCGCGCTGAAGAACGGGATCAAGCTCGGCGACACCATCACCCTCGACCGGATCGGCACCAAGCTGCGCGTCGTCGGCGTGCTGGGCGACCAGCACACCTTCGGGCACGTGGACGTCGCCTACATCCCGCTCGCCGCGTGGCAGGAGATCCACGCCGGGGCGGGCCCGAACGACCGGGCCCCGGCGAAGGCCTACCGGGAGATCACCGCGGTCGCGCTGCGGACCGGCCCGGCCGCCGACCTGGCTCAGGGCGACCGCGCGGCGGGGACCGAAAGCATGACGCTGAAGGAATCCTTCGATGCTTCGCCCGGCTACACCGCGGAAACCATGACCCTGCAACTGATCGAGGTCTTCCTCTACGCGATCTCGGCACTGGTCGTGGGCGCCTTCTTCGCGGTGTGGACGATCCAGCGCAAGCACGAGGTCGCGGTGATGCGCGCCATGGGCGCACCCACCGGCTACCTGCTGCGGGATTCCCTCGCACAGGCCCTGATCCTGCTGCTGGCCTCGGTCGGGGTGGGCGTCGCGATCGGCCTTGGGCTGGGCAGCCTGATGGGCGACAAGGTCCCGTTCTCGCTGAGTGCCTCGTCCGTCTCGCTGGCCGCGGTGCTGCTGGTGGTGCTCGGCCTCGCCGGGGCCGCGGCCGCCATCGCCCGTATCGCCGGGGTCGAACCGGCGACCGCTCTCGGAGGAAACCGATGACCCCCACCGAAACCCGGACCACCGACCGGCACCGCACGAAGGGCAGCGCCGCCGAAGGCGGGCTGGTGATGAAGAACGTCACCCTTCAGCTCGGCGACGGCGACGAGACGGTGCACGCACTGGACGGGGTGAACCTGGAGGTCGCGCCCGGCGAGTTCGTCGCCGTCGTCGGCCCGTCCGGGGCGGGCAAGTCGAGCCTGCTCGCGGTGGCCGGCGGCCTCACCCTGCCCACCTCGGGCGAGGTCACCGTCGCCGGGCACGACATGACGGTGTCCGGCAAACGTGCTCGCACCACCCTGCGGCGCGAGCACGTGGGCTTCGTGTTCCAGTCCGGCAATCTCCTCCCCGCCCTGACCGCGGAGGACCAGCTGCGGCTGCCCGGGCGGTTCGGCCGCAAACGCCGCGGCACCCGCGACCCGAAGCAACTGCTCGCGCAGGTGGGCATGGCGGACAAGGCGAACCGGCGGCCGCACCAGCTCTCCGGCGGCGAACGCCAGCGGGTGGGCATCGCGCGCGCCCTGGCGACGGACCCGGACCTGCTGCTGGTGGACGAGCCGACCGCGGCGCTGGACCGCGTCCGCAGCCAGGATGTGGCCGAACTGCTGGCACGCGAGGCCAAGGAGTTCGGGGTGGCGACGGTGATGGTGACGCACGATCACGACGTGCTGCGCCACTGCGATGCGGTTTACGAGATGATTGACGGCAAGTTGACTCGAGCGGAGTGAGGAGTCGCGTGCCGAAGATTCGAGCGGCCACCGTTGCGGAGCACCGCGCCATGCAGCGAAGGGCCATCCTGGACGCGGCACGCGAGATCCTGGCCGAGGGCGGCGGGGCCGAGACACCGAGCCTCGCCGCCGTCGCGCAGCGGACGGGCCTGGCCCGCCCCAGCGTGTACTCCTACTTCAAATCCCGCGACGACCTGCTGGACGCGCTCATCATCGACACGTTCCCGAAATGGTCGGCCTACGTGACGGAGCAGATGGACAAGGCAACCCATCCCGGTGAGCGGGCGCTGGCGTATGTGGACGCCAACCTGCACCTGGTCGCCCGGGGGGAACACGCGATCGTCAGCGCGCTCGCCGCCACGGGGCGCGGCGAGCTGCTCGAAGAGACCAGCAAGACCCTCCACGACCAGCTCCGCACCCCGCTCGTCGAGACGCTGGCCCAGCGCGGCACCCGGGATCCGGAGGCGATGGCGGAGCTGATCCAGGCGATCGTCTACGCCGTCACCAGGATGGTCGAGGACGGCACCCCCGAGGCGGACGCGCGCAGGCTGGCCCGCGAGCTGCTCGAGCCCTACTTCCGTTCCTGAACGTCGTCGGGCCGCTCTTCCTCCGTGCTGACCGGCCTGGTCTCCGTGGTGCCCCCGAAGCCCGGTGCGAGGTCGGCGGGGTTGGGGGTCTCCTCGTCCTGGTTCGGCCCGCCCTTCGGCGGATTCGGCTGCGGGACTCCGGCCGCGGCCTCCGGTTTTCCGTGCGCCTTCTCGTTCATCCATTTCGGGTTCCCGCCGCATCCCCCACCAAACGACCCCACCAGTACTCCGGCTCGCGGGCTCGCCGGCTCGCCGGAGTGTTTGAGCGGGGCCTGTTTGCTTCGAATGATTCGGAGCAAACAGGCCCCGCTGCACAACCGATCGCGCCCGGCTCACTGGTTCGCGTCGAGCAGGGCCCGCAGGCGGGCGCGAAACGCCGCTCGCACCTCCTCCGGCTCCAGGATCTCCAGCGGCATCCCCAGGCGCAGGAGGAACTTGGCCAGGCCGTCCGCGTCCGGTCCGCCGACCTCGACGATCGTGGCCTGGTCACCGTCGGGCACGTGCACCCCGATCGTCGCGGGGACCCGCCGCAGCGCTTCGGCGAGCGGGCAGAGCAGCCGGAACCGCACCCGGACCGGGTAGGGCACGGCCGCCATACCCCGCGAAACGAGACCGGCCGCGTCCGGCCGCTCGGTGAGTTCCACCGGACGGCCGGTGAGCTTGGCATCGGCGATGCGGTCGCCCCGGAAGGTGCGCCAGTCCCGCCGTTCGCCGTCGAAGGCGACGAGGTACCAGCGCCGTCCCGTGTGGACGAGCCGGTGCGGATCGACGCGACGGATACTCGCCACCCCGTGTCTGTCGCAATAGGACAGCTGCACGCGTTCCCCGGCGCGGCAGGCGGTGGCCAGCAGGAGCAGCACCTTCGGCGAGACCCGTTCCTCCGGCGGCTCGGTGTGGGTGAGCACGGACTCCAGTTCTTCGATCCGGCGCGCGACCCGTTTCGGCAGGATCTGCCGCAGTTTCAGCAAGGCGGAAAGGGCGGCCTGATCGCTGCCGTCGATGCCCCCGAACGCCGCCGCCCGCAACCCCACCGCCACGGACAGCGCTTCCTCTTCGTCGAGGATCAGCGGCGGCACGTTCCTGCCCGGCCCGAGCCGGTAGCCGCCCCACGGGCCGGGCTCCGACTCGATGCCGTACCCGAGTTCACGCAGCCGCGCGATGTCCCGCCGCACGGTGCGTTCGGTGACGTCCAGGTGTGCCGCGAGCTGCCCGCAGGTCCACGACGGCCGCGTCGCCAGTGCCGACAGCAGCGCCAGTAGCCGGGCCGAAGTGTTGAGCACGCCCCGAATTCTGCGGCACGACCAGGACCGTTTCTGTCCGGGTCATCGCCTACCGTCGCGTTCATGACCGAAACCACGACCCCGGTGGCGCGCTTCGGCGCCGTCACCCTCGACTGCGCGGACCCCGCCGAGCTGGCCGCGTTCTACTCCGCCGTGCTGGGCCTGCCGGTGCTCTACTCCAGCGACGACTTCGTGTACGTCGGCAAGGAAGGCGCACCCAGCCTCTGCTTCGCCCGGCTGGACGGCTACCGGCAGCCCACCTGGCCGGACCCCGAAACGGAGAAGCAGGCCCACCTCGACCTCGGCGTCGACGATCTCGACGCCGCACAGGCCCGCCTGCTCGAACTGGGCGCCAAGGAGCCGGCGAACCAGCCGCAGCCGGACAAGTGGCGGGTCCTGCTCGACCCGGCCGGGCACCCGTTCTGCATCACCACCAGCATCTGAAAACCCTGCCCACACGCGGAAACACCCCTCGGACGCGCTGTCCGGGGGGTGTTTCCGTTCGTCGTACCGGCTTACGCCTCGACCTCGGCCAAGACGACCTCGATGCGCAGTTCCTCACCGTCCGGCGCCAGTTCCAGCGCCTCGACGTTGCCCGCGGCCCGCAGATCCGCGCCGATCGAGCCCAGCGTCTCGACCTGGTTCGCCGGGCCCTGGATGCGCACCGACTCCACCGGCGAGCGCATCGAGCGCTTCGCGTCGCTCTTCGCCTTGCGGATCGCACTGATCGCCGTGCTGGCGAGCGCGATCACCTCGGCGCTGTCGCCGTCACCGGCGCCCGCCGGGGTGGGCCACTCGGCGCGGTGCACCGAGTCCGTGTGCCACCACGACCACGCCTCTTCCGTGGAGTACGGCAGGAAGGGCGCGAAGAGGCGCTGCAGGCTCGACAGCGCCTTGCGCAGGGCGAGCCGCGCGGACTGGGTCGCCGCACCGCCCTCCTCGTCGTAGGCGCGCTGCTTGATCAGCTCCAGGTAGTCGTCGCAGAAGAACCAGAAGAACCGTTCGATGCGCTCCAGCGCGGTGGTGTACTCGAAGGTCTCCAGCGCGTCGGTCGCCTGCCGGATCACGTCGTCCAGCGAGGCCAGCATCGCCTGGTCCAGCGTCTCGGTGATGCGTGCGTCCGCCGTCGGCTCGGGGAAACCGAGCGCGAACTTGCTGGCGTTGAGCAGCTTCGTGGCCAGACGGCGGCCGATCTTCATCTGGCCCTGGTCGAAGGCGGTGTCGGTGCCGGGACGCCCGTTGGCCGCCCAGTACCGGACCGCGTCCGGGCTGAACTGCTCGAGCAGCCCGATCGGGGTCACCACGTTGCCCTTGGACTTGCTCATCTTCTTGCGGTCCGGGTCGAGGATCCAGCCCGACAGCGCCGCGTGGTACCAGGGCAGCGTCTGCGATTCCAGTTCGGCCCGCAGCACGGTGGCGAACAGCCAGGTGCGGATGATGTCGTGCGCCTGCGGGCGCAGGTCCATCGGGAAGGTCTGCGCGTAAAGCTCTTCGTCCTCGCCCCAGCCGCAGGCGATCTGCGGGGTGAGCGAGGAGGTGGCCCAGGTGTCCATGATGTCCGGGTCGCCGATGAAGCCGCCGGGCTTGCCGCGCTGGTCCTCGGTGTAACCGGCCGGGGTGTCCGAAGACGGGTCGACCGGGAGCTGGTCCTCGCCGGGCAGGATCGGAGCGCCGTAGACCGGCTCCCCCGCCTCGTCCAGCGGGTACCAGATCGGGAACGGCACGCCGAAGAACCGCTGGCGGCTGACCAGCCAGTCGCCGTTGAGGCCGCGGACCCAGTCGTCGTAGCGGGCCTTCATGTAGGCCGGGTGCCACTTCAGCTCGGCACCGCGGGCCAGCATCGCGTCCTGGTGGTCCAGCGAGCGGATGAACCACTGCCTGCTGGACACGATCTCCAGCGGCTTGTCGCCCTTTTCGTAGAACTTGACCGGGCGGACCGTCTTGCGCGGCTCGCCGTCGAGGTCGCCGCTCTCGCGGAGCAGGGCGACGACGCGCTCACGCGCCGTGTGCACCGTCGCGCCGACGAGCTCGGCGTAGGCCTTCCGGCCCTCCTCGCTGTCCAGTCCGGCGGGGGGCTCGGGCAGGATGCGGCCGTCGCGGCCGATGACGGTGCGGGCGGGCAGCTTGAGCTCGCGCCACCACTGCACGTCGGTGAGGTCACCGAAGGTGCAGCACATCGCGATACCGGCGCCGCGCTCCATCTCGGCCGCCGGGTGCGCCAGCACCGGCACCTCCACCCCGAACACCGGCGAGGTGACGGTCTGACCGAAGAGGTGCTGGTAGCGCTCGTCATCGGGGTGCGCGATCAGCGCGACACACGCCGGCAGCAGCTCGGGCCGGGTGGTCTCGATGTAGATCGGGCTGCCGTCGTGCTGGTGGAAGCTGATCCGGTGCCAGGCACCGGCGTGGTCGCGGTCCTCGAGCTCGGCCTGCGCCACGGCGGTGCGGAACCCGACATCCCACAGCGTCGGGGCCTCCGCCTGGTAGGCCTCGCCCCGGTCGAGCAGCCGCAGGAACGCGCGCTGCGAGACCCGCTGGGCGTGCCTGCCGATCGTGGTGTAGGTCCGCGACCAGTCGACCGAGAGCCCGAGCCTGCGCCAGGTGTCCTCGAACGCCTTCTCGTCCTCGGCGGTCAGCAGCTCGCACAGCTCGATGAAGTTCCGGCGCGAGATGTCACGCACCGGCCGCTCGCCCTTCTTGACCACCGGTTCGGGCACCTGGAAGTCGGGGTCGTAGGGCAGCGACGGCTCGCAGCGGACGCCGAAGTAGTTCTGCACGCGGCGCTCGGTGGGCAGGCCGTTGTCGTCCCAGCCCATCGGGTAGAAGACCTGCTTGCCCCGCATTCGCTGGAAGCGCGCCACGATGTCGGTGTGCGTGTAGGAGAAGACGTGGCCTACGTGCAGGGAGCCGCTGACGGTCGGCGGCGGTGTGTCGATGGAGAACACCGCGGCACGCTCTCCGGGAGCGGTGAACCGGTAGACTCCGGACTGCTCCCACTGGTCCGCCCACTTGGCATCCAGACCGTCCAGCGCTGGACGGTCCGGCACGTTCGGCGTGGTCTCGGACACGCTGTTTGCCACCTCATCTGCTGCGATCGCTGTCGAATCGATTGAGCACAGGCCGCACTGACCGGCCCGTACGAGTAGATACAGCTTAGCCGGGCGGGTCGGCGCGCCGTTCTCAGCCGAGTCGTGGCCGTGTCGGCCCGGGCGGTCAGTCCGGGTTGAAGTTCTCGTTCACCTGATCCGCGAGCGCGTCGAGCATGCGCGCGGCGACCTCTCCGGCCTCGCAGTCCACCCGCAGTTCCGCCCGGCTCGAACCCGCGCCCGCCGCGAAGACGTGGAGCTCGCCCTGCCCGCCGGGCCATTCGAGGTGCAGCCGCGGCGGGTCGAGCCGCGCCTGGGAGTCGTGGAAGCCCAGCCACGCGTTGCGGCGGGCGGGGTCGGCGGCGGTGTTGAGCACGAGCTCGGGCAGGGCGTCCATGCCCCTGCTGGCCTGAGAAGGAATCACACGACCGGCTTACCCACGGCTGCAGCGGGGGAAAACGGCACCACCCGGACAGAGCAGTGCCCAGCAAAACCGTCGAATCGACGGCAAAGTGTCCGGCTTTTTGGCGAAAGTGCTCGTCAAATCGCGCAAACTGACCAGCTTGATCGCACACTGTTGCCTGATCGAGGACCTGCTTTGCACGCTTTCCGCCATGAACCTCCGCGAACTGCACCGCCACCTGGTGGTGGCACGGCGCCTCGACGAGGAGGCGATCGCCCTCCAACGCCAGGGCGTCCTCCCCGCGTACGCGCCGATGAAGGGCCAGGAAGCCGCGCAGGTGGGGAGCGCGGCGGCACTGGACCCCACCCGTGACTTCGCCTTCCCCACCTACCGGGAGCTGGGCGCGGCCGTCGCGCTGGGCGTCGACCTGGTCGGCTACCTGGCCAGTCACCTCGGCAACTGGCACGGCGGCCTCTACGACCCGATGGCGTCCCGCTTCGCGCCGTTCAACGCGGTCGTCGGCGGACCGGTGACGCACGCCGTCGGCTGGGCGATGGGGGCCCGCCTCGACGGCACCGGCGGCGTCGCGCTCACCTATTTCGGCGACGGCGCGAGCTCGCAGGGCGACGTGCACGAGGCGATGAACTTCGCCGGCGTCTACCGGCTGCCGGTGATCTTCTTCTGCCAGCACAACGGATGGGCGATCTCGGTGCCCAGTGAGCGGCAGGTGGCGGGCGGCTCGGTCGCGGCGCGCGCCGAGGGCTACGGGATCACCGGCCGCCGGATCGACGGCAACGACGTGGCCGAGGTGTACGAGGCGACCAGGGAGGCGGTGGAGCGCGCCCGCGACGGCGGCGGGCCCACCGTGCTGGAGGCGATGACCTACCGGCTCGGCCCGCACTCCACTTCGGACGATCCCGGCCGCTACCGGTCGCTGGCCGAGGAACGGCAGCGGGCACAGGACGATCCACTGCTGCGCTCGGCCCGGCGGATCGGCGACGAGGAATTCCTGGCCGAGGCCGAGTCCCACGCGGCGAAGGTGGTCCGCGAGGTCCGCGAAGGTCTGCTGGCGCTGGGCGAACAGCCCGGCGAAGAGATGTTCTCGTTCGTCTACCGCGAACCCACCCGTGCCCTGCTGGAGCAGCAGCGCCGCTGGAAGGAGTCGGCCGATGCCCAGTGAGACGAGCACTGACGCGATCATCGGTGCCGTTACCGAGTTCTCCCTGCAGCAGGCGATCAACCTGGCGCTGTGCCACGCCTGCGAGGACGACGACCGCGTGCTGGTCTTCGGCGAGGACGTGGGCAGGCTCGGCGGGGTGTTCCGGGTGACCGACGGGCTGCAGGCCAAGTTCGGCGAAGACCGCGTCTTCGACACCCCGCTGGCGGAATCGGCGATCATGGGCATGGCGGTCGGGCTCGCGCTGGCGGGCTGGCGGCCGGTGCCGGAGATCCAGTTCGACGGGTTCAGCTATCCCGCGGTCGACCAGATCGTCAACCAGGTCGCCCGCATGCACTACCGCAGCCGGGGGACCGCGCCGATGCCGATCACCCTGCGGCTGCCCAGTTTCGGCGGCATCCGCGCGCCCGAACACCACGCCGAAAGCCTGGAGTCGCTGTTCGCGCACGTCCCCGGCCTCAAGGTGGTGTCCCCGTCGACCCCGGGCGAGGGCTACCACCTGCTCCGGCAGGCCATCGCCGATCCCGATCCGGTGATCTTCCTGGAGCCGAAGTCGCGGTACTGGCATCGCGAACCGTTCGATCCCGCGGCGCCGGTCCCCGTCGCGCCGGTCGGCACGAGCCGCATCGCCCGGCCCGGCCGCCACGCGACGCTGATCGCGTGGGGCGCGATGGTGTCCCGCTGCCTGCAGGTCGCCGAACTGGCCGCGGAGGACGGCGTCGAACTGGAGGTGCTGGACCTGCGCTGGCTCAAGCCGATCGACGCCGAGGGCCTGGCCGAATCGGTGGGCCGCACCCGCCGCGCGGTGGTCGTGCACGAGGCACCGCTGACCGCCGGTCTCGGTGCGGAGGTGTCCGCACTGATCACCGAGCGGTGCTTCGACACGCTGCGGGCCCCGGTGCAGCGCGTCACCGGCTACGACGTGCCCTACCCGGCCGGGCCGCTCGAAGACCAGTACCTGCCGGGCATCGACCGGATCCTGACCGCCGTCCAGACCGTCCTGGAGTACCGCCGTGGCTGAACTGACCTTTCCCCTTCCCGATCTCGGTGAGGGCCTGATCGGCGCGAAGGTGCTGGAATGGCTGGTCGCCGAGGGTGAGTTCGTCGAGCGCAACGCGCCGCTGGTGGACGTGGAGACCACGAAGGCCTCGGTGGAGATCCCCTCCCCGCAGTCGGGGAAGGTGCTGCGCCTGCACGTCGGCGAGAACGACGAACTCGCCGTGGGCGATCCGCTGGTGACCTTCGAGGTGCCCGACGACCAGGCCGGCATCGTCGGCACGGTGCCCCGCGAGGAGAAGCCTGCCCGCCGGGTGCGACTGACCCTGCCGGAGGACTGAGCGTGTTCGCGATCGCGCCGGACGGCGGCAAGATCTGGTACGACCACACGCCGGGCGAACGGACCGTGCTGCTGGTGCACGGTTTCGCCAGCGACAGCGCACGCACCTGGGGCGCCACCGGGTGGCCGCGGGCGCTGGGCGGGCACGGGGTGCTGGCGGTGGACCTGCGGGGCCACGGCCACAGCCAGGCTCACCGGCCGCCGGACGGTTTCACACCGGAGAACCTGGCGGACGACCTCCTCGCGGTGCTCGCCGCGGCCGGGGTGGCCGAAGCGGACGTGATCACCTACTCGATGGGCGGCCTGGCCGGCTGGGCGCTGGCCCGGCGTGCCCCGGGGCGGGTGCGCAGGCTCGTGCTCGGCGGCCTCGGCGCCCGCCCCGCCTCCGCCGCCGACATGGCCGGTGTGGCGCGGGAACTGGGCGCCACCGGGCTGGAGGCGATCGCCGAAGACATGGCGGGGCACCGGATCGAGGGACCGGCCCCGGTGCCCGCGCTCCTGGCGGCCGGGGACGCCGACACGCTGGCCCCGGACGCCGCCGAACTCGCCGCGGCACTGGGCGCGCCGTTCGTGCCCCTGCCGAACAGAAACCACTTCAACGCGTTGAGCAGCCGGGCCTTCAAACAGGCCGCGCTCGAATTCCTGGAGGCGAAGTGATCACCAACCCGCGTGTGCGGACGGCGCTGTCCGGCATCCCCGCCTACGTGCCCGGTAAGGCGAGCCCCGGCCTGGTGAAACTGTCCAGCAACGAAAACCCGTTCCCACCGCTGCCCGGGGTGCTCGCCAGGGCCACCGCCGCGGTCGAATCCCTGCACCGGTACCCGGATCTCGCCGCGACCGAACTGACCTCGGAGCTGGCCCGGCATCTCGGCGTCGACCCCGGCCGCATCGCCGTCGGCACCGGCAGCGTCGCCCTGCTGCACCAGCTCGTGCAGGCCGTGGCGCAGGCCGGGGACGAGGTGGTCTACGGATGGCGTTCGTTCGAGGCGTATCCGATCTCGGTGCAGGTGACGGGCGCGACGCGGGTCGAAGTGCCGCTGGGAGAGGGCGCACGCCTAGACCTCGCGGCGATGGCCGCGGCGGTCACCGAACGGACCCGGCTGATCCTGGTCTGCTCCCCCAACAACCCCACCGGGCCCGCGGTGCGCCGCGACGAGTTCGAAGCGTTCCTCGACGCGGTACCGCGCGACGTGCTCGTCGTGCTCGACGAGGCCTACGCCGAATTCGTGCGCGACGAGCGGGCCGCGGACGGCCTGACGTTCGCCGACCGGGAGAACCTGTGCGTGCTGCGCACCTTCTCGAAGGCCTACGGGCTGGCCGGACTTCGCGTCGGGTACGCGGTGGCGTCCCCGCAGGTGGCCGCGGCGATCCGCAAATGCGCGGTGCCGTTCGGGGTGTCCACCATGGCCCAGCTCGCCGCGATCGAATCGCTGCGCTGCCAGGAGGAGATGCGCAGCCGCGTGGCCGCCGTGGTCGTCGAACGACGGCGGGTCCGGGAAGCGCTGCGGGACCAGGGCTGGAGCGTGCCGGAAACGGAGGCCAACTTCGTGTGGCTGCCCACCGGTGAGCGGACCGCCGAGTTCGGCGAGTTCTGCCGCCGCGCCGGACTGCTGGTGCGGCCGTTCCCCGGTGACGGCTGCCGCGTCACCATCGGCACCCCGGAGGAGAACGACCTGTTCCTCACCGCCGCCGCCGACTGGCCCGACCCCGCCTGAAACACCCGTTCCACTCGACCGGTTGTCGCCGTCACGGGCGGAGCTGGCGGAGCGTGTAGCCGCGCCCTGCGGGGTCCAGCGTTCGCGTCGCCTGTTTGAACAGGTACTCCGCTCGCTCGTAGGACAACCGGTGGCGGCCGGTGTCCGGGCACAGATCCGCGTCCGCGGGCGTGCGGGCGGGCGCCGGGCGGCGGTCGGTCAGGAACAGCGGCCCGCGGGTGCGCCCGGCCACCAGCTCGGGCAGCAGTCGTGCGGTGCCGGAGCGCCAGTTCACCCAGGTGTGGCCCACCTGGGCGCGGCGATCTTCCAAGTCGAGGTTCTCGACATCGAGCGAAAGCACCACGCGTATGCCCGCCGCCGACTCGTACAGCATTCGCCACAGGGTCCGTTCCCGCACCGGCACGTCCAGGTTCCACAGCCCGTCGAGCTGCTCGGCGCCGATCGCCGGAACCCGTTGGCGCGTCTCGGCCCGTCGAGGGAGCCCCGCCGTCAGGTCCGCCGACGACGCCCACGCGGTGAACGACCGGATCGCGGACCGGTGCCGGTTCCAGGTCTTCGGCGCCGCGTCACCCCACGACATCTCGAATACGCGCGTCACGTCCTCCGCCGTCAGTGACTCCAACGACCGCCGCTCACCCAGGGCCAGGCACAGCCGTCGCAATGTCTGCCCGTACGACCGCAGCGTCGCGGTGTCGAGGTCTCCCCGCGCCAAGAAGTCCGCCGTCGCTTGCCCGAGCGTCACGACCGCGGTCGTCTCCGGCTCGCCGGCTCGGCGGAGCAGGAAGTCGCGTTCGGCCGCGTTCTTCGTCAGTGCCGCCGCCCGCCCGAACTCGATGCGCGCCTCGGCATTGCGGCCGAGCCGGGCGAGCAGGTCGCCCCGGACGGCGGGCAGCAGGTGGTAGTCCCGCAGTGTGCGGTCGGTCGTGAGGTCGTCGGCCAGCGCGAGCCCGGCTTCCGGCCCGCGCGCCATGCCGACCGCCACCGCACGGTTGAGCCGCACGATCGGCGTCGGCGACACCCGGACGAGCATGTCGTACAGCGTCGCGATCTGTCCCCAGTCGGTGTCCTCCGCCGTGCGGGCCTGCGCGTGGCACACCGCGATCGCGGCCTGCAGCACGTACGGCCCCGGCGGGCCGCCGAGATCCCGCGCCCGCAGCATCGCGGTGAACCCGCGTCGGATGAGCAAGGGGTCCCAGCGCCCCCGGTTCTGTTCGTGCAGCGGGACGGGTTCGCCGGACGGGCCGGTGCGGGCGGCCGACCGCGACGCCTGGAGCTCCATCAGCGCGACCAGGCCGTGCACCTCGGCCTCGCCCGGTGCCAGTTCGGCCAGCAGACGGCCGAGACGCAGCGCCTCCTGGCACAGTCCGGGCCGGATCAGGTCGTCACCCGCGGTCGCCGCATAGCCCTCGTTGAAAACCAGGTACACCACGTCGAGGACCGCCGACAACCGCTCCGTCAGTGACGCGCCGTCCGGCAGCTCGAACGGGACTCCCGCTTGGGCAAGCGCCTTCTTGGCCGAGGCGATGCGCTCGGAGATCCCTTGCTCGGTGGTGAGGAACGCGCGCGCGATCTCCGCCGCGGTCAGCCCGCCGACGAGCCGGAGTGTCAGCGCGACCCGCTGTTCGGTGGGCAGCACCGGATGGCAGGACAGGAACATCAGCCGCAGGACGTCGTCGTGCTCGATGCCGTCCTGCGGCTGGTCCAGCTCGTGGGCGAGCTGCTCGTGCCGCCGCTGGAGGCGCTCCGACCGCCGCAACCGATCGATCGCCCGCCGCTTCGCCGTGGTCATCAGCCAGGCGCCCGGGTTGTCCGGCACCCCCGACTCCGGCCACTGCTCCAACGCGGCGACGAGTGCGTCCTGGGCCAGTTCCTCGGCGAGACCGACGTCGTGCACCAGCCGGGTGAGCCCGCCGATGATGGCCGCCGACTCCAGCTTCCAGACCGCGTCGACCGTGCGGCGGATGTCGATCACGGCCCGAAGACCTGCTGGATGATGCTCTCACCGTCCCCGACGATGTGGCGGAAGCGGCGGGCCAGTTCGATCGCCTCCTCCTTGGAGCGCACCTCCACCAGCGCGAAACCGGCCACCACCTCCTTGGCCTCGGTGAACGGTCCGTCGGTCACGGTGATCTCGCCGTCGGAGGAGGTCACGCGGAACCCGGCGGGGTCGAGCCCACCGGTGACCAGCAGGACACCCGCCGCAGTCATCTCCTCGATGAACTTGCCCATCTCGGCGTAGAGCTTCTCGTCGGGTTGACTGCCGCCCTTGGTCATCATCAGGTAGCGCACGGCTTGCCCCTTCCCTTCTTCCGGTGGCGTTTCCGCCCTGTCACCCCGACGTCGAACACCGTACCCGACAGAGAACGCGGGCATTCCCTGTCACATCGACCGGTCGACGTCTGGGCGAAACACCGAACCGAGAAAGGCACCCGAGATGACCGCCACGATCTTCCGCCCGGCCACCCCAACCCGCCTGACCTGCCTTGCCGTCGCGGCACCGCTGTGGACCACCGTGTCCCTGGCACAGGCCGCCGGCCGCGAGGGCTTCGACCTGACTCGCCACCCGCTGAGCGCGCTCAGCAACGGCTCGCTCGGCTGGCTGCAGATCGCCAACTTCGTCATCGCCGGCATGCTGACCGTCTTCGGCGCGACCGGCCTTCGCCAGGCCCTGCCCGGCAGGTGGGCACCGCGGCTCGTGCTGGTCAACGGCATCGGCATGGTCGCCGCCGGAATCTTCTCGATGGACCCGGCCGACGGGTTTCCCTCCGGGACACCCGCGGGGATGCCGCACACGATGTCGTGGCACAGCTACGGGCACATGGCCGCGGGTGGCATCGCCTTCCTCGCGCTCATCGCCGCCTGCTACGTCCTCGGCCGTCACTTCGCCCGCACCGGGAATCGCCGCGACGCCATCATCTCGTCCCTTGCCGGAACCGCACTGCTGCTCGGCGACGCCTGGGCGATGACCGGTGGCGAAGCCGGTTCGCTGACTCTCGCCGTCGGCGTCATCCTCGCGATGCTCTGGGTGTCCGTCGTCGCCGCTCGTCTCCGCTGAACCACGAAAAACACGGGCAACCAGGAAAGGAACCACCGCCATGGCCAAGTTCACCACCGTCGGGGACTACGTCGACTCCCTCCCGGAGCACCAGCGCGCGATCGCCGACCGGCTCGTCTCGATCATCGACTCCGTTCTCCCCGGCGCCGGAGCGATCTGGCACGGCCATCCGGTGTGGAGCCTCGGCCCCGCCCCCGGCAAGCAGCCGGTCTGCCTGCTCAAGGCCTACCCCGGTCACTTGACGTTCGGCTTCTGGCGAGGACGGCGGATCGACGATCCCTCCGCCCGGCTTTCCCCGGGTACCCGGGAAATGGCGAGCGTCAAGCTTCACGATCTGGATGAGCTTGACGCCGCGTTGTTCACCGAGTGGCTGCGACAGGCCAGAAAACTCGAAGAGGTCTGACCGGGCGCGCCGGGCATGCCCGGCGCGCTCACCGCAGGCGGGTCAGCAATGGGTGAGCATGTCGGTCAGGGCCTGCTTCTCGGCGTCGATGACGGTGAGCCGGTAGTAGTGCTTCACGGTGATCCAGTCCGCGGCGTAGCCGCACCAGTCCGACTCCAGTGGCGGCCGCCACTCGTCCGGGGCCTTGTCGCCCTTGGCCTGGTTGACGTTGTCGGTCACCGCCCGCAGTTGCGGACGGGTCAGGTCGTTGGCGAACTCCTTGCGCCGGTCGGTGGTCCACGAGGCGGCGCCGCTGCGCCACGCCTGCGCGAGCGGCACCGTGTGGTCGATGTCCACATCGGACGCCTTGGTCCAGGTTCCGCCGTCGTAAGGGCTGTACCAGGTACCGGAGACGGCGCGGCACTGGTCGTCCGTGCGCACGTCCTTCCCGTCCCGCTTGAGCACCGTCTCCCGGGTGTCACACTCGCCCGCCACCGTGGCCCAGTGCGGGAACTTCTCCCGCGAATACCCGCCCATCCCGTTGCGCGGCTGGATCACCAGCTCGGCGAGCTGCGCCCTGGCCTGCGCCGGGGAGCCCGTCGCCGCGGCGGCACCCCCCGCGGACGGGCCGGTCCCCGCCTGGCAGCCCGTCGTGCCCGCCACCACGAACGCCGCCAGCACCGGCAGCCACCTGACCTTCACTTCGCCCCTTCCGGCGCCCGGACCGGGAGCAACGCGAGCAGCCCGGCCACCAGTACCAGCACGATCCCGGCCATGCCGGCGCGTTGTGTGCCGAACAGCGCGAGGAACCCGCTGAACGCCAGCGGTCCCAGGAAACTCACCGCACGGCCGGTGGTCGCGTACAGGCCGAAGGCCTCCCCTTCCCGTTCCGGCGCGACGATGCGGGCGAGGAAGGTGCGGCTCGCGGACTGGGCGGGCCCGACGAAGGCGGCCAGCGCGAGGCCGCACACCCAGAAGGTCGCCTTGCCGGGCAGCACCACCAGGCAGCCGCCCAGCACCACCAGCGCGGCCAGCGAACCGGCGATGATCGTCTTCGGGCCCAGCCGGTCGTCGAGCCTGCCGCCGAACACGGCGCCGAGCCCGGCGGTCAGGTTCGCGCCGATCGCGAAGATCACCACTTCGCTGGAGGAGAACCCGAAGGTGCCCGCGGCGACCACCCCGCCGAAGGTGAAGATCGCCGCCAGGCCGTCGCGGTAGACCGCACTGGCGATGAGGAACCACACCGTGCGCCGCTCGCTCCGCCACATCCCGGCCACCCGGCGCGCGAGCACCCCGTAACTGGCGAAGAACCCGGCCCGGGAGGCCCCGGCGGAGGCGGGCGGCTCGGGCACGAAGAACAGCACGGGCAACGCGAAGAGCCCGAACCAGAGCGCGCAGAACAGCGCCACCACTCGGATGTTGAGCCCGTCCTGCGAGGTGACCCCGAACAGGCCCACCTTGGGCTGCACGAACGCGAACAGCACGACGGTCAGTGCGACCAGGCCCCCGAAATAGCCCATTCCCCAGCCGAAACCGGAAACCTTGCCGATGGTCCGGGGCGTGGACACGCGCAGCAGCAGCGCGTTGTAGTTGACCTGCGCGAACTCGGCGAACACGCTCGCGGCGGAGATCAGCACGACGCCCAGGGTCAGGTACGCCGGGGCGTTCCGGACGAAGAACAGCGCGGCCATCGCGACCACCACGATCCCGGTGTGCACGGCGAGCCACCGCTTCCGGCGGCCGCCCGCGTCGCCGCGCTGCCCGGTGACCGGCGCCAGCAGCGCGATGAAGACCCCCGCGATGGTCAGTCCCGCGCCGAGCGCCGCCGAGCCGCTGTCCGGGTCCGGCGCGACCGCCTTGGTGAGGTACACCGAGAACACGAAGGTGAGGATGATCGCGTGGAACGCCGAGGACCCCCAGTCCCACAAGGCCCAGCTGACGACTCCGCGACGGTCCGCGCGGGCTTGGGATGGCGTTTTCTCGGCCACGGTCACGGCTGAATCAGACCAAGCCGGTTCGACGCCCGTCGCACCGGGGTCGGTCAGCGGCGCGGCGGCATCCCGACCCTGGTCAGGTCGGCGGCCACCACGATCTCGCCGTCGAAGATCTCCGCGGCCTCGTCGTGGAAGCGCGAGGGATCGTCGTAACGCTGGGAAAAGTGGGTCAGCACCAGCCGCCGCACCCCGCTTTCCGCCGCGACCCGGGCGGCCTGGGCGACGGTGAGGTGGCCGTACCGCTCGGCGAGCGCCGCCTCGGCGGACAGGAAGGTCGATTCGATCACCAGCAGGTCCACGCCCTCGGCGAGGGCGAACACCCCGTCGCACAGCCTGGTGTCCATCACGAAGGCGAACCGCTGCCCCGGCCGCGCCTCGCTGACCTCGTCCAGGGTGACCGTGCCGTCCCCGGTGGCGAAGGAACCGTCGCGCTGCAGGCGGCCCACGTCCGGGCCGCCGATCCCGAACCGGGCCAGCAGGTCCGGGCGCATCCGGCGCCCGTCCGGTTCGACCAGCCGGTACCCGAAGGATTCCACCGGATGACTCAGCCCGCGGGCGAACAGCGTGCCGAACGGCCCTTCGCGAACCGGACCGTCACCGGTGATCGGGACGGGCAGGATCGTCGTCGTCTCGTGGAACACGCTCGCGTGCCGCAGCCGGTCGAAGTACTGCTGGCCCGAGGCCGGGTAGAGAGCGTGCACGGGGCCCGCGACGCCGTCGAGGGACAACCGCTGCACGACACCGGGCAGTCCCAGGCAGTGATCGCCGTGGAAATGGGTCACGCACAGGTGGGTGATCGCGGACGCGGGCACACCGGCCAGCAGCATCTGGCGCTGCGTGCCCTCACCCGGGTCGAACAGGAAGCCTTCGCCGTCCCAGCGCAGCAGATACCCGTTGTGGTTCCGGGTGCGCCCAGGCACCTGACTCGCGGTTCCCAGCACAACCAGTTCACGCACCGACACCAGGCAACCCTAGGACCTGCATGGAAGTGTTTTGCTTCACGGCCGCCCGAACTCCCGCTCAGGCCAGTCCCTCCGCCAGGACGTCGAAGGCCCGGCGCGCGTACTTCCCGGCCGCCTTCGCGATGGTGTCGGGACGCTGCCCTTCGGCCGCGCGCCGCTGCACCTCCTCGAACAGCAGCCGGTACACGCCGGTGAGCTGCGCGGCGACGATCCGCGCCGTCATCTCGTCCCGCGTCTCGGCCAGCACCGTGGCCAGCGCGAGTTCGCGTTCCTCGTGGAGTTCCCGCAGCCGGGCCAGCAGCGGCGGACTGGTCCGGATCATGCGGGCGAAGTCCGCGCTGGAGAACCCGATCAGCGCGTCGCGCCGGGACAGCGCCGCGAAGTAGGCCCGGCGTGACGCCTCGAGTGCCTCTTCCTCGCCGGTCACGGCGCCGGCGAGGAATCCGGCGAACTCCTCGTGCACGTCGAAGACGAGATCCTCCTTGCGGGGGAAGTAGTTCGTCACCGTCATCTTGGCGACGCCCGCCGCCTGCGCGATCTGCGCGATGGTCACCTCGTCGAAACCGCGCTCGACGAACAGCCGCGTCGCCACGTCCGAGATCGCCTGGCGCGTCCGCTGTTTCTTCAGCTCCCTGAGCACGACGCCAGTCTAGCAGAAAATAGGCTTGACCTAATTTTAGGTTCAACCTAACCTTGGGCACCGTGCTGATCAAAGCCTCTCGAACCGCCTCCGACAGCGAGGTCCTGCGCCTGGCGGGCGTACTGATCTTCGGCGCGGTACTGGCGACCCTCGACACGACGATCGTCAACGTCGGGCTCGGCGCCATCGCCCACGACCTCGGCGGCCCGATCTCGACCACGGGCTGGGTGTCCACGGGTTACCTGCTGGCGGTGGCCGTGGTCATTCCGCTGTCCGGCTGGGCGAGCGAACGCTTCGGCGGCCGGAGGATGTGGCTGGTTTCGGTCGCGCTGTTCACCGCCGGGTCCGCGCTGTGCGGACTGGCCTGGTCCGCCCCGTCACTGATCGCGTTCCGGATCCTCCAGGGGCTCGGCGGCGGGATGATGCAGCCGATCGGGCAGGCGCTGTTCGCCCGGGCCGCGGGCCCCCGGCTCGGCCGCCTCATCGGCATCGTCACCCTGCCCGCGACGTTCGCCCCGGTGCTCGGTCCCGTCCTCGGCGGCGTTCTCGTCCAGCATCTCGGCTGGCGCTGGATGTTCACGATCAACGTCCCGATCGGCATCGCCACGATCGTCGCGGCCCTGCGCGTCGTGCCCGCCGGCGAAACGCACCGTCCTGGCCACCGGCTCGACGCCACCGGTCTCGCGCTCCTGTCGCCCGGGCTCGCCGCCCTGGTCTACGGCCTGGGCGCCCGGAACGCGGTCGCACTCGGAGCAGGCGTCCTGGCGCTGGCCGCGTACGGGTGGCACAGTCTGCGGGCGCGGCAACCGCTGATCGATCTCCGCCTGTTCGCCCGGCGGGGCTTCGCGGTCGCGACCGGCAACTCCTTCCTGCTCGGCGCCTCGCTGTACAGCTCGATGCTGCTGCTTCCCCTGTACTACCAACAGGTTTGGCACGCGAGCGTGTTCGACGCCGGACTGCTGCTCGTCCCGCAGGCTCTGGGCAGCGCCGTCGCGCTGTACTTCGCGGGGCGCGTCGCCGAACGGTTCGGCCCGCGCACCGTGCTGCTGACGGGGATCGTCCTGGCGCTCGCCGGTACCTTCCCGTTCACCCAGCAGGCTCCGGCCTGGCTGCTCACGGCTTCCCTGCTGGTGCGGGGAATCGGCCTCGGTGCCACCACGGCGCCGGGGATGGCGGCGGTCTACGCCGCCGTGGAACGCGACGAGGCCCACCGCGCGGCGGCCGTGGTCAACGTGGTGAACCGCGCCGGCGGTTCGCTCGGCACCGCGATTCTCGTCACCGTCCTGGAAAGCCAGGGATTCACCACCACGTTCTGGTGGGCACTCGGCCTGTCCGCACTGAGCCTCGTGCCCGCCGCCCTGTTCCCGAGGAGGTCCCGATGCGCCGCCTGATGGCCGTTCACGCCCATCCCGACGACGAATCCAGCAAGGGTGCCGCCACGACGGCCCGGTACGTGGCCGAGGGCGCCGAGGTGCTCGTGGTCACCTGCACCGGCGGCGAGCGCGGCAGTGTGCTCAACCCGAGTCTCGACCGGCCGGAGATCCGCGCGGACCTGCCCGCGATCCGCCTACGGGAGATGTCGGCGGCCCGCGAGATTCTCGGTGTACGGCAGAGGTTTCTCGGCTTCGTGGACTCCGGAATGGACGGTGAACCGCCCGAGGGCAGCTTCGCGAGGGAACCGCTGGAGAAGGCCACCGCACCGCTGGTCGAGGTGATCAAGGAGTTCCGGCCCCAGGTGATGATCACCTACGACGAGACGGGCGGCTACCCGCATCCCGACCACGTCAAGACGCACCAGGTCGCCATGGCCGCCTTCGAGGCGGTCGCCGGAACCCCGTGGCAGATCGCCAAGCTGTACTACTTCTCGGTGTTCACCAGGGACTGGTTCCACGCGATGCACGACGCGCTGACCGCGCGGGGAATCGAGTCGGCGATGGGGCCCGTCCTGGCCGGACTCCCCGCGCCGACCCTGCCGGTGACCACCCGGATCCGCTGCGACGAGTACTTCGCCGTCCGGGACCGGGCACTGCTCGCGCACGCCAGCCAGGTCGATCCGGCCACCGGGTTCATGGCCCATCCCCGCGAAGTCGAACGGGCGGTGTGGCCCACCGAGGACTACTCGCTCGCACGCTCGTTCGTACCGGTCTCCCTGGTGGAGGACGACCTGTTCGCCGGGGTGGACGCCATCGCGGACCAGAAGTCCACATAGGCCTCTTCGTGCCGGATGCCCAGGTCCAGCAGGCGGGCGCGGGACACCGCGTCCGGCCGGTCCCGATCGATCTCCGCGCGGAGTTTCCGGTACAGCTCAAGCCATTCACGATGCCGCGCCGCCTGCTCACCGGCCAGTCCGGCATCGTGCCCCGGACCGGCGAGATCGACGAAGGCGAGCTTGAGCAGCGCCGGGTTGCGGGTCTCCGGCTGCGCGGTGCGCGGGTCCTCCAGCCAGCGGTTGAGCATGGCGCGCCCGGTGTCGGTCAGGTGGAACACCCGCCGCCGCCTGCCGTGCTCCTCGGCCCGTTCCTCCAGCAGGCCGCGCTCGGCCAGCCGGGCCGGATCGCGGTAGAGCTGCGCGTGCGGGATGGGCCAGTAGTAGCCGACGCTGTCCTCCACCCGCGCCTTCAGCTCGTACGGCGTCATCGGCCCATACCGGGCGATCAGCCCGAGGACGACGTAGGCCGACGGACTCAGCTCGTCGGACATCCGCACCCCTTTCGTTGACACCGTCTCACTGAGACTATAGCTTGATCTCATTGCGACGGTATCAATGAGAGGATTGAATGTGTACGTCCATCCCGAGCTGCGGCACGTTTTCGACGCCCTGCCCGAAAGGCCGGAAAACCCTTATGCGGACGTCGAAACCACCCGTGCCGGCTTCCGCGCCCTGATGAGCCGCTTCCCCGTCCGAGCGGACATCACGGTCGAGCACCGGACGGCACCCGGGGCCGAGGGCGAGATCGACATCCAGGTCCTCCACCCCGCCACCGGCGCGGGCCCGCTGCCCTGCGTGCTCTACATCCATGGCGGCGGCTTCTGTTACGGGGAACTGGACGACCCGAGCCCGATGGCGCAGGACGTGTGCGCGGAGGTCGGTGCGGTCGTCGTCAATCCGCACTACCGTCTCGCGCCCGAACACCCGTTCCCCGCGGGCGTCGAGGACTGCTACGCCGTGCTGTGCTGGATCGCGGACAACGCCATTGAACTGGGGGTCGACCCGACCCGCATCGCGGTCGCGGGCGCGTCCGCGGGCGGTTGCCTGAGCGCGGCGGTGGCCCTGATGGCCCGTGACCGGCGCGGGCCCGCCCTAGCGCTGCAGTGCCTGCTCATCCCCACGGTGGACGACCGGGGCGACACCGAATCGGCACGCCGGAGCACCGACCGCCGGATCACCAACGGCGTCGCGATGCGGCACTGCTGGGAGACCTACCTCGGTCCGGACCACGACGGTCCCGTCTCCCCCTACGCCGCACCCGCCACGCGCGACCGACCTGTCCGGGCTGCCACCCGCGTACGTGCTCACCTGCGGCCTCGACCCGTTGCGGGACGAGGCACACGACTACGCGCTGCGGCTGATGCGGGCGGGGGTCCCGGTCGAGTTGAGGGACGTGCCCGGCGCGTGGCACCTGTTCGAGGTCTATGCACCGGAAACCGCCCTCGCCCGCGCCACCACCGCCCACTGGCTCGGCGCCCTGCGCACCGCACTCACCCCCGCATGACCCCAAAGCCCCCTCACCCCCCGTCGGAGGGGGCTGCGGCAAGCCGTGAAGGGTCCGTAATGGTCAAATCGACTGTGAAGGGACCCTTCACGGCCAACGCCCGGCCGTCAGTCCACTCCGGACTCTTCCGGAGTGGTGCGGGCGAGTGCGGCGAGCACGTCGAGGGCCTGGGCGAGGACGTCCCTGGGCGGCGAGGCGAGGGCCAGCCGCACGGCGTTCGGGGCGCGCCCGGCGCCGACGGTGAAGGCGGCGCCCGGGGTGACCGCGATGCCGCGCCGCGCCGCGGCGGCGACGAAGGTCTCCGCCCGCCACGGCTCCGGCAGCGGCCACCAGCAGTGGTAGGCGCGGGGATCGGCCCGCACGGGCAGGCGCGCGGCGGCGATCTCCTGGCGGGCCCGCGCGTCCACCCGCTTCGCCTGCTCGATCTCGCGGACCACGCCGTCGGCCATCAACCGGGTGGTGGCCTCCAGCGCGAAATGCGCCGGAGCCCAGCCACCGGAGCGGATGGCCCCGGCGACCGGCTCGTACAGCGCGGGCGGCGCGGACACGAAACCAAGCGGGAGCCCGGGACCCAGCCGCTTGGAAAGGCTGTCGAGCACGAGTGTGCGCTCCGAGGCCAGCGGCGCGCACTCCTCGGCGAGGAAGCCGTTGATCCCGTCGTCGATCAGGTAAAGTCCTTGCGCCGCAACGAGTTTCAGAATCTCCGCGCGCCGCGGCGCGGACATCGTCACGCCGAGCGGGTTGTGCAACGCGGGTTGCAGGTACACCGCGCGCAACGGCGGCGCCTCCCGCAGCGCCGAGGGCAAGATGCCCTCGGCGTCCATCGCCAGCGGCACGAGCGTGACACCGAGCCGCGCGGCGATGCCCTTGACGACCGGGTAGGTGATCTCCTCCACTCCGAGCCGCTCGCCCCGGGGCACGAGCGCGGCGACCGCCGCCGCGATGGCCTGGCGGCCGTTCCCGGTGAACAACAGGTGCTCCGGCTCGGGCCGCCAGCCGCCGCGGCCGAGATGCTCGGCCGCCACCTCCCGCGCGGCGGCCGAGCC
Source organism: Amycolatopsis cynarae (assembly GCF_026802195.1). NCBI lineage: Bacteria > Bacillati > Actinomycetota > Actinomycetes > Pseudonocardiales > Pseudonocardiaceae > Amycolatopsis > Amycolatopsis cynarae. Next base: position 153,722 of record NZ_CP113836.1, on the reverse strand, counting down.
CGCGACCCCGGTGGGGCGCAGCGCGGCGGTCAGCGCGTCGGGGCGCAGCAGTGGTGCCAGTGAGGCTGCCACCAGCGCGGATTTCTCGGGCAGCACGGGGAAGTTGAGTTCCAGGTCGACGGTGGCCGTGGCCGGTTCCGCGAGCGCCGGTTCCGGACGTGGCTCGGCGGCACGGACGAAGGTGCCGCGACCGGTTTCCCCGACCGCGAGGCCGCGGCGGATCAGCTCGCCGTAGACGCGGGTGGCGGTCGAGTTCGCTATCCCGCGTTGCCGCGCGAACCGCCGCTGGGGCGGTAAGCGGTCGCCGGGCCGCAACCGTCCCGCCGCGATCTCGGCGGCCACGGCGTCCGCCAGCGCCTGGTAGTCCTCCATGGCCAGCCCTTCAAATTGCACCGAGCACAATGTTTCTATTGCACTTAGATTATCCCGAAGATAACTTCAGGTCCATGCCTACCGTCTCCCTCGGCTCCCTCGATGGAATCACCGTCAACTACGAGGACAGGGGCAGCGGCGATCCGCTCGTCCTCGTCCACGGCCACCCGTTCGACCACACCATGTGGCGGCCGCAGCTCGAGTACTTCAGCGCCACCCACCGGGTGCTCGCACCGGACCTGCGCGGTTACGGGAAGACCACGGTAACCAGAGGAAAGACGCTGCTGGAAACGTTTGCCCTCGACCTGGCGGCCCTGCTGGACCACCTCGGCGCCGAGCGGTTCTTCCTCGGCGGCCTGTCCATGGGCGGCCAGATCGTGATGGAGTGCCTCCGCCGGTTCCCGCACCGGATCCGGGGGGTCGTCCTCGCCGACACCTCACCCGTCGCCGATAGCCCCGAGGCACGCCGGTTTCGCACCGAGACGGCAGAGCGATTGCTCCGAGAGGGAATGGGCCCCTACGCCGAGGAAGTGCTGAGGAAAATGGTCGCGCCCGGCGATGCGAACGTCGACGGGCACGTGCTCGGGATGATGCGCGGCACCTCTCCCGAAGGCGCCGCCGCCGCGCTGCGGGGGCGCGCGGAGCGGCCCGACTACGTCGAAACGCTCCGCGAATGCGGAGTACCGGCGCTGATCGTGGTGGGCAGCGAGGACGAGTTCACCCCGATCAGCGACGCCGAACTGATCCACGGCCTGATGCCCGGCTCGCGGCTCGTCGTCGTCAAAGGCGCGGCACACATGCCCAACCTGGAACGTCCCGGCGAGTTCAACCGGGCACTCGCCGAGTTCCTCGCCTGACGAAAGGTCTTGACCTCGCGGGCGGCGGGTATCGCCTCTGGCTGCGCGTCGATCACGGCCGGGGCGCTCTGGTGGCTGGCGAGGTCACGGCTTGACGCCGATACCGCCGAGGAAGCAGCAGGCCGCGGGCCTGCCCGCCAGTAGCGCCGACGTCTTCGCCGGACCGTCCTCGACGTGCCATTCTGGCAGCCACACCAGACCCGGCTCCACCAGCGGGAAATCGCCGAAGTAGTCCGCGATGACCTCGCGGGGCCGGGGAAAGGCGGGGTTGCCCGAATGGTGGTACAACTCGACCGCCTGCTGGAACTGCTGCCGTTCCTGCTCGGGCACCGCGTCGAAGGTGGCGTGCGAAATGATCAGGTGCGAGCCGCTGGGCAGGAAGCTGCGGTACTGCGCCACCACCTCGGACACCTGTTCCTGCGGATCGAGGAAGTGCAGTACCGAGACCATCAGCAGGCCGACCGGCCGCGACGGGTCCAGCACGCCGGTGGCCACGGCGCGCTTCCAGACCTCGTTGACGTTGCGCAGGTCCTCGTGCAGCACGACGTGCCGCTCCGGGTCGCCGTCGTCCTCGATCAGCACGCGGGCGTGCGCCACCGCCACCGGCTCCCGGTCCACGTAGACGCAGCGGCTGTCCGGATCGACGGCGTCGGCGACCTCGTGCACGTTGCCCACCGTCGGCACCCCGGAGCCGAGATCGAGGAACTGGGTGATGCCCTGGCGCAGGCAGTAACGGACCGCACGGCCGAGGAACTCGCGGTTCACCCTGGCGCCGGTGCGGATGATCGGCACCACCGCGGACAACTGATCGCCCAGCATCCGGTCGATCGCCCAGTTCGCGGTGCCGCCAAGGAAGTAGTCGTAGACCCGCGCGGCATTGGGGTGGTCCAGGTCCACTCCTTCGGGAACCGACACCGTCTCACGCCGGTCTTTCACGCGCACACCCCCCTGTATGAGACCAAGCAACCGCGCAAGACTAGCAACATGTGCCGCGCGTCACGATAGGTTGGTGTCATATTTCGCCCTGGCCGCTCGATCTGCCCGATATGGGCCTCCGGCCAGGCCTTCAAACTGCCGTGTGACCTCGCGCAAAGCCAGTACGATCTTGTTCGTCGCGACCCCGTCTAGGGAAAGAGAATCCGGATGCAGGCATTGACGATGACCGCGCCCGCGCCCGACGGGAGCACGACGGCCCTGGTCGATCTCGACGAGCCGAAGCCCGGTCCGCGCGAGATCGCCATTGATGTCGCCCGCGCGGGCATCAACTTCATCGACGTCATGGCCCGGCGCGGCGACGCCGGCTATGTCTCCTCGTGGCCTTTCGTTCCGGGTCTGGAAGTAGCCGGTACCGTCCGGTCCCTCGGCAGCGAGGTGAGCGGACTGGAGGTGGGTCAGCGCGTCGCCGCGTTCACCCTGGGTGGTGGAGGGCTCGCCGAAGTGGCTGTCGCGTCCGCCGACCTCACCGTCGCGGCGCCGTCCGCGGTGTCCTTCGACGTGGCGGCGGCGGTGCCACTGGGGGTGGCCACGGCTGTTCTCCTGCTCGAACGCGCCGGCCTGAAGCACGGTGAATCGGTGCTGATGCATTCGGCGAGCGGCGGAATCGGCGCACTCGTCAGCCAGGTTGCCAGTGCGATGGGCAGCGGCGAACGCATCGGCACGGTCGGCAGGGCGGACAAGGTCGCGGCCGGTCTCGCGGCCGGGTGGGACTCGGTGTTCCCGCGCGACGAGCAGACGGAGGCGCGGATCAGGGAGATCGCTCCGCACGGGGTGGACGTGATCCTCGATCCGACCGGCTCGCTGCTGGAACTGGATCTTTCCGTCGCGGCACCGGGTGGGCGCGTGGTCCTCTTCGGTAACGCCACAGGTGGTGCGCTCCCACCGATGCCGCCCACCGGACGACTCATCGGCGGGAACGTCGGCCTGCTCGGTTTCAGCATCAGCCGCCTGGCCTCGACCTCGCCGGCCACCTTGACGAACGCACTGAAAAAGGGGTTTCAGCTGATCGAGGCGGGAACCGTGCGGGTCGAAACCTCGGCCGTCGATTCGCTCGCCTCCGTTGCCGAAATCCATGACCTGCTGGCCGCGGGACGCGGATCCGGGAAGTACGTGGTCGACGTCAAGGGCCGGTGACCGGCAGCACTTCACACCAACCACCGTTCGCACCTCCGGGTGGCCAACGCACTCCGAAGTGCGTTGGCCGTACCGGGATGGAGAGCGACTCTCTTCCGGTTCCCCAGGGCATAGGCAGCACAACGACCCTGAGGAGAACTGATGCGTGCCGTGATCGTTCGCGAGTTCGGTGGCCCCGAAGCACTGGAGATCGCCGAGGTGCCCAGCCCCGAACCGGGCCCGGGCCAGGTGCGGATCCGGGTCGCCGCCGCCGCGCTCAACCCGGTGGACGAGCAGACGCGGGCGGGTGCCCTCGCCGGTCTGCACGGTCCGATGCCGCAGGTCGGGATCGGCTGGGACGTCGCCGGGGTGATCGACGGGCTCGGCGAGGGGGTGACCGGGTTCGCGCCCGGCGATTCGGTGATCGGGTTGCGGGACCGGCTCGCCGAACCGCTGGGCAGCCACGCCGAGCAGGTGGTGCTGGACGCGAGTGCCGTCGCGCCCAGCACGCTCGACCCGGTCGAGGGCGCCACACTGCCCCTGAACGCGCTGACCGCGGTGCAGGCCCTGGACGCGCTCGACCTACGGACCGGCCAGACCGTGCTGGTCACCGGCGCCGCCGGCGGGCTCGGCGGGTACCTCGTCGAACTGGCCACCCTGCGCGGTCTCCGCGTGGCCGCACTCGCCGGCGGTGGCGACGAGGAACTCGTGCGCGGGCTCGGAGCCGAATTCTTCGTGCCCCGCGGGGAAAACCTCGCGGCCGCAGTCCGTCGTCGGCTGCCGGGCGGGGTCGACGGTGTGGTCGACGCGGCGGTGCTGGGTACGGAAGCCCTTGACGCGGTGCGGAACGAGGGCATCTTCGTGTCCGTCCTCGGCGACGGACCGCGCGGGCTACGGGGGATCACCGTGCGGTCGGTGTGGATCCGGGCCGACGGCCGCGCGCTGACCGCGCTCGCCCGGCTCGCCGCGCTCGGACGCCTGACCCAGCGGGTCGCCGGAACCTACCCGCTGGCCGAAGCGGAGACGGCCCACCGGCGACTGCGGGAAGGCGGCCTGCGCGGGCGGCTCGTGCTCGTCCCGTAACCGGTTCACGCACCTTGCCAGCGGGTCAGCGCACCCGCTGGAAGGTGTCGGCGTTGGTCATGGCGGCATGGGCCCAGGGCAGTTTGATCAGCTCCGGGGCCTGTCCCGGCCGAGGTGGCTTCACGGCGGAGTCGGCGATCACGTGCCACACGGTTTCCATCCGTCCGTCGCGCAGGAGCCCGGTGAACGAGGCGATCGCGTCGCCGCCGGGCCCGGAGCGACCGAATGCGAACTGCACGCAGTCGCCGACATGGATGCCGGTGATCTCGGCTTCCGTACCCGCGAACGCGCTGTCGCCCAACGCCGTGCGGAAAGTGCCCCGGAGCCGCTGCCCGGAGTCGTCGGTGATGGTCAGCTCCGAGCCGTACTGGTTGCGCCAGTGCCCGAGCCAGGTGACGGCATGCCGATTGCTCATGTCCTCATGCTCACCACGAACCCCGGCCGACGGGAGTGGCAGGATCGACACCTTTGAGGATTATTCTGCCGTCATGGAACGACGTCACCGCGTGGTCGCCGTGGTCACGCCACCGCAGTCGACGTTCGAACTCGCCTGCGTGGCGGAGGTGTTCGGCATCGAGCACCCCGGCGTGCCGACCCGCTACTCGTTCGACGTCTGCGCGGAAACCCCTGGCGCCCTTCCCACCAAGGCGGGCTACCGGATGCTCATCGAGCACGGACTCGACGTTCTCGGCACGGCCGACTCGGTGTTCGTGACCGGCTGGCCCGACCGGCTCGCCCAGCCGTCACCGGAACTCGCCCGGGCCCTCACCGACGCGCACGCCCGCGGCGCCCGGATCGTCGGGATCTGCTCGGGTACGTTCGCGCTCGCCGCGATCGGACTCCTCGACGGCAGGGAGGCCACCACCCACTGGCGCATGGCCGAGGAACTCCAGGCCCGCTATCCGAGGGTGGCCGTGCGGCCGCATGCCCTCTATGTCGACCACGGCGACGTCGCGACCAGCGCCGGTACCGGTGCGGCGGTCGATCTCGCGCTCGAACTCGTCCGCCGGGACTTCGGCGCGGCGTACGCGGCCGACATCGCCCGCCACATGGTCCTCCCACCGCACCGCGACGGCGGGCAACGGCAGTACTCGTGGACCCCGCCGGACCGGAACGCGCCGGAGCAGGAAACGCTCGCAGCGATACTGGCGTGGGCCGAGGAAAACCTCCATCGGCCGATCGTCAACGACGATCTCGCCACCCGGGGCGCGGTCTCGTCGCGCACCCTGGCACGGCTGTTCGACCGCCACCTCGGCACCACGCCGGGAAAGTGGCTGCTGCGCAGGCGGATCGAGCAGGCGCGGGCCTTGCTGGAGCGCACCGACGCGCCCGTGGCGGCCATCGGAGCCGCCACCGGTTTCCCCGACTCGTCGAACTTCCGGCGCCGGTTCAGCGAGGAAGTGGGCACCACACCGGGCAGTTACCGACGCACCTTCGGCCACCCCGGAGGCCCCTCCGGGTCATGATCACCTCGTCCCTGGCTCCGGGCTCCCGGCGAAGAGCGGGAAGCCGGACCGTTTCGCGTTACGCTCGGGCCTCGGGCGAGGAGGTCGGATGAGGACAGTGGTTTCCGGGAACGTGCGGCTCGCGGTGTTCGAGGAGGGCCCCGAGGACGCACCCGTCGTGGTACTGGTGCACGGCTATCCCGACACCCACGAGGTGTGGGACGACGTGGCGGCCGCGCTGTCGGACCGCTTCCGCGTGGTGCGCTACGACGTACGGGGCGCCGGCCGGTCGGACGCTCCGCGCGGCACCGGCGCCTACGATCTCCGGCTGCTCAAGGACGACCTGTTCGCCGTGATCGACGCGGTCAGCCCCGGTGCGCCGGTGCACCTCGTGGCGCACGACTGGGGCTCCGTCCAGTCCTGGGAGGCGGTGACCGAACCCGGTTCCGACGCGCGGATCGCTTCCTACACCTCGATTTCCGGGCCCTGTCTCGACCACATGGGGTACTGGATGCGGGACCGGTGGCGCCGTCCGTCGCCGCGTGGGCTGTGGCAGGCGCTGAGCCAGCAGCTGCATTCGTGGTACGTGCTGCTGTTCCACGTTCCGGTACTGCCGGAGCTGGTGTGGCGTTTCGTGGTGGCGAAGCGGTGGCCGTTGCTGCTGCACCGGGTGGAGGGCGTTCCGCCGAGGCCAGGCCACCCCGCACGCACCCTCGCCCGCGATGCCGTGCACGGGCTTTCCCTGTACCGGGCCAATTTCCGGCCCCGGCTGCGGCGGCCCCGGGAGCGGCGCACCGAGGTGCCGGTGCAGGTCGTGATGCCGGTCCACGACCGCTACGTGACGCCCCCGCTGGCGGAAGGACTTCAGCGCTGGGTTCCCCGGCTGTGGCGCCGCCGCCTGTACGCCGGGCACTGGTCGGCCTTGCTGCGGGACGGGGCTCAGGTGGCCCGCATGGTCACCGAACTGATCGACCACGTCGGCGGCGCCCCGGAGGCTCGCGGGCTGGCACGGGGCCGCGCGGGCGCGAAGGCCGGACCGCTGGTGGTCGTCACGGGCGGCGGAAGCGGGATCGGCCGGGCCACCGCGAGGGCCTTCGCCGCCTCCGGGGCCGAGGTCGTGGTGTGCGATGTGGACGAACGGGCCGCCCGCGAAACCGGCGGCCACGCCTACCGGGTCGACGTCTCCGACGAGGCGCAGATGCGGCGGTTCGCCGACGAGGTGCTGCGGGTGCACGGGGTGCCCGACATCGTGGTGAACAACGCGGGAATCGGCCACGCGGGCACCTTCCTCGCCACCACGGCCGAGGAGTGGCGGCGGGTGCTGGACGTCAACCTGTGGGGGGTGATCCACGGCTGCCAGGTCTTCGGGAAGCTGATGGCCGAGCGCGGCGAGGGCGGGCACATCGTCAACGTGGCGTCCGCGGCCGCGTATCTGCCGGTGAAGTCCCTCGCCGCCTACGCCACCAGCAAGGCGGCCGTGCTGATGCTGTCGGACGTGCTTCGCGCCGAGGTCGCCGGGCGCGGCATCCGGGTGTCCGCGATCTGCCCGGGCCTTGTCGACACCGGTATCACCCGCACCACCACGTTCTCCGGTCTCAGCGAGGAGGAGCAGGACCGCAGGCGGGACGAGGCCGCCCGCGCCTACCGGCGGCGGAACTTCGCGCCGGAACGGGTGGCCGCCGAGATCCTGCGCGCGGTCGAAACCGGCCGCGCCACCGTCCCGGTGACCGTCGAGGCGAAGGCTGGTCTCGCCCTCGCCCGGCTGTCCCCCGCCGCCCTCCGCGCCGCCTCCCGCGTCCTCCCCTAGCGCCCACAGGGAGTCGGGTCGTATCAGGGGCGCGCCCTCAAGGCGACCTTGAGGGCGTTTATGACCCTGAAGGCCACCTTCAGGGCAATCCGACACCGGCCGAGTGGACCGTGAAGGGACCCTTCACGGCCCGCCCCAGCCCCTCACGGCAGCAGGACGGAAGCGGCGGCGTGGCATGCGCCGTAGCCGTCGGCTCGGGCGATGATCCGGCCGTCCTGGATGCGGACGGCGGTTTCGGTGGCGTCGCTGACGGCGGACACTCCCGCGGCCGCGGCCAGGTCGCCGGATTCGTCGTGGATGAGCTGGAGGCGGGGCCAGGCCGATGGCGCGACGGCAGCCCTGAGGCAGTTGCGCAGGCCGGTGATGGTCAGGCGGGCGAGAGGGCCGAGTTCGGCGGGGTTGCCGGTGACCAGGGCCGCGGTGACCACGGAGCCGGGCGGCGCGGCGCGCAGCGCTTCTTCGATGGCGGCCAGCCGATGCAGACCGAGCACAGCGAGGACCCCATCGCGGTCCAGGCGGGCCGGCTCGTCGCGCAGTGCGTCGGTCATGGCCGGTGGCGTCCAGCCCCGGTCGGTGGGGCGCGCCGGCGCGATGTGCGGCAGGTGGGCGGGCTGCCACGTGTCGTCGAGGTCGAGCTCGGCGAGTTGTTCGCAGGCGCGGACGACGGCGAAGGGCTCCCCGAACCCCGGCGCGGCCGCGGCGAGCTGGCTGGCGCCGTGCAGTGTCGTCAGGGCGGTCTCGGCCACCCGGACCATCCGTGCGGCGACCCGTACCGAGGATGGCAACTGCTCCAGGCACAGCCCGAGCAGGATCGCGCTGAGGCTCGTCAGTTGTGAGAACGGCTGGCTGACCTGTTCGTCGGACACGATCTCGGGGAGCAGGTCCCGGCCCAGTCTGCTCGCGCTGTGCCGATCTTCCACCGCGAGCGGGAGCTGGGCCATCCAGGCGCGAGCGAAGTCGCCCAGCGCCGCACCGGCGGTCCTGGCGGTCGGCGGGTGTTCCGGATCGGACGCCTGCTCGGCTTCCTGGGCCAGTACGGCGAAGTAGAGGGCTCGCTTGCTGGGGAAGTTGGAGTAGACCGCGCCGCGGGTCAGCTCGGCCCGTTCGGCGATCCGGTCGATCTTGGCGTCACGGAAGCCGCGCTCGGTGAGTTCGTCCCGGGCGGCGGCCAGCACCTTGGCCCGGTTGTGCTCCTGCATCTGTGCCCTGCTGAGCCGGACCATCGCGCCCCTCCGTTGCCGTGCCTGCCGAAGTAGGATACCGTCCGCATTCAAATACTGTGAACATCTGGTCGCATCATTTGGAGCTAAGGTGAACGCCATCCCGGAAATCGACCTGTCCGATCCCGCCGTCCTGTCGGACCCCTTCACCGCGTACGGACGGGCACGCGAGCTTGGCCCGCTGGCGCGGCTGGTGACACCGGGCTTCGGCGCGATGTGGGCGGTCACCCGGTATGAGGAAGCGAAGGCGATGTTGACCGACCCTCGGTTCGAGCTCACCGCCGGCAGCTACCACCTGCGTCCGGACGTGCCCGAGCACTGCCTGAAGTACATGCGGACCATGCAGGAAATGGACGGGCCCGGGCATGCCCGGCTACGGCGGCTCGTCTCACCCTCGTTCACCGCGCGACGCGCCGCGGAGTTCCGCCCGCGCATCACCCGCATCGTCGACGCCCTGCTCGACGAACTGGTCCAGCAGGCCGACGGGGACACCGTGGACCTGCTGGACCACTTCGCCCGGCCGCTGCCCATCGAGGTGATCTGCGAACTGGTCGGCATCCCGCCCGAGGACCGGGCCACCTGGCGCACCTACGGCACCGCCGTCGCCGCCGGACACGGTCCCGCGTTCGCGCAGGCCATCCCAGCCATCATGCGCGACGCGATGGCCGCGGTGGCACGTCGCACCCGGGAGCCCGGCGCGGACCTGCTGTCCGAACTGATCGGCATCCACACCGGCGACCAGGACCGTCTCAGCGAGACCGAACTGGTCACCCTCGTCTGGCACCTCGTCCTCGCCGGGCAGACCCCGACCAACCTCGTCGCCAACGCGGTCGAGACCCTGCTCGGTCACCCCGGCCCGCTCGCCGCGCTGCGCGCCGACGAAAGCCTCATGCCCGGCGCTGTCGAGGAACTGACCCGCTGGTGCGGGCCTCAGCTACTGACCCTGCCCCGCTACGCCCGCGAGGACGCCGACATCGCCGGAATGCCCATCGGCAACGGAGAACCCGTCACCGCCGCGCTTGCCGCCGCCAACCGCGACCCCCGCGTGTTCGCCGATCCCGAGCACCTCGACCTGCTCCGCCCGGCAGGCGGGCCGGCACACCTGGGATACGCCCACGGGCCCCACTTCTGTCTCGGCGCCGCGCTGGCGCGCGTCCAGACCGAGGTCGCACTCACCGCACTGCTGCGCCGCTTCCCCGCGCTGGCGCTGGCCGACGGTGGTGCCCAGCGCGTCCCGGACCCCGGAACCTGGCGCCTCACCGCACTGGCCGTGACCCTCTGACCTCGGCTGGATGGTCCGCATGCGCCTACTCTTCGCCAGCCTCGCATCGGTTGGCCATGCCTACCCGCTGATCCCGCTCGCGATCGCGGCCCGGGACGCCGGGCACGAGGTGCATTTCGCCGTCGGCGAGCACGTCCACGCACCGCTGATCAGGAACGGACTCCGGCCCTTTCGTCCCGCGGACTCGTTCTACGAGATCTACGCCGAGGACCTCGAACCGGAACTCGCGCGGTTACGGCCCGACCTCGTCTTGCACGGATGGGGAGTGCCGGGGGCAGCCGTCGCCGCGCACCGTGCCGGAGTCCCCAGTCTTTGGCACGGGTTCGGTCGTCTGTTTCCCGAAGGAATCGGGCTCCAGCCACCCGGGCCCGCCATCGGCGCCCCCGACCGGCCCCATCTCGACATCTGCCCGCCGTCCTTGCAGGACAAGGATTTTCTCGCGACGGCCGAGCGGATCCCACTGCGTCCCGTCCCCTATTCCGAGCCGCCGGCGTCCGCGTGGCGCCTCGAGCGTTCTTCGCGGCCACTGATCTACCTGACGCTCGGCACCGCATTCGGCACCCCGGAGGTGCTCACCACGGCCATCCAGGGCTTGTCGGCGCTCGACGCGGACGTGACCGTCGCCACCGGCCAGGTGCGCCCGGAGCGGCTCGGCACCGTGCCGGACAACGTCACGGTACAAGCGTGGGTGCCGCAGGCGGACCTGCTGCCGCACGTCGACGTGGTCGTGCACCACGGTGGCAGCGGCACGACCCTCGGCGCGCTCACCGTCGGCGCCCCGCAACTGATCCTGCCTCAGGGAGCCGACCAGTTCGCCAACGCCGAAGCGCTCAGCGAGGCGGGGGCCGCGCTGAGCCTCCTCCCCGGTGAACTGAGCGCGGACGCCATCACCGAGCACACCCGAAAGCTGTTGCCACACCATGGAAACAGCGGCCACCGCGAGGCGGCCCGCGCGATCGCCGAGGAGATCGCCCGCATGCCCTCCCCCGAGGAGATCGCCCATCGCCTGCCGGAATACGCCGGGTGCGGGTAAGTCCGCTGCCGCTGCCGGGGCTGCGGTGCTGTGAAGGGACCCTTCACGGCACCGCGACGGGCGTCCGGTGGGCGGCGCGGGCCGAACGCTGGGCGAGCCACAGCCAGGCGGCGCACAGGACGGAACCCACCGAGGCGGCACTGACCCACCAGAAGGCCTGCTGGAACGCGCTTTCCGCCCCGTGCGGCAGCGCGGCGGCGAGCACCACCGCGAACAGCGCCCCGCCCAGGGCGCCGCCGATCCGCTGCATGATGTTCACCGTCGTGGTGGCGTCGGGCAACTGGTCGCGGCGCACCGCCGCGTAGGCCGCCGCACCGGCGGGCATGGTGGCCAGCGCGATCGCCATACCCCGCAGGAACAGCAGCGCCTGCACGGTGACCGCGTCCGTGTGCGCGCCGAGGAAGGCGAACGGCGCGGTCGTCACCAGCGTCAGCACGTTCCCCCACAGCGCCACGATCCCGCCGCCGTACCGGTCGGTCAGCCGCCCGCCCAGTGGCGCCACGATCGCCGTCCCGAGACCGAGCGAGCACAGTGAAAGCCCGGTGGTGATCACGTCCGCGCCCCGCAGCACCTGGAAGTACAGCGGGAACAGCAGCATCGCGCCGAACAGGGTGGCCCCGGCGAACGCGGTGACCACGGTGGCCGCGGCGAACACCGGATCGCGGAACAGGCGCAGGTCGACCAGCGCGTTCGCGCGGCGCCACGAACGCGCCGCGAACGCGAGTAGCCCCGCGAACCCGAGCACGAGCGGAACCAGCACCGAAGCGTCAGCGAGCGTTGCCCGCTCGCTCCACCGGCTCACCGCGTAGACGAACATCGGCAGTCCGACGCTGACCAGGATCAGTCCGCCCCAGTCCAGGCGCGGCGCGGCGCCCCGCTCGCCGCGCGGCACGTACTTCAGGCCGAGGCCGATCCCGGCCACCCCGATCGGCAGGTTGATCAGGAACAGCCACGGCCAGGACAGCGAGTTCAGCAGCAGGCCGCCCAGGGTGGGGCCGATCGCGGGCCCGGTGCTGACCGCGATGCCCAGGATGCTCATCACACGCCCGAGCCGCTGCGGCCCGACCGCCTGGCCGAGCACGGTCTGCCCGGCGGGCACCAGCAACCCGGCGGAGACGCCTTGCAGCACGCGCAGGGCGATGAGCCACCCGAGGTCTCCGGCGAACGCACACAGTCCGGACGCGACGGTGAACGCGGCGAAGGACCACAGCCACAGCCGCCCCACGCCGACCTTCCGGCCCAGCCAGCCGCACAGCGGCAACGAAACGGCCAGCGCGATCAGGTAACCGCTGGCGATCCACTGTGCCGACGCCAGCGAGGCACCGAGATCGCCGGCGATCGAATCCAGGCCGACGTTGACCAGCGAGGTGTCGAGCATGCTGACGAACCCGCCGAAGACCACCACCAGGGCCACCCGCCAGACGGGCCACGGAATCCGGTCGTTCAAGCGGGCTGTGTCTTGCGGGACACCCGCACCCGATCTGTCTTGCGGGACACCCGCACCCGATCGGCCCGCGCCCACTCGAACGGGGGCTCCGCCAGTGTCGTTCATGCGGCCCTACCTTTCAGAGTCGTCCCCGGCACCACGGCCAAGGAATCCACTGTGGACAGCGCGCGTCCGGCGTTGCCGCCGTACGCCGTTGCCGTGTGGGTGACGACACGACGCCCGAGCCAGACCTCGATCACCACCTGCCCCGGACCGGCCACGGGCTCCGGCACCTCGGTTTCGATCAGCACTTCCGGCCCGCCGAACCGGTCCACCCTCATCGCTCGCACGTACGCCCTCCTCGGTTCCTGGTGCGAGCAGCGTCGAACATCTACCTAACTGGAGGTCAACCCCCGGGTGCCTCGGCGTTTAGGATGGACGGGCCGGAAACGACCGAGGACGGGACGATGAAGCACATACACGCAGGCAAGGTCAGGGACCTCTACCAGGACGGGGACGACATCCTGCTGGTGGCCTCCGACCGGATCTCGGTCTACGACGTGGTCCTGCCCACACCGATTCCGGACAAGGGTGCGCTGCTCACCCAGTTGTCCAGCTGGTGGTTCGAGCATTTCGGCGAGATCGTGCCCAATCACGTGCTCTCCACCACCGACGTGCCCGCCGAGTTCGCCGGCCGCGCCATCCGGTGCAAGCCGCTGAAAATGGTGCAGGTCGAGTGCATCGCCCGGGGCTACCTGGCCGGACTCGGCCTGAAGGAGTACCAGCGGAACGGCACCGTGTCGGGCGTCCCGCTGCCCCCCGGCCTGGTCGAGGGCAGCCGCCTGCCCGAACCGATCTTCACCCCCACCACCAAGGCCACCGAGGGGCACGACGAGTTCATCACCTTCGACGACGTCATCCGCCAGGAAGGCCGGGAGACCGCCGAACGGCTGCGCGACCTGACGCTGGAGATCTACCGCAAGGGCGCCGAGCACGCGGCCTCGCGCGGGATCATCGTCGCCGACACCAAGCTGGAGTTCGGCTGGGACGCCGACGGCGTGCTCACCCTGGGCGACGAGGTGCTGACCTCCGACTCCTCCCGGTTCTGGCCCTCGGACAAATGGGAGCCGGGCCGCCCGCAGTACGCCTTCGACAAGCAGTTCGTCCGTGACTGGGCGGCGGGCACCGGCTGGGACCGGACGCCGCCCGGCCCGGAGGTCCCGGCCGACATCGTGGCCGCCACCCGGCAGCGGTACCAGGAGGCCTACGAGCGCATCACCGGCAACACCTGGGGCGCCACCGCGTAGGTGACGCCGAAGGCGAGCACCGCCAGCGCCGCGGCCAGCCCGAAGGCGGACCGGTAGCCGAGTTCCGCGGCGACCAGTCCGCCGAGCGGGCCCGCCACCAGGATCCCGAGGTCCCAGAACGAGGTCATCGCCCCGACCGCGACACCCGGCCCCAGCGCGCCGGTGCGGTGCAGGGTGACCGAGGTGGCCGCGGGATAGATCAGGCCGATGCCGACACCGGTGACGGCGGTGGCGAGCAGCGCGACGACCTCGCCGGGCGCCGCGGCGAGCAGCACCAGCCCGGCCGCCTCGACGACCAGGACCACCCGGGCCACCGCGAGCCCGCCGTGGCGGTCGACCAGTGGGCTGCCCACACTGCGCGTCAGCAGGAACGCGGCCGCGAACACGGCCAGCCCCAGGTTCTCCCCGCCCACCCGTTCCTCGCTCAGGTACAGCACGAGCAGCGCGGTGAGGCTGCCGTAGCCGTAGGCCGAGAGCCCCAGCACGAGCCCGGGCAGTCCGGCCCCGGCGGGCACGAGGTCACGGGCCGAGCGCGGCAGCACCGGGCTGCGATGCGCCTGGCCCCTGGTCGAGGCGACGAGCAGCACGGACACGAGGGGGAGCGCCACGACGGTCCACCACACCGCCGCCGGGCCGCCCGCCTGCCGCATGGCCACGGCCAGCAGTGGCCCGGCGGAGAGACCGCCCCACATCGACAGTCCGAACCAGCCCGCGGTCCGGCCGCGACGGTCGGCGGGCGTGCCGGTCAGCACCCACGGCAGCGCCCCGGAGAACAGGGCGCCCTCGCCCGCGCCCATTACCAGGCGCGCCAGCAGCAGCACGCCGAAGTCCGGGGCGAGCAAGTGGGCAAGCGCGGCGAGGGTGGTCAGCAGTGCCCCGGCCAGCACGACCGGCCGCGCGAGCCCGCCATCGGCCGCGCGCCCGGCGAAGGGCCTGGTGGCGGCGGTGGCGGCGAAGGCGAGCCCGACGGCCAGCCCGGCCGCCGCTGGCCCGGCGGAGAACCGGGAGACCACGTAGCCGGGGAGCTCCTGCAGGGTGGCGCCGAGCGCCAGGTAGCCGCACAGCACCGCGAACCACAACCGCCGCGCCGGAATTTCGTTCATGCCAGCGACAGTACCGATCGGTCTTGTCTGGTGTACAGTACTTTTTCGTGAGCGATCCCACGGCGACCCGCGCCCGCATTCTGGACACCGCGGCGGCACTGTTCTACGAACGCGGAGTGCACGCGGTGGGCGTGCAGGAAATCGTGCGGCGAGCGAATGCGTCCAAACTCAGCCTGTACCGCTATTTCCCGTCGAAGGAAGATCTGGTGCGCGAGATGCTCGCCGAGCACAGCGACCGGATTCACGCCTGGCTGCGGCGGAAAACCGCGGACGCGCCGCCGGGTCCGCAACGCGTGCTGTCCGTTTTCGACCTGCTGATCGGCTGGTTCGCCGAGCCCGGCTACGGCGGTTGCACGGTGCTCAACACGGTGACCGACACCCGGATGGATCCCGAAATCACCGCTATCGCGCGGCGGCATCTCACCCGTTACCGCGCGCTACTCGAAGAACGCCTGCGGGAAATCGGGGCCGGGGATCCGGAGGGATTGGCGCGGCAGTTGCTGCTGCTGATCGAGGGTGCCAGCGTGGTCACCTCCATCGACAGCTCCCCCGGTCCCGGCGCCGACGCTCGCGCCGCCGCCGCCCGCCTCATCGCCGCCTGACCCGCTCAGGCGCCGGGCGGGACCAGTTCCTCCAGGAGTGCGCGGACGCGACGGTCGATCTCGTCGCGGATGGGACGAACCCGGTCGACCGGCTGACCGGCCGGGTCGTCGAGCTGCCAGTCGAGGTAGCGCTTGCCAGGGAAGACGGGGCAGGCGTCACCGCACCCCATGGTGATGACCACGTCCGCGGCCTGAACGGCTTCGGTGGTGAGGACCTTGGGGAATTCCTTGGAGAGGTCGAGGCCGAGCTCGTTCATGACCTCGACGACGGCCGGGTTGACGGTGTCGGCCGGGGCGGATCCGGCGGAGCGGACCGTGACCCGCCCCTGGGCGTGGTGGTCGAGCAGCGCGGCGGCCATCTGGGAGCGGCCGGCGTTGTGGACGCAGACGAAGAGGACTTCGGGAGTGGGCACAGTGGTTCCTTCTCGGAGGTCGTGGCGGCTATCCGCGTGCGGCGGGGGTGAACCGCCTGCGCAGGGCGAGGGAGACATAGACCAGCGCGACCAGGACGGGGACCTCGATCAGCGGCCCGACCACCCCGGCCAGCGCCTGCCCGCTGGTGGCGCCGAACGTGGCGATCGCCACGGCGATGGCGAGTTCGAAGTTGTTGCCCGCCGCGGTGAACGCCAGGGTCGTGGTGCGCTCGTAGCCCAGGCCGATCGCCTTGCCGAACGCGTAGGAACCCGCCCACATCACCGCGAAGTAGGCCAGCAGCGGCAGCGCGATCCGGGCTACGTCGAGCGGACGGCTGGTGATCTGGTGTCCCTGCAGGGCGAACAGCACCACGATGGTGAACAGCAGCCCGTACAGCGCGACGGGCCCGATCCGCGGCAGGAACCGGGATTCGTACCACTCCCGCCCCTTGCCACGCTCGCCGAAGCGGCGGGTGAGGTAGCCCGCGGCGAGCGGGACACCCAGGAAGATCAGGGTGCTCTTGGCGATCTGCCATCCCGACACCGACAGCGTGGCCGTGTCCAGACCGAGCCAGCCCGGCAGCACGGACAGGTAGAACCAGCCCAGGACGCCGAACATGACGACCTGGAAGACCGAGTTGAGCGCGACCAGCACGGCGGCGGCTTCGCGGTCGCCGCAGGCGAGGTCGTTCCAGATGATCACCATGGCGATGCAGCGGGCGAGGCCCACGATGATCAGGCCGGTGCGGTATTCGGGCAGGTCCGGCAGCAGCAGCCAGGCCAGCGCGAACATCAGGGCGGGACCGATCAGCCAGTTCAGGATCAGCGAGGGCCACAGGAGCCTGCGGTCGCGGGTGACGCTGTCGAGCCGGTCGTAGCGCACCTTGGCCAGCACCGGGTACATCATCACCAGCAGGCCGAGCGCGATGGGCAGGGAAATCCCGTCGACGGCGACCGCGTCGAGCCCGGTCTCCAGGCCCGGGATCCAGCGGCCCGCCAGCAGGCCGAGCGCCATCGCGGCGGCGATCCACACCGGGAGGAACCGGTCCAGGGTCGACAGCTTGCCCACGACTCCGGTCGGCGCTGCCGCGGTCTTGCCGGTGGTGGTCACGCCGTTACCACCGAAACGCCGGCGGGGGTGAGGACCGCGGACAGCCGGGCCAGCGTCTCCGGCTGCACCCGGTAGTAGATCCAGGTACCGCGCCGCTCCCCGGTGATCAGACCGGATTCGCGCAGCACCTTGAGGTGGTGCGAGATCGTCGGCCCGGTCAGGTCGAACGCGCCGGTCAGGTCGCACACGCAGGCCTCACCGCCGTCATGGGAGGCGATCAGCGACAGCAGTCGCAGCCGCACCGGATCGCCGACCGCCTTGAACACCTTCGCCAGGTCCACGGCTTGGGATTCGGACAGCGGCTCACGGACCAGGGGCGAGCAGCGCTCGGCTCCGGCGTCGACGATCGGCAACTGTTTCGACATAGCTCTATCTAAACAGGCTTCTATCTTGACGTCCATCGAGACAAAGGGCACGCTGTTAATCGACAGACGTCGATCCTTAGAAGGAGTCCAGCATGAGTGACCAGGCTCACGAGCTGCGGGAACAGGTGCGCGAACGCTACGCGGCGGCCGCGGTACGCGCCGGTACGGGCCGCGAGGCTTCGTGTTGCAGCGACGGGGGTCCGACCGCGATCAAGGACCTGACCGGCGAGCTGTACGACGAGGCGGAGCGGTCGTCGCTGCCGACGGAGGCCGTGCTGGCCAGCCTCGGCTGCGGCAACCCGCTCGCCGTCGCCGAACTGCGCGAGGGCGAGACGGTGCTCGACCTCGGCTCCGGGGGCGGCATCGACGTCTTGCTGTCCGCGAAGCGCGTCGGCACGGCCGGGAAGGTGTACGGGCTGGACATGACCGAGGAAATGCTCGCGCTCGCGCTGGCCAACGCGGCGAAGGCCGGCGCGGACAACGTCGATTTCCTCAAGGGCCACATCGAAGCGATCCCGCTCCCGGCGGACCGGGTCGACGTGATCATCTCCAACTGCGTCATCAACCTGTCCGTCGACAAGCCGGCGGTGTTCGCGGAAATGTTCCGCGTGCTCAAGCCCGGCGGCAGGCTCGGGATCAGCGACGTGGTCGCCGAGGACCACCTCACGACGGACGACCGGGCCGAGCGCGGTAACTATGCGGCCTGTATCGCGGGTGCACTGTCCTTCACCGAGTACCGCGAGGGCCTGGCCGCCGCCGGTTTCACCGATATCGACATCACGCCCACGCACGAGGCCGCCCCGGACATGCACGCGGCGACCGTGCGCGCCACGAAACCGGCTGACGCAGTCCAGCGCCCCACCCTTCCGCTCGCCCCGACGTCCGGATGCTGCGGCTGAAGCCCCTTCACGGCTCCGGGTTCAATCGAGCGTCGTAGATGGAAGGGGTTGGGGCATGACCGAGCTGGTCGCCCTGTCGAAGGTGGCCGCACTGGCCGGGGATCACGTCGAGACTTTATCGATGTGGATCGATGTTCGCAACCATCGATTGAAATCGATACACTGACCGGCATGCCCCTTGCGACCTCCCCTGCGGCCCAGGTTCTTCCCGACGCCGAGGCGGCCACCTACGCCGAGTGGTTCGCGTGCCTGGCCGAACCGACCCGCGTGCGGCTGCTGCACGCCGTCGCCACCGCGCCGCGCGGGATCACCGTCGGCGCACTGACCGAACTACTCGGCATCAGCCAATCCACCTGCTCGCACCACGTCCGCAAACTGGCCGACGTGGGGTTCGTGCGGGCACACAAGGAAGGCACCGCCACCGTGGTCACGATCAACGCGGCCTGCTGCGCGGGACTGCCCCACGCGGCCGACGCCGTGATGGGCATGCTCGCCCCCCGGCCGTGCTGCCCCGCGGACGTCCCCACCGACGTCACGGTCCGCGCGATGCGCAAGGAAGACTGGCCCGACGTGCGGCGGATCTACGGCGAGGGCATGGCCACCGGGATCGCCACCTTCGAGACCACCGTGCCCAGCAGGTCGGTGCTGGATGCCCGGTGGATCCCCGCCCAGCGCTGGGTCGCCGAACTCGACGGCGCCGTGGTCGGCTGGGCCGCGGCGTCCCCGGTTTCGCAGCGTGAGTGCTACTCGGGAGTCGCGGAGACCTCGCTCTACGTCGCCGAAGGCCACCGCGGCCGGGGCATCGGCAAGGCCCTGATCCGCAAGCAGGTCATGGCGGCCGACGAGGCCGATCTCTGGACCCTGCAGACCTCCGTCTTCACCGCGAACCGCGCCAGCCTCGCCCTCCACCACTCCGCCGGCTACCGCACCATCGGCATCCGCGAACGCATCGCCCAACGCGACGGCGTCTGGCACGACACCGTCTTCCTCGAACGCCGCTCCACGCTCGGCTGACGCCGAAAGGGCCGCGCTCGCGCGGGGAGACCAGGCGTTGTCCCGTGAGTGGACCCCTCACGGGACACTTGCCATAAAAGCACTTTATGGCTTGGGTGAGAAACTTGCTTTGGACTTATCGGCCCCTGGTGTCGAAGCTCGGGGTATGACGAACAACAAGGTCGCGCTGGTGGCCGGGGCGAACGGGGTCATCGGCCGCAACCTCATCGATCACCTCACGGAACTCGGCGACTGGGACGTGATCGGCCTGTCGCGGCGCGGCGGGGCGTCCGCGGGCCCGGTGCGGCACCTGGCCGTGGATCTGCTGGACCCGGCGGACACCCGAGAGAAGCTGAACGGCCTCACCGAGGTCACTCACGTGTTCTACGCCGCCTACCAGGATCGACCCACCTGGGCCGAACTGGTCCCGCCCAACCTCGGCATGCTGGTCAACCTGGTGGACGCGATCGAGCCGGTGGCGAAGAACCTGCGGCACATCAACCTGATGCAGGGCTACAAGGTGTACGGCGCACATCTCGGCCCGTTCAAGACACCGGCTCGCGAGGACGACGCCGGGCACATGCCGCCCGAGTTCAATGTGGACCAGCAGGACTTCCTCGAAGCACGACAGCACGGTAAGTCCTGGACATGGTCGGCGTTGCGCCCCTCCGTGGTGTGTGGCTACGCGCTCGGCAACCCGATGAACCTGGCCATGGTCATCGGGGTCTACGCGGCGATCTCCGCCGAACTCGGCCTGCCATTGCGTTTTCCCGGCAAGCCGGGGGCATACCACACGCTGCTCGAAATGACCGACGCCGGACTGCTCGCGAAGGCGACCGTGTGGGCGGCCACCGACGAGCGCTGCGGCAACCAGGCCTTCAATATCAACAACGGCGATCTGTTCCGCTGGGAGGAGATGTGGCCGAAGATCGCCGCGAACTTCGGCCTCCAGGTCGCACCGAGCCTGCCGATGTCCTTGGAGGTGGTGATGGCGGACAAGGAGCCGCTGTGGAACGCCATGCGGGAGCGATACGGGCTGCAACCATCCTATTCGGACGTCTCGTCCTGGCGGTTCGGCGACTTCGTGTTCTCCTGGGACTACGACTTCCTCGCCGACGGTTCGAAGGCACGCCGCTTCGGCTTCCACGAGTTCGTCGACACCGAGAACATGTTCCTGTCCATTTTCGACGATCTGCGCAAGCGCCGCGTCCTTCCCTGAACGGCACGCGAACAGCACTCGGGGGTGCCGCGAGGAGTTCCCTCGCGACACCCCCGGGTCTCATCTCGTCAGCGGTAGGTCACCTGGGTGCTGCCGTTGCCGAACCAGAAGGTGATCCAGCCGGACACGAAGTCGTTCCGGCGGCCACCGGTGACGCCGTACTCATCCGAGGTCGGGTACCCGAGCGGGCTGGCCTCCCAGCCCATCGAGGCCCACTTGTCGCGGATCGCCCCGTAAATCGCGTGCGCACCCGTGTTCGGCGACCAGTAGACCGAGCCCGGGCCACTGAAATGGTTGTACCGCCCCACACCATCCGGCGTACCCAACTCATCCGTCGTCGGATACCCCAGCGGACCGGCCTCCCAACCCAACGCCGCCCACTTGTCCCGGATCGCCCCGTAAATCGCGTGCGCACCCGTGTTCGGCGTCCAATAGATCGATCCCGGGCCACTGAAATGGTTGTACCGGCCCACACCGTCCGGCGTCGTGGTCTCGTTCGTCGTGGGATACCCCAGCGGACCGGCCTCCCAGCCCGACGCCGCCCACGCGTCCCGGATGGCGCCCTGGATCGCCCACGCGTCGGTGTTCGCCGTCCAGTAGATGGACCCGATCTGGAAGTGGTTGTACCGCCCCACTCCGTCCGGTGTCGCCGTCTCGTCGGTGATCGGGTAGCCGAGGCTGCTGCCCGGCCCGCCAAGTGCCTTGTAACGGACGAGGATCGCGCCCGTCACGGCATGTGCCCCGGTCGCCGCGGACCAGTAGATGCTGCCACCGCGGAAGTCCTGGGCCTTGCCGCCGCCGGCGGTGTCGTACTCGGGCGAAACCGGGTCGCTCAGGTAGGAACCGCGGGCGCCGCCGAGCTGGTTGTAGTAGTCGGTGATCGGATCGGTGTTGCCGTTGAGCGTCACCGTCTTAGCCGCCTGGCCGTCGTCACCGGTGATCTGGTACGCGGCCGTGGCCGGATACGCGTCCGTCGGCGTGAACGTCACCGTCTGGTCCAGCGAGTCACCCGGCGGGATCACCTGTCCCTCCGCGAGCTGGTTCTCGCTGTGGAACACCCCGGCGGGGGCCTTCGCCTTCGTGATCGTCAGCGGCACCGTGCCGGTGTTGGCCACGGTGAACTTCAGCGTCACCGACTGCCCGACCGGCACGGTGTGGAAGTCGAGCACCGTCGGGTCGAGCGTCAGTTCGGGCTTGCCGGACAGCGCGACGCCGCTCACCGGAACGGTGACCGAACCCTGGTCACTGGTCACGACCAGCTGCGAACTCTCGCTGAACCCGGTGTCGGTCCCCGAAGTGGGCGTGTAGCTGATCGGCACGGTCACCGAGGCGCCCGCGTCGATCACAGTGCCCACGGCGGGCAGGGTGGTCGCGGCGAACGAACCGGTCGGCGCGGTCACGCCGGTGATCGTCTCCGCGGTGGTGCCGGTGTTGAGGATGTTCACCCCGAGTTCCTTCGCGGCACCGGTGCGCACCTGCCCGAAGTCGAGCGAGGCGGGCGTGGCGCCCAGGCCGGGCTGCGTGCCAAGGCCGTGCAGGTCCAGGGCGGTGCTGCCGGCGTCGGTGGCGAAGGTCAGCGTTCCGGTCGCCGCACCCCAGGTGGCGGGTGTGAAGCTCACCGGCACGTCGAGCGTCTGCCCCTTGGTGAGGGTCACCGGCGCGCTCAGCGAGGCGGCGAACGGGGACGCGGTCGACACGCCGGTGACGGTCAGATCCCGGTTCGCGGTGACCGTCACGGTCGCGTTCTCGGTGCCGCCGACGGCGGTGGAACCGAAGTCGTAGGGCTTGGTGGCCAGCACGGCCGTGGTCGGCCTGCCGAAGCCGTACACCTTGCCGTCACGGGTGCCGACGTAGACGCGGCCCCCGTCGGTGCCGGGCACGGAGAACTTCACCGCGGTGCCGATCGGCGCGGAGTACCGCAGCTGCATGACCCCGTTGACGGGCACCGGGTCGTACGCGCGCAGCTGCGCGTTCGCCCCGTTGGGGCCGGTGCTGTAGACCACCCAGACCAGGGCGGAACCGGAGGTGGTGCCGCTGGAGGTGATCACCGGCGAGCCGGAGGTGTAGCCGAAGTTGTCGCTGGTGGTACCCACCGAAGTGAGCGAGGGCCCCTGCGCCGAGTACTTGAGCGCGCGCAACGGCCCGTTGTTGCCGACGACGTAGACGTAACCGCCGTCGCCGCCCCAGAAGCCGGGCCTGCCCCAGACGCCCTGGAACGGTCCGGTCACCCCCACCACGTCGTCGCCGCCGTCGGCGGCCTGGCCCGCGCCGCCGAGGTGGTCGGCGTCGAGCAGGTAGATCCGCCCGTCCTTGCCGACTTCGACGAGCAGACGGGGGTGGCTGCTGGTGCCGAAGCCCGACGGCAGCGCCATCGTGCC
Organism: Amycolatopsis cynarae; assembly: GCF_026802195.1. Classification (NCBI taxonomy): domain Bacteria; kingdom Bacillati; phylum Actinomycetota; class Actinomycetes; order Pseudonocardiales; family Pseudonocardiaceae; genus Amycolatopsis; species Amycolatopsis cynarae. The sequence goes on along the minus strand of NZ_CP113836.1, from coordinate 130,698 downwards.
GCCGGAACCGAGGTCGGCGTCGTCCTGGTTCAGCTTCGTGTTGTCGTGCGGGCTGAAAAAGCTCTGTGCGGTCAGGGAACCGTCGGAGTTCACGCCGAGCCGCACCACCGACTCGCCAAGGGTGGCGGGCGGGGTGTCGCCGGGGCCGGGGGCGGGCGCGATGCCGTTGCCGGTGGCGAAGATGATGCGGCCGGGGCCGTCGGAGACCAGGCCGGAACCGGCCTGCCAGATGCCGCCCTCGTCGGAGACGCCGGCCTCGGTGGCCCACATCGTGGTCTGGACGCCGGTGGTCGCGTTCACCCCCACGACGTAGCCGACGTAAGGGGTGTAGTCGCAGTGGCTGCCGAAGCCCGCGTAGACCACGCCGTCGAGCAGGAGCAGGCCGGGCCGCTGCATCGCGGTCAGCGGGTTGAACGGCACGCCCGGATTGTTGGTGGGCGATCCCTTGATGGTGGTGGGGAAGCCGGAGCGCTCGGCACCGGTCTTGATGTTCAGCGCGTGCAGGTACCAGTGCGGGTGCTGCGGGTCGGGACCGTCGTTGACCTTGGAGGTCAGGTACACGGTGCCGGTGGCGGTGTCGACCACGGGGGTCGAGGTGACGCCGATGTTCGGCGTGAGGTCGCCGCAGTTGACCGTGGACACCGGCCAGGCCGGACCGAAATCGACGAACCACTTCTGCGCGCCGGTGACCGGGTCGAGGCCGTAGACCTTGTTGTTCTCGGTGGCCGTCACGACCACCCCGTTCGAGATCACGGGCTGCGCGTAGACCTGGCCGTCGACGGCGGCGGCGAACAACTGGCCGAAGTCGGTGGCGGTGACCTGCGACGGCGTCAGGCCGGGTTCGTTGTCGTCCCAGCCGGTTCGCAGGGTGGTGTACCCCGCGGTGGTGTTGTCGGCGGAGGCCGGCGTGGTCGCGATCCAGCCCACCAGGGCTGTGATTACTGCGAGTATCAGAATCCGGGCAGGGTAACGAGTCCGGATGAACAAAGGCTGCCTCCCGTGGGGGATCGCGACGCTCACAGTCGCAATATCTGCTGCAAGATCTTTCGCGTTTTCACCCGCTCGCGTTACGGACGCCGATCACAAAGCGGTCACCTCGGGCATCCCGGCGCGATACCTTGGGGGGCATGAGCACCACACAGGAAAGCGTTGTCGAGTTCTACTGGCGCCCCGGCTGCCCGTTCTGCATGATGCTGCGCGCCGATCTCGACCGTTCCGGCCTGCCGCTGCGCGAAGTGAACATCTGGGAGGACCCGGAGGCCGCCGCCCGCGTCCGGTCCGTCGCCGACGGCAACGAGACCGTGCCCACCGTGTTCGTCGGCCCGGTCGGCATGGTCAATCCGGACCTCGACGAGATCCTGGCCGCGGTGCGCGTCCACGCGCCGGAACTCCTGGGGTCCGGTACCGACCAGTAGGTACAGTGGCGGAGGTGAACACAGCGGAACGGCTGATCCGCAGCACCCAGGAGCTGCTGTGGGATCGCGGCTACGTCGGCACCAGTCCCAAGGCCATCCAGCACCACGCGCAGGCCGGCCAGGGCAGCATGTACCACCACTTCACCGGAAAGCCGGATCTCGCCCTCGCCGCGATCCGGCGCAACGCCGAGGAACTGCGGGCCGAAACCGAGGCACTCCTGTCCGCCGAGGGCACCGCCACCGAGAAGATTTCCGCCTATCTGCACCGCAGACGCGAGGTTCTGCGCGGCTGCCGGATCGGCAGGCTCGCCCAGGACCCGGAGGTCATGGCCAGCGACGAGCTGCGGCAGCCGGTCCAGGAAACCTTCGAGTGGCTGCGCTCCCGCCTGTCCGCGGTGCTCGCGGAAGGCAAGGAGCGCGGCGAGTTCTCCGACACCCTGGATCCGGAGGCCGTGGCGGCCATGCTCGCCGCCGTCGTGCAGGGCGGTTATGTGCTCGCCCGCGCGGCCGGATCCGAAGAGCCGTTCGCCCGGGCCATTGACGGCGCCCTGGACCTACTGTTGAGTAGTTAACCGTCGAGTCCGCCTGGAGACCCAGGGCGGAACCTGTGACGGAACGGTTGCAGATGGTGGCGGAAACGGGTGCGGAGAGCGATTTCCCACCACAACCTGTGATATTCCGGGCCTTTTCCCACCCCGGTCATTGCCGCATGCCCGCGTTGCGATACAAAAGCAGCCTCCCGCACTCTCTCCCCCCGTTCGAAAGGTATCTCCGGTGAACGACGAAGTGTCGGTGGCCGAGCTGCTGGAACGCGAGGGGTGGACCGAAGCCGATCCCGCCGCCCCGAAGGGCCGGATGCAGGTGGTCGCGGTCATGCTCGCGGTGGTGCTGGGCTGCGGGCTCGCCGCCCTGCTCGTCCACTTCGGATCCCAGAACCCGCAGGCCGATTCCCCTTCCCTGATCGACCTGCCGCACGGTCCGACCGGCGGCCTCGCCGGCGGCGGCGTTCCCTCGATACTGGACACGACCGAAGTCACCGGGACCAACACCCGGCTCGTGGTGACCAACCAGTCCGGCACCGCGGGCAACGGCGTCCCCGAGAACACGCGGCACCGCACCACCGGCACGTCGACGATCACGGTGACCGAAACGGGCAAACCGTCGGCCTCGACCACCGGCTCCGGCGCCGCCGTGACCACCACGGACACCAGCGGACCGGGCGTTCCAACGTCCACCGGCACCAGGAAGACCACCACCACGACCACCCCCGCGCCGACGACCTGCTTCCTGCTGTTCTGCTGGTAATCATTCGAACAGGCCCGCGAAAAATCGGGCAAAGAAGAGCGGGAAAGCGCTTGCGCACGGACTGACAAGGTTGTCATCGCCGGTGCAGTGAAGGTCAATGCGCAGTTTTGCGTATGGCGGGGTGGGACGTGCGCCCGGAAAATGAAGTCGCGGGGTGGCGCGCGTCGTGAGGGGTACGCGCGCCACTCGCGATCAACCCGGCCCACTGGGCACGCAGCACGGTGGACACGCGGTCGGAGGTGCCGAGCTTCCGGTAGACGTTCTGGACGTGCTTGTGCACGGTGCGCACCGACACCCCGAGCCGCCGCGCGATGGCGACCGCGGGCAGCGCCTCGGCCAGCAGGCCGAGCACCACGACCTCGCGCGGGGTCAGCCGGTACTCGGCGGCCCGCTCCTCAGGTTCGGACACCGAGGAGCGCCAGGACCACATTCGGTGCAACTGGGCGTCCGCGCCCGCCAGCAGCGGCTGGATCCGTTCGGCGTAGGCGCGCTCCCGGTCGGTGAAGTCCTCGGCCCGGTGGTAGACGAGGAACCCCCGCAGCACCCCGTCCTGGTGGGCCACCGGCAGGCCCAGCACGTCATCGCCGTCGAACGCCTCACGGGCCCGGTCCGCCGCCTCGCTGTCGCGCCAGGCGGGACCGAGGATCTCGCTGCCGGTCGCGGGAAGGCACAGTTCGTCGCCCCGCATGTACCACTGGAAGGGCAGCTCGCTCCGCACGTGACGACCCGTCCGCGGATCCACCTCGGCGACACCGCCGGAGGTCCACGCGCGGACCGTTCCCCGGTTTTCCGTCCACTCCTCGTCCTTGTGGATGGCGGCGGTGCCGTGCAGGCTTTCGAGCAGTTCCCCGGCCAGCCAAGGCCAAAGCTGCTCCGGCTGGTGGGTGTGCAGGATCGCGGTGGCCACGTCGAGCATTCGCTCGTAGTCCCGGCTGTCGAGTCCCATCGGGGCCAGCCTATTCGTGGAAGAACCCGAAGGATTCCGCGAGGTCATCGTCGGCGCCGTGGTTCCCGCACCGGAGTCCGGTTTCCCCGGCCAGCGCCTGGGCGAGCGCGCACAGCGCGGTCAGCGAACGGACGCCCACACCCCCGGTTTCGGCGTACAGCGCCGCGTCGGCGTGGTCCGCCAGCGGCGATGCCGCGTTGTCGGTCAGCGCCACCACGGGGTTGCCCCGTTCCTTCGCGTACTCGGCCGCACGCACGGTGTCCGCGGCGTACCGCCGGACCGACACGGCGACCAGGACCTCGTGCTCGCCGAGCTCGCGCAACTCGTCGACGAGGGACTGGCCGAGGCGCCGCACCCCGTGCCGCACCCGGCCCAGCCGCTGGGCGAACAGCACCGCCACCGCGGCCGAGTCCCGCAGCCCCAGCACCGCCACACCGGGCGCCCCGGCCAGCAGTGCCACCGCCCGCAGCCACGTGTCCCGGTCCAGCCTGCCGAAGGTGCGGGCGAGGTTGCCCTGCTCCTGTTCGAGCGTCGCCGACAGCACCCCGCCCGGCGGCTGCTGCCCGGAACTGTCCGCACGGCGCGCAAGCTGCGCCTGCTCGGCGAGCCACGCCCGGCACAGCTCCATGATCGAGGGATAGCCGGACAGCCCGAGGGAGCCGGCGAGCCTGCTGATGGACGATTCGTGCACCTCGGCCAGTCGCGCGGCTTCCGCGATACCGCGGAAGGCGGTCCCCTCGGGATCGGCCAGCACCAGATGCGCGATCCTCAGCTGCCCCCCGGCCAGTTTCGGCAACCGGCTCCGGAGCAACTCGGTGAGCTCCTGGTAACTGCCCGGTGGTGTCACTGCCCCGCGAACTCCACCACCGTCACACCCGCCTGTGCGGGCACCGGATCGTCCATGCGCGCCAGCGCTTGGGGGGCCTCGTCCAGTTTGATGCGGCGGCCGACGAGCGACCGGAGATCGAGCCCGGCCCGGGCCACGAAGTCGAGCATCGCCGGGTACTCGTGCGCCTGCAGTCCGTGGCTGCCCAGTATCCGCAGTTCGTCCGCGATCACTTGGTGCATCGGGATCGGCGGCACGCCCAGCTCCGGCGGCAGCAGGCCCACCTGCACGTGGCGGCCGCGCTTGCGCAGGCTCGCCACGGAGGCGGCACAGGTCGCGGGCAGGCCGACGCAGTCCAGCGACAGGTGTGCGCCACCGCCGGTGAGCTCGCGGACGGCCGCCACCGGGTCCTCGTCGGCGGACAGGACGGTGAACTCCGCACCAAGCCGCCGCGCGAGGGCCAGCGCCCCGGGCGAGACATCCACGGCGACCACGCGGGCACCGGCGGCCGCCGCCAGCATCACCGCGGAAATCCCCGCACCGCCGCACCCGTACACCGCGACCCACTCGCCACCGGACACCGCGCCCTGGCGGAGCACCGCCCGGAACGCGGTGCCGAACCGGCAGCCCAGCGCCGCGGCGGTCACCGAGTCCAGCTCATCCGGCAGCGGCACCAGGTTCACGTCGGCGTGGTCCAGCGCGACGAGTTCGGCGAAGGATCCCCAGCCGGTGAACCCGGGCTGGAACTGGTGATCGCAGATCTGCTGGTTGCCGCTCGCGCACTGCGCGCACCCGCCGCAGGCGCAGACGAACGGGACCGTGACGCGATCGCCGGGACGCCGGTGCCCGACACGTTCGCCGACCGCCACCACCCGGCCGGCGAGCTCGTGCCCGGGCACGTGCGGCAGCCGCACGTCCGGATCGTGGCCGCGCCACGCGTGCCAGTCGCTACGGCACACACCGGTCGCCTCGACGGCGACCACCACCCCATCCGGAGCGGGCCCGGGATCGGCGACCTCCCGTACTTCGGGGAGTTCCCCGAACTTCTCGAACACGACGGCACGCACCGCCCCACGATACGGGGCGGCGCGGCCGGAAGGCAGCTGCTTCGGGGGCCGGTCAGCGTCCCTTGAGCAGTTCGATGACGGGAGCGAACTCGTCGACGAAGGAGCCGTTGACCGTGATGTAGGAGGTGCCGTACTCGTCACGGCGCCGCAGCAGCGTGTCTGCCTGCTCCTGATGCGTACCAGGCAGCACGGTCACCGCCCCGCGCCGCACCAGCTCCTCCGCGGTGACACCGGCGAACCTTTCCAGCCATGGCGCGGGCCCGTCGCCCACCGCCATGATGTTGAGCGACAGCTCGATCTCGTCGAGGCGGTCGCACACGCGCCGGAAGTGGTCCACGACGGCCTTCGCCTCGGGTTCGGTGGTCCCGGGCAGCCAGGCCAGCGCGAGGATGTCCGCCGTGCGCGCGGCCACCTCCAGCGCCTTCGGACCGCCCGCGGCGACCAGCAGCGGCGGGCGGTCCGGCTGTTCGCGCAGGTAGGTGAGGGTGTCCGCGAGGTGTGCCACGCGTTCGGCGCGGGTGCCGTACGAAACGCCCAGCTTGGCGGCGTGCCCCTCCAGGTCGGGACGGCCGCTGCCCAGCCCGAGCTCGAACCGGCCCCCGGTGAAACCATGCAGGGAGCTTGCCTGCCAGGCCAGCAGTTCGCGGTTCCGGAACCGTTCGACCGCGACGAAGGTGCCCATGTGCAGGGTCGTGGTCACCGCGGCCGCGGCGGACAGCAGGGTGAACGGGTCCCCGGCCGGTTGCGGATCCGGGGAGAGGAGAACGTCGTAGCCGGCGTCTTCGGCACGCCGGGCGAGACCGGTCCAGCCGGCCAGATCGATGGCCGTACCGACGATGCCGAAACGGAAGGGGCGCTCAGTCATGATCCCCATACTGGCCTCGCCCGCGCCCGCCGCGCATCCCGTCACCGACGACACATCGCCTACGTCCCCCGTTGTACACAGGCGCCTCCCACCGGGCCTGGGGACGGCACAACGGTCTAGAGCACGGCGACGCTGAGGGCCTGGGCGATCTCCTTGCCGAGGGCGTGGGTCGCCGCTTCGGGGGGCGAGCCCACCTTCACCACCAGCGGTCCGCCGAAGGGCTGCCGCTCGACCACCTCGATGCGCTCGCCGAGGCGGATGGCGTGCTCGGACAGGTACCGCAGGAGGTCCGGGTCGGTGTCCCAGACGCGCACGATCTGCCCCACCGCGCCGGGCTCCAGCTCGTCCAGCAGGCGGGTGTGCAGTTCCTCGACGCTGCCGTCGGCGGCCGGGATCGGGTCGCCGTGCGGGTCACGCACCGGATTGCCCAGTTTCGCCGCGATGCGCTCGACCAGCCGGTCGGACATGGCGTGTTCGAGCGCGTCGGCCTCGGCGTGCACCTCGTCCCAGGTGTAGCCGAGGTGCTGCACCAGATACGTCTCGATCAGCCGGTGGCGCCGCAGCACGCCCCGCGCGAGCAGCCTGCCCGCCGGGGTCAGCCCGATCCCGCGGTACGGCACGTGCTCGACCAGGCCCTGCTGCGACAGCTTCGTCACCATTCCCGACGCCGACGACGGGCTGACCGCCAGCCTGCTCGCCAGTGACGTGTTGGTGACCGGTTCACCGCGCTCGACCAGGCCGTAGATGACGCGGAGGTAGTCCTCTATGGAGGACGACGTTCGGCGACTGGCACGGTCTGGCATGGCCTCAACTCTACGTCGCCGACCTGGATCGAGTCAGCCAGCGGGGGACCATCGGTAACGGATCCAGCCGGGCACGGGACGCGCCCCGAGCTGGGCGTAGAAGGCCGCGGCCTTGTCGTTGCCCTCCTGCATTTCCCATTCGACCCGGCCGCTGGTGCGCTCGCGCAACTCCGCGAGCAGCTCACGGCCGAGGCCGTGCCTGCGGTACTGAGGACGGATGAACAGGTCGTCGAGCCAGATGCCCGGCCGCCCCTGCCAGGTGGCGAAGTTCCACGAGCAGAAGGCGAAACCGGCCACGGTGCCCGGCTCACCGGGTGGTTCGGCGATCAGCACCCAGGCCTTCGGGTCGGGACCGAACAGGTGGCCCGCCATCTCCTCCCGGTCCAGGATCAGCGTGTCGTTGCCCTCGTAGCGGGCGTGTTCCTCGATGAGTGCGCAGATCTCGCCGGCGTCGGCGGCCTCGGCGTCACGGACGGGCATCGGGGATTCCTCTCTGGTAGGCGAGCGAACCGCCGACGACGGTGGCGAGCACCAGCGCCTCCGGCAGGCGCTCCTCGTCGGTCGGATCGGCGGACAGCACGGCGAAGTCGGCGAGCTTGCCGGGGTCGATCGTGCCCAGCTCGTGTTCGCGGAACGCGGCATAGGCGGACCCGAAGGTGTAGGCCCGCAACGCCTCGGCGGCGGTGAGCCGTTCCTCGGGGCCGAACGGCCGTCCCGACGAGGTCCGCCGCCGCACCATGTCGAGCAGGCCGAGCAGCGGGGCGCCGTCGACCACCGGCCGGTCGGAACTGCCCGGCAGGACGCAACCGGCGTCGAGGAAGGACCGCAGCCGGTAGCACCACGGCACCCGGTGCGGGCCGAGCGCGGCCGCCATGCCGTCCCCGATCTCGCTGACGAACCGGCCCTGCGGGACGGGGATCAGGCCGAGCGCGGCCAGCCGCGGCAGCGCTTTCGGCGGCAGCACTCCACAGTGCTCGATGCGATGCCGGTGCCCGGGACGCGGATGCTTCGCCAGCGCGGCTTCGTAGGCGGACAGCACGGTGGAGATCGCCCGGTCGCCGATCGCGTGTGTGGCGATCTGCCAGCCGGCCTCGTGTGCGCGCGCGATGGTCCGCACCAGTTCGTCCTCGGGCAGCTGGAAGTACCCGCGGTTGCCGGGCTCGCCCGCGAAGTCCTCGTCCATGGCGGCGGTCCGGCCGATGAGCGACCCGTCGGCGAACAGCTTCACCGGCCCGATCCGCAGCCACTCGTCCCCCAGCCCGGTCCGGAGACCGAGGTCCAGGCCGAAACCGCCACCGTCGGGCAGGTCGTGCAGCACGGCCGAGGACACCATCACGGTGCTGCGCACCCGCAGCACGCCGCGGTCGCGGGCGAGCTGGTACGCCGCGAGCTCGGCCGGGCTCTCCCCGACCAGCCCGCCGCCGATTCCCGCCTCCTGCACGCTGGTGATGCCCTCGGCCAGGTACCGCTGCCCGGCGCGGTCGATCGCGGTGACCAGGGTTTCGACGGGGGTCGGGTAGATCAGCGGCCGGAGCAGCAGCTGCGCCTGTTCGCGCAGCAGGCCGGTGGGCGAGCCGTCCTCACCGAGCACGACGTCGCCGCCGACCGGCACGTTCGCCAGGTCGAGCCGTTCCAGCACGCTGGAGCCGACCACGGTCATATGACCCGAGGTGTGCTTGAGCCGGACGAGGTGACCGGGTGCCGCGCGGTCGAGCCCCTGCCGGGTCGGGTGACCGCCGATCAGGCGGTTCTGGTCGTAGCCGCTGCCCACGATCCATCCACCCGGCGGCACCCGCGCGGCGCGCTCCGCGATCGCCGCGTACACCTCGTCGACGTGCTTGCACTCGCCGAGCGGCACCTCGTCCAGGCTCTGCCCGAACCACGCCATGTGGTTGTGCGCGTCGTGGAAACCCGGGACCACGAAGGCACCGCCGAGGTCGATCCGCTCGCGCGCGGAGCAGCCCTCGGCGTCTTCGCCGAGCGCCACGATCCGCCCGTGCAGCACGGCGACCGCGGAGGTCCACTCCTGCCCGGCCAGCACCCGCGCGTTCTCGAACACCACGTCCACCCGCATGAGCCCGACCCTATCGATCGATCGATCGGCTCGCTAGGCTCTTCGGTATGAGTTCGGTGGAGGTCGGCCTCGACGGCGGGGTCGCGCACATCTGGTTGAACCGGCCGGAGCGGCTCAACGCCGTGGCCGAAGTCCTGGTCGACGACCTGCTCACGGCGCTGGACACGGTGGCGCGCTCCGGCGCGGGCGCCGTGGTGCTCGCCGGGCGCGGGCGCGCGTTCTGCGCCGGGCACGACCTCAAACAGCCCGAGCCGGAAGGCGATTCACGGGCCCGGCTGGAGCGCCTGCAGGACGTCACGCGGCGCCTGCGCGCGCTGCCCCAGCCGGTGATCGCGGCCGTGCACGGCTACGCGATCGGCGCCGGCGCCGAGTTCGCCCTCGGCTGCGACCTGATCCTGGCCGCCGAGGACGCGGTGTTCTCCTTCCCGGAGACGGGTCTCGGGCTGAGCGTGACCGGCGCGGCCTCCCGGCTGCTGCCCCAGCTCGTCGGCCCGCTCAAGGCGAAGGAACTGCTCCTGCTCGGCGAGCGGATCGACGCCGAGACCGCGCTGCGGCTCGGCCTGGTCAACGCCGTGGTGCCGGACGTGGCGGCCGCCGCGGCGGACTGGGCACACCGGATTGCCGCCCGCCCGGCCGGGGCGGTCACCCTGGCCAAACGGGCACTGGACGCCGCGATCGAACTGGAGCCCGCGCTCGAACTCGAGGTCAGCCACGCGCTGCTCACCGAGCACACCCCGGAGGTGGCCCGCTCGGCCGCGGCCTTCCGGAGCCGTGAATGACTCCGCTGGCTCAGGTCGACGATCTCGTCACCCTGGTGCGGCGCGCCGCGGCGCTGTGGCCGGACAAGGATGCGTGGATCTTCGACGAGACGGGCGTCCGGCTCACCTTCGCCGAGGTCGACCGGCAGAGCACCCGGCTGGCGCTGGCGCTGCGCGCCCTCGGCCTCGCCGAGGGCGACCGGGTGGCGGTGATGCTGCGCAACGAGCCCGCGTTTCCGCTGCTGTGGCTGGCGCTGGCCAAGGCGGGCGGCGTGCTGGTGCCGGTGAACATCAACTACCGGGAGCTCGACGGGGCGCACGTGCTGCGGCATTCGGGGGCCCGGTTCGCCGTGGCCGCCCCCGAATTCCTCGACCTGCTGGGCCGGATCGCCCCGGAGACCGCACTTTCCCGGGTGCTCACGATCGACGAGCTCACCGCGCTGGAAGTGCCGGAGCAGGCCGTGCTCCCGGCCGCCCCCGGCGAGCGGCCGATCAACATCCAGTACACCTCGGGCACCACGGGCGCCCCCAAGGGCTGCGTGCTCCCGCACCGCTACTGGCTCACCCTGGCGCGCGGCCTGGTCACCGGCTTCCCGTCCGTCTCGGCGGAGGACACCATCCTCACCGCCCAGCCGTTCCACTACGTCGATCCGCAGTGGAACGTCGCGCTGGGCCTTGCCGCCGGCGCCACGCTCGTGGTGCTCGACCGCTTCCACCCGTCGACCTTCTGGGAACGGGTCCGCCACTACGACGTCACCTGGTTCTACTGCCTCGGCCTGATGCCGACCCTGCTGCTCCGGCAACCGGAGTCCGAAGTGGACCGCCGGCACCGGGTGCGGGCGATCAGCGCCTCGGCCATCCCGCGCGATCTGCATGCCGCGCTGGAGAAGCGCTGGGGCGCGCCGTGGCACGAGGCGTTCGGCATGACCGAGACCGGCGGCGACATCCGCGTGTCCGATGTGGACCACGACGAGCTGGTCGGCACCGGCTGCATCGGACGCCCGACGCGCGACCGCGAGGCGATGATCGTCGACGAGGCCGGTTTCCCGGTTCCCCGCGGCGAGACCGGGGAACTGGTGCTGCGCGGAATCGGGCTCATGCACGGCTACCACGACGATCCCGAGGCCACCGCCCGCGCCTTCCGCGGAGGCTGGTTCCACACCGGTGACCTCGCCCGCATGGACGAGCGGGGCCGGATCTTCTACCTCGGCCGCACCAAGGACATGATCCGCCGCAGCGGCGAGAACATCTCCGCCGACGAGGTGGAACGCGCCCTGCTGCTGCACCCCGCGGTGCGACTGGCCGCGGTGGTCGCGGTGCCGGACGAGTTGCGCGGCGAGGAGGTGAAGGCCTTCGTGGTGCTCGACGACAAGGCCGAACCCGACGAGCTGGCGGAGTTCTGCGCGGGCAAGCTGGCCTACTTCAAGGTGCCGCGCTACTGGGCGATCACGGACTCACTGCCGCTGACCCCGTCCGAGCGGGTCGCGAAGGGGGAACTCGCGGGCTGGTCGGTACCGACCTACGACCGGGTGCGGCACCGATGGCACTGAGCAGTGAGCAGCGCGTGCGCCGCGCCGCGGTGAAGCTTTTCGCGGACAAGGGATTCCACGGCACCGGCATCCGCGATCTGGCCCAGGCGGCGGAACTGTCCTCGGCGAGCCTGTACCACTACATGGGCACCAAGGAAGAACTGCTCGCCGGGATCATGACCGACTGCCTCGGCCGCCTGCTCCAGGGTGCGCGGGAAGCGACCGAAGGCGTGGCCGATCCCCGGCGGCGGCTCGCCGTACTGGTCGCACTGCACGTCCTGACCCACGCCGGACAGCCGGACGAAACGCGGGTCGTGGACAATGAAGTACACGCGCTGTCCCCCGCCGCACGAAAACACGTGGTGCGCCTGCGCGACGAGTACGAGCGGTACTGGGCCGAAACGATCGAGGAGGGCATCGCCCGTGGCGCCTTCCACGATCGCGAGCCCGCGGTGACCCGGCTCGCACTGCTCGAAATGTGCAGCGGCGTGGCACGCTGGTACTCACCACGGGGACCGCTCGGCCTCGACCGCCTCGCGGAGCACTACGCCGGGCTCGCGCTGAGGATGCTGGGCAGCGGTGACCACGACTGTCCCGGCGCGGTCGACCGTGCCCGGCAAGTGGTATCGACGGTGTGGCGAACGCCCCTCTAGCTGGGGATTCTCGGGCAACACCTTGCCGCGGCGGCGCAACTGAGGGACCCTCGAAGGGTGAGTGAGCAAACGATCCAACTGGAACTGGACGACTCGGGTCTCGCACCGGGGCTGCCGGTACCATCCAACCCTCGCGATCAGGTTCAGGACGTTCCCTACCGTCCGGTGGAGTTCCGCGACGACGACCTGCCCAGCGCGCTCGAACGGTGTGCGACCTGGCTGCGAAGCGCACAGGAGTGGCTCGGTGAGCCGCTCGACGTGCTCGCCATTCACCTCGACTACGACGAGCGCGAAGGTGCGCCCTACTACGACGTCAAGGTGCTCTGCAACGAAGAGGACCTGGCCGGGGTGCCCATCGCCCTCCGCAACCAGAAGAAGTAAGCCCGGTCCGGCCCGCCGGAGGGGCGCCCGCACCGGGTGCCCCTCCGTGGTCCCTCGCGTGCCGGTCTCGCTCAGCCGAGCACGCCGCCGATCTTCACATGCCCCTTGAGCAGGTTGCGGGCGATGGTCCGGCGCTGGATCTCGTCGGTCCCCTCGTAGATCCGCAGCAGCCGCAGCTCGCGGTACCAGCGCTCGATCGGCAGCTCCCGCGTGTAGCCCATGCCGCCGTGGATCTGCAGCACCCGGTCGACGATCTCGTTCGCCTTCTGCCCGCCGTAGAGCTTCGCGATCGACTGCGCGTGCCGTGAGTCCATCCCGGCGTCGACCTGCCACGCCGCGTGCAGGACCAGCCAGCGCAGCGCCTCCAGCTCCATCCCGGAGTCGGCGATCATCCACTGGATGGCCTGCCGCTCGGCGATCGGCTGCCCGAAGGTGACCCGCGTGTTCGCGTGTTCGATCGCCATGGACAGCAAGCGCTCGCACGAACCGATCGCGCGGGCGGGCAGCAGGTAGCGGCCGCGGCCGATCCACTGCATGGCCAGGTTGAACCCGCCGCCGAGCTCGCCGAGGATCTGGCTCTCCGGCACCCGGACGTCCTGGAAGACCAGGGAAGCCGGCCCCCACTCGCCCATCGTGTCGATGTACTCGGACTTCCAGCCCATTTCCCGGTCGACGAGGAAGCAGGTGACTCCGCCGTTGGCGCCCTTCTCCTGGTCGGTGACCGCGAAGACCATCACGAAGTCGGCCTCGTTGCCACCGGTGATGAAGGTCTTCTCCCCGTTGATGATCCAGTCGCCGCCGTCCTTGCGGGCGGAGGTGCGGATCGCCTTGGCGTCGGAGCCCGCACCCGGTTCGGTGATCGCGAAGCAGGACTTGCGTTCGCCCGAGATCGTCGGGAGCAGGTAGCGCTGCTTCTGCTCCTCGTTGGCGTAGAAGAGGATGTTGTCGGCCGCGCCGCCGAAGCGGAAGGGCACGAAGGTCCGGCCCAGCTCGGCTTCGAGCAGTGCGGTCATCACCGCGGACAGGCCCATGCCGCCGTACTCCTCGGGCGTCTGCACGCCCCAGAACCCCGACTCCTTGGCCTTGAGCTGCAACTCGGTCAGCTCGTCTTCGGTGATACCCGGTTCGCCGCGGCGTTCCCGCCGCAGGACCTCCGGTTCGAGCGGCATCAGCTCTCGCTGAACGAAGGTGCGCACCCAGTCGCGCACCTCACGCTCTTCCGTGCTCAGGGTGAAGTCCATCGTTGGCCCTCCCGGCGGGTCACTAAGCGCTTGCTTAGTCGCCAGGCTAGCGCACGACCCGCTCAGCCGGAATGCTCCGCGGCGAGGAAACGGGTCAGCGCCTCGGTCACCTCGGCCGCCCGTTCCACCGGCGGCAGGTGCCCGGTGTCTGGCAGGTCGAGCCGGCGCGCCCCCGGGATACCGGCGCTGAGCAGGTCTGACACCGCCTGGATGGCGGGCACGTCACTCAGCCCGTTGATCACCAGCGTGGGGGCGGCGACCTCGCCGAGGCGGGCTCCCGGTGAGGAGTGCCGCTCGACGACCCGCGGCCCGCTCCACTCCCGCCGGAACACCAGCCGCAGCATGTCGAGCGCCAGCGCCCACACCCGGGGGTCCAGATCGGCCGGATCCCGGTCCGGGCCGACCACGGTAAGCCGCCCTTGCGCCTCGGCCATCGCGGCCACGTCCGCCGGGTCCACTTCGGCACCACCCACGGCGTAGCGCCGCAACCGCTCCTCGGGCACGCAGCCGTGCACCCGCTCGGCGACCAGCGCGTGGAACTCCGGCGGCCACTCGTGCCCCGACAGGCCGGAACTGATCAGCGCGAGCGCACTCACCCGGTCCGGCTCGGCGAGCGCCGCCTCCAGCGCGTAGGAGCCACCCATCGAACACCCCACCAGCGCCGCCCGTCCGACGTCCAGCGCGTCCAGCAGCCCCAGCAGATCGCGGTAGTGCGTGACCTCACCCGCCGCGTCGTCCGATTCGCCGCGGCCGCGCCAGTCGTAACGGATCACCCGGTACCGCCGGGACAACGCCGCGAACTGGTGCTCCCACATCCGCCGGTCGCCGACTCCGGCGTGGACCAGGACCACCGCGGGTCCGCCGCCTGCCTCGTCGTAGGCCAGGCCGTTCACTTTCGCCATGCCGCCAACCGTAGGAGGGAAGGATTTACGGGTGCCCGGGATTTCGCCCACGGCGTAGGTTGGAGCGGTGATCGAATGCACCGTGTGGTGGGCGGCACCGCTGCCCGGCGAGCCCCGTTTCCTCGCCCTCCTGGACCCCCTGGAGCAGGAACGGCACCGCGCCTACCGCCAGGACATCGACCAGCGGCGGTTCCTCACCGGGCGCGTGCTGGCCAAGACGGTCCTCGGGCAGCGCCTCGGCCTCGCCCCCGCCGACGTGCGATTCGACGCCACGTGCGACGACTGCGGGAAGCCGCACGGCAAGCCGCGGCTGCCGGGAACGGAGTTCTCGATCTCCCATTCCGGTGACCGGATCGGCCTCGCGGTGGCCGGGGCGCCGGTCGGCCTCGACGTCGAAAGCGCCACCCGCCGGGCCGACGACTCGCTGATTTCCTACGCCTTGAACGAAACCGAGCAGCAGACACTGGCCGGGCTCGGCGCCGCCGAACGCACCGCCGCCTTTTTCCGTTACTGGACAAGGAAAGAGGCGCTGATGAAGGCGACTGGGAAGGGCCTGCGGATCCCACTGCGGAGCATCACGCTCGACGGCGGGCGGCTCGCCGCCTCCGGCGACGCGGCACTCGACCCGGCCACCACCCGCCTGTCCGACCTCGACCCCGGCGAGGGCTACCGCGCCGCCGTCGCCGTCCTCACCGCCGAAGACCTCCACGTGACCGAACACCACTGGACCCCCTGACCCCGGAGCGGTCCCGCATTGCCCTCTTCCCGCCGCGCAGGAGGCGCTGGTCTAGAGGTCCAGGTCGAGACCCATGGCGCGCAGCAGGGTCTGGAACTTCGCCGAGGTCTCGTCCAGTTCGGCCTTCGGGTCGGAGGCGGGCACGATCCCGCCACCCGCGTACAGGCGCAGCGAGCGCTCCGAGACCTCGGCGCAGCGGATCGACACGGCCCACTCGCCGTCACCCGCGGCGTCCATCCAGCCGACCGCGCCCGCGTAGTACCCCCGGTCGAACGGCTCCAGCTCACCCACCAGCGTGCGGGCCGCCTCGGTCGGGGAACCGCAGATGGCCGGGGTGGGATGCAGCGCCGCGGCGAGGTGCAGGGCGGTCACGTCGCGGTCGGCCAGTCGTCCGGTCACCCTGGTCGCGAGGTGCCACATGGTCGGCGTGGACACCAGCGCGGGCTCCCGCGGCACGTCGAGACTGCTGCAGAAGGGACGCAGCGTCTCCACGAGCGCCTCGATCAGCACTCCGTGCTCGATGTGGTCCTTGCGGGAGCGGGCCAGGCTCTCCCCGTTCTCCCGGTCGGTCACCGGGTCGGCGGAGCGGGCCGCGGAACCGGCGTGAGGATGGCAGATCACCTGGTCCCCCCTGCGGGACAGCAGCAGTTCAGGGGTGGCGCCGATGAGCTGGCGCCCCTGCGGCAGGCTCGCCGCGAAGGTGTAGCCGCCCGCCTTGTCCTTGACGAGGTTGTGCAGGATCGCCTTGGCGGGCACGTCCTCGGTGAACTCCAGGTCGAGCGCCCTGGCTAGGACGACCTTGCGCATGCCGCGGGCCTGCAGCTCGGCCACCGCGCGGGCCACGGCCTCCACGTGCCGGACGGGCTCGGGAACCGCGCGCACCGCCACCGGGGCGCCCACGGGTTTCCGGTCGGCCACCCGGACGGGACCGGCGATGCGCGTGATCCGCGGTACCACGACATGACCCGCCGTGGCCGCGGTGTCGAAGGGCAGCACGCCGACCGCGAGCGCGGCACCGGATTCGGCCAGCACGGCCTGGACGGCGTCGCTCAGCGCGAAGGCGTCGGTGTCGGTGAAGCTGTGGACGGATCCGGTGCCGAGAATCGTGCGGTCGGCGGTGCCGAAGAAGAAGTCCCCGGGTGTGTACTGCTCGAGCAGCTCTCTCGCGTCCACTCGACCATTATGCGGTGCACTCCGGCGGGCACGCGGCGCGAAGTACGTCACGTGCCCGCCGACGCGCCCTACTTGAGCGCGTCGATCAGCGCTTCGCGCTGGCGTTCGCCGAGACCGGCGGCACGCCGGTCGGGGTCGATTCCCGCCTGCTCCAGCAGCGCGGCGACCTTCACGGCACCGAGGCCGGGCACGGCCTTGAGCAGCTGTGTCACCTTCGTCTTGCCGATGGTCTTGTCTTCCTTGGCCTTGAGCAGCACCTTGTCGATGCTCTGCTTTCCGGACTTGATCGACGCGAGCAGCTCGGAGCGCGCCTTGCGGGCCTCGGCGGCCTTGGCCAGGGCCTCCGCGCGCTGCTCCGGTGTCAACGTGGGCAGAGCCAACGTACTAGTCCTTCCTGTATCGGATATCCGCTCTCGCGGCGACGACCCGGCACCCAGCGGATGCTTGCACGCGCAAGCGCTGGCCAGGCCATCTGGTCCACGGCCCCAGTAAACGCCACCTGGGCCGATGCCGCGAAACCGACACGCGCGCACTCGCCCGGACGGGGCGGGGGCGGAAGCCGCGAATCCGGTTCTGGTGGCGGCCGCGACGACGACCTACAGTCGCAGGCAACACCCGTTCAACGACGAATCGACCCGTGGAGCTGCCCCATGTTGAGCACCATGCAGGACGGCCATCTCTCCATCTCGACCCTCTTGCGACACGGCAGCAAGGTGCATGCGACCAGCACGATCACGACCTGGACCGGGTCCGGCACCCGGCGCGAGACCTTCGCCCAGCTCGGCGCGCACGCGGCGAAACTGGCGAACGCGTTGCGTAGCCTCGGGGTGACCGGGGACCAGCGGGTGGGCACCTTCATGTGGAACAACGCCGAACACATGGCGGCCTACTGCGCGATCCCGGCGATGGGCGCGGTGCTGCACACGCTCAACATCCGGCTCTTCCCCGAGCAGCTCACCTTCGTCGCCAACCACGCCGAGGACCAGGTCATCATCGTCGACGGGACGCTGGTGCCGCTGCTGGCCCCGCACCTGGCCGAGATGAAGACGGTCCGGCACGTCATCGTCGCCAACGGCGACGCGATGGCGCTGGAGGCACCCGCGGGCATCGAGGTCCACTCCTACGACGAGTTGCTGGCCGGCCAGCCGGACACCTTCGACTGGCCCGAGGTGGACGAGCGCTCCGCCGCCGCGATGTGCTACACGTCCGGCACCACCGGCGACCCGAAGGGCGTGGCCTACTCGCACCGCTCGATCTGGCTGCACTCGATGCAGGTCTGCATGACCGACAGCATGCGGCTGGCGGAAAGCGACAAGGCGCTGGCCATCGTGCCGATGTTCCACGCGATGTCGTGGGGCCTGCCCTACGCCGCGCTGATGATCGGCGCGTCGCTGGTGATGCCCGACCGGTTCCTGCAGCCGGGGCCGATCGCGGAGATCCTCGCCGCGGAGAAGCCGACCTTCGCGGCCGCGGTGCCCACCATCTGGCAGGGCCTGCTGCAGCACCTCGACGCGAACCCGCAGGACATCTCCCATCTCCGGGAGGTCGTGGTGGGCGGGTCGGCGGCGCCGCCGTCGATGATGCACGCCTTCGAGGAGCGCTACGGCGTGCCGATCCTGCACGCGTGGGGCATGACCGAGACCTCGCCGCTGGGCAGCGTGGCGCGCCCGCCCGCGGACGCGACGGGCGAACGGCGGTGGCAGTACCGCTACACGCAGGGCCGGTTCCCGGCCTCCGTGTCGGCGCGGCTGATCGGGGATTCGGGCAAGGAACTGCCGTGGGACAGCGAATCCGTGGGCGAACTGGAGGTACAGGGCCCGTGGATCGCCGCGTCCTACTACGGCGGCTCGGACATCGACCCGGAGAAGTTCCACGAGGGCTGGCTGCGCACCGGGGACGTCGGCAAGATCAGCTCGGACGGCTTCCTCACCCTGACCGACCGCGCGAAGGACGTGATCAAGTCCGGCGGTGAGTGGATCTCGTCGGTGGACCTGGAGAACACCGTGATGAGCCACCCGGCGGTCGCGGAGGCGGCGGTGATCGGCGTGCCGGACGAGAAGTGGGACGAGCGGCCGCTGGTGGCGGTCGTGGTGCGCCATGGCCAGCAGATCACCGCGTCCGAGTTGCGCGAGTACCTCAGCGACAAGGTCGCCAAGTGGCAGTTGCCGGAGCACTGGACCTTCATCGACGAGGTCCCGAAGACCTCCGTCGGCAAGTTCGACAAGAAGCGCCTGCGCGCCCTCAACCTCGAAGGCAAGCTCGACATCACCCACTTCTGAACGCGCTTTCCCGGGCCGGACCTCGCCCCAGGCGAGCCGTGAAGGGTCCCTGCACAGTCGATTCGACTGTGCAGGGACCCTTCACGGCCCTCCGAACGAGTGGAAATGCGACTAGTTTTCGCGTTTTGCTCTTCTGAAGGTCATCTCCTCGTTAGCCTCTCCCGGCAGGCTTTCCGCCGACCAGGAGAGGTGGCGTGGGATGGGCATGATTTCCAGGCGCGGATTCGTGGCGGCATCGGGGCTTGCGGGGCTCGGGCTGATGCTGGCCGCCCCGGCGGCGAGCGCGAAGCGCGCGGTGCGCACGACCGGGACGACACTGGCTTCCGCGGCCACCCCCGCCACTCCGGGAAGCGCTTACACCCGCCTCACCGCCGGCCCCGGCTGGCCGCTCGTCGTCCGTGAGGACCTGGTCGCGGGCCGGACCGGCCGCGACGACCGGCGGACCGGGCTGGCCTCGTTCGTGCAGTTCACCGACCTGCACATCACCGACACCGAAAGCCCGGCGCGCTTCGAATACCTGCACGACCTGATCGGCTCCGCGCACCGCCCGCAGGAGACGCTGGGCACCGCGGCCACCGCCGCGCTCGTCGGCCGGGTCAACAACCTCCGCCTCGGTCCGTTCACCGGCAGGCCGTTCGACTTCGTGATGACCACGGGCGACAACACCGACAACCACGAGCACCTCGAACTCGACTGGTTCCTCAAGCTGCTCAACGGCGGCACGATCACCCCGAGTTCGGGCGACCCCACCCGCTACGAGGGCGTCCAGGCCTCCGGCTCCCCGCTGTTCTGGAATCCGGACGAACCGCTGGGCGGCGACGCCTACACGGCCAAGGGCTTCCCGCAGATCCCCGGCCTGCTCACCGCCGCGGGCGCGAGTTTCACCTCGGCCGGGCTGAAGGTCCCGTGGTACTGCACCTTCGGCAACCACGACGACAGCGTCGTCGGGACCCTGCCGGACGGCATCCCCGGCCTCGCCGAGTGGTACACCGGCCGCTACAAGGTCATCGGCAAGGACGAGAGCACCACCGCGAAACTGGCCGCCGCGATCAAGACGCCCGGCGCCACCGTCCCCGTCTCGGAACTGTTCGGCGGCGGCGTGGTCCGCGAGATCACGCCCGACGGCCGGCGCAGGCCGTTCACCACCGCCGAGTTCGTGCAGGCCCACCTCGACGCGGCCAACACCGGTCCCGGCCCGGAGGGCCACGGCTTCACCGGCAACAACGCCGACGGGGTGAACGTCTACTACACGTTCCGGATCGCCCCCGGCATCACCGGGATCAGCCTGGACACCACCACGCTCGGCGGTTTCGCGGACGGCTCGATCGGGCTGCAGCAGTACCTGTGGGTGGAGAAGACGCTTACCCGCGGCAGTTCCACCTACTACGACTTCTGGGGCAACAAGGTCCACCACCAGGTGACCGACGAACTGTTCGTCCTGTTCAGCCACCACACCTCCACCACCATGGGCAACCTGCTGCCCGACGCCCGGCACCCGCTCGAACCGCGCCTGAACGGCGACACGTTCGTCGCCCTGCTGCACCGGTTCCCGAACGTGCTGGCCTGGGTCAACGGGCACACCCACCTCAACAAGATCACCGCACATCCCGGCAAGACCCCGGCGCAGGGCTTCTGGGAGATCAACACCGCCTCGCACATCGACTTCCCCCAGCATGCGCGTGCGATCGAGGTGGCCGACAACGGGGACGGCACGCTGTCGCTGTTCACCACGCTCATCGAGGCCGATGCGCCCTACTCGGTGGACTACGGAAACCGGTCACTGCCCGCACTGGCCTCGCTGTACCGGGAACTGTCCTACAACGACATCCACGCCAAACTCGACCGCCTCGGCGCGGCGGCCGACCGGAACACCGAACTGCTGGTCGTGCACCCCCTACGCTGAGCCGCATGAGTGAACTCGACGAAGCGGGCACCGCACTGTTCCACCAGACCATGCCGTTCACCAAGCGGCTGGGCGTGGAGGTGCTCCGGCACGGGAAGGACGCCGTCGTCTCGCGACTGGCGTGGGAGGACTCGCTGTGCACGCTGGGCGGCATGCTCCACGGCGGGGTGCTGATGTCGCTGGCGGATGCCACCGCGGCGGTGTGCGCCTTCCTCAACCTGCCGGAGGGGGCGCAGGGCACGACGACCATCGAATCGAAGACGAACTTCCTGCGCGGCCTCCGCGAGGGGTACGCCACCGCGACCTCGAAGCCGCTGCAGGCCGGGCGGCGCGTGATCGTGGTCGAAACCGAGATCCACGACGACGAGGGCAGGCTCGTGGCCAAGGTGACGCAGAGCCAGGCCGTTCTGTAGGGCGCGCGGGATGCGCCGTTAGTAGGCAAATGGTTTACACCACTGCTGGCGGGGGCGAGAATCACGCCATGACCCGGATGCGCGCAGGCCGCCTGTTCAGCTTGGTCACCGTCGCGATGATGGCGACGGTGACCGCCCTCCCGACCGCCGAGGCTCGTCCGGGCCGTCCGGCCACCGCACCGGTGAACTACCACGAATGGTCCGGCCCGGCCTTCCATGCGGGCGCGTTCTCGGGGGTGGTGGCCGTGCCCGGCGGGCTGGGCCTCGGCAGGCCCGCGGGCACCCTGGCCTACGAGGGCAAGGACTACGAATACGGGCAGTGGACCTCGCCGGTCTACCGGCACGGATTCGGGGCCACCGAACTGATCGCGTCGTGGAACGCGCGGACCCCCGACAAGACCTGGCTGCAGGTCGAGGCGCAGGGCGAGACGGAAACCGGCGCGGAGACCGCCTGGTACGTGATGGGCCGCTGGGCCAGCGGGGACACCGGCATCCGGCGCACCAGCGTGGACGGCCAGGACGACGCCGACGCCGAGGTCAGCGTGGACACCCTGGTCATGAAGCCCGGCGTGACGCTGCGTTCGTACCGCCTGCGCGTGAGCCTCTACCGCGAGGTGGGCAGCGGGGCGAGCCCGATGCTCGCCACGGTGGGCGCGATGACCTCGGCGATCCCCGACCGCTTCGAGGTGCCCGCCTCCCGTCCCGGCAAGGCGCGCGGGATCGAACTGCCCGTCCCGGCCTACGCCCAGAACCTCCACAAAGGACACTTCCCGGAGTACGGTGGCGGCGGCGAGAACTGGTGCAGCCCCACGTCCACCGAAATGGTCGTCGAATACTGGGGCCGCCGCCCCCGGGAAGAAGACATGTCCTGGATCCCGTCCGGTTACGTGGACCGCACCGTCGACTACGCCGCGCGCTACACCTACGACTACTCCTACGAGGGCACCGGAAACTGGCCGTTCAACACCGCCTACGCGGCCGAGTTCGGCCTCCACGGCCACGTCACGCGGCTGCACTCGCTGAACGAACTCGAGGACTACATCGCGCACGGCATCCCGGTGATCACTTCGCAGTCGTTCCGGGCCGACGAACTCGACGGCGCGGGCTACGGCACTGCGGGACACCTGATGGTGGTCGTAGGCTTCACCGCGGACGGCGATGTGATCACGAACGACCCGGCGTCCAACAGCGACGCCAACGTGCGCACCGTGTACAAGCGAGCCCAGTTCGAAACCGTCTGGCTGCGGACCAAGCGCTACACGGCCAGTGGCGCCGTGGCAGGCGGCAGCGGCGGGGTCGCCTACATCATCACCCCCGGCCGCGACCAGGCCTCCTCGAACTGACCTGACACCCTTCCCGGCCGCTGTCGCGGGCGGCACCCGTTTCGTGGCAAGCTGCGAAGAGAGGATCGGCCGAGTCATCCGGAGGGGTGAGCGCAGATGCCATACGAGGTGCAGGGAGTCGTTTCCCGCGCGAAGGGCGAGCCGGTCTCGCTCGAGACGGTGATCGTGCCCGATCCCGGGCCGGGCGAGGCGGTGGTCTCGGTCAAGGCGTGCGGGGTCTGCCACACCGACCTGCACTACCGCGAGGGCGGGATCAACGACGAGTTCCCGTTCCTCCTCGGGCACGAGGCGGCGGGTTACGTCGAGCAGGTCGGCCCGGGCGTCACCGACCTGGCGCCGGGCGACTTCGTCATCCTCAACTGGCGCGCGGTCTGCGGCACCTGCCGGGCTTGCCGCCGCGGCCGACCCTGGTACTGCTTCAACAGCCACAACGCGAGCCAGTCGATGACGCTGGCCGACGGCACCAGGCTCACCCCGGCACTGGGCATCGGCGCGTTCCTGGAGAAGACGCTGGTGCACGCCGGGCAGTGCACGAAGGTCAGCCCCGAGGCCGAACCCGCGGTGGCGGGCCTGCTCGGCTGCGGGGTGATGGCCGGGCTCGGGGCGGCGCTGAACACCGGCGCGGTCGGCCGCGGCGACACGGTGGCGGTGATCGGCTGCGGCGGGGTCGGGGACGCCGCGATCGCGGGGTCGCACCTCGCGGGCGCGCGCACGATCATCGCGGTGGACACCGACGACCGGAAACTGGAGTGGGCCAAGGGGTTCGGCGCCACCCACACGATCAATTCGCGGGGCCTCGGCCAGAACGACGTGGTCCAGGCCATTCAGGAGCTCACCGATTCCTTCGGCGCGGACGTGGTGATCGACGCGGTGGGCCGTCCGGAGACCTGGAAACAGGCGTTCTACGCGCGGGACCTCGCCGGGACGCTGGTGCTGGTCGGCGTGCCCACGCCGGAAATGCGACTCGACGACATGCCGTTGATCGACTTCTTCTCGCGGGGCGGCTCGCTCAAGTCCTCGTGGTACGGCGACTGCCTGCCTTCCCGCGACTTCCCGATGCTGGTCGACCTCTACCTGCAGGGCCGGCTGCCACTGGAAAAGTTCGTGACCGAGCGGATCCCCCTCGATGGCGTCGAACGCGCCTTCGAGCGCATGCACAAGGGTGAGGTGCTCCGGAGCGTGGTGGAGTTCTCCTGATCCGGCCTCGCCACGCCGGATCCGACGGGCAGGCGAACAAAACCTCGCCGGAAGGTGACAAAAGACCCTGGACGCGACGGCAATTCCGCCGCGGCGCCGAGGCCTGCCGTCCAATGGTCTAATATCGCCCGCCTGGAACCGAAGAGGGCACGGTGACAACGACACATGGACGATGACGGTCACACCGCGGTCGGACAAGACCGGTCCCCCTCGTCCCCGCCGGAGTCTGCTGCACGTTCATCTGCACGCGCATCCAACCTCGCCCATACCCGGGCCCGGCAGAGCACCGCCCGCGTCGCCGACGACCTTTTGCTCGACGCCGCGCGGCAATGCGTCCTCGCGGTGGGTCTGCGGCGCGCCACCCTCGCCGAGATCGCGAGGACCGCAAGGGTCAGCAGGATGACCTTGTACCGGCGTTTCCCCGACGTGCACAGCGTCCTCTCCGCCCTGATGACCAGGGAGTTCGGGGCGCTGTTGCAGCAGGCGATGGCCGAAGGCGCCGAAGCGGGCAACGCGCGGCAGCGGCTGGTCCGCAGTGCCGTCGCCGCGATCCGGCTGCTCAACGAGGACGAGCTGATGCGCACGGTGATCGACGTGGATGCCGAACTGCTGCTGCCTTATCTCGTCGAGAGGTTCGGCGGCACGCAGCAGGTGGGCGAGCGGTTCATCACCGCGCTGCTGGCGGCAGGCCACCGGGACGGTTCGGTTCGCGCTGGCGAACTCGCCACGCAGGCCCGCGCCGTGCTGCTGGTGGTCCAGTCCTTCGTGCTGTCCTTCCGCCCCGCCACCGCCGACGTGCCCGAAGAGGCACTCCTGGCCGAGCTGGCCCGCCAACTGGATTCCGCGCTCCACCCCTGAACTCGGACGTGCCCTGATAGCGCGTGGCCCCTTGCAGTAGCATTGGGTTTTTGCAACGATACGTTGTATGAGTCCGGTGAGACGTGGCAAAGAGCTGCCGATCTACAACCGCCTGCCGGTGCTCCGGGCGGAGCGGGGTCTGAGCCGGGCGGAGCTGGCCGAGGCGGTCGAGGTCAACCCGCAGACCATCGGCGCACTGGAGCGGGGCGACCACTACCCGAGCCTCGATCTCGCCCTGCGCATCTGCGCCGTGTTCGGCCTCCCGGTCGAGGCGGTGTTCAACCGCGAGCCGTTCGCACCACTGTCCACCCAGGTTTACGGCAAGGGGGAACGATGAACGTCACCAGCCAGCGCGTGTGGGAACGCTTCCTGGATCATCTGGAGCGCCGGGAAATCCGGCGTTCCCGGATGCTCCCCGGCTGGCGCACCCGGCGGCACCGCCGCACGCTCACCACGGTGCTGATCGCCGCGAGCCTGGTGATGATCGCCGACGCGGCCCTGATGGGCCCGGCTCCGAACCCGTGGTTCTTCACCTTCTGGTTCGCGAGCTACCTGGCGTGGCTCGCGTCCTTCGTCCTGTTGCGTGTCCTGACCGGCAAGATGTGCAGCTCGTTCTCCGCACTGCTCGACGAGCGCGAACGCGAGTTGCGCCACCGCGTGAGCTATTTCGGCTACCAGGCCCTCGCCACGCTGATGGTGCTGGGCCTTGGCTACCTGCTCGCGATCAGCCACCTGGAGAACGCGGCGTTGCGCGGCGCGATGATGCTCGCCGCACTGCTCATGCTGGGCGGATCGGTTCCGGCGATTATCCTCGGCTGGACGCTGCCCGACGACGACCCGGAGGATCGCGTTGCCTGAACTGGAAATCCGCCAAGTGTCCAAACGCTACGGTGACAAGGTCGCACTGGACGGCGTCTCGTTCGAAGTCCGCGCCGGGGAACTGTTCGGCTTCGTCGGCAGCAACGGTGCGGGCAAGACCACCACGATGCGCATCGCGCTCGGCGTGCTCGCCGCCGATTCCGGGGAGGTGCGGTTCGGCGGCTCGCCGATCACGCACGAGACCCGCACCCGCTTCGGGTACATGCCGGAGGAGCGCGGTCTGTACCCGAAGATGAAGGTGCTCGACCAACTGGTGTACCTCGCCGAGCTGCACGGGTTGAGCACCAACGCCGCGCACAAGAGCGCCGAGACCTGGATTTCCCGCCTCGGGCTCGCGCCGCGGCGGCTGGACGAGGTGCAGAAACTGAGCCTCGGCAACCAGCAGCGCGTCCAGCTCGCGGCCGCACTCGTCCACGATCCGGCGGTGCTCGTGCTCGACGAGCCGTTCTCGGGACTCGACCCGATCGCGGTGGACGTGATGAGCGGCGTGCTCCGGGAGAAGGCCGCGACCGGGGTGCCGGTGCTGTTCTCCAGCCACCAGCTCGACCTGGTCGAGCGGCTGTGCGACCGGATCGGCATCATCCGCAGTGGACGGTTGGTGGCCTGCGGTTCGGTCGATCAGCTGACCGCCGGGGCGAGCGCCCAGCTGATCGTCTCGGCGCCACAGGCCCGTCCCGGCTGGGCCAAGGAACTGCCGGGGGTGCAGGTGGTCAGCGAGGAGCCGGCGCACACGGTGCTGGAGCTCGCCCCGGAGGTGGACGACCAGCTGGTGCTCGCCGCCGCCACCGCCACCGGCCCGGTGCGCGAGTTCCGGAGGCTGCGGCCGAGCCTCGCCGAGCTGTTCCGCAACGTCGTCGCAGGGGAACCGAAATGACCACACCGCATCCCGTCACCCCGCTCAGGGCGATCGGCCTGATCGCCCGCCGGGAACTGAACACCCGGCTGCGCACGCGGTCCTTCGTCGTCGGCACCGCCGTCATACTGGTGATCCTCGCCGGCTACCTGTTGTTGCAGGCCAGCCTGTTCGGCCACGCCAACAAGGCGAAGATCGGGCTCACCGGGCAGGCCATCGGCATCGCGGCCCAGTTGAAGGCCGCGGGGGCCGCGGCGGGCAAGGACGTGGAAACCACCGTGGTGCTCAACCCGGCCGACGGGCGCGCGCGAGTGGCCGACGGGGATCTCGATCTGCTCGTGTCCGGCAGTGCCGCCGATCTCCAGGTGCTGGTGAAGTCCGATTTGGACAATCAGCTGCGGGCGGCGCTGAACGGCGTCTCGCGGCAGCAGGTGCTCGACGCGAAGCTGCTGGAAGCGGGCCAGGATCCGGCGCTGGTGATGCGCGAGGTCGACGCCACCCAGGTCGGGGTCACCACCGTCGAACCGCCGGACCCGGGGCGCGGCCAGCGCCTCGCGATCGGCCTGATCACGGTTTTCCTGCTGTTCTTCGGCATCCAGACCTACGGAGCCTTCGTGGCGCAGGGCGTGGTGGAGGAGAAGGCGAGCCGCGTGGTGGAGATCCTGCTGTCCACGGTGCGGCCATGGCAGCTGATGCTCGGCAAGGTGCTCGGGCTCGGCCTGGTCGGCCTGGTCCAGATCCTCATCCTCGCCGCCGCGGGACTCGGCATGGCCCAGGCCACCGGGGTGCTGACCCTCGCCGGGGTCGCGGCAGGCACCGTCGCCTGGGGAATCCTCTGGTACGTCCTCGGTTTCTTCCTCTACGCCACGGTGTACGCGGCGGCCGGTTCCCTGGTCTCGCGCCAGGAGGACGCGGCCTCGGTGATCACCCCGGTCAGCATGGTGCTGATGATCGGGTTCGTGGTGGGCTTCAACGTACTGCTGCAGAACCCCACCGGCGGCACGGTCCGCACCCTGTCGCTGATCCCGTTGTTCTCCCCGATCCTGATGCCGGGCCGGATCGCCACCGGTGCGGCCGCGGGCTGGGAGATCGCGCTGACCCTGGTGCTGACGCTGCTCACCACGGCCGTGGTGACCTGGCTGGGCTCCCGCGTCTACCGCAACGCGGTGCTGCACACCGGCAGCAGGCTCGGCCTCAAGTCCGCGCTGCTCGGCTGATCCGGCCGAACCGTTCGAGGGCGACCTGGCGTTCGTGGGCGTGGTCCACCATGGGCGCCGGGTAGCCCGTGGGCGGTTCCGGCAGCCGCCAGGGCCGGTGCACGGCCTTTCCGGGCACGGCACGCAGTTCCGGCACGTACCGGCGGACGTAGTCGCCGTGCGGGTCGAATCGCTCCCCCTGCGCGGTGGGGTTGAAGATCCGGAAATAGGGCGCGGCATCGGTGCCGGAGCCCGCGACCCACTGCCAGTTCAGCTGGTTGGCGGCCAGGTCGCCGTCGAGGAGGTGGCGCAGGAAGTGCCGCGCTCCCCACCACCAGGGCAGGTGGAGGTCCTTGACCAGGAAACTGGCCGCGATCATGCGCACGCGGTTGTGCATCCAGCCCTCGGCAAGCAACTGGCGCATCCCGGCGTCGACGATCGGGAATCCGGTGCGGCCCTCGCACCACCGCTCGAAGGCCTCGGGGTCGTGGTCGTAGTCCATTCCGTCGAAACGGCGGTCGTAGTTGTGCCGCGCCGCGTCGGGCCGGTGCCACAGGACGTCCGCGAAGAACTCCCGCCAGGCCAGCTCGGACGTCAGCGCCTGGGCGCCGGGGCCGGAACGCTCCGCCAGATCGGCGAGCAGCGACCGCGGGTGGAGGCATCCGAAGTGCAGATGGGGTGAGAGCCGGGTGGTGCCCGGCAGGTCCGGGCGGTCGCGGGCGGTGTGGTACCCGTCCAGGCCCGCACGCAGGAATCGCCGCCAAATCCGGTTCGCCGCCGCTTCACCCGCGGGCGGCAGCACCGGCCCGTCACGTCCGGGTGCGGCGGGCAAGACCGATTCGCGCCCGGGGTCGAGCCAGTCCACTGTGGATCTTCCGGACGGGGATCCACCGTACGGCGGCGGGACGCCATGCCGCAGCCAGGACCGGTAGTAGGCGGAGAACACCCGGTAGGGCTCGCCGTCGGGCTTGGTGATCGTGCCCGGCGGGATCGCATACGGCGAACCCTCGGCCACCCAGCCGATCCCCCGGCGGCCGAGCTCCTTTTCGACCGCTCGGTCGCGGCGCGTACCGTACGGCCCGAAGTCGGCGCTCACGTGCACACTGACGGCACCGAACTCCTCGGCGATCTTCGGCACCTCGTGCACGGGATCGCCCCGGACCACCAGCAGGCGGCCACCCAACTGCCCGTCGAGCGCGCGCAGGCATTCGGCGAGGAAGGAGGCGCGGGCCGCTCCCGCCCGGGCGAGCAGCACGTCGTCGAGCACGAACAGGGCGAGTACCCGTCGTGTCCGTGCCAGTGCGCTCAGCAACGCAGGATGGTCTCCCAGTCGCAAATCCCGGCGAAACCACAGAATCGCCGCGCCGATTCCGGAAACCATCGTTTCACTCTAGTGTCCAGAGTCATAGTGCCAGAACCGAACGAGGGGTCTCAGCCGTCGTAAACAAGGTGAAACGAAGTTCGAAAACCCGCGGGTTCGGCAGGCAGTTCGCCCTGGCGGTTGCCGTCACGGTGGGCGCGGCGGGCGCTGGGCTCTACACCGCCTCCAGCCGGAACCAGGTGCACGCCGCCGACCTGCCCGCGCAGGCGGTCGGCGCGCAAGGGCAGGGGAAGGATCAGGGTGAGCCCGCCGGCGTCGGAGAACCCGCGTCCTCGCCTGCCACGCTGACCTCCCCGCCGATCCCGAACGCCGTTTTGCCCTTCAACGCGAAGCTCACCTCTCACGACATCCCCGTCGAGGGCGGCGGCGTGCGAACCGGCGGCTGCAGCGGCGCGCTGATCGACAGCGGCTGGGTCATCACGGCCGGACACTGTTTCCACGATCTGCGGGACAACCGGGTCGGAGGCAGGCCGAAGTATCACATGACCGTCGTGGTCGGCAAGAACAAGGACAGCGACTCCGGGGGCGCCACCAGGCAGGTCGTGGACGTCCGCCAGTCTCCGCTCAACGACCTCGCCGTGGCCAAGCTCGACACCCCGATCACCGACATCATCCCGCTGACGCTCGACGACCAGAAGGCGGCGGTCGGCAAGCAACTGGAGTTCGCGGGTTGGGGCTCGCTCTCGGCCACCGTCATCCAGCAGACCGACCACCTCAAACGGGGCCGCTTCGCCATCTCGGCGATCCACTCGAGCACCTACGAAGCGCAGCCGCTTGCGGCGCGGACCGTGGAAAACAGCCCGTGCCCCGACGATTCCGGTTCGCCGTATTTCGTCTCCAGCGACCAAGTACACGGCGTGCTGGTGGCGATCGAGGACGCGGGCCCGGACTGCCCCCAGCCGGGCAACGAGACCCTCGCCAGGATCGACGTGGTCGCCGACTGGATCCACCAGCAACTCGGGAACTAGCCGGTCATAAACGCCCTCAAGGTCGCCTTGAGGCACGCGCCCGTCACCCCCTACACGCGAAAGTGCCCTCTCCCGGTTCGAGAGAGGGCACTCGTGCGAAGAACGCCGAAAACGATCAGCGCTCGGAGATCGGCGAGTAGTCGCGCTGCTTCTCGCCGGTGTAGATCTGCCGAGGACGGCCGATCTTGGTGGCCGGGTCGTTGATCATCTCGCGCCAGTGCGCGATCCAGCCGGGGAGACGGCCCAGGGCGAACAGCACCGTGAAGTACTTGGTCGGGAAGCCGAGCGCCCGGTAGATCAGACCGGTGTAGAAGTCGACGTTCGGGTACAGCTTGCGCTCCACGAAGTAGTCGTCGGAGAGCGCGGTTTCCTCGAGCGTCTTGGCGATGTCGAGCAACTCGTCGTTGACGCCGAGCTTGTTGAGGATCCGGTCCGCGGTGGCCTTGATGATCTTGGCGCGCGGGTCGTAGTTCTTGTAGACCCGGTGCCCGAAGCCCATCAGGCGGACACCCTTCTCCTTGTTCTTCACCCGGTTGACGAACTCGGAGACGTTCCCGCCGGAGGCCTTGATGCCGTCCAGCATCTCCAGCACCGCGCTGTTCGCGCCGCCGTGCAGGGGGCCGAACAGGGCCATGATGCCCGCGGAGATGCTGGCGAACAGGTTCGCCTCCGACGAGCCGACCAGGCGCACCGTCGACGTCGAGCAGTTCTGCTCGTGGTCGGCGTGCAGGATGAACAGCAGGTCGAGGGCCTTGGCGACCTCGGGGTCGATCTCGTACGGCTCCGCGGGCAGCCCGAAGGTCATCCGCAGGAAGTTCTCCACCAGGCCGAGCGAGTTGTCCGGGTAGAGGAACGGCTGGCCGATCGACTTCTTGTAGGCGTAGGCGGCCAGGGTGGGGACCTTCGCCAGCAGGCGAACGGTGGACAGCTCGACGTTCGGTTCGTCGAACGGGTTGAGCGAGTCCTGGTAGAAGGTGGACAGGGCGGACACCGCGCTGGACAGCACCGGCATCGGGTGCGCGTCACGCGGGAAGCCGTCGAAGAACCGCTTCAGGTCCTCGTGCAACAGGGTGTGCCTGTTGATCTTCTGGGTGAACTCCTCCAGCTGCGTGGCCGTCGGCAGCTCGCCGTAGATCAGCAGGTAGGAGACCTCGATAAAGCTGGAGTGCTCGGCCAGCTGCTCGATGGGATAACCACGGTAACGGAGAATGCCGGCGTCACCGTCGATGTAGGTAATAGCCGACGACGTGGAGCCCGTGTTGACGAAACCCGGGTCGTAAGTGATGTACCCCGTCGACGCCAGCAGCTTCCCCAGTTCGATACCGGGAGCACCCTCGACGGCGTTGACCACCTTAAGCTCGTACTCGCCGTTCGGCAGGCGCAGCGATACCGTGCTGCCGCCGGACGCCGCAGTCGCGTCGGACATGCAAGTCCCTCTCACGGTCACACGGGTCGGCGGCGCCTGCAGGTTACGCAGACAGCCATTTGTTCGCGCGCGACCGGGAATTGGCCTCGCCGCACACCGCCCCGCTGGGGTATGAATTCTCCCCTCACGCTAGTCGAACGAGTGGCCTTCGCGCAGCCATTGTGTTACCCACAGCAAACCGTTGGGATCAGTTTCACACCATTTCCGCGGCGGTCGGCGGCTCGGCCCCGCTGCGGGAGACTGTGACGGACGCCGCTTTCGCCGCATAGGCGAGCGCGGAACGCCATTCCGCCACCCCGAGATCGGTGATGGCGCCCACATTCCGGTTGTGCAGCCAGGCGAGCAATGCGCCCTGCACGGTGTCACCCGCCCCGATGGTGTCCTTCACCTTCACGGGGGCCGACGGCACGCCGACTTCGAGTTCGCGAGTACGCACCGCGATTCCCTGGGCGCCCTTCGTGAGCACGACGGCGTCCACCCCGGCCGCGAGCCAGCGCTTGGCCGCCTCGTCCGGGTCGATTCCCCCGGCGAGCCACGAGGCGTCCTCGTCGGACAGTTTCAGCAGGCGCACGTCCGGCAGCCAGGACAGGAACCGCTCCCGGTAGGCGCCGGGGTCGGCGATGAGGTCCGCGCGGATGTTCGGGTCGAGCGCGGTGAGCACCCCGCGGGCCGACTCGCGGCGAAGGACGGCTTCGTAGGCGCTCGCGCCGGGCTCGAGCACGAGGCCGAGCGTGCCCAGGCAGAGCACGGACACCCCTTCGGGCAGCGGTCCGGGGTCGGCGACGAACCGGTCGGCGGTGCCCTCGGTGTAGAAGGTGTAGCTCGCGGCGCCCCGCTCGTCGAGCGCCACCACCGCCAACGTGGTGGGTTCCGGCCCGCTCTGCAGCAGCGATATGTCGACATTCGACGCCGTCAGTCGCTTTCGCAGCGCCTGCCCGAAGCGGTCCTCCGAGAGCCGGGACAGGAAGGCGGTGGGCTCTCCGAGCCGCCCGGCCGCCAGTGCCACGTTGTACGGACCGCCCCCGAGCCTCGGCAGCAGCGAGGTCAGTCCGCTGTCCACTATGGATTCCCCTGGCACCAGATCGACCAGCGCCTCACCACCCACCACGATCACGAGGTGATGCTAGCCCGATCGCGTGAGGCCAGGCCATCGAGCAGCAGCTCCGACAGCGCCGTGAACGCCTCCGCGTCCGACACGCCGGCCCGCGCGCCCACCACCCCGCTCTGGATGCTTTCGACGAGCACCGCGGCCATCTCCGCGATGAGCTGAGCGTGCACTTCGCGGAACACACCGTCGTCGACACCGCGGGCGATGAACGAGCGGATCCGCGCCGCGGCGGCCCGGCTGTTCAGCTCGTAGGCGTCGCGCGCGGGAGCGAAGTCGTTGATGTCGCGCATGAACTCCGGAGAGGCGCGGTGCAGGTACTCGGCGATCCCCGCGAGGTAGGTGCCGATGGTCTCGCGGGCGTCGGAGATCCCCGCTATCCGCTCGTCGAGCAGCTCGGCCGCCCCCTTGAAGAAGTGCGCCACCACGCGGACGGCGAGCTGCTCCTTGCTGGGCGCCAGCGCGTACAGCGTCGACTTCGAGCAGTGCATCTTCGCGGCCAGGTCGTCGAGGGTGAAGTGGATGAACCCCTCGGCGAGGAACAGCTCCTCCAGCTCGGCGAGCAGCGCACGCTGACGGGCGGTCAATTGCCGGCTTCCCTGGGTGCGAAGAGGGATGCGATCTGCCATCGGAACACCGTATGTGCTGTACTCTGGACGATTACATAGTACTGTGTCGAGTACAGATGCGGAGGCTGTCATGCCGGTCGAACGCCTACTGCCGAACCGTGAGGCCGAGGAGCTGCTGAAGCTGACAGCCGAACTCGCCCGCGACGAACTCAAGCCGTTGGCCGCCGAGTACGAGGAGGCAGAGCGCTTCCCCCGTGAGCAGTTCCGGCTGCTGGGCAAGTCGGGCCTGCTCGGGCTGCCGTACGCGGAGCGCTGGGGCGGCGGCGAGGTGCCCTACGAGGTGTACCTGCAGGTCCTGGAGGAGATCGCCGCGGCGTGGATGTCGGTCGGCGTCGGGCTGTCGGTCCACACGATGTCGTGCTTCGCACTCGCCCACCACGGCACCGACGAGCAGCGCGACCGCTGGCTGCCGGGGATGCTCGAGGGGCAGCTTCTCGGCGCCTACGCGCTCTCGGAACCGCACGCCGGCTCCGACGCCGCGGCGCTGTCCACCCGGGCCCGGCTGGACGGCGATCACTACGTCGTCAACGGCACCAAGGCGTGGATCACGCACGGCGGGCAGGCCGACTTCTACACCACCATGGTGCGCACCGGCGACGGTCCCACGGGCGCGATCTCGTGCCTGCTGATCGACGGGGCGACACCCGGCATGGCCGCCGCACCGCCCGAGCGGAAAATGGGCCTCACCGGGTCGACCACCGCTCAGATGATCTTCTCCGACGCGGCGGTGCCCGCAGGCCGGCTGATCGGCGGCGAGGGCGCGGGACTGCGCATCGCGCTGTCCTCTTTGGACTCCGGACGGCTCGGGATCGCCGCCTGCGCGGTCGGTCTGGCCCAGGCGGCGCTCGACGAGGCGGTGGCCTACGCCAAGGGGCGCACCCAGTTCGGCAGGCCCATCATCGAGTTCCAGGGCCTGGAGTTCCTGCTCGCCGACATGGCCGCCGCGGTCGACTCGGCCCGCGCCACCTACCTCGACGCGGCCCGCCGCCGGGACCGCGGCCTGCCCTTCGGCCGCCAGGCCTCGGTGGCCAAGCTGATCGCCACCGACGCGGCCATGAAGGTCACCACCGACGCCGTGCAGGTCCTCGGCGGCGCCGGCTACACCCGCGACTTCCCGGTGGAGCGGTACATGCGCGAGGCGAAGGTGCCGCAGATCTTCGAAGGCACGAACCAGATCCAGCGCATGGTCATCGCCCGCGCCCTGAAGAAGTCCTGACCCCGCGGCTTGCGGCGTTGGCCGTGAAGGGTCCCTTCACAGCAGCGTCGGCACCTTCCAGCCCGAGTCCCACGTTCCGGCGCTTGTGTCCCACATTCGGTCTGCGTTGAGGTTCCCTCAGAGCGCCGGGCTCTTGCCCGGGAGCCTGGCGCTCTTTCCTGTGCCCTGAAGGTCGCCTTCAGGGTCATAAACGCCCTCAAGGTCGCCTTGAGGGCACGCCCCTGACACGAACAGGGCCCTGGCCCTGCCGACTGTGAAGGGACCCTTCACGGCACGGCAAACGCCTCAGGCTTCGCGGTAGCGGCGGTCCTCGACGACGCCCTCGCCGCGTGCCTCGTCGAAGTGGTACACCTCCCGGCCGCGGATGAACACCCGCAGCGCGCGGTTCATCACGTCCAGCGGATCACCGGACCAGATCACCACGTCGGCGTCGAGCCCCGGCCTGAGCGATCCGACACGGTCCTGCAGGCCGAGCATGCTGGCCGGGTTCACCGTCAGCGCCCGCAGCGCCGCCTCGGGCTCCAACCCATCCTTGACCGCCAGCGCGGCCTGGTAGACGAGGAAGTTGATCGGCACCACCGGATGGTCGGTGGTGATCGCCAGCTTCACCCCCGCCCTGGCCAGGATGCCCGCGGAGCGCAGCGTGCGGTTGCGCAGCTCGACCTTCGAGCGCGTGGTGAACAGCGGGCCGAGGATCACCGGCACGTCGTGCTCGGCGAGCACGTCCGCGATCAGGTGCCCCTCGGTCCCGTGGTTGACGACCAGCCGGTAGCCGAACTCCTGGGCCAGCCGGATCGCGGTGACGATGTCGTCGGCCCGGTGGGTGTGCTGGTCCCAGTAGAGCTTCCCGTCGAGCACCATCGCGAGCGTTTCGAGCGTCAGGTCCACGTCGAACGGCTTGCCCTCGGCCCGGGCGTGGTCGCGCTGCGCCACGTAGTTGCGCGCCTTGGTGAAGGCCTCGCGGATGATCGCCGCGGTCCCCAGCCGGGTGGACGGGGTCTGGTTCTTGTCGCCGTAGACCCGTTTCGGGTTCTCCCCGAGTGCGCTCTTCACGCTCACCTCGTCGGCGAACACGAGGTCGAGCGCGGTGCGGCCCCAGGTTTTCACCGCGACCGTCCGACCCCCGATCGGGTTGCCCGAGCCCGGCTTGACCACCACGCTGGTGACCCCGCCCGCCAGTGCGTCGTCGAACCCGACCTCGAACGGGTCGATCCCGTCGATCGCGCGGAAACGCGCCCCGTTGGGGTCGGTCATCTCGTTGGTGTCGTTGCCGGACCAGCCCTCGCCCTCCTCGTGCACGCCGAGGTGGACGTGCGCGTCGAGGAAGCCGGGGAGCACCCAGGCTCCCGCGGCGTCGATCAGTTCGGCATCCTCCGGGAAGTCGACGTCGGCGTCCGTGCCGACCGCGACGATCTTGCCGTTCTCGATGAGAACCGTGCCGCCGTCGATCGGTTCCCCGTCGACCGGCACGACGTAACCACCCACAATCGCACTCACCATGGTTCGACACGCTAACGAACTCAGGGCCGCGATGCGCTACGAACCTTCGTGAAGTGCACCAGTTGGTAACCGTTCTCCTGCGTTCGCCCGGTTTCCCGGTAGCCGAGACGCGGGTAGAGCCGCAGCGGGCCGGTGCTGTGCTCGCCGGTGAACAACCGCAGGGTGGTCACCGCGGGCGGCAACCGGTCCTCCGCGGCGAGCAGCAGCGTCCGGCCGAGCCCGTGCCGTTGCCGGTCGGGCGCGACGACCAGCCTGCCCACCTCGCCAGTCTCCCCCCGCACGAGAATCCGCACCCCGGCCACCAAGCGGCCGGATTCCCTGATCCCCCAGGCGAAAACGGCCGAGTCCAGCAGCATCGACCGCAGCTCGTCGAGGGTTTCGGTGAGC
Source organism: Amycolatopsis cynarae (assembly GCF_026802195.1). Lineage (NCBI taxonomy): Bacteria > Bacillati > Actinomycetota > Actinomycetes > Pseudonocardiales > Pseudonocardiaceae > Amycolatopsis > Amycolatopsis cynarae. The sequence continues at coordinate 94,491 of NZ_CP113836.1, read as the reverse complement.
GGCGGCAGGAACAGGTCGCCGTGCGCCTGCGCTTCGGTCACGTAGGAAGCCCGTTGCAGGGTGAGCAGTTCACCCGCGTCCGGCTCACCCAGGCGAAGTGGTTCAACCATGGATCCGGATGCCCCAGCTTCCCGTCCACGAGGTACCCGGGTCGAGCTCGATGAGGTCCGTGCCGGAGTTGAGCGCGTCGGCGGGACAGGTCATCGGTTCCAGCGCGATCGCCCGGCCGCGGCCCACCAGTTCGGCCGGGGTGAACACCTGGACCCACCGGAAGTCGGCATCGGTCCAGACCTCCAGGGTCCTGTCCTCGTGGGAAAGGTAGTGGTGGTGCCGCCCGTCCTGTTCCGCGGTCAGCCCCCCGAAGGCGGTGTCGAGGTCGACCTCGCCCACCGGGCGACCGGTTCGGAAGTCGTACTCGGTGCCCTCGACGTCCTGCTCCTCGCCGTAGGGCAGCTGGGCCTCGGCGAGGTACGGGCGCACTCGGGTCGCGGGCAGGGTCAGCGTGAGCTCGTCGGTCGGGACGTCGCCGATGCGGAAGTACGGGTGAGTGCCCACCCCGACCCCGATCGGGGTTTCGCCCTCGTTGCGCATCTCGTGGGTGACGGTGAGCGCGCGGGGCGCGAGGTCATAGGTGATGCGCGCGTGCAGCGGCACCGGCCAGCCCGGCTGCGCCTCGACCTCGATTTCGAAGGTGATCGACGATTCCGCGTGCTCGACAAGCGTCCATTCGCGGTGCCGCGTCAGGCCGTGGATGGCGTTGCCGCGCGCCTCTTCGGTGACCTCGAGGACCTGCTTTTCGCCCTGGTAGGTCCACTCCGCCCCCTTGGTGCGGTTGGGCCAGGGCAGCAGCACCTGTCCCGCGCCCTTCGGGGGTTTCGCCTCGGCGTCGAAGGTCTCGACGTAGGGGACGCCCGAAATCTCGAAGGTCCGCAGCCCCGCGCCGATCTCGGTGACCACCGCGCGGGCCGCACCGCGGGTGATCTCGAACTGCTCTCCGGTGGGATTAGCCATGTCCGCGAATCTATACGGCGCTTGCCGCGTCCCTTTCGCACAACACTAACTAGACCGGTCGTCATAGTTTACGTTAGGCTGTGTCCATGGCTCGCAGGACCGACACCCGGCAGCGCATGCTCGAAACGGCCGCCGACCTGTTCCACCAGCAGGGCTACCACGCCACTGGTCTGAACCAGCTGGTCAGCGCGGGCGGCGCCCCCAAGGGATCGCTGTACTTCCACTTCCCCGGCGGAAAGGAGCAGCTGGCCGCCGAAGCGGTCACGGTGGCCGCCGAACGCCTGAACGAACGGCTGAAGACGCTGCTCGCCGAGGCACCGGACCCCGGCACGGCCATCGAACGCGTGGTCACCGCGCTCGCCGAGGGCCTGGCCGCCTCCGGCTTCCAGCGGGGCTGCCCGATCGCACTGGTCGCGATGGACGCCGGAACCACCAGCGAACCGATCCGCGGCGCCAGCTGCGGCGGCTACGGCTCCTGGCAGCGGACCATCGCCGAGTACCTGGAGAACCGGGGAACCGAAGCGGTGCAAGCGGAAGCGTTGAGCGTGATCGCGCTCAGCGCGATCGAAGGAGCGCTCCTGCTGGCCCGGCTGAACCGGGATCTCGCCCCGCTCCACACCGTCGGCGTCCACCTGCGCCGCACCTTCACCGAATCGGAGCCGTCATGAAAGTGCACCACTTCAACGCGGGAACGATGCGGCCGCCCGGCGGGCGGCTGATCGACGGGCGCGGCGGATTCCTCCACCGCGCCGAACTGGTCTGCCACTGCCTGCTGATCGAAGCGGGCGAAGAGCTCGTACTCGTCGAAACCGGCTTCGGCACCCCCAGCCTCCGCAGCCCCCGAGACTGGCTCGGCGACCGGTTCGTCAAGCGCGTGGCGCCGCGGCCCCGGTCCGGCGAGACCGCGAAGGAACAAGTCGAACGGCTCGGCTTCGCCGTCGAGGACGTGCGGCACGTCGTGCTCACCCACCTCGATCTCGACCACGCGGGCGGGCTCGCCGACTTCCCGCACGCGACCGTCCACGTGTACGCGGAGGAACTTCGGGCGCTGCGCTCGCCGCGCGACGAAGCCGAACGCGCGCGGTACCGGCAGGTCCAGTTCGAACACGGGCCACGCTGGAGCGCCTACTCCGAACACGGCGAGCCGTGGTTCGGTTTCGAGGCGGTGCGCGAGTTGGCGGACCTGCCGCCGGAGATCCTGCTGGTCCCGCTGAGCGGGCACACCCGCGGTCACGCGGGAGTGGCCGTCGACACCGGCGACGGATGGCTGCTGCACGCCGGAGACGCGTACTTCTTCCACGGCGAGGTCGACCCGTTCCGCCCGCACTGCCCGCCCCTGCTGGCGCGGTTCGAGGCCCGCGTCCAGACCGTCGCCCAGCCCCGGGTGGAAAACCAGCAGCGTCTTCGGGAACTCGCGCGCACCGGTGAGGTCGGCATCTTCTCCGCCCACGACCCGGTCGAGCTCCGCCGGTTCACTCCCCGGGCGGAATGACGCGCCAGCGGTGGGCGTTCGGGTCGACGCCCGGCGTGTAGGGGATCACCTCGGGGTCGGGGCCGATCTCGTCGGCCAGGCCCGCCGAGCGCATCATGTCCAGCGCGGCCGCGTCACCCAGGACGTCACCGAGCACGTTCACGCCTTCGGCCAGCGCGGCACGCTGCGCCCGGTGCGCCAGTTCGACGATCTGCGCGCCCAGCTCGTCCACCCCCAGCGCGAGCGCGGATTCGTCCAGGCGCAGCTCCTTCAGCCCGCCGTGCACATCGACCGTGACCCGCACGTTCTCGTCGCCGTTGTGGGCCCAGCCGCGGATCTCCCCCAGCCGCTCCGGCAGCCGTTCGGTCGCACGCAACCGCTCGTCGGCGTCGGCCAGCAGCCGCTCGGTGGTGCGGCGCTCGCTCATCCGCGGGTCCAGTCCCGGTCGAAGTCGTCGTCCGCCTCCAGCAGCTTCGGGTCGTAGGTCAGCCCGAGGCCCTCCGCGACCCGTTCCCCGCGGCGGCCGAGCGCCTGCGCGTAGAGCTGTTGTGCCCGCTGGTTCGCCTTCGCGGTCGCCTTCGCCGCCGTCGCCACCACGGTCTCCGCCAGATACGGGGCGCCGTACCGCAAGGCCTGCGGGGTGAGCTTCACCGAACGCAGCCGCCCACCGACCCCCACCTCGACCGTGACACCGTCCGCACTCGCACTCCCGACGATCGGGCCCGCCGCCGAGAACACCTCGTCCACCCCACGCTCCACGACGGAAACCTTAGCCCTTCACCGCGGGCTGCCTTCCCGATTTCGGGCCAAGACCGAGCGAGGCGATGAGGTCGCGCATCTCGTCGAGGTAGACGGACCCGGGATCGTGCGTGAGCGCACGCAGGTGACCGTAGATCTCCAACGCGGTGAGGCCGTGCATACGGCCCCACACCCGCAAGGTCAGTGCCACCGCGGCAGGCGGGAGGTCCGGGAAGTCCGCCCGGACGTGGGCGACCAGGTCCGCGTCGAAGTCGGCCCAGCGGTACTCGCGGTCGCCGTGCAGCGCGCGGGCCGCCGGCCAGGCGTCGGCCACGAGAGCGATGAGACCGGAGCAGGCGCGAAGTTCGGCCTGCTTGCCCGGGCCGTCCTCCGGCGGACGGTACCCCGGCACCGGGTCGCCGTAGATCAGCCGGAAGCCTTCGGGATTGGCGACGGCCCATTCGCGCATGGCCTGTGCCCAAGCCAGGATCCGGCCGCCGGGGTCACTGTCCGGTACCGCGTCACGCGCGGACTCGGCCGCGGTCACAGCCGAGCTGTAGACGTCGCCGATGAGCGTGGTGACCAGGTCGTCGCGGGTCGCGAAGTAGCTGTAGATCGCGCCGGCCGTCATGCCCATCTCACGGGCGATGGCCCGCAGCGAGATGGCGTCGGGGCCGCCGTCCGCCATCAACTTCAGGGCGATCGCCTTGATCTCGGCGCTGGTCTGCGCCCGTAACCGGTCGCGACGGCTGATGGTCTGCCCACTCACCCTTGACACTCTACAGCGTTGGTCTAGTCTAACCCGTGCTAACTCTGAACGCCGTGCAGTAATTGGACGGCACGCAGAAGCGGGGGCTTGTGACAACGGAAAGACTTCGCCTCGGCCTGCTGGCATTGACCCAGCTCATCGTGGCTCTCGACTACAACATCGTTTACGTGGCGCTACCCGACATCGGGAAGGCGCTGGGCTTCAGCCCGCAGTCCGCGCAGTGGGTGGTGAGCGCCTACTCCGTCGGGCTCGGCGGCCTGCTGCTGTTCGGCGGGCGAGCCGTGGACCGGCTGGGACCACGCCGGATGTTCGTCACCGGGCTGGCGCTGTACGGGGTCGCCTCGCTGGCGGGCGGCCTGGCACCAGGCTCCGGGCTGCTGATCGCGGCCCGTGCGGTACAGGGCGCGGGCGGGGCGCTGCTGACCCCGGCCACGCTCACGCTCATCTACCGGGGATTCGCCGAGGGCCCGGCCCGCAACCGGGCGCTGGGCGCATGGGGCATGGCGGGCAGCGCCGGGCTGGCCGCGGGATCACTGCTGGGTGGTGTGCTGACGAACTACCTGGGCTGGGAGTGGGTGTTCTTCGTCAACGTGCCGCTGGCGCTGGGTTGCGCCTTGGCCGCGCCCGCGCTGCTGCCCGCCGACCCGGACCGCAGCTCCGGCAGTTTCGACCTGCCCGGTGCCGTGCTGGCGACCGCTGGCTCGGCGCTGCTCGTGCTCGGCCTGGCGGTCGGCCCGGACGCCGGATGGCTGTCCGCGGGCAGCATCGGGGCGCTGGCCGCCGGGATCGTGCTGCTCGCGCTGCTGCTGGTGGTAGAGGCCCGCACCCGTGATCCACTGATCCCGCTGCGGCTCGCGAAGAGCCGGAACCTGGCCACCACCATGATCGTGATCGCGATCTTCCAGGGCACGCTCGGCGGCGGCTACTACGTCCTCACCTCCTACCTGCAGCCTGTCCTTGGGTACAGCTCGCTGGAGGCCGGCCTGACGTTCCTGCCGCTCACGCTCGTCTGCATGTTCGCCGCGGTCAAGCTCACCCCCGCGCTGCTGGGCCGCTGGGGGATCCGCACCACACTCGCCGTCGCGATGACCGCGACCGGTGCGGGCATCGCCGTCATGGTCGCGGGCACCACACCCGGCGGTGGCTTCTGGACCCTGCTGCCCGGCAGCATCGTCTGGGGCCTGGGCGGCGGCATCGCGTTCGTCGCGCTGTTCGCCTCCGCGGGTTCCGGCATCGCACCGGAAGAACAGGGTGTCGCCTCCGGAATCGCCAGCAGCGCCAAGGAAATCGGTGGCGCGATCGGCCTCGCGGTCTTCGTCGCGCTCACCACGGGCTCACCCCGCCTGCTCGGTGGCCTGCACGTCGCCGGCTGGACCGCCGCGGCCCTCACCGTCGCCGGCGGCCTGATCGCTCTTGTCCTCAAAACGACCGGGCAAGCATCACAAACGTCCACAATGGAAGGAGTCGCGAAGTGAACACCAACGAACTGATCCTCGCCTACCTCGACATCTGGAACGAACGGGACCCCGGCGCCAGGGAGGAACTGATGTCCTCCGTCCTCACCGAGGACTCGGTCTACGCCGACCCGGACTACGCGGGCCTGCGCGGACACGCCGAACTGTCCGCGGCGATCGGCCGCGCCCACCAGAAATTCGGGGACCTGCGGTTCACTCTGGACACCGTGCTCGGCACCCACCACGACCATGCGCTGTTCACCTGGAATCTCGGTACCGTCGCCACCGGTTACGACGCGGTGGAATTCTCCGGGGACCGCATCCGCAAGGTGGTCGGGTTCTTCGCATGAGCAGGCAGAAACACGACTGGACCGCCGCGTGGACCGCCTCGCCGCAACGACCGGGCACGGGCTTCGCGCCGAACTGGTCCGAAGCGGGATTCGCCGACCAGACCCTCCGCCAGAACGTCCGCCTCAGCGTCGGCGGCGCGGCACTGAGAGTGCGGCTGTCCAATCGCTACGGTGACACTCCGCTGCGGATCGCGGGCCTCACCGTCGCCGGCACGGCGGGCGCGGCCGCGATCAAGCCGGAAACCCTGCGCGAGCTGACCGTGGACGGGAAACCGGCCTTCACCGTCCCGGTGGGCACCGACCTGACCACCGACGAGGTCCCGTTTCCCCTCGGCGCGCTCGACCCGCTGACCATCACGACACACCTGGCCGAGCCGTCCGGGCCCGCGACCTACCACTCCCAGGCACTGGCGACGACCTACCGCGCGGTGGGCGACCACCGCGCGGACGCGGACGGCACGGCCTTCACCGAGACCTCGCAGTCCTGGTACTTCCTCAGCGGCGTCGAGGTGACCGGAGCAGGCAGCAACGGCATCGTGGTGCTCGGTGACTCGCTCATCGACGGAACCGGCAGCACCCCGGACAGCGACCACCGCTTCCCCGACCTGCTCGCGCGACGGCTGGTGGCCTCGGGCAGGCCGCGCGCGGTGCTGAACCTGGGGATCGGGGGAAACCGCGTCACGGTCGACTCGGCCTGGCTGGGCGAGCGGGCCACCGCCCGGTTCGACCGCGATGTGCTGGCTCAGCCGGGGGTGCGGACTGTCCTGATCCTCGCCGGAATCAACGACATCGGGATCAGCGAGATGGCGACGGACTCGCCGTTCCCGGTCCTCGCGCCGTACACCGAGGTCCCGGCCGAGAAGGTGATCGACGGGCACCGGGACATGATCCGGCGAGCCCACGCGGCCGGCCTGCGGGTCGTCGGAGCGACGCTGCTGCCGATACGGGGCTCAGGGTTCTCCACGCCACGCAGCGAGGCGAAGCGCACTGCCGTGAACACCTGGATCCGCGGCTCGGGAGAGTACGACGCGATCATCGATCTGGCCCGGGCCATGGGCGGCGCACTCGATCCGGCCCACGACTCCGGCGACCACCTGCACCTCAACGACGCCGGTTATCAGGCGATGGCCGACGCCGTCGACCTGACCGTCCTGTAGCGCGGTGAGGCGGGGTGCCGGGATTTGCCCCTGGCACCTCGCCCACGGCCCCCGCACCACCGTCCAGCTCAGTCCCTCGGCAGAAACCATCGCCTCAGGCCGCGGGCCGGACGACGCCGAGCAGCGGCTCGCCCGGCCTGAAGCGCACTGCCGTGAACACCTGGATCCGCGGCTCGGGAGAGTACGACGCGATCATCGATCTGGCCAGGACATGGGCGACACACTCGATCCGGCCCACCACTTCCACCATGGTCCACACTTCACCCGCCGTCCACACCCCACTCCCCGGGCCTGTGCCGGATCCAGGGCGGGGAACCCGAGACCGGTGGTCAGGACCATCCACTTGGTTTCCAAGCCGAGAACGCAGAACCGAGCCCAGGGCGGTTCATTCCTTGACTCTCAAGTCACTTGAGATCGCATAGTGGCGGGTATGAATGAGCTCTACTCCATCGGGGACGTCGCTCGCCGCACCGGCCTGAGCGTGAGCGCGATCAGGTTCTACGCCGACGAGGGCGTCGTCACGCCCACCGGCCTCACCGAGGGCGGCTTCCGGCAGTACGACGTGCACGCGATCGCCCGGCTCGAACTCGTGCGCACCCTGCGGGACCTGGGTGCCGGCCTGGACGACATCCGCCAGGTGCTGGCCGCGGAGACCACCCTGCACGACCTGGCCGCCACGCATCTGCGGCTGGTCGAGGACCAGCTGCGGCAGTTCCGGGCGCGCCGGGCAGTGCTGCGGACCATCGTGCGGCAACGCACCACAACAGAACAGGTGAGCCTGATACACAAGCTCGTGTCGATGTCCGACGACGACCGTGACCGGCTCATCAACCAGTTCTGGGACTTCGTGACCGAGGGCCTGGACGTCCACCCCAGCGATCCCGACCGGCTGCACAGCCGGCGGCCGCGCCTGCCCGAGGAGCCGTCCACCGAGCAGCTCGAGGCCTGGATCGAACTCGGCGAGATCGTGCAGGACGAGGAGTTCCGCACAGCGGTGCGGGCCTTCTTCCGGCACGCCTTCGGTACCGAAAAGGGCAAGCTGATGGCCACGCCGGAGATGATGGCCCGCGCGGAGAGGCATCGGAAGCTCCTCCTGGAGGCGCGGGCGGCGCAGCAGGCCGGCGTGCCCGCGGATTCGCGGCAGGCCAGGGACATCGCCGAGCGTGTGGCTGCCGACGCCGCAGAGTTCACCGCCGCCCTGACCGGGGAGCACGACCCCGACCGGGCCCGCCGCAGCATCGTCGAGTTCGACCAGAACGGTAAGGCGGCGCAGTGGCGGGCCAAGTCGACCGGCCTGAAGCTGCTGGCCAGGTACCAGTCCCTGCTGGCGACGATCAACGGTATGCCCAAGCCGGACCCGGACCAGGCGACGGCAATCCGCGAATGGATGGCCGCCGCTCTGCGCTAGCACCGGAGGGGTCTCCGGAGGCACGGTGTTCGCACGTTTGCCGTCACCGTTTTCGGCTCATCGCGCGTTACGCCGTCGGGAGCGGGTTCCCGAACGTGGGTCACCAGCGGGCGGAGCTCCGCTCGCTGGTCAACGAACTGCCGGCGTTCTACGACTACCCGATGGAGAACTGGATTCACTTGCGCACCACGAATCCGATCGAGTCCACGTTCGCGACGGTGCGCCATCGGACGAAGGTCACCAAGGGACCTGGTTCCCGGGCGGCTGGGCTGGCCATGGCATTCAAGCTCATCGAGTCAGCCCAAATCCGCCGGCGCGCGGTCAACGCCCCCCACCTGGTCGCGTTCGTGCGCGCCGGAGCCCGCTTCGAGCGTGGTGTCCTGATCGAGCGCGACGAGGTCACCGCAGCGTGACCCCGCACGAGCAACGCCCGCTGCTGTTCCTCGATGTTGACGGAACGCTGCTGCCGTTCGGCGACGACACGCAGCGCGAACTACCCGGTGTCGTGGCGGATTCGCACCTGGAGCGACTCAACCCCCAACTGGGGCCTCGGCTGGCCGCGTTGGGGTGTGAACTGATCTGGGCCACCACCTGGGAACAGGACGCGAACACGGAGATAGCACCCCGGTTAGGGCTACCTGCCTTGTCGGTCGTGAACTGGCCGGAGCCCTCCACCGAGCACGAACACGAAGACCAATGGTTCGGTCTGCACTGGAAGACCCGGACCCTGGTGGAGTGGGCGGACGGACGACCATTCATCTGGGTCGACGATGAGATCACCGATGCCGATCGGGATTGGGTGCCCACGCACCATCACGGCCCAGCCCTTCTCCACCACGTCGCGCCGTCCCGCGGTCTCACGGTCGACGACTTCGCCGTCCTCGGCCAGTGGCTACGGACACTCTGAACACCCACGATCAGGATTTGACAATTGCGACCACCCGCACCTCAACGACGGTAAGGCAGGGTCCGGGATTTTGTTCCTGGCACCTCGCCCACGGCCCCCGCTTCAGAGAACCGGCCGCGAGTGTGGGAGAGCTTCGCCCAGCACTACGGTCTGCCATGGTTCGCCGCGCAGGTTGTCCAGCACATCGCCTCAGGCCGCGGGCCGGAAGACGCCGAGCAACGGCTCGCCCGCGTTGCTGGTGCGCAAGGGAACCACGTGGCAGACCGACCCGGTGTGCGGTTCCTCGACCATCTGCCCGTTGCCGATGTACATCGCGACGTGACCGCTCCAGATGATCAGGTCGCCGGGCTGGATGTCGTTGATGTCCACCTTCTGCCCGACGGTCTGCGTCGCCGCGGTCCGCGGCAGTTTGATCCCGGCCTGGCTGTACGCCCACTGCGTCAACCCGCTGCAATCCATGCCGCGGTTGGGGTCCGTGCCGCCCCACACGTACGGCAGCCCGAGCCGGGACAGCGCGGCGCGCACCGCGATCGCGGCACGCTCGTTCGGCGCGTTCACCGTCTGGCCACCGGGCAGCTTGACCTGCGTGCCGCTGCCATACTGGTCCGACGGCGGGAAGGTCATCGGTGGCCCGCTCGAAGCGACGGTGCCGCCCCCACCGCCGTACCCGCCGCCGCCACCACCACCGCCGCCGCTGTACCCGCCGCCGGCACGGGTTCCCAGCGGACCGGCCGGGGGGGCCGAAGAAGGCACGGTGGAGTCCATTCCGGACATCAGATCCCGCAGACGGCCCTTGGCCGCGTCGACGATGGCGGCCGCTTCCTTGGCGTAGCGGGCCGACATGCCCGCGAGCACCGCGCGGGCCTGCATCTCCGCACCCGGGTCACTGCTGCTCGCCGCCGCGCTCACCAGCGTGCGCGCGTCCGCGTCGAACTCGGTGAGCAGCGCCTGCACCTGCTGCTGCGCGTTCTTCACCAGGCTCGTCGCGTCCCCGATGGTCTGGGCCGTTTTCGATGCCCAAATCGCCGCGTCGTCGAGCGACTGGGTGTGCTCCTTGGCCTTGACCCCGAACAGGTCACCACGGTCGCCCACCCAGTTGCCCTGCAGGCTCGCCGCCTCCGTCTGGTGCCGCGTGCCGTACTCGGCCAGCTTCTGCGACAGCGAGTCCAGGTCCGTCTGCGCCTTTCCGGCGGCGGCGGTGTCCCCCTCGAGCTTGTCCGCGGCCTCCTTGATCGGCGCCTCGTACGGCGCCAGGTCGATCGCCACCCGCTCCCCTTCAGCCCAGAATCCGGCGGAACTGGTCGCCGAACAGCTGTTCGTCGGCCTCGTAGTCCCCCTTGGCGGTGTGCACCGACTGGCCCAGGTCGTGCAGACCACCCGCCACGGAGTGCACGTGCGAGTGCATCCGGTCGAGGTGGTCGCCCAGGTGGGCCTGCAAGCCGCTCTCGTGCCCCAGGTCGCCGAAGACGTTGCCGGGCAACGTGAGGTTTCCGGCGAGGTGGCTCTTCGCGGCGCCGACGATCTCGTCCGAAAGCGCTCCGGCCCGCGAGTGGTAACGCGCCAGGTCCGCGGTGTCGACGGAGATCCCATCTGCCATGGCGACATCGTGCCCCATCCGGCGGCCCCGCGTCCGCGAAACGCGGCTACTCGACCACGGCGCCGGCGCGGTAACGCCAGAACGCGGGCAGCAGCACGACGGCCACCGCGATCAGCACGATGACCAGCACCCCGCCCCCGGAAGCCGCCGCGGCCGTACCGATCCCGGCCGCGGTCCAGCCGTGCGCCAGATCCGCGATCCGCGGCCCGCCCGCGACCACCACGGTGAACGCGCCCTGCATGCGGCCCCGCATCTCGTCGGTCGCGGCGGCCTGCAGGATGGACTGCCGGAAGACCGCGCTGACCATGTCCGCCGCGCCGCCGATCGCCAGGAACAGCACCGCGAGCCACCGCGAACCCGCCAGCCCGAAACCGATGATCGCCGCACCCCAGACGCAGATCGCGAGCACCACCGCCCTGCCCTGCCTGCGCACGTGGCCCAGCCAGCCCGAGGTCAGCCCGATCAGCACCGAGCCGATCGGGATCGCCGCGAACAACCAGCCCAGGGCGAGCCCGCCGCCGTGCGGATCACCGAAGGTGCGCTCGGCCATCTCGGGAAACAGCGCCCGCGGCATGCCCGCGACCATCGCGATGACGTCCACCACGAAACTGGCCAGCAGCACCTTCTGTGCGCCCATGTAGCGGAACCCGTCGAGCACGTCGCGCAGCCCGGCCCGGCGGACCTGCCCGGACAGCGGCGGGAGCGCGGGCAGCCGCCAGACGGTGTAGAGGGTCAGCAGCAGGGCGACGGTGTCGAGCAGGTACAGGGTCGGCAGGCCGAGCACGGGCATCAGCGCACCGGCCGCCATCGGGCCGAACACGGTGCCGAACATGTTCATCGTGCTGCTGAGCGCGGTCGCCGCGGGCAGCAGTGCGGCGGGCACCAGCCGGGCCACGATCGCACTGCGCGTGGGCATGTTGATGGCGAAGAAGGCCTGGTTGAACGCCAGTAGCGCGAGCACCAGCCAGACCGAGCCGATCCCGAGCCAGGCCTGCAGCCACAGCAGCGCGGACACCACGGCGATCCCGGCGTTTCCGATGATCAACAGCTTGCGCCGGTCGACGGTGTCGGCGATCGCCCCGCCCCACAGCCCGAACACCAGCAGCGGCACCAGCGCCACGGCACCGGTCAGGCCCACGTAGCCGGAGGAGCCGGTGAGGTCGAAGACCTGCTTCGGCACGGCGACCGTGGTGAGCTGGCTCCCGATCGCGGTGACCGCGGAGCCGACCCAGAGCCGGCGGAACGGGGGCAGCCGAAGGGGCTGGATGTCGATGACGATCTTGCCGAACCGGCTGCGCTTCCCCGCTTCGACACTCACAACCCAGCAGCTTAGCCGAGCTAACTACCTGGTCGCCTGTGATTTTCCCCCAAGCGGAAGGCTGTGAGGGGTCCCCTCACAGCCCTCTCGACCGTGGGGGGTCCCTCACGGCAAAACGCGGGATGAGGTCAGGGGGCGACGCGCTCGATGCGCCAGCCGTCGTGTCCCAGGACGTAGCGCAACCGGTCGTGCAGCCGGTTCTGCTGACCCTGCCAGAACTCGACGACCTCCGGCCGGATACGCCAGCCGCCCCAGTGCGGCGGGAACGGGACCTGCTCGACGTCGGCGAACCGGCGCTCGATCGCGCTCAACGCGTTGTCCAGTGCGCGGCGGCCGTCGACCACCTTCGACTGCGGCGAAGCCCACGCGCCCAGTTGCGACCCGCGGGGCCGCGAGGCCCAATAGGCGGCCGTCTCGGAAATGTCGACCTTTTCCACTTCGCCGCGCACCGTGACCTGCCGGTGCAGCGGATACCAGGGGAAGGTCACCGACGCGTACCGGGTGACCGTCAGATCGTGGCTCTTCGCGGAGGTGTAGTTCGTGTAGAACACCACGCCCCGCTCGTCGAGGCCCTTGCACAGCACCGTGCGGGAGGACGGACGGCCCTCCGCGTCCGCGGTGGCGAGCACCATCGCGTTCGGTTCGGCCAGCCCGGATGCGATCGCCTCGTTCAGCCACCGCTGCAGCTGTTCGGTCCAGGTCGGCGCGAGTTCGGACTCGTCCAGCGCCTTCCCGTCATAGGCGACCCGCATGCCCGGCAGACGTACCGCTGCGTCGTCGATGTTGTCGACTTCCGGCATATGCCCGACCTCCGCGCTTGTGAACGCACGAGTAACACTGGATGACAACTGACGTTAGGGCCTGCGCGCCCCCGGCGAAACCCGCCGCGCGGTGACTCCTGCCACCCCCGCCGCCCCACCGCAGGTCGGTTCGATTCCGAAGGATTCGGCGGGATCAGCGGGCGGGCAGATCGAGACCGGGATGAAATCTCCTGGCCAGTTCGAGATCCCCGGCCGCGGTCACCGCGTCGTGGGCGAGCGCGGTCAGCAGGGAGCCGCCCGCGGCCAGCGGGGTGATCGACCACCAGTCGCCGCCTGCCGGTTCCGCCGGGTCTTCGCCCCACACCAGCACCTCGGTGGCGAGCACCCGTCGACCGGCCAGGTACGCCGTGCTCGCGTCCAGCTTCCCGATGTCGAGGGTCTGGTGCAGCAACGGCACCCCGTCCCGCACCACCCGCTGGCTGGTGCGCAACCGTCCAGGCCGTTCTCCCGCGCGCCCGAGCACGAGCACCTCACGAGTGCGCAGGCGCGCGTCCCCCGCCATCACGACGTCCAGTTCGGCGGTGTGCTCCGCCCGCGCGGTGATCACGGTGGCCTCCGGCAGGTATTCGAAAACACCGCCGCCTTCGATCTCCACCCGGACACCCGAGCGGCTGCCTCCCCCGTGAGGTCCCGGCAGTGCCAGGGTCGCCGCCACCCCCGAAAGCCGCAGCCGCGCCCCGGCGCCGACCGACACGCTCAGCGTCAGCTCGTCGCCGCCCAGCGGGGCACTGGCCGAGTTGACCAGGTGCACCACGGCCCCGGCACCGGGCCGGCCGCGCTGGGGGAACAGCGTCAGCGGCGACTGCGACCTCAGCTCCCGCAGCACGGTCCGCCCGTCCCGGAACTCGGCCACCAGCCGCGCGTCGGCCTTCACTTCGCCAGCTGCGCCCGCACCCAGGCGGCCACCGCCGGCGCGTCGGGAGTGTCCACAAGGGACTGCGAAATGACCGGGAGGTCGCCGCGCATCCGGTGCGCGTCGGAGACCATCACGGTCAGGTCCGCCCCGACCAGCTGTGCGATGTCCACCTTGTTGATCACCAGGAGGTCGGCCGTGGTCACCCCCGGCCCGCCCTTGCGCGGCACCTTGTCGCCGCCCGCGACGTCGACCACGAACACCTGGCTGTCCGCCAGGCCCCGGCTGAACACCGCGGTCAGGTTGTCGCCCCCGCTCTCGATGATCACCAGTTCCAGTCCGGGAAAACGCTCTTCCAGCCGTTCCACCGCGTCGAGGTTCGCCGTGATGTCGTCGCGGATGGCGGTGTGCGGGCAGGCCCCGGTCTGCACCGCCTCGATCCGGTCGACCGCCAGCACCCCGGCCTTGCGCAGGAAGTCGGCGTCCTCGGTGGTGTAGATGTCGTTCGTCACCACGGCCAGGTTCAGCTCGTCGCCCAATGCCCGGCACAACGCGGCGACCAGTGCGGTCTTCCCGCTGCCCACCGGCCCGCCGATACCGATGCGGTAGGCGCGGCCGTGCGTGGGCGCGGCGTCGTGGTGATCCGGCTCCGCGACGGTGGGGTCGAAGTTGACCGGGTGGACGTGACCATGACCGTGGCCGTGACCATGACCGTGATCGTGCCCGTGGCCGTGACCGGTTTCAGCTGGCAAAGAGACGCACCTCTTCCTTGTGATGCCGCCGGTGCGCTTCGGCGAACAGGTCGAGCGCCGGCGCACCGGGCGCGGGCAGTCCGGCCGGATCGGCACCGGCGGTCGCGGCGGCCTCGTCGGCCACCGCTTCGAGTTCGGGGGCCAGTCCGGCCACCATCGCGTTGACGGTGAGCGGGTCGAACCCCAGCAGGCGCACGGCCGCGCCGGCCGGTCCGCTGACCGACAGGTAGGCCACGGCCAGTGCCGCGGCCCGCGGCAGGGCACCTCCGGCCCCGGCCAGCGCCCCGGCGATGATCGGATGGTGTGGCCGCGGGGTCACCGCGAGCAGCTCGTTCACCGCGGGCCAGGCGATCCGCCCCGCCCTGGCCGTGCCGCGCCCCTGTGCCCGGGATGCCTCCCGCTGCGCCAGTGACGGGGTGCGGGCGTCGAGTTCCGCGTCCAGCCGCCGCCAGTATCCACTGTGGACGCCGCGCCGCGCGGCGTGCGCGGCGGCCGCGGCGAAGGCCGCGGCCAGCGCCCCCGCGGTGGCCAGCCGCCCGTACAGGAAGCCGGGCAGGTCCCGCTCCGCGGTGATCAGCTTGCGCGCCACCACCTCCTCCAGCCCGCCGGAGTGCACGTGCCCGCCGCCCGGGAACCGGGAGTCGGCCAGCAGCAGCGAAACAGCGTCCATCGGTCGGTCCTTTTAGAAGAGGAAGTACCGCTGCGCCATGGGAAGCTCACCCACGGGCCGCGGTTCGATCAGCTCGCCGTCCACGTGCACGGCGAAGCTGTCCGGGTCCACCCGCACGTCGGGCAGCGCGTCGTTGAGCACCATGTCCGCCTTGCCGACGGAACGGGTGTCGGCGATCTCCACCAACCGCCGCTGCAGGCCGAACCGGTCCGCCACCCCGGCCCGCACCGCCGCGCCGGTCACGAAGTGCAGGCTGCTCGCGGCCGCCACCGACGGCTGCGCGCCGTACATGGGCCGGGCGAGCACCGGCTGCGGGGTCGGGATCGAGGCGTTGGCATCGCCCATCGCCGCCCACGCCGGGAAACCGCCCTTGAGCACCACGTGCGGACGCACCCCGAAGAACTTCGGGTCCCACAGCACCAGATCGGCGAGCTTGCCCACTTCGACCGAACCGATCTCCCCGGCCATGCCGTGGGCGATCGCGGGGTTGATCGTGTACTTGGCCACGTAGCGCCGGGCACGCAGGTTGTCGGCGGCCCCGTCCCCGGGCAGTGCGCCGCGTCGCCGCTTCATCACGTGCGCGGTCTGCCAGGTCCGGATCACCACCTCGCCGATCCGGCCCATCGCCTGCGAGTCGGAGCTGATCATGGAGATCGCGCCGAGGTCGTGCAGCACGTCCTCCGCGGCGATCGTGGTGGGCCGGATACGGCTTTCCGCGAACGCCAGGTCCTCCGGCACCGACGGGTTGAGGTGGTGGCACACCACGAGCATGTCCAGATGCTCTTCGAGGGTGTTCACCGTGTGCGGCCGCGTCGGGTTGGTCGAGGAGGGCAGCACGTTCGGCAGCCCGACGACCTTGATGATGTCCGGCGCGTGCCCGCCGCCCGCCCCTTCGGTGTGGTAGGCGTTGATCGAGCGCCCGGCGATGGCGTCCACTGTGGACTCCACGAAACCGGCCTCGTTGAGCGTGTCGGTGTGGATCGCCACCTGCGCGCCGTACTCACCCGCGACGGTCAGCGCCGCGTCGATCGCGGCCGGCGTCGAACCCCAGTCCTCGTGCAGTTTCAGCCCGCCCGCGCCGGCTTCCAGCTGTTCCCGGATGGCCTCGCGCCGGACGGTGTTCCCCTTGCCCAGCAACAGGACGTTGACCGGCATCGCGTCCATCGCGCGCAGCATCCGGCCCAGGTTCCACGCACCGGGCGTGACCGTGGTGGCCTTGCTGCCCTCCACCGGCCCGGTCCCGCCGCCCACCAGCGTGGTCAGCCCGGCCGCGAGCGCGGTGTCCACCAGCTGCGGGCAGATGAAGTGCACGTGGCAGTCGATGCCGCCGGCGGTGAGGATCTTCCCGTTGCCCGCCAGCACCTCCGTGGACGGGCCGATCACCAGCGCCGGATCCACCCCGTCCATCGTGTCCGGGTTCCCCGCCTTGCCGATCCCGACGATCCGGCCGTCGCGGATCCCGACGTCGGCCTTGACCACCCCCCAGTGGTCCAGGATCACCGCACCGGTGATGACCAGGTCGGGGGCGCCCTCGGCGCGGGTGGCCATGCCCTGGCCCATCGACTCGCGGATCACCTTGCCCCCACCGAAGATCACCTCGTCCCCGGCGGCCGGGCCGCGGCTGCGGTCCTCGGTGACCTCGATGACCAGGTCCGTGTCGGCGAGCCGGATGCGGTCCCCGGTCGTCGGGCCGAAGAGCTCGACGTAACGCTCACGATCGATGCTGCTCACGCGTCACCTTCCTGGCGCAGTCCCGGAACCACCTGGTTACCCGCCAGCGGCACCAGTTCGACCTCACGCTCCACACCGGGTTCGAAGCGCACGGAGGTGCCCGCCGGGATGTCGAGCCGCCGCCCGCGCGCGGCCTCCCGGTCGAACTTCAGCGCGGGGTTCGTCTGCGCGAAGTGGTAGTGGGAGCCGACCTGCACGGGACGGTCGCCGGTGTTGCTCACCCGGACCCGGATGCGCGGCCGCCCCGGGTTCAGCTCGACCGGCTCCGCCGCCGGAATGATCTCTCCAGGCACCATGGCAGGCCTCCCGTTGGGTGCGTTTCCCCTGCGCTAGACGATCGGGGTGTGGACGGTGACGAGCTTGGTGCCGTCCGGGAAGGTCGCCTCGACCTGCACCGAATCGACCATCTCCGGCACCCCCTCGAGCACCTGGTCGCGGGACAGCACGCTGCGCCCGCCCGCGACGAGATCGGTGACGGCGAGGCCGTCGCGGGCGCCCTCCAGCACGTAGTCGGTGATCAGGGCCACCGCCTCCGGGTAGTTCAGCTTCACGCCTCGCTCGAGCCGTCGGCGGGCCACGTCCGCGGCGACGTGGATCAGGAGTTTGTCCCGTTCCTGGGGGCTCAGGTGCATGGGGCAGGTCTATCACCGGCGCGGCACCGACACCCAGGCGAGAAACACAGGATTTACACGATGAGGCGGCTGTTCACTGAATCGTTCTCGTAATCGTGACCGAAACCACCACTTCTTTCGATTGCTCCTCGCTCGTTCGAGGGGCATCGTGTGGTTCGTCCGTGCGACGAGGCGCGCTCGCGCGTGTCCCTCGCACCCGGGACGAACCAGAGGGCACCCGTCGGGGAACGCGCATCGAAAGGTCTCACCGTGACTACCTCAGCGCCTGTTGCAGACACCAAGCCGGCCGCCTCCGAACCGGACGACGGCTTCAAACCGGGTCTGGAAGGCGTGGTGGCCTTCCGCACCGAGATCGCCGAGCCCGATCGCGACGGCGGTGCGCTGCGGTACCGCGGCGTCGACATCGAGGACCTGGCGGGCAAGGTCAGCTTCGGCGACGTGTGGGGCCTGCTGGTCGACGGCCGGTTCGGCCACGGACTGCCGCCCGCCGAACCCTTCCCGCTGCCCGTGCACACCGGTGACGTGCGGGTGGACGTCCAGGCCGCGCTCGCGATGGTCGCGCCGATCTGGGGCTACCAGCCTCTGCTGGACATCAGCGACGCCGAAGCGCGCGAAAACCTCGCCCGCGCCTCGGTGATGGCCCTGTCGTACGTGGCGCAGTCGGCGCGGGGCATCGGCAGGCCCGCCGTCCCCCAGTCCCGGGTGGACGAGGCGAAGACGATCACCGAGCGGTTCATGGTCCGCTGGCGCGGCGAGCCGGACCCGGCCCACGTCAAGGCCGTGGACGCGTACTGGGTGTCGGCCGCCGAACACGGCCTCAACGCCTCCACCTTCACCGCCCGCGTCATCGCCTCCACCGGGGCCGACGTGGCGGCGGCGCTGTCCGGGGCGATCGGCGCCATGTCCGGCCCGCTGCACGGCGGGGCGCCCGCCCGCGTGCTGCCGATGATCGAGGCCGTCGAGCGCACCGGCGACGCGCGCAAGGTGGTCAAGGACATCCTCGACCGCAAGGAGCGGCTGATGGGCTTCGGCCACCGCGTGTACCGCGCGGAGGACCCGCGGGCCCGCGTGCTGCGCCGCACCTGCCAGGAACTGGGCGCCGCCCGCTACGAGGTGGCCGCCGAACTGGAGCAGGCCGCGCTGGCCGAGCTCCGCGAGCGCCGCCCGGACCGTCCGATCGAGACGAACGTCGAATTCTGGGCCGCGGTGATCCTGGACTTCGCCCAGGTACCGCCGCACATGATGCCCGCGATGTTCACCTCGGCCCGTACCGCGGGCTGGGCCGCGCACATCCTGGAGCAGAAGCGCACCGGCCGTCTCGTCCGGCCGTCCGCGACCTACGTCGGCCCCGGCCCGCGCCGGCCCGAAGAGGTCGAGGGCTGGGACGTCATCGCCTGATCCCGGCATCGCACACGGCCGTGAGGGGTCCCCTCACGGCCGTTTCGACCATGAGGGGACCCCGCGCGGCATGCCCCTCGGGCGGGTCTGCCCGGATGGGCGGTGGCGGGCAGAATGACCGGCATGCTGCCCAGCACCGAGTTCGCCCTGCTCCGCCGTCTCGCCACCGAGCAGGCGGCCGCCCGCGTCCCCTCGATCGTCGCCGCCGTCGTCCGCGACGGTGAGCTGGCCTGGTCCGGTGCGCGGGGGCTGGTCGACGGTGAAACACCCGGCAACGACACCCAGTACCGGCTCGGCTCGATCACGAAGTCGATGGTGGCGGCACTGGTCATGCGGCTGCGCGACGAGGGCAGGCTCGACCTCAACGACCCGCTCGACAAGCATCTGCCCGGCACCGGTTTCGGCTCGTCCACGATCGCGCAACTGCTGTCCCACACCGGCGGTCTCACCTCCGAATCCCCCGGTTCCTGGTGGGAGCGCAGTCCCGGCGGCGACTGGCAGGCGCTGCAGGCGAGCCTCGCGACGAACGCGGTGAAGAACCGGCCCGGCAGCCGTTTCCACTACTCCAACGTCGGTTACGGCGTGCTCGGTGAGCTCGTCGCCCGCTACCGCGGCACCGACTGGCTGTCCGCGCTGCGCACCGAAGTCCTCGAACCGCTGGGCATGTCCCGCACCACCGACCAGCCCCAGGGCAGGCACGCGCGCGGCTGGGCGGTGCATCCCTTCGCCGACGTGCTGCTCCCCGAACCGAGCCACGACGCCGGGGCGATGGCGCCCGCGGGCCAGTTGTGGTCCACGGTCGACGACCTGGCGCGCTGGACCGCCTTCGTCGGCGGCCGCACCGGCGACGTCCTCCACCCGGACACCGTGGCGGAGATGCGGGCCGTCGCCACCGTCGACGACGCCAACACCTGGACCGCCGGGTACGGCCTCGGCTTCCAGCTGGTCCGGCACCAGGGTCGCAGGCTGGCGGGCCACACCGGTTCGATGCCCGGCTTCCTCGCCTGCACCATCGTCGACACCGGCAGCGGCACCGGCGCCCTCGCCATGGCCAACACCACCTCCGGTCCGGCGATCCTGACCCTGGTCATCGACCTGATCACCATCGCCGACGAGCACGAGCCGAACCTTCCGGCGGAATGGAAGCCGGTGGAGGCCGATCCGGGCCTGCTGGCGCTGACCGGACTGTGGCACTGGGGACCGACCCCGTACCTGCTCAGGCTCATCCCCGGCGGGATGTTCGAGCTGGCCCCGGTCGGCGGGGCGGGCCGCGCCTCCCGGTTCCGCCCGGTGGACCGCGACGAGTGGCTCGGCCTCGACGGCTACTACGCGGGCGAGACGCTGCGCGTCGGGCGTGACGCCGAGGGCGTCCCGTCCCACCTGGACCTCGCGACCTTCATCTTCACCCGCATCCCGTACGACCCGGCCGCCCCGATCCCCGGCGGGGTCGACAAGGCGGGCTGGCGGGCGTGACAGACTGGACCCATGACCGCTGAGCTGACCATTCCCGCTGAACTCAAGCCTTCTGACGGCCGCTTCGGCTGCGGGCCTTCGAAGGTCCGCGCGGAGCAGCTCGCCAGCCTGTCCTCCGAAGGCGCCCGGTACCTGGGCACCTCGCACCGCCAGAAGCCGGTGAAGTCCCTGGTCGGCAGGGTGCGCGCGGGCCTGACCGAACTGTTCTCGCTGCCCGAGGGCTACGAGGTCGTGCTGGGCAACGGCGGCACCACCGCGTTCTGGGACGCGGCGGCGTTCGGCCTGGTGCGGGAACGGTCGCAGCATTTCACCTACGGTGAGTTCTCCTCGAAGTTCGCTTCGGTGACCAAGGGCGCGCCGTTCCTCGCCGACCCGATCGTGGTCTCCTCGGAGCCGGGCAGCGCCCCCGAGATCGCCTACGAAGCGGGTGCCGACCTCGTCGGCTGGGCCCACAACGAGACCTCGACCGGGGTCGCGGTGCCGGTGCGGCGTCCCGCGGGCAGCGAGGGCGCCCTCGTCGCGATCGACGCCACCTCCGGCGCCGGTGGCCTGCCGGTCAAGGCCGAGGACTTCGACGTGTACTACTTCGCGCCGCAGAAGTGCTTCGCCTCCGACGGCGGCCTGTGGCTCGCCCTGATGTCGCCCGCCGCCGTGGAGCGGGTCACCGAGATCGGCTCCGGCGACCGCTGGATCCCGGAGTTCCTGTCGCTGACCACCGCGCTGGACAACTCCCGCAAGGACCAGACGTACAACACCCCCGCGGTGGCGACCCTGTTCCTGCTGGCCAACCAGATCGAGTGGATGCTGGGCAACGGCGGGCTCGAGTGGACGGTCGCCCGCACGAAGGACTCTTCGGACCGGCTCTACGAGTGGGCCGAGGAGACCAGCTACACGGTGCCGTTCGTCAAGGACCCGGCGTTGCGCTCGCAGGTCGTGGGCACGATCGACTTCGTGGACGAGGTGGACGCCTCGGCGGTGGCCAAGGTCCTGCGCGCGAACGGGATCGTGGACGTGGAGCCGTACCGGAAGCTGGGCCGCAACCAGTTGCGCGTCGGCATGTTCCCCGCCATCGAGCCGAGCGACGTCACCGCCCTGACCAGCTGCATCGAGTACGTCGTCGAGCACCTGGCCGACTGACATCCGGCGCACCCGAAGGCCACCGTCGCGCCACGGCCGCGACGGTGGCCTTCGCGCGTCCGGAAAACCTCACACAATTGGGTCCGCTGGTATCGGCGCGCCTCTCCCGTCAAGGCGACGCGCCGCCTTACCGTGAGAACCGACGAAGATGATGTCTGGAGGAGGCCGCTGATGCGAGCGCTGAGGGTTGTCGGGATACACGAGGACGGTAAGTCCATCGTGTGCGAAGACCCTGAGCGCGGCGAGCGGTTCCTCCTCCCCGCCGATGAGAGACTGCGAGCGGCCGCGAGGGGCGATTTGACGCGGCTCGGCCAGATCGAGATCGAGGCGGAGAAGACGATGCGACCACGAGAGATCCAGGCCCGGATCCGCGCCGGGGAGTCCGTCCAGCAGGTGGCGGCGAGCGCGGGCGTGCCCGAACAGCGGGTCGAGCGGTTCGCCTACCCGGTCCTGCTCGAACGTTCCCGCACCGCGGAGCTGGCGCAGCAGGCGCACCCGGTTCGCGACGACGGCCCGGACGTGCGCACGCTCGGCGAGGTCGTCGCCTACGCCTTCGGCGTGCGCGGGCAGGACTACGGCAAGGCCGAGTGGGATTCGTGGAAGGGCGAGGACGGCCGATGGGTCGTCGCGCTGCGCTGGCAGGCAGGCCGCTCCGACATGAGCGCGCACTGGTCCTTCGCGCCGGGCGCCCACGGGGGCACGGTGACCGCCCTCGACGAGCAGGCCGAGGACCTGCTGGACCCGAACCGCGCGCCTCGGACACTGCGTGCCGTGACCGAGGCGGGCGAGGACACCGCGGCGGACGGCGGCACCACCGAGCCGGACGAAGACGTTCAGGCCGAGGCGGCGCTGGGGCAGGTGTCACCGTCCATCCCGGACCAGGCCGTGCCGCCCACCTCCGGCGTGCCCACACCGGCGAGGCCGAGGGCGAAGAAACCGCACCCGGCCGTCCCGGCCTGGGAGGATGTCCTTCTCGGCGTCCGCTCCCACCGCGGCTGAGCTGTCCGGGGTGCGCACCCCGGACAGCTCACAGGGCGACGGGGACGATGCCGAACCAGGCGAGCACGCAGCCGGCGGCCGCCCCGAGGGCGATCCACCGGACGATCGGCACCCGCCGGGCGAGCCACAGCGAGGGCGTGAGCCCGGCGGTGACCACCGCCGAGGCCAGCAGCACCACCCAGCCCGCGGTCTCCGCGGCCAGCGCGACGGCGAGCGAGAGCATCGCGATGACCGCCACCACGGCGATGAACGCGGAGACCACCAGCCCGGTGGCCCACGGCGTGGGTTCGGTCCCGACGTGGGTGGCGCCGAACAACTGCCGCATCAGCGACGGGGCGGCGCGCTGCGCCGGCGGCTGCGGCGAGATGACGCTGACCTCGTCGGTCACCGGGTCGACGTAGTGCACCGGGGTGCCCATCACGGTGGCCACCCTCGCGGCGAGCTGCTGGCCGCGCCGCGTCACGACTCCGGCCGCCTCGCCGGGGTCGCCGTTCTCGGCGGCCCGCCGCACCGCGGCACCGACCCGGGCCCACTCGTGCAGGGCATCGGAAAGTTCCGGCCCCAGGGCGAGGCTGTGCGGATCGATCTCGCGCGTGTAGGCATCGCCGTGCCCTTTGAGCACCGCCCGCTCTCCGCGAATCCGCAGCTCCAACGCTTCCTCCACCTCCAGCGCTCGCGAACGTCCGTAATCTACCGGCCCGACACCTCGTAGAAGGCTATTGCGGCGGCTGTCGCCACATTGAGCGAATCGACGCCTTCGGTCATCGGGATGCGCACCGCGACGTCCGCGGCCGCGATGGCCTCCTGGGTCAGCCCCGGTCCCTCGGAACCGAGCAGCAGCGCGACTTTCCCCGGCCCTATTTCACGGAGGGTGATCGAATCGGCCCGCGGAGTCAGTGCCGCGATCCGGAAACCGTGCCGCCGCACCAGTTGCAGGCCTTCCGGCCAGTCCGGCAGCGCGGCGAACGGGACGCGCAGGACGTTGCCCATGGAGACCCGCACGCTGCGCCGGTACAACGGATCGGCGCAGCCGGGCCCGAGCAGCACGCCGTCGACGCCGAGCGCAGCGGCGTTGCGGAACAGCGCACCGAGGTTTTCGTGGTCACCGACGCCTTCCAGGACCGCGACGACCCGGGAACGGGCCAGTATCCCCGCCGCGTCGGGCTGCGGGGCGCGGTCGGCGACGGCCAGCACCCCGCGGTTGAGGTGGAAGCCGACGACCTTCGCCATCACGTCGGCGGAGGTGACGTAGGCGGGCACGTCGACACCCGTGAGGTCCCCGGCGAGCTCCTCGACCCGGCGGGCCACGCCTAAAACCGCCCGGACCGGGTAATCCGAGGCGAGTAAGCGGCGGACGACGACCGTGCCCTCGGCGATCACCAGTCCGCGGCCGCCGGGACGGTCGGGGCGGCGGTCGGCGGTGGACAGCTCGCGGAAGTCGTCGAGCCGGGGGTCGGCCACGTCTTCGGTGGAGATCAGTTGCGCCACAGGGATGAGTGTGGCCTCGGGGCCGCTGCTCCGAACGAGCCGGGTCCCGCTAGGGCGAACGGCGCAGCTTCGCACCGGTGCCCGCGAGGATCGCCGACTGTACCAATTTGGCCGATACCGACGGCGGAAATGCTGTGTCACGGTGGTCCGCCAGGCATAGTGGTCGATGAGCCCGCGATGCCCGCGATACCAGGAGAAGCAGGGAGCAGATGGGCCAGGATCTCTCGGCGGACGGCTTCAATCCCCGCGACCGGGCGCGGTACCGACGCAAGGTCCAACGGTGCCTCGACACGCTGGGAATGATGCTGTCGGAGGGCGTCTTCTCCTTTCCCCGGAGGCATATCGGGCTGGAAGTGGAGCTGAACCTGGTCGACGCCGCGATGCGCCCGTCGATGACCAACGCCGAGGTGCTGGAGGCGCTGGACAACCCGTCCTTCACCAACGAACTGTCCCAGCACAACATCGAAATCAACGTGCCGCCGCGGCCGCTGGCCGGTGACTCGATGCTCGCGCTCGAACACGATCTGCGGGAGTACATCGAGAAGGCGGAAGAGAAGGCGGGCGCATCCGGCGCCCGGCCCGCCATGATCGGCATCCTGCCGACCCTGACCCCGGACCACTTCGACCAGAAGTGGATCACCAACAACACCCGCTACACCATGCTCAACGACCAGATCTTCGCGGCGCGCGGCGAGGAGATGACGCTGTCCATGGACGGCGCCGCGCTGACCGGCCATCCGCCGGAACGGCTGCGCACCTCGGCGGAGTCGATCCTGCCGGAGGCGGCGTGCACCTCGGTGCAGCTGCACCTGCAGGTCGCGCCCGAGGAGTTCGCCGCGCACTGGAACGCGGCGCAGTGCCTGGCCGGGGTGCAGGTGGCGGTGGGGGCGAATTCGCCGTTCCTGCTCGGCAAGGCCCTTTGGCACGAAACGCGCATTCCACTGTT
Source organism: Amycolatopsis cynarae (assembly GCF_026802195.1). Classification (NCBI taxonomy): domain Bacteria; kingdom Bacillati; phylum Actinomycetota; class Actinomycetes; order Pseudonocardiales; family Pseudonocardiaceae; genus Amycolatopsis; species Amycolatopsis cynarae. Next base: position 69,411 of record NZ_CP113836.1, on the reverse strand, counting down.
CCTGCAGGCGACCGACACCCGCCCGGAGGAACTGAAGAACCAGGGCGTGCGCCCGAGGGTGTGGTTCGGCGAGCGGTGGATCACCTCGATCTTCGACCTGTTCGAGGAAAACGTCCGCTACTTCCCCGGCCTGCTCCCGGAGACCGACGGCGAGGACCCGCTGGAGGCATTGGCGGCGGGGCGGGCGCCGAAGCTCACCGAACTGCGGCTGCACAACGGCACCGTGTGGCGCTGGAACCGCCCGGTGTACGACGTGGTGGACGGCAGACCGCACCTTCGGGTGGAAAACAGGGTGCTGCCCGCCGGACCGACCGTGGTGGACATGATGGCCAACGCCGCGTTCTTCTTCGGCGCACAGCGCGCGCTCGCCGAGGCGGAGCGTCCAGTATGGACACGGATGTCCTTCCAGTCCGCGGAGGAGAACCTCTATGCGGGCGCCCGCAACGGTTTCGACGCGCAGTTGTACTGGCCCGGTCTCGGCTGGCTGCACCCGGACGAGCTGATGCTGCGTGTGCTGCTCCCGCTCGCCTACGACGGCCTGCGGCGGGCACGCGTTTCAGAGGCGGCGATCAACCGGTTCCTCGGCGTGATCGAGCAGCGGTGTCTCACCCGCCGCAACGGCGCATGGTGGCAGCGGGAGACGGTGGCGCGCGCGCAGCGGGGCGGCGCGGACCGTGAGGCCGCGCTGTCGGCGATGCTCTCCCGCTATCTCGAACTGGCCCGGACCGAGGAACCCGTGCACACTTGGCCGCTGGAGGCCTGATCACGCCGCGGACGCACCACCACGCAAACTTCCCGACAGGCTTATTTCGTGATCACCCTTACACTTGACCTCCAGCATGCTGGAGCTTGCAGGCTGTCCGTGGACGGCATCCCGGATCGCGGACGGCCCGCTCCCCGGTTAGCCACTGGATACGGTAGCTACTAGTTTGGTAGCGCAGGGATTTTGCGGCAGAACAAGAAGGAGGGCTGATGGCCCGGTACGAGCTTCCCGACCTTGACTACGACTACGGTGCGCTGGCTCCGCACATCTCGGGTGAGATCAACGAGCTGCACCACAGCAAGCACCACGCGGCCTACGTGAAGGGTGCGAACGACACCCTGGACAAGCTCGCGGAGGCGCGCGAGAAGGGCGACTTCGGTTCGATCGTCGGCCTGGAGACCACGCTGGCGTTCAACCTGGCCGGTCACGCGAACCACGTCGTGTGGTGGAAGATCCTGTCGCCGGAAGGCGGCGACAAGCCGACCGGCGAGCTGGCCGCCGCGATCGACGAGGCGTTCGGTTCGTTCGACAAGTTCCAGGCCCAGTTCACCGCGGTCGCCACCACCATCCAGGGCAACGGCTGGGCGGCGCTGTCCTGGGACCCGATCGGCAAGACGCTGATCACCCAGCAGCTGCGCGACCACCACAACAACCTGATCCTGCCGACCGTGCCGGTCCTGCTGGTCGACGTGTGGGAGCACGCCTTCTACCTCGACTACAAGAACGTCAAGGCGGACTACGTCAAGGCGCTGTGGAACATCTACAACTGGGGCGAGATCAGCAAGCGGTTCGACAACGCCGTTTCCGGCGGCAACGGCCTGCTGGTCTGAAACCGGTTCGAGCCTGACCCCCCGGGGTCCTTCCCGTAGCGGAAGGGCCCCGTTTTTTATCGGCTTGACCTCCACCGTGGTCGAGATGCGACGGTAGGCCCATGGCCAGCCGTTCCCACCCCCGTCCCGGCACTCCGTTCGATGTGGACGCCTACCTCGCGCGCATCGGAGCCGCACGTCCCGCCGCCCCTTCCGCCGCCGCACTGCGCGAGTTGCACGAGCGCCACCTGCTGTCGGTGCCGTTCGAAAACCTCAGCGTGCACCTGCCCGAGCGAATCGATCTGGACGAGGACGCACTGTTCGACAAGATCGTGCGCAGGCACCGCGGAGGGTTCTGCTACGAGCTGAACGGGGCCTTCGCCGCTTTGCTGCGGGCACTGGGATTCGAGGTCTCGCTGCTCTCGGGCAGGGTGTACGGCGAGGGCGGCAGGCTCGGCGCGCCGTTCGACCATCTGGCCCTGCGGGTGGACCTGGACGAGCCGTGGCTGGTGGACGTGGGTTTCGGCCGGTTCAGCCGCCACCCGCTGCGCTGGAACGCCTGCGAGTCCCAGTCCGATCCGGATGGTGAGTTCCTGCTGCTGGACGCCCCGGACGGCGACATCGAGGTGCGCCACGACGGGAAGCCCGCGTACCGGCTGGAGAGCCGCCCGCGTGAACTCGCGGATTTCGCCCCGACCTGCTGGTGGCAGGCGACCTCACCGGACTCGCATTTCACGCGGGGACTGACCTGCTCGCGAGCGACCGAGCAGGGTCGCGTCACCCTCGCCGGGGAACGGCTGATCGAGACGGTGGACGGCGAGCGGATCGAGCGGACGCTGGACGGTGCGGAGATCGTGGCGGCCTATCGCACCCTGTTCGGGATCGAACTGCACGCGGCCCCGTCTCCGGGATCCTTCCCGGCGACGGGGCCGCGTTCGTTCCCGAACTGACTGCCGCTCCCACCACGAAGCGGATATCAATAAGGTTAGCCTAACCTGAATCGCCGTGGCAAGGGGATCGTCGTCCCGTCCGGTCCGCCACCCGATAGGTTGCAGTCCGTGAAGACGTCGACCGTGCTCGTCATCGTGGTGGGAGTGCTGCTTTCCTTCGCCTCGGTGGCGACCGCGGCGGGCTACCTGTGGTCACACGACGTCCACGACCGGCCCGCCGCCGCGCCCACGCTGCCCGCGATCTGGCCGTCCAAGGGCGGTCAGGCCCTGCGCGCGGTGCCGATTCCCAGCGGGGAAATGCTCACGGCACTGCCACCGGACACCGGGCCGCACGTGCTCTGCCAGGCCCTCAGCCAGCAGCGCTGGGATGCGCTGCTGGGGTCCAGAACGCTGCGCGAGGTCCGCGACGGCGCCTGTCACGCGATCACCGCCACCCACGAGGTGACCCTGAGGCTCGCCGCCGCGCCCGCCGCACTGGAGGATCCGCACACCGTCGATGTCGCCGGTCTCACCGGCGAGGCCGAGTACCTGGCGCCGGAGGTCAACGCCCGGCTCGACGTGCGGCTGACCTCGGCGGCCCCCACGCCGCAGATCAACCCCTACCTCCTGGTCGAGGTCGGCCGGACGAGCCCCGCCGCACCGGCGGCCACGCAGGCACCGGACGAACTCGCCGGCTCCCTCGCCACCGAGATCGTGCGCGCCACCATGGCCCCGGGGCTCAGCCTGCCCACCCAGAACGCGGCACAGACGATCGCCTTCCGCAACCAGGCCCCGGTGCCGGAGCACGGCATCGCCGACTCGCCGTGGCCGGTGATCTCCTGGCAGTTGTGCACCGCCCTGCTCGGGAAACTCGGCGGAACGGCCAAGCCCCGGTTCGACGGGCGGTGCACCGTGCGCGGGGTCGAGGCCGTCTACACCGACGACGTCTCGCCCCGCGTCTATCCGGACACGCTGGCGGGCAGGCCGGCGATGATCACCGACAAGCTCGTCGCGGTCAAGCTCACCGACGACTCCGCCCAGGAGGTCAGCTTCAGCGGCGGCAGCGACGGCAGCGACGGCAAGGCGCTCAGAGCGCTCGCCGAGTCGGTACTGCCGTCCTTGCTCGCGCACTGACCCGGCGGGGTGCCGCGCGGCGTTCGACGGGGAGCTCGACGACGGGCTCGGACCGGGAAAACAACACGCGCAGACCGGCCAGACGACGACGCCCCGGGAAGGTCACCCCGCCGCGGCGGGCGAGCACGGCGGCGCAGGCCACCGCGACGATCACCGAGATCACGCCGCCGATCGAAAAGGGCGAGCGGCCGCCGAAGGTGGTCGCCATCCAGCCCACCATGGGCCCGGCGATCGGGCTGCCCCCGATGAGGACCAGCACGTACAGCCCCATCACGCGGCCCCGCATCTCGGCGCTCACCGCGGTCTGGACCAGTGCGTTGGCCGTGTTGAGGAACGTGATCGTGGCGAAGCCCAGCGGGATCAGCGCGATCCCGAAGACCAGGTAGGTGGGCATGAAAGCGGCCAGCGTCTCCAGCACGCCGAGGCTGCCCGCCGCGATCAGCAGCAGCCGGACGTTCGGCTTGCGCTTCGCCCCACGCCGGGCGGCCATCAGCGAACCGGTGAACGTCCCCACCGCGAGCAAAGTGGACAGTAGGCCGTACCCGTCGGCCGCGGTGCCGAAGACGTTGCGCGCCACGATCGCCAGCGACGTGAAGAAGGTGATCCCGAAGGTGCTGACGAAGAACACCAGCACCATCACCGCGACCAGGTCCGAGCGGCCCCGCACGTAGGCAAGACCCTCCCGCAACTGCCCCTTCGCGCGCGGCACCGTGCGGCCGCGCACCAGCCGGTCCGGCTTCATCAGCAGCAGACCGGCGATGACGGCCAGCGTGCTGATCGCGTTGACCAGGAACATCCAGCCGGTACCGGCCGCGGTGATGCCGAACCCGGCGATCGCGGGCCCGACGATCCTGGCCATGTTGAACACCGCGGAGTTGAGCGCGACCGCGTTGGGAATCTGGTCGCGTCCCACCATTTCCGCGACGAACGACTGGCGCACCGGCACATCCAGCGCACTGAACACACCGAGCACGACACACAGCAGGTAGACCTGCCATAGGGTGACCACCCCGGCGGTGTCCAGCAGCCCGAGCACCAGCGCCTGCACCGCGATCCCGCTCTGGATGAACAGGCTCAGCCGCCGCTTGTCGACCCGGTCGGCCAGCACGCCCGCCCACAGGGACAGCAGTACGGTCGGGGCGAACTGCAGGGCCACCGCGATGCCGAGCGCGACGGGGTTGTTGCCGGACAGCTCGAAAACCAGCCAGTCCTGCGCGATGCGCTGCATCCAGGTGCCGATGTTGGAGATCACCTGGCCGGAGAAGAACAGCCGGTAGTTGCGGATCCGCAGCGAGGCGAACATGCCGGACTTGCGTGGGATCCGGCCGGGTGGGGCCTGCCCCCGGGTAGCTGTCGTCGTAGTGGTGATCTTCTGGACTTCGCTACCCGTTCTCGGCCGCACCGTTATTCGTTCCCCGCCATCCTGTCGATGATCTCGGCGGCGCGAGCGAGGATTTCTCGCTCATCACCGCTCAGTTCCGCCAATTTGCGGTCCAACCAGGCCTCTCGTGCGGAGACGGTCTCGTCGATGAACTTCAGCCCGCTCTCGGTGAGCGTGACGATCGACTGCCTGCCGTCGGTGGGGTGAGGGCCACGGCGCACGTAACCCATCTCCTCCAGCGCGGCGATCACCCTGGTCATCGACGGCGGCTGCACGCCTTCCTTGGCGGCAAGCTTGCCCGGTGTGAGCGGCCCGCACTTGTGCAGCGTGGACAGTGCCGCGATCTGCGTGAGCGAGACGTTCTGGTCGGTCCGCTGTGCCCGGAGTCTGCGGTTGAGCCGCACCACGGCCAGCCTCAGCCGACCCGCCAGGGCGCGCTCCCGCATTTCGGACACATACTTAGCATACCTCACGATCCCGGAAGAGCTTTGCCGTGAGGGGACCCCTCACAGCAAACAGGGCCGTGAGGGGGTTCCTCACGGCCCTGTTTGCCACGCGAACTACCGCAGGGCGGCCTGGATCGGGCCGACGGCGAAGTAGGCGACGAACGCGAGGGCGATGATCCACATCAGCGGGTGGACCTTGCGGGCCCTGCCGGTGACGGCCTGGATGACGACGTAGCTGATGAAACCGGCCCCGATGCCGTTGGCGATCGAGTAGGTGAACGGCATCACCACGATGGTCAGGAAGGCGGGCAGCGCCACCGAGAAGTCGGTGAAGTCGATCTCCTTGACCTGCCGGATCATCAGCGCGCCGACCACCACGAGCGCCGGCGCGGCCGCTTCCACCGGCACCGACGCGTACAGCGGTGTGAAAAACATCGCGGCGATGAACAACACACCCGTGACGATGTTCGCCAGACCGGTCCGCGCGCCCTCCGCGATACCGGACGCGGATTCGATGAACACGGTGTTGGAACTGGCCGAGCCGAAACCACCAGCGGCACCGGCCAGGCCCTCCACGAACAGCGCGCGGCCGACCCGCGGCAACTGGCCGTCCTTGCCGAGCTGGCCCGCCTCCTGGGCCAGGCCGGTCATCGTGCCCATGGCGTCGAAGAAGTCGGCCAGTACCAGGGTGAACACCAGCAGGAGCACGGTGATGACCGGCAGCCGCGTCCACGCCCCGAACGACACGTCGCCGACCAGCGACAGATCCGGCAGGCCGACCACCTTGGACGGCAGGGCCGGGTAGCCCAGGTTCCAGCCCTTCGGGTTCGTGCCCATGGACGGGCCCGCGTGCACGATCGACTCGACGACGATCGCCACCACGGTGGTGCCGAGCACGCCCAGCAGAATGCCGCCGCGCACCCGCTTCGCCACCAGGATCCCGGTCAGCAGCAGACCCACCACGAACACCGCGGTCGGCCACGAGGCGATGGAGCCGCTGATGCCCAGCCCCACCGGCACCGTGGTGTTCGCCGCGTCGGGCAGCCGCCGCACGAACCCGGCGTCGACCAGGCCGATGAAGGAGATGAACAGGCCGATGCCGACGGCGATCGCGGACTTGAGCGCCGCGGGCACCGCGTTGAACACGGCGGTGCGGAAGCCGGTGAGCACCAGCAGCACGATGATCAGACCCTCGATCACCACCAGGCCCATCGCCTCGGGCCAGGTGACCTGGGGGGCGATGGTGACCGCGAGCAGGCTGTTGATGCCCAGCCCGGTCGCGATGGCGAACGGGTACTGGGCGATCAGGCCCATCATGATGGTCAGCACCCCGGCGACCAGCGCGGTGACCGCCGCCACCTGGTTCGCGGGCAGGATGCCGCCGAGGACGTCCTTGTGGGCCGAGGCGTCGCTTGCGGAGAAGCTGCCGATGATCAGCGGGTTGAGCACGATGATGTAGGCCATCGTGACGAAGGTGACCAGTCCGCCGCGGATTTCGCGGCCAGTGGTCGACCCCCTTTCGCTGATCTTGAATAAACGGTCGAATCCCGACCGCGTGTCCTGCGCGACCATGCCTCCGCCTTCGTGGTGCTCGATGGTGACCCGCCGGTAGCCTTCCTGACGTGACCGATCCGAGCAAGGGCGGGGACGGCAAGGTCTCCTTGCGTCCCGTACCGGAGTTGCCCGCCCGCCTGACCGCGCTGTTCCCGATCGTCGTGGTCGGGTGTTTCGCGTGGCTGGCCGGGGTCGTCGCGTTCGCGATCCACGACCTCGGATTCGGTCACTCGCCGAGTGTGTGGCTGTGGACCTGCGTCGCCGGCGTCGTGCTCAGCCTCATCGGCATGGGCATTATGACCTGGCAGCGAGCGGCGGCCCGGCGCGGCTCCCGCTCCGCGCAGACCGGCATCTAGCGAGGTCAGGTCCCATTACCGCTTGGTAGTTCAACGGTCACGTTGTGCTGCAGGCGCAGGCGGTCAGGTGTAGAGGGTCAGCGGGTCCGGGTCGTCGAGCAGCGTCTCGATGAGGTGGCGGTCCGCCCAGTGACCGGACGCCCAGGCGAAGGCCCGCGCCAGCGCGGCCGGGGTGTCCTCCGCGTGATGTTCCCCGTGAAACGAGCCACTTTCGACCCACCACGGCGCGTCGTGCTTGACACCGTCGATCTCGACGATCAACTCCTCGTGCACCACGACCCCGCCCTCGGGCAACGGGATGTCCAGCAGTTCCGCGGCCAGGCAGATCGCGGTCAGCTCGGCCCACGGCACGTACTCGCCCTCCGGCAGCCGCGCCGAGACGAGCTCGCTGAGCAGCGGCACATCCAGCAGTTCCGCGAGGCGCTCCGCCCCCTCCGGGACCGCGACGAGCCGTCCCGTCGGCCATACCGCGGCGAGCCAGGGCCGGTCGAGCACGGCCGCATGCTCGGCGTCGACCACCGTGCCATCGAGCGCCCGCACGCGCTCCGGCGCGTCGAGCTCCGCCCAGTCCAGATCCGCACCGGCGAGCTCGGTGTGGGCGCGCGCGACCAGGCCCGGGGCCACCACCCGCGCCGGATCGCCCAGCCGGTCCAGGAGATCGGCGGCGTCCTCCAGGTCGTCGACGACGAGTTCCGCGCGCACCCCGGCCGCGGCCAGCACGTCCGCCCGGACCCCGACGTCCGGCACCGGGTCGTACAGCCCGGCGAGCCCGTCCGCCTCCGGAAGCCGCCACCAGTCCGGTGCGTGCCCGGCGAGTAGCGCGTTGCGCGCGAGCCAGTTCCCGGTCGGCCCCGTGGTGAGTTCCTGCCAGGTATCCCGCTCCGCGGCCAGCAGCCGCAGCGCCTCCGGCCACGCGTCATCGGCGACGAGGTCGAGATCGCGGACGCCCTCGGCGGTCACGGTGAAGGAGTCCTGGACGCCGACGGCGGTGAGCACCCTGGACGGCCAGCGCTGCGCGAACTCCTCGTCCAGCACCGAAAGCGGGCTCTCTTCGCCCAGCGCTTCGGGATCGAACACCCTCAACAGCGGCGAGGTCGGCAGCACCAGTTCGTCGGCCCGGCGCCAGCCCTCCTCCGAGGGCAGGGCCAACGCCCCGAGGTCTTCCCCGCCGGTCTCGGAAACCAGTCGCAGCACCGCTTCCACCAGCGGCCGTATGTCCAAACCGGACAGTGCGTCCTCGGTACTGCGCTCGACCGCGTCCCGCAGCGCGGGCGTTTCGAGCAGCTCCGCGGGCCCGGCCTCCCGCGCACCCAGCCGCTCCAGCAAGGGATGAGCGGCTTCGGGGTGCACCAGCCGAAGCCCGACCACGTCGGCGCCGGCCAACAGGTCCAGCAGTTCCGCGGAGGCGCCGAACAGGAGCGTGCCACGCGGCCCGGGCAGGGTGCGGCCGTCCGCGAGCGGGACCGGCAGTGCGCCCAGGTCCTCATCGCTCACCCAATGGGCTTCGACCAGCGGCAGCAGCACGTCGTAGAGCGAGCGCCACCAGTCCGGAGGGTGCTCGGCCCCGGTGAGCAGTTCGACGAGTTCCGGGATCTCCAGCCGCTCCGCGCCGACCGCGGCGAGCACCCGGACCGCCTCCGGCCCGGACACCGAAACCAGCCTCGGCACCACCTCGCCGAGCATGGTGACCAGTTCGGGCGACTCGACGTCGAGCACGCGCGCCCGCCGGGGCGCGATCTCACCTGTCTTCGCGGTCAGCCACGGCTGGGCCGCGAGCTCGGCGAGCACCGCTTCCCGCAGTTTCGCGTCCACTTCGGACAATGGGAAACCGGCCCTGGGCACCAGAAGGAGCCGCTGTCCGGGCTCGAACCGGCGGACGAGGTCGGGATAGGCGCGGGCGGGTGCGGTGAAATCGGCACCGGGCAGGACGCGTCGGCGCGAGGGCTCCAGCGCCACCGAGGCGATCAGGCGCGCGGGCAGCGACAACCGTTCGTCGGTCGGGGTCGGCGCGTGCAGCACGTCGCTCTCCAGCGGGACCGGCCCGGAGTCCACGGGCACCGCCCACAACCCGCCGGGCGCGTCCTGCACCAGCCAGCGGCGGACCGTGCCGTCCGGCGCGGAGATCACCACCTGTTCGTCCTCGGCCGACCGTTCCCAGACCGAGTCGCCCACCTCGACGCGGGCCAGCCAGGGCAGGGCGAGCAGCAGGTCCTCGACCTCGGTGGTGAGCCTCGCGAACAGTGCGGCGGGATCGACGTCCTCCCGCAACGGCAGGCGGACCTCGGTGTCGAACCCCTCCGGCACCGCCTCCTCGACCGGCCACGGCAGGCGCAGCACCGGCACCTCGCCGTCCCGTCCCGGCTCGTGTCCCACCGCCTCCCGGGTCCGCGCTTCCGAGAAGGCGACCCCACCGGTGCGCGACACCACGCGCGGTTCGCTGGTGACGGCGAGGACGGCGGCGAAGCCCACCCCGAACTGCCCCACGGTGTCCTGGGTGTGCCTCTTGGCCGAAGCGCGCAGTGAAGCCAGGGAGGCGACCCCCGCGGCGTCCAGCGGTGCCCCGGTGTTGGCGACCCTCAGCTCGCCTCCGGCGAGCTCCACGCGAAGCCTGCCCGGCACACCAGCGGTCAGCGCGGCATCCGCCGCGTTCTGCGCCAACTCCACCAGCAGGCGATCCCGGTAGGCACCGACCCGCAGATCGCGTTCGGCGTTGGTGTCTTCGGTGAACCGGGTCGGCGAATCGGCCCACGCGCGCAGTACCGAGGCGCGCAGGGCCTCCGTGCCGAACGGATCCCGCTCGGGCGTGCTCACTCGGCGGAGCCGTCTCCGTCGGCCGCCTCGTCCTGCGCGGTGGCCTCCACCGTCTCGCTCGTCTCGGCCACTTCCCCGTCGGCCACTTCCCCGTCGTCGGCCACCTCTCCGTCCGGCGTCTCCCTGTCGGGCGTCTCCGGGGCGGGCGGCTCGGTGTCCAGTGGCTCGGTGTCGAGCAGGGAATCGTCGTAGACCAGCTCGGCCACCGGCACCGAGGAGGTCAGCTCGACCTCGATCTCGGAATGCGCCCCGCAGCCGTACTCCACGTTCACCACCCGGCCGTCGGCCGGGGAGATCTCGTTGCCGCACACCCCGAAGGCCGCGCGCAGCGATCCCGCCAGCGGCAGGTAGAAGCCACAGGTCCCGCACGCCTCCGGCGCGCTGCGCGCCATGTCGGAGCGCGGGCCGAACTCGCCGTTGCGCCACCGGGTCGCCGCCTCGGTCCGCCCGAGCCGGGACAACACGTGCACGCGGCCCAGCCCGGCCTCGTGGGCGACCTCCTCGACCGCCGGATCGTCGGACCGCAGGTACGCGGGCACCAGCCGCGGATCCTCGGCGTCGGTGGGGAAGATGTCGCCCACCCCGAGGTCGCCGGGGCGCACCCGATGCTCCCACGGCACCCACTTCGGCGCGGTCAGCGCGTCCGGCCCCGGCATCAGTACGACCTCGCTCACCGTGACCGGGGCGTCCGGACCGGCCGCGGCCACCGTGACCGACCAGTGCCAGCCCCGGTAACCGGGAACGGCCGCTTCGAACAGGTGACTGGCGGATACCGCGTCCTCACGGTGGACGCCCGCGTGGGCGCCGACCTGCTCAGCCCCGGCCTCGTCGACCGCGGCCGCGCGGGCGAGCTCGACGGCGTCGGCGAGGGCCCGCTGGACGGAACCGTCATCGAGGGTGAGCAGCAGGGTCATGAGTTCATTGTGACGCGACGAGCGAAAGAAAGGTGAGTCGGGGCTGGTCGCCGGGTGCCACCCGGCCGAGTGGACCGCTGGGCGGGAGGTGCGGGTCCGTGTCAGGGTGAGCCGATGCGCACACTCGCCACGATTTCACTCGCTCTGGGGCTGGCGCTGACCGGCTGCGCGGCGGGGGCCTCGCAGGCCTCCTCCCGCGTCCCGCAGTTGAAGGTCGACGTGCTGGAAACCCTCCCGCACGACACCTCCGCGTTCACCGAAGGGCTCGAATTCTCCGGGGACCTTCTCTACGAGAGCACCGGCCTGGAGGGCCACTCCGAGGTCAGGGTGGCTTGGGCGGGGCAGCCGCCGTCGGTGCGAGCGGCGATACCGGCCCCCCTGTTCGGCGAGGGCATCACCGTCACCGGCGGGGTGCTGTGGCAACTGACCTGGCGCGACGGCATCGCCATCGCCCGTGACCCGCGCACGCTCGCCGAACTGCGGCGCGTCACCTACCAGGGCGAGGGCTGGGGCCTGTGCCACCAGGACAGCGGCCGCCTGGTGATGAGCAACGGCTCCGACCGGCTGACCTTCCGCGACCCGGTCACCTTCGCCCCGCTCGGAGAGGTCACCGTGCACGCGGGCGCCGAGACGTACGACCAGCTCAACGAGCTGGAATGCGTCGGCGGCACCGTTTACGCCAACGTCTGGCAGACCGGCCGCATCCTGCGCATCGACGCCGCCACCGGCGAGGTGACCGGCGTCATCGACGCCTCCGGCCTGCTCACCCCCGAGCAGCAGGCCCGCGCCGACGTGCTCAACGGGATCGCCGCCGTGCCCGGCACGGACGAGTTCCTCATCACCGGGAAGCTGTGGCCGACGATGTTCCGGGTGAAATTCGTCGGCACCAGCTGATCAGGCGGCATCGCGTCGCCCGGTTGGGGCAAGATTGGTCCGTGGGTCGCAAACGGAAGTGGACACCGGAGCCGGGGGCCGGCCAGCCCTGGCGGCCCAGCGCGCCCAGCCACTTCTACGCCGAGCCCCCGGGACGCCCGGCGGAAGAGCCGCCGACGCACGCCTTCCGCCCGCCGCCACCCGCGCGCGGGGCGCGGCCGTACCCACCGCGCCCGCCGGAACGCCAGGGCCCGCCCCCGCCGCGTCGCACCGAACCGCTCTACGAGCACTACGACACCGACGGCTACCCGCCCGGAGTTCAGCCATCCCGGGACGAGGAAACGCACCACAGCCGCTTGGAGGCCCCCACGGGCGTCCCCCGGCTGCCGAAGAAGATCACGGTGACCAGGGTCGCCGCACTGCGAAGCCGTGAACTCGGCGGCAAGGCGGTCGGCGCGTTCCAGCGCGCCACCAGGGCCGACGGGGCCGACAAATCCGGGCTCACCGCGCTGACCTACGCGGTGATGCTCAACTACGCCAGCGACGCGACCATGGCCGTGGCGCTGGCCAACACCCTGTTCTTCGCCGCCACCAGCGGCGAGAGCCGCGGCCGGGTCGCGCTGTACCTGCTCATCACCATCGCCCCGTTCGCGCTGGTGGCCCCGGTGATCGGCCCGGCACTGGACCGGATCCAGCGGGGCAGGCGGCTGGCCATGTGCCTGTCGTCGCTCGGCCAGGGCCTGATGGCCGTGCTCATGGCACTGCACTTCGACGACTGGGGCCTCTACCCGGCCGCGCTGGGCATGATGGTGCTGTCCAAGTCGTACACCGTGCTCAAGTCCGCGGTCGCCCCCCGCGTGGTGCCGCCTGAGATCACCCTGTCCAAGACCAACGCGCGGCTCACCGTCTTCGGCCTGGCCGCGGGCGGGGTGTTCGGCGGCATCGCCAGCGGGGTCAACGCGCTGACCGGCCCGGCGGGCGCACTGTGGTTCACCGCACTGGTCTGCGTGGCCGCGGCCGTGCAGTCCATGCGCATCCCGTCGTGGGTCGAGGTCACCGAGGGCGAGGTGCCCACCTCGCTCATCAAGGCCCGCCCCGGTCCGAAGAAGCGGCAGCCACTCAGTGAGGACGTGGTGCTCTCGCTGTGGGGCAACGGTGCCATCCGGGTGCTCACCGGGTTCCTGATGATGTTCGCGGCCTTCGCGGTCAAGGCACAGGCCGAAAGCACCGGCCAGACCCCGTTCACCCAGTTGCTGCTGCTCGGCGTGATCGGCGCCGCCGCCGGGATCGGCGGCTTCGCGGGCAACGCGCTCGGCTCGCGGCTGCACTTCGGCCGCCCGGGGCAGGTCGTGGTCGGCTCCCTCGCCGCGGCGCTCGGCTCGACCGTGCTCGCCACCGTCCTCGCCGGGATCGCCACCGCGGCCGTGGTCGGCCTGGTCGGCGCCACGGCCAGCGCGCTGGCCAAGATCAGCCTCGACGCGGTGATCCAGACCGACCTGCCCGAACAGTCGCGCGCCTCGGCGTTCGGCCGCTCCGAAACGGTGCTGCAACTGGCCTGGTGCCTCGGCGGCGCGATCGGGCTGCTGCTGCCCCCGGTCTACTGGGTCGGTTTCCTGGTGGTGTCGCTGCTGCTGGCTCTCGGCCTGACCCAGACGGTGCTGCTGCAGCGCGGCGGCTCGCTCGTGCCGTGGGCCACGAGGAGAAGGGCCGAACAGCCGGTCCGCACGACCGGCTCGTAATGTTCCCCCCATGCGGCGCAGTCGGGTGAGTCAGCGGGACGTGGTGCGGGGGGATCGGGGCGCGGTGGTGCACGGCCGCCGCCGGCGTGCGGGGAAACTGGCGGCGCTGGCCGCCGGCGCCCTCGTGGTGACCGGGTGCGCCACCTCCGTGGGCCCGCCCGAAGTCACCTTCTACGGCGACGGCCACGTGGTGAACGCGAAACCGGTGCTCCACTGCGACGTGCTGGTGCGCACCTGCGACAAGTACCCCGATGCCGCGGTCACGCTGAAGGTCCGCCCCGGGGCCCCGGTGCAGATTTCGGTGCCCTCCGAGATCCGGGACACCCCGTGGCTGGTCAACGTCCAGTACGCCGACGCCAAGGGCAACCTCAACGTCAAGCAGCAGTACTTCTCGCCGGGGACCCGGCTTTCCTACACCGCCACCCCGGACGGCCCGGAGGGCCAGCTGGTCGTGGTGGAAGTGCAGCAACTGGGCGCGGCCTACGCCGCCGACCAGTCGGGCAAGCCGATCCTGGACGAGAACGGCAACCCGCAGCTGGTGGCCAGGGCCTACTGGTCCCTGCAGGTCCAGCCCCTGGCCCAGCCGGCCCCGGTCCAGCCCTGACCCCCGAGGGGTTTACGGGTCGAGGTCGCGCGCGACGGCCCGCATGACCTCGGCGATGCGCTTGGTGTTCTTGCGATCGGGGTAGCGGCCGCGGCGCAGATCCGGCTGGACCTTCATTTCCAGCAGCTTGATCATGTCCTCGATGAGGCCGTGCAGCTCCTCCGCCGGACGTCGCCGCGCCTCCACCACCGAGGGCAGGGAATCGATGAGCCGGACGGAGAGCGCCTGCGGGCCGCGCCGCCCGTCGGCAACGCCGAACTCGAGCCGCTGACCTGCCTTGAGTGCCTCGACACCCTGCGGGAGCGCGGTCTTGCGGATGTAGACGTCCTCGCCACCGTCCTGGGTGACGAATCCGAACCCCTTCTCCGCGTCGTACCACTTGACCTTGCCGGTCGGCACTGCCCTCACCCGTTCCTTCGCTCTGCTTGTCCACCCCGCGTGCCCCGCACGACGAACGCGCCCTGGGCGTACCCAGGACGCGTACCGTCCAGCCTATCCCGGTTCGCACCCCGGAGAGAAGTCGATACAGCGCTTCTCGTCGCCTTGCCGCCCTCTACGCTGGTCCCATGGAGACTGCGGCCAAGACATACCCACGCAAGCCCTGGCTGATGCGGGTGGGGATCGGTGTGTTCGCGCTCGGCGTGCTCGCCGTGCTGGTCGTGTTCGTCCTGTTCGCCGCCGGACTGCACGACCTGCCCGTCTGGCTGAGCGCCGCGGCCGGGCTGCTGACCCCGCTGGGGATCGCGCTCGGTCTCATCGCCCTGATCCGCGAGCACCGGAAAGGCTGAGCCAGCCCGGAAACTCTTCGAGGCTGTCGAAGATCACCTCGGCGCCCGCGGCGGCCAGTTCCTCCCGGGTGCACGGGCCGGTGGTGACGCCGACCGGGATCGCCCCGGCCGCCAGCGCGCCCCGCACGTCGCCGAGGTGGTCGCCCGCGTAGACGGCCGCGCCGTGCTCCCGCAGGGCAACGGCCTTGCCGTCGGCCCACAACTCCCCGACCAGCACATCGACCTCGAACCCGAGCGCCTTAACGTGCAGTGCGGCGTTGGGCCCGTACTTTCCCGTCACCACCACGGTTCTGCCGCCGGCCGCGTGCACCGCCGCCAGCGCGGCGTGCGCGCCGGGCAGCGCGACCGTGCTGGGGATCACGATCTCCGGGTACAGCTCGCGGAACCGGGCGACCAGTTCCGGAACGCGCGGGGCGGGCGCCCCCGAGGCGAGCAGCACCTGGTCGAGCGGCGGCCCCAGGTTGGCCGCGAAGTGCTCGCCGTCGAGCGCGAGGCCGCTCTCCTCGCCGAGCGCGTTCAGCACCGCGGTCATCCCCGGCCTGGGGTCGATCAGGGTCATGTCCAGGTCGAAGCCCACCGTGATGCCCACGGGACCACCGTAGCGGGCTTTACAAAGAGCGATCTGAAGTCAAGCCACTTGACATGGACGCGGTTCGTGTCAAGCTGGTCACTGTGGCCGAGATCACGGAAAGCTTCGCGGAGCGGACGAAGGCGTCGTTGCGGGAAGCCCTGCTCGAGGCCGCGACGGATCTGCTGGCGACGCACGGGTACGCCGGACTGCGGATGGCGGACGTCGCCGCGGCCGCCGGGGTGAGCCGCCAGACGGTCTACAACGAATTCGGCAACAAGATGGCGCTCGTCCAGGCCGTCACTCTGCGGACCACCGCGGAGTTCCTGGAGGGCATCCGGGCCCGGTTCGAGGCGGCACCGGACCTGCTCACCGGGATCCACCGGGCGGTCGCCTACACGATCGAACACGGCCGGGAGAACCAGTTGGTCGCCTCGGCACTGGGCACGCAGGCCGGCGAAGACCTGCTGCCCTTCCTCACCACCCGGGGTGAGCCGATCCTCTCCGCGGCTGCGGAGCTGGCGGCCGCGCACTACCGGGAGTTCGTGCCCTCCCTCGACCAGCCGTCCGCGGATCTGCTCGCCGAGACCGCGACCCGGCTGACCCTGAGCCACCTGGTGCTACCCACCCATTCCGCCGCCGAGGCGGCCGAGCGGGTCTGCGCCGCGATGGCACCCGCGATCGCCCACTATTCGTCCACAATGGAGTGTGAAAGATGACCGAAACACTGGTACCGCACCGTACGGGTTTCACCTCACTGCGGCGAGGCGGCCTCAACTGGGACTCCTTCCCGCTGCGGCTGTTCGTGAAGGGCAACCGGAAGTTCTGGAACCCGGCCGACATCGACTTCAGCCGTGACGGGGCCGACTGGCAGACCCTCACCGACGACGAGCGCCGCTCCGCCACCTACCTGTGTGCCCAGTTCATTGCGGGCGAGGAGGCGGTCACCCAGGACATCCAGCCGTTCATGCGGGCGATGGCCCTGGAGGGCCGGTTCGGCGACGAGATGTACCTCAGCCAGTTCTGCTTCGAGGAGGCCAAGCACACCGAGGTGTTCCGGCGCTGGATGGACGCGGTCGGCCTGACCGAGGACCTCACTTCCTTCGTGTCGGAAAACCCGCACTACCGCAAGCTCTTCTACGAGGAGCTGCCGGAGTCGCTCGGCGTCCTCGCCACCGATCCCAGCCCGCTCAACCAGATCAGGGCGAGCGTGACCTACAACCACGTGATCGAGGGCAGCCTCGCCCTCACCGGCTACTACGCCTGGCAGAAGGTGTGCACCACACGCGGCATCCTGCCGGGCATGCAGCAGCTCGTGAAGCTCATCGGCGACGACGAGCGGCGGCACATGGCCTGGGGCACCTTCACCTGCCGCAGGCACATCGCGGCCGACGATTCGCTGTGGGAGGCGGTCCAGCAGCGGATGAACGAACTGCTGCCGCACGCGCTCGGGATGATCCAGTGGGTCAACGACCAGTTCGACGACCCGCGCCCGTTCGAAAACGACCCGCAGGAGTTCATCACCTACGCCGCCGACCGGGCGCAGCGCCGCCTCGGCGCGATCGAGTCGGCCCGCGGCGTCCCGGTCGAGCAGATCGATCTCGACTACTCGCCCGAACAGCTCGAGGAAACCTTCGGCGAGGAAGACGCCAAGGCCTTCGCCGAAGCCGCAGGCTGACCCCCCACCCTTCCGGCCGCCCCCGGCCCCGGTCGGCCCGCCCCAGGCAGGGCGCGGCCGGGGGCGCGGGGTCAGGCGTGGCGGGTGGCGGCGGCGGTCTGCAGGTCGAGCAGGTCGATCGCCTGCCGTCGCATCTCCACCTTGCGGATCTTGCCGGTCACCGTCATCGGGAACTCGTCCACGACGTGCACGTACCGCGGGATCTTGTAGTGCGCGAGCTTGCCCGTGCAGAACTCGCGCACCGCCTCGGCGGTCAGCGGTGCGGCACCCTCCCGCATCCGGATCCACACCATCAGTTCCTCGCCATAGCGCTCGTCCGGCACCCCGATCACCTGAGCGTCGAGGATGTCCGGGTGGCTGTAGAGGAACTCCTCGATCTCCCGCGGGTAGATGTTCTCGCCGCCGCGGATCACCATGTCCTTGATCCGCCCCGTGATGTTCACGTAGCCCTCGTCGTCCATCACCGCGAGGTCACCGGTGTGCATCCACCGCGCCGCGTCGATCGCCTGCGCGGTCTTGTCCGGCTCCTCCCAGTACCCCAGCATCACCGAGTACCCGCGCGTGCACAGTTCGCCCGCGGTTCCCCGCGGCACGGTCAGCCCGGTCTCCGGATCGACGATCTTGACCTCCAGATGCGGCCCGACCCGGCCCACCGTGGACACCCGGCGCTCGATCGAATCGTCCGCCCTGGTCTGGGTGGACACCGGCGAGGTCTCCGTCATGCCGTAGCAGATGGACACCTCGGCCATCCCCATCCGCTCGATGACCTGCTTCATCACCTCCACCGGGCAGGGCGAGCCCGCCATGATGCCGGTGCGCAGCGACGAAAGGTCGTACGAGTCGAAGTCGCGCTCCGCCAGTTCGGCGATGAACATCGTCGGGACGCCGTAGAGCGAGGTGCACCGCTCCGCCTCCACCGCCGCCAGGGTGGCCTTCGGCTCGAACGACGGGGCCGGGATGACCATGCAGGCCCCGTGGCTGGTCGCGGCGAGGTTGCCCATCACCATGCCGAAGCAGTGGTAGAACGGCACCGGCAGGCAGATCCGGTCGGCCTCGGTGTAGCCGCACAGCTCCCCGACGAAGAACCCGTTGTTGAGGATGTTGTGGTGCGAAAGGGTCGCGCCCTTCGGGAAACCCGTGGTGCCCGAGGTGTACTGGATGTTGATCGGATCGTCGGCGGAAAGCCGGATCCCGGCCAGCGCGGCGGCGTCCGCCCGCCTTCCGTTGTCCAGCAAGGAATCCCACGCCTCACCGCCGATCAGGACCACGTGTTCCAGCCGCTCGCAGCGCGGCCGCACCTCGGCGAGCATTCCGGCGTAGTCGGAGGTCTTGAACTTCTCCGCGGCGACGACCAGCCGGACCCCGGCCTGGTTGAGCACGTACTCCAGTTCGTGTGAGCGGTAGGCCGGGTTGATGTTCACCAGGATCGCGCCGATCTTGGCGGTGGCGTACTGCGTGATCGTCCACTCCGGGCAGTTCGGCGCCCAGATGCCGACGCGGTCGCCCTTGCCGATGCCGAGCCCCAGCAGGCCCAGCGCCAGCGCGTCCACGTCCGCCGCGAGTTCCCGGTACGTCCACCGCCTGCCGCTTTGCCGGTCCACCAGCGCGTCGCGCTCCCCGAAGGACTGCACCGTCCGGTCGAAGTTGTCGCCGATGGTGTCTCCCAGCAAGGGGACCTCCGACGTCCCCGAGGCATAGCTGGGCAAGGCAGGTGTTCCGGGCATAGTGCCTCCCGCGATCGTCAACGCTGACGGCCCTGAGTCTAGCCACAGAATCAGGGTTTTCCCCCGACTGCGAAGGGCCTTCCACGGGCTACAGTGCAGGCATGCGCCTGTACGTCGTGGACGCCTTCACCGACACCGCCTTCTCCGGCAAT
This sequence comes from Amycolatopsis cynarae, assembly GCF_026802195.1. Classification (NCBI taxonomy): domain Bacteria; kingdom Bacillati; phylum Actinomycetota; class Actinomycetes; order Pseudonocardiales; family Pseudonocardiaceae; genus Amycolatopsis; species Amycolatopsis cynarae. The sequence goes on along the minus strand of NZ_CP113836.1, from coordinate 50,188 downwards.
CCGGCCGGGGTGGTCCTGCTCGACGAGCCCGCCGCACCGGAGTGGATGCAGTCGGTGGCCGCCGAACTCAAGCACGCCGAGACCGCCTTCGTGGTGGTGAACGGCGACGGGCCACTGCCGCTGCGCTGGTTCACCCCGACCACCGAAGTGGACCTGTGCGGGCACGCGACACTCGCCACGGGACACGTCCTCGGCGGCAGCAGGGTCTTCCTCACCAACAGCGGCGAACTGCGCACCACCGCCGAAGACGGCTGGATCAGCATGGACTTCCCCGCGGACCCGCCCTCCCCGGCGGACGACTCCGTCACCGACGCGCTGCCGGGCGTCACCGTCGAAGAGGTGCTGCGCGGCAAATGGGACATCCTGGTTCGCGCGGGCAGCGCCGCGGAGGTCCGCGCGCTCGACCCGGATCTGGCCGCGATCGCGCAGTGGCCCGCCCGCTGCGTCGTGGTGACCGCACCCGGGGACAAGCCCGGAACCGACTTCGTCAGCCGCGTGTTCGGCCCCGCGGTCGGCGTGCCCGAGGACCCGGTGACCGGGTCGGCGCACTGCGCGCTCGCCCCCTACTGGGCCGCGAAGCTCGGCCGGGACGAACTCGTCGGTGAACAGGCCTCGCCGCGGGGTGGGGTCGTCCGTGTCCGCACCGGCGGTGACCGGGTCACCCTCGTCGGCAGGGCCGTCACCGTCCTCAGTGGAGAGTTGCACGTCTGATGCGCCTACTGCTCAACGTCATCTGGCTGGTGCTGTGCGGGTTCTGGATGGCCATCGCCTACGTCATCGCGGGCATCGTCTGCTGCGTGCTGATCATCCCGATCCCGTTCGGCATCGCCGCGTTCCGCATCGCGAACTACGCGTTGTGGCCGTTCGGCCGCACCCTCGTCGACCGGCGTGACGCCGGGGCCGGCTCGCTGATCGGCAACATCCTGTGGATCGTGTTCGCCGGCTGGTGGCTCGCGCTCGGCCACATCGCCACCGGCATCGCGCTGTGCGTGACGATCGTCGGGATCCCGCTCGGCCTGGCGAACTTCAAGCTGGTCCCCGTTTCGCTGGTCCCGCTCGGCCGCGAAATCGTGCCCATCTGACCCTCGTGGCCGTCACTGCTGCGCACCGGGGGTGAGACCGGTCATGCGGCGGTAGAACTTGACGAAGTTGGTCGGTTCGCTGAAACCCAGCCGGGCGGACAGCGCGGCGACGGTCACGTCGGTGGTCGCCAGTTGTCTCCGCGCTTCGAGGACGAGTCGCTCGTCCAGGAATCGCTTCGCGCTCATTCCGGTGGCTCCGCGAACCGCCCGGTCGATGGTCCGCGCGCTGGCGTGGACCAGTGGCACGAAATCGCGCACGTGGTGCCGACGGGAGTACCCGGCCTCCACGGCCGCGGCGAAACGCGCGAACACCGCCCGTCCCGCGCTGGGCACCGTGGCGGCGTCCTGTGCCGCGGCCACCAGTGGCCCTAACGCGAGCCGGAGCGCGTCCGCGGCATCGCGGCCGCGCGAGCCGGCGTCGAGCAGCAGTTCCAGATGCGTCAGACCGGTCCGGGTCAGCTCGTCGTCCGGATCGATCCGCCAGTGATCCGCTCGCGCACTGTCGGCGGCGAAGGAAGCGACCTCGGATCCCGAAGTCAGCATCTCGCCGGTGAACAGGAGCAGCACGCCGCGGATACGGGCGCCGTCGACGACCTGGTGGGTCTGTCCCGGCCTCAGCCAGAACACCACTCCCGCCTCCAGCGGCATGGGCCGGAAATCCACTTCGTGCGTCCCCTGCCCGCCGGTGATCAGGCCGACGACGTGGAAGTCCGGGCGGATCGGCTGTCGCGACACCGGTCCGTCGAGGACGGCGGTCTCGGGGAAACGCCGCACTTCCACGGGGGCGGCACTGCGTGAGCCCGCTTCGGTCGCATAGCCGACGCTGAGTACCGGTTGACCACTTTCTACCGTCACAAGTCGCGAAAATACCTCGTTGACCGCCGTGGACACAGATGTAATGGCGACATATCACCACGAAGGAGGATCATGACTCTCGTCGACGCCAACAACGCGCGTTTCCACGTGGCCGACTCCGGCGGCACCGGCCCTGCCGTCCTGTTCCTGCACGGCAACCTGATGGACCACACGATGTGGGACGGGGTGGTCGAGGCGCTGGACGGGTACCGCTGTATCCGGTTCGACTTCCGCCTGCACGGGGCCACTGTCGACGACGCACTGCCCTTCACCTACTGGGACGCCGCACGCGACGCACTCGCCATCCTCGGCCGGCTGGACGTGCCCGGCGCCCACCTCGTCGGGAACTCCCAGGGCGGTTTCACCGCGCTCAGGACTGCGCTGCTGGCTCCCGCCAGGGTGAAGACGCTGACCCTGATCGACACCGCGGCCACCGCCTTCCCCGGCGAAGCCCTGCGGCAAATGGCGCAGATCCGGGAAGGCTTCGCGGCGGGCGCGGTAGAGGAAACCGGAACCGCCGTGCTCGGTTTGCTGCTGGGCGCCGATCAGCCCAGTACGGGTCACTGGCTGGCGCGACTGCGGCAGCAGCCGCACCGGCGGCTGAGCACGGCCGTCGGGGTACTGATGGGCGCGGACGACATCGCCGGCCGGCTGGCCGAGATCACCATGCCCGCCACGGTGATCCACGGTGCGGCGGACCTGCCCATCCCGTCCGAGGCCGGCACCGCGCTCGCCTCCGCGCTGCCCTCAGCCGGTGCGGTCCGGTTGCTCGACGGCGTGGCCCACACCCCACCGGTGACCCACACGGCCGACACCGCCGACCTCCTCGCCGACTTCCTGCGCCGCTCGGCGTGACCCTCTAGCGCTGTGTTTCCTAATTGGCATTCATGAGGAGGAGATCCCGCAGCCAGGGACCGCCTGAGGTTCCGCCACCCGCACCGCCACGCAAACCAGTGCCCCATAGGTCCTAGTCCTCGGGCTCGTAGGGCAAGGGGACGACGAGGCAGGGACCACCGACGAACAGCCCGCCGTCGATGCCCAGCGCCTTGCCGCCGGCGTAGAGGTACGGGCCTTCGACGCCGCTGGGGTCGATGCCGAGCTGGTCGGCGATCACGCTGTGCCCGTGCACGATCCGTTCGCCGCCGAGCTGCGTCAAAAGCAGATCGGCGGCGGCCGGGCCGTGCTCGCCGCGGAAGGCGTAGCGCGTGGTCATCCGGCGCCACACGTCCCACCAGGCGGCCAGGTCGTCGCCCGCCAGTATCTCGTGCACGGTGGCGTTGATCTCGTCCTCGGTGTCCCCCCAGTCCAGGTACTCGAGGGTGTCCGAGTGCAGCAGCAGGTACCCCTCGGCGTGAGCGACGAGCGGGCGGGTGCTGAGCCATTCGACGTGGTCGTCGGTCAGCGCGTCCTGGTCGGTGAGGCGGCCGCCGTTGATGTGCCAGCTGCGCGCGAAGCTGCGGGGACCGAAGTCCGAAGGGACCTCGGCGGCGCCGAAGTGGTACATGCCCAGAAGCAGGATCTCGTGGTTGCCCAGCAGGGACTCCACCCTGCCGCCGCCTTCCCCGGCCTGCTCCTGGAGCCGCATCACCAGGTCGATCACGCCGACCCCGTCCGGCCCCCGGTCGACGAAGTCCCCCAGGAACCACAGCCTGGCCTCGCCGCCACACCAGTCGCCCGCCTCGTCGACGAGCTTGTTCACGCGCAGGGCCTCGGCCAGTTCGTCCCGATGCCCGTGCACGTCACCTACGACATACGTCGGGACATCCACCCCTCGACGATAAGCCCTGCTCAGTCGCCGTCCGAGACCAGCCCGGTGCCGAACGGGTCCTGCGTGTGCCCGACGAGCTCGGCGATGGAGTCCACGACCAGGGTCGGGCGGTACGGGTAGCGCTCGGCCGATTCGAGGGTGGAGATGCCGGTCAGCACCAGCACGGTCTGCAGTCCGGCCTCGATCCCGGAGTGCACGTCGGTGTCCATCCGGTCCCCGATCATGACGGTGGATTCGGAGTGGGCGCCGAGGGTGCGCAGCGCCGAACGCATCATCAGCGGGTTGGGCTTGCCGACGAAGTAGGGCGAGCGGCCGGTGGCCTTCTCGATGAGCGCGGCGATCGCGCCGGTGGCGGGCAGCACGCCCTCCAGGCTCGGTCCGGTCGAGTCCGGGTTCGTGGCGATGAACTTCGCCCCGCCCTCGATGAGCCGGATGGCCTTGGTGATCGCGGTGAAACTGTACGTCCGGGTTTCGCCGAGCACCACGTAGTCCGGGTCCTGGTCGGTCAGCACGTAACCGGCCTCGTGCAGCGCGGTGGTCAGCCCGGCCTCGCCGATCACGAAGGCCGAGCCGTTGGGGCGCTGGCTGTGCAGGAACTTCGCGGTGGCCAGCGCCGAGGTCCAGATCCGCTCCTCGGGCACGTCGAGGCCGCTGCGCAGCAGCCGCGCCCGCAGATCGCGGGGGGTGTAGATCGAGTTGTTCGTGAGCACCAGGAAGGGATTGCCGTGCTCGCGCAGCTCCTCGAGGAACTTGTCCGCGCCGGGAACCAGGTGCTCCTCGTGGACGAGCACGCCGTCCATGTCGGTCAGGTACGTCCACTGCGTCATGCAGTGGAGATTACTGTGCCGCGGCCGGATGAACCGTGATTGTGGTGGCCTTGACCGCGAGGCGCACGCCAAGCCCGGGTTCGAGTCCGAGGTCGGCGACCGCGGCGGGGGTCAGCTCGGCCGACAGCCCCGACGTGGTCCGCAGCCGGATCACCGGGCCGTGCGGCTCCAGCACCGACACCACGGCCGGGATCAGGTTTCGCGGACTGCCGGGATGCCCGTCTTCGGCGGGGTACACCGATACCGCGCTCGGCTCGAACACGGCGACGGCGGGCTCGCCCGCCACCGCGTCCGGAGACAGCATCCCGGCCACCAGTGCGCCGTCCTCGGTTCTGAGTCCTTCCTCGACGGCGGTGCCCGCGATGAGGTTCAGTCCGGCGATCCGCGCGGTGAAAGCGGTCCGGGGCGCGGCCAGCACTTCGCGGGTGGGTCCGCGTTCGACGGCCTTCCCGCCCGCCAGCACCAGCACATGGTCGGCCAGTGCCAGCGCATCGAGCGGATCGTGCGTGACCAGCACGGTCGCCGCGATGCGGTGGGCGGACAGGACGCGCCGGAGCAGGCCGCGGATCGCCGGGGCGGCATCGACGTCCAGCGCGGCGAGCGGTTCGTCGAGCAGCAGCAGGTCCGGCGCCGCGGCCAGCGCCCTCGCCACCGCCACGCGCTGCGCCTGTCCGCCGGAAAGCGCGCCGGGCCTGCGTTCGGCGAACTCGGCGGCGTCCACCTCGGCCAGCCAGTGCCGCGCGATCTCGCGCGAGCGGGCCCGGCTTTCCCCCTTGGACCGCGGGGCGAACGCCACGTTGTCCACAACGGACAGATGCGGGAACAGCAGGGGGTCCTGTGAGAGCAGGCCGACGGCGCGGGCGTGGGCGGGCAGTCCGTGCAGGGCGCGGCCGTCCAGGGTGATCACGGCCCGCCCCGCGGGGAGCAGACCGGCCAGGCAGCCGAGCAGGCTCGACTTGCCGGACCCGTTCGGCCCGAGGATCGCCAGCACGCTCCCGGCGGGCACGTCGAAGTCCACCGACAGCTCGAACCCGCCCCGGGCGAGCTCGATCTCGGCGTGCAGGGTCACGACGGCACCCCCTCCACCGCACGCGGCCGAGCCACCGCGATGACCACGACGGCGACCACGACCAGCAGCAGGGACAGCGCGACGGCGCTGTCGATGTCGGCCTGAGCCTGGGTGTACACCTCCAGCGGCAGGGTACGGGTGACCCCCTGCAGACTGCCCGCGAAGGTGATCGTCGCACCGAACTCGCCCAGCGCCCTGGCGAAACTGAGCACCGCCCCCGAACCGAGCGCGGGCAGCAGCAACGGGAGCGTGACCCGCCGGAACACCGTCCACGGCTTCGCGCCGAGGGTCGCCGCGACCCGCTCGTAGGCGTCACCGGAGGTACGCAGCGCCCCTTCGAGGCTCACCACGAGGAACGGCATGGCGACGAAGGTCTGGGCGATCACCACGGCGGCGGTGGTGAAGGGAACCTGGATCCCGCCGACCACGGTGAGGAGGTAACCGAGAAAGCCCTTTCTCCCCAGGAGGTAAAGGAGAGCCAGACCGCCGACCACGGGCGGCAGCACGAGCGGCAGCAGGACCACCGCCCGCAGCACCCGGATGCCGGGGACCGCCGACCGCGCGAGGACCACGGCCAGCGGCACGCCGAGCACCACGCACAATCCCGTCGCCATGGCGGCGGTTTCCAGCGACAGTTCGAGGGCCTGCAGCGAAGCCTCGGTGCCGATCAGCGAGGGCAGCCGCCGCAGATCGGTGCGCACCAGCAGCCCGATCACCGGCAGCACGACGAGCGCCAGCGCGAGCCCCGCGGGAATCCAGAGGACCCACGGCACCTTCTGGTATCGGACGAGCCGCTTCTCCCGAGGACTGCTGCGCACTCGCGCTTCCGGCATCAGGGCCCTCCTAGCCGGCGGCCGGGGCGAAGCCCGCCTTGTTCAGCGCCTGCTGCCCCTCCGGGCCGAGCACGAACTGTTCGAACTGGTGCGCCAGGTCGGCCTGGGGTGCGTTGCGCACCACCGCGATGGGATAGCTGTTGATCGCCTGCGCCGCCTCCGGGAAGTCCGTCCGAGCCACCTTGTCCCCGGCGCTGGCGGCGTCCGTGACGTACACCAGCCCGGCATCGGCGTCGCCGGACTCGACCTTCGCCAGGACCTGTTTGACGTCCTGCTCCTCGCTCACCGCGTGCAGCGTGGCCCCGGTCTTCTGCTCCACCTTCTTCGTCGCGGAGCCGCAGGGCACCTGGGCCGCGCACACCACCACCTTCAGACCCGGCCGCGCCAGATCCGCGAAGGACCTGACGCCCTTCGGGTTTCCCGGTGCGGTCGCGATGGTGAGCCGGTTGGTGGCGAACACGGCGGGCGTCCCGTCGATCACCCCGCCCTGCACCGCCTTGTCCATGTTGGCCTGGTCGGCGGAGGCGAACACGTCGGCCTTCGCGCCGTTGACCAGTTGCTGGACCAACTGTGAGGAACCGAGGAAGCTGTACGTGACGGTCACGCCGGGATGCTGGTCCTCGAACCGGCTCTTGAGCGCTCCGAAGGATTCGGTCAGCGAAGCCGCCGCGAACACGGTGAGCGTCCTGGCTTCGGTACCGCTCGACCCGCTCGACCCCGAGCCGCAGCCGGTGACCAGCAGCGCGGCGCCCGCAAGCAGTGCGACGACCTTCTTCATTGGGCTCCTCCCGGAGTCTCGACGACGACCGTCGTCGCCTTCACCACGGCCACCGCGAGCACACCGGGCCGCAACCCGAGCTCGCGGACCGCTTCGGTGCTCATCAGCGACACCACGCGGTGCGGCCCGCACTGGAGCTCGACCTGTGCCATCACCTTGTCCGTGACCACTTCGGTCACCAGCCCGACGAACCGGTTGCGGGCGGATCGGCCCACGGCGGACGGGTCTTCGGGACGAGCGGCCTGCTCCCGGGCGAACGCGGCGAGTTCCGCGCCGTCGACGACCTTGCGCCCCGCGGCGTCGACTCCGGCCGTCAACTGTCCGGAACGGACCCAGCGGCGCACCGTGTCGTCGCTGACGCCGAGCAGGCTTGCGGCCTCGGAGAACCGAAAATGCGGCATGCCCGGAAGGTTATAGCCGCGATTGCGGAAAAGCTATGCGCTGTTTCCGCCGAGCACCTGCGCTCGCATCAGCTCCAGGAGCTGCCGCTCGTAGCGTTCGATGGTCTCGCGCTCGGCCGGGGAGAAACGCTCGAGCACCTGCTCCACCGCATCGAGCGCGGAGGCGAACAGCGGGGCGAACTTCTCCTCGTCGAAGGGAAGGATCTCGACGAGCACCTTGCGGCGATCCTTGGTGTCGCGGACGCGGCGGACGAAACCGGCCCGCTCCAACCGGTCGATGACCCCGGTGACCGCGCCGGTGGACAGTCCGGTGAGCTGGGCGATCCGGCCCGCGGTGAGCGGACCTTCGGCGCGGGAGGCCAGATCGAGTGCCTTGTGGTCGGTCGCCGAAAGTCCCATCTGCTCGGCGATCCTGGCGTGCCGCAGCACCGCCAGGGTGCTTCCCTCGCGGCCGAATTCGGCGAAGCGCCGCAGTACCTCGGGCGGCACCGGGTAGCGGGCCTCCCCGGCCGCGTTCCCAGCCACCTGCCCGGCCGTCTCTTCGGCCATCGACCGCACCTCCCCGCCGCCGACGCCTCGGCCGTGCGAAACTCTCGTTGCGCCAAATATTCTAGTGATCGCCAGAGTGCCGCGACCCGGGTTAGGCTGGTGCCGATGAGTGCGGTGAATCTCGGTCTTCCCCGGATGCGGGGGCCCCACGGCGTGTCCGAGCCCCGGCCGGACAACCCGGCCCTGATCGACACCTTCGGCCGGGTCGCCACCGACCTCCGGGTTTCGCTCACCGACCGGTGCAACCTCCGTTGCAGCTACTGCATGCCCGCCGAGGGCCTGCCCTGGCTGCCCACCGAAGCGGTGCTCACCGACGACGAACTGATGCGTCTGCTGCGCATCGCGGTCGAGCGGCTCGGGGTCACCGACATCCGGCTGACCGGCGGAGAACCCCTGCTGCGGCCGGGCCTGGAAGAGTTGATCGCCCGTATCGCGGAGCTCCGGCCGCGGCCCCGGCTGTCCATGACCACCAATGGAATCGGCCTCGCCCGGCGTGCCGCCCGCCTCGCCGAAGCCGGACTGAACCGGATCAACGTCTCGCTGGACACCATCGACCCGGAGACGTTCCTCGCGATCGCCCGCCGCGACCGGCTCTCGCACGTGCTCGACGGCCTCGCCGCGGCACGGGAGGCGGGACTGGACCCGGTCAAGGTCAACGCCGTGCTCCTGCGCGGCGTCAACGAGCACGAGGCGGCCGACCTGCTCCGGTTCTGCCTCGACCACGGCTATCACCTGCGGTTCATCGAGCAGATGCCGCTGGACGCACAGCACGGCTGGAACCGGCGCGACATGGTCACGGCCGAGGAGATCCTCGCCCTGCTGCGCGCCGAGTTCACCCTCACCCCGGCCTCGGAGCCCCGGGGCGGCGCCCCCGCCGAGCGCTGGCTGGTCGACGGCGGGCCGGGGGACGTCGGGGTGATCGCCTCGGTGACCCGTCCGTTCTGTTCGGCCTGTGAACGCACCCGGCTGACCGCGGATGGCGCGGTGCGGTCGTGCCTGTTCAGCAACGACGAAACCGACCTTCGCGGACTGCTCCGGAATGGCGCGGACGACGAAGAGGTGGCACAGGCCTGGCGGATGACCATGTGGGGCAAACTCGCCGGGCACGAGATCAACGACGCCGGGTTCGCGCAGCCGATCCGGCCGATGAGCGCGATCGGGGGATGACCGGCGTGAGCGCCGTGACCAAGGTGCTGGTGCGTTACTTCGCGTCCGCGCGCGCCGCGGCGGGCATCGACCAGGAGAGCCTCGAACTGCCCACCGGGGCGACCGTGGCGGACGCGCTCGGCGCGGTCCGCGCACGCCATCCGGAAGGCATTCCCCGGATCCTCGACGCGGCCAGCTTCCTCGTCGACGGGATCGCCGTCCGCGACCCCTCGCGCCCCCTGCCGGACGAAGCCGAACTGGACGTCCTACCTCCCTTCGCCGGGGGCTGATCGAGCGCGCGCCCGGGCCCGGGGAACCGTTCTCCCCGCCCCTTTCGGGCGTTGCACGAATGGGCCACTGACTCTGAATCGACGTGACCCAGACCTCACGATCAGTGAAATATCTCGAGAAGGAAACGGACCGGTAACGGCGCTCTGACCTGCGAAAACAGCTGAATCGACCGAGGTTGCGTGTCGTTACTGTGATGTAGGTCACAGGCTCAAAAATTTCCGATCACGGTCTTCGTTACGTACCGTCGCTAATCGGCTGGCCCCGACCGGCCACAGCAAGACCGGGATCCCGAAGCGCCAAACCCTGTCCGGCGGGATCCCGGACCCGATAACCCCGAGCCGAAAGTTGCTTCCGGACAGGGACGGAGGAGATCCGATCCAAGCCCCGAGCGCGGATCGGATCGGCAGCCCGGATCCCGCCGGGCGGCCCGGGCCCGACAGGGCTTGTCCACAGCCTGGCTCGTCGGCGCGGAAGCCAGAGAACAAACGAATGTCCTACCGAGGCAAGCACCGCAAGATGTCCCCCGCCGCCCGCAACATCGCCCGCGTCGCTGTCGCGGGTATCGCGGTCGGCACTCCGCTGGCGATCGCTGCGACCCCCGCGCAGGCTGCCAGCGTGAACTGGGACGCCATCGCGCAGTGCGAGAGCGGCGGTAACTGGGCCACCAACACCGGTAACGGCTTCTACGGTGGCCTGCAGTTCACCATGAGCACCTGGAAGGCGTACGGCGGCACTGGCAGCCCGCAGAGCGCTTCCCGCGATCAGCAGATCGCGGTCGCGGAGCGCGTCCTGCAGAGCCAGGGGATCGGCGCCTGGCCGGTGTGCGGCAGGAAGGGCGGCAGCGCGAGCGCCAACACGGGCTCCACCACCGCCAGGACCACCAAGCCCGCTCCGCAGAAGACCGTGTCGGCGCCGGCCCCCAAGGCCGCTCCGCAGGTCGTCACCACGGCCGCAGCCGCGCCGGGTTCCAACCCGAACGGTGACTACACCGTCGTCGCCGGCGACACCCTGTCCGGGATCGCCCAGCAGCTGCACATCGATGGTGGCTACGAGAAGCTCCAGCAGCTGAATGCCCCCTATATCCCCGACGCAAACCTGATCCTCGTGGGTCAGAAGATCGCCACCAAGTGACCTGCTGAAGGTCATTAACGGCGCGATCGCGCGAACACGGACACCAGGCAGCCCCCGGCCATGACCGGATCCGGCAAGCCGTGAAGTCCCCGCGCACAGTGAGGGCCCCACCGCTATCCCCCGGGCGGTGGGGCCCTCGCCGCGCTGCGGGCCGGCTCGAAATACCGGCCAGCGTTGATCGTGGGCGCTTGTTGACGTGAAGCCAGCCCGATCTGCCAAGTGCTCACCGATCGGGCCTCAGCGGGCCACTCAGTGCCGTTTTCGCGCCGTGGCGCGATGGCGATGCGGAGTCAGGGCGAGTTGACCCACTCGTCGGTCCCGTCGGCGAAGTGCTGGTGCTTCCACACCGGCAGGCTCGCCTTGACCGCGTCGACCAGTTCCGCGCAGGTCGCGAAGGCCTCCGCACGGTGATCGGCCGACACGGCGCAGGCCAAGGCCACATCGCCGATCTCCAGCGCACCCAGCCGGTGGCTCACCGCGATCGCCCGCACGCTCCGGCGCGCGGCGACCTCACCCACGACCCTGGCCAGCACCTCGCCCGCACTCGGATGCCCCTCGTAGTAGAGGGTCCGCACCGATTTGCCGCCGTCGTGGTTGCGCACCACACCGCCGAAGGTGACCACCGCTCCCGCAGCCTCGTCGTCGACCAGCTTCGCGTGCGCCTCGACGGACAGGGACTCCTCGGTCACCTGGGCCAGCACCACGCGGGGCGCGGGCGCTGGAGCAGGCGCCGCCGGGCGAGGGTGATCCCCACCGGCCAGCTGGTCCACCGCGTGCTCCAGCACTCCGTCGAGCACACCGAGGCCGTCCTTCACTCCGCCCCGTGAACCCGGCAGGTTGACCACCAGCGTCCGCCCGGCCACCCCGGCCAGCCCCCGGGACAGCACCGCCGTCGGCACCTTCGGCAGCCCCGCCATCCGGATCGCCTCGGCCAGGCCGGGAAGCTGGTGGTCCAGCACCGCGGCCGTCTCGTCCGGGGTCCGGTCGGTCGGCGAAATCCCGGTACCGCCGGTGGTGATCACCACGTCCACGCCGTCGTCCAGACAGCGGCGCAACGCCTGCCCGACCGGCTCCCCGTCCGGCACCACCATCGGTTCCGGTACCTCGAAGGACCGCTCAACCAGCCATTTCACGATCAGCGGGCCGGTCGTGTCCTCGTACACGCCGGACGCTGCGCGGTTCGAAGCGACGATCACGCGTGCCGTCCGGGTCATGACACGGCTCCTTCGGAGTCGCGGGTCCAGAGCCCGGTCTTGCCGCCTTCCTTGCGCTCCAGCCGGACGGCGTCGAGCGTCGCGGCCGGGTCGACCGCCTTGATCATGTCGTGCACGGTGAGGCCCGCGACCGCCACCGCGGTCAGCGCCTCCATCTCCACCCCGGTGCGGTCGGTGGTGCGGGCGGTGGCGATGATCCGCACCTCGGCCTCGCCGAGCTCGAAGTCCACCTTCACCGAGGACAGCGCGATCTGGTGGCACAACGGGATCAGCTCCGGCACCCGCTTGGCGCCCATGATGCCGGCGATCCGGGCCGTACCGAGCGCGTCGCCCTTGGCCAACCCGTTCGCGGACAACAGATCCACCACCTCGGCCGTGGTGCGCACGACGCCGCTCGCGACCGCGACACGGGCGCTGGCCTGCTTGCCGGAAACGTCCACCATGCGCGCGGCACCCGCATCGTCGACGTGGCTGAGTTCACTCACATCGCTCAGGCTACTTGCGTGGGCCGCACGATCCGGATCGCAATGCCGAACGCGTCGCGCGAACCGCAGCAGGCTCACCGCGTCATCTCACCGCGGCAGCGTGCGGGCAGGCCGGGAGTCCCGGCCTGCCCGTGCCACGAGTACCGCGGAGGACCGCTCAGGCGGTGGCGGCCGCCCTGCGTGCCGCCGTCTTCACCGCTTCGGCGACGGCGGGCGCGACCGCCGAGTCGAACACGCTGGGCACGATGAACGACGCGTTGAGCCGGTCGTCGACCACGTCGGCGATCGCGTTCGCCGCCGCGAGCAGCATGTCGTCGTCGATGTTGTTCGCCTGCGCGTCGAGCAGCCCGCGGAACACACCGGGGAAGGCCAGCACGTTGTTGATCTGGTTCGGGTAGTCGCTGCGGCCGGTCGCGACCACCGCGGCGTGCTTCTGCGCCTCCAGCGGGTCGATCTCCGGATCCGGGTTGGCCAGCGCGAACACGATCGCGTCCTTGGCCATGGTGGCCACCTGCTCGGCCCCGAACAGGTTGGGCGCGGACACCCCGATGAACACGTCGGCGCCGACGAGCGCGTCGTGCAACGTGCCGGACACGTTGTCCTTGTTGGTGTTCTCGGCCAGCCAGCGCAGGTTTTCGTCCAGGTCGGGCCGGCCCTTGTGGACGATGCCGTCGATGTCGGCGGCCACGATGTCGCCGGGGTTCTTGCGCAGCAGCAGCCGCATGATCGCGGAACCGGCCGCACCGGCCCCGCTGACCACGATCTTGCAGTCCTCGATGTTCTTGCCGACCACGCGCAGGGCGTTGCGCAGCGCGGCGACCACCACAATGGCCGTGCCGTGCTGGTCGTCGTGGAACACCGGGATGTCGAGCTGCTCCCGGAGCCGCTTTTCGATCTCGAAGCAGCGCGGCGCGGCGATGTCCTCCAGGTTGATCCCGGCGTAGACCGGTGCCAGCGCCTTGACGATGCGGATGATCTCCTCGGTGTCCTGGGTGTCCAGGCACACCGGCCAGGCGTCCACGTCGGCGAACTTCTTGAACAGGGCGGCCTTGCCCTCCATCACCGGCAGGGCCGCGGCGGGGCCGATGTTGCCGAGGCCGAGCACCGCCGAGCCGTCGGTGACCACGGCCACCGTGTTGCGCTTGATGGTGAGGCGCCGGGCATCGTCCGGGTTCGCCGCGATCGCCTGGCACACGCGCGCCACCCCGGGGGTGTAGGCGCGGGACAGGTCGTCCCGGTTGCGCAACTGCACCTTCGGGGTCACCGACAGCTTGCCGCCGAGGTGCATGAGGAAGGTGCGGTCGGACACCTTGCGCACGCGCACACCCGGCAGGGAGTCGAGTTCCTTGGTGACATCGTCGACGTGGTCGGCGTTGGAGACGTTCGCCGTGATGTCGACCACGATCGAGTCGGGCTTCGACTCCACCACGTCGAAGGCGGTGAGCACGCCACCCACCCGGCCGACGGCGGTGGTGAGGTCACCCGCGCTACTCGCGGACGGCGGCGCCTCGACGCGGACGGTGATCGAATAACCCGGGCCGGGAACCGGCACTTTCGCTACCCCTTACTTGTTGATTTCGGTCTCCGGGTGCACGTAGGGCACCGACTCCAGCGGGAAGGTCATGTCGCCGTAGGGCGAAAGCGCGCCCTGGCGGTCGGCGGCGAGCTCACTCACCGGGTGCTCGCCCTCGGCGACCTTCGGCCAGGTCGGGTCGATCCGCGCGGATTTCTTGGTGTCGCCTTTGGCCACGTTGTCCTCCCTGGATTGACACGGGACTGCTCACCCGCACCCGTTCTGGCCCTCAGTCTGCCTCAACGCGACCGGTCAACCGAGGCCAGGGCGGTATCCTTGGCTGTGATGCCCGCGACCTCTCTGGCGGACTGGCTGCGCTCCGCGTCCGACGACGAGCTGGCCGCGCTGCTGCAGGCCAGGCGCGACCTGGCCACTCCGCCGCCCTCCGACAGCACCGTGCTCGCCACGCGCGCTGGTACCGCCGGGTCCACCGCACGAGCGCTGGAAGCGCTGGACACCTTCACCCTGACGGTGCTGGAGACGCTGCTCGTCGCCGACGCCGACACCGAAGCGGTTCCGGTGGACCGGATCGACGCGCTGCTCGGCACGGATCCCCGGCCCGCGCTTCAGCGGCTGCGCACCCGGGCCGTGGCCTGGGGAGCCGACGACGCGCTGCGCGTGGTGCCCGTCACCCGCGAGATTCTGGGCCCGTTCCCGGCCGGGCTCGGCACCTCGGTCCCGTCACTGGCCGAAGTGGACCTCGACAGCCTCGGCGAGGACGAGCGCGCCCTGCTCACCGCACTCGCGGCCGGCCCGCCGATCGGGCGCAGCCGCGACGCCGCCGTCGAAACCACCCTCGACACGGCCGAGACGCCGGTCCAGCGGCTGCTGGCCCGCGGCCTTCTCCTGCGCCGGGACGGTGGGACCGTCGAACTTCCCCGCGAGCTCGGCCTCGCGCTGCGTGGCGGACGCGTCGCCCCGGAGTCGGCCTGGCGGGAACCCGAACTGCCCGTCACCGGGCACGAACCGTCCACCGTGGACAGGGCCGCGGCCGGGGAGGCGGCGGAATTCCTGCGGCAGCTGGAATCCCTGCTCACACTGTGGTCCGAGCAGCCGCCACCGGTGCTGAAGGCCGGGGGCCTCGGGGTCCGCGAGCTGCGCAAGGCGGCCAAGGAACTCGAGGTCGACGACGTGCGCGCCTGCCTGCTCGCCGAGCTGGCGGCCGGGGCGGGCCTGGTGGCCGACAACCAGACCACGACCCCGGAATGGGTGCCCACGACGCTGACCGATTCCTGGCTCGCCTCCGAACCGGCCCAGCGCTGGATCCTGCTCGCGCAGGCGTGGCTGGACCTGCCGCGGCTGCCCGGGCTCGCGGGCCGGCGCGACGCGCGGGACAAGCCGATGGCGCCGCTGTCGGACGACCTGAAGCGGCCGCTGGCCCCAGCGGGCCGCCGCCGCGTGCTGGCGGCGCTGGCCGAGCTCCCCCCGGGTGCCGGAGTGCGGAGCGTGGACGATCTGGTGGCCGTCCTGGCCTGGCGCGCGCCGCGCCGCGGAGGCCGGCTGCGGGACGAAGCCGTGCGCTGGACACTGGCGGAGGCCGCCGCACTCGGGGTGACCGCGCTCGGCGCGCTCACCACCGCGAGCCGGGCCCTGCTGGACGACGATCGCACCACGGCACTGTCCTCGATGGCCGGGGCGATGCCCGAGCCGATCGAGCACGTCCTGGTGCAGGCCGACCTCACCGTGGTGGCGCCGGGCCCGCTGACCCCGGAACTCGCCGCCGAGATCAAGACCGTGGCCGACATCGAATCCGCGGGCCACGCCACCGTGTACCGCATCACGGAGGCCACCGTGCGCCGCGCGCTGGACGCCGGCCGCACCGCGGACGAGCTGCACGGACTGTTCCGCACCCACTCGGCCACGCCGGTGCCGCAGTCGCTGAGCTACCTCATCGACGACGTCGCCCGGCGGCACGGGCGGCTGCGCGGCGGCGCGGCCGCGTCGTTCCTGCGCTGCGACGACGAAGTGCTGCTGGCCGAGGTGCTGGGCAACCCGGTCGCCGCGGAATACGAACTCCGCAAGATCGCACCGACGGTGCTGGTCAGCCCGGTACCGCTGGCCGAGGTGCTCGACGGACTGCGCGCCGCGGGGTTCACCCCGGCCGCTGAGGGCCCGGACGGCAGGGTGCTGGACCTTCGCCCCGCGGGTCGTCGTGTCCCGGCGCGGCCGAAGGCGGTACGGCGGGTGCTGGCCGAACCGGCCCCGGCGACCCCGGAGCAACTGGCCCACGTGATCGCCCACCTTCGCGCGGGCGACCGCGCGGCCTCACGCCGCCGCGGCACCGAGGTGCGGCTGCCCGGCGGCGGGGGCGGTTCGGACACGGCGGCGACCATGGCGCTGCTGGCCAGGGCAAGCCGCGAGCAGCGGGAGGTCTGGATCGGGTTCGTCGACGCGCACGGCATCGCCAGCCAGCGCATCGTGACGCCCGCCCACGTCGGCGGCGGCATCCTCCGCAGCACCGAGGACGAGCATTACCCCCTCCACCGCATCACCTCCGCCGCCCTCGTGGAGGACTAGGGCCGCTGCCGTTCACAGACAGCCGTGAAGGGACCCTTCACGGCTTTCCCGGCGGCCCCCGGCACGCCGCAGGCCGGTCAGAGTGAGCGGAGGCCGTGCAGGACGCGGGCCATGAACTCCCGCGAGGAGCGGTCGCCGAAGGACAGGCCGGGCTGGTGGATCACCACGAGTTCCAGGTTGTCCATATCGCTCACCAGCACCTTCACCACGTTCAGGGGCAGGTACAGGTAGGCGGCGATCTCCGCGATCGACCGGGGCTCCGCGCACAGGTCACAGATGCGCCGGTGCTGCGCCGAGACCGCGCCCTCGTACCGGCGGCCCCGTTTGCTGGTCGAGACCAGCGCCTCCAGGGCCAGCTCGTAGTCCGGCCGGGTGCGGCCGCGGGTGTGCGCGTAGGGCCGCATCATGGTGCGCTGGCGGGGTGGGGCCTGCCGGGGCGGGGCCGCCGGGGGCGCGGAAGGCTGCGGGGACACCGCGGCAGGCGGCGGGGTGACCGGGGCGGGAGAGCGCTTCACCGACGGCAGCGAGCGCACCCGCAACAGCACCGCGGACCGGTCCAGGGTGAACCGCGCGGGCGAATCCAGTGCCTCACGGTCCGTCCCCTGGTGAAGGGCTTCCCAGGCGTCGATGTCCGGGCCCTCGGCCCGGTTCGGTAATCCACTCATCGGCTATCCGCGCACACCGCCGTGGAGCCGCCTGCGCAGCTCCGGAGTCATCTGCTGTCCGACCCGATCCACGAGCAGGGTCATCTCGTAGGCCACCGTGCCGATGTCGGAGCCGGGCGCCGCCAGCACCGCGAGGGAGGAACCGTCGCTGATGGACATCAGGAACAGGTATCCGCGCGCCATCTCCACCACGGTCTGGTTCACCGCGCCCGCCTCGAAACAGCGAGCGGCACCGACCGTGAGGCTCACCAGCCCGGAGGCCACCGCGGCCAACTGGTCCGCCCGGTCCTTCGGGAGCCCGGCGGAACCGGCGAGCAGCAGGCCGTCGGCCGAGACCACCACGGCGTGCGCCGCGCCGGGCACCCGGCGGACGAAGTCGGTGATGAGCCAGCCGAAGCCGCCCGGCTGGTCAGCCGGTGCCGTCACACCTACCTCCCCTGCCGCTCCCGTGGTGATCCAGATTATTCCATGACAGCGTATTCCTCGGCGGCGTCTTGTCGACCGCCTTTGGTCGGTGATCGTCAACTTCACCCCAACGGCCGCACGTCGCTCCGCGCTCAGCCCGGCTGAAGAGCGATGTCCCGCGAGATGGCGTGCTCGACGACCGCGACCAGCACCTGCTTGGCGGATTCCCGCTCACGCGCGTCACAGGCGATGATCGGCACCGAGGCGTCGATGGTCAGTGCGTGCCGCACGTCTTCGATCTGGTGGTGCAGCAGCCGGTCGAAGCAGTTGATCGCGATGATGTAGGGCAGCCCGCGATTCTCGAAGAAGTCGATCGAGGGGAAGGCGTCGGCAAGACGGCGGGTGTCCACCAGCACCACCGCGCCGATCGCGCCGAGCGCGAGGTCGTCCCACATGAACCAGAACCGGTGCTGGCCCGGCGTGCCGAACACGTACAGCACGACGTCGGAGTCCAGCGAGATCCGGCCGAAGTCCATGGCCACCGTGGTGGTGACCTTGTCCGGGGTGGCGCTGACGTCGTCGACGGACAGGCTCGCCTCGGTCATCTGCGCTTCCGTGGTCAGCGGGTCGATCTCGGACACCGCGGTGACCAGGGTTGTCTTGCCCACACCGAATCCACCGGCGACCACGATCTTGGCCGACTGGGTCGGTCCGCTGGCCGCCGGCAAGTTCGCGTCGGAGTCAAATTCTCCGAAGCCCACTGAGCACCCTCTCCATGAATTCGATACTGGGACGATCGCCGACCGCGGTGGCCGCGCCGTGCACGAGCACGAGCCCGAGACCGGCGATGTCACCGATCAGCACTCGCACCACGCCGAGGGGCAATCTTAGGTAGGCGGCCACTTCCGCCACCGAGCGAGTGTCCAGACACAGGCCGCAGATCGACCGGTGCTCGGGCACGGTGAGGCGATTCAGCTCCCGGCCGCGCTCACTGGTGGAGATCAGCGCTTCGATGGCAAGGTCGTACTTCGGCTTCGTCCGCCCTCCGGTGCGGAAGTACGGCCGGACCAGACCCGAGGTCTCGGCGGCGGTGGGCGGTGGCACCGGGGGCATGGGGGGCGCCGGGGGCACCGGCGGAAGACTGGGCTGGCTCGGGTAACTGGGATGCCCGTCGGTCCAGACACCCGCACCGCGCCGCGAGGACGGGCCGGGGGCCGGTGCCATCGCCCGGTACCCGGAATCCGGCCCCGCACCACCGGGAGGCCCGCCCCCGAACAGTTCGGAGGCCGGTCCGGACAGCAGCCGGTCACCGAAGTCGGTCACCCCGTATTCGGGCACGTCGTATCCGTCCTCGGAAGCCGGCTGCCCGGCCGGACCCCCGTCCTCGACGGGAACCGCGACCGCACGGCGCCTGCGCCATTCACGGTCGCCCCGCACCCGGAACTTGCTCCAGTCCCGGGCCTGCCCGCCGCCCGGCAGGGCCGGGTCCGGGCCGGAAGCCGTCCCCGTCCGGTCCCCGTTGAAGTCCTTCGATCGCCCCGCGTCCACTCCCAGTCCCTCCGTGCCCGGCGCGTCACGCGCGCGCGGCTCCCTGCAACTGGGCCCGCAATTCGGGTGTCAGCTGCTGCCCGACCCGGTCCACCAGCAAAGTCATCTCGTACACCACCAGGCCGATGTCGCTGTCCGGCGAGCCCAGCACCGCCAGGCAGGAACCGTCCGAAACGGACATCAGGAAGAGAAAACCGTTGGCCATCTCGACCACGGTCTGCGCGACCGGACCGCCTTCGAAGACTTTAGCGGCACCGCGCGCCAGGCTGGTCAGCCCGGAGGCCACCGCGGACAACTGGTCCGCCCGGTCCTTGGGCAGTCCTCGGGACGAAGCCAGCATCAGG
The DNA here is from genome assembly GCF_026802195.1 of Amycolatopsis cynarae. Classification (NCBI taxonomy): domain Bacteria; kingdom Bacillati; phylum Actinomycetota; class Actinomycetes; order Pseudonocardiales; family Pseudonocardiaceae; genus Amycolatopsis; species Amycolatopsis cynarae. The sequence continues at coordinate 30,707 of NZ_CP113836.1, read as the reverse complement.
CCGTCCGCCGACACCACCACGGCGTGCGCCGCACCGGGAACACGCTGCACGAAGTCCGTGATGAGCCAGGCGAAACCGTTCGGACCGCTGGTGGATTTCGAGCCGCCCGGCTGAATGGAACCCGCCCGCGTCACTGGTCACTCCTCACTGCCGTACTCGGGCGGAGACTGCTCCCCGCCGCTGACCGAAACGCTCTGTTCGCCCGCTGCGCCCCGGTTTCCCTCCAGGGCGTGGCGGCCGGACGTGTAACCCCGCTGGAAGCTCGCCATCCGGTCACGGGCGGCGGTGGCGGATCGCGAGACCGCGCTGGGGCCAGGAAGTCCCAGCGTCTCGTCGACGAACGACCCGCTGCCGCTCGGGCTCACCGATCCCGGCACCAGATAGGCGTTGGGCACCCGCTTGGGCAGGCCCGCCGTGGTGATTTCCTCGTGCTTGGGCTCCAGCAGGGCCTGCGCGGCCTGCCAGCCCACGTCCGCGACACCTTGCCAGTCGTCTTCGGTGTCCGCTCGTGACTCTTGGAGCCCGAACGGCTCAGCCGGCTCGTCGAGCTGTCCCGTCATCGGATTTTCGGACCCCTCCCCAAGGATGTCCTGCTCGTCGGTCTCCGCCGGGGTGTCGCCGCTGCTGCCGGTGTCGCCGCTGCTGCCGCTGTCGCCGGTGGTGCCGTCTTCGCTGAACCAGCGGGACACCACCGACTGGTAGATCGGCAGGCGCCTGGTCGGCAGGTCGTCGTCGAGCTCGGCGCTTTCCCCGATGGCGGGTGCGGGCGGTTCCACCTGCGGTTCCGGTGGGATGTAACGCGGTTCGCGCCGGGGCATCTCCAGCGGCCTGACGGCCGTCGGCTCTTCGGTCGCCGAGTGCCGGTCGAGTGGCAGGCTGCCGCTGGTGGACCCCTGGCTCAGGTACGCGGCGTTCGGCGAACCCGCGACCAGGTCGTCCAGGCTGATCGGCTGGGCCAGCGGGGTCAGCTCCGCCGACAACTGCTCGGCGGCCGCCGACACCGGGCGCGGCCGCTGGGCGGGCACGGCGGCGATTTCGGGCAGCGAGGTCTCCGCCGGGGTCGGCGGGGACGGCGCTTCCACGGTCACCGGGCCCAGCAGCTCGGCGGGCACCACGACCCGGGCGATCACGCCACCCTCGATGTCCTCGTTCTCCCGCAGGCGCACCTCGATGCCGTGGCGCTGGGCGAGCCGCGCGACCACGTACAGACCCATCCGCCGGGTCACGGACACGTCCAGTTCGGGCGGGTCGGCCAGCCGCCGGTTGATTTCGGCGATCTGCTCCTCCGACATGCCGACCCCGCGGTCGGTGATCTGGATGGCCAGCGCCTTCCGCCGGGTGACCACCGCCCGCACGCTCACCTTGGTTTCGGGTTCGGAGAAATAGGCCGCGTTGTCGAGCAGTTCGGCCAGCAGGTGCACGAGGTCGTGCACGGTCAGCCCGCGCACCGCGACCTCCGGGATGACGCCCACCTCGACCCGCGCGTACTGCTCGATCTCGGACACCGCGGCGCCGATCACGTCCGCGGCCGAGACGGGCTTGGGCACGGACTTGGCCAGGCCCGCGCCGGAAAGCACCAGCAGGCTTTCGCCGTTGCGGCGCAGGCGCGTCGCGAGGTGGTCGAGTTCGAACAGGCTCGCGAGGTGGTCGGGGTCCTGCTCGTCGGCCTCCAGCCGGTCGATCACGCCGAGCTGGCGCTCCACCAGCCGCTGCGAACGGCGCGAGAGGTTGACGAAGATGCCGTTGACGTTCTCCCGCAGCAGTGCCTGCTCCGCCGCCATCTTGATGGCCTGCTCGTGCACGGCGTCGAACGAGCGCGCGAGTTCGCCGATCTCTTCGCGGGTGGTGATGGGCACCGGTTCGACCGCGTTCGCCGAGGCGGCCACCGGATCCGAGTCCTCGAGGATCTTGGTGACCGTCTGCGGGAGCCGGTGGTAGGCGATTTCCAGCGCACTGGTCCGCAGCACCCGCAGCGGTTTCAGCATCATCCGCACGACCAGGACGGTCAGCACGAGCGCGACGATGATCGCAAACAGCACGGTGCCGCTGTCGCGCCACGCCGCGGCGGTCGCGGCGCTGCCCAGTTCGTCCGTCCTCGCCCGCAGCCTGCTGAGCAGCGTGGTTTCGATGCCGCGAAGCTTGGTGAGCGTGGTGGCGCTGTCGCTGGCCAGTTCGGCGCGGTTGATCCCGATCGGCGTGCCGTTGGCCGCTCGCGCGAACGCGGTGGCGGCGAGGCGCTCCCGGCCGTCCACTTCGGGCCCGCTGACCGTGTCGGTGTAGAGCTGGATCTGGTCCGGGCTTGCCTCGGATTGGAACAGCGCGAGTGCCGCCGCGCCGCTGAACTGCGCCGAGCGCGCCTGGTCGAGCAGGACGCCGGAGAACTCGTTGCGCAGCGCGGCGATGCTCAACGCGGCGTCCTCGCGCGCCGTGGATTCCTTGACCTCACTGATCGCCTGCAGGCTGCCCGCCTGGTGCAGCAGGTCCGGGTCGGTCATCGCGGAGGTCATCTCGCGCCCCAACTGGACCAGCGATTCCAGCACCGACGAGTAGGCGGTGAACGCGGCCTGTTCGGTGTAGGGCGGCGTGTTGACCGAGGTGCGCAGCGGGGGAAGCGCTTGCAGCCTGGCCAGGCCGCGGTCGTAACGCACCTTGCTGGACGAGTCACCCAGTTGAAGTTTCGCCGCCGCGTCGCGCAAGGCCGAAACGGCGGTATCGGACTGCTGGATCTGCGCGTTGAGCGCGGTCTGCAGGTCGACGTCGCCCGGATTGATGATCTTGGAAACCGCGAGCATCCGCTCGTGCTGCACCTGGTGCACCACATCGGTGACCTTGATCGCGAGATCGACCTGCGCGGTGGTCTGCGCGAACTGGTCGGCGGCGCGCATCTCGTCCACCGTGCGAAGCCCGCCGAGCACCAGTGCGGTGGTCGTGGGAATGGCCAGTACCAGAGCGAACTTGGACCGCAGTTTCCAGTTTCGCAGGCTGAGCCGTGACCCGGTCGAGCGCGCGGAAGTCTGCTGCTCAGGCGCCCCGGCTACGCCCGGCGTGTCTTCATTCGGCACCGCTGTACCACCGTCAATCCCACCAGCATTCGGGCCAACCTCGTGTGCAGATGCAGAGGGTAGCGAAGAGGCGGTGAAGATGTAACCCTTCCTGGGCAAAGGCAAGAAAGGCGGTTGCCAAATAGGACACTGACCTGACCGATTCGGACTAGTTTGATCGCCACCCGACACTCTCTGTAATTTCCGCGCTGCCCCACTCGCGGGTCGAGTGATCTTTATCACCCACTCCTGGCGCAGTGGAAGCCGTGAAGACGAGGAGGCAAACCCGTGCCCGCCATGCTCGAGGTGAAGGGGCTCCGTCACCGTTTCGGCACCGGTCCCGGTGCCCACACCGCCGTGGAAGACCTGTCGTTCACCGTCGAGGCGGGCGAACTCGCCTGCCTCGTGGGCCCCTCCGGCTGCGGCAAGTCGACCCTGCTCCGCTGCGTGGCCGGCCTGATCAGGCCTACCGGCGGCTCGATCCGGTTGCACGGCACCGAAGTCGACGGGGTGCCGCCCGAGCTGGCCGTGGTGTTCCAGGACTACGGCCGCTCCCTGTTCCCCTGGCTGACCGTGGCGGGCAACGTCGAATTCCCCCTCCGCTCGGCAGGTCTGGACCGCCGTGAACGGGCTTCGCGGGCCCGGCAGGCACTGGACTGGGTCGGCCTTGCCGACGCGCACCGCAGGTTTCCGTGGCAGCTGTCCGGCGGCATGCAACAGCGGGTGGCGATCGCGCGGGCACTGGCCAGCAGGCCCGCCCTGCTGCTGATGGACGAGCCGTTCGCGTCGGTGGACGCGCAGACCCGGTTCGAACTGGAGGACCTGCTGCGGCGGGTACGGCGCGAGCAGGACACCACCATCCTGCTCGTCACCCACGACATCGACGAAAGCGTGTACCTCGGCGACCGCGTGCTCGTGCTTTCGAGCTCGCCAGCCTCGATCGTCGCCGACCTCGCCGTGGATCTGCCCGCCGAACGCGACCAGATCACCACCCGCGAATCGGCCGAGTTCGTCGCCCTGCGCGGCGAAGTGGCCCGGCTGCTGCGGCACCGCGCGGTCGTCGGCGAGGCGAGCTGACATGGCCGTCACCACGGTGCGGGACGCGGTCCGCGCGCTGATGCGCGAATGGGGGCTCACCACCGTCTTCGGCAATCCCGGTAGCACCGAACTCGGCTTCCTGACCGGCTGGCCGGACGAGTTCCGGTACGTGCTCGGCCTCCAGGAGTCCACCGTGGTGGCCATGGCTGACGCCTACGCGCAGCTCACCGGCGAGGCGGCCGTGGTCAGTCTGCACTCCGCGGGCGGGCTCGGGCACGGTCTCGGCAGTCTGGTCACCGCCTTCCACAACCGCGCACCGCTCGTCGTGCTGGCCGGGCAGCAGGCCCGCGAACTGCTGCCCGGCGACCCGTTCCTCGGCGCGCTCGACGCGGCGGAGTTCCCCCGGCCGTACGTGAAATGGAGCAACCAGCCCGCCCGCGCCGAGGACGTGCCCGCCGCGTTCGCCCGTGCCTACCGGATGGCCACCCAGCCGCCCCGCGGACCCGTCTTCCTGTCCGTGCCCGCCGACGACTGGGACCGGCCCGCGGCGCTCCTCCCCACGCCGCCCCGGGTACCGGGTTTCGCCGCCGACGACGAGGCGCTGGCCGGGCTGGTGGCCGCGCTCGCCGCGAGCCGGCGCCCCGCACTGGTGGTCGGCGCCCCCGTGGATGCCGACGACGCGGTGCCGGACGCCGTCGCACTGGCGGAGCGGCTCCGGGCCGCGGTGTGGGCGGCCCCCTTCTCGGGCCGCAGCTCGTTCCCCGAGGACCACGCGCTGTTCGCCGGTTTCCTCGCGCCGAACCGGGCCGCGGTCGCCACCGCGCTGGCCCCGTACGACCTCGTCGTCGTGCTCGGCGCCCCGGCCTTCACCTACCACGTGGTCAGCGACGAGGGCCCCGCGCTGCCTCCGCTGCACGTGGTGAGCGACGATCCGCAGGTACTCGCCAGAACCACCGCCCCAGGAGTGCTGACCACGCTCCGCGCCGCGATCCGGCGGCTCACCGGACTCGTGCCCGAGGCCACCCGCCCGGCCCCTGAACCGCAAACACGCGCCCCGCGACTCCCCGAACCGGCGGAAGGGCTTTCCGGGGCGTTCGTCTACCAGACCCTCGCGGATCTGCTGCCCGAGAACGCGCTCGTGGTGGAGGAGGCGCCGACGCACCGGCAGGACATGCAGCGGCACCTGCCGATCAGGGCGCACGGGCGCGGTTACCTCACCATGGCCAGCGGGGTGCTCGGCTACGGACTGCCCGCCGCGGTGGGAGCCGCGCTCGCCGAACCGTCGCGCCGCGTCGCCGCCGTCCTGGGGGACGGCAGCAGCATGTACGGAATCCAGGCGCTGTGGACCGCGGTGAGGGAGCGAGCGGCCGTCACGTTCGTCGTTCTCGACAACGGCGAATACGCCGCGGTGCGGCGGCATGCGAGGCGAGGCGGCGCGGAGAAGGTGCCCGGGACCGAGCTCGGCGATCTCGACTTCGCGGCACTCGCGCAGGGCATGGGGGTGACCGGGCGGCACGTACGGACGGCGCCGCAACTCCGTGACGCGCTGCGCACCGCGCTGGCCGGGGACACGCCCACCGTCCTCCACGTCCACCTGGCCGTCACCGGGAGAGAAAACGCAGCAGGCGGGCGTTGACGCGCTCCGCGCACTGGCCCGAGATCGCGTGTGTCGCCTCGGGCCACAGTTCGGCCTCCACACCGGGCACCAGCGCGCGGGCCCGGGCGAGGGCCCGCACCGGGTCGTGCACCACGCTCCGGCCCGCGAGGAGCACCAGGGTGGGCATCGAAACCGCGCGCAGACGGCGAGCCGGGCACGGCCGCGGTGCGGGCAGCGCGAACCGGTAGTGCTGCAGCCCCGCGCTGATCAGCCGCCCCGCCGGATCACCGGCCACCGCATCGCCGCCCCGGCCGTCCACCCAGGTCAGGAAGCGGGGGCGGGCCCAGCTGGACACCAGCGGCATCCCGACCGGGAGTGCCCGCAGGATCATCCCCGGCGGTACCGGCGCGAACGTGGCGACCGGGTCGATCAGGCCGAGGGATGCCACGTTGTCCGGTGCGCGCAGCGCGAGTTCGACCGCGAGCCGTCCCCCGAGCGAGACCCCCACCAGATGCGGCCGGTCGAGCCCGAGCCCGGAAAGCGCTTCCGCCAGCCACGCCGCCTGATCGGCGGCGGTGCGGATCGGCGCGGTCTGCTCGCTGCGCCCGGGTTCCCCGAGCAGGTCGAGGGTGTGGACGCGGTACCGCGCGGCGAGCGCCGCCACCTGGGGCCGGAACATCACGCTCGTCCCGGCGCGCCCCGGCAGGAGCACCACCGGCGCACCGGTGTCGCCGAAGCGGTAGGCCCGGACCACGCCGAACGCGGTCGGCACGTCGTGCACGGCCGCCGGTTCGGGCAGTGTGCGCAGCGCCTCGCCGTAGACCGCGTCGTACCAGGCGCGGTGCCGCGGCGAACGGAACCCGCCGATCCTTCCCGATGCCATCCTCGCCACAGTGCGCGACCGGAACGGTGGGGGCAACTCAGGCGAGCCCGGAGCCGAGCCGCTCGGGCCGGAAGCCCGGGTGCCAGGCCAACGCCCGGCGTTCCACCTGCGTCAGCAGCAGGTTCGACAGGTAGCCGAGCAGGCTGACCAGCACGATCCACGCCCACATCTCCGGCAGCCGGAAGGCGCCCTGCGCGTTGATCATCCGGTAGCCGATGCCGCTGTCGCTGCCCATCAGCTCGGAAACGATCATTAGGATGATCGCGATCGACAGGGCCGACCGCAGTCCGGCGAACACCTTCGGCAAGGCGCTCGGCAGCACCACCCCGAAAAGCCACCGCGCCCCGCCGATCCGGAAGGCACGGGCGGTTTCGATCCTGACCTCGTCCACCGAGCGCGCCCCGTCGATCGTGTTCAGCAGGATCGGCCAGACCGTGCCCCACAGGATCGTCACGATCTCGGCCCGCGGGCCGATGCCGAACATCACCAGGAACACCGGCACCAGCAGGGTCGACGGCACCGAGCGCGCGAAGGAGAACATCGCCGACACGTAGTCGGTGAGCTTCGGTGAACGGCCGAGCACGAGCCCGGCCGGCACCGCCACCACGACCGCGACCAGCCAGCCCGCCAGCAGTCTGCCCAGGCTGGGCAGCAGGTCGGCGGTCACCGCGTCGGTGAGGAAAAGCCCGCTCGCCGGACCGGACAGCCAGGCCTGCCTCGCCGCGTCGAGGATCCGTGTGGGGGGCGGGAAATACGGGTCGGCGAGGCTCGTGGTGAGCCACTGCCACGCGAGCACGAACGCGGCGAACACCAGCCAGCGCCGGGCGAAGACGGCCCAACGGCCGCTCACACCGCACCGCCCGTGGCCGCCCAGCCCAGCCAGCGCCGCTGTGCCGCGAGCAGGGCGAGGTTGACCAGGTAACCGGCCAGTCCGACGAACGCCGTCCCCGCCAGCACCACGTCCATGCTCAGCGACGTACTGCCCCGGTGGTAGACGAACCGGCCGACCCCGACGTCGCTGCCGGCCAGGAACTCGGTGCTCACCAGCACGATCAGGCCGATCCCGGCGGAAAGCCGGATGCCGGTGAGCACGAACGGGGCGATGCCGGGCAGGATCACCGCGCCGACCAGCCGCGTGCGCGGGGTGCGGAACACGCGGGCGGTGTCCAGCAGCCCGCGGTCGAACTCGCCGAGCGCGTACATCGTGTTGAACAGGATCGGCCACACCGAGGCGAAGGTGGCCAGCGTGATCTTCGCCTGCGCCCCGCTGCCCAGCACCAGGACGGCCAGCGGGATCAGCGCCACCGTGGGCAGCGGCCGCAGGAATTCGATGATCGGGGCGGTGGCCAGCCGCAGCGGGCGGACGCTCCCCAGCAGCAGGCCGGCGGCGATCCCGATCCCCGCGGCGAGCAGGAGGGTGATCAGCCAGGCGAGCAGCGTGGCGGCGGCGTCGCGAAGGAACTCGGCGTCGGTGAGCAGCCCGGCGAGGCGGGCGAGCACGAGCGACGGCGGCGGCAGCACGACCGGATCGACCAGCCCCGACCGGGCCGCCGCCTCCCACGGGGCGAGGAAGGCGGCCAGCCCGGCCAGGCGACGGGCGGCGGTGCGCACGTCAGGCTTGGGGAGTGGAGACGACGTAGTCCTTAGCGTCGATCTGTGCCGTCATCCCGCCGTAGGTCTGCAGCAGCGTGACGACCCGCTGCAGCTGTGTCGCGTTGACCGAGGTCGGGTACGTGTCGATGTTGAGGAGCGAGGCCGTGGCCGGGTCGACACCGGACAGCTCGGGCAGCACCTGCGACAGCTTCGACCGGTCGGCCGCGTCGGTCTGGGCCGGGATCATCGCGCGCTGGAAGGCCGCCACGGTCTTCGGATGGGCGTTGACGAACTTCGTGGTCGCGATGTAGCCGACCTGCGGCAGGTTGGCGGTCGACCCGGTGACGATCTTCAGCACCGGCTGCAGACCCTGTTTCTGCTCGGCCGTGGTCAAGAACGGCTCGACCTCGACCCCGGCGTCGAGTTCGCCCTTGGCGATCGCGGCGGGGATGTTGGGGAAGGTCACCGGCAGGTAGTGGACCGAATTCGGGTCGACGTCGTGGTCCTTCAGCGTGGCGCGCACCAGCAGTTCGGCGACCGACTGGGCGGCCTGGATGCCGACCTTCTTACCCACCAGGTCCTTCGCACCCGCGATGCCGGAGTCGGGCTTGGCCACCACGACGACCGAGTTCTCGTTGGCCGCGTTGCCGTCCACCACGACCTTCGCGTCGAGGGTCTTGGCCGCCACCGCCTGGAAGAACGAAACGTAGTTGATCACCGTGAAGTCGAGTTCGCCGCCGAGCAGCGCCGGGACTGCCTGCGGCCCGGCGGTGAACGGCTTGATGGTGACGTCGAGACCCTGCTTGGCGAAGTAGCCGAACTTCTCCGCGAGCTTGGCACCCGCGCTGCCCTGGCTGCTCAGGATGCCCACCGTGATCTTGCTCTTCTCCAGGCCCGTGGAGCCGCCGGAACCGTCCGAGGAGCTCGAACCGTTCAGCACGCTGCAGCCCGCGGACGTGGCCAGCGGTCCGGCGACGGTGGCACCGAGGGCCAGCCGGAGGAGGCGGCGACGGGTGGTGGCAGCACCGGTGTTCAGTGTCATGTTCACGACGCTCCTGACGCGACGTATCGATGGTCGGCCGTAGCGATTACTCCTCGCACCAATGAGATCACCGTCCGCTTTGCGAATGGTTAACCTCCTCGGGGAGCAAACCGCGCGAAACCTACCGCAGGGAACACCACGCGCAACACCCCGAAATGATCAGGTTCCGATATCGGTGCTCGGTGCGGACACCGTGAGCGGCGCGGAACGCCGGTCCTATTGCGCGAAAAAGGCCGCCAAGCGGGCGAAAACGATGGGGCGAACGGCGGAATTCGCGCCACTCACTCCGGGGTGCCCAGAAAGCCCGACCGGACCTCGCGGGCACGGTTCACGCCGTCCTGCAGGCGCGACATCCGGCCGCGCACGGCGTCCGGCTCCAGCCGCAGCGTGGGCGGATCGAGCGGAACGTCACCGGTGAACTGGGCGCCGTTGGCCTTCTCCGGTGCCGCTTCGGCGCCTTCGGCGTCTTCGGCGTCTTCGGCGTCGCCCACGTCGCCCGCCTCGGGCCAGGCGACGGTCTCGTCCCCGCGGTCGGGCCGAGCCGGGGAAACGGGCCAGTGCTCCCCCGTGCGGAACCACTGGGAGAGGACCGCCTGGTAGGCGGGCATCCGCTCGGTCGGCTCGTCGTCCTCGAGGAAGTGCCGGTCGCCGTCCTCCTCCGGCCAGTCCGGCACCGGTTCCTCCTCGACCGGCGCGCGGCGGGTGGCATCCGGGATGACCGGCACCACGAGGTCCTCCTCGGCCGCGGGTTCCGGCTCCGGTTCCGGGCCGGGCAGCAACAGGGGAAGCGGGGTGATCTCCGGCGGGGGCTCGGGAACGGCCGCCACCGGCTGTTCCACCACGATCCCGGCCGGGACCACCACGGTGGCCACCAGTCCGCCGCCCTCGGCCGACCGCAGCCGGACCCGGATGTCGTGCCGCTCCGCCAGCGTCGCCACCACGAACAGCCCCATCCGGCGGGACACCTCGAGATCGACCTCGGGCGGTTTGGCCAGCCTGGCGTTGGCGCGCTGGATCTCCGGTTCCGGCATCCCGGCGCCCTGGTCGGTGATGTGCACCTCCCACGAGCCGTCCTCGGTCACCGAGCTGACCACGGTGACGGTGGAGTCCGCGGGCGAATACAGTGTGGCGTTCTCGAGCAGTTCGGAGATCACGTGCACCAGATCGCTGGTGGCCTCGCCGACGATGGCCAGATCCGGCGTCGCGGTGAGCTCGATCCGCTGATAGTGCTCCACTTCGGACAATGCCGCGCCGACGATCTCTTCCGCCGCGACGGGTTCGGTGCGGCCGTCGTCGAGATCGTGGCCGGACAGCACGAGCAGGTTCTCGCTGTTGCGCCGCATCCGGGTGGCCAGGTGGTCCAGTTCGAACAACCCGCCGAGGGTTTCCGGATCCTGTTCGTGGGCCTCCATCCGGTCCAGTACCGACAGCTGCCGCTCCACCAGGTCCTGGGTGCGCTTCGACAGGTTCACGAACATCCCGTTGATGTTCTCCCGCAGCAGGGCCTGTTCCCCGGCGAGCCGCACCGCCTGGCCGTGCACCGCGTCGAACGCCCGCGCCACCTGCCCGAGCTCGTCCCGGCTGAACACCGGCACCGGGTCGATTCCGCGCAGCCGGGCCGGCGACTCGGGATACGGGTCCGCGAGGATGTCCTCGACCGCCGCAGGCAACCGGTGGTCGGCGACCTCCAGCGCGGCGAGCCTGAGCGCCCGCAGCGGCCGCAGCAGGGACCGCGCGATCACCACCGCGAGCACCACGCACAGCAGCAGCACGCCGAGCACGACACCCACGTTGATGATCGCGGACCGGCGAGCGTCCGCGGCCAGCGCGTCGCACCGCTGCTGGGTCTCGGCCTGCAGCGCCTGCTGCACCCGGTAGGCCAGGTTCACCGTGTAGGTGGCGTCGGTCTCCCACTGCTGCGGGTCGAGACCGGCGAGGTTCTGCCCCGCCTGGGCGCGGGTGATCGCGGACTCCACCATGTGGTTTCCGTTGTCCACGATCAGCCCGATCACCGTGTCGTCGTACATCCGCTGCTGCGCCGGGGTGGCGAACTTGCGGAAGTCGTTGCGCGCGGCGGCCAGCTCGGCGTCCGCGCCGAGCAGGGCCCGCAGTCCGTCGGTGGACAGCCGCCCCTCGGCGAGCGCGTCCGCCAGCAACGCGCGCTTGACCGACATCTGGTCCTTCACGCGCGCGAGCGCGCTCGCCGCCAGCCGCAGGCGCGCGAGGTCCGGATCGGTGACACCGGCGACCGACTGGTCGGACAGGTCGAGGACGCCGGAGATCAGTTCGCCGTAGGAGCGCAGCGTGGCGTTCGGGGGCAGGTTCGAGTGTTCGGTCGCGAACCGCAGGCCGGTGAGCACGTCCAGCCGGGCGAGGGTGGCCTGCAACCCGGTCACCCCGGAATCGGACAGCCGGTCCCGCTGGGCGCCGAGCTCCTTGCCGACCGCCGCGGCCGCCGCGTCCACCTTGCCGCGCTGATCCCGCAGCTCGCCGAGATCCCCGGTGCGTCCGGCCGCCACGTAGCGCACGCTGAGGTCACGCTCGCGCTGCAGCTCGTGGACGAGCGTGTCGATGCCCGAATCGACGCGCCCGTGCGCGGACAGCTCCGCGAGCTGCTGGGCGTGTTCCAGGTCGGCCTGCACGTGCAGCCCGGCGAGGGCGAGCACGGTGAGCGCGGGCACGAGCAGAACGGCGATGAGCTTCGTCCGCAGGCGCCAGTTGCGCAGCCGCCAACGGCCGCCCACGCGGATCTCCGGCCGTCGCGCCACGCCGTCTTCACCCGGACGCTTGTGCCGACGGACCATCAACTTCCTTCGCTAGCTGTCTTACCGAATACGGACCGTCACCGGCATGGACTCGCTAACCTACTAGAGCGGAGCTGATGTGGGACATGGGCCGGAGATGCTCTCTACTCTTGGTGTGGTCCGTTGGCGATGGTATTGGCCCTCGATCCTAAGCTCCACCCACGTTCGCAAATTCGTGCACTCGGCGGGGGGCTGGCGTATGCGAGGAGTGGCGGTCGCACTGGTCGCGGCCCTCGTGCTGGTTACGGGCTGCGACACCGGATCCGGATCGAGCCCGGCGGAGCCTGCCGTCACCCCCGAGCGCGGCCAGTTGCGCGTGGGTGTGGGGAACCCGATCGAAACGACCCCCCTCCGGCTGGCCGTCGCCGACGGCTCGTTCGCCAAGGCCGGGCTCGACGTACGGCTCGTGGAGGAGCGCGACGGGCAGGACGCACTGGACGGGCTGGCCACCGGACGGCTCGACGTGGCCTTCGCCACCGACGAGACGCTCTTCACCGCCGTCGCCCGCGGCACCGCTCTTCAGCTCCAAGGCGAGGCGTACACCTCGGCGCCGTACACCGTCGCACTGGTGACCCTGCCGGACTCGCGGTACACCGACCTCGCGAGCAAGAAGGCCCCGAAGATCGCGGTCAGCGCCGACGGGGACCTGGGTACCCTCGCCGCCCGCTCGATCTTCGCCACCGCGGGGGGCGACCCCGACCGGATCAAGTTCGTGACACGGCGGTACGAGGACATGCCCGCCGCGCTCGGCGACGGCACCGTGGACGCCGCGCTGATGGTCGAGCCGTACCTCGCCAAGATCCAGCAGGACCTCGGCGCCCGCGTCCTCGCCGACTCCTTCCGCGGTGCCACCCTCGACTTCCCGGTCTCGGCCTACGCCTCGGGCGCCCTGTTCGCCCAGGCCAACCCGCGCACGCTCGTCGTCTTCCGGCGCGTACTCGCCGACGCCCAGCAGCGCGCCGCCGACCAGTCACTGGTGCGGGCCGCGCTGCCCCGGATCGCGGGGATCGACAGCACCACGGCCTCGCTGGTGGCGCTCGGCCAGTACCCGACCTCCCTCAGCGGCGTCCGGCTCCAGCGGGTCGCCGACCTCATGCACGGCATGGGCATGCTCGACGGGCGGCTTGATGTCTCCGCCCTGCTCCCCCGCTCCGCTGGCTCCTGAGCGGTGCAAGCCGACAGCCCACAGCAAGCGGCTCCGCCGCTTCGAAACAGGCCCTGGCTCCGCGTTTCGGCCGGGCTGCCGTGTGGGGCACGCCGTATAAAGGAAGACGTGACTGATGGCCCGCTGATCGTTCAATCCGACAAGACCGTCCTGCTCGAGGTCGACCACGCGCGGGCCGAGGACGCCCGGATCGCGATCGCGCCCTTCGCCGAACTGGAACGCGCGCCCGAACACGTGCACACCTACCGGATCACGCCGCTCGCGCTGTGGAACGCGCGCGCCGCCGGGCACGACGCCGAGCAGGTGGTGCACGCGCTGACCTCCTACTCCCGCTTCCCGGTGCCGCAGCCGCTGCTGATCGACATCGTGGACACCATGGGCCGCTTCGGCAGGCTGCAGATCACCAACCACCCCGCCCACGGCCTGGTGATGACCACCATCGACCGCGCGGTGCTGGAGGAGGTGCTGCGGCACAAGAAGATCAGCCCGATGCTCGGCGCGCGCATCGACGACGACACCGTCGTCGTGCACCCCTCCGAACGCGGCAGGCTCAAGCAGGCGCTGCTGAAGGTCGGCTGGCCCGCGGAGGACCTGGCCGGGTACGTCGACGGCGAGGCGCATCCGATCGCGTTGGAGGAAACGGACTGGACGCTGCGGGACTACCAGCGCAAGGCCGCGGACGCGTTCTGGGCGGGCGGCTCCGGAGTGGTGGTTCTTCCTTGCGGCGCCGGGAAAACCCTCGTCGGCGCGGCCGCCATGGCGCGGGCGGGGGCGACCACGCTGATCCTGGTGACCAACACCGTCGCCGGCCGCCAGTGGAAGCGGGAACTGGTCGCGAGGACCTCCCTCACGGAAGACGAGATCGGCGAGTACTCCGGGGAGAAGAAGGAGATCCGCCCGGTCACCATCGCCACCTACCAGGTGATCACGCGCAAGAGCAAGGGCGTCTACAAGCATCTGGAACTGTTCGACTCGCGGGACTGGGGCCTGATCGTCTACGACGAGGTCCATCTGCTGCCCGCCCCGGTCTTCCGGATGACGGCCGACCTGCAGTCCCGGCGGCGACTCGGCCTGACCGCCACCCTCGTCCGGGAGGACGGGCGGGAGGGCGACGTGTTCTCGCTCATCGGCCCGAAGCGGTACGACGTCCCGTGGCGGGACATCGAGGCACAGGGCTGGATCGCCCCGGCCGAGTGCATCGAGGTGCGGGTGACGCTCACCGACGACGAGCGCCTGCGGTACGCCACCGCCGAGTCGGAGGAGAAGTACAAGCTGGCGGCCACCGCGGACACCAAGATCCCGGTGATCAGGTCCATTGTGGACAAGCATGCCGGTGAGCCGACCCTGGTCATCGGCGCCTACCTCGACCAGCTCGAACGCCTTGGCTCGGAACTCGACGCACCGGTGATCCAGGGTGCCACCAGCAACAAGGAGCGGGAAACCCTGTTCGACGCGTTCCGGCGCGGCGAGCTCGACCGGCTCGTGGTGTCCAAAGTGGCCAACTTCTCCATCGACCTGCCCGAGGCTTCGGTGGCGATCCAGATCTCCGGCACCTTCGGCTCGCGCCAGGAGGAGGCCCAGCGGCTCGGGCGGCTGCTGCGCCCCAAGGGGGACGGCAGGCAGGCGCACTTCTACTCGGTCGTCTCGCGCGACACCCTCGACACCGAGTACGCCGCGCACCGCCAGCGCTTCCTCGCCGAGCAGGGCTACGCCTACACCATCCGCGACGCCGACTCCTACCTCACCAGCGACCCGGACTGACCCGTGAGCGGGTACCCGTTTGCCGTGAGGGGTCCCCTCACGGCGACCTTCAGGGCATCCCGAACACGCAGGGTCAGAGAGGTGTGGATTTCCGTGATCCGGGGAACCCACGGGCGGTGTTGAAGCACCGACCCGACCCGGACCTGACACCCCGCTTCGCGACCGCACTGCTCGCCGCGGCCGCGGCCGGCGCGATCAGCGGGTTCGCCGCCGCCCACGTCCTGGGCGCGAACAGCCTCCAGCAGCTGGTCCCGGCCCTGCTGATCGCCGCTGTCGTCGCGATGGGAGTGCTGGCCGTGGGGGCGTTCCTGATCGCGGTGCGCGTCCAGCCGGACACGGTGGAGCGCCTTGCCGGGCACCTGCTGTGGGTGGTGTTCGTGCTGGCCGCGCTGCCCGGACTGACCTGGCTCGTGCTGTGGCTGTCCGACGGGGACCCGCGGTCGCTGTACGGGCTGGCGGCGATCGTACTGGGCGCCCTGCCGCTGCTCGCGGCCCGGCGATGGCCGGCCAGGCTGCCGCTCACCGTGGCGTTGTGCCTGGTTCCCGCGGTCCTGCCGCTGGTGCTGTGGCATCGCCTGTTCCTGCTCGCACCGATCTCGGCGGCGGTCACCGGCGGCTGGGTCCTGGTGCTCGCCCTGCTGGGGTACGCCCGCCACCGCACGCCGAAAAATGTCGTACCCTCGAACTAGTGTTCGGAATCGTTGGTGAAAGACCTACCGCGAGGGGTACAGATGACCACCGCCGCTTCCTGCCAGATCATCCCGGGCCTGGACCTGCCGGCGGGCCGTTGGCACGGTCCGATCTGGCTGACCGACCGGCCGCTGGCCGAGCCGGGGCACTACCGCGCCTGCATCGCCGCCTTCGCCGACTCCGGGTTGTGGCCGGTCCTCGTGCCTCGGGACGAGCGCTTCGCCGCCAACGGTGAGGACTGGATCGACGACCGCGAGCGTCTCGCCCCGGCGGTCCACGACGTGCCCGGGATCGACGCCGGGGAGACCCTGGCCCGCTGGTGGGACCCGTTCTGCTGCTCCGCGGGCGTCGGCTGCCTGCGCCCTTTCGGTTCGGTCTTCCCCGGGCTGGCCAGGAGGTCGACACTGCGGGTGGATCCCTTCGCCGAGGCGGGCAACACCGGCTCCATCCTGGCCCGCCGCGGCTCCTACCGCCTCGGCCTGGTCGCGGTGGAGCGGCCCGCCGACGTCCCGGCCGCGCTCGGCTGGACCGGCATGATCAAGTCGACGGACCGGGTGGCCGCGCTCTCCGCGGTGCTGCGCAGCTGGGAGGAGCGCTTCGGCGCGACGTTGATCGTGCTCGGGTTCGACGAACTGGAACTGTCCGTCGCGGCGCCGCCGCGGCTGCAGAGCCGCGCACTGGTGGTCGCGGCCGAGCATCGCGCGTTCTCCGTGCGGACCTTCTCCGGGCAGCCGGGAAATCTCCGCGAGTACGCCGCCGGCCTGGTCCACCGGCGCCACTGGCGCTTCTCCTGGGACTGAAACGGGTGCCGATGCGGGTGAGGCCCAGGATATCAGGGTGGTGACCGGCGATCGCGGAACTTCGGATCGGAACCTCGGGCTGGCGGTATCCGGCCTGGCGCGGCACCTTCTACCCGAAGGGCCTGGTGCAGCGCCGTGAGCTGGAATACCTCTCCGGCAGGATGAACACGGCCGAGATCAACGGCTCGTTCTATTCCCTGCAACGCCCCGAGCTCTACCGCTCCTGGTTCGACCAGACCCCGGAGGACTTCGTGTTCGCCGTCAAGGGAAGCCGGTATCTCACGCATATGAAGCGGCTCAAGGAGGTCGAGACGCCGCTGGCCAACTTCCTCGCCTCCGGGGTGCTCGCGTTGCGTCACAAGCTCGGGCCGATCCTCTGGCAGCTCCCGCCCACGATGGCCTTCGACCCCGAAGTGCTGGGCGCCTTCTTCGCGCTGCTGCCCAGAACGACGCGAGCGGCCGCCGCACTTGCCAAAAAGCACGACGGCAAACTGAAGGTAGAGGCTTACACGAAACCGGGCACCACCAGGAAGCTGCGCTACGCACTGGAGGTCCGGCACTCCAGTTTTCGCGATCCCGCCTTCCCCAAGTTCTTACGCGACAACGAGATCGCCTCGGTGGTGTCGGACTCCGCCGGTACCTGGCTGACCCTGGAGGAGGTCACCGCGGACTTCGTCTACATCCGGTTGCACGGCGACGAAGAGCTCTACGCCAGCGGCTACCGGGACGAGGCGCTGACGAACTGGGCCGCCAAGATCCGGCGCTGGCAGGCCGGGGTGCGCGACGTGTACGTCTATTTCGACAACGACGCCAAGGTGCGAGCGCCGTTCGACGCACTAACCCTGACCGAAAAGCTGTGCGCATGATGACAGGGCGCTCCCGCTCGGGGAACGCCCTGCCGTCCACCCCGCTCTGCAAGGGGTGCCCGGTCCCCAGTCCTCTCGTCAGACGCCTGCCTTGGCGTGGTGCTTGCCCTCCGCGAACTCCTCGACCAGCTTGCCGCAGAAGGCGGGCAGGTCGCGCGGGTTCCGGCTGGTGACGAAACCGTTGTCCACCACGACCTCCTGGTCCACCCAGTCGGCGCCGGCGTTGCGCAGGTCGGTCCGCAGGCTCGGCCACGAGGTCATCCGCCGCCCGCGCACCACGTCCGCCTCGACGAGTGTCCACGAGGCGTGGCAGATCGCCGCGACCGGCTTTTCCTGCCGGAAGAACGCGCCCGCGAATCGCACCGCTTCGGGTACCGTCCGCAGGAAGTCCGGGTTGGCCACGCCGCCGGGCAGTACCAACGCGTCGTAGTCGTCCGGCGACACCTCGCCGACCACCTTGTCCACCCGGAAGGTGTCACCCTTGTCGAGGTGGTTGAAGGCCTGGATGTGGCCGGATTTGGTGGAGACGAGCTCCGGTCGCCCGCCTGCCTCCTCGACCGCGGACCAGGGCTTCGTCAGCTCCACCTGCTCGACGCCTTCCGGGGCCACCAGAAAGGCCACCCGCCTGCCCGCGAGCTCGTTGGCCACGATCACGCACTCCTTCCTCGTTCGGCAGAAATCTCTTGCACACTTGGCGTACCCGCTTGCCCGCGAGGGTGAAACATGCCGCAACCGGCCCGAGATGTGCGGCCTGTGGCGGGGGTGGCGGGAGTGCCGGACGACAATGAGGACATGGACTTCGTCTACGCCATCCCCCTGCACAACCGGTTTCGCGGCATCACCGTCCGGGAGGGCGTGCTGCTGCGAGGGCAGACAGGCTGGGGCGAGTTCTGTCCGTTCGGGGACTATTCGGACAGTGAGAGCGTGCCCTGGCTGGCCGCGGCACTCGAAGCGGCCGAACGGGGCTGGCCGGAGCCGGTGCGCGACCGCATCGAGGTGAACACCACCATCCCGGTCGTGGCGCCCGAGCGGGCTTACGAGCTGGCGGCGGAGTCGGGCTGCCGCACGGCGAAGGTGAAGGTGGCCGACCCGCGGTCCTCCGTCGCCGAGGACTGTGACCGGGTGGCCGCGGTCCGGGACGCGCTGGGGGCGGGCGGGGCGATCCGCGTCGACGCCAACATGGCCTGGGACGTCGACACCGCGGTCAAGGCGATCGGGGAGCTCGACCGGGCGGCGGGCGGGCTCGAATATGTCGAACAGCCCTGTGTTTCGCTGGCGGAGCTGGCCGCGGTCCGCCGCCGGGTGACGGTGCGGATCGCGGCGGACGAATCGATCCGCCGCGCCGAAGACCCGTTGCGCGTCGCGGTGGCCGGGGCGGCCGACATCGCGGTGCTGAAGGTCGCGCCGCTCGGCGGTGTGCGGCGGGCACTGGAGGTCGCCGAAGCGTGCGGCCTGCCGTGCGTGGTGTCCTCCGCCGTGGAAACCAGTGTCGGCCTCGCGGCGGGGCTGGCGCTGGCGGGTGCCCTGCCCAGCCTCGATTTCGCCTGCGGCCTTGGCACCCGCTCACTGCTCACCGGCGACGTCACCGCCGACTCACTGTCGCCTGTGGACGGTTACCTGCCGGTGCCGCGCACCGCTCCCGAACCCGGCCTCGCCGCGCGCTTCGCCGCCGACGACGCCACTCGCGAGGCCTGGCTCGACCGCCTGGCACGGGTCCGCGCGCTCACCGCCTGAATCCACGGTCAGTCGACACCCGCCGCGACCGGCCCGATGTACGTGCCGGGATGCGTGGCCGAATCCTGCCGCTGGACGGCGTCACCGGCTGTCCACGGCACGGTCAGCTGGGTGGTCTCGTCCGGCGGGGTGACGACCAGCGAGGACGGCCGCCAAATGTCGTTGTCGGGCGCCGGGGTCCCGCTGCCCCGCAGGTAGGTGACCGTCACGTGAGCGCTGGCACCCGGGGTCAGCCGGACCAGTTCGGGTGTCTCGGACGACCGGCGCAGCGAGTACACGGGACCGTTCTGCGGGTCGTCCGGCCCGTGCAGATCGACCCCGCCGAAACCGTACATGGTGCAGTCGTGGCTGGACATATTGGTATAGACCAAGAACACGGCCATCTGGTCGCCCTCGAGGGTCATCTTCTGCGCTCCCAGCTGGGCGCTCAAATCAGCGGTGTGGCACCGGGGAGTCGACACGTTGCCTGGCAACCCACCGGTCGGCCCACCCCCGCCGGTCCGTGCCGATGTCGAGTCGGTACCCGCAGTCCCCAGGGTACCGGCCGTGGCGGAGGCGGGCGCGCCCACCGGAGCGGCGGCCGTGGAAGAAGTGACCAAAGAGGACGCAGAAGAGGACGATTGGCAGGCCCCCAGCAACAAGGGCAGTGCCGCTGCGGCTGCCGTGATTCCGACGACCTTTGTGCGCTTCATGGGAAGCAACCCCCCGAACAGTAGTAGCAACTCGGTTCGGAGAGGAAGACGTGAAACCGGCACGCAGGGTTGTGCCCGATTGATTCTATCTAGGCGACCGCCTCGTCGGCGTCGGCTGACTTGGCCTCCTCGCGTACCGGCAGCGTGTCGAACACCGCGGGCGGTTCCCGCCACCACGGGTCCGGTGCGCCTTGGCGGGCGGACTGGATGGCACGCCAGACCCGTTGCGGTGTCGCGGGAATATCGATGTGCCGCACCCCGAGGTGCCGCAGGGCGTCGACCACCGCGTTCTGCACGGCGGGAGTGGACCCGACCGTCGCGGATTCACCGATTCCCTTGGCGCCCAAGGGATTTCTGGGGGTGAGCGTCTCGGTGTTCGCCGCGATCAGGTCGGGGACGTCCGCCGCGGAGGGGATCAGGTAGTCGGCGAAGGTCGCGGTCACCGGGTTGCCGTCCTCGTCGTAGCGCACCTGTTCCCACAGCGCCTGGGAAATCCCCTGCACCGCACCGCCGTGCTGTTGCCCGCGCACGAGCAGCGGGTTGAGCACGCGTCCGCAGTCGTCGACCGCGATGTGCCGCAGCGGCCGGACGTACCCGGTCTCGGTGTCCACCTCGACGACGGAAACGTGGGCGCCGAACGGGAAGGTCGCCCCGCCCGGTTTGAAGTCGGTCTCCTCGGCCAGCGGCTGCCCGGACTCGGCGGCGATGGTCGCCACCTCGGCCCAGGTCACCGTCGCGCCGGGGACCCCGGCGACGCCGAGCCCGCCGTCTCCGGCGACCTCGATGTCCTCGACGGCGGCCTCCAACCGGGCCGCGGCGATCTCCTTCGCCCGCCGCAGCACCAGTTCCGCCGCTTCGCGGACCGCGCTGCCGCCGATCTGGAGGGAACGGGAGCCACCGGTTCCGCTGCCGCGCGGCACCCTGGCCGTGTCGGACTGGAGGAAACCGATCTTCTCCATCGGGATGCCCAGCAGGTCCGCCACGATCATGGAGAACGAGGTGGGGTGCCCCTGGCCGTGTCCGGAGGTGCCGACCTTGATCGACGCGCCGCCGTCGGTGTCCACTTCGACCGAGGCGTACTCGCCCGCACCGCCGCCGGTGATCTCGACGTACGCGCTCACCCCGATCCCGAGCAGCACCGTTTCCCCGGCCTCGATCCGGCGGGCCTGTTCGACCCGCAGTTCGTCGTAGCGGGCCAGGCGCAGCGCCTCGGTCAGCGGCAGGTCGTAGTCGCCGCTGTCGTAGCTCGCCCCGCTGATCGTGGTGAACGGGAACTCGTCGGGGCGCAGGAAGTTCCGCCGCCGGATCTCGACGGGATCGAGGCCGAGCTCGGCGGCCGCCAGATCCATCAGCCGCTCCAGCATGGCCGCCGCTTCCGGGCGGCCCGCGCCGCGGAACGCACCGACGGGTGTGGTGTTGGTGAGCGCGGCGATGCCCGCGTAGCTGATCTTCGGGATGCGGTAGACCCCCTGGGCCATGGTGCGGGTCGGTCCAAGGGCCAGTGCGCCGCCGAAGCCCGCGTACGCGCCCGCGTCACCGATCACGCGGCACCGCAGTCCGCTGATCGTGCCGTCCGCCCGCAGCCCCAGCTCGGCGTACTGCACCTGTGCCCGGCCGTGCGGCATCGCCTGGAGGTTCTCCGAGCGGGTCTCGGTCCAGCGCACCGGGCGCCCGAGGCGCCGCGCCGCCTCGATGACCACCGCGTGCTCGGGGATCATGCCCGCCTTGCCGCCGAAACCACCGCCGACGTGCGGCGTGACGACCCGGACGCGCTCCCGCGGCCAGCCGAACACCTTCGCCACCATGCCCTGCAGCCCGTGGGGCATCTGGGTGGACACGTAGACCGTGGCATCGAAGTCGTCATCGCCGGGAAGGGCCACGATCGCGTTGCCCTCCATGGGCGCCACCGCGAGCCGCTGGTTCTCGATCCGGGCACGCACCACCACGTCCGCCCCGTCCAGCACGTCGTCGTGTGCGTCGCGGTTGCCCGCGGCGACGTTCGAACCCAGTTCCGGGAACTGGACGGGCGCGCCGGGTTCGAGCGCCGCCTCCACGTCGATCGCGGCGGGCAGCGGCTCGTAGTCGACGTCCACCAGTTCCAGTGCGTCCGCGGCCGCGACCGCCGTTTCGGCGACCACCGCGACGACCGGCTCGCCGGCGAACCGCACCCGGTCCTTCGCCAGCCCGTGGCGCTCACACAGGGCGTTCACTTCGATGAACACGGGCAGCGGCGGCAGGTCGAGGTCGGCGGCGGTGTACACCGCCACCACCCCGGAGGCCTTTTCCGCCTCGCCGGTGTCGATCCCGTTGATCAGCGCGTGCGCGAACGGCGAGCGGAGGAACGCGACGTACAGCGCGCCGTCGAACCGGAGGTTGTCCACGTAGGTGCCCTGGCCGCGGAGCAGTTCCGGGTCCTCGACCCGGCGCACCTCGGTACCCAGCAAAGATCCCGCCATGCCTACCGACCTTAACGGTGGAGTCACTCCAGCTAGGGGTGAAAACCCGGGTCGGGTCAGGGCTGTTCCCCGATGTCGTCCGGCCCGGCGGGGACGACGATGAAGTCATGACGAACGACACGGACACCAAGAAGCTTCGCCGGAGCTCGACCGACAAGATGATCGCCGGGGTGTGCGGCGGCTGGGCCCGACTGCTCGGTGTGGACGCGGCGATCCTGCGGATCCTGCTCGTGGTGGCCACGGTGCTGGGGGTCGGGACCCCGATCCTGCTCTACGCCATCTGCTGGATCCTCATGCCCGAGGACACCTCGGCGGACGCCATCTGACCGCCACACTCCGGACACCGCCTGTCCCACCCAAGAAGGCCAGACCGAATAGGCACAGCAAAAGGCCCGGGCACGAAGCCCGGGCCTTTGCCGTGTGACTACTGCCGTGCGGCGTGACTCAGAAGTCCATGCCGCCCATGCCACCGGCGGCGTCGGCACCCGGAGCGGCCGAAGCCTTCTCCGGCTTGTCGGCGACGACAGCCTCGGTGGTCAGGAACAGAGCCGCGATCGAAGCCGCGTTCTGCAGCGCGGAACGGGTCACCTTGGCCGGGTCGATGACGCCGGCGGCGACCAGGTCCTCGTACTCGCCGGTCGCGGCGTTGAGGCCGTGGCCCTCCGGGAGGCCCTTGACCTTCTCCGCCACGACGCCGCCCTCGAGGCCGGCGTTGATGGCGATCTGCTTGAGCGGAGCCTCCACCGCGATCTTGACGATGTTGGCACCGGTCGCCTCGTCGCCCTCGAGCTTGAGGCCCGCGAACGCGGCCTTGGAAGCCTGCAGCAGGGCGACGCCACCACCGGCGACGATGCCCTCCTCGACGGCGGCCTTAGCGTTGCGCACCGCGTCCTCGATGCGGTGCTTGCGCTCCTTCAGCTCGACCTCGGTGGCGGCACCGGCCTTGATCACGGCCACGCCGCCGGCCAGCTTGGCCAGGCGCTCCTGCAGCTTCTCGCGGTCGTAGTCCGAGTCGGAGTTGTCGATCTCGGCGCGGATCTGGTTGACGCGGCCCTGGATCTGGTCGGCGTCGCCGGCACCCTCGACGATGGTGGTCTCGTCCTTGGTGATGACGGCCTTGCGCGCACGGCCCAGCATGGCCAGGTCGGCGTTCTCCAGCTTGAGGCCCACGTCCTCGCTGATCACCTGGCCACCGGTCAGGATCGCGATGTCCTGCAGGATGGCCTTGCGGCGGTCACCGAAGCCCGGCGCCTTGACGGCCACGGACTTGAAGGTGCCCTTGAGCTTGTTGACGATCAGGGTGGCCAGGGCCTCGCCCTCGACGTCCTCGGCGATGATCAGCAGCGGCTTGCCGGACTGCATGACCTTCTCCAGGACGGGGAGCACGTCCTTGATGTTCGAGATCTTCGAGCCGAAGAGCAGGATGTACGGGTCCTCGAGGACCGCTTCCTGACGCTCCGGGTCGGTCACGAAGTAACCCGAGACGTAGCCCTTGTCGAAGCGCATACCCTCGGTGAGCTCCAGCTCGAGCCCGAAGGTGTTCGACTCCTCGACGGTGACGACGCCTTCCTTGCCGACCTTGTCCAGCGCCTCGGCGATCAGCTCGCCGATGGTGCGGTCCGCGGCCGAGATCGAGGCGGTGGAAGCGATCTGCTCCTTGGTCTCGACCTCCTTGGAGGCCTTGTGCAGCTGCTCGACGATGGCCTCGACGGCGGTCTCGATGCCGCGCTTGAGGCTGATCGGGTCGGCACCGGCGGCGACGTTGCGCAGACCCTCGCGCACCAGCGCCTGGGCCAGCACGGTGGCGGTGGTGGTGCCGTCACCCGCGACGTCGTCGGTCTTCTTGGCAACTTCCTTGACGAGCTCGGCCCCGATCTTCTCCCACGGGTCCTCGAGCTCGATCTCCTTGGCGATGGAGACGCCGTCGTTGGTGATGGTCGGCGCGCCCCACTTCTTCTCGAGCACGACGTTGCGGCCACGGGGGCCAAGCGTCACCTTGACGGCTTCGGCGAGGGTGTTGAGGCCGCGCTCAAGACCACGGCGGGCGTCCTCGTCGAACGCGATCAGTTTGGCCATTGCGGTGTTGTCCTCCGGTATTGGGCGCTGCGTGGTCCGGTTGTGATGCCAGCAGCAGGACACGTCCTTCGGCCAGGCTCGGTGCCCGCGACGGACGACCGTGCTCGGATTCCGCCCGAGTCCGGCCTCACCGTCCCGACCTTCAGGTGAGCGATCGGTGACCACCCACCTAGCACTCGACGGCGTCGAGTGCCAATTCCGTGTTTAGCACTCTCGACCTCAGAGTGCAAGAAGCGCAGGTCATGCGCCCCCGGGATCGACACCTCCGGGTCACCGCTTTCGAGCGAACGCGGCCCGTTCAGGCGGAGGGCTTGATCGACACCCGCTCCGGCGGCTCCGCGGCAGAGGACGACGCACCCGTCGACGCGGACGGCCTTCCGGTCGGGCCGACCTGGATGTTGGGCGCGGTCGTCGTCCCGGTACCCCCGGTTCCACCGTCACCGCTGTCCTTGCCGCCCAGCAGGAGGATGGCCGCGATCACGCCACCGGCGACCACGAGCACCGCGAGGCCGATCCACAGCCACGCCAGGTTCCTGCCGCCCTTCTCCTCCTGCGGGAAGCCGGGCTGCGGCTGCCCGAACGGCGAGGGTGAGCCGAAGCCGGACTGCTGCGGCGGGCCGAACTGCTGCGGCGGGCCATAGCCGGGCGGCGGCCCGTAACCGGGCTGCTGCTGTTGATACCCCTGCGGCGGGCCGTACGGCTGCTGCGGCATCGGCGCCTGCTGCTGGGGCATTTGCTGGGGCATCTGCTGCGGCGACTGCTGGGGCGGCATCTGCGGCGGGCCCCACCCCGGCTGCGGTCCTGGTTGCTGTCCTGGTTGCTGTCCGTAGGGCTGCATCTGGCCCACCTCTCCCCGTGGTGCGGTCGTGTGCGGCGCTCCTGGCGGAGTCTGCGAAGCCGCGGCAGGCCCCAGTGCCTTGCGCGCCGCGGAGATCAGCTCCACGCAGTTGTCGTAACGGTCGGCCGGATTCTTCGCCATGCCCTTGCGGACGACGTCGTCCACCGCGGACGGCAGCGCGACGAGTCGCGATACCGCGGGCGGCTCACTGGCGAGATGCCCCTTGATCACCGTGGGCACGTCGCCCTTGAACGGCGGGCTCCCGGTCAGGCAGGCGAACAGCACGCAGGCCAGCGCGTACTGGTCGGTGCGGCCGTCGAGCGGTTCCCCGCGCAGGTGCTCCGGCGCGGCGTAGGTCGGCGAGCCCAGGAAGTCCCCACCGCGGGTGCGGTGCCCCGTGGCGCCGCGCCGGGTCAGCCCGAAGTCGGCGACGTAGACGTGCTCGCGTGCCGACTCGCGACTGGTGACCAGCACGTTGGCCGGTTTGACGTCCAGGTGGACCAGACCCCGGTTGTGCAGGCTGTCCAGCGCGTCGGCCACCTGGTCGAGCAGGCGCAGCGTGCGTTCCGGAGCGATCGGCCCCGCCGAGATCAGACTGGCCAGATCGGCACCGTCGACCAGGCGCATGGCGATGTAGTGCATGCCGTCGATCTCGCCGAAGTCGTACAACGGCACGACATTCGCGTGATCGATGGCCGAGGTGTTGCGCGCCTCGTCGACGAAACGCTCCCGGAACTCGGCGTCCGCACCGAGGTGCTCACCGATCACCTTCAAGGCCACCTTGCGCCCTAGCCGGACATCGGTGGCCTTGTACATGACGCTCATGCCGCCTTTGCCGAGCACTCCGTCGATACGGTAGTTGCCCAGCCGGCGACCGGTGAGGTCCCCCGACACGTCGCCTGTCACACAGCGCAGCCTAGCTGTAGGCGCTACGGGAGCTTCCGGACGTCCGCCGCCTGGCTCCGGCCGTCGCGACCCGCCTGGATCTCGAACTCGACCTTGTCACCTTCGTCCAGGGTGCGGAATCCGTCGGACTGAATGGCCGAGTAGTGCACGAATACGTCCGGGCCGTCCGGGGAGGCGATGAACCCATAGCCCTTTTCGGAATTGAACCATTTGACCGTGCCGACTGCCACGGCGTCCTCCTTGCCACAAAGAACGCTGGGAGGCCGAGACGAGCCGGCATCCCGAGATGCGGATCACGCTACCGGAATAACGGCGCCGGGCAATGGCCAAAGCGATACTTCCTGGCGATTTTGCACGCGAACGGGAACATCCTGCCCACTCCGACGGCCCCGCCCGGGGTACCTGGCCCCTGCGACGGCCCGCCGGACCGGTTCAGCGGGACTTGCGTGCCTGCACCAGCACCGTGCCCGGCCCGGCGAAGTCGAGCGCAAGCCCTTCCCCGGTCCGGATCGACTGCTGCCCCGAGGGGTCCAGCGCCCGGAGCCGGCACTGCAGCGAATCGGGATAGGCCAGCAGGTACTGCGGCCGCACCGTGATCAACTCCCCCGGCTCCAGCTTGAGCGCGTCCACCGGCCCGGCGGAGGCCAGTACGAGCGGCCCCGTCCCGCCGTAGTGGTCGAGGAAGCCGCTGTCACCCCCGAAGAGCGTTTGCAGCGGCCGCCAGTGCTGGTCGAGACGCACCGAGGCGGGCCGGGCCAGTACGGCCTCCTTGGCCACGTTCCACCCGGTCCTGCCGTCGAATTCGAGCGGATAGACGTCGCCGGGCCCGGCCGGGGCGAGATCGAGCCAGCCACCCTCCGCGGGTGCGGTGAACACCGAGGGCGCGCCCTTGCCGTGCGCGCGGAGCCCGCCTCTGGCCGGCGAAACCTCGGTGATCCCGAAGCTGTTCGCGATCACCGTGTCCGCCGCGGCCTGCACGGCCTCGCCGGGCGCCAGCCGGACCCGCGCCACGCCGAAGGCGGGCGTGTGCCGGGTGTGGACCTGCACCGAACCTCCCCCACCGAACCCGAACGAAACGGGGAGAGTGTTGCATGCCGGTACCGGCGGGGGAGGATGTGCACGTGATCTCCGTAGACCAGTACCGCGCCACGATCACCGAACTGCTCGGCACCGCCCCGGCGGTGAGCCTCCCGCTCGCCGACTGCGCGGGGCTCGTGCTCGCCGAGGACGTGCCCGCCGGTGTCTCGCTGCCGCCGTTCGACAACTCGGCGATGGACGGCTACGCGGTCCGTGCGGTGGACGTCGCGAGCGCGAGCCAGGACCGCCCGGTCGAACTGCCGGTCGCGGAGGACATCCCGGCCGGGCGCACGGACGTGCCCGTGCTGCTGCCTGGCACCGCGCACCGCATCATGACCGGCGCGCCGCTCCCGCCCGGCGCGGACAGCGTGGTCATGGTCGAGCACACCGACGGCGGCACCGAACGGGTCCTGATCCGGCACGCGAGCACCCCCGGCACTCATCTGCGCCGCACCGGCGAAGACGTCAAGCAGGGCGCCGTCGCGCTGCACCGGGGAACCGTGCTGGGACCGGCGCAGCTCGGGCTGGCCTCCGCGGTCGGTCTGGACCGGTTGTCCGTGCACCGCCCGCTGCGGGTGCTGGTGGTCTCCACCGGTTCCGAGCTCGTGGTACCCCCGGCACCGCTGCGGCACGGGCAGATCTACGAGTCCAACAGCGTCATGCTGGCCGCGGCGATCAGGGCTCTCGGCTGCGAGGTGGAGGTGGTGCGCAGTGTGGTCGACGACGTGCCCACCTTCCGCGCGACGATCGAACCGAAACTGGCCTCGGCCGATCTGGTGGTCACCTCCGGCGGGGTGAGCGCGGGCGCGTACGAGGTGGTCAAGGACGCACTGACCGGGCTCGGGGTGACCTTCGCGAAGGTCGCGATCCAGCCGGGCGGGCCCCAGGGCAACGGCCGCTGGCACGGCGTCCCGGTGGTGAGCCTGCCCGGCAATCCGGTGAGCGTGCTGGTGTCGTTCGAGGTGTTCCTCCGGCCCGCGCTGCTCGCCGCGCTGGGACACGCCGACGTGGACCGCAGGCGGGTGCGGGCGCGGCTGACCGAGGGCCTGAAGTCGCCGTCGGGCCGGAAGCAGTTCCGCCGCGGCTACTACTGGCACCACGAGGGCGAAGTGACCGGTGAGGTGGGCCCGCGCGGCGGCCCCGGCTCCCATCTGCTGGCCGCGTTCACCCAGGCCAACTGCCTGATCGTGCTGCCGGAGGAGGTCACCGAGGCCCCCGAAGGAACCGAAGTCGACGTCCTGCTCTTCTGACCGGCCTGGGGCGAGCTGGGCGCTGGGCCCGCGTGGTCGACGCCCTCAAGGCCACCTTGAGGGCACGCCGTCGTGCTGCTCGGTGCACTGCGGCTGATCACCAGTCGCCTCCGGTGACCATTTGTAACAACTTGTCGGCAAATCGTCACCGGCCGGTTTGCCGCGCACTAAGCTTCCGAGCGGCACGGCCCGGGACCGCCCCGCCGGGCGGGTATGTCGTCGGGGGACATACCCGCCCCTGCGCCAGGGAGCGTGACGGAGCCGGAAGGCATTCCGCCTGGTCAGGGCCTTGATCACGAGCTCCGTGTAGGAACCCGTAGGGAGTCCGAAAGACACCACCGTCACCTACAGCACCTTCGGTGACGGGGGCTCGTCGACGAGCCAGGAGCAGCCGAAGACCCTGCCGCGGTCGAAGGACGTCACGGTCAAGGGGCTCGGCAAGGGCGGCACGCTGACGGTGACCACCGGCATGGATGGCGGGAGCGTGGCCTGCAAGGTGGTGGTGGACGGCAAGGAGTCGAAGACCGCCACCGCGCAGGGCACCATGGCCACCGCTTCGTGCGACGGCTTCTGACCCCTCGCTTCCTCACCACGAGCACGGCCCCGGGCCCGGCAGGGTGCCGGGGCCACCTCATGAGTGGAGCACCGTCGGCGGACTCACCCGCCCCTCGGCATCGCCTCGCAGTATCGCGAGCGCGTCCGGCAGCCCGACCAGCTCCGGTATCGGCTCACTGTGCACATCACGCCACCACGCGTCGAACAACTCGGCGAGGTGTTCGTCGAGCGTGCCGTATGGCGGTAGCATGACCGGTCCTTTCTGCGTCAACTACGTTCTGCATCGTCCAGCCGAACCCTGCGTTAACAGAAATCGCTGTGGCCTTCACCCGTTTGGGTGTGTTGCGCGGCGTCAGGGCGGGCAAGATGTGGCAGGCACACGGGACGCGGCACCGGCCATGGCGGCCGGGCGGTAGCGTGGATGTCCGGATCGGCACAATGCCGGGATGTGTTCGGCGGGCGAGGCGCCATCGACTGTCGGCGGCTCGTCGGACACCCCGGTCCACACCGGTCACCGTTTGAACCGACGCATGGGAACCAGATGAGCCTCAACCTGCCGGAGCAGGCGAGCAACCCCTTCCGCCACGCGGTGCAGCTGGCCCGCGAAACCCTCCCCCCGATGCATCCCGCGGGCCGCCCCTTCGTGGCGGGAGGCATCGCCGCGACGCTGCTGCTGCGCCGGCTGTCCAAGCCACTGGGCACGGTCGCCGGGCTGGCCACCCTCGCCACCGCGGCGTTCTTCCGTGAACCGCGTCGCGTGCCCCCGGCCCGCGACGGCCTCGCCCTCGCCGCGGCCGACGGGCTCGTGTCGCTGATCGAGGAGGCCACCCCGCCACCGGAGCTCGGCCTTCCCGCCGAGCCGCGGATGCGCGTCAGCATCTTCCTGTCCGTGTTCGACGTGCACGTCCAGCGTGCCCCCGCCACCGGCATCGTGGAGCGCGTCGCCTACCGCCCCGGCAAGTTCCTCTCCGCGGACCTCGACAAGGCCAGCGACGACAACGAGCGCAACTCGCTGCTGCTCCGCACCGTCGACGGCCATGAACTGGTGGTCGTGCAGATCGCCGGCCTGGTGGCCCGGCGCATCGTCTGCCAGGTCCAGGAGGGCGACAAGGTGGACGCCGCCCAGACCTACGGCCTGATCCGCTTCGGCTCGCGCGTCGACCTCTACCTGCCTCCGGGCAGCCGGGTGCTGGTCAGCAAGGGCCAGCGCACGATCGGCGGCGAAACCCCGCTCGCCGAGCTTCCCCAGGGGAGGAAGTAGCCATGGTCCGGGCGATGACTCCGAGCGTGCGCCTGCTGCCGAACGCGATCACCGTGCTCGCGCTGGCCGCGGGCCTGTCCGCGGTGCAGTTCGCGCTCAGCCACAACTACGTGCTGGCGATCGGCGCCATCGGCGTCGCCGCGGTGTTCGACAGCCTCGACGGCCGCATCGCCCGGCTACTGGACGCGACCTCCAAGATGGGCGCCGAGCTGGACTCCCTGTCCGACGCGATCTCCTTCGGTGTCGCGCCGGCGCTGGTGCTCTACATCTGGCACACCGATCCGCAGGGCTTCGGCTGGATCACCACGCTGGTCTTCGCGGTCTGCATGGTGCTGCGGCTGGCCCGGTTCAACACCCTCCTCGAGGCGGAGAAACCGCCCTACGCGAACGAGTTCTTCGTCGGTGTCCCGGCGCCGGCCGGCGGCCTGCTGGCGCTGTTGCCGCTGATCCTCACCCTCCAGTTCGGCAACGGCTGGTGGGCGTCGGAACCCGTGGTGTGGGTCTGGACGGTCGCGGTCTCGTTGCTGCTGATCAGCCGCATCCCGACGCTGTCGCTGAAGAAGGTCAAGGCCCCGGCGAAGG